>NZ_CP110791.1:0-4417639 GCF_026183365.1 Yersinia sp. SCPM-O-B-9106 (C-191) | reverse complement strand
GGCGGACTCCACTCGAACAAGATCAATAAAAGAAAGAAATCAGGATTTTTTGTAACTCATCGTTTTTGACACACGCCTATATGGCCTGTAGCAAGCCAAAGTGACATGCGAACCGTTTTTCGGTTGTTTTACGACTAACATCCCCCCAAGATCCTGGAGTAGTGATCCCAGAGTAGTGGATGTGATCGGAATGGCGGATCATAGCGCAAAAGGAGCAATAGATCCTCCCCTTCCTCACAGATTAGATCCTTTTTATCCACAGGCGATAACTTCTGTTGGGAGTGTAACCTAGCGCACAGCTTTTCCTGCCCTTATCGTCCGCGCTCCCGACGCTTTTCGGAATATACTGGAATAACTTTCCCCTTATCCCAACCCTGATCCTCATTAATCTACAAAGGATCTCACCGCGATCCTTGCGATTTATCAGGGAGTCCGTATAATCCTCAGCCCTACGTGTGATGCCTGTTTCTCTTGATGGCCTTGGCCAAAAAGAAACCAGCGGTGAACACGGACAGGCTCTTGGTAAACTCCCATACAGAAAACTTCTGTGCGGGCGTGCGCAATGTCAATTGACTCAGGACTGTACAATTATTACAATCCCGCTTCTTTATATGTTGCGATTGAGGCGTCGGTGTCTTCACTCCGAGCAGCCAAACGCGTTTACTGAATCAGTAATTATTTTAAGTTTAGGTAGAAATCGCTATGAAACGCACTTTCCAACCGTCCGTATTGAAGCGCAACCGTAGCCACGGTTTCCGTGCTCGTATGGCCACCAAAAATGGTCGTCAAGTTCTGGCTCGCCGTCGTGCGAAAAGCCGTACTCGTCTGACTGTTTCTAAGTAATAAAAGCTAACCATCTCAATGGTTAAGCTAGCATTTCCTAGGGAGTTACGTTTGTTAACTCCCAGTCATTTTACGTTCGTCTTCCAGCAGCCACAACGGGCTGGCACGCCGCAAATCACCATCCTCGGCCGCCAGAACGAGCTGGGGCATCCCCGCATCGGTCTTACCGTCGCCAAAAAACATGTCAAACGTGCTCATGAACGTAATCGGATAAAGCGCCTAACCCGCGAAAGCTTCCGGCTGCATCAGCATACGTTACCGTCTATGGATTTTGTCGTTTTGGTGAAAAAAGGTGTGGCTGACCTCGATAACCGTGCGTTGACAGAAGCTTTGGAAAAATTATGGCGTCGCCACTGTCGCCAGGCTCCCGCATCCTGATCGGGCTAATCAGGGGCTATCAGCTCGTGATAAGTCCGTTGCTGGGGCCGCGTTGTCGTTTCCATCCGACATGTTCTCATTACGGAATTGAGGCATTGCGCCGGTTTGGGATGATAAAAGGCAGTTGGTTAACACTGAAACGCGTATTAAAATGCCACCCTTTGAACCCAGGTGGCGATGATCCCGTGCCGCCGAAACCCGACGATAACAGAGAACACTAACGATGGATTCGCAACGCAATCTTCTACTCATCGCTCTGCTGTTCGTGTCTTTCATGATCTGGCAAGCCTGGCAAGTGGATAACAATCCACAACCAGCCGCTCAGACCACGCAACAGACTGCGAATACTGCTACCGGTGATAAAGCAAGCCAGGCTGTGCCAGGCAGTGGTCAGGGCCAACTGATTACTGTAAAAACTGATGTGCTGTCTCTGACCATTAATACCCGTGGTGGTGACATCGAGCAGGCTAACCTGCTGGCTTACCCGGATGCTCTGGGTTCAGATAAAACTTTCGAATTACTGGAAACTACTCCGGCGTTCATTTATCAGGCACAAAGTGGCCTGACAGGTAAAAACGGCCCGGACAATCCAGCTAACGGTGAACGCCCACTATTCGAAGCGCCTCAAACCAGCTTTGTATTAGCTGATGGCCAAGACGAACTGCGTATTCCATTGACCTTCACAGGCAAAGATGGCTCCGTCTTCACCAAGACGTTTGTGCTGAAACGTAACGATTACGCCATTGGCGTGGATTATCACGTTAAAAACGCCTCTGCTGCCCCGCTGGAGCTGACGCTGTTTGGCCAATTAAAGCAAAGCATCAACTTACCTAAACACCGTGATACCGGCAGCAATAACTTCGCACTGCATACTTATCGTGGTGCGGCTTACTCTTCTGATGAAACTAAATATAAAAAATATAGCTTTAGTGATATCGAAGATAAGAGCCTGGACATCACCACCAAAGGCGGTTGGGTTGCTATGTTGCAGCAGTATTTTGCAACAGCGTGGATTCCAGCAGCTAACGAAACCAACACTTTCTACTCCGCTGACTTGGGTAACGGTCTGGCTGCTATCGGCTTTAAAGGTGCACCAGTAGTCATTCAGCCGGGTGAGCAGAAACAACTGGGTGCGACCTTGTGGGTTGGCCCGGAAATTCAGGACAAAATGGCGGCCATCGCGCCACATCTGGACCTGACTGTTGATTATGGTTGGTTATGGTTTATTTCTCAGCCACTGTTCAAACTGTTGAAATTCATCCACAGCTTTGTCGGTAACTGGGGCTTCTCCATCATTGTTATTACCTTTATCGTGCGCGGTATCATGTACCCGCTGACTAAAGCGCAATATACCTCGATGGCGAAAATGCGTTTGCTACAGCCTAAACTGGCTGCCATGCGTGAGCGTATCGGCGACGATAAGCAGCGTATGAGTCAGGAAATGATGGCGTTGTACAAAGCTGAGAAAGTTAACCCACTGGGTGGCTGCTTACCGCTGGTCATTCAGATGCCAATCTTCCTGGCGTTGTACTACATGTTGATGAGTTCCGTTGAGTTGCGCCATGCGCCATTCATCTTGTGGATTCATGACTTGTCAGCACAAGACCCGTACTACATTCTGCCAATTCTGATGGGTATCACCATGTACTTCATTCAGAAGATGTCACCGACTACCGTGACTGACCCGATGCAGCAGAAGATCATGACCTTCATGCCGGTTATCTTCACTGTATTCTTCCTGTGGTTCCCGGCTGGTCTGGTACTGTACTATATTGTCAGTAACCTGGTGACCATCCTGCAGCAACAGTTGATTTATCGTGGTCTGGAAAAACGCGGCTTACACAGCCGTGACAAGAAAAAATAATCCACAGCGATAGTCATAAGTATTAAAGGGCGGTCAATATGACCGCCTTATTCTTTTTATAGAAGCCTGAACACTTTCAGGCTTGTGCAAAAATAATAAGTTAAAGAGAGATATAACCATGAGCACCACTGATACTATCGTGGCACAAGCAACCCCCCCAGGCCGTGGTGGCGTTGGTATTTTACGTGTTTCAGGTCGTGCTGCTACAGTGGTCGCACAGGCGGTTTTAGGTAAATTACCCAAGCCACGCTATGCCGACTATCTGCCATTTAAAGATGTCGATGGCAGCACGCTGGATCAAGGTATCGCTCTTTACTTCCCCGGCCCGAATTCTTTCACTGGCGAGGACGTGCTGGAACTACAAGGTCACGGTGGTCCGGTTATACTGGATTTACTGTTAAAACGTATTCTAGCTCTGCCAGGGCTGCGCATTGCCCGCCCGGGTGAGTTCTCTGAGCGCGCATTCTTAAATGACAAGTTGGATTTAGCCCAAGCAGAAGCGATTGCCGACTTGATCGACGCCAGTTCAGAACAAGCTGCGCGTTCGGCGGTAAACTCATTACAAGGCGCATTTTCAGTGCGGATCCACAAATTGGTGGAAGCACTTACTCACTTGCGAATCTATGTCGAAGCTGCGATTGACTTTCCTGATGAGGAAATTGATTTCCTGTCTGATGGAAAAATTGAAGGCCAGTTAAACGGCGTAATGGCAGATCTGGAGCAAGTACGCACTGAAGCCCGGCAAGGCAGTTTATTGCGTGAAGGGATGAAAGTGGTTATTGCTGGCCGCCCAAACGCCGGTAAATCCAGTCTACTCAATGCGTTAGCAGGCCGAGAGGCCGCAATTGTCACTGATATCGCAGGTACCACCCGCGATGTATTGCGGGAACATATTCATATCGATGGGATGCCATTGCATATCATTGATACCGCAGGCCTACGTGAAGCCAGTGATGAAGTTGAACGCATTGGCATCGAACGTGCGTGGAATGAGATAGAACAGGCTGACCGCGTGCTGTTTATGGTGGATGGAACCACCACGGATGCCACTGAACCGGCTGCTATCTGGCCAGAGTTTATGGCGCGGTTACCTGCTACGCTCCCCATCACCGTGGTGCGTAACAAAGCTGACATTACCGGTGAAACCTTGGGTTTAACCGAAGTAAATGGTCACTCACTTATTCGCTTATCAGCGCGTACCGGTGAAGGTATTGACCTGCTGCGCAGCCATCTCAAGCAGAGTATGGGCTTTACCAGCAACACTGAAGGTGGTTTCTTGGCGCGCCGCCGCCATTTACAAGCGCTGGAAACTGCTGCACAGCATTTGGTACAGGGCCATGAACAGTTAGTAAGCGCTTACGCCGGTGAACTACTGGCGGAGGAACTGCGTTTAGCGCAACAGTCATTGAGTGAAATTACCGGCGAATTTAGCTCAGATGACTTACTGGGGCGAATTTTCTCCAGTTTTTGTATCGGAAAATGAGTGTGATGCCATAGAGCTGCAGCAGATTATCGCTAATTTTGATAATCTGGCTCTATGAGTCTGAATCGCCCATCAATCTGAACTGAATATGGCTCGAACACTTAACTTTATTCATAAACTGAGGTATCCATGATTATAAAACCACGTGTACGCGGCTTTATCTGTGTGACTGCACATCCGACGGGCTGCGAAGCCAACGTCAAAAAGCAAATTGACTATGTCACAGCAGAAGGCACAATCGCTAACGGCCCAAAACGAGTATTAGTGATTGGTGCGTCAACTGGATACGGGCTGGCAGCCCGCATTACAGCAGCATTTGGTTGTGGTGCCGATACACTGGGCATTTTCTTTGAGCGTCCGGGCGAAGAAGGCAAACCGGGAACCTCTGGTTGGTACAACAGCGCCGCATTCCACAAATTCGCTGAACAAAAAGGCCTGTACGCAAAGAGTATCAATGGCGATGCTTTCTCTGATGAGATTAAGCGCCTGACCATTGAAACCATCAAACAAGACTTAGGTCAGGTTGATCAGGTTATCTACAGTTTGGCCTCGCCACGTCGTACTCACCCGAAAACCGGTCAAGTGTTTAACTCCACACTGAAACCTATCGGGCATGAAGTTAAATTCCGTAGCCTTGATACTGATAAAGAAGTTATCAAAGAAGCCGTGTTGCAACCGGCCACTCAAGAAGAAATCGACAACACGGTCGCCGTCATGGGCGGCGAAGACTGGCAGATGTGGATTGATGCGCTGCTGGAAGCGGGTGTGTTGGCTGAAGGCGCACAAACGACCGCGTTCACCTATCTGGGTGAAAAAATCACTCATGATATCTATTGGAATGGCTCTATTGGCGCGGCCAAGAAGGACTTGGACCAAAAAGTTCTGGCGATCCGCGATAGCTTGTCTGCCCACGGCGGCGGTGATGCCCGTGTTTCTGTGCTGAAAGCAGTTGTGACTCAGGCCAGCTCTGCGATTCCAATGATGCCACTGTATTTATCGCTATTATTCAAAGTGATGAAAGAGAAAGGCACTCATGAGGGCTGTATCGAGCAGGTTTATGCGCTGTATAAAGACAGCTTGTGTGGCAACACGCCGCACTTGGACCAAGATGGCCGCCTACGTGCTGATTACAAAGAACTGGCTCCTGAAGTGCAAAGTCAGGTTAAGCAGTTGTGGGATCAAGTCACCAACGACAATATTGACCAATTGACTGATTTTATCGGCTATAAGACCGAGTTCTTAAATCTGTTTGGTTTCGCGGTTGACGGTGTTGACTATGAAGCCGATGTTAATCCTGATGTGAAAATCCCTAATCTGATTCAGGGCTAATCCAGACAACCCGCTGTGCGCCGTACAGCGGGTTGATTATTCACTCATTAACATCTCCCCTCCTGATAGACCCATATTATTATCCTATATATCGATAATAGATAAGTTAAGTTTATATTCTTCGTTTACGGATCACTCAATAGCCTGCAACCTTGTGAATAAATTCCTCTTTAGAGTCTGAATTAATATTTATTCCACAGGGAAATGATGATGAGAATGCGTTCGCTGGCAATATCCTTATTTAGTTTAATTATTTTAACCTCACTGAATGCCCATAGTGAGGAGAAGAAAATCATTAAGTTAGGATTTAATCCTGGCCCTTATAAAGAGCAATTTGAGAAAGGCGTAGCGCCTTATCTAATAAGTAAAGGCTACAAGATTGAATATAAAGATTTCAATGATGGAATCCAGGTCAATAATGCAGTCAGCACCGGTGAAATTGATGGCAACATCATGCAACACCCAGTTTATCTGCAAGCTATAAATGACCGATTACGCATTGATAATACAGGAATTGTACAAGTCCCCACGCCCCCAATGGGCCTCTATTCTAATAAGCACAATACAGAAGACAAACCCAAAGATGGCGCATGGATTTCAGTCCCGAATCAGCCCTCAAATGAATACCGAGCCGCGCTTTTACTGCAATCTATTGGCTGGATAAAGCTGAAAGAAAAAATTGATCCAGCCACTTTTTCGCAAAAAGACATTGCAGAAAATCCGTATCATTTGGTGATTAAAGAAATGGATAACGCACAGCAAGTCAGAGCATTGCCTGATGTTGACTATGGTGCTATCCAAGGTAACTTTGCTGTTTCTAATGGCATAAAACTCACTTCAGCCCTGCAACTTGAAAAACCTACCGCTCAGTTTGTCAATGTGGTGACCGTTGCCGGTAAGAATAAAGACGCCGAGTTTGCCAAAGATATTATTGCGGGATATCACTCCCCTGAATTTAAAAAATACATTCTGGGTAACGAAAAATACACCGGTTATATGCTGCCTGATTATCTAAACTAATGGAATAACAGATGATTGAGCTTCAGCATATTTCCAAGACGTTTGAGCGTAAAGGTATCAAACTACAGGCTCTTAATGATGTCAATTTAACCGTCGAGGATGGTGATATATTTGGCATCATCGGCTACAGTGGCGCGGGGAAAAGCACCCTATTACGCATGGTTAATTCACTGGAAAGCCCAACTGTCGGAAATGTCATTATTGACGGCAAGAACCTGCATGATTTTAGCCATGAGCAACTCCGGTTACTGAAAAAAGATATTGGTATGATATTCCAAAACTTTAATTTATTGGAATCAAAAACCGTTTTTAAAAATGTAGCCATGCCACTTATTTTATTGGGGAAAAATAAGAAATTCATTCAGGAACGTGTTGCGGAGCTGCTAGCTTTTGTCGGGCTGGGAGATAAAAGTCACAGTTTTCCGAATGAGTTATCCGGCGGACAAAAACAGCGGGTGGGAATTGCAAGGGCGCTGGCAACCAACCCCTCTATTTTGCTGTGTGATGAAGCGACATCATCACTCGACCCGCAAACCACGGCTCAAATTTTATTATTACTGAAGAAAATTAATCAGCAATACAATATTACGGTGTTGCTGATTACCCATGAAATGTCAGTCATTCAAAAGATCTGTAATAAAGTGGCGGTCATGGAAAACGGCCAAATTATTGAACAAGGTTCAGTATTAACTGTTTTTGGTCATCCAACCCACCCCACGACGATTAACTTTGTTCGTACCGTCATCAAAGACAGCTTGCCCGAGAGTGTGAAAAAGCTATTGGATAACAGCCATGCAGGTCGTCAATTCCGTCTGGCGTTTATCGGGGCAATAGCCACACAGCCGGTGATTAACCAACTCATCAGGCAATATGATATTGGCGTCAATATTCTGTTTGCCAACATGTCAGAGATACAAGACACCACATTGGGCCATATGGTGCTGCTATTAACCGGCGAGAATCACACCATTGATAGCGCCGTTAATTATCTGGCGGGAACAGGGATTGATATACAGGAAATAAATTGATGATCGAAACCGCAATTACATTAGACCAATTTATCCAGGCGCTACACGATACTCTGGTTATGGTCAGTATTTCATTGGTGATCGGTTCTCTTATTGGTATTCCTTTGGGGATTTTACTGGTGGTGACCCGGCCAGGTGGATTAATTAAGAATAGAACTTTTTATAATATTCTTAATCCTGTTATCAATATCATCCGATCATTGCCATTTATTATTCTGATGGTCGCGATTATCCCGCTCACCCGCCTCATTGTGAACACCACCATAGGAACTCCGGGGGCTATTGTGCCGCTGATTATTTTTATCGCGCCCTATATTGGCCGCTTGGTGGAGAACTCCCTGCTGGACGTTAATCCCGGAATTTTGGAAGCAGCGAAATCGATGGGAGCAACACCGCTACAAGCCATTTGGTATTTCTTACTGCCCGAGGCCCTGTCATCTTTAATATTGGCGCTGACCACCGCTACCATTGGTTTGATTGGCGCGACCGCCATGGCGGGTACCGTCGGCGGCGGCGGGATTGGTGATTTAGCCATTACTTATGGCTACCAGCGCTTTGATACTTTTGTCACAGTCACTACCGCGATTGTATTAATTATCACCGTGCAGTTAATCCAATCACTGGGTAATTTATTTGCCAGTAAAATTCGCCGTGAGTGATAAAAAACCCCTTTCGGCTAGCAAAAGGGGTTAATTTTTTTGGCATAACCGCGATATATACCCTAAATAATTCGGGATGAATGAGCGTAGCCAACACACATGCAGCTTGAAGTATGACGGGTATAAGATTAAACCTTAAAGCCGCTAATCACACTTTCCAACTGCACGGTTTGATCCTGCATAGCTTGAGCCGCTGCCGCCACTTGTTCCACCAGCGCCGCATTTTGCTGCGTTGAGTTATCTAGCTGATTAATCGCGAGATTAACCTGCTCAATACCCAAGCTTTGCTCTTGGCTGGATGACATTATTTCATTCATTAATGACGCCACATTGGAAACCCCGCTCATCAGGTCATCCATTGTCGTGCCCGCATCCGCCACCAGACGAGTACCAATCGTGATATCAGACACCGAGTCTTCAATCAGCTTTTTAATTTCGCGGGCAGAAGTGGCCGAACGCTGCGCCAGATTACGCACTTCAGAGGCCACTACAGCAAAGCCACGCCCCTGCTCACCGGCTCTCGCGGCTTCTACCGCCGCATTCAATGCCAAAATATTAGTTTGGAAAGCAATGCTGTCAATCACACTGATAATATCGACGATTTTCTTCGACGAATGGTTGATTGACCCCATGGTGTCCACCACTTTCTTCACCACGGTGCCGCCTTTCACCGCCACTGTGGAAGCATCCATTGCCAATTTGTTGGCATGGCTAGCGTTATCCGCATTTTGTTTCACGGTACTGGTCAGTTCATCCATTGAAGCCGCAGTCTCTTCAATGGAGCTGGCTTGATCTTCAGTACGAGCGGATAAATCCAGATTGCCGCTGGCAATTTGGCGCGATGCCGACGCGATAGCCAAACTGCTTTCGCCGACTTTGCGCATCATTTGCTGCAAATAGTCGATAAAATCGTTGAAACTCTGGTTAATAGCATTGAATTCCGGGCTACTGCTTTGTGGTAAACGCTGGGTTAAATCAGCGCCACCCGCGGATAATGCCGTGATATTCTGCTTCAACACCGCCAGCCGTTTCATAAAGACGCGGATAGAAAATACCAGGAACAACAGCAATAACAACATGATAGGAATCTGCACTAACCCCAGATGCAGCAAAATGCTGTGGCTCTGCTTGACCAATAAACTGGTGGGCAGGTCAGTGACCAAGTACCACGGGCTATTGGCGATGGGGCGGATAAACAGAGTGTGAGAGGTGCCATCGACGTCAAATTCATTTTCCAGTAATTTCTGGTCTTTCATTTGCGGCAATAATCGCAGAGTTTCTGCCGCCATCGGCGAACTGCTGGCAAAATCTGACAGATTTTTTAATTCTGCTTTACCATCCGTCAGGGCGCTGCTCCCCACAATCTTGCCATCAGCTTCGACAATCAGAATGGTGCCATTGACCTTCTGTTCCATCTCTTTAACCAGGCGATTAAAGAAACCTAAAGTGACGTCAATGGTAGAAACACCATAGATCTCGTCACCTTTATAAATCGCCATTGCGCAGTTGGTTCTTGGTTGCGGGCTGGCATCGTCCTGATAGGCTTTAGCCCAAGCGCAGAAGCCTTTCGGGGCATTTAAGCCATCTTTGTACCAGGGTTGTTCAAAATAATTTTGCGACTCTGGCGAGTTCCAATGAGTATTAACTGTTAATTTATTTTCCCCATTACGGGCAAAGAAAGTGCTGAATTTAATCACCCCTTGCTCGCGTTTATTGGGTAATGGCCAAATCCCACCACCAAAGACATTACTGTCACCGTATTGATCCACTAACCCCGGCAATAATTGGTCAATAGTATTACTGTCCATGATGGCAACAGCCTGCGTAATACTGCGGGCTTGTGCTTCCACTTTATTCATTTGCGCCGTTATTGCCGTGGCGATTTGGTTAACACTGTTGCCAACAATGGTGCTTTCAGATTGTTTGAGTTGTGGTGTTATAAAAAGCTGAATAACCACCACAGTGATTATCAGTAAAAAAATGAAAAACGCACTAACGAGTAAGGTAAATCGGGCTTGAGTGGTTTTTAGCATTATCGTGTCGCTCAATGTAAGAGAGTTGGATAGCTCTAGATCTATTAACGGCACTTCATGCATAGACTTGAGAACAGCAACAGGCAATTTCTCTGTTCCTCTCCTCCGATCACAATTTCAATGTAACAAATCCGCAGATGACACTAATTTAAGTTAAATTTTAAGGAGTAGCACGTCACTCAAGTTTGTCCTACTCTGGTGGTGGAATAGCGTTACACATTAACCGAACGGGAGTAATTCATGTCACAGCAACCCCTTAAAATTGTTACCCTCTTGGGTAGCCTGCGTAATGGTTCCTACAATGCCATGGTGGCGCGTGCGCTGCCAAAATTAGCACCAACCGGTGTGACCATTGAAGCACTGCCTGCTATTCGCGACATTCCACTTTATGACACCGATGTACAACAGGAAGAGGGATTCCCAACCACGATTGAGGCCATTGCTGAGCAGATTCGTCAGGCCGATGGGCTGATTATCGTGACACCGGAATATAACTATTCAGTCCCAGGTGGGTTGAAAAACGCCATCGACTGGCTATCCCGTTTACCTAACCAACCGCTGGCTAACAAACCAGTGGCGATTCAGACCAGCTCCATGGGGCCAATTGGTGGCGCGCGCTGCCAGTATCATTTGCGCCAAATTTTGGTTTTCCTTGATGCGATGGTAATGAATAAGCCTGAATTTATGGGCGGTGTGATTCAAAGCAAAGTCGATGAACAAACCAAAGAGCTGACGGATCAGGGAACACTGGATTTTCTGGCCAAACAGCTTGCTGCATTTGCCACTTACATTGAGCGTGTTCGGGTGAAATAACCCTCTATGGTTACAGAACCCCCATAGCCTGCGGTATTGGGGGGGTTTCTCCGTATCGCGCCCCATGTTATCAATAGCCACTTTATCTTTGCGGATGCTACTCACCCATGGCCGTTAAAATCACTGTCTGGCTTCTCCTGACCCTGATATCTACTCTCTGGCTAGGCTGGTATGGGCTGAATACGCAACAAACCGAGCGAGAAGCAGAGTTTCGCATCATTCACCGCGAACTAAGCCAACAATTGGCCCAGCAGCAGGCAATTTTATTTTTGGCTCTGGAACCGGCTCAACTGGTGCAATTACAACGCCATTTCCCACAGTTAGTCGCAATCAATCAAACACCGGCAGACCCATCTCAACCCGGCCAACTTACCTTGCATATTCAGGAGGGAGATTACCGGTTGGCTAACTCATACAACGGCAGTGGTTTGCAGGTTAATGCTCAGAAATTACTGCAAATAGTGGGCTTACCGCCTCATTTTGACAGCTTGATATTGCGCTATCAGCAGCATCAACTCGCGATTTTGGGTCATTCGGCACCTGAAAGTTTCTGGCAGTGGCAAAAACCGGTGGGCGAAGGGGCGCAATCTTTCACGTTAATAAGTCATGCCACCCCGGTTTGGCGTGATTTACCCTGGTTCACCGCCCTGCTGCTTTCGCTGATAACAGCCGCCGCCTTATACAGTTGGCACCGCTGGCAACAATTGGCTCAGCACCGTTTACATGCTGACCAGCGCGCCAAATTTGCTGACCAAGCCAGGCTCAATGCCATGGGGGAAATCGCCACCGGTATCGCCCATGAATTAAACCAGCCGCTTACCGCGACATTGACCTATAACCAAACCGCCCTACGGCTGTTACCGCCGCAAGATGAGAAAGTCGCTCCATTGCTGGTGGCCTCTGTCGAGCAAATCAAGCGCATTGCTGCTTTGCTCGATCGGCTGCGAACCTTACTCAGCCGTGGGCAGATAAATTTACAGCCAGTCGTGGTGGCTGATATCTGGCGGCGAGTTAATGTGTTATTGAGCCAAGAAATAACTGCGGCGAATGTGAAAATCATCAATATTATTCCCGCCAATCTGCCCACACTCCAAAGTGACCCTTTATGGCTGGAACAGGTTTTTCATAATTTGCTCAGTAATGCCATTCAGGCTATCCAACAAATGCCGGCCCCAACAATCACTTTCACCATAAAATTTACGCCAAAACAATACATTATTCAGATTGAGGATAATGGCCCAGGGCTAAATCATCAGCAATTAGACAATTTATTTAGCCCCTTCTATACCACCCGAGAGAGCGGGCTGGGATTAGGGCTAACCCTGTGTGAAACATTGGTACAGCGTATGGGTGGCGACATAAAAGCGAGAAACAATGAACATGGCGGCGCTTGCTTTATCTTGATTTTTCCTCTGATGACCGGGAGTACACATGACAAAACACATTTATCTGATTGATGATGATGAGGGTGTTCGTGCTGCGTTGTCCGCGTTACTCTCGACCATGGGCTGGGAGGTTAAGGCGTTCAGTAACGGCCAGATATTCCTCGATAATCTGACGGTTACCCAGCCGAGTTGTGTGCTGCTGGACATTCGCATGCCGGGTAAAAGTGGCATGACAATCTTAGAAACCATTCAAGAGCGTGATAGCTCCCTCCCGGTCATCATTATGACGGGGCATGGCAATGTTGAATTGTGTCGCCGGGCCTTTAAAGGCGGGGCGCTGGAATTTTTGACCAAACCAATTGATGCCGATGTATTGATCGAAACCATCAGCATGGCGCTGGATCAACATGAACAGGCACTGATAGCTTATAAGCAGCAGGCAAGCTATCAACAGTTATTCAACCAACTCTCTGCTCGAGAGCGGGAAGTCGCCACCCTGATTATTCAAGGGGAAACCAGTAAACAGGTCGCCCATATCTTGTCGATATCTCCGCGAACCGTCGAGGCCCACCGCGCCAATATCATTACCAAATTAGAGGTCAACTCGCTGGCATCACTTATTCATCACTACTCATATATCCTACCAATAATATACCCAAAGTAATTGGTGTTGCAGGTAGGCAGCCAGTGAACTCATCCCGATGAGCTTACATAAGTAAGTGATTCGGGTACGCGAACGCAGCTAACACCCCTGCGGCGTCAAGTGCGCAGGGGATAGGTAGAAGTACCTAGTAAAACGGGTAGTTAGCCGAATGTTTTTTCACCACTTTTCGCCGTAGGATAGCTTTACTGTGAGGAATTCACTTCGCTAACAATAAGGATTTTATATGATCAAGCCTATTGCCCTGACTTCTGCCTTATTCATCGGCCTGATAACTCAAGCCTCTGCTGCGGGTCTGAATACTGAACGTAATATTTCTTTGGCACTGGCCACTGATGTAGCCAACCGTACCCTCGCCGTTTGCCAAGCTGATGGCTATAACGTCGCGGTCACCGTCGTGGATCGCGCTGGCATCATCAAGACTGTGTTGCGTGCTGATAATGCTGGCCCACATACCGTAAAAGCCAGTGAGCAAAAAGCCTTTACTGCGCTGTCGACCAAAACCCCAAGTGGGACAGTTATGGAAAACAGTCAGAAAACACCCGCGGCCAATAACCTGAAAGATATTCCCGGTTTCTTACTCTTAGGTGGCGGTGTACCGGTGAAAGCTGGGGATGAAGTGGTTGGTGCGATTGGTGTTGCTGGTGCGCCCGGCGGGCATCTGGATGCGCAATGTGCCACAAAAGCACTGGAGCAAATTAGCGCTCAATTGAAGTCATAAGATTATAAATACTACGCCCCCACCCTCGGTGTCGAATATGGGGGCGTGTTCAAAATCAGTAACTAATCATAAATTATCAGTGATCAACAAACGCAATTTTCAGCACAAACAGTAGCGCAACCACTACCACGCATGGGCTGATCTCACGCCAGCGACCGGTACCTAACTTCATCAGGCAGTAAGAAATAAAGCCCAGCGCAATCCCTTCAGTAATTGAGAAGCTAAACGGCATCATCACTGCGGTGACAAATGCTGGAACCGCTTCGGTCAAGTCATCCCATTTCACACGGGACAAGCTGGATGTCATCAGCACGCCCACATAAATCAATGCGCCCGCCGCTGCATAGGCAGGTACCATTCCAGCCAGTGGAGAAATAAATATCACCAACAGGAAGAGGATCCCGACCACCACGGCGGTTAAGCCGGTACGGCCACCGACAGAAACCCCGGAGGAGCTTTCAATATAAGCCGTCACTGACGACGTACCAATAAACGCACCAGCAACAGAACTGATACTGTCCACATACAGCGCTTGTTTCATGCGCGGGAACTTCCCTTTATGGTCAGTTAAACCGGCTTTATCCGTCACACCAATCAATGTACCGGATGAATCAAACAGGTTAACCAGCATGAAGGAGAATATGATCCCCGCCATACCAATATTCAGCGCACCGGCTAAATCGACCTGCCCAACCACGGAAGTCACACTGGGCGGCATGGAGAAAATGCCAGAGTAATGCACATCACCCAGCGCCCAGCCGATTAACGTCGTCACGACAATCGACACCAGCACCGCAGCATGAATATTGCGTGATGCCAGAATCGCAATGATAAAGAAGCCCAATGCTCCCAACAGCACGCTGTGAGAGGTCAGATTCCCGACCGCGACTAAAGTATCCGGATTGGCGACCACGATGCCGGCATTTTTCAGCCCCATCATGGCAATAAACAGGCCGATACCACTGGTTATCCCCACCCGCAGACTCAGAGGAATGTTAGCTATCATCCAGTAACGGATGCGGAAAATAGTGAGCAAAAGGAAACCGATTGCTCCCCAGAAAATAGCACCCATGCCGACTTGCCATGAAATACCCATCGCGCCAACCACCACAAAAGCGAAGAAAGCATTAAGCCCCATCGCCGGTGCCAGAGCGACCGGTAAGTTAGCCAATAGGCCCATAAAGATACTGCCGAAAGCAGCAATCAGACAGGTGGTGACAAACACGGCCTGCACATCCATCCCCGCAACCCCTAAAATCTGTGGGTTAACGAACACGATATAGACCATGGTCAGGAAGGTGGTGATACCCGCAATCAGCTCAGTACGGGCGGTGGTACCGTGTTGCTTTAGTTTAAAAACACGTTCGAGCAGCCCCTGCTCAGTATCAAGGTTTGGTTTACTCATTTGAGGAGTTCCGCAAAAGGGAGTGACAGTTGTGGATATCCTATAACAAAAAAACAGTTGTTTAGAGCGAGATCACACTCTATTTGGCTATTTTTTATCTGCCGTGTTGCGCAACAGGTGGCTTAATTTTAACCACCCACTATTCAACTTATTGAATTTTATTCAGTTGATATGAGTAATATTGCTAGCAGGGTAATTATGTATCGCATTCTGGGGCAGGATGGTTAAAGTGGAATGAACTTAAAACGGCATAATAAAGGATGGATTGAGTGAACCAGATTGAATGTGTCATGTTCGATTGTGATGGAACCTTGGTCGACAGTGAAGTTCTGTGTTGTCAGGCCTATGTTGTGATGTTTGCCCATTATGATATTCACTTGTCGCTGGAAGAGGTGATTAAGCGTTTTAAGGGCGTGAAACTCAATGAAATCGTCGCGTTGGTGAGTAAAGAAAACGGCCTGGATGAGCCAATAGAAAAGCTGGAGAAACTCTATCGCGATGAAGTTGCTCGCTTATTTGATGCTGAGTTACAACCTATCGCCGGCGCAAAAACATTGCTAGAGCAAATAACATTGCCGATTTGCGTGGTGTCCAATGGGCCGGTGAGTAAAATGCAGCACTCTCTGGGCTTGACCGACTTACTGCCTTTCTTTGAAGAAAGGCTCTATAGCGGCTACGACATCCAACGTTGGAAGCCTGATCCCGCGTTGATTTATCATGCCGCAGAAGAGATGAAGGTCGCGGCCGAGCGCTGTATTTTGATTGAAGACTCAGCAGCCGGTACCCATGCCGGAATAGCAGCCGGGATACCGGTATATTATTACTGCGCCGATCCACATAATCAGCCGATTCACCACCCATTAGTCACCATGTTTGATGATATGCGGCAACTACCCGATTTATGGCGCGCCAGAGGCTGGCAGATAACCCGCACTTAACTTACTGGTAATACAGATTTATTTCGCCACCAGCGCCATGAACGGTTAATGGCGCTTTGCTTATTAATGGCATGTTGGGAGCTAAAACGGCGGTTAAGGCCATTTGCCAGTAAGTCCAGTGCCAAACATAAAACGAAATAGACCAATGCCACGAACAGAAATACTTCCATCGGGTAAACCATACTGCGGTTATTAACTTGAGTGGCCAAAAACGTCAGTTCATTGACCCCGACGATATAAGCCAGCGAGGTATCCTTAATCAAAGAAATCCATTGATTAATAAATGATGGCACCATCATGCGCAAGGCTTGCGGCAAAACCACAAACCACAAAACTTGCCAACGATTGAAGCCCAATGACAAACCCGCTTGCCACTGCCCCGCCCCGATCGCCACAATTCCCGCTTTCACCGCATGAGCCAGATAGGCTGAAGCAATCAGTGCCAACGCGCATACCACAGTAGTGATTTCGGGGATATCCACACCAAATACAATCGGCAGTAGAAAATACGTCCAAAAAATCAACATAATCACGGGAATAGCGCGGAAAAAACCTAAAAATGCGGCTAATATTCCCGCCCAGGCACCGCGGGACATCGCCAGCACCACACCCAACACGGTACCTAAAATAGCCGAAGCCACGCCAGCTAACAGGCTGATCAACAAGGTTAATGCAGCTCCGCCTAGCGGCCCATCAGGAAATGTTCCCCATAACAGATAAGTCCAGTTATCGGCAATAATCGTAAAATCCATTTCAGTGCCCCTTAACGATGGTTCGCTGCTGACGCCACATGCCCCAGGCCTCAATCAACGCAATAATCGCGATATACAACACCGTTGCCACACCAAAAGCCTGGAATGTCCGCAAAGTTTCCGTTTCAACCTGGCGGGAAGCATAAGAAAGCTCGGCCACACCAATAGCCATCGCTAATGATGAGTTTTTAATAATATTCATATATTGGCCGAGTAACGGCGGCATAGCGATTTTCAACGCCTGCGGCAACACAACATGGCGCATAGACTGCCAACCCGTCAGCCCCAATGCATGGGCAGCATATTTTTGTCCCTTGGCAACCCCGCTGATCCCCGAGCGCAACTCTTCCGCAATAAATGCCGTGGAATAGAAGGTCAAGCCGATGAAACCGGCCAAAAACTCAAAAGAAGGCCAGCCGAGAGTGAGTCCAAAAACCGTGATTTCATGGGGAGTGTTAAGCCAAGGTATCCAGGATGCGGGCAGAAATTGACTGGCAGCAAAATACCAAAAGAACAACTGGATAAGCAGCGGCGTATTACGAAATAGCATGCTGTAACCAATCGCAAACCATTGCAACGCTTTGAGTTCGCTGTCTCTGGCGGCGGCCAGTAAAAAACCCAATAGCGTAGAAGCCACCACTGTGCAGGCAGAAATCCACAACGTCAGCAGAAAACCATTCCATAACCAGCCGAGATATTGCGGAGCCAGCAACCAGTCAGTGAGGTGATGTAGATTCATAGGATTTTAGGCCTATCTCTGTTTGACGCCTCAATAGAGTATTTTTTTGGGCACACAATAAAATCCATTTTTTACTCTTACACACCTATGAGTCATAACGTTATAGCCTAAGTCATTGGAGTTGCAGGTAGGCGGCAAGCAAACAAATCCCGATGAGCTTACTCAAGTAAGTGATTCGGGTGAGTGCGCGCAGCTAACACCCCTGCAACTTCAAGGACAAAGGATATATTACGCTTTAGGTTGTTGATCCAATGGTGCAAATTTGAAGTCGCCACGGGGTTGAGCTGCTTTGGTTTCAGGCCCGAACCAGCGGTCATAAATTTTCGCTGCTTCGCCATCTTTTTCCAGTTTAACCAGTGTCTCGTTCACTTGAGTAGTTAAGCGATCTTCCCCTTTAGGAATACCAACGCCTTGATATTCTTTAGTAATACTGAATGGTGATATTTCAAAATCTGCTTTTTGTGCCGCAGAAAGGTTGCCCAGCAACCCAACTAATTTTGCATCATCCTGAGTGATAGCTTGAACATTACCATTGCGCAGAGCGGTAAATGCTACCGGAGTATCATCATAGGAAATGACTTTCGCCGTTGGATAACGGTCACGTAAGGTTATTTCCTGTACCGTGCCTTTATCCGCACCGATACGCAACCCAGCGATGTCTTCTGGCGTTTTCAGCACACCTTTATGGGCAATAAATTTCTGACCCGTCGCAAAGTACGGCAAGCTGAAGTTCACTTCCTTGGCGCGGTCATCCGTAATAGTGAAGTTGGCAGCAATCAAATCCACTTTTTTAGAGGCCAGTAACGGAATACGGTTAGCTGGGTTAGTTGCCCGCAGTTCAACTTTTACACCTAAATCTTTCGCGATTGCGTTCGCCACATCGACATCATATCCCACCAGTTTTTTGGTCTGTGGGTCGATATAACCAAATGGTGGGTTGCTATCGAAAACAGCAATCCGCACCACACCAGCCTGTTTAATATCATCCAGCTTATCTGCGTGAGCAGCACCAGAAAGTGTGGCCAGACCGGCTAACAGCGTGAGTGCCAGAACGCTTTTTTTGGTGGTTAGAGATTGCTTCATTGAAAGCTCCTAAGATGATTGAGATGTTGCGATACACGTAAGCTATCAAGTCCGCGTTAGGTCAGGAAATAATATAAAACGATATATTTATAACTAAATCATCTCAGTGGATAAGTTTGCTTATATTGAAAGAAAAAGTGAAATCATGGGCGGGGAAAACGGGCGATTATGGCCGTGAATCCCCGGCCAAACCGCATTTCTAGCGTGTATGAGTAACAACAACCTCAACAGAGTTATCTACCGAGTTATAGTATTTAACTGGGTGTTTCTTCCGACTTTACCTTTTCATGATGATTCGCAGTAGTGGATTTAACTTTAGTCTTTGTCTGGCTTTCAGACTCTTCGCTAATCTCTGACTGACCAATGAAAACACCGCCTTTCTTGATAGAGAAATTACTGCCTTTTACAATGCCGTTTAGCCGACCATTCTCCAAAATTTCCAAATGATCGGAAACACAAACACCCTCGATCCGCCCATCAACCGTAATGTGAGGGGCGGTTAAATTCCCTTCAATATGACCACTGCGCATCAATCTTAGTGTGCCTTCATTGACGACAATATCACCGATGACAACACCATAAATTTGAATGTCACCATCAAGATTAATATTACCTTTTAATTTTGTCCCCACCGCTATAATCGTATTTGTCTTCACGGAGTCTGATGGCGAACCCGATAATGGGGCTGAAGATGGTAGAGAAGAGTTGGCCATAATAGACACCTTGTCATGACTGCTTGCTTTCTTTTTAAACATAATATTTATCAGAATAAAAATGAGGAATAAAGTAGGAGCAAGAAGAAGATAAAAAAATAAATTGTAGACTATATAGCTAACTAAACATGCTCCCCAAACAACCCACAGCAGGCTAAGAGCGACATTCTTTGGCATATACAGACGTATGTTCACTTATCCCGCCCAATGTAAACGCATATTAAAAATCATATGTTCTTATGCAGATAAATATTAAAATCGCCATTATATTATAATAGGGGAAATATACTTTCCCCATGAGGGAAGTTATATTTCCTCTAAACAATAAAACCATTTAAATATACATCCACAAAGCAACAAAACACACTTTCATTATGTCAATCAATGGGGGATTAAATATAAACAGAGATAAAACGAGAGTGAATTAGCTTAATAAATTAATAATAAGGTAGCAAAGGCGGGAAAAAATAATTTATAAAAATAACCCCCAATCAAGCAGAAATGCTTAATCTAATTGGGGGAAACAGGTTACTTTTCAGCTTTATTAGAAAGCAGTTTTTCTAAATCATCGCCACCTAAGTGACGGAAATCCTGACCTTTAACAAAGTAGAAGATAAATTCGCAGATATTCTGGCAGCGGTCGCCAATGCGTTCAATCGAACGGGCGCAAAACAATGCTGTCAGCACACTTGGGATAGTTCGCGGATCTTCCATCATATACGTCATCAACTGGCGCACAATGCCTTCATATTCCTGATCAACTTTCTTATCTTCGCGATAGATTCGGATAGCTTCATCCAAATCCATCCGGGCAAAGGCATCCAGAACATCATGCAGCATCTGTACCGTATGACGCCCCAAAGACTCCAAACTGACCAGTAAAGGTTGGTGTTGATGAGAGAATTTTTCCAGCGCAGTGCGGCAGATTTTATCCGCCACATCACCGATGCGCTCTAGCTCAGAAATCGTCTTGATGATGGCCATCACCAGACGCAAATCACTCGCCGTCGGCTGACGTTTGGCAATGATGCGCACGCAGGCTTCATCAATGGCCACTTCCATCATATTGACCTTTTTATCGCCAGCAATGACCTGTTTTGCCAACTCGCCGTCCTGATTGTGCATGGCGGTGATCGCGTCAGATAATTGTTGTTCCACCAGCCCGCCCATGGTCAATACTTGGGTGCGGATATGTTCAAGTTCTGCATTGAACTGGCCGGAAATATGTTTATTAAGATTCAAGTTATCCATGATACTTCCCGTACATGTAAATAGGCGAAATTGATGTATACCCTATGAGTAAAATCAGCCATAGCGACCGGTGATATAATCTTCCGTCTGTTTCTGCTGCGGCGCGGTAAACAGCGTATCTGTATCACTGAATTCAATTAACTCGCCCAGATACATAAATGCCGTGTGATCTGAGCAGCGAGCCGCTTGCTGCATGTTGTGTGTCACTATCACCACCGTATAGTCAGACTTCAACTCGCTGATAAGCTCTTCAATACGGCCGGTCGAGATAGGGTCAAGTGCCGAGCAAGGCTCATCAAGCAACAACACATCTGGGCGAATCGCGATACCACGGGCGATGCATAGGCGCTGCTGCTGGCCTCCCGACAAACTGTATCCGCTCTGGTGCAACTTATCTTTAGTTTCATTCCACAAAGCCGCTTTGGTCAGCGCCCATTGCACGCGCTCATCCATATCGGTGCGAGATAGGTTCTCAAACAGTTTCACACCAAAGGCGATGTTATCGTAAATCGACATTGGGAATGGGGTTGGCTTTTGGAAAACCATGCCAACTTTTGCCCGCAACAATGCAATATCTTGTTTATCGGTCAGGATATTCTGCCCATCCAGCAAGATGTCGCCTTCAGCGCGCTGATCCGGATACAACTGATACATTTTATTGAATGTACGCAGCAGTGTTGATTTACCGCAGCCTGATGGGCCGATGAATGCTGTGACCTGGTTTTTGGCAATATCCAGCGAAATATTCTTCAGCGCATGAAATTTGCCGTAGTAGAAGTTCAGATCGCGAACCTGAATTTTGCTGTTGTTGATGTCAGTAGCCATACTCATCAAGACTTCTCTCTTTTAGCCAATGCCGCCGTAGCTGCATTTTGGAATTTATTGGCGAATCGGGTTTTTCTTTGCTAATTAAGGGCTTTTCTCAGCCGATTAATACTTTTTCTTAGCAAAAATAACGCGAGCCACAATATTCAGTAACAGCACACACAGGGTTATCAAAAGCACCCCAGCCCATGCCAGTTGTTGCCATTCAGCAAATGGGCTCATGGCAAACTTAAAGATAGTGACCGGTAAGTTAGCAATTGGCTGACTCAGATCGGTACTCCAGAACTGGTTGGAGAGCGAGGTGAACAGCAAAGGCGCGGTTTCACCGGCAATACGCGCGACCGCTAACAAGATACCCGTCAAAATACCGGAGATAGATGCTTTCAAGGTAATGGCCGATATCATGCGCCATTTTGGTGTTCCCAATGCATAAGCCGCTTCGCGCAAGCTATCCGGTACCAACTTCAGCATGTTTTCAGTGGTGCGAATGACAATAGGGATTTGTAACAGCGCCAGCGCAATCACCCCAGCCCAACCGGAGAAGTGCTCCATCTTGGCAACCACTATGGTGTAAACAAACAGGCCGACAACAATGGAAGGGGCTGATAATAAAATGTCATTTATAAAGCGGGTAATTTCCGCCAACCAGGATTTACGGCCATATTCCGCCAGATAAATCCCCGCCATAATCCCCAGTGGGGTGCCAATGACGGTTGCCCACAGAATTAATAATCCGCTCCCCGCAATGGCGTTTGCCAACCCCCCACCGGCCGTATTGGGCGGCGGTGTCATCTCGGTAAACAAGGCCAAAGACATACCGTCGATACCTTTGGTCACCGTGGAGAACAAAATCCACACCAACCAGAACAGGCCAAATGCCATGGTGGCCATTGAAAGCAATAAAGCAATACGGTTTTTTTGACGACGCCATGCCTGCTTTTTACGGCGGGTTTCCATCAGCGTCGCATCACTTTGCATATCCATCGTCGCCATCTTAGCGCCCCTCTTTCTTAGCCAGACGCAAAACCATTAACTTAGATAAAGCCAGTACAATAAAGGTAATGACGAATAAGATCAGACCCAGTTCCATCAACGCGGCGGTATGTAAGCCAGATTCAGCTTCGGCAAACTCATTCGCCAACGCGGAGGTAATACTGTTGCCCGGCATAAACAGCGAGAAACTGTCGAGCTGGTAGGTGTTGCCGATAATAAAGGTTACCGCCATGGTTTCACCCAACGCACGGCCCAGACCCAACATCACGCCACCAATAACACCATTTTTGGTATAAGGCAGCACAATGCGCCAAATCACTTCCCAGGTGGTGCAGCCAATACCATAGGCCGACTCTTTCATCATCACCGGGGTTTGTTCGAAGACATCGCGCATGACAGCTGCAATGTAAGGAATAATCATGATGGCCAAGATGATACCGGCGGCCAGAATGCCGATACCAAAAGCCGGGCCAGAGAACAATACGCCCACAATCGGGATGCCGGACATCACATTGCCGACTGGCTCTTGGAAATAGCGGGCAAATAACGGGGCGAAGACAAACAAACCCCACATCCCGTAAACAATGCTGGGGATCGCGGCTAACAATTCAATCGCCACACCCAGTGGGCGTTTTAACCAGTTTGGGGCCAATTCAGTTAAAAACAGAGCAATACCAAAACTGACCGGAACCGCGATGAGTAGGGCAATAACCGAGGTCACAACCGTGCCGTAAATCGGCACTAATGCACCAAACTGTTCAGCCGGCGCATCCCACTCTTTGGTCCACAGGAAAGCCCAACCAAATTTCTCAATGCTTGGCCAGGAAGCAATAATCAATGAAACGATAATGCCGCCTAACAGAAATAGCGTAATCAGCGCAGCCAGTTTAACTAGCGCACTGAAAATGATGTCACCATATTGACTCGGTGCTTTGATTGTCGGCTTGTCAGCCATAGACTCTCTTCTCATCTGAGTGTTATACCCCCTCGTACTTGAAGCCGCAGGCGTGTTGGCGGCGTTCACTAACCCGAATCACTGACTGGTCTTGACCTTAAAATAAGTCAGCTCATCGGGATTAGCTCAATTGCCGCCTACCTGCAACTCCAATTACTTTGGGTATAAGGTGATGTTATAAATAACTTATTACAGGTAAAACGAACTTCAATCAGAAGATTGGCTTACCGCTGCTATCTTTAATCTGAGTTTTCCAGGCAGCACGGACTTGCTCAACAACTTCAGCTGGCAATGTTGCATAATCCAGCTCGTTGGCTTGTTTAGCGCCGTCTGTGTAACCCCAGTCAAAGAACTTCAATACTTCAACGCCGTTAGCCGCATTTTTCTGCTCTTTATGTACCAAGATGAAAGTTGTTGATGTTATTGGCCAAACATCATCACCTTTTTGATTGGTTAAGTCTTGAGCAAATGTTTTGCTCCAGTCCACACCTTTCGCCGCAGAGCTAAAGCTGTGTTCTGTTGGGCTAACAGGTTTACCATCCGCAGAAATCAGTTTGGTGTAAGCCAGGCTATTTTGTTTGGCGTAAGCATATTCTACATAGCCAATAGAGCCAGGTAAGCGCTGTACAAAGGCGGCGATACCATCGTTACCTTTGCCACCCAAACCAGTCGGCCAGTTAACCGTCGAACCTGCGCCTACTTTTTCTTTCCATTCTGCGTTCACTTTAGCCAGGTAGCTGGTGAACACGAATGAAGTGCCGGAGCCGTCAGCACGACGCACCACAGCAATATTTTGATCTGGCAATTTAACGCCTGGGTTCAGCTTAACAATAGCCGGATCATTCCACTTTTTCACATTACCCAGATAAATATCACCCAGTGTTTTACCGTCTAATGTCAGTTCACCGGATTTAATACCAGGGATATTCACGGCCAATACTACGCCGCCGATCACTGTTGGAAATTGGAACAAACCTTCAGCCGCCAGTTTGTCATCTGTTAATGGCGCATCAGACGCACCGAAATCAACAGTATTGGCAATAATTTGTTTTACGCCGCCCGAAGAACCGATCCCCTGATAGTTAACTTTGTTACCTGTTTCTTTCTGATAAGAATCTGCCCACTTGGCATACACCGGTGCGGGGAATGTCGCACCTGCACCCGTCAGGCTTGCAGCAGCGAACGCGGACACGGTGGTCATAGATAAAGTCGCTGCCACAATGCTGGCTACGGTGGTACGCATCAGTTTCATAATCCCTCCTAATGGGATATTAGAATTAACTCTATACCAAAGAACTTGGTGCTGCTGGTAGGCGGCAAGCGAACCCCGATGAACTTACTCGTGTAAGTGATTCGGGTGAGTGAACGTAGCTAACAACCCTGCAACTTCAAGTACAAAGTGTATAAAATGTTTTCATCAGATTAAGTATGGTGCAGGAGGGAAAATAGGACAGTTTAATGACAGAAAAATGTATGAAATATTACAGTTATATGACAGCAAACAAGAATCAACACAAGACATTGATTTTATTTGTTTTAATGTTTTTTTAGTTTAAATATAAAACTCAGAAAGTAAGGGTTTTAGTTAAAAAGGGGATAATTGGCACTCATATTTATGACATTAGAAATTGGTGTTCGCGGCTAGCCTCCTATCGTATCATTGCTCACTAAAGCCCCCTTATAATTACCACGAGTCACTAAAGTCATCATGAATCTTACGCCACCTTGAGTTATTCCCCCATCGCACTGAACGACTCTGAGCGGGTACTGTTAAAGCATTCATGCTTTTCGCATTATCTATTCATGCCCATTTAGGCCAATATTTTATCGGTTTTTTGCTGTGATGCTTAGGATCTTGGCGTTTAGCTATTTTGCCAACACCCGGTAAGTTTTACCTAAGAAATAATAATGAAAAGAGACAGAAGAAATGAGTAACAGTAATCACATTAACACCGCTGAAGCGTTAGGCGATCAACTGCGTGTAGCCCAGGTTCTCACATCACCAAAGTTAATGGCACGTGAATGTTTAGCCGGAGTGATGACAGCATTGGCGCTCATTCCTGAAGTTATCTCATTTTCTGTCATTGCTGGCGTCGATCCGAAAGTAAGTTTGGTCGCATCTATTGTTCTGTGTTTGACGCTATCTATTCTCGGAGGGCGACCCGCAATGGTCACCGCCGCTGCAGGTTCAGTGGCATTAGTCATCGGCCCAATGGTTCATATACATGGCGTCGAATACATACTGCCAGCGGTCGTGTTGGGAGGGATAGTTCAAATCCTGTTCGGCATGACGGGTTTATCTCGCATGATGCGTTATATCCCGCGCTCTGTGATGATCGGTTTTGTTAATGCATTGGGTATCTTGATATTTTTCGCTCAGGTACCCCATGTTTGGGGGCAATCGAACCTGGTATGGGGGATGCTTGTCATTACCCTGCTCATTGTCTTGCTGCTCCCGCGTATACTTAAAAGCGTACCCTCACCGCTTATTGCCATCGTGGTCGTCACTGTAGTGGCTTTGTTGATGGGCTACCGACTACCTAATGTCGGCGATGAAGGGCCGATGGGTGGCGGCTTGCCAGGATTCACCCAGCTTCTGGTTCCTCTGAATTGGCAAACACTCCACATTGTATGGCCTACAGCGTTAAGTATCGCTTTTGTCGGGTTAATGGAGTCGCTGTTAACAGCAAAACTGGTAGATGACATTACAGATACCCCATCAAGCAAGCGCCGTGAGTCATGGGGCCTTGGTGTTGGTAATATTCTCGCCGGTTTTTATGGTGGCATCGCGGGTTGTGCCATGATTGGCCAGACTATCGTCAATGTTGAGTTAGGCAAAGCCCGGAGCCGAGTTTCAACTTTCGCGGCAGCCGTGGTTCTGCTGTTACTGGTGACAGGTCTGAGCAAAATTTTGGCACAAATCCCTATGGTGGTACTCGCGGGCATAATGATGGTTGTCGCAGTAAAAACGGTTAACTGGCATAGCTTGCAAACATCAACCCTTAAACGTATGCCCTGGTCAGAAACACTGGTGATGGTGCTAACTGTAGTGATTACTGTCTGGACGAGTAATCTCGCGCTCGGTGTATTGGCCGGAGTTATTGTTGCCATGGCGCTATTTGCACGCCGCATAGCCCATGTTATTCACGCAGAACGTACATTAAGTGACGATGGTGAAAGTGTTCGCTATACCGTACGCGGCCCACTATTTTTTGCCAGCAGTAACGACCTGTTCGAGCATTTCGAGTATGCCAATGACCCCAAACGAGTCATCATCGACCTGACGCATGCACAGATTTGGGATGCTTCCACCGTAGCGGCTCTGGATGGTATCGAGTATCGCTATAAACGTTACGGTGCTGAAGTGACTATTGAAGGGCTGGATATGCGCAGCAGCGATTTTCATCGTCGCCTAACAGGAAATTTAAGCTAATCATAAAAAAGTCCGGTGATGCTATTTAAACAGCACAACCGGACTTTTAGATTTATCGCGATTTTATCATCCGCAGGGATTATTCAACCGTCACTGATTTTGCCAGGTTACGAGGCTGATCCACATCGGTGCCTTTAATCAGCGCGACATGGTAAGCCAGCAATTGTAGTGGCACGGTGTAGAAGATAGGAGCAATAATTTCTTCCACATGCGGTAACTGAATGATTTTCATGCCTTCGCTATCAGTAAAGCCAGCATCTTGATCGGCAAATACATACAGCAAACCGCCACGGGCGCGCACTTCTTCAATGTTAGATTTCAGTTTTTCCAACAATTCATTATTTGGCGCGACCACGATGACCGGCATATCTGCATCAATCAATGCCAATGGGCCGTGCTTCAATTCACCCGCTGCATAAGCTTCAGCATGAATATAAGAAATCTCTTTCAGTTTCAGCGCACCTTCCATCGCAATCGGATATTGATCGCCACGGCCAAGGAACAGTGCATTGTGCTTATCAGAGAAACCTTCAGCCAGCGCTTCGATGGTTTTATCCAGAGACAGCATCTGCTCAATACGCGCTGGCAAAGCCTGTAGTGCATGAACAATGTCGTGCTCTAAACTGGCATTAGCGCCTTTCAGCTTGCCGATACGCCCCACCAGCATCAATAACACGGTCAACTGAGTGGTAAAGGCTTTGGTTGAGGCCACGCCAATCTCGGTACCGGCTTTAGTCATCAAGGCTAAATCAGATTCGCGCACCAGCGAAGAACCGGCGACATTACAAATTGCCAGAGAACCTAAATATCCTAACTCTTTGGATAAACGCAGAGCGGCCAGTGTATCGGCGGTTTCACCTGATTGTGACAAGGTAATAAGCAAGCTATTCGGGCGCACAGCGGATTTACGGTAGCGGAACTCGGATGCAATTTCTACATCGCAAGGTACACCGGCTAATGATTCAAACCAATAACGCGAAACCATACCTGAGTTGTAAGAAGTACCGCAGGCGATGATTTGGATATGTTGGACGTCAGCCAGCAAAGCATCAGCCTTAGGGCCAAGCTCAGATAAATCAATCGCCCCGTGGTTTAAACGGCCTTCCAGCGTGTTCTTAATCGCCATTGGCTGTTCATAAATTTCTTTCTGCATGTAATGGCGGTAAACACCTTTATCACCGGCATCATATTGCACCTGAGATTCGATCTCAGGGCGCTCAATAGCATTACCCTGCTTATCAAAAATGGCGATGCTACGGCGAGTCACTTCAACCACGTCACCCTCTTCCAGGAAGATAAAGCGACGGGTGACTGGCAATAAAGCCAGTTGGTCGGAGGCGATAAAGTTTTCACCCACACCACAGCCAATAACCAATGGGCTACCTGAACGTGCTGCTATCAAGCGGCTTGGGTCACGGCTATCCATCACAACAGTGCCGTAAGCGCCACGCAATTGCGGGATCACGCGCTGAACGACTTCCAGCAATGAACCGCCCTGTTGTAGCTCCCAATGCACCAGATGAGCAATAACTTCAGTATCAGTTTCAGAACTGAAACGGTAGCCACGGCTAATCAGCAATTCACGTAAAGGTTCGTGATTTTCAATAATGCCGTTATGAACGACGGAGATGTAGTCCGAAACATGAGGATGCGCATTGGCCTCTGATGGCTCACCATGAGTGGCCCAACGAGTATGTGCAATCCCAGTTCCGCCATGTAAATCTTGGCTTTCGGCCGCATCAGATAGCGCCTGAACTTTACCCACCCGACGTAAACGAGTCAGATTACTGTCAGCATCCACTACAGCCAAACCAGCTGAGTCATAGCCACGATATTCAAGACGACGTAAACCTTCGATCAGAATCTCAGCGATATCACGTTGCGCTACTGCGCCAACAATTCCACACATCTGTTTTATTCCTATTTAAGATTCTTTTAGAACCTTGTCGATGTCAGTGACCTGAATTTCCGGATTTTCCGGGGTTCCCCGAGCCTGTAGAGTTGGGGATTATTATGTTTTGTTCTGTACTCTCAGCAGAAATATATATGCCAAAAATACAGGGCAAAACATCCCTTCAATGCAGAATAACGAACGTTGAAGGGACTGTTTTAATAGATTATTTTTTCTTAACCGGACGCTGCCAACCCTGCACATGAACCTGTTTAACTCGGCTAAGAACTAACTCATTTTCGGCAATATCACCGGTGACGGTAGTACCGGCAGCAATAGTCGCGCCGTTTGCAACAGTCACTGGCGCGACGAGCTGAGTATCAGATCCAACAAAGACATCATCGCCAATAATAGTTTTAAACTTATTAGCTCCATCATAATTACAGGTGATTGTTCCTGCGCCGATATTTACTCCTGAGCCAATCTCAGCATCGCCTAAATAAGAAAGGTGTCCGGCTTTAGAACCTTTACCTAAGCGGGCTTTTTTGATTTCAACAAAGTTACCGACATGTGCGCCCTCAGCTAACTCAGCACCCGGTCGCAAGCGGGCAAATGGCCCAACAGTACAACCAGCATCTAAACGAGAGTCTTCCAACACACTGTATGGGCTGATTTCTGAATCATCGCCAATGACACAGTTTTTAAGTACACACCCGGTACCAATACGCACCCGGTCACCTAAAACCACATGGCCTTCAATAATGACATTGGTATCAATTGTGATATCACGGCCATGTGTTAATTCTCCCCGCAAATCAAAGCGCGCGGGATCCAGTAACATCACCCCGGCTAACAACAACTTTTCAGCTTGCTCTGACTGATAGACGCGCTCAAGAGTGGCTAACTGCAGGCGGTTATTGATTCCTTCCACTTCACTCAAACGAGCTGGATGCACCGCAACTATCTTCTGACCATCAGCATGGGCCAGAGCAATAATATCGGTGATATAAAACTCACCCTGAGCATTATTGTTGTCCAACAATGATAGCCAGCGTTTTAGATCACGGCCATTGGCAACCAATATCCCAGTGTTGATTTCATTAATCTCGCGTTGTGCATCGCTGGCATCTTTATGTTCAACAATACCCACCACATCGCCATTCTCACGCACAATGCGCCCGTAACCGCTAGGGTTATCCAGCTTCACCGTCAACAAGCCAATACCCCCTTTTGGCTTAGCTGCCAATAGGCGCTCGAGAGTATCAACAGAGATCAACGGCACATCGCCGTACAACATCAGGATATCTTCATCATCAGAAAAATAGGGTGCAGCTTGTTGCATCGCATGCCCGGTACCCAACTGCTCAGCTTGCAGTACCCAGTTAAGCGCCGGATCAGTCAGTGTTTTTTTCAATAACTCACCGCCGTGCCCATAAACCAGATGAACATGTTGAGCACCCAACTTCATGGCAGCATCAATAACATGCTGAACCATCGGCTTACCTGCCAGTGGGTGTAACACCTTAGGAAGGTCGGAATACATACGTGTCCCCTTACCTGCGGCAAGGATGACTACACTCATTGAGCTGTTAGACATAAGCAACCTGATAACTCCAAATTAATAGACGGAAGTAAACCTGTTTAGAGAAATAATTACTACATATTTCTCAGCGAAAAACGTATCCAACCCGCATGGTTAAAGGGCTGTAGCAATTGAGCAGGTAATAAAAAAATGTAGCAGAAAGTGTCTGCGATCAGCGACGTTTTCTGACCTATTTTTATCAAAACCCCCTCACCGACTCAGATAATTAACCACTTATTTTACGTCAAGAAACAAGAGTTTTCAGAAAGAAACGCTTTCAGTTTAGCGTAGGCTTAATTAAATACGGGAGAGGTAGGTCAAATGACAGCGCCCAAAGGCGAAAGGGGACAGAAAGTCAGCTTTATTGCATGTAAAAGTAAAAAAAATGCCAATCAGTTTTACTGACTGGCATTCTATCGTTCTTTATATTCTTCGTATTTGAAGTCGCGGGAAGTTAGCTATTTTCGCTGACTACCGACAACCCCAAGAACTTTGAATATTTAATAATTTTACATATCAGTGGGTTACTAAAAACCCACCACTGTAAAATTACATCGCTTTCCTGGTCAGCTCGATTACACGTAGTTTTGCAATCGCCTTCGCCAATTCAGCGGATGCCTGAGCATAGTCGACATCACCGTGGGAATTATTGATATGGTCTTCAGCTTTGCGCTTAGATTCCAGCGCCTTAGCTTCATCCAAATCAGTTCCGCGAATAGCAGTGTCAGCCAATACGATCACAACACTCGGTTGCACCTCAAGGATGCCGCCAGAAAGATAAATAAACTCTTCCTCACCGAACTGCTTAACGATTCGTATCATGCCAGGCTTAATGGCAGTGAGCAGTGGGGCGTGACCCGGGAATATACCCAGTTCACCTTCACTACCCGTCACCTGAATTTTTTGCACCACGCCTGAGAACATTTTCTTCTCTGCGCTTACAACATCCAGATGGTAAGTCATTGCAGCCATGTCACCCTCCAGTCAACAGCGTTACAGTTTCTTGGCTTTTTCCACTGCTTCTTCAATGGTGCCAACCATGTAGAACGCCTGCTCCGGCAGGTGGTCATAGTCGCCGTTCATGATGCCTTTGAAACCACGAATGGTGTCTTTCAGCGATACGAACTTGCCCGGTGAACCGGTAAAGACTTCTGCCACGAAGAACGGTTGAGACAGGAAGCGCTGGATTTTACGCGCACGGGATACAACCAATTTGTCATCTTCTGACAATTCGTCCATACCCAAAATCGCGATGATATCTTTCAGTTCCTGGTAACGTTGCAGAATAGACTGCACGCCACGCGCTACATCGTAGTGCTCCTGACCAACAACCAGCGGATCAAGCTGACGGCTGGTGGAGTCAAGCGGGTCAACCGCCGGGTAAATACCCAGAGAGGCGATTTGACGGCTCAGAACGACGGTTGCATCCAAGTGAGCAAAGGTGGTTGCTGGAGAGGGGTCAGTCAAGTCATCCGCTGGCACGTAAACGGCCTGAACAGAGGTGATTGAACCCGTCTTGGTGGAAGTAATACGTTCCTGCAACACGCCCATCTCTTCTGCCAGTGTTGGCTGATAGCCTACCGCAGATGGCATACGACCCAGCAGTGCGGATACTTCCGTACCAGCCAAGGTATAGCGATAGATGTTATCGATGAACAGCAATACGTCGCGACCTTCATCACGGAATTTCTCCGCCATGGTCAGGCCGGTCAGTGCAACGCGCAGACGGTTACCTGGTGGCTCATTCATCTGGCCATAAACCAAGGATACTTTGTCCAAAACGTTGGAGTCAGTCATCTCGTGGTAGAAGTCGTTACCCTCACGAGTACGCTCACCCACACCAGCAAATACAGAATAACCTGAGTGCTCAATCGCAATGTTACGAATCAGCTCCATCATGTTTACTGTTTTACCTACACCCGCACCACCGAACAGACCAACTTTACCGCCCTTAGCGAACGGACAAATCAAGTCCATAACCTTGATACCGGTTTCTAACAAGTCTTGCGAGCTGGCAAGCTCTTCGTAAGAAGGCGCTTCACGGTGGATTGCCCAACGCTCTTCTTCACCGATAGGACCTTTCATGTCGATTGGGTCACCCAATACGTTCATGATACGGCCCAGAGTTGATTTACCCACCGGCACTTCAATTGGGTGTTCCAGGTTGATAACTTTCAACCCGCGGCTCAGACCATCGGAAGAGCCCATCGCGATACAACGAACAACACCACCGCCCAGCTGTTGCTGAACTTCCAGCACAAGCTTCTCAGCTGCGCCTTCAACCTCAAGGGCGTTGTACACTTTTGGTACAGCGTCTTGGGGGAATTCGACGTCCACTACGGCGCCGATTACCTGGATAATCTTTCCAGTAGCCATCTTGAATCCTCTACGTAATACGTTTACCCGTCATATTCCAAATTGCTGGGGCGTTGACTGCTTTCTCTCACCCAAGTTGCTTACTTAAGTAAGCGCCTGGGGATTTGCTCAATTGTCGCCTTTCTGCAATCTGAGCTATTTTGGGTAATAACCTGGTTAAACCGCGGAGGCTCCCCCGACGATCTCGGTGAGTTCCTGAGTGATGCTGGCCTGACGAGCTTTGTTGTAAACCAACTGCAGCTCTTTGATCAGACTACCGCCGTTATCGGTGGCGGCTTTCATCGCTACCATTCGCGCGGCCTGTTCGCTAGCCAGGTTTTCAACGACGCCCTGATAAACTTGCGATTCCACATAGCGACGCAGGAGGGTATCCAACAGCGCTTTTGGATCAGGTTCATACAGGTAATCCCAGGATTTCCTCTTCAGCTCACCGTCTTCCGCTGGCGGAAGAGGTAACAGCTGCATGATCCGTGGTTCCTGAGACATCGTATTGATAAACTTGTTATTAACGATATACAGTTTATCCAAACGACCTTCATCATAGGCTTGCAACATCACTTTCACTGGCCCGATAAGTTCTGACAGAGAAGGGTTATCCCCCATGCCAGTAACCTGAGCAACAATCTTGCCGCCCACGGAACCAAAGAAAGAAGCTGCTTTTGACCCGATTAGCGCTAAATCACATTCAACGCCTTTTTCAGACCAACCTTTCATCTCAGACAACAGTCTTTTGAACAGGTTAATGTTCAAACCACCGCACAAGCCACGGTCTGTAGAAACCACCAGATACCCAACACGCTTAACGTCGCGCTCTTCCAGGTATGGATGTTTATATTCCAGATTACCTAACGCGAGGTGACCAATCACACTGCGCATTGTTTCTGCATAAGGACGGCTAGCCGCCATGCGTTCCTGCGATTTACGCATTTTGGAGGCGGCGACCATCTCCATGGCTTTGGTGATCTTTTGCGTGTTTTGCACGCTGGCGATCTTGGAACGTATCTCTTTTGCGCCGGCCATTTCTGCTTCTCCTCATTGCCAGACGGCCTGCTTTCCTAACGAAAAGCAGGGCCGTATAGCGTTACCAGGACTGGGTTGCCTTAAATGTATCAAGGATGCCTTTCAGCTTGGCCTCGATTTCATCGTTATACGCGCCAGTTTGGTTGATTTGTTGCAGAAGCTCGGCGTGCTCGCGGTCAGCAAATGCCAACAGCGCAGCTTCAAAGCTACCTACCTTCGCCAACTCGATATCACCCAGATAACCACGTTCAGCTGCGAACAGAACCAGAGACTGCTGTGCAACAGACATCGGTGCATATTGTTTCTGTTTCAGAAGCTCGGTCACTTTCTGACCATGGCTCAGCTGTTTACGTGTTGCATCATCCAAATCGGATGCGAACTGGGAGAACGCAGCAAGTTCACGATACTGTGCCAGAGCGGTACGAATACCACCGGACAGTTTTTTCATGATCTTGGTCTGCGCTGCACCACCCACACGGGATACGGAGATACCTGGGTTAACCGCAGGACGAATACCGGCGTTAAACAGGCTGGATTCCAGGAAGATCTGACCATCGGTAATAGAAATTACGTTGGTCGGAACGAACGCGGAAACGTCCCCTGCTTGAGTTTCAATGATTGGCAATGCGGTCAAAGAACCCGTTTTGCCTTTCACTTCACCCTTGGTAAAGGCTTCAACGTAATCGGCGTTAACACGCGCAGCACGCTCCAACAAACGGGAGTGGAGGTAGAATACGTCGCCAGGATAAGCTTCACGGCCTGGTGGACGACGGAGCAGCAAGGAGATTTGACGATATGCAACAGCCTGTTTAGACAGGTCATCATAAATAATCAGCGCATCTTCACCGCGGTCGCGGAAATATTCACCCATGGCACAACCGGAGTAAGGTGCCAGGTATTGTAATGCTGCAGATTCTGAGGCCGTAGCTACCACCACAATGGTGTTAGCCAATGCGCCATGCTCTTCCAGTTTACGCACTACGTTTGCAACAGTAGAGGCTTTCTGGCCGATAGCAACATACACACATTTAATGCCTGAATCGCGTTGGTTGATGATCGCATCAATCGCCAGAGCAGTTTTACCTGTCTGACGGTCACCGATAATCAATTCACGCTGACCACGACCGATTGGAATCATGGCATCGACAGACTTATAGCCGGTCTGAACAGGTTCATCAACGGATTGACGTTCGATAACGCCAGGTGCGATAGCTTCAACAGCTGAGAAGCCGTCATTTTCTACCGGACCTTTACCATCAATAGGTTCACCCAGAGTATTGACGACGCGCCCCAACAGGCCACGACCGACGGGAACTTCCAGGATACGGCCAGTACATTTAACCTTCATGCCTTCGGCAAGATCGGCGTACGGGCCCATAACTACAGCACCTACGGAGTCGCGCTCCAGGTTCAGTGCGATTGCGTAACGGTTGCCTGGCAGTGCGATCATCTCGCCTTGCATAACTTCGGCCAAACCGTGTACACGAATGATCCCGTCACTGACGGAAACAATAGTACCTTCATTGTGAGCTTCGCTCACCACATTGAACTGAGCAATGCGCTGCTTGATCAGTTCGCTGATTTCGGTGGAATTCAGTTGCATATGCTCCAGTCCCCTTAAGACTGCAAGACGTCCGCCAGGCGTTCTAGACGACCGCGAACGCTGCCATCTATCACCATATCGCCTGCACGTATTACTACGCCGGCCATTACGGACTTATCGATTTTGCAATTCAGCTTAACTTTGCGTGACAGACGTTTTTCCATCGCAGCAGCAATTTTTGCCAGCTGTTCGTCGTTCAATGGGCTCGCAGAGCTCACTTCAACGTCGACGGTCGACTCCAGCGAGGCACGCAGTTGAATAAACTGCTGTAGTACCTCAGGAAGAACCAGTAAACGGCCATTCTCCGCCATAACTCGAATGAAGTTCTGTGCGGGTTCATCGAGCTGATCACCACAGACTGCAATAAACGTCTTAGACATTGTTTCTGGTGCTACAGCACCGGAAAGCAATTCAGCGATTTGTTCATTGCGCGTCACTTGGGCAGTAAACGCCAGCATATCTTGCCAACGTTCAACCACCTGGTGCTCAACAGCAAAGTCAAAAGCTGCTTTGGCGTAGGGGCGAGCTACAGTTACAAATTCAGACATCAGCCCCTCCCTCCTTACAGTTCAGCGACCAGTTTATCAACGATGTCGCTGTTAGCAGCTTCATCCACGGAACGTTCGATGATCTTCTCGGCGCCAGCTATAGCCAGCATCGCGACTTGCTTACGCAACTCTTCACGAGCACGCTTACGTTCGGCGTCGATCTCTGCCTGCGCTTGCGCCACGATTTTGTTACGTTCCTGTTCAGCTTCTGCTTTAGCTTCATCAAGGATCTGAGCTTTACGTTTACTCGCTTGCTCAATAATCACCTGTGCTTCTGCTTTGGCCTTCTTCAGTTGGTCGGTCGCATTGGCTTGCGCTAAGTCCAAATCTTTTTTGGCACGTTCTGCAGAAGAGAGACCGTCAGCAATTTCTTTTTGACGCTTCTCGATGGCAGCCATAATCGGCGGCCATATATACTTCATGCAGAACAGGACAAACAGGACAAACGCGATGGCCTGGCCGAGGATTGTTGCGTTAAGATTCACAGCACAATGCCTCTTTAAAAGTTAATAGTTTGGTGTAGTTCACAGTAGAGAAAACTCTACTTACGCGACAGCAAACATCACGTACAGACCCAGACCAACAGCGATCATAGGGATGGCGTCAACCAGACCCATGACGATAAAGAACTGTGTACGCAGCAGAGGAATTAGGTCAGGCTGACGTGCAGCGCCTTCCAAAAATTTACCACCCAGGATGCCGATACCGATCGCAGCACCGATTGCCGCTAAACCCATCATTATAGCGGCAGCCATGTACAGCAGATCCATATTCAGGTTTTCCATGACAGTCTCCAGTTTATTTCAGTTAAAACGCAGTAATGTTATAAGAAAATCAGTGCTCTTCGGACGCCATCGACAGATAGACAATCGTCAGAACCATGAAGATAAAGGCTTGTAACGTAATAATCAGTATGTGGAAGATAGCCCAAGGTAAACTGAGCATCCACTGTGACCACCACGGCAACAGGCCAGCAATCAGGATGAAGATCAACTCACCCGCATACATGTTGCCGAACAGTCGCAGACCGAGTGAAACCGGTTTGGACAGCAGGCTGACACCTTCCAGAATTAAGTTCACTGGAATGAATATCGGGTGATTGAACGGCTGCATCGTTAATTCTTTTACGAAGCCGCCTACACCTTTCATTTTAATGCTATAGAACAGGATCAGGATGAAAACACCCAATGCCATGGACAAGGTAATACTTACGTCAGCAGTCGGTACCACGCGCAGCGCTGGTAACCCAAAGACATGTTCACCGATGTAAGGCAGTAAATCGATTGGCAGCAAGTCCATCATGTTCATCAATAAAACCCAAACAAACACAGTTAGGGCTAATGGCGCGATGACTTTACTTTTGCCGTGGTACATATCCCGTACGCTGTTATCGACAAAACCGATAATTAACTCAACAGCCGTCTGCAATTTGCCAGGCACGCCACTGGTGGCACCTGCCGCAACTTTGCGGAACACAAACAGAAAAGCTAACCCCAGCACGACAGAGAAGAACAAAGAGTCAATGTTCAACGTCCAGAACGTTGCAGGGCCCGGTGAGTGGGGATTGACCAACTCAAAGGTACGCAGGTCCAACTGAAGGTTGTTCAGGTGGTGCCCTATGTAGTCCCTTGGAGTAGAGATTTCTCCTGATGCAGACATGATGCCTCTTACCCTTTTTTTAGTTAAATACGGTGACCGTCGAATACGATAACTGTTAAGTACGGTAGCCGCTTATCACGGCCGGTGCCAATATCTGCACAATCAGCACCGCTAAATAGGTTAAACCGAGTGGTGCAAATGCTGCTTTAAACAGCCCTAATGCCACAATCAGCAAAATTATCGTCATGATAACTTTTAACCCTTCGCCAATGGCAAACGACCACGCAACACGACCTGGAGCAGCTGTTTTTACTTGATGGCGGCAAGCAAACAACATAAAAATGGCACTGGGCAACCAGGCTGCCAATCCTCCTGCCAGAGCAGAAGCACTCCATTCCAGGCTTTTAAAACCAAAAACAGCACTGAGAACAACAAAAGTCATTAACTGCAACAACAGCAACTTTCGTGCAATTTTCCCACTGTAAAGGGATACAGGCATGACGTTTGTTCTCTCCAAACCACACTAAAGGTATGCTGAGTGAGGTATAAAACTGCCTTTTACCCCATTGAGTCAAGCAGCAAAAAACGAGCAAATTATACGGGCCACTCAAACGAATTCAATCGATAAGTAGCGAAAAGGTGAACAATTATTTAAATTTTCTTCTTTCGCGCTATTTTCACAAGGAAACCCTCGGAATAAAGCACGTATTTAATTGTCTGACTATTCCATCTATTATCAATAAAGCGTGCAACAGATCACAAAACTTAAAACAAACTGATTTATATCCTATAGAGCTTTACTTTGTCTTTAACGAAAAGAGCCATTAAATACTTTTATAAATCATAATGTTAAATTTAAACCATTATCAAACAACTTATCTACTTAGTAAAAACTTACCGTTGACATTTCAGATAATAACCCGGCAACAGTTTGGATACATAAAAAACATAATCTCTTCGGTAAAATAATGACCAAAGTGACTATTTGGTCGCTTTCAATATAATTTTATCATTCGTGGACGATGATTTTGTAAACAATACGTGAAATATAATCTTCCCGTATGAGCATTAGCGAATAAATACTCGCCTATATTAAAAGGGCTAAATAAGATAAACCCCCTACTTTCATTAAGGATTTATTACATTTTTTTGATAAATAGCAAAGTTAGTTTGACTTAAGAATAACCAAATGACGTTCACCGTCTAACTCAGGTACCTGCAATCTCACCACAGACTCGAGAACTATTCCTTCAGGCAATATCCCTAATTCATCATCTGGCCTTACCCCTTTTAGCGCATAAAAACGCCCTTCTGGCTTGGCTGGCAAATGATGGCACCAGGACAGCATATCTTGTAAGGATGCAAATGCACGGCTTATTACACCATCAAATGGCGGTTTTGCGGCAAAGTCCTCAACTCGGCTTTGTACCGGCTCGATATTACTTAATCCTAATTCGTGTTGCACTTGCCGCAAAAAGCGAACGCGTTTACCCAAGCTATCGAGCAATACGAAGTGTGAATCGGGGCGCACTATGGCTAAAGGTATCCCAGGAAGCCCTGGCCCCGTACCGACATCGATAAAACGGTTACCTTGTAAATGTGGGTTAACGACAATGCTATCCAAAATATGTCGTACCAACATTTGCATTGGGTCACGCACAGAAGTCAGATTATAAGCTTTGTTCCACTTATCAAGCAGTTCCACATAGCCTATCAGTTGGTGTTTTTGCTGATCGGGTAACGCAATACCTGCTGCATTTAGCAGGGAATCTAATTTTTTTAACACAACAATATCCTCTGACTAAAAAATCTCTGTCAGCCTGTAATGAACCAGTATGTGGAGTAATAATCTAGCCGAGCTAGTGGTTTGAATACTTCGTTACTGACTGAAAATAAAGCTAAATCTGCCTGACTGCTTATCTCTCACAGCTCAGGCAAATGTTGAATAGTTACGCGCTACGACGTAGCAAACCTTGTTTTTTCAGCCAAACCAGCAAAATGGAAATTGCCGCAGGTGTAATACCTGAAATACGTGAAGCCTGACCGATAGAGTTAGGTTTGTGATCATTCAATTTAGCAATAACTTCATTAGATAAACCAGATACTTGGCGATAATCTAAATCAGCAGGCAGCAATGTATTTTCATTGCGCAGCTGTTTTTCAATTTCTTCCTGCTGACGAGCAATATAGCCTTGATATTTAACTTGAATTTCAACCTGATCAGCGGCTTGCGGATCCGTTAATGCTGGGCCAAATAAAGGCAAAGTTGTTAACAAGCGATAGTCAATTTCAGGGCGGCGCAGTAATTCTTCCCCATTGGCTTCTTTTGACAATGGAGCTTTCAGCAACGCATTGATTTCAGCTACGTTCTCAGAATGGGGATGAACCCAAATATCTCGTAGGCGCTGCCGTTCTTTTTCAATTAGCTCAATTTTTTGGCTAAAGTGTGCCCAACGAGCATCATCGACCAACCCTAACTTACGACCCATTTCAGTCAAGCGCAGGTCCGCGTTGTCTTCACGCAACATCAGACGATATTCCGCTCGTGAGGTAAACATGCGGTACGGTTCTTTGGTGCCGAGGGTGCTTAAATCGTCCACCAGCACGCCAAGGTAAGCTTCATCACGACGAGGTGACCACCCATCATCATCATTGGCGAAACGGCCCGCATTGAGGCCTGCAAGCAGCCCTTGAGCTGCTGCTTCTTCATAACCGGTGGTGCCATTGATTTGTCCGGCAAAGAATAAACCCTGGATATATTTGCTTTCCAGAGTAGGTTTCAAATCTCGCGGATCAAAGAAATCATACTCAATGGCATAACCTGGCCGAATAATACGTGCGTTTTCAAGCCCTTTCATTGAACGAACTATCTGCATCTGAACATCGAAAGGCAAGCTGGTAGAAATACCGTTTGGATAGATTTCATTACTGGTCAGGCCTTCAGGTTCAAGGAAGATCTGATGTGAATTACGATCCGCAAAGCGCATAACTTTGTCTTCGATCGATGGGCAATAACGTGGCCCAATCCCTTCGATGATCCCGGCATACATCGGGCTGCGATCCAGGTTATTACGGATCACTTCATGCGTTTTTTCATTGGTGTAGGTGATATGGCATGCCATCTGCTCAGGGTGTTGATCGGCATTTCCCAGGAAAGAGAATACTGGAATTGGCGTATCACCAAACTGAGGAGCCAATTGGCTAAAATCGATGGTGCGCGCATCAATACGCGGCGGAGTACCGGTTTTAAGGCGATTGACTCGCAGCGGTAATTCACGCAAGCGTTGTGACAATGAGATGGATGGGGGATCACCAGCACGGCCACCGCTGTAGTTCTCAAGGCCAATATGAATTTTCCCGTCCAAGAAAGTACCGACGGTCAATACCACAGCTTTAGCACGGAATTTTAATCCCATTTGGGTCACAGCACCGACCACACGATCGTTCTCAACAATCAGATCTTCAACAGGTTGCTGGAAGAGAGTCAAGTTAGGCTGGTTTTCCAATGCGGTGCGGACTGCCTGGCGATATAGGACGCGGTCAGCTTGCGCTCGGGTTGCTCTTACCGCAGGGCCTTTGCTGGCGTTTAGTATCCTAAACTGAATACCGGCTTGGTCAGTCGCCATTGCCATCAAGCCGCCCAGAGCATCGATCTCTTTTACCAAATGCCCCTTACCGATACCGCCAATCGCTGGGTTACAAGACATTTGTCCCAGTGTGTCGATATTGTGCGTCAGCAATAAGGTCTGACGTCCCATGCGTGCCGCTGCCATTGCAGCTTCTGTGCCGGCATGGCCACCACCAATGATGATGACGTCAAATTGATCTGGATAAAACATGGTACTGCACCTCGCCGTTATGCGAATTTCTGTATTTGCCCTGGGGTGGGGGATTCTACTCAAGTTTAGACGATCGACCAAGCAGCTTAGGATCGCCTTTAATTAAAAGAAGATCTTTTTATTTAAAGATCTCTTTATTAGATCTCTTATTAGGATCATGATCCTCTGTGGATAAGTGATAATTCACATTAGAGATCATAAGATTAAGGAGGATCGTTTGCTGTTAATGATCGGTGATCCTATTGCGTATAAGCTGGGATCTAAATGGCATGTTATGCACAGGCACTTTCAGACACTAAGGTTGTTATGTGGATATGTACTGCTTATACCCTGCTTTTAAGCTTACTTATCCACATTCGATCGCGTGATCTTTAAGCAAATCAGAGCAAATTAATCCAATTTTTAACCCAAATCTCTGCTGGGTCCTCAGGAATTTCATGTTGGATGACGTCAATTTCTAAAATATCACCCACACGCAATGCTCCCTGAGTGATCAATTGCTGATCCAATTTTCTGACTGCTCCACAGAAAGTGTCATATTCTGAACTGCCCAAACCGACGGCACCAAAGCGAACCTGCGAGAGATCCGGTTGCTGTTCTTCGATTTGTTCTAATAAAGGTTGAAGATTGTCTGGTAGATCACCGGCACCATGGGTGGAAGTGATAATTAGCCACAAACCATCCAGAGTCAGCTCGTCTAATTCAGGGCCATGCAGTGTTTCTGTCGAGAAACCCGCCTCTTCTAATTTCTCAGCTAAATGTTCAGCAACGTATTCAGCACTGCCAAGCGTACTGCCACTGATCAAGGTAATGTCAGCCATAAAGAACCCAACCGAAGTAATGAACCGGTATTGTACGCTGTGAATCAGCTGGGATCTACCTGTGGATAATGTGGGTATAGTTATTTAGTGCTCAGGGCACGATGGTACGCATAATGGGGTTCTGCAGGGAAATAAGTGTCTCTGTCGACTGGATCTCATCAATCGTCTGGATCTTGTTGATAAGTACCTGTTGCAGTGCATCTATCGATTTACACATGACCTTAATAAAGATGCTGTAATGACCGGTGGTGTAATAGGCTTCAACAACTTCTTCTAAACTCTCCAGTTTTTTCAGTGCCGACGGGTAATCCTTGGCACTTTTCAAAATGATGCCGATAAAGCAGCACACGTCATAACCCAGCTGTTTTGGATTAACGTGAACACAGGCTGCGGTGATAATCCCCGCCTGCCGCATTTTCTCCACTCGGACATGAATTGTTCCTGGGCTGACACCAAAATTTTTTGCCAATTCTGCATAAGGTGTGCGCGCGTTTTCCATTAATGCGTTCAAGATGCCGCGATCGAGATTATCGATTTGATAAATTTCACTCATATTAACCCCGTTTTTTTATCGATTATCTAATTATAGACCTATAAAAATGAATTATTAAAAGTGAAAAGGCAATATTTGTTGTTGTATATTGAATTTAACCCTCATTCTGTTGCTTAATCGATGACAAGCCAAACGGCATAATCAAACAATTTGCATAATCGACAGCAACGAATTGAGAAAACGACAATGAAAAAACAATTTATCCAAAAACAACAACAGATCAGCTTTGTAAAATCTTTCTTTTCCCGTCAATTAGAACAGCAACTGGGCCTGATTGAAGTTCAAGCCCCTATCCTGAGCCGTGTTGGCGATGGAACTCAAGATAACCTTTCTGGTTCCGAGAAAGCTGTTCAGGTAAAAGTAAAAGCTTTGCCAGATGCGACCTTTGAAGTTGTTCATTCATTAGCTAAATGGAAACGTAAGACTTTAGGCCGCTTTGATTTTGGTGCTGATCAAGGGATTTACACCCATATGAAAGCATTGCGCCCTGATGAAGATCGCCTGAGTGCTATTCATTCAGTGTATGTTGATCAGTGGGATTGGGAGCGCGTAATGGGTGATGGCGAGCGCAACCTGGCTTACCTGAAATCTACGGTTAACAAAATCTACACCGCGATTAAAGAAACTGAAGCGGCGATCAGTGCTGAATTTGGTATAAAACCTTTCTTGCCAGAACAGATTCATTTTATCCACAGTGAAAGCTTGCGTGCTAAATTCCCTGATCTGGATGCTAAAGGCCGCGAACGCGCCATTGCTAAAGAGTTGGGTGCGGTGTTCTTGATTGGTATTGGCGGAAAATTGGCTGATGGTCAATCTCATGATGTTCGTGCACCAGATTATGATGACTGGACCTCTCCAAGCGCGGAAGGTTTTGCTGGTCTGAACGGCGATATTATTGTTTGGAACCCAGTGCTGGAAGATGCTTTTGAAATTTCATCCATGGGAATCCGTGTAGATGCAGAAGCGTTGAAACGCCAGTTGGCACTGACATCAGATGAAGATCGTTTGAAATTGGAATGGCACCAATCACTGCTACAAGGCGAAATGCCGCAGACTATCGGCGGCGGTATTGGCCAGTCCCGTTTAGTGATGTTATTGCTACAACAACAACATATTGGTCAGGTTCAGTGCGGTGTGTGGGGGGCAGAAGTCAGCGAGAAGGTAGAAGGCTTGCTGTAATTCCCCTTCATACTTGAAGTTGCAGGGGTGTTAGCCACACTCACTAATCCGAATCACTTACTTGTGTAAGCTCATCGGGATTTGTTCGCTTGCTGCCTACCTGCAACACCAATTATTTTGGGGATTATATTTCCCCAGTCCGCGGTGGCGGTCATCGCGGGTTATTAATCTATGCTGTAGTGATATATAAATATATGTATCACTACATGCAAAGGTTGTTGACGTTATGGCCCGATTTCACCCTCTTAAACATTACTCACATGCTCGTCCAAGGCTGCTATTATCTGTTGGTGCTGGAATAATCACTTACTTCCTGTTGCCATCACATTTCACTGTATTACTGCGTCTGATGGTGAGTTGGAATATATTTGCGTGGCTCTATTTGTTGTTTTTATGGCTGCAATTATTGCGAAATGACCCGAAAAAAATCAGATTAATCGCCCGTGTGCAGGATGAAAGTGCCAGTATGGTGCTGAGTATTGTCAGCATGGCGTGTTTGGCAAGTATTCTGGTTATTCTGTTTGAGTTAAGCACGGCGAATCAGTTATCTGGGTCGGCTAAAGCATTCCATTTAGTGCTTACGGGAATGACGTTATTGGTATCGTGGTTATTATTGCCAACTGCTTTTACGATGCATTACGCCCATTTATTTTATCAGTCCCGTGATGAATCTGATGCTGTCCTGCCATTAATTTTCCCCAAAGAGGTTACTGAACCTTCCTATTGGGATTTTCTTTATTTTTCATTCACTATTGGTGTGGCTTCGCAAACTGCGGATGTCTCGACCGGCACTTCAGATATCCGCCGCGTAGTATTATTGCAGTCAGTATTGTCCTTTATTTTTAATATGACGATTTTAGGGCTGTCGATTAACGTTGGGGCGGGGTTGCTTAACTAAAGCTATTGATTAGCGCTTCCAGCGGCGCATTAAACGGCTTTTTAACCCTGTATCAAAGCGCCAGATATGATCGAAAATCCGCATGATACCGGGCTTGCCATAGGCGGACATCGCCACGGCATGGAACCTATGTTGATGGGCTTGCTGCTGGATTTTAATTTTTCTGATCAATTCCTCGGGTAAACGCTGGGCAATGAAATCAGAAATAATCACGGCATCCGCGTCATACCAGTCTCTCTCTTCCATTTTATTGAGGGTGCTGGCTAAGCAGGCCGCGAGATCGGTGCCGCCACGAAAATGTTGGCTAAGAAAACGTATTGCTTGCTCAATACCATTAGCTGATGAGAGTTCGTAGTGAATGATTTCCGTGGCGAATAGCATGATGTAGCAGCGGCGATTATCCGCTAGCGCAATACGCAGCAAAGCCAGACAAAATGCCTTGGCGCATTGCTCGTTAAATCCTCCCATCGAACCAGAAGTATCGACACAGACAATAAAGGGGCCACGAGGTTGTTCGTCATGGTTTTTAAGGCTGACCGGGCGCTGTAAAGTTTTTTCCTGCCAGTTATCCCCCTGTAAGCGATAAGTGAGCAAGCGCCTTTCCAATAAGCGGCGATAAAATTCAAATTCCAGCTCGCTCATCCCCAGCATCACTAACTCGGTCGGCAACAATCGCAAAATATCATTGCTCTGATGAATGCCACTGACTTCCTCTGGCACGGTATCAGGTTGGCGCACCATCACGGTGTAAGGTTCAAAGCGGGCATCGGGGGTGGGTTGTGCTTTAGCACTGCGGCTGCGGCCCAGTTGCTCTGCAAGCTGCTGTAATTCCGGCTGCTGTTGCAGAAAATCGCCATATTGCAGCAATAACTGATAATCACCGCGCTGCAAATGGCCCTGACTCATATCCCAAAGCCGCCCTGCTGCACTATTATTCGTCGCCAGGATCGGTTCCAAAGCACCACTGAGCGCCAGCCGCTGTTGTAACTCAGCTAAAAGTTGCTCCCGCTCTTGCTCAAGTAACTGATGATGGATAGTGATGGTTTGTAAGGTCAGGCTGATGCGCCAGCGCTGTAAAAAGAGAGTTTGAAAACTATCGCCGGTTTGGGGGTTTTTCTCTAAATCTGCAGTTTGTAGCAATGTTTTAGCTTGTGTGGCGAAAGGCGAATGCCACTGTTGCAATTGCGCCACAATCTCCGGGAGATGGTCATAAAATAGTGGGCTGGCCTCCAACAGACTCTGTTGATACAGGGCAAACTCATTTGCCAGCCCTGCGGGGACTTTTGCCTCCCGAATACGCTGTTGTAAGTTTTGCTTCCAGCCGGGGATATCCTTCATTAATGCCCGTTTAATGCGCGGGAATTTTTCAAAGAATAACGCTAACTGCGGTGATACCAATAACCCCACCACCATCTCTTCGATAAGCTCACTTTCGCTTATCGATAGCAGCAAATCCAATGTTGCCAGGCTGAGCATTGATTAATGACCGCGCAGTTTTTGTTGCAGCAGTTTCACTTGCTCTGCCACATTCAGCAAGCTGGCTTCTATTTTCGCCAACCAAGAGGACGGCGTGAACAAGCAAGGTTGATGCTGACTGAATAACCGCCGTTGTTCAGCCAGGCTATTTTCCAGCTCTGCCAACTCCAGCAGCAACTCAGGCGGCACAGTGGCGGTGGAAGCCCCAGGTTGTGACAATATTGATGGCTGGCGGCTTACATCCAGAAGCGTGATATGTAGCTGATCGTCAATCTCTGCATCAATAGATTGGGCATAACCGACACCATTTAATTTGGCGCGTAAAATCCCCCCCTTATTAAGCCATTGAGTTAGCGCCTCTTTTTCTATTTGCAGATGATTGACCTGCATATCATGCAAACTGAGCGGTTTTTGCAGAAACAGGGTTAGGGTGCTGTCTGTGAGATGATCCGGCAGAGAATATTGCGGTTTACGGCTGAACATTCCGCTTTGCTTGGTCACTGTCAGTGCTTGATGGTCACTTTGCTGTTGCTGGTGCTTCAACCATTGGCTATTAATATGCTGGAGCTTCATTAATAAGTTTTGCTGCTGGTATCCTTGCTCCGTTAGCAATTGTTCAAGTTGTTGTTGCAGCAATTTTAGCGAACTCAGGTCATGCCATAAGCAATCTTTCAGCAAGATTAAGTCGATGGGGGTTACTTCATCCCGACCACTGAAAAAGGCGCTGGCTTGCAGTAAGCGCAGGGCTTTTTTCCACCGTCGGTCAGAGACATACGGCGCTTTTTCTTGCGCACTGAGTTGTTGACGTAACTGAAAAATAAGCTCAAAACAGTTATCTGGTAGGGCCATTTTGTCTATCAATGGCTGCCACTGATAAAATTCTTCATCACTGATACTAAGATTTTCAGCCACCGGATTATGATTTTCATTCTGGCGGCTGAGTAGCAAAGAACGGAAGTTTTGTTTTTCTTGTACGCGATCCAGCCATAGGCGGATCAGCATTCGGTCATAAAGCGCTTCCAGACTGCTGTCTGCATCCGGCAACTCATTTGAAGCCGTCACCAACAAGCGCATAGGAATACTGTCTTCCCGATCACCATTACGAAAGCGCCTTTCATTAATGGCGGTCAGTAAAGTATTCAGAATAGCCGGGCCGGCTTTCCAAATTTCATCCAGAAAAACGATTTCAGCTTCCGGCAGATAACCTCCGGTCATGCGCTGATAGCGCCCTTCTTCTTTTAGCGCTTGAATAGACAGTGGGCCAAACACTTCTTCCGGCGTAGAAAAACGAGTCATCAGATATTCAAATGCCCGGGCATTGCGGAAAGCAAATTTTAGGCGGCGGGCAATCAGGCTTTTGGCTATCCCCGGCGGGCCAAGTAGGAATACACTCTCGCCACTGAGGGCGGCTAATAAACACAAGCGAATAGCCTCCTGTCTTTCATACAGGCCACTCTCAAGGGCACTGCTTAAACGGGAGATTCTTTCAGCTAATTGTGATGATTGCGCCATAATTGCTCTATATGTTCCGTTAGTTGATGAATTTTTACCTGATCAGTAGGAATAAATCCTCTTTTTCTTCATAAGATAGCTCATTGATTAGTAATATTTTTATATCATCGGCTATTTGTAGTCGATCTATTTCCGCTCTTTTCGTTGCTTGATTTAAGAGTAGGCAATCTATTGAAATGGTGCATACTGTGCGCCTTTTGGTGGGCGTCAAGGGACACAGAACCGATTATTTCGGTTCTCAAACGTACACATCAGGTTATGGATGTTCTAGCAAAAAGAAATCAATTATGAGCACAGAACATAAACAGTCTTTATCGGCGGTAACCCTGGCAGCAATAGGGGTCGTTTATGGTGATATTGGTACCAGCCCACTCTATACCTTGAGAGAGTGTTTTTCTGGTCATTACGGTTTTGATGTGCGTCCGGATGTGGTATTTGGTTTTTTATCACTGATTTTCTGGATGTTAATTCTGATTGTCTCGGTTAAATATCTGACCTATGTCATGCGCGCGGATAACGCCGGTGAGGGGGGTATTTTAACCTTGATGTCTTTGGCTGGGCGTAATACCTCTTCCAGAGCCACTTCAATTTTGGTGATCCTCGGTTTAATTGGCGGCAGTTTCTTTTATGGTGAGGTGGTCATCACCCCGGCAATATCGGTTATGTCGGCCATTGAAGGGCTGGAAATAGCCGCACCCGCACTTGATCCTTATATTGTCCCCTGCTCTATTGCCGTGTTAACCCTGTTATTTGTGATTCAAAAACACGGGACTGGTAGCGTCGGTAAATTGTTTGCCCCAGTGATGTTGGTTTGGTTCTTGACCTTGGCATTGCTGGGGTTACGCAGCATTATCGCCAATCCGGAAGTGCTGGCTGCACTGAATCCTAAATGGGCAATAAGCTTCTTTACTGAGTATAAATCTGTTTCGTTCTTTGCTCTTGGCGCGGTAGTGCTGGCAATTACCGGGGTGGAAGCCTTATATGCGGATATGGGGCACTTTGGTAAATTTCCTATTCGGTTGGCTTGGTTTACCGTGGTGCTACCCTCATTGGTGCTGAATTATTTTGGCCAGGGCGCGTTATTACTGAAAAATCCAGAAGCCATCAAAAACCCCTTTTTCCTGCTCGCCCCTGACTGGGCATTGATTCCATTATTAATACTGGCAACATTGGCGACCGTCATTGCCTCGCAGGCTGTCATCTCTGGCGTATTTTCTCTGACCCGGCAAGCCGTTCGTTTAGGTTATTTACCGCCGATGCGCATTATTCATACCTCAGAAATGGAATCTGGTCAGATATATATCCCGGTGATTAACTGGACACTGTATCTGGCGGTGGTATTAGTGATTGTTGGCTTCGAGCGTTCCAGTAATTTGGCTGCCGCTTACGGCATCGCCGTGACCGGTACCATGGTCATCACCAGTATTCTATTCTGTATCGTGGCGCTGAAAAACTGGCACTGGAACCGCGTCTTTGTCGGCTGCTTGCTGGTGGTCTTATTGATTATTGATATTCCAATGTTCTCCGCCAATGCCCTGAAATTGTTCTCCGGCGGTTGGTTGCCACTGTCATTGGGCTTAGTGATGTTTATCATCATGACCACCTGGAAAAGTGAGCGTTTCAGTTTGTTGCGCCGTATGCATGAACACGGTAATTCACTGGAAGCGATGATTGCTTCATTGGAGAAGTCACCACCGGTACGTGTTCCCGGTACGGCGGTGTATATGTCGCGGGCGATGAATGTTATTCCATTCGCGTTGCTGCATAATCTTAAGCATAACAAAGTATTACATGATCGGGTGGTGTTGCTGACACTGCGAACTGAAGATGCGCCGTATGTCCATAATGTTAATCGCGTGACCATCGAGCAGCTCTCACCGACTTTTTGGCGCGTCGTCGCCAGCTATGGTTGGCGCGAAACCCCGAATGTGGAAGAGATTTTCCATCGCTGCGGTTTGGAAGGCTTACCTTGTCAAATGATGGAGACTTCATTCTTTATGTCGCACGAGTCGCTCATCCTAACCAAGCGGCCATGGTATCTGTTCTTGCGCGGCAAGCTATTTATTGCCCTCAGCCGTAATGCGCTGCGCGCCGCCGATCAGTTTGAAATCCCGCCGAATCGGGTGATTGAATTGGGCACACAGGTAGAGATTTAACGTAGAAGGCCGTTAATCATAACGGCCTTTTTCACATTCATCATTCCCGTTTTTCATTTGTTCAGCGAAACGTTTCGATGGCGATCACAATTCTACCAAATTGGGTTTGCCTTCTGCTGCCATTTTTCTAAACTCAGTATCAGCGAAACGTTTCGCTGCTGGAGTCGAAAATGAAAAAAGGCGCATTACTGAATTCTGATATTTCTGCTGTTATCTCCCGCTTGGGCCATACCGATCAGATTGTGATAGGTGATGCGGGGCTGCCAATACCGGCAACCACCACACGTATCGATTTGGCACTGACTCGAGGCGTTCCTGGGTTCCTCCAGGTTTTTGAGGTGGTAACACAAGAAATGCAGGTTGAGAGTGCCGTCTTGGCGGAGGAGATTATTAAAAATAACCCGCAACTCCATGAAACGTTGCTCGCACAACTATCACAACTTGAGCAACACCAGGGAAACCAAATTGTTTTGCACTATATCAGCCATGAGGCTTTTAAAGAGCAAACCAAACAAAGTCGGGCAGTGATTCGTAGCGGGGAATGTTCCCCCTTTGCTAACATCATTCTCTGCTCCGGCGTAACTTTCTGAGGCGTTTATGCAACCTTTGCTGCAACTGAAAGGGATTGATAAAGCCTTTCCCGGCGTCAAAGCACTTTCGGGTGCTGCGCTGAGTGTCTATCCCGGCAGGGTGATGGCATTGGTAGGCGAAAATGGGGCCGGAAAATCGACCATGATGAAAGTGTTGACGGGTATCTACCATAAAGATGCCGGCAGTCAGCATTTCTTGGGTAAAGAAGTGGTGTTTAATGGCCCGAAAGAGTCGCAGGAAGCGGGAATAGGCATTATTCATCAGGAACTTAACCTGATCCCACAATTAACCATCGCCGAAAATATCTTTTTAGGGCGCGAGTTTGTTAATCGTTTTGGCGGCATTGATTGGAAAAAAATGTATGCCGAAGCCGATTTACTGCTGGCGCGTCTGAATATCAGCTACAGCAGCCATCGGCTGGTGGGCGAGCTTTCCATTGGTGACCAGCAAATGGTGGAAATCGCCAAAGTGCTGAGCTTTGAATCCAAAGTTATCATCATGGATGAGCCAACCGATGCCCTGACTGACACCGAAACGGCCTCTTTATTTAATGTTATTAAAGAGTTGAAAGCAGAAGGCCGCGGTATTGTTTATATCTCCCATCGGCTAAAAGAAATCTTTGAGATTTGCGATGACGTTACGGTGTTCCGTGATGGGCAGTTTATTGCCGAAAAACCGGTTAACACGCTGACTGAAAACTCACTGATTGAGATGATGGTGGGCCGTAAGCTGGAAGAACAATATCCGCGCCTGAATTTACCTCGTGGTGAAAAACGCTTACAGGTCAAACAGCTATGTGGCCCCGGAGTGACAAATGTCAATTTCACCCTCTACAGTGGTGAAATTCTGGGAGTGGCGGGTTTGATGGGCGCAGGCCGCACTGAGCTGATGAAAATCATCTATGGTGCGTTGCCGCGTAAATCCGGCTTTGTCATGTTGGATGGCCGTGAAGTCGTGACTCATTCACCGCAGGACGGTTTAGCCAACGGCATTGTTTATATTTCTGAAGACCGTAAACGCGACGGATTAGTGCTCGGTATGTCAGTTAAAGAAAATATGTCTTTGACTGCATTGCGTTATTTCAGCCGTTCAGGTGGCTCGCTCAAGCATGCGGATGAGCAGCTGGCGGTGGCGGATTTTATTCGTTTATTTAATATCAAAACGCCTTCCATGGAGCAGCCGATTGGTTTGTTATCCGGCGGTAACCAGCAAAAAGTAGCTATTGCCCGCGGTCTGATGACTCGGCCAAAAGTGTTGATTCTTGATGAACCTACCCGTGGGGTGGACGTCGGGGCCAAAAAAGAAATTTATCAGTTAATTAACCAATTCAAACAAGAAGGGCTGAGCATCATTCTGGTTTCCTCGGAAATGCCGGAAGTGCTGGGCATGAGCGACCGCATCATTGTGATGCATGAAGGCCAGTTAAGCGGCGAGTTCTCTATTGAACAGGCTACCCAAGAAGTGTTGATGGCCGCGGCCGTCGGCAAGCGCGATTTATTGGAAAAATAATTTATTTATACTCTAAATAATTCGAGTTGCAGGAAGCCAACGCACATGCGGCTTGAAATATGACGAGTAGAGCAGGAGTAATCAGATATGAGTTCCCAAACTATCAATACCAAGCGCTGGTTCAGTAAAGAATGGTTATTAGAACAAAAATCACTGATTGCGCTGCTGGTGCTGATTGCTGTGGTTTCGTCACTAAGCCCGAACTTTTTTACCCTTAATAATATGTTTAACATTCTCCAGCAGACTTCCGTCAACGCCATTATGGCTGTTGGGATGACGCTGGTTATCCTGACCTCAGGTATTGACCTGTCGGTGGGGTCATTATTGGCGCTGACTGGCGCGGTGGCGGCCTCCATTGTCGGGTTGGAAGTCAATGCGCTGGTTGCCGTGGGAGCCGCACTGGCTCTGGGGGCGTTTATCGGCGGCATCACTGGGGTGATTGTCGCTAAGGGCAAAGTACAGGCCTTTATTGCCACTTTGGTCATGATGCTGTTATTACGCGGTGTCACCATGGTTTATACCAATGGTAGCCCGATAAATACCGGATTTACTGATGTTGGCGATACTTTTGGTTGGTTCGGTATTGGCCGTCCATTTGGTGTGCCGACCCCTATCTGGTTGATGGCGATTGTCTTTATCGCGGCTTGGTACATGCTGCATCACACACGTCTGGGCCGCTATATCTATGCGCTGGGGGGGAATGAATCTGCAACTCGCCTCTCTGGTATCAGTGTTGATAAAGTTAAAATTATTGTTTATTCACTTTGTGGATTGTTAGCGGCATTGGCAGGAATTATCGAAGTTGCCCGCTTATCATCAGCACAACCTACCGCCGGTACCGGCTATGAACTGGATGCAATAGCAGCCGTAGTTCTGGGGGGGACTAGTCTCGCTGGGGGTAAAGGGCGGATTGTTGGCACCCTGATCGGTGCATTAATCCTCGGCTTTTTAAATAACGGTTTGAATTTATTGGGTGTCTCCTCTTACTACCAAATGATCGTCAAAGCAGTCGTTATCCTGCTTGCGGTGTTGGTAGACAATAAAAAGCAGTAGGCTATTTTACTTGCCATTTTGGGCTTGGGCAGTGCTCAGAATCCTCACGTACTTTGTGTACGCTCCGGTTCTTGTGCGCTGGCCGCACCCAAACTGTCTGCGACAATAACGCCTACTAAATTGAATTTGCTAACCCCTACAGGAATTGCGACCATGAAAATGAAGAAACTGGCTACTTTGATCTCTGTTGTTGCATTGAGCGCTACCGTAAGTGCTAACGCGCTGGCAAAAGACACCATTGCGTTGGTGGTTTCCACACTGAATAACCCGTTCTTTGTTTCAATGAAAGACGGCGCACAAAAAGAAGCGGATAAACTGGGCTACAACTTAGTGATTTTGGATTCCCAAAACAACCCGGCTAAAGAATTGGCTAACGTGCAGGACTTAACTGTGCGCGGTACCAAGTTGCTGTTGATCAACCCAACAGATTCCGATGCAGTGGGCAACGCGGTTAAAATGGCCAACCAGGCAAATATTCCCGTCATTACTCTCGACCGTTTGGCTAATGCCGGTACCGTGGTGAGTCACGTGGCTTCTGATAACCGTTTTGGCGGCAAAATGGCCGGTGACTTTATTGCGAAGAAAGTCGGTAGCGATGCCAAAGTGATTCAATTGGAAGGGATTGCTGGTGCATCTGCTGCTCGTGAGCGCGGCGAAGGCTTCAAGCAATCAATGGAAAAAAACAAATTCCAATTGTTGGCTAGCCAACCGGCTGATTTTGACCGGACGAAAGGTTTGAACGTCATGCAAAACTTGCTGACCGCTCACCCTGATGTTCAGGCGGTGTTTGCTCAGAATGACGAGATGGCGCTGGGCGCATTGCGTGCCTTGCAGACTGCGGGCAAAACTGATGTTCTAGTGGTTGGTTTTGATGGCACTGACGATGGTATTAAAGCTGTCGAGAGTGGCAAAATGGGTGCAACTATTGCTCAACGTCCAGACCAGATTGGTGTTATTGGTGTACAAACCGCGGATAAAGTATTGAAAGGCGAGAAAATACAGGCCGTTATCCCGGTTGACTTGAAGTTAGTCACCAAACAATAAAAAAGAAAAGCAGGGCACTACGCCACCGTCGCGGTAATCTGGGCGGTGGCGTCATCTACAAAGGAATAAATACGATGGAAACAGGTAAACTGGTGGTCTTGGGCAGCATCAATGCCGACCATATTCTGAATATTGAGCAGTTTCCACGTCCGGGTGAAACGGTGGTAGGGGAGCAGTATAAAGTTGCTTTCGGTGGCAAAGGGGCTAATCAGGCCGTTGCTGCTGGCCGTAGTGGGGCGAATATCGCGTTTATTGCCTGTGTGGGTGAAGATGATATTGGTGACCGGGTACGCCAGCAGTTAGCCAGTGATAATATTGATACCAAACCCATCGAAGCTGTCGCGGGCAGCACTACCGGTGTGGCGCTGATCTTTGTGAATGGTGAGGGCGAGAATGTCATTGGTATTCATGCTGGTGCAAACTCGGCGGTAACTCCTGAATATCTTGGCCGCTACCAGCAGCAGGTTATCGGCGCAGATGCATTATTAATGCAACTGGAATCCCCACTTGAGACAGTTATCGCCGCCGCCAAATTGGCGAAACAGCATCAAACTCAGGTTATCCTCAATCCCGCCCCCGCCCGTGAACTGCCCGACGAGCTGTTAACGCTGGTGGATATGATTACCCCAAATGAAACTGAAGCTGAGCGCTTAACCGGTGTTCATATTGAGCAGGATGATGACGCAGCGAAAGCCGCGCAAATTTTGCATGATAAAGGTATCGCGACCGTCATTATTACTTTGGGCAGCCGTGGTGTGTGGCTCAGTGAGCGCGGCCAGGGTAAATTAGTTGCTGGGTTCAAAGTGAATGCCGTAGATACTATTGCCGCCGGTGATACATTCAATGGCGCATTACTGACAGCTTTATTGGAAGGCCAATCGATGGACGTAGCCGTCCGATTTGCGCATGCTGCGGCCGCTATTGCAGTGACGCGCCCTGGCGCACAACCTTCCATTCCATGGCGGGCCGAGATCGACAGTTTCTTACAAGACCGGGTATAACTTTGGCCACCATGAAAGATGTCGCCCGTTTAGCGGGCGTATCAACCTCAACTGTCTCGCATGTTATTAATAAAAATCGTTTTGTTAGCGATCCTATTCGCGACAAAGTGCTGGCTGTCATCAAGCAACTCAACTATGCCCCGTCTGCATTGGCGCGTAGTTTAAAACTCAATGAAACTCGGACTATCGGCATGTTGGTCACGGCCAGTAGCAACCCATTTTACGCCGAAGTGGTTCGTGGTGTGGAGCGCAGTTGCTATGAGCGCGGCTACAGTTTGATTTTGTGTAATACCGAGGGTGATATTGATCGCATGAGCCGCAGTATTGAAACTTTGATGCAAAAACGTGTCGATGGTTTGCTACTGATGTGCACCGAAAGTCACCGCCCGTCACAAGATATTCTGCGTTGTTATCCTTCCCTGCCAATCATTATGATGGACTGGGCCCCTTTCGAAGGGGTAAATGACGTCATTCAGGATAACTCTTTATTAGGCGGGGAAATGGCAACCTCGTATTTGATTGCCAGAGGATATACTCGCATCGCCTGTATTGCTGGCCCACAAGATAAAACCCCCGCTAAAGAACGTTTGGAAGGATACCGCCAAGCTATGGAACGCGCGGGTCTGCCGGTGCTTCCAGGTTATGAAGTGGCGAGTGATTTTGAATTTGGCGGTGGTTTGGTGGCCATGAAACAGCTACTTGCATTACCGCAGCCCCCTGAAGCCGTTTTTACCAGTAATGATGCTATGGCGGTTGGGGTTTATCAGGCTTTGCATCAAGCCGGATTATCAATTCCGCAAGATATGGCGGTCATTGGTTATGATGATATTGAAATCGCACAATATATGACGCCACCTTTGACGACTATTCATCAGCCGAAAGATTCCCTCGGCGAGCTGGCCATTGATACACTTATTTATCGACTGAATAACCCGGAAACGGAACCACAAGTTCTGATTCTCACTCCCGAGCTGATAGAGCGCGGGTCAGTTGTAACCCACTAAACTTCACTCTCTACGGGCTGCGTGACTTTTTTCACATTACGGCCCTGAATTAAATTATCGCCATCTTTAGGTTTGAGTAATAAGAACACCACGGATGACAGCAATGTCACCGCACCCATGGTAATAAAGGTGTAGTGGAAGTGATCAATATTATTCCCAACCGACAACCCATCATAAAACCGCAAAACAACTGCACTGATGGCAACGCCAAAGCTAATCGCCAGTTGCTGGGTTACCGCCAAAACACTGTTACCCGAGCTAGCATTGTTATCCGTTAAATCAGCCAAAGTAATCGTGTTCATCGCGGTGAATTGTGTCGACATCGCCATACCCAATACAAACAAGGGCAATATCATCATCCAAGGCGACATGCCCGGTGATTGAAATGCGAATAAAGCAATCAACACACCGATAATGGCTGTGACACCGACCAAAACCGTGCGGTAACCCAATGAACGTAAAACTTGAGTCACGGCTGATTTTGCCATCATCGAGCCAATGGCGGTGGGTGCCATCATGCAACCGGCAATAATAGCGGAATAACCAAATCCGACTTGCAACATCAGCGGCACCAAGAACGGAACACAGCCAGTCCCTAAACGTGAGGCTACGTTACCGGCAATCCCAACGGAGAAAGTTCGGGTTTTAAACAGTGGCAAACCAATCAGTGGATTTGGATGGCCTTTGGCATGGAATATATAGAAGAGCAGCATTAATAACCCACCCAATAGCGCCATGGCGGGTAGGTAGCTGGCAATATCGGGCCGCCCCATGATTTCCAAACTCACGGATATCAAGACTAAACTGCTACCGAACAGCAAGAAACCGATAATATCAAAGGCGCGTTTGGGCATGGTGAAGTCCGGCATATATTTACGGGCATAAAAGATACCCAACAAGCCGATAGGAATATTAAGAATAAAAATCCAATGCCATGTGGCGTAGGTCACCAGCAAACCACCTAATAATGGCCCTATTACCGGGCCAATTAATCCTGGGATAGTGACAAAGTTTAATACCGGTAGTAACTCACTGCGCGGATAAGCCCGAATAAGTGCCAACCGGGCGACGGGCATCATCATCGCGCCACCCACCCCTTGAATCACACGGGACGCCACTAAAAATGGCAAAGAGCCGGAAAGCGCGCACAGTAATGAACCCAGCGTAAATAATGAAACGGCCAAAATGAAAACTCGCCGAGTTCCGAAGCGATCTGCCAGCCAGCCACTCACCGGAATCAACATCGCTACTGTCAGGGTATAACTGATAATAGCCGACTGCATGGTGAGAGGTGAGCGGTTAAGGCTTTCAGCGATTGAAGGGAGTGCCGTATTCAGTATGGTGGCATCCAAAGCCTGCATAAAGAAAGCCATGGCGGCTATCCAAGGGAGGCCAGCCATGCTGCGCGCAGATTTTATCATTGTCCGTCCTGATTATATTGGGTGGGGGTAGCTACCCTCTCTATATATAGATATAAACAACATTTGGCCGTTAGTCTTTCTCTTTTAATAACACCTGACAAGCCAGTAAAGCGCCTTGGCTATTTCCTGCCAGAATGGTATCGACAATATCTTGATGGTGTTGCAGCTTAATCACTTCATCGCCGGTAATCGAACGAAAGTAACTGTGATAAACCGAGCTAAACAAATTAGCGAAAGAGGTTAAAAATGGATTGCCACTGGCTTCATAAATAAGTTGATGAAACTGGGCATCCACTTGAATCCATCTCTCACGATTAAAATGGGCATGCAGCTCTCGCATTTCTGTCATTAATGATGCTAACAGGGCTTTTTGTTTTTCGCTGGCATTGATAGCAGCCAGAGAGCAAGCTTGAGGTTCGAGTGACCGCCTTAATATAAGGAAGTGTTGCATGACTTGATCGAAGTTCTCTTTGGTCATCCACCAGGTCAGTAATTCTTGGTCAAGGAAGTTCCAATTAGTTTGCGGCATAACTCTGGTGCCAATACGGGGGCGCGGTAATAGCATCCCTTTTGCGGCAAGCATCTTTACAGCTTCGCGGACTGCGGTACGGCTAACACCAAATTGCTCCCCCAACTCTATCTCGCCAGGCAATATACTGCCGGCTTCATATTCCCCAGCAAGAATACGCTGGCCAATTTTTTCAGCCAGCAGATACGAGAGATTGCGCTGAGCGGCCTGTTGTTGGGTATTTAGTTGCATGGTGTTTTGTCCTATTTGTCTTCTTATACTTCTATTTTACTCTACTGTTTAACTCGGGTACTGAATGTTTAGCTTAATAATTGTTTAAATTGTGGCCTTTTACCCCATTTTTGCTGAAAAAAAACACGGTTGAAAAGTTTTTTCAAATTAGGGGTTGCAGCCTGTCAGGAACTCCCTATAATGCGCCTCCACTGACCGGGAACAACGAAACATACTTCGCCGGGTCAGGAAGAGAAAAGAATCATTTTGACTTCGAAAGAAAACAAATAAATCCTTGACTCTTCAGCGGGAAAGCGTATTATCTGCCTCCCGCGTTACCGTAAGATTCGCCGAAAGGCAAACGGGTAACGAACGCTCTTTAACAATTTATCAGACAATCTGTGTGGGCACTCGCAAGACGATATCGAAGCCTGTTTCGGCAGGCAGAAGAAATATCAAAGTCTTGAAGAGTGACCAAAGCAGTACACATTTGAACTTCGGTTCGAATGCATATTTGCAGAAAGTAATCTTTGAGCATCGCTATGTTAACTCATAGCAAATCAAACAAATCTTAAATTGAAGAGTTTGATCATGGCTCAGATTGAACGCTGGCGGCAGGCCTAACACATGCAAGTCGAGCGGCAGCGGGAAGTAGTTTACTACTTTGCCGGCGAGCGGCGGACGGGTGAGTAATGTCTGGGAAACTGCCTGATGGAGGGGGATAACTACTGGAAACGGTAGCTAATACCGCATGACCTCGCAAGAGCAAAGTGGGGGACCTTCGGGCCTCACGCCATCGGATGTGCCCAGATGGGATTAGCTAGTAGGTGGGGTAATGGCTCACCTAGGCGACGATCCCTAGCTGGTCTGAGAGGATGACCAGCCACACTGGAACTGAGACACGGTCCAGACTCCTACGGGAGGCAGCAGTGGGGAATATTGCACAATGGGCGCAAGCCTGATGCAGCCATGCCGCGTGTGTGAAGAAGGCCTTCGGGTTGTAAAGCACTTTCAGCGAGGAGGAAGGCAGTCGTGTTAATAGCACGATTGATTGACGTTACTCGCAGAAGAAGCACCGGCTAACTCCGTGCCAGCAGCCGCGGTAATACGGAGGGTGCAAGCGTTAATCGGAATTACTGGGCGTAAAGCGCACGCAGGCGGTTTGTTAAGTCAGATGTGAAATCCCCGCGCTTAACGTGGGAACTGCATTTGAAACTGGCAAGCTAGAGTCTTGTAGAGGGGGGTAGAATTCCAGGTGTAGCGGTGAAATGCGTAGAGATCTGGAGGAATACCGGTGGCGAAGGCGGCCCCCTGGACAAAGACTGACGCTCAGGTGCGAAAGCGTGGGGAGCAAACAGGATTAGATACCCTGGTAGTCCACGCTGTAAACGATGTCGACTTGGAGGTTGTGCCCTTGAGGCGTGGCTTCCGGAGCTAACGCGTTAAGTCGACCGCCTGGGGAGTACGGCCGCAAGGTTAAAACTCAAATGAATTGACGGGGGCCCGCACAAGCGGTGGAGCATGTGGTTTAATTCGATGCAACGCGAAGAACCTTACCTACTCTTGACATCCACAGAACTTAGCAGAGATGCTTCGGTGCCTTCGGGAACTGTGAGACAGGTGCTGCATGGCTGTCGTCAGCTCGTGTTGTGAAATGTTGGGTTAAGTCCCGCAACGAGCGCAACCCTTATCCTTTGTTGCCAGCACGTAATGGTGGGAACTCAAGGGAGACTGCCGGTGACAAACCGGAGGAAGGTGGGGATGACGTCAAGTCATCATGGCCCTTACGAGTAGGGCTACACACGTGCTACAATGGCAGATACAAAGTGAAGCGAACTCGCGAGAGCAAGCGGACCACATAAAGTCTGTCGTAGTCCGGATTGGAGTCTGCAACTCGACTCCATGAAGTCGGAATCGCTAGTAATCGTAGATCAGAATGCTACGGTGAATACGTTCCCGGGCCTTGTACACACCGCCCGTCACACCATGGGAGTGGGTTGCAAAAGAAGTAGGTAGCTTAACCTTCGGGAGGGCGCTTACCACTTTGTGATTCATGACTGGGGTGAAGTCGTAACAAGGTAACCGTAGGGGAACCTGCGGTTGGATCACCTCCTTACCTAACGATACGCATTGCGTAGTGTCCACACAGATTGTCTGATGAATGTAAATGAGCAAGAGCACCTGTTGATGTCGTGAGTTTCGACTCATGCTGATGCGAAACGGTTAGATTTCGGTTTAATCGGAACTTCGTGTCCCCATCGTCTAGAGGCCTAGGACACTGCCCTTTCACGGCTGTAACAGGGGTTCGAATCCCCTTGGGGACGCCAATCCGATAATGTGTGAAAGACATTATCAACTGAATATCTTAAAGATGACTTTACCAAGTCGTGTTTAAGATATTGCTCTTTAACAATCTGGAACAAGCTGAAAATTGAAACAATACAGCTGAAACTTATCTCTCCGTAGATGTACTGAGATAAGGACTAACCTGTATTAGAGTCTCTCAAATAATCGCAACGCAAGTTGTCTGTAAAGACACCTTCGGGTTGTGAGGTTAAGCGACTAAGCGTACACGGTGGATGCCTAGGCAGTCAGAGGCGATGAAGGGCGTGCTAATCTGCGAAAAGCGTCGGTAAGGTGATATGAACCGTTATAACCGACGATACCCGAATGGGGAAACCCAGTGCAATTCGTTGCACTATTGCATGGTGAATACATAGCCATGCAAGGCGAACCGGGGGAACTGAAACATCTAAGTACCCCGAGGAAAAGAAATCAACCGAGATTCCCCTAGTAGCGGCGAGCGAACGGGGAGGAGCCCAGAGTCTGAATCAGTTTGTGTGTTAGTGGAAGCGTCTGGAAAGTCGCAGGGTACAGGGTGATACTCCCGTACACAAAAACACACTTGCTGTGAACTCGATGAGTAGGGCGGGACACGTGACATCCTGTCTGAATATGGGGGGACCATCCTCCAAGGCTAAATACTCCTGACTGACCGATAGTGAACCAGTACCGTGAGGGAAAGGCGAAAAGAACCCCGGCGAGGGGAGTGAAATAGAACCTGAAACCGTGTACGTACAAGCAGTGGGAGCACCTTCGTGGTGTGACTGCGTACCTTTTGTATAATGGGTCAGCGACTTATATTTTGTAGCAAGGTTAACCGAATAGGGGAGCCGTAGGGAAACCGAGTCTTAACTGGGCGTCTAGTTGCAAGGTATAGACCCGAAACCCGGTGATCTAGCCATGGGCAGGTTGAAGGTTGGGTAACACTAACTGGAGGACCGAACCGACTAATGTTGAAAAATTAGCGGATGACTTGTGGCTGGGGGTGAAAGGCCAATCAAACCGGGAGATAGCTGGTTCTCCCCGAAAGCTATTTAGGTAGCGCCTCGTGAACTCATCTTCGGGGGTAGAGCACTGTTTCGGCTAGGGGGCCATCCCGGCTTACCAAACCGATGCAAACTCCGAATACCGAAGAATGTTATCACGGGAGACACACGGCGGGTGCTAACGTCCGTCGTGAAGAGGGAAACAACCCAGACCGCCAGCTAAGGTCCCAAAGTCATGGTTAAGTGGGAAACGATGTGGGAAGGCATAGACAGCCAGGATGTTGGCTTAGAAGCAGCCATCATTTAAAGAAAGCGTAATAGCTCACTGGTCGAGTCGGCCTGCGCGGAAGATGTAACGGGGCTAAACCATGCACCGAAGCTGCGGCAGCGACACTTAGGTGTTGTTGGGTAGGGGAGCGTTCTGTAAGCCGTTGAAGGTGACCTGTGAGGGTTGCTGGAGGTATCAGAAGTGCGAATGCTGACATAAGTAACGATAATGCGGGTGAAAAACCCGCACGCCGGAAGACCAAGGGTTCCTGTCCAACGTTAATCGGGGCAGGGTGAGTCGACCCCTAAGGCGAGGCTGAAAAGCGTAGTCGATGGGAAACAGGTTAATATTCCTGTACTTGGTGTTACTGCGAAGGGGGGACGGAGAAGGCTAGGCTAGCCGGGCGACGGTTGTCCCGGTTTAAGCATGTAGGCGGAGCGACTTGGTAAATCCGGTTGCTTATCAACGCTGAGGTGTGATGACGAGTCACTACGGTGATGAAGTAGTTGATGCCAAGCTTCCAGGAAAAGCCTCTAAGCATCAGGTAACATTAAATCGTACCCCAAACCGACACAGGTGGTCAGGTAGAGAATACTCAGGCGCTTGAGAGAACTCGGGTGAAGGAACTAGGCAAAATGGTGCCGTAACTTCGGGAGAAGGCACGCTGGCATTAGGTAAAGGGACTTGCTCCCGGCGCCGAAGCCAGTCGCAGATACCAGCTGGCTGCAACTGTTTAATAAAAACACAGCACTGTGCAAACACGAAAGTGGACGTATACGGTGTGACGCCTGCCCGGTGCTGGAAGGTTAATTGATGGGGTCAGCCGCAAGGCGAAGCTCTTGATCGAAGCCCCAGTAAACGGCGGCCGTAACTATAACGGTCCTAAGGTAGCGAAATTCCTTGTCGGGTAAGTTCCGACCTGCACGAATGGCGTAATGATGGCCAGGCTGTCTCCACCCGAGACTCAGTGAAATTGAACTCGCTGTGAAGATGCAGTGTACCCGCGGCAAGACGGAAAGACCCCGTGAACCTTTACTATAGCTTGACACTGAACATTGAGCCTTGATGTGTAGGATAGGTGGGAGGCATCGAAGTGTGGACGCCAGTCTGCATGGAGCCAACCTTGAAATACCACCCTTTAATGTTTGATGTTCTAACTCGGCCCCGTAATCCGGGGTGAGGACAGTGTCTGGTGGGTAGTTTGACTGGGGCGGTCTCCTCCCAAAGAGTAACGGAGGAGCACGAAGGTTAGCTAATCACGGTCGGACATCGTGAGGTTAGTGCAAAGGCATAAGCTAGCTTGACTGCGAGAGTGACGGCTCGAGCAGGTACGAAAGTAGGTCTTAGTGATCCGGTGGTTCTGAATGGAAGGGCCATCGCTCAACGGATAAAAGGTACTCCGGGGATAACAGGCTGATACCGCCCAAGAGTTCATATCGACGGCGGTGTTTGGCACCTCGATGTCGGCTCATCACATCCTGGGGCTGAAGTAGGTCCCAAGGGTATGGCTGTTCGCCATTTAAAGTGGTACGCGAGCTGGGTTTAGAACGTCGTGAGACAGTTCGGTCCCTATCTGCCGTGGGCGTTGGAAGATTGAGAGGGGCTGCTCCTAGTACGAGAGGACCGGAGTGGACGAATCACTGGTGTTCGGGTTGTCATGCCAATGGCATTGCCCGGTAGCTAAATTCGGAAGAGATAACCGCTGAAAGCATCTAAGCGGGAAACTTGCCTCGAGATGAGTCTTCCCTGGGGCTTTAAGCCCCCTGAAGGAACGTTAAAGACTATGACGTTGATAGGCTGGGTGTGTAAGTGCAGCGATGCATTGAGCTAACCAGTACTAATGATCCGTGAGGCTTAACCTTACAACACCAAAGGTGTTTTGGTGATTTGAGAGAAATTAAGATTTTCAGCGAAGTTCCGAGATTGGATTGGCTGGCTGTGTGATATTGCATAGCGGGTTAATTGAAACAGAATTTGCCTGGCGGCCATAGCGCGGTGGACCCACCTGATCCCATGCCGAACTCAGAAGTGAAACGCCGTAGCGCCGATGGTAGTGTGGGGTCTCCCCATGCGAGAGTAGGACACTGCCAGGCATCAAATAAAGCCGAGACCCCATGCCAAAAGCGTGGGGTTTTTGCTATGTGGAGAATATGAAAACTGCTAAAAGATATGGCTATTTTGCAATGGAATTTGGCGTAGATTTTGTATTTGAAGTACCCAATAGACGAAAAGGCTACCCTGATGGGTGGCCTTTTTGCGTTTAGTTCGGATGAAACTTAATATGAGTAATAGTGCTGATTAAATACTTTCTTCAGTCTTTCTGGTTTTTTCTAACCAACTACAAATAAAGTCTGCAATCTGTTCTGGCTGATTAATATCCAGTTGTGCGACATCAGTGGCAATCGGCTTATCACTTGCTAAAGCAATGACATATTCATCAATCAGGCTTGAGAACGGCTTGCCTACAGCCTCTCTATATAGAGCGATTTTATTGATTGATTCATGTTTAAAGCCTTCAACTAAGATTAAATCGATAGTTGAAGCATCCAACCTGCTAGCAAGATAGTGCAGATCCAATAGTTTTTGTTCTGGTGTTTCTGTCATTAACGCCCAGCGGCAATCACTGGCAACTAAGGTCTGATGTGCACCGGCCTTACGCAATTCATAACTATCCTTACCCGGTGTATCAATTTCCATATTGTGATGTGTATGCTTGATCAGACCAACCCGGATTTGGCGCTGCTGTAATAAAGGAATTAGGCTTTTGAGTAATGTTGTTTTTCCTGTACCACTGTATGCAGCAATCCCTAATAGTGGTGGTGTTTTCCGGCTCATAATTCCCCTCTTTTACTCTGTTCCCATAAATCACAGTCTGTGGGAGTATTCAGGTTACTGAATTGGTCTCTTTGCCCACTAAATATTATGGATTTAGCATTAACACTTTCCATAAATATCATTAGCTTACGATCACCTTTTGCCAAATACTCCGCAAGCAGTGATTTCAGACTAACATGCATGAGCGCTAATGTTGGGTGTGCTCGCTCGCCATCGTGAACATAAGCCGCAAGTGCTTGCTGCTTTCCTTGCCAAAGTTGAGACACTAAATTGCTTGGAAGCGCTGGGACGTCACAAGGAGCAAATACAACCCATTCCGTAGCTGAATAGCTCAACCCTGTGTGCATACCCGCCAACGGCCCCACAAAGCCAGTAATGATATCGTTAATGACCGGAATTCTACTTTGTTGGTAGAGTTCTTGATTACTATTTGCATTAATAAGGAGATCGTTAACTTGGGGTTTTAATCTATCAATGACATGTTGAAACAACGGCTTATTGTGAAGAAGAATAAGTCCTTTATCATTGCCTCCCATTCGGGAAGAACGGCCTCCGGCAAGAATAACACCTGTAATATTGGGCTTCATTTTTATCACTCCGCTGCATTCAACCGACGGATGAATTGTATCTTTAAATAGCACGGCGGGTCAGGATTTACTTTTATTGACAATAGGCTCTCTTTCCCTATGTGAATATCCCTGCTACTTTGTCAGCATATTTTTGAATAGGATAAATTTGCTATGAAATGCCATCGTGTTAATGAACTGATTGAGCTTTTACATCCAGCCTGGCAGCAAGAACCCGATTTAAATCTGGTGCAGTTTTTACAAAAACTATCAGATGAGGCCGGTTTTAAAGGTGGGCTTTCAGAACTCACGGACGATATTCTTATTTATCATCTAAAAATGCGTGGTTCAGCATCAACGGAAGTCATTCCTGGTCTGAAAAAAGATTACGAGGAAGACTTTAAAACTGCCATATTGCGTGCCCGTGGCATCATTAAAGATTAGTCATGCTCCTGTCTGCGGAGATAGGGACTTTTGATGATACTATTTATTATTCTCAGCGCGCTGCTGTCACTTATAAAGACTGAATGTTGTTATGAACAGCTCTGCTTTTAATTTTCAGACCTTGTCGCCTGACCTGATTATGGATGCCCTTGAAGGGGTAGGATTACGGGTGGATTCAGGGTTAACCGCGCTTAACAGCTATGAGAACCGCGTTTATCAGTTTATGGATGAAGATCGTAAACGGTACGTGGTGAAGTTTTATCGCCCTGAGCGCTGGAGTAGTGAGCAAATCATAGAAGAGCATCAATTCTCGCTTGATTTGGCTGAAGCGGAAATCCCGGTGATAGCCCCATTGCAGCTCAACGGGCGCACCTTGCATACTCACGGTGGCTTTTTCTTTACTGTTTTTCCGAGTGTTGGCGGGCGGCAGTATGAAATAGATAATCTTGACCAATTAGAGTGGGTTGGGCGTTATTTAGGCCGAATTCATCAGGTGGGTAGTGATGCTCTTTTTGTCGCTCGCTCAACAATAGGCATTGAGGAGTATCTAACAGAACCGCGTCAGTTACTGGCCAGTAGTGAGTTAGTGCCAGCAAAGCAGCGAGATAGATTTCTGGCGGCAACTGACCTACTGATTAGCACCATCAAGCAGTATTGGCATACTGATTGGCGGCCATTGCGGTTACATGGCGATTGTCACCCAGGGAATATTTTATGGCGTGATGGGCCGATGTTTGTTGATTTGGATGATGCCCGAAATGGCCCTGCAGTTCAGGATCTTTGGATGTTGTTACACGGTGAACGCAGTGAGCAATTAATCCAACTGGATATTTTGCTTGAAGCCTATGGTGAGTTTGCTGATTTTGATCAGCGCGAGCTTGCACTCATTGAACCGTTACGCGCGATGCGGATGGTTTATTACCTTGCATGGGTCGCCAGGCGTTGGCAAGACCCTGCATTTCCTAAAAGTTTTCCGTGGATGGCGGAGTCTGATTTCTGGTTACAACAGACTGCCTCATTTACAGAACAGGTTAAGCTGTTGCAGGCACCCCCTCTGCAGCTAATGCCAATGTACTAAAGCTAAGATAATGGAGATTGTTATAGTATGAAAAATGTATGGTTAGCACTTGTTGGCATAGTGATGGCATTCAGTGCATCGGCAGCACAATTTACTGATGGCACCCAGTATCAGACGTTAAACAAACCATTAACCGGTGAGCCTCAGGTTTTAGAGTTTTTCTCTTTCTATTGCCCGCACTGCTACCAGTTTGAAGAGGTTTATCATGTTCCTCAGGCAGTCAAAAAAGCATTGCCAGAAGGGACTAAAATGACCCGTTACCATGTTGATTTCCTCGGCCCATTGGGCAAGGAACTGACTCAAGCATGGGCTGTCGCTATGGCGTTGGGTGTTGAGGAAAAAGTCACTCCATTGATGTTTGAAGGTGTACAGAAAACACAAACTGTACAAACACCTGGTGACATCCGTAATGTATTCATCAAAGCAGGTGTGAGTGGTGAAGACTATGACGCCGCATTAAACAGCTTTGTGGTTAAATCACTGGTTGTTCAGCAGCAAAAAGCCGCTGAAGATTTGCAATTACGTGGTGTGCCAGCAATGTTTGTTAATGGCAAATATATGATTAAGAATGATGGCATGGATACCAGCTCAATGGATATCTATGTTAAACAGTATGCGGATGTTGTTAAGTTCCTACTGACTCAAAAGTAATCGTATAAAAAAAGGGGCTGGATTTTATTAGCCCCTTTTTCACTTATCTTATATCCGTATATTTCAAGTTTGTTTCTCTCTTTGCCATGAAAATATTACCTTCTCTAATGTGATATTCATGCGATTGAGTGATGATTTTTATTTGTTTTGGTGTTGTTTTTAGTTAACCCATCTATTCCAGTGATAGGTAATGGACCATATTCACAGTGAAAAAAAGATAGAATGAGTTTGCATTGTGTAATAAAAAAATGGCGTCGATAACTTTCTTATAAGTAAAATTTACTGACCTTATGATGGTAACTAAATAAGTAATATCCACAATTTAGATAAATAAATTATGACAGTAAAGAAAAAAACAATAACTATAACTTTATGATTTTAATCACATTAAAATATAGCCCTAAAGAAACTGGCCGATAACTATAATCTACTCATATTTTTATTCACAAACTTATCCACAAGTTAGATCTTTAAGATCACAATGTGAAAATGCTCTCTTTCGCACAAGAATGGACGCTAAGATTCGTCTCTTGCTGCCAGCTATGGCATTCTTAGCGTCAGACCTTGCTGAATAAAGATGAAGAAACTCTATGGCCCAGATTGCAGAAAATCCATTGATCCTCGTTGACGGTTCCTCTTACCTCTATCGTGCTTACCATGCTTTCCCGCCGCTGACCAACGGCAGCGGTGAGCCAACGGGCGCGATGTATGGCGTGTTGAACATGTTGCGCAGTTTGTTGCTGCAATATCGTCCAAGCCATGTCGCCGTAGTTTTTGATGCTAAAGGTAAAACATTCCGCGATGAGCTTTTCGCTGAATATAAGTCTCACCGACCCCCTATGCCGGATGATTTACGCGCTCAAATTGAGCCACTTCACCAAATGGTTAAGGCTATGGGATTACCTTTATTGGTCGTTTCCGGCGTTGAGGCTGACGATGTTATTGGCACTTTGGCACAAGAAGCTGAAAAAGCAGGTCATGCTGTATTAATTAGTACTGGTGATAAAGATATGGCGCAATTAGTTACGCCGAATATCACTCTCATCAATACAATGAATAACGCTATTTTAGGGCCACAGGAAGTATGTGAAAAATATGGCGTTCCCCCTGAGCTGATTATTGATTTTCTCGCCCTGATGGGGGATTCCTCAGATAATATTCCTGGAGTGCCGGGTGTTGGTGAGAAAACTGCACAGGCTTTATTACAAGGTCTGGGTGGTCTGGATGCGCTATTCAGTAATTTGGATAAAATATCCTCGCTGACATTTCGTGGTGCAAAAACGATGTCGGCCAAATTGGAGCAGAATAAAGATGTTGCCTATCTCTCCTATAAATTAGCCACGATTAAAACGGATGTTGAACTGGATGTGACTTGTGATGAGCTGAAAGTCACGGCTCCTGATGATGATCAGCTACATCAATTATTTAGCCGCTATGAATTTAAGCGCTGGCTGGCGGATGTTGAAGCCGGGAAATGGCTGGAGGGTAAAAAAGATCGGCCAACAGGGCAGAGCAGCAATAAAGTTTTTGTCGCAGCAGAATCAGCTCCTGCGGTTGAAGTTACCGCGGTGCTCTCACAAGAAAATTATCAAACTATCTTGGATGAGAAATCTTTAAGCGACTGGATTGAACGGCTCAAAAACTCAGAGGTTTTTGCGTTTGATACTGAAACTGACGGCCTTGATACCCTTAGCAGTAATTTAATTGGTTTTTCTTTTGCCGTGGCACCGGGTGAAGCCGCTTATTTGCCTGTAGCTCATGATTATCTGGACGCCCCTACCCAGCTTGATAGAAATTGGGTTCTGGCCCAGCTTAAACCTTTACTGGAAGATGAAAAGGCCCTGAAAGTCGGGCAGAATCTTAAGTTTGACCAAAGCATGCTGGCGCGTTATGACATTGATCTGCGGGGTATTGCTTTCGATACCATGCTGGAATCTTATGTTCTAGACAGTGTTGCTGGCCGACATGATATGGATAGCTTGGCGGAGCGCTATCTCAATCATAAGACCATTACCTTTGAAGAAATTGCTGGCAAAGGCAAAAATCAGCTCACTTTTAACCAAATTGCGTTAGAGCAAGCTGGGCCTTATGCGGCAGAAGATGCTGATGTCACCTTACAGTTGCATTTAGTCTTGTGGCCAAAATTGCAGCAAAGTGAGGGGCTTAAGCGAGTATTCCAAGAAATTGAGATGCCGCTGTTACCAATATTGTCCCGCATTGAGCGGACTGGTGTATTGATTGACCAGAATATATTGGTGGCACACTCCAAAGAACTGACTATTCGCCTTGATGAATTGGAAAAACAAGCACATGAATTGGCTGAAGAGCCATTCAATCTCGCCTCACCGAAGCAGCTTCAGGCCATTTTGTATGAAAAACAAAAATTGCCGATCTTGAAGAAAACACCAGGAGGCGCGGCTTCAACCAATGAAGAGGTGCTGGCTGAGTTGGCACTGGATTACCCTCTGCCGAAGGTGATTCTTGAGTATCGCGGCTTGGCGAAACTGAAAAGCACTTATACCGATAAATTGCCGTTGATGATTAACCCGGTTTCTGGGCGAGTTCATACTTCTTATCATCAGGCTGTCACGGCGACTGGGCGTTTATCTTCCCGTGATCCTAACCTGCAAAACATTCCGGTGCGAAATGAAGAAGGGCGTCGTATACGTCAGGCTTTTATTGCGCCAAAGGGTTACCGCATCATGGCGGCTGACTACTCACAGATTGAGTTGCGCATCATGGCCCATTTGTCGCAAGACCAAGGATTACTGACTGCATTTGCTGCCGGGAAGGATATCCACCGCGCGACTGCGGCTGAAGTCTTTGGTTTGCCATTGGAAAAAGTCACAAACGACCAACGCCGCAGTGCTAAAGCCATTAACTTTGGTCTGATTTATGGCATGAGCGCATTCGGTTTAGCGCGACAGCTGAATATTCCTCGTGGGGAAGCGCAGCGCTATATGGATCTCTATTTTGAGCGCTACCCTGGTGTGCTGGAATATATGGAACGCACGCGCAAGCAAGCCGCTGAACAAGGTTATGTCACGACGCTGGATGGCCGCCGCCTCTATCTACCTGATATTCACTCACGCAATGCCACGCGCCGTAAGGCGGCCGAGCGTGAAGCTATCAATGCGCCGATGCAAGGCACTGCCGCTGATATTATTAAGCGCGCAATGATTGCAGTGGATGCTTGGTTGCAGCAAGAACCTGAGCCTTTGGTGCGGGTTATCATGCAAGTACATGATGAATTGGTGTTTGAGGTGCATGAAAGTGTATTGGAAAGCGCTGAGCAGAAAATTCGTGAGCTGATGGAACAGAGTATGCAATTGGCCGTGCCATTAAAAGTGGATGTCGGTGTGGGTGATAACTGGGATCAAGCGCACTAACTATTTATCTATGAAAGTAATCTATGCGGGTAAGTGGCGATAAATAAAGCACTTTATGTAATTAAGCTACATTTAGTGGTGATAATGCGGGAATGATGCAAGCTGAATCGTGCCAATTTGTGTAACTATACAACAAAAAATTCTTTTGCCCTGCGAAAAAATGATGTAGAGTTACAGATGTAGGGTACAGAGGTAAGATGTTCTATCTTTCAGACCTTTTACTTCACGTAATCGGATTTGGCTGTATATTAGCCGCCCCAGTCATTTATTGACTGGGGCGTTTTTTATTGGGTCTTTGTCAGAAAATAGGCCAGAAAATGGGCAAGCCACTGGCGAATAGAAAAGGGCTGTTGGCGGTTTTTATCAGAGAAACCTGAAGCGGAGATCGGAGTGCGGGGCATCATCCCCTGAAGTAACAGCCCTTACGGGCTGCTTTTACCATCAATTACTCGCCTTCGTCGTCATACTCGTCAACCATCACTTCCGGCGGGATCTCACTAAACCAGGTATCCAGTTTTTCGCGTAACTTATCGACACCAATCTTTTTCAATGATGAGAAAACTTCAACCTGAATATCACCCATAAATGGAATGATAGCTTCCCGCACCATGTTCAATTGGGCTTTACGAGCGCCAGATGCCAGCTTATCTGCTTTGGTCAGCAACAACATCACTGGGGTACCGACGGCGACAGCCCACGTAATCATCTGTTGGTCTAAATCTTTCAACGGATGGCGGATATCCATCAGAACAACCAACCCTTTCAGACAGTTACGCTTCTGTAAGTATTCGCCCAGTGCGCGTTGCCACTTGAGTTTCATCTCTTCCGGGACTTCGGCATAACCATACCCCGGCAAGTCGACCAGACGGATACCATCAACCACTTCAAATAAGTTAATCAGTTGAGTACGGCCCGGTGTTTTACTGGTTCGGGCCAGGCTTTTCTGGTTGGTCAATGTATTGAGAGCGCTCGACTTTCCTGCATTTGAGCGGCCAGCGAATGCCACCTCAATACCTTCATCACGCGGCAGATGGCGAATATCCGGAGCACTGATGACGAAGTGAGTCATGTGATAGTTATAATTTCTGATAGTCAAAATTTGTCGTCTCCGTGAGAGATAGCTTACATGGAGCGATTATAACTGCATCGGGCCAAAAAAAGGGGGTTTATCTCATATAGCTTTTGTGCAGGGATCCGTGATGTCCATTAATCTGTTTTTTTTGATGAAATAACAGTTTTGTGAGTAGGTGGCCATTGTAGGGGCAATTAATTGTTTATCATTGAATGATTGTTAAGAAAAATTTTATTAAAAGTAGGCTACAATTGTCAGCAGTTAGTTTGTTTTTATCATTATTTTATGAATAAAAACAAATGACTACTTTTTGTAAACCATGGTTTTGAACAGTGCGGGATGTGCTGGCAAGGAGCATAAACACTCAGGGAGAGTGGCCTATGCTTAAGGAATGTAATGGATATACTGTGAGCCAGGGATGATCAAAGAGCTTATATACCCTAAATAATTTGAGTTGAAGTGTGACGGGTATAAAGGGATGTTCAGGGACACAGGCTGGAGCGCCGGGTGAGTCGCCTTCAGGGTTGGAGGGATGGCAAGGATAGCGAATTGCAGGAGGGAGAAACCGGGACGTTATGTAAGTGCAGGGAGTGCGCTGTAAGGATATCCTTCCGCAGAAGGTGCGAAAAAAGGCGACAGGTTAATCTGCCGCCTTTTTTCTTTCTCTTCTTTCTGCTAGATTCCGCCCAATCCTATACCTAATAAATTTCAAGATGCAGGAAAACGGCAAGTGAGAGCATCTGCAACTTGAAAGGTGACGGGTATATACTCAATCCGATCCCATATTCATTTAAGAGCACAGGTTATGAAACAACCCAATAAAGCACCACGCGCTGACCGTGCGGCCCCGAAAGGCACCGCAACACCAAAGCGTCATAAAAAAACCCGTGTAGAGCTTGATATTGAAGCCCGCGAGCGTAAACGTCAGAAAAGACACAGTGGCAATCGCTCAGGTGCGAGAACCAATGTCGAGGGCAGCAATAAGAAAGGTCAAACCGAGACTCAAGAGAAAGATCCACGTATTGGCAGCAAAGTGCCTGTGCCTCTGGTGGTGGACAGTAAGATAAAAGCTAAGCCAACCACTAAGCCGGTGGCGAAAGTCGAAGCCAAGCCACGCCTGACGCCGGAAGAAGAGCTGACTAAGCTGGAAAACGATGAGCGTCTGGATGCATTGCTGGATAGACTCGATAACGACGAAATATTGAGCAAAGAAGACCAAGCTTATGTTGATCTGACGTTGGACCGTATTGATGCCCTGATGGAAAAACTGGGTATTGAACTGGGTGACGATGAAGAAGAAGAGAAAGAAGAAAAGCAGGAAGACATTCTAAAATTACTGAAGAGCGGTAATCCAAAAGACACATTTTAAATTATGGCGTGGGTGATCCCGATAATAGCCCTACTACTTACATGTTATCTATTGTGGTTATTGGGTAAACTATGGCGGCTGTCGCAACGAAGAAAGCGGTTGCGCAGCGCTACTGCGGCCAGACAACGAAAACATCTGCCCCCTAACCGGCCCGGTAAGCGAAAATATCGGAAGGAATGAACATGTCTGAAAACGCCATAGTTTGGGATCTGTCCCTGATTCAAAAATATAATTATTCAGGGCCGCGCTATACCTCGTACCCCACAGCCCTTGAATTTAGTGAAGATTATGATGAATCTGCTTTTGAGCAGGCGGTGAAACGCTACCCGCAGCGGCCTTTGTCGCTGTATGTGCATATCCCGTTTTGTCATAAACTTTGCTATTTCTGTGGCTGTAATAAGCTGGTGACACGTCAACAACATAAAGCTGATGAATATTTGGCGGTCTTAGAAAAAGAGATCCGCCAGCGCGCCGCGTTGTTTGCCGGGCGTCAGGTTAGCCAGATGCACTGGGGCGGTGGGACACCCACTTATCTAAATAAAACACAAATCACTCATTTGATGAATCTGTTGCGTGAAAACTTTGATTTTCTGCCCGGTGCCGAGCAGTCAATTGAAGTCGATCCACGTGAAATTGAGCTGGATGTGCTCGATCACCTGCGGGCTGAGGGGTTTAACCGCCTGAGCATGGGGGTGCAGGATTTCAATAAGGAAGTTCAACGGTTGGTTAACCGTGAGCAAGATGAAGACTTTATCTTCGCGCTGATTGCTCGCGCTAAAGCTCTCGGTTTTAACTCAACCAATATTGATTTGATTTATGGTTTGCCAAAACAGACGCCAGAAAGCTTTGCGTTTACCCTCAAGCGGGTGGCTGAACTTAGCCCCGACCGCCTGAGTGTCTTCAATTATGCCCATCTGCCGAGCTTGTTTGCCGCACAGCGCAAAATTAAAGATGCTGATTTACCCACCGCCGAGCAGCGGCTGGATATCTTGCAGCATACCATCAGTTTCTTAACCGAATCCGGCTATCAGTTTATCGGGATGGATCACTTCGCCCGGCCCGATGATGAGTTAGCCGTTGCCCAGCGGGAAGGGAAATTACATCGTAATTTCCAAGGTTATACCACCCAAGGTGAGAGTGATTTACTCGGATTGGGGGTTTCTGCCATCAGTATGTTAGGTGACAGTTACGCGCAAAACGAAAAAGATTTGAAGACTTACTATGCCGTTGTCGAGCAACGAGGCAATGCATTGTGGCGCGGTCTGACCATGACTGAAGATGATTGCTTGCGCCGTGACGTGATTAAAACGCTAATTTGTAATTTCCAAATCAGTTATCAGCCAATTGAACAGCATTATGGTATTCGTTTTGCTGATTATTTTGCTGAAGATTTCGAATTACTCGCCCCCTTTGAACAAGACGGGCTGGTGGAGCGGGATGATAATGGCATTCGTGTGACACCGCGCGGGCGCTTACTCATTCGTAATATTTGTATGTGCTTTGATATCTATTTACGCAAACAAGCGCGTCGGCAACAGTTTTCCCGAGTGATCTGATGATGTCACCCTCAGTGATGAGGGTGACTTTCAAATAAAATTTATTCCATTCCTAACTCTTTCAACTTACGCGTTAACGTATTACGGCCCCAGCCCAACAGGCGCGCAGCTTCCTGTTTATGCCCTTGAGTGTGACGTAGTGCCGTGGTTAACAACGTGCGCTCCATTTCTGGCTGTGCTTCTGACAACAAATCCTGATGACCAGAACGTAATGCGCGATCAGCCCATTGCGCCAGCAGTGTTGACCAATTGTCCGGTGTGCGTTGACCAGAAGCATCCGGGGTGCTGGTTTCAAATAGCTCGGAAGGTAAATCCTGCACCAGCACTTCTTGCCCAGCCGCCATCACCGTCAGCCAACGACAGGTATTTTCCAGTTGGCGAACGTTACCCTGCCAGGGGAGGCGAGTTAGCGCGACTTCAGTTTCAGGATGCAGAATCTTGGCTTCCACCCCAAGCTCTTTAGCGGCCACTTGCAAGAAGTAGCGTGCCAGGCGCGGAATATCTTCACGGCGCTCACGCAGCGGCGGTAAATGCACTCGAATCACATTCAGACGATGGAATAAATCCTCACGGAATTTCCCTTCCTGAACCCGCAGCTCCAGATTTTGATGGGTCGCGGCAATGATGCGCACATCCACTTTGACCGGCGCGTAACCGCCAACCCGATAAAACTGGCCATCAGCCAAAACGCGCAATAGGCGAGTTTGCACATCCAGCGGCATATCACCGATTTCATCTAAAAACAGTGTGCCGCCATCAGCTTGTTCAAAACGGCCCTGGCGCACCTGATTAGCGCCGGTAAAGGCCCCTTTTTCGTGGCCAAACAGCTCGGACTCAATTAAGTCTTTCGGGATCGCCGCCATATTCAGCGCGATGAAAGGCGCTTTAGCCCGAGGGCTATGGCGATGTAGTGCATGGGCCACTAACTCTTTACCGGTTCCCGATTCGCCGTTAATCAGCACGCTGATAGAGGAGCGGGATAAGCGCCCAATGATGCGGAAAACGTCCTGCATCGCCGGCGCTTCACCAATGATATCTGCGGTTGGGCCGCTTGCAGGCTGGCTACGGGGCGGTTGTTGCTGTTCTTGATAATGGCTAATCGCCCGTTCAACCAGCGCGACAGCTTCATCAATATCAAAGGGCTTGGGCAGGTAATCAAAAGCCCCTTGCTGATAGGCGCTGACTGCCGCATCTAAATCAGAATGTGCCGTCATTATGATGACCGGGAGCATTGGGTGGCGCTGTTTAATTTGTTTCAGCAGTGCCAATCCATCCATGCCGGGCATACGAATATCTGATAACAACACGTCCGGAGTTTGTGTCGCCAATGCATCCAACACCTGATTACCGGAATCAAATGTTACACAGTTCAGACCCGCTCCAGTCAGTGCGCGCTCAAGCACCCAGCGGATGGAGCTATCGTCATCGACGATCCAGACTATCCCTCGTTGCATAGAAACCTCACTGGCGAATAGGCAGGTAAACCGAGAATTCGGTGTGTCCCGGCCAACTGTTAAATTCAATTTTACCCGAATGTTGGTCAATTAGACTGCGGGCAATCGACAGGCCAAGGCCGGTTCCTCCCTCGCGGCCACTGACCATCGGGTAGAAGACGGTATCTTGTAATTGCGTTGGTACACCTGGGCCATCATCTTCAATATCAATTCGCGCGGCCAAGCGATAGCGCACACCGTGCAGTGTTATCTGAAATGCAGTGCGAGTGCGCAGTGTAATGGTACCGCCAGCTTCACCTAAAGCTTGTAATGCATTGCGGGTGATATTCAGTAGCACTTGTTCAATTTGGTCGGGATCATGCGCCAGCTCCGGTAAACTGGGGTCATAGTCACGGATTAACGTCACGTTATCCGGCTTTTCCAGTGATACGAGTTGGCAAACCCGTTCAGCAACCTGATGGATGCTTTGTGTCACATGTTGACCGGGCCGCTGAGGGCCTAATAAGCGGTCAACCAGATTGCGTAAGCGATCCGCTTGCTCAATGATGACTTTGGTGTATTCCAGCAACGCCGGATCGGGCAGAGCTTTTGACAATAACTGCGCCGCACCGCGCAAGCCACCCAGTGGATTTTTAATCTCGTGTGCCAACCCACGAACCAAATCGCGTGCAGCGATTTGTTGTGCATGCTGTAGTTGCTCTTGGCTTAGCCGACGTTGGTTATCCATCGGTGCCATTTCCAGCAATATAAAACCTTCCGGTAATGACTGCGCGGTCAGCGATAAAATATGCGCACGGCCATCAACCACTAATGTCACTTCATTATCGGTAAAACCTTGCCCCGTATGTAGGCTTTCCCGCATCAAGTCGATATTGAGGGAAAAATAGCCTAATAAATCTGGCAAAGGTGTACCAAAAAGTTTACGGGAGCTTTGCGCCAGAAGTTGCTGGGCAGCGGGATTGGCATAATGGATAGCCAAATCATCATCTAATAGCAGGATGCTATTAATGAGAGAATTAAGGATCTGCCCAGCATCGGGCAGCGTGCCTGTTGCCATTACGCAGACTCCTAACCCGTCATACTTCAAGCCGCATGTGCGTTGGCTGCGTTCAATCACCCGAATCACTTACCTATGTAAGCTCATCAGGACTCTCTTGCTTGCCGCCTTCTTGCAACTCGAATTATTTTGGGTTGTATTTTACTCCAGTTCAGTCACCACTGAGCCAGAGGTATGAAAACGAAAAGTGGAGAAAAAAGCCCATTATGAAATGGGCCAAAAGTTTCCACGGCAACAACCCTTCATCTTTCAAGTTGTAGGTGTGTTGGCTGCTCTCACTCACCCGAATCACTTACTGGTGTAAGCTCATCGGAATTTATTCGCTTGCCGTCTTCCTACACCTTGAAATCTATTGGGTAAAACAATTAAACGCTGTAGTACAGTTCGAACTCAACTGGGTGCGGAGTCATACGAACGCGGTCCATTTCTTCTTTACGCAGTTCGATGTAAGCATCGATAGCGTCGTCAGTGAACACGCCACCACGGGTCAAGAACTCGCGGTCTTCGTTCAGTGCAGCCATTGCTTCGTCCAGTGAGCCTGCTACTTTTGGAATTTCAGCTTCTTCTTCCGGTGGCAAGTCATACAGGTTTTTGTCCATCGCATCACCAGGGTGAATTTTGTTGATGATGCCATCAAGGCCAGCCATCAGCAGCGCTGCGAAGCACAGGTACGGGTTAGCCGCTGGGTCTGGGAAACGCGCTTCAATACGACGCGCTTTCGGGCTGGCAACCACAGGGATACGGATAGAAGCTGAACGGTTACGGGCAGAGTATGCCAGCATTACCGGTGCTTCGTAGCCTGGGACCAAACGCTTGTAGGAGTTTGTCGTTGGGTTAGCCAAGGCATTAATTGCTTTTGCGTGCTTGATGATACCGCCGATATAGAACAGCGCCATTTCAGACAGGCCCGCGTATTTGTCACCTGCGAACAAGTTAGTGCCGTTCTTGGACAAAGACATATGGCAGTGCATGCCGGAACCGTTATCACCGAACATAGGTTTTGGCATGAAAGTCGCGGTTTTACCAAACGCGTGTGCCACGTTGTGCACAACGTATTTGTAAATCTGAATTTCGTCAGCTTTCTTGGTCATGGTATTGAAGCGAGTAGCCACTTCGTTTTGACCGGCTGTTGCCACTTCATGGTGGTGCGCTTCAACAACCAGGCCCATTTCTTCCATGGTCAAACACATGGTAGAACGCAAATCCTGTGAAGAATCGACCGGAGGGACAGGGAAGTAACCGCCTTTTACTGCTGGACGATGGCCTTTGTTGCCGCCTTCGTATTTGGTGCTGGAGTTCCATGCGCCTTCGATATCATCGATAGCGACGTGGGAACCACGGATGCTGCTACCAAAACGAACGTCATCGAACAGGAAGAATTCTGGCTCAGGCCCAAACAACACGGTATCCGCGATACCCGAAGATTTCAGGAATTCTTCTGCGCGTTTGGAGATAGAACGCGGGTCGCGGTCATAACCTTGCAGGGTGCCTGGCTCGAGAATGTCACAACGGATAATCAGTGTGGAATCTTCGAAGAACGGGTCCATAACAGCGGTGCTGGCGTCTGGCATCAGTACCATGTCGGATTCGTTAATGCCTTTCCAGCCACCAATCGAGGAGCCATCAAACATTTTGCCTTCTTCGAAGAAGTCAGCGTTGACCTGATGAGCTGGAATAGTGATGTGCTGTTCTTTCCCTTTAGTATCGGTGAAGCGCAAATCAACAAATTTCACTTCGTGCTCATTCAGCATCGTCAAAACATGTTCAGCGGACATACTTATATCTCCTGGATTTGTCATAGTCGTCGTCGTGGAACGATTACCGTTAGGGTGTTCAGTTATCTTTTTATGCAGGCTAACGTCCATGCTGATTTTTCATGACCGTTATTCATGCTAAAATACATTGCGAAATCTATGCCAACTTTCCAAACCCCCCGTTTATGCCATATCATAGGGGTCTGCTGATATTCAGTATGCACCAGGATAGTTATATTGCACTATTTTGGTGCTTCATTTGCGCCATTGGGCACCGTATTGGTGCAAAAGTGGGCCGAGAGGCTGTTTTTGCACCGTGAAAGGGATCACAAACACACCGTCGTTAGGTTGTTTATAAGAGAAGTTTGTGATCTTGTTTAGTCCCTCGCCTAATACGTGTACAATAGCGCGCTATTTCTAAATGCCTGAGGCAAAAAAGCTGTGATCGAGAATCTGCGTAACATCGCCATTATTGCGCACGTTGACCATGGGAAAACTACCCTGGTTGATAAGTTGCTACAACAATCTGGTACTTTCGGTGAACGTACTGAAGCAACTGAACGTGTAATGGACTCCAACGATTTGGAGAAAGAGCGTGGGATAACTATCCTCGCAAAAAATACTGCCATTAAATGGAAAGACTACCGCATCAACATCGTGGATACTCCAGGACACGCCGATTTCGGTGGTGAAGTTGAGCGCGTAATGTCTATGGTTGACTCTGTGCTGTTGGTCGTCGACGCAATGGATGGCCCGATGCCGCAGACCCGTTTCGTGACCAAAAAAGCTTTTGCTAATGGTCTGAAACCAATCGTGGTAATCAACAAAGTTGACCGTCCTGGCGCGCGTCCTGACTGGGTTGTGGATCAGGTGTTTGACCTGTTCGTCAACCTGGATGCAACTGACGAACAACTGGACTTCCCTATCATTTATGCATCTGCATTGATGGGTATCGCGGGTGAAGACCACAATGATATGGCGGCAGACATGACTCCGTTGTATCAAGCTATCGTTGACCATGTATCTGCGCCACAAGTTGAGCTTGAAGCGCCGTTCCAGATGCAGATCTCTCAGCTGGATTACAACAACTATGTTGGTGTTATCGGCATCGGTCGTATCAAACGCGGTAAAGTTAAGCCAAACCAGCAAGTCACTATCATTGATAGCGAAGGCAAGACGCGTAACGGTAAAGTCGGTAAAGTTCTGACTCACATGGGTCTGGAGCGTATCGAAGCTACCGAGGCTGAAGCTGGCGACATCGTGGCTATCACCGGTCTGGGTGAGTTGAACATCTCCGACACTATCTGTGACGTTAATGCTGTTGAAGCATTGCCAGCACTGTCTGTTGATGAACCAACCGTTACCATGTATTTCTGCGTTAACACCTCTCCGTTCTGTGGTAAAGAAGGTAAGTACGTGACTTCACGTCAAATTCTTGACCGCCTGAACAAAGAGCTGATTCATAACGTAGCATTGCGTGTTGAAGAAACTGAAGATTCTGATGCGTTCCGCGTATCTGGCCGTGGTGAACTTCACCTGTCGGTTCTGATCGAAAACATGCGTCGCGAAGGTTTCGAACTGGCTGTATCTCGTCCTAAAGTTATCAACCGTGTTATCGACGGCCGCAATCAAGAACCATTTGAAAGCGTAACTTTGGATATCGAAGAACAGCACCAGGGCTCAGTGATGCAAGCCATGGGTGAACGTAAAGGCGATGTGAAGGACATGGTTCCGGACGGCAAAGGTCGTATTCGTCTGGATTATATGATCCCAAGCCGTGGCCTGATTGGCTTCCGTACTGAATTCATGACCATGACTTCAGGTACTGGCCTGCTGTACTCCACATTCAGTCATTATGATGATGTGCGTCCAGGCGAGATCGGCCAACGTCAAAACGGCGTACTGATTTCTAATGGTCAGGGTAAAGCTGTTGCGTTTGCATTGTTCAAACTGCAAGACCGCGGCAAACTGTTCATCGGTCACGGTACAGAAGTGTATGAAGGCCAAATCATCGGTATTCACTCACGTTCTAACGACCTGACTGTAAACTGTTTGACGGGTAAGCAGTTGACCAACATGCGTGCATCGGGTACTGACGAAGCAACCACTCTGGTTCCTTTCCTGAAGAAAACTCTGGAACAGGCTCTGGAATTCATTGATGACGATGAATTGGTTGAAGTTACCCCGCAATCGATCCGTATCCGTAAGCGTCATTTAACGGAAAACGATCGTAAGCGTGCAGGTCGTGGTCCTAAAGAAGGTTAATTCTTCTTAGTTCTACTGATACTTAGGGCGCGAAAAGCGCCCTGAGTTCTCATCTTTCAAGCCGCAGATGTGTTGGCTGCTTTCGTTCACCCGAATCACTTACTCGAGTAAGCTCATCGGGTCTCTCTCTTTTGCCGCCTTCCTGCAACTTGAAATCTGTTTGTTATAATTACCTCCGGTAAAAATATTATTTTTCCTGACTGACCCCTCCTTTTTGCCACTCTCTCTATTCAGTTTTCTTTTTTCCCGTTACAGTAAAACTCACCATCTAATTGGGAGAGCGCCATGCTGTATATCTTTGATCTAGGGAATGTGATTGTTGATATCGACTTCAAACGTGTGTTGGGCGTCTGGAGTAAATTAAGCAGTGTCCCGTTGGCGACACTGAGCGAGCGCTTTACGATGGGAGAGGTCTTCCAGCAGCATGAGCGCGGTGAAATCAGCGATGAGGATTTTGCCCGCCAGCTGAGTGACGAGATGGGGCTATCATTGAGTTTTGAACAGTTTGCTGAGGGTTGGCAGGCGGTATTTGTGGCCTTACGTCCTGAAGTCATCACGATTATGCAAAAGTTGCGGGCAGAAGGGCACCGGGTAGTGGTGCTATCTAATACTAATCGCCTGCATTGCAATTACTGGCCACAGCACTACCCTGAAGTTGCCGCTGCTGCCGATCATCTGTATTTGTCCCAAGACTTGGGGATGCGCAAACCTGAAGCCAGGATTTATCAACATATATTGAGCGCGGAAAATATCCCTGCGGAACAAGCTGTGTTTTTTGATGATGTTGAGGCGAATATTGTTGCAGCCAGAATTGAGGGCATTACCGGTATTCATGTCACTGACCGAAAGGTTATTCCTGCTTATTTTTCCTGATAAGTTCTTACTCGAGTGATTAATGGGTTAGCCTTAAGCTAGCCCATAACCGAGCTTAACTGTGTTGACTGAGAGATAAACATGGCGAATTTTCCGCGTTTTCGCTTATCTGCATCTTTAAAACCCAGTATTACGTTCGGGCGAATGCTTTACACCCGAATTGATAAAGACGGGTTAACAATACTGGCTGGGCATTTGGCCTATGTATCATTGCTTTCTCTGGTGCCGTTGATAACTGTGATTTTTGCCCTGTTTGCGGCTTTTCCGATGTTTGCCGATATCAGCATAAAATTGAAAGCCTTCATATTCGCTAATTTTATGCCTGCCACCGGCGACATCATCCAAAATTATCTTGAGCAATTTGTGGCGAACTCAAATCGCATGACGGTGGTGGGCACTTGCGGCTTGATTGTGACCGCGCTACTGCTGATTTACTCTGTCGACAGTGTGCTCAACACTATCTGGCGCAGTAAAGTTCACCGGTCACTGGTTTTTTCATTTGCTATTTATTGGATGGTACTGACGTTAGGGCCGATTCTCGTCGGGGCCAGCATGGTGATCAGCTCGTATCTGCTGTCATTGCAATGGCTGGCAAATGCCCAGGTAGACAGCATGATCGACGAAACACTGCGGTTATTTCCATTGCTGATTTCTTGGGTTTCGTTTTGGTTATTGTACAGTGTGGTGCCAACGGTACGGGTGCCAGCCCGAGATGCTGTGATTGGCGCGCTGATTGCCGCATTGCTTTTCGAGTTAGGTAAGAAAGGATTCACAATGTACATCACTTTGTTTCCGTCTTATCAGCTGATTTACGGGGTGCTGGCCGTCATCCCTATTTTATTCCTCTGGGTTTACTGGAGCTGGTGCATTGTGTTGCTGGGGGCGGAAATTACCGTCACCTTGGGGGAATATCGTGCTCAGCGAGATAAAACGAATATCGAGGAAAGCCAGAGTCAGGAGATGTAAGGCATTATGATTGCGTTGATTCAACGGGCGCTCAGCGCCAATGTCGTGGTTGATGGGACGGTTGTGGGTGAAATTGGCCCTGGCTTGTTGATATTACTTGGTGTCGAACAAGAGGATACCGAGCAAAAAGCACGGCGCTTATGTGAAAAGGTATTGGGTTACCGGGTTTTCGGTGATGAAGACGACAAAATGAATCTGAATGTTCAGCAAGCTGGGGGCAGTGTGCTGGTGGTTTCACAATTTACGTTAGTGGCTGATACGCAAAAAGGTATGAGACCGAGCTTTTCACGAGGTGCAGTTCCTGCAGAAGCTGACCGGCTTTATCAGTATTTTGTTGCTCAGTGCCGCGAGCGTGGTGTAAAAACTGAAACGGGAATATTTGCAGCGGATATGAAAGTTAGCTTGGTCAACGATGGCCCAGTGACTTTCTGGTTGCAAGTATAGAGACAGGATTTCACCCAAGATTGAGGAATCTAATATAGATTTTATTGATAATTTTAAAGAGAGAATGCTCCTATGTATCACTTGCGTGTGCCCACAACAGAACAAGAACTTAAAGATTATTATCAATTCCGTTGGGAAATGTTACGCAAGCCGCTACATCAACCGATAGGCTCTGAAAAAGATGCTTATGACGCGATGGCCCATCATCAAATGGTGGTGGATGAGCAAGGGAAGCCTGTTGCTATTGGCCGTTTATATATAAATGCTGATAATGAGGCCGCTATTCGCTTTCTGGCTGTGGACCCTTCAGTTCGTGCTAAGGGGTTAGGGACGTTAGTCGCGATGACGTTGGAGTCTGTGGCGCGCCAAGAAGGGGTAAAGCGGGTAGTGTGTAGTGCTCGTGAAGATGCGGTCGATTTCTTTGCCAAGTTAGGTTTTGTCAGCCAAGGGGAAATAACGGCCCCGCAGACCACACCCGTTCGTCACTTTTTAATGATTAAACCGGTGGCAACCATGGATGATATCCTGCATCGCCCAGATTGGTGCGGCCAGTTGCAGCAGGCTTGGTACGACCATATCCCACTCAGCGAAAAAATGGGTGTGCGCATCAGCCAATATACTGGCCAGCGGTTTGTGACCACGATGCCAGAGGCGGGCAATCAGAACCCTCATCATACTTTATTTGCCGGCAGCCTTTTTTCGTTAGCGACGTTAACGGGCTGGGGGTTGATTTGGTTATTACTGCGAGAACGTCATTTGGGCGGCACAATTATTCTTGCTGATGCTCATATTCGCTACAGTTCTCCCGTCACTGGACGACCACGAGCGGTTGCAGAGCTGAGTTCACTCAGTGGGGATCTGGATAGATTGGCGCGTGGCCGCCGTGCCAGAGTGCAGCTAGATGTGAACTTATTTGGCGATGAAGATGCTGGTGCCGTATTCTCAGGAACTTACATGGTTCTACCCGTCGAAGCAGGGAGTGATGGGGTTAACTAATTATTATCTTACCCGTTCATTGATAACTGATGAGCGGGTTGCGCGATAAATGATGGCAGTGAAGTGTGATTTAATGTTCTAACCTTTCATAATACTATCAAATATATTCTATTTTTTAGTTCTACACTGTTTGTTTTGATTAATACAGTGGTGATAATTTTTATTCCTATCGCTAGAAAATTTCATATTTATTTCTTAACCATTTCTCAATATCACCTAGCAGTAAATAGAGTAAGTAATACACTAGACGATGCGTGGTAATCGTTATTTAATTACTCATCACCCGACATTTTATTTTATTTTTTAATTTTCACCCTATCTTAGGTTGTTATTAATAAGCTAATTTTATTGTCGGATTATTAAGTTTATTGATGTTTTTAATTTTTATTAAAGAGGGAATTAAGATGAATAAGGACTGGCATAGACAAGAGATATTAGCCGCTATACGCAAAAAGAAAGGCTCTCTCTCAGCATTATCACGAGAGAGCGGGCTTTCCCCCGGAACACTGGCTAACGCACTGACACGCCCATGGCCAAAGGGTGAGATGATTATTGCAAACGCTATTGGTATTACTCCGCAAGAAATATGGCCTAGTCGATTTATCGATTATCGCGGATGTAGCATTACTCGAAGAATAAGAAAAATCTAGGAGGGTAAGACGATGGATAAATCGTTATTAGATTCAGTTAAAATGTTAATCCCATTTTGGGAGCGAAGCTCAGAACCTTGGGCAGTAAAAGATAGTCAATCACGATATATTTATGGAAATAATAGGTTGCGTAAGTTATTAACCTTACCTGGTGGGTTTACTCTGGAAGGACGAACGGATGGAGATATTCCTGCACCAATATCAGAGTTTGAGGTTGAATTTCAAAAACATGATCGTCAGGTGGAATTGTCACAGGATCGTATAACAGCGGTTGAAATACATGCGTGGGATGGGCTTTCATATTTCACTCCTTATTTCGTTGATAAATATCCATTAATAGATAGTAATGGCGTGTCTCAAGGGGTTATTTGTCATGGTAGGCCGGTAGAAGATATAATATTAACCCATTTAAATAAAATAAAAGTACCCACGTCACTGTTATTTACACCACCATCAGAGTTGTTCACCAAAAGAGAATGGGAAGTGTTGTTTTATGTTTTGCATGCTTTTTCAAGTAAAGAGATTGCTAAAAAACTCCATTTATCACCTAGGTCAGTCTGCAATATAATCCAAAGCATCTATAGCAAAGCTGGAGTTACCAGTAAAAATCAGGTCATAGATTATTGTTATGAAAATAAGATCAATAATTATGTCCCGCAAAGCTTCTTTGAATACTCAGGTTCTTTCCCATTAACATAAGGAAAGTTAAAATATAACTGGAGGTTATAATGGATGAAAACTTAAAGAATTCACTGGATGTACTAATAAGATTTTGGGAACACAGTTCAGAACCATGGGAGGTAAAAGATAATCAATCAAGATATATTTATGCAAATCCTAAATTCAATGAATTTTTAGATTTGCCTAAAAAATATAATGTGGAAGGGCGGTTTGATGGTGAACTTCCTACTCCAGTCTCAGAGTTTGAAGTCGAATTTCAGAGGCAAGATAGGCAGGTGGAGTTAATACAGGATCGTGTTACATCGGTTGAAATACATCTACTTAATGGACTTTCTTATTTCACAGCTTATTTTTGTGATAAATATCCTTTAATCGATGAAAACGGCATTTCACAAGGGGTTATTTGCCATGCCAGGCCGGTGCAGGATGTCATATTAACGCATTTAAATAAGATAAAAGTACCCACATCTCTTGTATTCACTCCGCCATCAGAATTATTTACCAAAAAGGAATGGGAGGTTTTATTTTATATTTTACACTCATTCTCCAGTAAAGATATTGCGAAAAAGCTCCATTTATCATCCAGAACTGTCAGTAATATTACTCAGAAAATATATGATAAGGCTGGTGTTTCCAGTCGGCGGCAGATAGTGGATTATTGCTATGAAAATAAGATCAATAATTATGTCCCGCAAAGCTTCTTTGAATATTCAGGTTCTTTCCCGCTTATGCAGGGATAAGCTGCTGCGCCGATTACATGAGGTATTTAACGTAATCGGCGGTTGTTACTCAATGGCAATCTGGTAAGGCAGTATTAACCGCCCTTATTGCCCTGCTATGCCATGCACCTCGCCGTGCTGCATTGTCTGATTAACTTGCTGCCCGTGGCTATCAGTGGCTTGCAGAGAGCCATTAAGGGTTGGTTTCAATGGCTTATCTGCTGCCAAGTTACCTTTTATCTGCAATTTCAAATTACCCAGCCCTTGCAGCGGTAGTCCTTGTCGCGATAATGTTGGCCAGCCCCAATTTTGTAAAATGTTAAGGTCGACAGAGCGGCCAGTCAGCGCGAGTGAGAAGGTTCTGGCGGGTGTTTGGTCAATCGTGGCGCTGGCTTCCAGCAATCCCTCTGTGGTGAAAGCACTTAAATCACTCACTGTAATTTGTTGTTCATTAGCGCTTAGAGCTAATGATGGGCGGCGGACATCGTTTTTATTAAAAGTCGCATTCCCGGCATTCAACATTAATGAGCCAGACCACACTCCCCACTGATGATTTTTGGCGAGCAGTAAATTACCCCCCGCTGCATCCAGTGATGTAATTTGGAATGGGAAGTCTGGGCTAATATCAATCAACAAGTTACGGTTAGCACTTAACTTGCTGATATACACCTCAGACAACCAGTTTGGCAGTGTTTGCTGCCATTGCTGCTTCCAGTCAGTGGGGAGGGTATAAACCAGAGCCACCAGTGTCAGCTCATCGAGTTGTAGGCGGTGGGTATCCCGCGCCCAGCTCCCCTGAGTTCTTAATAGACCATCTTGCCAACGAGTGGAGAACTGATTAATGGCTACTCCTGCTGGCGATAGTGCTAATGTCGCGATAGGGTCAATCAGATGAATATTACCTTTAATAATGTCACCGGCATTAAGGGATAATTCCCCATCATCACTTTGCCAGTCACCTTGCTTAAACGTGATATTTTTAAGAGTGAGATCTAAATCATTAAACGCCCAGTTTTTTCCTTCAACCCGCGCATCAATTAAATCAAGGCGCTTTAGCGTAATAGGCGGAAGTTGTAAAAAGGTCTTCCAGATATCTTCTAATGCTGCCGAGGTTTGCAGGCGAATATTACTCAAGCGCAAGCGATCGACTAGCCAACTTCCGTCAGCGGATTGGCTGGCATTACCCGTCAGTTCCCCTTGCGCGATATCAGCCCCGAAATTATTCAAAGTAAGAGTGTTTTTCTGTATTGAACCTTGCAGATACAGTTTTTCAGCAGTAATGCCATTGATGGTCAAAGAACCCGCGCTGAACTGAAATTGGGCATTTTCGCCCAAACTATTACCGGGTAGTGGCTGCCAAGGGATCAGCCCGCCATTGACTTGTTGCCCAACCACTTTCCACTGACCAGCCGCATTTTGCGGCTCAATAGTGGTATTCAGCGCCATATTGGTCAGCCGCAAAGTATCAGCCTGCAAAGGTAGCGGTGATGTGCTGTTATTGAGGGTTAAACTACCATTTTGCAAATTAAGGCTGAGAAAATGGCGAGGCTCGGTCAGTTGTTGCCAGCCCAGACCAAATACGGCCTGCTGAGCAATAAGAAATGGAGGTTGCTTGGCCCGCCCTAGCGTGACATCAGTAAAGCTGATTTGCCCAGGTTGTGACCATGAGTGGTCTATTTTCCCCAGAGAGAGGCGATATTCACTGTTATCACTGACCCAACGGCTTAACCAACCAGCAGCCCAGCTAGTTTGAAGCAGTACATAGCACAGCACTATAGACAGTACTAATAGCAGTAATAACGTTAGCAGCACTTTCCCGAGAAATTTCATCCGGTATTTCCACGCCAGTCTGTATACGGAACTCTGTTTATGCCGCAAATTGTTCATTAGCTCAATAGACAATCAGTTATCGGGGCATAAAAAAATGGCCGGTGTCTTTTCCGACCGGCCATTTCAGTGACGTATTAGCGTAAAGATTATTTTTCTTCTGGGAAGAGTAAGTTAAGTACGATGGCAGTAATACCGCCAGCGGCAATTCCGGAAGAAAGCAGAGTTTTGATCCAGTCAGGTGCAAATTGCAGAATCAGTGGTTGCTGTGCCACACCCATACCGACCGCCAATGACAACGCCATAATCATAATCGCACGGCGGTTAAGGGTTTCGCGAGAGACGATCCGCACACCGGAAGCGGCAATCGTGCCGAACATGACGAGAGTTGCGCCGCCCAGCACGGGTTCTGGAATATGCTGCACAAACCCAGCCACCGCAGGGAATAGGCCCAGAACAATCAGCATCAGTGCAACCACAAAACCGACATAGCGGCTGGCAACCCCGGTCAACTGGATAACTCCATTGTTTTGGCCAAAGCAGGAGTTCGGGAAAGTGTTAAACACGGCGGAAAGCATGGAGTTCAAACCATTTGCTAATACACCGCCCTTGAGGCGCTTCATGTACAGCGGGCCGCGAACCGGTTGCTCTGATACATCTGAGGTTGCGGTGATATCCCCGATGGTCTCAAGTGAGGTCACCATGAAGATAAGCATCAGCGGTACCAGCAGGTTCCAGTCAAAAGACAAACCATAGTACAGCGGCGTTGGGATGGTAATCAGGGCGGTGTCTACCACTGGGCGGCTTTCAGGCAACATACCTAGCGCCCACGCCAACAGATAACCCACTGCCATGGCGATAACCAAAGAGGCCACTCGTAGATACGGATTGCGCTGGCGGTTCAGTAAAATAATGACTAACAGCACGGAGCCGGCTAATAAGAGATTTTTAGGTGAGCCAAAAGTATGGTCGCTCATCGCACCATAACCGCCACCAATAGATGTCAGCCCAACTTGAATCAATGACAGGCCGATAATCATCACCACAATACCGGATACCAGAGGGGTGATAATGCGGCGCGCCAGATGCAAGAAACGGGAAAGTATAATTTCGGTACAGGACGCAACCATCAAGGTACCGAACAAGGCCGCCATCATGGTCGGGATATCAGCCCCACCATTTTTCAGCGCCAAACCGCCCATAATCAGCGGAGAAACAAAGTTAAAACTGGTGCCCTGAATGGATAACAGGCCAGAGCCCACCGGCCCCCAAGTTTTAATTTGCAGCAGCGACGCCAGGCCGGAGGCAAACAGTGACATGCTGATAATGCGCTGGGTATCTTCCGCTGGCAGCCCTAGCGCCTGACAAATTAGCAGGCCGGGGGTTATCACCGCGACAAACATAGCCAATAAATGTTGGCATGCGGCAAACAAAGTTTGGGTGAGTGGCGGGCGGTCTTCTAAACGATAAATGAGTTCGCTGGGGCGAGTTGTTGTTTGCTGCGGTGCATCAAGTTCGGCGGATTGCGTAGACATGGAGTGGCATTCCCGGATCGGCAAAGAGGGCATTTTAATGATCTGCCTCACAAAAGCAATCGGTTGCGCTGTGTTTTCTTAAATATTCTTGTTTGCCGCTAGTTCATGTTTTTCTTTTACTAAACTTGTAATCGAGAGGATTTTTTTTTCTAATCCTCTTCTTACTGCTTTGGCGTTTATTAAGGAACTGTCTAACGTCATATTTTTATTCGATATTTTAATCGCATGGAGTACCAAGATGTTTCATCTCGATACCTACGGCACGCTAGTCGCGGCCTGTCTGGTTTTATTGTTAGGCCGAAAACTCGTACAAACAGTCCCTTTTCTAAAAAAGTACACTATTCCAGAACCTGTTGCCGGTGGCCTGCTGGTGGCTTTCATGATGCTGCTGATGCAAAAGACCCTCGGTTGGGAAATCAGTTTTGATATGTCGCTGAAAGACCCCTTGATGCTGGCATTCTTTGCAACAATTGGCCTGAATGCTAACTTGGCGAGTTTACGCGCCGGTGGCAAGGCCTTGAGTGTGTTTGTCTTTGTGGTCGTTGGTTTGCTACTGATGCAGAACGCAATTGGCATCGCTCTCGCGAAGCTGATGGGTTTAGATCCGCTCATGGGCTTATTGGCTGGCTCAATTACATTATCCGGTGGGCACGGTACCGGCGCAGCATGGAGCAAAGTGTTTGTTGAACGCTATGGCTTTGAAAATGCAACTGAAGTGGCCATGGCTTGTGCAACATTTGGCCTTGTTTTGGGCGGGTTGATTGGTGGCCCAGTGGCTCGCTATCTGGTCAAACACTCTTCCACACCAGATGGCACCCCAGAGGACAGCGAAGTACCCTCCGCTTTTGAAAAGCCTTCGGCGGGCCGCATGATAACTTCATTGGTCTTGGTCGAAACCATCGCCATGATTGCGATTTGCCTGATGGCTGGCCAAGTGATTTCTAGTGCGTTACAGGGCACGATGTTTGAATTACCGACCTTCGTCTGCGTGTTATTCATCGGAGTTATTCTCAGTAACACACTCGCGGTAATCGGCTTCTATAAAGTCTTTGATCGCGCGGTTTCGGTGTTGGGGAATGTCAGTTTGTCACTGTTCCTGGCAATGGCCTTGATGAGCCTGAAACTGTGGGAACTGGCTTCACTGGCATTGCCGATGTTGGTTATCTTGTCGGTACAAGCATTGGCGATGGCGCTGTACGCTATCTTTGTTACTTATCGGTTGATGGGTAAAAACTATGATGCGGCCGTGTTAGCGGCGGGCCATTGTGGTTTTGGTTTAGGTGCGACACCGACGGCCATTGCGAATATGCAGGCCATTACTGACCGTTTCGGTCCATCACATTTAGCTTTCTTGGTGGTGCCGATGGTCGGTGCGTTCTTTATTGATATCGTCAATGTGATCGTGATTAAGCTTTATCTGTTGCTGCCAATCTTCCCGGCGGTAGTGGGATAATTCTGTTGTAAGAATAGTCTTAAGGGGCGGACAAAACCGCCCCTTAATCATCAAGCATTGGTATAACGCGTTCGCTCTGGTAGCCAGCGTTCTATTAATGCCTGTGCATGTTCGGGATATTGTTGATGTAGGTGACGAGCCACTCTTTGCACTTCTGGAATCATGGCCTGATCGCGCAGTAAATCAGCCACTTTAAACTCGGCACTGCCGGTTTGGCGCGTCCCTAATAATTCGCCGGGGCCGCGAATCTCTAAATCCCGCTGGGCGATAACAAAACCGTCATTACTGTCGCGCAGCACTTGCAAACGCATCTGAGCCGTTTTACTCAGCGGTGTTTTATACAGCAGAACACAGTGTGAAGCGACGGCCCCACGGCCCACGCGGCCACGTAACTGGTGCAATTGCGCTAACCCTAACCGCTCCGGATTATCGATAATCATCAAACTGGCATTCGGTACATCAACCCCAACTTCAATCACGGTGGTAGCAACCAGTAATTGTAATTCACCTTGTTTGAAAGCCAGCATAACTGCTTGTTTTTCTGGCCCTTTCATCCGGCCATGTACCAAACCGACTTTAATCTCCGGCAAGGCAATTTTCAGCTCCTCGCAGGTAACTTCAGCGGCTTGGGCTTCCAGCAGCTCAGATTCTTCAATCAAGGTGCAGACCCAATAAGCTTGTCGGCCCTCTTCCAAACAGGCATTTTTAACCCGTTGAATCACATCACTGCGGCGAGTATCTGGAATCGCCACTGTCGTGACTGGGGTTCTGCCAGGGGGCAGTTCGTCAATGACCGAGGTATCGAGATCAGCATAGGCCGTCATAGCCAGCGTTCGGGGAATGGGGGTTGCTGTCATAATCAACTGGTGTGGATGGAAGCCTTGCTCCTCACCCTTTTCCCATAACGCGAGCCGCTGGTGAACACCAAAACGATGCTGCTCATCAATAATAACTAGTGCTAATCCAGAAAACTGCACTTGCTCCTGAAACATGGCGTGAGTACCCACGACCATGGCGACCTGACCACTGGCGACAGCTTCTTGTTGTGCCAGCCGTGCTTTGCCTTTTTGTTTCCCAGCCAGCCAGCCTACTTGTAAACCTAACGGTTCCAGCCATTGGCGGAAAGTATTGGCATGCTGTTCAGCCAATAACTCAGTGGGAGCCATCAACGCGACCTGCTTACCATGGGCAATAGCACGCAGTGCGGCCAGTGCGGCAACCAGTGTTTTTCCCGAGCCAACGTCCCCTTGAATCAGCCGCATCATCGGGAAATTATGTGTCATATCTTGCTCGATTTCCGCCACAACCCGCTGTTGGGCTTGGGTTGGCGTGAAAGGCAGTGCCGCAAGAAAACGTTGTTTAAGTTGTTCTTCGGGCAATAAGGATAGCGCCCGATAACTTTGTGCTCCCGCCCTGACCGCCAGCATGCTGAGGTTATGGGCCAGCAGTTCTTCCATTATCAGCCGCCGCTGAGCAGGATGCTTGCCTTGTTCTAACTCGGCTAGTTGAATGTCTGCTGGTGGACGATGCAAAGTATGAATCGCTTCTGGCAGGCTGATCAGCGAGCGGCTTAATTCAATCGGCAACAATTCAGCAATGACGCTGGAATCCAGCATCGCCAGAGCTTGATCAATAAGTTTACGCAAAGTTGCCTGACGAATACCTTCCGTTGTGGGGTAAACGGGGGTCAATGATTCTTGTAATTCAACACCGATATTTTCGCCATGCACCCGATATTCTGGGTGAATGATTTCAGGGCCAGTATTTCCCCGTTTAGCCTCACCATAGGCAATTACATGCTTACCCGGCGATAAGCTGTTTTTCATTGCGGCATTAAAATTGAAAAAGCGCAGGGTGAGCACACCGCTACCGTCGCTGATTTGGCAGGTCATCATGCGGCGGCGGCCAAAACTGATATCAGAGCGGAGAACTTCACCTTCAACAGTGACGGAAAGGCCGGGCAACAGATCGCCAATTCGGTATAGTCGTGTGCGATCTTCGTAACGTAGCGGAAGGTGAAGCAGCAGGTCTTGAATGGTTTCCAGACCCATCTTAGCCAGTTTTCCGGCCTGACTCGCGCCAACACCGGAAAGTGTACTGAGGGGTACGGCATCCAGTAGGCGGCCTTTCATTTAAGACTCCGTGGATTGCATGGCTGACCACCATTGCACATCAGCGATAACCTGGCCTTGCTCATCAATATGAGGCCGGGGAAGCCCTTTGCGTTTAGCCACTTGCGCCAGCACCGGGTAGCCACCTTCAAATAATAGCCGCTGTTGCTCATCTTCTGACAAAACACTTTGTGTTCGGTGATACATGCCGGCATTTTGCCGCTGCCGCTGGGCTTCATATAAAATGAGTGCTGAAGCGACTGATACATTCAGGGATTGCACCATTCCGATCATCGGAATAATGATGTCTTTATCAGCCATTGCCAAAGCTTCTTTAGATATCCCCGTTTTTTCCTGCCCCATTAAAATACAGGTTGGACGAGTATAATCAATTTCACGAAAATCAACTGCTTTATCAGATAGATGCGTCGCAAGTATTTGCATACCTTGCGATTTTAAATGAGTTATAGCATCGGTAATATCAGAGTGTGTTTTTACCTGAACCCAGCTGTTGCTACCGGCAGCCGAAGAGAGCCGCGTGTACATTTCAGGGGTAGGCCAAATCGCGTGAATCTGATGAATGCCGACGGCATCAGCAGTGCGAATAATCGCGGAGACATTATGAGGTTTATGTACTTGCTCCAGACAAACCGTCAAATCCGGCTGCCTGGTAGCAAGCATTTCACAAATCCGCGCATAGCGTTGAGGATTCATAGGCGTTAATTACGGTTACGGCTGACTTTGACCACATCTGGCATGATACGAATCTTACGCATAATGTTAGCCAGATGGACTCGGTCACGAGTAGTCAGGCGAATAAAGGCGCTGTATACCCGGCCATCTTTCTCTTCAGTATTCAGGCTTTGAATATTTGATTCGGCCGCATTAATTGCCGCAGTCAGATTTGCCAAGGCACCTTGCTGGTTGAACATATCGACTTTAATTTCAGCAATAAATTCTTGTTCAGTCTCTTGGTCCCATTCAACCGCCATAAACTTCTCTGGCTCTTTTTGGTAGCCACGGATATTACGGCAGGACTCATGATGGATAACCAAACCTTTGCCGGGGCTGATATGGGCGATAATTGGGTCACCCGGAATTGGGCGGCAGCACTTGGCAAAGGTAATCAGGACGCCATCGGCACCTTTAATTGCCAGGTTACGGGTACCAGAAGTTGCCAGCGTGGACGGGTCACCCAAGAGGTTTTTCGCCACCACCACACTCATTGCATTACCCAGCCCAATCTCCGCCAGCAAATCATCCAGCGTTGCTAACTTCATACGATCCAATTCATGTTTGATATTTTCTTCAGAAATATCAGACAGTTTTCGGCCATTTCCTAAAGCATGATTCAGTAATCGGCGACCAAGGCTTACCGATTCATCACGTTTAAGGTTTTTCAGCAATTGACGAATTTTGGCGCGAGCTTTCGAGCTGACAACAAAATTCAGCCAAGCGGCATTTGGTCGCGCACCCGGAGCGGTAATTATCTCAACAGTTTGGCCACTGCTGAGTGACTGAGAAAGTGGATAGGGCTGACGATCAACGCGCGCGCCAACACAAGCATGGCCAATATCAGTATGCACGGCATAAGCAAAATCGACAGGTGTTGCACCGGCAGGCAATTCAACAATGCGCCCTTCCGGGGTGAAAACGTAAATCTCATCAGGGAACAAATCAGATTTTACGCTTTCAATAAATTCAAATGAGCTGCCCGCGCTTTGCTGTAATTCCAGCAAGCTTTGCATCCAGCGCTGAGCGCGGATCTGTGCGGTGGTGCCGGACTCACCTTGCTCTTTATAAGCCCAGTGTGCTGCAACCCCCATTTCGGCCATCTGATCCATATCTTCAGTACGGATTTGTACCTCTACCGGAACTCCATGAGGGCCGATTAATGAGGTATGCAACGATTGATAGCCGTTAGCCTTAGGAATAGCAATATAGTCTTTTACTCGGCCAGGGCGGGGTTTATACAGGCTATGAGCTTGCCCCAGCACGCGATAGCAAGTATCGACTTCTTTAACGATAACCCGAAAAGCATAGATATCCATGATGGAGTGAAAACGCTGCTCCTTCAGGTTCATCTTGCAATAGATTGAGTAGAGATGCTTTTCTCGACCACTGACGCGGCAAGGTATCCCAGCTTCCGTCAGACGCCCTTCAATTTCCGCCAAGATTTTTTGGATCATTTCTTTGCGGTTACCACGTGCGGCTTTCACCACTTCTTTAATCACGCGGTAGCGATTGGGATAAAGCGCTTCAAAACCCAGCTCTTCCAGCTCGGTTTTTAAATGGTGAATACCCAACCGGTGAGCCAGTGGGCTATATATTTCAAGGGTTTCGCGGGCAATACGGCGACGTTTATCCGGGCGCAAAGAGCCCAGCGTTCGCATGTTATGGGTGCGGTCAGCCAGTTTGATCAAAATGACGCGGATATCCTGCACCATCGCCATGATCATTTTGCGGAAGTTCTCCGCCTGGGCTTCTTTCTTATCGCGGAAGTTCAGTTTATCGAGTTTAGAAACGCCCTCGACCAGCTCGGCTACGCTTTTCCCAAACAACTGCTCCATATCTTGATAGGTAGCAGGGGTATCTTCAATGACGTCATGTAACAGCGCCGCCATTAAGGTTTCGTAATCGAGCCGCATCTCCGCAAGAATACAGGCCACAGCAACCGGGTGAGTTATATAGGGCTCACCACTGGAGCGTGTCTGACCCTCGTGAGCATCACGTGCGACAAGGTATGCCTGTTTGAGGCGCTTAATCTGCTCCTCTGGCAGGTAACGTAGAATCAGCAGATTCAGGCTTTCAAACAGGTACAAAGTAGACTCGCTGTCTAATTAACGACGACCTTCAGCAATCGCGGTTACCGCTTGGATCTCTGCGGCTTCCTGCTCTTGCTGTTCTTGGCGTTCACGTACATCGAGAATCTGATTTGTAATCAGGCCTTCTTCGATTTCGCGCAGCGCAATCACAGTAACTTTATCGTTTTCTTCTGGAACCAGTGCGTCTTTACCGCCGGACTGGATTTGACGTGCCCGACGAGCAGCGACCAACACCAGGTCAAAACGGTTACCAATTTTCTCTACAGCGTCTTGAACAGTTACGCGTGCCATAATTCTGCTACTCCACAGGTGACGAAATGACTGGGCATGATACTGAAACTCTGTTCAGTCTGCCAATAATTTGGTGATTAAAGCGTCATGCCGCTGTTTCTGGCGGCCTAAACGCAGTCGTTCAGCGCGAATAATGGTTTTCAGATCAGACAATGCCAGATTGAAATCATCATTCACGATTAAATAATCATATTCTGCGTAGTGGGTCATCTCCGCGACAGCTTGCGCCATTCGCTTTGCAATAACCTCCTCGCTATCCTGCCCACGGCCACGCAAGCGGCGATCCAATTCTTCTTTGGATGGAGGCAAAATAAAAATACTGCGCGCGGTCGGCATTTTTGCGCGAATTTGCTGCGCGCCTTGCCAGTCGATATCTAAAAACACGTCGACACCGGTTGCGAGAATCTGCTCAATCGCCAGACGTGAGGTGCCATAGTAATTTTCAAAAACTTTGGCATGCTCAAGAAAAGCATCGTCATCAATCATTTGGCAAAATTCTTCCTTAGAAACAAAGAAGTAATGTTCGCCGTGATTTTCCCCTGGACGTATATCACGTGTGGTATGAGAAACAGAAACCTGCGTGTCGTACAAAGGTTGTGTTTTTAACAAAGCCTGAATCAGACTTGATTTCCCTGCCCCACTAGGTGCAGAAACTATGTATAGCGTGCCTTGAACCATGATGACGTTTCAGTTGATTAGGTTGATATGTAGAAAGCAGAAGTGTGAATCTCCGCACAGTATACACGGCTGTAACGCGTCATGCAGCGTTACAACACATTTCACCTCAATGTTTCGCCCATAAACAGCACGTTTTTATGATTTTGCGGGGAGCATTGCGTAATTTCAGCTTGTTGCAGCAAGTGCAAAAGTATTATTCGGTCACTTACGCATTTAAGTTTTTTCCCCTTCGACGGACGAGCCATTTCAGGTTTTACTGCCCGCCAGCAAAGGGAGGTACTGATGAATGCGCAAAAAATTGAAAATACTAAGCCTACTGATTCTTGGTTTTATAAATTGGGGGGCCAGAGCGGAGTCTGTGTGCCCTGAATGGTCAGAAGAAAGAATGTCAGGCGAAATTAATCTTTTGGAGAAGCAGCTCTTTCAGTGGGATTTGGCATATCACCAGCAAGGTATTAGCCTGCTTTCTGATAATATTTATGATCAATTGCAGGACAAACTGCATGGGTGGCGATTATGTCATGGGCTACCGGATACGAAGAATAGCACGTTGATTGCGGGTAACGGGAAGAGTCCTCATCCTGTTGCTCACACCGGCTTAAAAAAGCTTAAAGATGAAACTGCACTTATTGACTGGATGGCGGGGCGGAAGAATCTCTGGGTGCAGCCCAAAATAGATGGCGTTGCGGTCACACTGGTTTATAAGTCAGGAAACCTGACTCAAATTTTGAGTCGAGGAAATGGCTTGAAAGGTCAGGACTGGACGGATAAAGCACCGCTTATTTCTGCTATTCCTCAATATATTACCGCAGCGCCCCCTTCGTTAACTCTACAGGGGGAATTATTCTTACAAATGGAGGGGCATCAACAAGTGCAGTCGGGAGGTGTCAATGCCCGAGCTTCTGTTGCAGGTGCTCTGATGCGCAAGTCTGCAACTCCATTCCTGACCAAATTGGGTATTTTTATTTGGGCATGGCCGGATGGGCCAAAAAGTATGAAGGAAAAAACTGCATTATTAAAAAAAATGGGCTTTCCTTTAACTGCTTATTACAGCGAACCCGTCTTTTCCAGTAGCGATGTTGCTCACTGGCGAAAGCTCTGGTTTCAAATGCCGCTACCTTTTGTGACTGATGGCGTGGTTATCCGTCAAGAAGATGAGCCAGCAGGGCGTCATTGGCATGCAACACCAGGAAACTGGTCTGTAGCATGGAAATATCCACCTCCCCAGGAAATAACTGAAATCAAAGATATCCATTTTACCGTTGGTCGCACTGGTAAAGTTACCGCTATTTTACAGGTAGCTCCGGTAAAAATTGATGACAAATGGATTCGTCGAGTAAATATTGGATCTATTGCCCGCTGGAAACAGTGGGATATTGTACCGGGTGACCAAGTCACTATCACATTGGCTGGGCAGGGTATTCCACGATTGGATAATGTTATCTGGCGAGTAAGCCAGCGGCACGAAATTACCCCGCCTGCTGCAAATAAGTTCCATCAGTTAAGTTGTTTTCACCTTTTACCTCTTGAGTGCAAACCCCAGTTTCTATCTCGCTTAGCATGGCTTAGTGGTGCTAACGGGTTAGATATGCAGGGTGTGGGAAGTGGGCTCTGGCGAGAACTTGTCCACCATGGGCTTATTAATAGCTTGGTTGATTGGTTGTCACTGTCTGTAGAGCAGATTGCGGCCGTTCCTGGTATTGGGCAAGGTCGAGCAGAGAAGATTTATCTGCAATTTCAACGCGCCAGACAACAGCCTTTTCCTCAATGGTTACAGGCTTTGGGATTCCCGCAGGCGATACCTATTGATTCTCAGTGGCACTCTTTACAGCAACGGAGTATTGCCGAATGGCGCTTAATATCGGGTATTGGAGCGGTGCGGGCGAAACACATTAATCATTTTTTACATCACCCAGAAATCCAAGTGATGGCTGATTTCTTATCGCAACAGGGAATTACAGGGTTTCGGCCCGAAGAGTAATCTCCGGGATGGGGTTAATGTTCTGAATGTTCATATTTGAATACGGGCAGGCCAAGGCGGAATCTCAGAGCCAGCAACCGTGCGCTTAGCCCAGTGACCAATGTAATAATAATAACCCAGTTATGGGATAGCGGCGTGTATTGCTGTAGCGCTATGTAGATCCATGCAGCAGCAAACGAGATACCGGCATAAATTTCTTTCTGAAACACCAATGGAATGCAGTTACAGAACATATCGCGCAGGACACCGCCAAATACGCCGGTAATCACAGCGGCTATGGCAGCAATAATTGTGCTGTGGCCCATATCGAGGGCGATTTGTGCGCCAATAATAGAAAAAACAATTAGTCCGATGGCATCAAGCACTAAAAACAAATGGCGCAAATGCTTCATTAACGGAGCCATCCAGGTTGTGACGATCGCAGCAACGGCGACAATAACAATGTATTCAGGGTGCTTAACCCACCCAAGCGGATAGTGGCCCAGCAATATATCTCTGACTGAGCCGCCACCGATAGCAGTTGCAGATGCAATGATAATGACGCCAAACATATCCATCTGACGGCGGCCTGCGGCCAGTGCACCGGTCATGGCTTCAGCGGTGATACCGATAATATAAAGAACACTGAGTAGCATATTGAATGTAATTTCTTAAGGGCAGTAAAGGGGGGCAGCTTAGTCACTAAGCAAAAACGTCGCGACTGAGATTTTCTAAACCGTGCGTTTCAAATTATTTAATCTAATTGAAATATTAATTATCTTATTGATATTTTTATATAAAAAAATAACTATTGGTTTGTTATTCATTAGTTGTTTTAGGGTGAAAATCAATTATTAAGATAGTGTGGGAGAGCTTAAAGGTCATGTGATGATTATTCTACTTGATTGCAGAGTAACTCATCGAGTGGTGGTTTTTATCTCTATTTTATCTTTTGTTTCAGTGGGGTTTTTCATGGGTAAGTGTGTTAATTAGCGCCAATATCGGGCTGTATTCTTGGCTGGTATGGTAGCTATCGGAGCATTGCTGGATGGTTGATTGATAGAACAGGTCAAGCCAATACAGCAACGGTGAAAGTAACGTCTCCCGGCTGTATTAAAGGTGAACCGATGACACAAACGACCCTCTTTTTCGGTTTGAGCCGCCCTCATGACCTAGCTATTTCCACCACTGAATGACAGTCTTTTGTTGATAATGATGTCACCAGCCGCTTCAAGGATTGCCTGACAGTTATTGATGCTAAAGGGCAATGGTTGGGAAATGATGGGATGTGGCTAAAGAAAATAGTAAGGCGTTAGTGCTTATCCATAAAAGATGACAAAGAGAATACAATAGAAGCGCTGCGCTCCCAGTATAAACAGCAGTTTGCGCAAGAGTCTGTTATGCGTGTTGATACTATTGTATATGTTGATTTCTAAAGGTAAATATTGAGTTTGAGCTTTATGGTCTTTTACCTCCCGATTGGAAGTAAAAGGCCTGTAATATCATTAACTTTATATGGATAAACCGTATTTTTGTTACAAGACTAGTCTGGGAATAGCAGCAGAAAGTAAGCTAACCAAAGTTGAACCATATACTAGTTTTAATCCGAATCGTGAAACTACATTACCTTGCTGCTCATTTAGCCCTTTAATGGCACCAGTAACAATTTCAATAGAGGCTAATTTAGCAAAAGAGACTAAAAATACAGAAAGAATACCCAAATCTCTCGGCAACATTTCGGCGGAAACTTTTTTCAGCTCAATCATGCAACGAACTCATTTGCCACCAGTTTAGTCGCCATAATACTCCCTGCATACAAAGCATCTTGAGCGGGGATGCCAATTAGTAGAGCTAGCGGATAAAATAGATATCCCAGTATGCCTTGGAAACTGATGTTGAATAAGGTGCTAAATAAAGCATTAATGGCTGAAGTTATAGCAAAAAACCTATTAACATTGCGGCTATAGTCATCGCAATTTTAAAGCCAGCCAAAATATATTCTCCAAGCATTTCAAAAAAACTTGATCTTCATGAAGCTTATTTAGCTTTAATTCAGGTTCTTCCGTGACCGGATAAGAGTTAATAATTGAAAGTATAATAAAAGCACTAAACATATTTAGTTTGAGCGCTGTTACTACAAATTTTTGATCGAGCATGGTCATATAAACACTGAAAATCGACATGGAGACAGTCGACATTGCAGTGGCCGCCATGGTGTACATTCTGCGCGACGAGCTATCGGCAGATTATTTTCATCATTTATCCATTGGGTGACTCACTATTTATCTGCCCGCTTAAATTGCCACCATTAAGGCAAATGTAGCACTTCCTCAAGAAGGCCGAGGCGATAGCACCATCTGTGTTTAACTCACCCATAGGATAGAATATGAACATGATTAATCTCCCTAGTTGCCGCGCTTTTACTGAGGCCGGCCATTTATCTCAAATATCGGCTTATTACGAAGAAGGTCGCAATACCATGTGGATGTTGCTGCGTGCTCATCCCCGCCCCTGTTTTAATCTGGAGTTAATTGAAAATATTATGACATTGGTACAGGCCGCTAAAGAATCAAAATTACCTATCGATTTTTGGGTAACTGGTTCGATGGTGCCTAATATGTTTAATGTAGGAGGGGATTTAAACTTTTTTGCCCAAATGATCAGAAATCGTAAGCGGGAAGCGCTAATGGCTTATGCTCGTGCTTGCGTAGATTGTGTTCATGCGGCTTCTCGTGGGTTTGATACTGGTGCTATCTCTATTGCAATGATTGAAGGGAGTGCACTGGGTGGGGGATTTGAAGCGGCATTAGCTCATCACTTTGTATTAGCACAAACGACCGCCAGAATGGGATTTCCGGAAATTGCATTTAATTTATTTCCGGGTATGGGGGGATATTCACTAGTTGCCAGAAAAGCGGGTATGAAAGTGGCAGAACAACTGATTTGGACAGGTGAACCCCATGCTGCGGAATGGTATGAGAGCCGTGGATTAATAGATAAGTTATTTCAGCCGGGGGATGCTTATCTTGCGACACGCACATTTATAGACACTATCAAGCCTAAATTAAATGCCATACGAGCTATGATTCGAGTGCGGCAGCGTGTTCTACAATTAACGCGTTCTGAATTAATGGATATTACAGAAGACTGGGTTGATTCTGCATTGTCTATTGAACCGAAAGATATCGCCTATATTGAACGGCTGGTTATGTTGCAAGACAGACATGCTTCAGGAATACCAAAAGCTATATAGTTTTTGCACCTAATCCAGTGAAAGGTGAGGGTGTTGTGTTATCAGCCAATGCTCCAGTTCATCTGCGGGCATTGGTTTAGCATAAAGAAATCCCTGTTTTTCATCAATACCAATAGAATCCAGAAATTCTTCTTCCTCTTTAGTTTCTACCCCTTCGGCGATCACTTGCATTTTAAGTGCTTCGGCGACAACGATAATGGCTCGTACCAGAGATTGTGAAATAGGATTAGTATCAATATGGCGAACAAAACTTTGATCCAGCTTAATGGCATCAATAGGGATGCGCGCTAACTGAGAGAGTGAAGAATAACCAGTACCAAAATCATCTAAGTGAACTTGAGCACCTAAGTAGCGTAGCTGTTTAATTATATTGATAGCGGCGTCTTCATTATCAATTAAGCAACTTTCCGTTAATTCAACATCGACCAAGCTAGATTCCAGTCCGCTGGCTTCGAGAGATTCAATAAAGCTGGTAACGATAGCCTCATCTATCAATTGTCGAGCAGAAACATTGACGGCAACTCGTAGGTTAATCCCGCGTTTTCTCCAATCGACGGCTTGTTGCATCGATGTTTGCAGTACCCATTTACCCAGGGGCCTGATAAGTCCGGATTCTTCGGCATAGGAGATAAATTCCAGAGGAGCAATCAAACCTCGTTCAGGCGATAACCATCTGACGAGTGCTTCTACACTGTGCACTTTTCCTGTTTTGGTTGATATTTTTGGCTGGTAATAGACATGTAATTGGTGCTGTTCTAAACCCTTGCGTAAATTGGTATCGAGCCAAACATATTCGGATACTTTTTTATTCATTTGCTGCGAGAAAATTGAATAGGTCTGTTTTCCATGTTCTTTTGCGGTATACATAGCGGTATCTGCGCTGCGAATAATATTTTCCAATGTGTCGCCATGCTCAGGGCATAGTGCAAGACCAATTGAACAGCCGGTATATACCTCGATCAATCCAATCCGGAAAGGCGATTTCATACGGTTGAGAATTCTCTGTGCAGTTGTTTCAAGCAAGTTTATCGTAGCGTTTTCGACCAAAACAATAAACTCATCACCTCCTAACCGGGCAAGCATTTCGTTGTCACCCAGGCAACTTAAAATAGCCTGAGAAACATCCTTCAGTAACCGATCACCAAACATATGGCCGTAATGGTCATTCACTTTTTTGAAGTTATCGAGATCGAGATAAATAATACCTACAGAGGTGTCAACACGGGTTTGGATTGCGCTGTTTATGCGTTCATGAATAGCATGGCGATTAGGTAAACCAGTAATCATATCGGTATTGGCCAGAATCCTAAGGCGTTCTTGAGCGCGTCTCTCTTTGGTAATATCAGTGCCAGAGCAGATGAGATAGCGCTCATTTTTACCGCTACCACTATGAACAAACTTATTGCGGAATAAAAATAGGCGCTTTCCTTTAACGGTGTTAACCCAACGCTCTGCTTCATAAGATGCACCACGCTGAAAGAATCCCTCAATATTTTTCCGTGACGACGCCCCTTCCTTGGCTGTCATAAATAAGTCATAGACGTTTTTACCAATAACATCTTGCTCTTTCTTACCGGTATATTCTTCGCTAAGGTGGTTAAATCGTTGTACGCACCCATCTTTATCAAGAATAACAATCACTGAATTAGCTTCAGAAACGACCTGCTCTGCAAAGGAAAGACCTATGACCAAGTCACGAGCTACAGATTCAGTATCAGCATAGGCTGAGGCAGTACCTCCCCATTCTTTCTTATTAATCTTGCGGCCGACAAGATGTAGATGAAGGGGGTGACCATAAATTTCAATTTCAATATCTAAACTTGCAGTAATTCCGGTTAAGCTCCGGATTCTCATTGTTTGGACTAAATTAAGGGATATTGCGATATTTGTTGTCCCTTTAACTGCAGATAACTCTAAAGCTTGGCTATCAAAAGCAAGCCGCCAAAATGGGCTATGAGTACCAAAGTAAGCATTGAGGATCGACGTGTCTTGGTTTTCGAACATATGCGACCCCCTAAAAGTGTATATGAGTCTTTTACTTACCTTAGCCGGAAACTCAGAAGGCCCTATTCCTAACCCTCCCAGTGATGAATAATCATCCTGACCTGTAGAACATGACTCTATCCAGATCACCTACCGAATAAAGTATATGTGTAATTTATTCATACCAGATCGTAGATAGTAGTGATAATCATATTAAATGCTTTTTTTACTTTAAGGTTGTGATGAAAGTTAAGCATGAAAAAATAAAAGACACTATTTTTTATATTGTTACGTTCATTTAGGCTAAATCCTAAAATGAGAAAAGAAAGATGAGACATGGTTTATTGGAGTGTAGTGGGGATAGTATGGTTTTTAGTGAGTTAATGATGGAAGTATGTCAGTGGTAAGCAATCTGGGTATTCCATTTCGAAACAAGATGAGAATACCCGAGGTAAATCACGATTATGGTTTTTCTGCGATTCTTTTCAGATACTCATTATTTTTGAATACAATCATGATCATCTCAAAACCAATACGTGAACTAATGCCACCGCCGATGATGATGGCAATCCCTATGAAGAAACTACCAAACATCGCCAGTACGCCGGATACAATGATGCCAAACAGTGAGAGCCAATATAAAATAGTAAGAATTTTTGGTGTCAGCATTGAATCAAAATAAAGTACATTCTTAAGCATTACATAATCCTTCATCTTTAAATGTTCAAATTTCGGTAGTGATTATGTATTAATTTTAAGTTCGTGACCACACATTACTTATTGTGAAATATATATAATCCCCTTTCCGGATAATATTTTTACTTAAAGTTAAGTACCATTCCAACCCCGACCTCTTCTATATCAACCGCACCGGCTAATGCTATTTTAGCTTTTAGGTCAGTACAGTGACAGGGATACAGTGCTTGTGCGCTGAGCTGCTTGAAATAGTCTGATGTTCTGGTGAGGATGGATTTTTCTGTATTTAATAGATGAAAACCACCAATAACAGCCCGAACGCGCTTATCACCGGTCACTTTAATAGCATAATCAATAATATTGCAGATCCCAGAGTGAGAGCAGCCAGTAATAATTACAATACCCTCTGGGCTGGTATAAACTATCGCACTGTCGTCTATGACAAAGTCGTCAACTTCATGGCCACAACAATTGATAGTTTTCCCTATAGGATGCAGCCCTTCAAAATCATTACTACGTTCTATCTCACCTAAAAAAAGTAAATTATCCGTAATGTAATAAACACCGGACTGATCAATTCGTTTGAAAAAGGTGGAATAGCCATCAGCCGGAAAGTGAGCACCTATTGATTTATCTTCGTAGTATTTAGGGGTAAATGCATTGGGGTGAGCCACAAGTTTTATTTTCTGCTCACTATAGTGATTTGTTCGGTCTAGATATTGTGCAAGATGGGTTAAGCCCCCGCTATGGTCGTTATGACCATGGGAGAAAATCACACTGTCGATATTGCTGATATTAATACCCAGAATTGCCGCATTACATAGAAAAACGTCAGAGTAACCAGTATCAAAAAGAAAATTTTTCCCATTAATTTCAATGTGATAACAAACTCCTGGTTCAGCTATAAGATATTTATCTATTAGGGTGTTGTTATCAACCAGTACAGTTAACTGCATATCCTTTTCCTTGTTTACTCACATTATTCCGACACTAGTTTTATTTGCGGCTATCGAAAAGTAATTTACACGCTAATCCGGTAAAGACTCCGCTTAGCAAATAGTTTGGCCAGCGAGCTGAAAACGCCCCGATTTTAAAGCGGTTACTCATATTACTGACCACTAAAATCAGGCTACCATTAATAATCAAGCCAATAGCATTCAGGATGGTTGCCAATAACAGCATTTGCACAATCACTGAACCTGACTGGGGGTGATAAATTGTGGGAACAGCGCCAGTACAAATAGAGCCATCTTGGGATTCAGCAATTTGGTGAATAATCCTTTCCGGAAGGCCTTATATACGGGAGCGGGTGATAACGCTGCTTTTATCGGGACGCCGTGGGCTGAGGTGAGTATTTTCCATGCCAAATAGAGTAAATAGCATGCACCGAGTATCCGCACTGCATCGTAACCTATTGGTACCAATATAAAAAGTTGTGAAAGCCCTAATGCTGCCGCCAACGTGTGGTAATAAGTTCCCAGCTGAATACCTGCAAGTGCTACACAAGCACCGGAAAACAGCAGTAAAGTTGTTGTGGCGATCATAACCTCTCCGCAGGAATTATTCGAAAATATGGGCACCTAGTTTTGTTTGTTCAACATACTTCATATAACGGGGGAAAAACAACGAATGTCCTATGTTGTTTAAAATTAGGTGCAGGTTTGTTTAAGCTTTCAATGGCTAGTGATAATTATCCTATACAGATGAGAGTTTGAGAAACTAATGATAATAAGAGCGATATCTGAGGACATTCCGCGCTTAGTTGAGATTTGGGAAAAAGCAGTAAGGGAATCGCATTTGTTTCTAACTGAGGCTGATATTCAATTTTATTTGCTTGGGCTAGAAGTTTGGTTATTTGAAAATAGCAGAGAGGCAGTAGGGCTTATTGGCCTCGATGGTAATAAAGTGGAGGTGTTATTCATTGATCCCATCTATCACGGTAAAGGTTTTGGGAAAACGCTGTTGGCGCATGCTCAGCATTTAAAGGGAAAGCTCAGTGTGAATGAACAAAATCCCGCTGCGTTAGCTTTTTACTTGAAATCTGGATTTGTAAAAACTGGCCAGTTCAGAACTGGACGGTGAGGGAAAGGCTTTTTCACTGATTCACTTGGCGCAGGCAGAGTAATAAAAGCCCAAATTTCTCCGGGCTTTAGTAAAACGGATGAATAAAAGAAGTTACTCGATGTTCTGGATCTGCTCGCGCATTTGCTCGATAAGCACTTTCAGCTCAATAGCTGAATTGGTAACTTCGGCATTGATAGATTTTGATGCTAGCGTATTCGACTCGCGGTTGAATTCTTGCATCATAAAATCAAGGCGGCGGCCAACGGCTTCTTTCTTCTTCAGAATATTGTGTGTTTCTTTGACATGCGCTTCAAGTCGATCCAACTCTTCAGCTACATCGACACGTTGTGCCATCAGCACTAATTCCTGCTCCAGGCGAGTATTTTCCAACTGAACCTGTGCTTCTTCCAGTTTGTTGAGCAAACGCTCACGCTGCCATTGCAAGATGTTTGGCATATGCGCACGGACTTTAACCACTTCCGCACTAACGCCATCCAGCCGCTGTTCAATAAGCGCTTTTAGTGCTGCACCTTCAGTTTCGCGGGAAACGATAAAGTCATCCAACACAATATCCAGTGCCTGCATCAGCTCAGTGCTGATGGCATCCAGATCCTGTTCTTCTGCGGCCATAACACCCGGCCAGCGCAGAATATCCACTGGATTAATTTCGCCTTCATCACTTTGCATCTTGACCCACTGACCAGCTTCAACCAGTTGCTTTGCCAGTTTCTCATTAAGGATCAAAGAGCTTTGTGAGTTAGCATCCAGCTCGAAGCGCAAGCTGCACTCAATTTTGCCACGGGTCAGGCGGCCGCGGATACGTTCGCGAATAACCGGTTCCAGGCTACGGAACTGTTCAGGTAAGCGAATGTAAGTTTCTAAATAGCGTTGGTTAACGGAACGCAGCTCCCAGGCTGCGCTACCCCATTCACCCTTAATGTCACGTCGAGCGTAAGCGGTCATGCTGCGGATCATTGTTGCGTACCCGTTTTCAAGAAAAGATGCAGGGATTATAGCCTCCGAGGCGCAGGCAGGATAGGCATTACATCACTAAGGCCGTATAATGCGCGACCAATATCGATTTAAAGCCGGAGAAAGCCCCATGCGCCCAGCAGGCCGAGCAGCACAACAAGTCCGCCCATTGACCCTGACCCGTAATTACACGAAACACGCTGAAGGTTCCGTGTTGGTTGAGTTTGGCGATACCAAAGTATTGTGCACCGCCACGGTCGAAGAGGGTGTTCCGCGCTTTCTGAAAGGCCAAGGTCAGGGCTGGATAACCGCTGAATATGGCATGTTGCCACGTTCGACCCACAGCCGTAATGCGCGCGAAGCCGCAAAAGGCAAACAAGGTGGTCGCACTTTAGAAATTCAGCGCCTAATTGCTCGTTCTTTGCGTGCGGCAGTTGATTTGAAGAAATTGGGTGAGTTCACCATTACGTTAGACTGCGATGTGTTGCAGGCTGATGGTGGCACCCGTACAGCCTCAATCAGTGGCGCTTGTGTCGCTCTGGCTGATGCATTAAATAACTTAGTTGCCGCCGGTAAATTGAAAGCTAACCCGATGAAAGGGCTGGTAGCTGCGGTTTCTGTTGGTATCGTGAAAGGTGAAGCCCTTTGCGATCTGGAATATATAGAAGATTCTGCAGCAGAAACTGATATGAATGTGGTGATGATGGAAGATGGCCGGATGATTGAGGTGCAAGGCACCGCAGAAGGCGAGCCGTTCAGTCACGAAGAGTTACTGGCGTTGTTGGAACTGGCTCGGGGAGGGATAGAAACTATCTTCCTGGCGCAGAAGGCGGCGTTAGAACAATAATTGATAAAGGCGACTTGCTAGTCGCCTTTTTTTTGCCTGCAATTTAGGCACCGAATCATTCAACAAAGTAATTAATGACAGTAGCCACAATCTAGAGGAGACGTACCAATGAAAGCCTATCAGCGCGATTTTATCGAGTTTGCGCTTAACAAGCAGGTGTTGAAGTTTGGCGAATTTACCCTGAAGTCTGGGCGGATTAGCCCCTATTTCTTTAATGCAGGGTTGTTTAATACCGGGCTTGATCTGGCAAAACTCGGGCGTTTCTACGCCGCGGCGTTAATGGATTGTGGTGTGGAGTTTGACCTTTTATTCGGGCCAGCATACAAGGGCATTCCTATTGCCACCACCGCCGCCGTAGCCTTGGCTGAGCATCATGGTCGTGATGTTCCTTACTGCTTTAACCGTAAAGAAGCCAAAAATCACGGTGAAGGTGGCAGCTTGGTGGGGAGCCAGTTAAAAGGCCGAGTCATGCTGGTGGATGATGTGATAACCGCTGGTACTGCGATTCGTGAATCAATGGAAATTATCAATGCGCAGGGCGCCACCCTAGCTGGTGTGATGATTTCATTAGATCGTCAAGAGCGTGGTCGTGGTGAAATCTCTGCGATTCAGGAAGTTGAACATGATTATCACTGTAAAGTCATCGCGATTGTGACGTTGAATGATGTGATCCGTTATTTGGAGGAGAAACCGGAGATGGCGGCTCATCTGACGGCGGTGCGCCAATATCGTGAGCAATATGGTGTTTAAGATTTCCTCATTATGAAAATACAAAAAAGGGCCGTTTGGCCCTTTTTATATGACTATCACAGCGACTTTGTGGCTTATTGCAACTGAGCCACAATCAAAGGCCAGCGGGAATCAAACTCTTGCGTCGGTCGGTAGCGAAATTCTGAGCGAACAAAACGTGAAAGCATCCCTTCACAAAATGCTAATAGCTGTGTTGCCAATAGCGCTTCATCATGGATAAAACCTTGCCCATCACGCAGTTTTTTCTCGCGTAGCACCTGACGTAGCTGTACTTCAATTCGTTCAAACAGCTGGTTAATTCGCCCTTGTAAGCGGTCTTGCTCGAACATCAGTGCATGCCCGGTCATGATGCGAGTTAGCCCTGGATTGCGCTCCGCAAAGCCTAATATCAGCAATAGGATCAGCCGGAGGCGATTAAACGTCTCTTTTTCATCTTGCAGAATCAAATTAATGCGGGACATCAGACTGTCTTCAATAAACTCGATCAGGCTATCAAACATCCGCGTTTTGCTGGGGAAATGACGATAAAGCGCGGCTTCCGAAACTCCCACATTCGCGGCGAGTTTGGCGGTAGTAATGCGTTGGCTGCCATCGCTGGATTCCAGCATTTGCGCTAAAGCCTGCAAAATTTCCTCGCGCCTATTCCTTTTCGTATTTTCTTTTTCTGCCATGTCCGAGTAGACCCTTGCTAAAAATGACTTAATAACAAAAACCCCAATACCGGCCGCACTGGATACCAAGTCCCGGCGGCTTATGTGATAGCTTTTTTACGGTATCAGGGTCTAGGGTAGGTTATTGGCGCCCAGAATGACCAAAACCACCGGTACCACGTTCAGTAAGGTCAAAATCTTCAACCAAATTGAATTCTGCTTGTACTACGGGAACAAATACCATTTGTGCGATACGTTCGCCGGGTTCGATGATGAACGGCTGTTGACCACGGTTCCAGACTGACACCATCAACTGACCTTGATAATCGGAATCAATCAGCCCGACCAAATTACCCAATACCACCCCGTGTTTATGTCCCAAACCTGAGCGCGGCAGAATGACCGCCGCCAGAGTGTTATCACCGATATGTATCGCTAAACCAGTGGGTAACAATGTAGTTTGCCCCGGCAGTAAATCAACTGCTTCGTCCAGACAAGCACGTAAATCCAGCCCAGCAGAACCTTCTGTAGCATACGTTGGTAAAGGAAATTCCTTGCCAACACGTGGGTCCAGAATTTTAATGTCGATTTTTTTCATCATAACGGCTGACAATCTCGTCTATTAAACGCTGACTGAGGAGGTGCTTATCGCTGAGCGGTAAACGTTTCTCTCCAGTCGGCCAAAAAAGGTGCAAGGCATTGGTATCACTGTTAAAACCATGCTCTGCGAGCGATACATCATTAGCGCAAATAAGATCCAGATTCTTCCGCGCTAGTTTTTGTCGCGCGTATTCTTCCACATTCTGGGTTTCGGCAGCAAATCCAACAACAAATGGACGTTTTTTAACCATCGAAGCCACCCCGGCGACAATATCCGGGTTTTTCACTAACTTAAGGGTAATTTCGTCACCCTGTTTTTTTATTTTCTCGTCAGAAACTTGCTCGGCGCGGTAATCCGCTACCGCAGCGCAAGAAATAAAAATATTCTGCTGGGCGGCTAAGTTCTGAACTGTTTGTTGCATCTCCAGCGCACTGACAACATCAATGCGATTCACAGCAGTAGGTGTGGGGAGGTTTACTGGCCCGGCAATTAGAGTGACTTTTGCCCCTCTGGCAGCGGCCGCTTGAGCGATCGCGAAGCCCATTTTCCCCGAACTTTGATTGCTGATAAAGCGCACGGGATCAAGCGCTTCACGCGTTGGCCCGGCGGTAATCATGACACTCAAATGTTTCAGGTCTTGTTTTGCTGTAAAATGTTCATGCGCCAGCGCGACAATTTCCAGAGGGTCCAGCATTCTACCTGGGCCAACATCACCACAAGCTTGACTGCCGCTATCAGGCCCCCACAATAGCATTCCACGACTGGCTAGGGTCTGTAGATTGGCTTGAGTAGCAGCTGCGCGGTACATCTGTTGATTCATGGCGGGCACGGCAGCAACAGGAGATGCGGTTGCCAGGCAAACTGTTGTTAGCAAGTCATTCGCCATGCCAGCGGCCACTCGCGCCAGTAAATCTGCTGTGGCGGGGGCCATTATCACTAAATCAGCCCATTTACCCAGCTCAATATGCCCCATTGCTGCTTCTGCCGCAGGGTCGAGTAAATCATCAGAGACGGGATAGCCCGAGACTGCCTGCAACGTGAGTGGCGTAATGAATGCTTTGGCCGCGTGGGTCATCACCACACGAACCTCTGCACCTCTGTCGCGTAAGCGGCGTACCAGCTCAGGAGATTTATATGCGGCAATACCCCCGCTAATCCCGAGCACAATCTTTTTACCAGAAAGATGTTCGCCGGAAAGTCCCGTCATCATGATTGTCCGAATGAAAGTCATAAGAGGCGATATTTTAGCATAACCGCCGGGTAGATTAGCTATCAGGGCATCTCCTGATGCCATCAATCATCAAATTTGCGAGGCGTTACGCATGCTGCTCACCATGGAGTCGCGGCTCATAAAGCCTTCTGTCATGCTGTTTGTGCTGTTCAGGGATAAACAGGAGCCAAGGAATGGATGAGTGGTATGGGCATATGGCCCCAAGAGAAAAACTGCTGAAATACGGTGCTGCGGTACTGACTGATGCCGAATTGCTCGCTATTTTTCTGCGCACGGGTATCCCAGGCATGCATGTAATGAGAATGGCTGAATATTTGATTGATGAGTTTGGCTCGTTGCATGAGCTTATCTCGGCAGATTATCAGGTGTTATGTGCAAAAAAGGGGATTGGTATTTCGAAATATAGTCAGATTCAGGCTATCGCAGAACTGGCTGGTCGCTGCTTTTCATCTCATCTAATGCGGGAAAGTGCCCTGCTTAATGCCGACATTACACAAAAATTTCTACAAAATATCCTTTCTCATCGTGAAAGAGAGGTTTTTTTAGTGATGTTTTTGGATAACCAGCATCGTGTTATTCGCCATGAGGAGATGTTTACTGGTACCATCAGCAGTGTTGAAGTCCATCCGAGGGAAATTGTGCGTGAAGCGTTGAAGGTTAATGCCGCCGCGCTGATTCTGGCGCATAATCACCCTTCGGGTAAGGCTGAACCGAGCCAAGCTGACCGTTTGATGACTACGCAGGTGATAAAAGCCTGTTCATTATTAGATATTCGAGTGCTCGATCATTTGGTGGTTGGACGGGGTGAATGTGTCTCATTTGCCGAACGCGGATGGCTTTAGAGAAATAATAATTGATCCTTTCGGGATCTTTAGCTGTTCGGGACTTGAGCACTTACGCTTCAGAGCGTATACTACGCCACCTTTGAGAATCTTGGGTTTGGCGTGAAGAGCCTATCTCAACAGGTTTATAGCCTGGTGACAGGGGTTTCTGACCTGATGACAGTGAGTCTTCTCAGTGAATTTGCTGAGATGGGCTCTAAAGCCTGACGAGGCGGCCAAATCCTATACGAAGCTCGAGCTGATTTGATTTTTGGAGAATAGACATGTCCCGAGTCTGCCAAGTTACTGGCAAGCGCCCGGTGAGCGGTAACAACCGTTCCCACGCAATGAACGCGACCAAACGCCGTTTTCTGCCGAACCTTCACTCTCACCGTTTTTGGGTTGAGGGCGAGAAGCGCTTTGTAACTCTGCGTGTATCTGCTAAAGGTATGCGTGTTATTGATAAGAAGGGTATTGAAACGGTCTTGGCCGAAATTCGTGCCCGCGGTGAGAAGTATTAAGGAACTGAATCATGGCTAAAGGTGTTCGCGAGAAGATCAAGCTGGTTTCTTCTGCTGGTACTGGTCACTTCTATACCACCACGAAGAACAAGCGTACTAAGCCGGAAAAATTGGAATTGAAGAAATTCGATCCAGTTGTCCGTCAACACGTGATCTATAAAGAAGCTAAAATTAAGTAATTTTAATTTTGGTGGATTAAGAAAACCCGGCCTCGGCCGGGTTTTTTATTATATAAAGTCTAGTGAGACACGCTAAGGGGGTCGCATGCCTGAATTACCAGAAGTTGAAACCAGCCGACGCGGGATCGAACCTTATCTTGTCGGCCAAACAATTCTTTATGCTGTGGTCAGAAATGCCCGCTTACGTTGGCCAGTATCTGATGAAATCTTGGCACTCAGTGACCAACCGGTACTCAGTGTCCAACGCCGAGCTAAATATTTACTGATAGAGCTGAAAACAGGCTGGATTATCGTCCATCTAGGGATGTCAGGTAGCCTGCGTATTTTGTCGGAAGAAACCGAAGCGCAGAAACATGATCATGTTGATTTGGTTATCAGCAATGGCAAAATCCTGCGTTATACCGACCCGCGCCGCTTTGGTGCCTGGCTATGGGCAAAAGACCTTGCAACCAGTAGCGTACTCGCACACTTAGGGCCAGAACCTCTGAGTGATGAATTTACCGCTGGGTATCTGTTTGAAAAGTCACGAAACAAACGCACTGTAGTTAAGCAGTGGCTAATGGATAATAAAGTGGTGGTCGGGGTGGGCAACATCTATGCCAGCGAATCACTATTTACTGCGGGTATTCTGCCGGAACGCGCCGCTGGTTCATTAACCGAAGCCGAGGTCACACTGTTGGTGGCAACAATTAAAGCCGTGTTATTGCACTCTATTGAGCAGGGTGGCACTACATTGCGCGACTTTTTACAGTCAGATGGCAAACCGGGTTATTTTGCACAAGAGTTACAGGTATATGGGCGAGCGGGTGAGTTATGTCGGCGCTGTGGGAATGTGATTGAAATTGCGAAGCACGGGCAGCGTAGCACGTTTTTTTGCCGCCACTGCCAGCATTAATCTATCCCTTTCGTATTTGAAGCCGCAGGGAGTGATCGCCTGTCTGCAACTCCAATTACGTGGGTATTGGTGTCAATAAAGAATCACGCCAACTTAGCCATCAGCGCTGCGGTTACGGGCGCAGGAAGGAATGGCGAGATATCTCCACCATGGCGCGCCACTTCCTTCACTAATGACGAAGAGATAAATGACCACTTTTCTGATGGCATCAGAAAGACACTTTCCAGCTTTGGCATTAGATGGCGGTTCATATTGGCCAGTTGCCATTCATATTCGAAATCTGATACCGAGCGTAAACCCCGCACCAAAATATTCGCGTTATTTTTTTTGGCAAATTCCGCCATTAGCTCACTGAAACCCAAAACTTCCACATTCTTCAGTGATGCAGTCACTTGTTTTGCCAAGGTGACCCGCTCGTCTAGGGTAAACATCGGTTTTTTACTGGAACTGTCGGCGATTGCCAAGATGACATGACTAAACATTGCGGAGGCGCGGGTGACTAAGTCTAAATGCCCATTGGTAATAGGATCAAAGGTCCCCGGATAGATGGCTTTGGTGGTCATGAATTCTCGCTTTTCTGATATTGATGGCTCAATGCCCACAGAGCCGCATATTTGTTAAAAGTATATTGCGCGTTGACCACCGCCAGCAATAGCCCTTGTTTACCATCGAGGAAACCGGCACGTAATAGCCATGTTTTACAGAATGCCCCAAGAGTATGGCTGAGAATTGAAAAATAGCTGCAGCTTTTGCCTTCTTGATGGCGCTGATGCGCCCAAGCCTGCGCATAGTTGAGTTGTTTTTGCTGAAAGGTGAAAAAGTCACGGCAAGTCAGGTGCAGTAAATCCCCAGCTAGCGGGATAACTTTAGCGGAGCCGCTATCAAGTGATTCATGGACTAAATTATCGTTGTAATGGTATTGATCGCGCGGATATAAGCGGGTCACTCTATCAGGATACCAACCGCTATGGCGCATAAAGCGGCCTAAAAACAGGTTTCGCCGCGCACAGCTATAAACCGCGCCTTCTTCTGGCGCCAATAACACGGCTTCAATCGCGGTTTTTAGCTCGGGAGTCACTCGCTCATCAGCATCGAGCATTAGAATATAATCGCCAGTGGCATATTGCTGGGCTAATTGTCGCTGTTTACCATAACCCGGCCATTCTGTGTTGCTGTAGACTTTTGCGCCATATTGCTTGGCCAAAGCGACGGTTTCATCTTCACTGCCTGAATCTAATACCACTATTTCATCAGCCCAGATAACGGATGCCAAACAATCCGCCAGCAGTGCGGCTTCATTTTTAGCAATCATCACCACTGACAGGCGTTTTTTGACACTCATTTAGTGGCTCCGTTGCGGTAGATAAGGCTCCAGCAAGTGCAATAGCCGTTGTAGCGCGCCCTGATTTTCATGCAATACATCAACCGCATGGCGGCCATAATAGAGGCGGCAATCTTCATCAGTCAGCAGCATGGTAATTTCTTTCACCAGAGACAGGGTATCAGTGACAGTAATCAACCCTTCAGCCTGCTCCAGCTTGGCACAAATGTCTTTAAAATTAAACGTATGTGGCCCCATCAACACAGGGATGGCATGCGCTGCTGCTTCCAATGGATTATGGCCGCCGCGCTCAACTAGGCTACCGCCAACAAAAGCTAAATCAGCAATGCCATACAGCAGCATTAGCTCACCCATGGTATCGCCGATCACCACTTGTGTGCTACTCGAAGGCACTTCGCCTTTGCTACGCAATGTATAACTTAGCCCGGCTTTTTGTGTTAATTCAATGGCTTTCGGGAATCGCTCTGGATGGCGCGGTACCAGAATCAGCAACAATGTCGGGAAGTGTTGTAATAATTGGCGATGAGCTTCCAACAAGATAGTTTCTTCGCCGTCATGGGTACTGGTCGCTATCCAGACAGGGCGATGTGGTGCCCATTGGCGGCGTAAGGTGATGGCTCTGGCGGCTAATTCGGGGGTTACCGAAATATCAAATTTCAGACTGCCGGTGACTGTAAGCTGTGAGCGCCGAAGGCCCAATTCAATAAAACGGTCGCCATCTTCTTGATTTTGCGCGGCAATTAGAGTGATCCGCTGCAGCATATTACGGATAAAACTACCGATTTTTTTATAGCCAGCGGCAGAGCGTGCCGAAAGGCGCGCATTGGCAATGACCAGCGGTATCTTGCGGCGATGCAGCGCATTGATGAGGTTCGGCCACAGTTCAGTTTCCATGATGATGACCAGCTTGGGATTCACCTGATCAAGAAAACGGTTCACAGAACCGGGAAGGTCGTAGGGTAGATAAACGTGGTGGACATCTTTGCCAAAAGCGGATTGAACACGCTCGGAGCCGGTAGGTGTCATGGTGGTCACGGTAATGGGCAATGATGGATAACGGTGGCGTAATGCTCGGACTAAAGGGATAGCGGCCAGTGTTTCACCGACTGAAACTGAATGCAGCATAATACCGCCAGCAACAACTTTACCGGCACAAAAACCATAGCGCTCCCCCCAGCGTTTGCGGTAAGCGGGGGCTTTACGGCTGCGTAACAGCAACCGCAGCCAAATCAGAGGTTGAATAAGGTAGAGTAATACCTGATATAAACGCAGTAACATTCTATCAATTTCATTTATATGGATTATTAAGAATAATACCATATTTGAGCAAGAAAGGCTCTTTTCCACTGGGGCTGCTTGATAACCCGAGCAGGGTCAGGCTATTTATAAAAAAGAATATAAACTTTCAACAAATGAGAGGGGGGAAATTGATTTTTCTTGTTTAAGAGTGAGAATGATTTTCATTACGATGAGGTGTAATTAATGAGGTAGCTGTAGATATCATCAGCTTATTCAATGATGCTATTTTCAGCTAATAATACCTTGTTATTTAGTGGTTTATCACGCACTCAGGAAAATTAAGTTTTATTGGGATGGTATTGAGCCATTAATTAAGAACATAGAGAAATCAATGAGCTGTTATTAGCAAAAAGTGAATTAATGAGCTTCGTTAATAGCTTGAATAACAGATTAACAATGTTTAACTATCAGAATACTGACAACTATTAGTTCTGATAACAGCCAGCTCTGATAATTACCAGCGCTGACTGTTATTACACAGTAAATGCGGGCTTACGGATCTTTTAAGCGGGCATAACTGGCTAGAAATAATTGCTTATGAAATAAGCGGTTCCAATTGCGTCATAATGGTTTCAGCCGTAATGGTATCCATACTTTTTTGCTCGGAGATTACCGCAATCTGGTTTTTGCCGTAGCCACCAATCAAACCAGGGTCGGTTGGGCCGAACAAGGTAATATTGGGGCGATCCAGAGCGGCGGTCAGATGGCTGAGACCGGTATCAACGGAAACCACTGCTTTTGCACCCGCCAGCACCTCGGCCACTTGCTGGAGACTGAGTTTAGGTAAGACCTCAACATGAGAAAAATGCTCCGCTAACCGCAAAGCACGTTGATACTCATGTTCCGCCCCCCAGGGTAATTTTATTTTTAAACCCGTCGGAGCAACCAATTCAATCAGTTTTAGCCAATGGCTCTCCGGCCAGTGTTTGCTGTCGCGGGTGGTTGCATGCAAGAAAACCAGATATTGGCCAGCATCGGCAGGTAAGTGGTTTAAAAAACGCGGTGCGATAGCATAGTCACCATAACTTTCCGGCTTATCGTAGCCGAGGCTCTCCGCAAACAACTGGCGGATGCGTTCGACAGCATGTTGTTTGATATCAATCTGATGGCGGCAGTTGTAAAACCAGCTAGCAAAGGGTTCACGGGCACTTTTGCTGTCCGGCCCATGTTTTATTCCTTTAGCGATGCGGGTAATCAATGCGGCACTTTTAATTAGCCCCTGAGCATCAATCACCACATCATAGCTGCGCTGCTGCACCACACGTTTAAAATCACAGCGCTCTTGCCGGGTATCACTGCCGAACCAATTTTTCCGCCAACGGCGGATGGCAACCTGAATAACTTTATCCACCGCCGGGTGCCAACTGGGGATTTGGCTGAAACCCTCTTCTACCACCCAATCAAAGCGAATGCCGGGAATGGCATTCATGGCATCAGTCAGCGCGGGTAATGTATGTAAAACATCGCCCATTGAAGAGGTTTTAACGATCAATACATGCATTAATCGGCCTCTTTCGCTGAACAGGTGGGTGCCGAGAGCTGCTTCTCAAGGGCAGCCATCACTTGTTCAGGTTGGATATCAATCAAACTCTGATGATAACCCTGCGCACTGTCGCCTTTACGCACTTTGTGATAGCCGGTAATCAGGCGAATAACTGTGGCTTTGTCAGACAGTGGCGGAGTGAAGTCCGGGCTGCTTGGGCCATATAAAGCGACTAACGGCTTATTTAATGCGGCTGCAACATGCATCAAACCGGAGTCATTACTGACCACGGCGTTACAGGCGGCAATCATGACCACAGCTTGATCCAGCGAGGTCTGGCCTGCGAAATTGAGGCAATACTCGCGGGCGGGTTCATCCAGCGCTTGGCGGATTTCTTCACCAGCTTCATTATCTTTGGCTGACCCCAACAAGATGACTTGATAGCCTGTATCAATCAGTTTCTGGGCCAGCGCGGCATAGTGATAATGTGGCCAGCGCTTTGCCGGGCCAAACTCTGCACCAGGGCAGAAGCCAATAATTGGGCGGTTATCCGTTAGGTTGAATGATGCCGTAATCTCAGCAATTTCTTCATCCTGAACCTCTAATTGAGGCCGTAGCAAAGGCTGTGGTAAATCATCGGCTGAGTGAATACGCTCTTTATCGTAGGCCAATGCAACATAGCGCTGAACCATCATCGGGAAAGCTTGTTTATCCAGAATGCGCATATCATTGAGTAAGAAATAGCGCATTTCGCCACGCCAGCCTGTTCGCTGTTTAATCCCTGAAAAATAAGGTATTAGGGCCGATTTAAATGAGTTCGGTAATACATAAGCGCGATCATAGCCTGTTTCACGCAAGGCCAGACCCAAGCGGCGGCGCTCCTCAAAAGCAAAAATCCCATGGCCTAATGGCATCGGGACGGCATGGCGAACTTCTGGCATTCTAGCTAAAAGCGGACGGCACCATGCGGGCGCCATCACATCAATTTCTGCTGCCGGATATTCGGCCTTCAGGGTGCGGTAAAGACTTTGCGACATCATCATATCGCCAACCCAAGAAGGGCCGATGACCAGTATTTTCATACCGTTTATCAATTCCTTGCAGCAAGTTATTTAGACTGAGCTATTGAGCCAGGCGAGGTATTCTTTGACGCCTTCGGCGACGGTTTTGAACGGCTTGTCATAACCGGCAGCGCGCAAATTAGTTAAATCAGCTTGCGTGTATGCCTGATAGCGACCTTTCAGTTTTTCTGGGAATTCAATGTATTCCACAGGCCCGCTTTGATGGAAGTCCACCACCGCATCGGCAACCGCCTGGAAAGATTCTGCACGACCTGTACCGCAGTTGAAAATGCCGGATACGCCGTTTTGCCAGAACCACAGGTTAACGTCAGCAACATCGCCGACATAAATAAAGTCGCGTTTGAAGTTTTCACTGCCGGAGAACAATTTAGGGTTTTCGCCCGCATTGATCTGGTTATTCAGATGGAAAGCTACACTCGCCATGCTGCCTTTATGACCTTCACGTGGGCCATAAACATTGAAATAACGGAACCCGCAAATCTGTGAATCAGCTTCAGGCAAAATTTCGCGCACATACTGATCGAACAAGAATTTAGAGTAGCCATAAACATTAAGCGGTTGTTCATACTGACGATCTTCAATGAAATTATCAGTACGCCCGCCGTAGGTGGCAGCGGAAGAGGCATACAGGAACGGAATACTGCGATCCAGACAGAAGTGCAGGATATCTTTAGAATACTGATAGTTGTTATCCATCATGTACTTGCCATCCCACTCGGTGGTGGAAGAACAGGCACCCTCGTGGAAAATCGCGTCGATATCACCCATATCATCACCGGCAACAATGCTGGCAACAAAATCTTCTTTATCCATGTAATCGGCGATATCGAGATCAACCAGATTGACGAATTTAGTGCCGTCTTTCAGGTTATCCACAACCAAAATATCTTTATAACCGATATTATTCAGTGCCTTAACGATATTGCTGCCAATGAAACCGGCGCCGCCAGTGACGATAATCATCAGGTTCACCCTTGTTAATCTTCTTGGTCGGGCACAATGCCCCACACTCTATTTGCCGTTATCATAACATTTCATAGGATAGCGCACAGCCGGAAGGGGCTAATCTCTCTGTTTCTATGCGGCTTTAGGAATGTTCACCGTGATATGTGCTGCATTTTTTATAATATAAGACAAGGTTTCTCGTCAGTTCATCCATCAGGCAGTAAAATGTAGGGTGAAAATGCTCATTCTGGAGATAACTGCATGTCCCTGCCTTGTGATAGAAATGCCTTTTATCAGCAATTAGAACAACAACTCAAAACAACCCGTGCTGAAGGGCTGTATAAAAATGAGCGGATAATTACTTCCGCGCAGCAAGCTGATATTGCTGTGGCGGATGGCCGCCATGTCATTAATTTCTGCGCCAACAACTATTTAGGGCTGGCAAACCACCCCCGGCTGATCGCGGCGGCTAAAAAAGGCATGGATACTCATGGCTTTGGTATGGCCTCGGTGCGGTTTATTTGCGGCACTCAAGATACCCATAAAGAGCTGGAGCAGAAACTGGCCAGCTTCCTCGGTATGGAAGATGCCATTCTTTATTCCTCCTGTTTCGATGCCAACGGCGGTTTATTTGAAACTCTGTTGGGGCCAGAGGATGCCATTATTTCCGATGCACTGAATCACGCTTCAATCATTGATGGAGTGCGGTTATGTAAAGCCAAGCGCTACCGCTATGCCAATAATGATATGAGCGAATTGAAAGCCCAGCTAGAACAAGCCAAAGCAGGCGGCGCGCGCCATATCATGATTGCCACCGACGGCGTGTTTTCCATGGACGGCGTGATTGCCAACCTGAAAGGAGTTTGCGACCTAGCGGATGAGTATCAGGCACTAGTGATGGTCGACGACTCCCACGCAGTGGGCTTTGTGGGTGAAAATGGCCGTGGTACTCATGAATACTGCGAAGTAATGGATCGCGTGGATATTATCACCGGCACATTAGGCAAGGCGCTGGGTGGGGCATCAGGCGGTTATACCGCGGGTCGTAAAGAAGTGGTTGAGTGGTTGCGCCAGCGCTCACGGCCTTATTTGTTCTCAAATTCATTGGCTCCAGCAATAGTCGCGGCTTCTATTGAAGTGTTATCGCTATTGGAAGACGGCGCTGAGCTACGTGATCGCCTATGGGCGAATGCCCGTTTATTCCGCGAGAAAATGAGTGCCGCCGGTTTCACTTTGGCCGGTGCCGATCACGCCATTATTCCGGTGATGCTGGGCGACGCGACACTCGCGCAAGAATTTGCCAATGCATTGCTGAAAGAGGGTATTTACGTCACTGGATTCTTCTATCCGGTGGTGCCGAAAGGTCAGGCGCGCATCCGCACTCAGATGTCGGCAGATCATACGCCAGAGCAGGTGGAGCGGGCTGTTGAAGCCTTCATCCGTATTGGCAAGCAGCTTAACGTTATTGCGTAAGGGATTTTGATGAAAGCATTGTCTACGGAAACATTGTCTATGAAAGCACTATCCAAACTAAAAGCAGAAGAAGGTATTTGGATGACCGATGTGCCGCAGCCGGAGCTGGGCCACAATGACATCATGATCAAAATTCGTAAAACGGCTATTTGTGGCACTGATGTGCATATCTATAACTGGGATGAATGGTCACAAAAAACTATTCCTGTCCCTATGGTGGTTGGTCACGAATATGTCGGTGAAGTGGTGGCTATCGGTCAGGAAGTTAAAGGTTTTAATATTGGTGACCGGGTGTCTGGCGAGGGGCATATTACCTGTGGACATTGTCGCAATTGCCGGGGTGGGCGCACCCACCTTTGCCGCAATACCGTGGGTGTCGGCGTAAACCGCCCTGGTTCTTTTGCCGAATATCTGGTGATTCCGGCCTTTAATGCTTTCAAAATTCCCGACAATATTTCTGATGAACTCGCGGCTATTTTTGATCCGTTCGGTAATGCTGTGCATACCGCGTTATCCTTTGATTTAGTTGGGGAAGATGTGCTGGTTTCCGGCGCTGGCCCGATTGGTATCATGGCCGCTGCGGTCTGTAAGCATGTCGGCGCTCGCCATGTTGTTATCACTGATGTGAATGAATATCGCCTGGATCTGGCGCGAAAAATGGGGGTAACCCGCGCAGTTAATGTCAGCAAAGAGAACCTGAATGATGTGATGGCTGAACTGGGCATGACTGAAGGGTTTGATGTCGGTCTGGAAATGTCCGGTGCGCCGCCTGCCTTCCGCACATTGCTTAACTCAATGAATCACGGTGGCCGTATTGCGATGCTGGGGATACCGCCATCGGATATGTCTATCGACTGGAATCAGGTGATTTTCAAGGGGCTGTTTATCAAAGGGATTTATGGCCGTGAGATGTTCGAAACTTGGTACAAAATGGCGGCATTGATTCAATCTGGTTTGGATTTAACCCCGATTATCACCCACCGTTTCTCCATCGATGAGTTCCAGCAAGGTTTTGATGCTATGCGCTCGGGGAAATCAGGCAAGGTAATATTAAACTGGGATTAAAAAGACCCGTCGCCCTTGAAGTTGCAGGGTTGTTAGCTGCGCGCACTCACCCGAATCACTTACTTGAGTAAGCTCATCGGGATGAGTTTGCTGGCTGCCTACCTGCAACTCCAATGGCTTTGGGTATTGCCCGTCGTCCTTGAAGTTGCAGGGTTGTTAGCTGCGCGCACTCACTCGAATCACTTACTTGAGTAAGCTCATCGGGATGAGTTTGCTGGCTGCCTACCTGCAACTCCAATGGCTTTGGGTATTGCCCGTCGCCCTTGAAGTTGCAGGGATGAAAGCGGGGCAGTCAGATGATGACTGCCCCATTTTTACGGATTTTTAGCTTTAGATTCATCGACTGCCGGTTTATCAACCGGAGTCACTGGCGCGACTGGCGGGAAATATTGCTGCCAATGCTTCTTAACAAAGGTCACTGCCGGGCTTTGCATCAAGCTCTCACCTAAGACAATAAACATCTTATCGGCGTAGATTTTCTCCGGAACATAACTGGCTTTCGCGTTGCATTGCTTGATAGCTTTCAGGCGCTCGCCTTTGGCCGGGTCACGCGATTTTGATTTGCCCGGTGAGACAGTGCCACTGCCGCTATTATTATGTTCAGTAATATTGCGCACTGGTTCATTCAGCAGCGCGCTGGGTCTGACCAAAACAATATCCGCAGGTAATTGAGGCAACATTTGTTGCAGCACTTTAATAGTGGCTGGATGCGGGTGCCCAATTGCAATGGCCGAACCATTACGACGGGCTAATTCTACTGCGCGGTTAAATTGTTGGCGAATCGCGGCTTCATTTTGTGAATCATCCAAAAAAACTTTGCGCTTAATCACTTTGACGCCAGTACCTTCGGCCGCTTTACTGGCCTGGCTGTTGCCAATAGTCACGCTATCAAGGAAATAGAGCTGGTAGTGCTCCAGTGCCTGCATCACTTTTTGCATGCCCGGCAAGCTGGAAGTCATCGCGCTGCCCATATGATTATTCATGCCGGTGGCGTAAGGAACATTATTCACCGCCTGGCGAATGATCCGCTGGACTTCTTCACTGCTCATTGATGGTTGTAATGTATCGCGCTCCAGCGGTTGCTTGCTCAGCGGGGCCATCGGCAGGTGAATCAGAATTTCGCGCCCTTGATTATGGGCTTTGATGGCCATCTCTTTGGCATAAGGGGCATTAGGTAGAATCGCCACTGAGATCGGCAGCGGCATCTGTAATACCTTGTTTTCGTTCTGAGGGCGATAACCAAAGTCATCAATAACGATTGAAAGTTTGCCCGCCTGCGCGGCGTTAGCAATGAGTAGGGTGCTTACTATGATAAACCGACGTGTATTGAAATAGCGCAATAGGTGTTCCCTAATGTTGTTCTCTATCTTCCTAACCAAGGCTGTGGGTTAACCGCTTGTCCTTGACGGCGGATTTCGAAATAGAGTGATGGCTCACCTTGACCGCCACTGGTGCCAACGAGCGCAATTGGCTGGCCAGCTTTTACCTGAGCGCCGACATTGACCAGCGCGCTTTGGTTGTAGCCATATAAACTCATATCCCCTTTGCCGTGTTCAACGACGACGACCAGTCCATAGCCCTGCAACCAGTCTGCCAGTAGCACTCGGCCATCCGCAATCGCTTTGACTTCGCTGCCTTCTGGCGCGGAAATAACCATGCCTTTCCAACGGAGTTCACCTTGCAAGGCCTCGCCAAAGCGGTGAGTCACATTCCCCCTAACGGGCCACATAGCTTGGCCGCCCGGGCGACCCAGCCCGCCAGTTCGCGCCATTAATGAGCGCTCACTTTCACTTGGTTTATAGCTGGAACCGGTTTTCTTGGCTTGCTGTTCTTTGACTTTTACTTGTTCGCGTACGCGGGCCGCTTCTTTAGCCTCCCGCTCTGCACGGGCTTTGGCTTCGCGCTCAGCTTTGGCGATTTGGTCGCGCAAACGGGATTCGTTGAGTTTCAGCTCCGCCAGACCCTGCTGATCTTTCTCCAGCGAGGCTTCCAACGAAGTTAGCGTTTTCTTGCGGGCAGTTCGCGCTTCTTCCAGCTTTTGCTGCTGAGTTTTCTGCTCATCCAATAAAGCTTTTTGCTGGTTTTTCTTTTGCTCCAGCACTTTTTTCTCAGCAGACAGGTTGGTGCGGGTCTGCTCCAGTGTTTCAATGGATTTCTGACGAGCTTCATTGAGATAACTGAAATACGCCAAAATGCGCTCACTGCGCTGGCTCTCTTCACCACTTAAAACAAGCTGTAAGCCACTGTGCTGACCTTGTTTAAAGGCCGCATCAAGCTGTTTTGACAGGATATCCTGTTGCTGAGATTGTTTACTTTGTAGTTTGCCAATCGAGGCGGTAAGGCTGGAGATTTCTTTGTCCAGTTCACTCAGGGTACCTTGGGTTTCACGCAAGCTGCGGCTCGCCTGAGCAATGGTGTTTTCCTGTTGTTTCAACTGGTCGAGCAAGGAACTGCGTTGTTGTTTTTGTTGCTGAACACTTTTTTCTTTCTCAGCGATATCTTGCTGAAGTGTTTTCAACTGACTTTTGTTTTCTGCTGTTTTTATAGTTGAAGGGCCATCAGCGGCATGGCTGGATAATGGAAACAGCAATACGCCAGCGCAAAAAACGCTAGCGTACAGTGCTGACCACGGGCGAGGCACCAACCTATTCGGCAATGCAGAGAAGCCCTCTGTATCGCCGCTGATGCTATCTTCCGTAACCATTGATATCGCGAATGACGCCTTTTCCTTCATAACGAAGGATTATTCCACGATGAACAGCGGCTTACCAGTCATCTCTTGCGGGATTTCCATTTCCATCAGTGACAGCATGGTCGGTGCGATGTCTGAAAGTTTGCCACCGCAGACGGCTTTAACCTCTTTATTACCGACATAAATCAGGGGAACCGGCAGGCTGGTATGGGCGGTGTGTGCCTGGCCAGTTGCCGGGTCACTCATCTGCTCAGCGTTGCCGTGGTCGGCGGTGATAAGCAATTGCCCATCAACTGCTTTCACCGCAGCAACGACTTGTTCAATGCAATTATCCAGAGTTTCTACTGCTTTCACGGCGGCATCATAATCACCGGTATGGCCGACCATATCGCCATTCGGATAGTTACAAATGATCACATCATATTTGCCGCTGGCGATAGCGCCGACCAATTTTTCAGTCAGTTCTGCGGAACTCATTTCCGGTTGCAGGTCATAGGTTGCCACTTTCGGTGAGTTAATCAGAATGCGATCTTCGCCTTTGAATGGCTCTTCCACGCCGCCGTTATAGAAGAAAGTCACATGAGCATATTTTTCAGTTTCAGAAATGCGCAACTGTGTTTTGTCATGCTTCATCAGCCATTCACCGAAAGTATTGCTCAGTGATGCAGGTGGGTAAGCACAAGCGGCTTTAATATCAGCCGCATATTCCGTCAGCATGATGAAATCGCCGAAGTTAACCACTTTATCGCGTTTGAAGCCGTCAAAGTCGGCATTCACAAAGGTGCGGGTGATTTGGCGAGCACGGTCTGCACGGAAATTCATGAAGATTAATGCATCACCATCATTCATGGCAGCATCAGCTTCGCCCGCGGCTTTAATCACCGTTGGTTTAACAAATTCGTCATTTTCATTACGGGCATAGGCCGCTTGCAGGCCAGCAACCGCGTTATCTGCGGTGAATTCGCCTTTTGCCTGAGTCAGTAAATCGTAGGCCAGTTGTACTCGATCCCAGCGATTATCGCGGTCCATAGCATAATAACGGCCAATAATAGACGCGATGCGGCCTTTGCCCAGCTCAGCAAACTTTTCAGTGAATCGTTTCAGTGAAAGTTCAGCACTGCGCGGCGGGGTATCACGTCCATCGAGGAATGCATGCAGATAAATGGCCGTCGCCCCTCGTTTGGCCGCCAGCTCAACCATCGCCAGAATGTGGTCTTCGTGGCTGTGGACACCACCGGCAGACAGCAGGCCCATGATATGCACTGCTTTGCCCGCTTTAACCGCGTTATCAATAGCTGTGGTCAGGGTTGGGTTGGTGAAAAAGTCACCCTCTTTGATTTCTTTGTCGAGGCGGGTTAAATCCTGATAAACAATACGGCCAGCCCCCAGATTGACGTGACCGACTTCAGAGTTACCCATTTGCCCATCGGGCAAACCAACATCCAGACCTGAAGCGGCAATTAATGTATGAGGTTGTTGTTGCCATAAACGGTCCATCACAGGAGTATTGGCATTCAGAATGGCATTATCTTGCTGTTCTTCGCGGTAGCCATAGCCATCCAGAATAGTCAGAACCAGCGGTTTTTTAGTGCTCGACATTGCAGAACCTCTTTCTTATTAGAAAGGCGGTAATTTACTACAGAACCGGTCAAAAATAGCCCAAAGAGATCAACATTGGTGTGGGGTTTTGCGTAAAAATCATCAAAGAGACGACAAAACTTCCAGATATTGTTCGCAGTTTCTGCAATGGCACTTGCATATTGGCTGTATTTGCCGCAACGCGCAGGTATACTCTGTGGCCTTGAATATTATCCCCTAACTAACGGGAGTTTTTACCCCCATGTTGCAAGAAATTATGCAATTCATTAGCCAGCATCCGGTTTTGAGTTTGGCTTGGGTGGCGTTGTTCGTCGCCGTAATTTTCACCACTTTTAAAAGTTCTCTGTCAAAAGTGAAAGAAATCACTCGTGGTGAAGCGACGCGTCTGATTAACAAAGAAGATGCGGTGGTGGTTGATCTCCGCACACGTGATGATTATCGCAAGGGCCATATCGCCAGCTCTATTAATTTACTGCCAAGTGATATCAAAAGTGGCAGTCTGGCTGAATTGGAAAAGCACAAAGCACAGCCTATTATAGTAGTTTGTGCCACAGGGACGACCTCCCGCGCCTCCGCTGAGCTACTGAATAAAGCCGGTTTTGAGCGAGTGTTTACCTTGAAAGACGGTATCTCTGGCTGGAGTGGTGAGAATCTGCCACTGGCGCGCGGCAAGTAATTGCTATAAAAATCGCTATATCAATAAAGTGTAAATTTGAGGTGTTTCCATGGCGAAGATTGAGATTTATACCAAAGCAACATGCCCGTTCTGCCATCGTGCTAAAGCACTGCTGAACAGCAAAGGTGCCGTTTTTCATGAAATCGCAATTGATAATGACCCTGCCAAACGTGAAGAGATGATTGCTCGTTGCGGGCGGACAACGGTGCCTCAGGTATTTATTGATGGGCAGCATATCGGCGGCTGTGATGATTTACATGCCCTGGATGCGCGCGGTGGGCTTGACCCGCTGCTTTAACTCGCCAGTGGGCCCCATGATTGTAATGGAAAGAGCCCGCGGCGGAAGTGTTGTTTAATAAGGACGTCTAACTTTAGGGTATCTATACACATGTCAGAACAAAATAACACCGAGATGGCTTTCCAGATCCAACGTATCTACACCAAAGATATCTCCTTCGAAGCACCTAATGCTCCGCAGGTTTTCCAGCAGGATTGGCAGCCAGAAGTTAAACTTGATCTTGATACTGCTTCCAGTCAGCTGGCTGAAGATGTGTATGAAGTGGTACTGCGTGTGACTGTCACGGCTTCTTTGGGCGAAGAAACTGCATTCCTGTGTGAAGTACAGCAGGGCGGCATCTTCTCCATCGCTGGTATTGATGGCACCCAACTGGCGCATTGCTTAGGTGCATACTGCCCGAACATTCTGTTCCCGTATGCGCGTGAATGCATCACCAGCTTGGTATCTCGCGGTACTTTCCCACAGCTGAATTTGGCACCGGTTAACTTTGATGCCCTGTTCATGAACTATCTGCAACAGCAGGCTGAAGGTGAAGTTGAAGGTGCTGAACAACGTCAGGATGCCTGATGAACACCACCCATGCTTCAATGACTGTAATCGGTGCCGGATCTTACGGCACCGCATTAGCCATTACGCTGGCGCGTAATGGCCATCAAGTTGTGTTATGGGGCCACGACCCTAAGCATATTCAAACTCTGCAACAAGACCGTTGTAACCAAGCTTTCCTGCCCGATGTCCCTTTCCCCGACACTCTGTTACTGGAAACCGACTTGGCACGTGCGCTGGCAGCTAGCCGTGATGTGCTGGTGGTGGTGCCCAGTCATGTTTTCGGTGCGGTATTAAATCAGCTCAAACCACACTTACGCCCAGATGCGCGTATTGTTTGGGCGACTAAAGGGCTTGAGGCAGAAACAGGCCGCTTGCTGGCGGATGTGGCGCGGGAAGTGCTGGGCGAGAGTATTCCGCTAGCAGTGGTCTCCGGCCCGACGTTTGCCAAAGAGCTGGCTGCCGGTTTACCCACCGCGATTGCACTGGCATCGACCGATATGCAATTTAGTGAAGACCTGCAACAACTGTTGCACTGTGGCAAAAGTTTCCGCGTGTACAGCAATCCTGATTTTATCGGGGTCCAACTCGGTGGTGCGGTTAAAAACGTAATTGCGATTGGTGCCGGGATGTCCGATGGTATTGGTTTTGGTGCCAATGCGCGAACCGCATTGATAACCCGTGGTTTGGCGGAAATGACCCGTTTGGGCGCGGCATTAGGCGCTGATCCCTCCACCTTTATGGGCATGGCGGGGTTAGGTGATTTGGTGCTAACCTGCACAGATAACCAATCTCGTAATCGCCGGTTTGGCATCATGCTTGGGCAGGGGCTAGGCGTACAAGAAGCACAGGATAAAATTGGTCAAGTGGTCGAAGGTTACCGCAATACCAAGGAAGTTCTGGCGCTGGCACAACGCTACGGTGTTGAAATGCCAATTACTGAACAAATTTATCAGGTGCTATACAGCCACAAGAATGCGCGTGAAGCGGCGCTGACCTTATTGGGTCGGACCAGAAAAGATGAAAAAAGCGGCATTTAGCTTGTTCAGCAGTAATAAAATAATAAATATATAGTGCCAATCCTTGGCGTTGGCATTGCCGCGTCAAGGAATTAGGGTGTCAGTGGCTTCGGTCGTTCCCCGAAGCCGCTTGTTTATGGGCAGGAGTACGCAATGTCGTCAGAAGAGTTAGAGCTGGTTTGGAGTAGCATTAAATCAGAAGCAAGAGCACTGGCCGAGTGTGAACCCATGCTGGCAAGTTTTTTTCACGCGACATTACTGAAGCATGAGAATTTAGGCAGTGCGCTGAGCTATATTCTGGCGAATAAGTTGGCTAATCCTATCATGCCCGCCATTGCCATCCGTGAGGTGGTTGAAGATGCTTATCGTGCTGATGAACAGATGATTATCTCTGCTGCCCGCGATATTCTGGCGGTACGTTTGCGCGACCCCGCAGTGGATAAATACTCTACGCCGTTGCTGTACCTGAAAGGTTTTCATGCTTTACAAGCTTATCGTATTGGCCACTGGCTATGGGCGCAGGATCGTAAAGCACTGGCTATTTACCTGCAAAATCAAGTATCTGTCGCTTTTGGTGTGGATATCCACCCAGCGGCAACCATTGGTTGCGGCATCATGCTAGACCACGCCACCGGAATTGTCATTGGTGAAACCGCTGTGGTTGAGAATGATGTTTCCATCCTGCAATCCGTCACTCTGGGCGGTACCGGGAAAACCAGTGGCGACCGTCATCCGAAGATTCGTGAAGGTGTAATGATTGGCGCGGGTGCAAAAATTCTGGGCAATATTGAAGTCGGGCGTGGTGCTAAAATTGGTGCCGGGTCAGTGGTGTTGCAGGCCGTGCCTCCCCATACGACAGCCGCTGGTGTCCCCGCTCGAATTGTCGGCAAGCCAGAGAGTGATAAACCCTCATTGGATATGGATCAGCATTTCAATGGCGTTAGTCACGGGTTTGAGTACGGCGACGGCATCTGATCCCCTGCGTCCTTGAAGCCGCAGGGGTGTTGGCTACGTTCGCTCACCCGAATCACTTACCTTATGTAAGCTCATCGGGACTCGTTCACTTGCCGCCTACCTGCAACTCCAATGCCTTTGGGGATCTATTTTATATTGGTAGACCCCAATCCCGGGCTACTATCTTGCTATTCTTTCAATAATGCTCCCGGATAACCCAATTGCCGCCAGGCTTCATACACCACCACGGACACGGCATTTGACAGGTTCATGCTGCGGCTAGCGGCTAGCATTGGAATTCTGATTTTTTGCTGCGCGGGTAATGCATCCAGAACATTGGGAGGTAAGCCGCGAGTTTCTGGGCCAAACAGCAGATAATCATTTAGCTGATAATTGACGGCGCTGTGGGCGGGTGTCCCTTTGGTGGTCAGAGCAAATAAGCGGGCAACATTTGTTCCGGCAGATGGTGCACCAGTAGATTGTGCGCCATCCAGCTTTTCGCTGTCGAGGAATGCTTGATAATCATGGTGATGTTTGATGTTGGCAAACTCATGGTAATCAAGACCCGCACGGCGTAAGCGTTTGTCATCCCAAGTGAAACCTAAAGGTTTTATCAGATGGAGTTGGCAACCTGTATTCGCGCATAACCGGATAATATTGCCGGTATTCGGCGGGATTTCGGGTTCAAATAAAACGATATTAAGCATATGTCCCCCAATAATAAGGGGCGCAGGATATCAGAAACCCCCGCTCAGTGCAGCGGTTACCCATTTTTGTCGACCACCCCATCAGTTTGTAAAATAAATAGGATTTGTAAAATAAATAGGGGCGATAAAATAAAAATTTGAAAGCAAGGAGCGGAGAGCGCCAAATGTGGTGATTTTATATGCTGGTCGCCACAGTCAGTATTAATGGAGTATTCATCATGACATCAGTTCGGGGCGTAATAGACAGTTTGTCAGACCCACGCTGGGCCGCTATTGTTAATCGCGATAAAACCGCCGATGGTCAGTTTGTTTATGCGGTGAAAACCACCGGTGTGTATTGCCGGCCCTCATGTTCTTCCCGTCAGGCGAAAGCAGAACATATTGAATTCTTTGCTGATAATGATGCCGCTGAACTTGCCGGTTTCCGGCCCTGTAAACGCTGCCGACCCACTCAGTTATCTCAAGCGCAACTGCATGCAGAAAAAATTAGCCAGGCATGCCGTTTAATTGAGCAAGCTGAAATACCGCTTAAACTCAGTGAGTTGGCAGCCGAGCTGAATCTCAGCACTTTTTATTTCCATCGATTATTTAAATCCATGACCGGGTTAACGCCCAAGGCGTATGCCACCGCGACCCGCAGTGCACGAGTCCGCAGCCAATTGGCGGGCGAAGGCTCGGTGACTGACGCAATATTTGATGCTGGATACAACTCCAATGGCCGTTTTTATGAGCAATCCAATCAGTTATTGGGCATGACGCCGACCCGCTACCGGCAAGGTGGCCGCGATGTCACACTGCATTTTGCTGTGGGGGAAAGTTCTCTCGGGGCTATCTTGATGGCGAAAAGTGAATTGGGAATATGCGCCATTTTGTTGGGTGACTCACCGGCCCTGCTGGTGCAACAATTGCAGGATAAATTTCCACAGGCGGAGTTAATTGGCGGGGATGCCGAGTTTGAACAATGGTTCGCGCGGGTGGTGGGCTTGGTTGAGGCCCCTAAGCTTGGGCTAGATTTGCCCTTGGATATCCGCGGCACGGCATTCCAGCAGCGGGTTTGGCAGGCATTGCGGGAAATTCCGGTAGGCGAGACCGCCAGTTATGCCGATATTGCCGCTAAAATTGGTTCACCAAAAGCGGTGCGCGCGGTGGCGGGCGCCTGTGCTGCCAATATGCTGGCGGTCGCCATTCCCTGCCATCGAGTCATTCGTCAGGATGGCGCATTATCAGGCTATCGCTGGGGGATTGAGCGCAAAAAATATTTGCTGGAGAAAGAATGCCAGAAATAGGCTGCCCGATCCAATATGGTCGGGCAGCCGGTTTTATCATTTCATTAAGATTTAAGTGGATGCAGCGGCAACCAGATAATCAGCCGCAGACCCCCTAATGGGCTGTCTTCGGCCCGAACCCAACCGCGATGCTGATTAACCGCAGTTTCTACAATCGCCAGCCCCAAACCTGTCCCGCCGGATTCGCGATCTCGCGCTTCATCAGTGCGGTAGAATGGCCGGAAGATCTGTTCACGGTCTTCCTCGCTGACACCGGGTCCGTCATCATCGACAGTGATAGTTATTCCCTGATTATCCGAGCTGAACGCCACGGCAATGTGATGATGGGAATAACGCAGCGCATTACGCACGATATTCTCCAACGCACTGTCGAGGGCCGCCGGGTTGCCAAATAAGGTCCATGGCCCCGGAGGTGCGGTCACTTCCAGTGTTTTCCCCATCTGGTCAGCTTCGAACTGCGCATCTTCCAGCACTTCAGACCAAAGTTCATTAGCCTTGATTGGCTCGCGGTGTAGCTCGTTTTTATGCTGACTGCGGGATAGCACCAGCAAATCATTGATCATGCTATCTAATCGTTGCGCTTCCATTTCAATACGCTCCAGTTCTTTCCCCTCGCCATGGCGGCGGCGCATCAGCGCAGTGGCCAGTTGCAAGCGGGTCAGTGGAGTGCGTAGCTCATGGGAGATATCAGAAATCAGCCGTTGTTGGGCCACAACCATCCGGTCGAGCGCACTGATCATCTGGTTGAAACTCGCGCCGGTTGCCAAAAACTCTTGTGGGCCAGATTCCAACTCAGGGTGCTGTTTCAGGTTGCCACGCGCCACGTCATCAGCGGCATTTTTCAACTTACGTGCCGGTTTCGCCAAACTCCATGCTAGCCATAACAGCAGTGGCGCACTGATCAACATAGTTGCAATCAAGAGCAGCAGCGGCCGGTCAAACATCAAATTGATAAAATCGGATTGCGGGCTACTTGCTGGGCGCAGCAAATAGAGCTGATAGTTATCTTCGCCATCACGGATGGAGAAGGGGCCGACCATCTCAACGCGACCATATTTTTTCTTTTTCGGCTGGTCTGAGTTATCTGACTGGCCGATAAAATTACGCACCATTTGCATTTCGTGGCGCTGGGCACCAATAACGCGGCCCTCAGTGGTCACTAACACTAAATGCTGGCCGGGTGGTGCCCACTTTTCGATGGCGCGATAAAGTCTGCGCCACCACATGAGATCATTGGCCGGGTCACTGGCCAATTCAGCTTCAATATGTTGCTCCAGCATCGTTCCCTGACGCTGTTCGCTGTCGAGCAAGGTGGTCATTTGACGCGAGTCGAGTTTCGGCAACATCAGCACCAGCATCAATACCAGCGCCAAGGTAAACCAAAAAATCGCAAAAATTCGCGTCGTTAAACTGTTAATCATGTTTCAGAGACCATCAGATACCCGCGACCGCGCAGAGTTTTAAACCAAGGTAGCCCGTCTTTGCGATCCGGCAACTTACGGCGCAGGTTTGAAATATGCATATCAATGGCGCGGTCAAAAGGTGTTAATCGTTTCCCCAACACTTCCTGGCTGAGATGTTCGCGCGAGACCACTTGGCCGAGGTGCTGAGCCAACAGGTAGAGTAAGGTAAATTCCGTGCCGGTTAATTCCAGCGACTGGCCCTCAAAGCTAGCTTCCTGGCGGCCTGGGTTCAATTGCAGGCAATCAACGTCCAGTATTGGCGCGCCCTGGTCGACATTTTGCTGCTGCTCACTCCAGTTAGAGCGGCGTAAAATGGCTCGGATGCGCGCTACTAGCTCACGGTCATTAAAGGGCTTCGCCAGATAATCGTCCGCGCCTAGCTCCAGGCCGAGTACCCGATCCAGCTCACTCCCCCGAGCCGTCAGCATAATCACCGGAGTTTGGTGGTGCTGGCGTAACTCTTTCAAGGTTTCGATACCGTTTTTGCGCGGCATCATAATATCCAATAATAACAAATCGATAGAATTATCCAGCAGGTTTAATGCTTGTTCACCATCGTGAGCAACGACAACATTAAAACCTTCCATTTCCAGTAATTCTTTCAACAGTAACGTCAGTTCACGATCATCATCAACTAATAGGATTTTATGCATGATTGTTTCTCCTCTTGACGCAAAATACGTTATCAACTGCCGGTATTCCATGACTTTACTTAGCTTTACATGCCCTGACTCCAGTTTTACATCCACTGACGCTAGTTTGCAGCCGGGCCAGTAGACTGCTCCTTATTGAATCGCAGGGCAATAAACCGCTTAGCAGATAGAACTTAGGAGTTAAATAATGCGCAAAGTAAATAAAGTAGTAACGTTAATAATGGCGTCAATGTTAGTTATCGGTTCTCAAGCCGCCTTCGCTGCTGATAAGTCCGGAGCCACTGATGGCTGGTGCCACGGTGACGGTGCGATGATGAACAAGAAAGATGGACGTGGTCACCATAACATGTTTGATGGCGTCAATCTGACAGAACAGCAACGCCAGCAAATGCGTGACCTGATGCGCCAGTCTCGCCAAGAGAAGCCGCGTGCCGATTTGGCTGAGCGCGAAACCATGCACAAGTTGGTCACTGCGGATAAATTCGACGAAGCCGCTGTAAGAGCGCAGGCCGAGAAAATGTCCAAAGACCAGATTGAACGTCAGGTCGAAATGGCCAAAGTACGCAACCAAATGTTTAACTTGCTCACTCCAGAGCAAAAAGCTGTCTTGAACCAAAAGCACCAGCAGCGCATTGAGAAAATGCAGCAGGCGCCAGCAGCACAACCCTCTTCTGCCCAGAAGTAAGTAGTACCCTGTAATACCCTGTTTTCCTTGCTATAGACACCATCCCTGTCTTTCGCCCTCCATGATGGAGGGCTTTTTTTGTCTCTTTTCCGTTATACTCATAACCCCTGAATATTATTCGGAATGAGTTATGGATCCGCAATATGCGCGCTTGGTGAAAGCTGCTGCGCTCAGCGCCACTGTGCTGGCATCAATCTTACTGATAATTAAAATTTTTGCCTGGTGGCATACTGGATCGGTGAGCTTGTTGGCTGCGTTAGTTGACTCACTGGTGGATCTGGCCGCCTCTTTAACCAATCTTTTTGTGGTGCGCTACTCGCTGCAACCGGCTGATGAAGAACATACTTTTGGCCATGGTAAAGCGGAATCGCTGGCTGCGCTGGCGCAAAGCATGTTTATTTCCGGCTCGGCGTTATTCCTGTTCCTGACTGGTTTCCAACATTTGGCATCACCAACACCGCTGCAAGATCCTGGTATAGGTATCTGGGTAACATTAATTGCATTATTCAGTACAATGATATTAGTCACATTTCAGCGCTGGGTGGTACGAAAAACTCAGAGTCAGGCCATTCGTGCCGATATGTTGCACTATCAATCTGACGTCATGATGAATGGTGCTATTCTTATTGCATTAGCATTAAGTTGGTATGGTTTTCATCGTGCGGATGCATTGTTTGCCTTGGGGATTGGGGTTTATATTCTCTATAGCGCACTGCGTATGGGTTATGAAGCGGTGCAAGCTTTGCTGGATCGCGCCTTGCCAGATGATGAGCGGCAGGAAATTATCAATATCGTGACGTCATGGCCGGGCGTGATTGGCGCTCATGATTTGCGTACTCGCCAGTCGGGGCCAACACGCTTTATTCAACTCCATCTTGAAATGGAGGATATGCTGCCATTGATGGAGGCGCATATTTTAGCTGATCAAGTGGAGCGGGCGTTATTGCACCGTTTTCCTGGCGCAGATGTTCTTATCCATCAAGATCCTACTGCTGTGGTACCCAAAGAACGCCATGCGCATTGGGAGTTATAATTTATTCATCCGTTATTGCTACATTAACTATTGCTACATTAACTACAGGTAAACTGTGGTTACATAATGGTTCAGTCATGAAGAAAATACCGCCAAATGGCATGACTTGAATCAATTCAGCTTGGTGTTTTTGCTATAATATTCAATATTAAGCTCATCAAGCTGATTTTCTGTACTGTTCGCCTGTGCAAGACATAATCGGCAAATAAATAATTTTAAAAAATCGCATCTACAAGTTCAGAGGTAGTCATGGTCAAGAAAATCGGTGTACTAACAAGCGGCGGTGATGCGCCAGGTATGAATGCAGCCATTCGTGGGGTTGTTCGTGCAGCTTTGTCAGCAGGATTAGAAGTTTACGGTATTGAAGATGGCTACCTTGGCTTGTTTGAGAATCGTATGAGGAAGCTGGATCGCTATAGCGTGTCCGATATGATTAACCGTGGTGGTACCTTCTTGGGTTCTGCGCGCTTCCCTGAGTTTCGAGATCCGGAAAAGCGCAAAGTCGCGCTACAGAATATGAAAGACCGCGGCATTGATGGCCTGGTGGTTATCGGTGGTGACGGTTCTTATGCAGGTGCAGACTTACTCACCAAAGAAGGTGGGATTCACTGTATCGGCTTGCCGGGCACTATCGATAACGATGTCGCCGGGACTGACTATACCATCGGTTTCTTCACCGCATTGGGTACGGTGGTGGAAGCTATTGACCGCTTGCGTGATACTTCCTCTTCGCATCAGCGTATTTCCATCGTTGAAGTGATGGGCCGTTATTGTGGTGATTTGACTCTGGCGGCTGCTATTGCCGGGGGCTGCGAGTTTATTGCTATCCCTGAAGTTGAATTCAAACGTGAAGATTTGGTTGCTGAAATTAAAGCGGGCATCGAGAAAGGTAAAAAGCACGCGATCGTGGCAATTACTGAAAAACTAGACAATATCGACGAGCTGGCTAAATACATTGAGAAAGAAACCGGTCGCGAAACCCGTGGTACTGTCTTGGGCCATATCCAGCGCGGTGGGGCACCGGTTCCCTATGACCGCATTCTAGCTTCTCGTATGGGCGCTTATGCTGTTGATCTGCTGTTGGAAAATCATGATTATTCGCGCGGCGGCTTCTGCGTTGGGGTACAAAACGAGAAGATGGTGCATGAATTAATCTCCGTTTGTATCGCGCCAGAAAATAAGAAAAGTAAATTTAAAGAAGATTGGTACGATACTGCGAAGAAATTGTTCTAAAACAGCCATTCGCTCGATCGCTAAGCCCTCGCAATTGCGAGGGTTTTTTATTTCCAGTCACTCATATATTCCGTATTGATATAATCAAAACTTTTTTATTCTTTAATTGACCAGAAAGTTTCTGGCACGCTCAGTATCAGGCCAACCAATTGGGTTGATTAAGATTTCAGTTAATAACAATTACAGTTAATAACAATTTCAATTAATAACAAATCTGGGGAGCGGGTCAATGCGTAAATGGGGTGTAGGTCTTTCATTACTGCTGCTGGCATCAGGTGCCATGGCAAAAGATATCCAATTGCTGAATGTGTCATATGATCCGACACGTGAATTTTATCAAGATTATAACCAAGCGTTTAGCAAATATTGGCAAGAGAAAACCGGTGATAAGGTGACGGTGCGCCAATCACATGGCGGTTCTGGTAAGCAGGCGACCTCGGTTATTAATGGTATTGAGGCTGATGTCGTGACCCTGGCTCTGGCTTACGACGTCGATGCTATTGCTGAACGTGGTCGTATTGATAAAGACTGGATCAAGCGCCTGCCTGATAACTCCGCGCCTTACACTTCAACTATCGTCTTCCTGGTGCGTAAAGGGAATCCAAAACAGATTCATGATTGGTCAGATTTAGTGAAGCCGGGCATCTCGGTCATTACGCCGAATCCGAAAACCTCCGGCGGTGCGCGCTGGAACTACTTGGCTGCATGGGGTTATGCGTTAGAGCACAACAATAATGATCAGGCCAAGGCGCAAGAATTTGTCAAACAGCTGTATAAAAATGTGGAAGTTCTGGATTCTGGTGCGCGTGGGGCGACTAATACCTTCGTCGAGCGTGGGATTGGCGATGTATTGATTGCCTGGGAAAATGAAGCTCTGCTGGCGGTGAATGAAGTGGGCAAAGACCAGTTTGATATCATCACGCCGAGCGTTTCTATTTTGGCTGAGCCGACAGTCTCGGTGGTGGATAAAGTGGTTGATAAGCGCGGTACCCGTGAAGTGGCCGATGCTTACTTAAAATACCTGTATTCACCGGAAGGCCAGACTATTGCCGCTAAGAATTACTATCGTCCGCGTGATCCGGCTGTCGCCGCTAAGTTTGCTAATGAGTTCCCGAAACTGCAGTTGTTTACCATTGATGACGTCTTCGGTGGCTGGACTAAAGCCCAACAGGTGCATTTTGCGACTGGCGGCGTATTTGACGAAATCAGTAAGCGATAAAGTCTGTAAACAATGAAATAAGAAAAAATAACATAATGATTTGATAGCAGTAGTTGACTCAGCGCCTGTAAGTTAATGCTTACGGGCGCTTTGTTTTATTAGCCATTTTAACCCTCTGATTATTTTTATAATTCTTCTCTTTCTTACAGATAAAAACCGCCTAATTCGCCAGCGCGTGTCAAATGCGTTATTGAATTATTTGGTCTAATAAATGTGGCAAATTATGTGGAGAAAATTATGAACATTAGTGGTGTTTCAAGTACAAGCTTGATAGATAATCCAGATTTGGACTCATCAAGTCCGCCATTAAGATCTTTATCGCGCAGTGGCAGTTTTGAATCACTGCATAGTAACGCGTTAATTATATGTGAACCTGATGAATGGGATGCCGCTTCAGCAGTTATCACTGAGAGCTATACACCACCAACATTAGCCATAACAAATGAGAAAGCCTCCTTTGGCATTAAGCCCAGTAACTACTCCATTTTTGGTACCAAAGAGAATTATCTAACAGGCTATTTGTTAAATATAGGCAATAGTAAGGGTAAGCCGCCTCTGTTACTACGACCACTCGCTGCTTTGCTGGCATACTTCGGCATTCATGGTTTTGGGCAAACTAACTGTGCTTCTTGTGCCACCGCCGTGGCTGAAACATTTGAGAAGAATACGGTTTATCTTGCAAGACCCGAACTGAGAGGCGGGGATGTCAAAGGGAATATGGGGTTGCTAGATAAGAGTGCTAAGTCTGTTGATGAACTGCTGACTCAGCTACAGCAATATCAACCCACTGACGAGTTAAATGGTGTCCTTGTGATTCATCGGCCAGCTATGTTGCGCATGTTACCGGGGGCGACACAAGGGCATGCCTGTAATGTGATTAAATTTAAAGATAGCAATATCCTTCATTTTATTGATGTTCAGAAAAAGACCCATTTGAGCTGTGATCTGAGTCTCAGTCAGCAGGTGAAGCCCTTAAACCTGATTGATCAAACAAAGCTTTCACATCAGGACGCTCAGATAAGTAAATTCTTGGGCTGGGTTGGTGCGGATGGAATTGATTTATATAAGAAAGAATTTCATGCAGATATCAATAAAAAAGCCGGAGCATCATCTGCCCCAGCTTAATCAGTTGCTTAGAACCTGAATTAGGCTTTTTTAGCTTTTGCAGCGGCTTTCACGATAACGGCGAATGCATCCGCTTTCAGTGATGCACCGCCAACCAGCGCACCATCGATGTCTGGCTGGGTGAACAGTTCTGCTGCATTTTTATCATTCACGGAACCGCCGTACTGGATGATAACTTGTGCTGCAACCGCGGCATCAAGCTTGGCAATATGGTCACGGATAAATTTGTGAACCGCTTGAGCCTGTGCTGGAGTGGCTGACTTGCCGGTGCCGATAGCCCAGATTGGCTCATAAGCGATAACCGCGCCTTCGAATGCTTTCACACCCAAGGTATTCAGCACTGCGTCCAGTTGTTTAGCGCAGACTGCTTCAGTTTGACCCGCTTCGTTTTCTGCTTCAGTTTCACCGATGCACAATACGGGGATCAGGCCGATTTCTTTCAGTACGCCAAATTTCTTCGCAATGAATTCATCACTTTCGTTGTGATAAGTGCGGCGCTCAGAGTGACCGATAATGATGTATTGAGCACCAACATCTTTCAGCATTTCAGCAGAAGTTTCGCCGGTGAATGCGCCAGACAGATTCACATCAACGTTTTGTGCGCCCAGCGCGATGCGGCTACCTGACAGTTCATGCTTAGCTTGATTCAGATAGATAGCAGGTGGGGCAATAGCAACGCCACAGCCGTCAACAGTGCTCAATTCTTTACGCAGGCCAGCGATAAGCTCGTTAACCATGTGAGTGCTACCGTTCAGCTTCCAGTTACCCATAACTAATGGATGACGCATGTTTCTTCCTCCAACAAGGGGACGCGAGGGTCAATAATAATGACTGCCCGACAGGCAGTTTACCTGTCCAACAGTATAGAGATGATTAGCGGCAATGGCTTTGCTTTTCGTCATTAATTGCGGCGAGATTATGCTTCAGATAGTGAAAGCTTAATCGGTTCAACAGCGAAAGTAAGCCCTTTTTCGCCATTATCTGCCACAACATAGCGAATTGCGCCGACAGGATGGACGAAGAAAGGTGAGCCTTTGCCTTGCGTCAGCAATTGTTGCACGTTGCTGACACTTTGTTCGAGTGTGAGTGTGGGTTCAAACTGGCGCATCAGGGCCGCCATATAATTTACCGCGATCAGCCGGGCCGCTTTCTCTTCGCTCCCTTTGATTGGCAAATAGGTAATTTGTAAGGTTTTAATTTTACCCGTGCCTTTTTCCAATGCGGTTGAAGCATAGAGATTTTCGTTAATCTTACTGGCAGCACGGGTCAGCGGCGGCACATCATCTTTTACGATGATGGCGTGAAACTCACTGATAGGCAGCGTCGGGTTGGCGTGATTATAACTTTCACGGAATTTAACCAGCGTTAAATCAAAGGTTGGCGCGCCGGAAAGCAGATAGGGAGCTGTTGGCTGAGTGTCTTCAGCCGGCCGTTCATCGCCAGCTTCGGGAGCGGCATGAGCGCGGCTAACTGTTGCTATTAGCAGCAGTATTGTCAGCATTGCGATTATTTCTTTTCTCATGACTTATGCCGTTGTTTGCAGTTTGTGTAGGGGATTAAAGCGGTAATTGGGGGTGATTGTCAAAATTCACTGCAAAGAGTATAGGTTAGTTACAGCGTTGAGTTACTCTATTGTCCATACCAACTTCACATTATATCAGTTAAATGGATCAGGTTATTGATGACAATACAGCAATGGTGTTTCTCGCTAAAAGGCCGTATCGGGCGGCGTGATTTTTGGATTTGGATTGGGCTGTGGTTACTGGCAATGCTGGTTATCTTTACGTTGGCCGGGCAGAATTGGCTTTCCACTCAGACCGCTGCTTTTGCTGTTGTTTTTCTACTGTGGCCCACAGCCACGGTGATCGTCAAGCGGCTACATGACCGCAATAAAGCCGGTTGGTGGGCGCTATTGGTGGTGTTGGCCTGGATGCTAATGGCGGGTAACTGGCAGATGCTAGCGCCCATCTGGCAATGGGGGGTTGGGCGGTTTGTTCCCACGCTAATTATTGTCATGATGTTTATTGATTGTGGTGCATTTCTCGGTACCGAGGGTGACAATCGTTTTGGCCCAGAAGCGGTACCGGTGAAGTTTCTGGCTGAAAAAACACCGCAGTAAATAGGGTTTGATAAGGTAAAAAAGGGCCATATGGCCCTTTACCCATACGGTTTATTACCAATACTGCTCGCTGGTCATATGCCCCGGTTTACGGCGCAAATGTTTACGCATTTCCCGCTGTTCTTTCAACAATTGCTGGGTATCTCGCACCATTTGCGGGTTACCGCACAGCATGACATGGCTGTCTTGCGCATCAATTTTTAAGCCGACAGCGGCTTCCAGCGCACCATTTTCAATCAGTGCCGGAACCCTGCCCGTCAATGACCCCGGTGACTCTTCGCGGCTGACAACTGTCTGAATCCGCAGTTTGCCGTTATAACGTTGCTCAAGCTGCTGCATCAATGGCAGGTAGCTGAGGTCGCGGGCAAAGCGTGCAGCATGAACCAGCACCAGATTTTTAAAGCGCTCTAAATCGCGACCTTCCTGCAAAATAGAGAGATACGGGCCAATCGCGGTGCCCGTTGCCAGCATCCATAGCGTGTCGCAATCCGGAATTTCTTCCAGCACAAAGAAGCCCGCCGCTTGCTTGGTCACCATCACTTCGCCACCCACCGGCAGTTGGTCAAGTCGCGGGCTGAGTTTCCCCTCTGGCACGGTGACCAGATAGAACTCCAGATTATCGTCACTTGGCGCATTGACGTAGGAATAGGCCCGCTGTACCCGCTCGCCGTTGATATCTAATGCCAGCTTGGCAAATTGACCGGCGGTAAAGGGATCAATTGGCGCATTGACCCGAATGCTGAACAACGAGTCAGTCCAGTGTTCAATGTGAGTAATTTTGCCACTAACCCATTCAGCCATAATTCTGATTCCCTTTATTCAAATACTTATCGAAAGTAGTACCTAAAGCGCTGGCGGTATTTTAGGGGATATTAGTAGAAAATATTATCGATTAAATGTTATCTCCTTGCGCCATGAGTGCCACTGTATTCTTTGGCGGCCGGAAACAAATATATGGACAGTTAACTTTACGCCAATGGTGTTTTTATCTGCCAGTCGCCCCTTTAGCAATATGTCGTGCTGGCTCGCTAAAAAATCTGAATTTGTTAGCTTATGCGCTAAGTGAGTTGTGTCACAAAAATAGTGGGGTGCTCGCAAAAAATGGCTTTTTACGGCCAGATGGGTGCGGCACAAGGTCCGGCTAACAATTTGTTCATAGTTAAGATAATGAGAAAAATAGAGAATTTCCACCTGCTGGTGATGTTGATTCTGTTGGTAGCTGTCGGTCAGATGGCGCAAACCATTTACGTCCCTGTTATTGCGGATATCGCCCGCGACTTTTCAGTGCGTACTGGTACGGTGCAGCGCGTCATGGCGGCCTATCTGTTGACTTATGGCTTCTCGCAACTGATTTATGGCCCACTGTCTGACCGGGTTGGACGTCGGCCGGTCATTCTGGTGGGCATGATGATATTCATGCTGGGCGCATTGGGGGCTTGGCTGGCAAATAGTTTGTCTATGCTGGTCGCGGCCAGTGCTTTGCAGGGCATGGGGACAGGGGTTGCGGGAGTGATGGCGCGAACCATGCCGCGAGATTTATATGCCGGCACGGCGCTGCGCTACGCCAACAGTATGTTGAACATGGGGATTTTGGTCAGCCCGCTCTTGGCCCCGATTATTGGTGGAGTGCTGGCGAGTCTGTTTGGCTGGCGCGCAAGCTACGCATTTCTGCTTTTTTTATGTGGCGGAGTGGCATTTTGCATGTTTCGCTGGTTACCGGAAACTCGGCCACAACAAACTGAAAAACGACGAATGCTGGCCAGTTTCCGCTTATTGTTCTCTGACCGCGCTTTTAGCTGTTATCTGGTGATGTTGATTGGTGCATTAGCGGGTATTGCGGTATTTGAAGCCAGTGCGGGCGTGTTGATGGGGGGCGTGCTGGGGCTAAGTGGGGTGACGGTCAGTATTTTATTTATTCTACCTATTCCGGCGGCATTTTTTGGCGCGTGGTATGCCGGTCGCGACAGTAAAACTTTCCATAACCTGATGTGGCACTCGGTGATCAGCTGTCTGCTGGCGGGTTTGATGATGTGGATACCCGGTTGGTTTGGCATTATGAATATTTGGACGCTGATTATACCGGCAGCGCTATTCTTCTTTGGGGCTGGGATGCTGTTTCCGCTGGCCACCACCGGGGCAATGGAGCCTTTCCCTTATCTGGCGGGTGCTGCGGGGGCTTTGATTGGTGGGTTGCAGAATGTCGGGTCAGGTCTGGCGACTTGGTTGTCAGCCATGCTGCCACAAACCGGGCAATTTAGCTTAGGGTTGTTGATGTTTGCCATGGCGGTATTGATTTTGCTGTGCTGGTGGCCTTTATCTCACCGGATGCAGCCGCAAGAACACCGTGTATAGTCGGTTGAAAATACTGAACTAAAATGGGCGCGACGTGAATGTTGCGCCCATTGTTGTTTATCGCGAATATTATTATCGTTAATGCTATTCGTGAGCCGAATTACAGCAAGAATTCATGCAATGTTGGGTCTTTGCGGTCAAGGAAATGAGTCGAGCGGATACGGCGAATCGTGCGGGATTTACCGCGAATCAGCAGTGTCTCGGTGGTCGCCATGTTTCCTTTGCGATAAATACCTTCCAGCAGGTCACCTTTGGTAATCCCAGTGGCAGAGAAAATCACATTGTCATTGCGGGCCATATCCCCCAGTAACAGTACTTTACCGGCTTCGATGCCCATTGACTTGCAGCGCACCAGCTCTTGTTCGCCAATGCGGCGGTTGTCTTCATTATCGCCTTTGACTTGATGGCGCGCTAATAAACGGCCTTGCATATCGCCGTCCAATGCACGGATTACCGCAGCAGAAATCACCCCTTCAGGTGCGCCGCCGATGCAATACATCACATCCACTTCACTTTCTGGCATGCAGGTTAAAATAGAGGCCGCGACATCGCCATCGGGAATAGCAAACACTTTGACACCAAGTTGCTGCATTTCGGCGATGATGCCGTCATGACGCGGTTTGGCTAGCGTGATAACAGTTAAGTCAGTCAGTGGTTTATTCAACTTGATGGCAACATTGCGCAAGTTGAGTTCCAGCGGCAGGTTCAGGTCGATTGCTCCTTTAGCGCCAGGGCCAACCACCAGTTTTTCCATATACATATCAGGCGCATGTAAAAATGTGCCTTTATCTCCCACCGCCAGCACGGCCAGTGCATTGGCCTGGCCCATGGCAGTCATGCGGGTACCTTCAATAGGGTCAACGGCAATATCAACGGCATCGCCTTGGCCAGTACCGACGTGCTCACCAATAAACAGCATTGGGGCTTCATCGATTTCACCTTCGCCGATAACAATTTGCCCATCAATATTGACCTGATTGAGCATAATACGCATGGCTTGAACAGCAGCGCCGTCGGCAGCATTTTTATCGCCCCGACCCAGCCACTTATAGCCTGCCAGCGCAGCTGCTTCGGTGACACGGGAAAACTCGATGGCTAATTCACGTTTCATGGTTAGACCTGTATCCCCGTCATACTTCAAGCTGCATGTGCGTTGGCTACACTCATCACCTCAGTCACTTACTTAATGTAAGCTCTTGGAGCGTCTCTTGCTTGCCGCCTTCCTGCAACTCGAATTATTTAGGGTAATAGAAGAAGAATGTAAGCAGGAATTCTATCATCTTTGTGATGTGAAGCCGTAGGGTGTCTTTGGGGGGATGAGATTTTTCACAATAAAAAACGCGCCATCGGGGGATGATGGCGCATTATAGAGAGCTTAAAACAGGCCCTATTTTACCGGCGGGCCGTTATTCTTCGTGATCTTCCCAAGCTTGAGCACGGGCCACTGCTTTCTTCCAGCCTTTATAGCGGAAATCGCGCTCGGTGGTTTCGATTCCTGGACGGAATTCGCGCTCAATGGTGGCTTTACTCTTCACTTCATCCAAATCATTCCAGAAGCCCGTCGCCAGACCCGCGAGGAATGCGGCACCCAGCGCTGTACTTTCACGCACTGCCGGGCGCTCAACACGTGTGCCCAGAATGTCGGCTTGGAATTGCATCAGGAAGTTGTTTGCGACTGCACCGCCATCAACACGCAGTGACTTCAGGCGTTCACCAGAATCAGCTTGCATCGCATCCAGTACATCGCGAGTTTGATAAGCAATGGACTCGAGGGTTGCGCGGATGATGTGGTTGCTGTTAACACCACGGGTCAGGCCGAAGATCGCACCACGGGCATACGGGTCCCAATAAGGAGCACCTAACCCAGTGAAAGCAGGCACCACATATACACCGTTGCTGTCTTTCACTTTGGTGGCGAAATACTCGGAGTCGGTGGCATCGCTGATCAGTTTCAGCTCATCACGCAGCCATTGGATGGATGCGCCGCCAATGAATACCGCGCCTTCCAGCGCATAGTTAACTTCGCCGCGTGGGCCGCAGGCAATTGTGGTCAGTAGTCCATGATTGGATTGAACGGCTTCTGTGCCGGTGTTCATCAGCAGGAAGCAGCCTGTTCCGTAAGTATTTTTTGCCATGCCCGGTTGTACACAAAGCTGGCCGAACAGCGCGGCTTGTTGGTCACCGGCGATACCGGCGATAGGAATACGCGTCCCGCCTTTACCACCAATGTTGGTCTGGCCGTAAATTTCTGAGGATGGGCGAACTTCTGGCAGCATGGCGCGCGGGATATTCAGCGCTTTCAGCATGCGTTCGTCCCACTCTTTGGTGCGAATATTAAACATCATGGTGCGTGATGCGTTGGTGTAATCCGTTACGTGTACACGGCCCTGTGTCATGTTCCACACCAGCCAAGTGTCTACGGTACCAAACAGCAATTCGCCGCGCTCAGCACGGTCACGAGCGCCTTCTACGTTATCAAGGATCCATTTCACTTTGGTGCCGGAGAAGTAAGGGTCAACCACCAGCCCAGTGTTGTGGCGGATGTACTCTTCCAGACCTTCTTTTTTCAGTTTCTCGCAGATTTCAGCGGTACGGCGGCATTGCCAAACAATGGCGTTATACACCGGCTTACCGGTCGCTTTGTCCCAAACAATGGTGGTTTCACGTTGGTTGGTAATACCGATACCGGCAATTTCGTCAGAACTGATGCCGGCTTTGGCCAGCACTTCGACCAATGTGGAGCTTTGCGTGGCCCAGATTTCCATTGGGTCATGCTCAACCCAACCCGCTTTCGGGTAGATTTGGGTAAATTCACGCTGAGAAACACTCACGATATTAGCATCGTGGTCTAACACCACTGCTCTGGAACTGGTGGTTCCTTGATCAAGCGCGACAATGTATTTCTTTTGAGTAGTATTTTCAGTTGTCATAGTTAGCCTACTTTTTAAGTGACAGTATCTAATATTTACGCTTTGCGTTCTGTGGTCGTAACCGTGGTTTCTTCATCTTCAATGGCACACACATCGCATGGCAAATGGCGACCAATCAGAGCACGATAACCGAATGCACCCACTAATGCGCCGACGATTGGCCCTAAGATAGGGACTAAGAAGTAAGGAATATCACGCCCGCCAGTGAAGGCGATTTCGCCCCAACCTGCAAAATAAGCAAATAGTTTTGGACCAAAGTCACGTGCCGGGTTTAATGCGAACCCGGTCAGTGGCCCCATTGAGCCGCCGATAACGGCAATCAAGATACCAATCAGCAGCGGTGCCAGTGGGCCGCGTGGAATACCGTTACCATCGTCAGTCAATGCCAAGATAAGACACATCAAAATAGCGGTAATGACCATTTCAACCAAGAAAGCTTGGAAAACAGAAATATGTGGATTTGGATAAGTAGAGAAAATACCAGCCAGATTCAGACTTTCAACACTGCCGCGTGCTATTTGATGAGTCTGTTCAAAATCGATGAATAGGTTGTAGTAGAGGCCGAACACTAAGGCCGCAGCACAAAATGCACCGGCAATCTGTGCCAAAATGTAGGGAATAACTTTACTGCGATCAAAGCAGGCAAATAGCCATAAGGCAATAGTCACTGCTGGATTAAGATGAGCACCTGAAATTGCTGCTGTGAGATAAATGGCCATAGCAACGCCCAGGCCCCAAATGATACTAATTTCCCACTGCCCAAAACTGGCACCTGCCAATTTTAATGCAGCGACACAGCCCACACCAAAAAAGATAAGTAGAGCAGTACCGAGAAACTCAGCGATACATTGGCCCTTCAAGGTCGAACTAGCGGTTTGGCTCATAGTAGATGTCCTAGAGACAGAGATTTATAGGGTGTTTCTTATTTTTGCCCCCCAAAGTACGGAGGGAGTGATGTAAATTTATCGTTAACGAGCACAAACGAGAAATAGCGAAATCAAAATGTGTGTGGTGTGTCATAAAAATGAGCGATTTCGCGTTATTCGCAGATGTTAAGGGACTTTGAAAGTGTGATCAGACCAGTGCTTTCTTCCCCAGTTGTTAAAGCTGTGTATAACTTAGCAAGATGGATGGTAGGCATTTTTCGGTTTTTGCTGATGCTTTTTCGACTTTCACTGATGTTTTTTCGGTTTTCACTGATAGTTACTGACACGAAATTGCTACAGAGTGTGGTTTGTACCGGTATGGCGCTAGACAGGGGGAGACTGGCTACATACAATCGCTCTACAAGGGCATCGCCTTATAAGACTATTGTTTTTATCATATTGCGTCGCCTGTGCGATGGGACGCCTAAAACATAGCGCTTGTTACACTAGTTTGATGGATATATAGCGCGATAAGTATTCACAGCAGTTTCATTCGCCGATAGTTACTGTGGTTTGCGCGGCAACTGAAGTTAGAAATGATGACTGCGACCAAAGGATGTACGCCTTGCGACTCATAAGGGGACCGAAGAATGTCATTTGAAGTATTTGAGAAATTGGAAGTTAAAGTTCAGCAGGCGATTGATACCATCACTCTGTTACAGATGGAAATTGAAGAGCTGAAAGAGAAAAATAACACCTTGTCCCAAGAAGTTCAGGAAGCGGCAGGTGGCCGTGAAGCGCTAGTGCGCGAAAATGAGCAATTGAAACAAGAACAGCATGTTTGGCAGGATCGTCTGCGTGCTCTGTTGGGAAAGATGGAAGAAGTCTGAGTGCCAGTTGGCTTAAAGCATCATCAATATATTGCTGAAAGCCGCTAGTTACGCAGCTTCTTCGAGTACGAAAGGCAACAAGGGCGATATTGATATCGCCCTTTTTAGTTGATAAACCAGAGAGATATTATTCAATATCCAAAGGTTCTTCTGACAAGATTATCCCGGTGTTGTCTGCGTACAAATGGTCACCGGAGAAGAATGTCACACCGCCAAAGTTAACGCGGATATCACTCTCACCAATACCCTCATCTGCGGCACCGACCGGAATAGCGGCCATCGCCTGGATACCAATATCCAATTCGGCTAGTTCATCAACCTGACGGACAGCACCGTAAACAACAATGCCTTCCCACTCATTTTTCAAAGCCAGATCAGCTAGTTCAGCATTGATTAATGCCCGGCGCACTGAGCCACCGCCATCGACGACTAAAACACGGCCAAGACCATTTTCTTCGAGCAGGTCAAACAACAAGCCGTTATCTTCGAAACATTTTACAGTAGTAATCTTGCCACCAAATGAAGTGCGCCCGCCAAAATTGGAGAACAGAGGTTCTACCACATTGACCTCTTCATGATAGATGTCACAGAGTTCGGAAGTATCATATTTCATAGGATTAACGTCTGGTTGCGGCTGGGATGTTAAGTATATCCCTTTCTGGCCGCTGTTGGCAAAATCATCAATTGTTAAATTTCTCCGGACAGGTTTATCGGCTGTTGCCCGGAGAAAGAAACAGGCGGGGTTAACTGAGCACCAGGCCGATAGCAAACAGAATATTGGTCAACAACGCGGCTTTGACCATATGCTCGAGCATGGGGCGCATCCCCGCGGCGGTGGGTTCACGCAGCACAAATAGCGCGTGTTTGGCCAGTAAGGGAACCGCCAAAATAAAGAGCCAACCCGCCCAGTTATGCAGATACAGAATATTGAATAATGCCAGACAGAAGATGGCGGCGGCGATCAGCAGGGCATGATAATAACGTGCGACCACCGGGCCTAAACGCACTGCCAGTGTGTTTTTGCCATTGGTTTTGTCATTTTCGATATCACGCAAATTATTAATATTTAAAACGGCTGTCGCCAGTAAACCACAGGCGGTGGCGGGTAGCATGACGATACTGTCAAAGTGCCCGGCTTGAAGATAGTAAGTCCCGGCGACACTCAGCCAGCCGAAGAAAACCAATACTGAAATATCACCTAAGCCCATATAACCATAGGGTTTACTACCCACGGTGTAGGTGATTGCGGCCACAATGGCCATCAGCCCAAGCAGTAAAAAGCCTAAAATGTCGCTGGGTTTTTCGCAGGCCACGGCAATGAGCGCGATACCTGAAATGACAGTCATACTAACAGTGATGATAAGCGCGACTTTCATTTGCTGACGAGTAATCATCCCTTTTTGCATGCCGCGCAATGGCCCGATACGTTCTTCGGTATCACTGCCCTTGATAGCATCGCCGTAATCATTGGCGAGATTGGACAAAATTTGCAACAGGCCGGCGGTTAATAAGGCGAGCAAGGCGACGGCGGGCTTAAAACTATCGAGCCAGACAGCCAGCGCTGAACCGGTAACGATAGAGGCAAAGGCCAGGGGCAGTGTTCTTGGCCGCAGGCTTTCCAGCCAAGCCTGGGTCTGGCTGGTGCTAGTTAAGCGGGTATTAGGTGATAGGCTCATTTTCTGCTTCATTTTATAGGAGTCTGGTCCGCCCATATCGGCGAGTTAATAAAAATAAGAGTGGGAGGCATCGCCTCCCACTCAATATTAATTTGGCGAACCATTTTATCCAGCAACGGCTTATAAAGCGAATTATAGGATAAAACGACTCAAATCTTCATCCGCTACCAGCTCATCCAGATGTTTACCCACATATGCCGCGTCAATAGTGATGGATTGACCATTACTTTCGCTTGCGTCATAAGAGATATCTTCCATCAGACGTTCCAGCACTGTATGCAAGCGGCGTGCGCCGATATTCTCGGTGCGCTCGTTAACCTGCCATGCCGCTTCAGCGATTTTACGGATACCTTCACGGGTAAACTCAACAGTCACCCCTTCAGTAGCCATCAGAGCTTTGTATTGCTCAGTCAGCGAAGCACTCGGTTCAGTCAGGATGCGCTCGAAATCATCGGTGGTCAGCGCCTGTAATTCTACACGGATTGGCAAGCGACCTTGCAATTCCGGGATAAGATCTGACGGGCTGGAGACCTGGAATGCGCCGGAGGCAATAAACAGAATATGGTCTGTTTTCACCATGCCGTGTTTGGTTGATACGGTGCAGCCCTCAACCAATGGCAGCAAGTCACGTTGTACCCCTTCACGGGACACATCCGGGCCTGAAGTCTGGCCGCGTTTACAGATTTTATCGATTTCGTCGATGAACACGATGCCGTGTTGTTCAACCGCATCAATCGCCTGTTGCTTCAGCTCTTCTGGATTGACTAACTTCGCGCCTTCTTCCTCAATCAGCAGTTTAAATGCTTCTTTGATTTTGATTTTGCGCGGTTTTTGTTTCTGGCCAGCAATGTTCTGGAACATTGATTGCAGTTGGTTAGTCATCTCTTCCATGCCCGGAGGAGCCATGATTTCAACACCTACTGGTGATGCCGCCAGATCAATTTCAATCTCTTTGTCATCCAGTTGACCTTCGCGCAGTTTTTTGCGGAAAGCCTGGCGGGTCGCGGATGGCTCTTGAGTTTCATCCGGTTGGCCCCAGTTATTTTTGGCTGGTGGGATCAGCACATCCAGAATACGTTCTTCGGCCAATTCTTCCGCCCGATAACGCATTTTCTCAATGGATTGATGACGAACCATTTTCACCGCTGCATCGGTTAGATCGCGGATAATAGAATCTACTTCTTTACCCACATAGCCAACTTCGGTGAACTTGGTGGCTTCTACTTTGATAAACGGCGCATTGGCCAGTTTTGCCAGGCGGCGGGCAATTTCTGTTTTACCCACGCCGGTCGGGCCGATCATCAGAATATTTTTAGGAGTAACTTCGTGGCGCAGCTCTTCGTTAAGCTGCATCCGACGCCAGCGGTTACGCAGGGCAATGGCCACTGCACGTTTAGCTTTATCCTGGCCGATAATATAGCTATCAAGTTCGCTGACAATCTCGCGTGGGGTCATTTCAGACATGTCACTCTATCCTTACGCTTTATGTGTTGATAACGTTTCGTACGTTAATTCTTCAATGGTTTGGAAGCGGTTGGTGTAGATACAAATATCCCCCGCAATGCTCAGTGATTTTTCCACGATATCCCGCGCACCCAATTCAGTATTTTCTAGCAGCGCGCGCGCGGCAGACTGGGCATAAGGCCCACCGGAACCAATAGCAATCAGGTCATCTTCAGGCTGAACCACATCGCCATTACCGGTGATGATGAGTGATGCGGTTTCATCAGCAACAGCCAAAAGTGCTTCGAGTTTGCGTAACATGCGGTCAGTGCGCCAATCTTTGGCTAACTCAACCGCTGCTTTAGTCAGGTGGCCCTGGTGCATCTCCAGTTTGCGTTCAAATAGCTCAAATAGCGTAAAGGCATCGGCAGTACCGCCAGCAAAACCAGCAATGACTTTATTGTTATAAAGGCGGCGTACTTTCTTGGCGTTGCCTTTCATTACGGTATTGCCCAGAGTGACCTGGCCATCACCACCGATAACTACATGACCATTACGGCGTACACTTACAATTGTTGTCACGAGCGGATCCTCGTTGCGGACTGAATGAGTCCCCGTATTGCCTTTCAGCAAAACAATACGGGGTATATTGAGATTATAAATGGGGGAGGATTACTACTTTTCAACCCCCAACTGCGAGGGGAATGCATCCTGATTGGCCCGCACCTTTCAAACGCTGTAAAGCTTTATCCGCTGCAGCTTTGGTGCTGTAAGGGCCGAGCACCACGCGATTCCAGCCACCACCGGCGGTAATACGGCTTTCGATACCCTCGAATGCCAATTGGGCGCGAATAGATTCCGCCTGATCTGCGGCTTTGAATGAACCACATTGCACCATCCAGCGTTGCGCTTTTTCTTTCTCTTTTTCCGGTTTCGGCGGTGTCACTGCTGGCGCTACTGGAGTCACCGGTTGCTGAGTGCGCGGTGGTGCCGTGACCTGCGGCGGCACTTGTGTCTGCGGTGCTGGTACTGGTGCAACCGTCTGACGCGGTGGCGTTAATGGCTGCTGCTGTATATTGGTGACCGGGGGTTTGATGGTCACCGCAGAACGTGGCACCGGCATCCCTTCGTTATACGGCACCTCTGAAAGCTGGGTCGGCTGCTGCCGCATATCCGCCTGCATCTGTTCAAGCAATTGGCGCTGCTCATTGGTCAGTTGCGTTTTAGAATTAACTTCGCCACCGGCAGAGGGTTCTGTCGGTGTTGGGACGCCAATCTGACGGTTTTCCAACTCTTTAATATAACGCCAGCGTTCTTCGGGTTTCGGCGGCAAGCCATTGCCTGTGCGCGGATCATGGCTAGGCAGTAGCGGAAGCTCGCCCGGCTTATTGTGGGTAATGAAATAAAGGCCACCAACAAATACCACTAATAGCGCGACGGCCAGTGCCATCACGGTTTTGGATACTGCTGGAGCACTGCGTTTTTTCCGGCTGGTGCTTTTGCGCCGCGCTCCTGAGCGCCCTCGGCTTACATAATCTCTTTGTGCCACTATCGTTTCGCTGCGTCGTGATGATGGAATAAGCCCGTCATGTTACTGAACCCCTGAATATTTGCCTAGTGTTTAGGCGCAGCAGTACTTTCCCTGACAATTAATTCGGTATTTAACAAGCGGGAGCCACTCTGTACTGGATGCCCTTGTAACTGTTCGAGTAATAGTAACATGGCTTGCCGACCAATTTCATAACGTGGTTGTGCCACGGTGGTCAAGGGAGGATCGCAATACTGTGACAATTTCAAGTCGTCGAAGCCGACGACAGAGACATCCTGTGGGATACGCAGGCCCATTTTCTTCGCCTGCCACATCGCGCCGATCGCCATGACATCATTGTGACAGAATATTGCGGTCGGGGGTTCCGGCAGCTCCATCAGCTTGATAAAGGTGTCAGCGCCCGCTTCATAGCTAAAATCGCCGCGTATAATATAGTTGCTGTCGACCTCGATACCATTACGGCGTAGCGCCTGGATATAGCCCTGTAGCCGATATTGACACAGCGGAAAGTTTTCAGGCCCGGCAACACAGGCAATGCGCTTGTGACCCAATCTAATCAGATATTCTACCGCTTCATAGGCTGCGGTGAGGTTATCAATGTGGACGGTGGGTAGCTCTAGCTCCGGGGCAAACTCGTTTGCCATTACCATCGGCGGTAAATTACGTTGTTCTTCTTTGCTGGCATCGAAAGGTAGATTGGAGCCTAACAGCAACATGCCATCAATTTGCTTGGTGATGATTAGGTTAACGAAGCTGCGCTCTTGCTGGGGTTGTTGTGCGCAATCACCAATTAATATCAGATAGCCTTGTTGGGCGGCGGCATGTTCAATGCCCTGGATGATGTCAGCAAAAAAGGGGTCGCTGATATCCGGCACAATAACCAGAATAGTGCGCGATTCGTTACGTTTGATATTGCGAGATAAAGCATGGGGAGAATAACCGACAGCCAGAACAGCTTGTTCCACTTTTTGCCGAGTTATTGTTGAAACTTTTTCCGGGTTCATCAATGCGCGCGATACCGTCGCAGTCGAAACACCGGCCATTTCGGCCACATCCTTCATGGTGGCCATCGTGAATTCTTTCTTATGTTCCAACGCCTTTCTCCTTGCTCTGACTCCGAGTCAGCACTAATGCTTAATGCAGGCTTTCCGTCATTCTATACAGATCGTGGGGGCAATTTGTTACCTAATTTGCATAAAAAGTGTGACATAAGTAGGTTTTTTCGAACTGACTCGCAGAAAATGGGGTAATCGATTGCTTTATGATGCGGTTTTACTCCAAGAATCATTGGCATTACCGCTAACATCACGGTGACATCGGTCAATTAGCTGTCTATTGGGTCAACATCTAATGTCCACTTCACTTTCCGTGCTTGCGGCAAAGTATTGATAAGTGGCTGAGAGGTTTTAATCAGCCGTTGCAGGAATTGCCGTGAGGGGTGCTGCAACAGTAATTGCCAGCGGAAGCGCCCGCCGCGCTTAGCCTGTAACGCCGGAACCGGCCCCATAATCCATAATGCTTCGTCTTTCAGTGGGCTGGCTTCCAACAAATTGCGTAATTGCTGCAAAAACAGCGCTGATTGCTGGTTATCATGGTCTTCACTGCGCACAATGATATGGCTGGTATAGGGCGGTAAAAATACGCTTTTTCGCTCCGCCAATGCTTGTTTGGCAAAGGCGTCGTAGCCTTGCTGTAGCAGAATTTGCAGCAGCGGGTGCTCAGGGTGGTGAGTTTGTAAAATGACTTCGCCTTGTTTACCCGCACGGCCTGCGCGGCCTGATACTTGAGTGTAAAGCTGCGCAAAGCGCTCCGCAGAACGGAAGTCGGCCGAGAACAACGCGCCATCGACATCCAGCAATGCCACCAGAGTGACATCCGGGAAGTGGTGGCCTTTCGCCAACATTTGGGTACCAATCAATATCCGCGCGCCCCCCTGATGCACATCAGCCAGGTGTTGTTCCAGCGAACCTTTTCGGCTGGTGGTATCGCGGTCAATGCGGGTGATCGGGATCTCTGGGAATAAAGGCGCTAATTCGTTTTCCAACTGTTCGGTACCGACACCCACGGAGACCATATGGGTCGAGCCGCATTTCGGACATTGTTGTGGCACTGGGCGTTGGCTATCGCAATGATGGCAGCGTAATTGGCGGTGATTCTGATGCAGGGTGTAATAGTGGTCACAGCGCTGGCATTCCGCAATCCAACCACACTCATGGCACAGCAAAGCAGGTGCATAACCGCGGCGGTTGAGAAACAAAATCACTTGGTTGTCGGCTTGCAAATGGGCTTTCATGCGTTTTAGCAGCGGCTGAGAAAGGCCAACTTTTAATGGCAGCCCCTTGAGATCCAGTAAGTGCTGCACTGCTGGCTTGGCATTACCCGCCCGTTTTGACAGTGTTAGCTGGCGATATTTACCCATTTGAACATTATGTAAAGTTTCCAGCGCGGGAGTGGCTGTCCCCATCACAATAGGAATGCCTTCTTCACGGGCGCGGAACACCGCTAAATCTCGGGCGTGGTAGCGCCAACCTTCCTGCTGTTTATAGGAACTATCATGCTCTTCATCAATAATGATAACGCCCAGCCGGGAGAATGGAGTGAACAGCGCGGAGCGAGTCCCAATCACAATCGCGGCTTCGCCGTTACGCGCCCGTAGCCAGACGGATAAGCGCTCGCTGTCGTTTAAACCGGAATGGAGCACCTCAACCGGCGCATTAAAACGCTCACGAAAACGGGCAATAGTCTGCGGGGTTAGGCCAATTTCAGGGACTAAAACTAGCGCCTGGCGGCCCTGTGCCAGAATATTTTCCAGCACGCTGAGATAAACTTCAGTCTTGCCGGAGCCGGTCACCCCAGCCAGTAGCCAGGCGGCAAACTGGGTATCTTCACTGCGAATCGCCCCGACGGCGGTAGCTTGCTCGGTATTGAGCCGCAGACGTTCGCCCAGCACCGAAAACCCATTACGCCAGTCCGTGGTCGCCACTTCTTGCGCTCGCAGGTCAATCAACCCTTTGCTACGCAATGTTTGCAGCGCGCTTTCAGTTAATGCCATTTCATTTACTTGATGGCGATAAACCGGTTTTTGTAATAACGCCGCAAGAGCTTGTTGTTGTTTGGGCGCGCGTTTTAAGCTTTCCGGCGGCGTAGCGCGGCCTTGTTCTGTGGCAAACCATTGCCACAAAGGGGCGGATTTCGCGGGCTTTCCTTGGCGCAATAAGATGGGCAAAGCATGGAACAGCACTTCGCCGATCGGATAATGATAATATTCGGTTGCCCAACACAGAATGCGCCACAAGCTGGGTGGGAATAAGCTGTCACTGTCCAAAACCGTATCAATGGCTTTGAGTTGTTCAAGAGGGAATGCGCTGGTATCACTGATACCCACTACGATTCCAATGGCATTACGTTTACCAAATGGCACACTGACGCGGGCCCCAACTACCGGGCAGGCCATAGCACTGTCGAGGCGGTAATCAAAGGTGCGAGTTAGCGGTACGGGTAATGCCACTTGAACAACGGACATGTATTTTTATCCTGCTAAATAAAAGGGTATAAATAAAATGGTCTAAATAAAGATTGAACAGTTTACACTGCGTACCTCACAATGTGCGGATTCGATTGCGCGGCTTGGTCAAATTCTGTATTATTTGCCGCCTTTGATATAATTCGATATCAAATTCTGCTAACAACCGTTGTTTGTTTTATCAGCGATTGTTCGTTAGCAATCAACTATTCGTTAACGATAAATGATTATTTAACGACAAATGGTTATTTATCAATCGTGTGGTGTCTGGCGGAGTAGGGCTGGATAGCGACGCGGCCTAAATATAGAGGTTTTTCCATGAAAAAAGGTATCCACCCTAAATACGATTTAGTTACTGCTTCTTGTTCTTGCGGTAACGTTATCAAGATCAACTCAACTGTTGGTCATGACCTGAATCTGGACGTGTGCGGCGAATGCCACCCGTTCTACACTGGCAAGCAGCGTGATGTTGCGACCGGTGGCCGTGTTGACCGCTTTAACAAGCGTTTCAGCGTGCCGGGTGCGACTAAAGCATAATTGCCCGTCAGACGAAAAAGGCGCCTTAGGCGCCTTTTTTCATTTCTACAACCCAGTTCACATTATGAATAGAACTGAACTGCTGCGGGAAATCAATATTCCCAGGTATCGGGATCAACACCCAACTCACGCATTAAAATCTTTGCAGCTTCCGGGATTTCATCACTGCGCTCTTTACGCAGATCTTCGTCATTCGGCAGCGGCTGGCCGGTAAATGCATGCAAAAAAGCCTCACACAACAATTCACTGTTGGTGGCGTGGCGCAGGTTATTCACCTGACGGCGGGTCCGTTCATCGGTGAGGATTTTTAACACCTTCAGCGGAATGGATACCGTAATTTTTTTGACCTGTTCGCTTTTCTTACCGTGTTCAGCGTAAGGGCTGACATACTCGCCGTTCCACTCAGCCATGGGACACCTTAAATTTGTCGGAAAAATACTAAATTCTGAAAACCGGCCAATTATGCCCGATCTTCACTGTTCTCACTAAATAAATGTCGATTTTACTAGACTAATGTCACTTAAATAACCTTTTTTGCTATTTATTGATAGCTATTACCTTTCTCTATCATCTTTGCGGTTAAACAAATTCGTGGTTAAACAAGGCACCATTGAAACCTGACTGACATCATGAGGATATCTAAAACCTCTATAATTTTAGCGGTTATTATCCCATTGCTCAATCTATACGCAAAGAAGTTTAGATGTCCAGATGTATTGACGTCCGTAATTTGTGAGTCTACTCTGACGTAACATTTTTTCGATATCCGGCTGGTGGAAATCCATATGACGCGTAAACAGGCAACAATAGCAGTCCGTAGCGGGTTGAACGATGACGAGCAATACGGCTGCGTTGTCCCCCCGATTCACCTCTCCAGTACCTATAATTTTATCGATTTTAATCAGCCTCGCGCCCATGACTATTCACGTCGCGGCAACCCGACGCGTGATGTCGTGCAGCGCGCATTAGCTGAGCTGGAAGGTGGTGCGGGTGCGGTAATGACCAGCAGCGGGATGTCGGCGATTCATTTGGTTTGCACCACTTTTCTTAAACCGGGTGATTTACTGCTGGCCCCCCACGATTGTTACGGCGGCAGCTACCGTCTATTCGATAGTTTAAGCAAGCGCGGTGCCTATCGGGTGCTATTTGTTGACCAGGGCGATGAAGTGGCGCTGAGCAAGGCACTGGCGGAAAAGCCCAAGCTGGTGTTGATTGAAACTCCGAGTAACCCGCTGTTACGGGTGGTTGATATTGCCGCTATCTGTAAAGCCGCTCATGCCGTCGGCGCATTAACCCTGTGCGATAACACTTTCCTTAGCCCCGCGTTGCAGCAGCCGCTTGCTTTAGGCGCGGATCTGGTGGTTCATTCCTGTACCAAATATCTGAATGGCCATTCAGATGTGGTTGCTGGCGCGGTCATTGCCAAAGATCCTGAACTCGCTGTCGAATTGGCATGGTGGGCGAATAATATTGGTGTGACTGGCGCGGCATTCGACAGTTACTTGTTATTACGTGGGTTACGCACATTATCACCACGTATGGCTCAACAGCAGCGCAACGCGGATGAAATTGTTCGCTATTTACAGCAACAGCCTTTAGTGAAAAAGCTGTATCATCCTTCTCTGCCACAACATCCCGGCCACGAAATTGCTTGCCGTCAGCAGTCTGGTTTTGGTGCGATGCTCAGTTTTGAGCTAAATGGTGATGAACAGGTACTGCGTCGTTTCCTCTCTGCCCTTGAATTGTTTACCTTGGCAGAATCTTTGGGGGGCGTTGAAAGCCTGATTTCCCACGCCGCGACCATGACTCATGCTGGTATGGCGCCAGAAGCGCGCACTGCCGCAGGCATTACTGATAGTTTATTGCGAATTTCCGTGGGTATCGAAGACAGCGAAGATTTGATTGCCGATTTGGACAATGCTTTCCGGTTGGCGAGAGACTGAGGTAAGTATGAATGCAACAGCGGTAGCAGCGGCGGTGACGGGTCGTCAACTGCATAAATTTGGTGGTAGTAGTCTGGCAGATGTGAAGTGTTACCTGCGGGTGGCTAATATTATGGCCAACTACAGCCACCCCGGCGATCTCATGGTGGTATCTGCGGCAGGTAGCACCACTAACCAACTGATTAGTTGGCTGAAACTCAGTCAAAGTGATCGTCTTTCTGCCCATCAGGTGCAGCAGAATTTGCGTCGTTACCAACATGACCTGATTAGCGGCTTATTATCGCCAGAAATGGCTGAGCCGCTGATTAGTGAGTTTATCCATGATTTGGAGCGCTTGGCGGGCTTGTTGGATAACAAAATCGACGAGGCAATTTATGCCGAAGTGGTCGGCCATGGTGAGATTTGGTCTGCTCGCTTGATGTCTGCGGTATTGAACAAACTCGACATGAAAGCTACCTGGCTTGATGCTCGCAGCTTTCTGCGTGCTGAACGTGCAGCGCAGCCACAAATCGACGAAGGCCGTTCTTATCCGTTGTTGCAACAATTGATAGCGCAGCATCCACATCAACGTCTGGTGGTCACTGGATTTATCTCACGCAATAACACCGGCGAAACCGTGTTGTTGGGGCGTAACGGCAGTGACTACTCGGCTACTCAGGTCGGGGCGCTGGCGGGAGTCGAACGCGTTACCATCTGGAGTGACGTGGCGGGGGTATACAGTGCGGACCCGCGCAAAGTGAAAGATGCCTGTTTACTGCCATTATTGCGCTTGGATGAAGCCAGTGAATTGGCCCGTTTGGCGGCTCCGGTGTTGCATACCCGCACACTACAGCCGGTTTCGGGCAGTGATATCGATTTGCAGTTGCGCTGTAGCTATCAGCCAGAACAAGGTTCAACCCGCATTGAGCGGGTACTGGCTTCAGGCTCGGGTGCCAAAATTGTCACCAGCCACGATGATGTTTGCCTGATCGAATTACAGATTGCCAGTCACCATGATTTCTCGCTGGCACAGAAAGAAATTGATTTACTGCTCAAACGCGCGCAAATCAAGCCGCTGGCGACCGGTATTCACCCTGACCGTAACTTATTGCAGCTTTGCTATACCTCAGAAGTGGTCGATAGTGCGCTAAGAGTGCTGGAAGATGCCACGCTGCCGGGGAAATTATCTCTGCGCGAGGGGCTGGCATTGGTTGCTCTGGTGGGGGCGGGGGTCAGTAAGAACCCACTGCACAGCCATCGTTTCTACCAACAACTGAAAGACCAGCCGGTCGAGTTTATCTGGCAAGCTGAAGATGGTATCAGCATGGTCGCCGTGCTGCGTCTAGGGCCGACTGAGCACCTGATTCAAGGTTTACATCAATCACTATTCCGCGCCGAAAAACGGATTGGCTTGATGCTGTTCGGTAAAGGCAATATTGGCGCTCGCTGGTTGGAGCTTTTCGCCCGTGAGCAAAAGAATATCTCGGCGCGCAGTGGTTTTGAGTTCGTGCTGGCCGGTGTTGTGGATAGCCGCCGCAGTCTATTGAGTTATGATGGGCTGGATGCCAGTCGGACGTTAGCATTTTATGATGACGAAGCTCAAGAGCAGGATGAAGAATCCTTGTTCTTGTGGATGCGCGCGCATCCATTTGATGATTTGGTGGTGTTGGATGTGACCGCCAGCGAATCACTGGCCGAGCAATATTTGGACTTCGCCAGCTACGGTTTCCACGTTATCAGCGCCAATAAATTAGCCGGAGCTTCCAGCAGCAATAACTACCGCCAAATTCGCGATGCTTTCTCCAAAACAGGCCGCCACTGGCTGTATAATGCCACGGTGGGGGCAGGTTTGCCGGTGAACCACACGGTGCGCGACCTGCGTGATAGCGGCGACAGTATTCTGGCGATCAGCGGTATTTTCTCCGGTACTTTATCTTGGTTATTCCTGCAATTTGATGGCACGGTGCCTTTTACCGAGCTAGTGGATCAAGCTTGGCAGCAGGGCTTGACAGAACCGGATCCGCGCGTGGATCTCTCCGGGCAAGACGTGATGCGCAAGCTGGTGATTTTGGCCCGTGAAGCCGGTTACGACATTGAACCAAATCAGGTGCGGGTGGAGTCGCTGGTACCTGCCGGTGCTGATGTTGGTTCCGTGGATCAATTCTTTGAAAATGGCGAGGCATTGAATCAGCAAATGATTCAGCGCTTAGAAGCTGCGAATGAAATGGGTCTGGTGTTACGTTACGTTGCACGCTTTGATGCTAATGGTAAGGCGCGGGTGGGCGTTGAAGCAGTACGTGCTGACCATCCATTGGCTTCTTTATTGCCGTGCGATAACGTTTTTGCCATTGAAAGCCGTTGGTATCGCGACAACCCGTTGGTCATCCGTGGCCCTGGCGCTGGGCGTGATGTCACCGCTGGCGCTATTCAATCTGATTTAAACCGCCTTTCTCAACTGCTGTAATTTGCCTTTATTCACCTCCTCTGCCCGCCGCAGGGGAGGCGAAACCGCCATATTTTCCCCTATATGAATTTTCCGCACATTGCGTGTGAATATTAATCATCGTTCTAAACTTATTTAAAAGTTGACTCTTTAGCCAACTTCGGTCATTTTCTATTTAGACGTCTAAACGTATAGACGCTTATAAAAAATGACAGATAACATAAGTCATCAAAATGATGACAACAGGCAATGGGGTAACAGGGTATGAGTTTTTTCCACGCAAACCAGCGGGAAGCGCTGAATCAAAGTTTGGCAGAGCTGCAAGGCCAGATTAATGTTTCTTTTGAATTTTTCCCGCCGCGTACCAGCGAGATGGAAGACACCCTGTGGAGCTCTATTGACCGTCTGAGCACTCTGAAACCGAAGTTTGTCTCAGTGACTTATGGTGCAAACTCCGGTGAGCGCGATCGTACCCACAGCATCATCAAGGGTATTAAAGAACGCACTGGCCTTGAAGCCGCGCCGCATCTGACTTGCATTGATGCTTCTCCGACTCAGCTACGTGAGATTGCCACGGATTATTGGAATAGTGGCATTCGCCATATTGTCGCCCTGCGGGGTGATTTACCGCCGGACAGTGGCAAGCCAGAAATGTATGCCTCTGATTTGGTTGGCTTACTGAAAGACGTGGGTGACTTTGATATTTCGGTTGCCGCCTATCCAGAAGTGCATCCAGAAGCCAAAAGTGCGCAGGCTGATTTGATTAACCTGAAACGCAAGATTGATGCTGGCGCTAACCGTGCCATTACGCAGTTCTTTTTTGATGTAGAAAGCTACCTGCGTTTTCGCGACCGCTGTGTTGCGACCGGTATTGATGTTGAAATCGTGCCGGGTATCCTGCCGGTGTCTAACTTTAAGCAGCTCCAGCGCTTTGCCACTATGACCAATGTGCGAGTGCCTCATTGGATGACCCGTATTTTTGATGGGCTGGATAACGACCCAGAGACGCGCAAGATGGTCGGGGCATCAGTGGCGATGGATATGGTGAAGATTCTCAGCCGCGAAGGGGTGAAAGATTTCCATTTCTATACTCTGAATCGGGCAGAATTGAGTTATGCGATTTGCCATACCCTCGGGGTGAGGCCATAGTTTTTAAAAAGGGGCGGTGGCCCCTTTTAATCCCCATTGGCTTTGATTAGTCATTCAGTTTGATCGGATCTGATTTCGGTTGATATTCGATTTGTTCCCAGTGCTGGTATTGCCGCCTCAACCGAGCAGGAGGGCAAGCCGGCCCTCCTGCACCTGCGGCTTGCGCGAAATATTACTGCTATTCGCAGTTCCCTCCGGCAGCCGTTGGCCTTATCGAGCCAGCGCGATGGGCATCCTTGCCCAAGCGCGCTTTTCGCGGGCGTCCATGCCCGCTCACTCGGGCCATCGTCTTTGTCGGTAATATTCCTGATTGCGCTCAACACCAAAAGAGAAAATCAAAACTCTGGTTTTGACCTTGATGTTAAAAGCACATTTGAGCCGCCGAGTGAAGAATGAAGGTAGGACGCGAGGCATGGATGCCGAGCGAGGGCCGCTTGAGCATGGATGCGAATCGGCCCGATCCGTCAGCGAAATGATGAGTGAGGGAACCCACGCAGTGGGCAAGCGATACGTGCGAAGCGCGGGATTCCACAAGGGTGCGCGCCCGCACCCTTTGGCGGTTGGTTCATCGGAGATTAAGTGAACAGTGAAATTCTAACAACCGAACCTGAGCACCGAATTAACTAACAACCGAAATAATGATCCGGTGCTCTATCAGCCGAAAAAAAATATCAGGGGAATTTCTTCCCCTTAAAATCAATGACTAACCTGTATTGCGCATCCCTGCCGCCACACCGGCAATAGTCACCATCAATGCTTGCTCAACGCGGGCATCTGGGTGTTCTTGCTGGCGCGAGCGGTGCAGTAGCTCGGCTTGCAACACGTTTAATGGGTCGGTATAGACATTACGCAGCGCGATAGACTCCGCAATCCACGGTAAATCCGCCATCAAATGGTCATCGTTGGCAATCGCCAGCACCACTTTAATATCGGCTTCCAGTTGGTCGCGTAGTTGCTGACCTAACGGCCACAGCGATTTATCTACCAGACGTTGGTCATAATATTCTGCCAGCCACAAATCTGCTTTGGCGAACACCATTTCCAGCATACCAATCCGGGTTGAGAAGAACGGCCAGTCACGGCACATAGTGGCTAACTCTTCCCGTTTCCCGGCGTCGATCGCTTTCTGCAAACCGGCACCGGCACCCAGCCAGGCGGGTAACATCAGGCGGTTTTGCGTCCAGGCGAAAATCCAGGGAATAGCACGCAGGCTTTCTACTCCGCCGTTCGGACGGCGCTTAGCTGGGCGTGAACCCAATGGTAATTTGCCTAATTCCAGTTCTGGTGTCGCGGCACGGAAGTAAGGCACAAACTCAGGATTTTCACGTACATAGCCACGATACATATCGCAGGAAGCATCAGACAGAATATCCATCACCTCCACCCACTCTTTTTTCGGCTCCGGCGGCGGCAACAAATTAGCTTCCAGAATCGCACCAGCATAAAGCGCCAAACTGCTGATAGTGACTTCCGGTAAACCAAACTTAAAGCGAATCATCTCGCCTTGTTCAGTGACACGTAAGCCGCCTTTCAGGCTGCCAGGAGGCTGAGAAAGCAGTGCAGCATGCGCTGGCGCGCCACCACGGCCGATAGAACCGCCACGGCCATGGAACAGTGTCAGAGAGATGCCAGCTTTCTCGCAGGTTTTGATGAGAGCATCCTGCGCGCGATATTGCGCCCAAGACGCAGCCATCACGCCGGCATCTTTCGCTGAGTCAGAATAGCCAATCATCACCATTTGCTTGCCTTGGATCAGGCCGCGATACCAGTCGATATTCAGTAACTGGGTCATCACATCGTCAGCATTATTCAGGTCATCGAGAGTTTCGAATAATGGCGCGACTGGCAGAGTGAACGGGCAACCGGCTTCTTTCAACAGTAAATGCACTGCCAGCACGTCCGATGGCACTTTGGCCATGGAAATCACGTAAGCAGCAATGGAACCCTGCGGTGCTTCGGCAATGACTCGGCAGGTTTCCAGCACTTCTTGAGTCTCGGCACTTGGTTCCCATTTCAGTGGAACTAATGGGCGCTTGGAGTTCAACTCACGGATCAGGAAGGCTTGTTTGTCCGCTTCAGACCAGCTTTCATAATCACCCAGACCTAAATAGCGGGTCAGTTCAGCAATGGCATCGGTATGACGGGTACTTTCCTGACGCACATCAATACGCACCAGCGGCACACCGAAACAGCGCACGCGGCGCAGGGTATCCAGTAATTGGCCGTTGGCGATGATTTCCATGCCACAGGTTTTTAGCGATTGATAACAGGCGTATAGCGGGTCCCACAATTGGTCATTACTGACCAGCAAATCAGTCGGTGGCAATACACGCTCGCCTTTCAGGCGGCCTTCCAGATAGGTCTGGGTGTTCGTCAACTGGGTGCGCATGCGCTTCATCAGTTCACGATAAGGTTCGAGCACCTCTTCGCCACCCGCCAATTCACGCAATTCTGGCGTACATTCCGACATGGAAAGCTCTGATACCAAGACCTGAATATCACGCAGGAACAAATCAGTGGCTTTCCAGCGGCTCAGTAGCAGCACATGGCGGGTAATTTCGGCAGTAACATTAGGGTTACCATCGCGGTCACCCCCCATCCATGAAGTGAAGCGGATCGGCACGGCTTCTACCGGCAAGCGGTAATCGAGGGAGTTTTGCAACTGCTCGTTAAACTCACGCAGGAAAGCGGGCACGCCTTCCCATAGGCTGTTTTCAACCACAGCAAAGCCCCATTTGGCTTCATCAACCGGGGAAGGGCGAATTTTACGAATTTCGTCGGTATGCCATGATTGTGCGACTAACTGCCGCAAACGACGCATGATCTTGTTGCGTTCGTAATCGGCTAAATCATTGTGATCCAGCTGGCTCAGGCAGGTATTCACTTCGACCAGTTTATGAATCAAGGTACGGCGAGTAATTTCGGTTGGGTGAGCCGTCAACACCAGCTCAATAGACAACTCATCAACCGCGCTGCGCATGTCTTTTTCGCTCAGCTTTTTGTCTTTCAAACGGGTGAATAGCTGGGCCAGGGCTTCCGGATTACTTGCGGCTTCACCATGTGGCGAAATGCTGTGATATTGCTCCGCTGTGTTGGTCAAATTGAGAAATTGACTAAAAGCGCGGGCTACCGGCAACAGCTCGTCATTGGATAAATTTTGCAGCGTTGTCAGCAGTTCCTGACGGCTCGCTTCATTACCAGCACGCGAAGATTTAGATAATTTACGGATGGTTTCTACTTTTTCAAGGATGTGTTCGCCGAGCGCTTCCTTGATGGTGTCCCCGAGTAGCGTGCCGAGCATACTGACGTTACTTCGCATTGCGGAATATTGTTCGTTCATATGATTTCTTTTAGTACCCTTCGTAACTTGATGAGTATGTAAATTAATTTCACCCAAAAGACTGAGATGGACAAATCCACTCGCCACGTTCAATTCCATACCCCAATTGACACTATTTCTAGCAAAAAAACATCATTTTTAGGGATATTGCTGAAATTTAATTACTACAGCCAGATTATCAGTCTGGCTAATCGGTAATATTGATCCGCCTACCCCATACGAGTTATTTCTGCTGACAGAAATGGTCAACTAATTGGCCAATCAGCTCGCGAGTGGGTTCGATAAAGGCCATATCGATAAATTCATCCGGCTGGTGGGCTTGATTGATGGAACCTGGCCCCAGCACTAATGTCGGGCAAATTTGCTGAATAAATGGCGCTTCGGTGCAGTAGTTCACCACCGCCGTGCGCTCACCCAGCAATTTTTCGATAACCCCGACCATATGATGATCTGTTGGGCATTCATAGCCTGGAATCGGCGGATGCAGTTCATCAATACTCAAGCGGCCCGGCCAGCGCGCACTGACGGGGGCCAGTGCTTCAGTCATCAACTCATTCAAATCACTTAGTGTCAGACCCGGCAATGGGCGGATATCCATATGTAATTCACAGCAAGCACAGATACGGTTTGCAGCATCACCACCATTAATATGACCGAAATTCATGGTCGGGTATGGGATAGCAAATGCCGGATTGTTGTAGCGCTCTTGTAAGCTGGTGCGCAGCTTCATTAGCTCAGTAATGGATTCATGCATCAAATCAATAGCATTCACACCACGAGCGGGATCACTGGAATGGCCGGACTGGCCAGTAATGCGGATAGCATTGGAAATATGCCCTTTGTGCGCCCGCACGGGTTGCAGTGATGTTGGCTCACCAATAATGGCAAAGTCAGGGCGCAACTGGGTGGAGGCGGCAAAATAGCGCGCGCCCGCCATGGTGGTTTCTTCATCGGCAGTCGCCAAAATATACAGCGGCTTGCTCAATGTGCTGGCATCAATATCGCGCACTGCATCAAGAATAAAGGCAAAGAAGCCTTTCATGTCGGCAGTACCCAAACCATACAATTTATTGTCATGCTCGGTCAGAGTGAACGGATCGCGCGTCCAGCGCCCCTCATCATAAGGAACGGTGTCGGTATGACCCGCCAATAGCAACCCGCCGCTACCCTCTCCGCTGCTTTTTTCACCAATAGAGGCAAGCAGGTTAAATTTGTGGCGTGTGTCAGGTACTGGCTGGATTTCGACGCGAAAACCCAAATCTGCAAACCATCCGGCCAACAAGTTGATTAACGCCTCATTGCTTTGGTCGAGGGCGCTATCGGTTGCGCTGATCGATGGCGTCGCGATTAACGCCCGATACAGCTCAATAAATGGAGGTAATTTCATCTTCACTGTTGACAGCCTTTGGTTAGGATAGTATCAATATTCATGCATTAATTATGAATAAAAATACAGTAAGCTTGAGCGTAAGGGAACCTAAAAACACCCTTAAATTGACGAAAAAGTCAATACTCAATCACGTGGGGGAACAGTAAGACCTTGCTGATAACCCAAATGCCGGTTTTGACTACTTATGTCTTTATACCGAATAACATTTTTATATCCAAAGTCATTGGCGTTGCAGGTAGGCAGCAAGTGAACGAATCCCGATGAGCTGACACTGGTCAGTGATTCGAGTGAGTAAACGTCGCTAACAACCCTGCAGCTTCAATCACGAAGGGCACGGTGAACTGAACCCATGTTGAATACGCTAATTGTAGGTGCCAGTGGTTATGCTGGAGCTGAGCTTACGGCTTACCTGAATCGTCACCCACATATGAACATAACCGGTTTAACGGTTTCAGCGCAAAGTGCAGATGCAGGGAAATTACTTTCTGATCTGCATCCGCAGCTAAAAGGCATTATTGATCTTCCGCTACAACCCTTGGTGGATGTGGCTCTGGCGGCAAAAGGCGTTGATGTTGTCTTCCTCGCCACCGCCCATGAAGTCAGCCATGATTTAGCGCCACAATTCCTGGCGGCGGGTTGTGTCGTATTTGATCTCTCCGGTGCATTCCGGGTTCAGGATGCGGAGTTTTACAGTCAATATTACGGTTTTGAGCATCAACATGCCGATTGGCTGGACAAAGCAGTCTATGGATTAGCTGAATGGCAGGCTGAAAAAATTAAGCAGGCCCAATTGATCGCGGTACCAGGCTGCTATCCCACCGCATCCCAACTGGCGCTTAAGCCGTTGGTCGATGGCGATTTACTCAATGAGGCGCAGTGGCCAGTGATTAACGCCGTCAGTGGTGTCAGTGGCGCGGGGCGTAAAGCCAGCATTAGCAACAGTTTCTGTGAAGTGAGTTTGCAGCCGTATGGTTTGTTTAATCATCGTCATCAGCCAGAAATTGTCGCCCACCTTGGCACTCCGGTCATTTTTACTCCGCATTTGGGGAATTTCGCCCGCGGTATTTTGGCAACCATTACCTGCCGCCTGAAAGCGGGTGTGACGGCACAAGATATCGCCGAGGCATACCACAATGCTTACCAAGATAAGCCCCTGGTTCGGCTTTATAAGCAAGGCGTGCCAGCACTGAAAGCGGTGGTCGGTTTACCTTTCTGTGATATCGGTTTTTCTGTGCAGGGCGAGCATTTAATTATTGTCGCGACAGAAGATAACCTGCTGAAAGGGGCTGCGGCGCAGGCCGTGCAATGCATGAATATACGTTTTGGTTTTGTGGAAACCCAATCCCTGTTGTAGGTAACTGGAGGGTTGTAACAGAGTCGAAACTGACATTTTTATCCAATTATATTGAGGCGAAACATGATGAATCCGTTGGTCATTAAATTAGGTGGCGTGTTGCTGGACAGCGAAGAAGCGCTGGAACGCCTGTTTACTGCATTGGTGACCTATCGCGAGAAGCATGAGCGCCCGCTGGTGATTATGCACGGCGGTGGTTGTCTGGTTGATGATTTGATGAAAAAACTCGCGTTGCCGGTGGTGAAGAAAAACGGCCTGCGTGTGACTCCCGCGGATCAAATTGACATTATTACGGGTGCATTAGCGGGTACAGCCAACAAAACATTGCTGGCTTGGGCGGTGAAGCATGACATCAATGCTGTTGGCTTATGCTTGGGTGATGGCCATACCGTGTCGGTCACTCCGCTGGAGGCAGAACTTGGTCATGTGGGTAAAGCCGAAGCTGGCTCACCGGCTTTAGTGCAAACCTTACTGGCCGCGAATTACATGCCAATCATCAGCTCTATTGGTATTACTGCTGATGGCAAATTGATGAATGTCAATGCCGATCAAGCTGCAACAGCTTTGGCCGCGACACTGGGAGCCGATTTGATTTTGCTGTCGGATGTCAGCGGGATTTTAGATGGCAAAGGCCAGCGTATTGCTGAAATGACGGCACAAAAAGCTGAGCAATTGATTGCTCAGGGCATCATTACTGATGGTATGGTGGTTAAAGTGAATGCAGCGCTGGATGCGGCTCGCTCATTGGGCCGTCCGGTGGATATCGCCAGTTGGCGTCATGCCGACCAACTGCCAGCATTGTTTAATGGGGTGCCGATTGGCACACGTATTTTGGCCTAATACTGTTTATTTTATTATAAATTTTTATAACCCAAAGTCATTGGAGTTACAGGTAGGCAGCCAGCAAACTCATCCCGATGAACTTACTCAAGTAAGTGATTCGGGTGAGCGAGCGCAGCTAACAACCCTGTAGCTTCAAGGGCGAAGGGGAGAACTTAAGGAAGTAAGACGATGGCATTATGGGGCGGGCGGTTCAGTCAGGCGGCAGATCAGCGTTTTAAGCAGTTTAATGACTCTCTGCGGTTTGATTACCGGCTGGCAGAGCAGGATATTATCGGTTCTGTTGCCTGGTCTAAAGCACTGGTCACGGTTGGCGTTTTAACGGCGGCTGAACAGCAACAACTTGAGCAGGCGCTCTCTGTTTTATTAGAGGAAGTTCAGGCCGATCCACAGGCCATTTTAGCCAGTGATGCTGAAGATATTCACAGCTGGGTAGAAACCAAGCTGATTGATAAAGTGGGCGATTTAGGTAAGAAACTGCACACCGGGCGCAGCCGTAACGACCAAGTGGCGACTGACCTGAAATTGTGGTGCAAATTCCAGATAACCGAATTAAAAACGGCTGTGCAACAGTTGCAGCAAGCGCTGGTTATGACTGCCGAAGCCAATCAGGATGCAGTGATGCCGGGTTATACCCATTTACAGCGTGCTCAACCAGTCACCTTTGCCCACTGGTGCTTGGCTTATGCTGAAATGTTAGCCCGTGATGAAAGTCGGCTGCAAGATACCCTAAAACGCCTTGATGTCAGCCCGTTAGGCAGTGGCGCATTGGCGGGTACCGCCTATGCTATCGATCGCGAACAATTGGCGGGCTGGTTAGGTTTTGCCTCGGCGACTCGCAATAGTCTGGACAGTGTTTCTGATCGTGACCATGTGTTGGAATTACTGTCTGACGCCAGCATTGGTATGGTGCATTTGTCGCGTTTTGCCGAAGATTTGATCTTCTTCAACAGCGGCGAAGCGGCTTTTGTCGATTTATCTGACCGCGTAACCTCAGGTTCCTCTCTGATGCCGCAAAAGAAAAACCCCGATGCGCTGGAATTAATCCGTGGGAAATGTGGCCGAGTACAAGGCGCATTGACCGGGATGATGATGACGCTGAAAGGCTTGCCTCTGGCTTATAACAAAGACATGCAGGAAGACAAAGAAGGCCTGTTTGATGCACTCGATACTTGGCTCGACTGCTTGCATATGGCGGCGCTGGTGTTGGATGGCATTCAGGTAAAACGCCCGCGCTGTAAAGAAGCGGCTGAGCAAGGTTATGCCAATGCCACTGAATTAGCGGATTATCTGGTCGCCAAAGGTGTACCTTTCCGTGAAGCGCACCATATTGTCGGTGAGGCCGTGGTTGAGGCGATTCGTCAGGGGAAAGCATTAGAGGCTTTATCGCTGAGCGATTTGCAAAAATTCAGTGCCGTCATTGGCGATGATGTTTATCCGATTTTGTCATTGCAATCTTGTTTAGATAAGCGGGTTGCTAAAGGCGGTGTTTCACCGCAGCAAGTGGCTTCAGCCATTGCAGAGGCTAAAACGCGACTGTTTTAGTTCGCCAAGTATTAATATTAGCAATGGGCCACTTTTATAGTGGCCCATTTTACATTATAGAAACTTAAATATATTTATTGTTATTACAGTAATGATTATTTCGTTATTCCTTATTCTGCCAAGAGCCTTAATTTTTAACTCGATGCTGCATTATTTTTAATGTACCGTTGAGTTCATGCTCACAAATGGGTATGATAATCATTATCAAATCGTGGCGTTGTAGTAAAACCTCTACTAGTATTAAAAAATATTAAAGGAATTTAATGTGGAAACATAAACGGAAATATTGACTCGATATATTACCCTGTTCACTAAAGAATAATATTAAGTTTTTTAACGATTTATTTTATTAACTCCATTAACTTATTTGTTTTATATCAAGCCATAACATATCAATACCTCGGAGATTTATATTATCCGGGGTGATCTTCTATTACCCTATATTGGTTTTTATATAATTAAAGTGATGCTAAATAATTAATATATATATTAGTTTGTATTAATAAGGATGGAATCTCATAAATGGAAAGTATAGTTAGAGATAAAAAAGTGACAATAAATGCAATGAATAAGATTGCATTTGGGATATTGTTAGCGATCGCGGCACAAGGTTATTCAGAGCATGTCAAAGCTGATGATACCGTGCCATCATCGAAAGAAAATGACATGGTATTGGATAAGCTCAAAGTAGAGGGAGCCAGTAATGCGCAGGAGGGGGACTGGGTTTATGATGAACTCCATTCGGTCAGTGAAATCTCCCGCGAGCAATTAGATAACCGGCCCGCGCGCCATGCGGCAGATATATTAGAACAAACGCCGGGTGTTTATTCCAGTGTTAGCCAGCAAGACCCGGCGTTATCGGTGAATATCCGTGGCATGCAGGATTATGGCCGCGTCAATATGAATATTGACGGCATGCGTCAGAATTTTATGAAAAGTGGTCATGGTCAACGCAATGGCGTGATGTATATTGATCCAGAAATATTAAGTAATGTAGTGATTGAAAAGGGCGCTCCCAGCGGTGTTGGCGGAGCGGGAGTTATTGGTGGGGTTGCCACTTTTAATACTATTAATGCCAGTGATTTCCTCGAGTCGGGTAAAGAAATAGGCGGAAAAATCCGCGCTATGCACGGTGATAATGGCACTAATCTTATTGGCAGTGCCGCGTTGGCAATGGGTAATGAATATGGCGATCTATTAATCGCTGCCAGCGAGCGCAATTTAAGCGATTATTGGCCGGGCAATAAAGGAATTCTGGGCGATATTCGTTTTGGCACAGCCACAGAAAAATTAAGTTATGATATTAAAAATAATAAAGTGCCATTCACTAATTATAAAATGCACTCACAACTGGCCAAGTTGGGTTGGAATTTATCCGCCGACCAACGGTTAACATTCAGTTATCTGCAAACCCAAATACATAGCCCTAATGCCGGCTTTATGACCATGTTAAAAGAAGGGCCAGGAATAGGAAAGCATGGCTGGGTAAGCAGCAGTGTGAGTAACGTGGCGAATCGCAATATTGGGCTGGATTATAGCCTCAAGCCCGAGCATATCGCCTGGCTAGATCTAACGGCGAAAATCTATTACGTTGATACGGATGATAAAACTAATACTCATAATGCCAATGTTGTTTTCCGCGATAAATTCTGGACTCAAACCCGGCTGAGCACCCGGGGTTTACAACTGCAAAACACCAGTTTTTTTACCCTTGCTGACCAGCACCAATTCCGCCTCAATTATGGCCTTGAGTGGTTTAGTGACCGCTCCACTGGCAACTCAACTCATGAGTCGATGCTGGGTATCACCCCACCGGGCAAGCGCGCCATTACCAGCACTTTTGCTCAGTTGAATTATGATTATGATAATTGGCTGCGGCTGGAGGGGGGGGTGCGTCACGACCAATTTAGGTTACAGGGCAATACCTGGATGCTGAGCAAAGATTTCCGAGCAACTTATACCCATGAGAACCGCTGTTACAAAAAGGTACATGAGCAATATATTACCAACGAATGGAAGCGGTGTGTAATTACACCGATGAAAATGGCCTGGGAGGTTGATCGCCGTGAACAGCAACTGTCACCCACGGCAGCCATTGGTATCAAACCTGGCGTGCAATGGCTGGAGTTTTTTGGCAATTACGGTAAATCCTGGCGGCCACCGGCGATCACCGAAGTGCTGGCCACCGGCAGCGCCCATGGTCACGGCTGGATTTTGCCCAATCCGCTGCTGGCAGCAGAGCATTCCAAAGCTTGGGAAGCCGGCATTAATATCCAGCACAGTAATCTATTTATTGAAGAAGATCGTCTGGTGGCCAAACTGGCCTACTTTGATACCCGTGTGACCGATTATGTCAACCTTGAGCTAAGCAAAGAAAAGCCCTTGCATGGAGGGGGTAGCTTTACTAATGCCACCTATATTAATAATTTACTGGCAACCCAATTTCGTGGTCTGGAATATCAATTAAGTTATGATATGGGTTTATTTTATACCAACCTTAATTATACCAGAATGATTGGTGTCAATAGTATTTGTTCAAAAAGGGCTTGGTTAGGGGGGGGTAAAAATCTTGCCGGTAATAATAAATATGGGCATTATGGTGTTATTAATAATAAAATAAACAATATTATTGACTGCCGGGCAGCAAGAAACTTATTTGGATCTTCCGCTTATTTACCCGGTGATCGCGGTAGTTTAACTTTAGGTGGTAGAATTTTTGATAAAAAGCTGGATCTCGGTACCGTTATTCGTTATAACAAAGGACACCAAGATAATTCAGTCATTGGTAATGACGGTAATGTAAATACCGCTTATGTTGCGGATTGGCCAAAATATACCATATTTGATCTTTATGCCAGTTATAAGGTAACTAATAATTTAATTTTGCGCAGCTCAATAGAAAATATAACCAATCGCGCTTATCTTGTTAGTTATGGTGATTCAATTTCTTTTTCCCCGAATCGGGGTCGAACTATTCAGGGTGGTTTTGAATATAAGTTTTAGTTTTTAATATAAAATTAAAACACAGATGATAGATATAAATATTGAATGTAAAGTCTTCAGATGAAGTGTTATTTTCATTTGTGGGTCGAAGTGACTCAATGATGAGTCATGTATATGTTGTTTAATATAAGGGAATTATTATGACAGTAACTATTCAATATAATAGCGAATTTAAAGATTACACTCTCTCTTCTTATGCTCAACAGTGGGCCACTAAACATGGCGATATCAAAGACACTGGGGCCGAAGGATACTCCAAAGATTTTGGCCAATTTGCCGGTGGCGGATGGATTGATGGGACCCAATATTCAGTGAGTAGCTCTCATGGTACAGGTACCGCAATGATTGTTGACGGCGATTTGAAGTACTCCTTTATGCCTCAGCATACCTTCTACGGCAAAATGGAAGGCTTGGAGTTAGGCGAAACATTGGCTAATAATCAAAATGGTATCGGTAAGCAGCTTAACGATCTGCAACTGAAATTGTGCGATGTAGATATTACCGGTGAGTTTGACCCTGCCAAAACCATGGCAGAGAACCATCAGGGCGAAATGCATAAAGCCACTTATGGTTTGATGCGCGGCAATGCGGAACCGCTGCTGGAAATACTCGCTGCTAAAGGTATTGATGTGAATACGCCACTGAAAGATATGGCTATCGCCAGCCAATTCGATACCACAAGTGAAATGATGGCTGACGCGCCAATTATTGATACTATCGGTTCATATGATGGTGCTGAAATATTGATGGCTGCGTAATAAAGGCCGTCATAACATCATTTTTTGAGTTGTATAAATAAAATAAAACCACCGCGAGCTACTCTGGTTGGTTTGGCATATATTGCTGGCGGTGGTTACTGTAATTTTATCCCGTAGATATATATGACTCATTGATGGGTCATTGATGGGATATAGATTCATTGTCAATTAAAAGGATATTATTATGACAGTAACTATTAAATATCACAGTCAATTCGCAGACCACACCATCTCTTCTTATACCCAGCAGTGGGCTACTGCTTACGGTGACTTAGTTCAGGCCAGTAATATTGATGAGCTATATTATTTCTTTAGCGATATCGACGCTAATGATAATAATGAAATCGTTCTTGCTGGTTTTAAAAGCCCTTATCAGAGCGAAGCAATAATTATTGGTGGGACGCTCTTGGGTGATAATGGAAGAATGGGGATTGATAATTATATTCAATCCTTGGAGTTTGGTGAGTCATTAATTTCTAATACTGATAATACCGCTAAACAACTTGAACAAGTGCAGTTGAGATTCGATGGCTTAGAAATTGAAGGTGATTTTTATCATTCAGCCTGTTCATTATCTCGTGCGATACACGCTGAACCAGGCAAGCCTTACCAAGATGGGGCCGATCAAGGCACATACAATTTGCTGAGAGGCAATGCCGACTCAATGTTGGAACTCCTCAAAGCCCAAGGTGTTGATATCAATACTCCACTGAAAGATATGGTGATTGCCAGCCAGTTGGATACCACAAGTGAAATGATGGCTGACGCGCCAATTATTGATACTATCGGTTCATATGATAGTGCCGAAATATTGATGGCAGCATAATAGCAATAAAGATAATATCATTTTTAGATAAATAAAACAAAACCACCGCGAGCGACTCTGGTTGGTTTGGCGTATACCGCTTGCGGTAGACATTGTAACTTTATTTTATTCCGTAGAGATATATAACTCAATGGCGAGTTATATATTATTAATGGTCAAATGAAAGGATACTATTATGACTGTGGAAATAAAGTATCAATCAAAAATTAAAAATGAAACAATTTCTTCCTATCTTCATCAATGGGCAACTAAATTTGATGATATGGTTTTGATTAAATCAGATATAGAATACAGTATTATCTCCTCCACTAAACCCTCCCCTCCAGTTTCCGGTAGAAAAATTGCTGCGGCCAGCTCCCATCTTTACGATCAGAAAAAAGCAGCAATAGTGACAGAGTTTGTAGCAACGATTAATATAGATATAGAGGATTCACTCGATCAACACTTAACTCCAGATATTAGCGGGAGTTTAGAGTTAGGTGAAAATTTATTCCCTACATCTGATCTAAAAGGTATAGAATTTGAACAGTTGCAACTTCAGAAAGTGCAATTGGAGTTCAGCGGATTAGATATTGCAGATGATATAACTAATTCTATTTATACTTTATCTCATGTACTGAATGAGGATAAAAACTATCAAGGTGGAGCGAATCTTGGAATATACAACTTACTAAGAGGTAATGCAGAACCCATATTAATAAAGCTGGAAGCACAAGGTATTGATGTGAATACTCCGCTTAAAGATATGGCTATCGCCAGTCAGTTTGATATTACCAGCGACATTATGGCCGAGACATTAGAGATTGAAACGGTTGGTGTGCCTCAAGAGTTATTAGCCGCATAATTAAAAGGATATTATTATGGCCGTTACTATTACATATGATAAAAAAATCAGTCATGAGTCTATTTCTTTATATACACGTAAATGGGCTAATTATTTTGGCGATATTACGCTAGCGCCATCCGATAATTCAGGTGAAGATTATATTTTTCAGTTAGGGTCATACAACCCCGGTAATTCAGGGAGTCTCTATGCATATGGAAGAATCAATCCTCAGCAGAATAATGTAGCGATAACCACTGGGTATGTAGCAACCACATCAATGGTAGGTGATGATCTCTTTAATCAGCAAGTCACAGCAGGCATCAACGGAAGTTTATATTTTGGTGAGGAAATATCGCCTCTTTCTAATATTGAGTTAAGTAAAGATCAGCTCGGCCATGAAATATACTATCGACTTAAGAATGAGGAATTAAAATTTGACGGACTAGATATTGCGGATGATATAGAAAGTTCGTTTTATATGTTGCTCCATTCCTACATTCATCATGACTGCCTAAGTGGTAAAGATCTCGGCGTCTACGGTTTATTAAGAGGCGATGCCGAACCGATACTGAAAAAGCTGAAAGCGCAGGGTATTGACGTAGATACACCGCTTAAAGATATGGCTATTGCCAGTCAGTTTGAGGCCGCCAACGAAGTTATCAATGATGCGCCAGTAATTGATACTGTCGGGGCCGCCGCTAATGTTGAAGTATTATTAGCTGCTTAATAAAGGTTGTGAAAATTATTTTTTGGGTGAGTTGATAATATTACCGTCAGACCTTGGATGATGCTGGTTATATTTGTATCAGTAAGGGTTTAACTTATTGTATTTGAGAAATAAAACAGCGCTAACTCAGACAGTAATCCTACTTTTAGTATGGGAATGGACGCCATGGAATCATATAAAATCCCAGAGACTTCCTCGGAGCCTCTGACTATCCTTTCTGTTTTAGCCCATCATAAGAAGAGTCTCTGGGGAATAGGGCTATTTACCGCAGTAATTAATCTTTTAATGTTGGCCCCCGCTATTTATATGCTGCAGGTTTATGATCGCGTTTTGGCGTCAGCGAATACCATGACATTATTGATGCTCACTATTTTGGTTCTGGGAATATTTGTATTTATTGGCTTACTTGAATGGATTCGCAGCGCGATAGTTATTCGGCTTGGGACTCGGATTGATATGCAACTTAATCAACGGGTCTTTAACGCCGCGTTTGCATCTCAACTTGTGGGCCATAAAACACCGGCAGCACAAGCTTTAAATGATCTGACCTCTCTACGTCAGTTTGCGACGGGAAATGCCCTATTTGCCTTTTTTGATGCTCCTTGGTTCCCACTTTACTTATTGGTCATTTTTGTACTCCATCCCTGGTTAGGTGTATTAGCCGCATCCGGTGCTTGTGTGTTGATTTTCTTAGCTTGGCTCAACCAGTGGGTGTGTAAAAAGTCATTAAAAGAAGCTTCCACAATAACTTCACAAGCAACACAGCAAGCCAATGCGAATTTGCGCAATGCAGATGCTATTGAAGCCATGGGAATGTTGGATGCATTACGCAGACGTTGGTTAGTCCAGCATTCACATTTTCTTTATCAGCAAAATATTGCCAGTGACAAAAGTAGTCAGGTGACTGCGGCATCTAAATCCAGTCGCCATGCTTTGCAATCAATGATGCTAGGACTAGGTGCATTACTGGTCATTGACGGCGCAATTACGGCGGGAGTCATGATTGCTGGTTCAATTTTAATCGGCCGGGTATTAGGGCCTATTGACCAGTTAATTGCAGTTTGGAAACAATGGAGTCAGGCGCGGTTGTCTTATCAGCGTCTGGCTCATTTATTAGCAGAGCATCCACCTGTACCCGCAGGTATGGTTTTGTCTGCGCCAATAGGAAAACTCAGCGTAATACAGCTCACTGTTTGTAAGCCGGGCACACATATCCCAATTTTATATTCCATCAACTTTGAATTGCATCCCGGTAATATTTTGGGTGTTTTGGGGCCATCCGGCAGTGGCAAATCGACCTTGGCGAAACTGTTGGTCGCATGTAAACCGGCTTTCAGCGGTTCTGTGCGATTAGATAGCGCGAATATCTCTCAATGGGATAAAGCCCACCTAGGGCAATTTATTGGTTACCTGCCACAGGATATTCAGCTATTTCGAGGTTCGATTGCTGAAAATATTGCGCGCTTTGGCACGATTGACACAGTAAAAGTTATCGCGGCGGCTCAGATGGCGGGGGTTCACGATTTAATCTTACATCTGCCGTGCGGATATGACTCTCAACTAGGCGAGGGCGGTGAGGCATTATCTGGCGGCCAGCGCCAGCGCATTGCTTTAGCACGGGCAATGTATGGTGCACCACGGCTTATTGTGTTGGATGAGCCAAATGCCAATTTGGATAAAGAAGGTGAAAAAGCTTTATTAGAAAGCATTATCCGGCTCAAACAGCAGGGTTGCACCATTGTGATGATCACCCATAAGCCAGAGCTATTGTCAGATAGCGACTACCTATTGTTACTCAATAAAGGGCGGGTGGAATTGTTCGATCGTACTGCAACCGTTTTACAGCAGATTAAAGGGCAGGAGAAGCCGCCGGTTAAAGATGAAGTCAAAACACCAGCGAGTAAAAAGTCTTGGAATAGCGGTATCTCATATGGTGCTGTCCCAGCTCGCACGGCATCACAAAAATCATGATATTAAATATATCCACGGAAGGAGAAGTCACCGATGTTACCTGAATCTAGTCGTAGCTCGGCTAAGAATATGCATCAAAACCCACCGCCGCTTCAGACCAATAGCGGGAGATATCTTAGCCTTGGCGGGTTATTGGTTATAGGCGGTTTCATCGGTTCTTTGCTTTGGGCGGGGTTGGCACCCTTGGATAAAGGTATTGCTGTTATGGGGCATATTGTTGTCGCGGAAAATCGTAAGTTGGTTCAACCGTTGCAAGGAGGGCGTATTCAACAATTGCATATTGCCGAGGGGGAGGACGTCACAGAAGGGCAGTTACTTATCACGCTGGATGATACTGCAATGCGTAGTCATCGGGATAACTTACAGCATCAGTATTTGAACGCCCTCGCTCAGGAAGCCCGTCTCACTGCGGAACAACATGAATTGCCGACAATTACTTTTCCCCCGATGTTGCTCCAGCACCCCGCGCAGCCTTTAGTTGAACGCAATATTGTTTTGCAACAACAGCTTTTTCGTCATCGCCGCCAAGCTCAACTGAGTGAAATTGCTCGGTTATCTGCACAAATTACTCGTCACGAGAGTCAGTTGGATGGATTACAAACGATGCGAGGCCATAACCAGCAACAATTTGACTTGTTCCAGCAGCAATTACAGGGGGTTCAGTTATTAGCGAGAAATGGTCATGTTTCTCAAAGCCAACTGTTAGAGATGGAGCGACAGGCGATTTCACTGCGTGCCAATATAGAGAAAAATACCAGCGAAATCTTGGAGCTTCACAAGCAAATTGGTGAAACAGAGCAGCATATCTTACAACGGCGTGAACAGTATAAAAGTGAGAATCGCGAGCAACTGGCCAAAGCGCAGCAAAGCACTCAAGAGTTAGAGTTGCGTTTGGGGGTTGCGGAATATGAGTTAGATAACACGCGTATTTACGCGCCAGTCAGTGGCACGGTTATCGCGCTTGCTCAGCATACTGTTGGCGGCGTGGTCAGTACCGGGCAAACATTAATGGAGCTGGTTCCCAGTGGGCAGCCATTATTAGCGGAGGCTCAACTACCCGTGTCCTTAATTGATAAGGTGGTGATTGGGCTACCCGTAGATCTGAATTTCTCTGCCTTTAATCAAAGTAATACCCCACGATTACAAGGTTCTGTATTGCATGTTGGTGCGGATCGGATACAGCATCCTCAGACTTTAGAGCCTTATTATCCCTTAACTGTCGCTATTGATATTGCGCAAACTGAGCTAGAAATCCGGCCCGGTATGTCAGTTGATATTTTTATCCGCACAGGGGAACGGTCATTACTTAATTATTTGTTTAAACCGCTCACCGACCGCCTGCATGTCGCCTTTGCTGAAGAGTAATTCTTGAGAGGTAACGGATTAAAAATAAAGGAATATAGTGATTCAATTTATGAAAAAACGACAGGATAGCGGCAGTATCATGCTTTGGTGGGGAAGTATCTTATTTACCAGCGGCATCCATATCTCTCTGATATGGCTATTGAGTAACACATTTATGCTCCCGCCCTCAACAGAGGTCTCTCCTGTGGCAATGATGCTCGCCTTGTCGACAGAACCGGAATTTACCCAAAACTTAGAGCAAGATTCGGTGGTGGGGATCACCCAAAACACCAATGAGCCAATAGTCGAGCAGTTGGAAAACCAACCAGAAGATGTCAGCCAAGTGCTGACCGCTCCCGAGCACTCTAATGCTGCGTTGGTTGTTGAAAGAAAGGTAGACACCGATAAAAAAGAGCCGACCAAGGTAAAACGACCACAACAAAAAGTCATAACACCGCGCCAACCTATCAGCGAGCAATCACCTGAAAATCAAAGTAAACCTTCTACGCCCGCAGTGACAACCAGCACACCATTGTCTGGCGAAAGCCACCAGGTTGCGGCGGCCGCGAACAGTGATTCGGCGCATAATCAAAAGAGTAAAATGAATTGGAAAAGCCGCTTACAAGGGCATTTGGCGGGGTTTAAACGTTATCCTCTCCGCGCCAAAAAACAGCGCCAACAAGGAGACGCGATTATCCGTTTTGTGGTCAATAAAGAGGGATATGTGCTCTCCGTTAAACTCATTAAAAGCAGTGGAACAGCGGCTTTAGATCAAGAAGCATTGGCCGTGATTAAACGCGCCCAACCATTGCCTCCGCCGCCGGCCGGGTTGTTATCGAATGGGCAGGTAACATTGGCTATGCCCATTGGTTTTGAGCTGAAAAGTAAAAAATGGTGAATGGTGGCGGCCGTTTGAAACCGTTTAGAGCAATAACAAAGTTGATAAGCGGGGGAAATGTGCTGAATGGGTCGTAGCGGCGTGTGCCGCGGGAGCGCCCATCGGTGCAGTCGCCTCGTCAATCACCGAGCTATAAAAAAGGTTTGTCAGCAACCTAAACCGGGCATAAAGCCCGGTTTAGTTAGCGAGAAAAGATTAGGTGGAAATATTATTCACCAGGGCAGCGCAGACAACGCTCCGCCTCGTCAGTGCCCAGTTTTAACTTGGACTGCAAATCACGTAATGCTGTACGCAAACCTTCCTCAATAACGGGATGGTAGAACGGCATATCCAGCATTTGATTGATGGTCATTTGCTGTTGATGTGCCCACGCTAATAGATGTGCAATATGCTCGGCGCTCGGCCCCATCATTTCAGCACCCAGGAAGCGACCTGTTCCCTGTTCGCCATAAACCCGCAAAATACCTTTGTTTTTCAGCATGACACGCGAGCGACCTTGGTTCTCAAAAGAGACTTCGCCGATTTCAAAACAACCGCATGCACTGAATTTTTGCGACAGCTCGCGGAAAGTAGAGCCAACCATTGCGATTTGTGGATCAGAAAACACCACTGAAATTACGCTGCGGCGTAAACCTGGCACTACTTCAGGGAACCCGCCAGCATTCACCCCGGCAATGCGGGCCTGATCACTGGCTTCATGCAACAATGGCAATTGGTTACTGGCATCCCCGGCGATAAAGATATGTGGCACGCTGGTCTGCATTGTCAGCCGATCGGCGGACGGTACACCGCGCTCATCAAGCTCCAGTGAGGTATTTTCCAGCCCCAGTTTATCAACATTTGGACGGCGACCAGTGGCCGCTAAAACATAATCCACCATAATTTCTTGTGGTGAACCGGCTTCATCCAAATAGCGGATAAAGACTTTATCCCCTTCGCGCTGCATCACTTCAACTTTCACATCTGGATTGAGATAGAATTCCTCACCCAGCGTTTTTGCTGCGTAATTACGCACAATACTGTCTGTCAGGGGGCCGACACCACCACCCACGCCGAACATTTTGACTTGAACACCAAGCCGATGCAGCGCCTGACCCAGCTCCAGCCCGATAACCCCAGGGCCGAAAACTGCGACTGATTCGGGTAAGTCATCCCAGTTGAAAACGTCATCATTGACGATAAGCCGGTCACCCAGCTCATTCCAGGCGGCAGGCCAAGTTGGGCGAGAGCCGGTAGCAATCACGATACGCTGCGCAATGATTTTTTGTGAAGAAAGGCCAGTGTTATCATCTACTTGTAGTGTATTGTCATCAATAAAACGGGCGTAACCCTGAATTTTATCCTCTGCTGGAATATTATCGACACCTTCCAGCACAAAACCAACAAAACGGTCGCGTTCGCGCTTCACGCGATCCATCACTTCGCGGCCATTAATCAAGATATTACCTTGCGGATGGATACCAAAACCGGGCGCTTTTTCAATCTGATGCACAGCTTCAGCCGCGGCAATCAGTAGTTTGGATGGCATGCAACCGACGCGGGCACAGGTGGTGCCGTATTCGCCACCTTCAATCATCACCACATTTGGGGTCGACAGTTTGGCAGCGCGATAAGCGCCAAGCCCGGCAGTACCGCCGCCAATAACGGCGACATCAACGTTTAAGGTTTTCATGTCTATTCCTAACAGAAAAAAAGGGTAGGCCGAAGCCTACCAAGTATACCCTTTGTATTTGAAGCTACAGGGTTGTTAGCTACGCTTGCCCACCCGAATCACTTACTTGAGTAAGCTCAACGGGATGAGTTCACTTGCCGCCGACCTGCAACTTCAATGACTTTGGGTATTCACGATATCTTTATTTTTATTAATGTCATTAAGCAGACAGATAACTTTCTAAATCATCACTGCCACCAATGTGGCGACCGCCGATAAATACCTGTGGCACAGTTCCGCGGCCAGTTACAGCTCTCAGACTGACCGTCGTTGCATCTTTACCCAGCACGATTTCTTCATACTGAATACCATGGTCTTGCAGCATTTGTTTTGCTTTGGCGCAGAATGGGCAGCCCGGCTTGGTAAAGACAGAAACAGATTCCTGTACTTTAAAATCAGGTGCCAGATATTTCAACATAGTGTCAGCATCAGACACTTCAAACGGGTCGCCCGGTTTGTTTGGTTCGACAAACATTTTCTCAACCACACCGTTGCGCACCAGCATGGAGTAACGCCATGAACGCGGACCAAAGCCCAGATCCGCTTTCTCAACCAGCATATCCATGCCTTTGGTGAACTCGCCATTACCATCAGGAATGAAAGTGATATTTTCAGCATGCTGATCGGCTTTCCAAGCATTCATCACGAAAGTATCATTGACTGACACACACAGAATGCTATCAACACCGTGCTGTTTAAACACACCGGCCAGTTCGTTATAACGCGGCAGATGGCTGGATGAACAGGTCGGGGTAAAGGCACCCGGCAGTGAAAACACGATGACAGTTTTATTGTTGAACAATTCATCGGTAGTGACATCAACCCACTGGTCGCCCTGACGGGTATGGAAAGTCACTTGTGGAATTTTTTTACCTTCTTGACTAGTGAACATCTGTAACTCCTTAATTAAAAAATAAAATATTTAAATTTTTCTAGGTATCTCTTCGTTGGGACACATTATTCATTTTATCACTTGATAGTTCTAATCACTGGTTGCTATCTTATCTATCGTCAATGGCTATCATAAAGCGGAGCACCGATGAATATTCGTGATTTAGAATACCTGGTGGCGCTGGCTGAATTCAGGCATTTCCGGCGCGCTGCCGACTCTTGTCATGTCAGTCAGCCCACATTAAGTGGTCAGATTCGTAAATTGGAAGATGAGCTGGGCGTGATGTTGTTAGAACGCACCAGCCGGAAAGTGCTGTTTACGCAGGCTGGATTACTGCTGGTGGAGCAAGCCAGAACAGTATTACGGGAAGTGAAAGTGCTCAAAGAAATGGCCAGTTTGCAGGGTGAGAGTATGTCTGGCCCGCTGCATATTGGGCTGATTCCTACTGTTGGGCCATATCTATTGCCGCAAATCATTCCTATGTTGCATCAAACATTCCCGAAACTGGAAATGTATCTGCACGAAGCGCAAACCCAAAATCTTCTGGCTCAGTTGGATAGCGGCAAACTCGATTGCGCTATTTTGGCATTGGTCAAAGAAACCGAGGCCTTTATTGAAGTTCCACTGTTTGATGAGCCGATGCAATTGGCGATTTATGCTGATCACCCGTGGGCCGATCGTGACAAAGTGCAGATGCATGAGCTGGCGGGTGAGAAATTACTGATGCTGGAAGATGGTCACTGTTTGCGTGATCAGGCGATGGGTTTTTGCTTCCAGGCGGGTGCTGATGAAGATACACATTTCCGCGCCACCAGTTTGGAAACGTTGCGTAATATGGTTGCTGCGGGCAGCGGAATTACATTATTGCCATCACTGGCAGTGCCGAATGAAAGAAAGCGCGACGGCGTTTGTTATCTGGAATGCTACAAACCCGTGCCAAAACGTACCATTGCGTTGGTGTACCGCCCCGGTTCCCCATTGCGTGGACGCTATGAGCAACTTGCCGAGGCGATACGTGAACACATGCAACCGCGCATGAGTTCAGAGGCTGTTAACCAAAAGTTAGAACAGGCGGTTTAATCCATTAAGCGCCGCCACTCGGTAGGCTTCCGCCATGGTCGGGTAGTTGAAGGTAGTATTAACGAAATATTCGATAGTATTGCCTTCTCCTTTTTGTTCCATGATGGCCTGCCCGATGTGGATAATTTCCGCCGCACGTTCACCAAAGCAATGAATGCCAAGGATCTGTTTGGTTTCGCGATGGAACAGAATCTTCAAACTACCGGTATCCATACCCACGATTTGCGCCCGCGCGAGGTGTTTAAATTGCGCCCGGCCGACCTCGTAGGGGACTTTCATTGCAGTCAAGTCCTGTTCAGTTTTACCTACCGAACTGATTTCCGGAATGGTGTAAATACCCGTCGGAATATCTTCAATCAGGTGAGTATTCGCCTCGCCTTTGATCATTGCCTGCGCTGCAATTCGCCCTTGGTCATAAGCCGCCGAAGCCAGACTTGGGTAGCCAATCACATCACCCACCGCATACACATGGGGCAGCGCTGTTTGGTACATGCTGTTGACCTTCAACAAGCCACGGCTATCTGCTTCTAGCCCAATATTCTCCAAACCCAAACCACTGGTGTTACCGGTGCGGCCATTGGCATATAACAAGCAGTCGGCTTTGACTTTTTTGCCCGATTTTAAATGGACAATAACCCCATCAACCGTGCCTTCAATTTGCTCAAACTCTTCGTTGTGGCGAATAACCACGCCGTTATTCCAGAAGTGGTAAGAGAGGGCATCTGACATTTCCTGATCGAGGAAAGCCAAAAGGCGGTCGCGGGTATTGATTAAGTCGACTTTGACACTCAAACCACGGAAAATTGACGCATATTCACAGCCAATCACCCCCGCGCCATAGATAATGACGTGCTGTGGTTCATGGCTGAGTTGTAAAATGGTATCACTGTCGTAAATACGTTCGTGGGTAAAATCCACGTTTGCTGGGCGATAAGGGCGTGAACCCGTCGCTATCACGATGTTGTCGGCTCGCAGTGTATCGTTGGTGCCGTCGGCATAACGCACATTGATAGTATTGGCGTCTATGAAGCTGGCATCACCGGAGAACATTTGGCAGTGATTGCGATCATAAAAACCTTGGCGCATACGGGTTTGCTGGTTAATAACGCGATCCGAATGGTTTAAGATATCAGCAAAAGAAGAGCTGATGGTTCTGGCATTGTCACTGTAGAGTGGGTTTTGGTTGAACTCGATAATTCGGCTAACGGCGTGGCGCAAAGCTTTGGAAGGGATAGTGCCCCAATGGGTGCAGCCCCCGCCCACATTATTATACCGTTCAATCACGGCAATGCGGGCGCCTTGCTTGACCAGCCCCATAGCGGCGCCTTCACCGCCAGGACCCGAGCCAATAACAATGGCATCAAAATGGAAGTGCTGTTGCATGTAGGAGAGACCTGTTTTTATACAAAATTACAACGCCACATTAACATCATCCCAAGTATAACCCAATAAACAATGGGCAAATCACCGTGATGTATGCTGTAAAACGGCAATTCCGTATTGGGATGATACGTTTGTATAACGGTTGTTACTATAAAGTTTGGTATATTGCTGACTATATGTCTTAGATTGAGAAATTGGATATCCCTTGGGTACGATTATGGGCGTCAGAGCACAACAAAAAGAACGGACTCGTCGTTCCCTTATCGAAGCGGCATTCAGCCAACTGAGTGCTGAGCGGAGTTTTACCAGTCTGAGTTTGCGGGAAGTCTCCCGTGAGGCGGGTATTGCACCGACTTCTTTTTACCGGCATTTCCGTGATGTAGACGAGCTTGGGCTGACAATGGTCGATGAAAGCGGCCTGATGTTGCGCCAACTTATGCGGCAAGCGCGTCAGCGGATTGCTAAGGGCGGCAGCGTTATCCGCACTTCAGTTTCAACTTTTATGGAATTTATCGGTAATAACCCGAATGCATTCCGCTTATTGCTGCGGGAACGTTCTGGGACTTCCGCTGCATTTCGTGCGGCAGTTGCGCGTGAAATTCAGCATTTTATTGCTGAGTTGGCCGATTACCTCGAGCTGGAAAACCACATGCCGCGCAGCTTCACTGAAGCTCAAGCTGAGGCCATGGTCACAATAGTGTTCAGTGCGGGTGCTGAAGCGCTGGACGTGGATATTGAACAACGGCGACAGTTAGAAGAACGTTTGGTTTTACAACTGCGGATGATCTCCAAAGGCGCTTATTATTGGTATCGTCGTGAGCAGGAAAAGCTGGCGGTGTCCCACGTTTAATAAGGAAAAGGTAAGGAAAATGATGGAAGAATCGTGTTCTGAAAAACAGCCACACTCTGAAAAGCAACCCCACCGTGAAACGGGTACGCTGCTGCTGGCCTTGATTACGGGGTTGGCAATAAACGGCTCATTTAACGCGTTATTCAGTGGATTTGTTCCTTTTTCAATCTTTCCGCTGCTGGCATTATTTTTGGCGGTTTATTGTTTGCATCAGCGCTATCTCAATTTTGCCATGCCGCGGGGCCTGCCCGTGCTAGCGGGTGCGTGTTTCTTACTTGGTATTCTAGTGTATAGCGCGATTGTGCGGGTTGAGCATCCGGCGATCGGCTCTAACTTTGTTCCCTCTATTTTGAGTGTGGCGTTGGTGTTTTGGATTCTGTTCAAACTGAAAGCACGTAAATCGATGCAGACAGATATCAATACTGATAGCGGCACGGATACAGATAATCAGCAGCCGCAATAGTTTTTCTGTTCACCAATATCTCTAAATCGAAAGGGCAACATTGCGTTGCCCTTTTGTTTGTGTCCGATTCTTGCTTTTCGTCAGTCTCTTTTTTCCAACAAAACTCCACATTCCATATGATGGGTATAAGGGAATTGATCAAATAGCGCTAATCGGCTGATTTTATGGGTATGTTGCAGCTGTTCCAAATTGGCGCACAGGGTCTCTGGATTACAAGAGATATAAAGGATGCGCGGATAAGCTTGTACTAGCTTGACGGTTTCATCATCCAGCCCACTGCGCGGTGGGTCGACAAAAATGGTTTCGCAGTTATAGCTAGTTAAATCAATATCTTTCAGTCGGTTGAACTCACGCACACCTTGCATGGCTTGGGTAAACTCTTCCGCGGACATACGGATAATTTGCACGTTGTCGATATGATTGGCGGCAATGTTGTATTGCGCCGCCGCCACTGACGGTTTGGCGATTTCAGTCGCTAATACGCGTTCAAAATTACGTGCCAATGCCAGTGAGAAATTACCGTTGCCGCAATATAGCTCCAATAAATCGCCGCTGGCATGTTGGGTGACATCAATCGCCCATTCCAGCATATGAATATTCACCGCAGCATTAGGTTGGGTGAAGCTATTCTCAACCTGACGATAAATCATCTCACGGCCGGCAACCGGCAGCACTTCGTCGATATAGTCGTGATCCAGCATGATTTTGGTTTTTGACGCCCGCCCAATCAGTTGCAGATCAAAGCCTTGCTCACGCAATTGGTCACGCAGTTCCCGCGCTTTCTGCTGCCATTCTTCATCTAATGGACGGTGATACAGCAAAGAGGCGATCAGCTTGCCGCTCAGAGTCGATAAGTAATCAATCTGGAACAGTTTGCGCCGTAAAATCGGCTCGGCTCTGATGGCAGTCATCAGCACGCTCATCAGACGATTAATTAACAAACTGGCGACCGGGAATTGCTCAACCCGAATCCGCTGCTTGGTTTGTTGGTCAAACATGATGTGGTACAAGTCGTCTTCATCATGCCAAACGCGGAACTCGGCTCTCATGCGGTAATGCTGTGCGGGAGAACGAAATATTTGCGGTTCAGGGGCTTGAAACGGCGACATCATCGCCTGAAGACGGGCAGATTTTTCCGCCAATTGGTGCTCGTAGCCGTCAGTCGGCAGGATGTCAGGAGTCATGTTTCTTCTCGTCTGGACATGATAAAAGAGGTTTATTGCAGCGGATTGTAGGGAAAGTAGCTCTGATGTCCAGTTTTTGTCACTTAATTAATTTGTTACATGAATGGAAGTCTAGACATCCATTTAACTTAATAATAACATTGCCGTCCGGTCTCAAGCTGTTACTTAAACACTTAAGAGTTAAAAGGGAATCCGGTGTAAATCCGGAGCTGACGCGCAGCGGTAAGGGGATGTTACGGCGATAGGTTTCAACCAGACACTGTCCGAAAAGACGGGAAGTCATCGCCCGCTCTGTATAGTAGAGATCCCAAGCCCGAAGACCTGCCGGTATCACGTCGCAATATTCGTGGTCGTCGCGTAATACCGACCATGGCACTGCGGCATCCGCTATTTGAGTTTGGATGCTTTCCTAAATGATCATTAAAAATACAATGACAATAAAAAAATATACGCTGTTCACAGCCCTTTCTGTGACGGCGTTTTCTGGTTGGGCGCAGGACAACACAGCTAATAAAGATGAAATGGTGGTGACTGCCAATCGTTTTAAACAACCGGTTTCTACAGTATTGGCACCTACCGATGTGGTCACTCGCGATGATATCGAGCGCTGGCAGACAAAAAGTCTTAATGAAGTCATGCGCCGTTTGCCTGGTGTGGATATTGCCCAAATGGGAGGATTGGGTCAGGGTTCTTCTATGTATATCCGTGGTACGGAAGCGCGTCATGTGCTCATCTTGATTGATGGTATCCCACTGGCTCGCACCGGTATCGTCAATAGCGTCAATCTCGATCAAATCCCGATTTCCTTGGTGCAGCGGATTGAGTATATCCGTGGGCCGCGCTCTGCAGTCTATGGCTCGGGTGCAATTGGTGGCGTCATTAACGTGATTACGCAAACAGACCAGGAGGGCGCGCAGATTAATGCCGGTGTCGGTTCCAAGGGCTACCAGCAATATGATGGCAGTGTTCGCCAGCGTTTTGGCGATACCTTAGCCACATTAGCAGGGGGATATCAGACCACCAACGGCTATAACATCAAACCTAACTCACCCAATCCAATCGACAACGACCGCGATGGTTTTCGCAATAAAAACTTCTGGGCAGGGTTGGAACATCAGTTTAACCAAGAGATTTCCGGTTTTGTTAGAGGTTATGGTTATACCAACAATACTGATTACGATATTGGCAGTTTGTCGTCCCCTTCATACAGCGGCGATGAAGAGCGGCTATATAACCATACTTATGATGCAGGGTTGCGTTATGCATCGGGAGCTTATTCTTCCCAATTAGTCGGTAGCTATCAGAAATATAAGGATTATAACTTTAGCAGCCAATATGGCCGCTATGGTGTGGCTACCACACTGGATAATATGGATCAGCGTAATGTGCAATGGGGCAACACTTACAGCTTTGAAAGTGGAACACTGAGCGCGGGCCTGGACTGGCAACAGCAGCGCCTGACCTCATCTAACCAAAATACTTCAGATACTTATAAGCGGGATAACACCGGTTTATACCTCAGTGGGCAGCAGAAACTCGGCGATGTCACGTTGGAAGCTTCTGGCCGTGGGGATAAAGATGAGCAATTTGGCTGGCATGAAACATGGCAAACAGCGGTGGATTGGGAATTTGTTCCGGATTACCGCGTGACGTTATCTTACGGAACCGGCTTCCTAGCGCCTTCATTGGGTCAACAATATGGTTCGCAGCGCTTCAACATAATTTCAAACAGTGACCTTAAACCTGAAGAATCCCGCCAATGGGAAGCTGGGCTGGAAGGGGTAACTGGGCCGGTTGATTGGCGCTTGTCGGCTTATCACAATAAAATTGAAAACCTGATTGATTACTCCTTTGATAATTCAATCGTCAAGGGGCAATACTACAATGTCAATTCTGCGACCATCAAAGGCGTGGAATGGACGGGGAACATCACTACCGGCATATTTACGCATGCGGTTACCCTGCAATATATTGACCCGCGTAATGATCTAAATAATGAGGTATTAGCTCGCCGTTCTAAGCAACAGGCTAAGTATCAGTTAGATTGGACGATGTTCAATCTTGATATGGACGTCTCTTATCAATATTACGGTAAACGCTATGACAACATCACTTCGATTTATAACTCAACTCAGCGCGAATTATCGAGTTACAGCACAGTAGACGTTTCAGCTGGTTATCCGGTTACTTCTCATCTCACAGTTCGTGGTAGAATTGCTAACCTGTTTGATAAAGAATACGAAACGGCTTATGGCTATAAAACCGCTGGACGAGAGTATTACCTCACAGGAAGTTATAACTTCTAAGGCTGATACTGCTCCTCGCCCGACAGCACTGATTTTTGATTCCGGTGTTGGCGGGCTATCTGTTTATCAAGAGATTCGGCAATTACTGCCGGATCTCCACTATATATATGCTTTCGATAACGTCGCGTTCCCTTATGGGGAGAAGTCAGGTGAATTTATCGTTGAGCGCGTATTAGACATTGTCACTGCGGTACAACAGCGCCATCCACTGGCGATTGTGGTTATCGCCTGTAACACGGCCAGCACGGTCTCTCTTCCTGCTTTACGCGAGCGTTTTGATTTCCCTGTCGTCGGTGTTGTTCCGGCGATTAAACCTGCGGTACGGCTCACGCGGAATGGTGTTGTCGGCCTACTGGCCACCCGTGGCACAGTTCATGCTTCTTATACCTTGGATTTGATTGAACGTTTTGCCACAGATTGCAAAATTGAGTTGTTGGGATCATCCGAGCTGGTGGAGCTGGCGGAAACCAAGCTGCATGGTGGTGCTGTGCCGCCGGAAGCATTAAAGAAAATCCTTCATCCGTGGCTCGCCATGCGTGAACCGCCAGATACCATTGTTTTAGGTTGCACCCATTTCCCTCTATTAACTGAAGAGTTAGCGCAAGTGCTACCAGAAGGTACCCGAATGGTCGATTCCGGTGCTGCAATTGCTCGCCGTACCGCCTGGCTTATCTCTTCTCAGGAAAATGTCGTTTCTTCTCAGTCGGAAAACATTGCGTATTGCATGGCATTGAATGCGGACACTGACGCTTTATTACCCGTTTTGCAGAGTTATGGCTTCCCAACGCTGGAAAAACTACCAATTTAACGGCGTTTTGACTAAAGATTCAGCGGTTGAAAAGTTTTTTCAAATTAGGGGTTGCAGCCTGTCAGGAACTCCCTATAATGCGCCTCCACTGACCGGGAACAACGAAACATACTTCGCCGGGTCAGGAAGAGAAAAGAATCATTTTGACTTCGAAAGAAAACAAATAAATCCTTGACTCTTCAGCGGGAAAGCGTATTATCTGCCTCCCGCGTTACCGTAAGATTCGCCGAAAGGCAAACGGGTAACGAACGCTCTTTAACAATTTATCAGACAATCTGTGTGGGCACTCGCAAGACGATATCGAAGCCTGTTTCGGCAGGCAGAAGAAATATCAAAGTCTTGAAGAGTGACCAAAGCAGTACACATTTGAACTTCGGTTCGAATGCATATTTGCAGAAAGTAATCTTTGAGCATCGCTATGTTAACTCATAGCAAATCAAACAAATCTTAAATTGAAGAGTTTGATCATGGCTCAGATTGAACGCTGGCGGCAGGCCTAACACATGCAAGTCGAGCGGCAGCGGGAAGTAGTTTACTACTTTGCCGGCGAGCGGCGGACGGGTGAGTAATGTCTGGGAAACTGCCTGATGGAGGGGGATAACTACTGGAAACGGTAGCTAATACCGCATGACCTCGCAAGAGCAAAGTGGGGGACCTTCGGGCCTCACGCCATCGGATGTGCCCAGATGGGATTAGCTAGTAGGTGGGGTAATGGCTCACCTAGGCGACGATCCCTAGCTGGTCTGAGAGGATGACCAGCCACACTGGAACTGAGACACGGTCCAGACTCCTACGGGAGGCAGCAGTGGGGAATATTGCACAATGGGCGCAAGCCTGATGCAGCCATGCCGCGTGTGTGAAGAAGGCCTTCGGGTTGTAAAGCACTTTCAGCGAGGAGGAAGGCAGTCGTGTTAATAGCACGATTGATTGACGTTACTCGCAGAAGAAGCACCGGCTAACTCCGTGCCAGCAGCCGCGGTAATACGGAGGGTGCAAGCGTTAATCGGAATTACTGGGCGTAAAGCGCACGCAGGCGGTTTGTTAAGTCAGATGTGAAATCCCCGCGCTTAACGTGGGAACTGCATTTGAAACTGGCAAGCTAGAGTCTTGTAGAGGGGGGTAGAATTCCAGGTGTAGCGGTGAAATGCGTAGAGATCTGGAGGAATACCGGTGGCGAAGGCGGCCCCCTGGACAAAGACTGACGCTCAGGTGCGAAAGCGTGGGGAGCAAACAGGATTAGATACCCTGGTAGTCCACGCTGTAAACGATGTCGACTTGGAGGTTGTGCCCTTGAGGCGTGGCTTCCGGAGCTAACGCGTTAAGTCGACCGCCTGGGGAGTACGGCCGCAAGGTTAAAACTCAAATGAATTGACGGGGGCCCGCACAAGCGGTGGAGCATGTGGTTTAATTCGATGCAACGCGAAGAACCTTACCTACTCTTGACATCCACAGAACTTAGCAGAGATGCTTTGGTGCCTTCGGGAACTGTGAGACAGGTGCTGCATGGCTGTCGTCAGCTCGTGTTGTGAAATGTTGGGTTAAGTCCCGCAACGAGCGCAACCCTTATCCTTTGTTGCCAGCACGTAATGGTGGGAACTCAAGGGAGACTGCCGGTGACAAACCGGAGGAAGGTGGGGATGACGTCAAGTCATCATGGCCCTTACGAGTAGGGCTACACACGTGCTACAATGGCAGATACAAAGTGAAGCGAACTCGCGAGAGCAAGCGGACCACATAAAGTCTGTCGTAGTCCGGATTGGAGTCTGCAACTCGACTCCATGAAGTCGGAATCGCTAGTAATCGTAGATCAGAATGCTACGGTGAATACGTTCCCGGGCCTTGTACACACCGCCCGTCACACCATGGGAGTGGGTTGCAAAAGAAGTAGGTAGCTTAACCTTCGGGAGGGCGCTTACCACTTTGTGATTCATGACTGGGGTGAAGTCGTAACAAGGTAACCGTAGGGGAACCTGCGGTTGGATCACCTCCTTACCTAACGATACGCATTGCGCAGTGTCCACACAGATTGTCTGATAGAAAGTAACGAGCAAATAAGGCCGGGCTGAGAAATTAGTCGGGCTTTAGTACCTTGTTGGGTCTGTAGCTCAGGTGGTTAGAGCGCACCCCTGATAAGGGTGAGGTCGGTGGTTCAAGTCCACTCAGACCCACCAACTCACCATTCCCTGTTGAGTTGCAGCAATAAGGTGATTTGCTTTTTATATGGGGCTATAGCTCAGCTGGGAGAGCGCCTGCCTTGCACGCAGGAGGTCAGCGGTTCGATCCCGCTTAGCTCCACCATATAAAACTATTTCAAAACGTACTGCGGTCGCAAGACTCAGTGTGTTGTGAAATATTGCTCTTTAACAATCTGGAACAAGCTGAAAATTGAAACAATACAGCTGAAACTTATCTCTCCGTAGATGTACTGAGATAAGGATTAACCTGTATTAGAGTCTCTCAAATAATCGCAACGCAAGTTGTCTGCAAAGACACCTTCGGGTTGTGAGGTTAAGCGACTAAGCGTACACGGTGGATGCCTAGGCAGTCAGAGGCGATGAAGGGCGTGCTAATCTGCGAAAAGCGTCGGTAAGGTGATATGAACCGTTATAACCGACGATACCCGAATGGGGAAACCCAGTGCAATTCGTTGCACTATTGCATGGTGAATACATAGCCATGCAAGGCGAACCGGGGGAACTGAAACATCTAAGTACCCCGAGGAAAAGAAATCAACCGAGATTCCCCTAGTAGCGGCGAGCGAACGGGGAGGAGCCCAGAGTCTGAATCAGTTTGTGTGTTAGTGGAAGCGTCTGGAAAGTCGCAGGGTACAGGGTGATACTCCCGTACACAAAAACACACTTGCTGTGAACTCGATGAGTAGGGCGGGACACGTGACATCCTGTCTGAATATGGGGGGACCATCCTCCAAGGCTAAATACTCCTGACTGACCGATAGTGAACCAGTACCGTGAGGGAAAGGCGAAAAGAACCCCGGCGAGGGGAGTGAAATAGAACCTGAAACCGTGTACGTACAAGCAGTGGGAGCACCTTCGTGGTGTGACTGCGTACCTTTTGTATAATGGGTCAGCGACTTATATTTTGTAGCAAGGTTAACCGAATAGGGGAGCCGTAGGGAAACCGAGTCTTAACTGGGCGTCTAGTTGCAAGGTATAGACCCGAAACCCGGTGATCTAGCCATGGGCAGGTTGAAGGTTGGGTAACACTAACTGGAGGACCGAACCGACTAATGTTGAAAAATTAGCGGATGACTTGTGGCTGGGGGTGAAAGGCCAATCAAACCGGGAGATAGCTGGTTCTCCCCGAAAGCTATTTAGGTAGCGCCTCGTGAACTCATCTTCGGGGGTAGAGCACTGTTTCGGCTAGGGGGCCATCCCGGCTTACCAAACCGATGCAAACTCCGAATACCGAAGAATGTTATCACGGGAGACACACGGCGGGTGCTAACGTCCGTCGTGAAGAGGGAAACAACCCAGACCGCCAGCTAAGGTCCCAAAGTCATGGTTAAGTGGGAAACGATGTGGGAAGGCATAGACAGCCAGGATGTTGGCTTAGAAGCAGCCATCATTTAAAGAAAGCGTAATAGCTCACTGGTCGAGTCGGCCTGCGCGGAAGATGTAACGGGGCTAAACCATGCACCGAAGCTGCGGCAGCGACACTTAGGTGTTGTTGGGTAGGGGAGCGTTCTGTAAGCCGTTGAAGGTGACCTGTGAGGGTTGCTGGAGGTATCAGAAGTGCGAATGCTGACATAAGTAACGATAATGCGGGTGAAAAACCCGCACGCCGGAAGACCAAGGGTTCCTGTCCAACGTTAATCGGGGCAGGGTGAGTCGACCCCTAAGGCGAGGCTGAAAAGCGTAGTCGATGGGAAACAGGTTAATATTCCTGTACTTGGTGTTACTGCGAAGGGGGGACGGAGAAGGCTAGGCTAGCCGGGCGACGGTTGTCCCGGTTTAAGCATGTAGGCGGAGCGACTTGGTAAATCCGGTTGCTTATCAACGCTGAGGTGTGATGACGAGTCACTACGGTGATGAAGTAGTTGATGCCAAGCTTCCAGGAAAAGCCTCTAAGCATCAGGTAACATTAAATCGTACCCCAAACCGACACAGGTGGTCAGGTAGAGAATACTCAGGCGCTTGAGAGAACTCGGGTGAAGGAACTAGGCAAAATGGTGCCGTAACTTCGGGAGAAGGCACGCTGGCATTAGGTAAAGGGACTTGCTCCCGGCGCCGAAGCCAGTCGCAGATACCAGCTGGCTGCAACTGTTTAATAAAAACACAGCACTGTGCAAACACGAAAGTGGACGTATACGGTGTGACGCCTGCCCGGTGCTGGAAGGTTAATTGATGGGGTCAGCCGCAAGGCGAAGCTCTTGATCGAAGCCCCAGTAAACGGCGGCCGTAACTATAACGGTCCTAAGGTAGCGAAATTCCTTGTCGGGTAAGTTCCGACCTGCACGAATGGCGTAATGATGGCCAGGCTGTCTCCACCCGAGACTCAGTGAAATTGAACTCGCTGTGAAGATGCAGTGTACCCGCGGCAAGACGGAAAGACCCCGTGAACCTTTACTATAGCTTGACACTGAACATTGAGCCTTGATGTGTAGGATAGGTGGGAGGCATCGAAGTGTGGACGCCAGTCTGCATGGAGCCAACCTTGAAATACCACCCTTTAATGTTTGATGTTCTAACTCGGCCCCGTAATCCGGGGTGAGGACAGTGTCTGGTGGGTAGTTTGACTGGGGCGGTCTCCTCCCAAAGAGTAACGGAGGAGCACGAAGGTTAGCTAATCACGGTCGGACATCGTGAGGTTAGTGCAAAGGCATAAGCTAGCTTGACTGCGAGAGTGACGGCTCGAGCAGGTACGAAAGTAGGTCTTAGTGATCCGGTGGTTCTGAATGGAAGGGCCATCGCTCAACGGATAAAAGGTACTCCGGGGATAACAGGCTGATACCGCCCAAGAGTTCATATCGACGGCGGTGTTTGGCACCTCGATGTCGGCTCATCACATCCTGGGGCTGAAGTAGGTCCCAAGGGTATGGCTGTTCGCCATTTAAAGTGGTACGCGAGCTGGGTTTAGAACGTCGTGAGACAGTTCGGTCCCTATCTGCCGTGGGCGTTGGAAGATTGAGAGGGGCTGCTCCTAGTACGAGAGGACCGGAGTGGACGAATCACTGGTGTTCGGGTTGTCATGCCAATGGCATTGCCCGGTAGCTAAATTCGGAAGAGATAACCGCTGAAAGCATCTAAGCGGGAAACTTGCCTCGAGATGAGTCTTCCCTGGGGCTTTAAGCCCCCTGAAGGAACGTTAAAGACTATGACGTTGATAGGCTGGGTGTGTAAGTGCAGCGATGCATTGAGCTAACCAGTACTAATGATCCGTGAGGCTTAACCTTACAACACCAAAGGTGTTTTGGTGATTTGAGAGAAATTAAGATTTTCAGCGAAGTTCCGAGATTGGATTGGCTGGCTGTGTGATATTACATAGCGGGTTAATTGAAACAGAATTTGCCTGGCGGCCATAGCGCGGTGGACCCACCTGATTCCATGCCGAACTCAGAAGTGAAACGCCGTAGCGCCGATGGTAGTGTGGGGTCTCCCCATGCGAGAGTAGGACACTGCCAGGCATCAAACACGAGTTATCAGAATGACATCTGGTGACTAACAAAATCGCCAAAGGCGGTTTTGCACAGCGCGGAGCGCTGGCCCTGTAGAGGGTAAGTATCGGGAAGATACACGTAAAAGAATCGGTGGAGCGGTAGTTCAGTTGGTTAGAATACCTGCCTGTCACGCAGGGGGTCGCGGGTTCGAGCCCCGTCCGTTCCGCCACTTATTTAAATTATGCCTGCTTATCTTAGCAGGCATAATGTTAAGCATGATTTAGGGGCGTAGCTCAGTTGGTAGAGCACCGGTCTCCAAAACCGGGTGTCGCGAGTTCGAGTCTCTCCGCCCCTGCCATACAAATAGCCCTTCGCGAAAGCGAGGGGTTTTTTTATGTTAAAAATAATCATTTAGCTCGTTTTTTATACTGATTATGTGGTTCCTTTATGTATTTTCCCTCTTTTCTGGCGGCTGTCCCGATTTTTACATCAGGAATATCCATTTATTTTGCCGACATACAGCGCGTATTACCCCCATCAATAACTCTTATTGGTTATTTTTTTTATTAAAATAGCCATCACTCTTAGAAAGACAACATTCCCAATTCATGCTTACTTGGTTGAATTTATGTACAGAAAGTTGTTGTCTCTGCCCATTATTACTTCCACCAGATGAACTAAAGCTAATTAATATTTTAGTTAGCAGGGAAAAGATCTTTAGTTATTGATTCAGGAAATGTGGATTAGTAGCGTCTATCAAAAGCTCACTTTACTACCCAATATATCGGTTGTGGCAACTTTATTTATTGTCTGTGGCATGGGCTTTATTGTGCATGAATAGCCCATTTCTATTGATCACCACTTTATGATTTGCTGGCGATTTACGCTACACACTTTGATTAGGATCTAATACAGCGTTATATCACTTTTGATGACACTCTTTGCCCATGGTGGACTAAATCTGTCATCAGAATTTTGCTATTTAGTTTTATTGCTATCCAGAGGGCGGTGAGTGCTTCTTATCGTGAACCACGAGGTTAAGCCTCAGTCGCCATCACTTAATCCTGTATGTCGCTTTGCGCGGCGTTATTCATAGGTGTTTTTAATAGCTGTCGAATTAATGTTTGTTGGTCACTGTTTTGCAACCAAACAGCATATAGTGGCCGCACGATAGGCGGTATATCAGTATTAATGGTCAGCTCTGGATATTCTTTTTGCCAATGTTCGGGCAAAAAGGCACAGCCACCGGTAGTATCCAACAGTTGCCGAGTTAAATTAGCCGACGTCGTGGTCAGCACGGGCATCTGTTCGTTGTTGAGTAAACGATTCTCTTGCTGATGGAAATCTGCTCCCCATTCCAGTTTGATATAGGGCGCTTCATTTGCATTTTTATGCTCAGTTTTATCGTCAGTTATTTCTGATAGAGGGAGGGGACCTGATGAGAACAAACGCAATGAAAAATGTCCTAGAAGTTGACTTGCCAGTTCATCCATTTTAGGGGGTTCAGTTGTTATCAACAAATCCAGTTGCCGTTCGTGCAACTGCTTCACCAGTGATTGCCGTAGTGCAACACGGGCTTCAAGGCGTAATGCTTCTCGCTGTTTATATAACTGTTGCAACCAAGGGGTGAGGTAGGCCTCCCAAAGTGATGCGGTTGCACCAATAGACAACTCGGTGTGTTGTAGCGAATGTACAACCTCTTTTTTGGCTAGTTGCCAGGTACTCATCAATGTTTCGGCGTAAGGAACCAGCCGCTCACCTGCAGGGGTCAGACGAATATTATTGCGATGGCGAGTGAATAAATTTGCACCTAATTGATTTTCTAATTGACGGATACGAAAACTCACCGCCGACTGCGTTAAGTACAAAGATTCAGCTGCGCGACCAAAGTGGCGAGTTCTACTGACCTCCAAAAAGGTTTTCAGTAATTCGGTATCCACACCTATCTCCAATTTTTTTATCGTTAAGATTTAAATGTTTTGTTTTACACGATGTCAAGCCTATCTAATACTCCGCGCCATAAACAGCACGACCATGAGAGAATTAGGAGCGTGTCAGATGGCGGATAGCTTCATCACGACCAATCGTTTTTTTGATAATAAACATTATCCTCGCGGGTTCTCGCGTCACGGCGATTTCACCATTAAAGAGGCGCAATTACTAGAGCGCCACGGTTATGCTTTCAACGAGCTTGACCTCGGTAAACGCGAGCCTGCAACAGAAGAAGAACAGTTATTTGTTGCTGTTTGTCGCGGCGAGCGTGAGCCAGTCAGCGCCGAAGAAAAAGTCTGGTCTAAATATGTGACCCGGACCCGTCGGCCTAAACGTTTCCATACGCTGTCTGGCGGTAAACCGCAGATGGACGCAGTGGAAGATTATACTGATAGCGACGACTAATTCCCGTCGTCTTTGAAGCCGCAGGGATGTTAGCTACGCGACCTCCCCGAATCACTTACTTGGGTAAGCTCATCGGGATTAATGAGCCTCATTCTTAAGGCTCACCTTACGGGCTAGCATAAATGCTGTTCAAATCTGCTCCCGGCAGATTTGTCAGTTGCTTGCTAACTACCTGCGACTTCAATGACATTGGGTATAAGCATCTTGATTAAAAAGGGACTTTTGTTCCCTTTTTTATATTAAGCTTTTATGTAATTGCAAAAGCAATCGGTCCATACAACGATAGCTTAGCGCCTCTGAAAGATGATTTTTTTGGATATTATCTTCCTGAGCTAGATCGGCAATGGTTCGTGACACTTTCAATATATGGTGCCACGCACGGACTGACAGGCCGAGCTTCAGCAGAACTTGTTCCAGAAAAGCAGTGTTCTCTGGTGTTAAATAGCAATATTCAGCTATCTCTTGGCTGTTAAGTTGTGTGTTTATCTTCCCCGCTCTATCCAATTGCCTTTGCCTGGCCTGTAATACTCTCTGCCTGATGGTTTTGCTTGGCTCTCCTTGATGTCTTTGTGCTCCGAGCATTCCTGTCGGGAGTAGCGGGACTTCTATCGACAAATCAAATCTGTCCAAAAATGGGCCTGACAATTTTGCCAGATAGCGCAGAATTTGTTGTGGCGGCGCTCGGTTATGAACACCTTGATAATGCCCGCTAGGGCTAGGGTTCATTGCGGCGATAAGCTGTACTTTAGCCGGAAAACAAACTTTAGCCGCTGCACGGGAAATGGTAATTTCGCCTGATTCCAGTGGCTCGCGCAGTGAATCCAGTACTCTGCGTTCAAACTCCGGTAGCTCATCCAGAAAAAGTACCCCATTGTGTGCCAGTGATATTTCGCCGGGACGGGGAATTGACCCTCCGCCAATCAGAGCGGCCATTGATGCGCTGTGATGCGGTGCGCGAAAAGCCCGGCAGCGCCATTGAGCGGGCAGTTCATTACTGTGTAGCAGGCCATTAATGGCCGCGGCCTCCAGTGCTTCTTGCTCCGTCAGTGGCGGTAGTAGCCCAGTTAGCCGATTTGCTAGCATGGTTTTCCCCGTCCCCGGAGGCCCGAGCAATAGCAGGTTATGCCCACCAGCCGCTGTTATCTCCAGCGCGCGTTTGGCTTGTGATTGGCCGATGATATCTTGTAGGTCAAGGCGGTGGTCCCAATCGACAACATCTTCAAGGCGTTGGCCCTGAGCTAGGGTATTCTCCTCTTGTAAAAAACCGCATACTGCGAGCAAGTTTTCTGCGACCCAGCTATTACCTTGGGCTATCAATCCAATTTCGAGACTGTTCCCTGACGGCAAAATTAATTGTCGATGGACATGGCTGCTGGCGAGTGCGGCTGGAATTGCGCCGCTAACACGTCTTAGCGCCCCCGATAAGGCGAGTTCACCCAAGAACTCATAGTGCGCTAATTTATCCGCAGGAATCTGCTCTGACGCTGCTAATATCGCTAAAGCAATCGGCAGGTCATAACGGCCGCCTTCTTTGGGCAAATCTGCCGGTGCCAAGCTGACCGTGATTCGTTTAGCTGGAAAGATGAAGCCGCTGTTAATCAGCGCGCTGCGAACCCTATCCCGCGCCTCTTTCACAGTGGTTTCCGGTAATCCAACTAAAACGAATCCCGGTAACCCATTGCTAATATGAGCTTCAACTGTGATAGCGGGCGCCTGGATACCTAATGTGGCGCGGGTATGAATAGTTGCCAGTGACATGGTGCTTTCCTTTGCTGTCATGCGTCCTTAGTGTCGGGCGTTGTTACAGAGTGCCTCAGAATTTTTGTCAGTGTCTGGGAAAAGGGGTGTTTTGCGAAAGCTCGCGAAAAGTTTCGTTGCAATGAATGTATCAAAATCAAAAATTGCGATGTGGTACGCAGTAAAAAGGCCAAACTGTCGATATGGGTTTTACTGATTGATAAATAATATATTTATCCTGTTTTGTCTGTGTGCCCACAAAATAATAATTTAAATAAATATTGTCAGATAACTAATAACTGTGATAACTCTGTAGGTATTCGTTCGACACTAGACAGATGAACAACCTAATTATGAAAGCGATTTTCCAAGTGATTAACCTAGTCCTAATTAGCGTGGTGGTGATTATTATCCCACCGTGCGGGGCTGCACTTGGACGAAAAAAGGCATAAAAATCAAGCCTTAATCACAAGAAAACCCCCGCACCGAAAGGTTCGGGGGTTTTTTTATCATTACATTAAAGGACGCGAGGAACATAAAATGCACAACAGAATAAAATCCTGCTCACCTCGCGAACGGTCGGGGAAATAACTATGAATGGTGCTCAGTGGGTGGTTCAAGCGTTGCGTGCGCAGGGTGTTAGTACAGTATTCGGCTATCCGGGCGGGGCGATTATGCCGGTCTACGATGCTTTGTATGATGGCGGTGTCGAGCATCTGCTCTGCCGCCATGAGCAGGGCGCTGCCATTGCTGCTATTGGTTATGCGCGTGCAACCGGTAAAGTTGGGGTGTGTATTGCCACTTCCGGCCCCGGAGCCACTAATCTGATCACCGGTTTGGCGGATGCTTTACTGGATTCTGTGCCGGTTATTGCTATCACCGGCCAAGTCGGTTCTGCATTAATCGGCACTGATGCTTTTCAGGAAATTGATGTTTTAGGTCTGTCTCTGGCCTGTACCAAACACAGTTTTTTAGTTGAATCATTGGATGCGCTGCCGGGCATCATGGCGGAAGCATTTGCTATCGCGACCAGTGGCCGCCCCGGCCCCGTTTTAATTGATATCCCGAAAGACATTCAGTTGGCCGTGGGTGAGTTGACCCCACACCTGATGCCAGTTGAAGAGTATCTCGTTGATTCTGCGGCTGAATTACAACAAGCTTTAGATATGCTGGCGACGGCAAAAAAGCCGATGCTGTATGTTGGCGGCGGTGTTGGAATGGCGCAGGCGGTTCCGGCTTTACGTGAGTTTATCGAGGTGACGGGCATTCCTGCCGTGGCCACGCTGAAAGGATTAGGCGCACCGAACACCGAGCACCCTTGTTATCTGGGGATGTTGGGGATGCATGGTACCAAAGCGGCGAATTTCGCCGTGCAGGATTGTGATTTATTGATAGCGGTTGGCGCGCGTTTTGATGATCGGGTGACTGGCAAGTTGAATACATTTGCTGCGAAAGCCAAAGTTATCCATATGGATATCGACCCGGCCGAGCTGGGTAAATTGCGTCAGGCGCACGTCGCGTTGCAGGGCGATTTGAAAGTGTTGTTGCCTGCTTTGCAGCAACCGCTGAACATTCAGCCGTGGCGTGATGAGGTTATGGGCTTAAAACACCAGCATAGCTGGCGTTATGATCATCCCGGCCAGGCAATTTATGCTCCGTTATTGTTGAAGCAAATTTCTGAGCGCAAAGCTCCACAGACTGTGGTGACCACCGACGTGGGCCAGCACCAGATGTGGACGGCGCAGCATATGAACTTTACCCGCCCTGAGAATTTCATCACTTCCAGCGGCTTGGGCACGATGGGCTTTGGCGTACCCGCGGCTGTTGGCGCACAAATGGCCCGCCCGGATGATATGGTCATCTGTGTCTCCGGTGACGGCTCGTTTATGATGAATGTGCAGGAGCTGGGCACCATAAAACGAAAACAGTTGCCGCTGAAAATCGTTTTGTTGGATAACCAACGCTTGGGCATGGTAAGGCAATGGCAGCAACTGTTTTTTGATGGGCGTTACAGCGAAACCAATCTTTCTGACAACCCCGATTTTATCACTCTGGCCAGTGCTTTTAATATTCCTGGCCAACGAATCACCCGCAAAGACCAAGTCGACGCCGCTCTGGATGCGCTGTTTAACAGCGAAGGCCCTTATCTGCTCCAGGTTTCCATCGACGAACTCGAAAACGTTTGGCCGTTAGTGCCGCCAGGCGCAGGTAATGAAACCATGCTGGAGAAAATCTCATGATGCACCACCAACTCTCTATCCAACATCAAATCTCTATCCAAGCCCGCTTCCGCCCTGAAATGTTAGAGCGTGTATTGCGGGTTGTGCGGCACCGCGGCTTTCAGGTTTGTGCTATGAATATGTCGCCAATGATTAATGCTGAGAATGTTAATATTGAATTGACCGTTGCCAGCCAGCGCCCTGTCGATTTACTGTCTTCACAGCTGAGCAAGCTTATGGATGTCGCCTGCGTCGAGATCCTACAACCTAATACATTACAGATACGCGCCTGATGCGCCACAAGGAAAGAAAAGAATGACGAAGAAAGCTGATTTTATCTGGTTTAACGGCGAAATGGTTCCGTGGGCAGAGGCTAAAGTTCACGTGATGTCTCACGCGTTACACTACGGCACGTCAGTCTTCGAAGGTGTCCGTTGCTACAATTCCCATAAAGGGCCAGTAGTTTTTCGTCACCGCGAACACATGCAGCGCTTGCATGACTCAGCCAAAATTTACCGCATGCCAGTTTCCCAGACTGTTGATGAGCTGATGGAAGCTTGCCGCGAAACGTTGCGCAAAAATAACCTGACCAGCGCTTATATCCGGCCATTAGTGTTTATTGGTGATGTCGGCATGGGGGTAAACCCGCCAGATGGCTATAAGACTGACGTGATTATTGCTGCTTTCCCATGGGGCGCGTATCTGGGCGCAGAAGCGCTGGAGCAAGGTATTGATGCGATGGTTTCTTCATGGAACCGTGTGGCACCAAACACCATTCCAACCGCAGCCAAAGCGGGCGGTAACTACCTGTCTTCCTTGCTGGTGGGCAGTGAAGCACGCCGCCACGGTTATCAGGAAGGGATTGCGCTGGACATTCACGGCTTCCTGTCTGAAGGTGCGGGCGAAAACTTATTTGAAGTGAAAGATGGCATTCTGTTTACTCCGCCATTTACCTCTTCTGCTCTGCCGGGTATTACCCGCGATGCCATTATTAAACTGGCGAAAGACATGGGGCTGGAAGTGCGTGAACAAGTATTGTCGCGCGAATCTCTTTACTTGGCGGATGAAGTATTTATGTCCGGCACTGCGGCAGAAATCACCCCGGTGCGCAGTGTAGATGGCATCCAGGTTGGTATTGGTAAACGCGGCCCGATCACGGCAAAAATTCAACAAGCATTCTTCGGCCTGTTCACTGGTGAAACTGAAGATAAACACGGTTGGCTGGATCCGATCAATCCATAATAAATAAAAACTGACAGACAGGATCAGCAGGTGGTTCGTTCGCCACCTGCAACAGGTTATATCTGCAACAACAAATTGATTTGCAATACAAAAAACTGGAGTGAAGAGACAATGCCTAAGTACCGTTCCCATACCACCACCCATGGCCGCAATATGGCCGGCGCCCGCGCACTGTGGCGCGCTACCGGTATGACCGATGATGACTTCGGCAAACCGATTATTGCAGTTGTTAACTCATTTACCCAGTTTGTACCGGGCCACGTTCATTTGCGCGACTTAGGCAAGCTGGTAGCGGAGCAAATTGAAGCGTCTGGCGGTGTGGCGAAAGAGTTCAACACTATTGCAGTGGATGATGGGATCGCGATGGGCCATGGCGGTATGCTGTATTCTCTGCCTTCACGTGAATTGATTGCTGACTCCGTAGAGTACATGGTTAACGCCCACTGCGCGGATGCCATGGTGTGTATCTCTAACTGCGACAAAATTACCCCAGGGATGCTGATGGCGTCTCTGCGGCTGAATATCCCGGTTATCTTTGTTTCTGGCGGCCCGATGGAAGCCGGTAAAACCAAATTATCCGACAAAATTATTAAGCTGGATCTGGTCGATGCCATGATTCAGGGCGCAAACCCGAATGTCAGTGATGCTGTCAGTGATCAAATTGAGCGCTCAGCTTGCCCGACTTGCGGCTCTTGTTCCGGGATGTTTACGGCTAACTCAATGAACTGTCTGAATGAGGCGCTGGGTCTGGCGCTGCCGGGTAACGGCTCATTGCTGGCAACTCATGCTGACCGTAAACAACTGTTCCTCGATGCCGGCAAGCACATTGTGGCGCTGACCAAACGTTATTATGAACAAGACGATGAGAGCGCCTTGCCGCGTAACATTGCTAACAAAGCGGCATTTGAAAACGCCATGACGCTGGATATTGCCATGGGCGGTTCCACCAATACCGTGCTGCATTTGCTGGCGGCAGCGCAGGAAGGCGAAATTGATTTCGATATCAGCGATATCGACCGTCTGTCCCGTAAGGTTCCGCATTTGTGCAAAGTGGCACCGAGCACCCAGAAATACCATATGGAAGATGTGCACCGTGCCGGTGGTGTGGTGGGGATTTTGGGTGAGTTGGACCGGGCTGGCTTGCTGAATCGCGAAGTGAAAAACGTGTTGGGTCTGGACTTGCCACAAACGCTGGAAGCCTATGACGTGATGCTGACCAAAGACGAAGGGGTCAAGCAGATGTACTCCGCAGGCCCGGCTGGCATCCGCACCACGAAGGCATTCTCACAAGATTGCCGTTTCCCATCCTTGGATACTGACCGCCAAGAGGGCTGCATCCGCACCCGCGAGCATGCTTACAGCCAAGACGGCGGTTTAGCGGTGCTGTATGGCAATCTGTCGGAAAATGGCTCAATTGTTAAAACCGCTGGGGTAGATAAAGACAGCTTAACTTTCCGCGGCCCGGCCAAAGTCTATGAGAGTCAGGATGACGCGGTTGCCGCTATTCTGGGCGGAAAAGTAGTGGCGGGTGATGTGGTTGTTATCCGCTACGAAGGGCCGAAAGGTGGGCCGGGGATGCAGGAGATGTTGTATCCGACCACTTATCTGAAATCCATGGGATTAGGCAAAAGCTGTGCATTGCTGACTGATGGCCGTTTCTCCGGTGGCACCTCCGGTTTATCTATTGGTCATGCTTCGCCAGAGGCCGCCAGCGGTGGGTTGATTGCTTTGGTGCAAGATGGCGACATCATTGATATTGATATTCCAAACCGTGCTATGAAGCTGGATGTTAGTGATGCTGAGCTGGCTGCGCGCCGCGAAGCAGAATTGGCGCGCGGTGATGCTGCATGGACACCGAAAGCACGCGAACGTCAGGTTTCTTATGCGCTGCGTGCTTATGCTTTACTGGCGACCAGTGCCGACAAAGGTGCAGTGCGCGACAAAAGTAAGTTGGGAGGCTAATACCCATGGCGGTATCACAACCCTTATCTGCTGCCCCCGATGGGGCAGAATATCTGCGGGCGATATTGCGCGCGCCGGTGTATGAGGTGGCACAAGTCACCCCGTTGCAAGTGATGGAAAAGATTTCTTCTCGCCTGGCTAATACCATTTTGGTGAAGCGCGAAGACCGACAGCCGGTACACAGCTTTAAACTGCGCGGTGCTTACGCGATGCTGGCCGGCCTGACAGCAGAACAAAAAGCCTGTGGTGTGATAACGGCTTCTGCCGGTAATCATGCGCAGGGCGTGGCGCTCTCGGCCAGCAAGCTGGGTGTCAAAGCATTGATCGTGATGCCAGTGGCAACTGCTGACATCAAAGTGGACGCGGTGCGCGGTTTTGGTGGTGAGGTGCTGCTGTTCGGTGCCAATTTCGACGAAGCCAAAGATAAAGCTATTGAGCTATCCCAATTACAGGGCTATACCTTTGTCCCGCCATTCGACCACCCGGCGGTGATTGCCGGGCAGGGGACACTGGCGATGGAGTTGCTCCAGCAAGACGCCCATCTTGACCGGATCTTTGTTCCTGTTGGTGGCGGTGGGCTAGTGGCCGGTGTGGCAGTGCTTATCAAGCAACTGATGCCGCAGATTAAAGTCATTGGTGTTGAAGCGGAAGATTCCGCCTGTTTACGGGCTGCGTTGAATGCCGGTAAGCCAGTGGATTTGGCGCGTGTTGGGTTATTTGCCGAGGGCGTGGCGGTTAAGCGCATTGGCGAAGAGCCTTTCCGCTTGTGCCAGGAATATCTCGACGAAGTGATCACCGTCGATAGCGACGCCATTTGTGCGGCAGTCAAAGACATATTTGAAGATGTACGCGCCATTGCCGAGCCGTCAGGCGCTTTGGCGCTGGCGGGCCTAAAAAAATATGTGCAGCAGCATAATATTCAAGGTGAGCGTCTGGCCCATGTGCTCTCCGGCGCTAACGTTAATTTCCACGGTCTGCGCTATGTCTCAGAACGCTGTGAGCTAGGTGAGCAACGCGAAGCTTTGCTGGCCGTGACTATTCCTGAGCAAAAAGGCAGTTTCCTGCGTTTCTGTGAGCTGTTGGGTGGCCGGTCGGTGACGGAATTTAACTATCGTTATGCTGATGCCGAAAACGCCTGCATTTTCGTCGGGGTGCGTTTGACCCGTGGTCATGTCGAGCGGGAAGAGATTTTGTCCGAGTTACGGGCGAAAGGTTATCAGGTGGTGGATTTGTCCGATGACGAAATGGCTAAATTGCACGTGCGTTATATGGTCGGGGGGCGTCCTTCCAAGCCATTGCGCGAGCGTTTGTATAGCTTTGAGTTCCCGGAATCCCCTGGCGCATTGTTGAAATTCCTGCATACCTTAGGGACGCATTGGAATATTTCTTTGTTCCATTATCGTAGTCACGGTACTGATTTTGGTCGGGTATTAGCAGGGTTTGAGTTGTCAGATTCTGAGCCACAATTTGAACAGCATCTGACGGCACTGGGCTATGATTGCCACGATGAAACCAATAATCCGGCGTTTAAATTCTTTTTAGCGGGTTAATTGGCGACTGCGAACGACAATCTACCTACGAACTACAGTAATCTCCAAAATGCTTCAATCAACGGCTCATTGAGCCGTTTTTTGGGCACGCAAACCCCCAATTCAAACGGTTCTACCAGCGAAATATCATCCAACAGAGAAATACGGTTGCGCACTGGTTCTGGGCTATTGTCTACCACCACTGACGGGATCAGCGCGACGCCACAACCCAAGGCCACCATCGACACAATAGCCTCATGACCGGAAACTGTTGCGTAAATCAGGGGGTTAGTAATGCGCTGGCGGCGGAACCACAAATCAATGCGTTTTCGTGATGGGCCGTGCTCCGGCAGAATAAAGGGAACATTGGCCCAATCAGGCTGGTCGACAGAGATTAACTCTCGCACCGCACAAGGGAGTGCCGGGGCAATTAACACCAGCGGTATCTCGCCAATCTGAGTAAATGCCACGCTGGTGGGCAGCACTTCAGGACGGCCCGCAATGCCGAGATCGGCTTCATTCGATTGGACTTTATCTACTGCGTCGGCCGCATCACCGGTGGTGAGTTTGATTTCAACCAGTGGATGGCGCGCGCGAAAGCGGTCCAAAATCGGCGGTAAATGACTATAAGCGGCGGTAACCGAGCAAAATAACCGCAGCTCGCCACTTAGCGATGGCCCGTGTTGGCCCAAGGCATGGAGCAATTGTTGATATTGCAGCAGGGTTTGTTGCGCAAAAGCTTTCAACTGAGTCCCGGCATCAGTCAGTTGTACGGTGCGATTATCACGTAAAAACAGCGGCTGACCGATGGTCTCTTCCAAGCGCTGAATCTGGCGCGAGAGGGTGGACGGACTGACATGCATTGCTTTGGCGGTACGGCCAAAATGGCGGCTTTCAGCCAAATGAAGAAATAATTTCAGGTCGCGTAAATCCATCACAGACAGCCTCTTGGGGGAGAAGAGCCATTGTATTGCATAAGGAATAAAGAGTATTGCAGAATCTGCAATATCACATTGTTAATATATCAATTTCAGCAATGTGTTTCCTGTCATATAGTGATTCCAAGATAATCCCCGGCACAGACAGGGGATGTGAAAAAAAACAGTATCAGTACACAAACACCACATTCGTTTGCAGTCACTAAAAAAATAGCTGCACCCACAAAACAGAACCCGAACGGAGTAATACCATGGCTAACTATTTCAACACATTGAACCTGCGTCAGCAGTTGGCGCAATTAGGTAAGTGTCGCTTTATGGCACGTGACGAATTCGCCGATGAAGCAAATTACCTGAAAGGCAAAAAAGTGGTGATTGTCGGCTGTGGCGCACAAGGTTTGAACCAAGGTTTGAACATGCGCGATTCAGGTTTGGATGTGGCTTATGCCCTGCGTAAAGAAGCTATTGCTGAAAAGCGCGCCTCATGGCGTAAAGCGACTGAAAACGGCTTCAAAGTCGGCACTTACGAAGAGTTGATCCCACAGGCAGATTTAGTGGTTAACTTGACGCCAGACAAACAGCATTCCGCCGTAGTTCAAGCCGTTCAGCCGTTGATGAAAGATGGCGCTGCGCTGGGATACTCCCACGGTTTCAACATTGTTGAAGTGGGCGAGCAAGTGCGTAAAGACATTACAGTAGTGATGGTAGCGCCGAAATGCCCAGGTACTGAAGTTCGTGAAGAATACAAACGTGGTTTTGGTGTACCGACATTGATCGCGGTTCACCCAGAAAATGACCCTAAAGGCGAAGGCATGGCGATTGCCAAAGCTTGGGCAGCGGCTACTGGCGGCCATCGTGCTGGCGTGCTGGAATCCTCTTTTGTTGCAGAAGTTAAATCTGACCTGATGGGCGAGCAAACTATCCTGTGTGGTATGTTGCAGGCCGGTTCACTGTTGTGCTTCGACAAGCTGGTTTCTGAGGGCACTGATGCAGCTTATGCTGAAAAACTGATGCAGTTCGGCTGGGAAACTATCACCGAAGCGCTGAAACAAGGCGGGATTACGCTGATGATGGACCGCTTGTCCAACCCGGCTAAATTGCGTGCTTATGCGCTGTCTGAGCAATTGAAAGAGATTATGGCTCCATTATTCCAGAAGCATATGGACGACATTATTTCCGGTGCGTTCTCTAGCGGCATGATGGCAGACTGGGCAGAAGACGACGTTAAATTACTGAACTGGCGTGAAGAGACCGGCAAAACAGCCTTTGAGAATGCGCCACAGTTTGAAGGCAAAATCTCTGAGCAAGAATATTTCGACCACGGCGTATTGATGATTGCCATGGTGAAAGCCGGTGTTGAATTGGCATTCGAAACTATGGTTGATTCTGGCATTATCGAAGAATCTGCTTATTACGAATCTCTGCATGAATTACCGCTGATTGCGAACACCATTGCTCGTAAGCGCTTATATGAAATGAACGTGGTTATTTCTGATACCGCAGAATACGGTAACTATTTATTTGCTAATGCGGCTGTTCCATTGCTGAAAGGCAAGTTTATGGATTCTCTGCAAGCCGGTGATTTGGGCAAAAGTGTTGCCGGGACTGCAGTAGATAATGCGCAACTGCGTGATGTAAATGAAGCTATTCGCAACCACCCAATTGAAGCGGTTGGTCATAAACTGCGTGGCTATATGACCGATATGAAACGTATTGCTGTTGCAGGCTAATGCCCCTTGCTCTTGACGCTGCCGTATTGTTAGCGGCGTTTAAATCGACTTAAAACAGGCCGCTGCCATTATTTAATGGCAGCGGCTTTTTTCTATCTCAAATTCTGTGTATTTCGCGACAGAAAAATTTATTAAATTAATGCTATCACGGCCCGAAAAAAACCTTGTAAGGTGTTAATCGTGGTTAAGCACATCGCAGACAATATCAGTATTTAACGCTATCAATCACTCTATTCTTATCAAGAAAATAAAGCACCTCGCTAATTAGCGGGGTGTTTTTATTTATGGGTATTACACAGATTAATAATAAAACTAATTACATCTAAATAATATTAAGGAGGTGAATAGGACAAATAAATTTAGCCGTAAATATTCTCGTTAATGATGAAACTTAAATAAGGAAATAAGATATGGGAGAAGGACACAGTAATACAACCGGCCATGGTGCTCGTGGCCCTACCGGGGGCGTTAAAGGGGGGCCAACAGGATTTGGCACCGGAAATCCTAATCGGGGTAGTGGATGGGGAGTTTCACAGACTCCCTATGGCCCTCTTCACAATTACAATCCCAGCAAATTTGGGCATGGCAACCGACGCCGTGGTAATCGCGGTGGTCATGCAGGTCATCGTGGCAATACACCGAACCTGTCACAACGGCCAGAACTACAGGTTGCCATTGTTCCCGGCGTCGCGGTTCCCTTATCGCTGGTTGCCAGTGAATGGGGCTTAACGCTGTTTAAGCCAAAGATAGTTGCTGGTGCGCTCGACTTAGCACTGACCCGGCTGGCAATGTTTGCAGTGGATGCGGCTCCTTATGTCGGGCGGTTCGCAGGGGTGGTTGGCATGTTGTTGGCACCCTCTGAAATCGCGAAAGATGATATGTCAGTGATCCGGCGTACCGTCGTCACCCTGCCAGCGGAGCGCATCACGAGTGTACCATTTGCACAGTTACCCACTCAGCCTGCGGTAGTGGCGGATGCCCGCTTGCATGATGTGGTACAGGATGGCGTGCAGAAAATTGCCGTAGTGAAATCTAAACATGTGCCGATTATGGTGCCGGTGGTACAGGCCAAACCCACTGCACGGCCGGGGGTATTCACCGCTCAGATACTTAATGGTATGCCGCCTATTCATATCCATGTTGAAAAAAGTTCTCAACCTCCCGCGACGGTGCAAGCAACGGGTGTCAGTGAAGTGAGGGATAGCCCTGTAACACCGGTATTTTCTCCACTGGGAAATAACAGCCATGATGCGATTGTCTACTTTCCGGCAGAAGCGGATACCGATCCAGTTTATATCTCAGTCACGACAGTGTTGACGCCAGAGCAGATTAAGCAGGGGGAGGAGGAGGATCGCCAAAAACAAGCGCAATGGGAGGCCAGTTATCCGGTTGAGGCGGCGCAATATCAGTTAAGCCAGGCGAAGGACGCTTTAGTCAGAGAGCAGCACAACGTTGAGCCCTATCAAGCGGCACTGGAGAAGCTTAAAAATACTTGGGAAGGGCAGCTTTTAAGTGACCCAGACGAATATCCGTTTAGTTATGAATTTGATGATTATGTCTATATGTGGGGTAACTATGGGTACCATTTTATGTTCGACATTGAGATCAAAAACCGCGAGGACCTGGATAATCTATTAAATATTGGCGGTGAAGCCTTTGATCCTTTCCCTGATGGTCTGAGCCAAGAAGACCTTGAAAAGTACGGGGATTATGCCGGGTATATCATGCAGGAATTGAAGATTGAGCAATACGATCTGTTGCGCGAACATCTATTGGTTCATCAGGATGAGATTAACGCGGCTCAACTGGTTTTAAATTCTTTTCAATATCAATTAGATATCGCTATAGATGCAGTCAATAACGCGGAGCAGCACTTAACTCAGGTCAGGGCACAGTTGGCTGAAGCTGAAAACGCCCGGCTGGCGGCAGTAGCCGCAGAGCGGCAGCGGGTGGAAAACGCCCGGCTGGCGGCAATAGCCGCAGAACGGCAGCGAGTTGAAAATGCGCGGCTGGCGGCAGTAGCAGCAGAACGTCAGCGGGTGGAAAACGCCCGGCTGGCGGCAATAGCAGCAGAGCGGAAACGAGTTGAAGATGCCCGTCTGGCAGCAGAAGCAGCAGAACGGCAGCGGGTGGAAAACGCGCGTCTGGCGGCAATAGCAGCTGATGACTTGGCCAGACAACAGAAAGCACCTGGTCAAGATACCTATTCTTTACCTGCTCATCCGTTGATAAGCCGATATTCATCCAGTTTTGCCGTAGCGGGCAGGGGTTTCGTCACCCTAAAACCTGAGGTTATCCATGCCTTAACGAGTATATTAGCGGTGGCATTGGAAAAACTTCGTCCCTATACAACCCCCTGGCGGGATGATCCACTCGCGATGTTTGTTGGCGCGAGTTTTAATACACTTAGCGCGGGGCTGTCACCCTTGGCGGGCAGTATTGCTCTTAGTGAAATGGGGCTGTCACCCACCACTCCGTTACCACCACAAGGTGAGATTGCTCTCCCTATCCGAATGTTGATGGTTAATTCTCCTAACAGAACGGATTTCTATGCGGTAAAAACAGGTGCGGCGAATATCTCTACGAAGGTAAAAGTCGGTGCTGCACAATTTGACCGGTCTAAAGGCGTTTATACTTTTACCACTGACAGCCTGCCACCTCGCACCTTTACGTTTACTCCGGTACGGCCATCTGGAGTCGATATTGGCTGGGTATTCCCGCAGCCAGCTAAAGTCGATATTGGCTGGATATTCCCGCAGCCAGCTAGTGCTCCGGCTACCCCTCCACATACTGGCGTAACGATTAAATATGCAGCACCACCGACGATTTTATCGTTTTCACAGTTGGATGAGAGGTATTTCCACGATTACATCATTTGGTTCCCGGCAGATTCCGGGCTGCAACCGGTGTATGTTTATCTTAATAGTCCACGGGATGAGCCGGGTGAGGTAACCGGTCGCGGGCAGAGGGTAGCAGGAATTTGGCTGGCAGAGGCGGGTAAAGGGTTAGGGGTGCCCATTCCTGCACAGATTGCCGATAAATTACGTGGCAAGGAGTTCAGTAGTTTTGATAGATTTAGGGAAGCATTTTGGCAAGAGGTTGGGAATGATCCTGAATTGGCAGGGCAGTTTATCCCCAGAAATGTGACTCGAATAAAACACGGAAGATCCCCTAGAGCTAGATTTATTGATACTGTGGGAAAACGACGCTCATTTGAAATACACCATGTAAAACATATTCGTGATGGAGGGGATATTTATAATATAGATAATTTGCATGTAATAACACCTAAAAGACATATAGAGATTCACTCAAAGAAAGGGGGGATGAAATGAAATTAAGATATAAACTAGAAGAGTATACAGAATCTGAGTTCATTGAGCTGGTCTCAAAAATTATTTCAGATGAAGGCTCAGAAGATGAACTAGATTCTCTTTTAGAGAACTTTATACAAGTTAGTGAGCACCCCTCAGGATCAGATTTGATTTATTATCCAGAAGATGGTGCAGACGATAGCCCTGAAGGAATACTTAAGCTAGTTAAAAAGTGGCGAGCTGAAAACGGTAAGCCTGGATTTAAAGAATAAATAATATCGCTAAGTAATAATATAAGCCGCCGCTCTGGCGGTTTATATTTATTTTATTAATTATTCTCTGAAATATTAATATTATCTTTATTACATCATCTGGTTCCCGACAGATTCAGGGCTGGAGCCGGTGTATGTTTATTTTAAAACGCCACGGGATGAGCCGGGTGAGGTAACCGGCCGCGGGCAGCAGGTTTCAGGAGTTTGGCTGGCAGAGGCGGGTAAAGGGCTGGGGGTGCCTATCCCCGCACAAATTGCCGATAAATTACGTGGCAGAGAGTTCAGTGGTTTTGATAGATTTAGGGAAGCATTTTGGCAAGAGGTTGGGAATGATCCTGAGCTATCGAAGCAGTTTAAATCTGGTAATTTAGGGAACATTAAGAATGGCAAGGCTCCATCTCCTAGAGAAAGTGAGCAAGTAGGTGGTCGGGTAAAATATGAACTTCATCATGTGAAACCTATTAGTAAAGGTGGTGCCATTTACGGAATTGACAATCTTAGAGTGCTAACGCCTAAAAGGCATATAGAAATTCATAAAGAGGTGAAATAAAATGGAAGAAAAAACTATATCTGACTACACGGAGTCTGAGTTTTTAGAATTAGTAAGAAAACTCTTTAATGTAGAAAATACATCTGAAGAAGAAGATATTAAAAATCTCCTTGAATTTAAAAAGCTATGCGGGCATCCAGCTGGTTCTGATCTTATCTACTACCCAGAGGCCCATCAGGATGACAGTCCTGAGGGGGTTGTGAGAGAAATAAAAAAATGGCGCGCCGAGAATGGTAAGCCCGGGTTTAAAGAGTGAGCTATATAGTTAAGCAATAATATAATCCGCCTTTCTGATCGTCTATATCATCTTAGTTTATTGTTATATAAATAATTAATCCGTCATGTGGCGCTTAACTGCCGAAGTTCAGAAGAGGGTGTATTGATTTTCGTATCTGAATGCAGATGTGTGAAAATTATTAAATTAATGCTAACCCGACCCGCTAAAACTCTTGTAAGCTGTTAACAGTGGTTAAGCATATTATAGATATATATATTACCTCACTGTTTTATTAATAGAAAAATTTTCATTATAAATAGAAAGGCCTCACTAATTAGTGAGGCCTTTTTTGTGGATAATATTAATCAAATAAATAAAAAGGTATTAAAATATAAAAAGGAGATGGTTAATGAGTGACATTCAAACTGTTTTGGCCCGCTGGGGTGTCTGGGCGAGAGAACATTCTCAGCTGGATTATCCTCATATCGCTAGTGGATTTAAGGGGGTGGAAACCAGAAACAAAATGGCTGAATCCTGCTGCGATAATGACGGATTAGCCATTGATAAAACAATCGGGAATTTACAACGAGCCTCGCGAGAAAAAGAATTAGAGCTTATCCTACGTCATTATGTTTATGGGCAATCGAAAGCTTCTATTGCTCGATTGAAGAAATGTAATGAACGGGAAATTAGACGTCAATTACAAATTGCTGAAAGTTTTATTGAAGGGTGTATAACACAATCTGATATTTCACTGGAAATGCAGGTGTAATGATTTATATATTTTGTAAATGTAATAACGTTTAATGGGGCAGGGCGAGGCTAAAGCTTATTGGGCAACCTTTTAGTTGCATCTAACCTCAGAGAAACAAGTTGCTATTAATAATAGGGTCAGATTTTAACCCTTAGAACTCTCAGAATTAATAGCTATTGGAGTAACTCCCGGTTAATGCAATTGCAGCTTATTTTAACTTCTTCGTAATCACCGTGGACATTGCCAAAATATGGGTAGGTAATGACTGCTTCTGCATAATTGTCTTGATCGAAAAACGAATAAGAGACCAAATGATTGCTGGTACCCCAGCGTAATAGAAGTCTTCCATTAGGTACTGACCGGAAGGTTTTAAGTTGGCCAAGAGGGGGTAAAATTGATGGCCTATCTTATGTTCAAGAAGATCTATTTTTATAACTTCAGTTAATGTATTTCCCCGAAATTAAATAAATGGCAAGGCTACAGAGCTGTAAATCGACTCTGTTTTTGGCTAACCCAGCAAACTGACATTCCCATCAGCGTACTTTATTTTAGATTGCTGCTAAAAGTCTTATTGTTACCTAAATCATCGACTAAGACAAAATCAACGGTTTTGCTGCCCGCCAAGGGCGAACGATTGAGTGGAAAATTCAGTTTAGAGAAAGGGGCGACCATATCCGGCAAGCTTTCAGCGCTACCTAATGTGAGGGCGGAGAGTGAGGCATAATAAGGTGTCGGGTTATCAACTCTTACCAAGGCGGTATCGCCGTTACGTTCTAAAGTAAAAGTTAATGCTTTGCTGACACTATCCGCTGGGGCGGGCAAGTTTTTAGGGCGATAAAACACTTTATACTGCATGCGCAAAGCCAGTGTAACGGAAGACTCATCATCGGCTTTAGGTGTTGCTTTTGGGGGGATTTCGTAAACGTTGAGCCAAAATGCAGACTCTCTATCCAGCGGTAATTTACTGGCACCCGATAAAATCAAACGTAAGCTGCGTTGGGCTTGTGGTTGTAAGCGAAACAATGGCGGTAACACTAGCACTGGCGAAATCGCTTTCTCCGGTGTTGCCATCAAATCACCATCATCCACCCACACCTGCACCGCCACCGGGTAGCTATTACTATTGACCAATTGCAGTGATTCTTCCGTGTTGCCCTCACTGAAGATAATACGTGTTCTTTCGGCCACGACACTTGCCATGGCCGGCACACTAGAGGCCATTATCAGTAATAATAGCAGCCCATTGATTCTGCGTTTAAAACACAGATTATTGAACACGGATAACCACTTGCGCATGTGCATTCACCGCTCCTGCCGTCACAGTTTGCCCGCTGATTTTACTTAACTCAGCCCGAAAATTCTCAGTGTAGCTGTTGCCGCCACTCACTGTGCCGGTTACTTCTTGCGCGCCTTGGAGGATACCATACCAACCACCGTTATTACCGGTTTGAGTCGCATTCTTCGATAGCAGATAAATCGGGGTGTTGTTGCGGTATATGCGGATCCCAACGCCACTGGCCATTCCGGCTGCGCCATAATTATCTGAAACCAAATGACTAATACCACCGCTGCCATTCATTAACCCTAATGTTTGGGCTTTGGCGGCATTGGCCGCGGGTACCAGAAAGCCCATAGCCACCGCACCGGCATTGACACCGGAGGTAATGCCGCTCTGGCACTGGAAATCCACATTAAACTCAGCCGAACTGCTTGCACCATTATTCAATTCTGCGACAGAAATTCGGGGTAATATCACCGTCGGGGTGAAATTGGTCACCGCACAAATGGTGGTACGGCGGAAAGTCACATAATTGTACAACCCGATAGAGGCAGGCCAAGTGCCATACCAACCGGGCCAGTTTGATACTGAGTCAGTCCCTTCAACCGGGCCACTAACACCAGGCCCTTTAAAGGCGATATAAGCATTTGGCTGAGTATAAGCATAGGCATAAGATGCGGCGTTGTTGGTGCTGGCGCGGGCATAATCAATACGAAATAGCTCGGTATAAAGGTTACTGAAATTCTTAGCTTTGACTAAAATACGACCGGTACTGTCGGTATCAAGACCCGTCAAGCGCCGCCCTTTCCATAAGCGTGTGTAATACTCACCAGTAGATAGATTTGTAAGCCGGATGACGACATTGCGAACATAGGTTGCAAAGCCATAGGGGACATTGCCAGCAATGGCGCCATCGTTATTTTTTCCGCCAAAGTCATTATCCCCGTTAGTGGCATACATCTCGAAAAGCTGGTCGACATCTGCTGCGGCGCAACGGAATAATACCCGCTCCGGGTTATAGCCGCTATTGAGAGCAAAAGTGGTAAAATCGGATGTTGCTGCGGCTAATAATGTTCCGTCGGGCTGAAAATTGGCTGCGGTACTGAGATCGATCATTCCTGGTAAGCCGAGTGATCCATTATTGTAATCTAAGGAGCCATCCCATGGACCTGCGGTACCATCACCGGCAGCCAACTGGTTTTGTGCTGTGATTTTGGTACAAGCTGCCCATGTCGAAGTGCTAAATAGCCCGATAAGTAGCATTATTCCCGCCACAAAACGCGGACGACGGGAATTAACAGGCATTGTTGTCCGTGAAACTTCGCAAGATATTAACTGCTCTGTTGGTCTTAACATTATTTTTCTCATAATGGTTAACGGCGGCAACTGCCTGTTATATGGATAATATCTTGCTCAGTATCTTGGCTAGCAAAATTATAAGGTAGTTCACATTGCTCAGTGCTGTTTTCACCCCAGCGAACATAAAGTGAACCCTTGTTATCTTTCACTCGCGCATAGATCTGATTCCCCTGACCCACCATTCCGACCAGTTCATCTTTGCTGTTAAAGACATCAGCGCCCAGAGGTAATCCTTCACCATCTGCTGTTTGGGTTTGAATTAATACCGCATAGCCGGTCAACGTTTCGAATTTCACTTTCACCGCCGCCCCAGCATAAGGAACAACCCGCCCCTGATTTTCTTTCAACTCAGTATTGCGATTAATGCCTTTGGTATCCAAACCGACTGTATTGTAATTATATGGCGTTAATGACGGCACCAGAGCAAAACCATTATTATCAATTCTCGCCCCTTGTGCATTTCGCACTGTCGCACCTTGAGCACCATCGGCCTCAATTAAGCCGAAGGTCTCGCCCAAATAAGGCCCGAGAGTCACACCTTTACTGTGTATTACCGCTGCGCCGCGAGCGCCAGCGCCGTATTGAGTATAATTATTGCCACGAGAATAACTGCCATTGACGGTGGCGTTAGGGAATTGTTTTTGCACATTTGCTCCCCAGTTATTTGAACTGCCACTGATATTACTATCGTCATAACCCGCATTGACTGAGTAATTAAAAGTATTACGTTCTCCGGCGGTACCTGATAATGACGTCTGATAGTTATTGCCACTTTTCGGATTACGGTTGGCCGACATGGATAAGTATTGATTCCTGCTGCCAATATTCAGTGGAATAGACACCGTTAACGATGCGATATTTTCGGTATTACCGTAGCGCGTTGTTGTTGCCGTCTGATCAGTATCATCAACATCCCAACCAAACTGGGTGGAAGTATAAATTGTGCGCTGACGACTAATGGCCACGTTGTAGCTGATATTATTATAACTATTTGAATAGTTTAGCTGTAACTGCGTATCTCTCTGGGTATCATTATAATAATCACTGGTTGAGGCTGAGGCCGCTAATTGACCATATCCACCCAAAGTTTGGTTTATTGTAGTGGTAAACTGGCTACGTTGTTTATAGGTTGATGAATCCCAGGTTCCGCCATTTTTTTGTACTGAACGCACGCCAAACACATCATTTAAATCACGATAGCCTTTGGTTGAATAGCGATATCCAGCCAAGGAAAATGTAGTGCCAGTATTATTAAATGTCTGGCTATAAGTCGCCTGCATCCGCCAGCCATTTTGGGTTTGATCATCTTCAACTTTGGCGTGGGAATAGGTGGTATTAAGACCAAACGCGCCAATTGGCGTCCCTAAAACACCCCCCGCAAGTAATGCAGCATAATCTTGTGCTAAACGAAGCCCGCTGTTGGCTGTTATTTGATTCGTCAGCCCACGCTCATAGGTAAAATCAGTGAAATAGCTATCAATATTAGTGAAATCACGAGATTCCCCAATGACCGCATTATAACGGCTCACACCAGGACGCATTGAATCCGGTACCGCACTGAAAGGCACAGTAAATGTCGAGCGGCTGCCATTCGCTTCTACCACTTCAACATTAAGGTCACCTTGGCTGGTAGTACTGTACAAATCGTTAATAACAAATGGGCCGGGAGCAACGTTAGTTTCATATATTTCACGGCCATTCTGGCGAATAATCACCCGGGCATTACTGGTGGCAACACCACGAACTTCAGGAGCGAAGCCGCGCATTGATTGTGGCCACATGCGTTGGTCGGTTGCCATTTTTGCGCCACGAAATGACATGGTGCCGAATAAGGTGCTGTCGGTGAAAGTTTCACCCAGTGTCAATTGGCTATCTAATTGCTCGATAGGGCGCTGCACATAAGTGCGGATATTATTCCACTGGGTATCACTGTTATTGTTATTACTGGCATAGCGCACATTTGATTGCTGACGTAATTGCCACAATCCGAGATTGAGGCCACTTTTTAAGCCAACAAAACCGTAATCAGAAGTGCTATTTTGCTGAGATTTCGTGTCGCTACGATAAAAGTTAGCGCTGTAGTTAACGAATGCGAGTTTTTCGCCTTCTTCCCATTCTGTGCGCTCAATATAACCTCGAGGCCGTTTTTGTAAGAATGATTGTGGAATAGAAAGCTCTAAGCGCAGTTTAGCCTGATCAAAATGAAAAGACGCCCCTTTTACTCGCTCTGATAATGGCAGACATTGCCCTGTAGCCACAGAATCTGAAGGTGTTGCTTCTAATTCTGGCTCTACCTCAGCGGCATTAGATTCTTTAGGCGTGGTGTTATTTTTATTGGCTGATTCAACTTTATTAGATAGTTCAACGCCGGCAGCTGTTAAGAACTCATCATCCAGGCACGGGTAAGCCTCCGATGAATCAGCATTCTTAATAAACTTAATCGTCGTGCGCTTGAATAGTTTGTTATTAACCAAGACATCTACAGCATCGTAGTTTCCGGGCGTAACAGAATTCTCTTTATTCAACTGATTCAGGCCAGAAGCAAAATTTGTGCCTAGAAAGAGAGATTCATCAAACTCGAGATTTTGTGGATCTTCCTGAGCCAAAACAGTATCGACATGTAAAACTAAAGTTATGCACAGCGTTAATAATTTCTTGCGGCCAGAAAACTTCTTTTTTAGAACGACTTGTTTTAGTTCGATTTGTGCAAGCCCCATAAATATTCCTTCGCCGGAAAATTACTACTGAATTTTATAACTATTGAGTTTTATAACTACCGGTATCTTGCCCGCCAAAATCATTCACTAACAGGAAATTAACAATAGCATTTGAAGGGGCAGATGAATTTGGAATAATCCACTGAGCCTGAGACATTGGAGCAATCATCTCTGATTTCATTTTAAGTTTTTTACCACCGCCAACGACTTCACCACTGGCAATGGTGGCATAGAACCCGCTTGGATTTTTGCCTGTCACAACAACATCTTTACCTTGTTGGCGTACAGTAAAAGTCAGTGTGCTGGCAACTTGCTCAACACGGCCAGCAATATTTTCGGGCCGATAAAACACTTTAATGCGGTTACGCATCAACACTAACATTTTATTATTCTTTTCTGCTTTATTAACAGGGGGAACCTGTAAAAAATTAAGATAGAACACAGATTCTCTGTCGGTTGGCAAACCACTTCCGGTATATTTTAGTCGTAAGGTTTGGCCTGCATTTGCTTCAATACGAAAGAACGGCGGGGTGACGATAAACGGAGCTTTACCCGTTTCTGGTGTTGATTGAGCATCACCACTGTCTAACCAGACCTGGACAGCATTAGGGAAATTATCTTTATTGGTTAATTGGACACTGTGCTCTTTTTCTGATGCCGAATATATAATACGGCTGCCGCTCATGACTACGCTGGCATTAGCAAAAGATATACCCATAAGAATTAATAAAGGGATAAGCAGATAACGGTAGCTATTTATATTAAACATGATGGGAATATCCTCTGAAGGGAATGGCCAAATAGTATTATACCCTGGGTACTCGAAGCTGCGGGCGGTTAGCTACACGCGCCTACCCACAACTCCAATTACATAGAGTATAACCTATCCTACTATACTGATATTACAGGTAAGAAACTGCGTATTGTACAGAGGCGATCACAGAACCAGGGGTAGCTTGACCGGTAGCAAAATATTGAACAGCGAAATCATGCTCAGCTGATGTTGCGTTGGCTTTCAACACGATGCCGTCTTGTGCTACACCACTATTCAGATTAATACCTGTTGTAGTGACGGCATCTTTCAGTAATTGAAGCTCAACATTTGATGCTGTGCCGGTATTTTGTAAGTTACCATTAGTTGTGACTTGGTTACCAACGAAAACTGTTTTGACATCAATATCATCAGCGCTTGCTGCACAACCTGATACACCCAGAGTAAAGGTTGTCTTACCGGCGGTTTTACCTGAAGCATCTAAATCGCTGCTTGATACTGTTGGCAATAATACCATTGGGTTTGCGTCAAGGCCGTTGACGGTAACAGCACAAGTTTGTGCAGTAACTTCACCTTGGAAAGTAATTGTATTATTGCTAGCTGCCATTGAAGCAGTTGTAGATGCTGCGAATAAAGCCATAGCCAAAGTAATCTTATTCATTTGAAACTCCAATATGATAATTTAATATGGGTTAAATCCTCATGGGTATTTAAATGAGAATGAGAACTTAACTTAATAAAGATGAAGTGGTTAATGACTATATGGCGAATAACATTCGATTATATTCGTCAGCTTTCCACAAGGTTTTCATTTAAAGTGATTCAGTGGTTTTTATTTCCGCTGCATCCCTTACTTGATGACGACTATAATATAGAGTGTGACGATGATCGCACATAGGACAAACAAACCAATGTTTGTAGGAATTTTCCCAGTGAAATGCATTTTTTATTAAACTAGATGTAACCTTTTGTTTTTAAATGAATTAAATTTTATTTAAAAAGTCACTAATGAGATCTTTCTTGTTGTTTTATTGATAAATTACATTAACGATGATTTTTTTTAACATTTAAATGCAGTTTATTCGTATGATTTAATATATGTTTTGTAAAGTTAAGTGTGTGTTTTGTATAGATGTAACTGGTGAGACGTGGAGGATTAATAATATCCATGTGACTTTCTGAAAATAATTATTTTTCAATGTACATTGTTCTGGAGGTAAATAGGAGTGCTAGCGATGTGTTATTTGCGCCGCCAGCAAGGTGGCGCATGACTAATTTAATTACGATATAAAACTTTAATAATATGATAACCGAACTGGGTTTTGACTGGGCCATAGGGTTGCAGTAGTTCGCAGCTGAATACAGCTTTATCGAATGCCGGAACCATATCCCCTTTATTGAACTCACCTAGATCGCCGCCGTTACGTTTTGACGGGCAGTTAGAGAATTTTTTCGCTAACTCTTGGAAATTTGCACCGTTATTCAACTGTGCCAGAATATCGTTTGCCTGCTTTTCATCATCAACCAGAATGTGCAGTGCAGAAGCTTTGTTTGCCATAGTAACAATCACCACCAATTTATTGGGTAGGGTTATCTGAACGAAGATTATCTTCAAGGGAGCCTTGAAGCGCGCCAGTGTAACGTATTTTGGTCGTGATGGGGCCACCGTGCTCTACGTTTTACAAATCATGCGTTTTACACATCACGTGTTTCATAGACCTTGAGTTTCATAGAGCAAAAAATAGTAGGTGGTTTTTTTTCATCGGCCGCTTTCTGCTACAATCCTGTTCCCCCGTTTACCTACAGAGTTGCCGAGTGCTATGCGATTAAATCCCAGCCAACAACAAGCCGTCGAATTTGTCACTGGGCCTTGCCTGGTGTTGGCCGGTGCGGGTTCGGGCAAAACCCGAGTCATTACCAATAAGATTGCGCATCTGATCCGCCAATGTGGCTATCAGCCAAAGCATATTGCTGCGGTAACCTTTACCAATAAAGCCGCGCGCGAGATGAAAGAGCGCGTGGCTCAGACTTTAGGGCGCAAAGAAGCGCGGGGTTTGATGATTGCGACATTCCATACTTTGGGGTTGGAAATCATCAAAAAAGAGTACAAAGCACTGGGAATGAAATCCAATTTCTCTTTGTTTGATGCACAAGACCAACTGGGTTTATTGAAAGATTTGACCCACAAATGGTTGGAAGACGATAAAACGTTGCTGCAACAGCTGATATCCCAGATCTCAAATTGGAAAAATGATCTTCTCGATCCTGCTGCCGCCGCAGCCTTGGCGCGATCCGAGCGCGATAAGTTATTCGTCCATTGTTATGGCTTATATGATGCTCATTTAAAAGCCTGCAATGTATTGGATTTTGACGACCTTATCTCGCTGCCAACGCTGTTGCTGCAAAACAATCTGGAAGTGCGCGAACGTTGGCAAAATCGGCTGCGTTACCTACTAGTAGATGAATACCAAGATACCAATACCAGCCAGTACCAAATGGTTAAATTGCTGGTGGGCAGTCGGGCGCGCTTTACCGTGGTGGGTGATGATGACCAATCCATCTATTCATGGCGCGGTGCACGGCCACAGAACTTAGTTTTGCTGAATGAAGATTTCCCCCAGTTGCAGGTGATCAAGCTGGAGCAGAACTACCGCTCTTCGGGCCGAATTCTGAAAGCGGCGAATATTTTGATTGCCAATAACCCGCATGTTTTTGAAAAAAAACTCTTTTCTAAATTGGACTATGGCGATGAGCTAACAGTCATTACCGCCAATAATGAAGATCATGAAGCTGAAAGAGTGGTCGGTGAACTTATTGCCCACCATTTTGTGAAAAAAACGCAATACAGCGACTATGCCATTTTGTATCGCGGCAACCATCAATCACGGTTGTTTGAAAAGCTGCTGATGCAAAACCGCATTCCTTACCGTATCTCCGGCGGCGATTCATTTTTCTCGCGCCCAGAAATCAAAGACTTGCTGGCTTACTTGCGGGTATTGACCAATCAGGATGATGACAGCGCATTCTTACGCATCGTGAATACCCCAAAGCGCGAGATAGGGTCAGCGACGATTCAAAAACTGGGTGAATGGGCCAATGTGCGCAATAAAAGCCTGTTTCGCGCCAGTTTTGATTTAGGGCTAGGCGAGCATCTGAAAGGTCGTGGGCTGGAGTCATTACAGCGCTTTACTCATTGGATGGACGGTATTATTCGGTTAGTGGAACGCGAGCCAGTGGCGGCAGTGCGGGATTTGATTCACGGCATTGATTATGAGAGCTGGCTGTTCGAAACCTCTCCCAGCCCGAAAGCCGCTGAGATGCGGATGAAAAACGTCAATTTATTATTCAGCTGGATGACCGAAATGCTGGAAGGGTCAGAATTGAATGAACCAATGACCCTGACTCAGGTTGTCACGCGCTTTACCCTGCGCGATATGATGGAACGCGGGGAAAGTGATGAGGAGCTGGATCAAGTGCAATTGATGACCTTGCATGCTTCAAAAGGGCTGGAATTTCCGTATGTATTCTTGGTCGGCATGGAAGAGGGTTTACTGCCACACCAAAGCAGCATTGACGAAGATAATGTCGATGAAGAGCGGCGACTGGCCTATGTGGGAATCACCCGTGCTCAGCGCGAACTGTTTTTCACTTTGTGCAAAGAACGGCGGCAGTATGGCGAGCTGATTCGGCCAGAACCAAGCCGCTTTTTGATGGAATTGCCGCAGGATGATTTGAAATGGGAAAATGAGCGCAAAGTCGTGAGCCCGGAAGAGCGGATGCAAAAAGGCCAGAGTCACCTGGCCAATATTCGTGCGCAACTTGCGAATGCTAAAAAGCCACAGTAAAGCTGATGCGGCGCTGCTCAGTGACAAAGAATTTAGTCCAATTCTTCTAATAATAGCGGCCACTGAACATAGCTCTGCCAATGACTTTCTTGTTCTAATGCTTCTGCACGGTAAGGATGCTGTTGCAGCCAGCCCTGAGGTAACAGTACATAAAGCCCCTCACTATTGGCCCGTAGCCTAACCGCCGGTAGTGTGTCATCCCGGCGACGGCTGGAGAATATAATCGCCAGACGCAATAAACAACACAAATGCTGAGCCATATCTACTGGTAATGCATTTTGTTGATTTAACAGCAAAAGATCGATCGTATTACTCTGATTTTGCAGCAAAGCCGCAAGTAGCAGTTTTTGAGCGGGAGTAAAACCAGGGAGGTCCAGATTGCGTATCAGGTAAGCGGCATGCTGCGGAGCACGTTTAAAATCGATGCTTAGGCCAATTTCGTGCATCAAACAGGCGTTTTGCAATAACTCGCGACATCGACCATCAAGATTCCACTCTTTTTCTACCTGAAGCAAAAAGTTATCGGCCAATTTACTGACGCGTTTGGCTTGTTCAGTATCCAGTAAATAGCGGCGCTGTATATTTCGCACTGTTCGGCTGCGAACATCTTGTTCTACCGGTAAATGAAGCATGCCATAGACCAGCCCTTCACGTAGTGCGCCGCCAGCTAACGTCATACTTTCAATCGCCAATTCCTGGAATATCGCAATTAAGATAGACAGGCCACTGGGGAAAACCAGAGCACGTTCCAGTGTTAAACCGGGGATTTCCAGTTCTTCCAGTTTGCCACATTGAATTGCTCTTTGTTTGAGCTGCTGCAATTTGGCTAAGGTGATCAGCTCGTCCATACCTTGAGCGACCATGATTTCTTGCAGGGCCTGAACCGTGCCAGAGGCACCGACACAGATTTGCCAGCCATGGTCACGAAAGCGCTGCGCGACAGGTTTTAGCATCTCACGAGCAGCTAATTCTGCACGATCAAAATTGTCTTTTGCCAGATTGCGGTCACTGAAGTAGCGCTCCAACCAGGTTACGCAACCCATTGATAAACTGACCAGAATATTTGCCTGAGCACCATTGCCGGTCACCAGCTCTGTGCTGCCACCGCCAATATCGACGACTAAACGCTGCTCTGGCCCACCGGTAGTATGGGCAACGCCCTGATAAATCAGACGCGCTTCTTCTTCACCACTGATCACTTGAATTGGACAACCGAGGATTTCAGCCGCCGTTTGCAGGAATTCTTCAGCATTTGAGGCCAGACGCAGGGTTGCTGTTGCGACCACACGAATCTGACTCAAAGGAATGTCCTGCAAGCGCTCTGAGAAAAGCTTCAAACATTGCCAGCCACGTTCCATCGCTTCTTGCGATAGGTGGTTTTGGCTATCCAGACCCGCCGCCAGACGGACTTTCCGCTTGATTCGGGCCAGCGTCTGGATACTGCCAGCCACCTCACGTACTACCAACATATGAAAACTGTTGGAGCCAAGATCGATGGCAGCATAAAGTGAGGTGGAACTTAGCATCATTTTATCAGCTCGGTCGCTTACGGTTATTCCGCGGTGCACCACTGCGACGTGGGGCAGCGTTACGGCGTGGGCTATTCCCGGTGCGAGTACGGGCCAGACGTTTTGGCGCGGGTAAATCAGTTAATAGCGCATCGCTATTATATTTACTTACCGGAATGCTATGGCCAGTGTAGGTCTCAATAGCAGGTAAGTTTAACGCATACTCTTCACATGCCAAGCTGATGGAATGACCACTTTCGCCAGCACGACCAGTTCGGCCAATGCGGTGAACATAATCTTCACAGTCATCAGGTAAGTCATAGTTGAAGACATGGGTTACCAGTGGAATGTGTAGGCCACGGGCGGCAACATCAGTCGCAACCAAAATATCCAAATCACCTTTAGTGAAATCTTCCAGAATTCGCAGGCGTTTTTTCTGTGCCACATCACCGGTCAACAAACCGACACGATGACCATCAGCGGCTAAATGGCCCCAGATTTCTTCGCAACGATGTTTGGTATTGGCGAAAATAATGCAGCGATCTGGCCATTCTTCTTCAATTAACGTCTGAAGCAGACGCATTTTTTCTTCATTTGAAGGGTAGAATAGCTCTTCCTGAATGCGGTGGCCGGTTTTTTGTAACGGTTCCACTTCAACATATTCAGCGTTATTCATTTGCTCAAAGGCCAGTTCACGTACCCGGTACGAGAGTGTGGCAGAGAACAGCATGTTTAAGCGCTTATCAACGGAAGGCATACGGCGGAACAGCCAGCGGATATCTTTAATAAAGCCTAAATCGTACATCCGATCAGCTTCATCCAAGACCACAACCTGAATCGCACCGAGGTTAATATAATTTTGTTTTGCGTAATCGATTAAACGACCAGTAGTACCGATCAGAATATCAACACCACTTTCCAGCACCTTAAGCTGTTTATCATAGCCATCGCCGCCATAAGCCAAGCCTAATTTCAGCCCGGTTATCTGGGAAAGTGATTCTGCATCAGAGTGAATTTGCACGGCTAACTCGCGCGTTGGTGCCATAATTAAAGCGCGCGGCTGATTAGTCTGGCGACCCTCTTCTGCGGGGTGAGAAAGCAAATAATGGAAAGTAGACGCTAAGAATGCCAGCGTCTTGCCGGTTCCTGTTTGCGCCTGACCCGCTACATCACGCCCCGAAAGGGTGAGTGGCAATGCTAACGCCTGTATCGGCGTGCAATACTGAAACCCTTTGTTTTCAAGGGCTTCAATAACTAGCGGGTGCAGGGCGAAGTCGGAAAACTTCTGTTCGGTCAAGTGTGTTTTGCTCATAGTGTGGTAGAATATCAGCTAACTATTGCTTTACGAAAGCGTATCCGGTGAAATAAAGTCATCCTACTGTTGGTTAATGCTACACCAACGAGGTAGACACAATCCTTTGGAGTAGAACATGAGCGATAAAATTATTCACCTGAGTGACGAAAGCTTCGGCACTAAAGTGCTGGAAGCCGATGGCCTGGTTCTGGTTGATTTCTGGGCTGAATGGTGTGGTCCGTGCAAGATGATTGCTCCGATTTTGGATGAAATTGCTGAAGAGTATGAAGGTAGACTTACCATCACTAAATTGAATATTGATGATAACCAAGCCACTGCGCCGAAATACGGTATCCGTGGTATCCCTACGCTGTTGTTATTCCGTGATGGTGAAGTAGTGGCAACCAAGGTAGGTGCTTTGTCTAAGGGTCAGCTTAAAGAATTCTTGGATGCGAATCTGTAAGCGGCGTTAGCCGTTAATACTCAAAGTTATTGGTGTTGCAGCCAGGGAGCAAACGAGCGACAAATTGGTTGTAAACCATTTTGAACAGCGCTTGCGCTGGCTCGTAGGGTGAGTTTCTGATGAGGCCCATAATCCCGATAAGCTGACTTAGGTCAGAGATCCGGGTGAGTCAGAGTCGTACACCGCTGCAGCTTCAAGGCTGTAGGGTATGTTTAGCGGCAGTTGTGATTTCTCACACTGACCGCTAGACGCCCGCAAAGAAGCGTGTTAAGTTTAGCCTACTGCATATAGAACATTCCTGTGTATTGAGTCCGGGTTTGTAGCATCTAGCTTATTCTTTAGTATCTAATAAATAGTCTGTAGCATCTAAATAGTTTGAATCTAAAGTTTTACTCTATGTCGAAATAATTTGTGTTGAGAATATCTATGAACTCAATCGGTTTTTGACAGTCTAGTGTTTTACAAAATCAGTCTAAGGCACCTTCAATCTTTACACCGTTGAGTCGCGCAAGCTTGCGTAAGTCATTACTTGCGTAGTTTGGCCAAGGCCGGTGATTGAATGTCCCGTTAAACAGGCACGGATGACGCTGCCATACCATTCACGACCATAGTTCGAGACATACCCCGAGTTTAAGAACCCACCATTATGAATCTTACCGAATTAAAGAACACGCCGGTTTCTGATCTGATAACACTTGGCGAAAATATGGGGCTGGAAAACCTGGCCCGGATGCGTAAACAAGATATTATTTTCTCTATCCTTAAGCAGCACGCGAAAAGTGGAGAAGATATCTTCGGTGACGGTGTATTGGAGATATTGCAGGATGGATTTGGTTTCCTCCGTTCAGCAGACAGCTCCTACCTCGCCGGCCCCGACGACATCTATGTATCCCCAAGCCAAATTCGCCGTTTCAACCTTCGCACTGGTGATACCGTTGCCGGTAAGATTCGTCCACCGAAAGAGGGTGAGCGTTATTTTGCATTGTTGAAAGTTAACGAAGTTAACTACGACAAACCGGAAAACGCCCGTAACAAAATCCTGTTCGAAAACTTAACCCCATTACATGCTAATTCTCGTCTGCGGATGGAACGTGGTAATGGTTCGACAGAAGATTTAACTGCCCGTGTACTTGATTTGGCATCGCCAATCGGTCGTGGTCAGCGTGGGTTGATTGTCGCTCCGCCAAAAGCGGGTAAAACTATGCTGTTGCAGAATATTGCTACCAGCATTGCTTACAATCACCCTGATTGCGTATTAATGGTCTTGCTGATTGACGAGCGTCCGGAAGAAGTTACCGAGATGCAACGTCTGGTTAAAGGTGAAGTAATTGCTTCAACTTTCGACGAACCAGCATCCCGTCACGTCCAAGTTGCTGAAATGGTTATCGAGAAAGCGAAACGTCTGGTTGAACATAAAAAAGACGTTATCATTTTACTGGATTCGATTACCCGTCTGGCACGTGCATACAACACCGTCGTACCTGCTTCAGGTAAGGTTTTGACCGGTGGTGTGGACGCTAACGCCTTACATCGTCCTAAGCGTTTCTTTGGTGCTGCACGTAATGTTGAAGAGGGCGGTAGCCTGACCATCATTGCCACCGCGTTGGTTGATACCGGTTCTAAAATGGATGAAGTTATCTATGAAGAATTTAAAGGTACCGGCAACATGGAATTGCATCTTTCTCGCAAAATTGCAGAGAAACGCGTGTTCCCAGCTATTGATTTCAACCGCTCTGGTACGCGTAAAGAAGAGTTGCTGACAACGACTGAAGAGCTACAAAAAATGTGGATTTTACGTCGAATTCTTCATCCAATGGGTGAGATCGATGCAATGGAATTCCTCATCAGTAAACTGGCAACAGCGAAAACCAACGATCAGTTCTTCGATAACATGAGACGTTCATAAGTTTAGCTAAATTAATCAAAACGCCACGCTCAGACGTGGCGTTTTTTGCATTTGGGCTATACGATAGTCGGGATTGTTATCTACCTAGTGAATGACGCAATCAAACCAATGCCTATTTTCTATACTTATTCTTCTTTATATATCCAAAGAGTTTTGAGTGGCAGGTCGACAATAAATAAGCCAATCCCGATGAGAACGTGCAGTGCCCCTGCGGCTTCAAATATGAAAGGGATAACGAGAAAATAGTAAAAATAGAGTTGGGAATAGTAAGTAAGGCTGTCATCATATTCAGAAATAACTGAAAGCATAGGGAAGGCATAGGGAAGGCGTGGTATACGCCAAGCCACATGCTAAGCTGTCGTATCTTTTTGCAGAGAGCGGTTAAACGTGAATTTACTCACTATGAGTACTGAAATATTTGTTATTTTTCTGTTTTCTCTGGCATTTTTATTTGTAGCTCGCAAAGTTGCCAAGAAAATTGGATTAGTTGATAAACCTAACTATCGCAAACGTCACCAAGGATTGATCCCATTAGTGGGCGGAATATCCGTGTTTGCGGGTATTTGTTTTACTTTCCTGATAACTAACCAACAGATCCCACATTTCCACTTATATCTGGGGTGTGCTGGTTTATTGGTGTTCGTTGGTGCTTTAGACGATCGCTTCGATATCAGTGTAAAAATCCGAGCTTTTGTACAAGCATTGGTCGGTATTGCCATGATGGCAGCCGCAGGGCTTTATTTACGCAGCTTGGGGCATGTATTTGGCCCGTGGGAGATGGTATTAGGGCCGTTCGGTTATGTTGTCACACTGTTCGCAGTATGGGCGGCGATAAACGCTTTCAATATGGTCGATGGCATTGATGGTTTACTGGGAGGGCTGTCTTGTGTCTCTTTCGGTGCCATGGGTCTTTTACTGTATCAAAGCGGACAAATGGCATTAGCGCTATGGTGTTTTGCGATGATCGCCGCCATCTTGCCTTATATTTTGCTTAACCTTGGGTTGCTGGGTCGCCGTTATAAAGTCTTTATGGGTGATGCGGGTAGTACGCTGATTGGTTTCACCGCAATTTGGATACTATTGCAAAGCACACAGGGGAATTCCCATCCCATTAACCCGGTCACCGCATTGTGGATTATTGCAATTCCATTGATGGATATGATTGCCATCATGTATCGGCGTTTGCGTAAAGGAATGAGTCCTTTCTCCCCCGACCGCCAACATATCCATCACTTAATCATGCGCGCCGGTTTTACTTCACGACAAGCATTTGTCTTAATCACTCTAGCTGCGGCATTGTTAGCGGGAGTGGGCGTTATCGGCGAACGGCTAACATTTATCCCTGAATGGGTCATGTTGGCATTATTCTTGCTTGCATTTCTGTTGTATGGCTACTGCATAAAACGGGCATGGCGAGTGGCGCGTTTTATCAAACGTATCAAGCGTCGGATGCGCCGTGCATCGCAAAATAAGCATGAATCTTAACCAGAGGCTTTTAGGCAGTGATGAAACCAGAATCTATGTCGACTGATAAAACAGGATCTACCCATAACGAGCCAGTTATGGATAACGAGTTAGATATCCGCAGCCTGTGCCGTACTCTTTGGCGCGGTAAAGTGTGGATTATCGGTATGGCAATTCTTTTTGCTGCAATAGCGCTGGGTGTTTCCTACTTGGTAAAACAGCAGTGGAGTGCGACAGCCATTACAGACAGGCCAACTGTCAATAATTTGGGCGGTTATTACTCTCAGCAGCAATTTTTGCGCAACCTTGATAGCCGTAACAATAGTGGTGTTGCCAGTGAGCAACCCGGTATTGCTGACGAAGCGTACAGCGAATTTATTACTCAGTTAGCCGCTTACGATACGCGCCGTGATTTTTGGCTACAAACTGATTATTACAAACAGCGGTTAGAGGGTGATGCTAAGGCGGATGCGGCATTACTCGATGAGCTGGTGAATAATATTGTTTTCACCCCGCGTGATGACAAAAAAATACTGAATGACAGCATTAAATTGACGGCAGAAACCGCCACCGATTCCAATAAACTGCTGCGCAGTTATATTGATTTTGCTAGCCAACGTGCTGCCAGTCACTTGAATGATGAGATTGAAGGCGCATGGGCTGCTCGCACTCAGTCAATGAAAGCGCAGGTTAAACGGCAAGAAGCCGTTGCTCAAGCGGTGTACGATCGTGAAATTTCTGCGGTTAAGCAAGCTTTGAAAGTGGCCAGCCAGCAAGGAATTAATCGCAGTCAAACCGATACGCCGGCTGAACAATTACCCGATTCTAAAATGTTTATGTTAGGTAAACCAATGCTCGAAGCCCGGCTAGAGACATTGCAGGCTACCGGCCCAAGTTTTGATATTGATTATGATCAGAACCGAGCAATGTTGGCAACATTGAATGTCGGCCCGACGCTGGATAAAACCTTCCAGGCTTACCGTTACTTACGAACACCAGAAGATCCTGTTACCCGTGATAGCCCGCGTCGCGTATTCCTGTTGATTATGTGGGGCGCGATTGGCGCATTGGTTGGCGCAGGCGTGGTGTTGGTTCGCCGTACCAGTACGCAAGCATAACCCGTACTGTAAGTGCTAAGTATTCTTGATCAGTAACATATTGATCAGTAAAAGATTGACCAGTAATGGGCGCATTGTGCGCCCAACTTGCAGGCATTGTCTGCGGCTAACTGACCTTAAAGAGATTCACTGTGAAAGTGTTGACTGTTTTTGGCACCCGGCCTGAAGCCATTAAAATGGCTCCTCTGGTGCATGCTTTGGCTCAGGATGAAGCCTTTGAATCAAGAGTCTGCGTCACGGCTCAACATCGTGAGATGCTGGACCAAGTGCTGCGTTTATTTGAGATTCAGCCGGACTATGATTTGAATATCATGAAGCCGGGACAGGGATTAACGGAAATAACCTGCCGTATTCTGGAAGGGCTAAAGCCCGTTCTGGAGGAGTTTAAGCCGGATGTAATCTTAGTGCATGGCGATACCACAACGACGTTATCGACCAGTCTTGCCGCATTCTATCAACGTATTCCTGTTGGTCATGTTGAAGCGGGCTTACGCACCGGGGATCTCTATTCACCGTGGCCAGAAGAAGCTAACCGCCAACTGACCGGCCACCTTGCTATGTATCATTTTGCTCCGACAGAGAACTCGCGGCAAAACTTGCTACGCGAGATGGTGCCAGACAACCGCATTTTCGTGACCGGCAATACCGTGATTGATGCGCTGTTCTGGGTCCGTGATCGGGTGATGAACAACCCAGAATTACGCGATAGTTTGGCGGAGCGTTATCCATTCATCGATACCAATAAGAAGATGATTCTGGTGACGGGCCATCGTCGTGAGAGTTTTGGTGGCGGTTTTGAGCGGATTTGTAGTGCATTAGCTGAAATTGCGCTTAAACATCCTGAGGTACAGGTGGTTTATCCGGTGCATCTCAACCCTAACGTCAGTGAGCCGGTCAACCGCATCTTGAAAGGGATTGATAATATCATCCTGATCGACCCGCAAGATTACCTACCATTCGTTTACCTGATGAATCACGCCTACCTGATCCTGACGGATTCCGGTGGTATTCAGGAAGAAGCGCCTTCATTAGGGAAGCCGGTATTAGTGATGCGGGACACCACTGAGCGCCCGGAAGCCGTCGATTCTGGTACAGTTTTGTTGGTGGGCACTAATATTAATAAAATTGTCGATGCAGTGACCCGCTTGCTGACTGATGAAACTGCCTATCATCAAATGTCACGGGCGCATAATCCTTACGGTGACGGGCATGCCTGTCAACGCATCCTTGAAGCTTTAAAGAATCATCAGGTGACGCTATGAGTTTTGACACTATTTCTGTTATCGGTCTTGGGTATATTGGTCTGCCAACTGCTGCTGCTTTCGCGTCGCGCAAGAAGAAAGTGATTGGCGTGGACGTCAACGCCCATGCGGTTGAAACCATTAATCGCGGTGCAATCCATATCGTGGAGCCGGATTTAGATAAAGTGGTGAAGATTGCTGTCGAAGGCGGTTACTTGCAAGCCGTAACCAAACCGCTGGCTGCCGATGCGTTTCTTATTGCCGTGCCGACACCTTTTAAAGGCGATCATGAGCCGGATATGGTGTATGTAGAATCCGCCGCTAAATCTATTGCCCCTGTTTTGAAAAAAGGTGATTTGGTCATTTTGGAGTCCACTTCTCCGGTGGGAGCCACAGAGCAAATGGCCCAATGGCTGGCTGAAGCTCGCCCTGATTTGAGCTTCCCACAGAACGCGGGTGAAGAGGCAGACATTAACATCGCTTATTGCCCAGAGCGCGTATTGCCGGGCCAGGTGATGGTTGAACTGATTCAAAATGACCGTGTTATCGGCGGTATGACGCCGAAATGTTCTGCCCGCGCCAGTGAGTTGTACAAAATCTTCCTGGAAGGCGAATGTGTGGTGACCAACTCCCGCACCGCAGAAATGTGCAAGCTGACTGAAAACAGCTTCCGCGACGTTAACATTGCTTTCGCCAATGAACTGTCACTGATTTGTGATGAGCAGGGAATCAATGTGTGGGAGCTGATTCGCCTGGCGAACCGCCATCCGCGCGTGAATATCTTGCAGCCAGGCCCTGGTGTTGGCGGCCACTGTATTGCTGTTGACCCATGGTTTATTGTTTCTCAAAATCCACAATTGGCCCGCCTGATTCATACTGCGCGTCTGGTTAATGACGGTAAACCGCTGTGGGTGGTTGACCGCGTTAAAGCGGCCGTTGCTGATTGTCTGGCGGCCACTGACAAACGTGCATCTGAAGTAAAAATTGCCTGCTTCGGTTTGGCATTTAAACCCAATATTGATGACCTGCGCGAAAGTCCGGCGGTTGAAATCGCCCATTTGATTGCACAATGGCACACCGGTGAAACGCTGGTGGTTGAGCCGAATGTTGAGCAATTGCCGAAGTCACTGGCGGGGCACGTTACCCTGAAAGATACCGCAACTGCCTTGCAGCAAGCAGATGTGCTGGTGATGCTGGTAGATCACAGCCAATTCAAAGCCATCAAACCAGAAGATGTGAAGCAATCATGGATTGTGGACACTAAAGGAGTATGGCGTTGAGACGTATTCTAGTCACAGGTGGGGCCGGTTTTATCGGCTCTGCCGTGGTAAGACATATTATCGATGGCACCTCAGATAGCGTAGTGGTGGTGGATAAACTGACCTACGCGGGCAATTTGGAGTCACTGGCAGTGGTTGCTCACAGCGAGCGCTACGCTTTTGAACAGGTTGATATCTGTGACCGCGCTGAGCTGGATCGGGTTTTTGCACAATATCGACCGGATGTGGTGATGCATTTGGCAGCAGAAAGCCATGTTGACCGCTCTATTGATGGCCCAGCGGCCTTTATCGAGACCAATGTCGTGGGCACTTACCAGATGTTGGAAGCGGCGCGTCATTACTGGCAGCAACTGAGTGCAGAGGAAAAACTGGCGTTTCGCTTCCATCATATCTCCACTGATGAAGTGTATGGCGACCTACACGGCACCGATGATTTATTCACCGAAACCACGCCTTATGCGCCAAGTAGCCCTTATTCTGCATCTAAAGCCTCTAGCGACCATTTAGTTCGCGCGTGGTTGCGAACCTATGGTTTACCGACTTTGGTGACCAATTGTTCCAATAATTATGGCCCATATCATTTCCCTGAGAAATTGATCCCACTGGTCATTCTGAATGCGCTCGCGGGTAAACCGCTGCCAGTGTATGGCAATGGCGCACAGGTTCGTGATTGGCTGTATGTTGAAGATCACGCCCGGGCCTTGTATCAAGTGGTGACCGAGGGTGTGGTGGGCGAAACTTACAATATTGGCGGTCATAACGAGCGCAAGAATATTGAAGTGGTTGAGACTATCTGCACACTTTTGGATGAATTGGTTCCAGAAAAACCGGCAGGAATTGCTCACTATTGTGACCTGATTACCTACGTCAAAGACCGCCCAGGCCATGATATGCGCTATGCCATCGATGCCAGCAAAATTGAGCGGGAACTGGGCTGGCGGCCGCAGGAGACTTTCGAAAGTGGTATTCGCAAAACCGTATTATGGTATTTGAATAATGAATCTTGGTGGCGTCGTGTTCAGGACGGTTCTTACGCCGGTGAGCGTCTGGGCTTGAGTGACTGATACTCTTCATCTTTCAAGTTGCAGATGTGTTGGCTGCGCTCGGTCACCCGAATCACTGACTTATGTCAGCTCATCGGGGTTTCCTTGCTTGCCGTCTTCCTGCACCTTGAAATCTATAGAGTATTTCGTTGGGTGACTGACGATAGGTTCGAACTTTATTAATCATTGGGATGACATCATTCAATATTTTGCATGATGTTTTCAAAACTATGATGTTTTCAAAACTATAATGTTTTCAAGACCATGATGTTTTCAAGGCATTGTATGTCTCAGGAGATCGAATGAAAGGCATAATTCTGGCTGGCGGTTCCGGCACGAGGTTGCACCCCATCACCCGTGGTGTCTCTAAGCAACTGCTTCCTGTTTATGATAAGCCGATGATTTACTATCCGCTGTCAGTGCTGATGCTGGCGGGGATCCGCGACATTCTGATTATTTCCACTCCAGAAGATTTACCGTCATTCCAGCGCTTGCTGGGTAATGGTGAAGAGTTTGGTATCAATCTGAGTTATGCCGCGCAACCTAGCCCCGATGGGCTGGCACAAGCATTTATCATCGGCGAAGAGTTTATCGGCCATGAACCTTGCTGTCTGGTACTCGGCGATAATATCTATTTCGGTCAGGGCTTTAGCCCGAAATTGAAATCTGTCGCGGCGCGTGAGCACGGGGCAACTGTCTTCGGCTATCAAGTCATGGACCCAGAGCGTTTTGGCGTGGTGGAGTTTGATGACAACTTCCGCGCATTGTCGATTGAAGAGAAACCGAGTCAACCGAAGTCCAATTGGGCGGTGACCGGGCTTTATTTCTATGACAATCAAGTGGTTGATTTTGCTAAACAAGTTAAGCCATCGGAACGCGGTGAGCTGGAAATAACCAGCATCAACCAAATGTATTTAGAGCGCGGCGAACTGACGGTAGAATTATTAGGCCGTGGTTTTGCCTGGCTTGATACTGGCACCCATGACAGCTTGATTGAAGCCAGTACCTTTGTGCAAACCGTTGAAAAACGTCAAGGTTTCAAAATTGCCTGTCTGGAAGAAATCTCCTGGCGCAATGGCTGGTTGGATGACGATGGCGTTAAGCGCGCAGCCACGGCGTTAGCCAAAACCGGTTATGGCAAATATCTGTTGGACTTGCTCCATGCCCGTCCACGCCAATATTGAGCCGCTGGCCTGGGAAAGTGAATTTTTCCAGCGCCGGAGTGCAAAACTGATTTTCTCCGACTCAGCCCCGCAACTTAACCCGGCTGAGTTGGATGCTTTTACCCTAATCCAAGCCAAAGTTCCTACCCACCGCCTTGATCTCATTGATTCTCTTGGTCAACTTGACTTCAAATTAGTCGAAGGCGAAGTTGATTTGTCGCTGCCCGTTGAGGAAAACGATGCGGTTGGCACGGAAAATGCTATATCTCAGGCAGATACCGGAACCTATCAACAGCGGATCGCCACAACCGCCGATATCCCGCTATTGCGCAGTGTTGCTGCCCGTGCTTTTGCATTAAGCCGCTTTCGCGCCCCGTGGTATGACCCACAGGACAGCGGGCGATTTTATGCATTATGGGCGGAGAAGGCCGTATTGGGCACTTTCGACCATCAATGTTTGCTGGTAATGGATGCATCGGGGCAACCTGCGGGGTTTGTGACATTACGTGATTTGCAAGATGGCAGTGCGCGTATTGGTCTGTTGGCGGTGTTCCCTGAAGCTCAGGGGAAAGGTATTGGTTCATCATTAATGTCGGCGGCAAAGCAATGGTGCCACAATCATGGGTTACACCGATTACGGGTAGCTACACAGATGAGTAACATTGCTGCTTTACGCCTTTATATTCGCAGCGGGGCCTCGATTGAGAGCACCGCGTATTGGTTATGCAGGGGATGAGATGATTCCATTTAACGCTCCACCGGTAGTCGGCACCGAATTGGGTTATATGCAAGCCGCAATGAGTAGCGGTAAATTATGCGGTGATGGTGGTTTTACCCGTCGTTGCCAGCAGTGGATGGAGAAACGTTTCGATTGCCCGAAAGTGTTACTGACTCCCTCTTGCACAGCCTCATTGGAAATGGCCGCGTTGCTGCTGGATATCAAACCCGGCGATGAAGTCATTATGCCAAGCTTTACCTTCGTTTCGACGGCCAACGCCTTTGTATTGCGTGGCGCGAAAGTGGTGTTTGTGGATATCCGCCCAGACACCATGAATATTGATGAAACCAAGATTGAAGCGGCTATTACCGACAAAACTCGCGTTATCGTGCCGGTTCATTATGCAGGCGTGGCCTGTGAGATGGACACCATCATGGCGCTGGCGAAAAAGCATAATTTGTTTGTGGTAGAAGATGCTGCGCAGGGCGTGATGTCGACTTACAAAGGCAAAGCACTGGGCACTATCGGCCATATTGGTTGCTTTAGCTTCCATGAGACTAAAAACTACACGGCGGGTGGTGAAGGCGGGGCGACGCTAATCAATGACAAATCACTGATTGACCGCGCTGAAGTTATCCGTGAGAAAGGGACTAACCGTAGCCAGTTCTTCCGTGGACTGGTCGACAAATATACCTGGCGTGATATTGGCTCCAGTTATTTGATGTCTGATTTGCAGGCCGCCTATCTATGGGGTCAGTTGGAAGCAGCGGATCAAATCAACGAACGCCGTCTGGGGCTGTGGCATACTTACTATAATGCTTTCAAACCCTTGGCTGATGCTGGGTGCATTGATTTACCGGTGATCCCTGACAATCTGGAACAGAACGCGCACATGTTTTATATCAAACTGCGTGATATTGAAGAGCGTTCTGCGTTCATCAGCTACTTAAAAGAAGCTGAGATCATGGCGGTATTCCACTACATTCCATTGCATGCTTGTCCGGCAGGTGAGGAATTTGGGCGTATGGACGGTGAAGACCGCTTTACCACCCAAGAAAGTGAGCGTCTGGTGCGCTTGCCGATCTTCTATAACCTGACTGATGTGAATCAGAGCACGGTCATTAATACTGTTCTGAGTTTCTTCGCCTGATATGTCTCTGGCAAAAGCATCGATTTGGACTGCTGGCTCTACGCTGATTAAAATCGGCGTAGGGTTGTTAGTGGTAAAACTGCTGGCGGTGACCTTTGGCCCCAGTGGTGTTGGGCAGGCGGGTAACTTCCGCCAGTTAATTACGGTATTAGGCGTGCTCTCCGGCGCGGGTATCTTTAACGGTATTACTAAATATGTTGCTGAATATCATCAGCAACCTGAACGTTTGCGAGCCGTTGTGGGGACGTCATCAGCGATTGTGCTGGGGTTTTCAACGCTGCTGGCATTGGTTTTCCTGTTGGCGGCTAAACCGGTCAGTATTGCGTTATTCGGCCATGCTGATTACCAGAATGTGGTGCGAGCGGTGGCGTTTATCCAAATGGGGATTGCCTACGCCAACCTGTTTTTAGCCATTCTCAAAGGCTATCGCGATGCGATGGGTAATGCGCTGGCGGTGATCGGCGGCAGTCTGATTGGCGTAGTCGCGTATTATATTTGCTTCCGGATCGGCGGTTATCCTGGCGCGCTATTGGGCTTGGCATTAGTCCCCGCGCTGGTGGTTATTCCTGCTGTCGCCATGTTGATTCGGCGCAAGACTATTCCGCTCAGCTATCTTAAACTTAGCTGGGACAAAGCATTAGCCAGCCATTTGGGTAAATTTACCATTATGGCGTTGATTACCTCGGTAACCTTGCCGGTTGCCTATGTGATGATGCGTAACTTGCTGGCTGACCGCTATGGCTGGGATGCTGTCGGGATTTGGCAAGGGGTAAGCAGTATTTCAGATGCTTATCTACAATTTATCACAGCGTCATTTACCGTCTATTTGCTGCCGACACTCTCAAGGCTCAAAGCTAAAGCAGATATTTCCCGTGAAATTCTGCGCTCATTGAAATTTGTGTTACCGGCTGTAGCGACCGCCAGTTTGATGGTCTGGTTATTACGTGATTTTGCTATTTGGCTGTTGTTTTCTCATCAGTTTACGGCCATGCGCGACCTCTTCGCTTGGCAGTTGGTCGGTGATGTATTGAAGGTCGGGTCTTACGTGTTCGGCTATCTGGTGATTGCCAAAGCGTCTTTACGTTTTTATATTCTGACGGAAGTCAGCCAGTTCTTACTGTTGACCGGGTTTGCCCATTGGTTAATCCCAATGAATGGCTCTTTGGGCGCGGCACAGGCTTATATGGCCACTTATATCGTCTATTTTGCGCTCTGTAGCTGCGTATTCCTTATGTATCGTAGACATTCATCACCGTAAACACTCTTTACAGTAGAAAAAAATGACAACCCTGATTCATGTACTGGGATCTGATATCCCGCACCATAATCTAACTGTATTGCGCTTCTTCAATGATGTGCTGACAACCCGCGTGCCCGCCGATCAGGCGCGGCATTTTATGGTGGCGGCAAAAGAAACGGCTCCTTTCTCATCATTCCCGCAGTTGGATATTGAAACGCACAGTGATAAAAAAAGCTTGGCCGAGGCAGTCATTGCCCGCGCACAGGCTTCCCGCGAGACGCGCTTCTTCTGGCATGGGCAGTTTAATGCCACTTTGTGGCTGGCATTACTGAGTGGGAAAATCAAACCGCACCAGGTTTATTGGCATATTTGGGGCGCGGATTTATATGAAGATGCCAAGAGCTTGAAATTCCGCCTGTTTTACCTGCTGCGCCGTATTGCTCAAGGGCGGGTAGGGCACGTTTTTGCAACTCGGGGCGATTTAATTTATTTCCAACAGCGCCATCCTCGGGTTCCGGCGTCATTGCTCTATTTCCCAACCCGTATGGACCCAGCATTAACTGGCGTCAATATTGAGAAGCCGCTAGCGGGGCCAATGACGATTCTGGTGGGGAATTCGGGTGATACCACCAACCGCCATATTGAGGCGCTAAAATCTATTCATCAGCAATTTGGCCCTGATGCCCGAGTCATTCTACCGATGGGGTATCCGGCGAATAATGAGCTGTATATTGAACGAGTTAGGCAAGCGGGTTTGGCGCTGTTTGCGCAAGATAACCTGCGCATTCTGACGGAACAGATCCCGTTTGATGACTATCTGAATATCCTGCGTGAGTGCGATTTGGGCTATTTCATTTTTAATCGCCAGCAAGGCATCGGCACCCTGTGTTTATTGACCCAGTTTGGCGTGCCCTTTGTGTTAAGCCGTAAAAATCCATTCTGGCAAGATTTAGCTGAGCAGCATATTCCGGTGCTTTTCTATGGCGATGCTTTGGATGAACCATTGATTCGCGAGGCGCAGCGCCAGCTAGCGGGGTTGGATAAGCAATCTATCGCATTCTTTAACCCTAACTATATCGAGGGTTGGCAACAGGCGCTGGCTCTTGCCGCAGGAGAACACCCATGACGCTGGGGCAATTTGGCGGTCTTTTCAGTGTCTATCTGCTCGCTGTTATCTTTATCTTGATATTGACCTATCAGGAGTTTCGGCGGGTGCGCTTTAACTTCAATGTGCTGTTTTCAATGCTCTATTTGCTGACATTCTATTTCGGCTTCCCATTGACCTGCATGTTGGTGTTCCAGTTTGGTGTAGCGGTGGTGCCAGTTGAGTATTTACTGTACGCCATGCTGTCCGCCACGGCGTTTTATGGCATTTACTATGTCAGTTATAAAACCCGCCTGAGCAAGCCGCGTAGCCAACCGCGCGCGCCGATATTCACCATGAATCGGGTTGAAACCAATTTGACCTGGATCCTGCTGGCGCTGGTGGCTATCGGCACTGTCGGCCTGTTCTTTATGCAGAATGGTTTCCTGCTATTCAAGCTGGATTCTTACAGTAAGATTTTCTCCAGCGATGTTTCCGGTGTGGCGCTGAAGCGCTTTTTCTACTTCTTTATCCCGGCGATGTTGGTGGTCTATTTCCTCAAACAGGATATGCGCGCCTGGTTTTTCTTCCTGGCAAGCACCGTGGCATTTGGCATCCTGACCTATGTTATCGTCGGCGGCACCCGCGCTAATATCATTATCGCGTTCTCATTATTCCTGTTTATTGGCATTGTTCGCGGCTGGATAACCTTGTGGATGCTGGCGGCAGCCGGGGTCTTCGGCATTGTCGGCATGTTCTGGTTGGCCCTGAAACGTTATGGTCTGGATGTGAGCGGCTCAGAAGCGTTTTACACTTTCCTGTATCTGACGCGCGATACTTTCTCGCCGTGGGAAAACCTCGGATTACTGCTACAAAACTACGACAAAATAGATTTTCAGGGATTAGCGCCGATTATCCGCGATTTCTATGTGTTTATTCCAAGTTCCTTGTGGCCAGCCCGCCCTGATTTAGTCTTGAATACCGCCAATTACTTTACCTGGGATGTGCTCGATAACCACTCTGGACTGGCTATTTCCCCCACTCTGATTGGGTCTTTGGTGGTGATGGGCGGGGTGCTGTTTATCCCACTGGGGGCCATTGTGGTGGGGTTAATCATTAAATGGTTCGATTGGTTGTATGAGCAAGGTAAAGCAGAGAAGAATCGCTACAAAGCCGCCATCCTGCAAAGTTTCTGTTTTGGGGCGGTATTTAACATTATTGTGTTGGCGCGCGAAGGGTTAGATTCCTTTGTCTCGCGAGTGGTCTTTTTCTGTGTGATTTTTGGTGCCTGTTTGATACTGGCGAAATTGTTGTATTGGTTATTCGATACGGCGGGTTTGATAAAGCAACGGGTACAGCGTCGTGCGGGTAAGTCGACGCCGCTATCCGCGCCCCAAGCAAGCAGCCAACAGTAAGGATCGTGATGGAACAGAATACTGATATTCCCAAAGCTATTGATACTCCAAAAGCCAGTGATATTCCAAAATACAGTGTCCGTGGCTTCGACATTTGGGGCTTTCGTGACATGGAACAGGTGCTCAATCATCTGCTGAGCAGTGGCCCGGTGAAGACCGGCACGCTGGTGGCAATGAATGCAGAGAAACTGCTGAAAGCCGAGGATGATGCCGCTCTGCGTGACCTGATTAGTGACGCTGAATACCTGTATGCCGATGGCATCAGCATGGTGCGCGCTATCCGCCGTAAATATCCGCAAGCGCAACTGTCGCGAGTCGCGGGGGCCGACTTGTGGGAAGCGATAATGCAACGCGCGGGTCAGCAAGGGACGCCGGTATTTCTGGTCGGCGGCAAGCCAGATATTCTCGCCGAAACCGAAGCCAAGTTGCGTGCGCAATGGAATGTGAATCTGGTGGGCAGTCAGGACGGTTATTTCACTCCAGAACAGCGCGAAGCGCTATTTGCCCGGATTGCGGCCAGTGGCGCGGCAATCGTCACGGTTGCCATGGGGTCGCCTAAACAGGAAATATTTATGCGTGATTGCCGTAAAGCATACCCTGATGCGCTCTATATGGGGGTTGGCGGCACTTACGACGTCTTTACCGGCCATGTTAAGCGAGCGCCCAAAATATGGCAAAATATGGGGCTGGAGTGGCTATATCGTCTGTTGGCGCAACCCAGCCGTATCCGTCGTCAATTCAAGTTACTCAAGTTTGTTGGTTATTATTACAGCGGTCGCTTGTAATAACCTTTTTGGCTTCAGGGTCAAGTTTGGCCCTGAGGTTATAAACCCTCCTATATTCATTTCCCTAATTAATACTGCCAGTGATTAATTCCATTATGGAATTAATTTCAGTATTTTTATTCCATAAAGTTTTAGTTTCTTATTTGCTTATCTGACCCAGATACGGAACGATACCGGCCGATCAGGTTTTTTCGGTCATTCAAGGGCCGTTTTTCTATTATTTAATCTGTATTAATAATTAAGCTAAATGTTTCATTTGGTCGTTAATTTTATATTGAATAATAAAAACAACCGGGGAATCCGGAGCAGACACATCAGTTGGTTATAGAGGATATATGGCAGACAACGAAGAGAAAAAAGGATTACACCGTGGGCTGGAGGCCCGACATATCGAACTGATAGCGTTGGGCGGTACCATTGGAGTTGGGCTATTTATGGGGTCTGCCAGCACATTAAAATGGGCGGGGCCGTCGGTCTTACTGGCTTATATTATTGCGGGCTTATTTGTATTCTTCATTATGCGGTCAATGGGCGAAATGCTCTATCTGGAGCCGGTTGCCGGCTCTTTTGCCGTGTATGCACATAAATATCTCAGCCCCTATTTCGGCTATCTAACAGCTTGGGGTTATTGGTTTATGTGGATAGCGGTGGGGATATCTGAAATTACCGCGATTGGCGTGTATGTTCAGTTTTGGTTCCCAGAAATGCCGCAATGGTTACCCGCTATTGCGGGGGTGGCAATAGTGGCGCTGGCTAATCTCGCGGCGGTCAGACTGTATGGTGAGCTGGAGTTCTGGTTTGCGATGATCAAAGTCACCACCATCATTGTGATGATTCTGGTGGGGTTAGGGGTTATTTTCTTCGGTTTTGGTAATCACGGCCAGGCCATTGGTTTTGATAACCTGACAGCCCACGGCGGCTTCTTCGCTGGGGGGTGGAAAGGCTTCATGTTTGCGCTGTGTATTGTGGTGGCATCCTATCAGGGGGTTGAACTGGTGGGGATTACGGCGGGTGAGGCGAGGAATCCGCAAGTCACATTAAAGCGAGCTATCAATAACATCCTCTGGCGCATCCTAATTTTCTATGTCGGCGCGATTTTCGTGATTGTCACTATCTTCCCGTGGGACGGCATTGGGACGGGGGGCAGCCCGTTTGTACTGACTTTTGCCAAGATAGGGATAGTTTCAGCCGCGGGTATTATCAACTTTGTGGTGCTCACCGCCGCGCTGTCGGGGTGTAATAGTGGCATGTATAGTGGTGGGCGCATGTTGTATGCGCTGGCGAAGAACCGCCAGTTGCCGGCTGTCCTGACTAAACTGTCTGCCAGCGGTGTTCCGGTTTACTGTATTGCCGTCACGATTTTGTGTTTGCTGGTGGGGTCGAGCCTCAATTACATCATTCCTAATCCACAGCAGGTGTTTGTGTATGTTTACAGCGCCAGCGTGTTGCCGGGCATGGTGCCGTGGTTCGTGGTTTTAGTCAGCCAATTGCGTTTCCGACAGGTACACAAAGAGGCATTGAAGCAACATCCGTTTAAATCCATCATGTTCCCCTATGTAAACTATCTCACCATCGCTTTCCTGATTTGTGTGTTAGTGGGGATGGGCATTAACCCAGATACTCGGTTATCTTTGTTGGTTGGGGTGATTTTCCTTGGCTTGGTGACGGCCTGCTATTTTAGCTTGGGAATGCATAAACAGAACGTAGCTGACACAAAGCGGCTATAAAACCAGCGAATAGGGCGGAGTGAGGGCTAGCAATAGCTGACTTTTGCGGCAGAGTGTGCAAAGCGTAAGCAAACACACCATTTCTTCTAAAAAAGCACTAGACAGCCAAGTATTAAAACCGTAGTATCCTCACCCGCAACGGCGCTAAGCGCCCGTAGCTCAGCTGGATAGAGCGCTGCCCTCCGGAGGCAGAGGTCTCAGGTTCGAATCCTGTCGGGCGCACCATTAATTTTGTGTGCAAGAGCTGCGGTGGTAAGATTGCCGCGTACGACGAAGTCGAAGTAAGCTGTAAGTAGTAGGAAGTTATGGTGGCTATAGCTCAGTTGGTAGAGCCCTGGATTGTGATTCCAGTTGTCGTGGGTTCGAGCCCCATTAGCCACCCCAAATTTTGTGGAACATGCGATGGTGGCGGAATTGGTAGACGCGCTAGCTTCAGGTGTTAGTGTCCTTACGGACGTGAGGGTTCAAGTCCCTCCCTTCGCACCACACAAAACATGTAGATTTTATTAAGATTTACATGGACATAGGTCGAAAGACCATGTAGAGTAAGCAGTAAGAAATCGGCGAGTAGCGCAGCTTGGTAGCGCAACTGGTTTGGGACCAGTGGGTCGGAGGTTCGAATCCTCTCTCGCCGACCAATTTCAGAAGAAACCCCGCAATGCGGGGTTTTTTTTCGCCTGCATTTTGTCTCAGTCTTATTTTTTTCAAGTCTACTTCCCCTGTTACTCATCTCCCTTATCATCTCATTCTACTATCCGTAGCTGTGTTCATTCCTCTGGCATAAGAAACTGCTGTCGGCCCTTTTTGATCAAATACAGCATGTAGCCTGGCCAGAACCTCTATTTATTGAGTAAGAAGTGAAGTTATCTGGTGAGAAGTGAAGTGTTGGTTTTTTGCGACAAAAGCCAGATGCTTTGTCTCTAAACAGAGACACGTAATTAACTGATAAATATAAAGAAAAAAAATGTCAGTTTATAACGTCGTTTTGTAGCGACAGATCACTTTGATAGGATGAATATCAGTATGATGGGATGAGTGTATTACAGGATGAGTGAGTATAAAAATAAAATAATTAATTATCATATAATTACGGGATTTTTATTGAGAGCGTGAGTAAAAAACCCGCCAAGTTTTACGACTTGGCACGCTAAGTGCATTATCTACCCTGTAGATGCTCATCCCACTTATTATGATAGCTTGGTTTTATAACCAATATAGCTTCATAAACCCAGGGATGACGCAGAGCCGATTTTAGGGTGCCTATTGTCCATGTAAACGATGTTGCATATCTTCATCACATACCGGGCATAACGTTGAGTGAGGCACCGACATTGTTGTCTGTAGACCTGAAAATTTCAGACGCTTGCCTTTTTGGGCAAGCGTTTTTTTTTGCATACCCTTCGTCCTTGAAGCCGCAGGGTTGTTAGCTGCGCGCACTTACCCGAATCACTTACTTGAGTAAGCTCAGCGGGATGCGTTTGCTGGCTGCCTACCTGCAACTCCAATGACTTTGGGTACTCTTGACTACTTGAAGCCGCAGGGTTGTTAGTTGCGCGCACTTACCCGAATCACTTACTTGAGTAAGCTCAGCGGGATGCGTTTGCTGGCTGCCTACCTGCAACTCCAATGACTTTGGGTACTCTTGACTACTTGAAGCCGCAGGGTTGTTAGTTGCGCGCACTTACCCGAATCACTTACTTGAGTAAGCTCAGCGGGATGCGTTTGCTGGCTGCCTACCTGCAACTCCAATGACTTTGGGTACTCTTGACTACTTGAAGCCGCAGGGTTGTTAGTTGCGCGCACTTACCCGAATCACTTACTTGAGTAAGCTCAGCGGGATGCGTTTGCTGGCTGCCTACCTGCAACTCCAATGACTTTGGGTACTCTTGACTACTTGAAGCCGCAGGGTTGTTAGTTGCGCGCACTTACCCGAATCACTTACTTGAGTAAGCTCAGCGGGATGCGTTTGCTGGCTGCCTATCTGCAACTCCAATGACTTTGGGTACTCTTTGCTACTTGAAGCCGCAGGGTTGTTAGCTGCGTGCACTTACCCGAATCACTTACTTGAGTAAGCTCAGCGGGATGCGTTTGCTGGCTGCCTACCTGCAACTCCAATGACTTTGGGTACTCTTGACTACTTGAAGCCGCAGGGTTGTTAGTTGCGTGCACTTACCCGAATCACTTACTTGAGTAAGCTCAGCGGGATGCGTTTGCTGGCTGCCTACCTGCAACTCCAATGACTTTGGGTACTCTTTGCTACTTGAAGCCGCAGGGTTGTTAGCTGCGCGCACTTACCCGAATCAGGGGTAAAGAAAAGGCCCCCGAAGGAGCCTCAGACTGCTGACAAAGCCAAATGAAGGGGAATCGTGCCGTTGGGGTCACTTTTAGTTTCAAACACAAGTACGTGAGCCACCGAAGTACTCCTAGGTGCGGTAAACCCTTCACTCACTGAGCTACTCGCGTGCTATCAAAGTGATTCGCCATTCTGCCGCAGAGTGAGCAATAGCCCCTCGCGGCGTGCCTGTGCGGCATCCTCAGGGCGGTGTAGTTTATCCAGGGCATCTGCCAGCCATGCATAATCATACCCGTCTGGGCGCTGTGCAAGCGCGGCTTTAAAGGCCTCACTGGCTTTTTCCCATTCCCCATGTTTCAGCATTAACTGGCCCAAAGTGCTATTGAGCAAGGGGGTGGCTCCGTGCTGTTTGATGTGCTGGCGTAATGATTTCTCCAGTGGCTCCGGATTGCCAGATTTCAACCGTGGGATCAATAACACCAACCGCTCATCATACTGGCGCTTCAGACCATCCAGAATGATTTGCTGGGCGACATCACTGTCATCACATTCAATCAGATGTTCCGCTAAGGCGACTTGCAGTGGGATCTCATTGCGCACTTTGCGGCTTTGATCTTTCCACCAGCGTTTCAGGCCATCGCTGCCTTCTTCTGCCATACATTGATTCATTATGCCAATATAAGCTTGCTGCTCCAGCGCGGCGATTTCCTCAGCGGTATGCACCTGGGCTTTGTTCATTGCCGGTAAAATTTCCAATAATGAACTGTAAGCACCCGAACGCAGATAAGCAAGTTCGGCCAAACGCAGCACTTCCGGATGACGAGGGGCTTGATCCAAGAGCCGGTCAACGCCATGACGAGCTGCATGCACATGCCCTTGTGCCAACTGAATGCGTACCCGAGTGATATCGACCGGCAATTGCTCGGTATCAGCCACTTCTGCTGCTCGCTCAAGATATTGATTGGTACGGAATTCATCACCGCGTTGCTGGGCCGCTTCCGCCGCCAGTAGATAATTTACCATCGGCTGTTCAGCATGATCGGCATTGCGCGTCAGTAGCTTCTCAACTTGTTTGAAATCACCTTCAGCCAGTTTGATCAGTGCCGCCCTGGTTTGCTTGCGGGCGCGGGTGCGTTTGCGGCCCAAGAACCAGCCTCGGGTGCGGGCGCCGGTGCGGAAAATACGGCGCAATATCCATTCCACTATCAGGAATGCGACCAACACCAAGACCAACATAATGACCAAACCGGTGACGCTGGTTTCGACGTTATAGTTGTCAGTCTGGATTAATACATAGCCCTGATGACCTGCCAGCATAGGGCCAAGGACGATCCCGGCAGTCAGAATGAGGAATAACAGTAAGACTCGCAGCATACTTATTCCCCCTGAGTGGCGACTGGCGTCTGTGCCAGTAAGTTACGAACCCGGGTTTGCATCAATTTTTCCAGCATCGGCTGGCTTTTCAATTGATCAGGTACATCCATTGAAATTGATTGCTGACTTAGGTTCTCCAATTCATCCAGAAACGCCTTAGTGTTCGGGTCATTCACATCAAAATAAGCACGCACCCAAGTGGAAATCGTCTCTAGCGATTGTTTATACACTTCATCCTGATGTCGAGGCACGGCCTGAGCGGCTACCAGCAAGCGGGAGCGGATATTTTCACGTAAATAAACATCCTGATTGGGTGCTAACAGTGGCTCAGCGCTACTATCACGGCGGCGAATAGTAATGAAGTCAGACATAAAGCTATGCCAACTTTTAGTCAGATTCTGACGCCATTCAGCTAACGAGCTGGACAGCTCATCGCTATTGGCATCCATCGGCGAATCATCAATATTATTATCGGCGAGACGCAGATTATCGACTTGATTAGACAATTGATTCAGTTTGAGAATGATGCCGTCGAAATCGACTTGAGAAACCGCCGACAGGGCGCTGATATCTTCCGTTAATGCACGGCGCACGTCGATAAGGCTCGGGTCATTCATATCTGCCAGGCTGGCATCGGCACTTTTCAGTAAGGTCGCCGCGGTGGTGACGTCTTGATCACTCCACAGTTTGCGCCCAGCCATTTTCACCAGAAAATCAGCTTGTGCCAGCAACCAGGTTTTAGCATCGCTTCCTGAAATCGTGGCGACTTTTTCCTGTAACTCATTCAACTGACGCGTCAGCGATGTTTGTTGGCGGTCAGCCGCTTCCAGCGCCTTGCTTTGCTGCTGCAATAATGACTCAAGTTGCTGTTTTTCCTGCAACTGACTCTGTTTTAATTCAGTTAGCTGTTGTTGTAGCGCGATATTGGCCGCTGCTTGTAACTGAGCCTGCTGCTGTCCGTGATAATAAAGCCCAGCACCTAGCGCGATGACCAGTGCAATAGCAATGGCTCCCAGAATTGGCCCGGTTTTTTTCTCCTGGCGGACTTCTGGTTCTGGCTGTTGGTGCCTCTCAGCCGCAGTGGTTGTCTCTTCCACTGGCGCGGATGGGGTATTTTGTTCCGTCATATTGGGCATCCCATAGTCAGGTTTCAGGTTTATTGAAAATCTTGTAGTGCGCGGATCAGCGCATCATTATCAGCATTGTCCGCTACCCGGATATGGCTCCAGCCCATTTGGGCCGCTAAGGTAGCGAGGCGGTCACTCACCACCACTAATCGGCAGCGGAGCAACCAGGACAAACGATAATAATCAGGAACCAAAGTATAGATCTGTTGCAACATTTCGCCGCTGGTCACCACCAGAATATCGACTCCGGCACGTTGCCAGTGCGCACTTTGTTCACTGCCATCATAAAATATCGGGCTGCGTTGATAACATTCGCAAAAAGTTACCGTGGCTCCCCGCTCAGTCAAGCTTTCACCGAGCAGCTCGCGCCCGCCATTACCGCGTAATAACAGCGCCTTCTTGCCCGCCAAATTTTGCAAGTCGGGCAATGATAACAGCATCTCGCTGGTCTCTCCCGTGGGGGGGAAAGTGACGTGCAAACGGCTGACGGTATGCAATGCTAATGCTGTGTTACGACCAATAGCATAATAAGATAACTGTGCAGGCCATGACAGGTTATTTCTTTTTAACAGCGGGCTAGCGTAGCGCACCGCATTCTGCGACAAAGCAAAAACCAAGTCACCGGCTTGCATATCTTGCAGTAATGCGGGCAGTTTTGGCAGGTCTTCGCCGGGAGAAAAATCAATCAATGGCGCGTGATAGGCAACCCGGCCCAGCGCACGCAGGCGGCTGACTAACTGCTCCCCGGCAGGGGATGGACGGGTTACCAGAATTGTCATAGTGGTGGATTATCCCGATAAACTTCAGCCAGAATTTCGCGCGCGCCCCTAGCTAGCAACTCATCGGCCAGCTCAATACCCATTTGCTCTGCATTTTCAGCCGGCCCACGGCGCTCACCGCGAATAATCTCGCTGCCATCGGGTACGCCAACCAGTGCGCGGAGCCACAGTGTATCGCCATCCAATTCTGCATAACTGCCAATAGGGACCTGACAGCCCCCTTCAAGGCGAGTATTCATGGCGCGTTCTGCACATACGCGCAATTCAGTGTCGCGATGATTCAGTGGTGCCAACAGTTTGCGGGTAAAATCATCGTCCAGACGGCATTCAATGCCGACCGCGCCTTGGCCAACCGCAGGTAAGGATTCCTCCGCCGGCATGGCATAGCGAATTCGTGTTTCCAGCCCGAGGCGCTTCAGGCCTGCAACCGCCAAAATAATGGCGTGATATTCACCTTTATCTAACTTGGCAAGACGAGTGCCGACGTTACCGCGCAGATCACGGATAATCAGATCCGGGCGGCGTTCGCGCAATTGGCACTGGCGGCGCAAGCTTGAGGTGCCCACGATGCTGCCAGCAGGCAGGTCATCCAAATGGGCATAATTCATTGATACGAAAGCATCACGAGGGTCATCTCGCTCACAAATCGTTACCAGACCCAACCCGTCGGGGAAGGCGATCGGCACATCTTTCATCGAATGAACGGCAATATCGGCACGGCCGTCCAGCATCGCCAACTCTAATTCTTTGACGAACAAACCTTTACCACCGACTTTGGCCAGCGGCGTGTCCAGAATGATGTCCCCACGGGTCACCATTGGCACTAATTCGACTTGCAGACCGGGATGATTGGTTTGCAGTAAATGTTGAACATAATGTGCTTGCCATAAGGCGAGCGGGCTTTGTCGGGTGGCAATTCGAATAATTTTGTCTAACATTTCTTGTTACCGTTTTTATATTTTACGGCCCATCCTACCATTGACCGGTGAAAACTGTCAGTGCGGTAGCCACATCAACCGGGCGGATAAGAGCATAGGAAAGCCACTATTCTAACAAATACTTGTCTGGATAAGGGGTTTATAGCTTTGTTACTGACAAAGTGGTGTTCGCTGCGTGTTTCTGCGGGTGTATTTGCCCAAGAGTGGCGGGGGTCGCTAATGACCTTGGCAATAAATAGACGTTATAATTGTGGAGATAGCTTTACTTTCTTTACGGTCAATCGGCAAGGTGTTAGATTGATCACGTTTCCAGCAATAATTCGTTAATTGTTATTCAAACAAAATGTCTTCAAACAAAATGTTTTTTGGTCAGTTCAACAAAAAGTACATTTTGGGTGAAAGTCAAAAAAAGTCATAAACGAATCTGGAACACGGGTTTCTTTCTAAGCACCGGAACAATTCTAAGCACCGGAATAACCAGGCGAGACGTCTTGTACCTCTACATCGAGACACTGAAACAGCGACTGGATGCGATCAACCAATTACGAGTCGATCGCGCCTTGGCGGCCATGGGGCCAGCCTTCCAAAAGGTCTACAGTCTGCTACCGACCCTATTACATTGCCATCACCCACTGATGCCAGGTTACCTTGATGGTAACGTTCCCCATGGCATCTGCCTTTTCACGCCCAATGAAACGCAACAGGATTATCTCTCTGAGGTTGAAGCCAAATGGGGCCAGCCTTTGCAGCAGAATGTGGGCGGTGAACTGCCGATTACCGGCCTCTACTCAATGGGAAGCACGTCATCTATTGGTCAGTGTCATACATCCGATCTCGATATCTGGGTGTGTCACCAAGCCTGGCTTGATACCGAAGAACGCAACCGCCTGCAAAAGAAATGTAGCCTATTGGAAAAATGGGCCGCATCAATGGGTGTTGAAGTCAGCTTCTTCCTGATAGATGAAAACCGTTTCCGCCATAACGCCAGTGGCAGTCTGGGTGGTGAAGATTGCGGCTCCACTCAACATATTTTATTGCTGGATGAGTTTTACCGCAGTGCGGTTCGTCTGGCTGGGAAACGTATTCTGTGGAATATGGTTCCGGTTGAAGAAGAAAATAATTACGATGATTACGTGCTGTCGCTGTATGCGCAGGGCGTACTGACGCCGAATGAATGGTTGGATTTGGGCGGTTTGAGCACCCTGTCAGCGGAAGAGTATTTCGGGGCCAGTTTATGGCAATTGTATAAGAGTATTGATTCGCCTTATAAAGCGGTGCTGAAAACTGTCCTGCTTGAAGCCTATTCGTGGGAATACCCTAACTCCCAATTATTGGCGATGGAAATCAAGCAGCGGCTGCATGCCGGTGAAATTGTGGCGTTTGGCCTTGATGCTTATTGCATGATGCTCGATCGCGTCACTCGCTATCTGACCCAAATCAATGACACCACCCGCTTGAATCTGGTGCGCCGTTGTTTCTATCTCAAAGTGTGTGAGAAATTATCTCGCACGCCCGCTAGCGCTGGCTGGCGGCGTGAGATTCTCAGCCAATTAGTCAGTGAATGGGGCTGGAGTGACGAGAACCTGGCGGTGCTGGATAACCGCGCGAATTGGAAAATTGAACGGGTGCGTGAAGCGCATAACGAGCTGTTGGACGCCATGATGCAAAGCTATCGCAATTTGATTCGCTTTGCGCGGCGCAATAACTTGAGTGTCAGCGCCAGCCCGCAGGATATCGGGGTTCTGACCCGTAAATTGTATGCGGCATTTGAAGCTTTGCCGGGCAAAGTGACACTGGTTAACCCGCAAATTTCACCGGATCTTTCAGAAGAGCATCTGACCTTTATTCATGTCCCTGCGGGCCGTGCTAACCGCCCGGGTTGGTATCTGTATAATCAAGCGCCGTCGATGGATGCTATCGTCAGCCATCAGCCGCTGGAATATAACCGTTATCTGAATAAATTGGTGTCATGGGCCTATTTTAACGGCCTGTTGACTAGCAAAACACGGCTGCATATTAAAAGTGCCAATCTGTGCGATACCGTGAAACTGCAAGAGTTGGTGACAGATATCTCTCACCATTTCCCACTGCGCCTGCCCGCGCCAACACCTAAAGCGCTGTATAGCCCGTGTGAGATTCGCCACTTGGCGATTATCGTCAATCTGGAACATGACCCTACTGCGGCTTTCCGTAATCAGGTGGTTCATTTTGATTTCCGTAAACTGGATGTTTTCAGTTTTGGCGAGCAGCAGCAATGCCTGGTCGGGAGCATCGATTTGCTGTACCGCAACTCATGGAATGAAGTGCGAACCCTGCATTTCAGTGGTGAGCAGGCGGTATTGGAAGCCCTGAAAACTATTTTAGGCAAAATGCATCAGGATGCAGCACCGCCAGAATCCGTGGATGTGTTCTGCTATAGCCAACACTTACGTGGCCTAATTCGTACCCGTATTCAACAATTGGTTTCTGAATGCATTGAGCTGCGCTTGTCCAGCACTCGTCAGGAACCGGGCCGTTTCAAAGCGGTGCGGGTTTCTGGGCAGACTTGGGGGCTATTCTTTGAGCGCTTAAGTGTCTCGGTGCAGAAATTGGAAAATGCCGTCGAATTCTACGGGGCGATTTCCAATAATAAGCTGCATGGGTTATCGATTCAGGTCGAAGCCGATCAAATTCATCTGCCGCCGGTAGTCGATGGTTTTGCTAGCGAAGGGATCATTCAGTTCTTCTTCGAAGGCACCGCAGATGAGAAAGGCTTTAATATTTATATTTTGGATGAGTCAAACCGCGTTGAGGTTTATCACCATTGCGAGGGCAGTAAAGAGGAGTTGGTGCGGGATGTCAGCCGTTTCTATTCATCTTCCCACGACCGTTTTACCTACGGCTCCAGCTTTATCAACTTCAACTTGCCGCAATTCTACCAAATTGTGCAGTTAGATGGCCGGACTCAGGTGATTCCTTTCCGCAGCAATACGCTGTCTCACCTGCATATTGCTGATAAAGAAACCTCCGCGCCAGCCCAGCAGTTTCAGCTACATTAACTTGAACAGTAAAAAGACACGCCAAAGTGTGTCCTTTTCGCAGATTACTGACCACGCTAAATGAAGGGGAATCGTGCCGTTGGGGCCGTAACGGCGTGAGCCGTCGGAGTGTCCCTAGGTGCGGTTAACCCTTCATTCACTGAACTCTCAAATAAGTTCGGTTAGCCAAAACTCACATCTTCCCCGGCTTGGGCGGTCACGGCTTCAGACAATTTAGTAAAGAATTCTTCGCCGCTACGAGAGCAATACCAATGCCCTTCGCGGTAATCAAAATGGTAACCGCCCGCTTTAGTCGCCAGCCATATCTGATGTAATGGCTCTTGGCGGTTGATAATAATCTTACTGCCATTTTCGAAAGTCAGGGTCATCACCCCACCATTGGTTTCATAATCAATATCGCTATCGCCGCTAAAACCGTCCAGTGTCTCTTCAATGTAAAGTGTCAATTGATCGGCTAACTGATGAAACTCGCTGTCGTTCATATTCAATTCCTATTGCTTTTCATGATCCACCTGCGATTATAGAGACCTTAGACGCGTGATTCACAGGCATTAATACATTTACCGGCGTCAAAACAATTTACAGGCGTTAAAAAATGAAGAAAAAATTATATTGGTCACTTACCGCGCTGATGGTGTTAGCACTTGCCGGTTGCGGCCTGAAAGGCCCGTTATACTTCCCACCGTCAGATAAGCCCAAGGTGGAAACGGCACAACAAGACAGCGGCCAGGTCGATAAGAATCAGCAGGGTGTGCCGGGTGAATCGAAACCGACCCAGAGTATCGCTGGGCCACAGTGACCCTCCCTAGCGCAGCCAGATTGAGCCAATACCGAAAATTTAGCCGGTAAATAAAAGTCAGCGGAGTATGAAATGCAGTTCTCCAAAATGCACGGTCTTGGCAACGACTTTATGGTTGTCGATGCAGTTACCCAAAATGTTTACTTTTCGCCGGAGTTAATCCGCCGATTAGCAGACCGGCACACTGGCGTGGGCTTTGATCAGATGTTGGTGGTTGAGCCGCCCTATGATCCCGAGCTGGATTTTCACTACCGCATTTTTAATGCCGATGGCAGCGAAGTCTCTCAGTGTGGCAATGGCGCGCGCTGTTTCGCCCGTTTTGTACGGCTGAAAGGGCTGACCAACAAACGCGATATCAGTGTCAGCACCCAAACGGGCCGCATGATATTGAGCGTGACTGAGGATGAACTGGTTTGCGTCAATATGGGCGAACCCAATTTTGATCCGCAATCCGTCCCTTTCCGGGCGACTAAAGCGGAGAAAACCTACATTTTTCGCGCCGCTGAGCACACGGTATTATGTGGCGTCGTCTCGATGGGCAACCCTCACTGTGTGATGCAGGTTGACGATGTTTCGGTGGCCAATGTTGCCTTGCTCGGCCCAGTATTAGAAAGCCATGAGCGCTTCCCCGAACGGGCCAATATCGGTTTTATGCAGGTGGTGAGCCGTGAACATATCCGCTTGCGGGTGTATGAGCGCGGAGCCGGTGAGACTCAAGCCTGTGGCAGTGGGGCTTGTGCGGCAGTGGCGGTTGGCATTCAGCAAGAATTGTTGGGTGAAGAGGTTCATGTCGAATTGCCGGGTGGCAGCTTGCATATCAGTTGGAAAGGGCCGGGTCACCCGCTGTATATGACCGGGCCGGCGACACATGTTTATGACGGCTTCATTCATCTATAGTATACCCGTCATACTTCAAGCTGCATGTGTGTTGGCCGCCTTCGTTCACCCCAGTCACTTACTTATGTAAGCTCCTGGGGACTCGCTCAGTTGCCGCCTTCATGCAACTCGAATTATTTAGGGTATAAATATTCATTATGACGGGTGTGATATGAAAAGTTCTGAGGAGCAGGCGCTAGCGGGTATCGAGTTAGACGACGATGCCGTGATGCAGTATTTATTGCAAAATCCCGACTTCTTTATCCGCAATGCTCGTTTGGTTGAACAGATGCATATTCCTCACCCGGTAAGAGGCTCAGTCTCGCTGGTGGAATGGCAACTGGGGCGTCAGCGTAATCAGATAGGTCAGTTGGAAGAAGAGATTACGTTACTGATGGAGCAGGCGGGTCTGAATGAAGTGTTATTCAACCGCCTGCTGCAATTGCAAAGTAACCTCGCAGCCGCCAGTAGCTTGCAAGATATGCTCAATCGCTTGCAGCGCTGGGCCAGAGATTTCGGGCTGTCCGGGGCAAATGTCAGGTTATTCACTGACCGCTGGCAAACTGGCGCGCCCTCTGATTTCACCCATTTGGGGCTGCCTCGCCATGCTTTTGAGCCGATGCGCATTCAGCGGTTGGGTAATGAGCGGCATTATCTTGGCGGCTTAAACGGGCCGGAATTGCTGCTGCTATTGCCTCAAGCGAAGCAAGTTGGGTCGGTGGCGTTATCATTGTTGGGCAAAGACGGCGATCTGGGGGTAATTATCTTCAGCAGCCGCGATACACAACATTATCAGCAGGGCATGGGCACGGTGATGCTGAATCAGTTATCTACATTACTGCCGAGCTTGCTGGAGCGCTGGATAGAGCCAGTATGACCGAATTTAGTGCTTCGCTTGCCCCGCAGGTCGAGGCTTTCTTGCGTTACCTCAAAGTTGAGCGCCAACTCAGCCCGCTGACTATCACCAGTTATCGACGTCAGTTGCAGGCGCTCATGGCAATAGGCGAGCAAATGGGCCTGGCGCACTGGCAGCGGCTTGATGCTGCTCAGGTGCGTTCCTTAGTTTCCCGCAGTAAACGCGCCGGTTTACACTCATCCAGCTTGGCTTTACGGCTCTCGGCTTTGCGCAGTTTCCTCAACTGGCTGGTCAGTCAGGGTGTTATGTCAGTCAATCCCGCCAAAGGGGTCAGTACCCCGCGCTCTGGCCGCCATCTACCGAAAAATATTGATGTCGATGAAGTCGATAAACTGTTGGATATCGACTTAAATGACCCACTGGCCGTGCGCGACCGGGCGATGCTGGAAGTGATGTATGGCGCGGGTTTGCGTTTATCGGAGCTGGTCGGCATGAACTGCAAACATGTGGATCTGGCGAGCGGCGAAGTGTGGGTAATGGGCAAGGGTAGCAAAGAGCGCAAAGTCCCCATCGGCAAGACGGCGGTCAAGTGGCTAAAGCATTGGTTGGAACTGCGTGAATTGTTTGAACCGCAGGATGATGCCATCTTTTTGGCCAATACCGGTAAGCGAATTTCCGCGCGAAATGTACAAAAACGCTTTGCTGAATGGGGCGTAAAACAAGGGGTTAGTAGCCATATTCATCCTCATAAACTGCGGCATTCTTTCGCCACCCATATGCTGGAATCCAGCGGCGACCTGCGCGCAGTGCAAGAATTACTGGGCCACGCCAATCTGACCACCACACAAATTTATACTCATCTCGACTTTCAACATCTGGCAACAGTGTATGATGCTGCTCATCCACGGGCCAAACGAGGCAAATCCTGATGCATTTTTATCGTCCACTTGAGCGTATCTCCGCCATTACTTTCGATTTGGATGACACTCTGTATGACAATCGGCCGGTGATATCCCGCACAGAACAAGAGTCTGTGGCATTTCTACAGCAATACCATCCCAATTTGGCGCAGTTACAAGCCGCAGATTTGCATGGTTTTCGCAGTGAATTACTGGCGCAAGATCCGGATATTTACCACGATGTCACTCAGTGGCGCTGGCATGCTATCGAGCTGGGTCTGATTCGCCATGGCTTGAGTAAGTCAGAAGCGCAGTGTGGGGCCGATGCGGCGATGGAAAACTTTGCCCTATGGCGTAGCCGCATTTATGTGCCGCCAGCCACTCATGACACTCTGAGCGCGCTGGCGGAGCATTATCCGCTGGTGGCCATCACCAATGGCAATGCGGATCCCAAAGCTTGCGGGCTGGATAATTATTTCCAGTTTGTTTTGCGCTCCGGCCCCCATGGCCGCGCCAAGCCTTTCCGCGATATGTATCATAAGGCGGCGAATCATCTGGATATTCCGCTGAAACATATCTTGCATGTTGGTGACGACCTGACCACGGATGTTGCTGGTTCGCTACGTTGTGGCATGCAAGCTTGCTGGATTAACGACCGTCAACAAAACCTGATGGCGGCCAGTGATAGCCGATTATTGCCACATATTGAAATTTCACAGTTGGCTTCCCTGACAGCATTGCTATAATCCTCTGCAATAACTCTGTATAAATTCACAGTGGAATGATGTTAAAATCGCCGGAAAACCGGCGATTTGGCTATTTTCCCTTACCCGATAAACGGTGCCTATGGACGTTTCTGATCTGCTCGACAGCCTGAATGAAAAACAACGCGAAGCCGTGGCCGCGCCACGCTGCAACCTGTTGGTACTGGCCGGTGCGGGCAGTGGTAAAACCCGGGTGCTGGTGCATCGCATTGCCTGGCTGTTGTCAGTAGAAAATGCCTCTCCGTACTCCATTATCGCGGTCACCTTTACCAATAAAGCGGCGGCTGAAATGCGCCACCGTATTGAGCATTTGATTGGCACCAGTCAGGGCGGGATGTGGATTGGGACTTTCCACGGTCTGGCGCACCGGTTGCTACGTGCTCACCATATGGATGCCAATCTGCCGCAGGATTTCCAAATCCTCGACAGTGACGACCAACTGCGCTTATTGAAACGCTTGGTTAAAGCATTGAATTTAGATGAAAAACAATGGCCACCACGGCAAGCAATGTGGTACATCAACGGCAAAAAAGATGAAGGGCTACGTCCACAGCATATTGAGAGCTACGGCAACCCGGTCGAAGCCACGTGGCTGCGTATCTATCAAGCCTATCAAGAAGCTTGTGACCGCGCGGGGTTGGTGGATTTTGCCGAGCTATTATTGCGTGCGCACGAGCTGTGGCTGAATAAGCCGCATATTCTGAATCATTATCGCGAGCGCTTTACCAACATTCTGGTGGATGAGTTCCAAGATACTAACAACATCCAATATGCTTGGATCCGCCTGCTGGCGGGGGATCGCTCCAATGTGATGATTGTCGGCGACGACGACCAATCAATTTATGGCTGGCGCGGGGCGCAGGTGGAGAATATCCAGCGCTTCCTGAAAGATTTTCCCGGCGCTGAAACTATCCGATTGGAGCAAAATTACCGTTCAACCAGCAATATTCTGACGGCAGCGAATGCCCTGATTGCCAATAATGACGGCCGCATGGGGAAAAATCTGTGGACTGAAGGCGCTGAGGGCGAGCCAATCTCGCTCTATTGCGCCTTTAATGAGCTGGATGAAGCCCGCTTTGTGGTGAACCGCATTAGAGCCTGGCGCGACAATGGCGGTGCGCTGAATGATTGTGCCATTTTGTATCGCAGCAACGCCCAATCGCGTGTTTTGGAAGAAGCTTTATTGCAGACGGCCACGCCATACCGTATTTATGGCGGTCAGCGTTTCTTCGAACGTCAAGAAATCAAAGATGCATTGGCTTATCTGCGCCTGATGTCCAATCGCAATGATGACGCGGCCTTTGAGCGGGTGGTGAATACACCAACCCGTGGTATTGGAGACCGCACCTTAGATGTGGTGCGCCAGACTGCCCGTGATCGCCAGCTAACGTTGTGGCAATCCACCCGCGCCATGTTGCAGGAAAAAGTGCTGGCAGGCCGTGCGGCTTCTGCGCTGCAGCGTTTTGTCGAGCTGGTGGATTCACTGGCGCATGAAACCGCAGATATGCCGTTGCATGTCCAAACTGACCGAGTGATGCGCGATTCTGGTTTGTGGTCGATGTATGAGCAGGAAAAGGGCGAAAAAGGCCAGGCGCGTATTGAAAACCTTGAAGAACTGGTCAACGCGACCCGTCAATATAGCTATCAAGATGAAGATCAGGATTTGATGCCATTGCAGGCATTTCTCTCACATGCGGCGCTGGAAGCGGGAGAGGGCCAGGCGGATGCTTATCAGGATGCCGTGCAGTTGATGACTCTCCATTCAGCGAAAGGGCTGGAGTTCCCGCAGGTATTCATCGTGGGTATGGAAGAGGGCATGTTCCCCAGCCAGATGGCACTGGATGAAAGTGGGCGGTTGGAAGAGGAACGGCGGTTGGCCTATGTGGGGGTCACCCGCGCGATGCAAAAGCTAACACTCTGTTATGCCGAGAGCCGCCGTCTGTATGGCAAAGAAGTGAATCATCGGCCATCACGTTTTATCGGCGAACTGCCGCAGGAGTGTGTTGAAGAAGTGCGGCTGCGCGCGACAGTTTCCCGCCCGGTCAACCACCGCAGCATGGGGACGCCGATGAACGAAAATGACAGTGGCTTCTCACTAGGCCAGCGGGTGCGCCATCCTAAGTTTGGCGAGGGCACCATCGTCAACCTGGAAGGCAGCGGTGAGCATAGTCGGTTGCAAGTGGCTTTCCCCGGCGAAGGTATTAAGTGGCTGGTGGCGGCTTATGCCCGATTAGAAGCTGTCTAAGTTTACCCTGCAATATCAATAGGCTTGGGTAAACCCTGTGACTCAATGCCGCAGCGGTATTAGCGGCTCTCGCTCCCATCCTGAGCCGCCAGTTTTGCATCGGTTTCTGCTTGTAGCAGAATGGCTTTGCCCATCCACTGGGTAACATCCTGAATCCCAGCATCATCTAAATGCCAAATATCTTTCAGCACCATAAACACCTCTGATCCATAAATTAACGAAAATGCATGAATCACCCGTTGCAGTGCTTCTGGTGTTAATTTCCCTTCCAATGGCTCAACCGCCAGCTTTAACAACCGCTTACGGTTACCACGGACTAACTTCTCTTCATTGTTTGGATTGCTGCGGCTATCGGCCCATTGTTGCAAAGACAAGTGCAGCGCGGCTCGCAGCACGCCCTCATGTTGCAACATACGCGGATAAGCAAAAGACAGTAATTCAGCAATACGCTGGCGGGCATCGGGTTGAGTAGGCTGCCATTCCAATATTGGCCCAAGACTCTCATCGACCATGGCAGAAACCAAGGCACTTTGTGTCGGGAAATAGCGGTAAGCCGTGGCACGGGAAAGCTGGGCGGCATTGGCGACTTCAGTTATTGATGGAAATGCGCCTTGTTCATACATTGACATCGCGGTGTCAATAAGTAGCCGCCGGGTTCTGGCCCTGATGGTGGTTAGCGATGGAGGGGCGCGTTCTGGTTTATCTTGATAACTCACGGTCACTCCATGATCTAGAGATCGTATTTTTGCTCACTATAACAAACCGTTCGCACAAATCGCCATGAATGCTCTCCATATTCAGATTATTTTTGAGACTGTAGTCTCATATTTAAGTTATATGCTTTGCGAAAATGATACTACAGTCTCAATATGCTTCTATCTTAACCAACTCGCTTCATTTCTTGTGACATTCCGCATTCATAGAAGGATGTTCAGATGCCCCGTCATATTTTTATCGCGACCACGACAGATACCAAAGGCGATGAGCTGACTTATGTCAGTGAATTGATTAAAGCAACCGGCCTGACGACGGTCACGGTTGATTTATCGACCAAAGCAGGTCAGCACGCTGGCGGCGCTGATATCACGGCCGAAACGGTGGCGAGCCATCATCCTGATGGGCGTCAGGCCGTCTTCTGTGGTGATAGAGGGCGGGCGATAAGTGCGATGGCGGTGGCTTTTGAGCGTTTTATTGCCAGCCGTGATGACGTGGCTGCGCTGTTAGGCTTGGGCGGCTCCGGCGGCACGGCACTGATAACCCCTGCGATGCAAAGTTTACCTATCGGTATTCCTAAGCTGATGGTGTCAACCATGGCTTCTGGTGATGTTTCCGGCTACATCGGTGCCAGTGATATCGCCATGATGTATTCGGTCACTGATATTGCCGGGCTTAATCGTATTTCCCGCCGTGTGCTGAGCAATGCGGCCCATCAAATTGCCGGTGCGGTTTATTTTGCACAAAAAGAAGAAATCGCGACCAATGATAAACCGGCGCTGGGTTTGACCATGTTTGGTGTGACAACCCCCTGTATTCAAGCGGTTAGCGCGGCATTATCGGCAGAATATGATTGTTTAGTGTTCCATGCGACCGGCAGCGGCGGCAAAGCGATGGAAAAATTGGCCGAAAGCGGCTTACTGGCAGGGGCGCTGGATTTGACCACCACCGAGGTCTGCGACCTGTTATTTGGTGGGGTATTAGCATGCGGCCCTGAAAGGTTTGATGCTATTGCTCACAGCCAAATTCCTTACGTCGGCTCTTGCGGTGCATTAGATATGGTTAATTTTGGTAACCCCGCCACCATTCCGACGAAATATGCCGACCGCTTGTTCTATGAGCACAATGCGCAAGTCACATTGATGCGTACCTCCGAGCAAGAAAACATTGAGATGGCGCGCTGGATTGGCGAGAAGCTTAACCGCTGCGAAGGCGAGGTGCGTTTCTTAATTCCACTGGGCGGATTTTCAGCGCTAGACGCACCGGGCCAACCTTTCTGGGATGAAAAAGCACTGAAAGCTTTTATCCACACGCTGGAAGAAACCGTGATTCAAACTGAAAAACGCCGTCTGGTGCACTATCCATTCAATATTAATGACCCACAGTTTGCCCAAGCTGCGGTAGAAAACTTTAAAGAAATAGCAAAGAGCCGATCCCATTAGGGCCATTACTGCTCACTGTAAACTTCGTGGAGAAGCATATGCCAAAATTTCAACGCCAGGCCATATTGGCTAAATTCCGGGAAATGATTGCCCGCCGTGAGCCGATTATCGGCGGCGGTGCGGGTACAGGTTTGTCGGCCAAATGTGAAGAAGCCGGCGGTATTGATCTTATCGTCATCTATAACTCGGGCCGTTATCGCATGGCCGGTCGCGGTTCGCTGGCCGGTCTGCTGGCCTACGGCAATGCCAATGAAATTGTGGTCGACATGGCAAAAGAAGTGTTGCCAGTGGTCAAGAACACGCCGGTGCTAGCGGGGGTCAATGGTACTGACCCGTTCTGTCAGTTTGACCACTTCTTGGATCAACTGAAAGCATTGGGTTTTTCTGGTGTGCAGAATTTCCCAACAGTGGGTTTAATTGACGGGAATTTCCGCGCTAACCTTGAAGAGACCGGCATGGGCTATGGTCTGGAAGTGGACATGATTCGTCTGGCTCACGAGAAAGATTTACTCACCACGCCGTATATTTTCAGTGCCGAAGATGCTGTCGCCATGACTCAAGCGGGGGCCGATATTATTGTTCCTCATATGGGGCTGACCACCGGCGGCAATATTGGTGCTGACACCGCGTTGAAGCTGGCTGACTGTGTGCCTCTGATTAATGAATGGGCCGCAGCCGCAAAAGCGGTGCGCGAAGATGTGATTGTGTTGTGTCACGGCGGGCCGATTTCTACCCCAGAAGATGCTCAATACATCTTGGATAATTGTCCGCAATGTGATGGTTTCTACGGTGCCAGCTCCATGGAGCGGTTACCAACAGAAATTGCACTGACGGATACCACTAAGCAGTTTAAAAATATAAAACGTTGATTATTTTGCCAATACCAAGGGAAAGCCTGTTCGTGATTTTTGCTGGATTATCAGCTAAATAAAGATGCAGGATACACAAAACCGAAGTCGAAGCTGGCTTCGGTTTTTTACTGATATTATTACTGATAGCGCGCGCCAATATCAGCCGTCGCATACCACGCCAATAGGTTGCTGACTTTCGCTTCACCCTCGGCGGGTGACCAACTGGCGAAGTATTCGGCAGTAATGGGTTGGTAAGGGCCGTGTTTAACTTCAAAAATAACCGCCCCTTCTTCCAGTGAGAGCACGGCGTGCCACACATTAGCGGGGATCTCCAGAATAGCGGTTTCCTGGCCCAATAGCGCACGGTGGGTGACTTTTCCTGCATCATCAAACAGCAGCACAATAAAGCTGCCGTGTAATGCTGTCAGTAATTCCCAAGTGTGAGGGTGGCGATGAGGGCGAACATAAGTCTCTGGCTCCATCGCAATCGCCAGGCGCTGTATGGGGTCGTCGAGCTGTGGGTGGAAGTTAAGATTGGCTCTCTGACGCGGTGACTGCTGGGCTTGCTGGCTCAACTGCACCAGAGATTGTTGGGTGATTTGCTTCATTTTGGTCAAATATCCTTAAGAGTGGCTGACTGTAATCTAGCGTAAACAGAGCAATGTTATACCTGTCATACTTCAAGCTGCATATGTGTTGGCTGCTTTCACTACTCGGCCCGTCCATGGGCCTCGCCTCTGCGAGGCCGCTGCAAGCAGCGTTCAAATCTGCGGGCTAGCATAAATGCTGTTCAAATCGGTTCCCGACCGATTTGTTGCTCAATTGCCGCCTTTCTGCAACTCGAATTATTTAAGGTATATAGCTGCGTGCTGTTGGATAATAAATGTTGCCGCTCAGAACTAAAAATTGTGCTCATGAATTAACACCTTTTAACCGGTTGACAGCCTTTTTCTTCTCGGCGTAACATGCGCGCACTATTCTTGATGAGGACATTCGCCTTGGACACACCCAGTAGATACTGGCTCAATAACCTGTTCATATGGTGCAACTTCTAAGGCTATCCTCATATTTGCTGATAGCCTTCGTGGTTGTCAGCGGCCCCGCTAAACTGCCGCTGTGAGTCAGATCTCCCTATGGTCTGAAACAAAGGGTATTTCAATACTGACCTGTTTCTGTGTTTCAATGTGTTTTCCCTATCCATCACCGCAAGGGAGTTTTGGCACATGCTGAGCGCATTTAAATTAAGTAACAATCGCTTATCCCGTTTGGAGCTGGATGAATCAGATGACCTGACTTCCTCACTTTGGGTCGATTTAGTCGAGCCAGAAGAGGGTGAGCGGGAACGCGTCCAGAATGAGTTAGGGCAAAGCCTGGCGACACGGCCAGAGTTGGACGACATCGAGGCCTCCGCACGATTCTTTGAAGACGAAGACGGCCTGCATATCCACTCCTTCTTCTATTATGAAGATGCTGAAGACCACGCCGGTAACTCAACTGTGGCATTTACTATTCGTGATGGCCGCCTGTATACGCTGCGCGAACGCGAATTACCGGCATTTCGCTTGTATCGCATGCGCGCGCGTAATCAAACACTGGTTGACGGCAACGCCTATGAATTGCTGCTAGATTTGTTTGAAACTAAAATTGAACAGCTGGCAGATGAAATCGAGAATATTTACAGCGACTTGGAAGCCTTGAGCCGCGTCATCATGGAAGGCCAGCAGGGCGATGAATATGATGCTGCGCTCTCCACACTGGCAGAACAGGAAGATATCGGCTGGAAAGTCCGGTTGTGTCTAATGGATACCCAGCGGGCGCTGAATTTCTTGGTGCGTAAGGCCCGTTTACCCAGTGGCCAGTTGGAACAGGCCCGTGAGGTACTGCGCGATATCGAATCTCTGTTGCCGCACAATGAATCTTTGTTCCAGAAAGTTAACTTCTTGATGCAGGCGGCGATGGGTTTTATCAACATCGAGCAGAACCGCATTATCAAGATTTTCTCGGTGGTGTCGGTGGTGTTCCTGCCGCCCACCTTGGTGGCGTCCAGCTACGGGATGAACTTTGAATTTATGCCGGAATTGCGCTGGTCGTTTGGTTACCCAGGGGCAATCAGTTTGATGATTATTGCCGGGTTAGCGCCATATCTCTATTTCAAACGCAAGAACTGGCTTTAACCTTCGCTCTTGAAGCTGCAGGGGTGTTAGCTGCGTTCACGCACCCGAATCACTTACTTATGTAAGCTCATCGGGATGAGTTCGCTTGCTGCCTACCTGCAACTTCAAGTTCTTTGGTTATCAATTCATAACTCAATGAGTAACCGGCGTTTTTGTAGGCTTGATATCTAGGTGCGCAGCTTGCGTTGGGTGTAAAGCGCATCCAAGGTGAACAGTAACAGCGCCGCCCAGATAAAGACGAAAGTGACCATTTTATCGTTGCCGATAGTCTCGCCATAGAAAGTGACCGCCAGAATAAACATCAGCGTCGGCCCCAGATATTGGAAGAAGCCCAGCGTTGATAGCCTTAAACGCGTGGCGGCGGCGGTGAAGAACAATAGCGGAATAGTGGTAATCACCCCTGCGGCGGCTAACAGAACATTCAGCGACCAAGTATTGGCGGCCATATGGCTGGTCGGGCTGTCGGCAATAAAGAACAGATAAACTGCCGCAATCGGCAATAGCCACATTGTTTCAACCAACATACCGGTTTGGGCATCAATCCCCAGTTTTTTGCGAATTAAGCCATATAACGCAAAGGTAATCGCCAGGCCCAAACCAATCACGGGCAGCGAACCGAATTGCCACAGTTGAATGAGCACGCCGCCGAACGCCAGCGCCACCGCAACCCATTGCATGCGGCGAAAACGCTCGCCGAGAAATAGCATGCCAAATAACACGTTGACCAACGGGTTAATAAAGTAACCCAGACTGGCTTCCAGCATGTGGTTGTGGTTGACCGCCCAAATGAATAATAGCCAGTTACTGGCGATTAGTACGGCGGTAACAGCCAGTAATAACAAACGTTTACGGTTTTTAATGGCGCGGCGAACTTGGGGCCAATTGCGGCTGACAGTCAGTAAAATCAGCATAAAGAAAAATGACCAAATAATCCGATGAGTCAAAATTTCATCAGCTGGCACCTGTTGGATGAGCTTGAAATAAGCAGGGGCAATACCCCAAATAAAATAGGCAGCCAGCGCAAAAAAAATGCCCTGACGGGTTCGTTGTTTATCCATGGTGTGGCTCAGAACAAGAAAGGAGATGCGGTGAGTGTACTTAACTTCACGTTATTATTCATCACCGCAATAGGTCGCATCAGCCAACCAAATAGGTCGCAGTCGCGCTGGCGATATGCATTTGGTTTTCATTATGCAATTCAACTCTGGCAACAGACACCTTGTTACCACTGCGTAAAATACTGCTGCTGGCAGTAAAGTGCTCACCACGGCCAGGGCGCAAATAGTCGACGCGCAGGTCGATGGTGCCCATTTTCGCCAGCTTCATTTGCAGTTGTTCCTGAATCAGTGGTTCATGGCGAACCAGACTATTCCCAACACATACCAGACCAGCGGCAACATCTAACACTGCGGCAATAACACCGCCGTGCAATATCCGCTGCGCAATATTACCGACCAGCTTGTCATTATTATCAAAAGTAATTTCGGCGTAATCTTGCTCGAAACGAGTTAATTTTAATCCCAATTCGCGGTTAAATGGCATGTGATAAACAAAAATTTCACCAATAAGGCTACGGGCACTTTCCAGTGTTAAAGGTGTTACAGGCATTATTTTTCTCTTAAAAGATAATTTCTCATGTTATTAGTTTGTTTATTTTATGCTCCTATTTTGTTGTTTTCCAGTCGTTAAATCATAAATATAAACAACACTAATCTCAGATAACATTTGTGTGTAGAATGAGCTGTTTTCATTACAAATAGAAATAATTCGTAAAACGATGAGGGAATTATGGGTAGATTTTGGCAGGTTTTAATCGCGTTATTACTGGTGCCAACATTGGCGCAAGCAGAAGAAGCAACGGTTGAGAAAATTCATGACGCACCGACAGTGCGTGGCAGCATTATCGCGGCGATGTTGCAGGATCACGACAATCCGTTCTTACTTTATCCGTATGAAACAAACTATTTGTTATACACCTATACCAGCGATATCAATAAAGATGCGATAAGCTCTTATGATTGGGCGCAGAATGCCAATAAGGATGAAGTTAAATTCCAACTGAGTTTAGGCTTCCCTATCTGGCGCGGTATTGCCGGTGATAACTCGTTGCTGGGTGCGTCTTATACTCAACGTTCCTGGTGGCAAGCATCGAACAAAGATGAATCCTCACCCTTCCGTGAAACCAACTACGAACCGCAAGTGTTCCTGGCATGGGCCACAGATTATGAGCTGGCGGGCTGGACATTCCGTGAGGTAGAGTTTGGTTATAATCACCAATCTAACGGCAAAGCCGATCCAACCTCACGTAGCTGGGATCGCGTTTATACCCGCTTCATGGCACAACGCGGCAACTTGGAAATTGACCTGAAACCTTGGTATCGTTTGCCCGAAAATGATGCCAAAGATGACAACCCGGATATCAATAAATACATGGGTTATTACCGCCTGAAAGTGGGCTATGCTCTGGGTGAAAGTGTGTTTAGTCTGGATGGTCGCTATAACTGGAATACGGGTTACGGCGGTGCTGAAATGGGCTGGAGCTACCCGATTACCAAGCATGTTCGTTTCTATACCCAAGTGTTCAGTGGCTATGGTGAGTCAATGATTGACTATAACTTTAGGCAAACACGGGTGGGTGTGGGTATCATGTTGAATGATGTCCTTTAACGTCATCCGGCGTTAGAAAAGTTTCAGACACAGGCCGGTTCACCGGCCTGTGCAGATCTCATAGTTGGGGAATAGTGTGTCAACCGCCGCAGTGATAAATAGGGAGTTACTGGCACAGCAAGTATTGCGAGATACTTTCGGCTACCAGCAATTTCGGCCCGGACAACAAGAAATTATCAATGCCACCCTATCAGGGCAAGACTGTCTGGTAGTGATGCCAACGGGCGGTGGTAAATCTTTGTGCTATCAGATACCGGCATTGGTGACGGATGGCCTAACGTTGGTGGTCTCCCCCTTAATCTCTCTGATGAAAGACCAGGTTGACCAACTGCTGGCCTATGGTGTGGGCGCGGGGTGCTTAAACTCATCACAAACTCGTGAGCAGCAATTGGCGGTGATGGACGGGTGCCGCAGTGGTCAAATTAAACTGCTGTATATCGCACCGGAACGGCTGGTGATGGAGAGTTTTCTCGACCAACTACATCAGTGGCGTCCTGCGCTGTTGGCGGTGGATGAGGCGCACTGTATCTCTCAATGGGGCCATGATTTCCGCCCGGAATACCGTGCCCTTGGTCAGTTAAAGCAACGTTTCCCTGATTTACCGGTAATAGCGCTGACCGCGACGGCTGATGAAGCCACGCGCGGTGATATCGTGCGGCTGCTTAATCTGGAGCAGCCCTTAATTCAGGTCAGCAGTTTTGACCGCCCCAATATTCGCTACACCTTGGTAGAGAAGTTCAAACCCCTTGATCAACTGTGGCGCTTTGTTCAAGACCAGCGCGGCAAAAGTGGCATTATTTACTGCAATAGTCGGGCAAAAGTGGAAGACACCACCGCGCGCCTACAAAGCCGTGGTTTAAGTGTAGCAGCTTACCATGCGGGTTTGGATAATGAGCGCCGGGCGCATGTGCAGGAAGCTTTCCAGCGCGATGACTTGCAAGTGGTGGTCGCCACCGTGGCTTTCGGCATGGGGATTAACAAACCCAACGTCCGCTTTGTGGTGCATTTTGATATTCCGCGCACTATCGAATCTTACTATCAGGAAACTGGCCGTGCCGGGCGTGATGGTCTACCCGCCGAGGCGATGTTGCTGTATGACCCGGCCGATATGGCGTGGTTACGCCGCTGTTTGGAAGAGAAACCGGCCGGCGCACAACAAGATATTGAGCGGCATAAACTCAATGCGATGGGGGCTTTTGCCGAAGCACAAACCTGCCGCCGATTGGTGTTGCTGAACTATTTTGGTGAGGGTAAGCAGCAGCCATGCGGTAACTGCGATATTTGTTTGGATCCGCCAAAGCGCTACGATGGGCTGGCTGATGCGCAAAAAGCGCTGTCTTGTGTGTATCGGGTCGGGCAACGGTTTGGTTTGGGCTATATCGTCGAGGTGCTGCGCGGGGCAAATAATCAGCGCATTCGTGAGTTTGGTCATGACAAACTGTCGGTCTACGGCATTGGTCGCGAGCAAAGTCATGAGCACTGGGTCAGTGTGTTGCGCCAGCTAATTCACCTCGGATTACTGAGTCAAAATATCGCGATGTTCTCTGCTTTGCAGTTGACCGAAGCCGCGCGTCCGGTATTACGTGCTGAATTGCCATTACAATTGGCGGTGCCGCGTATTCAGAGTTTGAAAGTGCGCAGCAGTGCTAATCAAAAATCCTATGGCGGCAATTACGATCGCAAATTATTCGCCAAATTGCGGAAATTGCGCAAATCTATCGCCGACGAGGGTAATATTCCGCCTTATGTGGTGTTTAACGACGCAACCTTGCTGGAGATGGCGGAGCAAATGCCGATCACGGCCAGCGAGCTGTTGAGTGTCAATGGTGTCGGGCAACGTAAATTAGAGCGCTTTGGCGCGCCGTTTATGGCCATGATCCGCGACCACGTAGATAACAACGACGACTAACGGGCCGACTTTTCTGCTATGAGAACCTTATTATGCTAATGCTATTTCTGACTGTCGCGCTAGTGCATTTGGTGGCTCTGATGAGCCCCGGCCCTGATTTCTTTTTTGTCTCGCAAATCGCGGCCAGCCGCTCACGGCGCGAAGCAATGATGGGTGTGGTCGGTATTTCGCTGGGGATTGTGGTCTGGGCCGGTGTCGCCCTGATGGGGCTAAATCTCATTTTGCAGAAAATGGCGTGGTTGCATGAAATCATTATGGTCGGCGGTGGGTTATATCTGTGCTGGATGGGTTGGCAACTGCTGAAATCAGCCCGTTCCAAACAAGAGGCTTCAGAAAGTGAGGTGCAAGTTGCACTTCCTGCGCGTGGCCGAACTTTCGTGCGTGGTTTTCTGACCAATTTATCGAACCCCAAAGCGGTTATCTATTTCGGCAGCGTGTTCTCACTGTTTGTCGGCGATGACGTCAGTGCGGGCGCTCGTTGGGGCTTGTTTGTGCTGATTATCGCGGAGACCTTTGTCTGGTTCAGCATTGTAGCCTGCGTCTTTGCTTTACCGGTGATGCGCCGTGGCTATCAGCGGTTATCCAAATGGATTGATGGGCTGGCAGGGGTGTTATTCACCGGTTTTGGTATCCACCTAATATTATCCCGCTAGCGATTTCCCCGACCGGTGAATTACCCAGTTGGGGGCATCATAACGGTTTTATACTTTTCGTGCGGTGGCCAGTAACGCGCCTATCAACATGAATAAGCTACCAAATATTCTGTTCAATAATTTCATTTGCTGCGGTGATTTAATCCAACCTGCGATTCGCGTAGCAAGAGTCGCGTAACCCATCATCACGATAATATCGACTATCACACTGGTGCTGCCGAGAATCAGATATTGCGCCACCTGTGGTTGATGCGGCAGGACAAATTGTGGAAACAACGCGGCCAGAAAAACAATGCTTTTCGGGTTGGTCAGGTTGACGAACACCGCGCGTTTAAACAGCTTGCGCCGTGGCAGGCTGTTCGCTAATGCATGCAAGTCCAGCGCCCCGGCGGCGCGCCATTGTTGTATGCCAAGCCAAATTAAGTAAGCCGCTCCGAGCCATTTTAACAGCTCAAATGCCAGCAGAGATTGTGAAATCAGTGCGCCAAGGCCCACCCCGACCAGCACAATATGCACAGCCAGCCCCAATTGTAATCCGCAGATGGAGGCAATGACACCGCGCGTACCATGACTGATGGTGGTGCTCATGGTGTTGATGGCACCCGAGCCGGGGGACAAACTGAGAATAATTGTGGTCAGCAGATAAGTTAACCACCAGTCTAAGGTCATTGGCAAAACTCCCTGAATGCATAAATTTATGCCACAATACTCTATTGCTAATCATTGTGCTATGGCTCACAGAGTGCCCAGTTACTCCGGCCAAAGGATGCAATTAGCTATGATTTATAACGTTATATTATATCGGGCCGCACTATGCTGTTAGAGACACACTATTCCGTTATAGAGACACATTATGCCGTTAGATAATAGCTGGTTGAGCCGTGAAGAGCAGTTTGCTGCTTTTGTTAACGGCCCATTGTTAGATTTTTGGCAGCAGCGGGATGAAGACGAGTTTATGGGGGTCGATAATATCCCCATTCGCTATGTCCGTTTTTGCTCACCTCAACATACCCGCGTGGTGGTGGTGGTGCCTGGTCGCATTGAAAGTTACGTCAAATACCCCGAAGTAGCTTATGATCTATTCCAGCAAGGCTATGATGTTATAGTGTTGGATCATCGTGGTCAGGGGCGATCAGGGCGTATACTGGAGGATGGTAACCGCGGTCATGTGATCAAATTTGATGATTACATTGAAGATTTTGCGCAGTTGGTGCAGCGCGAAATAACCGGTAGCCATTATCAGCAGCGTTTTGCACTGGCCCATTCTATGGGGGGCGCAATTCTGACGCGCTTTTTGGCGCAGCAGCCAGAGGCATTTGATGCCGTGGCGCTTTGTGCGCCCATGTTTGGCATCCATTTGCCAATGCCGGGCTGGCTGGCTCACCGGATTGTCGACTGGGCTGAAAAGCATCAAAAACTGCGGGATTATTACGCAATCGGCACCGGGCAATGGCGGCCATTACCCTATATGGTCAATATGTTGACTCACAGCCGTGAGCGCTATCGCCGCTATTTGCGCCAATATGCGGATACGCCAGAAATCCGTGTCGGCGGGCCAACTTATCATTGGATCCGTGAAAGCATGCTGGTGGGTGAGCAAATTATCGCCCAGACAGACAAAATTACTACGCCGGTTCTGTTACTACAGGCCAGTGAGGATCGGGTAGTGCATAACCCGGCCCATAATGCATTTTCTCAGGCAATGATTCTGGCGGGGCACCCTTGCGAAGGGGGGCAGCCTAAGGTCATTCAAGGTGCACGCCATGAGATCCTGTTCGAGCGGGACACCCTGCGTGCCGAGGCGCTAAGCGCCATATTGCGTTTTTTTGCGCAACATAACTCTTCTTTGCAACATAAAACATTGTCTGCAACATAAACAATCCGTCGGCCGGTAAATCCCGACACCACCAGAGGTTAGAACATACCGCTATGTATCATGTTGTTGCTTCCGATTTAGATGGCACCCTGCTGTCACCTGACCACATATTGACGCCTTATACCAAAGAGACACTCAAGTTGCTGACGCAGCGCGATGTGCACTTTGTGTTTGCGACTGGCCGCCACCATATTGATGTGGCCCAAATCCGCGACAATCTGGATATCAGCGCCTTTATGATAACCTCCAACGGCGCGCGAGTGCATAACACCGCAGGGGAGCTGATTTTCAGTCATAACCTCGATGCTGACATTGCCCGTGATTTATACAATATTGAACATCACAATTCAGATATTCTGACCAACGTCTATTTGAATGATGAATGGTATATGAACCGCGAAAGCCCTGAACAGGAAGAGTTTTTCCGCGAGTCGGTGTTCAAATATCAAGTGTTCGAGCCGGCTTTGCTGCCGACTGACGGGGTGTGTAAGGTTTACTTCACCTGCGAAGATCACGATAAGTTATTGATTTTGGAAGAAGCCATCAATGCACGTTGGGGCGATCGGGTGAATGTCAGCTTCTCTTTCCCGACCTGTCTGGAAGTGATGGGCGGCGGGGTGTCCAAGGGCCATGCGCTTGAGCAAGTGTCTAAAATTATTGGTTATTCATTGAAAGAATGTATCGCGTTTGGCGATGGTATGAATGATCTGGAAATGCTGTCTATGTCGGGCAAGGGCTGCATCATGCGCGATGCTCATCAGCGCCTAAAAGATATGTTACCGAACCTGGAAGTGATCGGCTCAAATGCCGATGACGCAGTACCCCATTATCTGCGCAAGATGTTTTTAGGTACTGATAAGTAACTGATTCATTGCAGTAAAAAAATGGCGCACTGTAGATGAGTGCGCCATTTCTTATATTAAGTTATCTCAGATGCTAAGTTATCCCAGATAAATCACTTACTGGTGTTGTCCCTGTTTTTGCAGGAATTGCACACCCTTATCTGGGAAGTCGGTAAATACCCCGTCAACCCCGGCTTGATTGTAAATAATATCAAACAGTTGGTTTACATTAGTGGCGTATTTAGGCAGTTTGTCCGCGCGGATAGTAAACGGATGCACCATCATATTGCTGGCATGCGCTTCCTTGACCATATCCGTCAGCTTGATGTTATCTGGTGTCGAGGTTTCCACCACCAGCATATGGTAGTCTGGGCCGATGCCGTCAGCATATTGCGCGATTTTCTTCATTGCGCCTGGCTTGAACATCCAGTCATAGCTGTAATTAACCCACTCACCATTAGGTTTCTGTTCGTAGGTTTCTTTCCAGTCAGTGTAAGCCACCAGTTGAACCAGTTTCAGGTCCATGCCCATCTTGGGTTCCAGCTCATTTTTGATACGTTTTAATTCATTGGCATCAAAGCATTGCAGATAGACTTTATCGGCTTTGGTGGTGTAACCGTACTGTTTTAACACTTCCAACACTTTGGTAGAAATGTCCTTACCTTCTTGCTTATGGAACCATGGCGCTTTGATTTCAGGGTAGATACCGATATTTTTACCGGTCGAATGATTCAGCCCCTGAACAAATTCAATCTCTTCCTGGAAAGTGTGCACACGGAAATCAGACTTGCCCATTGGGAAGCGGCCCGGATAGCTCTGCACTTTCTTACCATCTTTACCAATATCAAAGCCTTCGGTAAATTTCAGTGACTTGATTTCTGGTAGCGTAAAGTCAATAGCGTAATAACGACCATCTTTACGGGCGCGGTCAGGGAAGCGATCGGCGACATCTGTTACCCGGTCAAGATAATGGTCATGGAGAACTACTAACTCATTATCTTTGGTCATCACCAAATCTTGCTCAAGATAATCAGCGCCCTGTGCGTAGGCCATAGCTTTGGCGGGCAGTGAGTGCTCCGGCAAGTAGCCACTGGCACCGCGGTGCGCGATGACAACTTTATCTGCTGATTTATCTTGGGCTAAGGGTTCCGCTGCCTGTGCCATGCCGACGACTGAGGATGCCAGAATCATACTGGCTATCAGTGATTTGATGTGGTTTTGCATTGATATTATTCCTTTTATCAATTTCAGGGTATGAAAAAGGCTGTGTCGCTATTCATCCATATAGATAACGGCACAGCCTGTAAGCTACTTGATCATTTGGATATTATTTTTTATCCAGCTCGGCCTGTCTGGCTAGCTCAGCGTGATGTTTTTTCTCACTGAACATGACGACGATCAATAACAGAACAGCGATAATGCTGCCGCCAATCATGACCATAAAGCCGCCGTCCCAACCGAAGTAGTCAACGGTGTAACCAACAATGGCGCTGGCCGCAACCGAGCCACCCAGATAACCGAATAAACCGGTAAAGCCTGCGGCAGTACCCGCTGCTTTTTTCGGCGCTAATTCAAGGGCATGCAAGCCAATTAACATCACCGGGCCGTAAATCAGGAAGCCGATAGTGATCATACAGGCCATATCGATACCTGGGTTACCGACCGGGTTCAGCCAGTAAATAATGGTCGCGATGGTCACCAATGTCATAAAGAACACGCCGGTGGCACCACGGTTACCTTTAAATACTTTGTCGGACATCCAACCACACAACAGCGTCCCTGGAATACCAGCGTATTCATACAGGAAATAAGCCCATGAGGATTTATCCAGCGCGAAGTGTTTGACTTCTTTCAGGTAAGTTGGTGACCAGTCGAGGATGCCGTAACGCAGCAAATAAACAAAAACGTTAGCAATCGCGATATACCACAACAGTTTGTTGGGCAAGATGTATTGCATAAAGATTTGTTTCGCGGTCAGCTCTTCTTCCGCTTCTTGACTATAGTCATCCGGATAGTCGTTTTTGTATTCTTCAATCGGAGGTAAGCCAACAGATTGAGGAGTATCACGCATTAGGCCGAAGACAATCAATGCCACCAAAATGGCACCGAAAGCGGGCATATAGAGCGCAGCTTTCCAGTCGTTAAACCATGCCATACCCAGCAAGAACAGCAATGGCGGCAAGCCACCACCGACGTTATGGGCGCAGTTCCAGACAGAAACGATACTGCCGCGTTCTTTCTTCGACCACCAGTGCACCATGGTACGGCCACATGGCGGCCAACCCATTCCCTGGAACCAGCCGCATAAGAACAGCAGCACAAACATCACGGCGATACTGGATGTTGCCCAAGGGACGAAACCCATAAACAGCATCACGGCTGCGGAGAGAATCAAACCGGCAGAGAGGAATACTCGTGGATTCGAACGGTCAGACACCGAACCCATGATGAATTTTGAGAAGCCATAAGCAATAGAAATACCGGATAGTGCGAAGCCCAGATCCCCACGAGAGAAACCTTGTTCGATCAAATACGGCATGGCCAGAGTAAAGTTTTTACGCACCAGATAGTAGGCCGCGTAACCGAAGAAGATGCCCATGAAGATTTGCCAGCGTAAACGGCGGTAAGTGGGATCAACCTGGTCTGCGGGAAGCCTGGCCACATGTGGCGCGGGCTTAAAAATACTCAACATGAGTGCCTCCGATGGTTTTTTTGTAATTTTTGACTCCGGTATAGCCTGGTATCTACCCGGTGGTAAGCGCTGCCGATGATTAAACGGCAAAGCAACTGTCGTTTATGTTCCATAACGAGCGTCATACTAGATAAGATTGCGAAACTTATCTGTGAGTGATGGCGCATTTGTTACAGTTATATGAAAGCGGCGGCAATTCTGAGCGATTGGTTAACATTTTGAAACCGCTAATGACAAATTACCTGTGACTTTGATCACAATCATGGTTTTTATGCGCCATATTGTTTTCGTTTTTGGTTCGTTTTTGTTCCTTATCAAACAATATCCATAAAGACTGTGGCTCAATAGACTCATAATTAGCCGTCAGGCGGCTGTCTGATAATATGGGGTCTTTCATGACGAACAGTTCTCCTTACACAGAAACGGATGTCATCATCATTGGTGGTGGCGCGACGGGTGCTGGAATAGCTCGAGACTGTGCTCGGCGGGGTTTGGCCTGTACTCTGCTCGAGCGGCATGACATTGCCACCGGCGCGACAGGCCGTAACCATGGCTTATTACACAGTGGTGCGCGTTATGCTGTGACTGACGGCGAATCCGCGCGTGAATGTATTGAAGAAAACCGGATTCTCAAACGCATTGCCCGCCATTGTATTGAGCAAACCGATGGTTTGTTTATCACCTTGCCGGAAGACTCCCTGGAATATCAGGCGCAATTTATTGCGCGCTGTCAGGAGGCGGGGATCGACGCCGAAGCCATTGATCCAAAACAAGCATTGCGGCTCGAACCTGCTGCTAACCCCGCGCTAATTGCTGCCGTCCGCGTGCCCGATGGCACTGTTGACCCCTTCCGCCTCACCGCCGCCAATATGTTGGATGCCCGTGAGCACGGGGCCAATGTACTCACTTATCATCAAGTTATCGGATTATTACGTCAGGGTGACCGGGTGAGCGGCGTGCGCGTTTTCGACAGTAAAAATCAGCGTCAATATGATATCCATGCGCAAATCGTGGTCAATGCCGCGGGGATCTGGGGTCAGCACATTGCTGAATATGCTGATCTTCGTATCCGCATGTTTCCTGCCAAAGGCGCGCTGTTGATCCTCGGTCATCGGATCAACAACATGGTGATCAACCGCTGCCGTAAACCGGCTGATGCCGACATTTTGGTGCCAGGCGATACTATTTCACTGATTGGTACCACCTCCACCCATATTGAATATGATCAGATAGACAATATGGTAGTAACGGCACAAGAGGTGGATACCTTAATTCGCGAAGGCTCAAAATTATCACCGCAATTGGCGCAAACGCGCATTTTACGCGCTTATGCCGGAGTCAGGCCGCTGGTCGCTAGTGATGATGATCCTTCAGGGCGTAATGTCAGCCGTGGCATCGTCTTGCTCGACCACGCCAGCCGTGATGGGTTGGAGGGCTTTATCACCATCACTGGCGGCAAGTTGATGACTTACCGGCTGATGGCGGAGTGGGCAACAGATAAAGTCTGTGAAAAGCTCGGTGTAACAGCGGCTTGCACCACGGCCCAAGAGCCACTTCCCGGTTCACAGCAATCAGCAGAACAAACGCTCAGCAAAGTGATTTCTTTGCCCGCCAGTATTCGCGGCTCAGCCGTTTATCGTCATGGCGACCGCGCGACCCAGTTATTAGCCGGAAACCGTCTGGACAACAGTTTAGTGTGTGAATGCGAGGCGGTCACCGCCGGTGAAGTGCGCTATGCCATTGAATCTTTGTCAGTTAATAACCTATTGGATTTACGCCGCCGCACTCGCGTTGGCATGGGGACGTGCCAGGGAGAGCTTTGCGCTTGCCGGGCGGCGGGCTTACTCAGCCGTTTTAAAGTGACGACACCGCAACAATCCCGTGAACAACTTGGCCAGTTTTTGAATGAGCGTTGGAAAGGGGTGCGCCCAATAGCTTGGGGCGACGCTTTGCGGGAAAGTGAGTTTACCCATTGGGTTTATCAAGGGCTATGTGGTCTGGATGATAGCCCGAGTGCGGCCAATGAGCAGGAGAAACGCGATGAAATTTGATGTGATTATCATCGGCGGCGGGTTAGCTGGGCTGGCTTGCGGTATCCGCCTCGCCGAGCAAGGCAAATATTGCGCGATTGTCAGCGCCGGTCAAAATGCACTGCATTTTTCCTCCGGTTCTTTGGATCTCTTGGCGAAATTGCCCAATGGGCAGGCGGTCAGCCAGCCACTCTCTGCGCTTGAAACCTTAGCGGAGCTAGCGCCTGAGCATCCTTATAGCAAAATGGGGCAAACAGGGTCGGTGGGCGAGCTCGCGTATCAAGCTGAATCCCTGTTAAGCCGCTGCGGGCTGGATTTGGTCGGCAGCGCGGCTGAAAATCACTTGCGTCTGACCCCGCTGGGCAGCTGTCGGCCCACGTGGTTGAGTTCGTCGGATATCCCCGTCGCACCATTAAAAGGCCCGCTACCCTGGCAAAAAGTGGCGGTGATTGGCATTGAAGGATTCCTCGATTTTCAGCCACAGATGGTGGCCAGTGCTTTGCAGGAGCAGGGCGTTGAAGCAACAGCAGATTATCTGCATTTACCGGCGCTCGACCGTTTACGCGATAACCCCAGTGAATTCCGTGCGGTGAATATTGCGCGGGTGCTGGATTTGCCCGAAAACCGGCAACCGCTGGCCGATGAACTGGCGCGATTATCATCAACAGCGGAAATGATTTTACTGCCAGCCTGCATTGGGCTGGATGAATCAGCACCCTTAGAGGCGCTGCGCGCGGCGGTGGGCAAACCGATTCAATTGTTGCCAACATTGCCGCCGTCATTGCTCGGCATGCGCTTACATCAAGCCTTGCGTCGTCGTTTCCAGCAATTAGGCGGCATTGTTATGCCGGGTGATGCGGTATTGCGCGCCGAACTGGTCGGAAACCGAATTACCGGGTTGTATAGCCGCAATCATGGCGATATTCCGTTGCGGGCGGCTCAGATGGTGCTGGCGAGTGGCAGTTTCTTCAGTAATGGGCTGGTGGCGACTTTTGAGCATATCTATGAACCCATACTGGATTTGGATATTTTATCACTGCCAAACCGCGCAGATTGGAGCCACAGCAATATGTTTGCGCCGCAACCTTATTTGCAATTTGGCGTGAACACCGATAACCGGTTACGGGCGCTGCGTGGCGGTGTCGCACTGGATAACTTGCATGTTATTGGCGCTGTTCTCGGCGGCTATGACCCGCTGCAACAGGGGTGTGGTGCAGGGGTTTCATTGACCAGTGCATTGTTCGTGGCAGAGCAGATTGTCAGCGCTATGGGGGTGACATTATGACAGCGTTACCGCAGCACAAAAGCGCTCAGGATGAGCCTCTCTCTCAGAATCAACATTTGGCACGGGATAACAGCTTTGAAAGTTGTATCAAATGTACGGTTTGCACCACATATTGCCCGGTAGCGAAAGTTAACCCGCTTTATCCGGGGCCAAAACAGGCTGGCCCAGATGGTGAGCGCCTGCGTTTGAAAGATCCGGCGCTGTATGACGATGCATTGAAATACTGTACTAACTGTAAACGCTGTGAAGTGGCTTGCCCGTCAGATGTCAAAATCGGCGACATTATCCAGCGCGCTAAAGCCAGTTACAGCAGCAATAAGCCCAAACTGCGTGATGCTATCCTCAGCCACACCGATCTCATGGGCACTCTCTCGACGCCATTTGCTCCAGTCATCAATGCGGTCACGGGGTTAAAACCGGTGCGGGTTTTACTGGATAAAGCGCTGAAAATTGACCACCGGCGCGAGTTGCCAAAATATTCGTTTGGCACTTTCCGCCGCTGGTATCGCAAACAAGCTGAGAAACAGCAGCAATATACGGAACAGGTGGCGTTCTTCCACGGCTGCTTTGTCAACTATAACCATCCGCAGTTGGGCAAGGATTTAGTCAGTGTATTCAATGCGATGAACATTGGCGTTCAATTGCTTAAACGCGAAAAATGCTGTGGTGTGCCGCTGATTGCGAATGGGTTTATTGAACAGGCGAAAAAACAGGCGCGGGTGAATTTGGAATCCCTCACTGACGCGGTAATTACTCGAGATATTCCGGTGGTTGCCACCTCCTCAAGCTGTACTTTTACCCTGCGCGATGAGTATCCGCATTTACTGGATGTCGATACCGCGCCGGTGCGCGACAGAGTGGAACTGGCGACTCGCTATCTCTACCGTTTATTAGAAAAAGGGCGGGAATTGCCGCTCAAGCCGCTGTATTCAGAGGAAAAGAGTTCGGCCCAAAACAAACCGCTGCGCATTGCTTATCACACCCCCTGTCATATGGAGAAAATGGGCTGGACGGCTTATACCTTGGCGCTACTTCAACGCATCCCAGGTATTGAGCTGGTGGTGTTAGATTCTCAATGCTGCGGGATTGCTGGGACATATGGTTTTAAATCAGAGAACTACGCGACATCCCAAGGGATCGGGGCATCATTATTCCAACAGATTGAAGACAGTGGCGTTGATTTAGTGATTACCGACTGCGAAACCTGCAAATGGCAGATTGAGATGTCGACCAGCAAGAAATGCGAACACCCTATTACCTTACTGGCACGAGCACTGGCGTGATAGTCAAAGACAGAGCGCGGGTTTACCCGCGCTCTTAGGCTGATGACAAAGTGGCTTATCGCTTACTGAGTGAAGGGTTGACCGCACCTCGGGGCACTCCGACGGCTTACGCCGTTACGACCCCAACGGCGCGTTTCCCCTTCATTTGGCTTTATCCGCGCTATATTGGGAAGATTATCCCAGATTTATGGCAGTGATAATGGGCTTAGCTTCAAGGTGCTAATAATGGATTCAGCTTCAGTTTGCGCTTGCTGTTGATTATCGGCCGGTAGCGTAATTTGTAATGTCATCAATCGGTTATCGACTTTACCCATCAATACGGACGAATAGGCTTTCTGCCCACCACTAGTAATAATGCTGTCCAATTGCTGGAAAGGATGCCCGTCTACCTTAATGGCTTTGTTCGTCACAACCTGTAGGTTGGCATCACGAGCGCGTTGCTGTTCAGCCAGACGCTCAGTCAGAACATCCAAAGCTTCATTGGTATTATCACCTAAAATCACGATAACCGCTTTATCGCCAGTTTTGTTGGCGTAAACGTGCATGTTATTGGTTTGGTTGCCCATTTTTCCGCTTTGGTCAGACAAATCTGCCGGCAAAACAAACGCTACTTTGCCATCTAACAAGCTGACGGGCTGGCCCACATTGTTATCGCTGCCGCCATCGCAAGCACTTAATCCCACGACCAGCAGGCCAACAGCAAGAAACTTGGTTATTTTATGCATGGTAATCCCTTATCGATGATTAATATCCCCTCTGATTTGAGATGGCAGAGGGAACAGCAACGCCAACCACTTTGGGTATGCGACCTTATCGCACCTTATTCAGACGCTAAAAGCAATCTATTATTAAGCAATCTATTATTCATGAATCTATGGGTTAGAAATCCATGGGTTAGAAATCTATTGTTCAGCGGGGCTGACCCGAGTTAGCGTTTGCTGTTCAGTCTGCCGGGCAAAATACTTCAGTAACACATTGAGCATCACGCCATAGGCAGGCAAGAAAAACAACATGCAGATCAGTAGCTTGAAGCTATAATCCACCAAGGCGATTTCCACCCAATTTGCCGCCATAAAAGGATCGGAACTGCGGTAGAACGCAATAAAGAAGAAAGCCATGGTATCGCTGATATTGCCAAAGAACATGGCAGCAGTGGGGGCAACCCACCATGCGCTGCGCTGGCGAAGGCGGTTAAAGACTTGAACATCAAGAATTTGACCCAGCACATATGCCATAAAGCTCGCCACCGCGATACGGGCGACTACCAGATTAAAACTGGTTAATGCCGGGAACCCTTGCCAGCTTCCCTGATAAAACAGGGCGGAAATCAGATAAGAGATAAGTAAGGCTGGCAGCATGACGGACAAAATAATCCGGCGCGCCAAAGGAGCACCAAAAATCCGTACAGTCAGATCAGTGGCTAAGAAGATAAATGGAAAGGTAAAAGCTCCCCAAGTGGTGTGAAAACCGAAGATAGCGATCGGTAATTGCACCAGATAGTTACTGGAGGTAATGATGACTATATGGAATAGCGCCAGCCATACCAAAGCGGTCATCCGCTGTTGGGCAGTAAACGAAAACATAAATGTGACCTTTTTGGTTATTGGGGTGAGGGAACCCAAACATAATGTGCCGCAATTTCTGCGACGCGCCGCATAATACGCGTTTGCGCAACGAATGCAATGCTTAGTTTTAGCGCAATCGCGGGCCTTTCTATGAAAGTTATTGTGCCCTTGCACCCAACAACCGGCGGAGTAAACTATTAGGCTTTATAAGTTCGCCCGCTTTGTAAGTTCGCTTACACTTTATATTATTAGTAACCTGCTTATTGACACACAAGAGAACTGCAATGACCGATATTTTTGCCGATCCGGACAAAACACTTGATGCACTAGGATTACGCTGCCCAGAGCCGGTGATGATGGTGCGTAAAACCGTCCGGCATATGGAGGACGGCCAAACTCTGCTGATTATTGCTGATGATCCGGCCACGACCCGTGATATCCCCGGTTTTTGCCGCTTTATGGATCACCAGTTACTGGCACAAGATACCCAACAGACACCTTATCGCTATTTGGTCAAGAAAGGGGCAAAAGCGGAATAACGTGGGCTTTTACCCCAGTGTTCAAAAACTGATATTTGTTTCAAAACTGACATTTGTTTCAAAACTGATAGTTGCTTCAAATATCTCGTTTGCGCAATAACCTCAACGCGTTTGCTGTCACTAAGGCAGTTGCGCCGGAATCGGCTAATACTGCCAGCCACAAGCCGGTTAAGCCCAGTAAAGTGGTTACCAGAAAAATACCTTTTAACCCTAATGCGATAGTAATGTTCTGGCGAATATTAGCGTTGGCCGCTCGTGATAACAGGATGATTTCTGCCAACCCAGTTAGTCGGTTATGGGTCAGTGCGGCATCGGCGGTCTCCAATGCGACATCAGTGCCACTGCCCATCGCGATGCCAATACTGGCTGCTTTCATTGCCGGAGCATCATTAATACCGTCACCCACCATCACCGTCGGGTGTGTCGCATTTAGCGCCATAACTGCCTGCACTTTATCGGCAGGCAGCAATCCAGCGCGGTAATCAATCCCCAGCTCACTGGCAATAGCCGCCGCCGCGCGAGGGTTATCACCCGTTAGCATTACTCCTTGAATACCTAACTTTTTCAGTGAATCAATGGCCTGTTTAGCATCAGTGCGTAAAGTGTCGCGCAGTGCCACTAAACCAATGAATTTCTCATTTTCCAACACGGCGACCGCCGTTTTACCGCTACTTTCCAGCTCATCAATCAGTACTTGCCACTCAGCACTCAATAATTCCGGTGATATCTTACTGGGAGCACTGACACGAACCACTATCCCGTTAACCGTGCCCTCAACACCGATACCCGCCAACGCACGCCGTTCCTCGGCGAGTGGCAACAAGGGGGTATTTTGTTGCGCACGTTGCATGATGGCGATTGCCAGCGGATGGTGCGACCCCGCTTCTACCGCTGCCGCAAGCGCTAACAGGCGAGTTTCACTCACACCGGATACTGGCAGAATATCAGTGACTTGCGGTTTCCCCTCCGTCAGAGTACCGGTTTTATCGAAAGCAACAGTTTGAATGCGGCCCAATTGCTCAAGCGCCGCGCCCCCTTTAATTAATGCCCCGCGCCGTGTTGCCGCAGCCAGTGCCGAGGTAATGGCCGCCGGAGTGGAAATGACCAGGGCACATGGGCAGCCAATCAGCAGCAATGTCAGGCCGCGGTAAATCCAGGTTTCCCAAGGCTCGGCGAAAGCTAAAGGCGGAACCAGCATCACCAGTGCTGAGAGAAGCATAATGGCGGGAGTGTAAATGCGACTAAAACGGTCAATGAAACGCTCAATAGGCGCCCGACGTTCTTCTGCTAATTCAATGAGTTGTAGAATGCGGTCAATGGCATTATTACCGGGTTCAGAGATAACTCGCATTTCGGTAGCGCGATCGACCGATAAACTCCCTGCCGCGACTTTCTCACCTTGCACGCGTTCAACAGGAACTGACTCGCCGGTGAGAGCACTTTCATCAAAACTGGCAAATGGAGTCATTAATTCCGCATCAGCGGGCAGACGGCCCCCCGGTGAGATTTCAATGATATCGCCGGGGCGTAAACTGGCAACAGGCACCTGCTGGCGTTCACCGTTCTTGAGCAGCAATGCCTCTTCAGGTACCAGCGCCATTAGCGCGGTCACGCCACGGCGTGCGCGGTTTGCCGCATAAGATTCCAGCAATTCGCCGATCATAAACAGCAGTAATACCATTGCGGCTTCAGCCGTCGCGCCAATAAACATCGCGCCGATAGCCGCGACGCTCATCAAGGTTTCGATTGCAAAGGGGGTGCCGGAACGGATGAGTTTCCAGGCTTTGGTCGCAACGGGGATCAGCCCGACAATGGTGGTTGCGGCAAATGCGAATTCACTCAGCTGAATGCTGAATAATGAGATTCCCCAACTGATGAGCATCAGTGTGGTTAATAATATGATTGGTAAATATTCACGAACACGAGATTCTGGCGCAGTGTTTTTGCTCGCCATGGTCGACTGAGTATCGACCAGACTGAATCCAGCCTGTATGACGGCCTGCTGCACTTGGGAGCGAATATCTAAACGGGCATCGACCACCAGTTTTTCTGTAGCAAACAGGACTTTTACATTTTCAACGCCGCTCAGACTGCTGACTGTATTTTCAATTTTACGGGCACAACTTGGGCAATCCATTCCGTTAACTTGCCAACTAAATCGCTGGCTATCAGAAGGCGTCACGAGAGTAAGTCTGTCGCTTTCCTCGTCACCTTCATCGGCATGACTCTGGCTACAGCAACCTCCTTCTTGATGTGAATGCTCACTCACTGAATTTGTGCTGTTATTGCTGTTATTGCTGTTATTGCTGGAATTGGTTGCTTGTTGGCTACTGCAACCGGTTTGTTTTTTGGCATGACTATGACCACAGCCGCATTGGCTCTGTGTATCTGTTGAATGTTGATGTTCGGAATGTGAATGCATGGTGCCTCCTGGACAGAATGTAAAAGGTATACAGGATTTAGCCGGTATAGCTGCACTCTACACCTTAGAGTCAACTCCAGAGTCAAGAGGGTAAATGAGAATAATTACTAAACAGAGCTGAGAATAAGAGGGCATATCTGAAGATCACGCATTCTGTGCTGAGTACTCAGGCTCCATCCTTGGAACCTGCTGGTCGGCATTCTTTGCAAAACAATATGTTGCTGAACAATACATCCACAAAATAATGTTTCGCGGTAATGGGTAATTACAAATACAGCGACCTGACAATCAGGAAGTGCCCAACAAAATAGCATCCTGCAACAATGGCGTCAGAGGCTCGGAAAGAAAAACGATAGCGATTTAGGAGCCAGACGACATGGGATAGCAGCAATAACACGGTCCCTGTCAGCAATGAGAAACTCATGTCGGTGCTACGAGCAAAATACTGTTCGCCAGCCATCCACACCATGAGTAATGTCATTCCGACGAAAGCAACCACCGGCCAGCGCATTTCATCTAGCCGAGTCCAAATTGTGGCTAACAACAATGTGCCCACGATGATGAGAACTAAGGGAAGCGGCCAGAACAGGGTGAATGTCATCTGGCTGGCAAAACTAATGGTATACAGTAAATGGGAGAGGAAGAATGCACCCAGAGCATAAAGTAAGCGCTCACTGGGTAGCAGCAAGAGAGCATCCGCAACCAGAGTTGCCAGCAAGCCCAAAACAATCAGATAGCCCGCAGGGCCTAGAATAGGCGCTTGCCATGCGAGTAACAGCAACAGTAACAGAGTGACGGGTTTGAATACCCAACGTTGCCAGCGTGGGCCTCGGTAAGTTGCATCGACAAACAACCAACCAGAAAAGAATACGGCAAGGAATGGCCAGCTCATTATTTATCCTTTTTTCTATACAGGTTTCAGTGAAAGTACCTGTGTTGTAATGATAATCCGCAACGCCAATGACTCTGAGAATACATCAATTAAGTGTAAGGGATGGAAGCCAAGAGTGATAGCAGCACTACAGTGATTTGCATGATTTGTGCCACTTAATGCGTAGCAGTGCGCATAATCAGATTTAGCTGTGGGGGCAAACTGCTGAAGTCTTGGCCTTGTCTGGTTCACATGTTATGTTAACGCCGATTTCCGTTCGCTAAATCAAGGGATAGAGGCAATAGCACATGGTCAATGAACAATTGCTTTATCGCATTCAGTTTATAAATAATGGTAAGAATTATCAGCTTTATGTCAGAGAAGTCGGCCCAAGTACCTTATTTGGGTTTATTGAAATTGCAGATTTTGTCTTTGATAGTCAATCGACCTTACTGGTTGACCCCTCAACAGAAAAATTGAAGACAGAATTTTCCGGCGTTAACCGCAGCTATATCCCCCTTCATTCAGTCATTCGCATTGATGCGGTAACTGAAAAGGGCAGTGCTCGGATCTCTGAGTTGGGCAGCAACGTGATGAGCTTCCCTTATCTACCAGGTAATAAACCTTAAATCCCTCTCGCCAAGTGAGCTTTAGCGAGCAAGATTATTATGAATAAACTTCCGTTATTATTTATTGCTGTGGTGGTATTGATTGTTGTGCTGGCAACTCGCCAATATTGGCAGAAAAAACGGCAAGATGCGGAAAATGACCGCTCACCGGTGCGCAGCTTACAAGTTGAAGTTATTGATAAACGTGAAGTATTAGCGCCAAACCGCCGTTCGCGTCAACGTGAAGAGATTGTTGCTGAAGATAAACGCTATGAAGTTTATTTCCGGCCACTGCTGAGTACCCTAGAGGTAACTAAGGGCAGCGACATCAAAATGATACTGCCACAGGCAGAGTATAATCGTATAGATCAAGGTGCGAAAGGCACTCTACGTTTACAGGGGACGCGCTATATTGGCTTTACCCCAAATTCACTCGGTCAATAAATAACCTGTCGCCATAACAAAAATATATCTAGCGACAGTGAGTATTATTTTTTAGGCAATGGCGGCTGTTTTTTTTGCCAAGCCAACAATTCGAAAACCCCGAACACAAAAATTTTGAATTGTTGCCATCCACTGATTGGCTGATCTTTCGGCTGCGTAGATTTAAGTAATATCAGTTGCAAACCATGCATCAAGACCATGAAGATCATTGCGACATCAATAAAGTATTTCAAAGGCTTAGGAAACGGCTGGAACAGATTCAACAATAAGAAAAACCATACTCCTAACATCAATAACCGGCCGATATTAATCCACATGGTGTTGCTCCTGTTCTTCAGCTGATACCGTGTTTTTGAGGGTTTCTTCGCTACGAATATAGAGGCGATAAGCAACCTGTCCGGCAATTTTCTCTCGATGTAACTGCCAATTGGCCGGGACATCAGTGGCGGCACTTTCTGCTTCTGCTTCAACATAAATCCAGGCATCAGCCGTCAGCCAGTTGAATTGTTCCAATAAATTGATGGTTTCAGCCAGTAAACCTTTACGAAAAGGAGGGTCAAGGAATACCAAATCGAAAGGCTGGCCCGGCTGGGCTAACCATTGCAAAGAATTGGTATTGACCACTTGTCCATTGGCGGCACTCAATAATGTCAGGTTGTTGCTCAACTGTTTAGCGACATGTCGGTCAGCTTCTAGCAGTATAGCAACACCTGCATAACGGGATAGTGCCTCCAGTCCTAAGGCGCCGCTGCCTGCAAAGCAATCCAAACATCGGGCGCCTTGAATCATGGGCGCAAGCCAGTTGAACAATGTTTCTCTGACTCGATCAGTGGTAGGGCGCAGCCCAGGGCTAACGGGGACAGGTAATTTGCGCCCTCGCCATTTACCGCCAATGATGCGGATTTGTCCTGCGGACTGCTGTGGAGCTTGTTTTGCTTTTGCTATCGGTCGCTTTGCCATAGATCGCTTTGCTTGAAAGTTGGCCAGTATTACAGCACTGAATAAAAAAGTTAGTCACTATTCTACCTATGTGTGCAGTGTGGGGGAAACGTTAAACCTTTGTTGATTGAATTCACAATAGAAAGCAGCATCGTGCGCGTGTTGCTGTTCAGGGGAAAGTGATAGACTTGCGAACTATTATCTTATTTATGCAAACCCAAAGTAATTAGAGTCCAAAAATGGCAAAAGAAAAAAAACGTGGATTTTTTTCCTGGTTGGGCTTAGGCCGTCAGAATGAAGAACACACAGCAGAGCCATTGGCTACTGAGAAAGAAGATGCAGCTGAGCTGGCTATCGAAGAGCAGGCTATCAGCGAAAAACAGGCTGAAATAGCTTCAGAAAATACCGCTGACGCGGCGGCAGAGCTCGAGCAGGTCGCCCCAGGTGAATGGGATAGCGCTGCAATTAGCGAAGCTGCGGCTGAAATTTCGCCAGAGGTCGCAGTAGAACCAACTACGCAACTATTTGAAGAAAATATAGATTTTGCTGAAGATCCTCAATATTTACAGCATCATTTCTCACAGAGTCACAGTGATAAAGCCAACGTTGACTCATGGGATGAAGGTACTGTTAGTGCGCCAGAATTGCCGCTGACGGAAAGTCATGTTGTTATCGATATTCCAGAGCCACAAGCTATTGTTGATGAACCTCCGGTCGAGGTCATTGAGGAGTTTGCTAGCCTTGAAGACGAAATCGTAGCCGAAGAAAGCATTGAAGACGAACAAGACATTGAAACCGAAGAAACAATCGTAGCAGCGGCTCAAGAACAAGAACGGCCAACCAAAGAAGGTTTCTTTGCCCGTTTAAAACGCAGCTTAATCAAAACCAAGCAGAATCTTGGCTCCGGTTTTATGGGGTTGTTCAGCGGTAAGAAAATCGACGACGATCTGTTTGAAGAACTGGAAGAACAACTCCTGATCGCCGACGTTGGCGTCGAAACAACCCGCAAAATTATTACCTCTCTGACAGAGCATGCTAGCCGTAAGCAACTAAAAGATGCTGAGGCTCTGTATGGCAAGCTCAAAGAGGAAATGTCTGAAATTCTGTCTAAAGTAGACAAACCATTAGATGTCAGTGGTAAGAATCCATTTGTTATTTTAATGGTTGGCGTCAATGGGGTGGGTAAAACTACTACCATCGGTAAGTTGGCGCGCCAATTCCAGGCCGAAGGGAAATCTGTCATGTTGGCTGCGGGTGACACTTTCCGCGCAGCGGCGGTAGAACAGCTGCAAGTTTGGGGTGATCGCAACAAGATTGCTGTAGTTGCACAACATACTGGCGCAGATTCAGCATCAGTCATTTTCGATGCTATTCAGGCGGCTAAAGCGCGAGGCATTGATGTGCTGTTGGCTGATACCGCCGGGCGTTTGCAAAATAAAGCTCACTTGATGGAAGAGCTGAAGAAGATTGTCCGCGTGATGAAAAAGCTGGACGGCGATGCCCCCCATGAGGTTATGCTGACGTTGGATGCCAGTACCGGACAAAATGCGGTTAGTCAGGCGAAACTGTTTAATGAAGCCGTGGGGCTGACCGGAATTACCCTGACTAAGCTCGATGGTACCGCCAAGGGTGGGGTAATATTTGCCATCGCAGATCAGTTTGGTATCCCAATCCGTTATATCGGTGTTGGGGAAGGTATAGAGGATTTACGGCCATTTAAGGCTGACGATTTTATTGAGGCTCTTTTTGCCCGAGAGGATTAATACGGATGATTCGCTTTGAACAGGTCAGTAAAGCTTATCTGGGCGGACGACAGGCGCTGCAAGGGGTAGATTTTCATCTGCGTCCAGCGGAAATGGCGTTTTTGACTGGCCACTCCGGTGCAGGGAAAAGTACTCTGCTGAAACTGATTTGTGGCATTGAGCGCCCTAGTGCTGGTCATATCTGGTTTGGTGGTCATGACATCAGCCGCCTGAAAAATCGCGAAGTGCCATTCTTGCGCCGCCAGATCGGGATGATCTTTCAAGATCACCACCTGCTGTTGGACAGAACGGTCTATGACAATGTTGCTATGCCATTGATTATCGCAGGTGCCAGCACCGAAGATATTCGACGCAGAGTGTCAGCAGCACTGGATAAAGTGGGGTTGTTGGATAAGGCGAAAAACTTCCCTATTCAGCTCTCTGGTGGTGAGCAACAGCGTGTTGGTATAGCCAGAGCGGTAGTGAACAAGCCCGCGGTATTACTGGCAGATGAGCCGACCGGTAACCTGGATGATGCATTATCCGAAGGTATTTTGCGTTTGTTTGAAGAGTTTAACCGTGTGGGCGTTACCGTGTTAATGGCCACCCATGACACGTCGTTGATTGCTCGGCGGCGCTACCCGATTCTGACATTAAGTCAGGGGCGGATGTCAGGAGCGCATCATGGCGAATAATAGTGCGCAGAAAGCAAAAACCAAGGCGCTGAAAGGCGGCTGGCGTGAACAGTGGCGTTATTCGTGGGTTAATGCTGTTGCCGATATGATGCGCCAACCGCTGGCGACGTTGTTAACCGTGATGGTCATTGCCATCTCGCTGACCCTGCCAAGCGTGTGTTATATCGTGTGGAAGAACGTCAGCCAGGCGGCGGATCAATGGTATCCAACGCCGCAATTGACGGTCTATCTGGATAAAGCACTGGATGATAACGCGGCCGAAATTGTCGTGACCACGCTAAAAGCAGAAGCCGGTGTAGAGAAAGTTAATTATCTGTCGCGGGAAGAAGCGATGGGCGAGTTCCGCAACTGGTCAGGTTTTGGCGGTGCTTTGGATATGCTGGAAGAAAATCCGCTGCCCGCAGTTGCCATTATCACGCCTAAACTAGATTTTCAAAGTTCAGGGACGCTCGATACCCTGCGCGACCGAGTCAGTAAGGTCGAGGGGGTAGCTGAAGTTCGTATGGATGACAGCTGGTTTGCTCGTTTGGCGGCATTAACCGGCTTGGTCGGGCAAGTTGCTGCCATGATTGGCGTATTGATGGTCGTTGCTGTATTCCTGGTCATTGGTAATAGCGTGCGTCTGAGTATCTTTAGCCGCCGTGATACCATTAATGTCATGAAACTGATTGGGGCAACCGATGGGTTTATTCTGCGGCCATTCTTGAACGGTGGTGCGATGCTGGGTTTCGGCGGAGCGGTGTTATCACTGATTCTCTCTGAAGCGCTGGTATGGAAGCTCGGTTCGGTTGTGACACAGGTGGCCACGGTGTTCGGCACTAGCTTTACGCTACATGGGTTAAGCTGGGATGAATGCCTGTTGTTGGTGTTGATCTCGGCGATGATTGGCTGGATCGCCGCCTGGCTCGCGACGGTTCAACATTTACGCCGATTTACACCGCAGTAAAAAATGTTTGTTATACTCTTTCCCTGCAGTACTTCGATAAAGGCAGGGAAAGGGGCGTTGTTTACCCGTTCATACCTTAAGTTTTCCCTGATACGCACAGCGAGTTATCTGCTAAGATCAATAGCTGAAACTGTGATCCAGGCTGAACTTTTATGGCAATGGCCGGTCGAAGAACACAGTGAAATGATAAGGTGTCCAACGCTTGAATCTGCTTAAGCAGGTGCTAAAATATTGGCGTTGAGAGAAATCTGCACTAAACATGCATGCAATGAGAGGGTTTCGAATGACCAAAGAAATGCAAACTTTAGCCTTAGTACCCCAAGGTAGTTTGGAAGCCTATATTCGGGCTGCCAATGCCTATCCAATGCTGACTGCAGAGGAAGAGCGGGAACTGGCTGAACGGCTGCATTACCAGGGCGATCTGGGGGCGGCTAAACAGCTAATCCTGTCTCACCTGCGCTTTGTTGCTCATGTTGCCCGTAACTATTCCGGGTATGGTTTGCCACAGGCTGACCTTATTCAGGAAGGTAATATTGGCTTGATGAAAGCGGTTCGCCGTTTTAACCCTGAAGTTGGGGTACGTCTGGTGTCTTTCGCAGTACACTGGATCAAAGCAGAAATTCATGAATATGTTTTGCGTAACTGGCGGATTGTCAAAGTTGCGACCACTAAAGCTCAACGGAAGTTATTCTTTAATCTGCGTAAAACTAAGCAGCGTTTGGGTTGGTTTAACCAAGATGAAGTCGAGCTGGTTGCCAAAGAACTGGGTGTGACCAGTAAAGATGTTCGTGAGATGGAATCACGCATGTCCGCACAGGATATGACTTTTGACCCATCTCCAGATGATGAAGCACGTGATGGCCAATCTATGGCGCCCGTCCTGTATTTGCAGGATAAAACCTCAGACTTTGCAGATGGCATCGAGGAGGATAATTGGGACAATCACGCGGCAGACAAATTATCTTATGCATTGGAAGGCTTGGACGAGCGCAGCCAGCATATTATTCGTGCTCGTTGGCTGGACGATGACAACAAGTCTACGTTGCAGGAACTGGCTGATCAGTACGGCGTATCTGCTGAACGTGTTCGTCAGCTTGAAAAGAACGCGATGAAAAAATTACGAATGGCTATTGAAGCCTAATACAGCGACATAGATGCTGTGTGATACAAAAAAGGGCGATATTGATATCGCCCTTTTGCTTTTCTGACAGTTACGGCACCGCCATGATTTAGAAAGTTATCGCTGCCAACCCTGCGTATTACGGCTAAAACCACAGGCACGCAGAAGGCCATCTATTGCTGCGTAGTTTGTCGCAGTGACTTGCTTATCACTCAAATTCCACTGCTGAATCGTGGGCAACTGACGCAATGTTTCTTCAATGAGATAAAGCCCGACGCCGCGCCGCCGCGTCACTTCCCTGACACACAAATCCTCAAGTTCAGCCTGTTGGCCATCTACCGTAACTTTCACTGCACCTAACAAACGCTCATTAAATCGCGCAGCGAAGAGTGGCTTGCCGTCATTAATCCATTGCAGCCAACGGGTTTGTTGCTGTTCGGGCCAAATTTTAGCTAAATCGATAAGGTCCTGATGGGTAAGGTTTGTTAAACGTTCAATAGTCAGTTTCATCGTCGATAAACCGCAGAAATGTAAGGGTTATAGGGCTATGGTTTATTGTACTAGATCATAGGTCAGAGAGTTGTGTAAGTTTTTCTGTACGTTCATGGGGGAAAATGTTTTTTCGCTACTGCATTTTCCGAGTTTTAACAGAGTAAATGATCACATAACCAGCACAACTCACTAGCATTTGTGCAAAACCCATTCAATTTAATCCTAATTTTATGCTGTTTACACCGCTTGTTTCTGCTTGTCTCAGTTGATTTACAGCATAAAACTCCTGTTTAATAGCATGAAAAATAAAGTCTTATTAGAAAAAAGCATCACTTTTGAGACTAAATCATTATTACTTATGAATAAAACGTTACGGCGCTATAAAACGTTAAGACCAACACAACAAGCACGTTCACAATGACAGATGGGGAATTCGCGGATGAAATTAACAAAAGGTAAAATGTTGCTGGCTGGGTGTATAGCAATGGCGATGAGCCATTCTGTGCTGGCGAAAGACATCAAAGTTGCCATTGTTGGCGCGATGTCCGGCCCGGTGGCCCAATACGGTGACATGGAATTTACCGGTGCACGTCAGGCGATTGCTGATATCAATGCCAAAGGCGGAATTAATGGCGATAAGCTGGTCGGCGTGGAATATGATGATGCTTGCGACCCGAAACAAGCCGTAGCTGTTGCCAACAAAGTGATTAACGATGGCATTCGTTACGTTATCGGCCACCTGTGCTCCTCTTCAACTCAGCCTGCTTCAGATATTTATGAAGATGAAGGCGTGATTATGATCACCCCTGCTGCAACCAATGCTGATCTGACCACCCGTGGTTATAAAATGATCATGCGGACCACCGGTCTGGATTCTGACCAAGGCCCAACAGCAGCTAAATATATCCTTGAAACCATCAAACCTAAACGTATCGCTGTGGTACATGATAAGCAGCAATATGGCGAAGGTTTGGCGCGCTCCGTGCGTGAGAGCCTGAAAAAGCAAGGTACAGAACCTGTGCTGTTTGAGGGGGTGACCGCCGGTGATAAAGATTTCTCTACCTTGGTTGCTCGTTTGAAGAAAGAGAATGTTGATTTTGTTTATTTCGGCGGGTACTACCCAGAGATGGGGCAAATCCTGCGTCAGGCTAAGCAAGCTGGCCTGACAGCACGCTTTATGGGCCCAGAGGGCGTGGGTAACTCCTCACTGTCTAACATCGCGGGTGATGCTTCTGAAGGCATGCTGGTAACTTTACCAAAACGTTATGATCAGGTTCCTGCTAACCAACCTATTGTTGATGCGCTGAAAGCGAAGAAACTCGACCCAACCGGCCCATTCGTTTGGACAACTTATGCTGCGCTGCAATCGCTGACTACCGCGATGGAGCGGAGTGGTAGCCAAGAACCTGCTGATTTGGTCAAAGATCTGAAAACTGGTAAGCCGGTGGAAACCGTGATGGGGCCGCTGAACTGGGATGATAAAGGCGATTTGAAAGGGTTTGAATTCGGTATTTTTGAATGGCATGCGGATGGTTCATCAACCGCAGTCAAATAACAATAATATTAGAATCATCAAGTTTTAGGGTTGCTGTTGCAGCAATCCGGCCCCTTTTACCAACTGTATCCCCCCAGGTTTCGGGGGGATTTTTCCTCACTGCGCACAGTAGATTTGGTGCAGTTGGCTAGGGCAGCCAGGCAAGTGAATCAAAGGGTTAGAGTATGTCAGAGCAGTTTCTTTATTTCCTGCAACAGATGTTCAACGGGGTTACGTTGGGCAGCACTTATGCGCTGATCGCCATTGGTTACACCATGGTGTATGGCATTATCGGCATGATCAACTTTGCCCACGGCGAAGTGTATATGATCAGCAGCTACGTCTCCTTTATCGTGATTGCCGCATTGATGATGGTGGGGATTGATGCCAGTTGGTTATTGATAGGCTCTGCTTTTCTCGTCTCAATTGTTATTGCTAGTGCTTATGGCTGGAGTATTGAACGGGTGGCGTATAAACCGGTTCGTAGCTCTAAGCGCTTGATCGCGTTGATCTCGGCGATCGGGATGTCTATCTTCCTGCAAAACTACGTCAGCCTAAATCAAGGCTCGCGGGATTTGGCTCTACCGAGCTTGGTTACTGGTCAGTGGACGTTGGCTGAAACTAATGGCTTTGCCGCAACCATCAGCACCATGCAGTTGACCATTTGGATAGTCACCTTCTTGGCCATGTTGGCGCTGACACTCTTTATCCGTTATTCCCGCATGGGGCGCGCATGCCGAGCCTGTGCTGAAGATTTAAAAATGGCCAGTTTGCTGGGCATTAATACTGACCGAGTTATCTCACTGACTTTTGTTATCGGGGCGCTGATGGCCGCCGTCGCCGGGGTCTTATTGGGGCAGTTTTATGGCGTCATTAACCCATACATCGGCTTTATGGCTGGCATGAAAGCATTTACCGCCGCAGTGTTAGGTGGGATCGGCAGTATTCCGGGTGCGATGATCGGTGGTTTGATTCTGGGTGTGGCCGAAGCATTAACTTCTGCATATCTCAGCACAGAATATAAAGATGCAGTTTCATTTGCGCTGCTGATTGTTGTGTTATTAGTGATGCCTACCGGGATCTTAGGCCGTCCGGAGGTTGAAAAGGTATGAAACAACTCAACTTCCTTAACGCCATTATTTCCAGTTTTGTTTTACTCGTCCTTGCCTCGTTTGTGATGGGATTGCAGCTGCAGTTAGACGGCACCAAGCTTATAGTGCAAGGGGCTTCAGAGGTTCGCTGGTTGTGGATTGGCGCAGCTTGCATCGTAGTATTTTTCTTCCAATTAGTGCGGCCGTTCATCCAGCAAGGGATTAAAAAGGTCTCTGGCCCAGCATGGGTATTACCCAGCTTTGATGGCACCACCCCGCGCCAGAAATTATTGGCGGCTGCGATTATTATTGCTGCAATAGCCTGGCCATTTTTGGTCTCCCGAGGTTCGGTAGATATCGCCACCCTGACACTGATTTACGTCATGCTAGGGCTGGGATTGAATGTTGTGGTCGGGCTATCAGGCTTGCTGGTACTGGGCTACGGTGGTTTTTATGCTATCGGCGCTTATACCTATGCTCTGCTGAATCACTATTACGGTTTGGGTTTCTGGGAGAGTTTACCCCTGGCGGGGATTGTCGCGGCACTGTCCGGCTTCCTGCTCGGGTTCCCTGTTTTACGCCTACGTGGGGATTATTTGGCGATTGTGACACTGGGCTTCGGTGAAATTGTGCGTATTTTGCTGCTCAATAATACTGAAATTACCGGTGGGCCGAATGGGATTAGCCAAATTCCTAAACCGACACTGTTTGGTTTGGAATTCAGTCGCACCGCGAAAGACGGCGGCTGGGATACTTTCCATAATTTCTTTGGCCTGACGTACGACCCAAGTGACCGCATTATTTTCCTGTATCTGGTGGCGCTGCTGCTGGTAATCCTGACTCTATTTGTGATTAACCGGTTGCTCCGCATGCCGCTGGGCCGGGCTTGGGAAGCATTGCGTGAAGACGAAATTGCTTGCCGCTCATTGGGCCTGAGCCCAACTAAAATCAAGCTGACCGCGTTTACCATCAGTGCTGCTTTTGCCGGTTTTGCGGGCACGCTGTTTGCTGCTCGACAAGGGTTTGTTAGCCCTGAGTCTTTCACTTTTGTAGAATCGGCTTTTGTACTGGCAATCGTGGTATTAGGCGGGATGGGGTCACAGTTCGCTGTTATTCTGGCGGCCGTATTACTAGTGGTTTCGCGTGAATTAATGCGAGATCTCAATGCGTACAGTATGTTGCTGTTGGGTGCATTGATGGTGTTGATGATGATCTGGCGTCCGCAGGGCCTATTACCGATGAAACGGCCACAGTTGAAACTGAAAGTCGCCGATATCAAAGCTAAACAGGGGGAACAAGCATGAATACGCAACCTTTGTTAGCGGTTGAAGGGCTATCGATGCGTTTTGGCGGGTTATTGGCGGTAAATAATGTTGGCCTGAATCTCAATCATGGTGAGATTGTCTCACTGATTGGTCCGAATGGTGCCGGTAAAACCACTATCTTTAACTGCCTGACCGGCTTTTATCGCCCGACAGGTGGCACCATTAAATTGCGTGATCGCCATATTGAAGGGCTACCAGGGCAGGTCATTGCTCGGATGGGGGTGATTCGCACTTTCCAACACGTGCGTTTGTTCCGTGAAATGACGGTGGTTGAGAACTTGCTGGTGGCACAGCATCAGCATCTTAAAAGCGGTGTGTTTGCTGGCCTACTGAAAACGCCGGGTTTTCGGCGGGCAGAGGCCGATGCATTGGAACGTGCCGCAACTTGGTTAGAGCGGGTCGGATTATTGGAACTGGCTAACCGCCAGGCAGGAAATCTGGCTTATGGTCAGCAACGGCGTTTAGAAATTGCCCGCTGTATGGTGACCCGCCCTGAGCTATTAATGCTAGATGAACCGGCAGCTGGCCTGAACCCGAAAGAAACTGATGAACTGAATCAATTGATTATGGAACTGCGCGACCAACAGCAAGTTTCTGTATTGCTGATTGAGCATGATATGAAACTGGTGATGGGGATTTCTGATCGTATTTATGTAGTGAATCAGGGAACCCCGTTGGCTCAGGGCTTACCAGCAGAAATCCGTAATAATCCAGATGTGATCCGGGCCTATTTGGGCGAATAACTTATTTTTAAGTAAAAGTATTTTTAGATAAATAAGAAACGGGCGAGGCATAAACATAACATGTTGTCATTTAATAAAGTTTCCGCCCATTACGGCAAAATTCAGGCATTGCATCAGGTTAGTCTGCACATCCAGCAAGGTGAAATTGTTACATTGATTGGCGCCAATGGTGCGGGTAAAACCACTCTGTTGGGCACATTGTGCGGTGAACCGCGAGCTACCGAGGGCCGCATTGTTTTCGGCGAGCAGGATATTACGGACTGGCAAACCGCGCGTATTATGCGTGAGGCGATTGCCATTGTGCCGGAGGGGCGACGGGTATTTTCCCGTATGACAGTTGAAGAGAACCTTGCAATGGGCGGGTTCTTTGCTGATCGTCAGCAATATCAGCAACGTATTGAGCGGGTTTACGACTTATTTCCGCGGCTGTTTGAACGCCGTATTCAGCGATCTGGCACCATGTCTGGTGGCGAACAACAAATGTTGGCGATTGGACGCGCGTTGATGAGCCAGCCTAAATTGTTATTGTTGGATGAGCCATCTTTGGGGTTGGCACCGATTATCATTTTACAAATATTCGATACTATTCAACAGCTACGGGAAGAGGGAATGACAATCTTCTTGGTTGAACAGAATGCTAATCAGGCGCTGAAATTGGCTGACCGAGGCTATGTGCTAGAGAATGGGCGTATCGTTCTGGAAGATACCGGTGCTGCCTTGTTGGCGAATGAAGCCGTGCGCTCTGCTTATTTAGGCGGCTAAGTACTTTTTCTTCACATTGCCTGCATCTTAAATAAGGCCCAGATCCGGGCCTTATTACTTATCTAATAAATTTTATGCTAAAGGAATAATAGTAAAATTAAGTGTATCGCTATAACTACCTTTATCGGTGGTATCAGTAGGGTAAAGTCGTATTTTTGGTGACCAACACATTTGTTCCTCCCCCGCGTGATTATCATCTTTCAACTGTATGAATTTTTTATTGAGTGGTAATGAAAAGTCTGTTTTGGCATCTTCATCACTTTTAAGTGCTACATTATAGTTGATAATGTTATTCCCTTTACTTTCTTTTAATTGAAAATATCGGTTGTTTGGTGCTAACCCATTTATATTACTGGCACTTATCATATAACGGGTGTTTTGTATTCCTATAGCCCGATAGCTGATACAAAAACGATTGCTGGCTGGATGTATCAGTGGGGCATGTAAACCACTGCCACCGGCAGTTTTATCGAGTAGATTATCTAAATCGATACTTTTTAATCGCCATGTTGCGGTAGCTAAACGAAATTTAGGATCAACTTTTAGAGTCGATGGTGCCATATTCGCTTGAGGGTCAAAAGATTCGCATTGGTTTCCTGACGGGCTAAAAGAAACTCCTCTGGATGAAAGTAAAGGATGTTTTTGGTCATTGGAAATAAGCACACCACCAACAGTTGCCCCTATTCTGATATTTTTCAGGGCATTTGCATTAACCGTAAATGATACATGGTAGTGAGTAACGTTAAAGGCACTTGAATTATTTTTAAACTTAATTACTTTAATATTATTGCTCGACCGATCATGGTAAATACCATTAAGAGAAATATCATGTAGGTCTTGTAGCTTAATATTTAAATTTGGTGAGCCATCAGCATTATAAAAATAGAGTGAAAGTAGGGCTTTACGTGAATGTAATGATGTATTTTTCAAGTTAGCATCAGAAATATTGATTAGCTCCTTCCACTTTATACGATGCCCACCCGCATTCAGACCAAACAAGCCATCAATCAGACGTGCTTGAAAAGAAACTTTCACACTGCCATCATCTAATAGTTTTGCTGAGCAGTTAGAGTAGTATTGTGTATAGTCATAAAAATAAGGATTAGCCATCGCGACGGGGTGTAATATTAACAATAATAGTCCCATCAATAGTTTTCTGCTTGTAGTATTCATTTCGTGTCTCTCCATGACAGTCAACGATGAGTATTAGCTGTTCGTTTCAAATATTAATGTCAGCTGCCCGTAATATTTCCCTGCAGTATCTGGTTCGTTGGGAGCCAATGCCGAAATTTGCAATATATAGTCAGTGCCAACCGAATGAGTTGTTCCCTTATCTATGATGAATACTTCGGGAATAGCTGATAGTGGCTGTAAAGTTGCGTGGTCACGCCCCCAGCGTATTTCTGCCGGAGAGAATGCCACTTCCTGCGCACCAGAATTATTCGCCTGACGTACCAGTATCAATGGGTTTTTAACTGAAACTCGGAACCCCTCTTGCCGCCGTAGCTTTACTGTTACAGGAACTTCAGATTGATAAATCTTATGATTTTCCAGGCTAGGATTAAGTTTAATATTGTCATACCAACCGCCCTGTGGTTTTTCTACTTCGATTCTGGGCTGTGCGGTAATGTCTAATTTGACGTTAATATCCCCTAGAGGTATTGGAATACCTTCTGAAGCTGCTTGCCAGGGCAGCAATAGTAATATGGCTGCTATCTTTATCATGTTCATAATGCTCCTTAATCTTTATCCAGCAGAGCACTGCAAGCTGAATAATTTATCCTCAATCATCCCTTGTATATTGCTGAAGGGCAGTTGCCGGAATTGTTCGGGATAGAGATTAAAATCGTCTACTTCTCCCAATGGGGTTTTCAACTGATGCCACTGTAGGCGGGTATTCCCTGTATTTTCTAACGCTAACTTTCCGCCAATACAGTGATGCACCCACTGCGGTCGCAGTGAGGCCGGCAAATGTCTGACCAACCCCATATAACTTAGCTGTACGCCGACAACTGCACCTTCACCACCAGTGACTTTCAGGGTGTTTTCAGGTGCGACGGATAATCGATAAACTTGCTCTTTATCGGGTGCTTGCAATGCTTTAATGATTATTCTCGCGCTCTGCTTTGGGCCGAGTGTCAATTTGGAGGGGGCAGCAAACAGTATCGGATGAGATTGCTCCCCGACAGGAGTTAATGACTCCTGCCCGGGGGATTCACCGGGATTATTTAACTGAGACAGTTGCACCCTGATGTACTGTGTGTTTATGCCCCGATTAATCACCTTGACCACTGCCTTGGATTGCTGCATCTCCAACACATGCGGCTGAATATCGATGGTAGCCAAGACACTCAGCGGCAATAAACTAGCTACAACTAACAGTAAAGGTTTCATTATCTACCTGCCCGTTAAGCTGTTTTACTGACAAAGTGATAGGCACACCTGGGTACAAATTTAGGCTATCCGCCAGCGTGGCATTATCACGCGATTTTAGTTGTGCGAACTTATTGTGGACATTACCTGTGGAGCTGAGCATCAGCCCGTCAGGCAAACATTCATGCTGCCAGCGGCGAGACTGCGTTGCCATTGGAGGGACATGATGAATAAGCACGCCATAGCCAATACTGATGGTCATTGGGGTGTGGATTTTGCTTTTATCTTCGCTTCCTCCAGAGACTTTGGTCGCGACTACCGGATCGATATACAAGCGATATAGCGTTTCCTGAGTGGGCGATTTTAATGGCAGTAACTTTATATCCCGCTTTTGTTTCGGCCCTAATGTAATCCGGCTGGGATTAAAAATTATCTCAGGTTGAGGAATATCACTGATCAGTGTCTTTTTTTCTGGAGTCACTCCTGGGTTATCCACCCGTTGTAACGAGATATCTAAATAAAGTGCTTTATCACCACTGTTATAAACTTGCACTGTACGATTTTGCTCCAAAGCCTCGACCGTCGTGCGTGTGGGAAGGGCCATTAACTGCCCATAAGTTGCAGCAATGGGGGCTAGCAGCAAGACAATGGCCGATAGTAACTTATTATATTTCATGGTCATTCCTGTTGATGTTGGTCGGGGTGACAGCGATAAATATGCTCATGTTGCTGACGCATATTGCAGCGATAACGGACAGCACCATTTTGAACCGTGATATTTTTCAACATGACGTCAGAATTAATGGCAAATAGCCCATTGGGGTGAATAGTATCGCCAGTCTCCTCAATTGTTCCTGTAATTGGTTGATTTTGTTTATCTTTAAGAAATCCACTGTAAAGTATGTCGAGAGTGATATCGGCTTTGCTGACAAAGACTTGCCCTGGATGTGCACGGATAATATTGACCGGCAACTGAATGTTCATATCCAGATCACTGCTATCGTTATGGGTGCGGACAAAGAAACGGTCTTGATAGCGTGGAATCGGTATCGCGTAGATCCCTCCACCGCTTATCGGGATGCCTTCAGCGTGGAAGTTATAAGGCGTACCTGATAACTCTGGCGTTTCTATCAGTAATGCCGAGCCGCTGTAACTACTGCGCCCTAATGCTGCCCCTTGTGGACTAATGGCTAGCATGCCTCTGTAGCTGATGCTGCCGTTGGCTATCTTGTTATCGATACCTGCTCGGGCAGAAATATCCCCGCGACTTCCACTGCGTTGAGCAAAAGTGCCGATGCCATTGATTTTGCCACTGGTGCTGCCATTAATACCCAAAGCGCTGGTGCCATAGCTATCCGTAAACTCTTTTTGATAACTGGCGCTGCTGTTTAACTTCTGCTGAGCATAAGCACTGTTGATGTTGGCGCGGCTCTGGCGGAAGGACAATGTGGTATTAAGAAATACCCCGTAGTTGTTTCGGCTGTGCCATTGCCCACCTTTTTGCAGACCAAGAGACAGGTTCAGGCCAAATTGTGGCCGCCGCCAGTCCCAACTGCTTTGAATACGATGCCGATGATGACTTTTATATTGGTTGAATTGATAACTAAGTTGAGTTGGCCCTAAACGGCGGCTATAAGAGGCTGATGTACTGCCCGAGTTTGGTGCATATATCGACACATCGGGTGTTTGATAACGGGCCGCAGTGAAATATCCTATTGCAGAATTTCCACCCTCTAAACGCAGATAGCCCCCACCGTGTTTTTCACCAGACATCATGCTAAAGGTGGGCGTGATATTAAAGCCAGAAAACCCTAATGGACGCGATATGTTCGCTTCTGCCGCCCAGTGGCGACTATTATCTTTAAGTAACGAGATATTGGTTTGAACATTTTGTATTTTCATACTGCGGCCAAATTGCGCCAGATGATGAGAATGGTGTTTGCTACGTGTCGTCCCCTGGCCCATGGTCAGGAACCAACCATCATTGGTTTGAGTACCTAAATTGCTGATGGCTTGACTTTCTTGGCTGACGACGCGGCCAGTGTTATCCACTAAGCGAATATCAACATTGTAATAGCCGCCAGGGAGTTGGCTGTAATCAATTTCATTACGGCCAATTTGTGCAGGAATACGACGGATAAGTTGGTTATCACGATAGATTTCATAATCGCCATCTGAGATTGCGTACAGTACCAGACTACCTGCCGAGGGCTTATCGAGGGCTAAATAGCTTTGGCTACCCATGGTCACAAACTGTTCTAGCGCTGGATTAATTAGGGTATGGATACTGCCCGCGCTGTTATCCAGGTTATTTTGCTTACCTGCTCGTAAGTAAAGGGTTTGAAAGTTCTTTTGCAGGTACCAACTGTCAATGCCCATTTGAGTCATCTGCTGGTATTGCGATTGATTTACGAACGGGTAATTTCTCTTCGAACGGGCAGTGTTATAGAACCATTGCACAAAACCATAAGATTGCAGCGGAAGCCCGAGGTAGCCATTCCCGCGGGCAGAGATAGCACGGTAGTTTTTCGCTGTCATGCGCAGGTCAAAAGATTGGTTATGCACCAATCCCCACGTAGTGGTTGGCATCAGGTAGCGGCTGTCATTATTGGTGATGGTGATAACCTGATTTATCTTATCCAGAATGACGTTATATCCAGATACAATATAGTCACAACCATTTTGGCATTGTAAATAGGGGATGTGGAGCAAAATTTGCTCTAATAATATGATTGACTGTTCATCAACATTGTTATCGCGATATTGCTGATGGTCGAAACTTAAAGATTGTTTCTCTTCTGAGAAAACTATTTTTTCTGGCAATATTTTCCCATCAAATATACCCAATAACTTCATCGTGCCATTCTCTTCAACAGCTGAAAACCCAGCAGGGACTAAATGCTCGATGGTTATATTTTTTGCATGTATTGAATTAAATATTGGGAGTAGTAAAGACAATAAAACGATCTGATTGATACTCATGTTTTTTTTCATTGGATTCCATTCCATTATTGGTCGTTTTTATAGAAACAGATCTCCTCAGACGAATATACTTTATGTGTTGATGGTTTCCATTAGACCATGATGATATATATTTAAGTCAAAGGATAAAGCAGTCAGATGGTTAAGCTCCTGACTGCATATATTTATTTAACTGATGTGTGATTAAATATCATCTTCGATAGTAAGTTGAAGCGTCCCTGTATACGTTTCGCCAGATAGGGCTTCTGCGGGTTTTTTTGCTCTTATTGTTAACGCATGGTTTATCTCATTATGAACACCTAATGCGAAACTTGCCCCTGCTCCATTGAGTTGTGTGCGGCCTAACTGCACGACAACATCATTAAATGTTTTTACCGGACCGTCAGCGTCGCCCTCTAGAACGAGTGGGTTTCTGAGCTTGATGTTGACTCTAGCTCCAGTATTACTCGTTATCTTAACATTCTCTGTGTATTCATACGTGCCATCATTGCTAACATGGTCATAGTCCATGGCGATATTATTAAATGGATCACCATTACCTTTTGTCATGCTGATTGAACCATTAATTTCTGCTGTAACCGGTATGTCTTTATCGAATGGTTGCGCATGAGCAATAGTACTGCTGGCCAATATTGCCACAGTCATAATAGATAATAGAGTTTTTTTCATCATAGATACCTGAGTGTCCTTTGTATTAAGCCCCATTCAATATATGAATGGGAGTTATTTCCTTGGTTGCTCTTGTGAGTTATATAACGGAACAATAACGAGGGTGTTAATATAGTCGTGTTAATATAGTGTCACTCACAAGGCGGACAAACATTAACATGTGAGATAGAGGATCATCAATAATGATACAACCAATTTAAGGAAATAAAATAAATATAAGTTGAACGATGAAATAAATACCTAATCGATATTTTTGTTTTTATTTCTTTCATCGGATAACGCCTAATAAAATTATTGTTGTTTTAGTTAAAAAATAATTTTATTAGTGAGTAGTCGCAAGGTTAATCGATAATTGGATTTTTATCCTTACTTTTTGTCATTTTTATGTCATCTGAGAGTTATATTTCTGTCATGAAACGGTGTCATGTTTGCTTTCGAACAAAAACTGATTTATTTCGCTCATTCACCACAGTTTATTGAGATGAGCCAGACGGATTTATTCAGGGGCTAGATATGTTTAATAACACTATTCGTAAAACATCGATTTGTATCGCGCTTACTTTGGCATTCAGTGCTAATGCGATGGCGGTAACTGAAATTCCTTTCTGGCATTCAATGGAGGGGGAGTTAGGGGTTGAAGTTAACTCATTAGCTGATCGCTTTAATCAGTCGCATACCGATTATAAAATTGTACCGGTCTATAAAGGTAACTACGAACAAAGTCTGGCGGCGGGTATTGCTGCTTTCCGCTCAGGGAAAGCCCCCGCAATCTTGCAGGTCTATGAAGTGGGCACCGCAACCATGATGGCGAGTAAGGCTATCAAACCGGTATTCCAGGTATTCAAAGACGCTGATATTAAGTTTGATGAATCCGTTTTCGTCCCAACGGTTGCGGGTTATTACACTGATGCCAAAACCGGGCACTTATTATCTCAGCCGTTTAACAGCTCTACACCCGTGCTGTATTACAACAAAGATGCATTTAAGAAAGCCGGTCTGAATCCAGATCAACCGCCTAAAACATGGCAAGAACTGGCCGAAGACACCGCTAAATTACGTGCCGCAGGAGCAACTTGTGGTTACGCCAGCGGTTGGCAGGGTTGGATTCAAATTGAAAACTTCAGCGCCTGGCATGGTCAGCCAATTGCCAGCCGTAATAATGGTTTTGATGGCACTGATGCCGTATTGGAATTCAACAAACCAGTGCAGGTTAAACATATCCAATTGCTGTCGGATATGAACAAAAAAGGTGATTTTACCTATTTTGGCCGCAAAGATGAATCGACCGCCAAGTTCTATAACGGCGACTGTGCCATTACCACCGCCTCTTCCGGTTCTCTCGCCGATATCCGCCATTACGCCAAATTTAACTACGGCGTGGGTATGATGCCTTACGATGCCGATGAGAAAAACGCACCACAAAACGCCATTATTGGTGGGGCCAGCTTGTGGGTAATGGAGGGTAAAGACAAAGATACCTACAAGGGCGTGGCTGAATTCCTGCAATTCCTGACCCAACCGGAAATTGCCGCCGAATGGCACCAGAAGACAGGCTACTTGCCTATCACCACCGCCGCTTATGAGCTGACGAAGCAGCAGGGTTTCTATGATAAGAATCCAGGTGCCGATGTTGCAACTCGCCAAATGCTGAACAAACCGCCATTGCCATACACCAAGGGCTTGCGTCTGGGCAATATGCCGCAGATTCGCACTGTGGTAGACGAAGAGCTGGAAGGCGTTTGGACGGGTAAGAAAACGCCGCAACAAGCATTAGATACCGCGGTGTCCCGAGGTGATGTGTTGTTGCGCCGCTTCGAGCAAACCAACAAATAAGGTTATTTGACTACTTTACTTGTCAGTTTGGGGTTGGGCAGTGCTCGGTCTCCTCACGTACGATGTGTACGCTCCGGGGCTTGTGCGCTGGCTGCTCCCAAACTGACTGCGCCAGTAACGCCAAATAGTTTGTACTGTATTGAGTCAGGACATGGCGTTTTCGATTGGCGCTCTGGTGCTAATCAATCCACGTCAGATAAACGGTTAATTCTATGTCATCTTCCCGTCCCGGTTTTTCCTGTAGTTGGTTACCTTACCTGTTGGTATTACCGCAACTGGCCATCACCGCTGTTTTCTTTTTGTGGCCAGCGGGCGAAGCGCTGTGGTATTCGGTGCAAATGCTGGACCCATTCGGCCTCTCCAGCCAGTTTGTCGGGCTGAGTAACTTTATTGCGTTGTTTCACGATGAATACTATTTGGCTTCGTTTTATACCACGCTAATTTTCAGCTCGCTGGTGGCGGGCATCGGTCTGGTGGTGTCGCTATTCTTGGCGGCGATGGTGGATTACGTTTTACGTGGCAGCCGCATCTATCAAACTTTAATGATTTTACCTTATGCCGTCGCCCCCGCCGTGGCTGCGGTGTTGTGGATATTTCTATTCAATCCGGGGCTGGGGTTGATAACCCATTTTCTTGCCACGCTGGGCTACAACTGGAATCACGCACAAAATAGTGGTCAGGCGATGTTTCTGGTGGTGTTGGCTTCGGTATGGAAACAAATCAGTTATAACTTCTTATTTTTCCTTGCCGCACTGCAATCGATCCCGCGCTCATTAGTTGAGGCTGCGGCTATTGATGGGGCGGGGCCCGTTCGCCGCTTCTTCAATCTGGTGTTGCCGCTGATTTCGCCGGTGAGTTTCTTCTTGCTGGTGGTGAATTTGGTTTATGCCTTCTTCGATACTTTCCCGGTTATTGATGCCGCGACAGGCGGCGGCCCGGTACAGGCGACCACCACCCTGATTTATAAAATTTACCGCGAAGGCTTTGCCGGGTTGGATTTATCCAGTTCAGCGGCTCAGTCAGTTGTTTTGATGTTGCTGGTGATTGGCCTGACGGTTATCCAGTTCCGCTTTGTTGAGCGTAAGGTGCGTTACCAATGATTGAGAATCGCCGTGGGCTGGATATCTTTTGCCATGTCATGCTGATTATTGGCGTGCTATTGATCTTGTTCCCGCTGTATGTGGCTTTTGTCGCAGCGTCTCTGGATGACACTCAGGTGTTTCAGGTGCCCATGACCCTGATTCCGGGGCCACATTTATGGCAAAACATCAGCCATATTTGGCATACCGGAGTGGGCAATAACAGTGCCCCCTTTGGGCTGATGCTGTTTAACAGCTTTGTGATGGCGTTTGCGATTACCATCGGCAAAATTACGGTATCAATGTTGTCTGCTTATGCCATCGTTTACTTCCGTTTCCCGCTGCGCAATCTGTTTTTCTGGTTGATTTTCCTGACCCTGATGCTGCCGGTGGAAGTGCGAATTTTCCCGACGATTCAAGTCATTGCCAACCTGGACATGCTGGACAGCTACACCGGCCTGACTCTGCCGCTGATGGCGTCCGCTACCGCAACCTTCTTGTTCCGCCAGTTCTTTATGACCTTGCCGGATGAGTTATTGGAAGCCGCGCGCATTGATGGCGCGGGTGCCATGCGCTTTTTCTGGGACATTGTCTTGCCGCTGTCCAAAACCAATTTGGCGGCCCTGTTTGTTATCACTTTTATCTATGGTTGGAACCAATATCTCTGGCCAATCCTGATTACCAGCGATGCTTCTATGGGCACGGCGGTCGCGGGAATAAGAAGCATGATTTCCAGCTCGGGCGCTCCAACCCAGTGGAATCAGGTGATGGCAGCAATGATTTTGACTTTAATTCCACCGGTCGCGGTGGTCCTTCTGATGCAGCGCTGGTTTGTTCGCGGCCTGGTAGACAGTGAGAAGTAACCTGATATGGCATGTTTAAAGCTTCAAGCAGTAACCAAATCTTATGACGGCGTGACGCCAGTGATAAAGCAGATTGATTTAGATGTCGCGGATGGCGAGTTTATCGTGATGGTCGGCCCATCCGGTTGTGGCAAATCGACCTTGCTGCGCATGGTCGCGGGGCTTGAGCGCACCACCAGCGGCGATATTTATATTGATAATCAGCGGGTAACCAATCTGGAACCCAAAGATCGTGGCATCGCCATGGTGTTTCAGAACTATGCGCTCTATCCCCATATGAGTGTGTTTGACAATATGGCTTATGGCCTGAAAATCCGGGGCTTTGGCAAAGAGCAGATCCGCCAGCGCGTCGATGAGGCGGCCCGAATTCTGGAGCTAGGCCCGCTACTGAAACGCAAACCACGCGAGTTATCCGGCGGTCAGCGCCAACGGGTCGCGATGGGCCGCGCGATTGTGCGCGAACCGGCGGTATTTCTATTCGATGAGCCATTGTCTAATCTGGATGCTAAGCTCCGGGTACAGATGCGCCTTGAGCTACAACAGCTACATCGCCGGTTAAGAACCACCAGTTTGTATGTGACTCATGATCAGGTTGAGGCTATGACGTTGGCCCAAAGGGTGATTGTGATGAACAAAGGCGTGGCGGAGCAAATTGGCACGCCAAGTGAAGTCTATCAACGGCCCGCAACCCTGTTTGTCGCCAGTTTTATCGGCTCACCGGCGATGAACCTGCTAGCCGGAACGGTCAGTTCGGACGGGCACGCCTTTATTTTAGCCGATGGCATGACTCTGCCGCTGGAAGTGCCGCGACCACAATGGGCTGATCGGCGCTTGACCCTAGGTATTCGTCCGGAGCATATTCAGCAAACGGCATCTCAGCAAAAAACGTCAGCGCAGAGTGTGCCGATGTCCTTATTAACACTCGAATTATTGGGTGCGGATAATTTAGCGCATGGGCAATGGGGCGGACAGAGTGTTATTGCTCGTTTATCCCATGAAGAAATGCCCGCGGCGGGCAGTGTATTGCACTTGTATCTGCCGCCTGCGGCGCTGCACTTTTTTGATTCAGAAAGCGGACTACGGATGGAATCATGAGTAAAAACTGGCCTTATCCTACCTTTGTTGCCCATCGCGGTGGCGGTTCATTAGCACCCGAAAATACATTGGCAGCCATTGATGTGGGCGCGCATTACGGCCACAAAATGATTGAGTTTGATGCTAAATTATCGCAAGACGGCCAGATATTTCTACTGCATGACGACACACTGGATCGCACCAGCAATGGCTGGGGTGTAGCCGGAGATTTACCCTGGGAAAAACTGATTCAGTTGGATGCCGGTGACTGGTACAGCCCGGCATTTCAGGGGGAGCGCTTGCCTCTGCTTTCTGAGGTGGCTGCTCGCTGTGCTCAGTATGGCATGGCAGCTAATATTGAAATCAAACCGACCCGCGGTGTTGAAACTCCTACCGGTCGGGCCATTGCTTTGGCGGCGCGCCTTTTGTGGCAAGGTCAGGCGATTCCGCCCTTGTTATCGTCATTTTCGGTTGATGCATTAGCCGCAGCACAGCAAGCCGCACCTGAGCTACCGCGCGGTTTATTGCTGGATAAATGGGATGATAATTGGCAAGCATTGACCCGCGAGCTGGATTGCGTTTCTTTGCATATCAATTATAAACAACTGACAGCCGAGCGAGTGGCGTTACTCAAAGCCGCAGGGCTGCGTATTTTGGTCTATACCGTCAACCAACCGGCGCGGGCGCAGGAATTGTTAAATTGGGGCGTTGACTGCATCTGTACTGACCGTATAGATTTGATATGCCCTCAAACTTGAAGCTATAGGGGCGCTAGCTTGCTGCCTACCTCTAACTCCAATGACTTTGATATAAACAGAACAGGAAACAGAGCGGGTCAGTCATTCTTACATTTACGGGCTGACTTGGCCCGGCTTGACAGGAAGTGAACCATGCCCGCCTTTGTTATTTCGCTCTGGCACCAAATTGTCTTGTCTTCACCGCTGTTTGTTTTACTTGCTCTGGGCTACTGTTTGGTGCGATTTGGTCAGTGGCCATCCACGATTACTGATGGTTTGACCCGCTTTGTGTTCTCCCTCGCGTTACCTGCCATGCTGTTTCGTATGATGTGTGACTTCTCCGAGCGCCCTGCGGTTGATGCTCGCCTGCTGATTGCCTTTTTTGGCAGTTGTCTGGTGGTATTTATTATCGGGCGCATTGTTGCCAGCCGAGTCTTTCATCTGGATGGCGTGTCCGGCTCAGTGTTTGCCCTCGGCGGGATTTTTTCCAATAACGTGATGTTGGGGCTGCCCATCGCCACCATCATGCTGGGGGAAAAGTCTATCCCGGCAGTGGCGCTAGTTTTAGTGTTTAACGGCCTGATTTTGTGGACATTAGTGACCATTTCGGTGGAATGGGCGCGCAATGGTTCACCGACGCTAGCCGGTTTTGTCAAAACGGCCCGCAGTGTACTAACCAACCCCCTGATTATCGGCATTATTTCCGGCACATTATTCAGCTTGACCGGTTTGCAATTACCGCAGTTTATTGACCAACCGGTCACTATGCTGGGGCAGCTGGCGCCGCCGTTGTCATTGATTGTTCTGGGAATGGGGCTGGCGGAATACCGCGTGAGTGAAGGTTGGCAAATCAGCAGTGCCATCTGTTTCCTCAAACTGATTGTGCAGCCGATGGTGATATGGGCGCTGGCGTGGGCGATGAATTTACCGGTGCTGGAAACGCAGGTGGTGGTATTGCTCGGGTCAATGGCAACTGGCGTAAATGTCTATCTGATGTCACGCCAATTTAATGTGCTGACCGGCCCTGCCGCCGCCAGTTTAGTGATGTCGACGATTTTGGCGGCAGTCACCACGCCATTGATTCTGACTATTATTGGCGTCGGAATGTCTTAATCGTAGAAGATGAGTTTTCACCAATGAATCATGCTCCTACCGTGGGTATGATTCGTTTGGTTTATTATTAATCAGATGTAAACCTACTCCGCGCAAAAATTCTTTCTTGCTTCCGCTACAATGGCGCATTGTCATCTTATTGAGCCAATTTATTGTGTTTTTACTGATTATCACCACCATCTTATGGGCTTTCTCTTTTAGTCTGATTGGCGAATATTTAGCAGGGCAGGTGGATAGCTGGTTCTCTGTGCTGATGCGCGTCGGGCTAGCGGCACTGGTCTTTTTGCCTTTCCTGCGCTGGCGCAATATCAACTGGCGGGTGATTTTACTGTATATGACGGTGGGCGCAATTCAGTTAGGAATCATGTACTTGTTCAGCTTCCGCGCCTATCTCTACCTCAGCGTGCCGGAGTTTTTGCTCTTCACCGTGATGACCCCACTGTATGTTACATTGATCTATGATTTGTTGCGGCGTCAGCGCCTACGGTGGAGCTATGCCCTGAGTGCTTTGCTGGCAGTGGTCGGGGCGGCAATCATTCGTTATGACCATCTAAGCGAACATTTTTGGTGGGGATTGATATTGGTTCAGGCGGCCAATATCTGTTTTGCCATCGGGCAAGTGGGCTACAAAAGGCTGATGGAAGTTCATCCGATCCCGCAGCATGTGGCCTTTTCATGGTTCTATGTTGGCGCTTTGGTCGTCGCTATCATTGCCTGGTTTGCTTTCGGCAATCCGCAAAAACTGCCGACCACATCATTGCAGTGGGGCGTGCTGGTGTGGCTCGGTGTCGGCGCCTCTGCTTTGGGCTATTTCATGTGGAACTATGGTGCAACACAAGTTGATGCTGGCACCTTGGGTATCATGAATAATGTGCATGTTCCGGCTGGGTTACTGGTGAATCTGGCCATTTGGCAAGAGAAACCCCATTGGCCCAGCTTTATCATTGGGGCCATTGTGATAATGGCTTCGTTATGGGTACACCGGCGTTGGGTCGCTCCGCATTCTTTACAAACGGCAGACTCTCGCAAGCGTGTTGGCGGGCCGAACGAATAAAAGCTTCAGTGACCGGTTGGCGCTGCTCTCCATCACGGACGGCGGCGTATAACCGGCTCCACAAACCATTCCCCAGTGTTTTCGTCACCACCAATCCCTGACGTTCAAAGCTCTCTACCACCCAATGTGGTAAGGCGGCGATCCCCATTCGGGCCGAAACCATTTGAATCAGCAGCAAGGTGTTATCGACATTTTTCAGTGAGGGGTTAACCCCCGCCGGTTGCAGGAAATGCCGCCAGATATCTAACCGTTGGCGCTGTACCGGGTAAATCATTAACACTTCTTGTGCCAAATCTTCCGGCTCGATGCGGGTTTTATTGGCCAATGGGTGGTCGGGAGCCAGTACCAAGCGCACCTCAAAATCAAACATCGGCGAATAGTGCAGGCCACTGCGCGGCAAAATATCAGAGGTCAGCACCAAATCCAGCTCCCCTTGCTGCAAGGCAGGCTGTGGATCGAATGTCACGCCTGATTTGAAATCCATAGATATTTGCGGCCAGTTTTTGTGGAAGCTATCCAGCGCCGGTGTGAGCCACTGAATACAACTGTGGCATTCGATGGCGATACGCAGCGCAGTTTGGTGTGGTTCGTTGCAGGTTTGCAGTGCTTGCTTGATTTGCGGCAACACTTGTTCTGCCAGCTGCAACAGGATTTCACCTTGTGCCGTGAAACGTAACGGCTGACTTTTACGCACAAACAGACGAAAACCCAAGCGCTGTTCCAGATCACTGAATTGGTGGGACAAGGCCGATTGAGTCTGATGAAGCTGTGTCGCCGCTGCCGCCAGTGAGCCGGTATTACGCAAAGCTTGTAGGGTGCGTAAGTGTTTCAGTTCGATCATGAGAGTCCTTCACAGTGATAGTGAACAAATTGCGCTTGTGATTAATACAGTACCTGCTGATTATGGATGTGTAAACATCTGGATGGCTAAATGGGAAATAAGACGATGACAATTTTAAATCACACACTGGGTTTTCCGCGTGTAGGTCTGAAACGTGAACTGAAAAAAGCACAAGAAAGTTACTGGGCAGGCAACTCCACGCAAGAAGAATTGCTCAATGTGGGTCGTGAATTGCGCGCCCGCCATTGGCAACAGCAACAACAAGCTGGCGTTGATTTAGTGCCAGTCGGTGATTTTGCCTGGTATGACCATGTCCTGACCACCAGTTTGCTGCTGGGTAACGTCCCAGAGCGTCATCAGAATGCTGATGGTTCGATTGATTTAGATACCTTATTCCGTATTGGCCGTGGCCGCGCACCCACCGGTACACCAGCCGCAGCGGCAGAAATGACCAAATGGTTTAATACCAACTATCACTACATGGTGCCCGAGTTCCAACAGGGCCAGCAGTTCAAACTGAGCTGGACTCAACTGTTGGATGAAGTGGACGAAGCGCTAGCATTAGGCCATAAAATCAAGCCGGTACTGCTTGGCCCGGTAACTTATCTGTGGCTGGGTAAAGTGAAAGGTGAGCAGTTTGACCGCCTCTCATTGCTGAAAGATATCCTGCCGGTTTACCAGCAAGTGTTGGCTGAATTGGCAAAACGCGGCATCGAGTGGGTGCAAATTGACGAACCGGCATTGGTGCTGGAATTGCCACAAGAGTGGCTGGATGCTTACCAACCGGCTTATCAAGCGCTACAAGGCCAGGTTAAATTGCTGCTGACCACCTATTTCGATAGCATCGGCCATAACCTGGACACCATCCGCGCTCTGCCAGTGCAAGGTCTGCATGTTGATGTGGTTGCCGGTCAGGATGATATTACTGACCTGAATGCAAAATTGCCAAAAGAGTGGTTGTTATCACTGGGCGTAATTAATGGTCGTAATGTATGGCGTGCGGATCTGAGTCACTGGTTCGAGCGTTTGCAACCACTGGTCAATAGCCGTCCGCTGTGGCTGGGTAGTTCTTGCTCCTTATTGCACAGCCCAATTGATTTAAGTGAAGAAACTCGCCTTGATGCCGAAGTAAAAAGCTGGTTTGCTTTTGCCCTGCAAAAATGTGCCGAACTGGCGCTGCTCACACAAGCACTGAATGCACCGACTGAAGCCAAACTGGCTGAGTTGGCAGCTTACAGCGCACCAATCCGCGCCCGCCGTGCTTCCAGCCGTGTGCATAACGCGCAAGTAGAACAACGTTTGGCGGCCATCACTGCGCAAGATATTGAACGTCAACTGCCTTATGAAGCACGTGCGGCTGCTCAGCGTAAGCGCTTTAATCTGCCCGCCTGGCCGACCACCACCATTGGCTCATTCCCGCAAACCACCGAGATCCGTGGCTTGCGTTTGGACTTCAAACAAGGCCGCCTGGACGGCAAAAACTACCGCACCGGTATTAGCGAGCATATCAAGCAAGCTATTGCAGAGCAGGAACGTTTGGGTCTGGACGTGCTAGTGCATGGTGAAGCTGAACGTAATGACATGGTGGAATATTTCGGCGAGCATCTGGACGGTTTTGTCTTTACGCAAAATGGTTGGGTGCAGAGCTACGGTTCACGTTGCGTTAAGCCGCCAGTCATTATTGGTGATATTAGCCGCCCTGAAGCCATTACTGTTGAATGGGCTAAATATGCTCAATCTTTGACAGACAAACCGGTAAAAGGGATGTTAACTGGGCCGGTGACCATTCTGTGCTGGTCATTCCCGCGCGAAGATGTCAGCCGTGAAACCATTGCTAAACAAATTGCGTTAGCATTGCGCGATGAAGTAGAGGACTTGGAAAAAGCCGGTATCGGCATCATCCAAATTGATGAGCCTGCACTGCGCGAAGGCCTGCCGCTGCGCCGTGCGGACTGGCAAGCTTATCTACAGTGGGCAGTTGATGCCTTTAAATTGAATGCTGCGGTTGCACAAAATGATACCCAAATTCACACCCATATGTGTTATTGCGAGTTCAATGACATCATGGATTCCATTGCTGCGCTGGATGCGGATGTGATTACCATCGAAACTTCCCGCTCAGATATGGAACTGCTGGAGTCATTTGAAGATTTCGCTTATCCCAATGAAATTGGGCCCGGCGTTTATGATATTCACTCACCGAATGTGCCAAGTGTGGAATGGATTGAAGCTTTATTACGCAAAGCCGCCCAGCGTATCCCAGCGGAACGTCTGTGGGTTAACCCGGACTGTGGTTTGAAAACCCGGGGTTGGCCGGAAACTCGCCAGGCACTGGCGAACATGGTTCTGGCGGCGCAACGTCTGCGCGAAGAACAGGCCTGATTATTTATCTCAATAACAGGGCGTGCAAGCGCCCTTGTTGCTGTTTATCTGCTTCAACTATTATCTTCTTCAGTGACAGGATTCCCGGCGACTCCGTGCTGCGAAAACCAGTCAAGCATGCGCTGCCAACCATCAAGTGCCGATTCTTCATGGTAGCTTGGGCGGTAATCAGCATTAAATGCATGCCCTGCATCCGGATAGACAATGATTTCAGCATCGGCATTTGCGGCTCGTAATGCCTGGCGCATGATATCGATATGTTCTTGCGTGATACTACCGTCTTTACCGCCATACAATCCGAGCACCGGAGCACTGAGATCCACTGCAATATCAACCGGATATTTCGGCAACAGCAAGGTTTTTTCTCCCACCAGTTTGCCATACCAGGCTACCGCCGCTTTTAATTGCGGATTATGGGCGGCATACAGCCATGCAATTCGTCCACCCCAACAAAAACCAGTAATGGCTAATTTGCTAGTATCCCCACCATGGCGCGATGCCCAGTGGGCGGTATGGTCAAGGTCGACCATAACCTGCCGGTCGGGTACTTTGCTGACCAGATTTTTAACTAATGCATTGATATCATCATATTCTTTGGCATCACCTTGGCGAAAGTACAGCTCAGGGGCGATGGCCAGATAGCCCTGTTTCGCCAATCTGCGGCAGATATCTTGAATGTGTTCATGCACACCGAAGATTTCTTGCACAACAATAACTACAGGATATGGCCCCGAGTGTTGGGCCGGTTTAGCAACATAAGCCGGTAGCTCATCGCCTTGAGAGGGGATGGTGGTTTCTGTGCAGTGAATACCTTGCTGATCGGTATGGCGGATAGTCGAGGCCAGCGGATCGACCGCGGGCGTGAATCCGCTGACTGCCGATCTGAGAGTCATAGATTGATCAGTTTTCACTGTGGTCTCCTTACGAAATGAGGAAAATATGACTCGGTAAAGTCTTATTGGGTTGAGCTATCCATTGCCCTTGATATTTGCTGCTGACGATTTTAACTATAGGTAATATTTAAGATTAATGAGGCCAGGATGACAGTAATTAAGTGTTTTATTACGACATGGTGACATCCAATAAATAAATCGATGATAAGAAGATAGTCACCCAACAATTACCAATGAGTCCTATTATTGTTATTCATATCCAAAATCATTGATGCCGTGGGTTGTTTTTGTATGGAAAATAGACTCAATGAGTTAATAATGTGAAGCTAATCACATATATAATGTATTTGAAGTTATCATTTCTTTTGTCATGGTGACCATGATCACGAAATTATGTGGTGATTTTGAGTAAAGTATTCCTTTGTACCCCCTATAACATCTCTCATGAAAGAGGAGTCTCACACATGGCTAAATCCGACGTTTTTCACTTGGGCCTGACTAAGAATGATCTGCAAGGGGCGACTCTGGCGATCGTTCCGGGTGATCCACAGCGTGTTGAGAAAATCGCTAAATTGATGGATAACCCAGTACACCTGGCTTCGCATCGTGAATTTACCTCATGGCGTGCCGAACTCGATGGTAAAGCTGTGATTGTCTGCTCAACCGGTATCGGTGGCCCATCAACCTCTATTGCAGTTGAAGAGTTGGCGCAACTTGGTGTGCGGACGTTCCTGCGTATTGGTACTACTGGTGCCATTCAGCCACATATTAATGTTGGTGATGTATTAGTCACCACCGCAGCCGTGCGTTTAGACGGTGCCAGCCTCCATTTTGCTCCAATGGAATTCCCGGCCGTAGCTGATTTTGATTGCACCACAGCATTAGTGAATGCCGCTAAGTCAGTTGGTGCGAAAACTCATATTGGTGTCACAGCTTCTTCAGATACTTTCTATCCGGGACAAGAACGTTACGACACCTTCTCTGGCCGTGTTGTCCGCCGTTTTAAAGGCTCCATGGAAGAATGGCAAGCAATGGGCGTGATGAATTATGAAATGGAATCTGCCACTTTGTTGACCATGTGTGCTAGTCAGGGTCTGCGTGCCGGTATGGTCGCTGGGGTAATAGTTAACCGCACCCAGCAAGAGATCCCGAACGAAGAAACCATGAAAGCGACTGAAAGTCATGCAGTAAAAATTGTCGTTGAAGCGGCCCGCCACTTGCTGTAATTCATCCAGCTGATGGGTAACTAACCCATAGTGGATAAATCAATGAATATCATATGAGCGGGTCAGTTTACTGGCCCGTTCTTTATTTCGGCTGAGTATCTGTTAATGTCGTAGCTCTTATAATGGACAATAATAAGAGGAAAATATGACGACACCTGTTTTATCTCATCCTTCTCTACTGCCACTGGATGGTGGTATTAACTTCCGTGATCTCGGTGGTAACGTTGTTGCAGATGGCCGACGAATCAAGCGTGGGTTATTGTTTCGTTCGGGTTCGCTTGACCGTTTGAGTACCAAAGATTGTACTGTTCTCAGCAGTGGCTCCGTCACTCAAATTCTTGATTACCGCGATGCGGATGAAGTCCAGGCCAAACCCGATATCGTTTGGCAGGGTGCCAGTTATCACAATACTCCAGCCAATCCACTTAGTAGTGAAGTTAACGCCAATCTCGAGAAACTGACTAACGAGACGTTAGCAACATTTGATGCCCGTGCCTTTATGTTAGAGCTGTATCGCCGCTTGCCATTTAATAATCAAGCTTATAAACAGCTCGTCAGTTTGCTGCAAAATAGTGCTTCACCAGAGCATGTCGCTGCGGGCGTAGTACAACACTGTGCCGTCGGGAAAGACCGTACCGGTGTAGGTTCGGCCTTGGTGCTGTTTGCTTTAGGTGCCGATGAATCGACCGTATTGGAAGATTACCTGCTGACCGAAACGACACTCGCACCTTTCCGTGAGCATATGTTGGCGGAATTGGCGCTAAAGCTAAATGATCAAGCATTAGGACAATTCGCTTTTGTGCTGTCAGCTCGAGAAGAGTTTATCCAAACAGCACTGCGCAGTATTCAAGATCATTATGGTAGCCGTGAGCAGTGGCTACGGCAGGAGTTTGGTCTTGGCAGCACTGAGCGTGAAAAATTACAGTCATATTTCTTGGAATAGCAGTCATATTTCTTGAAATAGTTGTTCCCTAAGAAGCCGTTTTTCTAATTTGTCGTGTCTTGAGCCACCACTGAGTGGCTCTTTTTAACCGCTTAATGATGCAAACTACCGCTTAACCAGTTCGCTGATATTTCTTTTAGGGACCAAGCGTATGTTAACGCCTGACAAATTCCCTGGAGAGAATGCTCATGCAACATGCGATTACCTTTGTTATCGCCTCCGCGTGTGTCCTTGTGATCTGCTACCGTCTATACGGTATCTTTTTTGTTCGTAAGGTTCTGCGCGTCGATGACAGTGAAGTAACACCTTCCCACACCTTTGAAGATGGTAAAGATTACGTTCCAACTAAAAAGTGGGTGAACTTTGGTAGCCACTTTGCAGCTATTGCTGCGGCTGGCCCCTTGGTTGGCCCTGTACTGGCAGCCCAATATGGTTATTTACCTGGCTTCCTGTGGTTATTGATTGGTTGTGTTATCGGTGGTGCCGTTCACGACACCGTTGTTCTGTTCGCTTCCATGAAACATCAGGGTAAATCTCTATCTGAAGTGGCTAAATCAGAACTCGGGCCAGTCGCGGGCTGGTGTACCGGTCTGGCTATGCTATTTATTATCACTATTACCATGGCCGGGTTATCAATGGTTGTGGTACATGCACTGGAACGTAACCCCTGGGGTACTTTTGCGGTGTTCATGACAATCCCTATCGCGATTTGTGTTGGCTTATGGGAGCGCATGACCGGCAGCATGAAAGGGGCTTCTTATGTCGGTATCGCCGCCATTATGGTGTGCGTGTTCGTCGGTCCTTACATTGAAGGCACCTGGCTTGGTGAATGGTTAATGCTGAAGGCGGATACCGTTAGTATCATTCTGCCAATGTATGCTTTCTTCGCAACGGCCTTGCCTGTCTGGATGTTGTTAACTCCTCGCGGTTATCTCTCCAGCTTTATGAAAATCGGTGTGTTCGGTGCACTGATTGTAGGGGTTGTGTTTATTAACCCTGAAATTCAATTCCCAGCAGTAACACAGTTTATCCATGGTGGTGGCCCCGTTCTGGCTGGCCCAGTCTGGCCGTTTATCTCGATTACTATTGCTTGTGGTGCTATCTCTGGTTTCCACGCCTTTATTGGTTCAGGCACTACACCAAAACAAATCGACAAATGGAGTGATATCTTACCTGTCGGTTTTGGTGCGATGTTGGCCGAATGTATGGTCGGGGTGATGGCCTTGATCGCTGCAACTTCTTTGCACCCTGCTGACTACTTCGCGATTAACTCTTCAGCCGAAGCCTGGAGTGTGCTCGGTATGGAAGTGGTTAACCTGCCAAAACTGAGCCAGGAAATTGGCTTAGATTTGTATGGCCGTACCGGTGGCGCTGTAACCCTAGCTGTGGGTATGACAGATATCTTCATTCGTGTGCCATGGTTTAGTAGTCTGGCCGCTTACTTCTTCCAGTTTGTTGTGATGTTTGAAGCTGTTTTCATCCTGACAGCAGTTGACTCAGGTACTCGTGTTGCTCGCTATTTGCTACAAGATTTCCTGGGCGATATCTGGGCTCCATTAAAACGCACTGATTGGTTACCGGGTACATTGGCGTGCAGCGTTATTGCTTGTGCGTTGTGGGGTTATCTCCTCAACTCTGGTGATATCAATTCGGTCTGGGCGTTGTTTGGTGTATCAAACCAGTTAATGGCTTCTGTTGGTTTAATCATTGGTGCCACTATCATCCTACGCTTGGCAACCAAGCGGGTTTATATGCTGACCTGTGTTATCCCACTGGCTTATCTGTTTGTTACCGTCAACTATGCTGGCTACTGGATGATCACCCATGTGTACTTCAACTCAGCAGCGAAAGGTTACAATCTGTTCAATGGCATCATCTCAATCATCATGATGACACTGGGCGTAATTATCTTGATATCAGCACTGAAAAAATGGCGTGAGCTGTGGATTCGCAGATCAGCCGAAATGGCTGGCAATAAGGCGGTTACTGCCAACGCTTGATATCACAAGTTAATAGCTTTAGTCCTAATGAACGGTCGGAATCTTCTGGCCGTTTATTTTTTGTTAAGCAAAAATGTCGACACATTGGGTATGCTAGTGGCTACTTTATTGATAACAGGAAAATGCCTGTGACCTTAAATGACGTCATTGCTATTGTTACTGATTTTGTTCGTGAACATGAAGCATGGGCAATACCTATCGTGTTTATCCTAGCTTTTGGTGAGTCGTTAGCCTTTCTTTCCTTACTGCTACCTGCAACGGTTATCTTGCTCGGATTAGGTGCATTAATCGGTGAAAGCGGGATTTCCTTCTGGCCGATTTGGGCTGCCGCTGTGGCGGGGGCTTTCTTTGGCGATTGGCTCTCCTATTGGATTGGTGATTATTACAAAGATCGCGTCGGTACCCTGTGGCCACTTTCCCGTAATCCCCAACTACTTGTCCGCGGGCACGCTTTTTTTGAGCGTTGGGGGTTCTTCGGTGCTTTTATTGGTCGTTTCTTTGGCCCATTACGCGCGGTTGTTCCTTTAGTTGCCGGAATTTGTGCTATGCCAAGGTTCTATTTCCAGTTAGCTAATATCACCTCTGCCATCATTTGGGCATTCGGTATTCTGGCTCCCGGTGCCTTTGGTATTCAGTGGCTTTCTCACTGGATTGATTAACTCTGTTTGAACCTAAAGTGGTATCCATATTTTGTGGTTGACAGTTTTAACGCATTTTTTTGTCGCAAAGTAAGTGGTTTTTTATCTGCTTGTTATTTATGCGTACAGCATCGCAAGATGGTATGTAACGGAAAAACACTCTGGACATCCATACAGTATCCCCTTACCTTGACTGACAATAGGTTAATGGGGAGATAACCGTGGATATCAGTTTATTTTATGGGCTGGGAGGCTGCCTAATTGGTGGGCTTATTGGTTGGCTGATTGCCAGTTTGTATCAGCAGCGCAATAAAGCACAGCAAGATATAGAGCGGCGGTTGCTGGAGCAGTCACTACAACAGTTTCAGCAAAATACCTTAGAATTACAGTCCCTTTTACAACGTAATGAACAGCAATTACGGCAAGGTGAATTAGAACAGCGTAATTTGCACAGCCAGTTAGCGGCAAATGCTGAAAAACTACAACAATTAGCTCATTGGCATAATGAATGTGAGCAGCTCAATCAAGAATTACGGGCTCAACGAGAGGTGAATAGCGCGCAAGAAGCTGAATTGCGAGAAGTCACTATCCGCTTGGAAGAAACACGGTTGAGCGCAGAAGAAAAGCAGCGTTTACTCCTAAATAGTGAGCAACGGCTAACCACACAGTTCGAAAATCTGGCAAATCGCATCTTTGAACAAACCGGTCGTCGTACGGACGAACAAAATAAGCACAGTCTGGATCGCTTACTATTACCTCTCCGAGAACAGCTAGATGGTTTTCGAAAGCAGGTTCAGGATAGCTTTGGGCAAGAGGCTCGGGAAAGGCATACTCTCACCCATGAAATCCGTAACTTACAACAACTCAATGCTCAAATGGCACGGGAAGCTCTAAATCTGACCAAGGCCCTTAAAGGGGATAATAAAACCCAGGGTAATTGGGGTGAAGTTGTTTTAGCTAAGGTGCTCGAAGCTTCAGGGTTACGTGAGGGGTATGAGTACCAAACCCAAGTTAGCGTAAAAATCGATGGTAATAGTCGTATGCAGCCGGATGTCATTGTGCGCTTACCACAGGGTAAAGATGTCGTTATCGATGCTAAAATGTCGTTAGTAGCTTATGAGCGCTATTTTAATAGTGAAGATGATATTGAGCGCGAAGCAGCATTAAATGAGCACTTATCATCATTGCGTGCCCATATCAGAATGTTGGGCCGTAAGGATTATCAGCAACTTCCTGGCTTACGTTCCCTCGACTATGTACTGATGTTTATTCCTGTTGAACCTGCATTTTTGGTCGCTATTGATCGCCAACCAGAATTGGTCAGCGAAGCATTACAGCACAATATTATGTTGGTTAGCCCAACAACACTGTTGGTGGCTTTACGAACTATTACTAACTTATGGCGCTACGAACACCAAAGCCAAAATGCACAACGTATTGCGGAGAGAGCAGCCAAACTCTATGACAAGTTACGCTTATTTGTTGATGATATGGAGTCTTTAGGGCAAAGCCTTGATAAAGCGCAATTAAGTTATCGTCAGGCAATGAACAAACTGTCGCAAGGCCGTGGTAACCTTATAGGGCAAGTTGAAAGTTTTCGTACTCTGGGGGTCGAGGTAAAACGACCTATTAGTCCAACACTAGCAGAGAAAGCTAGTATGGAAGATAAACCCGAGGGCAATTTAGCGCTATCTGATGATGCAGAGTCCAAAATGAATGATTCTGCACCGCTGAAGTATCAGGGCTAGTTGCATGTTCCCCTTCTGTATGATGTTGAGAAAACTGTGATTAAGCAGTTACCTTAATATCAAGTGAGATGGGGCTTTCATCGGAGTTCTGGTACACTTCCTCGAGAAATTGACTGAAAAGCAGGCACAGAAAATGGTAGATCAGGAGAAGGAAACCACTCATTTTGGTTTTCGCACCATAGCCAAAGAACAGAAAGAAGGCATGGTGGCAGAAGTTTTTCATTCCGTAGCTGCCAAATATGATCTGATGAATGACCTGATGTCGTTCGGCGTTCATCGTATTTGGAAGCGTTTTACCATTGATTGTAGCGGTGTTCGGCGCGGTCAACGGGTATTGGATCTAGCGGGTGGTACCGGAGATTTGACGGCTAAATTCTCTCGCCTTGTAGGTGAGCAGGGTGAAGTGGTTTTGGCCGATATTAATGAGTCAATGTTGCGTATGGGCCGTGAAAAGCTGCGTGACAAAGGTATTGTTGGTAATGTCAGCTATGTACAAGCCAATGCTGAAGCCTTGCCTTTCCCTGATAATTATTTTGATTGCATTACCATTTCATTTGGCTTGCGGAATGTAACTGAAAAAGAAAAGGCCCTGCGTTCTATGTTCCGGGTATTAAAGCCCGGAGGCCGCTTGTTGGTTCTCGAGTTTTCCAAACCACTTTTGGCACCTCTCAGCAAAGCCTATGACGCTTACTCTTTCCATATATTGCCTAAGATTGGTGAACTTGTGGCGCAGGACTCTGAAAGCTACCGTTATTTGGCGGAATCTATTCGGATGCACCCTGACCAAGAAACACTGAAAGGTATGATGATAGATGCCGGCTTTGAGAACGTAACCTATTCCAATTTAACCGGTGGTATTGTTGCGTTACATCGGGGTTTCAAGTTCTAACAGGAATATTGTTATGCCGCTAAAGTCACTGATATATAAACCTTTGTTACTGAAACCAACTTTGTTATCGCCGCTAATAACAGCCGCTATAGAAACATCACTAAATAGTGTGCTCTTTCGCGACAAAAGCCTAAAAGCTGCACGTTTACGTTTAGCGGGGAAAGTCCTGCGTATTGAGTTACGTGAAATGAGCTTCCCTCTGTTATTAGTATTTAGCGAACGGCAGGTTGATGTTTTAAGTCGATGGGATGGTGATGCGGATTGCATAGTGAAAACGGATGTTGCTGTGTTGGTGAAACTGCGTGACCGTCAGCAGCTTTCATCTTTGATGCGTAGTGGTGAGCTGATTGTCGAAGATGATATCCAGGTAGTTCAACAGCTTGTTACGTTATTAGATCTTGCCGAGTGGGAGCCAGCAGAATGGCTGGCTCCCTATATTGGTGATATAGCAGCGGAAACCATTGGGCAGGTAGTACAAAAAAGTAGCCGTTTTCTCAGTAACCAGTTGCAACAGCAGCAAAACTACTTGGCTGAAGCAATAACTGAAGAATGGAAAATGGCTCCAGCGCCGCTGGAAGTTGTGTGGTTTAACGAAGAGGTTGATGCCACCGCTCGAGCTACCGAGGCTTTGACTACCAGATTGGTAACCATGGAGACAAAACAATGACGCCAGGAGAACTTCGGCGCCTGTATCTTATCATTCGGGTTTTTTTGAGCTATGGGCTGGATGAGTTAATCCCGAATATACGTTTGACGCTACCATTGCGTATTGGCCGTCATTTATTTTTCTGGTTGCCTAATCGTCATAAAGATAAACCGCTAGGGGAGCGTTTACGTCTTGCCTTACAGGAGCTAGGACCTGTCTGGATCAAATTTGGTCAGATGATGTCTACTCGCCGCGACCTTTTCCCACCTGAAATTGCCGATCAACTTGCTTTGTTACAAGATAGAGTCGCTCCATTTGATGGTGCGCTTGCACGCAAGTATATTGAAATTGCGATGGGCGGGCCGCTAGAAACATGGTTTGATGACTTTGAGCAGGAAGCTTTAGCCTCTGCTTCCATCGCTCAGGTACATACTGCGCGTTTAAAAGAAAACGGCCAAGAAGTTGTACTCAAAGTCATTCGCCCTGATATCTTGCCGATTATCAAAGCAGATGTACGCTTAATGTATCGTCTGGCGGGTTGGGTTCCTAAGCTTTTACCTGATGGTCGTAGATTACGCCCGCGCGAAGTAGTACGTGAATACGAAAAAACACTGCTTGATGAGCTAAATTTACTGCGTGAAGCCGCCAATGCTATTCAGTTGCGCCGTAATTTTGAAGGCAGTCCAATGCTCTATATTCCCGAGGTCTATTCTGATTATTGCCGGGAAAGTGTATTGGTGATGGAGCGAATTTACGGTATTCCCGTATCTGATATTACAGCCCTTGAAGATCAAGGCACCAATATGAAGTTGTTGGCTGAGCGCGGGGTCCAAGTCTTCTTCACTCAGGTTTTCCGTGACAGTTTTTTCCATGCAGATATGCACCCGGGGAATATTTTTGTCAGTTATGAGCATCCTCACGACCCACTTTACATCGGTATTGATTGCGGTATTGTTGGCTCACTGAATAAAGCAGATAAACGCTATCTCGCTGAAAATTTCATTGCTTTCTTTAATCGGGATTATCGCCGAGTTGCAGAACTACACGTCGATTCCGGTTGGGTTCCCCGTGACACTAATGTTGAAGATTTTGAATTCGCTATCCGTACCGTCTGTGAGCCTATTTTCGAAAAACCACTGGCGGAAATATCATTCGGCCATGTGCTATTGAATCTCTTTAACACGGCACGTCGCTTTAATATGGAAGTTCAACCACAGCTGGTTTTACTACAGAAAACGTTGTTGTATGTTGAAGGCTTAGGGCGTCAACTCTACCCACAGCTTGATCTCTGGACGACGGCAAAACCTTTCCTGGAAAGCTGGTTGCGGGATCAAGTCGGGTTACCTGCTGTTATTCGTGCATTGAAAGAGAAAGCACCATTCTGGGCGGAAAAATTCCCTGAGTTACCAGAACTTGTTTATGACAGCTTGCAGCAGCATAAATTACTACAGCAAAGTGTCGATAAGCTCACAACTCAAATGCAAGGTCAGCAGCAACGTCAGGGTCAATCACGGTATTTATTCGGTGTTGGCGCTACACTATTAGTCAGTGGTACCATTTTATTCTTGGCTGATGCGGTAGAAATTTCAACTGGGTTCATTGTCGCTGGAGTATTGGCTTGGTTTATTGGTTGGCGGCGAACCAGTTAGTGACTTATTGCTAAAAGTATCGGTGGATAGGCCATTGCGCGGCTAATGAGTTATGTAAAAGTTATTCAAGAAGCCACTTATTTGTTCAAGAAGCTATGCGCTAGTTCAAAATGCGGTAAGTTAGATAGGTATTCACTAGGGCTATATGACGTATAATGCGGCCCTATGTGAAATAACCCCTGTAATATAGAGGTGAATGTAATGGGTGGTATAAGTATTTGGCAGTTATTAATTATTGCCGTGATTGTCGTTCTGTTGTTTGGTACTAACAAATTGCGGACGCTAGGGTCAGATCTGGGTGCATCTATCAAGGGTTTTAAAAAAGCGATTGGTGATGACACACAAACCCCGCCAACTGATACTGATAAAACCAGCAATGATGCTGATTTTGCAAAGACTCTTACTGAAAAACAGCAGCCAGCAGTCAAAGCTGAAGAATCTAAGAGCCACGACAAAGAGCAGGGATAAGCTGTGTTCGATATCGGGTTTAGTGAACTGTTACTGGTGCTGGTGATCGGGCTGGTCGTCCTTGGGCCAGAACGATTACCGGTTGCTGTCAGAACCGTTGCTGGTTGGATTCGGACATTGCGTTCACTTGCGGCAACAGTGCAAAACGAGTTAGCCCAAGAGCTTAAAATACAAGAGTTGCAAGACAGCCTGAAAAAAGCAGAAGAAGCTGGTTTGCAGAACTTGACACCTGAGCTGAAAGCCTCAATGGATGAACTCAAAGAGGCTGCTGAAGCACTGAAGCGTTCTTATCATTCTGACATCGGCTCGGAAGCACCACATACGATCCATAATCCGCTCGTTACTGAACCGGAAGCGATTCATGATGGTGTTACGCCTGCAGAGTCAGCAACGAAAGTTCAAGCATCACCGCAAGCTCCGAGTACTGATATTGATAAAACAGTCGTTCCGGTAGCGGTTGAAACCGCCCATGATGGCGATGATAAACCCATTGTTCAGGTTGAGGCATCTTCTGCGTCTATTTCTTCTGTAGATCGGGAGCCTGTTCCTGTTACTAATACCCGCGTAACTCAGGCACAAACTGCCGCAGTTGATACTCATAGCACAGACTCACTCAGTGCTGGTCAACCTCGAACTCACCAACCTGGCGGCGATCGGTAAACATGGCTGTTGATGATACCCAACCCCTTATTACTCATTTAATAGAACTGCGTAAGCGGCTATTGAATTGCATCATCACTATTTTAGTGGTTTTTTTCGTCTTGGTTTTCTTTGCCAATGATATCTACCACTTGGTGTCAGCTCCGTTGATCAAACAACTGCCTGCTGGTTCTAGTATGATTGCAACAGATGTCGCATCACCGTTCTTTACCCCGATTAAATTGACCATGATGGTCTCAGTATTTGTTTCAGCGCCGATGATCCTCTATCAGGTTTGGGCATTTATCGCCCCTGCGCTGTATAAACATGAGCGCCGCTTGATGATCCCACTGCTGATATCCAGCAGCTTCTTATTTTATCTGGGAATGGCATTTGCCTATTTTATTGTTTTTCCGCTAGCTTTTGGCTTTTTTGCCAAAACCGCGCCGGAAAGTGTGTTAATCGCGACGGATATCACCAAATATCTTGATTTCGTTATGGCGCTTTTTATGGCTTTTGGTATTTCTTTTGAAGTTCCGATTGCGATAATTCTTTTGTGCTGGGCGGGAGTAACAACACCTGAAGCATTGAAGAAGAAACGGCCTTATGTGTTTGTTGGTGCTTTTGTTGTGGGAATGCTCCTTACCCCACCTGATGTGCTGTCACAAACACTGTTAGCGATTCCGATGTATCTGTTATTTGAAGTGGGCGTGTTCTTTGCTCGCTTCTACACCGGCAAACAACGCCGTACCGATATTGAGGAAGAGGATGAAGAAGTCGATAACCATCCTAAAGAGTCTTAAATTTCTACTTTGATATTTTAGCCGCCTTCTGGGCGGCTTCTGTTTTGGGACACTTATGTTTGATATCGGCGTGAACTTAACCAGTTCACAATTTGCAAAAGATTGCCCTCAAGTCGTGGCCCGCGCAAAAGATGCTGGGATCTCCGGTATGCTTATTACCGGTACTGATGCAGAAGAAAGCCAGGCAGCCCTTGAGCTTGCCACAGCCTATCCGAGATATTGCTGGTCAACCGCCGGTGTTCATCCCCATCATGCGAGCAGTTGGCAAAAAGATGTGGAGCAGAAAATCCGGGGATTGGCAGCACATGCCGCAGTGGTTGCTATTGGTGAGTGTGGGTTGGATTTTAACCGCAATTTTTCTACTCCAACTGAGCAAGAGATTGCTTTTACCGCACAGCTTGCCTTAGCTGCCGAGCTTTCTTTGCCGGTATTCTTGCATTGCCGAGAGGCGCACGATCGTTTCATTGCTTTGCTTTCACCTTGGCTAGATAAAATTCCCGCAGCTGTTGTGCATTGTTTTACCGGCACTGCTGATGAATTGGATTCCTGTCTGGCATTGGGCTTATCTATCGGTATCACTGGTTGGGTTTGCGATGAACGTCGTGGTCTTGAATTGAGGGCGTTATTGCCGCGTATTCCTGTCCAGCAATTACTGCTAGAAACCGATGCCCCGTATTTATTGCCACGGGATATATATCCTAAACCGGCATCTCGTCGCAATGAACCCTGCTTTCTGCCCCATATCGTCCAGCAGGTTGCTGTCTGGCGACAAGAAGACCCTAAATGGCTAGGGCAGAAAACTGATGAAAACGCCCGCCGGATTTTCCGGTTGGTTTGAGTTAGGAGAACAATATGAGCTATGCATTCCCGGGCACCTTCCCTGGTCGCCGTATGCGCCGTGTGCGCCGTCATGATTTCAGTCGTCGACTGGTCGCTGAAAATCAGCTGACAGTCAATGACTTGATCTATCCGGTGTTTGTCATGGAAGGAACAAACCATCAACAAGCTGTTTCGTCTATGCCAGGAGTCTCGCGTATGACGATTGATTTGTTGGTGAAAGAAGCTGAAATCATTGCCAAGCTTGGCGTTCCGGTCATATCGTTATTCCCGGTTATTGAATCAGGTATGAAATCATTACATGCGGAAGAAGCTTATAACCCGGATGGACTGGTACAACGCACTATACGAGCATTAAAAGATGCGGTGCCAGAGCTCGGCATTCTTACGGATGTTGCCCTCGACCCCTACACAACCCATGGGCAAGATGGTGTGATTGACGCTGACGGTTATGTCATTAATGACATAACCAAAGAGATTTTAGTGCGCCAAGCATTGTCACATGCAGAAGCTGGTGCTGAGATTGTGGCCCCGAGCGATATGATGGATGGCCGTATTGGTGCTATTCGCGATCAGTTAGAGCTACAAGGATTGGTAAATACGCAAATTATGGCGTATTCAGCAAAATATGCCTCTTGTTACTATGGTCCATTCCGCGACGCTATTGGTTCTAGTAGCAATCTGAAAGGGGGAAATAAGAAAACCTATCAAATGGACCCGGCCAATAGTGATGAAGCTTTACAAGAGATTGCTCAAGACTTGCAGGAAGGGGCCGACATGGTGATGGTCAAGCCTGGGATGCCATATTTAGATGTGGTACGCCGGGTGAAAGACACTTTTGGAGTTCCGACCTTTGCTTATCAGGTTTCCGGTGAATATGCGATGCATATGGCAGCAATCCAAAATGGCTGGCTGCAAGAAAAACCAACCGTTATGGAGTCGCTACTGTGCTTTAAACGCGCGGGTGCGGATGGAGTATTAACTTATTTTGCCAAGCAAGTTGCCCAATGGTTGCATGACGACCATATGCAGCGTTAATAGTTTGGTAGTAATAAAAGTCGCAGGGTAGGTACTGAGATACCTACCTTGGGTTTGTTAATTAAGAGTTTTATTGCTTTTCAAACTGACGATTATCCAGACTTTGTAGCACTTGGCTATTGAGCATATTCAGCAACAACATTGAACGAGCTTCACCATCTGGCTCGGTATAAATCGCGTGTAAACCAGCAAAGATACCCTCAGTAATTGTCACGATATCGCCAGGAGTGGGTATTTCAGGATCAATTATTTTATCTGCAGTATAGGATTGCATCTCAGTAATAACGATTGCCGGGATTACTGCGGGCTGTACGCCAAATCGGACAAAGTGACTAACACCCCGGGTGGCGCTTATCGTTGTGGTATGAATCTGCTCCGGATCAAACTCCACAAACAGATAATTTGGGAATAGTGCTTCCGTCATTTCAGTTCGTTTTCCGCGCACTAACTTTTCGATAGCGACTATCGGTGTCCAGCAATTCACTTCTTGTCGCTCTAGATGCTCTTTAGCACGCAAAAGCTGACCACGTTTACAATATAACAAATGCCAGTGTTTCATAATTTCATATGCCTTTAGCTACTACCCGGCAGCATAACAAAAATGGGGATACATATACAGTAAGGAAAAAACATCATTTGATATATCTATTTGTTATTTAAGTGATTAACCATGATTTTTATCGAAAATCCTATATCTTTTTTTGTAAAAGTTAATAATAGATAGTCAATAATCATATGATATTTTTTCGAGTTAGCCTGCATTCATTTTTAACAAAAAGACAGCAACTGCTATAAAGACAGCCTATAATGGCGCATCACCTAGCCGCCGAAATGATCAGCATGAAATACCGTGACTTACGTGACTTCCTCTCGTTGCTGGAACAGAGGGGTGAACTTAAACGTATTAGCCAGCCTATTGATCCTTATCTGGAAATGACAGAAATTGCCGATCGCACTTTGCGTGCTGGTGGGCCTGCATTACTTTTTGAGAATCCGAAAGGCTACAGTATGCCCGTGCTGTGTAACCTGTTTGGCACAGCTAAACGGGTTGCTATGGGAATGGGGCAAGAAGATGTCAGTGCACTGCGCGATGTCGGCAAGCTGTTAGCTTTCCTGAAAGAGCCTGATCCGCCAAAAGGTTTTCGCGATTTATTCGATAAACTGCCGAAATTCAAGCAGGTATTGAATATGCCGACGAAATGCTTAAGCTCTGCCCCGTGCCAAGAGCAAGTATGGGAGGGGGAAGATGTCGATCTAAGCCGAATCCCTGTTATGCACTGTTGGCCTGAGGATGCAGCTCCATTAGTCTCTTGGGGCTTGACGGTTACCCGAGGGCCACATAAAGAGCGCCAGAACTTGGGTATCTATCGCCAACAAGTCCTGGGCAAAAATAAGTTAATTATGCGCTGGTTATCTCATCGTGGCGGCGCTTTGGATTATCAAGAATGGTGTGAAGCACATCCCGGTGAGCGTTTCCCAGTAGCCGTCGCGCTGGGGGCTGATCCTGCGACTATTTTGGCTGCGGTAACGCCCGTGCCAGATACACTGTCTGAATATGCTTTTGCTGGTTTATTACGCGGACATAAAACCGAGGTCGTAAAGTGTCTTTCCAACGCACTTGAAGTTCCTGCAAGTGCAGAAATTGTATTGGAAGGATATATTGAGCAGGGTGAGATGGCACCAGAAGGCCCTTATGGTGACCATACCGGCTATTACAACGAGATTGATAGCTTCCCGGTCTTTACCGTCACACATATTACCCAACGTAAAGACGCGATTTATCATTCAACTTATACTGGCCGTCCTCCGGATGAACCGGCGGTGATGGGGGTTGCGCTGAATGAAGTATTTGTTCCTATTTTGCAAAAGCAATTCCCAGAGATTGTTGATTTTTATCTACCACCCGAGGGATGTTCATACCGCTTGGCCGTGGTAACAATCAAAAAACAGTATGCTGGTCATGCTAAACGCGTGATGATGGGTGTTTGGTCGTTTTTACGCCAGTTTATGTATACAAAATTTGTTATTGTCTGTGACGATGACATTAATGCTCGTGATTGGAATGATGTTATTTGGGCGATTACGACCCGAATGGATCCTTCCCGCGATACGGTATTAATTGAAAATACGCCAATAGATTACTTGGATTTCGCCTCGCCGGTTTCCGGTTTAGGATCGAAAATGGGGCTGGATGCCACCAACAAATGGCCAGCAGAGACTCCACGTGAATGGGGGCGTCCAATTAAAATGGATGAAGAAGTCCGCGCCCGCGTTGATGCTATTTGGGACGAACTCGCCATTTTCAGTGACAAAGAGACGAAACGCTAACCGGCGTCCATTTTGTCCTTAGTTTTGCATTTGATGACCCGACAGAGGGAAGGCATGACAACTTTAAGCTGTAAAGTAACCTCCGTAGAGGCCATTACCGATACGGTGTACCGGGTGCAATTGGTGCCTGCATCTGCATTTTCTTTCCGTGCTGGGCAGTATTTGATGGTCGTCATGGACGAGCGTGATAAACGGCCATTCTCTATGGCGTCCACGCCACTGGAAACAGACTTCATCGAGCTGCATATCGGGGCTTCGGAGCTCAACCTGTATGCTATGGCGGTGATGGATAGAATTCTGAAAGAGAAAACACTGGATGTGGATATCCCGCATGGCGAGGCGTGGTTCCGCGAGGGCAGTCATCGACCATTGGTCTTGATTGCTGGTGGTACAGGTTTTTCCTATGCGCGCTCCATTTTGTTGGCGGCATTGGCTGAGCAACCTGATCGCGAAGTCTCCATCTATTGGGGAGGGCGCGAAGCTATACATTTATATGACCTCAGCGAACTGGAAGCGCTGTCGATAAAATATCCGCAGTTGAAAGTTATCCCCGTGGTTGAGCAACCGGAAGAGGGTTGGCGCGGTCGTACCGGAACGGTTCTGAGTGCGGTGCTGCAAGACTTTGGTTCTCTTGCTGAGCAGGATATTTATATCGCGGGTCGTTTTGAAATGGCGAAGATTGCACGTGAGCGTTTTTGTGCAGAACGCGGCGCGCTGGAATCCCATATTTATGGCGATGCTTTTGCTTTTATCTGAGTAAAGCGGCAGTTAAAAAGCCCGCCCCTGACAGGCGGGAAAACGGCAACTAAACTCCAGTCTAAGGGCCTGTATTCAGGCCCTTAATGTTTTTTGGTTATACGCGTTCAAAGACAGTCGCAATGCCTTGGCCTAAGCCAATGCACATGGTTGCCAGCCCGAATTGCACGTCACGACGCTCCATCAGGTTGAGCAACGTGGTGGAAATTCGTGCTCCTGAACAGCCTAATGGATGGCCGAGTGCAATGGCGCCCCCATTCAGGTTTACCTTGTCATCCATGCTTTCCAGCAGACCCAAACCTTTCAAGCAAGCCAATGACTGAGCGGCAAACGCCTCATTTAATTCAAATAAACCAATATCTTCGAGCTTAAGCCCGGCGCGCTTTAGTGCCAATTTGCTGGCGGGTACTGGGCCATAGCCCATAATTGATGGGTCGCAACCGACCACTGCCATCGAGCGAATACGGGCACGTGGCGTCAAACCCAATGATTTTGCACGAGATTCGCTCATGATTAGCATCGCGGAGGCACCATCAGAAAGTGCTGAGGATGTCCCCGCCGTCACTGTCCCATTCACTGGATCAAACGCTGGGCGTAGAGCCGCTAAACCCGCCAAATTGGTTTCAGGGCGAATAACTTCATCAAAATCAAAGCGTTTTAATATGCCATCGGCATCGTGTCCATTGGTGGCGACAATCTCTTTGGCAAAATAGCCTTCCTGTGTGGCGGCAGATGCCCGTTGATGGGAGCGGACTGCAAACTCATCTTGAGACTCGCGGCTGATATTATGAATCTTTGCCAGCATTTCGGCTGTTAGCCCCATCATTCCTGCGGCTTTAGCCACAGTGCGGCCCATGCCAGGATGGAAATCAACACCGTGATTCATGGGTACATGGCCCATATGTTCCACACCACCAATCAAACTGACTTGCGCATCACCCACCATGATAGCTCTGGCACCATCATGCAAAGCTTGCATTGATGAGCCACACAGGCGGTTTACTGTCACCGCAGGGACACTATGAGGAATTTCGGCCAGCAAAGAAGCATTGCGGGCGATATTAAAGCCCTGCTCTAGTGTTTGCTGCACACAACCCCAATAAATATCGTCGATTTCGGCGGCATTCAGCTTAGGATTGCGGCTCAGAATTGCCCGCATTAAGTGAGCAGAGAGATCTTCCGCCCGAACCTGACGGAATGCGCCGCCTTTGGAGCGGCCCATCGGTGTGCGGACGGCATCAATAATGACTACATTTTCCATGTTTTCAGACCTCATGCCGGTTGACTGGTAGAAATATCAGGCAGCGCTGTCGCTACAGGATAATAGCTTTCGTTATGTTCAGCTTTGGCCCTCAGCCCCGCCGGGACGTGATACAGCGCACCAAGATGAACATAACGCTGAGCCATTTCGACATAATTTGCACTGCCGATGGTGTCAAGGTAACGGAAAACGCCGCCGTGGAATGGCGGGAACCCAATGCCATACACCAGCGCCATGTCGCCCTCAGCCGGGCTGGCAATAATACCTTCTTCCAGACACCGCACGACTTCATTGATCATCGGGATCATGGTGCGGGCAATAATATCTTCATCACTAAATTTCTTAACTGATTGAATGACTTGTGCTAATAACACATCTACTTGTTCATCATTCTCTTTACGCGGTTTGCCTTTGGCATCTTGGGTGTAACGGTAGAAACCCTGGCCATTTTTTTGACCAAATCGTTGGTTTTCGAACATGACGTCAACCGCATCGCGATAATCTTTATTCATACGTTCAGGGAAGCCAGCAGCCATTACAGCTTGTGCATGGTGCGCGGTATCAATGCCGACCACATCTAATAGATAGGCAGGGCCCATTGGCCAGCCAAATTGTTTTTCCATCACTTTATCAATTTGGCGGAAGTCCGCTCCGTCTCTGACTAACATACCGAACCCGGCCAGATACGGGAATAAAACGCGGTTAACAAAGAAACCTGGGCAATCATTGACCACAATCGGGGTTTTACCCATTTGCGTGGCGTATGCGACAACAGCAGCGATAGTTTTATCTGAGGTTTTCGCACCTCGAATAATTTCAACCAGTGGCATGCGATGAACGGGGTTGAAGAAGTGCATGCCACAGAAGTTTTCTGGGCGTTTAAGGGATTTAGCGAGCTGATCGATCGGAATTGTAGAGGTGTTAGAGGCCAAAACAGTTTCTTCGCCGATCAATGCTTCAACTTCAGCCAGCACCGCCGCTTTCACTTTTGGATTTTCCACCACCGCTTCTACGATGACTTGGGCGCGTTCAATACCAGTGTAATCAAGTGTTGGCTGGATAGTCGCTAAGATACTCGCCATTTTCAGACCATCCACTTTGCCGCGTTCCAACTGTTTATTCAGTAACTTGGCCGCCTCATTCATCCCCAGTGTCAGGGATTTTTCATTAATGTCTTTCATAATGACTGGCACAGCTTTCAGTGCTGATTGATAGGCAATTCCACCGCCCATAATCCCCGCACCCAGTACTGCGGCCTGTTTTGGTGCACTAACACCTTTGGACAGTTTTTTAGCCTGTCCTTTAACATATTGATCATTGAGGAAAATACCGACTAATGCCCGGGCTTCATTGGATCCCGCTAAACGGACAAAACTGGTGGTTTCCAACTTCAATGCTTCGGTTCGACCAAGTTTTGCGGCGGCCTCGATGGTTTTGACTGCGGTCAGGGGAGCTGGATAGTGTTTACCTGCTACTTGCATGACCATGCCTTTAGCAATGGTAAAACACATGGCGGCTTCAGTGGGGTTGAGCTTCAGCGGCTCCAATTTCGGGAGGCGAGCGGCTTTCCAGTCAAGTTTGCCGTCAATAGCCTGTTTCAGCATGGTTAAAGCTGCATCAGCCAGTTTCTCAGGGGCGACGACAGCATCAATCAGACCAACTTTTAAAGCATCTTTAGCAATAATATCTTTGCCAGCCGCGATAATTTCCAACGCACTGTCAGCGCCTAATAACCGTGGCAAGCGAACTGAACCGCCAAAACCTGGCATGATTCCGAGCTTGGTTTCCGGTAGGCCAATACGTGCTTCTGGTGAAGCCACACGGAAATCTGTGGCCAGAATACATTCGCACCCGCCACCCAGCGCATATCCATTGATCGCAGATAGGGTCGGTACCGGTAAATCTTCCAAACGATTGAAAATGTCGTTGGCGAACACCAACCATTGATGCAACTTTTCCGGTGGGGCATTAAACAGGGATAGAAACTCTGTGATATCAGCGCCAACAATAAAGGCCGCCTTAGTAGAACTCAATAGTAACCCTTTGAGTTCGCTTTGTTTTTCCAACACAATCAAGGCCTCACCCAGATTGGCTACGGTTTTAGTATCCAGTTTATTAACTGAACCCGGTGCTTCAAACACCAACTCGGCAATGCCGTTTTCCAGCCAGTGAAGCTTTAATGTTTCGCTTTGGTAGAGCATATCTATCTCCTGAATAAGCGCATGTGATCTGGTATGACCAGATATTCAGGAAGTGTGGATATTTTGTTAATGAATTGCAAACAAGAGATTGATTTTTTGCAGTGAAGATCACAGTCAATCGGATGGCATAATTGATTTTCATCAATTTTATTCGAGGCGTATCGAGGGGCTGAAAAATGGATTTATTGCCTACTTGCGAGCGAGTTATCACGTCAGTTATTTTGGATATTGTTGTTATCACATCATGGAATGAGTGTCGGCGAAACATGGCCTCGGCGACTATGATAAGATTGAAAAATTAAGTTCTAATAGCGAAGGGTACTGTGATGGAAACGCTGGCTTCTTTATATAACGAACATTTATCCACTCTACAACAACGCACTCGTGAGGTGTTAGAGCGTCATCAGTTAGATGCTTTATTGATTCATTCCGGTGAGTTGCAACGTATTTTCCTTGATGACCGTGACTATCCTTTTAAAGTTAATGCCCAATTCAAAGCTTGGGTGCCGGTGACGCAAGTTCCAAACTGCTGGTTATGGGTTGATGGCGTTAATTCGCCGAAGTTATGGTTTTACTCCCCGGTAGATTATTGGCACTGTGTTGAGCCGTTACCAGATAGCTTCTGGACCAAGGCCATTGATATTCAACCATTGGCAAACGCTAATGATATTGCACAACTATTACCGGCACAGCGCGATCGCGTTGCATACATTGGATATGCTCAGGAACGCGCCCAGGCCTTGGGTTTCAGTGCAGAAAACATTAACCCACAGCCAGTGTTGGATTATCTGCATTTCTACCGCTCTTATAAAACAGATTATGAACTGGCTTGCATGCGTGAAGCGCAAAAGACGGCAGTTGCCGGACATCGCGCAGCTCATGAAGCATTCCAGTCAGGTATGAGTGAGTTCGATATCAATCTCGCTTATCTGATGGCTACCGGTCATCGTGATACTGATGTGCCCTATGATAATATTGTTGCGCTGAATGAACATTCGGCTGTACTCCATTACACCACGCTACAACACCAACCACCGGCAGAAATGCGTAGTTTCCTGATGGATGCGGGCGCGGAATATAATGGCTATGCTGCTGACTTGACCCGCACTTATGCCGCAGACAGTGAAAACGATTTTGCCGCATTGATCAAAGACCTTAATAATGAACAGCTTGAACTGATTAAAACCATTAAAAGTGGTGAGCGCTATACCGATTATCATGTTCAGATGCATCAGCGTATTGCCAAGTTGCTGCGTACTCATAATCTGGTTACGGGTATCAGTGAAGAGGCGATGGTCGAACAAGGTATTACCTGCCCATTCTTACCGCACGGGTTGGGTCACCCTCTAGGGTTACAAGTGCATGATACTGCTGGTTTTATGCAGGACGATAAAGGGACGCATCTCAGCGCGCCATCCAAATATCCTTACTTACGCTGCACCCGTATTCTGCAACCGCGCATGGTGTTGACCATTGAACCCGGCCTCTACTTTATTGAATCCTTACTGGCACCTTGGCGCTCCGGTGAATTCAGTCAGCATTTCAATTGGGATCTTATTGAAACACTGAAACCTTATGGTGGTATTCGTATAGAAGACAATATCGTTATTCACGATAATCGGGTTGAGAACATGACTCGTGACCTGAAGCTGGCCTGATGCAGCCTTATTTAATACCTGCAGCGCCGGTGACTATCAGCGAAGAGATTAAAAAAAGTCGATTCATCACCTTGCTGGCTCCTACCAGTGGGGTGAATGAAGCGAAAGATTTTATTCAGCAGGTAAAGCAGCAGCATCCAACTGCCCGGCATCATTGCTGGGCTTTTGTTGCCGGGGCACCTACAGATTCACAGCAATTAGGTTTTTCCGATGATGGCGAGCCTTCGGGCACGGCGGGTAAACCGATTCTTGCCCAACTGATGGGCTGTGGAATAGGTGAAATAACCGCGGTGGTTGTACGCTATTATGGTGGCATCAAGCTGGGTACTGGTGGGTTAGTCAGGGCTTATGGCAGTGGTGTTCAACAGGCGTTGAAGCAAATTGAAGTAAAATATAAAGTCCCACAGGTAGAATATACTTTGCAGTGTGACTATGCGCAGTTGTCCATAGTAGAAACATTATTACAGCAGGTTGAAGGCCAGATTTTACAGAGTGATTACGCACAGTTCGTGACACTCCATCTCTCTTTGCCAGCAACTCAAGCCAGTCAGGTCGGGGATAAATTGCGGGATCTCAGTCGTGGTACGTTGCAATTGACGCCCATTTCGCAATAATCCCCATCCAAGTGAATTGCTAAGGAACGTGCCGGAATGCATTTTCGTGCCATAACCCGTATTGTCGGCCTGTTAGTTATCTTATTCTCCGGGACAATGTTTATTCCTGGGGTAGTGGCCTTGATCTATCGTGATGGTGCCGGCCGTGCCTTCAGCGAAACCTTTTTTGTTGCCCTGGCAATAGGCCTTTTGCTATGGCTACCGAACCGAAAACAGAAGCATGAGTTGAAGCCCCGAGAGGGCTTTTTGATTGTGGTGCTGTTCTGGACAGTGCTGGGCAGTGTCGGGGCATTACCGTTTTTATTTTCTGAGCGGCCTAATCTTTCGCTGACTGATGCATTCTTTGAATCATTCTCTGGGCTGACAACCACCGGTGCCACTACGCTGGTGGGGTTGGATTCGCTGCCTAAAGCTATTTTATTCTATCGACAAATGCTGCAGTGGCTTGGTGGCATGGGGATCATCGTGCTAGCGGTGGCCATTTTGCCTATCTTGGGTGTTGGGGGGATGCAGCTCTACCGTGCAGAAATGCCCGGCCCGTTGAAAGACAATAAAATGCGTCCCCGGATTGCTGAAACTGCGAAAACACTGTGGCTTATCTATGTTTTGCTGACCATCGCCTGTGCGCTTTCTCTGTGGGCTGCAGGAATGTCGGTGTTTGATGCTATTTCTCACAGTTTCTCTACGATCGCGATAGGCGGCTTTTCTACTCATGACGCCAGTATTGGTTACTTCAACAGCCCGACGATTAACACCATTATTGCTATTTTCTTGTTGATTTCGGGGTGTAACTTTGGTCTGCACTTTGCTGTGCTCAGTGGTCGCAGTTTAAAAGTTTATTGGCGTGATCCCGAATTCCGTATGTTTATCTTTGTACAATTGACGCTGGTTATCGTTTGTACCTTAGTGCTCTGGCAACATAGCGTGTACAAGTCGGGGATGGAAACCTTAAATCAGGCCTTTTTCCAAGTGGTCTCTATGGCGACTACGGCGGGCTTCACGACAGACAGCATTTCCAAGTGGCCGTTATTCCTACCAATACTCTTATTATGCTCTGCTTTTATTGGGGGGTGTGCGGGGTCGACCGGTGGCGGTTTGAAAGTTATCCGAATCCTGTTGCTCTATCTACAAGGTTCGCGTGAGCTAAAGCGCTTGGTTCATCCAAACGCGGTTTACACCATTAAACTGGGGCGGCGAGCATTGCCGGAGCGGATACTGGAAGCAGTTTGGGGTTTCTTCTCTGCATATGCATTGGTGTTCATTATCAGCATGTTGGCTATCATCGCGACGGGTGTTGATGAGTTTTCTGCTTTTGCGGCAGTGACTGCAACATTGAACAACTTGGGGCCAGGTTTGGGCGTAGTCGCGGATAACTTCACTTCTATGAATCCGGCTGCTAAATGGATATTGGTGATAACAATGCTATTTGGCCGGTTAGAAGTTTTCACTTTGCTGGTTCTTTTCACTCCAACATTCTGGCGTGAGTAATTCTGCATAAGGAACATTGCTATGAAAGTATTGATACTTTACTCCAGCCGAGACGGCCAAACGCAAACCATCGCTTCTTATATAGCTAAGGAATTATCCCCTGGGGCAACGTGTGAAATACAGGACTTGGCCGATGTGGAGAAAATAGACCTGAGCCAGTATCAACAAGTAATGATTGGTGCCTCTGTACGTTATGGTCATTTCAGTCCGGTATTGAGTCAATTCGTCAGTAAACACGTCGAACAGCTTAATCAAATACCGAGTGCGTTCTTTGCAGTCAATCTGACCGCGCGTAAACCAGAGAAACGTTCACCACAGACTAATGCTTATGTTCGCAAGTTCTTACTTGGCACACCTTGGCAACCCACATTGTGTACAGTATTCGCTGGAGCCCTGCGTTATCCGCGCTATCGGTGGATCGACAGGGTCATGATTCAACTTATTATGCGAATGACGGGTGGAGAAACGGATACCAGTAAGGAAGTTGAGTATACCGATTGGCAACAGGTAAGCGGTTTTGCTCAGGATTTCTCAGCGCTACAGTACAAAAAGTGACGATAACGGTGGTTATCACCGCAAATTGTTGAAATAAAACACGGTTGAAAAGTTTTTTCAAATTAGGGGTTGCAGCCTGTCAGGAACTCCCTATAATGCGCCTCCACTGACCGGGAACAACGAAACATACTTCGCCGGGTCAGGAAGAGAAAAGAATCATTTTGACTTCGAAAGAAAACAAATAAATCCTTGACTCTTCAGCGGGAAAGCGTATTATCTGCCTCCCGCGTTACCGTAAGATTCGCCGAAAGGCAAACGGGTAACGAACGCTCTTTAACAATTTATCAGACAATCTGTGTGGGCACTCGCAAGACGATATCGAAGCCTGTTTCGGCAGGCAGAAGAAATATCAAAGTCTTGAAGAGTGACCAAAGCAGTACACATTTGAACTTCGGTTCGAATGCATATTTGCAGAAAGTAATCTTTGAGCATCGCTATGTTAACTCATAGCAAATCAAACAAATCTTAAATTGAAGAGTTTGATCATGGCTCAGATTGAACGCTGGCGGCAGGCCTAACACATGCAAGTCGAGCGGCAGCGGGAAGTAGTTTACTACTTTGCCGGCGAGCGGCGGACGGGTGAGTAATGTCTGGGAAACTGCCTGATGGAGGGGGATAACTACTGGAAACGGTAGCTAATACCGCATGACCTCGCAAGAGCAAAGTGGGGGACCTTCGGGCCTCACGCCATCGGATGTGCCCAGATGGGATTAGCTAGTAGGTGGGGTAATGGCTCACCTAGGCGACGATCCCTAGCTGGTCTGAGAGGATGACCAGCCACACTGGAACTGAGACACGGTCCAGACTCCTACGGGAGGCAGCAGTGGGGAATATTGCACAATGGGCGCAAGCCTGATGCAGCCATGCCGCGTGTGTGAAGAAGGCCTTCGGGTTGTAAAGCACTTTCAGCGAGGAGGAAGGCAGTCGTGTTAATAGCACGATTGATTGACGTTACTCGCAGAAGAAGCACCGGCTAACTCCGTGCCAGCAGCCGCGGTAATACGGAGGGTGCAAGCGTTAATCGGAATTACTGGGCGTAAAGCGCACGCAGGCGGTTTGTTAAGTCAGATGTGAAATCCCCGCGCTTAACGTGGGAACTGCATTTGAAACTGGCAAGCTAGAGTCTTGTAGAGGGGGGTAGAATTCCAGGTGTAGCGGTGAAATGCGTAGAGATCTGGAGGAATACCGGTGGCGAAGGCGGCCCCCTGGACAAAGACTGACGCTCAGGTGCGAAAGCGTGGGGAGCAAACAGGATTAGATACCCTGGTAGTCCACGCTGTAAACGATGTCGACTTGGAGGTTGTGCCCTTGAGGCGTGGCTTCCGGAGCTAACGCGTTAAGTCGACCGCCTGGGGAGTACGGCCGCAAGGTTAAAACTCAAATGAATTGACGGGGGCCCGCACAAGCGGTGGAGCATGTGGTTTAATTCGATGCAACGCGAAGAACCTTACCTACTCTTGACATCCACAGAACTTAGCAGAGATGCTTCGGTGCCTTCGGGAACTGTGAGACAGGTGCTGCATGGCTGTCGTCAGCTCGTGTTGTGAAATGTTGGGTTAAGTCCCGCAACGAGCGCAACCCTTATCCTTTGTTGCCAGCACGTAATGGTGGGAACTCAAGGGAGACTGCCGGTGACAAACCGGAGGAAGGTGGGGATGACGTCAAGTCATCATGGCCCTTACGAGTAGGGCTACACACGTGCTACAATGGCAGATACAAAGTGAAGCGAACTCGCGAGAGCAAGCGGACCACATAAAGTCTGTCGTAGTCCGGATTGGAGTCTGCAACTCGACTCCATGAAGTCGGAATCGCTAGTAATCGTAGATCAGAATGCTACGGTGAATACGTTCCCGGGCCTTGTACACACCGCCCGTCACACCATGGGAGTGGGTTGCAAAAGAAGTAGGTAGCTTAACCTTCGGGAGGGCGCTTACCACTTTGTGATTCATGACTGGGGTGAAGTCGTAACAAGGTAACCGTAGGGGAACCTGCGGTTGGATCACCTCCTTACCTAACGATACGCATTGCGTAGTGTCCACACAGATTGTCTGATGAATGTAAATGAGCAAGAGCACCTGTTGATGTCGTGAGTTTCGACTCATGCTGATGCGAAACGGTTAGATTTCGGTTTAATCGGAACTTCGTGTCCCCATCGTCTAGAGGCCTAGGACACTGCCCTTTCACGGCTGTAACAGGGGTTCGAATCCCCTTGGGGACGCCAATCCGATAATGTGTGAAAGACATTATCAACTGAATATCTTAAAGATGACTTTACCAAGTCGTGTTTAAGATATTGCTCTTTAACAATCTGGAACAAGCTGAAAATTGAAACAATACAGCTGAAACTTATCTCTCCGTAGATGTACTGAGATAAGGATTAACCTGTATTAGAGTCTCTCAAATAATCGCAACGCAAGTTGTCTGCAAAGACACCTTCGGGTTGTGAGGTTAAGCGACTAAGCGTACACGGTGGATGCCTAGGCAGTCAGAGGCGATGAAGGGCGTGCTAATCTGCGAAAAGCGTCGGTAAGGTGATATGAACCGTTATAACCGACGATACCCGAATGGGGAAACCCAGTGCAATTCGTTGCACTATTGCATGGTGAATACATAGCCATGCAAGGCGAACCGGGGGAACTGAAACATCTAAGTACCCCGAGGAAAAGAAATCAACCGAGATTCCCCTAGTAGCGGCGAGCGAACGGGGAGGAGCCCAGAGTCTGAATCAGTTTGTGTGTTAGTGGAAGCGTCTGGAAAGTCGCAGGGTACAGGGTGATACTCCCGTACACAAAAACACACTTGCTGTGAACTCGATGAGTAGGGCGGGACACGTGACATCCTGTCTGAATATGGGGGGACCATCCTCCAAGGCTAAATACTCCTGACTGACCGATAGTGAACCAGTACCGTGAGGGAAAGGCGAAAAGAACCCCGGCGAGGGGAGTGAAATAGAACCTGAAACCGTGTACGTACAAGCAGTGGGAGCACCTTCGTGGTGTGACTGCGTACCTTTTGTATAATGGGTCAGCGACTTATATTTTGTAGCAAGGTTAACCGAATAGGGGAGCCGTAGGGAAACCGAGTCTTAACTGGGCGTCTAGTTGCAAGGTATAGACCCGAAACCCGGTGATCTAGCCATGGGCAGGTTGAAGGTTGGGTAACACTAACTGGAGGACCGAACCGACTAATGTTGAAAAATTAGCGGATGACTTGTGGCTGGGGGTGAAAGGCCAATCAAACCGGGAGATAGCTGGTTCTCCCCGAAAGCTATTTAGGTAGCGCCTCGTGAACTCATCTTCGGGGGTAGAGCACTGTTTCGGCTAGGGGGCCATCCCGGCTTACCAAACCGATGCAAACTCCGAATACCGAAGAATGTTATCACGGGAGACACACGGCGGGTGCTAACGTCCGTCGTGAAGAGGGAAACAACCCAGACCGCCAGCTAAGGTCCCAAAGTCATGGTTAAGTGGGAAACGATGTGGGAAGGCATAGACAGCCAGGATGTTGGCTTAGAAGCAGCCATCATTTAAAGAAAGCGTAATAGCTCACTGGTCGAGTCGGCCTGCGCGGAAGATGTAACGGGGCTAAACCATGCACCGAAGCTGCGGCAGCGACACTTAGGTGTTGTTGGGTAGGGGAGCGTTCTGTAAGCCGTTGAAGGTGACCTGTGAGGGTTGCTGGAGGTATCAGAAGTGCGAATGCTGACATAAGTAACGATAATGCGGGTGAAAAACCCGCACGCCGGAAGACCAAGGGTTCCTGTCCAACGTTAATCGGGGCAGGGTGAGTCGACCCCTAAGGCGAGGCTGAAAAGCGTAGTCGATGGGAAACAGGTTAATATTCCTGTACTTGGTGTTACTGCGAAGGGGGGACGGAGAAGGCTAGGCTAGCCGGGCGACGGTTGTCCCGGTTTAAGCATGTAGGCGGAGCGACTTGGTAAATCCGGTTGCTTATCAACGCTGAGGTGTGATGACGAGTCACTACGGTGATGAAGTAGTTGATGCCAAGCTTCCAGGAAAAGCCTCTAAGCATCAGGTAACATTAAATCGTACCCCAAACCGACACAGGTGGTCAGGTAGAGAATACTCAGGCGCTTGAGAGAACTCGGGTGAAGGAACTAGGCAAAATGGTGCCGTAACTTCGGGAGAAGGCACGCTGGCATTAGGTAAAGGGACTTGCTCCCGGCGCCGAAGCCAGTCGCAGATACCAGCTGGCTGCAACTGTTTAATAAAAACACAGCACTGTGCAAACACGAAAGTGGACGTATACGGTGTGACGCCTGCCCGGTGCTGGAAGGTTAATTGATGGGGTCAGCCGCAAGGCGAAGCTCTTGATCGAAGCCCCAGTAAACGGCGGCCGTAACTATAACGGTCCTAAGGTAGCGAAATTCCTTGTCGGGTAAGTTCCGACCTGCACGAATGGCGTAATGATGGCCAGGCTGTCTCCACCCGAGACTCAGTGAAATTGAACTCGCTGTGAAGATGCAGTGTACCCGCGGCAAGACGGAAAGACCCCGTGAACCTTTACTATAGCTTGACACTGAACATTGAGCCTTGATGTGTAGGATAGGTGGGAGGCATTGAAGTGTGGACGCCAGTCTGCATGGAGCCAACCTTGAAATACCACCCTTTAATGTTTGATGTTCTAACTCGGCCCCGTAATCCGGGGTGAGGACAGTGTCTGGTGGGTAGTTTGACTGGGGCGGTCTCCTCCCAAAGAGTAACGGAGGAGCACGAAGGTTAGCTAATCACGGTCGGACATCGTGAGGTTAGTGCAAAGGCATAAGCTAGCTTGACTGCGAGAGTGACGGCTCGAGCAGGTACGAAAGTAGGTCTTAGTGATCCGGTGGTTCTGAATGGAAGGGCCATCGCTCAACGGATAAAAGGTACTCCGGGGATAACAGGCTGATACCGCCCAAGAGTTCATATCGACGGCGGTGTTTGGCACCTCGATGTCGGCTCATCACATCCTGGGGCTGAAGTAGGTCCCAAGGGTATGGCTGTTCGCCATTTAAAGTGGTACGCGAGCTGGGTTTAGAACGTCGTGAGACAGTTCGGTCCCTATCTGCCGTGGGCGTTGGAAGATTGAGAGGGGCTGCTCCTAGTACGAGAGGACCGGAGTGGACGAATCACTGGTGTTCGGGTTGTCATGCCAATGGCATTGCCCGGTAGCTAAATTCGGAAGAGATAACCGCTGAAAGCATCTAAGCGGGAAACTTGCCTCGAGATGAGTCTTCCCTGGGGCTTTAAGCCCCCTGAAGGAACGTTAAAGACTATGACGTTGATAGGCTGGGTGTGTAAGTGCAGCGATGCATTGAGCTAACCAGTACTAATGATCCGTGAGGCTTAACCTTACAACACCAAAGGTGTTTTGGTGATTTGAGAGAAATTAAGATTTTCAGCGAAGTTCCGAGATTGGATTGGCTGGCTGTGTGATATTGCATAGCGGGTTAATTGAAACAGAATTTGCCTGGCGGCCATAGCGCGGTGGACCCACCTGATCCCATGCCGAACTCAGAAGTGAAACGCCGTAGCGCCGATGGTAGTGTGGGGTCTCCCCATGCGAGAGTAGGACACTGCCAGGCATCAAATAAAGCCGAGACCCCATGCCAAAAGCGTGGGGTTTTTGCTATGTGGAAAAGAAAAAGAGAAAAGCCTTCTGCTGCGCAGAGGGCTTTTTTTATGCATCCACTTAAAACAAAATACAATATGAGTATATTGATCGGTTAGACTAGCGCCAGAGCCAGTAAGAATGAGTACTTAATGTTATGTCGAATCAATGTTCCCCGCTAAAACATCTTAATACTTTCGCGTTATCAGCCTATGCGAACAATGTCATCAGTGCCAACTCTCCTGAAGAATTGGTTGATGCATGGCGTGAGTCTGTCTCTAAGCATCGACCTGTGCTTTTGCTTGGTGAAGGTAGCAATGTACTATTTATCGAAAATTATTCAGGAACAGTGTTGCTTAATCGCATCAAGGGTATCACTTTCACCGAAGACGATATTGCCTGGCATCTTCATGTTGGAGCAGGGGAGAATTGGCATCAATTAGTCTGCTATTCGTTGCAAAACAACATGCCGGGTCTAGAAAACTTGGCTTTGATCCCAGGTTGTGTCGGCTCTGCCCCAATTCAAAATATTGGTGCATATGGTGTTGAGCTACAAAAAGTGTGTGAATACGTTGATTTGCTTGATATGGAGAAGGGCACAGTTCTGCGCCTTTCTGCGCTAGATTGTCAGTTTGGCTATCGTGATAGCATATTTAAGCATCGCTATGGCAATGGGTTCGCTATCGTCGCGGTGGGTATCAAGTTAGTGAAGTCGTGGATACCAACATTGGGTTATGGTGATTTAACTCGGATGGATCCATTGACCGTGACAGCAAAAGATATCTTCAACTCAGTCTGCGCGATGCGTAGGAGTAAACTCCCTGACCCAACAGTGACGGGCAATGCCGGCAGTTTCTTCAAGAATCCCGTTGTGGATGCAACTGTAGCTGCAGATATCGTGAAGCTCTTTCCCAATGCCCCCCATTATCCACAGCCCGATGGATCCGTAAAGCTGGCTGCGGGCTGGCTTATTGATCAATGCGCGCTTAAAGGACACCAGATTGGTGGAGCCGCGGTGCATCAGCAGCAAGCTTTGGTATTGATTAACCTCGCAGAGGCTACAGGCCAAGATGTACTCGGCCTTGCTAGCTATATTCGTCAGCAGGTCGCAAAGAAATTTGCCATCTGGCTGGAACCCGAGGTGCGCTTTATCGCTAGTGATGGTGAAGTTAATGCTGTGGAGTATTTGTCTTGAAAGATATTAAAGTCCCCTTGCGATTAATTGGCATACTGGCCGATGGTGCTTTTCACTCAGGTGAGCAATTGGGTGAAATGCTGGGTATGAGCCGCGCCGCAATTAATAAGCATATGCAAACTATCAAAGAATGGGGGCTGGATGTCTTCACCGTGCCAGGCAAAGGTTATAGTCTGCCAGCACCTATCCAATTACTTGATGAGCAGGCCATATTAAGTTATTTACCCGCCGGTCAAGTTGCGGTATTACCAGTAGTTGATTCGACGAATCAATATCTCTTAGACCGTATCACTGAACTTAAATCTGGTGATGCATGTGTTGCTGAATATCAGCAAGCAGGGCGTGGTAGACGTGGCCGCCAGTGGGTCTCTCCTTTTGGTGCTAATCTTTACTTATCAATGTATTGGCGATTGGAACAAGGCCCTGCGGCCGCAATGGGGTTAAGTTTAGTTGTAGGTATTGTCATGGCCGAGGTACTGCACAAATTGGGTGCAGGTCAAGTTCGTGTGAAGTGGCCAAATGATTTGTATTTAAATGATAAGAAGCTGGCGGGTATATTAGTAGAACTCACTGGTAAAACGGGTGATGCAGCGCAGTTAGTTATTGGGGCCGGTATCAATCTGACCATGCGTGAATCTATGACCAATGTTATTAGCCAAGATTGGATTAACTTACAGGAAACTGGGGTTATTATTGATCGTAATAAACTGACTGCTGAATTATTATCTGAATTACGGCTAGCGGTAGTTAAATTTGAAAATGAAGGTCTGTCTGCCTTTATTTCTCGCTGGCGGGAAATGGACAATTATCTTGATCGTTCTGTAAAATTGATTATTGGGAATCAAGAAATATTTGGTATTTCTCGGGGGATAGATCAACAGGGCGCATTATTATTAGAACAAAATGGTAATGTAAAACCTTATATTGGTGGCGAAATATCCCTTCGTGGAGTTTAGTCAATAAACTAAGCGGGCAGTTATTACTACCCGCTATCTACTATTTTCTTAAACGCACATTTTCAACCGCATGATTGGCACTTTTTGTCATTATCAGACTTGCTCGCTCACGGGTTGGTAATATATTCTGCTTTAAATTCAATCCATTAATCTCTTTCCATAACTGTGTTGCAATCTTGACTGCTTCGGTTTCAGGCAATTTTGCATAGTTATGGAAGTAAGAGTCAGGATTGGAAAACGCACCTTGACGAAACTTAAGGAACCGATTGATATACCAACTTTGGAGTAAATCCTCAGGCGCATCCACGTATATAGAGAAGTCTACAAAGTCAGAAACGAATACACGATGTGGATCATGAGGGTAATCCATCCCGCTTTGTAACACATTTAATCCCTCTAATATAAGAATGTCCGGCTGTTTGATGATTTTATTACCATCAGGGACAATATCGTATATTAAATGAGAATAAACGGGTGCCGTAACATAGTCAGCCCCGGATTTTACTTCAGAGACAAATTTCACCAAACTGTGCATATCATAGGATTGCGGGAATCCTTTTTTCTTCATCAGTCCGCGCTCGTTAAGCACTTTATTCGGATAAAGAAAACCATCAGTAGTAATCAGTTCTACACTGCGATGCTCTGGCCAGCGGCTCAGCAATGCTTGTAATAAGCGGGCCGTTGTACTTTTACCCACCGCAACACTGCCCGCAATACCAATAACATAGGGAATGCGTTGGCCATCAGTTCCAAGGAATTGTTCCAGAACTGCCTGGCGACGCAAATTAGAACTGATATAAAAATTAAGTAGACGTGAGAGCGGCAGATAAATCTGTGCCACTTCATCTAAGGAAAGGTCTTCGTTAATCCCTTTGAGTTTAACGATTTCTTCTTCTGTTAGCGTCAATGGTACTGAGTCGCGTAAAGCGGCCCACTGAGTACGATCGAACTGTAGATAAGGCGTCGCTAAAGATTGATCTCTTTTTATCATAAGCCAAATTCTGCCTGTTAACGCAGGTTGGGAAAGGCGCTGGACGCCAACTCCAGATAATAAACAAGCTGCATATTATAGGCAGCTTGCTTTTTGGCGTAGACATTTTTGTATTTAGTGAGTGATTTCTTTGATGTATGTTGCTATTCCACTCAATTAAAAAAGGGCATGCCAAGCTTTTGTCTTATGGTTGAAGGCATTTATCATGACTAGCTAGCTATAACAGTATGTAATTGATTTACAGAGAATAAACGTTTGAAATAAATAGCGGTTGGATGATAATAGCCATCAGGCGTACAGGCATAATCAGGAATTTCACCCATATATCTATATCCTTGTGCCCGGTAAAAAGATTCTGCAGGAGAGCCAGCTTCAGTATCCAAGTATAACAATCCGCGGCGAAGTTGAACCGCCGTATTCTCCATTTCAATAATCAATTTATGCCCAATCCCAGCACGACGACTGCGGCTGTGAACTAATAATTTTTGTACTTCGGCTCGATTTAATCCATTGGGTTTTTGGCAGAGATCTAATTGGATGGTTCCCACTATCCCCACTTCATCACGTGCTATCCACAATAATAGCGTGCCTTTCGTGATGGCTGGGCGTAGGCCATGGTAGTAGCTCTCAGCCTCTTCTTGTGAGAGGCTGCGGGTGTTATAGCCGATTGAAGCACCATGAGAGACGGCATCAATCAGTAAACTTGCCAGTTCGCTTCGGTATATAGGCAATGTTGCCGCATTAAGTAAAACTATCTTCATGATTAAGCTCCTCTTCAACAGTCGGTCTGCGGATATGATGTTTAAAATAAATAGTTATGCTTAAGCAATAAACAAGCCAAATATGTAACCTTGTGATGACGATAATTGAGCGAGTATTTCTTGGGTTTCATGCACCTTAATAGAAAGATTTCCCCATTTTGGGGCATAGAACTAAATTTATTTTTGCTGTGTGGACAATAAGATTGTTCAACAATGAGACATTGTCGGTTTTTTGGGGTGATTTTCCGCTATAGAGTTGGTTAGAATAACTAAAGTTCTGGGCGCTAATTAAGCTAACCTTGGTTAATAATACGTCTGGCTTTTGAAAAGTGGCGGTTTTATGAGCGAAAGGTCGATTTATGCGATTTTTTTGTTGCATCATAGGCCCACTCTACCTAGAATGCGCTGCACTTGATGCCGGCATAGCTCAGTTGGTAGAGCAACTGACTTGTAATCAGTAGGTCCCGAGTTCGACTCTTGGTGCCGGCACCATTCAAGTACTAAAAATTAGGTGGGGTTCCCGAGCGGCCAAAGGGAGCAGACTGTAAATCTGCCGTCATCGACTTCGAAGGTTCGAATCCTTCCCCCACCACCATATTTAACCTTGAGTCTCAGGGTGATTCAGAAGACCGAACTCCCAATCAACACTCAAGGCGAGAGCAACGCTCTCGATGAAGAGTGAAGTGGCCAAGCCCTTCCTTTCAAGTTTCTGCAGATTAAGTCAGGTAGCCGAGTTCTAAGATGCGGGCATCGTATAATGGCTATTACCTCAGCCTTCCAAGCTGATGATGTGGGTTCGATTCCCACTGCCCGCTCCAAGATGTGCTGATATGGCTCAGTTGGTAGAGCGCACCCTTGGTAAGGGTGAGGTCGGCAGTTCGAATCTGCCTATCAGCACCACTTCTCACTTTCTCGTCCCCTGATTTTCTTTCTGTGTTATGGATTCAGCAAGCATGCGCTTGGTTGATGTGGTGAAACCACCGATTCCGTGTCTTAGAGGGACAATCGATGTCTAAAGAAAAGTTTGAACGTACAAAACCGCACGTTAATGTGGGTACTATCGGCCACGTTGACCATGGTAAAACTACCCTAACTGCTGCAATCACCACCGTTCTGGCTAAAACCTACGGCGGGAGTGCTCGTGCATTCGACCAGATTGACAACGCTCCGGAAGAGAAGGCGCGTGGTATCACCATCAACACGTCTCATGTTGAATATGACACCCCGTCTCGTCACTATGCGCACGTTGACTGCCCAGGTCACGCCGACTACGTTAAAAACATGATTACCGGTGCTGCCCAGATGGACGGCGCTATTTTGGTTGTTGCTGCAACTGATGGCCCTATGCCACAGACTCGTGAGCACATCCTGTTGGGCCGTCAGGTTGGCGTCCCTTACATCATCGTATTCATGAACAAATGTGACATGGTTGATGATGAAGAACTGTTGGAATTGGTAGAGATGGAAGTGCGTGATCTTCTGTCTACTTACGATTTCCCAGGCGATGATACGCCGGTTATTCGTGGTTCAGCGCTGAAAGCATTGGAAGGCGAACCTGAGTGGGAAGCGAAAATTATCGAACTGGCTGGCTACCTGGATTCTTACATCCCTGAACCAGAGCGTGCTATTGATAAGCCATTCCTGTTACCAATCGAAGACGTATTCTCTATCTCTGGCCGCGGTACGGTTGTAACGGGGCGTGTAGAGCGCGGTATCGTTAAAGTTGGTGAAGAAGTAGAAATTGTCGGCCTGAAAGATACGGTTAAGTCTACTTGTACTGGCGTTGAAATGTTCCGCAAACTGCTGGACGAAGGCCGCGCTGGTGAGAACGTTGGCGTTCTGCTGCGTGGTATCAAACGTGAAGATATCGAACGTGGTCAAGTTCTGGCTAAACCGGGCTCTATCAAACCACACACCAAATTTGAATCAGAAGTTTATATTCTGAGCAAAGATGAAGGCGGTCGTCATACTCCGTTCTTCAAAGGTTACCGTCCTCAGTTCTACTTCCGTACAACTGACGTAACCGGTACTATTGAATTGCCAGAAGGCGTTGAGATGGTGATGCCAGGTGATAACATTCAAATGATTGTTAACCTGATTGCGCCTATCGCAATGGATGACGGTCTGCGCTTCGCGATTCGTGAAGGCGGTCGTACGGTCGGTGCTGGCGTTGTTGCGAAAGTCATTGAATAAGATTTGACGCGACATGTGATAAAAGGGCATCATTTGATGCCCTTTTTATACGTTGTCATACTAGAACCTATCTCATCAGCAGTTTTTTCATCATAATTACTGGTGAGATGGGCTCTGGAAGTACGGCGAATAGTGCTGAGTGGTGCCGATTAGAGAATTTCTAGAGCATCCTTCGGCTTGGTTTGCTTTGCGGTGCGAAGCAAAGTTGTTTGTTCTGAATCATAGTGACAGGTTGGTTTATGAGTGCGAATACCGAGGCTCCAGGGAGCGGACGCGGCCTGGAAACGGCTAAATGGCTAATCGTTGCTGTATTATTAGTTGCCGCTATTGTTGGTAATTATTATTACCGTGATTTCAGCCTGCCGCTGCGCGCGTTGGCAGTTGTAGTAATTATCGCTGTTGCCGGTGCTGTTGCGCTGATGACGGCAAAAGGTAAAGCCACTGTCGCGTTTGCTCGTGAAGCACGCACGGAAGTGCGTAAAGTGATTTGGCCTACCCGTCAGGAAACTCTGCACACAACGTTAATCGTTGCTGCGGTAACTGCTGTAATGTCACTGATTCTATGGGGGCTGGATGGTATTCTGGTCCGCCTGGTATCATTTATTACTGGCCTGAGGTTCTAAGATGTCTGAAGCACCAAAAAAGCGTTGGTACGTCGTTCAGGCGTTTTCCGGTTTTGAAGGCCGCGTAGCTCAATCGCTGCGTGAGCATATCAAGTTAAATGACATGGAAGAGCTGTTTGGCGAAGTCATGGTTCCAACGGAAGAAGTCGTCGAAATTCGTGGCGGTCAACGTCGTAAAAGTGAACGTAAATTCTTCCCAGGCTATGTACTGGTTCAGATGGTGATGGAAGATGCCAGCTGGCACTTAGTGCGTAGCGTGCCACGTGTAATGGGCTTTATCGGTGGTACATCCGATCGCCCTGCACCAATCAGTGATAAAGAAGTTGATGCGATTATGAATCGCCTTCAACAAGTGGGTGATAAACCACGTCCTAAAACACTGTTTGAACCAGGTGAACTGGTACGTGTTAGCGATGGTCCGTTCGCAGACTTTAACGGTGTCGTTGAAGAAGTGGACTATGAAAAAAGTCGCTTGAAAGTGTCTGTTTCCATCTTTGGCCGTGCAACACCGGTCGAACTGGATTTCAGCCAGGTAGAAAAAGGCTGATTCATTTTTCACCATTGGTTGAAATTTGGGTCTTGTCTTAGGCGCGAAATTACAATATAATTTCGCGCCTTTTGTTTTTAGATGTCTTGCTTTTTGTCATGCGTGGCAATTTATTTCATAGTAAATAATAGCGAGACAAAACACGGGGAGCCTCGAACGCGAGGCGATACTACCCAAATCGAGGAAATCGTAAATGGCTAAGAAAGTACAAGCCTATGTCAAGCTGCAAGTTGCAGCTGGTATGGCGAACCCAAGTCCACCAGTTGGCCCAGCATTGGGTCAGCAGGGTGTTAACATCATGGAATTCTGTAAAGCGTTCAATGCTAAGACTGAAAGCATTGAAAAAGGCCTGCCGATCCCTGTTGTTATTACTGTTTATTCTGATCGCTCTTTCACTTTCGTTACTAAAACCCCGCCAGCAGCAGTTCTGCTGAAAAAAGCGGCAGGTATTAAGTCTGGTTCCGGCAAGCCGAACAAAGACAAAGTAGGGACTGTGACCAGTGCTCAGGTCCGTGAAATCGCAGAAACCAAAGCTGCGGATATGACTGGTGCTTCAATTGACGACATGATGCGTTCAATCGAAGGTACTGCTCGTTCCATGGGCCTGGTAGTGGAGGGTTAATAAATGGCTAAGCTGACCAAGCGCATGCGCGTGATCCGTGACAAAGTTGATGTTACTAAGCAATATGATATCAACGAAGCTGTTGCCCTGCTGAAAGAGCTGGCTACTGCTAAATTCGTAGAAAGCGTGGACGTTGCCGTTAATCTCGGTATCGACGCACGTAAATCTGACCAGAACGTTCGTGGCGCAACTGTGTTGCCACATGGTACTGGCCGTTCAGTTCGTGTTGCTGTTTTCGCTCAGGGTGCAAACGCTGAAGCTGCGAAAGAAGCAGGCGCTGAATTGGTAGGTATGGAAGATCTGGCTGATCAAATCAAGAAAGGCGAAATGAACTTCGACGTTGTTATTGCTTCCCCGGATGCAATGCGCGTTGTAGGTCAATTAGGCCAAATCTTGGGCCCACGTGGCCTGATGCCAAACCCTAAAGTGGGTACTGTTACTCCTAACGTTGCTGAAGCAGTTAAGAATGCTAAAGCAGGTCAGGTTCGTTATCGCAACGACAAAAACGGTATTATCCACACCACCATTGGTAAAGTTGATTTCGACTCAGAAAAGTTGAGAGAAAACTTAGAATCTCTGGTTGTTGCGCTGAAGCGTGCTAAACCTGCTACAGCGAAAGGCGTTTATATCAAGAAAATCAGCCTGTCCACCACCATGGGCGCCGGCGTTGCTATTGATCAAAGCGGCCTGTCAGCAGTAGTGAACTAATCACTAATTGCTTTTATCGCTTTACGTGGGCGTAAGGTTTGTCTAGAATCTTACGCCCATGCTTCTGTTGATGGCTTATTTGTTAATAACAAATGTTCAATTGACAGAAAACAGAATTTTCGGTTGGAGCTTGGCCTTATCCAAGCCTCCGTCCAAGACCGCAGGTGTGTTGCGAAACACTTAATTTCCTGCGTAGACGGTGACAGAACCTGAAGAAATTTTTTCTTTCTTTATTTGTTTATAAAGAATGATAAAGAATAGTCTTTGCTGGATTCTGCTCACCGTGTTTCAACGCCCATTCACTGCATTTTGTTGTGAGTTGGGTGACGTGAGTTCCGGGGAATTAATCCCCGGTTAATCCAGGAGCAAGAACTAATGGCACTAAATCTTCAAGGCAAACAAGCGATTGTTGCTGAAGTTAAAGAAGTAGCCAAAGGTGCGCTGTCTGCGGTTGTTGCGGATTCTCGTGGCGTTACCGTTGATAAAATGACTGAACTGCGTAAAGCAGGTCGTGAAGCTGGCGTTCACATGCAAGTTGTTCGTAACACCTTGCTGCGTCGCATTGTTGAAGGCACTCCATTCGAATGCCTGAAAGACACGTTTGTTGGTCCAACCTTGATTGCATTCTCTTCAGAACACCCGGGCGCAGCTGCTCGTTTGTTCAAAGCATTTGCTAAAGATAATGCGAAATTTGAGGTTAAAGCAGCAGCCTTTGAAGGCGAGTTAATCCCTGCGGCTCAGATCGACCGCCTGGCAACTCTGCCAACCTACGAAGAAGCAATCGCACGTCTGATGGGAACCATGAAAGAAGCCGCTGCTGGCAAATTGGTTCGTACATTGGCTGCGCTGCGTGACCAGAAAGAAGCTGAAGCGGCTTAATTCGCCCTCACTTTTTCAGTCATTGCTTTTTAACGTATAAACTATTTCTGTATTTTAGGAACACTTGTTATGTCAACTATCACTAAAGACCAAATTCTTGAAGGCGTTGCAGCTCTGTCTGTAATGGAAATCGTTGAACTGATCTCTGCTATGGAAGAGAAATTCGGCGTTTCAGCTGCTGCTGTTGCTGCAGGTCCTGCTGCCTCTGCTGAAGCTGTAGAAGAACAAACTGAATTCAACGTTGTTCTGGCTTCATTCGGCGACAACAAAGTTGCAGTAATCAAAGCTGTTCGCGGCGCAACTGGCCTGGGCTTGAAAGAAGCTAAAGACCTGGTTGAATCTGCACCTGCAGTTCTGAAAGAAGGCGTGAACAAAGACGAAGCTGAAACTCTGAAAAAATCTCTGGAAGAAGCTGGTGCTTCTGTTGAGATCAAGTAAGTTAAGCTTTGAGCTTGCAGCCTAACTTATAGGCTGATGGCTGGTGACTTTTTAGTCATCAGCCTTTTTGCGCTGTAGGGCGTTAGTCGCATTTCACACTGTTTAGCGGCTAACTAACCCCTAATATTCCTTTCTATTGACGACTTAATATACTGCGTTCTCAGCTACGACCCACTCGGGTAGCTCGGTAGTCAAAGTAACGCGATGAAATGGTTTAAGAGTGATAGAAAAGAGTATTCCGAGAAGTGTTTCGACTTCTCATTCTAAATAATAGTGTTGCATGACCTGTCCTATTTTTATTAGGGCGGACAGAGTGGGTCACTGATCAGCGAGCTGAGGAACCCTATGGTTTACTCCTATACCGAGAAAAAACGTATTCGTAAGGATTTTGGTAAACGTCCACAAGTTTTGGACATACCTTATCTCCTTTCTATCCAACTTGACTCGTTCCAGAAGTTTATCGAGCAAGATCCTGAAGGACAGCACGGCCTGGAAGCAGCATTCCGTTCTGTGTTTCCAATCCAGAGCTACAGCGGCAATTCGGAGCTGCAATACGTTAGCTACCGTCTTGGTGAGCCAGTATTTGACGTTAAAGAGTGCCAGATCCGTGGTGTGACTTATTCCGCACCGCTGCGCGTTAAATTGCGCCTGGTAATCTATGAGCGCGAAGCTCCGGAAGGTACGGTTAAAGACATCAAAGAACAAGAAGTCTACATGGGTGAAATTCCACTCATGACCGAAAACGGTACCTTTGTCATTAACGGTACTGAGAGGGTTATCGTATCTCAGCTGCACCGTAGTCCTGGCGTATTCTTTGACAGCGATAAGGGTAAAACCCATTCCTCGGGTAAAGTGCTGTATAACGCACGTATCATCCCTTACCGCGGTTCATGGTTAGATTTCGAGTTTGACCCGAAAGACAACCTGTTTGTCCGTATTGACCGTCGTCGTAAGTTGCCGGCAACCATCATTCTGCGTGCATTGAGTTTCACCACAACACAGATCCTTGATCTGTTCTTTGACAAAGTGGTCTTTGAGATTCGTGACAACAAGCTGCAGATGGAATTGGTTCCAGAGCGCCTGCGCGGTGAAACGGCATCCTTTGATATTGAAGCGAATGGCAAAGTTTACGTCGAGAAAGCGCGTCGTATTACTGCACGTCATATTCGCCAGCTTGAAAAAGACGGTATTGATCGCATCGAAGTTCCGGTTGAATACATTGCCGGTAAAGTGGTCGCAAAAGACTACATTGATGAGAACACTGGTGAGCTAATCTGTGCAGCCAACATGGAGCTGTCACTGGATTTGCTGGCTAAGTTGAGCCAGTCTGGCCACAAGCAAATCGAAACATTGTTCACCAACGACCTGGATCACGGTGCTTATATCTCCGAGACCCTGCGTGTTGACCCAACCAGTGACCGTCTGAGCGCTTTGGTTGAGATCTACCGCATGATGCGTCCTGGTGAGCCACCAACACGTGAAGCAGCTGAAAATCTGTTTGAGAACCTGTTCTTCTCTGAAGACCGCTACGATTTGTCTGCGGTTGGCCGGATGAAGTTCAACCGTTCACTGCTGCGTGACGAGATCGAAGGTTCCGGTATCCTGAGCAAAGAAGACATCACAGAAGTGATGAAGAAGCTCATCGATATCCGTAACGGTAAAGGCGAAGTGGATGATATCGACCACTTAGGCAACCGTCGTATTCGTTCCGTTGGTGAAATGGCTGAAAACCAGTTCCGTGTAGGTCTGGTTCGTGTTGAGCGTGCAGTTAAAGAGCGTTTGTCTCTGGGCGACCTCGACACACTGATGCCTCAGGACATGATCAACGCTAAGCCTATTTCGGCTGCGGTGAAAGAGTTCTTTGGTTCCAGCCAGTTGTCACAATTTATGGACCAGAACAACCCGTTGTCCGAGATTACGCATAAACGCCGTATCTCTGCATTGGGCCCGGGTGGTTTGACCCGTGAACGTGCTGGCTTTGAAGTTCGAGACGTACACCCGACTCACTACGGTCGTGTATGCCCAATCGAAACGCCAGAAGGTCCAAACATCGGTCTGATCAACTCCTTGTCTGTGTACGCACAGACCAACGAGTATGGTTTCTTGGAAACACCTTATCGTCGCGTACGTGATGGTGTGGTGACCGATGAAATTAACTATTTGTCTGCTATTGAAGAAGGCAACTTCGTTATCGCTCAGGCGAACTCCAACTTGGATGATGAAGGCCGCTTCTTGGAAGACTTGGTCACTTGTCGTAGCAAAGGCGAATCTAGCCTATTTAGCCGCGATCAAGTTGACTATATGGACGTATCTACCCAGCAGATCGTATCCGTTGGTGCTTCTCTGATTCCATTCTTGGAACACGATGACGCCAACCGTGCCTTGATGGGTGCGAACATGCAACGTCAGGCGGTTCCTACTCTGCGTGCTGATAAGCCGTTGGTGGGTACTGGTATGGAACGTGCAGTAGCGGTTGACTCAGGGGTAACCTCTGTAGCCAAGCGTGGCGGTACTGTTCAGTATGTAGATGCATCTCGTATCGTGATTAAAGTTAACGAAGACGAAATGTATCCGGGCGAAGCAGGTATTGATATTTATAACCTGACCAAATACACCCGTTCTAACCAGAACACCTGTATCAATCAGATGCCGTGTGTGAATCTGGGTGAGCCAATCGAGCGCGGTGACGTGCTGGCAGATGGCCCATCAACAGACCTGGGCGAACTGGCATTGGGTCAGAACATGCGCGTAGCCTTCATGCCTTGGAACGGTTACAACTTCGAAGACTCCATCTTGGTCTCCGAGCGCGTGGTGCAAGAAGATCGCTTCACTACCATTCACATTCAAGAACTGGCATGTGTGTCTCGTGACACCAAGCTGGGGCCAGAAGAGATTACTGCCGATATCCCGAACGTGGGTGAAGCTGCACTCTCCAAACTGGATGAATCCGGTATCGTCTATATCGGTGCTGAAGTGACTGGCGGTGACATTCTGGTTGGTAAGGTAACACCTAAAGGTGAAACCCAGCTGACGCCAGAAGAGAAACTGTTACGTGCGATCTTCGGTGAGAAAGCGTCTGACGTTAAAGACTCTTCTCTGCGTGTACCAAACGGTGTTTCCGGTACGGTTATTGACGTACAAGTCTTTACTCGCGATGGCGTAGAAAAAGACAAACGTGCGTTGGAAATCGAAGAGATGCAACTGAAGCAGGCCAAGAAAGACCTGACTGAAGAGTTGCAGATCCTGGAAGCGGGCCTGTTTGCACGTATCCATGCAGTACTGGTTTCTGGTGGCATCGAAGCTGACAAGCTGAGCAAATTACCACGTGATCGCTGGCTGGAACTTGGCCTGACCGACGAAGACAAGCAAAACCAGCTGGAACAGTTGGCAGAGCAGTACGACGAAATGAAATCCGAATTCGAGAAGAAGATGGATGCCAAGCGTCGTAAAATCACCCAAGGTGATGATTTGGCACCAGGCGTGCTGAAGATCGTCAAGGTGTATCTGGCGGTTAAACGTCAGATTCAACCGGGTGACAAGATGGCCGGTCGTCACGGTAACAAAGGTGTTATCTCCAAGATTAACCCGATCGAAGATATGCCTTACGATGAAAACGGTACGCCGGTAGACATCGTTCTGAACCCGCTGGGCGTACCATCGCGTATGAACATCGGTCAGATTTTGGAAACCCACTTAGGGATGGCAGCGAAAGGCATCGGCGAGAAAATCAACGCCATGCTGAAGAAGCAGGAAGAAGTTGCCAAACTGCGTGAGTTTATCCAGAAAGCCTACGATCTGGGCGACAACGTTTGTCAGAAAGTTGATCTGAGCACCTTCACCGATGACGAAGTATTGCGTCTGGCTGAGAACCTGAAAAAAGGTATGCCAATCGCAACACCAGTGTTCGATGGTGCGACAGAGAAAGAAATCAAGGAACTGTTACAGCTGGGTGGCCTGCCAACTTCTGGTCAGATTACTCTGTTTGACGGCCGTACCGGTGAGCAGTTCGAACGCCAGGTTACTGTCGGCTACATGTATATGCTGAAACTGAACCACTTGGTTGATGACAAGATGCATGCGCGTTCTACCGGTTCTTACAGCTTGGTTACTCAGCAGCCGCTGGGTGGTAAGGCTCAGTTCGGTGGTCAGCGCTTCGGTGAGATGGAAGTGTGGGCGTTGGAAGCTTATGGCGCCGCGTACACATTGCAGGAAATGCTTACCGTCAAGTCCGACGATGTAAACGGCCGTACCAAGATGTACAAAAACATCGTGGATGGCGATCACCGTATGGAACCAGGCATGCCGGAGTCCTTCAACGTATTGTTGAAAGAAATCCGCTCGCTGGGCATCAATATCGAGCTGGAAGAAGAGTAATTCTTCTCCAGACAGCAGACTTTGACAGCCGGGAGTCTGCTGGTGGTTCGTACTGGTCACAGGGGCGCTCAAGTTTAGGTTTTTATATGCTTAAGTTTGAGCGCCTATCAGGTCTAACTCCGACAGGAGCCAATCCGTGAAAGACTTATTAAAGTTTCTGAAAGCGCAAACTAAGACCGAAGAGTTTGATGCGATCAAAATTGCTCTGGCATCGCCAGACATGATCCGTTCATGGTCGTTCGGCGAAGTTAAAAAGCCGGAAACCATTAACTACCGTACGTTCAAACCAGAACGTGACGGCCTTTTCTGTGCCCGTATCTTTGGCCCAGTAAAAGATTACGAATGCCTGTGCGGTAAGTACAAGCGTTTGAAACACCGCGGTGTTATTTGTGAGAAATGCGGCGTTGAAGTGACTCAAACCAAAGTACGCCGTGAGCGTATGGGTCACATCGAACTGGCTTCTCCAACTGCGCACATCTGGTTCCTGAAATCGTTGCCATCTCGCATCGGTTTACTGCTGGATATGCCATTACGTGACATCGAACGCGTACTGTACTTCGAATCCTATGTGGTTATTGAAGGCGGTATGACCAACTTGGAACGTCGTCAGATCCTGACTGAAGAGCAGTATCTGGACGCGTTGGAAGAGTTTGGTGATGAGTTCGACGCGAAAATGGGCGCCGAAGCTATTCAGGCCCTGTTGAAAAACATGGATCTGGAAGCTGAGTGCGAGATCCTGCGTGAAGAATTGAACGAAACAAATTCTGAAACCAAACGTAAGAAGCTGACCAAGCGTATCAAGCTGTTGGAAGCGTTCGTACAGTCTGGCAACAAGCCAGAGTGGATGATCCTGACCGTGCTGCCTGTGTTGCCGCCAGATCTGCGTCCATTGGTGCCGTTGGATGGTGGTCGTTTTGCGACTTCTGATCTGAACGATTTGTATCGTCGCGTGATCAACCGTAACAACCGTCTGAAACGCCTGCTGGACTTGGCTGCTCCTGACATCATCGTGCGCAACGAAAAGCGTATGCTGCAAGAAGCAGTAGATGCATTGCTGGATAACGGCCGTCGTGGTCGTGCGATTACCGGCTCTAACAAGCGTCCGTTGAAGTCACTGGCTGACATGATCAAAGGTAAGCAAGGTCGTTTCCGTCAGAACTTGCTGGGTAAACGTGTTGACTACTCTGGTCGTTCGGTCATCACCGTGGGTCCATACCTGCGCCTGCATCAGTGCGGTCTGCCAAAGAAAATGGCTCTTGAGCTGTTCAAGCCGTTCATCTACGGCAAGCTGGAATTGCGTGGTCTTGCTACCACCATTAAAGCTGCCAAGAAGATGGTTGAGCGTGAAGAAGCGGTTGTTTGGGATATCCTGGATGAAGTTATCCGCGAACACCCAGTGCTGCTGAACCGTGCACCAACCCTTCACCGTTTGGGTATCCAGGCGTTTGAACCGGTTCTGATCGAAGGTAAAGCAATCCAGTTGCATCCACTGGTTTGTGCGGCATATAACGCCGACTTCGATGGTGACCAAATGGCTGTTCACGTACCGCTGACACTGGAAGCTCAGTTAGAAGCGCGTGCGTTGATGATGTCTACCAACAACATCCTGTCACCAGCGAACGGCGAGCCAATCATCGTTCCTTCTCAGGACGTTGTATTGGGTCTGTATTACATGACCCGCGACTGTGTTAACGCCAAAGGCGAAGGCATGGTACTGACTGGTCCGAAAGAAGCTGAGCGTATTTATCGCGCTGGTCTGGCATCTCTGCATGCCCGCGTAAAAGTGCGTATTACTGAAGAAATTCGTAATACCGAAGGCGAAAGCATTACGCGTACTAGCATCATTGATACGACAGTAGGCCGTGCTATTTTGTGGATGATCGTTCCACAAGGTCTGCCTTACTCTATCGTGAACCAGCCGCTGGGCAAAAAAGCTATCTCCAAGATGCTAAACACGTGTTACCGCATCCTGGGCTTGAAGCCAACGGTTATCTTTGCTGACCAGATCATGTACACCGGTTTTGCTTACGCAGCACGCTCAGGCGCCTCTGTAGGTATCGATGACATGGTTATCCCAGATGCGAAAGCAGGGATCATCGAAGAAGCTGAAACTGAAGTTGCCGAGATCCAGGAGCAGTTCCAATCCGGTCTGGTAACGGCAGGCGAACGTTATAACAAAGTGATCGATATCTGGGCCGCGGCTAACGAACGTGTTGCCAAGGCGATGATGGATAACTTGTCTGTTGAAGATGTTGTCAACCGTGACGGCGTTGTCGAGCAGCAAGTATCCTTCAACAGCATCTTTATGATGGCCGACTCCGGTGCGCGTGGTTCTGCTGCACAGATTCGTCAGCTGGCAGGGATGCGTGGCCTGATGGCTAAGCCAGATGGTTCGATCATTGAAACGCCAATCACCGCGAACTTCCGTGAAGGTTTGAACGTACTTCAGTACTTCATCTCAACCCACGGTGCGCGTAAAGGTTTGGCGGATACCGCATTGAAAACTGCGAACTCCGGTTACCTGACCCGTCGTTTAGTTGACGTGGCACAGGATCTGGTCGTAACCGAAGACGATTGTGGTACCCATAACGGTATCGTGATGACCCCGGTTATCGAAGGTGGTGATGTTAAAGAACCACTGCGCGATCGCGTTCTGGGTCGTGTGACTGCAGAAGAAGTCATCAAACCGGGTACGGCTGATATTCTTGTTCCGCGTAACACCCTGCTGGACGAGAAATGGTGTGATCTGTTAGAAGAAAACTCCGTCGACAGCGTTAAAGTTCGTTCAGTAGTAAGCTGTGAAACTGACTTTGGTGTGTGTGCAAACTGCTATGGTCGCGACCTGGCACGTGGCCACATCATCAACAAAGGTGAAGCGGTTGGTGTTATTGCAGCACAGTCCATCGGTGAGCCGGGTACCCAGCTTACGATGCGTACGTTCCACATCGGTGGTGCGGCATCTCGTGCGGCAGCAGAGTCCAGCATTCAGGTTAAGAACAAAGGCAGCTTGAAACTGAGCAACGTCAAGTTCGTTACCAATGCAGCGGGCAAGCTGGTTATTACTTCTCGTAATACTGAGCTGAAGCTGATCGACGAATTCGGCCGTACTAAAGAAAGCTACAAAGTGCCTTACGGTGCGGTAATGGCTAAAGGCGATGGCGCAGAAGTCCAGGGCGGCGAAACCGTTGCTAACTGGGATCCGCACATCATGCCAGTTGTCACCGAAGTGAGCGGTTTCATCCGCTTCGCCGACATGGTTGACGGCCAGACCATTACACGCCAGACCGACGAACTGACTGGTTTGTCTTCTCTGGTAGTACTGGACAGCGCAGAGCGTACCGGTAGCGGTAAAGACCTGCGTCCGGCACTGAAAATCGTTGATGCCAAAGGCGACGACGTATTGATTCCAGGTACTGATATGCCTGCTCAATACTTCCTGCCAGGTAAAGCGATTGTTCAGTTGGAAGACGGTATTCAGATTGGTGCGGGTGATACCCTGGCGCGTATTCCTCAGGAATCAAGCGGTACCAAGGATATTACCGGTGGTCTGCCACGTGTTGCTGACTTGTTCGAAGCACGTCGTCCGAAAGAGCCTGCAATCCTGGCTGAAATCAGCGGGATTATCTCGTTCGGTAAAGAGACCAAAGGCAAGCGTCGTCTGGTGATTTCACCGTTGGATGGTAGCGATGCATACGAAGAGATGATTCCGAAATGGCGTCAGCTCAACGTGTTCGAAGGTGAAATTGTAGAACGCGGTGACGTGGTTTCCGACGGCCCAGAATCTCCACACGACATTCTGCGTCTGCGTGGCGTTCACGCGGTTACCCGTTACATCACCAACGAAGTGCAGGAAGTTTACCGTCTGCAAGGCGTTAAGATAAACGATAAACACATCGAAGTTATCGTTCGTCAGATGCTGCGTAAAGGCACCATCGTTGATGCAGGTAGCACCGACTTCTTGGAAGGCGAGCAGGCAGAAATGTCTCGCGTTAAAATCGCTAACCGTAAGCTGGCAGCTGAAGGCAAAATCGAGGCTACGTTTACACGTGACCTGCTGGGTATCACCAAGGCATCCTTGGCGACCGAGTCCTTCATCTCTGCGGCTTCGTTCCAGGAAACCACGCGCGTTCTTACTGAAGCGGCAGTTGCCGGTAAACGTGATGAACTGCGCGGCCTGAAAGAAAACGTCATCGTGGGCCGTCTGATCCCAGCCGGTACCGGTTACGCTTATCATCAGGATCGTATGCGCCGTAAAGCACAGAGTGAAGCACCAGTGGTTCCGCAAGTCAGCGCGGATGAAGCGACTGCTAACCTGGCTGAATTGCTCAACGCCGGTTTTGGTAACAACAAAGGCTAATCCCTTTGTAAGTCACCAAAGTAAAAACCGCTCCTTTCGGGGCGGTTTTTTTTTGCTAATTTTCAGGATGAAAACCCAGATGCTATTGCAGTGAACGGCCTAAATGGCTATCCCAATCTTTCCACACTGGCTGTAATCCGGCTAGCGTCAATGCTTGGGCAACTTGCTCCGGAGTGCGATTATCATGAGGAGCAAACTGCTCAAGCTCAGGGTGATTATCGGCATATCCGCCCGGTTGTGTTTTTGAACCCGCACTGACATTATTTATTGCCAGCGGAATCACGTTATCGCGGAAGAAAGGCGATTCACGGGTCGAGAGCGACAGTTCCACATCCGGGGCAAACAGACGGAAAGCACAAATCAATTGCAGCAATTGTGATTCGCTCATCAGAGAAGCGGGTTCAATTCCCCCGGCACATGGCCGTAAACGCGGGAATGAGATGGAATAGCGACTCTGCCAGTAAGTTTGTTGCAGATAAAACAGATGTTCCGCCAGCATGTAGCAGTCGGTGCGCCAACTGTTCGACAAGCCAATCAAAGCACCTAATCCGATCTTATCGATCCCCGCTCGGCCCAAACGATCAGGGGTGGCCAGCCGCCAGTGAAAATCCTGCTTATGGCCGCGCAAGTGATGGCGCTGATAAGTCGCCGGATGATAGGTTTCTTGATAAACCATCACGCCATCCAATCCCAGTGTTTTCAGCTCCACATACTCTTCTTCTGCCAATGGTTGAACTTCCATCATCAGCGAGCTGAATTGGCTGCGGATAGTCGGGAAATGACGCCGGAAATAATCCATGCCGACTTTTGCCTGGTGCTCACCAGTGACCAGTAGCAAATGTTCGAAGCCCAGCGCTTTGATGGCTTCACACTCTCGGATAATCTCTGCTTCATCCAATGTCTTGCGTTTGATGCGATTACTCATTGAAAAACCACAATAAGTACAGTCATTGGCACACAGATTAGAAAGATAGAGCGGAACATAAAAACTGACCGTATTGCCAAAGCGTTGGCGGGTCAGCTGTTGGGCTTTCTGCGCCATTGGCTCCAGATAAGCCAGTGCAGCGGGAGAAATAAGTGCCATTAAATCATCACGATTCGGTTTGACGGCATTAATCGCCCGCTCAACATCTGCGGCGGTTTTGCTGTTGATGCGCAGAGCGATATCATCCCAGTCCAATTGCTGCCAGCGCTGATTGAAGTCTTCAGACATGATTTTCTTCCTCAAGCTGGCTAAGGAAACCAGTCAGTGGGCTGGTGGCAATGGCTTGATCAAACTGTCGATTGCCCAGTCCAGCTTGACGCGCCAACTCGCCGGACTCAACTGCTAAGCGAAAAGCGTGGGCCATTTGCACCGGTGAGTGAGCAACCGCAATCGCGGTATTCACCAGAACAGCATCAGCACCGAGTTCTATGGCCTCAAGGGCATGGCTTGGTGCGCCAATTCCGGCATCGACCACCACCGGAACTTTGGCTTGCTCGATAATGATTTGCAGAAAGTCGCGGGTGCGCAATCCCAAATTGGAACCAATAGGTGCGCCCAATGGCATGACGGCCGCACAACCGACTTCTTCCAACCGTTTGCACAATACCGGGTCTGCGCCGCAGTAAGGCAAGACCACAAATCCCTCTTTCACCAGTATTTCGGCGGCTTTCAGCGTTTCGATGGGGTCGGGCAGCAAATACTTCACATCCGGGTGGATTTCCAGTTTCACCCAATGGGTGCCGAGAGCTTCACGTGCCAAACGTGCAGCAAAAACAGCTTCTTGCGCAGTTTTCGCGCCGGAGGTGTTGGGCAGTAAACGTACGCCCAATTGGCGCAAAGGGGCCAGAATAGCATCGTTACCGGCGTGTAAATCTACCCGCTTCATCGCCATGGTAATCAGTTGTGAACCGGAGGCTTGCAATGCTTCTAACATCAATTCAGCCGTGGAAAATTTGCCCGTGCCAGTAAATAAACGGGAGGTAAAAGTGGTATCGGCGATTTTCAGCATGTCAGCCCCCGGCAATCGCTTGGAATAGCAAAATATCATCACCCGCGTGTAACTGGCATTTTTCCCAGTCAGCGCGCGGGATGATGACCTGATTAATCGCCAGCGCGGTACCCGGCTGGTGGCGGTTCAGTTGTTGGAGCAGCATGGCAGCAGTTATCGCGCATTCCACTTCAAGCGGCAGATCATTGAGTACAATATTGATATGTTTACTCTTCACCGTGAGCCTCCACAGACTGGGCAATGTTTTGCCCGCGTGAGTTGCAAGGTGCTCCAGCTTTGCTGCTTACCATCAAATAGGCGCAATTTCCCACTGAGCGGAGAGGCCAGCCCAGCCAGCATTTTAATGGCCTCCAGTGCTTGCAAGGTGCCGATGACACCCACTACCGGCCCCAATATACCGGCGGTGCGGCAATTACGTTGCGGTAGCTCTTTATCTGGATAAAGACAGGTATAGCAACCTTGGGAATAGGGCGGTTCAATCACTAATAACTGCCCGCTGAAACCCACGGCGCTGCCGCTGATTAACGGTTTTTGTGCTTTAATACAGGCGGCATTGACTTGATGGCGCGTCTCCATGTTGTCACTGCAATCGAGCACTAAATTAACGCCAGCAACAGCATCAGCCAGCGCTTGGTCGGCCAGCCGTGTTTCCAACGCGATAATTTCAATCTGTGGGTTAAGATTTTGCAAATGATGCTGGGCTAACCGCGCTTTAGTTGGGTTAGTGGGCGATTTTCGGTCGAGATCCGTGGTGCGATATAATATTTGGCGCTGCAAATTGGTCAATTCTAGCGGGTCATCGTCAGCCAATAATAATGTTCCAACCCCGGCCGCTGCCAAATAGAGTGCCGCTGGGGAGCCAAGTCCCCCGAGGCCGACAATCAATACACTGGCAGTTTTCAGTTTCAATTGGCCCTCAGGGCCAATATCTTCCAGCAATAACTGGCGGCTGTAGCGCAAGAATTCACTGTCACTCAATTCATGCATGTTTATCATCAGCCAGCTCCTTGCCCTCGATCAGATGCAGTAATTGCGCGGTGGCCTGCTGCCAGTTATCGGCCTGAGTAATTGCGCTGACCACCGCCACACTGCCGACGCCAGTTGCCAATACGGCGGGGACGCGCTCAATACTGATGCCGCCGATGGCGACCGTCGGGTAATCCGGGGTGTTGTCGACCATCTGCTTAAGCACCGCCAGCCCTTGTGGGGATGATGGCATCTGCTTGGTTTGGGTCGGAAAAATATGCCCCAATGCAATGTAAGAGGGGCGGATGGCTTTGGCTATCGCCAGTTCGTGTTCATCGTGAGTGGAGACCCCGAGCCGCAATCCGGCTTGCTGAATTGCAGCCAAATCAGTGGCTTCCAGATCTTCCTGCCCCAGATGCACCCCGTAAGCGCCATGTTTAATCGCCAGCCGCCAGTAATCATTGATAAATAAGCGTGCCTGATAGCGTTTACCTAATTCAATGGCAGCAGCAATATCTTGTTCTACCTGCGCATCCTCTAAATCCTTGATTCGCAACTGGATGGTGGTTACACCTGCCGCAAGCAGGCGCTCTATCCACAGCACGGAATCGACCACCGGATACAGACCAAGGTGCTGCTTGGTCGCGGGGAAGCCTCTCTTGGCAGAAAATAAAGCATTATCAGACTGGCTCATTATTCGCCTCCGCTTGCAGACTGGCGGGGGCGTGATACAGCTCGCTACCACGGGCGCGGAACTCAGCGGACATCTGCTCCATACCGGATTGCAAAACTTCGATAGGTTGAGCCGCCGTTTCTTGCACCACCGCCAACTCTTGCCTGGCGGCTGTTTCTTGCTTAGCGGCGTAATCGCGCACTTCCTGCGAAATTTTCATCGAACAGAATTTCGGCCCACACATGGAGCAGAAATGCGCCACTTTGCCGGATTCTTGTGGCAGAGTTTCATCGTGATAAGCACGCGCGGTTTCAGGGTCGAGAGCCAAATTAAATTGATCCTCCCAACGGAATTCAAAACGCGCTTTTGACATGGCGTTATCGCGGATTTGCGCGCCGGGGTGACCTTTCGCTAAATCAGCCGCATGGGCTGCAATTTTATAAGTGATAAGCCCCTGTTTTACATCTTCTTTATTGGGTAAACCAAGGTGCTCTTTGGGGGTGACATAGCACAGCATAGCGCAGCCGAACCAACCAATCATGGCCGCGCCGATGCCGGAGGTAAAATGGTCATAACCGGGGGCAATGTCGGTGGTCAAGGGGCCTAAGGTATAAAATGGCGCTTCGTGGCAATGCTCCAGCTCTTCAGTCATATTGCGGCGAATCATCTGCATTGGCACATGCCCAGGGCCTTCAATCATCACCTGCACATCATATTCCCAGGCGATTTTGGTCAATTCGCCCAAGGTATGCAGCTCAGCGAATTGGGCTTCATCATTGGCATCCTGAATGGAACCAGGGCGCAGACCATCACCCAATGATAATGAAACATCATAAGCCGCGCAGATCTGGCAGATTTCGCGGAAATGCTGATACAGGAAATTTTCCTGATGATGGGAAAGGCACCATTTCGCCATAATCGACCCGCCACGGGAGACGATACCGGTCAGCCGTTTAGCGGTCATCGGCACATAGCGCAACAGCACACCGGCATGAATCGTAAAGTAATCAACCCCTTGCTCGGCCTGCTCTAGCAGGGTGTCGCGGAACATTTCCCAGGTTAGGTTTTCCGCCACGCCATTGACTTTTTCCAGCGCCTGATAGATAGGGACGGTGCCAATGGGGACTGGGCTATTGCGCAGTATCCATTCACGAGTTTCATGAATATAGCGGCCAGTGGATAAGTCCATCACGGTATCCGCGCCCCAGCGCGTTGACCACACCAGTTTTTCCACTTCTTCCTCAATGGAAGAGGTCACGGCAGAGTTGCCGATGTTGGCGTTCACTTTCACCAAAAAGTTGCGGCCAATAATCATCGGTTCAGATTCTGGGTGGTTAATATTCGCGGGGATGATAGCTCGACCAGCGGCCACTTCCTGTCGGACAAATTCTGCGGTGATATTCTCTGGCAGATGCGCACCAAATGCTTGCCCCGCATGCTGTTGGCGTAATACTTCACTGCGAATACGTTCACGGCCCATATTCTCCCGCAGGGCGATAAACTCCATTTCTGGGGTGATTTTACCTGCCCGGGCGTAATGCAACTGAGTGACACATTGGCCCGCAAGGGCTTTTTTGGGGCGGGGCAGATGCTCAAAACGCAAATGGTCTAAGCCCTCATCAGCCAAGCGCTGTTGGGTGAAGCCAGAACTGACCGAGGAGAGCGCGGCGGTATCCTGACGATCGGCTATCCAGCTCTCGCGCAGTTTGGGTAAACCGGCATGCACATCCAGCTTAGCGCGCGGATCACCATAAGGGCCGGAGGTGTCATACACCGGAATGGCTTCATTTTCTTCATAGTGGGGAGAGTCCTTACCGCCGCCGATCAATGTCGGGCTGAGTTGGATCTCGCGCATCGGCACTTGAATATCGGGCCGTGAGCCTTGCAGATAAATACGTTGGGAGTTAGGGAAGGTAACCCCTTGCAGGGTATCAATAAATTCTTGGGCTTGTTCACGTTGTTGTTTACGTGGAATAGACTGACGTGGGCGTGATAAATCTTTAGCAATTGTATTATTAGACATAGCAAATTCCTACCAATGGGTTTAAAGGCCAATGTGGTTAAGGGGAAAATTGCTTGTCTGGAGCTTGGCGGGAGTAACGATGTTAGCCAGTGACCGGCAGCCACCTGTCAGGTGAATTCCGGGCCTGTAGCGATAAATTACTCTTGTTCCCTTCGCGGGTATTAACCCGATCAGGTTCCGCGGATCCCGAATTAACGGTCTCAGCCTGCGTTTGTTTTCCTAAGAAAACAGGTGCTAGGCACTCCGACAAGAATCCTCAGTATATACCCTTCTTACTTGAAATTGCAGCGGTGTTAGCTACGTTCATTCACCCGAATCACTTACCTGTGTAAGCTCATCGGAATTCATTCACTTGCTGCCTACCTGCAATCTCAATTACTTTGGGTATTGAGGTTGAATGAGAACTACAAGCTCGCACAGATCTGTGGGCTATTTTACCTGCCCTGTTTGATCCACTGGCTGAGCAGCTTGCCAGGATTCAGCCGCCCACTGAATTAATTGATCTTCCAGCCGAAAACGGGCATCAAGGGTTTCGCCGATATCGGATAAAGCTTGTTGAAACTCAGTGCAGCTATCGTCATCGATCTCAATGTTTGTATAGCGATCATGGAATGCCATGATAGTTTGAGTGTTATTTTTCAAAGCAGGATAAACTTTGGTGGTCAGAGCCATTTTCGGGCTGGATGCGCCTTCCACCTGTTTGATAATTCTGTCGTAGATATTGAAATGTCCGGAGGAGAGATAATCCACCAGATTATGACAAAAGTTCTCCAGCGCTTTTTCATTAAGCGGGGTATGCTTTTCTTTTTGCGGCTTAATACCGATCACTGTGCAATACGAGACTAAAAGTTCTTTACGTGCATGAAGCCATTGATCAATTAATTCATTACTGCCGCCAACGCGTTGAGTCAGGCTTTCCAGTCGGTTGAGCATGATCGACCCCGTGAGTAAGAAAAAGTAAAAGTGGGTTACAAAAAAGTAACAAGCCGGATTCTAGATTGCCAGTGAAGTCGAGGTTGTGCAACAACGATATGGAACTACAACTTACAGGTAAAGAAAGTGGCTGGTGGATTGTCAGCCATGAAAACAAATTATGGTTACCAAACGGGGAGTTACCACAGGGTAATGCGGCCAATTGGTCATTACAGGGCGCGACCGCACGGCAGATTGGTGAATGGCAAGGGCAGGCGGTTTGGCTGATCCGCCAACAGATGTCCACCGAGATGGGGTCAGTGCGGCAATTACTGGATGTCGATCGCGGTTTGTTTCAACTGGCGGGGCGCGGCGTACAATTGGCCGAGTTTTATCGATCTCACCGCTATTGTGGCTATTGTGGGCATCAAATGCATGCCAGCCGCACCGAGTGGGCTTGCCTGTGCAATCATTGTCGTGAACGTTATTATCCACAAATCGCCCCTTGCGTGATTGTTGCCATTCGCCGTGGTGATGAAATTTTATTGGCGCAGCATGTTCGCCATCGTGGCGGTATTAACACGGTGTTGGCCGGGTTTGTCGAAGTGGGGGAGACACTGGAACAGGCGGTTTCCCGCGAAGTGCTGGAAGAAAGTAATATCCACATTAAAAACCTGCGCTATGTGACGTCACAGCCGTGGCCATTCCCGCATTCACTGATGATGGCCTTTATGGCGGAGTATGACAGCGGTGAGCTGCAACACGATCCTAAAGAGCTGCTGAATGCCGGTTGGTATCGCTATGACCAATTGCCATTACTGCCGCCACCAGGCACCGTGGCGCGCCGGCTGATTGAAGATACCGTCGTATTATGTCGCGAAGAGCAATTCGATGCGGGCGAGTAGCTAAAAAACCGCCTTTAGCCGCAACAGGAAAGTATTATCTGACATGCTACAATGCGCGCAGATAATCAAGGGAGCTTTATCATGAGTGAATTGAAAAATGATCGTTATCTGCGTGCTTTGCTACGCCAGCCGGTAGATGTGACTCCGGTGTGGATGATGCGCCAGGCAGGCCGCTATTTGCCAGAGTATAAAGCCACCCGTGCTATTGCCGGGGATTTTATGTCGCTGTGCAAAAATGCTGAGTTGGCCTGTGAAGTGACGATGCAACCCTTGCGTCGTTATCCGCTGGATGCGGCGATTTTGTTTTCAGACATTCTGACCATTCCTGATGCCATGGGGCTAGGGCTTTATTTTGAAACCGGCGAAGGCCCGCGTTTTCAATCTCCTATTACCTGCCGAGCTGATGTTGAAAAACTGCCCATTCCTGACCCTGAGCAGGAATTGGGTTACGTTATGAACGCGGTGAGAACCATTCGCCGTGAGTTGGCCGGTGCGGTGCCATTAATTGGTTTCTCCGGTAGCCCATGGACTCTGGCGACCTATATGGTCGAGGGCGGCAGCAGTAAGGCTTTCACTAAACTGAAGAAAATGATGTATGCCGAGCCGCAGACTCTGCATCTGTTGCTGGATAAACTGGCTGACAGTGTCATTTTGTATCTCAATGCTCAAATCAAAGCTGGCGCGCAATCCGTGATGATCTTTGATACCTGGGGCGGGGTGCTAACCGGGCGCGATTATGCTGAATTCTCCTTGAATTATATGCATAAAATTGTTGATGGCCTGATCCGCGAAAACGACGGACGGCGGGTTCCGGTCACTTTGTTCACCAAAGGCGGTGGGCAATGGTTAGAAGCGATGGCCGCGACCGGCTGTGATGCATTGGGGCTGGATTGGACCACAGATATCGCCGACGCGCGCCGCCGAGTGGGTGATAAAGTTGCTCTGCAAGGTAATATGGACCCTTCCGTTCTTTATGCCCCCCCGGCGCGTATTGAGGAAGAAGTCAGCACGATTCTGGCCAGTTTTGGGCAGGGTGATGGGCATGTCTTTAACCTAGGCCACGGTATCCATCAGGATGTCCCGCCAGAACATGCGGGCGCTTTTGTTGAAGCGGTGCATTCTTTATCTCGGCAATATCACCCAAAATAATCGGTTTATAGGATAAGTTGGCGGATGATAGACACCAAAGCGCTGCGGGCAGAACAGCAACAGCGGGCATCTGAAATTAGTCTTCAAGATGATATTGCTAGTGATTCCGTGCGCTTTATTGCCGGGGCAGACGTGGGTTTTGAGCAGCAAGGGGAGATAACCCGCGCTGCTATCGCGATTTTACGTTATCCCTCGTTGGAGCTGGTGGAATATCAGGTTGCCCGCGTAGCAACTTCACTGCCGTATATCCCCGGTTTACTTTCCTTTCGTGAATATCCTGCATTATTAGCTGCTTGGGAACAGTTACAGCAACGGCCTCAGTTGGTTTTTGTTGATGGGCAGGGTATCGCGCATCCCCGCCGTTTAGGGGTTGCCAGTCATTTTGGCCTGCTTGTGGATGTCCCGACCATTGGTGTTGCCAAAAGCCGCCTGTGCGGGCACTTTGAGCCATTGGGTTACGATAATGGCGCATTACAGCCATTGGTGGATGCCGATGAACAGCTTGGTTGGGTATGGCGCAGCAAAGCGCGTTGTAATCCTTTGTTTATTTCGCCCGGTCATCGGGTGAGTGTGGGCCGTGCGTTGGAATGGGTGCAACTTTGCATGGCGGGTTACCGTTTACCCGAACCGACCCGCTGGGCTGATGCTATCGCCTCAAACCGCCCGCAATTTCAACGGTGGGTGCGGAAAAATCCTGATTTGCTTGGCAAGCATAGGGATATGATTTAATTTCGGGTACACTGCCGCGCAGATAATGAATAATGAGAACTCATAATGATACGCAATCCGATTCATCTACGTCTCGAGAAGCTGGAAAGTTGGCAACACCTGACCTTCATGGCTTGTTTGTGTGAGCGGATGTATCCCAACTATCAGCAATTTTGTCTGGAAACCGAGTTTGGTGATCCGGCCGTTTATCGACGTATCCTGGATCTTATCTGGGAAACATTGGTCGTAAAAGATGCCAAGGTCAATTTTGATAGCCAGTTAGAGAAGCTGGAAGAGGCAATTCCTTCCGCTGATGACTATGCTATTTACGGCGTCTATCCGGCCATTGATGCATGTATTGCATTAAGTGAAGCTATTCACTCGCGTTTGAGTGGCGAAACACTGGAACATGCGATTGCTATCAGCGAAGCATCCATCCGCACTGTTGCGATGCTGGAAATGACGTTGGCTGGCAAAGAAATGACCGACGAAGAACTGAAAATCTTACCTGCGATTGAAGAAGAATGGGACATTCAATGGGAGATTTTCCGCCTGTTAGCTGACTGTGAAGAGCGCGACTTGGATCTGATCAAAGGGTTACGATCTGACCTACGGGAAGCGGCTGTTAGCAACATTGGCATAAATTTAACGCAATAAGGCAAGAAAACGTGATTTAACGCCTGATTTGTCACGTCTTAAGGCTTCACATCTGCCCCCTGTCTGTTCTACATTTGGGGGGCGAAAAAAAGTGGCTATCGGTGCGTGTATGCAGGAGAGTGCTATCCATCGGCATATCCGTCGCACTTGATGCTTTGCAAACGATAAACACACTGTAAGGATAACTTATGAATAAGACTCAACTGATTGACGTAATCGCGGACAAAGCGGACCTTTCTAAAGTACAAGCAAAAGCTGCTTTAGAGTCTACATTGGCTGCAATTACCGAATCTCTGAAAGAGGGTGATGCAGTACAATTGGTTGGTTTCGGTACTTTCAAAGTAAACCATCGTAATGAGCGCACTGGCCGCAACCCACAAACCGGTAAAGAAATCAAAATTGCTGCAGCTAATGTGCCAGCGTTTGTTTCTGGTAAGGCATTGAAAGACGCTGTTAAATCTTAATAGTGTGTCAGTGAAAATAATAAACAAGGGGGTGGCAAAGCCCCTTTTGTTTATGCAGCGGGTGCTGATGGCCCTCGGTTTAGCCTTTGGTCTCAGCGCCTGTAGCAGTCAATCCGGCCCTCCCCAATTCAGTGCCAGCGGTTATATCGCCGACAGCGGTGTCGTTCGCATATGGCGTCAGGATAATACGCAGCAGCAGCCACAAGTGCTGATGAGCGTCTACAGTCCCTATTCGGGGGACAATACCCGCGTGACCTTCTACGAATATCAAAATGGCCTATTACGGGAAATTCGGCGCAATGATTTGGGCCATAACCCACAAAGTGTCGAGCTACGTTTTGATGAGCAAGGGCAGGTTAGTTTTATGCAACGCCAACTGGCAGCTCGGCGTGAACAGCTCTCTGCGGATAATATTGCAGTTTATCAGTTAGAGGCTAAGCGAGTTCTGGAGCTAAGCACGGCATTGCGCGCGGGCAATGTTCGGTTAATTCAGGGGCGTTGGCAGGATGGCATCGTGACAACTTGTGCCGGGAAGACGGTACGCCCGAACCTTGATGATAATTCGCAATCATGGTTGAGCAAACGCGGCGCGAACAGTGCGGAAACTTTGGGTATCGCATGGTTGGATTCACCGGAAGGCCAGCAACTGCTGTTGGTTGCCAATCAAGATTTCTGCAGTTGGGAACCTCAACCAGGCAGTTTGTAAGAAAAGGGGCACGGCGAACAGTACCCCTTGGAAAGACTTGAAGATTTATTTACCGCCAACAATCATTTCCCACGGACTATTCTTTTTCACGGGCAATCGCCCGATAGCCAATGTCTTTACGACAGAAAGCGCCTTCCCACTGAATGTTTTCCGCTAACTTATACGCATTTTGTTGTGCTTGGGCGACGGTTGCACCGAGTGCCGTGACACAGAGTACGCGGCCACCGCTGGTCACGACGTCCTTATTGCTATTCAGTTTGGTACCGGCGTGGAACACTTTCCCCTCCGCCACTTCTTGCTGGGGTAGCCCATGAATAATATCACCTTGACGGTAATCAGCCGGGTAACCGCCTGCCGCCAAGACGACACCCAGTGACGGGCGTTCATCCCAATCAGAGGTTTTCTCATTCAATTTACCTTGCGCACCGGCTAAGCACAGCTCAACCAAATCTGAGCGCATGCGTAGCATGATGGGCTGAGTTTCTGGGTCGCCGAAGCGGCAGTTGAATTCGATAACTTTCGGTTGCCCGTCAGCTGAAATCATCAAGCCCGCATAAAGGAAGCCGGTATAAACATTACCTTCCGCCGCCATACCGCGCACGGTTGGCCAGATAACTTGATCCATTACCCGCTGATGAACTTCATCAGTAACAACGGGAGCTGGAGAATAAGCGCCCATGCCGCCGGTATTCGGGCCGGTATCACCATCACCAACGCGTTTATGGTCTTGGCTGGTGGCCATCGGTAACACGTTTTCGCCATCAACCATCACAATAAAGCTAGCTTCTTCGCCATCGAGGAACTCTTCCACCACGATGCGGTGACCGGCATCACCAAATGCATTGCCAGCCAGCATGTCATGAACGGCGGTTTCTGCCTCTTCCAACGTCATCGCAACAATCACGCCTTTACCGGCAGCCAGTCCATCAGCCTTAATCACGATTGGCGCACCAATTTTGCGAACATAGGCTAGCGCCGGTTCTACCTCGGTAAAGTTCTGGTAAAACGCCGTTGGAATATGGTGGCGGGCCAGAAAATCTTTGGTAAAAGCTTTAGAGCCTTCAAGCTGAGCGGCGGCTTGGGTTGGGCCAAAGATAGTCAGACCTGCGGCGCGGAAAGCATCAACCACACCAATCACTAATGGCGCTTCCGGGCCAACGATGGTTAGACCAATATCGTGGCTTTGAGCAAACGCCAGTAAACCGGCAACATCTGTGGCGGCGATATCGACATTTTCTAAACCTGGTTCCAGCGCAGTACCGGCATTGCCCGGCGCGACATAAATTTTGTCCGCTAAAGGTGACTGTGCGGCTTTCCAGCCTAGCGCATGCTCGCGCCCGCCATTGCCAATAATCAAAATATTCATCTGGATGACTCCGTTAAGCGGTTTAATTAATGACGGAAATGGCGCATGTCGGTAAAGATCATCGCGATATCGTGTTCATCAGCGGCGGCAATCACTTCATCGTCACGAATAGAACCGCCCGGTTGGATAACACAGGTGATTCCAACGGCTGCGGCAGCATCAATACCATCGCGGAATGGGAAGAATGCATCAGAGGCCATAGCAGAGCCAGCGACTTCCAATCCCTCATCGGCCGCTTTGATACCGGCTATTTTGGCGGAGTACACACGGCTCATCTGGCCTGCGCCTATCCCGATAGTCATATTGTCGCGCGCATAGACAATCGCATTTGATTTAACGAATTTAGCGACTTTCCAGCAGAACAGCGCATCACGCAGCTCTTGCTCGGTCGGCTGGCGTTTGGATACTACCCGCAGATCCGCCGCAGTCACCATGCCCAAATCGCGGTCTTGCACCAACAAGCCACCATTGACACGTTTGAAATCCAGACCGGCAGAACGCTCTTGCCACTGGCCACAAGTCAGAACACGGACATTCTGTTTGGCGGCTAACAGCGCCAATGCTTCAGCACTGACGGAGGGGGCGATAATCACTTCAACGAATTGACGGCTGATAATGGCGCTGGCGGTTTCGGCATCCAGCTCGCGGTTAAAGGCGATAATGCCGCCGAAAGCAGACGTCGGGTCAGTTTTATAGGCGTTGTCGTAAGCCGCTAGCAGTGAGTCGGCAATAGCCACGCCGCACGGGTTGGCGTGCTTGACGATAACACAGGCCGGTTCACTGAATTCTTTCACACACTCCAGTGCGGCATCGGTGTCGGCGATGTTGTTATAGGAGAGCGCTTTGCCTTGCAATTGCTGGGCGGTTGCCACTGATGCTTCTTTAACATCTTCTTCTATATAGAAGGCGGCTTGCTGGTGGCTGTTTTCACCGTAACGCATATCCTGTTTCTTTATATAGTTAAGATTCAGGGTGCGAGGGAAACGGCCTGATGGCTGCTCGGTATCGCCATGATAAGGTGGCACCAGCGCGCCGAAGTAATTGGCAATCATACTGTCGTAAGCGGCAGTGTGCTCAAAAGCTTTGATGGCCAGGTCGAAACGGGTTGGATAAGTCAGTGAGCCGTCATTCTCATCCAGCTCGGCAATAATCGCAGGGTAGTCGCTGCTCTTAACCACAATCGCAACATCTTTATGATTCTTGGCCGCAGAGCGCACCATGGTTGGGCCACCGATATCAATATTCTCAACCGCATCTTCCAGTGAGCAATCCGGGCGGGCAACCGTCTGAGCGAACGGATACAAGTTTACGACTACGATATCAATTGGCTGAATGTCGTGCTGAGCCATGATGCCGTCATCCTGGCCACGACGGCCTAAAATCCCGCCATGTACTTTTGGATGCAAAGTCTTAACGCGTCCGTCCATCATTTCCGGGAAACCGGTGTAGTTAGATACTTCGGTGACAGGCAAACCGGCATCAGCCAGCAGTCGGGCAGTTCCACCAGTGGAAAGTAACTCGATACCACGCTGAGAAAGTGCTTGGGCGAATTCAATGATACCGGCTTTGTCAGACACACTGAGCAGAGCACGGCGGATTGGGCGGCGTTGTTGCATGGTTTTATCCCTTGGCTTTGGAGTCGCAGTTATTCTTCACAATCATTCAATAGAGCGTTATCTGAATCCCTTCTTCTATATAGATAGCTATATATAGAAAGGAACAGATTCAGATAACGTCCCAAACAGGGGGATAAGGCTCGTCGTCGGCGACTTTCAGGGCAAGACTAGCCCTCTACAACATTAAAATACGCTTTATCACGTACCTCGTTACCCCATTTTCTAAAAAATCACCTCGTGCCATTGATATTTTGCCGACGAGGTCACTCTTTTTCGACGCGGGGAATTGTAGCGAAAACGATTGCGTGATGCTCGTCAATTTTGAGTGCAGATTCAATCTGTGGATAAGTTTGTGCACAACTGCGTATAAAGCGGGGTTTTGCTGTGGAATGCAGCAAACAGTCATTTTTATTGAAATTAGCGGTTGCGGGCAGCTGAGAACTCCCTATAATGCGCATCCATCGAGACGGCACACAACGAATCAAGTAGTTGAGTGGCCGGCGAAGAGAACAGAGAAAATCAACGAAATTAGTAGTTGACTCTGAATGAGGAAAGCGTAATATGCGCACCTCGCGTTACCAACCACGGGTTGCTAACGCACTGCTCTTTAACAATTTATCAGACAATCTGTGTGGGCACTCGCAAGACGATATCGAAGCCTGTTTCGGCAGGCAGAAGAAATATCAAAGTCTTGAAGAGTGACCAAAGCAGTACACATTTGAACTTCGGTTCGAATGCATATTTGCAGAAAGTAATCTTTGAGCATCGCTATGTTAACTCATAGCAAATCAAACAAATCTTAAATTGAAGAGTTTGATCATGGCTCAGATTGAACGCTGGCGGCAGGCCTAACACATGCAAGTCGAGCGGCAGCGGGAAGTAGTTTACTACTTTGCCGGCGAGCGGCGGACGGGTGAGTAATGTCTGGGAAACTGCCTGATGGAGGGGGATAACTACTGGAAACGGTAGCTAATACCGCATGACCTCGCAAGAGCAAAGTGGGGGACCTTCGGGCCTCACGCCATCGGATGTGCCCAGATGGGATTAGCTAGTAGGTGGGGTAATGGCTCACCTAGGCGACGATCCCTAGCTGGTCTGAGAGGATGACCAGCCACACTGGAACTGAGACACGGTCCAGACTCCTACGGGAGGCAGCAGTGGGGAATATTGCACAATGGGCGCAAGCCTGATGCAGCCATGCCGCGTGTGTGAAGAAGGCCTTCGGGTTGTAAAGCACTTTCAGCGAGGAGGAAGGCAGTCGTGTTAATAGCACGATTGATTGACGTTACTCGCAGAAGAAGCACCGGCTAACTCCGTGCCAGCAGCCGCGGTAATACGGAGGGTGCAAGCGTTAATCGGAATTACTGGGCGTAAAGCGCACGCAGGCGGTTTGTTAAGTCAGATGTGAAATCCCCGCGCTTAACGTGGGAACTGCATTTGAAACTGGCAAGCTAGAGTCTTGTAGAGGGGGGTAGAATTCCAGGTGTAGCGGTGAAATGCGTAGAGATCTGGAGGAATACCGGTGGCGAAGGCGGCCCCCTGGACAAAGACTGACGCTCAGGTGCGAAAGCGTGGGGAGCAAACAGGATTAGATACCCTGGTAGTCCACGCTGTAAACGATGTCGACTTGGAGGTTGTGCCCTTGAGGCGTGGCTTCCGGAGCTAACGCGTTAAGTCGACCGCCTGGGGAGTACGGCCGCAAGGTTAAAACTCAAATGAATTGACGGGGGCCCGCACAAGCGGTGGAGCATGTGGTTTAATTCGATGCAACGCGAAGAACCTTACCTACTCTTGACATCCACAGAACTTAGCAGAGATGCTTTGGTGCCTTCGGGAACTGTGAGACAGGTGCTGCATGGCTGTCGTCAGCTCGTGTTGTGAAATGTTGGGTTAAGTCCCGCAACGAGCGCAACCCTTATCCTTTGTTGCCAGCACGTAATGGTGGGAACTCAAGGGAGACTGCCGGTGACAAACCGGAGGAAGGTGGGGATGACGTCAAGTCATCATGGCCCTTACGAGTAGGGCTACACACGTGCTACAATGGCAGATACAAAGTGAAGCGAACTCGCGAGAGCAAGCGGACCACATAAAGTCTGTCGTAGTCCGGATTGGAGTCTGCAACTCGACTCCATGAAGTCGGAATCGCTAGTAATCGTAGATCAGAATGCTACGGTGAATACGTTCCCGGGCCTTGTACACACCGCCCGTCACACCATGGGAGTGGGTTGCAAAAGAAGTAGGTAGCTTAACCTTCGGGAGGGCGCTTACCACTTTGTGATTCATGACTGGGGTGAAGTCGTAACAAGGTAACCGTAGGGGAACCTGCGGTTGGATCACCTCCTTACCTAACGATACGCATTGCGCAGTGTCCACACAGATTGTCTGATAGAAAGTAACGAGCAAATAAGGCCGGGCTGAGAAATTAGTCGGGCTTTAGTACCTTGTTGGGTCTGTAGCTCAGGTGGTTAGAGCGCACCCCTGATAAGGGTGAGGTCGGTGGTTCAAGTCCACTCAGACCCACCAACTCACCATTCCCTGTTGAGTTGCAGCAATAAGGTGATTTGCTTTTTATATGGGGCTATAGCTCAGCTGGGAGAGCGCCTGCCTTGCACGCAGGAGGTCAGCGGTTCGATCCCGCTTAGCTCCACCATATAAAACTATTTCAAAACGTACTGCGGTCGCAAGACTCAGTGTGTTGTGAAATATTGCTCTTTAACAATCTGGAACAAGCTGAAAATTGAAACAATACAGCTGAAACTTATCTCTCCGTAGATGTACTGAGATAAGGATTAACCTGTATTAGAGTCTCTCAAATAATCGCAACACAAGTTGTCTGCAAAGACACCTTCGGGTTGTGAGGTTAAGCGACTAAGCGTACACGGTGGATGCCTAGGCAGTCAGAGGCGATGAAGGGCGTGCTAATCTGCGAAAAGCGTCGGTAAGGTGATATGAACCGTTATAACCGACGATACCCGAATGGGGAAACCCAGTGCAATTCGTTGCACTATTGCATGGTGAATACATAGCCATGCAAGGCGAACCGGGGGAACTGAAACATCTAAGTACCCCGAGGAAAAGAAATCAACCGAGATTCCCCTAGTAGCGGCGAGCGAACGGGGAGGAGCCCAGAGTCTGAATCAGTTTGTGTGTTAGTGGAAGCGTCTGGAAAGTCGCAGGGTACAGGGTGATACTCCCGTACACAAAAACACACTTGCTGTGAACTCGATGAGTAGGGCGGGACACGTGACATCCTGTCTGAATATGGGGGGACCATCCTCCAAGGCTAAATACTCCTGACTGACCGATAGTGAACCAGTACCGTGAGGGAAAGGCGAAAAGAACCCCGGCGAGGGGAGTGAAATAGAACCTGAAACCGTGTACGTACAAGCAGTGGGAGCACCTTCGTGGTGTGACTGCGTACCTTTTGTATAATGGGTCAGCGACTTATATTTTGTAGCAAGGTTAACCGAATAGGGGAGCCGTAGGGAAACCGAGTCTTAACTGGGCGTCTAGTTGCAAGGTATAGACCCGAAACCCGGTGATCTAGCCATGGGCAGGTTGAAGGTTGGGTAACACTAACTGGAGGACCGAACCGACTAATGTTGAAAAATTAGCGGATGACTTGTGGCTGGGGGTGAAAGGCCAATCAAACCGGGAGATAGCTGGTTCTCCCCGAAAGCTATTTAGGTAGCGCCTCGTGAACTCATCTTCGGGGGTAGAGCACTGTTTCGGCTAGGGGGCCATCCCGGCTTACCAAACCGATGCAAACTCCGAATACCGAAGAATGTTATCACGGGAGACACACGGCGGGTGCTAACGTCCGTCGTGAAGAGGGAAACAACCCAGACCGCCAGCTAAGGTCCCAAAGTCATGGTTAAGTGGGAAACGATGTGGGAAGGCATAGACAGCCAGGATGTTGGCTTAGAAGCAGCCATCATTTAAAGAAAGCGTAATAGCTCACTGGTCGAGTCGGCCTGCGCGGAAGATGTAACGGGGCTAAACCATGCACCGAAGCTGCGGCAGCGACACTTAGGTGTTGTTGGGTAGGGGAGCGTTCTGTAAGCCGTTGAAGGTGACCTGTGAGGGTTGCTGGAGGTATCAGAAGTGCGAATGCTGACATAAGTAACGATAATGCGGGTGAAAAACCCGCACGCCGGAAGACCAAGGGTTCCTGTCCAACGTTAATCGGGGCAGGGTGAGTCGACCCCTAAGGCGAGGCTGAAAAGCGTAGTCGATGGGAAACAGGTTAATATTCCTGTACTTGGTGTTACTGCGAAGGGGGGACGGAGAAGGCTAGGCTAGCCGGGCGACGGTTGTCCCGGTTTAAGCATGTAGGCGGAGCGACTTGGTAAATCCGGTTGCTTATCAACGCTGAGGTGTGATGACGAGTCACTACGGTGATGAAGTAGTTGATGCCAAGCTTCCAGGAAAAGCCTCTAAGCATCAGGTAACATTAAATCGTACCCCAAACCGACACAGGTGGTCAGGTAGAGAATACTCAGGCGCTTGAGAGAACTCGGGTGAAGGAACTAGGCAAAATGGTGCCGTAACTTCGGGAGAAGGCACGCTGGCATTAGGTAAAGGGACTTGCTCCCGGCGCCGAAGCCAGTCGCAGATACCAGCTGGCTGCAACTGTTTAATAAAAACACAGCACTGTGCAAACACGAAAGTGGACGTATACGGTGTGACGCCTGCCCGGTGCTGGAAGGTTAATTGATGGGGTCAGCCGCAAGGCGAAGCTCTTGATCGAAGCCCCAGTAAACGGCGGCCGTAACTATAACGGTCCTAAGGTAGCGAAATTCCTTGTCGGGTAAGTTCCGACCTGCACGAATGGCGTAATGATGGCCAGGCTGTCTCCACCCGAGACTCAGTGAAATTGAACTCGCTGTGAAGATGCAGTGTACCCGCGGCAAGACGGAAAGACCCCGTGAACCTTTACTATAGCTTGACACTGAACATTGAGCCTTGATGTGTAGGATAGGTGGGAGGCATTGAAGTGTGGACGCCAGTCTGCATGGAGCCAACCTTGAAATACCACCCTTTAATGTTTGATGTTCTAACTCGGCCCCGTAATCCGGGGTGAGGACAGTGTCTGGTGGGTAGTTTGACTGGGGCGGTCTCCTCCCAAAGAGTAACGGAGGAGCACGAAGGTTAGCTAATCACGGTCGGACATCGTGAGGTTAGTGCAAAGGCATAAGCTAGCTTGACTGCGAGAGTGACGGCTCGAGCAGGTACGAAAGTAGGTCTTAGTGATCCGGTGGTTCTGAATGGAAGGGCCATCGCTCAACGGATAAAAGGTACTCCGGGGATAACAGGCTGATACCGCCCAAGAGTTCATATCGACGGCGGTGTTTGGCACCTCGATGTCGGCTCATCACATCCTGGGGCTGAAGTAGGTCCCAAGGGTATGGCTGTTCGCCATTTAAAGTGGTACGCGAGCTGGGTTTAGAACGTCGTGAGACAGTTCGGTCCCTATCTGCCGTGGGCGTTGGAAGATTGAGAGGGGCTGCTCCTAGTACGAGAGGACCGGAGTGGACGAATCACTGGTGTTCGGGTTGTCATGCCAATGGCATTGCCCGGTAGCTAAATTCGGAAGAGATAACCGCTGAAAGCATCTAAGCGGGAAACTTGCCTCGAGATGAGTCTTCCCTGGGGCTTTAAGCCCCCTGAAGGAACGTTAAAGACTATGACGTTGATAGGCTGGGTGTGTAAGTGCAGCGATGCATTGAGCTAACCAGTACTAATGATCCGTGAGGCTTAACCTTACAACACCAAAGGTGTTTTGGTGATTTGAGAGAAATTAAGATTTTCAGCGAAGTTCCGAGATTGGATTGGCTGGCTGTGTGATATTACATAGCGGGTTAATTGAAACAGAATTTGCCTGGCGGCCATAGCGCGGTGGACCCACCTGATTCCATGCCGAACTCAGAAGTGAAACGCCGTAGCGCCGATGGTAGTGTGGGGTCTCCCCATGCGAGAGTAGGACACTGCCAGGCATCAAATTTAGCGTGCTGATATGGCTCAGTTGGTAGAGCGCACCCTTGGTAAGGGTGAGGTCCCCAGTTCGACTCTGGGTATCAGCACCAGTTACATGGGTTAAAGTTCGGTAGTTGTAGAAAAGAATTTACCTGGCGGCAATAGCGCGGTGGTCCCACCTGACCCCATGCCGAACTCAGAAGTGAAACGCCGTAGCGCCGATGGTAGTGTGGGGTCTCCCCATGCGAGAGTAGGACACTGCCAGGTATCAAATAAAGTAAAGACCCCATGCCAAAAGCGTGGGGTTTTTGCGTTTCTGCTATCCCGTTAATATCTATACTTCTATCTTTTGATAGAGAGTCAGTAGCCCATACTTGTAGTGTTTTATCATCTTAATATCAGTTACTTTCCTATAATTCATTAAAAATCATATTGATAGTTATGACCGATCCTTCTGTTGTTACAGAGGATTTTTGCGTTTCTGCCATATATAAAATGAATACCTGTCGTTTGCTATACTGCATATGCTGAAATTTCAGCAATGAAACATTTTCAGGTTGTCGCAGATTACTCGACTTTTTATCAAAAAGCGGCTATCTTCAGGCATCTAGAAGTCTAAACGTATAAATGGATATATTGAGGATATGGCATGCCAATTCGGGTTCCTGATGAATTACCTGCGGTGAGTTTCTTGCGTAATGAGAATGTCTTTGTCATGACCTCATCGCGCGCAAAAACTCAGGAAATTCGTCCCCTGAAGGTGTTGGTTTTGAATCTAATGCCTAAAAAAATTGAGACGGAAAATCAATTCCTGCGTTTACTCTCTAACTCGCCCTTACAGGTCGATATCCAATTGCTGCGTATTGATAGCCGTGAGTCAAAAAACACGCCAGCCGAGCATCTAAACAACTTCTATTGCGACTTTGAAGACATTCAAGAGCAAAATTTTGATGGGTTGATTGTGACCGGCGCTCCGCTAGGTTTAGTTGATTTTTGTGATGTGGCTTATTGGCCGCAAATTGAGCGCATTATTGCATGGGCAAAAGATCATGTGACCTCGACCTTATTTGTGTGTTGGGCGGTACAGGCGGCATTAAATATCTTATATGGTATCCCTAAAATGACGCGTGAGACCAAGCTCTCAGGCATTTACCCACATCAAACAGATAAACCCCAGGCGCTACTTACGCGCGGCTTTGATGAGACATTCCTGGCCCCTCATTCCCGTTATGCAGATTTCCCCGTTGAGGTGCTACAGCAATACACTGATTTAGATATTCTGGTCTCATCGGAAGAAGCTGGTGCCTATCTATTTGCCAGTAAAGATAAGCGGGTTGCTTTCGTAACAGGTCATCCTGAGTATGATGTCGGTACCTTGGCAGGTGAATATCAACGTGATCTGGCCGCGGGCCTTAACCCACAAATTCCCCTCAATTATTTCCCTAATGACGATGCTTCATTATCCCCAAAAGCATCTTGGCGTAGCCACGGGCACCTGTTGTTTGCTAACTGGCTGAACTACTACGTTTACCAAATCACACCATTTGATTTACGTCATATGAATCCTACCCTCGACTAATTTTTCCCTTCTCTAAATGTCAATAAAGGCGGCTGAATCGAGGCCGCCTTTGTATTTATTGTTCTAATAAGCACCATTAATCCCACCCAAACTGGTCTGATCTCTTTATAAAACAATAAGTTATCGCGTGAAAAATCCGTTAATGGAATCTGGTTCCTATCTGTTTAATATTAATCATCTTGTTAACAGTATGATAATAAAAGATTAAAAAATTATTTTAAATAAAAATGGAAATCGTTTTTGATTTTCTAAATTAATTGATTATTCTTAGTCCTGTCGGGATGAAAAGTAACCATAAAATCTAGCCTTCAATTTCCGGTTGGAATGCATCATCCGATACAAATCCAAGAGTGACGCTGTATTAGCGTTAGTGTGAAAGTTGTGAGATTGGGAAGGGGAAGGGAAATGACACAACAGTTAGTCGGCACGGAGTTAGTTTTCACACAGCATTTTAATGCGGCGGAACGTCAGGTTTTGCCGGATGAAGCTATCGAATTCTTAACAGAATTGGTGGTGAAATTCGCTCAGCCACGTAACGAACTCCTTGCGGTACGGGCATCCTGGCAGAAAGATATCGATCAGGGAGCGTTGCCGGATTTTATTTCGGAAACTAATTCCATTCGTGATGATGACTGGAAAATCCAAGGGATTCCTACTGATTTACGTGATCGCCGCGTTGAGATTACCGGGCCAGTTGAGCGGAAAATGGTGATTAATGCCCTCAATGCCAATGTGAAAGTCTTTATGGCCGATTTTGAAGATTCATTGGCACCAAGCTGGGACAAAGTGATTGATGGCCAGATTAACCTGCACGATGCGGTTAAAGGGACAATTTCCTATACAAATGAATCCGGTAAAATTTATCAGCTCAAACCCAACCCAGCGGTACTGATTGCGCGAGTTCGCGGCCTGCATTTGCCAGAAAAACATGTGAAATATCAGGGTGAAGCTATTCCTGGCAGCCTGTTCGACTTTGCGTTGTATTTCTACCATAACTATAAGCAACTCCTGGCCAATGGCAGCGGGCCTTATTTTTATTTGCCGAAAATGCAATCTTATCAAGAGGCTGCGTGGTGGAGTGATGTTTTCACCTTTACCGAGCAGCGTTTCGACTTACCGCAAGGCACCATTAAAGCCACGGTATTAATTGAGACATTACCTGCTGTGTTTCAGATGGATGAGATTCTCTACCACCTGCGCCACCATATTGTGGGCCTCAATTGTGGCCGCTGGGACTATATCTTCAGCTATATCAAAACACTGAAAAACCACGGCGACCGTGTGTTGCCAGACCGCCAATCAGTCACCATGACTAAGCCTTTCCTCAGCGCGTATTCCCGTTTACTGATCAAAACCTGTCATAAGCGCGGAGCTTTAGCAATGGGCGGCATGGCGGCATTTATTCCGGATAAAGACCCAGTAAAGAATGCGTTAGTGTTGAATAAAGTCCGTGCTGACAAAGAGTTAGAAGCCAGCAATGGTCATGACGGTACTTGGGTCGCGCACCCAGGTTTGGCTGATACCGTGATGGAAGTTTTCAACAAAGTATTAGGGGCACGACCAAATCAATTAGAGGTTAGCCGCGAGCAGGATAAACCGATCACCGCCGCTGAGTTGCTGGAGCCATGTAGTGGTGAACGCACGGAAGAAGGGATGCGCGCCAATATCCGGGTGGCGGTGCAATACATTGAAGCATGGATATCGGGTAATGGTTGCGTGCCGATTTATGGCCTGATGGAAGATGCCGCAACGGCTGAGATTTCCCGCACTTCTATCTGGCAATGGATACATCACCAGAAAAGCCTGAGTAATGGTCAGACGGTGACGAAAGAGCTGTTCCGTAACATGTTGAGTGAAGAAATGCAGGTAGTGAAGCTTGAACTTGGCGCAGAGCGCTTCGATGGCGGGCGGTTTGAAGAAGCTGCGCGTCTGATGGCGCGAATTACAACACAAGACGAGCTTATCGACTTCCTGACCCTGCCTGGCTACGCGCTGTTGGCATAACCCTACAAAATTGAATAATAAGGAATATCGCTATGACTACCTCTCGTACTCAACAAATTCAGCAATTGGAACAGGAATGGAAATCACCGCGCTGGCAGGGCATTATTCGCCCATATAGTGCCGAAGAGGTGATTAAATTACGCGGTTCCGTTAACCCAGAATGTACGCTGGCGCAGCACGGTGCGAAAAGATTATGGGAATTGTTGCACGGCAAATCGCGTAAAGATTATATCAACTGTTTGGGCGCGTTGACCGGTGGTCAGGCCTTGCAGCAAGCGAAAGCGGGGGTCGAGGCGATTTATCTGTCGGGCTGGCAAGTCGCGGCTGATGCTAACACTGCATCAAGCATGTATCCGGACCAATCACTGTACCCGGTGGACTCGGTGCCGGCGGTGGTTAAACGTATCAATAACAGCTTCCGCCGCGCAGATCAGATTCAGTGGTCGAATAATATTGAGCCGGGTAGCAAAGGTTATACCGACTATTTCCTGCCGATTGTGGCTGATGCCGAGGCCGGTTTTGGCGGTGTGTTGAACGCGTTTGAACTGATGAAAGCCATGATTGAGGCAGGGGCCGCCGGTGTGCATTTCGAAGATCAACTGGCGGCGGTGAAGAAATGCGGCCATATGGGCGGTAAAGTTTTGGTGCCGACGCAAGAAGCAATTCAAAAGTTGGTCGCCGCCCGGCTGGCTGCGGACGTGCTGGGGGTGCCAACTCTGCTGATCGCCCGTACTGATGCCGATGCTGCTGACCTGCTGACCTCTGATTGTGACCCGCATGATAGCGAATTTATTAGTGGCGATCGCACCGCCGAAGGCTTCTTCCGCACCCATGCCGGTATTGAACAAGCCATCAGCCGCGGTCTGGCCTATGCCCCTTATGCCGATTTGGTGTGGTGTGAAACTTCAACACCCGACCTAGCGCTGGCTAAACGTTTTGCCGATGCGATTCATGCACAATTCCCTGGTAAGTTATTAGCTTACAACTGTTCGCCGTCATTTAACTGGAAAAAGAACCTGACTGACCAGCAGATTGCCAGCTTCCAAGATGACCTGTCTGCCATGGGTTACAAATACCAGTTTATTACCCTCGCGGGCATCCACAGCATGTGGTTCAACATGTTCGACCTGGCCCATGCTTATGCACAGGGCGAGGGTATGAAGCATTATGTTGAGAAGGTTCAGCAGCCAGAATTTGCCGCTGTTGAGCGCGGCTATACTTTTGCATCTCATCAACAAGAAGTGGGCACCGGCTACTTTGATAAAGTCACCAATATCATTCAGGGCGGCGAATCCTCCGTGACGGCATTGACTGGCTCGACGGAAGAACAGCAATTTTAACCCGCTGTTTGAATAAAAGTGTTTTTTATCATGAGCCTGCATATGCAGGCTCTGTTCCGTAGGGCTGGGGGGTTATCATGGCGGTAAAACTGGAACACTTAATCGCTCAGACAATTTTGCAGGGGTTCGATGCGCAATATGGCCGATTTCTGGAGGTCACTGCTGGCGCTCAGCATCGCTTTGAACAAGCAGAGTGGCATGCTGTACAACAGGCGATGAAAAAGCGTATTCATCTGTATGACCACCATGTGGGTCTGGTGGTCGAGCAATTGAAACATATCACTGACCAGCGCTGTTTTGATGTGGATTTTCTGACTCGAGTAAAAGAGATTTACACCGAATTGCTGCCGGATTATCCGCGCTTCGAAATCGCCGAAAGTTTTTTTAATTCAGTCTATTGCCGGTTGTTCAAACACCGAGATTTAACGCCAGATAAATTGTTTGTGTTCAGCTCACAACCCGAGCAGCGCTTTCGGGAAATCCCCCGCCCATTAGCGCGCGAGTTTGCTCCTCAGGGCAATTTAAGCGGCATGTTGCAGCTGATGCTCAGTGATTTACCGCTGCGTTTGCCGTGGGAAGATCTGCCGCGCGATATTGGCTATATCGTGGCGGCCCTGCGGCAAAATTTTACTGATGAGCAACTCGCGGGTGCCCGCTTTCAAATTGCTAATGAACTGTTTTATCGCAATAAAGCTGCCTGGTTGGTGGGGAAAATGCGGCTAGCGGATGGGGTCTATCCATTCCTGTTGCCTATCCATCACAATGAATCAGGCGCGCTATTTATCGATACCTGCCTAACCAGCAAGGCAGAGGCCAGTATCGTGTTCGGCTTCGCCCGCTCTTATTTTATGGTGTATGCGCCATTGCCCGCGGCGATGGTGGAATGGCTACGGGAAATATTACCAGGCAAATCGACCGCTGAATTGTATATGGCGATTGGCTGTCAAAAGCACGGTAAAACCGAAAGTTACCGTGAATATCTCACCTTTGTTCATCAATCTAACGAGCAATTTATTATCGCGCCAGGGGTCAAAGGCATGGTGATGTTGGTGTTTACCCTGCCGTCATTTGATCGGGTGTTTAAGGTGATTAAAGATGAGTTTGCGCCGCAAAAAGAGGTCAGTCAGGCGCGAGTTTTAGAATGCTATCAATTGGTTAAAGAGCATGACCGGGTAGGGCGAATGGCCGATACCCAAGAGTATGAGAATTTCGTGATTGATAAGCATCGCATCAGTGCTGAACTGCTGGCGGAGTTGCAGAAGGAAGTGCCGGAGAAACTGGAAGATTTAGGCGACCAAATCATTATTAAGCACCTGTATATGGAGCGGCGGATGACGCCATTGAATCTCTATATGGAGCAGGCAAATGATCAGCAATTGAAGGATGCGATTGAAGAATACGGCAATGCTATCAAGCAACTGGCAGCGGCGAATATTTTCCCCGGTGACATGCTGTTTAAGAACTTCGGCGTAACCCGCCATGGGCGCGTAGTGTTCTACGATTATGATGAAATTTGCTATATGACGGAGGTGAATTTCCGCGATATTCCGCCCCCGCGCTATCCGGAAGATGAGATGGCCAGCGAGCCGTGGTATAGCGTGTCACCCAATGATGTATTCCCAGAAGAATTTCGTCATTTCTTGTGCAGTGACCGGAAAGTGCGGCACTTTTTTGAGGAAACGCACAGTGACTTGTTCCACGCCAGCTATTGGCGAGGGTTGCAGCAGCGTATTAAAGACGGGCATGTGGAGGATGTTTTTGCCTATCGGCGGAAGCAGCGCTTCTCCCAAAGGGTTTTAAATTAACGGCGACTGCGCGTTGTCACTCTGAGATGGCGCTGCATGTACACTCCGGGGCACTCTGCGCTGGGCGCACTCAGATTGACTTAGCTCGCTACGCCTTGATTCGGGGGGGGAATATTTCCTTAACCGCGACTCCCACCACCATAAGATTGAGTAATTTCTTTTGCGGCATGAATGACTAGCGCGCCAAGTTCTGTGACGCGATCGTCGGTAATGCGCGATACTGGGCCGGAGATGGAAATTGCGGCAAAGGCTTCGTGGTGTTCGTCGAACAGGCAGGCGGCGATGCAGCGCAGGCCGAGAGCATGTTCTTCGTCGTCAAATGAATAACCTTGCTTGCGGATCAGGGCCAAATTTTCTTTCAGACTGGCTGGACTGGTGCGGGTGTGTTGAGTATAGGCATGCAGCCCTTTCTTATGTAAAAGCTGCACCAGTTGCTCATCTGACAGGGTGGAGAGAAAAGCTTTTCCCGCCCCAGATGCATGCATGGGCAGCTTACCGCCAATCGGCGCTGACATACGCATCAGTGCGGTACATTGCACTTGGTCGATAATAATGGCTTGATAGTCACTGTGATCCAGTACCGCCAAATTCACGGTTTCACCGGATTCATCCATTAAACGGCGCAGCATCGGGTGAACCATAGCCAGCAAATTGCGGCTTTGCAAAAAGCTGCTGCCAACAATAAAGGCATGTGCGCCCATGGTCCAAAGGCCCAAATCACCCACTTGACGGACAAAACCTTGCTGTTGCATGGTAGTTAACAGGCGATGGGTGGTTGAGTTAGGTAAACCTGCCTGTTGGGCTAAATCTGTTAGCGCGACACTTCCTTGCGATTCGGAAATATATTCCAGTAATTTAAGTCCACGAGTCAATGATTGAACCTGACCTGTCGCCGCAGGGGTAGTTTGCGCGGCTGCCTTGGGTTTTTTTCCCCGTTTGATCGGAATCGGTAGCGCCATAAATCAGCCTCTTATCTATTATTATGGAATTCATTTTCGTTTTTCAATTATGCATGCAAACAGTCAAAAATGCTCATCCGATGAGTATGGCTTTCTACCTGAAAAAGTCTCAACTGTGACTGGACTCATTACATTGACAACTTGTGCTAGGATGACTGGCGGTCTGTTAAATGGCTTATTTTTGTAGCAAATGGATTTTTCAGCATATCTGATACAAATAAACAACAAAAGATGCATCAGATAATGGCAAGGCAACAGGGTAAAGAGGCGACAGTGGTGGATACAGTTACGAATAATAAGGTTAAGGAATTACATCAGCAATTAGCACAGCGGATTTTAGTGCTGGATGGTGGTATGGGGACTATGATCCAGAGCTATCGGCTGGAAGAGGAGGATTACCGGGGCGCGCGTTTTGCTGATTGGCCCAGTGATCTGAAAGGAAACAATGACTTATTGGTGCTTTCCAAGCCCGAAGTCATCATTGCCATTCACAATGCCTATCTTGAAGCCGGCGCTGATATTCTCGAAACCAATACCTTTAACTCCACCACCATCGCCATGGCGGATTATCAGATGGAGTCACTGTCAGCTGAAATTAACTATGAAGCTGCTCGTCTGGCCCGAATCTGCGCGGATGAATGGACTGCCCGCACGCCCGAAAAACCCCGCTATGTCGCCGGGGTGCTGGGGCCGACCAACCGCACCGCCTCTATCTCGCCTAAAGTGAATGACCCTGCATTCCGTAATGTCAGTTTTGATCAGTTGGTTGAAGCTTATCGCGAGTCGACCCGCGCCCTGATTGAGGGCGGTGCTGACCTGATTATGATTGAAACGGTCTTCGATACCCTGAATGCGAAAGCGGCTACTTTTGCGGTTGAATCTGAATTTGAAGCTATGGGTGTGCTGTTGCCGGTGATGATTTCCGGCACCATTACCGATGCTTCTGGCCGGACTTTATCCGGCCAAACTACAGAAGCTTTTTATAATTCTCTGCGCCACGTGAAGCCGCTTTCTTTTGGCCTAAACTGTGCTCTGGGGCCAGATGAGTTGCGTCAATATGTCGCGGAGTTATCGCGTATCTCTGAATATTATGTCAGTGCGCACCCGAATGCTGGTTTGCCAAATGCCTTTGGTGAATATGATCTGGAAGCCAAAGAGATGGCCGAGCAGATTGGCGAGTGGGCGCGGGCAGGATTTTTGAATATTGTCGGTGGATGCTGCGGGACGACACCTCGACACATCGCCGCGATGGTCAAAGCTGTCGCTGGTGTGGCACCGCGGCCGTTGCCGGATATCCCGGTCGCGTGCCGTTTAGCGGGGCTGGAACCGCTGACGATTGATGCGAATACGCTGTTTGTTAACGTCGGCGAGCGGACTAACGTTACTGGCTCGGCCCGTTTCAAGCGGTTGATAAAAGAAGAAAAGTATGACGAAGCACTGGATGTTGCCCGCCAGCAGGTTGAAAGTGGCGCACAAATCATCGACATCAATATGGATGAGGGCATGCTGGATGCCGAAGCCGCTATGGTGCGCTTCCTTAATCTGATTGCCGGTGAACCTGATATTGCTCGGGTGCCGATTATGATTGACTCCTCGAAGTGGGATGTCATCGAAAAAGGCCTGAAATGTATTCAGGGCAAAGGGATTGTTAACTCCATTTCGATGAAAGAGGGCGAGGACGCCTTTATCCATCACGCCAAATTAGTGCGCCGCTATGGCGCGGCGATGGTGGTGATGGCGTTCGATGAAACCGGGCAGGCCGATACCCGTGCGCGTAAAATCGAAATTTGCCGTCGAGCTTATAAAATTCTGACTGAAACTGTTGGTTTCCCGCCGGAAGATATTATTTTTGACCCGAATATTTTTGCTGTCGCGACCGGGATTGAAGAACATAACAACTATGCGGTCGACTTTATTGAAGCTTGTGCTGATATCAAAGCCGAACTGCCGCACGCTATGATTTCAGGTGGTGTTTCCAACGTTTCATTCTCTTTCCGTGGCAATGATCCGGTGCGTGAAGCTATTCACGCGGTATTCCTTTATTACGCCATTCGTAATGGCATGGATATGGGTATCGTCAATGCCGGGCAGTTGGCTATCTATGACGACCTGTCGGATGAACTGCGTGATGCGGTTGAGGATGTCATTCTTAATCGCCGCAGCGACAGCACTGAGCGTTTGTTGGATTTGGCGGAAAAATACCGCAGCAGTAAAAGTGGTGAAGTCGCCATTCAGCAAGCCGAGTGGCGCGGTTGGGCGGTGGGGAAACGGCTGGAATATTCGCTGGTTAAAGGGATTACCGAATTTATCGAGCTGGATACGGAAGAAGCCCGCCAGCAGGCCGAGCGGCCAATTGAGGTTATTGAAGGGCCGCTGATGGCGGGGATGAATGTGGTGGGCGACTTGTTCGGCGAGGGGAAAATGTTCCTGCCGCAGGTGGTAAAATCCGCGCGAGTGATGAAACAAGCGGTCGCCTATCTCGAACCTTATATTGAAGCCAGCAAACAGAAAGGCACCACCAACGGTAAGATCCTGTTGGCGACGGTCAAAGGCGATGTGCATGACATCGGCAAAAACATTGTTGGCGTAGTATTGCAATGTAATAACTATGAAATCATTGACTTAGGCGTGATGGTGCCGACCGAAAAGATTCTGCGTACCGCGCGGGAAGAAAAGGTCGATATTATTGGTTTGTCTGGTCTGATTACGCCGTCATTGGATGAGATGGTGAACGTCGCCAAAGAGATGGAGCGCCAGGGCTTTAATTTACCGTTACTGATTGGGGGGGCGACCACCTCCAAAGCGCATACCGCAGTTAAAATCGAGCAAAATTACAGCGGCTCCACCACCTATGTGTCTAACGCCTCACGCAGCGTCGGGGTGGTTTCAGCGCTGTTATCTGATACGCAACGCGATGATTTTGTAGCAAAAACCCGCAAAGAATATGAAACTGTGCGTATTCAGCATGCGCGTAAAAAACCGCGTACACCACCGGTCAGCTTGCAGACCGCACGCGCGAATCAAACTGTCATTGATTGGGCGAATTATACTCCGCCAGTGGCGCACAAATTGGGGGTTCAGGCGGTGGAAGCCAGCATTGAAACCCTGCGCAATTATATCGACTGGACGCCATTCTTTATGACCTGGGCGCTGGCGGGTAAGTATCCGCGCATTCTGGAAGATGAAGTGGTTGGGGAAGAAGCTAAGCGCTTGTTCGCCGATGCCAATGAGATGCTGGATAAGTTGTCAGCCGAAGATTTACTGCATCCCAAAGGGGTCGTCGGCCTGTTCCCCGCCAACAGTGTTGGCGATGATATCGAAATTTACCGTGATGAGCGGCGCGATGAAGTGCTGGTGGTTAGCCACCATTTACGCCAACAAACTGAGAAAACTGACTTCCCGAACTATTGTCTGGCGGATTACATTGCACCTAAATCCAGTGGTAAAGCTGATTATTACGGTGCCTTTGCGGTCACCGGTGGGCTGGAAGAGGATGCGCTGGCCGAGGCTTATGATGCTCAGCATGATGATTACAACAAAATCATGATCAAGGCGCTGTCTGACCGGCTGGCCGAGGCTTTTGCAGAATATCTGCATGAGCGGGTGCGTAAAGTGTATTGGGGCTTTTCACCCAATGAAAATCTGAGTAATGAAGAGTTAGTGCGGGAAAATTATCAAGGAATTCGTCCAGCACCGGGGTATCCAGCTTGCCCAGAACATACAGAAAAAGGCCAAATCTGGCAGCTATTGGATGTGGAAACTCACACCGGCATGAAACTGACTGAATCCTACGCCATGTGGCCGGGGGCATCAGTATCGGGTTGGTATTTCAGTCATCCGGACAGCAAATATTTTGCTGTGGCGCAGATTCAGCGGGATCAGGTTGAGGATTATGCCGCCCGTAAAGGGATGCCCGTCAGTGACGTTGAGCGCTGGTTAGCACCTAATTTGGGCTATGATGCAGACTGATAGTTAACTTAATGATTCGGAAAAGAAAAAGGAGATAGCCGTATAGGCTATCTCCTTTTTTAATCACACTTTTGCTGAGTTATCTGGCTAATATTAGCCTCGAGTCACCCCGGCCATAGCATTTTTCTGTTCAGATCCGCCATGAGCACCAAGCACCGGCGTTTTACCGTCTTTCAAATCACTGAGTCCACTGCCAATCATTTCGGTCACTTTGGAAGAGGCCATTATCCTGGCTCCGCCCTCAGTGTGTTTGCCATTGATATCTTGTAACTCAAGGCCATGGGTTTCCAGTGTTACATCACTGTTCTGGTTAGATATTTTCCCGCCAATCAGTTGTGTTTTTCCACCAACTTTCAGGTTAACCGTTTCTTGACCGCTAATGGAGGATTGTTCTTCAACGGCTTCATTTTCAACGACTTCTACTTCAATTTTGCCTTTGCCATTGCCACCTTTGACAGACTCATTTTGTACTTTGTTTTTGACCTTGTTACCGACGGTTTTTGCGCCTTTTTGCCACCATTTATCTTTAGTTTCTTCCTCACTTGTTGATTCGTCCAAGGTCATTTTTTTGCCCTCTTTGGTGTAACTGAGAGTTTTGACATTATCTTCTTCTTTCGTGGTGAATTTGCTGGATATTTGGTCGTATTGCTTTTTGATTTTGTCGAACAGTTTGTTGGATTTGGTGTCTAGTTTTTTCTTGACCTTGTCTGAGCCGATTGGGCTGGAATCGGCCAATTGAGTGTTCAGACTGTCCTGTTTTCCGTTACTGTGACTGGCACCCAACGCGGTTGAGACATTGACTTTATGCAACTGATCTAAACGGCTTTCGACGACCAGATTACCGCCAACATTGCCATTAATATGCTCTGCTTTGAGCTGAGCCCCCGCCAGCATCAGATCTTTGGCGGTATGCAAATTAATATTGTCGCTGTTTATCTGGGTGTTTTGCTGTGTTATGGCATTCACATTATCAATGTCAACTTTAAGCTTGGCTCCGATATCATGGATTTTCTCATTACTTTTATTATCCGCAATTCCCTTATCATCTTTATTAAAGGTGCTGTTTTGTTGCGCATTGGCCTCTACTCCAAAGCTCCAGTTATTCTTATGCTCTTTGTCCTGAGCGGACTCCAGCAAAATACCGCCCTTATCTGCTGTTAGAGTGGTTTTTTGGCTATTGATATGGGTATTTTGCATGTGAATGGCTTGCTTATCAGCGCTGCCTGCTTTAACCGTCAATGCCCCGGAGCTATTGATAACGCTCCCTTGGTGTTTCGTGGCCGACTCGTCTGTTTTGGCGACATCGACTTGCATACCTGCGCTAATTCCTTTGCCATTATCCGTGCCTTTACTTTTACTGATACCCGCATTAGCGCTGGCTGACCAGGTCATATCCTGTTTTGACCCCTGAGATTCAGCAGCTTTAATATCGACTTTGCCAGCAGCAGCCAGCAGAACATCACCCGTGGCCTTTTCTTTGCTGCCGAATGATGTGCCCGTCAGTGTTAGATCTTTCCCAGCATTCAGTTCAACCCCTTGTTGACCTTGAAGATTGCTGACTTGGGCAATAGACGTGCTGCTTTCGCCTTTACTGTGCCCACCGCCTAATCCGGCACCAAATTCTTTGCTATTGGTGTTAGTGCCGAGATTCATTTTGGCATTAGCATCAACGTTATTATGGCTTTCACTGGTCAGGTTGGTGACTTGATCAAAACGAATATCGCCGCCCGCATTGACCGAGATTTTGCCATCCCCTGCATCCATATTGGTGCCTTGATAAATAGCATCTTCTTTAACATTGATATTGATACCATTTGCTGCGTTCATGCTGCCAACTTGCGCAATTTCACCTGTAACAAGCTGAACTTTAGATCCGCCTTTGCCTTTGCCATCAACGGTAATGTCTTTACCCGTGGTGGTATAAATTCGAATATCAGCGCCGCCAGAGGTTTCTTTGATGTGCTGTTCCACTCGATTAACCGCCGCTTCAGAAGTGTGGCTGGCGGCATTCAACGTGATGGAACCCTTATCTGCTTGATATTCAGTCCCTTGGTCTTTGACCGCGCCCGTCGCATTGATGTTAATGTCGCCGCCTTTGATTGATGTTCCGGTGGATGTGTTGCTACTGAGGCTGGTCTCTTTGGTTCCACCTTTGGCGTAAATATCCAGCCCGGCGTTAGGCCCACCGAACTCATCTGCGGCATCAAGCATGCCCCCTAAATCAAGCTCTTGTGCCTTTTCTACCATATCTTTAATCGGGCGGGTGACCTCGCCGTAGGCAATATTGGCACCATAACCGACATCGACTGTGGTGGTATTGGTGACGGTTTTTTCACTGTTTTCAGCGGCGAGATTATTAACATTGGTCGCATTGACGTTGTATGAACCATCGACCTGATGGCCACTTCCTTGGTTAGTGACATCTTTTGCGGCATTGATATTCAGGTTACCGGCGACCTGTGAACCCGAAACCACGGCGGTGGATTTATCTGTGGTAGCTTGCGTGTCTTCATAACTGACGTTGGCCCCGCTGCCCGCTTTATCCATCCCGCCGTCGTAATGAACATCAACACCGACAGTCTCTTTTTCTTTATTGCTGCTGAGGGTGTCCTGTGCTGCGATGAATGAGACATTTTCACCTTTAATCTCGGCATTACCTTGGGTGGCGGTCAGGTTTGAACCGGTAAATGTGACGTCTTTCCCTGCATCCAGCGTAATTGTGCCGCCCTCAAGGCTTGCGCCGTGGTGTTTAACGCTCTCTGTCTTTTCACTTTCACTGGTATGTTCCAGTTTCAGCCCGGCCTGGTATTGATCATTACCGTCATCCTGGGTAAAGCCTTCGATGGTGAGTTTGGTTTTTTGCTCATCTATTTTCTGCTGTTCTGCCACGGCTTTAATATTAATTTCACCGAGGGTTTCTATGCCCAGTTCTCCGGCACTTTTGACCAAGCTACCAATCACATCGACATTATCTTTACTGAGAATCTTAAGATTCGCATCTGAAACTAATTCACTGCCGGTAATCTCTTCATCACGATTATTGGCTTTATGTGAACTGCCGGTGATATTAAAAGCAACGCCGGTGCGCTCATCAATTTTGGTAGTAGTGGTACTAATGGCATTGTCGATTTTAATCCCGCCCTCTGCCGCTTGAACATAACCATCTTTGGCACCTTTGACTTTACTGCCGGTAATAGAGACACCTTTATTACCAACAACAAGAATATTACCCTCAGCGGTTATTTCAGAGCGGTGGCTGGTTTCTGCATTTTTATCGTTATTATTATGGTCTATACCCCCTAGACCTAAGTTTTGTTCATTTTTGCCGTTAGTGACTATCTGGTTTCGGGTCTTTTGTACATCAATCTTGACTTCATTGGCATTGATTAATAAATCACCGCCAGCAGCGGCCTTAACCCCATTGGTGCTAATTTTCCCTTCTGCGGCCAGCCCCATATTTCCACCCGCGTGTAGCGTGGTTTCATTCAGTGTTTGGGTATCTGTCTCATTATTCCAGGCAATATCTTTGATGGTATGTGCATAATCATGGCCTTTATCGTGGATTGAATTATTATTAATCACACTTTCTAATTTTAAGTCTTTCTTGGCTTTGATGGACAGATTATTACCCGCCTCGATAGAAGCTCCAGAGAGTTTTATATCTCCATTAGTTGATTGAAGAGAAAGGTTGTTCCCTGCAGTGATAGTGGTGCCAATATTTTTTTGTTGTTCAGATTTTTTATTGGAAGATTTATTCCACTTACCTATCCCCAAAAATCCATCAGCGCCATCTTTAGAACTACTCGATTGAGTATGAGTAATTTTTTCTGTACCTAATTGAATATTATCACCTTGCATAATAACGTTTTTACCATCAATGATGGCGGCATCAAGGTGATTATCTCTCTTGGCAACAATAGAAATATTAGAACCTTTAATTTTAGTGCGATCGAGTGTTTGTGTCGTCGAACCATTAAAAGAGGTTTCAATTATATCGCCTGAGGTGAAAATATCACCGGCGCTGATTGTTATATTTTTACCACTTAAGCTGGCGGGAGTAGGGTTATAATTCAATTCAGGATCGGAATCGACATCAAGATTAAGTCTGCCAGGCGTTGAAATCTCTATTGATTCACGGCCAGTATACCCTTTCGACATATTGACACCATTCCCCTCCGCAGTATTAATAATACGAATTCTGTTAGCCACCATACTGCCAAATATTTTACTGTCATATGCGACGCCAGTATAGGCGTCTGATTTGAGTATTTTTCCATCCGCACTGACTTTATTTTGGCCCAATATAATATTGATATTATCTCTGGAATCCATGCTTCCGAGCATATTAATGCGTGGCGCAATTAAATCCAGTGGCCCACCAAAAATTGCATAACCTTTACCAATATTCAATAGGTTGGTGTTATTTCTGGTATCAAAACCTTGTAGATTGCCCTGATCCACTAATGGATTACCAACCACCAATGAAGTCCGATTCGTATTAATAAAACCGCAGCCGTCACAAGTAATACCATTGGGGTTAGCCAGAATATAATCAGCTGCCATCCCAAAGACTTCTTGCTTCCCCAATAATAATGACGGATTACGGCTAATTACTTCATTCAGAATAATATTGGCCGCCTGACCATTTAAATTCTGGTTAGCACTTAATTGCCCTGCGAGTTGTGATTGACCAGAACTGAGGGAGTTATTAAGTACAGCCCCCGCGTTATTAACATTAAATTCATTATATTGGTTATGGGATAAACCGGAGGCCGAGGGTTTGACGATATCGACTACCGTAACGCCGTTGACTGAATTAATTCCGGGATTATGGGCGGGATCGCCCGCGCCGACAATACCAGCGGCATAACAGGTGGCGACTGATACTGAAATAATAGCGACTGCTGCCGCCAGCTTTCCTGCCGGGGAGAGCTTGAACTTATTTTGTGTCATTTTTACTTCTCCATTTTTCATATTATTTGGTGTTGATGAAAACGGGATTTCACTGGCAGCGGTTAATTAAAAGGAATAAGAGAAGCGCGCCAGAACTTGAACCGGATCTTTATTTTCTGATTTACCGGACAGCAAATGACCACGACTGGCTTCAATATCCAGTTTGATATCGCGGTAGCTAACATTGATGCCAGCACTTAAACCCATAGCGCTGCTCCAGCTTTGCGATGATTGCTGAATACGACCTATATCAGCCCCTAACCGTGGCGTTATAGTGGTGTTGCCGAAAGAGAAATTACGCGATAGGGTATTTTGTAAATACCAGCCTTTATCCGCAGATAAAGTATTATGGCTAAAGCCGCGAACAGCATTGCTGTCGGTGACACTCAACCATTCAACGCCCGGTAAACGGTCGCGGGTATATTGGCCATAGAACTGATTGCTAAACAGATAAAAGTCATCGAACAATTTGAAATATTGGTTAGAGGTGATGGTGGCTTTGGCTTTAGTAAATTGGCTATCTTGATAACTGGCTGATAAGTTCTGATCGGCACCCAACCAGGTTAATCCCTGTTCAATACTGAGATTTACATTGAATATACCTGTGGGCAGGATATGCAGATGGTTAACACCTAGTTCAAATATTGTCAGTGTTGGGCTACTGACCGCGATTTTTTGGTCATTAAAATAGTTTTCGGCCTGTTTATAGGTCAGTTGGGCACTTAAGCCATTAATCTGGTCTTGGTCGCGATAGAAAACATAATCAGAACGTAAGCCGTGTTGTTGGGTCTTACCTTGTAGTTCGATGGTATTAAATTGTAATTGCACCGGATAAAGATATTCCGAGTAGCTAGCAAAACCACTGAGGGTTAAGGCCCCATAGGGTACGGAATAAAAGAGTGAATAAGCACGACTGTAGTTTTTTTGAGGGTTGTCGGTGGTACTGGAAATATTTAAACTGATGGAATCTGATAATCCAAATGGATTATCGAAAGAAAATGCATTTCGGCTCAGCCATTTCCCTGTGTTTTTATTACCATAATTATCGAGAGACGCTGTCAGATGCCAGGGTTTTGACCGGGTATTACTGATTTTTAGAATTGACCCGCCAGATTCACTTCCCGGTAATATGTCGATAGTAATCTTGTTGGAGGGGAGACGGTTGGCTTGGTCTAAACTTTGGTCGAGTTGTTTAATATTTAATGGGTGGCCCAGCATGTTGGGGAAAATAGTTTCACCCTTTAATTCTGGATCATCACTTTCAATACTCTCAATAAAACCCTCAGTGACATCCAACCCCAGTTCTCCCTCTTCGTCGGGGGGAATAAACTGGACCCGCGCCATAATATAGCCGTTGCTAAGATAAAGTTGAGTGAGTTCTCGGGCCAGCAGATTGACATGTTCACTATTAATACATTGATCGGGTATGACGCTTAATGACTCTAAATCTGTCGAGGTCAACAAGGTAATACCCTGAATATAAATCCCACTGATAGGGAGGCATTGTGCGTTATCGTCTAATTCCGGGGCGTTATTTTGGGGCGTATTTATCTCTGCTTCAGGCTGCTTAGCATGAGGTTGACGGCGCTCTTCTATTAATTGATTAATTTCATTGCTGTTATTTTGTAAGTTTTGGCGCGATTCATTGATCGGCGAGGGAATGTCCATCCCCGGAGTGGTATTAGCGTAGGCGCCGGTGCTCAATAAAAAACATAATGCGGTGCGTTTTTTGATCATGATATCTGTGGGGAAGAGCACTGACGGAATAGGTTCAGCTCCTCCATCCTTGAGTCAAATTTACGGGCAGCACTATTACCGTCCCTGATAAGTAAAAACGGCGGGGCGGCTTGGGAATTAAGTTATATTCAGGAAAAACTGAAATATAATAATTTTTTGATATTCGCAGACAGATAAATAATGAAATTTATAATTATTTAATTTCTATTCAGGTCAATACAGGATGTTATTGATTAAATTTCAACGGGAGGGGCACAGCAAGATAAAATAGAAGGAATAGATGCCCGTTGCTAGCGGGCATGGTGAATAGGCTGAATTACTCTTTGTCTTTATTTACCGGCTTACCTGACCAATAACCCGCCAGCAGTGAACCAGATAGGTTATGCCAGACAGAGAACAGTGCGCCAGGCAGTGCGGCCAGTGGTGAGAAGTAAATTTTACCCAGAGTGGCGGCCAGCCCTGAGTTTTGCATGCCGACTTCAATCGCCAATGTGCGGCAGGTTGACTCATCAAAGCCAAACAGTTTCCCGCCCCAATAGCCACTTAACAGACCAATTCCGTTATGCAGAATAACTGCAATAATTACCACGAAACCGACCGAGGCAATGTGGCTCTGGCTACCGGCAACCACGCCGCTGATGATGGCGACGATACAGACCATCGACATCGCCGGTAGGTAAGGTTCGATGCGTTTCACGGTTTTGGTAAAGGAGTGATGGACAATTAAGCCCGCAGTAATCGGGATAACCACAATTTGCAGGATACTTTTCAGCATCCCAATCACATCGACGCTGATGGTGGCATCAACATATAAACGAGTCAGCAGTGGGGTCGCAAACACTCCCACCAGGGTCGAAACCGCAGAGATAGTCACGGAGAGCGCGACGTCACCTTTCGCCAAGTAAATCATGACATTAGACGCTGTTCCGCTGGCAACACTGCCCACCAGTACCATACCGGCAGATAAATCCGGTGGCATACGGAACAGCATAGCCAGAATCCAGGCGGTGAGCGGCATGATCAGATAATGCAGGAAAGTTGCCGCCGCAACCGGTGCTGGGCGTGATAACACCCGTTTGAAATCATCCAACCGCAGAGTGACCCCCATCGCAAACATAATCAGCATCAGCAGTGGGCCGACATAAGGGCCAATGCCGATAAATGTTGTGGGGCGGAAATAGGCTGCGATTGAGAGCAGTAATGCCCAGAGAGGGAACAGCCGGGTGATTTTTACTAACATGAGGCGAGAGTCCTTAATCGTCAGTGTTAGAGATAAGAAAACCGGACGAAAGCGCCCGGTTTGTTATTGAAATAGTTTATTATTCAAAGAGATTATGATGCAGCGTTTGTACCACTTTCTCTGCATCATTACCCGGTACCAGGAAGCACAGATTGTGGCTGCTAGCTCCGTAGCAAATCATGCGGATATTGAATGGGTCTAGCACGCCGAACACTTCTTTGCCCACACCGCAAGCTTGCGACAAGTTATTACCAATAATTGCCACCAATGCCAGGTTTTCTTCCACTTCAACCCGGCACAAAGAAGAGAGTTCGGTCAGTAGCGAGCTGGTCAGCAAGCTGTCACCGGTTGATGTCGAACCGGTCGTATCCAGTGTTAGTGCCACACTGACTTCAGAGGTGGTTATCAAATCAACTGAGATATTGTGACGCGCCAAAATGTTAAACACTTCCGCCAGAAAACCGCGTGCGTGCAGCATATTCAGGCTATGCAGGGTCAGCAGAGTTTGTTTGCGGCGTAGTGCCAACGCCCTGAATAATGGCGGATTATAAGTTTCATTGCACACCAGCGTGCCGCCAGCTTCAGGATCTTTGCTTGACCCGACAAACACCGGAATATCACTGCGCACTGCCGGTAATAAGGTGGCTGGATGCAACACTTTGGCACCGAAAGTTGCCATTTCAGCCGCTTCTTCAAAGGCAATTTTATCAATGCGTTTTGCGCCCGGAACCACCCGTGGGTCGGTGGTGTAAATCCCCGGAACATCTGTCCAGATATCAATCCGGCTAACATTTAGCGCTTCACCCAGCAGTGCGGCGGTGTAATCACTGCCACCCCGGCCAAGAGTCGTGGTGCGGCCTTTACTTTCACTGCCGATAAAACCTTGCGTGACGATAATGGCTTGCTCAATACGCGGTGCTAACTGGGTCTGAGCCAGTTCAGACAATGCTTGGGTGTCCGGCTCGGCTCGGCCAAAACGGTCATTGGTGCGCATGATTTTGCGCACATCAAACCATTCCACCTCGACCTGACGTTGGCGTAATAGTTCGACAAATAGCAGGGTCGACATCAATTCGCCGTGGCTGACCAGTTCATCCGTCAGTGCCGCCGAGGTTGCCAGGCTAGCCGCTTCTGACAGCATGGCAATGTTCTCCAACATGCGGTCAATTTCTTCACGGATAACGGCGGGGTCAGAAAGTTTAGTGAGAATACTGTATTGAATACGGCGGATTTCATCTAAATGAAGGGCACGTGTTTCCTGTTCGCAACCATCGGCCAATGCGACCAACAAATTGGTAATCCCGGCTGAAGCCGACAAAATCACCAAACGAACATCCGGGTTCGATAAAACTACATCAGCACTGCGGCTCATGGCATCAAAATCAGCCACGCTAGTCCCGCCAAATTTGGCGACGACAGTTGAGGACGCTGTGCTGCGAGTCTGTTGGGGATCAGTCTGCTGTTGTGAAGCCTGTCGTTGTGAAGCGGAAATCATCTAAAAAACCTCGTGTCAGATGCCATCTCGGGTAGTCGGCTGTATTTTTCTCTGTACAAGGAAATAACGGGTTATCCACTTTCTGTCAATGAAATGGCTATGAGGTATTTTCATATTTAATAATACGTTCCCTCATATCACTAAATTGATTGGATACTGGCCCGAATGTGAGCGGCTGCTATGATTGAAAGTCTTAAGATTATGATTAAAAGTCTGAAGATGGGCTGCCATTTTGAGAAAACAGGGAGCAGATCAAAAGTTGTTTCGAGAGATATTACCTATCGCAAGAAAAGAGATCTCAATCACAGGGTAACAGGATACAATCAGGGTATTCGTTTCATTAATCCTTAAGCCTAGAAGAGCGCCGCTATGAAAAATATTAATCCTAGTCAAACCGCTGCCTGGAAAGCGTTACAGCAACACTTTGAACAGATGAAAGACGTCACCATCAGCAGTCTGTTTGCCAAGGACGACCAGCGTTTTAACAAGTTTTCAGCGACTTTTGACGATCAAATGCTGGTGGATTTCTCCAAAAACCGCATTACCAGTGAAACCATGGAAAAATTGCAAGCTCTAGCCAAAGAAACTGATCTGGCGGGCGCAATTAAGTCTATGTTTGCTGGTGAGAAAATTAACCGCACGGAAGATCGCGCGGTACTGCATGTTGCTTTGCGTAACCGCAGCAATACGCCAATTGTGGTCGATGGCAAAGATGTGATGCCAGAAGTGAATGCGGTACTGGCAAAAATGAAACAGTTCTGTGACCGCGTGATTGGCGGTGACTGGAAAGGCTATACCGGTAAAGCGATTACCGATGTAGTGAATATCGGTATCGGTGGTTCTGACCTCGGCCCTTACATGGTGACCGAAGCGCTGCGTCCATACAAAAATCACCTGAATATGCATTTTGTTTCTAACGTCGATGGCACTCATATTGCTGAAACGTTGAAACCGCTGAACCCAGAAACCACGCTGTTCCTGGTGGCGTCAAAAACTTTCACTACCCAAGAAACCATGACCAACGCGCATAGCGCCCGTGACTGGTTCTTGTCTACCGCCAGTGATGAGAAGCATGTTGCCAAGCACTTTGCAGCATTATCGACCAACGCCAAAGCAGTCGGCGAGTTTGGTATTGATACTGACAATATGTTTGAATTCTGGGATTGGGTCGGTGGCCGTTATTCCCTGTGGTCGGCTATCGGCTTGTCTATCGCGCTGTCCGTGGGTTTTGAGCATTTTGAAGAACTGCTCAGTGGCGCACACGCCATGGATAAACATTTTGCAGAAACGCCAGCAGAGAAAAACCTGCCGATTCTGTTGGCATTGATTGGCATCTGGTATAACAATTTCTTTGGTGCAGAAACCGAAGCTATCCTGCCTTATGACCAATATATGCACCGTTTCCCGGCTTACTTCCAGCAGGGCAATATGGAATCCAACGGTAAATATGTTGACCGTAATGGCAACCCGGTTGATTACCAGACTGGCCCGATTATCTGGGGCGAACCCGGTACCAATGGCCAACATGCGTTTTACCAGTTGATTCATCAAGGCACTAAATTGGTTCCTTGTGACTTTATCGCCCCGGCTATCAGTCATAACCCACTGAGCGATCACCACGCGAAGCTGCTGTCTAACTTCTTCGCACAAACTGAAGCGCTGGCTTTTGGCAAAACATTGGATGAAGTTGAAGCTGAATTTGCCGCTGCGGGCAAAACGCCGGAGCAAGTGGCTCATGTTGCGCCATTCAAAGTGTTCGAAGGTAACCGCCCAACCAACTCCATTTTGCTACGCGAAATCACGCCGTTTAGCTTGGGGGCCTTGATTGCGCTGTATGAGCACAAAATCTTCACGCAAGGGATTATCCTGAATATTTACACCTTTGACCAATGGGGTGTAGAGCTGGGTAAACAACTGGCGAACCGCATTTTGCCAGAACTGGCAGATGACCAAGAAGTGACCAGCCACGACAGTTCTACCAATGCGTTGATTAACCGTTTCAAGAACTGGCGTTAAGCTAACGGGCTAAGCTCCTTGATCCGCGCTTATTAGCCCCTTACTGATGTAAGGGGCTTTTTTTCGGCCCGGATTATTTCACCTACTTTCAATAGGATTATTTATGGCCAAAAATTCGCGCTCACAGTGGATAGCCAAGAATCTACAGCGTTTACTGAATGTGGGGTTGATTGCATTGGCCGCTATTTTGGTGGTCTTTCTGATAAAGGAAACCTTTCATCTTGGAAAGGTACTCTTCGTCAATAATCAGGATGCGTCTTCTTACATGCTGATTGAAGGGATTGTGATTTACTTCCTGTACTTCGAATTTATTGCGTTGATTGTTAAGTACTTTGAGTCCGGTTATCACTTTCCATTGCGCTATTTTATTTATATCGGGATCACTGCGATTATCCGGCTGATCATTGTCGATCATGAAAATCCGATTGATACGTTGATTTATTCCGGTTCCATATTGCTGCTGGTGGTGACGTTGTATTTAGCCAATACCGAAAGATTAAAAAGAGAATAGCGGTTTATTTTAAGTATAAAAATGGCGGCCATTACGGCCGCCCTAAAGACACAGTACCAGAGGGGAAAAAATACCCTTCTTACTTGAAGTTGTCGCGTTGCTAGCTGCTCTTACTCACCCGAATCACTGACCTAAGTCAGCTCATCGGGCTTCACTCGTTTGCTGCCTAGCGACAACTCCAATTACTTTGGGTATTGAACGATGAAATTTTGAAACGTTAACCTTTCACGCCACCGGCCGTGAGACCCCCGACCAGCCAGCGCTGTGCTAGCAAGAAGACAGCGGTGATCGGAATGGCCGATAGCACGGCGGCAGCGGCAAAATCACCCCACAGATAGTTTTGCGGATTCAAATACTGCTGCATACCCACCGCCAGGGTGTAACTGTTCACGTCCCGCAACAATAATGAAGCGACCGGAACTTCAGTAATGGCGGCAATAAATGACAGAATAAAGACCACGGCTAAAATCGGCACAGACAGCGGCAATAGCACCAGTCTGAAAGCTTGCCATGGTGTCGCGCCGTCCAAAGCTGCGGCTTCTTCCAGTGAGTTATCAATGGTTTCGAAATAACCTTTGATGGTCCAGACGTGCAGGGCGATCCCGCCCATATAAGCAAAAATCACCCCGCCATGAGTATTTAACCCGATAAATGGCAGATATTGTCCCAAGCGGTCAAATAAAGCATATAGCGCGACCAAAGACAGTACCGCTGGGAACATTTGGAAGATTAACATCCCTTTCAACAGGCTGCTTTTACCGCGAAAACGCATGCGGGCAAAGGCATAAGCACAGGTGGTAGAGAGGGTAACAATCCCAATTGCGGTGATAACCGCAATCTTGATGGAGTTCCATAGCCACAGCATCACAGGGAACGGCGGCGGTGTCACACTGCCATCGGCGTGTGTCACACTCATACCCAGCGCCAGCTTCCAGTGTTCCCAAGAAATCTGATCGGGAATCAAGCTGCCGGTGGCGAAGTTGCCGGGCCGCAGCGAGATGGTAATCACCATCAGCAGCGGGAACATAATCAGCGCGATAAAGCACAGCATCAGAAAATGGGTGCCCCATAGACGCAAACGCTGGGATTTAGGTTGAACCATAGCCATCTGCATCTCCTCCTTAATCAAAATTCATTTTGCTGGCTTTCAAATTCAGTATCGCAAGTGCGCCTACCAGGATGAAAATCAGTGTTGCAATTGCCGCCGCCAGACCAAAATCTTGCCCGCCGCCGCCTTCAAAGGCGATACGGTAGGTGTAGCTGACCAGTAAGTCGGTATACCCCGCAGGGGTAGTGGTGCCAATCATGTCTGGGCCGCCGTTGGTCAATAACTGAATCAACACGAAGTTGTTAAAGTTAAAGGCAAAACTGGCAATCATCAACGGCGTCAATGGCTTAATCAGCAAAGGTAAAGTGATGCGGAAGAAGTTCTGGAATGGGCCTGCGCCATCCATTGCCGATGCTTCATACAAATCATCAGGAATCGCTTTCAACAACCCCATGCACAGAATCATCATGTAAGGGTAACCGAGCCAGGTATTGACGATCAGTATCATGCTCTTGGCGGTGATAGGGTCACTAAACCAGGCCGGTTTGATGCCAAATAAATGGTTTAGCATCAGGTTAATTTCACCGAAACTTTGGTTAAATAACCCTTTGAAAATCAATATTGAAATAAACGCGGGTACCGCATAGGGCAGGATCAGCAACACCCGATAAACGGCTTTGCCTTTCAGGGAATCCCATTGCACTACACAGGCCAGCACCATACCCACCGCCACTGTCAGCACGACCGTCAGCAATGAGAAAATAATGGTCCAGATAAATATTGAGATGAAAGGCTTCTGAATGCCTTCGTCATGCAGCACTCGTAGGAAGTTTTTCCAGCCAATAGTGACGGTAAAACCGGGGCTGAGTTTTTCATTCTCCCACTGCCCGTCAGCATTGATAGCCTGATAGAAACCGACATCAATATTTGGCCGGTAGATCACGCCAGTCTGCTGATTAATCAATTCCTTACCGTCAGCACCGAGCTTATAGAGCGGGCTGGTACCGGCGAATTGGCGCAGTGAACTCATGCGCAGTTCACCACCACCAGGCAAGATTGCCACCAATTCACTAAGCGCCTGGCGATTTTGGGTAATAATTCGCAAGGAAGCTTGTTCAGCGGTTTGCTCTGTGCTGGTTGGCACAACATTTATTTTTTGCTCGCCTGTGGCATTCAGGCTGAAAGGTTCAGAAACCAGGAGGGTATTATCATCCGGATTAGTGAGCTGTAACCGCCATTGGTCATGACTGGGATAAAGACCAAAAGTATAAGTTTTGCCAGTCTGGAACTGCCGGTCCATCAACACGGATTGGGCGCGTTCAAAGGTTAACTGGTTGGTACTGCTGTAGTTAGTAAAAGCGATGGCGATAGTGCAAATCAATGGGAACAGGACAAACAGCCCCATACCTGCCACGCCGGGGTAAACATAGCGCCAGGCATAAGCACGGCGATTGGCGAAAACATACAGCCCCAGACTCACCAGAATCAGTGTCACAATGGCAAAAAGATATTCACCTTGAGCATACATCAACACAATTAAATAGCAGGTGAATAAGCTTAAAGTGCCAATAATCAGCCACTTAAGTACATCACTTTGCCACCAGGCGGTTTTCTTTTTACGGCTTTCAAACTCGGTGTGGGATAACTGCATAATGTTCCCTTTCATACTCTTCGTACTTGACGTTACAGCGGTGTTAGCTGCTCTCGTTACTCGGCCCATCCATGGCCCTCGCCTCTTTGAGGCCGCTGCAAGCAGCGTTCAAATCTGCTCCCTGCAGATTTGTCACCCGAATCACTTACTTGTGTAAGTTCATCGGGATTCGTTCATTGGCTGCCTTGCTGTAACATCAATTACTTTGAGTATGGTTATAGTGTTACAGCAAGTGTTATCAGGGCGCGGCGAACCGCGCCCCTTTTGCAGGTGAAACTATTATTTGACGATACGTGCCGCTGCATCGTTCAGCGCAGCTTCTACAGTTTGACGCCCACTAATGGCGTTCAACACCGCGCTGCGGGTTGCATACCAGAAGGCCGCCATTTGCGGAATATTAGGCATGATTTCGCCTTTAGTGGCGTTATCCATGGTGGCTGCAATCCGCGGATCTTTTGCCAGTTGCTCTTGGTATGAAATCAATGCAACAGCGCCCAGAGGTTTGTCTTTATTGACTTCAGCCAGGCCTTGGTCAGTTATCAGATAGTTTTCCAGGAATTCAGTTGCCAGTTCTTTATTCGGGCTGGCGGCGTTAATACCGGCAGTCAGAACACCCACGAACGGCTTGGAAGCCTGGCCGTGGAAAGTTGGCAGCAAGGTCACACCGTAGTTGATTTTACTCTTATCAATGTTGGACCATGCCCACGGGCCATTGATGGTCATCGCGGTTTCGCCTTTATTAAAGGCCGCTTCTGCGATGGAATAATCAGTATCGGCATTGATGTGCTTATTCTTCACTAAATCGACAATAAATTGCAGACCGGCTTTCGCACCGGCATTATTCACACCGACGTTTTTGACATCATAGACACCGTTTTCAGATTTGAAAGCATAACCGCCGTCAGCGGCGATAAGTGGCCAAGTGAAGTAGGGTTCTTGTAGGTTCCACATGATGGCGCTCTTGCCATTAGCGCGCAGTGCGGTATCCAATGCTGGAATTTCTTCCCAAGTCTTCGGTGCTTCTTTAACCAGATCTTTGTTGTAAATCAGTGACAGTGCTTCGACTGCAATTGGGTAACCAATCAGTTTGCCATTAAAGCGAACGGCATCCCATGTGAACGGGAACAGTTTGTCCTGGAAAGCTTTAGACGGGTGCAGTTCGGCCAATAAGCCCGATTGCGCGTAGCCACCAAAGCGGTCATGTGCCCAGAAGATAATATCCGGGCCATCGCCAGTGGCAGCTACTTGTGGGAATTTTTCTTCTAGTTTATCTGGGTGCTCGATAGTGACTTTGATGCCGGTATCTTTCTCAAATTTCTTACCGACTTCTGCCAGCCCGTTATAGCCTTTATCGCCATTGATCCAGATAACCAGCTTACCTTCTTCAATTTTGGCAAAAGCAGAGGAAGAGAGCACCAGCGTGGTTAGCGCTGAAAGGGCCAAAACACGTGCGGTCTTACCAATGCCGGATTTTGTGAAGCTGCGAGTCATAATCCAATCCTTTTATCCAATTTTGTGGGTACCGACTTTCTTGTGAGTCATTCATACATTTATTACATGTACTAATACATTACGCTGCCATATTGAGTCACAACTGGATGCACCATCATCCTCCCCCTCTCTACGCCCCCCGACGAGTTATTGTGACCCACTTAACACTGCTGCCTATTCTGTGGTGCCAGACACAATAATGTAGGTCGAAATTTGCGTGGCTGATCACGTATTTGTATTTGTGATGGAACTTCTGCTCCCTAGGGTCGTTCTTTCATCCTCCCATCTCCTCCCCCATGAAAAACCTCGTTACGGATGATTACCAAATAGTGACACTCCCGCATTATCGGCAACATTGAAAAGCGGCACCGTCATTGAAACAGCATCGGTACCCTTGAAACTCAGCATCTTTGCTATGCGTTCACCAACAAAACGTGGTTGTTCGGTTAATTATTACTCAGCCAGATCAGGACGTTGCAGCGTTAAACAACGTGCGGCCCTATACTCAGGCCGCGACGTCGTCCGGGGCAACCTTGTGCAAGCATGGCGGTACGGCGCGCTGCAAGAGAATCATCAGGGGCTGGGAGTCATCGACGGGTCATGCCGGAATTTGCTTCCGCCATTTTTCTTCAGTCAGGTTCATATGAAAAGTTGTTTGCGTAAGCAAAGGAGTAACAGATGGCTAATGTAACGCTGAGCGGCGTTTATAAAGCCTTTGGTGAGGCTGTGATTTCCAGAGACATCAATTTGGAAATCGATGACGGTGAGTTTGTTGTATTTGTTGGGCCATCCGGATGTGGGAAATCGACACTGTTGCGGATGATTGCCGGGCTTGAGGACATTACCTCGGGTGAGTTGTTGATTGGTGGTAAGCGGATGAATGAAGTGCCGCCGTCTGAGCGCGGTATCGGCATGGTGTTCCAGTCATATGCGCTTTATCCCCATTTGTCTGTGGCAGAGAACATGTCTTTTGGCTTGAAATTGGCCGGTGCGAAGAAAGCGGAAATTAACCAGCGAGTGAATCAGGTAGCTGAAGTGCTGCAACTGGCTCACCTGTTGGACCGCCGACCTAAGGCTTTATCAGGTGGTCAGCGTCAGCGTGTAGCGATTGGCCGGACTTTGGTTGCAGAGCCGGACGTTTTTCTGCTCGACGAACCACTTTCCAACCTGGATGCGGCGCTGCGGGTACAGATGCGCATCGAGATATCGCGCCTGCATAAACGCCTGCAACGCACCATGATTTACGTCACCCACGATCAGGTCGAAGCCATGACCTTGGCCGACAAAATTGTGGTGTTGGATGCGGGCAATGTGGCGCAAGTCGGTAAGCCACTTGAGCTGTACCACTACCCAGCTAACCGCTTTGTTGCGGGCTTTATCGGCTCGCCAAAAATGAATTTTTTACCGGTGAAAGTGACTGCCGTTGAACCTCGTCAGGTACAGATTGAACTGCCAAATCCAAATGGTCAGTTAGTGTGGCTGCCGGTCGAAGGTGACCAGGTTCAGGTCGGCGCAAATATGTCTTTGGGTATTCGCCCGGAACATCTGCTGCCAAGCAGTGCCTCTGAAGTCACGCTGGAAGGCGAGATTCAAGTGGTAGAGCAACTGGGTAATGAGACTCAAATTCACATCCAAATCCCTGCAATACGTCAAAACCTGGTCTACCGCCAGAACGACGTGGTGCTGGTAGAAGAAGGTGCAACATTCTCCATCGGTCTACCGCCCTATCGCTGTCATCTGTTCCGTGAAGATGGATCTGCGTGCAAGCGGCTGTACCAAGAACTGGGCGTCTAGTTTCCACGACGTCAAGTGACGGCAAATGTTAAGCACGCATGCCGACAGGCAAATATAACAGGAGATTACTGATGATTACTCTGCGCAAGTTACCGATAGCACTGGCTGTTGCCGCTGGTGTCCTTTCCACTCAAGCTATGGCTGTTGATTTCCACGGGTATGCGCGTTCCGGTATCGGCTGGACGGGAAGTGGCGGTGAACAACAATGTTTCAAAACAACCGGTGCTCAAAGTAAATACCGTCTGGGTAACGAATGTGAAACTTATGCGGAAATTAAGTTAGGCCAAGAATTGTGGAAAGAAGGTGATAAGAGCTTCTACTTAGATACTAACGTTGCGTATTCCGTTTCGCAACGTGATGACTGGGAATCCACTGACCCGGCTTTCCGTGAAGCCAACGTGCAGGGTAAGAATCTGATTGAAGCGTTGCCAGGCTCCACCATGTGGGCTGGTAAGCGCTTCTATCAACGTCATGATGTTCATATGATTGACTTCTATTACTGGGATATTTCAGGCCCAGGTGCTGGTCTTGAAACTATTGACCTAGGCTTTGGTAAGTTATCTGTCGCTGCGACTCGTAACTCAGAATCGGGCGGCTCAAGTGCTTGGATCAATAATTCACGTAAAGATGCAGAGTATACGGTTAACAACGTATACGACGTGCGTCTGGCCGGTTTAGAAACTAACCCCGGTGGTTCATTGGAGTTAGGTTTTGATTATGGTCGCGCGGATACTCAAGAAGGTTACTCGTTAGCACCAAATGCTTCTAAAGATGGTGTGATGCTGACCGCTGAGCATACCCAAAGCATGATGGGTGGCTTCAACAAGTTCGTGTTGCAATATGCTACCGACTCGATGACGTCCTATAACACCGGTCACTCGCAAGGTACGTCAGTAAATAATAATGGCCACTTGTTGCGTGTTATTGACCACGGTGCCATCAATCTGGCTGAGAAGTGGGACATGATGTATGTCGCGTTATACCAAGACATTGACTTGGATAACAATAACGGCAACACATGGTACAGCGTAGGTGTACGTCCGATGTACAAATGGACACCTATCATGAGTACGTTGCTGGAAGCAGGCTACGACAACGTTAAATCACAACATACCGGTGAACGTAACGGTCAATACAAACTGACTCTGGCCCAACAATGGCAGGCAGGTGATAGCATTTGGTCACGTCCGGCAATTCGTGTCTTTGCAACTTATGCCAACTGGGATGAGAAGTGGGGCTATAGCAATACAACCGGCGTAGCACAAGACGGCACTATTGGTACCAACAGCCGCGGCAAAAACAACGAAGTCACCTTCGGTGCGCAATTCGAAGCTTGGTGGTAACAGCAGTGATACAGCCGTCCTTTAGGGCGGCTGTTCTGTTTCGATGAGGCGGGCTGCGGCCCACCTCTAACCAGATAAAGCGATATACCCTAAATAATTCGCTAACTTTACCGACCTTGCCTGGCCCAGTTAGCACCGACGCTCAATGTATGAGGGTACAATAATGAAAAAGAATCTGCTGACACTCTGTCTGGCATTGGCTTTAGGGGTCACCGCGCCTCTGGCAGTGCATGCGGAGCGAACCATTTCTCCGGCGAATGTTTCCATCGCGCCGACTATCAGTACCGCAACATTACAACAGTTGCCTTGGCAGCCTTTAGTGCCGCCGGCGACGCAAGATATCAAACTCACTGCCGCCAGCCCGCAAATCTCTCAAGGGAATGTGGAAGGGGCGGTGGCTGCTTTTGCTTTACCTGCGGATCGTGGATCAATGGAGATTACGCTCAGCAGCTTAGTGACTGATAACCAACTATTTTCCCCGAGCGTATTAGTGTTAGACGAACAAATGCGCCCAGCGGCTTATTACCCGTCCAGCTATTTCACTTATGAAAAAGCGGGCATCATGACCAGTGATCGCCTACAAGGGGTGATGAAACTGACACCAGCATTGGGTCAAAAACAAATTTATCTGCTGGTTTACACTACCCGTGATGATTTGGCCAAAACCACCAAGCTGCTTGATCCGGCTAAAGCTTACGCCATGGGCGTGGGTAATGCGGTGCCGGATATTCCAGACCCGATTGCTAAACATGTTCCGACCGGTAATTTGAGAATTAAAGCTACCGCTGAGCAAGGTTTGGGTAACGTGATGATTGGCTTGATTCAATCCGCTCCGGTGTCGGCTCCCGTCGTGGTGGGCAGCGCGGTGCAACCTGCGCCAGCCGCAGCACCGACAAAACCGGCAGAGCCAATGCTGAGTGAGACTGAAAACTACTTCAACCAGGCGATTAAAGACGCGGTGAAATCCGGTGATGTCGATAAGGCGCTGAAATTGTTGAACGAAGCGGAACATTTGGGCTCAACTTCAGCCCGAAAAACCTTTATTGGTAGTGTAAAAGGCAAGGGGTAAATCCCGGCACTGCCGAATATGGCTGGATGATTGGTGTGCCTTGGCACACCTTTTTTCGTTGGGCTTTTGTAAACGGCTACCGCTCGCTACGCCAGACTGAATGTAGGCAGATAAAAGATAAATAAGAATGTACGAGACTGATAATTGAATCGGCATCGGTATCTTCAATTGCATGGCGGGAGTCATTTCAAGTGACTCTTTATTGTTTAGCTATTCAATTAAAGGAGCTGATAAATGTTAAATAAGCCTCTGTTTTATTTATGTATTTTTGCGTTGCCGTGGTCGGCTCTGTTTGCAGAAGAAAACCTGTCGCTCCACTCCCTGACCCCGCGCACTATCACCACTCAGCAGATTGATTCCCACGCACATCTGCGGTTACCCATAAAGGTGACGGCAAGAGATGATGTGGTATTGGAGAAAATGGCAGCAATATTGCCCAATGTAAATTCTGTTTCTGATCCTGTGTTCAGCCAGGCGATGCAATTAATTGATTATAGTAGAGATTTAGGTCAGAGAACTTGGGCGCAACAATTTCCCGAAATCAGTGATGCTCGGGTGGGCAGAATTGTGGATCTTTATCTTCAACTCTATGATGCAGAAGATGTTGAACATGCGGATAGTTTGGAAGGTTTACTGAATTTAAGACCGGGATTAACAGCGACCCAAGGCTATGAAAAAGCGCGTGTTATCAGTTTGGATCGAGAAATTTTTTTTAAGTTATTCCAAAAAGGCCTGACTCTGTCCACAGAAGAAGAACTCACTCCGCTCGCCGCCCTGAGCTTTGTCTGGTGGTTACAGCAGGAAGGGAAGCCCACGCTGGCTGAATTATCCGCTGCAATTTATCGGGCTGAACATAAAGACATCCGTAAGCAGGCGGCAATACTTTATAACCATTCCCATTATGGTCATCGCTATGGTGATATCGCGGGTATTCCGGCTACGGATTTGGACAATTGGGGCATGGGCCAACTGGATGAACCGGCGCAGCCGGTTTTTAGCGCCAGTAAGGCGTTAAGAGTCATTTATGAAGGGATGAGTGCCCCTCCTGCGATAGTGCAATCGCCGGCGGCTTATCTTGCCAATGGATTTGCACCGAAGAATGCCCAAGGCAGTTACCTAACAGACCAACTGCCAGAGATGATTTTGCAAGGATGCAACTTGGTTGGTTTTGATACGTGCAGCCAGCAGGATTTTACTCAATTTCTTGATCTCCAACATCCCGTCGGCAGTCTGGCATTTTCGCTAAAAACCACACTCAATTTACATTATCAATTACAAGGTAAAAACCTTGATGAACTGGATGGAAAGGATACTGAGCAGTTGTATGGTTTATTGGTCGAAGAAGAAATACATTTACACCAAGCTGGTGGGGTACGCTACAGCCCGACAGTTATCTTCCTCTCTCATTTCAGCCAGTCGAATGAAGTCGAACCCCTAACGGTCGAACAAATAGCCCGCGCATTCAAACATATTGCCGGAGAAATTGACGCGGCTGATTTGCCCGATTCAGCGCAGAGTACATTTATTCGACTGCAACAATTGGCTGACTACATTATTGACGGCACTGCTATTGATTTGGAACAAGTAAGGTTTGTGTCGGACCTCAAAATTCTAGCGCCCTTTTTTGAGCTAAACCCGCCGCTATATGCTCTGACACAGCGCGGATTGTATAAAACTGAGCAACAAAAAATAGCGCGACAATTGGATTATCTCGACATGCGTTTGGCCTATCGCCATCCTCCCGCCGCTTTTGATGAAGATCAGGCGATAAGAGAAATCCTGAGAGAAAAGGGTGTCAGAGACATTTATTTCCCTCGGCAATATACCTATCGGCGGGATCTCCAACATGGTTATCCGCAGAAAGAGTTTGATTCACCTTTTGACGAATTTAAACGGCGGCGAAATGCCAGCAACCACTTTGTTGCCAATATGTCGATGCCGGGTAATAACGGCAGGCCGATAAACGTTTTTGATACGCTGGATGCGAAAAAATCTGAATATTATGCCCAAATCAAAGCTCATCCGGCGCTGAGAGCGCAGGCCATTGAAGCATTAATTGATAGTGGAGAGCGGCCAAAGGGCAGTCGACTGCAACATAAAATCGAAAGCTTGGCCGAGGACTACCAGCCGGAATCTGAGAATACGCGTTTTTGGGGCAATGCTTGGACATCTTTGGAAAATCATTGGGTTTGTAAAGTACCGCTAGCGAATCCGATGTGTACTATCGCCCGGGTTGAAAGCCCGCGCTACCGCAATGATAAGGAGGGTATGGCGGCAGGTATGACGGCTATGATGATGGAGGCTAGCTTACTCAAAGGAATGGAGCGGGGGGTGAAGATGATAGAAAATCCCCCGCCGGGCATAAAAGTAGAGAGTATTGCTGAGCCAGTTCCCACACTCCCTGAACTGAGCCGTCAAACGATACAAAACCCATATGGAACGCCGATTGAAGTCCAATGGGTGCGACTTAAAGACCTGTCGGTCTCCAGTGGTGGGCGCGAAGCTTGGGTTAGGCAGGGCGGAAGCGGAGCCTATTGGGAAGTTGATTTGGCCACCGGCAAAGACTTGGGCGTTGTTTTAAAACAAGGCCCTGAATTTATTAAACAGGGCCGATTACCGGGAGGCGGGTCATCTTCATCAACACTTTCTGGGGCTAAATTTAACCCCGAAATTAAATTAGGTAAAAAGATTGGCCACGGAAGCTCTGGAGACGTTTTCCTTGATGCCAATAACCCCGGTTTTGTATTAAAAAAGCTCTCTACACAAGAGAGTGTACTGTTAACCGAAGTCCACATGAAAGAAGTTGAATTTTTTAATCGCTACTACGGAGAAGGCTCTTCTGAGTTTATTATTCAGGAAAATCAACACTATATCAGAATGTACCGGGTGCCAGGTAAAACGCTGGCAGAGATTACATCTAACGTTTTCCCACCCAATGCCAAGGAACGGTTTTTAAGCATGATGGACGATTTAGGCTATTACAATATTATCCATGATGACTTGAATTTTAATAATGTTTTATATGATAAAAAGACTAACACTTTTTACCCAATCGATTTCGATAAAGCCCATGATGGATATTATTCACCCAGGGAGCTCGATGACGACAATCAACCTTGGGGAGTCACAATAAGGGTTGAATATATCCTTGAACATATTGAAAAATATACTAAAAAATAAATTAAAATGACTTTTATTGCGCATAATAAAAAAGTAACCTGATGTCGCTGGAGAGGCAATCTGCGCTACAATGGTTTTCTATTTATGAATTAGCGGGGATGGGCGCTCTATCCTCAGTAGGAGCGGGCCGTATGTCTACCGGCGATGCATCAATTTTAAAACCAATCCAATGGTGTGCCATTGAGCAACCCAATCTTCCTGCCGATGTCGCTGACTGGCTAATGGAGTTGGGGTCGATGACCCGGCGTTTTGAGCAACATTGTCAGCGAGTTCATGTCGAACCGCGACAGGAATGCTTTATTACGCGCCATGAGCTAGGGGAAGATGCCGAACATTTGCCAGCAAGTGAGCGTTATTGGCTGCGCGAGATTGTCTTATGTGGCGATAATGTCCCTTGGCTATTGGGCCGCACGGTTATTCCCGAGGAAACACTGTCTGGCCCAGATCGGGCGCTGGTGGATTTAGGGACATTACCTCTGGGGCGCTATTTATTTGGTGGTAATAATTTAACCCGAGATTATATTCAAGTAGGGCGGCAGAATGAGCTTTGGGCGCGCCGTTCATTACTGCGCCTGTCAGGTAAGCCCCTGTTACTGACTGAAGTTTTTTTACCGGCTTCGCCGCTGTATTTGATTTAAGGGGTGGTGAGATTTTGGAGAGTGAGAAATTGAAGGGAAGTCATGTTCAGAGCAAATGGCGGGCTTATTGCCGTTTGATGCGGATCGATAAACCCATTGGCTCATTATTACTGCTGTGGCCGACACTGTGGGCATTATGGTTGGCAGGGAAAGGTATTCCCAGCACCAATATATTGATTGTTTTTGTCTTGGGTGTCTTTTTCATGCGCGCCGCCGGTTGTGTCGTCAATGATTATGCTGACCGCAATATTGATGGCTTTGTGAAACGCACCGCATCGCGGCCGTTACCCAGCGGCCTCATCAGTGAGAAAGAAAGCAAAATCCTGTTTATTATCTTGGTGTTGCTCTCATTTGGGTTGGTACTCACGCTCAATAACATGACCATATGGCTGTCACTGGCGGCACTGGCATTAGCCTGGATTTACCCTTTCATGAAGCGGGTGACACACTTACCGCAGGTGGTGCTGGGGGCGGCTTTTGGGTGGTCAATTCCGATGGGTTTTGCCGCTGTGAGTGAAAGTTTACCACTGGTTTGCTGGTTGTTATTGTTAGCAAATATCTGCTGGACGGTCGCTTATGACACTCAATATGCGATGGTCGATCGTGACGATGACCTGAAGATTGGTGTTAAGTCGACCGCCATTTTATTTGGTCAGCATGACAAACTGATTATTGGTTTGCTGCAACTGGCGACATTAGTTTTAATGGTGGCGATTGGCTGGCTGATGCATTTGGGGGGCGCATTTTATTGGGCCATCCTGCTGGCCGGCGCATTATTTGTCCACCAACAGAAGATGATTGCTGGGCGTGAACGTGACCCCTGTTTCCGCGCGTTTTTGAATAATAATTACGTGGGGTTGGTGCTATTTTTAGGGATTTTTATCAGCTATTTGCCCTAAATACACAGCTAGAAAACAGCCAAAAAAATGGCCAGATGATGAATCTGGCCATTGTTGTTTTTGCTTAGCGCGGCGAGGAAGAATTAGTTATCTTCTTTATCCTCTGCCTCAGGCTCTGGCAGTAGATTATTGGTTTCAGCCGGCATACTGACACTTTCAATCGTCAGCTTCACTTCCGGTGTCATCAATGCACTCAGCATATTGTAAACTTCCAGCGTATGTTCTTGAATTGCATCACCGCTATCACTGATATAACCCTCTTCGCGCAATGTGCCCACCAGGGTGGAGAACACGGCCTTATCGAAGAATTCCGGTGCGTTAATCCCATGCAGAACAGACAAGCGCTGCGCCATAATGCGGCTCTCTTTCTCCAACGCGCCCCGATTGATGCTTGGGTTCGCACTGAGTAACGAAAGGGTAATCGCATAGCGTTGCAGGGTTTCGCGCACCCCGGCGGCCAGTAATTGCAGCGGACGAATACGGGCCGGATTCAGCACCAATTCATTCCCTTTGTCGCAAATCAACTGCTGACGCGCCAGTTCATCAATCAGCGTGTCCAGTGTCTGTGGTAATTGTTCTTTACTGTAATGCAGGAATAATTCAGCTTTCAGCATCGGGTAGATCATGCTGATTTGCCGCAATAACTCGGCACGAGTGATACGCCGTTGATACATAACCATACTGGCAATGAGCGATGGCAATATCAGCAAATGCTGGATGTTATTGCGATAGTAGGTCATCAGCACGGCTTGTTCCCGTGGCAGGATGATAATGTCACCAATATTGTCTTTTTCCACCTCAAACTTATTCATATTCAAGGCGTGATTAAGTAACTCTTCCGGCGTCTTATCCGGCACGGTGACATCTTTTGCATAAGGCACATTGCGCATCAGTTGCAAGTAGCAATCGAGTTGCTCGAGCAGTTGCTCGCGAGTGAGTGAGCGCTGACGTGAGGCTAACAATGCCGTCGAACATAAGTTCATGGCATTAGCCGCCGCCGCATTGTTAATCCGAACCATAATCTGGCCAGCCAAATCATTCACTGCCGGTGTCAGCCAGCTTGGGCGCTGTGCTTCGATAGGGTCGATAGCATCACGCCACTGCGGCACATTGGTGTTCAGATAGGTGGTCAACGGGATTGGCTCACCAAAGTTGACATAGCCCTGGCCGAGATTACGCAGCTTGCGCAAGCCCCGCAGCATCTGCAACAGGCTCTCTTTCTCTTTGGTCGCGCCACGTAATTCTTTGGCGTAAGTCCCCACTTCCATCACATGTTCGTAGCCGATATAAATCGGCACTAAGGTGATTGGGCGCGAACCGCCACGCAACATGGCCTGTATTGTCATCGACAGTGTGCCGGTTTTAGGCTCCAGCAGGCGGCCAGTCCGTGAGCGCCCACCTTCAACAAAGTATTCCACTGAATAACCACGGGTGAATAATTCGCCCAGATATTCACGAAACACAGTTGAATAGAGTTTATTGCCTTTAAAGGTGCGGCGAATAAAGAACGCGCCCAGACGGCGGAAAATCGGGCCAGCTGGCCAGAAATTCAAGTTAATACCGGCAGCAATATGCGGCGGCACCAGCCCTTGATGATAAAGCACATAGGAGAGCAGCAGATAGTCCATATGGCTGCGATGGCAAGGCACATAGACGATTTCATGGCCATCTTGTGCCAATTGCCGCACGCGCTCTGCATTGTGGACATTGATGCCCTGATACAAACGGTTCCACGTCCAGCTCAAGACTCGGTCGGACAGACGCACAGCTTCATAAGAGAAGTCGGCGGCTATTTCTTCCATTAGCGTAATGGCGTTTTGTTGCGCTTTCTCGTGAGAGATTTTTTTGGTTCGCGCTTCATCGGCGACTGCTTTTTCAATTGCTTTGGACGTTAACAGTTTTTTGAACAAATCCTGACGGGCCGGTAGGCTCGGGCCAACCGCAGCTAACCGCTGACGCGAGAAATGCATTCGCGCTACGCGTGCCAATTTATGGGCGATGGTTTTATCGGTACCATGCTCACTGGCCATTCGACGCAGTGATACCGTGGTCGAAAAGCGCACAAAACTATCGCGGCCCAGCCACAATACAGCAAAGAATTTCTGCACGCCGTTTAGCACGCGCAGATGTGGCGTACCATGGCCTTCACGCCCCGGAGAGCGGCCAAACATCACCGAGACCGGCAGCATTTGGATATCCAGCTCCGGATTATTGCGATGCAGATCCAGATAATCGTGGAATAGCTTGACCGACTCCTGTTTCGGGGCGTAATAGCGAAACACCCGCGGGCCGTTATCGATAAAGACATGGCTGGGAAGGCTCACGCCATCGATTTCCAATGGAATCAATGGGTCGGGCAGATCCTGCGCCTGACATTGCGCTCGCAAAGTCAGCAAATCAGCCTTAGAATTGTAAGGTAAAACGTACAGAATAGGACGAGACGGGTCTAACCCTAACTCAGTCACAGGATCTGCCGGAATAACCTTGCTTTTTACCAACAGTTTAAGTGGTAAATTCAACAACTTATAATATATTTTACGCCAACCTGACATAACTACATGAAGCCTCTTGTTAGCAATTCGTCGCAAGGATACCAGAAAGTGGTTTTGAGATCTGTGGTGATGAGACAACAGAAAACGGCAAAAATCATCATTAACTTAAGATAAAGGCAATAAAATATGGCGAACCAATCAACAGGGTTAATCCGAATCTATAAAGCAGCGGGTTATTCTGTTAAAGGCTTAACCGCAGCTTGGAAAAATGAAGCCGCATTTCGGCAAGAAATGGTGGCCGCCATACTCGCTATCATACTGGCCTTCTGGCTGGATGTAGATGCAATCACACGGATTTTATTGATTGGCAGTGTTGTTTTAGTGATTATTATCGAAATCATTAATAGTGCCATCGAAGCCGTGGTGGACCGCATCGGCAGTGAATTCCACGAACTATCAGGCCGGGCTAAAGATATGGGCTCTGCCGCCGTGTCTCTGGCCATCTTGTTGGCGCTATTTATATGGATAACTGTGCTTTGGCAACATGCTGGTTAATCAATGCTGTTGATGTAAACAGTGATTAATCCCTGTTTTTATTCACTCTTTGGTTCCCAATACCTGCTTACCTGTATATACTCACAGCAAGACTGTATAAACAAACAGGGGGCGGAATGAAAGCACTTACTACCAGACAGCAAGAGGTTTATGACCTGGTGCGCGACCACCTAGCGCAAACAGGTATGCCACCGACCCGTGCCGAAATTGCGCAGCGTCTGGGGTTTCGCTCTCCTAACGCCGCTGAAGAGCATTTAAAAGCACTGGCCCGTAAGGGCGTTATTGAGATTGTCTCCGGCGCTTCCCGTGGTATCCGTTTATTGATGGAAGAAGAAGATGGCCTGCCACTGATTGGTCGGGTTGCCGCAGGTGAGCCGCTGTTAGCCCAACAACATATCGAAGGGCATTACAAAGTTGATCCTTCCATGTTTAAGCCGAGTGCAGATTTTTTGCTGCGGGTTAATGGGATGTCGATGAGAGATATCGGTATTCTGGACGGTGACTTATTGGCGGTACATAAGACTCAAGATGTGCGTAATGGGCAAGTGGTTGTTGCGCGAATTGATGATGAAGTGACGGTAAAACGTTTGAAAAAACAAGGTAATATCGTACAACTTCTCCCAGAAAATAGTGAGTTTCAGCCGATTGTTGTCGATCTGCGTGAGCAAAGTTTCACTATTGAAGGTTTGGCTGTTGGTGTCATCCGCAATGGCGACTGGATCTGATTTTAACGTTTATTTATATACCCTTCAATGGAAGGGTATATAAAGCATTTAATTCCTCTAATACTTAACTCAATCTAGTTTGAGAATATTCTGATAATAACTTATTAATTGCTGTTTTAACTGAAAATTACGAGTTTTTATTTCCTGTTTATTGCCATGGTGACAGTGATTAATATTAATCTTACTTTGATTGTCAGTATCCTTTGCTATAGTTATTCATACGGTAAGCGAAGCAACAATATTTAATTTAAATTATGACTGTGAATAACTCATTTAAATTAAATTTGTTTTTAGGGAGTAAATATACTTACCGTGTTGAATTAAATAAACTGACGAATCTTAAGGTAACGGAGATATTATGAATAAAGATCAAGTCGACGGTAACTGGAAGCAGTTTAAAGGTAAAGTTAAAGAGAATTGGGGCAAGCTGACTGATGATGACCTGACCGTCATTGAAGGTAAGCGTGACCAGTTGGTGGGTAAAATCCAGGAGAAATACGGCTATCAGAAAGAGCAAGCCGAGAAAGAAGTTAAAGCCTGGGAAGACCACAGTAAATATCGCTGGTAACAGCGTTAAATGGATTTAAACTGATATTGATATAAATCTATCGTGGCTCTCATTTTTCAGAATGCATTTTATTAAATGGCACATTCTATTAGTAGAGTGTTAATTTCTATTGCATCGTAGAGTGATGATTTTTTTAATGAGGATGTTCTGCTACTCCTGTATTTATATCGATATGGACACAAGGAAGTGTCTTACTTATATTTTATTATTTCCCACCTATTCTATATATGATGAACCGCATCCATTATATTGGATATAGGCGGTAAATTTTTTATAAGTGGGTTCCCTTCGAAACTGCCGCCTTTCTAGCGACAGTTTGATTTTATCACCAGAAGGTTATTTCTTTTTCGTCACAATAGAATGGTCGTGGTCACAATGTTCATGACTTTCACAGGCTTCAACTTCTCCACATTCCGCACATAAACCATGAGCCTCAACCACACTATGACGTAGGGTAAAACCCGACTGTTTTGCTAACAGCGCCAAGGCTTCTTCGATGCCGACTGTGGTGCGTTCTGTCACAATCTTGCAGCGATCGCAGATGAAAAGCGCAGAAGTATGAGTTGGTTCTTCAAAATGATGACACAACACATAGCTGTTCGCTGATTCTACGCGGTGAATAAACCCTTGTTCCAACAAGAAATCCAAAGCGCGATAAACTGTGGGTGGTTTTGCTTGCGGCTCAGAAATACGCAGCAGATCTAACAGGTCATAAGCGCTGATTGCACCGGGCTGCTGTGCCATTAATCGTAATACTTCAAGACGTTGCGGTGTCAGCCGGACGTTACGTTGTTGGCACAGGCTCTCCGCCTGGGCAAGCAGCTTTTCCTGATTGATAGGGTTCATCATATACATCCCGCAGCATTCGAATAGTATCGATTTTATCATATTTACTGATAATCGCCGATAGATGAAAAAACGAGGAGCCACGGAGTGTCAAAATTTTGGCAAGTCGCAGCAGTTAGCGGCAAATTTTCACTCTTTGCGCTACAACTATCACTCAGGCAGTCATCGTAAAGTTCTATGTTATAATCCCTGATTCCTTCCCATTGTTTAGTTTGCTCAATAAGTAATATCAATGGGCAATTGATGCAGTCATAACCGATGAAACCACAGTAAATGCACGAAGCTCAGACTTTTTCCAGCACTCAGGCCGAAAAGCCAAGTTATCCCCTGCAACGTTTTTCCGTCGCGCCGATGCTCGACTGGACAGATCGCCATTGCCGTTATTTCCATCGCTTGTTAACTAAACAGACTTTGTTGTACACCGAAATGGTGACCACCGGTGCCATTATCCACGGCAAAGGGGATTATCTGGCTTATAGTGAGCAAGACCATCCCGTGGCATTACAGCTGGGTGGCAGTGATCCGCAGGCCTTAGCGCATTGTGCCAAACAGGCAGAGCTTCGTGGGTATAATGAAATAAATCTTAATGTCGGTTGCCCCTCTGATCGGGTGCAAAATGGCCGTTTTGGGGCTTGCCTGATGGCGGAGGCCAATCTGGTCGCTGATTGCATTAAAGCAATGCGTGATGTGGTTTCTATTCCGGTAACGGTGAAAACCCGCATTGGTATTGATGAGTTGGATAGCTATGAGTTCTTGTGTGAATTCGTGCAAACCGTCGCAGGCCGTGGTGAGTGTGATATTTTCACTATTCATGCTCGTAAAGCTTGGCTTTCAGGACTCAGCCCGAAAGAAAATCGCGAAGTACCGCCACTGGATTATGAGCGAGTTTATCAGCTTAAACGTGATTTCCCGGCACTGACCATTGCCATTAATGGTGGGGTCAAAACGCTGGCTGAAGCCAAAGAACATCTCAAGCATCTTGATGGGGTGATGATGGGGCGCGAAGCTTACCAAAACCCCAGCATTTTGACCCAAGTGGATCGCGAACTGTTTGATCCGAATGCGCCAGTGGTTGACAGTGTGAAAGCCATCGAAGCGCTTTATCCTTACATTGAACAAGAGCTGTCACGCGGCGCTTATCTAGGCCATATAACCCGCCATATTCTGGGTATTTTCCAGGGAATTCCTGGCGCGCGCCAATGGCGTCGTCATCTGAGTGAAAATGCGCATAAGCCCGGTGCTGATGTATCTGTGGTAGAACAGGCGCTAGCGCTGGTCATCCGCCCGCAGCACAGTTCACTGTAATAAATTAACTACAAGTTAGCGAAATTGACCATGCCTGCCTATTTCCCTGGCAGGCAATTTTTTGTCTATAAGTAATAAATTCAATATGTTATCTGCTTGCTCTGGGTTGGCACGTTTCTTGTACTGTATCTTGGTAAACCGTTGATAAAATCTCTGTCGAGATCACTGTGTAAGTGATGCATTTACAGGGGATTAAACAGCAATTAAGGAGCCAGCCATGTTAGAAATTTTCTTTGTTATCGGTTTTTTCATCATGTTGATGGCAACCGGCATCTCCTTGTTGGGTATCTTCGCTGCATTATTGGTGGCCGCTGCTTTTATGATGTTGGGCGGCTTATTTGTGATGATGATTAAGTTGCTGCCATGGTTGATTTTAGCCGTGGTGGTGGTCTGGATCTGGCGCTCAATGCAGAAACCGGCAATACGCCGCTACTGATTATTTTGCTTTCTTGCGGGAGTGATCACAGGCTGAAAGTTTAGTTGCATGAATTGTTAGGAAAACGTGTTTTTTCCTAAACGGGCTTGCTAGGATGCTACCCAACACGATTTGTTATCACATTTTCATCCCTGTCAGAGGTAAAAATAGCCGTATAAACGGCAGGTTCATTTAAGTGAACATGGCTCTGACAGAATACCTAGCCGTACCCCTACAAATGCATCAATGAAACAGTAAAATCAGAGCCTCGAATAATAGAGGCTCTGATTCTTACTTTTATAGCGTAAGATAGATGATTAGATACTCAGTATATAAAATATCAAATAATTAAGAGTCAAAATATTGAATAATTTAACGACATGAATGAAAGGTTCAATCACTAATATTAAAGGTTAGTAAAAAATCGATTGTAGTTGGCGATAATATAAACTATTTGTGCGACAAATGCTTCTTGGGCCAACTTCTTATCTTCTTCATTTTGACATTTTTCTTTTACATCAAAAAAACTTTGTTGCATCAATTGAACGGTAACATCAGCAGATTTTTGAAATGCTGACAGATTATTGTTTTTATTGAATTTATCAAGTAACAAATCAAATTTTTGATCAGCGAAATCTCGCAGTATTTGGAATTCTTCATTGTTAATTTTATTATCACAATAAAAAGCATTCAATAGTGTTTTTATATCTCTATTAATTTCTGAATCATGCATAATTAAAACCTCAGTATATGTAATGAATAATGTTGCTTCAGTATTACACATTGAGAGTATATAGATAATGCAATCAGAGCAATTGGGCTTCAGTAGTCAGCGGTCTGAAAATAATAAAAAAATAACTTTTTAATAATTTATAATGGATAATAATATTTATTATCCATTATTGCAGCAGGAAATTAAGAGATCAACAGACTGGAGCCGGTTGTCTGGCGGCTTTCTAATATTTTATGGGCACGGCGAGCATCACTTAGCGGGAATTGTTGGGCTTTAGCAACATCCACACTAATGTCACCACTGATAATTAATGAGAATAGCTCACGGCTAGCACTTTCCAACTCTTGCCGATTAGTCACATAGGCGTTTAAGGAAGCGCGAGTCACAAACAGTGAGCCTTTTTGGTTGAGTATGGCAAGGTCTACCCCGGTTACTGGGCCAGAGGCATTACCAAAGCTCACCATCAACCCTCTGCGTTTAAGGCTATTAAGTGAATCCAGCCAGGTACTTTTCCCAACCGAATCATATACCACACCCACTTTTTCACCATTGGTCAGCTCCGCCACTCGCTCGGCGATATTTTCGGTGCGATAGTTTATGGTGGCCCAAGCTCCCTTGGATTTTGCCAATTCAGCTTTTTCATCGGAGCCGACGGTGCCAATCAGTTTTGCACCCAAAGCTTTTGCCCATTGGCAGGCTATCAACCCGACACCGCCTGCCGCCGCGTGGAATAAGAATACTTCGCCGGGTTTGATTTCATGGGTTTGGCGTAATAAATACTGCACTGTCAGCCCCTTAAGAAAAGAGGCCGCAGCTTGTTCGAAAGAGATTTCCGCAGGGAGTAGGGCGATTTTATCCGCGTCGACATTATGGACTTCGCTGTAAGCGCCAAGGGCTGATTGGGCGTATACTACTCGGTCACCGACTTTTATCGTGTTAACCGCCGAACCGACTTTGGTGACCAGCCCGGCAGCCTCACTCCCTAAGCCGCTGGGGAACTGTGGCGGTGGATAGAGTCCGGTACGAACATAGGTATCAATATAGTTAATCCCAATAGCTTTGTTTTCTACCTGAACTTCATGTGCCGCAGGGTTCACCGGCGTAAAATCAAGGTATTGCAATACTTCCGGCCCGCCAGGGATGCTAAATTGAATATGCTTTGCCATGTTAGCTCCTCACAATAAGTGTATTTTCACCTTACAGAGTTCTACACGAGGTGCCCACTTCTTGCTAATACCGATAAGTAATAGGGAATTCATAATTACCCATCGGGTATCATCGCGTATACTAGGCGGCACTATTTTCCTATCGTTACAATTATCCTATCGCAACAGAGGTAAAGAGCACTTTTCATGGCAGCAAAAAAACCAACCAACAAGATGACAGAGCCACGCGATCGCCAGATGGAAGGGCTGAAACTCCCGCCTCATTCGCTGGAGGCAGAGCAGTCCGTGTTGGGCGGTTTGATGCTGGATAATGAGCGCTGGGATAACGTCTCTGAGCGCGTAGCCAGCAATGATTTTTTCAGCCGCCCACATCGCCGGATATTTACTGAAATGCAGCGCTTGCTGGAAAATAGCAAGCCGATCGACTTGATCACCTTGTCCGAATCGCTCGAGCAAAAAGGTGATTTGGATTCGGTGGGGGGCTTTGCCTATCTGGCCGAGTTATCAAAAAATACGCCAAGTGCCGCGAATATCGGGGCTTATGCTGATATCGTCCGCGAACGTGCAGTCGTCCGTGAAATGATCTCGGTGGCTAATGAAATTGCTGATGCCGGCTATGATCCGCAAGGGCGTAGCAGTGAAGATCTGCTGGATCTGGCGGAATCTAAAGTATTCCAAATTGCCGAAAGCCGCGCCAGTAAAGATGAAGGGCCGAAAAGTGTCGATCAGATCCTCGAAGCTACAGTCGCGCGGATCGAACAGCTTTATCAGCGGCCACATGATGGTGTTACCGGGGTTTCGACCGGTTTTACTGACCTCGATAAAAAGACCGCCGGGCTGCAAAAGTCGGATTTGATCATTGTCGCCGCGCGTCCATCAATGGGGAAAACCACCTTTGCGATGAACTTATGTGAAAACGCCGCGATGATGCAGGAAAAACCGGTATTAATCTTCAGTTTGGAAATGCCCGGCGATCAGATAATGATGCGTATGTTGGCGTCCTTATCACATGTCGATCAGACCCGCATTCGTACTGGCCAGCTTGATGATGAGGATTGGGCGCGGATTTCCAGCACCATGGGCATATTGATGGAAAAGCGCAATATGTACATTGATGACTCCTCCGGCCTGACCCCGACTGAAGTGCGTTCCCGTGCGCGGCGTATTTTCCGCGAACACGGTGGGTTGAGCTTGATTATGATCGACTACCTGCAATTGATGCGGGTGCCGTCGCTTTCGGATAACCGCACCTTGGAAATCGCCGAAATCTCACGCTCGCTAAAAGCATTGGCAAAAGAGCTACAAGTGCCGGTGGTGGCGCTGTCTCAGCTTAACCGTAGTTTGGAGCAACGTGCCGATAAACGGCCGGTCAACTCCGACTTACGTGAATCAGGTTCTATTGAGCAGGATGCTGACTTAATCATGTTTATTTATCGTGATGAGGTTTATCACGAAAACAGTGATGAAAAAGGGATTGCGCAAATTATTTTGGGTAAACAGCGTAACGGCCCGATCGGTTCTGTCCGACTGAAATTTAATGGTCAATGGTCGCGCTTTGATAATTATGCCGGCCCGCAATACGACGACGAATAGTATCCCTTCGTACTTGAAGCCGCAGGGTTGTTAGCTACGCTCACGCACCCGAATCACTGACTTGTGTCAGTTCATCGGGATTTGTTCGCTTGCTGCCTACCTGCAACTCCAATGACATTGGGCATAACATCTATTAAGTATTAAGGATAAGAAATGAAAGCGGCAACAGCAGTAATCGACCGCCGCGCTCTGCGACATAACTTGCAACAGGTTCGGCGCATGGCGCCGCAAAGTCGCCTGATTGCTGTTGTGAAAGCAAACGCTTATGGCCACGGATTATTAGAAACAGCGCATACCTTACAGGATGCAGATTGCTATGGTGTTGCGCGGATCGGCGAAGCGCTAATGTTGCGATCTGGCGGAATTGTTAAACCGATTTTGCTGTTGGAAGGGTTCTTTGCCGCCGAAGATCTTCCGATTCTGGTGGCTAACCGCATTGAAACCGCAGTACACAGCATTGAACAACTGGAAGCGCTGGAAACGGCTAATCTTTCTGCCCCCATTAATGTTTGGATGAAACTGGATACCGGCATGCACCGCCTGGGCGTGCGCCCGGAACAAGCGGAGGCTTTTTACCAGCGCTTAAGCGCGTGCCGCAATATCATTCAGCCAGTCAATATTATGAGCCACTTTAGCCGTGCGGACGAACCACTCGTGGACACTACCCGCCAGCAACTTGACTGTTTTGATACCTTCGCCGCTGATAAACCCGGTAAGCAATCTATTTCCGCATCTGGCGGTATTTTGCTGTGGCCAGAGGCGCACCGTGATTGGGTGCGCCCCGGTATCATACTGTATGGGGTTTCGCCGATGGACGAACCCTATGCCAGCCACTTTGATTTGTTGCCCGCAATGGCATTGAAATCCAGCCTGATTGCGGTTCGTGAGCATAAAGCTGGTGAACCTGTTGGCTATGGCGGTACTTGGGTCAGTGAGCGGGACACGCGTCTCGGCGTGGTGGCGATTGGTTATGGCGATGGTTATCCACGCAGCGCCCCTTCGGGCACACCAATGTGGCTGAATGGCCGCGAAGTTGGCATTGTTGGCCGGGTTTCAATGGATATGATTTCTGTTGATCTGGGGCCGGACGCCACGGACAAAGTGGGTGACGAAGTGTTGCTGTGGGGGGCTGAACTGCCGGTTGAAAAAATTGCTGCACAGACCGGTATCAGCGCCTATGAATTGATTACTAAGCTGACCTCCCGTGTTGCGATGGAATATTTAGGCGAATAATAATAAGGTAAGCTGCATAAAGATACCCGCCGTAGACAATTATTACCGATAAAGGAGAACAGCGCCGTGTTCCAAAATGTTGACGCCTATGCAGGTGATCCGATCCTGTCGCTGATGGAAAGTTTTAAAGCCGATGACCGCGCACATAAAGTGAATTTGAGCATTGGGCTTTATTACAATGAGCTGGGCGAAATCCCATTGATGCAGGCAGTAAAAGCTGCCGAAGCGCAATTGAGCGCTCAGCCACACGGTACACCGGTCTATCTGCCGATGGAAGGTTTGCAACCTTATCGTAGTGCTATCCAGCAGCTATTATTTGGTGCAGAACATCCTATGTTGGCACAGAAGCGGGTGGCGACAATTCAAACCGTGGGTGGCTCTGGTGCATTGAAAGTCGGTGCTGATTTCCTCAATCATTATTTCCCAGATTCGCAGGTTTGGGTCAGTGACCCTACTTGGGAAAACCATGTTGCTATCTTTAGCGGCGCAGGTTTTAAAGTGAATACCTATCCATATTTTGATCATGACAAGCTGGGCGTAAAGTTTGATCAAATGCTGGCAACACTCCAGCAGTTACCGGCCAAAAGCATTGTGTTATTACACCCTTGTTGCCACAACCCTACGGGATCGGATCTCACTAATGCGCAATGGGATCAGGTGATTGAAGTGGCTAAGGGGCGGGATCTGATCCCGTTCCTGGATATTGCTTATCAAGGTTTTGGTGTCGGGCTGAATGAAGATGCCTATGCTATCCGCGCGATGGCGGCAGCAGAATTGCCCTGTTTGGTCAGTAACTCCTTCTCTAAAATTTTCTCCCTGTATAACGAACGGGTCGGTGGCTTGTCTGTCGTGTGTGAAAGTGAAGAAGCGGCAGGCCGTGTATTAGGGCAACTGAAAGCCACTGTTCGCCGTAACTATTCCAGCCCACCCAACTTTGGTGCGCAAGTGGTTTCAAAAGTGCTGCACGACACTGAATTACAAGCACAATGGCAAGCTGAAGTAGAGCAAATGCGTTTGCGTATTATTGAAATGCGCAGCAGGTTAGTCGATGCTTTGAAAGCTTCATTGCCTAATCGTAATTTTGACTATTTGCTGCAACAGCGCGGTATGTTCAGCTACACCGGTTTCAGCGCAGCACAAGTGGACCGTCTGCGTGAAGAGTTTGGTGTGTATCTGATTGCCAGCGGCAGGATGTGTATGGCGGGCGTCAATCACAGCAATGTTCAGCGCGTCGCGGCGGCTTTTGCTGCGGTGCAGTAAGTCGAGCTTCTAGTTTCTAAGGCGATAGCGATATCGCCTTTTTTATTTATTTTTTTCGCCACCTTTCCGCGACTTATCTCTATATCCCGCTTGTTTGACCCATGGCCAATGGTTGTATGTTGATTAAAGAATATACTAATAAATACGGCGGACGCATGCCAAACGATCATTCATTGCTCACAGTAAATCTGTTGTCATAGGCGCAAGCTAGTCACTAAGAATATGTCACTGATGGCATGTATCACTGATTATGGAATAAATAACTTATGAGGCCCTGTCGCGAGACGCTACCGGCCCATTACAGGAGATATCCCCATGAATCATTCGGCATTACTGGAATACTGCATGTCCAAACCGGGGGCAGAGCAGAGTGACCACGAGGAGTGGCAGGCAAATCAGATTAAAGTGGCCGATGTCATGTTTGCTATGGTGGGTGAGACCCACGGGCGGCCCTCTATCTCATTGAAAACTAGCCCTGAATTGGCAGAAAGCCTAAGAGAGCAACATCCGGAGATCGTGCCGAGTGAACACTTGAATAAAGCGCACTGGAACACGGTGTTTCTGGATGGAAAATTACCGAATTCACAGTTCTATTCGCTAATTGACCGCTCTTATCAATTGGTTTTGCAGGGATTACCGGAACATAGAAGACAGGGGTTGGTCGTCTGAGGGCTAAAAAGAGCCTCTGGGACAGAGAGTTTCCTGCCCCAGAGTGCTAGTTTGATGTTTTATTTACGTTGCAACATCGGTTTGAGGAATCGGGCCGTGTGTGATGCCGCGCATTCTGCGACCGTCTCTGGTGTGCCGGAAACTAAAATCTCGCCGCCGCCACTGCCGCCCTCTGGCCCCAAATCGACAATCCAGTCTGCGGTCTTAATCACATCCAGATTATGCTCAATGACCACAATGGTATTGCCTTGATCGCGCAGCTGATGCAACACCGCCAATAGCTGTTGAATATCAGCAAAGTGCAGGCCGGTGGTCGGTTCGTCCAGAATATAGAGTGTCTGGCCGGTGCCGCGTTTTGACAGTTCGCGAGATAATTTGACTCGCTGCGCTTCCCCGCCCGATAAGGTGGTCGCCGACTGGCCGAGACAAATATATGACAGGCCCACATCCATCAAGGTTTGCAGCTTACGCGCCAATGCTGGCACCGCATCAAAGAACTCGCGCGCCTCTTCGATAGTCATCGCCAACACTTCGTGAATACTTTTGCCTTTGTATTTCACTTCCAGTGTTTCGCGGTTATAGCGCTTACCTTTACATTGATCGCAAGGGACATAAATGTCTGGCAGGAAGTGCATTTCAACTTTAATCACCCCGTCACCCTGACAGGCTTCGCAACGGCCGCCTTTCACGTTAAAGCTAAAGCGGCCCGGAGTATAACCTCGAGCGCGTGACTCAGGTACGCCCGCAAATAGCTCGCGAATGGGGGTAAATATGCCGGTATAAGTTGCCGGGTTAGAGCGCGGAGTCCGGCCAATCGGGCTTTGGTCAATATCGATAACTTTATCGAAATGCTCTAGCCCTTGGATATCACGATACGGAGCCGGCTCATTACTGGTCGCCCCGTTCAACTGGCGCTGCGCAATACTATATAAAGTATCATTGATAAGAGTGGACTTACCCGAGCCAGAAACCCCGGTAATGCAGCTAAATAGCCCGACCGGCAGTGTTAGCGTCACATCTTTCAGGTTATTGCCGCTGGCACCAATTAACTTCAATACTTTGCTTGGGTCACCCGCGACCCGTTGGGCTGGGATGGCAATTTCCCGCTTGCCGCTGAGGAACTGGCCGGTGAGTGACTTAGGAGCGGCCATAATGTCATCAACCGTCCCTTCTGCGACCACTTCACCGCCATGCACTCCGGCACCTGGGCCGATATCAATCACATGGTCGGCGGCCCGAATAGCATCTTCATCATGCTCCACCACAATCACGGTATTACCCAGATTTCGCAGGTGAATCAATGTTTCCAGCAAACGTTCATTATCGCGCTGATGCAAGCCGATGGACGGCTCATCGAGCACATACATGACGCCAACCAAACCGGCCCCAATCTGGCTGGCCAGGCGGATACGCTGCGCTTCGCCACCGGAGAGGGTTTCCGCCGAGCGGGACAGTGACAGATAATTTAGCCCGACGTTCACCAGGAATTTTAGCCGGTCGCCAATTTCTTTCAGTATTTTCTCGGCAATTTGCGCCCGCTGGCCGCTCAGTTTCATATTCTGGAAGAAACTCAGCGCATGGCCGATACTCAGTTCCGAGATTTCCGGCAATGTGGTTTTTTCAACAAAGACATAACGCGCTTCGCGGCGCAGGCGGGTGCCGTTGCATGAGGTACAAGAGCGGTTGCTGATAAATTTAGCCAGCTCTTCGCGCACCGCACTAGATTCGGTCTCTTTATAACGGCGTTCCATATTGTGCAGCACCCCCTCGAAAGGATGGCGGCGCACGGTGGTATCACCGCGGTCATTTATGTATTTGAATTCAATAGTATCTTTGCCAGAACCGTATAACACAGCTTTCTGTGTTGCGGCATCTAGCGAGTTAAATGGCGCTTCGATATCAAACTTATAATGATCCGCCAATGAACGTAGCATCTGGAAGTAATAGAAGTTGCGGCGATCCCAGCCACGAATTGCGCCACCCGCCAGTGACAGCTCCGGGTTTTGCAGCACACGGTCTGGGTCAAAGAATTGTTGCACGCCCAGACCATCACAGGTCGGGCAAGCACCGGCTGGGTTGTTAAAGGAAAACAGGCGTGGTTCCAGCTCACTCATGCTATAGCCGCAAATTGGGCAAGCAAAGTTGGCGGAGAATAACAACTCTTCGGCGTGTGGATCGTCCATATCGGCGACCACGGCAGTACCGCCGGAAAGCTCCAATGCTGTTTCAAATGATTCGGCCAGGCGCTGTGCCAGATCTTCGCGTACTTTAAAGCGATCGACCACCACTTCAATGGTGTGTTTCTTTTGCAGCTCTAATTTCGGTGGATCAGACAGATCGCAAACTTCGCCATCGATCCGCGCCCGGATATAGCCCTGCATCGCCAGATTTTCCAGCGTTTTGGTATGTTCGCCTTTGCGATCTTTTACCACTGGCGCCAGTAACATCAGGCGGCGGCCCTCGGGCTGACTGATGACGTTATCCACCATCTGGCTGACCGTTTGGGCCGCCAGCGGGACATCATGATCCGGGCAGCGCGGCTCGCCGACACGGGCAAACAGCAAACGCAGGTAATCATGGATTTCAGTGATAGTTCCCACGGTGGAGCGCGGGTTATGGGAGGTTGATTTTTGCTCGATGGAGATGGCCGGAGAGAGACCTTCAATATGGTCGACATCCGGTTTTTCCATCAGCGACAGAAATTGGCGCGCATAGGCGGAGAGAGACTCAACATAGCGGCGTTGCCCCTCGGCATACAGGGTGTCAAAAGCCAGTGAGGATTTGCCTGAACCCGATAGACCGGTGACCACGATCAGTTTGTCGCGCGGGATAATCAGGTTGATATTCTTAAGATTATGGGTGCGAGCGCCCCGAACTTCGATATTATCCATTCAAACATTTCCCGGATGTAAACTGAGCCTCTCAGCGTATCCCTTTCACCTTTCGTACTTGAAACTACAGAGTTGTTAGCTTGCTGCCTAACTGCAATTCCAATTACTTTGGGTGATATATAGGTGCATTTTGCAACACCCCAAAAGGACATAGCCAGTACGAAACGGATAATTATGACACAAAAAAACCTGAATGGATATCCAGTATCCGGGTGCAATTAAGGCTGTTATTGCGATAAATCTGCTATACATTCCGCAGTTATGATCAGTTGTGCCCTTTGCCTATTAGCGTGTTAAACTTACTCGCTTATACTCGTCATACTTTAAGTTGCATGTGCGTTGACCGCCTTCCTGCAACTCGAATTATTTAGAGTATGTACTGTACAAAATTTATTTCATCAGGAGAGTTCACATGGCCAGCAGAGGCGTAAACAAAGTGATTTTGGTCGGGAATTTGGGCCAAGACCCGGAAGTCCGCTACATGCCGAACGGCGGCGCTGTTGCCAATATCACCCTGGCGACTTCCGAAAGCTGGCGTGATAAAGCCACTGGCGAGCAGAAAGAAAAGACGGAATGGCACCGTGTAGTGTTGTTCGGCAAGCTGGCAGAAGTTGCGGGTGAATATCTGCGCAAAGGCTCTCAGGTCTATATTGAGGGTGCTCTACAGACCCGTAAGTGGACAGATCAGGCTGGTGTTGAGAAATACACCACAGAAGTTGTGGTTAACGTGGGTGGCACCATGCAAATGCTGGGTGGCCGTCAAGGCGGTGGTGCTCCAGCGGGTGGTGGCGCAGCACAAGAGGGTGGCGCACAAGGCGGTTGGGGTCAACCTCAGCAGCCACAAGGTGGCAATCAGTTCAGTGGCGGCCAGACTTCGCGCCCAGCTCAGCCTGCTCCAGCAGCACAACCACAAGGCGGCAATGAGCCACCAATGGATTTTGACGACGATATTCCGTTCTGATCCCGGTAATTCAAGACTGAGAAATCAAACCCAGTGTAATAGCTGGGTTTTTTATACTGACCAGTCAAGGCATTGCCGCTATTTTGTCACATTGTCGCTGAAGACCTGTCAGGATACTTTCTGCTAAGTCAGCCGGAAAATCAGCGGGAAGTACAGCCTGTATCTGGGTGACAACTCGTGGTGTTGCAGCAATAACTTCGTCAATAATAGTGTCAGCGAGAGCGGCTCCCAATCCAACAATCTCGGCCTGTTTTCGCCAATGGCGTCGCTGTATCTGGTTAATTAAATAGTAATTTTTACTCCCTCGCACCGCCATCGCTAACTTGGTTTTCTGGGCCGCAATTTGATTACGGCCCGCCCCGATAATCGGATGGGTTGGCACATATCCTCTTGCGGTAACCTGACAATCCAGCGGCTATCATTCGATAGTCGTCGGTCAAAGCGTTCAACAATCAATGCCTTTTGGTCTTCAAACCGGCCAATTTCACAGCGGGCGGCCTTGTTCGTTTGCTAACCATTCTTGGGCATAACTCAGTGATTCTTCGCCTCGTTTTTTTTCCCAATAACCAACTCGCTGGCCGTTCATCCAGATATTGAGCCGTTGAGTTCGACGAGTCATATCACCAATCCTCTTGTTTTGATGGTAAATGTTTTGACGGTAAATTTATCGCCGGACTTTTTTCTGACGGGTGCGTTTTACTGGGATGCGAGCTGGCGTTTTTTTTCTCACCAAGGATCAGCTCGATATCTAAAAGATGCAATATTTTAAAAAGTCGTTCAACACTGGCCGATGCAGGATTAGCCTCAAGCTTTGCATAGGACTGTTGGGTAATGCCTAATAGTTGGGCCAAGCTGGCCTGAGTCAGCCCTTTATTCTTTCGAAAGCCAATTAATGTAGGGCGCAATTGACTCAAAATTTTAATAGGATAATCCATCAAGACCTCCGCAGGGAATGGTGCGCAATAACATAATACAGCATATAAACTGTAATCTCACAATACAACGAATAAGCTGTAAATCAGAAATACAGACTATAAGTTGTGATTTGATAATACAGCTTTTAGGTTGTTATGGTGGATTACAATCTAAAGGCTGTTTTATGATGATATCAGAATAAATAACGTTATCTGGCTCTCGACTATAATAACTTCTTTAGCATTGTAACTTTCTCGGTCGCTTATCATATGGAGCATGGTTATGGTCATTGTTCACCATCTGAATAATTCACGTTCACAACGAATCTTGTGGATGCTGGAAGAGTTACAAGTTCCCTACGAGTTGAAGCGCTATCAGCGCGACCCCGGCAGCTTGTTGGCACCACCGGAGTTGAAAAAAATCCATCCGTTGGGGAAATCGCCAGTGATTACTGATGGCGACCTGACACTGGCGGAATCAGGAGCCATTATCGAGTATCTACAGGAAACCTATGATGCACAGGGCTTGTTTAAGCCCACCGGCCATTATGATCGCCAACAATTCCGTTATTGGATGCATTATGCCGAAGGGTCATTGATGCCGTTGCTGGTGATGAAGCTTATTTTCAGCCGCTTCGGTGGGCCGCCAGTGCCGTGGATTATTCGCCCGGTAGCCAAGGCATTGGGTGATGGGGTACAAAAAAGTTATTTGAATAAGCAAATAGCCACTCATCGCGATTATCTGGAACAACATTTAGCAAAGAATCAATGGTTTGCCGGCAGTGATTTCAGTGCCGCAGATATTCAAATGAGTTTTCCTATCGAGGCAATCAACACCCGTAATGGGCTTGAGGGTTTCCCAAAACTGCAAAATTTCTTGGTGCGTATCCATCAGCGCCCGGCTTATCAGCAGGCGATTGAAAAGGGCGGCGCTTTCAAATTAGAAAATGGATAAATCTACATGGGTTCCCTAATTAATGTCTCCCAGACAAATTAATGTAAGAAAATGCATTAAATGTCGCTTTCTGATGTTGATTAGTCGCTACGAATAGCTAGATAATCGTTTGCCTTACAATAAGGCTATTTTATTTGCCATTTTGAACTTGGGCAGTGCTAAAAATCCTCACGTACTGAGTGTACGCTCCGGTTTTTGCGCGCTGGCCGCGTCCAAACTGCCTGCAACAATGACGCTTATTGTAGTTTTTCTTCGATTTTTTTCAGTCATGCGTGTTTCCAGCTAATCGTTTGCTATTTTCTCCGTCATATCGGCGTTGGGAGAATTGACGAGTTAATCGGCAGAGACGGAAACGATTACGTTTGGAAAGGGCACGGGCTTGTTGACTACTTTAAAATGACACACAGGGGACATAACCATGTCTAGCACCAATCCTCAGGGGAACCAGGCAGTCAAGCCAAAAGGTTCGCTTGATGCGTTTTTCAAGCTTAGTGAACGTGGCAGTAATGTACGCCAGGAAGTGCTGGCCGGCCTGACGACTTTTCTTGCCATGGTTTATTCGGTCATTGTTGTGCCGAGTATGTTAGGTAAAGCGGGCTTCCCCCCAACCGCAGTGTTTGTTGCTACCTGTCTGGTTGCTGGCTTGGGTTCTTTGTTGATGGGGTTGTGGGCGAATTTGCCAATGGCCATTGGCTGCGCCATCTCATTGACGGCGTTTACAGCATTTAGCTTGGTATTGGGCCAGCACATCAGTATTCCTGTCGCCTTGGGCGCGGTATTCCTGATGGGCGTGCTGTTTACTATAATCTCCGTCACCGGTATCCGCTCGTGGATATTGCGTAACTTGCCGATGGGCGTAGCACACGGTACCGGCATTGGTATTGGTTTGTTTTTGCTGCTCATTGCCGCGAATGGTGTCGGCTTGGTAATCAAAAACCCGATTGAAGGTTTGCCAGTCGCGCTGGGCGCTTTTACTTCTTTCCCGGTTATTATGACGTTATTGGGCTTGGCGGTGATTTTCGGGCTGGAAAAACTGCGGGTACCGGGTGGTATTCTGTTGGTGATTATTGCCATCTCAATTATCGGCCTGATTTTTGACCCAAGTGTGACTTACCAAGGGCTGTTTGCCATGCCAAGCCTGGCAGATGCTAACGGTAACTCATTGATTTTCAGTCTTGATATCATGGGCGCACTGAATCCTGTGGTGCTGCCAAGTGTGTTGGCGTTGGTGATGACGGCAGTCTTTGATGCTACCGGCACCATTCGCGCGGTAGCTGGGCAAGCCAACTTGCTGGATAAAGACGGCCAGATTATCAGTGGCGGCAAAGCGCTGACCTCTGACTCGGTCAGCAGCATCTTCGCCGGTTTGGTCGGCGCGGCACCAGCGGCAGTTTACATTGAATCCGCTGCTGGCACGGCGGCTGGCGGCAAAACCGGTATGACGGCCACTGTCGTCGGTATTTTGTTCCTGTTTATGCTGTTCCTTTCTCCGCTTTCCTATTTGGTTCCGGCATATGCGACGGCACCTGCGCTGATGTATGTCGGTTTGTTGATGTTGAGCAATGTCGCTAAATTGGATTTCGAAGATTTCGTTGATGCAATGTCCGGCCTGCTCTGCGCGGTGTTTATCGTGCTGACTTGTAATATCGTCACCGGTATTATGCTGGGCTTCAGTTCACTGGTGATTGGCCGCATTTTCTCTGGTGAATGGCGTAAATTGAACCTCGGCACCGTGATTATCGCGGTTGCGCTGGTGGCATTCTATGCTGGTGGCTGGGCAATCTAAGCTCTCTGATATTGGGGGTATCCTGCCCCCAATATTGTCACCAGACTAATATCCCTATTTTCTTTGTTTTTCCTGCCATCAATTACCGATTTTTTTCCCCGCTGCGCAAAAAATTGATCTACTATCAAAAGCTACGCTTCGGCCCTGTCTATGGGGGGGGCGCTCAGGTTTTAAGTTGAAATAAATTAAGTTGAGTCGAGTCTAAGGAAAGCATGGAAATCTTTTTTACAATCCTCATCCTGATTTTGGTGGTGTCGCTTTCCGGCGTCGTCACCCGGATGTTGCCGTTTCAAATCCCTCTCCCATTAATGCAGATTGTTTTTGGTGCCTTATTGGCTTTCCCCCACTTTGGTTTGCATGTTGATTTTGACCCTGAATTATTCTTGGTGCTGTTTATTCCGCCGCTGTTATTTGCTGACGGCTGGAAAACACCGACACGGGAATTTATCCACCATGGGCGGGAAATATTTGGTCTAGCCCTGGCTTTGGTGTTGGTCACGATTGTGGGCGTCGGCTACCTGATTTACTGGATGGTGCCGGGTATTCCGCTGGTCGCCGCCTTTGCGCTGGCGGCGGTATTGTCGCCAACTGATGCGGTGGCGTTGTCCGGTATTGTGGGGAAAGGGCGCATACCTAAATCGATTATGGGCGTACTGGAAGGGGAGGCATTGATGAATGATGCTTCCGGTCTGGTGGCGCTGAAATTTGCCATTGCCGTGGCGATGGGCACCATGGTGTTTACGGTTTCCGGCGCGACGCTAGAATTCTTGAAAGTGGCGATTGGTGGGCTGTTGGCCGGTGTGGCTGTTACCTGGCTATACAGTAAATCGCTGCGTTTGATGAGCCGCTGGAGTGGTGATGACCCGGCAACACAAATCGTCTTGCTGCTGCTGTTGCCGTTCGCCTCTTACTTGATTGCCGAGCATATTGGGGTTTCCGGCATTTTGGCTGCGGTGGCTGCGGGGATGACCATCAGTCAGTCTGGCGTGATCCGTAACGCGCCACTGACCATGCGGTTACGCGCCGACAGTGTATGGTCGATGCTAGAATTTGTGTTTAACGGCATGGTGTTTATCCTGCTGGGCCTGCAATTACCGGGCATTCTGGAAACCTCGATCGTGCAGGCCGAACTGGACCCGACGATTCAAACCTGGAACCTGTTCGCCGATGTCGCCATCATTTATGGTGCCTTGCTGGTGCTGCGGTTTAGCTGGTTGTGGTCGATGAAGAAAATCAGCAAGCGAGTGTTGACTAAGCGGCCATTGGAATTTGGCAATTACACCACCCGCGAGCTATGGGTTGCTTCGTTCGCCGGGGTGCGCGGGGCAATTACATTGGCCGGTGTGCTGTCCATTCCGTTATTCCTCAGTGATGGCTCGGCTTTCCCATCCCGTTACCAATTGGTATTTATCGCCACCGGCGTGATTTTGCTATCAGTCATTGTCGGGGTCATTGCTTTGCCACCATTGCTGCGCGGTGTAGTGATGGCCGATAAAAGTGCCAGCCGCGAAGAAATTCGTTTGGCGCGGGCGGCGGCGGCGGAAGTGGCGATTGTCAGCTTGAATAAGATGGAAGAGCGCCTGGCCGCCAGCAGTGAGGAGAATATCGACCCTGAATTACTGAAAGAAGTCAGTTCACGGGTGATTGGTACTCTGCGACGGCGAACTGGTAGCAAAGATGAAATCGAGAACAGGTTATTGATAGAAAATCTGGAGCGGCGTTTCCGCTTAACTGCGCTGCGGGCCGAACGTGGCGAGCTGTATCACTTGCGCGCTACGCAGAAAATCAGCAACGAAACCCTGCAAAAATTGCTGCATGATTTAGATTTACTGGAAGCGCTGTTAATCGAAAAAGAAGGTTAATTCGCCTTAAACCGGCGACTCATCAGTGGCCGGTTTTATCTCAACCAATGAACCATTGGGCCAAAATTCACGGCAGCGGCTAATCCATGCTTGAGCACTGTGAGAAAGATAACTTCCTTGACGCCATATCAATCCTAACTGCCAGGGCATCAGCGGTTCTAATGGTAGCCATAACAGCGCGTTTTTATCCAGCCGCTGGCAAATAGGTTCCGGCAGAATGGCGATACCAATATTGGCTTGCACCATGGCGGCGAGAAAGTCCCATTGACCGCTACGCACGGCGATTTGGGGCGTAAAACCACCGGTGGTAAAAGCATCCATTAACTGGCGGTAAAGGGCGAAATCTTCGTTATAAATCAGGATGGGAAGGTCCGCCAACTCAGGGATACTAATGGTGGTACGGTTAAGCCAAAATGCAGTGCGCGGCACCACCACACACAGTGGGTGGCTGAACAGCGGCAATGATGTCAGCGGCAAATTGATATCTGCAGGAAGGGCGGTCAGGGCTAAATCAAGCTCACCGGATAACACCGCTTGTTGCACGGTCAAACCACCAAATTCGGCAATTTGTAGCTCAATACCGGGGTAACTTCGGCGAAATTCACTGATAAGTACCGCCATTTGCGTGCCGACCATCGGCGGAATTCCCAGCCGTAACTTGCCTTTCTTCAATGAACTGATGTCTTCCAGCTCCGCTTCCAACTGTTGAAATTGGTCGAGAATAGCCAGTCCGCGCTGATAAACCGCCTGCCCGCTGTCAGTCAAATGCAGGCGTCGTCCTTCACGAGTCAGTAAACTGCACTCCAATTCATTTTCCAAATTGCGTAGCATTTTGCTGATGGTGGGCTGGGTGACAAAAAGCTTCTCCGCCGCCCGAGTGAAGCTTTGCTGGCGCACCACTTCGACGAAATAACGCAATGTTCTGATATCCATCAGCTTTCCTATCAATGAGTGAGAGAGTGGCGGTGCAAAGCATTCCATTTAGGCATGATTCCAATGATTTTAATTCATTTTTCGCAAGGTTTCCTGCGGCCTATACTGAGCACTGGTAAAATTTCCCACTGGGGTTTCTCATGTCATTGGCGTTACGCAGTTTTGCGCCGTCTGTTCTCTCGCGTTTACAAGTGCCGGTTCAGGTGGCGCTGTATGCCGGGCTGTTTATTATTGCTGACCAACTGGTGAGTCTCTTTCACCTGCCGTTGCCCGCCAATATCGTCGGCATGTTATTGCTGCTGGCTATGATTATGCTGCGGATTCTGCCGGTGCGTTGGGTTCAAGCCGGTTCGCGCTGGCTGTTGGCTGAAATGCTGCTGTTCTTTGTTCCTGCAGTGGTGGCGGTGGTGAATTACGCGCAATTAATTATGGTAGATGGTTGGAAAATTTTTGCTGTTATCGCGGTCAGTACCACACTGACACTCGCGGCGACGGGCTTAGTGGTTGACCGGGTTTACCGTTTTGAGGTGTGGCTGCAACGCCGCAAGTCTAATCATCATGAATGATTTTATTATCAGCATCGCGTGTTTCCTGGCAACACTGATACTTTACTTTGCCAACAAAAAACTCTATCGCCGCCGCCGGTCATTGCTGCTGATGCCCTTGGTGTTAACCCCGATGGTGCTGGTGTTGCTGCTGGTGGTCACCCATATCTCTTATCAGGATTATATTGGTGAGACGCATTGGTTACTGTGGCTTTTGGGGCCGGCGACTATCGCGTTTGCTGTGCCGGTTTATGAGAATCTGTCGATTATCCGCCGTCACTGGTTGTCTCTCACTGCGGGCGTTATCACCGCGATTACTGTGGCGGTAGTCAGTTCGGTGTGGCTGGCGAAGTTATTAACTCTCTCGGAAGAAGTGCAGCGCAGTTTAGCGGTGCGCTCGATTACCACACCTTTTGCCCTGGAAGCCGCAAAGCAGTTGGGCGGGCAGCCGGACTTAGTCGCGCTGTTTGTGGTGATTACCGGGGTCTTCGGCATGGCGGTCGGGGATTTGCTGTTTCTGCGCCTTTCTGTGCGCAGCGGATTGGCAAAAGGCGCGGGCCTTGGGGCCTCCTCTCACGGGGCGGGTACTGCCAAAGCCTATGAAATGGGGCAACAAGAGGGCGTAGTATCCAGCTTGGTGATGATGCTGGCCGGTATTATTACAGTCATCGGCGCACCGCTGATTGGGCATGTGCTGTGGTAATGATAATAACGCATTCTGGATGAGTGAATAATCGGTGCCAAAATCACCGATGTTTACTCAATAATTTCCTGCGATGTATAAAATAGCCATATAAATAGAAAGGTTGAATGATATTGCGGCCCATATTTTATCAGGGTAGTAATATAAAAAACTGCATATACCGGTGAAATTCGGATTTTTTGAATTCCCAATTCGTTATCTAATTCCTCTGAGAAAGTTTTTACCTCGTATATTAGATAAAAGGAAAGGGATTATGCCTCATTATTTAACGGCTTTGATTTGTGGATTACCCTGGTTGTTCACCGCCAGTTGTCTGGCACAAGCGGATGTCGAAACAACAAAATGCAGCAATACGGATTTTTCTCAGGTTTTATCCTGTTATAAAGATAAATTGTCCAGCGAGCCGCTTATTTACAATTTGCTGAGTCAGGAGGATTTACCGGGGCTAGAATGGCGTCGTTACCAACTGACTTCTCAACAGTGGGCACCTGAGAATTTGGTCTCCCCTGCCGCCTGGCAGCATGAGGTTGAGATCTTTATTCCAAGTGACAGTACCTCGACGCAAGGATTGGTTGTTATTAATAATGGTATTAACCACGCAACCAGCACGGTTCCTGCCTCTGGCCCGACTGATTTCTCCATCGACTCATTAAAAAATATTGCCCGGGAAACGAATGCCGTGGTGATATCAATCAGCACTATTCCCAATCAATATCTTGAATATCAACAGGATGGCGTACCACGCAAGGAGGATTACAGTGTCGCCCGTAGCTGGACTTTATTTATGGATGCACCGGAGTCTCGTTCTACCTTGCCCTTGCACGTCCCCATGGCGGCGGCAGTTTCTCAGGTCATGACCCTGGCCCAACAAGCTTTGCCGGAAAAAGCATTAGACAGTTTTATTGTCACCGGCTTATCCAAACGGGGCTGGACAACCTGGCTCACGTCGCTTGCTGATACCCGGGTTGTAGCCATGGTGCCCTTTGTTATTGATCTGCTTGATACCCGCGCTGCATTGGAACATATGTATAAATCTTATGGTGGGAACTGGCCCATTGCTTTCGCCCCTTATTATCAGGACGAAATTGATAAAAAGTTGGAGACTGTCGGCTTTTCTAAATTGATGCAGATTATTGATCCTATGCAATATATGGGAACTGAGTATCAATCCCGGCTGAGTATTCCTAAATATATTATCAATGCCAGTGGCGACGATTTTTATGTGCCTGATAATACAGATTTTTATTACGATAAATTACCGGGTGAAAAAGTCTTGAGGGTGGCACCCAATTCCAGCCACTATGGTATTAAGGCTTTCAGCGAACAGTCATTGATTCCCTTGGTTAATCGCCTACGGCAATCCACTGCCTTGCCGCAAGTGGATGTCAGCATCGGAATGAAAGAAAAGGTGCAAACAATGAAGGTAACGCTGTCCGAGACGCCGAATAAAGTGCTGCTATGGACTGCGGCAAATAATGATGCGCGGGATTTCCGCTATGCCTGTGATGTGCGCTACGCCGAATTCCCACTGGCGGTAACACCGGAAAATATCATTGAAATTGCGTTTATTACACCAGCTTCCGGCTGGCAGGCGACTTTTATTGAGGCCACTTTCAGTGATGGCTTCGTGGCCACGACACCGGTATATATCTTGCCGAAAGAGAGTTTCCCGACGTCGGCACCACCGACCATCGGGACTGCTTGCAAAACGTTGGAGGGGCGTCAGGCCGAAGTAATAGAAGACACTGAGTCCACAAACAGTCCAGTGGAAACAGAAAATACAGTGGTAAACAAATAGCATTGGGGCAATTTTAGATAATAAAAAACCCGGTGAAGGCCGGGTTTTTCATATTTATGTTGTGCTTAATAGAGTGATGCTTCACCCGCTGGGCGCGTTTTAAAGCGGCGGTGCAACCAAAGATATTGCTCGGGTGCGCGCATGATTTCTTTTTCAATCACTTTATTCATGTAACGGGCGGCGGCTAATTCGTCATCTATTGGATAATCTTCCAATGCTGGTTGGATAAGCAGGTCATAGCCGCTGCCATCTGTTTTGCGCAGTAACACTAATGGCAGCAACGCCGGTTTTGCCAAGCGGGCCAACATAAAGGTACCGCTTGTGGTGGCGGCTTGATCAACGGCAAAAAAGGGTGCAAAAACACTGCCTCGCGGGCCGTAATCTTGATCTGGGGCGAACCAAACGGCTTCACCTTTCTTCAATGCGTGCACCATACCGCGTAGGTCTTTACGATCCAACATCGCCTTATTGGAGCGCATTCGGCCCCAAGTCTGTACTAATTCCATCACTTTATTATTGTGTGGACGGTACATTGCCATCATCGGTTGGCATTGGCCCATGACTCGGCCACCCAGTTCCAGCGACATAAAATGTACGCCAATCACCAAGACACCGCGTTTGCCTTCCTGCGCTTTTTTCAGGTTATTCAGACCGGAGACGGTAAACCAGCGCTTGACGCGCGCATCGGGCCAAAACCACGCCATACCTGTTTCCAGCAACCCCATACCCAAGGATTCAAAATTACCCACAATCGTCCGCTCGAGGGTGGTTTTGTCCATATCAGGGAAGCACAGTTCGAGGTTACGTCGGGCGATAGAAACCCGTCGCTTGAGAAAGCGCATTGAGGTACGTCCGAGCCAAATCCCCAATTTATTTATCAGCGGGTAGGGCAGTTGGACTAATAGAAATAGCACACCAAGGCCAAACCAAGTTAGCCAATAGCGCGGGTGGAGCAGTGAAATATGGAATTTCTGCGGTTTTATCATATGAACTCTATCGTTATGCGTTAAGTGCGAGCTTGTAACGCATAAGGATATAACTCGATAGCGATACATATCTTCAGACACCGTAGGTCAATTATCGTTTTCGTGAATACGATAATTGACGCAATATTTACATTAAAAGCGGTGTTCGCGTAGTGAATGGTCACAAAAGAGAGGCTATCGGTAAGCGAGGTGAGCTTTCCATCAATTATATCATAATCACGGTAAATGATATAAAAAGATGGATGGCGAAGATGTTGTTTATACACCGTGCCAGTGTAACAGTGCGGTTATCTGTTTGGTCTTCTTACCAGAAACCCAATACTTTCCACCATACGCTGCCGATAATTAGCCAGATAGGAATGACCACCAAACTGATCAGAAAACCGATTTTCCACCAGGTGGTGAGGGGGATAAAGTTGCAACCAAATAGGATAGCAGCAGGGCCACCGGAGTAATGTGTGGTCGCCATATACAAGTTACTGAACATGCCAAACACCAATCCTGTCAGCATTGGCGGTGCGCCTGCCGATATAGTGATAGAAACAAAAATCGTATACATGGCGCTGATATGGGCAATGGCGCTGGCCATCATATAGTGGCTGTAATAGTACGCCAGCAGTAGAATCCCCATCATCGGTACCCAATTCATGCCCTGTACCGAACCGGCCATTGAGGCTCCAAACCAGCGAATAAACCCCAGCTTATTCAGTTGGCTAGCGAGTGTTAGCAGCACCGCAAACCAAATCATAGTATGCCATGCTTCTTTCTCGGCAATGACATCATCCCAAGTCAGTACGCCGCTCAGCAGCAAGATAGCCAGACCAATAAAGGCGGTTATGGTGGCATCAATATTTAGCATAGTGCCACACACCCACAGGGTTACCAGCCCAATGAATACTGATAACACGATCCATTCATTGCGGCTCATTCGCCCCATTTCCTTCAGTTTTACAATGGCCAGTGCGCGCATTTCTGGGGTTTTTTTCAATTCCGGCGGATAAAAGCGATACAGTAGCAATGGGATGACCGTGAGAGAGATTAAACCCGGGACAATCGCGGCCAGCGCCCAACTGGCCCAGGTAATGGTTATTCCCATCTCGCCAGCCAGCTTACCTATCATCGGGTTACCGGCCATTGACGTCAGAAACATGGCACAAATAATGGCATTACACTGGACGATACATTGCACCAAAAAAGCCCCGATTTTGCGTTCAGTGCTTTGCTCGGGGCTTGATTCATATACATCAGATATCGAGCGAAATAGCGGTGTAATGATGCCACCACAACGAGCAGCAGTAGATGGCATCGCGGGTGCGAACAGTAAATCGGTGAGCACCAAACCGTAAGCCAGACCCAATGAGCTATGGCCTAACTTACTGATAAATAAGTAACCGACCCGGCGGCCAAAACCTGTTTTAATAAAACTGCGTGAGATAAAGAAAGCGCAGGCTATCATCCAGATGATGGGATCAGAAAAACCAGCGAGCACTTCTTTAATGCTCAGCAAGCCGGTGGCGGTGGCGGCTGTCAGACCGAATACTGCCATGGCACCTAACGGATAAGGTGAGAGAATCACACCAATCACTGTCGCGGCAAAGACCGCCATGAGGTGCCAGGCGCGTGGGTCAACAGATTCTGGTACTGGGCTAAACCAGATGCTTATCCCAATTAATAGGATAAGAAGCATTTTTCCTATTCGCGTTTTGAGTATCAACATGATTATTTACCCTGATGTTATTTTATATGCAGTAATCTTCGCCAGCAGTAATAGAAATAATTAACATTATTAATGTTGTAATTACATGAGGTAACTGTATACAGAAAATAATTCCATCATTCTTTTTAACGTTATTCTTGTATTATACGGAGTGGGGGGCGTGGCGAGATAAATATATTGTTCTGATCTGAGTAATTCAGACAAAGTTTGTCGATTACTTTACTTTATTAATTATAATTGGCGGGTTTTTATCTATTAAAATAACGTGATTTTGTCTTAATAGATAAGATAGTAGGGCAGGTTAGGGAGATAAACATAGCTTGTATAAATTAAATGCATCAGTTAAGAAATAATGCATAACGTATAAACTTTATTATGAACTATTTCATTTTAGTTTGGGCGGATTTTTATTTTATTAAGAATAAAACTTTATTTTTCTATAACAAAAAACCCGCACAAAGGCGGGTTTTTTTATTCAAAATGATTTAACTGCTCAGGACTATCACCTTCATCGCTATCGTAAATCATTCCGATATACCTGAGGTCTTGAAGCTATAGCGTCGAAGACCTAGGTATTTATTATTGACTCTTACAGAGCAATAACGTTTACCGCTGATGGGCCTTTAGCGCCGCTCTCGATAGAGAACTCCACTTTTTGGCCTTCATCTAAGGTTTTGAAATCATTGCTCTGGATAGCAGAGAAGTGAACGAACACATCTTTGCTGCCATCAGCAGGAGTGATGAAACCAAAACCTTTGTCAGCGTTAAACCATTTTACTAAACCAGTCATTTTATTAGACATAGAGATACTTCCTTCAATTATTTTTGATTGCCGCCATAGGCGAGCGAATAGGCTTGGGCACAACTTATGGGGCACTTAGAAGGAATTTCGCGGAGAAGAGGTATCTGTCTGATAACGCTAATACGGGGAACTGCTTTACTAAAACTGCTTGCATAAATGTTACTGTCAACCGGGTACTGCTTATTCATTTACTTGGGGAGCGGCTACACTGCTCGGGTCTGGCCGTCATCGCTGTCGGTAGCCAACTCCCTAATCACACTGAATTACAGAGCGACTACGTTTACCGCTGATGGGCCTTTAGCGCCGCTCTCGATAGAGAACTCCACTTTTTGGCCTTCATCTAAGGTTTTGAAATCATTGCTCTGGATAGCAGAGAAGTGAACGAACACATCTTTGCTGCCATCAGCAGGAGTGATGAAACCAAAACCTTTGTCAGCGTTAAACCATTTTACTAAACCAGTCATTTTATTAGACATAGAGATACTTCCTTCAATTATTTTTGATTGCCGCCATAGGCGAGCGAATAGGCTTGGGCACAACTTATGGGGCACTTAGAAGGAATTTCGCGGAGAAGAGGTATCTGTCTGATAACGCTAATACGGGGAACTGCTTTACTAAAACTGCTTGCATAAATGTTACTGTCAACCGGGTACTGCTTATTCATTTACTTGGGGAGCGGCTACACTGCTCGGGTCTGGCCGTCATCGCTGTCGGTAGCCAACTCCCTAATCACACTGAATTACAGAGCGACTACGTTTACCGCTGATGGGCCTTTAGCGCCGCTCTCGATAGAGAACTCCACTTTTTGGCCTTCATCTAAGGTTTTGAAATCATTGCTCTGGATAGCAGAGAAGTGAACGAACACGTCTTTGCTGCCATCAGCAGGAGTGATGAAACCAAAACCTTTACCAGCGTCAAACCATTTTACTAAACCAGTCATTTTATTAGACATAGAGATACTTCCTTCAATTATTTTTTGCCACAATAACGTAGCGAACGTGGTCTGTTTTCAGAGGATAACTTATTGGGCACTTAGGAGGAGACTCACGGAGAAGGGATATCTATGGATAGCGCTTGAACTGAGGACTGCTTTACTAAAACTGCTTTCATAAGGTCTGTGTTCCAAACCGATGACGCTATTTAACCACAACACATTCCCCGTGGCAACCTAATATTTGACTGTCATAACCAATGTCAATGGTTTTTTACGCTAAAATCGTATAAATCGAGGTCATTTTAATGTTACGAAACAGTCAATTAGGGCAATAAAAAAATAGTCCATTTTTTTGTATTCAAGCGCTAAATGCCGGGGTGAATCCCCCGGCATTTGAGTTTAACGAGGAGAAACTGTCACAGTACCGCTGCGATCGCTAGCAATAATGACGCGTTGACCTGCGCTGAAACGGGTTGGCCCTTGCGCCTGCACGACAACAATGCTGCTGCCATCATCACGACGAATTTCCAGTTGTACACCTTCACTGCGGTTCATGGCGCTTTGTATGCCCTGACCCGCTACACCACCGGCAACGGCACCACCTGCGGTCGCGAGGCTATTACCACGGCCCCCGCCGATAGTATTGCCCAAGAAGCCACCGACTACAGCCCCGCCGATAGCGCCAGCTACATTATTTTCACTACCACCTTGAATAGTGACCGGACGTGCGGAAACCACGGTGCCATAGGTGACGGTTTGTACCTGCCGTGCTTGAGCGGCGGTAAAGGTATCACCCGACGCTGTTCTGTTGTTGGCGCATCCACTTAATACAGTAGCTGCGAGTGCTACGGCAATGATCATTTTATTCATAATTAACCCCTAATTATCAGTACAAGTCCGATGTCAGCTAGCTATCACCCAAACTATAGATAACTGTTAACAATGACTATAGCGTGATAATGATTCATTTGAGGAGATAAATAATGAGCAGATATAGATATAGACGAGTTCCTGCTGACTTTTCATGTTACCGTCATGGCTAAATACGACCCATTTATATCTTCAGGAATGTTGTCTTGTTACGCTCGATGATTTCAACCAAGATTTTCCGTCTCGACTTAGGTCGCTTAATTCTTATTCTGGCTGTCATGAGCGCCTTTGTGACGCTGGCAAACAGTTTCTATGCCAGTTATCGGGTTCAACGGCAGCTATTGATCGATAATACACTGGAAGCTAACCGTGTTTATGCCGCTAAGCTGGCGTCGAGTACGGAGATTTTTTTGCGGAGTGCGCAAAAGCAGCTTCACTACAGCAGCATGATCGCCGCAAAGCATTTTGACGATCAGGCCGTTCTGAAAGCGGAAACCGCACGACTCAAATATCAGACCGACAGTTTTAACTCGGTAGTGATAACCGATGCTCAGGGTATTATCCGCGCCACATCGCCAGACAGCCTCCAACTATTGGGCCACACTCTGACATCACCTGGGTCGGCAGAGGCACTCAAGCTCCGCCGCCCCATTATCAGCAAGCCATATGTGTCAGCAGCTAACAATCTGGTTATCAATATATCGACACCCATTATCACGCCGGATGGACACTATCGCGGATACATAGGCGGGACTATTTATCTGCGTAAGCAAAGTATTTTAAATGAGTTACTGGGTGAACATTACTATCGCGATGGTTCTTACATTGTGGTGCTCGACGGCGAGCGGCGCATTCTTTATCACCGAGATGTTAATCGTATCGGGGAGATACTAGAGCCGAAGCCGATTACAGAGGCGGCCAAAAAAAATGACAATGGTAGCTTGATGGTGACCAGCACCAATGGCGAATCGATGCTGGCGGGCTATGCCGTTGTGGATCCGTCAGGTTGGGAAATTATTACCCTGCGGCCAGAATCCTCTACTTTGAAGCCGTTGGAAGGGTTGATGCTGAAAGGGCTGGGGCATATTGCGCCGCTGGCGTTACTCACATTGTTGGGCGTTTGGTTATTATCGCGGTTAATTGCTCGCCCGCTGTGGTTACTGGCAGGCAGCGCCAATGATATGGATAAACCGGATATTGCCAGTAGCATCAAAGAAATTCCCTCATGGTATTTCGAGGCGACGCAGCTTAAACGGGCCTTGTTGATAGGTATCAGTCTATTGCAAAAGAAAATCGGCAAATTGAGGTTCGAAGCGCATACCGACCCCATGACTGGTCTGTATAACCGGCGCGGGCTGGCGATGACGCTCGAACCTATCGCCCAGCTCGGGCAGCATTTTTCTGTCATTGCACTGGATATTGACCACTTTAAATCAATTAATGACTCTTATGGTCATGATGTCGGTGATGAAGTTATCAAGCAATTGGCAATACAAATTCGTGATAGCTCCCGTGACAGCGATATTCTGTGCCGCAGTGGCGGTGAAGAGTTTCTGATGTTGCTGCCGAGCACGGTGCCGGATGTTGCCATACAGGTTGCTAACCGGCTGCGGCACAATGTAGAAATGATGGCGATGCCGGGTATCCGACCTATCACGATTTCATTGGGTGTGGCGTTTTGGAATGGGGTCGGGGTGCCGGAGGATGCGCTGAAGCGGGCGGATGAAGCTTTATACCGAGCGAAACAGAAAGGCCGTAATCGAGTGGAAGTTGCCTAGAAATCACCTAACAAAAAAGGCGCGCTCCGTGTGGAGTACGCCTTTTTAAACAACAACTTAACTGACTAGTATCAGTTCATGCCGTATTTTTTCAATTTCTTACGCAGCGTGCCACGGTTAATGCCCATCATCAGGGCAGCACGGGTTTGGTTGCCACGGGTGTATTGCATCACCATGTCCAACAATGGCTGTTCAACTTCAGCCAGTACCAACTCATACAGGTCACTCACATCCTGACCATTCAGTTGAGCAAAATAGTTCTTCAGTGCTTGTTTTACCGAGTCACGCAAAGGCTTTTGAGTCACCTGATCTTGTGAGTTTACGGTTGCAACGGTCAGTACGTCAGAATTTACGCGTTGTTCGAACATAGTTCTGTCAGCTCTTTTTTCTGTTTACGCAAGATTTTCGAAATATGCCTCCAACGCCTCCAGCTGTTCGCTGGCATCCTCAATGGCGTTGAATGTGCGCCGAAACTGGTCGTTAGGGGCGTGCTCCTGGAGATACCAAGAGACGTGCTTACGTGCGATACGAAATCCCTTGCCTGGACCATAAAAGTCGTGCAATTCCCGTATATGCCCGTTTAACAAGCGCTGCACTTCGCCAAGTGGCATCGGTGACAGCAGCTCCCCAGTGTCCAGGTAATGCTGGATTTCCCGGAAGATCCAAGGTCTTCCCTGAGCGGCACGTCCTATCATCAGGGCATCAGCCCCAGTGTAGTCGAGTACCGCTCTGGCTTTATGCGGGTCAGTGATGTCACCATTCGCGATAACGGGAATGGAAACAATCTGCTTAACTGCCCGAATGCTGTCGTATTCCGCCTCACCATTAAACAAACAAGAACGGGTTCGGCCATGAATCGTCAGGGCTTGTATACCACAGTTTTCGGCCAATTGGGCAATTTCTATACAGTTACGGTGTTCTGGCGACCAACCCGTCCGGATCTTCAACGTCACTGGTACATCTACCGCGTTAACGACTGCGGAGAGGATCTGTTTGACCAATTCAGGATGCTGCAATAATGCTGATCCTGCCAGTTTGCGATTCACTTTCTTGGCCGGACATCCCATATTGATGTCGATGATTTGTGCACCATTCGCCACATTGATTTGGGCGGCTGCTGCCATCTCATCCGGGTCATTACCGGCAATTTGCACGGCACGAATCCCCGGCTCATCACTATGAACCATGCGCAAACGCGACTTATCCGTCCGCCATACCTCTGGATTAGAGGAGAGCATTTCAGATACAGCCATCCCAGCCCCCATACCATGACATAGCGCTCTGAATGGGCGATCTGTGATACCCGCCATCGGGGCGGCAATCAGGCAATTTGTAAGCTGGATGTGTCCAATACGCATAGACAAAGAATGACCACACTGTGTCCGTAAGGGCGCGTATATTACGCATTTTTGCGCTCAGATGAAAGGCCAAACTTTGACCAATTGATGAAAAAAACGCGATAAATTACAGACTAATCTTGGGTAATTAATTATTTTCTCATATATAACATCAGGTTAAGTTAATATGATTAATTTTTGCGCTTTAGTATTTTCTACTAAACAACATAATTTTCGACTAGTTATGCAACATGGTGGAGGTTGAAAATGCTGATTTATTCATCAAATCAATGATAAAGAGCAGATATAAATGAGTCAGACATCTCATTTCAGTTAAAAACGGTGCTTGATGGATTGCTAGCTACTGCCAGGAAATGCTAGTGCGACTCTGCGAATTTGGCGTTACAACAGCGAGTGTTGCAACGCCTATAACATGGATAGTCATTATTGGTGGGGTCGATATTACTTCTTGATACCCGTGATGCGGCACCACTCTTCTTTCTCAGCCACCGGGTCGAGAGTGAATTTATCCTCGTAAGCCTGTGCGACACCCGCTGCTTGCGTTGCCAGCACACCTGACAAGCCAAGATGGCCGCCCGCAACCGGTAAAACACTAATCAACGGCGCGAGTTCCCGTAATGGGCCAGCCAGGATATTGGCGACCACCACGTCAGCGGATAAATCGGCTGGCTGATCTTTGGCAAGATACAGCTCCAAACGCTCTGAAACGCCGTTACGCTGTGCGTTATCACGACTGGCCTGAATGGCTTGCGGATCAATATCAATGCCAATAGCGCGCTTAGCACCGAGTTTTAGAGCTGCAATCGCCAGGATGCCGGAGCCGCAACCGAAATCGATAACGGTTTTATCCTGTAGGTTGAGGCCATCGAGCCATTGCAAACACAATGCGGTTGTCGGGTGAGTGCCGGTACCAAACGCCAAACCGGGGTCGAGCATCACGTTCACGGCTGTTGGGTCGGGAACATCACGCCAGCTCGGACAGATCCACAGGCGCTCACCAAAACGCATTGGGTGGAAATTATCCATCCATTCACGTTCCCAATCTTTATCTTCCAACTGCTCAATCTTATGGATGAAACCTTGACCGAGTTGCGGGTTATATTCCAGCATAGCGACCACTTCCGCCATATCGGTTTCTGCATCATACAGGCCAATCACGTCGGTATCGCCCCACAGGCGGGTTTCCCCCGGCAGCGGCTCAAACACCGGATTATCGTGGGTATCCTGGAAGGTCACAGAGACCGCGCCACTTTCTATTAGGGCATCACCAAGAGATTCGGCTTGGTTACCGGTGGTGTTTAGTTTTAGTTGGATCCAAGGCATAGCTTTCTCTTCCAAAACCGATCTTCAACTGAGGTCTCACGATCGGTTTTTATCAATAGGGTTTCGGTAAATAATACCTGCAAATAGTCATTTATTCAGTGCTGACAACCACGGGCCGGCGTGTTCGCGCCCTGTCGCCAAACTGATTCCCGATATAGAACGCCAGCAGGTTAAGCACCAGCGAGGGCACGATTGGGTGCAGGCCGGCTATCTTAATATCGAAACTGGCCAGCACGGTATAGCATACCGCGCCGACAATCATTGCGCTAAGGGCACCATGGGCATTGGCGCGCTCCCAGTATAATCCTAGCACCAATGGCCAGAGGAATACCGCCTCCAGACCACCAAAGGCCAACAGATTCAACCAGATAATCATTTCGGGTGGTCGCCAGGCGGCAAGTAGCAATAATAGCCCGAGGATCAGTGTCGACATGCTGGAAATACGCGCTAACTTACGCTCATTTTTCAGCTCTTCTGGCCATAAATTGAGGTATAAATCTTTCACAATAGTTGCGGAGGATTGCAGTAACTGGGCATTGATGGTCGACATAATCGCCGCCATCGGCGCGGCCAGAAAGATCCCAGCAGCAAAGGGCGGCAGCACGGTGATCATCAGTGTGGGGATCACTTGATCCGGGATCTTCAGGTCCGGCAGGATCGCCCGGCCTAATGCGCCGGCCAGATGCATACCGAACATCAAGATTGCCACCACAATGGTGCCGAGGATGATGCCGCGATGCACAGCTTTACTATCACGATACGAAATGCAACGCACTGCGGTATGCGGTAGGCCAATAACTCCAAAGCACACCAAGATCCAGAATGATGCCATAAACGGCAAGTCGAGGATTTGATCGCCACCTTGAGGGGAGACCAGCGCCGGATCTATATGCTGTAGAGTCTCGACGGCTTTGTGCAGCCCACCTGCGGCATGGATAACCGCCACCAACAGTAAAATGGTGCCGACCAACATCACCATGCCTTGTAAAGCATCATTCAGCACGCTGGCACGGAAACCACCAAAAGAGGTATACAGCGCGATACTGATACCGAAAATCAACAAGCCAGTGTCATAAGGGATGCCCGCTGCGGTTTCCAGCAAGCGCGCGCCACCGATAAACTGCACTGTCATGGCCCCGACAAACGCCACCAACAAGCTGATGCTGGCCAACCACACCAATAGGCGGCTTTGATAGCGGGCATACAGCATGTCGTTGAGGGTCACGGCATTATAACGTCGCGCCAGAATGGCAAATTTCTTACCCAATACTCCCAGAGACAGCCACACCGCTGGCAATTGAATCATTGCCAATAACACCCAGCCCAGGCCGTATTTATAAGCAGCACCCGGCCCGCCAATAAATGAACTGGCACTGATATAAGTGGCGGTCAAGGTCATTGCCAGGACAAATCCGCCCATCGAACGGTTGCCGATGAAGTATTCGTTAAGAAAATTCCCGGTTTTACGGCGGGTATAAGCATAGACGGATAAGCCAAATACCATGGCCAGATAGCCCACTAATGGCAGAATGACATCAGTTTGCATTGTCATCCTCCAGTGGAATATCGCGAAATATCACACGCACCATTAACCAGCACAGCACAATAAATAGCAGTGGCAGCGCAATACAGGCCGCTTCAAACCAAGCGGGCAGGCCGCTTATACCGGGAATATTGCCTGGTAAATAAGCCGTTATTATCCACCCAGCCAGATAAGCCAGCGTTAAGCCAAAGGCCCAGCGCGCTTCTTTATTGGCTTGTAGGAACCTTGTGTCCATATTCTCTCCAATACCCTTCGTACTTGGCACAACAGCGTTGTTAGCTGCACTCATTCACCCGAATCACTGACCTGAGTCAGCTCATCGGGATTCATTTGTTTGCTGCCTAGCGGCGAGGCCAACTAATTTGGGAAATCCCATTCTTATCTTAGCCTTGCAGTGTGATTAGCTACCACTATGCGAAATGCCGACCCTATTAATCAAAAGAAAATTAATCAAATGAAAAGAAAAAGGCCGGTAATTTACCGGCCCTGATATAAAAGGTAAAGCTCATGAAAGGCGAAAAAATCAGGTTTCTTGCAACCCGAGTTTTTTCTCCAGATAGTGGATATTGGTGCCACCATGCTGGAAGTTTTCGTCGTTCATGATGCGTTGCTGTAACTCAACGTTGGTCTTGATGCCATCGATAATGAGTTCTGCCAGCGCGTTTTTCATGCGGGCAATCGCAACATCACGGTTTTCACCGTAAGTGATCAGTTTGCCGATCATGGAGTCATAATATGGCGGCACGGTATAGCCGGCGTAAATATGAGACTCCCAACGTACTCCAAAACCACCCGGCGCATGGAAACGGGTAATTTTACCCGGACTCGGCAGGAAGGTATTCGGGTCTTCGGCGTTGATACGGCACTCTACTGCGTGGCCGTGGACTTTCACTTCATCTTGTTTGATGGAGAGAGGTTGGCCCGCAGCGATCCGCAGCTGTTCTTTGATCAAATCAACACCGGTGATCATCTCGGTAACCGGGTGTTCAACCTGAATACGGGTGTTCATTTCGATGAAATAGAACTCGCCGTTTTCATACAGGAACTCGAAAGTCCCCGCACCACGATAGCCGATTTCCACACAGGCTTTCGCGCAGCGTTCACCGATATAACGGCGCATTTCGCTGGTGATACCTGGCGCTGGTGCCTCTTCAACCACTTTCTGGTGGCGGCGCTGCATAGAACAGTCGCGCTCAGCCAGATAGATAGCATTACCCTGACCGTCAGCCAAAATCTGAATTTCGATATGGCGTGGGTTTTCCAGGTATTTCTCCATATAAACCATGTCGTTATTGAAAGCCGCTTTGGCTTCCGCACGGGTCATGTTAATGGATTGCTCCAGATCTTTGTCGTGACGAACCACACGCATACCACGACCACCACCACCACCTGATGCCTTGATAATGACCGGATAACCGATTCGTTTGGCAAAGGCTTTATTCTTGGTTGTGTCGTCATCCAGTGGGCCGTCAGAGCCAGGTACACAAGGTACACCAGCTTTCTTCATGGCATTTATTGCCGAAACCTTGTCACCCATCAGGCGAATGGTTTCGGCACGCGGGCCGATGAAGATGAAACCTGAACGTTCTACCTGTTCGGCAAAATCAGCATTTTCAGACAGGAAACCATAGCCGGGGTGAATAGCCACCGCGCCGGTGATCTCCGCAGCAGAAATGATTGCCGGAATGTTCAGATAGCTTTTAACAGAAGGTGCGGGACCGATACAGACAGTCTCGTCAGCCAATAACACGTGTTTAAGATCACGGTCTGCAACAGAGTGAACTGCCACAGTTTTGATCCCCAGCTCTTTACAAGCTCGCAGGATGCGTAGCGCAATCTCACCGCGGTTAGCGATTACGATTTTATCAAGCATGGAACGCCTCGTTATTCGATGACGACAAGAGGCTCGTCGAATTCAACCGGTTGACCGTCTTCAACCAGAATGGCTTTTACAGTACCGGATTTATCTGCTTCGATTTGGTTCATCATTTTCATCGCTTCAACGATGCAAAGAGTGTCACCAACAGAAACTTTCTGACCTACTTCAATGAAGGGTTTAGCATCCGGGCTCGGGGTGCGGTAGAAAGTACCGACCATTGGGGAGCGCACGATATGGCCACTGATAGCAGCAGGGGCAGCGGCTTCAGCAGGTGCTGGAGCGACAGCAGCGGCCAGAGCAGGTTGTTGCTGCGGCGCAGCAAAAGCATACGGCTGTTGCATCATTGGGTAGTTTGGTGCGGCAGGAGCACGACTGATGCGTACTGACTCTTCGCCTTCTGAGATTTCCAGCTCTGAAATGCCGGATTCTTCAACCAGTTCGATCAGTTTCTTAATCTTACGAATATCCATGAGTGTGATTCCGTACTCTTTTTGTGTTGCATTAGTTGGATTTTGACAAGCGATTTACCGCTGCCTGTAAAGCAAAGTTATAGCCATCTGCGCCAAGTCCACAGATTACGCCAACCGCGATATCAGAGAGATATGAATGATGACGGAAAGGCTCCCGGGCATGCACATTAGATAAGTGGACCTCGATAAACGGGATCTGCACACCTAACAATGCATCGCGCAGTGCAACACTGGTATGTGTAAACGCTGCCGGGTTGATCAGGATAAAATCGGTATTACCCCGTGCTTGGTGAATTCTATCAATCAGCACATGCTCTGCATTTGACTGCAAATGGGATAGCACCACATCCATTCCCTGAGCTTGAGTCTCTAATTGGCTGACAATATCAGCCAATGTAGTGTGACCGTACTTTTCTGGTTCACGTGTTCCAAGCAGATTCAAGTTAGGGCCATTCAGAAGCAAAATGTGAAACTTATCCGACATTGTGCTGGTATCTCCGGCAATTAGTCCATCATCGTAAAAAATAACCTGATGTCACCGATTTGTCACCTTTTTACGATGAATTTGACACTGCGATCGGCATTAAGGTCGGGCATTATAATGATATCGTAGCAATTAGCAGCTAAATACTGGTCTTATCAGCGAAGATATTCAATAGAAAAAGATAATGACCGATGAAAAGCTCAGGTTTTTAGCGGCACCATTGGCGAAATTTTTTATAGCGTAGCGCCAATAATATTGCTGCTATCACCGCGTAAATAATGGGGAATGGCGATAGCGTTTTGACCGACCAAAGATAATGAATTGGTGCAAGAATGGCGACAACATACACCAAATTATGCAATTTTTGCCAGTTGGCTCCCATTTTTCGTTGCGCCCACAAGGTGGATGTCACCGCCAGTGACAGTAACAATAGCCAACTTATTATGCCCAATGTCAGGTAAGGGCGGGTGACCAGCTCACGGCCCAGTAAATCAATATTACTCAGCCCAAGTTCCAGTACCGAATAGCTGACCAAATGTAGTGTTCCCCAGGCAAAACACCATAAACCCAACAACCGGCGGCAGCGGATTAACAGCGGCTGTTTGCCATAGCGCGCCAGTGGCGTGACCAGCAGTGTCGCCAATAATAATTTTAGGGTCATTAGCCCGGTGAAATGCTGAATATCTTTAGCCGGGTCGGCACTGAACCAACCTTGATCTACAGATAAAATTAGCCACAGAAAGGGGAGTGCGGCCGCCAACCAGATAGCCACTTTTAGCCACTTAATTTGCCGTAAACTGAGCCGCATCAGAAATTCTCCCGCAGATCCAAACCACGGTAGAGTGATGCGACTTGATCGGCATAACCGTTAAATAACAGTGTTGGCTGGCGCTGAACATCCAGGATACCGCCCGAGCCGATAAAGCGCTCAGTTGCTTGCGACCAGCGCGGATGGTTCACATGAGGATTCACATTGGCATAAAAACCATATTCGTTGGGCGCACTCAGGTTCCAGGTAGTCGGTGGCTGATCATGAGTCAGGCGAATATGAACAATGGATTTTATGCCTTTAAAACCGTATTTCCACGGGGTGATGAGCCGCAGAGGCGCGCCATTTTGTGGCGGTAGGGCCTTGCCATACACGCCCAGTGTCATAAAGGCCAATGGGTGCATCGCCTCATCCAGTCGCAATCCTTCGACATAAGGGTATTTCAGGCCGCCGCCAATAAAACGATCTTCCTGCCCCGGCATTTGATCCGGTGCATAAAGTGTCTGGAATGCGACATAGCGAGCATTGCTGGTGGGTTCAACCAGCTTAAGCAATTTGCCCAATTCAAACCCAATCCACGGCACCACCATCGACCAAGCTTCTACGCAGCGCATCCGATAAATGCGCTCTTCTAATGGGAAGCGTTTTATCAGGTCATCAATATCGAGTGTCATGGGCTTGGCGACGTCACCGTCGATCTTTATCTGCCAGTCTTCGGTTTTCAGTGTGCCAGCATTGGCGGCAGGATCGGCCTTATCCAAGCCGAATTCATAGAAATTATTATAGCCGGTGACTTTATCTTCCGGGGTTAGCGCCAAATCTGGGTGGTAAACCGTTGATTGAGTGAAATCCAGCGGCTTGCCAGACGGGGCTTTGGGGCGATTATTCCCTTTAAACCATGCTAGCAAATCAGCTTGCGCAGATGTGGGCAATGCCAGTGTAGCAGCAGTAATCCCCAATGCTTGCAACACCTTACGGCGCTGATAAAAAATACTTTCTGGGGTGACATCCGCTTCGGTTAGCTTGCGTGGCGTGGCAGCATTACGCAGGGAATGGGATAAAAAGTTGCGCATAAAATGACTCCATCAAACAGGGGGAAGCATATCGGCCTTATTGATATTAATCATGGCGGCTTATAGGGACAAGTGCTAGGGGGCGGAGAGAAATTTGAAAATCATTACAATACGGATAATAAGCTGGGGAGCATGACACTCTCCCCAGTGGCAGTGAATTAGCGAACTTTTACCAAGGTTCTACCGGTAATTTCGTTCGCCAATAGGCGAGCGGCGATGGTCGGGGCATCGGCGAGTGTGATAGCTTGCGAAGCTTGTTGATAGAAGCTTTCAGGCAAAATTTCCTGTAAGCGTTGCCAAGCTTGTAGACGGCGCTGTTGCGGTGTCATCACTGAATCTATCCCTTGCAACCGCACATTGCGCAGAATAAAGGGCATCACGGTCGTCGGGAGCGAATAGCCGCCAGCTAAACCACAAGCGGCCACGGTGCCGTTGTAATTCATCTGAGCCAACACTTTAGCCAGTAATTTGTCGCCAACAGTATCAATGGCACCCGCCCATAACTGTTTTTCCAATGGGCGGGAAGCATCAAGATAATCGTTACGTGACAATACCCGATGAGCACCGAGGCCTTTTAGATAGTCACTGTTACTGTCACGGCCAGAAATGGCGGCGATTTTATAACCCAGTGCTGCAAGTAGGGCGATTGCTGTGCTACCGACGCCACCACTGGCCCCGGTGACCACCACTTCGCCACTTTCTGGTGTCACGCCACCTTCCTCCAGCGCCATGACACACAGCATCGCGGTAAAACCAGCCGTACCGATAATCATGGCCTTACGCGGCTCTAACCCTTCAGGCATCGGCACTAGCCAGTCGCCGTTGACACGAGCTTGCTCTGCCAACCCACCCCAATGATTTTCCCCTACGCCCCATCCCGTCAGTAAAACTGACTGGCCGACATGAAAACGCGGATCTTCACTGCTGTGGACGGTGCCGGCAAAATCGATACCCGGCACCATGGGAAATTCACGGATAATCTTCCCTTTGCCCGTGATAGCCAGTGCATCCTTATAATTCAAGCTGGACCAATTAACATCAACGGTGACATTACCGGCTGGCAATTGTGACGGGGATATTTCGCGCACTTCTGCGGTAGTCCGGCCTTCAGTTTGCTCAAGTACAAGCGCTCGCATATAACACCTATAGATAGTATGAATGCAGAAAGGTATAGATTAAGAGTGAGTCAATATAGCGACAACATCAACCTTATAGCCTGATCAAGAACAAAAATGAGGCCGATGATTTCGTCCGTGACTATCCTTGAAAGAGGATTCACCAGAAGTTCTGTGAAAAAGGCTGAGTTATGGAGTTATGGTCGTATTATGAGGTAAAAAATCAGTATTATGGTGGCAATTTGTCATATAGTGTCTTCCTCAAAGGAACAGAGGCATTTTTTTCACTGAATTGCGCTTCGCAAGGTTAAAGGATGCGATTTACAACCAAACTTTCTGTGTTTATGACCTTGCTGGTCGTATTGGCTATGTGTTTAGTGTTACTGGGTAGCACGGCCAGTTTTTTTTATTTGTGTCAGAAAAAAATGGAGCATCGCCTCCAGAGCATCGTAACAGCTTATGATCAGTCATTGTTGCTGCAACCTGCTGATAAAGAACGTGAATGGCTGCCTATAATGATGCGAACCCTGGGCGTGTTGGAAGTTAGCGTCCAGAATGAAAACAGCACGTTATACCAACTAAAACTCCCCGCCATTTATGCTCCCTGGAACAGTCAAAGCCGCTATCGTAGCCTGGTGGTACCGATGCTGCATCAACCAGGGACTTCAATGCATTTCAGCTATATTGACCCCTTGAGTAGCTATGCTCGCTCACTTTATGCTGTCGCGATTTTGTCATTGGTGGCCGTGATTGTCGCGATGACACTCCTGCTAAGCTTCCGTTGGCTGCGTGAGCAGACCGCAGGTCAGGAAAAACTTGAGTGGCGAGCCAAACGTATTCTGAATGGCGAACGTGAACACGCTATTCATAGCGAAGGTCATGAATGGCCACCTTGCGCCAGCCGCGCTATTGATCATCTATTGGCTGAGTTGATAGAAGTTCGGGAAGAGCGTAATCGCGTTGATACTTTGATTCGTACTTTTGCCGCGCAGGATGCCGAAACCGGCTTCAGTAATCGCCAATTTTTTGATAATCAGTTGACGACTCAAATGGAGGAATCCGGCGCTCATGGGGTGGTTATGATGGTGCAGTTGCCGGACTTTGATAGCCTAATTGAAACAGGTGATCACCAGCAGGTTCAAGAACTGATGCATTCGCTGATTAACCTGCTTTCTACCTTTGTTACTCGCCATCCCTCTGCGTTATTTGCGCGTTACCATCAGAGTGACATTGCGATTTTACTGCCCCATAAAACACTAAAAGATGCCGCTGTTATGGCCGCACAATTAGTCCATGCAGTCGGGTCGTTACCCGAGCCACATGTTATTGACCGTGAGTCATTGCTGCATATTGGTATTGTGGCGTATCGCAATGGCGATTCAGCCGAACAAGTAATGGATAATGCTGGACAAGCGACCAAAAATGCGGCGATGTATGGGGGGAATGGCTGGTATGTGTACGATACCAAAGTAGCAGAAAAAGGGCGTGGCAGTGTCAAATGGCGCACTTTGTTAGAACAAACACTGGCTAATGGTGGCCCACGGCTTTATCAGAAACCGGCTGTTACCGTTGATGGTAAAATTCACCATCGTGAAATAATGAGCCGCATATATGATGGTGAACAAGAATTACGGGCTGCTGAATTTACACCACTGGTACAATTATTCGGTCTGGGTGAGCGATATGACCGTCAAAAAATTGATCGGATAATTCCTTTATTAGCTTTATGGCCGGACGAAACTCTGGCATTTTCTATCAGCGTTGATTCATTATTGCAGCGTCCTTTCCAGCGCTGGCTGCGGGATACGCTGTTGCAATGCAGAAAATCTGATCGAGAGCGAATTATCTTTGAACTTGCAGAGGCAGATGTGTGTCAATATATCAGCCAAATCCGTCCGATGATGCGTTTGTTACTCGGTGTAGGCTGCAAGGTTATGGTGTCGCAAGCCGGATTGACAGTTGTCAGTACGTCATACATTAAGTCTCTCCGGGTTGAAATGATTAAACTTCATCCAGGATTAGTCAGAAGCATTAATTTGCGTTATGAAAATCAGTTGTTTGTCGAAAGCCTGACCGGTGCCTGTGCGGGAACACATGTAAAAGTTTTTGCAGCAGAAGTTCTTACCCGTGAAGAATGGCAAACGCTGAAAGAAAAGGGTGTTTATGGTGGACAGGGCAATTTTTTTGCTCCGCCAACGCTTTTAAACCCCGGAAAGAAAAAATATTCGTATTAGGGACATGTTTAGCCTGATCGTTGAGCAAAAATTAACGTAGAATGTGTCAGTCATTTCCGTAAATCGTTGGTGGGCACTTACTTCCGACGAGAATCAGGTTAAATGTTAGATTTTATGTGCTGTGTTACGCCGGTCGTTGCGCAGAATCTGTGTTGTGTCGAGGGTTTATTCAACCTTTTCAAGCAACATGGGGGCTGAATGAAACGAGATGTCAATAACGCAGCTACTTTTTCACCGAATCAGGACGTTTTTGCGCCTTGTCGCTGCTTCGTGTGGTTGGTAAAGTAGGCGGATTTTATTTTCCGCCCCCAGCTTGCAGGATTATCCTTTCGTTATGTTTAAGAAATTTCGTGGCATGTTTTCCAACGACTTGTCCATCGACTTGGGTACCGCCAATACCCTTATATATGTTAAAGGACAAGGCATTGTACTGAATGAACCTTCAGTGGTTGCTATTCGTCAGGATCGTGCCGGTTCACCGAAGAGCGTTGCGGCTGTAGGCCATGATGCCAAACAGATGCTTGGGCGTACCCCCGGCAATATCGCAGCTATTCGCCCGATGAAAGACGGCGTTATTGCCGATTTCTTTGTCACTGAAAAAATGCTGCAACACTTTATTAAGCAAGTTCACAGCAACAGCTTTATGCGCCCGAGTCCGCGTGTATTGGTGTGCGTACCGGTCGGGGCAACTCAGGTTGAGCGCCGTGCGATCCGTGAATCAGCTCAGGGCGCAGGCGCCCGAGAAGTGTTTCTGATTGAAGAGCCTATGGCTGCGGCAATTGGCGCAGGTTTACCGGTTTCTGAAGCGACCGGTTCAATGGTTGTAGATATTGGTGGCGGTACCACAGAAGTGGCCGTTATCTCTCTGAACGGTGTGGTTTACTCTTCTTCCGTGCGTATCGGTGGTGACCGCTTTGATGAAGCCATCATTAATTATGTGCGCCGTAACTACGGTTCACTGATTGGTGAAGCGACAGCTGAGCGTATCAAGCACAGCATCGGTTCTGCTTATCCGGGTGATGAAGTTCTGGAAATTGAAGTCCGTGGCCGTAACCTTGCAGAAGGCGTACCACGTGGCTTTACGCTAAATTCCAATGAGATCCTTGAAGCGCTGCAAGAGCCGCTGACCGGTATTGTTAGTGCAGTTATGGTGGCGCTGGAACAGTGCCCTCCAGAATTGGCATCTGATATCTCTGAGCGCGGTATGGTGTTGACCGGTGGTGGCGCATTGCTGCGTAACCTGGATCGCCTACTGATGGAAGAGACCGGCATCCCAGTGGTGGTGGCAGAAGATCCATTGACCTGCGTCGCTCGAGGTGGTGGTAAAGCGTTGGAAATGATCGACATGCATGGCGGCGATTTGTTCAGCGAAGAATAGTTAGCCAAAGGGAGAAGGGCCGGTCGGATAAATCTATACCCAAGGTAAAGTCATTGGCGTTGCAGCCAGGCAAAGGAACGAATTCGGATGCGCTGACACAGGTCAGTTGTTCGTGTGAGTGAAAGCCGTGCAGAGTGCTGTAACGTCAAGTACGAAGGGATGATTCAGATTTGGCGCTTCTTCTTTCATGCCGCCAAGGAATACGCATAATTTATGAAGCCGATTTTTAGCCGGGGTCCATCCCTGCAACTGCGGTTGTTTTTTGCCGTTCTTGCAGCCATTGTTTTGGTTATTGCGGATAGCCGATTGGGTACATTTGTTAAAATCCGTACCTACATGGACACCGCCGTTAGCCCTTTCTATTTTCTGGCCAATGGGCCACGTAAAGTTCTCGACAACGTTTCTGAAACTCTGGCTACCCATAAGCAGTTAGAGCTGGAAAACCGTGCGTTACGCCAAGAGCTATTGCTGAAAAATACTGACCTACAGTTGCTCGGACAGTTTAAGCAGGAAAACAACCGGTTACGTGAATTACTCGGTTCTCCGCTGCGTCAGGATGAACAAAAAATGGTGACTCAGGTGATGTCCAGCGGGACAGACCCTTACAGTGACCAAGTAGTTATCGATAAAGGCTCTAACAATGGCGTGTATGAAGGCCAGCCGGTTATCAGTGACCGGGGTGTCGTGGGCCAGGTTGTTGCGGTCAGTAAATTAACCAGCCGCGTCTTATTGATTTGTGATACCTCCCACGCGCTTCCTATCCAGGTCTTGCGAAATGATATTCGGGTGATTGCCGCCGGTAGCGGTTGCACCGATGACTTATTATTAGAGCACTTACCTAGCAATACAGATATTCGTGTTGGTGATGTATTAGTGACCTCCGGTTTGGGCGGGCGCTTCCCCGAGGGTTATCCGGTCGCCGTGGTTTCTTCGGTCAAAGTGGATAACCAACGCGCTTATACAGTGATTCAGGCGCGTCCGACCGCCGATTTGCAACGTTTACGTTATCTGCTGTTATTGTGGGGCGCCGATCGCAATGGCGATATTCCACTCCCCCCCGCTGAAGTTCGCCGGGTCGCAAATGAACGTTTGGCTCCCATGATGTCGCAAGTATTACCTGCCGCCGATGAGATGGGCCCTCCGGCACCATCCGCAAACACGGCACCAACAGCAGTGACTGCTCCGGGAGTATCACCATGAACCGCTACAGCAGCAATGGCCGTTGGGTTATCTGGTTATCTTTCCTGATTGCCATGGTGTTGCAAATTATGCCGTGGCCTGAACAAATTTATATGTTCCGGCCTTCGTGGCTAGCATTAGTCTTAATTTATTGGGTGATGGCCTTACCGCACCGGGTGAATGTGGGAACGGGTTTCATTCTCGGGCTGATTATGGACCTTATTATGGGGTCCACTCTCGGGGTGCGGGCGCTGGCGCTCAGTATTATTGCTTATTTGGTCGCGTTTAAGTTTCAGCTATTTCGCAATATGGCGCTGTGGCAACAGGCGCTCATTGTGATGTTGCTGTCACTGACAATGGATGTCGTGGTGTTTTGGTCTGAGTTTTTAGTCAGTAATGTCTCATTCCGCCCCGAAGTCTTCTGGAGTAGTGTGGTCAACGGTATTCTATGGCCGTGGCTATTTTTGTTAATGCGTAAAATTCGCCGTCGATTTACGGTGCAATAAGGATTTAAGACTCATGACCGCCCTGTATCTCGCTTCTGGTTCTCCACGCCGCCGTGAATTATTAACCCTGCTTGATGTCCCTTTTGAGGTGCTGAAAACAGAAGTTGAAGAGCTGCGGAGACCAGAGGAAAGTGCGCAAGAATATGTCCAGCGTTTGGCACAGGACAAAGCACGAGCAGGGGTGATGGTCGCTCCACAGGATCTGCCAGTACTTGGAGCCGATACCATTGTGGTGTTAAATGGGCAAGTATTAGAAAAACCACGAGATAAAGCCCATGTGCAGGAAATACTCAGTGCGCTGTCCGGGCAGCAACATCAAGTGATCACAGCGGTGTCACTGGCGGATAAACAAGAGGTGTTATCTACCATGGTGGTGACAGATGTGACATTCCGCGTGTTATCTCAGTTGGAAATCAGTGACTATATTGCTACCGGTGAACCCATGGACAAAGCGGGCGCTTACGGTATTCAGGGGAAAGGTGGTTGTTTCGTCAGAACCATTAGCGGCAGTTACCATGCTGTAGTGGGTCTGCCGTTAGTTGAAACCCATGAATTACTAAGTCATTTCATTGCGCTGCGTAATGTGAGAGGAAGTCATGACAGCTGAATTACTGGTCAATATCACACCGTCTGAAACGCGGGTTGCCTACATTGATGGTGGCATCCTGCAAGAAATTCACATTGAGCGCGAAGCGAAAAGAGGCATCGTCGGCAATATCTACAAAGGCCGTGTTAGCCGGGTGTTACCGGGCATGCAGGCGGCTTTTGTCGATATCGGGCTGGATAAAGCCGCTTTCCTTCATGCTTCCGATATCATGCCCCACACCGAATGCGTGGCTGGGGATGAGCAGAAAAATTTCAATGTGCGCGATATCGCTGAACTGGTTCGTCAGGGGCAGGATTTAATGGTGCAGGTGGTGAAAGACCCGCTGGGCACCAAAGGCGCACGTTTGACCACCGATATCACTCTACCTTCCCGCTATCTGGTCTTAATGCCAGGGGCTGCTCATGTCGGTGTTTCCCAGCGTATTGAAAGTGAAGCTGAACGCGAACGCCTGAAAAAAACCGTGGCAGAGTATTGTGATGAGCAAGGCGGTTTTATTATCCGTACCGCCGCGGAGGGGATTGGTGAAGAAGAGCTGGCCGCTGATGCCGCCTTCCTTAAGCGCTTATGGACGAAAGTTCAGGAACGTAAAAAACGCAATATCACCAAATATAAGCTATATGGTGAAATGGCACTGGCGCAGCGGGTGCTCCGTGACTTTGCCGGGGCTGCGTTGGATAAAATCCGTGTCGACTCCAAATTAACTTATGATTTGCTGGTGGAGTTTACCAGTGAATATATTCCAGAAATGACTGAGAAACTGGAGCTGTATGCGGGTAAACAACCCATTTTTGATCTCTTTGATGTCGAAAATGAAATACAGCGCTCTTTAGAACGCAAAGTTGAATTAAAATCAGGCGGTTACCTGATTATTGACCAGACAGAAGCCATGACCACCGTGGATATCAACACCGGTGCATTTGTCGGCCATCGTAATCTTGACGAAACTATCTTCAATACCAATATTGAGGCCACTCAAGCTATCGCCCGCCAGTTGCGGATGCGAAATCTGGGCGGGATTATCATTATTGATTTCATTGACATGAGTAATGAAGAACACCGTCGGCGCGTTTTGCATTCACTGGAACAAGCGCTGAGTAAAGATCGGGTAAAAACCAGTATTAACGGTTTCTCTCAGCTAGGCTTAGTAGAAATGACCCGCAAGCGCACGCGGGAGAGCATCGAGCATGTGCTGTGCAATGAGTGCCCGACCTGCCGTGGCCGTGGCACGGTCAAATCAGTGGAAACCGTGTGCTATGAAATCTTGCGCGAGATTGTCCGTGTTCACCATGCTTATGATTCTGACCGCTTCCTGGTTTATGCTTCTCCGGCAGTGGGCGAAGCGCTGAAAGGCGAAGAGTCTCATGCGCTGGCTGAAGTGGAAATCTTCGTCGGTAAGCAAGTGAAAGTCCAGATTGAGCCACTGTATAATCAAGAACAATTTGATGTGGTGATGATGTAAGCACCTCCCGGCCTTTGTATATATAGGTTCTATCGGGAGCCGCTGCACACATGCAGCGGATGGCAAGGAGAGAAGTGTGAGGCGACTGCCCCGGATAATGTTTGTGACAGGCGCCACAATAATTGTGGTGGTGGCGCTGTTGGTCAGTGGGCTACGCATGATGCTGCCTCTTATCAACGACTATCGCGCGCAAATCGTGACCAAGGTTCAGTCTATTAGCGGAATTCCACTGGAGGTGGGGTTCATGCAAGGGACGTGGGAAACTTTTGGCCCGACATTGGAATTACGTGATATTCGCGCTCAATTACCGCAAGCCAATTGGCAGGTGCAGCGGGTGACCCTGGCGCTTGATGTATGGCAGTCATTGCTGCATTGGCGCTGGCAATTCCGCGATATGACTTTCTATCAGTTGCAGTTGGATCTCAACACCACGTTGGATCGGCAACAAAACAATGGCAGCAGCTTTGAAGCCAGCACCCTCACTGATATCTTCTTACGCCAGCTAGATCATTTTGATCTGCGCAACAGCCGTATTTCATTCCTAACCCCATCAGGCCCCCGCGCCGAATTAGAAATCCCACAACTGACTTGGCTTAACTCTCCAAGCCGGCATCGCGCTGAGGGGCAAATTAGTCTGTCGACTATCAATGGTCAGCACGGTGTGCTGATGGTGCGGATGGATCTGCATGATAATCAGGGGATTTTGAGCAACGGCACTGTTTATATGCAGGCCGATAATATTGATTTGAAACCTTGGATTAGCCGTTGGCTGCATAATAATACGGGGTTAGACAGTGCCGAGTTCAGTCTGGCGGCCTGGTTGAGTATCAAAAGTGGCGAAATCTACAGTGGCAATGTGCTGCTCAATCAGGGGCAGGCCAATTGGACAGTGGGGGGCGAATCCCATCAACTCGCGGTGGATAATTTTGTGCTGGAAGGCCGCCGCCATGGTAATGGCTGGCAAATTGATGCGCCGGAATTGAGCCTCAAAACTGACGGCCAACCTTGGCCAAAAGGGCACCTATCTGCGCTGTGGTTGCCGGAAAATACTCAGTTTATTGGGCCAGACCAATCTCAAGAGTTACGAATTCGTGCCACTAATATTCAGCTAGAGCGAGTGGGGCCGATATTGCCCACTTTGTCACTTTTTACTCCTGAGTTAATGAATCATTTAGCAGATTTACAGCCCCAAGGGATCGTCGATGTGCTGGCATTGGATATTCCCATCAACCAACTGCCAAAGACCCGTTTTCAGGCCAAGTGGCACGATATCAGTTGGCAGCATTGGGATCTGTTGCCGGGGGTGAATAATTTTGCCGGTGCGCTCAGTGGCTCTGCCGAGCAAGGGCGGCTGGATATCAACTTAAAAAACAGCCTATTACCTTATGGTAATATGTTCCGCGCCCCACTGGAGGTGAGTCAAGCTAGCGGTGCAGTGAACTGGCAAGTTGATGATAAAGGCTGGGAATTGTGGAGTGATAAGCTGGATGTCCGGGCTAAATCACTGTGGGGCAATGGCAGTTTCCACTATATGCAGCCAAATACTGGCCAGCCGTGGCTCAAGATTCTGAGTGGTATCCGCCTGTATGATGCTACTGATGCTTGGCGCTACTTCCCGGTGACGTTAATGGGCGAGAAACTGGCCGATTATCTGACTGAGGCGTTACAGGGTGGGCAAGTGGATAATGCCACACTGATTTATAACGGTAATCCTCATGATTTCCCTTATAAACATAAAGAAGGCCAGTTCCAGGTTTATGTCCCGCTGCGTAACGCCACTTTCCAGTTCCAACCCGATTGGCCGGCGTTAGACAATTTGGCTATTGACCTCAATTTCCTCAATGAAGGTCTGTGGATGAACGCGCCTCACGCCATGCTGGGCAAGGTTACCGGCAGTAATATCAGCGCAATCATTCCAGATTATCTGAAAGAAAAACTGTATGTCGATGCTGAAGTTGCAGGTGCTGGGCACGCCGTCCATGACTACTTTATTGATACGCCCTTGAAGGATTCAGTGGCGGAAACACTGCAAGAATTGCAGGTGGGGGGCAATGTAAGTGGGCGCTTACATCTCGATATCCCCTTGGAAGAAAACCGAATTACACATGCTAGCGGTGAAGTGACACTGAAAAATAACAGCCTGTTGGTGAAGCCGCTGCAAAGCCAATTGGAGAATATCAGCGGTAAATTCCGCTTCAATGATGGCAATCTTGAGAGTGATATTTTATCAGCCAACTGGTTTGGGCAACCGCTAACTGTTGATTTTACTACCAAAGAGCAGCCTAAAAACTTTTTGGTCAATGTTGGGCTACACGGCGATTGGTTACCGGCTAAATTACCAGGTATACCCGCCGATGTAGCGAAATTGCTGAGTGGCAGCGCCAACTGGCAAGGTAAAGTTGCGGTGCAATTACCCAAACAGGGTAAACCAGATTATAAGATTGATGTCACCGCTGACCTCAAGAAAGTGAGCAGTCACTTACCGTCACCGCTAGATAAATCAAGTGGTCAATCTTTGCCGCTACAAATACAGGCGGTTGGTGGGCTGGAGAGTTTTACCTTGTCTGGCAGTGCGGGCGGTAATAATGTTTTTAATAGCCAATGGCTGATAGAAAAGCAGCAGGTAGAGCTAGCTCGCGCAATCTGGCAGACCGCCGCTATTTTGAAAACAGATAGCAAAAAAATACCGCCATTGCCGGAGGATAAAGGTTTAGTGCTCAAGTTACCTGGCCTTGATGGTGAGGGCTGGCTGGCCTTGCTCGGGTCTGAATTTGCGGCAGTCAGTGCGCCTCTTGCCTCATCCGCTCGACCGACCCTAAAAGGCGGCGAATCCAATATCATTCTCCCTAAGCGACTGATATTGCAGACCCCGCAGCTATTGATCGGTGGGCAAACTTGGCACGAGCTGGCTTTAATGGTAGAGCCGTTGCCCGCCGGGACCAAAGTCACGGCGAAAGGTCAGGAAGTGGACGGAAGTTTGCTCATGGCTGAATTTGGGCCATGGCATGCTAACTTCGATTATCTTTATTACAACCCACAATGGGCGGCAGGTGCAGAGAAAACCCCACTGGCACAAGCGGCATTGCAGGAGCCACAAAGCCCCAGTAAAATTTCGTTCCATGACTGGCCAGCCCTACAGTTACGTTGTAAATCTTGTTGGATTTTGGGGCAGAATGTTGGGCGGGTTAATGCGGATTTGACCCCCAAAGGCAATATTCTGGCGCTGACCAATGGCCTTATTGAGGCGGGCAATGGGCGGGCTAAAGTTACCGGGCAATGGCAACAAGAGGGGGACAGTGATAAAACCAAGCTCAATGTGGCACTGACTGGGGCCAAAATCGACGAAACCATCTCGTTCTTTGGCCTGATGACGCCAATGAAAGATGCTTCGTTTGATATCAATGCTGATGTCAATTGGCAGGGGGTTCCGTGGCAACCGCAGATAAATACCCTCAATGGCACATTAAAGGGTAAATTGGGTAGAGGGCTACTGACTGATCTTGGTGGCGGGCGTGCGGGCCAACTATTGCGACTGGTCAGTTTTGACGCACTATTGCGTAAGCTCCAGCTAGATTTTAGTGATACGTTTAGCCGTGACTTCGCGTTTGATTCTATTCGCGGCACCGCCAATATCAAAAATGGCGTGATGCATACTAATGATTTAGTCGTTGATGGGCTAGCGGCTGATATTGCCATGAGTGGTAATGTCGATTTGGCAAAACGCCAGATAGCCATGGAAGCCGTTATTACACCAGAGATTTCCGCCACTGTCGGTGTTGCAACTGCTTTTGCAATTAATCCGGTGGTCGGGGCAGCAGTATTTGCGGCCTCGAAGATTTTAGGGCCGTTATGGAGCAAGGTTTCGCTGATTCGCTACCAGATTACCGGTAGTTTGGATCAACCAACCATCCATGAAGTATTACGCCAACTAAAGGAGAGTAAGGCGCCATGAAAAATGCCAATGTTGCATTATTACAGTTATGCAGCGGTGAAAATACCCGTGACAATCTGGCTCAAATTGAGCAGCAGATCAAACAGTTAAACTCAGGTATTCAACTGGTTATGACGCCGGAAAATGCATTGCTATTTGCCAATGCCGCCTCATACCGACACCATGCTGAACAGCATAATGACGGGCCATTGCAGCAAGAAGTCCGTGAGATGGCGCGCAAATATGATGTCTGGATTCAAGTGGGTTCAATGCCAATGATAAGCCGGGAGTCACCGGAGCTTATTACCACCAGTAGCTTACTGTTTGATAATCAGGGCGAGCTGAAAGCCCGCTATGACAAAATCCATATGTTTGATGTGGATATAAACGACGCCCATGGCCGCTATCGTGAGTCGGATACCTATCAGCCGGGGCAACAACTGACCGTGGTGGATACGCCGGTAGGCCGCTTGGGTATGACGGTTTGCTATGATTTGCGCTTCCCCGGCTTGTTCCAAGCTCTACGGGCGCAGGGGGCTGAGATTATTTCAGTCCCATCGGCCTTTACCAAAATGACCGGTGAGGCCCACTGGGAAATTTTATTGCGCGCACGGGCGATTGAAAACCAGTGTGTGATACTGGCCGCCGCACAGGTCGGGCGTCATGGCGCAACCCGCCGTACTTGGGGTCACACCATGGCAGTCGATGCTTGGGGGAAAATATTAGCCCAAAACCCAGATGCGGTGGCTGCCTTAAAAGTCAAAATTGACACTAAAGGCTTAGAAACTATTCGTAATCAGATGCCGGTATTGCAGCATAATCGCTTCCTACCGCCGCTGGTGCCGCAGTCGCATAAACTATCATCTAATTCATGATAATCATCTAAATAAAGAGTGAAAACTATGAGCCTCTCGTTTGTCAGTGAGCAGTTACTCGCTGCTAACAAGCTGAACCATCAGGACTTGTTCTCAGTATTGGGGCAGTTGGCTGAACGCCGCCTCGATTATGCTGACCTGTATTTCCAGTCCAGCTACCACGAGGCCTGGGTGTTGGAAGACAGCATCATCAAAGATGGCTCTTACAATATTGATCAGGGTGTCGGCGTGCGAGCGGTCAGCGGTGAAAAAACCGGTTTTGCCTATGCCGATCAAATCACCCTGAATGCTTTACAGCAAAGTGCCCATGCGGCGCGCAGTATCGTGCGCGATACCGGCAACGGCAAAGTGCATACCTTAGGCGAGATTCGCCATCAAGCACTTTATCCGCTGCTCGACCCGCTACAAAGCTTGTCACGGGAAGACAAAATCGCCTTGCTACATCGCGTCGATAAAGTGGCGCGTGCTGCAGATAAACGCGTGCAAGAAGTGAGCGCCAGTCTGACCGGTGTGTATGAACAAATTCTGGTGGCTGCCACCGACGGCACATTAGCGGCGGATGTGCGCCCACTGGTGCGGCTGTCCGTCAGTGTATTGGTGGAAGATAATGGCAAACGCGAACGCGGTGCCAGCGGTGGCGGTGGCCGTTTCGGCTATGACTACTTCCTGGAAACCGTCGATGGCGAAGTGCGGGCTGATAATTTTGCTAATGAAGCGGTCAGAATGGCATTGGTTAATTTGTCCGCCGTTGCCGCTCCGGCCGGTGCTATGCCGGTAGTATTAGGCGCAGGCTGGCCGGGCGTGCTGCTGCATGAGGCGGTTGGTCACGGGTTGGAAGGCGATTTTAACCGCCGTGGCAGCTCCGTATTCAGCGGCCAAATGGGTAAATTGGTGGCTTCAGAACTCTGTACCGTGGTGGACGATGGCACGATGCAAGGTCGCCGTGGCTCACTGGCCATCGACGATGAAGGGGTGCCGGGCCAGTACAACGTACTGATTGAAAACGGTATTCTGAAAGGTTACATGCAGGATAAACTGAATGCCCGTCTGATGGGGGTTGCGCCGACCGGTAATGGCCGCCGTGAATCCTATGCCCATTTGCCGATGCCGCGCATGACCAATACTTATATGCTGGCGGGCAAATCGACACCGGAAGAGATCATCGCCAGTGTGGAATATGGCCTGTATGCGCCTAACTTTGGTGGTGGTCAGGTGGATATCACCTCCGGCAAGTTTGTGTTCTCAACTTCTGAAGCTTACTTAATTGAGAAAGGCAAAATCACCCACGCGGTGAAAGGTGCAACCTTGATTGGCTCCGGTATTGAAGCGATGCAACAAATTTCCATGGTCGGTAACGATCTGGCGCTGGATAAAGGTGTTGGCGTTTGCGGCAAAGAGGGCCAAAGCTTACCCGTCGGTGTCGGCCAACCGACTTTGAAGCTGGATAATCTGACGGTGGGTGGGACGGCGTAAGGTTTTAGATTGAGCCATTAAGGTGCTTTTAATGGCTCTTTTAAAGATGTCTCTGGCGGATTACTATGATGTTATATAACCAAAGGAGATATTTATGGCTTTTCAAATCCTAGTTCCTGCGCCATATTTGCGACAGAGCCTCAGGATTTACACTTAATGGTGAGCAGATTACACCGAGACAAATGTGCGACGAACCATCTTTCCTCTGGTAACCTGGTCAGGTTTATTGTTCATCTTAATTCTCCGGGTATGCTCTCCTTCCAGACTATATATATCTCCCAAGCCATGGTAGGCTTTTACAATACCGGCGAATCCTCTATTGAATAGTTCCTCACTGACTTTTTGTGCAAATGATTTTTTGAAACCTAATTGCTGTAACCAATTACGTTTTTTAAATCCCGCACTTTTGTCCAGTACTTCATTGTCAAAACTCTCTGGCTCTACTGTATCTGCGCCAAAGCAAGCATTAAAACGGATATCATCAAACTTTTTAGGTAACCCTTCTGACGCCAGTAAGTCGACTATTTGTTTAGACGTCAATGAACCAGATTCGCCGTTAATATCTGCGGAAATATCGTCGCCAGCAGGGCTACCATGCCCCAGCACATAGAGTTTATGTTTACCGGGAGATAGGGTACTGAGTGTATGAGGACCTCCACTTTCAATATTACTGATGTATACCGTGTTTTTTAAAACAGGCCCTGTACGCGAATTCAGTGTCATTGCCGCTGTACTTTTATTGTATAAAGTTTCAAGCTTTTGCTTTATTTCTGGCGTGGCTCCTTCCACATCAAATTCGTTGGCTTTATTATATAAATCTACCGCATCCTCCCTGTTCTTTGCATGCTCACTGTAAAGCTCCTCAGACAGTTTCTTAATGTCTGAAAGATTACTTTCTCCTGCCGTAATCACTGGGTAAAGTGTTTTCCCTTTCATATATCTACGAATATTAATACCAACCGCCATTGCCACCATATCGCGTGAAATGAAGGGGATATATAGATATCCTTCCCTTCCGGAAGGGGGAGCGTTGTTGTCCAGTTGCTTAGGAGCAAGGCCATTTAGGTCAACATAGCGCACCGGATTATTCCTGACCATGCGATATAAATTTAACCCATCAACTGTCCCTGCCGGATCGCTACTTAACCACCTACCCAGCCACGGCAGATAATAACGCAAACCGTAATAATACAGGCCGGTGGCATCGCGCTCTTTGCCGGAATAGCGCACGGTTTTATATTTGGCCTCCACTGTATTGCGGGATGCAAATACGGCGGTGCCGCCGAATGGGTAATATTCTTCCTGGCTGATAATATCGCCATGAGCATCCAGCTCTAATAAACTGGAGCCAATCTGATTATCAAAACTGTAGCGCAATTGATTATTAGCAATTTCATCTGGCTTGCCGTGTTCCCAATGTAATACCCGCACCTGCGCCCGACCGGCAGCGCCGACGGTAATAACCTGAAAATCCTCAATAAGTTTATCGCCATTATGCTGGCTGCGCAGTTCCAGCCCCGGTAAGTAAGTCACTTTGGTGGTTTGGCGGGCGTTATTGGCGTGCTGAATACTTTGCTTAACCACCCGCATACCATCACTGGCATACAGATAGTTTTCATCGTCATCATTGAACGGGTTTTCAGCGCTGCGCTTGACGGTGGTGACCTGCTGCAACTGATGACGCGCATCCCATTGTAGCGGCTGACCGGGCTGTAATTGCTGCTGATTACCGGCGGCATCAAACTGACTGCGAATATCGGCGGCGGTTAACCCATCCTGCTGCTGAATGCCGTGATTGCTGGCATCCGATACCGTGATGTTTGTGCTGTACTGACTAGCCCCGATATGCTGAATTTTCAGCAAGTTACCGGCACGGTCATAGGAATAACGGCGGGTGTAATTGACATATTGATTGCCGTCAGTGAGTGAGCTTAAGGCAGGAAGTTTGGCACTTTGCGCGCCGTTGCTGTCAGATTCGCGACCCGTGGCCTCAATCAACTGATACAAAGCATCATAGCGGTAAGTGGTTTCCGGCACGATTTTTTGATTGCGGTAGAAGCGGGTGGCTTCAGCATCATTATGGATGGCGAGAATATTGCCGACCGGATCATAATCGTAGCGTAGGTCTTGCAGCAGGGTTGGCCGGTCTTTCAGTGCCGGACGAGCAGTTTTGATGCCGATAAGCCGTTGAGTTTCAGCTTCATAGCGATATTCCGTCACCACGCCATTGCCACTTTCTTCCCGCAGTTTTTGTCCGGCGGCGGAGTAGGTCAGGGACTGGACAATCACTTGCTCGCTGCCGCCGTTCACAGTCAGCCAACTGCCGATTAACTGCCCGGCGCGGTTATAGGCCATGCGCTGATGGTGGCCTTTGGCATCAGTCTGGGTGATGGGCTGGCCGAGGGCATCTGTAGTGCAGTGGGTGACAAAAGACTCCCGGCTGAGGCGGTCGGCCCAGCTTTTTTCGTCGCCAAACCAGTCCACTGGCCCAAGAGTGTCAGTGAGCAATTGGCGCTGTTGCTGTAGCGGCACCCCAGTGATAGACAGGCTAAGGATTTCCTGCAATCCGGCAGTATCATAATGGCGAAGACACTGGCCGTTAAGGTTAGCAGATTGATATTCTGGACTATTCTCAGCATAAAAGAAGCGGTCGGTGATAGTTTTCAGGCCCTCTTTGGCTTGCTGATGGTGCTCCAGTGGGCGGCCGAGTTCGGGTTCATAGTTCATCCAACTGCGGGTGCCTTTGGCATCCACATTCACCACTGGGCGGCCTTCAATATCAGTGAGTTGGGCTGTTTGACCATTATCAACGCCCTCAGTGCACAGCGCGGCTCCGGCAAGATTATACTGATAGCGGAAGTTATCGATTTCAAGGCGCGCATCACGGCTGGCAATCAATTGCCCCAGCACATTGTAGTGATTACGGCTGATCAGCTCATCGGGTGCATCACTGGCATGGGTGCGGTTATAAGCCAGTACGCGGATGGCAAGGCCCCGGTTATCGCTGATGGCGATAGTGGGGGTGTATTGGTATAGCGGGCTTGCTAAGATCGTAGACATCATGAAACTCCTTAATTCATTGTTTTTACTGTTGTAGAAAAACTAATGCAGACTCACGGCGGGTATTGCTTCGGGTCAGCGCCAGGGGAGTCAGTTCGACGTATTGCGGATAACACCAGTAGGCACCGGCGCATCAGCCCCAGGGTTGTCTTTTTGGGCCGAACGCAACTGTTTTTGCAATTCATTGCTTTTCTCCCCTGCAATGCGCTCCTGTTCCTGAACTTTTTGCAGTTGGATGGTGGTGGTTAACATTTGAATATTAAGTCTTTTATTGACATCACCTAGCCGTACTATTTGCATGTTTAGCTCCATATTCTCCCGAGTGAGTTCGTCCAGTTCCCGCGCGGTTTGTACCAGCCAAATAGCGACGGCAACCACCGCCAGTGATAGCACTGTTTTACCCAGTGCAGATAATAGGCGCAGGTTGATCATGGGTAGACCTCTCTCGGTAGTTCAAAATGCGGCCCGTCTTTAAAAGTTTTCCAATCACCGCCCCATTGCAGTGGCAATTCCATCTCTTTTGCCGCTTGTTTCATCGCTTTTGACACTAACTCAAAGGCACGCCAGTTATCCCACGGGATTTGGTTGTTAATCAGCGGGGCTAAATCCACTGCATGACCGGTTAAATGGCGGCTATTGAGAGTTTTACTGCGGCCATTTTTGACCAATTGTCGCTGGCGTTCAGGGGTGCGTACGCCTTCGATAACGCGAAAATCGACAGTGGAAAGTGTTAGGGCGCGGCGCACGATCAGCACCAAATCTGGGTGCACGTGGCGTAAGTTATGTTCGCTAATCTGACCAAAGCGAAACTGCGAGATATCATTATCCATAGTGACCTCTACTGTTTAGGGGGAATTTCTTGACCAAAAAAACGGTGCCATAAATATTGCAGTGCAGAACTGCCCATCGCACCGAACAGGCCGGCAATGGCAAAGGTCATGTAACGGCTGATCCCACCCTCAAACGAGATCAAACCGCCAATTAACCCAGTAAACCCGGAAACAATGACCTGACTTATGACGGCCGCCCAACTCCATTCGTCCTCCTCATTATTTTTATCCAGGATGTAACGAACTAAGCCTCCCCAGGCAGAAAGCGCGCCGATAATTAACCAGGTGATGACAAGATTGTCGCCGGGAACCAAAGCCTGCATTTTGCTTACCTATCCTTGTTGGTCATTAGTGAGCCTGACCTCACAATAGGCCGGTCAGGATTAATGACTTAGGTGTTAACGCAGATTTTCACTGACCTCTGTGGCGGTATCGTTTTCATCCTCACTGATAACAAACCATGGGAAATACTGTGCCCGGCGAATATAGCCTTTGGCAGTAATCACTTTAATTTCACGGCCTAGCGGGTCATAAACATGGGTGTCGGCATAAGTATCCTTGCGGGCGCTGTCATCACTGATATAGCGCCAGTCATTGAGGAAGTAAGGCTGATAAGCACGTACCGCCAGCCCTTTGTTGTCATACTCGACCCGGCCGGAAACGGCCCAGCGCTGCTCGGTGAAGCTAACGATTAGCCCGTCATTATTGGACTCCAGCTTGCCGTTCTCTTCACGAAAGTAAGCTTGCCCCTCCTCGACTCTTTGTGCCGATTGCAGTGTGCGGCCAAAACCATCACTGAAAACAATAGCTTGATGATGCTGTTGTTTTTCAACATCATTGTCGTAGCGATCAGTCACTACGGTCATGGCATGAGGGGGGATAAATAATGGCTCGGATATCCTTATAGCTAGTGTTTTACTTAATGGGTATTTACTCCGTTGTTGCCAACGGCGCGAACCCAGGGTGAAGAGATAACCGTCCTCGGTGATGAATTGATGTTGGATTAACATTTCTCGTGTTAATGGTGGTTCTGTTGCCCATCCTTGGTATGCTTGGGATTCTTGGAGGTCTGGATTTTTCAGTACAAACTCTTGCGTTTCTTTCAAATAATCGAGCCAATCATCAACATCCTGGCTTAATGGTTTTATCATCCAGCTAAATGGCTGATAAACAGAGAATTGAGCAACGGGCAGCACCTCAGACTCCATTTTGATTGCCTCATCAATGCTGATGGGGGCGGTAAAAAGTTTCACTGACGGCTGGCTAAAGCCACTTTCCACCACTTTGCCCTCACTGAGTTCGGTTCCCCAGAATCGTGAAGACGTCACCCGACCAAAAGCATCGAATTCGACGTAATGCTGGTTATTGTTAATATCGGTGAGTTGATAAGGAGTGATAAAACGGTAGTCATAGTCAGCCTTGGTGCGGCTGCCATCGGCCAGTATTATTCCAGTTATTGCGCAAAGGGTGTTATCCCACTGTATGTTGGTATAGCCGATTAAAGCTGAACTGCGTTGTTTTTCAATGCGATAGAATTTTTTAGCATCAAAATATTCAGTTAGCCCACGGCGAGCCACCCAGACATCGGTTTCATCTTTACGAGCAAAAAGGCGTGGCGCTGAGGTATAACCCGCCGCTTGTAGTTGCTCATCGCGCTGTTTGGCGTTAGGGAACATTTCTGCTAATGCTGTGAGTGAATTATCATCAAATTCCGCACTTTCACTGGCGATAACCAAAGCTTGCAGCCGATATTGTGAGTGATAAAACACTTCACTTTGACCTGCATAGACCTGCTCAAGCGGGGTACCGAGTGAGTTTTCTTTATCGGTGAGGATTTCGTAGCTCAGGCCATTGGCTGGCACCGCATCAGCAGCATAGGTCAGTATATCAACGCGTTGTTGCCATGGCAGACCCAGCAGCAAGGCAGCGTCTTCAACAATGTGCTGGTAAGACTGTTGGCTTTCGGTGATGCGCAATAGCAGTTGCTGCTCGTCATAACTGCTGGCCCAATGGTCGGTAGCCAGCCAGGAATAAGGGGAAACACTATCCTGAGCACGACGCGGGTAATTAATGGCAGTCGTATCCAGAGCATGCCCATATTCATTGCAACGCAATACAATTTGCTGGCTACATTGGGGGTCTTGCGCAATTCGTTCGTAGTGGTAATCAAGCTGTTCTAGTGACATCGGCATGACTATCAGGGCGTTATCACTTATCTGTATCTGCCGCACTTGATAGCGAGTGCTACTGGTGGTGTAAGGTAGGTTTTCCAGACCATGATTATCCAGGCCATACAGTTCGCTGCGCAGCAGGCTACCTTTCAAAGCCCGATGCAACCAATAATGCTGCCGCGAAGTGGCTTCTGTTAGTAAGTCATCACTGACCGTCTGTGAGTTGAATAAGCTCAGGCGAGTTTGATTCAATTGATAAGCTTGTTTATCTCCTTGCCAATACTCTGTTTGATAGCGGTTTTCATCGTCAGCACGGCCGGTGTGGAACCAACTGCGGCTAAGAGATGGCGCGGTGCGTTCGGTGGCGGATCCGTGGGCATCTGCATGGGTATCCAGTGTATCCACCCGGCCAAAACCGCGGAACTCGCGCTCTACACCATCATAAAAACCATGATAATAATGAGCTTGCTGGCTCAAGCTGTTTTGTGTGATTTCATCAAATTGTGTGGTTTGCGCCAAGATATGCAGCGGGAAAGGCAGGCCACAGGCGATTTTATGGCCTTGTGCGGCGGCAGCGGCTTTTTCATCCAACCAGAATTGGGCCGAACTGCGGTAACACAGGCGGCTTTCAGCGCCCATATTGTTATTCACTGTGCATAACAGATACGGCTTAGCGGTGACAAAATCATAGCGCCAATGGCGGCTTGCCATATGCGGCACACTCAGCAATAGGCTGGTCACTCCTAAACCTTGCACATCCGCCAGAGTCAGTTGGCAGGTATTATCGTAGCGAACGCCATGGGGCAACGGCAATTTCAGTGGCTCGGAAAAAGCATTGCCGCTTTGATTGCGATAAATCAGCAAATGGTCGCTATTGGCGTAAATTAAATCCGCCGTACCGGAGCCGTCGATGTCCGCTAACCAAACTTGCTGTGGGTTAAAACTGGTCACGGGCTGGCTGAAGCCGCTCAGCGTGATGGGTTTGCCAAAATAGCCATGACCCAAATTCGGCCAGCAGGTCACACTATTATGGCGTACTCGCATCAGATGTTGCTGCCCACTGCCCAGTGGATCGCTGAAAGCCACTAACTCTGCGTCACTGGCCCCAGGGATAGGCAGGGCAATCGCGGGGTCTTGATAAACCTGTTTAGCGGCGGCAAAACCGTCGCGCTGGTTTGCATACAGGCGCACACTTTTCGGCCCGATTAATGCTAAGTCCGAGATCCCATCGCCAATTAAATCAGCCAGTTGTGCTTGCGGGTGGAAGTATTCGGCTGGCAAAGCCGACAGCGGAGTAAATTGTGTCCAGCTTTCATCCGGGTTGCGGCTGTAATAACCGGCCAGCCCTGATTGGCTGATAACCCAATCCAGCCGACCATCGCCATTGATATCCATCAAACTGGCGCTATCGCGCAAGGTCGGGATTTGCGGCAAGATTTGCGCAGCACCGTAACTGACGCCATTTTCACTCTCGGCTTGCCGCACCGGCGGGTGATAGCGCCAACTGCCGCTGTCTTGATATAACATGCCCGGCAGTCCCTCGCCGTGCAGGTCAACTAGCTGATAATAGGGGTTAAACTTGTCCCATTCTGGCATCGCCTGCCAGCTTTCTTCAGTTTTGGGTTCAAACTGCTGATAATCAAATTCCAATGGGGGCATTGATAGCGCGGTGCCGTCTTTCTCATGGGCGATTTGCTGGCAACTGACTAGCTGGCTGGCATAGGGGCTGGCCAGATAATTCAAGCGCAGCCGGGCGACCAGCGTGGCCTCACTCTCATTTTGATCACCGGATAATAATCGCAAGTTATGGAACATTAATACTTGCCGACACAAGCGGCGGGTGCGGATTTCAAAACCGGTTTCATAGCGTGAAAACGAGTCTTGGCGGCATGGCCAGCTATTTGTGGTAGTTAATGGCGGCACCACCGACAAGCTATTAGCGCGTTCGCCATAATCAAATACCAGCGTAAATAACCAGTTATTCTCCTTGGCGGCCGGTTTTTTGAAAGCATACAGCGTTTCGCTGGCGGTCAGATTGCCGTAGCGCACTTGCTGTAAATAGCACTGTGTGCTGGCGTGCGGGTGGGCGGTGCTTTCTGCTGTATCAATGCTGCTATCATCTTCGCGTTGATAGTCATAGCAAATATGTTCACCAGTCGGTGAAACTGATTCTTCCAATAACCATTCGGCAATATGGTGGGGGTTATCCGGGGCGGCGATATGTGCCTGTGGGGATTTCCCCAAACAATGCTGCTGACCATCTGCGCTGTAAATTAACCAAAATGCGGTCTGGCCGGATGTTAAGTTTTGAGGCTGCCAAAATTCAATGCGATCGAATCCGCCTTCAATGCGCGGTTGATAGCGGGTCACGGTAAAGTCGGCTGATGAATAGCGGGCATCTTTTGAGGGTTCTTTGCCCGCAGAGACCGCGATCAGTACCTCACCACTGGGGCCGATAAATTCATCACGGCTATCATAGCGGGGTACCCCATTAGCAGTACGACGGCGAATGGAGAGGGTGCCCATTTGCCAACCTAGCCCAAAAGCACTGTTGCCACCGCCGCTGCTGTAACTCAGTGCCAACCCCGGCGCATAGCCACGGCCAGCAGAAATCGGCAGAGGTATGGTTAAACCTGCCAGCCCCGTTGGGCCAATGGCGCCCAGCGATTCACCCATTCCTGTAATAGCGCCGCCCCCTTTAGGGAGCGATAATGGCGCTACACCCACTCGCTGATTATTGTTTTCCATAATGGACTCCTGTCAGGCCCCCGTATGGAGGCCTGTTGGGTTTAAGTAAGTAACTGCGTTTTAGGAACGAATGGTGTAGCGAATATGCAAAATAATGTCGCTCAGGCTTTGCAGTAGATCTTTTTGTTTGCCAGTCGCATTCGGGAAACGCAGTTTCAATGCGCCATCGTCATTAATATCAAGCCCTTCAAAGGGAAGATATTTACTGTCGTTGAAGTCCAGTTGGAACTGGCCGCTGTCATTCATGCCGCGTGATACCGCGATGGCATCACAGCCTTTAGCAAAGCCGATTTTATCGCCGGTATAGCTTAAAACGGCCTGAACATCTTGATAAGGGCCTAACAGCGCAGGCAGGGAAACACTAATCTGTTTAATGCGGCGTTTTTTACCAAGCTTCATGGATGCCGGATAATCATCACCCAATTTCAGGCCTGCCAGGGAGAAGCTGGCCTCAAGTTGGTTCTTATCCAGTTCGAGAGTATTTTTACCCGATCCCGCTAAATCTATTGCGGTGCGATCCAAGAGCGACGCCACTCGCTCTTGCAGGCTAAAGTCCTTGCCAGAGGCTTTTTTATAGGCCTCGTTATAGATCTCGCTATATAGCTCTGCCAGTGAAACAGTCCGCTCTACCTCCAGCGCCCGTTCCTCCCATTTTTGGTAAGCCTCTTCCATGGTGGCCAGATTGACCATCAGGGCTTCTGCACACAGCAGGCCTGCATAGGTTCCCTGCCAAGCCCCCGGTTTGATAAATGAGTTTTTATCGAGGGTTTCCCACTGGTAGCCATATTGCACGCGGATACAGCGGGAAATTGCCAGATCGTAGAACTGGAAGTACAAGGCGGATAAATGACCCCGCATCCAGTTATACAAAGCCTGATTACTGAACTTACTGGTCATCAGTTCCCACTGAGCTTGATGCTGTTTTTGCTGAGTTTCCAGATAAGTCACCTGCAACTTGGCGGCCGTTTCACGGACTTTCTGTGCAGCTTGCTGGGTGGTGAGTTGTTCGACTTCTGCCTGAGCATTATCACGGTAAATGCCCCATTCCTGACGGCGGCGGCGGTACATCTCATTGGTGTTTATCCCATCTGCGGCGAGAGACGCCACTGATGACGCAATACTGGAACCGATGGCAATGGAGTTGGCAATCGCCCCATAACGCGCCCCGCCGACAGCCATGCCGTAAATATTGGGCACCATATCCAGTGCCGCAGCCGTCATATGCAGGGCGGTGGTGCTGGTGCCGACATACCCAGCGGTCGCCCGTAGGGTTATTGCCGTGTTTTCACCGGCATTGATATTTTCCTCATAAAGGTTTTTATAATGTTCATAACGCTGCGTCGCCCCGGTCAGTGCCGCGCTCAATCCGAGGGCTTCATGATGCAGCTCCTCCAAATTGTTCTTTTGCATCGCTACACTTTGTATCAGCAATTCTTTCCCTTGTGTTTGCAGCAGTGATGCCATTTTTTCGGCATCCTGACGTTCAATCACGTTGGCTAAGCTGTTACCGAATTGGCTGAGCTGGCTGACCATACTTTTGGCGTTTTCCAGCCCCACAGGGAAGCGTTGTAAGCCGATACTTAGGCCCGCTGGTAATTTGACTCCTCCCTTAGACGACGATGAAGCTGAATCCAACAGTTTTTTCGGGTCATCCGGCTTGGCAAACAGCGGCAGATCCATGGGCTGACCGTCAATGGAAAGGTTATGGCGCAGGTTATACAAGCGAGATTTCAGGGTCTGGCGATAGCTATGCAGCTTGGTATTCTGTTGTGGTTTGAACAGTGAGGTTTGTGCGGCGGCACTGTCATTGAGTGAGACATCAGCCCACGGGATTGCATGATCCGCTGGTGCCGGTTCCTCGCCCAACAAGGCGCTGGCCTGGATATACCACATTTTGGCCTCAGCCAGTGTATCGCGCTGGCGTTGGCGGTAAGCATGGTCGCCACGGGCCAGCAACAGATCCAGCATGCGCATAAAGGTGCTGAGTTTATAATGCATAGGGTCTGCTTGGGCGACCGCGTCGGGGTTAGTCGCATCCTGTGGAATATCATTCCAGGCGGTGTCTTCCCGTAGCGGGCGGGTCTTCCAGGGTTCGGACTGGGCGGGGTTAAAGACATAGCTTAGCCACTGGGTGGCTAAATCAAAGTTTTGTTCCTGTAGCAGGCGCTGCATTACCAGCATTGGGGTGTAGTAGAACAGCTCCCAGAAATAGAGGGCATTGGCCCCAGCGAAGTCCATTGGCTGGTCATTACCTGTCCCCAAGTTGGGTTCGCTGATCATTTGGGTATCGTGGCTGAGGATAGTCTGGATCCCGGCATCAGCCCGGCGCATCAATTCCTTGGCAAACAGAGTGTTGAGGCGTGCCTGATGCATTTTCGTTTTATCCCATTGCAGATATTGGGCCTGTGCATCATTGGTTTTTAGCGCCAGATAGTTTTCTGAGGACTTGGGGATAACACTAACAGGGATGGTTTGTTCCACTGAACCGAAGGAATGTCCGGCAGAGTCGCACTTATATTTGAGATTAATCGCAGTGGGCGGAATTTTACCAAGCGGTATTGTCAGTGTAATAGGCTCATTCCAGTCTTTATATCCCTCGATGAGATCATTAATATCCATGTCTGACTTAATAGGCCCATCAAGACGGTGGGATAATTTATAGCTAGCAACCACGTTCGTTGCTATTGGATCGTCGGTTATCGTCAGTTCGTTGGGGATGTGAACCAAATAGCTATGTTGATCATCAATGCCAGTCTCAACCATTTTATGCTTGAACGGGGTATACAGTGACTCTATCGAGCTATGGGTAAAAGTATGTGATTGTTCTTGGGGTTCCGTGCCCGGCAAAGGAACTGCGACGTTTATATTATTGGGGAACCTGAGCATTTTGCCTTTAAGAACTCCACTGAAAGAGCTATTAGCACGGGGTTTCTTTTCAGACGAAAGTTCAACCAACCTCTTCCACATTCCGATGTATGTTCTAACGCTGGTATATGCTTTAAATTGATGCTCTGTAAGATGTACGACGATGACACAGATATAGCATTGATAATCATCTCTTAGTTTGGATTTATCTATGCCTCTATCGACCTTTCCGGTATAGACGATATAGGGTTTACTCACGCCATGCTCGTTATACACTTTTTGCAGTAAAGAATAATCTATTCCCTTTGCCGGAATATTGGGGGCTTTTACCATGACTCGCGGGGGTCTGAGTTGTAATGTTATATTGCTATCTGTCTGAGAAACGATTTTCAGGTTAGTGAAACCATTAGAAGCAACGTCGATATGCGCCCCCTCTGTGCCTGACGTTTTCTGGGCTTCTCCAACAGTAACATTAGGAACGAAAAACTTGGTTTCCCCACTATAGAGGTTACTGATTCGGCGCTCGGTGTTGGTATCAAATTCATTTTGAACACCCTGGATCCAATTGGGCTTATTAGTTAAGAGAACGGCTTCATTCATCATCTGATCAATAACCCAAGTCTGTACGTCCTTGGCTATAGAAGCGTTATCGTAACGATCCTTTTTTGGGTACAGACTGACGTATATTTTGGCCGGAGAATCCAAAACTGTGCAGTGCAGCCCTCCCAGATTCACCTCAGCTAGCGGTTTATCTTCGGCTATCGCAAAGGTGAACGGCGTACTCCAACTGCCGTTGTAGCGCAAGTGAGATAGCTTCAGTTCATACAGCCATTTTTCACCGTCTTCACTTTTTCGGTTGCGGGTGTCTTCGTGCCGCTCCAGCCACAGCAAATGTAGCCGAGAATTAAAGCGAACCGGGCGAATGAGCTGGTTATACGGCATGGCCGAGCAGCTGATTTTCTTCCACTCACTCCAGGCGGAGGCTGGGAATTTTCCCTCACTGAACTGAGCATGGTCGACGGTACGCCAGTAATAACTCGGCGGGGAGGCGAGGCTCTCGCCAATAAAGTAGGTCAGTCCGTTATCGATACTGATGTCATCGTGGTAGCCACTGATAACCGATAGATTGGCTATCTCTTCAAATTCGGTCAGGTAGGTTTTGAACGCGTCTTCCACGGTGTCGGCGGTGAGTTGCCCCTGATTAATGGATTGAAGTAGGGTATCCATCATGCTGGTCTGGCCGATGCGCAGGGCCGGATCAATATAGTTTTCCGGGAAGTAGGTCAGTTGTTGGGTCCCGGCCCAGGAACTGTAGCGTTTGTTAGTGGCTTCCCAGTGAGTGAATAAAGCGCGGGTGAAAATCAATTTATTGACTGTTGGTTCTAGTTGGGCCTGATAATAACAGCGATTAATATATAACTGGAGGCTGGCACAGGCTTCGGCAATACGGCCGGTTTTTATTTTCATGCTGACCTGATTATCAATCAGCAAGTAGCCATAGAGGTCATCGCGGGTCTGTAATTGGAGGCTCTGGTCGGCGATTTTGTTTAGATAATAATGGGTTAGTGCAACACCCTGCTTCTCAACTAATGTGGCTTCAATCGTGGCTTGTTCAGCGGTGGGTAGTTTTTCAAATGCCGCATCAAACAGCGAAGTTAAATAATCAATTGATGCGCTAAATGTATGAATGCGATCATACAGTGGCAGGTTCAGTGGGACAGGTACTTGCAGGATTTTTGCTGCTTGCTGCCAGTGTAGTACTTCTTGAATATCATAAAAATTAACGATATTAGCGCCAGGCTTATAAGCGTCATTGTATTGGGGCAGATAACCTGTGATGTTGGCATTGTCGGGCTTATAGGCCTCAACAGAGTATTGAAGATAATTAAAGCTGTCGGCTGGCTCCCCGATGAGGATTGCTAGTTTTTGCAGGTTCAGCGTGCCCGCTTTTAACTCAGTAAACAGAACATCAGCTTGTTCCGCATTCAGGCTCCTAACCCAATGTTGGAACTCCATCAGTTCTATTATTGTACTAACGTTGTTAAGCTCAGTATCAATTGTAAATCTGGACTTGAAATCAGCTGCCAGCAATAGTTCCATTTCTTGATCAGACAATTGCAGTATTTTATAAATCCTGGTCAATCGTGCTAACTGACGGTAGAAAAGTTCTATATTGCTGGGTATGTAGAAGTATTTAGAGATATCCAGATTTTTACCCTCTGACCAGATTGTAGTGGTATCTGACCATATCTTCTCGAGATTCCTTCCTTGCTCACCCTTTTTCCACCACTGTAATAGGTTGTTTGCCACCTCAATCGTTAAGCCAAATTCTGTTGCCAATACGCTAGCCATGGGGGATTCATCTGATTCATGTTGTTGCAGTTGAATCACCCAATGTTTGGTTTCAGCGCGCAGGCTAGCTTTATTCTTAACATCTATTTTTAGTAAATCACTGAGGTTCAGGTTGCTTTGTTTAAGTTGCTGGGTAATGCGAAAAATACGTTCGAGTCGCGAAGAGTAGCGCGCCCTATAGCTGGTTTCATACTCATTGATTAACGTAACAAAATCTTGAGGATCTAACTGGAGGCATTGCGCGACTATCGCAACATTTGGATCTACGCGTTCAGGATTGTTCCAATCTACTTTGCTGATGGCGAGTGCATCTTGCTCCGAGAGATTATAGCGCTGCTGCCAGATTTTAATTAAGTGTAGTTGCGCCAAGCTGCTATTATTCATGTCCTTAGCTTTAAGGACAAAACCTACCAAGGTCTGTGGCGAGAGATGGGTGGCTTTATACAGTAAAAATAGCCGGTGCAGTGCAGTTGGGTAGGTATCCTTATCTTTTTCTGCAGCCAGCAGGCGTATTGTTTCGTTAACGACCGTCAGCGGCAGTGCGTAGTACACCGCTATTTCGGTTGGTGAGGTGGGGACATTCTCAAGTTTAACGGGGGCCGTGAGTTGTTGATAGCAGGAAAATGAAATTCCTAGACCTAGGCATACCACGGCTTCCCTGTCAGCTTCTTCTGGCCACAACTCGGCAGCGGTAGTTTTCCGCGCGGCGAGGATTTGTTGCCACTTTTCAAATTTAGCGTCGTAAGGCAGGTTACATTCTTCAAGGGTATTATCAATATCTGCCCTGCCGGTTTTCTCTTTGATGGCCCGGATCAGAATCTCATTGGATAGCATCAGGGTAGATACTTCATCATCCTGATTATCCTGATTTAACAGCAACTCGCCGATATCCGGGCGGCGCTTGTCGATATGATAAAGTGAAGATGCAGCGTGTAATGGCCGGGCCTCACGATACAAATCAGTAAGATAGGCGGCAGGCGAGAAGCGCGAGGCGACATCCCCTTCATTGACATACACGCCATCCCGCTCGGGCACGTAATCATTGCTATAGAGCATGGCATCCGCTTGATCTTCGACATGCGCCAAACGGGTGCGCGTTATGTCTAATGACTCCGCCTGTTGTAATTGTGGATTACCTTGAACAGAATATTTGCGCTTAGCAGCTTGTTGCTTGTCCCGCTGTTTGGTCGCTTTTGCATATAACGTATTAATTTCACTTAAACTGAGCGTCTCATGTAGCGCCTCATAAACCTGCTCGAATGAATAATTAGCATAATGGGCTGCATCTATATTGCTGGGCTCATTGGTATTGTTGTGCTCTTTAATTTCATTATTTATATCAGACATAATAGACCTCTTTATTTAAATGGAATAGCCAGTCATAAGAGTGTTCGGTTTTATTGCAGGCTGTTGTTAAACTAGAAGTATTAACTTGTAATATTGACTTCCCGCCATGAAAGTGGCGAATTTTTCTGCACATAGGTTATAAAAAAATATTTTTTAATAACCGAGCTTTTTAAATAAATGTAATAATTCATTTCTAAATCTACATCTTTGTTATAACTGATATTTAATTCTTTATAAGCATCTTTTTCTGAACTAAAACTTTCTGCTGTTAATGATATTCCTGCGCCTTTTTCAATGAGGTTATAACGAACGCGTTGATTATCTACATGTAATATTTCCCCTCTAAATCCTTGCTGTTTCATGTGTTCAAAAAAATCTTTAAATGCGCATGAAGAAGAGAAAAGGTTGCTTTGTAAAAACGGGAGTTTTTTAAGATGCTCTATTTTATTGGGTAAATCATTTAAATGTGATGCATATAGCAAAATTGCTTTGCAAGTGGCCACTAATTTAACGTCAAAGTCACATTTTTTTATCTCCTTGGCGCTTATAACAATATCTAATTGATTTATATCAGTTATATTTTCTTGTAATTCAATGTTACAATGACCTGAGGATAAGAAGTAATCGCATATAAAACCTGCATATGTTGATTTTAACTGATGAGTTCCTATATTAATGGTTCCGCTTTTACTTCTTTTGTATATTTTACTCATCTCCACTAATCGTGTGTAGGTGGGGAAGATATCCTTATAAAATTTACTGCCTTTATCTGTTAGTTTTAGCCCTGAAGTCGCGCGGGTAAATAACTTAAAACCCAATTCTTCTTCGAGTATTTTTATACTCCGGCTCATCGGCGGTGGTGTTGAAAATAGCTTTATTGCTGCGTTTGTTAAGGATCCTTCTTGAACTGTAGTAATAAATACCAGTAAGTTTTTTGATATAAACATATGCACCACTTTGTTTTTAAATGCGCCATATGTACAACTCAATATATAGTGATATAGAGTTTTTAGTCTATTCCAGATATTGGAAGTGCTTGGGCGAATTTAGTCAATTTGAATTGATGAGATTATTCTTAATTAAATTGAAGAAATTTCCTATGAAATAACGCTTTTTATTTATACAAATTGATCAAATATTTAGCGATAACTGTGATATATCTCAGCGACACGCTTAAAATACTCGGTTAAATAATCAATGCAGACTTGAACTTTGAGGGGCATTTTATCTTTCTCGGTATATAACGCATATACCGGCCGGGGATCTGAATGGTATTTTTTAAACAGAACTTCAACTTCACCACGCTTGATTTCTTCTATTACCCACATGAGGGGTGCATAGGCGATTCCGGCACCCGCCTTTAACCAGCGGATCATGGTCTGTGAGTCATTGGTGACAAAGCGCCCCTGTGGCGATATTTGCGTGGTAATACCTTCTGGTGCAATCAATTCAAAATTACTGTCTGGCCGCACACTGTATTCCAGCCAAGAGAAGTTGGTCATGTCACTGGGTTTTTCAGGGGTGCCATGCTGCAACAAATAGCTTTTGGCGGCACATACGACCATCGGCATCGAACCGAGGCGGCGGGAAAATAGCCCAGAATCCTGTAAGGCACCCACGCGGATCACTACATCCAAACCATCGGCAATCAAGTCCGGAGCCGGAATACCGGTGACCAGATTAACTGACAGGCCGGGGTACTCTTTCAGCATCTCAGCTGTCATGGTTGCCAGCACATTTTGTGCCATAGTTGATGAACAACCGATGCGCAGTGTGCCGGTCGGCGTGTTGTTAAAAGCATACAGTTGCTCATGAACTTCTTGTACTTCCTGCAACATGCGTCGGCAGCCCTGATAATAAATCCGCCCTGCTTCTGTCAGGCCAATACGACGGGTGCTGCGGTTAAGCAGCTTAACATTTAGCTCTGTTTCCAGTTTTGATACGGTCTGGCTGATTGAAGAAACACTCATTTCCAACTGCCGTGCAGCACCGGTAAAAGATCCGCATTCAACCACTTTGGCAAATACTGACATCCGTTTTAATCTTTCCATAGTCCCTCCAGATAGATTTTTTCACAGTGATTGTTAACTCTGGCTTAAAAGTGATTTAGATCACACATTGTAGATAAGCTGATAATAAGCAGGCTAATATACTGCTGTCGGGAGAACCGTCTCAAGGTTGAAAACCACGTAGCCCGAGTCTTATTCAAACAACAGTTATACTCGTTATTTAAGTTTAATTCATAGAGTGGGCTTATGGCTCTTGCTTTTAGCTGTGGTTGTAATGATTGGATGAGTTTCGTTACCGGCCTGATTATTCACTCAGGTGGAGGCACCGGTACCCAATAACAAAAAGGATTTAAAGAATGAGTTTGCTTCCGGTGATGGTGATTTTCGGTCTGTCTTTCCCGCCGATATTTCTTGAACTGCTTCTTTCCCTGGCACTTTTTTTTGTGGTGCGCAGATTACTACAACCCACTGGTATTTATGAGTTTGTCTGGCATCCGGCACTGTTTAATACCGCGTTGTATTGCTGCCTTTTTTACTTAATTTCTCGTCTTTCTTCCTGAGGTCGCCGTGAGTACTTTTGCATTAAAAATAATCCGCATCGGCATCACCTTATTGGTGGTTTTACTGGCTGTTATCGCTGTTTTTAAGGTATGGGCTTTTTATACCGAATCGCCGTGGACTCGTGATGCAAAATTTACCGCAGATGTGGTCGCGATTGCGCCAGATGTCAGTGGCTTAATTACTGATGTGCCGGTAAAAGACAACCAATTGGTGCAGAAAGGCCAAATCCTGTTTGTCATTGATCAGCCGCGCTATCAGCAAGCGCTGGCTGAAGCCGAGGCCGATGTTGCTTATTACCAAACACTGGCTGCTGAGAAACAACGGGAATCCGGCAGACGCCAACGTTTAGGGGTTCAGGCGCTGTCACAAGAAGAAATTGATCAATCCAGCAATGTGCTACAAACCGTCCGTCATCAATTGGCGAAAGCTATTGCGGTGCGTGATTTAGCGCAGCTTGATCTGGAGCGAACTACAGTGCGTGCGCCCGCTGAAGGCTGGGTAACCAACCTAAATGTCCATGCCGGAGAATTTATTAATCGCGGAGCCACCGCCGTTGCATTAGTGAAGAAAGACACTTTCTATATCTTGGCTTATTTGGAAGAGACCAAATTGGAAGGGGTTAAACCGGGGTATCGGGCAGAAATCACGCCGCTCGGCAGCAACCGCATTCTGCACGGCACCGTCGACAGTATCTCTGCGGGGGTGACCAACAGTAGCAGCAGTGCGGATAGCAAAGGGCTGGCGACCATTGATAATAATCTCGAATGGGTACGGCTGGCGCAGCGCGTGCCAGTGAAGATCCGCCTGGATAGTGAGGTTCAGCAGCATCCTTACCCGGCGGGGACCACCGCGACTGTGGTCATCACGGGAACGAATGATCGCGACCCTAATCAATCATCGCCGATAGTGAAATTGATGCATCGCCTGCGCGAGTTTGGCTAAGATGAGCAGCCCGGCTTTTATCCGCCTGCGCTTTGCTTTCAAGCTCAGTTTTGCCATTTTGGCGGCGCTGTTCCTCGGTTTTCATCTGCAATTGGAAACACCGCGCTGGTCAGTATTGACTGCGGCGATTGTCGCCGCTGGCCCAGCTTTTGCGGCCGGTGGTGAACCTTTTTCCGGTGCAATTCGCCATCGTGGCTGGCTGCGTATTATCGGGACATTCATTGGCTGCATTGGTGGCTTGATTATTATTGTTCTGACCATCAGAGCGCCAGTATTGACTTTAATGCTTTGCTGTCTGTGGGCTGGGGTATGCACCTGGATTTCATCATTGGTTCGCGTCGAAAACTCCTATGCCTTTGGTTTAGCAGGTTATACTGCGCTTATCATCATTGTGACGACCGGCGAGAGTCCTTTATTAACACCGCAATTTGCGGTTGAACGCTGTAGCGAGATTGTGTTGGGGATCGTCTGCGCCGTGATGGCGGATCTACTGTTTTCCCCGCGATCAATTAAGCAAGATATTGATCGGCTGGTCGATAAAGTTTTAGTCGATCAATATCGGCTGTTGCAACTGTGTATTCGCCCGGCAGAAAAAACGGATATCGACCGCGCCTGGAGTGATTTAGTCAAAAATACTACGGCACTCAATGGGATGCGCAGCTATCTGATGATGGAATCTTCCCGTTGGCAGCGCTGTGATCGCCGTTTACAGGTATTGCATACTGAATCATTAACGTTAATCACTCAGGCGTGTGAAACCTATCTAGTGCTCGCCAATCACCCCGATATCTTGACCGCTGAACTGAAAACTATGTTGAGCGAACCGGCGCAAACGTCGGCTGAAATTCATCAAAAAATGAAAAAACTGCGCCAATTTATGGGTGCCAGCCACAGTGACGCAATCCCACATACCATTAGTAGTTGGGTCGGTGCGGCAACCCGCTATTTATTATTGTCAAAAGGGATTCATACCAACAGCAGCATTAGCCGGGTAGAGGAGGATATTTTGGCCGGTGTTGTGCCGGTGAAACATGTCTCCGCCGAGGGGCACCATGCAATGATTAACGGTTTGCGTACCGGTGTCGCGACGGCGATTGGTGGGTTATTCTGGCTATGGACGGGCTGGACATCGGGGGCGGGCTGTATGGTGATGATTGCAGTGGTCACTTCGCTGGCGATGCGAACGCCTAATCCGCGCATGGTGGCGCTCGATTTTCTGCTGGGGGTGATTATGGCGCTGCCCATCGGGGCGCTTTACTTTATGTTTATCATTCCCGCGACTCAGCAAAGTATGTTGCTGTTATGCATCAGCCTAGGGTTGCTGGCATTTATTATTGGGATCGAAGTGCAAAAGCGGCGCTTGGGTTCATTGGGGACGCTAGCCAGCACCATCAACATTATCGTGCTGAGTAATCCGATGCAATTTAATGTCAGTTTGTTTCTCGACAGCGCATTAGGCCAAATTGTCGGCTGTTTCGTTTCTCTGATTGTGTTGTTGCTGATCCGCGATAATGCCAAAGACAGAACCGGCAGAACCTTATTAAACCGCTTTGTTTACAGCGCAGTATCTGCCCTGACCACCAATAAAGCGCGCCGCAATGAAAACCATTTACCGGCGCTGTATCAGCAATTGAATCAGCTTTTGATGATGTTCCCCGGTGATCTCGACAAATATCGGCTGGCTTTGACCCTGATAATTGCTCATCAGCGGCTCAATAAAACGGAAGTCCCGGTTAATGCCGAATTGAGTGCTTTTCATAAGCAAATCCGCTATACCGCGGATCGCGTTATTAATGCCAAAAATTCGCAAAAACGGCGCTATTATTTTGCTCGGCTATTACAAGAATTAGACCAATATCAGCAGAAATTAGTGGATTATCAATCGCCTGATTCTGTTACCCGCCCAGTAAAACGGCTGGCTGATATGCTGCACAAGTATCAGAGTGCACTTATCTAACCATACCCTTCGTCCTTGAAACCTCCGGGTTGTTAGCGGCGTTCACTTACCCGAATCACTGACATGGGTCAGCTCATCGGGGTGCGCTCGCTGGCTGCCTACCGGTAATTCCAATGACTTTGGGTATATACTTAATGGAACCATCCTTCCTCGCCCTCCACTGATGGAGGGCATTATTTCCCTCAGGAGGTCGACAAGATGTCAGCACAAAATCCATCGAGCAACTCATTAAGCAATCCATTACAAGCGCAACGACATAGCGACGGTGTTTATCATATTGGCTATTTTGTCGGCGGTTCTTGGCATCAGGCGCAGGATACTTTTGCGGTTCATAATCCTGCGACCGGCGAGCTGGTCGCAAAAGTCGCTAAATCCGGTAAACAGGAAACGGAAGCTGCCATTAAAGCCGCTAGCGAAGCTTTCCCTGCCTGGCGCAAAACTCCCGCAAAACAGCGCGCAGAAATTTTACAGCGTTGGTATCTTCTGATTATGGAACACCAGCAATCATTGGCTGAAATAATGGTTTCTGAGCAAGGTAAACCATTGAAAGAAGCACTGGGCGAGGTTGCTTATGCCGCCAGCTTTATTCAATGGTTTAGTGAGCAGGCTAAACGTGCCAATGGCGAAATCATCCCGCCCGCTAAAGAAGGTGCCCGCATACTGGCGACCCGCGAACCGGTCGGTGTGGTGGCGGCTATCACGCCGTGGAATTTCCCATTGGCGATGCTCACCCGCAAACTGGGGCCTGCACTGGCAGCCGGTTGTACCGGGCTGATTAAACCGGCTAACAATACGCCGCTTTCCGCCTTTGCTTTGCTGGCATTGGCCGAGCAGGCGGGGGTGCCCGCCGGGGTGCTTAATGGTGTTGCCGGTGATACCCATGCTATCAGTGATGCCATCATGGCCAGCCCTGAAGTGCGCAAAATCTCCTTTACCGGCTCGACTGAAGTCGGCAAAACCTTGATGCGCAATGCCGCCGCCACCATGAAGAAAATCTCCATGGAACTGGGGGGGAATGCGCCGTATATCGTGTTTGATGATGCCGATTTGGATGCTGCCATCGCGGGCGCTATGGCCTGTAAATTCCGCAATGCCGGGCAAGTCTGTGTTTGTGTCAACCGCTTCTATATTCAGGATGGCGTCTATGACGAGTTTGTTAATCGGCTGGCCGCTGAAGTCAAGAAACTGAAAGTGGGCAACGGCATGGATAAAGACGTCAATATGGGGCCGCTGATTAACCTCGCAGGGTTGGAAAAAGTGGAAGATCACGTCAAAGATGCGCTAGAGAAAGGCGGGCGATTATTGGCCGGTGGTAGCCGCCATAAACTGGGCGGTAATTTCTTCCAGCCGACGGTGATTGCAGATGCTACCGAGCAGATGAAAGTGGCCTCTGAAGAGACCTTTGGCCCACTGGCGGCGTGTTTCCGTTTTAAAACGGAAGAGGAAGTCATTCAGCGGGCGAATAACACGCCATTCGGGTTAGCGGCTTATTTTTATACTCAGAACTTACAGCGAGTATTCCGGGTTTCAGATGCGCTGGAAAGCGGTATGATTGGTGTGAACGAAAGCTCGGTTTCAACCGAGTTAGCGCCTTTCGGTGGCGTTAAAGAATCTGGTCTGGGTCGTGAAGGTTCGGTGCTGGGGCTGGATGAGTTTATGGAAGTCAAAACCCTTCATCTGGGCAATCTATGATGCAGATTCATATCGTATTTTGATTAATAGAGTGGGGCATGGGCAATCACCATGAGCAGCACAACGAGAGGAACACAAAAGGTTAAGGAGAACCATGAATAAACGACTTATAGCTATTCTGGCGGCGTTATTGGTGTTGGCCGTGGCAGCATGGCAGAGTATCGACGGTGTCACTGTGCGCGCTATCGGCCAAGCGCCGGACTTAGAGCGGCCACAGTTATCGGCCCCAGCACCTATCGAGCAATTAACTCAGCACCAGCAGGTGGTCAAATACTTGCAAGCCCATCACCGCCTGCCGGATTTTTATATTACTAAGCAACAGGCGCGCGAAAAGGGCTGGAATCCCAAAGACGGCAATTTGTGTAAGGTATTGCCGGGTAAGGCCATTGGTGGCGATCGTTTTTCTAACCGTGAACGCCAACTGCCCGATGCCAAAGGCCGCAACTGGCGTGAGGCCGATGTGAATTATCGTTGCGGGCATCGTGGTACTGATCGGTTGCTTTACTCCAATGACGGCCTGATTTATCTGACTCAGGATCACTACAAGCATTTCATTCGGATGGAGTAAAAAGATGGTAAAAGTGGTATTCGATTTTGACCATATACCGGATCTTCCCGCTTTTTACGACGCATTCTCCCAAAAGTTTGCGCTGGGCGAAGGTTTTGGTGCCAATCTGGATGCGCTGTGGGATGTGGTAACGGGCGAGATAGCTTTACCGGTAGAGATTGAATTTATTCATTTCAATCACCGCCGGAAACGCCGTTTTGGGGCAATAGTTTTATTGTTCGAAGAGGCGGAAGAGGAGCTGGCCGGGAGCCTGCGTTTCAATATAACTTGAACTGGCCCCTTTGACCCGGCCCCGCCCGATGATTACTTTTTCTCAGCCAATTCACGCAGATACTGGAAAATCTGGCGGAATGATTTCGGCGGTTTGTTGGCAGCTTTCTCTTTCTGGGCATTACGCACCAAGCTACGCAGCTGTTGGCGGTCAGCCTCTGGATACAATTCCAACACGGTCGGGATGGCATCATCGCCTTCTTCAACCAAACGGTCGCGCAGTAATTCCAGTTTGTGGAACAGCGAGACTTGCTGATTATGGCGGTTTTTCAGTTTATCCAATGCAGTTTGAATCGGCTCTACATCACGGGCGCGCAGCATTTTACCAATTAACTGGATCTGGCGGCGGCGGCCTTCTTTCTTGATTTTCTGTGCTAATTCAACGGCTGCCAGCAGATCTTCATCCAATGGGATCTTCTCTAGCGCATTTTTACCCAGCTCAACCAGTTCAGTACCGAGGTCTTTCAGCGCTTCAGCATCACGTTTAATTTCACTTTTACTGACCCAGATAATTTCTTCATCATCGTCATTTTTATCTTCTGGGACTTCATCTAGCCAGTCTTCGGGCTGCTTGTTCATGGTCAAATTCCTTAAAAAGAGGCTAATTGTAGCAGGCTGTTGGCTTTCTGCGAAATTGTACGGAGATCTCTGATAAACTCAGAATCAGGACATTCTCTATTTTATCCGTGTAAGTCGTCGTATTACGACACTTTCCTGAACGATTATCTCATTAATTATGGCAGACTGATGAAAGTAGTCACTCAAGTTGCAGAACAGCGTAAAACGCTGGAACAAGCAGTTGCACAGGCTTTAGAGTTAGCCCGTGCGGGTTCTGATGCGGCCGAAGTTGCCGTAAGCAAAACCACCGGAATCAGTGTCAGCACCCGCTTTGGTGAAGTGGAAAACGTGGAATTCAACAGCGATGGTGCGCTGGGAATCACTGTTTATCATCAACAGCGTAAGGGTAGCGCCTCCACCACTGACTTAAATCCGGATGCGGTCGCCCGTACAGTGCAGGCTGCACTGGATATCGCCCGCTATACCTCACCGGATCCTTATGCTGGCCCGGCGGAAAAATCGCTGCTGGCCTTTGAAGCGCCAGATCTGGATTTGTTCCATCCGAGCGATTTAGATGCTGAGCAAGGTATCTTACTGGCCGCCCGCGCAGAACAAGCGGCATTGCAGGCTGACAAGCGGATTACCAATACCGAAGGTGGTAGTTTTAATAGCCATTATGGCATCAGGGTGTTCGGTAATAGCCACGGGATGTTGCAGAGTTACTGCTCAAGCCGCCATTCACTCTCCAGCAGTGTGATTGCAGAGCACAATGGTGATATGGAGCGGGATTACGCCTATACCATTGGCCGTCGAATGGAAGATTTAGCCAACCCGGAATGGGTCGGTGAAGAGTGCGCCCGCCGTACTTTATCCCGCTTATCACCCCGCAAACTGCCGACTATGCAGTCGCCGGTGCTGTTTGCCGCAGAAGTCGCTACCGGCCTGTTTGGTCACTTGGTTTCGGCCATTAGCGGCGGCAATATTTATCGTAAATCCACTTTCTTACTCGACCACCTTGGCAAGCAGATTTTGCCGGAGTGGCTAACTATTGAAGAACATCCACATTTACTGCGTGGCTTGGCTTCGACCCCCTTTGACAGTGAGGGCGTGCGCACGCTGCAACGCGAAATCGTCAAGGACGGGGTGCTGCAAACCTATCTGTTGACCAGCTATTCGGCCCGTAAGTTGGGGCTGCAAAGTACCGGCCATGCGGGTGGTATCCATAACTGGCGCATTGCCGGTCAGGGGCAGGACTTCGCCGGGATGCTCAAACAACTGGACAAAGGGTTGGTGGTGACTGAGTTAATGGGGCAGGGGGTTAGCACCGTGACCGGTGATTATTCCCGTGGCGCGGCCGGTTTTTGGGTTGAAAACGGTGAGATTCAGTATCCGGTCAGCGAGATAACCATCGCCGGTAATCTGAAAGATATGTTGCGTAATATCGTGAGTGTGGGCAGCGACATCGAAACCCGCAGTAACATTCAGTGCGGCTCTATTTTATTACCTGCGATGAAGATTGCGGGCGAATAATATATTGTTGCTGTGAATCTAAAGCTGGCATCTGTTGCCAGTTTTTTTTTGCTCTTTTTCGAGCTTTCCTTATTTGATTACAAAAAGTCATTGTCAGATTGTCCTTGCATTGCCTATGTTATGTATGAGCAATGTAATAATGATGTGTCGTGATTTAACAATAATTATAAGGAATGTGAGCATGAGCAAGAAAATAATGGCCTTGATGGCCGCGGCATTGCTGTGTGCCAGCAGCTTGGCGATGGCTGCCAGTGTGGCAGATAACATGGATACGATTGCCGAGAATTACGGCAAAGTGCTGAAAGCCGACTCTACCGATGCGATTAATCAAGGTTTACAGGCAATGCGGGTGGCAGCACTTGATGCACAGAAAGGGATTCCGACTAAGTTAAAAGACAAAGCTGAAGATAGTCCTGAAGTGAAAGATTTCCGCCACGGTTTAGACTTATTGATCGGGCAGATTGATGGTGCTCTGGCATTAGCTGGTCAAGGCAAGTTAGATGAAGCTAAAAAAGCGGCACAAGACTTTAAACCGACGCGCGATACTTACCACAAAAAGTACCGCTGATCAGGGAAAGAGGGTAATGGCCTTAGGTCGTTACCCCATTACATAAATTAGCGGTGATATTCACCGGCAGCTTCCGGCTGATAAAGCAATTCCAGCACGATAATGCGGGCTTCATCCCCACCCGGCAATTTCCAACTAATTTCGTTATTCACATGCAACCCCAGCAATGCCGCACCTAATGGTGCCATGACAGAGAGCTGCTCGTTGCTGTCTTTCAGCGACGCCGGATAAACCAATGTGCGGATATGTTCTTCCTGGCTGTTCAGATCGCGAAAACGCACGCGACTGTTCATGGTCACGACATCTGCCGGGATAGCATTCGGGGGCAGGATTTCTGCCCGATCCAGTTCTTCATTGAGCGCTGTTGCGACCACTGAACCGGCAAAGGCCGGTTGCGCCAGTAACGCATCCAAACGTTCAGCATCCAGCTCGTTAATCGTGATGGTTGGCTTGGTCATACCACTCTCCAATTCAATTTCAACAAAACATAAAAACAACACCCCCACGCCATAGGAGAGGGGGTGTTCGAAAATAGCTTAATATTACTCTGATATTAGGCGCTTCCGGCGAGAAAAGAAAGAGATCCGGATCACGAACTTTTTTCCAGTATCTGCTTCCACCCTCTATTTATATAGCAAGTTATTTTGTTGTTAATGATTAAGTTAGGGATGTGACGGCGTATTTTGCGAAAGTGATCCCTTCAGTCCATTACATTTCCACTTTGAACTGGAAAAAATGCCGCTACACACCCATTCCGCTTGCAGGTAGGGTGATGTTATAGCGCAGAGGCAAGGGATGACGAATAAATAACTGAACTTATCTTTGCAGTCAGAAAGTTGTAGCCGTAAGGAATAGAGGATTGCCAGCGTGAATGATGTAGCCGCATTGAATGCAGCCGAAGACCCTGGAATGAAAGAGGCCATTACCATCACTGAGCGGATATTAGGTGAAATTACCGCGATGTTAAATGCCGAAAATATTTTTACCAATGCTGTTCAGCAGCAAATGTTGACATCACATATTCGGGCTATGGTCTTGCGCTCAATAACGGGCGAGCCACTACCTGAAGTGGATAAATCATTATTTGATGAGATTTCAGCACATTCGATGCAAATGGCTCAGCAGGTGGTCGATAAATTTCCTAATTTACCCATTGAAGAAGCTTATTTGTTGTCGGTGCATTTTGAAGTAGCGAAAGATAATAACCCATAAAAACCTGTTCTGGAGAAAATACTATGAGTCAAATTACTGTTGTGATTGGCGACCGTTTAGGAAAAGGCCAGAAAGTTGGGCAAGGTGTTGAGTTAGCTGGTGGCCGTGTGGTGGTTATTCCCGGAGTGGCCGCAGATATGAAATTGGGCGATGTGATGAATAGCGAACAAGCAGATTTCGGTATTTCATTCTGTGGTAGTGGCGGTGCAGGCGCTATTACTGCACAAAATAAATATGGCTACAAAGCTAAATACGGCATGCGTTCAGTGGAAGAAGGCGTGACGGCAATAAACGAAGGCTGCAAGGTTTTAGGCTTCGGATTTATGGATAAAGAAGAATTAGGGCAAAAGCTAGTGGAAGCCTATATCAAGAAATATGGTCAGCCGTAATGAAAGAGCAATATACCACTCAGGTGCAAGTCAAAGGTAAAGGCGATACTAAAGGTAAAGCTTTCGCTAATGCACTCGGTAATGTCCAGAATACGGTATTGAAGTCGACACAAAATATTTTGCTGCGAATTGAGCCACAAGACGTAAAAGTATTAAAAGCAGAATTATCAGTAAAAAATGAAAAGTTTTTATTCTTTTTCCTGTCGCGGGAAAGAAAAACCTACAGTGTCGAATTAGATATTACCGTGAGTGTGACAATCATTAATACAGATAAGGTTATCTTCGTTTCTAAATAAGATGAAAAGGATAAACTGATGTTTCTAATCATTCTTTTTAAGTCGATTATTATCGGCGGATTGGTCGGTGTGGGGGTTGGTGTGGGGGCCGCCCGCATGTTCCATGCACCGACCATACAGGGAATGGGGGCGTTTCGTACCTTGGGCGAGTTGAACTCGTGTGAGGGTGATCCGGCTTCGCATTTCTCCTTTGGGTTAGGGTTCTTCTTCAACGCCTGGGCTTCTTCAGTGGCAGCAGGGGCTTTTACTCAAGACGTCGACCACCGCATTATTCCTAACTGGGGTGCCGCAGCATTGATGATTAAAAATCGCAATGTGGCGGAAACCATGCATAACCCGAAAAAAATGGCGATTGCCTGCGGGATTATCGGGGTTATTGTGGTCAGCTTTTTAAATACCACGGCATCGGCAGTTCCTGCGGCATTACAGGTCACGGCAATTAAAGTGCTGGTACCTGCGGCAAATATTCTGGTTAACACCGTGATGCCAGTTATTTTCTGGTTAGCGGCAATTGATGCTGGGCGTCGCTCTGGTTTCTGGGCCACTATTTTCGGCGGTTTGGCGCAGTTAATTATGGGCAACGCAGTACCGGGCCTGGTTCTGGGTATTTTAATTGGTAAAGGTGTTGAGGAAAGCGGCTGGAATAAAGTTACCAAAATCATGATGACAGTTATTGTGCTGTTATTCGTGCTCAGTGGTTTCTTCCGCGGATTCGATCTGAAATTCCTGGAATCATTCAGTCTGAGTGCTCCAGTATGGCTCGACACTATTCATAACGCATTAAGCGGAAAATAACACAGCGAGAGGAGCTTGATGATGGATGAACAAACCAAGAATAATTTCTGGTATGCCGACTGGTCATTTCCGATCTTTGTAGGATTATTATCCTCCGGTGTATTCGCGGGTACCCATATGTATTATTTATATGGGATCGGCGCATTTAACGAAGTGGCCTTTGTTTCAATGCTACGTGCGGGCATGGACACCGGTGTTTATGGTGCGGTTGCTGCATTTGGTGCCAGTTTCTTATTCGCCCGAATTATTGAAGGTTCGCTGGTCGGTATTTTGGATATCGGTGGAGCCATTCAAACTGGCGTTGGTCTGGGCGTGCCAGCATTATTACTGGGCGCTGGATTTGTCTTCCCAGTCGCTAATTTCGCTGCTTCTTTAGTGACGGGTTTGGTTATTGGTTTAGCTATCGGCTATCTGATTATTTTGGCACGTAAATTTACCATTAACCAAAGTAATTCGACTTACGGTGCTGATGTCATGATGGGCGCAGGTAATTCATCTGGCCGTTTCTTAGGGCCATTGATTATTTTGTCCGCCATTACCGCCTCAATTCCAATTGGTATCGGTTCTTTAGGCGGCGCATTACTATTTTATCTGTGGAACAAACCTATTACCGGTGGCGCAATTTTGGGTGCCATGATTTTAGGGTCTATTTTCCCAGTCGCAATCTCTTAATCCACAGGGTAAATATTCCAATGACGGGATATTTACCCCGCCGCGACATCAAGTTAAGAAGGCTATAATGGAGAATAAAGATAATGTATGACTTTATTATCACTGGAGCAGTATTAGTTGATGGCCGTCAGGTTGATATCGCGATTAATAACGGCAAAATAATGGCCGTGGATACGGCTATTTCTGCAGTGCCAAATAATCAAACGGGGCTTTTAGCGAAACCGGCTAAAAAAGTATTGGATTTGGCCGGGAAATATTACCTCAGTGCTGGCTGGATTGATTCCCATGTCCACTGTTACCCCGCGTCACCTATTTATCATGATGAAGCCGATTTAGTCGGCGTTGCCAGTGGCGTCACCACGGTGGTGGATGCAGGCAGCACCGGCGCCAATGATATAGATGATTTTTACCGCTTAACCCGCGCGGCCAAAACCCATGTTTATGCTTTTCTGAATATTGCGAAAACCGGCATTGTCACGCAAAACGAATTAGCCGATATGGCGCAGATTGATAAGCAAAGTGTGGCTGAGGCAATTGCCCGCAATCCCGGTTTTATTATTGGCATCAAAGCGCGCATGAGTAGCAGCGTAGTCGGTAAAAATGGCATCAAACCCTTGGTGCGCGCTAAAGAAATTCAGCAAGAAAACAACCAGTTGCCGCTGATGGTGCATATTGGCAATAACCCGCCGGATCTGGATGAAATTGCCGATTTACTGACTCAGGGCGACATTATTACCCATTGCTACAATGGCAAACCGAACCGAATTTTGACCCCTGCCGGTGCCTTACGTGAATCCATCCAGCGGGCGCTGAAGCGCGGCGTATTATTAGATGTGGGCCACGGTAGCGCCAGTTTCAGTTTTGATGTGGCCGAGCTTGCCATCAAGCAAGGAATTTACCCGCACACCATCAGTTCCGACATTTATTGCCGCAACCGCCTGAGCGGGCCAGTCCATAGTCTGGCGACCGTGATGTCCAAATTTTTCACTATTGGCTTGAGCCTTGAGCAAGTGATTCGCTGTGTGACAGAAAATGCCGCACAGGCCCTGCGCCTAACCCATAAAGGGGTGCTGGATACTGGCTATGACGCTGATTTCACTATTTTTGAGCTGAAACAACAGCCTCAGGTGTTCAGTGATTCAGAGGGTAAATCGGTAACCGGTGAGAAGTATCTGGTGCCACTGGCTGCGGTCGTCGCCGGTGACTTAGTATTAACTGATGAAGGGAAGTTAAAAGATGTCTTCAGTCTATGAAAAATACCAGTTAAAGCATGTGATTAATGCTTCTGGCCGCATGACGATGCTGGGTGTCTCAACGCCACGGCAGGATGTGGTTGAGGCCGTGGAGCTGGGTCTGAATCATTACTTTGTCATGAAAGATTTGGTGAATCAGACGGGCGCTTATATTGCGAGCTTACTGAGTGTAGAAAGTGCGGTGGTGGTGTCTTGCGCTTCTGCCGGGATAGCCCAGTCGGTCGCCGCCGTGATTGTCAAAGACAATGCCAATTTACTGGTTAACTTACACGCCGCACCGCGCACTGTGCCCCATGAGATTGTTTTGCCCAAGGGCCACAATGTTAATTTTGGCGCGCCGGTTGATACCATGGTGACATTGGGCGGCGGCAAAGTGGTGGAAGCGGGTTATGCCAATGAGTGCTTGCCAGAACAACTGGAAGCGGCGATCACGCCGAATACGGCGGCGATCTTGTATATAAAATCCCATCATTGTGTGCAAAAAAGCATTTTGTCAGTTGAGCAGGCGGTGGTGATCGCGCGCAAGCATCAATTGCCATTAATTGTTGATGCCGCCGCAGAAGAAGATTTGCAGTGTTACTACCAAATGGGCGCTGATTTGGTGATTTATAGCGGTGCAAAAGCCATTGAAGGGCCGACCAGCGGCTTAGTGTTGGGCAAAAAAACCTATGTAGATTGGGTGAAATTGCAATCAAACGGCATTGGCCGGGCGATGAAAGTGGGTAAAGAGGGCATCCTTGGCTTGACCCGCGCGATTGAAAGCTACATGACGCTGGAGAAAGAAACTGGCCAGCAGATGATTGACAAAATGACGCCATTTATCAGCCAGTTAAATACTATTGATGGTGTCTCAGCCAAAGTGGTTTGGGATGCCGCGGGGCGTGATATTGCCCGCACTGAAATTAGCTTTGATGAAGCCAAAATTGGCCGTTCAACACCAGATTTGGTCGAGGCACTCAAAAATGGCGATATTGCCATTTACTTCCGCGCTTACAAAGCCAACGAAGGCAAGATTGAGGTGGATGTGCGCAGTGTGACGCCATCGCAGCTCGAGACGATTTACACCTGCATTAACCGCTTGGTTAAGGGAGCCTAACTGATGAAACTGACCCCAAACTATTACCGTGACCGCGTGTGTTTGAATGTGCTGGCCGGTTCTAAAGACAATGCGCGCGATATTTATCAGGCCGCTGAAGGCCATGTGCTGGTGGGCGTGTTATCGAAGAATTATCCGGATGTCGACAGCGCCGTCAAAGATATGCGCGAGTACGCGGCACTTATCGACAATGCGTTGTCGGTTGGGTTGGGTGCGGGTGACCCCAAACAGTCGGCGATGGTCAGCCAGATTTCACACCAAGTGCAGCCGCAGCATGTGAATCAAGTCTTTACTGGTGTCGGCCCGAGCCGCGCTTTGCTGGGCCAGCAGGATACTGTAGTTAACGGCCTGATTTCACCGACCGGCAAAGTAGGCTATGTGAAGATTTCCACCGGCCCGCTGAGTTCTCAGCAAAAGGACGCGATTGTTCCGGTCACCACCGCTATTGCCATGCTGAAAGATATGGGCGGCAGTTCGGTAAAATTCTTCCCAATGAATGGGCTGGATTCCATCGAAGAATACCGTTTTGTTGCCGAGGCTTGTGCAGCAACTGGGTTCTGGCTGGAGCCAACCGGTGGTATTGACCTGGAGAATTTCGAACAAATTCTGCAAATCGCACTGGATGCTGGCGTAACAAAAGTCATTCCGCATATCTATAGCTCGATTATCGACAGCAAAACCGGCAATACCCGCCCGGAAGATGTGAAAACCTTATTAGATATCGTCAAAAAAATCGTGCAGTAACCTTCTGATTTATTGGCATCAAGTTTGATAGAACATCAGTATCTACGGGGCAGCCAGCCGGGTGCCCTGACTGTGAAGTTGAATAGCTCCATACCATTCGATAGCCATTCCCTATGAGTAAGGACCCATATGCATAACAGCTCAACAGATTCTGGTTTAACTGGCCTGACGGGGTTAAAAAGCCTGTCGGCGGGCATTGCTTTGGCGACGGTCGCGCTGTTTAATCCTCTGGCCAACGCCGAACAAAATTCCAATAAATCATTTGCTTACGTCGGAACCTATAACCCTAATGGGGAAGGGGTTTACCGGCTACAAGTTAATCCTAAAACCGGTGAATTGACGGAGAAAACGCTGGTCAGTTCACTGGCTAATCCGGCACAACTGGTGGTGGATGCACAGGGAAAAACCTTATATGTCGCCAGTGAAGTGGCGGATTTCAATGGGGGTAAGCACGGCGCGATTGCGGCATACAGTATCAACCCGGTTGATGGCAGTTTGACATTGATTAATCAGGTTGATTCTCAGGGCGCGGGGCCGGTGTATCTCTCATTAACCCCATCGGGCAGCCATTTATTGGTTGCCAACTATATCAGCGGCTCGGTGGCGGTTTTCCCGGTGCAAAGTGGCGGTAAACTCGCGGAGGCCAGCTCAGTAGAGCAAGATGAAGGCCCGGCGGGCGCGGCGAAACCGGCGGCGGCGGTAGAAGGCAGCTTCGCCATCAGTGACCACAATGGCCCACATGCGCACATGATTGCCAGCTCGCCGAGTGGCAAATTTGTATTCTCGACTGATCTGGGGCTGGACAGGATTTATCAATACCAATTTGATGCGGATAATGGCAAGTTGATACCGAACTCTCCGCCGTTTATCAGCGCTTCATCCGCCGGTGCCGGCCCACGTCATTTTGTGTTCCATCCTAACGGGACGACGCTATTCTTAATTAATGAAGAAGCTTCGACCCTGACCAGCTATCAGTTGGATGCAAAAAAAGGTACTTTGAAACAATTACATACGCATTCATCGTTACCAGCAGATTACCGTGGCACCAGTTTTGCGGCCGGTCTGACACTCTCGAAAGACGGTAAATTCCTGTATGTCGCCAACCGGCTGCATAACAGTATCGGCCAGTTTGCTGTGACGGCGGCCGGTGAATTTAAGCCGGTGGAAGAGGTTTGGACGCGAGGTGATTATCCGCGCACGCTGGTGCTCGACTCCACCGGCCACTACCTGTACGCCATGAATCAACGCAGCGATAACATAACCCGCTTTAAAGTTGACCCACAAAGTGGCAAATTGACCTTTGTACCTGGCTATACCGCCGTCGGCAGCCCATCGCAAATGGTGTTTGTGCCGGCCGCACAGAAAAAATGATATGAGGTATGCGCCCCCTGCGGCCATGCTGTCAGGGGGACAGCTAATATTCTGAATAACGGAGTGGAGCAGTGAGATTTCCCTATCAACGTCTGGCCTATATGTTCGATGCATTGCAATCGGAAACGCTGCCTCAAGAGGAGTTGGCGAAACGCTTTGCGGTCTCGACACGCACTGTGCGGGCGGATATTACGGCGTTGAATGAGGTTCTTGAGCATTATGGTGCGCACTTTATTCATAACCGTGGCTTTGGTTATCGGCTGATGATTGATGATGCTGAGCGCTTCCGTGCTTTACAGCAGCAAAATCGTAAGATGCATTTGACGCCGCGCACTGCCAGTGAGCGAGTGCATTATCTGTTAATCCGTTTTTTGACCTCTGCTTTTTCATTGAAGCTAGAGGATTTAGCCGATGAATGGTTTGTCAGCCGTGGCACCTTGCAAAATGATATGGCTGAGGTGAGAGAAAGGCTAAACCGCTACCACCTGACGATTGAAACTAAACCTCGCTATGGCATGAAACTGTTCGGAACGGAGCTGGCTATTCGCACCTGTTTGACAGATTTATTGTTTCAGTTACAACTGCAAGATGCTGATAACCCATTATTAAATACTGATTATCTCAGTATCCAAACGCTGCCTGAGCTGACGGGGTTGCTGCATGAGTTACTGGCACAATACGCGGTGCGGTTAACGGATGAGGGCGAGCAATACCTAATTTTCTACTGTGCGGTGGCGATAAAACGCATCACCGACGGCTACCCATTATCTGATTTTGATGCTGAAGATGTGGATGAGGCGGTCAAATTGGCTTCTGGCCGTTTGGCAAATCAGCTCAAGCTCTTATCCGGTAAAGATATTTCAGCGGCGGAAGAAGCTTATTTGCGGGTGAACATTGCCGCCCGCCGGGTACAGACCAGCCAGCCCAGCACTAGCCGCCCCAGTGAAATCAATGCCGATGACGAAGAAACGCTGGTGGATTATATCCTCTCGTATATTAATGCTCACTATAACTACAATTTGCAGGGCGATAAGCAGCTGCGCAGTGACCTGCTTACCCATATCAAAACTATGATTACGCGGGTGAAATATCAGATTACTATTCCTAACCCACTGTTATCCAATATTAAACAGCATTATCCCATGGCCTATGATGTCACTCTGGCGGCCGTTTCCAGTTGGGGGAAATATACGCCTTACAGCTTAAGTGAGAATGAAATCGGCTATTTGGTCTTGCACATCGGGGTGGGGCTGGAGCGCCATTACAACATTGGTTATCAGCGCCATCCGCAGGTCATGTTGGTGTGTGACACTGGGAATTCCACCACTCGGATGATTCAGGCGCAAATTTCCCGTAAGTACCCGCAGATTGTGATGACTCAGACTATTTCCCTGCGTGATTACGACAATCTCGACCATATCGACGAAGATTTTATTATTTCCAATTCGCGATTAGCAGAGAAAAACAAGCCGGTGGTGGTGATGTCGCCGTTCCCAACAGAATATCAATTAGAGCAACTCGGTAAACTGGTCTTAGTCGACCGCACCCGGCCTTATATGCTGGAAAAATTCTTTGATAACAATCACTTTATGATTATTGACCAACCGATGACCCAGGAGCAGTTGTTCAAAAAAGTCTGTGGTCAGTTGGAAGAAGAAGGATTTGTTGATGCGGATTTTTACCCCTCAGTAGTCGAGCGGGAGGCGATAGTCTCCACTATGCTGGGCGAGGGGATTGCACTGCCACATTCACTGGGCTTATTAGCCAAGAAAACCGTGGTGGTCACTTTGTTGGCCCCTGAGGGGATTGCTTGGGGGGATGGCGAAGTTGCTCATGTGATTTTCTTGCTGGCTATCAGTAAAACTGATTATGAAGAAGCGATGGCCATTTATGACCTGTTTGTCACTTTTGTGCGCGAGCGCTCCATGAGCCGTTTATTGAGTAGCCAGCATTTTGATAGTTTTAAGGCCATCGCGATTGATTGTTTGAGTCGAATTTAGGTTTATAATTGTTCAGTGATCTGATTCGGTTGACATAAGATTGGCGGCGGCTTCACCTCAGCTACCTCAACCGCCAAAGGGGTCACAAGCGCGTGACCCCTTATGGAATCCCCGCGCTTGCGCACGTATCGCTAGCCCACTTTGTGGGTGGCCCTCGACTCATCGTTTCGCTGACGGACCGGGCCGATTCACTCCTGTTCAAGCGGCCCTCGCTCGGCGTCCATGCCTCGCGTCCTACCTCCACTTTTCACTCGGCTGCTCAAATGTGCTTTTAACATCAAAACCTAAAAACAGGGTTTTGAATTGGTTTTTGATGTTAAGCGCAATCAGAGATATTGCCGACAAGGATGGAGGGTAGAGTGAGCGGGCATGGATGCCCGCGAAAAGCGCGCTTGAGCATGGATGCGAATCGCGCTGGCTCGTTAGCCCGGAAGACGCTGGAGGTTTACCCGCAGGGCAATATTTCGCGCAAGCCGCAGGTGAAGGAGGGGCGGCCTGCCCTCCTTCTCGGTTGAGGCGGCGAAGATAAGTAGATCACTAAACCATTATCAACCGAAACAATGCTCCGATACCTAACAGCCGAATCGGATCTTCCTCCAAATTTGAAATAAAAATCAAATCACTGCCAGCCATATCTCCGCACAAACCAGCCTTTCACTAGCTGTGTCGTCACCATATAACCGGTCAAAATCAAAATTAGCCATGGGAAGTATGACAGTGGCAGCGCCTGTAATTGCAGGAATCCGGCCAGTGGTGAGAAAGTCAGTCCGATACCGACCACCACCACTGCCAATGTCATCAAACACAGTGGCCATGAGGCGCGGCTCTGAATAAACGGGATTTTACGGGTGCGAATCATATGCACAATTAAGGTCTGGGACAGCAGCCCCTCGACGAACCAGCCGGACTGGAACAATGTCTGCATTTCAGGGGTATTTGCTTTAAATACCCACCACATCAGGCTGAAGGTCAAAACGTCAAAGATTGAACTTATCGGCCCAAAGAACACCATAAATCGCCCTAAATCGCCGGCGTTCCAGCGCTGCGGTTTGGTCAGTTGCTCTTCGTCGACATTATCGAATGGAATGGCAATCTGGGAAATATCATACATCAAGTTTTGGATCAGCAAATGCAGCGGCAACATCGGCAAGAAAGGTAAGAATGCACTGGCAATCAGTACGCTGAAAACATTACCGAAGTTGGAACTGGCCGTCATTTTGATGTATTTCAGCATGTTGGCAAAAGTACGGCGGCCCTCGATCACCCCCTGTTCCAGCACCATCAAGCTCTTTTCCAGCAAAATAATATCAGCCGCTTCTTTGGCAATATCCACCGCAGAATCTACTGAAATCCCGATATCTGCTGCCCGCAGTGCCGGGGCATCATTGATACCATCCCCCATAAACCCCACCACATGGCCCGCATTTCGTAGGTTTTGCACGATGCGCTCTTTATGCATTGGTGTCAGTTTGGCGAACAGGGCGGTGGTGCGGGTGGCTTCGGTCAGCTCTGCTTCGCTCATCTGCTCGATATCACTGCCGCGCAAGACTTGATCGACAGACAGCCCGACGTCTTTACACACTTTACGCGCCACTAACTCGTTGTCGCCAGTCAGAATTTTGACGTTGACGCCGCTGTTTTTCAACGCCAGTAAAGCGGGCGCAGTGCTCTCTTTGGGCGGATCGAGGAAGGCGATATATCCTTCAAGAATCAGGTCATATTCGTCGATAACTGCATAATCTCGTTGATATGCTGGTAAAATCCGTGTCGCGACGGCCACCACTCGCAGCCCTTGCTGGTTCTGTTCATCAGTGATGCGGCGAATGCGCGCCAGCAGTGCGTCAGTCAATGGGATAACGTCATCCCCTTGGCGGACATGGCGGCAAATAGACAGCATTTCTTCCAATGCGCCTTTGCAGATTAGCTCGTGATAATCCGATTTGTCCTTGACCACCACGGACATGCGGCGGCGCTCAAAATCAAATGGAATTTCATCGATTTTGCGGTAACCCGCCAGTGTGTCGGCAGATTGAGACTCTGCGGTGGCGGAATCCCTCATGGATGAAAGTACCGCTACATCCAGTAGGTTTTTTAGCCCGGTTTGATAGTAACTATTGAGCCAGGCATAGCGCAGTACCCGCTCACAATTGGCGCCAAACACGTCGGTGTGGCTCTCCAGCACAATCTTATCTTGGGTCAAAGTACCGGTCTTATCAGTGCACAAAACATCCATTGCACCAAAGTTTTGGATAGCATCCAGCCGTTTGACGATAACTTTCTGTTTTGACAGCTTCACCGCCCCTTTTGCCAATGTCGATGTGACGATCATTGGCAGCATTTCTGGGGTCAAACCCACGGCGACCGAGAGGGCAAACAGCGCGGCCTCCCACCAGTCACCTTTAGTAAACCCATTGATCAGCAACACAATTGGCGTCATAACCAACATAAAGCGGATCAACAACCAACTGACTTTACTGATGCCGCTTTGGAAAGCATTGGGTTGCTCATCCTGATGAGTTACGCGCTCAGCCAGTAAGCCAAAATAAGTTTGGTTACCGGTGCCGATGACGATGGCGAGCGCAGAGCCACTCACCACATTGGTGCCCATAAAGCACAGGGTATCCCGCTCCAATGGGTTCTGCTCATCACATTCACGGCATTGCGCGACTTTCTCAACCGGTAGGGATTCTCCCGTCAGGGCGGCCTGGCTGATAAACAGGTCTTTTGCCACCAGAATCCGGAGATCCGCCGGGATCATGTCGCCGGCAGACAGTTTGATAATATCGCCCGGCACTAACTGAGAAATAGGTAGCTCGCGATGTTCACTTTTTCCAGTATGAGCATCACTGCGTAGCACCGTGGCGGTATTGCTGACCATGGCTTTCAGAGTATCTGCTGCGCGGTTAGAGCGGGCTTCCTGAATAAAATGCATCAGGGTAGAAATCAATACCATGGCACCAATCACCAGTGCGGCGGTGAGATCTTCCGTGGCGTAAGAAATCAGAGCCAGAATGGTCAATAGTAAGTTAAAAGGATTGCGATAACAGTGCCATAGATGAACCCACCAAGGGGTAGCTTGCTGATTTTCAATCAGATTACTGCCACTGTTTAGGCGAATGGCCTCGGCTTCCTGCTCAGTCAACCCCTCGGGGTGACTCTGAAAACGTTGATAAAGTTGCTGGGGCGTTTCATTGGCACACTGCAAACGCTGTAGAGTCAGGTCTGCCGGAATATGGGCCGCACTTCCCGCAGAAAGCCCGTCGAGCATGGTTTCCCGGCGGATCAGGCGGCGGGGCAGGTTACGGCTCAATATATTGAGCAATTGCCGAGTGAAATTTTTAACTTGCATGGTTCAAACCTTACTGTCACGCCCTGAAGTTTTTATTGAATGAACTTCAGGCTGTACCCACGGCAAATCTGCCGTAGAAAGGGCAAAATATCATCAGCAGAAACCAACGCAGGGGGGAGATGCGCAGTGACTGCCTATCGGATTGTTATTATCCAATAAGGCAACCACGTCAGACGGAGGATGACCTTATCGGTACACCCAAAGGGTGCAGATCGAGGGAGCAGGGTCCACTGGGTAATTAACCTCCGGTGAGTGAAGAATCGTTTTGCTTAAGTTTTAGCACTCAAGCAGCTATACAAGCAGTAAACAGAATGACTCTTGTTGGTATGGAAAAATGTTGGTATGGCAAAATGTTGCCACGACAAAAATTACCCTGACGGAAATTTGATCCGTTAAGGTAATAATATGTTGCCAGTCATGGAGATATCATGCGCTGAGTCTGATTCTGTGCATGGTATGCTTCCCACTGTTCTGCTAAATATAAATAATACGGCAGCTATCAGTAATAAGTTTATTATATGTATTCAAACCTAAACATTAGGTAAACCATGCAAAACCGTTTGACCATTAAGGACATTGCCCGCATGAGTGGAGTTGGAAAATCCACGGTTTCGCGGGTCTTGAATAATGAAAGCAGTGTCAGCCCACAGACTCGCGAGCGGGTCGAGGCGGTTATTCGTCAGCAGGGATTTACCCCATCGAAATCGGCCCGCGCGATGCGGGGTCAGAGTGATAAAGTGGTGGGGATTATTGTCTCGCGTCTGGATTCCCCGTCTGAGAATCAGGCGGTGCGCACCATGCTGCCGCTGTTCTACCAGCAAGGTTACGACCCTATCTTGATGGAAAGCCAGTTTGACCCCAAGTTGGTCAGCGAGCATTTGCATGTTTTACAACAGCGCTATGTCGATGGTGTCATTCTTTTTGGTTTCACCGGCTTAACCGCAGAAATGCTCGCGCCATGGCAGGAAAAAATGGTGGTATTGGCGCGAGAATATGCCGGTTTTTCTTCGGTTTGTTATGACGACGAAGGTGCGGTGCGTCTCTTGATGGATAAACTACGTCAGGCCGGACATCGCCATATCAGTTATATCGGGGTGCAGCCCTCGGATGCCACTACCGGTATGCGCCGTCACCAATCCTATCTCGATTACTGCCAGCAATATGGCCTGACCCCGATTGTCGCGTTGGGTGAATTGAGCTATCAGAGTGGTTTTCTTCTCGCGCCTCAAGTCATAAAACCGGATACCTCCGCGCTAGTTTGTGCCTCTGATACCATAGCCATGGGGGTTAGTAAGTATTTGCAGCAGCAAGGGCAGCAAAATATCCAGGTTTGTGGCATCGGGAATACCCCGCTGTTGAGCTTTTTGTTTCCTAATAGCCTGTCAGTTGAGCTGGGTTACGGTAGCGCCGGTGTGAAAGCGGCATCGCAACTGCTTGATCAACTTAATAATAATCAACCCATTCAACAAATTATCATTCCCGGTCAATTAGCTTGATACTTCTTTTCCCATCGTGATGCTCTCTGCCATTTAATCTTGAGGGGCATTTCTGGCGCGGGTAGATTCTTGACGAAAAATCACACAAAAAATTATCAAATTGTGATCTTGAACCCAAGTTGGGAACGTTCCCATTTCATAAAAATAAATACCTAGCTAATCTTTAATTAGCTGAATATATAATCAGCCTATTATTTTTGTGACCGACGTTTATTTTTAATTTGTTTTTTTGTTCAAGACAGAATGGACAGATTTTTTTAAAAAAAACTTACAATTCAATACGCTATCTCACCTTTACGAAAGGTATGTTGAAATGAGCAAAGTAAAACAACAAGACATCGATCAATTGATCGTACTGGTGGGAGGCAGAGAAAATATTGCCACCGTCAGCCATTGCATTACCCGGTTACGTTTTGTGCTAAATGATCCTGCGAAAGCCTTTCCGAAAGAAATAGAAAAACTGTCTATGGTCAAAGGCTGCTTTACCAATGCCGGGCAATTTCAAGTGGTTATCGGGCCGGAAGTCGATGATTACTACCAAGCGCTGATTGCTAAAATTGGCCAGAATGAAGTAGATAAAGAACAAACCAAGCTGGCTGCGCGGCAGAATATGACCTGGTTTGAGCGCGGTATTTCTCACTTTGCCGAGATTTTCTTCCCCCTGTTACCGGCATTGATCAGCGGCGGCTTGATCCTCGGTTTCCGTAATGTGATCGGCGACATCCCGATGTCCGAGGGCAAAACGCTGGCGCAGATGTACCCAGCGTGGCAAACCATTTACGACTTCCTTTGGTTGCTGGGCGAAGCCATCTTCTTCTATCTGCCAGTGGCTATTTGTTGGTCAACGGTGAAGAAAATGGGCGGTACACCAGTCTTGGGGATTGTACTGGGGATTACGTTGGTTTCTCCGCAGTTAATGAATTCCTATCAACTAGGGCAACAAATTCCTGAAGTTTGGAATTTCGGCTGGTTCACTATCCAAAAAGTGGGCTATCAAGCGCAGGTTATCCCCTCTATTCTGGCTGGTTTAGCTCTGGGCTGGATTGAAACCAATCTGAAAAAAATTATTCCCGCTTATCTCTACTTAGTTATCGTGCCGGTAGTGTCCTTGTTGCTGGCCGTGTTCCTTGCTCATACTTTGATTGGGCCATTTGGCCGCATGATTGGTGATGGTGTGGCATGGATTGTGAAAATGGTGATGACCGGCAGTTTTGCTCCTATTGGTGCCGCACTGTTTGGTTTCCTGTATGCGCCACTGGTGATTACCGGTATACATCAGACCACGTTAGCCATTGATATGCAGATGATTCAGAGCATGGGTGGCACACCCGTTTGGCCATTGATTGCCTTGTCTAATATTGCGCAGGCTTCTGCGGTATTGGGCATTATCATCATCAGCCGTAAGATCAATGAGCGCGAAATTTCTGTCCCAGCGGCGATTTCCGCCTATCTCGGTGTGACTGAACCCGCCATGTACGGTATTAATTTGAAATACCGTTTCCCGATGCTGTGCGCCATGATTGGTTCTGGACTGGCGGGCCTGATTTGTGGGCTAACCGGGGTGACGGCCAATGGTATTGGTGTCGGTGGGTTGCCGGGTATTTTGTCCATCAAACCACAGTTCTGGGCGATTTATAGTTTGGCAATGTTGGTGGCGGTTGTGGTGCCGTTGATTTTGACCATTTTGGTTTATAAACGCAAAGACAGTCGCGGCGAATTGCCGGTCTGAATCCTGAACCTCCGCCAGGGATTATTCTCTGGCGGAATTATATTCAGGTGAAGCTATTTTCTAGTGAACTTAATTTCTCAATTTTTTCGGTTTTTTCTACAAATAAGAGTCTGTTATGAATAATCCTATCCCTTGGTGGCAAAACGGCGTCATTTATCAGATTTACCCGAAGAGTTTTCAGGACAGTACCGGTAATGGCTACGGCGACTTGGCAGGGGTGACGCAACGGCTGGATTATCTGCAAAAGCTGGGGATTGATGCCATCTGGCTGACGCCAGTTTATGTCTCGCCACAAGTGGATAATGGCTATGACGTTGCGGATTATTGCGCCATTGATCCGGCTTACGGCACCTTGGATGACTTCAAAACGCTGGTGGAACAAGCCCATCAACGGGGCATTCGTATCGTGATGGATATGGTATTCAACCATACGTCCACTGAACATGCTTGGTTTAAAGCATCGCAAGACCGCAACAGCCCTTACCGCCAGTTTTATATTTGGCGCGATGGAGAGGGCGACAATTTGCCCAATAACTGGCGCTCTAAATTTGGCGGTAATGCCTGGCAATGGCACGCGGCCAGTGGTCAGTATTATCTGCATTTATTTGCCACCGAACAGGCTGATCTCAACTGGGAACACCAACCAGTCCGCGACGAACTGAAAAAAGTGTGTGAGTTTTGGGCTGATATTGGCGTAGATGGTTTGCGTCTGGATGTGATTAATTTGGTATCCAAACAGCAAGACTTCCCGAATGATTTCGATGGAGATGGCCGCCGTTTCTATACTGATGGCCCGCGTATCCACGAATTTTTACAAGAAATGAGCCGCGATGTGTTTCAGCCACGTGGCCTGATGACAGTAGGGGAGATGTCTTCCACCCGCCTTGAGCATTGCCAGCGCTATGCCGCATTGGGCGGTGACGAATTGTCGATGACCTTTAATTTCCATCATTTGAAAGTGGATTATCTCAAGGGTGAGAAATGGTCGCTGATGTCGCCGGATCGTGTCGAACTTAAACAGATTTTTAACCAGTGGCAGCAAGGGATGCATAACCGCGCGTGGAATGCGCTGTTCTGGTGTAATCACGACCAGCCGCGCATTGTGTCGCGTTTTGGTGATGAGGGTGCGCTGCGTTTGCCTGCCGCCAAGATGCTGGCGATGGTGCTGCACGGTATGCAGGGCACGCCCTATATTTATCAAGGCGAAGAGATTGGGATGACCAATCCAAACTTCAGCTCGATTGATCAATATCGTGATGTTGAAAGCCTGAATATGTTTGCTGAATTAAGTGCCAAAGGCCGTGAGCCTGACGAATTATTGGCAATCTTGGCGACCAAATCCCGCGATAATGGCCGCACTCCCATGCAATGGGATAGTCGCCCTAATGCCGGATTCAGCCAAGGGACGCCGTGGATCGAGCCTTGCAGTAATTACACCAATATTAACGTCGAAACTGCGTTGGCAGATGCCGATTCGGTATTTTATGCCTATCAATATCTAATAGCTCTGCGCAAGCAGCACGATGTGTTCACTTTTGGTGATTATCAGGATCTTTCCCCACAACACCCTGATTTATGGTGTTATTTACGGAATTGGCGAGGTAAGAAATTGCTGGTGGTCGCGAATCTGAGTAGTGAATCACGGCAATGGCAGCCGGAGGGCATCGAGCTGGATGGTAACTGGCAATTGTTGATGAGCAGCTATGGCGAAAGCGCTTTTCAGCCGCAGGAGATGGAATTGCGGGCCTATGAAGGGATTTATTGGGTTAGAGAAGATTGATGGCTTACGGCTGGTATTCACCAGCCGTGACGCAATGACATCAGAATTAACGACGTACCGCGATAGCTTCGATTTCGATTTTCACATCTTTCGGCAGGCGGGCCACTTCGACACATGAGCGCGCAGGGAATGGCGCATTGTGCTCGGCGAAGAAAGCTTCGTAAGTGGCGTTAACTGTGCTGAAATCATTCAAATCTTTAACGAATACCGTGGTTTTCACGATATCGGCGACTTTTAGACCAGCAGCTTCAACAATGGCTTTCACATTTTCCAGTGATTGACGCGCTTGAGCTGAAACGTCATCGGCTACCAGACCGGTTTTCGGATCAACTGGGATCTGGCCGGAAGTGATGATCATGCTGCCCAGATCGACACCTTGAACATAAGGGCCAATGGCGGCAGGGGCGAGTTCAGTGCTGATAATGCGTGACATGGTGACTCCTGGTTATCAAATATCATAATTAATTATCCCCATCATTATAAAGATGGGGCGAATTACAGCAACCCGCTTGCGGCTAATCTGCTTGTAATACCACTTGGTGATCAAACTCTTTCTCGCAATATTTGCATTTAAGGTGAATTTCACCCTGCTTGGCTTTCACTTTAAAGCTGGAGTCGACTGGCTCATTGTGGCTGATACAGTTGCTATTAGGGCAGGTGAGTACGCCGTCGATATGCTCCGGTAGACTGAGCGTCAGCTTTTTGACCACTTCATAATTATCAATGCGGTTGACGGTAGCATCCGGCGCATACATCGCTAATTGGTTGGCTTGTTGCTCTGTCAGGAAGGTATTTTCTATTTTAATCAGATCCTTACGACCTGAACGCTTAGAGGGTAAGTTCAACCCGATGGTAATGCGCTGGTCAGTCGCAGTCAGTTTGAACAGCGACAGCAATTTAAACCCGATTTGCGCCGGAATATGGTCAATCACGGTGCCGCATTTAATTGCCTCAACCTGTAGTTTGTAATCCTGAGTCATGTTCAATCCCCCTTAAAGAGCCAAATCTGCGTTGAGTACCAGCGCCAACAGCGCCTGACGTGCAAAAATCCCGTTACCTGCTTGTTGGAAATAGTAGGCGTAAGGGGTTTTATCAACATCGGTGGTAATTTCATCAATACGTGGCAGCGGGTGTAGCACTTTGAGATTATCTCGCGCACCATTCAAATCAGCCGCACGTAGGACAAACTGTGCTTTGACGTTGGCGTATTCTGACGGGTCAAGGCGCTCTTTTTGTACGCGGGTCATATAGAGAATATCCAGCTCAGGCACCACTTCTTCAATACTTTCGTGCAGGCTATATTCAATACCTTTTTCTTCCAACATTTCAAGAAGATAAGCTGGCATTGCCAGTGCGTCCGGGGCGATAAAGAAGAAGCGATTGCCATCGAATTTAGCCAGCGCTTGCGTCAGCGAGTGCACGGTACGGCCATATTTTAGGTCGCCGACCATGGCAATATTGATGTTATCCAGCCGACCTTGGGTTTCCTGAATTGTGAATAAATCGAGCAGTGTTTGGGTTGGGTGCTGGTTGGCTCCATCACCGGCATTGACCACCGGCACATGGCCGGAGAATTGGGCGGCAAGGCGCGCAGCCCCTTCTTGCGGATGGCGCATGACAATGGCATCGACATAGGTGCTGATGACTGACATGGTGTCAGCCAGCGTCTCGCCTTTCTTACCCAGCGAAGTGTTGCTGCTATCCGAAAAACCGACGACGGATGCGCCAAGACGGTGAATAGAGGTTTCAAATGACAAACGGGTGCGGGTTGAGGCTTCGAAAAAGCAACTGGCGATCACTTTGTGTTTTAACAACTCAGGTTGCGGATGGCTTTTTAGACTGGCGGCAGTGCGTAATACCAGTTCCAGCTCCTCGCGACATAAGTCGTTAATTGAGATTATATGCTTGTGATACAATGGGTTGACCATTTCGCTCTCCTCTGTGACCCGTCATGCTTCAAGCTGCATGTGCGTTGGCTGCTTTCGCTCATCCCAGTTACTTACTGGTCGTTGACCTTAAAGTCAGTAGACTCTTGGGGATTTGCTCAGTTGCCGCCTTCCTGCAACTCGAATTATTTAGGGTATATATTTTAATTGGTGATAATGCTTAATTTGGTGCCGATCGGCAGACAAAAAAAAGCCCCTCAATGAGGGGCCTTTCAGGATCGGTTTAGCAACGGGAGAAAGAACGGCAGTTGGCTGCCTGCTGGCAGTCTATTTTGTCGGCCATCAATAGGGCCATTTTCAACAAAACGACGATGTTTAGCAAAATCCAAGCAGCTTTTCATCATATCTCCCGGCAAATTGTGGCGAATTATACTCGCGTGGGATTTCTCTGCAAGGGGGAAAAGCCGCATTTTTTATGATTAGCAAACGATTACTTATTGGGAGCGAGTGTGGATCGTCTCATCCAATATCAACCGAGTCACAAAAATTAAAACTTAATCTTCATCAAATCCAGAATTAAATAACTCAATCACTGCCGCCAAAGCCTGTATCTCATCAGGCCCGGTCGCCTCAACCTCAATTTGGCGGCCTTTGGCGGAATCGAGCATCAGCAGTGCAATAACACTGCTGGCTTCGGCTTCGGTCCCACTGTCATTGCGTAACATCACTTCTGCATCAAAACTTTGGACCAGTTCGAACAATTTCATTGCGGGTCTGGCATGCATCCCCAACTTGTTTTTGATCTCAACTGTCTGTTTGACGGTCATTATTTACGCTTTTCCAGAGTACGATGACGTGATTGGACATTCTTCCCGCGAGCGCGGAAGTAATCGGCCAGTTGTTCCGCAACGTAGACTGAACGGTGCTTACCGCCAGTACACCCAATGGCAACCGTCAGATAACTGCGGTTATTGGTTTCCAGCATCGGCAACCACAGTTCCAGATAGCTGCGGGTCTGATAAATAAAGTTGTGCACTTCTGTATGGCGATCGAGGAAAGAAGCTACCGGCTTATCCAAACCTGTCATGGGGCGTAATTTCGGGTCCCAGTGCGGGTTTGGCAGGAAGCGTACGTCGAAGACATAATCTGCATCAATGGGAAGGCCGTGTTTAAAGCCGAAAGACTCAAACACCATGGTCAGCTCACGCTCACGTTTACCCAGTAGACGGGTGCGCAGCATCTCAGCCAACTCATGCACTGACATTTCAGAAGTATCAATAATCAAGTCGGCCCGTGAGCGCAAAGGCTCTAACAGGTCGCTTTCTTCATCAATAGCACTTTCTAATGACAGATTTTTGGTCGACAGCGGATGTAGCCGACGGGTGTCACTATAGCGACGAATCAAGGTATTGCGATCAGCATCCAAAAACAGCAACTGCGGTGAAAAGCTGTCCGGCAGTTGGGTCATGGCATGTTCAAATACCTCAGGAGATTCAGGCATATTGCGCACGTCTATGCTCACTGCGGCAGAGATGTTCCTATCGGCGAGTGTACTCGCCAATTGCGGCAGCAGAACCACAGGCAAGTTATCGACGCAGTAGAAACCCATATCTTCCAATGCGCGCAAAGCAACAGACTTCCCTGAACCGGAACGGCCGCTGACAATCATCAGCACCATGTGAGTGACTCCCTCTATAGAACCCTATATTCCCGGCCACACAAGCCGGGCATAGCGAATAAAACGGATGTTTCCCAGTGAATTACGCTGTTTCTGGCGGTAATTCAGTCATGATTTGATAAAGCTCATCATCACTTTGCGCCGCCCGTAAACGACGACACACTGTTTTATCAGCTAATCGTTTGGCTACTAAAGACAAAGTGTGTAAGTGAGTTTTACATTGATCTGCTGGAACCAACAAGGCAAATAATAGATCAACCGGTTGATTATCAATAGCATCGAAAGCAATAGGTTGGTCCAAGCGGATAAATACACCTACAGCGCGCAGTGTATCTTCCTCCAGCTTGCCATGAGGTATCGCGATGCCACTACCAATGCCTGTACTGCCCATGCGTTCGCGGGTTAACACAGCATCGAAAACGATCTGTGACGGCAGGTTCAGCTGTTTGGCAGCTAACTCGCTGATAATTTCCAAAGCCCGTTTTTTACTTGAGCAATGTACGGAGCTTTTGGTGCACTCGATATTTAATACCGAGCTTAATTGCAATGCTGGATCGTTGATCATCTCATCTTTCACTTAAGCGCTGTTTTACGCCTGATGCCAGCGGAATATTCTTCTCTGCTGGCATCAGGTTGTGTAGCGAGTGTAGAACCTTTGCTGTGTACCGTCATACTTCAAGCTGCATGTGCTTTCCTGCAATTCGAATTATTTAAGGTAGATAACAGCAACAAGGGCCCCTAATGTTGTTTTAGCTTATCTTTATGTTTGTTCAACTGGCGAGCCAGTTTATCAACCAAAATATCAATTGCGGCGTACATATCCTCCTGCTCTGAGCTTGCGTGCAACTCACCCCCATTCACATGCACCGTTGCTTCTGCAATTTGTTTTACTTTTTCGACACTTAAAACCACATACACTTGGTTAATGCGATCAAAATATTGCTCTAGTTTGGCAAATTTAGTGGTAACAAACTCGCGTAATGCTTCGGTTATTTCGACATGATGTCCGGTAATATTGAGTTGCATAGTGTCTTCCTTCTCAGTTCAGGTCAAACCAACTGTTTACGCTGGTTTGACGGCGGGATGGATAACGACTCTCGGTACTTCGCGACAGTACGCCGCGCCACCATAATGCCTTGTTCGCATAATAGCGTGGTCAGCTTACTGTCACTCAGTGGTTTGGCAGGATTTTCTGCCGCAACCAATTTTTTCACCAGTGCACGGATTGCAGTGGAAGAAGCTTCCCCCCCGCTTTCGGTATTGACGTGACTGGAGAAGAAATACTTCAGCTCGAAAATACCCCGAGGACTGTGCAGGAATTTCTGCGTGGTCACACGGGAAATTGTCGACTCATGCATATCCACGGCTTGGGCAATGTCTGCCAGTACCATGGGTTTCATAAATTCAGGCCCATTCTCAAAAAAGGCCACTTGCTGCTCTACGATGCAGCGCGCCACTTTTAACAGCGTCTCATTGCGGCTTTCAAGGCTTTTTATCAACCATTTTGCTTCTTGCAGATTGCTACGGATAAACTGCCCATCACTGTCATTACGGGTGCTGCTGCCCATTGCCGCATACTGTTGGTTGATTTTCAGGCGTGGAATGCTATCGGCATTCAGCTCTACCGTCCAGTGTCCTTTGTCTTTACGCACCAGAACGTCCGGTATGACATACTCAGATTCCCCGGTATTGATGGACTGGCCAGGGCGCGGGTCCAGTGATTGAATCAGAGCAATGGCTTCTTTTAGTGTATCTTCTTTTAGCCGACTTAAACGGATCATCGTGCGGAAATCATGGTTGCCTAGCAAATCCAGATAATCACTAATAACCAAGCGCGCTTCGGCCAGATAAGGCGTGTCTTTAGCATATTGCGACAACTGCACCAATAGGCATTCCCGCAAGTTTCGCGCCGCGACACCAATGGGATCAAAGTGTTGTATCCGCTTAAGCACCGCCTCAACTTCATCCAACCCGACGTTTTCATCTCCCATACTTTCCAGAATGTCTTCCAGTGGCACAGTAAGATAACCGGTTTCATCAACCGCATCGACGATAGAAGTCGCAATCGCAGCATCAGTTTCAGAAAAGGGGGTCAAGTCCACTTGCCACATTAAATAGTCTTGTAGCGTTTGGGTGGTTTCCCCTTGATAGACCGGTAGCTCGTCGTCACTGTAATCATTACCCATACCGGATGGTGTGCCTGCGGTGTAAATTTCATCCCAGGTCGCATCCAGTGGTAACTCTTCCGGCATATCTTTTTGTTCCAGCGCTTCGCGGGTATCAAGCGCTTCACTGTCTACCGTTTCTTTTGCATCTATCTCTTCGTGAAGATCGGTTTGCTCAAGCAGGGGGTTACTCTCCAGCGCTAACTGAATCTCCTGCTGGAGCTCTAGCGTAGAAAGCTGCAACAGGCGAATAGCCTGCTGTAGCTGCGGAGTCATTGCCAGTTGTTGGCTGAACTTGAGTTGCAAACCTTGCTTCATAATGCAGTATCAATTTTCCTGGTGGCTAACAAAATCATCAACAGCGTTTCAGAATGAGAAAATTAAAGACGGAACTCTTCACCCAAATAAACACGTTTAACTTGTTCGTCAGCCAAAATTTCCTGTGGTGTTCCGTGAGCGATTAAACGCCCTTGGCTTACAATATAAGCCCGCTCACAAACGTCGAGTGTCTCGCGCACGTTATGGTCGGTAATCAGGACACCGAGGCCACTGTCGCGCAGGTGCTCAATTATTTTTTTGATATCAATAACAGAAATCGGGTCAACCCCAGCAAACGGCTCATCCAGCAGAATAAATTTAGGATTAGCTGCCAGCGCACGGGCGATTTCAACCCGGCGACGTTCACCGCCAGAAAGTGATTGGCCCAGACTGTCACGTAAATGAGTAATATGGAACTCTTCCATTAACTCATCAGCCCGCTCCTGGCGTTGTTCAGAGGAGAGGTCTTTACGGATTTCCAGCACCGCCATTAGATTATTAAAGACACTCAGGCGGCGGAAGATTGAAGCTTCTTGCGGTAAGTAGCCAATTCCGCGCAGGGCGCGTTCATGCAAAGGCAAAAGGCTGATATCTTCGTCATCAATCACAATACGCCCGGCGTCACGCTGAACAATGCCGACGACCATATAAAAAGTGGTGGTTTTACCGGCACCGTTCGGCCCAAGTAAACCGACAATCTCACCGGACTTTACTTTCAAGCTGACGTCTTCGACCACTTTACGGCCTTTGTATGCCTTAGCCAGTTTTTCTGCGATTAATGTTGCCATAAATGATTAGTTACTCTTCTTTTGGCCTGAAGCTGCTGGCCCTTTATCTTGTAATTGGGACGGTAATAGCACGGTGGTGACGCGCTTGCCTTTATCACTGAAGGCTTCCATCTGCTGTTTTTTCACCAAATAAGTGATGCGATCACCTTTGATATTGCTATCAAGCTGCTCCAGATAGGCATCACCGGTCAACACGACAAAATCGTTAGCGACTTCGTAACGCAGTTTCTGTCCATGGCCTTTCACGGGCTTACCACTGTCTTGCATCTGATAGAAAGTGACCGGATTACCAAAACCTTCAATGACCATTTTGCTCTGATCACCACCCGGGCGGGTAACCACCACTTTATCAGCCTTAATCTCAATGGTGCCTTGCTTGATAATCACATTATCAGTAAATGTGATGGTATTCGCCGCCATATCTAGTGCTTGTTTAGCTGAGTCAACCTTGACGGGCTGGTCAGTATCACCCGTTAAAGCCAATGCTGGCAGGCTGGCGGCCAAAAGTGAGCTGGCAAGCAAAAAATGACGAATTTTATTTTTGGATTTCATAAGAGGTTTTAACCTTTTCAATCAGCTCGGCGGTTTTATCCCGCAAGTTGCCACGCATTTTCATGCCGTTAGAGGTAAATCCAACACCAAAGAGGGTCACTTCATCATCAGAGGAGACATCCTGAGTGATCAAATTAACTTGGGCGTTATCAGTTTTAATTTTTTGTAACTGTGCGTCTGGGGTTAGGCTATCAACCTCAACATGACCATACAAATAAAGCATCTTATCATTGGTCAGCTTGGCACGGTCCGCACGTACTGACCACGTGGCGACGGCATTCTCATCAAACATTGTCATCACTGGCCGGGTAAACCAGGTCAGCTCTTGTTCGCTGAAATTCTGGACTTCTTCCGCCACCAGTTTATAACTCAACTGCCCAACTGGATTAAAAACCACGGTAACAGTATGTTGGCTTTGCGATGAGGGTTCCTGATCATTCGCCACATTTTGTCTACCTTGTTGATTAAAACCGGAGAAATTCCAGCCAATCAAAGCTAAGGCAATCAGTGCTAAGGATATTGTTATCCATAGTCTTGTTTTACTCATATCGACAATCCTTTAGCACCTTCGAGTTTACCTTGGGCTAATAATATCAAATCACATAACTCGCGTACTGCACCGCGCCCGCCCTTGATTTGCGTGACATAATCCGCTTTGGGAATGAGTAATGGATGGGCATCCGCCACGGCGACAGATAAGCCCACTTGCGCCATTACGGGCCAATCAATCAAATCATCACCAATATAAGCAACGTGCTCAGGCAGACATTTTAATGCGGCCAATAACTCATTATAGGCAACCAGCTTATCAGATTGCCCTTGATAAAGGTGGGTAATGCCTAAGGTGTTGGCACGGTCTTCCAGTAATTTAGCATTGCGGCCAGTGATAATTGCCACCTCAATACCCGAGGTTATCAGGCAGCGGATACCATAGCCATCCCGCACATTGAAAGCTTTCAGCTCTTCGCCCTGATTACCCATGTAAATCAGGCCATCGGACATGACACCATCAACATCACAGATCAATAAGCGAATGTTGGCTGCACGTTCCATAACGTTGCTAGCGACTGGGCCATAGCATGTGTCCAGATATACTGTGCTATCCATAATTTACCTTTTATTAAACAACACCGGCTCTCAGCATGTCATGCATATGCACCACACCCAGTAATTGGTCACCATCGGCCACTAATACCGCAGTAATATGACGTGATTCCATCAGGTTGAGCACATCTACTGCCAACAGGTTTGGACGCACCCGAATACCGCCTTTGGTCATCACATCCGCGATTTTCGCGTTATTTAAGTCAATGCCCATATCGAATACCCGGCGCAAATCCCCATCGGTAAAGATACCTTTAATCATCATCAAATCGTCACAGATTACGGTTAAACCCAGATTTTTCCGAGTAATCTCCAGTAATGCATCGCGTAATGAAGCATCAGGGCTGACGTGAGGAATCTCCGCACCGGTGTGCATAATATCGCTGATCCGCAATAATAATTTGCGCCCTAGTGCGCCGCCCGGATGGGAGAGAGCAAAATCTTCCTGAGTGAAGCCCCGCGCCTGCAGCAAAGCCACCGCGAGGGCATCACCCATCACTAATGTGGCGGTGGTGCTGGTGGTCGGAGCCAGCCCCAGTGGGCAAGCTTCTTGCGGCACCTTGATACACAAGTGAATGTCAGCCGCTTTGCCCATGGTGCTTTCTGGGTTGCTGCTCATGCAAATAAGCTGGATTTTCTGGCGTTTGAGGACGGGGATCAACGCCAGAATTTCGTTGGACTCCCCTGAGTTGGAGATGGCGAGCACGATATCTTGCGGCGTGATCATCCCCAAATCGCCATGACTGGCCTCGCCGGGATGGACAAAAAATGATGGGGTGCCGGTGCTGGCGAAAGTCGCAGCAATTTTGCACCCAATATGGCCAGATTTACCCATCCCCATAACGACCACTTTACCGTGGCAGTTAAATATGGCCTCGCAAGCTCGGGAAAAATCGTCATTAATGTATTGATCGAGTTGCGCCAATCCTTCGCGCTCAATCTGTAATACTTGTTTACCCGCCTGTTGAAAATCAACTTTTGGCTGCAAATCAGAAAAAGACATTCTTGGTTCCCGCTCAATGTTGGTAGGCAATATGGGTTAGGCCGCAGTCAAGGGCAGCCAAAATAGCACCGCCAGGTACGCGATAAACCCGCATAATAACAGAGCGCCCGCCATATGGCCGATTCGATGTTTACGCCCCAGACAAAGCACAGTAAATATCACACTAACAGCGAGCATGACCCAATAATCTCGCTGAAAAGCCTCGGGGTTGATATCACCCGGAGACAGCAATGCGGGAACGCCTAACACAATGACAATATTAAAGATATTTGAACCGATGATGTTGCCAACCGCCATATCATTTTCACCTTTTAACGCGCCGGCGATAAAGGTGGCCAGTTCAGGTAAGCTGGTGCCAATGGCAATGACGGTTAGCCCGATAACTAACTCACTAACACCGGCGACTCTGGCGATGACCGTGGCATTGTCGATAATCATTTTGGCTGACAGTGGCAAAATAATGAATGCCAGCACCAGCCATAATAATGCGACAGTATTACTGCTGTCTTGTGGTAGCTCAGCCAATTGCTCGCGGGTGAGAATATCATTTCCTTGCGAATGGGCCAGGCGTGCGATTTTTAGTATCAGAATAATAAAAGCCACGGCTGCCAATAGCAAAATAACACCATCTCCCCGGCTAAGGTGATTATCAGCCAGTAGGAAACCACATAATACCGTTACGACTAACATCAAGGGCAATTCGCGGCGTACAATCTCTGAGCGCACGGTCAGCGGGCGTATTAGGGCGGCACCGCCCACTATCAGCAATAAATTGGTAATATTGGAGCCCAATACGTTCCCGACGGCCATATCTGTTTGGTTATTTAGAGCCGCGGTTACTGATACAATCAGTTCCGGCAGCGAAGTGCCAATGCCGACAATGGTCATCCCAATAATGAGTGGCGGGATACCGAAAGAGCGGGATAACACGGCAGCGCCATAAACTAATCTATCGGCACCGTACACCAATAGAACCAAGCCAATGATTAATAGTGTTATCGCAAGAAACATGCAGAGTCCTTTTTTCGATATAATCCTGAACCATTGGCAGAAGTTGGCTGTCGGTAAATGTGAGTCGATAGGCAACAATGACTAAAAATACATTTTTTACGTTTTTTTTACTTACCCCCTAATTTTGACTGTGAGTGCCAGAAAAGTAAAACGTATGGCAACTTTGGCTACGAAAAAACGTCAATAAGTTGCCAGAATACTTCTCAATTGCGCTCGCTAGCGCCATTTGCTGTAACATTGGCGGTATACTCGTCAGACTTCAAGCTGCGTGTGCGTTGGCTGCTTTCGTTCACCCCAGTCACTTACTTGTGTAAGCTCCTGGGGATTTACTCAGGTTGCCGCCTGCCTGCAACTCGAATTATTTAGAGTATAAATGAGTCATAAAAGGCCTAAGGGACGAATGATAATGAACCAATTGGCGTCGAATTTGATAGAGATCCGTGGGATGAGTTTTACCCGTGGTGAGCGCCCGATATTCGCCGATATCAACATGACAGTCCCGCGCGGCAAGGTTACGGCGATTATGGGGCCTTCGGGGATTGGTAAAACCACTCTGTTGCGCTTGATTGGCGGGCAACTGGCACCCGATACCGGTGAAATCTGGTTTGATGGTGATAATATTCCGGCTCTTTCTCGTCAGCGTTTGTATGATGTGCGCAAGAAAATGAGCATGTTGTTTCAATCGGGTGCGTTATTCACCGATTTAACAGTATTTGAGAATGTGGCTTTCCCATTACGTGAACATAGCCGTTTACCTGAAGAACTGCTGCATAGCACGGTGATGATGAAGTTAGAGGCCGTAGGGTTGCGTGGTGCGGCTAACTTAATGCCCGCTGAACTTTCTGGCGGTATGGCGCGCCGCGCGGCACTGGCGCGGGCAATCGCCCTTGATCCCGAATTGATTATGTTCGATGAGCCTTTTGTTGGTCAGGACCCTATCACCATGGGCGTACTGGTAAAACTGATTGATGAGCTGAATCATGCACTGGGGGTCACCTGCGTGGTGGTTTCCCACGATGTACCGGAAGTGCTGAGTATTGCTGATTATGCTTATATTGTTGCCGATCAGCATGTGATTGCTGAAGGAACACCTGAGCAGCTACAAGCCAATGACGATAAGCGGGTGCGTCAGTTCCTCGATGGTATTGCCGACGGGCCGGTGCCTTTCCGTTTCCCGGCGGGCGATTATAAAACTGAGCTGTTAGGTTAATGGATGGAGTATTCATGTTAGTACAGGCATTGGCGTCTTTAGGCCGCCGGGGCATTAATGTCTGCGCATCCTTTGGTCGCGCGGGTTTAATGCTGTTTAATGCGCTGGTTGGGCGGCCTGAACCGCGAAAACAGTGGCCATTATTGGTCAAGCAACTGTATAGCGTTGGGGTGCAATCCTTACTGATTATCGTGGTTTCCGGCCTATTTATCGGTATGGTTTTGGGCTTACAGGGCTTTTTGATCCTCACCACATACAGCGCAGAAGCCAGCCTCGGGATGATGGTTTCTTTATCATTACTGCGAGAATTGGGGCCTGTAGTGACGGCGCTGCTGTTTGCTGGCCGTGCCGGTTCTGCCCTGACGGCAGAGATTGGCCTAATGAAAGCGACTGAACAGATTTCTAGTTTGGAAATGATGGCGATTGACCCTCTAAGACGAGTGGTTGCTCCTCGGTTCTGGGCTGGGCTTATCAGTATGCCATTATTGACGGCTATTTTTGTCGCGGTGGGCATCTGGGGTGGTTCCGTTGTTGGTGTTGACTGGAAGGGGATTGATAGCGGTTTCTTCTGGTCTGCAATGCAAAGTGCCGTCGAATGGCGCACAGATTTACTGAATTGCCTGATTAAGAGCCTGGTATTTGCCATTACCGTGACTTGGATTGCGCTGTTCAATGGGTATGATGCGATCCCAACATCTGAGGGGATTAGCCGGGCAACGACCCGTACTGTGGTGCATTCATCACTGGCGGTATTGGGATTAGATTTTGTGCTGACAGCACTGATGTTTGGGAACTGAGTCGATGCAAACGAAGAAAAGTGAAATCTGGGTAGGGGCGTTTATACTGATTGCTATTCTGGCGGTCGTATTCCTCTGCTTGAAAGTGGCAGATATCAAATCAGTGGGTAATCAGCCGACATATCGGATTTATGCTAATTTTGACAATATTGGTGGCCTGAAAAACAATTCGCCAGTCAAAATTGGTGGGGTTGTGGTTGGCCGAGTGGCTGATATTACGCTGGACACCAAAAATTACAGCCCCCTTGTGGCGATAGATATCCAGCAGCGCTATAACCATATCCCGGACACCAGTTCCCTGGCGGTGCGCACTTCCGGTTTATTGGGCGAACAGTTCCTGGCGCTTAACGTCGGTTTTGAAGACCCGGATATGGGCACCAGTATTTTGAAAGATGGCGGCGTCATCCAAGACACTAAATCTGCTTTGGTTCTGGAAGACCTTATCGGTCAGTTCTTGTACAAAAGTGGCGGTGATGGTAATTCTGATGCACCAGCCAGTGAACCGGCTGCGGCACCTGCGGCAGCAAATGGCAGCTTGCCAGCAACTCAACATCCTTAAGAGGGTATCGAATGTTTAAACGTTTACTTATGGTCGCGTTGTTGGTGGTAGCCCCATTGGCTAATGCCGTCGATCAAACTAACCCATACCGTCTGATGGATGAAGCTGCGCAAAGAACCTTTACGCGCCTGAAAAATGAACAAGCTAACATTAAGCAAAATCCCGAATATTTACGCACTATTGTCCGCGAAGAATTATTGCCATTTGTTCAGATTAAATATGCAGGTGCATTGGTGCTGGGCAGCTATTACAAAGCCGCCACTCCGGCACAGCGTGAAGCTTACTTCAATGCATTCAGTCAATATCTGGAACAGGCATATGGCCAAGCATTGGCGCTATATCACGGCCAAACTTACGATGTCGCACCAGATCAGCCATTGGGTGATGCCAATATCGTCGCCATTCGCGTGACCATCCTTGACCCTAATGGCCGCCCACCGGTACGTTTAGATTTCCAGTGGCGGAAAAACAGCCAAACCGGCAATTGGCAGGCGTATGACATGATAGCCGAAGGGGTTAGCATGATCAGCACCAAGCAAAATGAGTGGGCCTCTATTTTGCGTCAAAAAGGTGTTGATGGCCTGACCCAGCAGTTGCTCATTGCAGCGAAACAGCCAATAACCTTAGATAAGTAGTGATTATGGCGGATGAACTGAAATGGCAGTCACAACAGGAAACACTGATACTGCAAGGTGAATTGGATCGCGCAACGCTGTTACCCCTATGGCAACAGCGAGAAGCATTGTTGGCCGATAAGACGCGCATTGATGTCAGCCAATTACAGCGTGTTGATTCCTCCGGTCTGGCGCTGTTGGTTCACTTTCGTGAACTGCGCGGCAAGCAGGGTGTCTCATTAGCGATTACCGGTGTCAGCGATCGCTTGTCTACCTTGATTGAACTGTATAATTTGCGGGAAGTCATCCCGGTAGAAACAGTTATCTCGGTAAAAACGGCCAGTATCTAGCGATTAGAATTATGTTAGTGGCCTTTTGTGTCGCCTATTGCTAAAGCAAAAAGCTAAAGTTTTTAAGCCCCTGAGCGTAATAACGAAACAGGGGCTTTTCTTTAGTTTCAGAGAAAGCCGTATTCCACTAATATGTTCAACTGATTACGATCCTCTTAAAATAGAATGAATCTTATGGATACTAACGAAATTAAAGACGTGCTGATGCAAGCATTGGCATTACAAGAAGCGCATGTTACCGGTGATGGTAGCCACTTTCAGGTGATTGCTGTGGGTGAGTTATTTGCCGATATGAGTCGAGTGAAAAAGCAGCAGGCAGTGTATGCGCCGCTGATGGAATATATTGCTGATAACCGCATTCATGCTTTATCCATTAAGGCCTATACGCCGCAAGAGTGGCAGCGGGATCGCAAACTAAACGGTTTTTGATGCTGTTGGCTTCTGAATTGCCTACAGGTTTGTCAGGCAGTTTCTTAAGCGGGCAGTGAATTCGAATTTGCCGATCAGTATTTTGACAACGATCAGTATTTTGACAACCAGTATTTTGACAACAAAGAGTGGTCACAATGGATAAGTTTCGTGTGCAGGGGCGGACTCGCCTAAGCGGTGAAGTCACCATTTCCGGAGCGAAAAACGCAGCATTGCCGATAATGTTCGCGGCGTTATTGGCAGAAGACCCGGTCGAGTTGCAAAATGTCCCAAAGCTAAAAGACATTGATACCACCATTAAATTGTTGAGCCAATTAGGCACCAAAATCGAACGTGATGCTTCCGGCTCCGTTTTTGTTGATGCCAGTGGTGTGGATGAGTTTTGTGCGCCTTATGATTTGGTTAAAACCATGCGCGCCTCCATCTGGGCTTTGGGGCCACTGGTTGCTCGCTTTGGTAAAGGGCAGGTTTCTTTACCGGGTGGTTGTGCTATCGGTGCGCGTCCGGTCGATTTGCATATCACCGGTTTGGAACAGTTGGGTGCTGAAATCAAGCTGGAAGAAGGTTACGTTAAAGCTTCCGTCAATGGCCGCCTGAAAGGCGCGCATATCGTGATGGATAAAGTCAGCGTTGGCGCAACAGTGACCATTATGAGTGCAGCAACCTTGGCTGAGGGGACTACAGTCATTGAAAACGCCGCTCGCGAACCAGAAATTGTCGATACAGCGAATTTCCTGAATACGCTGGGCGCTAAAATCACTGGCGCAGGTACTGACCGCATAACCATTGAGGGTGTAGCTCGCTTGGGTGGCGGTGTTTACCGAGTGCTGCCTGACCGTATTGAAACCGGGACTTTCCTGGTTGCAGCGGCTATCTCTGGCGGTAAAGTGGTTTGTCGTCAGACTCGTCCAGATACACTGGATGCAGTATTGGCTAAGCTGCGTGAAGCGGGCGCTGATATTGAAATCGGCGAGGACTGGATAAGCCTGGATATGCATGGCAAACGGCCTAAAGCCATTACCTTGCGGACTGCGCCACACCCTGGTTTCCCAACAGATATGCAGGCTCAGTTCAGTTTATTGAACTTGGTTGCAGAAGGAACCGGTGTTATCACCGAAACAATTTTTGAAAATCGTTTTATGCATGTGCCAGAGCTTATCCGTATGGGCGCACATGCAGAAATCGAGAGCAATACTGTGATTTGCTATGGCGTTGAGCAGTTGTCTGGTGCTCAGGTCATGGCAACCGATTTGCGTGCTTCTGCTAGCTTGGTATTAGCGGGCTGTGTCGCTGATGGGGTGACCATTGTTGACCGTATTTATCATATCGATCGTGGTTACGAAGGTATCGAAGATAAATTACGTGCGTTAGGTGCCAATATTGAGCGTATAAAAGGCGAATAGACTTTTTCAAAAAAACGCTTTTTCTAACCGCCTTATAAAAAATGCCAGCCGGTGAGTGACATCAGGCTGGCATTTTTTTGCGATTTTTTTTGCAATTGATACATCCGGTTAGGATATATAGCCCCTATGACAACGGCGCTGGCTGTTGTTCAAGCAGCTCATTTTGATCCAATTCGGTAATAGTAATTTGTGCCGTGATTTGCTGACCATTGCGTAATAATAAGACCGGAATTGTGGTTCCAGGACGAATTTCTGCCACCTGATCCATGGTTTCTATCACGGACGTCGCAGGCTTACTATTAACGCTTAGAATAATATCACCCACTTGCAAGTTAGCATTCGCTGCCGGGCCATTTGGCGATATCTTATTCACCTTAATGCCATGTATTCGGTCGCCATTATTACCGCTGGCATTGAATGGCGGATACTCCTCGCCGGTAATGCCAATATAGCCACGGATCACCCGCCCATCGCGAATCAATTTTTCCATCACTTTGGTGGCAAGTGCGGTTGGAATAGCAAAACCGATGCCTTCCGGGGTTTCCCCATTGCTACTTTTATCAAATGAAAGTGTGTTGATCCCCACCAACTCGCCAAGCGTATTGACCAGCGCTCCCCCGGAGTTACCCTGATTAATGGAGGCATCTGTTTGGAGGAAATTTTGTCGGCCAGAAGAACTCAAACCTATACGCCCGGTGGCACTGATAATCCCCTGCGTGACGGTTTGACCAAGATTATAGGGATTGCCAATAGCCAGCACGACATCACCAATATGTGGTGTCCGGTTAATATTAATCGGAATAACCTGTAGGTTGACGGCATCAATTTTCAACACGGCTAAATCAGTCAGATTATCTGAACCGACCAACAAGGCTTCAGAGATACGGCCATTTTGTAATGCGACAATGATTTGTTCTGCATTATTGATGACGTGTTTATTCGTCAGGATATAACCCTTATCATTCATGATCACGCCAGAACCTAAGGTTCGAATGGCTAATCCTTCCTGATTAGGGCTTAGGCTACGGTTATAAACATTAACAACGGCAGGGGCAGCTCTGCGTACAGCTTGGTTATAACTGACAGGGGTCTCTTCATCTACGCTATCACCATTGCCCGAAAAAAAGTGGCCGGGGCTGCGGAGCATAGGTATTGCGACCAGCAAGATACCGGCAACAATTAGCCCCAAAATAATAGAACGCAATAGCTTAAGAAACATGAAGTTTAAGGCATGAATGAATAGGTAACGGGAGAATAGCATGAGTTTGGCGGACACAGCATTGTGCTGTGTCCGATTTTTCAGCAAATTAGCGGATTAACAGATAAATATTCTCTTCACCGCGAACAATATTCAGTGCAATTACAGCAGGTTTCGCTTCAATAGCTTTGCGTAACTCGGCGATATCTTTCACTCGCACACGGTTTACGGCAATAATCACATCGTCTTTCTGCAAGCCCGATTGCGCTGCCGGTGAGCCTTTGGTTACGTTCTCAACTTTGACACCCTTGCTGCCACCTTTGATTTCGCCATTGCTCAGTGATGCGCCTTGCAATGAAGGTGATAAGGTATCTGCACTGGTCGATGTTGGGCTGCTGTTCTCCAACGTTACAGCCACTTCAAGCGGTTTGCCATCACGCAATAAACCGACTTTAACGGTTTTGCCCGGCCCGGTGGTGCCTACTTTGGCGCGTAACTCAGCAAAGCTGCTAATGGGTTTGCCATCCACGGAAACTAACACGTCGCCTGCTTTGATACCGGCTTTAGAGGCCGCTGATTTTGGCAGCACTTCACTGACAAAAGCACCGCGCTGCGCATCAATATTAAAGGCTTTCGCCATATCAGCGGTCATTTCGCTGCCACGAATACCCAACAGGCCGCGTTTCACTTCGCCAAATTCAATTAACTGTTGGCTGAGGTTTTGCGCCATATTACTTGGAATGGCAAAGCCAATACCGATATTACCGCCCCCCGGTGCCAGAATTGCGGTGTTAATCCCAATCAATTCGCCATTCAGGTTGACCAGCGCACCACCCGAATTGCCTCGGTTGATAGAGGCGTCGGTCTGGATAAAGTTTTCTAACCCTTCCAGATTCAAACCACTGCGGCCAAGTGCGGAAATGATACCGGAGGTCGCGGTCTGGCCGAGGCCAAATGGGTTGCCCACAGCGACGGCAAAATCACCGACTCGCAGGTTATCGGAATCTGCAATTTTAATCGCCGTCAGATTTTTGGCGTCAGTTAGCTGCAATAAAGCGATATCAGTTTGTTCATCACGGCCCAGCAATTTGGCATCATATTCACGGCCATCATTGAGCTGAACACGAATTTTATCCGCGTTATTGATTACGTGGTTATTGGTCAGCACATAACCTTTTTCCGCGTTAATGATGACGCCAGATCCCAGCCCTTCAAATGGGCGGTTACTCTCTTTGCCGGTTGGCGCATTTGGGCCAAAGAAGAATTTGAATTCTTCCGGCAAACGTTGCTGCTGTACCTGTGTGCCAGAGACATGGACGCTGACGACCGCGGGCAACACTTTCTCCAGCATAGGTGCCAAACTTGGGACTGATTGCCCGGCAACGGCCGCCGGAAGAGCTGCTGCGTTTACCATAGGAACAGATGCGAGACCTAAGCCGACACTCATTGCCAGCGCACTAAGAAATAATGACTTTTTCTTCATTGATTTAAACTCTCTCAATACCTAACGGTGAATGAATAGGGTAGATGGCTACTACAGGCCCGGTGTAAATTCAGACTCTGAATGAGCTAAAAAATTCACTTATTTCAAAAGGCTATTGCTGTTCTAAAAATAAGCACCCTAAGATGTCACTTGATATAGGGGTTAGCGTAAAGCAATTCAAGGAGAGGTAGGTATAGAAGTGTAAATGTGCTGACCACGGCGGTGTGCGCCGCAGTCAGCTTGATATGCCCGTCATACTTCAAGCTGCATGTGCGTTGGTTAAACTCAATAACCCGAATCACTTACCACAGTAAGCTTATCGGAGTTAATGAGCCTCATCCCTGAGACTCACCCAGCGGGCAGCATAAATACTGTTCAAATCGCTTCCCGACCGATTTGTATCTCGTTTGCCGCCTTCCTGCAACTCGAATTATTTAGGGCATAGATAGAAGTTTAGCTTAGTCCCGGGTCTGATGTTCCGGACGCAGTAAACCGGATGCCCCTTCGGAGTAGTCACGAGGTGGCATTTTGACCGGTGCCTGATCATTATCTGCTTCAGATTCCGTCAGACGGTAGCGGAACGGATTATCTTGCATTGGCAAGTCTGGCAACAAGTTATTGGAGCTTTTCGCCATATGCTGATAAAGCTGGCGATAGTCGCGAGCCATGTTATCGAGCAACTCGGCACTGCGGGCAAAATGCCCAACCAGTTCCTGACGATATTCTTCCAGATCTGATTTACTTTTCTCCAGCTCATTTTGCAGCACTTGCTGCTGACGCAATTTACGATTGCCAAAGCGCATAGCCACCGCGCCAATCACAATACCAACAACCAACCCAATAAGCGCATACTCCCAGGTCATAATGACTCCTTTTTTGACTTCATTGTTCAGCAGGGCTTTTTCACTTAATAATACCCACTATAACCGTTAACCTTGTCTGAGTGGAATCCTGATGCAACATTGCCTATGGTTATCAGGCTTTTTCCGCAGTAGCAGAGTCGGTAAATGCTGCGATTACCCGATAAATCAGCAAGAAAGTACCGCGAAAAGTAGATAACTATTTTATCAGAGATTATTTTTATCAGGGATTATTGATAAACATGCAACCGAGTTCACCTATAGCACTTTACCAGCAAGCAATTGATGCTGGCGACTATCAATCTGATGACGTCCAGCGGCGTACTGTCGCACGGCTGGACACTCTTTATCAGGAATTGAATCAACGCCAAAGCACGCCTGCGGTCAATGTAGGTATCCGAGGGCGTTTGGGCCGCTTACTGGGCCGGGGCGCGTCAAAAATGCCAATACGCCCAGCTCAGGGCTTATATATGTGGGGCGGTGTCGGGCGGGGTAAAACTTGGCTGATGGATATGTTTTTCCACAGCTTGCCGGGTGAACGTAAGCTCCGCCTGCATTTCCACCGTTTTATGTTGCGGGTGCATCAAGAGCTAACAACATTGCAAGGTCATGAAAATCCATTAGAAATTATTGCTGATGGTTTCAAGGCTCAAACTGATGTGCTGTGTTTTGATGAATTTTTTGTTTCGGATATTACTGATGCCATGCTGCTGGCGACATTGCTGGAAGCATTGTTTGCCCGTGGGATCACACTGGTTGCGACGTCCAATATTCCACCGGATGATTTGTATCGTAACGGTTTGCAGCGCGCTCGCTTCTTGCCGGCGATTGAGCTTATTAAGCAATATTGCGATGTAATGAATGTCGATGCTGGTATTGATTACCGCCTGCGCACATTAACTCAGGCTAATCTCTACCTGACACCGCTTAACCCGCAGACTGAACAGGCGATGGAGGATATTTTCGTCAAACTTGCGGGGAAAGAGGGCGAAAAATCCCCGATACTGGAAGTTAATCACCGGCCTTTACCGGCGATTTGCTCTGCGCAAGGGGTGCTGGCGGTTGATTTCCACACATTGTGTGAAGAGGCGCGCAGCCAGTTGGATTACATCGCGCTTTCTAAGCTTTATCACACCGTATTGCTGCACAATGTCCATAAGATGGCGACGCAGGATGAAAACACCGCCCGGCGTTTTTTGGCATTAGTTGATGAATTTTATGAGCGGCGGGTAAAACTTATCATTGCAGCGGAAGCATCAATGTTCGAAATTTATTGCGGCGAACGGCTTAAATTTGAGTATCAGCGCTGTTTATCACGGCTACAAGAGATGCAAAGTGAAGAGTATCTCTCTTTACCGCATTTGCCATAACTGTACTTGCTGTGAAAGTAATCTGCGCCTCAGTTATTCACTTTATGGGCGCTAAAATGCTATTCTGTGGTGGGCGATTATTCTTCGCCCTAACTTAACATGTTTAATTTATACCTTTCTCGCCAAAAACAGTTCGATCTTTGACGTCGACTTCTCTATAATCTTGCGACCCCACGTTACAACAAAGTTTTTTTCCCAGAACTTTGTATAGTGCCAGCATTGGCTATTCGAAGGGGTAGGTTTGCTGGACTGATGGTCGTGTGAGCCTCAACTGTTTTTGAACGTTTGGGTGTTCACCAACGTGTAACTTATTAATTGGGTAAGCTTTTATAATGAAAACTTTCACAGCTAAACCAGAAACTGTAAAACGCGACTGGTATGTTGTTGACGCGAATGGTAAGACCTTAGGTCGCCTCGCTACTGAACTGGCTAGTCGCCTACGCGGCAAGCATAAAGCGGAATACACCCCGCACGTTGATACTGGTGATTACATCATCGTTCTGAACGCAGAAAAAGTTGCTGTAACCGGCAACAAGCGTACAGACAAGATTTATTACCGTCACACCGGTCACATCGGTGGTATCAAACAAGCGACCTTTGAAGAGATGATTGCCCGCAGTCCTGAGCGTGTGATTGAAATCGCGGTTAAAGGCATGCTGCCGAAGGGTCCGCTGGGCCGTGCAATGTATCGTAAACTTAAAGTTTATGCAGGTACTGAGCACAATCATGCGGCACAGCAACCGCAAGTTCTGGACATTTAATCGGGATTATGGCAATGGCTGAAAATCAATACTACGGCACTGGTCGCCGCAAAAGTTCTGCTGCACGCGTTTTTCTTAAGCCGGGTAGCGGTAAAATCGTTATTAACCAACGTAGCCTTGAAGTTTACTTCGGTCGTGAAACTGCCCGTATGGTAGTGAATCAACCGTTGGAACTGGTAGACATGGTTACCAAGTTTGACATGTACATCACTGTTAAAGGTGGTGGTATTTCAGGTCAGGCTGGCGCTATCCGTCACGGTATCACCCGTGCACTGATGGAATATGACGAATCTCTGCGTGGTGAACTGCGTAAAGCTGGCTTCGTAACGCGTGATGCGCGTGAAGTTGAGCGTAAGAAAGTGGGTCTGCGTAAAGCACGTCGTCGTCCACAGTTCTCCAAACGTTAATTTTTTGCCTTCACGGCATCAGATTAATGGTAAAAACCCGGTGTCTCACCGGGTTTTTTTATTTGTTTTAAGCCAGATCAATCGCTAAAAGTACCCTTCCGCTATTTTATTCATTATATTTTTGCCGCTAACCCGTTGTCAGATAGACAATTGTTCATGAAATCGCAGCACCATCCCCACAAAACATGCAAAATCTGGTAAACTATCACTCACTTTTGTGCCTGTTCGGCGAACTGTTGGCGTCCGTGTATCTCCCTGGCTGAATTATTTTCTCGACCAAGGCTTATTTACGGCAGCAACGACCATGATTGCGAACCGGCTGTAAAACGACTCAGGATAGCAACGTCACCGTGGGCTATTCGCATTGTTTTTTCTAGATAATCTTGGAGGTTTTCATGGCTGTCGCTGCCAACAAACGTTCGGTAATGACGCTGTTTTCCGGCCCGACCGACATTTTTAGCCATCAAGTACGCATCGTACTGGCGGAGAAAGGTGTCAGTGTTGAGATTGAGCAGGTTGAAGCTGATAATCTGCCGCAGGATCTGATTGACCTCAATCCCTACCAGACCGTCCCTACTTTGGTTGATCGCGAGCTGACGCTGTATGAATCCCGCATCATCATGGAGTATCTGGATGAGCGTTTTCCTCACCCGCCATTGATGCCGGTCTACCCTGTAGCACGCGGTAGCAGCCGTTTGATGATGAACCGTATTGAGCAGGATTGGTATTCACTACTGGCGAAAATTCAGAAAGGCAATGCGCAAGAAGCGGATGCTGCTCGTAAACAATTACGTGAAGAACTGCTGACTATTGCACCAGTGTTTAATGAAATGCCTTTCTTTATGAGCGAAGAGTTCAGTCTGGTCGATTGTTATCTGGCTCCTCTGCTGTGGCGTTTACCAGAATTAGGTATTGAATTCACTGGCGCAGGTTCTAAAGAGCTGAAAGGCTATATGACACGTGTGTTTGAGCGTGATGCATTCCTGGCTTCTTTGACTGAAGCTGAACGTGAAATGCGCCTGCAAACCCGGGGTTAATTTTATGGCGACGTCTGGTATGACTCCGCGCCGTCCTTACTTGTTGCGCGCATTCTATGAGTGGTTGATTGATAATCAACTGACTCCACATCTGGTTGTGGATGTTACCCGGCCGGGTGTTTCGGTGCCAATGGAGTTTGCCCGTGATGGGCAAATTGTATTGAATGTGGCACCGCGTGCAGTAGGGAATCTGGAATTGGGCAATGAGGAAGTGAGTTTCAATGCCCGTTTTGGTGGTATTCCCCGCGAAGTGACTGTCCCTATGGGGGCGGTGATGGCAATCTATGCGCGTGAAAATGGTTCCGGCACTATGTTTGAACCTGAAGAAGCTTACGATTCTGATGCTGATGGCAATTTTGTCGGCATGGAAGAAGAAGATAACGAGGCTGCGCCGACGGAAAACTTGATGTTGGTAACGGATGAGACTCAAGTGCCTCACGGCGAGGGTAACTCACCGGATGATGAGCCGCCGCAACCGCCACGCAGTGGTGGCCGCCCAGCATTGCGGGTTGTTAAGTAGTCTTTTTTATTTCTCGAGCAAATGTATTATCAGGGCGGCTTTGGCCGCCCTTATTATTTCTGCCAATTATATTGGTCATAGCCAAAATTAAGATAACTTTTTCAGCTCGGCCAGGCAGCTATCACGTTGGCTCATCATGTCACTATTTCTGATGGTTGACAGGGTGTGAGTAGCGCGTTGCTGGAAATTGGCTTTCGCCGCGCTATCTTTAACCTCGGCTGGCGCAGTACAAATCTCTGACAAAGTGAGAGTCTTACTGTTGCTTACTGCTTTGAGTACCGCGGCTGGGTTATAAATTAGCGCGGAGGATAGGGCAGATTTCACCCCCGCAGTGAAACTCGCGTTGCCGGCATCTGCTAATTTAGGAGCCATGGCAATCCAGTTATCATCACCCAGCTTGATATTATTCTCTACAGCAGGTAATTGCCCCGCTTTTGCTAATTCAGCCACCACTGCACGAGCGCCTCGCGCCTCAATATTGTAGCCAACTTCTTGATAATTAAGTGACATCGCTAATGCGCTGCTGCTAATAGCCAGCAAGCCGCCAGCAATGAAAAGTAAGTGAGATTTCATAACAGATGATCCTTTCTTTAAAACAAGGCGTAACAACATAATATGCAGACCAGTGAAATTGGCTCATAAAGTATTAATCAATATGAACTCGGCCTTTACTATAGCGCTTTAGGTATAAAATGTTGCAAATAAGGTTGCTGAGATTGTTACAAAATCTTGAGTAAGTGGGGATATGCAGTAGAAAATAGCAATAAAAAGGGGCTGGATAACCAGCCCCTGATTTCTTTGAGTCTATATTGGGATCAAACTTCCAGATAATTCATAATACCTTCAGCCGCTTTGCGGCCTTCAGCAATGGCAGTTACCACCAAATCAGAGCCACGGACAATATCGCCACCGGCAAAGATTTTTGGGTTACTGGTCTGGAAGGCATTATCCGTGCGCTCTGGTGCTACCACACGGCCCTGTTTATCCAATGCCACGTCGTGAGCCGCCAACCATTCCATGCTGTGTGGACGGAAGCCAAACGCCATCACCACGGCATCTGCGGGCAGAATATGTTCTGAACCTGGGATCTGCTCAGCCACACTACGGCCTTGTGCATCTGGAGCGCCCAGTTGAGTGCGAACCATCTTCACACCACAAACTTTGCCGTTACTGTTCACTTCGATGCTCAAAGGTTGCAGGTTGAATTTAAATTCGACCCCTTCCTCGCGGGCATTTTTCACTTCCCGCTTGGAACCCGGCATGTTGGCTTCATCACGGCGATAGGCGCAAACCACGTCGGTAGCCCCTTGGCGAATGGAGGAGCGCACGCAGTCCATCGCGGTATCACCGCCACCCAGCACCACCACGCGTTTACCTTGCATGTTGATATAGGGTTCGTGAGGTGCAGCCTCATAGCCCATTAACTGTTTTGTATTGGCGATCAGGAATGGCAGCGCATCATACACACCGGATGCATCTTCGTTTTCCAAGCCACCGCGCATGGATTGGTAAGTGCCCACACCGAGGAACACCGCGTCATATTCTTGCAGCAGCGCATCCATGGTGATGTCTTTGCCAACTTCAGTATTCAGTTGGAATTCAATGCCCATCTCGGAGAAGATTTTGCGGCGCTTTATCATCACTTCTTTTTCCAGCTTAAAAGCCGGAATACCAAAGGTGAGCAAGCCGCCAATCTCTGGGTGGCGGTCAAATACCACCGCCTGTACGCCATTACGCGCGAGCACATCAGCACAGGCTAGCCCGGCAGGGCCAGCGCCAATCACCGCCACACGTTTACCGGTGGGGTGAACATGGGACATATCCGGCTTCCAGCCCATTTCAATGGCTTTATCACTGATATAGCGCTCGATGTTGCCGATAGTGACCGCGCCAAACTCGTCATTCAGGGTACAAGACCCTTCACACAAGCGGTCTTGCGGGCACACACGGCCACAGACTTCCGGCAAGCTGTTGGTCTGGTGAGCTAAGTCTGCCGCTTCCATAATTCGCCCTTCGTTGGCCAGTTTCAGCCAGTTAGGGATGTAGTTATGAACCGGGCATTTCCATTCACAGTAGGGATTGCCACACGACAAACAGCGGTCTGCCTGTGCTTTTGCCTGGGTTTCCGAGAATGGCTCGTAAATCTCAACAAATTCAATTTTGCGGATCTTCAGCGGCTTTTTCGGCGGATCTACGCGCTGTAGGTCGATAAACTGATAAACATTCTGACTCATTTCAACCCCTTACTGCGCTTGAACCCGCAGCTCAGCTGCGGAACGGCTACGGTGACCCAACAGTGCTTTCACATCGCTGGATTTCGGTTTAACCAAAGCAAACTTGGTCACCCATTCCGGCCAGTTAGCCAGAATTTCTTCACCACGGCTAGAACCCGTCAACTGAACATGTTCAGTGATCAGGCCGCGCAGATGCTCTTCATGGATTGCCAGTTGGTCGACGTCGAGCACTTCGACCAGCTCAGGGTTAACGCGTTTACGGAATTCACCATCTTCATCAAGGACATAAGCGAAACCACCCGTCATCCCGGCCCCGAAGTTAATCCCGGTACGGCCCAGTACGCAGACAATCCCGCCCGTCATATATTCACAACCGTTATCACCGATACCTTCAACGACAGTAATCGCACCGGAGTTACGCACGGCAAAACGCTCACCGGCTCGACCCGCGGCGAACAATTTGCCGCCAGTGGCGCCATACAGACAGGTATTGCCGACAATGCTGGCTTCATGACTGCGGAAGTTGGAACCCACAGGCGGGCGCACTGCGATGCGGCCACCGGCCATGCCTTTACCGACATAATCGTTGGCATCGCCCGTCAGGGTTAGCTCGACGCCGCCCGCATTCCACACCCCGAAGCTCTGACCGGCAGTGCCGGAGAAGTAAGCTTTGATAGGGTCAGTTGCCAGGCCTTGGTCGCCATGTTTAGTGGCAATCGCGCCGGACAACGCCGCGCCCACTGAGCGGTCGGTGTTGCGAATATCAAAGTAAAACGTCTTGCTGTGTTTCGCTTCAATGTGCGGTTCAGCTTGTGCCAGCAACTCTTTGTTCAATAAGCCTTTATCAAACGGAGGGTTACTTTCGGTGCAATACAGTGCTTTACCCGGATGTGGCGTAGCTGTTTTCAGCATTGGCGACAAATCCAACTTGTTCTGTTTGGCGGAGATGCCATCAAGTTCCAGCAGCATGTCAGTACGGCCAATCAAATCAACCAGTTGGCTAACACCCAGCTCCGCCATGATTTCACGGGTTTCACGGGCGATAAACTGGAAGTAGTTCACTACACGTTCAGGCAGGCCGTGATAATGGTCACGACGCAATTTCTCATCTTGGGTGGCTACACCAGTGGCGCAGTTATTCAGGTGGCAAATGCGTAAGTATTTACAACCCAGTGCTACCATAGGGCCAGTACCGAAGCCGAAGCTTTCCGCACCCAAAATTGCCGCTTTAACAATGTCGACGCCGGTTTTCAGGCCGCCATCCACTTGCAGACGGATTTTATGGCGCAGGCCATTAGCAACCAGTGCTTGCTGAGTTTCCACCAGCCCCAGTTCCCACGGGCAACCGGCATATTTCACCGAAGAAAGTGGGCTTGCGCCAGTACCGCCGTCGTAACCGGCGATGGTGATCAAATCGGCATAAGCTTTCGCCACACCGGTGGCAATGGTGCCGACGCCCGGCTCAGAAACCAGTTTCACTGAAATCAGGGCTTTCGGATTGACCTGTTTCAAATCGAAAATCAGCTGTGCTAAGTCTTCGATTGAGTAAATATCATGGTGCGGCGGTGGGGAAATCAAAGTCACACCCGGCACCGAGTAGCGCAGTTTGGCGATATACGGCGTGACTTTATCACCCGGTAATTGGCCACCTTCGCCCGGTTTTGCTCCTTGCGCCACTTTGATCTGGATAACATCAGCATTCACCAGATACGCCGGTGTCACACCGAAACGGCCAGAAGCCACCTGCTTGATACGGGACACTTTATTGGTGCCGTAACGCGCGGGGTCTTCACCGCCTTCACCGGAGTTAGAGAACCCACCGAGGCTGTTCATGGCGATGGCGAGTGATTCATGGGCTTCCGGGCTGAGTGCGCCGATGGACATGGCGGCAGTATCAAAGCGCTGGAACAGAGATTCAGCCGGTTCAACTTGATCGACTGGGATCGGGGTGCCTTGCGGTTTGATGGCCAGCAGATCGCGCAATGTGGCAACCGGGCGCTCATTCACCAGCTTGGCATAAACCTGATAATCACTGTATTCGCCGCTGTGAACCGCGGTTTGTAAGGTGCTGACCACATCCGGGTTATACGCATGGTATTCGCCGTTGTGGACAAATTTCAGTAATCCGCCCTGATCCAGCGGCTTGCGTTTCAGCCAGGCGCGTTTGGACAGATTCTGTAAATCCTGTTGGAAATCACTGAAACTGGCCCCGCCAATACGGCTAACCACACCTTGGAAGCATAGGTCGGATAGGTCGCGGTGCAAGCCAACAGCTTCAAACAGTTTGGCGCAGCGGTAGGAGGCGACGGTTGAAATGCCCATTTTGGACATGATTTTGTACAGCCCTTTATTGATGCCGTTGCGATAGTTGAGCATCACATCGCGATACTTTTTATCAATCGCCTGGCTATCAACTAATTTAGCTAATGATTCATAAGCTAAATAAGGGTAAATCGCGGTCGCACCAAAACCGAGCAACACTGCAAAGTGGTGCGGGTCACGGGCGCTGGCGGTTTCAACAATAATGTTGGCGTCGCAGCGCAGATTTTTTTCGACTAAGCGAGTTTGGATCGCGCCGACAGCCATCGGGGCCGGTACCGGCAGGCGGTCAGGGGCGATAGCACGGTCTGACAGCACCAACATCACGGCACCATCACGCACTTTGCGCTCAGCCTCTTCGCACAAGGCCAGCACCGCTTGTTCCAAATCCGTCTCCGCCGGGTTAAAGGTCAGATCCAGCCGATCAGCGCGGTAATGTTCCCCTTCCAAGGTGGTTAATTGTTGGAAATCGGAGAACAGCAAAATAGGCGATTTAAAGCTCAGGCGGTGCGCCTGACCTTCGGCTTCGCAAAATACGTTCATTTCACGGCCAATACTGGTCGCCAGTGACATAACATGCGCTTCACGCAGCGGATCGATTGGCGGGTTGGTGACCTGCGCAAACTGCTGGCGGAAGTAATCGTAAATAATACGCGGGCCGCTGGAAAGCACGGCAAACGGGGTGTCATCACCCATTGAGCCAGTGGCTTCCTGACCAATTTCACCCAATACGCGGATGACTTGATCCAGCTCTTCACTACTGTAACCAAACTGCTTTTGATAGGTTTCCAGTGTCGAATCATCTAACTGGCGGCTACCCACCTGATCTTCCGGCAGATCTTCAAACGGCACCAAGCGCTTAACGTTCTTTTCCATCCACTCTTTATAGGGGTGGCGGCTTTTCAGGTCGTTATCAGTTTCGGCGGAATGCAGAATTTTACCGCTGCGGGTGTCAATCACCATCAGTTCACCGGGGCCGACACGGCCTTTTTCGATCACTTCATCGGGCTGGTAATCCCAGATACCGACTTCAGAGGCGCAGGTGATGAGTTTATCTTTGGTGATGACATAGCGCGCAGGGCGTAGGCCATTACGGTCGAGGTTACAGGCGGCGTAGCGGCCATCTGACATTACAATCCCGGCAGGGCCATCCCATGGCTCCATATGCATGGAGTTGAAGTCAAAGAAAGCGCGCAGGTCGGTATCCATATCCGGGTTATTCTGCCAGGCCGGCGGCACTAACAGACGCATAGCACGGATCAAATCCATCCCGCCGCTGAGGAACAGTTCCAGCATGTTATCCAGTGAACTGGAGTCCGAGCCGGTCTCATTGACGAAAGGGGCCGCATCCTGCAAGTCCGGAATTAATGGCGTTTTAAATTTGTAGGCACGTGCTTTGGCCCATTGGCGGTTACCGGCGATGGTGTTGATTTCGCCGTTGTGCGCCAGATAGCGGAACGGCTGAGCCAGTGGCCAGCGCGGCACGGTGTTAGTCGAAAAGCGCTGGTGGAACAGGCAAATAGCCGATTCCATGCGCAGGTCAGCCAAATCCAGATAAAAGCGCGGCAGATCCGTAGGCATACATAAGCCTTTATAGATCGTGACCAAGTTAGAGAAACTACAAACGTAGAAGTCTTTGTCGTTGGTAATGCGCTTCTCAATACGGCGACGTGCTACAAACAGGCGGCGTTCCATATCACGTGGACGCCAGCCAGCAGGGGCGTTCACAAAAATTTGTTCAATCCGAGGCAGGGAGGAGAGAGCGATTTCACCAAGAACATCTGGGTTGGTCGGCACTTCACGCCAGCCGATAATCGACAGCGTTTCGTTTTGCAATTCTTCTTCTACAATGCGGCGGCTTGCCTTGGCGAGTTCTTCGTCCTGACTGAGAAACATCATGCCGACGGCATAGTTTTTGGCCAAACGCCATCCGCGTTCTTCAGCGACCATCCGGAAAAAACGATCCGGTTTTTGTAATAGCAGACCACAACCGTCGCCGGTCTTGCCATCAGCAAGGATCGCGCCACGGTGTTGCATTCGGGCCAGTGCGTGTATAGCGGTACGCACGACCTTATGGCTAGGTTCGCCTTCTATGTGGGCGATTAGGCCGAAACCACAGTTGTCCCTCTCAAGGGATTTATCGTACAACATATCAGTGAACCTCCCCAGGCTCTGCGAGACTCTCACAAACCGACTCCAGAAGGACATATTGGCATCAGACGGGGTGGGCTGACAGCCGCGTATTTTGCGGCAAATCTGCTTTTCCGCCCTCCGGCAATGGCCTCTTGTGACGGTTCTCACAAGTGGTATAAGACTTGTTTTAAGAGGGAGTCTTAAATTACTGCATAATTATGACTAGACGTTTGCCCGTCTAGAAAGCTTCCAGCGGACTTCCAACTTAGCGAGAAAGAATACTCAGGTCAAATATAGGCGTAAGATATATCGTTAATGTAATAAGTGGGTTTATCGTAATGATAAATATAAATTTATTGGCGTTTTTACCCTGTTCAATGCGCCATGGAGTAGATACTAAAGTGTGAGCTGTCTCACTATAGTGCAATCGACAAATCGCTGCACCATGCTAGTGCTGGTGGGGATTGCGGAATGATAAACTGGATTTAATATATTTTCTGGTGTTTAAAACTATTTTTCATTGAATTGTAACAGAAGCGCTAAGGGCTTGGTGGAAATAAGAAAATTTAATCATCGGTCAAGTGATTTTATTTGCATTTATAGTGAATGGTTATGCGAAGCTGCACCCAAGGGCTTGGGAGTTGATCTCTGTCATCGCGAATGATATCGCTAGCGGGTAGCCTAAAGCTCTTTTTTGACAGGCAGTGCCAAGATTATGCAGTTGCAGCGATTAGTCAATATGTTTGGTGCGGATTTACAGCGCCGCTATGGTGAAAAAATTCATAAACTCACGCTACACGGCGGGTTTAGCTGCCCTAATCGTGATGGAACTCTGGGGCGCGGCGGCTGCACTTTTTGCAATGTGGCCTCATTTGCCGACGAACAAATGCAGCAGCAGGGCATTGCACAGCAATTAGCGGAACAGGCCAAAAAAGCCAATCGGGCAAAACGCTACCTGGCCTACTTCCAGGCCTATACCAGTACTTATGCAGAGGTCAATGCGCTGGCGGCGATGTATGAGCAAGCTTTGGCTGAAGCTGACATTGTGGGTTTGTGTGTCGGCACTCGGCCCGATTGTGTGCCCGACGCGGTGTTGGATTTATTGAGTGGTTATCATCAGCAAGGTTATGAGGTTTGGTTGGAGTTGGGGCTACAAACTGCGAATGATAAAACCCTCAAACGTATTAATCGTGGCCATGATTTTGCTTGTTACCAGCAAACTGCCCGCCGTGCTCGTGCCCGAGGGCTGAAAGTGTGCTGCCATTTAATTGTTGGCTTGCCCGGTGAGAATCAGGCGCAGTGCATGGAAACGCTGGAGAAAGTGGTGGCAACCGGTGTCGATGGGATAAAACTGCACCCGCTGCATATCGTGGAGGGCAGTATCATGGCCAAAGCTTGGCGGGCGGGGCGTTTGCCCGAACTGGCACTGGAAGATTATGTGCTGACCGCCGGTGAAATGATCCGCCATACCCCCGCCGAAATTGTCTACCACCGGATTTCTGCCAGTGCCCGCAGGCCAACCCTGCTTGCGCCATTGTGGTGCGCGAACCGCTGGACGGGTATGAATGAGTTGAATAATTATATGCTGGCCCATGGCGGGCAAGCCTCTGCGCGGTGATCGGCTACTGCGCATCGTCATACTGGGATTGTGCAGTGCTCAAAATCCTCACGTACTACGTGTACGCTCCGGTTTTTCCGCGCTGTACGCACTCAGTCTGACTTAGCTCGCTACGCCGTAATTTTTTACCGCCCACCTTGTTTCTCACACAATACCTCATTGTGATTTGCAATCTTTTCCACACTTCTGAGGAAGCCATCTTATCTCTTGACAGATTTCCGGTATGATTTATCAGATAAACACAGACAGGGGTTGCTATGAAGCAAATCAGGGTATTAGCCCAGTACTACGTTGATTTAATGGTTAAGTTAGGGCTGGTTCGCTTCTCACTGCTACTGGCATCTGTGCTGGTGTTGCTGGCCATGGTGGTTCAGATGGCGGTGACCTTTGTATTGAGTGGCTCGGTGGAAACCCTCGATCTGGTGCGTTCCATTTTCTTTGGTTTGCTGATAACCCCATGGGCAGTGTATTTCCTGTCGGTGGTGGTTGAACAACTGGAAGAGTCGCGCCAGCGTTTATCGCGGTTGGTGGATAAGCTTGAAGTGATGCGTTATCGCGATTTAGAGCTAAATAAACAACTGACGGAGAATATTGCTCAACTTAATCAGGAAATCGTCGAGCGTGAGAAAGCAGAGAAAGCGCATCTGCAAGTGGTCGACAAACTGAAAGAAGAAATGGGCCACCGTGAACAGGCGCAAGTTGAGTTAGGGCAGCAGTCGGCCTTATTGCGCTCTTTTTTGGATGCTTCACCGGATTTGGTTTATTACCGTAACGAAGATAATGAGTTCTCCGGCTGCAACCGGGCAATGGAGTTGCTGACCGGAAAAAGTGAGAAGCAATTGGTCGGACTGACCCCTAAAGAGGTTTATGCGCCGGATATTGCCGAGAAAGTCATGGAAACCGATGAGAAAGTTTTCCGTCACAACGTTTCGCTGACCTATGAGCAGTGGTTGGTGTACCCCGATGGCCGCAAAGCCTGCTTTGAATTGCGTAAAGTGCCGTTTTACGACCGTGTCGGTAAGCGGCACGGGTTAATGGGCTTTGGGCGCGATATAACTGAGCGTAAGCGCTATCAGGACGCGCTGGAGAACGCCAGTAGGGATAAGACGACTTTCATCTCAACTATCAGCCACGAGCTGCGTACGCCGCTTAATGGCATCGTGGGCCTGAGCCGCATCTTGTTAGACACCGAATTAGATAGCGAGCAATTAAAGTACCTGAAAACCATTCACGTCAGTGCTATTACCCTCGGGAATATCTTCAACGATATCATTGAGATGGATAAGTTGGAGCGCCGTAAAGTTCAGCTGGATAATCAACCAATTGATTTTACTGGGTTTATGGCGGATTTAGAAAACCTTTCTGGCCTGTTGGTGCAGCCAAAAGGGCTGAAGTTCATTATGGAACCGCAGTTACCATTGCCGGAGAAAATCATTACCGATGGCACCCGCTTGCGCCAAATTCTGTGGAATTTGATTGGCAACGCGGTGAAGTTTACCCAGCAAGGCGAAATTGTGGTGCGGGTGCGACGGGAAGGCACTGACCGCTTGATTTTTGAAGTAGAAGATTCAGGGATGGGCATTCCTGAGGATGAACAAGATAAGATTTTCGCCATGTATTATCAGGTGAAAGATAGCAATGGCGGCCGCCCGGCGACCGGAACGGGCATCGGGTTGGCGGTGTCTAAACGTCTGGCACAGAGCATGGGCGGTGATATCACGGTGAAAAGTGCCCAAGGGGCAGGTTCATGCTTTACCCTGACGATTAAAGCGCCAGCCGTGCAGGCCACGTCCAGCACGCCATCAGGTGAGGATCTCCCGCTGCCGGCTCTCCACATCTTGCTGGTGGAGGATATCGAGCTGAATGTTATCGTCGCGCGTTCGGTGTTGGAGAAACTGGGCAACAGTGTCGAGGTGGCGATGAATGGCCACGATGCGCTGGCGATGTTCAAACCGGATAATTTTGATTTAGTGCTGTTGGATATTCAATTACCAGATATGAGTGGGTTGGATATCGCCCGTCAAATTCGGGCTGATTATGGGCAGCAATCCTTGCCGCCATTGGTGGCCTTGACCGCTAACGTGCTGAAAGACAAAAAAGAATATTTAGATGCCGGGATGGATGATGTGCTGAGTAAGCCGTTATCAGTGCCCGCGCTCACGGCCATGATTAAGCAGTTCTGGGATCATAAGCCTTCTTCTGCCGCTAAAAAACAGGAACTTAAAGTGATGCAAACCCATGAATCGTTACTTGATACTGCCATGCTGGAACAATATATCGATTTGGTTGGCCCACAACTAATCCATCAAAGCCTTGAAATGTTTGAACAAGTGATGCCGGGCTATTTGGCGGTATTGGATTCAAACATGACCGCGCGGGATCAGCAGGGTATTACGGAAGAGGCGCATAAAATTAAAGGGGCGGCTGGCTCCGTGGGGTTACGCCATATCCAGCAGCTTGCACAGCAAATTCAGACACCGACACTGCCAGCATGGTGGGATAACGTGCAAGATTGGGTCGATGAATTAAAATCAGAATGGCGCAATGATGTTCAAGTGTTACGTGAGTGGGCAGCGACCGCTGAAAAAAAATAACCCCGACCGAGGCCGGGGTGCGCGAATACTGCGCCAACACCAGGGAAATCGTTAACCTGCGATCCCCGTCATACTTCAAGTGACAAGTGCGTTGGCTTCTTTCGTTCATCCCAGTCACTTACTGGTCGTTGACCTTAAAGTAAGTAGACTCTTGGGAATTCGCTCAGTTGCCACTTTCCTGTAACTCGAATTATTTAGGGCATAATAATTTCGATTTCTAATGGATTCGCAGGTTGTAAGGATTCGTCCATACATCATACAAGCAATAACATAGCAAATGTAAGCGCTCTTGTTACAAGATTCATTAAAATATGTGATAGAGATTGGTCTTTGTTACTAGAACGAGTTAAGCAATTGACAGCGTGAGAAAAGGAGAGGTGTGATGAAAACAGTCGGTGTAGTGCTGAGTGGATGTGGTGTTTTAGATGGCACAGAGATACATGAGTCTGTCTTAACTATATTAGCATTGGATCGTGCTGGAGCTCGTGTTTTATTCTTCGCACCAGATAAGCCGCAACTCCATGTTATTAATCATCTTACTGGTGAAGAATCTACTGAGCAGCGGAATGTTTTAGTGGAGTCTGCGCGCATTGCTCGGAGCCTGATAAAGCCGCTTTCTGTCGCCAATTCAGAGGACTTGGATGCCCTTATTGTTCCTGGTGGTTTTGGTGCCGCAAAGAACCTCAGTGATTTCGCCATTAAAGGTTCTGAATGTTCTATAGATCCAGATTTAGTTAAGCTTACTCAATCAATGCATAAGGCCGGTAAACCAATTGGATTTATGTGTATTTCACCGGTGATGTTGCCAAAGCTGCTGGGGAAACCTGTTCGCCTGACGATTGGTAACGATCCCGATACTATTGATGCAATTGAAGCTATGGGAGGGCAACATGTTATTTGCCCTGCTGATGATGTAGTGGTCGATGCAGAGAATAAAGTGGTCACAACACCGGCCTACATGTTGGCGGCATCAATTTCCGAAGCAGCAAAAGGAATTGATAAGCTGGTGGCGAAGGTGCTGGATTTAACCGAATGATTTCAGTTCGCCGTGGATTAAATTGGCTTTGGTATTGGGGCAAGCGGGGCATCATTGGCATTGTTGCTCTGTGGTTGGCCGGTATTTTGATTTTTGCTTTCCTGCCGGTTCCGTTTTCCATGGTCATGATTGAAAGGCAGCTCGGGGCCTGGCTGACAGGCGATTTTTCATATGTTGCTCATTCTGATTGGGTGCCGATGGATGAAATCTCGCCTTATATGGCGCTGGCGGTGATGGCCGCGGAAGATCAAAAATTCCCTGAGCATTGGGGGTTTGATGTCGGTGCCATTGAGTCGGCATTAGCCCACAATCAGCGCAATCAAAATCGTATCCGTGGTGCATCCACCTTATCGCAACAAACCGCCAAAAATCTGTTCCTATGGGATGGACGCAGCTGGGTGCGTAAAGGGTTGGAGGTGGGCCTGACCGCCGGTATTGAGTTGGTGTGGACCAAGCGGCGTATTCTGACGGTTTATCTGAATATCGCGGAATTTGGCGAGGGTATTTTTGGTGTGGAAGCGGCTGCGCGCCATTTCTTTAATAAACCGGCCAGTAAATTGAGTGCGTCAGAAGCCGCCCTGTTAGCCGCAGTTCTGCCCAATCCACTACGTTTTAAAGTGAATGCGCCATCAGGTTATGTTGTTTCCCGCCAACAGTGGATTTTGCGCCAGATGCGGCAGTTGGGTGGCAAGGCGTTTTTGCAGGAAAATCAGTTAGATTAAGAAAACGGGCTTAGATTGCGCTAAGCCCGTATCAGTTTGATTCTATGTCAATAAACTGAGTTATTTCACAATAGTAAACGCGGTAGTCACATGCTTAACGCCACTCACCTGACTGGCTATCTGAGCAGCTGATTGCCCTTCCTGCTGAGTCACCAGACCCAAAAGGAACACTTCGCCATTCTCCGTGGTGACTTTCACGTTGGAGGATTTAACCGAGTCGGCGGTCAGTAATTGTGAGCGAACTTTGGTGGTGATCCAAGTATCCATGGATGCGGTGGACAGATCGACCGGCTTACCCAAGCGCATTTCGTTATACACTTCTGTGGCACCATCAACACCGGCTGCAATTTGCTTGGCACGGCTAGACAGTTCAGCTGTTGGCGATTGCCCTGTCAGCAAAACCTTCCCTTGATAAGCGGTCACGACAAAACGTGTTTGGCTCTTTATCTGCTGATCTTTGCTCAGTGCATTGACAACTCTGGCCTCAAGTGTGCCATCGTCGACCTGGGTGCCGACAGAGCGCGGGTCTGTGGCAGATTTAGTTGCAACGGCTGCACTGCCAACCACCACAGCACCGATACAACCTTGTAATAACAGGGCGCTGAATAGCATGGCAAAAATATAACCAACCTTCATTCGTGCTCCTTTAATCGTCCTGATGAGGAAATAGAGTGTTATCAATTAAGTCACACAAGCAATTCACTGTCAGCATGTGTAATTCTTGAACCCGAGCGCTACGGTGCGAAGGTATGCGGATTTCAACATCCTGCTGACCTAACAAGCCCGCCAGCTCACCACCATCATAACCGGTCAGTGCGACGATGGTCATATCACGGGTAACTGCGGCTTCGACCGCTTTCACAATATCACGGCTATTGCCACGAGTGGAAATAGCGAGCAAAACATCACCAGCATGACCCAGCGCACGAACCTGTTTGGCATAGACTTCATCATGCAGGCGGTCATTGGCGATTGCTGTCAGCACCACATTATCAGCATTTAAAGCAATAGCTGGCAGGCTGGGCCGTTCTGTTTCAAAACGGTTTATCATACTAGCCGCAAAGTGTTGTGCGTTAGCCGCAGAAGTCCCATTACCGCAGCAGAGAATTTTATTGCCGTTGAGCAGTGACTGAACCAACGTCATTGCTGCACGGGATATGGCATCAGGCAGAGCCTCAGCCGCGGCAATCTGGGTTTGAATACTTTCTGTAAAACAACCTTTGATTCTATCCAGCACGTTGATTTGACCCACTTAATAAAATTAATATGCCCTTCGTATTTGAAGCTGCAAGGGTGTTGGCTACGTTCATTCACTCGAATCACTTACCTGAGTCAGCTCATCGGGATTCGTTCTCTTGCCGCCTACTTGCAACTCCAACTTCTTTGGGCAGAGCCGGCATAAACCGGAGAAAAATCATCAATCCGCATTGAAGGCGTTTGGCAGCCATTCTAACTGACTACCCGTGATGGCAAAAACATCAAAACGGCATAATGTTGTGGCAAAACATGCGTTTCGTTGTGCCAACCAAAGGGCCGCAGCCCGGAGTAGCCGCTGTTGCTTGCGGTAAGTGACACTGGCGGCAGCGCCACCGAATAGGGTATTGCGGCGAAAGCGTACTTCAACAAACACCCAAGTGGCTCCGTCGCGCATGATAAGGTCAATCTCACCACTTTGATAGGTGACATTGGCCGCCTCAAACACTAAACCCGCCCGCTCAAGATGGTGGCGGGCTTGGTTTTCGTAGTGTGTGCCAGTTTTCCTTTGGCTCATAATTCCCTTCGTCCTTGAAATTGCAGGGTTGTTAGCTGCGTTCATTTACCCGAATCACTTACTTGAGTAAGCTCATCGGGGTTCACTCACTTGCTGCCTACCTGCAAACTCCAATGACTTTGGGAATACTTTTCGTCCTTGAAATTGCAGGGTTGTTAGCTGCATTCATTTACCCGAATCACTTACTTGAGTAAGCTCATCGGGATTCACTCACTTGCTGCCTACCTGCAAACTCCAATGACTTTGGGAATACTTTTCGTCCTTGAAATTGCAGGGTTGTTAGCTGCGTTCATTTACCCGAATCACTTACTTGAGTAAGCTCATCGGGGTTCACTCACTTGCTGCCTACCTGCAAACTCCAATGACTTTGGGAATACTTTTCGTCCTTGAAATTGCAGGGTTGTTAGCTGCATTCATTTACCCGAATCACTTACTTGAGTAAGTTCATCGGGGTTCACTCACTTGCTGCCTACCTGCAAACTCCAATGACTTTGGGAATACTTTTCGTCCTTGAAATTGCAGGGTTGTTAGCTGCATTCATTTACCCGAATCACTTACGCCGCCGGTACTACCATGCCCTGGCGGTATTGCAGCCAAGGTAATTTACGGGTGATAACACAATCGGCTGATGCCGTTAAATCACCGGTGGTGCCGCTGACCTGGAAACCAGGAATTTGGCGCATTTCAGCAAAATGATTCGATAATGTCCACGCATCAATGCCCATGGCGTACAAACGTACCAGCGAATAGTCGTTAGCATATTTGGCTGCCGCTTGTTGCATCAGCGCTGGATTCGACCCGGCCATCAGTGGAATATCACTAAACTGAATGCCTTCCATTTCCAGCCGGTAGTCTGGGCCTGCACCTGCTTGATAGCTGCGTGAGCTGGCGAACAGCGCAGGTTTGCTGCGGGTGCTGGTCGCCATATCAATCATTGGCTTGATCAGTGTCAGCTCGGCCGGTGTCGCGATGATATACACCGCATCAATGTTACCACCAACGGCGGTTGAAACTACCGGTGCATCGACGGGCGGTGCAGGGATGGTCAGGCCAGCAATAGTGACTGATGCTGGTGCAGCCGCCGGTGCGCTTGAAACGCTAATCGGTTGACCGGTCAGGCGGATGCCCGCGCCACTGTTGATAGCTTGTTTTAACTCCGCAGTAGAGCCGAAGTTTTGTTGTAATACCGTCTGACCACCTTGCTTCTGCCACTCTTCAGCAAAGGCTTTGGCGATGCGGTCACCCAAGGCACCACGCGGGGTTAGCAACAGCGGCATTCTTTTTTCCTGGCTCCATAAATGATGCGCGGCATCGCGGGCTTCATCTTCAGGAGAAAGGGCGAAATAACAGATATTCGGGCTATTGGTGCTGACTTCCGGCTGGTTCAGCGCCAGAATATTTAGTGTGCTGGGGGTTGCACTCAGTTGTTCAACTTCGGGCTTCAGCAGTGGGCCAACCACCAATGTCGCGCCATCTTGCTGGGCTTGCGCGAGTAAAGCTGCAATCGGCTGAGTGGTGGTATCGTAGATTTTAACTTGTGCATTGCTGGTGGTGACAGGTGCTGGCGCTGGTATAGGCGCAGCCACATCTGTAACCGGCGTCGCCGCGGCATCCGTTGGCGTACTTGCGGTTGCATCTGGCTCTACCGGTGTAGGAGCGTTAACTGGCAAGCCATTCTGTGCGGCAGTAAAACCTTGCTGGATAGCATCGGCAAAGACTTGTGCCGGGCCGCTTAATGGCAGCAATAAGGCAATTTTCGCCGTAGACGCCTGGCTGAAGTTGCTGATTTGCGTTAATGCCGTTGGCAGGTTTTTCGCTGCCGGATTTTGCGGATAACGATTTTGCCAATCTTTAATACCGGCTTTCAGCATGTCAGGGTCTTGCTTGTTATCCTGATAGACATGCAGTAAATCCAGCCAACCTTGCAGGACGTTTTCGTCCGCGTTAATCACAATGTTATTCAACTCTTGTGGGGTGAGCTGGGCCAGCGCTTGCCAGGTGCCATCAATATTATCTTGATGGGCTTTATCACTGAGCAGGGGTTCTTGAGCAATGAATGCGCGCACCAGCGGCAAGGTTGCTTTACCCTGATTGGCGGCAATCAGTGCTTGATAGAAGCGCACTTGTTGGTTGGCTGAGAACTTCCCGGCATCCAATTTGGCCAAAACATCCGCAGCAGCAGGATTGTTTTTCTGTGCAACCAGCAGTTCTGCGGTCAGTAATTGCTGTTCCTGGCGCTGTGTGTCATTCAGGTCAGCGGGCAAAGTTCCAAGCAGTTCTGCTGCTTGAGGGACTTTCCCTTCGCGTAACTGGGCACGAATGGCAAGTAATTGCCAGTCAGCCTTGTTATCATCACTGCTCTGTTGCAACTGTTGCAGATAATAGTCAGAGTTAGCGCTTGCTTCGTCCTGTATATTGACGGGCGGCGTCTGTGGTGCTCTGCCTGAACAAGCTGCCAGTATCAAAGCAGCCAACACAACAGGGACTAGCCCTGCTTTGGAACGAACGAATGTTGAGGAAAGCATACTGTATCCAGTGATGTTTTTTTCAAGATGCTCAATATTAAATCGGTAATTCGGATGAAACAATGAATCAACACGATCGAGCAGTGATTTCTGCATCTACGCTTTATGTGGTACCTACCCCAATCGGTAATTTAGGGGATATAACCCATCGGGCGTTAGAGGTACTGAAAGGCGTTGATTTGATTGCGGCAGAAGATACACGTCATACAGGGTTGCTGTTACAACATTTCGCGATCAACGCCCGCCTATTTGCACTTCATGACCATAACGAACAACAAAAAGCCGATCATTTACTGGCGAAACTGCAAGCCGGCCAGAGTATTGCACTGGTTTCAGATGCAGGCACGCCACTGATTAACGATCCGGGCTACCATTTAGTGCGCCGTTGCCGTGAAGCTGGCATCAGAGTTGTGCCATTACCGGGCGCATGTGCGGCGATTACAGCCCTCTCCGCCGCCGGTATTGCCTCAGACCGTTTTTGCTACGAAGGCTTCTTGCCTGCGAAAACCAAAGGACGTAAGGATACTCTGCAAGCGCTGATTGAGGAACCTCGAACCCTAATCTTCTACGAATCAACCCATCGCTTGTTAGAAAGTTTACAGGACATGGTAACTGTACTTGGCCCACAACGCTATGTGGTACTGGCTAGAGAACTCACCAAAACTTGGGAGTCTATCCACGGCGCGCCTGTTGGCGAGTTACTGGCGTGGGTTCAGGAAGAAGAAACCCGACGCCGTGGCGAAATGGTCTTGATTGTCGAAGGCCATAAAGTACAGGCGGATGATGCTCTGCCTGCTGCCGCCTTGCGTACTCTTGCGTTGTTGCAAAAAGAGTTACCGCTGAAAAAAGCTGCCGCTTTAGCCGCAGAAATCCACGGCGTGAAAAAGAATGCGCTTTATAAGTATGCACTTGAACAGCAAGATGACAGCCAAATGCAAGCGGAAGATGACATTCAACAGTAATGTGACTATAATCCGCCGCGGAGTTGACTAGACAGTCGCCGCTTCGCTGCCGTCCCTTTCGGGGGAGACAGGTGAAGGGGAGGAAAGTCCGGGCTCCATAGGGCAGGGTGCCAGGTAACGCCTGGGAGGCGCAAGCCTACGACAAGTGCAACAGAGAGCAAACCGCCGATGGCCCGCGCAAGTGGGATCAGGTAAGGGTGAAAGGGTGCGGTAAGAGCGCACCGCGCGGCTGGCAACAGTTCGTGGCAAGGTAAACTCCACCCGGAGCAAGGCCAAATAGGGGTTCACATGGTACGGCCCGTACTGAACCCGGGTAGGCTGCTTGAGCCAGTGAGTGATTGCTGGCCTAGAGGAATGACTGTCCACGACAGAACCCGGCTTACCGGTCAACTCCACTCATTCCATAAAACCCCGCTTCGGCGGGGTTTTTGTTTCTGTGATATATGCAGGAGAGGAATGACTGTCCACGACGCGAGTCACTCTATAACGATGATTCCGAGACGACCCATCAGCTGTGATACCTGATCACTATCCAATTTGACGCCCTCCAAATCATTTCTACGAATGTCTAGTTCACCGATGGCAGAATTGGTCAGGTCACAATGGGTGAAATTTGCTGAACTCCAGTCAAAAGATGAGAATTCACCACCAGACAAATCAGATCCGCTAAAAGTTGCGCCTAAAATATTCGTACCCATCCAACGGTTTTCCCATAACTCACATTTCTCTAAGACAACTTTCGAAAAGTTAGCGTAACTTAAATTGTTTTTAGTGATATATGCACTACAAAACCAACTCCGGGCGGTAATCATATTCATAAAACTGGCACCGCGAAAATCAGCGCCTTGAGCCAGGCAGCCTCTTATTTCTATTCCTAACGCATTAATGTTCATGAAGTTATTCATAGTTAAATCGCAGTTTTTAAAACTGGCGTCTTTTAAGGTTGCACGATTAAAGTCACATCCCACCTGATATTCTCGATCGTAAAATTGGCAGTTGATAAACTGTGTATCGGTTAAATCGTTACCAGAAAAATCGCATTCAAAAAACTGGCTGTTTTCTACAGTGCTCCCAGTAAATTGATTGGTATTAAACTTTGTACTGCGATAGAGCGATGACATCATTAAAATACCTGTGTATTTGCTCAATCTGAGCACTGTCAGTTAACGGCTTCAATCTGTTTTTGAGTACGGTAGTAGAGTAGCACCACCACAAAAGCGATTATCGTCAAAAAGATCAAATAGGCCCCATAGGTCGGAAGCATCTCGGCCATCGTCTGCCCACGCATAGCAAAATCGCGATAAAACCGATATTGCCAAACTAGCGGGAAGGCGTAGCTCAGGTAATAGGCCCAAAGAGGCATGAACCCCACCGCCATGGTTGCCCCACCCATAATAAATCCAGGTGGCACCAGGAAAGTCATGAGACTGGCACCTTCTCCCGGATTTTGAGTCTTCCAGGACAGAATCAAAGCTAACCAACCAAAAGCCAATCCAGTCATGAATATGGTCGGCAGATAGGCAAAATAGTTGCCCTCAAATCGCAGTTGGCCAAAAATAACCAACAAGGCGCTCACAATGGTAATGCCGGTGGTGTAAAAGAAGGCATAGGGAACCATGCGGCACATCAGTGCCAGTGGGCCTCGGTTGAAGACAGCATTGCTCCAGGCACCCGTGACTTTCAACCTGCCGATGACCATCAGTGTGGCCAGGCCATAAAAGAGTGAGGAGAAAAAGTAGACAAAAGCAATGCTGGTCGAGTTGGTTGCGGTACTGGTCGGGTTAAACAGATTGCGACTTTTCAGCAGCATCGGACTCAACGCCGCCTCTAGTTGGGTGTCGCCAAGCCCTAGTGCGGAGATACGGGCGGCACCAATTTCAGCTCCTAGTTCGGGGATATATTCATGTAGGTTTTGCAGCACTTCGGCATTTTGTGCTGAGTTGCTGTAGTCCGCAAAGTAACCAAGACGCACCGCGCTATCGCCTGTTTTTAAACTTTTCTCAAGCCCTTTCGGGATATAAAGCACACCAATATTACGGTCGTGCGAGGTCAATATTTCAGGATTTATGGGGGAGTGTAAAACCTGAGTGACTTCAATATAGGGCGATGTATTTATCTTCTGGATTAGCTCTGTCGAATAATGAGAGGCATCAAGATCAATCACTGCAATCTTGCCCTCAAAGACGGTCGAATGTGAAAAAACCAGCGAAAACAGGAGTGCTATGACCGCTGCAACCACAATGGCGACCTTGTGATAGGGCATGACATGCCCTGACATCATGGCACCAATCTCATCGGTCATGGACTTAACGATGTTCTGCATCATCCACCTCTAGCGTCATCCCGGTGAGCAATTGCGGTTTTTCTTCTGTGTAGATTCGGACTTGGTAGGAGGTCAAATCGGCCTGGCCGCGTTCTCGGGTCATGCGTAAATCAGAAAAAGAGGGGGCTGCCGTTGCAAAACGTACCACCCCTTTCACATGGGTATCAAGCGCTGGCACTTGCGCGGTTACTGCTGTACCCGGTTGGTAAGCGCTAACCATATTTTCATTGACGTAAATATCAACATATCTGCGGGCAGTCTCCAGTAGAACCGCTGGCGCGCCAGTTGGTATCATCTCACCCGGCTCATAAAGGATTTTTAAGACTTTACCTGCTTCGGGAGCCGTCAGTGTCAGGCGGCCGTGGTTGACCTCCAGTTGCCTCAGTTCTGCTTGAGACTGGGCTAACTGAGCACGAAGCTGGTCCAGCACATTTTCACGGTTTTTGATCGACTCGCGCGAGTTGGCAATGGCTTGAAGTGTCATGCCCTGAGCGCTCGCCTTCTCAGAGAGGCGTTTTATCTGTTCTGGTGTCGTACCAATCATGGCCGAAGCAAGTTGGCGCTCAGCTTGCACAACAGCCGCCTGAGTCTGCGTTAACATGCTTTTTGCACTATCTAGCATGGACTGCGAGACACTGCCGGTGTGACTCAACTTGGCCATACGGTTAAAGTCAGTACGGGCCAGTTCCTCACTGGCACGCGCGGCACTCAGTGTGGCTTGAATTTCCTCAATTTTCCGCCAGGAAGAGACTTCCGTTAATTTGGTTTCATCACTCGCGATCCGCGCCGCGGACTCTTCCAGACGAATCGACGCCTCCTGAGCACGAATAACCGCCTTGAGGCGCTCTATAGAAATGTTGGTATCCACCTCATCCAGCATCATCAAGGTGTCACCCTTTTGAGCCATCTGAGACTCTTGCACCTGGCGCGTGACAAGTTTGCCGCCCACATTTTCAAACGCAATATTGATCTTATCGGCGGTCAGTACGCCAGACTTCAGACTTTGGGCCACGGATACCGCGTCATTTCTTGATCCAAAATAGATGAGGCTCGATCCAACCAACAGCAGCACCAAGAAAATTACTGCTATTTTCTTTATTGGTTTTAAGGTGTTTTCTTGTTCTTGATTCAATTTATTTAGCCGACTAAGTATGTGATTGGAAAAGGGTTAACGTGATAAACCCCATGTTTTGGTTATTTTTAACTGCTTTTAGCTGTTTTTTCGCAGCAGTTTTCGCAGCATTGAAATCAGGGATTCGCGTTCTTGATCATTGAGCACTTCGGCAAAAGAGCGAATGGCGTTGATGTGCCCCGGCAGCGCCTCTTTAATAACGCGGTGTCCCGCAGGGCTTAATGCAATTAAGCGAGAGCGTCCATCGGCATGGGTTCGGCTCATGGTAATCAAGGGTTCGGGGACGGAAAGCATACGTTTGACCATGACGGAGACAGTCGCAGGCGCGACACCAATGCGTAATGCCAGCTCGCTGGCAGCGGTTTCGCCTTCGCCATAAAGTGACATTAAGAGAATGAATTTACCTTCTGAAATTCCATATTTATCAGCAAGTTGTGCGTATATGCTTGAACGAATTAAATCAGCGGTGGTGATCAGGTTTAAGACTAAATCCACCCCGGAAACATCGGTGTCGAGATTTTCTTGATTCTGCACCCGAGCCAGCGTCTCGCGGGTGGGCAACGCCCTTGCTTTATATTCCATATAGATCACTTTTAATTTATTTAGCCGGCTAAATTATAGCGATGCAAATGAAAATTACAATAAGCAAAACGCGCTCCACTGGGGGTGATATTTACATTTTTAAGTTATCTTTTGCCCTGTTAACGCTGATAGCGCAGCGCATCGACAAACAGTGAAAACGCGGTGGTGTGCTGCCTGCGGCTGGGGTAGTAAAGATAGTAGCCGGGAAATGGCTCACACCACTCTTGCAGAACTCTAACTAAATTACCGCTGGCAATCTCTGCCCTTACTGCATCTTCTGGCACCATTGTCAGACCAAAACCAATCATTGCTGCATCAATCCGCTGTCGTAAGCTATTGAAAGTTAACTGTCCCTCAACCCGAACTTTTAACTCGCGCCCTTCTTTTTCAAACTCCCAAGCATACAGGCCGCCCATTGTTGGCAGGCGCATATTGATACAGCGATGATTTTGCAGGTCGGCTGGTGTGGTAGGAACGCCATATTTAGCCAGATATGGGGGCGAACCAACTACAGCCATACTCATATCAGGCCCAATCCGCACCGCAACCATGTCCTTGGCAACCTGCTCTCCCAGGCGGATACCTGCATCAAAGCGGCCTGTCACAATGTCAGTTAAGCTATTGTCGACTGTAATTTCTACCTTGATGTCAGCGTATTCTGTGAGAAAGGTTTTCAGCACCGGCCAGAGCACAGAATCGACAGCATGTTCGCCAGCGGTGACTCGAATATTTCCCGCCGGGCGCGCTCGCATTTCACTCAGCGCATCCAGTTCGCTCTCAATTTCTGCAAAACGTGGCCCAAGGCTATTTGCCAGCCTTTCACCGGCTTCAGTCGGCGCCACACTGCGAGTGGTGCGGGTCAGTAAGCGAAGCTCCAGTCGCTCCTCCAGCCCTCGAATTGAGTGGCTTAAGGCTGATTGGGAAATGCCTAGTTTTGCTGCGGCTTTGGTAAAGCTACGTTCTCTGGCAACCATTAGAAATGAAATTAAATCGTTAAAATTCTCTTTTAACATCTTGCTTCCCGCTGGTTAGCACTCAAGTTTTCAAGTTTAGCTCAATTTATGAATTTAATTCATATACTCATGCACATTTCCCCCTCTAATACTCCGTATAAGCATTTGCTACCTTTCCTGCAACAGGCATTCATTTGGTGAGTATCTTGTGGTGGTAAGCAATAACAAACAGGGGTAAAGACAATGCAAAAGCGCACACTCGGTCGCAGTAATCTTGAAGTGTCAGCAATGGGTTTAGGCTGCATGGGAATGAGCTTCGGTTATGGCCCGGCAACCGATAAACAGGAAATGATTTCATTACTGCGCAAAGCCGTGGATCTTGGCGTGACATTCTTTGATACCGCAGAAGTCTATGGGCCATATACCAATGAAGAGTTGTTGGGTGAGGCGCTGGCCCCTTTGCGCGATAAAGTGGTGATTGCCACCAAATTTGGTTTTCAGGCCGATCCGAATGGTGGGCCAAAATGGGGGGGTTTAAACAGCCGACCTCAACATATCAAGAAGGTTGCGGAGGCCTCTCTCAAGCGCTTAAAAACAGATGTTATCGATCTGTTTTATCAACATCGTGTCGATCCCAATGTACCCATTGAAGATGTGGCTGGCGCAGTACAAGATTTAATTAAAGAAGGGAAAGTTAAGCACTTTGGTTTGTCTGAGGCGGGGGCGGCAACCATTCGTCGTGCCCATGCAGTTCAGCCGGTCACCGCGCTACAGAGTGAATATTCTTTGTGGTGGCGGAAACCGGAGCAGGAAATTATCCCTACACTAGAGGAGTTGGGGATTGGTTTGGTGCCTTATAGTCCGCTGGGTAAAGGTTATCTGACGGGGAAAATGACGGAATCAACCGAGTTTGCCAGTGATGATTTTCGTCGCACTTTGCCGCGTTTCACTCCAGAGGCATTAAAGGCCAATCAGGTGTTGATTACGTTGATTCAGGATGTGGCACAGCAAAAAGGCGCGACACCGGCACAAATCGCGTTGGCTTGGTTATTGGCGAAAAAACCGTGGATTGTGCCGATCCCTGGGACACGTAAGTTAAATCGGCTGGAGGAGAATATTGGCGCGGCGAACCTGGAGTTGACTGCCGCGGATCTTCAGCAAATTGACAGCGCAGCTGCGAAAGTCACATTAGTCGGCGAACGCTATCCTGAGGCGCTGGAAAAACTCACCGGACTTTGATCTGTCACCTGAACATTATCAGGAATAACGGTGAAATTGCTCGCAGCGTCTACAGTTATGTAGTCCATGTTAAGTCCGACAGCTTTCGCTGGCGCGGAGGGAAAAGTGAAAATTACACCAAGCGGTTCTCAAGTATCCCAATCCGGTTCTGCCAATTATTTCACCGGCCAGGTGCGTATTGATGCGCCTTTTCAGGCGACTCCACCTGCCCGTGTGGGCGGCGCTTTGGTCACATTCGAGCCGGGCGCGCGTACTGCCTGGCATACTCATCCACTGGGCCAAACGTTGATTATCACTCAAGGCCGTGGCTGGATTCAGGAGTGGGGCAGTGAGATTAACGAGATGAATCAGGGCGATATTGTTTGGATACCTGAAGGAGTGAAACATTGGCATGGAGCAACGCCAGATACCGCGATGACTCACATGGCGATTGCTGAATCCCTTAATGGTAGCCCCGTTGAGTGGATGGAAAAAGTCAGCAACGAGCAATATCAGAAATAACCTCGGAGGAAATATGACTCAAGGTATTGAAAATAAAGTTGTGGTTATCGCTGGGGCCAGCAGTGGCCTGGGCGAGGCGTTGGCTCGTCGCCTGACAAAAGATGGCGCAAAAGTGGTGCTGGGTGCGCGCCGCATTGACCGGCTGGAAAAATTGGCCGACGAGCTATCATTGAATAAAGCTGCCGTGGTCAAAACGGATGTGACGCATCCGGATCAGGTTCAGGCGCTGGTGGACACGGCGGTCAGGCTTTATGGTCGCATAGATGTGATGGTGAATAATGCCGGGCTAATGCCGCATTCACTGTTGGAGCGGCGTAAGATTGATGATTGGAATGCAATGATTGATGTGAATCTGAAAGGGGTTCTTTACGGCATTGCGGCAGCACTTCCTTATATGAAAGAGCAGAAAAGTGGGCATATCATCAATACCTCCTCAGTTGCGGGCCATAAAGTGAGGCCGGGCAGTGCTGTGTATGCGGCGACCAAAACCGCTGTTCGTGTGATTTCTGAAGGGCTACGTCAGGAAGTGAAGCCGTACAATATTCGGACGACCATTATTTCTCCCGGCGCAGTGAGTAGCGAGTTGGTGGACAGCATCACTGAAGCTGATGTCGCGGCAGGTATTAAGCAATTTTATGACGAAGTTGCTATTTCCGCTGATGCATTCGCCAGTATTGTGGCCTTTGCTATCGGCCAGCCGGAGGATGTGGATATTAACGAAGTGTTATTCCGTCCGACGAAACAAGAACTTTGATAAATACTTCGCATCTCTTTTCAACGCTCATCATCCCGGAGATACACCATGACAATGAAAGTACTCGGTTATGCTGCTACATCAGCAAAAGTTCCGCTGGCTCCCTTTGAGTTTACCCGTCGCGCTCCTCGCCCAGATGATGTGGTGATGGAGGTGCTCTATTGTGGTGTTTGTCATTCTGACCTACATCAGGCGCGTAATGACTGGGGATTCAGCACCTATCCTATTGTGCCCGGTCATGAAGTGGTGGGGCGCGTTACGGCGGTGGGCAAGGATGTCACGAAGTTTAAAGTGGGTGATTTCGCCGGTATTGGTTGTATGGTCGATTCCTGTCGCCACTGCAACCCGTGTCAGCAAGGATTAGAACAATATTGCGAAGAAGGAAATGTGCAAACCTACAATGGTATTGACCGCCATGACCATCAGCCAACCTACGGCGGTTACTCGCAAGCTATTGTCGCATCACAAGATTTTGTATTGAAAATGCCTGCTGGTTTGGATTTGAAAGCTGCCGCCCCCCTATTGTGTGCAGGTATCACTACTTGGTCACCACTGCGCCATTGGAAAGTCGGAAAGGGTAGCAAAGTCGCTGTCGTGGGGCTGGGTGGATTGGGCCATATGGCACTAAAATTGGCTAATGCGCTCGGCGCTGAAGTAACACTCTTTACCCGCTCTCCTAATAAAGAGGCGGATGCCCGCCGCTTAGGTGCGCATCACATTGTTTTATCTACCGATGATGCACAAATGGCCGCGGCCAAAGGGCAATTTGATTTGATAATTGATACTGTGCCTTATGTGCATGATATCAATGCATACATGCCGACGTTGAATGTGGACGGCACGTTAGTGTTTGTCGGTTTCCTCGGGGATATCAGCCCGATGGTGAGTACCTTACCGATGATTTTGGGGCGGCGCTCGGTGGCGGGTTCCTGCATTGGCGGTATTGCGGAAACACAGGAAATGTTGGATTTTTGTGCTAAACACGGCATTGCTTCAGATATAGAAATGATTAATATTCAAGATATTAACCACGCTTACGAACGTATGCTGAAAAGTGATGTGAAATACCGCTTTGTGATTGATATGGCGTCATTGAAGCCATAAGAAATTCATATGCTATATAGATAGCGCACCAATGCCACAATCAATGTGGCATTGACACAATTTTCAGGACAGCCCCGACTGGGCGAATACCCGGTCATTCAGGTAAATCAATCAGCAATGCCCGCAGGGGAGTCTCTGCTGTAATCACTAAATGCTGTTCTTCTTGTACAAAAGCCCCGTCACCGCAGGTCAAGCGCTGAGCTTCGCTCACTTGCGGGCCTTTCACTTCGACCGTCCCGTGAATAGATTGCAGATATGCCCTCGGGCCGTGCAAATCAATTGTATATTGCTCACCGGCGGCTAAATCTAAATGATGAATCCACACTTGCTGGCGCAGCTTCAGGCTACCTTGCTCCCCATCAGGAGAGGCCAATAATCGCAATGGCTGAGAGCATAAAGACATGCGCTGCGCGAGATGACTGTCTTGTTCTGGACAAGCATTGAGCCATAACTGAATGCGGGTTAACGGCTTGTCTGCACTCAAGTTATGCTCGCTGTAACTAACACCCGGTTGGGTAGAAAATAGCAAGACATCGCCGGTTTTGCCGCGCACATGGTTGCCCAGACTATCGCGATATTCGGCTTCGCCTTGTAAAATCAGGTTGAGAATATCAACCCGCGGATAGGTTCGCGGCTGGAATGATGCCCCCGGCGCTAACACTTCCTGATTCAACACCCGCAGTGAGGCATAGCCGAGTAATTTCGGGTCAAAATAGTGGCCGAATGAAAAAGTATAGCGGGCTTGAAGCCAACCAAAGTCAGCTTGCCCGCACTGTTTTGCTGTTCTGCATGTGATCATGATTGCTCCTATAGCCGCATCTTGAAATCTATTGGGTAAATATAATGGGTATACCCAAGTGACTTCGAGATGCAGGTAGGCGGCAACCGAACAAATCCCCAGGAGCTTAGATAGCTAAGTGACTGGGGTGAGTAAGGGCAGCCAACACCCCTGCAACTTGAAGGGCGACGGGTATATTAATCTGTAAACAAATGGTAAGCGTCTGGACGGCAGATTGTTAGCCAGTTAATCTGGTCACTATATTCAAATTTCCTGATTGAGAAAATGATGGCCAAAGATCGGGCGCTAACGTTAGAAGCATTAAGAGTGATGGATGCCATTGATCGCCGTGGTAGTTTTGCGGCGGCAGCCGATGAATTGGGGCGAGTACCCTCTGCGCTGAGCTACACCATGCAGAAGCTTGAAGAAGAGCTTGATGTGGTGCTGTTCGACCGTTCAGGGCATCGCACCAAGTTTACCAATGTCGGGCGCATGCTGCTGGATCGCGGGCGAGTATTGCTGGAAGCGGCAGATAAGCTGACTACTGACGCTGAGGCATTGGCACGCGGCTGGGAAACCCATATCACCATCGTCAGCGAGGCCTTGTCTCCGGCGTGGAAACTGTTCCCGCTTATCGACAAACTGGCACTCAAAGCCAACACTCAGGTTTCTATTTTTACCGAGGTATTAGCCGGAGCATGGGAGCGACTGGAGCAGGGGCGGGCTGATATTGTTATCGCGCCAGATATGCATTTTCGCGCATCTTCGGAGATTAACAGCCGCAAACTGTACAAAGTGACCAGCGTTTATGTGGCCAGCCCGGATCATCCTATTCACTTGGAGCCAGAGCCGCTCTCTGAGCTAACCCGGGTGAAATATCGAGCCGTTGCCGTGGCAGATACCGCCCGCGAGCGGCCGGTTATCACTGTACAGTTGTTGGATAAACAGCAACGGCTGACGGTCAGCACCATTGAAGATAAACGGCGGGCATTACTCGCTGGTTTAGGTGTAGCGACCATGCCTTATGACATGGTGGAAAAAGATATCGAAGCAGGCCGCCTCAGGGTTGTCGGGCCGGAATACAGCCGTGAGGCGGATATCATTATGGCATGGCGTCGCGACAGTATGGGCGAGGCCAAGTCGTGGTGTCTGCGCGAGATCCCTAGGCTGTTTGCTAATAAATAAATGGCTACTGCGCGTCGCCTCGATTGGGAGGTGAGTGGCTATCTGTTAACTAAGCGAAACGGGTATCTCGTCCATGTGGCTCCAGCAGGTTTTGCTGTGGGCCGATGGAGATAATTCCGTAAGGATTAATGGTGCCGTGGCTGCGGTAATAGTGATGGCGGATATGGTCAAAATCTACCGTCTCGGCAATACCCGGCATCTGATAAATATCGCGTAAAAAGCCGTATAAGTTGAGATAATCGCTAATACGGCGCTTATCGCACTTGAAATGTGTGACATACACCGGGTCAAAACGTACCAATGTGGTCCATAAGCGTAAATCCGCTTCGGTCAGCTGGTCACCGGTCAAATAGCGGTGTTTCCCCAGAATGTGTTCCAGCTTATCCAATGCATCAAACAAGGTGCTGACGGCTTCGTCATAGGCTTCTTGCGTGGTGGCAAAGCCCGCTTTATACACGCCATTATTGACCTGATCGTAAATCCACTCATTGATATCGTCAATCTTGCCGCGTAATACGGGAGGGTAATAATCGCCAGCTTTAGCACCAACCCCATCAAAAGCATTATTGAACATACGAATGATATCGGCTGACTCATTGCTAACAACAGTTTGTTGCTGCTTATCCCATAACACCGGGACGGTCACGCGCCCGCTATAATGGGGGTCGGCCCGGAGATAGAGTTGATAAAGATAATCGAGATGATAAAGCTCGTCACCGGTGGTGGCAGGGAAATCATGACCGAACGTCCAGCCATTCTCCAGCATCAGCGGATGCACCACAGAAACTGAAATCAGCGATTCCAAACCTTTCAAGGTGCGCATTAGCAAGGCGCGGTGCGCCCACGGACAGGCGAGAGAGACATACAAATGATAACGATGTGCTTCGGCTTTAAAACCGGCATTACCTTGCGGGCCAGCTTGACCATCAGTAGTAACCCAATGGCGAAACTGTGAGTTACTGCGTTTGAAATGGCCCCCGCTAGATTTGGTGTCATACCAAACGTCTTGCCATACACCGTCAACTAATTGTCCCATTTTATCCCCTTCGTTCTTGAAATTGCAGAGTTGTTAGCTGCTCTCGTTTACCCGAATCACTGACCTGAGTCAGCTCATCGGGATGCATTCGTTTGCTGCCTAGCTGCAACTCCAATTACTTTGGGGATTGCATATTAAAGTATAGCCTTACCACTTTTTACCCAACAGGCGGTCGATACTGAAACCACCAGGGCCAGCTACAGCCAGTACAATGAAACCGCCAGCGATGGTCATATTTTTCATAAACATCAGTTGGTTAACACCTTCCGCGAAGTTAGTATGGAAGATCAATGCGGTCAAAATAGTGAAGCCGGCAGTAAACAGTGCAGTGGTGCGGGTCAGGAAACCAAACAGAATGGCCAGACCGCCGCCAAACTCCAACAGAATCGTCAGTGGCAGGAAGAAGCCAGGGACGCCCATTGCTTGCATATATTGCTGAGTACCGGCATAGGCATCACCCATTTTGCCGTAACCGGCAACAATAAACAGAATTGGCATTAAAATGCGTGCTACCAACAGGCCAGTATCTTGTAATTTGTTCATCGCGACTTCTCCAAAAAGTGTTTTGTATTAATGCCTGGTATCTGCTGGCGTTAATTTTCAATAAAGAGTTTTGTATCTGATTGTTTGCCGCTGTATTTATGCAAACGCCCTGAGTTGATGAGATAATGTTAGTGGAGAAGTTGATAAGTTGTTAGCTAGTAAAACTGTCGGTTTTTATCAAAAAAACTGAAGAGGCAGAGAATAAAAGCCGAAAAATAACCGACTTAGAGGCAGTTATCGGGGAAGTAGGTAACAAATGATGAGCGGATAGAGAATGCCGCAAAGGGAGTTTGCGGCAGGTTAGCGTAAGAAAAAAGTATTGCGAAACAATTGGATAGTACCCCATGCACTGACAGCTCTGCGCGACCAGCGGATAAGTTTGCTGGGATGGCGGATACCGTAAAGTGCGACCAGACTTGACCCCACCATCAGATATTTTCGCATACTGACGATTTTCACCCAGCCCCGGTCATAAGGTGCCGTGACTTCAATCCAATGCGCAGCGCTGTTAGCGAGATCCAGACGTTGTTGCTGGATCTCCCGTAACAATGCGGCCTTTTCCTGTGCTAATTGATGTCGACTCAACGCTCTTTCTCCAATAATTCGCGGTCCGTTTCCAGTTGCTTACGGGTTGAACCCAGCAGTGTGGAACGGCGCGCTTTGGTGAGTGTCCAGATAACACCGATTATTGCCAGCACTAATAGCACGGCGGTTGTCGACCCCAGCGCAACTAAACGATAAGCAGGATCAATCGCCCATATCACTAATACCAGCAGACTCATCAAACCGAAAGCGGTCAATAGCAGAGTAATCCCCGCTATCATCAACAACTGAATCAGTGTTGCCTTTTCTTCTTCCAGTTCAATCGCCGCTAACCGGACACGGGTTTCAACCATACCTACCACAATAGTGGCGATGCGGTGAACAGTATCGAGGACCCCTTTTCCGGGGCCCTTAGTTTGAGGGAGTTCAGCCATAATCAGCGGCGAGACAACAGCACGCCTAGCACCACGCCGACAGCAGCACCGATGCCTACGCCAGCCCAAGGGTTGTCATGGACATAGTTATCAGCTTTATCAGCAATTTCTTTGGTTTGGGCAGCAATTTTATCGCCAGTTTCGCTTAGGCGCTCTCGTGTATCTTTCAACGCGCTTTCTGCTTTAGCCCGCAGCTTATCTAACTCAGCTTTCGGCTTATCGGTCGAAGATTGCAGCACTTCTTCCAAAGTATCTGCAAGTGACTTAAGTTCAGCGCGCAAATGTTCAGAGGTTTTATCTTGAGGCATGTAATAGCTCCTTAACATAACTGAGATGAATATCTAATCTAGTAAATTTGTTGGGAAGTTCATAGGTTAATAATCCTAATAATTCCCAAGTCGTTCACTGTGTTTGTATCTAAACCCGGAGTCGCTATTTCTGTGCCTGAGCTTGTTTTAACTCAGCTTGCGCCTCCGTTAACTTCTTCTGTTTATTAGCAATCTTCCCAGCATCACCTTTTTGCTGAGCTTCTTTGAGTTCTTGCTTACGTTCAGCGACTTTGTGCTGCTTTTCTTTGATTTTTTTCTGCCGTTCAGCTTTCAGACTCTCAACAGTACAATTATTTTTAACTTCTTTCAGCGCTGTTTCCAGACCTGCGGCGCGGCGAGTATTGCCATGCTGTTTGGCATAATCAATCTGCTGTTGGATCTCTTTGGCTTTGGTGTCGCATTCATTCGTTTGGGCGGCGCTGTAAAATGCAATCATCGGTAATACCAACAAGAGAAAAACCCGTAGCGAAAAAACGGGACCGAACAACACAGTACGTAACAACATGGTATTGCTTCCTTTTACAGCAAGAGTCGGGGATGAAATAGGTTGTCGTGAATGACTAAGCATAGCGCTGAATTATGCGATACCCAAGTTTACTACTGAATTTTTATAGATTAATCATGAATCAGCAGAATAAATAGGGAATAACGACGAGCTGGTGACGGGGAGATAACTCCCCGTAGTGCAGATTACCCTACGTTCTGTAGGTTATTTCTGAAAGCAGGCAATAAACGCTGACGTTTCTTTGATTCACTGGTCACAATGACATAACCGCTTGGTAGGATATCCTGCAAAGCTTCGATAGCTTTTTGTTGCTGCTCTGGCGACTCAAGGCTCACCACCAGGCTGTCATTCTCCGGAGTGATACTTTTGATGCGAATCCCCCGCTGATCTAAGTGTTGATACAGATAAAATCCATCGGGTAACGACAGCCCCTGTTGATTAGGCCGAATTTTCAAGGCACTTTCTGTGCGCAAAATCATGGGCGTAAACAGCAGTGCCCCTAACAATAATACTGTCACGGGCAGGATAAGATAGAGCCAAACCGGGCGGCTAAAACGGCCCCTAAGGGTGATCACTCTGGATTACCTTTATCACTGCTATCAGTGGCGGGAGGAGCACTTTTTTTGCGCCAAAGCACATATAAAGAACCAAATAAGCCAATCACCAAGAGTGCCAGAGGCAACAACATCAGGAAGAACATCACTTCATCTTCGTATTTCAGGAATACCGGTGTTTTGCCAAAAGCGAAGCCCATGGTGGTTAGGATAAGCACCCACAGCAACCCACTCATCCAGTTAAAGAATTGAAAACGGGTATTGCTCAGGCCGGAAAGGCCGGCAATTGTTGGCAATAAGGTGCGCACGAATGCCAGGAAACGCCCGACCAATAGTGCGGACAACCCATGGCGGTGGAACAGGTTATGCGCGCGCTGATGGTAATGGGCGGGTAGGTGGGATAGCCACCCTTGCACCACTTTTGTATTCCCCAGCCATCGCCCCTGAATATAACTGACCCAGCAACCCAAGCTGGCTGCGGTGGTCAATACCACAATGGTCACCGGGAAACTCATGGCCCCTTTTGCAATCAAGACGCCCACCAGAATTAGCAAACTATCGCCTGGTAAAAAGGCGGCTGGAAGTAAGCCATTTTCCAGAAAAAGTATCACAAATAGCAGGATGTAGATGGCCCAGACCAAAGATGGATTCGCCAGTGTCTCGTAGTCTTGTGCCCATAAAGCATGTAAAAGTTCTTTAATGATATCCATCTGGTATTCCTAAAACGTCATTGTTTGTTGTATGCATCGTTATGGATATAAACACGATCACAAAAATATCTGATGGCTTGTCGTGTTTTAGCGATGGTTTTGATAAATGAACCAGAACAAACCAATTCGCTGATATCTAAAGATAAATTGACTTCTTGTTTTGATGCCCACGTATTACGACAACAGAGAAATCATCACGCCATACGGTGGTAGGTAAGCATTCCGCTATATTGAGTATTACTCTCTTTCCAGCCACCCACACGATTTTGCTGTGTCGATGCATAGAATATCCAATTGGAATAGTTCAGTAGGGGCTGTGATTGCCGCGGCTGTTTATAGATATCATCCGCCCGGCTAGTGCGGGACATCGCCAGATGTGTGCTATGCCAAATGTTATTGGCGAATGAAGGATTAACAGGGCCAGTAAGTTTAGCCGCACCCAACCGATTTTTTATGGCGGTTTTTTTAGTGGGCATACCGATCAGGCGCAATTGAGAATAAAAGGCTTTCTTTTGCAGATGCAGGTATGACGAAAATACATTTACGGATGAGGAGGTGCTGCTGACGAAAGGACAGTCAAGCGCAGGTAACACTATACCTGATGAGGGATGCGTGGACGATAGCAGGCTGCCGGAAGCCGAACCGACCCAACCAGTCACTGCAATAAACAGAGCAAACAACCAGCGCATATATTTGCGTTTCGCTCCCAAAGCATCCGAATAAAAAAGTGCTGTCACTTTAGCAAAATAGCGGGACATGAAACAGGGAAATATAGATGCTAATTGAGTGTTATTTAAGCAATAGTTAAAAAACAGGCCTAACACTGACATTTGCTGACAGAACTCGACATTTACTGACTACAATGCCGCAAGAAGAGTACCCCTCGAACTTGAAGTTAGCACTATCTGTTCGTCGGCCCATCCTTGGGCCTTGCCGCTATAGCCATGGTCAAATCGACTTTTGGCGAACTTATCACTCTAATAACTTATTTAAGTAATTCGCTTGCTTGCGGCTTATCTGTAACACTCAAACCAAGTTCTTTGGGGATATCGAGATGAACAACTGGGTTTTCGGTGAATAAGTAGCGGTCTACATTAAACTCGAAATCATCCGTTGTGGCCCGGAACAGCATTTGTTTGGTATTTTCCAAATGTTGCCACATGGCGAGTTTACTGGCGTAAGGATCTTTGCGCATCAGAGCCTCGAGGATCCGGTCGTGATCTTCGCACCAACTCTCGATCGACTTATCATCAATATGCTCGTGCAGTTTGATCCAGTAAGGGTTATGTACCCGCTGGCTCCACATTTTTTCGACAATCGTTGCCATCGCGGTGTTTTGCGTCGCCAGCGCTACTTGCACATGGAATTTCAAATCCCATTGCGAGTCACGAAAACGATCTTCTTGCCGCGCATGTTTTTGGATCTCGATTAATTGCACGATATCCTGACGGGTGACTTGTGTGGCTGCAAATTCAGCAATGTTACTTTCGATCAATTGACGCGCCTGTAACAGCTCAAAAGGGCCTGCGGTGGCGAATTCAATACCCTGGTTCGGCATGACCAAGTGTTTTTGCTGATTCGACATCACATGGATGCCGGAGCCTTTGCGCACTTCAACATAGCCCTCCACTTCCAACATGATAATCGCTTCACGGACCACAGTTCGGCTGACATTCATTTCTTCGGAAATGTAGCGTTCTGCGGGCAATTTATCGCCCACCTGATAAACACCGGCTTCGATGCGCTGCTTTAACTCTGCGGCTAACTGCTGGTACAACCGTCTGGTTTCTGTGAATTCCATGATTAAGGCTCTTGGGATCAAGGATCAATTGAGGCCGCAAATTTTGCGGCTCATTTTGTCTGGAAGGCATGATATCCCGTAGGAGATACAATTGGACTTGTTATACCACTTATCCCTATTGGGTTCTAGTTATTGCTATCACAGTTATGATGGAAAATGTGCAGTAAAGGGGGGCGGATCGGGGAGAAAAAGCCCGGCAAATATCACCGGGCTGGTGGTGTCTAGAGCTTAAAATCTTGGATTAGTTCTGTCCGGCGGGCGTTTGTTGTACCGGATCGATAGCGGGTTCAACTGCCGAGCGGTTTTGCAGCACCGTCCAGATAACCACGACGGCCAACACGTCAAATACGGCGAGCGCGGCAAACAGTGGGCTGAAGCCCATAGTATCCGCCAATGCACCGACCACCAGGGCAAACATGGTACTGGCAGTCCAGGCCGCCATCCCCGTCAAGCCGTTGGCGGTGGCCACTTCGTTACGCCCGAAGACATCTGAAGATAGCGTAATCAGCGCGCCAGACAGTGATTGGTGAGCAAAGCCGCCAACACACAACAGGGCGATAGCCGCGTAAGGGCTGGTGAACAGACCAATCATCCCCGGCCCAATCATCAACAAGCCGCCCATAGTGACCACTAACTTACGGGAAACAATCAGGTTAACTTTGAGATATTTCTGGAACAATGGTGGCAGATAGCCACCCAGAATGCAGCCCAGGTCGGCAAACAGCATTGGCATCCAGGCAAACATGGCGATTTCTTTCAAGTTAAAGCCATAAGCTTTAAACATGAACAGTGGGATCCACGCGTTGAATGTGCCCCAAGCGGGTTCTGCCAAGAAACGTGGGATTGCAATACCCCAGAACTGGCGGTTACGGATAATCTGCATTGCAGACATCTTTTTGGCGTTAGCAGTCGAGTGCTGCGCTTCTTGGCCACTCAGGATGTACTCACGCTCTTCATCAGACAGTTTTTTCTGATCTTTCGGGTGTTTGTACAGGATTAACCAAGCAATGGCCCAAATCAGGCTAAGCACACCGGTAATGATAAATGCCATCTGCCAGCTGTGCATCACGATAGCCCACACCACTAATGGTGGTGCAATCATGCCGCCGATAGAAGAACCTACGTTGAAGTAACCCACGGCAATGGAGCGTTCTTTTGCTGGGAACCACTCACTGGTCGCTTTCAGACCCGCAGGGATCATGGCGGCTTCTGCTGCACCCACAGCACCACGAGCAATCGCTAAACCGCCCCAACTGCTGGCTAATGCGGTACTCATACAGAATATGGCCCACATGACGGCAAACATGGCATAACCGACTTTCGTCCCCACCACATCCAGAATATAGCCAGCTACCGGCTGCATCAGAGTGTAAGCGGCTGAATAAGCGGCGATAATATAAGAATATTGCTGTGTCGTGATATGTAACTGCTCTTGCAACGTTGGTGCGGCAACGGCAATAGCGTTACGCGTCAGGTAACCTAATATAGTGCCCACGGTAACCAAAGCGATCATGTACCAGCGTAAGCCTTTAATTTTACGCATCATTTTTAACTTTCTCCCAGTATTAGATTACTGCCATGAAACACCGCCTGTCGTGATGTTTCATGGCGCAATGTGGCCCAATCCGACATTGCTGTGCATGCGGTGGTGCCTGGCCTTTCTTATTCATGAGTTGAGGCTGGCGTGCTGGCGGTCGCTTCAACTATTTTAGGTTTCCCTTCCTATCCGAGACCGCAGTGCTGGTACGGCGCTCATTTTTTATACCTATTTGGGTCAAATCAATGCCTTTATTTGAACATGGCTAATGAGATGACTGATGGCGACGCAACAATAACTTGTCATACAGATTTAAAAGTTGAGTGATATCACAAAAACCACTTTTCAATTAGGGAATAATAGAACCCAGCAGACTTAGTGCCGAAAGGGACTAAATAGACTATAAATGTTGAGTATTTGTTCTTTTTGTTAGGTTTTTGCGATCTTTATCTATAAAAAAATGCTGGACGATAGATGAAATTGGTGTGATAACTTCGCGATAACAGAAAGCAGAACTCTAAGATGTTTCAAGTGAGGAACCTAATATGTCGCAGTTTTTGACCGAAGACTTTTTGCTCGACACTGAATTTGCCCGCCGTCTGTATCATGACTACGCGAAAGATCAGCCAATATATGATTATCACTGTCATTTACCCCCTGAACAGATCGCAGAAAACACCCGCTTTAAGAATATGTATGACATCTGGTTGAAAGGTGACCATTACAAATGGCGAGCTATGCGCACTAATGGTGTCGCGGAGCGTTTCTGTACCGGTGATGCCAGCGACCGTGAGAAGTTTGATGCTTGGGCTGCAACGGTTCCTCATACTATTGGTAACCCTTTGTATCACTGGACGCATCTTGAATTACGCCGTCCATTTGGTATTACAGGTAAGTTATTGTCCCCCGCCACATCAGACGAAATCTGGCAGCGCGGTAACGAGTTGCTGGCTCAGGACAGCTTCTCTGCGCGCGGTATCATGCAGCAGATGAATGTCAAAATGGTCGGTACTACTGATGACCCGATTGATGACTTGCGCCACCATAAAGCTATTGCGGCTGACGGCAGCTTCAATATCAAAGTGTTACCAAGCTGGCGTCCAGACAAAGCTTTCAATATTGAAGCCGCAGGTTTCAACGATTATATGCAACGCCTGGAAGCTGCCGCTGACACTTCTATTAGCCGCTTTGCTGATTTGTGTTCCGCGCTGAACAAACGTATGGATCACTTTGCCGCCCATGGTTGTAAAGTTTCTGACCACGCGCTGGATGTGGTGGTTTACGGTGAAGCTGATGAAGCGACTTTAGACGGCATTCTCGCCCGTCGTTTGGCCGGTAATCAGCCAAGTACCGAAGAAATCGCTCAGTTTAAAACCGCTGTCTTATTATTCCTGTCTGGCGAGTATCACCGCCGTGAATGGGTGCAGCAGTATCACATCGGCGCATTGCGTAATAACAACAGCCGCATGTTCAATCTGGTCGGGCCGGATATTGGCTTTGACTCCATTAATGACCAACCCTTAGCGCAGCCTTTATCTCGCTTATTGGATGCACAGGGCCTGCGCAATTCGCTGCCAAAAACCATCCTTTACTGCTTGAATCCGCGGGATAACGAAGTGATCGGCACCATGGTAGGCAACTTCCAGGGCGAAGGTCCTGCCGGGAAAATGCAGTTTGGTTCTGGCTGGTGGTTCAATGACCAAAAAGATGGCATGCAACGCCAAATGACCCAATTGGCGCAGCTCGGTTTGTTGAGCCGCTTTGTTGGGATGCTAACTGATAGCCGCAGCTTCCTGTCTTATACCCGCCATGAATACTTCCGTCGCATTCTGTGCCAGATGATTGGGCGCTGGGTCGAAGATGGTGAAGCTCCGGCAGATATTGAGCTGCTGGGTTCTATGGTGAAAAACATCTGCTTTGATAACGCCAAACAATATTTCGCTATCGAGCTGTAATCACCGAACTGTTTTAGTGATGAATATCCGATAACAATCACGGGGCTGAATGCCAGCCCCATATAACATTAACTCGTTGTTTATTTAACGCCCGGCAGTATGCGTTATGAGGTGAACCCTGATGCAAGCTCTGAACCGTCGTGACTTTCCTGGCCGTAGCCACCCGGACAAAATCATTCAATTCGGTGAAGGTAATTTCCTGCGAGCCTTTGTTGACTGGCAGATTGATTTACTGAATGAACATACCGATCTGAATGCCGGGATCGTGGTGATCCGCCCGATCGATAGCGATTTCCCTCCTTCACTCAGTACCCAGGATGGCTTGTATACTGCGGTGATCCGCGGTCTGAACGAGCAAGGCGAAACGGTGCGTGAATCCCGTCTGATCCGCTCGGTTAACCGCGAAATCAATATTTATCGTCAGTTTGATGAATATCTGGCGCTGGCCCGTGATCCTAATATCCGCTTTATGTTTTCGAACACCACTGAAGCTGGCATTGCCTGGAACGAAGCGGATCAATTCAGCGATGCGCCACCAAGCTCTTTCCCAGCAAAATTGACGCGTTTGTTATTCGAACGTTTTGAGCATTTTGCTGGTGCAGCGGATAAAGGCTGGGTGCTACTGCCTTGCGAACTGATTGATTATAATGGTGAAGCTCTGCGTGAGTTGGTGCTGCGCTATGCCAGCCATTGGCAATTGCCAGCAGCGTTTACTCAGTGGTTGACGGAAAATAACACTTTCTGCTCAACATTGGTTGACCGCATTGTGACCGGTTATCCGCGTGATGAAGTGGCTGCACTGCAAGCAGAATTGGGCTATCAGGACAGCTTCCTGGACACGGCTGAATACTTCTATCTGTTTGTTATCCAAGGGCCAAAAGAACTGGCGCAGGAACTTCGCCTTGATAAATTAGATCTGAATGTTCTTATCGTTGATGACATCAAGCCCTATAAAGAGCGCAAAGTTGCGATTTTGAACGGCGCGCACACTGCACTGGTGCCAGTGGCTTATCTGTCTGGGTTGGATACTGTCGGCCAAACCATGGATGACGCGCAAATCAGCCGTTTTGTCGAAAAAACTATTACTGAAGAGATTGTTCCAGTACTGGATTTACCGAAAGATGAGTTGCTGTCATTCTCTCAGGCGGTACTGAGCCGCTTCCGCAACCCATTCATTCAGCATCAATTATTGTCTATTGCTTTGAATGGCATGACAAAATTCCGCACCCGAATTTTGCCTCAATTGCTGACTTATCAACAACAGCAAGGCAAATTGCCACCGCGCCTGACCTTTGCCCTGGCTGCTTTGATCGCCTTTTATCGCGGTGAACGTGATGGTCAAACTTATCCGCTACAGGATGATGCTCACTGGCTGGAACGTTATTCAACCTTGTGGAATGGGGTAAAAAACGGCGATATCGCGCTGGCAGAGTTAGTTAACGGCGTATTGTCTGATGCTACCCACTGGGGTCAGGATCTGACGGCCGTCCCGCAACTGGCAAATCAGGTGACAGAACAACTGCAAACCATTATTGACAGTGGTATGAGAGTTGCAGTCGCGGCTTACATCTAAGAGTCTAATTATGCAAAGTATTATAAAAATTCACCCGCTAGATAATGTCGCCGTCGCACTGCAAGATTTAGCCGCTGATGAGATTCTCGAAATCGGAGAATTCAGTGTTAAGTTGGCTCAGCCAGTCGCTCGTGGGCATAAATTTGCCCTGACAGCCATTAAGCCGGGACAAATGATCGTTAAGTATGGTTTGCCGATCGGCCATGCATTAATACTGATTCAGCCGGGCGAACATATTCATTCGCAAAATGCCAAAACAAACCTCAGTGATCTGGATGAGTATCAATATCAGCCAGAATTCAGTGAGTTACCACCACAAATGGCGGATCGCGAAGTACAGATCTATCGCCGGGATAATGGCGATGTGGGCGTGCGTAACGAACTGTGGATCATCCCAACTGTGGGTTGCGTGAATGGGATCGCCCGCCAGATCCAGCAACGCTTCTTGAAAGAAACACAAGACGCGGAAGGTATTGATGGCGTCTATCTGTTCAGCCACCCGTTTGGCTGTTCACAGCTGGGTCAGGACCACGAAAACACCCGAACCATGCTGCAAAATATGGTGCGCCATCCCAATGCTGGCGCAGTGCTGGTGATTGGTTTGGGCTGTGAAAACAATCAGGTAGACGTTTTCCAGACCACGCTGGGGCCGGTTGATGAAGATCGCGTGCGCTTTATGGTTTGTCAGCAGCAGGATGATGAAGTCGAAGCCGGTCTGGAGCATTTGCATGCTTTGTATCAGGTGATGCGCCATGACCAACGGGTGCCGGGTAAGTTGAGTGAGCTGAAATTTGGTTTGGAATGTGGCGGTTCTGATGGTTTATCAGGAATTACCGCTAACCCATTACTGGGCCGTTTTTCTGACTATGTGATTGCCAATGGCGGGACATCCGTCCTGACAGAAGTGCCGGAAATGTTTGGGGCAGAGCGGATTTTGATGAGCCGGTGCCGTGATGAAGCAACGTTTGAAAAGACCGTTAGTATGGTCAATGATTTCAAACAGTACTTTATCGCGCATAACCAGCCGATTTATGAAAACCCCTCTCCGGGCAATAAAGCGGGCGGCATCACCACGTTGGAAGAGAAATCACTGGGTTGCACCCAAAAAGCGGGCCAGAGCAAAGTGGTCGATGTGCTGAAATATGGTGAGCGCCTACAGCGCCCTGGGCTGAATTTACTCAGCGCCCCGGGTAATGATGCTGTCGCCACCAGTGCATTAGCGGGTGCAGGTTGCCATATGGTGTTATTCAGTACCGGCCGTGGCACACCTTACGGCGGTTTTGTGCCGACAGTTAAACTGGCAACTAACAGTGAACTGGCTGCCAAAAAGCCCCATTGGATTGATTTCGATGCCGGTAAACTGATTCACGGCACGCCAATGGATACATTATTGACAGAGTTTATTGATTTGATAGTCGCCATTGCCAATGGTCAACCAGCACGCAATGAAGTCAATGATTTCCGCGAACTGGCCATCTTTAAAAGTGGCGTCACCTTGTAAATATTGTGTCTTTTGATTAATATGAAACGGTGTTTTATTATTTTTAATAAAATGCCGTTTGCTTATTAATTAGTACGGTCACCGTACACCAGGATTATCCCCCCATGACTTTCTATTGGTTTGCTCAAGCCGTTGGCGTGCTGGCATTTTTTGTCGGTATCACCATGTTCTTCAATCGCGATGAACGGCGTTTTAGACTTCAACTTTCCGCCTACAGTGCCATTATTGGCTGCCACTTCTTCCTGATGGGAGCCAGTGCGGCTGGCAGTAGCGCCATGCTCAATGCGCTGCGAAATCTGGTCGCGGCTAAAACCCGCAGTAATATTGCCATGTTGGTGTTTATCAGTCTGACATTAGCTTTTGGTATATGGCGTATGCAGCACGCGGTCGAGATATTGCCGATTTTCGGCACCGTTATCAGCACTTGGGCGATATTTCGCACCACTGGCCTGACAACTCGCTGCGTGATGTGGGTCTCCACCGTGTGCTGGGTTATCCACAATGTTTGGTTGGGATCTATTGGCGGTTCATTGATTGAAGGCAGTTTCTTGCTGCTTAACGGCTTTAATATTATTCGTTTCTATCGTCTGCAACAGCAAGGGATAGACCCTTTTCTGGTAGAGAAGAAAGCGGAAAAAGAAGATGTGATTCAATAAGAAACGGGGGCTAAATTGCCCCCATCCCCTTTAGGTTGAAATTCAGACGCTTTTACGGTTAGCCAGCGGATCAGGATCCGCCAGTCTGGCATCGTCGGCCTGACAAGCTGCGGCGGTAAACAGGACGTCGGTTGAGGAGTTCAGCGCAGTTTCAGCTGAATCCTGCAATACGCCAATGATGAAACCAACCGCGACCACTTGCATGGCGATTTCATTTGGAATGCCAAACATGCCGCATGCCAGCGGGATCAACAGCAGCGAGCCGCCAGCCACACCCGATGCGCCACAGGCGCAGACCGCAGCAACCACACTCAATAGCAGAGCGGTGGGTAAATCAACGGTAATCCCTAAGGTATGAACTGCCGCCAATGTCAGCACAGTGATGGTGATCGCCGCACCTGCCATATTGATGGTGGCACCCAACGGAATAGAAACTGAGTAAGTATCTTCGTGCAAATTCATCTTCTTGCACATTTCCATATTCACGGGAATATTCGCGGCTGAACTACGGGTAAAGAAGGCGGTAACGCCACTTTCGCGCAAGCAGGCAAATACCAATGGATAAGGATTGCGGCGGATTTTCCAGTAAACAATCAGTGGGTTGACCACCAATGCGACCAGTAACATACAGCCAATCAAGACCACCAACAGTTGTGCGTAGCCCAGTAACACGCCAAAGCCGGTTTCGGCCATGGCGGATGCCACCAGACCAAAAATACCTATCGGCGCAAAGCGAATGACCACTCGGACCACTACAGTTACGGCATCAGACATATCATTAATCAATGCCTTGGTGGTATCAGCCGCATGGCGCAGAGCAACACCCAAGCCGACAGCCCAAGCCAAAATACCGATATAATTCGCATTAAGTAGCGCATGGATTGGGTTGGCAATGACGCTATTCAGCAATCCTTTCAGTACTTCGACAATCCCGCCAGGAGGGGTGATTTCGGCTGTATTTGTCGCCAGAATCAGGGTGGATGGGAACATAAAGCTGACAGCAACTGCAATCAGAGCGGCGGAGAATGTACCCAACAGATACAAAAACAGAATAGGGCGGATACTGGTTTTTTGGCCTTGCTTATGATTAGCAATCGAGGCCATGACCAGCATCAAAACCAGAACTGGGGCGACCGCTTTTAATGCACCCACAAACAAAGTCCCCAGCAAACCCACAGCCAGTGCGGCTTGAGTGGAGACTAGCGCTAAAATAATCCCGGCAATCAAGCCGACCAAAATCTGTTTAACCAAACTACCGCGGATGATAAATCCGATAAAGCCAGACTGTGTATTTTCCATAGTTTCCAGTGATACCTCTTCCCAATATTATTTTTAGTTAATTAGCGCATAAGCCGGAACGGGGCCACGCGCTTATACCCGTCATACTTCAAGTTGTATGTGTTGACTGCTCTCGCTTACCCGAATCACTTACCTGAGTAAGCTCATCGGGATTATGAGCCTCATCAGAAGCTCACCCTACGTGCCAGCGCTTGCCGCCGTCCTACAACTCGAATTATTTGGGGCATAGTTTCCACACCTGTAACTTAGTATTATTTGTAACTGGGTGTGTTTGCTTTGACAGTATAAGGGAATCTATTGGGCAGGAAAGAAACAATCAGCAAAATCCAATGCGGATCAAATTTGCATAACATTTTGTTTACATTTGTGTGATGGCAATAACATTTGGTGGTTGGCGAAATAAGCGAGATAAATGCGGGGCTATAACTGCCCCGCATAATATATTGTGTCGCAATGCTAACTATTTATGAGCAGTTTTATCTGCTGCTAAACGCTTATCTGCACGATGATTTGCCCAAGCATTAATTAACAATGTTAGGGCCAGAATGCCTGCTACCACACCTAATGAAATGCCAATAGGGATATGGAACAGATCGATAATCATCATTTTGACGCCGATAAAGACCAAAATTACCGATAAGCCATACTTCAACATGGAGAAGCGCTCAGCCACGTTTGCTAATAAGAAATACATGGCGCGTAGGCCTAGAATCGCAAACAAGTTAGAGGTCAAAACAATAAAGGGATCCGTGGTGACGGCGAAAATAGCCGGGATGCTATCAACGGCAAAAATGACATCGCTCAGTTCAACCAGAATCAATACTAATACTAACGGCGTAGCATAGAGCAGGCCGTTTTTGCGCACAGTAAAGCGGTCGCCATGTAGCTCGTCAGTCATGCGCAGATGATTACGAATCCACCGCACCAGTGGCTTTTCGCCGATCGGCGTATTGTCTTCTTTCGCCAATGCCATTTTGATGCCGGTAAACAGGAGGAAAGCACCAAACAGGTACAAAATCCAACTGAATTGCGACACCAACCAACTTCCGGCGAAGATCATGATAGTACGCAGCACGATCGCACCTAATACACCGTAAATCAGCACGCGGCGCTGCAAATTAGCAGGAACAGCAAAATAGCTAAATAGCATCAGCCAGACGAAGACGTTATCGACGGCGAGTGCTTTTTCAATCAGATAGCCGGTCAGGAAAGCCAGCGCTTGCTTGTCGGCGATTTCGCGGCCCATGGTCTCAGTCAGATACCACCAGAAACCGGCATTAAACAGCAAAGACAAACTCACCCACACCAGCGACCAACAGGCGGCCTGGCGTAGAGTCATGGTTTGTGAGCCACGCCGCCCCTGCAACAATAAGTCGATGGCGAGCATAATTGTCACAACAACGGCAAAACAACCCCACAGTAAGGGAGTACCCACGGTATTCATCATTTATAAACCTCGTAAAACAAAAACGGCCAACGTCGGAAGACGCCAGCCGCTATGTCTGAGCTGCAAGCAAACCTCGCCTTCCGGCAAGGTCTCACTTACAACTCTATTAATGTATACCCATCATCCATCAACTCGAATTATTTTGGGTATGGAAGCATCTAAACAGATGCCCGAACATTAATGAGGTGCCCGGTAACCGGGTGCTTTCGCACCGTAATGACGGCAAACCGGCAATGAAGTTACTCCCCTTTGCCGCGCAAAAATAATTCAAAATAGCCCGCAGGTCAATCATTGAAACAAAATATTAACTTACTGCGGGTGGTTGGGAGTCCGCCGGGAAGATAACGCCGGTTTGGCGGCGGATCTCCGTTTGGATTCGTGACGTCAGCAATGACAACTGTAAGCCATCGTGTTCTACCTGATGAGCTTCAATCAGATTGGCAAAAACCTCGGCTTCATACAGCATAGTATTAATATGCTGAGGCTGCGTCAGGTCTTGTGAGTGACTACCTCGAGGAGTAAAGGCTACGGACTGGCATTCAGAAATGCTTTCGATAACTAATGAGCCATCTTCGCCCTGAATTTCACTAGGAATATCCGATTGGCTCACTTTTGAGTGAATAATAACCACATCAAAATCACCATAATTTAGGCAAACAGTGCCGTGGGCATCAACACCACTCGGTAATAAGCTTGCGCTCGCGAGCACGGATTTAGGCGCTCCCCATAAAGCCAAAGCACTTGCCAGACAGTAGTAACCGATATCCATAATCGAGCCATTCGAAAATGCAGGATTAAAGGTATTCGGGTTTTCACCATTCAGATAACGCTGATAACGTGATGAATATTGGCAGTAATTGATAAAGGCTTTACGCAACTTCCCCACCCGCGGTAGAGATTGTTTTAATTGAGCAAAATTAGGTAGGTAGGCCGTTTTAAAGGCCTCGAATAGCACGACTTCATGTTCGCGGGCACAGGCAACTAAAGCTTCAACTTCTGCAAAATTAGAAGCCAATGATTTTTCACAAATGACGTGCTTTTTATGACTGAGGAACAATTTAGCTTGAGGGTAATGCAAAGAATTTGGGCTGGCGATATACACAGCATCAATCTGATCACTGGCTGCCATTGCTTCAAGATCATCAAAGCATTCAGTAGCGTTATAATCATCGCCAAACTTTTTGGCTTGCTCCAATTTACGGGAGTAAACAGCGACCAGTTTCATTTTGCCACTTTCGTGTGCGGCATCAACAAAACGCGCGGTGATCCAATTGGTGCCAATAACAGCGAAACGAATCATAGTGAACTCCATTCCTACAGAAGAAAAACACATTGAACCACCCCGGCATTAACGGATTGGTTTTTATAGCGAAATAAGCAAATCAAAATCTAGTAAATCGTGCCAAATAGATCCAAATGTGTCAGATAGAGGCGTGTATCAAACTCTAACTGATGATATTGCGGCTCCATATGGCAGCATAAACTGTAGAACGCTTTGTTGTGATCTTTCTCTTTCAAATGTGCTAATTCATGAACCACAATCATTTTCAGAAAGGCTTCAGGGGCATTTTTAAACACTGTCGCGACTCTGATTTCCGCTTTGGCCTTTAATTTGCCGCCTTGCACTCTGGAGATAGCGGTGTGCAGGCCTAGTGCATGTTTCATGACTTGAATTTTACTGTCATAAGCCACTTTACTTAACGGCTGAGCATTGCGTAGATATTGGTTTTTTAAATCAACCGTATATTGATACAGCATTTTGTCTGTATTGTAATCATGTGGTTGAGGGTAACGCTGGCGCAATACATTGCCCAATCGCTGTTCAGTAATGAGTTGCTGTACCTGAGACTGTAAGTGTTCGGGATAACCGTGCAGATAGGTGAGTTCCTGCATATGTATTTGCTCTGGTTGCCAATGGCTCTGTGTATATTGACGCCGATAATAGCGTTTTTCAGAGGGTTAGACAAAAGGCGATTATTTGAACAAAAGTAATTAGCTTAAATAGAAATTGGCGGCTCATATAAAATCCCGCAGTTTAAACTGAAAGTTACCCATATCGGCATCACTGTGACTACATTTTGCCGATATGGATATTTTCAATTTAATAGGGAAAACGAATTAAATATTGTCAGCTTAGAAACGATAGTTTGCCCCCAGAGTGACTTGCGTATCGTTATAGTTGTGCCCGCCAAATTGATGGCCTAAATGAGTCCACAACCGCAAATTACTGTCAATGTTAGCTTCAATACCCAGCTTAAGGTCAGCAATATTATTGTTTCCTTGCGGCGAAACATTGACACTCGCTAGCTCTATCTTGTTCTGTACACTCCGCGGGGTGACATTGACTCGTGATAATTGAACCCCTTGATTGACACGGCTATGGATCCAATTCGCTTCAAAGGAAGGGCTAATTTGCAGGTTTTTGGCCGATGATAAGGTATCAATATTGAACTCAAGTACAGTGCGCATCCCTAATTTAGTGGTCACCGCATTGTCTTCTTCGACGTTAATGAGTATTGCATTCGGCTCTTGATGCAGTAACCCGCTAGTACGTTGCCACATTACTTTTGCTCTAGGTTGTATCGAAAGCTTGGTATCGGCTGTTTCGAGCAGTTGAATTTTGTAGCCGGTTTCCAGTGCACTAGTAAATAGGTAAGATTTGTAATTCGCAGCAGTCGTGACATTTGGCGCTTTAACTTGATTATTAAACCAGCCGTATTGCGTCAGAAGGTCAATGTAAGGCCCAAGCCGAGTCTGGTTATCAGCGTACCAGATACTGTATAAACCGAGATTATAACCATCAACAGAACCCTGAGCCTGATGGTGAGAGGATGTAGAATGGCTGTGGTTGGTTGATTTACCAAAACCTGCGGTTATCCCTAAAATCCCTTGGTCATCTCCACCGCTGCTCCATTTGTTTATGGTTCCCCCGAGTTGGATAGCATAGCGGTTACTTTTCGTCCGTAATTGGCCATTACCAGAGTTAAAGCGGTTTTTGGCCCCTGAAGTGTTGATCCACAGGCTACTGACTTTTTCCTCGCCTGTTACTGGGTCAATGTATCGAGTTTCTCCCTGACGATATTGTAAGTCATCGGTAATAAACATCTGTTGAGCCGCTATCTGGTTAGCAATATAACTGCCGACTTGCGGATTATGGCTAATAACAGGAGCGGGTTTTGGTACTGCTTTAGGTACCTGTGCGGGGGGAGGGGTTGGCGGGCTAGAGAGTGCTTTTTTAGCTGTTTTAGCTTTAGCATCTGGCTTAGCGACGGCCCCAGTTGCGGTTTCAGTCGCGGCCCCAGTTGCGGTTTCAGTCGCGGCCCCAGTTGCGGTTTCAGCGACGGCCCCAGTTGCGGTTTCAGCGACGGCCTCAGTTGTGGTTTCAGCCACGGCCCCAGTTGCAGTTTCAGCCACGGCCCCGGTCGCGGTTTCAGCCACGGCTCCAGTTGCGGTTTCAGCCACGGCCCCAGTTGCGGTTTCAGCCACGGCCCCAGTTGCAGTTTCAGCCACGGCCCCAGTTGCGGTTTCAGCGACGGCTCCAGTTGCGGTTTCAGCGACGGCCCCAGTTGCAGTTTCAGCTACGGCCCCAGTTGCGGTTTCAGTCGCGGCCCCGGTTGCGGTTTCAGCGACGGCTCCAGTTGCGGTTTCAGCGACGGCCCCAGTTGCAGTTTCAGCCACAGGCCCAGCTACGGTTTCTTTTGACGTCTTGCTTTTGTCTGCAAGATTTTTCTGCTCTTGTGACTCTGACTGCGGATTCTGTACATGTTCATCCTGCAACTTCTGGAATCGTTGCTGTTGGATTAACTTTTGTTTCTGCTGCATCTGCTCATTATGTTGGTCTAACTGTCTCAGCAGATATTGTTCCCTCTCTTCCAAGTTTTTTATTTCCGGATGCCTGTGCATACCCTCTTTCATCTTTTGCTGGCGTTTTTTCCTCACATCCGCAAGATCGTTTTGCAGATACTGGTAGTGCAGCCTCATCTCCAGCATCTGCTGGCGTAGCCTGTGATATTCTGGATGTTTAACCGAGCTTTTTTGTATATCAGCCTGCTCTTTTTTTGCATATTTTATAACTTCGGGGATGCTTGCTGCTATCTCCACCACGTTGGCGATGTCCATTACGATATTGGTCATTTCACTCTGACTAGACGGTAGTTCAGATTCTGTGGGCTCTGTTGATGGTAACTGTGGCTGATATATCTCCTCCTCGGTCAGATGGGGGTGCCGAGATTTTATTGACTCTATTTGCTCACTCTGTTGGTGTATCTGTCTCGTCAGATACATCTCCCTCTCTTCCAAGTTCTTCACTTCTTGGGCCGAAAGCGGTTGAATCTCCATATTGAAGTCCATATTTGGATAAAGTTTTTGCATTACCCCCTCAAGATCGTTTTGCAGATGCTGGTAGTGCTGCCCCATCTCACGCAGTAGCCTGAGGTCTTCTGCATGTTCAATTTCCTGTATATGTGTTTTTTTTACAGCATCAACATTGGCCCACGCGGCGGTGTTGCTCAGAATAAGCAACAAGGCACCGATGGCCTTGGCGCATGGCGATAGACGATGATTTGAAGATATATTCCGGGTAAGGGTACGGTCATCTGGCTGAATAAGATTTGATATATACATTATTAGTTTACCTTCCTGGTAATTAATATTCAAAATTTATGAATTGCAGAAATATATTTTCTGGCCGTATATTCAGGCCAGATATAAAATGAGATATTTTGTGTTTTTAGCCCTTTAAAATAAGATTAATAAAAATAAAATAAGAAAATATTCTTATTTTATTTGTTCTATGAATACATGCTAATAAATAGAATGCCATATTTTGATGGAGTATTTTATGTTGAACCCATCCAAATGGAGCTTATTGCTAATGAATTAGCATGAAAGTAAGGCTTGGTAATGATTGGTATCCGGGTAAAATACACGCTTGATTAAGCGCTTTTGAGGCGTTTGTTAGCCTGCTTTCCCGGCCAGACCCAGGAATTTCTTCCTTTTTGTCGGTCTTGGTTTCGATAAAACGGCATTTAAGCAAAAAAACATTTTACTGAGCGCCCGTTTTAGGGGATAAACAGCTCAAATTTATTATTTATAATAGTAGCCAGGAGCGGTGATGAGCCAACTCTTACTGGGGACAGAAAGCCTTGAGCTTGAACGTTTTCCCCCACAAGAAAATTCCAACACCTTACAGGCGTGGGAAGCAGCAGATGAATATCTGCTACAAAACATTGACTTAAGCCAAATTGATGGCCGTCCGGTGCTGGTGTTTAACGACCAGTTTGGTACGCTGGCCTGTGCTTTACATGCCCATCGTCCATTCAGTATCAGTGACTCTTATATGAGCCAGCTGGCGACGGCGCATAATTTGCGTTTAAATCATCTGGATGAAGAAGCTGTCACCTTGTTGAGCAGTACGGATGCCTTGCCTGCGGCCCCTAAGCTGGTGGTGATTAAGATCCCTAAAGCATTAGCGCTGCTGGAGCATCAATTGCATGCTTTACGTCGCGTCGTCGCGCCGGACACGGTGATTATTGCCGGGGCGAAATCCCGCGATGTGCATAATTCCACCCTGCAATTGTTTGAAAAAATTCTGGGGCCGACCAAAACGACTTTGGCATGGAAAAAAGCCCGTCTGATTCACTGTGAAGTTGCTGATATTCCACAGCCAGACGCGCCGGAAACCACGGATTGGCCATTGGCAAACACTGAATATGTTATCCATAACCATGCGAACGTTTTTTCGCGCAATAATTTGGACATCGGTGCGCGCTTCTTCATGGAAATCTTACCTTATGATGTAGAAGGTAAAATAGCCGATCTGGGCTGTGGTAATGGGGTGGTTGGCTTAATCGCCCTGGAGCAAAACCCGCTGGCAGAAATGTTATTCGTCGATGAATCCTACATGGCGGTGGCGTCCAGCGAGCTGAATATCACCTATAACCGCCCGCAAGATTTATCGCGCTGCGAATTTATGGTGAGCCATGGTTTAGCCGGTGTGGAGCGGGAGAGCTTACAGCTGGTGCTCTGTAATCCGCCATTCCATCAACAACACGCAGTCAGTGACCATGTGGCCTGGCAGATGTTTTGTGATGCCAAACGTTGCCTGAAAGTGGGCGGCGAGTTGATGATCGTCGGGAACCGCCATCTGGATTATTTCCACAAACTGAAACGTTTGTTTGGTAACTGCGAGACACTGGATTCCAACCAGAAGTTTATGGTGCTTAAAGCAGTGAAAACGGCCTCATCACGCTCTGAGGGCGGGGGTTCCGGTAGTCTGGATATGTCATACAGCGACTTCTAATTATCCTTTGTCCTAGAAGCCACAGGGTTGTTAGCGGCGCGGACTCACCCGAATCACTGACTTGAGTCAGCTCATCGGGATTTGTTTGCTTGCTGCCTACCTGTGACTCCAATGACTTTGGATAATCCTTTGCTAAAATCAACCCCGAAGCGATTGTCCTAGACGCTACGGGGTTGCTAGCTGCGATTCCAATGACTTTGGGTATCTCTTTTGGGCTTAAAGCTGCGGGGCGTGGTATTTACCACTTACCGCTTTTTACTCATGCTTATATCGCCAGCGCCAGTCGTGTTCCTTGATCTATCGCTCGGCGGGCATCCAGCTCGACGGCGACGTCAGCACCGCCAATCAAATGTACGATTTTGCCCATATCCAGCAGAGGTTGATGCAATTCTCGACGTGGCTCCTGGCCCGCACAAATAATAATGGTATCGACGGGGAGGCAGCTGGCTTGTTCCGCACGAATGATATGCAAGCCCTCATCATCAATACTTTCGTAGCTAACACTGTTGAGCATCTTCACGCCACGCATCGCCAAACTGGTGCGGTGAATCCAACCGGTCGTTTTCCCCAACCCCTCACCGACTTTGCTGGTTTTTCGCTGCAATAGAAAAATTTCTCGCGGTGATGGATGGACTTTGCCTCCCTCCGGAGATAACCCGCCGCGATGCGTTAAATCTTGATCAATGCCCCATTCGTGGCTGAATGCGTGGCTATCTAAACTGCTGGAATCGCCGGATTGGCTGAGATATTCAGCAGTATCAAAGCCAATTCCGCCCGCGCCAATAATGGCCACCCGCTCACCGACCGGTTTTTTATCACGCAAGACATCCAAATAGGTCAGCACTTTGGGGTGTTCAATACCTTTGATGGCGGGCAAGCGCGGCTGAATGCCACAGGCAAGAATGATTTCATCAAAATCAGCCAGTTGCCCGGCCTGTACCGGGGTATTTAATTGCTGAATAACACCATGGAGCACTAATTGGCGGCGGAAATAACGCAGTGTTTCGTAGAACTCCTCTTTACCGGGGATTTGCTTGGCAATATTGAACTGCCCGCCAATATCAGTCGCCGCATCAAAGAGTGTGACCTGATGACCGCGGCTGGCCGCGGTGACAGCAAAAGCTAACCCTGCAGGGCCGGAGCCGACCACCGCGAGCCGCTTCGGCGCTGCTGTCGGTAATATGGGCATTTCAGTTTCACGGCAGGCGCGAGGATTCACCAGACACGAAGTCAATTTGCCGTCGAAAATTTGATCCAGACAGGCCTGATTGCAGCCGATGCAGGTGTTAATTTCATCCGCCCGATCCTGAGCCGCTTTTTGCACAAAAGCGGCATCGGCGAGGAAGGGGCGGGCCATTGACACCATATCGGCATAGCCGTCAGTCAGCACTTGCTCCGCCACTGCGGGGTCATTAATCCGGTTGGTGGTGATCAGCGGAATGTTAACTTTCCCCATCAACTTACGAGTCACCCAACTGAATCCGGCGCGCGGCACCATGGTGGCGATAGTGGGGATTCTGGCCTCATGCCAGCCAATGCCGGTGTTAATCAGGGTGGCACCAGCTTGTTCGACCGCCAACGCTAACTGTTCAATTTCATCCCAATTGGAGCCGTCCTCGACTAAATCCAGCATCGAAAGGCGGTAAATCAAGATAAAATCAGGGCCGGTCGCCTCTCGAACTGCCCGCACGATCTCAATGGCAAAACGCATTCGACGCGTAAAGTCACCGCCCCATTCATCATTGCGATGATTGGTTCTGGCGGTAAGAAATTGATTAATCAAATACCCCTCAGAACCCATGACCTCGACACCGTCATAACCCGCCTGTTTGGCTAATCGCGCGCAGTTGGCGAAGTCAGTAATGGTTTGCAGCACTTCGTCATGACTTAATGCTTGCGGTGCAAAAGGATTAATTGGAGCTTGTAATGCTGAAGGGGCAACCGGCTGTTTTTGATAGCTATAACGGCCAGCATGTAGAATTTGTAGCGCGATTTTACCGCCAGCAAGATGCACCGCATCCGTCACGATTTGGTGGTGCGGCACTTGTGTGGCGTCATTTAGCACCGATGCGCCTTGATACACTACGCCCTTTTTATTGGGAGCAATGCCACCAGTGACAATCAAGCCGACCCCTCCGGCCGCTCGTTCAGCATAGAACGCGGCCAGACGCTGTGGGCCATCGGGCAACTCTTCCAGCCCGGTATGCATCGACCCCATTAATACGCGATTTTTCAAGGTGGTAAAACCAAGATTTAGGGGCGCGAGCAGGTGAGGGTAAGCTAACATTGCAGTCTCCATTATTGTTATTTCTCTCCGCCACAATTGAGGTTAGTAAGTGGTCGGATGAGATTTTTTATTCAAATTTAGACGGTGCAGTGCAGCTTGGGAAATCACAATGTGCTGATTGTGATAGCCGTCATGAATATGACCTTTTTTATTCAATGACAGCGAAACTAGACGGCCACGGAAGATTTCATTTTTAGTAGTCCAATCAACTGGTTGCCGTATAAGCCGATAATCAGCCCACTAATAATAAATACCATCGCGATAACTTTCCCGGAGGGAATACTTTCATTGAGAATCATTACTGAACCTAACATATCGCAAATTGGCCCTAATAAGGATAACGGCGCGACCATTGAAACGGGATATTTGGTGAGTAATGAATTCCAGATCCAATAGGCGAATAATGTATTTTGGTAAACTTGGAATAGGATAGAAAACAGCGTGGTGGCATAGCTAATTTGGGTATATTGATACTCACTATGGCGGTTACCACGGTGAGTATCAATAAGGGGGCGAGAATATGAAAATATTCTCGGGTCAGCGGTATCGCCATCCGCAATACCGCTTAGAGATAAATATTAATATTAGCGTTTATATAAACTCGCGATCATAAAGCAGCCAAGTGAGCTGAATAACATCTCAATCCCGACCAAAGCAGTGACCATAGTTATCGACATCAACGGCCCTGCACTGACCAGCAGATAGGTAATAATTAGATCCAATACACCCAGTAGAATTTGCAGCCATGCGCCCGGTAGCCCCCATGTTCTATAGCCGGTTATCAGCCGCATGACGCCACCAAAAGCAAACAGCACCGCTAATACTATCGCCAGACTTATCATTCCCACTGTGGGATTGGTAATGAATACATAACCCATCACAATGTATGCCACACCCAGCAATATACCGGTGACCATCGGCCAAAGGTTATGAGTGCGGTTGGCTATCATCCCGACGATCATCGCAATCCCGCTAAGCAGCAGTAGAATACCGATGATAGTGCTCAGAACGGTCCCGGAAGCTAATGGATTAATTAGGCAAAAAATCCCGCCGAGCAGCAGTAATACAGCAATAATTCGCATAATAAGCTGCTGTTTTTTTAACGTTTTTTCATCAACACTTATAAGGTATTTCCGATCTATATTCAGCATAACAATAACTCCTGTAAGGTCTGAACTCATTTATCGATAACTATCATGAGTATAGGTCGAACAAAAGATTCATAAATAAAATTTATGATATTTAATTGATTATACTGTGGAATATTTCTTGTACGTCAGATGTAAAAACAGTATTGCCACCAATAACAGTAAAAAAGTGGGGGCAAGGCTAACTAAAATCAATGCCATAGCAAAGAGCAGCACCATGATTGAGGTGAGGCGCGGTGTAAATGCGGTTATTGGTAAGGGGCGGATTCTGCTTTTTTCTGCTTCTTTTACGGTGGACATAAAGCTGACTGATGGTTTATCTGGTTTCCAATTGAAACCACTTGAGATCTTAGGGGATCTTGGATGCCAATGATTGTCATCGAGAAAAAGTGATTAAGCACTAAAATAAGGATGATGGAATTACCCTCTAATAGAGTCTGAGGAGTAGGACATAGCTCATAATTTTCCTAACAAATAGGAAATAAATATGAAACAAATAATAATGTAATTATTCTTTCCCTAAAAAACATATTCAAATTTATAGTGGCGCATTTTTTTTCCAGTGCTAACGTTTTATTAGTATGTTAAATCATAATAATGCTCGGACGATGTATTTTTTGCCATTAAATAAACATCAATAATAACCTAATTTTCCATAGTTGTTTGATTTTACTGACTTTTAATTGTTCTTTTGTCTCAATTAGGATAGAGGTAGGAAATGACTAAAAAATCTCTGGATGATTATCGCTCTACGTTATTAGATTCCCGCTTTGGCTCTCAAGCCATCCGTCATATTTCAGAAAATAAAAATTTTCCTAAAGAGGAGATGCGCGAGGATATTGCTTTTCAAATCATAAGTGACGAGCTATTTCTTGATGGTAATGCGCGACAGAATCTCGCGACATTTTGCCAAACGTGGGACGACGATAATGTCCACAAGTTAATGGACCTTTCGATAAATAAAAACTGGATTGATAAAGAGGAATATCCGCAATCGGCGGCAATAGATATGCGTTGTGTAAACATGATGGCCGATTTGTGGAATGCACCTACGCCAAAAGGCGAGCAAGGGGTGGGGACGAATACTATTGGTTCTTCAGAAGCTTGCATGCTGGGTGGCATGGCGATGAAGTGGCGCTGGCGCAAAAAAAGAGAAGCGGCAGGTAAACCCACGAATAAACCTAATTTTGTCTGTGGGCCGGTACAAGTTTGTTGGCATAAATTTGCTCGTTATTGGGATGTCGAAATACGTGAAATTCCTATGGTTCCAGGGCAATTATTTATGGACCCACAGCGGATGATAGAGGCATGCGACGAAAATACTATTGGCGTAGTGCCGACTTTCGGTGTGACTTACACAGGTAACTATGAGTTTCCTAAACCCTTGCATGATGCGCTGGATAAGCTACAAAAAGATACTGGCCTTGATATTGATATGCATATCGATGCGGCGAGTGGTGGCTTTTTAGCGCCCTTTGTTGCGCCGGATATTGAGTGGGATTTCCGCTTACCACGGGTGAAATCAATCAGCACTTCCGGGCATAAATTCGGATTGGCACCTTTGGGATGTGGTTGGGTTATTTGGCGTGATGCGGCAGCCTTACCTGAAGAGCTTATATTTAATGTCGATTATCTTGGCGGTCAGGTCGGCACTTTTGCTATCAATTTCTCGCGCCCCGCAGGGCAAGTTATTTCCCAATATTATGAATTCATACGCTTAGGGCGTGAAGGTTATACCAAGGTACAAAGTGCCTGTTATCAGGTGGCAGAATTCCTAGCTAAAGAAATTGCACCACTTGGGCCTTATGAGTTCTATTGCAGTGGTGGCCCGGATGAGGGTATTCCCGCCATCTGTTTCCGTATTAAAGAGGGGGCAAAAACGGGATATACCTTATATGACCTTTCCGAGCGTTTGAGGCTACGTGGTTGGCAAGTTCCGGCATTTACCTTGAGTGGAAAGATGTCTGATGTTGTGGTCATGCGTATTATGTGCCGCCGCGGATTCGAAATGGATTTCGCCGGGCTGTTATTAGACGATTTTAAATCTTCACTGAAATACCTAAGTGAACATCCATCCCTTGGGGGCCTGGCAAGTCAGAATAGTTTTAATCATACATAAACCGGATGGCGGTTTTATTCTGATTTTTAACCTTTAGGTCAAGGCGGCGTCATGCCGGTGAATAAGGTGGATAAATTATGTCGAATAATACTTCCGGTACAGGTAAATCCCCTGTTCCAGTCAAAAAGCTGAGTATTGCCACACTGGCAATTATGAATATTGTCGCCGTCGTCAGCCTCAGAGGATTGCCCGCTGAAGCCGAATATGGCCTGAGTTCAATTTTCTATTATCTCTTTGCCGCAGTATTTTTCTTAATCCCTGTATCACTGGTAGCGGCGGAATTAGCCACAGGTTGGCCGGAGAAAGGGGGGGTATTTCGCTGGGTTGGCGAAGCATTTGGCCCCCGGTTAGCCTTTCTCGCCATGTTTATGTTGTGGATTGAGGTGACAGTTTGGTTCCCCACTGCACTGACCTTTGCCGCAGTCTCACTGGCCTTTATCGGCCCCGAACAACGCTGGGACGAGGCCCTATCTGCCAATAAATTCTTTGTCTTAGGAATAGTGCTATTTATTTATTGGCTCGCGACCTTTATTGCTTTTAAAGGCGTAGATACATTCACGAAAGTTGCGAAATGGGGCGGTATTATTGGGACTATTATTCCTGCGATTATTTTGATTGTGTTGGGTTTCTCTTACTTAATTGGCGGCGGAGCTCCACAAATAGATTTAGCTTGGGATAAAGTGGTTCCTGACTTTTCCAACTTTGATAACGTGGTGCTGGCAGCCAGTATTTTCTTGTTCTACGCCGGTATGGAGATGAATGCCATTCATGTTAAAGATGTTGATAATCCTAATAGAAATTACCCTATAGCCATTATGTTATCAGCCGTGGGCACGGTGCTTATTTTCGTGTTAGGGACTCTGGCAATCGCCTTTATTATTCCACAATCTGAAATTAGTCTGACGCAAAGTTTGTTGGTGGCCTACGACGATATGTTCAAGTGGGCGCATCTGGAATGGCTGGGGCCAGTGGTGGCTTTTGCGTTGGCCATTGGGGTCTTGGCGGGAGTTGTGACCTGGGTTGCCGGCCCGTCCTCGGGTTTGCTGGTGGTGGCGAAAGCCGGTTATCTGCCGCGCTGGTGGCAACATACCAATAAGAATGGCATGGCGACCCATATTCTACTGCTACAAGCGCTGCTTGTTTCCTTGTTGGCGATACTGTTTGTGGTATTACCTTCGGTGCAGGCGGCATACCAGATAATGAGCCAGATGACGGTTATCTTGTATCTTATCATGTATATGCTGATGTTCAGTTCGGCTATTTATCTGCGTTACAGTCAGCCGAATCGTCCTCGACCATATCATATTCCCGGTGGGGGGATTGGTATGTGGATTATTGGCGGTGCGGGGCTTATAGGCTCAATTCTCGCTTTCATATTCAGCTTTATTCCTCCTAGCCAAATCTCCGTGGGCAGCCCAACAGAATATGTTGGCATCCTGATTGCTTCTACACTGTTCTTTGTCGCCTTGCCATTCTTGATTTATATCGTCCGCAAGCCTCATTGGCGTGATGCAAATAGTGATTTTGCGCCATTTACCTGGCAAGCAGAAAATGGTCACCCGGGGATCCCGAGTGCTTCGGCGATACATACTAATGATGTCACGGCAGCGGCAATTAAAACTCCAGTGGCGGACACGCCAAGAAGTTAATGTCCTTCCTCTCTGTATGCAGGGGGCAGTGGCCCCCTGCTCAATAATATAAAGTGTTGGAGTCAGTGTTATGACTATTAACCTAGCTCGCCTGAATCAAGTTATTAATGATGTCCATTCGCAATATTCCATGCTCGCTGGTGGGGAGAATGCCAGCTATATTCCCTATCTGGCCAGTGTTCCCAGTCAGCTGGCCGGGCTAGCTATTGTCACTGTTGATGGCGATATTATTTCACAAGGCGATGCTGATTTTCGTTTTGCTTTAGAGTCGATTTCGAAAGTGTGTTCTCTTGCTTTGGCATTAGAAGATATTGGCCCACAAGCAGTGCAGGACAAGATAGGCGCAGATCCTACCGGTTTGCCTTTTAACTCGGTGATTGCGTTGGAACTGCATAATGGCAAGCCATTGTCACCGCTGGTAAATGCGGGGGCGATGTCCACAGTGAGTGCAATTAAGGCCAGCAGTCGGGAAGAGCGCTGGGCGCGTATTTTGGATATTCAGCAGCAACTGGCGGGTGCGCCGATTGCACTTTCGGATGAAGTTAACCATTCAGAGCAAACCACCAATTTTCACAATCGGGCCATTGCCTGGCTACTTTATTCGGCCCAGGCCATGTATTGCGACCCGATGGAAGCCTGTGACGTCTATACCCGCCAGTGTTCAACATTGTTCAGTACTATTGAACTGGCAACCATGGGGGCCACTTTCGCGGCAGGCGGCAGAAATCCTGTGACTCAAAAACAGGTGCTGACGGCCTCAAATATGCCATATATTTTGGCTGAAATGACCATGGAAGGGATGTATGGTAGCTCCGGTGATTGGGCTTATACCGTGGGGTTGCCGGGTAAAAGTGGTGTCGGCGGCGGAATTTTGGCGGTCGTGCCTGGCGTCATGGGGATTGCTGCATTTTCGCCGCCCCTTGACCCTGTAGGTAATAGCGTACGCGGCCAAAAAATGGTGGCGTCAGTGGCTCAGCAGTTGGGATATAACTTATATAAAGGCCCGCTTTTGTAACGGCCCACTTTTGTAACGGCCCACTTTTGTAACGGATAGAGGCCCTGCGGTGTGCAGGGCCAAATCAATCATCGCAATTAGCTTAAATCAATATCTTTATGCCCGAAAAACCACGTCAGAATAAAGCCAGCAGTATATGAGATCAGTAGACCGGCCACATAAACCAGCATCCCGGCGAAAATCCCTTGAGCTGAAGTCATCAGCGGAATAGACACTAATCCCGATGGGCCAAATACAGTATTCAAACCAACCGGCAACCCCAACCAGGCAACCAAACCAATAAAGAAACCGCCGACCGCGCCGCCTACACAAGCAGTAATAAAGGGCTTCAGGCGCGGTAATGTCACGCCATAAATAAGAGGTTCTCCAATTCCCAATAGCCCCGGGAAAATGGCCCCTTTAATTTGTGTACGCAGCACCGAACCTTTTGGCGAGCGGGCATAAAGTGCCAGCGCCGCACCCACCTGGCCCGCACCGGCCATGGCCAAAATCGGGAATAATGAGTTAAATCCTTGCGCATCCATTAAGGCGAAATAAACTGGAACAAACCCTTGGTGAATACCAAACACGACTGCAATCAGGAATAACCCCGCCAGAATCGCGGTGCCGAACGGGTTACCATTCAAATGCATAAACAGCCAGGACATGCCCTTAAACAGCTCGCCACCCAGCGGCATAATGACAACAAAAGTAATGGCACCGGTAATCAGCAAGGTTATTGATGATGTCAGTATCATATCCAGATTATCAGGGATGAAACGGCGCACTTGCCGCTCAATCCATGCACCCAACATACAGGCCAGCAGGACACCGATGATGTTGCCGCGTGGATCAATCGCCAGGCCAAAGAAGTTGTCCATGCCGCCGTAGTAGCCGACAGTACCCTCTGGCACATAACGTAAAATAAAGAGTGAAGCAATAATTGCGCCGTTGACCCCCGTCCCGCCAAAGGCTTTTTGCGTATTAAAGCCAATCAGAATGCTCAGGAAGGTAAATAAACCGATGCTGAATACTTTCATGTAGGCAATCAGTGCTGCCAACCACGGAGATTGAATGACGCCATCCAATGCCAGTGTTTGCTGGAGCAAGGTCGCTATCCCCAGCAATAATCCCGCAGCAATAAACCCAGGAATGAGCGGGGTAAAGATGGTGGCGAATTTGGTCAGAAAATTATGAACCGCGCTTTGTTGTTTCGCTTTCATTTGCTGCTTTGTCTGGCCAGCTAGCACCTGTAAATCAATATTATTACTATTTTCAACTGGTTGATGCGATTCAGAACTCAGTATCTTGTTCATCATTTCGCTGGCTGTTTGAGCTTTGCCCGGCCCAAGAATGATCTGTAATTGGTCATCGCCATTCACCACTCCCATGACGCCGGGGATTTTTTTTAAGCTTTCATGTTGAATCAGTTGACGGTCTTTTAAAGTGAGACGGAGCCTCGTCATGCAGTTTCCGCAGACGATGATATTTTGACGCCCACCAATGAAGAGTAAAATTTGATCTATCGTGGTGCCCGTTATTTTCGCCATGGTTATGCTTTAATCTCCTGTAGCGCTTTGCGAATAAATCCCTTATTTTTGTTGAGGATATCGGCTGCTTCCTCCGCAGACATACCACTCAGAATCATCATAATGGCTGTTTTACAATGGCGGTTACATTCATTGAGCGCCTGTTGCGCATCTTCGGGGGAACATTCTGTTGCTTGAACAACAATATCGACTTGGCGCTGCACCAGTTTGGCATTTGTCGCTTCAACATCCACCATCAGATTGCTATAAACTTTTCCGCTACGGATCATCGCGCCAGTGGTCAGCATATTCAGAATTAACTTTTGTGCAGTTCCAGCTTTCATCCGTGATGACCCGGTGACAACTTCCGGGCCGACCAAAGGCTCAATGGCGATATCTGCCGCGTTCCCCATTTCACTATTCTGATTGCAGGAAATAGCCACCACGCTAGCCCCAACACGCCGTGCATAGGCCATGGCCCCCAGAACATAAGGTGTGCGGCCACTGGCTGCAATTCCCACTAATACATCGCGGGCATTAAAATTGAGATTACGCAGGTCTTGCTCACCCATTTCACGGCTATCTTCTGCATTTTCAACCGCTTGGAGAATGGCAGTGTTTCCGCCAGCAATCAGGCCAACGACCATTTCTCGCGGTGTCCCGTAAGTTGGTGGGCACTCACTAGCATCCAAAATTCCCAATCGTCCTGAGGTCCCTGCCCCACAATAAATTAATCTGCCGCCATGCACGAAAGCCTCTGCGATAAGAGAGACCGCTTGGGCGATTTCGGGCAGTTTTTCCTCCACGGCGAAGGGCACTTTTTTATCCTCATGATTGATAACCTTGAGTATCTCCAGTGTTGATAGCGTATCAATTTGAGAACTGGCGGGGTTTCGGCTTTCCGTAACCATTGAGCTTAGATTAATCTTCATGGGGACTTCCTTTTATTTAAATTATCGGCGATGTTAAGGAATTATTTATTTATTAAATGTGATGATTATCACGGTAAAATCTATTCTAATTACTGGGGCTATGAGGAATAAGTACAGATAAAATAGAACAAATAAATAAATTATCTTCATTACTTTTATGCAGTTACACCTGAGTCATAAAAGGTGCTTGCGCTGGAATAATCTATTGTCTTTAACGGGAACCTTTGATGTCTATTTTGAATGAAATAACTTGGCTACTACCTGAATTGGCTGAAAATCAGCAAAAAATAGCGAAATATATTCTTCATAATCCAGAATCCATACTGAGTATATCCTCCTCCCAGTTCGCAGAAAATGCAGGAGTCAGCCAATCAGCCATTGTGAAATTTAGTCAGAAGATTGGCATGAAAGGCTTTCCAGCACTAAAAATCGCCATCAGTGAAGAATTAAGCAAGAATAATTTATTTAAATCCTACCCACATAAAGCGCTGCACAACTCTATTTCTTCAGAAGACTCACTGATGGTGATGGCACAAAAGCTGGCGCACGAGAAGACGGCAGCGATTATGGAGACAACACGGAAAATTAATTTCTCCGTTTTTCAGCAAGTGGTCTCGCTCATTAATGCAGCTCAGCGAGTACAGATAGTAGGTATTTGGGGCTCAGGGCTTACAGCAAAAGATCTGAGCTATAAATTACAGAAAATAGGCATAATGACTCTGGTTGAAGCCGACCTCCATGTACAGATTGCTGCGGCACTCACTCTCACACCTAAAGATGTGCAGATTGTTCTTTCTTTTACTGGCAGAAGAAAAGACATGAAAATCGCAGCAACAGTCGCCAAAGCACAAGGGGCAACTGTCATTGCAATTACTGGCAGTAAAGTTTCTCCGTTGGCTAAAATTGCAGATTATGTCCTTGAAAGTATTTCGGATGAAAATGAGTGGCGTAGCTCTTCAATTTCTTCCAGAACGGCCCAAAATACCTTAACAGACCTGATATTCCTGGCGTTGATGCAGGAACGAAAAGAAATGGCAAAACCCTTGATTCTGAATGCGAGCATGACAATAAATAATCTGGATGACTGATGCTTTGATTTGTCGCTTTATAAAAATTAAGGCAATGAAGATGATATGAATTAATTATCTCATTGCCGGTATTAGATTTGTTGTCTCCATCTCGTCAGAAATTACCTGCATATCTCAATGACGATTAAATGATTTTAGAATAAATATTCCTGATGGTGAAAAATTATTCCTGACTTTATCGCCTTATATAGCGGCATTTCTGAAATGAACTGCAGGAAAAGAAATGCTATTATTCCTTTTAAGGCAAGAAAGGCGAATCAATCAACTGTGATAATTGTCACTTTATTATGTGTGCTAAAAAGTAAAATCGCCCGGCAAACATAACTAATGGAGGAGTTAATGAAAAAAATAATATCCGCGATTCTCTTATTTAGCACCTGTACTTATGCAGATGTTATTCCAGACGCGCAACTTAAAGAAATGTGGTTGTCGCCAAAAATCTCTGCTGAGAAAATGACGTCTAAAATGAGTTTTGAAGAAAAACTGGGGCAAATATTGATGGTTGATATTCGCTCATGGAGTCATACTGATAACAGTAATAAAACGGCATTTATTGAAATTAATGACACTGTCAGTAAGATGATTCGCGATTATCATTTAGGTTCTATTATTCTTTTTCGTGAGAATCTGATTGATACGCCACAAACCGTCAAATTAATTAATAATCTTCAGAAAGCACGCAGTAATCTCCCTCTGTTTATTAGCACCGACCAAGAAGGGGGTTATGTCACCCGTCTACGAGTTGGTACTGAAATGCCGGGTAATATGGCATTAGGCGCGACGGGATCATCTAAGTTTGCTCAGCAGGCTGGAAGTATCCATGGTTATGAATTGTCCAGCTTGGGTTTTAACTTTAATTTTGGTCCAGTAGTTGATGTCAATAATAACCAAAATAACCCTGTTATCGGCGTGCGTTCTTATTCAGATGATCCGGTGCTGGTGGGGGAATTAGCTCGTAGTTATATCAGTGGCATCCACAAATACAATGTACTCACCTCACTAAAACATTTCCCTGGCCATGGCAATGTCACTTCGGATACGCATTTTTCCTTGCCGACTGTCAATATTGATAAAGCTGCATGGCAGCAAGTCGAGCTGAAACCCTTTGTTGACGTCATGCCAGTTACTGATGCAATTATGACTGCCCATGTCGTTGTTCCAGCCCTGGATAATTCAATGCTGACGAATATCAAGGGGGAAAAAGTAGGCACTCCAGCGACATTATCAAAGCCAATTCTAACTGATATATTACGCAATCAGCTCAAGTTTGATGGCTTGATCCTAACAGATGCTATGGATATGGGCGCGATTACCAGTAACTTTGACAGTCATTGGTCTATCAAGCAGGCCATTATGGCTGGCAATGATATTATCTTAATGCCAATGGAAATTAAGAGCAGCGCCAGTATTGAAAAACTCAATGCACTTTATGATTATTTAAAAACCGAGGCTGAAAAAGATCCTGAGCTTAAACAACGTATTGAGAATGCAGCACAGCGGGTAATTTACACCAAATTGAGTAAGCATATTTCTTCGGAACCTCATGATGTTGCTATAGCAGAAAAGGTCGTCGCATCCAAAACTCATAAGGACATTGAGAATTTTATTTCTGAGCAGGCCATTACACTGATTAAGAATGATAATGTTCTGCCTTATCAGATTAAGCCACAAAATAAGATAATGGTATTCTCTGATGAGAAACCACGCAATGAACTCATTACTAAGCATCTTGATGATATTGCTAAGGAATTTCAGGTTGAATTTTCCGTTAACAATGAAGTCATTAAGTTAGATAAAAACGATGTAGCTGTTGAAGCAATAGCAAAGAAAATTAAAGATCAAAACTTTATTATTCTTGCGACTTACAATCTTAAGCTTAATCCTATTAATGCTCAGCGGATTATAGATGAAGCAAATAAAGCTAATATTCCGTTGGTCGTGATATCCAGCCGTAATCCTTACGATATTTCCTATTTGTCCGGAGTAAAGGCCAATATTGCTATTTATGGTATCACTGGATTCGATGTTACCAATAATGTACGAAACAGTTTGGAAACTAATATTCGCAGTGGACTAAGAACATTATTTCAGGGACCAAAAGGGAAATTAGATGTGTTGGCCGAACCACATGGAAAATTACCAGTGGATATCAAAACACCTGATAATAGCCAGATACTCTATCCACGTGGTTATGGACTAACCACGTTATAAAAATAGCGGAAGGTAAAAATGAATATCTTAAAAGGATTTGTGGTTTTCAGCGCCCTAACACTGTGCATACCTGTATTGGCCGATGAATTTGAAACTGACTATGACCAAGAGATTCATAAATTAAATAAACGAATCCAACAAATAGAGCTGGAAAAAAAAGAGGCCCAGGATAAGTTAAAACAAAAAGCCTGGAACTTCGAAACTTATATAGGCGCAGAGCAAGAAATAGACAGTGATGAAAGTTGGAAATTTATTAAAGGTAGTATGGCAACCTCACCTTATATTGGAGCCTATATTTATCAAAATGACTCATTGTGGCTATATGATGTGCAGTTTTTGAAAACATATCTAGATAATAATCCTGAGTATGATCGTACACGTTGGCAGGCAGGCGTAACCAGAACTTTTCCTTTCATCTATGATGGTAAGAGCGGTAATACAAAATTGCGATTAGGTTATCGTAATGACAATTGGCATTATCCTTCAATAAATAATCCGGCATTAGCTGATCTTGAATATAAAGGGGATGTCCGTAAAGGCGAAGAGCGGCATGAAATTTGGATCCGTCCACAGGCATATTATAAATATTCTGAGAATCTAAGTTTTAATGCTAGTTTCTCATTCCGCCTGATTGACCGTAAATTGGACTATGCTCGTGCTAAAGGGAATTATGGGGTATACAAACGAGATTGGAGCCAAATAAATGAGCATTTTGTTGGCACAAATATCACCTTTAATCAGAATAACTCACTTTGGTTAAACTATTTGTATATTGATGAGCAATTGGTCAATACGCTTTATAACAAAGAGCATTTCTTATGGGGCATTTATCGTCATAAGTTTGATAATGGTCTTCTGTTTATGCCTTATACGCGTCTGGCTCTGGTTAAAGGTACACAGAGTTTCCGTGATTCGAATAATCATGAAACTGTGTATAAAGAAAAGAATCGTAGCCGCTATGGTTTACAGGTGCTTTATCCAGTGACAAAGCAAACATCCATATTTGCTGATACCTATTATCGCCCAGAGCAAACTTGGATGAATAGCAACAAAACCAGTAACAACTTTTGGTTTTGGGCCGTGGAGCTAAGACATAATTTCTGATAATTGATAAGATATATCAGAACATCAATTTACTCATTGTGAGAGACAAAGGATGAGGTATTTCCTGCAGGTATTACTATGTCTATGTTCATTGCTTATTACCAGTGCTGGTTATGCCAGCGTTACCCAAGAAATTATTTTAGGCGTTGATCAGGAAAATGTTTATGGGCCACTGCTAAAAAATAAGCGAGTGGGTTTAATGGTCAACCAAAGCTCGATTAACAAGGAAGGGCGTCATACCATCGACAAATTGTTATCTGAGCAAGATAAATTCCATTTTACCGTAAAAAAGCTATTCTCCGTTGAACACGGTATTCGTGGGAATGCAGATGCCGGGTTAGGGGATGATAATCACATTGATAAACAGAGCGGTCTTCCCATTATTTCTCTATATGGGAGGGATAAAGACGGGCGCGTGCGGGCACATCCCACTGAAGCGCAGTTATCTGATGTTGATATCGTTATTTATGATTTACAGGATGTAGGTGTTCGTTATTTCACCTATACCATTTCTATGCATCATATGTTGGAAAGTCTGCAAAAGTATCATAAACAATTTATGGTATTTGACCGGCCTAACCCGCTCGGAAATTATGTGTATGGACCTATTCTCGAAGAAGAGAATATATCTGGTATTGGTATGCATCCTATCCCTATGGTGCACGGACTGACGTCTGGGGAGTTTGCCAGTATGATAATCAATGAGGGCTGGCTAACGAATTTCAATGATTCTAGTTGGCAGGCATTCGGTATCAAAGCTTATCAGTTTCCTCCTGAGGATTTGACTGTCATCACTATGGGAAATTATACGCATAATTCACCATATTCATTACCAGTAAGGCCCTCACCCAATTTACGCAGCGATCTGGCTATTCAGCTTTATCCTTCTTTGGGATTATTTGAAGCAACCAGTGTCAATATGGGGCGAGGTTCCGACCACCCCTTTGAACAATTAGGTTTCCCATCCAAGCGATTTTATATTAACACCTGTTATCACGTCGACATCAACCAGCAGAAAACAGGGTGGCCGCAAGCGGGTAAGGAAGTGTGTGGCGAACAATTTGCTGTCGCCAATATAGCCGACTTTAAGCCGACAATACGTTACTTTGTTGAATGGTGGTTCAAATTTAAAGAAGCCGGTTATTCGATGGTTATTTCTCCACAGATGGAGGCCAATTATCTGGATTATCAGAATGATTATTTTTTAATCCGCCCTCTTTGGCTAGCAAAATTAACGGGCACACGTCATCTGGTTAAGTTAATGGAAGAAGCTGGTGAGAAGAAATTGACTGTCGATGAGACCGTGAATTATCTGGAATCTAACTGGCAGCCCGATCTAGATAATTATCTGAAGTTACGCGAGAAATATAAAATCTATCCTTAAATAATATTATTCTTCTTTGACGTTTGAGGTGCCAGTGAAAGCTGCGCCTCTTTTTTGTGGCTATTATCTTGGGTAGTGCAATCGCTCATTCAAACCAAATAAAAAGGAGTCAGACGATTTCTCATCTAACTCCTTGTTTTATTTGGTGGCCCCTACTGGACTTGAACCAGTGACCAAGCGATTATGAGTCGCGTGCTCTAACCAACTGAGCTAAGGGGCCAAACTTGGACGCTGATTATACGGTAGTTTTTATCCTGCGGTCTAGAGCTGATAAATCAGATGGGTGTTTTCTGCGCAATTTTAAGCGTTTTTAAGCATATAGTGGAAAATAGTAAGCCAATATTAGTATCGGAATCAGAGTTTAAGGCAAAAAGAAAAACCCCGGCATGCCGGGGTTTTTGTGTGCTTGTCACTGCAACTGACGATTAATCGTCCAGGAAGCTGCGCAGCACTTCAGAGCGGCTTGGGTGACGCAGTTTACGCAGCGCCTTAGCTTCGATCTGACGGATACGTTCACGGGTGACGTCGAACTGTTTGCCCACTTCTTCCAGAGTGTGGTCAGTGTTCATATCGATACCGAAACGCATACGCAGAACTTTCGCTTCACGCGCGGTCAGGCCCGCTAACACGTCGTGAGTGGCAGAACGCAGGCTCTCAGAGGTTGCAGAGTCCAGCGGCAGCTCCAGAGTGGTATCTTCAATGAAATCGCCCAGATGTGAATCTTCATCATCACCGATTGGGGTTTCCATTGAGATTGGCTCTTTCGCAATCTTCAACACTTTACGGATCTTGTCTTCCGGCATTAGCATGCGTTCAGCCAGCTCTTCCGGTGTTGGCTCACGGCCCATCTCTTGCAGCATCTGGCGCGAAATACGGTTGAGTTTGTTAATGGTCTCAATCATATGCACCGGAATACGGATGGTACGTGCCTGGTCCGCGATAGAGCGGGTGATCGCCTGACGAATCCACCAAGTTGCATAGGTTGAGAATTTATAACCCCGACGGTATTCGAATTTATCTACTGCTTTCATCAAGCCGATATTACCTTCCTGAATTAAATCAAGGAATTGTAATCCACGGTTGGTGTATTTTTTCGCAATAGAGATAACCAGACGCAGGTTAGCCTCGACCATTTCTTTCTTGGCGCGACGTGCTTTCGCTTCACCGATAGACATACGGCGGTTGATGTCTTTCACTTGCTCAATAGTCAGGCCGGTTTCTTCTTCGATCTGACGTAGTTTCTGCAAGCTACGTTGCACATCGTCCGAAACATCTTTCAGTTTTTCAGACCATGGTTTGCCCATAGCCACTGCTGCCGCAAACCAAGTATCGCTGGTTTCATTGCTGGCAAACAGGGTAACGAAGTTTTTCTTCGGCATTTTGCACTGTTCAACACACAGCTTCATGATGATACGTTCTTGAGTACGAACGCGGTCCATCATGGCACGCATGTTATTGACCAGATAGTCGAATTGCTTCGGCACCAGGCGGAACTGTTTGAACACTTCAGAAAGCTTCAGAATTTCAGCAGCAGCCTTGGCGTGGCTACGACCATTTTTCTTGATCTCCATGCGTGCGTTTTCATACTGCTCACGCAAATCGCTGAATTTCTGGCGCGCCAGCTCTGGGTCGATGCTGTTGTCGTCTTCTTCTTCGTCTTCGTCTTCATCTTCGTCGTCGTCGTCATCCATCTCTTCGGTGGATAATTCAGAACCAACGTGAGTTGCCGTAGGCGCAATATCTTCTTCGGCGTTTGGATCAACAAAGCCGGTGATCAGGTCAGAGAGACGGGCTTCGCCCGCTTCAACACGATCATATTGTTCCAACAGGTAAGTAATAGCTTCAGGGTATTCAGCAACCGAGCACTGAACCTGATTGATACCGTCTTCGATACGTTTGGCGATATCAATCTCGCCTTCACGCGTCAATAGTTCAACGGTACCCATTTCGCGCATGTACATACGCACCGGGTCAGTAGTACGCCCGATTTCGGATTCAACACTGGACAACACCTGTGCAGCAGCTTCAGCCGCGTCATCGTCGGTATCAGTGGTGTTCTCGGCCAGCATTAAATCATCGGCATCAGGGGCTTCTTCCAGCACCTGTATGCCCATGTCATTAATCATCTGGATGATGTCTTCGATCTGATCGGAATCGACGATATCTTCCGGCAGATGGTCATTGACCTCAGCATAGGTCAGATAGCCTTGCTCCTTACCACGGGTGACAAGTAGCTTCAGCTGTGACTGCGGGTTTTGCTCCATAAGACGGTATCCACACTTCAGAGTATTTGGGTTGGTGTCGGTCGGCGAAACCGCCAACAATAGCATTTGGGGCTTTTTTTTGTCGCCGTGGCCCGCTATGACGGCATATTGTGGGGATTTTCCCCCACATTTATCGGCAATTAAGCCGTTAGGTGATTCATTTTTTTCTGGCTAACGCCAGATTCAAAGACCAAAGTTCTTTACGTTCTTCGGCGTTTAATCCATGTGTACGATCACGCGCTATGAGTGTTTCCTGACGTTGCTCCAATATGGAGTCATACAGGCTGGTTAGCGTGTCGACAAAAGTCTGTTCAACCATATCCTCAACAATCATGTGGTTCCATGTTGCGAGAGTTTCAAGCTGTTGGCTGAATTTATTATCACGATACAGTTCTAATAACTGCCCGGTTGTCAGCCCTGGTTGAGCCAAACAGGTTTCAACCAATTCTATAAATAACGGCAAACCCGCTAACTTAGCTTGCTCTACGCCCTGTAATGACGGGATGAGTGTTGCGAGTTGCGGATTTTGAACCAGTAGCCCTATAAGTATACGCATGGTTGTGCGTTTTAGCTGGGGCGGCTGATAGCTATTTATATTTTCAGCCAGTTTCGGCATCAGCTTGTCTAATTGGCTGTCATCAAGCAGGCCCAGCTTATTGCCGAGTTGCTGGCGGAGGTAAAGTCGTAAGGTTTCACCGGGTACCTGGCTGATTAAAGGAAGCGCCAGAGTGCTTAATTTGGCTCGCCCGTCTGGGCTGCTCAAATCCACTTGTGGCATCAATGTTTCGAACAAGAAAGTTGAGAGTGGCTGCGCCTCCTCCATCCGTTGTTCGAATGCATCTTTTCCTTCTTTTCGCACCAGAGTATCGGGGTCCTCACCATCAGGCAAAAACATAAAGCGTAGCTGACGCCCATCATTTAGATAGGGCAGCGCCGTTTCTAATGCACGCCAGGCCGCATCTCTGCCCGCACGATCGCCGTCATAACAGCAAATTACGTTATCTGTAGCACGGAATAATAATTGAATATGCTCCGCGGTAGTCGCTGTGCCCAGTGAGGCAACGGCATAATCAATACCAAATTGCGCCAGAGCTACCACATCCATATAACCCTCAACCACGAGCAACCGTGTTGGGTTAGGATGGTTCACCTGCGCTTCATACAAGCCGTATAACTGGCGGCCCTTATGAAAAATTTCTGTTTCCGGGGAGTTGAGGTATTTCGGCACTCCATCACCCAGAACTCGCCCACCAAAGGCGATTACCCGCCCGCGTTTATCGCGAATAGGGAACATGACGCGCTCACGAAAACGATCGTAAGTCCGCCCTGTATCATTAGTCACCAGCATTCCGGCATCGTTCAGCGCGGTACGGCTTTCACCATCGCGTCCAAAGCGTTTTAAAGCATTGTCCCAACCAGGGGGAGCAAAACCGATAGCGAAATGTTGGATAATTTCTTCACTCAAACCGCGACGTTTAAGGTATTCGCGTGCCTGATTGGCGGTCTGGCCCTTGAGTGACTGCTGATAGAAGGCGTTTAGGCTTTCCATCAATTGATAAAGACTTTGTCGTTGATGACGTTCAATTTGGGTGGTGCCGGTTCCTGCCTCGTAAGGCACTTCCAGCCCATGCATAGTGGCTAATTCTTCGATACTTTCGACAAACTCCAGTCTGTCGTAATTCATCAAGAAATCAACAGCATTACCATGCGCACCACAGCCGAAACAGTGATAAAACTGCTTTTCGCCGTTAACGGTGAATGAGGGTGTTTTCTCATGATGGAACGGACAGCACGCATGATAATTTTTGCCTTGCTTCTTCAGCTTTACCCGAGCATCGATAAGATCGACGATGTCGGTGCGAGCCAGCAAGTCATTGATAAATACACGTGGAATTCGTCCGGCCATAAGCCCCTATTCGGTCAGTCCATAAACGAGAACAAGCCGCGCATTCCTTTCGGAAGGCACGGCCTTCGTATGCAACTACTCGATCTGCGCGTTCTTAGAACATAAAAAACTACGCGATGGGGTTACCCCCGAAGAATTAATACAGACGAGTGCGGCGTGCGTTTTCGCGAGCCAATTTCTTCGCGTGACGTTTTACAGCAGAAGCTTTAGCGCGTTTACGTTCGGTAGTCGGTTTTTCATAGAATTCACGACGACGAACTTCAGCTAAAACACCTGCTTTTTCACAAGAGCGTTTGAAACGACGAAGAGCTACGTCGAATGGCTCGTTTTCACGTACTTTAATTACCGGCATGTGCCTCTCACCTCAATAGAAATCGGTTTGCTGCTGGCCAATCGCCAGCCTTCTCAAAATGGTGCGGAATTTTACTTCAATGGATGCTGCTTTGTAAAGCACCACAGCAAATTGAAACAGGCACGCCCCTGTGATGTCGCCCCCGTTCTTTACAAGAAAGTTGGTGCCAAGGGTGCGACGGCCGCTGATTATATACTAAACAGGGCAATTTATCGAATTTATCAACATTATTTTCAAATGTGACAACTATCAACAACATTCAGGATATCAATGCGCCAAAATGCCGTTTTTCCGTTCAATTTAGGATCAGAAATCATGACGGGCGACAGGGTTATGCTAAACTATCGGCCGCACGTGAATGATGGGAAATGTAATGCGAGTTTTGGGTATAGAAACATCCTGCGATGAAACCGGAATTGCAGTGTATGACGAAGAAACCGGTCTGTTAGCTAACCAATTGTACAGTCAGGTTAAATTGCATGCTGATTATGGCGGCGTCGTTCCTGAGCTGGCTTCCCGTGATCATGTGCGCAAAACAGTGCCATTGATTCAGGCTGCATTGAAAGAAGCCAATTTGAGCGCCAAAGACATTGATGGCGTGGCGTATACCGCAGGCCCAGGGTTGGTCGGTGCATTGTTGGTCGGCGCGACTATCGGCCGGGCATTAGCTTTTGCCTGGGGTGTTCCCGCTGTGCCTGTTCATCATATGGAAGGCCATTTATTGGCACCGATGCTTGAAGATAATGCACCGGAATTTCCGTTTGTCGCGTTACTCGTCTCCGGCGGTCACACGCAATTAATCAGTGTGACCGGCATTGGTGAATATCTGTTATTGGGCGAATCTGTTGATGATGCAGCAGGCGAAGCATTTGATAAAACAGCTAAATTACTAGGTCTGGATTATCCCGGTGGGCCAATGTTGTCGCGTATGGCACAGCTTGGCACGGCGGGGCGCTTTACTTTCCCGCGGCCAATGACTGACCGCCCTGGGCTGGATTTTAGTTTTTCCGGCTTAAAAACTTTTGCGGCGAACACCATTCGTTCCAATGGCGATGATGATCAGACTCGTGCCGATATTGCGCGTGCTTTTGAAGATGCAGTGGTTGACACTCTGGCTATCAAATCAAAACGCGCTCTGGATCAAACTGGTTTTAAACGCTTAGTGATTGCTGGCGGAGTGAGTGCTAACCGCACTTTGCGCACTAAATTGGCCGAAATGATGCAAAAGCGTGGCGGTGAAGTGTTTTACGCCCGGCCAGAGTTTTGCACCGATAATGGCGCGATGATCGCCTATGCTGGGTTGATCAGGCTGAAAAGTGGTGTGAATAGTGAGTTGAGTGTGTCGGTCAGACCGCGCTGGCCGTTGGCAGAATTGCCGAAAGTCTGATCAGAAAGTCTGAGTGGGGCTGTGGCTGTGTTGCCGCGTCATCTCGCGATGCTCACATACTGATGTATGCTCCGCTCTCTCAATTCCTTGCGCCTTGCCTCGCTCCCGCTCAGTCATTCTGGACTCGGTGGGATGGCGAGGTAATTGGGTAAAACTAATCTTCTTTCTCTTCCAATTCTGCTGCTTCTTCAGCGGGCGTTTTTTGTTTTTTCTTCCTGAGTTTATCCCAGATTTTACTTTCTTTGCCGCGCCATAAACGCTGAATATTATCGTGGTGGCGCATCAGAATCAGGCAAGAAAGCATGGCGACCGGAAAGGTGAATTGCGGCTTGAACCACCAGACGTAAAAAGGAGCAATCAGGGCGCTGATAATCGCACCTAAAGATGAATAGCCGCTCAGTAAAACCGTCAGCAGCCAAGTGCCGGTCATCAAGCCAGTCAGATCCCAGCCAATGGGGGCGATAGCGCCAAATGCAGTGGCGACGCCTTTGCCACCTTTAAAATGGAAGAATACCGGATAAATGTGGCCAAGACAGGCTGCAATAGCGGTAAGACCCAAATACAGTGGCGAAACGTGCAGTAGATAAGCTATCCAAACTGGCAACATGCCTTTCAGCACATCGAAAATCAATACTGTGGCGGCGGCAGTGCGGCCACCAATGCGCAGCACGTTAGTGGCACCGGGATTGCCGGAGCCATGCTTACGCGGATCGGGTAATTTGGCAACCCGGCACACCAGAACAGCGCTGGAAATAGAGCCACACAAATACGCGAAGATAATCATGCCAAGCGCGATAGCACTCATAACACCGCCCTGTTGAATAATGGTCGTTTTAATCGCAACATCAGTGGATAATACGCATATTCGGCTGGAAGTGGTATCCGGCAGGCACAAAAACAGAGAATGACGTGATGGACATCGTATTTATTGAGGAACTCAGTGTCATAACCACCATCGGTGTTTATGACTGGGAGCAGACCATTCAGCAGAAGCTGGTGTTCGATATCGAAATGGGCTGGGATAATCGTAAAGCCGCTGCTAGCGATGATGTAAATGATTGTCTGAGCTACGCAGATATTAGTGACGCCGTTATCAAACACGTAGAATCTCAGCGTTTTGCGCTGGTCGAGCGGGTCGCTGAAGAGATTGCCGAGTTATTGTTACAGCAGTTTAAGTCACCTTGGGTGCGGGTTAAGGTGAGTAAACCGGGGGCGGTCGCTCAGGCGCGCAATGTCGGTGTAGTGATTGAGCGCGGTCAGCGGTCTCACTGATTTTTATTACACCACGACATAAAAATGCAACGCTGTATAGATAATGTGGCCTGAATTATTGATTAACGTGATATTTTTTACATGCTGAAATTGAACGGCATGATTTTGTTAACGGCCAATATAATTTTTCACATTGCCGTTTTTTTGTGGATTTCTATTACAGGGCATTGGGTATCATAGATGACGGATATATATTCGCTGTTTGTAGCTTTTGTTTTGGGCGTGGTTGAAGGACTGACTGAGTTCCTGCCGGTTTCATCTACTGGGCATATGATTATTGTCGGCGAGCTATTGGGCTTTACCGGCGAAAAAGCAAAAACCTTTGAAGTCATTATTCAGTTAGGGTCGATTCTGGCTGTGGTGGTGGTGTTCTGGCGGCGCTTATTCGGGCTTATTGGTATCCATTTTGGCAAAGTGCCTCATGAGGGTAAAACCAGCGGGCACCTGACCTTGGGCCATATTTTACTGGCGATGATCCCTGCGGTCGGTTTGGGGTTGGCTTTCCACGACGTCATTAAATCGTTATTTAATCCGCAAAGTGTCATGTACGCCTTGGTTGCTGGTGGTTTGCTCTTACTGGCGGCAGAGTGGTTTAAACCTAAAAATCCGAAGGCAATTGGGCTGGATGATATTACCTATCGCCAAGCCTTTGCTATTGGTTGCTTCCAGTGTTTGGCATTATGGCCAGGTTTCTCGCGATCCGGTGCAACCATTTCAGGCGGGATGTTGGTCGGTGTGAACCGCTATGCGGCCTCTGAATTTTCCTTTATTTTGGCCGTCCCAATGATGCTCGGGGCCAGCGCTTTAGATTTGTATAAAAGTCTACATTTCCTGAGCTGGGGCGATTTACCGATGTTTGCTGTCGGGTTTATTACTGCATTTATCGTCGCACTGATTGCTATCAAAACCTTCCTGTCACTGATTAAGCGTATCTCTTTCGTGCCTTTTGCGATTTATCGCTTTATTGTCGCGGGAGCGGTGTACTGGGTCTTTATGTAACGGCATTGTGGTCACGGAATATAAAAAAAAGCCCTGAATTATCAGGGCTTTTTTATTTATATCTAGGTAATGATTTAGGGTGAAATCACTTCTTGAGTTTGTTTCCATTGGGCTAAGGCTTGTTGACGGCGGCGTTTCAGTTCATCTCGAATAGCCAAACCTTGTAGCCCACTGGCGACTATTTCCTGCACCGACACGCCATTAGCAATATGGTATGCCGCGCGTAAGTAATCGCCCTGTGGATAAGGGTTTTCTTCAAATCCGGTGCGACCCCGGGCATCTGCCTCGCTGGTCATTATCATCTGCTCAAGGCGCTCTGGTTTGCGCCAAACATCAATAGCATCGAACAGTTTAAGCAGAGTTTCAGGGCGGAGCTTATTCGCCGTATGAATAAGATCGTGGTATTCCGCCACTAGTTTGGCTAAATCACGCACTGGATTCGGCACCCGTAAACGCTGGCATAGCTGCTCGACTAATTTGACTCCTGCAGGGCCATGTCCATGATGATGGGGCCAAAATTCTTTCGGTGTCAGCCCTTTACCTAAATCATGACAAAGCGCAGCAAAGCGCACGTCAACTTCAGGGCTGAGTTGAGCGGCAATAGCTAGCGTCATCAGAGTGTGGATGCCGGTATCAATTTCCGGATGCCATTTTTCTGGTGCAGGCACGCCAAATAGGCGCTCAATTTCGGGGAACAGTACAGCCAGTGCACCGCAATCGCGTAATACCTGAAAATAGATCTGCGGGCTTTGGGTTTTCAATGCTTTTTCAGTCTCTTTCCACACTCGTTCGGGTGTTAGAGCCGAAAGTTCGCCACTTTTGGCCATTGATGCCATCAATGATTGAGTCTCTGGGGCTACCGTAAAGCCCAAGTGAGCAAAACGGGCGGCGAAACGGGCAACACGCAAAACACGCAGCGGATCTTCACCAAATGCATCAGAGACATGGCGTAACACGCGGTTCTCTAAGTCTTGCCGGCCATTGTAGGGATCAAATAACTCCCCCTCATTACTGCGGGCAATGGCGTTGATGGTCAAATCGCGGCGCAGTAAATCTTCTTCCAGTGTGACATCGGGGGCAGCGTAGCAAGTGAAACCGGTATAGCCCTGGCCTGATTTACGTTCAGTGCGGGCCAATGCATATTCTTCATGGCTGACGGGGTGAAGAAATACCGGGAAATCTTTACCCACCTGCTGGTAACCCTGCGCAAGCAGCTGTTCTGGCGTAGCGCCCACCACGACCCAATCTTGCTCGGTGACCGGTAGGTTTAATAGGCTGTCGCGTACGGCACCGCCGACCAGATAAATCTTCATATTAACCCTTTGTTCTTGACGTTGTAGCGTTGTTGGCCGCTCTCTTTCACCCGAATTACTTACTTGTGTAAGCTCATCGGGATTCATTCGTTTGCCGTCTAGCTACAATGCCAATGACTGTGGGTTACCCTTTGTTCTTGACGTTGTAGCGTTGTTGGCCGCTCTCTTTCACCCGAATTACTTACTTGTGTAAGCTCATCGGGATTCATTCGTTTGCCGCCTAGCTACAATGCCAATGACTGTGGGTTACCCTTTGTTCTTGACGTTGTAGCGCAGGTGTAAAAGACGATTTTATATCTGGTCGCTAAAATTACCAGTCGTCAGTTCAGTATAGTTGGGAGATGGAAACTAATTAAACAGGCTACCCTGGCAGATAGCCTAATTGTTCATTCTGGACGCCGGTAAGCGCTATCAGTTCATCCAGCGATTATTCTTTTTACGGCTGGGTATCAGATGTGGCAGCACTAAACCAATCAGCAGGCCGATACCGGCTACACCGCCACCGTACATAAACCATTGCAGAATAATAGTGCGCTGCTTGTCATCCAATTGCAGATTCACGGCGCTGACTTTCTTCTGAGCAACGATTAACTGGTTTTTCAGTGACTCATTTTCTTTTTGTAATTCGGAAATGACACTATCACTGGCAGCCACTTTTTGTTGCATTTCTGCGGTGCGCTGATTCCAGCTATTATCAATATTAGCCAACTTATCTGTCAGTGTTTTGACCTGTTGTTCAAGGTCAGGAACCCGGACGCGCAAGCTGGGGGTTTCGCTCAATTGATCCAGTGGGATCCAAGTGGTTTTACCTTTGCTATCGCGGATTTGGCCGTAATTTGTGCTGTCATTAACGCTTATCAAGGTAACTTCATCCCCACCTTTTAGCGTGCCAACAATACGGTATTGGTTACCGGGGCCGCTATGAACGTAGGTATCCAGCTCATCAGAGATGTAGCGTTTTTCTTCAGCGTAAGCGCCCAGAGAAATACTGAGACTGAGCACTGTGAGGCAAATTAGGCGTAATTTCTGCATTAGAGAGTCATTTATGAGTGAATTTATGGGACGATAGTAGTGTGTTCAGTTTGCCGACGCAACGCATAAACCGGAATGAGAACTATCTTACTCTCATAGGCAGTGCGGCTTGGGACATTTTTTTGTTTATTTTAACCGCACTGAAAATTTGTCTTATGAAGCCTTAGGATAGACTTGTGAAAACAGGTTAAAATAGAGTTTGACTCAGGGCTGCCGCGTGCGTGTTTTTTTGTTTTAAAGCAGAGAAATTGGTGTAAAACAGGCAAATCACGGCGAAAGAGGCATAATGCCCGTAATCTCGCAACATACCGGTGTGAATGAAATTATGACCGTTGAAATAGAATTGAAATTTATTGCTACTCCTGCAGCCATTGCTGTTTTACCGGAGCGAATTACCTCTTGGCAAAGCCAGCATTTTGCGCCGCAAACTCTGACGAATATCTATTTTGAAACGGCGGATAACCGTCTACGCCAACATGATATTGGCTTACGAATTCGTGGTTATGACGGCCGCTATGAAATGACGGTTAAAACTGGCGGTAAAGTCGTCGGCGGTTTACATCAACGGCCTGAATATAACGTTGATCTTGATAGCGATAAGTTAGATTTAGCGCGTTTCCCTGCCGATATTTGGCCGGAAGGTTGGGTGGTTGATGCGCTACAAGACGAATTGCAGCCGTTATTCCGTACCGATTTTACTCGTGAGAAGTGGGTAATCACTTACGGTGAGAGCGAGATAGAGCTTGCCCTTGACCAAGGTACAATCTCATCTAAAGCAGCGGATGGCAGCAATGAGCTGTCAGAGCCACTGAGCGAGATTGAGTTGGAGCTCAAAAAAGGCAATCAGGCAGATTTACTGGCACTGGCGGCTGAGCTGGCACAAATCGGCGGTTTGCGTCAGGGGAATTTGAGTAAAGCGGCTCGCGGTTATCATTTGGCACAAGGTAATCCCCCGCGTGAATTGCGCCCATTGTTGGTCTTGCAGCCCGCGCCGAAATCTACCGTCGAACAGGGAATGATTGCGGGGCTAGAAATGGCGTTGGATCACTGGCAATACCACGAAGAGCTATGGTTGCGCGGTGAACCAGCAGCTAAGGCTATGATTATTGAAGCTTTAGGTATGGTTCGCCAAACCTTGGCTATTTTCGGCGGATTGGTGCCACGTAAAGCCAGCACCGAATTACGCGCTTCATTGTTAGCGCTAGAACCCCAGTTAGAGCCGAAAAATGCCAATGCCGAGGTCATCTGCTATAGCGCCGATTATCTGAAATGTAAGTTAGCGCTCACATCGTGGCTGGTGACTGCTGGTTGGCGGCCATTTATGGATGACAAAGCGCTGGCTAAATTTAATGGCTCATTTAAACGCTTCTGCGACATCATGCTCAGCCGCAGTGCCGCTGATCTGAAAGAGGCCTTTGGCCATCATCTGGATGATGATGGCTATTTGGCACAACTCCCGCGTTTAAACCGGCAGATTATGGCGTTCCAATTACTCTCTGGTTTCTATCCACAAAATGAATGGCATCCATACATTGATGGCTGGTTTGGTCTACAACTGGCGATTATGGAACGGCAGGGCCACTGGCGTGATACCGCTCGTAAGGAAGCTTTAGCTCAGCCAGCGTTTTGGCTGAATGGTGCAGCTAGTTAATAGATAGCCGCTTGAGGAATGCTTTATGTTGCCACTCCCTTCGGAATTACAGATTCAGGCGCAGAATATACAGCAGCGCTTTAATGAGTTACCGGCTCCGCCGAGCTTGCGTGAAGAAGATATTGCAGTATTGGCGTTGAGTGATTTTGTCAGTGACATGTTACTGATTCATCCTGATTGGCTGGATGAGCTGCATCAGCAGCCGCCACAACCGCAGGAGTGGCAATTTTATCCCCAATGGCTTAGTCAAGCACTGGCCGAGGTGCAAGACGAAGCCGCGCTATTAGCGGCGCTGCGGCTATTTCGTCGTCGGATTATGGTGCGCATTGCCTGGTCTCAGGCGCTAGAGACCAGCACCACGACAGAGACTTTGCAACAGCTCAGTTGGTTGGCTGAAAGCATGATTGTTGCTGCGCGCGATTGGCTATATCAGACTTGTTGTCGTGAGTTTGGCACGCCCTGTAATGCGGATAATGTGCCGCAGCCCTTGCTGATTTTGGGCATGGGGAAATTAGGCGGCGGTGAACTGAATTTCTCGTCGGATATCGACTTGATTTTTGCTTACCCGGAAAATGGTCAGACTCAGGGCGGGCGGCGTCAGTTGGATAATGCTCAGTTTTTTACCCGCTTGGGCCAACGGCTGATTAAGGCGTTAGACCAGCAAACTATTGACGGTTTTGTCTATCGTGTGGACATGCGTTTGCGCCCATTTGGCGATAGCGGCCCACTGGTGCTGAGTTTTGCCGCACTGGAAGATTATTACCAAGAACAAGGGCGCGATTGGGAGCGCTACGCTATGGTGAAAGCTCGCCTGATGGGCGGTGCGGAAGACCATTACAGCAAGGAACTGCGCCAAACCCTACGGCCCTTTGTTTTCCGCCGTTATATTGATTTCAGTGTGATTCAGTCATTGCGTAACATGAAAGGGATGATTGCCCGTGAAGTGCGCCGGCGCGGTCTGAAAGACAATATCAAACTGGGGGCGGGTGGAATTCGTGAAATCGAGTTTATCACCCAGGTATTTCAGTTGATTCGAGGAGGCCGCGAACCGCGTCTGCAACAGCGCGCTTTGCTGCCGACCTTACAGGCTGTGGCAGAGCTAGGATTATTGCCGGAACAACAGGTGGCCGCGCTCAGTGGTAGCTATCTGTTTTTGCGCCGTTTAGAGAATCTGTTGCAAGCTATTGGCGATGAGCAAACACAAACATTACCCAGTGACGCGCTAAATCAGGCCCGATTAGCTTGTGGTATGGGCTATGCGGATTGGGCTGCTCTGAGTGCCGCGTTAGAGCATAATATGCAAGCAGTGCGCTTGGTCTTTGATGACCTAATTGGCGACGATACCCCCGATATTGGCGAAGATCCTTGCCATGGTTTGTATAAAAGCTTGTGGCAGGATGCATTGGAAGAGAGTGATTTAGCCCCTCTGACTCCGCATTTAGACGAAGCAGCGCGCCGCCAGTTGTTGACCACTATTCATCATTTTCGCCATGATGTTGATAAACGCACTATTGGCCCGCGTGGTCGTGAGGTACTGGACCAACTGATGCCGCGTCTGTTTGCTGAGGTTTGCCCACGCCCCGATGCTAATGTTGCCCTCAGCCGCCTGATTCAATTGCTGCTGAGTATCGTGACCCGCACCACCTATCTGGAATTGCTGGTGGAATACCACGCGGCACTAAAACATGTTATTCGCTTATGTTCTGCCTCTCCGATGGTCGCCAGCCAGTTAGCCCGCTACCCCCTGTTGTTGGATGAACTGCTCGATCCTCAATCTCTCTATCAGCCGTTGGAACCTAGCGCTTATCGTGATGAATTACGTCAATATTTGTTGCGGGTGCCACCCGATGATGAAGAGCAACAACTGGAAGCATTGCGCCAGTTTAAACAGGCTCAACAATTGCGTATTGCCGCCGGAGATATCACCGAGGCGCTGCCGGTAATGAAAGTGAGCGATCACTTAACCTACCTGGCGGAGGCCATTATTGATGCGGTTATCCAGCAAGCCTGGGGGCAGATGGTGGCGCGTTATGGTCAGCCCAGCCATTTGCAGCAGCGCGAGGGCCGTGGTTTCGCGGTGATTGGTTATGGCAAATTAGGGGGCTGGGAGTTGGGTTACAGCTCAGATTTGGATCTGGTATTCCTGCTCGATTGCCCGCTGGATGTGATGACAGACGGCGAGCGCAGCATTGATGGCCGCCAATTCTATTTGCGTTTAGCCCAGCGCGTAATGCATTTATTCAGCACTCGCACCTCGTCAGGGATTCTGTATGAAGTTGATGCGCGGCTAAGGCCATCCGGGGAAGCGGGTATGTTGGTGAGCACCGTCGAGGCTTTTGCTGATTACCAACAAAATGAAGCTTGGACGTGGGAGCATCAAGCGCTGGTGCGCGCCCGCATTGTCTATGGTGACCCTGAGTTGCATCAAGAGTTTGATGCCATTCGCCAACATATCCTTTGCCGCCATCGCGAAGACCCGCAATTACAGCAAGAGGTCCGCGAAATGCGCGAGAAGATGCGCAATCATTTGGGCAGTAAACAGCGCGATATCTTTGATATCAAAGCCGATGAGGGCGGGATCACTGATATTGAGTTTATCGCGCAATATTTAGTGTTGCGCTATGCCGCCAGTGAGCCGCGTTTGACCCGCTGGTCTGATAATGTGCGAATTTTCGAGTTAATGGCCAATTACGACATTATGCCGGAGGCGGAAGCGGCGGCATTGACTCGCGCTTATGTCACCATGCGTGATGAGATTCATCATCTGGCCTTGCAGGAGCAATCTAGCAAGGTCTCTGCTGATTGTTTTGCCGCAGAAAGAGCACAGGTAGCCGCCAGTTGGCATAAATGGTTGGTTGCAGCGCCGACCGGCGCATAGATTCCAGTTATTAGCGTAGATTCCAGTTATTAATAGTATGCAAGGTGTCTGTGATATTATCCGGCACCATATATATTCGTCATACTTCAAGCTGCATGTGTGTTGGCCGCGCTCAATCACCCGAGTCATTGACTAGCGTCGACTCATCGGGATTTACTCGCTTGCCGCCTTCCTGCAACTCGAATTATTTAGAGTATAACAAACACAAAATGGGAGCGAAGAGATGTGTGTTTTCGGGGTTAATAACAGCTCACTTTGGGGGGCTAACGTATGAAAGTCACGCTGCCTGATTTTCGCCGCGCCGGTGTTTTAGTCGTTGGTGATGTCATGTTAGACCGTTATTGGTATGGCCCAACCAGCCGGATTTCACCCGAAGCACCGGTGCCTGTGGTCAAAGTTGATACCATCGAAGAACGCCCCGGTGGTGCCGCGAACGTCGCAATGAACATCGCCTCTCTTGGCGCTATCTCCCGATTAGTGGGGTTGACTGGGATTGATGATGCCGCGCGCGCACTGACCAGCAAGCTCAATGAAGTGCAGGTGCGTTGTGATTTTGTTTCGGTGCCCACTCACCCGACTATCACCAAGCTACGGGTACTTTCCCGTAATCAGCAGCTCATTCGCCTGGATTTCGAAGAAGGTTTTGATGGTGTTGACCCTCAACCTATCTTTGAGCGCATTCAACAAGCGCTACCACAGATTGGTGCTCTGGTGCTGTCCGACTATGCCAAAGGCGCACTGAACAGTGTGCAGGCGATGATCCAACTGGCGCGAAAAGCCAAAGTTCCGGTGCTTATCGATCCTAAAGGCAGCGATTTTGAACGTTATCGCGGCGCAACCCTGCTGACACCTAATTTGTCCGAGTTTGAAGCGGTGGTCGGTCATTGCAAAAATGAAGAAGAATTGGTGAGCCGTGGTATGAAGCTGGTAGCCGATTTTGAGCTTTCAGCTTTGCTGATCACCCGCTCTGAGCAAGGGATGACCTTGCTACAGCCGGGCAAACCGCCATTACATTTGCCGACTCAAGCACAAGAAGTATTTGATGTGACCGGTGCCGGTGACACGGTCATTGGGGTGTTGGCGGCTGCATTGGCGGCGGGAAATACACTTGAAGAATCTTGCTTCCTGGCGAATGCCGCTGCTGGCGTGGTGGTCGGTAAATTGGGGACGTCGACGGTTTCTCCAATTGAGCTGGAAAATGCTATCCGTGGCCGTGCTGAAACGGGTTTTGGCGTGATGGATGAGCAACAGCTGAAAAAAGCGGTGGCGCAAGCCCGCCAGCGCGGCGAAAAAGTCGTGATGACCAACGGCATCTTTGACATTCTCCATGCCGGTCATGTTTCTTACTTAGCCAATGCTCGCAAGCTGGGTGACCGCTTGATTGTGGCGGTGAACAGCGATGCTTCCACCAAACGATTGAAAGGTGAAAAACGCCCCGTAAATCCATTGGATCAGCGCATGATTGTCTTGGGCGCACTGGAAGCCGTGGATTGGGTGGTGCCATTTGAAGAAGATACCCCGCAGCGCTTAATTGCTGATATTTTGCCGGATTTACTGGTGAAAGGTGGCGATTATAAACCGGATGAAATTGCCGGTAGCGCAGAAGTGTGGGCCGCTGGTGGGGAAGTGAAAGTGCTGAATTTTGAAGATGGTGTTTCGACCACTAATATTATTCAGTCCATCAAGAATGGCAGAGGTTAAATACCCTTCGTCCTTGAGGTTGCGGGGGTGTTAGCTGCGCTCACTTACCCGAATTACTTACTGGTTGTTGAATTTAAAATAAGTAAGCTCATCGGGACGCGTTTGCTTGCCGCCTACCCGCAACATCAATGACTTTGGGTATTAAAGAGAATGAGTGGACTAAAACAGGAATTGAGTCTGGCACAGGGAGTCGGGTTGTTGTCCACCTCATTGCTGGGAACCGGTGTCTTTGCCGTGCCAGCACTGGCGGCAATGCTGGCGGGGGCGGATAGTTTATGGGCCTGGCCGCTATTGATAGTGCTGGTTTTCCCGATTGCTATCGCCTTTGCTGCTTTAGGCCGTCATTTTCCCAGTGCTGGTGGCGCAGCCCATTTCGTTACCATGGCATTCGGGCCGAAGCTCGGGAAAGTCACCGGTTGGCTCTTTTTGTCCGTCATTCCAGTCGGTTTACCTGCTGCGTTACAAATAGCGGCAGGTTTCTGGCAAGCCACTTTTGGCTGGAGTGATACCGGGTTATTGATGGTGCAATTGGCGACCTTACTGGTTATTTGGCTGCTGGGGACTCGCAGCGCGGGTTCTAGTGCTAATGTGCAGACATTGATTGCCTTACTGGTTATCGCGCTAGTGGTGGCTATTTGGTGGCAGGGCGATATTCAGCTATCACAGATACCTTGGCCCGCACCGCAAGATATTTCCCCCTCAAATATGTTTAGCGCGCTGGCCGTGATGTTCTGGTGCTTTGTCGGGCTGGAAGCTTTCGCGCACCTGGCGACAGAATTCCGTCATCCAAAACGTGATTTTCCGCGCGCGCTGATGGTCGGATTGTTGGTCGCCGGGGCGGTCTACTGGGGATGCACTGTGGTGGTACTGCATTTCCATGCTTATGGTGAGCAGCAAGCGGCTGCTGCTTCATTGCCGGGAATTGTGGTGCAATTGTTTGGTGAACATGCGCTGTGGATTGCCTGCATTATTGGTTATTTGGCCTGTTTTGCCAGTGTGAATATCTATACTCAAAGTTTTGCCCGCATGGTGTGGTCACAAGCGCAGGTGCGCCCACAAAGTAAGCTGGCGCAGCTGTCTGCTGGGCAAACACCGGTCAATGCACTGACTGCGGTGGTCGGCAGTTGCCTGCTCTTTACTCTGCTGACCTACTGGCTGTCTCTGCCATTGGATTTACTGATTGTTTACGCCAACGGCATTTTTGTGCTGATTTATTTATTGTGCATGCTGGCGGGTATTCGCTTATTAAGTGGGCGCTCGCGGGTGATGTCGGTGATTGGCAGTATTCTGTGTTGTGTATTGCTGGTGATGATTGGTTGGAAAAGCTTATACGCCTTACTGATGTTTGCACTGCTGTGGATGCTGATGTTCAGACGGCGAGAGTCAGTCATACCGCTATAAAAAGGGCGCCACACGGCGCCCTAATGATAACTGGCGACTAATTTATACCTTACTCGCCCGTCTTATCATCAATCGCGGCTGTTGTATCAACGGCGGCCGGAGCACTGTTGAATTTGGCTTCCAGTTCGCCCATGCGTTGTTCCAACAACGCCAGTTTTTCTCTGGTGCGTAGCAATACTTGAGTTTGGACGTCGAACTCTTCACGATTAACCAAATCCAGGCGGGTTAACTGCGATTGCAGCACTAGCCGAATTTTTTTTTCGACGTCGTCCCCGAATTCGCGAATACCTTTTGGCATAGACTCATGCACCTGGCGGGCGATTTGTTCAATTTTTTTCGGGTCAATCATGGTATTTCCCTAATTAGATGTGAAGTTACTCTTACTAGTGTAATGCTTGCTGCCGAATGTATAAACCTCCGCACATCACCATTTTGGTAATTGCTCCGACGAATCAATAGCGTTATAGTCACAGGGCTTATTCTCAGGGCGGGGTGCAAGTCCCCACCGGCGGTAAATTGTGTTGCGGCATTTCGTGTCGTGGTGCAAAAGCCCGCGAGCGCTCACGTTGTTTCTCTTATCAAAGAGAGCAGGGTAGAGGTCAGCAGACCCGGTGTAATTCCGGGGCCGACGGTTATAGTCCGGATGGGAGAGAGTAACGGTATCTGCCGGGCTTATTTATTTTATTAAATAGCTCGCTTGCGTTATTTCGGCTATTTCTATTGTTAGATGAAAAATGGCCCTTTACTCCTCAAGACCGCCCTGATTCTGGTAATCCATAATTTTAATGAGGTTTTTTACCATGAATCAGACCCTTCTATCAGATTTTGGCACGGCTGTTGAGCGTGTGGAACGTGCTATTGACGCGCTGCGTAATGGCCGTGGTGTTATGGTGTTGGATGACGAAAGTCGTGAAAACGAAGGCGATATGGTTTTTGCTGCTGAAACAATGACCGTTGAGCAAATGGCACTGACTATCCGCCACGGCAGTGGCATTGTGTGCCTGTGTATCACTGACGAACGGCGTCAACAGCTTGATTTACCGATGATGGTGACCAACAACTCCAGCCAGTTCCAAACGGCATTTACCGTGACCATTGAAGCGGCTAAAGGCGTGACGACTGGCGTTTCTGCTGCTGACCGTCTGACCACTATCCGCGCGGCAATTGCTGATAACGCGAAACCTGCTGACCTTAATCGCCCTGGTCATGTATTCCCGCTGCGCGGACAGCCAGGCGGCGTATTATCCCGCCGTGGTCATACTGAAGCTTCTATCGATCTGGCGACACTGGCAGGCTACAAACCTGCGGGCGTATTGTGTGAACTGACCAATGACGACGGTAGCATGGCACATGCACCAGAAGTGATTGAGTTCGCTAAATTACATGATATGCCAGTCGTGACTATTGATGATTTGGCTGAGTACCTCCAGTCTCAAGAAAAAAAAGCCAGCTGATTTCTGATGGCAATATCTGCTGATATTGTCTCTGGATAATTTGGTTTACCCACCGGGTTGCTATCATTCTATCGAATAGATCGCCGCCCGGTTATTTTTGACTTTCACCCCCCCGATCTTTGGTATTTTCTCGCTACTTTCCTCTTCAAATTTATTGAATATCTTCATCATCGTTATCCGGCTGTGTAATGAAAAAAAAGCGCGTAATGTACTTCTTATGATTTAAGCGCCACACTTTTTCTTAACATTAAGGATTATCTATGAACACCTCTCGTATGCCTGCACTGTTTCTCGGCCACGGTAGCCCGATGAACGTGTTGGAAGAAAACAGCCACACTCAGGCATGGCGTGCGTTGGGTGAGACGTTACCTCGCCCTAAGGCGATTTTGGCCATTTCTGCCCACTGGTACACCCGTGGCACAGCGGTAACCGCTATGGAAAAACCTCGGACTATCCATGATTTTGGTGGCTTCCCGCAGGCGTTGTTTGATACTGAATATCCGGCCCCAGGCTCTCCAGAGCTGGCAGCCCAGATTCAGCAATTGTTGGCGCCTATCGCCGTGCGAGCGGATACCAGTGAATGGGGGCTAGACCACGGCAGTTGGGGGGTGTTGATCAAAATGTACCCTGACGCGGATATTCCTGTGGTGCAATTGAGTATTGATGGCACCCAACCGGCGGCGTATCACTATGAATTAGGGCGTAAGTTGGCGGTGCTGCGTGAGCAGGGGGTCATGATTGTCGCCAGTGGTAATGTGGTGCATAACTTGCGTATGGTGAGATGGCAGGGCGAAAGCAACCCTTACCCATGGGCGGAGTCTTTCAACCAATTTGTGCGGGATAACCTGAATTATCAAGGTGATAATCACCCATTGATCAATTTTATGCAGCATGAAGGGGCTGAATTGTCCAACCCGTCGCCCGAGCATTATCTGCCATTACTGTATGTATTGGGGGGTTGGGATGGTAAAGAGCCGATTTCGATTCCAACCGATGGGATTGAGATGGGGTCGCTGAGTATGCTGTCGGTTAAGCTAGGCTAATACCCTTCGCCCTTGATGGCTACAGCGTTGTTAGCTGCGTTCTTTCACCCGAATCACTGACCTGAGTCTGCTCATCGGGATTATGAGCCTCTATGAAGCTCACCCTATGGGCCAGCGCAAGCGCTGTTCAACATGGTTTACAACCAAGTTGTCATTCACTTGCTACCTAGCTGTAACGCCAATGACTTTGGGTATTTACTGATAAAATTGAACCAAGGGGAAACGTGCCGTTGGGGCCGCAACGGCGTGAGCCGTCGGAGCGCCCGTAGGTACGGTAAACCCTTGGCTCACGGTATGGTGTGTAGTCTTAGCCCAAAATGATGTGCGGGTAAAAACGTGACAGATCTTGGGTGATCAATTCACGATCTTCGCGCAAACCAATACCACAAGGCTGATCATTCACCAGCCAACTACCAATTAGGGTATAGCTGTCACCGAACTTAGGTAATGGGTGGAATTGCTGAACAATCATACCCTCTTCACCATATGGCCCATCAACTCGCGCTACTTCTTTACCGTTTTCCACTATCTGAATATTGGCACCTTCCCGCGAGAATAGCGGCTTGGTGACATAATGATCCATAACTGGATGATCATCTTCAGCAAAATAAGCAGGCAACAGATTAGGGTGATTTGGGAACATTTCCCACAGTAACGGCAGCAGGGCTTTATTAGAAATAATGCTCTTCCAGGCCGGTTCCAGCCAGCGTACGCCAGCATCTTCCAATTTAGTGGAGAACATTTCGCGGAACATAAATTCCCACGGATAGAGCTTGAACAAATTACTGATAACTTGATTATCCAAGTCGGTAAATTGCCCTTTTTCGCCTAAGCCAATTTCTTCCATAAACATGAATTCAGTTGGCAGGCCAGCTTCCAGTGCGCAATCTTGCAGATATTGCACAGTACCACGATCTTCTTCACTGTCTTGGCAGCAAGCCAGATGCAGCAAACTAAAACCATGGTTGTCGCGCAAATCAACAAAACGCTCAATCAGCTTCTCTTGCATGCTGTTGAATTGGTCAGAATCCTGACTCAAATTGCCTGCATTGATCTGGTCTTCCAACCATAGCCATTGGAAAAAAGCGGCTTCATATAGTGAGGTTGGTGTATCTGCGTTATTTTCCAGCAGCTTAGCCGGATTTACACCGTCATAGGCCAGATCAAGACGCGAATAGAGAGAAGGTTGATTAGACTTCCAAGAGCTACGAACAAAATCCCAGCAATGTTTAGGAATGCGGAATTTTGCCATCAGTTGATCGCTATTGACTACTTTTTCAACCACTTGCAGACACATCTGATGCAACTCTGCGGTGGTGTCTTCCAACTCTTCAATTTGTGCCAGTGTGAATTCGTAATAAGCATCTTCACACCAGTACGGCTCGCCATACATGGTGTGGAAACGGAAACCAAATTCGGTGGCTTTTTCGCGCCAGTCCGGGCGTTCGCTAATCGCTAAACGTTTCATTAATCAGACCTTAGCCACCCATGCTGCGCGTGCTGGTTTTGGATGATGTCGCGGCACTACGTTGCATAGAAGATTGTTTAGCTACTGACTCACCAAAACCGCCACGAGTGATGGTATTGGTCACCGCAGGTTTCGGTGCCATTGCAGTTCTTGGCACTGTCATGGTGCGGCCCGTGGTGGCTGAACCAAAGTTTTTACCCGTTGCGTCAACAAACTTGCCACTCGCCGGGCTATTTGGTGCTTTAGAGGTAAACAATGGCTGACTTGCACCACCGCCCATCATGCGGCCCATCATATAACCGGCCATCAGTGGCATCCACATGCTGCCGCTTTGCTGCGGCGCTGCTGCTGTTGTTTCAGTAGATGATGAAGACGTTGGTACCATACCGGCTTGTGCTGGTGCTTGGGTACACTGTGATTCACCAAATTCAGCCACGCAATCTTCACGGGTTGAGTATTTCGGTGCAGTTTTAGCCGCTTCCTGCAACGCAGTGTTGTAAGCCGTGGTACATTCCGCGCTCTTAGACGGATTTGCTGCAGAGCAATCATCAGCATTTTGATACAAAGAGACGGTTTCATCGGTTTTTTCGCAGCCAGCCAGCATAAATACAGCACTGACAGCTAAAGCTACTGGCGCGAGGCGGTAGCTGCGCCAGGATTTACGGAAAGTCTCTTGATTGATGTTTTGAGTCCGTTTCATCATTATTTGTCTCATTTCCGGGCGTTCAATGCCCTTTCCCAGTAAGTGTCCTAAGAATAGGGGAAATGTGTATGAAATTAAAGCTTGAGGGACGATGAGGTGCAGACTTTACAAAGCTATACGAAATGCTGCGAGTCGCTTCGCTTTTTTCATTGACGAAAGATGCTGGGGAGTCAAGGAGGGAAATAAAAAACCGGGCACAGCTTGATGCCGTACCCGGTGAGTTCACATTCGTAAAAATCAGTTACGGAATGGGTTGCTGTTACCAGCAGCGGCGCTGGCCGGCTGGCTAACCGTTGTCGCACGCGGTGTAGCTCGAGTGCTGGTGCCATCGGCATAAGCATTCTGGTTAGCATCATCCGGTGCCAAGCTGGTGGCTGATGTTGGGACGGGTTTATCCAGTACACCATTCAGGGCCATCAGATCGTTCATGTTCAATGTACCCAGTGCTGACTGGATATTTAGTTGGTTTATCAGGTAGTTATAACGAGCATCGGCCAATTGCTGCTTGGATTGATACAGGTTAGTCGTCGCAGTCAATACATCAAGAATGGTACGCGTTCCTACTTGATAACCTGCTTCCATTGCATCTAATGAGCTTTGGTTAGAAATAACCACTTGCTCATAAGCCTTAATGCTGCTGATGGAGGCTGAAATATTATTAAATGAGGAGCGTACAGTTTGCACCACACTACGGTGTGCGCTTTCCAACTGCTCACTCGCCCCGACGAAATTGTATTGCGCCTGTTTCACTGAGGAATTAGTCGCCCCACCGCTGTACAGCGGTAAGCTCAGTTGCACGCCAATTTTGTTCTGACCAGCATCCATGTTTGCTTGCTGGGTACTTGGAGTGCCGCCGCTGTAGCGAGTATTGGTGACTGAAGTTGATGCCGTTAAATCGATAGTTGGCATGTAGCCTGTTTCTGCCGACTTAATCTGCTCACGAGCCAAATCTTGGCTCAAACGAGCAGAAAGCAAAGAAAGGTTACGTTTTTCAGCTTCTTTCAACAGATTATTTACCGCTTGTGGGCGTTCTGTCTTCAAGCGAGATACATTCAGCGACGCCAGTTCAGGGTAATAAACACCCGTAATTTGACGCAGATTTTCCAGCGCGTTATCCAGGTTATTACGAGCCGTCACTTCCGCTGCTAACACGGTATCGTAGCTAGCACGGGCGTTTTGCACATCAGTAATAGCCACTAAACCGACATTAAAACGCTGAGTCGTTTGGTCTAACTGGCGATACACAGATTGTTTCTGCGCTTCAGTATAAGACAGGCTATCAATGGCTCTGAGAACATTAAAATAGGCAGTTGCCGTGTTCAAGATCAAAGCTTGTTCATTGGTCTGGAACGTCACGTCCTGAATACCGGCGGCTTTCTCTTGTAAAGTCAGAGCGCGCCATTTAGACATGTCGAAAATGGTCTGAGTCAGTTGTAGAGAGCCTGATGTTGCATTGCTATCCGGGCTGTCAGAGGCATCGCGGAAACCATTAGTATGGGTGTAACCGGCACCTAAACCAAGCTGTGGTAACAGCGGGCTGCGAGCTTCATTAATTTTTTCGTATGCAGCATCGCGGTCAGCCGCAGATTTGCGTAAATCCGGGTTACTATCCCTGGCTTGCTTATAAACTTGCAGCAAGTTCTCTGCCTGGCTCATGCTACTGAAACCAGCCAGACTCAGCCCGATAAGAAGGGGGAGCAGTTTCTTCATTTGCAGTCCTTGTTGTGCAGCAGTTGTGCGGCAATATTACTATGGTAGTTGTCGATAGACGAATTGTTGCCGATTCTATCAGAGTCTGCCAATGGGATAAGGTGGCTGATTGTGCCATCTCGCCTAAATTTACTTAAATCTATCACAAAGCTAAATGACTATTCAGACAACTAACTTGTATCACACTATTTTTGTCAAATAATCTTTATAAAACCGTCTTTATAAAATTGCCAACCTCTATTAGCCTGACTGGCATTCATTCATGCTGTCATTAAAAGTCACTATTCAGGCTAGATACTCAAGTAAGGAAATAAGTTATGACATCAAAACAACCCTCACCGGTGACCTTCGGCACGAAGGATGTGGAAATTATTGCACGTGAAACACGGTACAGGGGTTTTTTTTTACTGGATGTGTACCGGTTTCGTCATCGTTTGTTTAATGGCGAAATGAGTGGAGAAGTTAAACGCGAAATTTTTGAGCGCGGCCATGCTGCCGTGCTATTACCTTACGACCCCGTGCGCGATGAAGTGGTGCTGGTTGAACAAATACGGATTGCCGCCATTGACAGCAGCCGGTCGCCTTGGTTATTAGAAATGGTGGCAGGGATGATTGAAGAGGGCGAAACCGTCGAGGAAGTGGTACGTCGCGAAGCTGAAGAAGAAGCGGGAATTCATGTTGGCCGCTGCAAACCGGTGCTCAGTTATTTAGCCAGTCCCGGAGGTACCAGTGAGCGCTTATCTATCATGGTCGGGGAAGTCGATGCGACGACCGCGAGTGGGGTTCATGGGCTGGCCGATGAAAATGAAGATATCCGGGTGCATGTTGTCAGCCGTGAACAAGCTTATCGTTGGGTTGAAGAGGGTGTTATTGATAATGCAGCCTCAGTCATTGCACTACAATGGTTGGCGTTGCACCATCAATCGCTAAGAGCAGAGTGGCAGTCATAAGAAAGAGAGAAAATAATGGGTAAGCGCTACACACCTGATTTTCCTGAAATGATGCGGATATGCGAAACTAACTTCGCGCAATTGCGTCGTTTGATACCGCGTGTCGATGAAGTGGGTGAAAGCGTGGCTTATCAGGTCAATAGCGCCAGTTATCAACTGACAATTATTGAATCAACCCGCTACACTTCTGTTGTCGAGATTGTGCAAACTGAGCCAGCTAGCAGTCATTGGAGCCTGCCATCTATGGTCGTACGGCTTTATCATGATGCGCAGGTCGCGGAAGTGTGTGCCAGTCAGCAGATCTCCCGCTTCAAAGCAAGTTATGATTATCCGAATAAAAAGTTGCATCAGCGGGACGAAAAGCATCAAATTAACCAGTTTCTTGCTGACTGGTTGCGCTATTGTTTGGCGCATGGAGCGGTGGCAGTTCCAGTTTGTTAGACAGACTTATAGCCTGACCAACTGAGATACAGAGACGTGATGAATCTGGTTGGGAAAGGTGCAAAAACAAGGACACCATTTGGAAAGCCTGTTTAAACTGCCTATGGCGAGTGGGGCCAGGGTTAGAATTTTACAAATAACAGATACCCACCTCTTTGCGGGGGAACATGAGACCTTGCTGGGTGTAAATACTTCTCGCAGTTATCGCGCTGTGTTAGATGCGATTATTGCTGAGCAACACCCCTTTGATCTTATTGTTGCGACCGGTGATTTGGCTCAGGATCATTCCGTTGCTGCATATCAGAATTTTGCTGAGGGTATCTCCCGTTTGCCAGCACCTTGTGTCTGGCTGCCCGGCAATCATGATTTCCAGCCCGCGATGGTGGATGCTCTAGCGAATGCCGATATCGCACCGTCAAAGCAGGTTCTGGTCGGTGATAATTGGCAAATACTGTTATTAGACAGCCAAGTTTTTGGTGTCCCTTACGGTGAACTGAGTGACTATCAATTGGAGTGGATGGAACGCTGTCTGATCGCGAATCCAGAACGCTACACATTGATATTATTGCACCATCACCCGATACCCTCGGGTTGCACTTGGCTTGATCAACATAGCCTACGCAACGCGCATATGCTGGCGGCTGTGCTGACTCGCTATCCGCGTGTGACCACCTTGTTGTGCGGCCATATTCATCAGGATCTGGATCTCGATTGGTATGGTAAGCGCCTGCTGGCCAGCCCTTCTACCTGTGTGCAGTTCAAACCGCACTGTACTAATTTTACACTGGATACTGTGGCACCGGGATGGCGCTACCTCGACTTGCTGCCTGATGGAAAACTTGAAACTGAGGTGCGTCGGTTAGCCAGTGATGAGTTCTGCCCGGACATGGACTCGGATGGTTATTGAATGAGTACGCTTCTATATATTCACGGCTTTAATAGCTCACCCAGCTCAGCCAAAGCAACCACATTCAAAAGTTGGTTGCAGCAACACCATCCTCATATTGAGATGCTGATACCGCAATTACCGCCTTATCCGGCGGAGGCCGCAGAAATGCTGGAAAGCATCGTAATGGATAAAGCCGGGCAATCCATCGGCATTGTAGGTTCTTCCCTCGGCGGTTATTTTGCTACCTGGCTTTCCCAGCGTTTTAGTATTCCCGCCGTGGTGGTTAACCCAGCAGTGCGGCCATTTGAGCTGCTCAGCGATTATCTGGGGGAAAATGAGAACCCCTACACTGGGCAACAATATGTGTTAGAGTCTCGACATATTTATGATCTGAAAGCCATGCAGATTGAAAAGTTGGGATCACCGGATTTACTCTGGTTATTGCAACAAACCGGGGATGAAATCCTCGATTACCGTCAAGCGGTTGCTTATTACACCCCTTGTCGGCAAACAGTAGAATCAGGTGGGAATCATGCCTTTGTCGGCTTTGATCATTATTTCTCCCCGATTGTAACTTTTTTAGGGCTAGCGACCGCTTAATATGGCGGTTTAAGCATCACCCGATACCGTAGGTTTTATTACTGCAGTGGGTATTGAACCGCAGGTCGTGATGGCCTGCCGGGCATGTCACCGCTAGCCTTCCAACCATTAGCCGAATATTAATCAAACCATGACTGAATCCAGCTATAACGCTGATGCCATTGAAGTACTCAGCGGTTTAGAACCAGTGCGTCGTCGTCCGGGAATGTACACGGACACCACGCGGCCAAACCACCTTGGTCAAGAGGTGATTGATAATAGCGTCGATGAAGCACTGGCAGGCCATGCCCGCCGCATTGACGTCATCCTGCACGCCGATCAATCACTGGAAGTTATTGATGATGGCCGTGGGATGCCGGTTGATATCCATCCAGAAGAGGGTGTTCCTGCGGTTGAACTGATTATGTGTCGTTTACATGCAGGCGGCAAATTCTCTAATAAAAACTATCAGTTTTCTGGTGGTTTGCACGGTGTGGGTATTTCGGTTGTTAACGCCTTATCCAAGCGGGTAGAAGTGACGGTGCGCCGTGATAGCCAAATCTACAGCATCGCCTTCGAAAATGGCGATAAAGTGCAGGATTTACAGGTTATCGGCACGTGCGGTAAGCGCAATACTGGGACTAGCGTACATTTCTGGCCGGATGTTTCTTTCTTCGACAGCCCACGTTTCTCTGTGTCCCGCTTGTCACATTTGCTGAAAGCGAAAGCGGTACTATGTCCAGGTGTGGAAATCGTCTTTAAAGATCAGGTCAATAATACTGAGCAGCGCTGGTGTTATGCCGATGGTCTGACTGACTACCTGATGGAAGCAGTTAACGGCTTGATTACCTTACCAGAAGTGCCGTTTGTCGGCTCTTTTGCTGGTGATACTGAAGCTATTGACTGGGCGCTGTTATGGTTACCAGAAGGTGGCGAGCTGCTGACTGAAAGCTATGTCAACCTGATTCCGACCATGCAGGGCGGCACTCACGTCAACGGCTTACGTCAGGGTTTACTGGATGCAATGCGCGAATTTTGTGAGTATCGCAATATTCTGCCACGGGGCATCAAACTCTCGGCGGATGATATCTGGGAGCGCTGTGCTTACGTGCTGTCAGTCAAAATGCAGGACCCACAATTTGCCGGCCAGACGAAAGAGCGACTTTCCTCACGTCAGTGCGCGGCCTTTGTCTCCGGCGTAGTAAAAGATGCTTTTAGCCTATGGCTGAATCAGAACGTACAAGCGGCTGAACAGTTGGCTGAGTTAGCTATTTCCAGCGCCCAGCGCCGTATGCGCGCGGCGAAGAAAGTGGTGCGCAAAAAACTGACTAGCGGCCCAGCATTGCCCGGCAAACTGGCCGATTGTACTTCGCAAGATTTGAGCATGACTGAACTGTTTCTGGTAGAAGGGGATTCTGCGGGCGGTTCTGCCAAGCAAGCGCGTGACCGCGAATATCAGGCGATCATGCCGCTGAAAGGCAAGATCTTGAACACTTGGGAAGTCTCTTCCGATGAGGTTCTTGCTTCGCAGGAAGTCCATGATATCTCAGTTGCGATTGGTATTGATCCAGACAGCGAAGACCTAAGCCAATTGCGCTACGGTAAAGTTTGTATCCTTGCGGATGCGGACTCCGATGGTTTGCATATTGCTACCTTGCTGTGTGCGCTGTTTGTTCGCCACTTCCGCGCACTGGTTCGCAATGGCCACGTGTATGTGGCGATGCCACCTTTGTATCGCATTGATTTAGGTAAAGAAGTGTTTTATGCACTGGACGAAGAAGAAAAAGCCGGTGTCCTGGAGCAACTGAAACGTAAACGCGGAAAGCCGAATGTGCAGCGCTTTAAAGGGCTGGGTGAAATGAACCCGTTACAGTTACGTGAAACGACCCTCGATCCTAATACTCGTCGTTTAGTGCAATTGACTATCGGTGACGACGATATTGATAAAACAATGGCCATGATGGATATGTTGCTGGCGAAGAAACGCTCTGAAGATCGCCGCAATTGGCTACAAGAGAAAGGGGATACCGCCGAGATCGAGGTCTGATCGATGACGGGATTTGATCGATGAAAGTGACGTTAGAAGAGTTGCAGGCGTTTATCTCAGTCGTCGACTGCGGCTCAATCACGGCGGCTGCGGAGCAACGCAGCCAGACCACATCCGGTATCAGTCGGGCATTGAGCCGGCTGGAACAGAAACTGGCGACCACTTTACTGCGCCGCACCACTCGGCGGTTGGAGCTGACGGAAGAGGGCGAATTGTTCCTCAATCATGCGCGGCAGATCCTCAGTGCGGTCGATGATGCTGAAGAGCAAATTGCTTTACGGCGACTGAAACCGGCTGGGCGACTGCGGGTGAATGCGGCAGCGCCTTTTATGCAGCATGTGATTGTGCCGATGATCACCGGTTTTCGAGCGCTATATCCGCAAATCATTCTTGAGCTGAATACTGACGACCTGAATATCGATTTGCTGCAACAACGCACTGATATCGCGATCCGCATTGGCGCGCTGCGCGACTCAACTATCCATGCGCGCCTGTTGGGTGCCAGCCGAGTGCGCATCCTCGCTAGCCCAGATTATCTGCAACGCCACGGCACTCCCCATACGATTGACGACTTGGCAAATCACAGTTTGCTTGGTTTTACTCAGCCAGAGTTTCTTAATCAGTGGTCGCTGCCTCATTTGCCGGGCGGGCGGGCGTCGATCATTCCTAATCTGGCTGCATCCAGTGGTGAAACACTGCGTTTATTGGCTTTACAGGGCGAAGGGATCGTCGAACTCTCTGATTTTATGACTCGAGAGGATCAATTGGCGGGGCGCTTAATTGAAGTGATGGCTGAGCAAACTCTGGAAACCTGGCAGCCGATTAACGCGGTTTATTATCGTAATACTCAGCTTGCCGCGCGCATTACCTGTTTTCTGGATTATGTCAGTGAGCAGATTCAGTTGCAGGGCAGCCATTGGCTAAAAGATCCCCTTCGTTCTTAAAGCCGCAGGGGGTTGGCCACTCTCACTTACCCGAATCACTTACTTGAGTAAGCTCATCGGGATGCGTTTGCTTGCCGCCTACCTGCAACTTCAATTACTTTGGGGATAAGTTGATTAAGCGTTATCCAAAATGTGGATGCTGACATCCAGTACATCATCTTTAATCACTTCACGATGCTGATGCATATGTTCCATCTGCAAATGTAACTCCAGATGATGAACACTTTGCCATTTTTCCAGCATGAAAATAGAGTCTGGCGAGTTCTTTTGCCAATCAAGCTGAGTCGGCACGTCAATCATTGGCACATAGCCACCACAACCTTCTTCTGCCAGCACCGCCGGTATTAGCTGCTCGATTGCACCCAGCACTGCTTGGCGACGCCCCGGTTTAACCTTTATTTCTGCAAAAACAGTAATCATAGCAACCCCAATTTATATGTGATATCAAACGGCTTGATGCTTAAAGTTTTCGGCCAAATGCTGACGGTAACGGCTAATGTCACCTTCAATATCGGGCTGTTTAATCACATCGTTACATATAAATGTCGGCAATGGCTTCATGCCAAGGAACTGGTTTGCTTTATGGAAATGCAGGTAAACGCCATCAACACCGACCCCTTCAAAGAACTGATTTGGATCGGTAAAGGCTTCAAGTGGTGCGTTCCAGGTCACTGAAAGCATATAGGTTTTACCCTGAATCAAACCACCAGAACCATAGCCCTTAGTGGCATCAGAGCGCGTGCGACCATCACTTTGGTACAGGCGGCCATGGCCATAGGTAAAGACTTCATCAATGTATTTTTTCAAAATCCAGGGTTCGCCCATCCACCAACCTGGCATTTGATAAATGACGGTGTCAGCCCAGAGATAATTTTCAATTTCACTTTCAATATCATAGCCTTGGTCAACAGTGGTGATTTTAACCTGATGGCCATTTTCTGGTAGAAAATCGGCAGCTACATTAGTGAGAGTCAGATTGAGCGCCCCTTTGGAGTGCGCAAATTCTTTCATTGCGTTAATAATTAGTATGTTACTCATTAGCATAATCCTATTAAAGCGGTGGGCCAGATACTGCCCAGCCCAGAATACTGAGTATGCTAATGGTTTTGCTACCAGAGAGAAATACACAATGATGCATAACACTATTGCTTAAGAAGCAACAAAACCTCGTGATTGGCTCCGCTACTGCCGCCAACACACATCGAGCTGGCCGTGAACCCGCCGCTTGATAGTAGGTACGGCTAATGTTGCAGGACTGAAAGATTGAGATTATCTGTGGGTTGTGACAGTCACCCCGCAGATGAGGTACTATCGCGGGCAGAAATTGACAATGAACTTGCGGTGCCGATCTGCTGACTGACAGTGATCGCCTCCAGAGTCTGAGGATAATTGAGTAATGAGTGATTTGACTCATGACGGTGCAGAACGCTTACCGCTGCACACCTTTACTGAAAACGCCTATCTGAACTATTCCATGTACGTCATCATGGATCGGGCGTTGCCGTTTATCGGCGATGGTTTGAAGCCGGTACAGCGGCGCATTGTCTACGCAATGTCCGAACTGGGGCTGAACAATAGCGCAAAATTCAAAAAATCTGCTCGTACCGTGGGTGACGTGCTGGGTAAATATCACCCGCATGGCGACAGCGCGTGTTATGAAGCTATGGTGTTGATGGCACAGCCATTTTCTTACCGCTATCCATTGGTTGATGGGCAAGGGAACTGGGGTGCGCCGGACGACCCTAAATCCTTTGCAGCAATGCGTTACACTGAATCTCGCTTATCCAAATATGCGGAAGTGTTGCTGGGTGAATTGGGGCAGGGAACCGTTGATTGGGTGCCGAATTTTGACGGCACCATGCAGGAGCCGAAAATGCTACCTGCGCGCCTGCCGAACATTTTACTCAATGGTACCACCGGCATTGCGGTGGGTATGGCAACAGATATTCCCCCCCATAATGTGCGCGAAATTGCGCAGGCGGTGCTGGCACTGATTGATAAGCCAACGTCTTCGCTGGAAGAGTTGCTGGAGTTTGTGCAAGGGCCTGATTTCCCGACGGAAGCAGAAATCATCACTCCGCGTGATGAAATTCGTAAAATTTACCAGAATGGCCGTGGTTCGGTACGGATGCGGGCCTTATGGAAGAAAGAAGATGGCAGCGCGGTGATTACCGCCCTACCGCATCAGGTTTCGGGTGCCAAAGTGCTGGAACAGATTGCCAGCCAGATGCGTGCTAAGAAACTGCCGATGGTTGAAGATTTGCGCGATGAATCTGACCATGAAAATCCTACTCGGCTGGTTATTGTTCCGCGTACCAACCGTGTTGATCTGGACCAAGTGATGAACCATCTGTTCGCGACTACGGATCTGGAAAGAAGTTATCGCATCAACATGAATATGATCGGTTTGGATCATCGCCCAACAGTGAAAGGGCTGGTGGAGATCCTGACCGAGTGGTTGGTATTCCGCCGCCAAACCGTGCGTAACCGGCTGAATTATCGTCTGGAAAAGGTATTGAAGCGGCTGCATATTTTAGAAGGTTTATTGATTGCCTTCCTGAATATCGATGAAGTCATTCATATCATCCGCACTGAAGATGAACCCAAACCGCTGTTGATGCAGCATTTCGCGATCTCTGAGACTCAGGCTGAAGCTATCCTTGAGCTGAAACTCCGTCATTTAGCCAAACTTGAAGAAGTGAAGATCCGTGGTGAGCAGGATGAGTTGGCTAAAGAGCGCGATCAATTACAGGCATTACTCGCATCAGAACGTAAGCTTAATACCCTGATTAAAAAAGAAATTCAGGCCGATGCGGCCGCTTATGGCGATGATCGCCGTTCGCCACTGACTGAACGTGGCGAAGCCAAAGCCATGAGTGAGCATGATATTGTGCCTTCTGAGCCGGTGACTATCGTGTTGTCTGAGATGGGATGGGTGCGCAGTGCTAAAGGCCACGATATTGACCCGAGCGGGCTAAGTTATAAAGCGGGTGATAGCTTCCGTGCTGCGGCACGTGGCAAGAGCAACCAACCCGTGGTGTTTATTGACTCAACCGGCCGTAGCTACGCGTTAGATCCACTGACATTGCCCTCTGCGCGTGGGCAAGGGGAACCGCTGACCGGTAAACTGACCCCGCCACCGGGAGCAACCATTGAACAGGTATTGATGGCACCGGATGACCAGAAATTGTTAATGGCATCAGATGCGGGCTATGGTTTTGTCTGTACTTTCAATGATTTGGTTGCCAAAAATCGCGCTGGCAAGACCATGATTACTCTGCCGGAAAATGCCAAAGCACTGCCGCCATTGGAAATCTATGGGCCGGATGACATGCTGTTATCCATTACTGCCGCTGGCCGCATGTTGATGTTCCCAGTGGCAGATTTACCTGAATTATCAAAAGGTAAGGGCAATAAAATAGTCTCTATCCCAGCGGCGGATGCGGCAGCAGGTAAAGATCGCCTGGTATGGTTGTTTGTCTTACCTCCTCAAACATCAATTACCCTGCACTTTGGCAAACGTAAGTTAACCTTACGGCCTGAAGATTTACAGAAATTCCGAGCCGAACGTGGTCGGAAAGGTTCACCACTGCCTCGTGGGCTACAACGTATTGATCGCGTTGATGTTGATGCGCCAGAGCGTGTAATACCAGCAGATAATGAAGAGTAGTAACCAGTAAATGTAACAGGGAGCGCGCGCAATTTGCGCGCGCTGTCGCGTAACATAATTAGGGTAAGGAATCAGCGCGGTGTTTTGTCTGGAAACCGCTATACTAGCGCCGATTGCGAATTTAAGAGTGTGTGTTTAATAGAAGTAAGTGTTTAATAAAAATAAGTATTTAAGAGGTTGTTATGCTATTAATTTTGCGCACGGTATTGGCAGTTTTATATTGTTTTCTAGTGTGTGTGTTTGGTTCGATTTATTGCCTATTTCGCCCCCGAAATCCACGTAATCTCGCGACGTTTGCTCATCTTTTTGGCCGGATGTCAGTATTATTTGGGATTACGGTTGAGCAGCGTATTCCTAAGGAAGCGGCTAACTACGGTACCTGTATTTATATCGCTAACCATCAAAATAATTACGATATGGTCACGATGTCGAATGTCGTTCAATCCGGCACCGTCACTGTAGGCAAAAAGAGCTTGTTGTGGGTACCTTTATTTGGCCCATTATATTGGTTAACAGGTAATCTGCTTATTGATCGTGATAACCGCGCCAAAGCGCATGGCACTATCGCCCAAGTAGTTGAACAAGTTAAACAAAAGAATGTTTCCATCTGGATGTTCCCAGAAGGAACTCGTAGCCGTGGGCGTGGTTTACTGCCGTTCAAGACAGGCGCCTTCCATGCGGCTATTGCCGCGGGTGTGCCAATCGTGCCAATTTGTGTGTCCAGCACTAACAATATCAAGTTAAACCGTTGGTCAAATGGCAAAGTTATTGTAGAAATTATGCCGCCAGTTGATACCACCGGTTACGGTAAAGATCGCGTTCGTGAGTTAGCGGAGCATTGTCGCAATCTGATGTTGGCTAAAATTGAGCAGCTTGATGCAGAAATTGCCCAGCAGGCAGCAACTGAAAAATAATATATAGCCCGTAGATTTCAAGCTATCAACACATCGGCATCTTGAAAAATGTCGGGCATAAGTAAAGTTTGGATTTCTGTTTCTATTTAAACGACTCTGGTCGTGAGCGTTTTGCCGTCCTTCAGCGTTATTCGCAGTCAGGCAAAATTTTGCAGTAGGTTTGATGGTGGTTTTCCCGGAGAAGATATGTCACTCAGTCGTCGCCAGTTCATTCAGGCTACGGGCTTAGCGCTAGGCGCGGGTTCGTTGCCATTGAGGGCACAGGCTAATAGTACCCAGCAACCCTCGTTGCCTGTCCCACCTTTACTTGAATCTCGCCGTGGGCAACCGCTGTTTTTGACTTTACAGCGGGCGCATTGGGCATTCAGTGGCAAGCAGAAAGCCGCTGTGTGGGGTATCAACGGTATGTATCTAGGGCCGACTGTTCGGGTTTACAGCGGTGATGATGTTAAGCTCATTTACAGCAACCGTTTGACTGAGCCGGTGTCTATGACTATCAGTGGGTTGCAAGTTCCGGGCACATTGATGGGCGGCGCTGCACGTATGATTACCCCCGGTGTTGATTGGTCACCGGTATTGCCTGTACGGCAACCTGCGGCAACTTGCTGGTATCACGCCAATACGCCTAACCGCATGGCTCCCCATGTTTACAATGGGTTAGCCGGGATGTGGCTGGTGGAAGATGAAGTCAGCAAAGCGATGCCACTACCAAGCCATTATGGTGTTGATGATTTCCCGATTATTATTCAGGATAAACGGCTGGATAACTTTGGCGTTCCGCAATATGACCCGCCAGCAAATGGGGGCTTTATGGGGGATACGTTGTTGGTTAACGGCGCACAAAGCCCATTTGTTGAAGTTTCTCGTGGTTGGGTGCGTTTACGTTTATTGAATGCGTCCAATGCCCGCCGCTATATATTGCAACTGAGTGACGGCCGCCCATTGCATGTGGTTGCCAGTGACCAGGGGTTCCTGCCTGCGCCGGTGATGGTACAGCAACTCTCGTTAGCGCCGGGTGAACGACGTGAGGTGGTTATCGATATGTCGCAGGGGAGCGAAGTGTCGATTACGGCGGGTGAGTCTGCCGGGATTATGGACAGGTTGCGCGGGCTATTTGAACCATCAAGTATTCTGATTTCCAGCTTGGTGCTGACATTAAAACCGACCGGTTTGTTGCCATTAGTCACTGATAATCTGCCAATACGTTTGCTCTCTGATCAGATTTTGGATGGCAATGCGGTGCGCTCTCGCGACTTCCGCTTAGGGGATGATTTGCCGGGAATCAATGGCGTTATCTGGGATATGAATCGGGCTGATGCTCAGGCACAGCAAGGTACTTGGGAGCGTTGGACAATACACGCGGACATGCCGCAAGCATTCCATATTCAGGGTGTTTCGTTCCTGGTGAAAAGTGTAAATGGTGCGCCAGCGATGGCCGAAGATAGGGGTTGGAAGGATACAGTTTGGGTTGATGGCGATGTAGAGTTACTGGTGTATTTCAATCAAGTATCTTCCGAGCATTTCCCGTTCTTGTTCTACAGCCAGAGCCTTGAGATGGCGGATCGTGGGTCAGCAGGACAATTGGTAACACAGGCCGCGCCGACACTCGGTTAAGATTAATGGGGTCATTGTTTTGATAGATTATTGTTTCGATAGATTATTGCTTCGACGAATAATTGTCTCGATGAATAATCGTCCAGTGATCCTGTTCTAATTGATGGTGCGAATCATGTTATCAACAGATTTATCCCTCCTCTTTCCATGGATAAATGCGTATAATCGCCGCCCGGTGATGATTTCTTAACCCGAACCACCCCAATTTTCCCCAATTCAAAGAGTATTGCCATGAGTGCCAGCCTGATTCAGCCAGAGCGTGACCTGTTTTCTTATCAGCCTTATTGGGCTGAATGCTATGGCACTGCGCCATTTTTACCGATGTCTCGCGAAGAAATGGACATATTGGGCTGGGATAGCTGCGATATTATTGTCATCACCGGTGATGCGTATGTTGACCACCCCAGTTTTGGCATGGCTATCATTGGCCGCATGCTGGAGGCTCAGGGCTTCCGTGTAGGGATCATTGCTCAGCCAGATTGGACAAATAAAAATGATTTCATGCGCTTGGGTGAGCCGAACCTGTTCTTCGGCGTCACTGCGGGCAATATGGACTCGATGATTAACCGCTATACCGCTGATCGCAAATTGCGCCATGACGATGCTTATACGCCGGATAATCAAAGCGGTAAGCGGCCAGACCGCGCCACTTTGGTGTATAGCCAGCGCTGCAAAGAGGCATATAGCCATGTACCGGTATTGCTTGGCGGAATTGAAGCCAGCTTACGCCGTATTGCCCATTATGATTATTGGTCTGATACTGTGCGCCGCTCAGTCATTGTCGATGCCAAAGCCGATATGCTGGTGTACGGCAATGGCGAGCGGCCACTGGTTGAAGTGGCACACCGTCTGGCTGCGGGTGAGAAAATTGCTGATATTCAGGATGTGCGTAACACCGTTGTGATGCGCAAAACCCCATTACCGGGTTGGAGTGGCGTGGATTCTACTCGGTTGGATAAACCGGGCCGTATTGAAGCTATTCCGAATCCTTATGGTGAAGATTTGCCGTGCGCGACAGACAGTGTTCCCGAGCCGGAAGCCAAACCTATTACCGTACGGGCCGCCAAACCCAAACCATGGGAGAAGACCTATGTCTTGCTGCCATCCTATGACAAAGTGAAAGCAGACAAAGTATTGTATGCCCACACTTCGCGGATTTTACATCATGAAACCAACCCCGGTTGTGCACGGGCTTTGATGCAAAAACACGGCGACCGCTATATTTGGATTAATCCACCGGCTATCCCGCTCAGTACGGAAGAAATGGACAGCGTTTTTGCCCTGCCTTATCAGCGTGTGCCGCACCCGTCTTATGGGAAATCACCTATTCCAGCTTACGATATGATTCGTTTCTCGATCAATATCATGCGCGGTTGCTATGGTGGCTGTTCGTTCTGTTCGATTACCGAGCATGAAGGGCGCATTATTCAGAGCCGCTCTGAAGATTCTATCATTCGTGAGATAGAAGAAATTCGCGATAAAGTTCCTGGTTTTACCGGCATCATCTCTGATCTGGGTGGCCCAACGGCAAATATGTACATGCTGCGCTGCCAGTCACCACGAGCCGAGCAAACTTGCCGCCGTGCATCCTGCGTTTACCCTGAAATCTGCCAGCACATGGACACTAACCATGAGCCGACCATTTCGCTCTATCGGCGAGCGCGTGATTTGAAAGGGATTAAAAAGATCCTGATTGCGTCTGGTGTTCGTTATGATCTGGCAGTAGAAGATCCACGTTATATCAAAGAATTAGCCAGCCATCATGTGGGCGGCTACTTGAAAATAGCCCCGGAACATACTGAAGAAGGGCCACTTTCAAAAATGATGAAACCGGGAATGGGCAGCTATCAGCGCTTTAAAGAGCTGTTTGATACCTATTCCAAGCAGGCCGGTAAAGAGCAATATTTGATTCCGTATTTTATCTCCGCCCATCCGGGGACAGAAGATAAAGATATGGTGAATTTGGCTCTTTGGCTGAAGAAAAACCGTTTCCGTTTGGATCAGGTGCAAAACTTCTATCCATCACCGCTGGCTAACTCCACCACCATGTATTACACCGGCAAGAACCCGCTGAGCAAAGTGGATTACAAGAGTGAGGATGTTGTTGTTCCGAAAGGAGATCGTCAGCGGCGGTTGCATAAAGCATTGTTGCGTTATCATGATCCCGCTAACTGGCCGATGATTCGCACGGCATTAGAGGAAATGGGGCTGCAAAACTTGATCGGTAGCCGCCGTGAATGTTTGGTTCCGGCACCGACTCTGGAAGAACAACGTGAAGCACGCCGGGCGTTTCGTCATCATACACCGGCGCTGACCAAGCACACTGCTATCACTCGTCAGCGTCAACCGGGTAACCGCACGAATGCAGCCTCAACAGGTAAAGCCCCTTTGGGTAAAACCGCGCAGACCACTACGGGCAGTTCCTCGCCCAAGACTGCAGGCAGCAAAACCGGCGCAAACAGAGCGCCGGTGAATAAACCCGCTGGTGTCGCCAGAGGGAAAGCTAAGCATCATTAATAAGCTGATAAATCAGCGGTCAGGCCCTGGGAGCATCTGGGTCTGGCCCCAGTCGTTTACCGCTATCTAACTTCGAAATTGCCGTCAGTTCATCTTTGTGTAGTTTAAAATCAAATACTTCAAAGTTTTCCCTGATGCGCGCCGGTGTCACTGATTTAGGAATAACAATCAGCCCGCTGTCCAGATGCCAACGGATGACTATCTGTGCTGGAGTCTTACCATATTTTTGCGCCAATTCACGAATGATGGCTTGATCGAAAACGCCATCGCCGCCTTGAGCCAGCGGGCTCCAGGATTCTGTCGCAATATGATGTGTGGCATTCCATGCATGGAGCTGCCGCTGCTGGAGCAGGGGGTGAAGCTCAATCTGATTGACAGTCGGGGCAACGCCGGTTTCATCAATCAACCGCTGTAAGTGAGGGATATGGAAGTTACAAACGCCGATACTGCGAATCAAACCTTGCTCTTTCAAGGCGATCAATTCACGCCAGGCACCGACATAGCGGTCTTGTGCTGGGTCAGGCCAGTGAATTAGATAGAGATCCACATAATCGAGCTGAAGTTTTTTCAGACTCTCTTCCAGTGCTTGCTGAGGATTATTTTGGTTACTATTCCACAGCTTAGTGGTAATAAATAGCTCATCACGGGCGACATTGGCCGTTTGCAGCGCCTGACCAACACCCTCTTCATTTTTATAAATAGCCGCTGTATCGATTGAACGATAGCCGATCTCCAGTGCTTTGGTGACAGCAAGCTGTGTTTCTTCAATGCTTGCTTGCCAAACGCCAAGACCGAGTTGTGGCATCAGATTTCCATCGTGCAATTTGATAATGGGTTGCGTCACCATATTGATCTCCTCAGCTAAAATCACATTGTATTTCGCTAAACTATATTATTAGACCGCAGCTTCGTAGATACGTTTGCTATCTGCCAAAGTGATATCACTGTGCTCGCCAAGTGCGGTCATACCGTGCTCTTCTAATTTTTTGATTAAATCAGGAATGGTGCTGCCATCCAGTTTGTAATCAGATAAGCGAGTCGCGACACCCATGTCTTCAAAGAATTGACGGGTCGCTTCAATAGCCGCATCAATGCGTTGGTCTTCAGTGCCTTCACGGAGATCCCAGACACGTTCCGCATATTGCAATAATTTCGCGCGTTTTTGCTGTTTCTTCGCCACCAACAGAGCGGGCAATATCACCGCCAATGTTTGTGCATGATCCAGCCCGTGACGCGCTGTCAGTTCGTGGCCCAGCATATGAGTCGCCCAGTCTTGCGGGACACCGGCACCAATCAGGCCATTTAATGCCATGGTGGCGCTCCACATAATGTTGGCGCGTACATTGTAATTCTCAGGATCAGTTAAGGCTTTCGGGCCTTCTTCAATCAGAGTTAATAACAAACCTTCAGCAAAACGATCTTGAACTTTGGCGTCCACCGGATAAGTCAGGTATTGCTCAATGGTATGTACAAAAGCATCAACTACACCGTTAGCCACCTGGCGCGGTGGTAAGGTATAAGTCACCACTGGATCCAGCACAGCAAAGAGCGGCTGCACATGCGGCGAGAAGAAATGTTGCTTATCACCGGTGCTGCGGCGGCTGATAACTGCGCCACTGTTAGCTTCAGAGCCAGTAGCAGGTAAGGTCAGCACTGAACCCATAGGCAGTGCTTCTTTGATATCGCTGCCGGTGGTTTCCAGAATATGCCATGGGTCTTGCGGATAATTGACGGCCGCCGCGATGAATTTAGTGCCATCCAATACTGAACCGCCACCCACGGCTAGCAGGAAAGTGATTTTTTCTGCTCGGCAAACCTCAACGGCTTTCATTAAGGTTTCATAAGTAGGGTTTGGCTCAATGCCACCAAACTCTAGGTAATCAAAGCCTTGCAGTGCTTGGTGAACTTGGTCGAGTACACCATTTTGTTTGATGCTGCCGCCACCATAGGTAATTAAAATACGTGCATCAGCAGGAATTTCTTTATTCAGTTGCGCTATTTGACCAGTACCGAACAGTACTTTAGTGGGGGTATGAAGGGTAAAGTTTTGCATGATTTGTCTTCCAGCTTAGGGTAAGTATTTATTGATGTACCCAAAATAATTCGAGTTGCAGGAAGGCGGCAAGTGAGAGAATCCCGATGAGCTTACGGTGTTGTAAGTGATTCGGGTGATTGAACGTGGCCAACGCATATGCAGCTTGAAGTATGACGGGTATAGCCATTGTCGGTAACTTGGCGTTATACCTCAATGCACATTTCTGCCTTGCTCTTGCCTATTTCTCTAAATCACTGTAGAAAACTCGCAAAATACTGCACAATTTATGTCGGATCGTTCCAGATAACAGAAGCAGGTGAGGGCGCAATGGTTGAGGTTACGGATATTCAGGTACAGATGGCTGGGATGATTGCTCGTCTGGCTCAAGGCAATGGCTTAACCCCTAGCGCTGTACCAAAGGTGAAAATTCTCTATTCCACCGTACACCAACCGCGTACACCCGTCATGTATACCCCGAGTGTAGTTATTATATTTCAGGGGCATAAAGTGGGTTATCTGGGTAGCAAAGTATTTCAGTATGATCCGAAAAACTACTTGATTCTGACAGTGCCATTACCGTTTGAATGTGAAACTTTTGCCAGCGAGGAAGTGCCGCTGGCCGGGATTTCGATTCATATAGACAGCCAGATGCTACAGGATCTAATTATAGATATTGGTGATGACGAACTCGATAAACCTTTCGGTAATACCTCTGGTGTCAATTCATCTGTATTGACTGAAGAGATGCTATGCGCCACCGAGCGGTTGCTGGATGTGATGGCTAATCCTCGTGATGCCAGGGTGCTTGGCCCACAAATTGTGAGGGAAATCATTTACTACGTGTTATGTGGACAGTGCGGTGGGGCATTACAGGCTTTGGTTAATCGCCATGGGCACTTCAATCAAATTACCAAGACATTGCGGCGTATTGAAAATCAGTTTGCAGATAACCTGAATGTTGAACAATTAGCCGCGGATGTAAACATGAGCGTCTCCGCGTTTCATCATAATTTCAAAGCGGTGACTAACACTTCGCCACTACAATATTTGAAATCTTACCGGCTACATCGTGCGCGAATGATGATGCTACACGATGGGCTAAAGGCCAGTACCGCAGCGAATAAGGTAGGGTATGAGAGTGCTTCACAATTTAGCCGCGAGTTTAAACGCTATTTCGGCGTTACACCGAGTGAAGAAGTCGCCAAGTTACGCACTAACTGAGGTGATATCAATACAAAACGGCGCACTAAGCGCCGTTTAGTTGTTCGAGCGGAGAAGCTTACTCGGTCACACTTTTGCGTTTACACCAGACCAAGACCAGTGTGCCAACCAACCCGACCAATAACAAAACAATCGGCAAAATCATCAGCGCGGTCATGACTTGATTTTCATAATGCTTAACCAGGGGAATATGGCTAAGTGCAAAGCCCAGCCCCACGACACTACCAACCCATAGCAGCCCACTGAGCCAGTTAAAGAACTGAAAACGCGTGCTATTTAGACCTGAAATACCGGCTAAAGTGGGTAATAAAGTCCGGACAAAAGCCAGAAAACGGCCAATAATCAGGGCTGCCAGACCGTGGCGAACAAACAGGTTATGGGCGCGTTGTCGATAATGGGTAGGCAACTGCAACAGCCACCTTTTTACCACTTTGGTATCTCCCAACCATAACCCTTGCAGGTAACTCAGCCAACAACCCAAGCTGGCCGCAGCGGTCAAAATTATCATGGTGGGCCAGAATGCCATGACACCTTTGGCAATCAGTGCACCCGCCAATAGCAACAAGCTATCACCGGGGAGGAAAGAGGCTGGCAGCAAACCATTTTCTAAAAAAAGGGTGGTAAAAAGTATACCGTAAATAACCCAAATCACATTCGGGTCGGCAAGTTTACTAAAATCCTGCTGCCATAAGGCATGAAGGATTTCGCGTAATACATCCATTTCTGTTCCTGTTTGCCTATCGTGTGAGAATATTGTTATAAGGTTTTATCTAGTGTATCGGTAATGGCGCTAATCCACATTGATCTTATCCTCAATAACCGAATTTTTAAGGGCATATATACGTGCCGTTGACACTATTTGTGTAAGAGAGGATGAATGTGCGGAGACTTTGACCGCACATTCACAAACCATAGCGCTCATAAATGTTACTGCGAAGCTTTGATGCGCTCAAACCCAGCGGTTAAATCGTCCTGCAAATCTTGTACATTCTCTAGCCCAATGTGTAAACGGAACAATGTGCCTTTGATTCCCTCACCCTCATATTTGCGGATGGCCCGGATATCCTTGGGTTGATACCCCAGAATCAAAGACTCAAACCCGCCCCACGAGAAAGCCATACTGAAATGGGTAAAGTGGTCGAGATAAGCCTCTAACTGCTGCTGGGTTAACTCTTCTTTTAACTCAAAAGAAAACAAACCATTGCAGCCGGTGAAATCTCGTTTGTAGAATTCATGGCCTTTGCAGCCGGGCAGGGCAGGGTGATAGACCGCCGCAACTTCCGGGCGCTGAATCAGCCAGTTTGCGATTTCGATACTGTTTTTTTCATGCTGCTTTAAACGCACACTCAGCGTGCGTAAGCCCCGGCTGGCAAGATAGGCGGTATCAGCATCCACCATTTGCCCCATTAGATAAGAATCTTCGCGCAGTTGCTCCCAACAGCGGGTGTTGGCGACCGCAATCCCCAGCATGGCATCGGAATGACCAATAATATATTTAGTTCCTGATTGGATGGAGATATCAATATCAAAATCCAGGGCTTTAAACAGCACGCCAGCCGCCCACGTATTGTCCATGATGATAATCATCTCTGGAGAAACCGCGCGAATGGCTTTGACTATCGCGGGAATATCTTGCACTTCCATCGTGATGGAACCGGGCGACTCGAGAAAAACCACTTTAGTTTGCGGTGTGATCAACGAGGCTATTTCGGCCCCTATCATGGGATCAAAATAAGTGGTGGTGATATTCATACGCGATAAGATTTTATCGCAAAAACTTTGTGCCGGTTCATAAGCCGAGCCAGTCATCAACACATGATCGCCGGTGGAAACAAATGACAAAATGGCATTACTAATCGCGGCAGCACCGCAAGGATAAAGCACACAACCCGCGCCGCCTTCCAGTTCTGTCATCGCTTCTTGCAAAGAAAAATGGGTTAGCGTGCCTCTGCGGCCATAAAATAGCGCCCCATTTCCGCGATTAATTGTGGCGTGCTTTTTGGCTTTTACTGACTCAAAAACCAAAGAGGATGCGCGCTGAATGACGGTATTGACCGAGCCTTGGGTGAATTTCTGACTTCTGCCAGCGCTAACTAAGATTGTTTCCAATTTTTCTATCGTGGGTTTATTTGCAGACATAATCGCTTTGCCACCTTCTCATCAGCATGCCCATTATTCCATGGTCAGCATTCATTATTGGGATGTATTTATTCCTTACGTTAGCATGATGATTGTAATGAGAGGGTAGCTTTCACCATGAAAAAAACTAAAGAGGGTGACTCGCTGTTTTCCGCAGATTTGTAATGGAAAAATGCTGTGTAAGTGACGAAATAGGAAATTTATTAAGGGGAGGCCGTTAGGAGAGGGCTTAATTCATGCAAAAGCGCTCTCTGCAATTAATCCTTTTTTATTTTTACATAAAGTGTCACTCAATCTGTACAGCTCAGAATGTTTATCCGTTGATCCTGCTGCGTAGTCCCTGATATCAGGGGGATTCTTATTTTTTCTCAAAAAATAGGCGTAAATACTAATGATAATTACTATCAATCCCCAGTTTGTTTGATATGATCGGCAGCTGATTTCGTCCTTAAATTGATATGCATATTGGGTGGAGGCGCAGCGTGAAAACAGCTGACAAAAAGATTAAAGACAAATCATTCGTGCAAGGCCGAATGATGAAAGGCGCGATGGCATTATTGCTGGTGGCAGGTTTAACCGGTCATGCATTCGCCGCACCGGGCAACAGTAGCGCAGTCGCTGCATCAGTTACGACACCAACGACGACAGCAACATCAACGCCGTTACCTGCACCGGAAATTACATCTGTAGCAGCCCCTGCTAATGCAGAAGCTGTAGTACCCACAATATCGGCACCGTCAGTTCAGCCATTAACGGCTCCTGCCCCACAAGGCTTGGCGATGGATCTCTCCGTTTGGGGCATGTATCAACATGCTGATGTGGTGGTGAAAGGCGTAATGATTGGCTTGGTATTGGCATCAATCGTGACCTGGACCATTCTGTTTTCCAAAGGTACTGAATTATTCCGAGCACGCCGCCGTTTACGGCAAGAACACGAGGTTATCGGCGCGGTTACTGATCTTGATACCGCGTCTGAGCGAGCAGAGGTTTTCTCTCCAGAGAGCATCAGCGGTCTATTACTGCGTGAAGCGCAAAACGAACGCCTATTATCGGCAGAATCAAACGATAACAACGGCATTAAAGAACGTACTGCTTTTCGTCTGGAGCGCCGTGTTGCTGCCATTAGCCGCCAAATGGGCAAAGGTAATGGCTTCTTGGCGACAATCGGTGCCATTTCTCCGTTTGTCGGTTTGTTTGGTACTGTTTGGGGCATCATGAACAGCTTTATCGGTATTGCCCACTCACAGACGACTAATCTGGCTGTTGTTGCTCCGGGTATTGCCGAAGCTTTGCTGGCAACAGCACTTGGCTTGGTTGCCGCAATTCCTGCGGTGGTTATCTATAACATTTTCGCTCGCCTGATTGGTTCTTACCGCGCTCAGGTAGGGGATGTTGCTGCACAGGTATTATTATTGCTGAGCCGTGATCTTGATTTGAGCAGCAGCGCTGAAGCAAAGTCACCTAAGCAGCCTCACCAATTGCGTGCGGGGTGATTTATGGCCATGCGGATGAACGATAACCTCGATGAAAGTGGTGAACTGCACGAAATTAACGTGACACCTTTCATCGATGTCATGCTGGTATTGCTGATTATCTTTATGGTGGCAGCACCATTGGCAACGGTTGATATTAAAGTGGACTTACCGGCATCTTCAGCGGTGCCACAGCCGCGCCCAGAGAAGCCGGTTTTTCTGACAGTGAAAGCTGATAACCAGCTGTATGTCGGCGATCAGCAGGTCGACCGCGATACACTGGCGGCAACATTGGATAAAGTGACCCAATCTAACAAAGAAACCACCATTTTCTTCCAAGCGGATAAAGTAGTGGATTATGAAACTCTGATGAGTGTTATGGATGCTTTACGCAAATCGGGTTATCTCAAAGTGGGGTTAGTCGGCATGGAAGCGGGCGGCGCAAAATAGTTAATAACAGGCGCGGTGAATATTGCCGCGCCTTATCTCAGTTTTTAGGTATATTACGGCCAACTTCATCATTTGCTAAGAGTACTTGCTCTAGGTCTTGCTCCAATTCATGAGCATTATGAGCTAGATAGAAATTATTCTCCCCAACACACTTTTTCCAGTCAATATCCTCTCTTGGAACATATCCAATACCAATAAATACCATTCTAATGTTATTTTCCTTTATTTTTTCACACATTCCTTTATCAACAAGTGTTTTAGTAATATTGAAATAATTTTTATCTTTGTAATCTTCAGAAAGTTTACTGTTAATGTGATTACTATCATCACCGTCAGAAAGAATAATCATTATTTTTTTGTTATGGTGACTTCCCCCTCTAAATATATTATTGCCAGCTAATATCCCTGAGCTTATCAATGTTCCACCAGATACATCAAAATTTAAAGCATCAGATAATATTGAGTTATTATTATTTTCAATAATATGCGAGTTTAGATCTTTTAAGCAAAAACCTTTATTAAGAACGTCAGCCATAGGAATATCTATGATTTTGGTTTTGTTTTTTCGAGTGATTGATTTAATCGTTTTATCATAGTCAATATTATCGGCAATGATTTCCCATATGATTATGGTATAATCAATATAACTAGCCTTGTTTAAAAAATCCAGAGCTTTTGGAATCTGCTTTTTATTAAAAATATTGCTCTTAATTTCATCATCAATGGCTGATAGATCTTCTTCTTTATTGCTTAATTTTCCATACTCAGTATTTAAAATAGGACCTAAATTTTCCAACCCTTGGAATTTTTTTAATCCAGATGCAGTATATTGACGAAGATAATCCCCATTAGGTTTATATTCTTTCGGTACAAATGGAAAGTGGCAAAATGTTTCATTTCCTACAATGATTTTAGTTCCCCAAGAGAATGGCACAAATCCAATAATATTAATGGCATCATTACTATCTATTTTATCATTCAGTTTTTCTAATATTCGCCTCAATGACTCTATTTTACTTTCATTGCTGTCAGAATATTCAAATGACTCACGCATTGAGCCAGAATAGTCAGCGACAAAAATAACATCGGTGGGTTCTGAATGATTAGATAGATATTTTTTGGCAGCACCATTATCAATGGTACTTATATTATTATTTGTCTGAGTAATAAGTGTATTATTTAAGAATATTACAGGGTAATTCATACTAATAGCCACATTATATCGGATGTGGTCTGGGCTGCTGTTTATCTCTATTATTGGAATTGAAAAATATTCTGATGGTAAATACGCCCTGGCATAAGAGTTTACAAGGGAGTTATTATTCTGCCGCTGAGTTGAATTAGGATTGTCATTGTTTTCAACTGTTAATGCTAATGCAGCTTGCTCTATGGCATCAGATAGCCTAGCTTTTTTTTGTATAAAATGAGAAATTTCAAAAGACACAAAAATTAGCCCAACAAAAAAAGGCAATAAAACAATAAATGGTAATAATATCGCACCACTTTCATTTTTTATAAACCTCTGTATCTTTATAAAAGTAATGTTTTCTTTCAACATAAATAGCCTTTACTGTATGAGTGTTGTATTCATATATTTAGATATTAACGTTCGATCGTAATAGAGGATGATTTTATAGGTGCAAATAGGGTTCCAGACCCAGGAGCTGACGATAAACATAATGTCACTTGATAAAGAGGTATCCATCTCCCGGCATTACTGAATGTTGATAACTGAGCTAACTCATTGAGTGGCCTGTTCGGCTCACAAGTCCCAACATTGAAAGACAGACTTTTCGTATTATCAATACTCTTATTTGTGACTGCGGATGATTCGGTTTGATTGAAATGCAGTGTTTCTATATTTATTGCAAGGTTATGAACAGGATTATCTGAATTTAATAACATACTGTCAGCTAACTGTTTTATTTGATTAACCTGTTCTTGTGTTAATATATAATCATTATTGTATAACAGTGATCTTTCTCGTACTATTCCAGCTAATGAATATGAAATGCGATCTAACTTTCCAACGTTTGAGTAATAATCCGAGACTGATATTAATATTTTTATAAAAAGAGTCATGATGAAAATAACAAAAACAAACTCAACAATGATTGCGCCATGTGTATTTTTAATCATGTTTATTTGATTATTTTTCTTGTGCAAGAATAACCTCTCGTGAGAGTAAAATAGTAGGCCAATAAGATAAAGTAGGAAAAAAAACTGGGCGATATAAATAACTGACACTATATTTAGCTAGCGGAAGTTTATTGTTATCTGATGTGTTATGGTTAATCATATCCGAAATGTTTTCACTAAAAACAACATTTGCGTTTAACGCATTGTCCTCAGTGATAAATGAGCCTAAAACTCCTTGATGTGAAACTAATTTCTGCCGTAGCATTGAGGTATAGCTAATATCGTCATGCCGTTCTTTATTCTTGGCTGACTTCGCTGCTTCGGAAACTGCCAAATCTAAATTGGCTGAAATATAAAGTAAACGAGCAATCTCAGCACTAAACAGGAGCATGAGTAAAAATAAAATAAAGACGATTGAAAACTCGATAGTGATAGAACCTTTGTTTTCGTACAAAAAAGTAAAGTTCATTTTTCTCATTAGTCAACCTTGCCAGAAAATTTATCTTGATATGGATTACTCACTTGACTGAGGGCTAATATTAATTCATCAGGATTTTTAGCCATTTTTTCGGCTGAAATTATCTTTTTTGCATATTGATGATCATTGAGCTTAACTAATGAGAAAACCAAATTATGTAATATTAAACTATCTTTTTTTCCTGCCAGATAGTCAGGAAGTAATATTCTGACTGCATCAGAATAACGCTCATCAAGTATGGCGATCACTGCGAGGTTATTCATTGCTGTTTCATCAGAAATAAACAAATTTCTGGATTGTTCAATAGCGTTTTTAGCGTTATTTATTTCGCCATTATTGGCAAAAATAATACCTTTTATATTGTGCGCTTCTGCATTTTTTGGAGAAATAACCAATAATTTATCAATAACAACCTTGGCTGCCGTATCATCATTATTGTTAATAAGGTTTTTGGCCTGTAATAAATAAATAGACTCGTTGGGTTTATGTGCTATTGGGCTCAAGTAGTATAATGATGATTTAGTATCACCAGCAAGGTAATATGTATTGGCTAATTTTAATCTAATATCATCATCTTCTTTTGTTTTTAATTCATTACGGTATAGAGTAATTAGTCCGTTATAGTTTTTTGCTTTGGTTAAAATACTTTCTCGATAAGAAAATTCTTTTTTACTCATGCCATTATTCCAGGAACAACCATTGATCATAAAAGCAAGAATTGAAAACATAATGATTTTTCTAAGTTTTTTATACATAGGTAAGTATCTCCAATATGCTGGGTGATATAACTAATACGATAAATGGAATAAGAATAAAGAGAAATAGCGGGAATGTTAATTTTGCTGATAATTTACTTATTTTTTCCTCTGTCACTAATAATTGCATCTCTCTTATATCTTGAGACAATTTAATCAGTTGTTCATATACACTTGAACCAAAACTAATACTGTATTGAAGCGCACTGCAAAACATTCTTATTTCTGTGGCAGAAGAGCACTGATGAAACTCTTTAATAGCTGATTCTAATCCATTTATCTCTGCATGTTTGGTTATTTTAAGGATCATTCGGCTTAAATCTGAGTTTATTAATGTAAATTTTTTTGCCGTGTAACTGAGAGAGTTATCTATTGTCATACCGGATTGAACACACGCGGCGGTGATATCAATAAAGAAGGGTAGTGATTTAAGCACAGAATCAGTTCTTCTGGTAATAACGTTTTTTATAACTATTTTAGGGAGGTATAGAGTGGTTATCAGAATTGTTAATCCAATAATCAGTGAACTTCTAAAGCTAATTGTTATTATATCAATTGACAACAATATTAATATTACCGTCAAGAGTGCAACGATAATAATAATTTTGAAATAAATGACCTCTTCCAGAAGAAAAGGAATAGAGATGTAGTTAGACAGGGTTTTATCCTGGTTGTTGACTTCTTTTTTATCTTGGTGTTTATCACTTTCGTTTATTTTATTATATATATAAACTCTTTTTACTCTTGATTTTGTTTTTAACAGAAGAATTAATCCTAATGATAACAATAAAATTAAGAATATATTCATAAGGCTTTCCTGAGCATTTTTCTTATTAAGTAAATCCCAATAATTTCACTGGTTATAATATAATAAAATATAATTTCCCCTACAGGATGATTCCACATTGATTCTATGCTGGTAGAATCAATAAAATAAAGTAAAAGAGAAAAGGCGATCGGCATAAAACAAATAATATTGACAGACATTCGTGTCTGAGCAGTCATTACGGCTTTCTTCTGCTCAGAATTTTTATTTTTTGTTATCACCTGTGATAGCCGGCTAGTCAATTCTTTTAATTGCCCCCCTTGTTGAAGATTAAGCAAAATTATTGTAATTAGAAAATAGAATTCAGGGTAATGGAATCTTTTATAGGCATCATAAAAAACAATTTCAGGTGATTCTCCCAGATTTAGTCGACGACAAATAAGGCTCATTTCATGTCCTAGTGGCCCATTTATTTCTTGCCCACAGCGCTCTAGTACTTGATTAATACTGGCTCCACTGCTCACCGCCATGTTTATCATCAAGAGAACTTCTGGAAAGTTTTGTTTAAAAAAAGAATGATGTATTTTTCGGGATAATTTTACTTGAAAAAACACAATACTTATAAACATAAAAATGAAAATGAGAACTATATTAAAATGAAACCATAAAGTATTAATGAAAAAAACACATATTGAATAAATTATTGGCATCGCAATATGCAATTTGTTTTTATCATTAATAATTCCATGCAAATACTGTAACCATTCTGAAATTATTTTTTTAGAAAATAAAATAAATAAATTATCACTTACAGATTTCTTTCTATTATCATTGACGATTGATTTTTTGATTTTCATCCATTTAAAATTGCTCAATAATAGCAATAATATACCGGACGACAGTATTATGTAGTAAATCACTTTTCCACCATAGAAAAAATACTATTTAATTCATCAGATAAGTTATATATGTCGGCATTTATTCTAACAGAGGAACGGCTAAATAATCCATGATTGATAAATTCTCCTTGAATCTTACCTTGTTCATCCCGTAATTTTGCTGGTTCAAATGAAAATATATTCTGTAGTATGACATTATCACCTTCCATTCCCATAATTTCGCTAATATAACGTACTTTTCTTGTACCATCACTCATTCGAGAAACTTGTACAATAATATTGATTGCAGATGCTATATTCCGTCGGATAGTAAAGAGAGGCATATTAACCGGGCCCATCATTATCATACTTTCCAGACGGGCAATAGCATCACGGGGTGAGTTAGCGTGCAATGTTGACATCGAACCATTGTGGCCTGTATTCATTGCTTGAAGCATCTCAAAGGTTTCCTCGCCTCGACATTCGCCGATAATTATTCTATCGGGGCGCATTCGTAGCGAGTTAATTACTAAGTCTCGCATAGTGATTTGTCCTGTATTCTCCAGACCCGCTAACCGGGTTTCCATTCTCACAACATGAGGTTGCTCAAGATTCAACTCTGCTGCATCTTCTAAAGTAATAACTCTCTCACTCTTAGAAATATACTTCGATAAAGCATTAAGTAGCGTTGTTTTTCCCGAACCAGTACCACCAGAGACAACGATATTGACCCTACAACTGGCCGCAATAATCAGAAAGTTAGCCATATTGCTACTCATCGCACCCATATCAACTAAGTCTTCTAGTTTTCGGTTGTTATTACTAAACTTTCGGATAGAAAGTACAGTGCCATCTAGGGCTATGGGGCTCATTGCTACATTGATACGGCTGCCGTCAATTAAACGTGCATCTGCTAAGGGGCGGCCTTCATCAATACGACGATTTACCCTTTGCATTAAACGTTTGGTAATATCTGTCAGTTGATTATTATTAATAAATCGCAGATCAGTTAAAGTGATCAGGCCATAGCGTTCAACAAATATCTTATTAGGTCCATTAACCATAATGTCACTAATTGAGTCATCCTCCATCAGCTCTCTTAATGGCCCAAAACCAGTGATTTCATCAGCAATCATTGAAATTATTTTTTTCTGATCCTGAGTTGTTAATTTATATTCATTATCATTATATAAATCATGAAATGTTTGAGATAATAATCCACTGAGTTTACTGTAATCATCAACAAGATTTTCAACTTTATCTATATCAATATTAGCCAGCATTTTTTCGCGAATTAATTCTTGTATAGTTAATGATGCTTTCATTGTTTACCTTATATTTTTTAGTGTTGCTATTATTTTTTTTGTCAATGTATTCATATCGCTTGATGAGTCTATCTTTATACCTAATGTGTTTTTAGCTAATGTGTTTATTTTTATTTTCTTTCTACCAAAATAAGTAGGATCATTTAATGAAGACTTTGTGTTTTTTATATAAGGTATATGTATGTCAATAGTTCGATTCAATAATGATTGTATGTCGGCAGTATCTAACATATCTTTGGTTACAGGCCTGCTTTCGTTTAAGCAGAGTATTAGTCTGGTTGCTTTTCTATTATCTCTTTTAAAGCGCTCATATATGCTAATAAATTCTTTGGCGATTCTAACTGACATCATACTATTATCTAACAATATAATGATGCAATTAGATTGCTCAATATAGTCTGTTATTCTTTCCTTTGATGAGTTATGAATAGGTTGGTCGAAAATAATAAAATTATGTTTTTTATTTGTTTGATTATCTACCTCACTTAATTTTTTTTCGTTACATAGCATAAGATCTAAGTGTTTATGATACTCAGTGATAGCGGCATTAATTTTTTTCTCTGTTACGAGGTCAAGATCTTGCGATCCTTGATTACCCTGTAATAATAATGTTGGGGATTTCTTTATTTGAGTAATTTCATATGCTAAATGGTAACTGAGTAGAGTCGTCCCTATTCCACCTTTACAACCCAGTACACTGATAAAAAAAGCCTTTCTTTCGGATTCTATCTGAATACCTTTAAGCAATAACTGTGTCAGTTCAGCAGATTGTGACTGTATATTTAAATATAAAATTCCCCTGTCAGTAAACTGCTGTGCAATACTGATTGAATCAATATCTCCGACGAGCACACACCAGCAATCACGCGGTGTATGATTTTTTATTAAATCTAATATTTTCTCTATTTCTTGATCATTACCAATATCAATGATTATACCAATAGTTTGGTCTGGTAAATTAACTAATGATGCAGTGAAAATATTGTCCTCTATTCCTTTAATGTTGTTAATATCGGCCAGTCGTATTTTTTCAGATATTTTCTCTATTAGCCACTTTCTTGTGGAAATAATTACAATGGTATCTTTTACTTTGCTGGTTTTTTTATTGATTAAATCCTTGTTTAGGATTAATTGCATATGTCACCACTAATACTGGATTTTTTCCTGTTAATATTAACTGCGCATCCAACTTCATGATTTTTAACACGACGATAATCATTAATACTATAGTTACAGACTCTATTTTTAATGTTAACGCTGTCATTTTTAGATGTGATAATGATATTTATTTTGGATTGATTATCTCTCATAAGACAAAATGATCGGTCACTATCAATAGGTTTAATCGTCAGGTCTGCATAGCCCACTTTGGTAAATAATATAATGGTGCCTATTATGAGTAATCTCATTTAATAAATCCTCCTTTACGCAGAAACTCTCTGGCCATCTTTTCTCTTTTTGTTTCCATAATGGAACTAAAGTTAAAAAATCGTTCGAGCGTTGAAGTATGCATAAAATCAGGCAACTCCACTTCTTTTTCGGAGACTGGATTCACCAAGTTTACGGTTGCGATCACCACTAATTCAGTTTGGCTCTGTTCTGTCTGTGCATTACGGAAAAATGCTCCTAATAGAGGGATATCACCAATTAGTGGAATTTTACTTAATGATTCTCTCTCCGTGTTACTGATTAATCCCCCTAAAATGAAACTCTCTCCATCTCCCAGTTCTAATGTTGTTGCTGCCCTACGTGTTCTTAATGTAGGGTAGGAATCTCCACCCCTCATATTAAATATTTTACCTATACTGCTAACTTCTTCATTTAAAGTAATGCGAATACGTTTTTTATCATTAACTTTTGCACCAATGTTTAATTTAATACCAAATTCTTTATAAGTTATTTCTCTACTATTTTGTGTCGTACTTACTATTGGTATTTCGCCACCAACCAGAAAAGATGCACTTTCACCTGATAGCACGGAGAGATTGGGTTCGGCTAAAACTCGAGCAATGGTATCATCATTAATAGCATGAACTAATGTACTTATCCCTTTGGCATTAAATCTAAAAAATTGGAAAGAACCCACAGAATCGCCGATGGTACTCCAATTTATTCCAACATTTTCAGTGAAATCTTTTGTAACTTCGGCAATGGTGAGTTTGACATTCACCTGATTAGATTGTGGTAATTTTATTTTGTTGATAATACCTAAATAATCAGTAGTATTAATAAGAGAGTTGCTATTTATTATTCTTTTACTACCAACAGCCTCACCTATAATTGTACCGATAGTGTCTTTGGCTTCCTCTGATCCTGCGGTTCCTGTCAGGATATAACCATCACCTATTTTGTTAATTTCCACATGACTTTCTGGATACTCAAGCTGTATTCTTTTATATGCAGCAGCAATGACATTGTTGACAAAAACGACAGATTTTATCATAGGCTTGTTGCTACTATTGAATAATATAAACTCCGCCATTCCTTCTTTTTTTGTATAGACAATAACGCTTTTTTTACCCACTATCTCATAGTCAGCTATGGCTGCTGCAGAAACAAAAACAGTGTCTATCTCATCTTGCGTACTAATAATATATGACTCACCAGTAGATAAATAAACTGATTTAGCATTTGCTCTATTGACTGCAGTTTGGATAGCCGTAATGACAAATAAGAAAAGTAATATATTCCTAATGATGTAGCTTCTCCGAAGTATTCTCATCCTCTTAACTCTCTTGTTGTGCGCAGTTTGGGAATAATGTCATATAAATTTGTTGATATTCTCTTGCTATCATCATTTTTATAGTTAGGAGTTAGAAAAGTATCACCTGTTTTTTCCACTATATGTATCAGACCAAGCTCTTCTATTTTTATTGTGACGGCAATATAACCTGTTAACATATCTTCAGTCTTTTGATTCTTGCTGTTTTTTTCTGATAATTCGTCAGCGGAGTACTTTTTTATTCTTACTACTTTCATGTTAGGGATAATTTTATTAAGGGAGTAGTTCTGTTTTTTCCTATCACTCATATTTTTTGTATTAATAATAGTGCCATGTTCCATCCCTTTCTTATTGTCTGTCTCAAGAACTCTCAATTGGTAAGATATCTCATCACCTACACTCAATGTATTCAGTAAGTAATCATCTTGTTTTTTAGTTGTGAATTTATAGACAATGTAGCCTTTCTGTAAGCTTAGATGGTTAAACTCATCACTATTGGGTGTGGCTAACATGTCTTTAGTAATGTAGGAACCATTGAGAGTGTTCGTTTTTAATAAATAGCTGTTAATGTTAGGGGTTTCAGAGATGTCATTTTTTATTAATTCACTTGACTCGGGGACGGCTATTTTTTTTATGGCGTACTCGCTGTGAGTCAATAGAGTTCCTGATGGCAAATCACTAGTGGCTTGTGCCAATATAATAGTGACTTCCTTTTCCTTTTTTGGCGTGAGTAGGCTACTCGTTATTTTTTCATCATTCTCAGAGCTTATAAATAAGCCAGTAATACCTATAGCAATAATAAGAATAGAAATTAACAAAAGAAACTTACGGTTCATAATAATCCTATATTATTATAGAAATGACTCGTTCACTATTCAGGATAGAAAAGATAATAAGAAGCCACTAGAAATTGCAACAGCGTAAGGTACACCTCTCTGTTGAATATCAGTACGGTTGACTAACATACCTATTATCATGACGACTCCGCCCATAATTGCAGTGTAGAGAATGAAATTGATAGATTGTTCTGTATTCAGCGAAAACAGTAATACAGTTATTAATTTTACATCGCCGCCACCGATAAGTTTAAAATGAAAAATTATATAGCCTATAAATAATGTTAATAAAGGTATGATAAAATCTACCCTATTGTATGAGATATAACTCAAAGCCAGTGAGTTAATGGCCACAGTAATTACAAGCTTGTTGCTAATCGTGCGATGAAGAATATCGCTATAGCAGATTAGCAATAATTGTAATGCTAACAATGTGACTAATGGTATTTGTAATATATCCAATCCTCCTTTGAGGATAATGTCATTAAGATGGCAACTTAAAGTTGCCATCTTAATGTTAATAGAGTCTAAATCACTTAGCCTTTGGGTGCTGCTGCAGTCACAGTATTTTTGGCTGATGCAACCAACTCAGTAACCAGAGCAGTTAATGGGCCTTTAGCTGCGGTAATAAGGATACCAGCCAATGCAATGATCATAACGTATTCAATAATAGAGCCGCGATTGTCCTTCATAAACTGCTGGGCATTAATTTGTGTTGTTACATAACCTTTAGTGATTAAGTTCATCATAATCTAGTTTCCTTGTTAAATATATTGGGATTCTTCCCGATATTTCAATTAAGTACAGAGTAGGTATCTCGCTACTACCCGAATCGATATTGTTATTTTCGCCTCGTTCGTAGTGGTTGCTATTAAATGCCTTTCTGGAGGAGGAATCCTTTTTTTAGCCTTATTTGGTCTCTTTAAATTATATTCATTTTAGTATGATAATTAAGGATTTGGCTTATCCCCACTGAATAAGATAATAAGGATTAAGACTGAGAGAAATGAAAGCCAGCAGAAAGAGAAAAAAGCGAGTAAAGATATCAATTTTTTCCAGCCATTGCTTTGCAAAAAACTTTGTTTGCCCTGTGCTAGAGGAATCTGTGGTGCGATACTCTCTGCCGGTAAAGAGATAGCGGCTACCAGGGAAGTATCAGGGAGTGCTGTTATCTGCTGAAGATCGTCATTATGTTGCTGTTTGTCAGAATATTTGCCAACTGTCACTTGGCTTACTGAGCCAGTATAACGGACGCCTTTTCGGGGAATAGTATGAATAAGAGATTCTTTCAGCCCTACCTGAAGAAATGCCTTACGCAGCATATAGAGTTGTCCGTAATAACTGCTTTCACTGACAGCCCCGCGCTGTTCTTTCCATACTTGGTTGATAATCTGTTCTTTTTCAGTGACTCCGTTAAGTAACAGATGCAAAAATCTTAAATTATTTTCAGTTAGCATTACCACTGAACCACCAGGGCCATTTAAACAGCGTTGTGCGGGAGAAAATAGCACTGTTCCTTCTAATTTAAACACAATCTCATTTGTCTCCATATTGGCGGCTACCTATCCTGTGTAAGGTGTATATTTATTTTTTGAGTATTTTAAGGTCTTGGGTAACTCAGACTTACGCTAAGTGAGTATTTCTCTTTGATGTTGTGTGCATTGAAAGTGTAGTTACGCATGTAATAGCGATTGTCAGGGTTATAAATCCGCTGTTTTCCTGTGCTTATTTTAATACTCAAACTTCTTTAAATAACTACGCGGCGTATTCTTGCACGATGCAATTGAGCTTAACAAGCAGGTATTTAGCCTGAGTATGTCATTTGCTATTATTACTTATCATCATTTCTTATTCGTTTATTATTTTATCTTTGTTATGAACTTATACTATTCTTCTGTTTTTTGATTATTTTCATGTTTTTTAATTTTAATATATTAAATATAATATTTTCCCGTCATATAGGGAGAGAATGTCGATAAAACTGAAACAGTGATAAATTGAGCTGGCGCTGGAGTAAACTGTATTGCTCTTAGTTATGTCATCGGCTGAGGTAAAGTGAGGCTCTTATGACTATGGATCTATTTTCTCAATTGCTCAATGAGCCTTGGGTTGAAGAATTAGCCCCAGGCGCGTTGGTTCTGCATCATTTTGTATCAGAACAGGCCCCGTCATTATTAGCAGAAGTTGCCGCCATTACCACTGTTGCTCCCTTTCGGCATTTGATTACCCCAGGCGGTTACCGGATGTCAGTGGCTATGAGTAATTGCGGTTCAGTGGGGTGGGTCAGTGATACTCGAGGTTATCGCTACAGCCCAGTTGACCCGCTAACAGAAATGCGCTGGCCCGCGATGCCCGAAAGTTTTATGGCGCTGGCGGTTGCTGCTGCACGGCAAGCCGGTTTTCTGCATTTTCAACCAAATGCTTGCTTGATAAACCGCTATGATGTGGGAGCCAAATTATCTTTGCATCAAGATAAAGATGAGTTGGATTTACGCCAGCCGATTGTTTCAGTATCACTGGGGTTGCCCGCCATATTCCAATTTGGTGGAGCATCCCGTGAAGCTAAATGCCAGAAAGTTTTATTGAGTGAGGGGGATGTGGTGGTGTGGGGCGGGCCGTCTCGTTTGAATTATCACGGTATATTGCCAGTGAAAGCAGGTTTTTCTCCCAGTGCAGGAGCATATCGGATTAATTTGACCTTTCGATATACTGAGCGCGCTGAGAAGTGATGAGGTATCAATGAGACTGCCCTGAGTCCAATAAGACAAAACTCAGGGCTATGATGATGCTTATTAAGGTTTATTGCTGTTTGTTATCTTTTTTATGCAGCAACATATACACCGCCGGAATAACCAGCATCGAAAGCAATGGCGCACTCACCATCCCGCCGATCATCGGGGCGGCAATTCGCTGCATAACTTCCGAACCTGTGCCGCCTCCCCACATAATAGGTAGCAAGCCAGCCATGATGGTCGCCACCGTCATCGCTTTTGGTCGCACTCGCAGTACTGCACCTTCGTGAATGGCTGCGCTCATTTCATTGGCCGTCATGGGGAAACCGGGCCGTTGATGTTTTTTCACCGCCTGATTCAGATACAAAACCATGATCACGCCGAACTCGGCAGCAACGCCCGCCAGCGCGATAAAGCCGACGGCGGCGGCAACGGAAAAGTTATAGCCCAGCCCATAGAGCAACCAGACCCCGCCAATCAGTGCGAAAGGCAGCGTTGCCATAATTAAGGCGGCATCCCTGACACTGCTGAAAGTGACATACAACAACACGAAAATGATCATGAGAGTGACCGGCAGAACAATTTTCAGTTTCGCGGTTGCCCGTTCCAAATATTCAAATTGCCCAGACCAGCTGAGTGAGACACCCTCCGGCAGTTTGACTTGTTCAGCAACGGCCTGTTGCATCTCCGTGACTGCCGATTTCAAATCTCGCCCACGTAAATCGACATAAACCCAGTCAGATAAACGTGCATTTTCACTTTTCAGCATCGGCGGGCCTTCTGTCACTTTGATATCCGCCAGTTCGGATAACGCCACCTGCCCGCCACTGGCAGTGACGACCGGTAAATCACGCAATTTTTGCAGCGAATCGCGGATTTCCCGCGGATAACGCAGATTGATTGGATAGCGTTCACGGCCTTCAATGGTTTCACCAATGTTTTGCCCGCCGATCACGGTTTCCACCAGCGATTGCAACTCTTTGACTGAAACACCATAGCGAGCGGCGCGCTTGCGGTCGATATCAATATCCACATAGCGGCCACCGGCCAGCCGTTCGGACAGCGCCGAAGTGACGCCCGGTACTTTGCGCACCACCTGCTCAATTTGCTGTGCAACTTGCTCAATTTGTTGCACATTCTTACCGTTTACTTTGATCCCCACCGGGCTTTTGATCCCGGTAGACAGCATGTCTAGCCGATTGCGGATCGGCGGCACCCACAGATTAGCAATGCCGGGGACGTTAACAGTGGCGTCCAGCTCCTCGATTAATTTGTCCATGGTCATGCCGGGCCGCCATTCTTCTTTGGGTTTAAAGCGAATGGTGGTTTCGATCATGGTGAGCGGCGCGGGATCGGTGGCTGTTTCTGCCCGCCCAGCTTTACCAAAGACGGTATCCACTTCCGGCACCGTTTTGATTAAGCGGTCGGTTTGTTGCAGTAAATGGCTGGCTTCGCGCACTGAAATCCCCGGCAGAGTAGAGGGCATATACAGCAAATCGCCCTCATCTAAAGCGGGCATAAATTCGCTGCCTAAGCGGCTGAGTGGATATAGCGTTGCCAGCAAGAGCATACCCGCAATGGCCAATGTGGTTTTTGGCCGCGCCAGCACGGCGGTTAATACTGGATGATAAAGGGCTATTAGCCAGCGGTTAATGGGGTTGGCATTTTCGTCAGGAATTTTTCCGCGAATAAAATAGCCCATTAATACCGGTACTAAAGTGATGGCTAAGCCAGCAGAAACCGCCATGGCATAGGTTTTGGTAAAGGCCAGTGGGGAAAACATCCGCCCCTCCTGCGCCTGTAAGGTAAATACTGGAATGAATGACAAAGTAATGATCAATAAGCTGCAAAACAGCGCCGGGCCGACTTCAATCGCCGCCTGTTCTGAAATGCGCCAGTAATCTTGGCTAACCGGCGTTTGGCCGGGGTGATCTCGCCGCCATTGTTCCAATACTTTGTGCATGTTTTCGATCATGACGATCGCCGCATCCACCATGGCACCAATGGCGATGGCGATGCCGCCCAATGACATGATATTGGCATTAACCCCCTGATAATGCATAACAATAAATGCACCGAGGATACCCAGCGGCAGGGTGATAATCGCCACCAGCGCCGAGCGGAAGTGGAATAGAAACAGTGAGCAGATAACCGCGACCACTAAAAACTCTTCCAACAACTTAAATGACAAACTGTCGATGGCCTGAGTAATCAGGTGCGAGCGGTCATAAACCGGCACAATTTCTACTCCAGCGGGTAAACTGCGCTGAATCTGTTGCAGTTTCTCTTTCACGCCATTGATGGTTTCCAGCGCATTTTTGCCGTAGCGCATCACGATGATACCGCCAGCCACTTCGCCTTCGCCATTCAGTTCAGCTACGCCGCGCCGCATTTCTGGCCCAATGCGCACTGTGGCGACATCGGACAGTAAAATCGGAATACCTTCCCGGGCGGTTATCACGATATTTCGAAAATCATCCAGTGTTTTCAAGTAGCCGCTGGCGCGCACCATATATTCGGCGGCCCCCATTTCCAGCACGGAACCGCCGCCTTCTTGATTACTGTCGGTAATGGCGCTGGCGATTTGCTGATGAGAAAGATTCAGCGCCCGCATTTTTTCCGGGTCAAGAACCACTTGATATTGGCGCACCATACCGCCGACACTGGCGACTTCCGAGACATTGGGCACGGTTTTCAGCTCAAACTTCAGTGTCCAATCCTGTAATGCGCGCAAATCGGCCAAACTGTGTTTGCCGGTTCTATCAATTAATGCATATTCATAAATCCAGCCGACACCGGTGGCATCCGGCCCCAATGACGCTTTGGCCTCGGCTGGTAGGGTGGATTGCACCTGGCTGAGGTACTCCAGCACCCTTGAGCGCGCCCAGTAAGGATCGGTGCCGTCATCAAACAATACATAAACGTAAGCATCGCCAAACATAGAAAAGCCGCGCACAGTTTTAGCGCCGGGCACCGACAGCATGGTGGTGGTGAGCGGGTAAGTGACTTGATCCTCCACCACTTGCGGGGCTTTGCCGGGGTAACTGACACGAATGATCACTTGCGTGTCCGACAGATCCGGTAGCGCGTCCAGCGGGGTTTGTTGCAGTGACCAAACTCCCCAGGCAGCCATCATCACCGCACCTAGCAGCACCAACAGCCGGTTACGCAACGACCAACGGATAATGGCAGCAATCATAAGTGGCTCCCATGGATATCCATGTTTTTATTGGAGTTATTAGCCTTTGTCGGCTGGATCTGGCGGATCTGCGCGCCTTGTTCATTCAGCGTAAAGGTGAAATTGACTTCACTGCCGACGCGGATATCCGGTGATAACTTGCCCGGTGGCAGCAGGAAATCCATGGTCATCGCGCCCCATTTCAAGGCGGCTATCGGGCCGTGAGATAAGGTGATTGTTGCGCCATTAATGGCGTTAACTTCCCCCCGTACTGAGTAGATATCGGCTGGCGCTTGCGCGGTGTTTTCCACCGCGGGCGCTTGCGTTTCTGGGATATCAGCCATCTGCGGCAGGGCACTTTGCAAGCTGGCTTCTGAATCAATGAGGAATTGGCCCGACGTCACGACTTGCTGGCCATTGCTCAGCCCGGATTTGATTTCTACCCAACCGTCCTGAGTTTGCCCGGCACTGACTTCAACCGGTTTAAAGTGGCCATTTCCTTGCGCCAGCAACACGGTGTTGCGGTTGCCCGTCATCAATAAAGCTTCTTGTGGAATAGCCAACACCGGCTCAAGCGCGGCGGTTTGTGCCGATTGCACATTCAGATACATCCCCGGTTTGAGCTTTTGTTGCGGGTTTTCCACTGTGATGCGCGCTTTTAAGGTGCGGGTCGTGAGATCCATATTGGGCAATAACTCGCTGACTTTGCCGTGGAAGGTTTCACCCGGCCAACTGGCAGTGGTAGCGGCAATTTCACTACCGATCGTGACTAAACTGGCTTGTGATTGCGGGTAATCCACCAGGATCCACACCTGATCGAGGCTGGCTAATTCGAACAGTGATTGGGTCGCCGCCACTTGCGAACCGGCGCGGATATCCAGTTTATTAACATAGCCATTGGCCGGGGATCGCAGCGTCACCCGGGTTTGTGGCTGGCCACTTTTTTCTACACTGCGAATGACCTCTTCTGGCATGAATTGCAGTTGTAACCGCTGACGGGCGGCGGCGGTCAATGCGCTGTCACCCAATTGGCGAATAGCCAGATACTCTTGCTGGGCTGCACTCCAATCGGGGATCCATAACTGTGCCAATGGTTGATTTTTCGTGACTGGCTGCTGATTGGCGCGCACATATAATTGCTCGATGATGCCATTTGCCCGCGCCGCAATCACTTGCACACTGCGTTCGTCTGTCGCCACGGTGCCGTAGCCAGTAAGCCGATGGTTGAGTGCGCGCATTTCTGCCGCCGCGGTGCGCACCCCCAGATTTTGCTGTTGGCGGGCGCTGATTGTCACGCCGCCATCTTCCACAGTTTCACCGGCATAGCGCGGCACCAGTTCCATATCCATAAACGGCGATTTCCCGGGTTTATCAAAGCGTTGTCCGGGGGACATCGGGTCATACCAATAAAGCACTTTGCGGCCGCTTTCTGCTGTGACGTCAGAGTTTGCGGTAGCGGTTGGCGTAGAATCTGAGGCCGGTTTCCCGAGCAGATAACCGCCGAGGCCGCTGATAACGGCGACGGCCACTAAAGTCAGGCTAAATAGCTTTTTCATCGCACGCTCTCCTGCGGGGTCAGATAACGGATGGCTGCCCAAGTGCGAGCTAATTCTCTGGCGGCATTGCTGGTATTGAGTTGGCTGTCGAGCAGGGCGCGCCTGGCTTCCAGCACGCTGCTCAAATCGCTTTTATTGGCCTGATATTGCGCCATCATCAAGTTAACGCGCTGTTTTTGCAGCGGTAAAACCTCGTCAGTTTGCCGCTGCCATAACTCTTGGGTAGCTCGATATTGCGCTAATAAAGTGTCGAGTTGCGCCCGATGGTCACGGGTCAACAATGTGAGTTGGTCGTTAGCTTCCATGGATCGCGAGACGTCGGCGGCATAGTCTTTATCCTGACGTTGTGAGCGGAACAGCGGCAAATCGACAGTGACCATGACACCCGCCATATCCTCATATTCTTCGGCGCGCTTGGCGTAATAAACCTCAATACCGACATCGGGAGTGGCCGCAATGGCGGATTGTGCTGAACGCGCTTTGGCGACTTCCGCTTCGCGGCTGGCGAGCAATATTTCTGGATGCTGCTGGATAGCATCGCGCAATACGGTGATATCCGCTGGCAGGCGGGAGAACTTGGGCAATGTGCCACTGACGTGCTGAACCTCAATACCGGTCAATTGGGTGAGCTGGGTTTGCGCCAAAGCCACATCGCGCTGTGCGGTGGTTAATCTGTCTTGCATGGCGGATAGGGTTAGGCGCGCATCCAAAACACTGCTGGGTAACGCGCCACCACTGGCGACTCCCGCCCGTTGCAGCGCTATCTGTTTTTCACTCTCCTGCACTAAAATCCTGGCATCCGTCACCGCTTGCTCAGTGAGTGCCAAATCCAGCCAGGCTTGTGCGGTTTCCCTTTGTAGCCGAGTGAGAATGGTTTCGCTGCCCGCCGCGGTTTTACGGGCTTCGGCGCTGAGAGTATCGGCCTTTCTTTGTCGTTTATCGCTGCTGACATAATCCTGCATGATACCAATCCGCTGCATGGTCATGCCCTCGCGGGTAAAGCGGCGGCCATTGTTGCCCCCCACCGGCAGGTTTTCAATGCCGAATTTCAATTTGGGATCAGGCAGTTGGGTGGCGGAACTGGCCATGTTTTCTAGTGCATTAACCTGATGTTGATTGGCCGATAGCTCGGCTGAGTAGTGCTCAGCAGAAACCAGCGCTTGTTCCAGAGTGATGTCTGCCGCATAGCCGATGGCGGGTAAACCGAATGCGGCGGCGAGCAACAAGCGGGTCAATCCTATCCGCAAGGCAGCGGTGGGCCGCCCCTGTCGAGGGTGATTCGAGTGATTCATGATTGCTCCCGCCTTACGGTTGTTGCGCTGAAATAGCGGTGAGCTGATAGCCCTGTTCAGTCTGGCGGAAGCTGAATGCGACTTGCGTGCCGACCGGGAGCGGGGCGGCAACCAAGTTATTCGGCAGATCGAATGTCATGGTCATCGGCGGCCAGTTTAGGGCCGGAATGGCACTGTGGGCGATGGAAACGCTGTTGGTATTCCAGGTTTTTATTTGCCCGCGAGAGTGATAACTATTGGTGTCTGTGGCGGTGGTTTCAGCCATCATCGCCCCATGATTATGGGACATTGGCATGTTGTCGGCCATCGACGGAGTGGCGGCAAACAGGGGCGCAGAGAATAGAGTAACAGCAAAAAATAATGCACTAATAGTGGCAGATACAGCGTTGAATAAGGAACTCATGGAATAACTCCAAAATAGAATTAGCACAACACACCGCGGGAAAGCGGCCTGAAAGATGTGGTTAACTCTGTCTGGATCTATTCTCTAAATCGGCAGAAAACAATTTCGGTGGGTGGCCCGACAATGGGCGGCATATGCCAGTCGAGGCGACGCACACCGGGGGCTTGTTGGATATCCGCCAGCACTAACTCAGTGTGAGTTGGCAATGCTGCCAACACCAGCATCCCGCTGTCAGACTGAACTGAATCGGGGAGACAGTGTTTTTCACACAGGGAATTTTGCGCCGGGCCATGGGACATTTCCATCGACGACAACATTTGTTGCATCGGGTCTGATTGCAAATGCCCTTGATGCTGGCTAAAGACCGGCGAGTCGGCAGGGGCGATATCACACTGATGACCGGCTATCGCCAGTTGGGTATTCAGGAAAAACCAGCAGGTTACCAGCAGCATACCGCACAGGCGCTTTTTACAGGCGCGCGTTCGGTGCATAAGCTGTGATATTCCCTTAAATGCTGGCATTTTTACCTTGAGTCAGTGGTGTGATGGGGTGATGCTTGCTAGCAAGTATAGGATTATCTCACTGTTTTTAGAATGGTTTTGGCCGGTTACACGGAATAAAACAAAAAGTTTCTGAAATGTTATTCGGCTGAATTTGTTCAATTTATTGTTAAAATTACAGCAGGAAGAGGGCGAAAATTTACTTTTCTTTAAGCAATTCTTATCCCATTAGGATAAAAAACGCGCCAGTATGGGCCACCGGCGCGGTTGAAAATAAAAACTTACCAAGAATAACTGACGGTTGCGGTAGCGACACGACCACTGCCATAGAAACAGGCCGCCATTTGTGCGCAACTGGCCACATATTCTTTGTTGAATATGTTGTTGACGTTAACCTGCAAACTGGTGCCTTTCATCGCGGGCAGTGCTTGCCCCAGTTCATAGCGCATCATCCAGTCATATAGTGTTACCGCCGGGACTTTAAAGCTGTTTTTTCCATCACCCCAACTGGTGCCGATATACCGCACACCGACGCCAGTAGACAAGCCGTCCACCACACCTTTATCAAAGCTATACATTCCCCATAATGAGGCCGAATGATTAGGTGTTCGTGATGGCATTTTGCCTAGTTCAGCGGCATTTTTGGTTTCACGCACTTTGCCTTTCGTGTAGGTATAAGCGGCGATCAGGTTGATATTGTCGTTAATTTCACTGTTTAATTGTGTTTCTATCCCCTGGGACTGGACTTCACCAATGGGAACACTGTAGGCCAGCACTGAGTCGTATTGGCTGATATTTTTCTGACGTAAATCATACAGTGCGGTGGTCAGTAGGGTACTACTGCCCGGAGGCTGGTATTTAATGCCTAACTCGACCTGACGTGCTGTTACGGGGTCTAGTGCACCCGTACCAGGAGCGCCTTTGGCAGTGCTAGGTTCAAATGAGGTGCTGTAGCTGATATAGGGCGAGATACCCGAATCAAAGGCATATAACACACCGCCACGGCCAGTAAATGCTTTATCGTCTTGTTGATCTTGCGTGACGCTTTTACGGTTCATTGTTTTTAACTGTGACCAGTCATAGCGCCCCGACAGCAGGAAATTCCACTTATCTAACTCAATTTGGTCTTGTAAATAGATCCCGACCTGATCAAGTTTGGTTAAATCACTGCTATTGAGCGACAGGTCACTGTCCTTAATATTCAGGCCATAAGTCGGTGATACCCAATCCAAATTGTATGCTGGCAGCACTTTACCCATATAGAACCGGCTATCAATACGGGTGCGTTTATAATCTAACCCCGTCAGCACCGTGTGATTTAGCTGTCCCGTCCAGAAATCGGCTTGCAACTGGTTATCGACTGCAAACTCGGCCGTGGTCTGGCGTTCGATTTGCGGGCGACGGGTCATTGTGCGGTTATCTGCCAGTAAATCCATAAAGACCAGATATTTGTAATCTTGCTTGTTGTGGCTGTAACGCAGATTTTGGCGGAATTTAAAGGTGTCATTGATGTAATGTTCAAGGGCATATCCGACGGAAGTTTGCTCGCGTTCAGATTGATCAAATGACGGGTCACTGACGTTAAAATCGTAAGGTATTTTGCCGTAGGGGGTACCAAACACCGTGCCAATTGCCGGTAAGAAGTTACGCGAGCCGGCCTTAGGTTCTTTCTGATAGCTGGTCAGTAAGGTAAAAGTGGTGTCTTCGTTCGGGATGAAAGTTATTGCTGGGGCGATAGCAAAACGCTCCTGCTTATAGGTATTAACTGCATCATCCTGTGTCCTGCCAATCCCATTAAGGCGATAGAGAACTTTACCCTCATCATCTAACACACCGCCAAAATCAAAGGCGGCTTCTGCCCGGCTATTATTACCAGCCCCGACCTGCACTTTATGAATACTTTCGGCTGTCGGGCGCTTGCTGACCATATTGATCAGGCCGCCTGGGTTGACCTGGCCATACAGCACCGAGGCCGGGCCACGGACGACTTCAACTCGCTCCAATAACCATGGGTCAATCTGGCCGCCGCGCCGTGCGCCACCCAGCGAGTTGTAGCTTAATCCATCCAGAAAACGCGGTGCGTAGCCGAAGCCACGAATGATAACTTCATCATTCATATTGGAACCACCGCGATATTCCGGCACGACACCGGCAGTATAACGCAATGCTTGTGCCACGGAAGTTGCACCTTGCTCCTGCATTTGCTGGCTGGTAATCACGGAAATGGATTGTGGAGTACGGATAAGCGGGGTATCGGTTTTAGTGCCGGTTGAACTATTTTTAGCAACGAAACCATCATCTTGTTGCCCGCTACCTGCTTTGGCAACCACCACTAATTTATCTTCTTTTGTCGCCGTTGCTTCTTTCGCGGTGGTTGCCGCGAAAGCCTGTAGAGCCGGTATTAATATAAGTGCAGAGGTTAATAAGGTTTTTGATGCGTAGCTTGCCCGGAATAGCAATTTCCCTGGCATCTTCTTGCCTGAAATATCAAACATGATTTATCCCTACCTAGAAACACAATAATAAAACGTGCTGGAACCCATCCGGCCTTATACCTTTCATCTTGCAAACTGCAGGTGTTGGTTGCACTCAATAACCCGAATCACTTACTTGTGTAAGCTCATTGGGATTATCTCCTTTACCGCCTTCCTACATCTTGAAATCTATTGGGTTTATTTATTAACCGGTATGGCGATAAGAAAACTTTCTGCCCATTCAATTCCTTCTCGGCACCGCAGAACGCCCTTACTCATATTGCGGGAATAAAGGGGTACTCAAGAATGAACATGCATATGGTATTGCAAATACTAATGGTTCTCAATATTATTTGTATTCACACAATAAACACAAATATATTTAATTTGGTTGCTTGTGGACATACATTGGCTTGATGTGTGGTGTCTTGATGTGTAGTGAATAGAAACTTAGGCAATGAAATCAAAAGGATTGGGTGTGAGCACGACAAATGAACAGATTGATAGCCAGAGTTTGTTAGCAGACCCTCTGGCTGGCAGTGATACATGGTGGCAGCAGATTGCACTGCGGGGAACACCGCTGGTGGAGCCGGTTACTGCTGGCAAGGTGAAATTGACATTCCTCTGGCGGGAGCCGCCCGCCAAGGCGGGGAGCGCTGTTTATAGCCGTGTCTATATTGATGTTAACGGCGTGACTGATCACCACAGTCCCAATCCTGAAACTCTACAGCGCCTGGGCCAGAGCAATGTTTGGTATTGGCAGGCTGAAGTGGAATCTGATTTCCGGGGCAGCTACAGTTTTATTCCTGTTGTTGAAGAACATTGTTTGAATTTACCTGAGGGGACACCACAAGAGCGCCGTCAGGCGCAGCGCAATTGGTGGATCTCACTGATGGATTTAGCTGAAAACGATCCGTTCAATCCTACAGCTCCCCATTACAGCTATCGCGGGAAACCACTTTCGGCGGTGCATTTAGCCGATGCTTTGCCCCAGACGGCCTGGCAGCCCATTGATGCGGGCCAAAAACTCCCAACAGACCCAAAACGGCTGCAACTGATTAGCTGGAATAGCAAGTTGCTCGGTAATAGCCGTAATGTGTGGATTTACCACACACTCGGTGCCGAAGATAAAGCTGAGCGGCCGCTGGCTATTTTACTCGATGGTCAATATTGGGCGCATGGGCAATCGATTTTTGGTGTGCTGGACAGAGAAACTGAAGCCGAACGCCTACCTGCCAGTGTGTATATCTTGATCGACATTATCGACCAACCTCATCGCGCAGTGGAATTGCCCTGCAATCAGGATTTCTGGCAAGCGCTGCAAACGGAGTTACTGCCACAAGTGGCCTTGTTGCAACCTTTCACTGACAAAGCCTCTCGCACTCTAGTCGCCGGACAGAGTTTTGGCGGGCTAGCTTCGCTTTATGCCGGATTACATTGGCCTCAGCGTTTTGGTTGTGTGCTGAGTCAGTCAGGTTCCTTTTGGTGGCCAGATGTCGACAATTTCAAAGCACTAACCGCCGGAACTGCCGAGCGGCAGGGCTGGCTGACAGAGCAGGTTTATCAAGGTGTGGGCGCTGACCATCCATTGGATATTTTTATGGAGGCGGGCCGCCGTGAAGATGTGATTTATCAAGTTAATGAGGCCATGAGTGAAGCACTGCGGCAGGCTGGGCATCGGCTGCATTACCGAGTTTATTCAGGGGGCCACGATTCCTTGTGCTGGCGTGGCGGCTTGATTGATGGATTGCACTTTTTATTAGGTTCCTCAGATTCAAAATAAGGATATTTACGCCATGAACATTTACGCCATGAACAATGAAACAGAAACACCCACCAACCCGTTTGATAACGAAGATCTGCCTTTTTTTGTGCTGATCAATGAGCAGCAGCAATACAGCTTGTGGCCCCAGATTACGGCGATTCCGGCAGGATGGGAAATTGTTCATGGGCCGCAAAGCCGGTCAGATTGTGTGAAATATCTTGAGGTTAATTGGACCGACATGCGCCCGGCCAGTTTGATTCGTGCAGAGGCTGGCCTGCAATAACGCGGGCCGTGGGCTAAAGGAATTATCGGATTATCGCGGCTCCACCTGCTGCAATAAATCCTGTGTTGCCAAAAAAAGGAATACCCATCGTGTCAGAGGATTCAATCTCCCTTGTTGCTGCTGTCGAGCTGCCCTTGGTGGCGGCACAGCCCGGAATCTGGTTTGCTGATCAGTTAAGTCAGCAAAAGAACATGTTTACCGTGGCCCATTATATTGAACTGGCGGGGCCGCTGGAGAGGGAACTCTTTAGCCGTGCCGTTAGCCAAGGGCTGGCGGAGGCCGATACTCTCCATGCGCGTTTTGTTGATGGCGACGATGGCCCGATGCAGCGCATTCCCATACAGCGCCAGGCGGCTGACATGCCTAAGCTGGAGTGGTTGGATTTCAGTGCTCGCGCCGATGGGCGACAGGCCGCACTGACATTGATGTGGGAGGATACTGAGGCTCCGATACAGTTAGATGGCGAGGAGCCACTGTATCGACACTGGGTTATTCGTGTTCCTGATGAAAATGGCAAGCCGCTATGGCTTTGGTATCAGCGTTATCATCATTTGTTGCTTGATGGCTTCAGTTTCACCGCAATTACCCGCCGTATTGCCGATATTTACACTGCATTATTGCAAGGGAAATCTATTGGGGAATCCCCTTTTACCCCGTTTAGCGATGTGGTTAGTGAATATTTGGCGTATGCGGGGTCAGAAACCGAGCTGCGCGATAAGCAATTTTGGCAACAACATACTGCGGATTTACCCGCCGCACACACACTTTCCCCCCTGAACTCGCCCGCCCGGGCAGAGCAAACGGATAATCGCGTATTGCGTCAGCGGATTAATATCGACTCTGACTCGTTTGGCCGTTTACTGGCAGGGGGCGCAGCACAGCGCCTGAGCGCTGCCGATATGGCAATGGCGCTGTTGCTGATTTATTTCGCCCGTATTAGCGGCGAAATGCGCTTGTCGGTAGGGTGCCCGTTTATGCGCCGCATGGGATCAGTCGCCTTGACCGCCACCGGGCCAGTGGTGAATGTGTTGCCATTGCAGATAACGTTACGGCGCGAAATGCAGATTGTTGATGTGGCGCGCGCAGTGGCGCGCGAGCTGAAAACGGTGCGTCAACATCAGCGCTATGAAGCGGAACAATTACGGCGTGATTTGGGGATGGTCGGCTCCCAGCGGGCGCTATATGGCCCGGTACTGAATTTTAAAATGTTCGATTTCGCCCTGAATTTGGGGGAAATAACCGGCGTTACCCACACCTTGGCCTCCGGCCCGGTCGATGATGTCGAGTTTGATCTCTACCTTGATAACGGCCAATTGACCTTGGAAATACTGGCAAATGCGGGGCGCTATGACCACGCCAGCCTGCATCAGCATGGCGAGCGGATACAATTCTTGTTGCAGCAATTGGCGGCCCAAGCCGAAATCACGGTAGGCGACCTCATATTGACGCCACAGCAGGAGCTGCAACGCATTGATAGTTGGGCTAAAGGCCCGCAATTAAGTCTGCCTGCTGGGGTGGTGTCGGTGCTGGATATTTTCCAGCAACAAGTGAGTGCGCAACCGGATGCCACTGCGGTGAGCTGTGGCAAGCAAAGTCTGACTTATCGCCAGCTTTCTGACCGTGTGGCCCAACTAGGGCGAGCATTGATCGCCAGAGGAATTCAGGCTGATGATGTGGTCGCGATTGGTATTCCGCGAACTGTGGATTCGCTGGTCGCCATCTTGGGGACTCTGGCCAGTGGCGCAGCTTACATGCCGCTTGATCTGGATTACCCGATGGAGCGGCTCGCCAAAATGTGCGAGGACGCCAGACCGCGCTTACTCCTAGCCCATCAATCGACTGAAAGTTTGTTATCTTCACTGGCTATCACCGGCGAGATGGAAATAGTTTGCCTGAATGAATCGCGCTTCCAGCAGGAATGCACGGCTTTCTCTGTTCGGCCCATTACTGATGCAGAGCGCCAGCATTCCCTGCACGGTGAACATCTGGCATACATGATTTATACCTCGGGTTCGACTGGCCGACCTAAAGGGGTCATGAGCACCCATGGCGGGTTAGTCAATTTGCTCGTGGCGCACCGCACGTACCTGTATGGCCCGGCGATGGCGGAATTTAAGCGGCATAATACCCGCCGGATGCGCGCGGGGCATACCGCATCATTCTCTTTCGATTCCTCTTGGGAACCGCTGTTCTGGATGATGATGGGCTGCGAGATGGTCATTTTTGATGAAGAAATGCGCCGTGATGCTTATGCATTGGTGCAGATGATGGATCAGACGCCAATCGACACCATGGACATTACCCCGTCATTCTTTACGCAAATGATCGATAGCGGTTTACTGGAGGCTGGGCATCACCAGCCCGCCTTTATTATGATTGGCGGTGAAGCCGCCACACCGCGTTTGTGGGAGCGGCTGAAACAGCATCCTGAACTGAACGTGGTTAACTTCTACGGCCCGTCGGAATACACCATAGATACCCTCGGCGCGAATATCCAGGTGGCGATGCAACCGGTTATTGGCCGCCCGGTGGCGAATACCGAAGTCTATTTGCTGGATAGTCAACTCGCCAAAGTGCCAATAGGTGCGGTGGGGGAGTTATATATTGCCGGTAAAGGGTTGGCTCGTGGTTATCTGAACCGGCCTGATTTAACCGCGGCGCGTTTTGTGGCCAACCCTTTCCGTCACGGCGAAGTGATGTATCGCAGCGGCGACTTGATGCGCTGGACGGCAGAGGGGCAGTTGGATTTTGTCGGGCGCACCGACCACCAGATAAAAGTGCGCGGTTTCCGGGTTGAGCTGGGCGAAGTCGAAAACGCGCTGGTGGTCTTGCCGGCAGTCAGTAGCGCAGTGGTTATCGCCGAAGCGGTCGGCGCGACCCATCGGCTTATTGGCTACTGCGTGGTACCCGATGCGCAACTGCGCCAGAGTAAAGATCTTAATGCCCGGCTAATGGATCAATTGGCCGCGAGCTTGCCAGATTATATGGTGCCCGCGATCCTGATGGTGTTGGATGAAATGCCGCTGACGGTAAACGGCAAGATTGACAGGCAAGCGCTGCCCGCCCCACAACATCGGCAACAGTTCACCAGCCGGGCACCACAAACCCCGCCGGAAAAGCTGTTGTGTGATGCCATCGCCCACTTGCTGCGTTTGGGCAATATTGGTGCGGAAGATGATTTCTTCCAACTCGGGGGCGACAGTATTTCCGCTATGGCGCTGGGGAGCACTTTGCGTCGCGCCGGTTTCCGCTTGGCTCCGCGCGAGATTTTTGCTCTGCGCACACCGGCTAAAATGGCGCTGGCTTTACACTCGTTAATGGATTCGCCCGTAGCGGTACCCTCTGCACCCACGGCATCCTTACCCGAAACACTGTGGCAGGCGGCTGGCGAAAAATATGGCCCAATCGCCGATATTCTCCCGGTATTGCCGCTCCAACAAGGTTTACTGTTCCATGCTCAGTTAGGGCAAGAAGCCAATAATTACAATGCGATCAGCCGGTTTGACTTGCAGGGTGAACTCGACATTGAGCGCTTGCGTGATGCATTGGAAAGCCTACTGCAACGCTACCCGCAACTGGGGGCTATTTTTGACAGTGAGTTGCACAGTGAATCATTGCAAATCCTGCCGCAGATTCAAGATAGCGCCCGTCGCTGGCCATGGCAGCAATATGACCTGAGCGCATTGACACCGGATCAGCAAACTGCCAAAACCCAGCAATTGGAGCGCGAAGGGCTGGCACGGGATCTGGTGAGTGAGACGGCGGGGACATTAAAACCTTTACTGATTGCCACCTTGATCCGCTACAGCGCCGAGCGCTATTCGTTGATCATCATCGCGCACCATTTGGTGGGAGATGGCTGGTCATCGGCAATTTTGCTGCATGACTTGCTGCATCTCTACGGCAATAAGCCGGAATTAGCGCCGCTGAGTGTCAGTTATGGTGATTTGATTCGCCGCATGACGTCGCGCGACCTGCAATCAGACCGTTTGGCCTGGCAGCAGGCTGTTCGCGGTGTCACGCCAACGATTCTATATCCTGAAACCAATGCCGCCAGCCCGGTACGCGAATGGACTATCGCGCTGGACAGCAAACTGGAAACGGCACTGACCGAGTTGCAACGGCGCGAGGGCATCACGCTCAATACTCTACTGCAAGGGGTTTGGGCCACCTTATTGGGCGTGCTCAGTGGCCGTGATGATGTGATATTCGGCTCGCCGGTTTCTGGCCGTTTTAGTGAAATCGACGGTATCGAACAGCACGTCGGGCTGTTCAGTAACACCCTCCCGGTGCGGGTGAAATTGCAGCCGCAATTGCCACTGTTAGCACAGTTGACCGCGTTGCAGCAGCAGCAGATCCAATTACTGGAGCACGATGGTCTGGGGTTGGGGGAGATCCAGCGTCTGGCCGGGGCGAATACATTATTTGATACCTTGCTGGTGGTTGAAAACTACCCGGAAAACAATCAATTACATCAGCAATCTTTCAAGGGTTTGCGGTGTAATGCACTGAATAATCGCGGTTATACCCATTACCCACTGACTTTATTGGTGTTGCCGGGCGAGAAGCTGCATCTGCAACTGGAATATCGTGATGCGGTCGGCGATCCGCAACGATTGGCCCAGCGCTTGGTGATGTTGCTGGAATATTTGGTCTGGCAGCCCGAATTGCCGTTATCCGCCCTGAATTTGCTGACTGCCGATGAAAAAGCGCTGTTGGCAGCCGCCAATGACACTGCCATCGCCCTACCTGCGCTGACACTATGTGATTTGCTAAACCAACAGTCGCAGCTAACACCACAGGCTGTCGCCTTATTGGATGCTGATGAAACACTCACTTATCAGCAAGTTAATCAGCGGGTTCAATCGCTGGCTGCCCATCTACGTCAACAGGGCGTGCTGCCCGGTGATCGGGTTGCTGTGGCGCTGCCGCGCTCGGTGAATCTCAGTTTGGCTTTGATGGCTATTTTGGCCGCAGGCGCTGCTTATTTGCCGCTGGATACTGGTTATCCTGATGATCGCCTGGCTTACATGATCAGTGATGCCGATCCACGTCTCCTTATTACGGTCAGCTCTTTGGCTGAGCGCTTTACCGGCCAGGCCCCGCTGTTGCTGCTGGATCAACTGCCCACGCAGGATAAACCGGCGCTGTTGCCCGCCATCCAGATAACGCCAAACCATCCGGCTTATTTGATTTACACCTCCGGCTCTACGGGGCGGCCAAAAGGTGTGGTAGTCACACATGGGGCTATCGTTAACCGCCTGTTATGGATGCAAAATGAGTATCCGCTGGGCGCTGATGACGTGGTATTACAGAAAACGCCGTGCAGTTTTGATGTCTCGGTGTGGGAGTTTTTCTGGCCGATGATAACCGGGGCAAGATTGGTCATGGCGCCGCCAGAAGCTCATCGTGACCCCGAGTTACTGCGTAGCTTGATTGAGGATTATGGCGTCACGACCGCTCACTTTGTGCCCTCAATGCTGGCCGCTTTTGTCAGTGCGATGCATGGGCAGCAGCAGCCTTGCCAGAGCTTACGCCGAGTATTTTGCAGTGGCGAAGCATTGTCACGCGAGCTATCGGAGCTATACCAACAGATTTTTGCTGCTCCATTGCATAATTTATATGGCCCAACCGAAGCGGCGGTGGATGTCACTTATCAACCCGCCTATGGTGATGCTTTGGCGCGAGTGACTGGCAGCAGTGTGCCCATCGGCAAGCCGGTGTGGAATACCCAACTGCGTATTCTCGACACTATGCTGCGGCAAGCCCCGGTCGGCATTGCGGGCGATCTCTATTTGTGTGGCGTACAACTGGCGCAGGGTTACCATGCCCGCCCAGATCTGACTGCCAGCCGATTTGTTGCGGATCCTTATGACCGTGGACAGCGGATGTACCGCACCGGTGATATCGCCCGCTGGCTGCCGGATGGCACAGTAGAATATTTGGGGCGCAGTGACGATCAATTGAAAATTCGTGGGCAACGCATTGAATTAGGTGAGATTGAATCTGCGCTATTGGAGTTTCCTTCAGTCCAGCAAGCGGTGGTGCATGCCCGCACCTTGGCGGGGGCGGAAGGGGCCTTAGCCGGAGCCGATACCCGCCAGTTGGTCGGCTATATTGTGCCGGTTGCCGGATCGGAAAATATTGATTTAGAGGTTTTGCGCAGCCAGCTTAGTGAGCACTTACCGGCGCATATGGTGCCGGTAGTTATCGTCAGCCTGAGTGCTTTCCCGCTGAGTGCCAATGGCAAACTGGATCGCAAGGCATTACCGGCACCAGTGAATCAGGCGGGCAGTAGTGGGCGCGCGCCACAAGCCGGTTTGGAAAGTCTGATTGCGGGATTATTTGCCCATTTGTTGGGAGTTGAAAGCGTCGGTGCGGATGATGATTTCTTCGCGCTGGGCGGCCATTCTTTGTTGGCAATGCGCTTGGCGGCTGACCTGCGCCGTGAGTTGCAACAGCCCGTCGCGGTGGGGCAGGTGATGGTGGCCTCGACAGTGGCGGCATTGGCTGCCGCATTGAGCCAGCCGCAATCTGATAGACAGGCAGTTAAAGCTGGTTTCAGTGAAGTCTTGCCGCTGCGCAGTGGCAGTGGCAACCCGCTATTTTGTATCCATCCGGCGTCTGGTTTTGCCTGGCAATTCAGTTTGTTACCGCGTTATTTGCCGGGTAGTTGGCCGGTGCTGGGAATTCAGTCTCCGCGCCCTCATGGGGCCATTGCCACTAGTCGGGATATGGACAGCTTATGTGACCATCATTTGGCGACGTTACGTCAGGTGCAGCCACAGGGGCCATATCACCTAATGGGATACTCATTGGGCGGCACAGTGGCGCAGGCCATGGCGGTAAAATTACAAGCACAGGGCGAGGAAGTGGCTTTCTTGGGGTTGTTGGATACCTATCCGCCGGAAACTCAGGACTGGAACGCGCCGATTGAGGCGGAGGCGCTGGAGGAAGTGGAGCGCGAGCGGGCATTGTTTATGGCGGCGGCGGGCGATGAGCAGCAAGAGAAACAAGAAATGTTTGCGCAAATTCAGGCAAATTATGACGATTCTGTCGGCTTGTTATCAGGGGCTAAAACGCCAGTTTACGAGGGTGAAACCACGTTATTTGTTGCCACCCAAACCCTACCCGCGGGTGAGACTCCCGAGGATATCTGGCGGCCATATGTGAAGCAACTGCGGACATATCATCTTGATTGCTCACATATCACCATGATGTCGCCGGAGACATTAAAAGTGCTGGGGCCCATTTTGCAGCAAGTGTTTAGTGGGATTAGGTCATTGTAGTTGGGGATGGTGAATAGGTTCGATGTTCTGGTTCGGTTGTTATAATTTTACTGGTCACTTGGCCTCGGCTGAACCAATCGGCAAAGGGTGCGGGCGCGCACCCTTGTGGAATCCCGCGCTTCGCACGTATCTCCAGCCCACGGCGTGGGTTCCCTCACTCATCATTTCACTGGCGGGACGGCTTTATTATAGCCTCTTCGAGGCTACCCTTCGGGCCAACGCAAGCGTTGTTCAAAACTGCTTCGCAGTGTTGTCGCGTCCCTGCTCATGACGCCTAAATCCGACGTCCATGGCGGATTTCCCTTGCTCCATTCTTCACTCGGCGGCTCAAATGTGCTTTTAACATCAAGGTCAAAACCGTGGTTTTGATGTTGAGCGCAATCAGGAATATTGCCGACAAGGATGGAGGGTAGAGTGAGCCGCCAGGGATGGCGGCGAAAAGTGCGCTTGAGCATGGATGCGAATCGCGCTGGCTCGTCAGCCCGAAAGACGCAGGAGGGTTTACCCGCAGGGCAATATTTCGCGCAAGCCGCAGGTGCAGGAGGGCCGGCTAGCCCTCCTGCTCGGTTGAGGCGACTGGGATTAAGTGATAACTAAACGAATATCAACCGAAACAATGATTCGATCTGTATTTATGAGTCGGAGGTTAAGTGAACAGTGAAATTTTAACAACCGAACCTGAGTACCAAATCGACTATCAACCAAAACAATGATCCGGTGATCTATCACCCGCCAACTTCATCAATCTTCTCCCCCTCATTGGAAACCTCGTCCCCCATGGTCGCGCGGCGTAATGTCCCGCCACAGACGGCAATAACCCCCCCCGCCGTTGCGGCGATCATACCAAAGGTCAAGGCGCTGAGCGCCGGGGCCATGACTCTCGCTAACACACCTAACCCCAATGCGCCGAATGATTCACCCGCGACAAACTGCACATTCCATAGGCTGTTCACCCGCCCTAATAAGGCATCCGGTGTATGAGTTTGCACTAAGGTATATTGCAGCAATCCACTGATAGACCCCAGATAGCCATATAACAACAAACCGGGCAGAGCCAGATAGAAATTATTGGTCAGCCCTAATGTCCCGATGGCTAAAAAAGCGGCAATAGAACTGTACATCAGCACCATTCCTGGGCGGCGAACTTGATTGACCCAGCCACTGGTAAAGGCCCCGATTGTCGCCCCCAGTGGCACCACTGAGTACATTAAACCAATCTGTGAAGCCCCGACATGATAGGTATTCTCCGCCAGCGCGGGGAACAAAATACGGATAGCCCCAATCATGCTGACCAATGTCCCCAGCAACACCACGGAGCCAACAACTTTATGCCGCAATACAAACGAAATCCCTGTCGCCAATGCCCGTAATGGGTGTTCATGCTGGCTGGTTGTCGGTTTCATTGAGGGCAGACTCAACAGCGGCAACAGAGTTAACATCGTCCCCACCGCAGCAATCCCGTAGTTCCAACCCACTCCGCCATAAACAATCACCAGGCCACCAATGGCCGGGGAAATCACCGAGCCAAAACGCACAGTCAGCATGCTTAACCCGCCCGCTGCGGCCAGATTTTCTCGCCCGACCAGTGAGGGCGTTGCCGCCATCAATGCGGTCATACCGAGAGCACCAAAGAACCCATCCCAGGCCGCTAAAACATACAAAACCCACAATGAGGGTGTCACAGAGAACGCATTGATACTTAAGCCAATAAAACCTAAACCACAGGTAAAGCGGGCGAATAAAATCAGTTTACGTCGATCAAGTCTGTCCGCTAATACGCCCCCCAGCAATAAGCCAATAAACATCCCCAGCCCATCCAAGGTGACGGCCAGCCCCACTTGCAAGGTGGATCCGGTCATCATTTGTATCTGCACCGGCACCGCAACCGTGAGCATCCCCAGCCCTAAAATGGAAATAAAACGGGCAAAAAACACCGCTCGAAAATTAGCATTTTCTCTTAACAGGCTGAAATCTAAAAGAATCGGTGATTTTGCCATGATGATTTAATCCTTTAATGTAGGTAACAATGACCTGCCATGGTGACAAACGGACATTAATCTTGCCGGGAAGCGGTTTTAGCCAATGCATTCCCATTGTAAGTCGTGTTAAAATACATGAAATTAATACTAATGATAATCAAAACGATAATAACAATCATTTGTAAATAATCATTTATAAACAATCGGCGTTTGTTAAAAAAGAGTCACAATGTCAGCGACTGATTCCCCAAACCAATCTTTACCAAAACGGCTAAAACCAAGCCCCGTTGTTGCTGAAAACGCACAATCCCGCCGGGGACTTTTGCTTTTACTCAGCATAGTTATATTGATGCTCGTGATGGTTGCCAGCCTGATGCTCGGTGCTAAAGCCATTCCTTTCTCTGTTGTCTGGCAAAGTTTGCTGGGCGAACACAACAACGCCGACAGCGTTTTAATACTGGAATCTCGCCTACCCCGCACCTTGATTGGTGTGCTAGCCGGTGCTGCACTCGGGTTATCCGGCGCAGTGATTCAAGCATTGACCCGCAATCCTTTGGCGGACCCAGGGATTTTGGGCGTCAATGCGGGGGCCAGTTTTGCGGTGGTACTTGGTATCACTGTTTTCGGCGTACATGCCATTCATGGCTATATGATTGCTGCATTTATTGGCGCGATGCTCACGACGCTGGTGGTGTATTGGGTGGGAACACAGGGCAGTGGGCGGGTTAATCCTTTGCGGCTGACCCTCTCCGGCGTGGCCATCGGGGCGGTACTCATGGGGATTTCTACCGGCATATCACTGACACACCCGCAGGTCTACGACCGCGTTCGCTTCTGGCAAGCCGGCTCGCTGGACATCCGCGATATGTCGGTGGTGATGGCGGTCGCGCCCGCCATTCTTCTCGGCTGTGTGATTGCCTTGCTGCTGGCACGCCCCCTCAATGCCATGCATATGGGAGAAGATTTAGCCGCCGCAATTGGCGCGCGCATTGGTCAAACCCAATTTTGGGCTGTGGTCACTGTGACTTTACTCTGCGGTGCTGCTACTGCGGCAGTTGGCCCGATCGCCTTTGTCGGCCTGATGGTGCCGCATATTGCTCGCTGGATTGTCGGGCCGAATCAATGTTGGATTCTCCCATTCACCTTGGTGATGACTCCAATTTTGTTACTGGTTTCTGATATCGTCGGCCGCTTTCTGGTACCGGGTGAATTGCGGGTTTCCATCGTAACGGCATTTATTGGCGCGCCCTTATTGATCTGGCTGGTACGCCGTAATAAAAGGATGACCGCGTTATGAAACCCGCTACTCCGCCATGGCTATTGGGCCGCCCTGATGGCCCAATCAATCTGCGGATCCAACCCCGTAGCCTGATTGTCGGCAGTTTACTGCTATTGGCCTGTTTATTGACGGGGCTGCTGGCATTAAGGGTCGGGACTTTACCGCTCTCTTCCGGGCAAGTATTTTCAGCCCTATTCGGCCAAGCCAGCGGTGCGGCGGATATTATCGTCAACCAATGGCGGCTGCCCCGCGCCATGATGGCGTTGATTTTCGGTGCTGCGCTAGGGATCAGTGGCGCTATATTTCAGTCATTGGTGCGCAATCCATTAGGTAGCCCAGATATCATCGGCTTTAATGCGGGGGCTTATACCGGTGCACTGGTGGCGATTACCCTGTTCAACGGCAACTATTTTGAGGTTGCCAGTAGCGCGCTGGGGGGCGGGTTGCTGTCTGCCCTCGCGGTGTATTTGTTGGCTTATCGGCAGGGGATTCAGGGTTTTCGGCTGATTATTGTCGGCATCGCCATTGGCGCAATGTTAACGGCATTCAATACCTGGCTGACTATCACGGCGTCATTAGAAGCCGCTATGACCGCCGCGGCGTGGGGGGCCGGTTCGCTTAATGGCCTGACGTGGGCCAAGGGCTTGCCGTCGGTGATATTTATCATTATCGCTACCCTGGTGGCTATGTTACTGAGCCGCCGTATGCCGCTGTTGGAAATGGGCGATGATGCGGCGGGAGCTTTGGGCGTTCCGGTCGAAAGAACCCGTTTGGGCTTGATGGCGATTGGCGTGATTTTGATGGCCGCGGTCACTGCGGCGGCGGGGCCGATTTCCTTTATTGCATTAGCCGCGCCACAGATTGCAAAACGTTTGTTGGGCACATCTTCAGTGACGTTGACCGCGTCTGCGCTGATGGGGGCGTTGTTATTGATAGCCGCGGATTTGTGCGCTCAGCACCTATTTTCACCTAATCAATTGCCAGTCGGTGTGGTCACCATCAGCATCGGCGGCTTATACCTTATTTGGCTTTTAATCCGAGAGTCCGGACGATCATGAGTAATGCTAGCTCTGCCACCTTACCTCTGTCGCGCTTGCAGGCCGATGCTCTGACCTTGGGTTATGACGGCAAGATTATCAGCAAGAACCTGAGTGTCGCCATTCCTGATGGTGAGTTTACCGTGATTGTCGGCCCCAATGCCTGTGGCAAATCGACACTGTTACGTGCTTTGAGCCGTTTGCTGAAACCGCAGGCGGGCCAGGTGATTTTAGACGGTAAGAATATTGCCAGCCTTGATACCCGGCATGTTGCGCGCCATTTGGGCTTATTACCGCAAAGCTCGCAAGCTCCGGATGGTATCAGTGTGCTGGATTTAGTGGCGCGAGGCCGCTATCCCCATCAGAAATTGTTGCAGCAATGGACACAAACCGACCGGTTGGCGGTCAGCCATGCCATGGAAGCCACGGGGGTCAGTGAACTGGCAGACCGGTCAGTGGATGCTTTATCCGGCGGGCAACGCCAACGGGTATGGATAGCCATGGTGCTGGCGCAACAAACGCCATTGTTACTGTTAGATGAGCCAACCACCTATTTAGATATTGCCCATCAAATTGATTTGCTTGAGTTATTTAGCAATCTTAATCAGGAACATAACCATACGTTAGTGGCCGTCCTGCATGATCTTAATCATGCTTGCCGCTATGCCACCCATATTATCGCCATGCGCGATGGGCAGATAGTGACGCAAGGTAAACCGCGCGACGTGATCACTGCCGATTTAGTCGAGCAGGTTTTTGGTATGCCCTGTTTAATTATTGATGATCCGGTTTCGCATACGCCGTTGGTGATACCGAAGGGGCGATTTTAGTTTTAATTTTTAAGATATAGATGGGGTTTGTTGATGGTGATCTGGTTCAGTTGTGAACGCCCCCAGATCATCCTCCAAAAACTAACCGGTCTGATAAAACATCAAATAATTAAGGTTTAGCCTTAAACATCCCCTCAATCCGTGCCAATAAATGACTCGCACTGTAATAATCTAACCGGAACGTATCATAGCCCGCGGCATAAACTCGATCATGTTCAATTGCTGGGATATGAGCTAAAAACTTATTATTTTTCAGTGCGTCAATCGCCGGTTGGTCGCCGGAGAATAGCAAAATAGTTTCACCGTTAAGGCCCTCGGCCAATTTCTCGCCACCCAGTTGGATGATATCTTTGCGGTGCCCCATGCTGGTGTTGCCTTTCACCGCATCAGGGACTTCTGCCAGTGTGAAGCCCAATTCCTGTAGTAGTTTTCCCTGTGCTGAATGCTCGGTCCATAAATTGGCAGTGCTGCCCGCCGCTTGATAGACAAACGCTGAAATCGGTTGTGGTGGCAGCGTAATATTCTGCTTTACCTCATTGAGTCGATTAGCGAATTTCTCAATAACTTGCTGTGCGTCAGCTTCATGCCCTGTTGCCTGGCCCAGCACGACGGCTAACTCTTGCCAACTTTTGTCATCATAATTAATGACTAATGTGGGGGCGATAACTGACAGCTGCTCATAGAGCTTCAAGGCCGAATCCCCGCCAGTGGCAGAAATAATAATTAAGTCCGGATTCATTCCCGCGACAGCTTCGGCATTGGGTTCCGTCTGGTACATTGGCACCAGTTTTTTGGCCTGTGCAACATCTGACCATTGTGTAAAGAAACCTTGATGGTCAGCCACTGTGGTGTCAGGCACGGTCGCCCCACTGGCAATCACAGGGGCATTGATAGCCAGCAAAGTCCCGGTAATGGTGATACTGGTGGACACAATCCGTTTGGGGGGATGTGTTAGTACCACCGGGCCTTTGGCCGTTTCTACTGTGCGGGTCCACGTAGCTGTACCCTCATTGCCTGATGATGGTGCTTGCTGATCCGCAGTTTCTTCCGCCGGTTTACAGGCAGACAAGCAGAAAATAAGGCCCAAAAGACCCAGTTTAGTCAATATTGACCGCCATTTTTTATACTGAATGTAATTGATATAAAAGGACATAACGGCATTTTCTCTTTCTATTTTAAGCCCCAGTTCTGGGGGGATATATAAATAAGATTCATCAATAACATATTTACATTGATTGACAATATGAATTCTTAGTCGTAATTTACCACGCACGAAAGGGAATGATAGTAATTATTATTACCATTACTATTTGCATTGTGATGGAGGTCTTTGTGCGGTACTTCAACTCTGAAGAACATGGCAGCTCTGAAGAACACGGCAGCTCTGCAGACATGCCCGTTAATTCGCCGTTTTCAGCTGTATCCTCAACATTTCTATTTACTTCAAAACATCAGAGTATCAAAACCCAGGGTATTTTCGAACGAATTAATCAAGCGGCACAAGGCCGTGCTGACCATGAAAATTCACTGCAATCAGCTCTACAATCGGCGTTCCAACGTGCACGTGATGCTGGACAACAACAGCCTATCATCGTCGGGGCCATACCTTTTGATGCCCGTCAGGCATCGTGCTTATTTATTCCGGAACATTATCAGGTTTGTGACCGCCAAGCTTTGGTAGATGCTGCGTGTGTTAATAGCCGCAGAGCGGTTACTGCCCTCGCCAGCCGCAGTTTGCCGGATGAAAATGAGTTCAAACATATTGTGGGGGAGGCTGTTGCTGCTTGTCAGTGCGGTGCAATCCATAAAGTTGTGCTGTCCCGTATTCTGGAAATTGATACAGACATCCCGGTTGATAGCGATCAGGTTATGAATCATTTACTGATCCAAAACAGCACGGCGCATCATTTTCGCGTGCCGCTTGCTGATGGTGGCGTATTACTCGGTGCCAGCCCTGAATTATTGGTGCGTAAACATCTGGCTGGGGTTTATACCAATCCGTTGGCTGGTTCGGCGAAACGGCAAGACGACCCACAACATGATTGGGATATTAGCCAGGCATTACTGGATTCAGAGAAAGACCAATATGAGCATCGGCTGGTTATCGACGAAATTCGCCGCTTATTGACGCCACATTGCTCAAGTCTGCATATCCCTTCACAACCTTCATTGATTAGCACCGCCGCGCTGTGGCACTTATCTTCCGCCATCAGCGGTGAGTTGGAAAACCCACAGATGCGGGTGTTAGAGCTGGCGAATCTGTTACACCCAACCCCCGCATTGTGTGGATTACCGACGCAAAAAGCCCGCCAGTTAATTCAACAATTAGAGCCTTTTGAGCGGGGGTTATTCAGCGGAATTGTGGGTTGGTGTGATGAACAGGGCAATGGTGAATGGGCGGTGATTATCCGGTGCGCCACGGTACATCCAACACAAGTGCGGCTATTTGCCGGGGCGGGCATTGTCGCTGCCTCACAACCCGCGCTGGAATGGGCAGAAACTGAAGCCAAATTGGGCACCATGCTCAATGCGATCGCCATCACCCGATCAGGAGTGCCGCTATGAGTATTGAATTTACCCGTTGGCCGCAAGAGTTTGCTCGTCGCTATCGCGAGAAAGGCTATTGGACAGACCAGCCGATGACGGAGATGTTGTCTCGCCAGTGCCAGCAGCGGCCAGAGGCGACGGCCATCATTTGTGGTGAGCGCCATATCAGTTATGCGCAGTTCGAGCAGGCAGCGCAGCAGTTGGCTGTGCGCTTAACCCATCAGGGCATGCGCCGTGGCGATACCGCCTTGGTTCAACTCCCCAATTGTGCTGAATTTTATCTGGTTTACTTTGCACTATTAAAAATCGGTGTTGCGCCCGTCAATGCATTATTCAGTCATAACCGATTGGAATTAAATGCTTATATTGAACAAATCCAACCGCGCTTACTGATTGCTGATGCCAGCCATAACCTGTTTGCCACAGGGGATTATTGCGCCGAATTACAGAAAAAAACGCCAATGCTGGAATTCCTCATTGTGGCGGGAAATACCGATTACGCTCAGTCGCTGGAGGCCTTGTTGTATAGCGAGGGGGGATTTAATGATCGGGATAATGAAACTGCCGAACTTTATCCCTCTGCGGCTGACGAAGTGGCTTTTTTCCAACTTTCCGGGGGCAGCACGGGGACGCCAAAACTGATCCCCCGCACCCACAATGACTATTACTACAGTGTGCGGGCCAGTGCAGAAATTTGTCAGCTCGACGAGCACACCCGCTATCTCTGCGCCTTACCGGCCGCCCATAATTACCCGCTCAGTTCTCCGGGGGCATTAGGGGTGTTTTATGTCGGCGGCTGTGTAGTGTTGGCTCCAGATCCCAGCGCGATGAGTTGCTTCCCGCTGATTAAACGCCACCAAATTACATTCACCTCTTTGGTTCCTCCCGCCGTGGCCCTGTGGCTACAAGCCGCAGAGCATTTTTCCGCTGACCTGGCCAGCTTGCAGGTGTTACAGGTTGGAGGGGCGAAACTCAGTGAGTCTCTGGCTCGCCGTATTCCACAGAGACTGGGCTGCCAGTTGCAGCAGGTGTTGGGGATGGCGGAAGGATTAGTGAATTACACTCGCTTTGGTGACAGCGACCACTTGGTGTTTACCACTCAAGGGCGGCCTATCAGCGAGGATGACGAAATTAAAGTGGTGGATAGTGATGGGATGCCCGTGGCTATCGGAGAGGTTGGTGCACTGGTGACGCGCGGCCCTTATACCTTCCGTGGTTATTACCGCAGTCCAACCCATAATGCCAATGCCTTTGATAAAGAAGGATTTTACCATTCCGGTGATCTGGTACAGATGACTGAAGAGGGCTATTTGCGGGTAGTCGGGCGGGAAAAAGATCAGATTAACCGTGGTGGTGAAAAGATTGCCGCAGAAGAGATTGAAAACCTGCTGGTGGCCCATAACGATATTCTTCACGCGGCATTGGTTTCTATGCCGGACGAAATAATGGGTGAGAAAAGCTGCGCATTTATTGTCGTCACGAATACCGATCTGCGGCCAGTAACTTTGCGTAAATATCTGCGTGAGATGGGGGTGGCTGATTTCAAATTACCCGATCGTTTTGAAATCGTCGCCGGCCTACCTGTTACTCCCGTTGGCAAGATAGATAAAAAGCGGTTGCGTCAGGATATTCAAGACCGCCTTAGTACACTTAGCAAATAAGGATTTTATGATGGCTATTCCGGTTCTTTCTGCTTATGACCTCCCTAAAGTGGGGCAATTTCCGGCGAATAAAGTGAATTGGCAGTTTAACCCCGCCCGTGCCGTGTTACTTATCCATGATATGCAGGACTATTTTGTGAGCTTTTATGGTGAAAATAACCATTTGATACAGCAAGTTATCGACAATATTGCTGCGTTGAGAAATTACTGTAAACAGCAGGGAATACCCGTTATTTATACTGCTCAGCCTAATCATCAAAGTGCTGAGGATCGCGCGCTGCTTAATGATATGTGGGGCGCAGGTTTGAATAATCATCCGGCTAAACAGCGAGTCGTTTCAGAGCTGACACCGGATACGGATGATGAAGTGCTTGTTAAATGGCGATACAGCGCGTTTTACCGCTCACCATTACGCCAAATCATGGCGGATAAGGGCCGTGATCAGTTGGTTATTTGTGGCATTTATGGCCATATCGGCTGCCTGACGACCGCCACAGATGCTTTTATGCAAGATATTCAGCCATTTATGGTCGCCGATGCTATCGCTGATTTCTCTCTGGAAGATCATTTGATGGCACTTAAGTATGTGGCAACGCGCAGCGGGCGGGTGATATTTACCAGTGAAATTGTCGCTAACGTGAACGAAAATGCGCTTATTTTCAGTAAAGAAAAGCTAAAACAGCAATTGCTGGCTCTGATTGATGAAAATGCTGATGATTTCGATGAAGACGAAAATCTGATCGATTATGGCCTGAACTCGGTGCATATCATGGCGCTAGCCACACAGTGGCGTCAGCAAGGTATAGAACTGAGTTTTGTCGCGTTAGCCAAGAACCCGAGCTTGAATGGTTGGTGGAAACTGCTGGAGCCACAACTTATTGATCGAGACAAAAATGTGTCATTGGTCGGGGTTGAATAATGGCGACTAATCAGGTTTCTCCCGCGAAAAGTACCTGCGCAATAAACAAAGCGGCGCAGATGGATTTTACTGATAAACGGGTGTGGGTCACTGGGGCAGGGCAGGGTATTGGCTATCAAATTGCCAGCCAGTTTGTCGCGCTGGGTGCAGATGTCGTTGGGTTGGATAAAAGCTTTTCGGCGACACAAAACTTCCCTTTTACCACGGCGTTGCTGGATATTAGCAACCCGCAGCAAGTCGCGTTGGTGTGCCAGCATCTATTGAGCCAGGTTCCGCGTATTGATGTTCTGGTGAATGGTGCCGGGATTCTCCGCATGGCAGAGACTGAGGCGCTGAGTCTCGAAGATTGGCAACAGTGCTTTAATGTGAATGTTTCCGGCGCGTTTTATCTCTTGCGCCAGTTAATCCCACAGTTCAAATGGCAGCGTTTTGGCGCGGTAGTGACTATTGGCTCCAATGCCGCGCATGTGCCGCGCATCCAAATGTCGGCTTATTGTGCTTCTAAAGCAGCATTAACCAGCTTGAGTCATTGTGTTGGATTAGAGTTAGCGGCTTACGGTGTGCGGTGCAATGTGGTCTCCCCCGGCTCTACTGATACCCCGATGCAGCGCGGCATGTGGCACAGTGAAGATGCGCAGCAGCGGACGATTGCCGGTTTTCCACAGCAATATAAATTGGGTATCCCACTGGGGAAAATCGCCACCCCGCAGGAAATTGCCAACACCGTGGTGTTTCTCGCCTCGGATTTAGCCAGCCATATTACTCTGCAAGATATTGTGGTAGACGGCGGCGCGACATTGTCTGCTTGATAGACATTGTCTGCTTGATCAGTGCTGTCTGCTTGAGCAGTTATGTTTCATTTCTAAGCGCTTCCTCGTGACACCTCACCGCGATAATTTCTTGTGCGTGGGGTGAGTCGTATCTGGCTGTTTACCCTTTCGTATTGCTCTTCATGACGGCACTTGCTGCCGATTTTCACTGTTAATGTTACTTTTCGTGAATAAGATTAAATTCAAACTCCTTTAAAATCAGTTGATTGTATCTTTCTCCATTATCTATTGTTAAATGTTGTGATTTAAATCGCATTCACTTCCCAATTTATCCCTTAAATTTAACTTTAATAAACATTAAATAACTAAAATTAACATTTATGTGCAACACCAGCAGCTATGGTTGACAGGATTATGGCTGACCTTTATTCCCTGCAAATAACTATAATATGAGGTTTTATTATGTCTGAATCATCAACCGAACCTTTAGTGATACCAAAGGTATTACCGGAGGAGAATCATGCCTATCGTAAAGCGGCATGGCATATTTTACCTTTATTAATGCTGTGCTATGTCATGGCTTATCTTGATCGGGTGAATGTGGGTTTCGCCAAGTTGCAAATGGCTGATGACTTACAATTCTCCGATGCAGTATATGGTTTTGGTGCCGGTATCTTCTTTATTGCCTACTTCTTCCTGGAAATTCCCAGCAACCTGATGTTGCATCGTGTTGGGGCGCGGCTGTGGATTGCGCGCATCATGATAACTTGGGGCATTATTTCGGCGGGGATGGCTTTCGTCACCACGCCGATGTCATTCTATGTGATGCGTTGTTTGTTGGGGATTGCTGAGGCCGGCTTCTATCCGGGGGTAATCCTGTATATTTCTTATTGGTTCCCGAGTAACCGCCGTGGCCGAATGTATGCCTTATTCGCCACCGCAGTGCCATTATCCGGGGTGATAGGTGCACCGCTATCTGGCTGGATAATGGATGCCTTTAATGGTTTCCATGGTTTTGCTGGCTGGCAATGGATGTTTATTCTGGAAGGTATCCCCTCGATACTCATCGGTATTTTGGTGATTTTTAAACTGACGGACAGGATCGCACATGCCAAATGGCTGACTGTCGAAGAGAAAAAAATCCTACAGACCAATATCGATAATGACACACAGCATCATGTCCATAGCAGCCTGAAAGAGATTTTCCTGCAACCCCGAGTCTGGTTACTCACCCTTATTTATTTCTGCCTGATTTCCGGTTTTTACACCATTGGTTTTTGGTTGCCGACGCTGATTAAAGACAGCGGAGTGACCAATATCTTGTACATCGGTTTATTGAGCGCCATCCCCTATGCGGCGGCGGCTGTGACCATGGTCGTGGTATCACGCAGTGCCGACCGCTTACGGGAACGGCGCTGGCACTTGGCATTAACTGCGACATTGGGTGGAATTGGGATGATCATCTCCGCCAGCTTCAGTGACAACATCATCATCGCCATGGTGGGGTTAACTATAGGAGCTATGGGGGCATTGAGCACTTTGCCACTGTTTTGGAGCTTGCCAACGGCCTTCCTTGGTGGCACCGCTGCTGCCGCAGGTATCGCACTGATTAACTCCTGGGGCAACCTGGGGGGCTTCGTCGCACCTTATATGATGGGGTATCTGAAAGATCTGACGCAAAGTACCACCGTCGGGATGTTGATTATTTCTACCATGTTATTTATTGGTGCAGGGTTAGTCTTTTTAGTTCCAGCTAAAACAGTTAACCGCTAACCGCGCAGATAAAAAGGATATGACAATGAACATAATGGTAACGGGTGCTGCGGGCTTTCTGGGGCGTCGATTAATTGAGCATTTACTGACACTGGAGAGTCTGAAGGATAGCCAGGGTCATCAGCACAGTATCAATAAAATCATTGCCTGTGATGTGGTGCCGCTGCGTGGGATAGCTAATGAGCGGGTGCAGGTCTCTTGTGGTGATATCGCCGATTCATCATGGCTGGCGAATGTTTTTGACCATCAGATTGGCACCGTTTTCCATCTGGCGGCAATTGTCTCCAGTCAAGCAGAAGAGGAATTTGAACTGGGTATGCGCATCAATTTTGATGCCACCCGTGGGCTGCTGGAGCGGGCGCGTCAATTGGGGCATTGCCCTAAAATCATCATTACCAGTTCAGTAGCTGTATTTGGCGGAGAGTTACCGGCAGTGGTGCCCGATGAGCAGGTTTGGGCGCCGCAAAGTTCCTATGGGACGCAAAAAGCATTGAATGATTTATTGCTGGCAGATTATAGCCGTCGGGGATTCGTGGATGGTCGTAGCTTAAGAATGCCGACTATTGTAGTGCGCCCCGGCAAACCTAATCGCGCCGCTTCTAGCTTTGCCAGTGGCATTATTCGTGAGCCATTACAGGGTATTGCAGTAGTTTGCCCTGTTAGCCCACAAACACCCTTGTGGCTGTTATCGCCGAAAATGGCAATTAATAACCTGATTCATGGTCATCAACTGGATGCCAGTCAGCTTAAGTCTGGGCGAGTGATTAATCTGCCTGGGTTATCTGTTCGTGTGCAACAGATAATTGATACATTACGGCGCATTGCAGGTAATGAAGTGGCCAATCTAATTAGGATTCAGAAAGACCCACTCATTGAGAAAATTGTCAATTCCTGGCCTGGAAATTTCGACGCTCGCTACGCTAAATCATTAGGTTTTTGCAGTGATAGGGATATCAACAGCATCATTAATGATTTTATTCTTGGTGATTTACCCCTGAAAGGGCTGAATAATGAGTTGTAGAGATATTAACTTTATATAATAGAAATAATTACCATTAATAATAGTATGGATAATCCATCGGGTTGTGCGGGATACTTAGCATAATCTGGTGGATTTTTATTGTCAGATACAGATTTTTAGCCATAAAGCCGATATAATAACCCTATTCGTAATTATCTCATTAATAATAAAAATATATTTTCATTAGGCTAAATAATATGGTTTTTTTTCGCGGTGTTTTCTTTTTTTTGCTGATGATTATCTCATCTTCATCTTTCGCTATAAACTGCCAGCGGGCAGCAACACCGGTTGAATACACTGTCTGCGGTGATGAAGATCTTCATTGGCTTGATCAGACACTCAGTGATATTTATCAAGCGATGTTAGTGAAATATGATACTGAAACAGTTTATCAGCAGCGGCAAGTATGGGAGAAATCTCTGAACAGTTGCACCAGTAATAACTGTATCCAGCGTGCTTATTTTCGGGGCATTGCCTCTATGTCAGACATTGATGAAAATTTCGACTGGCGTGGTCAATGGTGGAATATCACCAAAGGTAATGACCGGGGTGGTGTTATCAAGGTAACTCGAGTTACGGAGTGGGGATTTAGTATTGATAGCCATGCCTGGTCGGGTGAAAATACCGGTAACTTTAGAGCTGAGGCCCGTAAAGTTGAAGGGCTGGCTGTGATTGATCTTATTGAAAATACAGCAAATTGTCGGCTGTTACTGATTCCAATAAAAGATGGTTCTATTCAAGTACACAGCAATGGCAGTTGGGGGTGTCGCATCTCGATGCCCAAAGATGTTTTTATTGATGGGCAATATGTCCGAGCTGAAAAAGATCCACGCGAAATATCGACTTTACTTTCCATTGGTATTTTTACTGATGCCGAGAATGATAAGATTTTCCGTGAGTTAGTCGGTGAACATTATGCCCAATTTATTGCTTCAGCTAATGTCTATATCTATAGCCAAGACAGGGATAATCGAGGCGCAAAAGTATTATCTACGTGGGTGCGAGGGGCTGCAAATAAACGAGCGTCGATAATTATGTATAATCGTAGCGGTTTGATGTGGGCCGCATATATTGCACCTGACAAGAATGGAAGCCTGCGAGTTCATTATTTTACTAATGTGCCTGAAGACAAAGATAAAAGACCTAAAACTATTGTCGAATGGCAACAAACCTTTATGGATAACTGATATATCTTGCTGGTGAAGGTCGCCGAAGAGTGGGCGGGGTGCTCTTATTCCGACTCAATTAATTGAGTCAGGGCCTATGATTCGCGACAGGAATTTTAAGTATATAAAAAATGGCCAGGGTGTCGAGCAATGAGTGTCGACACCCTGGCCATTTTTATAATGATAATTAACAATATTTTTATTCTAACGTCCCAATCACGTTCAATGACATATCATCAGGTATTTCGTTATAAGACAATACGTTAAGCCCATTGCAGAATAATCGTGCATAGCGTGCAATCAAGGGGCGTAATTGCGGAGTGACCAATAAAATAGGTTGGTGATTCTCCGCTTTCATTTGTTCTTTAATGATAGGCATATTCTGTTGTAGCTGGGTCAGAATATTTGGGTCGACAGGGAAATTATCCAAGACGATTTTTCCTGCTTGCTGTGCCTGATTGAGTGAGCCAAGCAACATATTCTCCAATGCATTATTAATGGTATAAACCGACAGGTTTTTATCATCGCCATTGATGCTATTGACGATCCCGGTGCGCAACGCGTACCGCACATCGGAGGTCAATAAAAGTGAGTCTTTCGTCACATTGGCACTGTCTAATAATGTGGTTGCGATGGTCACAATATCTTTAAGGGAGACATTTTCGATTAATAATTGCCGATAGACTTTTAATAACTCACTAAAATTAAATGCCGCAGCAAAATCTTCCGCTAGTCGAGGTGACAATGACTCCAGCCGTTGGTGTAATTGTGTTATATCGTCGTAATTAAATAACACTGGCAGGTGTTCCCGTGCCACTTTATTGACATGAGTTGCTACCACACTGGCACAATCGACGATTTGATAGCCAAAGTTTAAGGCATTCGCCTTATTTTGTGGCTCTATCCACACCACCGCCAGGCCATAAGTGGGATCTATCGACAAAACACCATCGACTTCCCCGTATTGTTCCGTAGTTGGAATTGCCATTAGTTTATCAATATAAATTTCACCGCCCGCGACTTTGACGCCATTAACATTAATAGTGTACTGAGAGGGCTTTAAACGAAAATTCTCCCGCACTTTAACTTCGGGCAATATGATTCCGCAGGTTTCCGAGATAATTTGGCGCACACCACGCAGCCGCTGGATTAATGGCCGATCTTTCGCTTCGTCAACCAGTGTCACCAATTTATAACCAAGATTCAGGCCGATAGGTTCTACGACGGGTATATTATCCCAATTAATATTGAGTGAGTTATCTTCTGAAATTGCTTGGTTGAGGGTTGTAAGATCGGGTTCAATATTCGCTTGCTGTATTTTTTTACTTTGCTGCCAAGCGGCGAACAGGAGTAATCCGGTGAAGCTGAGAAAGGCAAGATGGGGCATCCCCGGCACAATGGCGAGAATAAACATCACAAATGCCGCAGCATATAAAATAGTCGGTTTTGCTAATAACTGATCTTTAATTTCATCAGTCATATCACCGCCATCACTTACCCGAGTGACAATAATTGCTGCGGCAGTGGCTAATAACAGTGAAGGAATTTGTGCGACTAAACCATCACCAATGGTCAGTAATACATATTGCTGGAATGACTGGCTGGCACTGAGGTCGTATTTGAAAATGCCGATACAAATGCCGCCGATCACATTGATCACCAGAATCATAATACCGGCGATAGCATCACCACGAACAAACTTGGATGCGCCATCCATTGCCCCGTAGAAGTCGGCTTCGCTGGCAACTTCTTTACGGCGTAGGCGGGCTTGTTCCTGATTGATTAATCCGGCGTTAAGGTCGGCATCAATAGCCATCTGCTTGCCCGGTAGTGCATCTAACGTAAAGCGGGCGGAAACCTCAGAAATTCGCTCGGCACCTTTCGTCACGACGACAAAGTTGATTGTGGGTGTGGTGCCAGAAGAGGAGCGACAAGAAATCGTCGCGCAGCTGCACGGCCAAACTATTTTTACCCAGCAATCATTTATTTCAATTCCCTCGCAAAGTAAAAGTGGTGGCGGCAAGTTCTCTAACAGCATTGATGGCAAGGAACAAGCGAAAGAAACCAAAAGCAATTTGGCAATCGAAGTACCGGAGCCAGAACAGTCTTTGGAAGATGTGGTGGATAAGTCACGTCAAGAAATGGAAGAATTATCCCGCGTCATTATGCAAATTACCTCCGCCTACGATGCGCAATCTAACTTGCAAATGGAAGTGGTGCCACAAGGGCTGCGTATTTTGATTCAGGATGATAAACAGCGCGATATGTTCCAGCGCAGCAGTGCAGTGCTGACCCCATTTTTCAGCCGTTTACTGGCTGAATTGGCCCCGGCATTTAATGAAATGGATAATAAAATCATTATTACCGGCCATACCGATGCTTCCCGCTATCGTGATCAAGTGATGTACAACAACTGGAATCTGTCGGGTGAGCGGGCATTGATGGCCCATAAAGCGTTAGTCAAAGGTGGGTTAAGTGAGGGGCGAGTACTGCAAATTAATGCAATGGCGGATCAGATGCTACTGGATCCGGCGGAACCTCTTGCGGCTAGAAATCGCCGTATTGAAATTATGGTATTAACCAAAACGGCTTCAGATACTTTATATCAATTTTTTGGTAACCACGGAGAGAATGTAGTGAAGCCGGCAGCAAAGAAAGCCGGATAGTTATGTTCTTTTTTCACCGTCCAGCTTCCCCTCGAGCTTTTAGGGCTGGGCGGTGCTTTTTTACATTATACCCGTCATGCTACAAACACTATGTGTGTTGGTTATATTTGCCACTTGGCCCTTCCATGGGCCGGGCCTCTTCGCGGCTACTGCAAGTCGCATGCAAATTTGTTTACAGCGCTAAATATCAATAAGAGCTGTCCCCAAACACGGCGTTCGGGCGGCAAAAATTAGCGCGGTGTGATAGTGACAGTATTACCATGGGTTGCAATGGTGACTCGTTGCCCCGGTTGGAACTGAGTCACACCTTGGGCCTGAACAACCAGGAAGGTGGTGCCGTTATCACGGCGAACTTCCAATTCAACTCCGCTACTGCGGTTCATCATGCTCTGCACTTGTTGGCCGACAACACCACCGGCAACGGCACCTGCGGCAGTGCCGAGACGCCGACCTGTTCCGCCGCCTATTGTATTGCCGAGGAAACCACCGACAACAGCCCCGCCGACGGCACCGGCGACATTATTCCCATCACCGCCCTGAATAGTGACTGGGCGCACAGAAACCAGAGTACCGTAAGTGACAGCTTGGGCCTGCCCAGCCTGAGCGCTGCTGAAAGTATCGCCCGAAAGGGTGTTATTATTTGCGCAGCCACTGAGTGTGGCGACGGCGATAGCAACAACAATGAATGGTTTTATCATATAGACCCTTCCTACTTGAAATTGCAGCGGTGTTCGCTGCGCTTACTCACCCGAATCACTTACTTGAGTAAGCTCATCGGGACTCGCTCGTTTGCTGCCTACCTGCAACTCCAATGAGTTTGGGTTATCCCTTCCTACTTGAAATTGCAGCGGTGTTCACCGCATAACCGGTTGAATATTGACCGGCAAATGAATCATAGCACGAGTTATTTACCAAAAGTTTGATTTATATACAAAAGATGCAATTAATTCATATTGGTTGTTTTTTAAACATCACGCCGGGATGATCCATTTTGTAACATTAAGATTTGACGATTTAGAGGGGAAAAACAGAACTTTAAACCCTTAAAATTAATGAGATTGATAAAAATCTGATTGATATCCGACTTAATAATGATAAGTTTTTTGTCGCAGTATTATTCATTATTAATTGTGCTTTATGATCTATATTTATGCTTTTTTTTTGTTTCGTTTTTATATGATGTGAAACTTTTATTTTTAGTTAACTAACTAAAATAACTAATATTTAATTAAAGTTATTGAGATTGGTTTCATTATTGAGTTAATGATATTCAATTCCATCTACATTCACCAGACTTCCTCCTGACAGATTTTCTATTTCGTGGCAAATAAAATATTTTGCTGAAACGGTTTTAGTTCACAGATATTTCCTACACGCTAATTCAATCAAATTCCATTGATAAAGATCAACTTAATTAAATTTCTAAAGTTACAAACTATTAACAGAAGCCATATTATTTGTAAGGGTATGCCCGTTATTCGTCACGGGTATGTAAACAATAGAATAATAATGACAGGGGAAAAAAACATGCTTTCCCAGCATGGCGTTAACCGTCGTGATTTTATGAAGCTTTGTGCCGCATTGGCGGCCACCATGGGGCTCAGCAGCAAGGCTGCCGCTGAAATTGCCAACACGGTCAGTTCCCCCCAGCGCCCTCCAGTTATCTGGATTGGTGCTCAGGAATGTACTGGCTGCACCGAATCACTGTTACGTTCCACTCACCCGACCATTGAAAACCTGTTGTTGAATGTTATTTCAATGGAGTATCACGAAGTGCTCTCTGCGGCATTTGGTGAGCAAGCGGAGGAGAATAAACACCGGGCCATCGAACAGTACAAAGGGAAATATGTGCTGGTGGTGGATGGGTCGATTCCACTGAAAGACGGTGGAATTTACTGCATGGTGGCGGGCAAACCTATTGTCGAGCATATCCGCGAAGCCGCAGAACATGCGGCGGCTATTATTGCCATTGGTTCTTGCTCCGCTTGGGGGGGGGTTCCCGCGACGGGGGGCAACCCGACCGGTGCGGTGAGTTTGCAAGCGGCGCTACCGGGCAAAACGGTGATTAATATTCCCGGCTGTCCGCCCAATCCGCATAACTTCCTGGCGACAGTAGCCCACATCATTACCTTCGGGCGGCCACCGGCGCTGGATAGCAAAAATCGCCCGACTTTTGCTTATGGCCGTTTAATCCATGAAAACTGCGAGCGCCGCCCACACTTCGATGCTGGCCGTTTTGCCCGTCAATTTGGCGACGAAGGGCATCGTCAAGGTTTTTGCCTTTATCACCTGGGTTGCAAAGGGCCGGAAACCTACGGCAACTGCCCGACACTGGAATTCTGCGATGTTGGCGGTGGCATCTGGCCGGTGGGTATTGGGCACCCTTGCTATGGCTGTAATGAGGAGGGAATCGGGTTTACTAAAGGTATTGCCCAATTGGCGAATGTCGAGAACCCGACACCGCGCGCTGAAAAACCGCTGATTAATAACCCGGAGGGCGGCGAAATTTCGACCACCGCCACGGCATTGCTGGGCGGCGTGGTGGGGTTGGTCGCGGGTGTTAGTCTGATGACGGTTCGTGAACTGGGGCGGCAACAGAAACAGCGCCGCAAAGATGACGATCACTCATCGCGGGAGGAATAGCCGTGAATCGACGTCACTTTTTCAAATTAGCGTCTGGCGGTGTGCTGTTGGCGGGGCTTTCGCCCAGCGCCCAAGCCGAGGTGCAAAATCGGCCGCCGATCCCCGGTGCGCTGAGCATGTTGTATGACTCGACATTATGTGTTGGCTGTCAGGCCTGTGTGAGCAAATGTCAGCAGGTCAATCATAGTGAGGTCTATGCCAGCGGTGACGCCCTTTGGGCGGATAATGACAAACTCAGCCCCTATACCAACAATATTATTCAGGTCTGGACTAGCGGCGCGGGAATTCATAAAGATCAATTGGAAGACGGCTACGCCTATATCAAAAAGCAATGCATGCATTGTGTTGATCCGAATTGTGTTTCTGTTTGTCCGGTCAGTGCGCTGCGCAAAGATGCCAAAACCGGCATTGTTCACTATAACCCGGATGTCTGCACTGGCTGCCGCTACTGCATGGTCGGGTGCCCGTTCAATGTGCCGAAATACGATTATCACAATCCCTTTGGCAAGATTCATAAATGTGAATTATGCAATCAGAAAGGTGTCGAGCGGCTGGATAAAGGCGGCTTACCCGGCTGTGTCGAGGTGTGCCCGACCGGTGCGGTGATCTTCGGCACTCGTGAAGAATTGCTGTCAGAAGCACAACGTCGGCTGACTCTCAAACCGGGCGAAAACACCCTTTTCCCACGGCAAACACTCAGCGCCAATGACACCTACGAACATCCGGTCGCTCATTATGACCACCATGTTTACGGTGAGAAAGAGGGCGGCGGCACCCAGGTATTGGTGCTGACGGGGATTCCGGCCGAGAAACTGGATTTGCCGCCGTTGGCAGACTTGGCGACCGGCGCGCGCTCTGAGCATGTCCAGCACACCCTGTACAAGGGCATGATCTTGCCACTGGCGGTGTTGGCCGGTGTCACTGCTTTGGTGCATCGCAATACCCGCGATGAGCGCAAAGACCATGATACTGACCCGCACGATAAAAAGGACGGCCAAGATGACGATGCATAAATCCAGCCCATTGGGTGGGCGGCTGGTCAGTTGGCCGGTGATGCTGTTAGCGCCTTTTGTGGTGCTGTGCGCGCTGTTGATTGTCAAACGTTTGGTACTCGGGCTGGGGTCAGTCAGTGATTTGAATGGCGGATTCCCATGGGGCATCTGGATTGCTTTCGACTTACTGGTCGGCACCGGGTTGGCCTGTGGTGGCTGGGCATTGGCGTGGGCAGTTTATGTGTTCAATCGGGGGGAATATCACCCGCTGGTGCGCCCGGCGCTGCTCGCCAGTTTGTTTGGTTACGCGCTCGGTGGCCTTTCCATCACCATCGACGTGGGCCGCTATTGGAACTTGCCTTACTTCTTTATTCCCGGTCATTTCAATGTCAACTCGGTGCTATTCGAAACCGCCGTCTGTATGACCATTTACATCGGCGTGATGGCGGTAGAGTTTGCCCCGGCGCTGTTTGAGCGGCTGGGCTGGAAAATCTCACTTAAGCGGCTGAACAAAGTGATGTTTTTTGTCATCGCGCTCGGTGCGTTGCTGCCGACCATGCACCAGTCTTCCATGGGTTCATTGATGATAGCCGCCGGGGCTAAGATTCATCCGCTGTGGCAAAGTTATGAAATGTTGCCGCTGTTCTCCCTGCTAACCGCCGCCATTTTGGGTTTCTCGATTGTTATTTTCGAAGGCTCTTTGGTACAGGCCGGACTGCGCGGGCGCGGGGCAAATGAAGCGCCATTGTTCACGCGATTAACCACCATTATCGACGTGTTCTTGCTGCTGTTTATTCTACTGCGTCTCGGTGAAGTTATCGTGCGCCATAAGACAGAATATCTGTGGCACTTTGACCGCTATGCCATTGCTTTCTGGGCTGAAATCGTCCTGATGGCTTTGCCGCTACTGATTTTCCGTATTCGGCGGGCCAGAGAAGACAGCCGCTTACTGTTTATCGGCGCGCTGTGCATGATCGGCGGCGGGGCGCTATGGCGGCTTAATTACTCGTTGTTGGCCTTTAACCCCGGCGGCGGCTACAACTACTTCCCCACCACCAGTGAAATCCTGATCTCCATCGGCTTCGTCGCCATTGAGGTCTGCGCCTACATTTTATTGATTCGGCTGTTGCCGGTGCTTCCTGCTCACGGCCAGTTACATAAGAATAATCAGACAGAGGTAAAGCATGAGCCAACGCATCACCATTGATCCCGTCACCCGCATTGAGGGGCACCTGCGGATCGACTGCGAAATTGAGGACGGCAAGGTCATTAAAGCCTGGTCCTCCGGCACCATGTGGCGTGGCATGGAAGAAATTTTACAAGGTAATGATCCGCGCGATGCCTGGATGATTGTGCAGCGCATTTGCGGCGTATGCACCACTATTCACGCCATTGCTTCGGTGCGGGCGGTGGAAAATGCATTAGGGATGGAAGTGCCGGTTAATGCTCAGCATATCCGCAATTTGATTCTGGCCGCGCACAGTATTCATGACCATATTGTTCATTTTTATCAACTATCTGCGTTGGACTGGGTGGATGTGACCTCGGCGCTGCAAGCCTCGCCACAAAAGGCGGCAGCCATGCTGAGTGGCTTGTCCAGTTGGCCGTTGAACAGCGCGGAAGAATTCACCCGTGTGCAGCAGAAAATCAAAGATTTGGTCGCCAGCGGGCAGTTAGGTATTTTTGCTAATGGCTACTGGGGCCATCCGGCGATGGCATTGCCGCCAGAGGTCAATCTGATTGCGGTGGCGCATTATCTGCAAGCACTGGAATGCCAGCGCGATGCCAACCGCATTGTGGCGGTGCTCGGCGGAAAAACGCCGCATATTCAGAACCTTGCTGTGGGGGGCGTTGCCAACCCAATCAATCTGGATATGCCCAGTGTGCTCAATCTGGAGCGCCTAATGTTGGTGAAATCCTTTATTGACCGGCTGGGCAGCTTTATTGAGCAGGTTTATAAGGTCGATACCGCGGTGATTGCCGCCCACTATCCAGGTTGGCTCAATCTGGGCAAAGGGGCGGATGACTACCTCAGCGTGCCGGAGTTGCCGACTGACCGCAAAGGGGAAACCTTCCTGCTACCGGGCGGCTATCTGGAAAACGGCAGCTTCCGCCCGATTGCTAATCACAACGATCCTTACTTGATCAAAGGCATTGCCGAGAGCGGCAAGCATGCTTGGTATCAGGACGACGAGCCGCTGGCCCCGTGGGAGGGCAAAACCAACCCCAATTACACCGGCTGGCAGGAAGATGGCAAATATTCGTGGGTAAAAGCGCCGACTTTCTATGGCAAAACTGTGGAAGTGGGGCCGCTGGCGTGGTTAATGTGCGGCTTGGCCGCCGGACACGCTCCGACTAAACAGCATTTCAGTGATATCGGCGCGGCTTACCAAAAACTGAGCGGGCAGGGGATTACTCCTGAACAGTTGCCATCCACTCTGGGGCGCATTATTGGCCGTGCGGTGCACTGCTGTGTGCTGCATGAAACTTTGGCCCAACAATGGACTGCGCTGGTCACCAATATTGGTACCGGTGACGTCGAAACCTTTATCAAGCCGGATATTCCGCTAACCGGCGAAATTCGTGGTGTCGGCTTTGAAGAAGCCCCGCGCGGCATGTTGTCGCACTGGGTGGTTATCAAGGATGGCAAAATCGCCAACTATCAGGCGGTGGTGCCATCGACATGGAACGCCGGGCCGCGCAATTATAATGATGAACCGGGGCCTTACGAGCAAGCGCTGGTGGGAACACCGGTTGCTGATCCTGCCAAACCACTTGAAGTGGTGCGGACCATTCACTCATTCGACCCGTGTATGTCTTGTGCAGTACATATTGTTGATACAACGGGCAACGAAGTGACCAAAGTCAAGGTGCTGTGATGGGGATTTTGGTATTAGGTATAGGTAATTTATTACTCAGCGATGAAGCTGTCGGTGTGCGAATTGTCGAAGCGCTGGAGCAGCGCTTTCACATCCCGCCGGGGGTTGAGGTGCTGGATGGTGGCACCGCCGGTCTGGAATTGATGGAAGCTATGGCCAATCGTGAGCATTTGATTGTGGCCGATGCGGTGCTGACGGGGCAGCCACCGGGCAGTGTCGCGGTATTGCGCGATAAAGAAATACCGGCGATGTTTAGCCGCAAAGTATCGCCACATCAGTTAGGGCTATGTGATGTGCTGATGGCGCTGCAATTGACTGATGAGTTCCCGCGCCAGTTGACCTTGGTGGGGGTGGTGCCCGAATCATTGGCTCCGAATATTGGTCTGACCCCGACGGTCACACGGGCCATTGAACCGGCGCTGGAACAGATTCTGGCAGCATTACGCAGCAGCGGGATTACCCTCAAAGCGCGAGAAGAAAGTCATGTCTGATGTCATTGCGGGCCATGAACAAAACCCAGCTGCATTGCTGGAACAGGTATTCGGCCAAGTGGCGGCCGATGAAATGCGCGGCTTGCCATTTTATCGTGACCATATTCCGCTGCGGGCTTGTGGATTCCAGTTATTTGAGCAGCAATGGATTGGCGCGTTATTGACCCCGTGGATGCTGAGTTTGGTGGTATTGCCGGGGCCGCAGCAGAGTTGGCAACGCCGCGCAGTGGGTGAGCGGCTGGTGCTGGCATTACCTTGCGGCGCAATGGGTTTTACCGTCAGCGAAATTGCCGGTTGCGGGCAGTATCTAAGCCGCTCATTGATGTCGCCACTGGACACCGCGCTCAGTGCCGAACGGGCATTGCAGTTGACGGAGCAGAGTGCGCGCATGGCGCTTTCACTGCCGGTGGTGGATGCTGATGCGCCCGCTAATCCCCGGCGGCGGGCCTTGTTTAACAAAGTTAGCCAAATAAAGAATCAGCATGCATGAAATCAGTTTGTGTCTCAGTACGCTGGAGCTAATTGAAAAACAGGCGCGGCTTAACGGCGCCTCACGGATAACCGCGGTCTGGCTGGAAATTGGCGCGCTTTCCTGTATTGAGGAAAGCGCCTTGCGCTTCAGCTTTGATGCCGCCAGCCGGCAGACACTGGCAGAAAATTGTCAATTGCATCTCAGCTACCTACCCGCAGTGGCCTGGTGCTGGGAGTGCAGCAAGAGTGTTGCCATTGACCGGCATGATGCCGGGTGCCCGCATTGTGGCAGTCATGCTCTGCAAGTAGAGAGTGGCAGCAATTTGCAGGTAAAACAGATAGAAGTGGAATAATCCTGAAGGAGTGAATTCCTATGTGTACGACTTGTGGTTGCGCCAGCGGCGAGAGAAAGATCGAGGGCGACGACAATCATCAACATGATGATCACCACCACGACCACCATGACGATCACCACCATCATCATCACGATGACGGCCACCAGCATGACCGTCACGAAACGGCTGCCCTGACGCAAAAGATTCAGCATAAACATAAACACAAATATGTTGCCAAGGGGACGCAGCCGGTCATTGTTCACCATCACTATTATTACCATCAGGGTGATGTCCATCATCACTATCACGGTAAAGCGCCAGAGCCGATGGCGGCCACTGAATTTGAGGACATTCAGCCCGAGGACACAGACGCGCCCGCCTCCGAGCCGTTCACTCCGCAAGTTCATGCTGACAAACTGGGGCTGCATTATGGTCAGGGTGAAGCCGGTAGCCATGCGCCGGGCATGGGGCAGCGCCGACTGTTGCAAATCGAGCAGGACGTCCTGAGCAAAAACAACCAGTTAGCCAGCCATAATCGTGAGCATTTTGTCGAGCAACATATTTTGGCGCTGAATTTGGTTTCCAGCCCCGGCTCCGGCAAAACCACCTTATTGACCACCACCTTGCAACGGCTGGCCGGGCAAGTGCCCTGCGCGGTGATTGAAGGTGACCAGCAAACCACTCATGATGCCGAACGCATTCGCGCCACCGGTGTCCCGGCGATTCAGGTCAATACCGGCAAAGGTTGCCATCTGGATGCGCAGATGGTGCATGATGCCGCACACCGCCTACATCTCAGCAATGACAGCCTGCTATTTATTGAAAATGTCGGCAATTTGGTGTGTCCGGCCAGTTTTGATCTGGGGGAGCGCCATAAGGTCGCGGTGCTGTCAGTGACCGAGGGCGAAGATAAACCGCTGAAATATCCTCATATGTTTGCCGCCTCCACCCTGATGATTATCAATAAAATCGACCTGTTACCCTATCTGGATTTTGATATTGAACAGTGCATCAATTATGCCCGCCAAGTGAACCCGGATATTCAGGTGATTGCTTTGTCAGCCAGCAGCGGTGAGGGGATGGATTTGTGGCTGGAATGGCTGGAGACACAGCGATGTGCTTAGGCGTACCCGGTAAAATAGTGGCGGTGGGCGAAGATATCCACCAACTGGCTTGGGTGGAAGTGAGTGGCGTAAAACGCGAAATCAATATCGCGTTGGTGTGTGACGCGTCACCGGCTGACTTACTCGGCCAATGGGTATTGGTGCATGTCGGGTTCGCCATGAGCTTGCTTGATGAAGATGAAGCCCAGCAAACACTGGCGGCATTAGCGCATATGCAGGCGGTTGGGCTGGATTTGGATGATATCGCCAGTGGGGCCAATGATGCGCTACGTTGATGAATTCCGTGATCCGGCGCTGGTCAGCGCATTATTGCAACGGATCGAAAACTTGCTGCCGCAACTTGCGGATCAACAGCGTTTACCGCTACAAATTATGGAAGTGTGCGGCGGTCACACTCATGCGATCTTCAAATTCGGTTTGGATCAATTGCTACCGGACGGTTTGGAGTTTGTCCATGGGCCGGGTTGCCCGGTGTGCGTGTTGCCGATGGGCCGCATTGACAGTTGTCTGGAGATTGCCGCCCATCCAGCGGTGATTTTCTGTACTTACGGCGACGCCATGCGGGTGCCGGGGCGCAATGGCTCAATGTTGGATGCCAAGCGGCGCGGGGCCGATATTCGGGTGGTTTACTCGCCACTGGATGCCCTGACACTTGCGCAGCAGCATCCGGATCGCGAAGTGGTGTTTTTCGGTCTCGGTTTTGAAACCACCATGCCCGCCACGGCCTTAACACTGCAACAGGCCAAACGGCTGGAGCTGACCAATTTCACTGTGTTCTGCCAGCACATTACTATTATTCCCACCTTGCGCAGCTTGCTGCAACAGCCCGATGTACGGATCGACGGTTTCCTCGCACCTGGCCATGTCAGTATGGTGATCGGCACCACGCCATACGGCTTTATTTGCGATCAATTTAACAAACCATTGGTGGTCACCGGCTTTGAACCGCTGGATATTTTGCAAGGGTTGGTGATGCTGCTGGAGCAGATGGTCAGTGGGCGCTGTGCCGTGGAAAATCAATATCGGCGCATTGTGCCGGACAGCGGCAACCTGCTAGCGCAACAAGCGCTGGCTGAAGTGTTTGTGGTGAAAACCAGCAGTGAGTGGCGCGGATTGGGCGAAATAGCCGATTCTGGAGTGCAACTTAGCCCGGCTTATCAGGCGTTTGATGCGGAGCGGCGTTTCACCCCGCAGCAACAGCGAGTGGCGGATGATCCGCGATCCCGTTGCGGCGATGTGCTGACCGGGCGTTGTAAACCGGATCAATGCCCACTGTTTGGTGGCGAATGCACGCCAGATAATGCATTCGGCGCGCTGATGGTTTCCTCCGAAGGAGCTTGCGCCGCCTACCATCAATACCGATAGTTTTTGATATCAGAGTGATGACAAGGCTGATTTGCGGGGAAATGTACCGAATGGGTCGTAACGGCGTAAGCCGTCGGAGTGCCCATCGGTGCAACCGCCCCGCTAGACACCAAACGATAAATATTGGTTATCGAAACCAATTAATCAGGTCACAACCTAATGAATAAACAAGAAATTACCCTGGCACACGGCAGTGGTGGGCGGGCAATGCAGAGCTTGATCGAATCCCTGTTTTTGGCGGCGTTTTCTAATCCGGCACTGAATGAGCGGGAAGATCAGGCGCGCATTGCGCTGGCAGATCTGACAGCACAGGGCGATCGGCTGGCGATATCAACCGACAGTTATGTCATTGATCCTATTTTCTTCCCCGGCGGCGACATCGGCAAATTGGCGGTGTGCGGCACGGCGAATGATGTGGCGGTCAGTGGCGCAACGCCGCGTTATCTTTCGTGTGGTTTTATTCTGGAAGAAGGGCTGCCGATGGTTGATTTGGAGCGCATTGTGCACTCAATGGCGGCCACGGCGCAGCAGGCAGGAATTCAGATAGTGACCGGTGATACCAAAGTGGTGCAGCGCGGTGCGGCGGATAAGATCTTCATCAATACCACCGGCATCGGGGTGATCCCGGCGGATATCCAATGGGGAACCGCGATGATCCGTGCGGGTGATCGGATAGTTGTCAGCGGTACCTTGGGCGATCACGGCGCAACCATCTTAAATTTGCGTGAAGGTTTGGGGCTGGAGGCCGAGTTAGTCAGTGATTGCGCCCTGCTAGCCCCCTTGATTGCCCCCCTGCGCCATATTAGCGGTGTGCGGGCGCTACGCGATGCTACCCGTGGTGGAGTGACGGCAATTTTGCACGAATTTGCCGCCGCCAGTGGTTGCGGCATGGAAATCAACGAAGCAGATTTGCCACTGAAACCCGCGGTGCGCGGTATTTGCGAATTACTGGGGCTGGATGCGCTCAACTTTGCTAATGAAGGCAAACTGGTGCTGGTGGTCTCCCCCGCAGCACAAGACGCTGTTTTAACTGAATTACATCGCCACCCACTGGGCCAGGATGCCGCGGTTATCGGACAGGTGACGGAGAATAAACAAGTGCGGTTATGCGGTGCATTTGGGGTCTCGCGGCGATTGGATTTGCCTCTTGACGAGCCGCTGCCCCGAATCTGCTGATCCCATTTGTCCTTGAAGCCGCAGGGGTGTTAGCTGCGTTCGCTCACCCGAATCACTGACTTGTGTCAGCTCATCGGGATTTGCTTACTTGCTGCCTACCTGCAACTCCAATGACTTTTGGGATCCCATTTGTCCTTGAAGTGACAGGCGATTAACAAGTTGATAAGCGGGGAAATGTGCCGAATGGGTCGTAGCGACGTAAGTCGCCGGAGCGCCCATCGGTGCAGTCGCCCCGCGATCTCCAAGCTATAAAACAGGCTGCTGGCAGCCCTGCGAAGGAGTTTTTGTGGAGATAAATGGCCTCAGTCTGCGGATAAAGGGCAAAGTGCAGGGGGTGGGTTTTCGCCCTTATATCTGGCAACTTGCCCATCGTTTTGGGTTGTCCGGTGATGTCAGTAACGACAGCGCGGGGGTGACGGTTCACTTATGGCAAGCTCCGGCGGTGGCGGACTTTTTACAAGCATTGCCGCAAGATTGCCCGCCATTGGCGCATATTGACAGCATCGTCACCACGCCATACCACTGGGCGCAAGCGCCGCTGGATTTCGTGATTCACCACAGCGGGGCCGGGCAGATGGATACCCAAATCGTGCCGGATGCCGCGACCTGTGATGCTTGCCTGAGTGAAATGAATAATCCTGCCAACCGCCGCTACCGTTATCCTTTTATCAACTGCACCCATTGCGGCCCGCGCTTTACCATTATCCATCGCATGCCTTACGACCGGCCCTATACCGCCATGGGCAAGTTTCCGCTGTGCGCGGCTTGTCAGGCCGAATATGACCACCCCGCAGACCGTCGTTTTCATGCCCAGCCCAATGCCTGTGCGGACTGTGGCCCACAACTGTGGTTGACGAAAGCTGACGGGAAGGCCGTGGCCCATGGCTTCACCGCACTAGAGCAGGCCGCCGCTGCACTGCTGGCTGGCGAAATTGTGGCTGTCAAAGGTCTGGGCGGATTCCACCTCGCAGTGGACGCCACCAATGCCGCCGCAGTAGCTCGCTTGCGTGAGCGCAAACAGCGGCCTTCCAAGCCGTTGGCGGTGATGTTACCTGGCATCGACTGGCTGCAAACCTGTGTGCAACAGACTGATAATGATGCATTACTTAGTTTGCTACGCAGCCCAGCGGCCCCCATCGTTTTAGTAGCGAAGCAGCCGGAAAGCCCACTTTGTGCGGCGATCGCACCAGAATTACCCGACATCGGCATTATGCTGCCCGCCAATCCACTGCAACATTTGCTGCTGCAACAGGTGGCGCGTCCGTTGGTCATGACCTCCGGTAATGGCAGCGGCAAACCGCCCGCCCTGAGTAATCAACAAGCCCTAAGCGCCCTGAGTGAGATTGCCGATCACTGGCTATTGCACGACAGGGAAATTGTGCAGCGCGCCGACGACTCATTGGTGCGTCTGACTCAGCAAGGGGCTGAAATGCTGCGCCGCGCCCGGGGCTATGTGCCAGATGCTTTCGAATTGCCGCCGGGGTTTAGTCGGCAACCGGCCATTCTGGCGCTCGGGGCCGACATGAAAAACACCTTTTGCTTGCTGCGAGACAGTAATGCGGTGCTGAGCCAGCATCTGGGCGATCTGGCAGACCGCGATATTGCGCAGCAGCAGCAACAGTTATTAGCGCTATTTTGCGATATTTATCATTTTATCCCGCAGGCGGTGGTGGTGGATGCGCACCCCGGTTATATCAGCCACCAGTTCGGCAAAGAGTGGGCCGCGCAGCAAAATATCCCCTGCACAGAAGTTTTACATCATCATGCTCATTTAGCGGCTTGTTTGGCGGAACATGGTTGGCCGCGCCAGGGTGGGGCGGTGATAGGTTTGGCGTTGGATGGGCTGGGGTATGGCGCGGAGGGGAAATTATGGGGCGGCGAATGTTTGCTAGTCGACTATGTGAATTGTGAATATATGGGCGGTTTGCCTGCGGTGGCCTTACCCGGCGGGGATCTGGCCTCTCGCCAGCCGTGGCGCAATTTACTGGCGCAGTTGCAGCGCTTTGTGCCGGACTGGCAAAACCTGCCCGCGGCGGCGGCTATCCCCAAACCGCAGGGGGAGGTACTGGCACGGGCGATTACGCGCGGCATTAATGCGCCATTGGCCTCGTCGACGGGGCGGCTATTTGATGCTGTGGCCGCCGCACTGAATATTGGGCCATCTACCTTAAGTTGGGAGGGGGAAGCCGCTTGCTTGCTGGAAGCGCTGGCATGGCAAAGTTCCCGAACCTCTCAAGCCGTTCAAACTGATCCGCCCGTCACTATGCCACTGCTCGACAATCAATTGGATTTAGCTACTTTCTGGCGGCAATGGTTGGCTTTTGATGCTTCACCGGCTGAGCGCGCTTATGCTTTTCACTTTGCTCTCGCACAGGGTTTTGCCCAGTTAGCCCGACAGACGGCACGGCATTATGGCATTGATACTATTGCCTTTTCCGGTGGTGTGCTGCATAACCGGCTGCTGCGCGAATTACTCTGCGAGCAATTGCACGACTTCCAGCTATTGATGCCCCAGCGCCTGCCCGCCGGTGATGGTGGTTTGGCGCTGGGGCAGGCCGTGATTGCAGCCGCGCGCGGTTGATTATCGGCGGACTGCGCTGTGCCAGAGCTGCAACGGTTTGTCCTGTAGCCGGGGAGTTTTGTTTCCGCATTCCTGGATGGCCTTTATCAACTGGATACTTTGGTGTCTTAATTTTTATCCGATTAGTTTTCTTTTCTGTTAGGGTTTTATTCCCAGATTAAATTTAATTATGGGCCTCTACGGGGGCTTTTAATTTTTTAATTTATATCCTGCAAATGTTTTGCCATGGTTTAATATTTAAATGGAGAACATTCTCATTCTTTTGCTTTCCCGGCATTTTTCTACATTTCTGTTTTTTAGTTCCTTAATTAACATATAGGAAAATACAATGGTCATTCTGAACAGTTATAAGATAGCGGCGCTGTTTGCCGTCGGGATATTAGTGGCAGGATGCTCCTCAAAGGTTACAACTAGTGCGCAGTATTCTGGTTTTCTTGTTGATTACAGCAAGTTACAAGAGTCTGAGTCTGCCAGCGGCCAGAAAGTATTGCGTTGGGTTTCCCCAGATTTTAATGTTGAAAAATATACTGGCATTTATTACACGCCATTGATCTATTATCCAAAGTCGAGTCCAACTCAGCGAGTAAGTCAGAAAACATTAGATGAAATATTAGCTTACGCGAATAAAAGACTTAAAGAAGCTGTTAGCCAGCAATTACCGCTCGTCAATTCACCGAAGAAACGGAATATCTTGATTGTACGGGGAGCCATTACGGCGGTTTCTGCTGAAGATAAAGATCTTGAAGTTTATGAAATGATACCCATAGCTGCTGTTGTTGCTGGAACCATGGCGGCGACCGGTAACCGCACTCAGCATACTGCGCTTTATTTGGAATTACAGGTTATTGATTCCAATACCGGAAAACCCGTTATTGTTGTAGTGCGCAAAGCTTATGGTAAGGATATCAGTAATAGCGGCGTACCAATTTCTGCGGAACAAGTAAAAAGTACAATAGATGGATTGGTCTACGATATTGTTAATTTCAAACTGAAAAGCCAACCCACTCAGTAAAACTGCTGCGGCTCAGCCTCTATGAGTCATTCATCCAGAGACTGAGCCGCTTTTCTTGATGTTTTATTTATCGTAATCGGCCTGATGCGTAATGTTTAATAATTCATTTAACTTCATTGGCTTACCTAGAAGATAACCTTGAGCTTCATCACAGGTTAATGCTTGCAGATGCTCAAGTTGTTCTGTGGTTTCAACCCCCTCGGCGGTCACTGTCATAGACAGCGCGTGGCCGAGGTTAATAATGCCCTCCACAATTGACTGCCCTTCATGGGACTGCGTTAATTCATCAATAAAACTTTTATCAATTTTCAGACCATCGAATGGGAAACGGCGCAGATAATTCAGTGAAGAATATCCAGTACCAAAATCATCCATCGATAAACGCACGCCGAGGGCTTTCAATGCGGTCATGGTTTTAAAGGCACCATCCGCATCTTCAATCATTATCCGCTCAGTGATTTCCAGTTCCAGTCGATGGCTCGGTAACCCGGTCTGCCGCAAAACTTGTCGCACTCGCTCGATCAGGTGTTGGTTGCGGAATTCAATGGCAGAAATATTGACTGAAATAATCAGTGAGGCGGGCCATGTAGCTGCATCCTGACAGGCTTGAAGCATCGTCCAGTCGCTGATGGCGCTGATCAGGCCGGTTTCTTCTGCCAGAGCAATAAATTGATCTGGCATCAGTAGCCCCAGCACCGGGTGATTCCAGCGCACTAGCGCCTCGGCACCGGTAAGTTTTGTCCCTGCAATGCGATAACGCGGCTGATAATAAAGGTTGAATTCATTGTGTTTAATCGCCTGGCGCAAGAAACGCTCTAATTCGCTGCGTTGCATTAGGCGGTCATTCATTTCACTGGAATAAAAACTCCAGCTGTTGCGGCCACTATTTTTGGCTTCATACATGGCAATGTCGGCAAAGCGCAACAGCTCCTCGGCTTGCATGGAGTCCTGTGGTGCCAGTGCAATACCAATACTGGCACTGATAAAAATATCCTGATTATTAATGACATATGGGCTTTCAATGCGGTCAATAACGCGTGTGCAGAGGTCTTCAATTTCTTTGATTGAAGACAGCCCGGTAATAATTAGAATGAATTCATCCCCCCCTTGGCGAGCGACTAAATCCTGATCGCGCAAACAACTTCTCAGCCGTTCAGAGACCTGATGAAGCACCTGGTCACCCGCAATATGGCCAAAGGTATCGTTAACCGGCTTGAATTTATCCAAATCGACATTGAGGATCACCAACGGATGCGGGGCAGCGGTTAAATTACGCAGTTTACTTTCCAGAAATTCTTTCATTCTCATGCGGTTGGGTAAGCCGGTTAGCGAGTCATGCAGAGAAAGATGCTGAATTCTCTCCTGTGCTTCTATCTCTTGGGTGATGTCAGAGACGGTGCCACGAAAACCAATGTTTTCATCATTTTTGATGATGGGTTTGGCATAAACGCGGCAAATACGCTTATCACCTTTGGCGGAGAAATAGGTGCATTGCAGTTCATTGCGGGACTCTGTTAAATGCGTGTATTGCAGCCAGGATCGCAGCGGAATATGGTCACAATTGAGCAATGAGTCGAGATTACGACCCAGCCAGCGCTCGACACTAAGCCCGGTAATAGTGAAAAATCGCTGGGACAGATAAGTGATACGCAGATTGGCATCTGTTTCCCATAGCCAATCGGTGGCGGCTTCCGCCATGTGGCGAAAGCGCTCTTCGCTGGCAATTAACGCCACTTTGTTTTCATCGGCAATACGCGCCTCTGACAGCGCGCGCCGCAGAATCCACCAGCCGCTCAGCCAGAGAATAAGAGCAATCAGCGCCAGTAATGGCAGTAAGATATTGAGTAGTTGCGCGCCGGGCATATTTTGGTTCCAGTGCAGCGTCACTACACTGTTGTCATTTGCCGCTAATTCTTTTGATGATGATTGATTTGATGATGATTGATTTGAAGGTAATTGTGTTGACGATAACTGAAGGGAGGGACTGGACGCCGCATCTTTTTTATCCCGGGCGATGCGAAGTTGGTGAATACCATAATTTTCCCCCAAAATATTCAATTCGGTTTGGGTCAGTATATTAATAAAGACCAGAACAGACGGAGGGCCAGCCACAGGTTTAATCCGTGGGTCATTGCCGGTAGTTAATATCGCTGCAGCAACAATGGCTGGTACCCCGGCCACATTGACGATTTTCGTGGCGGCCTCTGGTTTTTCGGCCTGACGGCGTACCGAATCAATAAACGGCGTAATATCTTCATCGAGCCAGTCTTGTAGACGGATATTCACCAACTGCCCATTGATGACGGAATAACGGGTTTTCCCCTGTCCATCAATGACAAAAATACCTTCATAGCCAAAGTCTTTATAAAGTGATGGCCCCAGATTTTGGCTAACAAAGGCCCAGTCAGGATCGACTGTGACATGTAAATGCTCATAAGCACTGCCCCAATCGGCATTATCTTTTATTCTGGTTTTGATCGATTTTTGGCGCGTTTCCCATGCTTTTTCCACCAGAAAACGGCTATTGGACTCGGCTTGTTCATTTAATTGTGCAGCAAGATAGATAATGCCCGTGGCGGCAATAATAATGATTGCCCCAACCAGCAAAACCATAGTCCGCAAAGCCCGTTTGGCAAAGAAAACATTTTCCCCTCTGGCCCCCGCTTCTGGTGGGGTGGAGTTTGTCATAGTGAATTCCCTTATACCCATCATCTTTCAAATTGCAGCAGTGTTGGCTGCACTTAATTACTCGGGTCATCCATGGGCAACCCCTGTTTGTCATCTTCCCTCACAAAGAAATAGACTGGGTGCGCTGAGAGAATATCTGTCTAATCAGCAGAAAGTGAAAGTGCTGAGATAATATAAACTAGCATAACTTCGGACAGTTATTATTCTAGCTTAGAATAATATGATGTTTTCCCGCGTTTTTTTTATTAAAAAAGAATAAAAATAAAACCGAACTGACTATTTACCTTTCATGTTCAATGAGCCTCAAGTGTTTTGCAGAGCGCCGGGATGATTGTTTTGTACAGTGCCCAAAATGATTGTTATTTGGGCTTCAGTCTGCGATATGAATTTTTGTCGCAAGACGTTAAAGTGGCTTAAGATTATTATTAATCGCGCTAAGTTTACTGATCCCATATCCAAACTAATTGCCCGCCTAGAGCAAGGAATAAATGACCATGTCTACACCGAATTTGGTTCGCAACGCGATAATGTTTAACCTGCAGCGAATCCTATGTGTTCGGCTCTCTTCTCTACCTGCATATCTGCCCGCATATGCCATGGTGTTAATGTTGAGTATCAGCACACATAGCGCGCTGGCAGCGGCACCGTTGCCGGCGGTGACTGTCGCGGTCGTGACCTCTGCTACCCCAGATACTGCATTGCAGTTTCTTGGACGGGTGGAAGCCATTCAGGCTGTGGATGTAACAACCCGAACAGAAGGGTTTATTGCCGCCAGATTGTTTACCGAAGGGCAGATGGTCAAGCAGGGGGATTTACTGTATGAAATTGACCCGGTTTTGCATCAGGCGTCCGTCACTCAAGCACAGGCGCAATTAGATAGCGCAACCGCCAGCGCTAACCATGCGCAGGTGACTCTCACTCGCTTGCAGCGCTTGGGGAATAATCGCTCAGTCAGTCAGGCGGAAGTCGATGAAGCACAGGCGCAGCGGGATATCAGCCGGGCGGCGGTGGCTCAGGCGCAAGCAAATCTACAAATTCAGCAATTACAACTCGGTTTTACTCGCATTTATGCCCCGATCACCGGCCAAATTGGTCACAGCCGCTTTAACGTTGGCAGTTTGATTAACCCGGCCAGTGGTACGCTGATCAGTATTGTGCAGCTCGACCCTATTCGGGTAGCTATTGCTGTTAATGAAAGAGATTACATCACCGCCACCTATCAATTATCCGCAGCAAGTGGCGGATCTGCGAGTGAAAACAGCGCACTGGCATTTGAGCATTTTACTCCGCGCATTCAACTGGCGAATGGTAAGCAATATCCGGAAAGTGGCGTCTTTGAATCTGTTGATAATCAAATTGATAAACAGACTGGCACTGTGACTATTCGAACTCGTTTTGACAACCCACGGCATTTATTACTGCCCGGCGGGGTAGTGAATGTGTCGCTGGCCGCCGAAACAGCAAAAGCCGTCGCGGCCATTCCGATTGCAGCATTGCAACAGAATAAGCAGGGCCATTTTGTATTGGTGGTAACGGATAAAGATCAGGTAGAAGTGCGGCCTGTCACTCTCGGCGAGCAGTTTGAGCAGCAATATGAAGTGAAAGAGGGGCTGAAAGTCGGCGAGCGAGTCATTGTGTCAGGGCTACAACATGTCCGGCCTGGCATGACAGTGAGCGCCAGTGTTGCACCACCGCTGACTGCGAACTAAGGGGAAAGACCGATGCTACATTTCTTTATCCGTCGCCCCAAATTCGCCATTGTTATTGCATTGGTGATAACCATTGTTGGCTGGGTGTCATTGCATGTGATTCCGGTGGAGCAATATCCGGATATCACCCCGCCGGTTGTCTCTGTCAGTGCGGTTTATCCGGGGGCCAGTGCCCGCGATGTGGCGCAAGCTATTGCCTCCCCGCTGGAAGCTCAGGTCAATGGTGTCAGCAATATGCTGTATATGGAATCCACCAGTGGCAATAACGGCAGCTATCAATTGAGCATCACTTTCGCCAGCGGCACTGATCCGGATATGGCCGCAGTTGAGGTGCAAAACCGCATTTCTCAGGTGAGCGCCCAGCTCCCGGCTGAAGTGAATGAAAACGGCATTTCAGTGCGCAAACGCGCTTCTAACCTACTATTGGGAGTGAGTGTCTTTTCACCCAAACAGACTCATGATGCCCTGTTTGTGAGTAACTACACCAGCATACAGCTGCGTGATGCTATTGCGCGTATCAATGGTGTGGGTGATGTGCAGGTGTTCGGTGCCCGTGATTACAGCATGCGTGTTTGGTTGAATCCACAACGCATGGAGTCGCTGAATGTTAGCGTGCAAGACATCATCGCGGCATTGCAACAGCAGAACGTACAGGCGGCTGCCGGGCAAATAGGTTCGTCGCCATCATTGCCCGACCAACAGCAAACCCTGACTATCAGTGGGCAGGGGCGGCTTTCCGACCCACAGGAATTTGCTAATGTCATTATTCGTAGCAATCCACAGGGCGGTATGATTCGGCTGGGTGATGTTGCCCGCGTAGCGCTGGGGGCGCAGAATTATCAAGTCAGCGCGGCGCAAAACCAGACTGAATCGGCATTCTTAGTGGTCTATCCGGTACCCGGCGCTAATGCATTAGATGTGGCCAATGGTGTGCGTGACGAAATGACCCGGTTATCAGCGGCTTTCCCGCCGGATCTGACCTATGAAATTAACTACGATTCCACCTTACCGGTCACGGCAACCTTGCATGAAATTGCACTTTCGCTGACCTTGACTCTCATTGTGGTGCTGGCGGTGGTGTATCTGTTTTTACAAAGTATGCGGGCGACCTTTATTGTTGCGCTCACCATTCCGGTTTCGCTGCTGGGCACCTTTGCTGTGCTGTATGTCTTTGGTTACTCGGCAAATACCCTCAGTCTGTTTGCCATAATTTTGGCGCTGACCATTGTGGTGGATGACGCCATTGTGGTGGTCGAAAACGTCGAGCGCTTATTATCGATTGACCCGAATCTCACACCCGCAGAGGCAACCAAGAAGGCGATGAGCCAGATTGCCGGGCCGATTATTGCCACCACGTTGGTGCTGATGGCGGTATTTGTGCCCATTGCGATTTTACCGGGCATTGTCGGTGAGCTGTATCGGCAGTTCGCGGTCACCCTCTCGGCGGCAGTTATTTTGTCCAGTATCAATGCGTTAACCTTAAGCCCGGCACTGTGCGCGGTATTACTTAAGCGCCGGACATTGTCGACTACCGGGGTGTTTGGCGGGATTAACCGTGGGCTGGACAGCGCCCGTGATGGTTATGTCGCATTGACGGGGAAAATCAGTAGCCGCGCAGTATTCAGTATTGTCGCGCTGTTGTTGGTGGGATTTGCCACCTGGTGGGGCTATACCCGGCTGCCAACCTCATTCTTGCCGGAAGAAGACCAGGGCTATTTCTTCGTCAGCTTACAGTTGCCGGATGGGGCTTCTCTGAATCGGACTCAGACGGTAATGGACCAAATGTATCAACAGGTGACCGCCAATGATGCCGTCGAGGATGTAATAAAAATCACTGGTTTTAGTTTGCTCAGTGGTAATAACTCACCCAATGCCGGTTTTGCTATTGTGATGCTTAAACCTTGGGGGCAACGCCCGCATATTAATCAGGTTCTGGCGAACATTCAGGCCAATTTGGCGGCGATTCCGTCGGCGATGATCATGGCGGTCAATCCACCGGCGATTGCGGGTTTGGGCAGTGCTTCGGGCTTCGATTTGCGCATTCAGGCGCTCCTGGGGCAAACACCGCAAGAACTGGCACAGGTCAGTCAGGGGATCATTTTTGCTGCTAATCAGGACCCGAAACTGAGCCGTGTATTTACCACCTTCAGTGCTTCGGTACCAGAAACCAATCTGAGTATTGACCGAGATCGTGCGGCATTATTACAGGTGCCGGTCAGCCGTATTTTCCAGACCTTGCAGACCTCTCTTGGGGGAATGAATGCCGGTGATTTCACCTTAAATAACCGCATGTTCCGAGTGCAATTACAAAATGATATGGATTTCCGTCAGCGCACCGCCCAAATCAATAGTTTGAATGTGCGTAGTGATAACGGCGTATTGGTCAGTTTGGCCAATCTGGTGACTCTGACGCCTTCAGTTGGCGCGCCTTTTATCAGTAATTTCAATCAATTCCCTTCAGTTGCTATCAGTGGTTCTGCGGCCGATGGTGCCAGTTCGGGTCAGGCAATGGCGGCGATGGAAGCACTATTGGCGCAGAATTTACCGCAAGGTTATAGCTATAGCTGGAGCGGGATGTCATGGCAGGAGCAGCAAACTGGCGGTCAGGTGGTGTTTATTTATCTGGCTGCGTTAGTGTTCGCTTACCTGTTCTTGGTTGCTCAGTATGAAAGCTGGAGTATCCCGCTGGTGGTCATTCTGTCAGTGATATTTGCGGTGGGCGGTGCGGTGGCAGGGTTGTCAGCGATGGGCTTTGCCAATGACGTGTACGCGCAAATCGGATTGGTATTGCTGATAGGATTGGCGGCCAAGAATGCGATATTGATTGTCGAATTCTCAAAAGCCCGACGGGAAGAGGGCGCGAGTATTGCTCAGGCGGCACAAGATGGTGCCAAACAGCGTTTCCGTGCGGTGATGATGACGGCAATTTCGTTTATTCTCGGCGTGATGCCGCTGGTCTTCGCCAGTGGCGCGGGCGCGATGAGCCGTCAGATTATTGGTATCACCGTGTTTGGTGGCATGTTAATGGCCACCGCCGTAGGGATCTTCTTCATTCCGGCGCTGTATCTGCATATTCAGCGGTTACGGGAATGGACAAAATCGCGCAAACACCCTTCAGATACTGATCCGCAGCATTAATCATTAGCTCAGTCTGCCACCCTGAAATGGGTGGTAGAATCGGGCTAAGTTGTCGCTTTTTGCGTTATTACATTAGGGTTATGATTATCCTTACAATGGTTTACCTTTCTATTCAAATCTGTCTTTGACCCTCCCCCAAGGGGAGGGTTTAGATTATCAGTCATTATTCCAATTTATCTATACTCTAAATAATTCGAGTTGCAGGAAGGCGGCAAGCGAGAGAGTCCCGATGAGCTTACTGTAGTAAGTGATTCGGGTGATTGAGCGCGGCCAACGCATATGCAGCTTGAAGTATGACGAGTATAAAATATTTTCCTCTTATCGAAAGGACACCATGACAGTGAAAAAGACATTGGTTTCAACTGCCCGACTGGCTTTTGTTGCTTTAGCCGCAGTCACTTTCAGCCATTTTACTTTGGCACAATCTTCTTCCACTGCATCTTCTTCCACCGCAGCAACAGAGTTTTTGGCTCAGCATGGAATATCAGGAAAAACTACTGAGCAAATGATTGAGACAATTGATCAATCCAAACAAGAACGGCCTTTGGCGTATTCAGCCTCAGTCACCGGGACTGAGTTGAAATTATCGGATGGGCAACAGCAGTTTTCTTTCCCTGTGGGTGATAAGTTCTATCTCTCATTTGCGCCTTATATCAACCAAACCCATCCATGTTTTAATCACAGTTTGTCTGGCTGCCGTGGCGAATTGGCGAATACCACCTTCGATGTGAAAATCACCGATCAAGCCGGGAAAGTTATCTTGCAGGATAAATTGACCAGTTATCAGAATGGATTTATTGGTGTTTGGTTGCCACGTAATATAGAAGGGACGATTGAGGTCAGTTATCAAGGGCTTAAGGCGACATCACCTTTTGCGACCCAAGCTGAAAGCCAAACTTGCATGACGACATTGCATCTGGAGAAATAACCTTTATTAGCCTCAGTCTGAGGTTTCCAAAAATAATAAAAAAATCAGCTTAGCGGCTGATTTTTTTATTAGCAAATACACAATTCTCATCAGTTAACACAGAAATTGCTTTGATTATCCTGGCCTTTCGTTGAAACTTGTTTTACTTCCACCCTGTCATTATTTTCAATTTTGGGCTCATTATGACCAGAGAAAAGGTTGTTATTGTTATTGATATGCAAAACGGCGTTTTTGCTAACCCCCGCTTTGATAGATCAGGCCGAATTGCCCACATTAATCAACTGATAGACCATGCTGAGCAAGTTATTTTTATACAACATATTGAAGATGAAATGACAGAGGGGAGTGAATTGTGGCAATTACTGCCGGAGCTTCATCAACCAGAAAACGCGATTTCCGTGAATAAAACTGCTTGTGATTCGTTTTATCGCACTTCTCTCGATAATATTATTGCTCAGTTGGGTGCTGCTCATCTGACTATCTGTGGTTGTGCCACTGATTATTGCGTTGATACTACAATCAAAATTGCTGCCAGTAAGGGATATGCCCTGACCATTGCATCTGATGCCCATACCACCGCGAATCGGCAGCATGTCACTGCCCAGCAACTTATCGCGCAACATAATGAGGTTTGGTCTGAGCTGGCTATTCCAGATAACCGCATTACTGTCAAAACAACACAACAGATATTGGCAGATTGGGGGAATTAACGGACGGCTCTCAACATATTCATTTTATACGATATTGTATTAAACCAGCGCGCTTTGCTTATTTATTGTAGAGCGCTTGTGCGTTACCCTCATGTCATCAGCCAATAAACTGCGCTTTGCAGCCTCCTTTTTGTTTCATAGAGCGCAAAATTTTATTATTAAAGTTATTCCTGGTTGGATCTGTCAGTGTTTTTTTACGTGTAAGATCACAAATTATACATTCTTATTCAATATAATTTCACCCTTAAAATGGTGAGCAATCTCAGTACCAAATGATACATTCCCTCTAATGGGCGATAAATAAAACTAATGATATTGTTTTTTATTATTGATAGAGAAAATATTAAATTTATATAACTAATTGTAAAGTTAAAAATTAATTAATTTCTTTAAAAAATCGATGTGAGCTTTTACATAAAACAAATGAAACAATATACGGTAATTCAAGTAATAAAATTCCTATCAATGTTGTAGGAATTTTCCATTACCTGTATGAATAATCTTCTTTTAATTAGTATCAATAAAATATATACACCTAAAAAACATAGGTGCTTTGGTGTTTACTTTTAATGTTTTAATTAAATTGGTTTAAAAACTTAAATGCCATTAAGTTTCAGATTTTTATGCCAAATATCTCGCTTGCGGCAATATTTTTTTACATATAGTAAATGTTGTTCTAAATTTTAAATATCCGTATAAATAATTAAATGTAAATAAAAAATCATTAGGTATGAATTTTATAGTGATTGGTAGATTGCATAATGTAAAACACAGCCTTCCGGGTAAATTCGCCTGCTGCGAGTCTAGAAAAACCCTAAGTTTAAAACGAAAACTGCTTACTTATCAAATGGATTACTTACCCTAATTATCTATCCTCTGATGGGTAAAGAGCGCTGCTGTCAATACCTTTTCAATAAGATTTCAATCTTTTAAGGATAGATATGAATGCAATTTTTAAAGTTATTTGGAACAGGTCATTGAATGTATGGGTTGCTGTAGGAGAATTCGCTAAAGGAAAACAAAAATCAACAACTACCCAGCGCTCTTTGACTTCTCAACCTATCGTCGATGTATTAAATCAGTATATTCAACCTAAAATAGCTATTTTAGCAGCGATAGTGATGGGGGCCTTTGGTATTCAACCCGCATTGGCTATTACCCCCGCACAATGTACTGCAATGGGCGCGAGTTGCGTGGCGGTGGGAACTGCGGCAAGTTTAGCTACTGCGCTGAGTAATACCGGGGCAGGAAGTACAGCGACAACCATTTTATTAACCGCGAATATTGATCTTTCAGCGACAAATGCTGGGGGGATTACAGTAAACCAAGCCGCCAATGCCCGACAGAATCTGGTGATTGATGGTGGTGGCTATGACTTAAAATTTGCGGGTTATGCTTTCAATATGGTTGCGGGCAGCACAAATAATGCGGCTTGGGCTACGGAGAATGCAACATTCAAACTCACCAACTTTAAAGACATCACATCAACGCTGGCGATCACTAGCGGTACGATTTCCCGACTGGTGTATGTGCAAGATGCTACCACTCGGTTAGACGTGACGTTGGATAATATTAACTCAGTCCCCAATGGCAAATTGGTTGCTATGGGTGCTGATGGTTTGCTCACACCCAATAATTTCGGTAGGGTGATATTTGGCAATATCACCCAGCCAATAACCTTGAATTTCGGCACTTATCGGCAATCTGTAGTCGGTAACAATATTGCCTTTACGGGAAAATTTTACTTAACCGGAATAACAAGCAATGACTATCCGGCGGTCTTCTGGAGTAATGGTTCGGCAGCGAATAGCGTGCTCACTTTTGCCAATGGTTCTGATGTCAGTCTTACTGGTACGCGGCTGACTAATGGCCCAGGTATTGTTGGCGCAAATGTGGCATCGTATAACTATATGATTGAAGATGGTGCCAAGCTAAAGCTGAATATCGATAACCAAAACCCGCTCGGTGTCGCCAACTATGGTGTGCAGATAGGTTCTTATAACACGGGTAACAACACATTTGGCGCTGGTGCGACGGTCATCGTCAATAATCAGCCGGGTGATGTTATCAGTAACGCCCCCAGTACTGTTGCCACTTCATATATTTATAATGGCCCAGCCTCAACGAATAATGTTATCTATAATCTGGCCGCTGGCTCAAGCCTCGAGACAACTAGTGGCACCGGTATTCAGGCCAGCAAAACGGGTGCAGCAAACGGCGGCGGGATTTATATCAGTTCCGGCGGTACCATTACTGCATCGACTGGAGGTATTGCCTCCACCCATGCCGGTACTGGTAATATTCGGATAGTAAATAAAACGTCAGGAGTGATTAACTCAGTTGGGACGGGTATTACTGCCTCCCATACCGGTACCGCTGGCGGTAACATACTGATAGAAAATGGCCTGTTGGGAGTGATTAATGCTGCAACAGGGCTGTCGGTATTAAGTAATGGAACTGGAACAACTAATATTGTTAATAAGGGCACGATTACTGCTACGGCTTCAGGGATAACTATCGGTGGTTCAGCGGTGAAGGTCGCTAATATTGATAATACTGGCGGTACGATTGCTACCTCTGGTACTACCACTGGCCTAACCGGTATTACGGTTAACAATATGCGTTGCTGAACCTGGTTGGGGGCACTCTCAATCTAACTGGTGCGGCGAATGGTGTGGTCTTCACTCAATCTACACCTGCTGGTGCGCATAATATCGCTGATTTGATAGTGAATCTGGGGGATACCGGGCGTGCTTTCCTAAAATCTGATGCGACTAATGTGACATTGAGCCACGTCAAGCTCAATACTGCGAATGGTACGGTGCTAGATAGTCTGGCCGGCTTGACTTTCGCCACTAGCGCTAATGGCCGCAATGAGATTAATGTCACTGGCACCGGTACTGGGATTGCGACGGTTAACACTACGTTAACTGGCTGGAGCCCGGCGGCATTGGATATCAATATTTCTGGTGCTGGAACCGGGATCAACGCCAGTGGCGGTGGCGTTGATCTTTCCGGTGCTAATATGAATGTCAGTGTGACTAATAGCGGCGGTACCGGTTTACGCGTCGCCGATGGCGCAGTGACGGTCACTACTATTGGTGAGAATGCCAAGATCAATGCTGCGGGTGCAACGGCGATTAATTTTGCAGGCACCGCCGCCAAAACATTGAATAACAACGGAACCCTTAATGGCGCGGTGATTTTCGCCGGTTCCGCTGCCAACACAATTAATAATAGCGGGATCCTGAACGGTACCTTAACGACCGGTGCCGGTAACGATACCTTGGTGCTTGGTAGTACCTCGCAAAGCAATGGATTAATTAATCTGGGTGATGGCAATAATAACGTGACCATCCAGAATGGCGCGTATGTGTCATCCATTACCGCCGGTGCGGGGAATGATATTGTCACCATCAATAATATGACGACGGGCAGTACCTATTTAGGTGCTCTCAATGTTGGCTCAGGCAGCAATACACTCAATTTCAACCAATCTGTTGACTCTCTGGCGACAGCAACTTCGCTACAAGGATTTACCAATATAAACCTGACTAACAGTCAGATTGGACTTTCCTCCGTCAATAATCTGGGTATCGGCAGCACTGTTAATATTGGCAGTGGCAGCCAGCTCCTCTTCAATAGCACATTCAATGGTACGCTGAATGCCTCATTAGGTCATGTTGCGCCAACGGATGGTTTGGCCATTGTTAATAACGGCGCTAATGTCACCCTAAATCAGGCGAATGCCTTTGAAGGTGGCTGGCAGGTTGCTCAAGGGGGATCCTGACGGCCAGTAACAGTAATCAGCTCGGTACCGCTACTATTGCTCTGGGCGGGACGTTAAACCTGAATGGAGTACCAAACTCAAATAATGCCCTGACCGGCAACGGCTTACTGAATATCGATCCTGCCAATAACACGTTCAATTTTGGTGTGAATACCGGCACCGCATTTGCCGGCACGGTTGATATGAAAAACAGTATTTTTACTCTGAGTGGTAATAATACCGCTGCATTGAGAAATGCTTCCTTTATTGCCTCTGCGGGTACGGCGGTGGCAGTCGATAATAGCAATCAGACGATCGGTAATTTTGCCCTTAATGGTGGCACCGCCGCATTTGCCAGCGGCAGCTTAATCAGTGCTGGCACACTGGCAGTGACTAACAACAGTAATATTAGGATTGATCCCACCCTCGCCACTGGCGGGAATTTACTGGATCAGGATACGGGCACTTCAACGCGGTTAATTAACAGCAGCAATGTGCTCTCGGCCACCGAATTGGCACGGCTGACCTTACAGAATATCCAGGGCGGCAGTCTGGGGGCGAATGCTTCGGTGGATGTCATTCAGGGCGCTAATACTGTGGCGCAGGCGATTTATAACTACGGCTTATCGGGTGTAGGCGGCGGCTTGAGTGTGACCTCGGCGTTGACCCGGTTAGCTTTACTCTCCGGCCAGACATTGACCCTGACATCGCAAGGCGCGGTCAATGCCGATCACATCTTACTGGCACAACTGACTGGCGCGGGTAATCTGGCTATTGGCACGGATAACAGCGAAATGACGCTGACGAATACGACCAATAATTACACCGGCAGTACCTCAGTCAATGGCGGGATTTTGAATCTGGGCAGTAATAATGCGCTGGGCCAGACCTCGGCGCTGAACACTGCGGCGGGCACCTCCACCAATATCAATGGCCACAGTCAGACGGTGGGTGCGCTGACCAACGCCGGGACAGTGACATTGGGCACCGGCGGGGCGCTAACCAGCGGCCTGTTGACCAACAACAATATCCTGAATATCGCCGGCGGCACATTAAACCTGAGTGCGGGCGGTGCTTCCACCGTAACCGGCGGTTTGACCGGCTCCGGCGTTCTCAATATTAATGGCGGTAATTTAGCTATCAGTGCCGCCAACAGTGGTTTGGCGGGGCAAACCAATATTGCCAGCAGCGCCACCGCCACCCTGAGCGGCGCGGGCACACTGGGCACCAGCGCGGTTAATGTGCTGGGCAATCTGACCCTGAACGGGGCCAATGCGGCGCTGGCGAATGTGCTGAGCGGCAATGGCAATATCAACACCAACGCCGCAGTGACCCTGACCGGCACCAATACTTTCAGTGGCGGGCATCATATCGGTGCCACCGGCGCGCTGACAGTGACGCAGGCCAGTAATCTGGGGGCCTCGACTGCTACCATCGGGCTGGACACCGCCACCTCGCATCTGGCGCTGAAAGGGGTCAATGGCACCATCGCCAATGTTCTCAGCGGGGTTGCCGGTTCGACGGTGGATATCACCACCGGCGCGAATACCCTCTGACCGGTAATAACAGCAACTTCCTCGGCCAGTATGCTCTGGCGGGGAACAGCAAACTGACTGTCAGCTCAACGAATAATCTGGGGGCGAGTTCTAATGTCACCTTGGCGGGTGCTCTGGACACTCTGGCACTGAGTGGTTTTAGCGGCACCTTTGCCAATGCGGTGACGGGCAGCGGGATATTGCAGGTGACGGGCAGTTCGAATGCCACGCTGACCAACAGTAATGCGGTTGCTAATACGGTAGCGGTAAATGTTACAAGTGCGACGTTGAACCTGGCTAATATCGCGCTGTTTGATCATGCCCTGACCGGCAACGGCTTACTGAATATCGACCCTGCCAATAACACGTTCAATTTTGGTGTGAATACCGGCACCGCATTTGCCGGCACGGTTAATATGAAAAACAGTATTTTTACTCTGAGTGGGAATAATACTGCTGCATTGAGAAATGCTTCCTTTATTGCCTCTGCGGGTACGGCGGTGGCAGTCGATAATAGCAATCAGACGATCGGTAATTTTGCCCTTAATGGTGGCACCGCCGCATTTTCCAGCGGCAGCTTAATCAGTGCTGGCACACTGGCGGTGACGGCTAACAGTAACATCAGGGTTGATCCGGTTCTCACCACTGGCGGGAATTTACTGGATCAGGATACGGGCACTTCAACGCGGTTAATTAACAGCAGCAATGTGCTCTCGGCCACCGAATTGGCACGGCTGACCTTACAGAATATCCAGGGCGGCAGTCTGGGGGCGAATGCCCCGGTGGATGTCATTCAGGGCGCTAATACTGTGGCGCAGGCGATTTATAACTACGGCTTATCGGGTGTAGGCGGCGGCTTGAGTGTGACCTCGGCGTTGACCCGGTTAGCTTTACTCTCCGGCCAGACATTAACCCTGACATCGCAAGGCGCGGTCAATGCCGATCACATCTTACTGGCACAACTGACTGGCGCGGGTAATCTGGCTATTGGCACGGATAACAGCGAAATGACGCTGACGAATACGACCAATAATTACACCGGCAGCACCTCAGTCAATGGCGGTATTTTGAATCTGGGCAGTAATAATGCGCTGGGCCAGACCTCGGCGCTGAACACTGCGGTGGGCACTTCCACCAATATCAATGGCCATAGTCAGACGGTGGGTGCGCTGACCAACGCCGGGACTGTCACATTGGGCACCGGCGGGGCGCTAAGCAGCGGCCTGTTGACCAACAACAATATCCTGAATATCGCCGGCGGCACATTAAACCTGAGTGCGGGCGGTGCTTCCACCGCGACCGGCGGTTTGACCGGCTCAGGCATTCTCAATATTAATGGCGGTAATTTAGCTATCAGTGCCGCCAACAGTGGTTTGGCGGGGCAAACCAATATTGCCAGCAGCGCCACCGCCACCCTGAGCGGCGCGGGCACACTGGGCACCAGCGCGGTTAATGTGCTGGGCAATCTGACCCTGAACGGGGCCAATGCGGCGCTGGCGAATGTGCTGAGCGGCAATGGCAATATCAACACCAACGCCGCAGTGACCCTGACCGGCACCAATACTTTCAGTGGCGGGCATCATATCGGTGCCACCGGCGCGCTGACAGTGACGCAGGCCAGTAATCTGGGGGCCTCGACTGCCACCATCGGGCTGGACACCGCCACCTCGCATCTGGCGCTGAAAGGGGTCAATGGCAGCATAGCCAATGTTCTCAGCGGGGTTGCCGGTTCGACGGTGGATATCACCACCGGCGCGAATACCACTCTGACCGGCAATAACAGCGGGTTCCTTGGCCATTATGCTCTGGCGGGGAACAGCAAACTGACTGTCAGCTCAACGAATAATCTGGGGGCGAGTTCTAATGTCACCTTGGCGGGTGCACTGGACACTCTGGCACTGAGTGGTTTTAGCGGCACCTTTGCCAATGCGGTGACGGGCAGCGGGATATTGCAGGTGACGGGCAGTTCGAATGCCACGCTGACCAACAGTAATGCGGTTGCTAATACGGTAGCGGTGGATATCGCAAATTCCACGTTGAATCTGATTGATATCGCGTTGTTTGATCACGCCCTGACCGGCAACGGCACACTGGATGTGTCGAAGAACTCGGCCAGCACGGCGTTTGACTTCGGTAGCTCAGTGGGCGGGGCATTCAGCGGTATTGTAAACCTGAAAAATAGCACTTTTGATTTGGATGGGGTGAACACATCGGCCCTGACGAATGCCACACTGAAACTGTCCAGTGGCAATCTGACATCTGTGGCTGATGGTGTGCAGAATATCGGCGCATTGGTGATGAACCGCGGGACGATATTATTCAATAACATCATCGATAACGCAGGGTTAATCACCTCTGGGGGGATCTTCGCGGCGAATCGCATCAATACCACCGATGGGGGAAATGTTCGGGTTAACTTACCTGTCAACCTCGTGCCAAGTCTGGATGGAATACCGGTGATGGAGCTGGACGAAGGCGAAATAATTGTTACGTTGGGCACGGGGGCCGCTACCGGTTCCGGGCACGAACTGACGCTATCTGATGAGAGCGGTAACCCAATAGGCTCGATTGTCCCTCAGGGCATCAAGAACCCAGGCGTGGCTAGCCCCGCGGCGACCGGTTTATTTAGTTACGGTCTGACGACCGGAAATAGTTATGACGGCCTGTATGTCAATTATGGGCTGACAGCATTAGAGCTACTGAGCACCGGCAGTGATGCTTTGATCTTGACGGCAACACTGGCTAACAATGGTAAGCAATCTAACGATCTGTCTGTCCAGATTAGCGGCAGTGGCGATCTGGCGTTTGAGTCTGTTAATGACGGCAGCATCGCCTCGTTATCGAACGAGACCAATAATTACACTGGGGCCACGTGGGTACGTTCAGGAGGATTACGTCTGGATGCTGATTCTGCTCTGGGGCAAACCTCGCAGCTGGCGATGAGTAATACCACCGCTGTAGATCTCAATGGGACTCAGCAAACGGTGGGCCAATTAACCACGGAAACGGGCAGCACCCTGAATTTCAATAGTGGCAAATTAACTATAACGGGCGGCGGTCAGGTGAATGGTGCGCTCAGTGGCGCAGGGGAGCTGGCTCTGACCGGCGGCACACTCACGGTTACGCAGGGGAATACCGGCTTTACGGCTAGCACGGATATTGCCAGCGGTGCCACCGCCACCCTGAGCGGCGCGGGCACACTGGGCACCAGCGCGGTTAATGTGCTGGGTAATCTGAACCTGAACGGGGCCAATGCGGCGCTGGCGAATGTGCTGAGCGGCAATGGCAATATTAACACCAATGCCGCCGTGACCCTGACCGGCGCGAATACATTTAGTGGCGGGCATCATATCGGTGCCACCGGCGCGCTGACGGTGACGCAGGCCAGTAATTTGGGGGCCTCGAGCGCTACCATCGGGCTGGACACCGCCACTTCGCATCTGGCGCTGAAAGGGGTCAATGGCAGCATCGCCAATGTCCTCAGCGGGGTTGCTGGTTCGACGGTGGATGTCACTACCGGCGCGAATACCACTCTGACCGGTAATAACAGCAACTTCCTCGGCCAGTATGCTCTGGCGGGGAACAGCAAACTGACGGTGGGCAGCACCGCCAATCTGGGGGCCAGTTCCCGCGTCACCTTGGCGGGTGCACTGGACACTCTGGCACTGAGTGGTTTTAGCGGCACCTTTGCCAATGCAGTGACGGGCAGCGGGATATTGCAGGTCACGGGCAGTTCGAATGCCACACTGACCAGCAGTAATGCGGTTGCCAATGCGGTGGCGGTGGATATCGCAGATGCCACTTTGAACCTGACTGATATCGCGTTGTTTGAACATGCACTGACCGGCAACGGCACTTTGAATGTGGCGAAGAACTCGGCTAGCACGGCGTTTGACTTCGGTGGCGCGGTGGGCGGGGCATTCAGCGGCACAGTGAATCTGACGAACTCCACTTTTGCCTTAACAGCGGGCAATACCGCAGCGCTGGCGAATGCCACACTGAAACTGTCAGCTAATAACGTCACCACCGTGGGTTCCACTGACCGTACATTGCATGGGCTGAATCTGAACGGCGGCACCCTGATTTTTGACGGCGCAGCCCCGCAGTCACAGGCCAAGGGGGTGGTCTCGGTCGCTGATCTGGCGCTGAGCAGCGGCACGGTCAGTGTCACCGGTACGAGCAACTGGAATAATACTAACCCGGTCGTCGCACCAAACTTGTCGATCCTCGCGCAAGATCGGGGCGATATCATGCTGAAGCTGATTGATGCCGCCAGAGTGACTGGCGATGTCAACGTGCTTAATCTGATGATCAACGGCACGCCAGTGACATCCGGTGGTCAGGGGGTGCTGTCCACCATCCAGCAGGGCGGGGTGGCGGTCGCCAATGCCACTCATAACTATGGCCTGACCAGCAGTGACGGTAGTACCGGCACGGGGTTGTTCGTCAATTACACCCTCAAAGCGCTAGACTTGTTAACCGACGGCAATGGGGCTTTATTGCTGGCGACGGAAAGCGGGGCGACGGCCAACCGGGTATTGAATGCGGCTTTGTCGGGTAGCGGCGGTTTGCAGGTAGATGCCAGCAATGGCGCGCTGACACTGGCGAATAGCACCAATACTTACAACGGGGCGACCACAGTCAATGCGGGTACGCTGATTCTGGGGGCCAATAATGCTTTTGGGCGCACCTCATTGCTGAATGTGCTCAACGGGGCTAGCACCAATATTAACGGCCACAGCCAGACGGTGGGCGCGCTGACCAATGCCGGGACAGTGACATTGGGCACTGGCGGGGCGTTAACCAGCGGCCTGTTGACCAACAACAATATCCTGAATATCGCCGGCGGCACATTGAACCTGAGTGCGGGCGGTGCTTCCACAGCGACCGGCGGTTTGACTGGATCCGGCATTCTCAATGTTAATGGCGGCGATTTAGCCATCAGTGCTGCTAATAGCGGTCTAGCCGGGCAAACCAATATTGCCAGCGTTGCTTCCGCCACTCTGACCGGCGCGGGCACACTGGGCACCAGCGTGGTTAATGTGCTGGGTAATTTGAACCTGAACGGGGCCAATGCGGTGCTGGCGAATGTGCTGAGCGGCAATGGCAATATTAACACCAATGCCGCAGTAACCCTGACTGGCACCAATACTTTCAGTGGCGCGCATCATATCGGTGCCACCGGCGCTTTGACCGTCGGTCAGGCCAGTAATCTGGGGGCCTCGACCGCCACCATCGGGCTGGATACCGCCACTTCACATCTGGCGCTGAAAGGGGTCAATGGTACCATAGCCAATGTTCTCAGCGGGGTTGCCGGTTCAACGGTGGACGTCACCACCGGCGCGAATACCACTTTGACTGGCAATAATAGCGGGTTCCTCGGCCAGTATGCGGTGGCGGGGAACAGCAAACTGACCGTCGGCTCAACGAATAATCTGGGGGCGATTTCCAACGTCACCTTGGCGGGCGCGCAGGACACTCTGGCGCTGAGTGGCTTTAACGGCACCTTTGCCAATGCGGTGACGGGCAGCGGAATATTGCAGGTCACGGGCAGTTCGAATGCCACGCTGACCAACAGTAATGCGGTTGCCAATGCGGTGGCGGTGGATATCGCGGATGCCACTTTGAATCTGAATGATATTGCGCTGTTTGATCACGCGCTGACTGGCAACGGCACTTTGAATGTGGCGAAGAACTCGGCTAGCACGGCGTTTGACTTCGGTGGTTCGGTGGGCGGGGCATTCAGCGGCACGGTAAATCTGACGAACTCCACTTTTGATCTTAATGGCATGAACACATCGGCCCTGACGAATGCCACGCTAAAACTGTCCAGCGGCAATATGACTTCTGTGGCCGATGGTGTCCAAAATATCGGCGGACTGGCGCTGAACGGCGGTACGATACTGTTCAATAACGTGGTGGATAACGCCGGTGTCATCTCCTCGGAAGGAACTTTCGCGGCGAATAGTATCAATACCACCGGTGGGGGAAATGTTCGGGTCAATTTACCTGTCAGTCTTGCACCAAGTCTGGATGGTTTGCCGGTGATGGAGCTGGATGAAGGCGAAATAATTGTTAAATTGGGCACCGGGGCTGCTACCGGTTCTGGGCGCGAATTGACACTGACTGATCAGAACGGTGGCCCAATAAGTGCTGTTTTCTATCAGGGCATCTATAACCCAGGTGGGGGCAATGCTGCGGCGATCGGTTCATTTAATTACGGCCTGACGACCGGGAATGTTTATGACGGTCTGTATGTTAATTATGGGCTGACAGGATTAGAGCTACAGAGCACCGGCAGTGATGCTTTAATCTTGACGGCAACGCTGGCTAACAATGGTAAACAATCTAACGATTTGTCTACCCAGATTAGCGGCAGTGGTGATTTGGCGTTTGTTTCCGCAAATGACGGCAGCATCGCCTCGTTATCGAATGCGACCAATAATTACACTGGGGCTACGTGGGTGCGTTCAGGGATTTTACGTCTGGATGCCAATTCTGCGCTGGGGCAAACCTCGCAGCTGGCGATGAGCAATACCACCGCCGTGGATCTCAATGGGACTCAGCAAACGGTGGGCCAATTAACCACGGAAACCGGCAGCACCCTGAATTTCAATAGTGGCAAATTAGCAGTAACAAACGGCGGCCAAGTGGATGGTGCGCTTAGCGGTGCAGGAGAGCTGGCTCTGAGCGGCGGTACACTCAGTGTCACTCAAGGGAATAGCGGCTTTACCGCTAGCACGGATATTGCTAGCGGTGCCACGGCGCATCTGTATCAGGCCCAAGGTCTGGGAAGCGGGGCGATTAATAATAACGGTATTCTTAACCTGGATAATAACACCGGCGTATTGTCGAACAATCTGTCAGGTGCCAGCGGTAACACCCAACTGACGAATAATGCCAATATCCGACTAGCGGGAGATAACAGTGGCTATTCGGGCCTCTTTACCACGGATTCCGGGGCTGTTTTGACGGCGAATAGCGCCCAAAATCTCGGGAATAGCCGAATTGCCAACAGTGGTGAATTGATTCTGGATACGGCGTCAGTATGGGAGCTGACTAACGCCATCAGCGGGAATGGTGCGCTGATTAAACGTGGTAGCGGAACAGTTAAAATTGAAGGAAGCGCGGTCAGTGCTAGCCAAACCACCATTGAGAATGGATTGCTGCAATTGGGCAGTTTACCGGTGATATCGGCGCTTTATGTGGAAGAATCACCGTTAGCGCGTTCATTATCAGTCTCGTTGGCCTCGACTATCGCCAATCTGACCAGCAATGTGCTGATTACCACCACCGGTTCATTAGGTGGCTACGGCAAGGTGACCGGGAATGTTGAAAACAACGGCAGTCTGATTATGCCGAATGCTTTAACCGGCGGTGATTTTGGAACATTTACCATTGACGGTAATTATACCGGTAATAATGGCACAGTGGTCTTCAATACCGTTCTGGCGGGGGATTCGTCAAGCAGTGACCGGTTATTGATTACCGGTAATACCGCAGGGCAGAGTTATGTCACGGTGAATAACATTGGCGGTAATGGTGGGCGGACGTCTGACGGCATCAAAATTATCAATGTCGGCGGTGATTCGGCGGGGCAATTTACCCTTAATGGCCGTGCGGTTGCTGGCGCATATGAGTATTTCTTGTATCAGGGTGGCATTAGCTCGCCAACAGATGGCGACTGGTATTTGCGTACTGAAGTCGATGATCGCCGTCCAGAGCCAGCCAGCTACACCGCAAACCTGGCGGCGGCGAACACGATGTTTGTCACCACTTTGGCCGACCGTGCGGGCGAAACACTGTACACCGATGTCTTCACTGGTGAAGAGAAAACCACCAGCCTGTGGTTACGCAATGAAGGCACTCATAATCGCTCCCGTGATGACAGTGGTGAGTTGAAAACTCAAGATAACCGCTATGTCATGCAGCTCGGTGGAGATGTGGCGCAATGGAGCCGTAACGCGCAAGATTTGTGGCGTGTCGGTGTGATGGCGGGTTATGCCAATAGCAGCAGTTCTAGCGTGGCGCAGATGACGGGCTATCGCTCCAATGGCTCGGTTGATGGTTACAGTGTCGGGATGTATGGCACTTGGTTTGCTAATAGCCAGGAAAATACCGGTGCATACGCTGATTCATGGCTGCAATACAGCTGGTTTACTAATCAGGTTAATGGGCAGGATCTCACCACTGAGAAATATGATTCTAAAGGTTTTACCGCTGCGGTTGAGAGCGGTTATATCTTCAAAGTGGGGGAAAGTGCTTATAGCAACTTCTTTATCCAGCCGAAAGCTCAGGTGGTGTGGATGGGCGTCAAAGCAGATTCTCATACCGAAACCAATGGCACCTTGGTCACTGGCGAGGGGAATAATAATATTCAAACCCGTTTAGGCGCGAAAGCTTTCATTAGCCCGATTCAGTCCGCCAACAAGGCGAAAGAACCCGCGTTTAAACCTTACGTTGAAGCCAATTGGATCCACAATACTAAAGATTTCGGTACTACATTGGATGGCATCACTGTGAAACAAGCGGGAGCCGCTAATATTGCCGAATTGAAATTGGGTGTTGAAGGTCAGATAAATAAAAAGCTGAACCTGTGGGGGAATGTTGGCCAGCAACTGGGTAATAATGGTTACAGTGATAGCAGCATCACGTTAGGGGTTAAATATAATTTCTAACGGTAATTAATAGTTATCAATAACTAACGGCACATATCAATGGGTATGTGCCGTTTTTTGTGGTTAAAAGTGTGTCGGTAAAAATTAATAATGAAGGAATCGGTGGCGAATTATTTTTTGTTTTATATTTTTTAATTTGTTATTTCATTGGATTATTGGTCTTTCTTTTCGTTATTTATCGATACTAAATTTAGCTGGTTATCATTTCTATAGCATTTAATATAATATTTAATTAAATAAAAAATGAAATTAAATTGACGCGTTATGATTTTTGTTATAAAAAACTAAATATAAAAATATTATACTTTTCATGATGTTAGTTTTTGTTTTTCATTTTCAGGGTTTATTCGTCTTTCACCCCGTTAATACTTGGTTTTATCTTCTCCCACACCACGCAATCACTCTATCGCGACAGGAAGTCACGTGTATTTTCTGTCCGTTTTGGCTATGGCCTCTTTAAAGGGAAAGGACAGGATATGTCATCAGTAGAACCGCAGGAAAACCGGCAAACCGGAATACTTAATACCATTGAGCGCATCGGTAATGCTATGCCGGATATCACCATGCTATTTATTTATGCATTAGGTGTGTGCTGGGCGCTTTCTTTTGGATTGTCATTTATTAATTTCGATTATTATCATCCTCTGACCGGCTCTCAGATCAAAGTGACCAATATGCTGGCACCAGTTGAGCTGGTGACCTTTATTACCACCATGGTCAAAAACTTTATTAACTTCCCACCATTGGCCATTACTATTGTCGCAACACTGGGTATTGGAATTGCCGAGGGCAGTGGCTTTATTCAGGTCATGTTGAAAAAGATGCTTAATGTGACGCCACAGCGCATTTTGACACCGGCGGTCATTTTTATTGGTGTAGTCAGCCATGTTGCATCTGATTCGGCTTATGTGATTTTAATGCCGGTATCGGCCATGATGTTTTATGCCAGTGGTCGACATCCGCTGGCTGGAATTGCCGCAGCTTTTGCCGGGTTGGCGGGTGGATTCTCGGCCAGTTACACCCCATCGATTATTGACCCTATCATGCAGGGTTTTACTCAGGGCGCGGCAAATATTATTGACCCGAGTTATAACGTCAATGTGTTATGTAACTATTTCCTCAGCTTTGGCAGCACCTTTGCGGTGATTCTGGTGTGCTGGTTTATTACTGAGAAAATTGTTGAGCCGCGTTTAATTAAATCGATGCCCCTGAATGACGATCTCAGTGTGCTACATAACAATGATGAACTGCAAAAAGTGACTCCGCGCGAGAGCAAAGCATTTAAGAAAGCGGGGTTAACTATGTTATTGATGCTGGTGGGGCTAGCGGCGGCATTGTACCCGGAGAACTCTTTATTGCGCTCACCAGAGGGAAGTTTAACCCGCCCTGATGCGCCTATCATGCAAGCCATTGTCCCATTACTGTTCTTCATGTTCGCCATTCCTGGCCTGATTTACGGCTTCAGCGCGGGTACCTTTAAAAGCACTAAAGATGTCACCAACAGCATGGAAAACATCACTCGCTCGTTGGTCTCATTTTTAGTCTTCAGTTTCTTCTGCGCCCAGTTCCTATACTCATTCAGCCATTCCAATATCGGCACATTGCTTGCAATCTCGGGGGCTGATTTCTTGCGTACCCTGGCAATGCCCGCTGGATTCACTATTCTGGGGGTGATTCTACTGTCTTGCGCGCTGGATATTATCATTACCTCTGCATCGTCTAAATGGTCAATTCTGGCACCGGTATTAGTGCCGATGTTAATGGCTGTGGGGATTTCGCCGGAACTGACGCAGGCCAGTTTCCGCGTCAGTTCCACTGTCAATATCTCGACACCGATGTTTGCTTTCTATCCGTTAATCATCATGTATTGCCGCCAGTATTGCTCTAAAACCGGAGTCGGAACACTCTGCGCCATGATGCTGCCTTATACTCTTGGGCTGACAATTGTGTTAACCCTGATGCTGTATTTGTTCTGGGGATTGGGGATTCCGTTGGGGTTCCAGAGCGGCTATACCTACCCGGCGACCCACTAACTGTCTAAAAAATAAAATGAATAAGGAATAAGAAATGACAATCGCACTCTCAGAACAACTCACTCAACGATTTTTCCGCTATCTGTCCGTCAGTAGCCAAAGTGACGCCGCCTCTGACACGCTGCCGAGCACGGCGGGGCAGCATAAGATGGCGAAAATGTTGGCCGATGAATTGCGGCAGTTGGGGCTGGAAGATATCATTATTGATGAACAGGCGACGGTAACCGCCCGTAAACCGGGCAACCAGCCTACAGCGCCACGCATTGGTTTTATCACTCACATTGATACCGTTGATGTTGGTTTGTCAGCCGATATTCATCCGCAGCGCTTGCGCTTTACCGGTAGTGATTTGTGCTTGAACCCAGAACAGGGCATCTATCTGCGCACGGCGGAACACCCGGAAATTCTACGTTATCAAGATGAAGAGATTATTTTCAGTGATGGTACCAGTGTGTTGGGGGCGGATAATAAAGCGGCGGTAACGGTGGTGATGACACTGCTGGAAAACTTGAGCGCGGATGATAAGCACGGCGATATTATCGTGGCATTTGTGCCAGATGAAGAGATTGGTTTACGCGGTGCCAAGGCGCTGGATCTGGCGCGGTTTGATGTTGATTTTGCTTACACCATCGATTGCTGCGAACTGGGCGAAGTGGTGTATGAGAACTTCAATGCGGCCTCGGCGGAGATTGATATTATTGGTGTGACGGCGCATCCCATGTCAGCCAAGAATGTGCTGATCAATCCTATCCGTGTCGCTTATGACATTATCAGCGAATTTGATCCACAACAGACGCCAGAACACACCGAAGGGCGCGAGGGCTATGTCTGGTTTACCGATATGGTGGCTAACCCCAACCATGCCAAACTGAAAATGGCGATCCGTGATTTTGATAATACTTCATTTGCGGCCCGTAAAGCCGCAATTGGCGAGGCGGTGGCAAAGATCTCTGCCCGTTATCCACGCGCCAAGTTAAGCTATTCAGTGACCGATGTTTACAGCAATATCAGCAATTCCATTGGTGAAGATAAGCAAGCTATCGAGCTTATTTTCTCTTCCATGGCGCAGTTGGGAATTGAGCCTAATGTGATCCCGATGCGGGGCGGAACGGATGGTGCGGCGTTATCCAGCAAAGGGCTGTTAACACCTAACTATTTCACAGGCGCGCATAATTTCCATTCGCCGTTTGAATTTCTGCCAATCAGCTCCTTTGTAAAATCGTATGAGTTGACCCGGACTATCTGCTTATCTGCGGCGAAAAAATAAGCTGCGGCTAAACAGCCCATAGGGGAGGGGCGATATGATCGCGCCCTCCATTTTACGGCTTAGTCCAGCGCCTCTTCCGGCACTTCCAGCACATGATAAGCGGTTGAGCAGAATAATGAGTTCAAGCGCTTCATATCCCCCAATAGCCCCATATGCAGACTGCTGGTTTCAATGCTCAGAACGTTTTGTTGATGCAAACGCTCGACGTGGGCGTGGGAGTATCGGCGGTTCAGCAAACGGAAACGATGCTTGGCACGGCGCAGGCGCTTGGCATTATTGATATCTCGGGATAAAAATACCGACATGCCCAAATCGAGGTTGGTGACCAATCGGGCATGTAAGGTATTTAATTCCTCAAACCCTTCGGCTGAAAACGGCTTACGTGCATTGAGCGACTTAGCGGCGACATCTGAAGTCATGCGGCCAATAATATCTCCCGCCTGCTGGAGATTAACTGCGGTATCAATGATTTCCGCCCAGCGGCGTGAGTCAATCTCGCCTAATTCATCTTGTTGAATTTGGGCTAAATACAGTTTTATCGCGCTATACAGCATGTCGACTTCATCTTCCAACAAGCTGACTTCATGTTTTTGCTGTTTATTCCCCTCCAACACTTCTTTAAAGCGAAATAGCATTTGCTCCAGCACGTCACCCATGCGCAGGGTTTCTCGCACGGCGTTGGCTAAGGCCAGTGACGGGGTGTCGATAGCGGTAATATCGAGATAGCGTGGCGCTGAAGGCTGGGGGATATTGGGGTCATCACTGATCAATCGGCTGCAAATTCGTGCCATCACTCCAACAAATGGCAGCATCAACAAACAGCGCAGCAGGTTATAGAAAACGTGGAAATAAATGACCACTTCGGCGGCGGGTAAACTGCGCCCGAACAGCCATTTCCCTAACATATTGACCCAAGGGACAATTAAGATACAGCCGATAACTTTAAATAGCAGGCTCCCCAGCACCACTTGGCGAGAGACGGCATTCTGCCCACGGCTGCTGATCAGGGCCAGCAACCCGCTGCCGAGATTTGAACCAATTACAATGCAGAGCGCGATGTTCAGTGGCACTAAGCCGGTAGCCGCGAGTGTCGCGGTCAGCAGCACGGCAGCCAAACTGGAATAACTGATCATGGCGAACAGCGCGCCAATCAACAGCGCTAGAATGGTATCGCCGGTCAGAGAAGAGAAAATGGCCTGAACTGCGGTCGCCTGTGTAATCGGCCCGGCAGCCGTCACAATCAGTTGCAGCGCCAGAATAATCAGCCCGAGGCCAATACATACGCGGCCCATCTGGCCCACGCGCGCTTTACGTTGGCCGAGGAAGACAATGACCCCACCCAAAATCAGCAATGGCGACAGCCAGGAGAGGTCAAAGGTGAGCACCCGCGCCATCAGCGCGGTCCCGACATCAGCCCCTAGCATAATCACCAGGGCTGGAGACAATGAAATCAGCCCCTGCGACACAAACGAAATGACCAGCAACGCGGTCGCATTACTGCTTTGTACCAGTGCGGTGACACCAATCCCGGCCATAAATGCAGTCGGTTTTTTCTGGATGCTGGCGCTCAGTACCCGGCGCAAATCGGCACCATAAACTCGCATGATACCGGTGCGGACGATGTGTGTGCCCCACACCAGCAGGGCGACAGAAGAAAGCAGATGAAGCAATGTCAGCATAGTCAGTCTCAGTTGGGGTGAGTGGCTCCAGATTAGGTGAAATTGCTCAAGGATTGGTAAATGATATCCAAGAGCTTTTTATTATCAACGGATTGCAAAATTTTTACTGGCTTGCCCTGTGGTGCCGGAATGCCAACATCCAAACGCAGATTCTGCGGGCTAAAGCGCAAGGTCATCCCGCGGGTTAGCGCCCCTGCCAGCGCGACATCGACATAGTCGCTGGTGGTGGTCACGATGCTTTTATCCAGCAACCAGGCGACGACCAAGGCATCATGAACCCAGCAACCCGGCAGTTGCCGTGTTTGCATTGAATAACTTATCCACGGGCGCAAAGTTTCTACCAGATAACGGCTGAGTACAGAGTCAATTTGTGCAATCTTATCTAAATCCTGATGCAGCAGTTGGGTCTGCGTAGTGACATCCAAAGGTGCCAATGTAATGTTAGCACCGCTGGTCAGTACCACATGCGCGGCTTCGGGATCGATACCAAAATTGGTGTCTTTAAGATAGCCCTCGACATTAAACACACCGCCCATGATAGCAATTTCCGCCACCGATGACGCCATTTGCGGGTAAAGCTGCATGGCATGGGCAATATTTGTCAGTGGGCCGATGGCCACCAAGGTTATTTCGCCGGGGTTATTGCAAATTAATTCGCCGATAGCATGGGCCGCTAAGGGCGCATTGGAGACCACCATGGGCGGCAGGGGCGTTTGTTGCCAAAGTGCAGTTAATCCATTTCTGGCCGCGCCATTATCCAGCTTGTCGCGCCAAAGCGCCGCCGGCTCCACCAGCGCTTGTGACGCGCCCCGCATGATGGGGATATTCACCCCCAGACGGGTCACTAAATCATGGGCAACAGAAAATCCGACTTCGCTTGGGGTATTCCCCGCCACGATAGTCACTAATTCCAACGCTATTTCTGGGGCGGCGATGGCCAGCGCTAATGCTAAACCATCATCGACATTGGCGCCGGGCACGCCATTTCCTGGGTCACAATCAATAATTAAACGCATATTTTTTTATCTTTTTATTATGGGAAATCAATTTCTTTGGGTATGGGAGCAGCCGCAGGATTCACCGATTTGTAGCGAAAAATCGAACTCGCGAACTATGGGTTCACCGCTCCAGTTTTTGAGCATCTCGATGGCGGTTTTCGCCATGATATCCAACGGCTGACGCACTGTTGTCAAGGACGGCACGTTATATTCAGACTCAATGGTGCCGTTAAAACAGACCAGCGCCAGATCTTTCGGGACGGTCAGATTATGCTCGGACATGGCCCGCAAACAACCAAAAGCCTGTAATTCGTTAGTTGTGAATAGCGCCTGCGGCAATGGCCCTTTCAGCATTTGCTGTGCGGCCTGATAACCCCCTGGGCGGGTGTATGTGGTCGGGAAAATCCACTCATTGCGCACCCTTAACCCCGCTTGTTGCAATGCATCGCGCCAGCCATTCAACCTATCTTGAGTATTGAGCATATCCAGCGGGCCGCAAATAATGGCGATATCGCGATGGCCATGTTCAATTAGATGCTGTGTTGCTTGAAACGCGGCGGCGCGTTCATCCACACGAATAGCACAGATTTGTTGTGCAGCATCGACGCGGTCGAGCATGACAAAGGGGGTGCCAGTGGTTTGAATTAATTCAATATAAGGATGGCGGTCAACACTGGTATACAACAAGCCATCAACCTGACGATGTAGCAGATTATTGATCAGTTCGCGTTCGCGCTGCCGGTCATCGCCCGCATCTCCCAATAACAACACTTGCCCGTTAGCAAAGGCTTCACGTTGCAGGGCGTGGGCCATGGAAGAAATAAAAGGGTTAGAAATATTGGGAACAATCAGACCATATGTTTGAGTGGTACCGCGAGCTAGTGATCGGGCTATTTCATTGGGGCGGTAACCGGTTTTTTGAATCGCATCAAGCACGCGCTGTTTGGTGGCCGAGGCGACTGGCCGTGGCCCATTATTGATGACGTAACTGACTACCGCGACAGAAGTGCCTGCTTCGCGTGCGACATCAGAACGTGTAATACGACGAGACTGCGGGTTAACCAAAGTTACCTACTTAATCTGAATACAGATGCCATACAACCCTTTCATTTACTTAATACAATATCGGGAATCAGGCTGCTGGCAAAGTCAAATGAAGGGGAAACGTGCCGTTGGGGCCGTAGCGATGCCAGTCGCCAGAATGCCCCAGGGTGCGGTAACCCTTCACTCACCTTATGATTAATAAGTTTGTCAGTAACTTCGAAACCTATTTTACGCGGTTAAATCGCATCTTCTGGCAAGTTGAGGTCACGCCCACGTGTTTCTGGGGCAAAGAACGTGGTGACAAACCCTATCCCGGCCATTACGGCGAAGTACAGCGCAATTGGCCACCAGTGGCCGGTGAATGTCAACATGGCCGCTGCTATCAATGGCGCAGTCCCACCGGACAGAATGGAGCCTAATTCTTTTGCGACTGCCATCTTGGTATAGCGGTTAGTCACACCAAACAGCTCCACACCCCACGCGGCTTGTACACCGAAGATACCCAGTGATGCTAAACCCATACCAACAATGATAGTCCCCATCACGAGAATAGGCTCGCGGGTTTCCAGCAGCATAAATGCCGGGAAAGCATAGATAATCAATAACAGACAGAACCAGCGATAGGTAATGCGGCGGCCAAAGCGGTCTGACAGATAACCCGCCAGTGGAATAATCAGGAAGCCCAGACAGGACGCGATGAACACCGCCATAGTTGGCACTGATTTATCCACCATCAGCACTTTGGCGACATAACCAATCATAAAGCCCTGAGCCAGATAAGACGGGCCGTTCTCGCCGATACGCAAGCCCACCATAATCCAGAATGATTTACTGCGCTGCCAGAAAGTGCGGTTATCCACTTCAACCGTATGCTCGCGCCCCAGTGCCAATGCTTGTTGACGCTGTTGTTCCAGCATCAGTTTTTGGCGTTCAAATACCGGGGTTTCGCGCATGTGGCGACGAATAAACAGTGCAGCACCGGCGATTAAAATGCTGGACAGGAATGGAATGCGCCAGCCCCAATCGAGCAGAGTTTGCTTATCCATTTGCAAGACCAGCAACCACACGAGTGCCGCCAGTAGCGTGCCGCTGTTAGAACCTAATGCAATAATAGACGAGACCAAACCGCGCCTTTTAGCAGGAGCATATTCCCCCAACATCACCGCACCACCAGACAGCTCAGCACCGGCTCCCAACCCTTGCATAAAGCGCAAGAAAGCCAGACAGGCCGGAGCCCACAAGCCGATAGAGGCGTAGCTTGGGATTAGACCAATCAGGGTGGTGGAGGCGCCCATCAAGGTGATGGTGGTAATCATGACCACTTTCCGGCCTTTGCGATCCCCTAATCTTCCGAACAGCAGCGCGCCAATAGGACGGGCAATAAAGCCGACGGAGTAGGTGGCAAAGCTGGACAATAACGCGATTGCAGGTGTTGCTTCAGGGAAGAAGACATCACCAAATATTATGCCAGCAGCTAAACCATAAAGTGCAAAGTCTGCATACTCCATGGCCGTACCGAGCCAGCACGAAAAGGTTGCGCGCCAAAAGTCTTTGCGACCCTCGGGCGTAGCCAAGCGCTCTTCTGCAGCCATGCTCTCTGATGGAGCATTGTCTGCCGCCGAGCTATTTAGTGAAGTCATTAAAAAGGTTCCCCTGGTGTTGAAGCATCATGTTCACGCGTCAATGCGTGTTTATTGGCCTTTACTCAGTCGTCGGGGTCAAACAAGCGAGACTGAGCTTGATAAGGAAATATTAGATAAAATTAATATTAACCCGTCCTTTTAGTGTATCTACCCGCGTAGATAGGTCAAATTAATTATCCTTACTTTAGTGATTGTTCACAAAATTGTCATATATCTGTTCGGTATTTACACGATTTTTGCGGGTGGGCGCAACAAAACTAGCGGTAAGTATCTTAAATTGGGTGCCCCTTACCGCTTTTATTTTGGCCGGATGTCATCACGCTGGCCAGGATAGATATTGACGTAGAAATTGCCGAGCTTCAGTCCGGTAATTATATCTAGATAATCGATTTTTTCTCGTTAAATATAATAATACCAAAGAGGTAGCCCGCGTTTTTATCGTTTAAAATGGATAGATTTATTGTTTGGATAAAATAAAAATAACGTTTAAACACTTTTATTGTGTTTGCTGTGATTAGAATTATCTGGAAATTAGTCTTTAACCGAGAGTATAAATAGCTGAGTGTATGAGTGTCTCCTTGATTAAGTGAGAATAGCAATCATGTATATTTATCTCAGATTATACCCATTAGTTTATCTTACCGCGGCTTTTCTCCCTATCACTGCTCTTTGTGGGTCTGCTCGAGATTATTTGAATGCACCTATTGATGCGTGGCTTGGATTTTACAATGCAGGTTATTCATCATCGGTGACACCCGAAGATGGTATGGATATTACCTCTGATGTTAGGGCAAATGTATTATCTCAATCTTTTATGCTTACTCGGACGATGGATTACTGGGGGAGGACGGGCGGTCTTTCTTTGGTGCTCCCTTATCGCTATGTTGAAACCCATTCCGGTGACTTTCGCGCTTCTACTCGAGGAATCTCTGATATTGGCATGTTGTGGCAGATAAATTTATTTGGCGGCCCGGCATTGAGTCGCGAACAATTTCGGTCTTTTATTCCTGAGACATTCTCCAGTTTTCATTTTTATCTTGGAACCCCATTGGGTGAATATGATGCTCACTCTGCTCTTAACCCGAGTTCAAACCGCTGGGTTTTCTCGCCGACAGTGAATTATAGTTATACGCCAGACCAAGGCTGGACGTGGCTTGAGACCTATATCACCACGACGGTATTTACCACTAATGATAATTATCAGGTCGCGGGTGCTTCTAAGCTCGGGCAAGATCCATTAGTTATCATTGAAGGTCATGCCAGCCGTAATATTACACCTGAAATATGGCTATCTTTGGATAGTTATTACAATGTCGGTGGTGAAACCCATATTGATAATATCGCTCAGGATAATGCGGCCAATACCTTGAGATTAGGCACGGGAATCGGCATAAGAGCTTGGGGCGGCGGTGATATTATTGTGAATTACGAACGTGTTGTTGCTAAACCCTCACAGCAGCCTGAATCCCAAACTATCAGGATGACTCTACGCCAGTTTTGGTAAAAAACGTGTTTAACACCGAATAGCCATGCAGTTTTAGTGGAATATAATTTTATTTAAATAATGGCAACAAAAAATGTCGATAAATTAATTAAACACCGAGTTTGAACTCAAAGAATTGAAATTTAAATTTTTTGATACTTATCTTAGGCTCAACGTCTTCTAAGAAATTATTTTTAATTAATGTTTCTATGTATTTAGCGTTTTTTATTATTTTTAATACAAGAATAATCTTGCCTTTTTATTGGTTTGGAATGATAAATAATAAGAAAGATCTCAGCCAAAACTGTGACTCAGAAATAATGCAACTGTGATTTAGGTCGCTATATTCAGTGGTGGAATATAAATATATTAACGTCGTTTATATATTCTTTAAAAAACCAATAACTGGCATGTGTTATTTTCAATGTGAGGAGTGCAGATATGGAAAGACGTACATTCTTGAAAGGAGCTGCAGCGTTAGGCTTAGCTGCTGGGACATCCACCGCCGGAGCCGTGGCAGCAGGTAATGCAGCAACAGGAGAGCATGCATTGCCAGATAAAATAGCAGCTGCGCTGGCACGTTTTCGTGAAACTATTCCCGCTAATTTTGATAGAGCTTATGTAGAAAATGCCGTCGTCCCTTTCTTCCTGACTAGTTTTTATGAGGGTGAAAGGCCGATGCTACCAATGATCGATCTGAATTTTACCAAAGAGAACGCCTTACCTTATGACCTTTGGGGCTTGATTTATAAAGATTGGAAACCCACGCCCTCTGAAGGGGTGACGGTTTTTCTGCAAGGTTTAGAGGAACGTGGAGAACATAATCTTCGTAAACGTATCTATTTCACAGCAGTGACACCGGATCTGTACCGCCCGATGTATGGGGATAAAGTAGTGGCATTTTTCGATCAATTAATGGAGCCACAGTTCGCCAACAAACCCTTTATGCGCCACTATTTGGATTACTATTTTGATATTTATTGGGATCTACATTTAGGGGTTAAAGGTGATGCTATCCCGAAACAAGTCCGAGAGATTGGTGAGTCGTTCAATACGGTATTAGCCTACCGTGATCCATTACAGCCGATTGTTTATGAAAACTACATGACAGTACGCAAACAACTCGATTTCCTCAAACAATGGATTGATGAACGTGTTGATGACATCAACAATGGGCGGACAGCTAATCCAGAAAAAACCATGGCGTGGTATTGGTTGAAAAATGCCGGTAATGGTGAAAACTTCAGTAAGAAAGATATCGTGTTTGAATGCTTCCATAACTTTGTGGCTTTCAGCCAGTGGGGCAATACCTTATTCGGTATTATGTCGCGGTTGAGTGAAAATGAAGGCGATCCGACAGTACGAGAAGCATTTAAAAAAACCATGAGTGGTGATTTCGATAATGCCAATGGCGCACCTTACACACCATTAGAATTATTTGTCATGGAGTTATTCCGCACTATCTCACCGAATGGCGGCAGTATTTCTGCGGTTGAAGATGCGCGAACCTCCGCTTATGGGGAGTCGCCTCACAAACGATTTGGTCTACCTTTTGAGCGCCACAGTTATATCAGTACACCACATACCAGCACCAGTTTTAGCCCCGTTCACTGGAAAGATCCTGACGATTTCTCCCCCAATCGCTATCTTAAAGTTCCCACTAGCGCTGAAATAACCGAAGAAAAATGTCAGCAAATTGGCCTTGCTCGTTGCCCGTTTGATATCACCTCACTGGAGGTAAAAGATGGCCGCAATGTTGCGGTGACGAACAGCGGTTTTGGTACAGTATTTGGTGTGGTAGACGGCAAAGCAAAACCCGTATGTGACTATGCAGGATTTGCACCTTTTGGGTTCAGTTATCGCCGCTGCCCTGGTGAGCAATTGACTATTCAGGTGTTTGAAGATTTTCTGCGTAAAGTATGGCGGGACAAAATTGTGTTCAATAAACTGCAACTGGGCAAACCAGGCCGAGTGCCTATTGGCCCCAATGCCGTCATTGATGACAATATTGGTTTTAGTCGTTAAGTCTCATTTTCCTTTCAAGCCCGCATTCGCGGGCTTTTATCTTCTGTTAATTATCGGCATATGTCGGTATTATCCTGAGATTAGTAATGCAAATCATTGGCGTTCCCAATCAAGGATATCCACATTCCACTTTTCAGGAGAGAAAATGCGATTACGTTTAGCTTTATTTTCATCATTACTGGCACTGACTGCTGTGCTTACCGGGTGTGATAATTCCTCTGTGACCCCTGAAGAAACATCAAAAATCACTATCGAGCACGCACAAGGTACTACTCAGGTTCCGCTTAATCCGCAAAAAGTCATCATATTGAACCCCTCGACATTGGATATTGCCGACGCCCTGAATATAAAAGTAGCCGGTGTACCCCAGACCAGCACCCATCTTCCGGCCTTTTTATCCAAATACACTGGTGCAGAATATCTGAATGCGGGCACATTATTTGAACCGGATTATGAAGCTCTTAGCCAGGCTAAACCTGACCTAATTATTGCGGGCGGTCGTGCTCAAGATACCTATGACAAACTTAGCGCTCTTGCCCCGACCATCTCACTGGATATCGATCCTAAGAATTTTACCCAAAGTCTGACTCAACGTACGGAGCAATTAGCCTCTATCTTTGGTAAAGAAGAAGAAGCGAAAACCCTGCTGGGTAAATTTACCGCTCAGATTAATGCTATCAAACAGAAATCAGCTAACGCTGGGTCTGCCATGTTAGTGATGGTCAGTGGTGGAAAAATGTCTGCTTATACACCAGGCTCGCGTTTTGGTTTTATTTTTGATGAGTTAGGATTTACGCCAGCGGCCAGTTTCACTGAAGCCGGTAATCATGGCAATGTGGTAACCTCCGAATTTATTCTTGATGCTAATCCAGAATGGCTGTTTGTCCTTGACCGCGATAATGCTATTGGCCGTACTGAAAACCAGTCAGCACAACAGGTTCTGGATAACCCACTGATTCATAAAACTAAAGCATGGCAAAATAATCACGTAATTTATCTTGATTCTGCCTCGCTCTATATTGCCGGTGGCGTACAGAGTTATATGCAACTGATGGATAAAATCAGTTCAGTGTTGGATAAACAAGCCTCCGCGCAGTAATTCTCACTAATGAAAAATCTTAGTTTTATTGCGGGCCTGGTTATTTTACTGGGCCTAATGACATGCAGCCTGTTTATTGGTGTTGGTAATGTCACATTGGCCGAAGTCTGGTCAGATCCCGACATGCGCGATATTTTTTTGATAAGTCGCGTGCCGCGAACGCTAGCATTAGTTTTAGCCGGCAGTGCCATGAGTGTTGCTGGCCTTATTATGCAGATGCTCACTCAGAACCGATTTGTCGAACCCTCAATTGCAGGCACCACCCAGTCGGCTAGTCTCGGATTATTATTAGTCATGGTGTTTAGCCCAGCGGCTCCGGTAATGGTTAAGATGCTGGTTGCCACTGTATTCGCCATGGGCGGGACGGCACTGTTTATGTTGTTGCTGGCACGAATGAGAATGAAATCGGCGCTGATGGTGCCGCTGACCGGCATTATGCTGGGGGCGGTATTTAGCGCGGTGACGACCTTCCTGGCAATGGAGTTTGATCTGTTGCAATCATTGGGCAGTTGGGAATCGGGTGATTTCTCCGGCGTGTTGCAGGGCCGTTATGAACTGCTGTGGATCGTGGGCGCATTAACGCTGATTGCCTGCTTAATCGCTGACCGTTTTACTGTCGCCGGAATGGGGCGGGATTTTTCCGTCAATGTTGGCCTGAATTATCAGCGGGTTATGCTAATGGGGATGTCCATTATTGCCATTGTCAGTGGCGTGGTGGTGGTGGTAATTGGCGTGCTACCTTTCCTCGGATTAATTGTACCCAATATTGTCAGTATGGCGATGGGGGATAATCTGCGTCGAACCATTCCTTGGGTGGCGTTGTGTGGCGGTGGGCTGGTGGTGTTATGTGACATTATTGGTCGGTTAGTCAGTTACCCATTTGAAATACCTGCCAGCGTTATTCTGGGCGCAATTGGCGCACTCGTTTTCCTATTATTAATCGTTAGGACAAAACGTCATGCAGGCTAATGAGTATTCTTCCTCACGCTCTCTTCCTCAAGAGAACAGTAAAACATTCAGCTCGCCAGCAAAGCGGTTATTGTTATTGAGTATTATCGCCCTTGCCGCGATTATCATTTTCATGACAATTAATCTTCGGGGCAATATCCAGTATGTTCTGGTGCATCGCGGCCTTATTTTAGCCACTATGGTATTGGTCGCGTTTGCTGCCGGTATTGCCACCGTATTATTCCAAACAGTGACTAATAACCGTATTTTGACGCCGTCAGTGATGGGGCTTGAAGCGCTGTTTATCCTAATTCAAACGATGTTGATCTTTTTTGTCGATGCCAATGGGTTCAGGGTGCTAGGAATAACAGGGAAATTCCTTTGTGAGTCGGCCTTGTTGCTGCTGTTCTCGGTATTTCTGTATCGCTGGTTGCTGACCGGTGTCGGGATCAATCTTCACAAGGTATTATTGGTCGGGTTGGTTTGTGGCACTTTGTTCCGCAGTTTATCCAGCTTGATGCAGCGCCTGCTCTCCCCTGGGGAGTTTGCTATTTTGCAGGGTAGGGTATTTGCCACCTTTACGCGAGCCGCGCCGGAAATTATTGCCCTGTCTACTGGGATAATTATTATCGTGGCGATTGTCATTTGGCGTATGCGTCATTCCCTCGATATTATTGCGTTGGGTAGAAATACCGCGATTAATCTGGGGGTTGCCTACCAGAAAAGAATTACCGCTATTTTGCTGCTGGTTTCCTTGCTGGTGGCTATATCGACGGCACTGGTTGGGCCATTAACCTTTTTAGGTTTGCTCATTGCTAATCTGGCTTATCCACTGGTGGGGTCATTCCGGCATCAATATTTGCTGCCGGGGGTCTTTCTGCTGGGGGTGATTACGTTGGTCGGTGGGCAATTAATCCTCGAACGTTTATTGAACATGTCGGGAACGCTTTCCGTGGTCATTGAGTTTGTGGGTGGCGCGCTGTTTATTTATCTTTTAATAAAAAAGGCTCCGGTGTGATTGAAATAACTGATATTAATAAAAAATACCAGAATACAACGGTACTCAATAATATAAATGAGAACATTCCGTCTGGTGGAGTCACATCAATCATCGGGCCAAATGGTGCGGGTAAATCGACGTTATTGTCGATTATGAGCCGTTTACTGACGCCAGATCTCGGGCGTGTCCAATATAATGGGCTGGATGTTGCCACAACTTCTGGCGATAAGTTGGCGACTATCCTCTCCGTCTTACGGCAGGAAAATCATTTTACCAGCCGGCTGACAGTCGCGGATTTAGTTGGCTTTGGCCGTTACCCCTATTCGAAAGGGCGGCTCAATGAAAATGATCGCCAACATATTGATGCGGCAATGGAGTTCCTCAATTTGATGCCGCTGAAAGACCGCTATCTTGATGAACTGTCAGGTGGGCAACGGCAACGCGCCTATGTTGCCATGGTGCTGTGCCAGGATACGAAATATATCCTGTTGGATGAGCCATTAAATAATCTGGATATGAAGCATTGTGTCGCGATGATGAAGCAATTGCGGCGTGCGGCCGATGAATTGAATAAAACCATCATATTGGTCATTCATGATATCAACTTCGCTTCTGCGTATTCTGACCATATTATTGCGATGAAAGACGGCGAAGTTATCTATCGCGGTGCACCCGAAGAAATAATGCAGCCGGATATCCTGGAAGAAATTTTTGATATAAAAATCAGGATAGAAAAAGTGCAAGATCAGCATATTGCGGTTTATTACCGCTAAGGTACTGAGCGGCGATTTTTCCCTTATTCGTGGCCAGTTGTTTACCACGAATAAGGTGTTTGCCACGAATAAGGTGATGATTAGATTGCGGCGTATTCTCCGGTGCCCTCTGGCCATGGTGTCAGCAGGTCATAGCCGGTTTCCGTCACAGCAATGGTGTGTTCCCACTGGGCTGAAAGGGAGCGGTCTTTGGTGACGACCGTCCAACCATCCGCCAGTACGCTGGTGGCCGCTTTACCGGTATTAATCATCGGCTCGATGGTGAAAATCATCCCTGCTTTAAGCGGCATGCCTACTCCTGGTGCCCCGTAGTGCAGGATTTGTGGCGCAGTATGATATTCCTGGCCCACACCGTGACCACAATATTCCCTTACGACAGAAAAACCAGCCCCCTCCGCCACCTGTTGAATCGCCGCCCCGATATCTCCGAGTGTTGCCCCAGGACGTACTACCTGAATCCCCGCCACCATCGATAAATAAGTGATATCCACCAGTCGTTTAGCTCTTACGGAAGGCTCACCGACAAAGTACATTCTGCTGGTGTCGCCATACCAACCATCTTTAATAATGGCGACATCAATATTCACAATATCGCCATTTTTGAGTTTTTTATCGGACGGAATTCCGTGGCAGACCACATGATTCACCGAGGTGCAAACTGTGCGCGTATAGCCGTGATAGCCAATATTGGCAGGAATAACTTTTAGTTCGTTAACAATGTAATCGTGACACAACCGGTCAATCTCATCCGTTGTAACCCCGGCAAGGACATAGGGTGTAATCATTTCCAACACTTTTGCAGCAGCTTGGCCGGCGGCACGCGCCATTTCAATTTCTGCTAGTGAGTGGATTTTTACTTCTGTCATTGTGCATTCTCTTCTTTATTAAGCTTATGGGTTTCACTCTGGATGATTCTGGCAATGTCCGCTCCACCTTGTAATTCCACCTGAACCAGTGCGCGAGCAAGTTCGTGATAGCTCAACTGAGGATAAAGCTCGGCAAGCATACCCATTTTGAGCCAGTGCTCGGCTTGTGCATTGATTGAGCGGCTCATGGCGTTACTGGCGATGCGAAGATTCTCATGCATCAAATCAGATATTTTAACAATTCCCATAAAACACCTATACGAAACATATATGTTTCGTATATTGCCATAAATAATTCTAGGTTGCCAGAGATTGATATGATCTAGGGTAGCAAGTTGAGTAAATAATATACTTGCTAAAAAAAATCAGAATTAATAGGCTCAATGATAATAGTGAAAAGTATATACCATCTGCATTTTTGCCTAATATGAGAAATACAGCCGATCCCATCGGCTCATTCCGGTAAATAATAAAAATACAGCTATCGGCGCTATCAGGTCAGGATTAGAGTTCCAACACTATTTCTGGTCAAATTTTTTTATAAAAATAAGCTGTTATGAGAAAATTTGTTCTATGATCGAGAGCGCGCCCTCTGATTTTTTATTGAGGGACTGTTCATTAAGGAGAACTTTATGTCTCACATGCCATTAATTCAGCTCCCCCACACACATGGCGAAGGTTGCCTCTGTAATAGCCCGGCATTCGTGCGTATTAATACAGTATTTTCCCAGAAAGCGACCCAATCAACCCCTATCACCGCGGCCACTGTTGCGGCAGCGGTACCGGGAGCAAAACCACAAAAAAGCGATGCAACTGCCAATGCGGTGCGTGTGGTGGCTTTTATTAATGTTCGCATTTTTGATGGTATTTCAGACCACTTGCGAGACGGGCTACGAGTATTAGTCGAAGGCAACAAAATCAAATCGGTTGAACCTGCGAATACACCGCTTTCGCCGGATGTGGAGCTTATTGATGGTGGTGGCGGCGTATTGATGCCGGGGCTGATTGATGCTCACTGGCATGCGATTATGGCTCGCCCGTCGATGATGACCGCCATGACGGCGGATTTTAATTATATTCAGGCGCTGGCCATTGCTGAAGCTGATGCCACCTTGATGCGCGGTTTTACCACTGTGCGTGATATGGGCGGGCCGGTTTTTGGCTTGAAACGCGCGATTGATGAGCATATCGCCACTGGCCCGCGAATCTTCCCATCGGGCGCATTCATCACTCAGACCGGTGGGCATGGCGATTTTCGTTTACTTGGTGAATTGCCGCACACCCCCTCAGATCCACTAAGTTACGCCGAACGTGTAGGGATGACGGCGATCGCTGACGGTGCTGATCAAGTATTGTTGCGCGCCAGAGAACAACTTATGCGAGGTGCTTCGCAGCTCAAATATATGGCCGGTGGTGGTGTCAGCTCCATGTATGACTCCATCGATGTGACTGAGGGTTCTGTAGCAGAAATCCAAGCTGCAGTCACCGCAGCTGAAAACTGGGGCACCTATGTGACCGTCCATGCCTACACCCCGCGCGCTGTTACTATGGCTATCAAAGGTGGGGTTAAATGTATTGAACATGGCCAGTTGTTGGATGAGGAAACTGTGCAGCTAATGGCCGAAAAAGGCATCTGGTGGAGCTTGCAACCTTTCCTTGATGATGAAGATGCGGTGCCAACACCAAGTCCGGCGTCACGGGCCAAACAACTTGAAATGGTGGCGGGCACGGATACTGCTTATATGTTGGCGAAAAAATACAACATTAAGACGGCATGGGGCACTGATACTCTGTTTGATGCCCGACTGGCAAGCCGGCAAGGTGCGCAATTAGCCAAACTGACCCGGTGGTACTCACCGATTGAAGTCCTCAAAATGGCAACCAGTGTTAATGCTGAACTCTGCGCCTTTTCTGGCCCCAGAAATCCTTACCCAGGAAAATTGGGTGTTGTAGAAAATGGTGCGCTGGCTGACCTGATTCTGGTCGATGGCAATCCTCTGGATGATATCCAACTCGTCGCTCAACCAGAGAAAGCATTTCGGGTCATTATGAAAGATGGGCAAATTTTCAAAAACACTTTGGAAAGCCATTCGTAGCCGCTGTTTATAGTCATAAACTTAAATTTCTGATGGGATATCGCGAGTTAATTGAGGTTGTTCAATGAATAATATGACTTCCCTCAGGAAGCAGCAGGGGCTTTTAAGTGCCATAAAACCGAATCTATGGCGTGGGCCATGGGTTCTGTTATCCGCTATCGCCCTGAGTGGCTGCTCAGGTGCCGCAGCGCCTTCATTTTCCTTGGTGGGTTCCTATTTCCCCTCCTGGATGGCTTGCGCTTTTATCGGAATAATCACGGCGGTGATTGCTCGTGTCGTATTTATTCGCGTTGGTATTGATGACGTGCTGCCCTGGCGGCTATTGGTGTATGTCTGCCTGGCGCTGGCTGTGGCATTCATCTGTTCCCTATTACTGTTTATGCGATGAATAATAAATATGAATAAACTACAGGGGAGTGGGCGCAAGCGGCAACTGGCACTCATTGTTGCCGGCGTTATCATTGTTGCCGCCGTGATTTTCGGCTGGCTGTCAGTGCGGCAGACCACACTGAATCCGTTGTCTGAGGATGCAGAGCTGGGAGCCAGTGTGGTGCATGTTGTCAGTGCGGTTCCGGGCCGTATTATCTCGATCAATGTCGAGGAAAATAGCAAAGTTCAGCGGGGCGACCTGTTGTTTACCATTGATCCGGATCTTTATCGGCTACAAGTCGAACAGGCGCAGGCCGAGTTGAAAATGGCGGAGGCCGCCCGCGATACTCAGCAACGGACTGTGGTCGCTGAGCAATCCAACGCGGCAATTACCAATGAACAAATTGTCCGAGCGCAGGCCAATCTCAAATTAGCCACTCAGACATTGGCCCGTCTGCAACCTTTGCTCCCGAAAGGCTATGTTACCGCGCAGCAGGTCGATGATGCAGCGACGGCGAAGCATGATGCCGAAGTCAGCCTAAAACAAGCATTAAAACAATCGTTTGCCGCAGAGGCTTTGGTGAGCAGTACCGCCGCCTCTGAAGCGCTGGTGGTGGCACGCCGAGCAGCACTGGCGATTGCCGAACGCGAACTGGCGAATACACAAGTTCGTGCGCCCCACGATGGCCGGGTTGTCGGGTTGACTGTCTCAGCAGGTGAGTTTGTTGTCCCGGATCAGGCCATTTTTACTCTCATTAATACCGAACATTGGCATGCCTCAGCATTTTTCCGCGAGACAGAATTGAAGCATATCAAAGTGGGAGATTGTGCCACTGTGTATGTGATGGCGGACAGACAGCGCGCGATTCAAGGGCGGGTCGAGGGGATTGGTTGGGGCGTGAGTTCTGAAGATATGTTGAATATCCCGCGTGGCCTGCCTTATGTGCCGAAGTCATTAAATTGGGTGCGTGTTGTCCAGCGTTTCCCAGTGAGAATCAGTCTGGAAAAACCGCCGGAGGACCTGATGCGAGTTGGGGCGACTGCCGTGGTTATCGTGCGTAATGACGACGGTTGCTGACGGTACCCTTGGCGGCATCATCCGCCAGGCAAAAGCTGATTTAGCCTATTTCCCCGGGCGGGTGGCGATGGCCTGGCGCGTTGCTGCGCTTTGTGCATTGATGACTCTGGTTGCTATGGTCTACGGCATTCCAGAATCCGCGATCAGCTGTTATCTCATTATTTTCGTGATGAAACCGGATGGTGTAGAGAGCATGGTGATGGCTATTGCTATCACCATATTGGTATCGCTGGTCGTCGGTTTGGTATTCCTACTTATCCACTTCACATTGGAAGCTGCACCATTGCGCATGGCGGCTTTGATTGTCAGCTCATTTTTGTTTCTCTATCTCGGCTCGGCCAGCAAACTCGGCCCGGTCGGCAGTATTATTGCGCTGGTGATTGCTTTTGTGATGACGTTGCTGAGCAATATTCCCATGGGGGAAGTGGCAACGCGGGGGCTGTTGTATGCTTGGCTAATGGCTGTTTCCCCGATGTTATTGATTATTGGCTTCAACCTTTTCTTTGGCCGGGCACCTCAGACGTTATTGCGCGCCAGCTTATCCGAGCGGCTATCTACCGTGGCGGAGGCATTGCGCGAACCTAGTGCCGCCAACCTCGCCGGTGTTGGGGATTTGCTACAAGAAGGGCAAAATGAACATCAACAACGGGCGCTTTTTGTGCGTATTTTTCATCTGCGCCCCTCGGCTGAAGCGGCTTGGCTGGAGAACGCGGTAAAAAGCAGTTACCGGTTACTGTTGGCGACCTCGGCTTTACCCGCGGCCTCACCGGAGAATGTGCGCCTTGAACTGGCGAGCTACTGTAGTGCTGCGGCACAGGCAATTTTGGCGAGAAATGTGGTTGATATTCCTCACTTTGCTAGTGAAAGTGCCAGTGATGAAATCAAGGAAATCAGCAACGCGCTGAGAGCATTGGCGACCGGGGAGAGTGGGCAAGATTTGGATGCGCCGAAATCCTCATTCTTTGCCGCAGATGCCCTCACCAATCCTGTTCATCAGCAGTTTGCTCTGAAAACGACGGCCGCGGCGCTGATTTGCTATCTGATTTACACCGCGTTGGACTGGCAGGATATTCATACCGCCATGATCACTTGCTATGTTGCTGCGCTGGGCACCACCGGCGAGACGGTGCATAAACTGGTTTTACGGATTATTGGTTGCTTGATTGGGGCGCTGATGGGGGTGCTGTCGATTATCTTCATCATTCCCCATCTGAATGATATTGGGCAATTAATGGCGTTGGTGTTTGGCTGCATTCTATTGGCCGCTTGGGTGTCATGTGGCAGTGAGCGCATCGCGTATGCCGGTGTGCAGGTAGGATTGGCCTTCCTGCTGACGGTATTGCAAGGTTTTGGGCCGAGTACCGATCTGGGCGTGGCCCTTGATAGAGTGCTGGGTATTTTGCTGGGTAATCTGGTGGTATATGTGATTTTCACCCGATTGTGGCCGGTGGCGATTACAGATGCGGTGCGTGTCCATATCAATAATGCCTTGAAATCGCTAACGAATTTGGCTGCATTATCGCCCGATGCACGGCCTGCGGCGCTAAGAGAGGCCACCACTGTTGAGGCGGAGATTAACAGTGCGCAAGAAGAGCTGGCGCTGATCCCCTTCGAACCCGCGCAATTGCGCCCTTCGCGAGAAGAGTGTGCGCGCTTACAAGCAATACTGGCTGAAATGGGCAAGTTGTGCCCGGTGTTGTTTCTCCCCACTGAAAAATCGGCGTCCGATGTAGAACAATTGCGTCGGCTTTCGACAGGTGGCGATGCTACGGCATTATCTAATGAGCAAAAACAGAATGGCGCATCATTACGGCAAGAGTTATTACAAAAAGAGCTATTGCCAATTGATCTGACTATTCAACAACGTATAAAGCGGCTTGAGGAACTTCTGGGAATTGGATGACATGATGACGCACGTTGTATTGACGGCCCGGATAGTCAAAATAAGTTTGACTGGCTCGGTATTGAGTCTGAGCATGTTGATCGCCGGTTGTGCTACAGATCGCTTGGATCTTGCACCTGCATCTTATACCGAACCTTGGTCGCCTGATGCCAATGCTTCGGTGGGGAGCGGTAACTTTTCTGTCCCACCGAATCCGTTGGTGGCGGAATTGGCCCCGCCGCCGACCATAAAAAGTGACCGCGCTTATTCGTTACCAGAATTGATTGATATCGCCCAAAGTCAGAATCCGGATACTCGAATTGCCTGGCAACAAGCGCGGCAAGCAGCACTGGCGGTAGGAATGGGGGAGGCGATATTTTTACCTATCATTTCAGCGAGTGTGATTGGCGGCTACCAGAGTACCACCACGCCGTTACCTTACGCGATTGGCGGCGATAAGGATCTAAAAACCTCCGGCAGTGCAGTGGTTCCTGCTTTGGCATTACAGTGGCTTATCTTTGATTTTGGTCAGCGCAGCGCGCTGCTTGACGCCGCTAAACAGACTTCCTATGCCGCGAATGTGGCCTTCAATGGTATGCACCAAAAGCTCATTTATGATGTCACCCGCAGTTACTTCCAATATGGTGTGGCACAAACTCAGCGCCAGATAGCAGAGCAAACACTGAAGAATAGCTTAAAAATTCAAGATGCTGCCGAGGAACGTCGTAAGAATGGGGTCGCGACGACAGTTGAAGTGGCGCTGGCGCAGCAGCAGGTTGCACAGTCTGAGTTACGTCGCGTGATGGCAAAGGGCACTGAACGTGATGCTTATCAGGCATTGCTGGGCGCGATGGGCGTTTCTCCGTCATTGGATATCAAAGTCGGGTATGCCGAGGATCGTGCTTTGCCAAAGGGGATCAGCGCACCGACCGAAAAAATGATTCGGCTGGCGCTTTCCCAGCGGCCGGATGTGTTAGCCAGTTATGCGGCGGTTGAAGCCGCTAAAGCGGGTATCAAAGCAACAGAAGCTGATTTCTTGCCGAAAGTCTATCTGGCCGGGGCTGTGGCGGGGGGGGATGGGCGTTTTGATATTCAGGGCTTGCCCGGCATCAGCCAACAAACCTCATCTTCCAGTATTTTGGTCGGCGTCAGTGTCCCTCTTTATGATGGCGGAATTCGTGCGGCGCGGGTGAAAGAGGCAGAATCCCGAGCCGCAGTTGCTGCCGAAGGATTTAAGAAAACGCAGGAGTTGGCAGTGCGTGAAATCGTGGTGGCGGCAGATACATTGCGCTCTGCGCTTGAATCCAATCAGGCGGCACTCAATTTGGTGAAAACCTCCTTTATTACCTATGACGCCGCACTGGAATCTTATCGCAATGGTGTCGGCACCATAACAGTGGCTAATGAGACTGCCAATGGGTTGTTGAATGCGCAGCAAATGAGCGCTGACGCGCATGCCGCTTCTTTGGTCGCTGCCGCTAATCTGGCTTTTGTGATGGGCAAAATGACGAATACTTCAGAATCATTGGCACTGCTGCATTAGCTGCTGGAGCAGTGAGCTATGTAGATTATGGTGCCAATAAACAGGGGAGAGAATAGCGCTATGCTAATAGCATTAGGGTGATTCTCTCCCCATTTTTACTCTACTGCTCAACAGGTTGCATTAGGTTTTCTGAATAACAGGTTCAAATACAAACGGTTTTTCTGGTTGGAAATGTGATGAGACATCGCCAGTATACTGAGCCGCTTGTGGCGTATTGATCTTCAGCTTTTTCACGTCAGCAGATTTTGAAAAATCGACCTTATTAAAATCAACCCAAAATGTATTTGGCATCAATGTAGATTCAAAATAATAAATCTTATTTTTCTGGTCTGAGAGAGTTCTCCAACGGGTGGAGGAGATATTCGGTTCATCGGGTGTACTGATACCATAAGGAACGGAAACTGAACGAATAACACTCAATACGCTCGCTGTAGCCAGTTGCTTATCGGTATATTTGGGAATCGCATTAATATAAAACTGTGCCCGAACAAAACGATCACTGGAGCTATTGGTGCCCGGTAGCATGTTGGTGCCACCAATTCTTTGCCAATATGAGTTAATTGCTAATTGTTTATCATAGGTCGGTGAGTTTGTGACCACCTGATATTCCCGGTTATGGTGGATAATGAGCTTGCCATCAATATATTCAAATATGGCGCTATCACCACTGGCATCTGACAGTGTGAGATGAATGGTGCCCAGCCTTTCCTGACCAGGGACATTACTGGTTAATACGGTAATAGGATCTTTTTTAAATTCATTAACCGCTTCATCGACGGTCGCAAAATTATCAAGAACATATTGCCCCCAGGCTGCCAGTGAAATGTTAGGTTTAGCTGGGGTTGGCTCTGGGTATTGGGATTCAGCCAGCCACAGCATATTCACCACTAAGCCCTTTTCATTCATGCCGTCAGTAGTCGCAATGTTATAGGCGGCGGTGATCACGCTGCCATATTTTGATGTCCAGGTCACTGAGTTTGGCCCCGCATTCCCAGTGCGCTCCATTCCCCGTGGGAATATCCACAGATCAGAATGAAGATCTTCTTTCCAATCCATCGAGCGGGCGGTTATTACTAAATCTTCCGGCCCCAGATAAACAGCTCGGGTACAGGCTTGTGCTGCGGGAATTAGCGTGATGGTGCTGACAAAGGCCATCGCGCCTAATAGCATTTTAGATATCCGGTTTTTATTCATGCGTTACCTTTCCTATATCACAATAATCAGAATGCTTAAGTGGCAATTCGACGCTCTGGTTGATGCTCATCTGGATGTTAATAGTAGATTATCAGTTATAGAAAGCATGATCTTGCTTTCTATACCAGGAAGAGAATATTAAAAATTCAAATTAATGTTATGTCGGATTTACGCTAGTTGTTGTCAGCTATGCTGAAGCGGTCACAGGGGAAAATTGTCAGGATGAAAGAAACACACGGTCAGGACATCTATCATGCAGACAGATCCTTCGCAAAAATATCGGCCCTTTCCACCGAGATCCAGACTTTCATAGCTTGTTTCCGCCGACAAAGTGACTGAAGTGAACAATAATGATTATATTATATCTTCACCTATTGATACATTCATGACGTGTACAAAAACCTAAACTATATAGTTACTTAGCATGTTTTCCATTTTAGAATAAATATTCAGGGTGCTCAGCCATCATCTGGCTAGCACTCTTGTGCATATTGGCTCCGAGAAAATTAAGTTCTGCGGGGGCAGAGGACTATGCTCAAAAATTCAATGACACTCTCTTGCAATAAATTATATTTACGTTAATAGAGGTTAATTGATTCACAGTGATAATAGATTTATCTCTTATTTCTGATTCTTGTAATCAATCATTCCCGACGAATGTCACATTTCTGAAAAAATATTTGTAGGCATATTCCTACAACCCACTTCCAAAGCTGTTACTTTAATTTTTATGATATTTATTAAACCCTTTCACAGTATGGGTTTACGTTTCTCATGTAAGAAAAGTCTTACACATCAATGAGATGTTATATTGATTATTTTGTTTTAATGGTTACATTTAGTTACATTTAACGCGTTGGTGTTAAGTACCTAATGTTTCTACACTGCGCCTCGGGTATTTAATTGATGTGCTTATGTGTGTGAAAAATACCTATCAGATACCGTGTTATGCCATCCTGTGAATGGGTAAGGTTATCTACGGACAATTATTTTGTTATTACATACGCCCGACGTATCGGAGGGTGTTGGATATTGTGTTCACACAAGTAGATTATTTTTACGCGTTTTATCAGGAATGGATTTCCTTAATTCTCTTCCCTAACAAGGAATGTCGATGTCTTCTTCAAGCTTCCAAAATGAAATACCCAAAGCGCGTATTAATATTAAGTTAGACCTGCATACAGGTGGCGCTCAAAAGAAAATGGAGCTGCCTTTAAAGTTGTTGGTAATGGGTGATTACAGCAACGGTCAGGAACAGCGCCCGCTGTCCGAACGTGAAAAGCTCAATATCAATAAAAACAATTTTAACAGTGTGTTAGCCGAATTCCAACCGAGCTTGCAACTGGCCGTACCTGACACGCTGGCAGGCGATAACACTGATACTGCCGTGTCTCTGACTTTCCGTGAGATGAAAGATTTCGAACCGGAAAGCGTCGCGCGTCAAATCCCGCAACTACGCGCCTTGCTGGCGATGCGCAACCTGCTGCGTGACCTGAAATCCAATCTGCTGGACAACGCCACCTTCCGTCGTGAGCTGGAAAATATCCTCAAAGACGATGCCTTGAGCGATGAACTGCGCGCTGAACTGGCGGCCCTGGCCCCAAAAGACTGTTAATCGCTGGATTGGCTGCTTGCCATTAGAAAGAAGAAAAGGAACATGCTGATGTCTGTACAGGAAAACACTGCGCAGGGTACTGCCACCACCGTTTTAGAAAAGAATAACCCTGTAGCCCAAGGGGTTTACGCCTCTTTGTTTGAAAAAATCAACCTAAGCCCGGTATCTTCATTGACCGGTCTGGATGCTTTCCAGAATAACGATGCTATGGCGGATGCCACCACCGATGAGCGCGTCACCGCCGCCGTCAGTGTCTTTTTAGACTTGCTGAAGCAGTCGTCAAAAAAAGTAGAGAAGCTGGATAAAACCTTGCTGGATGGTCACATTGCAGCACTGGATGACCAAATTAGTCGTCAGTTGGATGCGGTGATGCACCACCCTGATTTCCAGCGTGTCGAGTCCACCTGGCGTGGCGTTAAATCCCTGATTGATCAAACCGATTTCCGTCAAAACGTTCGTATTGAATTACTGGATATCAGCAAAGATCATCTGGTGCAGGATTTTGAAGACGCGCCTGAAATCGTGCAAAGCGGGTTATATACTCAGACTTACATTCAGGAATACGACACCCCTGGCGGCGAGCCAATTGCAGCGGCTATCTCCAACTATGAATTCGACCGCAGCCCGCAAGATATCGCCTTATTGCGCAATATCTCCAAGGTAGCGGCGGCGGCCCATATGCCGTTTATCGGTTCCGTTGGCCCCGAGTTCTTTGGCAAAGAGAACATGGAAGAAGTGGCGGCGATCAAAGATATCGCTAACTACTTTGACCGCGCCGAATACATCAAGTGGAAAGCTTTCCGCGACTCGGATGATTCCCGCTATATCGGCCTGACCATGCCGCGCGTGCTGGGGCGTTTGCCGTACGGGCCAGACACTGTGCCAGTGCGTAGCTTCAACTACGTTGAACAGGTGAAAGGGCCAGACCACGATCGCTATTTGTGGACCAATGCCTCGTTTGCCTTTGCCGCCAACATGGTGAAAAGCTTCATTAAAAATGGCTGGTGCGTACAGATCCGTGGGCCACAGGCCGGTGGTGCAGTCACCAACCTGCCAATCCACCTGTATGACTTGGGTACCGGTAATCAGGTGAAAATCCCGTCAGAAGTGATGATCCCGGAAACGCGCGAATTTGAGTTTGCCAACCTGGGCTTTATCCCGCTGTCATACTACAAAAACCGTGATTACTCGTGCTTCTTCTCGGCTAACTCCGCCCAGAAACCGGCGCTGTATGACACGGCTGATGCCACCGCCAACAGCCGCATCAATGCCCGTCTGCCGTATATCTTCCTGCTGTCGCGCATTGCCCATTACCTGAAACTGATCCAGCGCGAGAACATCGGCACCACCAAAGACCGCCGTTTGCTGGAGCTGGAGCTGAACAACTGGATCCGCACACTGGTGACGGAAATGACTGATCCTAGTGATGATTTGCAGGCGTCCCATCCACTGCGTGATGCGAAAGTCACGGTAGAAGATATTGAAGACAACCCAGGTTTCTTCCGCGTCAAACTGTATGCCGTGCCACATTTCCAGGTGGAAGGTATGGATGTGAATTTGTCATTGGTTTCCCAGATGCCGAAGGCTAAGGCATAAACGGAGACACGATGAAAATTTATCGTCCGTTATGGAATGAGGGGGCATTGCTGTCCCCTCAGCAGTTCCAGCAACAGTCAGAATGGGAATCCTTCAGGAGTGCTGGAGTGGCTTCATTGGCCTCCCCATTCCCATGGGGCGTGGAAAAGGTGGATTTTGATGACAATTTACTGTCTTCCGGACTGATACAAATCCGTCACCTGCGGCTTTGGCTCCCTGACGGCACATTGGTTGACACACTCAACAGTGATTTACCCCCTGTAGCACGTGAGTTGGTGATCGACCAGATCGCGGGTCAGGAGGCGGTGACTGTCATGCTTGCCCTGCCGCTGATGCAGCCGGGAACGTCCAATGTGCAGCAGGAAGTCACTGTTTCTGAACGCCCACTGCGTTATCGCGAGGAATGGGTCACTGTTCCAGATGCTTTTGGGCCTGAAGAAGAATCGATGGCGGTGGCACGTTTTAACCTGACGATTCGTTTCCAGCATGAAAGCAACGAATCGTGGAAAACCTGTGCAATTGCGCGTCTGGTGCGTGATGGGCAGGGCGGATGGCGTCAAGACCCCCAGTTTATCCCCCCAATGGTGCTATTTTCTGCCAGCCCGATATTGCGTGAGCGTCTGGTTTTGCTGAATCGCCAGTTGCGCTCCCGCCGTCAGCGTTTGATGTCAATGCGCCGTGAGAGTAACGAACGGCTGGCTGACTTCGCAGTTGCGGATGTTTCCCTCTTCTGGTTGCTCAATGCCCTTAACTCTCACGCTCGTGTATTGACCGAATATGAGCGTTTCCCTGCTCGCCATCCTGAGCAAGTTTGGGCTGAGTTGGCGCGTCTGGCTGGGAGCATGCTGACTTTCTCGCTCGATAGCGATCTTGATGCGATACCGGGGTATGACCACGCGGAACCGGGTAATACGTTCCCACCGCTGTTTGATCTTATTAGCGGATTATTGGAAGCCAGTTTGCCATCACGGGTTATTGCTCTGGAAATGTCACGCCCTGATGAACAGACATGGAAAGCATCCTTGCATGATGTGCGCTTGCGCGAGGAAGCGGATCTGTACCTCTCTGTGCGCTCTGATATTCCAGCTTGGCAAATTGCCGAGCGATTCCCAGCGCTTTGCAAGGCGGGTTCTCCAGATGATGTGAATGAAATCTACAGTGTGGCGCTAAAAGGCATTCCGCTTATTGCGGTAAATCGCGTCCCTGCTGCGCTGCCAGTTCGTTTGGAAAATCAGTATTTTGCGCTCGATATGGAAAGTGTGGCTGCCCGAGACATGTTGGATCAAGGGGTGTGTATGTTCTATGTCCCTTCTCTTCTGGGGTCACTGGAACTTGAGTTATTTGCGGTGTTGCGCTCATGAGACAAGAAATCGATATTGACCAACTGATGACAGAAACTTGGTTGACGGTCGCCATGCTGCGACACGGAGCCAGCACACCTGATGGTAAAGCGCTGTATCAGAATTGCCTAAAACAGGTTGAAACTGTTCGTGAAGCGCTGGAGAAAGCTGGCTACGACGACGCCAGCATTGAACACATTACTTATGCTCAGTGCGCCCTGCTTGATGAAACCGTGATGAGCCGTAAGCCAAAGGGTACCGAAGAGGGTGAGGAAATCACTGTCGACGACGGGCAACGAGCTTGGCGAACGGCACCCCTTCAGGCCCGTTTTTTCGGTTCCCTGCACGCCGGTGAAGCTATTTGGGATCGTATTGCTGAAGTGCTGCGGCAACCAGCACCTGTCGCAGCGGTGTTAACGTGCTATCACCGAGTGCTATCGCTGGGTTTTCAGGGATTGTACAGCGTGAAAACGGTGGATCAGGCCCAGCGGGATGAAACGCTGAAAGCCCTGAACGAGCGCGTTTCACCACCTGATGCGGGTTTATCGCTGATAGTTCACAGAACCGGCCGCCGCCGCTACACCCTATTACGCTCAGTGTGGTTCTGGGTTGCTTTCGCAGTGGTACTCACTGGGGTCGTATGGTGGGGGGGGCATCACTGGTTACAGCTATTGTTGTCCGCTCAACTCCCGGAGTTACGACACTAATGCGTAAATCAGCCATCGTATCCGGGGTGTTTCACATTTTCATCAGTGCCGCTGTGCTGTTATGGCTGCTGTGGTACTTCTTCCCGGTTGCAACGTGGGCCAAAGGGCTGCTCACGCTGGTGATTGTTATGATCGCCTGTCGGCTCGTGTGGCGACGTTATCGCCGTCGCTCCGATGCAGCTGGCACCATTGCCACAGTAGATTTGCCACTGATTGAAAACCAAAGCCCTGTAGTGTTGGTGTGTGGAGACGGGCTGGATAACCTGTTTCCAGAGCGGCCGTTGAGAAAAACCGCGCAAGGTTGCTGGCTGCGCGTCGGTGACATTAGTGCGCTCACCGAGATTGTTCGCAACATTCAGCTACAACAGCCCCGCCAACTGGGGCAACTTTCAATTATGTACAACTGTCTGCCGGACCAGCATCAGGATGAGGCGGTGCTGCGGGCATCACTGAAAGCATTGCGTCAACAGATCAAACAGTTGAGTTTGCTGACCGGCTTTCGGTTACCCGTGGTTTTGAGTTGCCAGTTCTCCGGGCCGGAAACACCGTGGAATATTGTTCGTGGGGCCGATGCTGTGGTGTGTCCAGCGAATGAAACTCTCATCCCACTACAGGAATGGCAACTCTCGGCAGATAACATCACGCTCCTCCCTATCCTGAGCCAGGCATTCACCTTTATCCGTGAAATTTTGCTTGATGAGCTAGAGAAGACTGACCGGCTTTGCCCGCCGGTGCCTCCTTTTGCGGTTGCACTGCGTACCGGTTATCCGAGAAGGGAAGATCACTCCCTTTGGGTTCAATGGCTGTATCGCCGCACCGGTCTTCAACTTGCTCAAACACCAGCGAAGTTTGAAGTTTCAGAGCGTTTTCCTGATGCGGTGCTTCCGCTGCTGTCGCCTTATGCTTTACCGGTACAGGGCGGGCAAGATTCTCGCCGTGTAGTGTGCCTTCTGATGTTATGTGCTCTGGGGGCCATTGGATTTTCTGTGGCTAATAACCGGAGCCTTATCTATCAGGTAGAGACGGATTTGCAACGCTGGCATGCGATTCCGATGACTCACTACCAGCCGAAAGCGCAGGCACTCGCCGCTCTTCAACAGGATACCTTGTTACTCGAGCGCTGGCAGCGGCAGGGGGAGCCTCTGAAATACAGTCTGGGGTTATACCCAGGGCAACGTCTGTGGTTGGCCCTTCAACAAGCCATTGATACCTACATTCCGCCGCCACCGCCTCCTACACCGGTGGAAAAGCAAACGCCAAAAACCGTCCGTCTCGACGCGTTATCGCTATTTGACACCGGAAAGTATCAGCTCAAACCGGGCAGCACCAAAATGCTGGTCAGCGCGCTAATTGATATTAGGGCCAAACCCGGCTGGCTGATCGTGGTGGCTGGGCATACTGATATCACCGGTGATGCCAGCGCCAACCAGACACTTTCACTTAAACGTGCCGAAGCTCTGCGTGACTGGATGCTGTCAACCAGCGACGTCTCGCCAACTTGCTTTGCGGTACAGGGATACGGGGCGACACGCCCTATCGCGACTAATGAGTCAACGGAAGGGCGCGCGCTTAACCGTCGGGTCGAAATTAGTCTGGTGCCGCAGGCCGATGCCTGTCAGGTGCCCGAAAAAAATGCCCAATAGATTTCAGGTTGCGGTTAGGCAGCAACCTGAAAGATGAAGGAAAACCGGTCGCAGGAACAAGCGACTTCATTCAGTAAGTAACAAGGAGTTAACCATGGCAATTCCAGTATATCTGTGGCTGAAAGACGATGGCGGTGCAGACATTAAGGGTTCTGTTGATGTGCAAAGCCGTGAAGGCAGCATTGAGATCGTGGCACAGGATCATAACCTGTACATCCCAACCGATAACAATACCGGCAAGCTGACTGGCACCCGTATCCACACCCCATTCGTTTTCACCAAAGAAATCGATGCGTCTACCCCTTATTTGTATAAAGCGGTGACCACCGGTCAAACACTGAAAACCGCCGAGTTCAAATGGTACCGCATTGATGACGCTGGCCAGGAAGTTGAATATTTCAACACCAAACTGGAAAACGTCAAAGTGGTCAAAGTTGCGCCGAAAATGCACGACGTGAAAGATCCGGCGAAAGAGAAGCACAACCACCTGGAACTGGTGGAACTGCGCTACGAAAAAATCACTTGGACCTTTAAAGACGGCAACATCATTCATTCCGATTCTTGGAACGAACGCGCCACAGCATAGTTACCCGTCATTCTTCGCGCCGCAGGTGCGTTGGCTACGTTCGCTCGCCCTGGTCACAGAGTTATCTCTGCTCCCAGGGCCTCGTTCACTTGCCGCCTGCCTGCAACACGAATTATTTAGGGTAACCCCGCAAGTAGGCGGTTCGCCGTCTGCTTTTTTGTTTTTGCTGAGCCACTGCTTGTTGCGCTGATTGAGCAAAAATTAACAACCTTTTAATGACCTTATGGGCCTCGGTTTCCTTAGTAAAGGAATGGCTATGGGCGGTAGCGTACCCAAAACCGGCGAACATATCAGGTTTCGCACACAAGGAAGAGAATTTATGACAACGCATTCAGCACACTTATTACGTCGGTTAAATCCCTATTGCGCACAGGCACTGGCCGGTGCTGCTACCCTGTGTCAGACCCGCGCCCATGCCGAGATCACCGTCGAACATTGGTTGTTGAAACTGTTAGAGCAGGGCGAGGGTGATATTACCGTCATTGCCCGGCGTTATGAGTGGGACATGGACAGCCTGTGGCAGGGGTTGCTGGCCCATCTGGATACTTTGCCGCGCACCGTGCAGGGTAAGCCCCAGTTGTCAGCCGCGTTACAGCAATTGATCAAAAGTGCCTGGCTGGATGCCTCGTTGCAGGAGAACGCCGATGCGGTGCGCTCCAGCCATCTGCTGGCGGCGCTGATTACCACTCCGTCATTATTGGCCGCCGATGCCGCCTGGCCATTGCTCAGCCTGAGTACCACCCAGTTACACCGCCTGCTGCCCTTGCTGGATAATCAATCCGATGAACGTCCTGAAGTCCAGCAGGCAGCAGCTCTGGCGGACAGCCCGGTCAACTTGACGGATGAAGCCCCCACCACCACCTCCGCCAGCGGTCAGCCCCAACTGAATGATGCCCTGCAAGCGGCGCTGGATAAATTCACTTTGGACGTCACCGCCAAAGCGAAAACCGGGCAGATTGACCCGATTTTTGGTCGCGATACTGAGATCCGCCAAATGGTCGATATCCTGTCGCGCCGCCGTAAAAACAACCCGATTCTGGTCGGTGAACCGGGCGTCGGTAAAACCGCGCTGGTTGAAGGGCTGGCACTGCGCATTGCTGAAGGCAACGTGCCGGATAGCCTGAAAACTGTCAGCCTGCGCACTCTGGACTTGGGTCTATTGCAAGCCGGGGCGGGGGTCAAAGGCGAGTTCGAACAGCGGCTGAAAAATGTCATTGAGGCGGTGCAACAATCGCCGACGCCGGTGCTGCTGTTTATTGACGAAGCTCACACCATTATTGGCGCAGGTAATCAGGCCGGTGGCGCAGATGCCGCTAACTTATTGAAACCGGCATTGGCCCGTGGTGAGTTGCGGACCATCGCCGCCACCACCTGGTCGGAATACAAACAGTATTTTGAACGCGATGCCGCACTGGAACGCCGCTTCCAGATGGTGAAAGTTGACGAGCCGGACGACGCGAAAGCCAGCTTGATGCTGCGCGGCTTAAAGGGCCGCTACGCCCAGCACCACGGCGTGCATATTCTGGATTCCGCTATCACCGCGGCGGTTACCCTGTCGCGCCGCTTCCTGACCGGCCGCCAACTGCCAGACAAAGCGGTGGATCTGCTCGACACCGCCGGTGCCCGTGTCCGCATGAGTATCGACACCCAGCCGGCCGCGCTGATGGAAATTAACGCCGAACTTGCCGCGCTGGCGATGGAGCAACAGGCTATCGAGCAGGATTTACTGCTGCTGCCGAATGTCAGTTCAACGCGCTTACCTGAGATTGATAAACGCCGCGCCGAGCTGATTATTGGGCAACAGCAGCTTGCACAGCAATATGAAGCAGAGAAGCGGCTGACCACCCTGATTATTGAAGCGCGTCAGGATATCGCCAACGTGGCACATCTGGCGGAGTTGCAAGCAGAACTTAACCAGATTCAGGGCAACGCGCCGCTGCTGTCGCTGGATGTTGATGTCCGCACCGTCGCCACTGTCATTGCCGACTGGACTGGCGTGCCGCTGGGCAGCTTACTCAAAGACGAACAAACCAACTTGTTGTCACTGGAAAGCCTTCTGGGTGAGCGGGTGATTGGGCAGGATGGGGCATTGGGCGCACTGGCGCAACGGCTGCGGGCAGCTAAAACTGGCCTGACACCAGAGAATGGCCCTCTGGGTGTATTCCTGTTGGTCGGGCCGAGTGGTATAGGTAAAACCGAAACGGCACTGGCGCTGGCCGACACACTGTTCGGTGGTGAGAAATCACTGATTACTATTAACTTATCGGAATATCAGGAAGCTCACACTGTTTCCCAGCTCAAAGGTTCGCCACCGGGTTATGTCGGTTACGGCCAGGGCGGCATTCTCACCGAGGCGGTGCGCAAGCGGCCGTACAGCGTGGTGTTGCTGGATGAAGTTGAGAAGGCCCACCGCGATGTGCTGAACCTGTTCTATCAGGTATTTGACCGGGGTTTTATGCGCGACGGCGAAGGGCGCGAAATTGATTTTCGTAACACGGTCATTGTGATGACCGCCAATCTGGGCAGTGACCATCTGATGCAACTACTGGATGAACAACCGGAAGCGCCGGATAGCACTTTGCATGAACTGCTGCGCCCGATCCTGCGCGATCACTTCCAGCCCGCGCTGCTGGCCCGCTTCCAGACCTTGATTTACCGCCCACTTCAAGTGGACGCGCTAAAACGCATTGTGGCGATCAAACTGAATCAGGTGGCGCAGCGGCTACAACGACACTACGGCCTGAGCTGCCAGATTGAAGAGAGTCTGACCGAGACTCTGGTCGCCGCCTGCTTGTTGCCAGACACCGGCGCGCGCAATATCGACAGTCTGCTGAATCAACAAATCTTGCCGGTGTTAAGCCAACAGTTACTTCAACGTTTGGCATTACAGCAAAAACCGACCGGCCTGACGCTGGGCTGGGATGAAGCGGATGGGATCACACTGGAATTTCAAGGAGTGAATGATGAGTGATTCGATACTGACCAACATTGCCAGCCAGTTAAAACAGTCTTTGGGGCAATCACGTTACCATGTGGACGTGCATGACTGCCCGCACTTCCTGGATGTGCTGAGTTTTCATGCCGAAGAGTCTTTCAGTCGCCCCTGGCAGTATAATGTCTCACTCACCTGTAGCGAATCGGACATCGCCTGCGACACGCTGTTGCTTAAGCCGGGATCTTTCACTTTCCAAACCCCGATGTTTAATGGCGGGCCTGCGGTGCCAGTGCGAACGGTCTATGGTGTCGTGCAGTCTTTTCGTCGACTCTCGACCTCTGCAGATGAAACTCGGTATTCACTGACGTTGGTACCGCGCATCGCGCTGCTAAAGCATACAAAAAACAATGAGATTTACCTTAACCAGTCCGTGACGGAAGTTGTCGAGCAGGTTTTGCGCAAGCACGGTCTTGAAGGACCTGACTTTGAATTTCGTTTGTCGCGTGAATATCCCGCACGGGAACTGATTACCCAGTGGCGGGAAACCGACCTGGAGTTTGTGCAGCGCTTGCTGGCGGAAGTTGGCATTTTCTGGCGTTTTGAAATGGATAGCCGCGTTGAGCAGGACGTCGTGATATTTCAGGACTCCCAAGAACAATACCAGTTCGGTACCCGGCTTCCATTGCGCAACCCAGCGGGCATGAGTGACAGCGGGCAAGAGAGTCTCTGGGATATCCAAACGGCATACAACGTGGTGAGCGACAGTGTGGCCACGCGCGACTATAACTACCGTCAGGCACTTATTCCGCAGGACAGCACTGAGAATATCAGCAGCCCGGAAGGGATTACGACGGGCGAGGTTTATCACTATGCGGAGCCATTTTTATCCGAAGGTGATATCCAAAGTACCGAAACTGGCGCATTTTATGCCCGGATACGGCATGAGCGCATTCTCAACGGCCAGTTGACCGTCACGGGCCGCTCCACTCGTCCATTACTGGCCCCCGGTCAAGTATTGGAAACTGATAGTGCGCTACCGGAGGGGTTGAAAGATGGCATTGTCATAACGACAGTGCGCAGTCGCGGCTCACGGAAAAGCAGTTTCCAGTCGGAATTTGACGGCATCCCTTACAGTGAAACTGTCTGCTATCGCCCAGCACTACTTAACCGTCCGGTGATCTCCGGTTCTCTCTCCGCGAGAGTAGAAAGTACAGAGAAAGGAGATACTTACGCCTGGCTGGACGACCAAGGGCGCTACCGGGTGAAACTGGATTTTGACCGCAATAGTACCGAGCAGGGATATGCTTATCTTTGGCTGCGGATGGCAAAACCCTATGCCGGTGATACCTATGGCTGGCATGCCCCGCTGCTTGATGGAACGGAAGTTTCGGTGGTGTTTGACAGTGGCGATCCAGACCGACCTTATATTGCCTATACGCAGCATGATTCCGAACATCCTGACCACGTCACCAGTGATAACCATACCCGCAATATCTGGCGCACCCCGGCAAACAATAAGCTGCGGATGGAAGACTTGCGCCAACAAGAACACATTAAGCTCGCGACGGAATTTGGTAAGAGCCAACTGAACATGGGCCATTTGGTCAATGCGCAGCGGGAACAGCGCGGCACTGGATTTGAACTGCGTACTGACGAGTTTGGTGCTGTCCGTGCGGCCAAAGGAATTTTCCTGACGGCAGATGATCAGTTGAAAGCGCAGGGGCAGGTATTGGAGATGGCGCCCGCGGTTAACTTGATTAATCAGGCCAACAGCGAAATGCAGGCGCTGAATTCAGCAGCAGAGCAGGCCGGGGCGCTGGTCTCGGATATCCAGACCCAGCTTAACCTGGTCAAAGAGCGGCTATCTGGTTTGCAATCCGCCGTAATCCTGGCGAGTGCCCCGCAAGGGATTGCCGTCACCTCTGGCGAGCATCTACAGATGAGCAGCGCCCGCAACACCATGATTAATGCAGGTCAGCACCTTGATATCGGCGCGATGAAAAACCTCTCCATCTCGGTCGAAAAGGCGCTGGGGCTGTTTGTGCATAAAGACGGAGCAAAGCTGGTGGCTAATCAGGGCGATGTGGAAATCCAGGCGCAGCACAACACGATGGCCCTTTTTGCCAAACAACAGGTCACTATCACCAGCAGTGAGGATGAAATCATCATCAGCACGCCGAAAACGCTAACACTGAATGGGGGCGGTTCGTATCTGAAACTGAGCCAAAGTGGTATTGAGCATGGATCAGCAGGGGACTTTATTATGAAAACGGCAAATTATGTGGTGCCGGGTTCAGGCAGCAGTTTGCCTTTGGAAACCCCAGACTTTAAACAGACGGATGTCACTGTTGTTACCAAAAACTCAGCCAAATGGGCCTGCGATTAACAGGGAAGGTAATCTATGCCAGCAAAACTACCCAAATTCAGTTATCCCGTACCGTCAAATAAGAATGGTCATGCATTTTCAACTGCTGAGGATTTACTGTCGAAACTTGACGGCGAAAGCTCAGGACAGTACCTGGTGGGAAGTCAGGGGATGTGGCACGGAGGTATTCACATTACTGACGCGACTATTCCCTGGTGTGCTCTGAGCACCAACAGTGCTGCGGAACAGCAGTATCGCCGTGAGCCATATCAGGGTGAGCAATTTATTCGCTGTATGGCGGATGGCGAGATAGTGGCTTATCGGGTGTGCAAAGATTACGAAAGCCCGGCAATCCCGTGGCGGGATGAAAAACTGCACTTTTCAACGTCATTTGTGCTGGTGAAACATTACATTCAGCCGGGCGATACCGATGACAACGGGCTAACGTTTTATACGCTGTATATGAATCTGGCCCCTTTTTCCGCTTACGCACAGCAAAGCGGAGATTGCAACAGGAAGACTGCCAGTATTCAGCGATATTACAGTAGTGTGGACGATGTGCTAGAAAGCCGTGCAGCCGGATTATTGGTTAAAGATACGCCGGTGGCCTTGAGTGACAGCATCATCACCCGCAGCAGCGATCGCCGGCAGTTTACTGAAGTCACGATAGCTGAAGAGACAAAAAATACGGTGGGCACTACTCTGAGTGTGGGTACGAAAGTCTGGACCGTCTCAGATCAAGGCAGCTTAAAAGCTGAATCATCGGTGCCTGTGCCATCCTGGTGGGCAAAATGCACGCCGGCGTACGACGCTCAGCCCGCTGGCAGGGTGAACTGCACCTCCCGCACGAACTGGTCGTATTACCTGAGTCGTGACGATGTATTGGCTCGTAAATCAGCGGGTAAAGTGGTTGCGGGTTTCCCGCTAACTTATGAACCGGATAATGCCGCACAGCAGGTTACACGACCGGTGACGGTCGCGGCGGGCGCGGCCCCAACGGATACAGTGAATACATTCAGCCTGGTCACATTGGGCCGTGATGTGGGTAAGCAAAAGAAAGGCGATCGTGTCTGGATAGTGTCTGATGGTGACAGTTTGACGCCGGTCACGCCAACGACTTCGGCAAGTACATTGGTCTTTGGTGAAGTGGTCAAACCGGCTACGGCCATTACCATTAACGCCAGTGACAGTATCGGGCACATGGGCTTTTTCCAACTGCCGGAAGAGAATGGTATACGCTCGCGCTACCAGGTGCATATCGAGTGTTTTAGTATGGACGATAAGCTTCCGACGTTTCTCACCAACCCGGATCACGTGGGTGAGCAAACCCCTGCTTTTCTGAAGTATCCGAAAGCTGCTGCACTGTTTGCGAAGGATGCGGCGGGGCAGATGGTGGACAGCACGCGCAAAACGCTGACTCAGGGTATTGTGACGTTATCGAAAGTACCGGTAGTGGACATTGACGGGCAACCCGGTTATTACCAGATACACAGGGAGAATGGGTATCTGGCTGCAAGCAGTGTGCAAAAGTTGTCGCAATATGCCTTAGGTGAACTGGGTTTTGTGGCGCTGGATAAAGCATCGGAGAGTTTTAACCTGTTAGATGGGGTGCAGCATCCGGATAATATCGTGAAAGGCATTCTGGAACAGATGTATAAAGCCGCTCAGGATGAAACCCGCACCAGCCATGTGTTGAATGAACATAATTACCGACGCCTGCTTGAGCATATTGATAGTAATCACGATGGGGTCTATTCAGAACAAGAATATCTTCAGGCGGTGCATAACGTCTCTTATCGTGACCATCGGTTCCGGATAATCGCGAAACATACCAGCGAGTGGTATTGCGATAAAGATGATCTGTTGTGGAAGACGTATCTAGATACGCTGACAACAGATGCGCCGCAGTGGAAAACCTACACCGAAGCCTTTATTGAGAAAATAAAGTGGATGAAGTCGGTACCAGGAATGGGCCCAGAGCTATGGCACATGCACCCGGTGGCGTTTTTGGATGCTGTAAATATTAGAAATGATGGCGTTACATACGAGCAACTGAAAAAAGTTTTCCCACAAGCTTTAGATGAAGATCTAAATACTGTAGTTAACGAGTTAAGAGGAACGCTAGTAACGTTTAAACTCGATACACCTACCAGATTGAGACATTTCTTCTCTCAAATTAAAGGTGAAGTTGGGCCACAAATGAAAGGTAAAACAGAAGGCTTCCAGTTTTCACCCGACACATTGAGATCCTTTAGTCGATATTACCGTCAGCATTCCTCGGAAGCAGATCAAGATGGGTATGAAAAAAATGCTTTAGGAAGGACAATTCGCAGAGCTGATGAGCAAGCAATTGGAAGAAAACATTATTTAAGGTTAAATGGAAATAGGCAAACCAATCCCGAAGATGGATATAATTTCAGAGGTAGGGGGTTGATTCAAATTACAGGGTATGAAAAGTATCATGGTTTTCCTACAGATTACAATAACTATTGGTCGGATAATGTGCCTAATACTGTGGATAACCCAGAAATAGTCAATGAAATGCCATATGCAATTCGTAGTGCGCTTTGGTTTTGGGTTACTGCAAAGCCATATATTGCTGATAGAGGTAGAGGCTATGATGATGTTATTGCTGTAACTCTAGTAGTCAATGGAGGGGATATGGGACTTGCCGAGAGAAGAAGTGCTTACAGATTATGTGAAGAGGTATTTTTATGAAACAATTATTATTTATTTTTCTTTTAGTACCTGCATATCAGGCTTACGCTGCTGAATGTAGTTCAGATGAAACGATGATTGCATCATGTACGCTATCTGGGCGAGTACAACGAGTGGCTGCATTTTGCATAAATGAAAAAACTGACACTCTTTACTATGTTTTCAAAAATGGCGGAAATATAGAATTAAAAGTAGACTTCAGTGCGAGTAGGAAATTAAAAAGATGGGTAGATCAATGGACGTATACAACTTACTTTGGATTTAGTCAGGGGAAATATGATTATATTCTAGGAGTACCAGAGGAGAAACCTAATGCTGTGGCCTTTCTTAATATTAAGAAAGATGGAGAGTCTGTAAGTATAAGAAATTGTAACTCCAACTCTTTTGGAGAGAAAGATATTAAGAATAGCAGTATTGATAATGTACCAGATAGCTCAGTAAGAAATAATGGTTTTAAGTTCCCTTAATTATAAGTCTTATGAGATTGATGTCATTTCTGATGATCAATTCAATTGACAGGATGACTCGTTATTATGCGAATTAATATTGCCATTTTTATATCAATACTGTTCATGTCATCTTTTGCTTTTACAGCATTTAATGAAAAATAAAACGTTCAACTGAATAATATTAACATTGCATCTAAATCCAATTTAAAATCTACTTCTGATAAATTAAAGACTATTATTGATAATGCAGTATTAGATAATCCGGAAAAGAAAAATATTATATTACAGTTAGATAGTGACTGGTGTAAACTCACTGACAGTAAATGTCGATTCGAAATTTTCGAATCGAAAGGAACCGATGCTGAAATCTCTATGAAAAATCAATGTATGATAAAAGGGTATACAGAAGAAATAGACTATTTTAGTAATTTATTACCTTGATTTAAGATGGACAGACTATTGCTTCGCGTACAATAATTAATGTGGATGAATGTCAAGGTAATCAGGCTAATTATGGAGTGTTCTCTACGTTTTAATTCAAGAAAAGGATACTTATAATGAAAAATATAATAATCGGAATAATTTTCATAGGGATATCTCCGCTGTCTGTATGTGCAATGTCTCAGGATGAGCAAACCAATTTATTTAATATTAAAAATCAATACTCACAATCCGATAAAGAGCTAAATGAACTATATAAATCTCAGATCCTGGCGTATAAGAAAGAAGGGGGGAAGTTTTACGGGCAAAATGAATCCCGTGACGTCTATCTAAAAACGTCTCAACTAGCTTGGATAAAAATGAGAGATGCAGGTTGTGACTATGAAACATACGAATCTAAAATAGGGACTGGTTTTTCAAGCATATATGCGCAATGCCTCCTTGATAAAACGAATGAAAGAATTAAATATCTCAAGGAAAACAACTAACAGTATATCAACGATAGGAATAGATTACATTAGATAGGATACTTTAAAAATTATTTTTGGCCTTAATATAGAGTTGGAGTAATTATGTATGATTAAGAATTTTTTATTGTTGCTTTTTTTAAGCATAATGTTGCCATGTCAGGCAGCTATCAATGTTGTTCAAGGACCATTTCCTCTAGATAAAAATAATAATTTAACTGTTTCTTTTATCAAAGAGAAAGATGAGTCCATTTCGTTTATTACACAGAGTGGATTAAAAATAGAGTCCATTGATAGCTATCAGGTGTATGATGGCGTACCTGAGATTGAGACGGTTTTTTTTACACCAATCGATAATGTTAAGAATTTAATTGTTCTTGTGTCTTGGGATGAAGATAATATAAATGCGAAACATTATAAAACTTTCGCATATAAATACTACAATGGAAGGGTTTCAGTAAACAAAAAAATATTAAATGATGGGAATCTATCTGGTTATGACGGATACAACTCGTCAGGACTTGTCTTTAGCTATAAAGATGCAAAGTCTATAAAGAAATATCTCAATGAAAATTATTAAATTACTATTAATTTTGCCATTAATTCTAACTTCATTTGTTGCAAATGCTAACGTAGACAATTCTGCTTCCGATCTTCATTTATTGACTGATAATTCAATGGCATGGAGGAATTATGTCGTTTCTGATCGCATCGATCCGCAAGGAGAATATGTGGCCGAGTATTTAGTAAATGAGGTTTTTAAAGGAAGAGAAATTGTTATTGATAATACCACTGTAACTGTCAATGGTGTTTGTAAGTATGAGTACAGCAAAGAAAAAATGACTCCCCTGCAATACTGGAATAGTCAAAAAACAGTTGACTTATATAAAACATTTTTATCTGGCTATAATGTTAAACTAAAGAATACGTTAGGTTTGATTACTCCGGTAAATCCTTCGATTGAATGCGTTTATCCATTTTCATACTTTATTGAAGTTGATAACTCATTAGTTTTTGTACTTAAAAATAGAGCGATCATTTATTCTCAGGTGAATGAAGAAGATAAGGTTTCTGTTGTTGCATGTGCACATAAGGAACAAACCTCAGAACAAATTTATGAGCATGGTTATATTGTCGATTGTTACTATAAAAACATGGATATTTTGGACTCTTACCAGAAGTATCGAAGTAGTTTAGTTAGTGATGATAGAGCGCATTTGCAGGAAAAAATAGCGTTAAACAAAAGTTTTTCCATGAAATGCGATAATGGTTGTATTGTTGTTGAATACAAATGGAATGGACCTGATCATCTTGTTATTACACAGCAATTTGATGGTGGTGAAACAAGGATCTATTTCAGTAAAGAAGAACAAGGCAGTCGAATTGTGACTAAATCATTCCCTGATTGATTACTTTTGTTATTAATTCGGTTCGTAGGAGGCTATCTTGAGGGAGATGTAATGGATTTTATCTTGTCAGTATTCAGAGAACATACCAACGCGGTATTCACATTACCAATACGATTATAGTTGCATGGCCAAGGCCGATACTGCAGTGAAATGATAAATATGAATCGAATGAAATTCATTGTTTTTCTCGTCACTCTTTGCTATTCAGTTAACAGCATGACTGCATTTACTAGCAATGAGAATAAACAGCTGTCTGAAATCTCGAAATAGGGTCGCTGAAGTTGTTAAACTATTGGATAATATAGTAAATGAGCAAATAGATAGTAACCCAGAGAAAAAGGAACAAATTTTAGTATTAAGAGAAATATGGGATATTACAACGCAAAAAAATGTCAATTGGAAACTTTTTATTCTAAAGGTACGGATGCAGAAATAACAGGAGCTAGTGATTGTTTATACAATGGATATCAACAAGAAATTGATTATTTTAATAAAATACTACCATGACTAAAAACCGTAATGCATCAAGTTTTATTTGAAATCACTACCCTTCAAAAAAGCAAAAAAGCAAAAAAGCAAAAAAGCAAAAAAGCAAAAAAATAAAAATAAAAATAAAAATAAAAATAAAAATAAAAATAAAATATTAAATATGGCATGGGGAGTATCTGGTTTGGTATCCAGAAGGATATCTGAAAGAAATTTGTTTTTGAATAAGATGTATGACTCTTCTCGTTGAGTTATAAATTGAGGTTTTAGATATGTTGCATATAAAAATAGTGTTATTTTTTTTATTTTTATAGGGAAAGTATATTCCAGTGATGAACAAATTAATGGTGTGTAGAAGCTTTATAAAGTTTTCAATGTAAATATTTTTGGTGAACATGGCTCTGACGTCGTTAGCAACTTAAATATTATATATGAACGGGTTGATATAAGTATTAATAAAAAATCACCTTATTAGTGATAAGAATGTTTGTTCTATTAACTATATGAAAACAAAAAACACTTATTTCTTACTTTTATTCGGACACTACTGTTGCGATGTATAATACATTGTTTAGCCAAGATGGAGTTGCTCTGGCGGAATTTATACATGTATCAAAGGCTAATCAATAATCTGAAATATGCCCATTAATTTATAATTAGTTTATTATAAGTGATAGTTATTTAGTCTTGATTGATCATTGCCACGCTTTTTTTAAAAAAAACGACACTAGCTCACTAGTAAAAAACATAACAACGCATTTTTAGATTACTGCAAAGATATGAATAAAAATAAATAGTTTTACGGATAATATATTCATTAGTTAATAACTATATATCCATAATTAATATACAAATAAAACCCTCCTATATTAAATTATTAGCAACAACTAATCTCCAGAGACCAATATGCTGAATATTATTCGCAAAGGCGATAAAACCACTCATGGTGGTTCTGTATTAACCAGCTCAGAGAAAATGAAGTTTGGTGGTATTGGTGTCGCCCGTAAAGGCGATAAGGTTTCCTGTCCGATCTCTGGGCATGGCGCGACTACCATTGTTGAGGGTAATCCTGATTATTTAGATAACGGCATCCCTGTGGCGTTTCATGGGCATAAATGCGGCTGTGGTTGCACACTGATTAGCACATTTTCGGCAGCGAAGGTGGGATGACAATGCCTGTTTATCTGGATGCAATCCCTGATGCAGCTCCTCTGATCCGTCGGCCTGATACCCGCCGCTGGCTATACTTCCTCGGGGGCGTCATGGTTGCGGGGAATGCTCTGACATTCTGGTTATGGGCAGAAGAACGGACGGGACTTGTATTCTGGTTTATGGCGTCAGGATTGCCCTTTTGCCTCTGGGGATTAATGTTTAGCATTCGTCGATTCGGCTATAAATGTGACCAAGTATGGGCAACATCGTGGGATCGAGAGCGATCGCAGTTACTCGAACAGGAAACAGTCCGGGGGCAAAGAGCTGCATGGGTTTTAAACTCTGGGATCATCACTCAGCTTGGTAGCGGGTCGGAGAAATTACTTAAAGCAATAAAATCAGCCGATTCTCAGCTAAATGTTCAAATTCCCAGAGCAGGCGGCATGCCTGTTCGTCACTCTAGGTTACCGGGTTTTCATGACCAGCAGGAATCTCAGGATCTTGATGTAGCAGTCAAAACCATTGTCAGTCAGATCAAACCTGTGCTGGCTAAAATTCCTGTCAACATCCCCTGTTTGCTAATGACTGATTGTGACATCGCGGGTGTCCCGGATGCTGATGAGCAAATTTTAAAGATCCTAATTTCACAGACAGGCAGAGCGTTTCGTTTATCACACGCTAAAGGATTTACAGCCCTCGATCTCTGGCTAGATGAGGAATGGACACACCCCGCCGTACTTCTCGCTGTTAGTGCTGTGGTGCGCACAACACCGCAGGTAGATGAGGGTGAAGCCATGACTTGGACCCTTCTGTTAAACCGAAATCATTCCGACTTCCCAGATGCCGTCAGGTTACATCGTCCTGAGAAAGGTAGCATCAACACTTTATCCAAAACCCTTAGCCGGGCGCTGCTATGGGGCAATATACCCGCAGAAACAGTGAAAGGAGCATGTACTACCGGTAATACGCTGGCGATGGGGGGGGAGTGGAGCTCAGCCTGTGAGGGAAATAGGCTGATATTTAATATGACTGAAGATAACCGGGATGTAGATCAGACGACGGGTTATACCGGCAAGGCTGCGCCCTGGCTTGCGGTCACCCTCGCGACAACAATGGCCCAACAAAGTGGCCCACAGGTTGCTGTCGCTGAAACTAATACAGGTGAAATCTGGGTTGTCAGTATGACACCCGGCGATAAAACAGAGACAAATCAGGATCTATCGTGAAAATAAAAACACTCATCGGGGCTATTGTTTCTGTCTTGATTTTTTTGACAGTCATCATTGCCTTTTTATTTTTATCCATGCCAGAAAAAATGGCTAACTGGACAGGGATTGGCCCGTTGGACAGTGGTAGGCTTTTCACCTTTTGTCTATCCATTGCCGTGGCGCTTATCTTGTTGGGCTGGCTTATTGAAAAAGGGTTTGAGCGGGCGGGTAAGTCTGGTGTGCGGATGTCATTCCAAAAAAATCAGCAGCCGACTAACCTTGATGAAGCCAATGTTACCCTTCATTCTAAAGTTATCACAGATAAGTTCAGCCCGACCTCTCTCACTGAGCACCTCGAACTACGTTATGGCCGTTTCTGGAAAAGCAAAGTCCGCATTCTGCTGGTGCAGGGCGAAAGTGCTGATATTGAGAAAGCCGTACCGGGGTTAACCCGTGATGTATGGCAGGAAGGCGATGGCATCGTTTTGATCCACGCCGGTGATGTGCAGTCGCCACCGGATGACACATTTTTGTCTGCGCTGAAACAGGTGCGCCCGCGTCGCCCGTTGGACGGCATTGTACAGGTGCTCGACACCGGCTCACTCCCCTCCGCGGCTGAGCGCGATGCCTTTTTACGCAATCGCCAGAAAACAGACAAATTGCTGGGCTGGAAAGCACCTATCTGGCTGTGGCTGACAGATAAAGAATATGGCTCGCAGCAAGAAAGGGAGCGAACGGCAACTGGCGCGTTGTTTGGGGCGGGCGCGACAGCAGAAGAGGCGATTTCTTCTCTCGATGAGCTGGTTCCCCGTTTACGCCGCGCCGGAATGGCGCAAATATTAAACGACACCCGTCATGACTGGCTTTTACGGCTGTCATCCCGCCTACAAGGTGAACTGAAAGCTCGGCTGACCGTCTTATTGAATGGGCTGATGCAGGGGGCTGCTGCTTACCGCCTGCGTGGCATTATGCTCAGCCCGGAGCTGGCGGGTGCAAGCACCGCTCCGCATGTTCGACTGAGTAGCCCCGCGTGGCAGGCAATAGTAGAAGATAGCCAGAATGCGGTGGCAAAAAAAATCACTTTTGACTGGCTGAAAGCGCTACGGCTGCTGCTGCTAGTTTTGGCTGCTCTCTGGGCCGCCGGTACATTGTTATCATTGAGTGTAAACCGAACGCAAATTTACCAGGCACAGGACACCGCCCGTATTGCCGCCGATACACAACAACCGCTACCGGAGCGTTTGCGGAATCAGCTTATTCTCCAGCAGGCCATTGCCCGCCTACAAAACAATGAGGCCAAAGGAGCACCCTGGTATACCCGCTTTGGACTTAACCAAGACCGCGATACTCTGGCGGCACTTTGGCCGTTGTATACCCACAACAACAACCAGTTAATGCGCGATGCTACCGCCGAACATCTGAAACAACAACTGCATGTTTTTGTGCAACTGCCGCCTGCCAGTGATGCCAGAACTCAGGGAACTCAGCAAGCCTACAATCAGCTCAAGAGTTATCTGATGCTGGTTCATCCGGATAAAGCAGATGCAGCTTGGTTGTCAAAAAATATGATGGTGCTATGGCCAACACGCGAAGGTGTACCTGATGGCGTTTGGCAGTCGCTGGCACCGAAACTGTTAGGGTTTTATGCCCAAAATCTCCCGATGCATCCGGACTGGAAAATAAAACCCAACACCGAACTTATCAGTACCGTCCGCCAAATTCTGCTCAAGCAAATAGGGCAGCGCAATGCAGAGGCGGGGCTGTATCAAGAAATGCTCAAGCGCATCTCCAGTAACTGGCCAGATTTAACGTTGGCAGACATGACGGGGGACACGGATGCGTCAACGCTGTTCAGTACGGATGCCGTGGTTCCGGGCATGTTTACCCGCCAGGCATGGGAAGATCAGGTTCAGGATGCGATTGCTGAAGTTGTGAAAACCCGCCGTGATGAAATTGACTGGGTACTGACGGATAAAACTCATCAGCCCGACAGTGAAATGTCGCCGGAAGCACTGAAAGCACGGCTTACCGAGCGCTATTTTACTGACTTCGGCAATGCCTGGCTGAATATGGTTAACAGCATTCAGTGGCATGCGGCTAGCTCACTATCAGAGGCCATTGCCCAACTGAATCTGGTCGCTGATATACGCCAGTCACCGTTGGTTGCACTGATGAATACACTCGCCTGGCAAGGAAAAACCGGCCAGAAAGGTGAAGCATTGGCGGATTCGATTGTGGATTCAGCCAAAAAATTGATAGGGCGTGAAAAAAACTCACAGCAGTTTGTACAGCAAGCTCTGGGGCCACGTGGCCCACTGGACGGCGTATTTGGTCCGCTGCTGGGCGTCATGGAAGGAAAAGACGGAACCGGCAGTAACGGTAACCTGAGTTTCCAATCGTGGTTGGCACGCGTTACACAAGTTCGCCTTAAACTTCAGCAGGTTACGAGCGCTCCTGACCCTCAGGCGATGTCACAAATGCTGGCACAGACTGTCTTTCAGGGCAAAGCTATTGATCTGACGGATACCCGTGATTACGGCAGCTTGATGGCAGCCAGCCTTGGGCAGGAGTGGAATGGTTTTGGTCAGGCGCTGTTTGTACAGCCGCTGGATCTGGCATGGCGTCAGGTATTGGCTCCCGCTGCGGGAAGTCTGAATGCCCGCTGGCAGAGGACTATTGTCGAGCAGTGGAATAAAGCTTTTGTTGGCCGTTATCCGTTCAAATCTACCGGCAGCGATGCTTCACTGCCTTTGCTGGCCCAGTTCTTACGCAGCGATTCTGGGCGTATTACGACATTCCTGAAAACTAACCTTGGCGGCATCCTGCATCAAGAAGGCAATCGCTGGGTGGTAGATCCTGCTGCCAGCCAAGGAATGACCGTCAATCCGGCATTCCTCAACGCCATCAACCAACTGGCCGAACTCTCGGACATCGTCTTTGCTCAGGGGGATGCCAATGTGCATTTTGAGCTGATGGCGCGTCCGTCGAAAGATGTTGCTCGCATGCAACTGACTGTTGACGAGCAGAGCCTGGATTATTTCAACCAGATGGAAAGTTGGCAGAGCTTCACCTGGCCGGGGAATACCTACTATCCGGGCGTTCAACTCAGTTGGCGCAGTGTCAGTAGTGGTATGCGGCTGTATGCCGATAATCAGGGAAATTGGGGTTTAATCCGTTTACTTGATAAGGCACAGGCCACCCCGTTGGATAGCGGCCGCACTCAACTGGTGTGGACGACACAAGACGGCAATACGCTGAAATTTATCCTGCGTAGCGAGCTTGGCGACGGGCCGCTTGCGCTACTGAAACTTCAGGGATTTCGCCTGCCAGAGTCAATTTTTAATGTCGAACCCGGTGTCGAGAGTCTGGAACAATTCGCCGCAGAAGATGAATAACTTTGATGATGATTCAGAGGATGGAGTGAGATTGATGAAAGCATGAGTTCACGGGAAGAATGATTAGTGTTCTGGGAGGTTTCAGTCATTCATATTCCTAAGAACATATTTATAAATGCTAGGTATGAAAATAAGTTAATAATAAATTAAGGAGCGGTATGAACAGGGTGCTAACAGTTAGTTTTCTATCAATCTTTCTTACAACAAGTTTCTACGCTAATGCTGGCCAAGCGAATATTGAAGTATTGAGTGCGACAATAAAAGACCAGAAAATTGCCAATGCTCAGGTTGTCGTCCAGCGCAATGGCGAACAATCACTGACCACTGTGAGTGATTCAGCGGGAAAAGCGAGTTATAACGGCACTTATCCCGATACCAGCGATAACTTAGTTATTATAAAAAAGGATGGGTACTCAACGTTGGTAGCAAAATGCCCTTGTAACGGCATGAGCTATGCTCTGAGTCCGATAATGAAAGGGCTTGATAGCATGCGAGTGGTATTGAGCTGGGGTCTTACGCCCTCTGACCTCGATTCGCATATGGTCTACTCTGATAACCACCTCTACTTCGAAAACAAAGAAGGGAGCAACGGGAATCTGGATGTAGATGATACGGACAGCTTTGGTCCAGAGACCATTACATTAACTAAACGGGAAAATGGACAGGCTTATGTTTATGCGGTTCATGATTACAGTGACCTGTCTGAACCAGAGACAACAAATCTATCCGGCAGTCAGGCAAAAGTATTTGTGTATGTTGGCGAGTCATTAGTCCGGACATATTATATTCCGACTGGTCAGAAAGGGAATTTATGGACGGTATTCAGGGTAAATGAAAACGGTGAAATTCAGGATATAAACAGTATTAAAGGTATTTCAATGAACCCAAGCAGTCTGAGTGGGTATCTGAATCCGCTTCTCAGTAATAATGCCGCATTTGATCAGCAGACCTGGGATGAGAGTCATATAAATAAATCAAAATCACTGAATCTGAAAGGAGAGGCAGCTTATAAAGAGAAAAATTATGAGGATGCCATCTATTTCTTCACAGAAGCTATCAATAACTATTCTGACAATGGTAAGGCCTATGGCAATCTTGGCCTGACATATCAAAAAGCTGGACGTACAGCAGAAGCCATCTGGGCAAACCGTAAAGCTATTGCGTTAGCGTCTGGTGCTGGTGCGCCAACAATTCGCGCGGGCGCGAATTACAATATTGGTAGAGTCTATGAAGCAGCAAACCAATACTCTGATGCATTGACTTATTATAAAGCAGCTAAAAATGAAAAACAGAACCCTGTTTATGATAATGCCATTATAAGAGTCAATAGTAAGATGAATTAATATTTATATATTGAATTCAAGCATGCATGGGTTATTTACCTATGCATGCAACAAGATTTTTATTATATTTATTATGTTCAATTAATGTCTATTTAATAATGACCCCATAGGAATAGACTTATGTGCTTCGTCAGGTCTCTGTCACTGCTTTCAATTTATTTGTTAAAACCATTTACCCATTTAAACCATTTATCCGTTCAAACAGGGACAGCTAATTAAATGTCATCACCTGACTCTCTTCTCTATCTTTGTTCCGCTGATGAAATGGAGCAACAGAATGTTATATCCCGTGCATCCGTTGCCCGGTCTCTATGGGAAAACTGGTTACTGCCCATCAGTCCTGAATCAGAGGCCGGTGAAGACCCAGCTTACAATGATGATTTCCAGTCGATGCGGGAAGAAATCAACAAACTCTCAGGAATAGACCTAACATTCATGTGTCAATTGGCAGAGAAACTTCTTTGCCAAACCACCAAAGATATCCGTGTGGTGACTTGGTACATTCAGGCCCGTTTGCATCGCGATGGCGAAAAAGGGCTGGCAGAAGGTTTGATTTTATTGGCCGCGATGATAGCCCGCTACGGTGCTCTCTGCCATCCGCGACGTCCTGTGGCCCGTAAGGGTGCGCTGGAGTGGCTCAATAGTGCAAAAGTCCTCGACAGTCTCACACTCTGGCCCGAAGTGGCACGTGAAGATGCAGAATTAACGGCGGGCGCCGTCAGCCTGCTGCATGCTGCTGTCAGTGATTGGCCCGAAAATGAGCGCCCCTCCTTTGCAGGTTTGTGCTCCGCCCTTGAAAATCGTCTGGCGCGTTCCGGTGGCCTGAATGCGCTTATTCCGCAAAACAGCAGCGGCCAAGACGCGGCGCTCACGGCGGGTACTCGGAGTTCGCCACAATTATCGGCTGTTCAGTCCGGCCGTGACTTGCTGGATCAAGCAAAATTACTTTCCCGCTGGCTCGGGGAACAACCGCAGGGTTGGTTGGCTTCCCACCGAATGATGAAAACGGTGCGCTGGGATACGGTCGACCAAATCCCCGCGCTGGATGCCAGTGGGCGAACCCGGCTAGTACCGCCAAAGCCGGAATACCGCGCCCAACTTAAACGTCTGTACCGCCAACAAAGCTGGGCAGAGCTGGTGGAGCAGGCGAGCCAGATGTACTGCGAGGGTGTTAACCATTTCTGGCTCGATGTGCAATGGTATCTTTGGCAGGGGCTGACCCGCGCTGGCCAACCTTGGGAAACATGGTCTGAATATATTCTCTCCGATCTGCGGTTGTTCCTAAAACGTTTACCAGGGCTGGAAACGTTGGCCTGGAATGATGGCACCCCTTTTGCTGATGAGGTCACGTTGGGTTGGATCACCGAGAAAGTGAACGAGAATACCCTGACTTTCCACGATACACCGGCAAACGTTGGCGGCAGTCAGGCTGATGACATACTTACGCTAGAAACTGAGGCGATGGAAAAGGGTGACAGCGAGGGGCCTGAAGTGGCCATTGCCTGGCTTCAAACACGCCCTGGGATGGATGCTCCCCGTCACCGCTGGTTATTGCGGTTGCTGATGGCAAGGGTCGCAGAACAATACGGACGTAACGAAATGGCGCTGCATTTACTCGGCGAGCTTTCCGCAACAGGCCCACACTTGACACTCAGTGACTGGGAACCGGCGCTATTGTTTGAAGTACAAGCCCGTCGCCTGAAGTTATTGCGTATGAAAGCCGGCCGCAGTGAGTCGGATAAAACCCGTCTAACACCGGAAATGGATGCTCTGCTGGCGGGCCTTATTGCCATCGATCCTGCCCGGGCCATGGTGCTCTGTGGCTGACTTTATTTTTTTCTCAGATGATTTTCAGGAACCTCGTGCATGGATGATTTAACGCTGCGCTACTATGAGGCCGAAATGCGCTATCTGCGCGAGGCCGGTAAAGAGTTTACCCGTGCCCATCCAGACCGGGCTGCCATGCTCAATCTGGATAAACCCGGTGCCCGGGATCCGTATGTTGAGCGCCTGTTCGAGGGGTTTGCTTTCCTGATGGGGCGGATGCGCGAAAAGCTGGATGATGACCTGCCAGAGTTGACCGAAGGGTTGGTCAGCTTGCTCTGGCCGCATTACATGCGCACCATCCCCTCTCTGGCGATTGTGGAATTTGCACCCGACTGGCGTAGCCTTCGTCAGGCAGAATCTCTACCGCAGGGTTTCTCTGTTTTGTCCCGTCCGGTAGGGCTACATAAAACCAGTTGCCAATATCGCACAACGCGGGACATCGCGCTCCAGCCGTTGCATCTCGCCGACGCTCGACTACAGACGGAAACTGACGGGCGCTCAGCTATCCGGCTGCGCTTTGAATGCACGGAAAAGGTGGATTGGACGAAAGCCGGGATAGATAAAGTCGCCATCTACCTCAGTGCAGAAAGCCCGGTTAGTTCTGCTCTGCATTTGGCTTTAACCCGCCGTGTACATGCTATGCACGCCCGCCACGCGGGCACGCGCGCAGAGCGCCGGACATTTGACGGCTGGTGCAAACCTATGGGTTTTGACGATAAAGACCGGCTGTGGCCTAAAGCCGAATCCGCTTTCAGTGGCTATCAGTTATTGTTGGAATACTTCAGCTTTAGGCCGAAGTTTATGTTTGTGGAACTGCACGGGCTGGACACTATCGGGCTGACAGCGGACAGCAGTTGGTTTGAAATTGACATCGTGCTCAGCGAAGCCTGGTCGTCTGACCTGCCGTTTGAGACCGAAAACTTCCGCCTGCATTGTGCGCCGGTGATCAACCTCTTCACTCTGGAAGCGGACCCGCTGACACTTAACCCACTGGATAATGAATATCTTCTGCGACCGCTGCGCCTTCAGGATGGGCATACCGAAATCTACAGTGTGGACAATATTCATGGCGCGGTAAAAAACGGCAAACACGCGTATGTGCCTTTTACCAGTTTTCGTCACCGGGGGGGCATGATGCGGCACGATGCGCCGGAGCGTTACTACCACACTCGGGTAAAACGGGGGGCATCCGGCCTGTATGACACCTGGCTTATTCTTGGCGGACGTTCCTTTGAAGTGGATCAATTGGCAGAAAAGCCAGAGTCGCTCTCCATGCGTATCACCGGCACTAATGGCCAACTCCCACGTAAAGCGCTGGCCAGTACCCTGTTAGACCGGGTGGTCAAAGCCGGAAAAGTGCCGGTTCGGGTACTTAACCTTTCGGCCCCGAGTCTACCGTTATATCCCCCGGCGAATGACCGTTTTCACTGGCGCGTCATGAGCCACTTGGGTTCAAATTTCCTCAGCATGATGGATAACCCGGAGGTGCTGCGGGGTACTTTGGCGTTGTATGACTGGACCGACGATGAGATGAACCGCCGCCGTCTGGAGGCGATTGTCGCGGTGAATCACACCCTTATCCGCCGCTTTGAGAAAGGTTTTATGCTCCGGGGAGTGGATATCGAAGTCACATTGAATATGGATAACTTTGCCGGAGAGGGCGATGTGAATTTGTTCGGTGAGATGCTGCATCGCTTCTTTGCGCTTTATGCCGATATTCATCTTTTCAACCAGCTGACGCTGGTGCTGCAACCCACAGGGAAACGACTGAGATGGCGCGAGAATCACAGCCAGCACGTACCGGGCTGACACAGGCATTAAGCAAGGATATCTGGCGAGTCAACTTTTACCGTTTTTGCCAGTTGCTGGAGCAGACCGCGCCGAATTCGCCCTTACTGGGGGCAACCTGCCACCCGGAAAATGATCCAGTGCGCTTTCGTCCGTGGCCGGGAATGGGGTTTCCGGTCAGTGAACTGAAAAAAGTTGAGACTGACGAGGATCACCCAGATTTACCGCCGACCGTGCGTACCACCTTTCTCGGAATGTACGGTGTCGATTCTCCTTTGCCCAGCACCTATCTGGATGATATTACCCAGCGTCGGGAGGGGCATGAAGCCCTGACGGCATTTCTGGACATTTTTAGCCACCGCATTACGACCCAATATTACCGTATCTGGCGAAAATACGCCTATCCGGCGACATTTGAGGCCGGTGGTACTGATGCCACATCGCAGTGCTTATTGGGGCTGGTGGGGCTTGGTATCCCCGGCACAGCGGAACAAATCGCCACGCCGGTCTCCCGTTTTCTGGCGCTGTTGGGCACCATGCGCTTACCTACGCGCAATGCTGAAGGGATCCGCGCATTGGTCAATTTGTTGGCCCCCGACTCGGAGGCCAGAGTAACCCAGCATGACCCGGTGAAAATCCAGGTCACGAACCGCAGCGGTTTGGGACGCGAAAATAGGGTCTCACTCTCGCAACGGGCGACATTGGGCAAAGCAGCAAAAGAGGCTAACAGCCGAGTGTTGGTGACACTGTCCACCAGTAACCCGGCAGAGGCGGATGGCTGGCTCCCTGGCGGAACGCTGCATACCGACTTGTTGGCCCTGATGCGGGTCTATCTGGGTTATCGCAGTGATGTGCGGTTGCGTCTTACGGTGCTGGTGCAATTGCTGCCAGAACCCCGATTAGGAAAAAGCCGCCGCATTCAACTGGGGCGCACTGGCCTGCTTGGCCTAAAAAACGGAAAACTCAGTGATAACCGACAATTTTTGACTGTTAGCCTCGGTTGTTATGAAGGGCTAGCTTGTACGTTGTTGTCTCCGGCAAAAGACGGGCATTACCGTTTTGAGTAACCCCAATTTTCATTAGTTAATAAAAGGAATTTTGAATGGCAACGCGGGTGCTTGTGCTTACCCTTTGCAGCCTGCTTGTAGGCTGCGGTCTGACCCAGACAGTCAAAGACGGCACAGTCAGTATGACAAAGTCGATCTTTTACAAACAAATAAAAACGCTGCATCTGGACTTTTCCCCACGCGCGGCCATCAATGCCGACGGTGAGCAGACGCCACTGGCGACTATGGTGTGGGTCTATCAGTTGAAAGACCGCAAAAATGTGGACTCAGCAGACTACCAAACTTTGCTGCGTAAAGCTGATACGGTACTGAAAGATGATGTTCTGGCCTCTAAATCCGTGTTGGTGATGCCGAAAGGCAATGTCACGCTGGACATGCCAATGGATGAAAAAACACAGTTTGTGGCGGTGGTGGGGCTGTTTAATCGCCCGGATATGAAAGATAACACGTGGCGTCTGGTGCTGAGCCGTGACGATCTTGACCCGGACAAACCGCGCACTATTGAACTGGGTAATAGCGGGTTCATTCTGGTGCCAGTAAAGGAATAACATCATGGCTAACGGGTTCCCCCTTTTTAACAGTCAATCCCGCTATGTGCTGGAAATCAATGACAGCGCGGTGACACCGGATGTGTTGCGTTTGCGGGGCCGCGAGGCGTTAAACACCCCTTTTTCCTGGAATATTGAATTCACCACGGCGCAGGCGAATATCGCCCCTGAACAAGTGCTGCTGAAATACGCCACGCTGCGGATGCGCAACGGCAAGGTGGTGCACGGTATTCTCACCCGGCTGGAGTGGCTTTCTACCTCCGCTGACCAGTCGCATTACCGCGTGACTCTCGAATCCCGTCTGGCGCTGCTTTCCCGCCGCCGGAACTGTGCCATTTTCCAAAACCAGTCGGTGCCGGAAGTGGTGGAGCAGGTGCTGCGCGACCACGGGCTGGAAGGGCCGGACTTTGAATTTCGTTTTGAGCGCACTTATCCGCCGCGTGAATTGATAACCCAGTGGCGGGAAACTGATTTGCAGTTTATCCAGCGGTTGTTGTCTGAGGTGGGCATCTGGTTTCGCTCTGAGATGCAGGCCGCGACAGAGCAAGAAACAGTGATATTTGCTGACAGCCAGCTTCACTACCAGTTTGACGTGCGGCTGCCCTACAGCGCGCCGTCCGGGCTTCATGACGGGGCCACAGAGTCCGTCTGGGGTGTGCGCAGTTGGCATCATGTGGTGACTGGCGGCGTCAATACCCGCGATGATAACTATCGGGCGTCCAGCACCCCACTGGATACTACCGTCAGTGTTCGTCACGATACAGTGACCACCGGCGAGCATTACCGCTACAGCGCGCCCTATCTCACCGCCGGCGAAGACAGTGACCCGGAGCCGGAGACCGAAAGTGGCGCATTTTATGCCCGGCTTTATCACGAGCGCGAACTGAATCAATCCGCCCGCATTCATTTGTTCAGCAATGCTTCCGGCCTGACACCGGGGATGGTGTTGGAGCCGCAGGGGGCGACCATTGAGGCGATGAAAGAGGGCGTGGTTATCACGCTCACCAGCTTCAGCGCTTCCCGCGATTCACGGCTGCACGTCTCGGTGTGGGGCATACCTTACAGTGAGCGTTACTGCTTCCGCCCGGCAGAAATCGTGCGTCCGACCATCCACGGCACCCTGCCGGCAAGGGTCGAGAGCCGCGAGAAAAATGACCTTTACGCCTGGCTGGATGAGACGGGCCGTTATCGGGTAAAACTGGATTTTGACCGCCACGACACGGCGTCTGGGTATGCTTATCTGTGGCTGCGCATGGCGAAACCCTATGCCGGTGAAACCTACGGCTGGCACACTCCGCTGATTGAGGGGGCTGAGGTGGCGCTGGCCTTTGGGCAGGGGGATATTGACCTGCCGTATATTGCGTATGCGCTGCATGATTCTGAACATCCTGACCACGTTAACCGCGATAATCACAGCCGCAACATTCTCCGGACGCCCGCCAACAACAAACTGCGGATGGAGGATAAGCGCGGCGAGGAGCACATCAAGCTCGCCACTGAATTTGGCAAAACCCAGTTGAACACCGGTCATCTGGTGGATGCGCAGGGCAAAGCACGCGGCACCGGTAGCGAGTTGCGAACCGATGAGTATGGCGCAATCCGCGCCCCCAAAGGGCTGTTTATCAGTGCCGACGGGCAACAGAAAGCCGCCGGAGAAGTGCTGGATATGGATGCCGCGCTGAAGGAAATCGACCACCTTCAGCAGCAGATTAAACAACTGGAAGCTGCGGCCGGGCAGGCCGAAGCACTGAAAGCGGATATTGACAGCCAGATGGCGATGTTTGCTCAGCGGCTGAAACCACTCAATGAAGTTATCCATTTTTCTGCGCCATTGGGCGTGGCCCTCACCAGCGGCGAAAATATACAGCTTACGGCCAGTGACAATGTGGTGATAAATGCCGGAGGCGATATCAGCGCGGGAGTGATGGGCAATATGAGGGTGCAGACCGGCGAGAAGCTGGGGTTATTTGCGCGCAGCGGGCAGTTGAGTCTGAAATCGGGCGAGGGGCCGGTTGAGATACAGGCGCAGAACGGCAACGCGCGGCTGTTTGCGGAGCAGACACTCAGCCTCACATCTGCCGATGACATGCTGTTTGCGGGCAAAAAGCGCATTACGCTCAATGGCGGCGGCAGCTACCTAAAAATAGAGGCCGGGAAAATTGAGTACGGCACCACAAGCCAGTATTTACGCAAAGTGAAAAGGACAGCGGCCACGGCGGTAAATACAAAGCAGCTCGAATTTCCATTTATGCCTGGTGCAACTGATAGCTATAAGCGGAGCTTCATTCTACTCGATGATAGGACTCTTCAGCCAATTGATGGGATCAGATATGTATTAAAATCATCTTTAGGAACCATAACAAAAGGGGTCACTGGTGATAGCGGACTCACGGGCTTTTTAAGTCATACTGAAGAGTCCGAGGTTGATCTGACTATCTTAGAACAAAATTCTTTAGTAATAGGGTAATATCTATGGCTGATTTAAAAGTCACATCTAAACTAACTGATGAGCAAGACAGCAAGCAGGTAATCCCCATTAAGGTTTTCAAAATCACAGATATTCCAACCGTAATGGATAGTATGGGGTGGACTGTTTCAGCAAGGTTTATGAGAAAGTGGTTCTATGATTCTTATTATGAAATGAGTAAAAAGGAGAAGTTGAACAAAGTTGATATGCAAAAAATAGATAAGAAACATATAGTTGACGATATTGATTTTGAATGGTTATACACTGCATCAAAAAGAGTTGGGCCAGTTATCGATAATTTCATTCGAAATATATCATATGTACGTGAATATAATGGCTATCTTGGAAGAAAAGAAGGAATAATGGATCAGCTAACAAACGGATTAATTGCTATCATCAGCCGTTTGGATCATATGGGGCTTGTGGATAGAAAAGATAAGACATTAAAAACACAATTCCTGGACTTTAGTGATTTGTCAGCAATAGAGTTGGATAAAAAGTCTCAATTTAATTATATTTCCATAGGAAGTACCTTGTGGGAAAAGGCTACCGATAAACTAGATGATATTTATGGTGCATTAGGCTCATTTATTGTAAAGGTTGCTTTTATGAATATGATAATAACAAAGGATAAAAGTGGCCTATTCCGATTGGAAATAAGTGAATTAGGCTTATATGTTAGAGATACATACGAATTTATGAATGATGGTGATGACCAACCGTTAGGTTATTGGGGGTGGGGTGGCGTCATAAAACCAAGTGTTGTAAGCGAGTTTCTAGGAAAAGAAAGTATAAAAGAAGATGATAAAAGCTATTATCGAGTAACAAATAACTCCTTCGTTAAGTACAGGGAAAAATACAAATCCGTCAATAGAACTGGAGATTTTTTTGTTTATTCAAAAATCAAAAAAATACCAGTGGATATTATTATTCATTTAAATGCTGTTGATATAGAAGAATACATTGCAAGGAGCAAATAAAATGCGTAATAAAATTAAAGTCACGCTTTTTATTTTTTTGTTTCCAATGCTTTTTATGACGATTGTTTTATTTTTAATTAAAGTTTTAGCATATAAGAATGCCACGCCAAGTTATAAATACTGGAATGAACCTAACTTGTGTTATTTTATAACTTACGTTCCAGACTATAAGCCTTATGGTGGGATAGGACGAGTTCTAAAGCTGTTTTCAAATCAATCATTTTTCATTGTCTATAATAAAGAAAATGAGAAGCTAAGAAGTTCCGCTTGGTATTTTTGGGAATATCAATTCTCAGATGAAATTGAACCAGAATGGTCCGGTATAGATGTTTTATATCCTTCAGATAATGGTTGGTCTGGCTGGACTCTTAATGAATGTAAACAGTAGATTAAATAATAATCTCAAGAGAGAAAAGATAGCCATACTTGTCAATTTTCTTGTTCATAAAGTCTGTGGCCTATCAACCTAATGATGAAATCCTCACCGGAAAAAGTCATTCAATTAATCCAGTAATTCTAGGGAAGCCAATAGATAAAAGTGAGCTAGAAAAATATGGGATATGGAATAAATAAAAATTTGTGTTCAAGGCCATTATAGCATTGATGGGATGCTTTGTTGTTTCTCCATTTCTGAAAACAAGGTTTTCATTAATAATGATAGTGTTGGTGTTTGTAATTATGTTTATCACATGGTGTGGCACAAATCCTCTTAGAGTAACATTAATGTTTTTATGTGGTTTTGTGGGGTATTTGTTTGTGATCCTAACTCTTACTGTTGTAAATAAAAAATACAAAAATAATAATATTAAAAATATAATAAATGAGTTGATTAAGAGTGATATATAAATTGGGGTTTAGTAAGGTCATGGTGTTTGGTATCAAAAATAAGTTTATATTAAAGCTAATAATCTTTGTTGTCTCAGCCATCATTATAATTGGCAGTTACAGTTTGGGTTCATTCTGGTGCCAATAAAGGAATAACATCATGGCTAACGGGTTCCCCCTTTTTAACAGTCAATCCCGCTATGTGCTGGAAATCAATGACAGCGCGGTGACACCGGATGTGTTGCGTTTGCGGGGCCGTGAGGCGTTAAACACCCCTTTTTCCTGGAATATTGAGTTCACCACGGCGCAGGCGAATATCGCCCCTGAACAGGTGTTGCTGAAGTACGCCACGCTGCGGATGCGCAACGGCAAGGTGGTGCACGGTATTCTCACCCGGCTGGAGTGGCTTTCTACCTCCGCCGACCAGTCGCATTACCGCGTGACTCTCGAATCCCGTCTGGCGCTGCTTTCCCGCCGCCGGAACTGTGCCATTTTCCAAAACCAGTCGGTGCCGGAAGTGGTGGAGCAGGTGCTGCGCGACCACGGGCTGGAAGGGCCGGACTTTGAATTTCGTTTTGAGCGCACTTATCCGTCGCGTGAATTGATAACCCAGTGGCGGGAAACTGATTTGCAGTTTATCCAGCGGTTGTTGTCTGAGGTGGGCATCTGGTTTCGCTCTGAGATGCAGGCCGCGACAGAGCAAGAAACAGTGATATTTGCTGACAGCCAGCTTCACTACCAGTTTGACGTGCGGCTGCCCTACAGCGCGCCGTCCGGGCTTCATGACGGGGCCACAGAGTCCGTCTGGGGTGTGCGCAGTTGGCATCATGTGGTGACTGGCGGCGTCAATACCCGCGATGATAACTATCGGGCGTCCAGCACCCCACTGGATACTACCGTCAGTGTTCGTCACGATACAGTGACCACCGGCGAGCATTACCGCTACAGCGCGCCCTATCTCACCGCCGGCGAAGACAGTGACCCGGAGCCGGAGACCGAAAGTGGCGCATTTTATGCCCGGCTTTATCACGAGCGCGAACTGAATCAATCCGCCCGCATTCATTTGTTCAGCAATGCTTCCGGCCTGACACCGGGGATGGTGTTGGAGCCGCAGGGGGCGACCATTGAGGCGATGAAAGAGGGCGTGGTTATCACGCTCACCAGCTTCAGCGCTTCCCGCGATTCACGGCTGCACGTCTCGGTGTGGGGCATACCTTACAGTGAGCGTTACTGCTTCCGCCCGGCAGAAATCGTGCGTCCGACCATCCACGGCACCCTGCCGGCAAGGGTCGAGAGCCGCGAGAAAAATGACCTTTACGCCTGGCTGGATGAGACGGGCCGTTATCGGGTAAAACTGGATTTTGACCGCCACGACACGGCGTCTGGGTATGCTTATCTGTGGCTGCGCATGGCGAAACCCTATGCCGGTGAAACCTACGGCTGGCACACTCCGCTGATTGAGGGGGCTGAGGTGGCGCTGGCCTTTGGGCAGGGGGATATTGACCTGCCGTATATTGCGTATGCGCTGCATGATTCTGAACATCCTGACCACGTTAACCGCGATAATCACAGCCGCAACATTCTCCGGACGCCCGCCAACAACAAACTGCGGATGGAGGATAAGCGCGGCGAGGAGCACATCAAGCTCGCCACTGAATTTGGCAAAACCCAGTTGAACACCGGTCATCTGGTGGATGCGCAGGGCAAAGCACGCGGCACCGGTAGCGAGTTGCGAACCGATGAGTATGGCGCAATCCGCGCCCCCAAAGGGCTGTTTATCAGTGCCGACGGGCAACAGAAAGCCGCCGGAGAAGTGCTGGATATGGATGCCGCGCTGAAGGAAATCGACCACCTTCAGCAGCAGATTAAACAACTGGAAGCTGCGGCCGGGCAGGCCGAAGCACTGAAAGCGGATATTGACAGCCAGATGGCGATGTTTGCTCAGCGGCTGAAACCACTCAATGAAGTTATCCATTTTTCTGCGCCATTGGGCGTGGCCCTCACCAGCGGCGAAAATATACAGCTTACGGCCAGTGACAATGTGGTGATAAATGCCGGAGGCGATATCAGCGCGGGAGTGATGGGCAATATGAGGGTGCAGACCGGCGAGAAGCTGGGGTTATTTGCGCGCAGCGGGCAGTTGAGTCTGAAATCGGGCGAGGGGCCGGTTGAGATACAGGCGCAGAACGGCAACGCGCGGCTGTTTGCGGAGCAGACACTCAGCCTCACATCTGCCGATGACATGCTGTTTGCGGGCAAAAAGCGCATTACGCTCAATGGCGGCGGCAGCTACCTAAAAATAGAGGCCGGGAAAATTGAGTACGGCACCGCAAGCCAGTATTTACGCAAAGTGAAAAGGACAGCGGCCACTCCCCCAAATACTCTGCCGCTCAATACGCCACTACTTCCCGGGCAATATCCCCCGCTTCAGGGGGAAGTCTGTATTGAATGTTTACTTAATGCCATAAAAGCGAATGATGCCATGGTGCAGGGAGCATAAAAGATGGATATAACGACGTTGCTTCAGTCCATTCCCGAGGCCGAAGAGTACCGAATATTCCTGTTGATCGAAGGTGGAGCGCAACGCCCTGAAACGTTTCAGACATTTTATGCGGCGCATTCGTTGGATTTATATTCACTATTTCTTCACCCACAACTTACTGATGCCAGAAATTACGGCCCGTGGTTGTTTGCTGTTGATGATAGAGAAAAATTGCCAAAATATATGGATGATACGCCCGGCATTGCTGGCGTTATCATTTCTTCTCGCTATCCCGATTCTCTGGCCGCGCAACTCTCATATGGCTGTACGATAATTCGCCCAGATAATACAACGGCACTGATACGATTTTATACCCGGCATGTGATTAGCCTGTTGGCGCAATGTGATAAGCAGGAATGGCACACCTTTCTGTTTCAGGACATTGTGCAGTGGTGGGCGCCCTCAGAAGAAGCATGGCAGCAAATCATTGTTAAGCCTTCAACAGTAGAAAATGCCAACGACCGCACACTCAGGCTAGATGAAGATATCTGGCAGCAGATTGCGGATAAACCGGCGGTCAGTAGTGTATTAACTCAGTGGCAGAAGATGCCCGCAAGCCAGCATTTTCCTCCTTGTGTACAGCGCGATATGGTGATTAAAGCGCTGGATAAAGCACAAATGGCAGGGATGACTGAGGGCATCGACAGCAAGCTATATGCGCTTTATTACCTCAATGGAGGCAAAAAAGTACTGGAGTCTGAAGAGATGCAGGTATCGCTGAGAAACGTGAGTGAGGGGAAAGTATTACTGGTACAAATTCTCAGTCATCACGCAGCCAGATAATTATTGGCAATGGGGAAAAGATGGATTTTTTTAACCGGCTGGAAAAAATTGACGGTGCTGTTAATCGCGGCTATGCCCGTTGGGGTAAATGGGTTTGGGGCAGCTTGCTGGCGATGGTGCTGGCATACGGCGGCTGGTTGGTCTGGGCATCTATATGGGGCCCACCGACTGGGCCAGTAACCTTGATTATTCATAGTGAAATTGACCGGCCTATTCTGGGATTTAGTGTTAATGGGGTGGCTGGAGCGAATGCTTTTGCTCACGGAGGTGGGGGGGCAACTTGTTGCGGCAGTATAAGTGGCAACAAGGCGGAAGTTATTTGGACGCTTGATATTACCCATGAGCAGTATCTTAAAGGCATGCGCCTTGAAACGCGCCGTGTTGATATGCCGCTCCCTGAAAGGAAATGGGGTGAGAATGATTTACACGTTCATTTTTTACCCGGTGATAAAGTCCTACTGGGCTGGAGTGATAATGCATGGTCGCCGTATGAAGAACATTCTGATACTTCCAGTAAAGTTACAAAGTAGGAGCATTAAATAATGGACATTGAAAGCCTTATTGCGGCCGCAAATCGTGCTCAACAGGCAGGGTCGAAAGATATGCAATTATCATTACAGAAAATAACGGTGTGGGAAGCATCATCTACATTGATTCTGTCTAAATACTCCGGCTAATCAATATTGAGAATGAGAAAAAATAATGGGATTTTTTAACCGGCTGGAAAAAATTGACGGTGCTGTTAATCGCGGCTATGCCCGTTGGGGTAAATGGGTTTGGGGCAGCTTGCTGGCGATGGTGCTGGCATACGGCGGCTGGTTGGTATGGGCATCTATATGGGGCCCACCGACTGGGCCAGTAACCTTGATTATTCATAGTGAAATTGACCGGCCTATTCTGGGATTTAGTGTTAATGGTGTGGCTGGATCGAATGCTTTTGCTCACGGAGGTGGGGGGGCAACTTGTTGCGGCAGTATAAGTGACAACAAGGCGGAAGTTATTTGGACTCTGGATATTACCCATGAGCAGTATCTTAAAGGCATGCGCCTTGAAACGCGCCGTGTTGATATGCCTTTACCGGAACGTAAGTGGGAAGAGAACTATCTACATGTCTATTTTCTACCGGGAGATAACGTCCGTTTGTGGTGGGGAACAGGGTTTATTCATCCAAAAGTAGGAGAACTTCCGGATACGGCAAAATATGCGAACTTACAGGAACAATAATCATGGATATTGAAAGCCTTGCTGCGGCCGCAAACCGTGCTCAACAGGCTGATGATGCTGGACTGGGAAACTGCTCTCGAACTTGGCATCTAGGTTTCTTTTTTGACGGCGTTCATCGCAATATTGAGCAGGATGCCCCAGAGCAACGTCTCAGTAACGTGGCGCGCTTATTCAGGGCATATCCTGATGAGATACAAGATTCATCCTCAAATAGTTATTCTAAGTTTTACATCTCTGGACTTGGTACACCCTTTCATGAAAACCTGATTGCAAAACTTCATACCATAATGGATGGTGCAGAGAGCAGTGCGCTGGATGATTTAAAAAATCAGCCAGGTGAAATGGTGAAAGATGCCGGAATGGAATTACTGAAAGGTGGCAATTGGTGGGAAATTCTAAAAGACTCAGGGAAAAAGTTAATCAACCCCACAGAGTGGAAAAAACTGGTTGGTGATACGGCTAAAAATGCAGTAAAGAAAGCCAGCATCGAAGCCACACCTTGGTTGCGTGATAACCCCACCATTGCGGACATGCTGGTCACTGGTGTTGATACCCGAATAACTTCTACTAAAACTACTTTTGAAGAAGCCTTCAAAGAAGCTAAAGTTAAGAGTCAGGTACCCATCAAGTTGATCTCTATTTCATTATTTGGCTTTGATCTTGGTGCAACCCTTGCACGTAAATTTATCGATACTCTGCTTGGTGATATTTGCCAGAAGCAGGGAGATAAATACTTTTACCAAAATATTCCCGTAGAGATTATTTTTACCGGTTTGTTTGATTGCGCCCGTCATACACCCGCTAGCAGCGACAACGGTGTGGACTGGTTTGTTTCCGCGTTTGGCGGGCCGGTAAGAGGGGTCAGTATTCTGTTGGGTGATAAATCCATTGATCAACATTCTGCGCTACCCGAAGCGGTGAAAAGTGCCCTTCATTTGGTTGCGGCGCATGAAACACGGGTTTGGCGTTGTCTCTATCGTCTGGGCGGAAACAAGGAAACGCATCGGGAAGAATTACTGCCTGGTTGCTCTGAGGATGTGGGTGGCGGCCTGAAACCGAATGAACAAAAACCGAGTGCGGAACTGTGCAGAGTCGCGCTACACCGCATGTACCGCGCAGCAACTATGGCTGGTGTTCCCTTTCCAGACTTTCAGACCTTACAGGCGTATTCTGAAACAGTTGCCGGCTACTTCATCATGCAAGATAGCGTCAATAACAAGTCTGTCGCACAGTGGACAAAAATCTACCAGCAAGCTGTGCCTTATAAAAAGCTCAGTGTTGCCGCGCAGAACTACCATCTTGACAGCTACATTGACTGGCTGGGGAAACAATTTTATCAATACCGCAGTGAATGTATGAAGTATGAGGAACAGCGTGAACAGGTGATGGCTTCAGCTGGTGCCTCTGCGGGAATGTTAGGTATTACACCGCAAGCGCAGAGGATCGCCGATCAGTTTAGGACTGAACGCGATACTCTGAAAAAAAATTGGGGCTGGCTGGATGATGTTCACAGCGCTGCTGTGGGGATAAAAAACAGTATAGAAACGAACCCTAATGACAAACGGCGCTATATTGTGCCTGATGTATATGAGCCGGGTTTAAGAAGGGCGAAAAGATTTCTGCAATATGCTCATGCTGCCTATCAGGGGGTGACCCCGCCATTGTCTGATGACAATGCTCCCCCAGAAATGTTTGCCTGGTTTGTTCACAATGTACAAACTGTGGACCAAGGTGCTCACATTTCGCAGGATTTCTTTGTGATTCGTTCGATGGAAATGCCCTCAGTCTGAGTATGACTCTGCATAAAGACGCGGTTGCTTGCTATTAGGGTACATAGCTAATTGATCTAATCATGCAGGGAAGGCCAATAGATAAAAATGAGTTATATAAAGATGGTGTTTGGCATCAAAAATAAATTTATTTTAAAGCTAATAATCTTTGTTATCTCAGTCATCATTATGTTTGGTAGTTACAATTTTGGCTCAGTTTTGTACATGAGTATGTTCGATATTGCTTCTCACCGAAGTGTTGGAATGATATTTATATATTTCTATTTTTTATTGATTGCCTCTCCTGTTTTATTTGTAACTTTATTCACAAACTTTAGGGTTGGTTTTGCGATTTTATTTTGTGTAATATGCTATTTATTCTTTGAATGGTACTCATTGCACCCTCTTCGAGTTATATTAATGGGGGTTAGTGTAGTAAATGGATATATTTTCATTTTGGCGGCTAAGAAAGTGTTGGATATGGAATAAATAAAATCTTTGTGTTCAAGGTCATCATAGCATTAATGGCGTGCTTTGTTGTTTTCTCCATCCATCAACTAGGTCATGAATGGTATATGGGCCATTTTAAACCCCAGAGCAGGGGGGTGACGTTAGGTTTTGTTATGTTTTATATGAATTTTATAGTAATGCCTGCTGTGTTTATTTCACCATTTCTGAAAGCAAGGTTTTCATTAGTAATGATAGTGTCGGTATTTGTAATTATGTTTACCACATGGTACGGCACAAATCCTCTCAGAGTAACATTAATGTTCCTATCTGGTTTTATAGGGTATTTATTTGTGATCCTAGGTCTTACTATTGTAAATAAAATTCACGACAAGAAAATAATAGTTAGAAATATTGAGCCACATTAAGTAGAAGTGATACCCAGTATGGACTTAGTTAAATATAGCATCTGCAACTAAAAACAAAATTATTTTAAATCTAGAATTTTGTAGCGGCAATGATTTTTGTGATTACTGCTATGGCTTATATTCGGCTTTGTACAATAGTACTCTAGATATTATCTTTCACAAGGTTGCGGGTGATATTTGTTTTTTCTATTTCATTGGCTGCTAATTATGTTTGGCCTGTAAGCTTTGTTGCAATACTTATAATTGGTTTGTTTTTTGAATGGTAGGCTATTTATTTATTTATTTATTTATTTATTTATTTATTTATTTATTTATTTATTGGTAATAACATTAATTACACCCTGTTAGGGTTATCCCTATAGAGGAAATATTAATGATTAGATGTATTTTTGTGATTGGCTCTTTATCCTTTTTTATATTAAGTTAAATTATATTGGGTGTAATTTACTGCTAGATTTTCTTATTTTGAGTTTTATGATGACGTGTTCTTACTTAAAAATAATGACAGTGATGAGTTACTTTCTATAAGTTTAGTTAGTTACTATCTTGTTGTACTGATAATGATGGACGTAATATATTTTCAGTCAGGTAAATAAATGGACCAAAACTCCCCCTCTCTGTATGAAATCCTCACCGGTAACTTCAGCGGTGATTTACCACTCAATATCGTGAGTGAAGAAGAACAGGTCATATTATCGGTATTGGATAATATCCAGCGGATACTCAATTCCCGGGCTGGAACCATTTCTCATTTATCTGATTTCGGGCTTCCGGATATGACTAAAATATTGCAAGGCATGCCGGGGACCTCTCATCAGTTAATTGATACCCTCTCAGATGTGTTGCTGAAATACGAGCCGCGGCTAAAAAGTTTACAGGTGTTTTTATTGCCGCAGACCGCGCCGGGGCATTTGGAATACGGCATTGAGGCCGAGCTGAAAGGGCTGGGGCTAGTGCGGTATGGCACGGCGTTTATGCCAGAAGGCCGGGTGCTGATGCGCCATCTTAAGCAACAACACTACCTCGATCCGAGGGAGTCGTTTTAATGTTTTATCAGGGAAGACAAACTATGGCACCGAATACCGAGCGTACGTTGAAAACTGGCGGTGATCCCCGCCATTTTGCTGAATTCAGCGCCTTACGTGACGAAATTGGCAAGTTACATCATCCCGCCCGCCCCGATGTTGACTGGGCGCGGGTTGAGCAGCTTTGTTTAGCCCTGTTCCGCCAAAACGGCGTTGAGTTGCAGACCACGGTAGATTTTACCCTGGCGCGAACTCATATTGCCGGGCTAGCAGGATTATGTGAAGGGCTGGAGCTGCTGGCGGGCTTGCTATCTCATCAATGGAGCGCATTGTGGCCACCGCAAACTCATGCCCGAGTAGCGTTACTGGCTTGGTTGAGTGACCGATTACAGCAAGTCTGGCGCACCATGACACTGTGCTATGGCGACCTAGCTCAGGTGTATCGGGCTGAACGTGCGCTGGAGCAACTGTGTACTCAACTACAAACTTTAGAACTCAAGCATTTGAGTAAATTAGATGGTGTTCGCCTGATGTTGCATAACGCAGCATTGCGTCTGGAAAGTGCCGAGGCGAGTTCTGATACGCCAGACCGGTTGACGGTTCCGGCGCGACACGCGGATATCTCTGAACCACAAATGCAGCCCACATTGTCATCTGCCGCAGTCAGTGAGCCAGAGCCACTGGTTTATATTGTCAACGAACCGGCTCCACCGAGTGTTCAGGTGGTATTGTCCGCACCGCCGTCGCCGCCACCTCCGCGCTGGAAGGCTGGGCAGGGTTTTGTTGCCGGGTTATCGCTGATGGCGGTGTTAATGGCGGGCAGTTTTGCTATCTGGCAGTTATGGTCATCCGCTCCGCTGGAAGAGGCATTGTTAGCTCGCGCTGCGCCTTTACCTGCACCGTTAACAACTAAATCAATGGATGAACTGAAGAATCAGGCCTCAGATATCGAGTGGGCGCGGCTGGCGGAACCCGTGTTGCAGGCCAGTGCAGCGCAATTGGATCAGCTGGCACATTTACCACCTTTATGGGCGCAGGGGCAGGGTGATGCACTATTAGCGCAGGCGCAACAGCTGTGGCCTGCTAATCCAGAGGTCAAACGGTTGAGTACCTTCTGGCAACAGCAAAGAGAGAGTGGGGCTGCCCCATTGGTGGAGCTGAAACATTACGCGCTGGCGCAAGACCGCTTGCAGCAGTTGGCTGAGCGTCTGAACAGTTTGGATGAGAAAAAACGTGGATATATGACTGTCTCTGAACTGAAATCTGCCGTCTATGCTATCCAGCAGCCGCTAACACAGACTGTGCCACTGGAAGAGTTGTTGCGGCAGTATCAGGAGCAGTTAGAGTCAGGGCAAACTCCGCCATTGGCACTGAGCCAACAGATAGACAGCCGGTTTACCCAACTTCTGAACCGGTATGCATTGCTGGCACAGCCCTCTAACGCGCAGTGAATATTCATTAATGTGGGAAATAACTGTCTCGAATTGACAAATAAGAGGCCGGTTTTATTTAGCATATTATTAAAATAATTAGCTTAGTATTTTCGTGTGTTACCACTAGAACCGGCTACGCTTAGATTAATAATATGTCACGCAACGCTCTGATATTAGGTTTTAAAATAGTCCCCTCGACTGAGTAGTCTATGGAGCATTGGCCCTATCTGTGACCTTAGGGCCTTTTCCTTTAATATAAAACTTGTGCTGTACTGCGGCGAAAAATTTCAGTGTGATTGAAGGCGCAAGGTTTTTTCTGGTCTGAAGTCACTGATCAGTAACGACATGTCCGGCATGTAGGTTCGGTGTCATAATCGAAGTGCGATGAGTCTAGCAAGGTAAAGCCGAATGATTGTCCTTTAATGGAGAAGCTTTCCGCGATGACTCATCCGCAGGAATTGAGCATTTATCGCCGAATATCGTGGTTTACCGGTCAACGCAATCTCTTTATGTGGTCGCAGCAGGCAGCATCTGATGCTTTCTCGTTACCGTGTGGACTGTGGCTCGGGGATTTACTTTCAGCGAATGCCCCCTGAACCGGTGCGCCAATTTCTTCAGCTGTTTGTCCGTGAAACCAGCTACAGCGGCCAAGTGGGCTTTGACTTTATCGAAGACAGTGACGGTCATTTTCATGTGTTGGAATGCAATCCATGGGCCATCAGCGGTGTTCATTTGTTCGATAATCAGCACCGGTCATTGGTTCAGCTTATGCAACCGCCCGGTGCTTTCTACTTCTTAGCGTAATTTATGCGCCAATTCTGCCACATTGGCATACATTTTTTTGCGAATATCGAATGTGGGTAAAACGTCTTGTAACATGATTTCATTAACGCCTGTCTGCTCTATCATATTACTCAGTTTTGCATATACCTGCTCTTTGTCACCAATGACATACATTGGCCAAGGCGAAGTTTCTGCAGGCCATATTCCTCCTGCATCAGCAATTGCCTCATCTATTGTTGGCATAGTAAGAGGCATAATATTAAGGTTTCTGCGTTGATGGAATATATGGCGCATCGGCATCGCCATTTTTTCTGCTTCTTCTTGAGTATCTGCAACGATTAATCGAATAGCGAGTAAATCTTTTGGTTTACTGGCAGTGCTATATTTCATCGTGTGTTGATAATTTTGACGATAAGTCGCAATACTATTTACCGCTTTTTCTGGTTGATGGAACGCACTACAAGCAAGGTTAATACCAAGGCTTGCGGCTCTTTTAGCACTATATTCGGACACTACTAGCGCCCAAATATTGTCATAATTAGATTCATCTCGCATTATCGGGATGGTTGAGAACGGATTATCAGCTTCAAAATCATTAGCTAACCAGCGTATTAATTCATCCATTGCTTGGTCAGGATTATAATTAGTTTCAGATACACGATTTGCTTGCAGAGCAAAGTCTTGTAATTGACCTGATGACGATTGCCCAATACCAAAATCTACTCTATCAGGATAGAGTGCATTTAAGCTTTTGATTATCTGAGCAACTTTATAAGGGCTGTAATTGTTAAGTAAAAAGCCACCCACCCCAACGTTAATTTTTTTTGTTTGGCTTAAAATTGCTGATGCAAGAATCTCGGGTGATGGTGTCGCTTCATAATGCACACCATGATGCTCGACAATCCAATAACGAGCAAAATCGAGAGATTCGACATATTTAGCCAAATCAATAGAACTCTGTAGTGCTTTTGCTGACGTTGAATTAGGTTCAATGATCACAGGATCTAAAATCGAAAATTTCATAATTTATTTTTCCGTTCGTTATTTATACACTGACGTGGAAATTAAATCTTTTGCAATATCAATACGTTTGGTGTCCTGTAACATACCATTTTCAATCATGAAATCTTGATCTTCATTTAAGTTTTTAATATCAACTGAGGTCAGCACAGGGTTGAAGTCGTACAACAAAAATTGTTTTTTAGCATCTTCCAAGCTTAGTTTTTGTTCTTTAGCTGTAATTTCCAATGCTTCATCTGGATATTTTTTGATGAAATCAATAGCTTTCAAATGGGCAGAAAAATAGGCTTTTACTAGTTCTGGATTATTTTTTACCCAATCAGAACGTGCGGCGATAACCGTTGTTGGATTAATTAACCCTTCACCATCAGCAAGTAATACAGCACCTGATTTTTCAGCATCGATTACATGAGCCCCAGCAAGAGTGGCGGCATCGACTTTACCTGATAGTAACGCCGCACTTGCTGCAGGAATGTCCATGTTGATGTATTCAATATCATTAAGGGTAAGTCCCTGACTTTTCAGTGCCGAGACTAACAATTGATTGAGTACCGTCCCTTTTGGCCCCGCAACTTTCTTGCCTTTTAGATCACTAATACTTTTAATTTTTTTATCCATAGTCATAACTGTATAAGCTTTTGGGCCACGAGAAAATGCAGCAATAATTTCAATTGGAGCACCATTAGCTTTTGCTAAAATGGCGGATGAGGATCCCAGCACACTGGCAATGTCAATTTTACCAGCAGCCATTGCTTGGGTCTGCTTTGCTCCTGAAGTGATAACGGAGTTATTCACTTGTTTGTTGTAAACTGCCACTTCATTATCTAAAAAACCTTTTTCGCGCATAATAATGGATGGCATATTAAACGGTGACGTCACATAAGTGATATTTAATGTGTCAGCATCATTAGCAAATGCTGGTATTTGAATAATAAAAGTGACTACCAATAAAATAGATTTTATCAAGTGTTGCATAGTAAAAATTTCTCTTGTTAATTGGGCATGAGTTTATCGGTAAGATAACGGCGCATTTTGACAACTTCGTCTTGATCTATTTCGCGAGGATATTTTAAATCAATAAGTAAATCTTCAGTAATTCTCCCATCATCCATTACAATAACTCTTTGTCCGAGTAATATGGCTTCTTCTATATCATGGGTGACAAAAATGACGCTGCTACTTGTATCTTTCCACCAAGAAAGCAGTTCATTTTGTAATGTTCTTTTAGTAAAGGCATCAAGTGCTGAAAAGGGTTCATCTAATAATAAGAGATCTGGCTGAGTCACCAAGGTGCGAGCAATAGATACTCGCTGCTTCATCCCTCCGGATAGCTGATTTGGGTACATATAACCACATTTCTCTAATTTGACTAATTGTAATATGTCATCAATTCTTTTTTTTATTACCTCTGGTTTTTTCTTTTTTAAGTGTTGTAAACCAAAAGAAATATTTTCTTTTACAGTAAGCCAAGGCATAAGACGTGGTTCTTGAAAAATAAAACCAATACTCGGGGTTTTATTATTCGCATGAGTTATTTGACCAAAATCTATTTGACATAAATTAGCAATAGCCTGTAAAAGTGTACTTTTCCCACAACCACTCTTACCTATAATTGTCAAAAATGTCCCTTTATCAAGAGATAAGGTTATATCTTCTAACGCCTTGATAATGCCTTGATTGCTAGGGTAATGAATAGATAAATTTTGAATATTCATAGTTGCTGCTTTTTCATTTTTCTTGAGCATGCCAAGGTGACAATTTATTGATTAATTTAGATAATAGATAATCGGTAAGCATGCCCATACAACCTATGACGAACACGCCAACCAAAATAATATCCGTTCTGGCTAAAGATTCAGCATCAAGCATCATATAGCCCAGACCCGCACTGCTAGCAATTAATTCAGCTCCGACGAGTGACCGCCAACTAAAACCTAAACCGACTCTTAACCCTATTAAAATAGAGGGCAAGGCCGACGGTAAATAAATGCGATAAAATATTTCTGATTGATTGAAGTTTAATACTTTAGCAACATCAATAAGTTTTTTATCAACTTGTTCCACACCACCGATAAAATTAAATAAAATAGGGAATAAGCATCCCAAAATAATAACGGCTATTTTTTGCTCTTCCCCAATGCCAACCCAAGCAAGTAATAATGGTAACAGTGCGAGAGGTGGGATTTGTCTTAAAAAGTTCAATGGTGGGTCAATGATACTTTTGATCACACTACTGGAGCAGAGTAGCAATGTTAAGATTGATGAAATAATAATAGCAAGTAAATATCCCCAGAAAATACGTTCTAGGCTAATTAGCAAATGCCGAATTAGTTCACCTGATACCAGCAGTTCATAGGCTGTTTTTACAACCGTAATGGGTTTGGGTAAAATATAAACACTAAATTTCCCTGATAAGCTAACCAGTTGCCAAACAACAATAAAAATTATCAGTGTTGTTGTTGTAATGAATATATTTTTATATTTTAAATCGCGCATATCGCTGATTGTAGATGTGAATGATTATTATTGTCAATTGTTGTTATTCTTAAAATTCTTTGAGTGTGCTAACACATACCATTAGTTTTGAACTCAACCTAAAAACTCCTGGCAAAAAGCAAGATATCTCTTTCCATTCTTGTTACATAAACATTACATATTTAACATATGTAAATGAAAGATAATCAATGCACCTCAGCCAGCTTTCTGGCAATTGAATCGCACCTGGCGGTAAATCAACGTCGGCGTCATGATTTTCCCGTCGTCAAGCTGGATTAGTTCGCTTGGTCAAACTCCGGTACAAGTTGTTCAATGATAATGCAAATGCATTGTTACGTGAGTATGGGCTAACCTGTAGCCCCCTGAATTAAGTCTTGCCGCATAATAGAGTTCTCTGGTTAAAATACAACCAAAGGAGGCTCATCATAAAGAAAACGTGTTTTACTGAAATAAGACTATTTCTATTAAAATAACATGGTGGTTTTATTAATCTATTCCATTTTTTTTGATAAAAAAATCAATAGCATGATTAAGTTTATTAATTGCTTCCATGCTATGCTTTAATTGTTTAGATACCTCATATACATCAGGCTCTCCTTTACAGTATTTTTCAAGTTTACGACAACATTTTTCTACATCTAGAGCCCCTATTATTTTCGCGGCACCTACCAGTCGGTGCAAATGACTGGCTAATCCTAACCATTGCTGTGTATCAAATGATATAAGAGCTTGTTGCATATCCTTAGTATTTTCTTCATATACTGATCGTAACAGAGAGTGCAAAAGTTCATTATCATATTGAGTTAAATGTTGAAGACCGCTCAAATCAACTAAATCTTCTAAAACACCTTTTAGTTCATATATTTTATTAGTCAGTGGAATTTTACAAAGGGTCTCCTCCAGTTGTAATAAACGCAATGGCTTAAATAAACAGTCATCCATTCCAGCATCAAGGCAATTCTGTCTTATCTTGGATTGTGCGTTAGCGGTTAAACCTAATATTGATAACGAACCTATTTGCTCGCTACGCAGTGAACGCGCTAATGTTAATCCATCCATTATTGGCATACCACAATCAGTGATCACCAGATCAAAATGGTTATTACGGTATAACTGCAATGCTTGCATGCCGTTTTCAGCTTCAGTAACATGATGCCCCAATCGAACAAGCTGACGGTTTAGCAATAATCTATTGGTTGCATGATCGTCAACCACAAGAATATAAAGGGGGTGTTCACTAGTTGATAGTATATTCGTATCATTTTTTATTTTTCTAGCTTGTAGTCGACCTTCCAAAGGCATTCTTATTCGGATGCTTGTACCACATTCAAGTTTACTGTCTAGCTTGATTTCCCCACCCATAAGTGTAACTAATTGGGCACATATTGCCAGACCGAGGCCGGAACCTGTTTGTTTTTTTCCTGCATAGGATTGTTTATAAGGGGCAAATATATCTACTTGCTCTTCGCTGTCAATACCCACACCTGTATCATTGACGACTAACTCTAACATTATTTTTTGGTTGTTCATTAATCGATTAGTAACAAAAACATCGACGGAGCCATAGGTTGTGAATTTTATTGAGTTGCTAATCAGGTTTGATAACACTTGTCGCCAACGCATTACGTCTATATATACTTCATTAAAATCTATTTCTTCAATATAGTAATTAAGTTTTAAATTTTTGTTACGTGCAAGTCCTTTAAAAGACTGCACTATAGGATTAGACAGATCATAAATTGTTACCCACTCTGGAGATAATTCTAATTTCCCTGATTCAATCTTATCCATATCAAGAATATCTCCAACCAGGGCCGTCAATGATTGCGCTGTTTCATAAGCAATATGAATCGAGTCCATATTCATCTCATAATCTTCTTTACGGGTAACTAACAGCTCCAATAATCCTAGTATGGAGTTGACAGGGGTTCTGATGTCATGACTCATCGTAGCAAGAAAATCACTTTTGGCCCGATTAGCTTGTTCTGCTCGCTCACATGCGCTGGAAGTTTCCGCCATTAAATATTCATAATATGTAATATCTTGCCAACTACAAATCAACCCAGCTGGTTCTCCACGAGAATTTCTAAATAACACTGAATAATGTATAATTGAATGATCTTTTTCTCCATCATTTATGCTATAACGTACTGGTTCGGGGGTGGGGATATCTGGTGATCGTAATATCATGCACAACTCAAGATAAATAGTAGCTAAAGGGTGTTTTGGTGATGTCAGAGGAATTCTACTAAGTACACTGGGCTTTATTTTAAAAAACTCATTCCAAGCCTGACTGCGTAAAATTATTTCACCATTAATATCAACTACATAAAGTGGAACTGGTGTGGCTATAAATAGCGTATCTCTAAAGTATATCTGTTCCTGAAGTTTTGATTGGACTTCCTTGCGTAGGACGATTTCACGGCGCAGATAAAAATTCCAAATTAACGAACTTATCACCAGAGTACTGAAAACGCCAATTAACCAATAAAATTGAGTCCGATATACAACCCAAGTTTGTAACTTGATATCAGGTGTCGGTTGCCATTTATTGATAAATAGAGAGATATCACTCTTTGGAATTTCTGCTATGGCTTTATTTAAAATACTGTATAGCTCAGGTTGATTACTAGGAACAGAAAATGAAATTTTCGACAATGAATCACCTAGCGTACGGTCAATTCTAAGCTGACCGTGGAAATAATGTTCAATTATATAATTCGCCGAGACCAAGTTATTTATAGAAGCATCAACGGTGCCATCTATAACCATTCGCATAGCATCATTAGCATTTTCGAATTTTACTAAAGTAATTTTCGGATAATGGAGTTCTATCCACTTTTTTAATATATTATCTGGAGTTATTGCTAATTTTTTAATATTGGAAAGGTTTTTTTGTACTACCCAATTTTTTTTAACGACTAAAACAAATGGTGTTCCCATGTAAGGCTCAGTAAGTAATGTATTTACTTTACTAAAGTCTCTTGACATAATAATTCGATCTTTTCCCGGCACTATATATGTCATAGAGTTAACATGGTTAGACTCAATAACATTAAAATTTAAACCAGTACGAATATGGAGCAACTTTAGTATCTCGGCTGAGATACCATAGAATTTTCCAGAAGGATTTAGCATAGTAAATGGAGCATTAAGTGGATCGACAATAACTTGTAACTCTTTGTTCTTATCAAGCCATTGCTGCTCTTTTAGCGTTAGATTAATCGGTTTTTTATATTGCGATAGGTCAGCGCCTAAAATCCATTTCAAATAAATCTCTTTGCGCTGCTCAAGTGTAATATTATCAAGTGCCATATTGATGGTTTTTTTTAACTCAAAATCATCATGTTTAAATATAAACCTCGGGCCCAAATTTTGCATTGGGAATCGTTCTAATATGGATAAAACATTCCCATAATTACGATCTATCAAGAAATTAGCAATAATCAAATTACCAATAAAAAAATCATTTTTTTTGAATGCTACAGAAGATAATGCCTCAAGTGATGAGTTATAACGAATGATATTGGCATCAGGATAATATCTTCTTACCCACTCATCACTTAAATAACCACTTGATAAAGCTATATTTGGGTTTCTTTTTGTTGTTGTTAACTCTGGCCGTCTTGTTTCTCTAGTGACCAGAGCTGGCTCATCAGCTATAAGTGGCACACTACTTAGATAACTTTTTGTATCATATAATTGTATTTCAGAGTCATCTATCAGCATGTCTACTTTATCATCATTCAATGCGTCTAATGCTAAAGCCCTATTTGGATAATGTATCATTTCAATAGAAACACCTAAGTTCCGCGCAATAATAAAAGTGTAATCAGATGAAATTCCAACTGTTTTTTTAGTGTTAATATTGAAGCTATAAGGAGGGTTCGCAGGTAAAAAGACACCAACACGTATGTTTTTGCTGTTGTGACACTCTGATTTTTTATGGGAGCTTATTTGATTGTAGCACGACTTAATAGGAGGTGATGCACCTAAAAATGTCGGAGTAAAATATAATATAAATAAAAAAATAAGTGTAAAATTATGCATATATAATTAATCTAGATTGTGCCGAAGTGTGAAATTTAATAATTCAATCATGTTATTAATCTCTAGCTTCAGCATTAATCTGCGTTTGTAAGTACTGACAGTTTTATCACTAATGTTCATTTGAATGGCTATATCAACGACTCTATATCCTCTTGATAGGTATTTTAAAACCTGTAACTCTTTATAAGAAAGTAACGTGATTTTATCCTTTTCATCACAATCAGAAAGTTGGATAGCTTCATTGTTTATATTTTTCTTTGGGAAGATATTATATCCTTTCTTGAGAATGCGAATAGCTTCACTTAATGTATCCAATGAGTTACTCTTACTGATAAAACCATTGGCACCCGCGCTAGCACTTCGCTTAATATAATGGTCATCATCTTTACTTGTTAGCATTAAAATCATTCCGTTATAGCCTTTTTTGCGTAAACGAAAGACTACTTCAATTCCAGTAATAGGAGGGATATCTATATCCATTATAATTAGATCTGGAGTTAAATGATTTGCTATAGAGATAGCTTTGAGACCATTATCGGTTTCACCAATTATAGTTAAAAATTCTTTTTCCAAAGCCACTCTTATCGCAAATCTGGCAACAGGGTGGTCATCAACAATCAATACACTTTTCATTTAATTCCTCTATTTTAAAAAGTTAAATGTTACTTAATGACTGAAGTTGTTATTGAGGTAATAAGTTCCACATACACATCCCATCAAGAATTTCACTGATGGTAATAATCGGTGAAAATAGTCAAAGAGACTTTGTCTTCATATTTATGGTGCTGTTAATCCTTGAGATTATTTTTATATATAATAAGTTGTTAGCTCTAATTTATCTGTTTTTATACTTTAACTAATATAGGAATTTTACATAAACAATAATCGATTCTAGTATGTTGCTTTGGACATTACAAGCTTTTAAATAAGATTGCTATAAGATGAGATCCTAACACTCAATTTACTCTTACACTTTGAGTGGTTATTTGGTGCCAACAATTAATTATATTAAACCTAACCTAAATGAGGTTTGACATTTTCTTGCCGTTTGTAAGTAGTTATGTAGAATTTATTTTCTAGAAAAATCACGTCATACGCTAGATTAAAACTAAACATAAGTATTGAAATAGGGAATTTTTATAATGTTAGGCAAGTTAGTTTTGGTTTCTGTAATCGGTTTATCTTTTTCATCTCTGGCATCTGCTGAAAGTAAAAATACGTTAAGTTTTGGGTATGCTCAAAGTGGTAATACCAAGTTTAAGAATAAAAGTATTAATGGTAATAGCCCCGAGCAATTAAAAGGTAAACCTGATGGTATAAACATAAAGTATAGATACGAATTTGACAATAAATTTGGGGTTATAGCGTCCCTCACTAAATTATATTCGGGAACTGATTATTTAGTGAATAATAAGGTGATTGCTCGTGGTCATTTTGACTACACATCACTACAAATTGGTCCAACCTATCGTCTGAATGAATACATTAGTGCCTATGTTATGGGAGGAATAGCATCCTATAAGCTAGAAGGTGAAGATTATCGAGATGGATACGTTGAATCACAAAAAGCACGTAAGAAAGGTTTTGGATACGCTCTTGGGTTACAAATCAATCCTATCGAAAATATTGCTATCGATACTTCTTACGAACAATCAAAAAGTGGCGACTTTAAAAGTGGCGTATGGTCTATATCTGCAGGATATCGTTTTTAATTAATACTCCATTTTATATTAGTTGCTTAGGTATTGAGATTTTAATTTCTTAAGCCATGAATATATAATGTTTTTATTAATATTCAATTTGTGATATTAATTTAAGATCGGAAAGTGTAGTTAATAATATTATGAGCTAAGTTTATTATAATTAGCTCTTCAAGGTGTTTTTATAACTAAAATTAACATAGATAATTTTTATGTTATCTCAATACTTTCCATTTTATTTTGGTCATTATTGGCTGGAAAAGTCATCATAATATAAAAATTTATTAGGTTAAAGCATCTATTTGTAAACATACCTGTTTTAGTTCTATGCATTTTTTAATGTTCCTCGCCAGATTATTCATCCATCAGTATTCTTCCAGATATGATTATTTCGTGACCTATATCTATATGAAAGTTAGCAGTGATATTCCGTAAGCTATTTCTCTACTAGTGCGAGCCGTTTCAACGGGCTTGTTGCAAATAATGAGAGTCGATGATTTTACTCATTGATGGGTGGAATAATCAAGCTAAACCACTTCTTGCAACAAACCCCGCAAAGTATACCTGCGCCAGTGTAGTCATTACCCTACATTAAGTTAGTCTTTGCCTTTCATTATTTTAATCCAATGATGACAGACAATTAGCTGACCAGAATGGATAATGAATCCTATCGAGACTTGTTGATAATTAGTTTTTCCTTCTATAGGCATTTATTTTCTCGATTGAAGTTAAAGCCTTTAATTGGTTTTATGCCTAGAAGTGTAACTACATAACGCATTTATGTTAAATAACATATTTTTATTTTTGCAAAGTATTATTGATTGGTGTTAATTCAATATGAAGAGAATATATTTTTTTGTTTTGGTGAGTTATTTTTCTTGCATGGGAGTTTCTGCTGGTCAGGGTCTGGTCAGTAATATTACTCCCAAAAACTTTGCAGTAAAGTTGGGGGCGACTCGTATCATTTATAATGAAGGCTCTTCTGGTCAATCATTAGTTGTAATGAACCCTCAAGATTATCCTATGCTTGTTCAGTCGTCTATTTTAGGGGAAGATAAAAGATCTCTAGCTTCTTTTATTGTATCCCCTCCTTTATTCCGCCTTGAGGGAAACCAACAGAGTCGTATTCGTACAATATGGACTGAAGATGCTCATCCTAATAATGATAGAGAGATGTTAAATTGGTTGTGCATAAAAGCAGTACCTCCAGTAGATAATTATAAAAATAATACTGGGGTCGCATTTAATTTGATGGTTAGTACTTGTATTAAGTTGTTTTATCGACCTAAATCAATTTCAGGAAGCCCTGAGGATGTTGCAGGTGAATTATCTTGGAAATTAAAAGGTAAAGAAATAACCATCAATAACCCGACTCCATTTTATATGAATATTGCTTCAGCTAGTGTAGGAGGGAAATTGTTGCGTAATATAGATTACATTCCACCTTTTACATCTAAAGAAATAAAATCACCAGATGGTGCTATTGGAAACGTAGAGTGGAAGGTAACGACTGATTATGGTGGGGAAAGCAAAACCTTTAAAACGACGCTGAAATAAATTTGTCTCAGCCCCCTACATTAGTTAGCCATTAAATATGAATAATAACCGAATTACTTTAGTGTTGTTTTTGCTGATATTACCACCAATAGCTCAGTCAAAAACTTACTTTTTTGATCCAACAATGCTTGGCCATACAAAAAATAATGTTGATATATCTCTCTTTAATTTGGGAGTACAGCAACCAGGGACCTATAAGCTTGATATTATGCTAAATAGTACTCAATTGGATAGTAGGGACGTCACTTTCCGCCTGAAGAAAGACGGCAAAGATGGCCCTGTTTTGGTGCCTTGTCTTACTATTAGTCAATTGTCTCGCTATGGCGTAAAAACTGAAGATTATCCAAGACTACTAAGTTCTGCTAACAAAAATAATAATAGCGAAGAGTGTGTAAATATTAATGCAATACCGAAAGCAAATGCCACTCTTGACCTGAATAATCAACAGCTTTTGCTCAGTATTCCTCAGATTGCGCTGCGCCCAAAACTAGTAGGGATCGCCCCTGAGGAAAGTTGGGACGATGGTATTTCTGCATTTTTAATGAACTATAACGGCAATATAACACGCTCGGAATATCATATTGGGGCAGTTAGAAGAAGTGATGCTTCTTGGGTACAACTGCAACCAGGAGTCAATATTGGGGCTTGGCGTTTTAGAAACTCAACCAATTGGCAAAATAATAGCCAGCGCGGCGATGGTAGATGGCAAAGAGCCTATACCTATGCTGAGAGAGGATTATATAGCCGGAAAAGCCGATTGACTCTAGGTGAGCGCTCTACTCCTGGTGATATTTTCGACAGTGTGCCATTTAGGGGCATTATGCTAGGTTCTGATGACAGCATGATTCCCTATAACATGAAGCAATTTGCGCCGTTAGTGGAAGGTATTGCCAGAACACAAGCTCGTGTTCAGGTAAAAGATGATGGCTATACCATTTATAATGCAACCGTTTCTCCGGGCCCTTTTGCTTTACGTGATTTATCTGTAACGAATGGCAATGGCGACCTTCAGGTTACAGTATGGGAGACCGATGGTGCTCCACAAAAATTTACCGTCCAATACCAAACACCAGCGATTGCTTTACGAGAAGGTTATTTTAAGTACAACGTGATGGCCGGATATTACCGACCTTCCTATCAGTCATCAGAGAAGGTGCCGGTTGGCCAAGCGACTTTGATGTATGGGTTACCTTTGGATATGACTGCTTATGGTGGTGTTCAGGAGGCCGAATATTATCAGGCAGCTTCGTTAGGATTAGGTGCATCACTTGGTTTCTGGGGGAGTGTGTCAGTTGATGCTAGTGGCGCCAAAGGTCTGCTTCATAATAATAGGGAACAGCAAGGTGCTATTTGGCGGGTGCGCTACAGTAATCAGTTGCAAAAAACAGGAACCTATTTTTCAGTCTCTAGCCGGCAAAGTATTTCACCAGGGTATCTTGATTTGGCTGGGGTACTCGATAGTTACCGTTATGGTGTATTAGATAATGAACGATATTCTTCTCATTCAAGGTTGAATTCACGCACGACTATGTCACTTGGGCAATCTTTAGGGCGTTTCGGCAGATTTAGATTAAATGGTTCAATCATGGCTCGGGGTGGCAACCAAGGGAATAATAAAAGCTATTCTTTCGGGTATGACACGAGTATTGGAGATGTGTCATTTTCACTCAATGTGAGCCAAAACAGAGCTAGATTGCCATCAGGGGAATATCGCAAAGACAGAAGAGCTAATCTTTGGATGAGCATACCTCTGGATATATGGGGGGGGGATCACGCTAGAGCTAACTGGCAATTAACCTCTCACCCTGGCGGAGAACAAACTCAAGATATTGGACTCAGCGGGCAGGCCTTTGATCGACAACTTGACTGGGGTTTGAGTCAGAATTATCGGACTGGTAGCCGATCTGGTGAACAAAATAGCAGTTCGATGCATTTTACATGGAATGGCCCTTATGCACAGTGGGGGGGGAATTACAGCTATGGCCCGTCGGTTCGACAGTATGGTTTGAATGCTATGGGGGGAGTGCTTATTCACCATCGGGGTGTAACTTTTGGGCAACCGTTTAGCGATACCTTAGCATTAGCTATTGCACCTGGTGCCTCTGATATATCTGTTGGAGGATGGCCTGGAGTTAAGACTGATTTCCGTGGTTATACAACAGTATCTGGTTTAACGCCTTATAAGGAAAATATTGTTAACCTTAATCCTACGCAGCTTCCGTCTAATACTGAAATTATACAGACGGATACAAAAGTGGTACCTACCAGGGGAGCCGTCGTAGAGGCAAAATTTAAAACCAGTATAGGATCTAAAGCTTTTATGACCATACGTCGGGATAACGGGGGAAAAATTCCGTTCGGGGCCCAAGTAAAAGTTTATGGAAAAGAAGGATATGTTGGAATTGTTGATGATAACAGTTTGGTGTATTTAACTGGCTTATTGAATAAAGGTGAATTGGTTGTCGCGTGGGGTGAGGAACAATGTAAAGTGAAATATTCTCTGCCCAATAAAAAGAATAAAACCGGTTTTTATCATATAAACAGCATTTGTTATTGAAAAATTTTTATAGATTTTAATGACTCACTTTTCTGTCATTTTCTATGGGCATATTAAGATTATGATGTATTTTTCTCGCGCAATTTTTGCCGTATTACTTTGTATTTTATTATCGAATAAATTATGGGCCGCAGATAAAGTGGAACTAACATTTCATGCCGATAATATAATGCAGTCAGGCCGCATAAGTGATGGGGCCGTTTTTGGAAGAGGAATGATTACTTACAACGGTAATCATACTGGGTTTCGATTGTGGGGTGATAATTTAACTTCTAATGGTAGACCTGGCTCATATATATTAAAAGGTGTTAATAATGACCTTAATATATTGAGGCTGCGTATTGAGTCTAGTGGTGTGCCATTTAGTTCTCAATCTGAAAACAAAATTGATGTATTGACCAATGATGACACTATTAATTTTTATTTTGTTTCTGATGGTGATCAATATATTGCAACTGATAGATATGTACTTGAGATTAATGGTGTTGTTTTATTGTCTGACCTGAGGTGATATTTAACCTCATTTAAAAAACATTCTTTTATGAATGAATGTGATTTTTATTTTAATTAAAGGAGATTAATAGTATGAAATATATCAAGAAATTGGTCTGTGTAGCGATTCTGGGCTCTATCTCTGGAGCAAGTTACGCGGATTCGGTAGATCTAAGTACTCAAAAAGTTTTGACTACGGAAATAGCTGTTATTTCAGGAACAACTATTACTGGGACCATAACACCGTCAAAACAAATTTCCGCAGGTGATCAGGAAGAGACTGTACTTGCAACCGTCAGCGGGTTAGTTACAGGTACTGAATCTTGGTTGATTACTGGTGATAATACTGCTACAGACTATAATACGGGTAATTTTAGCTGGACAGTAGCGGGTAAAGGTGATCCTAAACACACGCTAAGAGTAAGATTAGATGCAGGGGCGCAAGAGGGTTATGGCGATTTTAAAAGTGATCGTATGTGGAGAAAATATGCTAATAACGCAAAGGTTAATTTAGTCGTTGATAGCAAACAGAATGTAGCAGCGGATGTTTATCCGGTTAATGTTACAATAGCATCATGGCAAAAATAGTTAATTTTATGTGTTAAATAATCAATTGCCAATATTAATAAATATTGGCTTACCAATGGTTATTTAGCGCTGTTCTGGTAGTTATCAGTTATTTAAATGGTAACTATCAGAACAAGTGTTTTTCTGATATCTACAGTTGGATTGAATGGCCCGCTATAAAGTGTGATTCAAGCGCTACATTACAGGAACCATAAATAGAAACACTCGCCTAAGGGCCAGCTGAAACTACATTATCGCTGCAAGGGAAAACAACACCTACCAGCACGGTATTTGGCACTACTGGCTATCTCGAAACAGCTAAATCAGAGTGAGTCCGTTGATTTCATAAATGATGCAACTTTAGTGTCTAAGTTTCTTTTGATACAAACTAATAAATTGAGAATCCTTATTTTCAATAACGTCTATGCAGGTCAGTCTCCAGCCATTATAGTAAACACATGGCTCATAATAAAAGCTTGATAACCTCAAATAAATTTATTGTTTATTTTAAAAATCAGCTAAAGAGATGTTGATCCATCCTAATAATTTATAAACCAAATTGCTATTTTAAAAATATAATAAAAACTACAAATAGTCGCCATAATTAAGACTATCAGTGCCATATGACCTTTCACATTACACCTTAAATGGTTACCATTACCATCACTATATGGGAAATCCAAAAAAGTCATACCACCAATGTACTAACCCGCTTGCAAAGTTTCCCATGTAAAATAAACTCAATATTGTCACGGCAATTAGCATAGTAATAATAAAATATATTCTCATACAATTACTTAAAACTCCATCTATAATGATCTATAGGACAATTATAGAATGTATAAATGACACGAACCTTAAATCAAATCTATTTTGACTGAAAAAATAACTTATGACCTCGTTAAAAGATCGGAAGTTTGATGTGTGGTTTCACCAATTTTATACCACTACCATTAAAAGCTTTCGGCTAATCCCGATGATACGGCATCCTCGTCACTCGCTAGTCTGATATTTCTGTATGTTATATCCATAGATATCACTATATACCAATAATTTTTTAATCTTTTATTTTATATTATCTTTCTATTCATTATTTGTGCGCCGAGTATAACTTATTATAATAATTATGATTATATTATTTGCTTATTGTTATTGTCATGACGTCCACAATTATAAAGGGATGGTTATAAGCCCAAATGTTTTTACAGAAAAAATAGGCAGTGGTGAAAACTTACTGCAATGCAGTTGCTATCAGTCCAAGTGCCAGATGGCTAAGTTTTAGCTTAGACGAGTGATGTAGCTCAGTATCTCAATTTGCCATAAAACATATTGCCTACTAATTGCAAAAAACTTATTCATCTATTTACTTCCCCTATACTAATAATTAATCTTAAGGGAAATATAATTTTAAATGTTTTTGAATTGACTAAAAAATACTAGACATGTCAGCCTTGCTATTTACATTAGTGTTATTGCAGATATTTTTCAGCTTTAGTCAAATCTGGTTTTGAAACAATACTGCCACTAAGAACCGCTAAAACCATACCGCCATCCGTAGTATTACTATGAAAAATAGGGGGTAAATATTGACCCGATGACTTACCATTGGATGGATTACACGCTTAATTGGGGTGGTAATGGTGTTCATATTATCTTTCAATAGTCATCGCTATTATATACTGCGTAATTGCAGAATATCTTCCCAAAGTAAAAATGTTACACGGGATCGTTTTTGGTATCGGTGTTTCTGTATTTGCGCATGGTTTAGTCGTTCCTTTACTCGGATTATCTGGATGGTTATGGGTTGCAGGCCCAGAAGCATTGATTTCTGAATTTTTTGGCACTGTATTCTGGATTTTGTCAATTGAAGCCATTAGACAAAATCTACGTTATACCTTAACCAAAGGGCCTGATGCTGAACGCTGTTAGCGAAATAAGATATGTGTTATCTGGAGTTTAGTTTCTTCGAAAACAGACGTTTAATATAGTATTAATGACTAAATCTCCCTCATTTGAAAAGCTCTACTGAAGTATTAAAAGACAGATTCACTGCAAGTGTAATAGCGGCGTTATGTAAACAAAATCATGTGAACAAATAGCTGATATTACACTTGGTCGCAGCGATAGGTAATGAGCTATTTAACCGGTCTTATTGAAGACTGACGAATGACCAACTCCCCCTCCACTCTCATTTTCAATGATAACAGAGACTGCTGTTGTGTAATTTTCAGCAAGGTGTGCAATGCCAGCTCCCCCATTTCGCCATAGGGTAAATCTACTGAGCTTAATTCAGGGGTGAGTTCTGAGGCGATACTTTGGTTATCATAGCCAACTACCGCTATATCATCAGGAATATGTAACCCTTGTGACAAAATCGCCTGATAACATCCCAAGGCGATATAGTCACTGCTACAGAAAATGGCTTCTGGCCGAGGAGTCAGTGCCAGTAACTCCAATGTTTTATTATAAGCTTCTTTTAATGACCAGTTGGTGACTTGGATATAGCGTTCGTCAGGGCAAATATCATGGTTTATTAAGGCTTGTCGATAACCGTAAATACGATCATTGGCCGCATCCATCCACAACTCACCCGCCAAGATAGCAATCCGTTTATATCCTTGATCTAATAAATGACTGGTGGCTTTATAAGCACCAATCTTATCTGCGGGTAATATACAAGGGACATCGGGCAGCTCAGGGCTATAACCATTCAACATTACCATTGGAATAGATAAATTGTGGAACATCGGTGCCAGTTGATTAGTCATACAGGATGCATAAATCACCCCCTGATAACCTCCTCCACTGATTTCCTCTTCCAAAGCGATACAATGTTCGGGTTCATTTTCCTGATCAAAAATAGCCAATAGTTTGTTATGTTGCCAAGCCGCCTGCTGAACCGCACTCACGGCTTCAATAAAGGGGTCGTGATTGATTAAGCCATTAATTATTAATGCTATTTTTTCTCTCACTACCGGTCGATCTACTGCTTTATGGACATAACCCATTTCCTGGGCAATACGCAGCACTTTCTCTCTAGTGTCGTCGGCTAATTTGATACTGTAGGAACCATTCAACACCAATGAAACCGTCGATTGAGAGACTCCCGCCTTAGCCGCAATGTGACTCATGGTAACTTTAGTTTTTTTACTCATATTTTACTCATACTGGCTATGTTTCATCTCTTTTTATACTAACAGATTTTAGTCAACAGGATTAGGCATCAGCTTTCCGCTAAGTTCACCTCTCATGTATTTACTCCATTTATCAGAATTCCCACCTATCTAACTTTGTTAAAAAAACAACTGATTGATATTAAACAACTTATGTTTGTCTGTGAAAATAATTTCGTGAATCAGCTCACTCTTAAAGCATTAGCTCATTGTTATTATTCAATTAGCTAATATATTAGCTAATGAGCTAATAATTTATCGAGCGAGAATAAAAATGAATAAATGGTCTGAAGAAAAGTCATGGGAATGGCATAAAAAACAGGGCTGGTTGTGTGGCTTTAACTACCTACCACGTACCGCAGTTAACTGGACCGAAATGTGGCAACGAGATACTTTCGATCCTGCAAACATTGCCCAAGAACTACAATGGGCCGCTGACGCGGGATATAACACGCTACGCACCAATTTACCTTTTGTGGTCTGGCAGCTAGACCGTGATGGATTAATAGCTCGCATTGAACAATTTCTCGATATTTGTCAAGGTGCTGGCATCAAAGTGATGTTGACCCTAATGGATGATTGCGGATTTTCTGGTGACCATCCTTATATTGGGCAACAGAAGCAACCGACTCCCGGTTTGCATAATAGCCAAGCCGCTGCCAGCCCTGGTCGTAATATCGTAATGCAACCTTACTTATGGGGGCATGTAGAGCTTTACATCAAAGATATTATTGGTCATTTCGCTCAAGACGAACGGATCGCTATTTGGGATCTTTACAACGAACCCACTAACCGCATGATTTTCACCTTAACAGGTGAAGAAGCCTTTGACTCTGCACTGGAAGAATACAGCCACCAGCTAATGGAAAAAGCATTTACTTGGGCGCGGGAAATTAACCCATCACAACCATTAACTGTAGCTGCCTGGCATATTGCCAATATTCTAGATCTCGATGCCCCGATTTATGAGCATCCGACAGATCGCCGGGCACTGGAATTGTCCGACATTATTTCTTTCCATGCCTATGTGCCGCTAGATTTGATGAAAAAAGCGATCGGAATCCTGAAGGAATATGAACGCCCGATGCTGTGTACTGAATGGTTGGCACGTCACGCAGAATCGAAAGTACAAGACCAATTACCTTTGTTTAAGGCTGAAGGAATTGGTTGTTATCAATGGGGTTTAGTTAAAGGGAAAACGCAAACTTATATTCCGTGGCCTGAAATAAAACGCAGAGATAATAACTATAGTGAACGCTGGTTCCATGATGTCTTAAATGAAGAAGGCATTGCTTATGACCCAGCAGAAATAGAAATAATCAAAATGCTAACAAAATAAGAATAGACTATTCCGTTATGGCTTCTAAAACCTATATATTGCCATAGCGGAACTTAGAAAGTTCACCTGTACCCCACATAATATAAAGGCTAAGAATGAACATAAATCATTCAGGTGCAAAAATCCCAATGAAAGAACTTGCTTCTTATTTTGGGTATGGAATGGGCCAGTGCTTCAGTTTTGGGCTGGTAGGCAGTTTTATTCTCTTTTTCTACACTGATATTATGGGAATCTCACCAGTAGCAGCAAGTATGATTTTCTTAATCGCCAGGGTATGGGATGCAGTACATGACCCATTGATTGCTGGTGTGATGGATACCATTAATATGCGGCGTGGAAAATTCCGCCCATACTTGATGTTTACACCTTTTTTGATTTTCATCGTCACCGTGGCTGCATTTTATAATATCGAAGCCAGCCTGATGACGAAAACAATATATGCTGGTGTCACCTATATCTTATGGGGAACATTATATGCCCTCTCTGATATTCCATTCTGGTCAATGAGCACAGTAATGACGGATGAGCCGCAAGAACGTGCCAAAACAGCAACTTGTGCAATGCTCGGCGTTAATGCCGGTATTGGTGCCACAATGGTTTTATTCCCTTATATCAGTGGACTGTTTGCAGAGAACAGTGCTGACCGCGGCTACCTTGCTGGTGTTGTCATCCTCATGACATTGGGGGTGATACTGATGTTAAATGGATTCTTTAATATCAAAGAGCGCGTCAAAGTCACAGTAGTTGAAAAAATCACCTTAAAGCAGACCTTTATTGTCGTTTGGCAAAATAAGCCGCTATTTTTTATACTTAGCGCCTTTTTCATGAACGTTTTTTCTAACATCGTTAACACATTTTATATTTTCTTCTTCACCTATAATATGAAAGATGCTGAATTAGTTTCTGTTATAGGTTTAATTACTTTTGCCTGTGCATTGGCTTGCCTTGGCACTCCATTCTTAACCCGTCACTTTAAAAAGAGAGATTTATTCATTGCTCTATGTGTGTTGGAGATAATAGCTCGCATCGGTTTCTGGTTTACCGGTTATCACAATGTGGTCTATGTAATGGTCTGGTTAGCCGTGATTACAGCAATTTTCATGATGACCAACCCGCTTATTTCCGCAATGATTGCTGATACGGTGGAATATTCTTATTACCATACCGGTAAGCGTTGCGCTGCTATCACTTTCTCTGGGCAGACTTTTGTCGGTAAACTCTCAGTTGCTGTTGCTGGCGGGCTTTCTGGCCTGATTTTATCAGTATTGGGCTATATACCCAATGTGGCTCAGTCGGAATGGACATTAAATGGCCTGTTTTTCTGTATTTCTCTGCTACCTGCTTTAGGCGCAGTAATACGCATTCTGATTATGAGAAAATATAAATTTACCGAAGATGAACATGCCATCCTGCGTGAAGAACTGAAACAAGGGAAATTCCACCCTTCCGTCGGTAAATAGATAATGTAATGAGCTTGGTAAAGTAAACAAGGCCGGTTCGTTAGATATACGAAGAAAACTACAGTGTTTACGGTGTACGCAAGGTCTGGCAGCAGTAAGCCGAAACACCACAGCGCCGGGCAATAGCTTCGAATGTTTGAGTGGCATCGGGTAAAGCCTTTGTCGAACGCTTGACCTCACTGGGGTCGGAGCCATCGGCAATTAATTTGCGTGCGGCGTCGCGTTTAGCCCGCGACTCTGAAAGTGAGAGGGCGGGGTAGACCCCTAATGCTAGGGTATTTTCTTTGCCGAGATAGCGATAACGTAGCCACCAGTATTTTTGGCCCATTGGGATGAACTAGCAAATGCATGCCAGCGCTGTCAGTCAGTTTGTAAGGTTTATCTTCGGTCGCACTTTCACATCGGTGAGTGCCATGGATAGCCTCTGGAATAGACTTTGTGGATATAATCATTATCTAACTGGACTGCACCGGCATTTATGCCTATAGGTGTAACTTGATGTAGGTAGAATCAGATTGAATTCAGTTGATATGGAGTAGGGGACGACAGCAGTAACAGCAGGATTTAAAATGCAAAACGGACGTCAGTGGACGTCCGTTTATGGAATAGTGGTGCCGGACTCGGAATCGAACCAAGGACACGGGGATTTTCAATCCCTGCGTAATTGTTATACCAACAGTAATTTCGTCACTTGGATAACTAATCCAGGTAACGTGTATGCATGTGATCTCAGTAATTTCTACAAAAGGTGGGGAGGGGAAATCGACCCATGCCGCCAATATTAGTGGCTTTTGTGCTGATGCAGGTCTAAAAACACTGCTTATTGATGGCGATTATGCTCAGCCAACGGCATCCAGCTACTACTCACTTCGCTATGAAGCCCCCTGCGGTCTATACGAATTACTCATGCGCACGGTTGAACTCAATCGGCCAGAACAACTCATTTCTCGTACTAATATTAATAATCTTGATCTCATCATTTCTAACGATCCCCATGAGCAATTAAAAACAGCCATGATGCATATGCCTGATGGGCGTATCCGTTTGCGTAATCTGTTAATGCACCCCTTGTTTCAATCTTACGATGTCATCGTAATTGATTCCCAAGGTGCCCGTTCCATCATGCTGGAGTTAGTTATTCTGGCAACTAACCACACCGCAGTCGCGATGATAAAACCGATCGTCCCTGATGTGCGGGAATTCTTACGCGGCACTATCGCCTTGATGGAAGGGCTATTGCCCTACAACAATTTTGGAATTGTGCTGCCACCTGTGAAGGTGCTGATTAACTGTATGGACTATACCGTCTTAGCCAGAAATGCATTGGATGCCCTAACTGATATTGTGGAACAGGGAGCCTATGGATCTGTAGAGATTTCAGTCTCTATGTTACAGACCAAACTTTATGATTTGGATGTTTACAAATCTGGGCATAGTTTAGGGCTTCCTGCTCATCGCCTTGAATATCATACCGAACGTAAAAGTCCTGCTGCTGCACAGACCATGCATTCATTGGTCTGTGAGCTATTTCCTGAGTGGATAGAACGCTTTGATACTGTTCTTGCTGCACAACCCAAAGGAGAACAGGAATGACCACGTATCTCCCTCCACATTCAGTAGAAGCTGAGCAATCGGTACTGGGTGGTTTAATGCTGGATAATGACCGATGGGATGATATTGCCACGGTTATTTCTGCTGAAAGCTTCTTTTCACGGCCACATCAGTTAATTTTTTCCGCAATGACAAAGTTGCTTGAGCAGGGAAAACCCATCGATCTCATTACTGTAACGGAATCAATTGAGCAACAGGGGCAATTAGAACAGGCCGGTGGCTTTGCTTATTTAGCGGAACTGTCAAAGAACACACCCAGCGCCGCGAATGTTGTTGCCTATGCTGAATATGTCGCCAGTTATGGGCAAAAGCGCCAGTTATTGTCATTAGGACATGATCTGGTTGGGCAGGCCAGTGATGCCAGAACCGATCTGGCGAAACTGCTGGAGGATACCGAAAGGCGATTATTTAGTATTGGAGAGCAACACTCTTCTGATTCTATCGCTGATATGCCTACCGTTCTGGAAAGCTATTTAGAACGTTTGGAACAACGCTGTAGTAATCCAGATGACATTGTTGGTACTCCAACGGGTTTTGAACAACTGGATGAACTCACCACGGGCTTGCAGTCTGGAGATCTTATTCTGGTTGCCGGACGCCCATCAATGGGGAAAACCGCACTCGGGCTAGCCATGTGTGAAGGGGCGTTAAATGGCCGAATTGCTCAGTCGGTACAGATATACAGTCTGGAAATGCCCACAGAACAATTACTGTCGCGCTTTATTGCCATGTTGGGAAGAGTGCCGTTACAGAACTTACGTAACGGTAATATGAGTGATGAACATTGGGGGAGAGTCAGTGCTGCAATAAAGATATTACTCACTGATTGGAAGAACCGTTTGTTGATCGACGATTCCAGTTATATGACCTCCTCAATATTACGTTCCCGTATTCGCAAAAATGCCCGTAAACATGGTACTCCATCGTTAATTCTGCTGGATTATCTACAGCTTATGCGTTGCCCTGGACAGGAGAACCGTACGCAAGAAATCGCAGAAATATCACGTTCATTAAAGGTCTTGGCGAAAGAGATTGGGTGTCCAGTCGTGGCACTTTCTCAGCTTAATCGCTCACTTGAAAACAGGCCCGATAAACGGCCCAATAATGGCGATCTTCGTGATTCAGGAGCCTTGGAGCAAGATGCTGATGTGATCATGTTTATTTATCGTGATGAGCTTTATGACGATAAGACCCCAGCTAAGGGAATAGCTGAGATAATTATTGGAAAACAGCGAAATGGGCCAATTGGCACAGTAAAAGTACAATATCAGTCCGAAATTACGCGATTCGAGCCAATATCTGGGAGGGACTATGGCGGTTAAAAGCATAGCTCTCAAAGAACAACTATTAAAGCGAGGACATACTCCTCGTGCAACCAGTAATAATGTTGCCATTTTACCTGTCAGCGAAATACCATTAAATCTGACTCTGGCTCAACTGAGGCCAAACCCAGATAACCCACGTACCAGCCGAAACCCTAAATATGAGGAAATCAAAGCCTCTATTCGCGCTCGTGGCTTAGATTCCATACCTAAAGTGACCAAAGATCCTGAAAATGAAGAGGATGTCTATATTTTCAGTGATGGCGGTAATACGCGTTATAGCATTCTGATGGAATTATGGACCGAAACCCAGGATGAACGGTTTCGCCATATTCAGTGCATTTTTAAACCCTGGCCAGGGCGATTACAATGCTTGATTGGTCATTTGGCAGAAAATGATGTCAGAGGTGATCTGTCATTTATAGAGAAAGCACTGGGTATCGCCAAAGCCAGATCTATTTATGAGACGCAACTGGGTAAAATAGTATCCCAGCGGGAGCTAGAAACTCTCTTGCGTACTGATGGTTATCCTATAACCCAATCGAATATCAGTCGCATGAACTATACGGTCGAGCATCTTTATCCTTATATTCCTACACTATTGAACTCAGGAATGGGAAGACCACAGATAATTCAGCTTATTGCATTACGTACCGCCGCCCAGAAGTATTGGGATCACTCTTCCATTAATTACGATCTTTTAGACAAGTTTGACGATATTTTTGGGCAAGTCTGCCGATCTCTGGATAACCCCGAAAGTTTCACATATGAAGTGTTTAAAGATGAGTTAATCGGATCATTATTAAAAGCACTACCCGCTCCAGATAATACCTATGACCGATGGTTAATAGAGCTCGATCCCACCGAACAGAATCGTCGTAAATTATTTGGTGAACCAACTCAAACGCCTCGGCATCACTTGGATGAAAAGACCACGGTTAAGCCGGTATCTTTACCATTAGAAATATCCGACAACGCTATACCTCCAGCGCAGATAAGCCATTCCAGCCCCAGAAAACAGAGCAACAAAGAAGAGCAACTGGATTTATATCAACAGCCCAAAGAATCGGTGCGGGCAACGACTTCTTTGGTTAATCCAACACCCGTTACTCCCATTGCAGAACCCCGTTCATGTATGGCTGATACCCCGCAACTTCAGCAATCCTCAGTCGCTTTCGCAAATGCAGGGTTGGAGCCGGTGACAGATATTTGGCTGATATCTAAGTTACAGGATGATATTGAACATCTGCAGGATATGGCTTTTCGTCTGGCATTTGAACTGGCGGAATCCATGGGACTTGAAAGCAGTCTTCAGGAAAATAAAGAACGAATGAGTGCGGGCTACTCTTTTATTAACCTTAATTTTGCAACATTAGCTCCCGAAGCTCAGTTATTAATAACTCTATGTGCTGAGTCAGGATCGCCATCAGGAACATTGGCATTTTTGGCAATATCCATCACTGGATCAGCGGCCTCATTGGGAGAACCAAGGCTCAATGATATATACGCCGTAAAGTACTTACGCTTGCTTAGAATTCTCCGCCGATTGCGTGAACTACAGCGAGAAGAAGCCTGCAATCTACAAACCTGCAAGGATGCATATGATGCCTGACATTATTGATAACGCACAGAAGGTCATTGAGCTGATGCTTGAACAGCAAATTGCCTCAGTAAGATCTCGACTGAATGCAGAACCTACCCTGTTTTGCCTGGAGTGTGAGGACCCCATCCCAGAGGAACGTCGTATAGCTATCAGTGGTGTTTCACACTGCGTGGAATGTCAGAGCTTATTAGAATTTAACCGCAAAGTAGGAACCGGGATTGGGAGGGGGAAAAATGTGTAGTTTACCCATTGGTATTACAACGAATACGTTGCTCACCCAAGTTTTAATGGAACTAAAATCCGGCAATATCCGGCGTTGTGAAGCTATGGGGCTGACAATTACTGAACTGCAGGAACTGAACCGGCTAACAGTGGAAGACCTTCATTATCTGGTTAATACACCAGTGTCTATTTTGACGTTTCATATCAATCATACCAATCTGAACATGATGTTGACGCAAGCTCGGCAGGAGCAAATACGGGCGCAATGTATAGACAAATCGCTTGTTCTGGGGGGCTCTATCGAGATGATGCAGAGCTTTTTCGGGCTGACGGCAACTGAGGTGAGTACCCGGCGGCGGCTAATGGGTATCGTTGTACGCCAAGGGCGAACATTAACCCCGACAGAAGCGGAAGAAATTGCTGTTTGGGAGTTATGGAATAAGGAAAAAGTGACCAATCTGGAATCATTGGATGCCTTGAAAGTCATGATGAATATCGCCGAGAAACAGGATATCGCTTTAACGTCGGTATGGGCGCTGGCAAAAGGTTGGTCAAAACAGCAACATCGGGGTGAAGTTTAATGGTCTCGCCCGTTCTAGATAACGTTATTCAACATACTTTGTCGAAAATGACAGTGCGTATAGCGCAGAAAACACAGTCCGGTGTAGCAGCAAATGAACAAAGCGGGTTGGTGTTTCTGGGGAATGTGCATGATGCCATTCCACGCCAATTATTTTTAGATGAACGACTATCTGCTCTGGATAAAATGGCGTGGGTAATGATCCGTCTTTATGCTCAGCAAAATGAAGGGGCAGTTTTTCCAACTTATGATGAACTGCAACTGCAGCTTTCTGCCCCTCACTTAGATAAAGCTTCCCGCGAAACCGTCAGTCGTGCGCTGTTAATGCTTCGGCTTACTGGCTGGTTAAGTTTGTGCAAAAGAGTGCGCGATAATGGGGGGCGGGTGCGGGGCAATATTTATGCACAACATGATGAACCTGTGGGTTTTCGTGATGCTGAATATTTTGACCCAGGTTGGTTAGACACTGTGGCACAGGCTTGCCGACATGGTAATAAGTCAGTGCGTTTAACCGCACTTGCCGTGCTACACGACATTAAGTCTGACACGGCCATGCGTCACCGGCATTCACGCATAGAGATGTTTGAAGCGAGATTATCAGCCCCCCAAACCCCTAAAGACTTCGCGAAATTACGCCATACTGCACAACCTCAACCCAGTTCGAATGCCGAACTAAGCCAAAATCGCAGTAAATCAGTACGAAAATCACTGAGTTCGATATCCGAACTCAGTATAAAAACAACGAGTTATAGCAAAGTTCGAAAATCGAACCGTTACGTAGTACGTAGTTCTACACAAGGTGTAAAAGATACATATGTAGCCCCTAGCCAATCACCGGCCCAATTGAAATGGCCACAAGCCCTGATTGAGCATTTGACCACACAGGACAGAGACTGCGTGGAACCAAAATTGCTGGCTCTGCCCGAGAAATTAGGGCAATACGTTCTGGATGACGTCGCTAAACGGATTGGTTCGGGTGAAGTACGCAATGTCGCAGCCTACCTGCTGGGTACGTTGAAACGGGCTCGAAATGGCCAATTTAATACTATTGCCAGCCTCCCAACTACTACAGCTTCAGCAGTTACCCCCACCCGAAAGACAATCGCTGAACCCCAGAACAAACCAGAACAAAAACGGGCCAAACCAGAGTCTATTTCGAAATTACTTGCAGAGATTCGAACAACATACCTGCAACCATAAACAGAAGGTCAAAAAGTAACCACTGATGACAGTGTCATCAGTGGTGGCTAGAGCTATTTAGTCTTTAGACAAGCGTTCCTGCTGTGTTTTCCAGTTTATCAGTCGTTGAATTGCTGAGTTGTACTAGTTTGGGCGAAGTGAATAGACTCGAGAAGAAAGCCTACGCAGGTAAGCAGCATCCTTATTGTATTATGAAAATTCAGCCCAAACGCGTTGTGGGTCTCACTGTGCGCAGGTGAAATAGCCACCACAGCCTATTGGAGTAAAAATTCGAATAAATGCATATTTTAAGACTAACATTTCACCTTGGTGTGATAATCCAGATTAATCCACTTATAAATCAATTTAATTCATTGAATTATAATATTTGAGAATCCTCTGATATTTAATGTTACTTCTTCCACATCATATCGTTACACAAAGAGGCTTCCTTTAGCATTTAATCTCATTAATTGCAGTCGTTCCGCTAATCGATATAATACGCCGAAATAATAAATCCAATAAAAACCGGAATGGATACCATGTCTAAATATTTACAGATAGCAGCAGCTTGGCTGTATCTGTCATTATCATTTACTGTTGGTGCAAATATGCTGAGCCCTGCTGATAGAGATACTATTCAGCAGCAGCAGCGCGATATTTTGGAACAAAACCAGCGCCAGCGTCAGGAATTACAACGTAGTTTAAGCCCCGAGCTTGTTGCGCCAAAGCCGCTCACTGCAACGACTGGGGCCTGTTTTGTGATTAATACTATTCGACTGCAAGGCGCTGATCATTTACCGGCTAGAGATAAACAAAAATTACTTCAGCCTTATCTGAATAAATGTCTGGGCTTAAATCAGATTCAGACGTTAATACAAGAAATATCTGATTGGTATCTTTCGCGTGGTTATATTACCAGTCGGGTATTTCTTATTGAACAGGATTTATCACAAGGCACCCTGAAAATGGCTGTGCTGGAAGGTAAACTGCAAAAAATAGAGTTAGACGGCAAAACTTCGCGTCAATTAAAAATGGCATTCCCAGGACTTGAGGGGAAAATTCTTAATCTGCGCGATATTGAACAGGGCATGGAGCAAATTAACCGTTTACGCCAAACTCCGGTGCAAATTGAAATATTGCCAGGCACCGAAGCGGGTTATTCCATCGTCAATCTCACCGCGGCACCTGAATTCCCTCTGAATATTGGTGTCGGTTTTGATAATAGTGGGCAAAAGAGTACCGGGACTGGCCAGATTAATGGCTCACTGACGGCTAATAATCTGCTTGGCTTAGCTGATCAGTGGTTTGTTTCCGGTTCGCGTAGCAGTGATTTTGCCAGCAGCCATAATGCCCGCAGTGTGCAGACTGGAGTTAGCGTCCCCTATGGTTACTGGCTGGCAGATTACAATTATTCATACAGTGATTACCTCTCTACCGTGACTAACCGTGGCTTTGATTGGCTCTCCAGTGGCGATAGCCAGACGCACCGTTTCGCCATTTCGCGTGTGGTGTACCGGGACAGTGATATGAAGACTGGCCTGTCGCTTGGCCTCACTCATCGCCTTAATCGCAATTATCTCAATGACAGTTTTTTGCAAAGCAGCAGCCGTAAATTATCTAGCGTCGTATTGGGGGTTAATCATAGCCAGAAACTCTGGGGTGGCTATAGCACCTTGAACCCCGCTTACAGTCGCGGTGTCCCCTGGCTGGGGGCCGAGGATGATAATGGCAAAAATAGCAGCGCACCCAAAGCCGAATTCAATAAGTGGACATTGTCTGGCAGTTATTACCTGCCTCTGGCGCAGGACTGGAGCTGGCTCACTAGTTTCTATGGGCAATGGACGCCGGATAATTTATACGGCAGCGAAAGACTGACTATTGGCGGTGAAACCTCAGTGCGCGGCTTTAAAGAGCAGTATCTGTCTGGCGATAAAGGCGGTTATTGGCGTAACGAAGTGAACTGGTCACTGGCCACTCTGCCGTTACTGGGCAATATCACTGCACTGGCAGCCATTGACGGGGGCTATCTGCGCCATGACACCGCTGACAGTTATGCTTCGGGCAAGTTATGGGGCAGCGCTATCGGGTTAGGTAATCGTCATCGCTATTTCAGTAGCCAGTTTACTATCGGCTGGCCATTAGCCTATCCCGACTGGCTGGAGCCAGATCGTGTTTCTGTTTACTACCGCATCAATTTCGTTATTTAACTGTTTGTATATATAGGGTTATCAGGGATGAATAATAATAACGAGTCAACCATCAAAACTCATCATCAATTGCTGAGCTATACCCTGTGCGCCCTGTTGGTGTTGCAACCGGTTATGCCCGCACTGGCGGCGGAGGTGAGTGTTGCCGGGGGCAATACACAGCTAGATAAAGCCGGTAATGGTGTGCCGGTGGTGAACATCGCGACACCTAATCAGTCCGGAATTTCCCACAACCAATATAACGACTTCAATGTGGGTAAAGAGGGACTGATCCTCAATAATGCTACTGGTCAGTTGACGCAATCTCAACTGGGTGGATTGATTCAAAACAACCCTAATTTGCAAACAGGTCACGAAGCCAAAGCCATTATCAATGAAGTGGTGGGTGCTAACCGTTCACAGTTGCAAGGCTATCTGGAAGTAGCCGGTAAGCAAGCCAGTGTCATGGTGGCAAACCCTTACGGTATCACCTGCGATGGTTGCGGATTTATTAATACCCCGAATGTGACATTGACCACCGGCAAGCCAATGATGGATACCAACGGTAAATTGCAGGTGTTAGAAGTCACCCAAGGGGCCATCTCCATTCAGGGCAAAGGCCTCGATGCCAGCAAAAGCGGTGCACTGTCAATTATCAGCCGTGCCACTGAGATTAACGCCCAACTTTATGCACAAGACCTCACTCTGATTGCCGGTAGCAACCGGGTGGATGCGGCCGGTAATGTCAGCGCGTTGCAAGGTAAAGGTGATGTGCCCAAAGTGGCGGTCGATACCGGCGCATTGGGCGGGATGTATGCGAATCGCATCCGTCTGGTGTCCAGTGAGAAAGGGGTGGGTGTTAACCTCGGTAACCTCAATGCCCGTCAGGGGGATATCCAACTGGATAGCAGCGGCAAGCTGACCCTCAATAATTCGCTGGCACAGGGCAGCCTGAATGTCAGCGCGACCGAAATGACTCTGGGTGGCAGCCATAAATCCGGGCAGGATATGGTGTTGAGTAGCCAAGGCAAGCTGTCGGTGAACAACGCTTCGCTCAATTCGGACCAGCGACTCGCACTCAAAGGCGGCGATTTGGCACTGGAGCAATCCACGCTCAGTGCGGCCAAAGCAGTCACTCTGGATTCTGCGGGCAAGTTGCGTGCAGCCAACAGCACGGTACAAGCAGGTAGCGACGTTCAAGGCAAATTGGTCGGCGGACAAACGCTGACACTGAAAGGCACCGAGCAACAGTGGTTGAATAGCCAGCTCGGGGCTGGAACCGTGCTTGCGACAGCGCAGAACAACCTAATTCTGGATGACGGTTCCACGCTAATGGGTCTGGATGGTGTGACCTTACAAGGTGGCACCCTGAATTTGGCAGGTAAAACCAGCTCTGGCGGTGATGCCACTCTGCAAGGTACTGACCTGCAAAGTACTCGCAATAGCCTGTTCAATGCACAGGGCGATATTCATCTCACTTTCAGTGGTAATGCGAATTGGCAGGGGCAGCTTACCGCCGGGCAGGACCTTACACTACAGACCGCCATACTGGATAACGGTGGGCAACTTGCAGCCAATCGCCACAGCCAAATAACGGCGCAAAGCCTCAGTAATAGCGGGCGGATGCAAGCTCAGGGCTCTCAAAATCTGAACGTCGGACAACTCGACAATAATGGCCAACTGCAATCGGCAGGCACATTGACATTGAATGCCGATACGGTGAATAACCGCGGTCTGATTGGCTCAGAGCAGCAGTTAGCCCTGACGGTGCGCGATACCTTGAATGTCGATGGGTCGCTGTACGCCGAAGGACCACTGAACGTGCGAGCAGGTGAGTTCCTGCTGGCGGGACGGGCGACTGGGAAACAGGGTCTCGCTATCAACAGCAACCTGACTACCGCTGAAGGCTCGGTGCTACTCAGTTCCGGCAATATTCACCTGCAAGGGGGTGAGCTAATGCTGAGCGGATTGCTGTCCGGCGATCACATCCTGACTGTGGCGGGGGAACAGCTCACCACCGGTAACCGTGCGCAAATTCAGGCCAAAGATAGCATTACATTGAATACTGAGAAGAATGCCCAGCTTGCCGGTATTTTTACTACGTTAGGTGACCTGAATCTTGTCTCTGGCACCACTGAAAACCGGGCGGATATAGTCGCACGTAATATTGATTGGCGTAGTGACAGCCTTACCCAGCAAGGGCGTATGCAGGCTGACCACGATTTGATGCTGACGGTTAATCAGCTCAATCAGCACGGAACCTTGCAAGCAGGACAACAATTGACGCTGCGTGGTGAGCAATTGGTCAACAGTGGACGGGTTGGCGCTCCGCAGCTCGAATTGGCCTTTACCCGTAGTCTGGGCAACAGCGGCTCACTGATGGCAAGTCAGGGATTAACGCTGGAAGTTCCCTCATTGAGCAACAGCGGCACCTTGGCAGCAAACGCATTGGCATTGAAAACCCACAATCTGGATAACAGGGGGCTAGTGCAGGCCGACGTCAATGCCATTATTGATGCACAAACATTAACCAATAGAGATACCGGAAGTTTGCTGGCAGGGGAAGCCCTGACGTTGCAAAGTGGGCAACTGAACAATGCCGGTAAACTGCAAGCCAACCGCCTGAATATTGAAACACAAACCTGGGATAACACCGGCAGTGCATTAGGTATTGACCAACTCACGGCCAAAGCCACACAAAGCCTCACTAACCACGGGCAACTACTGAGTCAGGGCCCTCTCACGCTAAATACGAAGTCATTGACCAATAATGGGAAAATACTCAGTGAGAACCTGCTCAACCTCAATGCACAGCAATTTATCAATCAGGGTGAAGCGCAAGGCACCACTACACAGTTAAATGCTGAGCAGTTAACCAACAGTGGTCATCTGATTGGTGTCGAGCGTCTGGTGTTGCAATTGCAACAGGACTTGAACAATGCCACCGGCGGTAAGTTACTGAGCGGCGGTGATCTGAAGGTGAATGCAGCGGCTGTTAGCAATGCCGGGACGTGGCAAGGCGAGCAGATTATTCTGGCGGCACGCCAGCTGGATAACACCGGGACTTTACAGGCGAATAACCGCATCCAACTCGATCTCACCGGTCATGTTAACAGCGGTGTAGGTAGTCAAATAGTCACCCTCGGTGAAGCAACGATTAACGCGCTGGCGTTGGCTAACCACGGCAACTGGCAGGCGGCTTCGCTGCTCCTGAAAGGCGATTCGCTGCTCAACAGTGGTGTCATCGCCGGGGTTAATCAGCTTAAGTCTGAAATAAGTCGCGACATCACCCAACAAAAAAGCGGTGAGATGCTAAGCAATGGCTTACTAACCCTGAATGCCACCCAAGTCGATAATCAGGGGCGTATACAGGCCCATTCTCTGGCGCTACACGCGGCAGACATGACCAATACAGGGGTGATGCAAGGCCAGGATGTATTCAGTGCCCAACTGAGTGGCGTGTTCCATAACCTTGCCAGCGGCGATCTCCGCAGCCAAAACGGGTTGAAGCTGAATGCTGCAGGGTTAGATAACGCGGGTAACATTCAGAGCACGGGAGCCAGCACATTCGTGTTGACGACGCCGATGCTTAACACAGGCAAAATTGTTGTCGGGGGAGATGTAGATATTGGCGCTCTCGCCCTCAACAACAGCGGTTGGCTGCAAGCAAACAACATCACCTTTAGCGGCACGCAACTGGATAATTCCGGCACGCTGATAGCGGCGGGCGATAACCGGCTGACACTCGATATTTTCAACAATCGAGGAACAGTACAGGGCGACAACCTGCAACTGAAGACTGGCAGCCTGAATAATGCAGGCACCCTGCTGGCCACTCGCCAGATGGGAGTACAGGCGCAACAGATTGATAATAAACAGGATGCCAAGTTCTTCAGCGCAGGCGACCTGACTGTCGTCAGTGGCGGGTTTAGCCTGTTTGGGCAATTGGTGGCCTTGGGCAATCTTTCCCTGACCCTCAATGATGCCCTCACACAGCATGGCACACTGGCCGCAGGCAAAATGCTCAACCTGTCCAGTCGCGGGGATATCACTCTCACGGGCACTACACAGGGTCAAAGCCTGTCTGTCCATAGTCTGGGCCTGTTTACTCACAGCGGAACATTGCGCGGTGGTAACGGCGATGTCCGTATTGAGGCCATGGGTATCACACAAAATGATACGGCCAGTCTACAAGCTGGAGGCCGCATACAGCTGCTGAGTAGTAGCACTATCAGCAACAACGGCTTTATTGGTACCGCAGGCGACCTGCTATTAAACGCCGCCAGTCAATTGTTTAACAGCGGCATGTTGTACAGCGGTGGCAATATGCAACTGCTGGCCGACCAGATAACCAACCACTACGGCGATATTTTAGCGGACAACAGTCTGTGGATGCAGAAAGATACCACCGGCAGTGCCAACAGCGAGGTTATTAACACCTCCGGCACCATTGAGACGGGGCACGGTGATATCACCATCAACACCAACCATTTGCTGAATCAGCGTGATGGATTGAGTGTGACCCGCACTGACAAGGATCTGACTAATGAATACCCTTGGTTAAATGGTGCAATAGTAAAAGTGCCACTGAGTTTCTTCGAAGAAGGCGAGGTGGGTTACTACACGATAAAAATCACCCGGCAAGAAGCCGGGGATGATGCCAATCAAGTGAGTCATATATATACCTATGCCGCCCCCTTTGAAAAAACACGAGAACTGGCATTATCTGTTTCGACCCTTTCAGTCACCAGCAAGGGAGCTGCTGGACGCATCGCTTCCGGTAAAGATCTGGTCGTAACCGCTCAAACACTCGATAACCTCGCCAGCGATATCCTCTCTAATGGTGATATCTCTCTTACGGGTAATACGCTGAATAATCAGTCCTGGTTGGCGGGGACAGAAACACGTTATCAAACCTACCGCACAGGGGAACTCCCTGAATCCAGATACTGGTATGAAGTGTCCAAATTACAGCCCCTTAATATCTATGCATTGGGGCAAATCGAGGACCAATCTGTTACCTACGCCGCTGATGGGGATATTCGTACTGAACGCAGTGAAGACAGTCAGCTCTATCGCTCCGTCATTCAAGCAGGTGGCGCAGTTAATGCTCATTTCACTGGCGATATCAGTAACACCACAGCCACGCCAAATGCGGGCGGTGTTAGCCATACGCTGGCAGCCCCTAAGTTGGATTTAATATCACAACTGGAAAATATCGACACGGCTCAGACACAAGACCTGACGGATGATCAAGATATCACCGTAGGGACACCAGTCTGGAAAGATAACTTGCAGAACGCGCTAGGTTCCTTGGGCAACAATGCCACGGAGTTGGCGGATTATCCGTTGCCGAATAGCAACAATGGCCACTTTGTGCTGGCCCCTGACCCAAGCAGCCCGTATCTAATCACCACCAATCCCAAACTGAATGAATTGGGGCAACTCGATAACAGTTTGTTTGATGGTTTGTACGCCATGCTGGGCCAGCAGCCGGGAGCCGCACCACAGGAAAATAACAGCCAGTTTACTGACCAAAAACAGTTCCTCGGCTCAGCCTATTTCCTCGATCGCTTAAACCTGAAACCCGATTATGACTATCGCTTCCTCGGCGATGCGGCTTTCGACACCCGCTATATCAGTAATGCGGTCCTGAGCCAAACTGGTCAGCGTTACCTCAATGGCCTTGGGTCTGATTTAGCCCAGATGCAATACCTTATCGACAACGCGGCACAAGCCCAAAGCGGGCTGGGGCTAACACTGGGTGTCAGCCTGACAGCGGAACAGGTTGCTGCCCTGAACAAAAGTATTGTCTGGTGGGAAGAGATTAATGTTAACGGCCAGACAGTTTTAGCTCCCAAATTGTATCTGGCGAAAGCGGATAGCGCCTCACTAAACGGCAGCGTCATCAGTGGTAATCAGGTTAATCTCGCGGCAGGCAAGGTCATTAACGCGGGAAGTACCCTCAAGGCCGACCAATTGTTGGCGGTGAATAGCCAAACCACCCTCAGCAACCTGCAAGGCGGGAAAATCACGTCCGGCGGTGACCTGCAACTGAGTGCTATCGGTGATATCAGTAACATTGGCTCCAGCATCGCCGGTCAGCGAGTGGCACTGGAGAGCCTTGATGGCAATATTATCAATCAAACACTCAGCCAACAGTGGACAGCAACGACGGCCGGTAATGGCCGCTGGAATAGCGAGTCCTTGTCATTAACCCGCACAGAAATTGGCGATACCGCCACTATCAGCGCTGGGGACTCTCTCAGCCTGAAGGCAGGAAAAGACATTTTAGTCACCGGTGCCAAGGTGTCTGCTGGTGGTAACCTGGATATGCAAGCGGGCGGTGATATTGATATCAAAGCCAATACCACGCTCAGCAATAATGAACAGAGTAATCGTCGAAACGGTTATCAACAAAGTGAGCAGCGCGACAGCCTGGGCAGTGAAATCAGTGCTGGCGGCGATCTGACACTCAATGCAGTCAACGATGTGTCACTGACAGCCAGTGAACTGGCCGCGAAGGGGAATGTCGGGCTGTCCGCAGGGCGTGATATTTCGCTGGAAACAGCGGAGAAGAAGAGTCAACAAAAAACCAATAACAGTGAAAACCGCACCACTGATGCCACCCGCTCAGTGATAACCAGTGGCAATAATCTGACATTGGATGCCGGGCGTGATATCAACTCCCAGGCAGCAGCGCTGGTGTCAGATAACGACACCACCCTCAAGGCTGGCCGTGACGTCAATCTTAATGCCCAGCAAAGCAGCACCTACAGCGAAAGCCACGGTGATCGCAAACAGCAAATTAATGAGTCCATCCGTCAGCAAGGGACTGAAATCGTCAGCGGTGGGGATACCACCATTCTGGCCGGTAATGACATTAATTTACAGGCCACACAGGCGCAGGCCAGTGGTGATATTGCTCTGAAAGCCGGTCATGACATTAATGTGACCACGGCGACAGAAAGTGATTATTCCTTCTTTGAAGAAACCACCGTTAAGAAGAAAAGGCTGTCGAAGACCACCACCCACGTGGTCTCTGAAGATTACGCCACACAGGAACAAGGCTCGCTGCTCAGTGGTAAAAATGTCTCATTATCTGCCGGTAATGACTTACTGGTGAAAGGTTCTGCGGTTGTCGGTGACAATAATGTCGCACTGACTGCGGGCAACAATGTGGATATTGTGGCGGCCACCGAAGAACAATCCAGTTACCGCTTGTCTGAACAGAAAAAAAGCGGCATGTTCAGTGGCGGCGGTATCGGGGTCACTATTGGCAGCACCTCATCACGCCAACAAAGCCGTGATTCCGGGACGACACAAAGCCAAAGCGCCAGCACCATTGGTAGCACGGGCGGCGATGTCACCATCAACGCTGGCGGCACTGCCCATATTGGTGGCGCGGATATTCTGGCCAATCAAAACCTGAATGTCACCGGGGATAGTGTCGTCATTGAACCGGGTCAGGACAAACGCAGCAGCGATCAACTTTATGAACAAAAAAGCAGTGGCTTGACACTCGCCCTTTCCGGCGCGGTCGGCTCAGCGCTGAACACCGCGGTGACGACGGTACAAGATGCCAAAGATGAGACTAATGGCCGTCTGGCAGCATTAAAAGGTACCAAAGCGGCTCTGATCGGTGTGTCAGCTAAACAGGCCATAGATCTGGCACATGCGCAGGGCAATAGCGATACCGGCAGCCTGTTTGGTGTCAGCGTGTCGTTAGGCTCACAAAAATCAACCTCGCAACAACATCAGGAACAGCAGGCGGTCAACGGCTCAACCCTGACTGCGGGTAATGACCTCAATATCACCGCCACCGGCAAAGGTCAGAGTACCAACAGCGGCGATATCATTATTGGCGGGAGCCAGCTCAAAGCCGGTCACGACACTACATTGGATGCCAATCGCGACCTGTTGTTACTCGGTGCTGCCAATACCCAAAAAACCGAAGGCAGCAACAGCAGCAGTGGTGGCAGTATTGGGGCCAGTATCAGTTTGGGTAAAGAAAGCGGGCTGAGTATCTTTGCCAATGCCAATAAGTCCAAAGGTAATGACAGTGGTAATGGCACCTCCTGGTCTGAAACTACCCTCGACAGTGGCAACACCTTGTCTCTCACCAGTGGCCGCGATACCACCTTGCTGGGCGCACAACTCAGTGGTGACAAAGTCGAAGCGGATGTCGGCCGCAATCTGACCCTACAAAGCCAGCAAGACAGTGACCGTTACGATTCCAAACAGCAGAGTATCAGCGGCGGTGTCAGTGCTGTGATTATGGGTACCGGCGGCGGTTCAGCCAATCTGAGTGCCACTCAGGACAAAATGCACAGCAACTTTGATTCGGTGCAAGAGCAGACCGGCATCTTTGCGGGCAAAGGCGGCTTTGATATTACCGTAGGGGATCACACCCAGCTTAACGGTGCGGTTATTGGCTCCACGGCAACGGCGGATAAGAACAAACTGGATACCGGCACACTGGGCTTTAGCAATATTGAAAATAAAGCCGAGTTCAAAACCGAGCATCAGGGGGGCAGTATCAGCACCGGCGGTAGCGTGGCGGATAACTTCCTCGGCAACATGGGCAATCTGGTGCTGGTTGGGGCCAATAATGGTGGTAACGCGCAAGGCACCACCCATGCGGCGGTGTCTGACGGCAACATCACCATTCGCGATCAAGACAAGCAGCAGCAAAATGTCGATGACCTGAGTCGTGACGTCGAACATGCTAATAACGCCCTCACCCCGATATTTGACAAAGAAAAAGAGCAAAACCGCCTGAAAGAAGCGCAATTGATTGGTGAGATTGGCGGACAGGTGTTTGATGTTATTAGCACGCAGGGGCAGATACAGGCCACCACCGCGGCGAAAGATGCACTGGCAAAAAGCGGTAATCTCAAGCCGACACCGAAAGAGATAGAAGCATCGCAAGTCTACAAAGATGCCATGAAAGATTATGGCATTGGTGGCACCTACCAAAAGATCGCGCAAGCAGCCACCGCCGCCCTGCAAGGGTTGGCGGGTGGTGATATGACCAAAGCACTGGCGGGGGCATCAGCGCCCTATCTGGCACAGATGATTAAAGATGTCGCCGGTGAAGATAATGAAGCGGCACGCATTGGCGCACATGCGGTGCTGGGCGCAGTGCTCTCTCATCTGCAAGGCAACAGCGCCGCTGCGGGCGGTGCCGGGGCTTTAAGTGGCGAACTGGCCGCCATCTACATCAAAAACAGCTTGTACCCAAATATCGAGACCAAAGACCTGACCGAAGCACAAAAGCAGGTTATTGTTAACCTCAGCTCCCTGGCAGCAGGACTCTCCGGTGGCCTAGTCGGCGATAGCACGGGTAGTGCCGTTGCTGGAGCGCAGGCTAGTAAAAATGCTGTAGAGAATAACTTCCTGAAGGTTGTTGCGGAAGGTTGTGCCATCGCTGCCCCATGCCGTAGCAAGGTTGCAGATCAACTGCTGGAGATCGGAGCAAAAGCAGGTATCGCAGGGTTAGCAGGTGCCGCGATCAAAGATATTGCGGATAAGATGACGTCCGATGAACTGGAGCACCTTGTTACCCTGAAAATGATGGGCAACGACGAGATCACCGGAAAGTATCTTAGTTCGCTTCAGGATAAATACGCGCCCGGCGCATCCTCAAATCCGAATATCGGCAAGGATCTGACTGATGAACAGAAGAAAGAGCTGGGTGGTTCGGGGTCTGGAACACCAGGTGGGCATGGGCCAGAGGATGAGGAAGCAGGACGAAATAGTAACTCTTCATCGGACCCTAAAAGTAGGGGGCAGTATGAAGAATATGTGGACTCATTACGTGCATCAATGGAAAAACCAAATGTTAAAGATGGAAATCTTAAAAACATAATTGATGACTTATATCGACCAAATGCCAAAGTTGGTAATGGAAGTACGGCTGATGCTGTTCGTTACGAATTGGCTACTGGCGAAAAAGTCGGTGGCAGGGGGCACGTTGAAAAAGCCCAAACATATTCTAAAGCGCTTCAGGATTGGTTAAATAAGAACCCTCAAGCTTCTTCGAGTGATAGAGCTGCGGCGGAAAACGTTCTGAAAGATATGCAAAATGCTCTTAAGGGTAAGTAATGATGGATAATTATATTGATGGTTACTTGAGTTTTTTTACTCAAGCGTCAGAGCATATAAAGAATGAAGTAAATAGATGTGTTGAGTATTGGTTGCCAGATCCTCCACCGACGATCTTGTTGTTTTCACTAGTGGGTAAAGCCTTGGTGAACCAGTTGGCTTCATTAAATCACTCGGAGAAATCAGCCCTGTTCCAGCACATTGAAACAGGTATGAGGTCTGATAATGATGAGTTAGCAACAGCGGTTGCAACTGGACTTGTTGAATCGTTAGTTACAGCATCTGATGAAAATGAGTCAGTCTGGAAAGAAATCGAAGCTTATCTGCATGTCGAGTCAAAAAAACATGCTCTTGCATGGAAAAACTTTGGCCAATAATCTTATATACAATCCCCCGGTCAACTGGCCGGGGGTCTTACTTCTAAGCCCTGCAAACCCCATCTTCCCGCCGCTGCAACCGGATCACCCCGGGTGCGGCGGTGATCTCCAGTTGTTCCGCGTCAGTGATCCCAAACTCGGTGAGCCAGTCGCCGCCGATAATCACCTCGCCGTTCTCCCGCCCCCAATCTGCCCCCAATCTTGCCGCTGCTGGCTGGCCTCACACAAGGCTTCCCAGGTTGCCTCGTCGGTAACGACAGTGAGCCATAAGGTGCGATGCTGGCGTGTCAGTTGCAACTGCGTGCCGGTGGTAAATCCCAATGCGGCCAACGCGCCGCCTGCAAATGTCAGCTCTGGGATCGGTTCAGGGGTAAAGGTGAGGTTCATACGGTTCCCTCCGTGGCGGGCGCGGTGCGGATAATCAACTGGCCGTGTTCGGGGGTGACAGTAACGTGCTGGCCGGTAGTAAACCCCAGAGCTTCCAGCCACTTACCTCTCAGGATAAGTTTAGGGTTAGGGTGCTTTTTACCGCCATTAGGTGCATAACCCACTAAGTTAAATGAGGACTTTTTAAGGCCTTCCCCAGTTATGGTTGCTGGGGTCTCTATTCAAGATAGATAACTACAAGTCACCTCAACAAAAACAGGCTCCTATCGAGATAAACTTTAACTTTTTAAATCTAGTTGTTCATTGATGGTATCCAATAAGGCTTGCACAGTTAGCGGTTTCTAAGACTGTTAGCTGAGGTTTTATATGTTATATCGCACCTTCTATATTATTTGTTTTTTGGCTATTGGGGGTCTAATCGGCTGTAGCCAACCACACAAAACTTTGCAACGTGATCCACTCCATCCTCTTTCAACTCTGCTCGATAGTAATGTTCAGCCCGTTAAGCCTGACATTTATAATGTGCTACCAGAAGTTGTGCGTTACGACCGTTATCTACTGGTAAGTACTTCGCCTTCAGCGGCACAACGTACTCCTTTAGATCAAGTCGTTGATATTCAAATCCCTACATCTTTGGCTCCGACAGTGGCCGATGCTATGCAATACGCACTGCGTCAGTCAGGATTTGCATTATGCGGCAGCACTTCGGTTAATCGCATTCTCCACAGTCAGTTATTACCGGCGGTGCATTACCAACTTGGACCAATGCGTATTAGAGAGATATTGCAGATCCTGGCAGGTGAAGCCTGGCAATTGGAGATCGATCCGGTACAGCGTATTGTTTGTCATTCACTACGAAATGGATTCAGCTTACCCCCGGAAAAAACTACTACTGACTTATCTAAAAGTACCTTTTTGCAACCACCGGCTATCAAAGAAATCCCCCAATCTACTGACTTCCATGCATCTAACAGCATAGCAACAACGCTAATTCAATCAAAGGGGGTGGAATGAGTGAGAGAACGGGCGATATCAAACGCCGAAGACTCCGCAATATCCTGGCTACGATTTCAATACCTACACTTACCTTGCTTGCCATCTTCTTACTATTAACCATGTTACCAACACTGGCTACAGCTTCTGTATCCACTACCCAGCGCGATTTCTCGCAACAGCAACACCACCAATCGCTCGACACTGCAGTAGAAGAACAAGAAGGGATCGCAGTTAATAAAAATGCAAAAGAGTGGGGGCTCACGACCCAGGAATGGCTGCGCTATCAAAAACTCAAAGATGGACGACGTGGAGTGTTATCACCAGGCTTAGATCCCATCACATTGCTGGGTATTGAAGCGCGTAACAATGAAGAGCGCCTACATTTTGCAGAACTCTCGGTAAAACAGGATTTTCAGCGTGTTGAAGCCGAATTGGCTTTTCAGCGAGCGGTCAACTTTGCATGGGCTCGTATTTTTCCTGATGTGGTGCCTATCCGATCAGATTCTGCCAACAGCCCAGCTAACCCAGAACGGCTGGCATTATTCGTAAAAACGAATTGTGTTCCTTGTGAAACCAAAACTACTTCATTGATAGTCAGCCAACAACCGCTGGACATTTATCTGGTGAATAGTGAAGGGCAAGATGAAACCGTACGTGCTTGGGCTAAGAAGTTGAAGATCCCGGCGGAACGAGTGAAAAACAAAACGATTACCCTAAATCATGACCGAGGGCAGTGGCTCAAGTATGGCCAGGGACATATGCCTGTAGTTCTGCAACAAGGAGAGATGCAGTGAAATTTAGCACGATATTATCGCATTCAGTATTTGTAATGATATTAGGTTTGCCTATGCCGAGTCTGGCAACACAACTTATCGTTGTGGCAGATTTAGGCGGTGAATCTACAGCGGCTTACTTTGCTGGCGTTAGTAGCCAACATCCCCAATCTCAGTCTGTTGCTCCAGAAGATAACATGTCGTCACTACCGATTGCATCTTCGAAAATCACTGCAATGCTACCTGTCAGTACACCAGAATTAACATCGGGTCACGTGGATACTAAAACGCGGCATCTTCCCGGGATGACACCTATTTTTCTTATTGGTGACGATGAGCTATCGCGCAGATGGTTACAGATGCGGCTGAACTTATTGGTACAACTGAATGCTTTGGGGCTGGTCGTTAATGTTTCCAGCGAAAGTGGGCTGAATGAACTGAGTAAACAGGCTAATGGGCTAAAGCTTCTACCCGTTTCAGGCAGTGATCTGGCTAAGCGATTAGGTTTGTCTCATTACCCCGTATTGTTGACCGAAAAGGGCATAGAACAATGATGTCAGTATTGGTTTTGGATATTGGGGAAAGGAACATTCAATGGGTACTTTTGCTCAGTCTATTGGGTTGGATTGTTTTTTTATTGTTCTGAAAGCCTACCACTACCACCGTTATAGTCTGAAAAAGAAACAATATGAGTAACTGCTATGTCATTGAAACGATGTTACGTCCCGCAGTGGAGTTGAATACGGCGGTTGTCGCTGCTTGTGCCAGTTATATCTGCATAGTGGCTCCCTGGGCAGTAGCCTTGGCCCCCAATGTAAGTTACTCGACTGCTGCAGGTTTCGCCCTATACTCACTTAAACGTGCCTATGAAGGGATACTGGTTTTACGTTATCGCCGTAATATTCGACGCCTACCTCGATATGTGATGACCAGCGGCCAAGTACCGGTAAGTTATCAACGGCTATTTCTGGGGAAAGGTTTTTTATGGCAACAAAAACACACTCAACGTCTGCTAGATACCCTGCGTCCGGAAGTTGCGAAGTATGTGAATCCTCCGGTTATCTATCAAGCCGTGCGACAATTCGAGCACCGTTTTGAACATCGATTACCAATACTCTGTAAATTACTATCGAACCCGTCAGTATTTAACCCTGTTCGCCCTCTCCCAGATGTAGGCGGTAAACCTGCACTACATGGCATTGAGCCAGATGAAATTAATGTATCAATGAGCCTGCTGGAACGAGTGGGGCATATGTTGGTATTAGGTACCACCCGAGTCGGTAAAACACGTCTTGCTGAATTATTTATCACTCAGGATATCCGACGAGGCAACGTGACCATTGTCTTTGACCCGAAAGGGGATGCTGGCCTACTCAAGCGGATGTATGCCGAATCACACCGGGCGGGGCGAGCTGACGAGTTTCAGGTTTTCCATCTCGGTTGGCCGGAAATCAGTGCCCGATATAATGCTGTTGGGCGCTTTAACCGTATTTCCGAAGTTGCAACCCGTGTTGCTGGCCAGCTCAGTAGTGCGGGTAACAGTGCAGCGTTTAAAGAATTCGCATGGCGTTTTGTGAATATCATCGCCCGTGCATTAGTGGCGCTGGGGCAACGACCCGATTTCAGTCTTATTCAACGGTATGTGAATAATATAGGTGATTTGTTTGAAGCCTATGCTGAGCATTATTTAGCGCAGTATGCGCCATCACTATGGTTACAAATAAAGGCTTTGCTTCCTATTCTGGATGACCGTGATGTGCCACGGCATATGGAAGGGCGCTCAATGCGTGTTGTCGCTATTGAGCAGGTACTGAACAGCAACGAGGGTAAGCAAATATATGACCCAGTGCTGGATGGATTACGCTCATCTGTACGTTATGACCAAAAGTATTACGACAAAATTGTCGCGAGTTTACTGCCGTTGCTGGAGAAGCTCACATCAGGGAAAACTGCACAGCTGATTTCACCCAACTATGCCGATATGACTGATCCAAGACCTATTTTTGACTGGCAGCAAATCATTCGTAAGAAGGGTATCGTTTATATTGGTCTGGATGCTTTATCAGACCCCGAAGTTGCCGCCGCCGTTGGCAACAGTATGTTTGCTGATCTAGTTAGTGTTGCCGGGCATATTTACAAGTTTGGTATAAATGATGGCCTCCCGAAAAGTAAGGACAGCAAAATACCTATCAGCCTACATTGTGATGAATTTAATGAGCTCATGGGTGATGAGTTCATTCCTCTAATCAACAAAGGAGGCGGTGCCGGTATTGAGGTGACTGCTTACACTCAAACATTGCCCGATATTGAAGTACGACTAGGAAGCGCAGCCAAAGCAGCACAGGTAGTGGGTAACTTTAATAGCTTAGTTATGTTACGTGTCCGCCATACCGAAACAGCCGAATTAATGACGAAACAATTACCCGAGGTTGAGGTATATACAAAAACTCTGATATCAGGTGTGACTGATATTTCTAACCCTGAGATGGGCAGTGATTTCACTTCCAATACTCAGGATCGAGTGAGCTCAATACGCATTCCCATGATTACCCCCGCAAACATCATTAACCTGCCCAAAGGCCAAGCATTTGCCCTATTGGAAGGAGGCAAGTTGTGGAAAATCCGCATGCCATTGCCTTCTACAAGCAACGACCCATTGATGCCGGAAAGCTTGGCAACGATAGTTGAGTATATGAAGAAGAATTATCGAACAGGTGACACCTGGTGGTCGGATACTGCGTCAACTGGTGAGCACTAATGGCCAACCGACATCAATACACCGTGAGTTTCTGATGGTACAAACAGCGCCCTCACCACCGCAAGTTCAATCCTCTGTTTCAACCAGACGCCCCGGTTTTTTGGCCACAGTATTGTGGGACATACCTTGGCGAATTATCGGCATGCTACTTATTTCGCTGTTCTTTAGTTTGATTGTGGAATACATCGGGATAGCCTTTTTTTGGCCTGAACAGGGAGCCGAACACAGCAGAGCCATCATGATTACAGAAAACCAATATTTTTCCGAGGGTTTCACCCGTAGTTTGTTGTTGTCTGCACCGGCGGCCACTGTCAGTGTTTGGCTCGAACAAAGCTATCAGTGCCTATTTGTTCAAAGTGGCTTTATTGCCTGGAGCCAATCAGTACACCAGGTAAGCAGTGGTAATGGTGTACTTGATGGATTGAATGCTGCTGTAGCCTGGTTAATGCAGGTTGCCAGTGAGTATCTAATAGCCACAATGTATGTAACGCTGATTTTTATAATGCGGGTGACGATTCTGGTACTGTCTATTCCGTTATTTTTTTTGGTTGTTCTGATAGGAATTGTTGATGGAATGGTACGCCGTGACTTGCGCCGATACGGGGCAGGGTATGAGTCTAGCTTCCTATATCACCATGCTAAGCGATTGATAAAGCCCGCACTGTTTATCCCCTGTGTTATCTACCTTTCAGCGCCATTCTCTATTTATCCAAATGTCATCATGCTACCTGCCGCCTTGTTTATGGGATTGGCAGTATCGGTAACGATAGGATCGTTTAAGAAATATCTATGAGTGCGAAGTGAGGTTTTATTCCAAAGTAATATAATGAATTAATTGAGATTGAACCGGCTATAAATTTCACTGATTTTTGTCAAAAATTCGGCGTCAGAATGGATATTGACTCGTTGTGTTGTAAATACGACCAACAGTAGACCAAAGAGGGCAAGCATTGTGGTTAACCTAATAGACTTTCACTCGTTCGAGACTGAATTATTTATTATAATATAACTCTATTTTCAAATGGGGTTTAATAGATTTCACCCCAAAACATTAATTATTTTATATATGGTGGGTTGGCACGATATACTTAATATTTAGTATGAGGTAAATAAACGCTAGACTTAAAATAAAACACATGCTAGAAAATAAAGTGAGCCGTAACAACAAGGAATATGCCTGTATTTATTAAGGAGAATTTAATATGAGTCTATGTGAACTTACCTCTAAAGAAATAGAATCAATTTCTGGCGGTACAACATACGGTAGTTGGAGACGAAGTGGAAGTACATATCCCCCCAATAATTATGGAAATTATGGGCGTAGTACCCCTACTCGTTATGGGCGTGGTGCTTCAACTAATTATGGTGGGCAGGCTAATGGTTTTGTTAGTAACACTGCGGCAGTAGGAAGAGGACTAGGTCAGGGAAACTGCTCCAATGGCGTTGCTGGCGGGATGGTTGCTGGGGTTAGGTCAGGGCCCCAGGGTGTCGCTCTTGGGGCTATGGGTGGCGCAATCGCAGGTGGATGTTTTAAACGCTAAACGCTAATGGTTACGGCTCATGATCTTGACGATATTACTTTAAAATAAGATTCAGATTTAATATGAAATATAAAATTATTGCAATAATGCCATTTAATTAATCTAACGCTATGTTACCTTGGTATATACATGGAAAATACATCTGGCTGCGTAGGTTTTCTTGTCACGATTGTTTCATTGGTGTTGTCATTTTCCATATGGAAATACCTGGATATAATAGACTTCTCTGTTGTTTGTTTTCCAGATAATATGGCTAAAATAATTCTGCTTATAATCGTCCCTATTGGGTTTCATAAGATAGTAGGTTTATTTTTTGTTTTTTTAGCATGGTTTTTTAGAACATTGTTCCGCAAAAATAAAAATATAGCAGGAGGAAAATAAATTATTATCAAGGATAGATAAATGACAGGACAGCCTTCAAAACCCTATCGAAAAGGGTATGTTTCTCTTCATTCTTCCCAAGCGGAAGGTGAAGTGCTCATCCCACCTAATCTTAGTATGACCGCATTTTCTTTGGTTAGTCTAATTTTGATCGCGACACTCGCGACCTTTATTATTTTCGGAGAATACACCCGCAAAGCCCGTCTGGAAGGGATAGTGATGCCTTCAGGTGGGCTAATTAAAATTATGACTCGTAGTGACGGTGCAGTGACCCACCTTCAGGTGATAGAAGGTGAATCAGTGAAATCAGGCCAAGTACTCTATCGAATCAGTGGGGAACATTATAACCAACAAGGAAAAGGTGCATTAGCCGCTACGATTTTGTCACTCACTTTGCAATACCAGATGTTGGAACGTCAACGAGAACTGGAAGGCATAACGAATGTTATCCAACAGACGGAACTACGTCGGCGGCAAGAACAGCTTAATGAAGAATTGAGCAGTGCATCTTCAGGGCTGACTTTTGCTCAGCAGCAAGTAACTCTTTTACGAACCATGATGGTCCAACATCAAAAACTGGTGACCAAGCATTACATATCCCAGCTTGAATTCCTGCAACGGAGGATTGAGTTATCAATAGCCGATGAGAAAGTTGAAAATCATCGACAGCTACAATTACGCCTAAAGCGCGAACTTTCGAGCACCCACGCCGAACTAGAAAAGTCGCATCAGCAAAATAAAAGCCGCCATGCAGAACTCTCCCGCCAGTTACAACTGATTGATCAGCAAAAAACGGTGTTAGCTGCACAAGCAGAAATGACACTTACCGCTCCAGTTGATGGATACGTGGCTGTCGTGTTGGCCAACGTTGGCCAAACGGTTAAACCCAATGACCCAATGTTAATGCTAGTGCCGCATAAAGCCGAACTTAAGGTTGAACTTTATGCCCCAAGTAAATCGATCGGTTTCATCAAACCCCAACAGCGAGTTGGGTTACGTTTTGCTTCCTTTCCCTATGAAAAGTTCGGGGTTCAGTATGGCACAACGCAGGATATTACCCATACCAGCCTCAGTTCTCATGAAGTGATGTCGCAAAATCAGATGGTTTGGAAAGAAAATGAAGGGCATTACCGCATTATTGTGAATTTGGATAAACCAACGATAACCGCTTATGGGCGCGAAGAGCCATTACGTGTAGGTATGACCGTTGTAGCAGATGTTGAATTGGACAAACGGCGGCTATACGAGTGGTTGTTAGAACCATTATGGAGTGTGAAAGGTAAAATGTGATGCAAGAAATAAAAAGAAAAATACATTGGGGATGGCGTAAACCATTTCCCTTAATTCGACAAACTGAATCGGCGGAATGCGGGCTGGCATGTTTGGCTATGATCGCTGGATGGTATGGATTTCAGGTAGATTTATCTTCGTTACGTTTACAATTTAGTATTTCCCCGCTAGGGATGACGTTGTCACAGTTAATTGATAAAGCTGAACAACTTAATCTCAAGGGGCGTGCCGTTCGTCTTGAAATTGAAGACATAGGTCAACTAGCTTTGCCCTGTATTCTGCACTGGGATATGAATCACTTCGTGGTTCTCAAGAGAGTTAAGGGTAAAAAACTTGAATTACATGATCCGGCCAAGGGTCATTTAATTATGACGCTACAGGACGTCAGCCGGCATTTTACAGGTGTGGCGCTAGAATTGAGCCCTACGCATACATTTGAAATAAAAGATATACGAAGGAAGATCAGTCTGACAACCTTGCTAGGTAAAACGAACGGGCTAAAAGCGGCTCTGGCAAGAATATTATGCTTTGCTCTGGCATTAGAGGTACTTGCCCTCACCGGGCCGCTGATAAATCAACTGGTGATTGATGAAGTATTGGTTGCCCATGATGCGAGCTTGCTAACCTTGATTGTTATCGCCATGCTACTCATGTTGGTCACGCAAATGTTGCTGAGTTTGGCCAAGCAATGGGCGACCATGACTATGGCGGTCAATTTTAATATGCAATGGACTGCAAATGTCTTTTCTCACCTTCTTCGATTACCAATGGCTTGGTTTGAAACCAGAAATCTCGGGGATATCAGTGCAAAATTTGATTCAGTGGACACCATACAAGATACGCTTACAACCAGCCTGCTCGACGCTTTATTAGATATCATTTTGGTCGTGGGTACCTTATCTATGATGCTGCTTTATAGCACTAAACTGACATTAATTGCTCTCGGAGCTACCTTAATTTATGGATTATTACGGGTGTCCTGGTTTAGCACTTTACGCCGAGCAGCAGAAGACAGTTGGAGTGCCAGTACCCAAGAATCAAGCCATTTTCTGGAGAGCTTACACGGTATACTGAGCCTTCGAGTCAATGGGAGGTTAGCCCATAGAGAATCAGCCTGGCGCAATTTAAATGTTATTCGACGAAATGCGGATTTACGCGAAAGTAAATTAATGATGGTCTATGACATCCTGCAAACCGTCATTGAGAGTTTGACTGGCGTAGCAGTATTATGGTTTGGGGCCACAGCCGTATTATCTGGGCAATTTTCTGTTGGTATGCTCGTAGCCTATATGTCGTTCCAAAGCCGTTTTTCGGTCAGTATGACGGGATTAATCGACAAAGCATTCAGTTACCGGATGCTGGATATTTATAACGAGCGGTTAGCAGACATTGTGCTAACAGCACGCGAAGGGGTAACCGCCCCGACAGAAGCCGAAAACCAGTCTACCATTCCTGCAGTTTCCCCTTTAGCGCCCCTATCCCCTGAAGAACCGGTATTACTCTTCGATGATGTTACCTTCCAATACGGAGAATTCGAACATGAGATTCTGTCTCACGTTTCCCTGAACATTATGCCTGGGGAGATTGTTGCATTAACAGGAGCATCAGGGAGCGGAAAAACCACAGTGGCCAAACTTATTTTAGGTTTATATCAACCAACCGCTGGAGAAATTCGGACTCTGGGTATTGCTCATTATCAGGCTGAATATCGTCAGATCAGACCCCGTATTGGTGTGGTTTTACAGGAAGATCAACTTTTCCGTGGCACTATCGCTGATAATATATCGTTCTTCGCTCCGCATTGTGATTGGGAGAGGATATATGCATGTGCCGGTTCTGCACAGATACGGAAAGATATAGAAATTCTACCTATGGGATATCAAACGTTAATCGGTGAAATGGGGGGAACCTTATCCGGTGGGCAAAAGCAGCGGTTATTACTCGCCCGAGCTTTATATAAAACCCCCGAGCTGCTGATACTCGATGAGGCAACAAGTCATTTGGATGTAGAAAATGAAAGGTTAGTGAGCCAGAATTTACGGCAGTTGAATTTACCTATATTGCTGCTTGCCCACAGAACTGAAACGATTGCCTCTGCTGATAGGGTTCTGGAGCTGGCATTAGGACGATTGACTATTCTGCGTTGAGCGTCTCTGTGTCCGCAGATAATTATTCGATTTATATTTTAAATTAAAGGCGGCCATCTTGTATCTAGGTCATAAAGTTGGCAAGGACGAGAAATTGTTCTACAAACGCATGATTAAAATTACAGAGCCAGGTTTGCTTCGCATCTGAAATCACCGAAGGTAAAAAGAATGGCAACGCTTAAAGAAATGATGGCGAAACGCTCCCCAGAAAGCCGCGTCTTACTGAGATTCTCCAAGAGATCACTTTGACTAAGTTGCGTGAAGAATTAGCCGTTTCGAGGGCGTAGTTAACCGCAGCTCTGGGCGTTAAATAACCTTCTGCTGTGGAGATTAAAAAATTCGAAAACGGCCCCAAACTATCTACACTGAAACGCTACGTTGCAGATCTAGGCGATGAGCTGGTACGGAACGTTACTCTAGCTGACTGTAAGCGCATCGCGCTAAGCCTGTAATGCTAACAGTGAAAAGCCCTGGCTATATTATTGCACCCCGTGATCTGGGCTGCAATAATATAGGTTACTGACGTGACGTTTATTAATGAAGACGAAGCCCGCTGAGCGGGCTTTATCATATGGCACCAAGAACGAGTGCTATTTTTTTGTTGATTTACTTGGCTTTAACTTATCAGTATTTCCTGGCGTGTCTTTATTGTCGCGTCGGCGTTTATCAAGTTCCCCTGTTGATGGGGCAACTGGTTTCGGACCTGGCTTGAGACCCATGATAGTTATCCTTTGCAAATTCAAGAGGAAATCCCTCTATCTAGATATGTAGGCTTAGTAAAAAAAATCAATGCTAGCTATTTCATTTGTTGTGATTACTCGATCACCTTCACATAATGAGTGTAATAGTAAATAGAGTTATGTTTTTGGGGAGCGATGGTGTTAAGCGAATCTTTAATGAATTTATTAAGTTTTATTTGTTTTTTACTCTGTTTATCGGCCACATACATATGGTGTGCTGCTACAGAGGTTACAAGATTTTCGTTAATTTATGTCATTTCTGCCTGCGGGATATTCTGTTATTTGAATAACCTTCTCATCAATGCATTACTTATTGATTCAATTGGGGCCTATGTTGATGGGTATGTGAGTGTTTTTAATGATGAATTTTTAGACAACGTAAAGTCTAGACTGGGTTGGTTGTTGATAGGACCGTATCTACTTGGTGCGGTGATTGGTGCTTATTTTGGCGCAAAAAAGAAATTCATAAACAGAACAAACAACGATATTTGATGGTGTTAATAAAAAGTTTCATGTAATACATTGATTAATATAAGATGCTATGCACAATCTTCCTATATGTTTTTATAAAAAAATCAAAGATCTGGAGGATAATAATCGTCGTCTGAAACAGATGTTTGTCGACCTGAGTCTGGAGTGCTGAGCATCGTAGTCCTTTTTCGCAAAACTCTCAAAAGTGATTATAAGTTCTCCATATTCAGGAGAGCAGATTAAATCTTGGATCAGTTTTCAACCATTAGAGTGGAAGGCTTTTGCGCCATTAGTGACATATACAACCATTCTCAATAAGCTTTTTGACATATTTACACCAATCCACTAATCAATTTTCAAAACTCCTTTTCTGGTTGTTTACTGAACTCAAACCCGCTTTTCGTCAATCTCCGTCCTGCACCTATTTGCTTATTCCAAGGAGATGATATGCGTATAGCTCCCCTATTGGGGTTATATCTTGTGGGGAGCTTATTTATTTTTCTACCCAACGCACAGGCGGGTGAAAAAGATGAGCTGGCACTCGTGATAAATCAACTTGGTCAGATACAGGACAGCTTGGATCGCGCCCGCGTGGCATCAGCTCAGGATGAACAATCTGGACGTTTCTTTTTTGACTACCTGCGGGTAACGCAAGATATCAGCATCATAAAGAGTGGTATTGAGTTTTACCTTGTTCCCTCCCGTGCCCAACCCTCCGTATCGCTATTTTCTGGGCAATATCGCCAAGAACACCAACCATGAACGAAGCCCAAACCCGTGCTTTTAAAGCTGCAACCGATAACGTTGAACCGAGTGTATTGAATACTTTATTTATTGGTGCGCTGGTTGCCGTACTCATTTTATGGGCGGGGTGGGGGCTGGTTCATGTATTCCGAGGATTTGCTGTTGGAAAAATTAATGAACAGACATTAGTCCGTTTTTCTCTGCGTGTTTTTTTGCTGCTTATTATCACCTTATATTTATTGGCCAGCTAAGTTTTATGCCCCTTTTCAAGGAAGATATCATGTTATTAAAACTAATTTCCCTTTCGGTTCCTATCAACACCACATCCTTATTCCAGCTAATCATCTACCTGAATGTTATGACGGGTATGTCAGTCGCTCAGGCGGCATTACCTACAGTGGAAGGGCCACAGTCCCGGACTAACGCGACTTTCTATGGACAAATCTCGGGCTATATCAACGACGGTATTGTTTTAGGCGGCCTCATCCTAGCAGCAGTCGCATTGCTTGCCGTCGCGAATGCCATCATCGCTACCTTTACTGAAGTTCGGGACGGTAAAAGTACCTGGGCCAAATTCGGCATGTTGGTTGTTGTTGGCGTGGTGCTGGTTGTAACCGTTATTTGGCTGGCCGCTAAAGCCGCCACTGTTCTGCTGGGATAATAAGGCTGGCAGATGGCGACTATTACTTTTTTACCTGACAGGTTGAATGCCGAACCGGTGGTATTCAAGGGATTCACAACACCTGAATTATTTATGACGGCATTATTCAGTTTCTTTGGCGGCTTGATATTAGCCATACCTGTAGTTTTCCTTATCGGTTGGCTGGCATTTCCGACCATTAGCCTATTAATGCCGCTGTTGGTGATCATTCTGGGAGGAAAGTTTATGTCCCGATTTAAACGCGGTAAACCAGAAAATTATCTCTATCGGCGCTTTGATCTGTGGCTAAGTCGTCAAAGCATAGGTAATGCCCGACTGGTACATTGTAACCGGCGTTGGGCGCTACGTCGCACCCGACGAGTTATTGCTCTCCCGGAGGTACCGGATGAGTAAATATAGAAGTGCCTTAAATACCCGCGACTACCATATTTTCACTCTACGATGTGGCTGCGGTGTATTAGTGGTCTTATTGGTGATTGCACTGACCGGCTGGATTTTATCGCCACGCAACCTTATCGTTCATAACCCTCCTGACTTACGTTCTGGCTCAACCCGAGCTTGGTGGGAAATTCCTCCACCAACGGTTTACAGCTTCGCTTTCTATATTTTTCAGCAACTCAATTCCTGGCCCAAAGATGGTGAGACAGATTATCTATATCGCATTACCACACTGACTCCGTATTTAACTCCCAGTTGTCTAGAATGGCTTAATAGCGATGCCAAACAACGCAAAGAAAGAGGGGAACTGAAAGAAAGGGTGCGTGGTGTTTCGGAGGTGCCAGGCCGAGGTTACAAAGATAACAGTATCACTGTTGAATCCCGTGATAGCTGGATTGCACGCCTGGATCTGGTCGCTGATGAGTACTATCTGGCGGAGCCTGTCAAACGAACGCTGGTGCGTTATCCCCTAAAGATTGTGCGGTGGAGCCAAAACCCTGAAACAAATCCTTTTGGCCTGGCATTGGATTGTTATGCCGATATACCACAGCGTCTGGAGGCGGCTCCGGTGACAACTGCCGAGAAGAAAGGACTATTCTGATGCGATTAAAAAAATGCCATTACCTGATGCTGTGCCAGCTCCTGTTGATGATTGTGGGTATGGTCAGTTTTCACCAGACAGCAAATGCCATAGAACTAATGAAGTGGGAACGTATACCTCTCCAAATTCCTTTGAGTATTGGGCAAGAGCGTATTGTATTTGTGAATAAAAACGTGCGAGTAGGTTTCCCCTCCGAATTGAATGACAAGCTGCGGATACAAAGTGCGGGTGGTGCGGTTTACTTACGAGCTAGTGCTGAATTTAGCACTACCCGCCTGCAATTACAGAATGTCGAAAACGGCGAACTGATCTTATTGGATGTTAGCGCCACACCCAGTAAGCAAATACAGGAACCAGTGAGTTTGATTTATCAGGGAGAGGTTTCTCATGCAACAGCCGATAATAAAACTACAGTAAGCTTGCCAGAATCAGGCAATAAAAAATCGCGACAATCAGTTAGGCAGGCTATTGCCACACCCGTGCCGGTTGTTTTGACACGCTATGCGGCACAACACCTATATGCTCCGTTACGTACGGTGGAACCGCTAGCGGGTATCCATACCCTTGCTCATGGTTTACCAACGACTATAACCACGTTATTACCGTCGGAACCTGTCACCATAAGCCCATTGGCGGCTTGGGGCGTCAAAGGCTACAACGTGGTCGCCCTTAAAATCACCCATATCCAATCGGGTCATGTAGTGCTCGATCCTCGAGACCTCCAGGGGACATTCTACAGTGCCACTTTCCAGCATCGTTGGCTGGGGCCAGCCGGAACACCAGAAGACACTACCGTATTGTATCTGGTGATAAAAGGGCAACCTCATACTGCTTTTTTGCCTGAGCCTAAAGAAAAAGCAACTGGATGGCTTAAATTGAGAGAGCGCACGGATGCAAATTAAGTCGAATACATTATTAAAAATTCTGGTACCAGTGGCACTGTTTAGCTCGGTAGGTATTGGTATGAAGTCGTGTAACTCTGTCAGCAGAACAACAGCAGATGCTACCAAATCTAGTACGATTAATGACCTGACAAGTGAAGAGTTGCAAATACTGGGCATTGAAGGCGATACACAACAAGACACACTGCGAACACTGGTTGGGCGCATCAAAATGATCCAGAACAAACAGGACTTACTGGAGCGCACTAACTTGGCGTTAGTTGAAGAGAATACCAAGCTAACAGGTTCAACTGAGGATGTTGATTATCTCATCCAGCAGGCATTGAGTTCAGCAAAACAAGACGGTGAGCAGCTACAGCAGAAGCTGCATGATGAACAACAACGTCTGGCACATCTGATTGAAAACTTGGAAAACAAAGTAAACCCATTTCCTCACAGCGAATATGGTCGTTCTGATCTACACAGCAATTTACCCATTGGTTCCGGAATTGAGCATGGAGCCGAGGGATCACCTGGAAACGGTACTATCTGGGTTGAGCCGCAAGATGGGATACAAGTTGATCGCCATGGTAAAAGCCTGATCGACCCCACCAATATAACGACATCCGCAGGGGCTGGGAGTTTCCAATTCCCAACTGCATTCGGCAATCTGGATGACAATGAAATCAGTCGACAAAAAGCGGAACTGGATAGAGTAGCCAAGAACCAGCAAGCCATTGATGAAACTGAGCTGCCAGTTTACACCATACCGCAGAATGCCACTTTGATTGGCAGTCGTGGTATGACAGCACTTCTGGGACGAGTGCCCATCGATGGTAAAGTCACGGATCCTTATCCTTTCAAGATACTCATTGGAAAAGAAAATTTAACGGCTAATGGTATTGAGTTACCTGATATTGAAGGGGCTATTGTTTCTGGCACTGCTACCGGCGATTGGGTTCTCTCTTGTGTTCGTGGTGATGTCACCAGTATCACTTTTGTCTTTACTGATGGAACAGTAAGAACTGTGCCGACGTCAGTGAGATCCAGTGACGGTAGCAATGGCAGAGCCAACAACAACGGTGGCAGTATCGGCTGGCTTTCTGATGAGCAGGGTATTCCCTGTCTCTCCGGTGAACGTAAATCTAATGCTGCGACCTATCTACCGACATTATTTGCACTTTCAGGTGCCAGCGCGGCATCTGATGCAATGGCAAATAGCCAGACCACAACAAAAAGTGATGGTAATGCGATCACCAGTTCATTGACCGGCAATGCCGGTCAGGCTGCGTTAGGTAAAGCCTTATCTGGTGGAACAACTGAGGTCGCTGATTGGGTAAAAGCGCGTTATGGCCAGATGTTTGATGCTGTGTATGTCCAACCTGGTGCTCAGGTCGCCGTACATATCACGCGGATGATCCCTATCGATTATGAGGAGCAGGGACGCAAGGTTAGATACGATTTTGATATTAGCCAGCAACATGAACTGGATTAAGGAAAATCTATGAACCGAATGTTGAAAATACTGGCAATTGCATTTACTGCGGTATTGCTTTCAGGCTGCAGTAGTTCGAAAGAAAAACTATTGCCAGCCGGTGACTCAACCATGCTGGATTTATGGCAGCACAAAGCGACCTCTCAGCGAACAGTTACGGAAGCGAGATCAACACTAAAACGTCAACTCACTGAGCAGAATGACGAAGCTAACCCATTAATAAACGACGGTTATAGTCGTACTGCCAAAAACGAAATTCAGCAACTTTTTCCCCGTTTACCTAATCCCGACATGGTCATTTACATCTATCCCCATATGTCTGGCAGCGAGTCTGTACCGGTTCCTGGTTACAGTTCGGTTTTTCCATTTTATAGCCGTGTGCAGTACGCCTTACCGGATGAGCGGACGGAGGCATTGTAATGACCACATTGTTTAATAAGGAAAAAATCCGTAAGCAGGAGTTATTGCATATTAAATACAACGGTTCAAAAGAACGAGATAGTTCCGTTCTCTCCCGAGATCCCATCATCAAGAGCGGTAAATTAACGGCCGCGGATCAACAAGCACTGTATCCGACGAATCCATCATTTGTTGATTACCTACCTTGGGTTGAATACTTACCCGCAAGCCAGAGTATATTGTTTGATGATGGTCTGTCTGTTGGTGCGGTATTTGACGTTGTACCGGTAGGCACTGAGGGGCGAACTGCTGAACGTCTGGAGGAGATCCGAGATATTGTTGAAGATGCATTACAAGACAGCTTTGAAGAAAACGATTCATACCCTTGGGTAATTCAGTTTTTCTGTCAGGATGAAACAGATACCACTGAGTATCTCGATCATCTCCGTCATTACGTCAAGCCTTGGGCGCAAGGTACTGCATTTACTGATGCCTATTTGCAAGAAATGGAAAGGCACATGCGGGGAATTGCGCTTCCTAAAGGACTATTTATTGATAAAGCAATTACGGGGGCACCGTGGCGCGGTCAATGCCGACGTACCCGAATGATAGTCTATCGTTATGTGAACTCAACCGTCCGCGAACCCTACTCGCCAATTGTGACTCTGAATCAAGTTTGCGAAAGGTTGTCATCAGCACTGGCTAGTGCCGGAATAATTGCAGTGCGTCAGAAGGGTGAACAGATCCATACCTGGCTGCTTCGCTGGTTTAATCCTCAACCAGACTGGATTGAAAAAGAGACGTTGTATCGTGTCGCTGTACACAGTGATACCGAAGAGGGGGCATTGCCTGTCGAGAATGATTTCAGTGAGACCTTACTGTTTACTCCTCCCCGTTCGGATGTGAGAAATGGCGTGTGGTGGTTTGATGAGCAACCGCACCGAGCGGTTACAGTTGACCGGCTGCGCCGTGCGCCTACGATAGGGCATTTAACCGGTGAGACACGGAAAGGTGAGAACATCAACGCTCTGATGGACTTGCTACCCGAGGGAACCATCATTTCATTAACGCTGGTGGTACAACCGCAAGATGTCCTGGAAGAGCGATTTAATCATCTGGCGAAGAATGCTATTGGTGAAAATACTGAGTCTGAACGGGTGCGTGAGGATGCGGAGATAGCCAAACGCTATTTGGGTGAGCGACATAAATTATACCGATCCAGTATGACTTTTTTCCTCACTGCCCCGACTCTAAAAACGCTCGATACCCGTCAACGTGCTCTGACGGCAATACTGCTGAATGCAGGTCTTCAGCCAGTAAAGCAGGAATATGATGTTGCGCCACTCAACAGTTACTTACGGGCATTGCCAATGTGCTTCAACCCAATGCTTGATAAAAAACATTGGTATACCCGACTGACGTTTGTCCAGCATATGGCAAATCTGCTACCCGTCTTTGGGCGTGATACTGGTACTGGTCATCCCGGTTTCACCTTTTTTAACCGAGGGGGCGCACCACTGACCTTTGACCCACTGAATAGCGCTGATAGGACAAAAAATGCCCATATGGTGTTATTTGGCCCAACCGGATCAGGTAAATCCGCGACACTAAACAGCTTGTTTGCTCAACTCATGGCTGTACATCGTCCTCGCTTATTTATTGCAGAGGCGGGCAATAGTTTTGGTTTGTTTGCAGATCATGCCGCTGAACTCGAATTGACCGTCAATAAAGTCAGTATCAAGCCAGGCTGTAACATCTCTCTGGCTCCGTTTGCTGACTCACATCGTTTGATTGAAGCTAATGTAAAGCTGGGCGATGAAGCGGAACTGAGTGATCGTATTGAAATGGATGACAATGATGACAATGATGATGAGCGAGACATTCTGGGGGAGCTGGAGATTGTTGCACGGCTGATGATTACCGGAGGAGAAGAAAAAGAAGAAGCCAAATTAGAACGAGCTGATCGGGGCATGATGCGTGAGGCGATTCTGGTTGCAGCAACAACCGCATTTAACGAAAAACGCCAAATGATCACCCAAGATCTACAGACAGTACTCTTTACCTTTTCCTATGATGAGAGCAGGCCGGAAACCCGCAGGTCTAGAGCTTATAATATGGGAGAATCACTGAATGTATTTATGCAGGGATTTCTGGGCGAACTATTTAATCGACCAGGGCAAAACTGGCCCGAGGCCGATGTAACTTTAATTGATTTAGGTACGCTAGCCCGTGAGGGCTATGAAGCACCTCTGGCTGTTGCTTATACCTCTCTGGTCAATACCATTAATAACATTGCTGAACGTGATCAATTTCTTGACCGAGAGATTGTGTTTGCCACTGATGAAGCACACATGATCACTACCAATCCACTGTTAGCACCGTTCGTGGTCAAAATAGTCAAAATGTGGCGCAAACTCGGTGCCTGGTTATGGTTGGCCACACAGAATCTTGAAGACTTTCCGGCCACATCAAAAAAGATGCTGAATATGATCGAGTGGTGGTTATGTCTGGTCATGCCACCAGAAGAAGTAGAGGAAATAGCGCGATTTAAGAAGCTGACAATAGAACAGAAAGCTATGTTGCTATCGGCGACAAAAGCCCAGCATTGTTATACCGAAGGCGTCGTATTAGCCAATCGCATCGAAGCATTATTTCGTGCTGTTCCACCCAGTCTATTCCTGGCCTTAGGAATGACAGAAAAAGAAGAGAAGGCCGCCCGTAAGGCACTCATGACTGAACATGGTATCAGTGAACTTGAAGCCGCCAAGTTAGTTGCTAAAAAGTTAGATATCGCTCGGGGAATCATTGGTGCTAGCTAACGTGTTATTAAAACCAGGCATTACAGATATGCTGGGGATTAAAAAGGACTTATTGCGGGGATACTTACAAGTTACTAAATTTAGCATCGAAGATAATTAGGTATGTATGACTGCTAAAATTGAAAGGTATGAGGTGAAGTGCATCTTCACATGTTTATACTTTTCTGTAAGCCTATGTTCTCAAGAAACCATCATTCAAGCCGATGAATGTTTCACACGGATTGGGGTTGTTGGGATTTGATTCGTTTACATGGGCGTTAAAGTCCATTATATTAGCTCCCGCAGATGATGACTTCGACTATCTACTAGACTTCATTATGGACTGCGCCTTAGGCAATATGCCGCTGGCAACAAACATCCCAATAAAATGTTATCCACATCAATGACATAAGTCATTTCTAATTTTATTGGAGTTTATATGGCACTTTTAGTAGCACGCCACCTCAGCGATTTTTTCAATACCTTCTACCACGACACTAAATCGTCTCAGCCCATTGAACGGCCATTTCTTACACACCATGTATGCGGCGACTTGTTCGCTAAACATATGGGCTATGAAAACTTCAAAGCTCTCCTTTCACTCGATACTATGCCGATTAATGTTGAAGGCCTCGTATCGTTTCTCTCTGATCTTGAGAACAGAGGATTTGTAATAACACGTAGCCCCATTCAACTGATTTGGCCTAAGAAGATAAAGTTCACAAGCCCTGAGCGTAAAGCTCTATGGCAGGACCAATTGTATCGAGTTAAATCCGAAGTGCCATTTACTGATGTCTTGGGGCTTGTCGAACCGATCATTCTCCCTGATGGCAAAGGTAAATGGGATATTGACCCGAAAAACAAATTTGATCGTCGTTGGTTTGTTGCTGTGCTAGGTGAAGAGTTTGTTAGCGATACAAAGGGACGCAATGAGGGTTTTCAGCACCTTAAAGAAAGAGCCTTGGATAACGACCCGGAAGCCGTTCACCCATATGCCTTATGGTTGATGGACGATAACCAATATCAGCAGGGGCTAAGTATGCTTCATTCTGCTGCTTCAAAAGGCAATGCTGATGCTCATGCGGAGCTGGGGCGTATTTACGCAACAGGCGAGGGGGTGGATGAGGATCTCATTATGGCAAAACATCATTACGAGATGGCAGCTGCCTCTAACCATAATCAAGCACTTCATGCACTGGGTGCCTTATACGAATATAAAGGAAAGCTAGAAACTGATGTTGCCCTCAGCTTTGCATACCATTTACGTGCAGCGGAGGCTGGTAATCACACATCTATGGGATGCGTGGCTAAGCAGTACTTCCATGGTTTCGGCGTTGATAAGGATGTAGATAAAGCACTGCATTATGCACATATGGGGGCAAAATGTCTTGATGGCTGTTCGCTACAGGTTCTTGGTGAAAATGCGGGACATGTAAAAGGCGATTGGGATAAAGCCTTCGGTTATTTTACAGCTTCTGCATTGGTGGGTGATGAAGAAGGTCTGCACTTTGCAGGATGGTGCTTATTAACAGGGAATGGTACCAAACGTGATATTGACAAAGCTTGCAAGTATTTAGCAGAGGCTGCGGACATGGGCCATATAAATTCTATGTTTATGCTGGGTGCATTTTTGTGCGACGATTTGAATCTTAACAAAAACTATACACTTAGTTTGCATTGGTTGCGTAAGGCAGCAGAACGTGACCATGCATTCGCCTTGGTTATACTTGGTAAACTCCACCTAACCCCGGAAGCTGAAGTACTGGACTATCAGAACGCCCATTCATGCTTTTTAAAGGCCTGTAAGCTTAAATACCATCAAGCGTTTAGTTTCCTGTCTGAGTGTTACCGATTAGGCCTAGGTATCGATCCTGATTACAAATTGGCCTTCACATTTATGGTAGAAGCCGCCGAGCTAGGGTCCAAAAATGCGATGAAGCTAGTATCTCAATATTATGCAGAAGGCTTTGGTACCGAAATGAATGACTACCAAGCTGATATATGGTTGAAAAAGTATCAAAACTGTATTGAAAATAAACCGTATCATTATGTGGATCAAGTGTATGCCGATGCTCCTGGTTATGTAGTAGACGCAGGCGAGGAGCAATGATCATGAGTGAGATTATTTGCCCTGTTTGCCGTGGTGACGGTGACGTCGAATACGACTGCCGTGATTGCAATGGTACCGGTTACGGCCCAACGGAAGATAACGCATTTGGGCAGTGTCATACCTGTTATGGAGAGGGGGCGGCAGTACAGGAGTGCTTCAAGTGCCGAGGATCAGGTGTCATCTATCAGGACGACGAAGACGACGATAACGATGACATTGATTTGGACTCTGATGATGATTAAGCTCAACTGACTGGGCTGCATCCAATAGGTTTTAAATTGGCCTGAAAGTAACTTTATCTCTAATGAGGTCGGCTTTAATGCCGGCCTTTTTTTACCCATTAGACTTGAACTGCTCCTCGTTTAAGGATAGCGTTGCATCGACCAGTTGAACTCACAGCACCAAGTTATCGCAGGAAAGGCCGAAGGGTCAGCCATGAGCGAGCAGCGGGCATACAATGTCGGTGAATTAGACCCTAGTCTATCAGGGTAAACAGCTCCACCCTATGTCTTACGGCTACTCATAATAGTAGCTGTTATATTGTTATTGTATATTTAGTTGTGTTGTTCGAATAGTTTGAACTTTAATCTCACTAAACATTGATAAAGATGATTAAATTGAATGAAAAACATGTACTTAGAAGGCGTTGTGGTTATTGTTAACGGCCTGCAGGCGACTTTACCTGACAGGCCAATCTATGTATATTTCCAACTGCAAGATTGCGGGCTAACTCAGGCTCGGTATCAAATTCAGCCGCTGCAGTGCCTCACATCTCGTTATTAAACCTAAAAAAATTCATCTGAATTTGCTAAACACTGGTACATAACCTTTTTCCAGTGATTGTCAAATTGGTCTGAGTCAATCATTGGCTGCAGGTTAGACTCAATAAATCCAGATTTTATCATCTCCAGATTTGCAGTAGGTACAAGACGACGAAGCATTCTTTCAAAAGCATTTTTTTGATCTATTACTTCACTGAGGTGTTTTCCAGCTTCTAGTCTATATCTACTTGCAAGATTGAGGTTATTAAAATGATTGAAAGCTCTATCTTTATCTTCTTGTCGCCAATTAGTAGGGCAATTCACATAATAACTTATAGCTCCGTCATCCTCATGAATGTAGTCTGCAAAGACCCATTGCACTTGAAAGAATATATCTTTATCGATAAAAGGATGGATCGCTTGATTGTTCTCTGCTATAGCATAATTTTGCCCCTTCTCTCCCATGTTACAGTCACGACAGGAAGGGACTAAATTCAATGGCATAACTGAGAACTCAGGAAAATGTGCTTTCGGTAAAAAATGATCAAGGTTTTTGGTTTGACCTATATCACCGCAGAATGGGCATCTTTCTCCAGATGAAACAAGCAAATCATCATAATAGCCTCTTGCAGGCTTATCTTTATTTCTAAGATTATTTTCATAAAGATTAATAAGTTTTGTCTTAGTCAAGTTTCCAATTACTCTTGTGGAACCTGTCAGTGGATCAAGTTTGGGGTACAAAAATAAATTCCCTACAGAACTTAGCTCTTGATATTGCTGTTCCTTTTGTAAAAATGTTGTAAATAGACTATTAAAATTTCTACGCACATTTCTTTGTTCCATACCTTCAGAGCATTTTTCCAACATTTCTGTAAAGGACTTTTTATGAATAGGGATTTTTTTCATTTCATGTTTCCTTCATCCCTACTTAAGACCATGGCTTTTAATACTGTCCTTCCCTCTAGCCCAATTTGATTGCTATATTTAGCAAGTATTCTTTTATATGAGAGGCCTGACTCGACTGATTGCGATAGTAAATAGTGGTATCCCGAGTTAGCTACCTCAAGAGAGAATACTTCACGCGTCAAAACTCCCAAGTTTTCACCGAATGTTTCTATCTCTGGACGTATTATATTTATTGCCTCTCTAGACCTAATTACTTTCCATACACATGACTTTGGAATCTCTTGTAAGACAACAGGAGAGTGAGTTGCAATGATGGCAACTCCGTTCCGAGCATCCAGTAAATCACTCAAGGTCCGTAAAAATGCAGACAGTAATGGAGGATGAAGGTGCCCTTCAGGTTCATCAAGTAATACCAACGATTTTTCGCCTACAGTATCGACTAATCTTGTTATAGTAAATAATACAATTGCATGCCCAGAACTCATGCGTGATAAATATTTAGTGATATCTTCATATAGATAATCCCTGAATTTATCACTATCTACCTGAATTTTTGATTTCTTATCCTTGAGCTTTTCGTACCTTGTATTCAGTATACTTAGCTCCATGTTGGCAAAATTCTGATCACTGTTTAATTTTTTGATAGCGCTGCTCCAAATTTCTTTCTTTTTGTCAGACCTTAGGCAACCAATTAATGCAGAAACGAATTCCAAACGGAGATCTTCAAGTGATTTCAATCTTTGGGGGTTTTCCGGACTTTTTAAGCCAATATAAAAGTATCGTGTCCCTTTGGCTGGGTCTGGCTGGTCTTGAGGTGGTGAAAAGGGGTCAAAAGCGCTAAAAGATACTGATACCAGAGAACGAAAATATCCTTTAGGTATTCTAGATTCACTGAATCTGTCATTATCAGTAAAATATACAAGTTCATTAGCTGGATCAGTTATAGCTTCAATCATTCCATTCAATATAGTGGTCTTACCGCATCCATTCCGGCCAATAAATGCATGTATATTAGTGCTTGGAATTGAGTCAACTTCTACTTTAAAAGATATATCTAGGTCGCTAAATCCTTCAATACTTCGCCTTTTGAAATCAAAGTCAAAATCTGAAAGTTCATCTAAGCCATTTAATACTCTTGAAAACTGACCATGAATATCAGAAAGAGTAACACTTCGCAGTAAGGACGTATTTAATACACTCTCATTTTCAATATCAGACAATCTATTTGTGTTAATAATAATGTCTTTTAATGAAGTTAAAATATCCATTTTTAATTCAGAGTCTAGATTATTTAAATTTTTGTAGTACTCCAAGCTATCACCCAAAGAGAAATAATCATCTTTTAGGTTAGTAAATATTTTTTCCAATGTTGAATGTGTACTAACTTCTTCTTTTTGTCCCTCAAAACCAATTTTTAAATTTCCAATTTCATGTTTTGTTCCTTTGCGGTCAAAAATAGTGAGAAAAAACATAGTAACAAAGGAATAATCGTTCCAATTGTCAATGCGAAGATATCCCGTATTTATGTCATCCGAGGGGATGTTTTTACCTTTTTCAATAATTTTGAAATTAACCATAACCTTTCTCCTTTGAATATCTTATTTATGTAAAAATTAAATAACCAACATGTTAGTTATGTGTTCAGTTATGATATTGAAAATATACTGTACGGTTCTCATTTTTATATCCCTTACTTTAAATGAAATTCAGCAATAGTTAGCGATGTGGTCAACTGTCCGTATTTTTATATCAAGTCGGCGTGTCCGGATGTACTGATATTAATTTTCAGTGACTTCTAATGACGCATTATTTTGAATATCAAATCTACTCTGACCTAGAGATGCCTTATCCAGATAAACTGGGCGCCAGCTGACGTCTTTCAAACAGCGTTGGAGTTTCTTGTTCGATAAGGTAAGCTCCTGGTGTTCTTTATCCTGGATAAGATCTTACAACACGTTGATTTTCATTGGCCTGACACCGGTAATATCAAACAAAGCAGGCCAGTGGAGTGTCAGCAACGTATGATAACAATTAGGTGAATAACAAATATACATATCCTCTCTAGCTATTTGTTCTTTTATCTTTAATGTGAAATTACCTCTGTCTTCACTGATCAAATCGCCCATTAAGTTGATGATTGGTCTGCTACAAACTGATTAACCAACCTTACTATTCATTGCATTTAACGGCCCAAGTTGGCCGCAAATAAGTTGAATATAGCTAAAGCTAGGTCGTAATTTATTTCATGTCTTCCGTGCGGTGTAGCTCGAATGAAGGTGTTCATCTCTCGTGTAGAGAATGAGAAATTTGATGGTAACTTTAGCTTTCTCTTTACAACCCCATCTGTGGAATTGCACTGACCACATATCAATGTTTCAGGGAATCGAGTCTGGCCAGGTTCACAAAAGCCAATGGAGTGATCATGGTGTTTATGTAAGGCTGCAACCCAACCCATAAAAGAATTTGGTGAATTCGGGAATCTTCGAGTCCATTTCATGATCTGAAATTTATTGCGCCCACACCCAGGACAAACCCACCCATCACCAATTGAGTTCCATAACTGATGATAATTAAGGCCATTGTGGTTCTGATAATCTTCGTATGTTGGTATTTTTATTTTCATAGGCTGTCTACGCTGTATTCAGCTACTTGTCCCCCGTAATTTTTTGAAAATAATTTTCAAAAACATTGATCTCCCAATTACGAAATTGCGGGAGGTTAGCTGGCACCTGAAATCAGTGCAGAACGCTCTTTAGACTCGGCATACTCTCCCGCAAACCATTCGTAATGCACTTTTGTCATAATTGAAGTTGGCGGTTCTTTGTTTTCAATAATAATAACTTGTAAAGTTTCCGGTAATTGGGCCAATGAATGCCAGAATCCAGTTTCGACACCTGCAGATATTGGTTCGTCTGAGCCAGATACTTTTACTGCCCCTTTCTTCTTGTAACTGGTTAGAGGTGAGTCTATTACTACTAACCCAGGGTGCGGTAATTCATTGTTAATACAGTACTTTAATAGCCCAATGATAAAGGCCGAATAAAGAATTGCGCGGATCCCCTTGCCGTGTGACTGACGGGGTTGACCGTCAACAATGATGTCATACTCTTTCTCATCGAAGGCAACTCGAGGTTTAGATCCCCATTTCCAGTCGGTTAAAACTGATTCAATTTCTGTACAAAGGCTAGTCAGTGATTGAGAAGACAGTCCTTCCCATTCTAATTTTGGTTGGTTGTCTTGGGTAAGCGATTTTTGGATATCTATTTGGAGCTTATTCAGTTCGTCCCACCTTTGGAAATCAGTAAGTTCGGCGTCTCTCTCGGAGCGGTACTCAAGCAGTTTTTCGAGGTGCTCTAGGGTGTGAGCTAGCAAAGGTGTTAAGTTACGAGTGAGATCTCTCCGTAGATTCGTAAGCAAGTTCTGAGCATTGTCCTTCTCTTGCTCTAACTCTCCTTTTCTTTGATTAAGATTACCAATTGCTTTTTGGAGATCTGCCAAGTACGCATGGATCTTTGCAGCTTCTGCTGTTGCAGAACGCCGAATTTTATCGCTATTCAATAGCGTCTGCGTTTTTTCGCTGTGATAATGATCGAGAGTTATATTCTGCCCACAGAGAGAGCAAGGAACCTCTTGGAGAGATTCAAAGTAATGAGCTCCTTCCGCAAGAAAGTCTAACCGCTTCAGATCGGAATGGTATCGCTCTTCGAGCAAGCTATATCTTATTTGGATTTCAGCCACACCCAGTAACTGAGATTCAGCTTTTAGACTCAGTGCTGTTGTTTCCTGTATTTCCTCGTGTAAGCGGGAAATATTGGTTGTTGCTTTTTTTACCTCTTCAGACAATGTTGCGATCACATCATCAAGCTCATTACCATATTCATGATCGAGCGGAGGAGTATCCGACTTGGCACCAAAGCGTTCTTCAAGCGGTTGAATCATCTCTTGCACAATCTCAAACTTGGCTTGCAGTCGCGCTCTTACAATTTCAGTTTTTTCTTCAGCAACAATTCCATCATCATCTATGCCAGTGAGAATATATGAGAACATACGTTTTCGGGCGGTATCATCGTAACCGGAGCGACCAGTTATTGGCGAGAATTCGTCGATGATGGATACTTCATCAATCAGAAATAGCGGGGCAAGCGTACGGATGGAAAGGCGTTGCGTTGCGCCACGTGCATTCTTACGCAACTTAGCCTCCTTAATTCCTGCGAAAGGGAAAAGTATAGATGTAACATCAGGTCCTGTGCTCTTTCCTTTACGGACAGGTGCTATCGACTCTCCTTTTCCATCAATGCTGTGAATTGGAACATAATGAGCAGCTAGCTTTCCGCCATCCAGTGCACGAGTTAGCGTTAGCACTTTATTTTTGGAATTTTCGAACTCAACGAAAAGGTGTGTATAAGCAGCGGCCTCTTTAGGCTTTTTTTTAAGTTTTTCTGCACCAAGAATATAATCTAAACAGCTGATAAGGTAGCTCTTTCCGGTATCGGACTCCCCCGCCAGAATGTTCGCACCCTTATCGAAGTCCACATAAGCATCTTGAACACCATTTCCACGTAAAAGTATTTTTCTTATCCGGAACATTTTCACAAATCCAATAAGTCTATTGCAGTCAATCGATCGAATTCAGAGCCCCATCGACCTACATTTTGTGTCATAAATGAAGCAAGTTCTTCATTTGAAAAGTGACAAAACTGTTTCGTCACCCACAAGGCACGTTCTGCAAGTTCACTTGCATAAGAAGACTCTAGGAGCTGCACAAATCTTCCAGTCAGCTCGGAAGCCTGATATAGAATCCCATCAGGGGAAAAAAACACCTCGATCAATTCCCTCGATAGCATTAGATTAAGCCCTGCTTGAATTGAACCACGTTTCACAAGTAGCTCAGCTCCCCTGTGAGGAACCGCCGGATGAAGACTCTTAGGCCCATTTTGCACATCGCTGGTATGTACAAGAAGGTAGTCATAAGAAACTATTCTTTGTAGGTCCATAGCCATGTTACCAGCTGCGTTTAATATGAATAACGCACGGAACCCATACTCCAGAGGGGAATTGAAAGGTCTATCTTCGAAGTGTCTCTTTATTTCTAATGTTTCAATCATGGATTGCACCAATCAATTACCCTATTATTGGCTAATTGATGGCACATACCTTCACGGTCCTTACTTGTGACGTGAGCAGCAAGCGGATGTGCACCAAGCTGTAAAGTTTGAGCTGCCTTTACGGTACTTTTCAAACGGACCGACGGTGTCCCTTCCTGATCTGTGTATGTGTAGTACAACCCATCATTGAACTCCTCCAGTAAGGTATTAAAGAATGTTTGATTAGCCATCTGATCTCTAGCAAGTTCCTTCAATCCCTCCGCACAATAAAAGGTAATGCGAGAACGTTCGAAAAGTTTTACGTGATTGATACTCTTTTCAAAATCAGCGAAGGTCCGAACTGGGTTTGCTATATCATGGCTAATGACGGCGTACAGTTGCTCAATATATGCGGTCTCTATAGGGTCAACTGCTGATGGAGGAGCCTCGGGCGGGTCACGTTCAATTAGAGGTGCTCCAAAGACCGTAAGATGAAATGAAGTCTTTCTATGTTCTTCGAGTAATTCATGTGGTTGCTTTGCACGGAAAATACTGAAATCAAATTTTTTAATATAACTTTGAAGTTCTATTGTCAGGGGAATTTCATATTTTGTTGTAATCGTTTTGGCATAAGACGTCCATCCTGAAAAAATCGCCTGCTTGAGTTTTTCTGGGTCGTCGAGAAGGTCTTGAAATGGTGACGTTACACCTTTGTGTGTAACAAAGTAGTATTCTTCAGGTGCTGTGTAGTCACTAATAAAAGTATAATAAATGACTTTTGCAATTTCGATACCAGCCTTTGGAAGACCTAAATTAGTATCATAATGTTTACATTGGTACAGGTGCCATCGCCGCGGTGAAACATTTGTTGGGTCAAGCCAAACAACTATGTCCCGTCCCTTATCCCCTGCACCACCACGCTGCTGAACTTCATTTACATATTGCTGCCTTGCAAGGTAATCAGAAGCCCATTCGAGAGTGAAACGTTCAAATTCAGCGGCACTAAATTGAGACAGACGAACAAGAGGCGCGATAGGTAGTCCTACACCTAATCCAAGCAACCGAGCATTAGCGCCCGGCCATGGTGTAGGTGCAGACAATCCGCTAAATGTAGTGCTAAGACCCTGTTTTATTTCCTCTGTCACTACACTCTCCATGCCGAAGTGATACATCAAGGTTTTTTTCAGTCAATTTCATTTCAAAAAATTACCACACTGGCAAATGAATAGTAAGTACCTACCTGCTCCCTATTTTAGTTATGTCCACTTCTGTCACTTAGTTGTCCATAAAACTTCTAGCAGCTTCGGCTGTGAGGAGCGGACATAGATCACCACGACTAAGAATGTCTTGTCACAACGGTCGCTCTACAAACTAAGCGTTATTGATTACGGGTAGCAGGTCATCCCCGTTAATGGGTGCTTGTAGTTGGACATAGTTAAAGAGATGCGATTCGCCCGGATGAAATAAAATTTTTATGCACGATGCCGATAGTGTAATTTTCTACAGAAACAAATTCGTGATAAGTCCAGACGGCGATATTAAATCGTTTAAAATATATTTTTAGAAGGTTAAGAGTTTATTCCATCTTTATGTAAGGCAGTTCTCTACCGAAATGGTAATAAACTGATGTACGAACGAAGTACAGTATATTTGACGAACTTCTATTTACTCTCATAGTTGATGGAAAAATGGGTGCCGAAAAACGAAAAAAATCATATGAACTTGAATTGAATTACACAACAGCTCTGAGATAATGATTTTCAAAAGAATATATTACTTCTGAAATTCAGAATGAGTTAGAAGAGTTAATCGATAACATTAATAATAATGTTATTAATTCAGTTCACGCGTTGGTCAGATTAGTGCGACCTATATATCTAACTAAAAAATCTCTAGGATTTTTGCATTCTGTCGATTCCTTATCTTTACATAACACTATTTCTGAGGAACATTTCACTAAACCTCGCCTTGTAGTGAAAAACTGTTAAAAGTAAATTCAGGTCGAACTCAATGGCTTCACTTAATACAAAAGGTCAGAAAAGTTCTGAGAGTTTTTGCGTTTCGAATGGGTATGTAGATCATTTATATTCACTCCGGATAATGAGAATAGAGTTATATCTACAGATCTTTTGGTTCATGAGATGGATCATGCGGCTGACTACACTATATCTAGATCTATAGATAACAATAATCTACTCGTCGGTCATACTTCTTTTTCAGAGGCCGTGGAATTTTACTGTAAATATAAATATCTATCAGAGTTTGGAACTGAAGCGTAACGAAGAGGAGCCTTGGTACTTTAATTCTTAGATATCTGTGCATTGTGATTTTTAAATATTGTTTAAAATACAATATCTCCTTTAAAGAGTTGAACGTGGATATTGCAATTGATGATGATTAATTTAAAGGATATAATATATCACTGCTATTTATATGTTATTAATGGCAAAGAGTTTATATCGAGTGCTCCAATGGAAATAACATTACCTTTTCAAGAAGTTTCTATCTTAGTTTATAATGAAGTAGCTCCTAGATCTGGATTTTTCTTGAAATTATTTTTTAGATAAGGACTCTGAATATCTAATTAGATTAGTATTTGAAAATACCATTAATACAGGTATCGATACTATAATTGATAATTTTATACCCGACAACCATCAGAATGGTATTGATTTTGAAATTAATTTCAAAAGTATATCAAGGATGCCAACCGTGTTATCTGATATAAATCAGACGTCTACCGCAGACACTAAAACAAGATTTAAATCAGTATCAGATTATGGGGTTAATTTTCAATAATAAATGAAAAACCTCAGTGAGAGGCTTTTTTATCGATTTATAAGAGGTAACAGGGGTGATCGAAGTGGACACCAGTCCCACCCAATAGTAGCAAGATCAATCCGATACCATATACTTTGAATTTGAGTTTCACTTTAGCGACATACTTTTGCATTGTTACGGTTTCCTTTATGAGTAGTGACCAACAAAAGTGATTAGAAAATCACCCTGTAAAGTAATTTTCAAAACTCCATTTCTGGTTGTTTGCTGTTTTGCTTACTCATCTCGATCACCCTGTGACTTTGATACAACGCAGGGGCACAGCATGAGGTTCTCCACTTTTTTATTATTAACACTGACTTTTGCTATTGAGGCACAGGCCAGAACTGTAGTCTTTACCGACAGCCAACATTTCCCTGTATTAATTCCTAATAGCCATGCAGTTTTCCTGGATGCGCCAGAAACTGTTCAGTACGAGGCATTTGGTAAGCTACCGGCTGATCCTTATCAGGCTGAGCTGGCTGCCCAAGCAGTACTCCAGTCACCCGATTGGAAACATAAAGAACAAAAAATCATCCAGGCATATCAGGGTGTTCTTCAGGCATATAACTTTAAGCTAGAAAAATACCCTGCTGTGGTATTTGATGATCGCTACGTCGTATATGGCACCGCTGATGTTGCGTTAGCAAAAACTCAGTTTGATGACTTCAAAAGGGGGAAATAATGCCCCAGATACCGAAGCCTTCTAATCATTCAATTATCGTTTTATTGCTCAGTTGTTCGGCTCAACCTTTAACTGCCCATGCGATTAATTCCGTGCAGATTATTGCCAGTTCACTGTCTCCCAGTTGCCTTGAATATCGAATCTCTGGCATCTGTTATTGGCTGTTTTGTACCGTATGGGGTTGCACTGTCCGCTCCTCGGTTAGAGTCTCCCATTACATACCCAATGTAGTGATCTCCAGTTATGCTCAAACAGGGGCTAATCCCTGGTCGGAAGTTGCCATATTGGGAACTGGAATTTCAGGTATTGCTCAAGGTGGCGGTAATAACGAGCAAAAACGTGGGGAACGTAGTGTTAATCTTCGGTTCAAGAATGCAGATGCTATCGGGCATCCAGCCTTGGCAACGCCAATATTTAATAACTTTCTCGGTTCGTTGGGCTACTCCTGTGCTGGCTCAGCCAGCTCATTTGTTCCTTACTTTCTCAGTACTCTAGATGGTTGGGTATGGCGTAGTGGATTACCTGAATTACTCTATCCTGAAGCGCTTATCCCTGGAGTTAGGGAAATTGGCTCCACAACTGGGGGAGAGATGTGGAGTAATGTTTATCCCCGCAGTGGATTTGTTACCCAAGTTGATGATTATAAAGCGGCGGCTGTTGTCGCACAGCGTACGGCAGACATCATCACCCGTACTGGCCAACTACATGTTTATACTCCAATGGTATCCAGCCGACGAAATGGATATTGGCCACCTGATCCGGTAACTGAAAATACGGGTACCAAAAACCATAAGTGGCAACGATTAGCCCCCTCAATAACCTCGTCTTGTGCTGTTTTCCCCGATAGTAGTAATCCTATTGCTAAGGATGGCAATTATGCCTGGGCATTATGGCAGCCCTATTCTTGCTGCCAAAGACGAGGACAAACATTTCTCTACAGCTCTCATTTTTAAATCAACAAGGGAATATCGATACGATGAAACAACAGGACTGCTTTAAAAAAGGATTGTTAGCCAGTTGTATGATCTGGATCTTGGCTGATCCGGCTGGCGCTGCGTTCGATTTAACAGTAGAAGGAACCAATGCAGGCTATGGCAAAGCCATGAATGGCGCAGTTAATGACAACCTATTTTACAGTATTGGCGGTGGTACGGTGATATCGCAACCGCCGAGTAGCAATAATATGGAGAAGATGGGCATAGGTATCAGTTGGAACAACGACTTGATGTGCGGCAATTTCGATTTGAGCACGACGGTAAAAAACCAACTTAATGGTGCCACAGCTGGCTTCAAAAATATGATGAGTAACGTAATAAATGGAGCCACCGGCGCAGTGGCAAGTTTACCAGCCATGATTATTCAACGCGCTAACCCTGGCTTGTACGAACTGCTGACGAACGGAGTGCTCCAGGCCAATGTGGCTTTTGATAAGGCACAGCTTAACTGCCAAACCATGTCAAAAAAGATGGGGAATTATGTGTTTGGTAACAAATGGACGCAGGCTGCGATTAGTGAGGAGTATCAGAATATTGTTTCCAATACCGCAGATGCGGTACGGGCGGATAACCAGCAAAAACAAGCTACAGGCAAAGAGGGCGTTAAATGGATTGGCGGTCAGAAGAAAGGAGGGCATGGCCAAGCCGCGATCAAGCCAACCTACGATCTGGCAAAGGCCGGTTATAACATCCTGAATAAACAACCAGCTACAAGTAATGCCACAATCAGTAAGTCGGCCTGTAATGGCGCATTGTGCCAAAAATATAAAACCAGTAAGGAAGCTGCCGAAGCCGTGGTTGATATTCTGGGTGACCGTGCAATTCGGACTTGTGTCCAGGGAACGGATTGCAGTGGTGGTGGCTTAGCGAATGAATCGGGCACTTCAACACCGGGCAAGGGATTTTCCCCGATGTTGGAGAGTCTAACTTCTGAAAATCTGACTATTCTCGCCAAGCTGGTTAACGGCAACTTAGCTCCAAGCACGACTAATTTGGCAACATTAAACTCGGGAGATCTCGTGGTCAGTCGAGGTGTTATTCAGGCATTGAAAGATGATCCTGATAACGGTGCTCTGGTACAGCGTTTAGCGGGAGAACTGGCAATGGCCGACACCGTATCGACAGCATTGGCAATGCGAAGAATGCTGATTGTGGGTCAATCTGAGCCTCATGCTGCAGAGCAAAAACTGGCAATGGATGAATCTGATCGTCGATTGGCGTTCCTTGATAGAGAAATAGCCGCTCTTAAGAATGAAATGGAGATACGCAAAAACATCAGCAATAACTCAATTCTAGCAGCCGTTACGCGTCAGGAGACAAGAGATGTAGACAACAGCTTACGGCAACACACTCAGAAAAATGACCTTATTATTCAGGGACTCAACAAGTCCACGGAGGAATAATTATAAAAGGACTAGGCAAATCGCAACCGAACAAACCAACCTCGCGTCGTTGGAGAAGAATTGTAATACCCATTTTGGAAGTGATGGGAATACTGTTCCTGGTGGGCGTGATTACAGGGTTAAGCAGTTATTTTTGGGGAAATACAGTTGTTCTATTTTCGTGGCTGCAGCAGGCCAAACTTCCGTTATTTCTCTGGCGTTTGGCTATCTATGGCATTGTTGCTGGAATGTGGTTTCATCGTGTTCGTAAGACATTATTACAGCAAGTGACAGCTCCGATGGCAATCTATCGCCTAGAGGTACAGATGATATCCTTATTGTTGCTGATTGAGTTCACCAGTTATCGCTGGGGGATGTGATGACAGCAGACAGTTATCTTGAGTTTTTTCTGGTTTTTCTTGGATGGATTATCAATAGCGCCTTGTGGACAATTTTCACATCCACGGGGTTGTTTGCCTTGCCATTAGTATTGAAGATTGTAGGTATCTGGCTGAAAGTACGCACTGAAGGTGATGATGAAGGTAATAAGGGAACATTGGCATTACCCCGGATAGAGCAAGTGGTGTATGTGGCGTTTGTTGTCATCCTGTTCTGTGCTATGCCATTTAAAGATGTCGATCTTTCCACCATGAAATTTGACCGAACGCGCTCAACTACATGCGGGATAAATGTCCCCAGACCGGATGAATCAGGATACAGTGGTTTTCTCACAGACTTCAATGGGCAAGTGGCTAAAGTACCTATGTGGTGGTATTTGGTTCATAACCTGTCTAAAGGGATTACTCATGCAGCTATTGCCTCCATTCCCTGTGGCACCCAGCTACGGCAGTTGCGTTTTGAGGTTCAGCATACTCAACTTATTGATCCGGTAATACGGCAAGAGGTACAAGAGTTTGCCACTCAGTGTTACTCGAAAGCATACTTTAAACTGAAGTCCACTAATGGCCAGCTTACTGATGCAACTATTAACTCGGTTGGTTGGATTGGCTCAAGCTACTTCTTAACCAATACTGGGTACTATGGTTATTACACGTCGATTTCGCCTCGTTCACAATGGCCATACAACAACAAACGAGACAGTGGCTATCCTGATGTTGGGCAGGGTGGATACCCAACCTGCAAAGAATGGTGGAGCACCCCCAAGTCAGGGTTAAAAGCACGATTATTAACTGCGTTCGACAATCGCACGGTCAATATGATGAAAGCGCGGGATCCCTCTCATTGGGAAGAAAACCTACTACGTTGGCTGGTTAGTCCCCAAAATACCTTGATATCTGCCGGTGGTGAAACCTATATGACGGGAAGTCAAAGAGGAACAGAGGCAAATATTGATACGGGATTAAAGCAAATGATCAGCGGATTGGGGACGTTCTCTGCCCAGGTGACGCAGCTACCGGCATTTGATGCATTACGTCAAGCTCTCCCAATGGTGCACGGTATATTGATTATGGCGATGGTTATCTGCATCCCTTTAGTGATGCTTTTGGGGGCTTATGATCCGAAAGTGGTCGTCACACTAACCTTGGCAATGTTCGCAATGATCTTTGTGACGTTCTGGTGGGAATTGGCTGGCTGGTTAGATGATCGACTGATTGAGATCATCTATTCAGGGGGGCGAGGCTACTACAACTGGTTTATGAGTATTGGTTCAGAAGGCTGGATCATGAATCTGGTTCTGGGATCAATGTTTCTAGCGCTGCCCGCTTTTTGGTTCGGGGCTATAGGCTGGAGTGGTATGCAGATCGGAGTGATGGTATCTCAATCAGTGAGTAGTGGTAGTAAAACATCACAGCAAGCTGGCGCTGTTGGTGGGCAAATAGTAACTAATGTAGCTAAGACTGTGATTACCAAAGGTAAATGACTCCTTCAATAATTATCATTTACCATGCCAAACCCTTAATCATCATCACTTCTGATATCACCAACATAAAAGCCGTAACCACTATGTCCATCACGCCATCCATCATCTGAGTTTTCTTGCCTGGCTACACCGCCCTTATGGGCAGTTAACACAAAGGCGAGAATGGAAATAAATATCATAATTATAGTGATCAAGCTATTGTATACGGCTACCCAAATATTATTTTGTTGAGGATTGGATTTTCTATTATTCATTTCTTCCCCTTATAAATATATCGTTATACAAGCTGTATTTATCTTAATATATAATTTACTCACATATATTAATTCTTACTCCCTTATGCTGAGAGTATATTTTGTTGGAGCTCTCGACAATGCATATTTTAACTTGTATTGTATTTTTCAAATAATAAATAATATAAATTATACGAACTGATTGTTATATTACTTAGATTTATCTATTAGGCATGATCTTCCATTTTAACTATGAATAATACTTACCTTATTCATGAGTAATTTCGTTCTATATTAAGCTAGCTTGGTCAATTATCATAAAAACTGTACTGACAACTTGGTTTTTATATGCGCTTAAAAGGCTAACGGTACTCAGAAAATTTAAGATTAAGGAACGAAAAAAAGTTGTCACAATGTCGTTTATAGACGACAATAAGCATAAGTAGAGGGAACTCGATGAAGTATGAAGTAAAACGTTATCAGGATGCACAAGGAAAGGTTCCATTTACTGACTGGATAACCAAACTAAGAAAGAAGCAACGCCAGGCCGCCGCGAAAATTGATATCCAAATTGACCGTGCATCAGCCGGAAATTTTGGTGACTACAAGGCCGTAAGAGAGGGCGTTTTGGAAATGAAGATTGATTTTGGTCCCGGTTATCGAATCTATTACGCGATTGATGGAAAGAAAATAATTATCCTCTTGTACGGCGGCGACAAAGATAAGCAAGACAGCGACATAGACAAGGCAGTGAAATATTTGCGGGACTATAAAGCGAGGAAACAAAATGACGAAGATCGAAAATAAAAAGGCCTCTCCTACCGCGGTTTCTGGTGATTTGCCTCCATCAGTAGATCACGACATGGCAATAATCGAAGAACTAAAAGCCGATCCTGCTTATGCCGAGATTTACTTACAAACGGCGCTCGAAGATATTTATGAAGAAGGTGGCGTTGCGGCCTTTATGACGGCACTTCGTCGTGTCGTTGAAGCGCGCGGTGGAATTGGGGAGATAGCCCAAAAATCCGGCTTATCCCGCCAACAGCTGTATAAAACGCTATCCGCAAGTGGTAATCCGAGACTCACGACGCTGGCAAAAATTACGCGAGCGGCAGGTGTCAGACTCACACCACATACGTCCTAATCCTGAATACAGATATGAGGCCTGTAAAAACAGGCTTCTTTGTCTCCTCTCGGTTGTTTCCCTCGTCATATGAGAATAATGAAACATATAAATAATTGTGCAGAAGCGGTTCAATTCATGAAGAACGCATCGGTGACTACGAATGAGATAGATAAGCCTCTATCAATATCAAAAGATCAACTGATTCAAGTTATAGCCGCAGCTCTACCCTATGTGGATAAATTGCCAAAGGAGCCTAAAGGAGAAACTACGAGTGAAAAACAGTCAAATGCTAAAACGTAAAAAGTATGAAGCTAAGTAGTTAGGTAGATTACTATTGATCGGAAAATATGTAGTGTATATTACTATAATAATTTAAGTTACATGCTCAATTTATATCTTATTTTAATATGTTGCTTTGATGTGGGGAATGCTAAGGTTACATATTGTAATGCAATCTGTATTTAATATCCTTACAGTTAAAAATATACTTATTTTTTATATTTATAGTTCATTGAATTTATAATGAATTAAAATTACTATAGCTACGTTGTCGCGCTATTCAATATAGCAACCAATGCTTCCGTGATCTGAAAGAAGTGCTCTAGGGCGATCACAGCCAATGCGCCTGTAACCTGAAAGGGTGCGCTTTCGAGCGGTAATGCCATTGAACATTTGAGAAGAGAGATCGCAATTATGATAAAAATTTCTCAGCTCACTTCAGATGGTTGCCACCGTGCTGGAATGTGAACCTCCAGCTCGGACTGCTTCTCCTCGATAAGGAGAAACATGGCGTCAACATATTATTATTTTTGTACTGATAGTCTAGCTATCCTGGTGACATTTGTGGCTCTCTGCTATGCCAATTGGAACATTTGGCATCTGCTAGAGCAACATTTGGAGCATAGGATGTGTGCAGCGTCACTTGTGTAATTGCGAAGCATATACCAAGTGACGCTGCGCGAAGGCCCACTGTCCTGTCCGATGGTGTGCGGCCTTTCAGCATCTCTTACGATCTGACACACATGTGGTCAGAGTTTCGAACAGTGTCTGCTGAGTGGTCTGGGTGCAAGAATAATGTTTCTTTCAACCGCAATGTTCAACTTAGTTTCAATACGTCGAATCTATGAATAAACCATGAGGGGTAAAGGTTACAACTAAGGAGAGAATCGACTCGATATCGATGGCAACATCAGTGAGAACTGATGGATGGAGGTAGTCTGACTCAGTCAGGTCGGTGTATACCGCGAACAGCTCAGAGAGCTGGGGAACCTCGTAATAACTCAACATCTCGCCGCCCCAATGCACAGATATCAGTCGAGCCGCATAAAGCGTAAATTAACCGCGTCGTTGGGGTCGAAATGTATGAGTATTTTGGCATATAAGAAGGAGTTTAGATGTCGAAATTGAGTAAGCAGCTAGTAACGTTAGCCCGCCAATCAGGAGGGAGTTTTAAGACCGTTTCCGATAGATCAAAAATAGCTGATCGATTTGCCGCTAGAATGGCAAAACTAAATATTCAGGTTAGAGATGTAAAACATTTAAAAATTAATCATATAGAGCTTTATATTAAAAGCCGTCAGTTTGAAAATATATCAAAACGTACATTGCAAAATGAAATGTCAGCAATTAGAGCAATTTTTTCTATTGCAGGAAGGAGTAAAATAGCTGATCCACAACATGAAAAACTAAGTAATTCAGCACTTGGATTATCAGATGCGAGTCGTGATGGAACCAAAATTGCTATAAATAACGAACGCTATCTAGCCGCATTATCTTATACACAGAAGCATGACATTGGGGCCGCAGCTGCTATGCAATTGGCTCGAGTTATGGGGTTAAGAACTGAAGAGGCAGTCCAGTCCGCTAAATCATTAGCAACATGGCGAGCGGCATTGTTACGTAATGATATTCGTCTAAGAGTTGTCTTTGGTACTAAAGGCGGCCGTCCTCGTGATACAACGATTATAAATCGAGAACAAGTATTACAGGCCGTTAATTATGCGTTGAAATATGCCAATACACACAATGGTAAGTTAATCGACAAGCCTAATTTACAATCAGCTATTGATAAATACCGAAATACTGTTCGAAATGCAGGGCTAACCGGTAAGTACGCGCCACATAGTTTACGTTATGCCTGGGCAGTTGATGCACTGGAATATCATAAGAGCAGCGGTATGAGTGATAATGAAGCCAGAGCAATGGTATCAATGGATCTGGGACACGGCGATGGAAGAGGGCGTTATGTTGAGCGTATCTATAGTAAAGTTGAGTAATAAATCATTCGTTTAATAACTCAATGAGTGAAGATATTCTTTTAATATGATCATCAGCAATTGTTATAGCCCCAAAAGATAAGAATGGTTTTAATACTTCATGAAGTATTGCTTTTCTCTCTATAAATGGTTTGTGATATATCTGTATTTCTCGATTTTTTGCCATATTCTCCAGAGAGTAAAATTCTTTTATCGGTGGAAAATCATAAGATATCAGATCAAATATTTTTGAAAAGCTAATAGATGCTCCTACAGGAATGTTATCAATTTTTTCAATTAACCGGCTTACGAAAAAAACATGCCAAGAGTTAAACATCCATAAATATGAATAGGTTGTTTTTTTTAGTATATTTGGAATTGATGGGCCTTTTCCATTCTCTGCTGAAGTGAAGAGATTTTTATGTGTCATCCACTTTCGCCACTTCCAAAAATCTTTTTTAAAAAGAGAATCTCTAGATTGAAAGTGATTTTCAGCTAACGTATTTAGTTGGAGATAAATATTTAGTAGTTCTTGCTTGGAATCTGCATTTTTTTACATTCCTCAACGAATTCCTCATATTTAAGACGTTCTTTTTTTTCTAATGGCGGATACCTAAGCCATTCCCATAATGGGGTATCTTTATCTTCAGGGTACGACCTTATAATAATATTGGCATCGGAAAAGCTTGAGATGTCTGGTTTTTTATTTGAGATGGAATAGACTATCCAGATGTTGTATTTTTTGTGTTTATATTTATATACTCCTTCTAGTATATTTATATACTCCTTCTAGTATATAAATATCTTCTTCCTTTTTTATAAATTCAACACTATCTATGATTATGGTTTTTTGTTCTAATAAAATTAAATCCTTGAAGTGTTCATCATTATCATAAATATAACTCACTGGTTTTTTTATTTCTGGCAACAATAATTCTTTTGTTTTTATCTGCTTTAAAATTGTAGATTCTGTATTTTTTATTCTTCTTTGTTTTTTTAATTCAGCTTCTAAGATGAGTTCATTATCATGTTTAATAATTAAATCTTCTTTGCATTGATAATAAATCCACTCAACAGGGATAACATCGGTGGCTAAACGGTCAAGCCATTCCTCTGTATCAAAATGATCATAGTTATTAAATATATATTCTAGAGTATTAACTTTATTTTCTTTGTAGAAGTTGATTTTCTCCCCTTCACATTTATGTGTTACGCAAATCTCTATAATAAATTTACCAACATTTGTATCGATTAATATATCAGCAATATACTTATCAATTTGGACTTCCATTTGCGCTGACAATATAGTTGCTGCACTGCTTGGTATCTTAAAATTCTTGTCTTTATATTGAAACTCTACTTCAGGAATTAAGAATTTTTTTAGCGAAAGAAAATAATACTGTGCGGCTAAGTGAAGCTGGGTCATTAAACAAGAACGACTTTCGGCCATATTTTTATGGGCGAAGTGATGTTGTTGTATTTTTCCCCGATTTTTAGCAATGAGTTCATCATTACATTCTTTGCAGATGCAGTTGCACTTTATCCCGTTCGGGACTTCATCAATATGTACAATTTTAGCCGTATCCTTTTCAACAGCATATGCTAAAAGCAAAATTTAGCCTCCAGTATCCATTGGAAATTACAAACACTTTTAAACTAAATTTCATTTATTTTCAAGTGGTTAAATGATTGAGATGACTATATGCCGAGAGTGAGATTTAAATTTTGAGAGTTAATGCAACTTGATAACAAAAAAACGATTAACTATCATACAATTGTTAAATTGTTGTCTATGACAACAGCCAAAGCGACCATAACCTGAAAGGACGCGCTTTAGAGCGGTAATCCTCTTGAACTTTTAAAAGCGAATAGAGCAGTTTACGGCGATGAAGGTAAGTTTATCCAATATACCATAATTGGCTATATCTCTGAGGATCCATTAGCTAAGAGATATGCATCTATGCCGATATTTTATCTATATCAATCATTATTTCAGTAGGGCTGAATTATGGAATTCTTCGATATTACCTGTGAGAATATTGGGAAATATGACTGAGTAATGTACAGCGAATTATGTATGGTTTTGATATTAATAATAGGAGTTAAGAACCAATACTGTTGTCTGTGTATTAGAGAGTTTTATCGCTAATAATTGTTAAATCGATATTTTGATTTTACCTACCCATAAGGGATTTACTTCCCTATGGGGGTAAGTCCCTTTTTTATTTAGAGGACTTACCATGAAAATATCATCTCAAAAGGAAAAGATCTTTAGCGAAGGTAAGGCTGCAGAGCCAGCGGATTTGTTCACGGTCGTGACGAATAAAATTATCACAGCACTGGAGAAAGGTACCTCTCCCTGGAGAAAACCGTGGCAAACGTGCAATAAGGAACTGGCCCAAAATCATGGCCTGCCAGTTAATGCGATTACTGGAAGGGCTTACAGTGGGATTAATGTGATGCTGCTATGGATTGATACCTATAACAAAGGTTTTAATTCACATCAGTGGCTGACATTTAAGCAGGCTATTGATATCGGTGGTCATGTTCGTAAAGGGGAAAAATCAACACTAGTCACATTATTTAAGCCATATGAGAAGCCGGCTACTGATTCTCATGGGCAACCGGTATTCGACGCCAATGGCGAAATAATTATGTCGCGACGAAGCTTTATCACCAGCTTTCATTTATTCAATACCGAACAGTGTGATGGGCTTTCGGAGCAGCAACCTCACACAATTCCAATGATTTCTGATAGTGAATGTATGGCGCGAATAGAGCAAGTCGTGGCTTGTGGAGGGGTAAAAGTAACCCATAGTTACCAAGACAGGGCGTTCTATAGTTCAAGGGTTGATCGGATAACGATGCCGGAACGTATCCAGTTTAATAAAGTATCTGACTATTACAGTACTTTGTTGCATGAGCTTGTACATTCTACGGGCCATGCTTCTCGACTCGCCAGAGACGGGATCATATCTATGTCTAGGAGGTTCGGTAATCCGATTTATGCATTTGAGGAGCTAGTCGCAGAAATTGGTTCAGCGTTTTTGTGTGCTGAATTAGGCATCCAAGGTGAGGTACAGCATGACAGCTATATTGCATCCTGGTTAAAGGTACTGAAAGAGGATAACAGAGCCATCTTTCGTGCGGGTCGTTATGCGCGCGAGGCATTTGAATATTTGATCTTACGAGAGCAGACACTGGCCACAGTGTAATCCAATATAAGGGAAATAAGCTATGGGCAGTACTATTATTCATGAATATCAACAGATTGCTGAGTATCTGCTAGTAACACATTTTGGCCTGACATTATATGATACCGACTTATACGATGAAGCTATGATATCGCAATTGCTCGAATGCAATATTCCTGTTTACGAAGCGATTAACCAACTCGTAGAGAAGTACCATTTGACTAGAATAGATCAGAATTACTGGTCTACTAGTGCGCCATTACTGACATATGAAAATCATATAGTTGCTGTGTTTACAACGGTACCCAACAATTTCCAAATATTTAGCATAATTGAGGGATGAGCATTTCTTATTCAAGTAACTCACTCACCAGGGCTCCTTTCCCTGGTGAGATATTTTCTATTATCACCATTGTTATACTTTCGATTGTTAAAGATAACAATATCAGAAATCAGATTGCCGAATAAGTTGTATAGAGAGATTTAATGGCTTCTTCTGTTATATCAATTTTTTTAATATAAATTTTAGAACCAAAACCCTGACTTGAATGTACGACCATCACAACTTCGTACAGAGTACCTATTCCATTTGTATTTAATTCTATCCATTCACCAATTCTGGGATGAATTCTATAGTTTTTTTGACCTAGTCTATTTATAGATTGATTTGATATATCAATAGTAGTCAGTAAATGCATAAATCCCCTTATAATTTATTTTATAAATACACTTATTAGTTACATTGTATAAACTTAGAACTTCACTATTAATTGCGATCATTCTCTGATATTAATCATCGCAGTATGTTTATAACCTGCATTTCTCGCTACGATATGAACGTAACTAAATGACATCACTACCGTTCATTGATTTTATCATTTTAATGAAGCAACTAACGCAATGTAATTTGTTTAATTAACGTTCGGAATGTATTGGATTTTGAGTTTGAAATTATCACAAGGTGGTTGTTAATTGGCTTTTATTATATTTGGATGAGTGTTAATTACCTTTCTGATTTTTATTTTAATATTCAGTGTAATTATTTTTTCTAACACACCTGGAATGCTTTTGGGGGCGTTTTGTCACGTTCATATGGAAATAATATTAACAAAAAGGATGAATAATGAAATCATTTATATATAAAATTATTGCTACTTCTTTACTTACATCGTGTGTCACAGCATATTCCCCGCATCTTTCTGCAGATACCTCCATTGATAACTGTCTTGTTGGCTGTCCTACTGGCGGTGGTGATCAGACGCTTATCCGTAACGTGTATACACTCAACAATAACAGTAGTACCAAGTTTGCGAATTGGGTTGCATATAAAGTCACTAATGATAGTTACGCTAGCGGACGTAGCCGCAACTGGGCGCGAGATCCTGGTTTACCAGCATCAGATACGCTGGTTCCAGCAGCATATAATGGAGCTTATGGGCAATTAGATGTAGATCGCGGGCATCAAGCACCGCTGAGTTCTTTGGCAGGGCATGATGACTGGAGTGCACTGAATTATCTGTCTAATATTACTCCCCAAAAATCGGCTTTGAACCGGGGGGCTTGGGCACGGCTTGAGGCGCAGGAACGCCTACTAGCGAATCGCCCCGAAGTGGTGGCAGTTTATACGGTTACTGGCCCTTTATTTGAATATGATATAGCAACGCTGCCTGCAGCTGAGTCTATTCAGATCCCGAGCGGATATTGGAAAGTTATTTTTATCGGTACCAGCCCTGATGACGGACAATATGCTGCATTTTTGATGGATCAAGATATCGCTAGGTCAGCTAAATTTTGTGATTATCAAGTGACAGTTAATGACATCGAAGAAAAAACAACGCCAAAATTGAATATCTGGTCAGATTTGCCTGCCGACGTTGCAAATGCGATTAAGTCACAGAAAGGAACACTAACAAAGGAGATGGGGTGTAAATAGCTAGTTTCTTCAATGATACTAAACTGGAGAAGCATTCATATTGAAATTGTTTTTCAGATGGACAGAAAAAACTAAAATTGCCCTCTCTACGACATGGAGTAAGGGCAATACTGCTTTGGGATACCATCAGCCAAAAGATGCGGTAGAGTTATTAAAAACTACGGAGCGGCAGTTGTGGCTACAAACATTATGGAAATATTCCTCGTTACCCAAAGAGCTGCATCAACAATATTACTTACAGCCGCTAGAGCGTTGTGTGACGCTTATGCAGAAGTTTCCAGCTACTGAGAAGGGACATCATTCTTATTTGGGGGGAATGATAGATCACATGTTGGCTACGGTCGCATACTCTGTGCGACTGTCTAAGGGTTATCTATTGCCTATCGGAGCACCACCGGAGGACCAGGCATCACAAGGTGCGGCTTGGGAAGCGGTGATTGTATATGCTGCTTTGTTCTACTCACTTGAGGGAGTATGTCATCTCGAGATTGAGTTAAAGAGTGGTAAACGTTGGATGCCTGTCAAAAATGCGCCTAATAAACCCTACCGTTTTCGTTTTGCTTCCGAACCTTCATTGTTCGAAATACAAAATTATTGTGCCATGCTGGCATATCAAATCTTGCCGTATCAGGCAATAGAATGGTTGAGCGAGTGGCCAGAAGTATTGCATACATTGGTTACATATATAGCTGGATCTCGGCCAGCGACAGGCGTTATCCATACTCTAGTATCGGAAGCAATGAGAATATCTAGCGGTCAGTTCGTTGGAGAGATAGATACATTACCACCAGAACAGCAGGAACCGAAAAATATAGGTATCAGCACAGAAGAGTCTGATTCACTCACTGATGGTATTGGCGAGCATTTTTGGCAATGGTTAGTTGATGGCTGCCATTCAGGCTCATTGGCAATTAATACGCCAGAATCTCGCATCCATTTCATTGCTGGATTTGTTTTCCTACAATCCCCTGGTGTTTTTTATCAATATAAATCTGAAAACCCCTCAAAAACGATAGAGAAACCAAGTCTACAAAAGGCCTTTGAACGATTAGGCCGACATCGACGAGATAAAGGAACTCTTTATTGCTGCTATCTTTATAAAGAAAGAGCAGGGGAGGGGGAGTTTAAAAAGATGAGTGGTTATCTCATCGCGGCAACCAAACTCTTTCATCATGGGGCAATCCCACAAGATAACCCTAGACTAGTAATAAAACCTCACACAATAAAATAACTAGCCTTTATTTGTATTAGCTCAAACTCGACCTGACACTATTACATCACAGAGCTATACCTAATCTGACAGGCTTCTCTGTGCCAGGGGCGGACGTTGCTAACCTAAAGTTATGCACTTTAATGTGAGCGGTTCAAAGTCAAAAAATGCCGTTTTGCCAAAATATATGCCGGATTCTATAAGAAACATGTCTGCTATCTCTTTCGATAAAAAACAACCTTATTCATTTTATTTTTAATCTTTTTTGGCGTTCCCTCTCTAATAACCCCCTTAGTTTTTTACCTTCTTTCATATTTTGGGGTGGGATTGGACTGTTATGAAGCTGATATATTCTCGCGCGAACAATAAGTTGTGACATCCTAGGGGAAATTTCGAAATCGCTAATATGTTGTTTAAGTCTTTTTAGTGCCGCCCGTCCACGATCAGTTTTTAAATTTCTTTGAACCATCCATAAGAATACGTCAACTGCCTGCAAGGCAGGGTGCGATTCAGAACTCCTAAGATTAAACGTCCCTAAATTAAATTGAGCTTCTTCAAACAAAACCGGGCCACCAAATTCATCTTCGACATGAACTAATTTATGGAATATTCGATGATATTCACGCATTGTTCCACGAAATTCATCGCTTCTGTCATGTATTAGTTCTTCTACAGAAGATGAGTGTGCCTTACAGAATGTATGAGTTGCAGACATAAGGCTGGAAAACGCAACCATATTGGGAGTCTGGACCTTGTAAGCACTTTTACCTTGAGTACAAATCATCGTAAATTCATCAGGGTGGCTGATGGCATATTGTAATCCTCCCCGCATAACTTCATTCATTCTTGGGTCGGATATACGATCAATACGTGTAAGTAGCCTCTCCGCCATTTGCAGCATTACAGGCATTGAGTCACTAAGATACGCATCCCAAAATTCAATGCTTTCTTCTTTAGTCAAAAGATTAGTTACTGCCAAACACAGAGAATGTCTGAATAAATCACTGTTGTACCATAAAACAGGCACTCCGGGATTATCAAAACTATCAAAGAAAAGGTCTACAAACTTAGTTGGAGCCAGATAGGGTTTATCAATCATGCATATAGAAAATTGCCATGATATATTTCCCATGGCATCAATTAAGTCTTCACAGATAGCAGTAACAACATGTTCTTGGTGTTGGTTAGAATGAATTCGAGGAGTATTTAATTTTTCACAATGACGATTTACCACACCCGCAATAATAGGGTCAATATCACCAAGAGAAATAATTGCCCCCTGATAATATTTTTTTGCACTTTCGTCGAAGATATTTTTTCCAGAATGGCCTGATTCATCCGCATAAACATAAACTCCCATTACCTTTCTCCTTGTCATATTCTTACATTAATTTAACAATTTTCTGACTGACTTAATACCTGTAGTTTATGGCGTTTTCGAGTTTGTTGTCAGTCCATAATAATAAGCCAGTCTCGATCTTAGTCAATTATGTCTGCTCCTCGCTCACAACCGGCAGTCAGACTTGATTGTGTTCTTTCCGAGAAAACTGTCAGGTCGAGTTTGAATTAATACACTTTATTTTTATCTTTTAGTCTACGTTCTATTTCTGTTTTCATTGATGTCACTATAAATTGCGCTGTACTCTCATCAGCCTTCTTAACTGACTTCATTGCTTCAACAATGTCATGGGGTACGCGAGCATTTAGTGATTGAGATTTCGCATTCTTTGAACCCGTAGACATAACTAGTTTCCTATTTATTTAATATGTATTTTTTTTAAGAAAAAGAAAGCATAACAATATATTGACGTGCCATACACCTAGGAATAAGGTGTATGGCACCTTGTTGTATTCAAGGTACCAAGCTTAGCGAAGCCCAGTAGTGCTACAACACTTACCGGGCCTCTAACCATCACGTTAAAAGGACTAACGCTATGGCTGCACCAAAGTGTACTTATATCTTTGTAGCGATCAACCGTATTCAGATGAAAACAACCCCTGTTATGTTACGTGTAACGGCAACGGATGAGCAATCAGCACGTCAACGCTTTGTTTCTGATTATGTTTTATGTTTTGCTGGCCGTCTACCCGTATATAGGGGGCATCATGGAACTATATGAGCTTATCATGCCACCCACTCCCACTTGTATCGATGTTGAATGCCAATGTAGGGCTTTAGCTTACGCTGCCTATCACATTGACCATCCAGAAGTTCAACAGCTTCTCTTATTTACTCTTATTGAAAAACAGCACCAATTAACAGCAATGTTAGATGCTGAATATAAAGAGGCTAAGGGAAATAATATTGTTAATATGAATATATTGGGATTATAAAGCTTATTTATTAATGGTTGCCTTATGTCTATCTATATATTGTTATTTAACGTTATGATAGCCATGGGTAACCCATTAATATTGCTTGAACAAGGAAGTTAAGAGTGAGCCATATAACATTTGAATTACTCCTGGAAAAATATTTTTTCAGTAAATCTCTTCGCCCTACTACAGAATGGAGTTATCAGAAAGTTGTAAACTCGTTTGAACAATACACATCCAAACTTCCTCATGAAATTAGTGATCAAATTGTATTGGAATGGCGTCGATATGTATTGAACGATTTGAGACTGGAACCACGAACCTGGAATAATAAGGTAGCTCATCTTCGCGCATTATTTAATTTTGGCATGAAGAAAAAGCTATTAAAACATGAGGAAAATCCATTTAATGGCTCTGTGGTAAGAGCGGGGATTAAGAAAAAGAAAATTCTGACATTAGGGCAAATGAATAGCCTCTATCTATTGATGAAGCAATACTGTGAAAGAGAAAGGGATTTACCAGCGTCACATTGTTTTAATGTTCGTCATCACGCGTTTTATCCTTCATGGTTCTGGCTTACGCTATTAGATGTTTTACGTTATACCGGTGTGCGGCAAAACCAACTGCTGCATCTAAGATTATGTGACATCAATTTAGATGAACGCAGTATTGAGCTGAGGATCGCGGGTTCTAAGAATCATAAAGAGCACCATGTACCAATAGTATCCGCGTTGTTCCCACAGTTGGAACTACTGGTTAACAGAGCGCTAGATGCTGGTGCAGAACCACAAGATCAATTATTCAATGTTGGTCGATTTGATTTACGTCGTCGCGATAAATACCCGCTAGAAATGGATCAATATCCATTACGGGCATTTTTCCGGCGTCTGTCCAAAGAATGTCGCTTTACTGTAAGCCCACATCGTTTCAGGCACACTATTGCCACGCATATGATGAAATCCCCCGACAGAAACCTTCAGGCCGTCAAAAAGCTACTGGGGCATGTCAGCATCCAATCGACTCTTGAGTACATCGATGAGAATGTTGATAGCTTACGGGATATTTTGGAAAAAGAGTTGATGTAACGGCTTGAGGCAAGGGCTCAGTGAGCCTTGCTGATTTGACACTAGAGGAAACTCTGTGTAACCATAACGCATAACAAAGCCCACTTAATTTAACAAGTGAGCTAATTGATTGCTAACTACTTTTACAATTCAGATGGCGAAATTACGAGCGTATCGTATTCCTACCCAATCACCTGCTTGTTAAGACTGATGTTTAGTCACAATAACAAACAAGCTTAAATATGGTGCCCGGACTCGGAATCGAACCAAGGACACGGGGATTTTCAATCCCCTGCTCTACCGACTGAGCTATCCGGGCAACGGGGCGCATTAAACCGTATTGGCACCAAATCGTCAATGAGTTTCTCATATAAAGGCGATCGGTTGCTCTCTTTTCATGCAAAAGGTGGCTAATAAATGTTGGTGTGATATTTTTTCATCGTGATAGGCGGTTTTATCTGATTGATTTATAGATTTTTTATTTTTCAGTTTATTAGATAACAATGGCTTAGATATTCACTAAATATGAATTTTTATTGAACTTCAAGGGTTGAATCGCTCCCATAAACATGTAATTATTGCGCGAATTTAGCGTTACTATTCATTCCTCTAGTCCATATAATTTTGAGAATTTAAGCAGGGGGCGGTTATGGCAGTTTTACACTATCCAATGCATATTAAGCGCCTCACGTGCCACTTCCTCCGTTTCACTTCGGTTAAGTCTTTTACCTTTTTCATGCGGTAAGGCTATGTGTTGCTCACTGTTAGACATTATTAAAAATAGAGCTAATCCTCTGATTTTACTGATGTCTATTGGTCGATGCTGAGACCAGTTCACTCACTATTCTGGCTTTTATTTCTGCTGGGAAAAATGCGTTTAAAGATATCAATTTGCCGGTAATTCATATGATTCATCAATATGATGCCATCTATATGCCAAAGTGGCAGACTCATACCTGACCGTTTGAGAGTAAGTGACATGACACAGTTAAAAATAGCAACAAGTGCTCGTTTGGCTTCTTATGTAGAAAGTCAGCGGGGAGTGGTATACCTCAATCAGACCGATTTCACAGATGTTGCCGCCGTGGTGATGTCGGTGGAAGATGCGAGTGCCGGTATATTGTCGAAGCTCAATGATTTGGGTTTTGCTATTCCTACTTTTATTGCTGTTACGGCAGAACAGACGGTTTCTGCGGATTATTTGCCCCTTATTAAGGGTGTCATCACACTCGGTGAGGCAAATAAAGCATTTTACAATGCTCAGGTTGAGGCTGCTGCCAGCGAATATCAAAAAAATCTGTTACCGCCTTTTTTCTCAACATTAAAGAAATATGTCGAGATGAAAAATTCAACCTTTGCTTGCCCTGGGCACCAAGGTGGTGAGTTTTTCCGTAAACATCCTGCTGGCCGTCAGTTTTTTGAATTCTATGGTGAGACGATTTTCCGGTCAGATATGTGTAACGCCGATGTCAAATTGGGTGACTTGCTTATCCATGAAGGTGCGGCAAAAGATGCACAAAAATATGCAGCTAAGGTCTTTAATGCAGATAAAACCTATTTTGTACTGAATGGGACTTCATCGGCCAACAAAGTGGTTACTAATGCTTTATTGACCCGTGGTGATTTAGTGTTATTTGATAGAAATAACCATAAATCTAACCATCATGGCGCACTGATTCAAGCGGGGGCGACGCCAGTCTATTTAGAAACTGCTCGTAATTCATTTGGATTTATTGGTGGCATCGATGCGCACTGTTTCGATGAGCGTTATTTACGTCAGCAACTCGCTGAAGTGGCTCCTGAACATGTGAATGATACACGGCCATTCAGATTGGCAATCATTCAGTTAGGCACTTATGATGGCACTGTGTATAACGCTCGTCAGGTGGTTGATAGTATTGGTCATTTATGTGATTACATTTTGTTTGATTCTGCGTGGGTCGGTTATGAGCAATTTATTCCGATGATGAAGGATTTCTCGCCACTATTGCTAGAATTAAATGAAAATGACCCTGGGATTATTGTGACTCAGTCAGTGCATAAGCAGCAGGCTGGTTTCTCTCAGACTTCTCAAGTGCATAAAAAAGATAACCATATAAAAGGGCAAAAACGCCACTGTAACCATAAGCGTTTTAACAATGCGTTTATGCTGCATGCATCAACCAGCCCGTTTTACCCTTTATTCGCCGCGTTAGATGTGAATGCCAAAATACATTCCGGCGACAGTGGCCGCCGCATGTGGATGGATTGTGTAAAGCTCGGTATTGAGGCCCGTAAATTATTATTAGAGCGCTGCTCAATGTTACGGCCATTCATTCCACCCACTGTAGGGGGTAAGAATTGGCAGGATTACGATACAGATATTATTGCTAATGATGCTCGCTTCTTTAATTTTGTGCCTAATGAGCGTTGGCATGGATTTGAAGGTTATAATCAAGATCAATACCTAGTTGATCCTTGCAAATTATTGCTAACAACACCAGGTATTGATGCTAACAGCGGGCAATATACCCAATTTGGTGTGCCAGCAGCGATACTGGCAACTTTCCTACGTGAAAATGGTATTGTGCCGGAAAAATGCGATCTAAATTCGATCCTATTCCTGCTGACACCGGCTGAAAACCCGGCAAAAATGGCTCATCTGGTTGATATGTTAGCCCAATTTGAGCGCTATATTGAGCAAGATGCACTGTTGTGCGATGTATTACCGACGATATATCGTAAGAATGAAGAGCGCTATCGTGGCTATACTTTGCGCCAGTTATGCCAGGAGATGCATAACTTATATGTCAGTCATGATGTTAAACAGTTGCAAAAGGATATGTTCCGTAAAGCCAGTTTCCCACCTGTCGTGATGAACCCGCAGGATGCCAATATTCAGTTTATCCGCGATAATATTGAACTGATTCCTATTGCTGAAGCGGAAGGGCGAATTGCGGCTGAAGGGGCTTTGCCTTATCCACCAGGCGTGTTGTGTGTTGTGCCGGGTGAAATATGGGGTGGGGCGGTGCAGCGTTATTTCCTGGCGCTGGAAGAGGGCATCAATTTATTGCCGGGCTTCTCCCCGGAATTGCAGGGCGTTTATATCGAAAAAGGTGATGTAGAATGGCGGCGTATTTTTGGTTATGTCATTACTCAGTAATCTGAGGACAGATAGACAGCCAATGGGAATATTGGCTGTCACTTTATCCCACTTTGGATAGTCAGTAACCGAAATAGCGTACCAACAAAACAGTACCGGAAATCAGCAATAAGATATTTATTATTCTAATCAGTTGTTCGCGGCTGATCCCTAAGCTGATTTTATTGGCAATTGCTAATCCGACCAATATCCCCGGCACCAATAGCAATACCATCCATAATATCGACAAATCCATATAGACTCCGGCCAGAGCAAATAAAATTACTCGGGTTAAGGTGCTTAGGCCGATAAGTGTTGTCTGTGTAATCCGTAAATTATCTTTGTTGGTTATCCGCCCTGATAAATAAATAGCATATATAAACCCACCGCTACCAAATAATGCACTGAAAATACCGCCAATTAAGCCAAAAGGAATAGCGGCAGCGGATTTGAATTGCCCTTGCGGTTTACGCCGACTGAGGGCGTAAATTGCATATAAAATAACAAATATGCCTAATGCTAATAACAAAATATCGGGGCGGGTTCGCAGCAATATTGTCGCGCCTATTAGGCTCCCAAGAATCATCAATGGGACCAAGCGCTTAAGCTCTGCAATGTCTGCATGGCGGCTATGACGTGCTACGTTGGTGATTGCAGCAACCATATCAACAATAGCTAGCAATGGGACAATTTTTGCTACGGGGATAAATAGTGCTAAAACCGGACTGGCAATTAACGCGGAACCAAAGCCAGTAATACCAAAAATAATGTAGGCAATGACCATAGTGGAGAAAATTACCACCATTTCGAAAACGGTAAGTCCAACGTCCATTTGTTCAATCTGCCAGCTGTGGTTAAGAGAGTAATGATCAATACTATAAACACTTTATTGCGAATAGTTGTTATTCAAAATTGAACAGTTATCAGTTGGTCACAATTTTAGCCATAAAAAAGGGCACAGCGCACTGTGCCCTTTATACCCATGACAATTAGTGGCGGCGGTAGCTCTTCTGCGCACTATTTACTTTCACCAGATAGCGGCGAGATTCACCGGATGGGTGTTTGGTGGTTAGCGTTTGGAATACATCGCCCGGAGCCATACTATTAATAATATTAACCGCTTGGTTTTTGTCGCTAGAGAATACCCGTAACACACTGCCGGCACCGCCATTATAGGAGGTAATAACTGCATAACGCCGCGAGGTGGCATTTTGAATACCGCCCAAATAGGTATTTTGCAGAATAGATAGATAGGCTGTGCCAGCATCAATATTGTTAGCAGGATCAAACAGATAGCTGCGGCTCGGCTGACCACTTTTGCCTTTCAGTTTGTAGACGTCCCGCCCAGCAGTATGCTGAACAACCTGCATCAGGCCGAGTGCATCAGAGCCACTAACCGCATATGGGTTAAAGCTTGATTCAGTTTGCATAATAGCCAGAATTAATGACTCTTCTACGCCATATTTCTCAGCCGATTGCCGCACCAGTGGCAGATATTTATGCGCACGTTTATCCAGATGGTTCGGCACTAATTGCAAGGTTACCGACCAGATAACATGCAAACCAGAGGTACGCTTTTGCATTTTGTTTTGCAGTAAATAATCAGCAAAATGTGCAGCTCGCCATTCCCAACGAATAGGCTCGCCGTTGTTATCTAGTACCTGCCCATAGAGGAAAGGTTCTTTGCTGATCTGGATGTCATTAGCATCAGAATAGAGGTCGATCGAGCCAGGATCATCGCCCATTAATAACGTGGTAATAATCGCCTGACGTAAGTGAGCCGCCGGATCAGTCGTGGCAATAGTTTCAACTGTAATGGTACCAGCATCAAAGTTGATATGGCTGCGGGTTTGATATTGATCTGTATACTTAACGTAATCTTTTGGGCCCGCGATTAAGACTTCTTTTAATCCCCAAATATTTTCGATGTTATGGGCAAACTGGCCCATTAAAATTTCAAAACCGTTGGTGTCTTTGACAAAGGCTTCGTTTTCTGCCTGATTTTTATTGCCTGAACAAGACACTAACAATGGTGCAATAACCAACAAAGCTAAAATTTTCTTCATCTTACAAGCCATATCTTGATGAGGAATGTCCCCGTTAGGGAATAAATAACAGCGGGGCCAGCATAGGCCCCGTAATAGGTTACTGACTCGGCGGAGTATAACCTTCAATATGAACATCCTGCCCTTCGAACAGGAAATTGACCATTTCTTGTTCCAGCAATTTTCGGTCTTCTACATTCATCATGCTGAGCTTTTTCTCATTAATCAGCATGGTTTGTTTAGTTATCCATTGTGACCAAGCTTCTTTTGAGATTTCGTTATAGATACGTTTGCCGATTTCGCCTGGATACAGCTGAAAATCTTGCCCCTCAGCATCCTTTTTTAAAAACGTGCAAAAAATCGTTCTGCTCATGCTAAATCCTCTTTGATGACGATCGTCAAATACAGCTATTGGGGTAGACGGCGGTGCTGCCCATTATTGTTTTACTAACTTTTCTTTTGCTAATTCTTCTTTTGCTAACTGAAGTAATAAGCGCTCAACAGGGGCGGCCAATCCTACCGACGGCGGCTGTGCTAAGTTATACCAGAGACCCGCTCCATCATCCATGCATCCATGTCCTGATGCAGTATTCAGCCACATAGGGACAATATCCAGATGGAAGTGACTGAAGGTGTGACGAAAAGCAGTTAACTGCTGTAATTCGCTGGCGACCATGCCACGTTGTTGTAACCAACTATCCAGACTCTCTTGTTCCGCAAATTGCGGGAAACAAAACAATCCGCCCCATAATCCCACGGGAGGCCGCTGTTCGAGCCACACCTGAGAGCCGTTTTGCAGCAACAGAAAATAGGCTGTTTTTTCCGGTATTGTTTGTTTGGGTTTTTTACCCGGATAGCGCGCCCAGCTATGGTTGGCATAAGCGAGACACCCCATATTCAGTGGGCAAAGTTCGCATTTGGGTTTAGAACGGGTGCAAACAATTGCGCCTAAATCCATCATGGCCTGATTAAACTGACCCACTCCCTTGGCGGGGGTGACATCTTCACTGATTTGCCACAGTCGTCCTTCGACCTCTTTTTTACCCGGCCATCCCTCAACGGCATAGCAACGAGCTAGAACTCGCTTCACATTACCGTCTAAAATTGGGAAATGTTGCCCCAAAGAGAGTGATAAAATAGCACCCGCAGTGGAGCGGCCAATGCCGGGCAGTGCGAGTATGTCATCAAAAGTCGTGGGGAATTCGCCCTGATGGCTTTCAACAACAGTTTGGGCGGCTTTATGCAGGTTTCTGGCGCGGGCGTAATAACCCAACCCAGTCCACAAATGCAAAACTTCGTCCAGCGGAGCTGCCGCCAAAGCACGGATATCAGGGAAGCGCAGTATAAAACGTTGGAAATAAGGAATGACGGTCGCAACCTGCGTTTGTTGCAACATCACTTCTGATAGCCAGACTTGATAAGGTGTTTTATCCAATTGCCATGGCAATGTTTTGCGGCCAAAGCTTTGGTACCACTCAAGTACCACGTGCGCGAATTGTTGCGCTTGCATCATAAGCAGGTATCGATATCCGGCAGAGAAATAAATTAGGGTTGGATTGCAGCATAGACTCCCCAGACTGTAAACCCCCTTCATTCTTGACGCCACAGCGGCGTTAGCGGCATTCAATTAGCCAGTTTGGGCATTAATCTATTATTTACAGCTTAATTTTGTACTTATGACCGCCAGAGTTGATAAACTGGCGTATCTTTGCATAATGCGCGTTCGTATACGCAACCAACAGACAGAAAGCACCATGATAAATGACGTCATATCTCCGGAATTTGATGAAAACGGTCGCGCTATGCGCCGTATTCGTAGTTTTGTCCGCCGTCAGGGGCGCCTGACCAAAGGCCAACAACTGGCGCTTGATAACTACTGGCCGGTGATGGGCGTAGAATATCAGCCAACCCCTGTTGATTTTACAGCCTTATTTGGCCGTGAAGCGCCCGTGGTATTGGAAATTGGCTTTGGTATGGGAACCTCGCTGGTCACTATGGCGGCCAGTAATCCGCAGCAGAATTTCCTGGGGATAGAAGTACACTCTCCGGGCGTGGGTGCTTGCTTGGGCTCAGCTCATGACGCGGGTCTGAGTAACTTGCGGGTTATGTGCCATGATGCGGTCGAAGTGCTGGAAAATATGATCCCGGATGCTTCATTGGACATGGTTCAGTTGTTTTTCCCTGATCCATGGCACAAAGCACGCCATAATAAACGTCGTATCGTGCAGGCACCTTTTGTCGAATTGGTAAAAAGTAAATTAAAAGTGGGCGGCGTGTTCCATATGGCGACCGACTGGCAGCATTATGCGGAACATATGCTGGAGGTTATGTCAGGTGCGAACGGGTACCACAACCTGTCAGAGCAGAATGATTATGTGCCTCGTCCGGACTCGCGTCCGCTGACAAAATTTGAATTACGTGGCCAGCGCCTGGGACATGGCGTTTGGGATCTGATGTTTGAGAGGAAAGAATAATGGCTAATAATCGTAGTCGTCGTTTACGCAAAAAAATGCATATCGATGAGTTTCAAGAATTAGGTTTTTCTGTAAAGTGGACCTTCCCAGAAGGGACCAGTGTTGATGTTATTGACGAAACTGTCGATGCTTTCATTGATGAAGTTATTGAAGCAAACGGCTTGGCATTTGATGGCAGCGGCTATTTGCAGTGGGAAGGCCTGATTTGCCTGCAAGAAATTGGTCATTGCACGGATGAACACCGTGCGTTAGTGACTAAATGGCTGGAAGCGCGCAAATTGAAAGATGTAGAAACCAGTGAACTGTTTGATATCTGGTGGGATTGATCTTCCGTTTTAACGGTAGATAATCAATAAGGGCGCCTAAGCAGGCGCCTTTGTTTTTATCAGGCGTAGTTAGCGGAAACGGTTACCGGAGATTGATTGGGAGCATCATTGTGGCAGCAGCTTTAGGGGTGATAACAGGTTTAGATAATGCCTTGTTGGCGGATATCTTGCAGCAGGTACGCCCGCTGATTGGTCGGGGGAAAGTGGCGGATTATATCCCCGCCTTGGCTGAAGTCTCGGCTGACAACTTGGGTATCGCGGTCTGTACGTTGGATGGCACAATATTTCAGGCCGGGGATGCCGATGAGCGCTTCTCTATTCAATCGATTTCAAAAGTATTAAGTCTGACTCTGGCATTATCGCGTTACGGGGAACAGGAAGTATGGCAGCGGGTTGGCAAAGAACCCTCAGGTCAGCCATTTAACTCATTGGTGCAGTTAGAGTTAGAAAAAGGTAAACCGCGTAACCCATTTATTAATCCAGGGGCGCTGGTAGTCTGCGATATGTTGCAAAGCCGCCTTAGCGCACCGAAACAACGAATGTTGGAAGTGGTGCGCCAGCTAGTGAATGACGATAGCATTAGCTACGATACTCGCGTCGCGCGATCAGAATTTGAAAACTCCGATCGGAATGCGGCCATCGCCTATTTGATGAAGTCTTTCGGTAATTTCAACAATGATGTACTGACGGTGCTTCAGACCTATTTTCACTATTGCGCCATGCGCATGAGTTGTGTCGAACTGGCCCGCTGCTTTGTCTATCTGGCAAATCAGGGGCGCAGTACTAGTGGGCAAGACCCGCTGATTACACCGATGCAGGCGCGACAGATTAATGCTCTGATGATTACCAGTGGTATGTATGATGGAGCCGGTGAATTTGCCTTCCGCGTGGGTATGCCGGGTAAGTCCGGTGTTGGCGGTGGGATTATTGCCATTGTACCCGATGAGTTGTGTATTGCGGTTTGGTCACCCGAATTAGACCACGCAGGGAACTCTCTGGCCGGAACCGCTGCCTTAGAGCTACTGGCACAGCGGATTGGCCGCTCCATTTTTTAGGACAGCTCCCCTTCATGTCTAAAGTAAATTCTGGCAGGGTGGGGATTAGCACGTTATAAATAGCCATAGAAATACCGGATGGCACAGCTTCTCAGGAGTCTTATGTTAGTTAAAATGAAAGCATTACGAACGGCGGGGCTAGCGGTATTGATGCTGACGGCCTGGCAGGCACAAGCTGATTATCAGTGCAGTGTAAAGCCGCAGGATGATGTGATTATCAGCCCGCAATCTGTGCAGGTGGTGGGAGCCAGCGGTAATTTACAGATTTCGCCTGACGGTGATGTTACCCGTAATGGCAAGACATTAACTGTGACCGATGCACAACGCCAACAGGCTTTCCGCTATCAAACGGCATTGCGCAAAGATTTGCCGTGGATAGAAAATGGCGCGCAGCAACACCTGGAAAAAGCACGGGTTTCTCTGGATAAAGTGATTGTTCAGCAATTGGGAACCAGCAGCAATGTGCGTAACCGGCTGACAACCTTGAGTGACCAGCTTAAGCAACAAATGAGCCGAATTATTGAGAAGCGCAGCGACGGTTTAGCTTTCCACCATAAAGCTATTGATCAAGTCGAAAAAGATGGCCGCCAGTTGGTACAACAAAGCATGGGCGGTGTGTTGCAAGATAGCCTGAATGAGATGGGCGTTAAGCAGGCGACCAGTAGCAGTGGCGGTAATAATCCATTGCAGGCCATTATGGGTAATCTGGGTGGGTTGCAGCAGGCTATCCAAAACGAATGGAATAATCAGGAGCAGGATTTCCAACAGTTCGGGCACGAGGTGTGTGGGCGTGTGACGACATTGGAGCAGCAGCGTAAGGATTTACTCAAAGCATTAAACTAATATACCCGTCATACTTCAAGCTGCATGTGCGTTGGCTGCTTTCGCTCACCCGATGAACTTACCTAAGTAAGTTCATCGGGATTTGCTCAATTGCCGTCTTCCTGCAACTCGAATTATTTTGGGTATATACTCGCCGTCTTTCTAGGCGCAGGGTTGTTGGCCGCTATCACTTACCCAAGTCATTGAGTTATCTCAACTCCTTGGGTTCATTCTATTGCCGCCTACCTGCAACTCGAAATCTATTAGGTATAACGTGATTCTGGTTTGGCAGGTTCAGACTGAGAATGCCGTCTGAACCTGTTTTTCTCACTTATTTTTATAAAATCTCAATTAGCTTTACAAAAACAGTTCTAACAGCGAGTTAAGGAATAACTTTCCTTTCTCGGTGATCTGCCAGTATTCCTCTGTTTCGATTAAATATTCTTTCGCTAATGCTTCATCCAACTGCGGGCGAATGATGCTTTCAGCTAACCCGGTAAAATGGGTGAAATCTGCGCGCGGTGCAGCCTCTAGCAAACGGAAGCGGTTCATAAAGAACTCAAAAGGCCGGTCAGCGGCTTCGACTTCATATTGCTTATCCAGATATTTGCCCTGCATAAAGCCACGGGGATGCTTGGTTTTTATGGTGCGTAAGATCCGCCCATCACTAAAAGTGATTTTACCGTGAGCACCACAGCCAATCCCCAGATAATCGCCAAAACGCCAATAGTTGAGATTATGCTGACATTGATAGCCCGGTTTGGCATAGGCCGAGGTTTCATATTGCTGATATCCGGCGGCACTCAATAACTGATGGCCTTGCTGGAAAATATCCCATAGCGCATCGTCATCTGGCAGTGTCGGAGGGCGCGAACTGAAGCCGGTGTTTGGCTCAATGGTCAACTGATACCAAGACAGGTGTGGTGGATTTAAAGCAATGGCCTGGCGCAAATCATCCAGTGCTTCTTCCAGTGACTGATCCGGCAAACCGTGCATTAAGTCCAGATTAAAACTGCGCAGCTCCAGTGAGGTCGCCAGTTCTGCGGCCCGTTTTGCCTCATCCGGCCCGTGTATCCGCCCCAACCGCGTTAATTTCTCGGCACTGAAGCTTTGCACCCCAATGGAGATGCGATTGATACCCGCGCGCTGATAGCCGCTGAAACGCTCTGCTTCAACGGCACCGGGGTTGGCTTCCATGGTGATTTCAGCATCAATGGCGAGTGGCAATCTGGCACGAACGCCATCGAGCAACTGCTGCATAGCCTCGGCGCTGAGCAAGCTTGGTGTGCCGCCACCAATAAAAATGGTGCTAATCTCGCGGCCGCTGACCAGAGGCACATCTGCATCAAGGTCCGCTAGCAAGTGCTCTACATATTCCTGATGGGGGACATCGCCTTTCAGTGCATGGGAATTAAAGTCACAGTAAGGGCATTTCTGCACACACCAGGGAATGTGAATGTAGAGACTGAGCGGGGGTAATTTAAGCATTACGCAAGGCATCCAGCATCAGTTTCAGTGCTTGACCACGATGGGAAACAGCGTGTTTTTCTTCGCGCGTCAATTCCGCTGCGGTTTTACCCAGTTCTGGGACATAGAAAATGGGGTCATAACCAAATCCAGCAGCACCAGCAGGTTGGTGAGCAATCACACCCGGCCATTGACCATGGAATACCAATGGCGTTGGATCTTCCGCATGGCGCATATAAACCAGCACACAATGGAATTGAGCACCGCGCTGTTCATCAGGAATATCTTTCAATGCGACCAGCAGTTTCTCAAGGTTTTCTTGATCACTGGCCTCAGTGCCCGCATAGCGTGCGGAGTAAATCCCCGGCGCTCCGCCTAGAGCATCAACAGCTAAGCCGGAGTCATCTGCGATAGCCGGCAAACCTGTGGCTTGTGCGGCATGGCGTGCTTTTAATATAGCGTTTTCAATGAAAGTTAAGCCAGTTTCTTCGGCAGATTCGACACCCAGTTCGGTTTGCGCGATGACATCCAAACCAAAGTCGGCCAGCAAGTTTGCCAACTCACGCACTTTACCGGGGTTACCGGTGGCTAATACTATTTTTTGCATGGAAGAGTCCTGAATTTCATTCAATCGCCCAATTCTAGCGGGAAGTATTTATCATTCGAGCAGTGCTGCCACTTCGGGCGGGATCTGTTGCGGGTTAACGATTTTGATCTGTTTATGCCGCCCCAGTTCGCCCTTTTCGATAATCACCTGGCTTTTCGCTACGCGGAACTGTTTAGCGATAAATTTAACCAAATGAGCATTCGCTTGACCATCAACGGGTGGGGCGGTAATGGCGACTTTAAGTTCATCGCCATGTAAACCGACTATCTGATCACGGCTGGCTTTCGGCTGAATATATAGCTTGAGTGCCAGCCCGTCCAGCACCCGGGTGACGGCACTCACAGTATGAACCAAAGCTCGCCTAGCAGATCCGTACCTAAATAGTTGAACAGATACAGAATAAGAATCACCACCATCGCCGAGAAATCGATACCGCCCATGGCAGGTAAAATACGGCGAATTGGTGCCATTAGAGGTTCAGTTAACTGATAAAGCAGGTAATCCATTGGGCTGCGGCCCTGACTGACCCAGCTCATCAGCGCCCGAATAATCATCACCCAGAAAATGAGATAACCAACTGCTTTGACTAATGAAATAACACCGAACAACAAGTTATACGGGCTGAGTGACATTGAACCGCTCTGAATCAGCACCAACAGTGGGTACTTGATGGTCATCAGCAGAAATGCCAACAGCAAAGATGCACTGTCGATCGGCCCCAGAGAAGGGATAATCCGGCGCAACGGACCAACAATTGGCTGGGTGATTTTCACCACAAATTGTGAGAACGGGTTATAAAAATCGCTGTGAACCCACTGCATCCAGATGCGCAACAGCAGTACCATCACATACAGGTCAATGACCGTTTTTGCCAGAAAAGTCAGCGTTAGCATGAGTTGCCTTAATCCTTTATTCAATATGGTATGCAGGTAAATAGACCGTCTATTTACCTACTTTATAGGCCCCTATCTTAACGGGAAAGCATTAGGGCCAGTGTCGGGTTTTGTAAATTTTGCCGTGGTTAGAACAGCTTTTCCATTTCTTTTGCTCGCACAATGGCGGCTTGCATGGCATTGGAGACAATTTCTGGCAAATGCTGTTCGTTAAATACTCGAATTGCCTCAGCGGTCGTGCCCCCTTTCGACATTACCTGTTCACGCAGTGTTGAAAGCGGTAATTGCGGGTTAGCCTCCACTAATGCTGTCGCCCCGGACGCCGCTTGCTGTACCAGCATACGGGCAGTTTCACTGTCAAAACCTAATTTTTCAGCTTCTTGCTGCATTGCTTCCATAAATAAGAAGAAATAAGCGGGCGCACTGCCTGCGGCAGCAATAATGCTGTTGATGCCATTTTCATCATTCACCCAACAAACTTTACCCACTGAACTCATCAGTGAAGCCGTGAAATCACGGTCATCCTGCGAGACTTGCTCCGGTGCATAAAGGCCGCTCATCCCTTTCCCCACCAGCGATGGTGTGTTGGGCATAATTCGCACCAGATTGAGATTCTCGCCCAGTAGCGCATAAAAACGGGCCACCTGCACACCCGCAGCAATAGACAGCACCAGCTTGCCGGTGAAATTGATACTTTCCTGCAACGGCTGACATACTGCCGCCATTAATTGGGGCTTAACGGCTAAAACTACCACCTCGGCTTTTTTCGCTTCGGCAATGTTGTCGTCACTACTGATAACACCAAATTCAGCGGCCAAAGCATCTCGGTTTTTAGCGGAAGGCGCACAAACGCTGATCATTTTAGCGGGGTAACCACCGGCCACTAAACCCGCGATAATTGCCCGCGCCATATTGCCCGCGCCAATGAATGTAATGTTGCGATGTTTCATTAAATCAATTCTCCTCATCCACTGCGTATTTGAAGCCACAGCGGTGTTAGCATCTCTCACTCACCCGAATCACTTACTTGTGTAAGCTCATCGGGATTCGCTCTTTTGCTGCCTTGCCGCGACTCCAACTACTTTGGAGATCCCCTTTGTATTTGAAGCCGCCGGCGGTTAAGCGCGGGAGCCAAAAATGGCGGTACCAATGCGCACTAAAGTACTGCCCGCGGCAATAGCGGCAGCCATATCATCCGTCATCCCCATGGAAAGCGTATCCATCTGAGGGTGGCGGGTTTTTAAAGTCAAGAACGCCTGATTCATTTGCTCAAATACCGCCAATTGCCGCTGATAATCCGTTTCAGGGGCCGGAATAGCCATTAGCCCGCGTAAATGTAGGTTAGGCAGCTCATTGATACTGGCCGCTAAAGCAGGTAATTCCGCCAGTGCTATACCTGATTTACTCTGCTCATCACTGATATTGACCTGAATCAGGACGTTCAGCGCTGGCATGTCGGGCGGGCGTTGAGCACTTAAGCGCTGTGCAAGCTTGAGCCTATCCACGGCATGGCACCAGGCAAAATTTTCTGCCACTAATCTGCTTTTATTTGATTGCAGCGGGCCGATAAAGTGCCATTCAAGATTTGCTGTGGGGGCGTTATCTGCAAAATAGTGGATTTTATCCACCCCTTCCTGCACATAGTTTTCACCAAAGGCATATTGCCCTGCTGCGATGGCCTCTTCGATAGCGGTCACAGGCTTGGTTTTACTGACTGCAAGTAATGTCACTTCTTCTGGAGAGCGCCCGCAATTGCGTGCAGCGGTTGTGATTTGCGCTCTGACATCCTGTAGATTCTGCTCAATTGTGCTCATATGGACCCAGGAGTTTGATATGGATTTCACCCGTCTGGATAATAAAAACACAGACTTGGATAACCCCGTATTTAGTGGTGTTTTCACTGAATACATTGATTTAGAAAACCCTGAACATGCCGATGGTGACTTCAATGAACAGGATTTTGCCGATAAGGTGGCGGCTAGTGTAAATCATAATGCATCCGATCTGCACCTTTGTACCGGCGATCATCCGGTATTGCGTATTGATGGTGAATTGAAAACCTTCACTCATTGGCCACGCGTCAATGCCAATTGGCTGAGCGGCCTTAGCCGATATTTATTGAGCGAAGTGCAACAAAGGCAATTGCAGCAAAGTGGGCAAGTGGATTGTGCTTACACCACCAGTGCCGGGCAACGGTTGCGGGCGAATGTTTTCCAGCAACAGCAGGGGCGCTCGATAGCCTTTCGTGTCATTTCTGCAACTAGCCCATCACTGGATGAATTGGATGTTCCACCCATTATCAATCAACTCATCGAGCAAGAGAATGGATTAATTCTAATTACCGGCGCGACAGGCAGTGGCAAAACAACCACATTGAGCGCGATGATAAGTGCCATGAATCAAAAACAAGCGCGTCATATCATCACACTGGAAGATCCAATCGAATTTCTTCATAGCAGCAAAACATGTTTGATCCAGCAACGGGAATTGGGCCGTCATACTCATTCTTTCAGTAGCGCCTTAACTGGGGCATTGCGGCAAGATCCAGATATCATTTTGCTGGGTGAACTGCGGGATCAAGAGACAATTCGTTTAGCATTAACCGCTGCTGAAACCGGGCATTTGGTGTTAGCCACATTACATACCCGCACCGCGACCCAAGCAATTGATAGGCTGGTGGATGTTTTTCCCGCAGCAGAGAAAACGGCGATTCAGGCGCAATTGGCTGCCAGTTTACGTGCCGTTATTGCACAAAAATTGTGTCATAAAGTCGGCGGTGGGCGCATGGCTGTATTTGAAATTCTGACCCAAACCACGGCAGCCAGCCATTTAATTCGTGAAGGTAAAACCTACCAGCTTCCCTCAGTGATACAGACGGGTGGGCAATGGGGGATGCAAACTTTTGAACAAAGCATGGCGCAGCGGCAAAAACAGGGCATATTGGCCGAGCAGTATGTGAGTCAATTGAGATAGAGCCGCTAACACCGCTGCGGCTTCAATTAAAAAGAGGTTACCCAAAGTAATTGGTGTTGCAGCAAGGCAGCAAACGAAAGCATCCCGATGAGCTTACATTAGTAAGTGATTCGGGTAAGTGAGAGCCGTTAACACCGCAGCGGCTTCAATTAAAAAGAGGTTACCCAAAGTAATTGGTGTTGCAGCAAGGCAGCAAACGAAAGCATCCCGATGAGCTTACATTAGTAAGTGATTCGGGTAAGTGAGAGCCGCTAACACCGCTGCGGCTCCAATTAAAAAGGGTACTAGGCTGCGGGGATCTGCTGGGTAATACAATGAATATTACCGCCACCTAACAGGATCTCGCGGGCAGGGACGCCGACAATCGTATAGTCAGGGAATATCTGCTGCAATAGGCCATGCGCCAGCCCATCTGTGCGGCTGTCCAACAGTGGATAAATAATCTGTTGATTGCTGATTAGGAAGTTGACGTAAGACCCCGCTAACCGCTCACCAGCGGTACGTGGCACCGCATCACTGGACAGCACATCAAAAGTCTCGGCTTCAGTATTATACAGTGGGCCGGGTGCTGGTAGCTTCCAAATTTTCAGCTTACGGCCTTTGGCATCGACGGCATTGGATAAAACGTCAAAGGCAGCAACCGAACGCGCATATTGCGGGTCCTGTTGATCATCAGTCCAATGCAGGGCGACCTCGCCTGGACGGACAAAACAGCACATATTGTCGATATGACCATCAGTCTCATCGTTATAGACGCCGTCCTGTAACCAGATGAAATGCGTGACGCCAAGGTATTCATGCAACAACTGTTCAATCTGCGCCTGATTCAGATGCGGGTTGCGGTTTGGATTCAGCAAACATTCAGCGGTGGTCAGTAAAGTGCCTTCGCCATCAGTATGAATAGAGCCACCTTCCAGCACCAACGGTGCGCTGTAATGGGCATTATTCAAGAAGTCACTGACTTGGACGGCAATTTTCTCATCTTGCTGCCAATTGGCATACAAACCGCCGTTAAGACCGCCCCAGGCATTAAATTGCCAGTCAACAGCGCGGCGTTCACCGGCACCATTGATGACCATTGTCGGGCCGGTATCACGCATCCATGCATCATCGCTGGCCATTTCTATCAGGGTAACATTGGCCGGGAGGGTGGTTTTTGCCTGCGCCATAAACTCAGCCGGCACCCCCATAAAGACCGGTGTTGTGCGGCTGATGGCTTCCGCCACTTTGGCAAACGTCTGTTGAGCGGGAATACCTTTGCCACGCCAGTTGTCCTGACGATACGGCCACAGCATCCAGACAGCATCTTGCGGTGCCCATTCGGCGGGCATAAAGAAGCCATCTTGCTGCGGAGTACCCGGCAGTGCTTGAGATGCCGTATCGGGTAAAATCGGGTCTTTTACAGACATAAATTATCTCCGGGTTTTGCCGTCAGAAGTGGCGAGTGCCTGATACATTTCCGGGCGGCGATCGCGGAACAAGCCCCATGAAGCGCGTTGAGCGGCGATTTCTTGCAAATCGAACTCATGCACCAAAACAGCTTCGTCGGTTTTATTCGCCTGCGCCACCAGCGCACCAGTTTGGTCTGCAATAAATGAGGATCCGTAGAAAGTCATTTCCAGACCATCGATATATTTGCTTTTCTCAGTACCAATGCGGTTAGAAGCAATCACTGGCACCAGGTTTGCCGCGGCATGACCCTGCTGAACACGAGTCCAGTGCGGCTGGCTGTCGATGTCAGGATAAGCTGGCTCAGAACCAATGGCCGTTGGGTAGAAAATGATTTCCGCGCCCAGTAATGCCAGACTGCGGGCAGTTTCCGGGAACCACTGATCCCAACAGATACCTACACCGACTTTGGCGTAGCGGGTCTGCCAGACTTTAAAACCGGTATCACCGGGGATAAAGAATTGTTTTTCTTGATAAGCAGGGCCATTAGGAATGTGAGTTTTGCGATACACATCCAGCACTGAGCCGTCAGCATCAATCATGACCAGCGAGTTATAATATGCGTTGTTGGCTTTCTCAAAGAAACTCAGTGGCAATACCACTTCCAGCTCGGCCGCCAGCTTGGAAAAATGTTTGATAAGCGGGCTACTATCCAGCTCTTGGGCTAGTGCATAGTGCTCAGGGCTTTGGTCGATGCAGAAATAAGGAGCGGCAAATAGCTCCTGAATCAGGATGATTTGTGCGCCTTTGGCGTGCGCATCACGTACCAGTTTCTCGGCATTTTCAATGTTCTTAGGCAGGTCCCAGGAACAGGCCATTTGAGTCGCAGCAACAGTTACTTTTGTCATGAGAAAACCTCAATAAATGTAAAAAACACCCGCGAGGGTGTGCAATATTTTGAGCCGCTGATTGGCATCCATCCAGTATACAATTGTGCGGGGATGGGTGCCACGCTATACCAGATTTGTCGGGGTAGGCAGCGGGAATGGATAGTGGAAAACAGCAGGGGATAATGTCAAAAAACGTATTCAGCCTGCTTGCTCATCAAACCAACTTTCCAGGATGATCACCGCGGAGGCGGCGTCGACACTGCCTTTGTCCAGTGCGCGATAACCGCCACTGTCAAATAAATTGGCACGCGCCTCGACGGTGCTAAGGCGTTCATCCTGTAAGGCAATCTGGACACCAAAACGGCCATGTAGGCGGTTGGCAAACCTGCGCGCACGTGCCGTGAGTGGTTGTTCGGTGCCATCCATATTCAATGGCAGCCCGACGACGACTAAATCAGGTTGCCACTCTTTCAGCAGTTTTTCGACTTTTTGCCAGTCCGGTGTGCCGTCCTGAGCTTTAAAAGATGTCAGCGCTCTGGCGGTGCCAGTAACTTCCTGACCAATAGCAACGCCGATACTTTTAGTACCAAAATCAAAGGCGACAATTGTGCGATTAGCCATCAGGCGTGTCCTGCTTGCGGGGCAATATTAAAAATATTGATACCCAGTTTATTGGCCGCGGCTTGCCAGCGTTCAGAGATCGGAGTGTTAAACAGGATATTACTGTCTGCTTCAATGGTCAGCCAGGCATTGTCCAGCAGTTCTTGCTCCAACTGCCCCTGTTGCCAGCCCGCATAACCCAGTGCTACCAGCAGATTTTTAGGCTGTTCCGGTGTTCCAAATGTCGCCAGCACATCTTTAGAGGTGGTTATCATGGTATCTGGTGAGATAGGAATACTGGAGCCGAAACCTTCCTGCGGCGAATGCAGGATAAAACCGCGATCTTCCGCCAGTGGGCCACCCGCCAATACTGGTTTATCCAGCCGAATGGAGGGATCTCGTGGGGTTGGGTTGATCTTCAGTTTTTTCAGCACAGTTTCTACTGTGAATTGTTCAATCGGCTTGTTAATGACCAAGCCCATCGCACCCTCTTTATTATGTTCACAGATATAGATAACTGATCGCATAAATTGCGGGTCCTGAAGTGACGGCATAGCGATAAGAAAATGATGCTGTAAATTCATTATATTATATAGGGAGTTCGCTGAGTTAAGGGGAAAACTCCGCCAGTATGCGGATAAATGCGGATAAAGTCACGGGTCCCCTTTGTCCTTGAAGCCGCAGGGTTGTTGGCTACGCTCACGCACCCGAATCACTTACTCGAGTAAGTGATTCGGGGTTTGTTCTCTTGCCGCCTCCAATAACTTTGGGGAGAGGGCATCGGGTTTATTTATTCGCTAACCGAGCTTCGATTGCATCCATCAGCATGCCAGTAATCGAAACATCTGGGAAAGCGGCTTCAATTTCGCGAATGCAGGTCGGGCTGGTGACGTTAATTTCAGTTAGGCGGTCGCCGATGATATCTAACCCGACAAAAATTAAGCCTTTTTTCTTCAGCGTCGGTGCTACAGCACGGGCAATTGCCCAATCACTTTCACTCAGTGGGCGGGCTTCGCCACGGCCACCGGCCGCCAGATTTCCGCGAGTTTCACCTTGTGCTGGGATACGCGCCAGGCAGTAAGGCACCGGTTCGCCGTCCACGACTAACACCCGCTTATCACCATCTTTAATGGCAGGCAGGAAGTTTTGCGCCATACAGAATCTGCTACCCAGTTCGGTCAAAGTTTCAATGATAACCGACAGGTTCGGGTCATCTTGTTTCACGCGGAATATTGAAGTGCCGCCCATCCCATCCAAGGGTTTCAAAATGATATCGCCGTGTTCCTGATGGAACTTGCGGATATGCTCTTTGCTGCGGCTAACCAGTGTATCGGGGGTTAAATCCGGGAACCACGCGGTAAACAGCTTTTCGTTACAGTCGCGTAAACTCTGCGGTTTATTTACCACCAGAGTGCCTTTATCTTCCGCACGTTCCAAAATATAGGTGGCGTAGATGAATTCAGTATCAAACGGCGGGTCTTTACGCATCAGAATGACATCAAGGTCATGCAGCGGTAAGTCTTGCTCAGCACCAAAACTGAACCAGTCATCTTTATCCTGTTTCACACTTAGCAGGCGGGTGCGCGCGCGGCCATCACCACCACGCAGGTAAAGGTCGCCCATTTCCATGTAATGCAGTTCCCAACCACGGCGCTGTGCTTCCAACAGCATGGCGAAGCTGGAGTCTTTCTTGATATTAATGGACGAGATTGGGTCCATGACGATGCCGAGCTTGATCATTCTTCTCTCCTAATGGGAACTCATTTTATCCCAGGTCGCCAAACCGCACCTGTAAAGCAGTGATCGCGGTAAGGGCGGTAGTTTCGGTACGCAGCACTCGCGGCCCTAGCAGGATATCAGTAAATCCAAGGCGCGAGGTCATGGCAATTTCATCGGCAGAAAGGCCGCCTTCCGGGCCAATCAACAAACGCACTTTGTTGAGTGACGAGGGAAGGGTATTAATGCTGTTGCTAGCTCGCGGGTGCAGATTGAGTTTTAAACTGTCATCTTGTTCCGCGCACCAGTCGGTGAGCTGCATTGCCTCACGGATTTCTGGGATTTTATTGCGCCCGCATTGCTCGCAAGCCGCAATAGCAATTTTCTGCCACTGCTGAATTTTCTTCGCCAGACGTTCGCCATCCAGCTTAACGCCGCAGCGCTCAGAAAACAGCGGAGTAATCACGTCGACACCCAGTTCAATCGATTTCTGGACAGTAAATTCCATCTTTTCCCCACGGGAAATGACCTGTCCCAAATGCAGATTTAAGGGGGATTCGCGGTCTTCCAACTGCCCTTCGGCTAACCGGACAACCAGGTTTTTTTTATCCGCGCGGATAATTTCAGCTGCAAAAACCTGATTACTGCCATCAAATAATTGCAGACTTTGGCCTTCAGTCATCCGTAGCACGCGGCCAACATGATTGGCGGCTTCATCACTGAGCGCCAATTCGGTATTTGCCTGCAAAGGTTGCGGGTGATAAATGCGAGGTATGCGCATGAGTTGTTTGAGCCCTGAAACGAAAACTTTGACCAGTATACTAGATTAGCCTTTTTGCTGCTGGCAAGCCTGTTGTACATAAGGGTTATGATTCCCTTGTGCTTTTGCCACCCGCTCGTCACGCAGACATTCCCAGTTTGTCACCGGATATTGGCGATTCCACACCTCGAACAGCTTGCTTTGCTGACTGGAAAGCCGCAGTTGATAGTGGTCGCGCATATAAAAGTAAGTCCGCGCAATGGCACCGCGCGCGCGTACAGGGGGTTCAGCCAGCTTATTTTTGAAGTCGACTTTCATGTCACACTGGCCATATTGACCTTTGCCGCCATTCCATTGGGAATACATGAAGTTGTTGCGGTCGCCATTCACCTCGCCAATAGCGGGTTGCAGGTTATGCAAATCAGTTTCTATCTGGCGATAGACTGGATCTTTAGCGCAATTTTTGCGCCCGCCTTGCTGCCAGCACTGGCGTTGGTGGCCAAATTGCCAAGCTGGGACGACATGCTCCCATTCAATCCGTGCTGCGCGCTGGGCATTTTTCCGCGGTTGATAGCCGCAACTCTTCAGGTCTGGAACCCCTTTTTTGCCTTGCCAGTCAATTTTGCAGCCACAATAAAAACTGCCGGGCGCATCCTGGTTAATTTTTGCCGCAACCGCTTTGGCCTGAGAAAAGTTATTGATACTTTGGCTGTAGCCGGGGAGCGCAAGCAGTGGGGAGGATAAAACCAACAGGAATAGAAGTTTGCGAAACATATCTCAAAACAGCCTAATGATAAAAACAGGCAGATTATAGAGAATAGCTATGGATGGCAAGTTAACTTGCTGTTTTATAACAACTAACGTTAATTGCTAACAGCTTTTTTCGCGATAAATTGTAGTTTTTCACCACACTCTCGGCAGCGGTATTCGCTCTCACCGCGCTGTACTTTATTGTGGCGGCGAATGGTTAAAGCATGTTGTTGGCATTTGCACTGATAATTAAAAGTCTGACTGCGCACCGAGGTCACTTCAAACTGATGAGTGCGGCTAGCCGGGACTTGCAACACATGCTCCATCATCCAGCGCCATTCTTTACCATGGGGAGCCACCCGACCAAATTGGCGATAAACCAGTAAATGCGCCAGTTCGTGAGGTACCACTTCATCAATAAAAACCTGTTGATTTTCCAACAATAATACTGGATTTAAACGGATTTCGAAGGATTGTAGATAGGCGCTGCCCGCGCTAGTACCGCGTTGATGATAATTGATTTTAGGCTCCGGATAGTCGGTGCCAAGATGCTGATTCGCCAGCTGTAATTTATGGCGCAAACAGCGCATAACCGCTTGCTGTAGCGCGATGGGGATTCTTAATGAACTCATATTGCGGAAGAATAAAACGGCAGATAGTCAGATGCAAGCGGGTCAATGGGACTATTTTTAGTCGATCATTATGTAAAAACATATAATATAAAAATATATAATGATTCCAAAGTGCCAGAGATACATATGAATAACCATAAAACGATCAGTATGGATCTGATGAGGTACGCGGCAGGGCAAGCCTGTGACGTGCTGCGAATATTGGCGAATGAGGATCGGCTGCTATTGCTGTGCCAACTGAGTCAGGGGGAAAAGGCGGTCGGCGAACTGGAACAGGCCTTAGGTATTCACCAACCGACACTCTCACAACAGCTCGGTGTATTACGCAGTGATGGGTTGGTCAACACTCGCCGAGAGGGGAAGCGCATATTTTATTCAATCGCTGATAATAAGATATTGGCGCTGCTTGAGCTGCTGTATCAGCTTTATTGCCCACAAGATAAGGAGGGCGCATGACGATAGATTGGGCTAATTTCACCCCCTACAGCGCACTGGCGGGTGGGGCGCTATTAGGTATTGCCGTAATAATCCTATGGCTTTGCAATGGCCGCATTGCCGGTATTAGCGGCATTTTAGGCGGATTATTGCCGCCAAAAGCGGGGGATATTTCCTGGCGCGTTGCTTTCACCCTCGGCTTGATTGCTGCTCCGGTGATTTATTCTCTCTTTGCTGCTCTGCCGGTGATTCAGATTGATGCGGGCTTGCCGGTTCTGATCGTGGCCGGATTATTGGTCGGGATTGGCACTCGCTATGGTGCAGGTTGCACCAGCGGGCATGGTGTCTGCGGATTAGCGCGTTTTTCACCGCGTTCATTGCTGGCGACACTGAGTTTTATGTTTGCGGGTTTTGTCACTGTATGGCTTGTTCGTCATCTATTCATTTAGTCGATAGGAAGGGAATATGAATTTACTTTTCTCATTGCTTGCTGGGGTGGTTTTTGGCCTGGGGCTGATAGTTGCAGGTATGGCGAATCCAGCTAAGGTGCTGGGTTTTCTGGACATTGCTGGCTCATGGGACCCTTCGCTAGCACTGGTGATGGCCGCCGCAGTCGCTATCGCGACATTAGGTTTTGGTTGGGCTAAAAAACGTAAAACCAGTTTGCTGGGACAACCTCTCCAATTGCCAACATCTACGCGAATTGATCGCCGTTTAATCGGCGGTAGTGTGTTATTTGGTATTGGCTGGGGGCTGGCGGGGATATGCCCTGGGCCAGCTTTAGTTTTATTGGGGGCGGGCATATACAAAGGTGTTATTTTTGCCGCCGCGATGGTGGCAGGAATGGCGATATTCAGCTTGATTGAGCGTTACCGACAATCATAAAAATAAAGTATAAAAAAACCCCGCTTGGCGGGGTTTTTGCGATTGAGAACTGATCGGCCGAAACTTATTTCAGGCCAGCAGCATCACGCAACAACGCGGCTTTGTCAGTTTTTTCCCAAGGGAATTCTTCACGGCCAAAGTGACCATAAGCGGCAGTTTTGCGATAGATCGGGTGCAGCAGATCCAGCATTTGGATCAGGCCATAAGGGCGCAGTTCAAAGAACTCACGTACCAAAGTGACCAATTTATCTTCAGAGATCTTCCCGGTACCAAATGTTTCCACCATGATGGAAGTCGGCTCTGCCACACCGATAGCGTAAGAAACCTGAATCTCGCAACGGTCAGCCAAGCCAGCCGCGACGATATTTTTTGCCACATAACGAGCAGCATAAGCGGCAGAACGGTCAACTTTGGATGGGTCTTTACCCGAAAATGCACCGCCACCATGACGTGCCATACCGCCGTAGGTATCAACGATAATTTTACGGCCAGTCAGACCACAGTCACCCATTGGGCCACCGATAACAAAACGGCCTGTTGGGTTAATATGATATTTAGTGGCAGCATTGAGCCACTCGGCCGGCAGAATCGGCTTGATGATTTCTTCCATCACCGCTTCTTGTAAATCCGTCAGGCTAATATCTTCTGAATGCTGAGTTGACAGAACAACCGCATCAATACCGATAATTTTTCCATCGTCATATTGGAAGGTAATCTGGCTTTTCGCATCCGGGCGCAACCATGGCAAAGTACCATCTTTACGCACTGCAGCCTGGCGCTCGACCAAACGGTGAGCATAAGTAATGGGTGCTGGCATCAAGACACTGGTTTCGTTGGTGGCGTAGCCAAACATCAAACCTTGGTCACCCGCACCTTGCTCCAGTGGATCAGCACGGTCAACTCCCTGATTAATATCAGGAGATTGTTTACCGATTGCACTCAAGACAGCACAAGAATTAGCATCAAAACCCATCTCAGAATTGACATAACCGATTTCGCGCACAGTACGGCGGGTAATTTCTTCGATATCTACCCACGCGTTAGTGGTCACTTCCCCGCCAACTAATACCATACCCGTTTTGACATAGGTCTCGCAGGCAACACGTGCTTTTGGGTCTTGCTCCAGAATTGCGTCAAGTACAGCGTCTGAAATCTGGTCGGCAACTTTGTCAGGATGTCCTTCGGAAACTGATTCCGACGTAAATAGGTGTTTAGCCATTGTTTTTCTTTACCTTGAATACAAGTGAAATGTCACTGCATAGCATTGAAGTCAAGCAACTAGAGCCGCGGTTTGTATGGGCTTTTCGCTGTATTGCACTTTACAACGCCTCTTTAGGCAAAGCCTTTAGCAGTCTATCCCTTTAGAAGTCCGTCATAATTATAATGACACAGACATTCTAGCAATTAAAATGGATGGATGTATTAACATCTGGACGTCTATTTTAGGTCAGCTTTTGCTATTAACGCCAGCCCTTTTTGCATCAAGATATTTCTCACTTTGGTTGTTACTTGATTTATTTACCGCTTGATACAATTATGCCCGTCATACTTCAAGCTGCATGTGCGTTGGCTACACTCAATAACCCGAATCACTTACTACAGTAAGCTCGTCGGGATTATCTCGCTTGCCGCCTTCCTGCAACTCGAATTATTTAGGGCATGCAAGCCATTTTCATTTTGCATTTTGCTTCCGTTATAGGTATAAACTGCGCGCGCAGCTTATTCGATACGCAATGATGAAGATGGCAGAAGATGACATTAGCTCATTGTTAGATTCTTAGTGTTTCGCACTTAGTGAGAGGCGCTCAATCTTATGAGCGCATCATCGTGATGAGCACTAAAATGGCAGCGTCATTTTACTGTTACTTAATTTGTTTATTAATAAAGTCTTGTCCGTTCATTATGAGCGGCATGCGTGGAGGTGGTTGGATTAATGATCCATTGTCTACTGGTTGCTGCACATCAACAGCTGCGTCGTTCTGACGTTCAATCTCCCCTTGCAACCTCCCTTTCTTGTACACCATCAACCCGATGTTATACCCACATGGGTGCAACTCAGGATTCGCGGGCGGGTTAATTACCCCCTGAAGCACTGAATCCGGCTAGCCTGACGACTTTGCGGCTAATCCGATTCACAAAATCTCAATACGTTATTTACAGTCAAACGTATTTTACATTTAAACGTGATTTACCCTGTTTGGGGTAATGAATAGCCGAGATAAACTGCTAGTGGATTGCGCTTTATAGCGCAATATTCTGCCAATTTGGCATTCACGCGGGTTGTCCTTGCTGGTTGTAGCTGCGATAGTAGCTGACTTTATCGTCAGTATCGCAATAGAGGCGAATTATGTCTGATGATAACTTGATTGGCCGTCCGTCAGCTGCGGGCGCACATGTTTCTTTACGCTCCATGCAGGAGGTTGCCATGAATGATCGTAATGCTAGCAAGATGCTGAGCACGTATAACGTCGCCTACTGGGGTGGCAACTATTTTGACGTCAATGAACTAGGCCATATCAGCGTTTGCCCTGATCCGGATGTTCGCGAGGCGCGTGTCGATTTGGCGGAATTGGTCAAAAAAATGCAGCTTGAGCAAGGGCAACGCCTGCCTGCGTTATTCTGTTTCCCCCAGATTTTACAGCATCGCCTGCGCTCAATTAATAGTGCGTTTAAACGCGCGCGTGAGTCGTTTGGCTATGAAGGCGATTACTTCCTGGTTTATCCGATTAAAGTTAACCAGCATCGTCGGGTGATTGAATCACTGGTTAATTCCGGTGAGCCGTTAGGGCTGGAAGCGGGTTCTAAAGCTGAAATGATGGCGGTTTTGGCGCATGCGGGTATGACTCGCTCGGTCATCGTTTGTAATGGCTATAAAGACCGTGAATATATCCGTCTGGCATTGATTGGCGAAAAACTGGGCCATAAGGTGTATCTGGTCATCGAAAAGATGTCAGAAATCAAAATGGTACTGGAAGAAGCCGAGCGCCTGAATGTCGTCCCGCGCTTAGGTGTCCGCGCGCGTTTGGCATCACAAGGCTCCGGCAAATGGCAGGCTAGTGGTGGCGAGAAATCCAAATTTGGCTTGTCTGCGACTCAGGTATTGCAGTTGGTTGATATGCTGCGTGAAGCCAATAGCTTGGAAAGCCTGCAATTATTGCATTTCCATTTAGGTTCTCAGTTATCCAACATCCGTGATATCGCCACTGGTGTACGTGAATCTGCCCGCTTCTATGTGGAGCTACACAAACTGGGTGTCAATATCCAGTGTTTCGATGTGGGCGGTGGTCTGGGTGTGGATTACGAAGGGACGCGCTCCCAATCTGATTGCTCAGTAAACTATGGCCTGAATGAATATGCCAACAACGTTATCTGGGGTATCGGTGATGCTTGTAATGAGCACGGCTTGCCGCACCCCACGGTGATTACGGAATCGGGCCGCGCAGTGACCGCGCACCATACCGTGCTGGTTTCCAATGTTATCGGCGTGGAACGTAATGAGTTCAATGAGCCACAACCACCGGAAGAAGATGCACCTCGTGCGCTGATCAGCCTGTGGGATACTTGGTTGGAAATGCAAGAGCCGGAAAAACGCCGTTCTCTGCGCGAATGGCTGCACGACAGTCAAATGGACTTGCACGATGTCCATTCCCAGTATGCCCATGGGATATTGGATCTGACCCAACGTGCATGGGCTGAAGAACTGTATTTGAGCATTTGTAATGAGATCCAAAAGCAGTTGGATCCGAGCAACCGTGCGCATCGGCCAATCATTGATGAGCTGCAAGAGCGTATGGCCGACAAGCTGTATGTGAATTTCTCGCTGTTCCAGTCAATGCCGGATGCATGGGGTATTGATCAGCTCTTCCCTGTCTTGCCATTGGAAGGGTTAGATAAGCCACCAGAGCGCCGTGCGGTGTTGCTGGATATCACTTGTGATTCTGATGGCACCATCGACCATTATATTGATGGCGACGGAGTGGCAGCCACCATGCCAATGCCGCCGTATGATGTTGAGAATCCGCCGTTGCTGGGCTTCTTTATGGTCGGTGCCTATCAGGAAATTCTGGGCAATATGCACAATCTGTTCGGCGATACCGCCGCCGTAGATGTGTTTGTCTTCCCTGATGGTACGGTTGAGTTTGAACAGACCGATGAAGGCGATACTGTCGCGGATATGTTGGAATATGTTCAATTGAACCCAGAAAAATTGCTAAAACAGTTCTCTGATCAAGTGAAAGAAACGGATCTGGATACCGAGCTACAAGCTCAGTTTATGGAAGAGTTTGAAGCTGGTCTGTACGGTTATACATATCTTGAAGATGAGTAATCATTAGTAACTGATTAATATCACTTAAGGGCAAACTCAGGTTTGCCCTTTTTGTTTGCGCGACGACTGGTGATTGTCTGATTATCAACCACACTAATATTGTGATTTCTGACGATAATCTGCGAGGTGCTTTCATGGGATGGGTCAGTGTTTGTAAGGTCAATTACGTCAAACCGGACTTTCCTTTCTCAGCTCAGGTGAATGATAAAAGGATTGGCGTCTATGTCATTGATGGTGAGTATTTCGCAATGGAAGATGTTTGCCCTCACGCCAATGCATTGTTAAGCCAAGGTTTTATGGATGGCGAGACGGTCGAGTGCCCATTGCATGGCGCGCTGTTTGATATCCGAACCGGGCAATGCTTACGTGAACCAGGGGATCGGGATTTGAACACTTACCCGGTGCGGATCAATGGTGATCATCTTGAGGTTAATCTGGCGGTGGAATAAGTCATAACGCCCCTATTGTGGGGCGTTTGCATTGACAAGAGAGTGGCGGTAACTGTTATTTCTCGGCGGCGATGCGCTGGCGGATATGATCGGCGCGAGCCTGTGAGGACGGGTGATCATCAAACATGCTGCTACTGCGGCCGGCTTCCATGGTAGCCAGTTTTTCGAAGCTGGTGACCAAACCGTTAGGATCGATACCGCGCTTTTTCAGCAGGTCGAATGAGTAATCATCGGCCTCGCTTTCTTGTTTTTGTGAGAACTGGGCATTCACCAATTTCTGGCCAATATCGGCTAACTGAGACTGCGACAGTTGCCCGGCAATGCCACCGGCAGAGGCGGCGGCAGTGCGCAGGGCGGTAGTGCCATAGGCCACTTGCATCGCTTTACGCGTATGCCCCAATGCCACATGGCCCATCTCATGGCCGACGACCGCTTCCACTTCATTGTCGTTCATCATGTCCATCAAGCCGCTGTAAACACGAATACAGCCATTGGCCATCGCCCAAGCATTGACATCTTTTGTGACGTAAACCTTATAGTTAGCTGGTGTGCCATTGATATTATCACCCAATGCTGCTGAGATTTTTGCCAGGCGTTTGCCATAGGTGCTATCAGCAGAAGCTATCTGGGCTTTTTGATCCATTTCCACACAAGATTTTTCACTGAGGTTTTTGACATCAGCATCACTCAGGGTTGCAGCCTGGAAAGCCTGGGCACCGGATTGCATCAAACCATCGGTATTTATATTCTGGCAGCCGCTAAGTAATGCCGTCAGGCTCAGGGCAATCATTGAGGTACGCATTTTCATAACACTTTCTTCCTGTGGTTATGGGGCTTTTATTGTTACATTACATCAATTGCATTAATAGCTATTGCATCAGCGCAGCTTCTACTACTCTGGGCAGCACTGGTGAGATACCCAAGGTATGGCCTGATTGACAATGGATAGCGGAGATTAATGTGCTATTGGCGTCAGAGCTATAGATTTATTCTGAAAATCAGCAGACTCCATTCGTCATTAATATGGAAGTTATTGCTCATTGTGGTTTTAGTGGTTGCCGTTTCAATGTTGAGTCTGAGAAAATGGTAAACTTGAACGCTTTTTTTAATCCGACCTGGAGTAAAACATGTCCTCTCGTAAAGAGCTTGCCAACGCGATCCGCGCACTAAGCATGGACGCAGTGCAAAAAGCGAATTCCGGCCACCCCGGTGCCCCTATGGGTATGGCAGATATTGCCGAAGTTCTGTGGCGTGATTACCTGAACCATAATCCAACTAATCCACACTGGGCTGATCGCGACCGTTTCGTCTTGTCGAATGGTCACGGCTCCATGTTGATCTATAGCTTGTTGCACCTCACTGGCTATGATCTTCCGCTGGAAGAACTGAAAAACTTCCGCCAGTTGCACTCTAAAACGCCAGGTCACCCAGAATATGGCTACACCGCTGGCGTAGAAACTACTACTGGCCCATTGGGTCAGGGCATTGCCAACGCAGTTGGTTTTGCGATTGCAGAACGCACCCTGGGCGCGCAGTTTAACCGCCCGAACCATGAGATTGTTGATCACCACACCTACGCCTTTATGGGTGACGGTTGCATGATGGAAGGCATTTCTCACGAAGTTTGCTCTCTGGCGGGTACCATGAAGCTGGGCAAATTGACGGCTTTCTATGATGACAACGGCATCTCCATCGACGGTCATGTTGAAGGCTGGTTTACTGATGATACCGCCGCGCGTTTCGAAGCTTATGGTTGGCATGTCGTTCGTGGTGTTGATGGTCATAACGCTGATTCCATCAAAGCGGCCATCGAAGAAGCCCACAAAGTGACCGACAAACCATCATTGCTGATGTGCAAAACCATTATCGGTTTTGGTTCACCGAAGAAAGCCGGCACCCATGACTCACACGGCGCACCATTAGGTGTTGATGAAGTTGCCGCGACCCGTGAAGCATTGGGCTGGAAATACGCAGCATTCGAAATTCCACAGGATATCTATGCCGCGTGGGATGCTAAAAAAGCCGGTCAGGCCAAGGAAGCTGCTTGGAATGAGAAGTTTGCTGCATACGCTAAAGCGTATCCGGAACTGGCTGCTGAATTCAAACGCCGCATCAGTGGTGAGCTGCCAGCTAACTGGGCGACTGAATCCAAGAAATTCATCGAACAGCTGCAAGCTAACCCGGCAAATATTGCCAGCCGTAAAGCCTCACAAAACTCGCTGGAAGCTTTCGGTAAAGTGTTACCTGAATTCCTGGGCGGCTCTGCTGACCTGGCACCAAGTAACCTGACTATCTGGTCTGGCTCCAAATCTCTGAACGAAGATCTCGCGGGTAACTATATTCACTACGGTGTACGTGAGTTTGGTATGTCTGCCATCATGAACGGCATTGCTTTGCACGGCGGTTTCATCCCTTACGGCGCGACTTTCCTGATGTTTGTGGAATATGCCCGTAATGCAGTGCGCATGGCCGCGCTGATGAAAATTCGCAGCATCTTTGTTTACACCCATGACTCTATCGGCTTAGGTGAAGATGGCCCAACCCATCAGCCCGTTGAGCAGATGGCCAGCTTGCGTGTGACACCAAATATGAGCACTTGGCGCCCATGTGACCAGGTTGAATCTGCGGTGGCATGGCAGTATGCATTGGAACGTAAAGACGGCCCAAGCGCACTGATCTTCTCACGCCAAAACCTGGCACAACAGCCGCGCACTGCTGAGCAGTTAGCCAATATCTCTAAAGGCGCTTATGTGCTGAAAGATTGTGCTGGCCTTCCTGAACTGATCTTTATCGCGACCGGTTCTGAAGTTGAATTGGCGGTTGCTGCTGCTGATCAACTGACTGCCGCTGGCCGCAAAGTGCGTGTTGTGTCTATGCCATCGACTGATGCATTCGACAAACAAGATGCAGCTTACCGTGAATCTGTATTGCCATCTGCTGTTAGCGCGCGCGTTGCGGTTGAAGCCGGTATTGCTGATTACTGGTACAAATACGTCGGTCTGAATGGCGCAGTAGTGGGTATGCACACCTTTGGTGAGTCTGCTCCGGCTGAATTGCTGTTCAAAGAGTTCGGTTTCACCGTAGAAAACGTGGTGGCGAAAGCTCAGGCGTTGTTGAAGTAATTTTTTTTAAAACAGCATCACGTTATCAATGCTATAAATCACTGTAAAGGGTGATGAGAAGCTCGGTAATGCAGCTGTTAAAAGACCGCTTCGGCGGTCTTTTTTTTCGCCAATTGATGGATGAATTGTGCCCTTTATCAGGCAGATATTCCTTTTATGATTAGTTTGGTTTATTCTGGCTGAAGCGTTTCAGTCATAATTCACTTTCCATTTCAGCCAATTTCGCTGAGGAAAAAGCCGGAAGTATTCTGGCTGAATTGTGATAAGGCGATTAACATCTTAGGGTGCGCTGCAGTACGCTATGGGGTTGCATGATAATAACCAGAAACAGGGAGTAACATGACAATCCGTATAGCGATAAATGGCTTTGGCCGTATTGGCCGTAGCGTTTTACGCGCATTATATGAATCTGGTCGCCGGGCAGAGATTTCAGTCGTTGCAATTAATGAGTTGGCTAATGCAGAGGGGATGGCCCATCTGTTGAAGTATGACTCCAGCCATGGCCGGTTTGCCTGGGATGTTCGTCAGGAATGTGACAAATTATACGTCGGGGACGATACTATCCGGTTGATACATCAGCCAGAGATTGGGCAGTTACCCTGGGGTGAGTTAGGAATTGATGTAGTTCTGGATTGTAGCGGCGTTTATGGTAGCCGTGCAGATGGCGAGGCGCATTTAACCTCCGGTGCCAAAAAGGTGCTGTTTGCCCATCCCGGTGGACATGATTTGGATGCTACGGTGGTTTATGGTGTTAACCATCAAGATTTACGGGCAGATCACCGAATTGTTTCTAACGCGTCCTGTACCACGAACTGTATTATTCCTATTATTCAGTTGTTGGATATTGCTTATGGCATCGAATCCGGCACTGTCACCACCATTCATTCATCAATGAATGACCAGCCCGTTATTGATGCTTATCATCAAGATTTACGCCGTACCCGGGCAGCAAGTCAGTCAATTATCCCGGTAGATACCAAACTGGCAGCAGGGATTACCCGCATTTTTCCGAAGTTTTGTGACAGGTTTGAAGCTATCTCGGTGCGGGTGCCAACTATCAACGTAACGGCTATCGATTTAAGCGTCAGTGTAACAAGCCCGGTTGGTGTGACTGAGGTTAACCAGCTTTTGCAAAAGGCAGCAAGAGGCTCATTTCGTGGTATAGTTGACTATACGGAATTACCATTGGTGTCGACCGATTTTAACCATGATCCGCACAGTGCAATTGTCGATTGCACTCAAACGCGAGTCAGTGGGCAACACCTGATTAAGACGTTGGTATGGTGTGATAACGAATGGGGTTTCGCCAATAGAATGTTGGATACGACATTGGCGATGGCCAAAAGCGGTTTCTAGTATGGCATGTTAACGTGTTGTTTTTCCGTGATTTAATGCGGATATATCAACGTTAATGTGCAGCTTATGCAACTTTAAAGAGAATCAACAAGAGGATTCACCATGTCTGTAATTAAGATGACCGATCTGGATCTAGCTGGCAAACGCGTGCTGATCCGTGCGGACCTCAATGTTCCGGTAAAAGATGGCAAAGTGACTTCTGATGCGCGTATCCGTGCATCTCTGCCGACAATTGAAGCGGCACTGAAGCAAGGCGCTAAAGTAATGGTTACCTCTCACCTGGGTCGTCCGACCGAAGGCGAGTACAATGAAGAGTTCTCCTTGCTGCCAGTCGTTAACTACCTGAAAGACAAGTTGTCTGCTCCGGTACGTTTGGCGAAAGATTATCTGGACGGCGTTGAAATTGCAGCTGGCGAGTTGGTTGTTCTGGAAAACGTTCGCTTTAACAAAGGCGAGAAAAAAGACGACGAAACTCTGTCCAAAAAATATGCCGCACTGTGTGATGTGTATGTGATGGATGCTTTTGGTACCGCTCACCGTGCACAAGCTTCTACTCACGGTGTAGGTAAATTTGCACCTATCGCGTGTGCTGGCCCGCTGTTGTCAGCAGAGTTGGAAGCCTTGGGTAAAGCACTGGGTAACCCAGCGCGTCCAATGGTTGCTATCGTCGGCGGTTCAAAAGTTTCAACCAAACTGACCGTGCTGGGTGCGCTGTCTAAAATTGCCGACCAATTGATTGTTGGCGGCGGTATCGCGAATACCTTCGTGGCAGCTCAAGGTCACAATGTCGGTAAATCTCTGTACGAAGCAGATCTGATTCCAGAAGCTAAACGCCTGCTGGAAACCTGCGATATCCCAGTTCCTACTGATGTTCGTGTTGCCACTGAATTCTCTGAAACTGCGGCTGCAACACTGAAGCCAGCAGATCAGATCAAAGATGATGAGCAAATTCTGGATCTGGGCGACGTATCAGCTGAACGTCTGGCAGAGATCTTGAAAAACGCCAAAACCATTCTGTGGAATGGCCCGGTTGGTGTGTTCGAATTCCCTAACTTCCGTAAAGGGACCGAAATCGTGGCTCGCGCCATCGCAGAGAGCGAAGCATTCTCAATCGCGGGCGGCGGTGACACTCTGGCAGCCATCGATCTGTTCGGTATTGCTGACCAAATCTCTTATATCTCCACTGGCGGCGGTGCTTTCCTTGAGTTCGTAGAAGGGAAAAAACTGCCAGCGGTTGTGATGTTGGAAGAGCGCGCTAAGCAGTAATTTAGATAACGGGAGGCGAGAGCCGCCCGTTTCGCTTTTAGCTAATGAAGCTTGCGGGCTTTGGGCTGGCGAAAACCGATTTACATTTAGGGCCTATCCTCCCGGATAGCTGCTATCTTCAGTCGACGAAACAGGACAACGTACATGTCTAAAATTTTTGATTTCGTAAAACCAGGTGTCATCACAGGTGATGACGTTCAGAAAGTGTTCGCAATAGCAAAAGAAAACAACTTTGCTCTGCCAGCAGTAAACTGTGTCGGCACCGACTCTATCAACGCAGTGCTGGAAACAGCAGCCAAAGTGCGTGCGCCGGTTATCGTTCAGTTCTCTAACGGTGGTGCAGCATTTATCGCAGGTAAAGGCGTGAAGACTGACGTGCCACAAGGTGCTGCAATCTTGGGCGCTATCTCTGGTGCGCACCATGTGCATCAGATGGCTGAACACTACGGTGTTCCGGTTATTCTGCATACCGACCATTGTGCTAAGAAGTTGTTGCCATGGTTAGACGGTTTGTTGGATGCAGGCGAGAAACACTTCGCGGCAACGGGCAAACCACTGTTCTCTTCTCACATGATTGACCTGTCTGAAGAGTCCCTGGAAGAAAACATCGAAATCTGTAGCAAGTACCTGACTCGTATGTCAAAACTGGGTATGACGCTGGAAATCGAACTGGGTTGCACCGGTGGTGAAGAAGATGGCGTGGACAACAGCCATATGGATGCATCTTCTCTGTACACTCAGCCAGAAGACGTTGATTACGCTTACGAAAAACTGAACGCAATCAGCCCACGTTTCACCATCGCAGCTTCTTTTGGTAACGTGCACGGTGTTTACAAACCAGGTAACGTGAAACTGACCCCAACTATTCTGCGTGATTCTCAGAATTATGTTTCTAAGAAACACAATCTGCCGCACAACAGCCTGGACTTCGTGTTCCACGGCGGTTCAGGTTCTACTGCAGCTGAAATTAAAGAAGCAGTAAGCTACGGCGTAGTGAAAATGAATATCGACACCGATACCCAATGGGCAACATGGGAAGGTATTCTGGATTACTACAAAAAGAATGAAGGCTATCTGCAAGGCCAACTGGGTAACCCAGAAGGTGCTGATAAACCTAACAAAAAATACTACGATCCGCGCGTATGGCTGCGCTCAGCGCAGGTTTCAATGATTGCCCGTCTGGAACTGGCATTCAAAGAACTGAACGCAATCGACGTATTATAATTCAGTCTCATTCTGACTGTTTTAAAAGGCCCTTAGGGGCCTTTTTTCGTTGTTGGCGAGTATCACTTTAGCTGTTGCTGATTCTATAGTCTGTATTGTTGGCTTAACGGGACTGTCAAAATTGGCAACATTCTCCATTGTTGGTTACCCTAAACAAGCTGTCTGCTATGTCAGCTAGCATTTTGAGGTGATTTTTTTGCGTAATCTCTCCCGCAGGGAGCTTTTTGTAGGATGGTTTAAATGGAAGAGTTAAACGTAGTTGATGGTATCAATGAAGCGAGCACTTGGTTGGTGAATAATCAGGAATTACTGATTCAATACGCGGTCAATATTGTCGCGGCGTTACTGACTCTAATTATCGGTTCGATTATTGCCAAAGTGGTTTCCGGCATGCTCAGCCGGGTCATGAAGTTACGGGGTATTGATCTCACCGTAGCAGATTTTCTGGCGGCAATGGCGCGCTACAGTATTCTGGCTTTTACTATCGTCGCGGTGTTGGGCCGCCTTGGAGTACAAACAGCCTCGGTGATTGCGGTTATTGGTGCTGCCGGTTTAGCGATCGGTTTGGCGCTGCAAGGCTCACTGTCCAACTTTGCCGCTGGCGTGTTACTGGTGGCCTTCCGACCATTTAAAGCGGGTGAATATGTCGATCTGGGTGGCATAGCCGGTACCGTGGTGCAGGTGCAGATTTTCTCAACCACATTGCGCACCGTCGACGACAAAATTATTGTTGTGCCAAATGGTAAAATTATCGCCAACAACATCATCAACACCAGCCGTGAACCCAATCGCCGTACTGATATGGTTATTGGCGTGGCCTATGATGCTGATATTGATGTGGTGAAGAAAGTGCTGGGTGACATCATTGCAGCCGACCCCCGCATTATGCATGACAAAGGGGTTACCGTGCGTTTGAATGAGATGGCGGCTTCGTCATTAAACTTTACCGTGCGCGTCTGGACCACCAACGGCGATGCCATGGAGGTTTATTGGGATCTGATGGAGAACTTCAAACGCGCGCTGGATGCCCACAAAATTGGCATTCCTTACCCGCAGATGGATGTGCATTTGCATCAGGTGGATAAAGCAGAATCTGCTCCAACAGCATAAAATCTGATAGCAATAAACTCAGTCAAAACGGGCTATTATTAGTCCGTTTTTCTTCCGTTTTTCTTCCGTTTTTCTCACTCGCGAGTTTCTGTTTATACCCTAAATAATTCAAATTGCAGGAAAGCAGCTAACACACATGCAGCTTGAAGTATGACAGATATATTCATTATTAGTTTTACTTATAGTAGATAAGAAATATCAATTTCCTCTGATGATTATCTCCCCGTAATATGCTGCTAATTCTTCAACAATTCTCTCAGTTTGTTTTGAGTATTATTTAAAGGTAACAGTATGTTAGCTGTCTATTTGCAAGGCTTTGCCCTGAGTGCGGCCATGATCCTTCCCCTTGGGCCACAAAATGCCTTTGTGATGAATCAGGGCATTAAGCGGCAGCACCATTTGATGAGTGCCGCGTTGTGCGCCTTCAGTGACATCATATTGATTTGTGCAGGTATTTTTGGTGGCAGTGCTCTGCTGAATAGTTCTCCATTGTTACTGGCTCTGGTGACTTGGGGTGGCGTGGCATTTCTGTTGTGGTATGGCTGGGGGGCATTAACGGCTGCATGGCGTGGCGATAGCTCGTCATCAACTGTTGCTGCAGGTGCGCAAGGGCGCTGGCGCATTCTGGTTACGCTATTGGCGGTAACCTGGCTTAACCCGCATGTTTATCTGGATACTTTTGTGGTGCTGGGAAGCTTAGGGGGCCAGTTATTACCGGATGTTCGGCCGTGGTTTGCTTTTGGTGCCGTAAGCGCCTCTGTAGTTTGGTTTTTTGCTCTGGCGTTGCTGGCTGCGTGGTTATCACCGTGGCTCAACCGTCCAACTTCACAGCGAGTCATCAATCTGCTGGTGGGGAGCGTGATGTGGTTTATTGCTTTTCAGTTAGCGCGGCAGGGATTAAGCCTGTGAATTTTTATCATTAATCCGAATCCCTAATTGAGTTAGATATGCTACGGTTGTCTTAGTTTTATTATGATTATCTTAGGAGGCTCCGTGAAGTTGAAGACATTGGCTTTGGCCGCAATGATGGGTTTAGGGACGTTACCTTTGGCGCTGCAAGTTCAGGCGGCGGAGCTACCAGAAGGGCCGCATGTTGTCACCTCGGGCACTGCCAGTGTTGATGCGGCTCCGGATATTGCCACCATTACCATCGAAGTGAGTGTCTCTGCCAAAGATGCCGCCGATGCTAAGAAACAGGCAGATACCCGAGTCGCACAATATTTTGATTTCCTGCGTAAGAGTGGCATTGAGAAAAAAGATATCAATGCGGCTAATATCCGGACTCAAGCTGAATATGATTATCAGAAGACCGGTGAAGCGGTATTGAAAGGCTACCGTGCGGTACGCCAGGTTCAAGTGACACTGCGCCAGTTGGATAAGTTGAATGAGTTACTGGATGGCGCACTCAAATCGGGTCTTAATGAAATTCACTCCGTCGAGCTGGGTGTTGCCAACCCGGACACTTATCGTGAACAGGTTCGTCAAAAAGCCATCGAGAATGCCATTAGTCAGGCTGGCGCTTTGGCTGACGGATTTAAGGTTAAATTAGGGCCGGTATACAGCATTCGTTACCGTGCTGCTAACTACCAGCCTATGCCGGTAGCGCGTATGTTCAAGAGTGCTGACGCCGCACCAGCCAATGGTGCAGCCCAAACTTATGAGCAACAAACCATCCATTTTGATGATCAAGTTGATGTCGTGTTTGAGCTGAAAACCAGCACCAACACGCCCGCAGCTGCCGCCAAATAAGCTAATCTTGCCGTAATACCTGATGCCCGTGAGATAACAGGGCATCAGTTACCTTTCTCATTGTCCGGCTTTCTGGTGCAAATCGATGCCAGTACAGCATCCGTCGTTGCAATAACCCCGGGGTTAGATCAATTAATTCACCGGATGCCAACTCTTTTTCGATTTGCAAATGCGGGATCATACAGCAGGTAGTACCTTGCCTTGCTAACTGTACAAAGGCTTCCGACGAGTTAACGATATGGCACGGCACACTGCCGGGTGACAAATCGAAATTCTGCTGTAAAAATGCCTGATGCATATCATCCAAATGGTCAAAGGCCACGGCGGGGGCTTTCAGCAATGCCGAGCGGGTCACGCCATTGGGAAAGTAGCGGTCGGCAAAGGGTTTTGACGCCACAAACAGATAATCCAGTGCGCCGAGCTGATCAACCAGACAGCTTGGCAACGGTTGAGGCTGGATACTGACCGCGCCCACCACCTCGCCACGGCGTAACCGCTCTTGAGTGCGGGTTTCATCTTCGACTTGTAAATTCAGCCGAATAGGAGAGTCCGCCAACACCGGTTTTAGCGCCGGTAGCAGCCAGGTTGCCAGACTGTCGGCATTAACCGCCAATGACAGCAATAGCGGGGTATCGCCGCCGTTATCATTGCCGAGCCACTCTTCTTCCAGCAGTTCAACCTGATGCAGTAAGGCAAGCAATTTCTGCCCTTGTTCAGTTGGACGCGGGGGCACAGTGCGCACCAATAGCGGCTGACCGAACAGGTTTTCCAACTGCTTAATGCGTTGAGATACCGCCGATTGGGTGATGCAGAGTTTTTGTGCCGCGCGTTCAAAACCGCGTTCACGGATCACCGCGTCCAGCGCTTGTAGCGTACGGTAGTCTGGGCGTTTCATCGGAGTCATCTCTCCAAATATTTAAGTTAATACCGCACTATGCCACATTTTGTTCATTTTTCTATGTTGGAATACCGGATGGCTCGCCATAAATAAACCGACGTAACTGTGATCTAGCTAGAATTACCGCCTATATGAGCCGGCTTTATTGCGATGTTTTATCATATATATGCTCTATAATGACGTCAGGTTTTCTTTCACATCAAGGCGTGAACTTACCATGACTCAGGATGAACTTAAAAAAGCAGTGGGCTGGGCAGCATTAGATTATGTCAAACCCGGCACTATCGTTGGGGTCGGCACCGGCTCTACGGCGGCACATTTTATTGATGCTCTTGCCTCCATCAAAGGCCAGATTGAAGGAGCGGTTTCCAGCTCTGATGCCTCTACCGCCAAGCTGAAAAGCTATGGCATTCAGGTGTTTGATTGCAATGAAGTCGATGTGCTGGATATTTATGTTGATGGCGCTGATGAAATTAACAGCCAAATGCAGATGATTAAAGGCGGTGGCGCAGCACTGACCCGCGAGAAAATCATTGCGGCCATTTCCCGTAAATTCATCTGTATTGCAGATGCTTCCAAGCAGGTTGATGTTTTGGGTAAGTTCCCACTGCCGGTCGAAGTTATCCCGATGGCGCGTTCTTATGTCGCCCGCGAGCTGGTGAAATTGGGCGGGTTACCTGAATATCGCCAAAATGTTCTGACGGATAATGGCAATGTTATTTTGGATGTGCACAACCTGACTATATTGGATGCCATTGCGCTCGAAAATAAAATTAATGGCATCGCCGGTGTTGTCACCGTGGGGTTATTTGCCAACCGAGGTGCTGATGTGGCGCTGATTGGTACTGCCGATGGTGTTAAGACGGTCGTGCTCAAGTAGTTGAATGAATATTATTTAGGGTGAGGTTTTTGGCTTCACCCTGATAAATTGTGCCTTTAAATATCTTTTCTTAAAATCATTAAATTTGGTGATATATATCACATTTAATCATTTCATTTTCTTAACCTGCCATTAACTCACTCCCTGCCAGTTTTTTATTCCATAAATTAACATTTGCACTGCTTGTTATGCTGACGGGTGGGCAATCGTTTGTATTGCCGCCCGCGAAATATTTGTTATGTTGACTGGGTGCTGACCGGATTCATTCGATATCGTCAGCCACATCTGAAGTCTGAAAATAGGGTCGGGGACATGGCAAAAGTATCACTGGAGAAAGACAGAATTAAGTTTCTGTTAGTGGAAGGGGTGCACCAGAGCACGGTTGATAATCTGCGTGCAGCCGGTTATAGCAATATTGAATATCATAAAGGTGCCTTAGACACCGAATCACTGAAAGAATCTATTCGTGATGCTCACTTCGTTGGGATTCGATCGCGTACACATCTGTCCGAAGAAGTCTTTGCTGCAGCAGAAAAGTTGGTTGCAGTAGGTTGTTTCTGTATCGGTACTAATCAGGTTGATTTAAAAGCGGCGACTAAACGTGGTGTGCCGGTATTCAATGCGCCTTTCTCCAATACCCGTTCGGTCGCTGAAATGGTACTGGGCGAGTTACTGCTAATGTTCCGCGGTATTCCATCTGCTAACGCCAAAGCGCACCGTGGCGAGTGGAATAAGCTGGCTGTTGGCTCCTATGAAGCCCGTGGCAAAAAGCTGGGGATTATCGGCTATGGTCATATCGGGACTCAGCTCGGTATTCTGGCTGAAAGTGTCGGGATGAAAGTGTTCTTCTACGATATTGAAAATAAACTGTCTTTGGGGAATGCGCAGCAGGTTCGCCACCTGTCTGATTTGCTGAATATGAGTGATGTGATTAGCTTGCATGTGCCAGAAAATCACTCGACTAAAAATATGATTGGCCCTGAGCAGTTGGCTCTGATGAAACCGGGCGCGATGCTGATTAATGCTTCTCGTGGGACTGTCGTTGATATCCCGGCACTCTGTGATGCATTGGCCAGTAATCATCTGGCAGGGGCGGCAATCGACGTTTTCCCTGAAGAGCCAGCAACCAATAAAGACCCGTTCAATTCACCATTGTGCGAGTTTGATAATGTGTTATTGACTCCGCATATTGGTGGTTCCACTCAGGAAGCACAGGAAAATATTGGTGATGAAGTAGCCGGTAAACTGGCGAAGTATTCCGATAACGGCTCAACGCTGTCTGCGGTTAACTTCCCAGAGGTTTCTCTGCCAGCCCATGGTGATAACACTCGCCGTCTGCTGCATATTCATGAGAACCGCCCTGGTATTCTGACCAGCATTAACAAAATTTTTGCTGAGCAGAACGTCAACATTGCGGCGCAGTATTTGCAAACCAGCGCTGATATCGGTTATGTCGTTATTGATGTTGAAACGGATAATGCAGAGAATGCAGAGAATGCATTGCAGGCTATGAAGGCGATTCCAGGGACTATCCGTTCGCGTTTGCTTTACTAGTCAATGTGGTACTGATATGACTAAACACCCGCTATGTATAATATCGGGTGTTTTTTTATGTTGAACGCCCTGGCTCACCAGCGCCATATTTTGGTCGGTGTCACAATCTCTGGCAACGGCACATCCCAATGTTCATTCGGCAAATGCTCGACTCGCTGGCAATCATGAGCCAGACCAATAGGATAGGGGCCACCTTGCTGCCAGTTTTGCAGTGTTCTGTCATAGAAGCCACCACCCATACCTAAACGCTGCCCGTGGCTATCAAATGCCACCAGCGGGGTTATCACCACGTCTAATTGGTTTAAGGGCAGCACATCGCGTACATCTAATTGGGGTTCCAAGATTTTCAAACGATTACGAATGAGCTGGCTATCAGGGTGATAGTGGAGAAACAGTAAATGACCGGGGCTGAAAGGATGAAGAACTGGGAGATAAACTTGTTTTTTCTGCTGCCACAATAGTTCGATAACTGGGGCGGTATCTAACTCGCCATCAAAAGACAGAAATAGGGCAATAGTATGGGCTTGTTGGATTTTGTCGTGGGAAGCGATTTGTTGAGCGGCGAGATTGGCGGATTGCTGCTGTTGTTCGGGAGTCAAAAGACGCCGACGTTCACGAATTTCACTGCGGATTTTTTTTCGCTCAATGGCATGCAGTTGATTTGAAAGCATATTATTGACTTAAAAAACATACGATTGAGGTAAATGAATAGAAAGTTGTCTGTATCAAAATGAACGTGATAACCGAAATGCGTGTTACACGATAAGAAAGGGATCTCCGAGATGCCGCCGCAGGCTGTAACCCTTGAACCCATGGTTCAAGGTGAACGCAGCGTCGCAACCTTAAGGCTTCTCGGCGAACCGAGCATGCGCACCAGTTACGGAGTCGCTACATTCTGTTGGTATTAATTATCGGCTCAGGGGACGGGCCCGCTGGCAAACATCTCAGAGAAATTCTTTACTCACTGCTGAATCTATCATTCAACAGAGATTTATTCAAACTGTGCATCCTGACGTTCAGAGATGCGACCCTGTTCAAGCAACGCTTGTTCAATGGTCTGTTGTAACATCCGAATACGTTGCTCCATATTGGATGCATAGTCACGGGTTTTCAACCTTTCCTGAGCTAATTCGTGACATACGTTCAACGCCGCGATGAAAACTAACTGCTCAGTATTGGTGACTCTAGTGCGAACTTTCAGATCTTGCAACCGTTGGTTAAGATCTTCTGCTGCCATGTTCAACGCATCTTGTTGTTCTGGCGGGCAGTTCACTCTTAACGATCGACCAAAAATTTGAATATCTACCGGTTGTGCAGACATGCGACCTTCCTGACTAATTTCGCGCCAGCCCTGAAAACCAGAGGCAAAATGCTCGTAGCGGCAAAGCGGGCGTCACTATATATACCTCGATACCAAGATTCAACCCCTTTTGGGTGTTGCGTTTTCTGGTATAGCGACCTTTCTTGGTGGTAGCATAACACGAACTTATCCTGCCAACGATGACCAATACGCATGTCTATAGAGAATACATTACCGACTTACCAATCACTTGCCCTGGCATTGAACCAGCAAGCAGTGGCATTAACCCCTGCTGAAATGCATGGCCTGATCAGCGGCATGCTGTGTGGGGGCAGTAAAAACGAGGGTTGGCGTGCACTGGTGCATGACCTGACCAATGAGGGTGTCGCCTTTTCGCAAGCCCTTGCTTTACCGTTACAACAGTTACATCAAGCAACACAAGAAGCGCTGGAAAATGAAGGTTTTATGTTCCAGTTGCTGATCCCCGAAGGTGAAGAAATCACTGTTTTTGACCGTGCTGATGCATTATCAGGCTGGGTAAACCATTTCCTGTTAGGTCTTGGGATGCTGCAACCGAAGTTGGCGCAAGTGAAAGATGAAGTGGGCGAAGCCATTGATGATTTGCGTAATATCGCTCAGTTAGGATATGACGACGATGAAGATCAGGAAGAACTGGCTCAATCATTGGAAGAAGTCATTGAGTATGTCCGTGTCGCGGCTATCTTGTGTCATATTGAATTTACGCAAGAAAAACCGACGGCCCCGGAAGTACGCAAACCGACCTTACACTAAGCTGGCCTGTGTCGTGTGTTGAATGATGGAAACCGGATATTTCAGGAGGGTGTAATGACTCAGCAAGAATACCAGAACCGCCGTCAGGCGCTGTTGGCGAAGATGGCCTCAGGCAGTGCTGCCATTATTTTTTCCGCACCAGAGGCCACGCGCAGTGCGGATTCTGAATATCCTTATCGGCAGAATAGTGATTTTAGCTATCTGACTGGCTTTAATGAGCCGGAAGCGGTGCTGATTCTGGTGAAAAGCGATGAAACTCACAACCACAGCGTGCTGTTTAACCGAGTGCGAGATTTAACTGCTGAAATCTGGTTTGGCCGCCGTTTAGGGCAAGAGGCCGCGCCCGAGAAGTTGGGTATCGATCGCGCATTACCTTTCGATGAAATCGACGAGCATCTCTATTTACTGCTTAATCGCCTTGATGTGATTTATCACGCGCAAGGGCAATATGATTATGCGGATAAAATTGTATTCGCCGCGCTGGAAAAATTGCGTAACGGTTTTCGTAAAAACTTGCGCGCACCCGCGACCTTAACTGACTGGCGGCCATGGTTGCATGAAATGCGCCTGTTTAAGTCAGAAGAAGAGCTCGCTGTGATGCGCCGTGCCGGTGAAATTAGCGCTTTGGCCCATACCCGCGCGATGGAAAAATGCCGCCCAGGGATGTTTGAATACCAATTGGAGGGGGAGATTCTGCATGAATTTACTCGCCATGGTGCGCGTTATCCGGCATATAACACGATTGTCGGCGGCGGTGAAAATGGCTGCATTTTGCATTACACCGAAAATGAGTGCGAACTGCGAGATGGCGATTTAGTGCTGATTGACGCCGGTTGCGAATATCAGGGCTATGCCGGTGATATCACCCGAACTTTCCCGGTAAACGGTAAATTTACCCCAGCCCAGCGGGAGATTTATGACATCGTGCTGGCCTCCATCAACAAATCTTTAGAATTGTACCGGCCAGGAACCAGTATCCGTGAAGTCACGGGGAAGGTGGTGCGGATTATGATTACCGGTTTGGTGAATTTGGGCATCCTCAAAGGGGATGTCGAGCAACTGATTATTGAACAAGCGCACCGTCCCTTCTTTATGCACGGCTTGAGCCACTGGCTGGGGTTGGATGTGCATGATGTCGGCGATTACAGCAACAGTGACCGCGAGCGCCCTCTTGAGCCGGGTATGGTGCTGACCATCGAGCCGGGCTTGTATATCGCGCCAGATGCCGATGTTCCGCCACAATATCGCGGTATTGGTATTCGGATTGAAGATGATATCGTGATTACTGCGGATGGTAATGAAAATCTGACCGCCAGTGTGGTAAAAGATCCCGATGACATTGAAGCCCTGATGGCGGCAGCGAGATAACTGATGAGTGTGATAATTGTTGGTGGCGGTATGGCTGGCGCGACACTGGCGCTGGCTATTTCATCCCTCACTAAAGGGGCGGTACCGGTGGCGCTGATTGAAGCGCATCTTCCTGACAGCCGCCAACATCCAGGTTTTGATGCCAGAGCCATTGCATTGGCGCAGGGAACCTGTCAGCAATTGGATAGCATTGGCCTCTGGTCAGCATTGGCAGACTGTGCCACCGCCATTGAACATGTTCACGTCAGTGATAGTGGACATTCCGGCTTTGTGAATCTTCGGGCGCAAGATTATCGTGTTCCGGCTCTGGGTCAGGTCATTGAGCTGTTTGATGCCGGTAATCGGCTATTCGCCTTGTTACAGAAAGCGCCGGGTGTGACCTTACATTGCCCGGCAAAAGTGGTTGATGTGGTGCGCACGACAGAATCTGCCACGGTGACATTGGATAATGGCCAACAACTTAGCGCTAAATTATTGGTGGCGGCGGATGGCTCCCATTCCGCACTGGCTCAAGCTTGTAACATTCAGTGGCAGCAGCAGGATTACCAACAAATCGCGGTGATCGCCAATGTCACGACCTCCGAACTGCCCAATGGGCGTGCTTTTGAGCGCTTTACCCGCAATGGGCCATTGGCGCTACTGCCAATGTCTCAAGGGCGCAGTTCATTAGTTTGGTGCCATGCCAAACAAGATAGACAGCAGGTGGATAGCTGGGATGACACCCGTTTTCTGGCCGAGCTACAGCAGGCTTTCGGTTGGCGGCTAGGGAAAATGCTGCATGCCGGCAAGCGCCACAGTTACCCCCTGCAATTGCTCACCGCCTCGCGCCATGTCAGTCATCGGCTGGCATTAGTCGGCAATGCAGCTCAAACCTTGCATCCGATTGCCGGTCAGGGCTTTAATTTAGGGCTGCGCGATGTGATGTCACTGGCGGAAACTGTTGCACAAGCCGCCCTTGCAGGAAGAGATCCCGGCGATTATGCGGTACTCAGTCAATACCAACAGCGGCGGCAACATGATCAACAGGCAACCATCGGCGTCACCGATGGATTAATCCGCCTGTTTGCCAACCGCTATGGGCCGTTGGTGGTGGGGCGTAATCTGGCTTTAATGTCGATGGAACAGATACCTGCAATCCGTGATACTTTCGCCCGGCGGACATTGGGATGGGTTGAGCGCTAAAAATCCATAGGGTAAATAAAGTTCATATTTTCATGGGATATATCTCGGTATGCAATCATATGACGTAGTAATCGCCGGTGGTGGAATGGTCGGCTTGGCACTGGCCTGTGGTTTACAAGGCAGTGGCCTGCGCATTGCCGTTCTGGAACACCAACCCGCGCCCGAGCCGCTACCTGCGCCGGTGACCGGTGAGTTGGCGCTTCGGGTTTCGGCGATCAATGCGGCCAGTGAGCGATTACTGCAAAAAATTGGTGTGTGGGAAAACATCTTAGCGCTGCGCGCCAGCCCTTATAGCGGCATGGAAGTGTGGGACCAGGACAGTTTTGGGAAAATTGCTTTCCACGCCGATGAATATGGTTTTAGCCATCTCGGGCATATCATTGAAAACCAAGTGATTCAGCAGGCGCTATGGCAGCGAGCCAGCCAATTGGTTGATGTGACTTTGCTGGCGCCCGCCAGTATCAAACAGGTGGCTTGGGGCGAAAGTGAAGCATTTATCACTCTGACGGATGACCGGATGCTCAGCGCCCGGTTGGTGATTGGGGCTGATGGTGCGAACTCTTGGTTACGCCAACATGCTGATATCCCACTGACATTTTGGGATTATGCCCATCACGCGCTGGTGGCCACTATCCGCACTGAAGAAGCGCATCTGGCCACGGCACGGCAGGTATTTCACGGCGACGGCATTCTGGCATTCCTGCCATTTAGTGACCCACACCTTAGCTCGATTGTCTGGTCATTACCCCCGGAACGCGCTGCCGAATTAGCCACACTGCCCGCGGAGCAGTTTAATCGCGAGCTGGGAATGGCATTTGATATGCGGCTGGGGCAATGTCAGCTTGAAAGTGAGCGCCAAACTTTCCCACTAATGGGGCGTTATGCACGCAGTTTCGCGGCACACCGACTGGCTCTGGTTGGCGACGCCGCCCATACCGTGCATCCGTTGGCCGGGCAGGGCGTGAATCTGGGCTTTATGGATGCCGCCGAACTGGTGTCTGAACTCCGGCGCTTGCAGCGTCAGGGTAAAGATATCGGCCAGCATCTTTATCTGCGCCGCTATGAACGCCGCCGTAAGCACAGCGCCGCAATGATGCTTGCCAGCATGCAGGGTTTCCGCTCACTGTTTGCGGGTGATAACCCGGCTAAAAAACTGTTACGCGATATTGGTTTGACATTGGCGGATAATTTGCCGGGGGTAAAACCGCAGCTAGTGCGCCAGGCGATGGGGTTAAATGATTTGCCCGATTGGCTGGATGAATAAATAATCCTCTATCCCGCTAAATCCGCCTCAGTTGAAATAATCTAATTCCAACCTGCTTTTCGCATTAGTTTTTCTCACACACAACCAAAACCTGATAAGTTGATTCTGACAGGGTTTTGGTTGTTTCGTTATATAACATCGCAATTTTTACGTTTTAATTGTTAATTATGTGCCTCCGTGCGCAGTTTTACAGTGGAAAACTCTGCACAATACCCCTGCCTTTTGTTGTTTTAATCTGTGCTATTGCCTATTTTACCTTATGGTTACCTGATGAATTCGGTGATAACGTTGGGCAAAAGGTATCGTTTGCGTAGACCCGTCATACTTCACGTTGCAGGTGTGTTGGCTGCTTTCGTTCACCCCAGTCACTTACTTGAGTAAGCTCCTGGGGATTCGCTTAATTGCCGCCTTCCTGCAACCCGAACTATCTAGGGTATAGGCCTGTTTATGGTGAGTTAGAGTCTCTAACACTCATTGCATGAAACTGTTTGAGGGAGAGTAGATGTCTAAGCAGACCCCGCTGTATGACCAACACGTGGCGTGCGGTGCGCGCATGGTAGATTTTCATGGTTGGATGATGCCATTGCATTATGGCTCTCAAATTGATGAGCATCATATCGTGCGCCAAGATGCCGGTATGTTTGATGTCTCGCACATGACAATTGTCGATCTGCACGGTGCCCAAACCCGTGAATTCTTGCGTTATCTGTTAGCCAATGATGTTGCCAAACTGACCCAACCGGGCAAAGCCCTGTACACCGCGATGCTGAATGCTTCCGGCGGTGTTATCGATGATTTAATTGTCTACTTCCTGCGCGAAGACTATTTCCGTTTAGTGGTGAACTCCTCCACCCGAGAGAAAGATCTGGAATGGATCATTCAGCACGCTGAGCCTTATCAGGTGGGCGTGACGGTGCGTGACGATTTAGCACTGGTGGCGGTGCAAGGCCCGACAGCGCAACAGAAAGTGGCGACCTTACTGACTCCTGAGCAGCAACAAGCGATTACAGGAATGAAACCATTCTTTGGTATTCAAGCTGGTGATTTGTTTATCGCCACCACCGGTTATACCGGCGAAGCAGGCTATGAAATCGCGCTACCGAAAGAACAGGTGGTTGAATTTTGGCAACAATTGCTAGCCGCTGGCGTGAAGCCCGCCGGCCTTGGTGCACGTGATACTTTGCGCCTGGAAGCGGGGATGAATCTCTACGGCCAGGAAATGGACGAAAGCATTTCGCCACTCGCCGCCAATATGGGGTGGACAGTGGCCTGGTTGCCAGAAGACCGCCAGTTTATTGGCCGCGAAGCCCTGGAAAAACAGCGTGCGAACGGCACTGAGCAACTGGTCGGCTTGATCATGACTGAAAAAGGCGTATTGCGTAATGAGTTACCGGTGCATTTTTCTGATGCTTTAGGTAACCAGCATGTTGGTGTGATAACCAGCGGGTCATTCTCGCCGACACTGGGCTTCAGTATTGCTCTGGCTCGTGTCCCTGCGGGGATAGGTGAAAGTGCGGTGGTGCAAATTCGTAACCGTGAAATGCCGGTACGCGTCACAAAACCGGGTTTTGTGCGGGCGGGTAAGCCGGTCGCGCTGTAATTATTTAGAGTATTCCGCATTCTACGAGCCACACTTTTTGGCTCTACCCTTTTTAAGGAGCAGCAATGAGCAATGTACCAGCAGATTTAAAATATGCGTCATCCCATGAGTGGGTTCGTGCCGATGGCGATGGTGTGTATAGCGTCGGGATCACTGAGCATGCGCAAGAGTTACTGGGCGACATGGTGTTTGTTGATTTGCCGGAAGTGGGCAGTGAAGTTTCTGCGGGCAGCGACTGCGCTGTTGCCGAGTCAGTTAAAGCCGCTTCTGACATTTATGCCCCAATCAGTGGTGAAATCATCGCCGTGAATACTGAGCTGGAAAGCTCCCCAGAATTGGTGAATAGCGCGCCTTATACTGATGGCTGGCTGTTCAGCATCAAAGCTTCTGATGAGGGTGAGTTGGCGAATTTGTTAGATGCCGAGGCTTATCTGGCGACCATTGAAGAATAAATGAAAAAAGCCTGAGGTGAGTGAAGTGCAATGAGCTAAGGGTTGACCACGTCTACGGGTGCTCCGGTGGCTTACGCCACTACGACCCGAACGACGTGCTTTCCCTTAGTTCGGCTTTGTGAGTATTTCTAAAACCTCTCCAAGGCGCGGTTAATTTCAAATATCTCCCGTCCCATGCCCTATTCAGGAATGTGTAGCAAATGACTCAGAATCTCAGCCAGCTTGAACATAACGATGCTTTTATTCAGCGCCATATCGGCTCCTCAGCTGAACAACAACAGCAAATGTTGGCCGCTGTTGGTGCCAGCTCGTTAAGCAGTTTGATCCAGCAGATTGTTCCGGCAGATATCCAATTGCCAAGCCCACCACCAGTGGGCGATGCCGCGACCGAACATCAGGCGCTGGCGGAACTTAAAGGGATTGCCAGCCAGAATCAGCGTTATAAATCCTATATTGGCATGGGCTACAGCCCGGTTCTGACCCCGCCAGTTATCTTGCGTAATATGCTGGAAAACCCCGGCTGGTACACCGCCTATACTCCTTATCAGCCAGAAGTTTCACAGGGCCGCCTTGAAGCATTGCTGAATTTCCAGCAATTGACTCAGGATTTGACCGGTCTGGATCTGGCTTCTGCTTCTTTGCTGGATGAAGCCACCGCAGCCGCAGAATCTATGGCGTTGGCAAAACGTGCCAGTAAGCTCAAAGACGCAAATCGTTTCTTTGTCGCCGATGATGTCCACCCGCAGACCCTTGATGTGGTGCGAACTCGTGCTGAAACCTTTGGGTTTGAAGTGATTGTTGACCGCGCAGAAAAAGTGCTGGAGCTAGAGGGCGTATTCGGGGTGCTGCTGCAACAAGTCGGTACCACTGGCGAGCTGCATGACTACTCAGCGCTGCTGTCTGAGCTGAAAAAACGCAAAATCATTACCAGTGTTGCCGCTGATATTATGGCGTTGGTTCTGCTGACCGCACCGGGTAAACAAGGCGCTGACGTGGTATTTGGCTCGGCTCAGCGCTTTGGTGTGCCGATGGGTTACGGTGGCCCGCATGCTGCTTTCTTTGCTTGTCGCGATGAGTTTAAACGCTCAATGCCGGGCCGGATTATTGGCGTATCGCGCGATGCTGCCGGTAATACCGCGCTGCGTATGGCGATGCAAACCCGTGAGCAACATATCCGCCGCGAAAAAGCTAACTCCAATATCTGTACTTCTCAGGTGTTACTGGCCAATATCGCCAGTTTGTACGCGGTTTATCATGGCCCACAAGGCTTGCAGCGTATTGCTGGCCGCATTCACCGCATGACCGATATTCTGGCTGCGGGCTTGCAACAAGCCGGTCTGACTCTGCGTTTCCAGCATTGGTTCGACACATTAACGATTGAAGTCAAAGATAAAGCCACTGTACTGGCCCGTGCATTGAGCTTCGGTATCAATCTGCGCACTGATATTCACGGCGCTGTGGGCATCACGCTGGATGAAACCACTTCTCGCGAAGATATTCAAACCTTGTTCACCTTGTTAGTCGGTGATAATCATGGTTTGGATATTGATCAACTTGATGCCCAAATCAGTCATAATAGCCAGTCAATTCAATCGACTATGTTGCGCCAAGATCCTATTTTGACTCATCCGGTATTTAACCGTTATCACAGCGAAACTGAAATGATGCGCTATATGCATCGTTTAGAGCGCAAAGATTTGGCACTGAATCAGGCGATGATCCCGCTGGGATCTTGCACCATGAAGTTGAATGCCGCAGCCGAGATGATCCCGATCACCTGGCCGGAATTCGCTGAATTGCACCCATTCTGCCCGCCTGAGCAAGCTGCCGGTTATCAGCAAATGATTGGCCAATTGTCACAATGGCTGGTGCAATTGACCGGCTATGATGCAGTTTGCATGCAGCCAAACTCGGGTGCGCAGGGCGAATATGCGGGTCTGTTGGCTATCCGCCGCTATCACGAAAGCCGCAATCAGGCGAGCCGCCATATCTGTTTAATCCCAAGCTCTGCTCACGGCACGAACCCGGCATCGGCACAAATGGCCGGGATGTCCGTGGTGGTGGTGGCCTGTGATAAGCAAGGCAATATTGATTTGCACGATTTGCGCCAAAAAGCGGGCGAAGCGGGCGATGAACTCTCTTGTATTATGGTGACTTACCCGTCGACTCACGGTGTATATGAAGAAACCATCCGCGAAGTTTGTCAGATTGTTCATCAATTTGGTGGCCAGGTTTATCTTGATGGCGCGAACATGAATGCGCAGGTTGGGATTACTACACCGGGCTATATTGGCGCGGATGTTTCCCACTTAAACTTGCATAAAACTTTCTGTATTCCACACGGCGGTGGCGGCCCAGGTATGGGGCCAATTGGTGTTAAAGCGCACTTAGCGCCGTTTGTTCCCGGCCACAGTGTGGTGCAAATTGACGGCATGACCACCCAACAAGGTGCGGTTTCGGCGGCACCCTTTGGCAGTGCATCAATTTTACCTATCAGTTGGATGTACATCCGCATGATGGGGGCCGATGGGCTGAAGCAAGCCAGTCAGGTGGCGATTCTGAATGCCAACTACATTGCAACTCGTCTGAAAGAAGCTTATCCGGTGCTGTATACCGGTCACGATGGCCGGGTGGCGCATGAATGTATTCTGGATATTCGCCCGCTGAAAGAAGCGACGGGAATCAGCGAGATGGATATCGCCAAGCGCTTGATTGACTTCGGTTTCCATGCGCCCACCATGTCCTTCCCGGTGGCGGGCACACTGATGGTGGAGCCGACAGAATCTGAAAGTAAAGTCGAGTTAGACCGCTTTATTGATGCCATGCTGGCTATCCGCGCGGAAATCGAGAAAGTTGCCCGCGGTGAATGGCCACTGGAAGACAACCCGTTAGTGAATGCGCCGCATACTCAGGGCGAGCTGGTAGGTGACTGGCAGCATCCTTACAGCCGAGAGCTGGCGGTGTTCCCGGTCGCGGGTGTGATGGAGAATAAATATTGGCCGACCGTAAAACGTCTGGATGATGTGTACGGCGACCGTAATTTGTTCTGCTCGTGTGTGCCGATTTCCGACTATGAGTAATACGCGTTGTAAATGAAAAAGGGTCGCGCAAGCGGCCCTTTTGTTTTATTGGTATTTACCTGGCTAATGGCTACGCTTACTCTTCAAATTAAGAGAAATACATACGGCTGAATAAAGGGGCAGGGAGATGCATAAAAAAGTCGCGTTAGTGACAGGGGGCAGCCGGGGGATTGGCCGTGCTACGGCATTGTTGCTGGCAAAGCATGGTTATCGGGTCGCAGTAAATTATATCAATGATGAACAAGCCGCTCGGCAAGTGGTGGCCGAAATTGCCGCCTCGGGTGGGCTGGCGGTGGCAATACAGGCAGATATTGCCGATGAATATCAAGTGGTTGCGCTATTTGAAAAGCTTGAAGCCCAGCTAGGGCCGATCACCGCGCTGGTCAATAATGCCGGTATTTTATTCCCGCAAACCACCATCGAGGGATTAACTGCCGAGCGCATTAATCGAGTGTTGAGCACCAATGTGACGGGCTATTTTTTATGTAGCCGCGAAGCCGTCAAGCGCATGGCATTGCGCCATGGTGGTAATGGCGGCGCGATTGTTAATGTCTCTTCTGCCGCAGCCCGCTTGGGCGCACCGGGGGAGTATTTGGATTATGCCGCCTCCAAAGGGGCTATTGATACGCTGACGACCGGTTTATCATTGGAAGTGGCCGCAGAGGGCATCCGAGTTAATGGGGTTCGGCCGGGTTTAATCTATACCGATATACATGCCAGCGGCGGTGAGCCGGGCCGAGTTGACCGGGTGAAAAATTCACTGCCAATGAAACGCGGCGGACATCCACAAGAAGTGGCAGAAGCCATCGTCTGGCTGCTCTCAGAAAATGCCTCTTATGTCACTGGCAGTGTGTTGGATTTAGCCGGTGGGAAATAAGCGGGGATTTGGTTACTTCAACCAGCCTTTTTGCTGTGCTACCTGCAACTGTGGCAGCAAATACTGCCAAATTTCAGGATAGTATTCGGCAACTAATAGGTTGCGATCCAGCACTTGCTGCAACCGAATGCCATTTTCTATCCAACTTTGACCCTCAGTATGCAGATTAATCAGCATGGGTAAAATGCGATCCAGCACCGTCGCAAAGCGCGCCTCGGCAGTTTCTTCCGCTTCATACTCATCCCACAGCGCCATAAATTGTGCCCCTAATGCAGGGGGCAGCATGCCAAATAAGCGCTTGGCGGCAGCCACTTCTTGCTCATGAATAGCCGCTCTGGCCGCCAGATCATAAACGATGACATCACCGGCATCTATTTCGACAATATCGTGCAGCAGCGCCATTTTAATCACGCGATTAATATCAATATCTGAGCCAGCGTAGGGAGCCAAACTCATAGCCGCCACTGCGAAATGCCAACTGTGCTCGGCTGAGTTTTCCTGACGCAAACTGGCAATCACTTTGGTCCGGCGCTGGATATCTTTCAGCTTATCGATTTCCATCAGAAACTGAATGGTTTCGGTTAGTGGGCCGAAATCTAGTGTTGCTAATGACATAAATTACCCTTCGTTTTTGGCGCTGCAGCGGTGTTGCTGCTCTCACGCACCCGAATCACTGACTTGTGTCAGCTCATCGGGACTTATTCGTTTGCGGCCTACCTGCAACACCAATGACTTTGGGTAAACCCTTCGTTTTTGGCTGTTTTGGGCGCTGAGTAATAATTGCTGTTCCCAATAGATTTGTCACCTGAATACTTTGAACCACAGACATGACGGGTTACATGTATTGACAGAATATTTAAGCGTACACGTGTACACTGGAATTATTCTCAGTTAATCTGTTGGCAGTTTTTCTGTACCGATTTTGTACGGATTTTATACAGTCATTGTGCTCAGCGGATGAGATAACGATTCATTTTCAGGATAATCAGTATTGAAGAATAAATCAGTTATACCCACGGCCCCGGCCGCTCCTGGGGTAGCAACAACACCGTCTTACCCATGGGCGGAAGAAATAGCCAATAGCATCAGCCATGGTATTGGCGTGGTGTTCGGGATTATCGGTTTGGTTTTGCTGTTAGTGCAGGCGCTAGATAATGGGGCTGATACCAAGGCGCTGACCAGCTATAGCCTGTATGGCGGCAGTATTATTTTGCTGTTTTTGGCCTCAACGTTGTATCACGCCATCCCACATCGCAGGGCAAAGCTCTGGCTACAAAAATTTGACCATTGCGCCATTTACATATTAATCGCCGGGACATATACACCGTTTCTATTGGTGGGGCTGGATTCTCCCCTGGCTCGCGGTTTGATGGCCGTGATATGGGGGCTGGCACTGGTGGGCGTCATTTTCAAATTGGCCTTTGCGCATCGGTTTGAAGTGTTGTCATTAGTGACTTACCTGACGATGGGTTGGCTGTCATTGATTGTGATTTATCAACTGGCGGTAAAGCTTGAGATTGGCGGGTTAGCATTATTGGCGATTGGCGGCTTGTTATACACATTGGGGGTGATTTTCTACGCCTCTAAGCGCATTCGCTTCGGCCATGCTATTTGGCACGGTTTTGTGCTGGGCGGCAGTGTTTGCCACTTTATGGCGATTTATTTGTACGTTTAATCGTTGATTTTTAGGAGGCTGGAGAAGCCAGCCTCCCAGTATTAAATATTATTTATCTTCAGCCAATGAATAGGGTAACTGCTGAATACTAAGCACGCTTTCTACATCATCACGTACACGCAGCACACTGTCGGCGGCCAAATCATTATTCAGCACCGCTTGAACCCACACCGTGCCATCATTGAGCGCTATGGCGGCCAATACGCTACCGGTACGCCGCCAGTTATCACCTAATTGCCATTCTAAATCTTCACCGGCTGTTGGCACGCGACTGGCGCTGCCCGCTAACCAGTAAAGTGCGCGTTTGTTGGCACCCCGGTATTTTGCTCTGGCGACCATTTCCTGCCCGGTATAACAGCCTTTACTGAAGCTAATGCCATTCAACGCCTGAATGTTTGTTGCTTGCGGAATAAATTGCGCACTGTTATCGGTATCAATGATAGGAAAGCCCGCTTCTATATCCAATGCCAGCCATTGTTTACTGTCATTAAGCTGTGCTTGGTCAGACAGCTTTTCGACTAACTGCTGCGCTTGCTCGGCATCCATCACCAGCAAGAAACGCTCGGCGGGCAGTGAAAAATGCAACAGCGTGCTATTACCTTGCTGTACCACTGGGTGTTCAGCATCAGGCAATTCGGCGAAAATACTCGCCAGCGCGGTTTTTGCCTGTGCGCCCGCCACTCCTAATAAAGCGGCATCAGGTTGCGCGGCAATCACCACTTTGGAGAACACCGCATATTTCTTCAGCTCTCTTAACTGGTTATCAAGCACACTGCGACGTTCGATAAAGGCCAGCCCTTCACCACGATAAAATAACCGCAGATTGCTCCACATTTTCCCTTTAGCATCACAATGGGCGCACAGAACATGTTGGTCAGTGGGCAAAGCATCAATATCCGCCGTGACTTGCCCTTGCAGATACTTTACGCGGTCCGCACCAGTTAATGTCACCAGCGCCCAGTCATCAAGTGAAATCAATGTTAGTGGCAGCTCAGAAGAGGCGACCGGTGGTCGTGCAGTAAATGGAGTGTTATAAGCCATGGTTTACCTGAAAAGAAAGAGTACCTGCGGATAAATAACCTCTGCCCGCAAAGTACAGTGAACCGATACCCCAATGGTAAAATAGCCGGGTTGCTTTGCAAGCAGTAATTCCACGGATTGAGGATTATTATTCAATATCTAAATTCGACGATATCTGAGGTACAATAACCACAGATTTTATGGCGGAGTGCTGAATATGATTAAAAAAACAGCAAAAAAACCGCCATTTTCCTATCAGCATCCTTCATTGAGGAGTCAATCAGGACATGGAAATCGATAATAAAGCCCGCATTCACTGGGCATGCCGTCGGGGTATGCGTGAACTGGATATCTCTATCATGCCATTTTTCGAACATGAATATGATGGCTTGAGTGACAACGAAAAGCAGGTTTTTATTCGTTTACTTGAATGTGATGATCCAGACTTATTTAACTGGCTGATGAATCACGGGGAGCCGCAGGATAGCGAGCTGCGCCAAATGGTCAAATTGATTCAAATACGAAATAAAGCCCGTGGCCCAGTGGCGATGTGACCTGCGGGTATCCTGGCACACTCAACTCTTCTCCTTATTAGCGCATGGCGTTTTGGTGATACTTACATTGGTTGCGCCTTGGCCTCAGGGCTATACCGCACTGTGGTTAGTATTACTGACGCTGGTGGTGTTTGAGTGTATCCGCAGCCAGAAAAACATTAAGTCTTGTCAGGGCGAGATCAGGCTGAAACCCGGTAATGTGGTGCTCTGGAAAAGGCATGAATGGGTGGTCGTTAAACAGCCTTGGATCACTCGCTATGGCGTGTTATTGAGTTTACAACAGACAAGCAACCGCTCAACCCGTAAGCGTTTATGGTTGGCTGCTGACAGTATGCCAGAAGAGGAATGGCGGCAATTATGTCTGCTGTTGCGTCATTCGTTTGGCTCGGATGAGGGCATTAATTAATGAAGCCCTTAATCTGGCTGGTGGAAGATGAGCCGAGTATCGCCGACACCTTAATTTATACCTTGGAAAGCGAAGGTTTTACCCTCCGGTGGTTTGACCGGGGGCAACCCGCTCTTGCCGCCCTTGCTGATGGCCCGCCTGCGTTGGCGATAGTTGACGTGGGCTTACCTGATATCAATGGTTTTGATCTGTGCCGCCGCATATTGGCTCAGGTGCCGGAGCTACCTGTGGTGTTTTTAACCGCTCGTAGCGAAGAATTGGACCGGATTGTCGGTCTGGAAATCGGCGCTGATGACTATATTGCCAAACCTTTTTCACCGCGTGAGGTGAGCGCCAGAGTTCGCACCGTGTTGCGGCGGCTGCAAAAGTCACAAACACGAACTGTCTCTGCCACACTGCATCAATTCGGCCCTTTCACTCTGGACGAAGCAGGGGCGCGAGTTACTTATCATCAGCAGGTTTTATGGCTCACCCGCTATGAATATCTGTTGCTGAAAACATTATTACTGGCCCCTGAACGCGTATTTTCACGCCAGCAATTGATGGATATTGTCTGGGCGCAGGCGGAAGAGAGCCAAGACCGCACCGTCGATACTCACATTAAAACCCTGCGCTCAAAGCTGCGTATGACCTGTGATGAAGAATCACCGATCCGCACCCACCGTGGGCTGGGTTACAGCTTGATGTATCGAATATGAGCCATCACCCATGAAAATAGGTGTGCGTTTGTTGCTGGGCTATTTTCTGATAGTCGCCATTGCCGGTTACTTTGTCATTCGTATTTTCGTGCAGGAAGTAAAACCTGGCGTGCGGCGCGCCACCGAAGGGACATTGGTTGATACTGCCACTTTGCTGGCACAATTCGCCCGCCAAGATATGTTGCAAGATAAAGTCGCCGGTGGTCAGTTGGCGCAAGCTTTTGCTTCATTAAATCTGCGTCCAATCGGCGCGAATATTGAAGGTATCCGCAAGGATCGCAACGAATATCGGGTTTATTTAACCGATGCTGATGGGCGGGTGATTTTTGATTCATCCGGTAAAGCTGTCGGGCAAGACTATTCACGCTGGAATGATGTTTGGTTGACTCTGCGTGGCGACTATGGCGCACGCAGCACCCGCAGCGACCCCACAGACGAACAAAGTTCGGTGATGTATGTGGCAGCACCAGTTATTGTTGATAATAAAATTATTGGCGTGCTCAGTGTAGGCAAACCCAATATCTCTATGGCCCCGGTTATCAAGCGCAGTGAGCGCAAAATCTTGCTGGCGGGCGGGGTGTTGCTGGGGATTGCGTTGCTGATTGGTTTGGGATTTGTCTGGTGGATTAACCGGGCGATTGGCAAGTTGGTGGATTATGCCGAACGGGTTTCTGAGGGGCAGCGCGTTGCACTACCCGCGATGGGCAGCAGTGAACTGAATGATTTGGCGCGAGCATTGGAAAGTATGCGGCTCAAATTGGATGGCAAAGCCTATATTGAGCAATATGTCCATACGCTGACTCATGAGTTGAAAAGCCCGTTGGCGGCGATTACTGGCGCGGCTGAATTATTACGGGAATCCCCACCGCCGGCCACGGCTCAGCGTTTTTTACTCAATATTGAACAACAAAGTGCGCGTATTCAGCAATTAGTGGACAAAATGCTGATACAGGCTCGGCTGGAAAGTCGGGTTGATTTGCAACTCTCCCCAGTAGAAATAAGCCATATTATCAAACAAGCCATTAGCGCCAAAGAAGCTCAGGCAGCCAGCCGGGGAATTGCCTTGCGGCTCATCCGTGCCGATAGTGCAATGTTAACCGGCGATAGCTTGTTACTCAGTCAGGCGCTGACTAATCTTATTGATAATGCACTGGATTTTACTCCAGCGGGGGGCGAGGTGACAGTCAGTGGTGACCGGCAAAATGATAAATATCTGATGACAATTGAAGACACCGGCAGCGGTATCCCAGATTATGCGCAGGAGAAGATTTTTGACCGTTTTTATTCATTACCGCGGGCCAATAGCCCAAAAAGTACCGGACTGGGGCTGAATTTTGTGCGTGAAGTGGCAGCCATTCACCAGGGCAATATCTCCCTTGAAAACCGCCAGCCGCACGGGGTTTGTGCTCGTTTGACCCTGCCGCTAGATATCACTTAAACCGCTAACTTCACTTTCACTTCACATAGCCTCATTTTCCTTTCACTTCACTCACTTAAGCTGCTCTCCTGACCTTAAAAGGAGCGCAAGTCATGTTCAAATCTGTACTGTTTTGGAAAATAGCCGCGTTATTGGGACTCATTCTTTTGATGATGATTCCGAAAGAAATGCTTTTGAATGTTATTAATGAGCGCAGTGGCTATCGCCAAAGTGTGGTCGACAAAGTCAGTGACAGCACCAGCCGCGCACAAAAGATCCTTGGCCCGCTGATTGTGGTGCCTTACAGCGAATGGATTGAAACTGAAGTTGACGGCAAGAAGCAGGGGCAGCGGGTGAGCCGTCATCGCTACTTATTGCCAGAGGTGATGACAGTCACCGGCGCACCGGATGTAGAAGTCCGCCAATTGGGTATTTACCAAGCTCAGGTCTATCAGGGGAAGCTCAATTTCCATGGGCAATTTGAATCATCCTCGCTAGATGATTTAGACCGTGAAGATGTCACCATCGGCACACCGTCACTGGTGTTGGCGCTGAGTGATTCGCGGGGTATTCAGCAGATTTCGCCGTTAAGTCTGGGCGATACAAAAATTAATTTCGAACCGGGGTCTTTCTTGGGGCGCAAAGCGCAGGGGGTACATGCGCCGCTGACTATCGAGCAGGTTCGCCAGAGTAAATTTGATATTAACTTTACACTCACTCTCGCGGGCACGAATAGTCTGGCGGTGGTGCCTGTCGGGCGCAGCAGCGAACTGACTTTACAGAGCAATTGGCCGCATCCTAATTTTGTCGGTGAGTTTTTGCCCTTACAACGCAAGGTGGATGAAAAAGGTTTCCGCGCGCATTGGAGCAGTAACTGGCTGGCTAACAACATGAATATCAATTTTGCCGGTGACAATGTGCGCTTTGATTTTGACGAATTACCGGCTTTTACCACCAGCTTGATTGAGCCGGTCGATCACTATCAACTCACCGCGCGGGCCATTAAATATGCCATTCTGTTTATTGGCTTAACATTCTTTAGCTTCTTCCTGTTCGAGAGCCTGACGTCACTGCGAGTCCACCCGATCCAATATCTGCTGGTGGGTGCGGCATTGGTTTTGTTCTACTTAATGTTGCTGGCGTTCTCGGAACACTTTGGTTTTACGTGGGCTTATATTATCGCCAGTATGAGTTGTAGCTTATTGATTGCTATATATTTAAGTGCCGTATTAGGTGGGTGGCTACGCGGCGCATTATTTGCTGGAGGGTTATTGTTGCTGTACGGCGTATTGTTTGGTTTGCTGCAATCAGAAGACAATGCCCTGTTATTAGGCGCGGGTTTACTGTTTATTATTCTGGCCGCAGTAATGTTACTGACACGGCGGCTGGATTGGTACCAAGTGGCTTCCCCGCAACGTTTTGCTGGGCAGAAAGATTCTGCATCAACAGGCAGCGAACTGAACGCCGAAGCGATATCGAGCTGCGCTACTACGGCTGGAGGCGGCTCTCAAGATTCCTTCCGATTATGGAAATAACATAGCAGAAGTCAGCGCAGGGATAGCAAGCGGGCACAATAAGTGCCCGTTTGTCACATCCGTGCCACTACCATCAAAGCAAGGCGTCCATTTCGAGCAGGATTTGCTCACACCACTGTTCGATGCGCTCTTCACTTAAATCGTATTGATTGACCTCATCTAGCGCCAGGCCGACAAAGTGTTTGCCGTCAGTGCTGAGCGGTTTCGGGCTGGTAAACTCAAAGCCCTCTGTCGGCCAAAAACCAATAAATTTCACCCCCAGCGGGGCAATATGGTCGTGCAGCATCCCAAGAGCATCGAGGAACCATTCGCTATAACCGAATTGATCGCCCATGCCATACATGGCGACAATCTTTCCCTTCAGATTCAGTTGGGTTAATTGTGGCCAGACGGCTTCCCAATCTTCCTGTAATTCGCCGAAATCCCAAGTAGGAATACCCAGAATGAGAATGGAGTATTCTTCCATCAGGCGCGGGCTGACATCTTTTAGGTTATGTAAATCAACCAAATCTTCGCCGAGGATGTCGCGGATTTTTTCTGCCACTATTTCGGTATAGCAGGTGCTGGAGCCGTAAAAGAGACCAATCTTCATGATGTATAGCCATAGCATTACTAATAAGGAATAGTATCGAGTGTATCAGATTTGTCCCGTCATCAGGCATAATGGCAGCCCATCCCATCAAAGAGAGGAACAGTCATGCAACAGCAAAATAACCCGCTGATTGAACAGTTTCTTGATGCCTTGTGGCTGGAGCGGAATTTGGCGGAGAATACATTGGCCTCATACCGTTTGGATTTACATGCATTGAGCGGATGGTTAGAGCACCACGGTAGTGATTTATTGCGCGCCGGTTCGCAGGACTTGCAGTCATTCCTTGCCGAGCGTATTGAGGGCGGTTATAAAGCCACCAGCTCAGCCCGCTTGCTCAGTGCGATGCGCCGGCTATTCCAATATTTATACCGCGAAAAATTGCGCGAAGATGACCCGACCGCATTGCTGTCATCACCCAAATTACCGCAGCGCTTACCTAAAGATTTGAGTGAGGCGCAGGTTGACGCGTTGCTCAACTCTCCCAATGTCGATATTCCGCTAGAGTTGCGTGATAAGGCTATGCTGGAGGTGCTCTATGCCACCGGTTTGCGGGTGTCGGAACTTGTTGGACTGACCATCAGCGATGTGAGTTTGCGCCAAGGGGTGGTGCGAGTTATTGGTAAAGGGAATAAAGAGCGGTTGGTGCCTTTGGGCGAAGAAGCAGTGTACTGGATTGAGAATTACATGGAGCACGGCCGCCCGTGGCTTATCAATGGTCAATCGTTGGATGTGCTATTCCCCAGTAACCGCAGCCAGCAAATGACGAGGCAGACTTTCTGGCATCGAATCAAACACTATGCGATCCTTGCCGGTATTGATAGTGAACGGCTTTCGCCCCACGTATTGCGGCATGCTTTTGCCACGCACCTGTTGAATCACGGTGCGGACTTGCGTGTGGTACAAATGTTACTGGGCCACAGTGATCTGTCGACGACCCAGATTTATACCCATGTAGCGACTGAGCGTTTGAAGTTGCTACATCAACAGCATCATCCGCGCGCATAGTTGTTTTTTATGAAAACCACAGCGTGTGGAATAAAGATAGGATTTATAAATGAAAAGAAGTTTATTGCTGCTGCCGATTGTTATCGCCACCCTCACTGGTTTGGCTCATGCTGATGATGCCGCTATTCAACAAACACTGAAAAAATTGGATATCCAGAAAGCTGACATCCAACCATCGCCTATTCCAGGGTTGAGTTCAGTGATGACTGACAGCGGTGTGCTTTATATTTCCGCCGACGGCAAACATCTGCTGCAAGGGCCACTGTATGACGTGAGTGGTAACCAACCGGTGAATGTGACTAACCAGATGCTGCTGAAAAAATTGGAAGCATTGAGCAGCGAAATGATTGTGTATAAAGCGCCACAAGAGAAACACGTTGTCACGGTATTTACCGATATCACCTGCGGCTATTGTCATAAATTACACGAGCAGATGAGTGACTATAACGCGCTAGGGATTACCGTACGGTATTTGGCCTTCCCGCGTCAGGGTTTAAGCTCTCAGGCAGAAAAAGACATGCGTTCTATCTGGTGCATGGCTGATCGCAATAAAGCTTTTGATGATGCAATGAAAGGCACCGCGATATCACCAGCTACCTGTAAAACTGATATTTCCGAACACTATAAGCTCGGTGTTCAGTTTGGTATTCAGGGTACACCGGCCATTGTGCTACAAAATGGCACTATCGTTCCGGGATATCTGGAGCCGAAAGAAATGCTACAGATGCTGAATAAGCATCAGGCTTCCTCAAAAGTGGCGGGTTAATCACTCGTGACATTGAAAACTCAGCTTCGCCGTCGTGAGGCGGCTGATGATAGCCACTTGCCCACACAGTTACATCCGCTGTTGCGCCGTCTCTATGTCAGCCGTGGGGTAAAAAGTGCCGAGGAACTTGAACGTGGTGTAAAAGGCTTACTTGCATGGCAGCAACTCGACGGGATTGATGCCGGTGTTACTCTATTGCAGCAAGCATTGGCGGATCGACGGCGCATCGTGATTGTCGGTGATTTTGATGCTGATGGCGCGACCAGCACGGCGCTGGCAGTGCTGGCGTTGCGTAGCATGGGCGGCAGCAATATTGATTATCTGGTGCCCAATCGTTTTGAAGATGGCTACGGGCTTAGTCCTGAAGTCGTCGAGCAAGTTGCCGCCCGTGGTGCAGAACTGATTGTTACTGTTGATAACGGTATTTCCTCCCATGCTGGAGTGGACTTGGCTCATACCCTGGGTATCCAAGTGTTGGTGACCGACCACCATCTGCCGGGTGAAACCTTGCCTGCAGCTGAAGCTATCATTAACCCGAATTTGACCGGATGTGATTTTCTCTCCAAATCACTGGCCGGGGTGGGTGTGACTTTTTATCTGATGCTGGCGTTACGTGCTCGTCTCAGAGACAGTGGTTGGTTTGAGCAACGGGCTTTAGCTGTACCTAATTTAGCCGAGTTGCTGGATTTGGTGGCATTGGGGACTGTGGCTGATGTGGTGCCATTGGATGCCAATAACCGAATTTTGGTACATCAAGGGCTAAGCCGTATTCGCGCTGGAAAATGCCGTCCGGGGATTCGTGCATTATTGGAGGTTGCCAACCGTGATGCTCGCCAATTGGCGGCAAACGATCTGGGCTTCTCCCTTGGCCCACGGCTCAATGCTGCCGGGCGTTTGGATGATATGTCCATCGGAGTGGCGCTGTTACTTAGTGATGATATTGCTCAGGCCAGAGCACTGGCAATCGATCTTGATGCGCTAAACCAAACGCGCCGCGAGATAGAGCAAGGTATGCAAGTCGAAGCTTTGCAACTGTGTGACCAATTAGAGCGCACCAGCACAGAATTACCTTACGGTATCGCGATGTACCATCCAGAGTGGCATCAAGGGGTCGTCGGGATTCTAGCTTCACGTATTAAGGAGCGTTTCCACCGGCCAGTGATTGCTTTTGCTCCAGCAGGTGACGGTTTACTTAAAGGTTCGGGGCGCAGTGTGGCTGGCCTACATATGCGGGATGCTCTGGAACGACTGGATACCTTGAACCCAGGATTGATGTTGAAATTTGGCGGCCATGCCATGGCGGCGGGATTATCGTTGGAGCAGGATAAGTTCGATGAATTTCGTCAGCGCTTTGCAGATTTAGTCGGTGAATGGATGGATGCCTCACAGTTAGAGGGCGTTATCTGGTCAGACGGCGAACTGAAAGGCAACGAGTTATCGCTGGAAACCGCAGAGTTGCTGCGTGATGGTGGCCCATGGGGGCAATCCTTCCCGGAACCCACATTTGACGGGAAATTCCGCATCTTGCAACAACGGCTGGTGGGCGAACGTCATCTGAAGCTTATGATTGAACCCTTGAATGGTGGGCCTTTGCTGGATGCTATCGCCTTTAATATTGATACCACTTTATGGCCTGACAGCAGTGTGCGTGAAGTTAAGCTGGCTTATAAACTCGATATTAATGAGTATCGCGGCAATCGCAGTGTGCAATTACTGGTTCAGCACTTATGGCCTTATTAATTAGCTACGATATTGTTATATACCCAAAGTAGTTGGTGTTGCAGCAAGGCAGCAAGTGAATGACCCCCGATGAGCTGACATTAGTCAGTGATTCGGGTGAGAGAGAGCCGCTAACACAGCTGCAGCAGCAAATAGGAAAGGGATAGCTATAAATACAGTCAACTTGCTATAAACCGCCGTACAGATCCGTTAGAATTACGGGTTCTAATGACATTCCGTCATCTACGACCTAACGTAAGACTTTAAATTATGTTTGAAATAAACCCGGTAAAAAACCGAATTCAGGACTTGTCTGATCGGACGGCCGTTCTTAGGGGGTATCTTTGACTATGATGCCAAGAAAGAACGGCTGGAAGAAGTAAACGCCGAGCTGGAACAGCCCGACGTCTGGAATGAACCTGAGCGCGCTCAAGCGCTGGGTAAAGAGCGTTCAACGCTAGAAGAGATTGTCACCACCATTGATCAACTGGATCAGGGGATGGAAGACGTGTCTGGCTTGCTGGAGTTGGCTATCGAAGCTGACGACGAAGAGACATTTAATGAAGCGGTTGCCGAGTTAGATATCCTTGATGGCAAGCTGGGCCAACTTGAATTCCGCCGCATGTTCTCCGGTGAATATGATAGCGCCAACTGTTATCTGGACCTGCAAGCTGGCTCCGGTGGTACAGAAGCTCAGGATTGGGCCAGCATGTTGCTGCGCATGTACCTGCGTTGGGCTGAAGCTAAAGGTTTCAAAACCGAAATTATTGAAGAATCTGATGGTGATGTTGCGGGCCTGAAATCTGCCACTATTAAGATCATTGGCGAATATGCGTTTGGTTGGTTGCGCACCGAAACTGGCGTACATCGCTTGGTTCGTAAAAGCCCATTTGACTCTGGCGGCCGTCGTCATACTTCCTTCAGTTCTGCTTTTGTCTATCCAGAAGTTGATGACGATATTGATATCGAAATCAACCCGGCGGATTTGCGTATTGACGTTTACCGCGCATCTGGTGCGGGTGGTCAGCACGTCAACAAAACAGAATCTGCGGTGCGTATTACCCATATTCCGACCAATATTGTGACTCAGTGCCAGAATGACCGTTCTCAGCATAAGAACAAAGATCAAGCCATGAAACAGCTGAAAGCGAAGCTGTATGAGTTTGAGATGCAAAAGAAAAATGCTGATAAACAGATGCTGGAAGATAATAAGTCCGATATTGGCTGGGGTAGTCAGATCCGTTCTTATGTACTGGATGATTCCCGAATCAAAGATTTGCGTACCGGCGTGGAAACACGCAACACGCAAGCGGTACTGGATGGTGATCTGGACAAATTCATTGAAGCAAGTTTGAAAGCTGGGCTATAACGCTGGGCTATAAGGAACTGAGATGTCAGAGCAAAAACCACAAGTCGCTGAGCAAGCGCAAGAACTCAATAGTGAGTTACAAGCTCGTCGGGAAAAACTGGCTGCACTGCGGGAGAAGGGAATTGCTTTCCCTAATGATTTCCGCCGTGAGCATCTCTCTGACCAGCTACATGCTGAGTACGGCAGCAAAGAGAATGAAGAATTAGAAGCGCTGAATATAGAAGTCACTGTTGCTGGCCGTATGATGACTCGCCGTATTATGGGGAAAGCATCATTTGTGACGCTGCAAGATGTCGGTGGCCGTATTCAACTGTACGTTTCCCGTGATGACCTGCCGGAAGGCGTGTATAACGAAGAATTCAAAAAGTGGGATCTGGGCGATATCCTGGGTGCGCGCGGTAAGTTGTTCAAAACTAAAACCGGTGAGTTGTCTATCCACTGTAGTGAATTGCGTTTGCTGACCAAAGCACTGCGCCCATTGCCGGATAAATTCCACGGCCTGGCTGATCAGGAAACGCGCTATCGCCAGCGCTATCTGGATCTGATCGCTAACGATGAGTCCCGCAATACATTCAAAGTTCGTTCGCAAGTGATGGCCGGTATTCGTAGCTTCATGGTGGAAAAAGGCTTCATGGAAGTCGAAACACCTATGATGCAAGTGATCCCTGGCGGTGCTTCAGCACGTCCGTTTGTGACTCATCACAATGCGCTGGATATCGATATGTATTTGCGTATCGCGCCAGAATTGTATCTGAAACGCCTGGTTGTCGGTGGTTTTGAACGTGTGTTCGAAATCAACCGTAACTTCCGTAATGAAGGTGTTTCACCGCGCCATAATCCAGAGTTCACTATGATGGAACTCTATATGGCTTACGCGGACTACAAAGACTTGATCGTGCTGACTGAAGAGTTATTCCGCACTCTGACTGAAAATGTGCTGGGCAGCAGTGTGGTGCAGTATGGCGAACAGACATTTGATTTTGGTAAGCCTTTCGCCAAATTGACCATGAAAGAAGCTATTTGCAAATACCGTCCTGAAACCAATGTGGCAGATTTGGACGATATGGACAAAGCTGTGGCAATTGCCGAGTCATTGGGTATTAAAGTTGAGAAAAGTTGGGGCCTGGGCCGTGTTCAATGCGAGATCTTTGAAGAGACCGCCGAGAGCCATCTGATTCAGCCAACCTTCATTACTGAATACCCAGCCGAGGTTTCTCCATTGGCTCGTCGCAATGACGATAATCCGTTTATCACTGACCGTTTCGAATTCTTCATCGGTGGCCGTGAGATTGGTAACGGCTTCTCTGAGCTGAATGATGCTGAAGATCAGGCTCAGCGTTTTGCTGATCAAGTCAGTGCTAAAGAAGCTGGTGATGACGAAGCGATGTTCTACGATGAAGACTATGTTACCGCGCTGGAACATGGTTTGCCGCCAACTGCGGGTCTGGGCATCGGTATCGACCGTATGGTCATGTTGTTTACCAACAGCCATACTATCCGTGATGTTATCTTATTCCCGGCGATGCGCCCGGTAAAATAAGTTTATCCGGTTAACAGTAAATCTTATTAGGGCGCTATGGCGCCCTTTTTACTGAGCAAAACATCCGTGGTTATACTTTGTTTAATCTAATCGCTTAAAATACCGACGCTTAGACTATATCTTCACTTGCCCATGCCAAATAACCGGTTATAATGCAAACCGCACACCGAAGCGGGTGTAGTTCAATGGTAGAACGAGAGCTTCCCAAGCTCTATACGAGGGTTCGATTCCCTTCACCCGCTCCAACTTAACGTCTCTCAGTATCTCCCGAAGTCCATCAAACCCAGTAAATCTGCACTTTTCAGGCTAATCTAGTTATTCCTATATACATGTTCGTCTATTGAAATCTACTTATAGCGGGGGGTATATATGGGGGTATCAAATTATACCCACCTAAAAGGTACCCCCAGATGAAGCTAAACACCCGACAGGTTGAAACAGCCAAACCCAAAGACAAAGCCTATAAGCTCGCGGATGGGGGCGGTTTGTACTTATTGGTCAATACCAATGGCTCGCGTTATTGGCGTTTAAAGTACCGCTTTGCGGGGAAAGAGAAGTTGTTGGCCGTGGGGGTGTATCCAGACGTGTCGTTAGCGGTTGCCAGAGTAAAACGTGACGAGGCTAAGAAGATTGTCGCTGGTGGCGGTGATCCCAGCCAGAACAAACAACAGGAAAAACTAGCCCGACAAGGTGAAGCGACGAATACCTTTGAAGCTATCACCCGAGAGTGGTATCAGCGGCGTTATGATAGATGGTCTGAATCCTATCGTTTAGAAATGATGAGCACGTTTGAAAGAGATGTTTTTCCATATATCGGTTACCGGCCAATCAAAGAAATTAAACCACTTGAGCTAATGGCCGTGCTGTCCAAGTTAGAAAAACGGGGTGCCACTGAGAAAATGCGTAAGATTCGGCAGCGATGTGGTGAGGTTTGGAAATACGCCATCATCACAGGCCGAGCTGAATATAATCCCGCCCCTGACCTTGCCAGTGCTTTTGCTCCCCATAAACGCGAACACTATCCACATCTTACGATTAATGAAATCCCTGAATTTCTTTCCAGCCTTGCCAGTTATAGCGGCAGTATGTTGGTTAAATTAGCTATGCGGTTGCTTATCCTCACCGGTACCCGCCCGGGTGAATTGCGGCAGGCCGAATGGGCAGAGTTTGATTTTGATAATGCCTTATGGGAGATCCCCGCGGTGCGAATGAAGATGCGTCGGCCACATATGGTGCCGCTTCCGGATCAAGCCATTACGATACTAAAGCAGATTCAACCTATCAGCGGGCGCTATCAGTTTGTGTTCCCCGGCAGAATACAGCACAGCAAGCCTATCAGTGAGATGACACTCAATGTACTAATCCGACGTATCGGTTATGGAGGCAGAGCCACCGGCCACGGTTTTCGCCACACAATGAGCACTATTTTGCATGAGCAGGGCTTTAATACTGCCTGGATAGAAACACAACTGGCTCACGTCGATAAAAACAGTATTCGCGGTACCTATAATCATGCTCAATATCTGGATGGTCGCAGAGAAATGCTGCAATGGTATGCCGACTATATGGATAGCCTGGAAAATGGCGAGAATGTGATTCATGGCAGATTTGGGAAACGGGCATAGGGGAGGGATATTTGCTATCTGGCTGAAATAGTTATCCAAACTTTTTAAAGGCATCTCACGATGCCTTTTGCATTTAGGGGTTATTCGGCCTCGAGAGGCTCGCTGGTGGCTTGATGATAAGTTTGATGTAGCAGGTCTATTTGCTGTTGTAGGACAAAGTTGAGTATTTCTTTCACTTCCTGCGATTCGAGTGTGATAACGGCGTGGATCAGTGCACGACAGTGATCGATAACTTCTTCTAATTCTGGGGGCGTATTATCGTACATGGCGCACCTCCGGCGGGAGAGTGGCGGCCAGTGATGTTGGCAGGTGAAGAAAAGCGGTACGGCAAGGGGCTTTAGTCGTCGAATCCATGATGACAACCTCTCAGTTGATGGCTTTAAAATCACCACCAAGAGACGCTAACCTCAAGAGGGTGGTGAGCTGAACGAGGTTAGCGTAACCGGTCAACAGAGAACCCGGCGCATCTTTCGATGCCCCCGTCCAGCCCACCATTGCTTTTTCACAGGTGTAACTGTACCCGCACATAGTAACCGCCTGTGCGGTCGTGCGCTCTATTGAATTCCGGGACGCTAATCACGGCAGCGGAATTTGCCGCTGCGGGGGCACTATATCCGGCCATCTCCTACTGTTCAATTAACCAGTGGTAAATTAGGACAAACATTTTTGTAGATGCGAGAGGGGCCGCATTTGTGGGTGTAATGCGTATGTAATTCATCAATATTAATTATTATTTAGACTCATGTATTAGTTTTTAATAAGATTAAAATTAGCCAATAATCAGCTTTTTGTGTTGACCATGCTTACATATAGCTCTACTATTTGACCATAACAGCGGATGTGATCACTTATAAAAGTGAGGAAACGATGGTCAAGGTTGACTGGTCGAGGAAAGCGGTTAAGCAGTTACTTTCAATAGATGTCAGATATCGAAAATCCATCAGTGAAAAAGTGAATAAACTGGCAAATTTCCCTGCTGTTGATTTGGATATCAAAAAGTTACAGATGGGTACTGGCCAGTATCGGATGCGAGTGGGGAATTACAGGATTATTTTTCAGATTATAGAGGGAACCCCTGTGATATGTACGATCCAGGAAGTGAAACGCAGAACCACAACAACCTATTAGGCTAGCTCAGTAGATTTCCCCTCAAAGGTATGGCGTTATTTTTCTCAACTAAGGTGAATAAGATGGCAAAACTACAATACATTCATGATGAAGCAGGAAAGCCTCAGTTTGTGGTCTTACCCATTGCCGAATACCAACAGCTTATCTCTAATGCAAAGTATGAGGATATTCCCTATATTGCTGATAACGATGATGATCAGACCATCCCGAATGAGGTTGTTCAAATCATGGTAAACGATGGTGTCAGTTTGCTGGCAGCATGGCGTATCTACCGTGGTTTTTCGCAATATGAAATAGCAGAACTGCTTGGCACCACGCAATCCGCTGTATCCCAATGGGAAGCTGTAGATTCTCGCCCGCAGAAGAAAACCAGAGAGAAATTAGCAGCAATTTATAAATGCCGGGCGGCACAGATGATTTTGTGAGACAGAAAGTAAAAACGCCTCTATATAATATTATTAATACCGGAAGTTAGCGGTTGGTATGTCTACTGGGTAAGTATCGATTTTCTGTTAGAAGAAATAGACAACAAAATAGAGTCAAATATTTAAAGTCGGTCGTCAAAACTGTTACCACTGTCATTGGCTAATTTTAGTTTTTTACATATCATTTAGGAAATGCTTCTTTGCAATCAGGGATATGATGAAAAACCGGATACTGATCATCACCAGCAGCTTTGATCGCACATGTGACTACATCATGGCACGATACAAAGACATTGCTTTCTTCCGTTTAAATACAGATAACTGTTCAAACTATAGAATTAGTTACGATTTATCAGGGTTTAGAATCAAAGATAGTTCTGGTGATGAACTAAATTCAGCTAACTGTAAATCAATTTACTACCGTAAACCTGCATCTGAAGATCTTACTGGTGTGATTGACGCCCAGTATCAAGCCTTTTCTCACAAAGAAAGCCATTCGCTTATTGAAGGCATCGTTGAGAGTTTTTCTGGCCGATGTTTATCTAAGCCATCGGTCATGCGCAGAGCTGACAATAAAATTCTTCAGGCTTATTTAGCACAACGTGTTGGTTTTATTATTCCTGATTTAGTCATTACTAATGATAATTTAGCAATTTCTGCTTTAGAAGAACACAAGGCAATTGTTAAACCTTTATCAATAGGATCAGTCTCTTATGATAATAAAAAGGAATATGTTCAGACTAACGAGTATAATCTTAATATCAATAACGATAGTTTGAAATACTCTCCAGCATATTTTCAAAAATATATTAGTAAAGATTATGAAGTTCGGGCGACATTTGTATGTGAACAGGTATTTTCAGTAAAAATTGAATCAGAAAACAAAATAGACTGGCGCAAGAAAAACAATAATGTGAGTTATGAAATTTTTGAACTTCCAGAGGATATATATAATAAATGCCTGAAATTCATGTCCGAAAATAATATTAATTTTGGTTGTTTTGACTTCATTATTAATCAAGGTACTTGGTATTTCCTTGAAATGAATGCAAACGGTCAATGGGCATGGCTTGAGTTTGAGACGGGTATGATTATTTCTAAAACTATAGTGGACTACTTGAATGATGAGTAAATTTTTATTGATATTCAATTATCTACCATTTTTTCATATTTCCAACGATCAAAATTTTGGGACCTATAACGACCTTGATACTGCTCGTTATTCTCTGTTCTCGCTACCTTGGGGAAAATCTATTTTTTATCTTTTTACTCTGTATAAAAAGGATGATTCATATCATGTGGATTGCTACAAAAAACTTTCTTTTGATCAGGTCCAAAGCCGGGTAAAACCAAGTGAGATTGAGGAAAAAGTTGCTGTTTATAAGGAACATATAACCGGTATCTCTGACCAAGAAAGGGAGCGGCAAGAAGAATTTTTAAAAATCCGTATTACGGAGCTTACGGGGGCACTCTACTCACTACATAACAAAGTATCTTTCTACTCCACTATCGGTTTAGCACTACTTGGTTTTCTTGGGTATCTGTTAGGTGAAATTATCAATTCTAATGCTCCGATGGTAATGACATGGATTCTCTATACTTTATGGGGGGTTTCATCACTTTATGCATTAAATTTAGCATTATTTATTATTTCCTCTATTGCCATTAGTTCATTTTATCAATCTAGCTTTGGTGATCTAAAAAAAGATCCCAATAAAGCAGCATTGGCAATTTCTTTTTATAGGGATTGGTATGATATAAAAGATGCCGTCAGATATATCGCTAGTTTGGTAAAAAATATTGAAAAGTATCTTTATCGACTAATTTCCATATGTATTGTTACTTGGGTTTGTGTGTTTTTTATATCCAACTTCGGTTGGCATGAGTCTGAAAAATATTTCCATGCAGAAATTTATTATGATTTTGTCAATACAACAAAACTTAATTTTCAGCCGTTAGTATGACTAACATAATAGGGGTTAGATAGTATGAAGCCATACATTATGAATTATAGTGAAACGATCACTATGAAACAGTCTGTTGCGATCCAAAATACAAATATTTTGGATGTTACCACAAGAACATTCACTATTGAGACTGATGACCACGATGAAATTTTAGGGCTTGCAACAATAATTACTGAGCGGATTGAAAACTCAGATCGTGACGAAATAAGTGCATATTCTACTTTTCAAACAAATATAGTTGAAAATAGTGACAAAGATGAAATTTCCTGTGCTGGCACGATGGTCACTGCGGTAATTGAGAATTCTGATACTGATGAGTATTTGTTATTTTCAACAATGGAAACGAGAGAGTTAGAAGCGGCTGATTCGGACGAGATTTCTTATTTTATGTCTGATTCAACTATCATGACTAAAGTATTTGAAGCTACGGATAATGATGAATAATTCTGTTGTTATTCATTAGTGTATAGGCCCTTCCTAAGATAATTGTGGTCGGGCTAAATTGACTCCCCCTATATCCCCATCCCACCCCCACACTATTCACCCCCTTCACCAACCTACAAAATCACCCCCACACCCCTTGCCCACTCTGGCCTCAACCTCTCTGAACACTCACTCTCAGACTCTTCAGCAACTGTTCAGGTGTTCAGTTTTTAATACCTGCCATCCACGAATTAATGAACACATATGAATACTGACTGAACAGTTATTAGTAAACTATTCAGTCAGTTTTTATCTTTGTATTTCAATTAATTAAATCTATTTCTGAACACTCTGAATAAGCCAGAGGTGAGAAATAATTAGTGGGGTGGCTCTTCCGGTTGCGGGTGGTGGGGCAGTGCCAGGGCGGGGAGCCAGTCATTGGCGGTGTCGGATAAATCCATGTTGTAGCGGAACCCTTTGTCAGTTCTGGCTTTTTTGTATTCTGCGCCGAACTCTTTCATCACTTTGGGAAAATCTTTGCCGAATTTGGTCAATGATAATGAACGCTGATGGCCGTAAGCCTCCATATAAGCCAGATAAGCGTGATACAGATAAATGCGTGGGGCGCGCGGGGAAATTGCCAGCGTTCCCATATACATACCGACCGCCTCGCCCAGCTCGACAATGTGCGCACAGAAACCATAAAGCGGATCGGCATCTCGCTTAACCCCCATCGCCTCCCGTGAATCTCGCTGCTCAAGTAGCAACTTTCGCGCCTTGTCCTGATCGGCGAATTCGGCCAGCAGGCAGCGGATCACCACCGGCAGTTCTGCCGCGATTTTCTCGCCGAGCCGCGGATCTTTATCCGCCTCTTTCACTGGATGGTTGAACGCGAAAATCACCCGCCGTCGGGCAATACCGCCTTGCCGCTCAGTGAAACTCATCGGCTCGTTATTGGTCGCCAGCACCACGGCGGTTATCAAAGTGCTGAATTGTTTCTCATATTTGCCGTCGATTTCCACTAGATCCCCGCCGGTGATGGCTTTGATGCCCGCCCCCTCGCCGACATATTTCACCTGATCGGGCAGCGTAATCAGGCTTTTGCCGACAAACTGCGCGCGCCCTCTGGCCTGATCAAGCGCCGCCATATTGCCGGAGGCGGTGTTATGACGGCCTGCCAGCAAAGTGGCGATGTGGGTGAATACCGATTTCCCGCTGCCGCCCTCGCCAGTGACCTCGAGGAACAATTGCCAGTCGAAGCGGTTAGACAGGATGGTAAACAGCGCGGCTCTGATGCGGGCCATTTTGGGCCATTCGTCATTGGCCGCATGGGCCAGCCACTTGGTGAAATGCGGGGCGTGGTGTGCCAGATTTTCGTCTGGCTGCGGTTCGGTGAATATGATGTCGTTATGATGCTGCAACCAATCATTGGCGCGATGCGGCCGGAACTGTTTGGCTTTCAGGTCATAAACCCCATTCTGAAAGCCGATTAGGTGGCGCGGCGGCTCGGCCATGATCGGGATTTGCAGCTTCATCGCTTCAATGGCATTGCGGATACCGGCCGGTGAATAGGGCGTGTCGTTGGCGTTGAAAATCATCACCAGCTCGCGCCGTAACACACCATCGGGCAGCTTGCCCCAGCGCTCGCCATCATAGTGATAAACCGTTTCACTCTCAGCATGCACCGCAATCTGACCATAATGTTCGGCCAATAACTGCCCGCGCTGGCTGGCGGCCATTTGCGATAAGGCTGGATGTAACACTTTATTTTCAGCCACCGGACTCTCCGGCGGCGGCTGATACAAACCATGATAAAAGCTGTTACGCGCCTGCCCGGTACCGGCTTGCTGGCGGTAATCATCCCAATCGGCTTTATACGGGGTCGGCGGCAGTGTCACCCAACCATCGACCACGCTGGCCACTTTTTCTGCGGCCAGTTGACCGGTATTAGGCGTGCCTTGCGGGTTCACATCATTATCAGCCGCAATGATGATTTGCGCGGCACGCCAACGGGTACGGCATACCTGCGCCACCGGCAACAGATTACCGGCATCGATGGCGGCGATAATCACGGCGGCCGGTAGCAACAACGCCAGACTTTGCGCCGTGGCGTAACCCTCGGCCAGTACCACGGTTTCAGCCTGTTCCGGCAGCGGTTTGAGTGGGATAAACGCGCCTTTTTTGCAGCTACCAGCGATCAGCTTTTTCGTGCCGTCGGGCCGGATAATCTGTGCGCCGGTGCTATCACCCGCCATATTCTGCAATATCAGCAATAACGAACCATCCGGCAGAATAGGTAATTTATGGCCGCTCAGACCTTTATTAATTAAATAGCGAGATTCCCCTGGCGTAGCTTTTGCCATCAAAGAGGCCAGATCCGGCGCTTTAGATTTGGGTGAGATACCGAGAATATCGGCCACCAGCCGCGCGGCTTCTGTCAGCGAACATTGCCGGACATTTTTAACCAGATCCAAACCGTCGCCGGATCGTGGTTCGCACTGATTACAAAACCACGTTCCCGCTCCCTGACGGTCATCAAAACGAAAGCGGTCTTTGCCGCCACAGGCCGGACAGGGGGAGTGCTGTTTGCTGTGGCTGATCGCCAGCGCATCCAGAATAAAGCCCCATTTTCCGCGCGCCTGTGCCGCAACCTCGGCAATAAATTGATTCATGACTCTTCCTTTTTACGCCCGGTTTCCGGCGGATAAAATCCATTTTTGGGCCATTTTTAACACCCATAGCAATGTTTTAAATTTTATAAATACAATTTATATATCAATTAGATGCAGATAATCTGATTCTGCTGTCCAGTAGTTGCACCCAACGGGAATATTCGTAGACTCGCTGCATCCACCACGCCAACCTTGCTCCGTGGTGGATAAACGCCCCGATGGCATTGAGGCTTGTCGGGGCGTTCCTTTCGATATATCCGCAGCCGGAGGAAAATAACGTTTCTGTTATTTTTTAGCCTATGAACTACACCATTGAATATTACGATGACGACGTCATCACCCAGCTTCTTGCCCAACCCATCAGCTTGCAGGCCAATTTTATTAGCCTGGCTCAGCGCATGAAGCGCTACGGCGTTAGGATGGTTGATGCCACCCCGAAGCATTACGAAGAGGTGTTTGAGCTGTGTTTTTTTGAGCCGAAAGGCTGGAATCGCGTCATTTTTATGGCGCAAATAGACTGGCAGATTGTTATTTTGCATATTGTGGTGCAAAAAACGGCTTATATGCCGTGGAGAGAAAAGGGCAAGGCCGCCAAACGAATGAAGGAGTTGCGATTTGGATAATAAACGCCAACCACCGAAGCTCTCCCATGAGCAAGTGGTCGCCCGGATGCTAAAGAAACCGGCGGTGAGGGCAGAATACGAGCGGCTGGAGCGCCAGGATTTCGCCATCATTGATGAAACGTTAAAGGAAATACATTCCGAATAATGCTCCCGTGCATTCATTGCTTATTTTCCCGTGAATGTGCAATTTGCTGTTCAATCCAGTCATTCACCTCACTTTCAACAAACGCGATGGCCCGCCCGCCTATTTTTATCGGTGGTGGGAAGCGCTTTTGTTTTAAGAGTTTATAAACCCAAGGCCGGCTAAAACCGGTACGTTTTAATACTTCTGGCAATCGGATTAATGATGAATAGGTCATTCCATGACTCCTGTTATCTCTCGGTGGCTACTGAGTTAATTGAAACAAAATCAGGCCGTAATAGGGGGAAGTGGCAAATAAATAAAAGGAACCTTTATTCCGGTTGTTTTAGGTCAATCCGTAACGCGAATATGTTAGTTGGAAGCGAATACCGTAGTTGGAAACCTATAGTTGGAAACCAATAACGCCGAGTTGGAAATAAACTTCCGCTCGTCTAAGGATTATCGACCCCGGGCAGAGAAACAAGCAGCGCCTCGCTGATCAAGTTACTCATTTGCTTTTCGGTCACCATTTCTCTGCTGAAACCCGCGTTGAGCATAGCCTGAGTCGCCACCCGGGCAATGGCGGTTTTATTCATTTTGACGCCGCGCCGGCACTGCGGGTTGTTCCTGGCTAACGCGATTGCCATACCGGCAATAAACGCCAGCGCGGTTTCTTTACCCGCAAACCCACCCCAGTTCTCTTCCGCTTGCCGCTGCTCCGGCACCCGTACAGCGCCCGGAGGTAGCGGCCAGTGAAAGCCATTCACCTTAAGCCAGCTCTCCACTTCTACTTTTAATAAATAACCATCATGGCGAATATCTTTATTGGCATTGGTATAACTAATATCCCGACAACTTAATAGGTTGCAATCTACTGCATCCCATAATGATTTCTCATAATTAATTATTACCATTCCTACATCATCAGTTTGAATAGAATAAGGTATCACCCCGACAATTAATGCCGCAGTTTCTTTTATTGTGATATTAATTCTGGATAGAAATGGCGTTAACCATTCTGGTAATTTATCTTTAAGAATATTTTGATATTCTTCGTCACTATCACGCAGGTTAATCTGCAAAAGCTGTTCTATTTCAGTGCGGTTAAATCCGACGTAATCATAACAATTCATGCTGTTAATACCTTAGAAGGGAAGTTCGTGATCATCCTCCTCATCGGGCCGGTGATTAAATTCGCTAGGTTTATAACTTTCAGGTATCCATCCATCACAAGGCGCTCCATCCATTTTAGGGTTGGCCATCGCTGCCGAGAGCAGATCAAAATAGCAAAATTGGGGGTCATCAAAGCTGGGGGAGCGGATCATACCGAGCGCGTCCTGAATCAGTAACGGCGGTGAAACTGGCCTGGCATCCGTCAATTCTATCAGCAGCCAGTTGGCTATCTGCGCCTGACTCATCGCGGGGTGGAGACGTGAAATCCGCTGAATCAACTCCCTGATACTGATAAATTCCTGCTGCTTTGCCTTGAGCTTTTCCGCTGGGTTTATCATGAGATTACTCCTGTTATCTCTGGTTGGCCCTGCTTTGAATGATACCGAACATAATGGTTCAAAGTGAAAGTAGTAGGGGGATGGTGTTGATTTCAGTTCGGTATACAGTGATATTCAATAGGATGTATCGCCACGGGTTTTTGAGATAATCATAAAGTTACTTTTGAGATAATCTACAAATGATTATCTGTTAACATAATGGCTATAAAGTGTTTTTTAATCTATTTTTAAGATAATGATATTTACATATTTGAGATAATCTAACTTTATGCCTAAATTTAATCACTATGATTTAGCACTGTTAAACCCCAGTTTCGACTCGCCATTGGTTGATGCATTGACCGAGCTTGAGTTACTAAGGCACCTGCGCCTTGAAACTGATGTGCATCCTCTGTTATTTGCCCAGCTAAAAAGTATTTTTCATATGCTGGAAAGCTTGGGTTCAGCAAGAATCGAAGGTAACCATACAACGTTAGCCGATTACGTTGAAAGTAAAGTTGAAGGGGCTGAGGACTCCACGGATCAATTGAAAGAGATTGGCAACATCGAACATGCCATGAACTTTATTGATGAGCATCTGCATGCTGGTGAAGATATCACGGAGTATTTTGTCCGAGAACTGCACGCCATGACGGTAAATGGGCTTGAACGGGAAGGGGATAAAACGCCGGGAGCCTATCGCAGTCACGGAGTGAGTATTGTTCAATCAACTCATTTGCCGCCTGAATTCATGCATGTTCCGGCTTATATGCAGGAATTGGTCGGGTTTATGAACCGTGCAGACGCGCCAAAATATGATCTGATGAAAGTGGCTCTCGCACATCATCGTTTTGGTTGGATTCATCCATTTGGTAATGGCAATGGCAGAACAGTGCGCCTGCTGACTTATTCTTTGCTGATAAAGTACGGTTTTAATGTGAAAACCAGTGGGCGGGTACTAAACCCAACGGCGGTTTTTTGTAATGACCGAGAGCGCTATTACTCGATGCTGGCCGAAGCGGATACGGGGGCTGTTGAGGGGCTAGAGCAATGGTGCCTGTATGTTCTTACCGGTATATCGGCGGAGTTAAAGAAAGTCGATAAGCTCTCTAATCTTCACTTTTTAAACTCAAAAATTCTTTATCCAGCGCTCGAGTATTCCAAGGGACGGGGAGTAATCAATGAGACGGAGTCTACAATTCTTAAGCGAACCATTAGCCAGGGAACGGTAAAAGCCAATGATTTAAAAGAGGTTTTACTGGGATTAAAGTCGGCTCAAATTACCTATCAGATTGGTAAGTTAGTTGATCGTGGCCTTTTGCAACCGGTTGAAGTGGGATCTCGAATTTATACCGCCGGTTTTTCGAAATCCGATCTGATGCGTGGTGTCATTCATGCTTTGCGAAAAGAGGGGTTTATTCCAGATTTTTGATTTGAAGTTTGAGCTAAATAAGTTGGCGATGTCGAATCGCCAACTTAAATATCAATGTTTTATTTTACCAACTTGAGGAAAGTATCTTTAGGTTTAAGGGTTACATTGTTCCCTGAACCCTCAATAGCTTCCATAAAGAAATTATTATTGAAAGTTAGTGTACTTATCTCATCTAACGGCAAAGAAAGTTGATCGAGAATCTCCCCTCTTTTTATCCCTTTCGCGCGCATTGTGCTAAAAATCTTATCCAAAATTAAAGATTTTTCACGTTCAACTAATCCTTGCGGTTCAGATGTACGAAATCCCCTTCGGTTCAACTCAATACTCAATTGTCTATAATGCCACTCAGTTGAGAGTTTCAAATCAAACGTTCTTCGTACCAGCGACGCAAGAGATACTTTCCAATTCTTTTTCAGTTCGATTAAATGCTCTAATGAAGGCATTCGAGGCACTGTAGCCAGAACACTACGCTCAGGCATCAAAAATGAGGATGCAAAGCGATCTGCATCAAGCTCAGCTTGTCGCCCATTATTGCTGGAATGCTTATGTAAAACTAAATGCCCCAATTCATGGGCGGCATCGAATCGGCTGCGTTCTGGTGTTTTCATCGTATTTAGCAAGACAAAGGGTTTACCATTTGTCCAAAAAGAGAATGCATCGACCTCAACACAATTTTCAGCCAAGGAAAAGACTTTCACACCTTTAGATTCAAGTAGATGAATCATATTGGTTATTGATAACTCTCCGAGTCCCCATTGTTCACGTACAACACGTGCGGCCGTCTCTGGTTCTGAATAGTCATCAAAGCTACAGTCAGGAATTTTGGCTTGCGGAAGCTCGAACTGGCTATCTAACCAATTTGAAACCTCTTGCGCTAATTTACCTGCTGCAATAGCAGAGTCTCGCTTTTGGGCGCTTAACTTTGTCATCGCTCTAAAGCTTACCGCCTCAATATTAAGTGATGAAATATCCCCTGCCCGAAAAAAGTTAACTGGGTAATTTAGAACAGAAGCAATTCTCTCGATACTGTCACTCGCAACAGCATCAAAAAAGCCAGCTTTCTCATAGGTTGAAATAGTACGGCTTGTTAAGCCTGTGGCATCTGCCAAAGCTGTCTGAGTCAATCCTCTACGCTCTCTGGCAGTGCGTAATCTTTCGGAGTTAAACATGGTACATACTTAACCAACTTGTGAAATATCTATATCAATATCCGGTGTGAATTGAGGTTCTACGCCGATCATATCTACTGGACTTGGCCGTTTGGTATCCAAGATTAATCGAGTCGAAAAATCATTCACTATGTTTTTATCATTGTATGAAATCGGGCGTGAAAGCTCCGCTCTTATGCTCATTCTGCCGTTCTCGTCGACTTCATCAAGATCGTAAAGTAAAAACCATAAGTCCTTCCCTAATTTATTTGGTAAAAGGGGAGGCGATGCAGTATCCGAATTTTCGAAACCAAAGTCTAATTGCTTATCTTCAAATTTTAGAGCACCTTGCCCTGGGGTGTTGTTGAGAATTAACCCCATCAATTCCCTAGTAAAATCACCTTTCTTCATACGAGATTCTGGCCTACCCAACGCCAGACCTGTTTGTGTGCAACCACGGCAAAGATAAAGAGCGATCTGTCCGTTTGTCGTTAATTCAACATTCCTTACAGAAAGAGCTTTGAAGCCTTTAGGTGCTAAGATATCTCTAATTCCACTGACAGCTTCGCCGTAAAAATATTGCCCTCTGGAGGTCACTGGGTGGTTGCGAGTTGTTGAATATCGCCCTGAAAGCCCTCGCTCTAAAGGTGTTATGAGGTCATCTTGTGTTAAGCCAAGCGATTCTAAATATGAATCAACTTCATCTGATTCGTTGATGATGTGTGTAGGGGCAAGATTATCGGACCACATTATTTATAGCCTCGTATGTAATTTCTCTTTTTTATACCTCATTTGAGGTCTTAAAACAAGAAAATACTGTATGGTTATTCAGTTATGTGATGTGCAATGGGGAGGGCGCGTGATATACCTTATTAAAGCTGTAAATAGTTACTTTGGGAATCTTGCGCGATAAAGTTAAGAACTGTCCAAGTAATCCCAAATGTGTATAGGAATATGTATAGAATTATTTTTATAACTCATAGAATGGTCGTATTTAAAGGTGAGTAGGTACTTTGTTCGATTCCCTTCACCCGCTCCAAAAACTCCCTAACGTATTCATTCCTTAGCCTTTTTCTGATTCATACGTGACGGCGCTCGTGATCCTCCTACAAAGGGGTCATACAGCCGATGGCGCAGCGTGATAATCTCTATCGACGCCCAAGCGGTATCTATGTTCTGCGGATCACCGTTCCGGTTCGTTATCGCGCCCTGATAGGGCAGCGTGAAATTCATGCATCTACCCGCACAACCCACCTTGCAAATGCCAGAGCTATTGCCGCGCGTTTGCTGGAGAAGTGGTATGCGTCTCTGGAAGAGTTCAGGCAAGTGGATAAAGAGAAAATTAGGGGTAATGCCCCATTGTTGACTGGCGCTGGCAAAATCAGCCTGACGCTCTTTTGCGAGTCATTTGGGGTTGAGCTTGAGACTGTCGTCCAGCATCTTCTGGCAGACAATGTGCCGCTGTATGCCCTTGTATCGAACCAGCGTGGCTTTCTGATTGATGATTTCAGCACGCTTGAACGTGATCCTGAAACGCATGGGTTCGTTTTGAATAACATTGCGCATGACGGTGCCGAGGCTGCGGTGAACGGCTATATGCAGCTTTACCAGCCGCAGTTTGCTCTTGTTGAATTTCTGAAAGGGCAAGAGGTTGAGGTTACGGCATTCAGGGCTAACAATGGCAATCCTCTTTCCCTCTGGTTGTTGGATTTACCCGGGGTGACGCTGAATGCAAGTTCTTTGTTCATCAACAACGTGCAGGCTGAAAAACTGCGTAGTGCCTGGGATAAGGCGCTTACGAAATCAGAGCCAACATTAAGTGCTCTGCCATGCGCTCCGGTAGGTGTAACACCAGTGATTCCTGTGGCCGCTACCATCAACCCGTATTGCAACCCGACATATGCGAGCATGACGATTTCAGCATTGCTGGAAGCGTTTTTGGTTTATAAAAATACGGGCGATATCAAGTTGGCGAGTGAGGGGAAAATTCGTTCCAGAATCGAGCACTTTACGGAGATCATGGGCGAAATGTCTTTGAGTGAGTTGGATCGCGAGGTCGTGAAGGACTACGTGAACAGAATGCAGAATATGCCCGGTAATCTGTATTTGATGCGGCGAAAATACAAGATTTCTGATACGCAAAAGCTAATTGAAATAGCGCTAGCTGATGGCCAGCCAGTTATGAGCAGAGATGCCATTGGCAGGCATATTGAGTCACTGGGTTCTATGCTCAAATGGGCTAAGAGCGAACGTTACCTTTTTGATAACCCTGCTGAGAATGTGTTGGCTCAGCGCCGTGTGATGGTGCGTGAGCAGGATCGCCGCGACCTCTTCACCGACGAGGAACTAGAGCAAATTTTCTCGGCTGACTGGTTTAAGAAAGGCGCGGGAACGCCCAATCAATACGGACGTTATACGAGCTTCCGCCCGTTTCACTACTGGTTACCTCTGCTGGCATTATATGTGGGTGGGCGCATCAATGAGCTTTGCCAGCTTTATCTGGCGGATATTCGCGTGGATAAAAACGGTATTGCCTATATTGATTTTAACCTTGATGCGCCGGATAAGGTGATGGATGAAGAGGCGCAGGTTGGCGGTGATAAATCATTAAAGACGGTGAATGCGATCCGTCAGGTTCCAATTCATCCGCGACTTATCGAACTAGGGCTGCTGGAGTATGTAGATGCATTGAAAGCTGCCGGATATGATCGTCTTTTCCCTGAGTTGAAGCACAACAAAATCAAAGGATATCGTGCCGCCGCCTCAAAATGGTTTAACGAAAATTACTTTGGCAAAGTCCTTGGGTTTCCCCGTGACGATAAGAAAACGTTCCATTCGCTCCGGCATACTTTTATCAATGCCGTAGACGAGTTTGAGAACAATGAACGCACGATTGCGCAGCTTGTTGGGCATGTTCGTGGCAGCACCACCGCGATGACAACCTATCGTAAGGATGCCGATGTGGGAGAGCAATTTGGCGTGATTTCGCAGCTTTACTACAGTCTGCCTGATATTGCGCAGTTTGATACCGAGGCAGGTATCAAGGCGGTCATCGACGCACGGCGCAGGCATAAATCGTGAGATGTGCCAAACGCGCCAGGAAGCTCTATGGCGCATTTTTTATCAAGGGTAGTGGAAATCATGGTGCGGAATTTGCGGCGCTTTCGTAGCTCGACTGGCGCAGCTAGATGAATCAGATGTAACCTTCAACAAGCAGCCTCTTTCGCAACATTTAACCAACTAGCGGAGTATGGATGTTAATGGCGACCTACAGACAAATTGCCGATGATGTTAAATCCCGGACGGGGAAAGCAGTCAAAACATGCTGGATCGCTCATGTTAAGTCATTGCATGGGCTAACCCGTGGCGTATCACCGACCCGGATCAGCATCGAAAGCCGGGTTTATCCTTGCCCTGATAAATGGGTTGCGGAGATCGAGCAATCAATGAGAAATCTGGGTGAGCTTTAGCTTTACCGCGTCGCTTAACTTTGGAGGGTGTTTGCCTCTATAAGGAAAAGCCTGCGACCGCCGAAGTTTTTGAACGCAATGCCTGAAAGTGGGGCTGGCAAACCTAGGACATCCACTTTTTCGCAGCAGATTTATCCGGCTGCATTTACACCGGGAACCGTTGAAGGTTAACAGCTATCGGTTCAGGTTTGTGTGTTGCGAAGGCGAGAAGAACAGCAGACTTACTTCTGAAAGGAACGGTTTGATACAACGAGCAAGAGAAAAGCGTAATTGTTAAAAATGTTAAAACATAAAGTGTTCTTTAAAATGTTAATCCTTCCTCGGGGGGGAAGCCGGACATATCAACCCTAAGGCCATCTGAGAAGATAGCCTGTAGGTTTGCTCGGTTCCCCTTGCCAGATGAAGATCAAGTCTTCCTCGTGGTGTGACGACCTTTCTTGAAAGATGCATTATGCGCAAAAGTAGCTACTCAAGAATCCGCCGATATCTACTTTCACCCTCTGCTTGGCTGCATCAAACGCTTGCGCGCCCTACCTACCACAATCAACGTTACGCAGAGTTCCCATCCTGACGTTTTCCGCAAAAGAGCGGTGATGCTCCACCAACCCGGACCGGTTTACCGCATGAGATAGGTGTCAGGGCCAACATAGCACACGCTGAATTTCAATAAAACTTATAAATATCAGTGAGGTGCGTTCATATTTTGAAAGCACTTCAGGTAAGTCTCTATTTGTTATCACTTTTCCCGTTTTAGACCCTTTGAGTAAGGTATTATTGAACCATCAAAAATATTTGCTCTGATGTTATGAGGTTTAACTCTATGGATTTACTAACTTTTATCAGCGCCATAAGTTGGCCTGTTGTTTTTTTTATTGTTGTTCTTATGTTCAGAAAGTTGATTGTTCAACGGCTTAAGTCTTTCGAGGGGTTCGGTCTTAAAGTGGATATGGTGGAGGAGCAAAAACAACTGATTGAAAATCCAAGCAAAGTCGTAACGGATCACCGGGCGCTTTCGCGTCAAGTTGTCTCTTCTCATTTCAACGCTGAGGGAGATATAGGATACGCTTTATATTCGAATGGCATATTAATTCAAAAGCTTAAAATTACGATTTCAGATTTAAATCGTTTTCGTGATACGCCAGTTCATTTCCCAATTGCTTTCCCTATTATGGTCCTGAATGTGCAATTTATCGGTGGCTCGACTCCTGATGTGATTGAAATGAATAGAGGTAGTATTACTTTGCGCTTTACGAATCACAAACCCAGTCATGACACTGAGCTAATTAACATCATCGTAGTAGGTATGTAGGCTTATACGCGCCAATAAACGACCGGTTTCCGACACCTCCCAATCGCACGCTTTTACACTGTTGGAAAATTAGCCTTGGTTTTTCTGTCAGGCCATCCTAAGTTGACACTGTTTTCTGGCAGGGGCCGGATGAGGATATGATTATGGCGAATTTTGGCTATGGGCGTGTGTCTACAATGCAGCAAGTTACGGAGAACCAGCGGCTGGAGCTTGAGCAAGCTGGGTGGACGTTCGACTTTTGGTTTACTGATGTGGTCAGTGGGAAAGTTCCGGCAATTCAGCGTAAGGCGTTTGCTGAAATGCTTGGCAAAATTCGAACAGGCGAAACGCTGGTTGTTGCAAAACTCGACCGTTTGGGGCGCGATGCTATTGATGTGCTCCAGACCGTCCGACTGTTATCTGATCGGTGCAACAAGGTGATCGTCCACCAGCTTGGCAATACTGATCTCACCTCAACTGCTGGTAAGCTGCTACTGTCTATGCTGGCCGCAGTTGCGGAGATGGAGCGTGACCTACTGATCGAACGCACCCAGGCGGGGTTGTCGCGAGCAAAAGCCGAAGGCAAGAAATTGGGCAGACCGTCTAAAATCGCACCAGAAGCCCGTAGAGCGATTATAGAGAAAAAGAATAGCGGCGTGAGTGTCAGCGCGTTAGCGCGTGAATATGGTGTTTCCAGAGCGACTGTAGCAGCTATTATCGATTGAATATGGAGAGTTTATGGCTTACACAGCAACAGTTATACCTGTCATGATTGCATCCCCTGGTGATGTTGCCGATGAGAGACAAGTCATTCGTGACGTGATTCATGAGTGGAACGATATAAATTCAGCTCGTTCGAAAGTAATGCTTACACCTGTCGGGTGGGAGACACACACATCGCCTGAACTTGGAATTCGACCTCAGGAGCTAATTAATCAGCGATTACTTGTAGAGTGTGATTTATTAATTGGTGTTTTTTGGACCCGGTTAGGTTCACCGACTGGAAACGAGTCCAGTGGAACAGTTGAAGAAATATATCGGCACTTAAATGCAAATAAACCAGCAATGATTTATTTCTCAGCTAAACCAGTAGCGCCGGATACCATCGATGTAAATCAACATAAAGCGCTCACTGAATTTAAAGCAGAATGTATGAGCAAAGGGTTAATCGAACATTTTGACAATCTGAAAGATTTTAAACACCAATTATATAAACAGTTATCATTAACTCTTGCTGGTAACGAATATTTACAGAAACTGATTAAGGGGAAGAACAACACCGGCTCATCGATGGCGGAAAATGTATCAGAGCCTGCGATATCAGATGATGCTCTGCATGTCTTACGAGTCGCTTGTGAAACAGGTGATGGTTCAATTCTGATGTTAAATGTTTTAGCTGGCACAATTATTCAAGTTGGTTCGCAAGTTATTAATGCAGAGAGTGCCAGAGAGCTGGCTAGATGGAAAAGTGCGATTAAAGAGCTGCAATTTAATGGGTTGATTATTGCTCAAGGTTATAAAGGTGAAGTATTCGAAGTAACACATAAAGGATGGAGTATTTTTGAATCGCAATGATGCGTGTAAATGCTTTCTAAGGTAACGGGGGAGTTAATCTCCCCCAGTTGTTACTCAAATGAAGCTGCGATGACTTCCCCTGTGTTGGCGTTAAAAACACAAAAATATTGAAGTGGTGTTTGCATCCCAAGGCTATTAATCGCCTTAGCTTGTTGCCCGAACATTTGAATAGTTCGCTTTTTCTCGTCGTGCCAGAGGTAGGTGTTGAAAACCGGCTGCGCTTCGCTTTCCTGCCACACATGGCGAAACGTCGCTTTTTCATCCATCACCTGCTTGCACTTTTTGACGGGGTTATTATGTGCTTTTGCATAGCATTTTGGGTCGTTAGTTGAGCACAAGGCATTTTGTTTTTCTGGCGGGTGTTCAGCGCTAACAGCAGAAAATGCGCATAAGCCAAGCACCAAGGAGAGAGTGCCCAGAGCCCCCCATGCAACTGCACGTAGCGTGCTGATCTGCCGTTTTGATACAACATGAGCGACCACACTATAGCTGGCCCAGCTAAGAGCGGCTCCCGCTGCCATCGATAATAAAAGGTCTGCTCCCGCCATGATTCCCTCACTTTCCAAACCACATCGCGCCTAATAGCGAACGATGTTGACGCCCAACCGATGACGATCATCATACTTGTTGGGTTTTAAATGTCACTATTGGTGTTTATTTTGAATCTTATGGCGATTGTCATGATACAGGCGACTAATGCGAGTGACTAAACTCGCTGAGGCGATACTGGATTCAAAATGTCTCACATAGAGCGTGGCCTTACAGTGGTCTAAATTGCACATTCAGTGCATGAGAAAATCCCTGAGAATACAGTTTGGCGAGCGGGTAAAAGAACTGCGCATTGCCACCGGAATGAGCCAGGAAGCATTTGCTGATCGGTGTGGGTTTGCGCGTAGCTATATGAGCCGCATTGAACGTGGTGGTTCTAATGCGTCACTTGATGCGATTGAGGTGCTGGCTAACGCTCTGAGTGTTGAACCGTGGCTGTTGTTAACGACTGATTCATCCGAAGCTAACGACCCGGAACAGTTGGTTCCTTATGCTGCTGATGGCTCGTGTTTTCATCCAGGACTGGCGAGCACCCGCGATGGTTCGTTTGGTGTTGGTGATAAAGCGGCTCAGAAGCGTTTTGGCTCGTTTTCCGAAGCGCTTGAGTATCTCCGTAGCATGGAGACAGCAAAATGGCGTAGGCCCAATGCCAGTGGCAACTGGGGTATCGTATCAGCGGTTCGTTGGGACAAGCTGAGAAAGTAGCTCAGGTGTAAGTTTCAGATTTTAAATTACTGAATAAATAAACAGCTACCGCATACGGTGAATGACCGCACGTTTTATCTGGCACTGATAACTATCAGCATTCCTAAAACACTAAAATACGGGTGCGTTACGTAGGCGTTACAGTGGCGTTTCACTTCAGCAATGGAGAGTGCTTTTGAAAAATAATCATTTGATATCATATGGTTTCCTAACCTCGCTGAGTGATATTGAATTACTGTCGCTTCACTCCGAAATTTTAACGCAGTTGCGTTTTAGAGGTGTCATTCGCACCAAGAATAATCCTGTTGGTGACTATGCTGAATGGCTGGTTTCTAAAGCTCTGGGTATGACTCTTCTCAGTAATTCGTCTGCGGGCGCTGATGCCATTGATGCTGATGGCATGAAAGTGCAGATCAAAGCGAGAAGAGTTACGCCTGATAATCCTTCCCGGCAGCTTAGTGCCTTGCGTAACTATGAGGCAGCCGATTTTGATTATTTAATCGCGGTTATTTTCGATGAAACTTACAACGTTCTTGATGCCTACAAAATCCCGCACGAGGTAATACGAGATTACGCTCGGCATAGTGATCACGTTAACGCACATATCGTTAACCTTAAGGGAGCGATTCTTAATGATCCCCGAGTTAGTTCTATCAAAGAAAACTTGACTGTCAGCAACTCAGTTTCAGCAAATGATGCATCTATCCAAGAAGCTGTGGAGAACGTTTTGGAGCGGCAAGAGAGGATAACAAGCCACGCTACGCTGGCTGAGCACCTCAAGGCTATCGGAATGGAGTGTTTCGTAAACTACTACCATCATTTTGCCGATTCAAATTTATCAAGCGCTGATATCATTGAGCAAATGCACTCATGCGAGGGATATACAGAGAAAAGCTGTCGGACCCGTCTTAGTAAAGCACGAAAAGTGATCAGGGATGGTTTAAGTATTGAAGCGCTGACGTTGATCGCTGACTCAGGGCGAATACAAAATTCTGTCAAAAAAGACGCACTTAAACTTATCAGCGATCTTAAGTAGCACGTGTTGTAGTTCCTCCTACAAAACCCTCCTACAATGCATCAAGTTTTTATTAATAAATCCATGGGATTACGAGATATTTGGAGCGGGGGTGATTTCCCTTCACCCGCTCCAACCTTACGTCTCGCAGTATCTCCCGAAGTCCATCAAACCCAGTCATAGCAAGATTTAGGCCACTGTTGTTGTCTCTTGACGGCTATTGTTGCTCAAGGGAATCCACATACAAACGTGTATAGTTATCTGTATAGAAATTCTCTACACTCCAAATTCTATACAGTGCTGGCCGCATAGAAAACTAGACCAACAGATAAGCAGATAAATAAAAATTAAGCAGATAACAGGTATCGGCAGATGCCTTTCAATGTGACTTATTCCAGCGGTAAACTCACCAGTGGTTTGACTTCGCGCAGGACGAATGTCGTTTGCATCTCTTTAATCCCCGAAAGTCGGCGGATGACCGACATCGCGAAAGTGGAAAAACTGTCGAGATCCTCGGCCACCACTTGCAGCAGAAAGTCCGCATCCCCTGCAACGGCATAGCAAGCAATCACCGGTTTTAGCGCCCCAACCTGCATTTCAAACAACTTCGCTTCTTCTTCACTGTGACTGTCAATTTTCACCCGAATAAAAGCCAAAATCCCCAACCCTATTTTCCGTCGATCAATATTGGCTTGATAACCGGTAATAATGCCACTTTCTTCCAACTGCTTCACCCGCCGCCAACACGGGGAGGTCGCCATCCCCACTTTATCGGCCAACTCTTGGTTAGCCATCCGGCCCGTGTGCTGTAATTGTTTTAAAATTTTTATATCTGCCGGCGTTATTAATGATGTTGGCATTTTCTACCTGATTATTGTTTTGTATGGGTATGATTTACCCATATTAGCGGAATGAAGCTGATAAAAGAAAGCACTTACCTACGCCGGAGAGATAAGATCTTGGGTACAAATCATCAGGAAAAGGGTATGGCTGTGGCAGAACAAATGCGGATTGCAATTATTGTTAATCCTGAGCTTCCGGTTGGCTTGATTGCTAATACCACCAGTGCGGTGGGGATTGGTCTGGCGGCAAAATTTCCACAATTGGCGGGAGCAGTATTATCCGATTCGGTGGGGAAAGAAATTGATGTTAGCTCAAAATTGCCGGTACCTATTTTGCAAGCGAATGCTGTACAGATAAGAGAAGTTTTGCTGAAAGCTTTGGCGGCGACTCATGAGCGGGCGATTGTGCCTTTTCCTGCATTTGCGCGCTCGATGCACAGTTACCAGGATTATGAAAAGGCGTTTCCATTACATTCTTTGGCTGATGAACAGTTGGATGGTTTGGGATTGGTGGGGCCGGAGAAGTGGGTGCGCTCATTGACTGGCGCGTTAAAACTGTTGCGTTAAGCTTTTGTTTATTAATATGAAAAATAAGCGGGTTCAAGAATCGAACCCGCGTGTAATGACTGGCAGTATGTTTCTTCGTCGATTAACCAAGCTGACTTAACTGCAATGTATGACTGGCAACCCCGTTGATATACAACTCGCGGCGCTCGTGCTCCGGGAGAGTTATTGTCAGTTCATGCCAGGCGGGTTGATAACTTCCCGTGCGGCTGAAAGTCATATCAATGCGGTGATTATCCGTTGTCACCTGCCAGCTCAGCCATAATGCATGACCTTGCTGCCAGCGGTGGCTTTCACCATCATCTTCAAACAGCATCCCACTAGATTGGCCGCCCCCTTTCGTCGGGTACAGCACTAACTCGCGTTGGGTATCTTGCGCAGCATTCACAAAAGCAATACGTCGTGACAGCGGCAGCGCGGCACCGGCCCGCACTAACAGAGGTAGGCGCTCCAGTGGCGCTTCTAAAACAATAGTTTGCCCGCCGCTATACCACTGTCCAGTATAGAAACAATACCAACCGACATTATTATCTGGCAAATAGACCTGACGTTGGCGCTGGCCCGATTCCACCACACTGGCAACCAGTAAATCACGGCCCAACATAAAGTCGTCATTTTCATTAAACGTGCTGCTATCATGCTCATGATCGAGGAAAGTTGGGCGCAACATCGGCTCATCATCATGAGTGGCTTGCCATTGTAATGTGTAAAAGTAAGGTAATAGCCGATAGCGCAGCGCCATTGCATCGCGAATCATTGGCGTGGCAGCGGGATACATCCACGGCTCATTGACAGTGTTATCGTCATTCCATGAGTGAATGGTAAATCGCGGATGCATCACGCCGTTTTGTACCCAGCGAATAAATAATTCAGCTTCCGGTTTATCGCCCGAAAAACCGCCGACATCATGGCCGAGGTTATACAACCCAGATAGGCTCATGCCCAGCCCCATGCGGATGTTATAGCGCAGAGTTTGCCAGCTGGTGCGGTTATCACCACTCCAGGTTTGGGCGTAGCGCTGCATCCCGGCACAGCCGGAGCGTGATATCAAATATGGGCGCATTTCTGGCGCGAATGCCTGTTGAGCTTCCATTGAGGCCCGCATCATCAGCAGAGGCATCACCGGCCTGATGTGTTTGATGGCGATGGATTCACCGAATCCATTACATTGCGCTTCGCCATCCCACACTTCGTATTCATTATTATCATTCCAGGTGGAGCCAATCCCCAGCTCTAGCAGTTGCTTAGTGACGTTTTCCTGCCACCAATCCACGGTTTTGGGGTTGGTAAAATCAAGGTGAGAACCTTCATCATCCCAAAATGAAGAGCGCTCCGGCAGCCCGGTTTCGCCATCACGAATAAACAAACCGCGCTCTGCAACTTCCTGATATTTAGGATGATCCTGCAATAAACACGGTTTGATATTGGCCGCCAGTTTGATACCCGCTTGCAGGAACGCCTGGCTCATCACCTTGGGCTGCGGCACTTTGTCGTTATTCCAGTTAAAGACATAGCGCTTATTATTGATGGAGGTGTAGCCGGATGAGAGCTGGAATGAGTCACAGGGGATATCATGCTGCTGACACAAAGTAATGAACTTTTGTAACTGCACCTGTGCATCGGGGGCATCGGTGTAGTGCATGGTGGAGCCGCTGTAGCCGAGGCTCCATTTCGGGCCAAATTGGGTTTTACCCGTCAGACGAACAAAGGCTTTAGTCACATCCAGCACTTTCGGGCCGAGGAACATATAGTAATCAAGGTCACCGGCTTCGGCCTGATAACGGCGATAAGCCAGATGATAATTATCAATCTCGTTACCCAAGTCCAACCAGCAGCTGCTTAAATTGTCATAGAACAGGCCGAAGCTGACATCATCACGGCGAGTAATGGTGAACGGAATATGCTTGTAAAGTGGGTCAGTGCTGGCGGCGTTGTAGCCCATGGCATCTAAATTGCGCATTTCAAAGCGGCGACCCGCGCGGTTAAGGTCACCGGCTTTCTCACCCAGTCCATAATATTGCTCATTAGGATAGCGGCGCTGATAGTGAGCAATCGCTTCTCCTTGTGGGCTGAGTAAATAAGCGCTGGTTGGCCTATCTGCTGCTAGTGGCTGCCATTCGCCGTGCTGATTCTTATATTCCCACTCCAAATACAGCGGTTGATGAGTAGTGACTCGCAAACAGTCGGTGGTCACTATCAATTGTTGTTCATGGTGCTGTAACTGATAGCCCGGCACGGAGAAACCCGCCAAACTCAGGCGGTCACGCCCAGACCACGGCACATCTCCTTCTGGCGCGATGCTCCAGGTGCGGTTCAGTGCCAGTTCGCCATTGCGTTTAATCAGCACGCGGCAGAGATTTGGCTCTAATACATACAGACAAAATATATGACGGTCATCAACCAGTAATTCCAAATGGTCGGGAAATTCATTGATTAATAACCATTTTTTTAATGTTTTCATCTTAGTTTATCTCTTAAAGGGTATAGCATCAGGCGGCCGGTTGGGCTTTATTGCGGCGCTCAGCAAACAGGGAGACCAGGAACACGGCACCAATCAAATCGAAGAAGCCCATGGCGATAAATAGTGGGTTAAAGCCGATAGTGTCGGACACCGCACCGATTAATAAAGTAAACAGGAAACTGGCTATCCAGGCCGAAGAACCTCGTAGCCCGTTGACAGTGGCCACCTGATTTTTATCAAAGGATTCAACCACTAATGCGCTGAGCATGCAGGAGATAACCTGATGACCAAAGCCGCCAATCGAGATTAATGCAATCGCCAGATACGGGCTTTCGGTGATGGCGACAAAGGCCAGTGAAATCATCATGAAAGCACCGGTGACCGAGCTGGCCACCACCGAGTTAACGCGGCTGCAGCCAAACCATTTTTGATAGAGTTTAGTTAAGTAGCCACTGGCAACACTCCCGATATCTGCCGCGAGGAAGGGCAGCCAGGCGAACATGGCGATTTGCTTCAAATCCATGCCGCGCTCGGTCGCCAAATACAGCGGAACCCAGAAACTAAAAACGGCCCATGCCGGTTCTGCCAAGAATGCGGGGATAGCAATGCCGTAGAATTTTTTGTTTTTGCTGAGGATAGCTAAGGATTTCAGGAACGGCAGCCGCGGTAATACTGGCTCATTATCCTGATGAATCAGTTCAAACTCTTCTTTACTCAGATTGGGGTGGGTATCTGGTGAATGATAAAAACGCCACCATAACAGCACCCACACCATGGCTAAGGCACCGGAGAAGAGAAATGCACCTTGCCAGCCGAGGGCAACATGGGCCAATACAATAATCGGTGGCGCTAACATTGCGCCGATAGAGAAGCCGACGCCAGCCCAGCCCGCTGCAATCGGGCGCTCTTTTTTCGGGAACCAATCCGAAATAGCTTTGGCGTTTGCCGGTGTGGCGGCGGCTTCAGCACTGCCCATAAAGAAGCGCAGTACGGCCAGTTGGAACCAAGTGCCCGCTCCGGCGTGCATCATACACACCACCGCCCAAACACTGGCGCAGATCAGGAACCCCATCTTCAAACCGATGACATCAATTAACCAGCCACAGAGCGGCTGAAATACGGTGTAAGCCAACTGGAATGATGCCACTATCCACGAATATTGTTCAGTGGTCATATTCAGACTGGTTTTTAACTCAGGGGCGAGGATACCCAGCGAGTTACGGGTAATATAGTTAACAGTGACCCCAAGTAGAAATAGCGCCAGCATCCACCAGCGTAATGATTTTATTTTCCGTCGCCCAACAACTTTTGCGGATTGATTAATCTCAACACTCATCCCTGCCTCCTGGTGCCAGTTGGTAGTAAAGTATTAGTCGGTAGCAAATTAACCGGACCAACTTATTATTTTGGTAAGATCCATTTTTTGGTTATTAAGATTAAGCTGAGTTTTAATGTGATTCCTCTCACACTAAAATAGGCCAATAAAGTTTAAAAATTTGATATTGTTAGTGTTTTTATTTTTAATCAAAAATAACCGGACTGATAAGTTTTTAAAATTGGTTTACCAAAACTTGATTATTTTGGTTAAAACAAGGTAACTAGCTTAAATTGGCTTTAATACGCATTTTTTTGAAAGTATTTTCATAAGCTGAATAATATTTCAGCATTTGTATTGGGAGACGCCCTGAATAAGGGATTTACTGGTCATGAAAATTTTTTCATTTGCTAATTTGAGAGAGATCACAAAATGAATGGAAAGCTAAAAATACAAGAAATAGCTAATCAGACTGGCCTTTCAATTAGCACAGTATCCAGAGTGTTAGCCGGTAAAGCGAATACCAGTACGAAAGCAAAACAGCGGGTTATGGCCTATGCGCAATCGCAGGGAATTTTGCAGAATTTATCTAGCGGGCGGTTAATGCTCAATAACATTATGGTATTTGCGCCACACCGGGCTTTTGATGTGCGCACTGATATCTTTTACTACAAAGTCATTCAGGGAATAACTGAAGCGGTCAGTCAACATGAGGTAATGATTCGCTACTGCGGGTTATCTGAAACTCACTGCGATATTTCCCTATTTCTGGAAAAAATGACCCATCCGCAGACGGAAGCGGCAATTATTATTGGCATCGATGACCCACGGGTTCATACCTTAGCGGCTGGTGTGCATAAGCCGTCGATATTAATAAACTGCCGCGACAAAGAAATGTCACTGGACAGTGTGTCTCCTGATCACCAATTGATCGGCGAATTTTCTGCCAACTATCTGATACAACAGGGGCATCGGCGTATTTTAACCTTGCAGTGTTTGCGGCGTAACACCATGGAGTTGCGGCTGGTGGGAATTAAAGAGGCATTCGCCAGCAATAATATGCATTTTGATGATAACCAGCATCTGGTGACCACTCATGGTTTTGGCGCAGAAGAAGCCGAGCAAGCAATCACCGCCTTTATGGCCAGCTGTGAGGATAAGAGCCAGCTGCCGACGGCTATCTTGGCGGGGGGCGATTATATGGCGGTTGGTGCTGTTAATGCGCTGAATAAATTGAATATAAACGTGCCAGAGAGTGTGTCGGTCATGAGTATGGATGGTTTTAATTTGGCTGAAATCCATGATGTTCCACTCACGGCGGTGCATGTCCCGCGCGATGAGCTGGGGGCGGAAGCTATCCAGCTATTACAACGGCGTATATTGCGGCCAGATGCTCCGTTCAGTAATACCCTGTTGCCTGGCAAATTAGTTGTTCGTTCCTCGGTGAAGCAGGTTAACCAGAAAAGAACCCTGCCAGCGGCCAGTAAATCTACGGATCGGTTATATGATTGGTGACGTACAAACAATATCAGAATAATTTTACGCAAATAGAGGCCGATCACCCACAAGTAAGCAGTTACCGCTATAGTTTACTGTTAGGTTTACCCACTTGATGGGGTTGAAAAAATTTAAAATAGACATAAATAGGTTTTATCTAAGTCTGCTGGGGATATACCTAATTGAACATTGAATGTAAGGATATAACCGCATGGAATTCAAAGACTATTATGCTGTTATGGGCCTCGAGCCCACGGCTTCCTTAAAAGAAATTAAAACAGCCTATCGCAGGCTGGCCCGTAAGTATCACCCGGATGTCAGTTCTGAAGCTGATGCTGAGAGTAAGTTTAAAGAAGTTGCCGAGGCTTACGAAGTATTAAAGGATACCGAGCGGCGAGCTGAGTATGACGAATTAAGATTGCACCGTAATGACCCTAGGTTTGGCCAACATCAGTTTGATCAACGACAGGCCGCGGGTGGTCAACAATGGCACAGTCGTGCCGGTGCCGGCGCTCACGATTACTCTGACTTTTTCGAATCCTTCTTTGGTCACCGCGCTTCTTCAGCTCAACACTCATCTCATGGAGTGCGTGGGCAGGATCTTGAGATGGAATTACCCCTCTTTTTAGAAGAAACGTTAGCTGAACAAACTCGCTCGATCTCTTACAAAATACCGACCATTGATGAATCGGGCTTCCCAGGTGCTGAAACCGCGAAGACATTGAAAGTAAAAATTCCTGCCGGTGTGGGTGATGGTGAGCGCATTCGCCTTAAAGGGCAGGGGGCACCGGGTATTGCAGGCGGGGCCAATGGTGATTTATTCCTAATTATTCGTATTGCACCACATCCGTTGTTTGATATTGATGGGCAGAATTTACAAATAGTCGTACCGCTAGCCCCATGGGAAGCGGCATTGGGGGCCAGTGTTGAGGTGCCGACCCTGACGGGGAAAATTGCCTTAACCATCCCGGCGGGTAGCCAAAGTGGTCAGCGGTTGCGCATTAAAGGCAAAGGTCTGGTCAGCAAAAAAGGAACTGGCGATCTGTACGCAATCCTCAAAGTGGTCATGCCACCGAAACCAGACGAGAAAACGCGGGCGCTTTGGCAACAACTGTCAGAGCAGGCGGCATTTAATCCTCGGACTGGGTGGGAGTAACAGATTATGGCTGAAATAGAAATTACCTACACCCTAACTGAATTATGCCAGTCAACGGGGATAATGCAGGATGAATTGGTCGAGGTCGTCGGGCTGGGTGTGATTGTGCCGTTAGAGCCGACAGACAGAGTTTGGATTTTTGATGCGGATGCATTGAACTGTCTTAAACGCGCCCGGCGCTTGCAAAATGAGTTGGATCTGGACTGGTCAGGTGTCGCCATGACCTTGACTCTGCTGGAGAAAATTGAACAGCTCAAGAAAGAAAACGACCAATTGCGCAGGCAACTTGACCGTTTTGTTCAAACATCTTAATACGGCTAACGCGGGTTGGTGCTCATAGCCCAACCCGATGCCGATTGTTTTATATCCGCGCCACAATATTCAGCCCTGTTTCGCCGGGCTGGGGAGGGCAGAAAATGCCCCTTTTATCCTATTAAATCGGGCCTCTCCCAATAATTATGATTGCAGCCTTCACGATATTTTCTAACTTTAATGTTTTATTTCAAAAATAGGCCTCAATCCCCACCTAATTCTTGTCAGTCATAACCCTCTAAAGACTGCTGACGCCGCCATCGACCCGAAACTCCGTTCCGACCACGAAACTGGATTCATCCGAAGCCAGAAATACTGCTGCGTGCGCAATTTCAGCCGGTGTCCCCATTCTTTTAATCGGCACTAACTGGCGAATTTGCTCCGTCAGTTTTTCTTCTTCACTCCCTGATAACCCTAGCTTTTGCAGGGCCGGAGTTTGTGTCGGCCCTGGGCTTAACCCATTAACCCGAATTCCTCTTGCAGCCCACTCGCCGGATAAGGTGCGCGCAAGAGAAAGCAGCCCCGCCTTGCTAGCGGCATAGACACTGCTTTGGGGCAAACCAATATGGACACTTGCTGAACCGCAAAGAATGACAGAAGCGGGGTTAGCCAGCAGTGGAAGCAATGATTGCAACAGGAAAAAAGGGCCTTTTAGATTGGTTGATATCACTCGTTCAAAGCTAGCTTCATCCCACTCTTCTATTAGATTGTGAGTCACATCACCAGCATTGATATAAACAACATCCAAACGTGGCCAGCTTTCAGCAAGTTTAGCCGCCAGTTTTGATTGGTCAGCGATATTGCGGGCATCACTTTTTAATAGCCAAACATGCTCTCCGAGTTCGGCATGTACCGCTTGCAATGCGGCTTCATTTCGGCCGGTAATCGCGACAGTTGCCCCCTCGGCCAAGAACTGGCGCGCCGTTTCTAACCCGATACCGCTAGTACCACCGGTAATCAATGCATACTTATCTTTCAAACGATTCATGATGAGCCTTCCTATTGGGAGCAATGGAAGACTATTTTTAATACAAAAGTATCTAAAGTATAGTAGGTACCAATTTGATACTAAGGATGAAACAGGAACGTAATGACAGCTTATCAGCCCCTCGCAGCTAAAAATAAATCGCTATCCGATGGAGTTCGCGCGGAAGAAAAGTGCCCAATGGTGCAATTCGTTGAGCTTATTGCCGGGAAGTGGGCAATTCCTATTCTCTATCGTTTGATCGTGACTGCTGGCCCGATTCGATTTGGCGAGCTACAGCGGGCGATTGCCCCTATTACCCAAAAAGAGCTGACCCGACAACTGCGGGCTTTCGAGCAACGTGGGTTGGTCCACCGCACAATTTATGCCGAAGTGCCGCCACGTGTTGAATATGAGATTACCTCTTTAGGACAAACATTAAAGCCAACACTGGACTCTCTGGCGCAATGGATGAGGGATAACCATCGAGAACTTAATAACAACATGTAATTCGGAGGGTTAGAAATCAAGAATAGGCTTATTTTTTGGTAATCTATCTATTATCTATCGTGTAAAACAAGTTGGATGTACTACATTTAATAGGCTGCTCACTAATTGTGCAGCATCGAAAATAACAACAATAGTTTCAAGGAGAGAGTATGAGTAAGATAACAGGTTGTTGTTCAGAAGATAGCCATCCAAATAGCCGAAGGACCGTGCTAAAAGCTGCTTTGGGCATCACCGCTGCGGGTGTTATTGGCGGGATTGGGCTAGGGTTACCTCAGATATCATATGCAGCTTCCCTGACACGAGAAGAACGGGATAAATTAACACCCGACCAGATAGTGGAAGGATTGAAGCAAGGTAATAAAAGATTTGTTTCTGGGAAAATGCAGCAACACGATTATCTCGCACAAAAACGCAGTAGTGCAGAGGGGCAATTTCCTTCGGCCGTTATATTGAGCTGCATTGATTCTCGAGCGCCAGCTGAAATTGTTCTGGACACAGGAATTGGTGAAACATTCAATGCCAGGATTGCCGGTAACATTTCTAATGATGATTTATTAGGTAGCATGGAGTTTGCTTGTGCCGCCGCGGGGGCAAAGGTTATTTTGGTCATGGGGCATACTGCATGCGGTGCTGTCAAAGGTGCTATTGATAACGTAGAACTCGGCAACCTGACTGGCCTCCTCGATAAAATTAAGCCCGCGATTGCAACGACTCAATTTGATGGTGAGAAGAGTGGCAAAAACGAAAAATATGTAGATGCTGTTGCGAAGAATAATGTAAAACACACTATTGATGAGATTCGTAAAAATAGCGAAATAATTAATAAATTAGAGAAAGAAGGGAAAGTGAAAATAGTAGGCAGTATGTATAACTTAAATGGCGGTGAAGTCGAGTTCTTCATGTAATAAGTTGAGTTTCTCAATTCCCCTTGAGCGCATTCAAGGGGAATATCAAATATTTTTCAATTTAATATTTATATATCCTTTAATTTTTTTTGTTGACGTAACACCCTTGGTCATAATTAAAATTTGTGATTATATGTTTAAAGCAAGTCTTGCACGATAAAACAGAAATTTCCATATGGTGATGGGCGTTTTTTAGTTAAACTCCGAGCTATATGAATTATATAAATCAATAAATAGACCTTACAGATAGAAGTAAAAATGACATATAATGTTATTATTATGTTTCAATAATGAATAGCTTTATTTGACATTATTAAACAACATTTATTCCTTGAGTTTTTTAATTATTATTGTATGTTAACTCAGTGGTTGCGTGTATTTTTCTAAATGAATAAAGTAATATATAGATATTTTAAATGGAAGCGTTCCCTTCATAGGGCTGAGTTATTTCATTTTTGGTGATATAGGTTTCAATTGTATTGTTATACAATCTTACTGTTTATTTTTTGCCTATGATTGGAATGTTTTTTGTGTGGGAAAACCATTTAAAACATCAAATATAATTAAAAAATATAATTTAATTGGATTTATTCATTAAGTAAGCACGATACTAATCACTAGTTCTCTTATCACATCTGTAGTGTGATTTATTATTATTAACTGAGTGAATATATTTGTAGGGGTTATATATGTACGTTGATACAGTCTCTGTTGTTTCTGGCAGTAAATTCATTGATATTAATGGTAAAGGGGTGATTGATTATGAAAAAGAGATATCACTGGATTGCTGTATGAATAAAATACATTTCCACTCTAAAAAATTAACCATTGATATTAATGAAAAACAAAAGAGATTGGTGATGTGTCTGTTTAATGATGTTAATAGAAAACAAGATATCATTAAAGTTGTTTGGTATGAGAATCATAAGAGCATTTCAGATAATAATTACCATCAATTAATACATAAATTCAGAGTGCATTTGAAGAATGCCGGCATACCTGATGGGATCGTAAAAACCATAAATAGATACGGACTCAGATTAGACTCTGGGATATTGAGCGCGATGGTATCAAATAATACAACTGATAGGTTTGTTGGTTATTGATAATAGTTGTCTATTTTAATATTAAACTAAAATGCGTATGAGAGGCTAGGGTGTTATCATTTTTTAACCTGATACTTATAACACCCTATAAAGTATTGCTTAATAGAAAAAATATCATATTAGAAATTATTCTCATATCGTACTTTTTTTATCAAGTTAGCGTTGGTTTTAATATGGTAATGGAGAGAAATAAAAGAAAAGTCCCATCATTATATGAGGGGGAATGGAGCAATAACTTTATAAGTAAAACTAAAATGGTAGAGGATATTAAAAACTCTATTGTTTTTAAAAGAAAAGACAATGATAAAGAAATAACTCCAGAGATAGTGAATATTTTAAACTCACCAATTTATACTGGTACTCTAAAATTAGTGGGTGTATTGGAGCATACGGATGAGGCAAGCTCTATTGTAATTTTAGAAATTGATGGGAAACAAAATTTATACTTAGAGGGTGATAAAGTAGAGGCTGTTACTATTGTTAAAATATTAAAAGACCGGATTATAATCAATGAAAATGGAGAGCACTACATACTCGTGATGTTATAGATAAATCACCCTGATTTGTTGAGAAAGGTGTTTTCATGTACTACTACAATAAAATATTTATAGCCTATACTCATGTGGTTGGTTTTTTTTTAAGATTCAGTCCGTTTTATATTAATTTATTTAGATTGGTAATTTTAGCTTCTTATTTACCTGCGGTAGTCTATGGTGCTAACTTTTCCGCATCATTCAGAGATGCTGATATAAAAGAGTTTATTAATACGGTGAGTAAGAACATTAATAAAACTATAATTATAGATCCCAAGGTTCAAGGGGTAGTCAGCGTTCGTAGCTTTGAGCAATTGGATAAAGATAAGTATTATCAATTCTTTTTAAATGTACTTGATGTTTATGGGTACACAGTTGTTGAAATGCCTAATAATATATTAAAGGTCATCCCTGCAAAACGTGCAAAAAACTCCGTTGTTCCGCTGCAAAAGAATGCAGAAGAAACCCAAGGTGATGAGCTTATTAACCGAGTATTTAAACTTAAATACATTTTAGCTAAGAACTTGGCTCCATTACTTCGCCAGTTAAATGATAATACTGAGTCAGGAAGTATCATTCACTATGACCCATCAAACGTAGTGCTTATTACAGGGCGTGCAGCAGTAGTAAATCGTTTATATAGTATTATTAGTACATTAGATCAACCTGGAGATGCAGAAATTGAACTCTATCAATTGAATCATGCTATCGCCGCCGATATTATTAAATTAGTCAATCAAGTTATAAATCCAGTAAATACAACTAAAAAAGATTTATTTAATGCTGGGAAAGTCATTGCAGATGAGAGAACTAACTCAGTCTTAATCAGTGGTGATAGTCATACCAGAAAAAGAGCCATTAAAATGATAAAGAGGCTTGACCATCAACAAGATAGTTATGGCACGACTAAAGTTATTTATATGAAGTATGCACAAGCATCGAAGTTATTGGATGTATTAAATGGTGTCAGCAGTGGCGTTCAAAGTGACAATGCCAAAAAAATAGCGGGGAAGAGCAACGCTAGAAATGTGTCTATAAAGGCATATGATCAAACAAATGCTTTAGTGATTACTGCTCATCCAAAAATAATGAAAGAATTAGATCAGGTTATTGAAAAGCTAGATGTCAGACGTGCTCAGGTATTGGTCGAAGCGATTATAGTTGAAACTCAAAATGGAGAAGGACTGAATCTGGGTATTCAATGGGCTAATAAGTTTCATGGAGGGATCAATTTTATCCAAAATCCAGATAGTATAAGAGCAAATAGCAGTAGTGAAAATCCCCTTCCTATGGTGATATCAGGATTAACAGCTGGTTTTTACAAAGGAAATTGGAATGGTCTGTTCACTGCTCTAGCAACTAATTCAAATAATAATATTCTCGCAACCCCAAGTATTGTCACTCTGGATAATATGGAGGCAGAGTTCAATGTCGGTCAAGAAGTTCCGGTGCTTACCTCTACACAAACAACGGCCACAGATAAAGTATATAACTCGATTTCGAGACAATCTGTTGGTGTTATGTTGAAAGTCAAACCACAGATAAACCAAGGCGATTCAGTTTTGCTAGAAATTCGGCAAGAAGTATCAAGTGTTGCTGACAGATCTGATGCTAATGCCAATAATTTAGGTTCGGTTTTTAATAAGAGAGTAGTTAATAATGCAGTATTGGTTAAAAGTGGTGAAACAGTTGTCGTTGGGGGACTATTAGATAAAAAATTGAATAAAGTCATAAATAAAGTTCCTTTTTTAGGTGATATTCCTTTAATAGGCCGACTATTTCAGCAGAGGAAAGAAAAGATTGAGAAAAGTAATCTGATTCTCTTTATCAGGCCGACAATACTCAGAGAGACAAGTGACTATAGTAAAGCAACAGCAGATAAATATACTGAACATAATAATTTATATTCTATAGATATAAAAGAACCGCTGGAAGTATTATCAGAAAAAATAAAAAATGATGAATTTAATTCTCTTAAAAACGATATAGTAGAGTTTTATGAAATGATAGGGGTAAAAAAATGACCCTCATAAAATCTGAATTATTGCCATTAGCGTTTAGCTGGGCCAAGGATAATGGTGTTATTTTAGTACCGGTTAAACAAGGTTACCAAATTATTTGTCGTGACTCCGCTTCTCTTGAGTCAATACTTGAAGGTAACAGAGTTGGCAATCGCCCTATTGGGCTTCAAATTGTAACTGATGATGAGTTTGACACTCAACTTGCTGCTGTATATCAGAATAGCTCAGTACAATCACATAAAATAATGAACGCTATAAGTGATGAAATTGCTATTTATTCATTTAGTAGTGAACTTCCAATTAGTGAGGATTTACTCGATAGTAATAATGAAGCTCCAGTAATAAAACTAATAAATACAATATTGGTAGAAGCTATAAAAGAATTGGCATCAGATATACACATAGAATCTTTTAGTGAGAAAGTAATTATAAGATTTCGTGTTGATGGTGTGTTAAAAAATATATTAGAGCTACAACGTAGGGTTGCGTTACTATTGGTTTCGAGAATTAAGATTATGGCAAAGTTAGATATTGCAGAGAAACGTATCCCACAAGATGGCCGTATAGCACTCAGTTTAGCAGGGCGATCATTGGATGTTCGCGTTTCGGTATTACCAGTAAATCATGGTGAGCGAGTTGTCATGCGTCTATTAGATAAGAATAGCCTTAAACTAGATCTAGAATGTTTGGGAATGTCGAAAAAAAACAGCCATATCATGAAAAAATTGGTTGTTAAACCCCATGGTATTATATTAATTGTTGGGCCTACCGGCGCAGGTAAAAGCACTACGCTCTATGCTGCGTTAATGGGAATAGACGCATGCGAAAGAAATATCATGACAGTGGAGGACCCTATTGAATTTGACATAGATAGAATTTCTCAGACACAAGTTAATTCAAAGATTGATATGACTTTTTCACGTAGCTTAAGAGCAATTCTGCGCCAAGACCCTGATGTTATTTTGATCGGTGAAATACGAGATGTAGAAACCGCACAAATAGCAGTTCAAGCTTCTTTAACTGGGCATTTAGTTTTATCAACATTGCATGCTAACAGTGCGATTGGTGCTGTCACTAGACTCAAAGATATGGGGATTGAACCATTTATGTTATCTAGTTCTTTGTTGGCTATTTTATCTCAACGCTTAGTTCGACGATTATGTGCTGAATGCCGAGAACAGTGCCCCTACCTACAGGATACTCTGCAAATGTTGAATATTCATGATCAAATTCCTATAGAGGGATATGGATTTCGTGCGGTTGGCTGTAATAATTGTAATAAAACAGGTTATCGTGGCCGAATCGCTTTACACGAATTACTGATTATCGATAACAATTTACGTGAGGGTATTTATAAAGGGGGAAGCGAACTTGAATTAAGTAAAATAGCTAAGGGATATATACGCAGTATAGAGCAAGATGGTATTGAAAAGATAGTTGGAGGCCTCACAACAATAGAGGAAGTGATGAGGGTAAGTTTAGAAGATAAGTATGCCAAAGTTTAATTATTTAGCTATTAATAATAAAGGGGTGAAAATAAAAGGCAATATTGAAGCTGAGAATATATTAGCGGCCAGACATGTTATTTATCAAAAAAAAATGGTTTTATTAAAAATTAAAATTAAACATGAAAGTTTGTTTTTACGCTGGGATAAGTGTTTTAAAAAAATAAATAACATGGATCTTATTTTAATTACCAGGCAGATGTCTATTTTAGTCAATGCTTCAATCCCATTAGATGAAGCACTAGAGATAATTGAAAAGCAAAGTACGAAAAACAATGTTAATAGTGTGATTAATGAGATAAGGAAGAAAATCCTTGAAGGCCATTCGTTCTCCGATTCACTATCACAATTTCCAGTTATTTTTAATTCACTATACAGATCTATGATTGCTGCAGGTGAACTATCAGGTTATTTAGGTTTAGTACTATCTAAGCTTGCCGATCATATAGAACAGGCATATAAAGTGAAAAATAAAATAGCTCAAGCGCTAGTCTATCCTGCTATTTTAATTTTAATATCTATCGGAGTTATAATAACACTGTTATCTGTAGTAGTCCCTAATATAATTGAACAGTTTGTTTCTTATGATAAAGTATTACCATTGTCTACTAGAGTCCTAATAATGACGACTCATTGGCTTGAAGATAATATATTATTAATTACTATACTTTTTATTATTGTTTTTTGGGGAGGGTGTGGATTATCAAAAATAAAAATGATAAACATGTTCTTTGCATCTTTTTATTTGAAAACCCCGTTTTTAGGTAAGGTAATATTTATTTTAAATATATCTAGGTATTTAAGACTGATGACAATTTTGAGTTCTAATGGTGTTAATTTGATCAAGTCGATGGAAATTAGCAGTTCTGTGGTAACTAACTTATATATAAAGCAGGGGTTAGAAAATGCTGCAAAATTAGTTAGCGAAGGTGGGAGTTTGTCATCGTCTCTAGCTAATAGTAATGGATTCTCCCCTATGATTTTACATATGATTATATCTGGTGAGCGTAGCGGGACGTTAGATATTATTTTGGAAAAAATAACAGATATTCAAGAGCAGGAATTAATTGATAATATAAATATATTTGTAATATTACTAGAGCCAGTAATAATGATTTTAATGGCCGGGTTTATATTTTTTATTGTTTTGGCAATTTTTCAACCAATACTGGAAATGAATAGTTTGATTTTATAATTACTGTCTAAGGAGAACTATGAATAATATTAAATATAATGGTTTTACATTATTAGAAATGATGGTGATCGTTATTATTTTAGGCTTGCTTGCTAGTTTGACAGTACCCAGCCTAATGGAAAATAAAAATAGAGCTGACCAGCAAAAAGCATTAAGTGATATTGCGGCGATAGAGAATGCACTAGATATGTATAAGTTGGATAATGGTCATTATCCAACTGAGTCACAAGGGGTTATTTCATTAGTTATCAAACCAACAGACCTACCGATTCCACGTACTTACCCTAATAGTGGATATATTAGACGATTACCAAAAGACCCATGGGGTAACTCATATCAGATGAATAATCCCGGCCGATATGAAGATATTGATATATTCTCATCTGGACCAGATAGAGAAGTAGGGACTGAAGATGATATAGGCAATTGGTTAACATCATTAGTAAAAAATGACACGAACAACGATTTATAAATTATGGAATTTTTAGGGTTTAATAGGTGATGACTTGCGATATTATTCGGGTTTCACATTGCTAGAATCCATGCTCTCAATGGCGATTTTTTCTGTTGTTGGTATCGGAATCATGGCCATTATTAGTGAGCAATTACTATGGGTCAAAACACTTGAAAATAGGGTCTCGGCTTCTTGGGTTGCGGAGAATACTTTAGCTGAAATTAAATTGAAAAGAATAGAGCAAACTGAAAGTTGGATAAAAGGAAGCGATTTTGTTGTTAACAAATTATGGTATTGGCAATCAAGAGAAATAATAAATGAAACTATAGGTATTGTGACGGTTGAAGTCCGTAGCCAAGAAAATAGTAAAGTTCCTATATTTATCCTGGAAGGATATCGTGTTATTAATGAATAAACGTCCCACTCAAGGTTTTACATTATTAGAGGTTTTATTGGCTGTAATCATTTTCACTTTGATAAGTTTAACTGTTTACCAAGCTATGACTGTTGTTAGCAAAGGAAGTAGTGCAGTTAATAAAAAGTCAAAACAAGTTAATAAATTGCAGAGGGTAGTAAATACACTAGATCATCAACTTTCACATACAATGATATATGCTTATTCACACCATAATAAAAAACTTAATAATGGTATTAGGGTTGGTAAATTTTTATTGGGTAGTGATGACTTTGGCATTTACTTTTCGTGTGACATTGGCGTTAATACTAGCTTCACCTATCACATGGAATCACAAATTTTAGGGTATAGGTTAAGGAGTAATATTTTGGAAAAACTATCGTATCACTTAAATGAAGATCAACCGACAGTATCAAAAATTCTAGATGGTGTGACAGAATTTCGCATTAGAGTCTTTCATGAAAATAAATGGATAAATGAGTGGGACGAAATAGCCATTTTACCTGAAGGAATTGAGTTGATTATTGAGCTGGAAAATATAGGCACTATAAGAAAAGTTATTGTTTTATTAAATAATAATATATAACTAAGGATAATAGAGTGAAACAACGTGGTGTTGCTTTATTACTCGTTTTATCTGTCACTCTACTGATGAGTACAATGGTTTTTACTGCCTATTTTTATCTAAATGATACATTTTATTTTGTGGCTAATAGTGAACGTAATAAATCTGAAAAAAATTTACTGCTGGGTTCTGAAGGTTTTTTTCTAAAAAATATAATTGAAAAAATGCCAACTAAATTACATTTTGAAGCTATCTCATCGCTATTATTAACATCGAAATCAGTTATAAAAATAAATAATAGAGATGTGCGTTATAAGCTAATTGATAGAACAAACTGTTTTAATGTAAACACTCTTCGCTACAATAATAGTTATATTAATAAGGATGACTATATCTATCATTGGTTAGTGTTAAAGTATCTTTTTCAACTAAATAATATTACTTCGACAGTGCTCAATGAGTTAATAATGGATTTCAACCATGCTAGTCAAGACAATTCAAAACAGAACAATATAAATAATGAACATAGCTATTCCATATTAGCTATAAGGAATGCTCTCTTAGTGGGTGACTCAATAGGCGATCTACTTAATATTAATGATGAGGATTTTTTGAAGATAATTCCATTTCTTTGCTATAGAAATGACACTAAATTATTAATCAATGTAAACATGCTTGACGTTAATCATATCCAGTTATTACAAGCAATATTTATGAATGAAATTAGTGAAAGCGATATTACCAAAGCGATATCATTTAAATATAATAATGAATTTGAAAATGTTGAGTCTTTCTTTGATTTTCTTGTAAATAATGCAACTGTTAATATAGATAAGATTAATGAAATAAGAAATATTGACGGATTGAGTTTTTTGCATAATGAATATTATTTTTCATCTATCTTTAGGTTAGAAAGCAAAGGGGGGGGGAATCAGTTAATGAGTCTTTTTCATGTAAATGAGAAAGATATTATCGTATTACAACGGAGACTGAGTTTTAGTGAAGAATATCAAGAGAGTAGATTCCCCTCGAACAACACTAGTTATTAGATTAGGAAGTCATGCAAGTGATCCCATTTACTGGTATGCCAAGATAGAAGGGGCGGAAAATGTAAAATATGGAAAACTAGATCATCATACTGAATTGAAAAGTATTTCTCTATGGTTTAATAGTGATGTGAGAATATTAATACCCGCTAGTTTTGTGATTTTTAGGCGAGTTAGAATAAAAAATAAAGAAATATTAAATAATAAAAAATCCCTTGCATTCTCTATTGAACGTTCAATTATTAGTAATATAGATGATTTCCATATAGTGACACTAAAAGTAGATAGTGCTTTTTGTTACATAGCAGCTATTGAGCATGAGTTAATGAATGTTTGGCTAGGCTGGTTAAAGGATGCGGGCATATCTGCAACGGCTATGATACCGGATGTACTAACATTACCATTTAGTGATGAAGAGTGGTTTTCAATAAAGCTGGGTAATGAATGGTTAATAAGAAACGGTGATATGTCTGGTTTTTCAATCAAGGAAGATATATTTGAAGTTTTATACCGGTCAAAGTCATTATCTCTCCCTGAAAATTTACTTAGTCACCCTGATGTTCAAACTCTTAGCTCTCATTCAACACATTATTGCGAAGTGTTACGCATTATGGCTAATAATCTTGAACATAATAATGTTAATTTATTGAGTGGAAGATACTATCGGCATAGAAAAAAAATTGCTCATAATACACCTGTGTTAAGAACTGGTTACTTGTGCTTTTTATTATCTATCGTAATGTGTTTAAATTCTTGGCTTCATAATATTGATATATTACGGGATATTCATATGTTAAATGTAGTTTTGCAGGATTTTTATACTCAATACCCAGTAATAAAAAAATATGAAAACACAGAAAGCATTAATGTTCATAAGGGAATATATAATATTCATATGATAGATCATGACTTTATTGGTTTTTTGCATATGTCGAGTGAAGTCTTTGGCAAGACTGATGTCGCTATAAATAGCCTTGTTTTTGATAAAGAGAAAAATAAAATTAGCTTTAATGTAACTGCACCTAAGGGGCGAGAGATAAATTTGGCATTAAACGAAGTAGATGATGAAAATAAAAGGTTTAGTATATCTAAAGTTATTAATGATAATGGAACTAACGATATAACATTTGAATGTTGTTTATGAATTTTAAAAAAAATATTTTATATTTATTGTTGTTCAAACCGAGTTTTGTTTTTTTTATGGCATTTATTCTATTTTGTTTTGCTATAAAATCAATGTTGGAAAATGAAATTTATTTACAACAATATGATATATTAAATGATAATGTTATTAATCTATCATCTCTTGCTGAAAGGCTAAAGATGAAAAGAAATTCAAATACTGTATTTAGTAGCCATTCTAGTGGAGGTTTTAAGGATGGGTTAATAACATTGCTTAATGAAAACGCTATCGCATTCAAAATTACTGACTTACAAAAAGAATCTATTTTAGTGAACATTGAAAGTGCTGATTCTTATCAATTTCTGAATGTATTTCTTATGTTATCACAAGATGAAAGGATTGAAGTAAGTAACGTGAATATAACTATTGATAAAGATGGCGATTATATTACTGGCGATATTGTTTTGTTAAATAAACTATAGAAAGGTATAGAATACAATTATGACTGATATGCATTTTTTGCCCTGGCTTTCACTTTATATTTTTCTTGGATTATGTGTGGGAAGTTTTTTAAATGTTATTATTTATCGTCTTCCTATTATGCTTCTGAGTTGTGTTCCTGAAGATACTATAGACAAAAAAAATTCTGATATCTTTAAATGTGGATTTAATCTGTGTCTCCCTCGATCCTTTTGTTCACATTGTTATAGCCCTTTGCCGCTTAGATATAATATCCCCATATTAGGTTGGTTATTTTTGCAAGGAGTGACTAAATGTTGTAACCGAAGAATAAATCCTCGATACATTATCGTCGAACTGTTGACTGCATTCCTAACACCTATTATTGGTTTTATTTTTCAAGATACTTATTTAGTCTTTTGTAGTTTGTTATTAGTTTGGGCTCTTATTGTTCTGACCTTTATTGATCTTAGTTACTATATTCTTCCTGACTGTATTACAATGCCATTACTCTGGTGTGGGCTTATTTTAAATATAAATGATACCTTTTCACCATTGTCATTTTCTGTTTTTGGTGCAGTAATAGGATATTTATTTTTATGGTCGCCTTATTGGATATTTAAGCTATTAAAAGATATTGATAGTATGGGACATGGTGATTTTAAGTTAATGGCAGCCTTGGGGGCTTGGTTTGGTATAACTGCTATACCCTTTCTAGTTTTAATTTCTTCTAGCCTGGGGATCATTGCCTATATACTTATTGATGTTTTTTCAAATGAGAAAAGAAAGTTTATTGCATTTGGACCTTATATTTCGTTATCTGGCATTGGGTATATTTTTTGGGGTGAGTATATTACGAGCTTACTATTTTAATAAATCGTTTAAGAATGCTTTCAAGTTCATGGCATTTTTTTTTGTCATCTGTTTTATGTGATTTTATTTCTTCATATCTGATCTTAGTTAGAGTTGCTATTTTAGTCTTAAACTCACGATTGTTTACCGCTTTATCTTTTTTTAGTGCCTTAATTGCTATATTGACTATTTCATTTTCATTGGGTAGGTTTTTTCTATCACATATTTCTTTTAGGAAGTGGATACCCGATGTCAGGGCCGTTACTTTTCCTATTACATCCCTATCAAATGAGTTTTTTTTATTATGTGATTCACATCCAAAAATAGTTGGTATGATTAATAAAATGACTTTGTATTTTTTTGTTTTCATATATGCCTTCTATAGAGTAAGTTTATTTTTATTACTACTTTATAAATTGTATCTTAAAGTCTATGTCTAAATAATTTACATTTTTTATTAATAATGGTTTTTTTTTGATAGATTGATAAAATCAAGTAACCGATTTTTTTTATGACTATTTGATTTTTATTGAAATTATTGTATTTGATTTTTTTATTTTCTTCAGTTAAGGCCTAATGTTGTCATTTCTGTTACTTTCTTAAGTTATATTTAAAAGTGTGAGAAATGAAATGGATGAAATAATTCTTGGTGATATTGTTTTTACTCCGAGAAAGAGAATTATTAATAATAGAGGGTGTATTACAAAAATAAGAAACAAAGAGTCTGAAGTTTTGTCTTTGTTGTGTTCTCACTATCCGGAGGCTATTTCTCGTGAGGATATCGAGAAGAAAATATGGCTAGGAAGTTATGTTACTGACAATACATTAACTCAAACTATTAGTAACTTACGGAATGCTTTGGATGATAAAAAACATGAGTTGGTTACCACAATTCCTAAAAAAGGATATAGTATTGGTATTAAACCTGATTTTACTGCCAATAATCTTGCGCCAAACTTATTAATTACTGAGGTTGATTCTGTCGATCACCTTAAAGATAAAAGTATCTATTCACCCTCGGAGTCTATTGGTTTTACTTGCAAAATTATTATTTTTATTACTTTTTGTTTTTTTTTATTGGTTTCATTCAATATGACATCTAACTATTATCAAGTGAAACTTATTGATGTGAAAAAACTGCCTATATTAGTGAATTTAGATGAAGTTCGCGATAAAGATTTTTTGTTTTCCTATAATAAAGAACCCTATGTATTTTTAAAAAAACAAAAAAATGGTGATTACACTATCTGCAAATGTCAGAGTATGGGGCTAGTATGCGAAAAAAAATAACGAAAATATTATATCTTGGAATTTTATTTAGTATTGGATTAGGATATGTATTTGGACGTTTTTACTCCTGCTTTCATCCCATGAAAGATATAGAAGGCTACTGGACAGTCAATCATGATTTTAATAATCTAACAGAGAATTATCATGTTTGTTCAAGGGTTAGTATTATTGGACGAGAGGTTAAATCATCTGCGGATGTGTATGGTAGTGATGGTTATGTAAAAGCAAGAAGAAATATTGCTTTTAATGTGGTAGATGTTAAGGCTAATATTTTTATCGGTAAAATATTATCTCTAACAATTATAGAGGGTGAGAATCGTTATCTGGATGACCTTCTGAATACGCCCTATGCGGTAAGTCACCCTATCTTCTATCGACTGAACGAAGATATGATGTTGATAGAACAGTCCGAAGGGCATCCTGTTAATAATTTACGTTTACTGACTCGTAATGATATATAAATATATCTTTCTATTTATTGAGATATATCTGTCCTACTTGATGGGTAATATTGTTATGCCAATCATCGTTAACTGTAATAAAAATATTCTCTCGCATTATATCGCCAGCCAAGGTGGAGCATGATGTCGAGCGTGGTGAGTTCGATGGCTGATATTTCTGCGGGTTCGCAGGCGATAGCTGAGGTTATCACCTTGATTGAATCAGTTGCTTTCCAAACCAATATTCTGGCTTTAAATGCTGCTCATGCAGGTGAACACGGGCGGCGATCCTCCATTATTGCATGGGAAGTGGGGATGTTAGCGCACTGGTCATTCAGCACTGAATATTAAGCGCCTTATTGGGAACTCTTCAACTTACATTCCAGCAGGGGCCGGTTTGGTGGGTCGCTCTGGTGACAACTTACGCGCTTTTATTGACGTGGTTATAAAAGTGATGGATTTGATGATAGAAATATCTGCTGTATCACATGCACAAAGTAAAGGTATTGAGGATATAACTGCGCGGGTAGGGGCGATTAATGAAGTTACAAAACTAAATGCTGAATTAGTCGGCCAATCTACTCGCGCCTCTGAGGTTTTACAGCAACAAACTTTTCAACTCAATTAATCTGTGGCTCGCTTTTGTTTGCCAGCCACAGTACAACCTCCTCACCATATTAATAAGGCGGTCGCAGTTAGTTTTTAATGTGCCGTAATACTTTTTAACAACTCACCCCAGCCAGACGGATTTCCATAATATTCATTTGCGGGCAGGGGCGTTATTTTCCCTTGTTCGTCTTCCAGTGCAAAAGTAGGGAAGCCGTGTCCATGTACTTTAGCCAGTAATGCGCGGCTTTCAGCAATATGCTGGCTGGATGTTGTTAAAGCGCTATTGTAGGCGTTTATAAATGAATCCTTATCTAGCCCAAGTTCCACAGCAAGTTCCGTTAACACAGGAGTATCTGCAATGCGGCGGCCTTCAACATAATGAGCGTGTTGGATGCGGTGCAGTAGTTCTGCACCCCGGCCTGCAAATGCCTCCGATGCCAGAATAGCGGCGATCGGCGGTGTGGAATCCATAATAACTGAAGTATCTTTCAGTAAATTATTAAAGTAATCATCACCAAAAATTTGCCCGGTTAGCTGTGAAATGCGTTGGTCATGGGGCATAACATAGCTACGCCATTGGCTATCTATTTGGCGACGATTAGCTCCTGACATCATTCCACCACCGTGCAATACCAGAGTGAGATTAGGAATATTTTGTGCAGCTTGTACCAGCGGCGCGGCACCATAACACCAGCCACATAATGGATCAAAAATGTAATGTAACTTTGTACCGGCCATTGTGTTTTCCTAAAATTATATTTTCTGATGAGCTTATTCAGTGACAATTAATGTTAATGGCTTTTATTGCGGCCATTTCATTTCGTTTTTAAGCACCTTGGCACTTAATTCCAAACTAGATTCATCTTTCAGTTCAGGGTAATGTTTTTTCATCGCTGCAATGAGTTCAGCTGAGTCTTTTGCTTTAGGAATTTCTGCATTTAACGTCGTTAAATAACGTTGAGTAAAGGTCACTGATTCTAATGTTTGTGGTGCGTTATCAAGATAATGCCCTGGAACCACGGTGACTGGTTTCAATGCTTTGATTTTATCTAGTGTTGTCAGCCAGTTTTGGCGTGACTCAGTTGTTTGAGTATCAGCGACCCATAAATGAATATTACCCGAGACGGCAACACCACCGACGACCGCTTTTAATGATGGGATCCAGACAAATGTTTTTTCTGGCGATGGCCCATCTAAGCCTTCAATATTAATTTCCTGTCCATCAACCGTAAAACTTTTGCCTTGCAGCTCTTGCGGGACAATGACACGGGTAGGGGCATTTTCTTTCAAAATCGGGCCCCAATAGGCCATTTTCCCGTCTTTGGTGGCTTTAATTTCTTCAATGGTTTGCGGGGTTGCGATCACTTTAGCTTGTGGAAAAGCCTTGGTAATCACATCCAGGCCGAAATAGAAGTCAGGATCTGCCTGGCTGATATAAATAGTGGTCAGTTTCTTACCACTTTGCTGAATTTTCTTCACCAGAGCTTCGGCATCATTGCGCTGAAATTGAGTATCAATCAGCACCACTTCAGTTTTTCCGCTGATAATTTCAGACGATACCGGGAAGATGCTTTTTTCACCGGGGTTATAAACTTCCATTTTGAGCTGTTCAGCTGCATTAGCCGTTGATACAGCAGCGAAAGTTGTCAGGCCAGCAAAGGCCATTTGTAATAGAGTTTTATTTAACATGTTCATTTTCCTGAGAGTGACTGGGGTATGGGCTAGATAATAGATTGCTTATATCGATAGAAAAACCCGATAATAGGCAATTGTTTGTTGCTTAAATCGAGCTAATAATGGATAGGATTACCGCAGCAGAGGTGTTTGTCGCTATTGTTGAGCGGGGCAGTATGATTGCCGCTGCCGAGACTTTGGATATGTCGCGGGCCATGGTGACACGCTATTTGGCGCAGATGGAGCAATGGGCCGGAGCACGTTTATTGCACCGCACAACTCGAAAATTGAGTCTGACTCATGCTGGGGAGTCCACACTCACGCGTTGCCGACATATGCTTGAATTTGCTAAAGATATGGATTTAGTTGAGGGGCAAGAAAATGATGAACTGCGCGGTTTGTTGCGTATCAGTTGCTCTCAATCGCTAGGACAAAGTGCAGTGGCGATCGCCGTTACTGAGTATTTACGCCGTCATCCTCAGGTCGCAGTGGATTTACAAATGAATAACCGAACTGTCAATCTGGTGGAGGAACGTATTGATTTGGCACTGCGTATTACCAATGATTTAGATCCCAATTTAATCGCTCGTCCGCTCTCCATTTGCCATTCAGTGGTTTGCGCTTCGCCGAGTTATTTATCTGCTAAAGGAACGCCGAAAATCCCATCTGACTTGGCAGTTCACAACTGCCTGACCTATTCCTATTTTGGTAAAAGTTTATGGCATTTTGATCAACAAGGAATTAAATCATCTGTTGCGGTCGGGGGGAATCTCAGTGCCAATGAATCGGTCGTTTTGCTCAGCGCAGCATTAGAAGGTGCCGGTATCACTTTGCAACCCTGCTACTCCGCCGCGCCTTATATTGCCCGTGGTGAGCTAATAAGATTATTGCCAGATTATCAACCACAGGCGATGGGAATTTATGGAATCTATACCTCACGTCGGCAAATGCCAGCGACATTAAGGTCGATGTTGGACTTTTTGGTGGAGTGGTTTGCCACTCACCCCCTGCCTATTTGAAACCGCAGCGGTGTTAGCTGCATTCACTCACCCGAATCACTGACTTGAGTCAGCTCATCGAGATTCGTTTATTTGCTGCCTTGCTGCGTCTTCAATTAGTTTGTGGGCCTGCCTATTTGAAACCGCAGCGGTGTTAGCTGCGCGGTTACATTCTCAAACATATTTTTATTGTTGGCGATGTGTCTAAATCATTATTTATTTCATTTGGTTATCGCTAAAAATGATAAATTATTACTTATCAGGCTAGTTATAACTCTGTTCATTACTGGTCATCATTCCTCAACTCATGTTATTTCTATCTATGCCTGTCATGTTGAAGTTGATTGGGTATGGCAAGTTGAGAAATTAAACAATTATAAATAATAGGGTTATTGCTGCATTATTCGGCAATTGGCCGCTTTCTTTTGCCTTTTTTCTACTTACTGCTACATGTCGGTTAATTATTACTGGCAACAATTTGATCTGCCTGTGACCTACGACGGGGAGATATTATCTGACTGGGAGCTTTGATTATGCCTGTTGCGCTCTTGGCATTAGCACTGAGTGCTTTTGCTATTGGTACCACTGAATTTGTCATTATGGGATTGTTGCCGCAGGTGGCGGGTGATTTGCACATCTCGATTCCAACTGCAGGTTGGTTAATCAGTGGCTATGCGCTGGGGGTGGCTATCGGCGCACCTATCATGGCGGTTTTGACGGCTAAGTTACCGCGTAAAAAGACATTATTGTTATTAATGGTTATCTTTATCATTGGTAACCTGATGTGTGCACTGGCATACAGTTATGATTTCCTGATGTTAGCCAGGGTCATTACCGCGCTGAGCCACGGGGCCTTTTTTGGTATTGGTGCTGTGGTGGCTTCTAATCTGGTGGCCCCCAATAGACGGGCGTCTGCGGTGGCGCTGATGTTTACCGGCCTGACACTGGCGAATGTGTTGGGCGTCCCCTTGGGAACCGCTTTGGGGCAAGCTTTCGGCTGGCGTTCGACATTTTGGGTCGTCTCGGTCATCGGCTTATTCTCACTGGCAACACTTTATAGCAAGCTGCCTTCTTCTCAGGAGGAAGCGCCGACCGAGTTACGCAAAGAGATTGCGGCGCTGCGCGGTGGCGGCATCTGGTTATCTTTGCTGATGACGGTCTTTTTTGCTGCGGCGATGTTCGCCCTCTTTACTTATATCGCGCCAATTCTAACTGAAGTGACTCAGGTTTCTGAGCACGGTATCAGTTGGACATTGTTGTTGATGGGGGTGGGTCTGACATTGGGCAATATTGTTGGTGGGCGGTTAGCTGATTGGCGATTATCGGTGAGTCTGACCATGACGTTCTTGCTCATCGCGATTTTTTCAGCCCTCTTTAGCTGGACAAGTAACTCATTCTTGGCGGCGGAAGTGACCTTATTCTTGTGGTCAGCTGCGGCATTCTCAGCCGTGCCAGCTTTGCAAATTAACGTCGTCACTTACGGCAAAAAAGCCCCTAATTTGGTATCAACCCTCAATATTGCGGCCTTTAATGTCGGTAATGCTTTAGGGGCGTGGGTTGGGGGCGTGGTGATCGCCAAAGGGCTGGGATTGACGGCCGTTCCGCTGGCCGCCGCCGGACTCGCAGTGATTGGTTTGCTGCTGTGTCTGTTTACTTTCTCTCGGGCGCGCGCCAGTAAGGTCACAGCCGTTTAATTAACCGCTTAATACTGTTGGGCAATCACCGCGGCCAGACGTTGTTGGAAGGTGATTGCCTGTTGTTTCAGATGCTCGATAAAGGTCTCCACCAGAGTTGATGATGGGCGATGCATTGGCTGTATCAAACTGATAGTAAAGGGAATCTCAACACTGAATGGCCGTATGCAAACGCCGTCAGCGGCCCCTTTGCCGATATAATCCAGCGCGGTTAATGGGTTAACAATGGAGACCCCCACCCCCTCCCGCACCATGGCGCAAACTGATGCCGCGCTGTGAGTTTCCAAAACTAATCTTCGATTAATACCTTGTTCCGTAAAGAGATTGTCCAACAATTGGCGATAACTGTCGGTGACTGACAGGCTGATAAAATTCTCGCCCTGGAAATCTTGCGGTGTGAGAACCCTTTTTTCCCGCAACGGGTGATCATTGGGTAATACACAAACTTCATTCACCGTCATCAGCGCATGACGCACCGTGCCTGCTGGGGTCTGCGTATTTTCTGTCAGGCCGAGGTCGTGCCGCTGGGCTGAAAGCCATTCTTCCAATAAAGGTGATTCTTGCGGAATAACACTGAGGCTAACTTCCGGATAGCGGTCAATAAAGGGTTTGCACACTGCCGGTAGCAGTGATTGAGAAAATACCGGCAGGCAAGCAATAGAAAGCTGTGCATGCTGGAATTGGCGGATTCCCTCGGCGGCTTGTTTAATACGATCAAGCCCATAATAAGAGCGCTGAACCTCTTCAAATAAGCGCAAACCTTGCACTGTGGGATACAACCGCCCGCGCACTCGATCAAACAGCTTTAACTGGACTAATTGCTCAAAACGAGCCAATTCACGGCTGACGGTCGGTTGTGATGTCTGGAGCAATAATGCGGCTTCAGTCAGATTACCGGTGGTCATAACAGCATGAAAAATTTCTATTTGTCGTAGAGAAATAGCGGGCATCACAGCGCTCCGGCGGTGGTGTAAAAATCATCTAATCCATATCATAAATGAATAGACTAAGGGTAAATAGATATTTTCCTCACCGCCACTCTGTCGTTAATAATAAGTCATCCGCGAAATCCTTATTTTCGCCCCTATATTGACCATCCATTATTAGGACATACCTATGCCGCGCGCACTTAACGATATTTCTACGGCACTGACTGCCCAAAATCTGATTGCTTTACCAGAGCGTTTTGGTTGCCCGGTTTGGGCCTATGATGGTGAAATCATTACTCAAAAAATCAATCAATTGCGTCATTTTGATGTCATTCGTTTTGCTCAGAAAGCCTGTTCAAATATTCATATTTTGCGGTTGATGCGTGAGCAAGGGGTCAAAGTTGACTCGGTATCACTGGGCGAGATAGAACGCGCATTACAGGCTGGTTTCCAGCCGGGACAGGAACCCGCTGAGATTGTCTTTACTGCCGATTTGCTGGATCAGGCCACATTATTGCGAGTGACGGAATTAAACATCCCGGTGAATGCTGGCTCCATCGATATGCTTGATCAACTGGGGCAGCATGCGCCCGGCCACCCTGTCTGGCTGCGGGTCAATCCGGGGTTCGGCCATGGACACAGTCAGAAAACCAATACCGGCGGTGAAAACAGCAAACACGGTATTTGGCATGAGGATTTGCCGCAAGCCATTGATAAAATTCAGCAATATGGTTTAACGCTGGTGGGCATTCATATGCATATTGGCTCCGGTGTTGATTATCAGCATTTGGAACAAGTTTGTGATGCTATGGTGCAGCAAGTTATCGCGCTTGGGCAAGATATCAGCGCTATTTCGGCTGGTGGCGGGTTATCTATTCCGTACCAATTTGGTGATGATGAGATTGATACCGAACATTATTATGGTTTATGGAATCGCGCTCGCGAGAAAATTGCCGCCCATTTGGGCCATGCTGTCAGTCTTGAAATTGAACCCGGCCGCTTCCTGGTGGCAGAGTCCGGTGTGCTAATCGCGCAAGTTCGGGCGGTGAAAAATATGGGCCGCCGACACTATGTTTTGGTGGATGCGGGCTTTAATGATTTGATGCGGCCGGCCATGTATGGCAGTTACCATCATATTTCGTTGCTACCTGCCGATGGGCGCTCACTAGCGGGCGAGCCACTGCTTGATACTGTGGTCGCTGGCCCGCTTTGCGAGTCTGGGGATGTGTTTACTCAAGAAGCCGGTGGTGGGTTAGAAACCCGTGCATTACCTACCGCCAAAATTGGCGACTATTTGGTATTCCATGATACCGGGGCTTATGGCGCATCAATGTCTTCTAACTACAATAGTCGCCCATTATTACCAGAAGTTTTGTTCGAGCAGGGGCAGCCGCGTTTAATTCGCCGCCGCCAAACCATCGAAGAACTTATTGCATTAGAGCTGATTTAATCATAGTGACCCAATGCTTCACTCATCTGCCAGTGGGGAGTTAATATTAGTTTGTGGGCTAGCGACTGAATGGCGGCGCACCAGTGTTGGGCTGAACATATTAGTGATTTCGGGCAGTGGCGTGTTATTGGCGAGCGCCAATGCTAATTCTGCCGCCTGAGTTGCCATCGCTACCACCGGATAGCGAATGGTGGTCAGGCGAGGGCGCAAATAACGCGAGATCAACACATCGTCAAAACCGATCAGTGAGATCTCTTGCGGCACCTCGATACTGTTATCACTGAGCACGGATAATGCTCCAGCCGCCATCGAATCATTGTAACAGGTGACCGCGGTGAAGTGTTTGCCGCGGCCAAGTAGCTCGGTCATGGCTTGCTCACCGCCGATTTCATCTGGCGTACTGTAGGAGATTAAGCGGTCGTCAACCGGCAGACCAAACTCTTCCAGTGCATCCAGATAACCTTGCAGCCGATCAATAGCATCTGAAATCTGATGATTGGAGCAAATAATCGCAATCCGTTTATGACCTTGTTGAATCAGATGGCGGGTTGCCAGCCAGGCACCGTAACGATCATCCAATGCGACACAGCGAGCTTCAAAACCGGGTAAAGTGCGGTTAATCAACACCATACCGGGAATTTGCTGCATTAATGATGTCAATTCTTCATCGGATAATTTTTTGGCATGGACGACCAGCGCGGCACAGCGATGGCGGATCAGTTGTTCGATAGCCTGGCGCTCTTTTTCCTCTTCATGGTAACCGTTTCCAATCAATAGAAAATTACCGGTGGCATAAGCCACTTGCTCGACGGCTTTGACCATTGAGCCAAAGAAGGGGTCGGATACATCAGAGACAATCATACCGACGGTTTCTGTTGATTGTTGCGCCAGCGCCCGAGCATTGGCATTCGGGTGATATTGCAACTGCTCCATAGCGTCACATACCGCTTTTCTTGATGTTTCACTGGCCTTGGGCGAATTATTGATAACACGAGATACCGTCGCGACGGAAACACCCGCCAGCTTGGCAACATCCTTAATAGTGGCCATTTTTCTTCCAGAAATTTTCAGGGTAATCGCTTACATCACCCAGTTTTGCGGAAAACAGGGCGCTCCGCAAGGGGGGATGATCGCAACTTAGTGAGAAAAAAGCGCAGCATCGAAAATTAGGAACATTACCCCCGGATGGGCGACAAAAAAAGTCACACCGCCAGACAGCGAACAAAAAAACATCAGTACCTGCTTAGTCCAAAACATTTAGGTTTAGTCAAAATTGTGCTTTGGGTTTACTGCTGGGTAAATGTTACTTTTATGATCTATTTAATTGTTTGAGATAGCTATGTCCATCACCCGTTACCCCCAGCTTGCCCACTGGGGCGCATACACCGCCGTCGTTGAGGATGGCAAATTAATTCGCTGCGAACCTTTTGCCGATGACTCCAATCCGTCACCCTTGCTGGATTCCATTGTCCCAATGGTCTATTCCGACAAACGTATCCGCAAACCCGCAGTACGTCGCTCGTGGTTACAGCACCGGGAAAAAAGTGACCGCACTTTGCGTGGACGGGAAGATTTTGTTGAGGTGGACTGGGATGTTGCACTGGATTTAGTCGCAGCAGAGAATCGCCGTGTGAGGGATAAATATGGCCCATCAGGGCTATTTACCGGCTCCTATGGCTGGTCTTCTGCTGGGCGTTTACATCACGCTCGCTCATTAGTTCGGCGTTTCTATTTCGGTGGCGGTGGGGGGGTTGATCAACTTGGTAACTACAGTTGGGGTTCGGCGCAGTTTTTCTTACCCTATGTGATAGGGACTTTTAGCCCACTGACCGGCAGAGTGACGTCTTGGCCGAGTGTGGTCGAGCACTGCGAGCTGTTTATCGCCTTTGGTGGATTAGCCTTGAAAAATGCTCAGGTATCCTCTGGCGGTTCAGCGGAGCACTCATTAAAACCCTGGCTGGAGAAATTGGCAAAAAAAGGGACGCCGGTGATTAACATCAGCCCGATGCGCGATGACTGCCCAGACTTTGTTAATGCGGAATGGATACCCATTCGCCCGAATACCGATGTGGCATTGATGCTGGCGCTGGCATATGAAATTCAGCGGGTTGGGGGAGAAGACCGTGCTTTTCTGGCTAGCCACTGTGTGGGCTATGAGCAATTAGCCGATTACATTCGTGGAGTGAGTGATGGCGTCGCGAAAACGCCAGACTGGGCCAGTGAAATCACCGGTATTCCGGCGGCAAGAATAAGTCAGTTAGCACAGCAACTTATTGGTGTGCGTAGCTTTATGACTTGCTCCTATTCAGTTCAGCGCGCACACCGTGGTGAACAACCTTACTGGATGGTAATCGCGTTATCCGCCATGTTAGGGCAAGTGGGCTTGCCTGGTGGCGGTTTCTCATTTGGTCACGGCTCAATGAATGGCGTGGGTAACCCCAGAATTGATACCCCAGGGCCAACTATGTCGGTGGGGAAAAATCCATCTGGGCTGGCGATCCCGGTGGCGCGGATTTGTGACATGTTGCTGCAACCGGGGCAACCTTATCAATTTCAGGGCGAAACTCATACCTACCCCGACATTCATCTGGTGCACTGGGCGGGTGGCAACCCTTTCCATCATCATCAGCAATTAAACCGGCTGGTGGAGGGCTGGCAAAAGCCGGATACTGTGATTGTGCAGGATATCTGGTGGACACCCGCGGCTAAAATGGCCGATATCGTGTTGCCGGTGACCAGTTCGCTGGAGCGCAATGATATTGGTGGCTCGTCTCGAGACCGCTATGTCTTGGCGATGCATCAGGCCACTGCCCCGCAGCATCAAGCCCGGCACGATTTCGATATTTTTGCTGATTTGGCTGAGCGGCTCGGTTATCGCGACACCTTTACTGAGGGGCGCGATGAAATGACGTGGATCAAGCATATCTATCAAGAATGTGGTGCCGCGCAACAGCCTCATGGGGTGGAATGGCCTGATTTCGATACTTTCTGGCAACGGGGGCATGTGGATTTACCGGCTCCACAGAAAGAGTTTGTTTTCTTTGATGCTTTCCGATCTGATCCGCAGGTTAATCCACTGCAGACGCCGAGTGGTAAAATTGAGCTATTCAGTGAAAAAATCGCCAGTTATCAATATGATGATTTTGCTCCGCATGCACAATGGAAGCCCCCTATTGAATGGCTGGGCGCACCGCAGGCGGAACAATGGCCGCTGCATTTGATCTCTATCCAGCCGAGTGACCGCTTGCACAGCCAGCTTGATCCGGCCCCTTTGGCGCAGGGGAATAAAACTGCAGGGCGCGAAACTCTTTATATGCATCCGCAGGATGCGGCCAGCCGTGCAATAACTGAGGGCAGCCAGGTGAAAGTGAGTAACTTACGCGGTAATTGTCTGGCGGGGGTGCGCATTACTGATGGTGTGACTCGTGGCGTAGTGCTGATGGCTACAGGGGCATGGTTTGACCCCGGCTTTGGTAGTCAGCAACCTATTGATAGTCAACAACATCAGGTTGAGCAATCCGGTAACCCGAATGTCCTGACATTGGATATTGGGACTTCTCGTTTGACGCAAGGCCCGAATGCGATGAGTTGCCTGGTTGAGGTGGCGCTGTACTAATGCGCAGAATGTACCCTAATGAATTACAAAACTTTTCGGCTTACTCACAATGTTCACTCCTGGTTACACTTTGCACGTAAATGTTGCGATTGCTTGCTGGCTGAGGGTTCGCAGAAACAGATACAGTAGTGATCCCAGAGGTATTAATTGGTGAATAATCAACATACGCTGTATGTTAAAGCCAGTTTTTTATTTGCACCGACCTACGCAGATGCGTAGGTTTTTTTTTATTTGTTCTTTCACCGCGTATTTCCAGCCTCCTCTTACAGATAAATCAGCCACTATTATAGTATTCTCTTCTTATCATATTCATCGAGTTATAGAGAAACAGATATGGCTTATCGCTTGTTACGTGCTCTTTTTCGTGGGTTGTTTCGCGTCACCATCGAGGGTATTACTGACCAGTTTTCACACCAAAAGCTGATTATTACCCCTAATCATGTCTCTTTCCTTGATGGTGCGTTGTTAGCGCTGTTTCTCCCAATAAAACCAGTATTTGCGGTCTATTCCAACATCACTGAAAGCTGGTATATGCGCTGGTTGCGGCCCTATGTGGATTTTGTCGCGCTTGATCCGACCAAGCCGATGGCCATCAAACACTTGGTCAGAATGGTCGAGCAGGGCAGGCCGGTGGTGGTATTCCCTGAGGGCCGAATTACCGTGACCGGCTCATTGATGAAAATTTATGATGGCGCTGCATTTGTGGCCGCGAAATCAGGCGCTATGGTGGTTCCTATCCGTTTAGAAGGCCCGGAATTTACTCATTTTGGCCGATTGGGCGACGTGCTAAAAGTCCGTTGGTTGCCAAAAATCAGTATTCATGTGTTGCCCGCAACCCCCTTACCCATGCCGCAAGCTCTGCGTGCTCGTGACCGCCGAGTGTTGGCGGGTGAGCGTTTACACACCATTATGATGGCGGCGCGTATGGCTATTGTGCCGCGCGAAACGCTATTCGAAGCGCTGCTATCCGCACAAACGCGCTATGGGCGCTTTAAACCCTGCATCGAAGACATTTCCTTTAAAGAAGATAGCTATCAAACACTGCTAAAGAAAATCTTAGGTGTCAGCCGTATTCTGCAACGTTTTACCGCGCAGGGAGAGCATGTTGGGATGCTTTTGCCCAATGCCACAATCACGGCTGCGGCGATTTTCGGCGCTACTTTGCGGGGCCGTATCCCAGCGCTGCTCAACTACACTTCCGGCGCTAAAGGCCTAAAAAGCGCCATTACCGCAGCTTCATTGAAGACTATCGTCACTTCGCGCCAGTTTTTGGAAAAGGGCAAACTGACACATTTGCCTGAGCAGGTAACAGAGGCTAATTGGGTCTATCTGGAAGATTTAAAAGACACTGTGACTCTGGCCGATAAGCTATGGATTTTATTCCATTTATGTTGCCCTCGTCGGGCGATGGTGCCACAGCAGGCTGACGATAGCGCCTTGATTTTATTCACCTCCGGCTCAGAGGGTAATCCTAAAGGTGTGGTGCATTCGCATGCCAGTTTATTGGCAAACGTCGAGCAGATCCGCACCATCGCAGACTTCACACCGCGTGATCGTTTTATGTCGTCACTGCCGCTGTTCCATGCTTTTGGCCTGACGGTTGGTTTATTCACCCCGTTAATGACCGGCAGCCGTGTATTCCTCTACCCCAGCCCGCTGCATTATCGGGTAGTACCTGAACTGGTGTATGACCGCAACTGTACCGTGCTGTTTGGCACGTCCACATTCTTGGGCAATTATGCCCGCTTTGCCCATCCTTATGATTTTGCCCGCTTGCGTTATGTGGTGGCTGGCGCTGAAAAGTTAGCCGATAGCACCAAACAGATTTGGCAGGATAAATTTGGTATTCGTATTTTGGAAGGTTATGGCGTCACGGAATGTGCGCCAGTGGTGGCCATTAATGTGCCGATGGCGGCCAAAGTGAATACTGTGGGCCGCATTCTACCCGCGATGGAATCCCGCGTGATTCCGGTCCCCGGTATTGAGCAGGGCGGGCGTTTACAATTGCGTGGCCCGAATATTATGCGCGGCTATCTGCGGGTAGAAAACCCAGGGGTGCTGGAGCAACCCACAGCCGAAAATGCTCAGGGTGAGCAGGAAGCCGGTTGGTATGACACCGGGGATATTGTGGCAATTGATGAACAAGGATTTTGTGCCATTCGTGGCCGGATGAAGCGCTTTGCTAAATTAGCCGGAGAAATGGTCTCACTGGAGAGTGTCGAGCAGCTTGCACTGCGAATTTCACCGGCTGAGCAACATGCAGCAGCCACGAAAACAGACAGCGCCAAAGGGGAAGCCTTGGTGCTGTTTACCACCGACAGTGAAATAACTCGCGAGAAACTACTCAAAGCAGCACGGGAAAACGGGGTTCCTGAACTGGCCGTCCCGCGTGATATTCGGCTGGTGAATGCCTTGCCCTTGCTGGGGAGCGGCAAACCTGACTTTGTGACATTAACTAAAATGGCGGAAGATCCGGAGATGAGCGCATGAGTCAGCAAGCATTAGCAGATAAGCCACTGTTATCAAAAGGGATGGTCGCGGTTCTCTGCGCACAGTTTTTCTCGGCTTTTGGCGATAACGCACTGCTTTTCGCCACATTGGCATTAATTAAGCAGCAGCTATACCCCGACTGGAGCCAGCCAATTTTACAAATGGCATTCGTCGCGACCTATATCATTCTAGCGCCGTTTGTCGGGCAATTTGCCGATAGCTTTGCCAAAGGGCGGGTGATGATGGTGGCGAACGGCTTGAAACTGGCCGGTGCGTTGGTTATCTGCTTTGGCTTTAATCCGTTTTTGGGATATAGCCTGGTGGGCGTGGGGGCTGCGGCCTATTCACCCGCTAAATATGGGATTTTGGGAGAAATTACCTCCGGAGAACAGTTGGTTAAAGCCAACGGCATGATGGAAGCTTCCACCATCGCCGCCATTTTACTCGGCTCGGTTGCCGGGGGCGTGCTGGCTGATTGGCATCTGGGGGCGGCATTGGGGGTGTGTGCGCTGGTTTATGCTATTGCGGTGGTCGCGAATATGTTTATCCCAAGGCTAGCCGCCGCTCGCTCCGGTAGCTCATGGCGGCCGCGGGCAATGACTGGCAACTTCTTTGCGGCTTGCCGGATTTTATGGCGCGATGGCGAAACCCGTTTTTCACTGGCGGGAACCAGCTTGTTTTGGGGCGCGGGGGTCACATTGCGTTTCCTGTTGGTGCTCTGGGTGCCTATTGCGCTAGGGATTACCGATAACGCGACTCCGACACTACTCAATGCCATGGTGGCGATTGGTATTGTTGTCGGGGCGGGGGCTGCGGCTCGTTTTATCACATTGAAAACGGTGAAACGCTGCTTACCGGCCGGGGTATTGATTGGTGTGGCAGTCGCGATTTTTGCTCTGCAACACAGCATGGCAATGGCTTATCTGCTGTTGATTATCATCGGGATTTTAGGCGGATTCTTTGTGGTTCCGCTCAATGCTTTATTGCAGGAGCGCGGTAAAAATAGTGTCGGTGCGGGCAATGCCATTGCGGTGCAAAATCTTGGTGAAAACACCGCGATGCTGCTGATGCTGGGCTTGTTCTCGGTGGTGGTGAAACTCGGCGTGCCAGTGGTGGCGGTAGGGGTTGGTTTCGGCGTGATATTTGCACTGGCGATAGCGCTGCTCTGGGGTTGGCAGTGGCGGCAACAGCGGCGCAAAGCGGTGTAATAACTTAAACCTACTTATCACCCTGTAATAGAAGGATTTACCGCACCTAGGGCACTTCGGTGGCTTACGCCACTACGACCCCAACGGCACGATTCTCCTTCATTTTACTTTGTCAGCAATCTGAAGGCCGCCTAAGCGGCCTTTTTGCTATTTGGACTGCGCTGATATTAAGGTGCAGGGAAGGTAAAGCGGGTATGAATCTCTTCCAATGCATCCAATACTTCCTGACTCAACACCACATTTTGGCTATCAATATTACTTTTCAGTTGTTCCAGAGTGGTTGCGCCCAACAATGTGCTGGCAACAAAAGGTTGCTGGCGCACGAAAGCCAGTGCCATTTGCGCGGGATCCAGCCCATGATGTTTGGCTAGCGCCACATATTCAGCTATTGCTAACTGAGCTTGTGGCCCGGTATAGCGGGTGAATCGGCTGAATAAAGTATTACGCGCCCCAGCAGGTTGTGCGCCATTCAGGTATTTACCGCTCAGAGTGCCAAACGCCAAACTAGAATAAGCCAGCAGCTCCACACCTTCGTGTTGGCTTATCTCGGCTAAACCCACTTCAAAGCTGCGGTTAAGCAAACTGTAGGGGTTTTGAATCGACACGATACGCGGTAAATCATGTTTTTCAGCCAGTTGCAGATAACGCATCACACCCCAAGGTGTTTCATTCGACACGCCGATATAACGGATTTTACCGGCGCGCACCTGTTCGTTCAGGGCTTCCAGTGTCTCGAGCAAGGTGACAACCGCGGTTTGTTCACTGTAACGATAATTCAACTTACCAAAGCAGTTGGTTTCTCGCTGCGGCCAATGTAACTGATAGATATCAAGATAATCGGTATTGAGGCGTCGGAGGCTATCTTCCAACGCGACACGAATATTTTTCCGATCCAGCGCCATATTGGGGCGAATGGGTTTATCGCTCCCACGTGATGGCCCGGAGACTTTGCTGGCTAAAATGATTTTGTCTCGGCTACCGCGAGCTTTTATCCAGCTACCAATGTATTGCTCAGTTAACCCTTGGGTTTCTGGCTTTGGGGGGACCGGGTACATTTCTGCGGTATCAATCAAGTTAATACCGGCTGCAACGGCGTAATCCAGTTGAGCATGGGCATCGGCTTCACTGTTTTGTTCACCAAAAGTCATGGTGCCCAGACCCAGCAGGCTTACTTCTAATGAACTGTGGGGAATACGATGATATTGCATTGCCGACCTTCCTTTGTGTCTGAAGTTATCAGGCTAAGTCAAACCCGCCTTATCCGACTATAACTAAGCACTGCGGCAGGGGGAAGAGGACAAGGAGAAAGTGCAGAAAATAGTGGGAAACGGGGGCGACGAATCGCACCCCCGATATTTTTATTTCGTTGGCTTATTTTTCTTCCCGCGCATGAGATTAAGGGTTTCAACACCCATCGAGAAGAACATGGCGAAATAGATATAACCTTTCGGAATGTGAATCTGAAAACTTTCCAACATCAGGGTAAACCCGACCAGAATCAGGAAAGACAAGGCCAGCATTTTGACGGATGGGTGACGGTTAACAAACTCACCAATCGGCCGGGCGGCAAACATCATCACGCCCACGGCGATAACAACAGCAGCCATCATAATAAATAAATGGTCTGACAGCCCCACCGCGGTTATCACTGAGTCCAGGCTAAAGATGATATCCAACAGCATGATTTGCACGATAGCCGCAAAGAAAGAGCTGACATTGCTGCTGTGCTCTGTATCACTGCCCTCAATGGTTTCATGAATTTCTTTGCTAGCTTTCCAAATCAGGAATAAGCCACCCAGCAGCAAAATGAGATCTCGCATGGAAATGCTATGGCCGGCCACTGTAAACAACGGCTCCGTCAGGCGGATCACCCAAGCAATAGAAGCAAGTAATGCCAAACGCATTAACATTGCTCCGGCCAAACCAATTCGGCGAGCTTTGTTTTGCTGCGCTTTAGGTAATTTTGCGACCACTAAAGAAAGGAAAATAATATTGTCTATACCGAGAACGATCTCGAGGATAGTCAGTGTGCCTAGCGCCAACCAAGCATTTGGATCGGCAATCCATTCAAACATTGTGCCTTACACCTTACGGAAATTACGGAAACACAAAGATACAATTATATACCTTTCTTACATGAAGTTGCAGGGGGTTAGCTATGTTTACTCACCCGAATCACTGACTTGTCGTTGACCTTATATAAGTAAGCTCATCGGGATTAATGAGCCTCATCCTTGAGGCTCACCCTACGGCTAGCATAAATGCTGTTCAAATCGGTTCCCGACCGATTTGTTATTCACTTGCTGCCTACCTGCAACACCATGTTCTTTGGCTATTCTCGTTTATTCATTAAGCGGAATAATCAGATTCGTCTGTTAAAGCAAAAAGTGTCGGGCGAGCATCGGGCCGGTAAAGGTTTTTTTCAGGTAAAAACCACGAGGTAACGTCATGATAGGCTGCCCATGTTCGCCGATGGCTTCAGTCAATGCACGGCTGTTGGCCGCTTTCGGACGCAACTGCAATACTTCGCCATGACGAGCGGTGATGGTTTCCACTTTGCCCAAAACGATGAGATCCATTAACTCTTCCCAATCGCACCGCAGTAATTCTTCCTCTTCCTCATTAGGGCTCCACAATAAAGGCGCGCCCACACGGCGTTGCGCTAACGGAATTTGCCGCTCCCCTTCGACAGGCACCCACAACACGCGGGCGAGCTTGTGCCGCACGTGGCTGCTTTCCCAGGTGATACCGCTATTACCGGTCAGTGGGGCGACGCAGACGAAAGTGGTCTCCAGCGGCTTGCCTTGGGCATTGATAGGAATGGTTTTCAGCTCGATACCAATATCGGCAAAATCCTGTTCAGGTTTACTGCCCGCACTGGCCCCCAGATAGAATTCTAACAACATACCCACCCAGCCTTTGACGCGTTTTAAATCAGCTGGAATGTTCCAACCCGCTCTGATAGCCAATTCGCCGAGGGTAAAACCTGATAATGCCTCAGCACGTTGAAAAAGTTGATGTTCATCAGTGGGTGGTGCCGGGGGCAGTGAATAAACAGACATAGAGTGGAAACCTGCTAAAGTCGGTTAAAAAACAAGCTGAAATAAAAGTGACCGTAGATGTATTGTTATCCAGTCCAGCAGAAATGAATAATAGCATGATTTAACGGAAGTTTTCTTTCCATCCTTCCTGAAAATACTTTTATTTTGGCTATCTTGTACACCTGCTAACAGGAATAATGAACAGGATCTTACACCTATTTATCCACAGATTTATTGGATAACCCCAATAAATCATGATCACTGGTTCAATTTACAGCCTTGACGACAGGTTTATTTGCGAGTTTTGCTCTTTTTTGCACAACTTTGCCTCATTATCTGTGGATAAAAACTGCATTGATGGATCTTTAGCCAGCCTCAGATCTAAAGCGGATAAAGATCACATTTCTGGGGTATGTATACCTGTGGGAAACCTGTTATTTCATTGAAATTAATCACTTATTTTTTTGAATATTTTTAGCGTATAATTGCGTTAAAATGAGTTGTACCTGCTTTTCCCTAGAGTTCTGCACACCTATATCCACAGAAAAAGTGAATAAAATAGCGAGTGTAGACCCTAGGGTGTTTATAACTTTGCCAATATCTGTGAGTTATCCCAGAGTTATCAGGTTTCGCTGGCGGATAAGCAGTGGTTTACCGCCTGTTGCTAGTGTGAAACAATCAGAGCATCTTTGAGTTTTAAGCTTATCGAGGTAGTCCGGTGATCGATGATGATGGCTACCGCCCGAACGTGGGTATCGTAATTTGTAATCGGCAGGGAGAAGTGTTGTGGGCCAGACGTTACGGTCAGCACTCTTGGCAGTTTCCTCAAGGCGGGATAAATCCCGGTGAAACACCAGAGCAGGCAATGTATCGTGAACTTTTTGAAGAGGTAGGACTTAACAAAAAGGATGTCCGAATTCTGGCTTCAACCCGTAACTGGTTACGTTACAAATTACCAAAACGTTTGGTGCGTTGGGATACAAAGCCGGTGTGCATCGGCCAAAAACAGCGATGGTTTCTACTACAGTTAATGTGTAATGAAGCCGATATCAACATGCAGCGCAGCAGCACCCCGGAGTTTGATGGCTGGCGATGGGTCAGTTATTGGTATCCGGTGCGTCAGGTGGTGTCTTTTAAACGGGATGTTTATCGCCGCGTGATGAAAGAGTTTGCACCTACTGTAATGCCTGTGCAGGAGATTGCTCCGCCACGGGTACCGCCCGCTTATCGCCGTAAAAGAGGTTAAGTTAAGCCGATCATGCTCACGCGTTTGCGAGAAATAGTTGAGAAAGTGGCGATGGCAACCAGCCTAACGGATGCGTTAGAGCTGTTGGTCAATGAAACCTGTCTGGCGATGGACACGGAAGTTTGCTCGATTTATCTGGCAGACAATGACCGCCGTTGTTATTACCTAATGGCGACACGAGGTTTGAAAAAACCTCGTGGCCGCACTATTACGCTGGCCTTTGACGAAGGCATCGTCGGGCTGGTCGGGCGTCTGGCCGAGCCAATCAACCTGGCAGATGCTCAGAGCCACCCCAGTTTTAAATATGTTCCCCAAGTCAAAGAGGACCGCTTCCGGGCGTTTCTCGGGGTTCCTATTATTTATCGCCGTCAATTGCTCGGTGTGCTGGTGGTTCAGCAACGTGAGCATCGTCAGTTTGATGAGAGCGAAGAGTCGTTCATGGTCACGCTGGCAATGCAACTGGCGGGCATCCTTTCTCAATCTCAGCTAAATGCTATTTTTGGCCAATATCGCCAGACGCGGATCCGCGCACTCGCTGCGGCTCCGGGAGTCGCGGTAGCTGAGGGGTGGCAGGATACTTCGCAGCCTTCGCTGGATTTGGTTTATGAAGCCTCGACACTCGATACCGCCCAAGAACGCGAACGTCTAACCCAAGCGCTGGAAGAGGCTGCGGCTGAATTCCGCCGTTTCAGTAAGCGCTTTGCCGCCAGCTCACAAAAAGAGAGCGCGGCGATTTTCGATCTCTATTCCCACTTACTTAATGATGCCCGCCTAAAGCGCGAGCTTTTTGCTCAAATTGATGCCGGATCTGTGGCGGAATGGGCCGTTAAGCAAGTGGTCGAACAATTTGCTGCACAGTTTGCCAGCTTGCAAGACACTTATATGCGCGAGCGCGCCAGTGATCTGCGAGCATTAGGTCAGCGCTTGCTATTTCATCTCGACGACAGCACCTCTGGGGCCAGCCAGTGGCCTGAGCGTTTTATTCTGGTGGCTGATGAGCTAACCGCCACACTTCTGGCCGAAGTACCACAGGATCGCCTCGCCGGTGTTGTGGTGCGTGATGGCGCGGCTAACTCTCATGCCGCCATTTTAGTGCGCGCCATGGGGATCCCGACAGTCATGGGCGCGGATATTCAACCCGCGTTACTGAATCAGCGGTTACTGATTGTTGATGGTTATCGTGGCGAAGTGCTGGTTGATCCTGAGCCGGTGCTGGTCAAAGAGTATCAACGGCTGGTCACGGAAGAGATTGAACTTAGCAAACTGGCTGAAGATGAGGTTGAACAACCTGCCGCCCTGAGAAGTGGTGAGCGGGTTCAGGTGATGCTGAATGCGGGTCTTAGCCCGGAACATGAGCAACTACTGGGGGGACGAGTGGATGGCGTGGGCCTATATCGCACCGAAATCCCATTTATGCTGCAAAGCGGCTTCCCATCAGAGGAAGAGCAAGTGGCGCAGTATCAGGGCATGTTGCAGCTTTACCCGAACAAACCGGTAACACTCAGAACACTGGACATTGGTGCGGATAAACAGCTTCCTTACATGCCTATCAGTGAAGAGAACCCCTGTCTGGGCTGGCGCGGCATTCGTGTCACTCTCGATCAGCCCGAGATCTTTTTGATCCAAGTCAGAGCGATGCTTAGAGCCAATGCTGGAACCGGTAATCTGGGGATTTTATTGCCGATGATCACCAGTTTGGAAGAAGTCGACGAAGCAAAACGCCTGATTGATCGTGCGGGTCGTGAAGTTCAAGAACTTCTGGGCCATGAATTACCTCAGCCAAAACTGGGCGTGATGGTTGAAGTGCCAGCCATGATATTTATGCTGCCGTATCTGAAGTCGCGGGTCGATTTTATCTCGGTCGGCACCAACGACTTGACCCAATATTTGCTGGCGGTAGACCGCAATAATACCCGCGTGGCTTCACTGTATGACAGTTTACATCCCGCGATGCTACAGGTGCTTAGCCACATCTTGGCGCAGGCGACCCAATCTGGCCTGCAAGTGAGTTTGTGTGGTGAAATGGCCGGTGATCCGATGGGCGCTTTATTGCTGGTCGGGTTGGGTTATCGCAATCTCAGCATGAATGGCCGCAGTGTTGCGCGCATTAAATACCTGCTACGGAATATCGATTTAGTGGATGCGCAAGCTCTGGCCGAGCGGGTATTAAGCGCGCAAATGACCACTGATGTGCGTCATTTAACCGCGGCATTTATGGAGCGTAAAGGGCTAGGGGGCCTGATTCGCGGGGGTAAATAACTGTCGCGATGGTAAATAACTGTCGCGATGATAAATAGCATCGGCCGGGTTTACAGAACTTTTCTGTTTGGTGCAGCCCAGACCCCCCCAGCCCTATGCTATTATGCGCTACCTGTCGCCCTAACCGGGCAAGAACATTAATTTTCTCAAAATATGAGATATTTCGTGGTGATAGATGAGCAATAGCTATCTGGCGTTTCCTAAATTTGATCCGGTCATTTTCTCCATTGGCCCGGTTTCCCTGCATTGGTATGGCCTGATGTATTTGGTGGGCTTTGTCTTCGCGATGTGGTTGGCAGTCCGTCGGGCCAATAAACCGGGTAGTGGCTGGACTAAAGAAGAAGTCGAGAATCTACTTTACGCCGGTTTCCTCGGGGTGTTTGTTGGTGGCCGTGTCGGTTATGTTTTGTTCTATAACCTGCCGATGTTCCTCGATAATCCATTGTATCTGTTTAAGGTATGGGATGGCGGCATGTCATTCCACGGTGGTCTGATTGGTGTTATCTGTGTGATGCTGTGGTTTGCTCGCCGCACCAAACGCCATTTCTTCCAAGTTGCTGATTTTATGGCTCCATTGATTCCATTTGGTTTAGGTGCCGGCCGTTTGGGTAACTTTATCAATGGCGAGCTGTGGGGCCGAGTCACGACAGATACTCCATGGGCAATGCTGTTCCCGACCTCTCGGGGCGAAGATATTGCGATTGTTGCCGCCGACCCAGCTAAATGGCAGGCGATTTTCAATCAATACGGTGTATTGCCGCGCCACCCTTCGCAATTGTATGAAATGATTCTGGAAGGGGTGGTGCTGTTTATCATCCTGAACTTGTTTATCCGTAAGCCGCGCCCTATGGGCAGTGTTTCCGGCCTGTTCCTGATTGGTTATGGCGCGTTCCGTATTATTGTTGAATGTTTCCGCCAGCCAGATGCCCAGCTCGGCTTGTTCGACGGCGTGATCAGCATGGGGCAGATTCTTTCTGTGCCTATGATTCTGGCCGGTATCATTATGATGATTTGGGCGTATCGCCGTCCTGCGCAACAACTTTCGTGAGGTAACATGAAACAGTATCTGGATTTGATGAAAAAAGTGCTGGAAGAAGGCACTCCTAAAGATGACCGCACCGGTACCGGAACGGTGTCAATTTTTGGGCATCAGATGCGTTTCAATTTACAAGATGGTTTCCCACTGGTGACCACCAAGCGCTGCCATTTACGTTCCATCATCCATGAGCTGTTATGGTTCCTCAATGGCGATACCAATATTGCTTATCTGAAGGAAAATAATGTCTCAATCTGGGATGAATGGGCGGATGAAAACGGCGACCTTGGCCCGGTTTATGGTAAGCAATGGCGCGCTTGGGGCGCTGCTGATGGCCGCCAGATTGACCAATTGAGTAAAGTGGTGCAACAGCTCAAGCAAGACCCAAACTCCCGCCGAATCATTGTTTCTGCATGGAATGTCGGTGAATTGGATCAAATGGCTTTGGCGCCGTGCCATGCTTTCTTCCAGTTCTATGTGGCTGATGGCAAGCTGTCTTGCCAGCTATATCAACGTTCTTGCGATGTGTTCCTCGGCTTGCCATTTAACATCGCCAGCTACGCATTATTGGTGCATATGATGGCGCAACAATGTGATTTGGAAGTGGGTGATTTTGTCTGGACGGGTGGTGATACACACTTATACAGCAACCATATTGAACAGACACATCTGCAATTGAGCCGCGAACCACGGGCATTACCGAAACTGATTATCAAACGTAAACCTGATTCATTGTTTGACTATCGTTTCGAAGATTTTGAAATTGAAGGGTATGACCCTCACCCTGGCATTAAAGCGCCGATTGCTATTTAACTATCTCGCCTGCTGACCGGAGCTATTACGGCTCCGGTCAGGTTGATGTCAAATCTATCCTCTCCTCTCCATTACCATCATTCTCTCAATTACCATCATTCTCCCTGCTGTAAAAATGCGAGCTGTGCCGCACCCCTTTTTGTATCTCTGTCGCCACTAAAAAAATTTTGCGCACCTCTTCCAGCCTGAGTAAACAGCTACTGGATATCAAAATTTCACGACGTAAACTCACCTCATGAAAACCAATCTACGGCTCAATATACTGCGATGTATAAAAACAATTTTCTTAAAAAACAAAATGGTATCAGTCTTATTGAACTGCTATTGGTCATTGCCTTAGCCGGTATTATGGCCGTGTGGGGGACGCAAAATTGGCATCATTATCGGCAACGGGAGAGGCTCGCGGACAGTGCTCGCCAGTTACTTGCCTTTCTTACTCATTTACAGGCCAAAACTAATCGCAGTAACAGCACGGCATGGTTATGGATACAGCAAGAAGGTCAGGGGTGTTTAGGCAGTGGTGATAAGCCCGTGATGCCCTGTTCACCATTAGATAATTCAGTGTTTATTCCACCTTATCCCGATGTTTCTATTGCGATTCCTTTGAAGAAAAAAATGGGTTTCTTTGGTGTAAGAAATACAGCACAAGCAGGAAATATAATGCTCAATAATCCGGCTGGGCGTATTCGGCTAATTATCTCCAGCCGCGGGCGAATGAGGCTATGCAGCGATGAGCAATCAATATCGGGTATTCATTTATGCTAGCAATGATAAAAAAACCAGAGGTTGCTGTATCAGATTACTTTTTACATAAATGTATTACGGGGTTTACCCTGCCAGAAATGATGCTGGCGCTGAGTGTTGGTAGTTTGATTATTATGGCTGCTACCCAGACCTTCCCCCGTTTACACAAGCAAATAGCAACATTACAGCAGCACTATCATCTGGAGTTAGCGCTGAGCCAGACTATGGCTGCACTGGAAAAAGACCTGAGGCGGGCTGGATTTTGTCACGGTGAGTGTCAGGGCAACGCGATTGCTACACAACATTATCCAGGGGAAGTGGCAAACTCTTGCTTGATTGTTGCTTATGACCTCAACCGCAATGGTCGGTGGGAAGGGGAGAAACATCAGGAATCTGAATACTTTGGTTACCGGCTACGCAATAAAGCATTAGAAGGTCAGCGCGGCGAGCTGAATTGTTCTGGCAGTGGTTGGGAAAAACTGTTTGATCCACACAACATCACCATAACGCATTTTTCTGTTACGCCATTACCGCAGCAAGCTCCGGGCCAGGTTTATAGCGTGCAACTGGCGGGGCAAAACGCCAGGAACCCGGCAATATATCGGCAACTGAATTATACCATCCGTGGGAATAATTTATGAAATGTGACCATCAACGGGGAACAAGTACCTTGGCGGCTGTTGCTACCCTTTTTTCTCTGGGGCTATTTCTGTTATCAGCTTTACACCGGCAATTGGATAATATTCAGCATATTACAGCGGAGGAACAACACCATTTACGGGCCTTTAATCAGGCGGCGTCATCACTGAGTTGGGGGATGGGGCAGAGGTGGTTATTCAGTATGCCGTGGCTGGCCAGTTCAACATGGCATTGCAATGAGCACCTGCAATATGGCTTAAAAGCCTGTCTTAAACCAGCCTCGCTGCCCGGTTTTTTTATCCTCAAGGGGGAGAGTCAATCTTCCGAAACACTATCGCCGCTGATGCTTTATCAACGTGTCAAACTACACTCCAGTCAGGGGGCTAGAGGAGAACATCGGTTGGTTAAGGTTGCTCATGGTTGGTCAGATTTTTGCCCGGATAAGGATGCGAAATTTTGTCTTTAGCCAGATATCGCTATACCAAAAAGTTAGGGGGTTCCCATTCTCAACAAGGGTTTAGTCTCCCAGAGGCCTTAATTGCGGCACTTTTTTTCTCAGTCTCACTTCTGGGGTTACTGCAATACCATCAGGCACTTTTGCAGGGTTTTTCCTCTCTGTGGCAGCAACGTCAGGCATGGTCTTTGCTTAATCAACATATTGAAAGTAGCGGCGGCGAACCCACCAAAGCGCTTACCTTAGGAATGAAGCCTAACTGGCAATATCACCAGCTTATAAATCGAATTGATGGTGAGTGTACGGAGTTTACATTCATCCTAAAAATGCAATCTACACAGCAGGCAGAATTAAGTCGGTGGTTTTGCATTGTGAGTGAGGGCGGCTAACCGCGCAGCTATAAATATGATAATGAAGATAACCTATTGCACTCACTCATTATCAAGTTAGAGTATTAAACTTCAGGATTTATCCGCAAGTGGTGGTCAGTTGGTTTAATCATTTATGGATATTCTTCATAGAGTTTTAAGGGAGCCACCATGTTCACGGTTTATCATTCTAATCAATTGGATTTACTCAAAGCGCTAACGACTGCGCTGATAGAACGAGAACCGTTGGATAATCCTTTCCAGCAAGAAGTTGTGCTTGTTCAAAGCCCAGGTATGGCTCAATGGCTGCAAATGCAATTGGCTCAACAATTTAGTATTGCAGCCAATATTGAGTTTCCACTGCCCGCTACCTTTATCTGGGACATGTTTACCCGTGTGTTACCCGGCATCCCGAAAGAAAGCGCATTTAGCAAAGATGCAATGACATGGAAACTCATGTGGTTATTACCAGAATTACTGGAAAACCCGGTATTTTCTGCGATGAAACGCTATTTAAGTGACGATAGCGATAAACGTAAGATTCACCAACTGGCGGCACGAGTCGCCGACCTTTTTGACCAATATTTGGTGTATCGCCCAGAATGGCTGGAGAGTTGGGAACGAGGCCAACTGATTGATAATTTGGACGATGCTCAGCAGTGGCAAGCTTTACTGTGGGTCGAATTAACTCGCTATACTCGCCAGTTAGAACAACCTGAATGGCATCGCGCCAATCTCTATCAGCGTTTTATCCGCACACTTCTTGAATCAGACTTTTGCCCGGCAGGATTGCCCAAACGAGTATTTATTTGCGGCATATCTGCATTACCCCCAATCTATTTACAAGCTTTGCAAGCTCTGGGTAAACACATTGATATTCACTTGATGTTTACTAATCCATGCCGCTATTTTTGGGGAGATATTCAGGATTATACATTTTTAGCTAAATTACAAAGCCGCAAACGCAGGCATTACCGTGAATCGGCTGAAAGTGCGTCGATGGAAGTAAAACTCTTTCGTCGCCCTGAACAGGCCGAACAGCTATTTAATGATGATGGTGAGCAAAATCTTAGTAATCCGCTGTTAGCCTCATGGGGCCGGCTTGGTCGTGACCACATGTATTTATTATCTCAGGTTGATGAGATCCAAGAGGTTCATGCTTTTGTTGATATTGAGCCGGATAATCTCTTACATGGTATTCAGCATGACATGCTGGAGCTGGAAGACCACGCTATTATTGGCATCACTCCAGAAACCTTAGCTCATAGTCACCAAAAGCGTGTTTTGGAACTCACGGACCGCTCCCTTAGCTTGCATGTGTGCCACAGCCCGCAACGCGAAGTGGAAGTTTTACAAGATAACTTGCTGAAATTACTGGAGGACTCACCGGAGCTGACTCCGCGCGACATTATTGTGATGGTCGCGGATATTGACAGCTACACTCCTTATATTCAGGCGACATTTGGTAATGCTACCGGGGAGCGTTATTTACCTTTCGCCATTTCAGACCGTAAGGCTAGCCAGGCTCATCCCGCACTTCAGGCTTTTATTACTCTGCTTGATTTACCCCAGAGTCGTTTTACTTCTGAGCAGGTATTAGCACTGCTGGAAGTGCCCGCTTTAGCCAATAAATTTGGTATTAGCGAAGATGGATTGCGCCGTTTGCGGCAATGGGTTGGCGAGTCTGGTATCCGTTGGGGATTAGATGATGACAATGTGCGCGAATTATCTCTGCCCGCCACCGGCCAACATACCTGGCATTTTGGCATAACCCGCATGCTACTTGGCTATGCTATGGATAGCGCCGCCGGTGATTGGCAAGGGGTTCTGCCCTATGATGAGTCCAGTGGTCTGGCTGCTGAACTTGCCGGACAATTAGCTGAAATGTTGATGCAATTGAGCCAGTGGCGGCAGCAATTAAGAGAATCCCGTTCACTCAGTGAATGGCTGCCATTGTGTCGCCAATTATTAGATACTTTCTTTGAACCCGATAACGATACGGAAGCAGTGCTGGTACTGATTGAACAGCAATGGCAGAAGGTCATCAGCTATGGCATTGCTGCCCAATATCCGGATATCGTGCCACTGAGTCTTCTACGGGATGAACTGGCTTCGCGCCTGGATAATGAGCGCATTAGTCAGCGTTTTCTCGCAGGGCCTATCAATTTCTGTACGCTAATGCCTATGCGCTCCATCCCGTTTAAAGTGGTGTGTTTATTGGGAATGAATGATGGTGTTTATCCACGAACCTTACCGCCGTTGGGCTTTGACTTAATGGCTAAACAGGTTCGCCGTGGTGACCGCAGCCGCCGTGATGATGACCGCTACCTATTCCTGGAGGCATTACTCTCTGCCCAGCAACAGCTTTATATCAGTTATATCGGGCGCTCGATTCAAGACAACAGTAAACGCTATCCTTCGGTGCTGGTTAGTGAGTTGATTGAATACATTTCGCAAAGTTATCACTTACCTGGTGATGAAGAACTCAGTGCTGATGACAGTGCCAAACGGGTTATTGAACATTTGCTATGTTGGCATCCACGTATGCCGTTTTCAGCAGAAAACTTTATTCAAAACAGTGAGCTACAGAGTTACGCCGCTGAATGGCTGCCTTCTGCGGAATCCAAGGGACTGGCACACCCAGAATTTAATCAACCTTTACCACCCGAACCTTTGCCTGAAATCACTCTTGATGAATTAATCCGTTTCTATCGCCATCCTGTGAGGGCATTTTTCCAACGTCGGCTGGGGGTAAATTTCGTTATTGAAGAAACGGAGTTACCGGATGAAGAACCTTTTACCTTAGATAACCTCAACCGCTATCAGTTTAATACTCAACTACTGAATGCGCTGATAGAAGAAAGTGATATTAATACAGTATTCAGTCGTGCCCGTGCGGCGGGTAACCTTCCTTATGGTTCTTTCGGCGAGCTTTACTGGGAAAGTCAGCAAGAGGAAATGGTGCCATTAGCTGAACAAATTCGTGCTGAACGTAAAGAGAGCCACAGTATTGAGCTGAATATTGAGTTTGGAGATACCACGCTAACAGGATGGATTCATCAGATTCAGGAGGACGGCTTAATTCGTTGGCGGCCAGCGGCATTAACTGCGGTCGATGGGCTTTTGTTGTGGGTTGAGCATTTGGTGTATTGCGTCGCCGGCGGTGAGGGTGAAAGCAGAATGTATGGACGTAAAGGAACGGCATGGCGTTATGCCCCATTGGATTGTGACGAAGCACGGCAATATTTACAGCAGCTAATTAGTGGCTATCAGCAAGGTATGTGCGAACCTTTATTATTGTTGAGTAAAAGTGGCTGGGCTTGGTTGAGTCAGTGTTTTGATAGCGAATCTGGTCAAATTTTGTGGGATGAAGAAACACAAACCAAAGCTCGAATGAAACTTTTACAGGTTTGGCAAGGTGACCAACGGATTGCCGGGGAAGGTGAGGATAACTATATACAAAGAGTATTCCGCCTGATGGATAATCAACATCTCGATATGATATTACACGAAACTGAACGTTATTTATTACCAATAGCCCGCCATAATAAGGCGTGATAGCTGCACATGACTAAACAAGATTTTCATACATATTGTATACAAGAAGCCGGATACACGTTTTAGCGGCAACTTTAAGGGGTTAGGGGAGAAACGGAATGCATAAACAGTTTGCCCGCATTATTGGCATATTTTTCTTATTAGGTTTGCTGGCCCCACTGAGTTGGGCTGACACTCCTGCATGGCAACCACTGGCAGAAGCTATTCATAAAAGTGAACACGACCTGCGCAAATATCAGGCAATAAAATTGCCTAATGGTATGACCGTGTTGTTGGTTTCTGATGAGCAAGCACCCAAATCCTTAGCTGCCTTGGCATTGCCTGTTGGATCTTTGGAAGACCCTAATAATCAATTGGGATTAGCTCATTATTTAGAACATATGTTATTGATGGGCTCTAAACGTTTCCCTGAACCCGGCAGTTTCTCTGAATTCTTGAAAAAGCATGGTGGTAGCCATAACGCTAGCACGGCTTCTTATCGAACCGCTTATTATCTTGAAATTGAAAATGATGCATTGGCCTCGGCGGTTGACCGTTTGGCTGATGCAATTGCTGAGCCGCTGTTAGACCCCATTAATGCCGACCGTGAACGTAATGCGGTAAATGCTGAATTGACGATGGCCCGCTCCCGCGATGGTATGCGTATGGCGCAAGTGAATGCGGAAACCTTAAACCCGGCTCACCCCAGTGCGCGTTTTTCCGGCGGAAATCTGGACACACTGAAAGATAAACCTGACGGAAAATTACATGATGAGCTACTGAGTTTCTATCACCATTATTACTCAGCTAACCTGATGGTGGGCGTGCTGTATAGCAATCAGTCCTTAGAAAAGTTGGCACAATTAGCCGCTGATACCTTTGGTCGAATCCCTAATCGGGACGCAAAAGTACCCGCGATTACAGTACCTGCGGTCACTCCGGATCAAACCGGCATTATTATTCATTATGTTCCAGCCCAACCTCGCAAGCAGCTAAAAGTAGAATTCCGCATTGAGAATAATAGTGCAGAATTCCGCAGTAAAACAGATACCTACATTAGTTATTTGATAGGAAATCGTAGCAAAGATACTTTGTCTGACTGGTTGCAAAAACAAGGGTTGGCTGATGCCATCAATGCCGGGGCTGACCCGATGGTGGATAGAAATGGTGGTGTATTCTCTATTTCTGTATCACTTACCGATAAAGGTCTGGCAAACCGTGATGTCGTGGTGGCCGCTATTTTTGATTACATCAACATGCTACACAAAGACGGCATTAAAAAGAGCTATTTCGATGAAATTGCTCATGTATTGAATTTGGATTTCCGCTACCCTTCAATCACTCGGGATATGGATTACATCGAGTGGCTGGTAGATATGATGTTGCGGGTACCTGTTGCACATGTACTGGATGCACCTTATCTGGCTGATCACTATGATCCGAAAGCCATTGCTGCGCGACTGGCTGAGATGACACCGGAAAATGCGCGTATTTGGTTTGTCAGCCCAGAAGAACCCCACAATAAAGTCGCCTATTTTGTTGATGCCCCTTATCAGGTCAATAAAATCAGCCCACAAGAGATGCAAGAATGGCAAAAGTTGGGGAAAGACATCACGCTGAGTTTACCAGCACTTAACCCCTATATTCCGGATGATTTCTCTTTAATCAAAGCTGATAAAAATATCACCCGACCACAGCAAGTGGCAGAGCAACCGGGACTGCGGGTGTTCTATATGCCAAGTCAGTATTTTGCTGACGAACCGAAAGCCGATATCTCTGTTGCTTTCCGTAACCCACATGCTCTGGATACTGCTCGTCATCAGGTTCTTTTTGCTTTGACTGATTACCTGGCAGGACTATCACTTGATGAGCTGAGTTATCAGGCCTCAATCGGTGGGATTAGCTTCTCTACTACGCCGAATAATGGTTTGTATGTCAGTGCGAATGGCTTCACACAGCGGATGCCGCAGTTGCTGACTTCTTTGGTGGAGGGTTACTCCAGTTTCACTCCGACAAAAGATCAATTGGCACAGGCTAAGTCTTGGTATCGTGAACAACTGGAAGTTGCCGAGAAAGGCAAAGCTTATGAGTTGGCAATTCAGCCAGCCAAGTTACTGTCTAATGTTCCTTATTCAGAACGTAGCGAGCGGCGTAAGTTACTAGACACCATCAGTGTGCAAGATGTCATAACCTATCGCGATGATTTGCTCAAACAGTCTGCGGTAGAAGTATTGGCGGTGGGTAATATGACAGCCCAGCAGGTAACTTCCTTGGCCGAGTCATTGAAAAAACAACTCAATTTGACTGGGACAATCTGGTGGACTGGTGAGGATGTTATTGTTGATAAAGCTCAGCTTGCCAACATGGAACGGATTAGCAGTAGCTCAGATGCGGCGCTGGCTGCCGTCTATGTGCCGACCGGCTATACAGAAATTGAGGGCATGGCGCGCAGTGCTTTGCTGGGGCAGATTGTTCAACCGTGGTTCTATGACCAGCTTCGTACAGCAGAGCAACTCGGCTACGCGGTATTTGCCTTCCCAATGTCAGTTGGGCGTCAATGGGGCTTAGGTTTCTTACTGCAAAGTAATAGCAAACAGCCTGATTATCTTTACCAGCGCTATCTTGCGTTCTATCCGCAAGCTGAGAAGCGGTTGCGTGAAATGAAACCGGCTGATTTTGAACAATACAAACAGGCACTTATTAACCAATTACTGCAACGTCCACAAACGCTGGATGAAGAAGCCAGCCGTTATAGTAATGATTTTAATCGCAATAATTTTGCCTTTGATAGCCGCGAGAAAATGATTACTCAAGTGAAGCAGCTGACAAACCCTGCATTGGCGGATTTCTTCCAGCAAGCTGTTATTAAACCACAAGGTTTGGCGCTGCTTTCTCAGGTTAAAGGCCAAGGGCAAACTGAGGGAGGATATGCGGTGCTTAAAGGATGGACGACCTACCCAACAACTTCAGCCTTGCAAGCAACCTTGCCGCAGAAGGTATTGGCTCCATGACATCAATGACTCCTCAGCGGCTGGAACCGCTAACGCTACCCTTGTATGGCGAGAGGCTAATTGAGGCCTCAGCCGGTACAGGTAAGACTTTTACCATTGGGGTTCTTTATCTCAGATTGCTGCTTGGATTAGGTGGAGAGGCGGCGTTTCGTCGCCCTCTCATGGTCGAAGAGATCTTGGTAGTGACCTTTACCGAGGCGGCAACTGAAGAATTGAGAGGGCGAATTCGTGACAATATCCATGAGTTGCGTATCGCCTGCGTACGGGGAGTCAGCTATGACCCAATGCATCAGGCTTTATTAGCTGAAATCATTGATCTGAGTGAGGCCGCAGCACAATTGCTGGCGGCTGAGCGCCAGATGGATGAAGCCGCAATTTATACTATTCACGGTTTTTGTCAGCGTATGTTGGCTAACAATGCTTTTGAATCTGGCATCTTATTTGAGCAAACTTTGGTGCAGGATGAACTGCCATTACGCCGGCAAGCTTGCGCCGATTTCTGGCGGCGTCATTGTTATCCGCTGCCTCTGGCTATCGCCAGGGCGGTTAGTCAAGAGTGGAGCGGGCCAGAGGCCTTACTCAAGGATCTTTCTGCTTATTTACAGGGGGAAACGCCAAAATTTCGGCAAGCCCCTGGTGATGATGAAACGATACTCAGTCGACATCAGCAGATAGTGGAACAAATTGATGCAGTCAAAGCACAATGGCGCGCAGTGGCCCCGGAGTTAGAGGCGCTGATTAGCGGATCTGGTGTCGATAAACGCAGTTACAGTGCCCGATATTTACCTAACTGGTTGGAAAAGGTTGGTATCTGGGCGGAACAAGAAACCGGCGATTACCAGTTACCTAAAGAGTTAGAGAAATTTCGGCAGTCAGTATTATTTGAAAAAACCAAAAAAGGGGAAGCTCCTCAGCACGATATATTCAATGCTATAGACCGTATATTCGAGCAACCTCTGACACTCAGAGATCTGATTTTAGCCAGAGCGATCAGTGAAATACGAGCCTCTGTACAGCAAGAGAAACGGCAGCGGGCAGAATTAGGTTTTGATGACCTGCTCAGTAAATTGGATGCAGCATTGCAGCAACCGGGCGGAGAATTGTTGGCTCAATCTATTCGCATTCGTTATCCCGTCGCAATGATTGATGAGTTTCAAGATACTGACCCACAGCAATACCGTATTTTCCACACACTTTATGGTGGGCAAGGAGAGTGCGGCCTATTGTTGATTGGGGATCCTAAACAAGCTATTTATGCTTTCCGTGGTGCTGATATTTTCACTTATATTCGGGCTCGCTCGGAAGTAAGTGCACACTACACACTAGAGACTAACTGGCGCTCATCTTTCCCGATGGTGCAATCAGTCAATCGGCTTTTTAGTTTGGTCGACATTCCTTTTTTGTTTAAGCAAATTCCCTTTATAAATGTGGCTCCCGCGCAAAAAAATAAACAGTTATCATTTGAAATAAAAGGGAAAAAACAGCCAGCGATGTCTTTCTGGTTGCAGCCGGGCGAGGGCGTTGGGGTTAGTGAGTACCAACAACTAATGGCGCGGCAGTGTGCTGCCCAAATCCGTGACTGGCTCACCTCGGGCCAGCAGGGATTAGCTCAATTAGTGACGGCCACAAGCTCAAGACCGGTTCAGGCATCAGATATCACGATATTAGTGCGTAGCCGGGCAGAGGCGGCATTAGTGCGCGATGCTTTGAGTGCATTGGCTATCCCATCTGTTTATTTATCTAATCGTGACAGCGTATTTGATACTGCAGAGGCCAAAGATCTACTGTGGCTATTGCAGGCCGTTCTGGCTCCTGAACAGGAACGGGCATTACGCAGTGCCATGGCGACAGGTATGCTGGGGCTAGATGCACAAATGCTGGATGGATTGAACCATGATGAGCGGGCTTGGGATGCTTTGGTTGATGAGTTCGATGGCTACCGCCAACATTGGCAGCGCCGTGGCGTGCTCCCGATGCTACGGGAGATTATGGCTCATCGCCATTTAGCTGAAAACTTGTTAGCAACTCAGGGCGGTGAACGGCGGCTGACAGATTTGCTGCATTTGGGAGAGTTATTACAAGAAGCCGCATCGCAGCTTGATAGTGAGCACGCACTAATCCGTTGGTTGGCACAACAAATAGCCCAGCCGAATCATCAGTCTGATAACCAACAATTACGTTTGGAAAGTGATCGTCATTTGGTGCGGGTGATAACTATCCATAAATCGAAAGGGCTGGAATACCCGCTGGTATGGTTACCTTTTGTGGGTAATTTCCGCCAACAGCAAGACGTTCTTTACCATGATCGTCACAGTTTTGAGGCCTTACTTGACCTGAACGCCGATGAAGAGAGTCAGGCTTTGGCAGAGGAAGAGCGGCTGGCAGAAGACTTACGGTTATTATATGTCGCACTCACCCGTGCGGTTTATCATTGCAGCATAGGTATTGCTCCGCTGATTAAAGGCGGGCGAAAAAAACAGGGTGAAAGTGACATGCATCTCAGCGCGCTAGGCTATTTGGTGCAACAAGGCCATGCGGGAGATGCGCAGTATCTTGCTGACAAACTCGCAGAGTTAGCAACCCTAGCCGGTGGGGATATTTCTGTTTCGCAAGCTGGGCAACTGGACGAAACGCCTTGGCATCCACTGCGGGAAGAGTTACCAGCCCTTGCTGCCCGTCAGTTTAGCCGTCAAATACACGATTTTTGGCGAGTCACCAGCTATTCCGGTCTACAGCAGCATGGTTCGAGTAAAAGTGGGGTATCACCAGCACTGAATGTGCCATTACAGGAGTTATTACCACGGCTGGACACTGACGCCGTTGGTGAGCAAGCATCAACTAGCGAGAGCCAGTTAACCCCTCATACTTTCCCTCGCGGCGCGGCCCCTGGGACTTTTCTGCATGATTTACTCGAACCCTTGGATTTTAGCCAGCCTATTGAGCAAGACGGGTTGACGGAGCAACTTCAGCAACAAGGTTTTGGCGAGCAGTGGTCACCTATGCTGTATCAGTGGCTAAATGACATTGTACAAACTCCTCTGAATGAAACCGGCGTGACATTGGCGGGATTGACCCCACAGAGTAAGCAGGCCGAGTTGCAATTTTATTTGCCGATAGATGCGCTGTTGCAAGCCCGAGAGTTAGATACCTTAATCAAGCAGTATGACCCACTTTCCCGTCAATGCCCTGCGTTGGATTTTCAGCAAGTCCGAGGGATGCTCAAAGGATTTATTGACCTGGTTTTCTGTTGGCAGGGGAAATATTACTTGTTGGATTATAAGTCTAACTGGTTGGGGGAAGACAGCAGCGCTTATACCAATGAGGCGATGGCCCAAGCAATGGCAGAGCATCGCTATGACTTGCAATATCAGCTTTATACCTTGGCATTACATCGCTATTTACGTCATCGGCTGGGTAATTATGACTATCAGCGCGACTTTGGTGGTGTCATTTATCTCTTCCTGCGCGGCATTGATAGCCAACATCCTGGAAATGGTATTTTTAGTTGCCGCCCTGAATGGGCGCTGATCGAAAAAATGGACTGTTTATTCAGTGGTCGTGAGGTAGAGCCGTACATTAGTGATAAAAGTGGAATTGTTATAACCGGTGAGGGCACATCAATATGATGACGTTACTGGAGCAGGCGGTTCGTGACCACTTACTACGTCCGCTGGATGTTCAGTTCTCACGAATGATAGCCGGTGATAATGACCCCATGATGCAATTGGCAGCGGCTGTTCTCAGTGCTGAAGCTGGTGCTGGGCATGTATGTCTGCCACTCAATTATTTGCAGCCAGAAAAGCTATTTGGCGGGCGACAGCCAGCGCTAGCGCTAGCGCTGTGGCAGGTAATTGGTGCACCGGATCAATTACAGTGGATGCAAACACTCAATAACTCTCCAGCAGTAAGTGATGGCACACAGCCCACACCATTAGTTTTGCAAAATGACCGTTTGTATCTACAACGGATGTGGCAATACGAAGGGGATGTGGTGCGTTTTATGGCCAGCGACAATACGGCGTCGCTTATCAAGGAAGACAGTGACGGCAACGAAGCTAGAGACGTCAACGAAACATTATTAAGAGAGACGCTCGATCGCCTATTTGGGCCAGCAGGCACTGAGGTCGACTGGCAAAAGTTGGCTGCTGCTGTTGCAGCTACCCGCCGTATCTCCGTCATTTCCGGTGGCCCAGGGACAGGTAAAACGACCACCGTTGCCAAATTATTGACTGCGCTGATACAACTTAGCCAAGGGCAACGATTGCGTATTCAACTTGCCGCACCCACCGGTAAAGCGGCTGCGCGCTTGACGGAATCACTGGGCAAAGCCATTCGCCAACTCTCACTGACTGACGATGAACGCAAGTTATTCCCCGACCAGGCATCCACATTGCACCGTTTGTTGGGCGCGCAACCTAATAGTCAGCGCCTACGTTATCACCGTGGTAACCCCCTAAACCTTGATGTGTTGGTGGTCGATGAAGCATCAATGGTGGATTTGCCTATGATGGCGCGGCTAATTGCAGCATTGCCAGCCAAAGCCCAGGTGATTTTTCTCGGTGACCGTGATCAATTGGCTTCGGTAGAAGCAGGGGCCGTGCTGGGTGATATATGCCGCTTTGCTGAGTTGGGTTACAGTGGATCACGAGCAGAGCAGCTAACTCGCTTAACAGGATGCATATTGGTGGGAAACATCCCGATTGGTGATGTGCAGACAGATACAGTCAATGTCCGTGATAGCTTGTGTTTACTGCGTAAAAGCTACCGCTTCGATGAGAAATCGGGGATTGGACAGCTTGCTTTAGCAGTTAATGCCGGAAAGTATCGGGATGCATTATCTGTTCTAAATGGCACATATTCCGATATTGAAAATTTCTCTCTGGCAGATTCAGATGATTATCAGGTATTGCTGGAAGACTGTGTTGCGGGCTATCAGCACTATCTTGAACTGGCCGCCGCAGGTGCTCATGCGGTTGAGGTGCTGGCTGCATTTGGGCGCTATCAACTACTGTGTGCATTACGGTCTGGGCCATTTGGTGTCAGTGGCTTAAATGAGCGCATTGAGCAGCTACTGCACCGCAAGCGGTTAATTGAGCGAGCACCAGGGCCGTCGGGGCGTTGGTATGTTGGCAGGCCGGTGATGATAGGGCTGAATGACAGTGCGCTGGGTTTATTCAACGGCGATATTGGCATTGCTTTGTATGATAGTGAGGGGGAGCTACGGGTACATTTCCAATTGCCAGACGGCAATATAAAATCTGTGCAGCCGAGCCGTCTTCCCAGCCATGAAACCGCTTATGCTATGACGGTACATAAATCTCAAGGTTCGGAATTTGAACATACGGCATTGGTTTTACCCAATACGTTCATGCCAGTGTTAACTCGCGAATTGGTCTATACCGCCATTACCCGTGCCCGTCAGCGTTTGACATTGTATTGCAGTGATACAGTATTGAGCCACGCGATCCGGACACCTACGCTTCGTGTTAGCGGATTGGTAGAACGTCTGAATCAATTGACCTGAAAATATTGAAGGGGCGAATGCCCCTTCAGATTACAAATCTGCCAGCAGAATTTTTGAGCGGCGTTGATAGTTATACAATTCTTGCTTCTGAATCGGTAACACATCAACTTCGGCGGGAGTAAAACCGCGCTCTTGGAACCAGTGAATACTGCGGGTAGTCAATACAAACAGCTTTTTAAGGCCCATTTGCCGCGCTTGATTGGCCACCCGTTTTAACAGCATTTCCCCTCGGGATGAACTGCGATAATCCGGATGTACCGCGACACAGGCCATTTCACCGATTTGTTCTTCGGGGAAAGGATAAAGCGCGGCGCAAGCAATGGTCAAATTATCCCGCTCGATAATGGTGAACTTGTCTATCTCCATTTCAAGCTGCTCACGTGAACGGCGCACCAAAATACCTTGTTGCTCCAGCGGGCGAATCAGCTCCAATATGCCGCCAATATCATTAATGGTTGCGCGACGAACTTGTTCCGCACTCTCCATCACAATCTGGGTACCGATACCATCACGGGAGAACAGTTCTTGCACCAGCGCCCCATCTTCCTGATAACTCAGTAAATGGCTGCGGCGTACCCCACTGCGGCAAGCTTTCACTGCCCCACGCAGAAAACGGACCGTCCCCGAGTTGTAATCACCCTCTTGCTCCAGATCTTCAATCCGTTTTTGCGCATCATTCGGGAACAGTTCTGAAATAATATTGCCTTCGTTATCTGTCACCCCTTGGGATGAGCAAAAACCAATCATTTTTTCAGCTTTCAGTTTGATAGCTAGCTGAGTCGCCACTTCTTCTGAGGTCAGATTAAAGCTCTCGCCGGTGACTGACACCGCAACTGGCCCCAGCAACACAATCGCGCCATTGTCTAATTGGCGATGAATTGCTTCTTCATCAATCCGGCGGATACGGCCACTGTGGCAATAATCTACACCATCATCTACACCCAAGGGCTGAGCAATAATAAAGTTGCCGCTGACCACATTGATATGCGCGCCTTGGAGCGGAGTATTATTCAAACTCATTGATAATCTTGCGGTGATATCTAATTGCAATAAACCCGCTGCCTGCTTGACCATTTCCAACGTCCGGGCATCAGTGACTCGGGTATGCTTGTGATAAATAGGTTCGTAGTGATGCTGTGCCAGATTGCTGTCGATTTGTGGACGAGCGCCATATACCACAACCAGCCTGATCCCAAGGCTATGCAATAAGCCTATATCGTTAACGATACTAGAAAAGTTTTCATGCTCAATCGCCTCGCCACCCAGCATGACAACAAATGTCTTGCCGCGGTGCGCATTGATATAGGGAACTGAGTGACGAAATCCCTGGACCAGTTCTGTACTACGTTCCTTCACGGCAGATCCTCTTTGAATTTTTATTCGGTATTTTTGTATTTTTATTCTTTTTTGACCAAGATGGCAAGCAAGAAATTGCTATTAAATGCATATGTATGGCGTATTTGTATTAATGAGTTGAATCACATAAAAATGTTTTTCTAATGACAGCATGGGATCGATTCGTTAAAGTTTTTCCTCGTGATTTTTTTTGTTCTATTTTTATTCATATTTTGGTCGTTACTTTGGAGTTACATGGCAGATTCAAATCATAATTCTGGGCGTCGCCGTCTACTACACGGGGCTGCTGCAGCATGGCTACTGAGTGTCAGCCGGGTTGGATTTGCTGCTTCTTCACATATTATTGCCGTCAGGATTTGGCCCTCTTCAACCTATACCCGGGTAACGCTGGAATCCAATACACCACTTAAGTATCGTCAATTTGCGTTGACGAATCCGGACCGGATTGTGGTTGATATTGAAGGCGTGCATCTCAATAGCGTACTAAAAGAGATTACCAAGCAAGTTCAGTCTGGTGACCCTTACCTCAAGCAGGCGCGGGTAGGGCAGTTTGATAAAAATACTGTTCGGCTGGTTTTGGAGTTGAAGCAAAGTATTAGCCCACAACTTTTTACTCTTAAACCTTTTGCTGAGTTTAGGAATCGTTTGGTGGTGGATCTTTATCCGCAAGAGGGGAAAACCTCGGCTGAAGATGATCCGTTGCTGGCACTATTAGAAGATTACAATAAAGGCAATGTGGAGCGCACTTTACCTGTAGAAGCACCCAAAGCAGGTAAAGCAGGGCGAGATAGGCCGATTGTTATCATGTTAGACCCAGGGCACGGCGGGGAAGATCCTGGGGCTATTGGCTATAATAAAACCCGTGAGAAAGATATTGTGTTGCAAATTGCCCGCAGATTGCAGGCTTTAATAAAGAAAGAATCGAATATGCGGGTATTTATGACTCGCAATGAAGATGTCTTTATTCCCTTGAAAGTGCGGGTGGCTAAAGCCCGTAAGCTCCGTGCGGATTTATTCATTTCAATCCATGCCGATGCCTTTACCAACCGGGCCGCTAAAGGTTCGTCGGTTTTTGCGTTATCGACCAAAGGGGCAACCAGTACCGCTGCGCGTTTTCTGGCGCAAACGCAGAATGAGTCAGACCAGATTGGTGGGGTGAGCAAGAGTGGTGATCGCTATCTTGACCATACCATGATTGATTTGCTGCAAACCGCAACTATCAATGACAGTCTGAAATTTGGTAAAGAAGTGCTGAATCGTATGGGGAAAATTAATAAACTCCACAAAAACCGTGTTGATCAAGCGGGTTTTGCCGTCTTGAAAGCGCCTGATATTCCATCAATTTTGGTGGAAACGGCATTTATCAGCAATTTGGAAGAAGAGAGAAAGTTACGAACCAGCCATTTTCAGCAGCAAGTGGCTGAGTCCATCTTTGCCGGTATCAAAGCTTATTTTGCTAATGGTGGGGCGATGGCCCGACTTTAATGCACCCGTCATACTTCAAGCTGCATGTGCGTTGGCTGTCTTCGTTCACCCCAGTCACTTACTTGTGTAAGCTCTTGGGGATTCGCTCAGTTACCGCCTTCCTGCAACTCGAACTATTTAGGGTGTAGATCATTAATTGATAAGCAGCAGATGAGTATACAGCAGGGGCTGAATAGCTCTTGCTTTGGGGCATTCAAATACTAGAAACAAAAAAACACCCTTAAGGGTGTCTGATGGCGATATGAAATGATTAAGAATTGGTTGCGGGGGCCGGATTTGAACCGACGACCTTCGGGTTATGAGCCCGACGAGCTACCAGGCTGCTCCACCCCGCGTCCGTCTTAATACTTTTCTATCTGACTTAATCATGTAATTGGTTGCGGGGGCCGGATTTGAACCGACGACCTTCGGGTTATGAGCCCGACGAGCTACCAGGCTGCTCCACCCCGCGTCCGTCATTACATTTTTACTGCTTTACTACTTAACTAGCATTCTACCTAATTCATCTTAACTTTCAAGACTATCGGACAATGATTGATACTGCTGGTAGCCAGTATCGTTTGGTTGCGGGGGCCGGATTTGAACCGACGACCTTCGGGTTATGAGCCCGACGAGCTACCAGGCTGCTCCACCCCGCGTCCGATTGAGCGCACTATACTCTGGATGAGATCTGTTGCAAGTAGTTTTGCCACTTAATTAGGGTAAATAGGTTTTTTCGATTAATTTATCAACTATCTGTTTCCTTTTTCCCCACAATGGTGTCAGGGGATTTTTTTCTGCATGCTGATTCCTTTATCTATAGGCGTTTGTTATCGTTCGCCGGTAGATAAAATCCGGTAGATAAAAGTAAGTAAGAGAAGAGAAGGCGTGAAATGACAAGTCGTTGGGGCAAATACCTACTGAGTGGAATAATGATTGCTGTTTTGGCTGGTTGCCAATCCCGGCCAACCGATCGTGGGCAGCAATATAAAGATGGGCGTCTGGAGCATCCACTAGAGTTGGTGAATGAACCACACGCAACAGGTAAGCCAGTCAACGCCAAAGATTTTTCTGATCAGGTGAAAGTGATTAACCAATCTTCACCAGGTCTGTATAACCGCAACAGCAGCACCTTTAATGCGGTTGAAAACTGGATGTTAGCCGGGGCAGATACCAGTAAGTTAAGTCTGTTTGGTCTGAATGCCTATCAGATGGAAGGGGTGGATAATTTCGGTAATGTACAATTTACCGGTTACTACACGCCGGTACTGCAAGCCCGCTATACACGACAAGGCGAATTCCGCCATCCACTTTATCGTATGCCTGCTAAAGGAAAGCGCCGTCTACCCGATCGCGCGGCGATATATTCAGGTGCATTGGATAACAACAATTTAATTATCGCGTACACCAATTCGTTGGTAGATAATTTTATGATGGAAGTGCAGGGGAGCGGTTATATTGACTATGGTGATGGGCGGCCACTGACTTTCTTCGGGTATGCGGGTAAAAATGGGCATGCTTACCGCAGCATTGGCAAAGTGCTGATTGACCGCGGTGAAGTCGCCAGAGCGGATATGTCGATGCAAGCTATCCGCCATTGGGCTGAAACTCACAGCGAAGCTGAGGTCAGAGAGTTATTAGAGCAGAATCCGTCCTTTGTCTTCTTCAAACCGGAAATGTATGCGCCGGTGAAAGGGGCCAGTGCGGTTCCATTGATTGCCAAAGCTTCGGTTGCCTCTGATCGTTCACTGATTCCACCGGGTACCACACTGTTAGCGGAAGTCCCCTTATTGGATAATCAAGGTAAATTCACTGGCCACTATCAGATGCGTTTGATGGTGGCGCTGGATGTGGGTGGCGCAATTAAAGGCCAGCATTTTGATATCTATCAAGGGATTGGGCATGAAGCCGGTCAAGCCGCTGGTTTCTACAACCATTATGGACGTGTTTGGGTGTTAAAAAATGCGCAAAGTAATGGGCCGCTATTTACCGCTTATCAAGGGGAGAAAACGGCCTCTCCATCCGGTAATGGCTCTTCGCTGTTAGTGAAGAATCAGGGCCAATAAGCTAGCGGTGATGTAACCTATTCAACCCTTTCTCTGGCGGCCAATTGGCCGCTTTTGTATTCGTATTATTTTTCCAGGCTATAAAGGTAATAAGTTATGAAGGTAACAAGTCGATGAGCACCGCCTATTCAGAAGCTTACCAACAGCGATTTGGTGGTATTGCTCGCCTTTATGGGCAGCAGGCACTCACACTTTTTTCGCAGGCGCATATTTGTGTCATCGGTATTGGCGGCGTGGGTTCATGGGCGGCCGAAGCACTGGCGCGTACTGGGATTGGTGCGATTACATTAATTGATATGGATGATGTTTGCGTCACGAATACCAATCGCCAGATTCATGCTTTACGGAGCAATGTCGGACAGGCTAAAACAGAAGTCATGGCTGAACGTATTCTGGCTATCAATCCTGAATGCAAAGTGACGTGTGTTGATGATTTTATTACTGCGGATAATGTTGCGGAGCTTTTAGATAAAAACTTTAGCTATGTTATTGATGCCATTGATAGTGTTCGCCCCAAAGCCGCGCTGCTATCTTATTGTCGTCGGTATAAAATCCCGGTGGTGACGACGGGTGGCGCTGGTGGACAGATAGATCCAACTCGCATTGAGGTAGTGGATTTGGCGAAAACAATTCAAGACCCTTTAGCCGCGAAGTTACGTGAAAGACTGAAAAGTGATTTTAACGTGGTGAAAAACAGCAAAGGTAAGCTGGGGATTGACTGTGTTTTCTCCAGCGAACCCTTAGTTTACCCGCAGAGTGATGGTTCGGTGTGTGCATCGCGCAGCACTGCCGAGGGGCCAAAAAAGATGGATTGCACATCAGGTTTCGGCTCGGCCACCATGGTCACCGCGACTTTTGGTTTTGTTGCGGTGTCCCATGCATTGAAGAAAATGATGGCGAAAGCTGCCCGTCAGGGGCAGTCACTATCATGACACGTATTTAGCTGCAATCGCCTGCACACCTTGCGCCAGTGCTTGTAAACCGCTGGCGCGAGAGGTACTTAATTGTTGCCGTAACCCCAATTGGTCAAACAGGGCCAGGGGATTTTCTGCCAATATTTGTAGCGGCGTTTTACCTTCCACAGCTGTCAGAATAACAGCCAGCAACCCACGAACAATGCGCCCCTCGCTGTCACCGTAGAAATGTAAGCGCCCATCCGGCAAACACTCATGCCCCAACCACACCCGGTTTTCACATCCTGTCAATTCCAACTCATTTTGCTTTAATGATTCTGGTAATGGCGGGAGCTGCTTCGCCAGCAAGATTAACTGGCGGTAGCGATCTTCCCACTGTTGATGAGCACTGAATGTCTCAAGCAGAGTAGAGGCCGTAATATCGTGACCAAAGGGGTGTGGAGCAATCATTATTTTTTTCTCTTATTAGCGAAATTATCATCTACCAGTCGTTAATCTTGTAATAATTCCAGCGCCTTGGCGATCGCTGAACACAGCACTTCAACATCGTTTTCGGTATTATAAGGCGCAAATGAAGCACGCAAACTACCACTTACTGCCAGCGCCGCCATTAACGGTTGTGCGCAATGTTGGCCAGCCCGCAGCGCGATCCCTTGTTCGGCCAATAACGTCACTAAATCACTGTGGTGAACACCATCAAAAGTGAATGCTAGCAAGCTTGATTGCTGGCAACGAAAGCTACGGAAACCCGGTAATTGAGCCAGTTTATTCTCCGCTAAAGTCGCCAGTTTTTGGCTGTAAATTTCGGCCTCGTCCAGATCAATCTGTTCCAGCCAACTCAATACCGCCGATAAACCAATCACCCCCGCAATATTAGGTGTACCGGCTTCAAAGCGGTAAGGCACTTCATGGGGTATAAAACCGCCGAATGAGGCATGAGTTAGCATTTTACCGCCACCTTGCCAGGCGGGCATTTCTTTCAGCAGTTCAGATTTGCCATACAACACGCCAATACCGGTGGGGCCATATAGCTTGTGAGCAGAAAAAGCATAAAAATCAATATCAAGCGCTTGAACATCTGCCGGGCTATGAACAATTCCTTGTGCACCATCGACCATCACGATGCAGTCATGTTGATGGGCGAGTTCAATGGCTTCTGCTAATTGCGGGCTACCGCCTGTCACATTAGACATCTGGCCTAGCGCCAATATGCGGGTTTTATTGCTGAATAACTGAGGTAATAGTTGTAAGTCGGGCAGATGGTCGAGGCCGATGGGTAATTTAATGATTCTGGCACCCGTTTGTTCAGCAACCATAAGCCAGGGTATTAAATTGGCATGATGTTCTGCTTCGCTGACAATAATTTCATCCCCAGTCTGTAGGCGAGGGCGAGCATAACTTTGCGCTACCAGATTAATGGCTTCGGTTGTGCCGCGTGTCCAAACAATATTTTCTGCGTCCGGCGCATTAATAAAGTCGGCTACCTGCTGGCGGGTTTCTTCAAAACGAGCGGTCAATGACAATGCAGATTGATGTTGGCTGCGATGCACTGTCGCGGAATCTTGCTGATAAAACAACTGGGTAGCGTCAATCATGGCGCGCGGTTTCAGGGCCGTCGCTGCACTGTCCAGATAGATTATTTCATCGTTAATTGCCGGGAATTCCTGGCGAAAATCCGTTGGATTAAAAGACTTCATTCTGTTGTTTGTATCCTTTGGGTCACTTCGGAACTGTCTCATTTTAGCCACAACTAGCCGACTAATGGCCCTGATGGCTGGCAATATGACTCAAGAGGGTTATGCTAAATAATAACGGACATAACCATTTGTCTGGTAATGGAAACGATTTTTTTAGCATTTTAATCTGCAAGGAGTCACCCATGAAAAAGACAGCTGCCGTAATTTCTGCACTTATGCTCACTTTTACCTTAGCAGCCTGTTCAAGCAACTATGTTATGCACACTAATGATGGTCGCACTATCGTTGCTGATGGTAAACCTAAAGTAGATGATGACACTGGGATGATAAGCTACACCGATGCCAATGGCACCGAACAGCAAATTAATCGCTCAGAAGTCAAAGAAATGGCTGAGGGCAAGTAGTTAAGCCGCCAAGTTATTTTCGACAGAAATCTGATATGTCCTGGAGTCCTCTGCAACAACTTAAATTTAAGCTTAACTCTGCGCAATACAAAGTGGCGCTTACATTTAGGTTATTAACTTACATTTAGGTTCTTAAAAAGAAGTCAGTGCTGGGAATGGAGCAAAAAAAAGCACCGCAAAAATTGCGGTGCTGCATAAAATCACTATGGACAGACAGGGTAAATGTACAGGAAGTGAAAAAAAACAGTAGCTTAGCTACTATGTCTGGCACACCAGACCATTTGCAAACACAACATCACAACCACAAAGCCAAAAGCAATTCGGTACCTGGATACTAAATCTACTTTTCGTTCCGGCTTGGGAAGTGCCAACACTATAGGTATTTGCTGGCGCATCATCAACGGACAATTTATAATGTCTCGGATTACAAAAACTAATAAGTAAACAAAGGGTTTCATCTGAAGATGAGCCGTTATAAAAAAGTATCCAATTCATGTCAAAACGATTACCACCACTGAATGCCTTGCGGGTCTTTGATGCGGCCGCGCGTCACCTGAGTTTTACTAAAGCTGCTGATGAATTATTTGTCACGCAAGCGGCGGTTAGTCACCAGATAAAGTCACTGGAGGATTTCCTCGGGCTAAAACTGTTTCGTCGGCGTAACCGCTCTTTGCTGCTGACAGAAGAAGGACAGAGTTATTACCTCGACATCAAAGAGATTTTCACCTCCATCAATGAAGCCACTCGCAAATTGCAGGCACGCAGCGCCAAAGGTGCTCTGACTGTCAGTCTTCCCCCTAGTTTTGCTATTCAATGGTTGGTTCCCCGCCTTTCTGGATTCAATGCTGCTTATCCGGGTATTGATGTCAGGATCCAGGCAGTGGATCGGGAAGAGGATAAACTGGCTGATGATGTAGATGTGGCGATATTTTATGGTCGGGGAAATTGGACCGGTTTGCGCACTGAACGTCTGTATGCCGAATTCTTGCTTCCTGTTTGTGCGCCTAGCCTATTAATGGGCGATAATGGATTAAAAGTACCAGCAGATCTGGCTAATCATACCTTGTTGCATGATACTTCCCGCCGAGATTGGATGGCGTATACCCGTCAATTGGGTGTACCGCAGATTAATGTGCAGCAAGGCCCAATATTTAGTCACAGTGTAATGGTGGTTCAGGCCGCTGTTCATGGTCAAGGTATTGCGCTGGTGAATAATGTTATGGCGCAATCTGAGATTGAAGCCGGGCGGTTGGTGTGCCCGTTTAATGAAGTGCTGGTAAGTAAAAATGCTTTTTATCTGGTTTGTCATGACAGTCAGGCAGAACTGGGTAAAATAGCCGCCTTTCGTCAGTGGATACTGGCAAGAGCAGCTAGCGAACAGGAAAAGCTCCGTTTTCGCTACGACAACTAATTTTAATTATTACCAGGCGATATTAATTTAAGGTTAATGACGATGAATGGTCGTTTAATGCTGATATTTGCCGCTCTGAGCGGTTTTTTCTATGTTGCTTTCGGTGCCTTTGGGGCTCATGTATTGAGTGCCTCTTTGGGGGCGAATGAAATGGCTTGGATTCATACCGGGCTGGAGTATCAGGGGTTCCATACATTGGCTATCCTGGCACTCGCGGTTGCAATGCAACGGCAGATTAGTATTTGGTTTTACTGGAGTGGAGCCTTGTTAGCGCTCGGAACGCTACTCTTTAGTGGCAGTTTATACTGCCTGGCTCTATCACACCTGAAACTGTGGGTATATATCACGCCAGTGGGCGGAGTATGTTTTCTGGCGGGATGGATTTTGATGTTGATTGGCGCGCTGCGTCTAAGAAAAAGGGCAGAACGCCATGAATAATAAAATTGCTTTATATTGCCGCTCAGGTTTTGAGAAAGAGTGTGCGGCGGAAATTACCGCCAAAGCAGCACAGCTTGAAATCTTTGGTTTCGCGCGAGTAAAAGACAATAGCGGTTATGTGCTATTTGAATGCTATCAGTTAGAAGATGCAGATCGTCTGATTCGTGAAGTACCATTCCGCGAATTGATTTTCGCCCGTCAAATGATGGTCGTGGGCGAGTTATTGAAAGATTTACCGCCGGAAGATCGGGTATCGCCTATTGTTGGCATGTTGGTCGGTGTTGTCGAAAAAGCCGGTGAACTGCGAGTTGAAGTTGCTGACACTAATGAAAGCAAAGAGTTACTTAAGTTTTGCCGTAAGTTGACAGTGCCGCTGCGTAGCGCAATGCGTGAACAAAAAATTCTGTCTGTCCGCGAGAATGCACACCGGCCAGTGGTGCATGTGTTCTTTATTGCATCGGGCTGTTGTTATGTCGGTTATTCTTACAGTAACAATAACTCCCCGTTCTATATGGGGATTCCGCGCCTTAAGTTCCCATCAGACGCACCAAGTCGCTCAACTTTAAAGCTGGAAGAAGCTTTCCATGTATTTATTCCACAAGATGAATGGGAAGAGCGATTGGCCAGTGGTATGCATGCTGTTGATTTAGGTGCTTGCCCCGGAGGTTGGACTTATCAGCTAGTGCAACGCAGCATGATGGTTCAGGCCATTGATAATGGCTTGATGGCACAAAGTTTGATGGATACCGGGCAGGTTACGCATCATCGTGTTGATGGTTTTAAATATGAACCAACGCGCAGCAATATTTACTGGTTAGTGTGCGATATGGTGGAGAAACCGGCTAAAGTCACCCAACTTATTATCAAATGGTTGGTTAATGGTTGGTGCCGTGAGGCGATTTTTAACCTGAAATTACCGATGAAAAAACGTTTTGAAGTTGTTTCGGAGAATCTGGAAATGATTGATGAGCAGCTAAAAGAAAATGGCATCAATGCCCATATTCAGGCCAAACAACTCTATCATGACCGTGAAGAAGTGACGGTACATGTGCGCCGTATCTGGTCTGGCGCGCCGGGCCGCCGTGATGAGCGTTTTTAAATTTTAGTGATAGACCTGTATGTATTATGCACAAGGGGCCAATTGGCCCCTTTGTTTTTATGCTGATATCATCGATTCAAACGTAATTGCTGCAAATTGCCGCTTAATGGCAAATCAGTTTTTAGTGTCGCAATTTGCTTACAAATAAAAGCCATCTCTTGGTGCTGTTGCAACTTTTTGTGCCATTTCTCCGGCACTGAATCTAGCTCTTGATAGAGTTCTTCCAGATTACTGATTTGCTGCAATAACAGCGCGGCAGTTTTTGCTCCAATGCCGGCGACACCCGGAATTTTACTACTGCTGACCCCAGCAAGTCCCCAGTAATCAGGCAATTGGTGCGGTAACACACCAAATTCTTGTTTTACGAACGGCATATCCAGCCAGCGTTTTTGAAAGTAATCACGAATTTGTACATTCGGTGCTAACAGCTGGCAATAGCCTTTGTCGGTTGAAACAATAGTCACTTGATGCCCAGCCCCACCGATTTTTGTCGCCAATGTCGCAGCAAGGTCATCAGCTTCATTGCCCGGAGAGCTCCAGCAATCAACACCCAATGAATGGAATGCTTCACGGATTAGCGGCATTTCTTGTTGCAGATTGTCTGGCATCGGTGAGCGGCCCGCTTTGTAATCGGGCAAGAGTTGATGCCGCCAACTATCCGAGCGGTCATCTTCATCAAAAACGGCGACGGCGTGAGTTGGTTGGCTATGTGAAATCAGCTGTTGCAGTGCATGCTGACAAGCATTCACACAAGGTGAACCTTGCACCGCGTGAATGCGGCGAATCAGGTTAAGGGCGTCGACGATAAGAAGGTGAATTTGCATGGACTGTCTTAAAACCTATCCCGTGAGGGCTATTTTATTGGCCATTCTTTACTATAAAGAGCGAACCTGCAGGGATTCAAATAACTTTCAGGTAGCGCCAGCCGGGGGATCCTGCTCGCACTACCGGTGAAAGTTACTTATTTTTTAACTACAGATTTCATAGCAAGGTGTGTAGTCACTGCCCGGTAGCTTCATCCGTTGCTGGATAATAAAGCTTTGCAGCAATTGATCCATTTGCTTCATCAGTAGCGGGTCACCGTGCAATTTGAATGGCCCATGAGCTTCAATTGCATGAATCCCGACCTCTTTGACGTTACCCGCCACAATACCGGAGAAAGCACGGCGTAATGCTGCCGCTAGCTTCTCTGGGGCTTGATTATGGGATAAGTCCAGATTCGCCATATTTTCATGGTTTGGCTCGAAAGGATGCTGTAAATCTGGCTCGATACGAATAGACCAGTTAAAGCTATAAGCATCCCCGGTATTACGGCGATTCTCTTTCACCAATGGCATTGCTTTCTTCATTTGACGCGCGACTTCATCGGGGTCATCAATAATTATTTGGTAGTATTTACGTGCTTCATCACCCAGCGTGTTCATGATGAACTCGTCCACGACCCTGAAATAATCCGCACTCTCTTTAGGCCCCGTCAGGATCAGGGGTAAAACCTGCTCCTTATTATGCGGGTTCATCAGAATACCTAATAAATAAAGCAATTCTTCTGCTGTCCCCACACCGCCAGGGAAAATAATAATGCCATGGGCGATACGGACGAAAGCTTCTAGCCGTTTTTCAATGTCTGGCATGATAATCAGCTCATTGACTAATGGGTTTGGCGGCTCTGCAGCAATGATTGACGGCTCGGTCATCCCGATAAAGCGGCCTTGTCTGTAGCGTTGTTGGGCATGGCCAACAGCGGCGCCTTTCATCGGTGCTTCCATCGCCCCTGGCCCACAGCCGGTGCAGATATTCAATTCACGCAAACCCAATTGGCTGCCAACTTTACGGGCATACAAGTATTCGGTTTCATTGATTGAATGGCCGCCCCAGCACACAATCATATTTGGATCTTCATCAAGATGTAGGGCACGGGCATTACGCAAAATTGAAAAGACCAGGTTGGTCAAATGGCTGGAGCTTTCCATATTGAGATGTTGGAAACGCCCAGCATTGACGATTTGACCATTCACAAACAAGATGTCACGCAACACCGCAAACAGGTTTGCTTGCAAAGAGCGGATAATTTTACCATCAACAAAAGCATGCTCTGGTGGGTTAACCAGTTCGAGTTTTACACCGCGTTCGCGGCGAAGCACATTGATATCAAAGGTTTCATAGCGAGATAAAAGCTCTTTGCTGTTATCGGTCAGGCTGCCTGAATTGAGAACAGCTAATGAGCAATTGCGAAATAAACGGTACAGATCACTGCTGGCTGTACGCTTGAGCATATCCACTTCGAGCTGTGATAACAGATCCATTGAACCGAGTGGACTGACATGTGTAATCAAAGTTACTCCTTTACACCCTTGAGGGTGGTAGTGCCTGTGTATCAGAGTGTTGCTTTCTGTTTTCCGTGGAATATCAGAGGCCACTAAGTATTCATTACTGATTCTTATACTAAAAATAGCATGAGGAACCTATAAATAACCTTAACGTTGTCGCTCATTTTTTGCCAATACTAACGTACAACCGGTGATAAAGTTGCGCATCTGTACGCATTTATTGCCGTGCCAGGCGGCCAGTTGATGGCACAAAATCAGTATTGGAACGCCAGGGATTAATATCCAGCCCGCCGCGACGGGTATAGCGCGCATAAACTGATAATGTTTCTGGCTGACAGAAATGCATAATGTCATTGAAAATACGCTCGACGCACTGTTCGTGGAACTCATTATGATGGCGGAAAGAGACCAGATAGCGCAGTAGGGCTTCCCGGTTAATCTGTGGGCCGCTGTAGCTGATTTGGACTGAACCCCAATCTGGTTGGTGGGTTATCAAGCAGTTGGACTTAAGCAAGTGGCTGACCAGGTTTTCTTCCACGTGGTTTTTACCCGCTGCACCTTGCAGATAATCGGCACTGAACTCATAGCTATCAATGCGAATATCTTGCTCGTCCAGACATTCCCCCGTGAAATTGGCAATCGGTTGATGTGTTATTTCATCTAGCCGGTATAGCCTGACATTCACATCTCCTTGAGCACAGGCGGATAAATCCTGTTGCAAAGTTGTTCGTACATTTTCCCAGTCAGTAAACGTGGTTTGGTTAAAACTGTTGAGATAAAGTTTGAAACTCTTTGATTCAATGAGATTAACGCTATCAGCATTTAGGCTAATTTCACCCACAGCAACTTGTGGTAAGCCCTTACTGTTTAGCCACGACAGCTCATACAATGTCCAGATATCCGCGCCATGAAAGGGCAGATTATCAGGATATAAACCGAGGGGTTCGCGGTTCATACTGCGTGGTACGGCCTGCAATAAGGTTACGTCATAGTGGTCGCGATATGCAGTAGGTTTGCCTAGCGTCAGTTCCGCCAGAGCTTCGTGGTCTTGATATGAAGACATGCTGTTCCCATGATGAGAGAAAGGTACAATAGCTGTAGTTTATCAATTAATGCCGCGTTTAACTGCATTTCTGAGTGAGAGCTATGCCCTCCAGGGTGCAGAGCAAGCCGCCGCGATACAGAGAATAATAATGGACCAGAACGTTTCAACGGCACTCAAGGGTTTTACCCAGCGCTATATTGATTTATGGCAGCAGCAAACTGGGCGGCCACCTGCCAGTGAGGAACTTTATGGGGTTCCTTCTCCGTGTAATATAGAAACTGAGGATAATCAGGTATTTTGGTTACCACAGCCTTTTGTCACGGGTGCTAATCTCGCTAATATTGAACGGGCACTGGAGATTCAACTTCATCCCGATATTCATGAGTTTTATACCCAGCAATATGCCGGAGATATGAAAGCAGATTTAGGTGATCACCGCTTTACCTTGCTGCAAGTTTGGAGTGAAGATGACTTTATCCGTTTACAGGAGAATCTCATTGGTCATTTGGTGACACAAAAAAGGCTAAAACTCTCACCGACACTGTTTTTGGCGACAACAGAATCGGAAATGACCATGGCCTCATTGTGTAATGTTACTGGCAATGTGGTGTTAGAGGAGTTTGGTAGCGGAAAACGGACATTGTTGGCATCGACTCTCACTCATTTTCTGGATGCATTACGACCAGTATTTCCTGAATAAATAAATGGTTATTGTTTTTTCCAATACAGCCCGTGTGCGAGATCTCGCACACGGGCTGTGAGACATCACTTCTATTCATTTTATGTGAAATTATTGTGTCGGGTTTATCTTCAATAAAATCATTTCGTTATAAACATTCATTTTTTTATATATAAAAGCATCTCCTCATTATTCTGACGGTACCTTGTCTCTCTTTGTTGATTAAGCGATCCTTTACTTGCTGGATAGGATCTGGTCGAGAAGGACGGTATCGGGATGATGCCACTTCAGGATGAAGAATACAGGGACTGCTTAGGATGAGTGAAGGGATGTTTCAGGACGAAACAAAGGACACCTCCAGGATGGAGATTGAGAGCCAGTTCAGGATGATTGGTGGGTTAGGATAACTTCAGGATTAGCGCCGGGATGGTGTAGGACAACGCGACGGATTGCTGGTTAGGATAACCGCACGGAAAAGTTTTCAAGGATTGAGCAGGGAGCATCACTTTTAGCTGGATTGCTATGAAACGAATAGAGGGGTACTGGTAAAACAGTACCCCTTTTTTTATCTGTATCTTGTTCAACCTATTCCTATCGTTTAGGGGGTATTTGGGCATCTTCTTCTTCAATGGTATGCTTGGCCGCCGTTGAACCAGCCCGGTGAATAGTTATTTTTTGGTTGAGAGCATAATCATGAATACAGAAAATCAGGTGCGCCAGAGCCTACAAAATATCGAGCTTGCCATGCGGGCAATTGACCTTTGGCAATCTGTTCCACCGTTAGTCGAGGCTTTTGAAAGTAATGAGCCTTTCAGCATTGATACCATGGATGCTGAGCAGTGGTTGCAATGGGTACTTATTCCTCGGATGTATGCATTGCTGGAATCGAAAGGGCCACTCCCTACTCGTTTTGCCATTACACCCTACTTTGAAGAGGCGCTGAGTGGTGAGGGCCGTCCAGATTGCACCTTACTGCTGGTTGAATTACAGCGCCTCGATGACCTGCTGAATAAAGAAAGTCACTAATGTTGGAAATACTTTATCAAGATGAACATATAGTTGCGGTCAATAAACCGGCTGGCTGGCTTGTCCACCGCAGTTGGTTGGATAGCAACGAAACTGTATTTGTAATGCAAACAGTACGCGACCAGATTGGCCAGCATGTTTATACCGTCCATCGACTGGATCGCCCGACATCAGGTGTGTTGCTGATGGCGCTGTCCAGTGATGTGGCCCGTGCCCTTTCATTACAATTTGAGCAGCATCAAATTCAGAAAACATATCATGCGGTTGTACGTGGATATGTACTGGAAGATGGCACGATTGATTACGAGATGACCGAAGAGTTAGACAAAATTGCGGATAAATTTGCCCGGCCAGATAAAGCCCCGCAGCCTTCGGTTACCCATTATCACGCACTGGCTCAAGTGGAAGTTCCCATTGCCATTGGGCGCTATGACACTGCGCGCTTTAGTTTAATGGAATTAAAGCCAGAAACAGGGCGTAAACACCAGCTACGGCGGCATATGGCGCACATTCGCCACCCTATCATCGGTGACAGCACCCATGGCGATTTACGCCAAAATCGTGGAATTGCTGAGCATTTTGATTGTTCACGGCTCATGCTTCATGCCAGCCATTTGCATCTGAATCACCCTGTCACCGGAGAGCCACTCAATTTGACCGCGCGTTGGGATGATTCCTGGCAACAGCTGATGTCACATTTTGGCTGGCGGGGTATTACCCCTCATCTTGAAAGGGTTGAGTTTCCAGCAACTGCAGGTCAGGATAGTGCGTAATTTTTCTCGTTAAAAGGAAATATTTTTTATGGCTCAGGTCGGGATTTTTGTCGGCACGGTCTACGGTAACGCGCTATTAGTTGCGGAAGAAGCTGAAAATATACTGAAAAAACAGGGGCATGAGGTCAAAGTGTTCGATGAGGGCACTTTAGAGGCCTGGCAGTATTATCGTCAACATTATGCGCTGGTGGTGACCTCGACAACCGGGCAGGGGGATTTCCCTGACAGTATTGCTTCGCTCTTTGCCGCTGTGCGCGATCAAGTTGGCTTCCAGCCAGAGTTACGCTATGGCGTGATTGCGTTGGGTGACAGCAGCTATGATAGCTTCTGTGGTGCCGGGCGTGCATTTGATGAATTGCTGCAAGAGCAGGGTGCTACGAGAATTGGCGAAAGGCTGGAGATTGATGCCACCGAACACCCAGAGCCAGAGGTGGTTTCAGCTTCGTGGGTAGAGCAGTGGGGCCGCCTACTTCAATAACTATTTATTTCAATAACTATACCCGCCATACTTCAAGCTGCATGTGCGTTGGCCGCTTTTCCGCAACTCGAATTATTTAGGGTATATATCTCTATCCGTGAAATTGCAGGTGAGAGCGATGTTTATTCACCTGCAACTCCAGTGACTTTAGCAATATTAAAAACCAGATTTAGCGGCCGTTGGTCAGTTTTTCCAGGTCAGCTTCAATTTCAGCAATCTTATTGGTCACTACACTCTCTAAATGACGCAAGTCATCTAGAATTTTACGTTTCAAATCAACTTCAACTTGATCGCGCTTGCACAGTTGATCAAGCTCATCAATGACATAGCGTAGATTTGGGTTGATTTCATTGATTTCTTTATAGCCATGACCAGCATTATCAGCAACCACAGTTTTGCGCTGGCGTGGGTATTTGAACTTCACACTCTTAGCAAAAAATTCACCTTTATCTTTGCGGAAGTAAATTTTCAGAATGTCGTTATTGGCCTCCTGACGCAGGCTATAGCGATCGACATCTTCTGGTTGTGTGATTCCTAAGCTTTTCAGATTGTCATACATAGCGCCACCTTTTTAGTTTTATCCCTTTCATATTTGGAATTGCTGGGGATTAGCTTGCGGTCTCCCTGTAAATGCCAATTACTTTAGGTCTATATTCCACAGATTATGATTATGACGGTAATTTTCGCCAAAAAATGTGATTAACTCACCAGGCAAAAAAATAGCGGGTAATTAGCCCGCTATCTTCAATCTTAGTCGATAGTGCGTAATAACTCATTAATGCCGACTTTTCCACGGGTTTTCGCATCGACTTTCTTCACGATGACCGCGCAGTACAGGCTGTAGCTACCGTCTTTTGATGGGAGATTACCTGAAACGACGACAGAGCCAGCGGGAACACGACCATAATGGATTTCGCCAGTTTCGCGGTCATAAATACGGGTGCTTTGACCAATGAAAACGCCCATAGAAATAACCGAGCCTTCTTCAACAATAACCCCTTCGACCACTTCTGAACGCGCGCCGACAAAGCAGTTGTCCTCGATAATGGTTGGGTTAGCTTGCAGTGGCTCCAATACGCCGCCAATGCCAACGCCGCCAGACAGATGAACATTCTTACCGATTTGTGCGCAAGAACCTACTGTTGCCCATGTGTCGACCATGGTGCCCTCATCAACAAAAGCACCGATATTAACGTAGGAAGGCATCAGTACAGTATTACGCGCAATGTATGCGCCTTTACGCACGGTTGCCGGAGGTACAACACGGAAACCTTCACGTTGGAAACGGGCTTCGTCATAGCCTGCAAACTTCATCGGGACTTTATCGTAGTAACGCGTTTCTGCGCCTTCCATGACTTGGTTGTCATTGATGCGGAAAGACAGCAGCACGGCTTTTTTTAGCCATTGGTGAGTGACCCACTGGCCATCAATCTTTTCTGCCACCCGCAGCGCGCCGGTATCCAGCAGATCAATCACGTGGTTAATCGCTTCGCGCGTTACGGTGTCAACATTTGCCGGGGTGATATCTGCACGGCGCTCGAAAGCGGTTTCAATAACGTTCTGTAGTTGCTGCATCCTGTTTTTTCCCATCGTAAGAAAAATTAATGACTAAAAAGATATTTGTATCACAGTTTATCGTTCGGATTGAGGGTATCTGTCAACCGTTGTGCTAATTCACGACGAGTTTCAATGCTTAAAGCACGGCGATCCTTATCTGCTAACACAAACAAATCCTCCACCCGCTCGCCGATTGTGGTGATACGCGCACTATGCAGTGATAGCCCTAAATCAGCAAAAATGTCACCAACACGCGCCAGTAAGCCCGGCTGGTCGAGCGCAATGAGTTCCAGATATGTCCGGCGTTCATTGTGCGTTGGCAAGAAGTTGGTTTCAGTCGGTACGCTGAAATGCCGTAATTTGGGTGATAACCGCCTGACACGTGGATGTTGGTAGTTTTGTCGCGTCATTGCTTGCTGCAAAGCATGGATGATAATAGGGTGTCGGTCTTGTGCCAATGGGCTGCCATCCGGCTCCAACACAATAAAAGTATCCATCGCCATGCCATCTCGATTAGTAAAAATCTGTGCGTCATGGACACTTAGGTTTCGGCGATCCAACTCACCGACAACAGCGGCAAACAATGACGGGCGATCAGGGCACCAAATAAAGATTTCAGTCCCACCCCGTGTGGCCTGACGGCTGACCAGCACCAGTGGTTTGGTTGAGTCATGCTCCAGTAAATGGCGGGCATGCCAGGCTAATTGATTGGGTGAATGGCGCAGGAAGTAATCTGCTCTACAGCGGCTCCAGATACGGTGCAGCGCTTCTTCATCAATATTATCCATGCGCAGCAATGCCAGCGCTTGTAGCCGATGATGGCGGACGCGCTCGCGTAAATCTGGGCTGTTTTGCATGCCGCGGCGCAGTTGCTTCTCTGTGGCGAAATAAAGTTCGCGCAACAAACTTTGTTTCCAGCTATTCCACAGGTTTTCATTGGTGGCACAAATATCGGCCACAGTCAGGCTGACTAAATAACGCAGGCGGGTTTCACTTTGCACTTCTGCTGAGAATTGCTGAATAACCGCCGGGTCTTGAATATCTCGGCGTTGAGCTGTAACTGACATTAATAGATGGCAACGGACTAGCCAGGCAACTAATTGGGCCTCGCGTGAGTTCAGCCCATGTTGCTCGGCAAATTCCAGCACATCGTGAGCGCCTAATATTGAATGGTCACCCCCTCGTCCTTTGGCGATATCGTGGAACAGTGCTGCAAGCAGCAGTAATTCAGGCTGAGGTAGGCGCGGATAAAGTTCGACACAAAGAGGGTGACGCGGGCGGGTTGTTTCATCGGCGAAACTTTCGAGTTTAAGTAACACTCGGATAGTGTGCTCGTCGACGGTATAAGCATGAAACAGGTCAAACTGCATCTGCCCGACAATACTGCCCCATTGCGGCATATAGGCCCATAGTACGCTGTGGCGATGCATAGGTAACAATGCCCGAGAAACCGCCCCTGGGTGGCGTAAAATGGCCATAAACAGCCTGCGGGCTTCAGGGATATTGCATAATGGCTGTTTCAGGTGCCGGCGGGCGTGGCGTAAACGGCGCACGGTAGTGGAGTAAATGCCCTTGATGTCCTGATTGCGCACCATGAGATAAAACATGCGCATTATAGCTTCAGGTTTATCAACAAAGAGATTTTCATCACGCAGATCAATTAAATCACCACGCAACTGAAACTCATCATCCAGTGGCCGTGGTTTCTCATTGGCATCCAGCGCTAAAATGGCTTCATCAAATAACTGCAACAGCATGTTATTCAGTTCGCTGACCCGGCGTGTCATGCGATAAAAATCTTTCATCATACGTTCGACCGGCTCATTACCTTCGCCCTGATATTGCAAAAGTTGAGCAACGCTCAGTTGGCGATCAAATAACAGGCGGTTGTCGTAGCGGTTCAGTACCAAATGTAAAGCAAAGCGGATGCGCCATAAAAAACTTTGGCTTTCAATCAGTTCGTTGCGCTCGGCTTTAGTGAGAAAACCAAAATCAACCATTTCACTTAAAGATGTGGCGCCAAAATGGCGGCGGGCAACCCACTGTAAAGTATGAATATCCCTTAAGCCGCCGGGGCTACTTTTGATATCTGGCTCGAGATTATAACTGGTGCCGTGATAGCGTTTATGCCGCTCTTGTTGCTCAACCTGCTTGGCATGGAAAAATTGGGGGGAGGGCCAGAAATTTTCGCTGAAAATATGTTTTTGCATCTGTAGGAACAGCGCGACATCGCCACAAATTAGACGCGATTCAATCATATTGGTGGCAACAGTGAGGTCGGCTAAACCTTCCAGCAAACACTCTTCCAGTGTGCGCACACTATGACCGACTTCCAGCTTCAAATCCCATAACAACGTAATTAATTGGCCGACTCGCGGAGCTTGTTCGTCGTTCAGGCGTTGTTTGGTCAGAATCAGGACATCGATATCAGATAATGGGTGCAATTCACCACGACCATAACCGCCGACGGCAACCAGCGCGGTTTCTGGCACATCATCAAAGCCATAGAATGTCCACAGTCGCCGCAACAAGCGGTCGATGTAATCACTGCGCGCAGCAATTAATGTCTCTGCACTGATTCCGCCATTGAATGCATCAGCCAACCAAGACTGGAAAGTCTCTAGCCGTTGCTTGAGTATCGGGCAATTCAGCTCGCTATCAAGATAGGTGGTCGGTGATGCGGGTTGCTCAGGAATGACCAGTGTGGGTATCAGCGATAGAGTATGCTCGGAGTGATTGTCAGACATATATTCCCCGTTGATAAAAAGACGCAACCCATAAAAAAGCCGGCGGATGCCGGCTTGTCATATTACTCGTGCGTTATGATGTTGGGGATGGTGTCATCCTTGCGCAACGTCATTATTTCGCAGCCGTTATCAGTTACCACAATAGTATGCTCATACTGCGCCGACAAGCTGCGATCTTTAGTTTTTACTGTCCAACCGTCTTTCATGGTGCGGATGCGGTAATCACCCGCATTCACCATAGGTTCAATAGTGAAAGCCATACCCGCTTGCAGGACAACGCCACCGTCATCAGCGTCGTAGTGCAGAACTTGTGGCTCTTCATGGAAACCTTCACCAATGCCGTGGCCACAATATTCACGGACGACAGAGAAGTTTTCTGCTTCTACAAACTTCTGAATTTCTTTACCCAAGGTGCGCAGACGGATACCCGGTTTGACCATTTTGATAGCCAGATACAGGCTTTCTTGGGTCACTCGGCACAAACGCTCACCAAGGATGGTTGGTTTGCCGACAATAAACATTTTTGACGTGTCGCCATGGAAGCCGTCTTTAATCACGGTCACGTCGATGTTCACGATATCGCCATCTTTCAGGACTTTGTCGTCACTTGGAATGCCGTGGCAGATAACTTCATTGACCGAAATACACACTGACTTCGGAAAACCGTGATAACCAAGACAAGCTGAAATCGCTTGCTGGTGGTTGGTAATATGGTCGTGACAAATACGATCAAGCTCGCCGGTGGTGACGCCTGGTTTTACGTGAGGCTCAATGATTTCCAGCACTTCAGCAGCCAAGCGGCCAGCAACGCGCATTTTTTGAATATCTTCAGGTGTTTTGATTGAGATTGCCATGCAAAAGTGTCCGTAGGGGCTGTAAGTATCAACCAGCCGCCGTGATATGAATAAGCAGGTAAGTATCATATACCCTAAAAAAGCTGTTGCTAATGGTACCAGCCCTGTAATTTGCTGCCAAACTTTCCTTTGTAGTGACGGCATTAAATACAACAAAAGTTGGTGTGTTGTGGCTGTTTATGGTATAAAGCGCGCCGGCGAATCGTACTATTTTCTTTGTTAAGAAATTATTCTTGGGTCTCTCTAGGGAGCCTGTGCATGTTCTAATAAGAAAGTACTGTTTAGTCGAGCAATACCAATCGCACTCATATGTGTAAATAACACACACGTGTCGACACATACGCCGGGGTGCCCTAAAGTTTTTGATTATTATCAATTTCTTATGGGGTCGGCGTTATGGGACACGTGGAGGCATAACCCCAACTGATACTATAGAGGTTTTAATCATGGCAACTGTTTCCATGCGCGACATGCTCCAGGCCGGTGTTCACTTCGGTCACCAGACCCGTTACTGGAACCCGAAAATGAAGCCTTTCATCTTCGGCGCACGTAACAAAGTTCACATCATCAACCTGGAAAAGACCGTACCATTGTTCAATGAAGCTCTGGCTGAATTGAAAAAGATCTCTTCCCGTAAAGGTAAGATCTTGTTCGTTGGTACTAAACGCGCAGCAAGCGAAGCGGTAAAAGAAGCTGCCAACAACTGCGACCAGTTCTTCGTGAACCATCGCTGGTTGGGCGGGATGCTGACTAACTGGAAAACTGTTCGTCAGTCCATCAAACGTTTGAAAGATTTGGAAATCCAGTCTCAAGACGGCACCTTTGACAAGCTGACCAAAAAAGAAGCGCTGATGCGTACTCGTGAACTGAACAAGCTGGAAAACAGCCTGGGCGGTATCAAAGACATGGGCGGCTTACCAGACGCACTGTTCGTTGTTGATGCTGATCACGAACACATCGCTATCAAAGAAGCTAACAACCTGGGTATCCCGGTATTCTCTATCGTTGATACTAACTCCGATCCAGATGGCGTTGACTTCATCATCCCAGGTAACGATGACGCAATCCGTGCAGTTAAACTGTACCTGAGCGCTGTTGCTACTGCCGTCACTGAAGGTCGTTCTCAAGATCTGGCCGTTCAAGCGGAAGAAAGCTTCGTAGAAGCTGAATAATAAGTCAGGCTCGTCGTGAGCCCTTATTAACCAGGTATTGAAATATGTTGGTTAGGGGGCCTTTTATAGGCCCCCTTTGCGTATCTAATGTGAGATCTTGTTTTCACAAGAGAACCGAGGAAATTGAAATGGTTGCTATTACCGCTGCTTTGGTAAAAGAACTGCGTGAGCGTACTGCTGCAGGCATGATGGAATGTAAAAAGGCGTTGGTTGAAGCTAACGGCGACATCGAGCTTGCCATCGACAATATGCGTAAATCTGGTCAGGCTAAAGCTGCCAAGAAAGCAGGCCGTATCGCTGCTGAAGGTATTATCCTGGCTAAAATTTCAGCCGACGGCAAATTCGGTGTGATTCTGGAACTGAACTGCGAAACTGACTTCGTTGCTAAAGATGCTGGCTTCAAAGCATTCGGCGAAGAAGTTATCAACGCAGCTTTGGCTGACAAAATCGCTGATATCGACGTTCTGAAAGCTAAGTACGAAGAACAACGCGCTAACCTGGTGGCTAAAATCGGTGAGAACATCAACATTCGTCGTGTTGCTGTTCTGGAAGGCGATGTTCTGGGTACTTATCTGCACGGTGCACGTATCGGTGTTCTGGTTGCGGCAACTGGCGCTGATGAAGAGCTGGTTAAGCACATTGCTATGCACATCGCTGCAAGCAAGCCTGAATACGTTAAGCCAGAAGATGTTCCTGCTGAAGTTGTTGCTCGCGAGCACCAAATCCAGTTGGACATCGCTATCGAATCCGGCAAACCGCGTGAAATTGCTGAGAAGATGGTTGAAGGCCGTATGCGTAAGTTCACCGGCGAAGTTTCTCTGACTGGTCAGAACTTCGTTATGGACCCAAGCAAAACTGTTGGCGATCTGTTGAAAGAGCACAAAGCTGACGTTGTAAACTTCATCCGCTTCGAAGTGGGCGAAGGCATTGAGAAAGTTGAGACTGACTTTGCTGCTGAAGTTGCAGCAATGAGCAAACAGTCTTAATGCTAAAAATGGGGCCGCCACCAGGCGGTTCCATTTTATCCACTCGATACCCGTCATACTTCAAGCTACAGGTGCGTTGACTGCTTTTGTTCACCTCAGTCACTGACTTATGTCGGCTCCTGAGGATTCACTCAGTTGTCGTCTTCCTGTCACTCGAATTATTGAGGGTATAAGCTTAGGCTAGTCAGTTTTCAACGCCCAATATTGCCTTGAAATCCTGACGGTCAAGTCCCCAATATTATTACTGCTGCTTAGGACAGAACACCATGGCAACCAATGCAAAACCCGTATATCAGCGTATCCTGCTTAAGCTTAGTGGCGAAGCCCTGCAAGGCGCAGAAGGTTTTGGTATCGACGCAAGCGTTTTGGATCGCATGGCTCAAGAAGTTAAAGAGCTGGTCGAATTGGGCATTCAAGTCGGTGTGGTGATTGGCGGCGGTAACTTGTTCCGCGGTGCCGGTTTGGCACAAGCTGGGATGAACCGCGTAGTGGGCGACCACATGGGAATGCTGGCTACCGTAATGAACGGCCTGGCAATGCGAGATGCACTGCACCGTGCCTATGTGAACGCCCGCCTGATGTCTGCTATTCCACTTAATGGTGTGTGTGATAATTACAGCTGGGCCGAAGCAATCAGCCTGCTGCGCCACAACCGCGTAGTCATTTTTGCTGCGGGTACCGGCAACCCATTTTTCACTACAGACTCCGCAGCTTGTCTGCGTGGCATCGAGATTGAAGCTGATGTTGTGTTAAAAGCAACAAAAGTCGATGGGGTGTACTCCGCAGATCCGGTGAAAAATCCTGATGCAACACTGTACGAACAGTTAACCTATCAGGACGTTTTAGAGCGAGAGCTGAAAGTTATGGATCTGGCGGCCTTCACTTTGGCCCGTGACCACAACCTGCCAATTCGTGTCTTCAACATGAATAAGCCTGGCGCTCTGCGCCGTGTGGTGATGGGTGAGAACGAAGGGACATTGATCACTAAAGAAGTGATACCGACAGTTAAATAAGCGACTGCCCGTGTTATCGAGGGGCTGCTCCTACGCCAGCAACTGTTGGTTTGTATATTCACTGGCTATACTCAAGGTATGGCCTGCCAAGTAACCAGTTTTCAAGGGTTCACAACGTGATTAACGAAATTAGAAAAGATACCGAAGTGCGTATGGAAAAATGCTTAGAAGCATTCCAGAATCACATCAGTAAGATCCGCACCGGCCGCGCTTCTCCAAGTATTCTTGATGGCATCCAGGTTGAGTATTATGGCACTGCAACGCCATTGCGCCAGTTGGCTAACATCGTCGTTGAAGACTCCCGGACTTTGGCTTTGACTGTTTTTGACCGCAGCCTCAGTGCCGCAGTTGAAAAAGCGATCATGACCTCTGATTTAGGCCTAAACCCTTCTTCTGCGGGCACCGTTATCCGTGTTCCACTGCCAGCATTGACAGAAGAACGCCGTAAAGACTTAATCAAAGTTGTTCGTGCAGAAGCCGAGCAGGGCCGCGTTTCTATTCGTAACGTGCGCCGTGATGCTAATGATAAAGTAAAAGCTTTGTTGAAAGATAAAGAGATCAGCGAAGATGAAGATCGCCGCTCTCAGGAAGACATTCAAAAACTGACCGATGCCTTTATCAAGAAAGTTGATGCTGCGTTGGCTGCTAAAGAAACCGAGTTGATGGATTTCTAATCCTCACTCGCAATGACAAAGCGCCGCTTAGTTGGCGCTTTGTTTTAGCGGGTTCAATATTTTGTTAGATTGATGCCGCGCCTATCATAATACCCTAAATAATTTGAGTTGCAGGAAGGCGGCTATTGAGCTAATCCCCAAGAACTTACACCGGTAAGTGGCTGGGGTGAACAAAGCAGCCAACCTACATACAGCTTGAAGTATGACGGGTATAAACACAGTTATTCAGAGCACTCTCATGAAGCAACTGACTATTCTTGGTTCTACAGGTTCCATCGGCAACAGCACTCTGGGTGTTGTGCGCGCTAATCCCGAATTATTCAAAATCACCGCATTGGTTGCTGGTCGCAATGTTGATCAGATGGCCCAACAATGTCTCGAATTCGCTCCCCGTTATGCCGCTATGTCCGATGAAACTTCGGCTAAAGCATTGCGCCGGTTGTTGGCAGAAAACGGTTCAAGAACAGAAGTTTACTCCGGCGAAAAAGCCGCGTGTGAGCTGGCGGCTATAGGCGATGTTGATCAGGTGATGGCGGCGATTGTCGGCGTCGCAGGTTTACCGTCAACACTGGCGGCTATCCGCGCAGGCAAGCAAGTATTACTGGCCAACAAAGAGTCACTAATTACTTGTGGCAAGCTCTTTATGGATGAAGTGAAGCACAGTCGTGCACAACTGCTACCCATCGACAGCGAACATAATGCTATTTTTCAGAGTTTACCTGAAAAAATTCAGTCTCAATTAGGCTATTCTTCACTGAGTGAGAATGGTGTTTCCCGCATCATCTTAACGGGCTCTGGTGGCCCACTGCGTGAAACGCCATTAGCACAGTTTGTAGATGTCACCCCGGACCAAGCTTGTGCCCATCCAAACTGGTCTATGGGACGCAAGATTTCGGTCGACTCAGCGACAATGATGAACAAAGGGCTGGAGTATATCGAAGCGCGGTGGTTATTTAATGCTAGCGCAGAACAGGTGGAAGTTATTTTACATCCTCAATCTGTCATTCATTCAATGGTGCGCTACCATGATGGTAGCGTATTGGCACAGATGGGGACGCCAGATATGCGAACACCGATTGCACATGCGATGGCTTATCCAATGCGGGTGAGTTCAGGTGTGGCACCACTGGATTTCTGCAAGATACGCGAGCTGACTTTTGCAGAGCCAGATTATCAGCGTTATCCGTGCTTGAAATTGGCTATCGATGCATCAAATACAGGGCAAGCCGCCACTACCGCCCTGAATGCAGCCAACGAAGTTTCTGTCATGGCGTTCTTGGATTCGCAAATTCGTTTCACTGATATTGCAGTGATTAATCGTACTGTTGTGGAGCAGTTATCATTACCAGAGCCAGCCAGTGTGGATGAGGTGTTGGTGATTGACCGTAAAGCCCGCGATATGGCTGTTCAAGTAATAGCGAAATTGAATAATTAAAAGCCTCCTTGGCTAATGTGGGAATTTGTTAGGATAAGGCTGAGATGATATAGTCTGCACCGTCAATGGGTAGATAGACTGTTGATTAGTGGCCCAATAGGTATTTAAACCGTCTATTTTGGCTGTCACTGAAGAAGCCGTGACTTGGTACACGGCTTTTTTTGTGCGCTTGCTGCCTAATGTTCGGGATGAACAATTGATTTATTGAGGAAATGAGTTCGCATTATGTCGTCTGTAAATGAAGATAGGGCTAACTTGTCCCCCCTAACCCCTCGCCATGTTGCTATCATTATGGATGGCAATGGGCGTTGGGCAAAAAAACAGGGTAAATTAAGGGTTTTCGGTCATAAAGCGGGAGTGAAATCAGTTCGCAGAGCGGTCAGTTTTGCTGCTACTCATCAGTTGGATGCGCTCACGCTTTATGCTTTTAGCAGTGAAAACTGGAACCGCCCTGCTCAAGAAGTCACCGCATTAATGGAACTTTTTGTTCATGCGCTGGACAGCGAAGTAAAAAGTCTGCATAAACATAAGGTTCGGTTATCGGTCATTGGTGATATCAGTCGCTTTAGTGAACGTTTGCAGAAACGGATCCGTCGCTCAGAAGAGTTAACGGCAAATAATGACGGTCTGAGACTTAACATTGCTGCCAACTATGGTGGCCGTTGGGATATTATTCAGGGAGTGCGTCACTTAGCTGAGCAGGTACAGCGAGGGGAATTGCAACCCACAGATATTTGTGAAGAATCGCTAAATTCGCATATCTGCCTGCATGAGCAATCTGAGGTAGATTTAGTGATCAGAACCGGTGGTGAACATCGCATCAGTAATTTCTTGTTGTGGCAAATCGCCTATGCTGAACTTTACTTTACTGATGTACTCTGGCCTGATTTTGATGAACATGTCTTTGAAGGTGCGCTGAATGCATTTGCACAACGCGAGCGTCGCTTCGGGGGAACTACACCTATCGATGCAACTGCATCCTAGGGGGAACTTTTGCTGAAGTATCGTCTCATAACTGCTTTAATCTTGATTCCGGTTGTCATTAGTGCACTGTTCCTGCTTCCGCCGGTTGGTTTTGCTATTGTCACTCTTGTTGTCAGCATGCTTGCCGCTTGGGAATGGGGGCAATTAGCCGGGTTTGCCAGTCGTTCTCAGCGTATTTGGCTAGCCATACTGTGTGGTTTTTTACTGGTCTCAATGTTGCTTAGCCTCCCGGCCTACCAACATTCAGCTCATCTTCCACAAGTGAGCGTGCCTCTCTGGCTTTCTATGGGCTGGTGGATCGCTGCATTGCTGTTGGTGCTTACTTACCCACGCTCTGCGGTATTTTGGCGCGATTCACGTCTGTTGCGTATAGTTTTCGGCATCCTGACCATTGTCCCATTCTTCTGGGGAATGGTCGCACTACGCCAGTATGGCTACGAGCTGGACCATAATATTGGTGCTTGGTGGCTGCTTTATGTGATGCTGCTGGTGTGGGGCGCTGATTCTGGCGCCTACATGTTCGGTAAATTGTTCGGTAAACATAAATTAGCGCCTAAAGTCTCACCGGGTAAAACGTGGGAAGGATTAATTGGCGGTTTACTGACATCAGCTCTGATATCATGGTTGTTTGGTCGATATGCTCCATTGGATATCATCCCCGAAAAACTGTTAATCTGTTCCGTGGTCGCTGCATTGGCCTCGGTACTCGGCGATTTGACCGAAAGTATGTTTAAACGTGAAGCGGGAATCAAAGACAGTGGTCATTTGATTCCTGGTCATGGTGGGATACTGGATCGTATCGATAGCCTGACCGCAGCTGTGCCGGTATTTGCCTGCTTAATGCTGTTAGTGTTTTAATCCGTCACTGACGGGGAGTTTAGGGAATATGATGAGCATACTCTGGAGCCTGGCCGCGTTTATTATCGCACTGGGGATCTTAATTACAGTGCATGAGTTTGGCCACTTTTGGGTGGCACGGCGCTGTGGTGTCCGTGTCGAACGCTTTTCGATTGGTTTTGGTAAAGCGTTATGGCGTAGAACTGATCGTCAGGGAACCGAGTATGTTATCGCCCTCATCCCATTGGGTGGTTACGTTAAAATGTTGGATGAGCGCGTAGAGGCTGTTGCTCCGGAGCTCCGCCATCAATCTTTTAACAATAAAACCATTTTACAACGTGCGGCAATCGTCAGCGCGGGCCCTATTGCTAACTTCCTTTTTGCTATCATTGCTTACTGGCTGGTGTTTATCATTGGCGTGCCAAGTGTGCGTCCGGTTGTGGGTGATATTTCGCCACAATCCATTGCTGCGCAAGCCAATATTTCTCCAGGAATGGAACTTAAGTCTGTAGATGGCATCGAAACGCCTGATTGGGATTCTGTTCGTTTGGCTTTAATCAGTAAAATTGGCGATAAGCAAGCACAAGTCGGTGTTGCTCCATTTGGCACTGCTAACGTGGTGCAAAAGACCTTGGATTTGCGTCAGTGGCAATTTGAGCCAGATAAACAAGATCCCGTGGTTGCGTTGGGCATTATTCCGCGTGGCCCGCAGATTGAATCCGTCTTGGCAGAAGTCCAACCAGGGTCAGCGGCACAAAAGGCGGGTTTACAAGCAGGGGATAGGATAGTTAAAGTTAACGGCCAGTTGCTGGATCGTTGGCAATCATTTGTTTTACAAGTTCGAGATAACCCCGGTAAAGCGCTGGTGTTAGATATTGAAAGGGGTGGTACCCCCTTGTCTTTAACCTTGATACCAGATACAAAATCGGTTGGAGAAAACCGCAGTGAAGGTTTTGCGGGTGTAGTGCCGAAAGTTATACCGCTTCCGGATGAATATAAAACGATTCGCCAATATGGCCCGTTCACCGCACTCTACCAAGCTGGGGATAAAACCTGGCAGTTGATGCATTTGACGGTAAGCATGTTGGGTAAACTGATTACTGGTGATGTTAAGCTGAATAACTTGAGTGGCCCGATATCTATTGCACAAGGTGCTGGGGTTTCAGCTGAGTACGGGTTGGTGTATTACCTGATGTTTTTGGCACTTATCAGTGTCAACTTGGGCATTATCAATTTGTTCCCGTTACCGGTGTTAGATGGTGGACATCTGCTCTTCCTGGCGATAGAAAAGCTGAAGGGTGGGCCGGTTTCTGAGCGAGTACAGGACTTCAGTTATCGCATCGGCTCGATTTTGCTGGTGTTATTAATGGGGCTTGCACTTTTCAATGATTTCTCCCGTCTTTAACGGCAGGGGATAGGTTAGGAAGAACGCATAACAACGATGGCGATGAAAAAGTTGCTCATAGCGTCGCTGCTGTTTGGCAGCGCCACCGTATACGGTGCAGACGGGTTCGTAGTGAAAGATATTCATTTCGAAGGCCTGCAACGGGTCGCCGTCGGTGCGGCGTTACTTAATATGCCGGTTCGCGTAGGCGATACCGTCAGTGATGATGACATCGGTCAAACTATCCGTGCGTTGTTTGCTACAGGCAACTTCGAGGACGTTCGCGTCCTGCGCGATGGTGATACGCTGATTGTTCAAGTCAAAGAACGCCCAACGATTGCCAGCATCACTTTCTCCGGTAATAAAGCGGTGAAAGATGACATGCTTAAGCAGAATCTGGAGGCCTCTGGCGTCCGGGTTGGCGAAGCCCTGGACCGTACCACTATATCCAACATTGAAAAAGGACTCGAAGACTTCTACTACAGTGTGGGTAAATACAGTGCTTCAGTGAAGGCTGTTGTTACTCCATTGCCACGTAATCGTGTTGATCTAAAATTGGTCTTTACCGAGGGTGTCTCTGCAAAAATTCAGCAGATCAACATCGTAGGTAACCACAGTTTCACAACTGATGAACTTATCTCGCGCTTCCAATTGCGCGATGAAGTGCCATGGTGGAACGTGGTCGGTGATCGTAAATATCAGAAGCAGAAACTGGCTGGTGACCTTGAAATCTTACGCAGTTTCTATCTGGATCGTGGTTATGCTCGGTTTAACATTGATTCAACCCAAGTGAGTTTGACGCCAGATAAAAAAGGCATCTATATCACAATCAATATTACTGAAGGCGACCAATACAAGCTTAACAGCGTGGTGGTGAGCGGTAATCTTGCGGGCCATCAATCTGAAGCGGATAAGCTGACCAAGATTGAACCGGGTGAACTGTTTAACGGCAGTAAAGTGACGCGCATGGAAGAAGACATCAAGAAGATGTTGGGCCGCTATGGCTATGCTTATCCGCGTGTCGTGTCTCAGCCTGAAATTAACGATGCTGATAAAACAGTTAAATTGCATATCAATGTTGATGCGGGTAACCGTTTCTATGTCCGTAATGTCCGTTTCGAAGGCAATGACACCAGTAAAGACTCAGTGTTGCGCCGTGAAATGCGTCAAATGGAAGGTGCATGGCTGGGTAATGATCAGGTCGAAGCCGGTAAAGAACGTCTGAACCGTTTAGGCTATTTCGAGACTGTTGATGTTGAAACTCAACGCGTCCCAGGAACGGCTGATCAGGTCGATGTGACTTACAAAGTTAAGGAACGAAACACGGGCAGCCTGAACTTTGGTATCGGGTACGGTACTGAAAGTGGTGTGAGCTTCCAGGTTGGCGTGCAGCAAGATAACTGGTTGGGTACGGGTAACACTGTCGGTATTAACGGCACGAAAAACGACTACCAGACCTATGCTGAGTTTACCTTAACTGACCCATACTTCACCGTTGATGGTGTCAGTCTGGGTGGGCGTATCTTCTATAATGACTTTAAAGCAGATAACGCAGACCTGTCCGGTTATACCAACAGCAGTTACGGTGTTGACGGTACTTTAGGCTTCCCAATTAATGAGAATAACTCATTGCGTGTTGGCTTAGGTTACGTCCACAACGACCTGTCTGATATGGAACCGCAAGTTGCGATGTGGCGTTATCTAGAGTCAGTAGGCCAACGTCCTGACTATACTGGTCGTGCGGGCTTTACTACTGATGACTTTACGCTGAATCTGGGTTGGACATACAACAATCTTGACCGTGGCTTCTTCCCAACTTCGGGTGTGAAATCCTCGGTGAATACGAAAGTGACTGTACCTGGCTCAGATAATGAGTTCTACAAAGTGACTTTCGATACATCAGCATACCAGCCATTAGATGACGATCGCTCATGGGTGCTGTTGGGCCGTGGTCGCTTGGGTTACGGTGGCGGCATCGGTTCGAAAGAAATGCCATTCTATGAGAACTTCTATGCCGGTGGTGCCAGCTCTGTTCGTGGTTTCCGCTCTAATAACATTGGTCCAAAAGCGGCGTATTATGCCAATAATGGAACTACAGTTAATAACTCTACCGATGCGGTAGGGGGGAACGCCATGGCGGTGGCCAGTTTAGAACTGATTACACCGACACCGTTCATTAGTGAGAAATACTCGAACTCTGTACGCACTTCAGTCTTCATTGACTCAGGTACCGTATGGGATACCAATTGGGAAAATACCGCTCAAACACGAGCAGCAGGTATTCCTGATTACAGTAAAGCCAGTAATATTCGTGTCTCGGCCGGTGTGGCACTACAATGGATGTCACCATTGGGGCCTTTAGTGTTCTCATATGCTAAACCAGTTAAAGATTACGAAGGCGATAAGTCAGAGCAATTCCAGTTTAACATCGGTAAAACTTGGTAATTGCTTGGCGAAGTAATTGATTAGCTAAGTAGCACTGAATTTTAAAGACAGCACTGGTAGTTGAAATAACCTAAAGTAGCGTTGGCTCAGGTTGGCGCTATCTTAGGTATTATTCAGTATTAAGTGCACTTCAAGGTGTCTCTGACACAAACGGGTAATGGTAAGGAGTTTATAGTGAAAAAGTGGTTGTGTGCCGCAGGTCTTGGTTTAGCATTGGCAGCTTCTGCCAGCGTTCAAGCCGCAGACAAGATTGCTATTGTTAACGTTTCCAGCATTTTCCAACAATTACCTGCGCGTGAAACCGTAGCTAAACAGCTGGAGAATGAATTCAAAGGCCGTGCAACCGAACTGCAAGGAATGGAGCGCGATCTGCAGACTAAAATGCAGAAACTGCAGCGCGACGGTTCTACCATGAAAGCTAGTGATCGTACTAAGCTGGAAAACGACGTAATGAAACAGCGTGAAACTTTCTCTACTAAAGCCCAGGCTTTTGAGCAAGATAATCGCCGTCGTCAGATGGAAGAGCGTAACAAAATTCTGAGCCGTATTCAGGATGCTGTTAAATCTGTTGCTAGCAAAGGCGGTTATGACGTAGTGATTGATGCAAATGCTGTTGCATATGCAGATCCTTCTAAAGATATCACTGCTGACGTGCTGAAACAGGTTAAATAAAACATGCCTTCAATTCGACTGGCTGATTTAGCCCAGCAGTTGGATGCACAGGTGCACGGTGATGGCTCTCTGGTCATCACCGGCATCGCTTCTATGCATTCTGCCGAGCCTTCGCAAATCACATTCTTGTCAAACAGCCGTTATCAAGAACAACTCGCAACTTGCAATGCAGGTGCGGTGGTGTTGACTGAGGCTGACTTACCTTTCTGTAAATCTGCTGCCCTGGTGGTTAAAAATCCATATTTAACCTATGCACGCATGGCACAGATAATGGATACCACACCTCAACCTGCGCAAGATATTGCCCCAAGTGCGGTGATTTCTCCGCAGGCAACGTTGGGCGAGAACTTATCTATCGGTGCAAATGCAGTGATAGAGTCTGGTGTTGTGCTGGGCGATAACGTAGTTATCGGTGCTGGCTGTTTTATTGGTAAGAATACTCACATTGGTGCAGGTAGCCGTTTGTGGGCCAATGTCTCCGTTTATCATGAAGTTGTAATTGGGCAAAACTGTCTGATTCAATCCGGTACGGTCATTGGTGCAGATGGTTTTGGCTATGCAAATGATCGTGGCAACTGGATAAAAATACCGCAGCTTGGTTCTGTACATATTGGCGACCGTGTTGAGATTGGCGCTTGTACAACAATTGACCGTGGTGCGCTGGATAATACGATTATTGGTAATGGCGTCATCATTGATAACCAATGTCAGATTGCACATAACGTTGTGATTGGCGACAATACTGCGGTTGCGGGTGGTGTTATCATGGCAGGTAGTCTGAAAGTTGGACGCTATTGTATGATAGGCGGCGCAAGTGTGATCAATGGTCATATGGAGATTTGTGACAAAGTCACAATCACCGGAATGGGAATGGTGATGCGTCCAATCACTGAACCTGGGTTATACTCCTCCGGTATTCCGCTGCAACCCAATAAAGTGTGGCGCAAAACAGCTGCTTTAGTGATGAATATTGATGGAATTAATAAACGCTTAAAAGCGATTGAGCGCAAAATCGATAAAGAATAATCACTTAAGCCCGAAACTCTGAGCAAATAATCAAACTTATTGGCAATTGATGCCAAAAGTAAGTGTAAAGAGTTCCTAATTTGCGGCCTGCCTAATGCCTCCCTTTTGGGGCAGTGCAGGCCGTGTTGTTGATAGCATCAGTTTTTAGACAGGAAGAGTATTTTGACTACTGACACTCATACTCTGCACATTGAAGAGATTCTGGATCTACTCCCGCACCGTTTTCCGTTTTTGCTGGTAGATCGCGTCCTTGATTTTGAGGAAGGGAAATTTCTGCGTGCAGTGAAGAACGTCTCTTTCAACGAGCCATTTTTCCAAGGCCATTTCCCAGGTAAGCCCATCTTCCCTGGTGTGCTGATATTAGAAGCTATGGCTCAGGCTACCGGGATTTTGGCGTTTAAGAGCCGCGGTAAACTTGAACCAGGTGAGCTTTATTATTTTGCTGGTATTGATGATGCTCGCTTTAAACGTCCAGTAGTGCCTGGCGATCAAATGATCATGGAAGTTGAGTTTGTTAAAGAGCGCCGTGGTCTGACTCGTTTTACTGGTGTTGCGAAAGTTGATGGTGAAATCGTTTGTACGGCAACAATGATGTGTGCTCGCAGCAAACCAGCAACAGCTGTAGTTGCAAAGTCTGAAGTTGCAAAGTCTGACGTTAAGGAGTCCTGATACGTGATTGACAAAACCGCCGTTATCCATCCAAGTTCTATCGTCGAAGAAGGTGCAGTTATTGGCGCCGGCGTTCGTATTGGCCCTTTTTGCTTTGTCGGATCCCAGGTGGAAATCGGCGCTGGCACGGAACTGAAATCCCATGTCGTCGTTAATGGAATAACAAAAATCGGCAGTGATAATCAGATTTATCAGTTTGCTTCGATTGGTGAAGCAAATCAGGATCTGAAATATGCTGGCGAGCCTACTCGCGTAGAAATCGGTGACCGTAATCGTATCCGTGAAAGTGTTTCTATCCACCGAGGCACCGTGCAAGGTGGTGGATTAACGAAAGTAGGCAACGATAATTTACTGATGATTAATGCCCATATTGCCCATGACTGTATCATTGGCAATCGTTGTATTCTTGCGAATAATGCAACATTGGGTGGTCATGTAGAAATCGACGATTTTGCCATTATTGGCGGAATGACTGCCATTCATCAATTCTGCGTGATTGGTGCGCATGTGATGGTGGGCGGTTGTTCTGGTGTAGCTCAGGATGTGCCTCCTTTTGTCATTGCTCAAGGTAACCATGCGACACCATTCGGTATCAATATCGAAGGGTTAAAACGCCGTGGTTTCGACAAAGAATCACTCCATGCTATCCGCAATGCATACAAATTATTGTATCGCAGTGGCCGGACATTGGATGAAGTGAAACCTGAAATTGCTGAATTGGCGGAACAACATCCATCAGTTCAAGCATTCATTGATTTCTTTGCGCGTTCGACTCGCGGCATTATTCGCTGACTTATGCAAAATAGCCCATTATCTGTTGATCGACCGTCAAGTGGCGGGCGTCCTTTAACTATAGGTTTAGTCGCCGGTGAAACCTCCGGCGACATCTTAGGTGCAGGATTGATTCGTGCACTGAAAGCTCAGGTTCCTGATGCCCGCTTTGTTGGTGTGGCTGGGCCTCTGATGCAAGCTGAAGGATGCGAAGCCTGGTTTGAGATGGAAGAATTGGCAGTGATGGGCGTTGTTGAAGTGTTAGAGCGCCTGCCACGTCTACTGAAAATCCGAAAGGAGCTGACTCAACGCTTTAGCGAGCTATCGCCGGATGTTTTTGTCGGTATCGATGCTCCTGATTTCAATATTACCCTCGAGGGGCGCTTGAAGCAGCGTGGCATACGAACCGTTCATTATGTCAGCCCATCGGTGTGGGCCTGGCGGCAAAAACGTGTTTTCAAAATTGGCAAAGCGACCGATATGGTGCTCGCCTTCCTTCCTTTTGAAAAAGCGTTTTACGATCGTTTTAATGTTCCCTGCCGTTTTATCGGCCATACCATGGCGGACACTATGCCATTGGCTCCCGATAAACACGCGGCAAAAGCTGAGCTTGGCATTGCACCCAATACACCTTGTCTGGCTTTATTGCCGGGTAGTCGCCATTCTGAAGTAGAAATGCTCAGTGGTGATTTTCTGCGCACAGCAGCTATTCTGAAGCAACAATTGCCCAATCTGGAAGTGCTGGTTCCGCTGGTAAATAGCAAACGTCGTGAGCAATTCGAGCGAATTAAGGCCGAAGTTACACCGGATTTGTCAGTACATTTACTTGATGGCAATGCCCGTCTGGCGATGATTGCTGCTGATGCGACGTTATTGGCTTCCGGGACTGCTGCATTAGAATGCATGTTGGCCAAGTGCCCAATGGTCGTTGGTTATCGTATGAAACCTTTCACATTCTGGTTAGCCGAGCGGTTGGTTAAAACTCCTTATGTCTCATTGCCCAATTTGTTGGCTGGTGAAGAGCTAGTGACAGAGTTGCTGCAACAAGAGTGTCAACCGCAGAAACTAGCTGATGCGCTGCTGCCTTTATTGCAAGGTGGAGAGGCGGTTGAGGCCTTAAAAGAGCGTTTCCTGATCTTACATCAGAGCATCCGCTGTGGTGCGGATGAGCAGGCGGCACAGGCTGTATTGGAGTTAGCAGGACGATGACTGATATCTTTATTTACCCACAAGCAAACCTGATTGCGGGTGTGGATGAAGTGGGCCGTGGCCCGTTAGTGGGTGCCGTTGTTACTGCTGCAGTTATTCTCGATCCGAAACGGCCAATTGTGGGCTTAGCCGACTCGAAAAAACTGAGTGAAAAGCGCCGTTTATCACTTTATGACGAAATTACAGACAAGGCCTTATCATGGAGCCTTGGTCGTGCTGAGCCAGAAGAAATTGATCATCTCAATATATTGCACGCGACTATGCTGGCAATGCAAAGGGCGGTAGCAGGGCTGCACATAGCCCCCGATTATGTCTTGATTGACGGTAATCGGTGTCCGAAGCTGGCTATGCCGTCATTGGCTGTAGTGAAAGGTGACAGTCGGGTCGCTGAGATAAGCGCCGCTTCAATTCTGGCCAAAGTAACCCGTGATCGCGAAATGACTGAGCTGGACCTTCAATTTCCCGGATATGGTTTCGCGCAACATAAAGGTTATCCAACCGCTGTCCATTTGGAAAAATTGGCAGCTTTGGGTGCAACTGAACATCATCGGCGCAGTTTTGGCCCGGTTAAGCGTGTGCTGGGTTTAGTGTAAACAGCGACTTGCATCTATAAAATAAAGCAACATCCATAATGTATGGGTATGATTCCTTGGCAATGAATTGCTTGGGATATGATTCAATCCACTAATTTCTGGTATCTGGATATGGCCGAACCTCGTTTTGTCCACCTGCGTGTTCACAGCGATTACTCCATGATCGATGGATTAGCCAAGATTGGACCCTTGGTGAAGAGAGCTGCTGCCCTAGGCATGCCCGCTCTGGCCATTACCGACTTTACCAACCTATGTGGCTTGGTAAAATTCTACGGTAGCGCTCATGGTGCTGGGGTTAAACCCATCATCGGCGCAGACTTCTACGTGCAAAGTGAAATTCTAGGTGATGAATTAGCTCACCTCACTGTTCTGGCACGTAATAATGAAGGTTATCAAAACCTTACCTTGCTTATCTCTGAAGCTTATCAACGCGGATATGGTGCCGCTGGCCCTATCATTGACCGTGATTGGCTGATTAAGCACAAAGAAGGTCTGATTCTGCTGTCTGGTGGCCGGATGGGGGATGTTGGCAAGTTCATTCTGCGGGGTAATCAGGCTCAGGTTGATTTGTGCCTTGAATTTTATCAAGAGCATTTCCCTGACAGCTACTATCTGGAGTTAATTCGGACTGGCCGCCCGGATGAAGAAAACTATCTGCATGCCGCTGTAGCATTAGCAACCGAGCGTGGCTTGCCGGTAGTCGCGACTAATGATGTGCGTTTTATCAATGAATCTGACTTTGACGCCCATGAGATCCGCGTGGCTATCCATGACGGCTTTACATTGGTTGACCCTAAGCGGCCTAAGAATTATAGCCCTCAGCAATTTATGCGCGATGAAGAGCAAATGTGTGAGCTTTTCGCGGATATTCCTGAGGCGCTGATTAACAGTGTTGAAATAGCCAAACGTTGTAATGTGACTATCCGGCTTGGTGAGTATTTCCTACCGCAATTCCCCACCGGCGATATGAGCACAGAAGACTTTCTGGTTGAAAAGTCTAAACAAGGTTTAGAGGAGCGGCTGGAATTCCTATTCCCAGATCCTGAAGTTAGGGTACAAAAACGCCCTGAATATGATGAACGTCTGGAAATTGAACTAAAAGTCATTAACCAGATGGGTTTTCCTGGTTACTTCTTGATTGTAATGGAGTTTATCCAGTGGTCAAAAGATAACGGCGTGCCGGTAGGGCCGGGGCGTGGTTCTGGTGCGGGTTCTTTGGTGGCTTATGCGCTGAAGATTACTGACCTTGATCCGCTGGAATTTGACCTGCTGTTCGAACGTTTTCTAAACCCCGAACGTGTATCAATGCCCGACTTCGACGTTGACTTCTGCATGGAAAAACGCGATCTGGTCATTGAGCATGTGGCTGAAATGTATGGCCGTGATGCTGTTTCTCAGATAATTACCTTTGGTACCATGGCAGCCAAAGCGGTCATTCGCGATGTGGGCCGAGTCTTGGGCCATCCTTATGGCTTCGTTGACCGAATCTCAAAGTTAGTCCCGCCTGATCCGGGCATGACGCTAGAGAAAGCATTCGCTGCGGAACCGCAACTGCCTGAAATCTATGAGGCAGATGAAGAGGTTAGAGCGCTAATTGATATGGCGCGCAAGTTGGAAGGGGTAACGCGTAACGCCGGTAAACATGCCGGTGGGGTAGTTATTGCACCAACAAAAATTACCGATTTTGCCCCGCTATACTGCGATGCAGAAGGCAATAACCCGGTTACGCAATTCGATAAGAATGATGTGGAATATGCCGGGTTGGTGAAGTTCGACTTCCTAGGTTTGCGAACACTTACTATCATTAACTGGGCATTGGAGATGATCAATGCCCGGCGTGCGAAAACCGGGTTAGAGCCGATTGATATTGCCTCTATTCCACTGGATGATAAAAAAAGCTTCGATATGCTGCAACGTTCTGAAACGACGGCGGTATTCCAGCTTGAATCCAGAGGCATGAAAGATCTTATCAAGCGCCTAAAACCTGACTGCTTCGAAGATATGATCGCGTTGGTGGCATTATTCCGCCCCGGCCCATTGCAATCAGGGATGGTTGATAACTTCATTGACCGTAAACACGGCCGTGAAGCAATATCCTATCCTGATATTGAATGGCAGCATGAATCACTAAAACCAGTTCTTGAGCCAACCTATGGCATCATTTTATATCAAGAACAGGTTATGCAGATTGCTCAGGTTCTGTCTGGTTATTCACTCGGCGGCGCGGATATGTTGCGGCGTGCGATGGGTAAGAAGAACCCAGAGGAGATGGCGAAACAGCGCTCTATATTTGAAGATGGTGCGAAAAGCCAGGGGGTCGAGGGTGAACTGGCGATTAAGATTTTTGACCTGGTAGAGAAATTTGCTGGTTACGGTTTTAACAAGTCACACTCCGCCGCCTATGCTTTGGTTTCTTACCAAACTTTGTGGTTGAAAGCCCATTATCCTGCGGAGTTTATGGCGGCGGTAATGACCGCCGATATGGACAACACCGATAAGGTGGTGGGCCTGGTCGATGAGTGCTGGCGCATGGGGCTGAAAATTCTGCCACCTGATATCAATAGCGGCCTGTATCATTTCCATGTCAATGATGAAAATGAAATTGTTTATGGTATCGGCGCAATTAAAGGTGTCGGCGAGGGGCCGATTGAGGCGATGCTGGAGGCCCGCAAAGAAGGCGGCTACTTCAAAGAGCTGTTTGATTTATGTGCCAGAGTTGATACTAAAAAACTTAATCGCCGGATTTTAGAAAAACTTATTATGTCCGGTGCCTTTGACCGTTTGGGGCCGCACCGCGCTGCATTGATGAGTTCGCTGGGTGAAGCATTAAAAGCCGCAGACCAACATGCTAAGGCAGAAGCCATTGGTCAGGTTGATATGTTTGGTGTATTAGCAGATGCTCCTGAGCAGGTTGAGCAATCTTATGCTAATGTGCCGCCGTGGCAGGAACAGATTGTTTTAGACGGTGAGCGGGAAACGTTGGGGCTGTACCTGACCGGCCACCCAATCACCCAATATCTTAAGGAAATAGAACGTTATGCCGGCGGGCTGCGTTTGAAAGATATGCACCCGACGGATCGGGGCAAAATGACCATGGCTGCGGGGTTGGTTATCGCTTCTAGGGTTATGGTGACAAAACGCGGAAATCGTATTGGCATTTGTACATTGGATGACCGTTCTGGGCGTCTTGAAGTTATGCTATTCACCGATGCGTTGGAAAAATATCAGCATTTGTTGGAAAAAGACCGTATCCTGATAGCCACCGGACAGGTCAGCTTTGATGACTTTAGTGGTGGACTTAAAATGACCGCCCGTGAGTTAATGGACATCAGTGAAGCTCGTGAAAAATATGCCCGTGGGCTTGCTATATCGCTGACCGACAGGCAAATTGATGACCAGCTTTTGAACCGTCTCCGTCAGTCGTTGGAACCCCATCGAGCGGGGACGATCCCAGTGCATCTTTATTACCAACGGGAAGATGCTCGCGCCCGGCTGCGGTTTGGAGCCACATGGCGCGTGACGCCCACCGATCGCTTATTGATAGATTTGCGAACGTTGGTAGGTAATGAGCAGGTGGAACTGGAATTTGACTAAAATAGGAATGCTATGAGTCTGAATTTTCTTGATTTTGAACAGCCGATTGCAGAGCTGGAAGCGAAAATTGACTCGCTGACCGCAGTCAGCCGTCAAGACGAAAAATTAGATATTAATCTGGACGAAGAGGTTCAGCGTCTACGTGAGAAAAGTGTCGAGCTGACGCGGAAGATATTCTCGGATCTCGGTGCATGGCAAATTGCCCAATTGGCACGCCATCCTCGTCGTCCTTATACCCTGGATTATATCGCTAATATCTTTACCGATTTCGAAGAGCTGGCCGGTGATCGCGCCTATGCTGACGATAAAGCTATCGTTGGTGGGATTGCACGTCTGGACGGTCGCCCGGTGATGATCATTGGTCACCAAAAAGGCCGTGAAACCAAAGAGAAGATTCGTCGTAACTTTGGGATGCCAGCACCAGAAGGTTATCGTAAAGCATTGCGTCTGATGGAAATGGCTGAGCGTTTTAAACTGCCAATCATTACTTTCATTGATACACCAGGGGCATACCCTGGTGTCGGCGCAGAAGAACGCGGGCAATCTGAAGCCATTGCACGTAATTTACGCGAAATGTCACGCCTGAATGTGCCTATCGTTTGTACTGTCATTGGCGAAGGTGGTTCTGGCGGTGCGCTGGCAATCGGTGTGGGTGATAAAGTGAATATGCTGCAATACAGCACTTATTCTGTTATCTCCCCAGAAGGCTGTGCGTCTATTTTGTGGAAAAGTGCTGATAAAGCACCATTAGCCGCAGAAGCCATGGGCATTACCGCTCACCGTTTGAAAGAACTGAAGATGATCGACTCCGTCATTCCTGAGCCTTTAGGAGGAGCGCATCGTGATTACCTGGCGATTGCCGCTTCACTGAAAGCACAGCTTCTGGCTGATCTTAGTGATCTGGATGTTCTGAATGACGAAGAGTTATTAAATCGTCGTTATCAACGTCTGATGAATTACGGTTATTGCTGAGTCAATGGCATAAAAATGATATTTGAAAATCCGGTGCTGAGTTAGCGCCGGATTTTTTATATTTAATTATGATTAGATTTATTATAGGGCGGCCATTGAATGGTTGTATCAGTCACCGCTATATCAACTATTGTACTGGCATAGTCTGGGTTAGAGTTTTCCTGAGCATTAATAGTGATATTTTTCCCTAACACATAAGCTAACTGTGCTAATTTACAGATTTTCTCTTTCTCTATGTAGTGCCAAATATTACTGTAGCCAGATATAGTGTTGGTTTTAATTGAAATGTGACAGTTATCTTCTGAATGACGAAGGCCATTAACTTTTCCCGATAATTTATATTCTGAAAAAGCAGGGTGGCATAATAATATCATTACGGTGGCGGCGATTAATTTAATCATAAAGTATCCTTATCAGTTTAAGTGAATAAATGGTTATTATTTTCAAATCATTAATTTAAGGTTAGTAATAGTAATATAGAAGCCAGTGCTTTCTTATTGTAAAAATATTTAATAGTGGAAAATTTTTCATTAAGACATGTGCTTTTAGTAAAACTTTCTCTTTTCATTATTAAGTGATTTATATTTTGGCTATCATTACATGCAGTTCCTGTCACCACTGGCAGTGGTAATTGTTGCCCGGCCTCATTCTGGGCCATAATAATGAACCCATTCGGCGTACCAACGGTTGGGTAAGGTATGGAGGAACTCTGATCATGATCAAATTGAGGCGAGTATGATGGGTTAGAATGCCAACGTGTAGCCCAAAAAACGTCTGAATTCATAGCGCCAGATTGGTAATACTGATTCAGTAAAGCAGCATTAATGGGGGCATACGCTATAATCCGGGTGTGAGCAAAACCACCATATGCCACCCATTCTTCCATGCCACCCCACTCTTCCAGAGCATCACGCAACATCGTGTACTGATAGGCGTTTTGAGGTGAGGCATCTCTGGCATGGCTAATGGACTCGTCGACATTATAGAAGTTATCAGCCGGGCGAATAGCATATAGATAAGTCTCAAAATTATCTATATATAAACCTTCATCGTCAATATCGAATTCAAAAATAGAATGATCGATTGCGTGCTCTAATAAAGAGGTGGTTGAAACAAATCCACTGGTATAACCCATAGGTGCCTCTCCTGTGAAATGCTCTAATAAATCATTGCTATGAAGTAAATGAAAATAGGGGATCATTCCCCCCGCCAAGGTGATTTCTTCTGGGGGGCGGCTATCTACTCGATAAACAATATTCACTGGATTAATGGCAGAGGCCGATAAACTGGTAAAAACAAGGGTAATTAAAGATAGTTTTCTGATGAAATATATATTCATTCTGTTTGTATTTAACATGTTAACCTCGGTTTTTTTATTTTTTAGTTTCATTTTAATAATATTGTTTTCAAAGTTAGAAAGTAGCACGTGTTACTGATAGGGGGTTTATATAAAAACAATTATTCACATGTCATCAAATGTGTTTTTATGTCGAGTTGTATTTTTTTATATTTTAGTGAATGAATAATTATGAATATTTTGTTTTTAGTATTATTCTTGTGCAAGAATAAAATGGACTAACCGATGGCACCAATGGGATAATATAGGAGATATATGTTAGCAATACGTCAGGTTCACCATATTGCAATCATTGGATCAGATTATCAGGCAAGCAAAAAATTCTACTGTGAAATACTGGGTTTTAGCCTCCTGAGTGAAGTTTATCGTGAAGCGCGGGACTCGTGGAAAGCTGATCTGGCGCTAAACGGCCAGTATACGATTGAGCTATTCTCTTTCCCCTCTCCGGCACCACGGCCTAGCCGCCCAGAAGCATGCGGTTTACGGCATTTGGCTTTTCAGGTCGATGATATTGAACTGGCGATGCAGGAACTTGACGCTGCTGGTGTGATTTGCGAAGCAGTTCGCATTGATCCCTATACACAATCACGTTTTACTTTCTTTAATGACCCAGATGGTTTACCTCTGGAGCTCTATGAATTGATAGCGGAATAAGATGAACGCCACTCCTGCGACACCCAATGTTTTACTCAACCCACTGTTCGCGCAATTGGGTGAACAGCGCCATGTCCTGGTGGGGTTTAGTGGTGGCTTGGATTCCAGTGTGCTACTGCATCTATTGGTTTGCCTGCGCGATCAGCTTATTCCTGATTTGATCATTCGTGCTATTCATATTCATCATGGTTTAAACCCACTGGCAGATAGTTGGGTAACTCATTGCCAGCAACAATGTAAGCAATGGAAAATTCCACTGAAAGTGGTGCGCGTTAATATTGATACGCGTCATGCGGGTATTGAGGCGGCGGCGCGAACCGCTCGTTATGAGGCTTTTACCTCACATTTAGCCGCCAATGAAGTACTGCTTACCGCCCAGCATTTAGATGACCAGTGTGAAACCTTCTTACTGGCACTCAAACGCGGCAGTGGCCCGGCGGGTTTATCTGCCATGGCGGCTAAAATGCCTTTTGCTCACAGCCAACTATGGCGGCCATTATTGGCATTTTCTCGTGAAATGTTAGAAAACTATGCTCGAACACAGCACTTACAATGGATTGAAGATGACAGTAATCAGGACGATCGTTTTGATCGCAATTTCCTGCGATTAAGAATCTTACCTTTGTTGACTCAGCGCTGGCCACATTTTGCTCAAGCGACGGCGCGCAGTGCCAGTTTATGTGCTGAACAAGAGCAACTATTGGATGAGTTGCTGGCTGATAATCTGCAACAACTGCAAAATGAAGAGGGAGCGCTGTCTGTCGAGGGGTTACTACTTGCCTCCGAGGCTAAACGCGCTGCGATATTGCGCCGTTGGTTGGCTGGACGTGGTGCTTCAATGCCATCACAAAGCCAACTGCAACGTTTGTGGTTGGAAGTGGCGATGGCCAGACAGGATGCCGAGCCTCAATTGACTCTTGGCATATATCAGGTTCGCCGTTTTAGGCAATATTTGTACCTGCTATCACCACTGGTAGAGATACGAACACCGCATCTGTCTTGGGCTAAAGTTCAGGTCGCACCTGACGAGGCGGTGGCTGTACCCGCGCCTTTGATTTTGCCCGCCAATCTTGGGGTGCTGAGTTTTACGCGCGAGGGCGGGCAAGCTATTAAGCCTCCCGCTCTTGGCGAAGAAATAAGTATTCGCTTTGGTTTACAAGGGGATATAAAAATTGTCGGGCGGCACCACTCTCGTCAAGGCAAGAAAATATGGCAGGAGTTAGGTATCCCGCCGTGGCAACGGGAACGTATTCCTCTGCTGTATTTTGGCGAACAATTAATTGCCGCTGCCGGTGTATTTGTCACTCAAGCGGGGCAAGTTAATGAAGGCGACCCGTGCTGGCATCTACATTGGGCCAAACCGGCATTAAATAATAAGAAGAAATAAGATTGTTGATTCTTGAGGAGCAATGATGAAATTAGTCGTTAGTATAGTGGCACTTAGTTTATGTAGTTTTTCGGCATTGGCAAAAAATGATATAGAAGCCGGTCGTGTGAAGTCAGCCAGCTGTGTGGCTTGCCATGGTGCACAGGGCAAAGTTTCAGTGCCTATGTATCCTAATCTTGCAGGGCAAAATGCTATGTATTTAGAACAATCACTGGCAGCTTATAAGAAAGGGACGCGTACCGGTGGACAGGCGGAAGTGATGCGCGCCTATGTTGCTAATTTGTCTGATGAGGATTTTTCAGATTTGGCGGCTTATTATGCGAGTTTGAAACCTTAATTAGCCTGCCCTGAATGCAAAACGGGCCACTTTTCAGTGGCCCGTCGTTAAAGGTGCAGAATTATGATGCACTTACTACTACAGTCCCTATCTCGGGGTGACTGAAGCTGGCTATGTGGTCAAGACGTAACTCACGCATTGTCCCCTCTTGCTCGACAATCAGGTATTCGACCTTTTTTCTCAGCAGCAGGTCACTAGCTTTACCTTCTACAAGCTCACCGCCTCTCAACTTCAACGTCAGTATCAGGTGATGTTGGCAGGCGAGTTCCAGATTATCGTAGTCATCACAATTGATGGGTTGATACTCTTCACTCATCGACATAATCGCTCACCAATAAGTTAGCGGCGGCATAGGCCGCCTGTTCCCTAACGGAGGACGGGAGTGCGTCGTTAGCCGCAACTTCGTCCAATGCTTTCAATACACAGCGCAGGGCGTCTGGCACGTAGCCAAGGTCACCACTTCCAATTTCGGCATAAAAACGGCGTACTAATTCACAGTATTGCTGCACAGTAATCCTCCCGGAAAAGTTTAACCCGGTAGATTCTCAGCACAAATACCACACTGTTAACCTACGAAGATAAACTCTGAACTTATAAGGACTATAGCACAGGAGTGTTGGAGATATCAGCGCCAGAACAAAGCTTTCTTTTTAGTATTGATACAATTAATAACTCACTTTATACCGGGCTGGCTGCTAGCAGACTTAATCAAGTACACTATAAGCCAGATAATTAAGAGGTCACCCATGGCACTAAAAGCAACCATCCATAAAGCTGCCGTTAACATCGCTGATATGGACCGTAATTTTTTTCAGGATATTAACCTGACCATCGCGCAACACCCATCTGAAACTGACCAGCGCATGATGTTGCGTTTATTGGCATGGATTTGTCATGCTGATGAGCGTTTGTTGTTTACCAAAGGCTTGAGTGCTGATGACGAACCTGAAATTTGGCGTCACAATGATCACAATGGCATTGAACTATGGGTTGAATTGGGGCTGCCAGAGGAAAAGCGGTTGCGTAAAGCTTGTAACCAGTCACAGCAAGTTGTGCTCTATGCTTACAGCGAAAGGGCCGCTAAAGTGTGGTGGCCACAGGTGCAGGAAAAGTTATCGGGGCATCGTAATCTTCGGGTGCGTTTCCTGGATGATGAAAAAATGGCAAAGTTGGCCGCGCTGTCTCAGCGCAATATGTCATTGCAAGTCACGCTGCAAGAGGGAACTATTTGGTTATCAGATGATAAGAATAATCTGGAAATTAGTTTTGATGAATGGCAAGGCGATGGGCAATAAGCGTGTTGATTATATCCAATAATGTCAGCTTACCCGACAGCGAGATTGAACTGACGGCTATTCGGGCCCAAGGTGCGGGTGGGCAGCATGTGAATAAAACCTCAACAGCCATCCATTTGCGCTTTGACATTAAGGCCTCAAGCCTGCCAGAGTATTATAAAGAAAGGCTATTATTGCTCAATAGCCATTTGATGACCGCTGAGGGGGTCATCATTATTAAAGCGCAAGAATACCGTAGCCAGGATATGAATCGTGAGGCTGCATTAGCGCGGTTGGTAGCATTAATCCGTCAGGCGATGGTGGTAGAAAAAACTCGCAGGGCGACGAAACCGACCAAAGGTTCAAAAATCAGGCGAGTTGAAAGTAAAGTCCGCAAAGGAGCGACAAAAGCGCTGCGCGGTAAAATACATCAGGATTGATGCTGATATCAGCCCCAATAGTGACTGATGCGGCTTCATCCTTTTATATCGGACACAGTATGGGAGAATGACTGTGAGTAAATTAACAATAACGCTATTTTTGGCAGTAGGTGCACTGTCATTATTAGGTTGTAATAATCGGCATCAGCCGGTTGAGCAGGTTTTACAACCCATGCAGCAAAGTTATCAGGGTGTTTTACCTTGTGCAGATTGCAGCGGCCTGGATACTTCTTTGTTCCTCGATAGTGATGGAACTTTTATTTTGAAAGAAGTTTATCTTGGTAGCAAAGATGGTGACCAAGCATTTGCAGAATATGGTCACTGGGCGCGTACGGCGGATAAATTAGTGTTAACCACCGGGCAGGGGGAAAAACGTTATTTCCGACCTGTTGGTAAAAACCTTGTAATGCTTGATCAACAAGGCCTGCCGATTGAATCTAAATTGAATTATCAGTTAGTACCCAGCGCTCAGCCTTTACCTAAAACGCCGATGCCACTTAGCGGCATGTATAAATACTTTGCTGATGCGGCAGTATTTACCGATTGCGCAACGGGCAAAACTTTCCCAGTGGAAAATAATATCGCCTTGGAAAAGGGATATTTAAAAGCGCGTAAAAATGTGGGGGAACCAGTATTCCTGACCCTTAATGGCCATTTTGATATTCGGCCGTCAATGGAGGAAGGGCAATCAGATAAAACACTGATCCCGGCAGGCGATATTCAGTTCAATGCCAATAAGAGCTGCGACAGTCAGTAGAATCTGACTTTTGCTGCAATAAAAAAGCCGCCAGCTGTTATTCACATTCTGGCGGCTTTCTATTTAGAGCTAATTAGCGTTTGATTTGGCTCAGCAAGAAATCAATGATTTCACTGGTTTTAATCATTTGCTTTTCACCAGCACGGCGATTTTTATATTCCACTTCTTCGCTGTCGAGATTGCGGTCACCAATAACGATATTGTGTGGCACGCCAATTAATTCCATATCAGCAAACATCACGCCAGGGCGCTCTTTACGATCGTCGAGAATAACGTCAATGCCATGAGAGCGCAGGGTCGTATATAACTCTTCTGCCAGTTCTTTGACGCGGAAAGATTTATGCATATTCATTGGCAAAATAGCCACCTGGAATGGTGCAATAGCATCCGGCCAAATAATACCGCGGTCATCATGATTCTGTTCAATGGCAGCAGCAACCACACGGGAAACCCCAATACCGTAACAACCCATGGTCATCACTTGGTTGCGGCCATCTTCACCTTGAACTGTGGCTTTCATGGCTTCCGAGTATTTCGTCCCTAACTGGAAGATATGACCCACTTCAATGCCGCGTTTGATAAGCAAAGTGCCTTGACCATCTGGGCTAATATCGCCTTCAACCACATTGCGCAAGTCTGCAATGTGTGGCAGCGGCAAATCACGCTCCCAGTTAATGCCAAAGTAATGTTTGCCATCGATATTCGCGCCTGCGCCAAAATCACTCATCACCGCGACACTGCGATCAGCGACAACAGGCATTGGTAGATTAACCGGGCCTAATGAACCTGGGCCTGCACCAATAACTGCACGAATTTCTTCTTCTGTCGCGAAAGTTAATGGCTTGGCAACTTGCGGCAATTTTTCAGCTTTAATCTCATTCAGTTCGTGATCACCACGAACCAGCAGGGCAACCAGCTTATGGCCACTCTCTTCATGAGCATGAACGATTAAGGTTTTCACGGTTTTTTCAATCGGCAGTGTGAACTGCTCGACTAATTCAGCGATGGTTTTTGCATTCGGAGTATCAATGATACGCAGTTCTTCTGCCGCAGCTGCTCGTGGTTCAGCCGGTGCCAGCGCTTCAGCGAATTCAATGTTAGCAGCATAATCAGAACCGGTTGAGAACACGATATCGTCTTCACCACTGTCTGCCAGCACTTGGAACTCGTGGGATGCACTGCCACCGATGGAGCCAGTATCTGCCAGTACCGCACGGAAATTCAGGTCCATACGGCTGAAAATTTTACTGTATGCGGCATACATTGCGTCATAAGTTTCCTGCAATGATTCCTGAGTGGTATGGAAAGAGTAAGCGTCTTTCATCAGGAACTCACGGGCGCGCATCACGCCAAAACGTGGGCGAACTTCATCACGGAACTTGGTTTGAATTTGGAAGAAATTCAGTGGCAACTGCTTGTAAGAGTTGATCTCGCCACGAATCAGGTCAGTAATGACTTCTTCATGAGTTGGGCCGAGTACAAAAGGGCGCTCACCGCGGTCAACAAAACGTAACAGTTCAGGGCCATATTGTTCCCAACGGCCACTCTCTTGCCATAAATCAGCCGGTTGCACGACAGGCATTGAAACTTCGATTGCACCGGCGTTATTCATTTCTTCGCGCACGATGTTTTCGACTTTCTTCAACACCCGGACTCCGGTCGGCAACCAGGTATAAAGACCTGAGGCCAGTTTACGGATCATCCCGGCGCGGAGCATCAACTGGTGGCTGATCACTTCAGCATCAGCAGGTGTCTCCTTCAGAGTGGAGAGCAAATATTGGCTAGTACGCATGATGTTTTGGTTCCATTGGCACTGCAACAAATAGAGGCAGCCAAAAAAGTAAAAAGTAATTTAGTTTACCAGCGAGTGCGGGTTGTCAAAAGAGAGCTGGGTGAAATTTAGTATGGGTCGAGTGATAACACTTCCGTTTGGCCGGCAATAACCCGCCAGCGCACGTTAAATTCTAGTAGTAGAACCGCATATTCTCGGCTTTCATTATCACTTTTTCGGTAGGCTGGGCGCGGGTCTTGCGCTAAAACCTGAGTGATAAAACGCCGCAAATGTGGATAACGTTGTTGTTGCTGTATTAACTGTTGTTCGGCGGTAGGAGAAAAACTCACCGGCATGTCTGCATCGGGTGCTGTTTGAGCAAAACCCGCGCGCGCGTGGGGTTGGCTCTCCGCAAAAGGCAAATAAGGTTTGATATCAATCACTGGCGTGCCATCAACGAGGTCCAGACTGCCTAGCGTCAAAATGACTTGTCCTCCTTGGCAATGCACCCCTTTCAACTCTATGAGGGACATGCCAATCGGGTTAGGCCGAAAGGTGGAGCGGGTGGCAAATACCCCCATTCGAGTATTACCACCTAGGCGCGGAGGGCGAACCGTAGGCCGCCAACCACCATCCATGGTTTGATGGAAAACGAACATCACCCATAAATGGCTAAAATCAGCCAAACCTCGCACAGCTTCCGCTTGGTTATAGGGAGCTAATAGGTGCAATTCGCCACCACCATCTTCAATCAGACCCGGCTGGCGCGGCACGGCAAACTTTTCTTTATAGGGTGAGCGGATGACGCCAATCTGATTAAAGGAGAAAACACTCATTTTGATGAAACATTCAGTGCAGAGCCTTGACACACGGCTTGTTGATAACAGCCGGGGACACCACTTTGTATTTCACATTGATGCAGTAAAACTGCATTGGCTTTCATATAGGATGCTCGAGTCTGCATTCTCTTACGGGCGGTTGCAATACTCGGTGGGGAGTCCTGAACGGTGGATTGGCAAGATTCACCGGACACTTCGCCTAAATCGCGGAAAGGCTTACCAACAAGCTCTTCTGCACTTTTATACAGTTTTACCGGAGCCGGACGAGGGGCAACGGTAGGGCTGGATTTGATAACCGGAGACGGTTGCTTAACCGGATTTTCTGTGGTGGATGGCTTTGATTGAAGCACGGAACACCCAGTTAGCGAGAGAGCTAACAGACACAGAGGTAACGCACGCATAGAAATTCCTCAGCCTTTTTATTTAAGAGGCGCTATTGAAGCAATCTATTATGCAAATAACAAGACGGGCTATAGCCCGTCTTGCAATATATTTAGCAAACAGTGAATTTAGGAAACCTATATTCAGCAAATTCAGTATTCAGCAAAATAGCTAACTGACTATTACCAGCCTTTAACTGCACCACCATTGAATGCTTTGTTTGCTGCGTCGTAAACTTCGTCAGATTGATAAGCTTGAACGAATTTCTTCACGTTTTCCGCATCTTTGTTGTCTTCACGGGCCACGATCAGGTTAACGTAAGGTGAGTCTTTATCTTCGACAAACAGGCCATCTTTAGCCGGTGTCAGGCCAATTTGGCTAGCATAAGTGGTGTTGATGATTGCCAATGCGATCTGTTGGTCATCCAAAGAACGTGGCAACTGAGGCGCTTCCAGTTCAATCAATTTCAGGTTTTTAGGGTTCTCAACCACATCCAGCACTGTTGGCAGCAGACCAACGCCGTCTTTCAGTTTAATCAGACCGACTTTTTGCAGCAGCAACAGTGAGCGGCCCAGGTTAGTCGGGTCATTTGGCAATGCTACCTGAGAGCCAGGTTGTAGTTCTTCCAATGATTTGATTTTTTTAGAGTAACCAGCAATCGGGTAAACGAATGAGTTACCAACAGAAACCAGTTTGTAGCCACGATCTTTGATTTGCTGATCCAGATAAGGTTTATGCTGGAAAGCATTCAGGTCAATATCGCCTTTGCTCAGTGCTTCATTCGGTAATACATAATCATTGAAGGTGACCAATTCAACATCCAGGCCATATTTGTCTTTTGCTACTTTTTGTGCAACTTCAGCAACTTGCTGTTCAGCACCCACAATTACACCGACTTTAATATGGTTTGGATCTTTTTCCGCTGGGCCGCAACCCACCAGTGCCAGAGTACCGATTAATGCACTAACTGCCGCAATAGATTTGAATTTTAAAGACATATCCTTTCCTCTATAAACACTTGTTAAGATGCGCCGCTGTGTGAGGCCGTCGCTATACCCTTCGTACTTTGGGCTACAGGGTTGTTCGCTACGTTCACTCACCTGAATCACTTACTTGATAAGCTCATCAGGATTCATTCGCTTGCTGCCTACCTGTAGCTCCAAGTCCTTTGGGTAATATATGTATCAATAACTACTTGTGGGTAACGGCTTTTACGATCCGATCGCCACTTAACTGAATCAGATAAACCAAAATAACTAATAGCACCAACACTGTATTCATTACCGTGGCATTATAACCAATGTAACCATACTGATAGCCGATTTGACCTAAACCACCGGCACCGACTGCGCCCCCCATAGCGGAATAACCCACTAAGGTAATTAAAGTAATTGTGGCCGCATTTACCAAACCTGGTAGCGCTTCGGGTAACAACACTTTTTTGATGATTTGCATGGGTGTAGCACCCATAGCACGGGCTGCCTCAACCAATCCTGATGGAATTTCCAAAAGAGCATTTTCCACCATGCGAGCAATAAACGGAGCGGCACCTACCGTTAACGGGACTATTGCCGCCTGCAAACCAATAGAGGTGCCGACGATCATCCGAGTGAATGGAATCATCCATACCAATAAGATAATAAAAGGTATGGAGCGGAAGATATTCACTACCCCAGACAAGGTGCGGTAAATCTTATTGTTCGCAATAATTTGCCCTGGGCGAGTGACATACAATAGAACCCCGACAGGCAGCCCCAACACAAAACCAAAGAAGCCAGAGACAAACGTCATCATTAGAGTTTCCCAGACGCCTCGGCCCATTAACCACATCATTGCCTCAGACATAACCCAGAACCTCTACTTTTACATGATGATCTTGCAAGAATTTGATAGCTGCGAGGCCATCATGATTGTCGCCATGCAGCTCAGCCAGCATGACACCAAATTTAACACCGCCGGCATAGTCCATTTGCGAGCTAAGGATACCAATATCAATATTAAAGCGACGCACAGCCTGTGAAATCAACGGCGCATCAACAGATTTACCGGTGAACTCCAGTTTAAGCAGCGGGACTCGGTCTGTGGTTGGCTCTTGGGTCATACGCAGTGCGTAATCTTCTGGAATATCCAAATGTAGGGTTGATTGAATAAATTGTTGCGCCAGTGGTGTTTTCGGATGAGAAAACACTTCACTGACACTGTCTTTCTCAATCAATTTGCCATCACTGATAACCGCAACTTGATCACAAATGCGTTTCACCACATCCATTTCATGGGTAATAAGCAAGATGGTCAGACCCAAACGGCGATTAATATCTTTTAGCAATTCCAGAATTGAACGGGTGGTTGCAGGATCCAGCGCACTGGTGGCTTCGTCACACAGCAGAACCTTAGGATTACTGGCCAAAGCGCGGGCGATAGCAACGCGTTGTTTTTGCCCACCGGACAGATTTGCAGGGTAAGCATCTTGCTTATCGGCAAGCCCGACTAAATCCAGCAACTCAGTGACTCTCTTCTTTATATCTGCACGTGATGTGTTGTCCAGTTCAAGTGGCAACGCGATATTGCCATACACTGTGCGCGAGGAGAGCAAATTGAAATGCTGGAAAATCATGCCAATCTGACGACGAGCGCGTGTCAGTTGGCCTTCAGATAAAGTTGTCAGATCTTGCCCATCAACCAATACTTGTCCGCTGGTGGGGCGTTCTAACATATTGGCGCATCGGATCAAGGTACTTTTACCGGCACCTGAGGCACCAATAACGCCATAAATTTGCCCAGCTGGGACGTGCAAACTCACGTCTGAAAGCGCGGTAATGGTGCGCGAACCCTGCTGGAATACTTTGCTGATATGAGAAAGTTTAATCATATTATTCTTATTTTATCGTCATTTCCGTGGCTAGATAAAAAGTAAACTTTGGCAGAACCCAAAGTATAGATTGGATGTTAAGGCGTCTAGACGGCTAAGTCAACTGGCAACACTGATTCTCTGCCATTCTCAATCGGTAAGAAAACATGCGATACTAACCAAGTTTACAGCCCTCAGGAGCAGATAAGTGACTCAGCCCGTCCCCGCAATATTTTTAGATCGTGATGGAACAATTAATGTTGATCATGGTTATGTCCACGAAATTGATAATTTTCAGTTTATCGATGGTGTTATTGATGCTTGCCGTGAATTGAAAGAAATGGGTTTTGCTCTGGTTTTGGTTACCAACCAATCAGGGATTGCGCGCGGTATTTTTACCGAAGAGCAATTTTTGAGCCTCACCGAATGGATGGATTGGTCTCTTGCTGATCGTGGTGTTGATTTAGATGGTATCTATTTCTGCCCACATCATCCCGATGGCAGTGTAGCGGAGTTTCGCGAAACATGTGAATGCCGTAAGCCATTGCCAGGCATGTTACTGCAAGCACAAAGTGAATTGAACATCGATATGGCTTCTTCTTATATGGTTGGCGACAAAATTGAAGATATGCAGGCAGCACTAGCGGCAAATATCGGTACTAAAGTGTTAGTCCGCACCGGTAAGCCTGTGACTGCAGAAGGTGAAGCAGCGGCAGATTGGGTGCTAAATAGCCTAGCTGACCTGCCAAAAGCGATAAAAATGCGTCACAAATAGTCGTTTCGTTTAAATAGTCAGCAAACGGAAAAAACTTTAATATAAACCCTTGCCATTCTGAAGCAGCTCCCTATAATGCGCATCCATCGACACGGCGCTGTGAGCAACTTCACAGAGTGGCCGGGGAGAGCAGAGAAAATTAACTGATTAAGTGGTTGACTCTGTAGCGGGAAAGCGTATTATTTGCCTCCCGCGTTACCGTAAGATTCGCCGAAAGGCAAACGGGTAACGAACGCTCTTTAACAATTTATCAGACAATCTGTGTGGGCACTCGCAAGACGATATCGAAGCCTGTTTCGGCAGGCAGAAGAAATATCAAAGTCTTGAAGAGTGACCAAAGCAGTACACATTTGAACTTCGGTTCGAATGCATATTTGCAGAAAGTAATCTTTGAGCATCGCTATGTTAACTCATAGCAAATCAAACAAATCTTAAATTGAAGAGTTTGATCATGGCTCAGATTGAACGCTGGCGGCAGGCCTAACACATGCAAGTCGAGCGGCAGCGGGAAGTAGTTTACTACTTTGCCGGCGAGCGGCGGACGGGTGAGTAATGTCTGGGAAACTGCCTGATGGAGGGGGATAACTACTGGAAACGGTAGCTAATACCGCATGACCTCGCAAGAGCAAAGTGGGGGACCTTCGGGCCTCACGCCATCGGATGTGCCCAGATGGGATTAGCTAGTAGGTGGGGTAATGGCTCACCTAGGCGACGATCCCTAGCTGGTCTGAGAGGATGACCAGCCACACTGGAACTGAGACACGGTCCAGACTCCTACGGGAGGCAGCAGTGGGGAATATTGCACAATGGGCGCAAGCCTGATGCAGCCATGCCGCGTGTGTGAAGAAGGCCTTCGGGTTGTAAAGCACTTTCAGCGAGGAGGAAGGCAGTCGTGTTAATAGCACGATTGATTGACGTTACTCGCAGAAGAAGCACCGGCTAACTCCGTGCCAGCAGCCGCGGTAATACGGAGGGTGCAAGCGTTAATCGGAATTACTGGGCGTAAAGCGCACGCAGGCGGTTTGTTAAGTCAGATGTGAAATCCCCGCGCTTAACGTGGGAACTGCATTTGAAACTGGCAAGCTAGAGTCTTGTAGAGGGGGGTAGAATTCCAGGTGTAGCGGTGAAATGCGTAGAGATCTGGAGGAATACCGGTGGCGAAGGCGGCCCCCTGGACAAAGACTGACGCTCAGGTGCGAAAGCGTGGGGAGCAAACAGGATTAGATACCCTGGTAGTCCACGCTGTAAACGATGTCGACTTGGAGGTTGTGCCCTTGAGGCGTGGCTTCCGGAGCTAACGCGTTAAGTCGACCGCCTGGGGAGTACGGCCGCAAGGTTAAAACTCAAATGAATTGACGGGGGCCCGCACAAGCGGTGGAGCATGTGGTTTAATTCGATGCAACGCGAAGAACCTTACCTACTCTTGACATCCACAGAACTTAGCAGAGATGCTTTGGTGCCTTCGGGAACTGTGAGACAGGTGCTGCATGGCTGTCGTCAGCTCGTGTTGTGAAATGTTGGGTTAAGTCCCGCAACGAGCGCAACCCTTATCCTTTGTTGCCAGCACGTAATGGTGGGAACTCAAGGGAGACTGCCGGTGACAAACCGGAGGAAGGTGGGGATGACGTCAAGTCATCATGGCCCTTACGAGTAGGGCTACACACGTGCTACAATGGCAGATACAAAGTGAAGCGAACTCGCGAGAGCAAGCGGACCACATAAAGTCTGTCGTAGTCCGGATTGGAGTCTGCAACTCGACTCCATGAAGTCGGAATCGCTAGTAATCGTAGATCAGAATGCTACGGTGAATACGTTCCCGGGCCTTGTACACACCGCCCGTCACACCATGGGAGTGGGTTGCAAAAGAAGTAGGTAGCTTAACCTTCGGGAGGGCGCTTACCACTTTGTGATTCATGACTGGGGTGAAGTCGTAACAAGGTAACCGTAGGGGAACCTGCGGTTGGATCACCTCCTTACCTAACGATACGCATTGCGCAGTGTCCACACAGATTGTCTGATAGAAAGTAACGAGCAAATAAGGCCGGGCTGAGAAATTAGTCGGGCTTTAGTACCTTGTTGGGTCTGTAGCTCAGGTGGTTAGAGCGCACCCCTGATAAGGGTGAGGTCGGTGGTTCAAGTCCACTCAGACCCACCAACTCATCCTCATACTGCGTTACAGACACACTCGTTTATAACAATAAACGTCGCGTGACTGCGCCTTGTCTGAGAATGAGTTATGCCGATAAGGTATTTTGCTTTTTATATGGGGCTATAGCTCAGCTGGGAGAGCGCCTGCCTTGCACGCAGGAGGTCAGCGGTTCGATCCCGCTTAGCTCCACCATATAAAACTATTTCAAAACGTACTGCGGTCGCAAGACTCAGTGTGTTGTGAAATATTGCTCTTTAACAATCTGGAACAAGCTGAAAATTGAAACAATACAGCTGAAACTTATCTCTCCGTAGATGTACTGAGATAAGGATTAACCTGTATTAGAGTCTCTCAAATAATCGCAACGCAAGTTGTCTGCAAAGACACCTTCGGGTTGTGAGGTTAAGCGACTAAGCGTACACGGTGGATGCCTAGGCAGTCAGAGGCGATGAAGGGCGTGCTAATCTGCGAAAAGCGTCGGTAAGGTGATATGAACCGTTATAACCGACGATACCCGAATGGGGAAACCCAGTGCAATTCGTTGCACTATTGCATGGTGAATACATAGCCATGCAAGGCGAACCGGGGGAACTGAAACATCTAAGTACCCCGAGGAAAAGAAATCAACCGAGATTCCCCTAGTAGCGGCGAGCGAACGGGGAGGAGCCCAGAGTCTGAATCAGTTTGTGTGTTAGTGGAAGCGTCTGGAAAGTCGCAGGGTACAGGGTGATACTCCCGTACACAAAAACACACTTGCTGTGAACTCGATGAGTAGGGCGGGACACGTGACATCCTGTCTGAATATGGGGGGACCATCCTCCAAGGCTAAATACTCCTGACTGACCGATAGTGAACCAGTACCGTGAGGGAAAGGCGAAAAGAACCCCGGCGAGGGGAGTGAAATAGAACCTGAAACCGTGTACGTACAAGCAGTGGGAGCACCTTCGTGGTGTGACTGCGTACCTTTTGTATAATGGGTCAGCGACTTATATTTTGTAGCAAGGTTAACCGAATAGGGGAGCCGTAGGGAAACCGAGTCTTAACTGGGCGTCTAGTTGCAAGGTATAGACCCGAAACCCGGTGATCTAGCCATGGGCAGGTTGAAGGTTGGGTAACACTAACTGGAGGACCGAACCGACTAATGTTGAAAAATTAGCGGATGACTTGTGGCTGGGGGTGAAAGGCCAATCAAACCGGGAGATAGCTGGTTCTCCCCGAAAGCTATTTAGGTAGCGCCTCGTGAACTCATCTTCGGGGGTAGAGCACTGTTTCGGCTAGGGGGCCATCCCGGCTTACCAAACCGATGCAAACTCCGAATACCGAAGAATGTTATCACGGGAGACACACGGCGGGTGCTAACGTCCGTCGTGAAGAGGGAAACAACCCAGACCGCCAGCTAAGGTCCCAAAGTCATGGTTAAGTGGGAAACGATGTGGGAAGGCATAGACAGCCAGGATGTTGGCTTAGAAGCAGCCATCATTTAAAGAAAGCGTAATAGCTCACTGGTCGAGTCGGCCTGCGCGGAAGATGTAACGGGGCTAAACCATGCACCGAAGCTGCGGCAGCGACACTTAGGTGTTGTTGGGTAGGGGAGCGTTCTGTAAGCCGTTGAAGGTGACCTGTGAGGGTTGCTGGAGGTATCAGAAGTGCGAATGCTGACATAAGTAACGATAATGCGGGTGAAAAACCCGCACGCCGGAAGACCAAGGGTTCCTGTCCAACGTTAATCGGGGCAGGGTGAGTCGACCCCTAAGGCGAGGCTGAAAAGCGTAGTCGATGGGAAACAGGTTAATATTCCTGTACTTGGTGTTACTGCGAAGGGGGGACGGAGAAGGCTAGGCTAGCCGGGCGACGGTTGTCCCGGTTTAAGCATGTAGGCGGAGCGACTTGGTAAATCCGGTTGCTTATCAACGCTGAGGTGTGATGACGAGTCACTACGGTGATGAAGTAGTTGATGCCAAGCTTCCAGGAAAAGCCTCTAAGCATCAGGTAACATTAAATCGTACCCCAAACCGACACAGGTGGTCAGGTAGAGAATACTCAGGCGCTTGAGAGAACTCGGGTGAAGGAACTAGGCAAAATGGTGCCGTAACTTCGGGAGAAGGCACGCTGGCATTAGGTAAAGGGACTTGCTCCCGGCGCCGAAGCCAGTCGCAGATACCAGCTGGCTGCAACTGTTTAATAAAAACACAGCACTGTGCAAACACGAAAGTGGACGTATACGGTGTGACGCCTGCCCGGTGCTGGAAGGTTAATTGATGGGGTCAGCCGCAAGGCGAAGCTCTTGATCGAAGCCCCAGTAAACGGCGGCCGTAACTATAACGGTCCTAAGGTAGCGAAATTCCTTGTCGGGTAAGTTCCGACCTGCACGAATGGCGTAATGATGGCCAGGCTGTCTCCACCCGAGACTCAGTGAAATTGAACTCGCTGTGAAGATGCAGTGTACCCGCGGCAAGACGGAAAGACCCCGTGAACCTTTACTATAGCTTGACACTGAACATTGAGCCTTGATGTGTAGGATAGGTGGGAGGCATCGAAGTGTGGACGCCAGTCTGCATGGAGCCAACCTTGAAATACCACCCTTTAATGTTTGATGTTCTAACTCGGCCCCGTAATCCGGGGTGAGGACAGTGTCTGGTGGGTAGTTTGACTGGGGCGGTCTCCTCCCAAAGAGTAACGGAGGAGCACGAAGGTTAGCTAATCACGGTCGGACATCGTGAGGTTAGTGCAAAGGCATAAGCTAGCTTGACTGCGAGAGTGACGGCTCGAGCAGGTACGAAAGTAGGTCTTAGTGATCCGGTGGTTCTGAATGGAAGGGCCATCGCTCAACGGATAAAAGGTACTCCGGGGATAACAGGCTGATACCGCCCAAGAGTTCATATCGACGGCGGTGTTTGGCACCTCGATGTCGGCTCATCACATCCTGGGGCTGAAGTAGGTCCCAAGGGTATGGCTGTTCGCCATTTAAAGTGGTACGCGAGCTGGGTTTAGAACGTCGTGAGACAGTTCGGTCCCTATCTGCCGTGGGCGTTGGAAGATTGAGAGGGGCTGCTCCTAGTACGAGAGGACCGGAGTGGACGAATCACTGGTGTTCGGGTTGTCATGCCAATGGCATTGCCCGGTAGCTAAATTCGGAAGAGATAACCGCTGAAAGCATCTAAGCGGGAAACTTGCCTCGAGATGAGTCTTCCCTGGGGCTTTAAGCCCCCTGAAGGAACGTTAAAGACTATGACGTTGATAGGCTGGGTGTGTAAGTGCAGCGATGCATTGAGCTAACCAGTACTAATGATCCGTGAGGCTTAACCTTACAACACCAAAGGTGTTTTGGTGATTTGAGAGAAATTAAGATTTTCAGCGAAGTTCCGAGATTGGATTGGCTGGCTGTGTGATATTGCATAGCGGGTTAATTGAAACAGAATTTGCCTGGCGGCCATAGCGCGGTGGACCCACCTGATCCCATGCCGAACTCAGAAGTGAAACGCCGTAGCGCCGATGGTAGTGTGGGGTCTCCCCATGCGAGAGTAGGACACTGCCAGGCATCAAATAAAGCCGAGACCCCATGCCAAAAGCGTGGGGTTTTTGCTATGTGGAAAAGAAAAAGAGAAAAGCCTTCTGCTGCGCAGAGGGCTTTTTTTATGCATCCACTTAAAACAAAATACAATATGAGTATATTGAACGGTTAGACTAGCGCCAGTAGTTCTATAGGTAATCTTAGTTAACTGCCTGATAAAGACTATAGCCAGTGACTGCGCCAGCGACATCCCAGGCAAAATCTTTCCAACTCCAGCCCGTGCCAGCTTGGCGGCTATCATATAGCTCTTTAGCTGCGCCGATACTTATCGAAAATAGTAAACCGAAATTGCGGCTTTTGGCATCTGACCAATTCTGATGTTCACCATAAGCTGTACCCGCAGCGGCTAGTGCTGCAGAGGCAAAAAAATGTTGGGCTTTATCTTTTCCCGTCCAGCTATCGTTGGCCATATGGGTACATGCAGAGCTGGTGAAAAGTAGCGGGGCAATAATTAAAGGGCGAAGATAAGGTGGGCACCACATGCCGTTCCTCCCCTGGCTGGAGACAGAAAACCCGGCAATAGAACCGGGTTTTTTGTTTGAATTTTACAGAATACGACTAATGAGTCGGTCGATACGAATTCTGCGTAAGCGGCGGATCAGTTTACGCACCTTGACCGGATACTGCTGAATATTCTCAAGTTCAAGGTAGTGTGAAACAACTTTAGTATGAGTTCGAATACATTCCAGCTCTTTTGCACGCTGCTCATGCATCTCATGCTTAGGATCGTGGATCAAAATGGCATTTTCCAGATCCAGACGCCATGCACGTGGATTCAGATTGTTCCCCGTGATCAACTGCCAGTTATTATCTACCCACATCCCTTTCAGATGATAAGTATTGTCGCCATCTTTCCATAAACGAACAATCAGTTGACCATTATCTACAAAGCGCTGTAAGCGGCTAAGGAAGCGGCGCAAGTTGATTTCATATAGGTATGGTAAAGCACCAATGATTTTAAACGGCTGATCTTCGGGAATATAAAAGTCGTTCGCTGTTTTGTCACCAACAATAATCTCAACCTGTTTACCTTCGCGCAGTAGATAAATGATATTACGAACTAACAATGCGGGCAGGTTGAAATAGGGCGTACAAATAGTGAGGCGTTCATCAGCGGAAGCCATTAAATGATGAATAGTTTTGTTGAGTTGGCTTTTTTTACCTAGCCCAACCAACGGAGTGACTGCTAATTCATCATTGCCAGCTTGTGCTGGAAATTGATAACCGATATCTCGCAGTGATGATCGAAACTGCCGAGTTTCGTTTTTGATCTCAGGATTAGTGGGGCGATCAATGCGATCGAGACGCTGAACGGCACCTGCACTCAGAACTCGTTGCTTCACATAATCAACCATAATATCGGCTAATGATTGATTCGTAATTAATTGATAACGGTCATAACGATATTTATCGTTTTGATAGAGATAGACATCATTGATGCTGGCACCACTGTAAATTACGGTATCATCAATGATAAAACCTTTCAGATGCAACACACCAAGGGCTTCGCGGGTATTCACCGGGACACCGTAAACCGGAACACAGATGTCTGGGTGCTTGTTTGCCATCTCACAATACCAATCTGCATTAGTATTAACAGCGGCGGCCCCGATGCGGCCTCGTTGGGCGCGATGCCAATCCACTAATACACAAATTTCCAGCTCAGGATGCCGCTGTTTGGCCTGATAGAGAGCGCTCATCACATCACGGCCTGCATCATCCTGCTCAAGGTAAAGCGCCACCAGATAGATACGTTTGGTCGCCTGGCCTATTAGTTCCAGCAGAGTTGAGCGGAAAACTTTGGGGCAATAAAGCGTTTGGACATCATCAACTGACTGGGGGAGTTTGGGCAGTTGTGCAAGGTGTTGTTGATGTTTGCTACGTTTGAATTTTGACAACATCACAGTGCGCTTCTTCTCTTGTTATTTGATGGCAGAACCGCCATATCAAAAAAAACACTAATCCATAGAGTCGGGCGATAATACCACTACTTTTCTGGATTGTGCGCAAGTTTTGCCAACCGTAGACCGAATCACTTATCTATGTGGCCTATATCACAGCGATTCAGGTGATTGAAATCAAAGTGTCAGCTCCAGGTTAACAATGCCATCTTCCATTTGCACATCAATACTAAAACCCAGTTTCTTCGCCAACCCAATCATACCCCGATTATTGGGCATGGTGACTGCTGTTAGCCGAGTTAACCCATGGCTGCGGGTGTACTGGATCATTTTCTCGAGCAACTCCCGCCCCAGCCCCAGTCCTTTTAAATCTGAGCGCACCAAGACAGCGAACTCCGCATCAATATTGTCAGGGTCAGATAGCGCGCGCGTGACACCAATAATTTCCGAGCCAGTTGCATTTTGACGCACCGCAACAAAGGCCATTTCCCGATCATAGTCAATCTGTGTCATGTTCGCCAAATCATCGTGGCTGAATTCGTTGATTTCACTGAAGTAGCGATAGTAGAGATCTTCTTTAGTGACTTGATCAATAAACAGTTTTAGCAGCGGCTCATCCTCCGGCAAGATAGGGCGGAATAAGCAATGAGAGCCGTCTTTTAGTATCACGGTTTGTTCCAACTCGTGCGGGTAGGGGCGGATAGCCAGTCGCGCTTGTGGGTCGCCAGTGACGGGAGCTAACTGCATTGATACATCCAGCAGCGTGAACTCACTGCCAGAAGCAAGCACGGGGTGAATATCTAAACGCGAGATTTCAGGGCAGTCGAGAATCAAGTTGGAAACTTGTACTAGCAAACGGCTCAGGCCAGGAATGTCGAGAGGTTGCAGTGAGCCGCGGCTGCGGATTTTTCCACCTTTGACCGCCTGGATTATCAGATAGCGAGCTAATGCCATATTGAGGGGCGGTAATGCAACTGCGGCCTGCGTTTCATGGTGCCATTCAATGCCGCCTTCCCCCAGCATAATGAGTGGGCCAAAAATGGCATCTTGTTCCACAGCAATCCGTAGCTCCTGCGCCCCAGCGCGGTTTGCCATACTTTGCACCAATAAACCGTCGATACGGGCTTGGGGATAAGTGCGTTTCACGCGATCAAGAATATCGTCCGCTGCCCGTTGCACTTCGATTGCGGTACGCAGGTATAACATGACTCCCTGAACTTCGGATTTATGCGCAATATCTGGCGAGCGTAATTTGATGGCAACCGGATAGCCCAACCGCTCAGCAATGTGTACTGCTTCGACACTGTCACTGGCAATCCAGGTTGGCAACATGCTGAGGCCATAGGCTTCAAGGATTGGCTGCACTTCATGGGTATCAAGTTGGGTCGTACCTTCTGCCAGGGCCTGGCGAATTAACTGGTGCACATGGGCGGTATTGGCCGTGAGGCCGATAGGCAAGGCTGGAGTTTCTTTTAACTGCTTTTGGTTACGGCGATATTCAACCATGTGCATAAAGGCGGTTATCGCGCCTTCTGGGGTGCGATAGGTCGGAATACCGGCCTCCGTGAATAAACGACGGGCATCTTGTGATGAATATTCACCGCACCAATTAGTTAGCAAGGTAATGCGCTTACCGCGCGGGTGCTGGCGGATGGCCGATATCAATAACTCAGCGGTTTTACCGCCCGGTGCCGCTGCGCTCGGTGAGTGGATAAGCAACAGCGCGTCGTAATCGGTGCTGTCCAATAAGGGTTTAAGCGCCGCTAAATAGCGCTCAGCGCTGGCATCATCCCGCAGGTCAATCGGATTTCGTAAGGAAACAAAAGGCGGTAGTGCCGCGCTCAGGGCGGATTGCGTGGTATCAGACAGTGTTGCCAGCTTGCCATTACGGCTAATCAACTCATCCAAGGCCATTGCCGCCGGGGCTGCGCCATTGCTGACAATCAGTAACCGCTCCCCGCGCAATGGGTGCATATGGCTTAGTGTTTCGACTGCCGAAAATAGCTCGTGAGTATCTTGAACCCGCAACAGACCCGCGCGCTGAATGGCTGCGTCATAGGCAGCATCCAACCCTTGTTGGCCATTGAGTAATTGTTGGGCGCGTTGGCTGCGGCCGCTTTTGACCACCAGAATGGGTTTATTGCGCGAGGCACTGCGGGAGGCGGATAAGAAGCGGCGCGCATCACTGATATGCTCAATATACAACATGATAGCGCTGGTTTTCCCATCTCTGGCGAGGAAGTCGAGCAAGTCATCGACATCAATGTCCAGGCTATCACCGAGAGCAATGAAGTAAGAGAATCCCACTTCGCGTTGCTGCGCCCAGTCCAAAATGGTGTTGGCAACTGCCGCTGATTGGGAGATAAACGCCAGCCGCCCTTTTTTGATAGGCACTGGCGAGAAGCTGGCATTTAACCCTTGCCACGGAGCCAGTAAACCCAGACTGTTTGGGCCAAGTAAGCGCATATGGTGGCGTTGCGCACAGGCTTTCAGTTCAGGGAATTGTTCAGTTGCCGCCGACAGGATAATCACCGCTTTACAACCCCGAGTCCCTAAGTCTTCCAGCAGTGATAGATTACGGCGGTCATGGGTGCACAAAATAGCCAGGTCGGGGGTAATGGGTAGGCTGGCGATATTTGCGTAAGCCAGCACACCACAAACGGCTTTATGAGTAGGAGTAACAGGTAGAATCGGGCCATTAAAGCCGCCATCGAGCAAATTACGCATCATTAGAAAACCCGCGCGCTCCGGTTTTTCAGATGCGCCAATGACCGCAATAGACTTGGGGCGTAGTAGGGCTTCTAATCCACGTTGGCTCATATTATCCCCGTCATCTTTCAAGTTGCAGGAGTGTTGATTGCGTCCGGTTACTCAGCCCATTCATGGCCATCGCCTCTACGAGGTTGCCGCAAACAGCGTTCAAATTTGTTCCCGAATCACTGACTGGTCAGTGACCTTAAAATAAATAGACTTATCGGGATGCACTTACTTGCCGCCTTCCTGTCCCCTCAAATCTATTGGGGGTCAGTCAAAGACAGCTTTATTGATTTTATGCGATTTTTTCGGTATTTGCTGTGACTCGGCCCACTGGATGGTGAGGTTTTCCTGCTAAATATTGCTGGCGGAAATAATGAAAATGGGCAGTTAATCCATCGGCGGCATGAATATCACCAGCTTGCTGGAGTAGGGCTGCAGCAACTTCGACGGTGCAATGTTGTTCCGGGCGTGCTGCTTCTCGCAGCATATAATCCGAGGTATTGCTGACATTCAGCGACAATATCGGTAGTCCGCTAAGATACGGGCTTCTACGAAACATTTTTTTAGCTTCAGTCCAGGTACCGTCCAGCAGAATAAATAACGGTGGTTTATCGCTGACAGGTAATTGATTGAAGACTTGCCGCTCGGGGTCGGCATATTTTTCTGGGAAAACCACATAAGGTTGGCGCTGAGGGTCGCGTATCGCGGCTAACAGCTCAGGGGAAACTTCTGTTCGCGCCCAGAGAAAAGCTTGAGTGTTTGGCAGAATATCAGCAATTAAGCGGCCAGTATTACTGGGCTTGAGGGGTTCAGTATCAAACATTATCAGGCAAAAACGGCTGTTGGCCGGCTGTTGTTTGATGGTGTCACACAAGCAAAATCGCTCAGTTAACAGACAGCCTTGGCAGCGAATAGCACGGCAACCACGGGCGCGATAAGGGCGGGTGGATGCGGATAACCGCTGCTGGCGCAAACGCAATACTGCATTTTCTGTCGGTAAAGCATTTATGACCGTCGGTAAAATAGGGTCGGTGGTGGATGATTCAGTCACGACGGACTCCTGAAGAAATAGCGCTATTCTAATCAACCCTTGTGCCCAGTCATACCATAAAAGAAAAAACAACACTCCAACAGAAAACTGTCAGGGTGCTGTTTTGGATTATAACCAAACTTTATCGGGCACTTGAGTGGCCCCGAAGGGTGATAAATGAGTTAAACTAGCTTAGCGCGCGGTAGGTTCCACTGATAATTGCTCATTTAACCAATTATCAAAAGGTGCCTTTGGTAATGCGCCGCTAAGCATGTCGACCATTTTGCCGTTCCGATACAGCATAATGGTGGGAATGCTGCGGATACGGAAACGCGCGCTGAGTGCGGGTTCTGCTTCAGTATTGATTTTAACGAAGCGAACTTTTCCGGCACGCTCTGCGGCAACATCTTCAAAGATGGGCGCGAAGCTGCGGCAAGGGCCACACCATGGTGCCCAGAAGTCTATGACCACCGGCAGGTCATCTTGCAGCAGTTTATCCAGTGTTTCGGCGGTGGCGTTAATGACTTCGCCATCAAATAAAGAGTGGCCGCAGCGCCCACATTTAGCGCCGTCATCAATACGTGTTTCCGGTAGGCGATTGGTCGCCATACAAGCTGTACATACCGTATTCATAAATTAGCCTTTATTGAGTATCTGAGTAGATTAAGGGAAACCATACAGTCAATGTGACCTGAATTGTTTCGTTGCTGTTATCTATTATGGGTATAAATGAGCTCAGAGCCAAAATGGTTTATTCGATGAATACGATAGTTGCTAGCTTTTAGTGCTTGCTTATGGCTAACCGGGCGGACATCAGGTAATCTTCGCGCCCTGCGCGTTGGTGGAGAAGACAATGAACGATTCATTTAGTGGCAAAAACGGCAAAGTTAAAGTGATGTACGTCCGCAGTGACGAAAACAGCAGCGACGACCGTAGTAATAATAACCGTGGTAAAAACCAGCGTCCGGCAGGCAAAGGCCGCCCGGGTGATAGTGCCAGTCGCGGCAGCTCATCGCGTAATAATGACTCACGTCGTAATGATTCAGGCCGTAATGAACGCACGAGTCCTAGCCGTCCGGCGCGTTCTGACAGCAGTGGCCCTTACGATTCACCGTGGAAAACGGTGTCTCGCGCCCCCTCTGAAGAGCCCGAGTTTGATCACGGCGGTATCAGCGGTAAAAGCCATGTAGACCCAGCGCAATTGCGCCGTCAGCGGGCTGAAGAAACACGCGTTTATGGCGAAAATGCCTGTAAAGCGCTGTTTGAAAGCCGTCCTGATGCTATTGTGCGCGCTTGGTTTGTGCAGTCAGTTACCCCTCGTTTCCGTGAAGCGTTGAAATGGATGGCGGCTAACCGCAAGGCTTACCATGTGGTTGAAGAAGATGAACTGGCGAAAGCATCTGGCACTGAACACCACGGTGGCGTGTGCTTCCTGATTAAAAAACGTCAGGGTTTGGATGCAGAAACTTATCTGCAACAACAGACTCAGGCGAAAGATTGCGTGTTGGCACTGGAAGATGTGGGTAACCCACATAATCTGGGCGGCATTATGCGGACCTGTGCGCATTTTGGTATCAATGGCGTGTTGCTGCAAGACCCCGCAGTGTTGGAGTCTGGTGCGGCTGTTCGTACAGCAGAAGGCGGTGCAGAGCATATCAAAGCAATCAATGCTGATGACTTCCTTTCTGTGTTGGATACTTTCCGTAAAGCGGGCTACACCATAGTGACCACCTCAAGCCATAAAGGTGTCAGTCTGGCGAAAGCTGAGCTACCAGCCAAAATGGTGTTGGTCTTAGGGCAAGAGAGTGATGGCCTGACTGACAGCGCTTGGCAGCAGGGCGATGTGAGTGTCTCTATTGGCGGTACTGGCAAAGTTGAAAGTTTGAATGTGTCAGTGGCGACCGGTATTTTGCTGTCGGAGTGGTGGCGTCAAAATCAGGCTTAATTCATTCGTCGTTGCAATAGCTAAAATATAAAGTAACAAGTTGATAAGCGGGGAAATGTGCCGAATGGGTCGTAACGGCGTAAGCCGTCGGAGCGCCCATTGGTGCAGTCACCCCGCTAATCTCCGAACTATAAAATAGCTTTGTTGATAACCTTAAAGGGCGCTGATGATAAGTCAGCGCCCTTTTTTTATTAGTCAGTTTTTGCTGCTAGTGCGCGCCACCGCCTCCGCCGCCGGAGGTAAATGGCGGTTTAGCAAACCACACCAGTGCCAGTAGCAGTAGGAACACGCCCGCCGAGAGCCAGAAAATCTCATTAGCCGAGATAATCAGCCCTTGATTGGTAATTTCCCGTGCCAGATAAGCCGATGCTTGCTGCTGATTCATCCCCAGTTTCTCGAGATCCTGATACATTTGCGTGGCATTCGGGTTAAACGGGTTAACAAATTCCGTCAACTGTGAATGGTGCATCGATTCTCTTTGCGTCCACAAAGTGGTGGTGATTGAAGTACCAATCGACCCCGCCAGTGTTCGCAGGAAGTTAGATAAACTGGATGCCGCCGCCATACGCTCTGGCGGTAAACCGGACAAAGTAATCGCCGTCAGTGGCATAAAGAAGCAGGCAATAGCAAAACCTTGCACAAACTGCGGCCACGCCGAGGCACCAAAATCCATTCCCGGTTCGAATGTATATGCTCGCCAGTAGAAACAAACTGCATACATAATGAAGCTGAATGTGACTAATTGACGCATATCAATTCGATGTGAGAAGCGCCCAATTATGGGTGACAATAGCACCGGTAATATCCCCACCGGCGCTGATGCCAAGCCGGCCCAGGTGGCGGTATAGCCATATACCTCCTGTAATAGCTGTGGCAGCAAGACTATCGCGCCGAAGTACAACATATAGGCCAGGCTGATACACAAACAACCAATGGTAAAGTTTCTCGATTTGAATAATGACAAATCGATCACCGGATGGTCGTCGGTTAGCTCCCACACTATCAGGAAGATAATGGCGATCACGGCAATGACCGTCAGGACGATTATCTCGGTCGAGTTAAACCAGTCCAGCTCCTTACCTTGGTCAAGCATGATTTGTAGGGCACCGATACCCACCACCAATAATACCAACCCCACGGTATCAATAGGTTTGATTTCGGTTTTGGTCTCGCGCCCTTTCAGGGTGCTGCCCGCCACTAAAATGACCACCAGCCCGATTGGGATGTTGATAAAGAAGATCCAGCCCCAGTGATAGTTGTCGCTGATATAACCGCCGAGGATCGGCCCAAAGATTGGGGCGACAACAATCGTCATCGACCACAATGCCAGGGCCATACTTCGCTTCGCGGGCGGGTAGTTATTCAGTAGCAAACTTTGTGACAACGGGATCAATGGGCCTGCGACCAACCCTTGAATAACCCGGAAGAAGATAAGCATCCCCAGGCTGTTTGACACGCCGCACAGCCATGAGGCCAGTGCGAATAACCCCGTCGACCACAGGAACAATCTGACTTCACCGATGCGTTTTGCCAGCCAACCGGTGATAGGGATGGAAATCGCATTTGCTACGCCGAATGAAGTAATAACCCATGTACCTTGGGAGTTGGACGAGCCAAGATCCCCGGCAATGGTCGGAATAGCTACGTTAGCAATAGTGGAGTCCAGCACCTGCATGAAAGTCGCTAATGATAGCGCGACCGTCATCCAGGCAAGTTGGGCACCTTCAAGCGGTTTTTGTGCCACAGTGGCCCCCGGTGCGCTTAACTTGCATTTGCATCAATATTAACCCGCATTTGCATGAACAATATCGCTAATCATTTGATTAACCGGCGCTAAATCCAAGGACAGCGCGTTGGTGACAAATGCCGGTTCTTTGCGCACGTTTTGTGCTAACACTTGGCCTTCGACATCGGCGGTATCTACCCGCACCCTGGTCGATAAGCCAATGCGCAGCGGATGCTCAGCCAACTGTTTGGCATCAAGCTGAATACGCACCGGCAAGCGCTGAACCACTTTGATCCAGTTACCGGTAGCATTTTGCGCGGGGAGCAGTGAGAAGGCGCTGCCCGTCCCCATATCCAGGCCAACAACTTTTCCTTGGAAAACTACATCATCGCCATAGAAATCAGTCACTACCGTGGCGGGTTGACCAATTCGCATATTGGCTAACTGTGTTTCTTTGAAGTTGGCGTCAATCCACATTTCGTTAGCTGGAATAACCGCCATCAGTGGCGCACCATTGGCAATTTCCGCGCCCACTTGCACACTGCGGCGCGACACAAAACCGGTGATGGGGCTGACCACTTTGGTGCGTTGCAGGGCAAGCCAGGCATCGCGCAACTTGGCAGCAGCTTGCTCGACGGCCGGTTGTTTCTCCAACGGAGTGTTCAGCACCAGCGCCTGATTGGCGTTATATTGTGCAATCGCCACGTCCAATGAAGCTTGTGCAGCATCGACGGCATCACGGGCGTGTTGCAGTTCTTCGCGGCCAATGGCATCAACAGAACCCAGCACCACACGGCGTTTCAGGTCATTTTGTGCTTTGCTCAGCTCGGTTTTTTTCAGCGCAATATTGGCTTGATATTGCTGGCTGTTAATCATGAGCTGGTGGGTTTGGCGCACACTATTTGCCAGTGCGGTTTTTGCCTGCTCATAAGCTTGTTCGGCATCCGTTGGGTCAAGTATCAGAAGAATATCGCCACTTTTGACCAAGTCAGTATTTTCAAAATTAACACTGACGACACTGCCGGGAACCTGCGACATTATCTGTACCTGATTGCCCGAAACATAGGCATTATCAGTCTCTTGGTGATGACGCAACACCAGGAACCAATAAATAAAGTAAGCCACCCCGATAATAATAAAAATACCCGTCAGTAACAGCAGCACGCGTTTACGTTGCTTCTTTTTATTCTGCGGTTGTTGCGGCACTTGAGCTTCCGCGCTTGCACTCATGGTGTTCTCCACGCTCTATATTATTTTGTTTTATTTTGTGAACCATCACTGACGGGCGCTTGATAGCCACCGCCGAGTGAACGGATCAAACCAATCTTGGCCTGCAATAAATTGTTGCTGGCACTGAGTTAGGATTGCTGCTGTTGTAGATATTGTGACTGGCTAATCAACAGTTTATCGCACCGCCGCTTGTTTTAGCGAAGGTGAAGTTTGCAAGCTTTGGGGTCATCAAAGCATTAAGTTGGGGATCTTCCAGTACTAATGAGCCTCATCAGAGGCTCTGCTGGCAGGCCAGCGCAAGCGCTGTTCAAAATGGTTTACAACCCATTTATCAATCGCTTGCCGCCTTCCTGCAACTCGAATTATTTAGGGTGTAGATATATTGGAATTATTGTTCCGATATGTCCATTTGGTCTAAACGCGTCAGTAACTTGCGCGTCAGCGTTTCAAGCTGTTGCTGCTCGTCGGCGTCAAGTGTTGACCAAAGAAAATGCAGACACTTATGTTGTGGGGGCAGTAATTGATTTAAAAACTCAAGGCCCGCTTCGGTTAGATGCAAATGCAAACAACGGCGGTCATTGTGGCTTTCACGACGTTCAATCCAGCCTTTCTTTTCCAACTCGTCAGCAATACGGGTGGCATTGGTACGTGAAGACCCCAATGCAGCACTTAATTCTGACGGCTGAATACTGTGGCTCGCTTGTGCTTCCAGCGTAATTAGCGCCATAAACAGGGTTTCGTTAATTCCTTGCGCTTTCAGCATTTTGTTGCGGTTTTCCAACAATTTACTGTGCATATGCATACATAATCGCGTCAGTAGGATTTCCTGGTAAGGGAAATCTTTCTGGCGTTTGGCTCGAGAATTAAGCATCTGTTCTATGGGACTAAAGGAACTTTCCATTATAAGGAGCCTCATTGATTTCAAGTGGTACAGTAACGGTAGTGACTAATAATGTAAACGGGTTAATAAGAGAAAAATTTAGCAATTAGTGTTATTCAGTCACTGTGTGTGAGTCATTAGTCTTATTGATTGTAAGGATATTATGTTTTAGTTAAGAAATCAGGCAAATTGTTACGCTAAAATCATCAGTAACTTAAATGTCAGGCCGTAGCTGATTGCCCCCAGTAACGTGGCAAAGATAATACTGTTAGTTTTATAAAAGCATCCGCAGATAACCAAAAAACCAATAAGTGTAGGAACTAATTTTTGTGGGTTATGCATGATTTCCGGTGTACTGGATACCACCAACAAAGCACAAATCGAGGCGATCCCGATGCTGTCGAGCAACAGTGACACTTTACCGCGTTGCAGACCCGCTTGTTTGCGTGCTGGCCCAAGGCGCAACGGCAAATAGCGAAACAGGTAATTTACAGTTCCCACCACCAGGCCAATAATCAGCACATCCAAATTCATGGTTTCTGCTCCTGTTTATCACTCTCAGCATATTCTACGGCCGCTTCTGGCGCGGGTTGGAGTAAGGCCGCCAGACATCCGCCGCCAATTCCGGCCAAAATAGCCACTGGAATAGAGAACAACAACACACCGAGCAATGCGCCGGTCAAAGAGGCCATCACCGTGAGGCTGTATTGGCGTTTAAATGACGCCAATAGGAAACTGAGAAACAGCGCTGGCAACATAAAAGAAAGAGAAGCTTCAATGGCCGGATAATTTTCCAGCGGGCCATTACCAAACATCGCGCCGATGGCGGTGCCAGCCACCCAAGACAACCAAGAGGTGAACGCGATGCCTAGCATCCAATTCTCACTCCAGCGCCGTTGGTCTTTCATTAATTTGGTGGTGGCGGCGGCAAACACTTCATCCGTCAGGCCAAAGGCCCACAGGGCGGTTTTTTTGCCGGATAACTTTGCCACAATGCGGTGTTTCAGTGCGGGGCCGTACAAGATATGGCGAACATCCATTGCCATCACAGTTAATGCGGAAACCCACAAGGACATCCCGGCACTGAGCAGGGCGGTGATGACGAATTGGCTGGCTCCGGCATAAATGATGCAAGAAAAGAAAATGCCTTCCCAGGGGGTAAAGCCAAGTTTTACCGAACTCAAACCAAAGGCGAAAGCCACGGGCAAATAACCAATAACAATGGGGAGGCTATCTGTTATTCCTTCAGTGAATGTAGCTGTCGACTGATCCGTCGAGGGGGCGTCGGTGATTTGGCTTGGCATAGAATCATCTATAGATTATTTGGGCTACGGGATAAAGTTAAGTCACATTACCAGAGTGGTAATTGTCTTAATACCCTATAACCCAAATTTATATCTCAATTGATTATTAGTTAGCTAACTAATCAAGATCACTCCACAGGTTGATTGGCCGGGGGATCAAATCTTTTACCGAGTAGCCAGGTGGTAATGTTCAAAATACATAACACCAGCCCGGCGCTGGCGACGCCATACCAACCCGCATGTTGATAGGCGGCGGCAGAAATCAATGAACCCAAAGCCCCACCAATAAAATAAGTGGTCATATAGCCCGCAGTTAAGCGGTTTCTGGCTTCCGGCATCATGCGGTAGATCACGCTCTGGTTGGTGACATGCACCCCTTGAACGGCCAGGTCTAACACGATAATTCCGATAATCAGCGCGATGATTGAATGTTGCCCCAAAGCTATTGGTATCCATGACAATAGCAATAATGCCAAGCCAGCGCTGGTGGTGATGCGGGCTTTTCCTTTATCTGCCAATTGGCCTGCTTTGGTGGCCATTAATGCCCCCGCCGCCCCGACTAAACCAAACAACCCGATAGTGGCTTCTGAATAACCAAAAGGTGGCGAAGCCAGTAGGAAAGCCATAGAGGTCCACAAGACACTGAAGTTGGCAAATGACAGAGCACCAAGCAAGGCGCGGGTGCGCAGCACCGGAGTGCGGATAAATAAAGAAAATATTGAGCTGAGCAACTGACCATAATTCAGGCCGCTATGATACTTATAGCGCGGCAGATAGCGCCATAAAATCAACGCCATAATTATCATCAAGATACTGGCAACCCAATAAATGGTGCGCCAGCCGCCAATCGAGGCCAATGCGCCCGCCACGGTTCGCGCCAGTAAAATACCCAGCAACAGGCCGCTCATGATAATACCGACTACTTTGCCGCGTTTTTCGGGGGCGGCCAGTGTGGCGGCTAATGGCACCAGTAATTGTGCTACCACAGAGAACAAGCCGGTGAGGGCGGTGCCGACAATCATCATGGTGAGATTTTGCGACATGGCGGTAATCAACATCCCACCCGCAGCCAACAGGGTCATACTGACAATCAGCCCGCGCCGCTCAAACATATCCCCCAAAGGAACCAAGAACATTAGCCCCACCGCATAGCCCAACTGGGCGGCGGTCACGATAAAACCGGCCTGATTGACTGAAAGATTAAAGGCTTGCGCGATAGTTTCCAGCAATGGCTGCGCATAATAGTTGCTGGCGACGGCCAGTCCGGTGGCGACCGACATTAGCGCGATCAAGGCTGGACTCAGCCCCAGTTTTTCAGTTTTTTGTATCATGAGAAATTATTCGAAATTGAGAAGAGAAACAGTATTAGATAAATAAGTGGGATACACCAATGGATAGTTCACTATTTACAACAACAAAAACTTATCGCTATCACGCCATGCCGGGAATGCTTTTCGGTAACTCAGCAGCGCTTCCAAAGATAATTCCGCATCCAGTTGCGCCGCTTGCCCCACTTCTGCTTGGGTCAGAATCTCACCTTGAGCATCTAAAATGACACTATCACCCTGATAATAATGGCCATTGTCATCATCACCTACCCGATTGCAGCCCGCGACATAAGCTTGATTTTCTATCGCCCGCGCCGCCAGCAAGGTTTGCCAATGTTTGGCGCGCGCGGCTGGCCAGTTAGCCACATACAGAGCTAAATCATAATCTTGCTGATTGCGTGACCACAGCGGAAAGCGCAGGTCATAACAGACTTGCGGCAGAATTCGCCAGCCGCGCCACTCGACAATTTTGCGCTCGGCCCCGGCCAGATAGTGATGGTGCTCACCGGCCATGCGGAATAAGTGGCGTTTGTCATAGTGATGGATTTTCCCATCCGGCTGCGCTAACAGAAAACGGTTAACTGCGCCGTCGGCTGTTTTTAGCGCCACACTGCCGCCAATCAGAGCATCGGTGCGCGCCGACCAATAGCGCAACCAGTCGATAACCTCGGATTCTGGCAGGGTATTTTCCGCCGCATTCATCGCAAAACCTGTGGTAAACATTTCTGGCAGCACGATGACATCACGCTGCTGTATGGATTCTAGCAGCATCTCAAAGTGACGCAGATTCGCCGCTGCATCCAGCCACACTAGCGGCTGTTGCAGCAAAGTCAGTTTTAAAGTTGACACAATCGCTCCGCGGCGGCGTCCAGCGTGGCATTCTGTTTGGCGAAGCACAGCCGGATCAGTTTATGGGGGAAGGGGCCTTCGCAGAAGACGGATAAAGGTATCGCGGCCACACCCACATGCTCGGTCAGCCATTTGCAGAACTCAACATCGTCGAGATCTGAAATAGCACTGTAATCGGCCAGCAGGAAGTAGGTTCCTTCACTGGGTAGAATTTTGAAGCGGCTGGTGGAGAGCGCATTGACGAAACGATCGCGACGAGCGCGATAGAATTCCGGCAATTGTTGCCAGTGTTCCGGCTCACTATTAAGCATGTCAGCCAGTGCAAACTGTACTGGAGTACAGACTGAAAATGTCAAATATTGATGAATTTTGCGTACTTCTGCACTGATCGCGGCTGGTGCGATGCAATAGCCCGCTTTCCAACCGGTCATATGAAAAGTTTTGCCAAAAGAGGAAACCGCAATGGCCCGCTGGCGTAATTGTGGGTGTGCCAATACGCTGGCATGGCCCGCCGGACTGAAACAGATATGTTCGTAAACTTCATCACTGAGAACATAAATATTGCGCTCAGCAATCACTTGCCACAGTTGCTCAAAATCTTCTGCGCGCCAAACCGTCGCCGATGGATTATGCGGCGTATTCACAATCACCAGCCGGGTGCGCTCAGAAATCAGGTCGGCAAACTCCGCCCAGTCGGTGGCGAATGCCGGAGGTTTGAGCGCAATGCGCTTGAGGATGCCGCCAGCCAATTTAACCACCGGAGCATAGCTGTCATAGCTGGGATCAAAGCAAATCACTTCGTCGCCAGGGCGCACCAGCGCGGTAATGGCAGCAAATAAGGCCTCACTGGCACCGGTGGTGACAGTGACTTCGCTGTCGGCATCGGGCTGCCAGCCGTAGACTTTAGCTGTTTTCGCCGCGATAGCCGTGCGCAGCGGAGCCACGCCGGTCATCGGAGCATATTGGTTAGCCCCCTGACTCACATGGTAGGCTAATCGTTGCTTTAAATAATCTGGGCCATCGAAATCCGGGAAGCCCTGCGACAGGTTAATAGCTTGATGTTTCTGTGCTAAAGCACTCATTTGCGTAAATATTGTGGTGCCCTGTGCGGGTAATTTACTGTCTGGAATAAAAGATAAAAAGCTCATGGCAGGTGAATACTCCTGGCGCTGTATGTTGCCGTAAATATATCACGATGTTAATATTTGGCAATCAAGACGTTTGGATGTTTAAACGGCTAAATGACTTAATTGACTAAGTATAGATAAATTTGTGCTAAGGGTAATCGTCAGGCCGCTTGCCATGGGAATATGTTCTGATATCAATATCACTACAGCCAACATCACTACAGCCAAAACCACTACAGGGATATGCAATGACCGAAAATGTACAACTTGGCGCGCTGTTAGCCGCCTGCCACTGGATTGGTGAGAAGGGCTGGTGCCCGGCGACTGGCGGCAATATGTCCCTGCGATTGGATTCAGCCCAATGTTTGGTGACGGAGTCGGGCAAAGATAAAGGGAGTTTGACCGCCGATGATTTTTTGCTGGTGGAGACGGCGACTAACCATGTCCCTAGCGGGCGCACCCCGTCGGCGGAAACTGGCCTGCATACTTTGCTTTATCGTCTGTATCCAGAAATCAATGCGGTCTTGCATACTCACTCGGTGAATGCCACGGTGCTATCACGGGTTGAGCGCAGCCATGAGTTGGTATTGCACGGCTATGAGATGCAGAAATCTCTCGCGGGGCAGCGCAGCCACCTGGACAGCGTGGTGATCCCCATTTTTGATAATGATCAGGATATTCCTGCATTGGCACAGCGGGTTGCTGCGCTGGCGGATAATAATCCATTGCGTTACGGCTTTTTGGTGCGCGGGCACGGTTTGTATTGCTGGGGCAATAGCGTGTCTGAAGCCCGCCGCCATTTGGAAGGGCTGGAGTTTTTGTTCCAGTGTGAACTGCAACGCCGCCTGTTGGACACAAATTATAAAGCGGAGGCAAAATGATTCAGGCAATAGTGACCGATATTGAAGGCACCACCACCGACATCCGTTTTGTCCACCAAGTGCTTTTCCCTTATGCCCGCGAGCGGCTGACGTCTTTTTTGCAACAACATCAACAGGATGCAGAGGTTGCCGCCGCATTGGCCAGTTTACGGCACGAGATTGAACAGCCGGATGCCGATATCGCAACGCTGACCACCACGTTGCATGGTTTTATGGATGAAGACCGCAAATCCACCGCGCTAAAAGCCATTCAGGGCATTATTTGGCGCAGCGGTTATCTGCAAGGGGATTTTCGCGGTCACTTGTATTCAGATGTTGCCCCGCAACTGGCGGACTGGCAGCAGCAAGGGCTGAAACTGTATGTTTATTCATCCGGTTCGGTTGCTGCGCAGAAATTATTGTTTGGTTACAGTGATGCGGGGGATTTACAGCCATTATTCAATGGTTATTTTGACACCCATGTTGGGGCGAAGCGCGAAGTGAGCGCTTACCAGAATATTGCCAATCAGTTGGCCATTGCTCCGCAAGCATTACTGTTTTTATCTGATATTCGCCAGGAATTGGACGCCGCACAGCTTGCCGGTTGGCAAACTTGTCAGTTAATTCGAGATCTTCCCGACAGCGAAAGCCGTCATCCCCAAGTCAGCCGTTTTGATGAGATAGACATAGAGGGTTTTACAGCATGAGCGGATTAACCATTTTTAGTGATGAGCAGCCAGAACAGCCGCTGTGGCAAAGCCGCAATGCTGAGGAAATTCAACAGCAATTGACCGCTATTGGTGTGCGGTTTGAGCGCTGGCAGGCGGATCGCGAACTGGGCGAAAACCCACAACCGGAAGCGGTGATTGCAGCTTATCAGCATGAAATTGACCGGCTGGTGGCGGAGAAAGGCTATCAGAGTTGGGATGTGATCAGCATGCGCCCTGATAATGAGCAGCGCGAAGTATTGCGCGAGAAATTTTTATCAGAACACACCCACGGTGAAGATGAAGTGCGTTTCTTCGTCGAGGGGAGCGGGTTATTTTGCTTGCATCTGAATGGCAAGATTTATCAAATTTTGTGTGAAAAGAATGACTTGCTATCAGTGCCAGCAGATACTCGCCATTGGTTTGATATGGGGTCAGCACCGAATTTCACGGCTATTCGAGTATTTGATAATCCCGAGGGTTGGATAGCGCGTTTTACCGGCGATAAGATTGCCGATGCCTACCCACGTCTGAATTAATCCCCTTAGTCCTTAAAGCCGCAGGGGCGTTAGCTGCGCTCGCCTACCTGCGACTCCAATGATTTTGGGGATAAAATTTCAAATACTGCTTACTTCTTCGGCTGGAAGAAGCCCGCTGTGACTTGCTCTGGCGTGATAACGCCGCTGTCTAATACCCAGCCGCTGATTAATGCGGCTGGGGTGACATCAAATGCTGGGTTGTACACCTGTGCATTCTCTGGTGCCCATTGGCAATGACCAAAACCGCCAGAAACCCCTTTGACTTCGCTGGCATCACGTTGCTCAATGGGGATTGCCGCACCATTCGGGCAGGCGGGGTCATGAGTGGTATGTGGGGCCGCCACATAGAATGGAATGCGGTGATAATGCGCCAATACCGCCAAACTGTAGGTGCCAATTTTATTCGCGACATCGCCGTTGGCAGCAATGCGGTCAGCGCCAACCCAGATAGCATCTACTTTGCCCTGAGCCATCAGGCTGGCCGCCATTGAATCACAAATTAATTGATATGGAATACCCAACTCGCCCAGTTCCCAGGCGGTTAAGCGCCCACCTTGCAGCAAAGGTCGGGTTTCATCGACCCACACCTGGCGGATTTTGCCTTGCTGATGAGCGCGCAGTAATACGCCGATAGCCGTACCAATGCCCGCAGTGGCGAGGCCGCCGGTGTTGCAGTGAGTGAGCAAGTTGCTGCCGGGTTTAACTAATTGTGCGCCGTGCTGGGCAATGCGTTCACATAACTCGCGGTCTTCTTCGACCAGACGCCGAGCCTCTTGAGCCATGGCTTCAACCCAATTGGCTTGCAATAGCGCTTGCTGCATCCGCGCCAGATTATTCATTAAATTCACTGCGGTTGGGCGGGATTCCCGCAGCGCAATCAGCGCTTGCTCAAGCTGAGCTTGCGGTAAACCGCGATCGGCCAACAAAGCCAACAGTAAGCTGGCTGATAAACCGATCAATGGCGCACCACGCACCCGCAGCGCTTGAATATGCTCAATCAGTAATTCCACGCTATTGGCGGATAGCCATTCCTGGCGCTGTGGCAAAGCCTGTTGGTCGAGTATCCAAAGCTGATTATCGATAATTTTTAAGCTGGTGGTTTGTAAATCGATCGTGTTAAGCGTCTGCATTGTCAGTTAAATCCATGTTGCGTTATTGCATCTGGTTTCTTATTCTGCCAACATATCTTACGGATGTGTAGACGTCTATATGGTTTTACGCCTAAATACGGATTTTTTTGCTCGAACAGGGAATAATTTCACGGCTAAGCAAATGGTTGGCGGTGAGTGAATCAGAATCAGATAAAGAATAATGAGGTTGAAGATGTCGCGCTACCACACATTTACTGCTACGGATGCCGTTGAATATGCTCGTCAATTTGGTCAGATGGCCGATCCACAGGCTTTGGTGTCAGCGGATGAAATTGGGGATGGGAATCTCAATCTGGTGTTTAAAATTCGCGATGCTGCCGGAATCAGCCGGGTGATTGTGAAACAGGCGCTGCCTTACGTGCGTTGTGTGGGGGAATCCTGGCCGCTGACCTTAGATCGCGCCAGAATTGAAGCCGAAACTCTGCTAACCCACCGCCAATTCTGCCCACAACATACGGTTAATGTCCTGCACCACGATGCAGAACTGGCAGTGATGGTGCAGGAAGATTTATCTGACCATCAAATTTGGCGCAGTGAATTGGTTAAGGGAAAATACTATCCACAGGCTGCGGGGCAATTGGCTGAGTATTTAGCGCAAACCCTATTTCATACCTCCGATTTTTATCAGTCGGCCCAAGCTAAAAAGGCCGCAGTGAGCCGCTATACCAACCCGGAGTTGTGCCAAATCACCGAAGATTTATTCTTTACTGACCCCTATATTGACCATGAGCGTAATAATTTCGATCCGGCGCTATTGGCCGATGTGTTGGTTTTACGTCAGGATAATGCACTCAAGCTAGCGGTGGCTTCACTAAAGCACCGTTTCCTGAGCAAGGCCGAGGCATTGCTGCATGGCGATATTCACAGCGGCTCCATTTTTGTTGCTGAGGGGCGGCTAAAAGCCATTGATGCCGAGTTTGGTTTCTATGGCCCAATAGGTTTTGATGTCGGTACAGCTCTGGGAAATTTATTGCTTAATTACTGTGGCTTACCGGGATTAGCTGGCCCGCGTGATGCGGCGGCCGGTCGTGAACAGCGGTTGAAAGATATTCATATTCTGTGGAATACCTTCGCCAGCCGTTTTCTGGCCTTAAGTGAGGAAAAAACGCAGGATACAGCTTTGGCAACTGCTGGTTATGCGCAGCTATTTTTGCAGCAGGTTTGGCAAGATGCCGTGGGGTATTGTGGTAGTGAATTGATCCGCCGCACCATTGGACTGGCCCATGTGGCTGATCTTGATAGCATTGTTGATAATGAGATGCGCAGGGCATGCCAACGCCAGGTTTTGAGTTTGGGGCGTACTTTGATATTGGCCGCACCGCACATTGATAGTATTGATGAGTTTATTGCCCGCATTCGGCAAAATGGGTAATGAAATTGCGTACCTCGGCGCGATAGATAATCATTGTCACAAAATAAAACCCTGCATAATAATGCAGGGTTTTATGTTAAGAGTTAGACACTCACATCAATAAGGCTAATACCACTATGCGGCCTCAGTCTGTCGTTGTTTCGCGGGCTGCTTTACCAACGGCTTGGCGGCCAGCTCATCAGCCTCGAATTCATCGACATTAATAGAGCGCAGGCGGCTAGCTTCTGCTTTGGTCAGTATTGCAGCTTCCTCAGCATTAATTTTCCCTTCAGCCAATGCGCGTTTAGCCAGTTTATCCAGTTGGGTAAATGGCAGGCTCTTACCCGCTTCTTTACTCAGGCGCTTATGAATCGGCTCCGCTGCAATGACATCCAGCAATGCCGCCTCCAGTAAACCCACCGGGTTAAACTCACTCGGTGTCAGATATTGACCACGACCAATGCGGTTGCGGGTGGCCGACGGCACTTGCAGCAGTTGCGCCAACTGGTGATCCAGACGGTCTGATGGTGCTTTATGTACACGACCCAATGGGAAGACAACCAACCGCATTACCCCGGCAATAAAGCCATTCGGGAAGTTACGCAGTAAATCATCCAACGCTTGTTCCGCCTGATTCAGGGCATCTTGCACACCCCAGTGTACCAGCGGCAAATCTTCTTTCTGGCGACCTTCGTCTTCATAGCGTTTCAAGGTGGCCGACGCCAGATACATTTGACTAAGAATATCCCCCAAGCGGGCAGAAATACGTTCGCGACGCTTCAGACTGCCACCCAGTACCCCCATCGAGACATCAGATAACAATGCCAGATTGGCGCTCAGCCGGTTGAGATGTTGATAATAGCGGCGAGTGCTGTCTTTGGTTGGCGTGGCACTGGTGCGGCCATTGGTCAGCCCCAGCCAGAAGCTGCGGACTTTGCTGCTACCCACATGGCCCAGATGACCAAACAGCGCTTTATCAAAGGCGGCCACATCGTTAGATTGTGCTGCTGCCATTTCATCAAGCACGAATGGATGGCAACGGATAGCGCCCTGACCGAAGATAATCATGCTGCGAGTCAGTATGTTAGCGCCCTCCACGGTGATACCGATAGGTGCGCCCTGATAACCGCGGGCAATAAAGTTGGCCGGGCCAAGACAGATACCTTTACCGCCAGCAATATCCATCGCATCCATGACCGCGCGTTGGCCACGATGAGTACAATGGTATTTGACGATGGCGGATAATACCGCTGGTTTTTCGCCCAACATAATGCCGCTGGTAATTAAGGTGGCGGCAGCATCCATCACATAAGTGTTACCGGCAATGCGCGCCAATGGCTCTTCAATCCCTTCCATTTTACCGATTGAGACTTTGAACTGACGGCGGATATAGGAATAAGCGCCAATCCCCATCGCCACACTTTTCAAGCTACCTGTGGCGTTGGACGGCAATGTAATTCCGCGCCCGACTGACAGACATTCGACTAGCATCCGCCAGCCCTGACCGGCCATTTGAGGCCCGCCAATAATGTAGTCAATGGGCACAAAGATATCATTACCGCGAGTTGGGCCATTTTGGAATGGCACATTCAGCGGGAAGTGGCGATGACCAATTTCTACCCCTGGGGTATTGGTCGGGATAAGCGCGCAGGTAATCCCCAAATCAACGGTTTCACCCAGTAAATGCTCAGGGTCAGATAATTTGAATGCCAGCCCAAGTACAGTGGCGATAGGCGCGAGGGTAATATAGCGTTTGTTCCAGGTCAGGCGCATGCCCAGCACCTGTTTACCTTGCCATTCCCCCATACAAACTATCCCGGTATCTGGGATGGCACCGGCATCTGAACCTGCTTCCGGACTGGTCAGGGCGAAACAAGGAATTTCGTCGCCACGGGCCAAACCCGGTAAATAATGATTTTTTTGCTCTTCAGTCCCATAGTGTTGCAGTAATTCACCGGGGCCGAGGGAGTTAGGTACGCCGACGGTGATGGCCAAAATCCCCGACACGCCAGACAGTTTTTGCAGTACCCGGGCTTGAGCATAGGCCGAGAAGTCAAGGCCGCCGTACTCTTTCTTAATGATCATCGCAAAGAAGCGATTCTCCTTCAAATAAGCCCACAGTTCTGGCGGTAAATCTGCTAATTCATGGGTAATCTGGAAGTCATTCGCCATCCGACAGGCTTCTTCAACCGGCCCATCGATAAAAGCTTGTTCTTCTGCGGTCAATTGCGGTTTGGGATAATTGTGCAGCTTCTTCCAGTCCGGCTGGCCCTGGAACAAATCCCCTTCCCACCAAGTGGTACCCGCATCAATCGCTTCTTTTTCAGTGCGAGACATGGCCGGCATGACTTTACGGAACATGCGCAATGCTCGTGCTGAAAATAGGGATTGGCGCAGTGGCGTGAGGGTCAGAGGTAGCAGAACAATCACCAGCGGCAATAATACCCAGTATGACCATAACTGCGCAGCACCCATAGCGGCGGTGTAAACCACCAAAACCAAACTACTGAGGTACAGGTTCACCCGGTGATAGAACAGCACACCAATAAGAACCAGCAAGGCAACAATGCTAAGAACCATCATAATGAAGCTCCTGAGATGTAGGAGGTCTGACCTGTTGAGTGATACATTTGTTGTAGTTCATCTCATTGTTTTTATCAATACCATTACATATTATTTACAACTCACCTCACAAATTGGTAGCGCTAACCGCTAAAACTGTACTGGCTAATTCAAAACTCCATGGGTTAGTTCAAAACTCTATGGGTTAGTTCAAAACTCTACTGGCAAGTTCATTACAGTGCTTCTCGCAGTTTATGCTATCCGGTACACTGATGGCGGACGAATATTTAGGTATAGAACGATAAAGAGGCTCCCATGTACCAGGATTTAATCCGCAGTGAACTGAACGAAGCCGCAGACACACTGGCAAACTTTCTGAAAGATGATGCCAATATCGGTGCCATCCAGCGCGCAGCCGTATTATTGGCTGATTCTTTTAAAGCTGGCGGTAAAGTATTGTCATGCGGTAATGGTGGCTCCCATTGTGACGCCATGCATTTTGCCGAAGAACTGACCGGCCGTTACCGAGAAAACCGCCCTGGTTATCCGGCGATTGCGATTTCAGATGTCAGCCATATCTCTTGTGTCAGTAACGATTTTGGCTATGACTATGTTTTCTCTCGCTATGTTGAAGCTGTAGGCCGTGAAGGCGACGTGCTGCTCGGTATTTCCACTTCAGGGAATTCAGGTAATATCATTAAAGCAATTGAAGCTGCGCGTGCTAAAGGCATGAAAGTCATTACCCTGACAGGTAAAGATGGCGGCAAAATGGCGGGTTCTGCGGATATCGAAATTCGTGTTCCTCATTTTGGCTATGCAGATCGTATTCAGGAAATTCATATTAAAGTGATTCACATCTTGATTCAGTTGATTGAAAAAGAGATGGTAAAAGCCTGATTTTCTGGGGTGATCAACGTTCAGTTGATCACCTTGTGGCTGAGTGAACAATACGGCGCTTGAAGCCCTATTCGGTGCGCGGAGGAATATATGTGCGAATTGCTCGGAATGAGCGCAAATGTTCCGACGGATATTTGCTTTAGCTTTACCGGTTTAGTGCAGCGGGGCGGGGGAACAGGCCCACATAAAGATGGCTGGGGAATTACTTTCTATGAAGGTAATGGCTGCCGGACGTTTAAAGATCCCCAACCCAGCTTTAATTCGCCCATTGCTCGGTTGGTGCAAGATTATCCCATCAAATCCTGTGCGGTGGTTTCCCATATCCGTCAGGCAAATCGGGGTGAAGTGGCATTAGAAAATACTCATCCTTTTACCCGCGAAATGTGGGGGCGAAACTGGACTTATGCTCATAATGGCCAACTTAGAGGCTATCGCCAATGGGATACCGGAACTTTCCGGCCTATTGGCCAAACAGACAGCGAACATGCTTTCTGCTGGCTACTGAATCAACTGGCAAAACGCTACCCCCGCACGCCGAGTAACTGGCCCGCGGTATTTCGCTATATTGGCACCTTGTGTGAGCAATTGCGTGCTAAAGGGGTGTTTAATATGTTGCTTTCGGATGGGCGTTTTGTCATGGCGTTCTGTTCGACCAATTTATATTGGATAACGCGCCGCGCCCCTTTCGGTAAAGCGACTTTACTGGATCAAGATGTTGAAATCGATTTTCAGCGCCAGACCACACCCAACGATGTGGTCACGGTGATTGCTACGCAGCCCTTAACCGGTAATGAAACCTGGCACAAAATTGCACCAGGTGAGTTTGCATTATTCTGTTTTGGTGAGCGCATTGGTTTTGGTCAGAGCATCTGATTTTATCAGGGCGTATTGCGACTCTGGCGCACTGGAGGTTGGCGGGCGGCTAAGCACATACTGCCCGTTGACCACAGAAACTGACGGCGGCATGCGGTTTTTGGCAAAATATTCGTAACCCGGCTGCAATTGACGCCAGAAGTTATAATCCGAAGAGTTACGGTGACGTTGCATATTTTGCTCAGTCATGCGGAAAGGGTAGATATTGATATCTACTTTTTCCTGACCAAAGATAAATGCCGTTTGCACGTAGTTAAATATCTCGTCCATATAGGCGTCGGTCATTGCATAACAGCCGATTGATTTGCAAGCGCCATGAATCATCAGATATTTGCCTGAATAACCTTGCGACTTATCATAATCATTTGGGAAGCCAATATTGATTGCCCGATAAAACTTACTGTCAGGTTTCAAATGACGCATATCAATAGTGTAAAAACCTTCCGGGCTTTTAAAATCCCCTTCACGGCGCTTTGGGCCAAGTCCACCTGAGAATTCACAGATCCGGTAGCTTTGTACCAAACGATATTCGCCTTGTAACCGGGCATATAATTCCAGGGTACGTTCTTCTTTGAAGATTTGAATATAGACTGAGGATCCGAGTAATTGCTGTTTTAGCTCTTTGGATACCGCCACCGGCTCGCTGGCTGAGCTGGTGAAAGATACCGCAGGCAAACAAATTATCGCTGCAAACGTTATGGTTGCAAAGAGTCTCATCGCAAACATTCTCGTCGTAAATAACGGCGCGATTTTGCCCATTTATTATTCCTACTTATATTATGTAAATTATGCCACTGCATTCTTTGATTTATAGGCGCAGATTATCAGTCAGAAATTTTTTAGCAATATATGTTTTGTATAAAATAAATACAAAGTCGGTAAAGGTGAATTGACAATACGATTTTACCGAATACATATACAAATTTGCAGTAAATTATTTGTATTTGCTTGACTCAGGTCACTGCATTTGTCAGACAGTGCCAAAGGGAAATGCTAAAATTGCCCACTGCTGATGACCTGCTCAATTAATGGTTATTTTCTATTCATTAACACCTTGTATGGGTGTCAGCATTAATTTCTGAGGCTCTTTCAGTCGATATTCATGTTTGTCTAATTGACTCAGTATTAAAGTGCCATTTAACTGAACTATGAAAGAATCTTCCCTTTGTGTGGCTGTACATTCTGGGCTAAGTGCAGCATTTGATATAACTAATAAAGTAGTTCAACTCTATGATTAAAATAAAGAAAGGACTAGATCTTCCCATCGCTGGAGCACCCGCACAGATCATAGAAGAGGGGCCAACAATTCATCATGTGGCCTTGCTCGGTGAAGAATACGTGGGAATGCGCCCCTCAATGTTGGTCGAGGAAGGTGATTGGGTTAAGAAAGGCCAGGCGCTATTTGAAGATAAAAAAAATCCAGGCGTGATATTCACCGCCCCTGCTAGTGGCAAAGTGAGCGCCATCAACCGCGGTGAGCGCCGGGTTTTACAATCTGTTGTGATTGACATTGACGGCGATGAGCAAATCCCGTTCGAGCATTATGATGAATTATCTCTCAGCCAACTGAGTGCAGAACAAGTGCAGCGGCTTTTGCAGGTATCCGGCTTATGGACAGCATTGCGGACCCGGCCTTTCAGCAAAACTCCGGCCCTTGATAGCCGTCCACGGGCTATTTTTGTTAGCGCCATGGATACCCAACCGCTGGCTGCTGATCCGCAAGTGATTATTGCCACTGAGTCTGATGCTTTCAATCAAGGCTTAACAGTATTAGCCCGTCTGACAGAGGGCAAAGTGCATGTTTGTCATGCGCTAGGGCAAATAGTGGCCAGTCATCCCAATGCGCAGGTGACTTACAATGAGTTCTCCGGCCCGCATCCCGCCGGTCTGGTCGGGACTCACATCCACTTCCTTGAGCCGGTCAGTCTGAACAAGATTGTCTGGCATGTGGGTTATCAGGATGTCATTGCCATTGGCAAACTATTTACCCGTGGTGAGCTGTGGACTGACCGTATCGTCGCTGTCGCAGGCCCACAAGTAAATCAGCCAGTTTTGCTGCGCACTCGTCTCGGGGCCAGTTTATCTGAATTGACCGCCAGTCGGCTGAAAGAGGGGGATAACCGCATTATCTCCGGTTCGGTGCTCAGCGGCACCGCTTTCTCTGCCACTCATGGTTATCTGGGGCGTTTCCATCAGCAAGTGTCCGTCATCCGCGAAGGGCGAGAGAAAGAACTATTCGGCTGGGTGATGCCTGGGCGTGATAAATATTCCATTACTCGCACCACATTGGGCCATTTCTTCAAGCGCAAATTGTTTGCTTTCTCCACGGATATGCACGGTGGGGAGCGCGCTATGGTGCCGATTGGTAACTATGAGCGCGTTATGCCACTGGATATTCTGGCCACTCATTTACTACGTGACCTGTTATCTGGTGATACCGACAGCGCGGCAGCTCTGGGGTGTCTGGAATTGGATGAAGAAGATTTGGCTCTGTGTACATTTGTCTGCCCCGGTAAATATGAATATGGGCCGGTATTGCGCGACATACTGACCAAGATTGAGCAGGAAGGATAACCGATGGGCCTGAAAAGTTTTCTTGAAAAAATAGAGCACCATTTTGAAGCCGGTGGGAAGCTCGAGAAGTATTACCCGCTGTATGAAGCTGCTGCCACTATTTTTTATACGCAAGGTAAAGTGACACCGGGTGCCTCTCACGTTCGCGATGCTATTGATCTGAAACGAATGATGATTTTGGTATGGCTGGCGGTATTCCCGGCAATGTTCTGGGGGATGTATAACGTCGGTGGGCAGGCGATTCCGGCCTTGAACCAACTCTACCATGGCGCGGAGCTGCAACAGATTATTGCCAGCGATTGGCATTACCGGCTGGCACAAATGCTGGGCGCTTCATTGGCATCAGATGCTGGTTGGGTAAGTAAAATGGTGCTGGGGGCGGTCTACTTCCTGCCTATTTATGCCGTCGTGTTTGTAGTGGGCGGCTTCTGGGAAGTGGTGTTCTCTATCATTCGCAAGCATGAAATCAACGAAGGTTTCTTTGTGACCTCGATTCTGTTTTCCCTGATAGTTCCGCCGACATTGCCACTATGGCAGGCGGCGCTGGGGATCTCATTTGGGGTTGTAATTGGTAAAGAGATCTTCGGCGGGACAGGGCGCAACTTCCTCAACCCGGCGCTGGCGGGGCGCGCTTTCTTGTTCTTTGCTTATCCAGCACAAATATCCGGTGACTTGGTCTGGACTGCCGCCGATGGTTTTTCTGGTGCGACGCCTTTATCGCAATGGAGTGTTAATGGTAGCCACAGTTTGGTCAATACGATTAGCGGCCAACCTATCACTTGGATGGATGCTTTCCTCGGCAATATCCCTGGTTCTATTGGTGAAGTTTCCACGTTAATGATCTTGATTGGCGGTGCCATTATCCTCTTCGGGCGCGTGGCGTCTTGGCGAATTGTGGCCGGGGTGATGATTGGCATGGTGGCGACGGCCTACCTGTTTAACTGGGTCGGCTCAACCACCAACCCATTATTCGCTATGCCGTGGTATTGGCATTTGGTGCTCGGCGGTTTTGCTTTCGGCATGATTTTTATGGCGACCGATCCGGTGTCCGCTTCCTTTACCAATAAAGGCAAGTGGTGGTATGGCGGCTTGATTGGCGCGATGTGTGTTTTGATCCGCGTGGCTAATCCGGCGTATCCGGAGGGAATGATGTTGGCGATTCTGTTCGCTAACCTGTTTGCACCACTGTTCGATTATGTGGTTGTTCAGGCCAATATCAAGCGGAGGAAAGCCCGTGGCGAATGATAAACCAAGAAACAATGACAGCATTGGCAAAACACTGCTGGTGGTGATTGTGCTGTGTTTGGTGTGTTCAGTCATCGTGGCTGGCGCGGCGGTAGGTTTGAAAGCCAAGCAACAAGAACAGCGCTTGTTGGATAAGCAACGTAATATTCTGGCGGTGGCCGGTTTACTGCAACCGAGAATGCCAGCAGAAAAAGTGCAGAGTGAGTTTGCACAGCGGATTGAACCGCGCCTGCTCGATTTGCAAAGTGGTGAGTTTATTCAACAAGATCCTGCGACATTTGATCGCGCGCAGGCACTACGTGATAACCAAATGAGCATTGCGCTGACACCTGCACAGGATGTTGCGGGCATTCGCCGCCGGGCTAATGTGGTTGAAATTTATCTGGTACGCAATGACAGCGGGCAGATAAACAAAATCGTGTTACCGATTTACGGCTCTGGTTTGTGGTCAATGATGTATGCCTTTGTTGCCATTGATACTGACGGTAAAACAGTCCGCGGTATTACCTATTACGATCAGGGCGAAACACCGGGCCTAGGGGGCGAAATTGAGAACCCTATCTGGCGTAACCAATGGATTGGTAAGCGGTTATTTGATGATCAAGGACAACCGGCTATTCGTATTGTTAAAGGGCGAGCGCCAGCTAACGATCCTCATGCCATAGATGGTTTGTCCGGCGCAACGCTGACCTCCAATGGTGTACAAAACAGCTTTGATTTTTGGCTCGGTGAAAACGGCTTTGGCCCGTTCCTGAAAAAAGTACGCGAAGGGGCGTTAAAAAATGGCTGATAGCAAAGAAATTAAACGGGTTTTATTGGGGCCGTTATTTGATAACAACCCAATTGCGCTGCAAATTCTGGGCGTGTGTTCAGCACTGGCCGTCACCACCAAACTGGAAACCGCTTTAGTGATGACACTGGCGGTCACCTTGGTTACGGCGTTCTCCAGCTTCTTCATCTCACTGATTCGCAACCATATTCCAAACAGTGTGCGCATCATTGTTCAAATGGTGATTATTGCTTCGCTAGTGATTGTGGTGGATCAGATCCTACGGGCCTATGCCTATGAGATATCTAAACAGCTCTCAGTATTTGTTGGCCTGATTATCACTAACTGTATTGTGATGGGGCGTGCCGAAGCTTATGCAATGAAATCCCCGCCAATCGAAAGCTTTATGGATGGCATCGGCAATGGCTTGGGCTATGGCGTAGTGCTAGTGCTGGTAGGCTTTGTCCGCGAGTTGATTGGCTCGGGTAAATTATTTGGCGTAACAGTGTTAGAAACTGTCCAGAATGGTGGTTGGTATCAGCCTAATGGATTGTTCCTGCTGGCACCTAGCGCATTCTTTATCATTGGTTTGCTGATTTGGGGCTTACGAACCCTGAAACCTGCGCAGATTGAGAAGGAGTAATTGACGATGGAACATTACATCAGTCTGTTCGTCCGCGCAGTGTTTGTCGAGAATATGGCGTTAGCGTTCTTCTTGGGGATGTGTACTTTCCTCGCGGTTTCCAAGAAAGTCTCGACTGCTTTTGGCCTGGGCATTGCGGTAACAGTGGTGTTGGGCATCTCCGTACCTGCTAACAATCTGGTTTATAACCTGGTTCTGCGAGATGGCGCATTGGTTGAAGGTGTTGATCTCAGCTTCCTGAATTTCATCACTTTTATTGGCGTAATTGCTGCCATTGTACAGGTTTTGGAGATGATTCTTGATCGCTATTTCCCCGCACTGTACAACGCTCTGGGTATTTTCCTGCCACTGATTACGGTGAACTGCGCCATTTTCGGCGGTGTGTCATTTATGGCCCAGCGTGATTACAACTTCCCTGAATCCATTGTGTATGGCTTTGGTTCTGGTATCGGTTGGATGCTGGCGATTGTCGCATTAGCGGGTATTCGCGAAAAGATGAAATATGCCAATGTGCCCGCAGGTTTACAGGGCTTAGGGATCACCTTTATCACCACCGGATTGATGGCCTTAGGGTTTATGTCTTTCTCTGGCGTAAACCTATAAAGGTAGGAATAATTCATGGAAATAATTCTGGGCGTAGTCATGTTCACCCTCATTGTACTAGCATTGACGGTGATGATTTTATTTGCCAAGTCAAAGTTGGTGAATACCGGTGATATCACAGTTGATATTAATGAAGATGCGGATAAAAGTTTTACTGCTCCGGCAGGGGATAAGCTGCTCAACATGCTTTCCAGCCATGGCATTTTCGTTTCCTCTGCGTGTGGCGGTGGCGGTTCCTGTGGACAGTGTCGGGTAACCATCAAAGAAGGCGGCGGGGATATTTTGCCGACCGAGCTTTCTCATATCTCCAAGCGGGAAGCAAAAGAAGGTTGCCGGTTAGCATGTCAGGTTAGTGTGAAGCAAAACCTGAAAATTGAATTGCCGGAAGAAATCTTTGGGGTGAAAAAGTGGGAATGTGAAGTTATCTCTAATGATAATAAAGCGACATTTATCAAAGAGTTGAAACTTAAAATTCCTGATGGTGAGGTTGTACCATTCCGTGCTGGGGGCTTTATTCAAATTGAGGCCGAGCCTCATACAGTAAAATACGCTGATTTTGATGTACCAGCGGAATATCGCGGCGACTGGGATAAATTCAATTTGTTCCGGTTTGAGTCAGTAGTTACCGAGCCGACCGTGCGGGCTTATTCCATGGCAAACTACCCAGAAGAACGCGGTATTATCATGCTGAACGTGCGTATCGCCACGCCGCCACCGTCAGTTCCGGATGCTCCTCCGGGGATCATGTCTTCCTACATCTGGTCACTGAAACCGGGTGATAAAGTCGTTATTTCTGGGCCATTTGGTGAGTTTTTTGCCAAAGATACTGATGCCGAAATGGTCTTTATTGGCGGTGGTGCGGGTATGGCGCCTATGCGTTCGCATATCTTTGATCAGCTTAAACGGCTGCATTCTAAGCGCAAGATTAGCTTCTGGTATGGCGCGCGCTCACGGCGCGAGATGTTCTATGAAGAAGATTTTGATCAGTTACAGGCTGAAAATGATAATTTCCGTTGGCATGTTGCTTTGTCTGACCCGCAACCAGAAGACAATTGGACGGGCTATACCGGCTTCATTCATAACGTGTTATTAGAAAATTATCTTAAAAATCATCCGGCACCTGAAGATTGTGAATTCTATATGTGTGGCCCACCAATGATGAATGCGGCAGTCATCAAGATGTTAAAAGACCTTGGTGTGGAAGATGAAAACATTATGCTCGACGACTTCGGTGGCTGATTTGCCGCCACTCGGGTTTTGACTGCAATTGGGGATATTGTGCGAAGACATATAGCGCGAAGACATATAATGCATTGGTTGATGGCTGCGGTGGGCGTTTTGCTGCTAACGGGTTGTGGCCCTGAGCAAATCAATCTCGAAGGTAAAACCATGGGCACCTCATATTCAATTAAGTATATGAGTGACTCAAAAACGCTCAGCCCGGAGCAGCTACAGCAGGAAATAGACCGCAAGCTGGAACAGGTTAATGATCAAATGTCGACGTACCGGCCAAACTCTGAATTGAGCCGTTTCAACAAAAGTCAGAAAGTGAATACGGCATTTCCTGTTTCAGCCGCGACAGCCAAAGTGGTACGGGAGGCTATCCGTATTAATCGTTTGACTGATGGGGCGCTGGATGTGACGGTAGGGCCATTGGTTAATCTATGGGGCTTTGGCCCTGAAGGGCGGCCAAATGTGGTGCCGACAGATGCTGAAATTGCTAAACGCCAGGAATGGGTTGGCATTGATAATTTGGCAGTAGAAAATGGTGCCTTGGTAAAACGCATTCCCGAGCTATATGTCGATCTTTCTGCTATAGCTAAAGGATATGGCGTAGATGTGGTTGCTGAATATTTGGAAGCGAAGAATATCGATAACTATATGGTCGATATTGGCGGGGAAGTCCGGACCCGGGGTAATAATGGGGAAAATAAACCTTGGCGCATCGCAATTGAAAAACCTGTTGCCGGCTCCTCACAAAGTACTCAAGAGGTTATCGAACCTGGTCGCATGGCGGTAGCCACCTCTGGTGATTATCGTAATTATTTTGAGCAAAATGGTGTGCGTTACTCACATACCATTGATCCCAAAACTGGTCGGCCAATTAACCATCGTTTAGTCTCAATTACGGTTTTAGATCCGAGTTGTATGACGGCCGACGGGCTCTCGACGGGGTTAGGTGTCCTTGGGCCAGAACGCGGGATGGCATTGGCTAATTTGCTGGGTATTCCGGTGTTTATGATAGTCAAAACTGATGAAGGCTTTGAGGAACACTCTTCTGAGTCATTCAAACCGTATCTACAAAAGCGGCTTTGATAGGAGAAGATTATGTTGACTGTTTTTATCGCGTCTTTTGTTTTTTTTCTCTTAGCCATCGCGGGATTGTCACTGGGTTATATCGTAAAACGTAAAACCTTGCAGGGCAGTTGCGGAGGTATTGGGGCTTTGGGAATGGAAAAAGTGTGTGATTGCCCCGAGCCTTGTGATTCACGCAAAAAACGGTTAGCTAAAGAGGCTGCGCGCCAGAAAGCATTGGAGCAATATCGCATTCTCTAACGGACATATAATTTGTCTTTCTGTATATGAAAACCCCCGTTCAATATGGAGTTGAACGGGGGTTTTTGTTTTATATATCTTAAATTATTTGAGTTGCAGTAAACCAACATACATACAGCTTGAAGTATGGCGGGTGTCATTATTTATTGTCGTGGATTATCTTCTTAAATTTGGCCGGAGAATCAACCATCACGCCATTGGCACCTAATTCTTTTGCTTTATGATAATCTTCTGGGGTATTAATTCCGAAGAAAATAATATGTGCGTTGGTATTTTTACGGAAACAGTCAACGGCTTCTTTATCCCAACTTAATATTGCGTTAGAGCGGCCTTCACCGAGAGTATATTTCTCTACAACCTCAACTTTTCGGTGTAACTCCAGACCATACCAGCGCTCTTTATTGTCCGCCGGTAATTCACACTTATGATCCATAGTAATATTGGCTAATTGTGTTCGTGTAAAATCACGGCTTTCAAATCGTTGGATTTTATGTGCAGCATCGCTGCTTTCATTCACTTTATCCAACGCTGTCAAATAATTATCATCAGTTGAATAGACGCGAGTTCGGTTCAGCCGGTTTTCTTCATTTTTACTGGTTGCATCCAGTGTTTTTTTCAGCGCTTTGGCGAGTGTTACTGGGTCTGCATCTGGGGATTTAATGTCGAGGTAAAATTGTGTTTTAGGAAATGTTTTCAATACGTTATCAAGCGTAGGGATGCCGATGTGTGAACCTGTTTTTGGCTGAATATTATGAGCTTTATTATACTTAAAGCTGGCATCGGCTTGGGCGAGTTGCTGCGCGGTATAGCTAGAAACTTTACCCGACTTATCGGTCAATTCCTGGAGTTCAGATGGGCGATACAAAACCGGAATATTATCCTTTGATAACTGTATTGTTATCCAGATTGCATCCGCACCATTAGCCAATGCTTTCTTGATGGCTGGAATCGTATTTTCAGGGGCATCGGCAGTTCCACCCCGGTGAGCAATAATTTGTGGTGTTTGTTGAGGGGCCGTTGAAGAAGCTGAATTAGCATTTGTGACAAAACTTGCAGAGAGTAATAAAGTTGCCATTATATAATTTCGCATAATATTTAGTTTCCATCCATTGACTGATAATGAACTTTTTCAAGGTTGATGTTAATCATATAGCCAATATTCTTCGGCTTTGTCGAATTTAATGATTTCTCATTAAAAATAAATGACAAAAAGAATAAAAACACCAATAACAGAATTCAATTCTGTTTTTTTCTAAAATGGTTGTCATATTGATTAGGATAATTGTGAATATCCCCGATGGCGATTTTATTTGTGATGTTCTTGAGGGGGATTGGGTGCTAAATTCACATCTAAGGCGACAAGGCTCATCCCACAGCATAATGAGAAAATCCTTAATAAATCTTAAAAAACATTAGTTGGGCAGCTAAAGGTTGTATTAGGGTATACGTGTAATTTTATGGGGTGGTCGTGCCCCTAAGTACTCGGTCTTAAAGAGGAATGTAGTGTGTCGAGATTGCGAGTTGGTGTGATTTTTGGCGGTAAATCGGCTGAACATGAAGTGTCATTGCAGTCGGCCAAAAATATCGTGGATGCGATTGATAAAGCAAAGTTTGAAGTGACACTGTTGGGCATTGATAAACAAGGTAAATGGCATATTAATGATGCATCCAGTTACTTGTTAAATGCAGAAAATCCGGCGTTGATTTCCCTGAATCATTCAAACAAAAATGTAGCGCTGATCCCAGGTCAAGAGAGCCAGCAACTCATTGCTGCGGATAACGCGGCTGCATTGGCTCAGTTGGATGTCATTTTCCCTATTGTACACGGGACGTTAGGTGAGGACGGTTCCTTGCAAGGCCTGTTGCGTATGGCCAATATTCCTTTTGTCGGCTCAGGTGTCGTGGGGTCTGCGGTTAGTATGGATAAAGACATCACTAAGCGGTTACTGCGTGATGCTGGGTTGAATATCGCCCCTTTTATTACACTGACACGTGGCAATAAAGACAGCTACGATTTTGAAACGGTTTCAGAAAAACTCGGATTACCTTTATTTATTAAACCGGCGAATCAGGGCTCCTCGGTGGGTGTGAGTAAAGTGCGCAATGCGGCCGAATATCAACAGGCGGTGGCGTTAGCCTTTGATTTTGACCATAAAGTGTTGGTGGAGTCGGCTATTATTGGGCGGGAGATTGAATGTGCCGTCATGGGCAATGACAACCCGCAAGCCAGTTTGTGTGGCGAGGTAGTTATCAGCGACGAGTTTTATTCTTATGACACTAAATACATAAATGAAACCGGTGCTCAAGTCATCATTCCTGCGCCAATAGACAGTGCTGCCAGTGACAATATTCGCGCGGTAGCTTTAGCAGCATTTCGAGCGCTCGAATGCTGTGGTATGGCGCGGGTGGATGTCTTTTTAACCCCAGATAACCGCGTAATTATCAATGAAATAAATACGTTACCTGGATTTACTAATATCAGTATGTACCCCAAATTATGGCGCGCCACCGGTGTGGGCTCGACAGAATTGATCACCATACTGATTGAGTTGGCTTTAGAGCGCCATCAGCAAGATAAGTCGCTGAAAAGCTCCATCCTGAAATAAGACTGACTACCGCTATTCTCTGAAAAAAGAGCTGCCTCGGGCAGCTTTTTTATTGCTGTTAGAATTGACTTGACAAATTGTCAATAAATGACAATATTTTAATTATGAAACTTACAGAAGATCAACTCCTGTTGCGGGAGAGCAAAAAAATCGTTGAGGCACTGGGCAAAACATTTGCACCCTTAGTGGAGTTTGTTTTGCATGACCTGACTCAACCTGAACATGCCATTGCGGCGATTTCAAACAATTTATCCGGTCGTGAAATCGGTGAGCCAGCGACTGAACTGGGGTTGAGCCGTATTGCCGACCCTAACTTTCCTGAAGTTATTGTTAATTATCCGAATCAATTTCCTGATGGTCGCCCGGCAAAAAGCACATCAATTGGCTTGAAAAATAGCAAAGGAGAATTCATCGGGGCACTTTGTCTAAATATGGATATCTCGCTGTTTTCCGCCGTCAGCGCCAGTTTATCTCAACTGATCCAAACGACACCGGCAGAGGTTCAGGAGTCTCTGGCATCACCTCGCCTTGAGATGCTGCGCACTCAACTGGAGCAATTCGCTGCCGCGCACAATACCACTCCACGCGCGCTAAACCCGGCACAGCGACGTGAAATTGTCCGTCAACTGGCGCAAGCGGGTTTGATGGATTTAAAGAATGCCCAGACCGTGGTTGCTAATAATCTGGGCGTCGCCCGCTCTACTGTTTATACCTATCTCCCTACTGAAGGAAGTTGAAGATGGCCCCATTAGTCATCAGTTATGACGATATTATCCAAGCACATCAGCGGATTGCAGGTTTTGCACTTAAAACCCCAGTATTGACTTCCTCCACCGCCAATGAGCAGACCGGTGCGCAGTTGTTTTTTAAATGCGAAAATTTCCAGCATATGGGGGCGTTTAAATTCCGTGGCGCTTATAACGCGTTAGTGAAATTATCGCCGGAACAGCAAGCAAAAGGGGTTATTGCTTTCTCGTCGGGGAATCATGCGCAGGCTATTGCTTTGTCTGCGCGTAAATTAGGTATTCGCGCGGTTATTGTCATGCCTAAAGATGCGCCAGCAGCTAAAATCGCGGCGACACGAGGTTATGGCGGCGAAGTGGTGCTATATGACCGCTATCTTGAAGACCGTGAAGCCATTAGCCGTAAACTGGCACAAGAGCAGGGGCTAAGCTTGATTCCACCTTATGACCATCCGGATGTGATGGCCGGGCAGGGGACGGCGGCAAAAGAATTATTTGAAGAAGTGGGCGAGCTGGATGTGCTGCTGGTGCCATTGGGCGGCGGCGGGTTGTTGTCCGGCTGTGCCACGGTGGCCAAAGCGCTCTATCCCAATTGCCAGGTATTTGGGGTGGAACCCGCCGCCGGTAATGATGGGCAGCAGAGTTTCCGCAGCGGAAAAATTGTTAAAATTGACACGCCAGTGACTATTGCGGACGGCGCGCAAACTCAGGCTTTGGGTCACTATACTTTCCCGGTTATTCAGGAGCGGGTTGATAATATTCTGACTGCCAGCGATGACCAATTGATCTCGACAATGAAGTTTTTCGCCAGCCGAATGAAGATTGTGGTTGAACCCACCGGCTGCTTAGGGGCGGCTGTCGCTTTTGGTGATGAGCTGGATTTACGTGGTAAACGAGTCGGGGTGATTATTTCGGGCGGCAATGTCGATTTAGCGCGTTTGGCCCACTTTATTGATAAGTCTTGATGATGTCCGAGCCTATCTTAATAAATTCAACATCGGGCCTGCCGCCAGCAGGCCATTATAGCCATGCTGTCTGCGCGGGCGGTATGGTCTATCTTTCTGGCCAACTGCCCGTCACGGCGCAGGGCGTGGCATTATCAAACCAACCTTTTGATATTCAGGTTATGCAGGTTTTTGCCAATATTGAGGGGATACTCGCGGACTGCCATTGCAGTGTAAATAGCTTGGTTCAGGTGCGAGTTTATCTGTGTGATATTGCCCTATGGCCACATTTCAATGCGCTTTATGCTGATTGGTTAGGGCCACACAAACCGGCTCGTTGCGTGGTGCCAGTGCCCATTTTACATCATGATTTGGCCTTGGAAATTGAAGCGGTTGCTCTGCTTCCAGGCTAGTTTTTCGCTATCACGAAATTTGCGTGGTCAGGATCTCGGTTAATCTTGAATTTCTCCGATTTAACTGTATTCTTATACAGTGGTTTTGGCGGGGGATAAACATGCGGAAAATTATTCATGTCGATATGGATTGCTTCTTCGCGGCTGTTGAAATGCGCGATGACCCCAGTTTGCGTGATATTCCTATTGCGATTGGCGGTAGTCAGGACAGGCGCGGTGTCATTAGCACCGCCAATTATCCTGCTCGACGTTATGGGGTTCGCAGCGCGATGCCGACCGCTATGGCGCTGAAACTCTGCCCACAACTGAAAGTGATCCCCGGTCGAATGGCGGCATATAAAGAAGCGTCGCTACATATCCGTGAGATTTTTGCGCGCTACACCCCTTTGATTGAGCCACTTTCATTGGATGAAGCCTATTTGGATGTCTCTGATTGTCTGGCATGCAGTGGTTCTGCCACATTAATTGCACAAGAAATCCGCCAGTCTATTGCTATGGAGCTTAATCTAACTGCATCTGCGGGCATTGCTCCCATCAAATTTTTAGCCAAGATCGCGTCTGATTTAAATAAACCCAATGGTCAGTATGTGATAACCCCAGATAAAATATTGCCTTTCTTGTCTGACTTGCCGCTGAGTAAAATTCCGGGTGTGGGCAAAGTGACCGCGAAACGTCTGCAAGAGCTGGGGCTGATAACCTGTAGTGATGTACAAAACTATCCACAGGCTGAATTATTAAAGCGCTTTGGTAAGTTTGGTCATGTGCTATGGGAGCGCAGCCACGGTATTGATGAGCGCGAAGTTTCTCCCGACCGTTTGCGCAAATCAGTTGGGGTCGAGCGGACACTGGCTGAGGATATTCATGATTGGGAAAGCTGTGAGTTATTGATTGAAAAGCTTTATATTGAGCTGGAAACCCGTCTTCGCAAGGTTAGGCCGGATCTGCATATCGCCCGACAAGGGGTAAAATTAAAATTTCATGATTTTCAGCAAACTACACAAGAGCATGTTTGGCCGGAGCTGAATAAAGCGGATTTATTGCAAGTAGCGCGGGCAGCATGGAATGAGCGGCGGGCGGAGCGGGGGGTGCGTTTGGTGGGGTTACATGTCACTTTGCTGGATCCGCAACTCGAGCGGCAATTACTGTTGAGTTGGGAATAACTCTGACGAATAAAAAACGGCGGGCCTAAGCGCCGCCGTTAATCATATAAAACAAAACCGGGTTTCTTATGCGCGCTCAGGAATCGCTTTCAGCAGCGCAGTCAGTAATTGCCAATATTGACCCACACTTTCGATATGAACTTGTTCATCCGGTGAATGTGGCCCTGTCATAGTTGGCCCAATCGACACCATATCCATCTCTGGGTAAGGTTTTTTAAATAAACCACATTCCAGACCGGCATGGATAACCATGATATTGGGTGTTTTGTTAAACAATTTTTGGTAAGTTTCCCGCACCAATGCCATCACCGGTGAGGTTGGGTCAGGTTGCCAGCCAGGGTAGCCGCCTTTTGGCGAGGTTTCTGCGCCAGCCAACTGACCAATCGCAGTCAACATTCCCACCACGTAATCTTTGCCGCTGTCGATCAGAGAACGGATTAGGCAGATGATTTCTACTTCATTCTCATTCATGGTAACCACACCCACATTCAGTGAGGTTTCAACCACACCTTTTACTGCATCACTCATACGAATGACACCGTTTGGCGTGGCATTCAATAAGGCGATCAGGCGCTGCTGGGTGTCTTTTGTCAGAGCCTTAGCATTATCAATAGATAGCGGCTCAAGCAATACAGTCAGATTTTTTTCAACTGCGGCCAGCTCATTTTTCAAGGTTGCCAGATACTCCTGGCTCAGGTTTTTCAGCTGATCGACTTTATCTGCGGCAATCGCCAAGGTCACAGAACCTTCACGTGGGATAGCATTACGCAGCGTGCCGCCATTCAAATCCAATATCCGCAGGTCTAAATCTTTGGCCTGGTCGAACAGGAATCGGGCCAGCAGTTTATTGGCATTACCTAGCCCTAAATGGATATCAGCGCCTGAATGACCGCCTTTCAAACCTTTAATGGTCAACTTCAACGTCTGGTAACCGGCAGGAACCGCTTCGCGCTTTAGTGCTAAAGTGGTAATAAAATCAATACCACCGGCGCAACCCATATAGATTTCACCTTCCTGCTCGGAATCGGTATTAATCAGAATATCGGCTTTCAACCAGTTAGGTTGCAGACCAAATGCGCCATCCATACCGGCTTCTTCGGTCATGGTCAGCAGCACTTCAAGTGGGCCGTGTTCGACGCTATCGTCAGACAGCACCGCCAATGCGGAGGCCATACCAATGCCATTATCCGCACCTAATGTGGTGCCACGGGCTTTAACCCATTCACCGTCGATATAGGGTTGGATAGGGTCTTTGGTAAAGTCATGTACCGTATCATTATTCTTTTGTGGCACCATATCTAAGTGAGCTTGTAGCGCAACGGGCTTACGGTTCTCCATCCCCTTGGTAGCTGGCTTACGCAGCAGGATATTACCGACCTTATCACGCTCCGCATGTAGACCTTTTTCCTTGGCCCACGTCATAATATGCTGTGCCAGTGCTTCTTCGTGGTAAGACGGATGGGGAATCGAGCAGATTTTTGCGAAAATATCCCACAACGGCTGAGGCGAAAGTTGAGACAGTTCAGACACTGTAAGTCTCCTGTACAAAGTTAGATCGAGATTGATATCAGATGATTATTATATAAATCATCTGGTTATATTGTTAGTTTATTACGCGTGCAAAGTAATGGATTTCTATCGTGGTAATGATCTTATCCAATAGCTCGGCGGTGAAGCTACTTTAGCTATTGGATAAATGAGCCGTGTTTAACTGTTGATATCAACCAATATGGGTATCTTGATTTTTTTGCTTCCACTCACGCATAAAATGCTTTATCAAAACGAAACTTACAGAACCCACGAAACCAATCAGTGTAAAGAATATTAGAACCAGTAAACGTTTAGATGCATCTTTTATTGTCGGTTCTGTCGGTTGCTGTAGATATTTAAAGGGAACTATATCGATATCATCAATTTTTAATCCGTTCAACTTTTCTATATATAACTTACGATTCAAAAGGTCGGGATCAATTAAAACTGGGTCGGTAATGGATTTCTCAATTTCTAACTTTTTGTTCAATGTGTCTGAACCAATAGTAATCGGGAAGTCTGGGTCATCATTAATCACAGTGCCACTACCATATATAGGCTTTTTAATGCCAGCGGCATTAGCCATATCAATTGCATATTTTAATCGTTCAATTCTAACTTCTTGATTGTTTTTAGCTCTTAATAAATCTAAATTATATTTTTCTGTACTAAGGTTTTTAGCTGTATCAATAGTTCGGTTTATTTTTCGTGTAATATCAGCATCAACGATTTTCTTTACATAATTTATATATCCCAGTAAAAGATTGTGGGCATCATTAGCCGTATCTGCTCTGTGAGATAATTTATAATAACGGTATTCAGATTTATCATCAGATTTATCTTGTTGAGAACCAACAGAGTTAATATCTTGATTGATTATTTTTTCAATTAGATATCTTCTCCGTGCCTCATTTTGTGGATCCTCCTCCATTAACCGCTTAAAATAGTTAGTACTGACCAAATATTCAGCACGCATATCTCGAGAGTCAAAATTTTGCTTAAACGTGGATAATAAATAATCCGAATCAATATCTATTGCAATATCTAATGCCGCTAAATCAGTGGTTATTTTATCTAGAACTTGAATTGATTCATCACTTGGTTTGACTACAATAGCAGTACTTGTCCATTGGTTAGGAAGCGTATAAGCTACAGTAAAACCGGCCGCTATAAATAAAAGAGTAACTATTATTATTTTAAATTTAGAATTTAAAATAACTGTAATCAATTCAAAGAAGTTAATATCATCCTTTTGCGGAGATAATGTAGAGAAGTCATAATATTGACTTTTTATCGGCGCAGTATCATTTTTATTACTATTATCACTCATATTTAAAATATCCAATCTATTAAAAATAAAGAAAACTAAATATATTCTCCTCAGAAAATCATGAGGTTATTACTACTGCGTATATCGACTAAGATAACAATACTTTATGGTAGGTAATAAAAATGTTACCCGATAGGACAAAAGTCGCTAAAATTTAAATGTTATCAGTAAAGTTATCACCGATGATCACCTTTTCAAGGTGTTGAACTTTTGAAGATATATTTATGTCGTTTTCAGGCATAGACCAGTGTGGCATCTCCTTAGCGGTATCGAGAACAAATGGGCCTTGCTTCCATTCAAAAATAAATGCTTTGCTTGAGATACAAACCAAGGTATGAAATATATTGGGTGGAAGCTGCACGGCAAAAACTTTATGTTTATCACCTAATAAATAGATTTCTGTTACTGTCCCTTGTTCTGAAAAGAGTATTAGTTTTACTTCTCCCTCAACAACATGGAAAAACTCCCATTGATGAGATTGTGTATGTTTGTGCGGTGGAATGTATGTTCCATGCAGTAAAGCAATAGCAATCCTTTGTACTGGGTCCTGATAATCATTATGAATATTGAAATGATCACGTCGACGCGGGGATGTAGCAGCTTTACTATATAAATCAATTTTAAATTTTTCGTCAAAAAGGAACACTTAACCTCCGCGATAAGAAATTAATATTTTTTCCAAACGACACGATTAATATAATCAACATAGCTGTGTATTATACGCACAACTTTATCCGAAACATTGGGCATAGAATAGTCGCTCACTGGTCGTAGTAAACGATGTTCACCAGTTGGCTGGCTTTCCAAAATAGACAATGACTGCATAACTCTTTCAACACTTAAACCAGTCATAATTACCGAAGCTTCTTCCATTCCCTCTGGCCTTTCATGTGCTTCACGAATATTTAATGCTGGAAAGTTAAGAATAGATGATTCTTCCGTAATGGTGCCACTATCCGAAAGTACCACTTTGGCTTCAAGTTGTAATTTAATATAATCAATAAAGCCTAAAGGTTTTAGAAGTTGAATATTGGGATGAAAAGTAAGATTGTTTTCTTCTATACGTTTCCGAGTTCGAGGATGTGTTGAAACGATAACCGGAAAATTATATTTCTCTGCAATCTTATTTAAGATATCTGCTAATTTTTTAATGTTGCTTGGGCTGTCTACATTCTCTTCGCGATGAGCACTGACAATAAAAAATTTACCAGGTTCGAGTTTAATTCGGGTAAGTACATCTGATTTATGAATTTTATCAATATGCTGATTAATAACTTCAAACATTGGACTGCCAGTTTTTATTACACGATCTGGACTTAAGCCTTCAGAAATAAGATACTCACGAGCAATATCTGAATAGGTTAAGTTGACATCTGAAATATGATCAACGATCTTTCTATTAATTTCCTCTGGAACTCTCTGGTCAAAGCATCTATTGCCTGCTTCCATATGAAAAACAGGTATCTTTCTTCTTTTGGCAGGCAATGCAGCTAAGCAACTGTTGGTATCACCCAGCACTAACATAGCATCGGGATTTATTTTAGAAAGTAGTTCATCCACTTTAATAATAATATTACCAATCGTGGTTGCTGCATTATCACCAGCTGCATTAAGAAAATAATCTGGTTTTCTAACACCAAGATCATTAAAGAAAATTTCATTTAATTCAAAATCGTAATTTTGACCCGTATGAACAATGATATGCTCACAATGTACATCAAGCTTCTTAAGGACTGCTGAGAGTCTGATAATTTCAGGTCGTGTCCCAACAACACTAAGCACGCATAATTTATTTTTCATATGACATATCCCAAGCTACTGTGTCAGGTTTATTACGATCAAAAATTTCATTTGCCCACAACATTACAATGAGTTCATCAGAACCTATATTTTTGATGTTATGTGCCCAACCCGGTATTGTTTCAACAATTTCAATATTGGCAGCGTTTTTTTCAAACTCAATAACTTCATGGGTTATAATATGTTCAAACCTAAATAGTGCCTTGCCAGATACAACAATGAATTTTTCATTCTTAGTATGATGGTAATGTCCACCGCGAGTTATGCCTGGTTTAGCGGTAAAAAATGAAAATTGGCCATAAGCTGGTGTTTTCAGCAACTCAGCAAAACTACCTCGGGGGTCTTCATATACCGGAACGGAATATGAAAATTTTTCAGGGGGTAAATAACTAAGATAAGTAGCATAAAGGGCACGGCTAATACCTTCACCCACCGAATCTATAGTTAAATCATTGCGTGAAGATTTAAACCCTATTATTTTATCCGCCAAATCTTGGAGTGATATTTTATATTTAACTGGAATATCATAAAAAATATCATTGTTATTTTTAATATCCAGATGGCTAACAAATGCCTCAATAACATCATCGATATAAACAATCTCTAGGTTAAATGAAGGATTGTCGATGGTTAATGGTATATCATTAATAACATTATGACAAAAAGTAGCAACTACTGAATTATAATTTGGTCGACACCATTTACCAAAAACCCCATGTAAACGGTAGATAGATGCATTAATATTTGATTTTGCCACTGCCTCCTGAATTATTATTTCAGCATTTAATTTGCTTTTTCCGTAGGCATTATCTTTTTCAGCTTGTATTGATGATGCATAAATCAGTGAGGCTTTAGGATTTCTCTCAGCAATAATTTTGACTAGAGTTTCTGTAAAATCAGTATTTCCACTAACAAACTCATCATCAGTTAATGGCCTATTAACGCCAGCTAAGTGATAAATTACATCTACGGCTATGACTTTATTGGTAAGCTCAGATATATCATCTTCATGTGTAAACGTTAGCACTATGAGACCACGTTCTTTAAGCGCCACACTCAGGTTTTTACCTATAAAACCATTAGAGCCAGTGATTAGTACTTTACGCATAATTAATACTCCGGCTGTACAGTATTACCACTAACTATTTCCCGCATAAACTTCAGTTTTAGTAGTAATTTCTTTGTATCTTCAAGATTTAGTCTCGTTGTGTTATGAGAGTTATAATCAGCAATTTCAGTTATTTTCTTCTCACCATTCTCAAAGAATTTACCATAATTTAAATCACGGTTATCTGCGGGAATACGGTAATAGTTTCCTTGATCCTCTGCATGAAGCATCTCTTCTCGGGTCAACAATGTTTCGTAGAGTTTCTCTCCGTGGCGCGTTCCGATTATATTTATCGGATGCTCAGGTTTACTCATAAGTTCAGTAATAGCTTTTGCTAAAATTTCAATTGTTGCTGCCGGTGCTTTTTGAACAAAAATATCACCATTTGAGCCATGGGTAAAAGCATGGATAACCAGATCAACGGCATCTTCAAGAGTCATCATAAAGCGTGTCATTTCAAGATCAGTTACACTGACAGACTCATTTTTTAAAATCTGATTAACAAAAAGCGGGATAACAGAACCACGTGATGCCATCACATTTCCGTATCGAGTACCACAAACAACTGTGTTAGAGGAAGATAAATTACGGGATTTTGCCACCATAATTTTTTCCATCATGGCTTTAGAAATACCCATTGCATTAATAGGATAAACTGCTTTATCTGTACTTAAACAAACAACACGTTTAACGTTATGATTTATTGCGGATTCAATAACGTTTTCAGTCCCCAAGACATTTGTCTTAACTGCTTCAAGAGGATAAAACTCGCAAGAAGGGACTTGTTTTAAAGCCGCTGCATGGAAAATATAGTCTACACCACGCATTGCGTTAGAAATGCTCTGGTAATCTCTAACGTCACCTATATAAAACTTCAATTTATCATTTTTGTACTTCTTACGCATATCATCTTGTTTTTTCTCATCACGACTAAAGATTCGAATTTCAGAGATACTCGTTTCCAGAAAACGATCGAGGACAGCGTTGCCAAATGAGCCTGTCCCACCGGTAATAAGTAATGTTTTTGAATTGAACATTTTTAACCTTGATTATTGATAATTTCATCAGCAGCAGCAGCAACTGTGAATTTTGCATGTAATAGACGGTTTGAATTAATTCCTAACTGTTTTCTTAATAAAGCATTTTCAAGAAGAGTCAGTGCATTGTGATAAAGAATATCGTCTTCACCATTAATAGTAACGAAGCCTGCATTGTATTCTTGTATTATTTCTTGCAGATCGTTTCCTTTGTTTACACTTCCTAAGATAGGTATACTATTAGCCATATAGCCTAGTATTTTCCCAGGAAAGTTATGACTTTTATGATTACGACAAAGAGAGAATAGACCTACATCGACTTCGTGCAAAATAGCTTTGAATTCTTGTTGTGATACCGATGGCAATATAGTGACGTTATTTATTTTATCTTGAATTACCATATCCTTAATAAGTGTGACTTCATCTCCTTGTCCCAGAAAAACAAAATGTGCTTCCGATTTATGCTGAAGGCGTTTGGCAAGTCTCACTAAGTTTTTCATGTCCTGTGCTTTGCCAATATTTCCCCCATAGAAAAATAAAACTTTATTCTCCAGACCTAAGTGTTTTTTGAAGTCTATATTATTTTTCTCTAAATTAGGGCTAACCCAATTAAATAGCAGGCGAGTTTTGTAACGGTCACTAAAGCACTCTTTGAAATACTTAATATTAGCAATAGACTGAATTCCGATAACATCTGCGGAGCTATAATTTAATCTTTCTATAAATCTGAAATATTTAGTGATAGGATTATTGGCTTTTATAATTCCGTTATCTATGATCCACTGAGGAAAGAAATCACGCAAAATTAAATACAAAGAGCACTGAAATCTCTTTTTAAGTTTTATAGCAAACCATCCCCAGAAGATAGATGGTGAATAGCTGATAATTAAGTCAAAGTTTTTATTTTTCAGATGTCTATTTGTGTATAACCATGCTTTAAATGGAAGAAGTGATTCATTTATAGCTCGTTTGATAAGTGAGCAATTTTTTATTGGGCCAAGTTTGAATCTTACAACCTCAACATTATCGATATAATCACTATGATAATTACTTTTTAAATGACTAGATGGTGTTATTACTGTTACTTTATATCCTCGTTGAACTAATTCACAAGCAAGTTCATGCATCATTTTTGCTGCGACTTTTGTACTATCAGGAATATAGTCATCAACAAGTAAAACAATACTTTTTTCTTTAATATCATTTAGCATATAAAATACTCAAATATTTTTCAGCTCGTTCTCTTGCGGATGGAAACCTACTTACGAGTTCTTTTCCATCCAAACATTTTTTATTTATAACTAATGGATTTTCATAGGCTGTAATAATAGTATTGGCAATATCATCGGCTTTTAGCGGATCAAAGTAATAAGCCGAATCTCCACATACCGTTTTTGCAAATGCTCGATTTGAAGTGAAAATAGGTTTTCCCATGTACATCGCTTCTACATAGGAGGCACTAAAACATTCTAATAGTGTAGGCAGGAATAATGCATCACATACTTCGTATAGAGGAGGGCACTGTGCACTACTTACTTTACCCAATGTGATAAGCCGATCTTGATATTTTGTTGGAATATTTTTCTTAAATTCGTCACTGACTGTTAAAATAAATTTAAATCTAGAAGGAAGCTTTTCTACAAGATCAGCAATAATAGCTAAATTTTTATGCGGATAATCATGTGAGATTGTGAGTAGCCAAATATCATCATTTTTAATAGGAAGTCTATTTAGAACTTGGCGATCAAATTTTTTCGGTTCGTAAAATACAGATGAAATTGTGTTTGAAACTGTAAACACATTTTGAGGATTAATTTTAAGACGCTTTCCAATTTTTAGCCTAACATCATCTGTTTCAGTAACAAGTTTAGTTGAGTTATTCTTAAAATAAAAAGGTTGAATAAAACTAAGAATTATAATTTTTATTTTTTCTTTTAATAAAAGCTTGTTAAAAATAACAGATGTATTATAAATTAACCAAGCTTGAGCAAAACCGACTAAATGATTTTTAACCTTAGGTTTCCAGTAACTTGGGCCGAATATAGTAAATACATCTGTTATTTGATATTGTTTTACCAGCTCATCTAATCTTTTTCTTGCTGAGAAGTTGAATATACCTGATGGTGTTGATTCAATCACTTCGCATGATTTTTGTGCTTGGCTGGATAATTGTTCAAAAACCACTGGTGATACCGCAGCAATAAAATTAACTTTTAGTGCAGTAAATTCTTCAATAACTGAAATACCAACTTGGAGTCCCCCTCCAATATATAAGTTACTGGCATTGACTAATAGCATCATTTCTTCCTTTCAATCCAATGTAATTTTACAGCTTGCTCTCGAGCCAATGACGCATTTTCACCTATTATTTTAGAATAGAGAGAATTTCTATAGGGTACATACTGATTTTGGAAATATTCATTTGAGGTGAATCTAATAAAAGCGATTAGTATATAGCAAGAAAATAAAATTGAGAAGGCTACTTTATTAACTATACTTTTATTTATCATTATTAAATAACTAACTAATATTATAAATATTGGGGCGAAATATTCATCAACTCTGGAGGTGATAGTACCATACTTACCAAAATAAACATCAATAATTAGCATTGTTAATATAATTGTTTCTAAACTGGATACAAAATTTAACGGTATTTTTTTATTGGTAAATTCAAAGTAAATGTACTTTTTCTTGATAAAATAAAAAGAAATAATAATGATCTTGACGAGTAAATTATATGTAAATATATTTCCAACACCTGCATTTAAAGTGTAAAGATGAATTTTTTCAAGATAGGGATTATAAGAGAATAATGTTAATGCTTCTAAAATAATTTCTATTGGATATAATCCAACCACGGACATTACTACACCAAACAGCACACTAATTTTCATTAGTCGCTTAAATATTGCATTATCTATAAATGGTAATATTATCAATATTATCGCTGATATATGGAAAGATGAAGCGAGTAAACATAAAGCTATATAATGTTTCTTCTTACCCTTTAAATAGTAACCAAGTGCAATATAGAAAATAGCAACAGCAATGATTTGCCTTAAGGCTTCAATATTAAAACCAAAAGATGAAATAAAATAAATACTTAAACAAAAAAGTGGAAAAGGTGAGTATTTTTTAAAGAACCGATAAAGGATAAATAATATAAATATGCTTATCATGCATACAAAAGACCAAAATCCAAAACCCAAATAACTTATAAATGAGGACAGCAGTTGGTATCCCGGTTCTATTGTTAAAGTATTTGTACTATTACCGTTAAAAGAGTCTCGGTAAAAAAGCCAATCTACCCCGAGTTCATAACGTAATCCAATCACTAAAATAATTAGTAAGAATAAAACATATTTAACAATTAATTTATTTTTAGAAAAAGCAATATCAATATTAGCAATGAGTAATGTTAGTACGGAAAACAAACCATAAATTATCATATTACTCACTTAGTGATTTTAAAATTTTAGATTTGGCTACAAACACTATGACCATTAGAAAGATTATGAGTTTTAAGACTAGTCCCGAAATTAAGTCCATCTCATTTAAATATAATGTTACGGGATAAACTAATAATAACCCAACGCTATAGAAAATAAGATATTTAAATGGAATGATATTATTTCTAGTAATATAAGTAGCTGTTGTATAGTGGAGTGCAGCTAAGAAAAAGTAAGCTACAACGGTAGCCCAAGCAGAACCGGCAATACCGAATTTTGGAATTAAGTAATAATTTAAGATGATATTAATCCCTAATGCTCCCAACGTAGCACAAGAAATAATAACTGTTTTCTTTTTATAAAAAATAAAATTAACATAAACCAAATAGATATGAATTAATGAATTCCCAATAATTATTAATGGTAATATTGGAATGCTATCATAATATTTATCACTAGCGAGAAATACCACCATTTCTTTAGAAAACAACATGCTGAGGGCACAGATTAAGAATATCAATACTGTACTTGCATATGTTGCTTTTTTTATTGCCTCATCATCTCTAATATTGATTAATTTATAAAGCTTGGGTTGCCATGATGAATTCCATGCCATAATAACAACAATAACACACATACCTAAATTATATGCAAAAGAGTAGATACCGGCTGAATAAGTGCCCATTATTTTATTGATAATAAGTCTATCGGCTTGCGATAAAAGTGAATTTGAAAGAACATGTACAATTAAGGGTAACGAAAATATTAGTGCTTCTTTTAGATAGAGAAAATTGAACTTACCACGACTTAGCTTCCATAATATCATTGAAACGTATGTAATAAGGATTATATTGACAATCATCTGAGCATAGATTTTTGACATATATTGATTTGATGTTAAAAAATATGCAAAAGCAAAAATTAGTATCATTTCGCTAATTTTAGCGACTATATTAAAAATGACATAACGTTTACTTTGTCTCGATGCTTGTAGATAACATGTGTATATATATATATATGAAAGCATTACACATATTGATAATACAGATATAAAGTCTTTCTCATTTATGCCAAGAAAGGAGCTGACGGGGGCTCTATATAAAGGTTCTAGTATTATCAATATGATCTGAAATGGGATAATAAAACAAAGAATACTTAATAAATAGCTATCAAAATGTTCACTCGTTATCATGAATCTATTAGTTATTGCATTTTGCAAGTTCAAACTAATAAACACATATAAAATTATTGTTGCTGTATTAATTAGGGAGAGATATCCATATTGTATCGGGTCAAGTAAACGAGAAAGTAGCGGTAGGGAAATAAATAAGAAGCCCTTAACGAATACATCACCAAGAGCATAATTAAAAAAATCTGTTAATGTTTTAGATTTCATTTTTATTTTAGCGATATCAAATAGGATTCAACTTGTTTTTCGTATATCAAATACATATCTGAAGCATTTACATGTTCAAAGTATTTTTTATAATTTTTATTCATCTCGTCTAAGCAATTTTCAAATGAATTATTATTATCGATATCAAAAACCAGTCCGTTTTCGCTAGTTACCAAATCGTCCTTACACCCCACTTTATTACTTACTATGATAGGTAAACCAAAAGTAAGCGCTTCCTCAATTACTAGTCCCCATGGTTCCGACTTAGATGGAAGAACAAAAACATCAGCTGATTTATAAATCTGATTTAGATCTGTATTGTTTATATAACCTAAAAAACTAATATTACTCTTAGATTTTCTTTTTAGGTTATTTGCTTCTGGTCCATCGCCGGCAATAATCAACTTTTCGGGTCTTTCATTAAATATATCTACTAGAAATGACAAGTTTTTCTCTTCAGATAATCTTCCAACATACAGATAGGTTAATGTTGAGTCATCTTTTTTCTTATAAGAATATTTAAAAGGACTCCTTATATAATTAGGAATACCTACACCATGAGTAAATGTTATTTTTCCTTTAAACTCTATTTTTTCTAGTATTTTTTTTTGTAAAACTCCAGAAGGGTAGGCTGAACTCATTCTTTTTAAGAAAAACTTTTTTAATAACCATGCATAACCATCTGTTTTTGTTTCATTTATACTACTTTCAATAACAACAGAATTTTTATCCCTTCTCACTAGAAAAGATAAAAATAATAATTCTTTTATTTCCCAGCCTGGGTAAACAAGTTTCGTGAACTCATCATTTCTTATTGTTTTATATATTTTGATAAGTGTTTTTAATTTATCACGATTTTCAAAATCACCAGTATTTATATACTCACTATTAAACTCATGATTATAATTGTAGAAATCATCATTTCGCATTTTTGATTTTTTTGCGATAAAAATCACTTTGATTCGACAATGCTTAGCCAGTCTATTAAAAAGATTCACTTTATAGAATGCAGGAACATTAGTAATAAAAATAAAATCGTAAGTATTCATTTAACATCCTGCTCAATGATTTCAACCCAGAGCTTTAATACCTGCTCTTTAGTATACTCTTTGATACTGGGTACTGCTTTGGCGGAGTATAGTTCTCTTAAGCTTTCATCATCCATAAGCTTTTTAATTGCTATTGATAATTCCTCACTGCTTTCCGCTTTAACTAAAATTCCATTATCTTTGCTAAGTATTGACTTCGGTCCTGCTGGACAATTAAAACTTATACAAGGTAGACCGTATGAAAGGGCTTCAATAAGGACCATGCCCAAGCCTTCATAGCGTGATGATAAAACGAATACCTTAGCTTGTTCGTAATGCTTTCCTATATTATCAGTGAATGGGGCTAGCACTACGTTACTTAATTTATTATCGTTAATGAATTTTTCAAGTAGAGGTTTATCTGGCCCATCCCCAACTATTATCAAAGACCAGCCTTCAGTTGATATTTTAGACCAGGCTGAAAGCAAGAGGTCGAACCCTTTTTGCTCGACAAAACGCCCTATAGCTAACACATTATTTTCTTTCTTTAATGATTTTTTTTCTGGTATTTCAACAATGTTTGGAATTATTTTATGTTTATGCGAGGGAAGCCAAGAGTATTTCTTTGCATCTTCATTAGTTAAAGTAACAACTGCTGATATTTTTTTATAAATAATTTTTCGAATATATTTTAAAATTGGATTGATAACGTCATATTCAAAATGTTCAATAGCAATGATGTGTTTGCTACCGGATAATTTTGCTAATAGTGACATTTTTGTATCACATGATATGACAATGTCATTGTGTCCAATTGATTTTTCTAGCGACTTCTTTTTTTTATTTATATATCTTAAATCAAATAACATGCCTTCAATAAGTTTTTTTTTCCTATTATACATGCTTTCTTCATATTCATTTTTCAGAATATGAATGTTAACCTTTTTCGATGGTTGAAAATATAATTCGGAGTTTGTTTTATATAAACTAATTATTTCAACATCATAATTATCTGAAAGTGCATTAGCTAAAGAAACAGATACCCTCTCTATTCCTCCTCTGGATGAAATATCTCCTAATAAAATCTTGATTGCTATCTTTTTATTTATTGGAGATGAAGAATTTTTGGAAAACTCGCTCACTGCTATTTTCATCCTTATAAAAATTAATTACATTGTTAACCATATTACGCTGCTCCTGATAATCATCTTGTCCATCGAGCAATTTTTTCAATTCATCTTGCAAGGAATACTGACTGAAGGTGTGAGCTCCTGGCATCCAAAATTTAACGGGTTCAAGTGTAAAACCACCTCTTGAGTTCCCATATGCATCAATGTCGGGGACAAGAAAACAAATAGGCCGATCGAGCAGCATATAATCGAAATAGATAGAGGAATAATCCGTAACTAAAATATCCATCTTGTTTAGCAAGTGATTGATATCTAGATTTATTTCATGTAAGGTCTCTGTCTTTATTATTGTTATATTATTGGTCAATTCAGTTGAAATAAATGTTTTTTCTTCGAAAGGATGAAGTTTAATAAAAAGTTCTGCATTATTTTCATCAAGGAAAGTATCCAGAGCTTCTATGTTAAAGTCAGTGACACGTAAAAAGTTATTTTCTTTAATTGCACTGCCATCCGAGTACTGCAATGCTGTTTGATTCTCTCGAAAGGTTGGAGCATATATTATTTTCTTTTTATTAATTCTGGATTTTTTATCTGTAACATCTATCGGTCGACTTTGAAATAAAAAATCATTTCTAGGTTGCCCTGTTATATATACATTATTTGCTTTCTCTCTGAAACAGGCTGAAATTATAGAACGCATGATCTCGGATGTAGCTATTCTATTTGCAGAGTAGTCTTCCATACCTACGTTATCAAACTCACCTAGATAGCATATTTTTTTCAGAGGCATTCCATGCCATAAACTAATATATATCTGTGAAGCTGCTTTAGTTCCAATCATTTCATTATGGGTTGTAATAATGTATTTACTAGTAAAATAATGGTAGAGAGACTTAAACGTGCCTGTTTTAATTATATTAATATTGAGATCATTAGCTTTACAGTCGCTTTCGACGAGCCAAATTATTTTGTAATCATTGTGATTTTTACTTATAAATTCACTTAGTGCTTTAGCATTCCCTGAGATATCTGGTCGACTCTTAAATATTATTTTTTTATTGTTTTTAGGTATGATTCTACTTATAGCACTAATTACTTTTTTTATAATTCTAGCGGCTTTTTTTTTACTTATCATTTGGGCATTGACCTTACAACTTCGATAATTTCAGTGGTAGATATTGATGGTGTTCTTGGTAAGTAAATGACGTCACAGGCTTCTTTCACCCAGTCAAAACGCCCGACCCAATCATCGCCCATGACTAAAATTGCTGCATTATATTGCTTGATGTAATCTAGTTTTAGCTCTAGAGATTCCTCAATGAATACTTCATCAACAAATCGTAATGAGCTAATAATTTTTACTCGATCATTTTGGCAATAAATAGGATATCTTTTCTTTTTGCTAAAGTTTAACTCATCTGATGAAACACCAACAATAAGTTTATCTCCATAAGATGCCGCACGTTCCAATATATTTATATGACCTACATGGAAAACATCAAATGTTCCAAATGTAATTATTGTTTTCATGGTTAATCCAAATTATATATTCTTAAAATTTAAGTTTAATTGACATGTCTTAGTTGAAATATTTACTATAACAATGACTAAAACCAAAATTAACAATTATAATTTATAATGGTTAATTTTGGTATTTTGAATACTAACAATGTTCTTGCAGGGTGATTATTTAATAAAATGCCATGAAGAGTTTGGAGTTTGATTATTTTAAATCCAATTTCCCCCTTGATGCAGTTCAGAGATTCAATGGTTTTATTTTAATCGATTATTTATCTTTTTCCTATTACGGACTAAAAGTGTTAATATTTATCTGTATATTAATTATCTAATTATTGTATTTTTTAGTAAAGCTCAACTCTTCTTTTATTAATGAGAAACAACTTGTTTTATTAACATGATATGATTTACAAATAGTAATTATTGAATAGGAATAAATCATAAAAGAAGAACAACTAAAAAACCAATGTCTTAATGGATAAATATACTTAGAGGGATGTTCTGGTCTATTTGTACTCTACCTCTAACGCAATTATCCACGCTACCGCCCTTGGCTTACAGCTGCCAACGCACTGATATTGCGCTCTTATCTTAGTGGCTAATTGCGGGCGTTTCTACACAATTTCCATTTAGCTTAAGGGGCGTCATATTTTGACTCAACAACCCAGATTTTTGTGTTATAACAATCCCACATATTTCAGTTATTTTCGTATTTATACTCTAGAATTACAAGCGAAACGTGATAATTAGTTTAGTGTTATTTATTTGAGTGGCGGCACATATGTGGTGTGGGCGACTTCCCCATCATTCTTTTCCCACCATTTTGTTGCGTATATCTGATGATGAGTAGATTTGTGTGTCTAAGGCTGATTCGTGAGCTGCCAATAAAACTTAACTAATTGTTATGTATTAAGATTTTATGATGAGATGTTATGTGGTCTTATTGAGTCTTCTGTAAAAGTATCATTAAATTATTACCGCAGTTCTTTCATTTTAAAATTTAGATTTTTGTTAAAATTGGTGTTGTTAAACAACAAAGCACTGTGGTCATCAATGTTTCTGATTATGGCGGGGGTCTTCGACTTTACAGCTTATCTTGAAGCATTCGACCATACGCCATTTGATGGCATTTTTGACAGTGACTTTTGCTTTTTATACCAGTTTGATACCCGCAATTTTTACTAATTAGCCGGATAATTGCTGGTTTTTATTCGGCTGGCTCTCTATAATCTCGCGCAACCTTTTTTCCCCTTTCTGAATCATGGCAAGCCACTTCTATACTGGCTGGGATTACACTTTATGAGCGAAAAATACGTCGTTACTTGGGATATGTTGCAAATTCATGCCCGCAAATTGGCACAGCGTTTACTGCCTGCTGAACAATGGAAAGGTATCATCGCGGTTAGCCGTGGTGGGTTAGTGCCGGCGGGTATTCTGGCGCGCGAGCTGGGTATTCGTTATGTCGATACCGTTTGCATCGCCAGCTATCACCATGATAACCAAGGTGAGCTTAAAGTTTTGAAGCGCGCAGAAGGCGACGGTGAAGGCTTTATCGTGATTGATGACTTGGTTGATACTGGCGGTACGGCGAAAGCTATCCGTGAAATGTATCCTAAAGCACATTTTGTGACCATCTTTGCCAAGCCAGCGGGTCGTCCACTAGTCGATGACTATGTGATTGATATTCCTCAAGGTACCTGGATTGAGCAGCCGTGGGATATGGCGGTAACTTTCGTCGCGCCTTTGAGCGGCAAATAATTTAGTGTAATTTAAATGCCCGGTGCCTACCGGGCGTTTCATTTTCCGCGCAGTATGAGTACACTGACCCCATCTGACCAGCCCTTAACGGGCCTGAATCACGGCTTATGGAGGCTATTGTTACTATGGCACAAGCCAACCTTTCTGAAATTCTGTTCAAACCAAAATTCAAGCATCCTGAAACCTCTACTTTAGTGCGGCATGCTCACTGCAATAATGCGGTGACGGTTCACTCGGCACTGGATGGCGATACTACCCATCATTGGTACCGCATGATTAACCGCCTTATCTGGACTTGGCGTGGTGTTGATCCTCTGGAAATCGAAGAGGTATTATCACGGATTGCCTGCTCGAAAGCGGAACACAGCGATAATGACTTGCTGGATACCGTGGTGGGTTATCGTAACGGTAATTGGATTTATGAATGGGCCCATCAGGGGATGCAGTGGCAGCAAAAAGCCATGGATGAAGCGGATCCAATGAATGCCGGCCAGTATTGGCTAAATGCGGCTAATTTATACAGCATCGCCGGTTATCCACATTTGAAAGGTGATGAGTTGGCCGAGCAAGTCGAGGTGCTGTCTAACCGCGCTTATGAAGCCGCCGCCAAGCATCTGCCTTACACTTTGAAAGAGCTTAGTTTTGATATTTCAGATGGCGGGACTCTTAATGGGTTCCTGCATCTGCCGACCATCGGCAGCGCACCATTCCCGACGGTACTGATGTGCGGCGGGCTGGATACATTGCAAAGTGATTATTATCGCCTGTTCCGCGACTATCTGGCTCCCAAAGGGATTGCGATGTTGACCATCGACATGCCATCCGTCGGGGCTTCGTCAAAGTGGAAACTTACTCAAGACACCAGTTTCCTGCATCAGCAAGTGTTGCAAGCATTGCCAAAAGTTCCTTGGATTGATCACCAGCGCGTCAGTGTTTTTGGTTTCCGTTTTGGTGCCAATGTGGCGGTTCGTTTGGGGTATTTAGAACCGCAACGTGTGCGTGCTGTGGCGTGCCTCGGCCCGATTGTGCACCATCTTCTGTGTAATGCCGATAGTCAGCGCAAAATGCCCGACATGTATATGGATGTGATGGCTAGCCGCTTGGGAATGGCAGATGCTGCGGATGAAATACTCAGAGCAGAAATGAACCGCTATTCTTTGAAAACGCAGGGGTTATTGGGGCGACGCTGTCAAACACCAATGTTGGCAGGCTTTTGGGAAAATGACCCTTTCAGTCCGAAAGAGGAAGCTAAACTGATTTGTTCTTCTTCCGCTGATGGCAAATTATTACCCATATCATCAACACCACTATATGACAATTTCCATCGTGCATTATTGCAAACCAGTCAGTGGTTAGAAGATAAAATGCGTTAATGAGTTGCTAATTTTTAACAGTTTGCTAAAAAGGTGGGCCTACATAAGGAGATTTAAGAATGACGTCAACCAGTGCTCATCCTAAAAGTAAGCTTATGAAACGTTTTGCCGCTTTAGGGCCATACCTGCGTGAAGGGCAGTGCCAGAATGACCGATTTTTCTTTGATTGCTTAGCTGTGTGCGTCAATGTGAAGCTTGCTCCAGAGAAGCGTGAGTTCTGGGGATGGTGGATAGAACTGGAACCGGCGGCTGATCATTTTACCTATGTTTACCAGTTTGGTCTGTTTAATAAAGATGGCAACTGGAAAGCGGAAAAGATTAAAGATCCTGAAGTACAAGAGAAACTGGAGACCACGCTGCGTGGTTTCCATAAACGCCTCGCCGAGATGCTGACTTCCATTGAAATGAGATTGGAGCCAGCGCAAGATTTCAGCGAACAGCCGGTTAAGTTGTTGGCGTAAAAATAGACTTGTTTAACGGGCATTGCAGGCGTATATCCAACCTGCAATGCCAATTAAGAAGCTGATACGCAAAGTACTTGGCATAACGGCTCCCGCCTGTTAAAAAGACTCCTATACCCTTTCTTTTATTCTTCATCCCAACGGCAGAAAAATTATGAGTGGCAGCCAGACTTTGGTTGTGAAATTGGGGACGAGTGTTCTGACCGGCGGCTCCCGTCGTCTCAACCGTGCCCATATTGTTGAATTGGTGCGCCAATGCGCCCAGCAACACGCAAAAGGTCATCGTATTGTTATTGTTACTTCTGGAGCCATTGCGGCCGGACGTGAACACTTGGGTTATCCGGAATTACCCGCCACTATTGCCTCGAAGCAATTATTAGCCGCGGTCGGGCAAAGTCGGCTTATCCAACTCTGGGAACAGTTGTTCTCAATCTACGGTATCCATATCGGCCAGATGTTGCTGACCCGTGCTGATTTAGAAGATCGCGAGCGTTTCTTAAACGCCCGTGACACCATGAATGCTTTGCTGGATAACCGTATTGTGCCGGTAATCAATGAAAACGATGCCGTGGCTACCGCTGAAATCAAAGTGGGCGATAATGATAATCTCTCGGCACTGGCCGCGATTCTGGCCGGTGCTGACAAGCTACTGTTACTGACTGATCAGGCCGGGTTGTACACCGCCGATCCGCGTAATAATCCAGCAGCTGAATTAATCCGCGAAGTGCATGGTATCGATGATGCTTTGCGCGGGGTGGCGGGCGATAGCGTCTCTGGCTTGGGCACGGGCGGCATGGCAACAAAATTACAGGCGGCGGATGTGGCGTGTCGTGCCGGTATTGATGTTGTGATTGCTGCGGGCAGTCAGGTGGGTGTCATTGCTGATGTGATTGAGGGGACGCCGGTTGGCACCCGATTCCACGCGCTGGAAACACCACTGGAAAATCGTAAACGCTGGATTTTTGGCGCACCGCCAGCGGGTGAAATCACCGTCGATGATGGTGCTGTTACTGCTATTATTGAACGGGGCAGTTCGCTACTGCCAAAAGGTATTCGCAGTGTGCTGGGGAATTTCTCGCGCGGCGAAGTTATTCGTATCCGCAATCTTAGTGGGCGCGATTTGGCTCATGGTGTGTCGCGCTACAACAGTGATGCTTTGCGTATGTTAGCAGGGCATCATTCGCAACAAATCAGTGAAATTCTCGGGTATGAATACGGCCCGGTGGCTGTTCATCGTGACGATATGATTGTCAGCTAAGGAGCAAGTATGAGCATGCTGGAACAGATGGGGAAAGCCGCTAAACAGGCCTCCTGGCAATTGGCGATGCTGAGTACGGCAAAGAAAAATCAGGCTTTGGTCGTGATAGCCAATCTGCTTGAGTCTGAAAGTCAGGCCATTTTACAGGCTAATGAACAAGATATGGCAGCTGCACGTGACAGTGGCATGAGTGAGGCGCTGTTGGATAGGTTGTTGCTCAACCCCACGCGTTTAGCCGCCATTGCAAATGATGTGCGCCAGGTATGCCGGCTGAATGACCCTGTAGGCCGGGTTATTGACGGCAGTTTGCTCGACAGTGGCTTGAAACTGGAGCGCCGCCGCGTACCTCTGGGTGTCATAGGTGTCATTTATGAAGCTCGCCCCAATGTTACAATTGATGTGGCTAGCTTATGTTTGAAGACCGGCAACGCGGTTATTTTGCGTGGCGGTAAAGAGACACACCATACGAATCAGGCGACAGTGAAAGTTATTCAGCAAGCGCTGGAGCAATGTGGCTTACCGCCCGCAGCTGTACAGGCGATCGAAAGCCCGGATCGCGAGTTGGTCACTCAATTGCTGCGTATGGATAACTATATCGACATGTTGATTCCACGCGGGGGCGCGGGCTTACATAAACTGTGCCGTGAGCAATCCACTATTCCGGTTATTACCGGAGGCATTGGTGTTTGCCATACCTTTGTCGATGAAAGTGCCGATTTTGAAAAAGCACTGCTGGTCATTGAAAATGCTAAAATTCAGCGCCCAAGTGCGTGTAACTCATTGGAAACCTTGTTGGTTCATCAGGCAATCGCCGAGCGCTTCCTGCCGGTGTTAAGTGCCAGAATGCATGCTTTGGGTGTGACACTGCATGCCAGCTCGCAAGCTATGCCGTATCTGGCGGAAGGTAAAGCCAAGGTTGTGCCTGTGAAAGCCGCTGATTATGACGATGAATGGCTATCTCTGGATCTCAATGTGGATATTGTGGCTGATATCGATGCTGCCATCGACCATATCCGTGAACATGGCACCAGCCATTCTGATGCTATTTTGACCCGCTCATTGAGTAGCGCCGAACATTTTGTTCGTGCGGTTGATTCTTCTGCTGTTTATGTCAATGCCAGTACGCGTTTCACTGATGGCGGCCAGTTCGGTTTGGGCGCAGAAGTGGCAGTCAGCACGCAAAAACTTCATGCCCGTGGCCCAATGGGATTAGATGCACTGACAACTTATAAGTGGATTGGTTACGGCGATGATTTAATCCGTATCTAAGATATCCGGTATATTTAATCACTTTAAAGCGACATTTGGCACCTGCCGATGTCGCTTTATTTTTATCCTGCCACTTTCCACTGCAGAAAATCTGAGATAATAAACCCTCTATATTGTGAAATAGATCATTATTCGATGAAACACAGTTATAGCTATTCATAACATTCTTTCCTGAAAAATAGACAACCAAACATTTGTTTGGTTATTTGTTGATTAATACTTATCTTGTTGATTATCTATCTTTATTTTTAGGTGGATATTCTGCATATAAGATTATTACTGTTTAAATTTAATTTAATAATAGGAATAACTTGAGTTACTTCACAAAAAAGTGGCTGTAACCGCTTGAAAACGTGCTTACGATCATTCTCCCAACTTTGAAACAGATTAATAAAATATGCTTTACTCTATCCGAACAAAATAATAAAACAGACACATGTTTAAAAACAAACAAGTGTCCATTATGACCAGCCGAGAAAAACAAATATTGCAGCTTCTGAGACGAGATCCGTTGATCCCCCAGCAAGAAATTGCCGATATTATAGGCATAAGTCGCTCGGGTGTTGCCGGTCACATTATGAATCTGATGCAAAAGGGCTATATCAAAGGGAAGGGATATATATTATCTGAGCACAGCTACGTGGTGGTGATTGGATCTGTCAATATGGATGTTTGTGGCTATGCTGCCAGCAAACTTATTTATGAAGACTCTAATCCGGGAAAAATAAAATGTACTCCGGGTGGGGTTGGTCGAAACATTGCCGAAAATATCGCTTTATTAGGAAAAGAGTGTCATTTAATTTCAGTGGTGGGTGATGACTTTTACGGTGCTACATTGGTTGATGAGGCCAAACGAGCCGGTGTTAATGTCAGCAATTGCCACAGCCTTCATGGAGAAAATACCTCAACTTATGTTTCGCTACTGGATAATAGTGGAGAAATGTTGGTGGCGATTAATGATATGCGTATTTTAGAAAAATTAACGCCATCATTATTGGCTACCACCAAAGAATTAATTCAGCATGCTGGAATTCTCGTTATTGACTGTAATTTAACAGAAGAATCGCTCTCATGGATATTTACCAATGCCGGTAATGTACCGGTCTTTGTCGATACGGTATCCGCATTCAAAGCTCCCAGAATTAAGAACTGGCTATCTCATATTCATACATTGAAACCTAACCGCCTTGAAGCAGAAATATTGAGTGGTATGAAGATTGATAGCCGCGATGATATTCCAGCCGTAGCGAATTGGTTCCATCAACAAGGTGTCCAACGGTTGGCACTGAGTATGGGTAAAGATGGCGTTTATTTCAGCGAAATTGATGGGCAGACCGGCTGGTCACTGCCACTGAATATCAACATTGTTAATGTGACCGGTGCCGGAGATGCCATGATGTCAGGGTTAGCAAGTTGCTGGCTCGATGATATGGAGTTTGCTGAAAGTATTCGTTTTGCTCAAGGGTGTTCAGCATTAACGCTTTCCTCTGAACTGACCAATAACCCCAATCTGTCGAATGGCAGTGTCAAAAAACTATTGGAATTACAACCATGAAAAATAATGAAGTGGCACAATCTTATTTAGATATTTCACCAGAAGTTGCGCAGGCCTTGGCGCAAAATAAAGCCGTCGTGGCATTGGAATCCACTATTATTTCTCATGGGATGCCTTACCCACAAAATGTTGAAACGGCTTTACTTGTTGAACAGAAAATTCGTGAAAATGGCGCAATCCCTGCCACAATTGCTGTAATAAATGGCCGAATGAAAGCGGGTTTATCCCGTGATGAAATAGAATTGTTGGGGAAGGAAGGTCATAGCATCATGAAAGTCAGCCGCCGTGATTTACCTTTTGTGGTGGCTAATGGGCAACATGGTGCAACAACAGTGGCTTCCACCATGATTATTGCGGAAATGGCCAATATTAAAGTCTTTGCAACTGGAGGTATCGGCGGTGTACACCGGGGCGCGGCAACGACATTTGATATTTCAGCAGACTTACAAGAACTGGCGAAAACAAATGTAACCGTGGTCTGTGCAGGGGCTAAATCTATTTTAGACTTAGGTTTAACCACTGAATATCTGGAAACCAATGGCGTTCCGGTTATTGGTTATCAAACTCGCTCACTACCTGCATTCTTTTGCCGTACCAGTCCATTTGAGGTCAGTATTACTTTAAACACAGCGGAACAAATTGCTGCAGCAATGAATGCCAAGTGGGGAATGGGGCTACGCGGGGGAATGGTTGTTGCTAATCCAATTCCTGAACAATATGCGCTATCAGAAAGTATGATTAATGCTGCTATTGAGCAGGCAGTTAAAGAATCAGAAGAGCAGGGCGTTATCGGTAAGGAAAGTACACCATTCCTATTAGCCAGAGTAGCTGAACTAACCGGTGGTGACAGTTTAAACGCCAATATTCAGCTGGTATTTAATAATGCGAAGTTGGCAGCCCAAATCGCCTGTTCATATCAGAATGTTATTTAATGTATAGAAAGGTAATACGCCTTAAATAGTGTCCTTATTACAGTTGCTAAATAATAGCTCATATCGTTGAGGTGCCCTGACACATTTGTTGTCCGAGGGGCACCTTTTCGAGCATGGGCCTATCTATATAGATACTTCGGGGGATTTATGGATTTATTGCGTAGTTTGGCAGGGATGTGCATATTATTACTTATCGCCTATATTTTCTCGGTAAATAAAAGAAAAATAAGATTAAGGACGGTGGGAGCGGCATTATTACTACAAATAACGTTAGGTGCAGTGATGCTCTATGTCCCTGCCGGGAAGTGGTTTATTTCCTCTATCGCTAATACAGTTAATAGAGTTATTTCTTATAGTGACGCCGGTAGCGCATTTATTTTTGGTGGTTTGGTTAGCCCAAAAATGAATGAGTTATTTGATGGCGCAGGTTTTGTTTTCGCTTTCCATGTGTTACCCGCCATTATTTTTATAACATCATTAATTTCCATCCTTTATTACTTGGGGATTATGGGCTGGTTGATCAACATTCTCGGTTCTATTTTTCAAAAATTACTGGGTATCAGCAAAGTTGAATCATTTGCCGCGGTAACGACTATTTTCCTGGGGCAGAATGAAATTCCTGCCGTGGTAAAACCCTTTATTAATAAGATGAACAGCAATGAGTTGTTTACCGTGATTTGTAGCGGCATGGCATCCATCGCGGGTTCTATGTTGGTTGGATATGCTGGCCTCGGTGTTCCAATTGAATATTTATTGGCGGCATCATTGATGGCTATCCCTGGGGGGATACTGTTTGCTCGGATTATCAGCCCTGCGACTGAAGAGTCAAAAGTAGAATTTAATGAAATGACTTTCAGTGATAAACGCCCAGCCAGTATTATAGAGGCCGCCGCTAATGGTGCGATGCTGGGGCTGAAAATTGCAGTTGGGGTGGCTACTGTGGTGATGGCCTTTGTCGCGTTGATAGCATTAATTAATGGTATTATTGGCGGTATCGGTGGCTTATTTGGTTTTGAGCACCTTAGTCTTGAAAGTATGCTTGGTTATGTGTTCTCGCCTCTGGCTTATATTATGGGGGTGTCGTGGGAACATGCTTCTTTGGCTGGCGGTTTTATTGGCCAAAAATTAGCAATTAATGAGTTTGTCGCCTATCTGAGTTTCTCTCCTTATCTGAAAGAAACTATCGGGACGTTAGATGTAAAAACTATTGCTGTTATTTCTTTTGCTCTGTGTGGTTTTGCCAACTTTGGCTCGATTGCTGTGGTCGTGGGGGCATTTAGCGCCGTTGCTCCTGAAAGAGCCTCTGAAATTGCTCGCTTAGGATTCCGTGCATTATTAGCGGCTACATTATCTAACTTGATGAGTGCCACTATTGCCGGTTTGTTTATTGGTCTGGGGAGCTTATTGCCGGGGTAGGATGATAAGCAATATCATTAAGTCAATATAACACTGAGTGCATTAATCTACCAATCTATGGGTTAGTGCACTTACTTCATATTTAATCTAACGTATGGCGCTTGAGATAATAACTGATTTTATAATCAGCCGGATTAAAGGTAATCACCGAAAAATCTACAATCACCCCATCAGTAGTATTAGACACGGCCAATAATTGCATTAATAGGGTTCGTGGGTCGCAATGGAGTTGTAGAGCGAACTCCTGGCTGGCAACAATGGGTAAGAATGTTTGTCGGCAACCCTCAATCTGATAATTAGCCTGTTTTTCAATAAAGTCATATTTTGACGATTCAAGATGATGGTAGGTTAAATCCGGCATCAGAATGACAGGTAGATAACTTTCTTCTATTTGAATAATCTGTTTATCCGCATAGCGTAATCTCTTGATATAATAGGTTTTGTCATCTTGTTGGATATTTAACTGACTGGCGATAGCCTGTGGAGCCCTAATGATTTTGAATTCAGACACTTCTGTGTGAGGTGTCTTGCCAAGCATTTTCATATGTTCAGTAAAACTGTTCAGATGATTATTGTCGTGTTTAAGATCTTTCCCGATAATAAAAGTGCCTCGACCCTGCTGGCGCTCTAATAAACCATCCTGAATTAAAACATCCAATGCTTTTCTGACAGTCATTCGTGATACAGCAAAACGTTCAGCTAACTTAATTTCAGAGGGTAAGCAATCACCCACAGAAACATCTTGATGATTTATTAACTTTCGAATATTGGTAACTAGATTTTTATATACCATTTTTATACCTATTTGGATGGAGATGTTCATCACAAGTATTTTCATAACATACTAATAATTAATGAGTAAAACTCAATCGGTATGAAAAAAAATTAAAACGTCTAACTTTTAAGAAAATAATATACAAGTGCGACTAACGATTTAATGCAATCTTGGTCACATATTTTTATCAATCGCCAAATCATAACCTGCCTATTCCATAGAGTGATGACTGTTCACACTCAAGAGGGAAGCTGTCATGTTAAGTTCGTTTAATCGGTTTGGCGGGGCAATGCTCGGTGCGGTGCTACTCTTTCCTTTTGCTGGGATGATAGTCGGGCTATCTTTGGTGCTGCAAAATCCAACCTTTGCCAGTCCAGATGGTTTATTTTTCCAATTATTAAAAATCATTGAATCCGGTGGCTGGACTGTATTTAACAATATGGGATTGTTATTCGCTGTTGGCTTACCTATTAAATTGGCAAATAAAGCGCCAGCGTCAGCCTGTTTGGTTTCTTTAATTACCTATCTGACCTTCAATGCTTTTCTCGGGGCAATGTGTGAAGTTTGGGGCGCACATTGGGGCGTTAATTTTGCACAAGAAACAGGTGGCACCAGTGGTCTGGCGATGATTGGCGGTATTAAAACACTGGATACCAGTGTGATTGGCGCAATTTTGTGTGGCAGTTTGGTTACCTGGATTCATAACCGTTATTACTCAACCAAATTACCTGACTATATCAGTATTTTCCAAGGCGCAGCTTTCGTTAATATTCTTGGTTTTATTGTTATGTTACCGCTGGCTTTTATAACATTAATGCTGTGGCCAAAAGTGCAGTTAGGCATGATTTCATTGCAAGGTTTTATTTTGCATGCCGGTAACTTTGGTATCTGGTGTTATATCTTCCTGGAAAAGATTTTACTGCCTACTGGTCTTCATCACTTTGTTTATAGCCCTTTCCAATATACAGATGTTGCTGTGCCCGGTGGTACTACCCTGTATTGGCTCACGCATTTACAAGAATTCAGCCAATCTACTGAACCTTTAAAACAGCTGTTCCCAGCAGGTGGTTTTGCTATGCAGGGTAATGGTGCGGTATTTGGTGGTTTAGGAATGGCGTTGGCGATATACAGCACGGCAAAGCCGGAAAATAAAGCCAAAGTTGCGGGCTTGCTAATTCCGGCAACAATTACCAGCATGTTTATTGGTATTACTGAACCGCTGGACTTTACCTTCCTGTTTATTGCTCCGGCGCTATTTGTGGTGCATGCCATGCTTTCAGCCACCATGACCGTCGTGATGTATAGCTTAGGTGTCGTGGGGAACTTTGGTTCTGGAATACTCGAGTGGGCGACACAAAACTGGATACCGATGTTCAGTCACCATGCCAATGTCATGATAACTCAAATTATTGTTGGTGTTATTTTCAGTGGCGTCTACTTCCTGATATTCCGTGTTTTGATTCTCAAATTTAATTTCAAAACATTGGGCCGTGAAGACAGTGATCTCAAGCTTTATTCAAAACAAGATTACAAGCAGAAAGGCGAAAGTCAGGGTGATGAGTTCCAACAGCGCGCCAGTGCTTATTTAGAAGCTGCAGGTGGGAAAGACAATATTGCCAGCTATACCCACTGCTTTACCCGTTTAAGATTAGTTGTAAAAGACATGAGTCGTGTTCAACCAAGTACAGCATTCAAAGCCTATTCCGCGATTGAGGTTTATAAAAATGGTAATGATGTACAGGTAATTGTTGGCAACAATGTGACGCATATTTACGAACAATTTGCAGAGTTGATGAATTAAGGAGTTTTTAGATGAAAAAATCATCCATTTTGATTGCTGGTGGTGGTTCAACCTATACCCATGGCATTATTCTTATGCTGTTGGATAATTTACACCGTTTCCCTATTTCGGAAATAAAACTGTATGACGATGATGGCCCTCGCCAAGAAGTTATCGCCAAAGCTTGTGAGATTATTTTGCGTGAACAATCCAACGGAATAAAGTTCTCCTACACCACCGATCCTCAAGCTGCTTTTAGCGGGGTTGATTTCGTGATGGCACATATTCGGCAGGGCAAACTTCCGATGCGTGAAAAAGACGAAAAAATCCCAATGAAATACGGCTGTGTTGGGCAAGAAACCTGTGGTGCGGGGGGAATTGCCTATGGTATGCGCTCTATTAGTGGAGTGCTGGAAATTCTTGATTATATGACAGAATATTCCCCGAATGCCTGGATGCTTAATTACTCTAATCCGGCCGCTATTGTTGCCGAGGCCACTCGTCGCTTACGTCCTACTGCCCGTATTTATCATATTTGTGATATGCCTATCAGTATTGAAGAGGCAATGGCTAAAATATTGCATTATTCTTCCGCGGAAGATTTAGAAACTCGTTATTACGGGCTCAATCATTTTGGCTGGTGGAGTTCTGTGCGTGATAAAGCTACCGGCGAAGATTTAATGCCAAAATTGGCTGAACACGTACGCCAATATGGTTATGCTGATGAGCAAGGCGAGGGTAAAGAAGAAATAAGTTGGAATGAAACTTTTGCTAAAGCTCGCGATAGTTTTGCATTAGACCCTGGCAGCTTCCCAAACACCTATTTGCAATATTATCTGTACGGCGACGATATGGTAGCACATACCTCACCAGACTATTCCCGCGCAAATGAAGTGATGGAAGGCCGAGAAAAGTTTGTGTTTGATGAATGCCGTAAAATTATTGCTGAAGGCAGTGCGGAAAATACTCAACTTAAAATTGATGAACATGCGTCTTATATCGTTGATTTAGCACAGGCTATTGCATTTAATACCAAGCGCCGCATGTTATTGATTGTGCCTAATAAAGGTGTCATCAGTAATTTTGATCATGATGCGATGGTTGAGGTACCTTGTCTGGTAGGTGCGGAAGGGGTTGAGCCATTAGCTATTGGCGATATTCCGACTTTCCAGCGTGGCCTGTTATATCAACAACATGCAGTAGAAAAATTAGTGGTAGATGCTTGGATTGAAAAGTCCTACCAAAAATTGTGGCAAGCACTGACATTGTCTAAAACTATTCCAAGTGCCAATGTGGCGAAGCTGATTTTAGATGATTTAATTGAAGCTAATAAATCCTATTGGACGCTGAACTAGCCATGACTAAACACCGTTATGGTCTATTGGGATTGTAACGGTGTGCCAAATCCGCGTGAGACCAACACCAGGGATTCACGTTTTATAAAATACTCATTAAAGTATTTCCGCAATCTGCCGATACTAATGTCTGATATTTATATGCTTTTAATCATAATCTAGTTAGCCAGAGCAATAAATTAAAGATGGGGAATGGCAGGTGAGCGAAACGTCTAAAGAGAACTTTGTAAAAACCAATAAATTAGCAATCTGTGCAATTCTTCGTGATCTAAAGAAGAACGATACCGCAGTGATGGTCACTCATGCCCGTGGGCAATTCATTAGCCGCATTCTGGATGTGCTTCCTGACTCGGATCAATTTATTTTTGATTTTGGCAGTGTCAGTCATGAGAACATCGCAGCACTGGCTGCTAGCCAACTGACAATTATTGCAGAGCCTACCGGTGCTAAAATTGAATTTACCTGCAATCCACTGAAAGAAATAACGTATTTATCTTTACCCGCTTTCAGCACTTTCATTCCTGAAAGCCTTTACTTTATTCAACGTCGGGAATATTTCCGGGTAAGTATTCCTCAATGGCCTGCTTATTATTGTGCAGGGAAATTCGCCGACGGCAGTAAATTCTCTTACACATTAGCGGATGTTTCTTTGGGAGGAATGGGGGTTTATGCCGCTAAAGGTAGCGAGTTCCCGGTTCAAGGGTGCGGCATTTTGCGTGATGTGTCAGTTGATTTATGTGGCTTTGGTATTTTTAAATTGGATTTGCAATTTATCCGGGCTATCGATAAACAAGTGGTAAATAACAAAGGTGAAACCCTCACCGTGCAGCGCTTGAGTTTTAAATTCCCTCGCTTAAGCCCAATTCAAGAAAAAGGATTGCAACGGGCTATTTTTGAACTGGAAAAACAACAAACCGCCAAAGCCCGAAAATTTCAGGATGGAATTTAGTTTTTGAAACTATACCCTAAATAATTTGAGTTACAGGAAAGCGGTCAACGCAAATGTGGCTTGAAGTATGCGGATATATGGGTGATGACCCGCTGTTTGTGTTATTGTCGGCAGGCAGCAGGTATTTCAATTTCCTTTCTGGTTATGTTTATAACTGTTTGTTTTTTCTTCCTCATTTCATGCCCGCATCCCTGTTTTTTTCTTTGGGCTATAATTAATACTTTTCAGTTTTATTGCTCTTGCATCTTCATGCGTATTGTCAGTCTTTACCTACCTCTTTTTTGACTGAACATTTTTACGTGTCAGCCTTTTGTTTTCCATCTTCACTCAGCATTTTTGACAGCATGCTACTGCAATGGCGTTTCCTGCTCAATATCACGCGGCTCGCACCGCTCAGACGGCTCACCTGAGCAATTCATTTGGATAGGCTTTTATCCAGCTATCCCCGATTTTTTGTTATGTAGATCGCCATAAGATTGTATGAGCACCGGACCAGAAGGTACCTATGAAATTATTTCTTAAGACTATTCTTGGACAGCGCCCCATGTGGGGATCACGAACAAAAGTCACTCCCTGGCATGATTTTGCCCCGGTTAGGGAAGAATTATTCAGTGTGGAGAGGTTGGAGCAGCATGCTGAAAGCCTCGCCAAAGCTCAGTCGATAACTACCCACCCGCCACGGGTATCTACTTTGCATGCCCGTCTGGATGATAACGCCAATACCTTGTTGGCGGCGTATCGGGCCAGTGCCGCAGAGTTGGAAAAGGGCCGCGCAGTCGTCCCTGCGGCAGAGTGGTTGCTGGATAATTATCATCTGGTCGAAGAACAGATCCGCGAGATTCGCGATGATTTGCCGCCGGGTTATTACCGTCAATTGCCGAAATTAGCCGATGGGCCCTTTGCCGGTTATCCGCGTGTTTTGGGGATTACCTGGGCATTTGTGGCGCACACTGACAGTCACTTGGATCCCGATGCTTTATGTCGTTTTATTATGGCGTATCAGCGTGTTCAACCGCTGACCATCGGTGAGTTATGGGCGGTCGCGATCACTTTGCGTATCGTGCTGATAGAGAACTTACGTCGCCTTGCCGATCAAATAACACAAGGGCGTAAAGCGCGTGCAGATGCTGAGGCGCTGGCAAATAAGCTATTAAAAACAGGAGACAGCCGATTAGCGCTGGAGTCCGATATTGCAATGCGCTCCACGGAGCCTTTATCTGAGCAATTTGCATCTCAGTTGGCAAAACGGCTTAGAGACCAAGATCCGCGTACCACCCCCGCGTTAGGATGGCTGGAGGATCGCCTGAAATTACAAGGCGTAACGGTCAGTGAGGTGGTGCAGAATGCCCAATTACGGCAAGGGGCTTCCAACGTTTCAGTCCGAAATGTGATAACCAGTATGCGGCTGATTTCGGATATTGATTGGGCTGATTTGTTTGAGAGTGTCAGTCTGGTAGACGAATGCTTACGGCAGGGAAGCGCCTTTGCTAGCATGGATTTTCAAACCCGTAATCTGTACCGCAGTGCTATTGAACAATTATGCCGTGGTTCGACTTTCACTGAACTGGAGATTGCCAGCCTTGCTTTGCAAGCAGCGCAGAATGCCGCCGCTACGGCAGAACCTGAAAACGTCGACCGCTGCCGCGATCCCGGTTATCACTTGATTGGTGCTGGGCGGCGTGAATTGGAAGAGCAGGTCAGATTCAGCCCATCAATACGATTGTGGTTTAGCCGCTTGAGCATCCGCCTCGGGGTTGGCGGCTATATGGGGGCGATTTTACTGGTCACGGCTGGATTACTGGCATTGGCGCTGTGGGCGCTCTCTTTCCCCGGTTTGGCTACCGGATGGCTGGTGTTATTGGCCTTCGTTGGCTTTATTCCGGCCACTGAAGTGGCGACTGCGCTGATAAATCGCGTTATTACCTGGAGCTTCGGCGCCACTATTTTGCCGGGGTTGGAATTGACCAACGGCGTACCCGATGAGTTGCGTACCTTGGTGGTGGTGCCGACATTGCTGACCAGTAAGGCAGATTTACTGGAGCAAATTGACCAACTAGAAGTTCATCATTTGTCGGGCACCACCAGCTCTCTGACTTTTGCCCTATTGCTGGATGGGGTTGATGCAGACACCCAAGTGGTGGCCAGTGACGGCCCACTGTTGGCCTTGGCTGATGAAGCCATAGCCCGGCTTAATCAACAATATGGCCCCGGCCCGACTGGCCCGCGTTTCCTGCTGCTCTACCGGCAGCGAATCTTTAATGAAAGCGAAAATCGCTGGATGGGCTGGGAACGCAAGCGGGGTAAGTTGCATGAGCTTAACCGCCTGTTACGCGGAGCAACAGATACTTCATTTATTGCTACCGCCGCCGGTGAGCCACAGGTGCCCGCGGATGTGCGCTATGTCATTACGCTGGATGCCGATACCCGCCTTCCTCGCGATGCGGCACTGCGTTTGATTGGCAAAATGGCACATCCGCTGAATCGGCCGCGTTTTAGTGCTGATCAACAACGGGTGGTTGATGGCTACGGTATTCTCCAGCCTCGAGTGACATTGGCATTGCCGATGGGTAAGGGTAGCTCATTGTATCAATGGGTTTTTTCCGGCCCGGGGGGGATGGATCCTTATGCCGCCGCGGTTTCAGATGTTTATCAGGATATCTTTGGTGAAGGTTCTTACACCGGTAAAGGTATTTATGATGTTGATGCATTTGAAGCGTCATTGCTGGGCAGGGTGCCGGATAATACTTTGCTCAGTCATGACTTGTTTGAAGGGATTTTTGCCCGGGCGGGCTTAGCCTCGGATATTGAAGTGGTTGAGGAATCTCCGGCACGCTATGACGTGGTCAGCAAACGCCAACATCGCTGGACGCGGGGCGATTGGCAATTACTGCCATGGATTATCAAGTCATCTATTATCAAACCCGCTAATACCACACCCGCTAATACCAAACATAGCCCCGACAGCAAAAGTGTTCCGCTGTTGGGCCGCTGGAAAATGGTTGATAACCTGCGGCGTTCGCTGGTTGCGCCCTTCACATTGCTGTTGCTGGGGATTAGTTGGATGCTACCGATGCCCGCGGCGTGGGTCGGCGTGCTGTTGGTCATCGTATTGACCGCTTTACCCGCTTTTTTGCCGATTTTATGCTCCTTGTGGCCGGCCCCAAATACTCGGCTTAGTAACCATTTTCGCTCTTTATTCGACGATACCAAACGCGCCGCTAGCCAAACATTCCTTTCGCTGGTCTTTTTGGCCGACCATGCCTGGCAAATGGCGGATGCTATTGGTCGAACACTGATTCGCTTGTTTATTACTCATCGAAACTTATTGGAATGGATGACGGCGGCCCAATCCGCAGGGCAGCCGCGCCCCGGTTTATCCGGTTTTTATCGCCATATGGCTGGTGGCACATTATTCGGTCTGGTGATGTCCGTCATTGCATTTATTTCCTCCCTAAATGCTTGGCCGTTGATTTTGCCCTTTGCGGTACTTTGGTTGTTTGCACCCGCGATTGCATTGTGGACCAGCCGCACCTATCAGGTGGTGCAGCATAACCCGATAACCGCGGACGATATTCTTGAGTTGCGTTTAACCGCCCGCCGCACCTGGCGTTTCTTTGAAACCTTTGTCACACCCGACGAAAATATGCTGCCGCCTGATAACTTTCAGGAGGATCCAAAACCGGTGGTGGCACACCGGACATCGCCGACTAACATGGGCCTGTATTTGCTCTCGACCCTGGTGGCGCGTGATTTTGGTTGGGCAGGGACGTACCGCACGTTGGTGCGGCTGGAAACCACCTTTGACACATTTCATAAATTGGCTCTTTTCCGTGGGCATTTCTTTAACTGGTATGACACCCAGGATTTGCGGGTGCTGGAACCGGCTTATGTTTCTTCCGTCGACAGTGGGAATCTGGCTGGGCATTTGATTGTATTGGCCAATACTTGTGAAGAGTGGGCGGCAGAACCGCTAGCAGCTAACGGCGCTAAGGGGTTGATGGATAATCTGTTATTAGCGAAAGCCGCATTCAGAGAGTTACCGCCGGGAGATGATGATTTTAAACGCAAACTCTGGGCGATTCTGGCGCAAATCCGCATGGATTTAAAACATGTTGGTGAAGCGGAAATGCTGCCGCTGACATTGAAACCTTTGTTGGCGAAAGCCTCCGCGATGGTGCATGGCGTTGCTCGTCCAATCGATGACAATGCATTTATTGATTTAAGTTATTGGATTGAAACACTGATTGTGGCCGCCGCTGAACATGAATATGACCAGCGATTGACCCAAGAGATGCAGGAACAGGTCGCTGACCGGTTGCTAAAGTTAGCGGCCGAAGCCCGTCATATGGCGTTGGCGATGGACTTTGCTTTCCTGCTTGATCCTGAACGCAAATTACTGTCTATCGGCTACTCGCTGGTGGATAACAGCCTTGATCCAAGTTGCTACGATTTGCTGGCATCTGAAGCTCGGCTCGCCAGCTTGTTTGCTATCGCCAAAGGCGATGTGCCTACCCGGCATTGGTTCCGTTTAGGGCGAGCGGCAACCCCCATCGGCAAAGGGGCCGCGCTGATTTCATGGTCTGGTTCGATGTTCGAGTATTTGATGCCATCATTGGTGATGCGAGCGCCGGCGGGGAGTTTATTGGATCAAACCAATCAGTTAGTGGTGGAGCGGCAACAGGCTTATGGGCGCAGTTTGAATATTCCATGGGGGATCTCTGAGTCGGCATACAATGCGCGCGATATCGAGTTTACCTATCAATATTCTAACTTTGGCGTACCGGGGCTGGGGCTAAAACGCGGCTTATCAGAAAACACCGTCATCGCGCCTTATGCGACCGGCTTGGCAACCATGATTGACCCCCATGGCGCACTGCAAAATTATGAGCGGCTGGCCAAGATGGGGGCGCTGGGGCGCTATGGTTTTTATGAAGCACTCGATTTTACGCGCTCCCGATTGCCGGAAAATCAGCCGGTGGCGATTGTCCGCAACTATATGGCGCACCATCAGGGGATGACCATTGTGGCTATCGCCAATACTGTCCAGCAGGGGCGGATGCGCAACCGCTTCCATCGTGAGCCGATGATTCAAGCTTGTGAATTATTGCTTCAAGAACGTATGCCGCGCAATGTGGCCATTGCTTACCCGCGTACCGAGGAAGTCTTGCTTTCCGCCGTGGCAGATAACGCGTTGCCCACCATGCGCCGCTTTCATTCACCTGTTATAGGGGCACCCGTTATCGGGCCGCCTATTACTCATTTGTTATCCAATGGCCGTTATGCCGTGATGTTGACCACCGCCGGTGCTGGCTATAGCCGTTGGTTGGATGTCGCGGTCACCCGCTGGCGGGAGGATGCCACCTGTGATGATTACGGTTCCTTTATTTTCCTGCGTGATTTGCGCAGTGGCCGCAGTTGGTCGGCAGGGGCGCAATTAGCCGCCAGTGATAATGCGCATCGCGAGGTCATCTTTGGTGAAGATCATGCTGAGTTTATCTGCCGCGACGGCACACTCACCAGCACCATGAATGTGCTGATCTCCAGTGAAGACGATGGTGAAGTTCGCCGAGTTTCATTGCTGAACACGGGCCGCCGTGCGCGGGAGATTGAACTGACTTCTTATGCTGAAATGGTGCTCACTGCGGCGGCAGCCGACAATGCCCATCCGGCATTCGCCAAAATGTTTGTGGTCACTGAATTCTTACCGGAGCTGGGGGCATTAATTGCGACGCGGCGGCCTCGCACGGCGCAGGAACCTCAGGTCTGGGCGGCACATTTCATGGTAGCCGATGGTTTGCCAGTGTCAGTATTGCAATATGAAACCGACCGCGCGAAATTTATTGGCCGCGGTAACCGGGTGGCGACCTCAACAGCGATGCAAGTGGGGGAGTCACTGTCGAATACCCTGGGGACGGTGCTTGACCCGATATTCTCATTGCGCCAAAGCTTATTGGTTCCCGCCAGTAAGACGGTCACCGTCTCCTTCTGGACATTAATTGCATCATCGAAAGAAGCGCTGCTGGACAGTGTGGATCGACACCGTGACCGCAGCGCCTATGACCGGGCGAAAACACTGGCCTGGACTCAGGCTCAGGTACAATTGCGCCATCTGGATATCAAAGCGGAAGAAGCGGCCGATTTTCAGCAATTGGCTGCGCCGATTCTGTATGCCGATGCTCGTTTCCGCTCGCCGTCCACGACTATCATGCGCGGGGCGGGGGCCCAGTCAATGTTATGGGCGCAATCAATCTCCGGCGATTTACCCATCGTTTTGCTGCGTATTGAAGACATTGAGGACATTGAGCAAGTGCGGCAATTACTGCGCGCGCACGAATACTGGCGCATGAAACGCTTGGCTGTTGATTTAGTTATCATCAATGAGCGGGCCTCTTCTTATGTGCAGGATTTGCAAATTGCGATTGAAACCGCGGTGCGCAGCAGCCAATCGCGCCCTCGTTTTGGTGATGAACTGCGCCAAGGGTCGGCATATGCTTTGCGGGCTGATTTGATGAGTGCAGAAACGCGCGCGTTATTATATTCGGTTGCGCGAGTGGTGCTGTCCGCTCGTTATGGCACCTTGGGCAATCAACTGAATCATCTATTGTTCGCTCTCGATAAAAAAGTGCTTCCGTCCAATAAAAAGCGATTTTCATCAGATAAAAAGCTATTCGTATCAGACAAAAAAACATCCTTATCTGATAACCGATTGATTGAAAAAGATAAAAAAACAGGATTCTCCCTGATTAAATCGGCCAATTCGCCAGCAAATTCTCCATTGCCGCTAGCGAAAACATTATTACCGCAACCAGACAATCTGGAGTTTTTCAATGGGCTGGGCGGTTTTGGCCAACAGGGGCGGGAATATGTCACTTACCTCAATGATGGGGAAAATACCCCAGCGCCTTGGATCAATGTTATTTCAAATCAAACCTTTGGCTTCCAAGTTTCCGCAACCGGCAGTGGCTATACCTGGGCCGAAAATAGCCGGGAAAACCAGATAACGCCGTGGCTGAATGATCCGGTCATCGATTCGTCCGGTGAATGCCTGTATTTGCGTGATGAAGATTCCGGCCTAGTGTGGAGTCCGACGGCGCAGCCCATCCGTGATGGCGGCACTTACATTGCTCGCCATGGTCATGGCTACAGCCGGTTTGAGCATCAGGCCAATGGCATTGGTATGGCGCTGCTGCAATATGTGCCGCTGGCAGACCCCATCAAGATATCTCGGCTGACATTGCATAATATGTCGGATAAACCACGGCGTATCTCAGTCACGGCTTACGCCGAGTGGGTATTAGCGACGTCGCGCGGTGCCTCCGGGCCATTTATTATCACTGAGATGGATGAGTCGACCGGCGCGATGTTGGCGCGTAATCCATGGAGCACCGCATTCCCCGGCAGAGTTTCTTTTGCCGACCTTAATGGTCAGCAAAATAGCTGGACGGCTGACCGCAGCGAGTTCCTCGGCCATTATGGCAATAGCGCCGCGCCGCTTTCATTGTTGGCAAAAATACCGCTATCAGGTGCGACAGGCGCGGGGTTTGACCCATGCAGTGCGCTACAGCAGACACTTGAACTGGCCGCCGGTGAGCAGGTTGAAGTGGTTTGGTTTATCGGCCAGTGCGACTCAGTGAGCGATGCACAGACATTGATTACGCGCTACCGCGCCGCAAATCTGGATGCGGTGCTGACGGAAGTCACGGATTACTGGCGCACGGTATTGGAAGCGGTTCAGGTGAAAACGCCGGACAGGCAAATGGATATCATGCTCAATGGTTGGCTGCTGTATCAAACATTGGCCTGCCGAGTTTGGGCAAGGTCGGCGTTTTATCAGGCCAGTGGCGCTTATGGCTTCCGTGATCAGCTACAAGATGGCATGGCGCTCACCTTTGCTCTGCCGGAGACAACTCGCCACCATCTGCTACGGGCTGCCGGGCGGCAATTCATTGAGGGCGATGTTCAGCATTGGTGGCTGCCGCATTCAGGGCAGGGGGTGCGCACCCGAATCTCTGATGATCGGGTTTGGCTCTCTTATGCGACCGCCACTTATATACTTGCCAGCGGTGATGCTGCGGTATTAGATGAAATCGTGCCTTTCCTCGAAGGGCCGATATTGCATCCGGGCGAACACGATGCTTTCTTCCAGCCATTAGTGGCGCAAGAAACTGCCTCGCTGTTTGAACACTGCGCTAAAGGGCTGGATCAATGCATTGAACTGACTGGTGAGCTGGGTTTGCCATTGATGGGGACCGGCGACTGGAATGATGGGATGAACCGGGTTGGTGAAGAGGGAAAAGGCGAAAGTGTTTGGCTCGGTTGGCTGCTGGTGGCGACACTGAAAATGTTTATTCCGTTGGCGCAAGAGCGTGATCCGCTGCGGGCCAGTCAGTGGCAGCACCATCTCACCGGCTTAATTGCAGCATTGGAACGGGAAGCATGGGACGGCGATTGGTATCGGCGTGCCACTTTTGATAACGGCAGTTGGTTGGGTTCCAAAGAGTGCGAAGAGTGTCGCATAGATTCTATCGCTCAATCATGGGCGGTGTTATCTGGAGCGGCGGATCCCCAGCGGGCGGTGCAGGCGATGGCCTCGCTGGAGCAGCATCTCATTCGCCCAGATGATGGGATGGCGTTGTTGTTCACTCCTCCTTTCGATAAAACGCCGGATGACCCCGGCTATATCAAAGGTTATCCGCCAGGATTGCGTGAAAATGGCGGGCAATATAGCCATGCTGCAATGTGGGTGATTCTTGCTTTTGCCGAGTTGGGAAAAGGGGATAAAGCGCGTGATTTGTTTGCCTTACTTAATCCTATAAATCATGGAGATACTCCAGAGAGGATTGCACGTTATAAAGTAGAGCCTTATGTGGTAGCCGCTGATGTCTATTCTGTCGCGCCGCATGTCGGGCGTGGTGGTTGGACGTGGTATACTGGCTCAGCGGGTTGGATGCATCGTGCGGGTATTGAGGGCATTCTGGGTATCCGACGCGAAGGGCAAGAATTGGTGATTAATCCTTGTATTCCAGCTAGTTGGCCGGGGTTCGAAGCGACCATCAATCTTGCGAATACGCGCTATGCTATCCGTGTTGAAAGTCCGGCGCAGCGCTGCCAAGGGATCAGTTCAGCGACATTGAATGGTTCTCCTATCTCCTATCAGCTCGATGGATTGCGGGTCGCGTTGGATGGGGGGGAATACGAACTGATTATCGTTTTGTAGCGGTTATTCACTGAATCGAGATAGACACGACTGATTCAGCCAACGAGTCAATCAGCGCTATCTCAACTTAACAAAATAAAAACTAAAAAATATGTTGAATTATCATGCGATTGCCCCAATATTATAAGTAGAATAATAAGGAGGATTAAGTATGGGGATCAGCGAAGAAGAGAGTATCCGCCGTTTGACTGATGAAAAAAGCTCGATTGGTCATTCGGCTAAATGGGTAGCAATTATCTCTGCTATCTATTTCATTATTATGCTGTTTTATCAGCATGAATTGGGTGTGTTAACCTTAGCGGGTGGGATTTTTGTGGTGTCATTCTCAATCTGGATGAAAAAACGCCAGAAAGTAAAATCTTACAAGGATCAACTGCAACAGATGGGCAATGACAAAATGGTGTAATTTTTAGGGTATGGACTGATTGGTCAGAGAACAGCAGGCGCAATGCCTGATGAACTGTTCATCCTATTTCAGCGATTTAGACATATTAAATCCCGTCACTACAAATGCCATTTGCTCATATAATCTTTTCGCCTGTGGGTTATCTGCCGCGACACGCAGTTTTATTTCAAATATACCTTGGGCAACCAGCAGTTTTTCCAATTCCTGTAAACAGGCCGAGCCATAACCTTGGCGCTGATACTGTGGCAGCACATAAAAATCTTTAATAAAGGCTGCGCTATCATTTACCCCCAAACCAAACCACAAATAGCCCACCAGTTGTTTATCGAGTTCAGTGTCACTTTTATTATCGAGACAAAACAAATGATCGCCAGAGCTATTAACACCGTCTGGTAGGTAGCTATCAAAGAGGTGTGTAGCATGAGCCACGGCCTGTTCGGCGCTATAACCGCTGTTGGATGATAAATCTTGTGCATACTCGGCAATAAATAAATTCCGATAGTTGCAGAGTTCGTCAGTGCGCATTGCTCTGAGTGTGACCATGATGTTTTTCCTAATGAAACGCGCTATGGTGATTATTCAGTCTTAGGCCGAGTAAATTTAATTCGGAAAAAACAGAGTAACGCTTTTCAGATAGTAAAATATATAAAATAAATCATCAGTGGGAATGTTATGACAACACAAAATAGCCATAAAGATGCGGTTGAAAGGCAGTTTGGTGATCAGGCAAATGCCTATTTGACCAGCGCAGTGCATGCTCAGGGTAAAGATTTACAGCGCCTGGCGACCCTACTGCAACCCCACGGTGATGCCCGTCTGCTTGATCTCGGCTGTGGTGCCGGGCATGCCAGTTTCACCGCTGCGGCCGTGGTGAAATCGGTGGTCTCTTATGATCTCTCTGCACAAATGTTGACTGTCGTCAGCCAAGCTGCGGCGGATAAAAAACTGACGAATATTGAGGTAAAACAAGGGCTGGCTGAATCCCTGCCTTTTGAGGATCAGAGCTTTGATGTTGTCATCAGCCGCTATTCAGCCCATCATTGGCATGATGTCGGCCAGGCTTTACGCGAAGTTAAGCGGGTATTACGGCCCGGTGGCAAAGTTATTTTTATGGACGTGGTTTCCCCCGGTCATCCAGTGTTAGATATTTATCTACAAACGGTGGAGGTGTTACGCGATACCTCGCATGTCCGTAATTATGCACCGGGAGAATGGCTGGCACTGTTTACCGAGGCCGGACTGGCCATTAATGAAGTGACTTCCGATCGGTTATATTTGGAGTTCAGCAGTTGGATTGCCAGAATGCGCACACCAGCACATTTTGCCATCGCAATCAGCGAGTTACAAAAACTAGCCTCTGATAGCGTAATTAACCATTATGAGATTCAAGCAGATGGTTCATTTACCAGCGATATTATGATGATTGTTGCAAAATGTAGCTAAATATATCAAAAATTGGGCGGCGGTATATTATATCGACGCCCACCTTGGGGTATTCCTCTTTATTTTTCTCGTGCGACATAGATTAATTTATTTCCTCCTTATTCTCCTCACAATGATTGATGTTCTTTACATAGCATTACGTCCCCTTGCATTGGTTCGCTCATAATTAACCTCACAAAGACATTATATATCACCCGTTAGTTGGAGCATATTATGAAACTATTACCTATCATCGCCGCTGCACTTATTGCTACCGCCTCATTCGCCACTATGGCTGCACAAGAAGTTAGCCCAGCACAAGCGACTAAATTGCAAAGCATGGGGGTTATTTCTCTTTCTAATATCAGTGGTTCACCGACGGATGTGGAGTCGGCACTGAATGCGAAAGCGGATGCAGATGGCGCCAGCCACTACCGAGTCATTGGTATTAGTAACCCAGGTGACTCGAGTAATTACAGTGCCAGCGCTGAGATTTACCGTTAATCTTTCACCATAAGTGAAAATTAATGAAATAGTTAGATACAGTATTGGTATTGATTATAAGCCCGATGTAACAATGGTAATTCATTGTTTTATCGGGCTTGATTGTTTCAGCGCTGCGGGTATTCATAAAGACAAATTTCTTCTAAAAATATGCAGAAAATAGTTAACTATTAGAGCAATCTTAATGAGAACTTAATGAAAATAAGGTGTTATTGTAGTCCATCCGGGTTTCCGAGGAGTGGCCATGCTAAACACTGTCCGGCGTAATTTTAAAAGTCAGTTTTCTTATTTACAGCGTTTTATTGCTTCACCCCGCACGGTGGGGACATTGGCACCTTCTTCGCCTTGGTTATGTCAGGCGATGCTGAACCAGGTAGATTGGAAAAAAAGCCTTAATATAGCTGAGCTAGGGGCAGCTGATGGGGTGCTCACAAAACGAATTTTGTCGCACATGTCAGAAAGCTCCCGCTTGCAGGCTTACGAGATTCAGCCACATTTTGTACATTCATTGCATCAGATTAATGACCCACGTTTGCAGGTCGCTTTTCGATCCGCCGAACAATTGGATCAAGATTACGATGTGGTGTTTTGCTGTCTGCCACTGTTATCAATCCCGACCAAGATAAGTATCAGGATATTACAGCAGGCCCAGCAGCGTTTACGGGCAAACAAGGGCGTTTTGGTCTTATTCCAATACAGCCATCTTTCCGAGCCTTTATTATCCCGCTATTTCACTTGGAAAAAGATACGCGTGGTGCGTAATTTCCCGCCAGCTTTAGTCTATATTTGCCAGCCTCGTTAAAGGCGCAGTCTTTAACGAGCATTATTACTCAATCCGATTACCGGGGTATTAACTCGTCAAGCGGACGCAACGGTCAGTGCGGTTAGCCGAGCCCAGGCAGTGCAAATGACTCTTAATGGCGATCTGGATTTGAGGGGATGGGCCATTAGATGATCTTTGGTTTCGATTATGAAGATAACCTTATATATCATAGCGATATGATTCGCGGTAAAAAGAACTCAGACTTTGATATCTATCACCCGGTATACGGCTTGATGCCGCCTTCAACCGCCGTCAGTGCTAAAGACAGTGACTAGCGCGAGAATCTGAAAAGTTATAGCTGGTTTATGCAAGGTTCCATTGAGCTGACGGATAAATGGATTGTACTGGCAGGTTTACGTTACGATCGTTTTGATGTGTTCGCGGGTAAAGGCCAGCTTTTCATCAGCAACACTAATAGTTCTGACAGTAAATTAGTTCCCCGTACTGGCTTAGTTTATAAGCTGACCCCCGAAGTCTCTTTATATGGCAGTTACAGTGAGTCTTTCAAGACTAACTCATCTATCGCCCCCCAAATAGATTTGCTGCCAACGAAGCAAGTCCAATCCTGGGAAGTGGGTAGCAAAGTGGAGTGAGTTAATGGGGTAACGGGGACTTTGGCATTGTTTGATATTGCAAAACGTAATGTCATGGTCAATGAGTTAGTGAATGGTGAAACCATCACCCGCACCACGGGCCGAGTATGTTTGCAGGGGTGAATTAGATGTCACAGAGCAATTGATGGATAGCTTAAGTGTGATTTCCACTTATGCCTATACTGATGCCGAATCACGGAAGATCCTGATAATAAAGGTAATTTGATGGTCAATGTGGCGCGCAATAGAGCGTCTATATGCTTGACGCAAGCATTGGGGTCTACAGGTTGGTAGAGCGGTGATGATTTGCGAATGGGTGCGAGTGCACGCTATGTTGGACGGCGTGCTGGTGATGCAGCCGACAGTTTTACTTTAGATGATTACACCGTGGCTGATACCTTTATTTCCTATTCATTACCGATTAATAATTATCGGGTGAAATAGCGACTCAATGTGAATAACTTTTTTGATAAAACCTATTACCCACCAAGTGGCGGTAATTTACGCGTTGCTGTTGGCGAACCTCGGCAGTTTGTTTTGCGTGCCAGTATTGATTTCTAATTACGGTTATTACCCGATATAAATTGATGCTGTACATCAGGTGATGGTGCAATATGCTATCTATCATCTGTATCGTTAATTTTACAATGTTGTAAAGTTTGCACTACTCTCAATTATCGGTATGATTTGCACGGCTGAGTGTTATCCAGTTTTACCGGTCAACCAAAGTGGCCGGTTTTTTGATGTCGAGAATTTATCCTCAAAAGTGGATACGAAAGGACTTTCAAGTAATGACACAGACTATCTTTTTGGTCGGCGCGCGCGGTGCAGGTAAAACAACAATAGGGAAAGCGTTGTCGCAGGCGTTGGGATACCGTTTTATCGATACAGATTTATTTATGCAGCAAACTTTGCAATCGAGCGTGGCCGAAATAGTCGCCCGCGAGGGGTGGGATGGTTTCCGTCTGCGAGAAAGCATAGCCCTACAGACCGTAACTGCGCCTAAAACGGTGGTTGCTACTGGAGGAGGCGTGGTGTTATCTCTTGATAACCGTACATTTATGCGCCAACAAGGGGCGGTTATTTATTTGCGAGCATCAGCCAATGTACTGGCAGAACGTCTGGCGGAAGATCCAGAGGATGCCCAACGGCCAAGTCTGACGGGTAAGCCAATAGTTGAGGAAATGCGGGATGTCCTGGCCAGTCGGGAGCCGTTATATCAGGAGGTTGCTCACCATGTGCTAGATGCTACTCAATCCCCTGAAGAGGTCGTTGAACATATTTTGCAGATTTTGGCCAATGAAAAGGTGAAGTTGTCAGACGGCCCAATAGGCCTTTAACTAAATTTGTAAAATTTGCTATTTCTAACTTATAGCAAGAATTGCCCGCCTATCTGATTGCCTGTTAATTATACGAAGCGTACAATTATCACCTGCGTAATCATTTCGACGTAAATTATTTGCGTCAATTAATGCCACTTAAGGCAAGGCCACCAAGGCGGGCCGATGAAAACCTTCAAATCGTTTATCCAGCAACATACCAATTTTATGCCAGCATTCTGGTCAATATTGATTGTTGTTTTTGAAACTTCGCTGGCGCTGTACATTCTACGCAATCTCTAATATTTCTTCATTTTCGACTTATCAACTTTCACCTTGTGCGGTGAAGGGATTTGTCGCTTCCTGCATTTTAGCCGAATAGCAACTTTTTACCGGTGGAGATAGGGCCGACGGAGGCAAAATTGTATGCTTTATCCGCAACCATAGCAGTGAATTCGGTTATGATCGCATTTCCTCATAATAATCAGTGACAGAACATTTATAGTGACCCTAATATGAAAGCTCAATCTTGATTAAGACGCGGGTGCAAAACTATGCTGAAATTTAATGAGTATTTTACCGGGAAAGTGAAATCTATTGGTTTTGACAGTGACAGTATTGGGCCAGCTAGTGTTGGGGTGATGGAAAAGGGCGAGTACACTTTCAGTACAGCGAAAGCGGAAGAAATGACAGTGATTACCGGTAGCTTAAAAGTGCTGATTCCTGGCTCATCAGGCTGGGAAGTTTTCAAACCAGGTGAGACTTTCTATATCCCAGCGGAAAGTGAGTTTAACTTGCAAGTTGCTGAAGCATCTTCATATTTATGTAAATATTTGAGCTAGTTTACTCATCGAACTTGCCCTCTCAAATATGGAGAGGGCGATATTTTTCGTTATCAATGCCAGCCAATATTAGTGCTGAGCTTCGCCACCCAAGGCTTCAATCAGATTTTTAATCAGAGCAGCCAACTCGCTGGTCATCAGAATAAAATCGGCATCAAAACGTTGTGCAAAATCTTCCCGATCGATATCTTCATTCTGCTCACGCAGGGTGTCAGAGAATTTTAGGCGTTTCAGCGAGCCGTCATCGGACAGAACTAGCTGAACACGCTCTTGCCAGTCCAGGGCCAACTTAGTGACTAGCTTACCGGCTTCAATATGCACCGCAATTTCATCACTGAATAAATCCTGTTTCTTACAGCGAATCACGCCGCCATCTTCTAAAATGGCTTTCAGTTCAGCTTCATCCATCAGTGCAAAGCCAGCAGGTAATTCTTTGCTACGAACCCACTCAGTTAAGGTCAGCTCAATCGGATTTTCTAATGTCAGTGGCACCACCGGCAAGGAACCCAAGCTTTTTCGTAGCAATGCCAGGGTATCTTCAGCGCGTTTTGCACTGGCGGCATCGACCATAATCAAATCATTGACGGTATCAATCCACAAGAAGGTTTGGTTAAAGCGACTGAATGCACGCGGCAATAAACTGTGCAGAACTTCATCTTTTAATGAGTCTTTTTCAGTTTTTTTCAGTTTGCGATGTTGTTCACCTTCGAGGCGTTCAATTTTGGCTTGTAACTCTTGTTTAATCACCGGCGATGGCAATATTTTCTCTTCTTTTCGCGCACAAATGACGATTTGACCATTAACCGTATGGGTTAATGCATCGCTATGTGAACCCATCGGTGATACCCAACCGGTTTTTGCCATATCCTGACTGCCGCAGGGGGTGAAACTGAGGGCGCTTAACTGTTTCTCCATTTCATCCGCAGATAGAGAAACTTCCCGGCTTAAACGGTAAACCATTAAATTCTTAAACCACAACATAGTGTTATCCCTGGCTCGGGCGCGCTTTAAGCGCGCGAGTTAATCAGACGCAGTGCGGCATGATAACGAATTGACGCGCCTGTCCCTAGTAAAAAGAATAAGAAAAAAACAGAGCCAGCTCGCAATTTGTATAACCCTATTCCTCTTTGCTGGGATTCAATCACCATCAAATACCCAATAGTGAGTGACAAATATTGTGGCGTTACAGCGCACGGTCACAAACTGTAAGAATAAGGTTTTTATTATTGTCATTGTCTTGGTATATCGAAGGATGTTTATCGTTAAAATCAGTTGCCATAAACAACAAACAATCTTGTCGATGAGGTAAGGCGCTATGCGCATTGGTATAGATCTGGGTGGTACCAAAATAGAAGTCATTGCTTTAGCCAATAATGGGCAGGAGCTTTTCCGTAAACGGGTTTCTACCCCGCGCCATGATTATCAAAAAACTTTGCAGGCGATCGCGGCGTTAGTCTCTGATGCAGAAGAAGCTACTGGGGAGCAGGGCAGTGTTGGTGTCGGTATCCCGGGCACGTTATCTCCTTTCACTGGCAAGGTAAAAAATGCCAATTCTGTTTGGCTAAATGGACAAGAGTTAGATAAAGACTTGTCAACGTTACTCTCCCGTCAGGTGCATTTGGCTAATGATGCCAACTGTTTTGCTGTTTCTGAAGCAACTGATGGCGCGGGAGCCGGAAAGCACCTGGTATTCGGGGTCATTATTGGGACTGGTTGTGGCTCAGGTGTTGCCATTAACGGGTGTGTACATGCTGGCGGTAATGGTATTGCCGGTGAATGGGGACATAATCCGCTACCCTGGCAAGATGATGAAGAGCGGCAGTATCAGCAGGAAGTTGCTTGTTATTGCGGGAAAAAAGGCTGTATCGAGACTTTTGTTTCCGGCACTGGCTTTGCCACTGATTATTTTCGTTTGAGCGGGCAGCCGCTCAAGGGGCATGAAATCATGGAGTTGGTTGAACAAGGTGATGTGCTGGCTGAACAGGTAATGGTTAACTACGAGAGACGTTTGGCTAAGTCATTAGCTCATGTCATTAACCTGTTTGACCCTGATATCATCGTGTTAGGCGGGGGAATGAGTAATGTTGACCGCCTGTATAAAACATTACCTACCTTAATCAGCCCTTGGGTATTTGGTGGCGAGTGCGAAACCCCAATCCGTAAAGCTTTGCATGGGGATTCTAGTGGGGTGCGGGGTGCCGCCTGGTTGTGGCCTACCCTTCGGCCTTGACGCTACAGCGTTGTTAGCAGCGCTCATGCACCCGAATCACTTACTTGAGTAAGCTCATCGGGATTTATTCACTTGCCGCCTAGCTGTAACGCCAATGTCTTTGGGTAATAACATTCGGCCTTGACGCTACAGCGTTGTTAGCAGCGCTCATGCACCCGAATCACTTACTTGAGTAAGCTCATCGGGATTTATTCACTTGCCGCCTAGCTGTAACGCCAATGTCTTTGGGTAATAACTTCGGCCTTGACGCTACAGCGTTGTTAGCAGCGCTCATGCACCCGAATCACTTACTTGAGTAAGCTCATCGGGATTTATTCACTTGCCGCCTAGCTATAACGCCAATGACTTTGGGTAATACCTTCGGCCTTGACGCTACAGCGTTGTTAGCAGCGTTCATGCACCCGAATCACTTACTTGAGTAAGCTCATCGGGATTTATTCACTTGCCGCCTAGCTGTAACGCCAATGACTTTGGGTAATACCTTCGGCCTTGACGCAACAGCGTTGTTAGCAGCGCTCATGCACCCGAATCACTTACTTGAGTAAGCTCATCGGGATTTACTCACTTGCCGCCTAGCTGTAACGCCAATGTCTTTGGGTAATAACATTCGGCCTTGACGCTACAGCGTTGTTAGCAGCGCTCATGCACCTCATTCTGGACGGCCTATATTCAGTCTTGATTGACTCGGAAGACATTATCTAACCGGCTAACCCCCAATCCATTGACTTTTTTAACCTTAATTTGCACCGGGATTCTGTCTTTCATAGCCTCAACATGGCTGATAACACCAATGGTTTTACCAGATGCATTCAGGCTATCAAGGGCATCGAGCGCAGTATCCAGTGTTTCTGCGTCCAGCGTGCCAAATCCTTCATCGAGGAACAGTGAGTCAATACTGGTTTTGTGGCTGACCAGATCTGATAGCGCCAAAGCCAGCGCTAAACTCACCAGGAAGCTTTCTCCCCCTGACAATGTGCGAGTGTCACGCATAGCATCCGCTTGCCAAGTATCCACCACTAGCAGCTCCAGAGCATCACTGGTTTTACGCTGTAATTGGTAGCGTCCATGCAGCCGACTGAGCTGATTATTTGCCAGATAAACTAAATGGTCGAGGGTTAAACCTTGTGCAAATTTGCGGAATTTATCACCCTCTTTGGAGCCTATTAAATGATTGAGATAGCTCCAGTCATCATATTGCTGCTGGCTATGTTCAATTTGCTCAAACAGCGCATGTTGGTTGCTACGCCGAACAGTATCGCTTTCTAACTGATTGCGTAATTCGCCTTGCTGTAATGTATTGGTTTTTAGTTGGGCGAGTAATTGCTCTGACCGCTGTTGTAATACAACCAATTCAGATGCTTGGCTGACCCCCACTGGGCAGGATTGTATAAGTTGATCCATTGCCTCACTGGCTTGCTGCTGGCGGATGTGTGCTTGTTGTTGCCGCTCGCTCAATTGTTGTTTCAATTGTTGCAAACGTTGCCTTTCCTCTTCACTCAGCAGAGCGGCGGTTAAGGCGGCCTCATCGTCGAATTCACTGCTTGTCAGTGTTTGTTGTAATTCCGCTTGAGCCGCCGCCGCGCGCTGCTGATATTGGTGCTGTTGCTGTTCCAGACCTGCGAGCTCACCAGAGAGTAAATTAAGTTGAGATTGCGCTTGTTGCAGGGTTTGTGCTGCATTTTGCAGCTCCTGCTCCGTTTGTTGCTGTTGTTGGCGTAATAACTGACGTACCTCAATAACATTGCCGTCACCAAACAGAGCCTGGCGCTGTTGCTTTTGTTGTTGTAACAGGGCTTCAGTTTGTTGATGTTGTTGAGTCAGCAGAGATAATTGTTCTCGGCATTCTTGTAAATGGCGACGCTCATTTTCAATCTGCGTTTCCAGTGCTTTTTGCCCCAGCGCCAGCTGTTGTTGTTCTTGCTGATATTGGTGCCAGCGTTGATTCTCTTCTTCCCGTGATGAAAGCCAACTTTGTTGTTGATCTGCTTCAGGCAATGAGAGTGATAGCTCAGCCAGCGCATGGCTGAAGTTTTGATGCACTTTTGCTAACTCAGCGAGTTGATGCTGATGATGTGTAAGCAATTTTTGCTGGGATTCTTGCGTATCTTGTTGGCGTTGAGCAATTAATGCCAATTGCTGCTGATGTTTTTGTTGCTTCTGTTCTGCTTGAGTCAGAATATCTTTGGCCTGTTGATATTGCTGATTCAGCTGCTCATATTCAGCCAGTTTTAGCTGACAGTTTTGCTCTGATTGTTCCTGTTGCTCGAGCCAGATTATTAAGGTCGCCGGTTCATTTAAAGCAAAGCTCAGGGCTAATGGCTGGGTCAGTGTTTGCCATTGCTGTTGGTAATCTGCCAACTGCTGATTGCTGTGCTGTAACTCTTGTTCCAGATGTTTGAGCTGCTGAAGCAAGCTTTGAGTCTGGGCATTGAGTTCGGAACCTTCAGTTGATAGCCGCTCAACCTGTAGGCGCTGTTCCTCAACACGGATAGCTGTCTCTGAGGGCTTTACCGCCTGATACTCCGTAATGGCTGGGTGATCCAATGCACCACATAGCGGGCATGCTTCTCCCGGTTGCAGTTTGGTTCTTTCTGCCTCTAAGCTGACTATGTGTTTTTCGCGTTCCAGCAAAGTTTCCAGAGTCGTCAGATGTTGTTTTTGTTGTTTATATAACTGACGTTTCTCGGCCAATTGCTGCTCGAGTAGTATGAGTTGTTGTTGCTGGCTGACTGCTTGCTGTTGTTGTTTATCATGCTGGGCCTGAACTTGCTGCACCAATGGTGATAATGCCGCTAATTGTTGCCGCACTGGCCGTTGTTGCTGGAGTTCGAACAGTTGTTGGCGTAGCTGTGCCGAGGGTTGCAGTTGCTCAAGTGCGGTCAATTGTTGCTGAATGCTACTTGTCTGTAAGTGGGCTTGCACTAATGCCGCTTGCTGCTGTTTATCTTGTTTATTCAGTGTGTCAATTTGCTGCTGTAAGGTCGTGATTAATGCAACCTGTTGCTGTAACTGCTGCTCACTGTCAACCGCTTGTTGTTGCTGTATGTGTAATTGACGGAACTGTTCACGCCATAAAGGCAAGTTCTTTTCCCAGTGCTGATGGTGGGCATATTGCTGGCTGTACTCAGTCAGTTGTTGTAGGCGCTGCTGGGTTTGCTTTAGCTGCTGTTCGTTCAGCTCAAGCTGCTGTTTGCCTTGCTGCTCTTTAGTTTGTAACTGTTGTAATTGCGTGCCAAGCAGCATTAATGAGTGTTGCTGCTGAGCAATAAGATTATCTAGCGGAACGACCTTTTGCTCGATCAGTGTTTCTTGTTCATGCTGCTGGGCGGCTTGTTGTTGGCGAGCAAGATTGGCTTGCTCCAGCGCCTGAGTCAGTGGTGTGAGTTGCGTCTGAAGTTGTTGCTGTTGCCCGGTTAATGTAGTGATGCGCAGTTGTATTTGTTGCAAATCCTGTAGGCTGCGCGAGCGCTCGCGCAACAGGGGGCGCAGCTTTTCTGCCGGCTCACTGCGGGCCAACCGTTGCAGTTCGGGCTGCGCCTGTTGATATTCTTGCTCAATAAGCTTCTGTTGTTGTTGATATTCCAATGCATTTTTTTGCTGCTGCTGCCAACTGGTGAGCCAATTTATTTGGTTTTGATTCACCCGCTGTTCTGAGGAAAGCTGCTTTTCTTGTTCTTCGAGCGAGTTTAATTGTTTTGCCAGGGCTAAACGCTGCTCTTCATTTAGCAGTTCAATACCATTGGCGCGTTGGTGCAATGCGTCCAGCGCAGTCTTGGCCAACTTATGTTGTTCAAATACATGTTCAGATAGCCGCCCATAGATGTCGGTGCCGGTTAATTCTTCCAATAATTCAGCACGGTCATTGGCATCGGCATTGAGAAAAGCGGCAAATTGCCCCTGCGACAGCATCATGGATTTAGTAAAACGACCAAAATCCAGCCCGGTGATTGCCGCCACCATATCCAGTTTATCGCGCACTTTATCGGCCAGAATTTTGCCATTCTCGCACAGTGCCAGCTCAACTTTGGGGGCTTGCAGATTCCCTTCCGGGCTATTTTTAGCACGGCGCTGACTCCAAAATGCCCGATAACGCGTGCCTTTTACCTCAAATTCAACTTCAGCTAGCGACTCCGCAGTATGGCGGGTCATCAGCTCATTTTGGCCCGGTGAGACAGTCAAACGCGGAGTTTGGTGGTATAGCGCGAGACAAATAGCATCGAGGAGGGTGGTTTTACCGGCGCCTGTCGGGCCGGTGATTGCGAATAACCCATTGCTGGCAAAAGGCTCGGCAGTGAAATCAATCTTCCATTCGCCCTGTAGAGAATTAATGTTTTTCAGACGCAGGCTCAAAATTCTCATGCTGGTTGCTCCTCTGCGGCATCTTTACCTTGCGATATATCCTCAACCACCTGATTGAACATTTGGCGCATGCGTTCCTGACGAGGTTCGGCTAAATCCGCCTCCAGCGCCAGCCGGCGTTCAAATACATCAGTGACACTCAACTCATTGAGTGTTTCCTTTTCCTGCCGCTCAATGCTGTTATGACGCAGTTCTTTACTGCGGCGCAATAATACCACTTCCACCGGAAGTTCTGCGGCTAGTGCTTGAATTCGCCTTTGAATATCAGTGAGATAGTCTTTTGTGGCGACTTCAATATCCAGCCATACCGGTAACCCCTGATGGCCAGAAAATGCAGCCAGCTGTTGCTCTATTTGTGTTAAATCGCCTTTGATTAACTGCATCGGCTGAAATTGTGGGATGAATAGCGGGGTCACTGATGCTAATGCTTGCTGGGCAAACTCCACCAAATAAACACTTTTCTCTTTGCTCAATTCATCAAAACTCAAGGCAATTGGCGAGCCGCTGTAGCGAATATGCTCGGTTTTAGCGACTTGCTGAGCACGGTGAATATGGCCCAGAGCAATATAATCCGCCGGGGGGAAAGCTTGGGCTGGGAAAGCGTCTAATGTGCCGATGTAAATATCTCGAACCGAGTCTGTGGTGGTAACCCCCACCGTGGTTAAATGCCCAGTGGCAATAATAGGTAAGGGCAGGCCAAGCTCAGCGCGCAACTCAACGGCCCGCTGATAGAGCGCTTGATAGTGGGCCGCAATGGCTTCTTGTAATGCCAGTTGCTTTTGTCCGCCGGATTCGCCAGCCTGACTGGTGACTAAATCGCGTGGGCGCAAAAAGGGGATGGCGCACAGTATGGCCGCAGGTTGCTCCTGACGGTTTTTCAAAATAATAACTTGCTGGGCTAAATCACTGCTGGCGCAGGATATGACCGTGGTATTCAGATAAGAAAGCAAACCCCGAGATTCATTCAGCGTTGAGACTGAATCATGATTCCCCCCCAAAACAATTAACTGGCAATTTGTTGATTGAAGCTCGACCACGAAGCGATTATACAGCTCTCGGGCATAGCTGGGTGGGGAGCCAGTATCAAAGATATCACCGGCTATAATCAGCGCATCTACCTGATTTTCTTTGATCTGTTCAATGAGCCAGTGCAGAAATGCTTGATGTTCAGCCGCACGGCTTTTGGTGAAGAAATGCTGGCCTAAATGCCAATCAGAGGTATGAATAATGCGCATAAATCTCCCGCTAGGGCAGGTTGTTTTCCAAAGATATTGGCGCTGATTATAAACACTGCCCGCCGGATGTCGCGGCTAAAAAAACAGTGTGAATGAAATCTCCGAGACGCTTCGCAAACTTGAGTGCTGCATTTTGCAATTATCATAAAATTTATCACTATGCTTATTGCTTGCAAGAGCGCGATGTTTTTCATAAAAATGTCACAAAACTGACGCATAATGGCTCCCGAAATCAAATAGTGACCACTAACTTACTGGCAGGGTTGATGATGGCAAGACGCATACTGGTAGTGGAGGATGAAGCTCCAATCCGTGAGATGGTGTGCTTTGTGTTGGAGCAAAATGGCTACCAACCGTTAGAAGCCGAGGATTATGACAGCGCAGTAACTCGATTATCTGAGCCTTACCCTGATTTAGTGTTGCTGGATTGGATGTTACCAGGGGGGTCGGGGATTCAGTTTATTAAGCATATGAAACGCGAAGCATTGACCCGAGATATTCCCGTGATGATGCTGACCGCCCGTGGTGAAGAAGAAGACAGAGTTCGCGGTTTAGAAGTGGGCGCTGATGATTATATTACCAAGCCTTTTTCACCCAAAGAGCTGGTGGCGCGGATTAAAGCAGTCATGCGCCGGATATCGCCAATGGCGGTGGAAGAAGTGATTGAAATGCAAGGACTGAGTCTTGACCCCTCTTCACATCGGGTTATGGCCAATGAGCAAGCACTGGATATGGGGCCGACCGAGTTTAAATTATTGCATTTCTTTATGACCCATCCAGAGCGAGTTTATAGCCGTGAACAGTTGCTTAATTATGTCTGGGGCACTAACGTTTATGTAGAAGATCGCACCGTTGACGTGCATATTCGTCGGCTACGCAAGGCGCTTGAAACTGATGGCCATGACAAAATGGTACAAACTGTCCGGGGAACCGGGTACCGCTTCTCAACGCGCTACTGAGTTTTCAGTGCCGGAGAATTCGTTGTGTTAGAACGTTTATCATGGAAAACGCTGGCTTTAGAGCTGGCTCTTTTTTGTTTGCCCGCATTACTGCTAGGTGCCTTTATCGGGTATCTTCCTTGGCTATTACTCGTCTCAGTGGTTGCGGCGCTGGTCTGGAATTTCTATAACCAACTCAAATTATCTCACTGGCTGTGGTTAGACCGCAGCATGACTCCGCCTTCAGGGCGTTGGAGTTGGGAACCTTTATTTTATGGCTTATATCAGATGCAACTGCGAAATCGGCGGCGTCGGCGTGAATTAGCCTTACTTATCAAACGGTTCCGCAGTGGCGCTGAATCTTTACCCGATGCTGTGGTGATGACCACCATTGACGGCAATATTTTCTGGTGTAACGGTCTGGCTCAGCAATTACTGGGGTTCCGCTGGCCGGAGGATAATGGTCAGCATATTCTCAACTTGCTGCGTTATCCCGAATTCAGCCAGTATTTACAACAGCAAGAATTTTCCCGCCCACTCACCTTGCAACTCAATAATGGCTATTACGTTGAGTTCCGGGTGATGCCTTATTCAGAAGGGCAATTATTGATGGTGGCCCGTGATGTTACCCAAATGCGTCAGTTAGAAGGGGCGCGGCGTAATTTCTTTGCTAATGTCAGCCACGAACTGCGCACCCCCCTGACGGTGTTACAGGGGTATCTGGAAATGATGCACGACCAAGAATTGGCGGGGCCATTGCGGGATAAAGCATTGGGAACGATGCAGGAACAGACCAAGAGAATGGATGGGTTGGTCAAACAATTATTGACGTTGTCGCGCATTGAAGCCGCTCCTAATGTAGATCTGAATGAGCAGGTTGATATTCCACGAATGCTGAAGATATTACAGCATGAAGTGCAAGCGCTGAGTGGTGGGCGTCATGAAATTACTTTCCGGGTTAATGATCAACTGAAAGTATTTGGTAACGAAGACCAACTGCGCAGCGCGGTGTCTAATCTGGTTTATAACGCCGTCAATCACACGCCTGATGGCACTAAAATTGAAGTGTGTTGGCAGAAAACTGCGCAAGGCGCACAATTTCAGGTGAGTGACAATGGGCCGGGAATTAGCCCTGAGCATGTGCCGCGCCTCACTGAGCGCTTCTATCGGGTGGATAAGGCCCGCTCTCGGCAAACCGGGGGCAGTGGATTAGGGCTGGCAATTGTGAAGCATGCTCTGAGCCACCATGACGCACGTTTGGATGTCATGAGTGAAGTCGGTTTGGGGACGAGATTTATTTTTACCTTGCCGAATCGATTGATTGTTCCGACGGTTTTAACCGAGAATGCAGTCAAATCCTAAGACTGCATGGACATCAAGCTGATGAGATGGGGAAAACTGGCGCTGTTGCATGCCCTGTTCGGGTTTAGCTACGGCGTTTTAGCACAATCTGTAGCGGTTTCACCTGCTACAGAGATTCAATCGCCAAAACCACATACCCTATCCGGCAATCTTTCCAGTGTCGGCTCAGACACCTTAGCGAACTTGATGTCTTTATGGGCAGATGATTTTAATCATCATTATCCCGGCGTTAATTTGCAAATACAGGCGGCAGGTTCTTCTACTGCTCCTGCAGCATTGGCGGCTGGGGCGACTCAACTCGGCCCGATGAGCCGCCCAATGAAAGCGGCTGAAATCGCCGCATTCACCCAGCGTTATGGCTATCCGCCGCTTGCTGTCCCTGTGGCAGTGGATGCCTTAGTGGTTTTTGTCCATCAGGATAATCCACTGAGTAAAATCACTTTATCTCAGCTTGATGCTGTTTTTTCGCAAAATCGCCTTTGTGGAGAATCTCATCCGATCCAGCGCTTTGGTGAACTGGGCCTGAAAGGGCCGTGGGCGGAGCGCACTTTACAGCGCTATAGCCGAAATTCAGCTTCAGGAACCTATGGTTTCTTCAAGCAGCGAGTGCTTTGCGATGGTGATTTTACGAACAATATCAATGAATTGCCTGGTTCTGCTTCTGTAGTGCAAGCTGTCGCCGGTTCATTAAATGGAATGGGTTATGCCAGTATTGGTTTTCGCAACAGCGGTGTTAAACCCCTGTTACTGTCGGCGGATGGTCAGGATTATGTGATGCCGACGGCCGAGAATGTCAAAGCTGGCCGCTATCCCTTGTCGCGCTATCTGTATATTTATATCAATAAAGTACCGGGCCAGCCGCTAGAACCGCTGACTGCCGCCTTTCTTGAGCGCGTTTTATCGCCAGAGGGGCAAAAGCGCGTGACCCATGACGGTTATTTACCCTTGCCGCCAGATGTCCTGAATCACACTCGAAAAGATCTGGGTTTCGCCGATTAAATTAGCTGGGTTTGTTTGAGTGTATCGGCCATAAATTGTTAACGGTTGGATATAAATGATACAAATCATATGGTGTGTATTTCTATAAATCTGGCACGATTAACTAGTTTGTATAAATTGTATAGATGAAGACTCTGCTTTTGTGATCCTGACTTGCCTTTCTCCGCTATAAACGGTCTACTTACCGCCGTTGTTGGCCTATTCCACCTGCAAATAACTCCAAAAACACTGCATACTGACGAAATAGATTGCTTATTAACCGCCGGAGTTTGCGTTTATCAGAGCTTTGTGTCGTTTCGATCACGTAGGAAAGACCACAACTCAAGGACTTTTTCTTTTGATCATTTAACTAGGCAACGCACATCACTATGAGTCATCGTTTATCATCTAAAGATATTATTGCATTAGGTTTTATGACCTTTGCCTTATTTGTTGGAGCTGGCAACATCATCTTCCCGCCGATGGTCGGTTTACAGTCGGGTGAACATGTGTGGTGGGCCGCTCTGGGCTTCTTGATTACCGCGGTTGGATTGCCGGTCATTACCGTCATCGCGCTGGCTCGAGTGGGCGGAGGGATTGATGCTCTGAGTTCTCCCATTGGCCGCGGTGCTGGTTTGGTGCTGGCGACCGTCTGCTATCTGGCCGTTGGCCCTCTGTTTGCTACTCCGCGTACTGCCACTGTTTCCTTCGAAGTGGGTATCGCGCCTTTAACCGGTGATGGCCCGTTGCCGCTGTTTATTTACAGTGTGGTTTACTTCGCATTGGTTATTGGGATTTCTTTGTATCCGGGGCGTTTGCTCGATACGGTCGGGCATATTCTGGCCCCACTGAAAATTTTAGCGCTGGCTATTTTGGGTATTGCAGCTTTGATTTGGCCCGCCGGCCCATTGATTCCCGCTACTGATGCTTATCAGAATGCTGCTTTCTCTTCTGGTTTCGTTAATGGCTATCTGACTATGGATACCTTGGGCGCGTTGGTGTTCGGTATCGTCATCGTCAATGCTGCCCGGTCACGCGGTGTGGTTTCTGCTGGATTGCTGACGCGCTATACCATTTGGGCGGGTTTGATTGCCGGTGTCGGGTTGACGTTGGTCTACCTGAGCTTGTTTAAGCTGGGTTCAAGTAGCGGTGCTTTGGTACCCGATGCCCAAAATGGGGCAGTGGTATTGCATGCCTATGTTCAGCACACCTTTGGTGGTCTGGGCAGCGTGTTCCTGGCTGCATTGATTTTCATCGCCTGTATAGTGACCGCGGTGGGCCTGACCTGCGCCTGTGCTGAATTCTTTGCTCAGTACTTGCCGCTGTCATATCGCGCATTGGTGTTTATCCTCGGTATCTTCTCAATGATGGTGTCGAATCTGGGGCTAAGCCATCTGATTCAGATTTCCATTCCAGTGCTGACTGCAATTTACCCACCCTGCATTGTATTGGTATTGATGAGTTTCACTTTGCGCTGGTGGCATAATGCTTCCCGTATTGTGGCTCCGGTGATGTTGGTCAGCTTGCTGTTCGGTATCCTTGATGCGGTAAAAGCCTCGACTTTTGCACATTACCTACCGGAATGGACTCAAAATCTGCCGTTAGCTGAGCAAGGTCTGGCATGGTTGTCGCCATCCCTACTGGTATTCATCGTCATTGGGTTGTACGATCGCCTGTGCTGTCGCCAGGAAATTGCTGCTAAGCAATAACGGCACGGTCATCGGATATTTTTAGCCACGGCTCATCCCCGTGGCTTTTTGCTGAAAAAAGACGGGATAAAGTTCATGGAATTACCAGTCAAAAATAAGCTGAAACGCGGCCTGACGACACGCCACATCCGCTTTATGGCATTGGGGTCAGCAATAGGTACCGGCTTATTCTATGGTTCGGCTGATGCAATAAGAATGGCGGGGCCAAGCGTATTATTGGCATACCTGATTGGTGGCGTGGTGGCATTTATCATCATGCGGGCATTGGGCGAGATGTCAGTCAATAATCCGCAAGCCAGTTCTTTCTCACGTTATGCACAAGATTACCTTGGGCCAATGGCGGGCTATATCACCGGCTGGACTTATTGTTTTGAGATTCTGATTGTTGCGATTGCTGATGTGACCGCATTCGGTATCTATATGGGGGTCTGGTTCCCGGATGTGCCTCATTGGATATGGGTGCTAAGTGTTGTCCTCATCATTGGTGCCGTCAATATGATGAGTGTTAAGGTGTTCGGCGAACTGGAGTTCTGGTTCTCATTCTTCAAAGTTGCCACTATCATCATCATGATTTTAGCGGGTATTGGTATCATTGTTTGGGGTATTGGTAATGGCGGGCAGCCGACCGGTATTCATAACTTATGGACTAACGGCGGCTTCTTCAGCAACGGTTTTGTCGGCATGATTCTGTCATTGCAACTGGTGATGTTTGCTTATGGTGGGATTGAGATTATCGGTATTACTGCCGGTGAAGCAGAAGACCCGAAAAAGTCTATTCCGAAAGCCATCAACTCAGTGCCATGGCGTATTTTGATGTTCTACGTCGGCACCTTGTTTGTCATCATGTCTATTTACCCGTGGAACCAAGTCGGCACTAACGGCAGTCCGTTTGTCCTGACCTTCCAGCACATGGGGATTACGGTTGCTGCTGGGATTCTGAACTTTGTGGTGATTACCGCCTCATTATCAGCCATTAACAGTGATGTGTTCGGGGTGGGCCGTATGCTTAACGGAATGGCCGAGCAGGGCCACGCGCCGAAAGCTTTTGCTGCCATTTCTAAACGCGGAGTGCCGTGGGTCACGGTGTTAGTGATGATGGGGGCGATGCTAACGGCGGTCTATCTCAACTACATTATGCCGGAAAATGTGTTCCTGGTGATTGCTTCGCTCGCGACTTTTGCGACTGTTTGGGTGTGGATTATGATCCTGTTCTCCCAAATTGGTTTCCGCCGCTCGTTGAGCAAAGAAAAGATTAAGGCGCTGGATTTCCCGCTGCGTGGTGGCACCTTTACTTCGGTGGTGGCTATCATTTTCTTGGTATTTATCATTGGGCTGATTGGTTGGTTCCCAGCAACGCGCATCTCATTGTATGTCGGGCTGGTGTGGATTGTCCTGTTGCTGGTGGGATATTACTTTAAGGTCAGCTATCAGAAGAAGAAAGCGGCGGCGCTGAAAACCGCTGAGTAACACTGAATCAATATCGAGAATCAAGCCGGGAAATGTCCCGGCTTTTTTATTTTTAAAATGATATTTTTCATTTGGCTCTCTCCGCCCCCGCCCTCATCCTCAATATTTATGCTGATAGATGAGGGATAAATATTCACAACATGGCATTGTTGATACCGATTTATTTATACAGGTGATTTATATATACAGGTGAATGTGTCGCGGCGTTAATGTCTGCACCAGATAGCCTTAACAGCAAGCGTTTTGGTTAAAGCAGGAGAATTTTATGCTTAGTGGTTGGCATTTACCGGTCGCGCCTTTTGTCCGTCAGCGCGGCGATGCATTACATATCACACTGTGGTTACATGGAGAGTGGCTACAAGGTGATAATTTACCGGCACAGGTTTTCTTACGCTGTGAGCCAGATAATGAAGAATGGCTACTCAGTATGAAGGGCGAACTGATCAATGGTTTCTGGCGTTATCGCGCGAAATTACCGTTACATGAAGGCCAGCCCGCGCGGCGTTATTGCTTCAAACTGTTGTGGAATGATGATCAACTGTGGTTCGGCCCATTAGGATTTTCAGTCGTTCCTCCGGCGCAATTGGCTCAGTTTGCTATTGAGTTACCCGATAGCGGCCCAGACTGGGTGGCCGACCAGATTTTTTATCAAATCTTCCCCGACAGGTTTGCCAGCAGCCAGGGTGAGCATGGGGTGCAAAATGGCAGTTATATTCATCATGCCGCCGGTCATCCGGTAGCACGCCGTGACTGGCAACAGCCACTGGATGATGTGAATGCCGCCTCGACATTCTACGGCGGTGATTTAGCCGGTATCAGCCAAAAACTCCCCTATTTACAACAATTAGGGGTGACCGCGCTCTATCTCAACCCGATTTTCACCGCGCCCAGTGTGCATAAATACGATACGCAAGATTATTATCAGGTTGATCCCTACTTGGGCGGCGAGAGCGCATTTCTACAACTACGCAGCGCCACTCGCGATGCCGGTATCAAATTGGTGCTCGACGGCGTGTTTAACCATACCGGGGATTCCCACCATTGGTTTGATCGCCATCAGCAAGGGGAAAATGGCGCTTGTCATCACCCCGACTCACCTTATCGGGGCTGGTTTAATTTCTTCCCCGATGGGCGGGCACTGGATTGGAAAGGCCATGCCAGCTTACTAAAACTTAACTTCGCTAATGAAGATGTTGTTAATCAAATTTATCGCGCCGAAGACAGTGTGGTGCGCCATTGGTTGAAGCCGCCTTACAGTATCGACGGCTGGCGGCTGGATGTGGTGCATATGCTGGGAGAAGAGGGCGGCGCGAAAGGGAATTTACACCATTTGGCGGGGATTTATCAGGCGGCGAAAGAGGAAAATCCTCAAGCTTATATTCTGGGCGAGCACTTTGGCGATGCACGAAATTGGTTACATGCCGGAGTGGAAGACGCGGCAATGAATTATATGGGATTTGCTTTGCCGGTACGCAGCTTCCTGGCGGGCTGTGATGTTGCCTATCATCCCATAAAACTCAGCGCCGAGGATTGTGCCTATTGGATGGATGAATATCGTGCCGGATTGCCTCATGGTCATCAGCTGCGTTCATTTAATCAATTGGATAGCCATGATACCGCCCGTTTTATCACTTTGCTGAATGGCGATAAAACGCGAATGCAAATGGCGCTAATATGGTTATTTAGCTGGATTGGTGTGCCGTGTTTGTTTTATGGCGATGAAATCGGCTTGGATGGTGGTAATGACCCATTCTGCCGTAAACCTTTCCCTTGGGATGAGGCGCAGTGGGATAGCGATCTGCTGAAATTATGTCAGCGCATGGCGGCCTTACGGCACAAGAGTTTGGCATTGCGGCGCGGCGGTTGTCAGGTTATTCACGCCAATGGCGATTCTCTGGTCTTTATTCGCAGTTATCAGCGCGAACGGGTGATGGTCGCCATACAACGCAATCATGCTAGTGATGTCTTCCTGCCGGTTTCTCCTTTACTGAATGTTACGCAATGGCAACGTTTGGAGGGGGCGTCCGAGCTGAATATCACTGACGCGGGCATCAATCTGCAATTGTCTGGCGAGAATGTCACATTGTGGCGTGGTCAATCTTAGTTATTAGCCATAGTGAGTGCTAACTTAAGAGTTGGCCCCGCAGGATAAAGATATTAAAAGCGGCTAAGCGCCGCTTTTTCTTTGGGTGAGATATGATGTATATGACGGGTATAGACAGTTGTCAGGTAAATCCACCGAAGGGAAAATATGATGAGCACAACTAAAAGACAGGCATTGATTATCGGGGCCTCTCGGGGCTTGGGTCTGGGGTTGGCTGATGAGCTTAACCGCCGAGGATGGTCAGTGACGGCGACGACTCGCGGTGTAGCAAAAGATAGCGCTGCACATGCGGCCCATTGGTTAACATTGGATATTAACCAGCCTGAAAGTATTAAAGCCTTTTTACCACAGGTGCAGGGGCAGGTCTTTGATCTGATATTTATTAATGCCGGTATCTCTGGGCCGAAACATCAATCAGCGGTTGATGCCAAACCGGAGGAGATCCTCGAATTATTCCAAACCAATGCGATTTCACCGATTCGTATTGCCCAGCACCTGCTGGCACAGCGTAATCCAAACCGCAGTGTCTTAGCCTTTATGTCTTCGCAGTTGGGGAGTCTTGGGCATAATGCTTCCGGCCATAAGCCTTTGTATTCAGCTAGTAAAGCAGCATTGAATATGATGACGCGCAATTTGGTTGCTGAGGTAGCCGACCCGTCACTGACGGTATTATCCATTCATCCGGGTTGGGTAAAAACGGATATGGGTGGGGATGCTGCGCCACTGACGATTGCGACCAGTGTGAAGGGGGTTGTCGACCAAATTGAGCGCGCTTCCGGTAAGGGCGGTCACGGCTTTATTGATTATCAAGGGCATACATTGCCGTGGTGACATAAATAAACCAGTAAATTCCCCCGTCGATATATTGATGGGGGATGAATAGCATTGGTAATCAATCGCTATCAGTAGCCGATGGCCGCACCCGCAGGGCGGCGAACATCATTAGCCCCATACAGATAGCCCTCGCGGACTTTCCCTGAGACCGCAGAATCATTACCCGAGTTAGCAGGGCTGACGCCCTCAACTCCCGCTAAACCAACCAAAATTAGCTCCGCAGCGCCCCATGGATTCTGCTCGACCATTTTATATCCCATATTTTTCAGTAGATTAAGGCTATCTGCGGACACACCACGCTGTTCATAATAGACTTCATCAGGTAACCACTGATGATGAATGCGAGGCGCATCCACGGCCTCTTGTGGTGCCATACCGTGGTCAATGACGTTCAATGCAGTTTGCAAGGTAATGGTGATAATCCGCGAGCCACCCGGTGAGCCTAAGACCATAAATGTCTTACCGTCTTTGGTCACTAATGTCGGGCTCATAGACGATAGTGGGCGCTTACCGGGGGCGATAGAGTTGGTGGCTCCCTGAACCAAACCATACAGATTTTGCTCACCGACTTTGACGGTAAAATCATCCATTTCATCATTCAGGAAAAAGCCTGTGCCGGGTGCAATCACTACCGCGCCAAAGCGGCCATTCACGGTGTAGGTAGTGGAGACGGCATTGCCATCATGATCGACAATGGAATAATGCGTTGTTTCAGGTTTTTCATGCGGTTGCATGCCCGGCTGAACTTCTACTGATGGCGTGGCCTTGTTGGCGACGATTTGTTTACGAATATCAGCGGCATAACTTTTACTCAACAGGCGATCAGTCGGGTTCTTAACAAACTCGGGATCACCGAGGAAAGTATTGCGATCCATATAGGCATGGCGCATAGCTTCTGTCAGTGTATGGATGTAAGCAGCAGAGTTAAAACCCATACTCTTCAGGTCATAGCCCTCAAGGACATTTAAAGTTTCGCACAAGGTCACGCCGCCGGAGCTAGGTGGAGGGGACGACACGAATTTATAGCCACGATAGCTACAGGTAATAGGGGCGGTTTCTGTGATTTTATAATTGGCAAAATCGGCAGCAGTCAAAATACCCCCGCCTTTTTTAGCTGCGGCTTCAACTGCTTGCGGTATTTTCCCCTGATAGAAAGCATCTGGCCCTTTCTCCGAGATAGCCGTCAGAGTATCAGCCAGATCAGCTTGAATCAGGCGGTCACCCGGTTGTAGAGCTTCACCGTCTTTTCGTAGGAAAATACGAGCCGATTCAGGATCTTGACGGAAGCGCTTAACCGTTGTGTCCAAAATATCAGTATCGGCGCGGGTCAATACAAATCCTTCCCGTGCCAGTTTGATTGCCGGAGCCATGACCTGTTGGCGAGTTAATTTGCCGTATTTCTTCTGTGCGCTGTCCATTCCCAAGACTGTGCCGGGCACGCCCGCGGCCAGATAGCCATACAGACTGGCATCTTTAGTGACTTTACCCTCTTTATCCAAATACATATCGGCGCTGGCGGCGGCAGGGGCGGTTTCACGGAAGTTTATGAATGTATCCGTCCCATCCGCGAGGTGAATGGTCATAAAACCGCCACCGCCAATATTGCCACAGCAAGGGTTCACTACCGCCTGGGCATAACCCACGGCCACCGCAGCATCAATGGCATTCCCACCCATTTTTAAGATGTCAGTCCCAACCTGTGAAGCCAGATACTGGGATGTCACCACCATGCCATTTTTCGCTTCCACTGCGGGTGTTGAGGCCGCATGCAGTGCTCCACTGACCAGTAAAGCCAATGCAGCCAAGGGTTTGTTCCATTTTTGCAAATGCATTCTGACTCCTGTTATTTCTTGCCCGCCAGGGGTTACCCGGTCATTTTTGTCTGGCAGCTTAAAAGCGCTGCTTATGGTGTGTGCAAAACACACGCCAGTAATAATTAATAGCAGAATTAATGTTTATGGCTGCTAATTAATTGGTAACCGGAGGGGAGGGAGAAAGTTTTACTGACATTGACAGGGTGATTTTTACTCAGTTGAAGTTCAGGTGAATGCAAATAACCAATTGAAAATATTGATGTATTCTTAAATTGGATCAGCTGGGAATAAAACTGATTATTATATAAATTCTGCGGCGGGTGCTTGAAGCTGTCTGCTTTGGGTATTCTCGAATCAGGAATAGATGCACAGATATGGAGCAGATGTTGCCATAAAGCAGATAAGAAAAAGCCAGTCAGTGTGAACTGACTGGCTTGATACCCCCCGAGTCAATCAGGGGTGGCATAAACTATTATTACAGTTTAGAGGCGTTTTCAGACAGATATTTAGCAACGCCATCTGGAGATGCGCCCATACCTGCTTTACCTTTTTCCCACTGTGCAGGGCAAACGTCGCCGTGTTCTTCGTGGAATTGCAGTGCATCAACCATACGCAGCATTTCGTCAATGTTACGGCCCAGTGGCAGGTCGTTAACCACTTGGTGACGAACAACACCGTTTTTGTCGATCAGGAAAGAACCACGCAGTGCAACGCCAGCATCTGGGTGCTCAATGCCGTAGGCTTTCTGAATTTCGCGTTTGATATCAGCAACCATTGGGTATTTAACTTCACCAATACCGCCTTTATCAACCGGAGTTTTACGCCATGCGTTGTGTACAAACTCGGAGTCGAAAGAAACACCAACAACTTCAACGCCACGTTTCTGGAATTCTTCGTAACGGTGGTCGAAAGCGATCAACTCTGAAGGACAAACGAAAGTGAAGTCCATTGGCCAGAAGAACAGGACGGCAGGGCGGCCGTTCAGGTGTTTTTTCAGGTTGAAGTTTTCAACGATTTCGCCGCTACCAAGAACAGCAGCTGCTGTAAAATCAGGGGCTTGACGAGTTACCAGAACCATAAATTACTCCTGTTAATTAGGGATGGATTAACCATTTGTCTCAAAAGTATCGGCACAGCATAGGTATTTAAACGCAATGAATAAAGAGATAAATACCAATCGCTGTGATAGCTTTTACCTATTGTTACAACGATTTTAGTTTCGTACTCTTGCTAAGATACCCATTCTGACAGAAAGCGCAAGTGACTTAGAGTCAATAACCATATAGATAGGAATGTTTTTGTCTAAATTTGTTTATGCTGTGCTTGTTGCATCATTGCAGGATAAAAATCCCAAAAGAGTCTTTCTAGCGGCTGATAGTGTTGTTCTATGTCGTGAAAAGAGCCTGCAAGCGCGGCTAATTTAGGCCGGCGGTTAGCCATACCTTGTAACACATCAGCTATAAAGGGTAGTTCAGCGTAGCGTTCCAGCCAACGCTCCGGCCATAGATAAGCATTAAGGTTCTGGAAACGGGCCGGTGTCAGTGACAAATGTGGCAAAATTTGGCATTGCGCATGTTCAATAAAGTCAGGCAGCGAACAGGCAGGTACCAGTTTATCCCAATTGCGTGCCAGAAAATGATCCCACAGTACATCCAGAGTAATAGGGGCAACCCGGCGATAATCTGCACTGAAATAACCTCGGGCCTCTTTAACGAGTGGCGATGTATCCGTCATGACATCAACGCGCCGATGCATCATGATGCCAGCGACTATCTCAGGGGGGTATTCCCCTTGTGGATTACCGCGCACAAAGTCAGCCAGCAAATTGCCCAATAAAGAGCTGTCAGCCAGTGTTGCAAGATGGAGGTGAGCAAGAAAATTCATTCGCTGAGTATAATGCAAATAAAGGCTAAATATGCTTATTTCTTGCAGCCAGCCCTTGAGGGCTCTAGACTAGCCGCCTGTTTTTGTGAACCGGCCTCTTATATCTGTTGGCCGGGTCTGTTCTGATATGAAGTGGAAAGCCATGCGTGTTGCCGATTTTTCTTTTGAGCTGCCAGAATCTTTAATTGCCCATTACCCCCAGCCCCAGCGTAGCGGTTGCCGTTTATTGTCATTGGATGGCCCTACGGGAACATTAACGCACGGCATTTTCACTGATTTGCTGGATAAACTGGTGCCTGGTGATCTGCTGGTGTTCAATAACACGCGGGTTATTCCGGCGCGTTTATTTGGTCGCAAAGCCAGTGGCGGCAAACTTGAAGTGCTGGTAGAGCGCGTGTTGGATGATCATCGCGTCTTGGCTCATGTCAAAGCGTCAAAAGCCCCTAAACCCGGCACTGAGTTACTGTTAGGCGATGATGAGAGCATCCGGGCCACCATGTTGGCGCGTCATGACACACTGTTTGAGCTGCGTTTTGACGATGAGCGAGATGTTTTTACTATCTTGAATGCAGTCGGCCATATGCCTTTGCCACCTTATATTGACCGCCCTGATGAAGATGCTGATCGCGAACTGTACCAAACGGTATACAGCCAGCGCCCTGGGGCAGTCGCAGCGCCAACCGCTGGCTTACATTTTGATGAACCGATGTTGGCGGCTTTGCGGGAAAAAGGCATTGAGATGGCTTTTGTGACTTTGCATGTTGGTGCGGGGACGTTCCAGCCTGTGCGAGTTGATACCATTGAAGAGCACATCATGCATTCTGAATATGCAGAAGTGCCGCAAGAGGTGGTTGATGCGGTTTTAGCCTGTAAGGCCCGTGGTAATCGCGTCGTCGCAGTGGGCACGACATCAGTGCGTTCATTGGAAAGTGCCGCTAAGGCCTGCGATAATGGCCTGATAGCCCCTTTCTTTGGTGATACTCGCATCTTTATTTATCCGGGTTATCAATATCAGATTGTGGATGCATTAATAACCAATTTCCATTTGCCTGAATCAACATTGATAATGTTGGTTTCTGCTTTTGCTGGTTATAAAAATACTATGAATGCATACCAGCAGGCGGTTGCAGAGCAATATCGCTTTTTCAGTTACGGCGATGCTATGTTTATCAGCCGTAATCCACGGGCACCGCAAGAGCCGGTCACCCCGTAAATAATAGAGTGACGGGAAAAGGGTAAGAGAATTTTTTATAAGATTTTGAAATAGTTTGGTTTTATAGGTTATTTTGACGAAAGCGCAGTCTGTTATCAGACCGCGCTTATATCACTCAACAAAAGAGTTTAGGTGTGAATCAGAAGTTAAATTTCCCACCCAGAGAAGCGGCGATATCGGAGTAGCTGTTGTCGCCAATCTGCCCTGAAATGCCGCCCTGCATGCTCAGGTTAGCTGTCAGCTTAGCTTCCACCCCGGTCTTGAGTTCTCCGACGTTACGCGCTCCTTTGATATGGTCATCCACACCGTCCATTCGCACGCCATACTGGTTAGTATTATACACCCAGTTAGCTTCGACATAAGGCTGGAACTTGCGCTCAGTATCCTTATCTAACGCACTTTTCCCATTCAGATAAGCACGCAGACCCAGCTTGGTCTGCACGTTATTGTTGCCCAGACCCTGCACGTATGAACCTGTATTTTCCGTATGATCGTCAGCCTTAACCCCCATCCAGATTGCCTGGGCATGCGGTTGCAGCCACAAGGTGTTTCTGATTCCGTGGGCCGTCGTCCAGCTATTTACCAGCCAATCATAGCCCGTTTCAAGTGATGCGGTCATACCTTGGCTGTCATATTTTTCCTCTGCCATATCCTGACCATTCACCTGATTTCTGAACCAGTTGTATTGCAGCCAACTGTCAGCGTACAAGCCTCCTTTTTCCCGGTTATTCGCATACCAGGAACCATACATCCCCGTGCTATAACCCGCTATGGTATTACGTGAGCTGTAGCCTTTCTGGCTGTTATAGGTTTGGCCTTGTGCATTAGCATAGCCCCCCATCACCCCCAGATTGAATTTGCCCAAGGATTCGGATGATACTTGCAGCACGTCGCCACCCAGTTGCAGGACATAGCGGTTAGTGCTGGTTTTGTTCTGACCATCCGTCATCGATGCCTTATTGCGCCCACCTTCGTTACGCATCCACATTGAGGTTGAACGCGTTTCACCGGTGACCAGGTCCTCGTACTGTGTCTCTCCAGCACGATCGTGCAAACTCAGCGTAAACAGTGTATTTGCCGCCTGAAGGTTGGTCGCGTAGCTGGCAGCTTCAGGTCTTACCTGATTGCTATGGCTATCCAGATACCAATCATTTTCTTTTTTCACGAGAGAGTAGTCATATAACCCAGCGGTGATCCGGTTACCCTGCGTAAAGACGGCATCCGAGTCACCCTGTACAGTAATCAGCTTGAGGCCCAGAAGCGTTTGTGCGCCGTGGCCTTTTTCATTGACTAGGTAAAGTGTGCTTGTGCCGGAGGAGTTCCCCAGTATTGTCAACTGGTCGGTCAGCGAGTCATCGTCTGCAAGCACTGCGCCCAGGGAAACTGAACTACCCTGTACGCCGACGTAATCGCCGTTGATTATCAGGTTATTCCCTGCGCTGGTTGCTGTGGGATTAAGCACTATACTGCCGCGGTTATTGAAATGGCCGTCGATGTATGAGGTGACATATTGCTGGTTTGACAATGTCAGTACGCCGCTGTTATTCACGTTTCCTGACAACCTGCTCAGGTGATTAAGCTCGAGGGTTCCTGCGTTCGAAAATCCGTTCCCGGCCCGCCACACCGTAGAGTCCAGCAACGTCAGTTTGCTGCTGTTGTCGATATTTACCGCAGACACGCTGGTCGTAGCATTAGCTCTGACCTCTGAACCGCCATGGAGCGTGATATTACCTGTCCCGCTGATTTCATGGCTAAATTCACCTTTCGTGTCCAGAAATATCATCTCATTATTATTGGTGATCCCGCCGGTTCCAGCCGCGTTCACGCCTTGCAGAACCAACGTACCCGAATTGAGAACAGTGCCACCGGTGTAGGTGTTATTCCCAGCCAGGATAAGCATGCCGTTACCAGTCTGAACCACAGAACCGGAGCCGGATATCACGCCACCGTAAGTCAGTGCATCGCTGCGGTTAAATAACAGCGCACTGTTATTGATGATATTTCCGGCCACTGACCCGGTGGTGCCGCCGTTACCAATTTGCAGAGTGCCCGCGCTGATGATGGTACCGCCGGAATAGGTGTTGTCACCGGTCAGTGTCAGCAAGTCGTTGCCAGCCTTAGCCAGAACACCTAAGCCGGATATCACGCCGCCGTAAGTCAGTGCATCACTGCGATTAAATAACAGCGCACTGTTATTGATGATATTTCCGACCACTGACCCAGTGGTGCCGCCGTTACCAATTTGCAGAGTGCCCGCGCTGATGATGGTATCGCCAGTAAAGGTATTGTCACCGGTCAGTGTCAGTGGGCCGTTGCCAGTCTGAACCACAGAGCCTGAGCCGGATACCACGCCACCGTAAGTCAGTGCATCACTGCGATTAAATAACAGCGCACTGTTGTTGATGATATTTCCGGCCACTGACCCGGTGGTGCCGCCGTTACCAATTTGCAGAGTGCCCGCGCTGATGGTAGTCCCGCCGAAATAGGTGTTGTCACCGGTCAGTGTCAGTGGGCCGTTACCAGTCTGAACCACAGAACCGGAGCCGGATACCACGCCACCGTAAGTCAGTGCATCACTGCGATTAAATGACAGCGCACTGTTATTGATAATATCCCCGTCTACTGACCCGGTGGTGCCGCCGTTACCAATTTGCAGAGTGCCCGCGCTGATGATGGTACCGCCGGAATAGGTGTTGTCACCGGTCAGTGTCAGTGGGCCGTTGCCAGTCTGAACCACAGAACCGGAGCCGGATACCACGCCACCGTAAGTCAGTGCATCACTGCGATTAAATGACAGCGCACTGTTGTTGATGATATTTCCGGCCACTGACCCAGTGGTGCCGCCGTTACCAATTTGCAGAGTGCCCGCGCTGATGATGGTACCGCCAGTAAAGGTATTGTCACCGGTCAGTGTCAGCAAGTCGTTGCCAGCCTTAGCCAGAACACCTAAGCCGGATATCACGCCGCCGTAAGTCAGTGCATCGCTGCGGTTAAATAACAGCGCACTGTTATTGATGATATTTCCGACCACTGACCCAGTGGTGCCGCCGTTACCAATTTGCAGAGTGCCCGCGCTGATGATGGTACCGCCGGAATAGGTGTTGTCACCGGTCAGTGTCAGCAAGTCGTTGCCAGCCTTAGCCAGAACACCTAAGCCGGATATCACGCCGCCGTAAGTCAGTGCATCGCTGCGGTTAAATAACAGCGCACTGTTGTTGATGATATTTCCGGCCACTGACCCAGTGGTGCCGCCGTTACCAATTTGCAGAGTGCCCGCGCTGATGATGGTACCGCCGAAATAGGTGTTGTCACCGGTCAGTGTCAGTGGGCCGTTACCAGTCTGAACCACAGAACCGGAGCCGGATACCACGCCACCGTAAGTCAGTGCATCACTGCGATTAAATGACAGCGCACTGTTATTGATGATATTTCCGACCACTGACCCGGTGGTGCCGCCGTTACCAATTTGCAGGGCCCCCGCGTTGATAGTGGTACCGCCGGAATAGGTGTTATTGCTAGTGAGAGTAAGTGTTGCTGCGCCTGTTTTGACCAGCGAGCCCAAGCCTGAAATTAGCCCCGTCGCAGTTAAATTAGCGTTGGTTTGAAGTGTTCCAGTGGTCTTCAGCAGCATGTCTCGTGCTGTACTTATTGCTGCGGTATTTTCCAGGGTGCCACCATTGAAAGTCAGCCCACCCTCTGCTGCTCCGAGGTTGCTATCATTCGATACTGACAGAGTACCGGCATTGATATTCCATGCTGTGACTTCCGTGGTTGAACCGTTCAGTGTCCAGGTGCTGTTACCGGTTTTTACATAGTCGTTGAAACCATAATATTGCACGGCACCTGACCATGAGGACGGTGATGTTGCCGCGAGGCTGGAGACAAAGAAACTGCCATTGGTATCTCCTCCTAGCGCCAGCGTGTCCCCACCACTGCTAATGACATTACCAACAAAACTGTAGCCGGACTCAAGGGTCAGCGTGTTATTTCCGCCGGAAAATTCAATCGCGTTAGCCTGCGTTGTTCCGTTGCCCGCCAGCCCTCCAGCGATAAGATTCGATGTCGTGATGGTGCTTGAGCCAGTAGACACAACACCGACCCCGGCGGCACCATAAGTCCCTGACGTACCCTCGGCCCCAGCCTGTCCTACTGAACCTATAGTGCCTAGGGGCGCGCCAGCATAGTCTGTCCCACCCGCTGATCCACCGGTCGCTAAACCGGCTCTCCCTCCATTTCCACCGTTGATAATACCCCGGTTGACCAACTGAAAATTACTCCCTGTCACGGCAGTGGCACCCGCAGCCCCGTTCCCAGCAGTCCCACCAGAACTTCCATCACCACCATCGCCGGAACGACCGGAATTGTTTGCACCCTGTCCCCCTCGGCCACCGGCACCACCGAAAGCGTTACCACCGGCACCGCCCGACCCACCGATGATTGAGCCGTCATTGCTTAGGTTGAACCCACTCCCTGTCATCGCGTTGCCGCCCATGCCGCCATTTTCGGCGACCCCAGCCAGACCAGCATCTCCACCATTGCCACCGTTGGCGTTAGTCCACTGTATAGGCCAGCCGCCGTTGCCGCCATTGCCGCCGTTGGCATTGCCACCAGAACCGCCTGCGCCACCGGCAAGTAAATTACCCGTCGTGACGTCGATAGTACCGCCGGTTACGGCTACGTCACCTGTTCCGCCTGATGTTGCGGTATTGGTGGCATCTAAACCGTGACTGCCATTAGCCCCAGAATTACCGGGGTTCCCTGCTGTGTTACCATTGCTCCCTGTCGCGCCTGAGGTACCGGAGGCATCAACACCGGCGGTTCCTGCCTGGCCCACTGTACAATCAGCATAAGTGGTGCCATTTACAATGCAGCTAGCAGCCTGCGCGGAGGATATGGCGGCTCCAAATGCCAATGCGGCAGCGCAAGCAAGCACGATCGGATTAAGTCGAAATTGGGGCGATGTGGGTAAAAAATGAGATTTTCCATTTAAAACAATATTATGGGTGTTGTTCATGGTTTTCCTTCGAGTTAAAAATGGCTAAAGTGACGTATGCCCGAAGATGACCATCATGGGTTTCACTCCAACTGTTTGAGCAATAAGGTAAATATACGGTTTCAATCTTATTTAGATCTTTATCGGCAGGAGAAAGGAAATATTTAAGGAGGATTGTCAGACTAAGGATAAATATTCGTGCGCAATGTGTAAGTTGGCTGGTGATTCTTTGTTGCACTGGTGTTGCCCGGATTTAACTTCATAGTTCGCCCCCACATATGTCCAAGTATATCCCCATGGGTCTTGTACTCTGAGAATGGCGGGTGCAGGTCTAACTCGTGCAACTTTCTCATTCGATGTAACATATTGCATATGTTCGACACTATAGCCACAGCGCGGTATGTGGGGAGTAGGTGAGGGGGTTCGGTGAGGTGGAATGTGGCCGATTTATGCCAAAGATATGAGACAAAAATGCAGAATACCGCAGATAACGATAAGTGCTACTTAAGCTGGTTGCTTGTGTAGCGGGTTGGACAGTTGTTATGATGCGCTCCTTTTAATCACGCATCAGACTGTTTCTCTGATGCTGGAGGTTATGTGAAGTACGAATTACAAAAAACTGATGGGCGCGCCCGTCGTGGTCGTCTGATCTTTGAACGCGGTGTAGTAGAAACCCCGGCATTTATGCCTGTCGGCACCTACGGCACAGTAAAAGGGATGACGCCGGAAGAAGTTGCCGAAACCGGTGCGCAAATCTTGTTGGGGAATACTTTCCACTTGTGGTTGCGTCCGGGTCAGGAAATCATGAAGTTGCACGGCGACTTGCATGACTTTATGCAATGGCATGGCCCTATCCTGACAGACTCTGGCGGTTTTCAAGTGTTCAGCTTGGGTGCGATGCGCAAAATCAAAGAAGAAGGGGTGACATTCCAAAACCCTATCAACGGCGATAAAGTTTTTCTCAGCCCAGAAAAATCGATGGAAATCCAGAATGATCTCGGCTCTGATATCGTGATGATTTTCGACGAATGCACACCCTACCCAGCAGACTGGGATTATGCGAAGCGTTCGATGGAAATGTCATTGCGCTGGGCTGCCCGGAGTCGCCAACGCTTTGATGAACTGAACAATAAAAATGCATTGTTCGGTATTATTCAGGGCGGCGTTTACGAAGATTTACGTGATGTATCCGTAAAAGGGCTGGTAGATATCGGTTTTGATGGTTACGCTGTGGGCGGCCTGGCGGTTGGTGAGCCAAAAGAAGATATGCACCGCATTCTGGAGCATGTTTGCCCACAGATTCCGGAGGATAAACCCCGTTACCTGATGGGCGTGGGGAAACCTGAGGATTTGGTTGAAGGTGTACGTCGCGGTATCGACATGTTTGACTGTGTAATGCCAACGCGTAATGCCCGTAATGGTCATTTGTTTGTCACTGACGGAGTCGTAAAAATCCGTAATGCCAAACATAAGAGTGATACTGCAACGCTGGACGAGCATTGTGATTGTTATACTTGTCGCAATTATAGCCGTGCCTACTTGCATCATCTTGACCGTTGCAACGAAATACTGGGTGCGCGGCTGAATACCATTCATAACCTGCGTTACTACCAATGCTTAATGGCGGGTTTACGTCAGGCTATTGAAGAGGGTAAATTAGAGAACTTCGTTGAAGATTTCTATGGTCGGATAGGGAAACCTGTTCCGCCATTATCTCCACAAGTAAGCGTTTGATTTTAAAATTATTACCTTTGTATTTGTCGGTCTAACAGTTACGATTCACCGTTTCTGTTTTATCGCACTGATTTCACACTACTGATATTGATAACAATGAGGGAATTTTAATGAGTCTTTTCATTTCCGATGCTGTCGCATCCGCTGGGGCTCCGGCTCAGAGCAGCCCGTACTCCCTGGTGATTATGCTGGTGGTATTTGGTCTGATTTTTTACTTCATGATCCTGCGTCCACAGCAAAAACGTGCCAAAGAACACAAAAAACTGATGGATTCTATCGGTAAAGGTGATGAAGTTTTAACCACGGGTGGTTTACTGGGTCGTGTTACTAAAGTTGCGGAAACGGGCTACATCGTCATCGCACTGAACGACACCACTGAAGTGATGATCAAACGTGACTTCGTTGCTGCCGTTTTACCGAAAGGTACAATGAAAGCTCTGTAATTTTCGATTTTCCCGAAGGGAATTGCCGTGTTAAACCGTTATCCTTTGTGGAAGTATCTGATGCTGATCGTTGTGATCTTCATCGGTCTGCTATATGCACTTCCCAACCTTTATGGTGAGGATCCGGCTGTTCAAATCACTGGTGCGCGAGGAATCGCCGCCAGTGAAACAACGCTGGTCCAAGTCCGTGACGTTTTAGAAAAAGACAACATAGCGAGCAAGTCCATTGCGCTGGAAAACGGTGCAATCCTGGCTCGCTTTAGAGATCCCGACGTCCAGTTACGTGCCCGTGAGGCACTGATGGAAGCGATGGGCGACAAATACGTTATCGCGTTAAACCTGGCTCCAGCAACGCCTTCCTGGCTTGCTAAGTTAGGTGCCGAGCCGATGAAGCTTGGTCTTGACCTCCGTGGTGGTGTGCACTTCTTGATGGAAGTGGACATGGATACCGCGCTGGGCAAGCTGCAAGAGCAAACGATGGATACCTTGCGCAGCGATTTGCGTGAGAAAAATATCCCGTATGCCACTGTGCGTAAGCTAGATAACTATGGTGTTGAAGTGCGTTTCCGCGATGATAAAACCCGCGATGACGCTATCAGCTACCTTTCTTCTCGCCACCGTGACTTGGTGATTGGCTCCAATGGCAGCAATACCTTAAAAGCTGTGATGAGCGATGACCGTCTGCGGGAAGCGCGCGAATATGCCGTTCAACAAAACATTACGATTCTGCGTAACCGGGTTAACCAGTTAGGTGTAGCCGAACCCTTGGTTCAGCGCCAGGGTTCAGATCGTATTGTGGTTGAGTTACCCGGTATTCAGGATACAGCACGTGCTAAAGAAATTCTTGGTGCGACCGCGACTCTTGAATTCCGTCTGGTAAACAGCAATGTTGACGCCACTGTTGCAGCCTCCGGTCGTGTGCCGGGCGATTCCGAAGTTAAAAATACCCGTGAAGGCCGCCCGGTTGTCTTGTACAAGCGCGTCATCCTGACCGGTGATCATATTACCGATTCAACCTCCAGCACCGACGAATATAACCAAGCTCAGGTTAATATCTCGCTCGATAGCGCGGGTGGTTCTGTCATGTCTAATTTTACCAAGGACAATATCGGCAAGCCGATGGCGACTTTGTTTGTAGAATATAAAGACAGTGGTAAAAAAGATGCTAACGGCCGAGCGATTCTGGTTAAGCAGGAAGAAGTTATCAACATCGCGAACATTCAGTCGCGCTTAGGTAACAGTTTCCGCATTACCGGCATTGATAACCCGGCTGAAGCTCGTCAGCTTTCTCTGCTGCTGCGTGCGGGGGCATTGATTGCTCCAATCCAGATTGTAGAAGAGCGCACTATCGGGCCAACCTTGGGTTCTCAGAATATTACCCAAGGTCTGGAAGCCTGCTTGTGGGGCTTGGCGGTTTCTATCCTATTTATGGTGATTTACTACCGTAAGTTTGGTGTGATTGCCAGTACTGCACTGTTGGCTAACTTAGTGTTGATCGTGGGCGTGATGTCTCTGTTACCGGGGGCGACATTAACCATGCCGGGTATTGCCGGGATTGTATTGACGCTGGCGGTAGCAGTTGATGCTAACGTGCTGATTAATGAGCGAATAAAAGAAGAGTACAGGAACGGGCGGACGATCCAGCAAGCGATTCATGAAGGGTACAAAGGTGCCTTCTCGAGTATCGTCGATGCGAACGTAACGACACTGATCACTGCGATTATTCTATATGCTGTGGGTACCGGTTCGATTAAAGGCTTTGCCATTACAACGGCAATCGGTGTTATAACGTCAATGTTCACCGCAATAGTCGGTACTCGTGCCATCGTCAACCTGCTTTACGGCGGCAAGCGCATTAACAAGCTGTCTATTTGAGGAGTACGTTGTGGCACAGGATTATACTGTTGAACAACTGAACTATGGCCGTAAAGTCTATGACTTTATGCGCTGGGATAACGTCGCTTTCGGCATCTCGTTGCTGTTGTTGGTAGCATCCATTGCGGTTATCTCCGTTAAAGGGTTTAACTGGGGTCTGGATTTCACCGGTGGTACGGTGATTGAAATTAACCTGGAAAAACCTGCGGATCTGGATCAATTGCGCGATACGCTGGAAACGGCGGGTTTTGAATCGCCAATCCTGCAAAACTTTGGTAGCAGCCGTGATGTGATGATCCGTATGCCACCTGCAACCGGCACTGCCGGGCAGGAATTGGGCAACAAAGTCATCTCGGTTATCAATGAGTCAATTGATAAGAATGCATCAGTAAAACGCATCGAATTCGTCGGGCCGAGTGTGGGCAGTGATTTAGCCCAAGCCGGCGGTATGGCGTTGTTGGTCGCGTTGCTGAGTATTCTGGTTTATGTCGGTTTCCGTTTTGAATGGCGTCTGGCACTGGGGGCGGTTATCGCCTTGGCGCATGACGTGGTTATTACCATGGGGATCTTGTCGTTGTTCCATATTGAGATTGACCTAACCATCATTGCATCATTGATGTCGGTTATTGGTTACTCACTGAACGACAGTATCGTGGTATCAGACCGTATTCGTGAGAACTTCCGCAAGATCCGCCGCGGTACGCCTTACGAAATCATGAACGTGTCTCTGACCCAGACCTTAAGCCGTACTATCATGACTTCTGCAACTACGCTGATGGTGGTATTGATGCTGTTTATCTTCGGTGGTGCGATGCTGCAAGGCTTCTCACTGACGATGCTGATCGGTGTTTCCATCGGTACGGTTTCATCCATCTATGTTGCGTCCGCGCTGGCGTTGAAACTGGGTATGAAACGTGAGCATATGTTGCAGCAAAAAGTTGAGAAAGAAGGTGCAGACCAGCCTTCAATCCTACCTTAAGTTGTAAGCGATAGTCTGTAAGACTATAACCCTGACACTGGTATAGCCGGTGTCAGGGTTTTTTTATTGTTGTATTCGCGATTTCCCTGTTATGTCCTCACTGTAAAAATTACTATCCATTAATTTATATGATTCCCTTTTAGCATTTTTATTAAAAGAGATTACTTTTCTAATTATTTTCTGTGTGAATGTGTTTTTTATATTAATTTACCACATGGAATTAATAAGGATAATAAGTCATTAAGTTGTTTTTTTTATGAATATTTCCCTTTATTTAATATCTAATCACTCAATTTTAACCGATTGTTTAGGCGGTAACAGGCGTGTTTTATATATTAAGGTTTACATTGAATTTAATGGGGGAGTAATGATGATTGTTTCAAATATTATGAGTAACACTCAAGTTGTAATTACTAATGATGACCAAAAGGATAAGTCTGATAGTAATAATATTACGTTGGAAAAAATAAAACTAGAGATAGTGACTGCTTTCACGGGGATAGAATATGATGCAAAATCAAAAATAAGTAATCTAATAAAAAGAAATACAAATGTAACGACGCTGGAAGATGTAATAATTAGTGTAAATAAATATCTAGAGAAAAGTAAAGGTACAGACAGATGTAATCTGTTCATTTCAAATATAGAAAAAGACCAAGATTCGGAACTTAATAAAAGTTATAAATTAGAAAAGCATAGTAATGGGGTGTATCAATTCATTGACCGAAAAGATATTGTGAAATTCGAATTGTCATCTGAATTAAATGTAATTAATCAGCAGAAAGAGAAGAAAATTAAGGAGCGAGTTAATAGCGAAAAAAATAATGAGATGAAAAGGGCTGAGTTACGTTTAAAAGAGGAGGTAAAGGTAAAAAAAGAAGAAATAGAATGTATAAAAAACGAGTTGAGAGAGCTTTTTAGTCGATGTGGTATATTCCGTGGTTTAGTCGATGTCCATAGCAGGGTATTTGAATGCAAGGTATTTTCAGGTTCAGATAAGATAATAAAGGAATATAATGCTTTAAAAAATAAAATACCAGACTCGAGTGATTTAATTATGCTTAAAAAGCATTTTGATGAATTGGGAAAACTGAAAATAAGTTATAATGCTGATGTGGTCTTAAATATGAATTCATTATCGAATTTCCATGAGGATTTAGAGTCGTTCAAAAGTGAAGAAATCCCCGACACAGCACAAATGATAAGCACTATGCTAGAGAAAGTTTCCAGTCAAGAAAAAACGATTTGGACTAAGTTTATGGATTCTATCGCTTATTTTCTATTTCCCAACTTATTTGAAAGTAAAGAGAGTGACAAAATAAAGTTCGTCACCAACTTAGTCAATTTGAAGGGGTTAGTAACTGATTTATATGAGAAGCCAGATTATAAAAACGTGTTGAAAGCAAAGTGGCTCTATGGATTAGTGACTCAGATGCTAATTAAGGGCACACCAGCCCAATATCCTTTTGACCCTCTCAATGTGTTATCGCCGGATCGTAAAGTTTGGTTAGAACTGCAAAAGGGATGGTTGAAGCCCCTTGAGTCTAAATCCGATGAACCGAAGCTTTCGTCATAGTTGATCACCATAAACTGCCGCTTCCGCCCTTTGTTGTCGCGGCAGTTCGCGGTAAACTGTTGCTAAGTTTAAGCTCACTCATCAGGAAGCGCTATGCATTGCCCATTTTGTGCCGCTGTGGATACCAAAGTCATTGATTCCCGTCTGGTGAGCGATGGTTCGCAAGTGCGCCGTCGTCGCCAGTGTTTAGATTGTAATGAACGCTTCACCACTTTCGAAGTGGCTGAACTGGTGTTGCCGCGCGTGATTAAAAGTGATGAGGTGCGCGAACCCTTCAATGAAGAAAAATTGCGTCGCGGCATGCTGAAAGCATTAGAAAAACGCCCCGTCAGCTCTGATGATGTCGAAACCGCCATCAGTCATATTAAATCTCAGCTACGCGCCACTGGTGAGCGTGAAGTGCCCACCAAGATGGTGGGTAATTTGGTGATGGAAGCACTGAAACGCTTGGATAAAGTGGCATATATCCGCTTTGCCTCGGTATATCGCAGTTTTGAAGATATTCGCGAATTTGGCGAAGAAATTGCCCGCTTGCAGGACTAGCCGCGGTAGCCGTAAAGCCGTTAGCACCATGCTAATTGTCACCACATAAAAGTAAGGAAAGCCATGCAGCCCGATGAATTTTATATGGCCCGTGCCTTTGAGTTAGCGCGGTTGGGCCGTTTTACGACGTCGCCAAATCCGAATGTCGGCTGTGTTCTGGCGCGTGATGGTGAGATTGTCGGTGAAGGCTATCACTTGCGTGCTGGTGAACCCCACGCCGAGGTACATGCTTTGCGGATGGCGGGTGAGAAAGCGCGTGGCGCTACTGCCTATGTCACCCTTGAGCCGTGCAGCCACCATGGGCGTACGCCACCCTGTGCTGATGCTTTGCTTGCCGCAGGGGTGAAGCGCGTGGTGGCCGCGATGCAGGATCCAAATCCGCAAGTTGCCGGGCGTGGCTTATATAAACTGAAACAAGCGGGTATCGAGGTTCAACACGGTTTGATGCTGGCAGAGGCCGAAGCCACTAATCTGGGTTTCTTGAAGCGCATGCGCACCGGTTTTCCTTATCTACAACTGAAAATGGCAGCTTCCCTGGATGGCCGTACGGCGATGGCTTCGGGTGAAAGCCAGTGGATTACCTCGCCGCAGGCACGTCAGGATGTGCAGCGTTTTCGGGCGCAAAGCTCGGCCATCCTCAGTACCAGTGCCACAGTATTGGCCGATGATCCTTCGCTAACCTTGCGCTGGCAGGAATTAGATGCTGAAACTCAAGTGCTCTATCCTCAAGATACGCTGCGCCAGCCAGTTCGAGTTATCGTCGATAGCCATAACCGCGTGACGCCAAAGCACAAGGTGATACAGCAAGATGGCCCATGCTGGTTAGCTCGGGTTGAGGCGGATGAGCAAACATGGCCTGGCAATGTCGAGCAATTGTTGCTGCCCCGACATGGCAATGGGGTGGATTTAGTCTTATTGATGATGCAATTGGGTAAGCGGCAAATTAATTCTGTTTGGGTTGAGGCGGGGCCGCAATTCGCGGGCGCTTTGTTGCAGGCCGGTGTGGTTGATGAATTAATTCTTTATATCGCACCAAAATTATTAGGCAGTGATGCCCGAGGATTATGCCAGTTAGCAGGGTTAACCCGCCTCTCAGATGCCCCAGAGTTTACATTTAGTGATGTGCGCCAGGTGGGGCCAGACTTGCGTCTGCGCTTGAAACCGAAGTATTGATGAATTATCCAGCAGGGATTCACTCTGCTAATCATAGTCTTGCCAGCGTTTTACAAATGCGCAGGGGCGGGGCGTGAAAGAATATGATAGAATCCGCCCCCCTGCGGGGTATGAACCTATATTGAGGAAAGCTATGAACGTTATCGAAGGTGTTGTTGCTACTCCTAATGCCCGCGTGGCGATTGCAATTGCGCGTTTTAACAACTTTATCAATGACAGCTTGCTGGAAGGTGCTATTGATGCCCTGAAGCGCATTGGCCAGGTAACGGACGACAACATCACTGTTGTTTGGGTTCCGGGTGCTTATGAGTTACCGCTGGTTGCTAATGTATTAGCAAAAACAAATCGTTACGATGCGGTAATTGCTCTGGGTACTGTTATCCGTGGGGGCACGGCGCACTTTGAATATGTTGCTGGTGAAGCGAGTTCTGGTCTGGCAAGTGTGGCCATGAACAGCGATATCCCGGTAGCCTTTGGTGTGCTGACCACAGAAAGTATTGAGCAGGCAATTGAGCGTGCGGGTACTAAAGCAGGTAATAAAGGTGCAGAAGCTGCCCTGACCGCGCTTGAAATGATTAATGTAATCAAAGCTATTAAAGGCTGAATTTAGTTAAGTTAAGGGGAATTCCGTGAAACCTGCTGCTCGTCGCCGCGCTCGTGAGTGCGCTGTTCAAGCGCTTTACTCTTGGCAGTTGTCTAAAAACGACATCGCTGATGTTGAATTACAGTTCCTGTCTGAGCAGGATGTCAAAGATGTAGACATCGCCTATTTTCGCGAATTGCTGTCTGGGGTTGCCGTTCATGCCGCATCTCTGGATGCGCTAATGGCGCCTGTTCTTTCCCGCCAGCTCGAAGAATTAGGTCAGGTTGAAAGAGCGGTTCTGCGTATTGCGCTGTTTGAACTGAGCAAACGTGATGATGTCCCTTATAAAGTGGCAATCAATGAAGCGATCGAACTAGCCAAAACTTTCGGTGCTGCAGATAGCCATAAGTTCGTCAACGGAGTGCTGGATAAGGTGGCTCCGATGGTGCGTAAACGAAAATAATTCGTTGCATTAACGACTTGAATTAAGGCCGGATTCCGGCCTTAATTTATTGATCAGTTAACATTTCTGGAATTGTATTATGGCATGTGGCGAATTTGACCTCATTACCCGCTATTTTGACCGGTTCAGAAGTAATCGCCGAGATGTAGAACTGGGTATTGGAGACGACTGCGCACTTCTTACAGTGGCAGAGAAACAGCTGTTGGCCATCAGTACCGATACATTGGTGTCGGGCATTCATTTCCTTCCTGATATTGATCCGGCCGATCTCGGATACAAATCTTTAGCGGTAAACCTTAGCGATTTAGCCGCTATGGGGGCCGATCCCGCCTGGTTATCTCTTGCTCTGACCCTACCTAATGTCAATGAAGATTGGCTGCAATCATTCAGTGATAGCTTGTTTGATCAGCTTAATTATTACGGTATGCAATTGATCGGCGGTGACACTACGCGTGGGCCGCTGAGCCTGACGTTGACCATCCAAGGTTTAGTCCCTGAAGGGCGGGTACTGAAACGCGCTGGCGCTCGGATTGGTGACTGGATTTATGTGACCGGTACATTAGGCGACAGTGCCGCTGGCTTGGCAATTTTACAAAATGAGTTGCTGGTTGATGATGAGGCAGACAGGGCGGCGCTAGTTCATCGCCATTTGCGGCCACAGCCTCGGGTCTTGCAGGGGCAGGCTTTGCGCGACCTTGCCAGCTCGGCTATTGATATCTCCGATGGTCTCATTTCTGATCTACAACATATTCTGAAAGCCAGTCATTGCGGCGCACGTATTGAGCTGGATGCTTTGCCGTATTCTGATGCACTAAAAAATCAGGTGGATGCTGATCAAGCTTTGCGCTGGGCATTGAGCGGTGGCGAAGACTACGAACTATGCTTTACTGTACCGGAGATAAACCGGGGTGCGCTGAAAGTTGCATTGAGTCACACGGGCGCAAATTACACCTGTATTGGGCAGATTGGGCCACAAGCGGAAGGGGTTAAATTCTTCCGTGAGGGTAAGGCGGTTGAGATGAATTTGCGTGGTTTTGATCATTTCTCAGCAGGTAGCCCTCATGGTAGGTAATAGCATGAATGAAGCCAAACGTCGTCTGCGGTTATCTAATCCGTGGCACTTGTTGGCGACGGGTTTTGGCAGTGGTTTATCGCCGTGGGCTCCGGGCACCATGGGGTCTATTGCTGCGATTCCTTTCTGGCTGTTATTGATTCAGTTACCCTGGCAACTCTATTCTCTGGCGGTGATGTTTAGCATCTGTATTGGTGTTTATATCTGTCACCGCACCGCCAAAGATATGCAAGTTCATGACCATGGCAGTATCGTTTGGGATGAATTTGTCGGAATGTGGATTACCTTGATGGCACTGCCAGTCAATGATTGGCAATGGGTCGTCGCCGGGTTTGTGGTATTTCGTATTTTTGATATCTGGAAGCCGTGGCCGATTCGCTGGTTTGATCGCAACGTTCATGGCGGGATGGGCATCATGGTGGATGACATTATTGCCGGTGTGGTTGCAGCCGCGATTATTTTTGTCATCGGGCACTATTGGCCAATAGATTTATTTTATTAAATAGCCATTAGAACAAAGGCATAACCGAGTGGTTATGCCTTAATTATTATCACTCCAACCAGGCTTCAATCTGGCGCTGTATTCCCGCAGCATCTAAACCAAATTCAGCCCGCATTTCATCTTGTTCACCTTGTGGAACAAAGCTGTCTGGTAAACCGAGATTCAATACTGGCACTAACTGGCGTTTTACCATTAGCAGTTCATTCACACCACTGCCTGCACCGCCCATAATGGCGTTTTCTTCTACAGTAACCAGTACCTCGTGGCTGGCAGCCAGTTCCAGTACCAATTCTTCATCCAATGGTTTAACGAAACGCATATCTACCAGTGTGGCATTCAGATTGTCGGCTACCATTTGCGCCTGTGCCAGTAATGTCCCAAAGCACAGGATGGCTATTTTTTCACCTTCGCGGCGCACGATCCCTTTACCAATAGGCATTATTTCTAGTGGCTCTAATGTTACGCCAGTGCCATTGCCTCGCGGGTAACGCACTGCCGCAGGCCCTTGGTGGTGATAGCCGGTGTGCAGCATTTGGCGGCACTCGTTCTCATCACTAGGGGTCATAATTACCATGTTAGGGATGCAGCGCATGAATGATAGATCGAATGCGCCCTGGTGGGTTTGGCCATCCGCCCCCACTAAACCGCCGCGGTCAATGGCGAATAATACTGGCAGATTCTGGATAGCAACATCGTGGATCAGCTGGTCATAAGCCCGTTGCAGGAAAGTCGAGTAGATAGCAACGACCGGTTTGTAGCCGCCAATAGCTAAGCCAGCAGCAAAGGTCACGGCGTGTTGTTCGGCTATCGCCACATCAAAATACTGTTGTGGATATTCACGCGAGAAGCGCACCATCCCCGAACCTTCACGCATTGCGGGTGTTACTGCCATTAACTGACTGTCTTTAGCGGCGGTTTCACATAACCATTCGCCGAAGATTTTAGAATAAGTGGGTAGGTTGCCCTGACTTTTCGGCAAGGTGCCAGAGGCCGGATCAAACTTAGGTACAGCGTGCCAGCCAATGGGATCTTTTTCAGCTGGGGCGTAGCCTTTGCCCTTCTTGGTCATGATATGCAACAGTTGCGGGCCTTTTAGGCTGCGCATGTTTTTCAATGTTTGTGTCAAGGCTTGCACGTCGTGGCCATCAATCGGGCCGATATAATTAAAACCCAACTCTTCAAATAAGGTGCTGGGTACCACCATGCCTTTCAGGTGTTCTTCGGTGCGTTTCAGCAAGTCTTTAATTGGCGGTAAACCCGAAAGTGCTTTCTTTCCGCCTTCTCGTAGGCTGACGTAGAGTTTGCCAGATAATAGCTGGGCCAAATGGTTGTTCAGGCCGCCTACGTTTTCTGAAATAGACATTTCGTTATCGTTAAGGATAACCAGCATGTCTGAATGAATATCCCCGGCATGATTCATCGCTTCGAAAGCCATGCCGGCAGTAATGGCACCGTCACCAATCACACACACGGTACGCCGGCCTTTGCCTTCACGCTCGGCGGCAACCGCCATCCCCAAACCCGCACTGATGGAGGTTGAGGAGTGGCCGACAGAAAGTACGTCATATTCACTTTCATCACGCCATGGGAAAGGATGTAAACCATCTTTCTGGCGAATGGTACCTATCTGCTCACGGCGGCCGGTTAATATTTTGTGCGGATAAGCCTGATGGCCAACGTCCCACACCAGGCTATCAAACGGCGTATTGTAGACGTAATGTAACGCGACAGTCAGCTCAACCACACCTAACCCAGAAGCAAAATGCCCACTGGATCGGCTGACAGAGGCAAGCAAATACTGCCGCAGTTCATCACATAACTTCGGCAGACTTTCTTTCGGCAACATGCGCAGTTCTTCAGGATTCTCAGCAAGTGCCAATGTCGGGTATTTGGCTATATCAATACTCATTCGATGCTCATATCAAAAGTTTAAGTAGGCACTCACGGACTGCCAGTATATTTCTAATTATCACGCTCAATAATAAAACAGGCTAAAGCCTGTAGTGGCGCTATGTTATAGGATTGCTCTGACAACTCATTCAGGGCGCTAACGGCTTCCTGATAAAGGTCCATGGCTTTGGCTTTGGCGCAATCTAACCCCAGAAGTGCTGGATAGGTGCTTTTTCCGTGTTGCTGATCTGACCCCTGGCGCTTACCAATTGTAGCGGTATCACCAATAACATCTAAAATATCGTCTTGCACCTGAAAGGCCAGACCGATGGCGTTTGCATAGCGGTCAAGTAATGGCAATGCTTCGCGGCCAGGGGCACCGGCTGCCAAAGCGCCGAGACGCATGGCTGCACGGATCAATGCTCCGGTTTTATGCCGGTGGATTTTTTCAAGGTCAGCGAGTGCAATCTGGCGAGTTTCTGCTTCCAGATCCAAAGCCTGACCGCCACACATGCCCGCCACACCACTGGCATGGGCTAATTCTGCAATCATCGACAGGCGGTCTTTATCTGCCACTCCGGGCATTGGGGCTTCCGCCAGGATAGAAAATGCCAGCGTTTGCAATGCATCACCGGCCAGAATGGCATTGGCTTCACCAAACTTCACATGGCAAGTTGGCTGCCCACGGCGCAAATCATCGTCATCCATCGCCGGTAAATCATCATGAATTAATGAATAAGCATGGATACATTCAATTGCCGCCGCAGGGGCATCCAAACAGGTCAGTGACAGGCCGAACATTTGGCCGGTGGCGTAAACCAAATAAGGGCGCAACCGTTTACCACCCAGCACGGCACCATAGCGCATCGCCTCAACCAAATCACTGTTGCCAAAAGGAAGCGGCGCAATGAAATCCAACAGAGCTTGGTTGATTCGCTGCTGGTGCGCGGCAAGCTGCTGATTGAAGTCCACTGAGGAGTGAATGTTAGACATAAGGCTACTCAGTATCTGGAGTGAAAGGGGTTAATGGCGCATCAACATCGTCGCTCAACAGAACTTGAACGCGTTGTTCAGCTTGCAGCAAGGTTTGCTGCCCAAGACGTGCTAATTGCACCCCGCGCTCAAACTCATTTAATGCCTCTTCCAGCGGAAGCTCGCCGGACTCCAGGCGAGTAACAATCTGTTCCAGTTCGCTGAGTGATGTCTCAAAACTGGCAGCTTTGGTTTCAGGTGATGCGGCTTTTTTCGGCATAGTTTTATTCGACTCGGTATTTTTATGAAACGTAACCTTAGATGGCGCGTAACGTCTTCCTGCTTACAGAGAGCAACTCTTCAGGTCAAAAATGTATTACCGGCTATTCTAGCGGATAATGAAGGGGAAATCGTGACGTTTAAGTCCGGTTTTTAGTACGCAGCAGCACATCATATAGTGATATACTCCTCGGCTTGCATGTTTTCGCTAACACTTTTGACTGTTGCTCTCAATAGCGACGCCATCACTCCATAACCAGACAACTAAAGACCGCCATGAAGTTTATCATTAAATTGTTCCCAGAAATCACCATCAAGAGTCAATCTGTGCGATTGCGCTTCATTAAGATCCTCACAACCAATATCCGCAATGTATTGAAAAACCTTGAGGATGATACCCTCGCGGTGGTTCGCCATTGGGATCATATTGAAATCCGGACTAAAGATGACAATCTTGGCCCACAGATTTGTGATGCTCTGACCCGTGTCCCAGGGATCCACCATATCCTCGAAGTGGAAGATCGCAGCTACACTGATATGCACAATATTTTCGAGCAAACGCTGGAAGCCTATCGTGAAACTCTGATCGGAAAAACATTCTGTGTTCGGGTGAAACGCCGTGGCAAACATGAGTTTTCATCGGGTGATATTGAGCGATATGTTGGCGGCGGTTTGAATCAACATATTGAAAGTGCGAAAGTTAAACTGACTCATCCTCAGGTCACAGTCCATTTAGAAGTTGATCAAGGCAAGCTGACACTGATCAAGGCGCGTCATGAAGGATTGGGCGGCTTCCCGATTGGGACGCAGGAAGATGTTTTATCTCTGATTTCCGGCGGTTTTGACTCGGGTGTCTCCAGCTATATGCTGATGCGCCGTGGCTGTCGCGTGCATTATTGTTTCTTCAATCTTGGTGGCTCCGCTCATGAGATTGGGGTGAAGCAAGTCGCTCATTATCTGTGGAATCGTTTTGGTAGCTCCCATCGGGTGCGTTTTGTTGCCATTGATTTTGAGCCAGTGGTGGGCGAAATTCTCGAAAAAGTCGAAGATGGCCAGATGGGCGTGGTGTTGAAGCGCATGATGGTGCGTGCGGCGTCTCAAGTTGCAGAACGTTATGGCGTGCAAGCGCTAGTCACTGGTGAGGCGCTAGGGCAGGTGTCCAGTCAGACACTGACCAACTTGCGTTTGATTGATAATGCCTCTGACACGCTGATCTTGCGCCCACTGATCTCGCATGACAAAGAGCACATCATCAATCTGGCGCGTGAAATCGGCACCGAAGATTTTGCTAAGACCATGCCAGAATATTGCGGTGTGATTTCAAAAAGCCCGACGGTGAAAGCGGTTAAAGCCAAAATTGAAGAAGAAGAATCTCACTTCGATTTCTCCATTTTGGACCGAGTTGTAAATGAAGCCAAAAACGTTGATATCCGTGAAATTGCTGAACAAAGCCGTGAGCAGGTGGTTGAAGTTGAAACTGTCGCCGAGCTGGCGGATACCGATGTGTTGCTGGATATCCGTGCGCCCGATGAGCAGGATGAAAAGCCACTGAAGTTAGACGGAATTGAAGTCCGAGCGCTGCCATTCTATAAATTGAGTTCGCAATTTGCCGATTTGGATCAGAGCAAAAACTATTTGTTGTATTGCGATCGCGGTGTAATGAGCCGTTTGCAGGCTTTATATCTGCGCGAGCAGGGCTATACCAATGTGAAAGTTTACCGCCCTTAAAGGTAATAAGTTAACGGCTACTGCGCTTTGCCATTCTGAGCTTGCGCAGTGCTCGCCGTCACATTAGTTCACTGTATTATTATTCTCGGTAGTTATAAATCCCTGGCGGTAGTACCAACTGCCAGGCGATCTCTTCGGCCTTTTCTCGTCCGAGCAGTAAAAAAACAATCTTTAGCGCGAAATCGATGGATGTTCCTGGCCCCTGGCTGGTGACCAGATTGACTCGCCGGTCATAAACAACACGTTGATCCATCCATTTTGTTGGGTCAATTTTGTCTTTTAATGCTGGAAAACCAGTCATATTGCCAACTGGGAATAACTGGTGATGTTCAAGGACTAAGGCGGGTGCGGCGCAAATGGCGGCGACCAAACGGCCCTCTTTATGTGTTTGTTCTACAGTGGCGACTAACAATGGGCTGTCGCGAAAGCATTCTGCGCCCTTAATCCCGCCGGGAAGCACTACCACATCAAACTTTTGATCCGCCACATCCACCAGGCGAGCATCGGCCAGTAGTCGGACGCCGCGTGAACACACAATTTCTAGTGCGCCGTCACTGGCGACACTGGCGGTCGTGACGTTAATCCCCGCACGCACCAAAATATCAATGGTGGTGACGGCCTCGGTTTCTTCACTACCAGGTGCCAGACAAACCAGCGCCGATACGCTCATACTCATTTTCCTTACGTTTAATTAAGTCATACAACCGGGCATTCTCCGGCAAGGTCATGCCGTGACTGCGTGCGCGCTGCAGTAAGTAGCCGGTGATGTAGTCTATCTCGGTGTGTCGTTGGCAGCGTAAATCCTGTAATAGTGACGAAATGTTATCGGCGGTGCTCTGGATAACATCATTGACATAGCTTAACAGGCTGCTGGTTGAGGTATGGTAGCCCTCCATCTCCATCACACTGGCGACCTCAGCACATAATTTCTCAATCAGTTCTGGATAGCGTTGCAGATCCCCATTGCGGCAGTTATATAGGCCGGTAAGCGGATTAATCACACAGTTTACCGCCAGTTTTTGCCAGCATGCCGCAGAAATGTCGTCATGCCAGGCTACGTCCGGCAGGGCTTGGTGCAAAACATCGGCCAATTGGCTGATATCGGTTGTAACAGAGGACATCGGGCCAATATGGGTAATACCGCTGGCGACATGGACGATAGTGTTGCCATCCCTGCGCGCAGCATGGGTGGTCACACCATGGAGAAAGAGATGGTCATCCCGTGGTAATTCTTCCTGTATGCCCATCCCATTGTGTAACAGTAAAATCTTACATTCGGGGTTAAGTTTGGGCAGTAGGGCGGTGATGGCACTGGATACTTGCCATGCCTTTAAGCAAACCAATAATAATTCACTTTTTGACAGATGCTCGGGATCATTAGTGGGGAGATTCTGATTGAATGCTTCGCCACCTAACAATATGACATTAACTGAACAGTAGGGCTGTGGCACACGAAGCCAGCCTTGCACATCGTGGCCTTGCTGGTATAGCGCTGATAACCATAACTGCCCGAGAGCTCCGCAACCAAGCACAGTAATTTTCATTGAGACCTCCTTGGTATGGGCGGAAATATACCCGTCGCCCTTCAATATGCAGGGGTGTTGGCTGCCCTTGCTCACCCCAGTCACTTAGTTATCTAAGCTCTTGGAGATTTACTCGGTTGCCGCCTACCTGCATCTCGAAGTCACTTGGGGATATACAGTGTTTTCTCAGTATTATGCTCTGATTATAGACTTTTGGGTCACAAAACGAAGAGTTAGCTACAAACCGGCTTCACCCAGAACCGTAGAGGAATTGAGCCATTGGCAGCACTTGGCTTTGTCTGTTGGGATAAAGCGGTTATTATGCTAGCCATTCATTTTATCAGGAGGAGGGAATATGCCATCTTTCGACATCGTATCTGAAATTGATATGCAAGAAGTGCGCAACGCAGTGGAAAACGCCACCCGTGATCTGGCAAACCGTTGGGATTTCCGTAATGTTCCTGCGAGTTTTGAGTTAAATGAAAAGAACGAAAGTATCAAAGTGGCCAGTGAATCTGATTTCCAGGTTGAGCAGCTGCTGGATATTTTGCGTGCTCAATTGACCAAACGCGGCATTGAAGGGGCGGCATTGGAAATCCCGGAAGAAATGGACCGCAGTGGCAAAACCTACAGTGTGGATGCCAAATTGAAGCAAGGGATTGAAAGTGCTCAGGCTAAGAAGCTGGTTAAGCTGATTAAAGACAGCAAACTGAAAGTTCAGGCACAGATTCAAGGTGAACAAGTTCGGGTTACCGGTAAAGCTCGTGATGATTTGCAGGGTGTGATGGCATTGATTCGTGGTGCTGATTTGGGCCAACCATTCCAGTTCAATAACTTCCGCGACTGATTGATAACTAAAACAGGTACAAAGGCATTCATCTCCTTTGTACCTGTACCCGTCATACTTCAAGCGGCATATGCGTTGGCTATGTTCGTTACTCGGCTCGTCTATGGGCCTCGCCTCTGTGAGGCCGCTGCAAGCAGCGTTCAAATGCCGCCTGCCCGCAACTCGAATTATTTAGGGTGTAAAATTGGGGTTATATCGCGTTAACTAACTCTTCTAGCTGATTGCGATTAGTTTTTTTGGTATCCACTTTGACATAAGCGCTGCGCTCGGCTTTCACCACCACGGCTTCCGTGACACCGGGTTGTGCTCTGATTCGCTCTTCTAAGGCTGAATCTTTTACCGCCAATTCTGACAAGGTAATACGCAGGCTACTGACATAAGGTGGTTCTTGCATGGTGGCACTCACGCCAAACCACACCAGCGCAATAACTGCGCCACCCGCAAACACCATACTTGCCCCTTCCATACCAAATATCCAGCCACCTAAACTCCCGCCGATAGCCACACCAATAAATTGGCTGGTGGAGTAAATCCCCATTGCGGTGCCTTTATAGCCCGCTGGTGATTCTTTGCTGATCAATGACGGCAATATGGCTTCCATCACGTTGAAAGCAATAAAGAATAGTTGCACACCGGCAATGATAATCCACAGCTGTTGCCCGGCAGACCACAGCACCACTTCAGCAGCAAACAGCACCGCGACACAGCCCATAAAGACCTGTTTCATGCGGCGTTTGACTTCAGCATAAATAATAAACGGTACGACTGCGGCGAAGGAGACCAACATGGTCACCAGATAGACAATCCAGTGTTGAGCAGGCGCTAAGCCCGCACTGGCCATCATCTGTGGCAAGGCCACGAAGCTCGACATCAATAATATGTGCAAACACATAATGCCAAAATTGAGTTTGAGTAGCCGGCTATTGTTGAGCACTTTGCTCACACTGCCCTTGACGATACTGGATTCGCGATTCAGCACATGGCTATCGGCATCCGGCACCACGGCTAAGGTTATAACAATGCCCAATAGCGCGAGTAGGGCGATGCTCCAAAACAGGGCTTGCAAGCCAAAAGCATGGGTGACAATTGGCCCGAGCACCATGGCGATTGCAAAAGTGACGCCAAAGCTGACACCAATAAATGCCATCGCTTTAGTGCGGTTTTGTTCACGAGTCAAATCTGATAACAGCGCCATGACGGCGGCGGCGATCGCTCCGGAGCCTTGCAGCGCACGGCCCAGAATGATGCCCCAGATTGAATCACTCATGGCCGCAATGACACTACCCAGAGCAAAAATCAACAGGCCGCCGACGATTAACGGCTTACGGCCGATGCGATCAGAAACTAGCCCGAATGGGATCTGGAAAATGGCCTGAGACAGTCCATAGATACCAATAGCGATACCAATCAGTGCTTCACTGGCACCGGAAAGCGCCATGCCGTAGGTGGTGAGAACCGGCAAAACCATAAACATGCCGAGCATGCGCAAAGAGAATACTGTACCCAGCCCCCAGGTCGCCCGAAGCTCCAGTGGGGTCATTTTATTGTCGTTCATTACCACCTCAAAAAAACATTCTCTCCCATTGTAATGATGTTGGGCACAGCCAGTAAATCTATTGATGTTTAGAATGTATTACAGGCGAGTTTTTAGTTAACAGTAGGGGAGGGCAAAGCAGAAATAAAAAGTGGCTGTTATACCCGTCATACTTCAAGCTGCATGTGCGTTGGCTGCTCTCAATAACCCGAATCATTGACTGGCGTCAACTCATCGGGATTCTATCGCTTGCCGCCTTCCTGCAACTCGAATTATTTTGGGTATAGAAACAGCCACTTTCAGATCAACAGGGTTGAAGTTATCCGACGTAAGTCAGTAACCCAGCCGATGTAGGGACATTGAAATCAACAGACATCATGATGCTCAATGACGTAATGGCAATGATAGAGAATACAAAGAGTTTTCTCGCCCATACGATGTCATTGGTTGCCTTGTAACCGCGTAATGCCATCCCCAACCACCAGACACTCACCGCAGCAGCTACAACCAAGTATTTGTAACCGGCATAACCACTTAAGGTCAGCATCAAGGTGGCGACCATAAATGCCAAAATATAAAGGGTAATATGGTTTTTGGTGACCGATATTCCTTTTATCACCGGCAGAACCGGAATGTTGGCAGCTTGATAATCCTTAAAGCGGAAAATCGCGATGGCGTAGGAATGCGGCATTTGCCACAAGCTGAAAATAAGCAGCAGAATCAAGGCACCCATATCAAACTGCCCAGTAACGGCACAGTAACCAATCACCGGTGGGGCGGCACCTGACAAGCTGCCAATCAATGTGCCGTAGACGGATTTGCGTTTCATATAGAGGCTATAAACCCCGACATAAATCACGAAACCAATCACAGCCAGCCACATGGCTAATGGATTAGCGGCAACATAGAGCAGCAGCATGCCAGCAATACCCAGCACTGTTGCATAAATCAGGCTCACTTTCGGATCGATAAGCCCTTTTACCAGGACACGATTCTTCGTTCTCTCCATGATGCGGTCGATATCACGGTCGATATAGTTGTTAAAAACGCACCCGGAGGCAACAACTAACGAGACACCGAACAGGGTGGCGAGAAAAAGGGGGTAATCAATCACGCCTTTGGAAGCGAGGAGAAATCCCCCAACGACAGAAATTAAATTGCCGAAAATAATTCCTGGTTTAGTTACTTGCAGGTATTGCTTAATCATCACATGCAGCTCTTCAGTCAACCATCATATTGATGTTGAGGTTGTACATAATCCAGAGTGAGCCCACAACAACGATTGCGATAATCATAGCGGTGAACAGGAAAGCCACCAGATTCCAACGTTCCTCGGACGATCCATTCATATGTAGGAAGTACACCAGGTGCACGATAATCTGCACCACGGCTAAACCGACCACTGTGGCCAGAATAGTCGTATGGGAGGCGGTACCGCTCATCACCATAGCGAATGGAATAACAGTCAGAATGACCGACAGAATGAAGCCAATAATATATGACTTCAAGCTACCGTGGCTGGCTCCACCGTGAGTCGTTGTTGAATGACTAGATGTTGGATGGCTCATCACATAGCTCCTAACAGATAGACAACGGTGAATACGCAGATCCAGACCACATCCAGGAAGTGCCAGAACAAGCTCAGGCACATCAGGCGGGTACGGTTCGTTTCATTCAGGCCGCGTTTTGCTACTTGAATCATCATAATGATGATCCAAACCAGGCCAGCGGTAACGTGAATACCGTGGGTAGCAACCAGTGCGAAGAAGCTAGACAGGAACGCGCTGCGATCCGGGCCGTAACCTTCAGCAATCAGGTGATGGAATTCATAGATTTCCATTGCCACAAAGCCCAGGCCGAACAGGAAAGTTAGACCTAACCAGGTATTAACCTGGTTTTTGTGGCCTTTGTTCATGCCCAGCATCGCGATGCCGTAAGTAATACTACTAAACAGCAACAGGAAAGTTTCGACCAGAACAAAGTTCAAGTCGAAGATATCCCGGCCTGAAGGACCGCCAGCGGTCCCGTTTACCAGCACTGCATAAGTTGCAAACAAGGTCGCAAACAAAATACAGTCGCTCATCAAGTAGATCCAGAAGCCGAATACTTTCGTCGCTCCTGCATCGTGATGCCCATGCTCTGCATGGGCGACGTTATGGTTAGTCAGAGTTTCAGTTGACATGATTCACGCCTGCTTTGCTGATTTGTTCATGATGAAGATCTTCAATGCGCTCCACTTCTGCAACTGGCACATAGTAATCAACATCCTCGTCGAAGCTTTTCACAATCCAGGTCACAATCATGCCGACGAAGCCAACGATGGCCAGCCACCAGATGTACCAGATCATGGCAAAGCCGAAGATCAAGCTGAAGCCAGCAATAATCACACCTGCACCGGTGTTCTTCGGCATGTGGATTTCTTCATATTTCGCTGGGCGTTTGTATGCTTCGCCTTTCTCTTTCATATCCCAGAATTCGTCACGGTCTGTCACTTCAGGAACAACAGCGAAGTTATAGAACGGCGGTGGGGAAGAGGTAGACCACTCCAGCGTACGGCCACCCCATGGGTCACCGGTCAGGTCACGATTCTGTTCGCGGTCACGGATACTGACGAACACCTGGATAACCTGGCACAAGATACCGCAAGCAATCAGCACTGCACCGCCTGCTGCCACCATTAACATCGCGTGGAATTCTGGGTTGATGTCCTGGCTCAGACGACGGGTCATGCCCATAAAGCCCAGTACATACAGTGGCATAAAGGCAACGAAGAAGCCGATAATCCAGAACCAGAATGCACGGATACCCCATTTTTCATTCAGCGTGAAGCCGAAGGATTTAGGCCACCAATAAGTCAGGCCAGCGAAGCAACCGAACACCACACCACCGATAATCACGTTATGGAAGTGGGCAATCAGGAACAAGCTGTTATGCAGTACAAAGTTTGCGCCCGGTACAGCTAACAGAACGCCGGTCATCCCACCAATAGAGAAGGTGACGATGAAGCCAATAGTCCACAACATCGCGGAGTTAAGCTGAATACGGCCTTGGTACATGGTGAACAGCCAGTTGAAGATTTTCACCCCAGTTGGGATGGAAATAATCATGGTCGCTATACCGAAGAAGGCGTTAACGTTGGCACCTGACCCCATGGTGAAGAAGTGGTGCAGCCAAACAATAAACGACAGTACGGTAATCGCGATGGTTGCCCACACTAAAGAGGTGTAACCAAACAGACGCTTTCTGGAGAAAGTCGCGGTAACTTCGGAGAATACCCCAAATACCGGCAGAACCAGAATGTACACTTCCGGATGGCCCCAGGCCCAAATCAGGTTGATGTACATCATCATGTTGCCACCCATATCATTGGTAAAGAAATGGGTGCCAAGGTAGCGGTCCAGAGTCAGCAACGCGACGGTCACAGTCAGGATCGGGAAAGAAACGATAATTAAAATGTTGGTGCAAAGTGCCGCCCATGTGAAGACAGGCATCTTCATCATCGACATGCCAGGCGCACGCATTTTCAAAATAGTGGCGAAGAAGTTAACACCGGTCAGCAAGGTCCCTAAACCAGAAATCTGTAGACTCCAGATCCAGTAATCGACCCCAACACCAGGATTGTACTCTTTCCCTGACAGTGGCGGGTAGGCCAACCAACCGGTTTGCGCGAATTCACCGACCCCCAGAGAGATGTTGATTAACACCACCCCGACGACAAAGAACCAGAAACTCAGGGAGTTCAGGAACGGGAAGGCAACGTCACGAGCACCGATTTGTAGCGGTACGACCACGTTCATCAAACCCACCACAAAAGGCATCGCCATGAAGAAAATCATGATAACGCCGTGAGCGGTGAAAATCTGGTCATAGTGATGAGGCGGCAGGAAGCCGGCCTCGCCAGCGGAAGCAAGTGCTTGCTGGCTACGCATCATGATGGCGTCGGCAAAACCACGCAAAAGCATGACCATGGCGACCAGAATGTACATGATACCGATCTTTTTATGGTCAACCGAAGTCAGCCATTCGCTCCATAACCATTTCCATTTGCCGAAATAGGTCAGGGCAGCGACAAGAGCCAGCCCACCCAGAACAATTGCAGCAACAGTAACCATAATGATTGGTTCGTGTAGCGGAACCGCATCAAGTGTTAATTTTCCCAACATCGTTTTATTCCTCGGCTCCGGCGTGAGCGGCGTGTTCGCCCATATCCATGCCCTGGCTCATATCCATACCTTTATGGGTATCATCGCCTTTCTTGTGCATGTTCATATCGCCCATAAATTTGCCAATAATTCCCTTAAACAGCTCCGGTTTAACACTGGAGAAATACTCAACCGGGTTATTTTCGCTCGGTTCAGCCAGTTTATTGAAATCGTCAGTGGTATTCAGGGTGTTCGGCGATTTTTTCACCTGTGCGACCCACTGGTTAAAGTCTTCCTGCGTAGGTGTTGCGATCGCAGTGAATTTCATACCAGAGAAGCCTTTGCCACTGAAGCTGCTGGAAATACCATTGTATTTACCGGCTTCGTTAGCAATCAGATGCAATTTGGTTTGCATCCCAGCCATCGCATAAATCTGCCCGCCTAACTGAGGGATAAAGAACGAGTTCATTACTGAGTTGGAGGTGATTTTAAAATTCACCGGAACGTCAGTAGGGAAAGCCAGTTCATTTACTGTAGCAATACCTTGTTCTGGATAGATAAACAGCCATTTCCAGTCAAGGGAAACCACTTCAATAGTGATCGGTTCTTTACCAGCCACTTCGAGCGGTTTGAACGGGTCAAGTTCGTGGGAGGTTTTCCAAGTTATCGTGGCTAAAATAGCAATGATAATGATTGGAACAGCCCAAACAACAAGCTCAATTTTGTTGGAATGGGACCAGTTTGGGGTGTAGGTCGCACTTTTGTTGGACGCGCGGTACTTCCATGCAAAAGCAAACGCCATAAAAATAACCGGAACTACGACGATCAACATTAAACCGATAGCAGTGAGTATCAGTGTTTTTTGCTCGACTCCGATTGCGCCTTTGGGGTTCATCAATACCATATCGCAACCACTGAGCATTACCGTGGCTGCTAATAAAGACAACATACCCATATTTTTAATGTATTTCTTAAGTCTCATCTAACGACCTCAATTACAAAAGGGCTCTATTGTCGTTTCATGTGTGCGGGCATTTTACGGGAAGGTTGCAGGACTGTAAACATACATCAGATTGTGTCAGCGGCTTGTTGACACTTTATGTTAAGGGGGTCACAGATGTTGTGCAGCGTGATAATTTACTAATGGTAACAATATGTTGGCGAAAGTGCTTGGGAGTGAAACTGAGGATGTTAAGGAAAAACAACGGTAATTGGCGTTTTATTCGTGGTAAATACTGATTTTTAATTATTTCGTAAGCTTATTTTATGTAAATAATATGTGATGCAATGGTAAATTTAAATATATTCCGGAGCGCTATAAATAGCTGCTCCGGAATCATTTAGTTAGAAGTTATATTTAATGGAATAAACGATACCATCTTGTAAAAAATCTTCGCCTAATTTGTTATAAGCATAACGGTACTGAATACCAGTAGTGAATTGCTTAATTGGTGTCCACCAAAGCGCAATGGCTCCGTTCACCCCGTCACGGCCACCGTTACCTGCGGCGTAGCGCTCAGCGCGGTTGAACTCCAATTCATTCCAGTTGGTGATGCTGAAGTTCTCATCGAATGCAGTAAAGTCATAACCTGCAACCCAACCGACGACATAACCGTTATTGCCTGAGTAATAGGTTTGATCAACATAATGCAGTGCAACGAAGGGTTTCATCCACACGCCAGCAACCGTTGCGTTATAGCCGATGCCGTACAAGGTATTCACTTCATGGAAGTTACTGTAATTATTACCTTCTGCACTTGGCAGTGAGTAAGTTCCGTAAAGGTGGCCATACAGGTTGAAACCGGTATCGCCTAAGTAGTAACGCCCGGTTGTTTTGAAAGTATAACGTTGGTTATCACCAGGTTGTGCCGTTTTTGAATTGAATGGGTTTTCTAAGTCAAAGAAGCCGTAAACTTCGCCCCAGCTATAACCTGCCCCACCTTCCAACTCAATATATGCGAAGTCATCTTTATGCGAAGAATTACCTGATTTATGCGTCGTACTGCGCGTCCAGTCTAAGTAGTTCATGCTGATATTAGCAAATCCCCATTGGTATTCAGCTTGCACAGCCGGAGCCAAGGTGATCGCAGCCAGCGCCGCAGCACCGATAAGAATTTTACGCATAAATGCCTCTGTGTGGTTGAAAGATGTCAGGAGAAATAAAAGGACATAATCCCTAACAAAAAGTGCGCTCATCATAGACTCAGAGCACGAAAGGATAAATAGTTGAAAGTGACGCAGATCTCTTTTTGTGAATAATATTTTGCAATTGTTGCTTTGATTTGTGATTAAGCTCAACAAATCAGCAGGGGAGTATTCGGATAGCTTATTTTGTAACCATAAAAAAAGCCGGTATAAATACCGGCCTTTGTCATTTAATGCGGTTTATTAAGCTAACTTTTCGCGCCTGAGTGCAAGATAATCTAATACCCCACCGAGAACCATGCCGAGCACGCTGAGCTGAATACCCCGTAACAGCAACATGTCAGCCACTTGGGTAGCTGCGGTCCAATCTAGCGCATTACTTATCAGTAAAATCAACCATGCAGCGAGTAATACGCAACCAATTGTCAAAAAGCGTAATGCCCAGCGATAAGCCGTTTTAAACGCCGTTCGCGGCATAAATTCATCTGTTTTCTGCGTATGCTCCAACGTCTTGCGGCAGATATAAAGCAATATCAGGCCAGGAATGGCCGCAGCAATGGAGAATAAATAGAAGAGAGGCCAGCCATGTGTTTCAACAAACCATCCGGCGATTGGGCCAACATATACACGGCCCACTGCGGATAATGCTGATAACAAAGCAAATTGTGTCGCGGAGAAAGATTTATTACACAGCGTCATCAGCAGAGCAACAAACGCCGCCGTCCCCATACCACCACACAGATTTTCCAGGAAAATGGCGCTACCCATGGAGAGTATATTTTTGTCTGTAATGGATAATAGCCAATAGCCAATGTTGGATACGGCTTGTAAAATGCCGAATATCATCAATGCCCTGAATAAACTCAGGCGCTGCATCAGCAGGCCGCCATACAGTGCACCAATAATTGTGGCGATTAATCCTAGGGTTTTATTGACCAGTCCGACTTCACCTGCATCAAATCCCACTCCACGAATCAAGAAAGTGGTGCTCAAGCTGGCGGCAAAGGCATCGCCCATTTTGTACAGCACGATTAGCAGCAGAATTAGCCATGCATTGTTGCGACCAAAGAAATCGCGCAATGGTTCGACGATTGCCTGTTCCAGTGTTTTCGGCGGAGCAATTCGAATGTCGGGTTCAGGGGCTAATAAGGTGGTAAATACCCCAATGAGCATCAACCCTGCCATCAGCCAGTAAGTGGATTGCCAACCGAGATAGCGATCCGCTATCCATAGCGCCAGCCCGCCAGATACCAACATGGCGAGGCGATAACCCAGCACGGAAACTGCGGCACCGGTGCCGCGCTCTTCTGCCGTGAGTAAGTCGGTTTTGTAGGCATCAAAAACAATATCTTGCGATGCAGAACAGAATGCAACCAGCACAGCAATAGCGGCCAGCCACCATAAATGTTTAGCCGGCTCCATAAAGCCCATGGCGATAATGGCGATGATTAATAGCAATTGGCTGATTATCAACCAACCTCGGCGACGCCCCAAAAATGAAGGGGTATAGCGGTCCATTAATGGGGACCAAAGGAACTTAAAAACGTAAGCTTGGCCGACTAAGGAAAAAATACCAATGGTTTTCAGGTCGACGTTTTCGACCGTCATCCAAGCTTGCAATGTCCCGCCGGTCAGGGCTAAAGGCAGGCCTGAGGCAAATCCCAACAACAAAAGAACAAGAGAATTACGTTGGGTAAAAAGGTTCGAATAGCGATTGGGCATGTGAGACCTACATGCTCAACCCCATGAGCGGGGCAGAGCATTCTGTTAAGCAGTAATAATGATATTAAGCAAACGGCAGATTAGCGGGCATTTTGTTTGATAAAGCTGCTGACACTGGTGTCCTGCGCCATATCTGCAATCACATCACTCAACACGGTATTAACGGCATCAGTGATCTTTTCGTTGGTCGCAGTAAAGGCGCCCTGGACGTTATAGCTGGCGCGGTAGTTTTTAACCTGCTTATTGCCGTTTTTCGCGGTTGCAGTAATCGAAATGTCGGCTTTGGTGGTAATGTTATAGCGAAGATTACCTTCCTGTACGTCAGCAAACAGTTGATTGACAACAATTTGTAAGTCAACTGGCGCATTAGTACCAATCATATAGCCGCGAGCCGTCATTTGCTTTTCGAGCACTTCTTGTAACAGGAAACGCAGATCACGCGATGGCGTTAATACCACCAACTGACCATCACGATTCACCTTAGCCAACGCAGCATCTTGGCGCTGATCAGCCCCATTAATGCTGATAGTCACCCCCATCAGGGTTGGATCTTGAGGTGGCAAGACCACTTTCGGAGTGACATTCAATGTGTTGTTACTGGCAGCACAGCCCGCCAGAATAAAAACAGCTAACAGCGGGAAAAGAATTTTCTTTAGCATGTTCACTTTCTCAATAGTTATGGAATTCTTTAATAATCAGAGCGGGATAGCAGCCATGTTATTTTGCGAGTTTGCAGTGGCGACATCATAGCACTGCGAGTGGCTGGTGGAAGATCCTGATGTAGAGAATTTCACCAAAAAATACGTTTTTCCCCCAAGAGACCTTTCGTTTACGTCAAAGCGCTTACAAATAGCATTTTGGTTAATGAGGAGATTGGCCCCTTAGCTTGAGCCGATAGCGGTGAGATATTCGGGATATTTTGTATCTGAAATGTTATAAAACAGCGAAAATACACTAATATTGCAATAGAACCTGTATTGCAATAGAACCTAATTGCAATAGAAAGTAGGCAGTTTTCTGCCTCAGCAGTAAGGAGAGCATGATGATTTTGATTCGAGAACAAATTGAAGAAAAACTAAAAGCGGCATTCGAACCGGATCATCTGGAGGTAATTAATGAAAGTTACCGCCACAATGTTCCTGCTGGTTCGGAAAGTCATTTTAAAATTGTGATCGTCAGCGATAAATTTCAAGATCAACGCTTTCTTACTCGCCACCGCGCGATTTATAGTGCGTTGGCTGAAGAGTTGGCGAGCACGGTTCATGCGCTGGCTTTGCACACTTATACCCTGAAAGAGTGGGCTGGATTACAAGATACCGTACCGGCTTCACCCTCTTGCCGCGGAGCAGGAACGTTGGCTTAACAGGAAAATTGGCTTAAACGGCCAGATTAATTAAATCAGGCTTGATAACAGTAGTCATTCCAGCCTGATTTAGGGTATTAGTAGATGAGAATTTTGCAGGCGGCCTTAGGGCCGCTTGTGTTTCTGTATAGGCGACATTTGCATTTTATTGGTGCGCCACAGGAGTTTTAGCCGAGGGAACGATTCTCGCGTGAATTTTACCGCGACAACATTCGCTTGCTTTCCTCGACTCATAACCTGTGCGCCGCTATAATGTCGCGTCTTATTTTTCCGGAATGGTTTCGGGACGCTTCTGACATCTGGGATACTCGGTTCTGTATAATGCGGCCGTCCCGGTTCTTAGAGGGTGTTTTCAGAGTTCGCATCATTCCTGACAAAGGGTGTGATGCTGCTTCGATGGCAGCTTCTGGAGTTGACCGAGCACTGTGATTTTTTTGAGGTAACAAGATGCAAGTTTCTGTTGAAACCACCCAAGGCCTTGGCCGCCGTGTAACAATTACTGTTGCTGCTGACAGCATTGAGAAAGCAGTAAAAAGCGAATTAGTGAAAGCCGCTAAAAATGTTCGTATCGACGGTTTCCGTAAAGGCCACGTGCCGATGAACATCGTTGAGCAGCGCTACGGCGCATCTGTTCGCCAGGACGTTCTGGGTGATCTGATGCAACGTAATTTCGTTGATGCGATCATTAAAGAAAAAATCAACCCAGCTGGCGCACCTAACTATGTGCCAGGCCAGTACAAAGAGGGTGAAGATTTTACTTATTCCGTTGAGTTCGAAGTGTATCCGGAAGTTGAGCTGAAAGATCTGGAAAGCATTGAAGTAGAAAAGCCAGTTGTTGAAGTCAATGACGCTGACGTTGATACCATGCTGGAAACTCTGCGTAAGCAACAAGCAACCTGGAAAGAAACTGACGCCGCAGCAACAGCTGAAGATCGCGCAACGTTGGATTTCACCGGCTCTATTGACGGTGAAGTGTTCGAAGGCGGTAAAGCGACTGATTTCGTGCTGGCAATGGGTCAGGGTCGTATGATCCCTGGTTTCGAAGAAGGTGTAATCGGCCATAAAGCCGGTGAAGAATTCACCATCGACGTAAACTTCCCAGAAGATTACCACGCAGAAAACCTGAAAGGTAAATCAGCTAAATTCGACATCGTGTTGAAGAAAGTTGAAGTGCGTGAGTTGCCAGAACTGACTGAAGAATTCATCAAACGTTTCGGCGTTGCTGATGGTTCAGTAGCAGGCCTGCGTGCTGAAGTGCGTAAAAACATGGAACGCGAGCTGAAAGGCGCGGTACGCAACCGTGTTAAAACTCAGGCAATCGACGGTCTGGTTAGCGCTAACGAAATCGACGTTCCAGCTGCACTGGTAGAAAGTGAAATCGACGTTCTGCGCCGTCAGGCTGCACAGCGTTTCGGTGGCAACGAGAAACAAGCTGCTGAATTGCCACGCGAATTGTTCGAAGAACAAGCTAAACGTCGCGTTGTTGTTGGTCTGTTGCTGGGCGAAGTTATCAGCCAGCACGAACTGAAAGCTGATGAAGATCGTGTTAAAGCGCTGATCGAAGAAATGGCATCTGCTTACGAAGATCCGCAAGAAGTTGTTGAGTTCTACAGCAAGAACAAAGAGCTGATGAACAATATGCGTAATGTCGCTCTGGAAGAACAAGCAGTAGAAACTCTGCTAGCTAAAGCCAAAGTTACTGAAAAACCAACGACCTTTAGTGAGCTGATGAATCAGACCACTACTGCGTAATGTTTTTTAGCGCATCAAACTGGATATAATTTATCTGGTGTATTGAAAAAGCCCGTAGCCTTCTGGCCGCGGGCTTTTTCTTTTAGTAACAATAATCCTTCAATAGTATGATTAATCTGACATCTTTAGCTGTAATTTGCGCTATATTTGAAAAGTGTTAACAGGTAAATAATCACTAGGGCGTCGGGACTACGGCAGAGATTGTGAGTGAGTTTCAGGTTAAAAAGAGGGTTGTTAGACTAAAAAAAAGTTTCATTGGGGCTTGAAAATGAATATTAATCCCCCAATTAATCTAACAGACGTTCATCTGAAACACTGGTTGATTACCACCGTCGAATGAGTCTGTATCTACCCTAAATAATTCGAGTTGCAGGAAAGCGGCAAGGGAGATAACCCCGATGAGCTTACTGTTGTAAGTGATTCGGGTTATTGAGTGTAGCCAACGCACATGCAGCTTGAAGTATGACGGGTATAACCGGGCTGTTTGCACGCATGAACATAGTCATCATTGCTTATCTCAAGTAGAATCGGTTATGAATGGCGCCAAAGTAAATTCTATTAGGAGACGGTAATGTCATACAGTGGCGAACGAGATCAATTTGCACCTAACATGGCTCTGGTGCCTATGGTGGTTGAGCAGACTTCACGTGGAGAGCGTTCTTACGATATCTTCTCCCGTCTGCTTAAAGAGCGCATTATCTTTCTGACTGGCCAAGTTGAAGACCATATGGCCAACTTGATCACAGCACAAATGCTGTTTCTGGAAGCAGAGAATCCAGAAAAAGACATCTTCCTGTATATCAACTCGCCAGGCGGGGTGATTACTGCTGGGATGTCAATTTATGACACCATGCAATTCATTAAGCCAGATGTTAGCACTATCTGTATGGGCCAGGCGTGTTCAATGGGAGCATTCCTGTTGACTGCGGGCGCTAAGGGTAAACGTTTCTGCTTGCCGAATTCACGGGTTATGATTCACCAACCGTTGGGTGGTTTCCAAGGCCAAGCTACAGATATTGAAATTCATGCCAGAGAGATTTTAAAAGTGAAATCGCGTATGAATGAGCTGATGGCACTTCACACGGGAAAATCTCTTGAAGAAATAGAGAGAGACACTGAGCGTGACCGTTTCCTGTCTGCTGAACAGGCTGTAGAATACGGTTTAGTTGATTCTGTGTTCACCCGTCGTGACTAACGACTTATTTCTGTGAGCCGATATACTATAGTTAGTGTAAATAGATAGTGAATGTAAATAGAACAAATCGTAGTGCTGCATAAAGCCAATTGCGTATTGTTTGTGCCCTACTCATTATATCGGCTGTCCGTTGCAAGCTAACGTGGCGTACAGAAATAGCGAGAATAGTCTCCCTGTCGCATGGTTTCAGGTGTGACAGATACTGAAGAAGAGGTTTACTGATGACAGATAAGCGCAAAGACGGTTCTGGAAAGCTGCTGTATTGCTCTTTCTGCGGCAAAAGCCAGCATGAAGTGCGTAAGCTAATTGCCGGGCCGTCAGTGTATATCTGCGATGAATGTGTCGATTTGTGTAACGACATTATTCGCGAAGAGATCAAAGAAGTTGCGCCGCACCGGGAGCGTAGTTCGCTGCCAACGCCGCACGAGATTCGTCGCCACCTGGATGATTATGTCATCGGGCAAGAGCCGGCGAAAAAAGTGTTGGCCGTTGCGGTATATAACCATTACAAACGTTTACGCAATGGCGACACCAGCAATGGTATCGAGTTGGGTAAAAGTAATATTCTGCTGATCGGCCCGACAGGCAGTGGTAAAACGCTGCTGGCGGAAACATTAGCTCGCTTCCTGGATGTGCCATTTACCATGGCAGATGCGACCACACTGACCGAAGCCGGTTATGTGGGCGAAGATGTTGAAAATATCATTCAGAAGCTATTGCAGAAATGTGATTACGACGTTCAGAAAGCGCAACGCGGTATCGTCTATATCGATGAAATTGATAAAATTTCACGTAAGTCTGATAACCCATCAATCACCCGCGATGTTTCGGGCGAAGGTGTGCAGCAGGCCTTGCTGAAATTGATCGAAGGGACTATTGCTGCCGTACCACCACAAGGTGGTCGTAAGCATCCACAGCAGGAGTTTTTACAGGTTGATACCTCTAAAATTCTGTTTATCTGTGGTGGTGCTTTTGCGGGTCTGGACAAAGTTATCGGGCAGCGCATTAACACCGGAACGGGTATTGGTTTCGGCGCTACGGTAAAAGGCAAATCAGAAAAGGCAACAGAAGGCGAATTATTGAGCCAAGCTGAGCCGGAAGATCTGATTAAATTCGGTTTAATTCCTGAATTTATTGGCCGTTTGCCAGTGGTTGCAACCTTGAGTGAATTGAGCGAAGACGCCCTGATTCAGATTCTGAAAGAGCCGAAAAATGCGCTGACTAAACAATATCAGGCATTGTTCAATCTTGAAGGCGTTGAACTTGAATTCCGTGATGAAGCGCTGACGGCGATTGCTAAGAAAGCGATGGCACGTAAAACCGGTGCTCGTGGTTTGCGCTCTATCGTAGAGGGTGCTTTGCTCGATACCATGTACGATTTGCCGTCTATGGACAGCGTGGAAAAAGTAGTGGTAGATGAGTCAGTTATTGCTGGCCAATCTGCACCGATGCTGATTTATGGCCAGCCTGAAGCTCAAGCTTCTGGCGAATAATTAGCCAAATAATCCAGATGGTTAGTATGACAATGGGGGATTTTATCCCCCATTTCTTTTTCCTCGCATTGTAATCGTTGAATGTAAGACATTCGTCCCCATATACTCAATTACCTATTTAGTGAAACTCGTGATGACTCGTGTTTCACGAGATTCCCAGTAATCTGGCGGAAGCTAAACTAAGAGAGAGCTCTATGAACCCTGAGCGTTCCGAACGCATAGAAATCCCCGTATTGCCTCTGCGCGATGTGGTGGTTTATCCGCATATGGTGATCCCACTGTTTGTTGGCCGGGAAAAGTCAATTCGGTGCCTGGAAGCTGCAATGGACCATGATAAAAAGATCATGCTGGTTGCGCAGAAAGAAGCCTCGACGGATGAGCCTGGTATCAATGATCTGTTTTCAGTCGGCACCGTAGCCTCTATTTTGCAAATGCTGAAATTGCCTGATGGCACGGTAAAAGTGCTGGTTGAAGGGCTACAGCGTGCGCGTATCACCACGCTTTCCGACAGCGGCGAGCATTTTGCTGCGCAGGCGGAATATCTTGAATCGCCGGTGATGGACGATCGTGAACAGGAAGTGTTGGTTCGCACGGCGATTAATCAGTTTGAAGGCTACATCAAGCTGAATAAAAAGATCCCGCCAGAAGTCCTGGCTTCGTTGCACAGTATTGATGATGCAGCACGCCTGGCTGATACTATCGCGGCTCATATGCCGTTGAAGTTAAATGATAAACAAGCTGTTCTGGAAATGTTCGATGTGACCGAACGTCTGGAATATCTGATGGCGATGATGGAGTCTGAAATCGATCTGTTGCAGGTCGAAAAACGGATTCGTAATCGTGTCAAAAAGCAGATGGAAAAGAGCCAGCGCGAGTACTATTTGAATGAGCAAATGAAAGCCATTCAGAAAGAACTGGGCGAGATGGACGATGCACCTGATGAGCATGAAGCGCTAAAACGCAAAATTGAAGCGGCTAAAATGCCGAAAGATGCGCGTGAAAAAACTGAAGCTGAACTGCAAAAACTGAAAATGATGTCGCCGATGTCGGCTGAAGCCACTGTAGTTCGTGGTTACATTGATTGGATGTTGCAGGTGCCGTGGAACAGCCGTAGCAAAGTTAAAAAAGACTTGGTAAAAGCGCAGGAAGTTCTGGATACCGACCATTACGGCTTGGAACGCGTTAAAGATCGTATTTTAGAATACCTCGCAGTACAGAGCCGGGTCAGCAAAATCAAAGGGCCAATCCTGTGTCTGGTGGGGCCTCCTGGGGTGGGTAAAACCTCTTTGGGGCAATCTATTGCTCGGGCGACAGGCCGTCAGTATGTGCGTATGGCATTGGGTGGCGTGCGTGATGAAGCGGAGATTCGCGGTCATCGCCGTACCTACATCGGTTCCATGCCAGGTAAATTGATCCAGAAAATGGCAAAAGTCGGGGTGAAAAACCCGCTTTTCCTGTTGGATGAGATTGATAAAATGGCGTCTGACATGCGCGGCGATCCAGCGTCTGCATTGCTGGAAGTGTTAGATCCAGAACAAAACGTGGCATTTAACGATCACTACCTGGAAGTGGATTACGATCTCTCGGATGTGATGTTTGTGGCGACCTCTAACTCCATGAATATTCCAGCCCCGTTGTTGGATCGTATGGAAGTTATTCGTCTGTCTGGCTATACCGAGGATGAGAAACTCAATATTGCTAAACAGCATTTGCTGCCAAAACAATTTGAGCGTAATGCCATCAAGAAAGGTGAGTTGACCATTGATGATAGCGCGATCATGAGTATTATCCGTTATTACACCCGTGAAGCTGGGGTGCGTAGTCTGGAGCGCGAAATCTCCAAACTGTGTCGTAAAGCAGTCAAAAACCTGCTGATGGATAAAACGGTTAAGCACATTGAAATCACTGGCGACAACCTGAAAGACTTCTTGGGTGTACAGAAAGTCGATTATGGCCGTGCTGATACTGAAAACCGTGTAGGGCAAGTGACGGGCTTAGCATGGACAGAAGTGGGCGGTGATTTGCTGACCATCGAGACCGCGTGTGTGCCGGGTAAAGGTAAACTGACTTATACCGGTTCACTGGGCGAAGTTATGCAAGAGTCCATTCAGGCTGCATTGACCGTGGTGCGTGCGCGTGCGGATAAATTAGGCATTAACCCTGATTTCTACGAAAAACGCGATATCCATGTGCATGTGCCTGAAGGCGCGACGCCGAAAGATGGCCCAAGCGCAGGTATTGCGATGTGTACCGCGCTGGTTTCTTGTCTGACGGGTAACCCGGTGCGTGCCGATGTTGCCATGACTGGCGAAATCACTTTGCGTGGCTTGGTATTGCCAATCGGTGGTTTGAAAGAGAAACTGCTGGCGGCTCACCGTGGTGGGATCAAAGTGGTGCTGATTCCAGATGATAACAAACGTGATTTGGAAGAGATTCCGGACAATGTTATCGCCGATCTGGAAATTCATCCGGTTAAACGAATTGATGATGTTTTAGCCATTGCTTTGCAAAATCCAGCCTTCGGGGCACAGCCGGTAGCGTCAAAATAGTGACGGATCGCAAAAAGTATTGATAAAACTGATGCTGGGAAGTGAAATGCTACTTGCCAGCTATTTTCTGTGCCGCTAAGTTAGTTCATCTGTCTGACAAAAGTTTAAGCCTTTGGGCTGCTTGCTAAGGTCGGGCAGGGTTGATATAACAGCTGCGCTGTCGTGTTGTCCGTAGGGATTTTCGGCGCGACAATAGAATTCTAAAGGGGATGAAAGAGTGAATAAGTCACAACTAATCGACAAAATTGCCGCAGGTGCTGATATTTCTAAAGCGGCCGCTGGACGCGCGTTGGACGCAATTATTGCTTCTGTTACTGAATCTTTGAAAGAAGGGGATGACGTAGCTCTGGTTGGTTTTGGTACTTTTGCAGTACGTGAGCGTTCTGCACGTACTGGCCGTAACCCTCAGACAGGCAAAGAAATCAGTATTCCAGCCGCTAAAGTTCCAGGTTTCCGCGCCGGTAAAGGCTTGAAAGACGCTGTAAACTGATTGCCGCGCCAATTATCACCTGTAGCCGAATATTGTTTGTGTTAAACAATAACCTGACGCAAACAATAACCTGACGCAGTTGAGCTGGTAAGGTAAGATACAAGGCGCATCGTTAATGATGCGCTTTTTTTTCGCGCAGCAGCATGAAGGGCTGTCGCAAGGAATGCTGGGTTTATTTAGACCTGCGCAACAGTTTTTATCCATATTACAGCGGAGTATTGTCACATTATGATGGACAATTTACGCGCGGCTGCTAATAACGTCGTGCTCAAAATCATTCTAGCCTTGATCATGTTGTCCTTTATCCTGACTGGGGTTGGCAGCTATTTGATTGGCGGTTCCAACGACTTTGCAGCCAAAGTTAATGGCCAAGAGATTAGTCGTGGTCAGTTAGAACAGGCTGTGCAGAGTGAACGTGGCCGCTTGCAACAGCAATTAGGTGAACAGTTCTCCGCATTGGCTGCGAATGAAGGCTACATGCTACAACTGCGTCAGCAGGTACTTGGGCAATTGGTCAACAATATGTTGCTCGACCAATATGCTAAAAAATTAGGCCTGACTGCCAGTGACGAACAAGTGAAAGATGCCATCCGCCAGGCACCTTATTTCCAGACTGATGGTAAGTTCGACAACAGCAAATATCTTGAGCTGGTTAATCGCATGGGCTACACCCCAGACCAATTCGCTCAATTACAGCGCCAGCAGCTGGTTAATCAGCAATTGCTACAAGCCTTTGGTGATACTGGCTTTGTACTGCCTGTCGAAGCACAGGCGATGTCAGCGTTGATTTTACAACAGCGTGACGTCCGTCTGGCAACGCTAGACCTTAAAGCTCTTCAAGCGCAGCAGAAAGTCACTGATGAAGAACTGCAAGCGTATTACGACCAAAATAAAAATAGCTTCATTGCACCTGAACAAATGAAAATCAGTTTCATTGCGATGGATGCCGCTGCGATGCTGGATAAAATCACGATCACTGAAGAAGATATCGCCGCATATTACGAGCAGCATAAAAGCACCTATACCCAGCCAGAGCGACGTAACTACAGTGTTATTCAGTTTAAAACTGAAGCTGAAGCCAAAACTGCATTGGATGAGTTGAAAAAAGGCGCTGATTTTGCCGCTATGGCAAAAGAGAAATCGACTGACATTATTTCCCGCAAAAATGGCGGCGAATTGGGTTGGTTGGAGCCGGAAACCACCGCGGATGAGCTGAAACAAGCCAATCTGACTGAAAAAGGTCAGTTGTCTGATGTGGTGAAATCTTCTGTGGGTTATTTGATTGTTCGTCTTAACGATATCAAACCTGCACAGGTAAAACCGTTGTCAGAAGTTCATGATGCACTGGCTAAACAGGTTAAGCAGGAAAAAGCAGTTGATGCTTATTACGCCTTACAGCAAAAAGTAAGCGAAGCTGCTACCAGTGACAACGAATCTCTGGCGTCGGCAGAAGAAGCCGCAGGTGCTAAAGCTAAGCAAACTGACTGGTTCACCCGTGATGCTGTGCCAGCTGAGGTTAATTTCAAACCTGTGGTGCAAGCAATCTTTGAGGGTGGCTTAGTGGGTGAGAATGGCGCACCTGGCAGCAACTCTGATGTCATCACCGTTGATGGCGACCGTGCTTTTGTTATCCGCATTGACGGCCACAAACCTGAAGGTATTGAGCCATTTGATCAAGTTCGTGATCAGGTTGCCGAGCTGGTAAAACGTCAGAAAGCAGAACAATTGGCCCGTGTTGATGGTGAGAAGATCCTGACTGCGCTGAAGCAAGGCAAAGGCGAAGAAGCGATGAAAGCCGCTGGTATTAGCTTCGGTGAGCAGAAAACCTTGTCACGAGCACCAGATGATGACCAATTAGTACAGACTATCTTTAGCTTGCCTCATCCGCAAAAAGACCAGCCGGTGTATGGCTTGTCTCAGGACCGTCAAGAAAACATCGTCTTGATCGAGCTGTTATCGGTGACTCCGGGTAAATTGCCGGAAAGCGAGATGAAGGCCTTCGTCGCGAAGATGGAAGAAGGGTCTAGCGGTGTGACCTTTGATGCACTGATGGCGAACTTGCGCAAACAGGCCACTATTAAGATGGGTCCTGCGGAGCAACAACAACCTCAATAAAGTCATCATTGCAATAAGCTCCGCATTGATTTGCAATTCGATGTAACAACGAAAGGTCGCTTTGGCGGCCTTTCGCATATCTAAAATCTGCCCTTTGCGGCAAATCGGAGGCTGAGGCAAGGTAGGTATGCTGTCAAACACAAGGAGGATACAGCATGAAATTCATCGGAAAATTATTTGTCATAGCCGCATTATTAGCAGGTTTTAATATCCAGCCTTTGGCTTATGCCGCTCCCAGCCTCTCGGAGGGTAAAGCTCTCAACCCATCCGACAAAATCACGGCCAAGAGTAATCTTGCACCCAAAACCCCGGTAAAAACCACACATGATAAAATGATTGTAACTGCTACAGTGGGCAATCCGTTGGATAACGCACAGAACCAAATCAATATTAATAGCGCTGATGCGGAACAGTTGGCACAGTCCCTCAACGGGATAGGCAGGAAGAAAGCCGAAGCCATTGTGAACTATCGCGAGCAGTTCGGTTTTTTCACTGATGCAGAACAATTACTTGAAGTTCCGGGTATTGGCCCCTCTTTCTTAGAGAGAAATCGCGGCAAGCTGAGAATGTAGACGTCAGTTATAAAAGAGTCAGGCGGGTATTAGTGAGTATTTGTCTGGCTCTTTCATCACAAACAATGCCCAGTATTCCATAATGTAAGGCGCAACTGTCCGGTAAAAATGTGACGTTAATCTGAATTATTGTGATGTTAATCCTAATTATATAGTAAGCATTCTATGAAGTGACTTTCCTCTGCTAGTCTTTCTTTCGAGGTCATACCAGTTGTGGTTATCACTTTATTATTACGATTAACTGTTTGGAGAAGCTCGTCGCCATGCATACTCATATCAAAGTTAGGGGTTTTCATATTGATGTTTTTCAACATGTTAATAATGCCCGCTACTTAGAGTTTCTCGAAGAAGCGCGTTGGGAATGGCTTGAAGGGGAGCCAGCCGCGCAATGGATGGCTGAAAATCAAATCGCTTTTATAGTAGTTAATATCAATATTAACTATCGTAAACCCGCAGTCTTGGGTGACTTATTGCGGATAGATAGCCAACTGTTAAAGTTGAATGGGAAAAGTGGTGTGATGAAACAAATTGTCACGCTGGAACCTGAGTTAATTCCGATAGCTGATGCAGAGTTGACTTTTGTTTGTATCGACCTGCATAGCCAAAAGGCATTACCCATTGATGGGGAATTGCATGAAAAGCTTCAGGAGTTTGTTAATCGAGGGCGCTAAAAGGAAACTGTGATTAATATTAATCTAGACCTACCTCGCTCTGATTGAGCGAGGTCGTGAGCGCAGGGCAGTGATTTCGCTCAGGTAGTCACACTGGAGTACAAGATCAAACCAGCCCGGTTTTTTGTTTTAAGCTCAATAAAACTTTAGATTTATTAGCCAGATAGAACTCTAGCCCTTTGGCGCGTAAGTGGCAGGCAGCACATTGACCGCAGCCATCACCCTGAATCCCATTGTAGCAGGTTAGGGTGTCATGACGGACGCGATCAAGTTGCTGATAATAATCTGCCAATGCCCATGTCTCGGCTTTATCAAGCCACATCAGCGGGGTGATGAATGCTATATCTCGACCAATACCTAAATCTATTGCATGGTTAAGGGCCTTAACGAATTCATCCCGACAATCTGGGTAACCGGAGAAATCTGTTTCGCAGACGCCAGTAATAACCGCTTGGGCTTGTACCTGATAAGCATAAATGGCCGCCAAGGTCAGAAAAAGAATATTACGGCCAGGAACAAATGTGCTGGGAAGTGAATCTCCAGCCTCTTCATTGTGGATTGGGACGGGAATACTGTCTCGAGTCAGGCTGCTGACCGCTAGCTCATTGAGCATCGTCACATCCAACACTTTGTGCGCTTTAGCGCCCAGTTGAATTGCCAAATCGCGAGCAACATCGATTTCTGTACGGTGTCGCTGCCCGTAATCGAACGTTATGCAGTGGACTTCATCATACTGCTGTAATGCTTGAATTAAGCAGGTTGTGGAATCTTGCCCACCACTAAAAACAACTACGGCACGTTTCATACTGTTACCTCGTACGGCTGTGAGCTTTAACTAGCTAATCTCACAGCAAAATTAAAAACTGGCAGTATGGTACTCAGATAGTGCTAGAAAAGGTAGCTGCCTGAGTTTGGTTATCAGGTTGTTGTGGGGGTAACCATGCTTGGCTGAAGTCGAACCAACCGTAACCTGTTAATGTTACACCATTAATTCGTGGTGGGGCATTGACCTGATATTGATAGTTGAACAGCGGCAGAATCAGCCCGGACAACATCAGGTTATTATAGTGTTCCCGTAATTGGCGAAAACGTTCTGGAGCCAGTTCGATTTGCTGAATGTGAGCTAGCGTGTCTTGCTGCTGTTCCCGTTGCTGTGGTGAGAGTATGCCACGCCACAGTGGATCAAGCCGGAGCCAGCTTTCCATTGCGGCTTCAGGTGATTCACCGACTAAATGGTCTGCTAATAATAAATCAGCCTTTTCAATTTGGCGGGTATCTTTCCACTGTTTATCGTCGCTAGCACGGATTTCTAAGGTACAACCTTGTGCTGCCAATACTGTTTTTAGTTGCTCGGCGACACTTTTTAGCTCCATTGGTGGCTGATATATCAGTATCAGATGGGCTGGCAACTGGGGGTCTTCATCAGCCTTAAACTTCGGGATTGGCCAGCCCGGCAGCATTTCATGGCTTGGCGTTATGATTCCGCGTCGGATTGATAGCTCCTCCAATATGCCGGAGGTTTGCACTAACATCAGCAACTTGGCTATTTGCTGCGGAGTCATATCACTGCGGTGCTGATTAATTGCCAGATAACAAAATCCCAGGCTCATACTGCGCTGGACGGGGCGTGCTAAAGGGAAGTCCTCTTCCTGACCGATGGTAATACGCACCGGATGTTGGCAACCCCCGTCGGCTGAGTGCTCCATCAGACTCGGGGTTATCCAATACTCGATAATCTCCAGATAAGGGTGCTGCAAATGGTAGAATTCATGTTGTTCTAGCCGTACCAGATGCTGTTCGAAAGTCGCCAACTTAAAAGGACCTGCGCCCAGCAGGGGGTGGTCTGGATGAAATAAGCGGCAGGGTAAATCAGCCAATCGATGAGCTAACCAGTAATCCGGCTGAGAAAGTGTAAATTGCAAACATAAAGCGTGGGGGAGGGTGATGGTCAGGATATTGGCAAAACTGGGTTGGCTGCGCGTATTTTCCCGCAGTAACATCAGCGTCTGCAATAATTGCTGGCCGTGAAGGCGTTCCCCATTATGCCAACGCAACTGACTACGCAAAAAGAAGCGCCAGGTTAAACCATCATCACTGACTTGCCAGTGGTGAGCCAGATCCGGTTTGGGCTGAGGGTCACCGGTGTTAAAACGGGTCAGGCCCGCGTGTAAGGTATAAATCAGGTGTTGTTCGGCCCTCCCTATGGCGGTGAGTGGGTTTAAGGGTTCAAGTGTACGGTAATAAGGAATACGCAATACAGGGCTGTCTGCTTGCCATTGCCCGCCCATATGAGGGTTCAGCAAGGCTTGTAGGCGGTCGGGTGCCAGTTGAGCCAATTCGAGTGCAGCCTGGCTATCACCTTGTTCGAGAAACACCTGTAGATAGGCTGCCCGAAGTGCATCGGGGTTTTTCAGACATTGCAGTTGTGCCCGTTTTCCCCGACCCACCTGTGAATGCCAACTGAGCCACTCATTAGCCTGTAGCTGTTGTATTAAGGTGCGAGCATGACGTTCGCTGCAAAACAGCAGGCCAGCAACCTCACCGACGGTAGTCGCCGCTAAGTTATCTCCGAACTTTTGGTATAGGCGCTGATATTGGGTGAGCCGATGTATAATGCGCATAATTAAATCCGGAATAGTTTAAATTATTTGTTCACTATTAGTTCCGTAAATACTACGCCATAATTTTATACATATCACCAGTTTCACTCTTTATGAGGTTTTAAATGTACCGTTTAGCCGCTTTTGATATGGATGGAACCTTGCTAATGCGCGACCATAAGATTGGCGGCGCGACATTGAATGCGTTACACCAGTTAGTGGAGAGCGGAGTGATCCTGACATTTGCCACTGGTCGGCATTACCTTGATATGAAAGGCATTCTGTCTCATTCAGGCATTAACGGTTATTTAATTACTGGCAATGGCACTCGAGTGTGTGACATGGATGGAGTGCATTTAGATGGTATGGATTTACCGGCAGAGCTGGTGGAGTTTGTGCTGCGTACCCCATGGCAGACAAATGCCAGTGTTCATATCTTCCGTGATGATGGTTGGTTCACTAATTACAATGATCCAGCATTACTGGCGGCCCATAAAACCAGTAGTTTTCAGTTCCAACTGACCACGCTGGATGCATTACCGATGACGGGTAATCACAAAGTTTGCTTTATTGCGTCACATCAAGAGCTAGCTGAACTTAAGATTCAGCTTGAGCAGCAAATGGGCGAAAAAGCTGATTTTTGTTTCTCGGCCGAGGAGTGCCTCGAAATGTTGCCTCGTGGTTGTAATAAAGGGGCGGCTTTAGAGCGATTAAGCCATCATCTTGATTTAACCTTGGCTGATTGCATGGCGTTTGGCGATGCGATGAATGATAAAGAAATGTTGTCGCGAGTCGGCCGTGGGCTAGTGATGGGAAATGCATTACCGCAATTGAAGCAAGAGTTACCTCAATTACAGATTATTGGTCGCTGCGAGGAACAAGGCGTAGCTCACTATTTGCAACATTGGCTAAGTTCACCACACCTCACCTATTCCCCCGAATTCTGAGGTCATATGCCCTTGGTTCTTTAAACTGAACCTTGGGTGTAGCTATTAGCCAGCCGGATAACCATCCGGTTTTTTTCTTCCTCAAAGGGCCTATATTAAGGCCCTTTTATCAATGAGTTAAAGGTTATTTAATTCATTGCGATAAGATGTTAAATCGCCGATATTGTTGCTTACCCACTGAGGATCGTAATAAGTATCGAGATAACGCTCGCCGCTGTCACAGAGTAGCGTCACGATAGCACCTGTTTGGCCCTGCTCGCGCATTTGTTTAGCTAATTGTAATGCTCCCCAAACGTTAGTGCCGGTGGATGCACCCACTTTGCGGCCCAATATACCCTCCAACCAATGGATGGTGGCAACACTGGCGGCATCAGGAACCCGTAACATGCTGTCGATCACTTCTGGGATGAATGAAGGCTCAGCACGTGGCCGACCAATCCCCTCAATCCGGCTACCACAACTGCCTGTGACTGTACGGTCACGGTGACAGAAACAATCATAAAAAACTGAGTTTTCCGGATCGACCACCATCAGTTGGGTGTCATGCCCTTGATAGCGAATGTAGCGCCCCAAAGTGGCGGAGGTGCCGCCAGTGCCGGCGCTCATGACAATATAGTTAGGAATTGGGTGTGGTTCGCGGGCCATTTGGCGGAAGATACTATCGGCAATGTTATTATTCCCACGCCAATCAGTTGCCCGCTCAGCATAAGTGAATTGGTCCATATAATGGCCGTTAAGCTCACGTGCCAATTGCTCGGATGCAGCATAAATTTGCCCGGCATGGTCGACAAAATGGCAGCGCCCACCATAGAAAGTGATTTGCTCCACTTTACGTCGAGCAGTACAACTTGGCATTACTGCAATAAATGGCAAACCAATCAGGCGGGCAAAATAGGCCTCTGACACCGCGGTGCTCCCTGATGAGGCTTCTATTATTGTGGTGTCTTCTTTGATCCAGCCATTACATAGGCCATAGAGAAACAAAGAGCGGGCCAAACGGTGCTTTAAGCTACCGGTTGGATGTGTACTTTCATCTTTTAAATAGAGATAAATGCCGGGAAATTCGGGCAGATTTAAGCGGATTAGGTGGGTATCAGCGGAGCGTTGAAAATCAGCTTCTATTTCACTGATAGCATTTTTTACCCAAGTGTTGGTCATTTTATGGCCTGCGATGTAGGTAGTAAACTAATGATGACTAGGTTAACGGTTATCAAAGAAAAAAACGTTGCCATTTTTACTTCTTTATCGCCAAATGGTAGAAATTTATTCTATGGTTATTCGCTATGTTAGATAAAACTGACCGTAAGCTCCTGTGTATGTTGCAAGAAGATTGCACGCAATCACTGCAAGTGCTGGCCGAAGCTGTCAATTTGACTTCTACACCTTGCTGGAAACGTTTGAAGCGCCTTGAGGATGATGGGTTTATCCGCAGGCGAGTGGCATTGTTAGATAGCGAAAAGTTAGGATTAGGACTCACGGCATTTGTGCTGATCAAAACACAGCAGCATAATAGCGATTGGTATCAGGAGTTCGTCGAGTTCACCAAGCAAATGCCAGAGGTGCTGGCATTTTATCGAATGGCGGGGGAGTACGACTATTTGATGCAGGTTGAAGTCGCTGATATGAAGAGTTATGACAACTTTTACAAACGCATGGTGAACGGTGTGCCGGGGTTGATTGATGTAACATCCAGCTTTGCAATGGAAAAAATTAAATACACCACTGCGTTGCCTGTACCTGAGTGATTCCTGTCATTTTTCAAACTGCGGAGTGTGGGTTGCTTGGCATCTATTGGGTATAAAAAACCATTTTAACGATGGTATTCTACTGCCCTGTCGCATTTAGCGAGCAAATACCGATGTTATTCGGTGTCAGACCATGGAATAAAACTGAGTGAGATTGTTTGCACAATTAGGCTGGTATTTCCGCCGTGAGTGGCGCCGCTATGTGGGAGCGGTACTATTGCTGATCATTATTGCTATCCTGCAATTATTACCACCTAAGTTGGTAGGGGTAATTGTTGATGGCATCAGCACAAAACAGATGTCGACCAATATGTTATTGGTATGGGTTTGCGTGATGCTAGTGACGGCTATCGTGGTCTATCTGCTGCGTTATGTTTGGCGCGTTTTACTTTTTGGTGCTTCCTATCAATTGGCTGTGGAATTACGCGGCAATTTTTATCGCCAACTTAGCCGACAAGCCCCAGGTTTTTATTTACGTCACCGCACCGGTGATTTAATGGCGCGCGCTACCAATGATGTCGATCGCGTGGTCTTTGCCGCAGGTGAGGGGGTATTAACACTGGTGGATTCGCTGGTGATGGGGTGTGCGGTATTGATTGTCATGAGCACCCAAATCAGCTGGCAATTAACTTTGCTGTCATTGCTCCCGATGCCGGTCATGGCGGTGGTCATCAAATATTACGGCGACCAACTGCATCAGCGTTTCAAATCAGCTCAGGGGGCATTTTCTGCGCTTAATAATCAGGCGCAGGAAAGCCTCACCAGCATTCGCATGATTAAAGCTTTTGGCCTGGAAGAGAACCAATCACAACAATTTGCGCGGGTTGCCGAAGAAGCGGGTGCTAAAAATATGTATGTCGCCCGCATTGATGCTCGTTTTGATCCGACAATTTATATTGCTATCGGTATCGCAAATTTATTGGCTATTGGCGGTGGTAGCTGGATGGTGGTTAACCACAGCATCACCTTGGGGCAGTTGACCAGCTTTGTTATGTATTTAGGCTTAATGATTTGGCCGATGTTGGCGCTGGCGTGGATGTTCAATATTGTTGAACGCGGCAGTGCTGCTTATAGCCGTATTCGTAGTTTGCTGGAAGAAGCGCCAGTGGTGCAAGATGGTGACATCGAACTGTCGAGCGAGCGCGGTACTTTGGCGGTGAATATTCGTCATTTCTATTATCCAGAAGCCAAACAGCCCGCTCTGCATGATGTCGCACTGAAACTAGCTCCAGGGCAGATGCTTGGGTTATGTGGGCCAACGGGGTCTGGCAAAAGCACCTTGCTGGCACTGATTCAGCGGCAATTTGATATTGATGACGGCGCGATTTGCTATCAAGGGCATCCGCTGTCTGATATCCGTTTGCATGACTGGCGTGGGCGCTTATCCGTGGTCAGCCAGACGCCATTTTTATTCTCTGATACCGTCGCGGGCAACATTGCACTGGGTAAACCTGATGCGACCCAAGATCAAATCGAACGGGCTGCCCGCTTAGCCAGTGTGCATGAAGATATTTTACGTCTTCCTCAGGGGTATGACACGGAAGTGGGCGAGCGCGGTGTGATGCTGTCCGGTGGACAAAAACAGCGGATTTCTATCGCCCGAGCGCTGCTATTGGAGACTGAAATTCTGATCCTCGATGACGCGCTCTCTGCGGTTGATGGTCAAACCGAACATGAAATCTTAAAGAATCTGCGCGAGTGGGGCGAACATCGTACCGTGATTATCAGCGCACACCGCCTTTCTGCCTTAACTGAAGCCAGCGAAATTCTGGTGATGCAGCACGGCGGGGTGATGCAACGCGGTACTCATAATGTTTTGGTGAATCAGTCTGGGTGGTATCGGGAAATGTATCGCTATCAGCAATTGGAGGCGGCATTGGATGACGGTGAGTCGGAGGCCAAAACCGATGAGTAAAGTTAAGCAACTTTGGCCGACACTAAAACGCCTGCTTTCCTATGGTTCCCCTTATCGCAAGCCATTAGGGTTGGCGGTTCTGATGCTGTGGATTGCTGCGGCTGCTGAGGTCAGTGGCCCTCTGTTGATCAGTTATTTCATTGACCACGTGGTGGCGAAAGGCACTTTGCCGCTGGGGTTGGTCAGTGGGTTGGCTTTGGCTTATTTGCTACTGCAATTACTGGCAGCCACATTGCACTATTTTCAAGCATTATTGTTTAATCGCGCGGCAGTCGGTGTGGTTCAACGGCTCAGGATTGAAGTGATGGATGCAGCTTTGCGCCAGCCTCTCAGTGCTTTTGATACCCAACCTGTCGGGCAATTGATTTCCCGCGTAACGAACGACACCGAAGTCATAAAAGATTTGTATGTGATGGTGGTGTCGACGGTATTGAAAAGTGCGGCACTAATTGGCGCGATGCTGGTGGCAATGTTCAGCCTGGATTGGCGCATGGCGCTGATTTCGATCTGTATTTTTCCCGCAGTGCTGGTGGTTATGGCGATTTATCAACGTTATAGCACACCGGTCGTCCGTCGGGTTCGAGCCTATTTAGCGGATATTAATGACGGTTTTAATGAAGTCATTAACGGAATGGGCGTTATCCAACAGTTTCGCCAGCAAGTACGTTTTGGTGAGCGCATGGCGTCTACTAATCTCGCTCATTATAAGGCGCGGATGCAAACGTTGCGTCTGGAAGGCTTTTTATTGCGCCCATTGCTGAGTCTATTTTCAGCCATGGTGCTGTGTGGTTTATTGCTGCTTTTCGGCTTCAGTCCAGAGGGTTCTGTGGGGGTCGGGGTGCTGTATGCGTTTATCAACTACCTTGGTCGTCTCAATGAACCATTGATTGAATTGACATCACAGCAGTCGGTCATGCAGCAAGCAGTGGTTGCAGGGGAGCGTATTTTCGAGCTGATGGACAGCGCCCAACAAGGCTATGGCACTGATGACCGTCCACTGACGAGCGGCCGTATTCAGGTTAATAATGTCAGCTTTGCTTATCGCCACGATAAAATGGTGCTGCAAAATATTTCCCTGGATGTGCCTTCGCATGGGTTTATCGCGCTGGTTGGGCATACTGGCAGTGGCAAGAGCACCCTGGCAAATTTGTTGATGGGCTATTATCCGGTGCAGCAAGGTGAGATTTTACTTGATGGTCGGCCACTATCTGAATTATCACATCAAACATTGCGCCAGGGTGTGGCTATGGTGCAACAAGATCCAGTGGTATTAGCCGATTCATTTTTTGCTAATGTGACATTAGGCCGTGATATTAGTGAGCAGCAAGTGTGGGATGCGCTGGAAACTGTGCAATTGGCTCCGCTGGTCCGTGAATTGCCAGATGGGTTGCACAGTTTGCTTGGAGAGCAGGGCAACACCTTGTCAGTCGGGCAAAAGCAGCTTTTGGCGATGGCACGAGTATTGGTGCAGGCACCACAGATTCTTATTTTGGATGAAGCGACGGCTAATATTGACTCTGGCACAGAGCAAGCCATTCAGCGAGCTTTGCAATTGATCCGCAAAAACACCACCTTGGTGGTGATAGCTCACCGCCTTTCGACCATTGTCGAGGCGGATACTATTTTGGTATTGCACCGTGGTGTAGCTGTTGAGCAGGGTAAGCATCAAGAGTTGCTGGCGGCACATGGGCGCTATTATCAAATGTATCAATTGCAATTAGTCAGTGAAGATTTGGCGGCCATTGACCAAATCGAAACTGCGATAAGTTAAAGAATAAGCTGCGGGGGCGATGTCCTCGCAGCTTCCCGCTATTTTCCATTTCATTTCTGTTATTTTTCTTTCAGCCAATAGCCCAGCGAATACCTATCAAGAAGCATTGCCGCACCATAATCAGACAACACAAGCGCGCGAAGATATCGTGGTGCACTTTTGCGACGCGCGTCGCACTAATTTGGTGCGTAAAAACTGTTCAATCCTCTCTATCTAGTGACACCGCTGTCGTGCTGTACATCTCAACCCCCATCAACCCGCCCTTTTTGCATTAAATTCTCGTCAATATTATTTATGGCATAGCCTTTGCTTTACTTCTTTTGTGGCAGACATGAATTCAATTTAATTCGAGAAGGGGCAAATATGAAGCTGGTTACCGTGGTTATCAAACCATTTAAGCTAGAAGATGTGCGTGAAGCCTTGTCCTCTGTAGGTATTCAAGGGTTGACCGTAACCGAAGTGAAAGGATTTGGTCGCCAGAAAGGACATGCAGAACTCTATCGGGGAGCGGAATACAGCGTCAATTTTTTACCCAAAGTAAAGATTGATATCGCGATTGCTGATGATCAATTGGATGAAGTTATTGATGTTATCAGTAAGGCCGCTTATACCGGCAAAATTGGTGACGGCAAAATTTTCGTTGCTGAATTGCAACGTGTTATTCGCATCCGTACCGGCGAAACAGACGAAGCAGCACTGTAATTTGCAGGCTCAAATTTAGTGAATAGGGATGGGTTGATGATGAAAAAACTTTTATCCGTGTTGGGCCTGAGTTCGGTAGCAATGCTGCCCTCTTTGGCAATGGCTGCTGCACCGGTGGTAGCTGACAAAGCAGATAATGCCTTTATGATGATTTGCACCGCGTTGGTGCTGTTTATGACGGTCCCCGGTATTGCCCTGTTCTACGGCGGCCTGCTGCGTTCCAAAAACGTATTGTCGATGATGACTCAGGTCATGGTGACCTTTGCGCTGATTTGTGTTTTGTGGATTTTGTATGGCTACAGTCTGGCGTTCAGTACCGGCAACGCATTCTTCGGTAACTTTGATATGGCGATGCTCAAAGGTATTGGCCTGACTAGCTTGAGTGGCACTTTCTACCAATATATCCATGTGGTGTTCCAGGCTTCATTCGCCTGTATCACAGTTGCATTGGTGGTCGGTTCATTTGCTGAGCGAATCCGCTTCTCTGCGGTGCTTATTTTTGCCGTGTTGTGGTTCACTTTCTCATACCTGCCAATGGCGCACATGGTCTGGGGCGGCGGTTTCCTGGCACTGGACGGCGCTCTGGACTTCGCGGGCGGCACAGTGGTGCATATTAATGCCGCGATTGCCGGGTTGGTAGGGGCTTACTTACTGGGTAAACGTGCCGGTTTTGGTAAAGAAGCTTTCAAACCACACAACTTACCGATGGTGTTCACCGGGACTGCAATTCTGTATATCGGCTGGTTTGGTTTCAACGCCGGTTCAGCTAGCGCCGCTAACGAAATTGCTGCATTAGCTTTCTTGAATACAGTTGTCGCGACAGCGGGTGCCATTCTTTCTTGGGTATTTGCTGAGTGGATTTTACGTGGTAAACCATCACTGTTAGGTGCTTGTTCAGGTTGTATCGCCGGTTTGGTGGCGATTACACCGGCGGCAGGGACTGTCGGTGTTGGCGGCGCACTGATTATCGGCCTGGTGGGTGGTGTTGCCGGTCTATGGGGTGTGGTTTTGCTGAAGAAATGGCTGCGGGTGGATGATACCTGTGATGTGTTTGGTGTCCACGGTGTATGCGGGATTGTCGGTTGTATCCTGACCGGCGTCTTCACCTCTGCTTCATTAGGCGGTACCGGTTACGCGGCTGGCGTCACCATGGGGCATCAAGTCGGTGTGCAATTATTTAGCGTGGGCGTGTGTTTGGTCTGGTCTGGTGTCGTTGCTTTCGTCGCCTACAAAATTGCTGACCTGGTGGTTGGCCTGCGGGTACCCGAAGAGCAAGAACGCGAAGGTCTGGATGTTAATAGCCACGGCGAAAATGCCTATAATCAGTAAACTAAGAATGGCAGCAGAATAAATAATAATAATGGTAGCAACAGGGGCGATGGCGACATCGCCCCTTATTATTGATGGCGATTACCGATGTAAACGAATTACACCTTCCTGCACGGTAGAGGCGACCAAGACTCCTTCCCGATTATAGATTTGCCCGCGAACAAAACCACGAGCCCCAGAGGCTGAAGTGCTTTCTACTGCATATAGCAGCCAATCATCAAGCCGGAATGGGCGGTGGAACCACATGGAATGATCAATGGTGGCAATTTGCACGCCTGGTTCAAGGAAGCCAATGCCGTGAGGCTGTAAGGCCGTTGGCAAGAAATTGAAATCAGAAGCATAACCCAGCAAATACTGGTGAACGCGCAAGTCATCCGGCATTTGGCCATTGGCGCGGAACCAGACGTAGCGGTTAGGTTCTGCTTTTGAACCTTGCAGTGGGTTATGGAATTTCACCGGGCGCATTTCAATCGGCTGATTGCCAATAAACTTCTCCCGCACTTTTTCGGGGATCAGATGAGCAAATTGGCGGGCAATCTCGGTTTCCGACATCAATCCCTCCGGCGGTGGGACATCTGGCATAGTATTTTGGTGTTCAAAACCATTTTCCTGACTCTGGAACGACGCCGTCATATAGAAGATAGGTTTACCATTCTGAATCGCGCTGATCCGACGGGCGCTGAAACTATTGCCATCGCGTAATGTTTCTACGTCATAAATGATGGGTTTGCTGCTGTCCCCTGGGCGCAGAAAATAGCTGTGAAATGAATGGACGAGCCGATCAATAGGGACGGTTTGTTTTGCCGCATAAATAGCCTGACCGACAACCTGACCACCAAATACCTGGCGCAAGCCCAGATCTTCACTTTGGCCCCGGAAGATCCCTTCTTCAATTTTCTCCAAATCGAGCAGATCGAGCAGTTTTTCTAATGCCTGGCTCATGTTGTAGTCCCTGATGATTGAGTTCATACACAGTGTGCGGAATCCATTGGGCGGTCGTCAATATATTGCTGTGAAACAGCTGTACGATTGAAGATAGCTTGATAAGGAATAGTCTGATAAATGGCTCAATTGGGAGAGAATCGGCAGGGAGTAGATGATTGTGCTATAATTAGCTTGCTAGGTGGTTGAAGCCACTGATTAAACGCCAGCTCTTATATGAATAGCTGGCATCTTAATAATAAGAAGGAGTGCGACCTATGAAACCTTGGCAATTAATAAAATTCTGGCAGATAGTGGGTGGGGCAGCATTGGTCGTTAGTTTAGCGGGGTGCGCCCACAAAGGGGCTGATGTTCCCGTTCCGGCATCCGCAGGAGCCACTGCGGCACCTATTGCTCAACCTGCTGTGCAGGGAACAGTGAATATCCGCGAGCGTATTGCTTTGCCACCTGATGCTATCGTCACGGTAACGCTGTCGGATGCTTCACTGGCTGATGCGCCAACTCGGGTTATTTCTCAGAAAGCAATTCGTACTGAGGGTAAACAGGCTCCGTTTAGTTTTACCTTGCCGTTTAACCCAACTGAGATCCAGCCAAATGCCCGTATCATCGTAAGTGCGGCTATTACACGTAATGGTCAGCTTCTGTTTATCACTGATACCATTCAAGAAGTGATTAACAACGGCACTGGCACTCAGGCGAATCTGCTACTGGTTCCAGTGACCTCTGTTGCAATTGAAACTGCACCTACAGCCACAACGACCGGTACTGGGACGATACAGTAATTCTCATGTCGCTTTATGCGCTGCAGTGTCTTGAACTGTGGCGCTAAAGCTCACTGTAGCGCCAGCGATATTGCTGTAAATCAATACGCCCAGCGGGACTTATTTCAATACCTTCAGCCAGCAATGCATTTTTCTGTCTAAGATAATCTTCTCCGACTAACGATATCTCCCCGTGACGATTAATCACCCGATACCAAGGTAATGTAGAGCCTTCAGGTAAGCGTTTCAGAACGCCGCCAACTTGCCGCGCAGCTCTGGGTGAGCCTATCAACCGGGCAATATCGCCATAAGTGGTCACTTGCCCAAATGGAATCGCCGCCACAACCTGAAATACTCGCTGACGGAAGCTGTCGATTATTGGCGGGTGATTTTGCTCTGCTGCGTCATTTAGCGTTTCAGCGTCATCCGGGCTTGATAGCTCAGTTCTTGGTGATGTCACTGCGTCCTCTTTCTTATTGGTTATCTGTGTTAGCAAATAGTGTGGCGCTATCGAGAAAATGAGAGTGATATAAATAGAATGAGGAGAATAAATAACATCATCAGAGATTTTTTTGCCACAAGAAAATAGATTTCGCCCGAAGATTAAGTATGCTGGGCAAGAAATAATCAGTTAGCGCGTGTTGTCTTGCTATTTCGAGGTCCATAGTCGATAATGCCCACCGCTCCAGAGTACAAGGAGCCGTTAACGTCAATGGAGGTCCTGTTGGTTCTCCCGCAACACTAACTTGTGAACTCGGTCAGATCCGGAAGGAAGCAGCCGTAGCAGGCGAGGTGTGTGCCGGGATGTAGCTGGCAGGGCCTCCACCAATTTTGGCGAGTCATTCATTATCAAAATCATTCGGCTTATCAACTCTCTTCGCCAGCACAATATCAACCAGTAGTTATCAACTAATCATTATCAGCGATAAATCTTTTTGCCCCCCTATGTCTATAGTGCTAACCGACCGTTTATTGAAAGTTAATACAAGAATTTTCTTATTTATTTGCAAGTTAGATTTTTAATTTGCATCTTAGATTTGGTCTATAACTAATAATGTTTTTAAATTATTAGTGGCCAGGAGGATTTGATAAATTAAATAGCACAACAATACAGCATCACTTCAATGTTCTGATAAACCCCCATGACTTCATCTAGACACGCTTCATTTAAACACAGATGCGCAATAACGCGGGATTAAAGTTAACCTTCAATACCTGGGTGTTTTATCTCAAATTGAACACTTACAACCCGCTGACTGCATTGAAGCCGATAACAATTATCGGCTCAACGTTGTGTGTCTTAACCAGCGTTAAGCAGACTATTTCACATGTTGCCACACAGTAGGTGGAATTTTATCATAAAGTTTATTCATTGTGAGCTCAGCTAAGCGATGGTCTGCAGCTGAATAAAATAATTCCAGCTCATCATCTGAAAGTTCGTACTTATTCTTTTCAATTACACGTTCTAATGTATCAATAGTTGTACATTTTCTTAAACGCATCAGGTAGTCAGTTTTTGTCATGGTGAATCTTCTTCTCGATATAAAAATAATATAGTGAAACTATTCTTTAAGTTTTCATCAGGGTACAGATGTATTCTCCTGAGAAAAGTCTGAATAAACGCTCTTTGGTTTTTTGCCAGCGACGCAATTCAGGATCATTGATCCCATAACTACTAAACAGAGTATATGTATCGTCTAAATATTCTTCCACTAACTCTGAAAGGTCTACGCCATCTGGGTATTTTATTTTAAAACTCATCACAAATGAAGCTATATGCTCGATCAAATCATTCAATTGTAGATTTACGGCAGAAGTCGGGTCATTTACCCAACCATGGTGGCTGTCACCAAGGGTGGCAATGCCTTCATCATACAAACTCTCACATAAAAACTTCAATTGGGCAATGTCATGCCGCTTCGGTGAGTACTCATCCATATCATCCCCTCCGTAAACGCTTAATTCGGTGTTGATAACACAATGTGAGTAGATCGGTAATCATATAAATGCAAAAGCTTATCGGTAAAGTAAATAAACGTTTCTTGCTATAAATATAAATCATTTCTCCGCTCATCGCGCAACTTTATTACTTAATCTTACAATTCATCAGCGGTTGAAGGTCTGTCATTGTTAATTATATCAAAAGTGATTTTTTCTGGGTGTACAATAAATGTTACAGCATTTGTTAACAACTCTTCAGTATTGATATCTAAACAGGGGTTGAAAATATACCACTGATAAGAGTAAGTCATTGAATAATAGTTATCTTTCAAATTTATAATATCAAGAATTTCTAATGAACCAGTGGTGTACTGGGCATTCTCCGAATAATACATTAACCCAGAAACCAAGCTTTCTTCAATTTCACCTATGTTATTCTTGATAACATTCCTCAGTAATGAAATCGGGTAACGCCCTGAGAAAAAGTCCCCAGCTATTTCATTGTTCATTAATTGTCCGCTCATGGTGACAAGATTAATTCATTAACACACTGCCATTGTTACAAAAAATGCGATGATATCTGTTTTCAGTAACTATTCGCATGATTTGAAGTAAAAATTTCAAATTTAATGAGATTTATCTACTAAACCGCTTAGTTAGCATTGAGTGACGTTATTAAGGTCGTATTCAATAACACTGTTCGACAATAAAATTAAAAAACTTAAATAGAGTTTTGCATATTTAAGGTTATTACTCACGCTTAACTCAGCCTACTTCTATTAATTTAGAATGCTATGCCGGTTTTATCAAGAGGAGGGACTCCCGTAAGGCTGGTTTTCTATTGTGTAAATTACCGTTTTGCGAGCGTTAACGAAGAGTTCTGCTGCTAGAGTACCAAAATCATGCCCACCCTCACCAGTAAGATATTAGTAAAAATACTTTAATTTGCTGTAACTAAGCATGTTCGCACTGCTTATTTTATCAACAGCACCGGATTTTTATCCACCTCTGTTGATGTTGTATCGATACCCCGTCATGAATTGTTACCTTTGAAATATTTATGGTAGAGATGCACACTTGAATTTGACTAAGTAATGTGATGTTATAATATATCATTAATCACTTATTCTTCTCTGACATGAATAAATTCTCTGCTCGATTTACCCCGCTACCGCACTGGACGTTATTTTCACTTTCTTCCTTACAGCGCATTGTCGGTGTTGCCTTACTTTGTGTGTTGTTGTGGTGTGCCATTTATTGGGCGAATGTATTGCCATGATAAATTTGAGAAATATTGAGATTGGATATGAAAACCGTGCCCTAACACCATCAATTAATGGTTGTTTTTCCGCAGGTTCGCTTACTGCAATTATTGGAGCCAATGGGGCGGGTAAATCCACTTTACTTAAAACTTTGGCGGGCTTACAACCAGCTGTTGCGGGGAAAGTGACATTTACTGGCGGGAGATCCCCGCAAATAGCCTACCTTCCTCAACAAGCTGAGTTAGACAGGCAGTTTCCTATTGTTGTCCAAGATGTAGTGGCGATGGGGTGTTGGCCACAAAGTGGATTATTGGGTGGAATTAATCACCAATCACGGCAACGAATCAAACAGGCATTAAGTGCGGTCGGAATGCAGGATATGGCTCGCCAGCCGGTTGGTGAGCTTTCGGGTGGACAATTGCAGCGGGTGCTATTTGCTCGTCTTTTAGTACAACAAGCGCAACTGATTTTGTTGGATGAGCCTTTCACCGGTATTGATAGCCAAACTGTCGGGTTGTTACTTGAGGTTATTCATCAGCTACATAATGAGGGGAGAACCATAATTGCTGTCCTGCATGATATGTCGATGGTGGCCGACCATTTCCCTCATGCATTGTGGCTAACATCTCAAGGCTATTGCTGGCAATCCTCTGATCAGGTTTTAGCCCAGTGGCACCACTCTCAGGGTTCATCTTGCCCGTTTTCCGCACCGCCCAACTCTCTGAGGGCAATCAATCCATGATATTGCTTCATTTACTTGTTGATCCTTTTTTGGATTTTGGCTTTATGCGCCGGGCATTGATCGCGTGTTTAGCTCTGTCACTCAGTTCTGCGCCATTGGGGGTTTTCTTATTATTACGACGAATGAGTTTAGTCGGTGATGCTCTGTCGCACGCAGTATTACCTGGGGCGGCTATCGGATACCTGATTTCGGGTATGTCACTGGTGGCCATGGGCGTCGGGGGATTTATTGCCGGGCTGGCGGTTGCCATGATGTCGGGATGGGTGAGCCGCCGAACACTGTTAAAAGAAGATGCCAGTTTTGCCGGTTTCTATCTGGGTTCTTTGGCTTTAGGGGTCACGCTAGTCTCTTTGCGCGGCTCCAGTATGGATCTGCTCCATGTGTTATTCGGTTCTATTCTCGCTGTTGATGCCAACGCCATGACCATGGTTGGGGTAATAACCACTTTCTCTATGTTGGCTTTAGCGGCTATTTATCGCGCGCTAGTGGTGGAGTCATTTGATCCTGTTTTCCTGCGGGTCAGTATGGGGCATTGGTTGATGGTGGTTCATGCGCTGTTTCTGTCATTAGTCGTGCTTAATTTAGTGGCTGGATTTCAAATTCTGGGCACGCTGATGTCAGTCGGACTAATGATGCTCCCCGCCGCCAGTGCGCGTTTTTGGGCCAAAAACTTACCTCAAACCTTGGGCATTGCCATGGCGATTGGCATGATTGCCAGTCTCGTCGGGCTACTGTGGTCGTATTACGCCTCATTGCCGGCCGGGCCAGCTATTGTCCTGAGTGCCAGTCTGATTTTCTTTTTATCTATTTTATTTGGAAGGCGCGGTGGAGTTTTAGCTACTGCGCGCCGTTGAGAACTATTTCTTATTAAGAACCCCGTGTCATTAAAGGAGAGTTAAATGAAGTATTTACCTATTAGTTTGGCGGTAGCTGCTCTACTGTCAAGTCCGCTGGCAATGGCGAAAACGGTCGAGGCTGTCGCCAGTTTTTCTATTTTAGGTGATATCGTCAAACAGGTTGGAGGCTCACATGTCAATGTGGTGACCTTAGTTGGCCCGAATGGGGACCCCCATGGTTTTGAACCCACGCCGAAAAATAGTAAGCAATTGTCCAAAGCCGATGTGGTGTTTGTCAGTGGGTTAGGGCTGGAAGGCTGGTTAGAACGGCTGATCACAGCCTCCGGTTATAAAGGGCAGGTCGTCATCGCGTCAACCGGGGTTGATACCCGCAAGATGGATGAAGAGGGCAAAATGGTGACCGACCCTCATGCCTGGAACAGTATGGCGAATGGTATTAAATATGCTAACAACGTAATGAATGCATTGATTATCGCCGATCCTGAAGATGCAGATTATTTCCGTAAGCGCGGGGGGGAATATATTCAACAACTGGAGAAATTGGATGCTTATGCCAAGGCGCAGTTTGCCGCGATCCCCGCTGGGCAGCGCAAGGTTCTAACCAGCCATGATGCATTTGGTTATTTTAGTCAGGAATATGGGGTTAATTTCTTATCACCTGTTGGTTTCTCTACAGAATCTGAAGCCAGTGCCAGTGGAGTTGCTGCGCTGATTAATCAAATCAAAAAAGAGAAAATAAAAACCTATTTCATTGAAAACCAAACTGATCCTCGGCTAGTAAAACAAATTGCTGAAGCCAGTGGCGCACAAGCTGGCGGAGAGCTTTATCCCGAGGCATTATCTGTAGCCGACGGCCCAGCAGCGACTTACACACAAGCCTTTAAACACAATGTGGACACTATTGTGGGTAGCATGAAGTAGTTATCGGAAGAAAATTTCTCAGCCTCAAGGGAAACTAAGGGGCTGAGTTATTAATCCTTTATGACAAATAGAAAAGCCCCGTTGGGCAGCAACGGGGCTTTTGACTGCAACATATTCAACATCACCGTTTTTTATGAGTACCTCCCTGAACGGCTTTAAAACGTGGATTACTTTTGCAAATAACATACACCCGACCACGGCGACGGACGATTTTACAATCGGGATGACGGTTTTTTGCCGATTTCAATGAACTCAATACTTGCATAATTAACTCTCAGAATTAGCTGTTTTTTGGCGTCAGGAAGCTGCCGAACCGCTTATGGAAACGCGCAGTGCTGCCTTCTTTTGAAAACTCTTTTTGTTTACCGGTGTAATACGGATGCGATGCCGAGGAGATATCCAGTGTGACATAGGGATAGGTCTGCCCATCGCGTTCAATGGTTCGCGATGTGGCGATGGTTGACCCAACGGTGAAATAAGTGTCCGCACTGGTATCGTGAAAAACCACAGTCCGATAATTAGGGTGGATGCCAGGTTTCATAAAAACTCCAATTGTTATGTTATACTATAACAATAATTATGCTCCATTCGTTTTTCACTTTCAAGTCCGAGTTTCAAGTCCGAATAAATAAAAAAAAACCGCAAACCGAAGTTTGCGGACTTTTTTAAAGTGGGTGAGGTGCTTGCTTGCGATTAAGCGACCACGTGCAACCCCAAAACAGCAAAAATGTTCGCCAAAATACCTACGATAATAGCTGCGATAGGGCCTGCCGCTAGTTTCATGACCGGGCGGCCACAAATCTCGTTGAGGATATACAAGCTGACGACTACAAAAATGCCGGTGCCGGGCCAGATTTGATTTGCGGCATTAACCCCGCCCACCAAAAGTGCAATTTCAAGAATTTGCGTCATGGCGGTACGAATATTATCACCGGACATTTTTAACGATGGGAAACGGTTCATCGCCTTGCCAATTCGGCTCAGACTGGTAATTTCAACGCCCATAGCACCAGCCCCAAGTATGCCTGCAACCACTGGGTTAGGCGCAAGGTAGCCTAAGCCGAGGAACCAGTCACACCAGCCGTTGGTGCCATATACGCCACTTATCATTGCGGTGGTGATAATCAGTGGCATGAAAGCCAGAGCTTGAACAATGGCGACGATAGCTGCTGAGGTAATTTGCCCTTTTCCGAGCAATGCTGCTGCAATTGGCTCTCCGGCAATCCAATGGTAGTGGGCAGTGATGGTGATTAATGCCGCCATTGGGAGTAGATAAATCGCGTTTTTCCGAATGCGCTTAATATTGTCGTCAAACAAGCTATGTTCTATTTCTTCGCCGTGGCGTTTATCACGGGAAGCAAAGAACAGTAAGCAAATCATGCCAAACAGCATCGCAATGCCTTCTGGGCTGAGTGCCACTTCATTACCCGCAATAGTGACGGGGTTAATTCGTTCAATCACAACACGGGCCAGGAAGGCGATAATAATGGTGATTAACCCCGCTTTTTTGCCGAATTGATAACCGACGGCAATAGCAGGGAAGGCGACAAACGCATAAATTATTGGGTCGCCTACTGACGCGAGGGCATCCAGGAAATTGACGGGTAGATAACTGAAGCCCTTAATCAGCCCATCCAGCGCGATAGTGATTAACGCCCCATAAACAGTACCAATTAATACGGCTAGCTTAGTATTATTCAGTGATACACCAATAATATCCGCTGTCAGCAAAACAATATGAATGACAATAATCCCCGTTGCCAACGTAATTGGCATGGCGAAACCGGTGATGAACCCAATACTGATAGCAAAGGAGATACCCGCCAGCTCTTTTCGGCTCATATTGCCGTTCATAAACTCCGGCATAATAGGCCGCAATCCATCGTGATAAACCGCGATAGACTTGTTGGCAAGAAAAGTGGCATACCCTCCCATTAGAGCGAAAAGAATAATCTTAACTAAATTAAACGATTCCATATCACGACCCCATCGAGGCCAATAGGCCCCCGGCTAATTTGTTTATTATTGTTGTCAATTGCGTCAGTCTTTTTCAGTCAAAGTGGCTTACTGTATATATTCACAGCGTTATTTGTCCACCAATAAAACGGCGCATAAGGCTTTAACAGAGTTTTCAACGCGATCATTGGTAAAGCCAAATGCTTTTTTACCTTGATCTATCAATTGGCTGATATTGGCTTCTGAGGGCTGGGTCAGAGCATTCGCTATTGTGGCGCACTTATCGCGGCCAATTAGGGCGTAAGCCATAGCAAGAGCGCCGCCGGCACCACTTTGGCAAGCGCCCACGTAATAGTCGAAACTGCCATTTTTGACTTTCATGGCGGCATCCATGTCAGTAAAAATTTCACAGGAAATTTTATCTGCGCCATATTTAGCTAAACAATCTCGTATTTCGTTTTTATTCAGTTGCCCACCAATAGCGATTTTAAGCATTCTTACTTCCCCTTAAGTATCCTGAATATATCCCATTATTTGCTAGTGCCAGTGAGCTGCCGCCAGAAAGAGTGGCCGTTTTGTGGTGCAGTTGCCGCAAAAAACTCACAGACTGTCGCACCAACATCTGACATTGTTTCTCGGCTTCCCAAGCGAATGGCCTTTTGCGGCGATTGCGCCATTCCCGCATGATAGACCAGCAGCGGCACCTGTTCCCGGGTGTGTTTACTATGGCCGATTGTCGGGTCGTTGCCGTGATCTGCCATCACGACCAGGCAATCACCTGGCAACATAGCTGCCGTTATTCTGCCTAGCATGTTATCGACCAATTGCAGACATTCTGCATAGCGCGCAACATCCTGCCCATGGCCCGCCAGGTCAGTTTCCTGAATATTAGTGCAGATGAAAGCACTACCTGCACGTTGCACTTCTTCCAATGTAATATCCAGAATGGTTTGTGAATCAACCAATTGCTGGTAGTTTCGCCCTGCTGAGTTGGCAACAATATCAGCGACTTTACCCACCAGCACTGTGGGAATATTCACTTTTTCAAGCTGATGAGGTACCTGAACATCGGCGTCAACGCCATAACCGAGGTGAATAACCTGAAAACCATTATCGTAAACACCTGATTTTGGGCTGTTAATACCAATATAATGTTGTTGCTTAACTTCAGCTGCGCTGATGATTGCGTGGCTATTCATCAGCACCCCCCCATAGGCAATGACGCGGTTAACTGCCACACAACCCCGCACTATCCGACCTATCTTTTCGACCTGCTCAAAATTAATAGCATCTAAATTAGCACAAATATTAAATACTTGGCCTAAATCTGCTTCAAGATTATCGCCAATTGCGACGCAGTTATTGACCCATAGAAATTGCAAATTGCTGCTATCATCAGGTGCACTGCGCTCTTCAACTTGATAACCCTGCTGGCGTAATGCATCAGCCACACGCGTTTTTACACTGGAGAATGGCATGCTTAAAGGTGAGCGGGGTAGGGTGCCCATGATCTCCTGGTGGCCCATAAAGGTGTCTCCACCCTCATGTTGCAACAGCGCGACACCAAAACTGGCCTCGGGGTTATCTTGCATCACGCTGCCGTGAAAATCTGGCGAACCAATATGTAGCGCATTGATTAGCCCTATTTTTTCCAAATTGGGTAAACGCAATTCGGGGTAGGTCTGCAAAATATGGGCACAGGTATTCGCCTCTATATCCTGTGGACGAACTTCAGCGACATCGGGCATGGCCCCTACGCCAAAGCTGTCAATGACCAGCACGATAAACTTACTCATAACCCCTCCTGCCCGGTGGCGTGGGAATAGTATTCCCCTGGCTATCATAAATCCCGAGTAATGTGGGCTGACCAGACTGGATCCCGCCGACCAGAACCACGTCACTGCGGGTGACGAAAATCTGTGTACGAAAGCACATCACCACAGGGCTGCCGACGGCGAATGGCTCGGTAAGACCTATTGTATAATCGATACTGGCATTGTCTGGATTCAGTACCTTACTGACATGCCATTGTTGGTCATATACCAGGGCATTATTCAAATGACCGCGCCGATAGTAACCGCCACCATAGCAATGACTTTTACCTTGATGGCAATGGGAAATCTCTGTCAGATACAGCATGGCAATATGTTCGGGCTGGTTACCCTGTTGGTTAGAGGGCATAGTTCCGGTCAATGAGTGGCCCGGTTCGGCGTGTGTGACACCCCATTTAGCCAGTTGTGGCAAGCTTTCAATGCTAGTTGCTGAAGGGCCGTTGACCTGTTCTACCTGGATGCCGTGCTGCTCAAGAATACTTTTTGCTTCAATCAGGGTATTAAGATTCGGGCTGGGCAATGTCTTGCCTTTTTCACTATCAAAAAGCATGCAAGGGAAATGGGTAACACCCACCAAACGGATACCAGAAATTGTCTTTATTTCTTTGATAACATTGGGTAATTCATCCAGTGAGAACCCTGCCTCTTGCCCTGGGTAAATCAGGTCATCGTGATGGCAAACTTTTAATAACAGCGCTTGCTCTTTATTCTGACGGACTGCGGCAGCAGCAATTTCTCGTGCTTTGGCGACACTGTAAACGGTAATGACTTCGGGTTGACGAGACACCACTTCATCTACCATCCCGCTGGGGATTTGGACTAAATGGCCGATGTGGGCCACTGGCAAATTATGTTGATAGAGTTGGCGCGCCTCTTTGAAATCCACCGCGACGATACCTTGATAGCCACATTCCAGCAGGAGCTTACACAGCAGGGGATTTCGGCCAAATTGTTTGCTCATCAGATAAAGAGTGATGCCATGGCGTGTTGCTGTTTCCAGCAGTAAATGCGCATTTTGTTTGACCTGATCAACATCAATAACATAACTGTCAGGTTTTATAACTCCTTGTTTCCAAAATGAAATCGCCGCTTCTATGAGCGCTGGGTTTTGTTTTTGTAATGCTTTTAGTAGCATATTTGATCCCTAAATATACTCGTCATAATTCAAGCTGCATGTGCGTTGACTGCTTTCATGTAATTCGAATTATTGAGAGTAAAATGATATTTTAATTGTTCATTTTTTTGAATATTTAATCTATGTCTAAATTATTAGCTCTCAATCTGTTGGGCCAGATGCAAGCCATATAAGTTTGCTAATAAATATCCCAATTCGTGATCGGGTACTTCAAAGACAAACAGTGAGAGTAGATCGTTATTAATATCTCTGATATTGGCAAAAATTGCTGTGGTTTCGATCTCTTTTAATATTTCATCGTCGATAGCCGGAATAACCTGTCCCTGACTCGCTCGCATCAGCGCATTGGCCATGTGAGTAATCAGCATTTCTCCTTGGGGATGACGAATAGATAATTGCCAGTGTTGTTCCAAACGAGTGAGAACCTTGAGCATCCCGCTGTAGACCGCAGAATCAATAACCTGCGCGTCATATAAAATTTTCAATCTCGTTTCCATTGGTTCGTTATCTTCATTTTTATGAATATTTATATCATAGTAATTTATTGTCTGGCTGCAAATGCTCAACTCACTATTTGATATATTGATCACAATATAAACGCTCTGACGGAATTGGCTGCTTTAAGGAGGGCATTTATACCCTGTTTTCTACTGGCTTAATGTTAGGGCCAGACCAATGACAAAGAAAAAGGCCGCTGAGTTTAGACTGAGCGGCCTTTTTAGTCTGACATTATTTATTGCGAATAAGGTTTATTTCACCTTATGGTCAACCGCATGTACATGTTCTAAATCTTCATTTTTCCGGCTAAAGCGGCGGCGAACCACCACGAAGAACACCGGAACAAAGAAGATAGCCAGTACTGTCGCGGTTATCATACCGCCCATTACACCGGTACCGACCGCATTCTGTGCACCAGAACCTGCACCGCTACTGATAACCAGCGGCATAACCCCAAGGATAAAGGCCAGTGAGGTCATCAAGATTGGACGCAGACGCATACGCACTGCTTCTAAGGTTGATTCCACCAAACCTTTGCCTTCTTTATCCATCAAGTCCTTAGCGAACTCAACAATCAAGATGGCGTTCTTGGCCGATAGCCCAATGGTGGTCAATAAGCCCACCTGGAAGTAAACGTCATTTTCCAGCCCACGCAGAGAGGCGGCAATTAACGCACCGACCACACCCAGTGGTACCACCAACATCACAGAGAATGGAATTGACCAGCTTTCATACAACGCAGCCAGACACAAGAAGACCACAATCAGCGAGATGGCATACAGCGCTGGCGCTTGGTTACCCGACAAACGTTCCTGATAGGACATGCCCGTCCAGTCATAACCCACGCCGCTTGGTAATTTAGCGGCCAATTCTTGCATCAGGTCCATAGCTTCACCGGTACTTTTACCCGGAGCGGCCTGACCCAGAATTTCCATGGATGGTAAGCCGTTATAACGTTCCAGTCGTGGTGAGCCGTATTCCCATTTGGCAGTGGAGAAGGTGGCAAATGACACCATCTGACCTGCATTATTACGGACATACCACTTATCAATATCACTCGGTAACATACGGAATGGAGCATCCGCCTGCACATAAACTTTCTTCACACGACCGCGGTCGATAAAGTCGTTTACATAGCTGCCGCCCATGGCGGTACCCAAGGTAGTATTGATATCAGAAATTGCCACGCCCAGCGCTTGTGCTTTTTCCTGATCTACTTCGACTTTGAACTGAGGCGTATCTTCCAGCCCGTTTGGCCGCATACCCACCAGCATATCCGGGTGTTGTGCCGCCATACCAAGCAGTTGGTTACGGGCTTCCGTTAACTTCTGATGCCCCACGTTACCTTGGTCAATTAACTGGAAGTCGAAGCCGGTAGCGGTACCCAATTCCACAATCGCCGGCAAGTTAAAGGCGAAGACCAAACCGTCTTTAATTTGCGAGAAAGCAGCAGAAGCACGACTCACAATGGCCGGAACTTTGTTTTGCTCGCCAGGGCGTTCATCCCAATTTTTCAAACTCACGAATGCCAGACCGGTATTCTGACCTTGACCGCTGAAACCGAAGCCGTTAACCGTAAATACAGAGTTAACCACGTCTTTTTCTTTGTCGAGATAATAGTCAGTAACCTGATTCAGCACTTTCTGAGTTCGTTCTTGGGTCGCACCCGCAGGCATTTGTACCATGGTCAGGAACACGCCCTGATCTTCTTCCGGCAAGAATGAAGAGGGTAAGCGCAGGAACAACACGCCCATACCAATCACAATAGCCAGATAGATAACCAAATAACGGCCGGTGCTGCGCAGGATATTGGCAACACTGTCGGTATAGTGGTGGGTACTGCTCTCAAACATGCGGTTAAACCAACCAAAGAAGCCGGTTTTCGGGCCATGTTCGCCTTTAGCGATAGGTTTCAACATGGTGGCGCACAGTGCTGGGGTCAGAATTAATGCTACCAGAACCGAGAGCACCATGGCCGAAACGATGGTAATAGAGAACTGACGATAAATCGCCCCGGTTGCGCCGCCGAAGAAGGCCATCGGAACAAATACGGCAGAAAGCACCAACGCGATCCCCACCAATGCACCCTGGATTTGCTCCATGGATTTCTTAGTGGCTTCTTTCGGCGGTAGCCCTTCCTCTTGCATCACACGTTCGACGTTCTCGACGACGACGATGGCATCATCCACCAATAGCCCTATCGCCAACACCATCCCGAACATCGTAAGAGTGTTTATCGAATAGCCAAAGGCGGAAAGAATGGCGAACGTCCCCAGCAATACGACCGGTACCGCAATGGTTGGAATCAACGTTGCGCGGAAGTTTTGCAAGAACAGATACATCACCAAGAACACCAGGATGATAGCTTCGACCAGCGTCTTAACCACTTCGTTAATGGAGATTTTAACGAACGGTGTGGTGTCGTACGGGTAAACCACTTTCAGCCCTGCGGGGAAGAACGGCTGTAATTTTGCCAGTTCAGCTTTTACCGCAGCAGAGGTGTTCAGGGCGTTAGCCCCTGTCGCCAGCTTAATACCGATACCTGCCGCTGGCTTACCATTATAACGAGCAATAATGTTATAGCTTTCAGCACCCAATTGAACGATAGCCACATCTTTCAGGCGAACCTGTGAGCCATCAGTATTGACTTTCAGCATGATCTGGCTGAATTCTTCCGCATTGGTCAGACGGGTCTGAGCAATAATAGAGGAGTTCAGTTCTTGACCCGGCACTGGTGGCGTACCACCTAATTGCCCTGCGGCAACCTGGTTATTCTGTACTTTGATCGCGTTGATAACATCAACCGGCGTCAAACCGTAGTTATTCAGTTTATGCGGGTCCATCCAGATACGCATCGCGTATTGGGAACCGAATAACTGAACATCACCTACCCCCGTGGTACGGCTGATCGGGTCTTTAACGTTAGAACCGACATAGTCAGCAATATCTTCTTGCAGCATGGTGCCGTCTTCAGAAATAAAGCCGGCAACCATCAGGAAGCTACTACTGGACTTTTCAACGCTCACACCTTGCTGCTGCACTTCTTGCGGCAGTAATGGCATGGCTAATTGCAGTTTGTTCTGGACCTGAACCTGCGCGATATCGGGATCAGTGCCGGAGTTAAAGGTCAACGTCAACTGAACGTTACCGGAGGAGTCACTGCTGGAAGACATGTACAACAGGTTATCGATACCGTTCATGTTCTGTTCGATAACCTGCGTAACTGTATTCTGCACAGTCGTCGCATCGGCGCCAGGATAGTTGGCGGAGATTGTAATTGCCGGCGGCGCAATGGTCGGATATTGCGCAACAGGTAATTTCATTATCGCAAGGGTACCGGCTAACATGATTATGATAGCGATAACCCAAGCGAAAATAGGGCGATCTATAAAGAACTTAGCCATGAATTACCGGCTCCTTTTAAGACTTCTTCTCTGTATCAGCCGGGGCTGCTTTTTGCGCCGGGTCAGTAACTTCCTGCACTCTTACCTGCACACCCGGTCTGATTTTTTGCAAGCCGGAAACAATAAGACGATCGCCTGCTTTCAATCCGTCAGTCACCAACCATTTATTACCAATGGCTTGATTAGCAACCAGTGTACGCAATTCAACTTTGTCATCAGCTCCAACGACCATCGCCGTTGCTTCGCCGCGAGGGTTACGTGTTACACCTTGTTGAGGCACTAATAGTGCATCAGGGCGGACACCTTCATCCAGACGGGCACGGACAAACATCCCTGGTAACAGCGTTTCATTCGGGTTAGGGAAGATAGCGCGGATAGTGATAGAACCGGTGGTTTCATCCACAGTCACACCAGAGAATTCCAACGTACCGGTTTCTGCGTATTCAGCGCCGTTTTCCAGTAACAAGCGAACTTTAGCTTTACCGTTTTCTTGTTTGAGCGTGCCATCAGCCAGCTCTTTTTTCAGACGCAGGAACTCATCACTTGACTGAGTAACATCAACGTACATCGGGTCAAGTTGTTGGACTGTTGTCAACGCGGTTGCCTGGCCACTGGTCACCAATGCACCTTCAGTCACTGAAGATTTACCGGTACGACCACTGATTGGCGAGGTCACATGAGTATAAGCCAGGTTAATACGGGCACTTTCTACCGCTGCTTTTGCTGCCAGAACGGAAGCATTGGCTTGCATAGAGTTAGACACCGCTTGGTCATACTCTTGCTTACTGATGTAGTTGGTGCCGAGCAATGGTTTGTAACGATTAACGGTCAGACGAGCGATTTCAGCGGCAGCTTGTGCTTTAGCCAAGTCACCTTTTGCGCTGTCATAAGCGGCCTGATAAGTTGCTGGATCAATTTGATAAAGTGATGTTCCGGCGGTGACATCACTGCCTTCAACATAGTTACGTTTAAGAATAATACCGCTAACTTGCGGGCGAACTTCTGCAACACGGAATGCGGACGTACGGCCAGGCAATTCAGTTGTGATATTCAGTGGCGCTGCTTTCAATGTCACAATGCCGACTTCAGGTGCCTGTTGAGCATGGGCTTGCACCGCATCTTTATCATTACATCCTATAAGTACTAAGCTGCCTGAAAGTACCAGAATTGCAGCCAGAGGCATTACCCCTCTGTTTTTGCTCATAGATAAACCTCAAGTGTCCGATTTTTAATTTCATTCAATGGATCACAAGCTTTAAAACCCATTGCTGCGTAAATTATATGTGCGTGCTATGGTACATACATTCGTGAATGTATGTAAATCACACCCCCCCGAAAAAACAACACTATGGCACGAAAAACCAAACAGCAGGCCGAAGAGACCCGGCAACACATTCTAGATGCCGCAGTGCGGGAATTTTCTGCGCACGGTGTTTCCGGTACTTCACTTGCTGATATTGCTGTCGCTGCGGGAGTTACCCGTGGCGCAATTTACTGGCACTTCAAGAATAAGGTAGACCTGTTTAACGAAGTTTGGGAGTTATCAGAGTCTAATGTCGATCAGCTCGAATTAGAGTATCAGGCAAAATATCCTGATAATCCACTCCGTATTCTGCGTGAAATACTCATTCATGTGCTTGTTTCTACGAGTGAGGATTGTCGCCGCCGCGCGTTAATGGAAATTATATTCCATAAATGTGAATTTGTCGGGGAGATGACCTCTTTCCATGATGCACGCAAAGTTCTTGATTTAGCTAGTTATGAGCGAATTGAGTCTGTTTTGCAAGGCTGTATTGATGCTCATCAACTCTCCGTCAATCTTGATACTCACCGTGCTGCGATTATCATGAGAGCCTATATTACAGGTTTGATGGAGAACTGGCTTTTTATGCCAGAAAGTTTTGATATAAAACAAGAGGCACCGATATTAATTGATGCTTATCTGGAGATGCTAACCCACGGGGTTTCATTGCTAAGAAAGACATAGGATTAACTGGAGATGTTTATATGAGCGATAAAACGAGTTCACTGGTTGTTATTGCCAATGGTGCTGCATATGGCCAGGAGTCGCTATTTAACGCGCTGCGTTTATCTATTACATTGAAAGAACAGCAGACAAACCTCGATTTGCGCCTATTTTTAATGTCTGATGCCGTTATTGCCGGTCTTAATGGGCAGCAGCCCCGAGAGGGTTATAACTTACAACAGATGTTGGAAATCCTTACGGCACAAAATGTCCCGGTTAAACTATGTAAAACCTGTGCGGATGCCCGTGGTATTAGTGAATTAGTCTTGGTTGATGGTGTAGAGATTGGGACTTTGGTTGAACTGGCTCAATGGACACTGGCGGCCGAGAAAGTTCTGACGTTTTGAGCAGTAAAAGAAAAATGCCTATTGATGCTCTAATAAACCATTATTTCGGGCTGTTACATTTGATTCCGTCGTAAGTGCGTAACTGCCCGCATTATTACAGCTATTCACGCTCTGAAAGACTTTTCTTATTATGACTCGAGACTGAACGTGATAGGATTTCAGCCTCTCTGTTGAAATGAAGTTCAAATATGAGCAGCAGATTTCACAATCCATATTTTTTACCATTTTCTTTGTCGGTTTCTTTGCCAACAGGCGCGTTTTTACTACGTCTGCGGACAATGATTATCTTGCTTATAATTGCATTGCTATTTTCGCCGTCACTTTTCGCTGCTGGAATGAATATAGATGTGCCGACACGCAATGAAGTGCTGAGCCAACTGGATGCATTATCAAAGCAAAAAATACTGTCGCCAGCTGAAAAGTTATCGCAACAGGATCTGACAAAAACGCTGGAATACCTTGATACTATTGAGCGTACCAAGCAGGAAGCCAGTCAACTTAGACAACAATTAGCACAGGCCCCGGCGAAACTACGGCAAGCGACTGACGGACTGGATGCGCTTAAAAATAATTCAGCGGATACTCTGACTCTAGAGTCCCTGGCAAACTATTCATTGCGCCAGTTGGAATCACGTCTAAATGAGACACTGGATGATTTACAATCTGCCCAAGAAGACCTCTCAGCTTATAACAGCCAGCTAATTTCCCTGCAAACTCAGCCAGAACGCGTGCAAAGTGCGATGTATAACGCATCGATGCGTTTAATGCAGATTCGCAATCAACTCAATGGATTGGCTCCGAAGCAAGAAGTTTTGCGGCCGACCCAACAACAAGCGCTATTGACTGAGCAAGTCATGCTAAACGCGCAGCTAGATTTGCAGCGTAAAAATCTGGAAGCTAATACGACGTTACAAGATTTGCTGCAAAAACAACGAGATTACACGACTGCGCACATTAACCAACTGGAGCGTAATGTCCAAATACTGCAAGAGGTAGTAAGCGGAAAACGGTTAATTATTTCAGAGAAAACAGCCAAAGAAGCGCAAGTCCCCGATGATGCTACTGATATTCAAAATGACCCATTAGTCAGCCGTGAATTGGCGATTAATAAAGAGTTGAGCCAGCAGTTGATTAATGCCACTAAAGAAGGCAACACACTGGTACAACAGAATATCAGAGTTAAAAACTGGCTGGATCGTGCTCTGCAATCTGAACGCAATTTAAAGGAACAAATTACCGTTTTACGCGGCAGTTTGCTGCTTTCTCGTATTCTCTACCAGCAGCAGCTCAATTTGCCGACGTCCGGTTTGATTACCAATATGGGGCCGCGTATTGCCGATTTGCGCCTCGAACAATTTGAAATTAATCAGCAGCGTGACCAGCTATTTCAAGGGGATGACTATATTCAAGCCCTAATGACTGACAGTAAAGAGAAAGTCAGCCCTGATGTAGAAGACGCGTTGGGGCAGATAGTCGATATCCGACGTGAACTACTGGACCAGTTAAATAAACAGCTGGGTAACCAACTGACACTGGCGATTAATCTGCAAATTAATCAGCAGCAATTATTGAGTGTCAATGAGTCACTGCAACACACGCTGACACAGCAAATATTTTGGGTCAGCAGCAATAAACCCATGGATTGGTCTTGGCTGAAAGCATTGCCGAGTGCATTAAAAACTGAACTGAGCAGTTTTAACTTTACCCTATCATGGGATGACGTATTAGCCGGTTTAACTAAGTCGTTGGTATTCCTGATACCCATGCTGATTGTGGTGGGTGTAATCCGCTCACGCTACAACATGATTAATAAATATTTAGATAGATTGGCCTCTGACGTCGGGCAATTAAAGCATGATAGCCAAATGCACACACCTAAAGCCATTTTACTCACTTTGCTGAAAGTGCTGCCCGGGGCTTTGGTTATTTTGGGGGTAGGCTATTGGTGTTTACGTTCAGACTTCAATCTCAGCGATTTATTCTGGATCTTCTCCCAACGCTTGGCCCTGTTCTGGCTGGTGTTTGACCTGACATATCGTATGCTCTCACCAGGTGGTATCACTGAGCGGCACTTTATGATAGCGGCTGACCGATGTGCGCATTATCGGCGTCAAATGGTGCGTTTGGGCGTTGCATTGCTGCCCGTTATCTTCTGGTCTGCTCTGGGAGAAAAAAGCCCACTTCGATTGGTAGATGATGTTCTCGGGCAAGTTGTTATTGTCATTGCATTGGCACTATTGGCCTTGTTCGTCTATCCATTCTGCCGTGATAGCTGGCGTGAGAAAGATTCCCATGCGGTACGACTAGTGATAGTGACGGCAATAGCGGGAACACCGATCATATTGATTGGGCTAATGATTGCCGGATATTTCTACACCACACTGCAACTGGCTGGCCGCTGGATTGATAGTCTCTATTTATTATTTTTGTGGAATATCGTTTATCTGACAGCCATTCGTGGATTAGGGGTTGCAGCGCGGCGTTTGGCTTACCGGCGCGCCATCGCCCGGCGACAAAATCTGGTGAAAGAGGGCGCAGAGGGAGGGGAGCCGGTAGAAGAACCCCCATTGGCATTAGAACAAATTAACCAGCAATCATTACGTTTGACGACTATGGTCTTGTTCCTGATTTTTGCCACCTGTTTCTACGCAATCTGGGCTGATTTGATAACAGTTATCTCCTATCTGGACAGTATCTCTTTGTGGCATTACACCACCACCGTGGCGGGGGCGAGTGTCGTGCAGTCTGTCACCTTGGGGAATATGTTAGTGGCTTTGATGGCATTGGTGGTGGCTTATATTCTGACGCGCAACCTGCCAGGTTTGCTTGAAGTGGTGATTTTATCGCGGTTACAACTGCGCCAGGGGACTTCTTACGCCATTACCACCATTTTGACTTATCTGATCACCGCCATTGGTGGGATAACGGCGCTTAGCTCACTTGGGGTTTCGTGGGATAAACTACAGTGGTTGGTTGCGGCTCTATCGGTTGGTTTGGGGTTCGGCTTACAAGAGATTTTTGCCAACTTTGTATCGGGTTTGATCATTTTGTTCGAACGGCCTGTGCGTATCGGCGATACCATTACTATCGGCACCTTCTCGGGTAATGTTAACAAAATACGCATCCGTGCCACGACGATCACTGATTTTGACCGTAAAGAAGTCATTATTCCGAATAAGGCCTTTGTAACCGAGCGGCTGATCAACTGGTCTCTATCCGATACCGTTACCCGAATTATTATTAAAGTCGGGGTTGCGTACGGCTCTGATTTAGCAAAAGTAAAAGAAATATTGCTAAAAGCAGCCCATGAAAATCCTCGGGTCATGACGGACCCTGAACCTCATGTGTTCTTCCTTAATTTTGGCGCTAGCACTCTTGATCATGAGTTGCGTGTGTATGTACGTGAATTACGGGACCGTAGTTATACAGTGGATGAATTGAATAGCACGATTGATAAGTTATGTCGTGAGAATAACATTAATATTGCATTCAATCAGTTAGATGTGTATTTACACAAGCCCGACGGCACTGAAATTCAGGAAGTAAGTCGACCGTTTGATGCCCAAGGTTTACCTTCCGTACCATCTGAAAAGTCTGCGATGGGGGATACCAAACCTGATTTGCCGGATATCAATAAGCCACTTGCTTAAGGTTATCTCACGGGGTGAGATTGATAAACTCAATAACTCACCTTGCAATGATTCACAGCAAGGCGATATGTGCTCGTATCGCCTTGGCTGCACATCAAAACAAGCTTGTTAATCAGGCACTTTATTATGCAGCTTGCGCTGATAATCAAGTTGCACGATAGCCAATGCTGCCAATGCCGTTTCCGGCGCTATCTCATTGCATTCCAGCAAGTAGATAAGATCTACTGCCAGTTGCAGTTCTGGTGATGCTTTTTCAACTGACATAATCTGGCCAATATTTGATTTTCAGTGAGTTAGAAAAGTCGGGTGAGGATACCTTGCTGCCGGTATTCACCTGACTTGATTTCAATCCATCTACCTAATAGATTTTAAGCAGTACAACGGCGGCAAGTGAAAGAACCCGATAAGCTCATATAAGCAAGGGATTTGGGAGATTGAGTCCAGTCAGCACACCTGCAACTTGATAGTCGGTAGATATAAAACATTATAGAAAAGTATTCGCTATCGAAACCCTAATGATTCAAAAAATGTGATAAATATTCAAAAACCGTTCTCTTTCTTCTCAATACTGCGCTCTATTTTTATCAGCGCCTGCCGGCAACGCATTAAACGTCCCTCTAGTGCGGCAAGTTCTTTCTGTATTTTTTGCTGCTCAGTTAATAAATTTTGCTTACCAAGTTGGCTTTCTCTGTCCTGAATCATAGACAGTATTCGCCGCTCATAATCTTGATGTTCAGCCAGCTTGTGGTAAGGATCCAATTTATTATACTTGGGCTCAGGATTGGATTTTCTTAGCTTCTGTGTCGCTAACTCTCTTTGTAAGGCGGAGATTTGTGCAACCAATTTCTCAGCCAAGAAAGCGACCTGCTGCGTGCGATTGTCTGCAACGACCTGTTTCAACTGTGCCATATTTTTATGAATTTCCAGTAGATAATCGCGAAAACGGTTACCATGATTACCAAATAAATTCAGGTCAAAACGCGCTTGCTGAGACGGAGTATTGGCTTGTGGGCCAACTTGTGCCGACAATGCCTCAATTTGGCTTTCAAGCACCTGCAATAGTTTTTCTGTACTCATGGCGCTTCTCCTGGAAATTTTTCCGCCAGCTTGCCTTTGAATGCCAGTGGTTACAAGCAAGGTGATGGATAAAGCGGTATTTTGAACCAATAATGCTAAGAATACCCATTGATGCTAATGAGCGCATGCGTTAATGATAAAGGCACATTAATGAATGCTATGATAAAGGGCGTTTATGTCTCGTTGGTTGTTGATAGCTTTAGGTTGGCTCGCCGTGGTTTTGGCCACCTTAGGTGTCGTGCTTCCTCTTTTACCCACTACGCCATTTTTACTACTGGCCGCGTGGTGTTTTGCACGTTCCTCTCCCCGCTTTCATCATTGGCTGCTTCATCGTTCATGGTTTGGTGGTTATATTCGCACTTGGCAACAACATCGAGCTTTGCCCCCCGGCGTTAAATGGAAAGCAATATCGGTCACCATCCTTACTTTTGCCGTTTCACTTTGGCTGGTGAACATTTGGTGGGTCAGAAGCTTATTGTTGGTGATATTAACGCTATTATTGATATTTATGTTGCGGATGCCAGTTATTGACCTATCGCAACAAAAAAGGCACTGAGTCGTTCACATCAGTTGCATTTTTATGCCAGTTTGCATAGATTTGAGCGTTTTCGTGCGCGGGATCTTCCCTCGCTGCGCCCTTAGCGTTAAGGGGGCAGGCATTTACTCTGTCGACGTGTGGCGAGTAGATAAAATGAGTTACTCAATTGATGCCATTTTAACATCGATTGACCGCGCTTTAGTATGTACAGCAGTTTTACCAGGCACAAATTATGACCGCTACTGCACCTAATACAGCACAACAGCTTGAATATATTAAAAACAGTATCAAAACTATCCCCGATTATCCAAAAACGGGAATACTGTTCCGTGATGTGACCAGCTTGCTGGAAGATCCATTAGCCTACGCCGCCAGCATTGAGCTGCTGACTGAACGCTATCTGGATAAGGGCGTGACTAAAGTCGTGGGTACTGAAGCCCGTGGTTTTTTGTTTGGTGCGCCAGTAGCTTTGTCTCTTGGGGTTGGTTTTGTGCCAGTTCGTAAGCCCGGCAAATTACCACGTGCAACCATCAGCGAAAGCTATGAGTTAGAATACGGTACTGACAAGCTTGAAATTCATACTGACAGCATTCAACCGGGCGACAAAGTCCTGGTTATTGATGATTTACTGGCTACTGGCGGGACGATTGAAGCGACGGCTAAGCTCATTCGTCGACTGGGTGGTGAAGTGACTGATGCTGCGTTTGTGATTAATTTACACGATCTGGGTGGTGAAAATCGCCTGAATGACCAAGGCATTACTTGCTACAGTCTGGTTGAATTCGACGGCCATTGATTGTACTGAAAATATCAGCCTCGCTGTCAATAGTGAGGCTGTGTTAGCATGACCCTCTATATTATTCAACTTCTCCGGTATTAATGAGCTATCAGGTCCTTGCCCGTAAGTGGCGCCCCAAAACGTTTGCAGACGTCGTTGGTCAGGAACATGTCCTGACGGCGTTGGCTAATGGCCTTTCATTAGGGCGAATTCATCACGCCTATTTGTTCTCTGGCACCCGCGGGGTAGGTAAGACTTCTATAGCCCGGCTGTTGGCCAAAGGGCTTAATTGCGAAACGGGTATTACTGCTACCCCTTGTGGCACCTGTGCGAACTGCCAGGAAATCGAGCAAGGCCGTTTTGTTGACTTGATCGAAATTGATGCTGCCTCTCGGACTAAAGTCGAAGATACCCGAGAACTGCTGGATAATGTTCAATATGCGCCAGCCCGTGGCCGCTTCAAGGTCTATTTGATCGACGAAGTTCATATGCTGTCACGGCACAGTTTCAATGCATTACTGAAGACTCTCGAAGAGCCGCCAGCCCATGTGAAATTCCTACTGGCGACGACAGATCCACAGAAGCTGCCCGTCACCATTCTGTCCCGTTGTTTGCAGTTTCACCTTAAGGTCATTGATGTTGAGGTGATTCGTGCCCAGCTCGAAAAAATACTGTTAGCCGAGCAAATCAGTAGTGATGCTCGCGCATTACAATTACTAGCACGAGCCGCTGATGGCAGTATGCGAGATGCACTCAGTTTGGCCGATCAAGCTATTGCGATGGGGGATGGTCATGTTACGACCGCTACCGTCAGCCAAATGCTGGGAACATTGGATGATGAACAGCCATTGGCCATTATTGAAGCGCTGGTGACTGCGGATGGCGCGCGAGTGATGGCTCAGTTGGAGCAAGCGGCGTCACGGGGTGTTGACTGGGAAAACCTATTAGTCGAAACCTTGAGTTTACTGCACCGCATTGCGATGGTGCAGTTATTGCCATCCATGCTGGATAATCACTACGCCACCATTGAACCTCGACTACGCGAGTTGGCGCGAACACTGCCGCCGACTGATATTCAGCTGTACTACCAGACATTGCTGGTGGGGCGAAAAGAGTTGGCATATGCCCCGGATCGCCGCATGGGGGTTGAAATGACCCTATTGCGCGCATTGGCGTTTCACCCTAAAGCGATAATTGCCGAGCCGCAGATTACCGAGCGGCAAATGGTGCCGGTCAGTGCTCCTTCGGCCCAGGCCGATAATACGCAGCCGCGCCCTATAGAAGCGCCGAACTATGCTCAACAGGTGCCGCAGCACGAGGCTCCGCCATTAGGTGCCGTTGCACCGGTCAATACCGTGCTCCCAGATTCCACGGCGCAATTACTTCAAGCGCGCACGCAGTTATTGCGGCAATCGGGGACGACCACACCAAAAAAGAATGAGCCGGCGGCGCCAGGAAAAGCGCGGCCGGCAAACTCAGCATTGGAGCGCTTAGCTTCGGTGACTGAGCGTAGCCAGCAGCGCCTGGCGGCTAAATCTACGGAAGAAAAAAAGCCAGCGAAGAAAGAAGCTTATCGTTGGACGGCGCAGAATCAACCGGAGGTATCGGCTGAGCCTGTTGCTACACCAAAAGCATTGCGCTCTGCGTTGGAGCATGAAAAAACGCCCGAACTTTCTGCTAAATTGGCTCAAGAGGCGATGGCGCGAGACCCATGGGCAGCAGAGATAGGTAAGCTACAAATCCCTAAATTAGTGCAGCAACTTGCGCTGAATGCATTTAAAGAAGAAATAGAACCGGGTAATATTTGCCTTCACTTGCGTTCTGCCCAGCGCCATTTGAACTCGCCTTCGGCGCAAAAGGCACTGGCAGAGGCATTGAGCGAATTACACGGGAATGCTGTCACACTTAGCGTTATCGAAGATGATAGTCTGGCGCAGCGTACTCCGTTGGAATGGCGGCAGGCCATATATGAAGAAAAGCTGGCACAAGCACGCCAGTCAATTATTGCGGATAATAATATTCAGACACTGCGTCGTTTCTTCGACGCCGAACTGGATGAAGACAGTATCCGACCGGTTTAACCGCTGCGATAAGTGCATGGTGCACTGACGCGGCCCCTTGCTATGAGAGATGACTATGTTTGGTAAAGGCGGTATTGGCAATTTAATGAAGCAAGCCCAGCAGATGCAGGAAAAAATGCAGCAGATGCAGGAAGAAGTCGCCAAATTGGAAGTGACCGGTGAATCTGGCGCGGGCTTGGTAAAAGTAACCATCAATGGGGCGCATAACTGCCGCCGGGTTGAAATCGACCCAAGCTTGTTGGTTGAAGAAGATAAAGAAATGCTGGAAGATTTGATTGCTGCTGCATTGAACGACGCTGCTCGCCGTATCGATGAAACGCAAAAAGAGAAAATGGCTTCTGTATCCAGTGGTATGCAATTACCACCAGGCTTTAAGATGCCGTTCTGATGCAAACCAGTCCACTCCTTGAGTCATTAATGGAGGCGTTGCGCTGCTTGCCGGGTGTAGGCCCGAAATCAGCGCAGCGGATGGCATTCCAATTGCTACAACGTGACCGTAGTGGCGGAATGCGTCTGGCGCAGTCTTTGACTCGGGCAATGTCCGAAATCGGCCACTGTACTGATTGCCGTACATTTACCGAGCAAGACCATTGCACGATATGTTCTAACCCACGACGGCAGCAAAATGGCCAAATCTGTGTGGTCGAAAGCCCGGCAGATATCCATGCTATCGAGCAAACCGGCCAGTTTGGTGGGCGTTATTTTGTGCTGATGGGGCATTTATCCCCCATGGATGGTATTGGCCCCGTTGATATTGGGTTAGATTTGCTGGAAAAACGGCTTGAAACTGAAACTATCACCGAAGTCATTTTGGCGACTAACCCGACAGTCGAAGGGGATGCTACCGCCAACTATATCGGCCAAATGTGCGGCCAATATGGGGTATTAGCCAGCCGTATTGCGCATGGCGTGCCGGTGGGGGGCGAGTTGGAAATGGTTGATGGCACCACCTTATCCCACTCGTTAGCCGGGCGAAATCCGATTAAGTTTTAATTTCATTGAGTCACGATCCCCTTAAATCTGGTGGGCGATTGTTTTGTTATTGATTATCATATGAATAATCTCATTCGTGATGTTCAGTAAATCGCCCCCGATTCTCTGTTTTTTCAGTATGTAGACTTGAAAGCCCCCGCGATTGACCCCATCTGATCCTCATTGTTCGGTTTTATCTATACCCATCGTCTTTCAAATTGCAGGTGTGTTGGCTGTACTCGTTCACCCGAATGACTGACTGGAATCAGCTCATAGGGCTTACGGGTTTGTCGCCGTCCTGTATTTTTGAGATCTATAGGGTAAATCTGTCGGTAATTTGGATTGAGGTAATTAATGAGTATGAAAGGTCAAGAAACCCGTGGATTTCAGTCAGAAGTCAAACAGCTTCTCCATTTGATGATTCACTCGCTTTATTCCAATAAAGAAATTTTCTTGCGCGAGCTTATCTCCAACGCCTCTGATGCGGCAGATAAACTCCGTTTCCGCGCGCTATCTCAGCCAGAATTATTTGAAGGTGATGGTGAGTTGCGTGTGCGTTTATCTTTTGATAAAGAAAAGCGTACTTTGACCCTAAGTGATAACGGCATTGGCATGAGCCGTGAAGAAGTCATTGATAATCTTGGTACTATCGCGAAGTCAGGGACTAAAGCATTCCTTGAATCTATTGGTTCAGATCAAGCTAAAGATAGTCAATTAATCGGCCAGTTTGGTGTGGGCTTCTATTCTGCTTTCATCGTGGCAGATAAAGTGACTGTTCGTACCCGCGCAGCTGGCGCACCAGTAGATGCTGGCGTGTTCTGGGAATCAGCAGGTGAGGGCGATTACACCATCGCGGATATCACCAAAGAAGATCGCGGTACAGAAATCACATTGCACCTGCGCGAAGGTGAAGATGAATATCTTGATGACTGGCGTTTGCGCTCTGTTATCAGCAAATATTCAGACCATATTGCACTGCCAGTCGAAATCCAAAGTAAAAATGAAGAAGATGGCACGGTAACCTGGGAGAAAATTAACAAAGCCCAGGCATTGTGGACGCGCGGTAAAGCGGAAATAACTGACGACGAATACAACGCATTCTACAAGCATATTGCCCATGACTTCACTGACCCACTGATTTGGAGTCATAACCGCGTAGAAGGTAAGCAAGAGTACACCAGCCTGCTGTACATCCCGGCGCAAGCGCCTTGGGATATGTGGAATCGTGACCACAAACACGGCTTGAAACTGTACGTCCAGCGCGTGTTTATCATGGATGACGCAGAGCAGTTTATGCCAAATTATCTGCGGTTTGTCCGTGGCCTGATTGATTCCAATGACCTGCCGCTGAACGTTTCGCGTGAGATCTTGCAAGACAGCCGCGTGACTCAGAACCTGCGCAGCGCGCTGACCAAACGTGTGCTGCAAATGTTGGAAAAACTGGCTAAAGATGATGCTGAGAAATATCAGCAGTTCTGGCAACAGTTCGGTATGGCACTAAAAGAGGGGCCAGCTGAAGATAGTAGCAACAAAGAGATTATTGCCAAGTTGCTGCGCTTTGCTTCAACCCATACAGACAGCTCCGCGCAGACTGTGTCATTAGAAGATTATGTCAGCCGTATGGCCGAAGGGCAGGAGAAGATTTATTACATCACGGCTGATAGCTATGCTGCGGCTAAGAACAGCCCACATCTGGAACTGTTCCGTAAAAAAGGTATTGAAGTCTTACTGTTATCCGATCGCATTGACGAGTGGATGATGAGTTACCTGACTGAGTTCGATGGCAAAGTCTTCCAGTCAGTCAGTAAAGCGGATGATTCACTGAACAAACTGGCTGATGAAGAGCGCCCAGAGCAGCAAGAAGCAGATAAAGCGCTGGAGCCTTTTGTTGAGCGTGTGAAAACCCTGCTGGGTGAGCGAGTTAAAGATGTCCGCCTAACACACCGCCTAACGGATACACCGGCGATTGTCACCACGGATGCGGATGAAATGAGCACGCAGATGGCGAAATTGTTCGCAGCTGCTGGCCAACAAGCACCGGAAGTGAAATACATCTTTGAATTGAACCCAGAGCACGGTTTAGTCAAACGCGCCGCTGATGTTGCGGATGACACTCAATTTGCTGAATGGGTTGAGTTATTACTGGATCAAGCGCTCTTGGCTGAACGAGGTACCTTAGAGGATCCTAACCAGTTCATTCGCCGTATGAACCAGCTACTAACTGCTTAATTTAGTATTAGAACGCCTCGAGCAGATAATGTGCTCGGGGCGTTTTTTTTATTTAATTTCAAACTATTATAGTTATATTTCGCTAGGCTTTTCCTGATCCAATCCCACGGCTTCGGCTCGCGCGCCTTGAGCCAACCCCCCTGAAAATGGTAAGGTTGCTTGTTTTCCGCATTTTCGATTTATTTAAGTAAAAACACATAGAAAAACTACATAGCAAGGGGATTTACGCAATGCGTATCATTCTGCTGGGCGCTCCGGGCGCTGGTAAGGGTACTCAGGCTCAATTCATCATGGAGAAATACGGTATTCCGCAAATCTCTACTGGTGATATGTTGCGCGCCGCTGTAAAAGCAGGTTCTGAGTTAGGTCTGAAAGCGAAAGAAATTATGGATGCCGGCAAGCTGGTCACTGATGAGCTGGTCATTGCATTGGTTAAAGAGCGCATTACACAGGACGATTGCCGTGACGGTTTCCTGCTAGATGGGTTCCCACGTACTATTCCTCAAGCTGATGCCATGAAAGAAGCCGGTATCAAGGTTGATTATGTGCTGGAATTTGACGTTCCGGACGATCTGATTGTTGATCGCATTGTCGGGCGTCGGGTACATGCTGCTTCAGGTCGTGTTTACCACATTAAATTCAACCCGCCTAAAGTTGAAGATAAAGATGATGTAACCGGCGAAGAACTGACCATCCGTAAAGATGATCAAGAAGCCACTGTTCGTAAACGTCTGATCGAATATCATCAGCAAACTGCACCATTGGTGTCTTACTATCGTAAAGAAGCTGATGCAGGTAATACGCAATATTTTAAACTGGACGGAACCCGCAAAGTAGCAGAAGTCAGTGCAGAACTGGCGACTATTCTCGGTTAATTCTGAATGGTAAGATAGCTAAGGCGGCCTAGGGTCGCCTTTATTATTTTACATGACCGGCTCCAAATAACGTTGTCAGATATTTTTCTGTTCGAATAAACGGCGTAAAACACAAAAGGACTCCTGCATGATGGAAAGTAAGCTTGGCGTACTGATGGTTAATCTGGGAACACCGGATGCCCCTACACCACAAGCGGTCAAACGTTATCTGGCCGAGTTCCTGAGTGACCGCCGGGTGGTAGATACATCGCGATTACTTTGGTGGCCATTGTTGCGCGGTATTATCTTGCCCATTCGATCACCGCGCGTGGCCAAATTATATCAATCTGTCTGGATGGATGAAGGCTCGCCTTTATTGGTCTATAGCCGTCGGCAGCAAAAAGCATTAGCGGCGCGTATGCCTGATGTCCCTGTTGAATTAGGTATGAGCTATGGTTCGCCAAATCTACCGGATGCCATTGATAAATTACTCGCGCAAGGTGTCACTAAGCTGGTGGTGTTACCGCTTTATCCACAATATTCTTGTTCGACAAGTGCGGCAGTATGGGATGCAGTGGCGCGAATTTTGAAAGGCTATCGCCGTTTACCATCGGTTTCTTTTATCCGGGATTATGCCGAGCATCCCGCTTATATCTCCGCTTTGAAACAAAGTGTTGAGCACGCTTTTGTTCAACATGGTAAACCAGACAGATTAGTGCTGTCTTTTCATGGGATTCCTAAACGCTATGCACAATTAGGGGATGACTATCCGCAACGTTGTGAAGATACCAGCCGTGCATTACGGGCTGAGCTAGAATTACCTGCGGAGCAAATTATGATGACTTATCAGTCTCGATTTGGCCGCGAGCCTTGGCTCACGCCTTATACTGACGAGACATTAAAAAGCCTACCTTCCCAAGGTATTAAGCATATTCAGCTCATTTGCCCCGGTTTTTCTGCAGACTGTCTGGAAACTCTGGAAGAGATTAAAGAGCAGAACCGAGAAATTTTCTTACATGCTGGCGGTGAGAAGTTTGAATATATTCCCGCGTTGAACGATGATGAAAAGCATATTGATCTGTTAGAGCAGTTGGTAAAACAAGAGATGGGTTAACTACCTTGGCATTCATGATTTTTTATGCATTGATTAGCACATCATCACCTGTTTTCCCCCAACCCTTTTGCTTGTAATGCCTGTTTAGATGTATAAGAATTAAGTATTTATAAAAAAGGCATGTCAGCATATTATGTAACCGTTTGTTATTATTGTTTTTTAAGTTTAACGGCATAATGAGTTTGAGAATAGTGCATTGGTAGCTGTAAGCCAAGGGCGGTAGCGTGTCCTGATTTTAGACTAACTATTTACAAATTTCTGCCCAAAATAGATTTTATGTTATGAGGATATGAGCTAATTAATATACTCAAGACTCATGAAGAAATAATTTAATCCAATAGCTGGAAATTTAAATGTCAGTCTTACGAAGAAATATTTTTTCTTTACTTTTGCTGCAAGGGAGTAATTATATTATTCCTCTTTTAACATTACCTTATCTGACTCGTGTATTAGGGGTAGAGGGATTTGGGGTCTATAGTCTTACACTTTCATTAGCTCAGTATTTTGTTATTTTAATTGATTTTGGATTTAATTTATCAGCATCAAAAAAAATAGCTGAACGCCAAGATGATCCAAGGTATATCTCTAAGGTTTTCTTTGAAACACTATTTTCAAAATCACTATTATGTTTAGTTTCAATTGTTATTGTGGTTTTACTTCTTGCTACAAATCCGCATGCAGTGATCCAACGAGAGTTAATTTATACAGGACTTATGTTGATTGGGACGACACTGATGCCAGTGTGGTTTTTCCAAGGAATAGAAAAGCTGTCTGTTGTGACAAATTTAATGATAGTTGCAAAGTTATCAATGTTGCCGCTGTTCTTTATATTTGTACATAGTGATGCGGATGTTAAGTATGCCGTAATGATTCAATCATCGATGAATTTACTAGCTGGTATTATAGCGATAGTATATATATATCGAAAAAAATTAGTCAGGAAAGTTAATTTTTCCAGTCTAAAAATTGCACATACGCTAAAAGACTCATTTCCAATATTTTGTGCGACACTTTCGATCAGCCTTTATACTATGAGTACTACAATTATCATTGGCATATTCAGTAATGTCTATGAAGTTAGTATATTCACGGCAGCAGATAGAGTAAAAGGTGCTATCCTTGGTGTTTTTCTGGTCTTAGGAAATGCATTTTATCCGAGAATAAATTCATTATTAGTCAATAAGAAAGAAGAAGCCTATGCTTTAATTAGAAAGATTTTTTATTGGCAAGGTGCATTATGCATAGTCATCACTCTATTTGTTATTATCTTTTCTAAACTAATTACTAGAATTATGTTTGGGCATGAATACTCAGAAGTATCTACCTTACTGATCTTATTCTCTCCCGTCTATTTATTAGTCATACAGTCAACTGTACTGGGTAATTATATTTTGTTACCTCATGGGCATAAGAAATCCTACACCATTTTACCCATGATTTCGGCAATAATTCATATTCCTCTCTGCGCATATCTGGCATCAAAGTATGGCGCATGGGGCGGAGTGTTTTCAATTATTGCTATTGAGACTTTATCATTTATATGCTTGATTGTCATTCTTAAGAGAAAGAACCTATTGTTTGAAATTCTTTCGAGAAATAAAAATGGATAATAAAAAACTACTCTCATTGATTATACCGGTGTTTAATGCAGAACAATATCTTGATTCATGTCTAAACTCTGTATTTACCCAATGGGATAATACATTAGAAGTCATAATTATTAATGATGGTTCAACGGATCAATCTGCCGATATAATAAAAAGATACAGTAAGAAATATGATTTTGTTTATATAACACAAGAAAATACAGGTATCTCTGTCGTTAGGAATACGGGAATTTCTGTTTCCACAGGGGAATATATCACTTTCTTAGATTCCGATGATCTGTGGTTTGATGGTATTTATCTAACTATTAAGAAAATTATTTTAGATAATTTACCCGATGGCATTATTTTTAATTATTCTGAAATTATCGATGATAAAGAGAATATATTTGAGTTAATAAAAGAAAATAAATTCACTATCGATGATATTGACGCCGTTAAATTAAAAATAGTTGAAAGTGAGATGTTTTATGTCTGGCGCTGTATTTTTAAAAGACGTATTTTTAATGGTATGGCTTTTGATATTGGCCGGCGATTTGAAGATCAATTATTATTACCTATACTGATTGATAAATGTAAAACAATATTTGAATGCAAAGATCTAATTGTTAAATATAGACAGATATCGAGTAGCATTACTAAGAATTTGAATGTATCAGACCTCGATGACAGTGAATTCGGACTTGTAAGATTTAGACACCAATACTCAAAACATAAAAGTAGATATTGGGCTGTAGTCTTAGCAAGCGTTTTTCTTTCTCATGTTTCAAAATGCGCCAGGACTTATCATTTTAATAAAGCTAGGGCATTAGACAGTTATAATAAATCTTATACTATCGTTTCATTGAAACCTATGCTCCATTCGAGGAAGTTAAAACCTATTTTATATTATATAGTTAAATATAAATTATTTTATAGACTGGTATCATCAGTTGAGAAAGAAGTGAGGAAGTAAAATGATATCAGTCACTGTGTTTACACCCACATTCAATAGAGCACATGTATTAAAACGCTGCTATCTTTCTATTCTAGAACAAGATAGAGATGATATTGAATGGTTAATAATTGATGATGGTTCTACGGATAATACAGCAGAGGTCGTAGACTCATTTAAAATAGAAAATAAATTAAATATAAAATATATATATCAAAATAATAGTGGGAAACAAGCAGCATGGAATGAAGCTGTTGAGAATGCGAGTGGAAAGTATTTTATCGGTTTAGATTCTGATGATGCATTCATTGCCGGCTCTATCAATAAGTTACTTTCAATGAATTCTGTTTTTGACGATAAAGAAATTATCGGAATTAGAGCAACTTCAGTGAGTTCAGAAACGTTAAAACCTAATAACTATTATTTATCTAACGAAGATAAAAAGAGCTCATGGTTTGATGAGTTTCGTTCAGGAATTCGTGGTGAAAGAATTGATTTTTTCAAAACTGAATTACTAAAAAAATATCTTTATCCAGTGGCATCAGGTATAAACTTCATTCCTGAAATTTGGTTTTATAGTACTGTAGCCAAAGAGTATTATTTTTACTATAGCTCAATACCTGTTCGTATTTTTTTTGATTCCGAATCAATTAATCGGTTAAGTAAGTCATCTATAAAAAAACATGCTGTAGGCCATTATATTTCTCGTAAAGCGCTATTAGAAAATGTGCCGCTAAAGTTATGGTTATATCGCCCATTAGATTTTATAAAATCCATCCTGCGAATTAACCAAGCTTTAGCTATGATGGATGATAAATATATTGATCATAATAAAACCTCTATTTTAGTGAGAATTGTTATTTTACCGGGTTTAATTATTCATAAAATTAAAAAACAATAAGGGATTTTATGAAAAAAATTGCTTTCTTTGGTGGTGATATAAGCCATACAGGTGGGACTGAAAGAGTCAGTATAGCGCTTGCTAACTATCTTGTTAAACATGGCTATCAGGTTATTATTATCAGTTTAAGTGGTAATGCACCACCTAAATTTCCTGTCGATGAGAGTATAAAATTAGTCTCACTCTTTGATGAAAAAAGACGCTTTTCGCTTGCCTACTTTTCTGTTGTTTTTAGATTACGTCGTATCCTAATAGATGAATCAATTGATGTCCTGATTGATGTTGATACGATGTTAGCACTATTTAGCTCTACTGCTTTATTAGGTACCAAGATAAAGCATATATCGTGGGAGCACTTTAATTATAAAAGTAACTTAACAATAAAATCACGAAAACTTGCCAGAAGAGTAGCTGCTAAATATGCTGATGCAGTCGTCACTCTAACAGAAAAAGATCGTGAGTATTGGCTGGAAGAAAACAAATACCCTGAAAAGATAATAGCAATACCCAATCCATTACCTTTTGAACCACAAAGTAAATTAACTAAAAAACACGCAAAAAAGGTTTTAGCTTTAGGTCGACTTACTTATCAAAAAGGTTTTGATCTTTTATTAGATATTTGGGCAAAGATTGAAGAGGCTAACAATAGCTGGGTGCTTATTATTGCTGGTGATGGTGAAGATAAAATATTATTATTGGATAAGATCAAAAAATTAAGTCTAAAAAATGTAGAATTACTTCCCTCTACCCCCCATGTGAGCGATTTATATAATCAGTCTAGCCTTTATGCAATGACATCTCGATTTGAAGGTTTTCCCATGGTGTTGCTTGAAGCAAAGGCCAGTGGATTGCCTATCATCGCATATGATTGTGATACTGGCCCTTCAGAGTTGATCATGGATAATGAAGATGGCTACCTTGTACCCTTTGCTGATAGCAATGCATTTATTGAAAAATTGCTTTTTCTAATGAATGATGAAGACTTAAGGGAAGCTATGTCATTAAAGTCACTAGAAAATGCAGAGAAATATAAAATAGATGTCACTATAGGCAATAAATGGAATAATCTGATACAGAATATTTTAATAAAATGAGATTGTATTTGATATTTACTTTATAGCTTACACATCTAATTAAGATAGATAAAATATAAAGCCAATAGTTAAACTTAACGTAAATATTATTAATTTAATCTTTACTTTATAGCAATAGAAAGAATAAGAGGGGAACAGTGAATTTATTGTATATTATTACCGGGCTTGGGATGGGGGGGGCCGAAAAACAAACTGTCTTGATCGCCAATAAGATGCATGAGGCTGGTCATAATGTTATGATTATTTCCCTAACTGGCGATACATTGGTTAAACCGACTGATGGTGTTCAGTTGAATGAACTAAAATTAGAAAAAACACCATTTAGTTTATTTAAAGGATTATTTAAAGTTAGAAAAATAATAAAAAAATTCAAACCAGACATTGTTCATAGTCATATGTTTCATGCCAATTTATTTGCCAGACTTCTGCGAACCTTCACGAAGATACCTGTTTTAATATGTACAGCACATAATACTAATGAAGGCAGTTCTCTACGGATGTTAGCGTATAAATATACAGATAAACTTGCTTCTCTTTCAACCAATGTGAGCCAGGATGCAGTTGATTCCTTTATTCAAAAAGGAGCTTCAACTGCGGCCAGAATGATTGTTGTTTCAAACGGTATTGATACCTCTCAGTTCGATTTTTCAATGGACGATAGAAAAACAAAGAGATCAGAGTTAGGTATTTTTGATGATACGCCTATGCTTCTCAGTGTAGGAAGATTAACAGAAGCAAAAGATTATCCTAATTTGCTGACTGCCTATTCTTTACTTATTAAAAACAATAAATTTCAAAGTTTTCCTCGACTATTTATTGTCGGAACAGGTCATCTTGAAGGTCAGCTCAAAAGTATGTCTAAAGAGTTTGGAATTGAAAACTATGTGACATTCCTTGGACAACGAAATGATATACGACAATTAATGTGCGCGGCTGATATTTTTATCCTGTCATCCGAATGGGAAGGTTTTCCACTAGTCATTACTGAAGCCATGGCATGTAAGAAATTGATTGTAGCTACAGATGCTGGCGGTATAACTGAAGCGCTAGGCGATTGTGGCTCTGTTGTCCCAGTAAAAGATCCTGCTCGTTTATCCCAAGAAATAAATAAAATGATAAATTTATCGGATGAACAAAAAGAAATACTAGGTAATAAGGTGAGAGAGAGAATTAAACAGACGAATTCTATCGAGAAAATAATCGAGCGCTGGATGTCTATTTATACTCAATATTATTAATTATATTCCATCTTAACTTGTGCTTATTATAAAATTTGATGTTTTTATAGTTATCATAGCTATGAAATAAACTTGGGGTTAAAATGCCAATTTTAATATTATCACTATTAGTATTCTTTCTGATTTCAGTAGGGTTAACGTATTTATTACGTCAATATTCTATTAAGAATAATATTATAGATAAACCTAATTCACGTAGCTCACATGTCGTCCCAACCCCACGGGGGGGCGGTGTAGCTATAGTTTTTAGTTTCCTCTGTGGGATAGCCTTATTCTACTTTCAAGGCTATCTACCGCCTTTAACTGTTATTGGGTTAGTGGTATCTGGTGGAATAATCGCATTGGTTGGTTTCTGGGATGATCATGGGCATATTGCTGCCCGTTGGCGTCTTTTAGCTCATTTTTCTGCAGCAGCATTTTTATTATTTTGCTTAGGTGGTTTTCCGGTATTAACTATTTCTGGGGTTGTTATCAATCTCGGAATCTTGGGAAGCTTATTTGGCTTGTTATTTTTAGTGTGGATGTTAAATCTCTATAATTTTATGGATGGCATAGATGGTTTAGCCAGCGCACAGGCGATTACAACCAGCATTGGCGCGATTGCGATTTATTTTATCAGTGGCGATCATATCGAATTAGACAGTTATCTGGTTCTTTGGTTACTCGCAAGTACTGTTTTAGGATTTCTAGTGTGGAATTTCCCACCAGCTAAAATATTCATGGGTGATGCAGGGAGTGGGTTTCTGGGGCTGATTATCGGCTCTTTAGCAATTAGTGCGGGCTGGATAGAAACAAAATTCTTCTTCTGTTGGCTGATTTTATTGGGTTTATTTATTGTTGATGCGACATGGACTCTGGCGCGTAGGGTTCTGGGTGGTTTTAAAGTTTATGAGGCCCATCGAAGTCATGGTTATCAAATTTTATCCAGAAGATTTAAACGTCATTTGCCTGTGACTTTATCTGCTATTGCTATAAATATTATTTGGCTATTCCCTATAGCATTACTTGTAGGGCTTGATATTGTTAATCCAATAATCTCTCTCGTTATTGCCTATGTCCCTCTTTTATATATTGACTATAAAGTTAATGCCGGAATTGATAATAATTAACCTATTTAAATTTATAGTAAATTAATGAATTTAATTCGCGTCACGTAAAATGGCGTTTTCCATCTTGGGGTTGGTATCATGTTTCTCGTGTTTCTGTTGTCTCTACCAAGACCTATTAAACGAATCATTATGCTATGGTTAGACACAATTCTAATTGTTTTAGCATACTGGGGCGCGTTCTGGGTACGGCTGGATGTAGATAGTCCTTTTACCAGTATTGAACAATGGGTTGCTTTGGCTGTCATTATACCTCCGACCCTTTTAGTTTATATTCGTCTGGGTTTGTATCGGACAGTATTACGCTATGTTAGTGCTAAGATTGTCACTACTGTAATGATTGGTGTTGTATTATCCTCTGGATTGCTGGTGCTGGGTTCCTACTTCCTGGGAATATATTTACCAAGAACAGTCGCTGTTATGTTCTTTGTTTTTTCATTAGTGTTTATTTGTGGTTCTCGATTGTTCTTTAGAATGCTATTAAACTATGGTGTTAGAGGGAAAACCCCGGTGGTTATATATGGTGCGGGCGCTTCTGGTCGACAATTATTACCTGCACTTATGCAAGCTAGCGAATATTTTCCAATTGCATTTATTGATGATAATCCAAAGTTAAATAAAGCTGTTATACATGGCGTTACAGTTTACCCTTCAGAGAAACTTGAATATTTAATCGAACGCTATGGCATTAAAAAAGTGTTACTGGCGATGCCAAGTGTTAGCCAAAGTCAGCGTAGAGCTGTTGTCGCTAAACTTGAGAATCTTTCTTGTGAAGTTTTATCTATTCCAGGTATGTCCGACTTAGTTGAAGGTAGGGCACAAATTAGTAGCTTAAAGAAAGTCTCAATCGAGGAATTACTTGGAAGAGATCCTGTAGAGCCAGATAAGAAGTTATTAGCTAAAAATATTACAGGGAAAGTTGTGATGGTGACAGGGGCGGGCGGTTCAATCGGCTCTGAGCTATGTCGCCAAATTATTGTGGAAAAACCAAAGTTATTAATTCTTTTCGATATATCTGAGTTTTCACTTTATTCCATTGAGAATGAAATAGCCGCAATATGTAAAAATAATAAAAGTGATACAGAGTTTGTTGCATTACTTGGCTCGGTACAAAGTGAAACCAGGCTAGTTCAGATAATGTCTAGTTTTCAGGTTAATACTGTTTATCATGCTGCAGCCTATAAGCATGTGCCCCTTGTTGAGAATAACGTGATTGAGGGGGTGAAGAACAATATATTTGGTACGCTTTATTGTGCAAAAGCGGCAATAAAATCAGGTGTGGAGAAATTTGTTTTAATTTCTACAGATAAAGCCGTAAGGCCAACCAATACCATGGGAGCAACCAAGAGAATGGCTGAGCTTGTGTTGCAAGCATTATCGAAAGAACAAAATAATACAAAATTTTGCATGGTTCGTTTTGGTAATGTTTTGGGGTCTTCCGGTTCTGTTGTCCCTCTCTTTAAGAAACAAATCGCAGAGGGAGGCCCAGTAACTCTCACGCATAAAGATATTATTCGTTACTTTATGACTATTCCTGAAGCTGCTCAACTTGTTATTCAAGCCGGTGCTATGGGGCAGGGTGGCGATGTCTTCGTATTAGATATGGGCGATCCTGTTAAGATCATTGATTTGGCCAAAAGGATGATTAATCTTTCAGGTCTTTCAATTAAGAGCGAAGAAAACCCCGATGGTGATATCGCGATAGAGATTTTGGGTTTGCGGCCAGGTGAAAAGTTATATGAAGAGTTATTAATTGGTGAATCTGTACAGAATACCCATCATCCTAGAATTATGACCGCAACTGAAGTCATGCTTGAATGGGATAATTTGAATACTTTACTAAACAAAATTGAAACTGCTTGTAATGACTTTGATTATGAATGTATTCGTTCTTTATTAGTAGAAGCGCCCGCCGGATTTCAACCAACAGACGGTATCTGTGATATCGTTTGGCAAAAAAATCACAATGAAAATGCAAAAAATACTATTGCTCATTGATGGTTTTGAGAACGCTCTCTAATCATATTTTCATTTTATTTTTTACGGAAATTATATGAAGACTGTTGCATTCGTAATTACTAAATCAATCATTGGTGGTGCCCAAGGTTGGGTTTTAGAGCAAGTTAAGCTACTTAAAGATGATTGTAATATTATTTTAATAACCTCTGAGCCTGGTTGGTTAACCGAAACGATTGTCTGTGATAAAATCGTTATTATTCCAGAGATCAGAAAAATGGCCAGCATTAAGGCTATTTACAGTTTATATAAAGCACTTAAAGAAAATAAAGTTGATATTGTTGTATCCAGCTCCGCCAACGCGGGGCTTTATAGTCGATTAGCCCGCTTATTCCTACGTTTCCGTGGTGTATATGTCTCTCATGGATGGTCATGTATTTACAATGGTAATGTACTGAAGTTTATATTTTGCTATATTGAAAAACTATTGTCCCATATTACTGATGTTATATGGTGTGTGTCCCAAAGTGATGCAGATAAAGCAATTAAAATTATTGGTATTAAGCCTGAGAAGATAGTGACACAGCTTAATGCTATAACACCCTTAGCTGAGCGCCCAGACCGCCCGTGTGAAAATAAAATTATTTATGTTTGCCGGTTAGCTTATCCAAAACGCCCTGACTTGATCTTAAAAGTTGTTGCTGCTAATCCTAAATTTGATCTCGATATTGTTGGTGATGGTGAATATTACCAAGATCTTAAAAATGAATATGGTAGTTATGACAATATTCATTTCTATGGTGAGATTAAAGGGTTCGATAAATTTAATGAGTATGATGTATTTGTATTAACATCAGAAAGCGAAGGTTTACCAATGGCAGCAATTGAAGCGACTAGTGCCAGTTTACCCGTTATTTTGAGTAATGTAGGCGGTTGTAGTGAAGTTGTTGACCAGAATGGTATTTTAATTGGAAATACAACGGAAGAATTAGATTCTGCTCTTAATAGAGTATTTTCAAATTATACTTCATTCTATAAAGCCGCGCAAAAACAGAAAAATAAATTTGATATAAACAATGTTAAAGATAAATGTAGGGAAATTATTCTTGGGCGATGAAGTCTATTTCGATTCCTTAAATTCAATAGGTAAGCTATGACTATTTTAGTGACTGGTGGTGCAGGGTATATTGGTTCACACACCCTGTTAACACTCTTAGAAAATGGCAAGGATGTTGTTGTATTAGATAATTTATCTAACGCTTCTGCTGAGTCATTGTTGCGTGTATCTCAAATCACAGGCCGTATGGCGACGTTTTATCAAGGTGATGTATTAGATAGCGATTGTCTTAAACAGATATTTTCTGAGCATAAAATTGATGCAGTTATTCATTTTGCGGGTTTGAAATCAGTCAGTGAGTCTGTCGTTAAGCCAATTGAATATTACCAAAATAATGTTACCGGTTCGATTGTCTTACTTGAAGAAATGGTGATTGCTGGTGTCAAAAAATTAATATTTAGCTCTTCTGCTACTGTGTATGGTGATCCTGAATTTGTTCCTCTGACTGAAGATGCTCGTGTTGGAGGTACCACCAACCCTTATGGCTCATCAAAGGTCATGGTTGAGCAAATATTGAAAGACTTCTCTTTGGCTCATCCTGATTTTTCTATAAGAACGCTGCGGTACTTTAATCCTGTTGGTGCCCATATTTCAGGCCTAATAGGTGAGGATCCAAATGGTAAACCTAATAACTTGTTGCCTTTTATTACTCAGGTTGCGATTGGTAAACTCCCTAAATTAGCTGTTTATGGTAATGATTATCCCACGGCAGATGGTTCCGGTGTACGAGATTATATTCATGTCATGGATCTCGCTGAAGGGCATATTTGTGCGCTTAATAAGCTAACTCCAGGATTTAAGGTTTATAATCTTGGTTCGGGTGTTGGGTATTCAGTGTTACAGATGATCGCGGAATTTGAACGTATATCAGGTAAAAAAATTCCTTATGAAATTGTTGCTCGTCGTTCTGGAGATATTGCAGAATGTTGGGCGAGTGCAGAACTTGCCTTGAAAGAATTAGAATGGAAAGCCAAAAGAACTTTAACAGATATGTTAAAAGACGCTTGGAACTGGCAGCAATCTAATCCTAATGGCTATGTTCGCTGAGTATTGGGTATTTGTGCTAAAATTCTTTATCTCTTCATTCCTCAATTTGTAACAAACAACAATGAAATTTCCTGGTAAACGCAAATCTAAACACTATTTTCCTGTTAATGCCCGAGATCCTTTACTGCAACCGGCGCAAACAGAAAATGAGGTGAGTACATCTTATATCGTCGGCATTGATCAGACGCTGGTTGATATTGAAGCGAAGGTCGATGAGGACTTTATTACGCGTTATGGTCTTAGCCAAGGGCATTCTTTGGTTATCGAGGATGATGTCGCTGAGCAGCTTTATCAGGAATTAACGACTAATGGGTTGATAACTCATGAGTTTGCCGGTGGTACCATTGGTAATACATTGCATAATTATTCTGTGCTGGCCGATGACCGTTCTATTTTGCTAGGGACGATGTGTAGCAATATCAAAATCGGCAGTTATGCCTATCGTTACTTATGCAATACCTCGAGCCGTACGGATTTAAACTATCTACAGGCTGTTGATGGTGCCATTGGCCGCTGTTTCACTTTAATTACAGATAATGGTGAGCGGACATTTGCGATCAGCCCAGGCCAAATGAATCAACTGCGGCCGGAAAGTATTCCTGAAGATATTATCGCTGGCGCTTCAGCATTGGTTCTTACAGCTTATCTGGTGCGTTGCAAACCGGGTGAGCCAATGCCTGAGGCGACCATGCAGGCAATCAATTATGCGAAGAAATATAATGTTCCTGTGGTGATGACACTTGGAACCAAATATGTCATTGCAGATAATCCGCAGTGGTGGCGTGACTTTCTTAAAGAGCATGTTTCTATCGTTGCGATGAATGAAGATGAAGCTTATGAGCTGACTGGCCTGAATGACCCATTAATGGCTTCAGATATGGCGTTGAGCTGGGTTGATTTAGTGCTGTGTACCGCAGGCCCTAATGGGCTTTATATGGCGGGATATACAGAAGAGGCTAATAAGCGCCAAACTCAGCATCCATTATTGCCTGGCGCTATTGCGGAATTTAATCTGTATGAATTTAGCCGAGTTATGCGCAAAGAGCATTGCGAAAATCCATTGCGTATTTATTCTCATATTGCCCCTTATATGGGGGGGCCAGAGAAAATAATGAATACTAATGGGGCAGGGGATGGCGCATTATCCGCCGTGCTGCATGATATAGCTGCTAATGGCTTTCATCGTAATAATGTTCCTAACTCAAGTAAACATGTTCGTAGTTGCCTTAGTTACTCTTCATTGGCACAAGTATGTAAATATGCCAATCGGGTCAGTTATCAGGTGTTGAATCAACATTCACCACGTTTAACTCGTGGTTTGCCTGAGCGAGAAGACAGTTTGGAAGAGTCGTACTGGGAAAGATAAGATATCCGTCATCTTTCAAATTGCAGGTGTGTTGGCTGCTCTCGTTACTCGGCCCATCCATAGGCCTCGCCTCTACGAGGCCGCTGCGAGCAGCGTTCAAATCTGCTCCCGGCAGATTTGTCACCCGAATAACTTAGCGGTGTAAGCTCATCGGGATTATGAGCCTCATTAGAGGCTCACCCTAAGGGCCAGCGCAAGCGCTGTTCAAAATGGTTTACAACCCATTTGTCTCTTACTTGCCGCCTTCCTGCACCTTGAAATCTATTGGATAGAGCACATCAACTATAAATAGGGCCAGCATATGCTGGCCCTATTTGTTTATATTGTGCTAACACAGTAATACTTTTAAATCGGGCAAAGCGGGCGCTTATCTTCTTCCGTCAGCGTTTCGATCTTCAGCATATTAAGCATACTGTTGGCAATTTCACGTTCGCCCATAACAACCTGATTCGCACCACGATCCGAGATATAAACGACTTCATCGTCATAATGTGCGCGCGCAATAATCTCAAGATCTGGTCGTTTAATTCTGGCTGAAGCGACAATCTCCCCGGCTTCGTAGCCATTCGGAATTGTCAGTAATAACCAACGTGCGCAATCTAAACGAGCCAGCGACATAATATCTGCGCTTGCAGCATTGCCTAATACCGCATTAATACCTTGTTCACGCAGTGCTTCCACTCTTGGCCGAGAGTTCTCGATAACTACTAATGGAATACCTTCCGCATGCAGTTTGGCACCTAATAAGCTGCCAACCCGACCATAACCCACTAATAATGCATGATTGCATAAATCGACAGGGATCTGCTTTTCCTCTTCTACGGCTTCTTCCAGAATCAGATCTTCCATGGTCTCGTTCTTGGCTAAATAGCGATCTAACAGTGTGAAAAGTAACGGATTAAGCATGATGGACAGAATCGCCCCTGCCAGGACCAGATTGCGGCCGTGTTCTGACATTAAACCGAGAGAAATCCCAAGCCCTGCCAGAATAAAGGCGAATTCACCGATTTGTGCCAAGCTGACCGAAATAGTGAGTGCGGTGCGTTTTGAGTGGCCAAACATCCGCACTAATATGAATGCGATAGCTGATTTGCCGAAGATGATGATAGCCAGTGAGGCCAGCACGGCTAAAGGCTCATGTAGCAAAATCATGGGGTCGAACAACATCCCGACCGAAACGAAAAACAGGACGGCGAATGCATCACGTAATGGCAGAGTATCTTGCGCGGCACGATGGCTGAGCTCAGATTCATTCAATACCATTCCGGCGAAGAATGCACCGAGAGCAAAGGATACATCGAACAGCCCTACAGCACCGTATGCAATCCCGAGTGCTAATACCAGCACCGCCAGGGTAAATAGCTCACGGGAGCCGGTACTGGCGGTTTTAGCCAGTATCCAAGGGACCAGGCGGCGGCCAACAACAATCATCAGAGTAATGAATGCAATTACCTTACCGATGGTAATCGCCAATTCCGTGAATAATTGGCTCAGACTGGTGGTTTCGTTCCCCATCACGCCAGCAAAGGCCGGTAATAGCACCAATGTGAGCACCATCGCCAAATCTTCAACAATTAACCAGCCAATGGCAATTTGCCCTCGTTGGCTATCAATGAGTTGCCGTTCTTCTAATGCCCGCAGTAATACCACTGTACTCGCTGTTGATAGGCAAAGACCGAAGACAAATCCAGTCATCAAATCCCAGCCTAATAAATGAGATAATCCCATCCCGAGTAAGGTGGCGACAGCAATTTGTGCAACGGCACCGGGTATGGCGATAGCTTTTACTGCGAGGAGGTCTTTAAGCGAGAAGTGAAGTCCAACACCAAACATCAACAAAATAACACCAATTTCAGCCAATTCTGGTGCTAATGAGGTATCAGCAACAAAACCTGGCGTGAATGGCCCGGCTAGCACCCCTGCTGCAAGATACCCCACCAGTGGTGAGATGCGCAGGCGGTGAGCCAAGGTGCCCAAGAGGAAGGCGAGAACAAGGCCTCCGACGATCGTGGTAATTAAGGGTGTTGAGTGGTGCATCCAGACTCCTTCTAGTTCGGCAGGGCGGCAAGCATTTCACAGCAATAACATCAGTTTATTGCATTTATGCGATCAATGCGCGATAAAAATTCATTTTTTATCGATAAAAGTCTGCTTTGGCATGGAAATTGTTTGAAGTGGTTGTTTATGGTGGATTTGCTATTTCTATCTCTATTACACAGGGAATCATCCCGACTGAAACACATATTTCAATCGGGATTATAAGGTTATTACTATTACTTATCTTCTATATTAGGCAGGAAGACCGTTATTATCCCCAGTAATGGTAAGAATGCACAGATTTGATAAACCAGTTCAATACTGCTCAAATCAGCAACATACCCTAGTACAGCCGCACCTAAACCCCCCATACCGAAAGCAAAACCGAAGAATAGACCGGATACCATCCCGACTTTTCCTGGAATAAGCTCCTGCGCATATACCAGTATTGCCGAGAAGGCCGAGGCGAGGATAACCCCAATGATCACGGTTAAAACCCCTGTCCAGTACAAAGATGCGTGGGGTAAAACAAGGGTAAACGGTGCTACACCCAGTATTGACCCCCAAATAACATATTTACGACCTATCCGATCACCAAGAGGCCCGCCAATGATGGTGCCAGCGGCAACTGCGAATAAGAATACAAATAAATGTATTTGGGCATTTTGTATCGAAACACCAAACCTATGCATCAGATAAAAGGTGTAATAGCTGCTAATACTGGTCAAGTAGAAGTATTTAGAGAATATCAACACCATCAGGATTGCTAACGCCCTAATAACAGTCTTTTTAGGCAGCATTTCTACTGATGAGGCTTTTAGTATTTTGCCATGTGTGGCTCTTTGTTGTTGCTGATACCATTTACTGACCTGTAATAGCACCACAATTGCCAGCAATGCCGCGAGGGAAAACCAGCCCACATTGCCTTTGCCATAAGGTGCAATAAGGATTGCGGCTAATAACGGGCCAAGGGCACTACCGAAGTTGCCCCCCACTTGAAAAATGGACTGAGCCATACCATGACGACCACCAGAGGCCATGCGGGCTACCCGCGAGGATTCTGGGTGGAAGACCGAAGAACCGGTACCGACCAATGCTGCCGCCAATAAAACCACGGGGAAGGTGGTGGCGACTGCAAGCAGCAAGATGCCCGACAGAGTAAAACCCATACCAATTGGCAGTGAATAGGGTTTTGGATGCTTATCGGTATAGAGGCCAATAAGCGGCTGTAATAGTGAGGCAGTCAATTGGTAGGTGAGGGTAATTAATCCAATTTGTGCAAAACTCAGTGAAAATTCGGCTTGTAATAGAGGATAAATTGCCAGAATCAGCGATTGGATCATATCGTTGAGCAAGTGAGATACGCTGATAGCACCCAAAATAGAGAAAGACGTGCGTTTTACCTTGGTCTTATCGATGGTCTGGGTATTGATGGAGGGCTGGGGGCCAGTCTCAGAACGATCGGTCATAGTGAGTATTCGCCTAATAATTTTCACTGTTAATAGTATCTTGGTAATTAATACATATTATTCAGATCGAATGATTTTTACTACAACAGATAAAATTTGATATATATTCCAATATCCTGAAATTCAGCATGCATTATTACATTACAATGCTGGCTTTATCACAGTATCACCTTGATTTTTCATGATATTGATATGCGTCACCCCATTTTCACTGATTAAACTGGCACTGAATGGGCCGGTTTTAACGACAACATGGAGATTTGCCATGCGTTTTTCATTATCGACCACAGCATGTGCTTTGGCTGTGTCGCTGGCGTTTGCACCGGGATGGGCTGCTGCCTGGGAAAAAGATAAAACTTACGATATCACCATATTGCACACCAACGACCACCATGGGCACTTCTGGCAAAATGATCACGGTGAGTATGGGTTGGCTGCACAGAAAACCTTAGTTGATGATATCCGCAAACAAGTCGCCGCAGAGGGAGGAAGCCTATTGCTGCTTTCTGGCGGCGATATTAATACCGGCGTACCGGAATCTGATTTGCAAGATGCCGAACCGGATTTCCGTGGTATGAATTTGGTCGGTTATGATGCTATGGCCATTGGTAACCATGAGTTTGATAACCCCCTGAGTGTGTTGCGTCAGCAGGAGAAATGGGCGACTTTCCCATTATTATCCGCCAATATTTATCAGAAAAGCACTCAGCAGCGATTATTCAAACCTTATGCACTGTTTGATAAGCAAGGTGTGAAAATTGCGGTGATTGGTTTAACCACCGATGACACCGCTAAGATCGGGAATCCCGAGTATTTCACTGATATCGAATTCCATGCACCCGCAGCAGAAGCCAAGCAAGTTGTCGAGCAACTGAGAAAAACAGAAAAGCCTGACATTATTATCGCGGCGACTCATATGGGGCATTACGATGATGGCCAGCATGGATCTAATGCTCCGGGTGATGTCGAGATGGCGCGCAGCCTACCGGCGGGTTACCTGGATATGATTGTGGGCGGGCATTCGCAAGATCCGGTCTGTATGGCCAGTGAAAACCATAAGCAGGCTGATTATGTGCCAGGCACCCCTTGTGCTCCTGATCGGCAGAATGGCACTTGGATCGTGCAGGCGCATGAATGGGGTAAATATGTGGGCCGGGCAGACTTCAAATTCCGTAATGGCGAGTTGAAGTTAGTGAGCTATCAGTTAATTCCGATCAATTTAAAGAAAAAAGTTGAGAAAGCTGATGGCACCAGTGAGCGCGTGTTTTATACCCAAGAAATTGCCCAAGACCCAGCAATGCTGAAGTTGCTGACGCCATTTGAAGAGCAAGGTAAGGCGCAACTGGATGTTAAAGTCGGCAGTGTGAATGGCAAGCTGGAGGGGGATCGCAGTAAAGTCCGTTTCGAGCAAACTAATCTGGCACGTATGTTATTGGCGGCACAAATGGAACGTGCGGGTGCTGACTTTGCAGTAATGAGTGGCGGTGGGGTTCGTGACTCTATCGATGCCGGCGATATCACTTATAAAGATGTTCTCAAAGTTCAGCCATTCGGTAATACCTTGGTTTATGCCGATATGAAAGGCAGCGAAGTTGAGAAATATCTGGCGGTCGTGGCCAATAAAAAAGTAGATTCAGGAGCTTATGCGCAATTTGCCAATGTTAGCTTAGTGGCTGATGGCAAGGGTGTCAGCGACGTGAAAATACAGGGCAAGCCGTTAGACCCGAATAAAACTTATCGTCTGGCGACCTTGAATTTCAACGCGTTAGGCGGTGATGGCTATCCGAAGATTGATACCTTACCGGGCTATGTGAATACCGGCTTTATCGATGCAGAAGTTCTGAAGCAGTATATTGAAAAGCACTCTCCGCTAGATGCTAATCAGTATCAGCCGAAAGGCGAGATTGTTTATAAGTAACCTGTAATTAATTGGGATAAAGTGCATTTTTAAAGGTGTGCTTTATCCCATTCTCAAACCCCAAAAAACTCTTCTGCAAAATAGTATCATATTGGTTTATTTGTATTTTTTGAGCTTGAGTTCGGGTGTATTTTTCGAATGTTTTAGCAGTTAATCAAGTCATGAGGCTCAGTTTAGATAGGAGTTTATGGCGTAGGATTCTTGTATGCGCCCCTCCAACGAGAAGGGGCAGGAAGTATATTACTATTTTTTCTTGTTTCTAAAATTATCATCGTCCATGCAATAGTTGTATGAATCCAAAACTAGCCCTGACAATCGTAAAATATTTTCAGGACGATCTATTATAATTTGATTGCCGGGAGCTAGCTCAAGTCCTGCCCGCTCAACTTCTGCGATAGCTTTTTCATCTAATTCAATTGGTAAAATTATCGATGGTCGCTGTTTGCTATCAAAATAACGAACGATCCAACGGTTTGATTTTCCTTGGCAAAGAATATTGTAATAACTAGCTGTGTCTTTTGCTGAAATATCCGCTTGTTCACCAAGTAAAAGTTGAATATTGCTAAAAAATTGCCTTTCGTTATGTGTAGTGACGATATTTAAATTTTCAGGGTCTACGACTGGCGCTGTTTCATCTGTTTTTTTCAGCTCTGCTGCTAGTGCACTTTCAATATCTTTGTCTTTGTTAGAAGCCATTGATAGCCCGGAAACAACCATTGCACTAACAGCTCGCTCTACTGCCATTTTTACTAGCGGTGTAATTGTATCGAGAAATTTTTGGTTTAACTGCCGTTGTACGCTAGAGCGACTGGCAACATAGCGGACAAAGTCAGCATCGACATTTCTTAAGCTATCACTAATAACATCAGTAAATGCTGATAAATAAATGCTTTCTTCAGCTAAGGTTCGAAGTGCTTCCGGTTGGAACTGGTCATGACGGAATTGATAGAGCTGATGAGCATCAGAGTCCGATGTTTCATCTACATCAATTTGTAGGAATGGAGCCGCATCCATAATATTTCTTTGCTTAAGGTCAGTAAAGAAACGCCATTGGGTGCCATTAGTTATGGCTGCAATGGTGACTTCTGGTGTTGCGTTAAAGTATCTGGAAAGTTGAGGGCAATGGTTATCCAGTTTTTGATTATAGCCCTTAGCCTCAATGAACATGACAGGAACACCGTGGCAAAATAGAGCATAGTCGACTCGTTCACCGACTTTAACACCAGGGAAGTCAGCGCCATATTCTGCTTTAACCTTAGTTGGGTCATAAGAGTTAAAACCAAGAATATCTAGCATTGGCAATATTAATGCTTGTTTAGTAGTTTCTTCGGTAGAACAATGATGGCTCACTTTTTTTACGTGATCAGAGTGCGCTCTTAATTTTTCAGAGAATATCTTCATGTTTTCCTTTAACTCTTAGGTTGAATGACACTCTTACCCTCATTGAACTACTTAGAAGTGAGAGCAATCAATAATCCAGAACTGACCACAAAAAATGCGATCAATAATTTCCACGGTATCTCCATCAGCATCTTTATCTGGGTGCTCAACTTTATTAAGGCTGTGGATACTGAGTTTATTTCCTGGCATGCAATATAAAAGTTTAAGACGTTTTAATCTGTCTTGATTGCATATATCTTGCCATCGGCATTTTTTTATTTGCGCAATCAACATCTACAGTCGTACCGTTTAGCAAAATTGGCTCCATGCTATTTCCATGGGCTGGAAAGGAAATAACATTATCTTTCTGAGCACCAATTCGCCGCAAGGTAGATTTCGAACATCGAAGTTTAAAACTATTGTAGTATTGATCACAAAAGCTATTGTCACCAGCAGCAAGTTCAATATCACGTGAGAATGATACTTCTAGCTCACTTTAGTGAATGGGGCACTCACTATTCCAAGAGGTAATATTTCCCTATTCATTTCCAGGAGCAATATTTTATTCCTGATTTATTGTTTTAGTTGATTTTTTCATCGGCAAAATTCCCTCTATAAGTCATTCGTGCGGCCGTGGAGTGTGTGGGAAATAACGATATATCAAATTTGTCCCAGTCTGCCGAAGATATCTGAATGTGAATGAGCCTAATTTACGAAGTGATTACAATTTCATTTATAAATAAAGGTATTTATAAATGAAATTGTTTATAAGTAACCTGTAAATACAGAAGCCTTCAGACAGAGATTGGAGGCTTCTGGTCACAACTTTTAGTATCAATCTCGCTTGGCGATATCCGCGAATGTGCCTTGCAGTAAACGGCATAAATCTGTTGCAGCTAATTCAATATCTAAACCGCGTTTGCCGCCGGAAACAAATATAGTGGCATATTCTTGAGCTGGGCTATCAATCACCGTGGGTAAGCGCTTTTTCTGCCCCAGTGGGCTGATACCGCCGACTAAATAGCCGGTGCTGCGCTGTGCCAATTGTGGGTCGGCCATCTCAGCTTTTTTGGCCCCCAATGCGCGCGCGACTTTTTTTAGGTCAAGCTGGGTAGCGACAGGCGTGACTGCCACTGCCAGATTTTTGGCATCGCCATTTAACGCAACCAGTAGAGTTTTATAAACTTGGTCCGCATTAAGTCCCAGTTTTTTAACCGCTTCATCACCGAAGTTAGTGTCTGCTGCATCATGATGGTAAGGGTGCAATGTGAAAGGAACTTTTTGTTTTTCCAACAAAACGACTGCAGGTGTCATAATAAACGTCCAATTAAAATGAAAATTTATTCAAGTGGAATATCCTACACGCAATCATTGTTGTAGGTTTAAAAATTAATCTAGCAAAATCAGCATAATGATCCATTTTGGAATGATACAGGGCGAATGTCTGTTGCTAATCTAATCGTCTGGTTGTTACCCTGTACTTGCTGCTTATATTATCCGCAAGGAATATGAGAGCTGAATAACTAAAATAATGAAAGTTCCTCTTTGACTGGCCGATAGCAATATTGGCCATTTTTTTGTGTTTTTTACTGTAAGTTAGGTTTCAATAGTTCGGGAAGATTACCCTCGCCATATAAATGCAATGCGCCAACCGCCACCACATAGCGCCCGGCAGGTAGCTGTTCAAGCTGCTGCTGCCAGCGTTTGTTGCGTTGAATCATCAGCACGTCATACAGACCTTGGCTAAAGGTCGGGGCCAATGTGGACAGGTCATTTATCGGGTGATGCTCCAGCCACCAGCTCATCATGGTTTGCAACAGGCGGGCATTAGTGTGCCAATGGGCCAAGGTATCGAGCAGTAAAGACATGCCGTTATCGGGTAATGTCTCCAGCAAATCAAGCTGCATTTGTGCGCCCTCCAGCTCAATGACGGTTTTCTTCTGTGCTGCGGCCGCTTTCAGTAATTGATAGTCGATACCGTATTCACCGCGTAATCCTAGACGTTGCGCCTGGCGCGCCTGAAGCATCAAGGCGACTTGCCACGCGGGCAAAAAGGCCATGGACAGTGGGTCATTGTTCAGTTCTTCGCAGCGCTGTAGCAACTGTTGATAGTGTTCTTCAGATAATCTGTCAATTAGCGGCTCGGCCAGATTTTCGTTACTAAATGGTGAGGCCGCTTCAGTGATATCAGCTTCCACAATAAGTGCATCCGCTTGATTCAATTTATTCAGCAATTCGTGGGGGAGGGGAAACATACCTTCGGTTCCCATATGGATGCTGCCGACCAAATGAAGGTGGCGCTCACCGGGTAAGGTGACATCCAACGCGGGATAGGAATAGGTCGTTGCTGTGGCAATTCCTAAAAATTTTGCGATGCGATGAAATAATGGGCCCATGCCGGTTGATTCCCTTTTTAGCGTTTTCTGTATCCTAAACGCTAAATGGCGCACAAGAAAGTGTTGTGCACCATTAGGTTATATCCGTCTAGCTTCAAGTTGCATGTGCGTTGGCTTCCTTCGTCACTCGGCCCGTCCATGGGCCAAGCTGGCTTACCGCCTACCTGCATCTCCAATGACTTTGAGCACACAGGGCGGTTACTGTTTAGGTTTAAAGCGCAATAAGCGGTTGGCGTTGCTGACCACGGTAATGGATGACAGTGCCATTGCTGCTCCCGCGACGACCGGGCTGAGTAATGTGCCGGTGAAAGGGAATAAAATACCCGCCGCAATCGGAATACCCAGTGCATTGTAGAAAAAGGCCCCCAACAGGTTTTGCTTCATATTACGCAATGTTGCTTTGGAAAGCTCAACCGCGTCTGCAACCCCGTGTAGGCTATGACGCATTAGGGTAATAGCCGCCGTTTCAATCGCAATATCACTGCCTCCGCCCATGGCAATCCCGACATCGGCTTGTGCCAGTGCGGGCGCATCATTGATGCCGTCGCCAATCATCGCCACTTTATACCCCGCGGCTTGCAGTTGTTTGATTGCTTCGGCTTTACCATCCGGCAAGACACCGGCGATTACCCTTCCAATTCCGGCTTCTTTGGCAATAGCATTCGCAGTTATAGGATTATCGCCGGTTAACATCACCAAGTTGTATCCCCGCTGATGCAGACGTTGCAGCGCGCTGATACTGTCACTACGCAGTGGGTCGCGGATGGACAGCAGTGCTGCCGGTTTCCCTTGCGCCGTCAGAATCACTGGCGTCGCACCACTTTCAGCTTCTTGCTGCATTAATGATTGCAACTCGCGGGTATCAATCTGTTGCTCTTCCAACAGGCGATTATTGCCCAGTAACAGTGGAATGCCGTCGACCTCGCCACTGACCCCCAAACCGCGCAGGGTGCGGAATTGGTTGACCGTCGCCAGTGTCAGCCCCTCAGCTCGTTGTAAAATAGCGCGCGCCAGCGGGTGATTAGAGCCGGTTTCCAGCGCGGCTGCCCACTCCAGCGCTTGCTGCTCACTGACCCCATTAAAGGTATGAATTGCCACCACTTGCGGGTGCCCTTCGGTCAGGGTGCCGGTTTTGTCGAACACCAATGTGTCGAGGTTACTGGCCTGCTGCAAGGCATCGGCATCTCGCACTAATACTCCGAATTCAGCTGCCCGCCCCACACCGGAGATAATCGACATCGGCGTTGCCAGCCCAAGCGCACAAGGGCAAGCAATAATCAGCACCGTGGTGGCGACCACCAGGGTATAAACCAACTGCGGTTGTGGGCCGAAGAAATACCAAATTAGCCCGGCAATAACGGCAATCGCGACCACGGTCGGCACAAAGACTGCGGAGATTCTATCGGCCAGCTTACCAATTTCTGGTTTACTGCTTTGGGCCTGACGCACCAGCTTGATGATTCGCGCTAATGTTGTCTGGCTGCCGATAGCATTGGCGCGGAACAACACCGACCCATCCTGCACTTGTGTCCCGGCATGAACGACATCACCGGCTGACTTTTGTTGTGGGATAGGCTCGCCAGTCAACATGGCTTCGTCCATCCATACTTCGCCTTGTACAATTTCCCCATCAACCGGCACACGGTCACCCGTGGTGAGGCGCAAAGTCATGCCCAGTTGCACCTCCGCCAGCGGGATGAGTTTCTCGCCGTCGTCCGTCACTACCCGCGCTGTCGGCGGCGCTAAATCCAACAAGCGCTCCAATGCATTAGAGGAGCGCTGTCTGGCGCGTTGTTCCATAGCGTGACCAAGATTAATTAACCCGATAATCATGGCACTGGCTTCGTAATAGAGATGGCGAGCTTCCATCGGGAACACATCTGGCCAGATATTCACTGTGATGGAGTAAATCCAGGCCGCGCCAGTCCCCAGTGCGACCAAAGTATCCATGGTCGCGCTGCCATTCTTCAGACTGACCCAAGCATTACGATAAAAATGCCCACCAGCAAATATCATTACCAGTAAGGTGATTATCCCGATAATCAACCAGGGCGTCTGAGTTTCGGGGGTGAGCGTCATGCTACCGCCAAATAACCCCCATCCCATTAATGGGATACCCAATAACAGGCCGAGGGCCGCTTGCCACTGGAAGCGCTTCATACTGGCGTGCGACATTTGTTGCTGACGTTCGCGTCGCTTGCCTTCATCTTCAATAATTTCAGCACCATAACCGGCATTCTTGACTGCCGCGATCAATGCCTCATTGCTTGGGTGGCCGGTCACTAATGCACTGCGCTCAGCTAAATTGACGCGCGCAACCTCGACACCATCAACATTTTCCAGTGCATTCTGTACTTTGGATACGCAACTGGCGCAGCTCATGCCGGTCAGCAATAACTGAATACTGTCGCTATCACGGGTAGTTGGCTCTGCTGCTTGGTTGGTTTCGCTTTTTTTAACATTATTTGTTGCTACCGGAATAGAGGAAGAGGCCGCTGCCAGATATTCCGGCGAAGATGGGGCTGAGTGAGTCAGCGGCTCAGTTTTTGGGGAGTGCGCCCCTGTTAATGTGGCGTGATAGCCCGCTTGCTCTACGGCATCAATCAGAGTTTGTGCATCGACTTTGCCATACACTTTGGCGCTCTCAAGTGCCACGTCCGCCGCAATAACGCCGGGAACGGCTTCCAGTGCTTTACGGGTAGATTCGGTACAATGTCCGCAACTCAGACCGGAAAGTTGTAACTCAATATCAGGGCTGTGCGCTTCTTCGGCCTGATAGCCGGCTTGCTTGACGGTATCAATCAAGGTTGTGGTTTCGGCTTCGCCCGTCACCTTGGCATAGTGAACATTCACTTCTGCATGATGAACATCTTCCCGGCTTTCTAATGCCGTTTTTACACGTTTGGCACAATTCATACAGGAAAGGCCGTGTAAGGCCAGCACCGTGGTTTGCAACATAGTTGACTCCTTATCGAGTAGCACCCTATCCATAAATTTTGTAGGGATAAGTTTAGTCGGTATTCTCAGTCATAGCCTTTATTCAGGGCAATGATAAACCTTAATATGCACAGGTTTTATTCCGCTTGACTGACATCCGTCCTTTCACTAATTATAGAGGTTAAACCTTCCAGCAAGGGTAAGGTCAAGGGGGGGGCGAATGAATATTAGTGATGTGGCAAAAAAAACCGGCTTAACCAGCAAAGCCATCCGTTTTTACGAAGAGAAGAAACTGGTGACACCGCCTATCCGCACGGACAATGGCTATCGCAGCTACAGCGCCAAACATATTGAAGAGTTAACTTTGTTGCGCCAGGCGCGGCAGGTGGGTTTTACCCTAGATGAATGCCGCGAGTTACTGGCATTGTTTCATAACCCCGCTCGCCACAGCGCGGATGTAAAAGCCGCGACCTTACAAAAAGTCGCAGAAATTGAACACCATATTCATGATCTTCAACAGATGCGATTGCGTTTATTGGCTTTAGCGGACGAATGCCCAGGGGATGACGGCGCAGAATGCCCGATTATCAATAACCTGACGGGGTGTTGTCATGCAAGTGAGAAGCAAGAAGTTGGGTGATGAGGTATTGAGTTGAGGTATTCAGTTGAGATATTCAGTTGAGATATTCAGTTGAGATATTGTTAATGGCGCATTTAGATAAATACGCCATTATATCAATGCATTAGCGATGAGCAGCCCTGACGTGCAAGGTGTTGCCTTCCACTAATATCACTTCAACTTCGGTACCAGCAGCTAGCTCATTCGCGCTATAAATGCGCCAACTGCTGTCGCCGACCCTCATACGGCCAAAACCGTCAACTGTCGGTTCCGTCAGTGTTGCCCGCGTTCCCAACAATTGATGGCTGCGCTGGTTCAGCATAGCAGGCTGTGGTTTGGTGCGTTTACTCAGCCAATACCACCATAGAAATGCAGAAACCACCGTCAGAACGGCGAACAACACGCCTTGCATCTCCCAGCTAAAGGGAAATAGCCAGACCAGAGCACCGACAACCACGGCAGCAACGCCGCTCCACAGCATATAACCACTGGCACCCAGCATCTCAGCGGCCAGTAGTAGCCCACCGAGTGATAGCCAAAACCAACTTGGATTTGCTGCAATTGCTTCCAGCATGGTTATTTACCTCGGCTGTTTTTACTCTCACCAATCAGTTCTGCAATACCACCGATAGCGCCCATTAAGCTACTGGCTTCTAGCGGCATCATAATGACTTTACTGTTATTGGCCGAACCAATGTGTTGCAGGGCATCGGTATATTTCTGTGCCACAAAATAGTTAATGGCTTGAATATCACCAGCAGCAATAGCTTCAGAAACCATTCTGGTCGCTTGGGCTTCAGCTTCAGCGCCACGTTCACGAGCTTCCGCTTGCAAGAATGCGGATTGACGCTCACCTTCAGCTTTCAGAATTTGTGATTGTTTCTCACCTTCGGCACGCAAAATCGCCGCCTGACGAACCCCTTCAGCTTCCAGAATATCCGCACGTTTGGTACGTTCAGCTTTCATCTGAGCATTCATCGCAGAAATCAGTTCAGCCGGTGGGCGCACGTCGCGGACTTCAATTCGGGTCACTTTGATGCCCCACGGGTTGGTTGCTTCATCAACAATGTGCAGCAGGCGGCCGTTGATGTTGTCACGTTGGGACAACATTTCATCCAGCTCCATGGAACCCAAAACAGTACGGAAGTTGGTCATGGTCAAATTGATAATGGCCGATTCCAAATTGCTGACTTCATAAGCTGCTTTCACGGGATCAATAACTTGGATAAAGCAAACGGCATCAATCGCCACGTTGGCATTATCACGGGAAATGATTTCTTGGGATGGGATATCCAGAACTTGTTCCATCATATTGATTTTGCGACCAACACGATCCATAAATGGCACAACGATATTCAGGCCTGGCATCAATGTTTTGGTATAACGACCAAAACGCTCAACAGTCCATTGAAAACCTTGCGGGACGATTTTGATTGAGGAAAAGACCACAATCAGGGCGACGACGATAAGAACAGGGATGACTGTAAACATATTTAACTTCCTGTCAGCAATGATTTTTGTTTCTTAATATTACGTGACAGGGCGCTAAACGCCTAATGAAAGGCAGGTAAAAGCGTGTAAATGAGAGAATGTGGGGCCGGAGCAGAATAAAACAGCGCGGGATGGCCCCGCGCCGTAGCAAATAATGGCAACCTTATCACGGCGAATAGCCGCTAAACGCGCCGGTCAGTAGAGTAAGGAGTAAAGTTGACGGCGATATTTGGCGGCCAGCGCATCGCCAGTACCTAGTGCGGCCAAAATATCCATTAATGTCTTACGCGCAGTGCCATTTGCCGCAGCTAAGTCTTTCTTCAAGTGGCCTAGCAGTAGCTCAAGTGCTTCTTCGTTACGGCCGACCTGATGCAGTTGCAGGGCTAATTGTACCGCCAGTTCAGCATTATCCGGCTGCTCAGCCACTTGTTGTTGTAACAACTGGATTTCGGGGGTGTCAGCGGCTTGTTTAAGTAACTCAATTTGTGCAATCAGCCCCTGATATCGGCTATCACGGTCTTGCAGTGGGATGGTTGCCAATACGGCTTCAGCATCTTCACTGCGGTTTTGCAAAATTTGAGCTTCCGCCAGTTTCAGTGCAATATCGCTGGTCTGGGGATTATTGCTTTGTTGCATCAGCTGCCAGGCGTCTTTCAGCAATGGCAATGCTTCCTGCACTTTCCCCTCACTCATCAACTGTGCCGCTTCGGCAGCTTTCAACTCTTCAGGTTTCGGCAAAACCTGTTGTAGTAGCTCGCGGATAACTTCTTCTGGCTGTGGCCCTTGGAAACCATCAACCGGTTGACCGTCCTTAAAGAGATAAACAGCCGGAATGGAGCGCAAACCAAACTGTGACGCCACCATCTGCTGTGCATCGCAATCAACACGCGCCAAAATGAATTGGCCCGCATATTCTGCGGCCAGCTTATCCAGTACCGGGGTCAGTTGCAGACAGTGCTGGCTGCGCTCAGACCAAAAATAGAACAGCACAGGCACAGCCATGGATTGTTCTAAAACCTGATGTAGGTTCGCTTCAGTAATATCAATCGTAGTAGGTGCTAGCATGAATTATTTCTCTCATCCGTTTTATACCCGTGATACTTCAAGTTGCCTATGCGTTGGACTCACTCACTCACTCACCCCAATGACTGACTCATGTAAGCTCCTGGGACTCGTTCAGTTGCCGCCTTCCTGTCACTCGAATTATTTAGGGTATAGCAGTTAATTGGGGCAGATTATGTTGCTTCAACCCTCATTACTATTATCAAGAATTGCCACGCAGGACTTTATCGAGCATCCGGCCCGGTAATATGCGGCGCAATATCGTCAGCGCATGGGCGACTAAAGTGACCGGATAGCGCAATTGCGGGCGCGGGCTTTCCAATGCATGGCGCAATTTCGGTAAAATAGCTTCTGGCGGCAGTGTAAAGCGCTTGGCAATACCAGGATTATTCACCGGCTTATCAACCTGAGCCTGATTGACATTTTGCGTGAAATGGGTGCTTATTGGCCCCGGCTCAATCAAACTGACATGAATTCCGCTGTCATGCAGCTCCATACGCAGTGCATCTGACCAAGCTTCTAGCGCATATTTACTGGCGGCATAGGCACCGCGTCCGGCAGTTGAAACCAACCCCATCACTGAGCTGGTTTGAATAATGCGCCCTTCGCCGTGAGGCAGCATGGCGGGTAGCAAAAGTTGCGTCAGTTGGTGGGTACCAAACAGGTTGGTGGAAAATTGTTTTTCCAACTGCTGGCGTGAAATCGTCTGCAATGGGCCATATAACCCAAAACCGCCGTTGTTAAACAAAGCATATAAACGCCCAGCGGTCAGCGCGATAACCTGCGCGGCGGCGCGTTCGACACTGGCGCTGTCATCCAAATCCAGTTCAATACCTTCCAGACCCAACTGAGTCATCCTGGTGACATCATCGGGTTTACGGCAGGCCGCCAGCACGCGATAACCTCGGTTTTTCAAGTCTTGTGCCGCAATCAGGCCAATACCGCTGGAACAACCGGTAATTAATACTGCTTTTTGCATAACTTTACCTAGTGAATGGTTCTATTTATCTAAACAAGTGGTTAACTAAAGCTTATAACTTCTTATTGGTTACTAACGGTTTGAGTTGTTGCGCCATCCAATCTGCTATGAAAGGTTGCGCCTCGGCGTTAGGGTGTAAACCATCATCCTGCATCCACTCGGGCTTTACGGCAACTTGTTCCATAAAGAAAGGCACCAATGGAATGCCGAATTGCTGCGCCAGCTGTGGGTACATAGCGGCGAAAGCATCAGTATAACGGCGGCCATAGTTAGGCGGAATACGGATTTGCATCAATAATGGCTGGGCCTTGGCCTCCTTTATCTGATTGATAACTTGTGTTAAATCCCGTTGAATATCTTGTGGTGGGAAACCGCGCAGGCCGTCATTAGCACCCAATTCAATCAGCACCCAACGGGGCTGATGTTGTTTCAGTAGGGCAGGTAGGCGGGCTAACCCCTGTGCAGCAGTATCACCACTGATACTGGCGTTAACCACCTTCGGTAATGACGGTGTAGCTTGCCATGTTTTATCCAACCGCGAAGGCCAGGCTTCGGCAATCGGCAGGCGGTAACCGGCGCTTAAACTGTCGCCGAGAATCAAAAGTGTATCGGTTGCGGCGGCACGCAAACTGAATAATCCCAACAGTAATAGGAAGGGAAGATGCCAGCGGAAAACGTTCTTGAAGTTCATCATCTTAATAAACACGTCGGTCAGGGTGAGCAACAGCTCTCCATCCTTACCGGAGTTGAGCTGGTTGTCAAACCCGCGCAGACAATTGCGCTGATTGGTGAGTCGGGTTCAGGTAAATCAACTTTACTGGGCATTTTGGCCGGGCTTGATGATGGCAGCAGCGGCGAAGTCAGTTTACTCGGGCAGTCTTTGACTGCCATGGATGAAGAGGGGCGTGCGCAACTGCGGGCAAAAAATATTGGTTTTGTTTTTCAATCATTTATGTTGGTACCGACTCTCAATACATTGGAAAACGTCCAGCTTCCGGCGTTATTGCACGGGGAAAGCGAGCGCGAAAGTAAAACCCATGCCATTGAGTTATTAAAATTGGTCGGGCTGGAGAAGCGGTTGCACCACCTACCGGCCCAGCTTTCGGGCGGCGAGCAGCAGCGGGTGGCGCTCGCGCGGGCTTTTAGCGGGCGGCCAAAAGTGTTATTTGCCGATGAACCAACGGGTAATCTTGATCGGCACACGGGCGACAAGATAGCCGATTTGTTGTTTTCCCTTAACCGGGACTACGGCACCACATTAATTTTGGTCACTCATGATGTGCAATTGGCTGGCCGTTGCCAGCGGCGGCTGCGGCTCCAAGACGGTAAATTGTGGGAGGAAGCATGATTTGGCGCTGGTTTTGGCGTGAGTGGCGCTCACCCTCACTATTAATTGTCTGGCTGGCATTAACACTGGCGGTAGCTTGTGTGCTGGCGCTGGGCAGTATTAGTGACCGGATGGAGCAAGGGCTGAGCCAACAGAGCCGTGATTTTTTGGCTGGCGACCGCGTGTTAAAAACGGCTCATCCGGTGCCGGAGAGCTGGTTGCTGGAAGCAAAACAGCAGGGGCTGTCTATCAGTCGCCAGCTTTCATTCATGACCATGACGTTTGCCGGTGATCGCCCGCAACTGGCGGATGTGAAAGCCACGGACTTAGCTTATCCGCTGTATGGCAAGCTAGAAACCTTACCGGCGGATGTCAAACTTGAACCGGGAACCGCGCTGGCGGCCCCGCGATTGCTGGCGCTGCTCGGGGTTAAAGTCGGCGATACACTGGATGTCGGTGATACTTCGCTAAAGATTATTGGCGAAGTGCTGCAGGAGCCGGATTCAGGTTTTAACCCCTTCCAGACTGCGCCGCGGATTTTAATTAATTTGGCGGATGTAGAGAAAACCGGCGCAATACAACCGGGTAGCCGATTGAATTATCTCTATATGTTTGCCGGGCCACCGGAGGCAATTGCTAAATTCAGTGACTGGCTGGCTCCACAATTGAAGCCGGAACAGCGCTGGTATGGTTTGCAAGAATCTGGCGGTGCGCTGGGGAAATCCTTGCAACGCGCCCAGCAATTCTTACTGTTATCGGCGTTATTGACGTTATTACTGTCCATTGCCGCAGTGGCCGTGGCAATGGGGCATTATTGCCGCAGCCGCTATGATTTGGTGGCGGTATTGAAAACATTAGGGGCCGGGCGCAGTGCGCTACGGCGGCTAATTATCGGCCAGTGGGTCTCGGTGTTGGTGCTGGCGGGTTTGTGCGGCAGTGTCATTGGCTTATTGTTCGAGAAAGTGTTAATCCGTTTATTGTCCCCAGTATTGCCGGCTACATTACCGGCCGCAGGTGCTTGGCCATGGATATGGTCAATGGGATCGCTGATATTGATTTCATTGCTGGTGGGTATTCGCCCTTATCGGCAACTGTTGGCAACTCAACCGCTGCGAGTATTGCGCCGTGATGTTTCAGCCAATGTCTGGCCGTTGCGCTACTTTATCCCGGTGATGATAGCGGTGGTGGTGGGCTTGCTGGCCTTATTGATGGGGGGGAATTCCCTGCTGTGGGCCATTTTGGGCGGCATGGTGGTGTTGGCGTTATTGCTGGGCATCATCGGCTGGGGCGGCTTATTGCTGTTGCGCCGCCTGACGGTCACTCGCCTGTCATTGCGGCTGGCGATTAACCGCTTATTACGCCAGCCATGGATGACGTTGACTCAACTGGCGGCATTCTCACTGTCATTTATGTTGTTGGCTTTATTATTGGTATTACGCGGCGATTTATTGGACCGCTGGCAACAGCAATTGCCGCCGGATAGCCCGAATTATTTCCTACTGAATATTACGCCGCAGCAGGTACCGCAAGTCACGGAATTCCTCACGCAGCATCAGATAACGCCGTCGACTTTTTATCCGATTATTCGCGCACGGCTGACTGAAATTAATCAACAATTGGCGACCGAACGGGTTGCGGAAGATGCGCCTGGCGGGGAGGCCGTTAATCGCGAGCTGAATCTGACCTGGCAGCAGGATTTGCCCGAGCACAATATTTTGACCGCCGGGCAGTGGCCGCCTAAGGCGGATGAAGTGTCGATTGAGAAAGGCATTGCTGATCGAGTGGGAATTAAAATCGGCGATAAACTGACATTCAGTGGCGATACGCAGTCATTTGGTGCGACCGTGAGCAGTATTCGTCAGGTGGATTGGGAAAGCCTGCGCCCTAATTTTTACTTTATTTTCCCACCGGCTGTACTGGATGGGCAACCCCAAACCTGGCTGACCAGCTTCCGCTATCACGGTGACGGCGAGGTTCTGACACAATTGAATCGCCAGTTCCCGACTCTCAGTTTACTGGATATTGGCGCGATGCTGAAACAGGTCGGGCAGGTGCTACAACAGGTCAGCCGCGCACTGGAAGTGATGGTGGTATTGGTGATTATTTGTGGCACTTTGCTGCTATTAGCACAGGTACAGGTCGGCATGCGCCAGCGCCGTCAGGAATTGGTGGTTTACCGGACACTCGGCGCAAGTAAACGCTTACTGCGAGGTACATTGTGGTGGGAATTTGCGTTGCTGGGGCTAGTGGCCGGTATGGCGGCAGCTATCGGAGCAGAAGCGGCACTTTGGGCATTGCAGCGCTTAGTGTTTGATTTCCCGTGGCAACCTAACTGGATCATGTGGTGGTTATTGCCATTGGCGGCGGCGCTGTTGCTGTCACTCTGTGGCGGTTGGTTAGGGGCCAGATTGTTGCAGGGGCGGGCGTTATTCCGTCATTACACGGATTAGTGAAATAACGCGGGCGGCATAAACTGCCCGCGCTTCAGTTATAACTTAGCTTGCGCCCAGCGCAGGGCGTTTTGGTATTCCGCAGGTAGCAAAGGTGCTAATGCCGCCAGGGCCGCACTTAATTGCGCGCCATCGGGGTCATTTAAATTCAAATGGCCCACTTTACGGCCTTCGCGCACTTCTTTTTCATACCAATGCAGATGCACCAAGGGCAGTGATAGCCACTCTATATTCACTGGCGTGCCAATCAGATTGACCATCGCGGAGGGAGTATTCACCACCGGTTTGGGCAGCGGTAAGTCCAAAATAGCGCGCAGGTGCAGCTCGAACTGGCTGATAGAAGCACCATTTTGTGTCCAGTGACCACTGTTATGTACTCGCGGTGCCAGCTCATTAATTAATAAACTGTCGTCGACGATAAAGCACTCCATCGCCATTACACCAACATAATTCAGCTCATCCATAATTGCGGACAGCATTTTCTCTGCTTGCTGCTGTAGTTTGCTATTGGGCTGTGGTAATGCCACGCTCATGCGCAAAATACCTTCTTCATGAAGATTATGGGTCAGTGGATAAAAGACTGATTGACCTTGATGACTGCGCGCACCGACCAATGAAACTTCGCCGGAAAAGTTAATACCTTGCTCGACAATACATTCGCCGTAAGCATCGGCGGGCAAACTTTCTTGTTCACCGGCGCGTAAACGCCATTGACCCCGTCCGTCATAACCGCCGACCCGACGTTTCACGATGGCTAATTCACCCAGTGTGGCAAAGACCTGCGGCCACTCACTATTGCTGGCCAATAATTGCCATGGTGCGGTCGCCAAATTCAAGCTGTCGAGCAACTGTTTTTGAGTCAGACGATCAGCCAGACGAGGGAAAATATCGCGGTTAACGAAAGCGGTGTGGGTGGCGAGTTCGCGGGTTAACGCGGTTTCCGGCCAGCGCTCAATCTCGGCAGTAATCACACTGTGCTGATAAGGCACGGCTTCTGGCTCGGCATCTAAACCCACCGGATAAACAGCAATGCCTAGTGGCTCACCGGCCTGACGCAGCATGCGCCCCAATTGACCATTACCTAATACGCAAACGGGTTTCATGCTTCATCCCTCGGATCGGGATTGTCCAACACTTCGTCAGTTTGATTTTTACGCCAATCTGCTAAACGTGCTGCTAATTCAACATCATGCAGCGCCAGTATTTGAGCCGCCAGCAATGCTGCATTCGCCGCCCCGGCTTTACCAATGGCCAGTGTTCCCACCGGAATGCCACGTGGCATCTGCACGATGGAATACAAGCTATCGACACCACTTAATGCCGCACTTTGTACCGGCACACCTAAAACCGGCACCAATGTTTTGGCCGCTAGCATACCCGGCAGGTGAGCAGCACCGCCCGCGCCTGCAATAATGACATGCAAGCCGTTAGCATCGGCTTGCTCGGCAAAACTGAACAGTTTGTCGGGGGTGCGATGGGCAGAAACAACTTCGACATGAAAGGGGACATTGAGCGTGGTGAGCACGTCGGCGGCGAACTGCATGGTGGCCCAGTCACTCTTGGACCCCATTACGATAGCGATTTTAACCCCGGCTGGGTAAGCCGAATCGAGGTTAGCTCCCATGAGTGTAAAGCTCCTGTGATTGCGCAAGCGTCGGCCAGAATGATCTTATTTAAATCATGACTGGTGAAGAGGGCGTAGAGCATATCATGAGCCAAAGGCGAGGAAAACGGTTGCGTAGCGGCTTTTAGTGGGTTTTATTAGTTTTTTGATCGTAGTTGATGAGGTAAAACCTGAAGGTTAAAACGGGAATTTAATCAATTCAACACTATCAGCCGTGACTTTAACCATTGAACCTTCAACATGCCAGGCACCTAAAACCACACGGTGTGCCGTTGCCGCCGCTAATTCGACGGTATGAACCGCAGGGCGGTGGGTATGCCCATGAATCATCCAACTGACATTATTTCGCTCGAAAGTTTCAACCACCGCCTGTGGATTGACATCCATAATCAGCTGCGATTTACCACTATTATTTTGTTGGCTTTGATTGCGCATATAAGCCGCAATGCGTAACCGAAAGCGCAGCGGTAGCCACAGAAAGAGCTTCTGGATCAGGGGATTGTGTACTCGGCGGCGAAAATGCTGATAGTCGGCATCATCAGTGCACAGGGTATCGCCATGTAAAATAACGATTTTACGGCCATACAACTCAACAACTTTCTCTTCCGGCAGCAAGGTCATGCCACTTTCAAGTGCAAAGCGTTTACCCAGCAGAAAATCGCGGTTACCGTGGATAAAGTAGCAGGGCACGCCCTGTTGTTGGAGTGATTTCAACGCGGCAGCAACTTGCCGATACAGAGGCTCGGGGTCATCGTCGCCAATCCAGGATTCGAATAAATCGCCCAGGATATATAATGCATCAGCATGAATAGCATCACGCTGTATAAAATGCAGGAAACCGGCAGTGATTGCCGGTTCCTGAACGCTAAGATGCAAATCTGCAATAAAAAGCGTGCTCATTAAGCCGTTATTACTCGCTAACAGTAACGCTTTGAATGATCACATCTTCTTTTGGCACATCTTGATGCATACCGCTGCGGCCAGTCGCGACGTTTTTGATTTTATCAACCACGTCCAGACCTTCAGTCACTTCAGCGAACACGCAGTAACCCCAACCATCTGGGCGCTCTGAACGGAAGTTTAGGAAGTCATTGTCTGCAACGTTAATAAAGAACTGAGCAGTGGCAGAGTGTGGATCGTTGGTACGCGCCATTGCCAAAGTGCCACGGGTATTTTTCAGACCGTTGTTGGCTTCGTTCTTGATAGGGGCATCAGTTGTTTTCTGGTTCATACCCGGCTCAAAACCACCGCCCTGAATCATGAAACCATCAATAACACGGTGGAAAATAGTGTTATCATAGAAACCTTTACGGCAGTAGTTCAGGAAGTTTTCAACAGTAGCCGGCGCTTTATCTGCGAAAGTGTTGATGACGATATCGCCGTGATTAGTATGAAAAGTGACCATAATAATGTTCCTGCTAGTGTAATAAGTGTATTCACAAATGAGTCGTAACTCTTTAGATGGCTCTTATATCATATCTGCGAGATTGAGTCAGCACTCGAAACGCCGCCAAGATGTGCGAAAAAGTGCTGTATCGGGAGCTGATTTACCGCATAATCTGATGATATCTTTTTAAACCATGCGTTTCGCAAAAACAAAAACCACGGAATGTCCCAATGCTAAAGATTTTTAATACACTGAGTCGCCAAAAAGAGGAATTCAAGCCTATTCATGCCGGTAAAATAGGTATGTATGTATGCGGGATCACCATCTATGACCTGTGTCACATTGGGCATGGGCGGACTTTTGTCGCTTTCGACGTTGTGTCGCGTTATTTGCGTTATTTAGGTTACTCTTTGACGTATGTCCGCAATGTCACCGACGTTGACGATAAAATTATTAAACGTGCCATTGAGAACAATGAAACCTGCGAGCAACTGACTACGCGGATGTTGGCTGAAATGCACAAAGATTTTGATGCATTGAATCTCAAACGCCCAGATTTAGAACCGCGCGCTACCCATCACATCCCAGAAATTATTGAGCTGACCGAGCGCTTGATTGCCCGCAAGCATGCTTATGTGGCTTCAAATGGAGATGTTATGTTCTCTGTTGAAAGTGATCCGGATTATGGTTTGTTATCTCGTCAAGATCTGGACCAGTTGCAAGCGGGCGCGCGAGTTGAAGTGGCTGATGTTAAACGCAATCCGATGGATTTTGTCTTGTGGAAAATGTCCAAACCCGGCGAACCTAGCTGGGAATCACCTTGGGGGCCGGGCCGCCCTGGTTGGCATATTGAATGTTCGGCAATGAACGGCAAGCAGTTAGGCGCGCATTTTGATATTCACGGCGGCGGCTCTGATTTGATGTTCCCGCACCACGAAAATGAAATTGCACAATCCACCTGTGCGCATGATGGCCCTTATGTGAATTACTGGATGCACTCCGGTATGGTGATGATCGACAAAGAAAAAATGTCGAAATCCCTGAATAACTTTTTCACTATCCGCGATGTGCTGGCCTATTACGATGCTGAAACCGTGCGTTATTTCCTGATGTCCGGCCATTATCGTAGCCAGCTTAATTACAGCGAAGAAAATCTCAAGCAAGCACGTGCTTCCTTAGAGCGCTTATACACCGCGCTGCGCGGGACTGACGTGAATGCAGCGCCGGCTGGTGGTGCTGAGTTTGAAGCGCGTTTCCGTGCGGCAATGGATGATGATTTCAATACTCCAGAGGCCTACTCGGTGCTGTTTGATCTCGCCCGTGAAGTAAACCGCCTCAAAGCTGAAGATATGACCGCGGCAAATGCGTTAGCGGCTGAATTGCGTAAACTGGCGCATGTGCTGGGATTATTGGAACAAGATCCAGAACTGTTTTTGCAAAGTGGGGCGCAGACTGACGACGACGAAGTGGCAAAAATCGAAGCTCTTATTAAACAGCGCAACGATGCCCGCAGTAGTAAAGATTGGGCGCTGGCAGATTCTGCCCGTGATCAATTGAATGAGCTGGGGATTGTGTTGGAAGATGGCCCGCAAGGGACAACCTGGCGTCGTAAATAATACGGAACTGGTTAACGGTACCCTAAATAATTTGAGTTGCAGGAAGGCAGCCAATGCACATGCAGCTTAAAGTATAACGGGTATAAGATTAAAAAAATTGCGGTTCTGGTGTTGACCAGTAACCGCATTTTTTTGCCCATATATTATAACTGCTACAACGGCAGTTTTTCGCAATAACCAGCTAAAACTCGCCGTTGCTGAGGTTATTAGGCTTTAACCTGTACTTTCATACCTTGAAACTCAACAATCTGGTCAGCCAGGATCTTGCAGCGCTTGCGCGTTTCCACATTCCCGTCGACTTTTACCAGCCCATCAGCGATGGCGGCTTTTGCTGAGGCACCGCTATCGTTCCAACCTTGCAACTTTAATAAGTCACACAGTTCGACGTGCGGGTGTTTTTCCAAATGAAAAATGTCCATTACTGTCCTTTCACTCTATTTTCGTTGATGTCATGATATTCCTCGCAGGCTTGCAAGGTATTTTGTATCAGTGTTGCAACGGTCATCGGCCCGACGCCACCGGGAACCGGTGTAATCCAACCCGCACGCTCAACGGCGGCATCAAATTCTACATCACCGACTACTTTACCACTTTCCAAGCGGTTAATGCCGACATCAATCACGATAGCACCGGGTTTTATCCACTCACCGGGAATAAAACCGGGTTTACCGACAGCAACGACTAATAAATCTGCATTTTCGACATGTTGGCGCAAATTTTTGGTAAACCGATGAGTGACGGTAGTGGTGCAACCCGCCAGTAATAGCTCAAGGCTCATCGGGCGGCCGACAATATTGGATGCCCCTACCACGACAGCATTCAGACCATAAGTCGGGATATCATAACGCTCTAGCAGTGTCACGATGCCGCGTGGAGTACAAGGGCGGAGTTTAGGCGCCCGCTGACACAAGCGGCCAACATTGTAGGGATGGAAGCCATCCACGTCTTTATCCGGGTGAATACGTTCCAGGACTTTGACATTATCAATACCCGCGGGCAGTGGCAGTTGTACTAGAATCCCATCTATTTCACTATCGTCATTCAGTGAATCAATCAATGCTAACAGCTCGGCTTCCGTGGTGGTCATCGGCAGGTCATAAGAGCGGGAAACGAAACCCACTTCTTCACAGGCTTTACGTTTACTGGCGACATAAATTTGTGAGGCTGGATTTTCACCTACTAGCACAACAGCAAGGCCAGGGGCACGTTTACCCGCAGCTAAACGTTTCTGTACCAACGCAGCTACTTCGTTTCGTACCTGCTGCGCAATCGTTTTACCATCTATAATTTTCGCTGACATCAGTGGAAGGGTCCATCAATTAAAAAAGCGGGAATCTGCCTATTTTGTCAGAAGCGGGGCGTGCTGTCAGGCGTATAATAACGATTAATTAACGATTAAATAGCCAGTTGATAAACCGTAAGGCGAAAAGCCATTGACTCAAAGGCGACTGCCCGTATAATCCAACCCGCAACTGACTGCCAGCAGCGTTCTATGCTGCGGTAAATATCAAATGCGCCCTTAGCTCAGTTGGATAGAGCAACGGCCTTCTAAGCCGTAGGTCACAGGTTCGAGCCCTGTAGGGCGTACCATTTCGAAATAAATAGACGTCAACTGACGTCTTTTTTTATGCCTAAAATTCAGCGTATTAGCTTATTTTAGAGTGTCTTAAGTCTACCTGGCTCTATCGACATCAACCTACATCAAGTACTATTTGTTGGTATATGTGATGGTACATCCTCGTTCAATGAAATCTTATACCAACAGCCAGCAACGGAGAGCCACAAATGGCCTTAACCGATGTGAAGGTAAGAAGTGCAAAGCCAACAGAGAAGCCTTACAAGCTTACTGATGGCGAAGGGATGCATTTGATGGTGCATCCTAATGGATCTAAGTACTGGCGCTTGCAGTACCGATTTGACGGCAAACAAAAGATGCTGGCGTTGGGTATCTATCCTGAAATTTCTTTATCTGAAGCCAGGCAGCGGAGAGATGACGCTAAGCGGCAAGTCGCTAACGCTATCGATCCTAGTGAACAGAAAAAGGTTGATAAACAAGCTCGCAAAGCGACGGTAGAAAACACCTTCAAAGCTATCGCGCTTGAATGGCATGAGTACAAACGTCCTAACTGGTCGAAGGGTTATGCCGAAGACATTATGGAAGCGTTTGAAAACGATATCTTTCCGGATATCGGTAAACGCCCAATTGCAGAGATAAAGCCTCTGGAGATCCTCAGTTCACTTCGTAAACTCGAAAAACGTGGTGTCCTCGACAAGCTGCGAAAAATCCGTCAGGCCTGCAACCAAGTGTTTCGTTACGCCATTGTCACGGGGCGCGCTGAATCTAACCCAGCCTCAGAACTGGCAAGCGCACTAACTCCGCCAAAATCTGTGCACTATCCTCACCTGTTAGCGGATGAACTTCCTGCTTTTTTAGAGGCTCTCGCCGCTTATTCCGGTAGCCCTATAACTCGGCTAGCAACAAAGATTCTGATGCTAACTGGCGTTCGTACCATTGAGCTCCGCATGGCTGAATGGAAAGAGTTCGATTTCGAAAAGCGGGTTTGGGAAGTACCAGTCGAAAGGATGAAGATGCGCCGCCCACATCTGGTGCCATTGTCCGATCAGGTTGTGGCAGCACTACGTGAAATCCAGGCAGTGACAGGTCGCTACAATCTGGTATTTCCTGGGCGTAACGATATCACTAAGCCAATGAGTGAGGCGAGTATCAATCAGGTTCTGAAAAGGGTGGGGTATCACGGGAAGGCTACGGGGCACGGTTTTAGGCACACGATGAGTACTATCCTGCACGAACAAGGCTATAACACAGCGTGGATTGAGCTACAACTTGCTCATGTGGATAAAAACACCATTCGTGGCACGTACAACCATGCGCAGTATCTGGAGCAACGTAGGGAAATGTTGAAGTGGTATGGGGATTTTATCGATACTATTACCAAACCCAAGTTAAAGAATGTTTCATAGTAGGGTAATTATATTTGGCCGTAAAGATGGCCAAATATAATATAAAAATCATTAACTAGAACGTTAAATACTTAGTACAATTATCTGTCCCCTAACGGCACTAAATTTTAACGCTATGGATGGGGACAGAAAAAAGCGTTGCATTGGTAATATTTTACTTAGAGATATTAGTTATAGGTCATCAACGAACTGGTATTCTTGTTAACAGTCGTATCGCGTAATCTGACTTTCGGCTATGTGCCAAGAGCGGACATTGATTGCATCATGCTGAGTGCAATTAGGCTATTTACTTACATGCTCATGGAAGCACTTAATCACATGCTTTGTGTAATCATCTTTTACGCCGCCCAGATAAGTATTAGAAAGATTGTTTATTAAATTTTCTCTTTCGGAGTCTGTGCTCATTTTGTTCTCACCCTCAAAATCTTTAATTAAGGCAATGGTTAGAGCGTTAAGAAAAAATATTTCCGATTTAAAACAATAAATGCCTCGTTGTTTCATTAAATCAGCTGCCACATCTAAATCCCCATTTACTGTTATTTCATTAAAGAATTCAACTGTTGCATTGAGAACATTGGGAACAGATATTTTTTCTTGAGGGGAAAACAGATAACCACATGGGGAATGATTTGAAATAGTTGTTGATTTAATAAAGTGATAACCTTTACAACAAGCAAGGAAGACAACAAGTTCGTTCTTGCTAATTTCATTTAACCCTCTAAAGATATCCATTAATTCTTTCCATGGCATACGAGAGTCATCAGCAAACCCAATTTCATTTGTATTACCATGAGTTTCGATATCAATAATCGGTCTAAATCCCTGATTATTCTGCATCAAAAATCTGATTTCCTTCATCAAATCTATGAAACCACCTTTAGATGCAACCGGAATATATTGTATTCCTGAATGACCAGGATGTGATTTTTTTAACATGCTGGATAAAACCGCACCTGTCTTGTAATCATTCTCAGGTAGTGACTCAATAATAAGAATACTGTTGTAAACCACACTCAACTTTGACACTTTTCTCTCCTTTTAAAATTCACAAAAAACTTCTTAGAACGTAGAAATTAATTAGAATAAAATACCTAATATGATAGATTTCTTATGTAAATGGATGGAAAAACACATAATTAAATTTAGATATTTTTGATAAAATGGGCGTCTCTTTCATTAAAATTTCTCAAGTTAGATGATATCAGTCCCCGTGTACGTTTTCAAAACAAAGCATAATGATTAATATGAGGCAGCCGTCTGCTTTACGCTCAAAGCTGCCAGTCATGTCTACTTAGAAGTAATATTTCCAACTTTCTAAGCGTCTCCTGCGTGAATTCTTCGCGCAGACCCTCTCGGAATTTTCCGTTTTCCATGTGAACCCCCAATACGATTGATTTTACGCTGATCGCGTCAATGTCCGGTATAGATGGCGGTTTGGAATCTGAAACGCTCGATTTCCTGAAAGCGCAGGGGCTGATTGACGATTGAGTCGGGCTTCGGTGGTTAGATTTCGTGGCCATATGCGGGATTTTAGAGCCGCCTTTCAACATGCTCATGATGCAGGTTCAGAATTGTATTCTTCAGGCGGAGTTTTTGAGCGTCAGGCAGTCTCTTAATTTCGCCTGGATTCAACCCCGTATGATTCTTTATCGCTCGCGTGAAAGTTTGCTGGGATTCATAGCCGAATTTAACAGCAATAATAATGACGGTTTCACGCCCTTGAATTAACTCGAGCACTGCCTTACCCAGCCTGATGTCCTTGATATATTTTCCCAGAGGAACACCGGTGTGTTGCTTAAACACTCTCTGCATATGCCATTGAGAAAACCCCGCGCGTGCTGCAACTGTCGCGGTCGTGAGCGACTTGTCTTGTTGTTGTGCGATCCACCCAATGAGTTCATCAATGATGCTCTGATTATACGTCTGAACTGATGACATTTGTCCTCCAGAATGTGGGCATATCCGTAGACATGCCCTCGCTGTATTACGCTTTTTTACGGGTAAATTTCCCGACGACTTTCATGACCGAGAAGTAAAAAACAGGCACGAAGAAAATAGCCAGTAGTGTCCCACTAACCATACCGCCGAAAACACCGGTGCCGATGGCATGCTGTGTTTCCGCGCTGGCCCCACTGGCGATCATCAGAGGAACCACGCCAAGGGTAAATGCCAGAGAAGTCATCAGGATCGGACGCAGACGCATTCTTGCGGCTTCCAGAGTGGACTCCAGCAAACCTTTCCCGCCTTCATGCATTTGTTTGGCGAACTCGACAATTAGGATGGCGTTTTTTGCCGACAGGCCGATGATGGTAATCATGCCGACCTTGAAGAACACGTCGTTCGGCATATCCCGCATCACAACGGCCAGCACTGCGCCCAGCAGACCCAGAGGAACGACCATCATGACTGACAGCGGAACTGCCCAGCTTTCATAAAGTGCAGCCAGTACCAGGAAAACAACCAGCATAGAAAGAACCATCAGCATTGGCGCTTCTGAGGCCGACTGCTGTTCCTGCAATGAAAGGCCCGTCCACTCCACGGCAAAGCCTTCCGGTAACTGCTCAGCCAGGCGTTCCATCTCTTTGATGGCGTCCCCACTTGAATAGCCTTGTGCTGCATTGCCGGTGATCTTAATGGCCTGGTAGCCCTTATAACGTACCAACTGCAGCGGTGAATTCTCCCATTTTGCCTGGACAAATTCGGAGAGTGGAACCATGCCGCCGTTAACGTTGCGGACGTACAGCTTGAGAATATCCTCTGGCTGCATACGGAATGGCGCATCAGCCTGAATGATGACCTGCTGCATACGGTCAGCGTTAGGGAAATCATTGACGTAAAGTGAGCCTAATGCCCCAGACAACGTCTGGCTGATCTCATCAAATGGAACGCCCAGTGCGAAGGCTTTCTGACGGTCGATTTGCAGGTTAATCACCTGACCATCAGGGAGGCCATCAATATAGACACCCTGAACGACTTTGCTGCCCGCAGCCAGCTCTAGCAGTTTATCTTTTGCTTCACCGAGCGCGGCATACCCTTTACCTGCCCGGTCTTCCAGGCGCATGGCAAAACCAGAGGAGTTACCGAGCTCATCTATCGCGGGGGGCATCAGGCTGTAAATTTCAGCGTCAGGATGACCGTACAACGTTTCCAGAACATGGCCGGATTCAGACGCTGCTGTCGCGCCATGACGTTCTCCCCAGTCTTTCAGCGTAGTAAACGCCAGCGCTGAGTTAGGCCCGGAACCGGAGAAACTGAACCCCATGATGGAAAGGTTAGTTTCTATGCCTTCTCTGCCCAGCACGGTATTTTCAAACTCTTTCACCACACCCAAAGTGCGCTCCGCCGTAGCATCGGAAGGCAGCTGAATGGAGGTCAGGAAGTACCCCTGATCTTCTTCTGGCAGGAAGGAGGAGGGAACACTTCGCATGGAGAAGAACAAAACAAGGCATAGTGCCGCGTAGACCGCCAGTGAACCCCCAACGCGCTTAAGCATTCTGGCTACGCCACTTTCGTAACGGTCAGTCATGGCCGCGAATTTACGGTTAAACCAGCCGAAAAAGCCTTGCTTCTCATGTGCGTTGTTATCTACCGGTTTCAGCAGTGTCGCGCAAAGCGCAGGCGTCAGGCTGAGCGCCAGGAAAGCGGAGATGAGTATCGAGACGGCCATCGACAGAGTGAACTGCCGGTAGATTGCCCCAACCGAACCCGTTGCCATCGCCATCGGGATAAATACGGCACTCAGTACCAGTGTGATGCCGATGACGGCTCCGGTTATCTCCTTCATCGCTTTTTGCGTCGCTTCTTTCGGCCCCAGTCCTTCTTCAGCCATGATTCGTTCAACGTTCTCAACCACCACGATGGCATCATCGACGATGATGCCGATGGCGAGAACCATGCCGAACATGGTCAACACGTTGATGGAAAAGCCTGACATCAACATCACCGTGAAAGTCCCCAACAGAGCAATGGGTGCCACGATGGCGGGGATAAAGGTGTACCTGATATTTTGTAAGAACAGATACATCACCAGGAAGACCAGCACCATCGCCTCAATAAAGGTGTGCACCACTTTCTCAATGGAGATTTTTACGAAAGGTGTCGTATCAAAGGGAATTGTGTACTGCATGCCCTGAGGCATCGCCTTACTCAGATCGTCAAGGCGCAGCTTAATCTGCTCGGCTGTTCTGACCGCGTTAGCGCCCGGTGCAAGCTGGATAGCCGCACCTGTTGAAATTTGTCCATTCTCACGTGTTGAGAAGGTGTAACTCTGTGGCCCCAGTTCCAGGCGAGCGACATCAGAAAGCACCACGCGCGAACCATCACGGTTTGATCTCAGCGTGATATTGCCAAATTCTTCAGGTGAACTGAGCTGGCCTTTAACCAATAAAGGATAGGTGACCTGCTGGCCCGGAACGGCGGGAGAGTCACCCGTTCGGCCAGGGGATATCTGGGCGTTCTCAGCCGTTATCGCCTGGCTGATATCGCTCACGGACAGGCTGTACTGATTGAGTTTTACGGGGTCAATCCAGACGCGCATGGCTTTCTCAGCACCAAATAACTGGACGCGCCCCACGCCTTCAACGCGGCGGAGTTCTTCAATCATGTTGCGGGAGAGATAGTCGCTTAAATCACTCTCCGACATCTGACCCTGTTTTGATGACAGGCCGACGATCATCAGGAAGCCGGATGAAGAGGCTTCGACATTCAGGCCATTCTGACGCACCACCTGAGGTAACCTGGGTTCGACAATTTTGATACGGTTCTGAACGTCAACCTGAGCAAGGTCTGGATCCGTGCCCGGCTTAAAGGTGACCGTAATCGTTGCCTGTCCGGTGGTATCGCTGGAGGACTCGAAGTAGAGCAGGTTTTTAACCGAAGACAGTTCGCGCTCAATTAGTGCGACGACGTTGTTGTTCATCATCTCGGGCGTTGAGCCCGGATAGGTGGCGTAAATACTGACGCTGGGCGGTGCCACCGATGGATAGCGGGCGACAGGCAGTTTGGGGATAGCAATCAACCCGAACAGCACGATAAACACGGCAATGACCCACGCGAAGACCGGGCGATTAATAAAAAACTGAGGCATAACGAATCCTGGATAAAAGTGAGAATATGGTTACGGATGTGCGCTCTGTGCAAGTTGCAGCGAAATCCCTTCCTGTAACCGGCTCATGCCTTTGATAACTAACCGATCGCCTGCTTTAAGACCATTTCTGATGAAGAAATTAGCGCCAACGGCTTCTCCCAGCTCAACCTTGACCGCTTTCGCTTTACCCTGCTCGTTGAGCCAGACATATGTCTTATCACCTTCACGTACCACCGCTTCACGTGGAACCATCAGTCCGTCCTGGTCAAGCAGGCGTGTGATCTTTGCCTGAACATACATACCCGGTAGCAGCGTTCTGTCCGGGTTATCAACTAGCAGACGCATCACCACATCCCCCGTGCTGGCATCTACACTCACACCGGTGAAAAGGATTTGGGCCTGGTTGCTGTAGGGCGTTCCGTCAGCAGAGATAATGGCCGCAGTCGCTGCATTTCCGCCGCTGGCTAATGTGCCTGCAGCGGTTCGCAGCGCGTTCATCTGAGCGGCAGGCTGGCGAACATCGACATACACTTTGTCTATCTGCTGGACCGTTGCGAGGGCCTGGCTGTCACTGGCACTGACCAGCGCACCTTCAGTGATAAAGTTTTGATCAACTCGTCCGCTAATCGGAGATTTCACCGTGGCATATGAGAGGTCCAGCTGTCTGCGTTCAAGCGTCGCACGAGCCTCCGAAATGACCGCTTTTGCTTGTTCAGCAGTGGAAAGTGCCTCCTCGTAATCCTGGTCGCTGACAGCGCCGGTATGTCTTATCTTTGCCAGACGGTTCGCTTTAGCCTGCAACTGACGGTAGCTGGCCTGCGCTTTTTGCAACGAGGCGGCTGCGCTGTTGACGTCAGCCTTAAACGAGGCGGGATCGATCTGGAATAAGGCCTGCCCCGGTGTTAATTCACTACCCTGGTTAAACTTCATTTCGGTGACGATGCCGCTTACCTGAGGTCTGATCTGCGCAATTCTGAAAGCTGCCACCCGGCCCGGAAACGTGTGCTCCTGGGAAACTGGCTCAGCGGTTAGTGTCGTCACGTTCACAATGGCTGGCATCTCTTCTGTCTGTGCGGCGGTTTCTGAACCTGAATCACAGGCGGATAAAAGCCAGAAGAGGGATAACATACTTATTTTCGTCATTCGGTTTAGTATCATTCCAGTCAATTCCTGATATTTAAAATAGATATCTCGTGCTATAATAATTATACAATTCATATGTTTATATCGTGTGTAGGGTGTGTGGAGATTGTGTGGAGCACGAAAAAATGAGTGGATATCGGAGGTAAAAATGAATAACGTCAAAATCCTGCTGGCAGAAGATGAAAATGATATTGCTGAAATTCTCACCGCGTATCTGGTGAAGGAAGGGTTTGCAGTTGTCCGGGCAAAGGACGGGCGTGAAGCCATTTCACTCTTTTATGCCGAATCTCCCTTATTTGTGATCCTGGATATTCGAATGCCGCATGCTGATGGTTGGCAGGTGCTCACTGAGATCAGACGGGACAGTGATGTTCCGATCATGATGTTGACTGCACTGGATGCAGACATCGATAAAATTCAGGCTCTGCGAACGGGTGCCGACGATTACATTGTTAAGCCCTTCAACCCGGCAGAGGTCATAGCAAGAATTCACGTTATCCTGAGACGCATGTCCCATCACCGCGCAGATCAAAATCTGTTGTCTTTCAGTACCCGTCATATCGATCTCAATGTCACTCATCACGCCGTGGTGATCAAAAATACCGATACTGATATTGGCAGCCAGCTTACCTCCACAGAGTTCAAAATTCTCCTGCACCTTATTCGCTATCCGAAAAGGGTATTTTCGCGCCAGGAAATCCTGGATTATTGCCTGCCGGAGGGAGACGCCAGTGAGCGAACCGTCGACAGTCATATCAGTAAGCTGAGAAAGAAAATTGAGCAGGCCGGATTACCGTCTGTGCCAGAAAGCATCCGTGGCTTTGGCTACCGACTGGGAGACTGAAATGGCAAAAACCGGTATTCGGTACCAGTTGTTCATCCTGACCTCTAAAGTAGCAGTCAGTACTCTTGTTTTGTTGTCTATCGTTTACAGTACTTACATCACTGTTTTTGCTGATGGCCGCTATGAGTACAGCTGGATACCCTCCACCCATGACTGGGTGCTAACCCTTATTTCCGGCTTGTTATCTTCCGTGGTTGCGCTAGGTTTTGCCTGGGGTTTTGCCCGCAAAGTGATTACCCCATTGAATGCGGTGGCAGAGAGCGCCCGCAAGATTGCGGAAGGCCAGCTTAGCGAAAGAGCAAAACACAGCGTTCATGAAATCAGGGAGACGGCATTATTGGTCGATGATTTCAATGCGATGGCAGATAAACTGGAAGTGATGTCCAGTGAAATGAAGAAATGGAATGCGGCCATCGCCCACGAGCTGAGGACACCAGTCACCGTTTTACGGGGCAGGATTCAGGGCATTCTGGATGGCGTATTTGAAAAGGACGATCGGCAGTTTGCGATTTTACTTAACCAGACGGAAGGGTTATCGAGACTTATCGATGATCTAAGAGTTTTGAGTCTGTCTGACAGCGGTCAGCTCTATCTTTACCGCGAAACCGTCAATATGGATCAGTTGATCCTGACCAACGTTGAACTCTTTCGCGACGAACTTGAAAGCAAAGGCCTAGTACCTGTGGTAGAAGCTGAACCTGTGACTGGCTTTGTGGACAAAATTCGAATCGGTCAGGTGCTATCAGCGCTGCTGAGTAATGCCGTCAAATATTCCGACTCTGGTAAACTCCTCATCACCTGTCATTTAATCAATGGCGACATTCGCATGACGGTTGAAGATGAAGGGCCTGGCATCTCGTCGCAAGACATCTCAGCAATTTTTGATGCTTTTTATCGTGCAGACAGTGTACGTTCCGATAAAGCCGATGGTTCAGGGCTGGGACTGGCCGTAGTGAGTTCCATCGCGAGAGCTCATGGTGGCAAGGTAAGCTGCAGGCGCAGTGACCTGGGAGGGTGTTGTATTGAGTTTACACTGCCTAATGAGGTTAATTAAACCGTAATAGCGTCGAATATCGCTTTCTGGTTTGATTGTCACCGACTGCTTTTTCGCTCACAGCAGCCCATTGAAATCCCTTTTGGGGCTGCTTCGTGCCAAAAGCGGACATTTACAATCGAGCTGCTCACATAGGTTTGATGCTTTATATAAGGCCTAAGTATATAGCAAGCACAGATCATGATGAATCGGAAGCTATTGACTGCCATAAAAGGGCAGCATCATGACCGGCAATGGCTCAGCAGTGGCATGAAAAAGAACGACCATGCTAGACAGCACGGTACCCACACCATGGGCTTCGGCTAACCTGCGCCGCGCCAACCTCACCGGCTTACCGTCGACTATCACCATCCTTATCCGCGAGCTGAAACTCTGCTGAATATCTCCCATCTGTGGCTGGTGACCGAACCTGCCCACATGTGCGCTGGTATAGATACCCTCTCGAGCAAAGCCACACTGCAAAAGGAGTGCCACGCTTTCCTGTTCACCGGAAAAAACCGCGCCAGTATGAAGCTGCTCTGAGTCGGTTGGTGTGCTGGATAGCCTGTTTCACAGTACTTCATTAAGAAGTACAGGAGTCATTTGAATTTTTTCTTCGCTGAACGTAGATCTGAATTTTTTGATGGCGTTGCCCAGCAAGTCTGCGGTGTTGTTATAACCCCGGCTATACCGGCCAGATTTTGAGTTGATATAGTATTTTCCGTCTTGTAAGAAGAGTTCACCTGCAATACGGGCGGGTTTAAAGCCGGTCAGGCAGGGGTGTCCCTGATTATTATACTCAATACCCATGAGCAACGCACCGTCATGTGCGATAGCCCAGATGAGCTGTGGATGGTGCTCTGTGTTTAACGGGGCTATCTTCATGAACTCTGATAATGTGATGTCGGCCACGCCATAGAATTTTTTGACGGAAGCATTGTCTGTGATGCCATTTGCATTAAATTCTTCTGCCTTGAGGTATTTAGGAGCACGTAGTTTTCCATAGGTATGATCAAGCCATACCTCAATGCTGATGTTTTTTTCATTGAGCATACTAATGGGGGTGTTTTTTACATTGAGCATGTTTTTCAATGGGCTGTAAAAATGCTCATTGTTGAGAAAGTTGACCGCAATTGCAGGCGGAGCGATGCCAAGGACGTGGTAAATTAACATGGATGCCTGTTTATTTTTCTCCAGAATCGCCGTGACAGCACTGCCTTGTGGAATATCCGTCGCATCAAAAAGCAGATCAAAAATAGGTGTCTTACCCGTAAAGAAAAATGAACATACCCACTGGAATCGGGCATTATTTTTGCTTAGAAAATCAGCGCGATCTTTTTGCAGTTCGGAAATGATTCCTGGTGGGTTCCCGCCCTCAACGTTGAAATCAAAAGTGCTGTACGACTCTTTGATGCTGGACAGCTCTTGTAATCTAATCGTATAGGTTAATTCCGTTTCAAGCTTATCCTTGGGATTTTTTTGTGCGGCCGCCACAAACTGCTGGAACGTGGTTTTGATAAGTTCACAGGTGTTTAGCGGGTAGGAGTAAGAAATTCTTACCTTAGGGTGTTTCAGCGAGATCAGGCTGTTGGGGATCAGCACTTCATGCGGCTTTTTCCAGCCCTTTCGATCATTTTTTTCTTGAATTACAACACCCCAGCCAGCTGATAATTCGTCCGGGAAAGTGAACTTGTTGAGTTTCACAAAGCTTGCGCGGACGAAGGGACCCAGCCGGTCATCATGAACGTACAGAGCGGGTTTTTTCTGCTGTTCTTTATACCCGAGCACCGTAACAGCATGCCCCCCCTGATGTTTCAGGGTGTTATTTTTATCTATACTGTAGACTTGAGCACCCAGGATCAACGGCAGCGCACTGTCGATGTGGATTTTTATCACCTTCAGTAGCGCATCCCAGCTGTAATTGTGCAGGTCCGAAAAAATGTGGCGGAGCTTTTCAGAATCGATGGCTCTAAGGATCTGTTTATTGGTCAGTTCTTTATTGGGGAAACTATTGCTGGAACCATCGATGTGGTTTATTGCATTTGAGGTTATTTCGCTGCGTGAAGGAATATCACGAGTTTTCTTCCAGGGAATGGCATGCAAAGCAGACCACACCGAGGTGGATGAGCAGGCCGCGACAACTTTATCCTGCTCCTGAAACGCGATGCTGTTCACTACTAAATTGATGCCAAAAAGATTGGCCTCATACTGGCGTGTCAGCAAAGTCTTTTCTTCGCTGTTTTGCAGCGAGTCATAGATTTTCAGACAGGTTCTGCCAATAAAGGTTTTAGGCAAGGGCTTAATGATGACAAACCCAAGATAATGCCGTCTGAGCGACTCATGCACTTCTGTATTGCCAGATTGCAACATCAGATCGATGTTTTCATGGTCAAACTCATAACTAAAGAAGTGTAACCTAGCGCATTTATAGCCTGAGTTATTAAATCCTCTGACATAATATCGTGTGTAGTCTTCAAGGTAATCATGATCGATATATTCTGATTCTAGCAGCACGGTCTGGCAACTTAAATCCCGCAGGTAGCGCCAAATATAATCGATTTGTTTTTTATTGTAGATTTCAGGGAATTCGGAACCAAACGATTCCTTTACAAGATTGGTGAGTGTTTGTTTTTCAAACTTACAAATCAGAAATGGAGTCATTTTTTTAACAATAAAAAAGCAGCCAGAGGCTGCTTTAGATGAATAGATTAAAGACTATATGAGCGAGACAGGAATTCTTCCGTCATGATTTTACCGCGGACATTGGCTTCATGCTCAATTTCACGCAACTTTTCTTCAAGCGCCCGGTTTTCTTCAGGCCCAAAAGTAACGGTTTCCGCAATTTCATAAAGTTCGGACAGGCTCATCGATACTCTCCTATACGTATATATCTTCATCTTACCTTAACTCCACAATGCTTACAACTCCAACAACGCTGTCGTTGTAGCGGTTTGCCTGGATGACAACGGGCATGATCTGTATGCGCAGAGGGGAGGCTGTCTCATTGCCACAAGGCCTTTTCATCCGCTGTATATGTAAGTTATTCTTGATGATGCATGACAGGCTGTCAGGACGGCTAATTGACTCCTCCCCACCTAAAGGACCTGCATCCCTTAATCATCACACGAAATCAACAGTAACTACTATCAACACAGACAAGCACAGCTGACTTCCGCTCCTCGCTCTTAGTGGACATAAGCCTTACGTCAGTCCGTTTTGTGCCAGTAGCGAACTTTGGGTGCATATATGGACAAAAACACAGTGCTTTTATTTTACCGGAGAACAGGCATGCTTTGCTCAAATCAACAGACATATTTATGTGTTGCTGAAGTAGATAAAACATTTTAATTTAGATACTTAGCTTGGGCAAACCTAAAAATAACTGACCTAATAGAAGTAACAATTTTTCAGTACGTTTGGTCGCAGCTATCAATGATTTATTATAATTAATTCATATTAATCAATGTTTTAATTAATTAATGTCATTTGGTCAAACCAAAGAAAGCGTGCCATATAAATGCTAGCCAACAATGAATCAAGGTAGAGATAGCCTGTGACGTCAAAGCATATTTACGAGGAACCTCGCCCATCCATTCCTGCGGACCTTCGCAGATCGGTGGAAGTTGAATCTGGACATTGCTGCTCAATAAAGGGCTGCAATGAGCACACATATCTCGAGATTCACCACATTGATGAAAATCGAAACAACAACAAGCAAGAGAATCTCATTGTCCTCTGCGACAAACATCACAAGATGGCGCATGCGAATGTCATCGACAGAAAAGCACTAAAACAGTACAAAGCCTTACTCGTTGATTCTCACGTAACACTGATAGCGGAAAAATTAGAGGAGCTGAAAGCACTCATTGTTCAAGAGAAGGTGGGCACTCCTGAGCCAGAAAAATCGGTGGCACAACCTGCCGATGAACGAGTAGTAAAGCATGCCGCCACAAGATCTGAAGTTCTCAATTTCGCTTTGTACCATGTGGCTATAGCTCACTTTGAAAAGGAGTATGATCTTTTTTTTGAGCATCAAGTCCAATTTACTAGGGACGCCACATCACTAACTCTGGACGCCCTTCGACAGGATGATGATTTATCTGAAGACATTATTCTTGACGTCCATTACCTACGTAAACCGTATATGGACGCAACAGTTTACGGATCTTTGATAGCGAAAAAGCTGGAAATTTATGAATTGCTTACTGGCCGGCCAGCACGAGGAGTGCTTATTGCTGTCGTAGGCCGTGAACGTATGCTTGAAGGAAGCTACCTAGACATGACGAGAAATGGTGTAGAGTCATGCAATGGAAAGGTTCAGCTTCAGATTTATAGTTGTGAACAGATTGGGTTTCATCCCGGTGCGGTCAGTGCTGCATTGTTTGCATCGAATCTCAAAAAAGAAAGTTCAAGCGTAGGTGAACTTAATGGCTAACAATGCGTTGCACCGATGAATGCGACTGTAAGCACACCTGTTTTAGTTCCACACACTTTTTGAGAGTTCCGGTTTTTCAGCAATCAGCCGGTACTCTTCCGGCGTCAGGTTGTTCAGCGATTCATGAGGCCGCTCGTTGTTATATTCCGTCAGCCAGCGCTCTGTAATTTCCCGTACTTCATTCAGTGTTCTGAACAGGTAAAAATCCAGGATTTCTGTCCGGTATGTCCGGTTGAAACGTTCGATAAAAGCATTTTGTGTAGGTTTTCCGGGCTTAATAAATTCTAGCTGCACACTATGCTCTTCGGCCCATTGTGCCAGCGCCAGTGAGATCAGTTCTGGTCCGTTATCCATCCGCATTTTCAGTGGATAGCCGCGGTTTGCCACGATCCGCTCCAGTACCCGGACAACACGTTGAGCCGGGATATTCAGATCGATTTCTATCGCCAGCGCTTCACGGTTAAAATCATCCACTACATTGAAGGTCCGAAAACGTCTGCCACAGACCAGCGCATCGTGCATAAAATCGATGGACCAACTCTGGTTTAACGCTTGCGGCGTCGCTAGTGGTGCAGGGTTACGCACTGGCAGCCGTTGTTTTCCCTTACGACGAAAATTCAGTTTCAGCAGGCAGTAAATCCGGTGAACGCGTTTATGATTCCAGGCGTTACCCTGCCTGCGCAGTAACTGAAAAAGCTTCTTAAAACCATAACGCGGGTAGCGCTCTGCCAGCTCAGTCAGCATCTGGATCACCGGTTCATCACGCCGGGTATCGGGCTGGTAAAAATACACCGTCCTGCTCAGCGATAATGTCCTGCACGCCTGGCGTAAACTCATGGCAAATTGCGCCGTCAGATAGCTGACGAGTTCACGCTTTATCGCTGGTTTTAAAGCTTTTTTTCGATAACGTCTTTCAGGGCCCGGCATTCAAGACTTAGATCGGCAAACATCTGTTTGAGACGACGATTTTCGTCCTCGAGATCTTTCATTTTTTTTATATCAGAGGCTTCCATACCGCCAAATTTCGCTTTCCAGTTGTAATAACTGGCTTCTGAGATACCGGCTTCACGGCAGACATCTTTGACGGTCCGGCCAGCTTCGACGGACTTCAGAACGGCGATGATTTGGTTCTCGGTGAATCGGGCTTTACGCATGGCGATCTCCTCAGGGGACATAATCAGTATGTCGGAAGATCTCTAAAAGTGAATGGTCCGGATTACAGGGATGCTTACACTTCCTTCTACTACGAGTCTTAAATAGAGGTTATTGCATCAGCTTTTTCTTAATTTTCAGGGAGTAGACTCAGTTAAAATCAGCTCCGAGGCTTGAGATATCAAAGCCCCGGGATCATCACCTGAATCACTTCTTAATCATCAACCTCAACTTGCCCTAAACTCTTTAACTTAAGGAATCTAGATTGGCACAATCCAGCGGGAATTTTTCTCTTAAGTAGTTCGTAAAAATTTTCATCATGTGTAGAAATTACTATTTGCTTATTATGATTAAGAGCAATCCCCCTAAGCAAATCAATAGTGGACAAAACATTGATTGAATCCATAGAGTGAATTGGATCATCAATTAATATAAGATCAAGTAGCTGCCCGGTTGGAGATTTTGCATTCAACGCCCTCGCTAGGAAAATGCTCAAGCTCAAAATATTCAACTGAGCTGAGCTAAAGTACAGTAGAGGGGAAATTTCTCTCTCGGACTCCTTATCTTTTACCAATATATTTAGGGTAGGCCTGTTCTTCAGCCCGAATCCACAAGCAAATTTCACCTGACTGAAATTAGGATGAGGATCGATCTTTCTATAAATTTCATTAATCAAATCAGTTTGAAAAACGGTGTCAAGTTGACGCTCTAGCACATTATTAATAAGGATTAGTTCGGCACCAATTTTTTCTTTTAAGGATTCATAACCAATTCGTCGTTCAACGATTGACTCCATTTCCTTCCTACAAAGCTCTCTATTGATAACTGGTGTCAGAGCTTCAAGTAGAGCTCTCAACTCACTTAACTTTTCGTCGAAGATATTTGTGCTTCGTTTTTGAGTAAGTACATTCTTAATGGCTGCGACTAGTCGGTCTTCATAATCAGGATATTCCACTGGTGAAATACCTATAAGCGATATGAATTTTGAATTGTAAGATTCTATTCTACTACGTAATTCAGTGACTCTTTCACCACAAAGCTCAAGTTGATTTTTTATTTGTAGGTTATCTAGGGGAAGATCGTTTTTCTTCAATCCCTCGTTAATAGATTTAATAGCACTATCATTTTCTGACCATAAAGCTTTACGACCATCTATTTCGAGTTTTATATTCAGAGCCAGAGTCTGAAAATCATCATCGTTACCAGATAGAGCACAATTAAACTCTTTAAGATAGTTGAGGACTAGAGCATAATCTTGATCGGCATCAATTCCTATTAGACTCGTATTAATTTCTGATATGTTCGCGATTACAGAGGTCCTTTTCAAACTAAGGGCCTCAAGTTCTTTTTCTATTTTATTTACATCAACTTGACTCGTTTCAATTCTGGCCGAAAATCCCTTAAGCTCCTCATTAACCTTTATGGATAGCTGATCAGACGACAAGTTGAGAACTATAGCTTTATTTGATACCAACTCTTGCTGCAACGAATTGAGTCTTGACTCAAGAATAGACTTTTTCATCGTCACAGACGATATGCCATCTGTTTTAGAGCGAATATCAACTTCAAGCCTATTTATCACCTCGGATCTTTGCACCAAAAGCTCTGAAATCTTATCTGATAACAGATTTTTAGACTTTACCAAGTTGGTGGTTAATGTATTTCGTTGCTCAGATTTTTCCTTGAGGATACCTTTCAACTTGCTGTTGCTATCTATCGCTTCCTTGAGGGCTTCAAAAGTACCATGATCTTTTTGACACAGTGGACAATTATGCCCAGGATGAGTCGTTAGAATCTCCTCCGCAACAGCTGCTAGCTTCCCAAAAGCGTTGGATTGCGATTCGAGATCTTGTATTGTGAGATTGATACTGGCAAGTCTGCTCTCAATGAGCAAGTTTTCAGCCCTAGCAGCTCGTAGCGCAGAGTAAGTATCAACGCTGATACCAAGCAACGCCAAGTCACTGATACCTAGATCGTAAACATTTTCTGGGATTTTAGTTATTGCGACAAGCAGATCAGTTTGCTCTTTCAACTTTGTGGAAAGCAAAGTTAACTCTGTTGAAGCAGAACTCAATTCAGCATTAAGATTAATCTGATCTTGGGTGGTTTTCTCTATACTTTCATATATACGAGCGGCACCGGATTTTAATAAATCCCAAGTAGCTTTTCGATGCTGCAGATCCGTAAGACGTTTAAGTAACTCGCTCTTTTGAGTGCTTAGCTGCTGTACCCTAATTTCGATCGTTCTGAGCTGCAAATTTTCAGCTTCTACTTCTCGTGTAAGCCCCAATTTTTTACCGTAGAGTAAGCGGTATTTTTCTCCGGCAGAGTGTATGGACTGATTACGGCGAAGATCTTTTTCATAGCGATTAATTTCAGCTACATTTCCGACCTGTACTTGTAGCAAAGCATCTCTTGTAGCTATTTTTCCTAGCGCATCTAACAAAGCTTGCTCTTTAGCAAGCTGGAGAACCAATTCTGCTGAGTCTGTAGAGTTGCTGCTCAATCCTTCAGTAAGCTCATTTAATGCTTGCTCTCTTGTTGCGATTGAAACTAGATCGTGCTGGGCTTTGGCTGCTAATGTCACCAACTCTTTAGTTAACGCATCAAGCTTTGTATCGTGCATTTGCTCCGGCAATGCCTGAAGAAAAATCCCAGACTCCCTTAATTCATTAGCTACATAAAAGAACCTCTCAACAATATGATTGTCAACAGGGGCTTCAATTTCAATACACAATTTTTTTTCAGCATTTTTGCATTTCTCAATCTGCTCACCCACGCCCAAGTATGCTGCCTGTACCTCTCTGCGTTGTATTTCGGTTTCTTCACCGTATATGCTGACGAATGCCTGATAACGGTCTTCAGGGTTTATACCACGGATAAAATAATCTATCGCATCTTGTGAAAGAAATATTGTTCGATAGGCCTCGGCTCCTTCGATCAACTTCTTTTCCTTAAAATCGACATCGAAACTATTTTTTCTAATAGTGCCTGGGCTACGCGAGAAGTCCTGGACTGTTGTAGAAACTAAAACGGAAGTTTCAAGATCACTCGGCGCTTCAATATTTCGCAGAATTCGAAGCGCTTCATCATCCTGCTTCGAACCACGTGCAGCAGCTTCAAATACCCCATCGCTGAAACGCTCCGATCCATTAGTCATAGCCCATTCTACTGCATCATAAAATGAACTTTTCCCAAATCCATTAGGAGCATAGAGAGAAATAAAGTTTGCTGGAACGTCAATACCATCTTGGCCCGGCACCATAAAGTCAAATGTCCCATTGGCTTTCTCTAGGTAAGCTCTGAAAGCCTGAACCTCAACTCTCTTTATTTTCATGAATGCCATGCTCCATTAGTAATGTGTCAATCATCTCTAATTTACCCTCTGCTGTCGCAGCAGAATAATTTCTAAGGTAGGACACGAGAGATGATGGCGTGTATTCGACTTTCAGACCAAAACTTTGACCAACTGTCAAATTAACTTCAAAGATTTCATAATTCAGACGCTCTAGAGCAAATTCTTTTTTCTTCCAAAAGTGATTCTCTGAACATGAATCGAAAACTAATTTTCTAGCTGTAAATTTATCATTTTCAATCAGTAACTTGAGCGATCGACTTACATGTTCTCTGCAAAAGAAGGCTATGTAGACATTCCATCGGGCAATTTTTCTCTCCGACTTGTAACGCAGCGCTACCACATTTTGTATTGCATTCCATGTGTGTTCTAAAACTTCAGGGCTTTCAACCCAACATGCAATACAGCTGACAAACTCAGAGTTTCCGGCCGTAAACAAATCGAATGCAAAATTAGGAAAGTTTTCTTTTAGCTCCCGAATACGATCATTATTTGCACTTGTTAAATTCATCGACGTATTTATCCTTAAAAAGTTCCATCAACTGAGCGGAGTTCAGTCCCAGAAATGCTTGTTCATTTCTCGTGATACATTCACGATGAAGGCTGCCTAAAAGTGCAAAACTAAACGGAACATCGCCGCTCTCAAGCCCCATGTCGATGCGTGCACCATCTTCGTATTCATATTCAGCAGCGGGAGCCCCAATATCTTCGACTAAATATTTTATAAAGCTTTTATCTGCAATCGGTTGACTTCCCACATCGCCGCTGGAAACGACCAAAACACCTCCGTGATCAAGTAACCTCCTGGCAGAGGATATGATATTATTCAGATCTCGAAGCCAAGCATCTTTGCTTCGCGAGTAAACGAACCTAATTGTTCTTTCCATGCTTTTTAGATAGTTAAGGTCCATTACTTTTACGTCATTTAGCAAAGAATGCAGAACAAAGAACTCGGCATAAGCAGACCAGAGTTGTAAATCATACATGGCCTCGTCAGGCTGACCATTAACGATCAACCCTTTATCGTAGAGTGCTAACAGTTCATAAGGCTTAGGAATACCATCGTGAACCAAGCCTTCAGCTTTGTTGTGGAGTTGTCTGCGTAATGCGTTGAGTACTCTTGGACTATTCAGAGTGTAGTTGAATGTATTAGACCTGATTCTGCTGAAACAAAACAAAAATGAGGGAAGTATTGGCGGAAGATCATTTTCCTTCACTATTTCATCAAATCGAGCCATATCGTAGCATAAGACTACTCCGGGCTCTTGAGGCTGTGGCCCGGCCATCTCGATCTCGACCCCGATAAGATATGGTTTTTCATTCACAATAAGATATACCCCGCCGCCTGAAGCTCCTTCAATTTGGGCTTTCGGTGGCAGTCCCTCTAATGTTAAATAAAACGCTTTGTCGAGCTGCTTTATTTTACCCTCATAAGTTTTAAATCTTGTCTCTGCCGTGGCTTCTTTTGCACGATAACCAGGAAATCCCCCAAAAATCGCTTCACTTTTGTGGTCAAACTTATTGCTTTTAAATCTAACTAGAGGTAAGCCACTGACCAAAGGAGTTTTTAATAAGGCGCAATCCTCACTGTGAGGATAAACCTCTAAAATAGTGAGTAGCTGACCATCCCAAGTCTCAACCCTATTCTCTGATTTTAGAGTGTGCTTAGCAGTTAGGATATAGGAAAACTCCTCGGAGAGGCATTGAATCAATACACCACTCCCATCATTTACTTTAACAGCATGTTTTCTAATATATTCATGTATGGACATTTAGAGTACCATTTTTTCTTCACAAACATGTAATCTGTCAGAATATGCAGAATCTTCAGGCAATAGGATATTTCTAATAACTGATTCATAATTGAAATATACATTATTTCCGTCATTTGCATTTAAAATTCTAGCAATTGTTCTTTTATCCGGATGTCCAAATATAGAACTATCTGTCGAAATAACATATCTTTTTGAGGATAACAGTGAAAGCAAACTCTGGCTTGTATTACCTTTGCTACCGTGGTGCGAGATTTTCACCATACTGCACTCAAGCGGATTCTCTGGGCTGTAACCTAATGATTTTAGTTTTTGCTCTACTATGTCTGCATGCGAATCCGCCAAAAGCAGAAAATTTATATCTCCAATGTTCAATATAAATGCTATCGAACTACCATTCGGCACAGACCGATCTGATTTGAATCGATCTGCGCAGAAAAAATGAGAAAAAGGAAACTTATGATCACTTTCTGCTTTTGATGTTTTCTTGTCAGCTTGTGAATATTCTCTTTCCCATGCTTTACCAAGTCGCTGGAGTGCCTTTACAGATGGAGATAATATCGTGAACTCAAATCCCGACCTAATTAATTTAGGAATTTCATTATGAATGACCTGATTATACCAATTGAGTTTGCTGAGTTTTTCCTCCAGGGTTACACCTTGGGAGATGCTGGTCTTAACTTCAGCTCCTGCAACACCTGACACTTCATTCTTTTTACCATCTGGCTCAACGACAACAGATGATATTAGCCCATATGAATTAAACCAAAATTCTTTAACTAGGGAAGGCAGATAGTCATCGTATGACATGCCTTCTAGGATACCGCCAATATGATCGTCATCGACATGAGTAATAATAGCCAAGTCAACAAACTCACCTCTCTCTCGTAATTCATCAAGAAGCAAACGAAGGGGCTTAGCATATCCGTACAATTGACCGAATGTTTCGGCGGGCCCACCATCAATCAATAGATTGAAGGTGGATCCATCCTGCTCATGGCGAAGGAAAAGGCAGTCACCATGTGAAGCGTGAAGGATTTGAATGGTTGTACTCATAATAGCTCCCTAAGTGCTGACCTTGTTCATTATGCCATCAACCATGATGCTTTCGAGAGAGAAATGGCTATCCTCAATCATTTTTTTTACTAATCAAGTCCTGAATCTCAAGCAAGCTTCTTCTGGGGCTCAGAGGTGCGGGAATACATATCCAAGTACATAGGATGCTCGATCTAAGCAAGGTCGCGCCGATGTCAATATAAGGGCCACGCTAGCATCTTTGACTCGATAGTCAAACAAGACGTTACATCCAAGGCGTCAAAATACTTATGCGTTGACCTTCAGATAGATACGCCAATCCATAAAGTTCATGCAACTCCCCCTATGGTGCGGTTGTAGCTGTTTTATGCGCGCCATCCAGCTTACGATGAATAAGAGAAACCAAGGTAAGAATGTCCAGCGCATCCAGTTCAGACATAGGCCAATTCGTCTTAGGCGCATGGGCTAGTGGATTGCGCACTGCGCTGACCTGTTCCCAGTTGATTGACACACGGCATTGTTAGCAAGATTCATGGTGACTCAACTACGAACTTCTGCTCTTCGCTCATAGCAGACCTATAGGGCTTTTAGCCAGTTCAGTCCGTGCCAAGAGAGGACTGGCTGAATTTATAAAATATAAATAACGGATGGTCTGGAAGGTGATTTTAAAAAGAGGAAACGTATACATCTGGAATATATTATTTAAGAGAATTTCGCCATGTCTCATAAATACTCTTTCCAGCCAACCTATTGATGCTATTGCAGATAATGAAGGTTCCCGAAGGCTTTATGAACGTAATGGTTTTAACGAAACAGAGCAAAAATTCATTTTTTAGCTCTACTTTTGGTTTTCGACATGCGGTCAGAGTGAAGTTCACTGGCTACACTTCTGATTAAGTATCCAGAGTGAAATAGCATTGAGTGACCCAGGTGAATAAGCATATTCCCCTAATAACAGAAATGCGCCCTGTTTCCAGAGAGGAAATTGAGAGGGGAGTTGATAGTCAAACCATTTACTACGTAGTAGGCCGTGAGTAGCGCTGGGTATCAACCTTAGACAATGGGGGGTATTAGCGGGTAATGTTTTTGCCCAGACAGCTAATGTTTCATTAGTCTCCACATTTCGATCATTCTCTCCCATCATTATTAACACAGGTGTATGCATCTCTGAGATATCTTTTGTCGAATCTGCAAGAGAATTCCTGCGCTCGAAGTCCTGTCGCGTACAATGAGATAAGCAAGGGCGCGAGGCCGTTTCTTCTGTGAATTGCCTGTCAAAAGTCTCTGCTTCAAGTTCTTTAGCATTCTGAATATCAACAGTAGAACGCCCCTCAAGTTTAAGCCGTTGCCCCGTATAATATACCCCCTGACTTCTCCAGTTTATTGCAGCACCGATCAACACTACAAACTCGGATGCCGCCAGTTGGCTTACATGCGGCACTACCCAGCCAGCTTGCGAAAAACCAAGATATCCTGCACGGCTTTTTTTCAGTTCAGGTTCTTGTTTTAGTTTTTGTAACGCCAGAGCAGCCTCTTCTGCACGATCAGTCATAGTCTGCTCCAACCAGTTGCCTGAACTTGCTCCTACGCCGGGTTTATCCCATGAAAAAACGGCTATTCCTCGTGCAACAAGGAACTTAACCATCGGGATATATCCATCTTCTGACCAACGATCCTGAGCACCATCACCATGAATGATAAGTACAACTGGCGGATTCAATGTATCAGAAGGAAGAATCAACGTACCTTGCAAAACATCTTTATTATGTTGAAAGGCTATATTTCGCTGTTTCCCATAGCCTGAAAGGTCAAAATCAGATAAACGAATAAAGAAAAAAAGGCACAAAATGATTGCGAATACAAAAGAAGAGATAAGGTATTTCATCATGTTTTTCATCAGTAAATTGCCAACCTAATTAGGAGTCTGATCTATAGAAACGACTCCAGAATATTTGGACAGTTGGATATCCTGAACCAAGTGAGCTTAACCATGCATATGCTTGTACATCTAAAGTGCAAAGATTTGTCAGGATAGATGATGCTGATGATAAATGCACATTCCTTCAATTCCAATGTTGAACAGCCCGATTGCAACATGCCAGTCCAGAATGGTAGTCACTACGTCAGCTTGTCGCTCATGAGGGACAACCATACTCAAATCTCCCACACCGCAGGAGATTTGAGTATGAACACGTCACCGAGGAACAAAGGCCGTATCGTCGGCCAAAAAAGACCACTTCAGATATCTCTTATCTGGGGGATCCGAATCAGGCTTGAACTGGAAGGTAAGACGCGCGATTTGGCTCTGTTCAATATGGCTCTGGACGGTAAGTTACGAGGCTGTGATCTGGTCGATTCGAACACGGGTTCAGAACATCATCGCTCAGGCATCAGAGGGGACTCAGCCACAGCATGCCATATTTCTGCTCTCGAGCCTCAAATGCGACCCGCCCGCCCTCAAGGACATCACATATTGCTTTTCGCATACTGTTTACATCCCCATGGTCACCATATTCTAGGGCTCCGGAACGATAGCTGATCACCTCATCAGTGTTACTGGCGATAATCACTTGCTCTGCATCGCAGTTAACGACCAGATTGGCATTATGAGTGACGATGATCACCTGACGATACTGCTTTATCTTGCGAAACATAGGTACAAGATTGTGCATGATGGAGTCATTATCAAGATCATTTTCAGGCTGATCGAATATAAAGGGCGAACCGAACGTATCAGTGGCCAGCTTGAGGCAAACGTAAAAGGTTGTGTTGATGGCGATAAATGATTTTGCGTACACGGTATGACTCCTTTTCGCCAGATTGCAGGCATGGCTCATCCGTCCCTTGAGGGCAGATATCGATGCAAGCAGTAGGCGAAAATCGTGGGGAAGGTGTGATGTCGACTAATGGCTAACGAGTCATAAGGGACTCAGGGCGGGACTGGGTGATACGCTGCTGCATCCAGGTTTCTACTTCGCTTTTGAACCAGCGGGAGCTGCGGCCCAGCTTAATAGGTTTAGGAAAGTCCCCGTCTTTAATCAGTTTGTAAAACCACTTGTCTGTCATCCCGGTAAACGTGGTGATAAAGGTCATATCGATAAGTGGGTCTTCGACTGAAAACTGACTGGTATGTGCGGTGTTCATTCTATTCATGGTTGTTCTCTCCCTCTGAGTCGTTAATGGCGGGAGAAGACCGGCGTAGTCGAATGTGTAGACGTCGTTTCTCCTCAGAGGATAGGGTTCATATGTATAAAAATACTTGACCTGCTTCGTCTGGCTGGCGGGACGCGTGATGACGCGGCTCCCCCGGATTCCCGCGTACCCGCTATGGCAAGAGGCTTACAGCACCCAACTGCAGATCCGGGTCGTAAAGGTCGGCCAGATACGGACGTATCTGGTGCAGTGATGTTAAGAATGACGGGATAAGTGAACGCGGTGACTGGCCGCTATGACAGAACTGTCTGAAGGCAAACTCTCATCACGCAGGTAGCGCGTACAGCCAATCTTGGCACTCGGGGCACTGTTTGGGCCCGTACCAGTGATGATTGCACCAGCAGCATTTCCAGCGTCGTTTGAGGGTATTACAGGGAAGTCGACGGGGTTTGATTATCCCCACTCGGTTTGTTGGGCATTTTCACCGGACTTAGATTTCTGACGGTCATTTGCAGAACTGAAACAACAGGTAGTCAACCGCTTTACACCGTCCAAATTGCCAGGTGTATGAACAAAACTTTTCACACCGGTAAGCTCATCAATAACAACGCTTATTTTCAGTCTGCAATATTCACAAAACAGAATATCGTAATCTTCCTGCGCTGCGGTTAAGAGGGTAACCCATTCTCCGTGGCGTGTGATGGCGTGTGGCGCAAATACAAATTCAGACATGATGAACTCCGTCATTGAATGAAAAATGCCCACGAGAACCGCAGGCATCATGTTGGTATGTGGGGGGGGGGGGGGGCTGTAGAGGTATTACGAAGATTGAGCACGCTTCCTGCCGGGCCTAGTAGTTTTGTTGAGTGCTTTCACTTCACCTCTGCCAAAAGTTCGCATGTTGCCAGGTAATGCCAGACGAGCGAACGTATCTATCTTTGTCAGATATCCCACGGCACGCTGTAGTCCTTCCTGCTTATCGATATCGTCATGTTTCACCATTCCTATACCTGGCTTCACATAACGTTCAGGCTGTGCATTACAGTTGAAGTACGTGCCTTTGCCTTCTGTAATAACCGACGTCCAATACTCACCAAACTGTTTACAGATACTGATATCTTGCCGAGCTTTATTACCATCGAGGAAGAACAGGGTGTGATAATGGAAACCTCTGTCTGACCCATATTCCAGTTTCCATACCATTCCCAGTACATGTTTGAATAGTCGCTTTCTTTTCATATTGCGAAGCAACTGCTGACGTTGTTGCTTTGCTATTTCTGGCGTAATACTGCCTGAATGTATTTTTGCCCATGACAGGTCCAGACGAATAACCAGCAACCGTGCATGTTGATTAAAAAGATGCTGAATATAATTCGTTGCCCCCTTCAGATTCTTAATTGAATTTCTCTGGTATTTCCTGAGGTCTTGCCTGAAAGCAGACTTACTCACTTCATCACGATATTCGGTTACCAGCTTATTCAGCATGATAGCGGTATTAGTCGTATCTGAATTGATCATCACGCCATTGTAAACTCTGCAATAAAAATCATAGCGTTTACGTACTTGTTGGAAACAGGTAATTAATGGATGAAGCTTACGAAACTGCAGGAACGTATCCGGTATCTGGTCAAGCAGACGCATAACATCCAATACATCGATAGCATGATTGATTTGTTTATAATTCGAGTTATTAAGCAATATTTTAAAGGGCAATGTCTTTTTACGTATTATCGTTTTTAGTAACGTATATACGTGATGGAGCTTTTCAATGTTAATACTGTTATCTGTTAAGGATACTACCGTTGAGTTGTTTTCATTATGGAACTCAGAGCAGTTTAGGAATATATCTTTTGATTTACTCATGCTTTTTATATCCGTGATATAGCCACAATACACCTGGGTGATTGTGGTAAGGATTATACGTATTTATACACACTTGCATCTTTATATTGTTTTTCTGGTAATTTAACTGAACGGTTAAGTAACGATTGAACTAATGGGTTAATCGCTATTACTACTATGAAATAAATAGTGATAACAATAGTAATGTGTAATTATAATCCTACTATGATGTCAATTATGAACAATGATAATACCAATAAAATAAGAGCCTCAATTGAAATAAGGTATTTATCCCGAAAGAGAAAGGCTTGAGAGACTAAAAGGTATGTATAAAGTTAGTGACTATTACTGCAGGATATAAAGAGTAAGTTTATTCAACACGGGATTCGTTAATTCTTTCTTTAAACCAGTTTACTACTTCACTTTCCAGCCAGCGAGAACTACGCCCCATTTTAATAGGTGCAGGGAACTTACCATCCTGGATAAGTTTATAAAACCATTTATCAGTCATACCAGTGAAGTTGACGATAAAAGCCATGTCGACCATTTTGTCGTTATAAATATCAATCATGCTCATGAGAGGTCCCAGTGTAATTCAGGAGGACGCCGACGGCATCCTTTCATGTCATGGGTTGAATATGTTTAGTTTTACATTTATATTGAACTGAGGAATAAATGAAGCAACGGGCAGGCGGTGGGTTTGAGTGCATATGTCCGGATCGTTCGTTTCGAAAAGTTGGTTTCCGCTTCAACATTTCATGTACTACAGATGCTGATTCAGTGAGTACTTCTTGAGAGGTATTTTCCTGTAAAAAGTCAGCAATTATGGTGTGCATAGGTGTTTTTATCCCTACGATTTACCCTACGAATATTGCTACGCTGGTCACTATGATTTACTCTACACCTTAACTCGCGTGCTGTGGTCATGGCAGGGTGATTGGGTAATAAAGCAGGTCTCACCTAAATGGGGGTAAATAATGAAGGAAAAGGCCATAATAGAATTAAAAACAGAAAGAGATATCAGACTGTTTTTATGGTTAAATAAAGATGACGCTGCAACTTTAAATTTCCAGACAATCTCTTTGGTAAGGAATTACAATGCTAATCAAATGTATGGTGGAGATATTAATGTTACTACGCATGCAATAAATGAAGCATTTTTCGAGATGTACAATCCAGATATTTTAAATTCCTATATGTTCAGAATGAAAAGGAAAAAAGAGTGTTTTTTACCTTCAAGGGAATTTAGCTGGTTCAAAAAGTGTCAGGAAAGTTGCTATTTCACCTGGACATTCGTGAGATGTTTCAGTAAGAGAAATAGAGCGTTGCTAAATCCAATTATTCCTAACGAACCTGTAATAAACACGAATACCCCTTATAATTATTTTGACCTTCCTCTTTATCCTGTCAGTCATCAGGAACGAGTGCAGTCTATTGTTGATTTTTTTGACAGGATTGATATTCCTCTCATCAATAAAATAAACTTAATGTCTTTTATCCGGAATGAGTGGCACGCTCGATACTATTTCAGGAACAATCTTCCTTTGACTGAAAAGGATAAGAAAAAATGCGACTGGGCATGGGATTATATCAATAAAGATAAAAGAAAGGTTGTAGAAGGAACGAAGAAAAGAATAGATAAGCGTGTGGCAGAAGAAGCGGAGAAAAATGAAGTCAATAGCAATGAATCTTTAAATAATATTAACGCCAATGAGGATGCTTTAGAATTATCTAATTTTCGCCCTACGGCACTGTCACAAATTGTAGCGTCAGTCGTTATATCCCCTTTGCCGCTGAGAGATGCGCCGATGTATTCCCCCTCATTCCTGAGTCTTTTCAGACCTGTTAATACTACTGAAAAATATCTGACGCTAAACTGCATCTATATTTTCTTGTACCATAAAGACCCAAATTTTCTCGCAAGATTCACAAAAGCATGGGAGTCATTATCCCATCGAAAATCTGTCAAGAAAAATAAGAATAAAACAAAAAATATTTTAAAAGAAAAAATCATTACATCAGATGTTGAAGAGGTAATTTCTTCTGAACCAGAAAAACAGACTAGCGAGCAGGATGAGAAAATAACACAGGCCAACGAAATTATAACGAAAGTTGCTGAGCGAGATGATTCTATTTCGTCAGAAAAGGAGCTTATTGATGCTAACCTTGAACCTAAAGGTTATATCTCCTGGTTTTGATAGATAAGCAAGAGAGGAGTAATGGATCTATTACTCCTCTTTTTTATTCAGTTTCTTCAATGCACTTCTCTGCTCTGGATATATTTTCTTCTTTTAACCTATTCCATTAATTTTCAGACCTATATCACTAAGTTGAAAGTATTCCTCTTAGATATTTCACATCATCATTCTGAAATTATTGATCTGCCACACCGATCGAAACACTCCAATTAATAGATATTAACAATCAATAAAAATAAATCGATCGTCAATATCGATAGATTATAACGATCGGTTTCAGCTTATTGATCTGCACTAACGATTATCCCATCACACGAAAAATGAATACGATTGCACAGAAGCATTCTCTGTATATATCAAAAGAATACTCTGATTTTCATTACATTAGGCCATCGAGCCTATCGACAACATGCCCCCATTAAACGGGGTTTAAGGAGACTCAATGACTCAAACTATACGTGCAGGACTGCTACTTGCAGGAATGACGCTCTTTAGCGCAACAACACAAGCCGTCGTCGGGGAGCAGCAGTGGGGGAAATGGTACGGCAATATCGATGTCATGGAGTTTGCGTTGAACACGAATAATAAAGCAGGAGAAACCCTGACGCTGCGTTGCAGTGATAGTCAATTGGCAGTGACTTATGAAGATACGAAAGGACATTACCGTGTCAATAGCGAAGGCCTTAATGATGTCCAATTGCTAATAGGCAAGAAGGCGTACAGCCTAAACAGTTCAGCCTTCTCCGCACTCAAACACAGCAGCGCAAAAGACAATATCACTTTCTCCTCGCGTCAGAGTGGGGAATCAGCCCCCTTCAGTGCTCAGGGCCTGAAAGAGGCTCTGCAGGGCATCACCTGGCAGGATTGCACCAGCCATTAATTAATTGAAAGGAAATCTCATGCGTAGATTCATTATGTTATCACTCAGCAGCGTAACGTTGCTTATTCCCGCCGTATCTTCAGCGCTGGATATCTATGGGGAAATTCATCCTGAACGCTATACCTTTTTTCTCAATGATAAAGGCGGTGACAATTTAAAGCGTTTAAATAATAAGATGGTCAGCGCTATTGGCAAGGTTCGTCCTGGTAATATGCAGGATGCCCTGAACATGAGTAATTTGCAGAAAGAAGGATATGACTCGGTCGGAATTGCATCGTTTGTCCCTGAGAGTATCCAGAAATCGACGGTACGTGACGACGATCAACCTGTAAAAGCAGTGACTTGCCTGATGTCCACTGTCACGGTCCCACACGCTAGCCGTCATATCACAATGGAAAGAACCTGGTGCAAGGATGAAGTGGGTGCCGAATACATTGGCTTCAACGGGTGGCCGTTGCGCAGTGCAATAGCCAAGTCTTGCCGTGTGGGTGACAATGATTGCCCTGTCTATCTAACTCTGCAGAACGACGATCCCACTGTGCGGGATGATTCTGTTAATTTCGTTCCAGTACATCCGCCAAAACCACAAGCTCTTCCCGAACCGGCACCAAAGGAAACTGATCCGGCAATTGTGAGCAAAGTCGTTGCCGACCTGAAAGCCAATGGCTGCGCAATCATCAACAAATATAAGCAATCTCCCCCTCAGTGTGGCTCAGTGATTGAAGTAGTTACAGGGAAAGGCATGGATCGCGAGGGTATCAGATCTTATGAAATTGATTATGCGGAAGCAGGTACTGGCTGGCGAGTGCAATGGCCTGTCAAGCTGACCTATCGTGGTACGACTTTAATTCGTTTTAAAGGTGGCGATAGTTTTGATGCCGTGGACATTGAGGATCCCACTAATAACCAGCCTTCCACCACATCGACACAAAGTAGTGTCTGGAAAATGGCCCGCAATGAAAGCTCAATAATATTCACGACAGAAAATGAATCGGGTACACAGCTTGAACTGGCCTGTGGTGAAAATGGTGATTTTGCAGTCCGATACGGAACAGAAGGTCACTGGACGTCTTCAGGTCCTATGTCACATCTGAGCCTGAAGGTCGGAGCAGATGAATTTAGCCCGGACCAGACATTCTTTGAATCACTCAGCCACCTTCCACCCAGCAATAAAATCGTTGTATTACAAATGGGTCATGAATACGGGAGTTTTTCCAGTCATGGCTTATCTGAACTGTTAAAGGGGATCTCCTGGAAACAATGCCTCAATCCGCAGAGCAGTATATAGAAAGGAACTCTTTATGCCGAAAGACACATGCAAACCTGAAATGCCGGATGTTACCTGGCCTGTTGTGTTGATCGTTACAGGGGTCACTTTAATGCGCAGCGACTCTATAACAATCAAAAGTATGGGGGCAGCGCTCACGACGTTACACCTAATCCGGATTGTCAAAAAACTTGCCACGCTTACCTGAACACCCGACCTGCTAGCCTGGAGGATAATAGTCATATGCCTGAAAATACCAAAGGGAAACTCGGCAGGCTGAAAGATAAATTAAGCTTTGCCCGAAAGACGTCTCCTGTCGATATACCAATTGAAACAGTTGAAGAGCCTGAACTGGACAGCTCTGTTGAACCGTCAGTTTCTCGCTTATCAAAATATAAACCGTTGCTTGAAAATATCGTTATCAATGGGCTGTTGAATATCGCTGAAGATAAATTAAACGACGATATTTTTGTTGAATCTGTCTTCACCAAAGCCTATGAGCTTTTACCCGCACCGGTGAGAATGGTGGTGAAGCGGGAATGGTGTTTGAGCTACCTGCAGTCGCGTAAGACACCGCTTCTGGTGAAACTGCAGCTTTATCGGGATGAAAGAAGCCGGGCTGAAGAGCCCGCAGCTTTGCCTGATAAGGAGCACATTGCCCAACAGGTTTTACCTCCCGCGATACCGTAAACAATTTTGTCATTCAATCAGGGCCACCTCGGGGTGGCCTTTTTTATGCCCACTTTTTGTTAAGGAATGAATCATGACCCGTTTAGCGTCCCGCTTTGGCCGGGTGAACTCTGTTCGCCGCGACCGCCCCCTGACCCATGATGAACTGGCCTACTATGTCCCCAGTGTATTTGGCGAAGACAAGCATGCCTCCCGCAGCGCCCGATACACGTATATTCCGACTATTACGTTATTAGATAAATTGCGCGAAGAAGGGTTTGTGCCGTTCTTTGCCTGCCAGACCCGGGTACGAGACCTGGGTAAACGTGAGCATACCAAGCATATGGTGCGGTTACGCCGAACAGGGCAAATCACGCAGAGCGAAGTGCAGGAGATTGTTTTGCTCAACAGCCATGATGGCTCCAGTAGTTATCAAATGCTGCCGGGTATGTTTCGTGAAATTTGTAGTAACGGCCTGGTTTGTGGTCAGAGTTTTGGCGAAATTCGTGTACCGCATAAAGGGGATGTGGTGGAAAAGGTGATTGAAGGGGCCTACGAAGTACTGGGGATATTTGACCAGATAGAAGAAAGTCGTGAAAGCATGCAGTCATTGACGCTGTCAGCGGAGCACCAACATGCATTGGCCCATGCTGCATTGACCTACCGTTACGGCGAGGAGCACCATCCGGTCACGGAGTCCCAAATCCTGATGCCTCGTCGCTGGGAAGATAAGAAAGATGACCTCTGGACAACATTTCAGCGTGTGCAGGAGAATCTGACCAAAGGCGGGCTATCGGGTAAGGGCACTGGAGGAAAACGTGCCCGGACCCGTGCTATCAGTGGTATCGACGGTGACATCAAACTCAATCGTGCACTGTGGGTCATGGCTGAACAGCTTAAGCAGGCCGTGCTCTGATGCTGCTTCACACCTCCAGTGACGATCGATTTCAACGATCGGTTTCGTGTTATTGATCTGCACAACCCATTATCTTTTCTCTTTACCCATCGATAAAATTGATAGGGTTACCTGTCAGCAAAATGTATTCAAAACAGCAGTCAGGGACAGGCGTTATGCCAATATTCAGGAAAACCACCGCCCGTTATCCCGACGATAACGGGTTTTTAATCTAAGAGGTCCTGCCTCTCCCCGCGTCCTATCTTCACTCACGACTTTAAATATTGAATCAAATTCTTAACCCATTAAATAAACAGGCTCCCCGGTATTCCCGGAGGGCTGTTTTGCTATTTATCTTTATTAAAGAAGGACATTACTCATGAATATCCCAACGACAACTCAGATGGATACACTAACCGCCACGCCGGTTACCGACTCTCAGCGCATTCACTTCTGGCCAGACCATTTTGGTGAGATACCGCAATGGATTTTGATTGAACCACAGGTGTTTGGTTGGCTGGAGCGATTGTGTGACGACTATCGCGGCGACTTCTGGGACTACTATACGCTCAGCGACGGCGGCGCATTTATGGTGCCGGGTACGGAGCAAGACTACGCGTTGTTTAACGAACTCAATGGCAACGGGGCCACCGTCAGTCGTGAAGGTGCGGGTATTACCGCCTGCCTGATGACTTACAGTCACCATGCCTGCCGTACTGAAAATGAGCTTATGACCGAACACTTCTATCGGTTGCGTGCTTACGCGCTGCATCATCCAGAAAGTCATGCCATTTTTGCATTAATCGATTGATATAAGGTGATGTTCCATTCAACCAAACGATTTGGTAACCCTTAGCATCTTCCTGACTTAATCCCAAATTATCCACATTGAGAACATCCCCATGAAACCATGTCCCATCACACCGGGCGCATTACCCGTGCCTGTTATTTATCAACAACTGCTCGCTTTCCTGCTGGAGCACCACTACGGCCTGAGCCTCAACGATACGCCCTATCACGATGAACAGGCGATTGCACAGCAGATTGAACAAGGGATTTCAGTCGGCGACACCATCAACACACTGGTTGAGAAATATGCATTAGTGCGAATTGGTCGTAACGGGTTCAGCGCACTGGCGCAAGACCCGATGTTGAGCAAGGGCGATATCGTGCGGGCTCGCCAGGCTGCGGGTCAGTGGCGTGCGCATTTTCCGCCAACGTTGCTGTACCCAACCGAGTCCCTCAATCCTATTCCATAGAGACCGTTAACATGAATAACCACATGACTACTTCCCCAACATGGGGTCTGAAACGTGACATTACACCACGTTTGGGAGCCAGGCTGGTACAGGAGGGAACACACCTGCACTTTCTGAGTGACAGAGCCAATATTGTCGGCACCTTTTCCCCTCAAGCCGCTCAGGCTCTTGATGTGGCATTCCCAGCGCTGATAACCAAACTGGAGTCGCAGATGCTGTCCGGGGCGCTGGATCCACGCCGTCAGCAAGGCATTACGGTTCGGCACGGGGGATTTGTCTGTGACGCCGACACGCTGGGCAGTCACGGTTATGTCTACATCGCGGTGTATTAGGAACTGCCTTAAACGGCAGACACTGGCACCTAAAATATCCCTCTTCCTCGACGCCAACAACAAGAGTTGGCGTTTTGCTTTATGGAGTTCCTACGATGTCTACTTCACTCAGCGCAGTTATCGACGAGCCGCAGGTTCTAACCGGCCACACCGATATGATTTGCTCCACCAGCATTGAACGTATCATCACCGTGCGTAACACCGCGCTGGTGCAGATTGACGCGCTTATCCACCAGCTTGAGGATATTTCAGCCATCACCAGCAGCATCGGCGGCGGAATTGCAAAGGACTGGGCCATGCGGCAAGACTTCCGTACTGGCTGCTGGTTCATGGAGAAGGCAGAAACAGCCATGAAAGTGATTACCTGCAATCTCGATCGCAGTATCTGGAGGGATTTAATGAAAAAGTCGGGCATGCTCTCCCTCATGGATGCCCAAGCCCGTGACCAGTGGTACAGAAACCTTGAGGGAGATAATATTCCTGCCATCAGCGAAGCCAACATACTCAGTACCTTTGAGCAACTTCACCAGCAGAAAGACGAGGTATTTGAACGCGGGGTCATCAATTTATTCAAAGGATTATCCTGGCACTACAAAACCAACAGCCCATGCCGATTTGGTAAAAAGCTTATCATTAGCAACCTAGTCAGTTGCAACCAATGGGGCTTTACCTTGAACCACGGTTACCGGCGAGACCAATTAGCGGATTTGGAACGAATGCTTTATCTGCTGGATAGTAAACCTATTCCCGACAACCGTGGCGATGTTACTACCCGATTGATGGAGCATATTAGTGATAACCCGACAAAGGAAGTTTACGAAGATGCATTTTTCAGCATTCGTTACTTTCAGAAAGGAACCGCTCATCTGACATTCAGGCGACCTGAGCTGACTGAGAGAATGAATGATATCATTGCCAAGCATTATCCGGGCATGCTAGCCCAGCGATAATAGGCTGTATTTTCTTAACAAATTTATCTGTTGGTATAAATGTTGGTACAAATTTTATCGAACACGATTTTATCCATATAAAACATATCAATACTTGATATATTCGAATCCTGTAGGGATCTAAGTCCATAAATCCCTTATATAATCAGTATCTCTGGAACTTCCTGGTATCCCTACGTTTATCCGCATCTACTGAGTTCTATAGATAGTTGGGGGTATAAATGGGGGTAAGTCTAGGTTCAATGGAATGAGATACCCCCACATGAAACTAAACGCCCGGCAAGTGGATACCGCAAAACGAAAAGAGAAACCTTACAAGCTCTCCGACGGTGGCGGATTATTTTTATTAGTAAACACAAATAGTTCACGTTACTGGCGGTTGAAGTATCGGATTGCTGGAAAAGAAAAGCTGCTATCTAAACAGGCCAAGAAAGTCAGCATTGATAACACGTCCGAAGCGCTGGCCAGAGTGACACAATACGCAATCCTATACACATATGTGCTTAGATTCCACTAAACATTATGGGATATCTTTAGACGCTAAATGTCTATTTATCGTTGTTTTAACAGGGTTTTATGGACTTAGTGGGATGTGCTGAGAGGTGCTAATGGTGTCCCCGACTGGAATCGAACCAGTAACTAGCCCTTAGGAGGGGCTTGTTATATCCGTTTAACTACGGGGACCCGATCAGCGGCAGGGTGGCTGCCGATGAAGTGTACTGCCGGAGCATTATACGCATTTTGACCCAGATAATAAGCAGTTAGCTGTCCGTTTGGTTACTCTATCGCCAATTTATAGTGAATAAATGGTATTGATAACCTAAAACCAATAGCTCAGAGAGTCTGAATCGGTGCTGTTACTTACGGGAAGATGATGTGCTTTTGTCCACTTTGTCACTTTTTTTAGGTCGATGGGTCATATCACTGCGGATCTGCGCATGACTGATCAGGGCAAAAATAAAGGTGCCACCGATAATATTACCCGCCAGTGTCGGGAGGGCGAAAGGGTAAATAAATTTCTGCCAGGGTATTGAGCCGTTAAATACCAAATAGAAGATCTCCACCGAGCCGACCACAATGTGGGTTAGGTCACATAAAGCGACTAAATAGGTCATCAGGAAAATCACCCATATTTTGGCGGCCCCTGCGGAGGGCATCATCCACACCAGAGTGGCAATGATCCAACCAGAAAATATTCCTTTAGCGAACATCTCTCCCGGAGAACTCTCCATTACCCCTTGAGCAATACTGACAAATGCCCTGCGCGTGGTATCGTCAAATATCGGCATATGAATAAAGGAATAAGCCGCTATCCCTGTACCAATCAGATTGCCCAATAAAACCAGACCCCAGAGCCGAAATAGCAGGATGAAGTTTTGACGGCTGGGTTTTTGCATTATTGGCAGCACCGGCGTGACGGTATTTTCAGTAAAGAGTTGTTGACGGGCCATAATGACAATAATAAAACCAAAGGTATAGCCGATATTCTCCAGCAGAAAGCTGGCCGGGGTATCCGGCAATTTTGCGTGAAAAATACCTTTGGCAATCAAGGATGCTCCCATTGAAAGCCCGGCAGCGACCGCCGACCAGAGCAGTGCAAAACTGTCGCGCTCTAACTCTTTTTCACCGTCGACGCGGATGATTTCATGAATAGCCGCGGCTTTGGAGGGGAGGTTTTTTTCATTCACTTCAATTTCCTGTACTTCATGCTGCTCATCACTTTCCGCTTTCAAATCACCCTTATCCTGAGGTTGTTTTTCATTACTCATAGGGGATTCCCGGTTAGTGAAGAAAATAACGAGCTGAGCAATAAGCATAGTTGCAAATGGGGGGTCGCGATTCTTTTGATGATGAGCACTGAAATAAAAAGTTACCCGGTTTTAATGTTGTAGGTTTTTTCTACAGAAACTTGATCTTAATGCCGAATAATACCTCTATAAGGGTAGGGGTAGGGTTAGACCTACGCTACGTAAGGATTAAGCCTTATGTTATCATTCGGTTTTCCTGAACTCACAATCCTACGGTGGAAGACAATCCTTCATGCTGGAAGCTAAAAACCTGACCTGCATCCGAGATGAAAGACGCTTATTCCAACAGCTCAGTTTTTGTGTGGCTGCGGGAGAGATTGTGCAGGTAGAGGGGCAAAATGGGGCGGGTAAAACCAGCTTATTGCGCATTCTGGCGGGGTTGGCTGATGCCGACGAAGGACAGGTGCATTGGCGGGGAGAAAACATCCGCCGCGATCGCGCCCGCTATCATCAGGATTTATTATTTTTAGGCCATCAGCCGGGAATCAAGTCTGTCCTGACTCCTTTTGAAAATCTGGCATTTTATCAGTCGGTTTTTCAACAGGTTGATAGTGCTGCAATCTGGCAGGCCTTGTCTCAAGTCGGGCTGGTGGGATATGAAGATTTACCGGTATCGCAGTTGTCTGCCGGCCAGCAGCGACGGGTGGCTTTGGCCCGTTTGTGGTTGAGTCAAGCGCCATTATGGATTTTGGATGAACCATTGACCGCGATTGATAAGCAGGGCGTTAGCACGTTGTTGCCTCTGTTTGTGGAGCATGCCGCCAAAGGGGGCATGGTGCTGCTTACCACCCATCAGGATTTGGATGGTGTTGGGCAGCAGGTGCGTAAAATCCGTTTAACCAACACGCAGGTGAATTAATGTTTATTAGCGTGTTGCGCCGTGAATTGAAAATTGCCTTCAGAAAAGGTGCAGAAATTGTTAATCCACTCTGGTTTTTTCTGATTGTTATCACCTTGTTTCCACTGGGTATTGGCCCCGAACCACAATTATTGGCGCGCATTGCCCCCGGTATTGTCTGGGTCGCAGCATTATTAGCATCATTATTATCACTGGAGCGGCTCTTCCGTGATGATTTCTACGATGGCTCTCTTGAGCAGTTGCTGTTATTACCTAGCCCGCTGGCACTCACGGTGCTAGGCAAAGTGTGTGCTCACTGGGTGGTTACCGGACTACCTTTACTGATTTTATCACCGCTGGTCGCGTTGTTGCTTTCCCTCGACAGTAATACCGCCATTGCGATGGCGCTAACGTTGCTTTTGGGGACGCCGACCTTAAGTTTTATCGGCGCTATTGGCGTCGCGCTGACGGTGGGATTACGCAAAGGTGGGGTTCTGCTGAGTTTATTGGTGTTGCCGCTGTATATCCCGGTGTTGATATTTGCCACGGCGGCCATTGATGCCGCGTCTATGTCACTCCCCATCGACGGCTATCTGGCGATTTTGGGAGCCATGTTGGCAGGGAGTGCGACACTGACGCCTTTTGCTACCGCCGCTGCATTGAGAGTAAGTGTGCACTAGCTGTTTAGGGCTGGCTGCAAGCAGGTTGTTTGTCAGAAAAAATTTGTAAAAAGAAAAGAGTACCGATTTTCAGAAGCTTAAGCGCGGTAGCCCACGCCAGTCAGAGCAGATTGTGCGCCGTACCCTGCACCGGTATTGCCAAGACGGTGATGCCCGTCCAATTTTAATGTGAGCAATGAAAAATGTGGAAATGGTTTCATCAATTCGCTAAACCCGAGCGGCTCTATCAGCTGTGTGGCCGATTTATTCCATGGCTGGCGATTGGGGCTGCTGTCTGCTTGATTGTGGGCTGGGTGTGGGGGCTTGGTTTTGCTCCATCGGATTACCAACAAGGTAATAGCTTCCGTATCATGTACTTGCATGTTCCGGCAGCAATTTGGTCGATGGGCATTTATATGTCGATGGCTATCGCGGCGTTTGTTGGTTTGATCTGGCAAATAAAAATGTCCGATAACCTGGTCGCGGCTATGGCCCCGGTGGGCGCGGTGTTCACCTTTATTGCTTTGGTCACCGGTTCGGCTTGGGGTAAACCGATGTGGGGAACTTGGTGGATCTGGGACGCGCGGCTGACTTCTGAGTTAGTGCTATTGTTCCTTTATCTGGGGGTGATCGCCCTGTATAACGCCTTCGAAGACCGCAAATTGGCGGGGCGAGCTGCCGGTATTTTGGTGTTGGTCGGCGTGGTCAATATTCCCATCATTCATTTCTCTGTCGTGTGGTGGAACACCTTGCATCAGGGTTCCACCAACATGCAGCAAAGCATTGATCCGAGTATGCGATCACCACTGCGCTGGGCCATTTTTGGCTATTTATTCTTCTTTATCACTGTGACATTAATGCGTTTGCGCAATCTGATTTTGCAACAAGAGCGGCATCGCCCTTGGGTTGCCGCTCTCTTGCGTAAGGAGCCTCGCGTATGAATCCGGCCTTTCATTCTTGGGCGGCATTTTTTGCCATGGGCGGCTACGCCTTTTATGTCTGGCTGGCGGTAGCCGCCACTTTACTGTCACTGTTGAGCTTGTGGGCACATACCCTATGGCAACACAAACAGTTATTAGCGGATATTCAGCGCCGTGAGGCGAGAGAGCAACGTATTCGTCAGGCAAATCAGGCCCCGACTCAGCAAGCCAAAAATGTGGCCCATTCGCAGGAGAAAACACAGTGAACCCACGTAGGAAAAGTCGACTCTATCTGGCGATTGTGGTGCTGATTGGCATCGGTTTGACCACCACTCTGGTGCTGTATGCGCTGCGGGCCAATATTGATTTGTTTTATACCCCCGGTGAAATTTTGCAGGGCAAGGGCGAGCGCCATGAGAAGCCGGAAATCGGTCAGCGCTTGCGCATTGGCGGTATGGTGATGCCGGGGTCGGTGAAGCGCGACGAAAAAACGTTGGAAATGAGTTTCAAAGTTTATGATGCTCGCGGTGTTGTCACCGTCACTTATACCGGCATTCTGCCCGATCTGTTCCGTGAGGGGCAGGGGGTGGTGGCGCAAGGGGTCTTTGCTGAAAACAACACCATCAATGCCAAAGAAGTCTTAGCAAAACATGATGAAAAATATACCCCACCGGAAGTGAAAGAGGCGATGAAAGAAAATCATACCCGCCCAGCGGAGGCCTATAACAGCGCCGTGGGTGAGGGCAATGCTTCATGATTCCTGAAATTGGCGGTTTCTTATTATGTCTGGCGCTGGCTCTCTCGCTATTGCTGAGTTTGTATCCGCAATGGGGGGCGGCGCGTCAAGATGCACGCATGATGGCAACCGGTAGGCCATTGACCTACGGTATGTTTGCCACCATTGCGCTTTCATTTATATGCTTGGTATATGCATTTGTGGTGAATGATTTCACCGTCTCTTATGTGGCGGCGAACTCGAATTCACATCTGCCGGTCTATTACCGCATTGCGGCAACTTGGGGGGCGCACGAAGGGTCTCTGCTGCTGTGGGTCTTGCTGCTCAGTTGTTGGTCACTGGCGGTGGCGCTGTTTAGCCGCTCCATGCCGGATGATGCAGTTGCCCGCGTATTGTCAGTGTTGGGGATGATTACGGGCGGCTTCTTGCTGTTTATTATTCTGACTTCGAACCCCTTTAACCGCACCTTGCCGGACTTCCCGATTGATGGCAATGATTTAAACCCGTTGTTGCAAGATGTCGGGCTGATTTTCCATCCACCATTGCTCTATATGGGCTATGTCGGTTTCTCGGTGGCATTTGCTTTTGCTATTGCTTCTTTAATGGCGGGGCGGCTGGATAGCGCTTGGGCTCGCTGGTCACGTCCGTGGACTCAGGCCGCATGGGTATTCCTGACCATGGGGATCGTGCTGGGTTCAGCTTGGGCTTATTATGAGCTTGGCTGGGGCGGTTGGTGGTTCTGGGATCCGGTAGAAAATGCTTCCTTTATGCCATGGTTGGCTGGCACGGCGCTGATTCATTCATTGGCCGTCACCGAAAAGCGCGGAACATTCAAAGCCTGGACAGTTTTGTTGGCGATTACCGCGTTTTCCTTGTGCTTGATGGGGACATTCTTGGTGCGCTCCGGCGTGTTGGTTTCGGTGCATTCTTTTGCTTCTGACCCGGCGCGCGGCATGTTTATTTTAGCGTATTTGGTGATTGTCATCGGCGGCTCCTTGCTACTGTATGCGGTTAAAGGCGCGCAAGTGCGCAGCCGAACTCAGCATGAAGTCTTCTCGCGCGAGACTTTCCTGTTAGGCAATAACGTGCTGCTTATTGCGGCGATGTTGGTGGTATTGCTCGGCACTTTGCTGCCATTAGTCCATAAACAGCTTGGGTTGGGCAGTATCTCCATTGGCGAGCCTTTCTTTAATACCATGTTTACCTGGCTGATGGCACCGATGGCGCTATTAATGGGGATTGGCCCATTGGTTCGCTGGCGTCGCGATGAGCCGAGTAAGCTTTATAAGCGCTTGGGTGTGGCGCTGGTGGTCACTTTGCTGCTGTCAATATTGGTGCCGTGGTTGCTGCAAGACACTATCGCCGGTATGACCGTGGTCGGGCTGATGATGGCTATCTGGGTGATTATCCTCACCGTGATGGAGTTGCATGAGCGCGCCACTCATCGTCATGGTTTCTGGCGTGGCCTGAGCCACCTTTCTCGCAGCCATTGGGGGATGGTGCTGGGGCACCTTGGGGTGGCGGTGACTGTGATTGGGATTGCCTTCAGTCAGAATTACAGTGTTGAGCGCGATGTGCGCATGAAAGCCGGTGATAGCATCGATATTCACGATTATCACTTTGTATTCCGCGATGTTCACGACATTAAAGGAGCAAACTATACCGGCGGCGTCGGCATTATTGATGTCACCCGAAACGGCAAGCCCGAAGCCACCTTGCATGCAGAAAAACGCTATTACAGTGTGGCCCGCTCAATGATGACGGAAGCGGCCATTGACGGCGGCCTAACGCGCGACTTGTATGCCGCTTTAGGTGAAGAACTGGATGACGGTTCATGGGCGGTGCGCTTGTATTACAAGCCATTTGTGCGCTGGATTTGGTATGGCGGGGTGTTTATGGCCATCGGCGGTATTTTCTGTATGTTTGATCCCCGTTATCGGATGAGTAAAAAGTTAAAACGCGGCGCTGCAACGGAGGCTAAATAATGAAATCTCAATTTTCGTTTAATAAGCTCATGTTCATCCCGCTGGTGCTGTTTTTACTGCTGGTGGTCGCTTTTTTGGTGCAACTGACTCGAAATGCCAATGGCGATGACCCCACCATGTTGGAGTCGGCGCTGATTGGCAAACCGGTGCCGACTTTTAAACTGGAGTCCCTTGAGCAACCGGGGAAAACTTTTGATCAGTCGATATTGCATGATGGTAAGCCGATGCTACTCAATGTGTGGGCGACCTGGTGCCCGACTTGCCGTGCCGAGCATGAATATCTGAATAAACTGGCCGCGCAGGGTATCCGGGTGGTGGGTTTGAACTATAAAGATGACCGGGCCAAAGCCGTCCAATGGCTCAATGCGCTGGGTAATCCTTATGCGCTGAGTTTGTATGATGGCGATGGCATGCTGGGGCTGGATTTAGGGGTTTATGGCGCCCCAGAAACTTTCTTGATCGACGGTCAGGGCATCATTCGTTATCGCCATGCCGGTGATCTCAATGATCGCGTCTGGCAGCAGGAAATTTTGCCATTGTATAAAAAGTATCAGGGGGGCGCATGAGATTATTCAGTCTGGTGCTGGGCCTGATATTGAGCTGGGGTATTTTGGCGACCAATGCTTTGGCGGCCATTGATACTTACACTTTTAGCTCGGTGGAGCAGGAACAGCAGTATCGCGAGTTAACTGAGCAATTGCGCTGCCCTAAATGCCAAAACAATAGCATTGCTGATTCCAATGCCACCATTGCCGCTGATATGCGCGGCAAGGTGTATGAACTGATGCAGCAGGGCAATTCCAAACCGCAAATCATTGACTATATGGTGGTTCGATATGGAAACTTTGTTACCTATGAGCCACCTGTAACCCCTGCAACCTTGATTTTGTGGATTGGCCCGGCAATGTTTGTCCTGATAGGCGCAATCATTGTAGTGCTGCGCGCCCGGCGGCGGGTGGAGAAAGAAGCCGCGCTTTCGCCGCAGGAGCAGCAGCGGTTACAGACTTTGCTGGCTGAACAAAAGGCTACTGTTAAAAAACAGATCTCGGCTCAACACAAAAAGACGAACAGGAAAAAACCATAATGGCTTTTTGGCTGATAGTGATTATTTTGCTGGCGGTCGCGGGTGCCTTGTTGGTCATTCCGGCGCTGCGATCAGAGACGAATTCAGCGGTGACCACCCGAGATGAGCTGAACAAGGCGATTTACCAAGACCGGTTATCTGAGCTGGCTGAGGATGAAGCCCAAGGAGTGGTGGATCAGCAGCCTGAATTGATTCAGGAATTACAGCAAAATCTGCTGACAGATATTCCACAAGAATCTACTGAAAATGCCAGCCCCATCAATCGCTGGGTTTTACTGCCGGGCGTGGTGATTTTGGTGGTGGTTTCGGTCGGGCTATATCTGAAAACAGGTGGCTTGCCGCAAGTACAAGCGTGGCATCAGGTTGAAGCGCAAATGCCTGAATTACGGGCCAGAGTGGCCAATGAGCGGGCTGAGCCTCTGACGATGGAGGAAATCGCACGATTGGGGCTGGGATTACGCACCTCGCTGCAACAAGATACCCGTAACGTCAATGATTGGATGATGCTTGGCAGAGTGGGCATGGCACTGAATAACGCCACGACCGCCACGCAAGCTTTCGCTAAAGCTTATCAACTTGCGCCCGATAATGATGATGTCAGGTTCGGCTATGCTGAAGTGCTGACCCGTTCCAATGATCCGCAGGATAATCAACTGGCAACCAAGATGCTGCGCACTATGGTTGGGCAGGATCACACTAATTTACGCGCCATGAGTTTATTAGCTTTTAATGCTTTTGAGCAGGGCGATTTTAAACAAGCCATTGGCGCGTGGGAAGTTATGCTAAAATTGCTGCCTGCTGGTGATTCTCGTACAGAAGTGATAAAACGCAGTATTGCGCAAGCTAAATCACAGGCCGGGCAGGAAACAGCTACACTGGAAATAGCGGTCTCACTGTCACCAGAGGCGGCGCAGAAATTACCCCAGCAGGGCGCGCTGATTATCTCGGTAACGGATGGCTCAAACCCAGTCCCGGTTGCGGTAAAACAGCTGCCTTTGAGCCGCTTTCCGCTATCAGTAACACTCGATGATAGCAATGCAATGATGCCGGAGCGGTTGTTATCTTCGTTGCAACAGGTGAAAGTGCGTGTCCGTATTTCACTGGACGGCACTGTGAATTCGCAGCCAGGTGACTGGTTTGGTGAAAGCGGTGTGCAGGATTTCGTCGCGAAGGGGCAACCCCAGACTATTAATGTTCAAATAAATAGACAAATCCCTTAAATATAAGGGGTTGGTAAGAATTTCATGGAGAAATATATGAACTACCGCCTGATTGGGCTGGCTTTTGCTACCGTGCTTTTAGTGGGGTGTGCCAGTCGTTCGCCGGATAATTTGGAGCAGGGCCGCTCAGATCCGTTGGAAGGTTTTAACCGGGCAATGTTCAATTTTAACTATGAGGTTCTTGACCCTTATATCGTGCGGCCGGTAGCTGTGGTTTGGCGTGATTACGTGCCACAACCCGCCCGTAATGGGATGAGTAATTTCTTGGGGAACCTTGAAGAGCCGGCCAGTATGGTCAATAGCTTCCTGGTCGGTGATCCGTACAATGCCATGAAGCACTTTAACCGCTTCTTCCTAAATACTCTTTTGGGGATGGGCGGGTTAATTGACGTCGCCGGTATGGCGAACCCGAAACTGGCGAAAGAAGTTCCGCACCGTTTTGGTAGCACCTTAGGGCATTATAATGTTGGTTATGGCCCCTATGTGGTATTACCGGCCTATGGTAGTTTCACCATTCGTGAAGATGGGGGCGATGCGGTTGATTACGTCTATCCAGTGCTGAGTTATCTGACCTTCTGGATGTCGGCGGGTAAATGGGTGCTTGAAGGGGTAGAAACCCGTGCGCAGCTATTGGATTCCGATGGTTTGCTGCGTAATTCCTCCGACCCATATCTAATGGTGCGTGAAGCCTACTTCCAGCGCTATGATTTCTTGGCGAATGGCGGGCAATTAAAACCGGAAGTTAATTCCAATGCTCAAGCTATTCAGGGCGATTTGGAAAGTATCGATTCAGCTAACTGATAGAGATGTTAGCCTGAAAATAAAAAAGCGCCGTAAGGCGCTTTTTTTGTGGGCAATTATTGATTAAATAATGCCGATTAGAAAGCGTAGTTGAAGTTCACGCCATACAGCAGTGCAGTACCTTTAGAGTCGAACTCATAAGTTTGTCCGCCCAATCCTGTTGGTGTTTTTTCCGTGATGTGCACGTTTTGACCGTGCATATAGGAAATACCAACATCAACAGATGCATCTTTGTTGAAGGCGTAGGTGGTACCAGCACTTATCCAGAAACGATCTTGGTCTGGAATCGAGATAGTGCGGTTATCTGCTGGAACCGGGCTATCATCAAAGGCAATACCGGTACGGAAAGTCCAGTTATCATCGTAATAATAGGTGGTACCCAGCGCGATACGGTAAGCATCGTGGAAGCCTTCTTGCTTCTCAAACAGGGTTTGGCCGTTGGTTCCGGTTGCTTTCAGCTCTTTGAACTGGCTCCAACTGGTGTAGGCCAAGCTATAGTGGATAGCCCATTGTGGCGCGACTTTATTGTAGCCGGACACTTCCCACACTTCCGGCAGGTTCAGGGTCAGGGCGCCAGGGATTGTTTGGCCTGCTAATCCACCAAGTAGAGGAGGCAATTGGTTACTGAAGTCGCCATCAAAGTCGATCTTCACTTTTGAACGGTAGGTGAAACTGTAACGGTTTTCTTTATCCACTTCATACAGAACGCCCGCATTCCAGCCATAGCCCCATTTGGTTCCTTCCATACGGGTAACTTCGGTGCCCGGCGTTTGTGGAATAGGTAACTGTGGACCAGCTTCACCTGCATGGCGCACAATCTTCGCATCGGCATAAACCGCATTGAAGCCCAGACCAAAGCTGAAGTTTTCATTCAGGCGGTAAGCACCGCTCAGATTGAGGTTCGCAGTTTTCAGATCAGTTTTGCCACCCAGAGAACCGACAACATAATCATCATTAAATTCAGTGGCTAAACCGTAATTAGAGGTGCCGGAAGCACCAATCGCCCACTGTTCATTCAGCGGCATAATAAAGTGGATATTGGGGATCCACGCGGATGGCGCGATATTTTTGGCGCTGGTACTTTGGCCACTTGGTGATGTCCCACTGATATCAACATTCGGATCGACATACACGAAGCCACCAGAGAAAGAAGGACGGTCGAACAATGTCATTGCGGCGGGGTTGCGGCTACCAACAGAAGCATTGTCAGCAACAGCGCCTTCACCAGAGAAAGAGCGGCCCAATGCAGCTGCTGAATATTCATTTAGCTGAAAGCCAGCCGCAGAAACGTTCGAAGAAACCAGTGCTACTGCAGCTGCCAGAGCTGATCGGGTAAACAGGTTTTTCTGGTTCATGACCAAAACCTCATTATTTTATTTAAACTATGTTACTTACCGTAACAAGAGAATGCGGGATTGTAGGGTCCGTCATCGGTCAGACAAAGCAGACCAGTGGCTGAAGTATAGGTCCGACCTGTGTGCGTGTTGCAAGTATGTTTTAGGATTTGGTCAATTTTGATTGCAAAAAATAGACGTAGTTAACAAAAAAATTACAATTCGGTAGCAATTAATACATTATCGATGAGAGTGCGAACAAATTTAGTGTGATATCCGTCACTTAATAGGCCTATAAACAGTAAGTCCTAGTGCCTTGTGACCTAGGGGAGTAAAATGACAGTAGAGAAAATATTTTTTTTTGCACTCTGCCTTATCTGCGTTAATTGATAGCTGATGTGCGTTTATTTTGAAATATCCGTTGAGGAGAATTGAAGATGTCAGATGCAATCAATCGTTGTAGTGCGGAAGAAACCGCAGCTTGCTGCTGTATAGATGTAGGCACTATCATGGACAATACTGATTGTACCGCGTCCTATAGCTGTGTATTCGACAACCGTGCTGATGCTGAAGCCATGCTGAAAACGCTGACTGAAAAAGCGCGTGCCGTTGAATCTGAACCTTGCCTGATCGAACATAAGCTGGAAGAAACTGAAGATGGTGTGCGCTTAGCCATTGATTTCACTTTCTCCTGCCAGGCAGAAACCATGATCTTCCAGTTAGGTCTGCGTTAATTTGCACTTTGTTGTAAGTTGATTCAGATAAGTTGAATACCCCTAAAACGCGGAGCTTTTTGCTTCGCGTTTGTATTGATACCTTCCTACAGCTCGCGCTGAATTTATTGCATCAGAAATATCAGCTTTATATGTCTTATCCACCCGCCAGTTCCTCTCTTTCCTTTCTTTTTATGGCGAAAAGTTGCTCCTGCTCTCACTTTCCTGCTCTATAGGTTTACCAAATGTAAATGTTTGGTTAACAATAATTGGATCAGGTCAGACCTGTTATTTTGTTATGCTTTAATAAAAGCCACTTTGACTTATCAGGAGCATGTATGAGTAAGCCATTACCGCTAGTGACACGCCAGGGCGATCGCATTGCTATAGTCAGTGGCCTGCGAACTCCTTTTGCCAAGCAGGCAACTGCTTATCACGGCGTGCCAGCTGTAGATTTAGGCAAAATTGTGGTCAGTGAACTTTTGGCCAGAAGCGGTGTTGCTCCTGAATTCATTGATCAACTGGTGTTTGGTCAAGTCGTCCAAATGCCGGAAGCACCAAACATCGCGCGGGAAATCGTGCTGGGAACGGGCATGAGTGTACATACCGATGCTTACAGTGTCTCCCGTGCCTGTGCGACTAGCTTTCAGGCGGTGGCCAATGTGGCGGAAAGTATCATGGCTGGCTCAGTGACTGTGGCGATCGCCGGTGGCGCGGATTCTTCCTCTGTTTTGCCTATAGGTGTCAGCAAAGCACTGGCGCGGACCTTGGTTGATGTCAATAAAGCACGAACTTTATCTCAACGATTGAAATTGTTTAGCCGGTTAAAATTGCGCGATTTGCTCCCGGTGGCTCCAGCTGTTGCAGAATATTCAACCGGCCTGCGGATGGGCGATACCGCTGAACAGATGGCAAAAACCTATGGTATTAGCCGCGAGGATCAGGACGCTTTAGCGCTGCGCTCTCACCAAATGGCGGCACAGGCCTGGCAGCAGGGATTATTACAAGATGAGGTGATGACAGCTTATATTCCGCCTTATCGTGATGCTATCACTGAAGATAATAATATCCGCAAAGATTCCACCATGGCGCAATATGCCAAATTACGTCCGGCATTTGATCGTAAGCACGGCAGTGTCACGGCGGCGAACAGCACGCCACTGACCGACGGGGCGGCGGCAGTCATGATGATGAGTGAGTCAAAGGCTAAGGCGCTGGGTTTACAGCCATTAGGCTATCTGCGCAGTTTTGCGTTTTCGGCCATTGATGTCTGGCAAGACATGCTGTTAGGCCCCTCCTACGCAACCCCCTTAGCACTTGATCGCGCCGGAATAACACTGGCAGATTTAACCCTCATTGATATGCACGAAGCATTTGCGGCACAAACATTAGCGAACTTGAAAATGTTCGCCAGTGATAGCTTCGCACGCGAAAAGCTGGGCCGCAGTCAGGCAATTGGTGAAGTTGATATGAGTAAATTCAACGTATTGGGTGGATCAATTGCTTATGGTCATCCTTTCGCCGCGACCGGTGCGCGCATGATCACTCAAACATTGTATGAATTGCGTCGCCGCGGTGGTGGGTTAGGATTAACAACCGCCTGTGCTGCGGGTGGTTTGGGTGCCGCAATGATTTTGGAGGTGGAGTAATGAGCCAGGAAAATATTCTTAATCGCGGGGATGAAATAGCCATAGTTGGCTCTGCCGTTCCGGCCCACTCGGTTTTCACCCTCGATGTTCGGCCCGATAATATTGGTATCATCACCATTGATGTTGTCGGTGATAAAGTTAATACCTTAAAGGCTGAATTTGCAGAGCAAATTGCTGAAATACTGCAACAAGCGCAGGCTTTGAGTCAATTACAGGGTTTAGTCATTATTTCTGGCAAACCGGACTCTTTTATCGCCGGTGCAGATATCAGCATGATTGCTGCTTGTCGCACCGCACAAGATGCGCGTGTTCTGGCTCAGAAAGGGCAATCCATTCTGGCACAAATTGCGGCATTTCCAGTGCCGGTAGTCGCTGCTATCCACGGGGCTTGCCTCGGCGGTGGTCTGGAACTGGCGCTGGCGTGTCATAGCCGCATTTGCTCGCAGGATGATAAAACCGTGCTCGGTTTGCCTGAGGTACAGCTTGGGCTGTTGCCGGGGTCCGGTGGCACCCAGCGTTTGCCGCGTCTGGTGGGGGTGAGTAAGGCACTGGATATGATCTTGACTGGCCGGCAGGTTCGCGGCCGTCAGGCACTTAAAATGGGGCTGGTGGACGACGTGGTGCCGCACGATATTTTGCTTGATGTGGCTATCCAGCGGGCTAAAGCCGGTTGGCTTGATAAGCCCGTCTTGCCGTGGCAGGAGCGTTTGCTTAGCGGCCCATTAGGTAAATCATTGTTATTTAATATTGTTCGTAAGAAAACACGGGAAAAGACAAAAGGTCATTATCCAGCAGCCGAGCGTATTATTGATGTGGTGCGTAAGGGGTTAGACCACGGCGGCCCTGCGGGTTATGAAGCCGAAGCAAAAGCCTTTGGTGAGCTGGCAATGTCTCCTGAGTCAGCAGCATTACGCAGCTTGTTTTTTGCGACCACCTCGCTGAAAAAAGAGACTGGTGGCAAAGAACAGCCTCGGGCTATCCATCGAGTCGGGGTATTAGGTGGGGGGCTGATGGGCGGAGGTATAGCCAATGTGACTGCAACACGTGCGGGTTTACCGGTTCGGATTAAAGATATCAATCCAACAGGTATTAACCAGGCGCTGAAATATACCTGGGATACCTTGGGCGAGCGGGTGCGTAGCAAGCGGATGCGCCCGACAGAGCGGCAACGCCAGATGATGCTGATTTCCGGCAGCACTGATTATTGTGGCTTTGGTAATGTGGATATTGTGGTTGAGGCGGTATTTGAAGATTTGTCGTTGAAGCAGCAGATGGTGGCAGATATTGAGCATTTCGCTGCACCTCATACCATTTTCGCTTCCAACACTTCGTCACTGCCGATAAGTGATATCGCGGCACAGGCACAGCGGCCAGAGCAGGTTATCGGTCTGCATTACTTTAGCCCGGTGGATAAAATGCCATTGGTGGAAGTTATTCCGCATGCAAAGACTAGCGAAGCAACCATTGCAACCACTGTTGCTTTAGCACGTAAACAGGGAAAAACAGCGATTGTGGTGGCAGATTGTGCCGGGTTCTATGTAAACCGTATTTTGGCTCCATACATTAATGAAGCAGCTCGCTGTATATTAGATGGTGAACCTATCGATTTAATTGATAAGGCTCTGGTCGATTTCGGCTTTCCGGTAGGCCCGATAACCTTGTTGGATGAAGTTGGGATTGATGTGGGCACCAAGATAATGCCCATTCTGGTAGAGAAATTAGGGGCACGTTTTGCTGCGCCGCCTTCATTTGATGTCATTTTGAAAGATGGGCGGAAAGGGCGTAAAAATGGCCGCGGTTTCTATCTTTATCCAGCTAAAAGTAGCGGTTTCAAGTGGAAGAAAAGTTCCGGTAAGCAAGTGGACACCAGCGTTTATACCTTACTCGGTGTCACACCGAAGGCCCATCTCGAATCTGCCGTGATAGCACAGCGTTGCGTCATGATGATGCTGAATGAAGCCGCACGTTGTCTGGATGAATCTATTATCCGTAACCCGCGCGATGGGGATATTGGTGCGGTGTTTGGGATTGGTTTCCCACCGTTTTTAGGCGGGCCTTTCCGCTATATGGACAACCTAGGCGCAGAAACAATGGTAAAAACACTGAATTTGCTCGCGCAACAGTATGGTGAGCGCTTTGAACCTTGCCCATTATTGGTCACGATGGCCGAGCAGCAACAAAGGTTTTATCCGCTGGAAAATAGTATAAATGAGCGGGCAGTCAATCCCGAAAATTAAGAGTGTGAACGGGATCACCACCTGCAATTCTAACCATTCAGGTGGCTGTACACTGAGGGCAACCCGCGCTACTTTAAATTAGAATCACGCAAAGTGACTATTCGTGCCAAAATGAATGAATAGCCATTTATTGTGCAGGTGATAGAGTTTAGATTAAGCTGTTGATATGGTTACTCTGTAACCAGTCAAAGTTGGCTGTTGGTGTTGATGGTGTAAAAACAGCCATTTTCTTTACCTTAAGTTTCAGGCAAAATGCCCGGCCGCCATAGAGAGACGGCGCGTTATCGTTATGAAGTTTCTTTGCTTTCAAGCAAAGGTTTCGGCGGTACAGCACGCAAAGCGTTTCTGTATAGCGTTATTTTGTTAACAAAAACGGTGCAATATGCAAGTTTTCATTATGCGTCACGGTGACGCGGCCCTAAACGCACCCAGTGATGCGCAAAGGCCTCTTACTCTGTGTGGTCAGGATGAATCACGCCAGATGGCAAGCTGGTTAAACGACCAGTCAGTCGATATTGAAAGGATTTTGGTTAGCCCATACTTACGTGCAGGGCAAACATTAGAAGTGGTGCGCGGGGTGATGACGCTTCCGGCAGAGCAGGAAGTGATGCCAGAATTAACGCCGGGTGGGGATGCCGCTTTTGTATGTTGCTATTTACAAGCACTGGCAAAAGAAGATTGTGCTACGGTGTTGGTTATTTCGCACTTGCCGCTGGTCGGGTATTTGGTGGCTGAACTTTGTCCGGGGCAATGCCCGCCAATGTTTGCGACTTCAGCAATTGCTTGTGTTGATTTGGATGGCGAAACTGGCAAGGGGACGTTTGACTGGCAGGTTAGCCCGACACAACTTTTAGCTAAAGCTTGTCACGGCTAAGTATCATCTGAGCCAATGTTCAATAGGGTGCGGCATCACTGTCGCGCCTCTACTCGCCATATTTCAAATTGCATGTGTGTGGCAGCAAAATGCATCCTACCAGCCAACCCGGCTACTGCTCTAACTCAATTAACACCAATAATGCCGCTGTGCCACCCCATTCTTTCGGGGCTTGATGGAATGCCAGCACATCGGGATGCTGCGCCAACCACAGCGGGGTTTGCTGCTTCAAAACATGCTTGCCATGCCCATGCATAACACAGGCGCAATGCACGTGCTCGCGTTTGCAGGCCGCAATCAAGGCTCCCAACTCTTGCTTAGCTTGTTTTTGGGTTAACCCGTGTAAATCTAAAAACATATCGGGTGAATAATCACCCCGTCGAAGTTTTTTTACTTCAAAATGATCAACACCAGGCCGCACATAACGCGTCGGGCCGTCGGTATCTAATAGCGGTTGGAATTCATCAGAAAAATAATGACTGGCATCAACCTGCTCTTGCAGCAATCGTTCCGGCGCAATTTTTTTGCCGAGTTTGGGCGGCACACGATGGACAATTGTGTCTTGTTTCAGCTTCTTGGCTCCGGCTATCGACTCTTTAAATAGTGCTAATTCATCTGTTGTCAGGTGATATTTATTTTTCATTATCTGTTCATCGTACTTGTGCAATTTCCCCAGTTTACCTGTTGAGATGCATCTGTCTAAATAAATGTAATCTTAAGATTGGTGGCTTTAATGTGTATTTCATTATTTGGTTATCATTCAACTGATGTATTGCTGCTGATTTGTGGCGGGCTTCATGGCAAACTAGGGGCATAGATAATGATTTTATGCCCTAGCTGGAGAATACCTTGGACAAGATTTTCGTCGACGAAGCAGTAAACGAGCTGCACACCATTCAGGATATGCTGCGTTGGGCAGTCAGCCGTTTTAATGCGGCCAATATTTTTTATGGTCACGGTACTGATAATCCGTGGGACGAAGCGGTGCAATTGGTTTTTCCAAGCCTATTTTTACCGATAGATATTCCAGAAGATATGCGCAATGCGCGCCTGACATCCAGTGAGCGCCATCGTATTGTCGAGCGAGTTATTCGCCGGGTCAATGAGCGCATTCCAGTTGCTTACCTAACTAATAAAGCCTGGTTCTGTGGCATGGAATATTATGTTGATGAGCGTGTATTGGTGCCACGCTCACCCATTGGCGAGCTGATTAATAACAATTTTGATGGGCTGATTCGCCATCAACCTAAACATATTCTGGATATGTGTACTGGCAGCGGCTGTATTGCCATTGCTTGTGCCTATGCCTTCCCGGAAGCGGAAGTGGATGCTGTTGATATCTCCAATGATGTGCTGGCAGTCACTGAGCACAATATTCAGCAGCATGGTATGGAGCATCAGGTCACGCCAATTCGCTCCGATCTATTCCGTGATTTACCGCCTATCAAATATGACCTGATTGTCACCAACCCGCCGTATGTTGATGCCGAAGATATGGCCGATTTACCGGATGAGTTCCGCTTTGAACCTGAGCTGGGCTTAGCTGCGGGTAGTGATGGTCTGAAACTGGCCCGCCGCATTCTGGCCTGTGCGCCAGACTTTTTACAAGATGATGGTGTGCTGATTTGCGAAGTGGGCAATAGCATGGTGCATTTAATGGATCAATATCCGGATGTACCTTTCACTTGGCTGGAGTTTGACAATGGCGGTGACGGCGTCTTTATGTTGACTAAACAACAACTGATTGATTGCGCACCACATTTCAGTATATATCGTGATTAATTATTCACTTTAAATCTGTCAGGGTGGCGAATACCGGCCTGACAAAGTGCTTATTAGAATTCAAGGAGCCGTGATGGCTGGGAACAGTATTGGGCAGTTTTTCCGCGTCACCACTTTTGGTGAATCTCACGGCATCGCCTTGGGATGTATTATCGATGGTGTTCCACCGGGAATTCCTATCACCGAGGCTGATATCCAGTTGGATCTCGACCGACGTCGCCCTGGCACCTCGCGCTATACCACTCAACGTCGCGAGCCGGATCAAGTGCGCATTTTGTCTGGTGTATTCGAGGGCGTCACCACCGGTACCAGTATCGGCTTGATGATTGAAAATACTGATCAGCGCTCACAAGATTACAGTGCGATTAAAGATGTATTTCGCCCAGGCCACGCCGATTACACTTATGAGCAAAAATACGGCGTACGCGATTATCGCGGTGGTGGCCGCTCTTCTGCCCGTGAAACGGCGATGCGCGTTGCCGCCGGTGCTATTGCGAAAAAATATCTGGCGCAGAAGTTTGGTGTGCAGGTACGCGGTTATTTGGCACAAATCGGTGATATCAGCTGTGATGTGGTTGACTGGGATCAAGTTGAGCAAAACCCATTCTTCTGTCCGGATGTGAGCAAATTGGAGTCACTGGATGCCCTGATGCGCGAGCTGAAAAAGGCCGGTGACTCTATTGGTGCCAAAATTACTGTGGTGGCTGAACATGTCCCGGTCGGTTTAGGCGAGCCAGTTTTTGACCGTTTAGATGCTGATTTAGCTCATGCGCTGATGAGCATCAATGCGGTGAAAGGGGTGGAAATTGGTGATGGTTTCGCGGTGGTCACTAAACGTGGTAGCGAAAACCGCGATGAAATTACTCCGCAAGGTTTCCAAAGCAACCATGCGGGCGGCATTCTAGGTGGGATCAGCAGCGGACAGCCAGTTGTAGCACATATCGCGTTGAAGCCGACCTCCAGCATCACGGTTCCGGGGCAGACGATTAACCGGCAGGGCGAAGCGGTTGAGATGATTACCCGTGGCCGCCATGACCCTTGCGTCGGCATTCGTGCTGTTCCGATTGCAGAAGCGATGATGGCAATTGTGTTAATGGATCACCTGCTGCGCCAGCGTGCACAGTGCGGTGATGTGGTTTCAGACGTCCCGCGCTGGTAAGCACCATGAAAAAATGGATAGCAGGCTTATTGGCACTGGTTGCCATCAGCCCGGTTATGGCGGCGACGCCATGGCAACAGATTACCCACCCGGTGGCGGGGTCTCCGCAGTCAATTGGTGGTTTTGCCAATGGTTGTGTTATCGGCGCGATGCCTTTGCCGCTAGAATCGGCAGACTATCAGGTGATGCGCCCGGATCAACGCCGTTATTTTGGTCATCCTGATTTGCTGAATTTTATTCATCGGCTGAGTGATAAAGCCCAGAAAAATCAGCTTGGTACGGTGTTGATTGGTGATATGGCGATGCCAGCAGGTGGGCGTTTTAGCAGCGGACATGCTAGCCATCAGTCGGGGCTGGATGTGGATATTTGGCTACAATTGCCGAAACGGCGCTGGAGTCAGCAGCAATTATTAAAACCACAACCTATTGATTTGGTAGCTGTTGATGGTAAACGAGTGGTGCCAGCATTATGGCAATCGCAAGTTGAAAGCCTGATTAAACTGGCCGCCAATGATGATGAAGTAACGCGTATTTTCGTCAACCCGGCGATTAAAAAGCAGCTTTGTTTAGATGCCGGAGTGGACCGTACCTGGTTGCATAAAGTGCGCCCATGGTTTGGTCATCGTGCCCATATGCATGTGCGCTTGCGTTGCCCGGCAGATAGTCTGGAATGTCTGGATCAAGACACGCCACCGCCGGGTGATGGGTGTGGCGCAGAATTGGAAAGTTGGTTCCAGCCCCATCAGCCAAGTGCTAAACCGGGTAAAACCTTACCACCGCCATTGCCGCCTTCCTGTCAGGCTTTGTTGGATAACCATTTCGCTGCGGAATAAATCATGGATTGGTTTACCCTGGGTCCTGCGGTTTTGGGGATATTGTTTTTAGTCGCTATATTGGCCGGATTTATTGATTCCATTGCTGGCGGCGGCGGGCTACTGACCGTCCCAGCACTGCTGGCGGTGGGGTTACCTCCGGCACAGGTTTTGGCGACCAACAAGCTGCAATCGGTCGGCGGGTCATTTTCTGCCAGCCTTTATTTTATCCGCCGTGGGGCGGTTAATCTGAAAGAGCAAAAGCTGACCATTGCTCTCACTGTGGTGGGGTCAATGCTGGGGGCTATTTTAGTCCAGCATATGCGGGCCGATATTCTGCGGCAAATCTTGCCGCTGTTGGTGATTGGCATTGGTGTCTATTTTCTGGTGACCCCCAAGCTTGGCGAGGTTGACCAGCAACGCCGTTTGTCGGCGGTGCCATTTGCTCTGATTGCCGGTGGTGGTGTGGGTTTTTATGATGGTTTCTTTGGCCCCGGAGCCGGTTCTTTCTATGCCTTGGCTTTTGTGACCCTGTGCGGTTTTAATCTGGCAAAATCCACGGCACATGCCAAAGTGCTCAATTTCACCTCCAATTTGGGTAGCCTGATTTTCTTTATTGTCGGCGGCAAAGTGGTGTGGAGTATTGGGTTGGTGATGCTGGTGGGGCAAGTTCTTGGCGCACGTCTTGGCGCTCACATGGTCTTGACCAAGGGGCAGAAATTGATTCGCCCAATGATTGTCGTGGTGTCATTAGTTATGAGCTGCAAGCTGCTGTACGACAGCCACGGTGCCGAGATCTCCACATGGCTAGGATTACATGTTTTCGCCTAATTCATATTTTATACTCTAAATAATTCGAGTTTCAGGAAGGCGGCAATCGAATGAATCCCGATGAGCTTACTCAGGTAAGTGATTCGGGTGACAAACCTGCCGGGAGCAGATTTGAACGCTGCTTGCAGCGGCCTCGCAGAGGCGAGGCCCATGGACGGGCCGAGTAACGACTGCAGCCAACGCACATGCAGCTTGAAGTATGACGAGTATAGTGCTCTTACGGACCCAAGCATGACTCATGATTATCAGCAATTAATTGATATTTTTAATGCCTGTTTTAGCGAGAAATATAATACGCGGTTGGTGAAAGGCGATGATGAACCTATCTATCTGCCCGCCGATGAGCAGTTTTCTTATCATCGAGTGATTTTCGCCCATGGCTATTATGCCAGCGGGATGCATGAAATCTCCCATTGGTGTATTGCCGGGGAAGAACGCCGTAAATTGGTGGATTTTGGCTATTGGTACTGTCCCGATGGGCGTGATGCATTAACGCAAAGCCAGTTTGAAGCAGTAGAAATTAAGCCGCAGGCGCTGGAGTGGATGTTTTGTGTGGCCGCCGGTTTCCCGTTCAATGTCAGTTGCGATAATCTGGAAGGTGATTGCGAGCCAGACCGCATTACATTTCAGCGCAAAGTACGCGAACAGGTGCTATGGCACTTGGAAAACGGCATATCCCCACGACCAGCGGGCTTTATTCAGGCGCTACAATCGTTTTACAATACGCCACCGTTGGTGCCAGCGCTTTTCCCTTACCCGGAAGATTTCGTATAGCGTTATGTATTGCATTGATATAAAAGAAAAATTTAGGGGAAGTGATGATCGCAGAGTTCGAAACGCGCATCTTGGCGCAGATAGATGACATGGTAGAGTACGCCAGCGATGATGATTTATTTGCGGGCGGCTACCTGCGCGGGCATCTAACATTGGCCGTTGCTGAATCTGAAGAGTTTGGTGAGCACACTGCCGAGCAGCTACATGCACGGGTGCAGACCAGTCTGGATAAGGCCATCAAAGCCGGTGAACTTTCTCCACCGGATCAGGCTTTGGTTTTGGGGTTGTGGGATCGTTTGTTGGAACAAGCCCAAAATCCCCTTCGTCCTTGAAGCCGCAGGGGTGTTAACTACGCTCACGCACCCGAATCACTTACCGGTGTAAGCTCATCGGGGTTTGTTCACTTGCTGCCTACCTGCGACGTCAATGACTTTGGGGATTCATACGTCCTTGAAGCCGCAGGGGTGTTAGCTACGCTCACGCACCCGAATCACTTACCGGTGTAAGCTCATCGGGGTTTGTTCACTTGCTGCCTACCTGCGACGTCAATGACTTTGGGGATTCATACGTCCTTGAAGCCGCAGGGGTGTTAGCTACGCTCACGCACCCGAATCACTTACCGGTGTAAGCTCATCGGGGTTTGTTCACTTGCTGCCTACCTGCGACGTCAATGACTTTGGGGATTCATACGTCCTTGAAGCCGCAGGGGTGTTAGCTACGCTCACGCACCCGAATCACTTACCGGTGTAAGCTCATCGGGGTTTGTTCACTTGCTGCCTACCTGCGACGTCAATGACTTTGGGGATTCATACGTCCTTGAAGCCGCAGGGGTGTTAGCTACGCTCACGCACCCGAATCACTTACCGGTGTAAGCTCATCGGGGTTTGTTCACTTGCTGCCTACCTGCGACGTCAATGACTTTGGGGATTCATAAGTCCTTGAAGCCGCAGGGGTGTTAGCTACGCGATTCTCCGGCTAAGATAATATCGGATCGCGATGTTGCACTGGCCGGCCTTTCAGTAATTTTCGAATCCAAAATCGGTTAGGATTCAGTGCCGCTAGCGTGGTTGCATCTAATGGCTGTGGTTCGCCAAACATTTGTGCGGCTAGGATTTCTGCCACCAATGGCGCACTGCACAAACCGCGTGATCCCAAAGCTCCCACCATAAATAACTCCGGCCACACCGGCGCGAGAGGAATTTCCTCACCACGTTGGACTTTTCGCTGTAAATCCTGATATTGCGCCAGTGTTGCGGCGTAATCAGGCACTGCGCCCACCATCGGTAAATGATCACGAATAGCACAGCGCACACCGCAGCGCGCCTGATTATCACTGACATCCACTTGCTGCGGCCAACTGACATTTGGCAGGCAACGTAACAGGCGATCCCGGTTTTCTTGCTGTTCGTCGGCACGAAAATCAGTCGCCACATCACCGCGCTGGTAACTGGCACCAATACAGTGATGCTCATTCGCCGGGTTTACCGGCGTCAGATACCCGTCGTAGCACAGCACTTGCCGCAATTGGCTGAGTATCGGCGTGGTAGGAATGTGCGAAACTTGCCCGCGCACAGCCGACAGCGGCAGGTGCCGAGTTTGTTCCCATTCAGGTAAGCGGTGACCTGTGGCCAGCACCACAGTGGCATGTTGTCTGCTTGCCTGCGGTTGTTTGTTTGCTAGCGATTGCTTGAATGTGAGTTGCCATAACCCGTCAACCCGGTCTAGTTGATGCAGTTCATGCCCATAGTGGCAGGTCATACCCTTTTGTTGCGCTAGCGTCATGAGCGCTGTAGTGAGGTCTGATGGGCAAAGCCAACCACCGGCGGGGTAGTGGATACCGTCGTGAGCGCAATCTAACCCGGCCAACGCACTCAGTTGTTCACGGCTCATCGCTTCGGCAAGTAATACCGGCCAGTCGGTTTGCAGCATTTTATCAATCTTGCCACGACTTTTTTCGTCAAAGGCCAATTGGCTGACACCACACCATTGATGGTCAAAGTGAATACCTTGCTCAAGCAATTGGTCATATTGACGACGGGCAAAGGTAAAAGCGCGGGTGAAGAAGGTTTCCAGCGCATCACTTTTGCCATTCAGCAGTGGGTAGAGTGCACCTTGCCGGTTACCTGAGGCACCTTGGGCGGGTTGCGTATCAGCACAGTAAAGTGTGACTTTGGCACCACGGCGCAGCAAGGCCAATGCGGTTAATGCGCTGACAATTCCTCCGCCGATAATCGCGATATCATCACAATGGGTAGCAGAGGGCCGATGATACCAAGGTGCGTATTGGTCAGTAAGCAGGTTGTGTGGCAACGTGCCGGTCAGCATTTCGCGTTTCTGACCAAAACCTTTGACTTTCGCGACGTCAAATCCTGCTTGTTGCAACCCGCGGCGCACAAATCCGGCAGCAGTAAATGTGGCAAATGTGCCCCCCGGCCTTGCCATGCGAGCCATGGCACTAAACAGCGTATCATTCCACATATCAGGGTTTTTAGCCGGCGCAAACCCATCAAGGAACCATGCATCTACCTGATTATTCAAGCTGGAATCCAACTGTGGCAGCAGAGTATTCACATCACCAAACCATAGATCCAGCGTGATAGTTCCGTCTGCCAGCAAAATGCGGTGACACCCGGCAAGGGGCAATGGCCATTGGGCGCGCAGTTGCTCGGCAAAAGAGCTTAGCTCCGGCCAATGGTCATGGGCTGCGGCTAAATCGGCGATCTGAAGCGGGTATTTCTCGACGCTAATATAGTGCAAACGCTGGAGTTTAGCCGTGGGGTGAAGCTGGCGAAACTGGGCGAAATCTCGCCATAATGTTAGGAAATTCAACCCAGTACCAAAACCTGTCTCAGCAAAAATACAGTTATTTCGCGGGTGCTGTACAAAGCGCTCGGGGAAGCCATTTCCCTTAAGAAAAACGTGGTGAGTTTCCTCCAGTCCATCTTCATTGGAAAAATAGATGTCACCAAACTGTTCCGATACAGGTGTACCCTGTTCATTCCAGCTTAATGTTGCCGTTTGGATTGGGGAGTGGCTCACGTTTAAAGACTCGTATCTCAAGGGGTAGGGCGATTCTAACTATGTGACCCGCCGCGTGCAAATCGTAAAATTATCTGGGTATATTACGCTGATCGGACTTGTTCGGCGTACAACTGTACGCTAAAGTGCGTTGCAAAATCCCGAATGTAAAATAAGTGGAAGAGGTATTGAATGAAGCGTGCAGTCATTACTGGCTTGGGTATTGTATCCAGCATTGGTAATAACCAGCAGGAAGTTCTGGCATCTTTACAGGAAGGCCGCTCTGGCATTACTTTCTCTCAGGAATTTAAAGACGCAGGTATGCGCAGCCATGTATGGGGCGATGTAAAGCTCGCACCTGAGACTATTACAGAAAATATCGACCGTAAAGTGCTGCGCTTTATGAGCGACGCCTCTGTTTATGCTTATCTGTCTATGAAACAGGCCATTGAAGATTCTGGGCTGACGGAAGAACAAGTTTCTAATTTCCGTAGTGGGCTAGTGGTCGGCTCAGGTGGCGGTTCACCTCGCAACCAGGTTGCTGGTTCTGATGGCATGCGCGCAAAAGGTCTGCGTGGCGTAGGCCCTTATATGGTGACGAAAGCTATGGCATCCGGCGTGTCCGCGTGTCTGGCAACACCTTTTAAAATCAAAGGCGTAAATTACTCTATCAGTTCCGCTTGTGCGACCTCCGCTCACTGTATTGGCCATGCGCTGGAATTGATCCAGTTGGGCAAACAGGATGTGGTGTTTGCCGGTGGCGGTGAAGAACTGTGCTGGGAGATGTCCTGCGAGTTCGACGCAATGGGTGCATTGTCTACCAAATACAATGAAACTCCGGCCAAAGCTTCCCGTACTTATGATCAAGACCGCGATGGTTTTGTTATTGCAGGTGGCGGCGGCATGGTTGTCGTTGAAGAGTTGGAGCATGCTCTGGCCCGTGGCGCACATATCTATGCTGAGATTGTTGGCTACGGTGCAACTTCAGATGGCGCAGATATGGTTGCACCATCAGGTGAAGGCGCTGTGCGTTGTATGAAGATGGCAATGGAAGGTGTTGATACACCAATTGATTACATGAACGTACACGGCACTTCTACACCGGTAGGTGATGTGAAAGAGCTGGGCGCGATCCGTGAAGTCTTTGGTGATAACACCCCGGCTATCTCCTCAACCAAAGCGATGACCGGTCACTCTCTGGGTGCGGCCGGTGTACATGAAGCAATCTTCAGCCTGTTAATGGTTGAACACGGCTTTATTGCACCAAGTATTAATATTGAAAATCTGGATGAGAAAGCCGTAGGGATGAATATCATCACTGAGCCAACTCAACGCGGATTGACCACTGTGATGTCTAACAGCTTCGGTTTCGGCGGAACTAACGCCACATTGGTTATGCGTAAATACCAGAAATAAGACTAAACGCAGATATTTCTGCTAGTTTATTCTTTATAATTAGGCCTGCGAGAGATCGCAGGCTTTTTTATTTGCTATAAAATAAAAGTACCTCTAGAAAATAATTCTCATTATCAGATAAACCTATTTTTTGTTAACTTTATCTTTTTGTGCAAAAGAAAGTGGGCCGATCACAAGTTATTCATAAAAATATCTTATACTAAATATCCCACATGTATAACACTACATAAAGTAGGTGATTGAATGGTAACGTATTAAGATAAATCTTACTGGTTCTTAATAAGTTTATATTCTTTTAAGGTCAAATTTAGAGTTAAAAAATCCTTGCCTGCCCAAAACCGTTAATTCACAATATTAGAACAATAATTAAACAAGCTTATTTGTGTCTTTTAATTTATCAACACAGCAGGGTAGTTTAATGAACTATAATCAAAGTGCTCATAATTTTAAGATTGCTGATTTAAACGAGCGAGTTGTTCATGAAATTCTCGAAGTGATAAGTGATGGTATCTGGGATTGGAATGCAAACAATGGGTTCGTTTACCGTAATACCGGTTGGTATGAAATGCTGGGGTATCCTGCCCATGCTTTTGAAAATACAGTGCATACTTGGGAAAAAATTATTCACCCAGAAGATTTTGAAAGAGTTATGTTTCAGTTTGATGCGTATATTAACCAGCAGGCCGAAAAATACCAGATAGAATATCGTTGCCTAACTCATGACGGTGACTATATCTGGATTGAAGATCGCGGTAAGGTGATTGAACGTAACATTGACGGTACAGTGTCAAGAATGATAGGCGCACACCGGAATATTCATGATAGAAAACAGCGCCTTGAAAAATTGGAACTAAAAAATAAATCATTGGAAGCTTTAGTTGAAGAACGAACCGCCGAGTTACGTGAAAGTAATTTTCAGCTTCAGCAGCAATTAGATATCGAAAAGATACTTTCGGAAACGGATGTATTAACGTCCACGGCGAATCGTTATTTGTTGGAAAAAGTACTGAAGCATGAATATAACCGTGCTAAGCGTTTTTGCCAGCCGCTATCATTACTTTCGCTGGATTTAGATAATTTTAAACCAATTAATGACAAATATGGCCATTCGGTTGGAGATTTAACATTGACACATGTTGTTGATGTTATTAGCAACAATATTAGGGAAGTTGACCTGTTAGGTCGTTGGGGCGGCGATGAATTTATGATTGTTTTACCTAATACCCAATTAAATGAGGCTAAATGCATCGCGGAGAAAATTAGGCATCTGATTGAGATAATGCCCGTAGATGGCGATATTCATATCACAATGAGTTTAGGTGTGGTTGAGTTGGAACAAAAAGAATCGCAGGAACAGTTATTAATTCGGGCGGATAAAATGCTCTATAACTCAAAAGCTGCGGGCAAGAATAGGATCAGTGGCTGATGTCCTTGGCCCGCGATATTAATATCTGCAGGTATTGCTAGAGCTGGAGCGCATAATGTGCCGCTGCTTTGGCGTGTATTGCCGTGGTATCAAACACGGGCACACTGGCATCTTGCGCATTAACCAACAGGGTAATCTCAGTGCAACCAAAGATAATCCCTTGCGCACCTAGCGCTTCTAAATGGCCGATGATACGGCGATATTCCTGACGCGATGTTTCATTGATAATACCCAGACAAAGTTCTTCATAAATAATACGGTTAATAATTTCGCGGTCTTCACTATCCGGCGTAATGACCTCAATATTGTGCTTTTGGGTTAAACGACCACGATAGAAATCTTGCTCCATAGTATAACGGGTGCCGAGTAAACCGATTTTACTGATCCCTTGCTGTTTGATTTGTGCGGCAGTGGCGTCGGCAATATGTAATAAAGGTAATCCACTGACGGCTTCAATTTCATCTGCCACTTTGTGCATGGTATTGGTACACACGACAATAACATCTGCCCCAGCACGTTTTAATGAAACCGCAGCATCAGACAGCACCTGGCCCGCAGTTTGCCAATCCCCCTTGGCCTGCAACTGCTCAATGTCATGGAAATCAACACTGTAGAGAATAATCTTGGCGCTGTGCAATCCGCCTAATTGTTCTTTAACTTGCTGGTTGATTAGCCGGTAATAGGGAATAGTCGATTCCCAACTCATACCGCCAATAAGTCCCAAAATTTTCATCATTATTATTCCTATCTTTTGTCGGTGGCAGGCGAAAGTATGACGTCATATAAACAGCAAGATAACAGCCAGATATGCTGTAAGACAATATGAGGTAATGATGACCAGATAAGAATTTTATTAACGCTATATGACTCAGGATAACCGCCGGAGCGGCTATCCTGAATATGGACTAGAACCAGGCTTCCCACATTGCCCCGATGTTGAAAGAGTCAAGGCGTGTATCTTCGGTGTCAGTGGTGGTCGCAGTATGCTTGTTATCGACTTCACCCCCGGTGACATAGAAGCGCAGCATTGGTCTGAAGTCTGCACCCATCGCTATAGAGACATTCTGAGAAAGTGTCATCTTCCAGCCTTTGTTATCACCGCCGGTATCATAATCTACGCGCTGATAACCCGCTTCAAGCCAGGTTGAATGGATATCGTTCCAGAAATGCATTGGGCGAATAATGACACCATAGTTGCGGCGATTGTCCTCATTATGGTGACTTCTGTCGTAATCATGGAATGCTGCGAGGTAAGTTACAGAGGTTTGCTGTGTGAACTTATAGGTGCCCTCAAGGCTGGTATAAACAGTGCGAAGATCGTCAGTTTTGTTATAGACACTGTTATCTGAATTATCGGAATAGCGGGTAACCCACTTGTTCTCAATATTGTCGCCCTTATGACTGAGTACCACCGCAGTTTGCCAGGCTTTCAGCTTCTCTTCACTCTCAATAGCTTTAGAATCAAAACCATAGTTGGTAAATAGCTCAAAGTCGATCGGCCCCAACTGCACGCCATGTATTTTGGATGTCAGAGCATAATGGCCGTTATCACCGGTTCCCGACCCTCCGGTACAGGTGATGCGTGATGGATTTGATGGGTTTGCGACAACTTCTGGATTACAGGATTGCACCGAGCCGACAGCGGCGGCATCAAGTTGAACACCACCGAGATCCAAGTTTTTTATCCCAGTGCCTTGTCCATCATGGGTCATCCAGAAATAGTCGTTGATACCTTGTTGTGGGCGCTGATGGAAATCGCGACCGGCCCATAAATAGGCATTGGGTTGAGATTCAAATAAGTTAGTCACCCCGGCATAAGCTTTTTTCAGGTTAACTTCGTCACCCCAGTGGTCGAGCATAACCACCACATCCCAAATAGCGCCATTATCGCCTTTGAAGGCTTTAGAAAGCTGGAACTCCCCGCCGTTGCCCTCATTTCCCAAGCGGCCAATAGCTGAGGAACCATTATAAGAACCATCAACACCCACGTATTTTTGGTCACCCGCCTGGAAGTGTGCGCCATAACGCGCATATGCATTAAATTTTAGACCATAGGGGATGGCCATATCTGGAGTTGGTGGGGTAGATGATTTCTCAACCACATCTACACTGGGTTTTTGAATAGTAGCGGCTTCTATTTTTTCCTTACGTTCCGCTAGTGCTTTTTCTACCGCATCGGCAACTATTTTATTAAGTTGTTCGGTTGTAATGGTTGTCACTGTTTCTTGTGCCAGTACAGAAATAGGGCAAAGCGCGGCGATAACCGCTATTGCTAAAGGAAGTTGTTTATATATTTTCATCACTGTCTCATTTAATAATTTATTATATTAGACGATACTATCCCGCCTGAATTTGACAGGATAATAGTGCTATCACCAAGGTAAGGTTGTTTTTAATAATGTCATTATAATAAGGGTTATTTAAATTTTAGGCGTAATAATCTCTCCGTTTAAGATGGATAATATAATAATGTTTATATTTAAAAAATTAACGCTGATAAAGATGAATGATTTCTTCTGATAACTCTCGGGCCAGCAATGAGGTCATTAAATGGTCCTGAGCATGGACCATAATAAGCGTCATTGGTTGTCTGGCCTCTCCCGCATCCTGTTCAATCAGCTTGGTTTGCATATGGTGTGCCTGGCGGGCAAAGCCATCAGCTTCTTGTAGCAAACTTTTGGCTTTATCAATGTCGCCTTTTCGCGCGGCTTGTAGTGCTTCAAAGCACAAGCTACGTGATTGCCCGGCATTAACAATAATTTCCATTACTGCTTCTTCTAATTCGACCATTATTTATTCCTACTTTAATCAAAACCATTATTAACCGCGGTAGTGGCAAACCATTCCCCGCTTTTTTTGACAGTACGTTTTTGGCTAGATAAATCTAATTGAATAAAGCCATAACGGTTTTTATAACCATTGCACCAAGACCAGTTATCAATAAATGTCCACATGTGGTAACCAAGACAATTACAGCCTTCACTTATTCCTTTATGCAGCCATTTAAGGTGGTCGGATACGAAATCTATTCGATATTGATCGTTTATTTTTCCATCTTGTAAAAAACGCTCTTCATTTTCAACACCCATGCCATTTTCGGAAATAAAGCAGCGAGGGTTACCGTAATTAAGTCGTAAATTGGTCAAGATATCGTAAATTCCAGGCTCATAAATTTCCCATCCCCGATAAGGATTCATTTTACGGCCAGGCATTTCATAGGCATCAAACAGCCATTCCGGCATAAAAGGAGCTTGTGGATTTACTGCACTGTCACGGCATTTTACGCGCCGTGGCTGATAGTAATTAATACCCAGTAGATCGATTCTGCCTTCAGCAATGAGGGCTTTATCTCCTTGCAGCCGTACCGGCATCTGGTCGTAATCACACAGTAAATCAATCAGTTCCTGTGGATATTCACCGCGTAATGCCGGGTCAAGAAAACTGCGGTTAAACAATAGGTCTGCATATTCGGCTGCTTTCAGGTCAGCAGGGTTTTGCGATCGTGGGTATGAAGGTGTTAGGTTCAGCACGATACCGATTTCCCCCTCATACTGACCAGCGCGATAAACTTTAACCGCCGTCGCATGTGCCAACACCGTGTGATATGCCACCGTCGCTGCTCGTCTAAAATCCACCACATTGGGATAGTGGAAGTCATACAGATAGCCACCTTCAACAGGAACAATCGGCTCATTGAAAGTAAACCAATGCTTAACCCGGTCGCCGAACAGCTCAAAACACACTTCAGCATAGTGCTTCCAGGCATCAATCACTTCACGGTTTTCCCAGCCGCCTATCTCTTGCATCGCCATCGGCATGTCAAAGTGGAACAGAGTAATAAAGGGCGTAATATCTTGAGCCAGAAGTTCGTCTATCACATTGTTATAAAAGGCGACAGCTTCGGGATTGACTTCACCAACGCCATTTGGAATCAGGCGCGCCCAACTTAATGATGTCCGAAAGCTGTTGTGATTCAATTGCTTAAGCAACGCAATATCTTGCCGCCAGTTGCGATAGAATGTTGAGGTATCATTCGGGCCAATCTGCTGGTGAAAGCGCGACGGTTGGCTAGCGTACCAGGCATCCCAAGTTGTTGGGCTTTTGCCAGCGTGAAGACTTTCTCCTTCAGTTTGCAGTGCTGAGCTGGCACTGCCCCACCAGAAGTTATCCGGAAATTGGTATTTCATTAATCTGGTCTCTTTATGCATGGTTATCAGTTGCTACGGACGGTATCTGACAGTGATGGGGCGTTGTTCAGAGATTTCTCCACTTCGGTTTTCAGCAATGAACGTTCATAAGCACGCAGGAATGGCAGATAGATCAGGGCGGAAACCATCATACATATCAAGCACATCACTACAGGACTAAAGGCCCAGTTCGCCGCCCAGGATGCACCAATCGGCGCTGGAGTTGTCCACGGAGTCAGAGAGACCACTTGAGCCAACCATCCCAGTTTGGTTGCGGAATAAGCCAGAATGGCATTGATCATTGGTACGCAGATAAAAGGTATGAACATTATCGGGTTCATAATAATTGGAGCACCGAACAAGATAGGTTCATTAATATTGAAGAAGCTTGGTACCACACCTAACTTACCAATGGTGCGTAAATGAGTGACTTTGCTACGCAACAGTAAGAAAGCCAGTGGTAATGTGGAGCCGACGCCACCAATCAGTAAATAGTGATCCCAAAAACCTTGCAGATAGATGTGCGGTAAGGTTGCGCCGACGGCCAGTGCGGCCTGGTTTGCAGCCAGATTGGTCATCCAGAATGGACTCATGATGCCCGTGACAATCAGTGAGCCGTGAATACCGGAGAACCAGAAAATTTGGCACAACAAGACTGACAGTAACATCGCCGGTAAAGAGTCTGATGCAGAAACCAATGGAGCCAGTAAATGCATGATAGCTTCTGGAATGATCATGCCGGTCTGCGATTCAATGAATAAATTGAGTGGGTGCAGTGTGGCAATAATAACCAATACCGGGATCAATATTTCAAAAGAGCGTGCGACACCTGTTGGCACCTCTTTCGGTAAGCGAATAGTAATATTGTGTTGCTTCAATGCGGCATAAACACGGGTGGAATAAATAGCCGTAATCAATGCCGTGAAGATCCCTTGACCAGAAAGATACTGAGTCGAGATTTTGCCGTCGGCAAAGGGGGCTGCAACAAGCAAAAATGCCATAAATGCCAGCAAGCCGGTCATTACCGGGTCGAGATTAAACTGTCGCCCCAGACTTGCACCTACCCCCACAGAAATGAAAAATGTCATGACCCCCATGCTCAGATTGAATGGCAGCATGAGCTGTTCACGATAGGTCTGAGAAAAATCCAGCCACGACCGGGCGAATCCTATGGTGGTATCAGCCGAAAATGGAGGGAAAATAAACACCAGCATAAATGAGCCGATGATCATGAAAGGCAGTGCTGCGGTAAATCCATCACGGATAGCAATAACATATTTTTGCTGTCCGAGACGTCCGGCTAACGGAGTAATAGATTGTTCAATAACAGCAACCATCGATTGATAGAGAGAACTCATTTGAACACCTTCTTAGTGGGTCGCGTTAATGAGCGACAGTGCATAGTCCAGGACTTTATCGCCACGCTGCATTCCGTAATCCATCATATCGATGGACTGGACGGGAATACCGTGAACAGCAGCCTTTTCTGAGAGCATACCTAACATGTATTTCACTTGCGGCCCGAGCAGAACGACCTGATAGCGTGGAAACTGAGTATCAAATTCAGATACGCCAAAAGCATCAATCTCGACAGCTATTCCTCTCTCCTCGGCAACTGTCCGCATCTTCCTCACCAGCATGCTGGTGGACATACCGGCGGAACAACACAACATAATCTTGAACATCTACAACCATCCTCAAAATATAAAAAACAGTGTGGAAAACGTTTCTGACACAATGCGGAAACCGTTTTCCAATTGGGTAATGCGGTTGTTTCGGCAATGATTGGATATCATACGGAAACCGTTTTCCATCCAAAGAGAATAGAACTGTGATAGCCATCAAAGTCCAGTATATAAAGGAATTATTTATTTGATGAACATCACAGGTTTTAGGTTTTGATAACTATTTTGGATAGTGATGGAAATTCGGTTTCCATGGCAAATGGAAACGATTATACTCAGGAAACTGCAATTGTTGGGCCGGAGCTGTATTTAGGAATGACAGGCAAGGACTAAAGCCTGCCGAGGAGAGAATCATGTCTACAATCAACGATGTATCACGTTTAGCTGGGGTTTCTAAAGCCACAGTGTCACGAGTGTTGAGTGGTTCACGTGGCGTTAAGGAAGCTAGCCGCCTGGCCGTATTAAAAGCGGTCGATGAACTCAATTATCGACCAAATGTTATCGCGCAATCATTATTAAGTCAGTCAACAGGCTGTATTGGTGTTATCTGCGCGCAGGAAAACATAAACCAAACAACTGGTTATCTGTATGCGCTTGAAAAACATCTGAGCCAACATCAAAAGCATTTGCTGCTGCGTTTTGCCAATAACAAAGCTGAAGTTATGCAGGCACTGGATGAGTTGACCTGCGGTTTGTGTGATGACGTGTTGATCATTGGTGCCCGTTTCCCACTTAATCTCGCGGATGAAAGTATTATTCTGGTCGATTGTATGGATGTCGATGCTACTAATAGTATCCATTTCGATCATGCTTTTGCCGCAGAAACCGCCTGTAATTATTTAATAAAACAGGGCAGAAGAAAAATTGCCTTAATAAATCCTGATACCAGCGGGTATGTGGATGAGGTGTTATTAGGTTATAAACGAGCACTGGAAAATAACTTTTTGCCTTTCAATCGTGACCTGATTTTTATGGATTCGTCCTCTTCATCGGTTGCGTTGCAAGTGCTGCTTAATAGCAGTGCGACACTCAATTTTAATGCTTTGTTGGTTGCTGATGAGCGAGAAGCACAAAGTGTTATTCCACAGCTTCAGGCGTTTAATAAATCCGTTCCTGATGACATCATGGTATTTAGCTTGGCCGGGTCGTTACATTATCCGGGGGTTCCAACCATTCCTGCAATTGAATATTCTATGGACGCAATGGCGGCGAAAATAGTGGCATGGCTTAATGAGAAAACCAAAAGTGTGCTGGGTTCCTATGCATTACGTGGGGATTTAATTATTCCAGATATGCCCGCCAGGAAATGATTTCTGTTTAAAACAGCGCTGTGTCAATCTCAGCGCTAAGCAGGGATAAAAAATGAGTGGAACTGTGATGAGGCTCCGCTTTTACCCCTCCTCTGTGTCTATCATGTCTGTTGTAACAAATCTGTAGCAATTGAAAGTCTACAGATTCTTATATCCCCTTTTCGCTTGGTTTTGCAATTCCCCCGCAATGCCAAGCGAAAAGGGGATATACATCAACTGGATGACGGAGCTTGAGATGATAAAAGTAAAAACTGCGTATACCTTGACCTTATTGGCAATACTCCTACCTGCTTCAACCCCTATTATGGCTCAAGATAAAAGCGATAATTATAAGCTTGAACAGATTTTAGTCATGAGCCGCCATGGTATACGCGCACCTCTGGTGAATTATGGTGATATGCTTTCCAGTGCAACACCGGATAAATGGCCGCAATGGACAACACCCGGCGGCTACCTGACGCCAAAAGGCGCAGAACTTGAGGCGATGATGGGCGGGTATTTCCGCGAGTGGCTGGCAGATACCAAGTTATTAAAATCAAGCGGATGCCCAGCACCCACCACGGTATTTACCTACGCCAACAGTTTGCCAAGAACGATTGGCACTGCGCAACATTTCTTATTTGGTGCTTTCCCCGGTTGTAATGTTCCTGTTACTCACCAAAAAGAAATCGGCAAAATGGACCCGGTATTTAATCCAATTATTACTTTGGACATTACCCCAGAGTTTAAACAAAAAGCGCTGGCTTCTATTAATCAACATGCCGGGCCAGGCGGAGTTGAGGGCTTAAATAAGCGCTTACAACCTAACTATGATTTGTTGTCCCAAGTTTTGGATTATAAAAACTCACCTGCGTGCTTAGTAGATAAAAAATGTGATTGGAGCACACAGCCGACAGATATTGTATTAGTGCAAAATAAAGAACCGGGCATTACCGGCCCACTGCGATTGGGCACCGGGGCATCGGATGCTTTCATGCTGCAATATTATGAGGGTTTCCCGGCCAAAGATGTCGCTTGGGGGCGCATTCAGTCTTCTGAAGAGTGGCGCAAATTAATCGATATTAAAAACCTCTACCATGAAACTTTATTCGGCTCACCCGCTATAGCAGATAATGCTGCCGAGAAGTTGGTTGGTTTTATCAGTTCAGCCCTTGATCCCATTGGTGAGAAAACGCCGAATGAATTAGCGGCACAAAAAGCCAAACTGGCGGTATTGGTCGGGCATGACTCCAATATTGCGTCATTATTGGCCGCGCTCAAGACCAAAGAATATCAACTGCCAGATCAATATGAGAAAACCCCCATCAGCGGCAAGGTGGTATTTGAACGCTGGAAAGACATTAAACAAAACAAAGAATTGATGAAGATTGAGTATATATATTTGTCGACTGAACAAATCCGTAATAAAACACCGTTGTCACTTCAAGCTCCGCCCAAACGAGTCACACTGGAAATTGAAGGTTGCCCGATTGATGCTAAAGGATTCTGCTCAATGGATGACTTTAGAAAAGCGATAAAACAAAATACTCAAATCTAGCTTGAGTCCACCGCTGATAAGTTTGGTCAGCAGTAGGAAATAGGGGCTGGCATTAAATGGCAGGCTGCGCTAACGTGGCCTTCTTTGTCAGCCCCTGCTATTTGTAGATTTTCTGATGACACTATTCACGACCACTCATTATGCAGTAAAAACTGTTTTCAGACCTTTTTTGAAAGACCGCCTGCTGCATATTCTATTGATTTTAGGTATCGGCCTGACTGCATTGATGCCAACAAAAATTTCGGCTTTTCCACAGTTTATCGACTGGACAACTATTGTCACTTTATTGGGATTAATGCTGCTGACGAAAGGGGTCGAAGTCAGTGGTTACTTCGATTTTATCGGTCGGAAGATTATTAATACATTACAGACGGAGCGGCATCTGGCGCTGTTTTTAGTCTTATCAGCGGCCGTGTTGTCCTCATTTCTGACAAATGATGTGGCACTGTTTATCATTGTCCCACTGATTTTAACGCTAAAAAAGATATCTTCTTTACCGGTTTCCCGCCTGATTATTTTCTCTGCATTGGCTGTGAATGCGGGTTCGTTGTTAACTCCGATTGGAAACCCACAAAATATTCTGTTATGGAGCCGTTCCGAGCTGTCGTTTATTGGCTTTACACTTCAGATGGCCCCGCTGGCAGCAATTATTTTGTCAACGTTGCTGGCAGTAACTTGGTGGCGTTTCCCTGCGCGAAAAATTAACAAACAAGCTTCCAGCCCGGTTTACCCTTACCAATCTCGTCTGTTATTGAGTTGTTTGGCGCTATATGTGATTTTTATTATCTGTGTAGATTTTGGCTGGGCAGGTTACGGGCTATTGGTTGTTTTTGCAGGGTTATTATTACTGGCGCGGCGCGTTTTACTGGCCATCGACTGGAGCTTGATCCTAGTCTTTATGGCGATGTTTATTGATGTGCGCCTGCTGACTGAATTACCCGGCTTACAATCACTCTTCGGTGAAATCAAAACATTATCTGCGGATGCAGCTTATATATTAGGCATCGGTTTATCCCAAGTTATCAGTAATGTTCCCGCGACCATTTTATTACTTAATTACCTGCCCTCCAGTGCGCTGGTGGCCTACGCGGTTAATATTGGTGGCTTTGGCTTCGCTTTAGGTTCTATGGCCAACTTGATTGCACTTAGAATGGCGGGTGAACCGGCTATTTGGCTAAAGTTTCATGCTTATTCGCTGCCATTCTTATTCTGGAGTGGGTTGGTCGGCTGGCTATTATTAGTGCTCTGAGAGGATGGTGGTCACTTTATTGGCTCAGGGATAAACAACCTAAGCCAATAAGTCGTGACTCAACGTGCTTAAAGAAAAATAGCCAATAAAATGGGCATGACAATAATGAGCGCGACAAAAGCCAGTGATGGCTTTTGCAACAAAGGTTGTAATGACTGCGGCAGTGCGGCAATCAGCGGGTTAATCAACGGTTGAAGGGTTTTTTGATCTTCAGCCAAGCGCTGCGCTGCATTCGCGCGGTCTAATCGGGCGGCAAACAGGACATTAATAATGTCGTTTAACTGCGCCTGTGTCAGCGGTGTGGTTGGGCTGGCCTGGAAGCGATTCAGACTATAATCAATCAATAGTTGCTGTTCCTGCGCATCGGCGGGCTGTTTGAGTGCAGTTTGCAGATTAATTAATGTCGGGGCCGTTTGCTGGCTAAGGGCCACTTTGGCCTGTAAAAACTGGCTGAGTATCTGAAAATGACGAACAGGCAGCGGGTCATGACTTTTCACTCCCACCATATCAAACAGTGCTTGCCAAATTTTAGCGGGTTGCTCGCCCGTTGCCGCACTGAGTTTCGCCACCAACGATTGAATATGTTGATGTTCCGCAGGTAACAATGGCCTGCCAGTTATGGTTGTTAACTGGGGTTGTGGAATATTCAGTGTGCCGGATTGCAGTAATACCAATACCTGTTGCAGCTCTGCATGACTTAACTGACTCAATACCGTGTGACCAAATTGCTGACGGATAAAGTCACTCACAGCCTGGCGGTTATTACCTTGGGGGAGTAACTCGGTAAGTTGCTGGCGTAGTTGGTGATTGGCATGGTTTTCCTGAGCTTGCGACAAGCGGGTTTGCAGCAATTGCTCTGCCGGTTGGAAGTGGCGAGCCAGTAAATCGCTGGTGCTGCTAAGAGATAAATCGTGGCGCAAGCCCGCCCAAATCTCAGCAGATTTTATTGGGCTGAGCGCGATGATCCGCACAATCAGTTTTTCCAGCGTGGTGCGCTGTGCCGGGGTGAGTGCCCTATCTTCCACTTGGCTCGGAGAGGGTAATTTAGTCGGCGCGACATTGCTGCCACTCGCAATAGGAACACTTGGGCCGTTCAAAGGTTGCATATAACCCGTCCTTCGCAGTGGGGCGACAGTGTGGAAGATTTATCGGTGACCCGCGGGTTGATGCAGGTTACAGATATAATACCTGTAAATGTGGGCGACCCATACCTCCAGATTATGTTTTTGGCTAAATGCTTTTGTAATTAAATGTCACTTTGACTGATTGTTTAGGTTCAAAGATTGATAATCTTAATTATGCGGCTAAGATGGGCGCTCAACCTTAAATGGAATTGATTTAACCATTCAAGGGGTAACTCATTCAGCTCGTGGCTGATAATAGTTAAGCATGGATAATGGTCAAATACGGATAATGTTTAAATACAGATAATGTTTAAAAGACAACGCGCCGCAAAATGGTTTCTCTCTCTGGCTTGCCTGGTCATACTGGTTTGTATGACGCAACGCATCGCCAGCTTGCACGCGCTGGAAAAAAGTCTTCTTTTGACGTCATCATCACAAGTTGTTGCCGATGCAAATGACGGCCCAACCTCTTGTGAGTTAAGTGCCAAATCCTTGCTAACCTCCCCCCCGGTTCTGTTCGAGTTAGCCATTTTCTCTCTGGGCTTATTGCTCCTGCTGTTGATCCCCATCATACCCGCCAGTATGCGGTTCCCTCCGCCCAGAGTCATATCACCCAGTGGTTTGAGGGTGCATTTGCAACTATGCATTTTCCGGGAATAGAACAGCAACTTTCTATGTTGTTGTAATTAATCTATTTTTGGAGAAAAACAATGCTCAATTTAAGCAAGACAGCTTTGTTCTGTCTGTTGCTGCTATGGATGCCAACCCTTTGGGCGGCAGATAGCGGCTGGCTGGTCAGTGCACAAAATGACCATGCCAAGGTTCGCATTCGTGCCGAGCCTTCTGCTGGCAATGAAACTCGCATGTTACTTAGCGTCCAGTTGGAAAAAGGTTGGAAAACCTATTGGCGTTCGCCGGGGGAAGGGGGCATTGCACCCACTATTGCCTGGTCGCCACCTCTCAACGCGGTGAAATGGTACTGGCCGGTACCACAACGATTTGATGTCTCTGGGATTTCTACTCAGGGATATCATGAGCAGGTCACTCTGCCGATGGTGATTTCCGGCAAGGTTCCCGACAGATTAAGCGGAATACTGACGCTATCGACATGCAGTAATGTCTGCATTTTGACGGACTATTCCTTTAGCCTCGATTTATCCTCTGCCGTCAGTGCCGAAAACCAGCAGCAATTTGAACATGATTTTGCCCAAGCGATGGGGCAAGTGCCGATTGCCAATGCATTGACTCAGCAAATTCAAGCGGGCTTTAGTCAAGGAGAAGTGCAAATCCTTGCTCAGCGTGATGAGGGTTGGCAGAAGCCGGAATTGTTCTTCGATACCCTCGACGATGTGGATCTCGGCAAGCCCGTGGTCACTGTGCAGGGCCATCAATTGTTGGTGCGGGTGCCCGCCACCGACGGCTGGGGGGAGGGAACCGGCGATTTGCGCGGCAAGCTATTGACCTTGGTGATAACCGATGGTGGGCTGGCGCAAGAGGCCCAGGTGACTATCGGACAAGCGCTGACTTTACCGCAATCCAGCTCCTCGTTTTGGTCTTGGGTTCTGATGGCGCTGGCGGGTGGATTAATCCTTAACCTGATGCCCTGTGTGCTGCCAGTATTGGCGATGAAGCTCAGTTCGATTCTGCAAACCGAGCAGCAAACTCGCCGTCAGGTGCGGTGGCAGTTTTTGGCCTCATCGGCCGGAATCATCACCTCATTTTGGTTGTTGGCCTTGCTGATGACGGTTTTACGTCTGGGCAACCATGCGCTTGGCTGGGGGATTCAGTTCCAAAATCCGTGGTTTATCGGTTTTATGGTTTTAGTCACCGCACTTTTTACCGCCAATCTGTTCGGGTTATTCGAGATTCAGCTCTCTTCCTCGTTGAATTCCCGCATCGCCGCCCCGCGCGTCGAGAAACCGGGCGCACGCGGCATGGCTGGTCACTTTGGGCAAGGTGCTCTGGCGACTTTACTGGCAACACCGTGCTCTGCTCCCTTCCTCGGCACCGCAGTGGCTTTTGCACTGGCGGCCCCGTTACCCGCGCTATGGGGGATATTTACTGCGCTCGGTGTCGGGATGAGCTTGCCGTGGTTGGCGGTGGCCGCGTGGCCCAAACTGGCATTGTGCTTACCGCGCCCCGGCCGTTGGATGAGCCACTTGCGCATCGCCATGGGAGTGCTGATGCTGGTGTCCAGTTTATGGCTACTGAGCTTGATGGTCAGCCATATTGGCCTCCAAGCCGCCATTATCATCGCCGGAATAGTCTTGCTGGCGCTGCTACTGGCGATTGGCTGGCGTTACGGCACTCGCATCGCCGCGATAGTCAGTTTAATCGCGGTGCTGATTGTCGGAGGATTGCTACTGGTTGGGTCGCTAACCGCTGATTTATGGCGCAAGCCGCTGCATGACAATATTCCGTGGCAGCCGTTAACCGAATCCGCCATTAAAAAGGCACTTGCCGAAGATAAAAGCGTGTTTGTTGATGTCACCGCAGATTGGTGTGTGACTTGCAAAGTCAACAAAATACACGTGCTGATGCGCGATGATGTGCAGCAAGCTTTGCAAGCGCCGGACGTGGTGGCGTTACGCGGAGACTGGACTCGTCCTTCTGCGGATATCACCGCATTTTTACGCGAACGCGGCAGTGTTGCCATCCCGTTCAATCAAATTTATGGGCCACAACAGCCGCAGGGAGTCGTACTTTCTCCGCTGCTGGATCGTGATGTTCTGCTGAAAGTGTTGGCTGATGCTAAAGGAAATGAAAAATGAGCATGTTGACTGTAATGAGAAAGTTGATTGTATTACTGTTGGTTCTGTTTTCGACGCCTCTATGGGCGGCGGCTCCTTTCACCCCGGAACAGGAAGTCCGCATTAAAGAACTGATCCGCGAAACATTAATCTCTAACCCAGATATTTTGGAGCAATCGGTCAATGCCTGGCAGCAGCAGGCCAATGAAGCTCAGGGGCAACAACTGAGCCAGTTTATTGCCGCGAATAAGCAAGCCCTGTATCAAGACCCCGGTAGCCCGCGTTTTGGTGCGACCACACCGCAACTGACCTTGGTTTCTTTTACTGATTACAATTGCCCATTCTGCAAAACATTTGATCCATTGCTGGAGAAGCTAGCCAAAGACTACCCACAGGTGGCGGTGGTGATAAAACTATTGCCATTCAAAGGGGAAAGCTCAGTGACCAGTGCGCGATTGGCATTAACTCTGTGGCAACAACATCCTGACCAATGGATGGCTTTTCATCAGCGTTTGATGGCGAAAAAGGGCTTTCATGATGCCAGCAGTATTGCCGCCGCTCAGAAAAAAACCGGGGTGATGGCCGTGGAGGTGAGTGAGCAAAGTTTAAATGTGCTGCGCTCCAACCTGAAGTTGGCTGAGCAACTGGGTATTCAGGGCACCCCGGCCACGTTGATTGGCGATCAAATGATTCCGGGAGCTATTTCTTATCAAGAATTGGAGGAGATAGTGAAACAACAATTGGCGCAGGCGGGTAAATGAAACGCTTAAAGCGCTGGGGCAAAGAGCTGCTGGTTTTATTGCTGCTGGCGGCGGTGGTTTCATTCGCCATGGATTGGCTGCGTAGCCCACAAGCACCGGCTGACTGGCCGGATACGCCATGGCAAACTCTGGCGGGAAAGCCGGTGTCCTTGCAGGAGATGAGTCAGGAAAAACCGCTGCTGATCTATTTCTGGGCGACATGGTGCGGTGTATGCAAATTCACCACACCCAGTGTCAATCAGTTGGTGCAAGAGGGTGAAAATGTCCTGACCGTGGCGCTGAGATCAGGAGACCCCGCGCAAGTCGAGACTTGGTTGCGCAAAAAAGGTTATCAACTGCCGGTGATTAATGACCCGCAAGGCCAATTATCCGCCCAGTGGCAAATTAATGTCACGCCGACGGTGGTTATCCTCTATCAAGGCAAAATGGTGCAGCACACCAGCGGTTGGACTAGCTATTGGGGAATGAAACTGCGCCTGTGGTTGGCCTCTTTCTAATATAATATTTTCCTCATTACTCGACTCGCCCGGTGTGATTATGCCGGGCTTTTTTCTGTCTGACACTGCCGAATGGCCGCACTCAGCCGGGCGATTCCTTGGATGATCAGTTCCGGGGAGTTAGCGGCAAAATTCAAACGTAGGGTAAATTCTCCGTATGCTTCTTGGGTATAAAATCCTCCGCCTTTTGCGAAAGTCACGCCCGCTTGCCAGGCCAGTGGCATCAATTGTGAAATGGATGCATTTTCAGGTAGTTGCAGCCAGATAAATAACCCACCGTCAGGTATTTCAAATTGGCAGCCCGGTGGCAGTGTTTGTGTCAGTGCCTCGGCCATGGCATCGCGATGCTGGCGGTATAAACGGCAGGCGCGGCGCAACTGTTTGTCATAGCGCCCGACAGTCACAAAAGCATCCAGCGCCCGCTGGATGAGATTCGAACTGGTAAAACTATCAACATGCTTTAAGCACGCTAACTGCGTGTAGTGGGGTTGGTCGGCAACCAAATAACCAATGCGCATGCTGGGCAGCAGCATTTTGGAAAAGGTACTGACATAGATAACCTCGCCCGGTGCCGCCAGTGAGCGCAGTGAAGGCAGTTTTTTGCCGCTGTAACGCAAGTCACCGACATAATCATCCTCAAGGATGGTGACTCTGGCGGCACGGGCTATGCGCAATAGCTGATGACGACGGTCTTCACTCATACAGCGGCCTGTGGGGTTATTAAAATTAGGGATGCAATAGATAAGTTTGGGTTGATGTCGAGCTAACAGCGCGGGCAGGGTATCCAACTGCATGCCCTGTTGGTCACTGGGCAGAGCAACAACATTGACTTTATGCAGGCGAAACAGGGCCAGCGCTTCGGCATAGGTGGGTTCCTCCACCAACACGGTATCACCAGGGGCTAATAGTGATTGGCTCACCAGACTAATGGCGTGTTGTGAACCATTAGTTATCAGTAATTGTTCTGGCCGCGTCGGGATGCCTTGAGCAGAAAGAATGCGGCTGAGGGTATCGCGCAAGGGGTAATAGCCGCAGTAATCGCCATAACTGAATGCTTCTTCAGCATGACGCCGCAATATGGATTGCAGAATCTGGCGGAATTCATCCAGTGGAAAAATCTTCGGGCTACCAATACCGGCGGCAAAATTGATGGTGTCTGGGGGCAGGGGAATATCTGCATAACCGTCTAGCCGTGAGGTGACGGTAGTAAATCGGTCGAGTGGAAATTCCCCTTGTAACAGCGGCTGTGGTTGGCTCGGCGGGGGGGGCAGATAGCGAACATAGGCACCACTGCCGCGTCGTTGCTGCAAAAAACCTTTTGCCGCCAACTCGGCGTAAGCGTTATCTGCCGTCAGGCGGCTGACAGATAATTCTGCTGCCAAAGCTCGGGTTGACGGCAATTTATCTCCATCAGCAAATACCCCACTGAGGATAGCTCGGCGCAGCGCTTCTTCAATTTGCAGATACAGCGGAATGTCATGTTGGCGATCTAAAGGAATATGCATGTGATAGCGCCGAAAGTGGCTCGCGTGAGAAATAATACTTTCACTATACTCAATGACTGCAAGGCTTCAAGCAAGAAAAAGTGGCCTGTATCAATCAGCAGGAAAGTGGCTCTGGTGACAAAAAAACGGCGGAGTAAAATCACCTTTAATAAAGCAATGTTGTTAATCTAATGAGGCTGTTATGGCAATGCCGGCGGGATTACCCCCATCAATGGCCCATCTCCCGAGGGTGAAAAGTGGCTTTTTTACCGGTAAGCGGCAAGGATATGTGCTGGCTATTATCAGCGCCATGTTATTAGGTTTTACTGGGATTATTATCCGCATTCTCACCGTGCATTATCATTTACCGACTTCAGTTTTAGCTTTCTGGCGAGCAGGGTTGGTCGCGGCAGTGTTGTTGCCTATTTTACTCGCGGTCAGACCTGAGTGGGCCAAATTACGTCGTGATCAGGTCAAATTCTATTTAGCTTATGGTCTATTGCTGGCGGTATTTAATGGCTTATGGACAGAATCCGTCGCGTTAAATGGGGCATCAATATCCACTATTCTGGTGTATTGCTCAGTGGGTTTTACTGTTTTTCTTGGTTGGGTTTTTTATAACGAATATATGGGGTGGCGTGAGTTAATAGTTATCGTGATCAGCCTGGTGGGTTGTTTTCTGGTCAGTGATGGGCTGAATATCACGGCGGCAAATTTTAATTTTATTGGTTTATTCATTGGGCTGGCGTCGGGAGTTGGTTACAGTTTTTATACTCTGGCCGGGCGAATTGCCACTGATCGCCGTTATCCGGTGTGGAATACCATTTTGTATGTATTTGGTTTCTCAGCTATCTATCAATTGATATTTAACCAACTGCTTTTATGGTTTCCGATACAGGGGTTACAGCAGATGGTTGGCAATCTGTTTTTCTTGTCCAGAGGGGCGGAGGGTATTCAATGGTCTGGCTGGTGGCTATTATTGATTTTGGCGGCAGGGCCGACCTTACTGGGCTTTGGCCTGTTTAATTTGAGTTTGAAAACGCTGCCACTGGCGGTTGCCAGTTTGATATTAACTTTGGAGTTAATTTTCACTGCGGTGATTGCTTATTTTCTGTTGGGGGAAACCTTATCGGCGGCGCAATTACTCGGCAGCGCATTGGTCTTATTGGGCGTATTAATGCTACACAGAAAAGAGAATGTGACTAATGAGATAGTGGCGCAGAATAATGCCGCTATCTCACCTTGATAATTTATTGCGCCGTTCTTCGGCGTAATGGTGTGCGCAGACGTTGAGCTAATATCACCCCTGCGAGAGTAATACCGCCGCCAATCAGGTGGTAACTGTGCAATTGCTCATGCAAGAAAGTCACGGCGATAATGGCAGTAAACACCGGTGTCAGGTTCATAAATATTGACGCGGTGTTTGCGCCCAGCCGCATGACGCCGTGGATCCATAAATAAGGCGCAATGATAGAGGCCGGGATACCCGCAAATAATACCAACGGGATATTTTGTGCGGTTAATTGAACATCCGGTGCTAGCAGGAAGTTGGGTATTAACAGCACCACGCCAAAAACAATTTGCATATAAAGTGATTGCCAGTTGGGCAACTGCATCGCCCAGCGTTTGGTTAATACCCCGTAGAGAGCATAGGAGGCCGATGCGGCAAACATCATCAGTTCACCTTTACCAATGCCCTGTTGCAGCAATTGCGCCGGGTTACCTGCGCTGACTAACCACACCAATCCCCCTAATGACAATACGCTACCCAGTGCAATCCCGACGGTAGGCGCGACTCGCAGCACCACAATACTAATAAGGACGGTAAGTAAGGGGATCAGCGAGCTAAGAATCCCCATAAATAGGGCACTGACACTATGGGCGGCGTAATAAGCCAGGCTTTGGTATAGCACCATACCCAGCAGCCCCAAAATCATCAGTTTCCACCAATAGACGCGGATGGCCTGCCAGTTGCGGATAACACCCAGCAACAAAAATGGTGTGAGAGTCAGCAATGCCAGTACCCAGCGATAGAAGGAAATGGCGGCTGGATCGATAGCGGTGGCGGACATCTTGCTGACCACGGCATTGATTGACCAGATAATCACCGCGAAGAGGGGAAATAGCACATTCATACTTATAATTCTCATCTAACTCATATTAAGTGTAGTGTATCCTTGTCTGATTTATTATATATACTGATAATCAGACAATCGTTGCTGTGATTAGGACAATTTACCCGCCATACTTCAAGCCGCAGGGGATAAATAACAATGACAAAAGCCAATTTCCCAGTGGTGGCGGCTATCGCGCCGCAGAATCTGTCTTTTCGCTGTGAAATATACAATGCTGATACTGAATTCCTGCCACATACCCATACTTACGGGCAATTGATATGTGTTAAGTCGGGTGTGCTGGCAATGAGTATCGGCGGCCAGCGTTTTCTGGCCCCGCCTGAATTCAGTGTTTGGGTTCCCGCCGGGGTCGAGCATTCCAGCTATAACCGCAAGCCGATGCATTTTCGTGCTATTGATATCGCGCTGGAACTCTGTGATGGACTACCCACGTCAGCTTGCCTTATCAATGTCAGCCCGATTTTTAATGCTATCGTGGAAAATTGCTTCTCGCGGGGTTTGTTAATGCCGGAAAGTGAACCCGATATGCGCTTAGGATCGGTGCTGATTGACCAGCTCAAAGTCTCGCCGGTGCAGTGTACCTATTTGCCAACCTCACAAGATAAGTTGCTGTCGCCCATTCTAACAGCACTGGAGCGCTGCCCATCTGACAATACCTCGCTAGCACTCTGGGCTAAACGGGTCTATACCACTGAACGGACTTTGTCGCGCCGTTGCCAGCAGGAATTGGGCATGGCGTTTAGCGAGTGGCGGCAACGATTACGCTTTTTACATGCCATTTCGCTACTGGAACAAGGGCGAACAGTGCAAAGTGTGGCACTGGATGTTGGCTATAGCTCATCCTCTGCGTTTATTGCCATGTTCCAACAAATATCAGGGACCACACCGGAGCGTTTCCGCAGAGACAATAGTGGCCTATAATGTCCCCCCTTCCTGTTTTTAGGGCAGTAAGCTGCCGGAGAACAAAGTGAAAATTCTGGTTGATGAGAATATGCCGTATGCCGATGCGCTCTTCCAGCGATTAGGTGATGTACAGGCGGTGCCGGGGCGGCCAATTCCCCTTGATGCACTCGCTGGTGCAGATGCGCTGATGGTGCGCTCGGTCACCAAAGTAAATGAGGCGCTATTGCAAGGCACGTCCATTCGCTTTGTCGGCACGGCGACCGCCGGTACTGACCATGTTGATGAAAACTGGCTACAGCAACAGGGCATTGGCTTCTCCGCCGCGCCTGGTTGTAATGCTATCGCCGTGGTTGAATATGTTTTTTCTGCGCTGATGATGATGGCTGAACGCGATGGCTTCCAGTTGCGTGATAAAACTGTCGGTATCATTGGTGTCGGTAATGTGGGATCGCGACTGAATGCTCGCCTGCAAGCTCTTGGCGTAAAAACGCTGCTGTGTGATCCTCCACGCGCGGATCGAGGCGATAAAGAGGCGTTCTGGCCACTGGAAAAACTGGTGCGCGAAGCTGACGTTCTCACTTTCCATACGCCGCTGAATAAAACTGGCCCTTATCAAAGCTTGCACATGGCGGATGATGAGCTGTTGGCGGCGTTACCGGACGGCCGCATTCTGATTAATGCTTGCCGTGGCGCGGTGGTCGATAATGCCGCATTGCTCCGTGCGCTGGAGAAAGGTAAAAAGCTCAGTGTGGTGTTGGATGTGTGGGAGCCGGAGCCAGAGTTATCTTTGCCGCTATTGGCCCGCGTTGATATTGGCACCCCGCATATTGCCGGATACACCTTAGAAGGCAAAGCGCGCGGTACCACCCAAGTGTTTGAAGCATTTAGCCAATATCTGGGTCAGCCGCAATCTGTCGAACTTGCCAGCTTGCTGCCGCCACCAGAGTTCAGCCAGTTACGATTAAATGGTGAGCTGGACGAAGGCAAATTAAAACGATTGATGCACTTGGTGTATGATGTGCGCCGCGATGATGCGCCGCTGCGCCGTGTCGCTGGTCTGCCGGGCGAGTTTGACCGCTTGCGCAAGCATTATCAGGAGCGGCGCGAATGGTCATCACTTTGCGTGCAGTGCGATGACGCTGCCAGTGCCGAGTTGCTACAGAAGTTAGGGTTTAGCACCAATACCCTTCGTCCTTGAAGCCACAGGGGTGTTAGCTACGCTCAAGAACCCGAATCACTTACTTATGTAAGCTCATCGGGATTCGTTCGTTTGCTGCCTACCTGCAACTCCAATGACTTTGGGGATGTCGAATTAATTCATCAGTAAATGACCATTCTGTTATTTGCATAACTCTTTGTAATTTAATGAACGTTAGTGGAGAAAACCAACATGTCTGACGGCTGGAATATTGCTCTGTTAGGAGCAACGGGCGCAGTAGGTGAAGCTTTGCTGGAGCTGTTAAGTGAGCGCCAGTTCCCGGTTGGTGAATTGTATCCGCTGGCCAGCGAGCGCAGTGCCGGTGCGACAGTGCGCTTTAATGGTAAAAGTGTACTAGTGGAAAATGTTGCAGAATTTGACTGGTCGCAGGCGCAGTTGGCTTTCTTTGTCGCTGGCCGTGAAGCTTCTGCACAATATGCGGAAGAAGCGGGGAATGCTGGCTGTCTGGTCATCGACAGCAGCGGCTTATTCGCAATGGAGCCGGATGTGCCGTTGGTGGTGCCGAGTGTGAATCCTCAAGTTTTGGCCGATTATCGTAATCGCAATATTGTGGCGGTCGCCGATAGTCTGACCAGCCAACTGTTGACCGCGATTAAACCGCTGACTGAACAGGCCGGTTTATCCCGCCTGCATGTTACCGCGCTGCTTTCGGCTTCTGCCCATGGCAAAGCTGCAGTGGATGACCTTGCAGGGCAAAGTGCTAAATTACTCAATGGTATCCCCGCCGAGCCGGGCATTTTCGCCAAGCAATTGGCATTTAACGTTTTACCGCTACTGGCGGATGAAGAGGGCAGTGTGCGCGAAGAGCGCCGCTTGGTGGATCAGGTGCGTAAAGTCTTACAAGATGACGGCTTGCCTATCTCCGTGACTTGCATCCAGTCGCCGGTATTTTATGGCCAGGCACAGGTGGTTCATCTGGAAGCGTTACGTCCGATCTCCTCAGATGAAGCTCGCAGTGAACTGGAAAGTTGCGAAGATATTCAATTATCTGAAGAAGATGATTATCCGACTCAAGTCAGTGACGCTTCTGGCAGTGATGTCTTAAGTATTGGTTGTATCCGCAATGACTATGGTATTCCCGAAGTGTTGCAGTTCTGGTCGGTGGCCGACAACATTCGTTTTGGTGGTGCATTGATGGCGATTGAAACGGCGGAGCGCCTGTTGCAGGAGCAACTATACTGATGTCCGAACTTGAGTTGACCCAGCCAGAAAGTGCCGAGGCTAAAGCTGCGGGCATTAAAATTGCGCTGGGTATTGAATACAACGGTAGCCGCTATTTTGGTTGGCAACGCCAGCAAGAAGTGACCAGCGTCCAAGCTTGCCTGGAGGCCGCGCTCTCGAAAGTCGCCAATGAGCCTATTGGCGTACTTTGCGCTGGGCGAACGGATGCTGGTGTGCACGCGACCGGGCAGGTGGTCCATTTTGTTACCACGGCTGAGCGCAAAGAAGCCGCCTGGACGATGGGCGTCAACAGTCATTTACCCCCCGATATTGCAGTTCGTTGGGTAAAAACGGTTGATGATGATTTTCACGCCCGCTTCAGTGCTACGGCTCGTCGCTACCGTTACATTATTTTTAATCATCGCTACCGCCCTGCGGTATTGGCGCAAGGGGTAACCCATTGTTATCTGCCGCTCGATGCCGAAAAAATGCAACAGGCTGCGCAAAGTTTGCTCGGCGAGCACGATTTTACCTCGTTCCGTGCCGTACAATGCCAGTCCCGTAGCCCGTGGCGAAATGTAAAACATGTCAAAGTTACCCGACATGGTGCGTATATCGTGGTAGATATCAAAGCCAACGCCTTTGTTCATCATATGGTGCGTAACATTGTCGGCAGCTTGATAGAGGTGGGTTGCGGCAATCAAGATGTCACTTGGATAGCAGAGTTGCTCGCACTGAAAGACCGAGCACGTGCAGCGGCAACCGCCAAAGCGGAAGGATTATATTTAGTCGCCGTCGACTATCCTGAACACTTTGCATTACCGAAAGCGCCGATGGGGCCACTTTTTTTAGCTGATGACTGAATCGTAGCCTTATTTTATGTCACTTTATTTTAGATAATAAGGCGAGTTTGACTGTCTGGTGAGCGGGGGTTAAGGAATCCCTAAGGAAGTTCAGCTAAACTCGCTCAATCAAAGATTAAGCTCGTTTACCTCTCGAGAATATTTATGGAATTTATACGTTTCGTTATTGATTTTATTTTGCATATTGATGTTCATCTAGCGGAGCTGGTGGCGCAGTATGGAATCTGGGTTTATGCCATTTTATTCCTGATTTTATTCTGTGAAACTGGCCTGGTAGTGACGCCATTTTTACCGGGTGATTCTCTGTTATTTGTGGCCGGAGCTTTGGCTTCCTTGCCCTCCAATGATATCAATGTCCATGTTATGGTTGCTTTGATGGTCACGGCTGCCATTCTGGGCGATGCCGTCAACTACGCCATTGGCCGGGTATTCGGTGAAAAACTATTCAGTAACCCGGACTCCAAAATTTTCCGTCGCAGTTATCTGGATAAAACGCATCAGTTTTATGAAAAACATGGTGGCAAAGCGATTATTCTGGCGCGATTTGTCCCGATTATTCGTACTTTTGCGCCGTTTGTCGCGGGTATGGGGAAAATGTCCTATCGTCACTTTGCCGCTTATAACGTGATTGGGGCATTAGTATGGGTGCTGTTATTCACCTATGCTGGCTATTGGTTTGGTAACATGCCGTTTGTTCAGGAAAATCTGAAATTACTGATTGTCGCCATTATTGTGGTGTCAATTTTACCCGGCGTATTTGAGGTCTGGCGCCATCGGCGTGCGAGTTCTCGTCAGAAAAATCAGTAAAAACGTTACCTGAGCCGTGGGTTCGACCAGTTTTTTATCTACACTGTCGAGCCAATATGGTTTAATGAGTAACATTTATGGTCTGTTCCTGTGGATAATCCGAGTTTAGTGCCAGTTTAGTGCCTTGGTTACAGCTACGTTGTACCGGCCTATAACATGGGTATTTTTATTGGTTTTTTTCAGGAAGATGGTTAAAGCACGCACAGCGGACTGGCAATAGCCAGGTTCAAACAGAAAGGTCATCGATGAGCTGGATTGAACGAATTCTTAACAAAAGCAATATCACACAAACCCGTAAAGCGAGTATTCCTGAAGGGGTGTGGACAAAATGCGACAGTTGCGGTCAGGTACTTTATCGTGCCGAGTTAGAGCGCAATCTGGAAGTGTGTCCTAAGTGTGATCACCACATGCGAATGTCCGCCCGCGCGCGGTTACATATGCTGTTGGATGCTGGCAGTGAAGTCGAATTGGGTAGCGAACTGGAGCCGAAGGATATCCTGAAATTCAGGGATTCCAAAAAGTATAAAGATCGCCTCTCTGCTGCACAAAAAGAGACAGGCGAGAAAGATGCTTTGGTTGCTATGAAAGGAACCTTGCAAGGGATGCCTATTGTGGCGGTTTCATTTGAATTTGCCTTTATGGGCGGTTCAATGGCGTCAGTAGTAGGTGCTCGCTTTGTTCGCGCAGTAGAAAAAGCGCTGGAAGATAATTGTCCACTGGTGTGTTTCTCTTCCAGTGGCGGTGCCCGTATGCAGGAAGCATTGATGTCTCTGATGCAGATGGCAAAAACCAGTGCTGCTCTGGCGAAAATGCAAGAGCGCGGTTTGCCATATATATCAGTGCTGACTGACCCGACCATGGGCGGTGTTTCCGCTAGTCTGGCGATGTTGGGTGATATCAATATTGCTGAACCGAAAGCATTGATCGGTTTTGCTGGCCCTCGGGTTATCGAACAAACTGTTCGTGAAAAACTGCCACCGGGTTTCCAACGCAGTGAATTTTTAATTGAAAAAGGCGCTATCGACATGATAGTTCGCCGTCCGGTTATGCGTCAGACGCTAGCCAGCATCTTGTCGAAATTGACTCATCAGCCGCAGCCAAGCGTGGTTGAAGCCAAGGCTGATGCAGCGGTGACTAATAATCAGGCTGATGCCTGATTAACTGAACGGGCATCACCCTGATAAGGTGGTGCCCGATTATTGTGCATTATCGTTGCTTGAGCTTTATCGCTTTAAAAAAGAAAATATTTACCCAAAATAATTCGAGTTGCAGGATGGCGGCAATTGAGTGACAACTTGGTTGTAAACCATGCTGAATATCGCTTACGCCGGCTCGCAGGGTGAGTCTCATGAGAGGCTCAGAATCTCGATGAATTGACACCAGTCAATGATTCGGGTGAATGAAAGCAGCCAACGCACATGCAGCTTGAAGTAGGATGGCTATAAAGGTCAGTGGTGGGACTCATGGACAACAATCAAATTCCCCAAGCCACGTCGCCTTTGGCCGCGTGGCTTTACTATCTTGAACGTTTGCATTCTCAGCCAATCGAGCTGGGGCTGGAGCGTGTTAAACAGGTTGCTGAGCGTCTGGATTTGCTTAAACCTGCCCCTAAAGTATTTACCGTTGCCGGTACTAATGGCAAAGGCACCACCTGCTGTACCTTGGAATCCATTTTACTGGCAGCGGGCCTGCGGGTCGGGGTATATAGCTCACCCCATCTTCTGCGTTATACCGAGCGCGTTCGTATTCAGGGGCAAGAGCCATCTGAGGCCGAACATAGCCATTCTTTTGCCAAAATTGAAGCCGGGCGCCAAGATATATCATTGACTTACTTCGAGTTCGGTACCTTATCTGCATTGCAACTGTTTAAGCAGGCTAAGCTTGATGTGGTCATTCTCGAAGTGGGCTTAGGTGGGCGTTTGGATGCAACTAATATTGTTGATTCGGATGTTGCCGCCATCACCAGCATTGCAATAGACCATACTGACTGGCTGGGGTTTGATCGTGACAGTATTGGCCGGGAAAAAGCCGGTGTATTCCGTGCGGGTAAACCCGCGGTGGTAGGCGAACCTGATATGCCACAGTCTATTGCAGATGTTGCTGCAAAACTCGGTGCGTACTTGTATCAGCGGGATATCGCTTGGCAATTCAGTCAGCAAGAAAAAAGCTGGAAATGGCACTGCGATGGTCACCAATGGAGCGAGTTACCGTTGCCGAATGTGCCGCTAGCCAATGCTGCGACTGCGCTGGCAGTATTGCATTATTCCGGATTGTCATTGAGCGAAGAGGTGATTCGCCAGGGGTTGCAGGCCGCCAGTTTACCTGGGCGTTTTCAGATAGTCAGTGAGCAGCCACTGTTGATTTTGGACGTGGCTCATAATCCGCACGCAGCACGTTATTTGACTGATAAACTGGCTAAATTGCCCAAACAGGGCAAAGTGCGCGCGGTAGTCGGGATGTTATCGGATAAAGATATTGGTGGTACGTTGGCATGCTTATCTGAGCAAGTTGATGAATGGTACTGCGCGCCGCTGGAAGGGCCGCGTGGAGCCAGTGCGGAGCAATTAGCCGAGTATTTGGCACAATCACGCCAGTTTAGTGATGTCGAAACTGCCTGGCGACAAGCTATGCAGGATGCAGAACCACAGGATGTGGTCATTGTCTGTGGCTCTTTCCATACAGTTGCTCACGTCATGGCAGCGTTGAATTTGTAACAGCTTGAATTGATAAAGCATTGAGGGGCGAGTGAGTGGCAAGTAAGTTCCAGAACCGTTTAGTTGGGACCATAATTTTGGTGGCTTTGGGCGTGATTGTGCTGCCGGGGTTGCTGGATGGTAAAAAGAAGCATTATGAGGATGAGTTTGCTGCCATTCCATTAGTGCCAAAACCCGGTGATAGCCAGGAGATTGATGCGGTTCCGCCGATCAATCAGCCTCTACCTATTGCGCCGCCGGAAGGCGCAGCGCAAGCTGTGGAAGTCCCTAAAGATGATTCCGCCTCTCAGGCCGCTAATGATGCCGGTAATTTGCCGTCTGAACCGACTATCGTGGCACCGCCACCGCTACAAAGTAAGCCGGTTGAAGTGAAACCGGTCGAGAAAAAACCGGCTGAGGTTAAACCAGTCGAAAGTAAGCCAGTTCCAGTCGAGAAAAAACCGCAGGAAGTTAAGCCAAAACCTGAGGTTAAACCGGAAACTCAGCCGGAAAGCAAACCGGCCACGGAAGAAAAAGCACCCGTAGGGCAGGCTTATGTTGTCCAACTGGGGGCATTGAAAAATGCGGCCAAAGTGAATGAAATTGTTGCGACACTGCGCTTGTCAGGCCATCGGGCATTTACAGTGCCAGCAACGCCGGTTCAGGGCCAGATTACCCGCGTCTTCGTGGGGCCGGATGCGTCAAAGCAAAAGCTACAATCGGCCTTGCCAGAACTTAATTCATTAAGTGGTCTGAATGGGCAGGTTAAGCCTTATGGCACGGGGCGCTAAAGTTTGAAGAAAGGTTAAAACATCAGGGTGTTCAGGGTTTTTAACGCTAAGTTTGTGCGGTGATTGTTGTTTTTAAAATCGCCGCACTTTAATTTGTCGCCGGTCATAATTCCTCTACGCAAACGTTTTCTTTTTCTGTTAGAATTCGCCGCGAACAGGATGCAGCGGCGATTTCGTCATTGGAATAGTCATGGTCTGGATTGATTACGTCATTATAGGGATTATCGGATTTTCTGCTTTAGTCAGCTTAATCCGGGGTTTTGTCCGTGAAGCATTGTCACTTGTTACATGGGGATGTGCGTTTTTTGTTGCCAGTCATTTTTACACTTACCTTGCTGTCTACTTCACTCGTTTTGAGGACGAAGTGGTTCGCAACGGAATTGCTATCGGCATTTTGTTCATCGCGACATTGATCGTCGGGGCTATTGTTAACTATGTGATTAGTTCGCTGGTTGAACGTACGGGATTATCAGGAACTGACAGAGTGCTGGGGATCTGTTTTGGGGCGCTGAGAGGCGTTCTGATTGTCTCTGCCATGTTGTTCTTTCTGGACACGTTTACCGGTTTCTCACAGAGTGTTGACTGGAAGCAGTCGCAATTAATCCCGCAGTTCAGTTATATCATCAGGTGGTTTTTTGACTATCTGCAGAGCACGTCGAGTTTCTTACCGAATCAATTACCGATTCGGAGCGGCTTATGAGGAAAAGACAACATGTGCGGTATTGTCGGTATCGCCGGTTTTGCACCGGTAAACCAGTCGATTTATGATGCGCTGACGGTGCTTCAGCACCGAGGCCAGGATGCTGCGGGCATCGTTACCATTGATGCCCATAATGGGTTCCGGCTGCGTAAAGCGAACGGCTTGGTGAAGGATGTATTTGAAACCCGGCATATGCTGCGCTTACAGGGGAACATGGGGATTGGTCATGTTCGTTACCCAACGGCAGGCAGTTCCAGTGCTTCCGAGGCTCAGCCTTTCTATGTTAACTCACCGTTTGGCATCACTTTGGCTCATAACGGTAATCTGACTAACGCTCACCAGTTGAGAAAAAAATTATTCGAAGTTTCTCGCCGTCATGTGAATACCACTTCTGACTCAGAAATTCTGCTGAATATTTTTGCCAGTGAATTGGACCGTTTCCAGCACTATCCGTTGGAGTCTGACAACATTTTTGCCGCTGTTGCTGCTACGCATCAGTTGATTCGTGGTGCCTATGCTTGTGTCGCGATGATTATCGGCCACGGTATGGTTGCTTTCCGTGATCCTAACGGTATTCGTCCACTGGTTATTGGCAGACGGACTCTTGCTGATGGCCGTAATGAATATATGGTCGCTTCTGAAAGTGTGGCGCTGGATACCCTTGGTTTCGAATTTTTGCGTGATGTGGCACCGGGCGAAGCAGTGTATATCACCGAAAAAGGCCAGTTGTTCACCCGCCAGTGTGCGGAAAATCCAAAATACAATCCGTGCTTGTTTGAGTATGTTTATTTTGCCCGCCCAGACTCCTTTATGGATAAAATTTCTGTTTACAGTGCGCGTGTGCGCATGGGGCAGAAATTAGGTGCAAAAATTGCCAAACAGTGGGAAGACCTGGATATCGATGTTGTCATTCCTATCCCGGAAACTTCCTGTGATATCGCGCTGGAAATCGCCCGAATTCTGGATAAACCGTACCGCCAGGGGTTTGTGAAAAACCGTTATGTTGGCCGTACCTTTATCATGCCGGGCCAACAGGAACGCCGTAAATCAGTGCGCCGTAAACTGAATGCTAACCGCGCAGAATTTCGTGGTAAGAATGTATTATTGGTGGATGACTCGATTGTGCGCGGTACCACATCGGAACAAATTGTCGAAATGGCGCGTGAAGCTGGGGCAAGTAAAGTGTATTTCGCCTCTGCCGCCCCGGAGATTCGTTTCCCGAATGTGTATGGTATCGATATGCCAAGTGCCAATGAGTTAATCGCACATGGTCGTGAAGTCGACGAGATTCGCCAGCTAATTGGCGCAGATGCACTGATTTTCCAAGATCTTACTGACCTTATCGAGGCTGTACGCGAAGATAACCCAGATATCACTCAGTTTGAGTGCTCAGTCTTTAATGGCGTTTACGTCACTAAAGATGTGGATCAAAGCTATCTGGAATATCTGGAGTCGTTACGCAACGATGATGCGCAAGCATTGCGTAATCATAACGAAGCGGAAAACCTGGAAATGCATAACGAGGGTTAACACCCTAAGTTACGCCAGTTTATGGCAGAGAATATGTTGCCGTAGCGGAAAAACAGAGTGTGAATCAAAAAGGTGCAACCAGCGTTCAAGCGCGGTGCACCTTTTTTTATGTAAGATAGCTTAGTGCCATAACTTGCTAATCAGTACCTGATGCGGCAAAGTTTGGCCTTATTCGGTTATGCTGCACATAATTATTAAGCGGCTTTAGTGTGAGGTGGTTTTCCATGAAACGACTTATTATTGGCATCAGTGGTGCCAGCGGCGCCATTTATGGTGTTCGCCTGTTACAGGTGTTGCAACAGGTCGAGGGCGTGGAAACTCACTTGATTCTCAGCAATGCGGCGCGCCAGACGCTAGCGCTTGAAACGGAGCTTAGTGTTAAGGATGTGCAGGCGTTTGCGGATGTAGTACACGATTCTCGTGATATCGCCGCATGTATCTCATCGGGGTCATTCAAGACCAGTGGCATGGTTATTTTACCTTGTTCAATCAAAACGTTATCTGGTATTGCCCATAGTTATACCGATGGTTTATTGACTCGCGCAGCTGATGTTATACTGAAAGAGCGCCGCCCACTGGTGTTGTGTGTGCGTGAAACCCCCCTGCATTTAGGCCATCTGCGGCTGATGGTACAGGCTGCTGAATTGGGCGCGGTCATTATGCCGCCGATGCCTGCGTTTTATCACCGTCCGGAAACCATCGAAGATATTATTGATCAGACCGTTAACCGGGTTATTGATCAATTTGATATCGAGCTACCTAAAGATCTATTCATTCGCTGGCAAGGTGCCAATTAACATTTCTCCCTAAATTGATACATTTGTGCAACATCGCACTGAAATGGGGCGCATTATGCACCACAATAATGCTGTTTCAGAATGTGCACAGTTGCATAGATTGCGTATTCAGTTTTTGTCTACGACCCTATGCCCATACTGAGTGGTTTTTATGCCAATAAAGCAGTGATGGAATCAGCTTTCTCTCCTGATAATTACTGGCACGATTACTGCACATCGATTTATGGAAACTTATTGTTAGGGACGCTAAGGGTTGTAGATAAAACTAACGTACTTTGGGCATCAAAAATCAATTTGAGGATTATGTATGAATAAGAAGATTTTGGTTCTGCCTTTAATATTAGCATTGGCTGCTGCCAGCAGTGCTTTTGCTGCTATTCCTAAAGATATCAAAATTGGTACAGACCCAACGTATGCTCCTTTTGAATCGAAAAATGCCAGTGGTGAATTGGTAGGTTTTGATATTGATATAGCAAAAGAGCTATGCAACCGTATTGATACCAAATGTACTTTTGTTGAAAGTGATTTTGATGCGCTGATTCCCTCGCTGAAAGCTAAAAAAATTGATGCGATTATTTCTTCACTCTCTATTACTGAAAAACGCCAAAAAGAGATTGCCTTCACCGACAAACTTTTCGCGGCTAATGCCCGTTTAATCGCCCCGAAAGGCAGTAAAGTTGAACCCACTTTGGTTGCTTTGAAAGGTAAGCGTGTTGGGGTATTACAAGGTTCTACTCAAGAAGCATTTGCCAATGCTGAGTGGCAGCCAAAAGGTATTGATGTTGTTGCCTATCAAAATCAGGATCTAATCTATTCAGACTTGAGTTCTGGCCGCATTGATGCCGCTTTCCAGGATGAAGTCGCAGGTAATGAAGGTTTCCTCAAACAAGAAGCAGGTAAAGATTATGCTTTCGCTGGCCCGTCAGTCAAAAATGATCAATTCTTTGGCATCGGTACCGGTATGGGATTGCGTAAAGATGATGTGGAACTGAAAGCGGCATTGGATAAAGCCTTTGCAGAAATGCGCAAAGATGGCACCTACGATAAACTCGCGAAAAAATATTTCGATTTTGATGTTTACGGTGGTTAATTCCGCTGGATGAAATAACCCTTGCCCTAATTTGGGCAGGGGTTGTTATTGGGCTATGAACTCAAAGTCATTAACCAGACTCCTTACTCAGTAAAATAGGATAACCCAGATGCTGGATGGATATTCCAAACTGATATTTGAAGGTGCGCTGGTGACGCTGGAGTTGGCACTGTGTTCAGTGCTGCTGTCAGTGATTATCGGCTTAATAGGTGCCGGTGGGAAATTATCGTCAAATCGCCTTTTATCAGGCTTATTTGAGTGTTACACCACGCTGATCCGCGGTGTACCTGATTTAGTTTTAATGCTGCTGATTTTCTACGGATTGCAGATATTCCTAAATAGCATTACTGAATCTCTCGGTTTCGAACAAATTAATATTGATCCTCTTTCAGCTGGGATTATCACCCTTGGTTTTATCTACGGAGCTTATTTCACTGAAACTTTCCGTGGCGCTTATATGGCAGTTCCGGCTGGTCAAATTGAAGCAGCAAGAGCATTTGGTTTATCCTCTAGCCAGATTTTCCGCAGAATTATGTTCCCTGCCATGATGCGCTACGCACTACCAGGTATCGGTAATAACTGGCAAGTGATCCTTAAGGCGACGGCATTGGTCTCTATTTTAGGGCTGAATGATGTGGTCAAAGCCACACAGTTAGCAGGAAAAGGTACTTATCAGCCGTTCTTCTTCGCATTGGTGGCTGGTGTGGTTTATCTGATTTTTACCACCATCTCGAATGGTGTTTTACTGTGGTTGGAACGGCGCTATTCCCACGGAGTGAAGAGGGCCGAACTATGATAGAAATCCTACATCAATATTGGCAAGCCCTGCTTTGGAGTGATGGCTATCGATTTACCGGCATGGCCGTTACCCTGTGGCTATTAATTAGCTCTGTCGTGATGGGTGGGTTACTGGCAATTCCGTTGGCAGTAGCTCGGGTAGCCGAGCGGCGCTGGATTCGCTTACCGGTATGGATCTTTACTTATATTTTTCGTGGTACGCCATTATATGTGCAATTACTGATATTTTATTCTGGAATGTACAGCTTAGAGATAGTCCGAGGTAACGATCTACTTAATGCCTTTTTTCGCAGCGGGCTGAATTGCACTATTTTGGCACTAACACTCAATACCTGTGCTTATACCACGGAGATCTTCGCGGGCGCGATTCGTTCGGTGCCACATGGCGAAATAGAGGCTGCCAGAGCCTATGGTTTCTCACGCTTTAAAATGTATCGCTGTATTATTTTACCTTCCGCACTGCGTATTGCTTTACCCGCCTATAGTAATGAAGTTATTTTAATGCTGCATTCTACCGCGTTGGCTTTTACCGCCACGGTGCCAGATATACTGAAAATAGCGCGTGATATTAACGCTGCGACATATCAGCCGTTTTATGCTTTTGGTATTGCTGCCGTACTTTATCTGATTATCTCCTTTACGCTAATTAGCCTGTTCCGCCAAGCAGAGAAACGTTGGCTGGCACATATAAAACCTCAGGCATCGCATTAAGTACGGAGAACTTTATGACTGACACATTAAAAACTATGACTGACACACTAAAACCTAAAATAGCTGAAACTAAACTGTCTGTGACCGAATTGCATAAGCATTATGGGGAACATGAGGTGTTAAAAGGCGTTTCACTCTCAGCCAAAGCGGGGGACGTTATTTCTATTATTGGTTCGTCCGGATCGGGGAAAAGTACCTTTTTACGTTGTATCAACTTCCTGGAAAAACCCAGCGAAGGGTCGATCAGTGTCAATAATCAAGATATTCGACTGGTGCGCGATAAAGACGGACAACTAAAAGTTTTTGATAAGAAAGAGCTACAATTACTTCGCACGCGTCTGACGATGGTATTCCAGCATTTCAATTTATGGAGCCATATGACGGTGTTGGAAAATGTGATGGAAGCCCCTGTTCAAGTATTAGGGTTAAGTAAATCAGTGGCTAAAGAGCGAGCGATTCGCTATTTGGATAAAGTCGGGATTGATGAGCGCGCGCGTGCTAAATATCCGGTACATCTTTCTGGAGGCCAGCAGCAACGTGTTTCCATTGCCCGGGCATTGGCGATGGAGCCTGATGTACTCTTATTTGATGAGCCAACCTCCGCATTGGATCCTGAATTGGTTGGTGAGGTTTTGCGAATTATGCAAAAACTTGCAGAAGAGGGGAAAACCATGGTGGTGGTGACCCATGAAATGGAGTTTGCCCGTCACGTTTCCAGCCATGTTATCTTCCTGCACAAAGGTGTCATTGAAGAAGAAGGCCCGCCAGCCGAGCTTTTTGGTAACCCTAAAAGCCCTCGTTTGCAGCAATTCCTTTCTGGTGCATTGAAGTAAATAAGGGTTGGGCGGGATAGTTATTTTATCTATCCCGCGTTAATTCAATTAGGCGATTGGTTTATTCAGGACATTACGCAGGGCTTCTTCTAACTCAAAATAGCGGAAAGCAAAACCGGCTTCTTCTAAGCGCTTAGGTATCGCCCGCTGCCCACCTAATACCAAAGCTGCAGATTCTCCTAGTAACAAGCGAATAGCTGCCGCAGGGGTGCGAATAACCGCTGGGCGGTCTAGCACTTCAGCCAAAGTGGCAATAAATTGTTCATTATGTACCGGATAAGGGGAAACCATATTGAATGGGCCGTTAAGTCCATTGGTCGTCAGTAAATAATAAATACCATGAACCATGTCATCAATATGTATCCATGGCAGATATTGACGACCATCACCGATCGGGCCTCCTAGACCAAGGCGTAATAGCGGCACCATTTTTGCTAACGCGCCGCCATGGGGGGCCAACACAATACCGGTACGCAGCAGGCAAACCCTTGTGTGACTACTTTCAGCTGCCCGAGCAAGGTTTTCCCAACGTTCACATAACATATGGGTAAATTCATTCTGCGGTGTTTCATCTTCGGTGACCACCGCTTGCCCCTGATCGCCATAAAATCCGACCGCAGATCCTGAAATAAACACGGCTGGCGGCTGACTGCTAGCCTTAATTAATGTCGTCAGTTTTTCGGTTATCTGCCAACGGCTTTGACACAAAATCTCTTTCTGTTGTGGTGTCCAACGTTTTTCAGCAATAGGCTCGCCCGCGAGATTAATGACGGCATCAAAATCATTAAGGTCATGTTGGTCATTTAACGTTGACCAACAGGTGACTTGTGAGCCAAGCACTTTATTTGCTCGTTGAGGATCACGGGTTAGTGCTGTTATTTGATGAGCTTGCGACAAAAGGAATGTGGTCAGACTGCGCCCGATGAGCCCTGTAGCTCCAGTGATTAAAATACGCATAGCCAATCTCCGTTTATACCCTTCTTACTTGATACCTACCTGCAATTCCAAATTCTTTGGGGATAGCGGCAGTCTGGTTTCTTTTCAGCATAGGTTATCTCGCACTCTTCTCCTACGACACTGAGCACACCCTGAGTGAAATTTTTAACAAAATAAAAAAATAACTAAATAAATTCCCCAATCGAACCGATTAATATAGTTATTACCCAGTTAGTTGTCGAGCCATCGGCGTTATGTGCCTTATGGTTTCTGACCGCTAACAATGGTTATAAGGCATTTCGGTGACTTTAAGGCTGAATTCGCGATTTTCTGCTAGAGTCAATATACTCATCGGAATGAAAAAGAGGCCATTAGCCTCTGTCGTTTTGTCATGTTGGATAGTTTTATAAATAAAATTTGAGTATTTCATGAAAATTGACAGTGGCTTATAAATCCTCCGGCTGAGGTCAGGCTGCTGCCTTATTATTGTCCCTACACTTTTCAGGTGCGCATGAAGCTAAACATTGAAGTTAATTGTTCTTATGTATGTGAACCTATATATAAACAAGACGGTAGCTTATTAGCCGTCGAGCTATTAAGCCGATTTTCAGCCAAATCGGTAGATTTGCCCATTGATGTTGAAAATTTTATTAATAAATTAGATATCAATGGAAAGACCGACTTATTCCAGGATCAATTATGTGCTGTGAGAGCCTATAGCGAGTGGTTTATCACGCATAATGTCCTGCTTTCAATTAATATCGATTTTGACTTAGCGAGTGTTATTGTTACTGATGAGCCGACTCGCCGAATGCTTGATGAACTGCCTTTCCTACGACTGGAAATTATGGAGACATTCTCCAATTTATCCGATGGAATGAATAACCCACTGTTACGCGATTTGGCTGAGCGATATCCACTATGGCTAGATGACCTAGGTAGCGGAGGGTGTACCTTAAATGCAGTGACTGCTAATATTTTCGAATATGTGAAAATTGATAAGCATTTCTTCTGGCAGCACAATAAGCACACTTTCCCGATATTGATCAATAATATTAAGAAATATTGTCTCGGGGTGATTGTGGTTGGCGTAGAAAATGAGGATGAGTCGGAGCAACTCAAAGGCAGTAATATTGATGCAATGCAAGGGTACTTATTCAATCAGTTGACGCTGGATGAGTTGGTATCGCAGCCTTCTCTATAACGATTTTCCCCATTCAATCCCGTACAACGCTGACAGTATTCTTTCATGTCGGCATTGTTTTTTTACAATAACTGCTTTTTACGATAAAAGTTTTTTACGATAAAATTTTCTTATGGTGGATAGTGGCTTTTCTCGGATTAATCTGACTGATTGGATGATAGAATGAAGTCTTATTGAGTTCTCATTATGTATCTCGGTGGCCGGTGCCACTTGATTTACTGAGAGTAGACCTAAGAGAAGACGATATCATGAAGTTAATGTTTGCTTCTGATCTGCATGGGTCGCTATCGGCCACTGAAAAAGTTCTGGAGATATTTGACCGCAGTGGCGCGCAATGGCTGGTGTTATTGGGTGATTTACTCAACCATGGGCCACGGAATGCGTTACCGACGGGTTATCAACCCGCTGCGGTCGCAGAATGTCTTAATCCCTATAAAAACAAGATTATTGCTGTACGCGGTAATTGCGACAGTGAAGTCGATCAAATGTTATTGCAATTCCCTATTATGGCCAGCTGGCAGCAGATTATAATGCCAGAAACACGTTTATTTTTGACTCATGGCCACCTTTATCATCCGAGCGCGCTTCCTCCGTTGCGTAAAGGGGATGTCTTAGTCTATGGTCATACTCATCTACCACAGGCGGAATGGCAAGATGACGTCATATGCTTTAATCCCGGCTCAGTTAGTATCCCGAAAGGGGGATATCCGGCGAGTTATGGCATGCTTGATGAGGGGTTTTTACAGGTTCTGACCCTACAAAATGATGAGCCAGTCATCCAGTTGGCACTAAAAACCATATAATATAATGAGTTGAAAACTCTTTGTTAACAATTGCGCGCGTATAATCGCGCCCAGATAGAAGGTTTCAGAGGATGGTGGAGCAAAATCCAGCAGCAGTCATCGAGTGGGTTGATATTGTTGATGAGCAAAATGAAGTTATTGCTCAATCCAGTCGTCAACAAATGAGAGCTCAACGACTACGCCATCGTGCTACCTATATTGTGGTGCACGACGGAATGGGAAAAATACTGGTACAACGCCGTACTGAGAGCAAAGATTTTTATCCCGGAAAACTGGACGCGACGGCCGGTGGCGTGGTGCAAAGTGGTGAAAACTACCTTGAATCTGCTCGGCGCGAGGCGGAAGAAGAGTTAGGTATTGCAGGAGTGCCTTTCGCTGAGCATGGCCAGTTCTACTTTGAAGAAGAGCACTGCCGCGTATGGGGGGCCTTGTTTAGCTGTGTTTCTCATGGCCCATTTGCATTGCAGGCTGAAGAAATAGATGAAGTCCGTTGGATGCAGCCAGAAGAAATCACCGCACGTTGCGACGAGTTCACGCCGGATTCTCTGAAAGCCTTATCTCTGTGGTTAACCCGTAATAATGAACAAGATTACGGTAAAATTACCCCGCGCGAAGATTAATTCCTATCAGCCATAAAAAAGCCCCTTTTCAGGGGCTTTTTACGTTTATCTCACTGATTATAGATCAACTATTAGCGAACAATAATACCCAACAAGATACCCAGCGCACCAAAGTCTGCATCACTGAACGTGGTGTTGGCGAACCCGATATCACCTAATACTGGCAGCAGGAATACTGGCAGGAAGGTAATTAACAAACCTTGAGCAAAGGCGCCGAGAATAGCACCACGACGCCCGCCTGTAGCATTACCAAACACCCCTGCGGCAGCGCCGACGAAGAAGTGAGGTACAACACCGGGAATAATCACGGTCATGTTCATCAAATACAGGGCGAACATACCGATAAGGCCAGCGGCAAAGCTGCTCAGGAAGCCAACCAATACCGCATTTGGCGCGTAAGGGAACACTACCGGGCAATCCAGTGCTGGTTTAGCATTAGGCACTAATTTGTCGGAAATCCCTTTGAAGGCCGGTACGATTTCAGCAATAACCATACGCACACCTTGCAAGATGATATACACACCTGCGGCGAAAGTAATGGATTGCATCAGTGAGAACATGAACCAGTTTTTACCGCCACTCAGGCTTTTCACCACTTCCGGCCCAGCGAACAGACAGGTTACGATGAAAATGATGCACATGGTAAAGGAGATAGCGACCGGAGTATCGCGCAAGAACAGCAGACTTTTCGGCACATTCATGTCTTCAGTCGAATGTTCTTTATTACCAAACTTACTGCCGATAAAACCCGCTAATACATAAGACAGGGTAGAGAAGTGACCAATTGCCACATCATCTGAACCGGTGACTTTTTTCATGTAAGGGTGGGCAATAGCTGGGAAGAACACCATCGCAACCCCAACGACCAGGGAGCCGATCACAATCAGAGTCACACCACTAATGCCAGCGGTCGCCAGAATCACTGCCACCATCATCGACATAAACAACGTGTGGTGACCGGTCAGGAAGATAAATTTCCACGGCGTAAAGCGGGCAATCAGAATATTGATAACCATAGCGAAGAACATAATCATCGCCATTTCTTTACCGAAACTCTTTTGCGCCACAGACACAATGGCTTCATTATTCGGCACCACGCCCTGAATACCGAATGCATGTTGGAATATGTTGGCGAAATCACCCAGAGATGAAACCACCAAGCCCGCACCCGCACCTAAAATCACAAAACCCATAATGGTTTTTACGGTGCCTTTAATGCACTCCGTTACCGGTTTTTTCTGTGCAATTAGGCCGATTAAGGCAATCAAACCGACCAATATGGCCGGTTCGGAAAGCACATCACTCATTAAGAAACGAAAGAAATCCATGCCAGCCCCCGCTTACAAAGCGCCTAATTCGGTTAATGCCACAGACAAACGCTCTTTCATGGCTTTTTTGTCGATCATATTATCCAGCGCTACGATTTTGCCGCCCACGGCTTGAGCCACTAATTGTTCGGCAATATCTTTGGTACCGATGAAAATGTCACTGGGTGTCCCTTTGGCGGAACCCAAATCGACATGATCAACTTCTGCCGTGACTGCCAATTCTTTCAGAATATTTTTGATGCTGATTTCCATCATCAGGCTGGTGCCTAAACCGTTACCGCAAACCACTGTAATTTTCATTTTATTTCCCCTTAAAATTATTATCCGAACTCAATGCTGAAATTAATAACGTGCAATAACGGACAAAATATCCTGCTGCGTTTTGGCATTAAGTAAGGCTTGTACATCGTTATCGTTATCGAACAACTGAGCGAGTTGAGAAATAGCCTCAATGTGGCTAGTGCTGTCTGTCGCCGCTAACACTATGAGCAGTTTTACCGGATCGTTACCTTCAGCATTGAAAGTGACGCCCTCGGTGATGACGGTTAAGGCCAAAGAAAGTTTATTCGCACCTTCCTCTGGGCGGGCATGTGGCATGGCAATTCCTGGCCCGACCACGTAATAAGGGCCAATGGCCTCATGGGAGCGATAAATTGCCTCGACATAACGGGCTTCAATGGATCCATTATCAATCAAAGGTTGGCATGAAATTGCGATGGCATCGCGCCAATCTTTTGCCTGGCTGACCACCTGAATGACGTCTGGCGTTAACAGTGTTTTTAACATGATATTTATGACTCCCGATGACTGTTAACGTGAGAGTAGATATTTATCATCGTCATTAATGTGATGAATATCTCATTTGATAGCGCTACCTGATAGCGCTATCAAAATTTGTGATAGCGCTATCATTTGTCACACCAAGGGCTTTGGCTATCTCCAAATAAGCCATATACAATGCAATGTATTGTCGAGGGCCAGTGTGGGAAGGTTTTACTCAGGCAAGAATTTTAATCAGGCAGGAAATCAGCATGGAAAAAACGCGCAAGCGCCGTAATACCGGGCGGGTCACTCTATCGGATGTGGCGAATTACGCCGGGGTAGGGTCGATGACTGTTTCCAGAGCGCTGCGAACGCCGGAGCAGGTTTCAGATAAATTACGTGAAAAAATAGAACAAGCGGTTGAAACTCTTGGCTATATCCCTAACCGTGCTGCTGGGGCATTGGCATCCGGTCACAGTGATACTGTCGCCGTTTTAATTCCGTCATTAACGGACAAAGCCAGTTCCCGATTTATGCAGGCGCTGCAACAGATTCTGAATAAAAATGAGTTCCAACTATTGTTGGGTTGTCACGAATATAACCAGCGCAAAGAAGCTGAAATTCTGATGACCTTGCTGCAAAGTAACCCAGCGGCGGTGGTGATATTTGGCTCACAGCTGGCAGATAAAACCTATCAATTACTTGAGCGCGCACATATCCCCACCGTCAACGTCGTTGGTTCCTATTTTAAAGGGGCCAAAATTACTCTTGAAGCGGCTTTTTTTGAGTCGGCCTATGAATTAAGCCGGCATTTATTGGGGCGTGGCTACCATAATATTGGTTTTATCGGCGCTCATATGGATAACCGTCTGCAACGCCAGCAATTGAATGGTTGGCACAGGGCGATGTTGGAGCATTATAAAAATGCAGATCAGACGGTCACTACGCCAGAAACGGCCAGTTTGCAGTTTGGCCGCTATGCTTTGACCGAAATACTCCAACGTCAGCCAGAACTGGATGCGGTGATATGCAGCCATGAAGATATTGCGCTCGGCGTATTATTTGAATGCCAGCGGCGGCTTTTGAAAATACCAAGTGGTATTGCGGTGGCGTGTTTGGATGGCTCTGACAGCTGTGATCAAACTTATCCGACTCTGACTTCAATGCGTATTGATTACAAGAAAATGGGGAAAGAGGCCGGTAAGATGTTGATTGATATGCTGGATAATGACGAAAATGGTGAGGCACAAGAGCCTGTAAGTCAAAGTTTTAGCTATAAATTTGAACCGCGGCAAAGTACCTAAAAAGCTAACCTAACATTTTAGCACCCAACAAAAACGCCAGCACAAGGCTGGCGTTTACTTTGAGCAACTTAACCCGAAGATTAAGACGCGCTCGCGTCAGCCTGAGCTGATTGAATAGCCGTCAGAGCCACGGTATAGACAATATCGTCTACCAGCGCACCACGAGACAAGTCGTTAACTGGCTTACGCATGCCTTGCAGCATCGGCCCGATAGAAATCAGGTCGGCAGAACGTTGTACCGCTTTATAGGTGGTGTTACCGGTGTTCAGGTCTGGGAAGATGAACACTGTCGCTTTACCTGCAACCGGTGAGTTCGGCGCTTTGGATTTAGCCACATCAGCCATGATTGCCGCGTCATACTGCAACGGGCCATCGATGATCAGATCTGGGCGTTTTTCCTGTGCCAGACGGGTTGCTTCGCGAACTTTTTCTACATCGCTACCTGCACCAGAGTTACCGGTGGAGTAAGAGATCATCGCCACACGCGGTTCGATACCGAATGCTGCTGCGGAATCAGCAGACTGGATAGCAATTTCTGACAATTGCTCAGCTGTTGGATCTGGGTTAATCGCGCAGTCACCGTAAACCAGAACCTGGTCAGGCAGCAGCATGAAGAACACAGAAGACACTAATGAGCTGCCCGGTGCGGTTTTGATCAACTGTAATGGTGGGCGGATAGTGTTCGCAGTGGTATGAACAGCACCAGACACCAGACCATCAACTTCGCCTTTCTCCAGCATCAAGGTGCCGAGAACCACATTGTCTTCCAGTTGTTCGCGAGCGACCACTTCGGTCATGCCCTTGCTCTTACGCAGTTCCACCAGGCGGGGAACATACTGCTCACGTACAGCAACCGGATCGATGATTTCAACGCCTTTACCCAGCTCAACACCTTGAGCCGCCGCAACGCGTTGAATCTCTTCTGGATTACCCAGCAGCACACAAGTTGCGATACCGCGTTCAGCACAAATAGATGCGGCTTTCACCGTGCGTGGCTCATCACCTTCTGGCAGCACGATACGTTTGCCCGCTTTACGAGCCAACTCGGTCAGTTCATAACGGAATGCTGGTGGAGACAGGCGACGTGAACGCTCAGACGTGGCGCTCAGAGAATCAATCCACTCGCTGCTGATATGGCTGGCGACGTAGTTTTGCAGTTTCTCAACACGCTCATGGTCATCTGCCGGAACTTCCAGATTGAAGCTTTGTAAGCTCAGGGAAGTCTGCCAGGTGTTGGTATCAACCATAAATACTGGCAAGCCAGTTTGGAAGGCACGTTCACACAGGCTATTGATGCGCTCATCAATAGCATAACCACCGGTCAACAGGATGGCACCGATTTCAACGCCATTCATAGCAGCCAGACAAGCAGAAACCAACACATCTGGGCGATCTGCGGAAGTCACCAACAGAGAGCCTGGACGGAAATGTTCCAGCATGTGCGGGATGCTACGGGCACAGAATGTCACTGATTTAACGCGGCGAGTTCTGATGTCACCTTCGTTAATAATACGTGCATTCAAGTGCTTACACATATCAATTGCACGGGTCGCAATCAGCTCGAAGCTCCATGGCACGCAACCCAGAACCGGCAGCGGGCTGTTGGCAAACAGCTGTTTTGGATCGATATTGGCGACACTGGCCTTGGTAGAGTCATCAAAAATTTCTGACAGATCAGGGCGGGTACGGCCTTGCTCATCAACTGGCGCATTCAGTTTGTTGATGATAACGCCGGTGATGTTTTTGTTTTTGCTGCCACCAAAACTGGAGCGAGCCAGTTCGATACGCTCTTTCAATTGGTCTGGTGAATCATTACCCAGCGCAATCACAAACACGATTTCCGCGTTCAGCGTTTTGGCGATTTCATAGTTTAGCGCATTAGCAAACTGATGTTTGCGCGTTGGTACTAAACCTTCCACCAGAACCACTTCGGCATCTTTAGTGTTTTCGTGGTAACGGGCAACAATCTCTTCCATCAACACGTCTTGCTGGTTAGAACTCAGCAAGGTTTCCACATGGTTCATATTCAGCGGCTCAGCAGCAGTAATGCTGGAGTTCGCACGAATAATAGTGGTGGTTTGGTCAGGTGCATCGTTACCAGCACGTGGCTGCGCGATTGGCTTGAATACGCTCAGGCGCACACCTTTTTGCTCCATGGAGCGGATGACGCCCAAGCTGACGCTGGTTAAACCAACGCTGGTGCCGGTAGGGATCAACATTATTGTACGGGACACGGCTAAACCTCTTTACGGTTATGCCCTTCGTCCTTGAAGCCGCAGGGTTGTTGGCTACGCTCATGCACCCGAATCACTGACCTGAGTCAGCTCATCGGGATTTATTCGCTTGCCGCCTACCTGCAACTCCAATGACTTTGGGGACATCCTTCGTCCTTGAAGCCGCAGGGTTGTTGGCTACACTCATGCACCCGAATCACTGACCTGAGTTAGCTCATCGGGATTTATTCGCTTGCCGCCTACCTGCAACTCCAATGACTTTGGGTATATGTCAAAAATTCTTATGCGGTCAGACGGGCAGCGTCTTGTGCGATGACCAGCTCTTCGTTGGTCGGGATAACCAGAGCCAGGCGGCTGCCATCTTTGGTGATGGTGCCGGACTTGCCAAAGCGTGCTGCCAGGTTGCGTTCGTGGTCAATTTCAAAGCCCAGCAGGCCCAGTTTGTCCAAAGTCAATTCGCGCACCATAGCTGCGTTTTCACCGATACCGCCAGTGAATACAACGGCATCCAAACGACCATCCATCAGCGCAGTGTAAGCACCGATATATTTTGCCAGGCGGTGGCAGAATACATCCATTGCACGTTTGGCATCTGCTTTGGTGTCATAGTTGTCTTCAACATAACGGCAGTCACTGGTGACTTCAGTCAGACCCAACAGGCCAGATTCTTTGGTCAACAATTTGCTGATCTGTTCCATGCTCATGCCCATGGCATCATATAGATGGAAAATGATTGCTGGATCGATATCACCACTGCGGGTACCCATGACCAGACCTTCTAGTGGCGTCAGGCCCATAGAAGTATCAACACATTTACCGTTACGAACCGCAGTGACGGAGCCGCCGTTGCCCAAATGGCAAGTGATGACGTTCAGTTCTTCCAGTGGTTTGTTCAGGGTTTTTGCTGCTTCCTGGCTCACGTAGAAGTGGCTAGTGCCGTGTGCGCCATAGCGACGGATACCGTTTTCTTTGTATAAGCTGTACGGCAGGGCGTAGAGATAAGACTCTTCCGGCATAGTCTGGTGGAAGGCAGTGTCAAAGACTGCAACATTTTTATCAGCCAGATTTGGGAAGGATTTCAATGCTTCAGCAATACCGATCAGGTGCGCTGGGTTATGCAGAGGTGCAAACGGGATGGAATCTTTGATACCCTGAATAACTTCTTCGGTAACGATAGCTGATGCAGTGAATTTCTCGCCACCATGTACAATTCGGTGACCGATAGCAGTCAACTGAGCAGAAAGCTCTGGTTTTTGTGCCAGAATAGTATTAACAATGAAATTCAGTGCTTCGCTGTGTGCTGCACCAGCACCCAATGCTGCTTCCTGTTTGCCACCATCAAGTTTCCATTTGATGCGGGCTTCCGGCAGATGGAAGCATTCGGCTAAACCAGAGAGGTGTTCTTCACCGTTGGTCGCGTCGATGATAGCAAATTTCAGGGAAGAGCTACCGCAGTTAAGAACCAGTACTAGCTTACTCGACATGGAAGTACCTATTTATAGTCGTGTCCGGCGCTTGTTTTTACATGACCGATACAAATATTGTATCAAGAGTACAAAAACAGCGAAAAACACATGGTTAATAAAACGTCAATCTGTCCAAAAGCGTAGCGCATATTGGCGTCGACATTAATGATTAACATCATGCGATAGTGAAAAAGGCATGATGATGGAAAAATCGCGCTTTAAATGTTAACGCCTGGTGGTAAAAACTTGCGCGGTTTAACAAAATTGATTTAAACGCTGTAAAAGGTTGACATATTTTGCGTCATCTTCTAGCGGCCAAAAGGCCGAGCTAGGATACCGATAGCGCCGCCTAAAAACAAAATATATTTAACAGACTAATTTTTAGTTTGTGGATTACAAAAAAATTTTAATCTTTGCTTGTGAAGTTGAGGTGAGCCATGACAACAAAACCTTCTGATTCCGTAAGTTGGTTTCAGGTACTCCAACGCGGTCAGCACTATATGAAGACCTGGCCGGCTGACAAACGTCTGGCACCGGTATTTCCGGAGAGTCGCGTGTCGACGGCGACCCGTTTTGGTATCCGTTTTATGCCGCCGCTGGCTATTTTTACGCTAACCTGGCAGATAGCGCTGGGCGGGCAATTAGGGCCAGCCATCGCCACGGCATTATTCGCCTGCGGTTTGCCTCTGCAAGGATTATGGTGGTTAGGTAAACGTGCTATTACGCCGTTACCGCCAACATTATTGCAGTGGTTCCACGAAGTGCGGAACAAGCTGGCTGAAGCTGGGCAAGCCGTTGCGCCGATTGAACAAACGCCGACTTATCAATCTCTGGCGGACGTGCTTAAACGCGCTTTTAAGCAGTTGGATAAAACGTTTCTTGATGATTTGTAAAACGAATGACGGGTTATTGTCTTTTATGATGTGTCGCGCGGCATTGTCAGGGAACTGACATTATCAGGGAAAATAGAGACTGGGGCTTTATTGGCTACCGGGGTTTTTTATGCCTCGGATCAACAGCAACGCAAAATCCCTTGTCAAATCAAAGTATGGCCTAACTCTGTATGCGATGATTTCCTCATTATTTATGTCTTAGGAGTTTAGTGATGGATATGACAAATGCCCAACGGCTGATTCTGTCGAATCAGTACAAAATGATGACCATGCTGGACCCAGAAAACGCTGAACGCTATCGCCGTCAGCAAACGATTGTCGAACGTGGCTTTGGTTTGCAGATGCGTGAACTGGACCGCGACTTTGGTGAGATGAGCGAAGAGACTTGCCGTACTATCATTAATATCATGGAGATGCATCACGCCCTGCAAGTCTCTTGGGGTAACCTGAAAGGCCAACAAGATTTAGATGAACGCCGCATTGCGTTCCTTGGTTTTGATGCTGCTACCGAATCCCGTTACCTGAGTTATGTGCGCTTTATGGTTAATACCGAAGGCCGCTATACCCATTTTGATTCAGGAACACATGGTTTTAATTCCCAAACGCCAATGTGGGACAAATACCAACGTATGCTGGCTATTTGGCAATCATGTCCGCGCCAATATCATTTGAGTGCCGTTGAGATTTCGCAAATTATTAATGCCTAAAATTATTAATGACTGATAGCGCGCAATGATCGCGACATAGGTTTACTGACGAGGATGTGCTTGTGGAGTGTAAAGGTTTTCTTTTTGATTTAGACGGGACTCTGGTTGATTCATTGCCTGCTGTTGAAAGAGCCTGGATTGGCTGGGCGCAAAGTCGCGGTATTGACCCTGTGGAAGTGCTAGGTTTTATCCATGGTAAACAAGCAATTACCTCTCTTCGCCATTTTATGCCAGGTGCAAGTGATGCTGAACTTAAAGCCGAGTTTCTGGCATTAGAACAGGTTGAAGCCCAGGACACCGATGGTGTGACCGCGCTACCGGGAGCGGTGTCGCTGCTGGAGCGGCTTAATAGCCTGTCGATTCCGTGGGCTATCGTCACTTCCGGCTCGGTGCCGGTTGCTTCTGCTCGCCGTGCTGCGGGCCACTTGCCGGAGCCAGAAGTCTTTGTGACGGCTGAACAAGTGAAACATGGCAAACCTATGCCTGATGCGTACTTGCTTGGTGCCGAACGTTTGGGGCTGGCACCAGCGGATTGTATCGTGGTGGAAGATGCTCCTGCGGGGATTCTCTCAGGGCTGGCTGCGGGTTGTCAGGTCATTGCTGTAAATGCACCAGCGGACACACCTAAACTGGATCAAGTCGATTTAGTCCTCAGTTCACTCGAGCACATTGATGTTGAAAAAACAGTGAATGGTGCAGTTGTCCGCCTGAAAGAGTGAGCATAGCAACAAAATAACCAAACTTAGGGCGCCCGATGGCGCTCTTTTTATTGTTTAGCATGACCTGAGGGGGGCTGTGCGGGGAGCAATCGGCTTTCTAGCTTGTATAAATTTAAGGGTTTAACTTGAATAATCCCACCTCGAGGCTGCGTGTAGCCAGCAGAGTTCAAAACATCATTCAGGCCCGAAACAACCAGGGTGAAGATCGAATCACAGTGTTGGCTCACGGGCATCAGCAACTCGGCCCACAGGGTATTTTCTAGTTAATTAGTCTGATAATTGACCTCAGCCTGGTGTTTTGAATCCCGGGTAATGTAAAACAAAATCCGTTGATGAAGATAACGTGCTAATAATGCTTTCGAGGTGAGGTTAGGCGCTGCGGGCAAAGAATCAGTGCGAAGATATTAATTTGCTTCGGCCTCTTCATAGGTTTACGCAGGTCATAGCGATTGATCGCCATGGAAAAACTGAAACCAATAATCAGGCATAATAAGGTTAGTGTCGCCCCCCCGAAATGACGTTGAAACTTTCGCGAGCATCGTCGTCCAGATCTCGGCCACGCCGACATAGTTCGAACACCACAATAGTACAAATGACAGTAGAAAAAGTATTATTAGATGATCTGTAATATTATCCATTAAGCCCTCCTGCCAGCACTTTTTCCGCCTGCAGTTTAGCATTGAGCTTATTAGTTTAGTTAGTGAGCTAAACCCTGCTAGCCTCAAGTATAGATAGTCAATTATTTCCGATTCCTCTATTGCCCAAAAGATGACGAGATGTTGAGCAGTAATATTTTTCAGAAAAATATAATTAATAGCATTATGGGATGGTAAGCGTATAAATTTGCAGTCATTATTGATCTCAAACAGCGGTCACCCTTGAATTTAATGCTTTACTGCCATATGCCCTTCAAACTGGATATGCGTTGGCTGCTTTCCAGCAGCTCGAATGACTTTGGGTATAGTCGGACATTTTCTTTCACTTTTTGCCAATGAGGCCATTTTGAACAGCGAACTATTGTGGGTGTTGACGCTACTTCTGATAGCTATTGTGCTGTTTACCACCAATAAACTGCGGATGGATGTCGTGGCGCTATTGGTGATTATTGCCTTTGTGATGAGCGGCACGTTGTCGTTGGGTGAGGCCACCAGCGGGTTCAGTGACCCTAATGTGATCTTGATCGCGGCATTGTTTGTGATTGGGGAGGGGTTGGTCAGAACTGGCGTTGCTTATCAAGTGGGCGATTGGTTGGTGAAAGTTGCCGGTCACAGTGAAACTAAAATGTTGGCATTGCTCATGGTGACCGTCGCCGGTTTGGGGGCCTTTATGAGCTCAACCGGGGTGGTGGCGATTTTTATCCCGGTGGTACTGAGTGTTGCTAACCGGATGAAGATTTCGCCGGGGCGATTAATGATGCCGCTGAGTTTTGCCGGGCTGATCAGTGGCATGATGACTCTGGTCGCGACCCCGCCAAACATGGTGGTTAACAGTGAGTTACTGCGCGAGGGCATCAAAGGCTTTGGTTTCTTTGGTGTCACGCCGATCGGCCTTATTATTCTACTGATGGGGGTCGGCTACATGTTAGTCGCCCGCCACTGGCTGGGTGGGAAACAGGAAAACTCAGAAAAAGAACAGCAGTGGAAACGCCGCACTTTCCGCGATCTTATTCGTGATTATAAACTCACCGGCCGTGCCCGCCGTTTGGCCATCCGCCACGATTCCCCTTTAATTGGCCGTTCTCTTGATGAGCTGCATCTTCGCGCCCGCTATGGTGCCAATGTCGTCGGGATTGAGCGCTGGAAACGTTTTCGGCGGGTTATGGTCAGTGCGACCGGCTCGTCTGAACTGCGCGAAAATGATGTTTTGCTGATTGATATGTCAGATTGCGATATGGATTTACGCGAATTTTGCACCGAGCAGATGTTAGAGCCAATGGTGCTGCGTGGCGAATATTTTTCAGAACAGGCGCGTAACGTCGGGATGGCTGAAGTTTCTCTTATTCCCGATTCCGCCCTGCTGGGAAAAAGCTTACGCGAAGTGACCTTTCGTACCCGCTATGGTTTGAATGTGGTGGGTATCCGCCGCAACGGTAAGACATTGGAAGGTAAACTGGTTGATGACAAATTGCAGTTTGGCGACATCTTATTGGTGATCGGCGACTGGAAACTTATCCGCCAATTGCAGCAAAAAACGCGTGATTTTATTGTACTGAATCTACCGGCTGAAGTTGACGAAGTCGCGCCAGCTATCTCACAAGCGCCCCATGCTTTGTTCTGTCTGGCGCTGATGGTGGCGATGATGCTGACCGACGAAGTGCCGAATGTGATTGCGGCGCTGGTGGCGTGTTTGTTGATGGGGCAATTCCGGTGTATTGATATGGAAAGTGCTTACCGCTCAATCCATTGGCCGAGTTTGATTCTGATTATCGGCATGATGCCCTTTGCGCAGGCACTACAAAAAACCGGCGGGGTAGATTTGATTGTCCGCGGGCTGATGGATGTTGCTGGTGGCATGGGGCCAAGGGTAATGTTGTTGTGCTTATTTGTGCTGTGCGCCACTATCGGGCTATTTATCTCTAATACGGCGACGGCGGTATTGATGGCACCGATTGCCATCGCCGCTGCTCGTGAGATGTCGCTTTCCCCGTATCCATTCGCGATGATTATCGGTATTGCTGCATCAGCGGCCTTTATGACGCCGGTTTCATCGCCGGTGAATACCTTGGTATTAGGCCCCGGCGGCTATAAATTTGGTGATTTTATCCGAATCGGGGTGCCGTTCACTGTATTGGTGATGATCGTGAGTGTGATGGTGGTGCCAGTGCTGTTTCCATTCTGATTGGGATGCTACAGGGTAAGAGTTGTGTTTAATTCGGTTGATATGAGATTGGTGCTCACCTTGCCCCTTGGTGCCTCAACCGCCAAAGGGGTCACAAGCGCGTGACGCCTAAAACGGGCGTCCTGCCCGTTTTCCTTGCCTATACTCTTCATTCGGCAGCTCAAATGTGCTTTTAAAAATTGACTTCAATCCAGTGAATCGAGGCTGATTTCATCCAGTGACAGGCTAAAGCTGGGGACGAAGACTTCCATAAAGTAATCCATTTCCGGGCTTTGGCGCATGGCGAGAGTTTTCTCTAACCGCGCTTTAGCTTGAATAAACTCATTATTACCGGCGGATAATTCTTCTAAACATTTTAGATAAGCGCATAGCGCATCAGCTTGTTTAACCAACGCTTTTTCTTCTTCACTATAATAATGCTCATCCAACAGACAGCGAAAATCGTGCTGTAACTCTTCTGGCAGCATTTCAATCAGTTTTTGCTGAGCGACTTTTTCTATCTTCTTGTATTCATGGGCAATCTGAGGATTGTAATACTTGATAGGGGTGGGTAAATCGCCGGTTATCACTTCACTGGCATCGTGATACATCGCCAGCAGCGCGATACGGTCAGCATTGAGATTGCCATTAAATTTTCGGTTCTTAATGATAGCCAGTGCATGAGCGACAAAGGCCACTTGCAAACTGTGCTCAGAAACGTTTTCAGTGCGAACATTGCGCATCAGTGGCCAACGATTAATCAGCTTCAAACGGGATAGGTGGGCAAAAAAGTGGCTCATGTTAATCTCAGTTTTCTGTCGGCAACTATAGGATGCCGAGATGGCTCAGTGGCGACATTATATACCCATCGTGCTTGAAGTTGCAGTGGAGTGGTTGCGCACATCTAAATCCATTGACTGATTGTTGAATTTCACTTTCTGACCATCTTGCCGGTAATACAAGTTAATTGCCCAGTAATATATAACTGATGATTCCTATAAGTTACTCTTATAAATATTCATTTCTACGGATGTAATTAAAATAATATGACCTTTTATATTATTGATCCCAGATTTATTTTTGAAAAATCATTAAATAGACTTGAATAGGTGTTAACTACAGAGCGATTATGATTTCTTTAGTCACATGAGCGACTAAATATCAACATAAACCCTCTAAACGGAGCCATCAGTACATCATGTACACCCCATGATTCCACGGGTTTAGTACAAAAGTCAGGTTGTTGTGCCTGGTACATATCAGCATGCCCAGTGATAGGAGCCGTTATAAGGATGGCCGAGAGCAATAAACCACATAGAGATATCGATTTTATATAAGTCATAATATTCACCTTGTCTATATTCTATATGCATGATGTTCATGGTATGCATGGTAAATTTGGTGTGTTGTGTCCTGTATTCTAAATATAGAATACATAGAGATTTTATCGATACTATTCAAGTCTATTAAACTCATTTATTGAATGAGTCTAACTAGTGTAGATGAGTTATTTAACTATTCCACACTCAATGTTGGGTATATTCCAAGATGATATAAAGTGAATATTTAGCTAGATAAAAATATTTATGACAAATAATATTTTGGTTAAGTCTCAATATTATTTGTCATTATCTCACTATTTATACAAGCAATTATTGGTGATAGTTTTCCAGGAAGCGCCCCAGTTTACCAACGGCCATCTCCAACTCATCCACGCGCGGTAAGGTCACAATTCGCACATGGTCGGGATACGGCCAGTTAAAGGCACTGCCTTGCACCAACAAGACTTTTTCCTGCAACAGCAGGTCCAATACCAATTTCTGATCGTCTTTCAGATTGAATTTTTTCTGATCAATGCGCGGGAACATATACAGTGCGCCCTGGGGTTTTACGCAGGAAACTCCGGGGATCTGGTTGATGAGTTCCCAGGCGCGGTCGCGTTGTTCATATAAACGCCCACCCGGTTGTATAAATTCACTGATGCTTTGATAGCCTCCCAGTGCTGTTTGGATGGCATGCTGCATTGGCACGTTGGCGCACAAGCGCATGGATGCCAGCATTTCCAAACCTTCAATGTAACCTTTGGCATGCTTCTTCGGCCCATTCAATACCATCCAGCCCTGACGGAAACCGGCAACGCGATAAGTTTTGGACAAACCATTGAAGGTCACCGTCAGTAAATCAGGTGCCAATGCGGCAATCGAATGATGCTGAGCTTCATCGTATAAAATCTTATCGTAGATTTCATCGGCAAAAATAATCAGGTCATTCTGGCGGGCGATTTCGACAATTTCCAGCAACAGCTCTTTGCTGTAGACCGCGCCTGTGGGGTTATTTGGGTTGATAATCACTATCCCGCGAGTACGGGGGGTGATTTTACTGCGGATATCATCTAAATCAGGGAACCAGCCTGATTCTTCATCACACATATAATGCACAGCTTTGCCGCTTGAAAGCGACACTGCCGCCGTCCATAACGGATAGTCCGGGGCGGGTACCAGCATTTCATCGCCAAGGTTCAACAATGCTTGCATGGATTGCACGATTAGCTCAGAAACGCCATTCCCAATGTAGATATCCTCCACTGTTAGGTCGCGCATATTGCGAGCCTGATAGTGCTGCATAATGGCTTTGCGCGCCGAATATAGGCCTTTGGAGTCGCAATAGCCCTGTGCAGTCGGCAAATTACGGATCACATCCACCAGAATTTCATCTGGTGCATCGAAACCAAACGGGGCAGGGTTGCCGATGTTCAGTTTCAGAACCTTGTTACCTTCTTCTTCAAGACGCTTAGCTTCTTTTAGCACTGGGCCACGAATGTCGTAACAGACGTTGTCCAGTTTGCTGGATTTCTCAATGGGGGACATAAAAAATTGAGCCTTTTGCTGGTAAAAGCGTGTCCTCGCGTAGAACACGGCAAGGTGTTCAATGTACTCCGACGCCGTTGATTTTTGAAGCTCTATACTCGTCATACTACAAACTGAATGTGTACTGGCTACTCTCATTACTCACCCGTTCATGGGGCTCGTCTCGTTGAGGCCGCTGCGAACAGCGTTCAATTCTGCTCCAGGCAGGTTTGTAACCCGAATTATTGACTGGCGTCAACTCAGCGGGATTTGTTCGTTTACCGCTTTCCTACAACTCGAGTTATTTAGAGTTTATATACATCGTTAATGCAAGTGGCTTCCAGGTGAAAAGTGCCGGGGTATGGCGGATGTTTTTTGTCGTCAAACCGGTCTGGTGATGTTTGATTGATGAGTTTGCCTGAAGTTTTTTCTGACAGAGTTTGGCGTCTGCGGGTATCAGCAAAAAATAGTTATCAATAAAATAAGGTCCGTTTTTTTATTGTATGAAGACAGACGGATATGGAAAATATTGGCATCCAATCACGTTGAGTTTTAATGGTTAGGATCTGAATTCAACAGTTTATATCATCATACATATATAGTGGGGCGCAGAAAGCCAGATTTGTAAATAGGAAAACTATTAAGAATGTCTAATGTTATCCTTGTAGTGGCTTATCGATTGTTAAATGTTAATGTTTGAAATTACTAAATTAAATAAAAAAATCAGCCAAGAAAATATTGATGTTTTTAATATTTTATGGAGGGTAAATCTGGATGATTTATTTAAAGTGGGTTTTTTCCGCTTTATAAATGTTTCAAAAAATCAGAGTTTCTAAAGGAAAAAATCTTCATTTATCGAAGATTTAGCGAATTTTTATGATCATATCCACAAACAAATACAGAGTTTCGCCAATAGTTTTTTTAAAAAGAGATAGCGGTAACGAAATATAAGTAAATTTTTTGCCCTACTCTAATGAGTGGGGTACTGTCATACTTAGCGTTGTTCCTTATTGATGGCGCTAATACTTAAACACCAGGGTAGTTTGTAATTAGAATTCAAAAAAGTGAAGAATACACTATGACAAATGCAAATCGTCCGATAATTAATCTCGACCTCGATCTGCTTAGAACCTTTGTAGCTGTTGCTGACTTGAATACTTTTGCCTCTGCTGCGGCAGCGGTTTGTCGAACTCAATCAGCAGTTAGCCAACAAATGCAACGGTTAGAACAGTTGGTTGGTAAGGAGTTATTTGCCCGTCACGGGCGTAACAAATTACTCACTGAACATGGTCTCCAGTTACTTGGCTATGCTAGAAAAATATTACGTTTCAACGATGAAGCTTGTACGTCGCTGATGTATAGCAATGTAGAAGGGTCACTTATTATCGGCGCATCTGATGATACTGCCGATACACTGTTGCCTTTCCTGCTAAACCGAGTGGCGACGCTCTATCCTCGACTGGCTATCGATGTGCGGGTAAAACGTAGCCCACTCATTGCTGACATGCTGAGTCATGGCGAAGTTGACCTGGCTATTACCACCGCTAAGGTCGACAACCACCCTCATGTGATTTTAAGAACATCACCGACGCTTTGGTATTGTTCTGCCGATTATCAGTTCCAGCCCGGCGAATCAGTACCTTTAGTCGTTATGGATGAGCCAAGTCCATTCCGTGATATGGCAATAGAGTATTTGACCAGAGCCGGTATAGCATGGCGTATTGCCTATGTTGCCTCTTCACTTTCTGCCATCCGTGCAGCAGTGAGAGCAGGGCTGGGTGTGACCGCCAGACCGATAGAGATGATGAGCCCTGATTTGCGCGTATTGGGTGAAATAGAAGGGCTACCTCGCCTGCCTGAAACCCATTATTCATTATGCAAAGTCAGTGGGTGCGGTAATGAATTGGCCTTGGCCATTTTCGACGCTATGCAGACTGGTCATCAACATGGTTTGCAGTCCGGTGTGGATTTAATGCTTAATTCTGATTATGTAATAGACGATCAAAATTAAGTTTCTGTTTACATAAATTATCATAAGCCCCTTATTTTAGGGGCTTTTTTTATTTTCATTTTTATGAAAACCCCTTTTTTATCACTTTAAGTTTAATTTCATGAGTAAAACGTCGTTTTATTTTACTTATAGAGGTTTTTCTGCCACGGACAACAGTCATAAGCCTTATTAAATTAGTGGTTAATATCGCTTTTTTTATTAAAAATGTATTTTTTAATAAAACACCGTTTCATTTATTTTAAATAAACAAATGAAACTTTTCGTGCCGAATATTTATGAAATAACACTCAAAACGTGTTCTGGATCAAAAAAATACCCCTAGCTAGTGAGTGGAAGAACCGGTTATTCCTGAGACAATGGTATAGTTATAACGAAACATCCACATTGGTTTATATGTGTATGTTCTGACTTAACAAATTACTGACTCGATTTAGCTTACAGGTTCGCACCAATTGTTAAGTAAGATCGTGCGTTTGTAAATTAATCTGTAGTTACTTTTGTCAAAGTTGACAAAAGGTTACTGAAAGGAGTAAAAAGCCCACAGTAAAACACTGGCTAAACAGTTGTAAAGACAGTGTGTTTTGTGTGGTTTTTATCCTTCCCTTTGAATCGATGTGGTGCACTAACTGCCAACACAAGAGCAGGATGTTCGACGCCACTTTTGATGAGTAAGCAATGAGTATGTCAACAACCACTGAAGTTATCGCTCATCATTGGGCGTTTGCTGTATTCCTGATCGGCGCTATCGGGCTGTGCGGTTTGATGCTGCTAGGTGCGTTCTTTCTGGGCGGGAGAGCTCGGGCCCGCGCCAAAAACGTCCCTTATGAGTCGGGTATTGATTCAGTAGGCTCCGCGCGCATGCGCCTGTCTGCTAAATTTTACCTGGTCGCGATGTTCTTTGTTATTTTCGATGTTGAAGCCTTGTATCTGTATGCGTGGTCAATCTCTATCCGAGAGAGTGGCTGGATAGGCTTTATCGAAGCAACCATTTTCATTTTGGTGCTCTTGGCTGGTTTGGTTTATCTGGTGCGTATTGGCGCTCTAGATTGGACTCCTACGCGTTCTAACCGCCGCGTGAGCAAACCGAGCATAGTCAGATACGCCAGCAGTCATCCGCAAGATATACCCAAAGAAATTGATGTTGCAGGTCGGCAGCAAGCGAGCGAACCCCGATAAGCTTACCTAGGTAAACTTATCAGGTGAGGGCGCACAGCTAACCACCCTGTGGCTTCAAGTACAAAAGGTATAGTGGTCAATAAATACAGCGAGGCATTAACATGGACTATACGCTCACCCGCATAGACCCTAACGGTGAGAATGACCGTTACCCCCTGCAAACTCAGGAAACCGTCAGCGGCGATCCTCTCGAGCAACATGTCCACCGTAGTGTTTACATGGGTAAACTTGAGCATGCCATGCATGACATGGTGAACTGGGGGCGTAAGAACTCTCTTTGGCCGTATAACTTCGGTCTTTCCTGTTGTTATGTCGAGATGGTGACCTCGTTCACTGCCGTACATGACGTGGCACGTTTCGGTGCCGAAGTATTGCGTGCCTCCCCGCGCCAGGCCGATTTCATGGTCGTGGCCGGTACCTGCTTTACTAAAATGGCCCCAGTTATTCAGCGTTTGTATGAACAAATGCTAGAACCAAAATGGGTCATTTCCATGGGTGCCTGTGCCAACTCCGGCGGCATGTACGATATCTATTCTGTAGTACAAGGTGTGGATAAATTCCTGCCAGTAGATGTGTACATCCCTGGCTGTCCACCGCGCCCAGAAGCCTATATGCAAGCATTGTTGTTGCTACAGGAATCTATCGGTAAAGAGCGCCGTCCTCTCTCTTGGGTTGTGGGTGATCAAGGTGTTTATCGCGCCAATATGCAGCCAGAAAGAGAACGTAAGCATGCTGAACGAATTGCAGTAACTAACCTGCGTACACCTGACGAAATCTAATATTGCCTTTAGGCGCAAGATTTTGGTGCGTAAGTGATTTGTTTTTGGAGAGACCCGTTTTTCTTCCAGAACATGTGTGCGGCAAATAACCACAAAATGACACATTCAGTGTGGTGAAAAAACAGTGTGGTGAATAAATAATGACCGATTTAACGACGTCCGACAGCACCCAGCCAGCATGGCAGACCCGAGACCATCTTGATGACCCGGTGATTGGTGAACTGTCGAACCGTTTTGGGCCAGAGGCCTTTGTTGTTCAAGCCACTCGTACCGGTATGCCCGTGGTATGGGTGAAGCGTGAACAATTGCTGGAAGTAATGACGTTCCTGAGAAAACAACCGAAGCCGTATGTCATGCTGTTTGACCTGCATGGTGTAGATGAGCGCCTTCGTACTCACCGCCAGGGTCTCCCTGCTGCGGATTTTTCTGTTTTCTATCATCTGCTTTCCATCGAGCGCAACCGCGACATCATGCTGAAAGTGGCACTGTCTGAAAAAGACTTGCACGTGTCCACAGCGACCAAGATTTTCCCTAATGCCAACTGGTATGAGCGCGAAACTTGGGAAATGTTCGGTATTACCTTTGATGGTCACCCGCATCTGACGCGCATCATGATGCCGCAGAGCTGGGAAGGCCACCCGCTGCGAAAAGACTATCCCGCTCGTGCTACCGAGTTTGATCCCTTTGTGCTGACCAAGCAGAAAGAAGATCTAGAAATGGAGTCACTGACTTTCAAACCTGAAGATTGGGGTATGAAGCGCGGGACCGAAAACGAGGACTTTATGTTCCTTAACCTCGGCCCAAACCACCCCTCTTCACACGGTGCGTTCCGTATCGTGTTGCAGCTTGATGGTGAAGAGATTGTCGACTGTGTGCCGGATGTAGGTTACCACCACCGTGGTGCGGAGAAGATGGGCGAGCGCCAGTCTTGGCACAGCTACATTCCTTATACCGACCGTATTGAATACCTTGGCGGCTGTGTTAACGAAATGCCTTACGTGCTGGCAGTTGAAAAACTGGCGGGCATTGAAGTGCCGGATCGCGTTAAAACCATCCGCGTTATGCTGTCCGAGTTATTCCGTATCAACAGTCACTTACTGTACATCAGTACTTTCATCCAAGACGTCGGTGCAATGACGCCGGTGTTCTTTGCCTTTACCGATCGGCAGAAAGTATACGATTTAGTGGAAGCAATCACTGGTTTCCGTATGCACCCGGCTTGGTTCCGTATTGGCGGTGTTGCACATGACCTGCCGCGTGGCTGGGAACGTTTGCTGCGTGACTTCCTTGACTGGATGCCAAAACGCCTTGATTCCTACGTCAAAGCTGCATTGCAGAACAGTATCCTGAAAGGGCGTTCTATCGGTGTTGCTGCCTACAATTCCAAAGAAGCATTGGAATGGGGTGTGACCGGTGCTGGCTTGCGTGCTACTGGCGTTGAGTTTGATGTGCGTAAATGGCGTCCATACTCCGGCTACGAAAACTTTGATTTCGAAGTGCCAGTCGGCAACAACGGCGACTGTTATGACCGCGTGATGTTGAAAGTGGAGGAATTGCGTCAAAGCCTGCGCATTCTGGAGCAATGTTATAAAAACATGCCAGAAGGCCCATTCAAGGCCGACCACCCACTCACGACTCCGCCACCGAAAGAACGTACGCTTCAACATATCGAAACGCTGATTACTCACTTCCTGCAAGTTTCATGGGGTCCAGTGATGCCAGCTAACGAATCATTCCAAATGGTTGAAGCGACCAAAGGGATCAACAGCTACTATCTGACCAGTGACGCCAGCACCATGAGCTATCGCACTCGGATACGCACGCCAAGCTATGCCCATTTGCAGCAGATCCCATCGGTTATCCGTGGCAGCCTGGTATCTGACCTGATCGTCTATCTGGGCAGTATCGATTTTGTAATGTCTGATGTGGACCGCTAATTATGAGTGATCAAAAAGAGACTCAGGTGAGTAACGAAAGCCAAAATGTGGCGAATCTGGCAGTCAATGCGGCTGAACCAGCCATCACAGCTGAAGTTTTCGAATTGAGCGCTGAAGAACGTGATGCTATCGAACATGAAAAGCACCATTACGAAGATGCCCGCGCCGCGTCGATAGAAGCACTGAAAATTGTGCAGAAACAACGCGGTTGGGTACCGGATGGGGCGATTCATGCCATTGCTGAAGTGCTGGGTATCCCGGCCAGTGATGTTGAAGGTGTCGCGACATTCTACAGCCAGATCTTCCGCCAACCTGTTGGACGCCATGTGATCCGTTACTGTGACAGCGTGGTGTGCCACATCACCGGTTATCAGGGGATCCAAGCCGCGATTTCGAAAAAACTCAGCATTCAGCCAGGTCAGACGACCTTTGATGGCCGTTTTACACTGCTGCCAACTTGCTGCTTGGGTAACTGTGATCGTGGCCCGACCATGATGATCGACGACGATACACACAGCCACCTGAAACCTGAAGATATTGAGAAGTTACTGGAGCAATATCCATGACAATTAATTCAGGTCTTACCAAAGCCACGGGGTTTCATAAAGAGATTATTCGCACGCCGGAAATGCACCCGCTGACCTGGCGTTTGCGCGATGACAAACAACCCGTATGGTTGGATGAATATCGCAGCAAAAACGGCTATGTCGGTGCTGAAAAAGCCTTAAAAGGCATGGCTGCACCTGATGTTGTTAGCTTGGTCAAAGACGCGGGTCTGAAAGGGCGTGGCGGTGCGGGCTTTTCCACGGGTTTGAAGTGGAGCTTGATGCCAAAAGACGAAAGCATGAACATCCGCTATCTGCTGTGTAACGCCGATGAGATGGAACCGGGTACCTATAAAGACCGCCTGCTGATGGAGCAATTGCCGCATCTGCTGGTGGAAGGGATGCTTATCAGTGCGTTTGCGCTGAAAGCTTACCGCGGTTACATCTTCCTGCGTGGCGAATATATCGAGGCCGCCGTTCACTTGCGCCGTGCGATTGCCGAGGCCACTGAAGCGGGACTGCTTGGCAAAAACATCATGGGCAGCGGCTTTGATTTTGAGCTGATTGTTCATACTGGGGCTGGGCGTTATATCTGCGGTGAAGAAACCGCATTGATTAACTCGCTGGAAGGCCGCCGTGCCAACCCACGTTCCAAGCCGCCTTTCCCCGCATCTTCTGGTGTTTGGGGGAAACCAACTTGCGTGAATAACGTGGAAACTCTGTGTAACGTTCCGGCCATTCTTGAGCATGGTGTGGAGTGGTATCAGGGGATTACCGCCGGTAAAAGTAACGATGCCGGTACCAAACTGATGGGCTTCTCCGGTCGGGTGAAAAATCCGGGTTTGTGGGAATTGCCATTTGGTATCAGCGCCCGTGAAATTCTGGAAGATTATGCCGGTGGCATGCGCGATGGCTTGAAATTTAAAGCCTGGCAGCCGGGTGGTGCGGGCACTGACTTCCTGACCGCCGACCACCTGGATTTGCCGATGGACTTCGAAAATATTGCTAAAGCGGGCAGTCGTTTAGGGACTGCGTTAGCAATGGCCGTCGACCACGAAATCGGTATGGTGCCGTTGGTGCGTAATCTGGAAGAGTTTTTCGCCCGTGAATCCTGTGGCTGGTGTACGCCTTGCCGCGATGGTTTGCCATGGAGCGTGAAGATCCTGCGAGCACTGGAGCGCGGTGAAGGTCAGCCGGGCGACATCGAGACGCTGGAACAGCTTTGCCGTTTCTTGGGGCCGGGTAAAACCTTCTGTGCTCACGCGCCGGGCGCGGTTGAACCACTACAAAGCGCGATCAAATATTTCCGGGAAGAATTCGAAGCCGGGATCGCAGCGAAAGACTATGGCAACACCCAAGCCATAGCCGGTATTCAACCGAATAACCTATTGAAGCAACGTTGGTAGCCCTGATGAATGCATCTGTCCCGTTTATCCGGAACCGGTCATTCATCCCGCCAGAATTTTTGATTAACGCTTGCCTTATGGCAAGCCACTTGGAAGCATGCTGACTATGGCTACGATTCATGTAGACGGCAAAGAATACGACGTAAACGGGGCCGACAACCTGTTACAAGCTTGTCTCTCCCTGGGACTCGATATTCCTTACTTTTGCTGGCATCCGGCGCTGGGAAGCGTCGGCGCTTGCCGCCAATGTGCGGTAAAGCAATACCAAAACGCGGACGACACTCGTGGGCGTTTGGTGATGTCTTGTATGACGCCAGCCACCGATGGAACCTTTATTTCCATTGATGACGGCGAAGCCAAAGCGTTCCGCGCGAGTGTGGTTGAATGGTTGATGACAAACCATCCGCACGATTGCCCGGTCTGTGAAGAAGGGGGTAACTGTCATCTACAAGATATGACAGTGATGACCGGCCACAGTTTCCGCCGCTATCGCTTTAGCAAACGGACTCACCAAAATCAGGATCTCGGCCCGTTCATTTCCCATGAAATGAACCGCTGTATCGCCTGTTATCGCTGTGTGCGTTACTACAAAGATTATGCTGATGGCACTGACTTTGGCGTCTACGGTGCGCACGATAATGTCTACTTTGGTCGCACCGAGAGCGGCACGCTGGAAAGCGAGTTCTCCGGTAACCTGGTAGAAGTGTGCCCGACCGGCGTATTCACCGATAAAACCCATTCCGAGCGTTATAACCGTAAATGGGATATGCAGTTCGCGCCAAGTATCTGCCAACAGTGCAGCGTGGGGTGTAACACCAGCCCAGGCGAGCGCTATGGTGAATTACGCCGTATCGAAAACCGTTACAACGGCAGCGTGAACCACTACTTTATGTGTGACCGCGGCCGTTTTGGTTATGGCTACGTCAACCGCAAAGACCGCCCACGTCAGCCGCTGCAATTGCGTGGCAATGACTGGATCCACCTGAACGCTGAACAGGCGATGCCCGCTGCTGCAGATATTCTGCGTCAGGCGAAGAAAACCATCGGTATCGGTTCACCACGCGCCAGTTTGGAAAGCAACTTTGCGCTGCGCGAATTGGTCGGCGCGGAAAACTTCTATACCGGTATCGCCGCAAGCGAGCAACAACGCCTGCAATTGATGCTGAAAGTTCTGCAAGAAGGCGGAGTTTATACGCCGTCACTGCGCGAAATTGAAAGTTATGATGCGGTACTGATTCTGGGCGAAGATTTGACTCAGACCGGCGCACGTATCGCGCTGTCTGTCCGTCAGGCGGTGAAAGGCAAAGCCCGTGAAATGGCCGCAGCACAAAAAGTGGCTGACTGGCAGATTGCCGCCATTATGAACATTGGCCAGCATGCCAAACATCCGCTGTTTATCACTAACGTTGATAACACTCGCATGGATGACATCGCGGCGTGGAACTACCGTGCGCCGGTGGATGATCAGGCCCGGTTAGGTTTTGCCATTGCTCATGCATTGGATGAATCCGCGCCAGCAGTGGATGACTTAGCGAAAGAGCTGAAAGGTAAAGTGGATATCATCGTGCAGGCGCTAGCCGGTGCGAAGAAGCCACTGATTATTACCGGCAGCAATGCGGGCAGCGATGCCATCATTGAAGCCGCAGCTAACGTGGCGAAAGCTCTGAAAGGCCGTGGTTCTGACGTCGGTATTACTTTTGTCGCCAGTGCGGCTAACAGCATGGGCCTGACCATGATCGGCGGCGGCTCTCTGGATCAAGCGCTGGAGTTGTTGACTCAAGGTGACGCTGATAGCGTTATCGTGATGGAAAACGATCTCTATCGCCATGCAGCGCAAGACAAAGTTGATGCGGCGCTGGATAAAGTCGCCAACCTGATTGTGGTTGATCATCAGCGCACCGCCATCATGGACAAAGCGAACTTGATTTTGTCAGCAGCTAGCTTTGCTGAAAGTGACGGGACGCTGGTCAATCAGGAGGGCCGCGCTCAGCGCTTCTTCCAGGTTTATGACCCAACCTATTATGACGACCCGAAAAAACCGGAAAACAACAGCATCATGCTGGAAAGCTGGCGTTGGTTGCACTCGCTGCACTCAACTTACACCAGCCGCCATGTGGACTGGACACAACTTGATCACGTGATTGCAGCCTGTGTTGCCGCATTGCCGCAGTTGGAAGGGATTGTTGAAGCCGCGCCGGATGCCACTTTCCGTATCCGTGGTCAGAAACTGGCGCGTTCTCCTATTCGTTACAGTGGCCGTACTGCCATGCGCGCGGATATCAGTGTGCACGAACCGCGCCAACCGCAGGATATCGACACGCCGTTTGCCTTCTCAATGGAGGGGAACAACAGCCCACTGGCTGACCGCCAGCAGATCCCATTTGCCTGGGCACCGGGTTGGAACTCACCGCAAGCATGGAATAAATTCCAGGCGGAAGTGGGTGGCAGTCTGCGCTTTGGTGATCCGGGTGTGCGTCTGATTGAAGCAGGGGAGGGAACACTGGGTTACTTCGATTCAGTCCCACCGGCCTTTACCGCCAATGCTGAAAACTGGCAAATTGCCCCTTACTACCACCTGTTCGGTAGTGAAGAGATGTCTCAGCGTTCAGATGTCATCCAGCAGCGCATGCCAGCACCTTATGTGATGGTCAATCCTGCTGATGCCGCGCGTCTCGGGGTTAATCTCGGGACGTTGGTGGAATTCAACTGCGCAGGTCAGACTCTGCGTCTGCCAGTGCGACTGAGTGAAACCTTGGCTCAGGGTCAGGTCGGCTTGCCGCTTGGCTTACCGGGTATTCCGCCAATTATGGTGGGTGCGCGCGTTGAGAATCTGCGGGAGGCAGTGCTATGAGCTGGTTTACCCCTGAATTGATTGAGATTTTAATCTCTGTCCTGAAAGCGGTAGTGATTCTGCTGGTCGTGGTGACTTGCGGTGCATTTATGAGCTTCGGCGAGCGCCGCTTGCTGGGCTTGTTCCAGAACCGTTACGGACCAAACCGTGTCGGCTGGGGCGGGTCATTGCAGCTGGTTGCTGACATGATCAAAATGTTCTTCAAAGAAGACTGGGTACCGCGCTTCTCCGACCGAGCTATTTTTACCTTAGCCCCGGTGATTGCTTTTACCTCGCTGCTGCTGTCTTTCGCCATCGTCCCGGTCAGCCCGACCTGGGCGGTTGCAGACCTTAATATCGGCATTTTGTTCTTCCTGATGATGGCGGGGCTGGCGGTCTACGCCGTGCTGTTCGCCGGCTGGGCCAGTAATAACAAATATTCTCTGTTAGGGGCGATGCGTGCTTCGGCACAAACCCTGAGCTACGAAGTGTTCCTCGGCTTGTCCTTGATGGGCGTGGTCGCGCAGGCTGGCTCATTTAACATGCAGGATATTGTTAACTCTCAGGAACACGTCTGGAATGTTATCCCGCAATTCTTTGGTTTCTTGACCTTTGCTATTGCGGGGGTGGCAGTTTGTCACCGTCATCCCTTTGACCAGCCAGAAGCTGAACAAGAACTGGCCGATGGTTACCACATTGAATATTCCGGTATGAAATTCGGTCTGTTCTTCGTTGGTGAATATATCGGTATCGTGACTGTCTCTGCACTGATAGTCACCTTGTTCTTCGGTGGTTGGCAAGGCCCGTTCTTGCCGCCATTTATCTGGTTTGCGCTGAAAACGGCTTTCTTCATGGTGATGTTCATTCTGATCCGTGCATCCTTGCCGCGCCCACGTTATGACCAAGTGATGTCATTCGGCTGGAAAGTTTGCCTGCCGTTGACCCTGCTGAATCTGCTGGCGACTGCCGCGGTCATTTTGTATAACGCTCAATAAGGGGTGAATGAACCATGACGTTGAAAGAGTTAGTGGTTGGTTTCGGCACCCAAGTGCGCAGCCTGTGGATGATTGGCCTTCATGCCTTCCACAAGCGCGAAACCCAAATGTATCCGGAAGAGCCGGTTTACCTGCCGCCGCGCTATCGTGGCCGCATTGTGCTGACGCGCGACCCCGACGGTGAAGAGCGCTGTGTTGCTTGTAACCTGTGTGCGGTTGCCTGCCCGGTTGGCTGTATCTCATTACAGAAAGCTGAGCACAAAGATGGTCGCTGGTATCCGGAGTTCTTCCGTATCAACTTCTCCCGCTGCATTTTCTGTGGATTGTGTGAAGAAGCTTGCCCGACTACCGCTATCCAGCTGACGCCGGATTTCGAAATGGGTGAGTTCAAACGCCAGGATCTGGTGTATGAGAAAGAAGACTTGTTGATCTCGGGGCCGGGTAAATATCCGGAATATAATTTCTACCGGATGTCCGGTATGGCGATTGACGGCAAGCCGAAAGGCGAAGCCGAAAATGAAGCCAAACCGATCGACGTTAAAGGTCTGATGCCTTAGGAGCCAGCGTCCATGGAATTTGCATTTTATATTGCAGCATTGGTGGCAGTGGTGGCGACTATTCGCGTTATCACTCACACCAACCCGGTACATGCGCTGCTGTACCTGATTATCTCTTTGCTGGCTATCTCGGCGGTATTTTTCTCGCTGGGCGCTTACTTTGCTGGTGCGTTGGAAATCATCGTTTATGCCGGTGCCATTATGGTGCTGTTCGTGTTCGTGGTGATGATGCTGAACCTGGGTAAGGTCGAGCAACAAGAGCGCGATTGGCTGAAACCGAGCTTGTGGATTGGCCCGGGCTTACTGGCCTTGGTGCTGCTGTCGGTACTGATTTATGCCATTAGCTCGTTAACTCATCAAGGTATCACTGGCGAAATGGTCGATGCCAAAGCGGTGGGTATCAGCTTGTTTGGCCCTTACGTGCTGGCGGTTGAATTGGCGTCAATGCTGTTGTTGGCCGGTCTGGTGGTTGCTTTCCATATCGGGCGTGAGCACAAGCCGGGTGAAGTGCTGGGCGCAAGTGACAGCGCGAAAAGAAAAACGGAGGAACAAGCATGATCCCTCTACAACATGGCCTGATTTTAGCGGCCATTCTGTTTGTGCTGGGGCTGACGGGGGTGATTATTCGTCGCAACCTGCTGTTTATGCTGATAAGCCTTGAAGTGATGATCAACGCAGCGGCGCTCGCTTTTGTCGTGGCGGGCAGTTTTTGGGGGCAGGCTGACGGTCAGGTGATGTATATCCTGGCGATTACGCTGGCGGCAGCCGAGGCCAGTATTGGTCTGGCATTGCTGTTACAGCTGTATCGTCGCCGTCATACTCTGAATATTGACACAGTCAGTGAGATGCGCGGATGAACCTATTATATTTAACAATTCTGCTGCCACTGCTGGGCTTCTTGCTGTTGGCATTCTCCCGTGGCCGCTGGTCTGAAAATACCTCCGCCACAGTCGGGGTGGGGTCGATTGGCCTGACTGCGTTAGTCACACTGTATGTTGCCGTGGACTTCCTTAGTCAAAAAGCCACCGGGGTTCAGGTGTTTAACCAAACCCTGTGGAACTGGATGTCGGTCGGCACTTTCAACATTCCGTTGACCCTGACACTGGACGGCCTGTCGCTGACCATGTTGTCTGTTGTCACCGGCGTGGGCTTCCTGATCCACATGTATGCCTCTTGGTATATGCGTGGGGAAGAGGGCTACTCCCGCTTCTTCGCCTACACCAACCTGTTTATCGCCAGTATGGTGGTTTTGGTGCTGGCGGATAACCTGATGCTGATGTATCTGGGTTGGGAAGGCGTGGGTCTGTGCAGTTACCTGCTGATCGGTTTCTACTACACCAATCCGGCTAATGGCGCGGCGGCGATGAAAGCCTTTATCGTGACCCGCGTGGGTGACGTGTTCCTGGCTATCGCGCTGTTCATCCTTTATCAAGAATTGGGCACGTTAAACATTCGTGAGCTGATGGTATTGGCACCGCAGAAACTGGAAATGGGCGGAACGGCCATTACTTGGGCGACGCTAATGCTACTCGGTGGTGCGGTCGGTAAGTCGGCGCAGTTGCCATTACAAACCTGGCTGGCCGATGCGATGGCTGGCCCGACCCCAGTTTCCGCGCTTATCCATGCGGCGACCATGGTCACCGCCGGTGTCTATCTGATTGCCCGTACTCACGGCCTGTTCCTGATGGCGCCAGAGGTCTTGCATCTGGTGGGGATTATCGGGGCGGTCACTCTGGTGTTGGCCGGTTTTGCTGCACTGGTACAAACCGACATCAAGCGGGTGCTGGCGTATTCCACCATGAGCCAGATTGGCTACATGTTCTTGGCGCTTGGCGTTCAAGCGTGGGATGCGGCTATCTTCCACCTGATGACCCATGCATTCTTCAAAGCGTTACTGTTCCTCTCCTCAGGCTCAGTCATTCTGGCCTGTCACCACGAGCAAAATATCTTCAAAATGGGCGGTCTGCGTAAGACCATTCCATTGGTGTATATCTGCTTCCTGGTGGGCGGCGCGGCGCTGGCAGCATTGCCAATCGTCACCGCAGGCTTCTACAGTAAAGACGAAATTCTGTGGGGCGCATTGGCCAGCGGCCATATCAACCTGATGGTTGCGGGGCTGGTTGGGGCATTCCTCACCGCGCTGTATACTTTCCGGATGATTTTCATTGTGTTCCATGGCGAGCCAAAAACCAAAGCGCATCCGGTCAAAGGGATCACTCATAGCTTGCCGCTGATGGTGTTGCTGGTGCTGTCGACCTTTGTTGGCGCGCTGATAACCCCTCCACTCGCAGGTGTATTGCCAGAGCTTCACTTCGGTGAAGAGGGCAAAATGCCGCTGGAAATCTTCTCCGGCGTGCTGGTGGTGATTGGCATAGCATTGGCCGCGTTCCTGTATTTGGGCAAACGTCAGTTGGTCAACAGCATTGCGCAAAGTGCATTGGGCCGTTTCTTCACGGTCTGGTGGTTCCATGCGTGGGGCTTCGACTGGCTGTACCATAACGTGTTTGTCCGCCCGTATCTGTGGATTGCAAAACTGTTGCAACGTGATCCGCTGAACTCACTGATGAATACCCCGGCGGTGCTTGCGCGCTGGAGTAATCGTGGTTTGACCGTCAGTGAAAATGGACAGGTGCGTTGGTATGTCGCGTCTATAGGTTTGGGTGCAGTCGTTGTACTGGCTCTGTTGCTTTTCGTTTAATTAGGGACACAAAACGCCATGCTATTACCTTGGCTAATTCTTATCCCCTTTATCGGCGGCTTACTGTCTTGGCAGTGTGAACGCTTCGGTACCAGAGTACCGCGTTGGATAGCGCTACTCGCGATGGGGCTGACATTGGTGCTCTCCCTACAACTGTGGGTGCAGGGCAACTATTCACTGATGAACCCGGCGGGTATCCCGCAGTGGCAGTCAGAATTCACCTTGCCGTGGATCCCACGGTTCGGCATTTCATTCCATCTGGCTTTAGATGGGTTGTCTTTGCTGATGGTGGTGCTGACCGGCCTACTGGGCGTACTGGCTATCCTCTGTTCGTGGCGTGAAATTCAGCGCAACCAGGGTTTCTTCTACCTGAATCTGTTGTGGATTCTGGGTGGGGTTATCGGCGTGTTCCTCGCCATCGACATGTTCCTGTTCTTCTTCTTCTGGGAAATGATGTTGGTGCCGATGTACTTCCTGATTGCTTTGTGGGGTCACAAAGCATCAGACGGTAAAACGCGCATCGCGGCGGCCACCAAGTTCTTCATTTATACCCAGGCCAGCGGTCTTATCATGCTGATCGCCATTTTGGGGCTGGTGTTTGTACACTACAAGGCCACCGGTATCTGGACTTTCAACTATGAAGATTTGTTGAAAACCCCGATGTCCCACAATGTCGAATGGTTGCTGATGCTGGGCTTCTTTATCGCGTTTGCGGTGAAAATGCCGGTGGTACCATTGCACGGCTGGTTGCCAGATGCACACAGTCAGGCACCAACGGCGGGTTCTGTCGACTTGGCGGGGATTTTGCTGAAAACCGCGGCCTATGGTTTGCTGCGTTTCAGCTTGCCACTGTTCCCGACGGCCTCGCAAGAGTTTGCGCCAATCGCTATGTGGCTAGGGGTTATCGGCATCTTCTACGGTGCATGGATGGCCTTCTGCCAGACGGATATCAAGCGCCTGATTGCTTACACCAGCGTATCGCACATGGGTTTTGTGTTGATTGCCATCTACACCGGCAGCCAACTGGCTTACCAAGGTGCGGTTATCCAGATGATTGCCCACGGCTTGTCAGCCGCCGGTATGTTCATCATCTGCGGCCAGCTGTATGAGCGTTTGCACACCCGCGACATGCGCCAAATGGGCGGTTTGTGGAGCCGAATCAAATACTTGCCTGCGCTATCGCTGTTCTTCGCGGTGGCAACATTGGGGATGCCGGGTACCGGTAACTTCGTCGGTGAGTTTATGATCCTATTCGGCAGCTTCCAGGTGGTTCCGGTGATTACCGTGATCTCTACTTTTGGGCTGGTTTTTGCTTCGGTTTACTCACTTATCATGATGCAGCGTGCCTATTACGGCGCGCCGAAATCTGAAGAAGCGTTGCCGGGTATGAGTGCAAGGGAACTGTCTATCATCCTGCTGTTAGTGGTGCTGTTAGTATTGCTTGGGGTTTACCCGCAACCAATTCTCGACACCTCCCATGCTGCGATGAGTAATGTACAGCAGTGGTTCAATGCTTCAACCATTCCAACAACAAGGCCGTAATTCGCCATGACAATAACTCCTCAACAACTGATCGCGATGCTACCGCTGTTGATCGTCGGATTGACGGTGGTGGTTGTGATGCTGTCCATTGCGTGGCGACGCGACCACTTTATCAACGCCACTCTGACGGTTATCGGGCTTAACCTGGCGCTGCTGTCACTGTATTTTGTCGGCCAGGTCGGGCCGATGGATGTCACGCTGCTGATGCGGGTTGATGGCTACGCGATGTTCTATACCGGGCTGGTGATTGTGGCCAGTCTGGCGACCAGCACCTTTGCTTATCCGTGGCTGAATGGCTATCCGGATAACCGCGAAGAGTTCTATCTGCTGGTGCTGATTGCGACTATGGGCGGCATTCTGCTGGCCAGTGCCAATCATCTGGCGTCACTGTTCCTCGGCATTGAACTGATTTCCTTGCCGCTGTTTGGTCTGATTGGTTATGCCTATCGCCAGAAGCGCTCATTGGAAGCCAGTATCAAATACATGCTGCTGTCTGCAGCGGCATCGTCATTCCTGCTGTTCGGCATGGCGCTGTTGTATGCGGAATCCGGTAGCTTGTCTTTCGCCGGTCTGGGCAAAAGTTTGAGTGACTCGATGGTCCACAGGCCGCTGATTCTGGCGGGCCTCGGGATGATGATTGTCGGTCTCGGCTTTAAGTTATCTTTGGTGCCGTTCCAACTGTGGACGCCGGATGTGTATCAGGGCGCACCTGCCCCGGTATCTACTTTCCTGGCGACCGCCAGTAAGATTGCCATCTTTGCCGTGGTGATGCGCTTGTTCCTGTATGCGCCAGCCGCTGACAGTGAAGCAGTGCGTTTGGTGCTCTCGCTGATTGCGGTGGCATCAATTCTGTTCGGTAACCTGATGGCGATCAGCCAGACTAACATCAAGCGTCTGCTGGGTTATTCTTCTATCGCGCACCTTGGCTACTTGCTGATTGCGTTGGTGGCGGTGCAAACCCATCAGCTGGCACTGGAAACTGTCGGCGTCTATCTGGCCGGTTACCTGTTCAGCAGCTTGGGGGCTTTCGGGGTGGTCAGCTTGATGTCCAGCCCATACAAAGGCCCGGATGCCGAGTCACTGTTCTCCTACCGCGGGCTGTTTTGGCACAAGCCCATTCTGTCTGCGGTGATGACGGTGATGATGTTGTCTCTGGCGGGTATCCCAATGACATTGGGCTTTATCGGTAAGTTCTTTGTGGTGGCAATGGGTGTGAGCGCCAATCTGTGGTGGCTGACCGGTGCTGTGGTATTGGGCAGCGCCATTGGCCTGTACTACTATCTGCGCGTGACTGTCAGTTTGTTCCTCAGTGCGCCGGAAACATTGGTCCGCGACACACCAAGCAACTGGGCATTGACTGCCGGTGGTGTGGTGGTACTGATTTCCGCGATTCTGGTGCTGTTCTTGGGTGTCTACCCGCAGCCGTTGATTTCGCTGGTGCAGTTGGCTCAACCGCTGATGTAATTCATTGTTAAATCGGCAAGTCCAACCCCCGTTCAGCAAAACTGGCCGGGGGTTTTGTTTTATATGTGCCATTGAAATTAAGCTTGTTTAAGGTGGAGGTGGGGTAAAAGTCGGAGGGGAGAGCGGGTTATATTTGGCTATCTTTAAGGTGGTTTTTCATTTTACCTTCAAGGATATTTATGGGTTTTTTTTCTGTTCAAGCAAGTAATGATTCTTCTTTTCAACCATATAGTTATGTGGTTGATGATATATCGCAGCCAAAAACTGATCTATCTAATGCTTTGATAATTGAAGATGCCTGTCATTTTACTTATGGGAACTATAACTGCGCAGTAAATATTATTATTAACCAGAGTGATAGAGCCAATATGACGGCTCTGAAATACACGGGAATATTGCAAGGAAAAATAGATGAAAAGTATGACTGTTTGAGTAGTGTATTCAAGCAGGGCTTGGTGATGTCAAAAGAAGATTATCAGATTAAAAGCAACGAAATACTCTATGAAATTATCGCCAAAGAGTTCACTGGTGTAAAACGTTCCGATATTAATAATGGTGAGTGGGTCAAGATAAACCCGCTAACGAGGGCAATGTTATCTTGGGCTAAAGATAGACATGATAATGTTGATATTAATGCCATTGTTTCAGCAAAAGTTATCCAATATTACAACTATAAAATTCCAGAAAAAATGGAAGAAATATTATCTACAGATAGTTTTATAGTCGACTGTATTGAAGAAATTGTTGAAAGTGTGTTTTGGACCGAAAGTGAAAAAGCGACATTAGCAGATGAATTAGCCGTAAGTATTAAGAAAAAAGTTGAACAAGATACAAAGGTCGCGGTTCTATCGACACAAGCTGAACGGCAGCAGTTTGATCACTTTATCCGCAGTTTTTCATTTAGGCGATGCGCATCACGTTTTTGATGAAAGTAAGTTAACTATTTCATTATTTATGAGATATGGATCGCCAAAAATTCTCTCAATTCAGGTAAACTGCGCGACTTTCATACAATACACTTTCTCTTTTAACCTTTGTTGCGCAGGTAAATACTGATGAACATTATTCTGATGATTGCTATTACCACTGGCATTCTCTCAGGTATTTGGGGTTGGGTTGCGGTTAGCCTCGGGCTTATCAGTTGGGCGGGGTTTCTCGGCTGCACCGCCTACTTTGCCTGCCCACAAGGCGGCTTAAAAGGGTTGCTTATCACCCTGTTAACCTGCGTGAGTGGGGTATTCTGGGCGATGATGATTATTCAGGGTAGTGCCTTACAGCCTGAATGGGCCATCCTTGGCTATGTGTTGACTGGCATGGTGGCGTTTTTGATGTGTATCCAGGCCTGCCAGCAGTGGCTATCCTTTGTCCCCGGCACCTTTATTGGGGCTTGCGCCACTTTCGCTGGTAATGGCCATTGGAAACTGGTGATTGTCTCGCTGTTAGTCGGGGTGGTGTTTGGTTATGCGATGAAGAACAGTGGGTTGTGGTTGGCGGCGCGGCGGAGTCAAAAGGGGAGTTCCTTGGAGTCTTCGATAGAGGTTGATTAAGTTGAATGGGAGACACAGGATCGGATCAGTTTTCGGTTGATATTCAATCTGTTCTTACTTGATCTTCAGCGCCTCAACCGAGCCGGAGGGCAGGCCGGCACCCTTTGGCGGTTGAGGCAATGGCGGTAAAGCGAACCGTAAAGTTCTGACAACCGAACAGGATCATCAAATTAAATCATAAAAGATGATTTGCCACTTTAACCACTATCTTGCGCAGCGGCGCAACTTCTCCCAGTGTTCCCATCGGGCGATGTAACTCGCCAGGGAACAGCAGAGCGATATCGCCGGGAGCCAGTGTTAACAAGGTTTCGCTAGTAATACCTTCAAATAAACCGAAATCCCGCTCAGTATCAAAATCCATCGTTGGGCGCTGGCCCTGAGCTGACGGTGAAGCGCCAATCACCTCACTACCTTCCAGCAAAATATGAATATCAATGTAATAATGATGTAATTCAGGCGCTTGCTCATACAAAGGTTTGGACGCGGCAATAATGTGATTTAGGTAAATCTCGCGGCCTTCAATATCTTGTTCCCCGGCAGGAAGATTGACTAAATCCATTTTGCTGATGGCGGCCAGTGTGCGGCGGATAGCATCCGGATAAAGTGGGTTATTCACCGCGCTTTTTAGTTCATCAAGTATCATAATTATTCCCATATTCCTGCGTGTACATCATGCCGGGCACTTAAGCACAATGACTGATATTATTTTCTGGCTCCAGCGCGGCAATGCAGTGTTCAACAACACCGGCAATGTCAGGCGAGATATCGATTGGAATGATGTCCGGCTCACGGGCATCAGGTGTTTCCAGTGTTGCGAACTGGCTCTTTAACAGGCTTTCCGGCATAAAATGCCCCGCCCGCTGTTGCATTCGGTGCAACACTAAATCGTAATCGCCGGTCAGCCACAGAAAGCGAATACCCTGATTCCCCTCACGTAAACGGTCGCGATATTGTTTTTTTAGTGCCGAACAGACTAAAAAACCCACTTCATTTTTTTGTTGTAAGCTGTATGCCACATCACTTAGCCGCTCAAGCCACGGAGCACGGTCGCTATCATTAAGCGGCTGACCCGATGCCATCTTTTGGATATTGGCGCGTGGGTGCAGATCGTCACCATCTATAAATTTGGCGTTAAGCGCCAGCGCCAGCGCCTGACCCACACAGGATTTACCTGTGCCGGATACGCCCATAACAATAATACATTTACCAGACATAGCTTTCCTCTGTTACCTATCAAGCAGATAACTGACTGAATTCGGATCAAACTGCAACCAGCATGCCACCATCAACAAACAACAGATGACCATTAACAAAGTCTGATGCTTTGGAAGACAGATACACTGCTGCCCCAATCAACTCTTCCGGATCTCCCCAACGGGCGGCTGGCGTGCGTTTGCACAGCCAATCAGTGAAAGCCTTATCGTCGACCAGTGCTTTTGTCATATCGGTTTTGAAATAACCCGGCGCAATACCATTCACTTGAATATTGTAACGGGCCAGCTCAACACACATCCCGCGCGTCAACATCTTCACTGCCCCTTTAGAGGCGGCATATGGCGTAATAGTGTCGCGGCCTAATTCGCTTTGCATTGAGCAAATATTAATAATCTTACCGCGTTGGCGTTTAACCATATAACGGGAGACAGCTTGTGAAACCAAGAATACTGATTTCTGGTTTACCGCGATCACATCATCCCAATCTTTTTCTGGGAATTCAGTAAAAGCGTGGCGGCGCTGAATACCGGCGTTATTAATTAAGATGTCAATGGCACCAATGTTATTTTCTATTTGTGCAATCGCGTCATTAACAGCATCATGGTCAGTGACATTAAATGCCGCTGCATAAGCAACAAAACCGCTGTCGCGTAATTCGGCGACGGCTTTTTCTGCTCGTTCTGCGGTAATATCATTAATTATTATTTCTGCACCAAATTCAGCCAGACCTTTAGCTAATAAAAACCCAATGCCTTGTGCAGAACCGGTAATTAATACTTTGCGGTTTTCTAACGAAAATAAATTCTTCATAATGAATTCCTGATGAAAATGACGCTTATTAAGCGACATTATAAAATCAATATTATTGAATAATGACTGCGTGAAAACATGTGCCTATCAAACCGTTTTCTGTCTCATCAAACTGTGACGAAGATCACTTTAAATCATGTTACGGCAAGCTGTTACCACTTACGTGAGCGACATCGCCTTGAGAGCGGCAAAATACGACTATTTGTGGGGGCTTTATTCATCTCTGGGGGCGGATGCAGATTAACTTATTGATAATAATAGAACTAAATAATAGGAATCATGATTGTTATTGTATTTTAAATCAGTAACATGCTTTTCATTACCTCCGCTAACAGTGCATAATCACTTCATCCCATCCCACACTCTTGTTCCAGGTATATGCCATGAAAAACCAGCGTGTTACGTTACAGGATATCGCGTTACTAGCAGGCGTGACCAAAATGACAGTCAGCCGCTACTTACGCACGCCGGAAAAAGTGGCCCCAGAAACCGGTGAACGTATTGCCCAAGTGATGGCTGAAGTCAATTATAGTGTTGATTCAGAAGGGGAAACTAGCCTCAATCAAAAAAGTCCAAGAATTGGTATTTTGGTGCCATCCTTTAATAACCAAATTTTCTCCGATTTACTGGCGGGTATTGAGTCGGTCACTGCTGCTAGTGGCTATCAAACGCTGGTCGTTAACTATAATTACAATAAAGAACGTGAAGAAGAACAAATAGTTAATCTATTGTCATGCCAGATTTCCGGGTTGATACTCACCGATTCTGAACATACTTTACGTGCGGATAAGTACCTAAATGCTTCGGAACTTCCGGTCGCGCAAGTGATGGATTTGGAACCACAGTTCAACCGTATTACCGTCGGTTTTAATAATTATCAGGCGGCTTATGATATGACGGCGACACTGTTGGCAAGCGGCAAACAGCATGTTGTCTATTTCGGTTCTATGTCTGATGTGCGAGATCGCAAGCGTTATCAAGGATATAGCCAGGCAATGATTGATACCGGGTTCGCACCGCTGCATATTACGCCCAACAAAGTCTCATCTGTCTCTATTGGTGCCGGTATGTTGGCATTGGCACGACAAATGTATCCGCAAGTTGATGCTATTTTCTGTACCAATGATGATATGGCGGTGGGCGTGTTACAAGAATGCTTGAAACTGGGCATGGCGGTGCCAGCGGAAATAGCGATTTCCGGTTTTCATGGGCTGGATATCGGCCAGGCGACCACTCCTGTGCTAGCCAGTGTCACCACTCCGCGTTTTGAAATGGGCAAAGTGGCTGCTGAAATATTGATTAAGAAAATCAAAAAAATCCCTACAATTGAACAGGTTGACCTACATTATCGTATTTCACTGGGGGGAACTATTTAATACTTTCGCTGTTGCTGAAAGATATACAAATTATCTATAACTGCCATTGTGCTCTTTAATGGCAGTGAGTCTTTCCCTCGAATAGTCCACCAAGATACTCCTCCTGAACATAACAAATAGCGCCAATCCATAACATTTTGTTTAAGTCATGGGATTAATCATTAACGCTGGCTTGATTAGCTGAAACAATTCAGCAGGAACAATGATAGGTCGGTCACGTTACCGGTAACATGTTTTCTTAACATGATTTACAGTGACCTGCGTCACAAAATAAAACATTGAAAACAGGTCTCATAATGACATTCGCTGAATGGCTCATCATCCGATGATTACCCGCCGCCATTTTGGTTTTGATTTATTGACATGATCAGGTACTCGTTATGAAAAACAGCAAGTCATCTTCCTTCAAACAAGCCGTATTGATTATCGCCCCGGTAATGGATTATTTGACGGAGAAGTTGGAACAGAATTTCACTGTTCACAAACTCTTTCAGGTTACGGATACTGCTGAGTTTTTTGCGGCGCAGGGCAAGAATATAAAAGGCATTGTGACTCGGGGTGATGTCGGTGTAACCAACGAAGTGCTGGCGTTATTACCCGAAGTACAGATTATCTCAATCTTCGGTGTCGGCACGGATGCAGTGGATTTGGACACAACTCGCGAGCGCAATATCATTGTAACTACTACCCCCGGCGTATTGACCGACGATGTGGCCGATACAGCTCTGGGACTGATTATTGCAACTTCGCGGCGTCTATGTCAGGCCGATAAATTCCTCCGCGCTGGTCAATGGCCGCACAGTAGCTTGCCATTAGCATCTAAAGTGACTGGTAAACGTCTGGGTATTTTTGGTATGGGCCGGATTGGTCAAGCCATTGCCCGTCGCGCAGCTGGTTTTGATATGCAAATTGCCTATACCGACACCGTGCACATCGAAAGTCTGCCATATCAATATGTGCCGGACTTAATCAGCCTTGCCAAGCAAAGTGATATTTTGGTCGTGGCTATTTCGGGCGGTAAAGACAGTATCGGTCTGATTGATAAAGCTATTTTCGCTGCTATGCCAAACCATGCTCTGCTGGTTAATATTGCCCGTGGCAGTATGGTTAATCAGGATGATTTAATCCATGCACTACAACAGAAAGAAATTGGCGGGGCGGGTTTGGATGTCTTTGCAGATGAGCCTAATGTGCCGCAAACATTAATCGAAATGGACAATGTGGTATTACTGCCGCATATCGCCAGCGCCACCATAGAAACCCGGATTCAAATGAGTGATATTGTATTCTCAAATATTCATGCTCATTTCTCTGGCGAGAAAGCACCTACGGCCATTACTTACTAATTAAGAAGAGATATGAGGGTTAATTAAATTAATCCTCAACTTATTATAATAAAAATAAAAGACCACATCGTGCATTTTAAATAACTGGCAAATTATTCTAATTTGTTAGCGGCATTCTCTACGCTATTTTCTGAATAGTGTAGGAATTATTCAGCTAGAGAAAGAGGCGTGTTGATATGGACAGTAAGATCCCTAATGCCCGTTGGTTCCGCGTTATTGTGCCAATAATGATTGCTTGTATTATTTCTTTTATGGACCGGGTTAATATTAGTTTTGCGCTACCGGGGGGCATGGAAAATGATTTGGCTATTACCAGCCAAATGGCGGGTTTAGCGGGCGGTATTTTCTTTATTGGTTATTTATTTTTACAAGTACCGGGTGGCCGTATTGCTGTTCATGGCAGCGGTAGAAAATTCATTGCTTATTCCCTTGCAGTTTGGGCTATCGTTTCGATTCTGACCGGTTTTGTCACTAACCATTATCAATTGTTATTCCTGCGCTTTGTGCTGGGGGTTTCTGAGGGCGGTATGCTGCCGGTGGTGTTGACCATGGTCAGCAATTGGTTCCCGGAACGCGAAATTGGCCGCGCCAATGCATTCGTCATGATGTTCGCCCCGATCGGCGGTATGTTCACCGCACCTTTATCTGGCTTTATTATCAATGCGTTAGACTGGCGCTGGCTGTTCTTCCTCGAAGGTTCGCTGTCCGCGGTAGTGTTGATAATGTGGTGGTTTGTCATCAGTGACAGACCGGAAGAAGCCAAATGGTTGTCGACCAAAGAGCGCGATTATCTGGTCACCGAGCTTGCGCGTGAACGGGCGGAGCGGATGCTGGATGCGCCCGTGACCAATGCGCCGTTAAAAGCTGTCTTTCTAAATAAAGGGTTGATGAAACTGGTTGCTCTGAACTTCTTTTATCAGACCGGGGATTATGGCTACACCTTGTGGTTGCCGACTATTTTGAAAAATCTGACCGGCGGTAATATGGCCTCGGTTGGTATTCTGGCTATTCTGCCGTTTATTGCCACCACCGCCGGTATTTATGTCATTTCTTCACTATCAGATAAAACCGGTAAACGCCGTCTGCTGATCATGATTTCTCTGTTCTGCTTTGCTGCCGGTTTGGTGACCTCGGTTATTTTCCGTCACAACGTGTTGATCTCTTACCTGGCCTTAGTGGTGTGCGGGTTCTTCCTCAAAGCCGCGACCAGCCCATTCTGGTCTATTCCGGGCCGTATTGCTGTGCCAGAAGTGGCCGGTGGTGCGCGTGGTGTAATTAACGGATTAGGTAATTTAGGCGGCTTCTGTGGCCCTTATTTGGTCGGCGTGATGATTTTCTTCTACGGCCAAAGTGCAGCAGTTTGCATGTTAGCTGGCTCATTAATTATTGCCGGGCTGATTACCTTAACCCTGCCAAAAGAGTGTGATGTTGAAGTTGAAGCCAAGGGAAAAGGTATTTCTGACAAAGGGTTAGCGAAAGTTAAACGCGCTTAAGCCGCCAAGCGGTCTTTACTGTAAAGGGTATGACCGCCGTCATTTATCACCGGAGAATCTCATGAATTTACAACAGCAACTTACCCTCAGCCAACAGCATCAACAACAGCTGCAATTGACGTATTTTAATCATGAAATCGCTTGGCAGTTAGGCGAAAAAATAAAGTGCCAGGCCGAACGGCAAGGGGTGGCACTGGCGATTAATATCCGGGTAAATGGGCAAACTTTATTCAGTTACGCCATGCCGGGCACCAGTGCAGAAAATGGTGACTGGCTGCGGCGCAAGCGCAATGTGGTGGAGTTACTGGGCACCAGCTCCTATGCCGCGGGGCTGATGCTGCAACAGCGCCAAACCTCACTTGAGGAGCGCTATGGTGTCAGTTTGCGCGACTACGCCGCGCTAGGTGGCGGCTTCCCATTGCAAGTTAAGCAGGCCGGTATTATTGGCAGCGTAAATGTGTCCGGCGCGCCACATTTGGATGATCACAATTTGCTGTTGCAGGTGCTGGCGGACTTCATTGGTCTTCCGGCGGGCAGTATTGAACTTTTGGCTCCTCTGAGCGAATAAGGAATGGCGATGAACCCGACTCTCACCCGTGTGACCCAGCGTATTATTACGCGATCGGCGGCGACCCGTACCGCCTATCTGCAACGAATTAGTGCGGCCAAAGAAAATACGGTTCACCGCTCACAACTGGCCTGCGGCAATTTGGCCCACGGTTTTGCTGCTTGCCAACCGGACGATAAAGTTTCATTGAAAAATATGGTGCGCAGCGATATTGCCATCATCACCTCCTACAATGACATGCTGTCAGCTCATCAACCTTATGAAGATTATCCGCAACAACTGAAAGATGCGCTGCATGAAGTGGGCGCGGTCGGGCAAGTGGCGGGGGGCGTTCCAGCCATGTGCGATGGTGTGACGCAAGGCCAGGATGGGATGGAGTTGTCGCTGATGAGCCGCGATGTAATTGCGATGTCAGCGGCGATCGGCTTGTCACACAATATGTTTGACGGTGCATTGTATCTCGGCGTGTGTGACAAAATTGTGCCGGGGTTGCTGATGGCGGCGTTGTCATTTGGTCACTTACCGACGGTTTTTGTCCCGGCGGGGCCGATGGCTAGCGGCTTGTCTAATAAAGAAAAAGTGCGCGTGCGCCAACTGTTTGCCGAGGGGAAAGTCGACCGGCATGCATTGCTGGAGGCGGAATCAGCCTCTTATCACAGCGCCGGGACCTGCACATTTTACGGCACCGCCAATTCGAATCAGATGGTGATGGAAGTGATGGGGCTGCATTTGCCCGGTTCCTCTTTTATCCAGCCCAATACCCCACTGCGTGATGCGCTAACAGCCGCCGCGGCGCGGCAAGTTACGCGTTTGACGCAAACCAGTGGCAACTATCTGCCGGTCGGTCAGTTGGTGGATGAAAAAGTGATGGTGAATGGCATAGTGGCGCTGCTGGCAACCGGCGGTTCGACCAATCACACCATGCATTTAGTGGCGATGGCGCGCTCGGCGGGCATTATCATCGATTGGGATGATTTTTCCGAACTGTCGGAAGTGATCCCGCAGTTATGTCGCATTTATCCTAATGGCCCGGCAGATATTAACTATTTCCAGGCCGCAGGCGGGGTAGCATTGCTGATAAAAGAGTTATTGCAAGGCGGTTTGCTGCATGAAGATGTTCACACGGTGGCCGGGTTTGGCCTGCAACGTTACACGCAGGAACCTTATCTGGAGGAGGGTCAGTTGCAATGGCGCAGCGGGCCAGAGCGCTCACTGGATGACAGCGTTATTGCCAGTCTGAATCAACCTTTCTCGCCTCATGGCGGCACCAAAGTATTAAGCGGCAATCTGGGGCGAGCGGTGATGAAAACCTCGGCCGTTCCGCATGATCATCAGATTATTGAAGGGCCAGCCGTGGTGTTTGAAAGCCAACATGATGTCGGGCCAGCTTTTGAATCTGGCGCGCTGGACCGCGATTGTGTGGTGGTAGTGCGTTATCAAGGGCCACGGGCCATTGGTATGCCGGAGTTGCATAAACTGATGCCGCCACTGGGCGTATTATTGGATCGCGGCTTTAAGGTGGCGTTAGTCACAGATGGCCGTTTGTCAGGTGCATCCGGTAAAGTGCCGTCAGCGATTCATGTCACACCGGAAGCTTATTGCGGTGGTTTACTGGCGAAAATCCGCAATGGTGATCGGCTGCGGGTCGACGGTGTGAGTGGGGAGCTTTCACTGCTGGTGGATGAAGCCGAGTTAGCAACTCGCCTGCCCGCAGTCCCAGATATCTCGGCTTTCCATGTGGGATGTGGCCGGGAGTTATTTGGCGCGCTGCGTGAGCGGATGTCCGGCGCGGAGCAAGGAGCGTGTGGTATTTATGGGGATTAGGGTGAAAGGTTCGGTGGGTAGCGGCGGCTAGAGCCGGCTCTGGTTTCGGTTGATATTCGGTTTGTTCTCATTGCTGGCATTGTCGCCTCATATCCCTGGTGGCTCACTCGGGCCACCACCTTTGGCGGTTAGTTCATCGGAGGTTAAGTGAACCGTGAAATTCTAACAACCGAACCTGATCACCGAGAAGCTCCATCGACTCCCATCTCCCATTATCGACTATCCTTATAAAACCCTATGTCACTCATGGAGAATCTACATGAATCGAGATAAAGAACAGCAAACTTCGCTGGACGACGATTTGACTATGCTCACTGATACGCTGGAAGAAGTGTTGCGCGCCTCGGGCGATGCAGCTGACGAAAGCTATAAGGAAATCAAAGCCCGCGCGGAAAAAGCACTAAAGGAGGTTCAATACCGTTTGAATGGCCGCAGTAAATGCTATATCAAACGGGCGAAAACGCTTGCGTGTTGTACTGATGATTATGTGCGCGAAAAACCTTGGTGCAGTGTCGGGATTGGAGCAACCGTCGGTTTGGTTGTGGGGCTTTTGCTGGCGCGGCGCTAAATATTCCCGTCAATATCACCGCAGTAAAAATCATCTCCAACATTATTCTACTCATTCTCGGCCCTTAAATGGGCCGTTTTTAAGTTATAAAATACCAATAAAGAGATTATTTTTTAAAAAAAACATTATAATTTGTTATTTGAATGTGATGTTTTTTTATAAAACATTTTGTTGATAGTTATATTTAATTTAATTTTTATAAAGATATTAATTATTTTTTAGGGAAATAACGTCGGTGTTAAGTCATAATTAAAAATGTAAAGATGCATAAAAAATGCACATTTATATTGACAGAAAGTTTATTTTATTAATAATGCCATTTATATTTGTCAGTTACAATTGACGTCTTGTATTTTATTACTTAATAGAGGGGGGTGAACTTTAATAAATGTTATAGGCTTTTTGTGTGATATTAATTTAATGCGGAGTGTGTATAAATGCATAAAGTTAGGCATGCATCTAAATTATTTCGTCCATTACTTTTATCTACAATTATCAGCCATGTTGTTTGGTCAGGTTCCAGCATAGCTGAAAGTATTGAATTGGATTACTCAGCGAGCAGTATCGGCCCCACTTCGGTGAAATTATCCGATGCTATTTATGGTGATGGCAATTACACCGCGAAGGTCAATGTTGATAATCCCAACACCTCGCTTGAGGTTTATCTTGGCGCAACGGAAGCCAGCGGTAAAAGTTATAACGTTGGAGATTACTCGGTAGATATACAGGGCAATAACACCTCACCCTTGAGTCCGTATTCCGCTTTCTTTGGTCTGGCAGTTGATAAAAATAATGCGGTTTCAATCAATAATTTCAGTTTCAACAATAACCTGAGCGTGGGTGATGGTCATCATCATAATAACACGGCGCTGTTTGCTTCTAATGGTTCACAGGTAACCATCAATGGCAAAGTGTATATCAATTCCCTGGTTGAAATGGATATCAGCGGGGCAAGTACCGGAACCACTGCAAATAATGGCCTGTATGCGACGGGAGTTGGCACTACAATTACCGCCAATGCGGGGGATGTGTATATTAACACCTACGCCAAAAACTTTTTGGAGGCGTTGGATCATAATGAAAATTACCCCAGTGGTGGCTCGAAAAGTGATGCTGTTAGCGGCAAGCGCGGTGGTCAGGTAACAATTAACCAATCGGGTAATTATCAAGTTAATTTATTGGGTAATCTGGACTTAGGCAGTGAATTTGATACCGGTAGCAGTATTACCGCGGTATTAAATGGTGGAAACTCTTATTGGCACGGTACCGAGTTCAATACCTATAATGCAACCAATAATACCTGGGCGGGTAAATTGGATGTGACGTTAATGAATAAAGCGCAGTGGATACCCGATGCAGTTAATGCAGAAATCAGCGCATTAAACCTGCAAAAAGACGGTATCGTTAATTTGCATGGTTTTAACCTTCACACCAATAAAAGTCAGAATGAAAGTGTCAAAATTTATGACTTACAAGGCAATGAAGGTATTTTCCTGGTTGACGTGAACACCAGTAAAACCGATGACCAGCGCAGAAATGGCAGTGATTTTATTGAAGTGGTCAGCAGTAGCACCGGCGGGACTCACTATATTGAAGCACTGAACATCAATAAATTTAGCGATTTGAGTGAAGATATTTGGGTGGCAGATGCTGCCAATAATGTCAGCTTTAAAGCTTATGGTCAGATAGATATTACCAACGAATATGTTTATGACTATAAGCCTATTCTCCGCTCGGATATTAAAGACGGAGATCCGCAAAGTCAGTTTGGGACTAACTGGTATATTACCGGCGTGGATAAAAAACTCAGTGCCGGGAGTGATACCGCGATGGCGAATGCCAGTGTCAATTATACCACCGCAACCGCTCGCCTTGAAATTGATAGCCTTAACAAACGTTTGGGTGAATTAAGAAATGACCAACAGGAAAATGGAGTTTGGTTGCGTTATAAAGGCGGTGAGATGAAGAGTGATGAGGGCAGTTATTTTAAAAACCAATATCACTTTTATCAGCTAGGTTATGACCACAAAAATGAGAATGAGTACGGCATCTGGACAACAGGGTTGGCTGCTCATTATCTGACCGGTAAATCTACCTTTGACCAAGGTTCAGGCGATAACAAAAGCTACGGCGGCAGCCTTTATGGTTCATGGAATCGGCCTGAGAAGCAGGATTATGTCGATTTGGTATTGAAATACAGCCACCTGAAGAGCGATTTTGATTACCGAAATACACTGGGCACTGCTGATCATGGTGCGGCGAGCAACTGGGCCTGGAGTGCGAGTGGTGAATATGGTCGTGAGTTTTCAATCGGTAACGGCAATTTTATCGAGCCTCAAGGGCAACTGGTTTACACCCATATTGATAAAGCCAACTACACTACCAGCAGTGGGCTACAGATCCAGCAGGACAATATTAATAGTGTGATCGGTCGTGCTGGGGTGCGGGTAGGGCATCGCTTCGAGGAAAACAGTAAAAATGATGTTTATCTGAAAGTCGATTTACTGCATGAGTTTGCCGGTGATCGCAATGTCACTATTCGCGGGAAAGACGCCACCTTAGTCTCTAAACAAGAGGGTAAGGATAGCTGGGTAACCTACGGTGTAGGAACCAATATCCAGTTAACTGAGGATAACAATTCTCGCTTTTATTTTGATGTGGAAAAATCTTCCGGCGGTGATATCAACACTAATTGGCAAGTGAATGCTGGCCTGCGTTGGGAGTTTTAATTCAATACAGAGGGCAGGGGGGGATTCCTGCCCTTTCCCCCTATTAAGAGGTAAAGATTTGCATCGACATCAAAAATTAGTGTGATAACTAACAATAACTTTTCAATCTGACTTTTCTTATTATTCATGGCCCGTATAATCCCACTCTTTCTGTTGATTTGCCGAGGTGGTCGTGAAGCAACTTTCTGGTTTGTTGGGCGAATTACGGCAAAAGTTACGTGCCGGTTTCCCTGACCAGGCTGGTATTCGGCAAATTATCTTGCCCGCGCCGGGACAAGTGGGTAATCAATTGCTTGAATGGCTTGCCGCACAAGGCCATTTTCCTCAATTCTATTGGCATCATCGCGATGGTCATGAAGAGGCTGCCGTCTGTGGGCAAACCCGGCAATTTAATGATGTAGCATCAGCAGATCAATTTATCCAACAGCATAGTGCTGTGGCGGGTTTACGCATTTGGGGACTGAATGCGTTTGAGCCGGTCACTATTATTGTCGAAGCAACAAATATTGCCGAAGCAGCAAATATTGCCACACCCGCTGCTGAAGCCCCGCAGCAAACCCAAACCAGTTTCTTATTTTTACCGCGTATTGAAATTTTGCGGCGCGGTAACAATACCCATTTGACTCTTAATCTGGTCAGTGACTATTCCCTCGCGCAAGACGCCTTGCTCGCCATCGCCTTTATTGATCAACTGGTTATTGCCAAACCCCTGCCTGCATTGGACGTGGTGGTTGAAAATGCCAGCCATATGCCGGAATACCCGCAGTGGAGCCGCCTTATTCAGCAGGCTTTGGGCAATATTGAGCAACAAAAAATGGAGAAAGTGGTGCTGGCGCGGGCGACCCGCTTGCGGCTGGATAAACCGCTCTCTTGCGCGGCTTTTATGGCCGCCAGTCGGCAGGTCAATCATCACTGTTTTCACTTTATGTTGCGCTTTGATGGCTCCCGAGCATTTTTAGGCTCCAGCCCTGAGCGCCTGTATTTGCGCCAGTTGCAACATCTGGAAACCGAAGCGTTGGCGGGAACCACGTCAAATGATAACGACACGGCACAAGCCACTGCGTTGGCTGATTGGTTGATGCATGATGAAAAGAATCAGCGCGAGAATTTGCTGGTGGTTGATGACATTTGCCAGCGCTTACAAGGCGGGGTCGTGGCGGTGGATGTCATGCCACCAGAAATTATTCGCTTGCGAAAAGTGCAGCATTTGCGCCGCCGTATTCATGCGCAGCTTAACCGCGCCAATGATGCTGATTGCCTATACCGGCTGCAACCGACGGCGGCAGTGGCCGGGCTGCCTCGCAATGTTGCCCGCCAGTTTATTAGTGAAAATGAACCTTTTTCTCGTGGCTGGTATTCCGGTTCGGCGGGCTACCTCTCCCTGAAACAAACTGAATTCACTGTAACACTGCGTTCGGCATGGCTGGACGACAGCCAAATTCATCTGTATGCCGGTGCCGGTATTGTCGCCGGTTCGGATGCTGAACAGGAATGGCAAGAAATTAACAATAAATTGGCGGGGTTACATACTTTGCTGACTAATGAAAATTATAATCCTAAAATGTAATCATTAACCGCATTCACTATGTGGTCGGATTATGGCTCTTATGCCGGTTTTGGGGAGATAATGATAAGAATTTTACTATTAATCAGTCACTCCGGGCTTTTTCAGAGGAAAGCATGTTCCTCATGCTGATTATCGAGATTGCAGTGTCTGTTAACTGACTTTTGGGCGAACCATGTCGACAAGCGTTTTTAACCGTCGTTGGGCGGCATTGCTACTGGAGGCGTTAAGTCGCCACGGTGTGCGTCATATCTGTATTGCGCCGGGTTCCCGCTCGACACCGCTAACCTTAGCGGCGGCGGCAAATCCCTCGCTGGTTTGCCATACCCATTTTGATGAGCGCGGCTTAGGGCATCTGGCATTAGGATTAGCAAAAGCTTCCACTGAGCCAGTGGCGGTGATTGTCACGTCCGGCACGGCGGCGGCCAACCTTTATCCGGCCTTAATTGAAGCCGGGTTGACCGGTGAGCGCCTGATTTTATTGACCGCCGACCGCCCGCCAGAATTGATAGATTGCGGAGCTAATCAGGCCATTCGCCAGCAAGGGCTGTTTGCCAGCCACCCGACATTAAGTCTTAATTTGCCACGGCCGACGCCAGATATTCCTGCGCGTTGGCTGGTTTCCACCCTCGACAGTGCGATGGCGCAATTACACCATGGCGGGCTGCATATTAACTGCCCGTTTGCTGAACCACTCTATGGCGGTGATGAGCAACTCTATGCCGATTGGTCTGCCACCTTGGGCGACTGGTGGCAAGATTGCCATCCTTGGTTGCGCCAATCCGGTTATTTGCCGCAAATTCAGCAAGCTGACTGGTTTTTCTGGCGTCAAAAGCGCGGAGTCATTATTGCCGGGCGTATGACGGCAGAAGAGGGCGAACAGCTCGCCGAATGGGCAGAATTACTCGGCTGGCCATTGATTGGCGATGTGCTGTCACAGACCGGTCAACCGCTACCTTGTGCGGAGCTATGGATTGAACATCCGAGCGCACAGCGCGTGCTGGCGCAGGCGCAGATTGTCTTGCAGTTTGGCAGCAGCCTGACTGGCAAGCACCTGTTGAAATGGCAAGAACAATGCCAGCCGCAAGAATACTGGCTGGTCGATAACTTACCGGGCCGCCTTGATCCCGCCAATCACCGTGGGCGCAGAATTATTTCTCCGGTGAATGAATGGCTGAAACAGCATCCAGCACAGCGCCGAACCCCTTGGGCTACCGAGCTAATTATAGGGGCGGAAAATGCTCATGCGCATGTCGCCGAGGCGCTAAATGAACAATTCAGTGAGGCGGCGATTGCCCATCTGCTGGCTGAATTATTACCCGAAAATGGGCAGCTTTTTGTCGGTAACAGTTTGATTGTCCGCTTGATTGATGCGCTTGGTCAATTACCGGTGGGCTACCCGGTTTACAGTAATCGCGGTGCCAGTGGCATTGATGGTTTGTTGTCGACCGCCGCCGGTGTCCAGCGCGCCACCGCCAAGCCGACGCTGGCTATTGTCGGGGATTTATCCGCCCTCTATGACCTTAATGCGCTGGCTTTATTGCGCCAAAGTTCAGCCCCAATGGTGTTGTTGGTGGTGAACAATAATGGCGGGCAGATTTTCTCTCTGCTGCCCACCCCAGAAGCTGACCGCCAGCGTTTTTATTGCATGCCGCAAAATGTGAGTTTTGAGCATGCCGCCGCGATGTTTGGCTTAGGTTATGCCCGCCCAGAGAGCTGGCTGATGCTCCAGCAACAGGTAGAACAATGCTGGCACCACGGCGGTGTCACACTGATTGAAATACAGGTGCCGCCGAGCCAGGGGGCAGAGACGCTGCAACAACTGGCGCAACAGGTGGCTCATTTATGACGCTGGCATGCCGAAAACTCAGCCCACATCCCCAATCCTCGGCGCGGCAACATAGCGGGCCATGGTTAGTTTGGTTGCATGGTTTGTTGGGAAGCGGCGAGGATTGGCTGCCCGTAGCGGAATTATGCGGTGACATTCCCTCACTGCTGGTCGATTTACCGGGCCACGGCAACTCGGTGGCCTTGACCACCCGTGGCTTTGAAGATATCAGCCGCCAGTTAAGCGAAACATTGCAAGCTAATGGCATTCGCGAATATTGGCTGGCGGGCTATTCTTTAGGCGGTAGAATCGCGATGTTTCATGCTTGTTATGGAAATCCTGTTGGTCTGCAAGGGTTATTGGTCGAAGGGGGCAACCTTGGGCTGGAAAGTGATGAGCTGCGAGAAGCGCGCTTTCAGCAAGATTGCCAATGGGCGCAACGTTTTCGCCATGAACCTTTGCCACAAGTGCTCACCGACTGGTATCAGCAGGCGGTATTTGCTGACTTAGATTCGCAACAACGCGAGCAATTAGTGGCGGAGCGCGCCAATAATCATGGCCCGGCGGTGGCTGATATGCTGGAAGCTACCTCACTTGGGCATCAACCTTGGTTATTACCGGCCCTGCAACGGCTTAATGTCCCATACACCTATTTGTGCGGTGAGCGCGACCACAAATTCCAGCAATTGGCCCGCCAATACCCACTGCCATTACGCACTTTGGCTCGTGCCGGACACAATGCTCATCGGGCGAATCCCGGAGCTTTTGCCGCGCAGGTGCTTTCATTTTTATCACAGTCTTCATTTTCACCACCATCCCGTTAAAGGAATGCTTACTATGCTTTATCCGAGCGAAGAACAGCTGTATGCCGCCATCGAATGGCAAGATTGCTCTGCCGGGTTTGAAGATATTCGTTATCACAAATCCAGTGATGGGATCGCCAAGATCACCATCAATCGCCCTCATGTGCGTAATGCATTCCGCCCATTGACGGTGAAAGAGATGATTCAGGCGCTGGCTGATGCCCGCTATGATGACAATATCGGCGTCATCATTTTGACCGGTGAGGGCGAAAAAGCCTTCTGTTCCGGTGGTGATCAGAAAGTTCGTGGCGACTACGGCGGCTATCAGGATGCCAGTGGTACCCATCATCTGAATGTGCTGGATTTCCAGCGCCAGATCCGCACTTGCCCGAAACCAATTGTAGCAATGGTTGCCGGTTATTCTATTGGCGGTGGGCATGTATTGCATATGATGTGCGACCTGACTGTTGCTGCTGATAATGCCATTTTCGGCCAGACTGGGCCAAAAGTCGGTTCATTTGACGGCGGCTGGGGCGCGGCTTATATGGCGCGCATTGTTGGCCAGAAAAAAGCGCGCGAAATTTGGTTCTTATGCCGCCAGTATGATGCTAAACAAGCATTGGATATGGGGCTGGTGAATACCGTGGTGCCTGTTGCCGAGCTGGAAAAAGAAACGGTGCGCTGGTGCCGTGAAATGCTGGAAAACAGCCCAATGGCGCTGCGCTGTCTGAAAGCGGCATTGAACGCCGACTGCGATGGACAGGCGGGCCTGCAAGAGTTGGCCGGCAACGCCACCATGTTGTTTTATATGACAGAAGAAGGTCAGGAAGGGCGTAATGCATTCAATGAGAAGCGCCAGCCAGACTTCAGCAAATTCAAGCGTAATCCGTAATGCGCGCGGCCACACTTTACCGCTATAGCATCCCGATGGAAGCTGGGGTGATACTGCGGCATCAGCGGCTAAAAAGCCGCGATGGATTATTGGTGAAATTGCAGCAAGGCGAGCAGACCGGCTGGGGGGAAATTGCTCCCTTGCCAGAGTTCAGCCAGGAAACCTTGCCAGAGGCGCAAGCCGCCGCGATCACTGAGTTACAGCGCTGGGTAAATGGCGAAAAGCCGGAACTCAGCGCATTGCCCTCGGTGGATTTTGGCCTCAGTTGCGCACTGGCGGAGCTTGATGAATTATTGCCGTTGACGGCGGATTACCGCAAAGCCCCGCTGTGTACTGGCGATCCAGACGAGTTGTTCGCGGTGCTACAGGCTTTGCCGGGCGAGAAAGTCGCCAAGGTAAAAGTCGGGCTGTATGAAGCGGTGCGCGATGGCATGATTGTTAATGTGCTGTTGGAGGCTTTACCTGATTTGAAACTGCGGCTGGATGCCAATCGCAGTTGGACGCGGGCCAAAGCCGAGGGTTTCGCCAAGTATGTCAATCCCGAATTGCGCTCCCGCATTGCGTTTTTAGAAGAACCCTGCAAAACCCGCGCCGAATCCCGTGAGTTTGCCCGTGACACCGGCATCGCCATCGCCTGGGATGAAAGTATGCGCGAGGCGGATTTCAAGGTGGAAGCCGAGCCGGGTGTGGCGGCGATTGTCATCAAACCGACGCTGGTGGGCAGCATCGCGCGTTGCCAGCAATTGGTGCAGCAAGCACATCAAGCGGGGTTGGTGGCAGTTATCAGCTCAAGCATCGAGTCGAGCTTGGGGCTGACTCAACTGGCCCGATTGGCGGCGTGGTTAACCCCAGCAACAGTGCCGGGGTTGGACACCTTGAACCTGATGCAGGCGCAAGTTGTTCGTCAGTGGCCGGACAGCACTCTGCCGCTATTGACAGACGATCAACTGGACGTGCTATGGCACAGCTAAGTGATTGGCCTTGGAAGCATTTATTTCCACGGCAACACTTATCGCCATGGAAATACTTATCGCCATGGAAATACTGGGCCAATCTGCGGCCTCGGGCGACAGCTATTTGCTCGGGGTCGCAACGGATCAGTTGGCAACAATTAGCGGCTGATATTGATAATCTGGCGGCGAGTTTTCAACAGCAGGGAGTGACGCCCGGCTGTGGCGTAGTGCTGCGCGGCAAAAACAGTGATTCACTGCTGCTGGCCTATCTGGCGGCCTTGCAGTGCGGCGCTCGCGTATTGCCCCTCAACCCGCAATTGCCAGAGCCACTGTTGGCGCAACTTTTGCCACAGTTGAATATTGATTTTATGCTGAATCTGGCTGATCCACTTCCTGCGCAACTCAGCTTTATTCCGTTGAATTTCAATACTGAGCATGGCGCGGTAGATTTTGTTGCCTGGGATAGCCAACGGCTGGCGACCATGACATTGACCTCTGGCTCCTCTGGTTTACCCAAAGCAGCGGTGCACACATTGGCGGCCCATCTGGCCAGCGCTCACGGCGTCTTGCGATTGATGAATTTTACGGCGGATGACAGTTGGTTGCTGTCATTACCGCTATTTCACGTATCGGGGCAGGGTATTGTCTGGCGCTGGCTAAGTGCCGGGGCGGGCTTAGTGGTGCGAGCGGGGATGCCGCTATCTGACGCGTTGGTGGGGTGCAGCCATGCTTCACTGGTGCCAACCCAACTTTGGCGTTTATTGGAGAGTCCAGACCCGGTGCTCACCTTGAAAGAGGTGTTGCTAGGGGGCGCGACTATCCCGACTGCGCTGACCGAGCAAGCCGAAGCCCGTGGGATTCGTTGCTGGTGTGGTTATGGCTTGACGGAATTAGCCTCGACCTTGTGTGCCAAACGCGCTGACGGCATGCCCGGTGTAGGTGTGGCGCTAGCAGGGCGGCAAGTGAAGTTGGTTGAGGGTGAGGTTTGGGCGAAAGCAGATTGCTTGGCTGCGGGCTATTGGCAACAGGGTGAATTGCAACCCATAACTGACAGCGAAGGTTGGTTCCATACGCGCGATCGTGGTGAATGGCAGCAAGGCGAGCTGCGGATTCTTGGGCGGCTGGATAATTTGTTTTTCAGCGGCGGCGAGGGTATTCAACCTGAGGATATTGAGCGCGTTTTGTTGCAGTATCCGGGGGTGCAGCAAGCTTTTGTTATTCCTGTTGCTGATAGTGAATTTGGTCACCGGCCCGTGGCGGTGATTGATGCCGATGAGGCCGTGGATGATGCCGTGTTAGCAAACTGGTTAGCACCACAACTGGCGACATTCCAGCGCCCGGTGGCTTTTTACCGCTTACCGGCGGAACTTAAAAAGGGTGGGATTAAGGTCTCGCGGCGGGATGTGGCTGATTTTGTGGTTGATTTGATTTAGTGATTTAGTGATTTAGTTATTGGGTTCGGTTGTTAAAACTTCACGGCTCACTTAACTTCCATAGCTTCAACCGCCAAAGGGTGCGGGCGCGCACCCTTGTGGAATCCCGCGCTGGCGCACGTATCGCTTGCCCACTGCGTGGGTTCCCTCACTCATCATTTCGCTGGCGGGACGGCTTTACGCGGGTCCCTCCGCGTGACGCCTAAATCCGCCGTCCATGGCGGATTTCCCTTGCTACATTCTTCACTCGGCGGCTCAAATGTGCTTTTAAACTTCAAAACCTAAAAACAAGGTTTTGAATTGGCTTTTGATGTTGAGCGCATTCAGGAATATTGCCGACAAGGATGGAGGGTAGAGCGAGCGGGCATGGACGCCCGCGAAAAGCGCGCTTGAGCATGGATTGCGAATCGCGCTGGCTCGTCAGCCCGAAGGACGCAGGCGGTTTACCCGTAGGGCAATATTTCGCGCAAGCGCGGGATTGCATAAGGGGCCACGCTAATGGCCCCTTTGCCGGTTGGTTCATAGGAGGTTAAGTAAACTCAGTTGCTTTAACAACCGAATCTGATCGCAAAACTGATATCAACCGATCCTGATCACCAAATCGACTACAACAATAACCCTAATTTAACCCCAGCGCTTTCTTCACCCCATTACCATAATCCGGGTGAACTTGTGTAAACAGCGCTATCTGACGGCGTTGAATTTCTTCAGGAATTTGCGACAACTCACCCGCAATACGGGTAAACATCCGCTGATGTTCTTCTGCGCTGAGCAAGTTGAATAACGCCCGAGGTTGTGAGAAGTAATCAGTATCTTCGCGGTGATTCCAGTGATCTGCGGCCCCTTCTAATGTCAATGGCGGCTCACTGAAATCAGGTTGTTCCTGGAATAAACCAAAACTATTTGGCTCGTAAGTCGCCCCATTGCCACTGTTACCATCAACGCGCATAGCGCCGTCACGGTGATAATTATGGAACGGACATTTGGCACTGTTCACTGGGATCTGGTGATGATTAACCCCTAAACGATAACGTGCCGCGTCGCCGTAGGAAAACAGGCGGCCTTGCAACATACGGTCAGGAGAGAAACTGACCCCCGGCACCACGTTGGCAGGGTTGAATGCGGCTTGTTCTACTTCAGCAAAATAGTTCTCTGGATTGCGGTTCAGTTCGAAGAAACCGACATCAATCAGCGGATAATCGCCGTGCGGCCACACTTTGGTCAGGTCGAATGGGTTATACGGGGTTTGTGATGCTTCATGTTCTGGCATCACCTGAATTTGTAGATTCCAGCGCGGGAAGTCGCCGCGTTCTATCGCTTCATATAAATCGCGTTGAGAGCTTTCACGGTCCGCCCCAATCAGTTTTTCAGCCTCATCATCCATCATATTTTCAATGCCTTGCTGGCAGCGGAAATGGAATTTAACCCAAAAACGCTCATTGGCGGCATTGATAAAGCTGAAGGTATGGCTGCCGAATCCGTGCATGTGGCGATAAGATTTCGGCAGGCCACGGTCACTGAAATCGATAGTGAGCTGATGCAGAGCTTCGGGTAGTTGAGAGAAGAAATCCCATTTATAAATCGGGTTGCGTAGGTTGGTGCGCGGGTCGCGTTTCACTACGTGGTTCAGATCGGGGAATTTCAATGGGTCACGTAAATAGAATACTGGCGTATCATTGCCGACCAAATCCCAATTACCTTCCTCGGTATAATATTTCATGGCAAAGCCACGAATATCACGTTCGGCATCGGCAGCACCGCGTTCGCCTGCCACTGTAGAGAACCGCACAAACATTTCAGTTTGTTTGCCTGGCTCGGCGAAAATTTTTGCGCGCGTATATTTCGTGATGTCGTGAGTGACAGTAAATGTGCCGTAAGCGCCAGAGCCTTTAGCATGCATGCGGCGCTCTGGGATAACTTCACGATCGAAATGGGCCAGTTTTTCTAAGAACCAGACATCTTGCAGTAGCATGGGGCCACGTCGGCCAGCAGTGACGACATTATTATTATCAACGACGGGGGCGCCCGCTGCGGTGGTTAATCCTTTCTTTTTGCTCATCATTTTCTCCAGTATTGCTGTTGAATTGATTGCTTTTCGGGTGTTTTAAAGCATTACATTTTGCCAAAAGTCTGATTGGTAAAATAATAACTTAAACAACATCAGCGAGTTATTCCTTGATCTCCACACTAGTTGTAGCCTTATTAGTGGTATTCGGCAAATAGGTACGCCTTATTGTTATCATTGTTTGCATATACCCGTCATACTTCAAGCTGCATGTGCGTTGGCTACTTTCGTTACTCGGCCCGTCCATGGTCCTCGCCTCTGCGAGGCCGCTGCAAACAGCGTTCAAATCGGTTCCCGACCGATTTGTCACCCGAATCACTTACAACACACTAAGCTCATCGGGACTCTCTCACTTGCCGCCTGCCTGAAGCTCGAATTATTTAGGGTATAACCCATTTCAATCACACAATGACTTACAATCATTTGAAATACTGTGGTATTTAATCGGTTTTTACGTGTGTTCATGCTGTTTTTTTCAGTTAAACTTGGTACAGGAAAAATCTGTCGGCCAATAGCGGGTCACGGGTGACATCACGAATCATAAGAGAACAATATGAATAAGCATTTAATCGCCTGTGCAGCTAGCTTGCTGTTTGTTGCAGGTTCCGCCAGTGCAATAAGTTTTAATGCCGAAACCGGGCGTCATTACACCAATTTAGGATTCGGCCTTGGCACTAACACCGGCGGTTTAGCCATCAGTGGTAATTGGGCTCGCAGTGACCATGACGGTGATATCTACGGCATGGGCTTGGGCTTCAATTTACCTATTGGCCCACTGATGGCCACTGTCGGCGGGAAAGGCATTTATATGTCACCGGAAGAGGGTAGCAGTGGTGGCGCAGTCGCGATTGGCGGCGGGCTAACTTACCCAATCAACAAGTCATTCAGCTTATATGGCGAGGGCTATTTCGCGCCGGAAGAATTGACCAGTGGGATGAAATCCTACAGTGAAGCCAATGGCGGCGTGCGCTGGAATGTATTCCGCCCGCTGACTGTTGATGTCGGCTATCGCTATATTAATATGGAAGGTAAAGAAGGGCGTCGCGATAACCGCCTGGCGGATGGCGTATATATCGGCGCTGGCCTGAACTTCTAATTTAACACTATTTTCTGTAAAAAAAGGCGCACTCCTGACAGGATATGCGCCTTTTTGTATTTATTCGCTGAATTACCCGACTGCGGGTAATGCACCGGTAACAATTCCCACCTGAATACCAATGACCAGCACACCGCAGGCAAATACCGCCGCCAGTGCGGGTTTCCCGCCCCAGACGCGATAATTTCCCTGATGGACTTTACGTGCTTTCCACGCCAGCATCGCGGGCAGAATTAAGGCTAAGACAGATAAGGCAACGGCGGCAAAGCCCAGCGCCATAATAAAACCACGGGGGTAAAACAGCGCAAACAGCAGCGGCGGTACAAAGGTAATTGCGCCGGTTTGCAGGCGGCCCCGCACTGAGTTACGGCGTTTAAATAAATCAGCCAGATAATCAAACAGCCCCAATGCAACGCCCAAGAATGAGGTCGCCAGCGCCAAGTCTGCAAACAGATGAACCGCCAGCTCAACATGGGGTGAGGCCACCACATCGCGCACCGCTTGTAATAACCCATTCAACCCGGCTTGCTGCGCCAATATTCCGACAAAGGTATGGGAGGATATCGCCCCTAATGTCGCTAACTGCCAGAAAATATACGCAATTAATGGGATCGCACTGCCGATAATAAACACCCAGCGCAGCTTGCGAATATTACCGCCCATATAATTAACAATACTTGGAACGCTGCCATGGAAGCCAAATGAAGTGAATATGACCGGAATAGCAGAAAGCGCTAACCCTTGTTCCAGCGGCAAGGTCAATAAGTTGGTTTTTTCGATATGCGGCATCATCAATGACAGCATGACTATCAGGAAGATAATTTTGGCGCTGAATAGGATGCGGTTAAATAAGTCAACTGAATGGGTGCCAATACAGACCACACCGCCAGCCACAAGTGTAAACAATAATACACCGAGATAGGTTGGAAATGATTGCTGAGTCCACTGGCTGATGCTGGTTGCCAGTAGCTCGCCTGCACCGCTGATATAGGCGGCAGTCAGCGCATACATCAAAAACATCATGCTGAAACCAGTGAGCCATTGACCGCGATTACCGAGATAGCGTTTGGCAAGGGTGCCCAGCCCGGTATCGGCCGCCTCATGCTGGTAGACTTCCACCAAGAGTAATGCGGTGTAACACATTAATACCCAAAGAAAAATCAATAATGCGAGGGTGACGCCGAAGCCGACTCCCGCCGCCGCCAGTGGCATTGCCAACATGCCGGCACCAATAGTGGTGCCCGCAACGATAAATATACTGCCCAGAGTGCGATTCTTCACGCTTTCCTCTACTACATGATAATTTATTAGCATGATAAAGTGCAGCAGAGTAGAGGATTGCCTCATTTGTGTCAAATCGGCGTTACGCGCACTGTAAACTTATCATTACGATTCTTAAGGCGCTGAAATATCGACTTTTACCATCGTTCTTCATTCTGATAATGGATAACGATTGTGTTTATGCGGTTGGCTTCTTAAAGTGAATGCATAAGCATCGACGGAGAAGAAAATGATCAGAGTTGAGATGTTGAGTACCGGGGATGAAGTGCTGCATGGGCAGATTATTGATACCAACGCCGCATGGCTGGCAGATTATTTATTTAATCAGGGTTTGCCAATCAGCAGCCGGGAAACAGTCGGTGACTCACTCGCGTCTCTTATTGAAGTGCTGACGGAGCGGAGCCAGGTGGCTGATGTGCTGATTGTTAACGGGGGGCTTGGGCCGACCAGTGACGATTTAAGTGCTTTGGCAGCGGCGCGTGCAGCCGGAACGGAGCTTATCGAGCATCCGGAATGGATTGCGCGGATGGAAGCATTCTTTAAAGAGCGCGGCAGGGTAATGTCGTCGACCAATCGTAAACAAGCGCATATTCCGGCCAATGCCGAAATGCTGGATAACCCGGTCGGAACCGCGTGTGGTTTTGCTTTACGGCTCAATAAATGTTTGATGTTTTTCACCCCCGGTGTGCCGTCAGAATTTAAAGTGATGGTTGAGCAGCAGATTATGCCGCGCTTACGTCAACATTTTGATGTGGCTGAACCGCCATTATGTTTGCGAATGACCACCTTTGGCCGCTCGGAAAGTGATTTGGCCCTTGAGTTAGATTCACTGCTACTCCCGGACGGCGCGGTGCTAGGCTATCGCTCATCCGCCCCCATTATTGAATTGAAGCTAACCGGGCCAGCTTCGCAGCAAGCGGCGATGGAGGAAATCTGGCAACAGGTCAGGGCGGTCGCGGGTGAGAGCATCATATTCGAAGGTACGCGGGGCTTACCGGCATTGTTGAGTGAACAATTGACTCAACGCGGGCTGTTATTAGCCGTCAGTGAACAATTTACCGGTGGGTTGTTGCATTGGCAGTTACAAAGCGCCGCTGCACCTTTGGCCGGGGGCGAGTTATTACCGGCGCATTGCCAGGAATCATTAAATGAGGTTGCTGGCCGTGCGCAGTCATTATCAATGCTGTGTGGTGCTCAGGTGGTGTTAGCAGTGAGCGCCATGCAAAACGATCGCCTGAGTGTGGCACTGCATACCCCTGATGGGACTTTTGCCCAGACGGTAGCTTATCAGGCAAGCCGCCATAGTTTGCGCATCCGCCAAGAAAGCAGCGCCATGCTGGCATTAGATATGCTGCGCCGTTGGCTGAAAGGAGGGGCGGTTTGTGGTCAACACGGTTGGCTGGAAGTGGTTGAAATTCTGTAGTTTTTACTGTGGGCGGTAGCACAACACCGAAAAAGGCCGCGTCAGCCTTTTCCGGTGTTCGCGAGGTTTATTTCACCTGCGCATTTCTGACTTCGTTGCCAGCTTGCCAAATCCGGTATTTCACATCAACACCTTGCGGCACATAAACCACAATCGGCAGGCGGCTGTTGTAGCGCTGCATGGCGGCATCACCCAGATTAGCGGCGATAAATTGCGGGCGACGGGTGTTATCTGGGCACCCCATCATGGTGGAGGCCGGTTCTGAGATTTTATCCATCACCAGATAATCAAAACCCCAGCCAGACAAAGTTCTGGTTTCCAGATTGCCACTGAGCATATGGCGGTTGCAGTCAACTTCAATAGTTTTGCCGATCAGTAATTCAACTTTGAAGTTGTTTTCATCTTCTTGTGGATCGAGGAAAATGACCTGGCGGCTTATGCCTTTTTCTGCCGCCGGATAAGGCGCAATCTTCTCTAACGGCTGTTGCTGATTAAGCGGCGGCTCTGTAGCGGCAATAGTGCTGGCCGATGCTGCCATTAACAGACTAGTTATTGCGATTGACAGTCTTTTCATCTTTTGTCCCTATGATTTTGATTCCAGATGCAAAAATATCATCTATTCAACTAGCTGATTATAGGTGAAATCCGATTCGAGGGAATATTAAAGTTCGATTTCTATATCGCCCTTTGGCTGACAGCAACAGGGCAGAATCTCGCCGGCCTGAATAAACGCTAAAGGTTGCTGCGAATAGCAGACTTCGCCTTTGAGCAAACGCAGGCGACAAGAACCGCAATAACCGGAGCGGCATTGGTATTCGATTTGTACCTGATGGTGTTCAAGTGTTTCTAACAAGTTGCGGCTATTCGCTGGTGGGGTAAGTTGAGCACCGGTGGTGCTCAACTTCACAGTATCCCCGTCATCTTTCAAGTTGCAGCGGTGTTGGCTGCCATCACTTACCCAAGTCATTGAGTTATCTCAACTCCTTGGATGCATTCAGTTGCCGCCTGGCTGCAACTCGAAATCTATTGGGTATAAGCTTCATCAATTACAGCTCGAAATCACTCAGGTCGTCAGCACTGATTTCTGAATCAATTTGGCCGACCAGATAAGAACTGACTTCAACTTCCTGCGGTGCAACCTGCACGTTATCAGACACTAACCAGGAGTTGATCCATGGGATCGGGTTGGTGCGGGTATTAAATGGCACACCCAGCCCGACCGCTTGCATGCGGATATTAGTGATATATTCCACATATTGGCACAAGATCTCTTTGTTCAGACCAATCATTGAGCCGTCACGGAACAGGTATTCTGCCCATTCTTTTTCTTGTTGCGCGGCCAAAACAAACAGGTCATAACATTGCTGCTGGCATTCTTCAGCAATTTCAGCCATTTCCGGGTCATCTTCACCTGAGCGCATTAAGTTAATAATATGCTGGGTGCCCGTCAAATGTAGGGCTTCATCGCGGGCAATCATTTTGATGATTTTGGCGTTGCCTTCCATCAGTTCGCGCTCGGCAAAGGCAAAGGAGCAGGCGAAACTGACATAGAAACGGATAGCTTCCAGCGCATTAACACTCATTACACACAGATAAAGCTGCTTTTTCAGCTCACGCAGATTGACCACCACAGTTTTACCATTGACCTGATGGGTACCTTCTCCCAGCAGATGGTAGTAACTGGTCATCTCAATCAAATCGTCGTAATACCCTGAGATATCTTTTGCGCGTTTGAGGATCTCTTCGTTGGTCACGATATCATCGAAAACAATCGAAGGATCGTTAACGATATTGCGAATGATATGAGTGTAAGAGCGCGAGTGAATAGTTTCAGAAAACGACCAGGTTTCTATCCAGGTTTCCAGCTCAGGAATGGAAACCAGCGGCAATAGGGCCACATTAGGGCTACGTCCCTGAATAGAATCCAGCAATGTTTGGTATTTCAGGTTGCTGATAAAAATGTGTTTTTCATGATCTGGCAGGGCGTTGTAGTCGATACGATCGCGGGAGACGTCAATCTCTTCCGGACGCCAGAAAAATGAGAGTTGTTTCTCAATCAGCTTTTCGAAAATAGCGTGTTTTTGTTGGTCGAAACGCGCCACGTTGACGGGTTGACCAAAAAACATGGGTTCGAGTAATTGGTTGTTTTTATTTTGCGAAAAAGTGGTATAGGCCATGATTTCCTCAGGGGCAAATGAAGAGGCCCCGCGATGAATGTATTGGCTATCATCGCGCAGGCCTTAACTCAAAATCAGATCTTACATGCACCGCCTTCGCAGTCATCATCACCCGGCTGACTTTGGATATCTTCCTGCACATCATCAGCACCATCGCGGGTGTTTTGATAGTAAAGGGTTTTTACGCCAAATTTGTAAGTGGTGAGCAAATCTTTTAGCAACTGCTTCATCGGCACTTTGCCTGACGGGAAGCGGGTCGGATCGTAATTAGTGTTGGCTGAAATTGCCTGATCGACGAATTTCTGCATCAAACCTACCAGCTGTAAATAACCATCGTTATTTGGCATTTCCCACAGCAGCTCATAAGCATCTTTCAGGCGCTCATATTCAGGAACAACCTGGCGCAGAATACCATCTTTCGAGGCTTTGATACTGACATATCCACGCGGCGGCTCAATACCATTAGTGGCATTGGAGATCTGCGAGGATGTCTCGGAAGGCATCAGCGCTGACAGCGTGGAGTTACGCAGGCCGTGAGTTTGGATGTCCTTACGCAGCGTTTCCCAATCGTAATGCAGAGGTTCGTCACTGATGGCATCCAAATCTTTCTTATAGGTATCAATTGGCAAAATACCCTGTGAATAGGTGGTTTCGTTGAACCACTGGCAAGCGCCTTGCTCACGGGCCAGCGCATTGGAGGCTTTCAATAAATAATACTGAATAGCTTCAAAGGTGCGGTGAGTCAGGTTGTTGGCACTGCCATCGGAGTAACGAACGCCATTCTTCGCCAGATAATAAGCAAAGTTAATCACACCGATACCCAAGGTACGGCGGCCCATAGCACCACGCTGTGCTGCGGCAATTGGGTAATCCTGATAATCGAGCAGGGCATCCAGCGCCCGCACGGCCAACACGGCCAAATCTTCTAAATCATCAAGGCTGTCAATGGCACCCAAGTTGAATGCCGACAAAGTACAGAGCGCAATTTCACCATTTTCGTCGTTGATGTCATTCAACGGCTTGGTTGGCAAGGCAATTTCCAAACACAAGTTTGACTGGCGCACTGGCGCAACTTTCGGGTCAAACGGGCTGTGGGTGTTGCAGTGATCCACGTTTTGAATATAGATACGGCCAGTGGAAGCACGCTCTTGCATCATCAGAGAGAATAACTCGACCGCCTTCACGCGCTGCTTGCGGATGCTGCTGTCTTGCTCGTATTTGACATAAAGGCGCTCAAATTCGTCTTGATCGGCGAAGAACGCGTCATACAGGCCCGGAACATCGGACGGGCTGAACAAGGTGATGTCTTCGCCTTTCAGCAAGCGCTGATACATCAGTTTGTTGATTTGTACGCCGTAATCCATATGACGCACGCGGTTGCCTTCAACACCACGGTTGTTTTTCAGAACCAGCAGGCTTTCAACTTCCAAGTGCCACATTGGGTAGAACAACGTAGCTGCACCGCCACGTACACCGCCCTGTGAACAGGATTTCACCGCAGTTTGGAAGTGTTTGTAGAACGGAATACAACCGGTATGGAAAGCTTCGCCGCCGCGAATTGGGCTACCCAGCGCCCGGATCCGGCCTGCATTGATACCAATACCGGCGCGTTGTGACACATATTTCACAATGGCGCTGGAGGTGGCATTGATAGAATCCAGACTGTCGCCGCACTCAATCAACACGCAAGAGCTGAACTGGCGGGTTGGGGTGCGCACGCCGGACATAATTGGCGTCGGCAATGAGATTTTGAAAGTAGAAATCGCATCATAGAAGCGCTTGATGTAATCCATCCGGGTTTCGCGCGGATAGTTAGAGAACAAGCAGGCGGAAACCAGAATGTACAGGAATTGGGCACTTTCATAGATCTCGCCGCTGACGCGGTTTTGCACCAAATATTTGCCTTCCAACTGCTTAACCGCAGCATAGGAGAAGTTCATATCGCGCCAATGGTCGATGAAAGTGTCCATCTGTTCGAATTCTTCTGCGGTGTAGTCTTCCAGCAGATGTTTGTCGTATTTACCCATATCCACCATTTTCGTCACATGGGCGAATAATTTTGGTGGTTCAAACTGACCATAGGCTTTTTTGCGCAGGTGGAAGATAGCCAGACGCGCCGCCAGATATTGGTAATCCGGTGCGTCGCGCGAGATCAAATCTGCGGCAGCTTTGATGATAGTTTCATGGATATCAGCGGTTTTAATACCATCATAAAACTGAATGTGTGAACGCAATTCTACTTGAGATACTGAGACGTTATGTAAACCTTCCGCGGCCCAGTCGATGACCCGGTGGATTTTATCCAGATTGATGCGTTCTTTACTGCCATCGCGTTTAGTAACAAGTAGACTTTGGTTCATGTATTCGTGACCTTTTTTCCCCTGACTTCGTGTCTGCACAACGCAAATTAACGCTCTCCATGACTGAAATAATCATTGAGGTCGTAGTGTGTTGTTCAGTATGTAAACACAATATATAGGGGGTGGGTAGTGGATAGATAACAAGATAGTGAGTATTGAGACTTTTGGCAAGTGAACAAAACCGCTATATTGTGTGGATAACTTGGGGGTGAATTGTTACGAAAGGCTCACAGGCAGCGCCATTACTGGCGCTCACCTCCCATCACTCTAGGGGATAAGATTTTACTGAAAATCTTAAAAATTTGATCGTTTGCCGGTTTATTAAACATTAGAAAAATCCCCTTCCTCTTTCACGCTGTAGCGGTGTTGGCTGCCCTTACTTACCCCAGTCACTTAGTGGACTAAGCATCCTGGGGATGCGTTCTGTTGCTGCCTTGCTACAACGCGAAATATATTGGGTATTGCTTGATTTTTATACACTCATTTGATGGGGTTATTCTTCATCCCGTTGAGTATGCACCATATAGTTCACATCAACATTGCGGCCCAACTTGAAATGGTCTGTTATCGGGTTGTAATGCAAGCCAATAATATGGCGTTCGCGCAGTGGCGTTTGGTCAACCCAGCCGATAAGTTCTGATGGGCGAATAAACTTTTTCGAATCATGAGTGCCTTTGGGCACCATTTTCAATATATATTCAGCGCCCACCACCGCCATTAGCCAGGATTTAGTATTGCGGTTGATGGTCGAAAAGAAAACATGCCCGCCGGGCTTGACCAATTGTGCACAGGCGCGAATAACCGAAGCAGGGTCTGGGACGTGTTCGAGCATCTCCATGCAGGTCACCACATCGTAATATTGCGGGTGTTTTTGCGCGTGGCTTTCAACTGTTTCCTGAACATAATCGAGTTTGGTGCCGGTTTCCAATGCATGCAACCGCGCAACTTGTAGTGGCTCATAGCCCATATCCAACCCGGTAACCTGAGCACCTTCATGCGCCATACTTTCAGCCAGAATACCGCCACCGCAACCCACATCCAGCACTTTCTTATCGAAAATACCGCCAGCGCGCTGCAAAATGTAATCAAGACGCAGCGGGTTGATACGGTGGAGAGGCTTAAACTCGCCTTCTAAATCCCACCAGCGGGAGGCAACTGCTTCAAATTTAGCAATTTCTTGTTCATCGACGTTTATCTGTTCAGCAACTTGACGATGGGGGGCGGTGGTATCTATAGACATGGCGAGTTCTCTCTGTTTTATATCTTTGCGCAGATTATACATATTCCCCGTCAATTGGCGCAGTTTTGTCTATAAGGCGTGCATGCGGCGATATGCGGTAATAGTAGTTTCGACAATCATTATGTAGTTTCGCCAAAATCAGGGTTTTGTGATATAGTTTCGTACCTTTAAATCCGGTAATTAGTAGAGGGATAGCGGCTCAATGAGCGACCTTGCCAGAGAAATAACACCGGTCAACATCGAGGAAGAGCTGAAAAGCTCCTATCTGGATTACGCGATGTCCGTTATTGTCGGACGTGCATTACCAGATGTCCGGGATGGACTGAAGCCCGTTCACCGTCGCGTACTGTTTGCGATGAATGTACTGGGCAATGACTGGAATAAACCATACAAAAAATCGGCCCGTGTAGTCGGGGACGTTATCGGTAAATATCACCCGCATGGTGACAGCGCGGTCTACGACACTATCGTGCGTATGGCTCAGCCGTTCTCACTGCGCTATATGCTGGTGGATGGGCAGGGAAACTTCGGTTCCGTTGATGGCGACTCCGCCGCGGCGATGCGTTATACCGAAATCCGTATGTCTAAAATTGCTCACGAGTTGTTAGCGGATTTAGAAAAAGATACCGTCGACTTCGTGCCTAACTATGACGGTACGGAGCAAATTCCTGCCGTAATGCCGACCAAAATTCCTAACTTGCTGGTTAACGGCTCGTCAGGTATTGCCGTCGGGATGGCAACCAATATTCCGCCGCATAACCTTTCTGAGGTTATTGATGGCTGCCTGGCCTATATCGAAGATGAAAACATCACCATTGAAGGGTTGATGGAGTACATCCCTGGGCCAGATTTCCCAACCGCTGCGATTATCAATGGTCGCCGTGGTATTGAAGAAGCTTATCGTACCGGTCGCGGCAAGATTTATGTTCGCGCCCGTGCTGAAGTCGAAGCTGATGCTAAAACTGGCCGTGAAACCATTATTGTTCACGAGATCCCATATCAGGTGAACAAAGCGCGGTTGATTGAAAAGATAGCCGAGCTGGTCAAAGAAAAACGCGTTGAAGGCATCAGTGCATTGCGTGATGAGTCTGATAAAGACGGCATGCGCATCGTGATTGAAATCAAACGCGATGCGGTCGGGGAAGTGGTGCTGAATAACCTCTACTCTCTGACGCAATTGCAGGTGACTTTCGGTATCAATATGGTGGCTCTGTCTCAAGGGCAGCCTAAATTGCTTAACCTGAAAGACATCCTGGTCGCCTTTGTTCGCCACCGCCGTGAAGTGGTAACGCGCCGGACTATTTTTGAACTGCGTAAAGCACGTGACCGCGCGCATATCCTTGAAGCGCTGGCCATTGCATTGGCTAACATCGATCCGATTATCGAATTGATTCGCCGTGCGGCAACACCAGCCGAAGCGAAAGCTGGCCTGATTGCCAGCCCATGGGAATTAGGCAACGTCGCGTCGATGCTGGAACGTGCCGGTGATGATGCTGCCCGCCCTGAATGGCTGGAAGAAGAGTTCGGGATCCGCGACGGCAAGTATTATCTCACCGAGCAGCAAGCTCAGGCCATTTTGGATCTGCGTTTGCAGAAACTGACCGGTCTGGAGCATGAAAAACTGCTGGATGAGTATAAAGAGCTACTGACCGTCATTGGTGAGTTGATCTTTATTCTGGAAAACCCAGAGCGCTTGATGGAAGTTATCCGCGAAGAGTTAGTGGCTATTAAAGAGCTATATAATGATGCGCGTCGTACAGAAATCACTGCGAACACCTCTGACATTAATATCGAAGACCTGATTAATCAGGAAGATGTGGTTGTGACACTGTCCCATCAGGGTTATGTCAAATATCAACCTCTGACTGATTACGAAGCTCAGCGTCGCGGTGGTAAAGGTAAGTCGGCTGCCCGTATCAAAGAAGAAGACTTCATTGATCGCCTGCTGGTCGCCAATACCCACGATACTATTTTGTGCTTCTCCAGCCGTGGCCGCCTCTATTGGATGAAAGTCTATCAGTTGCCGGAAGCTAGCCGTGGGGCGCGTGGTCGTCCGATCGTCAACTTATTGCCGCTTGAGCCAAATGAGCGAATCACCGCCATTCTGCCAGTGCGGGAATACGAAGAAGGTCGTCATATCTTTATGGCTACCGCGAGCGGTACTGTGAAGAAAACCGCACTAACCGAATTCAGTCGCCCACGCAGTGCCGGTATTATTGCCGTCAATCTGAATGAAGGCGATGAGCTGATCGGCGTCGATCTGACTGATGGCAGCAATGAAGTGATGCTGTTCTCCGCATTGGGTAAAGTGGTTCGCTTCCCTGAATCGCAGGTCCGTTCAATGGGCCGTACTGCGACCGGTGTACGTGGTATCAACCTCAATGGCGACGATCGGGTTATTTCTCTTATCATCCCACGGGGTGATGGTGAAATCCTGACAGTGACTGAAAACGGTTATGGTAAACGTACCGCAGTGGAAGAATATCCAACTAAGTCGCGTGCGACTCAGGGGGTTATCTCCATTAAAGTCAGTGAACGTAATGGTAAGGTTGTTGGGGCTGTGCAAGTGGCACCGACCGACCAGATCATGATGATCACCGATGCCGGTACACTGGTGCGTACCCGCGTATCTGAAGTGAGCGTCGTGGGCCGAAATACCCAGGGTGTGACGCTGATCCGTACCGCTGAAGACGAACATGTCGTCGGTCTGCAACGTGTTGCAGAGCCGGAAGAGGACGATGAAATCCTTGATGGCGAATCATTAGAAGGTGAAGAGGGCAGTGAAGAAGAGACTGCGCTGAACACACCGGAAGATGAAGATGCTGCTGACGAAGCAGAAGACGGTGAAGACAAGGACGACAACGTATAATGCGTTGTTGATACTGATTCATTGTCAAAACCAAGAGCCAGCTTACGAGCTGGCTTTTTTATGCGTCATGGGTAGTGTATTCTGTAGACCACGCAGCCTGCCAGGCGATGCTTTCACCATGGTATCAGATTGAAATATCTTTCTTCATTTCGCACGACACTGAAAATCTCCCGTTACCTATTTCGGGTATTGGCCGTCATGTTATGGTCTCTTGGCGCACTGCTGACCACTTTTTATATCCTGAACATCCTTAACGAGAAAAAATCTGATATTCGTCAGGAATATAATACTAACTTCGATTTAGCACAGAGTTACATTCGTCATTCTTCCGATATTATCCGTGATATCAAATATATGGCGGAAAACAGGTTAAACCACAATACAGCGAGCAGTGATATCACGGCTGGCGCATTTATTAAAAATAACGCTACGCCCAAATATTACCCACTTAATTCAGCGGCCGATTGCACCACACTTAATGCGTCCCGTCACTCATCATTAGATTCTCTCAGCAACCTTATCTTGTATTGGAAAGAGAATTTTGCAGCCGCCTATGACCTTAATCGGATATTTTTTATTGGCAGCGACACCATGTGTATGGTGGATTTCGATATTCGAAATGTTCCGATGGATCAAGAGAGTCTGCTCAAGTCTTTGAATGAACACATTGCAAAATATCGTGAGGCAAATAATCAGGATAAAGACAGCCCACTGTATTGGGTTGTTCCCGGTGTGCGGCCTGAAATTGGCACTTTATATGTGCTAAGCCCGCTTTATGTGGGTAATAAATTAGAAGCATTGGTGGGGACAGAACAGACTATCCGGCTGGAGGATTTCATCTCTCCTGGACCATTACCCGTTGGTGTGACTTTGCTGGATGAAAATAATGAGCCTGTATTGCGCCTGGCAACTGGGGAGCGCTACGCTTCAATGTTGGATGATTATCCTGATTCAGCCTCTTATTTCGGTTATGTAGATGATTATAATTATCTGATCCTGAAAAAGAACTTACTGCCGTCCCCTCTCAGTATTGCTTATTCCTTGCCGGTCAGAACCATAATAGACATATTCAAGCTATTAATTTTTAATGCATTATTGCTGAATGCATTATCTGCTGTGGTGATATTCACTCTGGCCTGGTTATTTGAACGGAAAATGTTCCATCCGGCTGAAGATAATGCTTTGCGGCTGGAAGAACATGAACAATTTAACCGTAAAATTGTTGCTTCTGCGCCGGTGGGTATTTCTATATTACGCATTAGCGATGGCACCAATATCCTCAGTAACGAACTAGCGCATAACTATATTAATTTACTGACAAATGAGGATCGTGAACGTATTACCCGCATTATTTGTGAGCAGCAGGCAAACTTTGTTGATGTGATGACCAGTAATAATAACAATCTACAAATCAGCTTTGTTCACTCCCGCTATCGTAATGAAAATGTGGCGATTTGTGTGCTGGTGGATGTCAGTTCACGAGTGAAAATGGAAGAGTCATTGCAGGAAATGGCGGCGGCGGCAGAGCAGGCCAGCCAATCGAAATCCATGTTTTTGGCGACCGTCAGTCACGAGCTGCGCACCCCATTGTATGGCATTATCGGCAATCTCGATTTATTACAAACTAAAGAGTTACCACAGGGGGTTGACCGGCTGGTGACAGCAATGAACAATTCGTCCGGACTACTACTCAAAATTATCAGTGATATTCTCGATTTCTCTAAAATAGAATCTGAGCAACTGAAAATTGAGCCGAGCGAATTTTCTACTGTCGAGGTAATAACACATATCACGGCGAACTATTTACCGCTGGTGGTGAAGAAGCGCTTAGGTTTGTACTGTTTTATTGAACCGAATGTTCCACGGATGATGGTGGGTGATGCAGTTCGTCTGCAACAAGTTATTTCTAACTTGCTGAATAACGCTATTAAATTTACCGATACTGGCTGCATTATTTTGCAAGTCAGGGTGCGCGGTTATTATCTGGAATTCCGTGTGCGGGATACCGGTGTGGGTATTAACTCACGTGAGATAAATCAGTTATTTGATCCTTTCTTCCAGGTAGGAACCGGGGTGCAGCGCCATTTCCAAGGAACCGGTTTAGGGTTGGCAATTTGTGAGAAATTGATCAACTTGATGGACGGCGATGTCGAGGTGGTTTCTGAACTGGGAATAGGCAGCATTTTTGCTATTCGTATTCCTTTGTATTTGAAAGAAAATCAGTATCAGGCCCAAAATGCAGTTTTGCCGGAGAGTGATCGCTGGCAAGGAAAAATATTGTGGTTGGATATTCGCAATGCCCGCTTGGAAAGCTATTTACTCGATCTTTTAAGCCATTTCGGTGCCACTATTCAACGCTATAGCAATGAGCAAACGCTACAGGATCAAGTGCTTATTTGTGATTACTTGCCACAAATAAACGCGCCATTATCGACCTGGATTCAGATATCCATTGATCATATTGGTTTGCCACAAGAAACACGGCCCGGTTATTGGCTATTGAGTACCGCCACATTGCTGGAAATTATCCCGTTATTGGACCGTATATTGCTGGAACCGCAACTAGTTGAAGAAGCTCCACTTGCGTTACCACCAGTGAAAACCAATCAGGATGATAATGATGATCTGCAAATCCTAGTGGTGGATGACCATCCGATTAATCGGCGGTTATTGGCTGATCAGCTGACGACCTTAGGTTATCGGGTCATTACGGCGAATGATGGGTTGGATGCTCTGGCAGTGTTGAGTGCCAATAGAGTTGATATTGTGCTGACTGATGTGAATATGCCGAATATGGATGGTTATCGTCTGACACAGCGCTTACGGCAACTGAATCATAATTTCCCAGTAATCGGTGTCACTGCCAATGCATTGGCGGAAGGTAAACAGCGCTGTATTGAAGCCGGTATGGATAACTGTTTATCTAAGCCAGTCACATTGGATACTTTGCGCCAGATGCTGCGATATTATGGCGATAAGGTGCGAAAAACCCGTTAAAGCCTTTGTACTTGAAGCTGTAGGGTTGTTAGCTACACTCGCTCACCCAAATCACTTACTAGCCATTGACCTTAAAATAAATAGGCTCATTGGGATTTGCTCCTTGGCTGCCTACCTGCAACTCCAATTACTTTGGCTTATGGTGTCGAGCTTGAAGTTGTAGTTTCAAATATGAAAGGGATAATAAACCCGGCGCTGCTGAGCAATGCCGGGTTGGGGAACAGAAGTTATTCTTTATCTTGTCCAATAGTGACAGATGAAAGGTAGTTTAACAGGGCAATATCATTATCCACGCCCAGTTTCAGCATCGCCGACTTTTTCTGGCTGCTGATAGTTTTAATGCTGCGATTAAGTTTTCTGGCAATCTCAGTAACCAGGAAACCTTCAGCAAATAACCGTAAAACCTCACTTTCTTTCGGTGATAAACGTTTATCACCGTAGCCATTAGCGCTGATTTTCTCCAGCAGTTTGGCCACACTTTCAGGAGTGAATTTTTTCCCTTTCTGTAATGCTGCCAAAGCCTTAGGTAAATCAGCGGGAGCACCTTGTTTTAATACAATCCCGTCAATGTCCAAGTCCAAAACTGAACTGAGAATAGCCGGGTTATTATTCATCGTTAGTACAATTATGGCTAAATCCGGGTAATGTCGTTTTATATATTTTATCAATGTGATGCCATCACCGTACTTATCTCCAGGCATGGAGAGGTCGGTAATTAGCACGTTGGCATCAAGCTTAGACAAATTATTAATAAGCGCTGTTGAGTCTTCAAACTCCCCAACAACATTTACCCACTCAATTTGTTCGAGCGATTTTCGGATGCCAAACAAAACAATTGGATGGTCATCAGCAATAATTACATTAAGGTTGTTCATGGTTATGGGTTACCTTGCTGCAACAGTCTGGTGACGAAAGAATCAATTTGACTGATGCTATTTTCGATCTTCAACCGATCGCCATCTGCGATATGCTGTTCTAATGTTTCACATAGTTGTTTGCCGAGATGCAAGTTCAACATAGCAAATACGCCTTTCAATCGATGTGCGGTCTGCGAAAGCGATATGAAATCACGTTGCTGAAGTTCAGTATACAGTTTCTTCAGATCTACCGGTACTGTCTCAACAAATAAGGAATAATAGTCACTGGACTTTAGTTGTTGTTTGTATGTGTTTATATCACCATCAGCAATGGATTCAGACTCATAGTTGGATTCGTCTGATAAAATTTGCTGTTCAATTAATAATAATATTGCATCAATGACTGCACTACCTAAATTATAATTTACCCGAATATAATTATCCTGCAACTGTTGTATTCCTATTTCGTCAGGTGCCAGTAATAAGGTAAATTTATCATAGTGTTGTGGGTTATCTGTCACGGTTACATCATAGTCTCGTCCCGGCAAGCGGTCATCAACAATGATGCAGTTAGCGCCGAATGAATTCAATAATGTTGTGATGATAGAACGCACTTCTTCCGACGTTATATCTAATAATACCGTCACACCATCCAATAATTTCTCTTGCTCCTCCTCTTGCTCATTTTGGATAGCAATAGTAACTCGGATTGTATAACGAGTACCTATATCAACTTTGCTACGGATCTCTAATTGGCCGTTTAATTTCTTACATAATTGGTTACATAAAAAGAAGGTTAACCCCGAGCTGTGATTGTATCTGTCGGCCAATGTTTGGCTGAGGAAAGGATAATTAAGATTACTAATCTCTTCATCAGAAATACCTGCGCCGGTATCGGTTATTTGGATAATCAGTTGTTCTGGATGTCCAGGCTCATGGCCGACATTAAGGGTAATCTTGCCGTAAGCCGTCGTAATAACAGAATAATGCAGCAGTAATGAAAGTATTTTCCGTAATACTTTTTCATCGCCTATATAATTTTGCTCAAGATCAACAAGATAGTGATTAAACAGAGTTAAGCCTTTCTGATTAATCGCTGGGAGGATCTCCAGCAGGAGGCCATCGATTAATGCTGACAGGGAGAAACTATGTTGTTCAGGTTGCCAGTCTTGGGTTTCCAGGCGAGTAAGCAGGGTAATATTATCAACCAGCTCAATAATACTTTCAGATTGTTCTACTAATTTAGCCGCCAGTTCATATCGCAGTGCTAAGTCAGCGGTGTTTTGTAATGCTTTAGCCGTCTGATGGAGGCTAGTTAGGGGCTGATTCAGTTCAATCCCAAGGTTATGCAACATAAGCTTACGCGCTTGAAGACTTTTGTCATATTCCCGCCTTGCTTGTTGCAGGCGTTTATTGACCAAGACTTCTTTATCTTGATCATGAAGCAAGAACAGGTAGGTTTCGGGCGAAAACTGGCTGCGGAATATTCGGATTTCGTAAACTTCATTGTTCACGGTGCCCTGAATTACCCCGTGGTGTTGTTCCGCCATGTGAGCAATTTTTTGCAGGTTAAGGTGCGGCATCAGGTTATCAGCTATCTGATTACTGGCGACAACGGCATTATTGCTGAAGTTATAGACTAATAGCCCTTGCGGTAAGCTGGTAATGATTTCCTGACTCAGTAATTTTTGGGCCTCTAATTGCTCAATCATATCTGAACTTGGGCGAACAAATTGGCGGCGAGCTAAATAGGCCCCTAAGATTGCCAGGAATAACAGTAAAATATTGGTCAGGATCAACCAGAAGTTATTCCTCAATAAATCAATGGCTAACACTGTAACAGGAACACGATAAACAATTTTCAGTGAGGTGTTAGCCAGTGGTGCAGAAACTTCAACCCAATAGCCATTTAACGCTACACTGGCCGTGGCGGTGTCCTCAGGTGCCACACCTTCATTAATAGGGGTATTGTCGGGTTGGAGGAGAAAGTTCGCTCGTGCCATATTCGGCGGGATTAAGTCATTAATTGGCAGATCAAAGGCAATGACCGTGGCCAAATGGCCGGGATGGTTAAAGGTGGTCCGGATAGTAAAATAGTAAGCATTCTGGAAGCGTAATTTTCTCAATGGCGAGAAACTCTCACGCTCATCTAATGTATTGGCCTGTTGTAGCATTTCTGCACGCCGAGACTCTGAGGCGGCGGTCAGGTAGCTCTCTTTAAAACGCGATGTAACTTCTTTTAACGGCTGTGTGGTAATGAGCACCAGGCTATTGTCCTGACCATTAAGATAATACATCGAGTAAGTATCATTCTGGGCTCCCCAATGATTGTCGAGATAGTCCGACAACTGCAAAGTCATAGGCAGTGTCGCGGGGTTATGATTACCAAAAATGACGGCGTCAGTTTTTTTGCGTGGCTTTTCAATATAATAAATATCAGGACGCAGGCGGGTTTCTTGGACGTTGAGAATATTCTTATCCGAGATGTCTGGGGTGTTGGCAAAATCGTATATTTGGTAGGTATGGTAACGATAATCATCAATACGCTGCTGCAAACCGGTGGCAATATAGGCCAATGTGTGTTTTTTTTCTGTCAGGTAAGCATTGGTATAGTTGTAACCATACAGCCCAATCGAGATGAGCAGCAATACGATAAACAGCCAGAAACACCGTGTAATGTTAGCTGAACTGGGTGATAACGAGTTATTTTGCATAAAGATAATGCAGTTCCCTTGGTTAGCGCGTGACGGCTCTGGCGCTGGCAGTGACGGTCAGCAACAACAGCGCCACGCAGCCAAAAGCGACCGATAAATTACTGACCTGGGCGACAAAACCAATTGCCGCAGGGCCTGCCAGAATACCGGCATAACCGATGGTGGTGATGGATGCGACGGCTAAATTAGCTGGCATCACGGTTTGGTTACCCGCAGCGGTAAACAGGATAGGCACCACATTTGATGCGCCTAACCCCACGAGCATAAAGCCAATAAGAGCCGCAATTGAGTTATCAATGCTTATCGCGGTAATAATCCCCACTGCTGCACATAAGCTCCCTCCTAATAATACCTTGTATCGGCCCAATCCGTTGACTATCCGATCACCATTTAAACGGCCCAGTGTCATGGCAATGGCAAATACCGCATAACCCATACCGGCTTGCGAGGGATCCATACCGCGCAGTGTGGTCAGGAAGACTGCACTCCAGTCGAGCATTGAGCCTTCAGCCAGGAACATCACAAAGCATAAAAAGCCGATAAACATCACCCATCCACGAGGGAGGACAAAGAGGGGGCCATCATGTGGCTCTCCGCTGCCCTGTAACAGGTTTTTATTGGCAGTCAGTAATAAGATAATCATTAACGCGACAGTGGCAAGAATGGCTGTCAGGGGGCTTAAACCGAGCCACAATAATGCGCTCACACCGCCCGCGCCAGCAATTCCGCCGACGCTGAATAACCCGTGGAAGCCGGACATCATCGCCCGGCCACTCGCTTTCTCAACAATGACCGCCTGAATATTCATCGCGACATCTATTATGCCCATCGCCGCACCGAAGACTAACAAGGCGAACGCCATCGTGACGGGAGTATTCATCAAAACCAGCAAGGGAAGGTCAAGACACAGAACCGCCCCAGCCAATAAAATCACCGCCCGACACCCCCATTTGGCGGTTAGCACACCAGTCAAGGGCATTGCGAGCATCGAACCGACACCAATACACAATAACAGTAGACCCAGTGAAGCATCATTCAGACCAATACGTTCCTTGGCAAAGGGGACTAACGGCGCCCAGGCAGCCATCCCTAATCCAGAGATAAAAAATGCGAGCCGAGTCGAGATTTGCTGTGCAACACCTGGCTGCAATGTGGATTGACGTGTTTTGGCGGTCATGAGGTATAGGATCTGCGATTGATACAAATAATAAATATAGACAGACGTTTCTATCACAAAGAGAAATGCGGGTCGAAGGGATTTATCTGGATTATCACAATACTTGGTCATCTTATGTATGAGTCTGCCCGTTACAGCGCCACATAGTTCAAATATTAATCAATCGAAAGATTCATCATAACAATCCAATAAATCTTAACTATGCTTGAATTCATACGGGCCGATGTTGCTAAAGTGTTAATCAAATTCATTAATTTTATTCATCATTTATATTTGTTAATTATAAGGGTGGCTTTGTTTTTCTTATGCATCACGGCTTCTGGCTGAAACGATTAATTTGCTTGTTTATCAATATATTTTGTTTTTTTAATTGAGTGGTTACTTCGTTTTTTTTCGTGTGTTTATTATTTGGTTTATTAATGCTTACAGCATAAATGAAAAATTTTATTTTACAGTTTTAAAGATATCTACTTATATTTAAATCGTGTCCGCCAGCTTGTTGTTCAAGATCACATTAAAAAAATAAGTATAAAGATAGGTCGCACTGATTTTTTTGCTGTTACTCATCACACCAGAAATAAGCTTAAGCCCTCTTGACTGAGGTGTTTATTGACCCTCCTACGTCCGACTTATCAGGCCCCCCCGATAAGCTCTTACGCGGAGATAGCGTCTTGCTTGATTTTTGAGGTTATCCATGGCGAATTCAACGGTTGGCGCAATTGATATTATTTCGCGGCAAAATGGGGCATTGATTACAGAGGTTGCTAGCAACCCGTCAGTTGTGGCGCTTAACGGGCTGAGCATTGTGCGGATTCATGGCACGGCCGAAAGCGTCGCCCGCTATGAGCGTCAGGGCAATGACCTGATTTTGCACATGAAAAACGGCACTACTACGCGCTATCAGCACTTTTTTACCATGGACGCAGAAGGGCATTACAGTGAGTTAGTGTTTGATGACGGCGTTAATCCGCCGGTGCAGGTCACTTTCCCGCTAGTCATGGGGGCTGGCGCGGGTGATGCGACCCTGGTTCCGCAATTGACAGTCATCGACAGTGTGGCTGGCTTGGCGTTAAACAGCAGTGCCGGTTCCGCCGGGCTATTGGCGGGGGCTTTGGGCTTCCTCGCGATTGCGGGCGGGATTGGTATCGCCGCATCACACAGCAGTAATAGTCACTCAGGTGGCAGCAGTTCAGGCGGTAATATCGATCCGCCTGCCGGCCCGACCTTGAAAGTTAACCCATTGACGGGCGATAACTTCCTCAATGGCAATGAAGTGAAAACCAGCCAAACATTGAGCGGCACGACAACTGGCATCGCGGCAGGGCAAGTGGTTAATATACAAATTAACGGCACGACCTACACGGCGAAAGTCGAAGCGGATGGTTCGTGGCGTGTTTTGCTCCCCTCTTCCGTGCTGCAAGGCTTGCATGATGGCAACTATAACGTCGTCGTCACCGTCGCGAATGGTAGCGGTCAGACTGTAGAGCAAACTATCACTGTGGTGGTTGATACTACCGCGCCCACATTGACTCTTTCCCCGGTCGCCGGTGACGGCATTATTAATGCCTCCGAGGCCAAAATGCCGGTCGCCATTAGCGGGACATCATCAGCCATTGGCGCAACGGTGACGGTGACATTTCACGGAAAAACCTATACCGGCACAGTGCAAAGTGATGGTCGCTGGAGTGTCAATGTTCCGGCCAGTGCATTGGTTGGGTTAGCTGACGGCTCACAATCTATATCCGCCACGGTGAGCGACAGTGCCGGTAACCGCACTAGTGTTAGCGGGAATGTCATTATTGATGCCGATCCTGCCAACTTGCCAACCTTGCTGATAAATACTTTCGCCAATGACAATCATCTGAATGGTGCAGAGCAGAAAGTCAGCCAAACACTAAGTGGCGAAACTACCCATATTGAAGCGGGTCGGCTGGTGCTCATCACACTGAATAATAAGACCTATGCCGCCACTGTTGGGGCCGACGGTAAATGGAGCACTCAGATACCACCCGCCGATTTGGCCATGCTCGCCAATGGTTCCGCCACTATTCATGCACAAGTCACTGATGCGGCCGGTAATCTTGCCAGCAAAGACGGCTCTTTTATTGTCGATAGCACACAGGGCGGTTTGGGGATAAATCCCGTCGCGGGCGATAACCTGATTAATGCCAATGAAGCGCAGACTGACCTGACGGTCACTGGCACCTCGGCAGGTTTGGCGGTGAATACGCCGGTAACCGTGGTGCTAAATGGGGTTTCTTATACCGGCATCGTGGATGCCAATGGCAACTGGAGCGTCCTTATTCCGAAAGGGAATTTAGCGCAACTCGCGGATGGGGCCATCACCTTAACAGTACAAGCCGCCGGTTTGCCAGACGCCAGCTTACCACTAGGGATTTACATCCATAATCTGCCGGTCGCCACCTTTAGTACGCCTTTTGGTGATGGAAAACTGAATAGCGCAGAGGTCAATGCCGATCAAATACTTCACGGAACCACGGGGGTCAAGGGGGCCGGTCAGACCGTGACGGTGAGTTTTAATGGCGTGACTTACCATCCGAAAGTGGCCCTGGATGGCAGTTGGTCACTGACTTTCCCCACGGCGGCTTTGCAAGCGCTCGGGCAGGGAAATATCCCGCTACTGGTGACTGCCAGTGATGTGGCGGGCAACAGTAATACACATTCATTAACCGTCAAGGTGGATACTCAAGCGCCGACACTGACACTCAATACTGTGGCCGGTGACGGCATCATTAATGCCATTGAAGCCGCAGCTCCGATAACCCTCAGTGGCCGCAGTTCTGAAATTGGTGCCACCGTCACTATCACTTACAAAGGGAAAACCTATTCAGCGGTGGTGATGGCGAATGGTTCCTGGCATGTCGATATTCCTGCCGGTGCGTTATCGGGCATAGCTGATGGCCGCTATCCCTTAACGGCCACTGTCACTGATGCGGCTGGCAACACAACCCACGTCACCACCAATGTGACGTTGGATGCCAATCCGGCTAATTTCCCCACAATCGCCATCAATACCTTTGCGGGTAACAATATTTTGGATGGCGCAGAACAGCGGGTTGACCAAATAATCAGCGGCACGACCACCAAAGTGGAAGCGGGCCGGGTGGTGACTATCTTGCTGAATGGCAAAACTTACACCGCCACTGTCGCCGCAGAGGGTAGTTGGAGTGCTAAAGTCAGCGCCGCTGATTTGGCTCTGCTGGCGAACGGCAATGCCAATATCACCGCCACCGTCACCGATGTCAGCGGTAATTTTGCCACTGAAACTCATGTCATTACCGTCAATGATAAGTTAGCGGGGCTGGGCATTAATCCAATTACTGGCGATAACCTGATTAATGCGGCTGAAGCCGCAGCAGGGGTCACTGTCAGTGGGACGACTTTCAATGTGAATAGCGGGCAAACTATCACCCTGACATTGAATGGTAAAACTTATACAGCGAAGGTCGGGGCCGGTGGTCTTTGGCATGCGCAGATCCCCGCGGGCGATCTGGCTCAATTAGCCGATGGCAAAGTGACATTATCCGCCAGCACCACGGATGCCACGGGCCACGCGATAAATAGCTCGGCAACATTGGGGATTTACACCCATACATTGCCGACGGCCAGTCTGGCGCTTCCTTTTGGCGACGGCACCCTCAATATTGCGGAAGCGGCCCTCGGCCAGACCTTGAAAGGCAGCACCGGCGTGACGGGCAGTGGTCAGCAGGTGAGTGTGAAATTCGGCGGTGTGACTTACTCTGCCACAGTTGCTGCCGACGGCACTTGGTCATTGTCTGTGCCGGTCAATGTGCTGCAAGGATTGGGGCAAGGCAATCAACCGCTGGTGATAACCGCCAGTGACGTCGCGGGGAATAGCAATACGCTGAGCACCCAATTTAAAGTGGATACTCAAGCGCCCAGTTTGTCGGTATTGCCTATCGCGACTGACAACATTATCAATGGCACTGAAGCTGCCGCAAGTGTTGCGATTAATGGCAACAGCACGGAAATTGGCGCTACCGTAAAAGTGACTTTCGCGGGGCAGACATACTCCGCGCTGGTGCAGCCCAATGGTAGCTGGAGTGTCGCTATCCCCGCCGGCGCGCTGTCCTCCCTCAGTGATGGGCGCTATGTGGTCAGCACGCAAGTTCAGGATGCGGCGGGCAATAGCACGACGGTGACACAGAATGTCACCTTGGATGCTGACCCACGCAATTTCCCAACACTGACGATTAATACTTTTGCCGGTAATAATATTCTGGATGGTGCTGAACAGAAAGTGAGCCAGACTGTCAGCGGCAGCACGACCGGAATTGAAGCCGGGCGCGTGATTACTGTCACTCTTAATGGCAAAACTTACAGCGCAACTGTCGATTCTGCGGGTCATTGGAGCACCAATATCCCCGTCGGAGATTTAGCTTTGCTGACCAATGGCATGGCGAACATTACTGCGACGGTCAGTGACATCAATGGGAATTCGGCCAGCGCTAACCACAGTATTATTGTCAACAATGCTCAAAGTGGGATTGGTATCAGCCCACTGACTGGCGACAACCTGATCAATGCGCAAGAAGCGGCGGCGGGCATTACGGTGAATGGCACCTCTAGTAATTTGAATGCCAATCAGACGATTATTCTGACGCTGAATGGAAAAACTTACACCACGACCACCGGCGCGGCGGGGAACTGGAGTCTGAAATTGCCCGCCGGAGATTTAGTTTTGCTAGCTGATGGCAACGCCACTCTGACCGCAACCGCGACAGACAGCGCGGGCAACACGGTGTCCTCCAGCAGTTCTCTCGGGATCTATATCCATAATCTGCCCGCCGCAGTGACCAACCAGCCCTTTGGGGATGGCACTCTCACCCAAACAGAGGCGAATGTCAGCCAAAGCATCAATGGGAGCACCGGTGTCACGGGGGCTGGGCAGACGGTGACAGTGACCGTGGGCGGCAAAACTTATCCGGCGTCAGTCGGCAATGACGGCCAGTGGTCATTGACTTTACCACCCGCAGTGCTGCAAGGCTTGGCGCAAGGCGGGCAGTCAATTACAGTGCAAGTTACTGATGTGGCGGGCAATACTAATAGCGTATCCACGGCCATTTCCGTCGATACCTTGCCGCCGGAACTGTCGGTGGGGCCGATTGCCACTGATGGCGTGATAAATGCCAATGAAGCGGCAGCCAATGTCCCGGTATTTGGTACCTCCAATGAAGTCGGAGCGGTGGTGAGTGTCACAGTAAATGGGCAAACTTACACCACCACGGTGGGTAACTCCGGGAGTTGGAGTGTCAATATCCCGGCCAATACGCTCAATTTGCTGGCCGATGGCACTTACCCCATCACGATTTCCATTCAGGATAGCGTCGGCAACACCACCGCCGTGACCGAGAATATCAAGTTGGTCACTCAATCGGTGCCAAATCCAATCCTGAATACGCCATTTGCTGATGGCTATCTCAATGCGGCGGAAGTGACCGCCAGCCAAACATTAACCGGCAGCACCGGTGTTAGTGGCGCGGGGCAACGGGTGGTGGTGACGGTGGGTGGGGTGGCCCATACCCTGACGGCGGATAACAATGGCAACTGGCAATTAACCTTACAACCGGCGGAATTACAAAATCTGCCCAATGGCAATCTGGTGATTTCGGTCGCGGCGACGGATAGCGCGGGCAACAGCAATACCTTTACCGGTAGCGCCACGGTGGATAAAGTCGCGCCAAACTTATTGGTCGACCCCATCAGTGGCGATAACATTATTAATGCTTCCGAGGCATTAAGTACCGTCAATGTTACCGGTACCGCGTCAGTATCCGATGCAGGGCGGACGGTCTCAATCCAACTGAATGGCGTGACTTACAGCGCTCTGGTTCAACCCAATGGCAGTTGGAGCATTCCGTTGAGCAGCAGCGTGCTGCAAGGGCTGGCTGATGGAAGTTACCCGGTGAGTATCACTCTCAGTGATAGCGCCGGTAACCAAACTGCCGTTGACCGGACTCTGACTATTGATGCTGCTCCGGCGAATCTCCCGACAGTCACCATCAGCGCCATCTCCGGCGATAACTTTATCAGTCGGAATGAATCTACGCAGGACGTGCTGATCACCGGGGTTTCCAGTCATGTCGAGTCCGGGCGCACCGTCAGTGTGACACTGAATAGCAAAACCTACAGCGGCACAGTGCAAAGTGATGGGAGCTGGCAAGTGACGGTTCCAGCAGCCGATGTCAGTAAATTGCCGGAAGGGGCTTCCACGGCACAGGCGGCGGTCACGGATGTGGCGGGGAACCCAGCGAGTGATACCCATCAGGTCACGGTGATTGCGACTCTGGCGGACCAACCCACATTGACTGTCTCCACGGTGACCAGTGACGACATCATCAATTATCAGGAAAGTCAGTCAGCGCTGACCATCAGCGGCAATAGTCAGCGGGTGCAAGCTGGGCAAACCGTGACGGTCAATTTGCACGGAAAAAACTATCAAGGAGTGGTGCAGGCCGACGGCAGTTGGAGTGTTTCGGTTCCGGCCGCAGATGTGCAAACGCTGCCGCAGGGCAATAATGTGATTAACGCCAGTGTTAATGATGTGGCGCAAAACCCTGCCAGCGCCACCCATAATGTGACGGTGGATACTCAACCGCCATTGCTCACTGTGGATGTGCAAACCCACCTCGATAATGTATTGAATTTGGACGACGCCTTGCTCGGCGTGGTGGTGAAAGGCTCCTGTGCCGGTGATGCGGGGCTGACGGTGACTGTCACCGTCAATGGGCATGACTATAAAACTCAAGTTCAAAGTGATGGGAGCTGGAGTCTGACACTTCCTTCCGCTGATCTTTTACTGCTGGGGGATGGCCCCTTAGCGGGCGGGGTGAAAGTCAGTGTGACGGATAGCGCGGGCAATGAAAGTCACGATATCACCAACCTCAATGTGGCTATTCATACTCTGCCGACCCTGACGGTAGCGCCGTTATTTGGCGATAACATATTAAGTGTCAGTGAAATTGGGGCCAACGCCACCCTGACGGGTGGCTGTAGCAATTTAGATATCGGCACGGCGGTGGTGGTGTCGATTAATGGCAAAAATTACAGCGGCAGTGTCACCTCAGCCGGTATCTGGTCGGTCAATATCAGCGCCACAGACCTGCAAAGCTTGAGTGACGGTATGACCAAAGTCACTGTCAACGCCACGGATGCGGATTCAGGTAACAAAGCTTCGGTCAGCGCCGATCTGGATATCTTAATTCATAATGTGCCGCACATTACGCTACCGGCCTTGCCGTTCGGTGATGGCTATCTTAACAAGTTGGAGGCCGCCGCCAGCCAGATTTTGACTGGGAATACCGGTGCCACCGGCAGTGGGCAAACTATTACCGTGAAGATTGATGGGGTGACTTACCCCGCCATCGTCGCATTGGATGGCACTTGGATTTGCACGTTGCCTGCGGGGGCATTAAATAATTTACCCGACGGGCCGCACACTATTTCCGTCACTGTGACTGACCGGGTGGGCAACAGTGATACCGAGTCCGTTAACTTTGATTCCCTGCTAACCCTGAGTCCCAATCCTACTTTTGATGCCGGGCCGATTATTGGCGGCATTCTGAATGCGGCTGAAGCGGCGGCGGGCGGGGAATTAACCGGCACCACCGGCATTGTGGGCGGCAAACAACAGGTCACGGTGACCATCAACGGCACGGGCTACGCAGCAGTGGTGACCGAGGACGGTAAATGGACACTAACCCTGACGCCAGAGGTGCTGAAAGCCTTGCCGGAGGGGGTATGGGATGTCACGGCCACCGCCAAAGATGCGGCGGGTAATAACGGCTCGCTGACCAGCCAGGTCGAGGTGCTCATCCACAATTTACCGCATCCGACACTGATTTTACCGTTTGGCGATGGCGTATTGAACCACACGGAAGCTTTACTGGGGCAGACATTGAGTGGCAGCACCGGGATAACAGGTAGCGGACAGACAGTGGCGATCTCCATTGATAACACGCTAATAAAAACCATTACCGCCAATCTCGATGGCAGTTGGTCACTGCCTCTGCTGACGGGGCAATTAACCAGCTTAGTGGCCGGCCCACATACCATTGGTATCATTGTCACGGATCGTGGCGGCAATGAAGTGGCTATTCTGCCCGACCAACCTATCATTTTCACTTCACAACAGCAGTTGCCAACGCCGTCTGTCGATACACTTTCTTTTGGTGCCAACATCAATATTGCCGAAGCCGGGGCCGTCACCACCATTACCGGTAAAACCGGAATAAAGGGCGATAATCAGGATGTGCAGTTGAGGATTGATATTGGCGGCATCAGCTATCCTGGTGTGGTGGATGCCAGCAATGGTCATTGGACTGTCACTATCCCGTCGGGTGCGCTCAATGGCCTGACGAATGGTCAACATCAAATCAATGTCACCGTCACCGACTCTGCCGGTAACAGCAATACCGGGCTGGCAAACTTTGACAGTTTCCTGACACCGCCACTGCCCACCATCAGCACCCCACCGTTTGGCGCGGTATTGAACCTGTCCGAGGCCGGAACCGACCAATTATTGACGGGCACCACCGGTTTGCTGAACACCGCGCAAACCGTGAAAGTGACATTGAATGGCGTGGAATATAACGCCGATGTCAACAGTGTGACGGGGATATGGACACTCACGGTGCTGGCGGCGGATTTAAAACTTATTCCCGATGGGCCGCAAGCTATCACCGTCGATGTGCTTGATGGCGGCGGTAACAGTGGCAGCACCTCGCTCGAGATTGGCGTACTGACTCATACATTGCCGACCGTCACCATTTTTGCCCCACCATTTGGTATTGAGCTGGATTTCGATGAAAGCAAAACACCGCAAGTCATCAGCGGTACCACCACCAATATGGCCGTCGGGAGTCAGGTTAATATTACCTTTGGCAACCTGAATTTCACCGCCATTGTGGGGCTAAATGGCAGTTGGTCAACGACCCTGAGCAGTGCTCAGTTGGGTACTTTGCCGAACGGAAATACGCCGCTGAGTGCCACAGTGACGGATAGCGCGGGGAATGTGGGTAATACCGCTGCGCCAATTAACGTCAATGTTAATATTGTTGCTCCGACGGTGGTGCTCACCATCGACCCAATCAATCTCGATAATATTATCAATGCGGCCCATGATCCGCAGACCATTACCATCAGCGGGAAAGTCACGAATACACTAAGTGGCGCGGTCACACTCAATATCAATGGCAGCATTATTGGGGGGCCGTTGGTGATAGGGCTGGATGGCAGTTGGTCTGTAGCATTGCCAAAAGTTAACTTCCCTGATGGTGATTATCAGATAACAGTCTCATTGGTGGGAGGCACGGCTTCCGAAGAGGTGGGGCTGCTGGTCGACCGCATCCCACCGACATTAACACTTTCGCCATTTGCCGGTGATAACACCCTGAATGCGCTGGAGTCTAAATCGCCACAGTTGGTCAGTGGGGTGGCTTCAATTGATGACATTGGGCGCACGGTGACAGTGACGCTGAATAATAAAAATTACTCGGCTCTGGTCGGGGCACAGGGCAAATGGAGTGTCAGTATCCCAACGGCTGATTTGCAGGCGCTGCCGCCGGGAGATAACACCCTGACGGCGACCCTCACCGACTTGGCGGGGAACAGTATTAGCCAAAAACCCATCATTCATGTTGATACCACCCCAGCACTTATCACTCTGGATGTCACTGCGCCGATACTGAACAGCAATCTCCTCGGATCAATACTGTCCGGCACGGCACTGGGAGCGGAAGGAAAAACCTTAACTCTGACATTGAATAACACCACGCTCACCACGATTGTCGGCAATGATGGCAAATGGAGCCTCAATGTATTGCCGCAAAATCTGGCGGGGATCGCCGATGGCCCACTGGTGGTGGGGTTGAGTGTGACGGACACTGCCGGTAACCCCAGCAGCACCAATGTTACAGTGAATGTGGCGCTGAATCAGGCGTTGGCACTGGTTGTTGACCCGATCTTCAATGGCGGCTATCTCAATGCCCTCGGTGCATTGGTCGATCAAACCTTGTCCGGTACCGCATTGAGTGCGGGTTTAGGGGCTAAAGTTAAGGTCACTATTAATGGACATGAGCTGGTTGCTGACGTGGGTGCCAATGGCAAATGGACACTGACACTTCCCACCGCAGAGTTAAGCCAATTGGCCAATGGCGCGTTAACGCTGAATATCAGCGTAACGGATGCCAATAATAACGTGGTGCAGCTCCTCCCTGCGCCGGTGCTGAATGTTCTGACCCATAACTTACCGACTTTCGGCACCCTGGACTCGCTGTTTGGTGGCGATAGCATCCTTAATGGCGCGGAGTCCATCGTGACCCAAACGCTGGGTGGGGTGATAAATAATGTGGCCGCTGGGGCGACCGTCACTATCACCATCGGTACCCAAGTGCTGACCACCCAAGTGCAGGCCGGGGGGGTGTGGCATGTAGATTTACTGCCGTCATTATTGGGTGGATTGCAGGACGGTAGCTTGCAAGTGGGTATTTCGGTGAAAGATATCGCCGGTAATATCGTCAATACGCAAGTGGGAATTACGGTACTGACGCACAATCTGCCGTTGGTGACTTTGAATCCTATCTTTGGTGACGGCATCTTGAATGCGGCTGATTTGCTGTTAAATCAAACTATTAGTGGCACAGTTAAAAATATCCCCGCCAATGCTTCGGTCACCATCAAACTGGGAGGCGCGGATTTAACGGCAATTGTCGGCACGGATGGCACTTTCAGTGTGCTGGTTGACAGCCTCACATTGAATGGATTGCTGGCCGGTTCACTGAATGTCACGGCCACAGTAACCGATTCTGCGGGCAACACGAATACCGCCACGCGCCCGTTACTGGTGGATGTCACTCTGCCGGTGATTACGCTGAACCCTATCTTTGGCGACGGCAAACTCAGTCTGGCGGATACCGTGATTGCGCAAATTATTGGCGGTACGGTCAGCGGGGTGGATGCGGGGACGCAGGTGAACGTCACTCTGGGCGGTAAAACATTCTTTGGCACCACGGCGGCGAATGGCAGTTTCACTGTCACCCTGCAACCGGCTGATTTAACAGCATTACTCAATGGCAATTTGAGTGTGGAAGTCTCTGTAACCGATCTCGCTGGCAACACCGGGGTGGCGACGGGCAGTGTCAATGTGCTGATCAGTAATGTGCCGAAACTGATATTGGACCCTATTTTTGGTGACGGGCTGCTCAATATTAGTGACAGCAAAATTGAGCAAACCATCAGCGGGACGGTGGTCAATGGTGTTGTGGGGGCGGATGTCGTGGTGCAAGTTGGCTCCAGTCAATTGACCGCGACCGTCGGGGCTGGCGGTGTCTGGAGTGTTCAGGTACCAACCAACATATTGAATGGATTGTTGGATGGCAGCCAAACTATCAGCGCATCATTAGTTGATAGCGCCGGGAATGCCACCAGCGCCAATGGATTGGTCAATGTGCTGATCCATGCCCAGCCAACCCTGTCAGTCAATCCTATCTTTGGTGATGGCATCCTCAGTGTGGCGGATTTGCTGGTGGCACAGACCATCAGTGGCACCACCAGCAATGTGGCACTAGGGACTCAAATTAATGTCGTCCTGAATGGTAAATCTTACTTCGCGACCGTGGGGGCGGGCGGAAACTGGAGTGTGCTTATCCAGCCGATTGATTTAAAAACGCTGGTGACCGACGGCCCACTGACGGTAAATGTTTCGCTGCAAGATGCCGTGGGTAACCCGGCCAGCAATTCTGGCGTGTTGAGTGTGATAGCCAACGGCTTGCCGACGCTGACATTGGATCCTATTTTCGGTGACGGTTTACTGAATGCTGCCGATGCACTGCTCAGCCAAACTATCAGCGGACATAGCACCTTTGCCGCCGGATCCAATCTGAATGTGACTGTCGGCAATCTGACACTGAATACTACCGTGAAAGCCGATGGCAGTTGGAGCATTGCGGTGTCTCCATTGATGTTGGCGGGGTTGTTGGATGGCAGTTTCACCGCCAGCGCCAGCTTAACCAACGCCGCCGGTCACAGCGCCAATGCCACTGCGCCAGTTACCGTCGGGATCAGTTTGCCCACTTTGACGCTGAACCCATTCTTTGCGTCTGACCATTATCTCAGCGGGCTTGAATCCACCACGGCCCAAGTGCTTTCCGGCACCAGCACCCATGCTGCTGGCTCACAAATCACAGTGAAGGTGGGCGGGGCGGTGTTGACCAGCACCATTGGCAGTGACGGCAGTTGGAGTGTGCCTATTACCCCGTCAGTCCTGACCGGTTTGTTGGACGGTTCCGCCAAAATTGGCGTTTCAGTTACTGATGCGGTCGGCAATAATGTCTCGGTTAACACTGATTTTACAGTGAAAACCCATGCTTTACCGCTACTGAGTGTCGATGTGTTAGGCAATGTTGGCAACTTGCTGTTGTTGCCAGTCAACGGGCTGATGGTTTCTGGCTCCAGCTTAAATCTGCTGACCAATACCAAAGTCAGTGTGACTTTACTTGGGCAAACCCTCGAGGGCACGGTCGACAGTAGCGGTCACTGGAATGTTAAATTTTTCGGCTCTTTCCTCAAGGCGCTGAATGTCGTCAGCATTTTAACCACCACGGTGGCGGTATCGGCCACCGACGAAGCCGGTAACTACAAAGGAATCTCTGTTGGCTTGCTTTCCGGCGGCTCCGGCACTCAATTATTGTCAGCTGACCATGATATTCAAGCTGCCAGCATGATGGTCACCAATGACACGAATATCGCCCATTCAGCCAGTGTGGAAAACCACCCACTGGCAGCCACCAGTGAGCAATCAGTTTCTCCTCAGGCGAAGTCCACGTTAGTTGAGCCGCTGGCGGAGCCTATCGACAGCATTCTCACCACCAAGGTCACAGAGGGCGGCTATACCATCGGCGGCGTCACGCTGAACTTGGCGGATGGCGCAGTGATCTCTGGAGAAACACTGACCGGCAGCAGCGGCGCAGATACTTTCACCGTTAACTCTTTGAATTTCAATCATCTGGATGGCGGGCTGGGAATGGATACCTTGCTGCTAGACGGATCGCATCAAACACTGAACCTGACCAGTTTGGGGCTGAAAGTGGAGCATATCGAAATCATTGATTTAGGTAATAGCGGCACCAACAGTGTCCGGCTTGATTTGCACGATGCGTTAACGCTGACCGATAAACCGCAGGATGATTTGTTGATTAAAGGGGCGCAGGGCGGCGAAGTCACTCTCAGTAATACCCCGGAGGGCGTTTGGAGCAGTATTGGGCAGCGCAGTATTGATGGGCAGGCGTTTGACGTCTACCACAATTCATCGCTCGACAGCAGCAATACATTGGGGGATGTGTTGATTCAGCACGGTCTGCAAGTGCATTTGGTGTGAAATCACTCACACGGTAAGAGCAAAAAGACCCTAAAAATGATCGGCACGGGAGTATGTCGGCGATGAAAATAAAAATAAGGCACTTTGTGGCGGGGGGCATTCCCGGCGCATGGTGGGCGGTGATGGTGTTGTCAATCATGGCTCAGTTGCCCGTTCGGGCGGCTGAACCCCCGATGGTACCGGCATTTAAATGGCAGGCCGCACCAAGTGAGGAGCAATTGGCGGAACTCAGCTTGCGCGAAGCTATCTTGCGTGCATTTGCCCGTAATCCGCAAATCGCGCAGGCCGCGGCGCAAATAAAAGTGGGGCAAGGGGATTTGGATGTCGCCGAAAGTGCCTGGTATCCGCAGATTTCCTTGCAGGGAACCACCGGGAAATCACATCAAACTGACTCGGCTGGCAGTCTCAATAGCAATGCATCCGCTGGGGTCCAACTGAGCCAGTTATTGTATGACTTTGGCAAAACCGGCGGTAGTATTGATGAGCAGGAATCTCTGTCGGATGCTTATCGATATGACCTGTTCAACACCATGACTGCCGTGGGGTTGAGCACTGTTCAGGCCTACTTGCAAGTCAAGCGCTACCAGGCTTTAAGTGTGGTAGCGCGTAGCAATATTGCTTCACTGGAGAGAGTCAAAGAGACCGCCCAACTCAGGGCTGATGCGGGTCTGAGTTCACAATCTGATGTTCTGCAAGCTGAAACCCGTATTGCCGGAATGGTGGCGACACTGGAACAATATCGGGCACAACAGCGCTCAGCTCAAGCTCAACTCACGGTACTGACGGGGGTGGTGTCCGATAACCTGCCGGATCTGCCCAAAGATCTACTCAAACAAAAAGTCACTCTCAACGCCATTCCCTATGACGCCAGCAGCGCCGTACGCAGCGCCGAGGCCAAACAACAGGCCGCAATGCAGCGAGTGCGGCAAAGCCAGGCGCAGCATTGGCCCACCTTAAAGATTCAGGCGGGCAGGACGCGCTATGAAAATGAGTCGCGCTCTTACTGGGATGATCAGGTGCAATTGGCGGTTGAAGCACCGGTTTATCAGGGCGGTGCGGTCAGTGCCAAAGTGAGGGCAGCGCAGGGCGCGCGCGCAGCGGCACAAGCTGAAGTTGAAAAAGCCAAGCTGGATGTGAATCAAAAAGCGGCAATGGCCTACGCCGATATGATTGGCGCGATACAGCGGCAGCAGGCGGGGGAGCAGCAACTGCAAAGCGCCGAGCACACCCGCAGTGTCTATCAGGATGAATATAAACTCAGCAAACGTAGCCTGAATGATTTATTGAGTGTCGAGCAAGAAGTGCTGCAAGCCGATTCAATGCGGTTGATGGCGCTGTATGACGGCTGGGATGCTACCGCGCGTTATGCCTCGGCGGTCGATAATCTGGTGGATATGTTGGGAATTGACCGGGTTGCTCAGAGTGGTGAGCGGCTGCCAACCTTGTAATGCCGCCAGAAGAATCTCAGAGGGTGGGGAGCGTTAGGGTTAATTGACCGAAAATGCGCAGGTGACAGAGGTAACATGACAACGCAATCTACGCCAACAGAGGTCTGGGTCACCGCAATGGCGAGAGTTGCCAGTTATTACGGCAACCCCGCAGATGTGAACTTTCTTGCCCAGCAAATGCGCTGGTTCGAGCAATTAAGTGGTTTACGCCAACTGGAGCGACTCAGTGGGCTGCTGGGCTTACAGTCAAATGTAATGCCATTGAAAAAAGTCCGCTGGCGCAATGAGTTACTGCCGGTATTGCTGGAGTTAGAACCCGGCAGTGTGGCGGTGTTGGAGCACCTGTCTGATGATGGGCTGGTGAGTTATTGGCTCAGTGATGGCGGCGATGTGGTGCGTGAGGCGCAGTTGCAAGAGTTACTGGCGCGTAGTCAAGACCGGGTGATCATGGTGGGGGTTGCCAATCGTGGCCGGGATAGCCGTATTGATGAATTTATCCGCCCCTACCGCAAGCATTGGTTTTGGCAAAATTTCCGTGGGGCGGAGCGCAAAATTGCGGAAATTTCACTCGCCTCGGTGCTGGGCAATGTGCTGGCACTGGGCGGTATCCTATTTTCAATGCAAGTTTACGACCGGGTTATTCCGGCGCAATCATATGCCACATTGTGGGTGCTGTTTTTTGGCGTTTTACTGGCCGCGTTTATGGAATATATCATCCGCCTGACGCGCACTCAGATCTCTGATTTGATGGGCAAAAAAATCGACCTCAATGTGTCGTCGATGCTATTTGTCCGGGCGATGGCGATTAAAAACGAAGCGCGCCCAAAATCCACCGGATCATTTATTTCCCAGCTACGTGAAATTGATCAAGTTCGCGAGTTACTGACCTCCACCACCGTCAGTGCAGCGGCAGATATGCCTTTTGTCTTACTGTTTTTGGCTATCATGGCGTTTATTGGCGGCCCACTGGTGGTCATCCCGCTGTTGGCGATCCCACTCATTGTTATCCCCGGTTTATTGATTCAATTCCCGCTGGCGAAACTGGCTAAAGAGGGCATGCGCGAAGGGGCTTTGCGCAATGCGATTCTGGTCGAAACCATTGAAGGTATTGAAGATATTAAAGCTTTACAGGCCGAACCTTACTTTCAGCGCCAATGGGAGCAAACCCATGAAGTGAGTGCCGCGGTAGGGATGAAACAGCGGTTATGGGGCGCTCGTCTGACGGGGTGGGCATCGACCGTCTCGCAATTGACTTATGCCGGTATGCTGGTTTTTGGCACCTATTTGGTGCTGGCCGGGGAGATAACCACCGGCACGCTGGTCGCCAGCAGCTTACTTTCCTCAAGAACTATCGCGCCATTAATGCAACTGACCATGGTTTTCTCGCGCTGGCAGCATGCCAAAAGCGCCATGGCCGGCTTGAATGAACTGCTCAAAAAACCATTGGATCGCCCCGAAGAGGGGGAATTGGCGCATTGCCCGATCCTGAACGGCCACTATCAATTGCGTAATCTGCAATACACCTACGACGAAGAAAAAGGACAAAGTGTGGTCGCCATCGGCGCACTGGACATCAAGCCGGGGGAAAAAGTGGCGATTCTGGGCAAGGTGGGGGCGGGTAAATCCACCTTATTGAAATTATTGGCCGGTCAAGCCAGCGCCACACAGGGCAAGGTAGTGATTGATGGGGTTGATATCAAACGCATTGAACCGGCAGATTTACGCCGCCAACTGGGTTTTTTATCGCAGGATTCCCGCCTGTTTTTTGGCTCGCTGCGGCAAAACCTGATGCTGGGGCACCCTCATGCTACGGAGCAGGAAATGATTCAGGCGCTGCGGATCAGTGGCGCGATAGCTATGGTGCAACAGGACGCGGCCTGTCTTGACCGGATCATTAATGAGGGTGGGCAGGGGTTATCCGGCGGTCAGCGGCAAATGGTATTGCTGAGCCGGATGATTTTGCGCAATCCGCAAGTGGTGTTGATGGATGAGCCGACGGCATCAATGGACGAGCAACTGGAAGATTATGTTATTCGCCAGATGCATACCTGGCTGGATGGTCGCATGTTGGTGTTAGTGACCCATAGGCCGGCGTTATTAAAGCTGGTGGATCGCATCATTGTTATGGATAACGGCCGGGTGGCGGCGGATGGCCCACGGGACCATATTCTCAGCGCGATGGCGAATAAATCTCAACAGGGTGCCGCCTAATAGGAGTGAGTCATGGTCAATTTGAGCTTGGAGCAAGAGAGGGCACATCAGGAGCGGCGCATGTCAGCCATTGTTTGGCTGATGTTGGTCGGAATGATTGTGATGTTCATCTGGGCGTATTTCGCCATTCTGGATGAGGTCACAGTGGGGACTGGGAAAGTCACGCCATCGAGTCGCGCGCAGCTAATAGAAAGCCTTGATGGTGGGATTATCAATGAGTTGCTGGTACACGAAGGCGCCATCATCAATAAAGGACAAACTCTGGCTCGCCTTGATCCCACCCGTTTTCAATCTAATTATGGTGAAGCCGCCGCGCGAGTGCGAACGTTACGTGCCTCTTCCGAGCGCCTAAGGGCCGAATTGACGGGGGCGGCATTGGCTTTCAGTGCGGACACCTTAAAAGAGCCGGAGCTGGTGGCGCGTGAGACGCAATTTTACCTTTCCCGTCGGCAAAACCTCAATGAAACCGTGAGCAACTTACAACAATCGCTAAAACTGGTGCAGCAGGAATTGCGCATGACTGAACCGCTGGTGGCTAAGGGCGCAGCCAGTCAGGTCGAAGTGATTCGGTTGCAACGCCAAATCAGTGACTTGCGCGGTAAAATTGATGAAGCTCGCAATCAATATGCAGTGAGAGCCCGCGAAGAGCAGGTTAAGAATAATGCAGATTTAGATGCACAGTTGCAGGTGGTTTCTGGCAAGCAAGACCAACTCACCCGGACAACACTGATTTCACCGGTGCGGGGGATAGTAAAGGATATTCAGGTTTCAACCGTCGGGGGCGTGTTGCAGCCTGGCGGTAAATTGATGGAAATTGTCCCCATCGAAGAGCAACTGTTGATTGAAACACGGATTAACCCGCGAGATATTGCTTATATCCGGCCTGGGTTGTCAGCGACAGTTAAAATAACGGCTTATGATTCATCCATTTATGGGAATCTGGAGGGGATAGTGGAAACTGTATCGCCGGATACTTTGCAAGATGAGGTCAAGCGAGATCAATTTTATTATCGGATTTATGTTCGCACTAATCGGGCCGACCTGACCAATAAGGCCGGTAAATTATTCCCCATACTACCGGGCATGGTGGCCAGTGTGGAGATTAAAACGGGTCAGAAAACTGTTTTGGATTATCTCATCAAGCCGCTGAATAAAGTGAAAGAATCATTACGAGAGCGCTAATATTATGGCGCATTTTTTCACCTTTATTTATGCCACATGGTGGGCGCATCCTAGTATCATATGGCTATATATATGAATAAAAGCCAATGAGCAGCAGAATTATAGTTAGTCGATAAAGCTAACTATAATTCTTAATCATCTGAACTATTTGTGCTTAAATATAAGTGTGAAACTATATTATTAATCTATAATTTAATTGTGTAACTATAGTGAAAATTATAAATATATTTTTGACTCTATGTCGCTGGCAATAAAAAGCCGGTCAAAAGACCGGCCGTAACACTAACGAATTATCTGGCTGCGCGAGCCACAATGAAGGAAATAGTAAAATAATGATGATAGCGGATTTATTATAGTTCTTGACTGTTAGATATTTCTTATCAATTTGTGCTATGTAATTATTTTACTATCTTATTGATTAATATGGTAAAAAATTATTTATTGATTATGTGTGCTATATTTTTTAGTGTTTTTAAATTCTGTTAAAGTTCGCCAATATTAACATATTGAAATACTTTATAGACATATGAAACATTATCCGAAACTTCGTAGCATTTTCTGTATAGATTAATCCTAATATTATTACCACAATAGAATAACCCTATTGGGAAAATATGCTCATAAGAGCAGTGGCATAGTTAGATCTAATAATTAGAGGATAATAACGATGAAACTTCGAGTTCTTTCCCTGCTGGTTCCTGCTTTATTAGTTGCCGGTAGCGCAGGCGCGGCTGAAATTTACAGTAAAGACGGCAACAAGCTGGATCTGTACGGTAAAGTCGATGGCCTGCATTATTTTTCTGACGACAAAAGCAAAGATGGCGACCAGTCTTACATGCGTTTTGGCCTGAAAGGCGAAACACAAATTAGTGACCAACTGACCGGTTACGGCCAGTGGGAATATCAAGCAAATCTAAATAAAGCGGAAAACCAAGACCAAGGTAACTTCACCCGTGTTGGCTTTGCTGGTTTGAAATTTACTGATTTTGGTTCTTTCGACTACGGCCGTAACTATGGTGTGCTGTATGACGTAACCTCATGGACTGACGTTCTGCCAGAATTCGGTGGCGATACTTACGGTGCTGACAACTTCTTGTCACAACGTGGTAACGGCATGGCGACTTACCGTAACAGCAATTTCTTTGGTCTGGTGGATGGTCTGAACTTTGCTCTGCAATATCAGGGCAAAAATGGCAGCGGTACTGAAACCAACAATGGCCGTGATGTACAAGGCCAGAATGGTGACGGCTACGGTATGTCCGTATCTTATGATTTGGGCTGGGGCGTGAGCGCATCTGCTGCAATGGCCAGTTCTAAACGTACTGATGACCAGAATAAACTGGCATTTGGCCATGGTGACCGCGCGGATGCATACACCGGTGGTTTGAAATATGACGCGAACAACGTCTATCTGGCCGCAACTTATGCCCAGACTTACAACCTGACTCGCTTCGGTAACTTCAATAATAACACCGACTCAGGCTTTGCTAACAAAGCGCAAAACATCGAGTTAGTGGCTCAGTATCAGTTTGATTTCGGCCTGCGCCCATCCGTGGCTTACCTGCAATCTAAAGGTAAAGACCTTGGCAACGGCTATGGTGACCAGGATCTGCTGAAATATGTTGATGTTGGCGCGACTTACTACTTCAACAAAAACATGTCCACCTATGTTGATTACAAAATCAACCTGTTGGATGAAAACAACTTCACCAAAAACGCGGGTATCAATACTGATGATATCGTAGCGGTTGGTTTGGTTTACCAGTTCTAATCCTGCTGACAGGAGAGGTTCTGATAAAACGCGGTCACTTGGCCGCGTTTTTTGTGCCCGCCATTTGCTGTTGGTCTGCTGAGCCACCCATTTATATATGGGCGTATTTTTAAGCGATTTGCTTTTTTTTGACCACTTTTGGCATAAAGTTTAACCAAACGAACTAAATTTCCATTTTTTTTGAATGAAACACTAGACATATCATCACGCTATAGATGATAATCCCGCTCATTGGAAGGATGGCCGAGTGGTTTAAGGCAACGGTCTTGAAAACCGTCGACTGTAACAGGTCCTAGAGTTCGAATCTCTATCCTTCCGCCAAATTACGCCGGCATAGCTCAGTTGGTAGAGCAACTGACTTGTAATCAGTAGGTCCCGAGTTCGACTCTTGGTGCCGGCACCAATTAAAAGCCCGTTATCTGAATAAGATAACGGGCTTTTTGCTTTCCGACAAATTTGAGTTGCGGCAGGATTCCTCGCTGCCGCTGATTGAGTCAGCTATTCTTCGCTAACTGCGCGACCAACCGATTCACGCCATCACTCATATTGGTGAATTTCGTCAGTTGCGTGCGGGTGACCACCACGAAAACCGCAATATTCTTCTCGGGGATCATCGCCATATAAGTAATAAATCCGCCACCGCCACCGGTTTTCTGCATGATGCCCGGCAGTTCAGCATTTGGTGCCATGTAGACCCAGCCTAGCCCCAGCGCATCGGCCTGACCGGCAACATCCATCCCTTTTAATGAAACCAAATCGCGACGTTGGAAATACAGCGCTTGTTCACGTTTGGCTGTGCTTTTACGTGCGTTGTTATTGGAAGCTAAGAATTGCTGCATCCAGCGCTGCATATCTTCTGGTGTCGAGTAAACCCCGCCACTGCCCGCCGCCGCTATGGTGTTTTCACAGCGGCTGCTGCCCACGCCGATCATCAAACGGCTACATTGCTCTGCCGTTGGGGTGAGGGTGGTGTTTCGCATACCCAGCGGTGCGGTGATTTTATCTCGTAATAAGCTGGTATAAGGTTTCCCGGAGGCGCGTGATAGCGCGTCTGCCAGCAAATCGTAAGCCAAATTGGAATAAGCCGCTTTCACACCAGGGGGCACAGTCATATTGGCCAGTTTCAACCATTGCCAGCGGTTATCTTTGGTCGGCCAGGTAAACACCGGCCTTTTTTGCGGGCCACCGGGCTGTTCACGAGGCAGGCCGCTGGTGTGGCTGGCCAGATTGAGCAAAGTCATCGGCTGTTTCGCATTATAAGCTGGGACTTTGGCTCCTTTAGGGGCCCATTTTTGCAAAGGGTCAGTTAATTTTACTGTGCCATCCTCAGCCAGTTTTACCATCACCTCACTGGTCATCAGCTTGGTAATAGAGGCAATGCGGATCAATGAATCTGGCCGTGGGCGCAAATTGTTACCGGGTTTGGTTTCGCCAAAACTGCGGTTAACCACTTGATTATTATCAATAACGACCAGCGCCATCCCCATGGCCCCGCTGTTATAGAAGATATGTTCGGCATATTGATCAACAACTTGTGATGTCAAAAGCTCGGTGTTGGCGTAGCCGTGCAGTGGGATAGTGAACAGAGCCGCGGCCAGTAACGGGGAAGAAAAATGTTTCAGCAATCTTTTGTCCATGATCAAAAAGCAAAATAACAGTCATAGACTTATAGTAATCGGATATTTGTATAAAACATGCTGAAATTTTCAAACAGACGAATAATTTACATTACGGGGATAAGGACGGAGATAAAAAACCGCAGCGGGCAGGGCCGTTGCGGTTTGGGGTAACTATCGAGATTAATTAACTTTCAGTGACCGGCTTAGGGATCACATTGGATGATTCTTTCATGCCAAGCGGGTTATTCCCCCAGCACTGCTCATACTTCCAGCCGGTAAGCTCTTCCGCTACCGCTCTGGCATGGGCCGGAATATCTGCCATGGCACCACCGTTTTTAATCCGATCAATTTCTTCCAGCAGAATCTTATGATTTTTGCGGTCCAGTTTCATCTGCGTAGTGTAATAGATTGCCACCAGTGCCAGTGAGATAACGCCGATAGCAAACACCCCGACAATGGCTTGCACCGCCATTTCTGGCTGGCTGGATTGGCCGGAAACAAAACCAAAGTGGCTTAATGTCCAGCCCATAGCGAAGACAATAATTGAGCGCACCATTTTGCCAGCGAATGTCATGGCGCCAGCATAAATCCCTTCACGGCGACGCCCTGTCAACACTTCGTCCACATCCGCCAAAAAAGTATAAACCGTCCATGGAATGTAGTAGATACCGCCGGTGCTTAAACCGAAAACAGCAGTGATGCAGAACAACACAATCACTGTCGTGGCTTGAGACCAACCGGTGAAATAGAGCGCCGCATAGGCAATCACACTGACAATCACCACTTGCAAGGCAATGCGGAACGGGCGAGCAAAGCCCATTTTGACGCAAATACCGATAAAGATAGCGGTAGAAATCAACTGCATGATTGAACTGAAACTGTTGAGCTGAGAAACCAGCGTTGCATCCTGGCCCAGACCAAAAATAATAAAGTATGTGAATGCAGACGCGAACAACCATTCAGCACCAAAACCGAACAGGTACATGCCCAGATGTTTGCGGAAAATACGCAGATGGAAAGTGGAGGCCATATCCACACACATTTTTTTCAAGGCTTGGCCCAAACTGCTGGTGGTTTCTCTCACCACTTCGCTGGCCGGGCGCTCCCAGGATGAGCTGTAAAGCCAAATCATGGCGCAGCACATAATCAAGCCGTAGGCGATACCGGTATAGAGGAAAGGCGTTGCGGAATCTTTACCATAAATAGCAATAAACTGGCCGGGGATAAAAGCCGCCAGGAAGTTGGCGACCTTGCCGAAAATAGCTTTAGAACCGGTTAATTTTGAGCGTTTGGCAAAATCAGTGGTCATCTCGGTCGCCAGTGTTTCATACGGCACCATGATGGAGGTATAAATCAATTCAAACAATGCGTAGGTCAGCAAGTAATACCAGAAACCAAATCCGCTCATCCACAGCATTGGATAGACCAATACCAGTGGAATACCCAGCAAGATAAAGAAGCGCCGGCGGCCAAATAGACGGCCAAGTCGGGTATTGTAAAAGTTATCAGTGATATAACCCATTACCGGGTTACTGATTGCATCGAGAATACTGGCGATTGAAAAAATAGTGGCCGCTTCTACCACCGACAGCCCGCAAAAGGTGGTGTAGAAATACATCAGCCAGGCACCACTGATTGCCAGCGCCCCGCTCCCCAGTAAGTTAGCGCTCCCATACGCTAACGTATGTCTTGTTGTAATAGCTTTACTCATTCTTACCGCCACCTCAAATTAAAACAACGTTTCATTAATAATGGATAATCGTTTTGTTTATAAAGGAGTGTTGCCGTTAAAAATGAGCGTTGGATCACGAAAAAGGGTTTTGTCGCCAGAAATAGCGCGTATCGCAGTAAAAATTGATATGAATCAATTTAGTAGAGAGGTGGAAATATTCAGTAAAAAACAAAATATCCATAAGAATATGAATGAGTGATAATGCCTGCTTATGACAATCGTGACCGTGATAAGTGTGGCAAGATTTAAATCAGTTTTCTGAAATATCATCATTGGCATTAAATCTTATTATTCTGGCAACTTGCCCACCGGGTGAAAGTATTCATATTGGGCAAGTATGAACTGTTACGGGCATGGCCCATGAATGTATTCTGGCTGCAAGAGTGGCTAGCAGTGAAGGACGTAAAATGGCGAAGAAAAACCCTTATTATGATGCCAGTAAGCCACACCATACAGAGTTTGGATTTCAGAATCTGGAGCCAGTTGTCCATCACTCGCAGGATCTGAAACGCTGGCGGGAGGAGCGAAAGCGCCAGTCCTTACCGAAACCCCCGCAGCAAGGTTATGCGCAGTTTGTCACTGACTGGTGGCAACCGGCAGATTTCAGCGGCCAACAAGATGCTTTGTGGTGGCTGGGACATGCTTCGTTATTATTGCGTGTAAGTGGCAAAACTGTGCTGTTTGATCCCGTGCTTTCCAGCCGGGCTTCGCCGCTCAATTTTTACGGCCCAGAGCGCAGGACACCTGCACCTGCCAGCGTAAAGGAGTTGCCGCATATTGATGTGGTTGTGATTTCCCACAATCATTATGACCATTTGGATGTCAGAACCATTACCCAATTATTATGCCGTTTCCCCGACGTGACTTTTTTAGCGCCACTGGGGCTGAAAAGTTGGTTTCTGCAGCATGGTGCTCGCCATGTTCATGAATTAGATTGGTGGGATAGCCATCTTGCCGCCGAATTTGAGTTTCATTGTGTGCCCGCGCGGCATTGGAGCATGCGCACACCTTGGGATCGTAACCAAAGTTTGTGGTCGGGCTGGGTGGTTAAGCGCGATGCAATCAATTTCTATTTCACCGGTGACACGGGATATAGCCCGCAATTACTGACCATTGGTGAAAGATTGGGGCCATTTAACTATGCGGCATTGCCGATTGGTGCTTATGCCCCGCGTTGGTTTATGAACGCGCAGCATATGGATCCGCAGCAATCAGTGCAGTTATTTAAACAATTACAGCAACCTGTGACGGTGCCTATCCACTGGGGGGTGTTTGAGTTGGCCGATGAATCTCTGGATGAGCCGCCACAACAGCTGAAGCTCGCGTTGACAGAAGCCGGGGTTGCGGCAGACAATTTCGCACCGCTTAAAATTGGCGCGCGGATAGTGCTTGAGTAGGATAATGCTTGAGTAGGGCGTTGCAGCGGGTTGAATGTCACTCGCTGCAACGAAAGGGCATTAGATCTTGAATTGGTTCACGGCACTGGTCAAATCAGCCGCCTGGGCTTGTAATGCAGCAGAGGCCGCGGTTGATTCCTGCACCAATGCGGCATTTTGTTGCACCATGGTATCCAATTGAGTGACTGCGCTATTTATCTCATTAATACCGCGCATTTGTTCATCTGCCGCATTAGTGATTTCTGACATAATTGTCGTGACATCAGATACACTGCTCACAATCTCGGTCATGGTATTACTGGCTTGCCGCACCTGACCGGAGCCAGAGGCAACACTGCTTACCGTCGAGTCAATCAGGGTTTTAATCTCTTTTGCCGCTTGTGCGCTGCGTTGCGCTAAGGTGCGAACTTCTCCCGCCACCACGGCAAATCCACGACCTTGCTCACCGGCGCGCGCAGCTTCTACTGCCGCATTCAGTGCCAGAATATTGGTCTGGAAAGCGATGCCATCAATGACACTGGTAATATCCCCGATTTTGCCCGAAGCCGCCTCAATAGACTCCATGGTCGTGATAACTTTCGCGATAACTTCGCCACCACGAGAAGCATCATTGGCGGCTGAGAGAACCGCGGTATTAGCTTGCCTTGCCGCACTGGCAGATTGCGCCACGGTTGCTGAGATTTGTTCGAGTGCTGCCGAGGTTTGTTGCAAACTGGCAGCGGCTGACTCTGTTCGGCCAGACAAATCCTGATTACCTGCCGCAATTTCATTCGCCGCAATGCTGACAGATTCGCTGGTATTGCGGATCTGCGCCATAACGCCGCTGAGTTTGTCAGCAAATTTATTGAATGAAATGGCTATTTTGGCCATTTCATCACGGCCTTCTACCGGCAAGCGCTGGGTTAAATCTTCCGAGCCAGAACTGATAGCATCCATGGCCTTATGGACATGGTTCAGTGGTGTCAGGGCGCGCTGGGTAATCAGGCTAATAATGACAATGGCAATTAAGATGATGACAATCAGGGTTACCAGGGATGTGGTCAATAATGAGCGCATACCGGCAGTGGCGTGGGCTTTGTCCAGCGCGACGACAGTAAACCACTGAGTGCCGGGGACTGCTTGTGCAAGTAACAACTTAGTGCTGCCATCAATCTCAGCCGCGGTAGGGGCGGTTGCGGTCAACAGGGCTTTAAGATCCAATGTCGGCGCGATTTCACTCAGCGGTTTTAGGGTTAATTGCACGTCTGGATGGGCGATAATTGTGCCGTTAGCATCAATTAACATACCAAAACTACCCTCTGTTGGATGGATAGATTTTACGTTTGTAATCACGCTGTCCATGGTGACATCGGCAGCTAATACCCCTTTCACATTGCCATCCTGAATAATAGGCAAGGCAAAAGTCACGACTAATTGATTAGTTCCTGCATCAATATAAGGGGGTGTCACCACTGGGCTACCCGCTTTCACTGCTTGTAAATACCAAGGGCGACCGGTGGGATCATAGTCAGCAGGAATGCCATCTGGATTAGAAAAAATAGCCGTCTTATTTGCGTAACCGATATAAACGTTAATAAAGTTACCCGCCGCAGCCACTTGGCGTAAAGCTGCAATAGGGTCTGCTGCCAATGCGCTTTCTTTAAGCGACACAATCATCTGTGTTTTCATCGCCACCCAATCTGCAATCCCAACCCCATGGCTGGCAGTTACCGCCTTCAAGGTATTATCGATAGCACTATTGTTATATTTGTTGGCAACGGAGTAGTTAAAATAAGTATTAATGGCAAGCGAACCAGCCACGATGATGATACAGGCAGCCAGAATACGTGAACGAATGGAATCAAGCATAGAGCGTCCTAAATGTAGGGGAGGGCATAATTCAAGTAACGGCGTGATATAGGAAAACTTGAGGTGAGTCACAGTAACAAACTTCCATTTATGCACCATTGTTAATTCTTCTTTATGTAATGGTGACAAGGTAGGAGAATTTTGTTGAGAATGATATTCAATAAAAACAGAAACTTGACTATTCTTGCAAACCTAACGTAGCCGTAAAAATTAAAATAAAGTTGAAAAAAATAGTGATATTTAAAATACAAAATCAGCATCAATACCGCTGAAATAGGCTATTTCACACGACACTGATGCTGATGATTTGTTATTACTTGTATATCGATGGGTTAAAAAGTGTACAGAAATCCCATGGCGATAGTTTGATTTTTCTGCGCGATGCTTGAGCCATCAAGATTATTTTGTGATGTGCCGGTATTCCGGTTGAGGATTTGCGTTGTTCCTTTCCCTTCGGTGTATTGATTCCAGGCAGCTTCTACAAATAATTTGGTCCTTGGGGTGATATAATATCCCGCATCCACCACGACTGCGTAATAGCGCGAGTTTTTGCTGTTGTCTTTGAAGGAAATTTTGCGTGAATAATGTTCATCCTGTGCATTGGCATTGACCCAACGGCTATATTTCAGCGAGGTATTAAACTCAAACTTTTGATAATGATAGCTTCCAGCTAAACCAATGTAGGTCATATCAAAATTTTGTTTATAACCGATTGCTGCAACGGTATCTGAAGCTGTAAAAATATTGTTACCATTGTTGTAATGATAGTTTCCACCATAAGCGGTCCAATCATTGTTATTACGTTGATAGCCACTCATCAAACCAATACGATAATTGTCTTGTTTTAAAAACCAAAACTTTGCATTCAGATCAATTTCGTTAGCATAGTTCAAATGGGTTTTTTCATGATGAGACCAATCCGTCCACTTGGTTTGGTTTGTCTGATTCCAATCATAATCATCCATAGTGCCTTTGCTTGATGATAATGTAGACCACCCGCGAGCGGTGAAAGTTAAACGTGATAACACATCCCATGAGATATCTATTTTAACAATCGGGGTATTCTCAGCTTTCCAATCTAACTGACTTATTTTTCGGCTGTTTCGGTCATAAACATATTCATTTGATTCTGTATTTAATAACCCCAGTGAGGTACTGACAGTCAAACTATCAGTTATCTTAGTATGATAACTGGCTACCGCAGAGTGAGATAAGGCGAGTAGCATGAATATGCTGAGGTTTTTTTTTACTGTAATATTAACTTTCATTATTAACCTTTAATTTGTTTAAAGCTTCATGCGGAAGTTAACATTGAGAGGGATTTAAAATTGTTAATTAAAGATTAAAATAAAATTAAGTGTTTAAATATAATTAATTATAACGATGACTGATCAATTAAAATTGATATGAGCCGGGCTGGGTTACCCGGCTTAATCGGGGTTAAAACTCACTCACTAACCATTGATCTGCTTCATCAAACATCTCTTCTACCAAACGATTGAGCACAGATTTCTCTTGTTTACTCGCATCGGTATTAATGCCATTAGCTTGCATTGGTTTGACCTTAACCTCTGCATTGGGGAACACTTGGTGTACGCGCTTGGTCAATTCTGCTTTGATCATTTCATTGGCGTTAGCCAGGCCGGCGACATTCCGTTTGTCATAAATTAATTCAACTCGCATCGCTTCTTTCCTAAGTTAAAAATACTGTATTAATATACAGTTCTATTTTGTGTAAAACAACCTGGTTTTCACCATGTTAGTGCAGAATGAGGTTAAATAATTGTTTTTAGACGATATCTTATCTACTTGTTTATACTGGTAATTATTTTGGCGTTAATGGCTTCTTTTTCATGAGTCAATTTTATTACCGTTAGCAATAATATCAAATTACCTGCGGTGCTGAATGTGAAATTAGAAATGAACCCGCTGATAGAAAACTTACATATTTATGAAAAATATTAACGCGGCCCGCAAAAAGTGTATTAGTGTGATATCACTGGTTAGTTACACACTGATTGAATAACCGGAAATCTCCGCATTTCCGGGGCTTTCCTGTTTCTGTTAGTCATACACGCCAGTGTAATGGAGAGAGGTCATAAATGAATGAACAAAGTCAGCTTCCGTATTGGTGGACTGGGTCACTGGCATTATTCTCGGCCCTGAGTTTACAAGATTATATCTTTATTCTCGGCACCGTGATTAGCATGATTTTTACTGTCAAAACCTATTATGTTAATTTACGAGAAAAAGACGCAATAATTAAAGAAGAACAACGTAGAACTGAAATGTTACGAGATTTTCTGCGCAATAAAACAGTAGAAAATATTTCAGCCGCCATTGCGGTATGTCATGACGCATTACACAAAATGGAGGACTGACATGACCCCAATGCGACGCAAAAAAGTTGTTGGGGCGGTGGCGGCGTTTCTATCAGTGACTTCAATGACCAAATCAATGCCAATATCGCGTGTTAATTAGCAACTGGCGATGATAAAGAACAACTCACAGCATGGAAAACTTATCGTGTGCTATTAAGCCGAATTGACCTGTCAACCGCCCCTGATATCAATCTGCCTGTCACGCCACAGTAATAATGCAGGATTATTTACTGTAATAGACCGGGCTGAACGGCCCGGTATGTCCACTCGCCGCCCCCCCATTCCCGCATAACGCCCTCGTGAGTCCGCTCATTTCATGCTAAATTTACCCATCTCAAGCCATAGCATCGTTTCAGGTACCAGTATGTTTACATATAAAGAAATATCATCGCTGAACGAACTGGAATTGATCGTCTATAACTACATCATAAAAAATACTGATAAAGTGATGTACATGACCATCAGAGAATTGGCGGATGCTGCGGGAGTATCGACGACCACGGTTTTACGTTTCTGCAAAAAAATGAATTGTGATGGTTACTCTGAATTCCGTATTCGTTTTAAACTGTATTTAGAACATGATGAAAAACCACCTGTTACTTTTGGTATCAGTGAAATAATCAGCTATTTTAAAAGTATCAATAATAGCGAATTTGATGAGTTACTTGATACGGCAGCTGCTCAAATAGCCGCTACACGCAGAATTATTTTTGTTGGAATAGGGACGTCTGGTGCATTAGGAAAATACAGTGCGCGTTTCTTTTCTAATATAGGGAAATACAGCACTTATATTGACGATCCCTATTATCCGATTAATAGTGACATGTATCAGGATGCGATTGCGATTATTTTCTCTGTCTCTGGTGAGACCGAGGAAATTATTCGTATTGCTAATCAGTTCAGCTTGCAGAATTGCAAAATTATTAGCTTAACCAACAGTGATAACTCAACATTGGCTAAGATGGCGGATTTAAATATTTCCTACCATATGCCACCTATTGTATTGGAAGGCCAATATAATATTACCACTCAGATCCCAGTATTATATATTATTGAGACTATCGGTAAGAAACTCCCCAAGTTAATTAATAAAAATACTCGATAAAACAGGGTGTTTTTTACATGTTACATATTCCAAGTCACGGTTTTTGTTATATCGTGACTTCGCTTTTCTTTTTGTTAAACTTCAGCCTCAATCGAAAAAGAATATTAATAATAACCCGGTAACACTCTGTTTATCTTATACTCAGCACTCGTGGCAGGAGACTAATAATGGCAATTGATTACTCATTGACCGCCCAAGAAATTATTAAATATATCGGCGGCGATAATAATGTGATTACCGTCACACATTGTGCAACGCGTTTACGCTTTATATTGAAAGATAATAAAGCTGTCGATAAAGAAAAATTAAATCGTGTTAAAGGGGTTATTACCGTCATTGAAGCGGGTGGGCAAATGCAAGTGGTTATTGGTAACCACGTCGGTGATGCTTATAAGCATGTGACGAACCTGATTAATATTGATGAAAGCGCGCCGGTGGCAGCACCTAAAGTCGGTATTGTTAGTCGCTTAATGGATATTATCTCGAGTATTTTTGCGCCGTTCCTTTATCCACTGGCCGCTTGCGGTATTTTACAAGGGATTATTTCTTTCCTTGCCGCGATAGGTTGGATGGATGCCGCCAGTGGGACTTATCGTATTCTAAACTTTGTTTCCTGGACCGGTTTTACCTTCCTGCCAGTGATGGTGGCCTTTACTGCTGCCAAGAAATTCAATGTTAACCCTTTCACCGCCGTTATTACTGCATGTGCGCTGATCAGCCCAGATTATATGAACATGCTCACGGCCAACAAAATCGTCACGGTGAACTCAGCCGATCCTGCGGTTCAGCAATTGATGCATGAAGCACTGAATAATCCGCAAGTTGCCCATATTTTGAATACCATCGCCGGTATTCCTTTGTCATCACCTACTTTGGATTTCTTCGGTATTCCCGTGCAATACCTGAGCTACACCGCCTCGGTTATCCCGATCATTTTGATGGTTTGGGCGATGTCTTATGTGCAGCGCTTCTGTGAAAAAGTGCTGCCGATGGTGGTGCGTAATCTGTTTACCCCGATGTTCTGTATTGCCATTATGGTGCCATTAACCCTGCTGGTATTTGGCCCGGTGGGTAACTTGATAGGTGGGGCTATTGGTGGTGTTTACAATACACTTTATAACCTCAGCCCAGCGATAGCAGGGTTTATGGTTGGGGCATTCTGGCAACCATTAGTTACATTGGGTGTTCATTGGGGTATCACCCCAGTCACTGTGGGTAACTATGCTACATTGGGTTATGACACTTTCACTGGTTTGCAAGCCTCTGCGGTCTTTGCTATGGCCGGAACCATGTTTGGCGTTTATTTAAAAACGCGCAACAGTGAAATGAAAGGAATTTCATTGTCAGCAGGGATTACGGCTTTATTCGGTATTACCGAACCGGCTATTTACGGTGTGGCATTACGCTTAAAAAAACCTTTCTTATGCAGTTGTGCTGCTGGGGGGATCGGCGGGGCTATTGCAGGGAGTTTTAATGCTGTGTCATGGAGTTATTGCCTGCCCGGTATCGCAGTACTGCCAGTCTTCTTTAAAGAAGGGCATATGACACAGTTCCTGGGATTCTTGCTATCAATCACTGTTGCTTTCGTCTTGGGTGCCGTTTTCACTTGGTTGGTTGGGTTTACGGATGAGACAGAAAATGTTGCACAATCAAGCAGTGCTAAAACATCCGATGCACCACTTGTTCAGGCGCAAATGAATCAGGGTTAAAATATTTAATGTTCGGACGGGCTATCACCCGTCATTGATTTCCATTTTCAGGGTGAACGATTGCCCGCAGTACTAAGGAATAAATTTATGAGCCACAAACAATTACCGAAAGATTTTTTATGGGGCGGCGCAGTTGCAGCGCATCAGGTTGAAGGCGGCTGGGATAAAGGCGGCAAAGGTATAAGTATTGCCGATGTATTGTCCGGTGGCTCACACAGTGTTGACCGTGTGATAACTGATGGTGTGCAAGACGGTTATCGCTATCCAAATCATGAAGCGGTTGATTTTTATGGTCATTACAAAGAAGACATCGCAATGTTTGCTGAGATGGGCTTCAAATGCTTCCGAACTTCCATTGCCTGGACGCGCATTTTCCCGAAAGGTGATGAGCAGCAACCGAATGAGGCTGGTCTGCAATTTTACGATGATATGTTTGATGAGCTACTGAAATACGGTATTGAGCCGGTGATTACGTTGTCTCATTTCGAAATGCCATGGCACTTGGTTAAAGAATACGGTGGCTGGAAAAATCGGAAAGTGGTCGACTTCTTCGTGAAATTCAGTGAAGTGGTCATGGAGCGCTATAAAAGCAAAGTCAAATATTGGATGACATTCAACGAGATCAATAACCAACGTAACTGGAAGTATCCGTTATTTGGTTATTGCTGCTCTGGTGTGGTGTTCACTGAACAAGAAAACCCTGAAGAAACAATGTATCAGGTTCTGCATCATCAGTTTGTGGCCAGTGCCAAAGTGGTCAAACTGGGCCACGCCATTAATCCAGAATTCAAAATTGGCTGTATGGTCGCGATGGTGCCGCTATATCCATTCTCTTGCCATCCAGATGACATGATGTATTCAGTAGAAGCTATGCGTGAGCGTTATCTATTCGGTGATGTTCATATGCGTGGTTACTATCCTTCCTACATTCTGAATGAATGGGCGCGTCGCGGTTTCACTATTAATATGGAAGAGGGTGATCTCGACATTCTTCGTGAAGGTTGCGCGGATTACATGGGGCTGAGTTATTACATGAGTAATGCGGTTTCTGCAACCCATCCGGGGAGTGGACATTCTCTTTCCGGCTTTGAGGGCAGTGTACCTAATCCTCATGTTAAAGCATCTGATTGGGGATGGCAGATTGATCCTGTCGGCTTGCGTTATTCACTGAGCGTATTGTATGAGCGTTACCAAAAGCCGCTATTTATTGTTGAAAATGGCTTTGGTGCTATCGACCACGTTGCTGATGACGGCATGGTTCACGATGATTACCGCATTGCATATCTCAAAGCCCATATTGAGCAAATGAAAAAAGCGGTGTTTGAAGATGGCGTGGACTTGATGGGGTACACCCCATGGGGTTGCATCGACTGTGTATCATTCACGACAGGTGAATACAGCAAACGTTATGGCTTTATCTACGTGGATAAAAATGATGATGGGACTGGCACGATGGCGCGTTCGCGTAAATTGAGTTTTGGCTGGTACAAGAAAGTTATTGCCAGCAATGGTGAAGAACTCTAATTCCTCGACAAGCTTTTTATCAGAGAAAGCCGCTCAATCATATGGGCGGCTTATAACATAGCCAGAATATTGTTAGCTTGAAACCCGCATTGCGCAGCAATTTGTTTAGGGGCAGCTCGCATTTCCAGGAATATTTTTTCTTTAAACCAAGTGAAATGATGGAACATATAATCAGACAGTAGAAACAATCAGTTCATTACTGACTTAACCTCGACGTATGTAGTTGGGGCTTTACCATTGTTTTGCCATCGATAAACCCCACAAACAAAAAAACCAACCCTAATGGGTTGGTTTTCTTAGGGTATTTTGGTCGGCATGAAAGGATTTGAACCTTCGACCCCCGACACCCCATGACGGTGCGCTACCAAGCTGCGCTACATGCCGATACAGTGGCATTTATACTACATTTTGCAGTGACTAATGCAAGACTTGTCAAAATCGTTTGCTGGTTTTTTAAGCGCCCACGGCTCGGTTTTTAGAGCTAGTTCGCAATAAAACGTTTTATATCAGTCAGCACTTGCAACAGTAATGGGAGTTGTGGTTTTTCATCTTTAATTTCATTACCTTGCTCGTCATAAGCCCGGTATCCACCATTATTATCTAACACAATCGTTTGTGTTGGTGTAGTGATAACCAGAGTGCCATTATCGCCCGTCGCTACCCAGTTGTTGTTGCGTTGTGCGGCGAATAAGTCTTCCCCTTGCGAATAATCCTCTGCTGCGGTTTTAACGTGCAATAGCCGCTGCATCAGTGTGGTCATAATATCTTCGTGGTTGGTTAACTTGTTCACTTTCTGTGCGGGCGTGCCCGGCCAATGGACGATTAACGGGACTTGCAACTGTTGACGATTAAAGCTGCTGCCAGCCCCCCAGCTATCATTGCCGCTATCATTAAATTCGACACCATGGCTGGCAGTAATAATAACTACGGTTTTATCGAGTTGTCCGCGTTGTTTTAGCGTATCCAGAATGGTCGCAATCTGCTGATCCACATCTTTTGCACCCGTTTTATAATGGCGAATAAAATCGGCTGGCGTGGCAACTTTATGACCAACAACAGGATCTTGCGCTTCAATTGACCCGTTAAGGTTAATGTATGAGAACCACGGCGTATTATTATTCAGTGTGGACAGCCATTGTTGCCATTGTGCTGTAGTTTCGCTGTCAGTTTGTTCTGCCGGGGCAGGTAAGGTGAAATCAGATAACAACGCCTGGCGATAGAGCGGCGAGGCAAAACCATCGGATGAGAACAATCCAAACTGATAGCCTTGAGCACTCAATGACGTGATGAATGCAGAAGGTTTACGTGAAGAAAGAACACCATCTAAATAGGTTGGGGAAATACCGTAAAACAGCCCAAACAGCCCGGTATCCTGACGATTACCCGAGCTGTAATGCTGGTCAAATTGGATGTTTGAATGGCCGAATTCAGCCAAAACTGGCATGTCTTTTTGCAGGCTATTGGCACGGATGCCATCAACCACAATTAATAACAGATTATAACCGCTGCCTTTGTCGCTAAAGGCGATCGGGCTGAGGGGATATTCAACGGTCAATGCATCTGGATTACCTTGTTCTACCAAGCGCCGCTGATATTCCTCTTGGTCAAGCAGACCATGTTTCTCAAGGAATTTACGCGCTGTCATCGGATAGGAGAGCGGTAAGTTCGCGCGCTGCATACTGATGGGGCGATAGAAATTAGCATCTGCCCAGATATAAATCAGATGTGAGGCAAAGAAGGCGGAAATAAACACGGCAACCAGCGGCTTCACAAAGCGCTGTCGGTTGAGACTGCGTAGTTTTTGCCATGCCCAGGTACCGAAAAGCATCTCGACAAGAAAAATGACCGGCACGGCAATAAACATCAATTGCCAATCACGCGCCAGCTCAGTTTGATCCGGGTTAACCACTAACTCCCATACTACGGGGTTAAGATGCAAGTGGAAGCGGGTGAAAACCTCGGTATCTACCAGAAGCAGGGTTAAGCCCGCAGTGGCAAAGGCGGCGGAAAGGAAACGGAGTAGCCGTTGCGACATCACCACAAAAGTCAGTGGGAATATCACCAATAAATAGGCAGCAAAAACAATAAAACTAAAGTGCCCAAGCCAACTGACAAGGGCATAGACACGGCCAATCAGCGATGAAGGCCAATCGGAGATAAACAAATAGCGGCTACCCAGCGCCAAGCTGAACAGGATGTTAAACAGGGCGAACCAGTGCCCCCAGCTGATCATCTGGGAGACTTTTTCACGATAGCGCTGACGATTTGTCACCATATTGAGATTGTAGTCTTGGCCGGTAAATTAATGAGCTTTATCTTCACGTACTGAAGCTTGGAGGGCTTCAGCGAAAGAACGAGCCAATACTTTGCGTTGCGCAGGAGCAATGCTGGTATTGATCAGATTTGTTACCATATTTCCCAAAACCATCAAAGAAAGATCGGTTGGGGTACGGTGTTTTTCCAGTACGCTGACTAATTCTGACAGCAATTTTTCAACGTGTTCGTCGCTATAACGGGATGATTGTGGCATAGAAATTGTGCTCAACACCTGACAAAGTCCCATATCTTACCGTATAGAGACGCGCTTTTCCGCTATTTTATAGCATTAAGAATCATTAGCCATTAATTGGGGGCCGAGATAGCTTTTGAGTTGCAGCTCTCAGGCATCAGTGATTGAATACGGCCCTAGCCAAAAGGAGTATTTATCATGAGTCTGGATATTGACCAGATAGCCTTACATCAGCTTATCAAACGTGATGAACAAACGCTTGATGTGGTGTTGCGCGATTCGTTGTTACCAGCCAATGCTGTAGTTGAAGAAATGATGGCCGAGCTGCATCGGGTTTACAGTGCCAAAAGCAAAGCTTATGGGTTGTTTAATGAACAAAGTGAGCTGGCTGATGCGCTGAAACGGAGCCGTAAGGGTGATGAAGATTTCCTCAGCTTTAGTCGTGCGGCAACCGGGCGTTTACGCGATGAGTTAGCCAAATATCCGTTTGCTGAAGGTGGCGTGGTACTGTTTTGCCAATACCGCTATCTGGCGGTGGAATATTTACTGATTTCAGTGCTAAGCAGCTGTAATAGCATGCGGGTGAATGAGCAACTTGACCTGAGCACGACTCATTATCTTGATATCAATCGTGCTGATATTGTGGCCCGTATTGATTTAACTGAATGGGAAAATAACCCGGAATCAACCCGTTATCTGACTTTCTTGAAAGGGCGGGTAGGGCGTAAAGTATCTGATTTCTTTATGGATTTCTTGGCCGCAAGTGAAGGTCTGGATACTAAAGCGCAAAACCGTGGTTTATTACAGGCGGTTGATGATTATTGTGCGGATGCCGAGCTGGGTAAAAATGAGCGCCAGGCTTATCGTCAGCAGGTTTATAGCTATTGTAATGAGCAGTTGCAGGCCGGTGAAGAAATTGCCTTGCAGGAGCTTTCGCAAGAGTTACCAAAGTTGGGCGAAAAAGATTTCCAACAATTCTCTGCTGAGCAGGGTTATGCATTGGAAGAGAGTTTCCCGGCAGATCGCAGCACTTTGCGTCAGTTGACCAAGTTTGCAGGTAGTGGCGGTGGGTTGAGTATCAATTTTGATGCGTTGTTACTGGGCGAGCGTATTTTTTGGGATGCGGCGACGGACACCTTGACCATTAAAGGCACTCCTCCCAATCTGCGTGATCAGCTACAGCGCAATGCGGGTAAGAAGTAATTGTTTGCACCATGACTTTATTCAGCTAATAAAAAACGCCGCAGAAGCGGCGTTTTTTATTTCGGCGTCCCGAATATCGAAAGCGACGCGATTAAACGCGAACGAAGTCGATATGAGTCAGTTTTGGCTTGAAAGCGTGACGCTGAACAGCCTGTACTTTAACTTTGGTTTCTTTACCGTCGACAACCAGAGTCAGTACTGAATCATAAAAGCCCGGTTTCAATTCAAGGTTCTTGGTGGTGTCATGATCAAGAGTGATAGCGATTGCTGCCTCTGAACCACCGTAAATGATTGCCGGAAATTTATTTGCTGCACGCAGGCGGCGGCTCGCACCCTTACCCTGGTCGTTTCGTACTTCTACATTGATAGTGGTCATTTTGTTTTCTCTTAAAGAAAATTAACCCTGCTACAGGCGACCCAGCAACAGGTTCGATACTCGGCTTTACTTGGGTAAACCCAGAGCAAAGCGGGCGACATTCTAGCGAAATATCAGCCAGACAGCAAACGAAACTATGAATTTATCAGGCTTAATGCGGCTTAGGCGAGAGAGTCAGCCCGCCTAAAACGTCCCTGATAATCGAAAACCTTTTCCCTGATTTGCCACCATTGTCCACGGCGGCGGGCGACCACAAAATCCGGATAACGCAGTAGCGCCTGCTGAGCGATGATATCGGCGGCAGTTTGCCATTTCAGTGTAACCCCAGGCGCCCGTTGATGAGGGCGCAGGAAAACTTGCTCAAATGCCATCCGCTGGGCGGCGGTAGTTAAGCGAAAACGCTCACTGGTATCGGTGCCATCTTCGTCGTAATAAGTGATTTTTAGCCATTCGCCTTTTACATCCTGGCCACTTTCCAAACTCATTCCACCGCAACGCAATACCAGCGCGTCCTTTAATTTCAGGGCCGCTTTCAGCATATCATCGGGATCGACCAGCACCTCCTGACACTGATGACAGCGGCGGGCGGCAATATCATTTTCCGCCCCGCAATGTGGGCAGGATTTAAAGCGGAAGCGGTAATCACATTGGGCTCGTGCGCCATCATCATCTTCAAACCAGCCCTGACAGCGGCGGCCATAATGCTCAATAATCTCGCCGGATTCGGTGCATTTTCCCCAGAAAATATTGGCAAAACCGCAGTCTGGGCAAAAGACTTGTACTGGCTGGCTGCCGGTGTGGGGTTTGCTGGTACCCACTTCTGGGGTGAAAAGGTCGTGGGGATTGCCGGCATAATCCAGAATCAGACAATCTTCTTTGCCCGGCGAAAGCCGCAAGCCGCGCCCAACAATTTGTTGATACAAGCTGACGGATTCGGTTGGGCGAAGAATTGCAATCAAATCAACATGTGGGGCATCAAAACCGGTCGTTAAGACCGCCACATTCACCAAATAATGTAATTTCTGCTGCTTAAAAGCAGTGATTAAAGCATCCCGCTCGGCGGGGGGCGTTCCGGCACTCACCAGCGCCGCCTGGCCTTTGGGGAGTAGCCCGTAGACTTCTTTGGCATGTTCGACAGTGGCGGCAAAAATCATCACGCCACGGCGATGGGCGGCATATTCAACTATCTGACTAACAATATGTGGGGTGATTCTTTGCTGCTGTTTAAGCTCGCGGTCTAAATCCGCTTCACGGAACATGCCGTCGCTATTGCTGGTCAACCGACTGAAATCATATTGCACGACCGGCATATCCAGCCGCTCCGGTGGCACCAGAAAACCGTGCTTAATCATATAACGCAGGGGCAATTCATAAATACAATCGCGGAATAGGGATTTCCCATCACCTCGAGTGATACCGTGATAGTGGAATTGGTAAATCCAGCCTTTGCCCAGGCGGTAAGGGGTCGCCGTCAGTCCCAGCAAACGTAAACGCGGGTTAGTCGTGCGTAAATGCTGAATAATTTGCTGATATTGGCTGTCATCTGCGTCACTGATTCGATGACATTCATCGATAATGAGCAGCGAAAAGGCACTATCAAACAGTGACAGATTCCGTGCCACGGATTGTACACTGCCAAAAACCACTTTCCCCTCACTTTGGCGTTGTTGCAGGCCAGCGGCAAAAATATCGGCCTCTAAACCGTCTGCTTCTAAACCATAAGCACAATATTTGGCATGATTTTGCGCCACCAGTTCTTTGACATGCGCTAGCACCAAAACACGCCCTCGCGCCAGTTTTGCTAATTCAGCAATAACCAGACTTTTACCTGCGCCAGTGGGTAAGACAATGAGCGCCGGTTCGGTATGGCGACGAAAATAAGCTAGCGTCGCATCCACCGCTTCTTGTTGATAAGGGCGTAGTGTAAAAGCCATTAATGCGCCTGCCAGATGATTTTTATCATTATTCTCAATTGGTTAAACTCATTCATTGCTTGCGGCACTTTCCTGTGACGTAACATTTACTTTCAACGTATAAGTGCCATTTATCTTCAAGGTTTTCTATTATTATCTTCAAGGCTTTCTATTATTATGCCCGTGTGTGGCGGCCTGCGCGAGGGGGCGATGCCGTGCAGATAAGCTGTTTCTCAATAACGGCTTTTTGCGTAACTGTTCCTAGGATGATAGGGCAACCGCCGCTATACTGTTTAATTAATTTCACACCGTATTATTAGCATTCTGTCATCATTGGCAGGTGTAAGTGCGGGTATCGCGCCCCTCTGTGGCACGACAAGACAACAGGCAAAGTAGATTTAATGCGATTGGACAAGTTTTTATCTCAGCAATTAGGGGTTAGCCGGGCGTTGGTCGCGCGCGAGCTACGGGCAAAACGCGTCACTATTGATGGCGAAATAGTCAAAAGTGGTGCCATTAAGCTGACGCCAGAACAAGACGTGAGATTTGATGGCAACCCATTACAACAGACAGTTGGCCCACGTTATTTTATGCTGAACAAACCGCAGGGTTATGTGTGTTCAACAGAAGATCCGGATCACCCAACCGTGCTGTATTTCCTTGATGAACCCGTGGCTTATAAGCTTCACGCGGCAGGGCGGTTAGACATCGACACCACCGGGCTGGTGCTGATGACCGACGATGGTCAATGGTCGCACCGCATTACCTCTCCACGCCATCATTGCGAAAAAACCTATTTGGTGACACTGGAACACCCGGTTGCTGATGATACGGCGCAGCAGTTTACTGACGGCGTACAGTTGCATAACGAAAAATCATTGACGAAACCGGCGCAGCTTGAAGTTATCGAGCCTCAGCTAGTGCGTTTGACTATCAGTGAAGGGCGCTACCATCAGGTAAAACGCATGTTTGGTGCGGTCGGAAATCGTGTGCTGGAACTGCATCGTGAACGTATTGGCGACATCAAACTTGATGATGATTTAGCACCCGGTGAGTATCGCCCACTGACTGCCGAAGAAATTGCGAGTGTCGGCGCTCCTCATCTGTAATTGATTTTCTATTGCGGCGTGGTCAATGCACATGCGGCTTGAAGTCTGACGAGTACAACCCGCAGTAGGTTAGTGAAGGAGTTGTTGAACGTGCATGCCAGTAATCAAAATGAAGCGACAAACCGGACATCCCACGTTGGTTTGATCTTTATCCTGGGCTTGTTATCAATGCTGATGCCTTTGGCAATTGATATGTATCTGCCCAGTATGCCGATCATTGCACAGCAATTTGGTGTAGAAAGTGGCGCAGTACAGATGACGCTAAGCGCCTATGTGCTGGGGTTTGCCATCGGACAAATGTTTTATGGGCCCATGGCGGATAGCATCGGGCGCAAGCCGGTCATTTTCTGGGGAACGCTCATCTTTGCACTGGCAGGAATGGCCTGTGCTATGGCGCAATCAATCGAGCAACTGATTAATTTGCGTTTCTTGCACGGCTTATCAGCTGCCGCCGCCAGTGTTGTGATTAATGCATTGATGCGGGACATGTTCACCAAAGATGATTTCTCGCGCATGATGTCTTTTGTGGTCTTGGTGATGACAATCGCGCCGTTGCTGGCACCCATTATCGGCGGCGCGTTGCTGGTGTGGTTTAGCTGGCATGCCATTTTCTGGACGATGGCGGGAGCCGCATTGGTGGGGGCGATATTGGTTGCGTTGTTTATCAAAGAAACCTTGCCGAAGGAGAAACGGCAGAAGTTTCATTTGCGCACCACTATCGGCAATTTTGGCGCTTTATTCCGCCACAAGCAAGTTCTGAGCTATATGCTGGCCAGCGGTTTTTCTTTTGCAGGTATGTTCTCATTCCTTAGCGCCGGGCCGTTTGTTTATATTGATTTAAATGGAGTTTCTCCGCAGAACTTTGGCTATTACTTTGCGCTGAATATTGTTTTCTTATTCTTGATGACATTGATCAACAGCCGCAATGTTCGCCGCTTCGGGGCACTGAAAATGTTCCGTTTTGGTCTGTGGGTACAATTTGTGATGGGCATCTGGCTGCTGGTGGTGTGCGCCACCGGGTTAGGGTTCTGGGCGCTGGTACTGGGCGTCGCGGCTTATGTGGGCTGTATCGCGATGATTACCTCGAATGCCATGGCCGTCATTTTGGATGATTTCCCACATATGGCGGGGACGGCATCTTCTTTGGCGGGGACTTTACGTTTTGGTATCGGTGCGATAGTGGGGACGCTGTTGTCGATGGCACCATCGCGTAGCGCCTGGCCGATGGTCAGCTCAATGGCATTTTGTATTATCGCCGCCATGCTGTTGTATTTTTATGCCAGCCGACCACATAAAAATGCGGTGAAATAATCGCTATCAAGAAATGTGAGGGTCGATGTTCCCAAGCGCCCTCACGTTTATTATTTGTAGCCAATTTGTCAAATCACACCTTGTTTACTTCTCCTTTTCTCCGCCCTGTGCATGATTAAATATCGCCACAATTACTACTAAAAAAGACCGAATCCTTGCGCTCAATCAACATAATAAGCATGCATATCATTATTTATTGCATAGTTGTGTTTGACACCATATTGTTAACTTTTTGAGCGATGTTATAAAAAAGACGAAACTGTTATGACGTTATTTTCACGCGTTATTCTTACTCGTCACTGGGTGATGAATATCAATAAATTTATATATTTATCAATTAATTAAATTCATTTTATTTGGTTTGATTGACACTGAATTGTTCCTTAAATGTAAAATGTTGGCTGATATTAGGTAATGGGTTTGCAAGAAAAATGGTTGAGATAGACGCGATAAAGGTATAAAAATAACGAAAAATGGGATCTAAATCCCAAACCGGCAGTTTCAGTCTTGGCGCAACGGGCTGAATAAGGGTTGAAAACAGCACAAAAAATGGCATTGTAGATTTTAAGTTTCTAAATTGTTATCAACATTGTGTTTTGATGAGCTTTGGAGCAAGCACAATGACAATTTAGCGGCTATAACTTTAATCAGTGTGAGTCATTGTGGTGCTTTGTGAGTTTTTTTGAATTTTTATTTTTACTAGGAAAAATACGTGAATAATATCCAACTTTCGGTGGTACATCGTCTGCCGCAAAGTTACCGCTGGCTATCGGGATTTATCGGCGTAAAAGTTGAACCGATACCATTGACGGCGATAGACGATAGCAATAATGACCTCATGGGACTGAAGTTACTGAGCCATGATGGCGCTCATGCGCAAATTATCATGCAGCGGCTTCATCTCTCACTGCAAGAGATTCAAGTGGACTCCGCGATTGTGGAATGGGAAGGCGAGCCTTGCCTGTTTGTTCATCGTCAGGATGAAAGTGCCACTATGTGCCGCTTGAAAGATGTTGGGGTGGCGATTGCCGAGACCATGACAGCACTTTATCCCTTCTGATTTGGGATGAAGTGTTCGTCAGTTTTTTATGCTGACGTTTTCTGTGCCCTGACATCCTGATGTGCGCCAAATTAGTCAGAAAATTGCAATAATTGCTGGGTATATTGCTGTTTTGGCGCGGCAAAGATAGCCTGACAGTCACCTTGCTCCACCACTTCCCCCTGTTTCAACACAATCACTTGGTGGCAGAGTGACCGCACCACTTGCAAGTCATGGCTGATAAACAGGTAACTGAGTTGGTAGCGCTGCTGAAGGGATTTCAGCAAAGCCAGAATTTGCGCTTGTACCGATTTATCCAGTGATGAGGTTGGCTCATCGAGGATAAGTAACTGAGGTTGCAGGATAAGTGCCCGTGCGATAGCAATGCGCTGGCGCTGGCCACCGGAGAACTCAGTCGGATATCTATAGCGGCTGACTGGATCCAACCCGACTTCTTCCATCGCCTTAATCACGCGCTGCTCGCGATGCACAGCACTGAGTTTCTGATGCACTTCCAGCCCTTCAGCAATGATCTGCTGAATATTCAAGCGCGGGTTTAGCGCTGAGTACGGGTCTTGGAAAACCACCTGAATTCGGCTGCGATAAGGTAGCATTTGTTTGGGCGAGAGGTTGTGTAGCGGCTGGCCACTAAACCAAATCTCCCCTTTAGAGGGCAACAAGCGCAGTAAAGCTAAGCCGGTAGTGCTTTTCCCCGAGCCGGATTCCCCCACCAAACCTAAACTTTCACCGGGCTTTAACACAAAGCTGAGATCTTTCAGGGCATAGTGATGCGCGACAGTGCGGCGCAATAGGCCACGTTTAATCGCAAAAGCGACTTGTAGCCCTTTGACTTCAAGCAACGGTTGCTGGTCACTCTGGAGCGGCAGTGGGTCACCCTGTGGCTCGGCGTCTAATAATTGGCGAGTATAAGTATGCTGTGGTGCGCTAAACAGCGCCTGGCGGGTATTGTGCTCAACTACGCGCCCCTCACGCATCACGGCTACGTTATCGGCCAGCCGGCGGACGATATTCAGATTATGGGTGATAAACAGCAAACTCATGCCCATCTCTTGCTTTAACTCTTTCAGCAAACTCAAAATCTGGGCTTGTACCGAAACATCCAGCGCGGTGGTGGGTTCATCGGCAATCAGTAATTTGGGCTGGGTCAGGACGGCCATGGCAATCATCACGCGCTGGCGTTCTCCACCGGAAAGCTGATGTGGGAAATCCGCTAATCGGCCTTTGGCATTGCGAATACCCACCCGATCAAGGCACTGAATAATTTCAGCTCTGGCGGCTTCCCGGCGCATACCGCGGTGCAGTGACAGCACTTCTGCCAGCTGTTTCTCAATAGTATGCAAGGGGTTTAAAGACACCATTGGTTCTTGGAAAATCATAGAAATCTTATCACCGCGAATGGCGCGTAATGTCGGCTCATCGGCATGTAACAGTGATTTTCCGGCAAACAGAATATCGCCGCTGGGGTAAACGACCGGTGGCGAGGGCAGCAGACGCAATATCGACAGGGCGGTAACACTCTTGCCCGAACCAGATTCCCCCACTAAAGCCAGTGTCTCACCGCTCTCTATTTGCAACGAAAGGTTGCTGACGACCTGGCGATCAACTCCCGCTTGGCGAAATGCAACACTGAGATTTTGAATGTCCAGAAGTGGAGAAGTCGCCATATCAGTACACCTTACTTGGGTCAAAGGCGTCACGCACTGCTTCGCCGATAAAGATCAACAGAGATAACAGCACGGCCAACACCAGGAATGCGGTGATGCCGAGCCAGGGAGCTTGAAGGTTATTTTTGCCCTCCAATAATAACCCGCCTAATGATGGCGACCCCATTGGCAAGCCGAAACCAAGGAAATCCAGTGAGGTGAGGGTGGTTATCGAGCCGCATAGAATAAAGGGTAAGAAGGTCAGGGTAGCCACCATGGCATTGGGCAGCATATGGCGCGACATAATCACGCGGTCACGCACTCCCATGGCCCTCGCTGCGCGGATATAGTCATAATTTCGGGTGCGCAGAAACTCAGCCCGAACCACACCGACCAGCCCCATCCAGCCGAATATGACGGTGATGGCTAATAACCACCAGAAATTCGGCTGTACAATACTGGACAGTAAAATCACTAAAAATAGGGTCGGCATACCAGACCAGACTTCAATAAATCGCTGGCCCCATAAATCAACTCTACCGCCGTAATAACCCTGAATTGCCCCGGCACAAATCCCAATCACACTAGAAAATAAGGTTAACGTTAGGCCAAATAACAGTGAGATACGAAAGCCATAAATAACTTTGGCCAATACATCGCCGCCAGTGCTGTCAGTGCCGAGCAAATTAGTGCGGCTGGGGGGCGAGGGGAAGGGCACATCGGTTGCGAAATTAATGGTGTTATTACTAAAACGGATGGGTGCCCAAATCGCCCAGCCATTATCTTTAATGCGGCCAATCACATACGGGTCTTGATAATCAGCGGCCGTGGTTAAAATGCCACCAAAGGTTGATTCGGTGTAATTAACCATAAAGGGCATGTAAAATTTGCCCTGATAGCTCACCAGCAGCGGTTTGTCGTTAGCAATTAACTCGGCAAACAGGCTGATAATAAACAGTGTCAGGAAGATCCACAGTGACCAATAGCCACGGCGGTTTTGGCGAAAACGCGCCCAGCGGGCCTGATTAATAGCACTTAGCCGTTTCATCATTGGCGGCCCTCAAAATCAATCCGTGGGTCAACCAAGGTGTAGGTGATATCGCTGAGGATATTCAGCAGTAAACCAATCAGAGTAAAAATATAAAGAGTACCAAACATCACCGGATAATCTCGTTGCAAGGTGGCGTCATAACCCAACAACCCTAAACCATTCAGTGAAAACATCACTTCGATCAACAATGACCCGGTGAAAAACATACTGATAAATGTCGCGGGGAAGCCCGCAATCACCAGCAACATGGCATTGCGAAATACATGGCGGTAAAGGATTTTTTCTTCAGGTAAGCCTTTGGCGCGGGCGGTGACCACATATTGTTTGCGGATTTCGTCCAGAAACGAGTTTTTGGTCAGCATGGTGAGTGTAGCAAAACCACCAATCACAGTAGCCAGCACCGGTAACGTGATGTGCCACAAATAGTCGGTTATTTTGCCGTACCACGGCAGGGTATCCCAGTTGCTTGATACCAGCCCGCGCAGTGGGAATAGATCGAAATAACTGCCGCCGGAGAACAGCACCACCAGTAAAATGGCGAATAAAAACGAAGGAATGGCATAGCCAATAATAATTAAGGTACTGCTCCAGGTATCAAAAGCCGAGCCATTACGCACCGCCTTTTTAATCCCCAAAGGAATGGAAACCAGATAAATAATCAGCGTGCTCCATAGCCCAAGTGAGATAGATACCGGCAGGCTATGTTTTATCAATGACATGACAGATTCGCCGCGAAACAGGCTGTCACCAAAATCAAAGCGCGCATAGCTCCAGAGCATATCGAAATAGCGCTGATGTAGCGGCTTGTCAAAGCCAAAGCGCTGTTTGATTTCGGCAATAACTTCCGGGTCTAACCCTCGAGAACCGCGATAGTTACTGTCCCCGACTTGCGCCGCATTCAACCCGACTTTCGCACCCCCTAATCCGCCATCACCACCACCGGCGCTATATCCGCTGGAATGACCCAGTTCAATGTTGGCTATCGCCTGATCTACCGGGCCACCTGGGGCGATTTGTACAATGAAAAAGTTAATAGTAATAATGGCCCACAAGGTGGGAATGACCAGCAACAATCGCCGTAATAGATATGCGCCCACACCGCCCCCTAATGATGTTCTGTTGGCAGGCGACCTGCCTTGTTGACATCCAACCACCAGCTATCAAAGCCGAGCGAATATGTGGGCCTGTCCGCTGGCATCGAAAACTTATCCCAATAAGCAAAACGAGCATGGTTGGAATACCACATTGGGATCATCAAATAATTCCAGGTCAACACGCGGTCCAGTGCACGGCCAAGAGACAGCAATGCTTCTGGCTGTTCCTGATGTTTAACAATCTGTTCAATCAATTGGTCGATAGCCGGATCTTTAATACCCGAGGCGTTATAGCTGGAATCAATATAAGCCGAACTCCACAAAATTTGCAGATTTGGGCTAGGGTAAGGGAAAGCGCTATAAACCGTCGGGATCATATCGTAATCTCGGCTGCGCAGGCGGTTAACAAATTGAGAGCTGTCCACCTCGCGGATATTCATGGTTATCCCCAAACGTTGCAAATTATGCTTAAACGGCTGAACGTATTGGAAGTTACTGCCGCTGAGTAACAGCAACTCAAAGACAAAAGGTTTGCCCGTTTTGCTGTTGATTAATTGCTGATTTTTCACTTCCCAACCCGCTTCACTCAGCAATTCGCGTGCTTTTAATAGATTATCCCGCGCGTTACCGCTGCCGTCAGTTTGAGGAGGCTGATAAATTTGTGTGAAAACTTCCGGCGGTATTTTACCTTTTAGCGGAGCCAGCCACGCTAATTCCGCGCTGTTCGGATAACCTTTAGCGGCATATTCAGTGTTCTGGAAGAAACTATTAGTGCGCTGATAACTATCGAAATAAAAAGCTTTATTCATCCAGTCAAAATCAAAGGCTAATGTCAGTGCTTCACGAACTCGGCGGTCGCTAAAAATAGGACGCTGGACATTAAATGCCAGCCAGCGGGTGTTCTGCGCAGAGTTATCGAGGATATCCTGTTTGACGATATAGTTTTTCGCAAAGTTGCCGCCCACATATTGTGTCGCCCAGCTTTTTGGTGATGTTTCTTCACGGAAATCAAAGGCACCGGCTTTAAATGCTTCCAGCGCGACTTTATCGTCTAAATAATAATCATAACGGATGGTGTCAAAATTATATTGCCCACGATTGACCGGTAAATTGGCTGCCCAATAGTCTCTGACCCGCTCATAAGTAATGAATTGGCCCATTTTATATTTGCCAATACGATAGGGGCCGCTGCTAACTGGCGGTTTACTGAGCGGTTCACTGAGTTTATGGTCTTTCCAGAAATGCTCGGGCATTACCGGTAAGCCAAATAGGCCCAGCATCTTATCTTTATTCGGTTCTGGGAATTCAAAACGCACAGTCAGTCGCGAAATCGCTTTTACTTGCACGCCTTTATAAACAATTCGAAATTGTGGGACACCCTCGGTCATGAATTTATTGAAAGTGAATGCCACATCTTGCGCAGTAATGGGTTTGCCATCATGAAAACGAGCGCGAGGATTAATATCCACTTCAATCCAGTGAAAGTCGGGGGCAAAACGCGCTGACTCGGCAATTAAGGGATAATAACTGCCAATCTCATCGTCCGAAGTAGAGAACAATGAGTCATACAGCCGCTCAGTACGCACCGCCGGGTTGCCACGCAGTGCATAGCGGTTGAAGTTATCAAAGGTACCAATTGCTGAGAGCGTAATGTCTCCGCCTTTGGGGGCAGCCGGATTGACATAATCAAAATGGCTAAAATCTGATGAGTATTTCGGTTCGCCCAATATGGCAAAAGAGCTACCTTCTTTAATGGTTTCAGCTTGCAGACCAAAGCTCAGGACTGATAGCGTCAAGGCAGCATATAGGCGTAACAACATATTGGTGGTGATCTCCTACTGTTATTTGCGTAGTCATAATCTTAAATGAAATTACCAGTTTACAGGGGTAAAGCAAACATTAAGCCAATGAGTTTTTGTTACGAAGTTTTTTGCGTACAAAACTCGACTAAATCCTCAACAGATAGCGGCTTGCTAAGTAGATAGCCTTGCAGGAAGTTGACCCCGTGTTGTGTCAAATACTGGAGCTGTTGTTCCGTTTCGACACCTTCAGCGACGGTTTCAATATTGAGCTTGCTCGCTAACATTAATACTGCATCTAATACCGGTGCTGCAACAGTATTAATGCCTATAGTGCTGACAAAACCACGATCAATTTTAATATAGTCTAAAGTAAAACGTTCTAAATAAATCAGCGCGCTGTGTCCGGTGCCAAAGTCATCAACAGCGATTTGTATCCCTTGAGAGCGTAACCAAGCAAACTGCTTAATAGCTAACTCCTCTTCAACCATACCCCGCTCTGTTATCTCAAATACTGGAGAATACACATCGGTATTTAATTGTTGTAACATTTGAGTGACATCTTTGCGGAAATCATCATCAGTAAGATGAACCGGGGAGATATTAATGGCCAATTTAATTCCTGCTGGAAGGTGGGCTGCCATTAATTCACTGTCTCTAATGATTAATTCAAATAAATGCCGGGTCAGAGGTTGAATCAGATGCTGAGTTTCTGCATAGGGAATAAAAAGGTCTGGGGAAATACGTCCTTCAATCGGATGTTGCCAGCGGATAAGCGCTTCCAATCCTGATAGGGAGCGGTCATCAGACCGGAATGCGGGCTGATATTCAACAAAGAATTCACCCCGACGAATACCACGCAAAATTTCAGCTTCCGCACTTTGACTGGCAATTAAAATATAATAAGCCAAGATACCGACTAGCCCTGCGAGTAATACGCCCCCTAACAAAGTCATTCGAATATCATCCGCAGTGAGGCTGGTATGATAAATCAATATTTTAATTGGATAACCAGGTAATTGAACTTCACGCGTATCACGTATGGGTAACTGGCTGATAGGCATGACTTTAGAGTCAAATGTTGTGACTGCTAGTTCATCAATAATAATAGCTAATCCGTTGACCTGATTATTGGCGTTGTTTAGTAACAGATAGGGATGTAAATTCAGTTCGAGTGTTGCTAATACGCCGGTATTACCGCGGCCAGCTTCACGCAGCCATACGCCAATTGCCGGTTTGCTCGGCATCATTGGTGTACCTTGTTGAATTTTAAAATCCAAAGGCTGAGTGACATTCATTTTGGGGTATAACGCGCTGACAGGCGTATTCATTTCCCCCGTTGCTGAAGAGCAATAGGTAATATCATCCCGAACCAATAAGAAAGCTCGGACACCATTGGTAAATGCCGCCCGATAGTGCAGAGCTGAACTGGCCTGTTCACAACTTTTTGCACTTAGCGGGATAAGCTGAGACATAGTTGTCGTCAGTTCATTAAGGAACTGGGATGAATAGGAGATAATATGATCGCTTTGTGTTGTTAGTTTACTTTCACTGCTGCGATAAAGTAATGACAAAGTAATAACAACAAAAAATATAAAGAAACAAAGTGCGAGGATGACACTTTTTTTAACAAGATAGCGTCTGGATAAAATATTGCGGGAGAACGCACTGTTTGAACCCATGTTACGCCGCTCCTCAGCATGATCGATAAAGTGTTATGAATATAAGTAAGTTAGCAGCACAGCGCTGCCGATTTGCCAGGGAGCATTATTGACATTAATAAACTTATCGAGTTGAAATTCAATCTAATATAAAGCAAAGATACCATGTAAATGCATCAAATATGTGGTGCCAGTGAAATTCATTTGTATTGGCGTCTTTTAGAAAAACATATCCATAGAACAGATTTTCAGCTTAGTAATACAATTGACTTAATTCCAAAAAGGATAATCGTAGTTGATATGTCTTAGTGTCAGGGAACTCTTGGTTTAGCGGGGCGAATTCTACACAGAATATTCTTGAATTTCGCTGTTTTTAGCAAAAAAGGACATTTCCTACAAAAGTGAGGCAATAGGACTACAAGAACTATACTTCGGTAATAAGAACGATTTCGGCAATAAAAAACGCTGCCAATGGCAGCGTTTCATCGTTTCGTTTGGTATCTCGGACAACAGGAATAAAATCAGTTAGCTGCGCGAACCACTACTTAGCACTCGCCGCCCATCACGATAACGCTTATTCCAATAATCTTCATTTAGACTCGATATTGTCACACCGACACTGGTCGATGCATGTACAAATTTATCGTTACCTAAGTAGATACCTACATGACGACCTGTCGATCCTGCTCGGAACAGCACCAAATCACCCGGGCGCAACTTAGTACGTTGGATTTTCTTGCCAATATCTTGCTGCTCAGAGGTTGAGCGTGGCAAATCCATACCAAATTGTTCACGGAAAGTGGTTTGTACAAACGCAGAACAATCAATACCGCGTTTGGTGCTACCGCCTAAACGATAACGAACCCCTTTCCACCCTGCATACTGTTCTAAAATTTTCGACTTGACGTCAACGTTGCGCACCATCGCTTCGAATTCATCCTGAGAGGCTTGCAGTAAAAGCCCATCTTTGTCATTAACTGCACGCATCTCAGTTTGCGTATTATGTACGTTCGAACTCTGTGGTGAACTACACGCGGATAACATTACCGCTGCTGCAACCGCAGGAATGACCCGCAGAATATATCTCATAATAGGTTGAGACTTGACCATTGTTGTTGTTTTCCCTTGCTGTCCTTACGACGGATGTCGCTACCAAAAATACCAAACGAATCGAGATTATTGATTGTGGTCTGATGAGACAATCACTTAACCAAATAAATGTGCAGGAACGCACAATATTAATCAGGATAGTGGTGAAATGCCGGTATCCGAGCACAAACGTTTTTGAGATTACCGTAATGATTAATAAAAGGCGAGAGCTTTTATGCCCATAATTTTACAAAATGTTAATGTAATATTATATATTAAATGCAGATAGCTGAATTTATGGCCGTTTGGTGATAATAAAGGTGTGTAATCATTAATGGCGGTTGGAGCAAAAAAGTCTATTTTTTGCTCCAAAATAAAGCAGGGGGCGGGTTACTGACATTTTGAACCCGGCAGATTTCGGTTAATGGCATCAATGAGTTTATCACTAAGTGGTGTCAGCAATATCCAACTTATCCCGACCAAGACGACTGAAAGCGAGCCAACAGCAATATCAGTAAACCAATGCGCGCCAATCATTATTCGTGGCATAGAGAAAACCACCACGATGACTAAAGCGATGGCAAAAGCACCCCGAGAGAAATAGCGCCACATAAAGCAGGTAAAAATAATCAGCATCATGCCATGGTCGCCGGGGGAAGCTATCACTGGATGCGTCTTTGGTCGGAATACCCGTTAATTCGCTGACGCGATTAATATTCTCAAAAACCGTGGTTCGCTGGAATATACCAAGAGAAAAACAGGGCTATTCCAAGTAAATTAAGCAGTAATATTACCGGCAAATTACGACGGGTCATGCGGTGGCCTTTAATCTAAAAATGGTCAATGTAAGAATGGTGCAGTAAATAAATTTGGCAGCATTATACCTCCTTCTGTAGTCGAGCCCTGAGTAATTCATGCTGTAATACATTCCAATCGGGGTCAGTGATGCTAATGAGTTCAATCCGGCTATCGAGTGGTGGAACTTGGCGTGTTTCAATTTTCAAATCATGGCCTTGTCGGTTAACCACAAGAGTGCCCTCAGGAATACGCATCACACCTTTGATTCGCTCCACTGGATTTAACCGCACCCACTCCAATAATCGCATTGTGTCAAATACGGTATCCGCATTAAATACCCAACCACAGCTCAGATAACCTTGACCCTGATTAAGGGCGCGACGCCAAGGTTCGTTACCTTTCAAGCTCAATGCGGCCAATCCTTTTTGTCGGGTTGAGCTGTGGTGATGTGCACCGTCGGGTAATTGATCATTATTACTGTGCGGTATATCCAGCAGAGCAACATCAATCTTCCCTTGTTCTGCATAATAAAGTGGGCGTGATACCGGCTGTTGTTCATACCATTGCTGTAATACAACGTAATCCGTCTCGTTATAGGCATCCTGTTTATTTGCCACGAGGATATCGGCTGCAGCTAATTGGTCACGGAAATTTTCATTTTCTGTATAGCGGGGATCACTTAACTGGCGGGCGTCAAGCAAGCTGAGAGTGGCATGCAGAGAAATCCAGGGTTGGTAAATTTCAGAGGTTAATAAGGATAGAATCTGTTTTGGGTGGCCCAACCCCGTAGGTTCGATGAGTAAACGATCCGGTTTTGCCTGTTGGAGCAACATATTTAAACCAACTTGCATGGGAAGGCCATTCACACAGCACATGCACCCACCGGGTATTTCTTTTAATACGGCACCGCTATCAGCTAATAACGCCCCATCAATACCGATCTCCCCGAATTCATTAACCAGAACTGCCCATTTTTCATTTTCTGGTTTTTGTGACAATAAATGACGAATAGTGGTGGTCTTGCCACAGCCCAAAAAACCGGTAATCAAGTTCGTTTTTGTCATCAGAGGTCTCCTACCGTAAATTTATTTTCAATACGCTCTTAAGAAAAAGCTCAAGTGTGCCGATATACCCAGGTGAGGATATAACACTAGCCAAGCTTATTATTAAACGAAAAAGGCGAAAAGATAGACAATTTCCTAGGTGAGTTAAGAACCTTGCCTAATTGCATTGCAAAGCTCTGGAATAGAATTCACTTCTACGAGGAATCTTAGTGAGTTATAGACGGAATAGAGCAATAAAAAATGCTCTGTCATTCCCATCGCTCTGGCTGGAATCCTCTATTATTTAAAATGACGGATATGAGAGTCGAGGTGGTTATGAATAATTTTCGAGTGCTGATTATCGTAGCAATAATGTTTTCATGGATAGTATCTTTTGCTGCAAGTAGTGCGCAATCCACCCTGTCTGTAACAGGAACAATTACTTTTTCCGGTGCCATTGTAGAAAGCCCATGTGATACTTCATTCGCAAACCAAACGATAACCACGAGCTGTTATCGCAATGGTGAAACTCTGACTCAACGACAAGAACTCTCACGTAATATGTCTCTAACTTCTCGGTTGCCTAATCAGTTGGCATCTTCACGTATGGAATGGCTGAATCCACAACGTAGTTTGGGAATTTTAACCGTCAGTTACCTTTAATATTTCAGATTAATTTAATGATCCTATCATAAAGACGGCTTATCACATTGATAAGCCGTTGTCGTTTGTCGGATATATTATGCTGCAATGAAATTGTTTGACCTCAATGAAATTGTTTGACCACATGATATACTGCATGTTATTCACACACCCTTTGGTCAGGCCAATTTGGCATTTTAATGCCAATACCTGATGCAGGAAATAAGGTTATGCGGTTATATCAGGAAGTCGGCAGTCAGCTGCGTGAAGCAATTATCAGTGGGCAATACAATTTGGGCGATCGTTTACCGCCTGAGCGTGATATTGCCGAAAACTTCAGCGTCAGCCGTAGTGTGGTACGTGAAGCACTGATCATGCTAGAGCTGGAAAAGTTAGTGGAAGTGCGTAAAGGTTCGGGCGTCTACGTGGTGAATGTCCCCGATAGGTCTGCATATGGGGAATCTGTCGTGTCAACCGACAGTGGTTACGGCCCATTTGAACTGCTGCAAGCCCGCCAATTGTTGGAAAGTGAAGTCGCTGCTTTTGCCGCCATGCAAGCAACCAAAGCTGACATTATTAAAATGCGCCAAGCCATTGAGCAGGAAAAGACCGCATTAGATGCCGGCGCAGTAGATGAAAGTGCGGACGAATTGTTCCACTGCTTATTGGCGCAATCGACGCAAAATAGTGTATTGGCGAATATGGTCGCGGAAGCATGGCAGGCGAGAAAAACCAGCGCCATGTGGCAAGGGGCACATAGTCATACCCTAGATTTTAGTTACCGCTGGCAATGGATGGAAGACCATCAAAAAATCCTGCAAGCGGTGTTGCGCCGAGATAGCAAAGCAGCCAAGCAAGCCATGTGGCAGCATTTAGAAAATGTAAAATTAAAATTACTCGAGATTTCTGATGCTGATCATCCTGATTTTGATGGGTATTTGTTTGAGTCTGCGCCGTATCAGCTTGAAGAATAATTTGTCCTTCGGCCTTGAAGTTACAGGGGTGTTGGCTACGCTTACGCACTCGATTAGAAAGAATGAGCCCCATTCTTGAGGCTCATTCTGTAAGCTCGCTAAAATTAAGCCTGTTGTGCCAAACGTTTCACACTTTCTTTCGCACCAAACTGTTGTAGGCTGAGATATGCTTCTGTCACGGCACGAACAAATTCGGGTTGTTGTGGCAGGGCTTCACCAAACAGTGATTTCAGGGACAGTAAGCTCTCGACTCTGGCAATACCATCCTCGCTATTCTCAACGCATTTTTTGAAGCTATCTACCATTGGGTCACGAATATCAATAGGTTCGCCGTTGTCATCCACACCGCTTACATAACGCATCCAGCCGGCGATACCCAATGCCAGGCAACGATATGGCCCGCCGTTTTGTAAATGCCAGCGTACTGAATCCAACATCCGTTGTGGCAATTTCTGACTACCGTCCATGGCAATTTGCCAGGTGCGGTGTTTTAACGACGGGTTGCTGTAACGTTCAATCAATTGGTCAGCATAAGCATTCAAATCAATGCCGGTAACACGCAGTGTTGGAGCTTGTTCATCCATCATTAAGCGACGGGCGGTCAGACGATAATTTTCATCCGCCATGCAATCATTAATATGCTGATAACCGGCCAGATAACCCAGGTAAGAGAGGTAAGAATGGCTGCCATTCAACATGCGCAACTTCATTTCTTCAAAGGGCAAAACATCATCGACTAATTGTACCCCAGCAACTTGCCAGTCAGGGCGACCTGCCACAAATTTGTCTTCGACAACCCATTGAATGAACGGCTCACAGGCAATACCACAAGGATCGGCAACCCCCAGCGTCTCTGCGATTTGCTGCAATGTTTCTGCTGTTGCAGCGGGAACGATGCGGTCGACCATAGTGTTGGGGAACGTAACATTTTGTTCTATCCAACTGGCCAGTTCGGGGTCACGGGCAGTAGCCAAACCGAGGACGGCATTTTTTACCACATGGCCGTTTTCTGGAATGTTGTCGCATGAAAGAACGGTGAAAGCTTGCAGCCCTCGTAGGCGGCGTAACCGCAGAGCCTCAACCAGAATACCGGGGGCGGAAGTCGGGGCATCAGGGATAGCCAGGTCGGCAAGTACAAACTCATTGCGCAGATCCAGTTGGCCAGTTCCCGGCTCGATGCAGTAACCTTTTTCAGTAATGGTCAGCGAAACAATGGCCACTTGTGGTTCGGCCAATTTCTCCAGAACTTGCATGACACCATCTAATCGAGCATGTACCGACTCACAAACCGACCCAACAACAATGGCTTGATTACTTTGCGCGCCTTTTTCCAGCACAGAGAAAAGATGATCCTGTTGGCGCAAATTTTGGATCAAGACATCAGCACCAAACAAGCTGACCTCACAGATACCCCAGTCGCCCCCTTGTTTATTTAAAACTCGATCAGTCAGTAGAGCTTGATGCGCGCGGTGAAATGCGCCAAAACCGATGTGAACAATACGGCTTTTCAGTGCAGTTCTATCATAAGTTGGCAGCTGTACGGTATCGGGTAGGTGGCTGTTGGCAATAGTGTTCATACGTGGCTCCAGAATCATTCACCCCATGGGTATAGCAAAGGGGATGGTGATAGATAAAAAGTTGTTAGACCAGTTTAATTTGGCTTCTGTACTAAAAAAACCACACCATACGGATCGTTTTCTTTTGTTCGTTATCATGCAATATCGGCTTGCAGTGTAAAGGCATATGACAGAAAATAAAATTGGTAAGTCCAATATTGATTATATTCGTGAAGTGGATCAACCAATGAGATTTTGCTTTTTGACACGCGGCGCTGAAAGAGTAAGGATAAAGCTGAGTGATACCTCTTGGAATCGGTATAACAACATTCTCGGTATAACAGCATTGTCGGTATAACCGCATTAGTCGGTATAACAAAATTGCATGCACCCGAACAGTTTACTTAGAAGGTAAAAATAAATGGAACAAACATGGCGTTGGTATGGCCCAAATGATCCGGTGTCGTTAGATGATATCCGTCAGGCTGGTGCAACCGGAGTAGTGACTGCATTACATCATATTCCGAATGGCCAGGTCTGGCCGGTGAGTGAAATCAAACAGCGCCAGGCAGAATTGGCGGCGAAAGGTTTGGTTTGGTCGGTAGTGGAAAGCGTACCGATTCATGAAGAAATCAAAACTCACAGCGGTAACTATCAGCAACACATTGAAAATTATCAGCAAACACTGCGTAACATTGCCGAATGTGGCATTGACACCGTGTGCTATAACTTCATGCCGATATTAGACTGGACACGTACGGATCTGGAATATCAATTGCCGGACGGTTCCAAAGCACTGCGTTTCGACCAGATAGCTTTTGCTGCTTTTGAGCTGCATATCCTTAAGCGCCCTGGTGCTGAGAAAGATTACTCTGCTGAAGAGTTGGCGCAGGCGGCAGATTATTTCGATGCCATGTCTGAGGCCGACATTGCCAAGCTGACGGGGAATATTATTGCTGGTCTGCCGGGAGCAGAAGAGGGCTATACGCTGGATCAATTCCGCGCGCGTTTAGCTGAGTATGACGGCATTGATAAAGCGCAACTCCGTGAAAATATGGCGTATTTCCTGCGCGCTATTATACCGGTTGCTGAACAGGTTGGCCTGCGTATGGCGGTTCACCCGGATGATCCACCGCGCCCAATTCTTGGCCTGCCGCGTATTGTGTCGACCATTGAAGATATGCAGTGGCTGAAAGAGACCGTTGATAGCATTTATAACGGCTTTACTATGTGCACCGGTTCTTATGGTGTGCGGGCAGATAATGATTTAGTGAAGATGATCGAAACCTTTGGTGATCGTATTCACTTCACCCATTTGCGTTCGACTTGCCGTGAAGGGAACCCAAAAACCTTCCATGAAGGCGGTCATTTGCAAGGTGATGTCGACATGTACTCTGTAGTTAAAGCCATTCTAACTGAAGAGCAACGTCGTCAGGCTGCCGGAGATATGCGTCCGATTCCGATGCGACCAGACCATGGTCACCAAATGCTGGATGATTTACATAAGAAAACCAATCCGGGTTATTCTGCTATTGGTCGCCTGAAAGGTCTGGCTGAAGTTCGCGGTGTTGAGTTAGCGCTCAAGCGCACGTTCTTCCCTGAACTGAAGTAACCCGTCATCTTTCAATACATTAAGGGCCGAAAATCGGCCCTTAACTATTTATGTCCAAACCATACCCAATAGATTTCAAGATGCAGGAAGGCGGCAAGCGAGATAATCCCGATGAGCTTACACAAGTAAGTGATTCGGGTTACTGAGAGCAGCCAACACACCTGCAACTTGAAAGATAAAGGGTATTGGGTATTAGTCTGCACGGCCCATATAGCGGCGCTCTGCAATATGAATACGGATTTTCTCGCCAGGGCTGATATATTCCGGCACCTGAATAGATAAGCCGGTACTCATCACTGCTGGTTTGTTACGAGCACTGGCTGACGCACCTTTAATACTCGGAGCGGTTTCAACAATTTCCATATCAACAGTTTGCGGCAATTCCAACGCCAGCAATTGGCCGTCCATTGTTAGCACCTGCATCCCCGGCATCCCGCCCTCAGGAATAAACAACAATTCTTCTTCTATCTGCTCTTTTTTGAAGTTGTATGGCGTGAAATCTTCATCATCCATAAAGACATATTCGTCGCCGTCGATGTAAGAGAAATTCACACTGCGGCGGGTCAAAGTGATGGTGTCGAGGATCTCATCGCCTTTAAAACGCTCTTCAACTTTTAAACCGGTACGCACATCAGAAAAACGCATTTTATACAGAGTACTGGCACCACGGGCACTTGGACTTTGTACATCGATATCTTTCACCAGCAGTAATTTGCCGTTGAGGTTGACCGCCATACCGCGTTTTATTTCATTAGCTCTTGCCATTTATTAACCGCCAATCAGGATTGAAGATAAGTTGCGACAAGTTACTCGCGCCGCCAGTTTCAGGCAAGCCCCAAAAGAGCAAGATTTTCGCTATATACCCAAAATAATTCGAGTTGCAGGAAGGCGGCAAGTGAGTGAATCCCGATGAGTTGACGTGAGTCAATGATTCGGGTGAACGAAAGCAGCCAACACATATGCAGCTTGAAGTATGACGGGTATAAAATCGACCTTATGCATACACCGGTAATAGGCCCAATAATGCAGCAATATGTGCCACTGCATTGATCAGACCAAACAAGATAATAAAACCAATCATAAAACGCCCGCCCGGTGCCCGATAACTTGCTTGTGGGAAGCGTTTACGGCTAGCGCGCGCCATCAATGCGGGAACAATCACAGCCCAAATGGTCGCAGCTAAACCAGCAAAACCAATGGCGTAGATAAAGCCATTTGGGAACAATAGCGCTCCGATAGTCGGCGGAACAAAAGTGATTAGCGCTGATTTGGTACGCCCACCGCGGTCATCAGCGAATTTAAAGAAATCAGCGATGTAATCGAACAGCCCAAGAGAGACGCCGAGGAATGAGCTGGCCAATGCCATATAAGAGAAAGCATTCAACAGTTGGCTGGTGGCTTGACTGGCAGAGACGGTATCCATCTGTTTCAGCAGGCTGCCTATGTTACCGCCGTCAGCAATAACTTGTTTGAATGCATCCCGGGCAATATTGCCCTGAATGGCATACTGCCACAGGATGTAAATGACCAATGCTATCAAGGTGCCGCATAGCAAACTGCGCACCACTGATTTGCCGTCTTTATGGTAATACTTCACCAGCCCCGGCACATTACCGTGGTAGCCGAAGGAGGTCAGTAAGTAGGGCAGGGCCGCCAGCGCATAAGGTAAATAATGTGCATTGCTATCCGCCTGATTGAACAGAACCGCGCTTTCCACATGGCTAAACATATCACCGACGGACATGACAAACGTGATAACCATGCCGCCTATCAATATGGTACTTAAGCGGTCTACTGCGCGGGTCGATAACCAGACAATAAATGCCACTAACACCGCAAAGATAAAGCCCGCTCCGGTCTGACCAATGCCCACAGTATTTTGCAGTGTATGGGTAATGATTGAGCCGCCAGCTGAGATATAGGCGTAGGTCAGAATATAGAGAACAAAAGTGATAGATACGCCATTAATGGCGCTCCAGACTTTGCCTAGCAAGTCTTGCACCATGGTATGGAAACTGGCCCCAGTAGGGTAGTTCAGGTTAGCTTCCAGAATCATCAAGCCGGAAATTAGCATGCATGCCCAAGTATAAATCAGCAGCATGACTGAGCCGCTGAACCACACACCCGCCGTCACGATTGGGATTGAAAACATCCCCGCGCCCACTGCGGTACCGGCGACAATCATTGCGCCGCCGAGGACGGAAGGGCGTGATAGTGGTTGGGATATATCCATCGACATTTAATTTTTCTCCAAATTCTCGTCGTACTTGAGGTTGCTGGGGTGTTCGCTGCACTCGTTACTCGGTCATCCGTGGGCCTCGCCTCTACGAGGCAGCTGCTAGCAGCGTTCAAATCTGCTTCCGGCAGATTTGTCAGCCGAATCACTTACTTTTATAAGCTCATCGGGATGAGTTCACTGGCTGCCTACCTGCAACACCAATTACCTTGAGAATATATAATATAGTTAACGGTTCTTTTGTACTAGCTTAATGGTACGCGGTGATAGTGAAACTGTAAACAGATGAATATGCTCATGTGGATAGTCTGGTCAGTGATTCGTTTTGATCTGGCATTGGGTTGTGATTGAATATCGCACAAATGAGGTTTTTTTAGGTTAAAAAATAAACTGAAAATAATGAGGTTAAAAGCTGAAGCAGTGTGCTGGGTCTGCTATTGGGCTGTTGATCAAGGATAGTGCTGGTAGTTCATTGGGCTGGTTGCTATTGTCCGCTGTTATGCCACCAGCCTACAGGAGCTTGCTGATGGACTGTCGCTCAGATTGCGGTGCTTGCTGTATTGCTCCTTCGATTTCCAGCCCGATCCCCGGCATGCCATTCGGCAAGCCCGCCAATACCCGTTGCTTGCATTTAGATGACAATATGCGCTGCGGTATTTTCCATTCTCCATCTCGCCCGGCGGTGTGTGCTAGTCTGCAAGCATTGCGGGAGATGTGTTTTGATACCCGCGAACAGGCTTTAGTGTATTTGATTCAGTTGGAAGTGGAGACTGCACCTTAGCGGGTGAAAAAGGGCGGAACTGCATGGGCGGTATTCTTCAGCACCAGCCCCGTGTATTTTTCAATCTCAAGCTGTGCCATTTGCCCGCAATGGCCCTGTGCCAAACTGGATGAGCCGATATCAAAAGTCAGGCAATTAATATTACCGTTCTTACAAATCGAAACCGGCACAGACGGCTCGGCGGGATCAAACCATGCCCCTTCGCTTATCCGCACCACACCAGGGCGCACTGGCATCTTGTGGGCTTATATAGGATGACTTCGCGATCCGCCACTGCATATTTTTCGCGCAGTGGCGTGTTATCCAATTGCGAATGCAGGCGGTTGATAGGGTGCGCCGTGTTCAGTGACAGCTGAAATCGCTGGTCATATAATATCTTATGTAGCGCTATTTTTTAGTTGAAAACGGCGTAAAACTGCTGATTCAACCACAAATCAACCGCATGGCGACTGGCTTCAAAATGAGGCTCGGGTAATTCGCGCGGATTGCACCACACCCATTGCTGACATTTATCTGGCTCTTTCAGCTCAGGTTCCCCACCGGGATGCTGTGCTAGCAAACAAACCGAAACGGTATGTTTACCCTCCTCACGCCAGGTCGCCAGGTTGTTACACAAGCCGATAACTTTCATCTCATTGATATTTAAAGCTGTTTCTTCGAGAATTTCTCGTTGAGCGGCTTGCTCAAAAGACTCGCCAACCTCCATGTGACCGCCGGGAATGGACCAGTAAGGCGCATGCTGACTGCTGCGTTTCCCCAACAGAATTTCACCATGTTGATTGACGATAATAACGCCAACACCGACAACGACAGACATTGTTTAGCTCCTTTGATATGAGTGTCAGCAACTATCAGCAAAGTGGGCTATTTTGCTGCTGACAGAAACTTGTTCAAGACGAAAATGTGCGGAGTGTCAAAAATTCATCAAGAATAAAAGCAGAAAACTTGCATATATTCTGAGTCGGAAACACACTCATTGAAACGTTTCAGCGTTATCTCGTCACCAAATGATAAAGGGTAACGCTCCTTTTTCTCATGAAAGCTGAAACGATTCAATTCAGCAAGAGAGGAGACATAATGTTCCAGTTATCGACGAAAGATATCCATCTGGCTGCACAAGCAGGCAGCAAAAACGAGGCTATCACTCAGGTAGCCGCCGCCCTGACTCAAGCTGGCAATGTTGCTGCTGGCTACCTTGATGGGATGCTAGCCCGCGAGCAGCAGACCTCGACCTATTTGGGTAATGGCATTGCCATCCCACATGGTACCACTGATACCCGCGACTTGGTGCTGAACACAGGCGTACAGGTTTTCCAATTCCCGCAGGGTATTGCCTGGGGTGAAGATCAAACCGCTTATATTGTTATCGGCATTGCAGCCCGCTCTGATGAACATCTGGCATTATTACGCCAATTGACGCACGTGTTAAGTGATGATGAGGTTGCCGCACAGCTAGCAAAAACCACTTCAGCTGAAGAGTTACGCAGTTTGCTGATGGGCGAGCAAAAAGCTGCTGAATTCCATTTTGACACCTCACTTATCGCGCTTGATGTTGCGGCTGACAATTTGATCACGCTGCAAGCACTGAATGCAGGCCGTTTACAGCAAATCGGCGCTGTTGATACGCATTTTGTCAGTGATGTGATTACCCGCGAGCCGCTGAATCTGGGGCAGGGGATCTGGCTGAGTGACAGCACCGAAGGTAATTTGGTCAGTGCTGCGGCAATCAGTCGCCCGGTAACTGCTTTTGAGCATAATGGGGAGAAAGTTGCCCTATTGCTGACATTGTCAGTCGCTAATAATAACCAGCCGCTCTCAATGTTGAATTATCTCAGTGACTTACTGCTGGCGAAAAAAGCTGACGCGTTGCTGAACGCTGATGCCGCTGCACTGTTGGCATTGCTGACCAGTAAATATGTCGAGCAAAATGAAGTATTAAGCGCAGAGTTTGTTATCCGCAATGAACATGGATTACATGCGCGCCCAGGGACGATTTTAGTCAATACAATCAAACAGTTTACCAGTGAAATCACCGTAACAAATCTGGACGGCACCGGTAAACCCGCTAATGGACGTAGTCTAATGAAAGTTGTGGCTTTAGGGGTTAAAAAAGGAAATCGCCTGCGCTTTACCGCGAGCGGTGAAGATGCACAGGCTGCGCTGGACGCCATTGGTGCCGCCATCTCCGCCGGTTTGGGCGAGGGGGCAGCATGAGCAGAAGAGTCGCAACAATCACACTAAACCCGGCTTACGATTTGGTGGGCTTTTGCCCAGAGATTGAGCGCGGTGAAGTTAACCTGGTAAAAACAGCCGGCCTGCATGCTGCGGGCAAAGGTATTAATGTTGCCAAGGTACTGAAAGACTTAGGTATTGATGTCACGGTTGGCGGTTTCCTTGGTAAAGATAACCAAGATGGCTTCCAACTGTTGTTCAGCGAACTGGGTATCGCCAACCGTTTTCAGGTGGTGCCAGGGCGTACCCGCATTAATGTCAAACTGACCGAAAAAGATGGCGAAGTGACTGACTTTAACTTCTCCGGTTTTGAGGTCACTAAACCCGATTGGGACCGTTTCGTCACCGACTCATTGAGCTGGTTGGGACAATTCGACATGGTGGCGGTCAGCGGCAGTTTGCCAGCGGGGGTGAATCCCGATGACTTTACCGACTGGATGAAGCGTCTGCGCTCCCAGTGCCCATGCATTATTTTCGACAGCAGCCGCGAAGCCTTGGTTGCAGGTCTGAAAGCTTCGCCGTGGTTGGTGAAACCCAACCGCCGTGAGCTGGAAATCTGGGCCGGTCGCCCATTACCTGAGCTGGGTGATGTAGTAGAAGCCGCACACGCACTGCGCGACCAAGGGATTGCCCATGTAGTGATTTCGCTCGGCGCGGAAGGTGCGCTGTGGGTTAATGCCTCCGGTGCCTGGTTGGCAAAACCCCCGGCTTGCGAAGTGGTCAGCACTGTCGGTGCTGGTGACTCTATGGTCGGCGGTCTGATTTATGGATTATTAATGCGTGAGTCCAGCGAGCATACCTTGCGCTTGGCAACCGCAGTCGCTGCTTTGGCCGTCAGTCAAAGCAATGTGGGTATTACGGATCGCCCGCAATTGGCCGCCATGATGGCAAAAGTCGATTTGAAACCTTTTAATTGATTTCCGGAGGCGAAATGAAAACGCTACTAATAATAGACAGTTCGCTCGGGCAGGCCAGAGGCCACCTTGCGTCACTGATGCTGGGTGCAGCGGCGGCAAAAGCCGGTTTGAGCTGGGTTGAGCAAGCCGCAGATGCCGAACTGGTGATTGTGGCCGGGCAATCAGTCCCGGCAGACAGTGCGCTGAATGGCAAAAAAGTGTATGTCGGTGATGTGGAAAAAGCGGTGCGTGACCCAGAGGGTTTCCTGGCGCAGGCCATAACACAGGCTACACCTTATCAAGCTGTGGTCAGCGCAGCACCAGCAGCAACTGGCCCAAAACGTATTGTGGCGATTACCGCCTGCCCGACTGGCGTAGCGCACACTTTTATGGCGGCAGAAGCCATTGAAAGTGAAGCGAAAAAACGCGGCTGGTGGGTAAAAGTAGAAACTCGCGGTTCTGTCGGTGCGGGTAATACCATCACGCCGGAAGAGGTCGCTGCGGCCGATTTGGTGATTGTGGCTGCTGACATTGAAGTGGATTTGGATAAGTTTGCTGGCAAACCGATGTACCGCACCAGCACCGGCTTGGCACTGAAGAAAACTGCGCAGGAACTGGACAAAGCGCTGGTGGAAGCGGAAGTTTATCAGCCAAAAACCGGCAGCAGCACCGGCAGCAAAAAAACAGAAACCGGCGGCCCTTATCGCCATCTGTTGACCGGTGTGTCTTACATGTTGCCAATGGTGGTCGCCGGCGGTTTGTGTATCGCGCTCTCGTTTGTGTTCGGGATTAAAGCATTTGAAGTCAAAGGCACATTGGCTGCGGCCTTGATGCAAATCGGTGGCGGTTCTGCATTCGCCCTGATGGTGCCGGTATTGGCGGGTTTCATCGCCTTCTCGATTGCTGACCGTCCCGGTCTGACACCGGGTTTGATTGGCGGTATGTTGGCGGTTAGCACCGGTGCGGGCTTCCTCGGCGGTATTATTGCTGGTTTCCTGGCCGGTTATGTCGCCAAAGCCATCAGCACCAAACTGCGTTTGCCGCAGAGTATGGAAGCGCTGAAGCCGATATTGATTATCCCACTAGTGGCCAGTTTGATTGTCGGTTTGGTGATGATTTATGTGGTCGGTACACCGGTCGCACAAATCATGACTGGCCTGACTAATTGGCTGCAATCCATGGGCACAGCAAATGCGGTGCTGTTGGGGGCTATCCTCGGTGCCATGATGTGTACCGATATGGGCGGGCCGGTGAACAAAGCGGCTTACGCCTTTGGTGTTGCGCTGTTGAGTTCGTCAGTTTATGCCCCGATGGCGGCTATTATGGCTGCGGGGATGGTTCCACCGCTGGCAATGGGGCTGGCAACATTGCTGGCGCGTCATAAATTTGACAAAGGTGAGCAGGAAGGGGGCAAAGCCGCGTTGGTATTGGGCTTGTGCTTTATCTCTGAAGGGGCGATTCCGTTTGCGGCCCGTGACCCAATGCGCGTGTTGCCGTGCTGTATTGCCGGTGGCGCATTAACGGGTGCTCTGTCGATGGCCTTCGGCGCGCAACTGATGGCACCACACGGCGGTCTGTTCGTGTTGTTGATCCCAGGGGCAATTCATCCGGTGCTGCTGTATTTGGTGGCAATAATTGCTGGTACCGTCTTAGCCGGTGGCCTGTACGCGATGCTAAAACGCCCTGATGCTGTGGTGGCGAAAGTCGCGTAATAATTCAGTGAATATCAGTTAAGCTGCTAATAAGAAAAACCGGCCTCCAAGTGCCGGTTTTTTTATATCTATTGCGCCTGTGATTTCAGCCAGGCTATCTCTTCAGCCCAGATATCGGGATTCACTGTTTCCAGAATCAGCGGAATATTATCAAAGCGCGGATCGCGCATAATATAGCTGAACACGGTTTTGCCGATGTTTCCTTCACCTAAGCTGTGGTGGCGATCGACACGGCTGTTAAATTCACTTTTGGCATCATTAAGATGCATACCGCGCAAATACTCGAAACCGACAATCTCGCCGAGCTGACTGAAAGTATGCTCACAATCTGCTTCGGTGCGCAAATCATAACCGGCGGCGAAAGCATGGCAGGTATCAATACAAACACCCACGCGACTCTTATCTTCCACTCCATCAATGATGGCGGCCAAATGTTCAAATTTGAAGCCCAGATTGCTGCCCTGACCGGCGGTATTTTCAATCACCGCAGTCACACCCTCAGAGGCATTTAGTGCGATATTGATGGATTCGGCGATGCGGGCCAGACATTTATCTTCATCAATTTGCAGTAAATGGCTGCCGGGGTGGAAGTTCAGTAATGACAGCCCCAGTTGCTGGCAGCGCAGCATTTCATCAATAAAGGCTTCGCGGGATTTCTCCAGCGCCTCGGCCACCGGATGACCGAGGTTAATCAGGTAGCTATCGTGAGGTAAAATCTGGGCTGAGGTATAGCCATATTGTTCACAAGCTTGCTTAAATTTTTCAATCACATCTTCCGCCAGCGGCGCGGCGCGCCATTGACGTTGATTCTTGGTAAACAAGGCAAAGGCAGTGGCCTCAAGTTCATGCGCTCGAATCACAGCCTGGTCTACACCCCCTGCTGCGCTGACATGTGCACCGACAAATTTCATTCCATTCTCCTTTGATATCCGGCCCATTATGGCATTGATAGCGGCGCGATTGAATGAGATAAACTGTGGCACAAAAAAGGGCCGCCGATGCAGCCCTTAAACCATCATTAGCTAGCTGGGATAGCGACTTTACGCCGCAATATGCTGCACCAGTAAGTTGATGCCAGTGCCGCCGACCAGCAACCAGACAAACAGCAACAGTGCCAGTAACAGCGGTTTGACCCCCGCCTGACGAATAGAACCCACATGGGTGGTTAGCCCCAGAGCTGCCATCGCCATTGCTAACAAAATGGTATCCAGTGTAATCAAGTGGCTAACCCATGCTGCGGGCAGCAAATTCAGTGAGTTAAACCCGGCCATCAGAATAAATATCACCGCAAACCACGGAATGGTAATGGCACTTTTCTCACGTTTTTCACCGTGGGTTTTCATACTATTGCGGCCCAAATAAGCCGACAGCAGCAGCAAGAACGGTGCCAGCATCATGACCCGGATCATTTTGGTAATGACGGCGGCATTTTCAGCATCAGGGCCAATAGCATGCCCGGCGGCTACCACCTGTGCCACTTCATGAATAGTTGAACCGGCAAAGATACCAAAGGTTTCCTGACTAAACGGCAGCCATTGGTAATGCAGGTTTAGCTGGTATAGCCATGGGTAAACAAAAATCGCTAATGTCCCGAAAATCACCACTGTGGCGACGGCCACCGCCACTTTGCTGGCGTCCGCTTTCAGCACCGGTTCGGTTGCCATAATGGCTGCCGCCCCACAAATACTGCTACCGGCACCAATTAACATCACGGTTTGCTGGTCCAAACCAAACACGCGTTTCCCTAGCCAGCAGGCCAATATAAAGGTAGAGCCGAGAGTTAGCAGGTCAATAATCATGCCGGTGGCACCAACATCCGCCACTTGTTGAAAAGTCAGTCGGAAGCCGTACAAAATGATGCCCAGCCGCAGTAAATGTTGTTTGGCGAGCACCACCCCGTCAGAGCAGACCGGCTGTACCCAAGGGTACAAAGTATTGCCCACCAGGATACCGAATAAAATCGCCAGGGTCAGTGCCCCAAGACCCATGTCAATAAACCACGGCATGTCACCCACTTTGAGTGCTAACCCGGTAATCACACCAGTCAATACCAAGCCCGGAATATAGCGAAACAAAGCTGGCAGCTGTGGTCGGGAGAGTTCTTTAATATGAGAAGTCGCCATGTTGATGTCCTGTGTCCTGTAAAGATTGGCGCTAGTTTACCGATTTTAGTCATAATAGATAAATTCATTATATATTTATAATCAATCGATATAAGTGGTAATGGGTGTATTTGTGAACCAAAAGAGATGTCGGAGGAGAGTGCTGTGAGTGATGTAGGCATACACAAAGAGGTATGCCTAATAATACTACTATTGAGTGGCGGACTGATCAGTCTGCCCGGTAGGTGCTGGAGTGCCTAGCATGCAAGCGGTATAGTCAGTTATTTCTGGCTGTAAGCAGGCCTCCATGCATTCCTCTTCAGACCCTCCCGCAATTTCGCAAGCATTAGCGAACAGTGGGGTTGCTGAAAAAGTTAAGGTAAGTAATATATATTTAAGACTATTATTCATAAGAAATACCTCATAAGTGAAATGCATCCATATATTTCAGATGTGAAAAACAGACATAATATCTAAATGCTAACCTTGTTAATGATATTTATCTGAACGTATGAAATGGTTTATCACATCGCGAAAAGTGTAAGTCTATAAAGTTTAAGATTCAATGAGCTATTACTTGTGTTGATTAGCGATAAATATCGGTATAACCGCAGGTATTATTAATCATTCAATGTTTATTTTTAAGATGTGGACTGAATAGCTCGCTAAAAGACTACAAAGAGCTGTGATCCTGTGGCACCACTATGACGCTGGTCATACAATCCTCATCAATATTCCCTGATGGCCATAATGTGCATGCTACTGCACACTCATAGGGAGAGCCAAGCTTCCCGTTTATTACGCAGGCATGGGCTGCAAGGGGAATGCCGGAAATAATCAAAAAAATGAGTAGTGAATTAATTATATTAATAATGAGTTCCTCAGAAAATGAAATATATCTCTATATTTAAAGTGTGAAATTTATTGGCTTAATTATTGTTCTCTATTTAATTAAGCCACGTCATGATAAATACAGATTTCCCCGCAAGAGATTCCAGTTTCGGATCTTCCGGATAACGGGATAGCAAGGGAAAGAAAACCGACTTCCCAATAATACTACGATTTGAAGAGTTTGCTGGCCTTAAACCCCACAAATTTTGATAGGTGATAGGTACCATCTGACCTTTCCAATCTGCATTTCCAATATAGAGCATCACATGGCCGCCGATATAAATCAGAGTAGTCAATGGCTTACCATGCGCCATAAGGTATTCTATGCGTTCCTTGGTCGAGTAATGGCTCAGATCGACGGATTTCCTACTTAAAGATTGCTGTTGTGCGTCTCTGGGAAGATAAATGCCAAAAGGCAGCATGAGGTTCCTTATTTCTGAAGAGCAGTCATTAAAATCATAGATATTTCCCCAACCATAATTTTTACCCTGCATATTTTTTATTAGCATTGACATATTTTCGGGGGTTGGGGGAACAGGGGCCTGATGCATGATTTTTTCAGGTAACTTGGCATAGTGAATATGGGCATTCCCCTGTATATTTTTTACCGGTATTGCCACGACCCTTTCGCCTTTTAATGTTGCCAAGGGGAGAAGTGTCCCGGTTCGTGCAGTAAATCTGAAGACACCTTGTTTATCCTCGAAGCTGGCATGGTCATTTATCACTGCACCAAGACTTTTTTTCGCCATTGTTACCCAGTTTTGGATAAAAACATCATCGACATAAGCAATATCTGAGCTTTCAACCCAGCCTATTTTTGATGGAGAAATAACAAAACTCCATGATTTATCCTGAGTGATACCCGCAATATAGATGGGTTCGCCGGGATGAAGGGAGGAGTCCTGTAGCATATCAAATGGATATCCCTGACTGGGATTATCAAATGCAGGGTGGGTTGTTGGCAGTAATCTGACGGCTGTTTCTTTTAAAATAATACCGCGCGAAGTGCGGTGATATTTTTCGGTTATAATTATGGAGGCCAAGTGTAGCATCCGTTCTTTCCATCCAGAGTCGAGCCGGAGGAAGTTTTCGCCGTAGTAACGGGCATCTGAATCTGTAAACTGAGAAATATATTTTGACAGTTTTTCTGTTACGGCCCCCGTGTTGCTCAGAATGGTACTGATATAGTTTTTGTTCCATGGCGATGGGTCGCCGCTGTTTTGCCCAAAGTAATGATTCATCAAAGCCTTAAAAGCCATATTTTGCTGTTCAGGACTCATAAAAACAGTGTGATAACTCTTATTTTGGGGTATCCATTTTTCTGCATCTTGCGGATAATTATGTATAGGAAAAATAGTTTTTGTTTTATCTATTCTAACAATATTAGTTTGAACTAATTGTTGTTGTGAATATAATGTGTTTGAATGTGCGTGAGCAGATATACATGCTGTCAGTAGAAGAAGTTTATTGTGCCTAATAATTATCTCTATCATAATAAATCCTTTTAAATTGATTGTGAGTAATGACCTGTAGGAATTGACCCAAGACAAACAATAACATCATTATCAATAATAACAGTGGCGTAGAATATTAATATGAAAAAAAAGGTCAAATCTGAAAAGTCGCTATGGGTAATTTTGATAATAGCTGCTATGGTTTACTGTGTCGCACCACCTTATTTAATTGCTTACTTTTTCAAGTTATATAACTTGAATCCTTTCCATATTACACCGCTACCTAATTTTAATCCGTTTAAGAGCGAACGTGGTATTCCATTATCTCATACATTCAGCTATCTATTAATTATATGGTTGATTTTTAATGTTATTTTTTGTGCGGTTAGCGCGATTATTTATCGTATTTTCTTTCATGTCGATGATAATAAATAGTGTTTTACTGCTTAAATTCATTCTTGATGATCGTCGAATTTTACTCAGAAGTGTTAGTCTTGTAGGGTAATCGGGGGTATATACTCTTTGTGTCAAAATGACTTTGGGCCAGTGCCAATTCTTATCATCCAGTCACTGACAATCAGAGTGATGATAGCGACCTCCATTTTTTATTACAGAGACTCTTATGCACATAACCTTACGTCAACTTGAAGTCTTTACTGAGGTGCTAAAAAGCGGCTCTACGACACAAGCCTCGGTTGTGCTCGCACTTTCACAATCGGCAGTCAGCGCCGCGTTGGCGGATTTGGAAGGGCAATTAGGGGTACAACTTTTTGATAGGGTCGGTAAGCGTTTAGTTACGAATGAGCATGGGCGGCTACTTTACCCCAAAGCACTATCACTTCTTGATCAAACTCTAGAAATTGAACAACTTTTCTTGCAGGATTTAGGCGCATTGCGCATCGCCGCCAGTAGCACCATCGGCAACTATATGTTGCCGGGTATGATTGCCAAATATCGGCGTGATTTCCCAGGAACACCGCTGGAGTTGAATATTGGTAACAGTCAGGATGTGATTGAAGCTGTGGCTGATTTTCGCGGCGATCTGGGCCTGATTGAAGGGCCGTGTCATATGCCAGAATTGTTGACACAAGCTTGGCTGCACGATGAATTAGTGGTGTTTGCCGCGCCCGATAACCCGTTATGCCATAAAATGCTGACGTTAGAGGAGCTGGCTGATGCCGCGTGGATCTTACGCGAGCGAGGTTCGGGTACGCGTGAAGTTCTCGACCATTTATTGCTGGCAAAATTGCCGCATTTTAAATTGGTCATGGAACTGGGGCATTCTGAAGCCATTAAGCGGGCGGTGCGTTATGGCATAGGAATCAGTTGCTTGTCACGGCGCGTGATTGCCGATCAACTTGCCAGCGGTGAATTGATTGAACTTAATATTCCTTTGCCGCCACTGATTAGGACGTTATATCTGATTCATCATCGGCAAAAACACATCTCAAATGCTTTGCAACGTTTTCTAAGTTATTGCCAAGAAGAGCCTTGAGCCGTTGGATTTTATCAAAGCGAATTCGCGGTATGGGACATAGGATTTTAAGTGTTTTACACCACTACAATGGGTTGTTACGGCAAGAATACCCCGTGGGAATGTATTTATTCTGATAATTGAGCTTTTGCTAATAATTCAGCCGGGATCATGAAGGTATCTTATATCAGCGCATTGTTCCTCACACAGGCGATGGGATTTGTTACAATCCCGCCTCATTTTTAAGGGCGGATTAGGGTAAGAATGACTCAGCCACAGACTAAAATCCCCGCGCAGCAGGGTGCACAGCGCTTACGCCGAGAGCTTAAATCACGGCATCTAGCCATGATTGCTATCGGTGGTTCTATTGGTACCGGTTTATTTGTGGCCTCAGGGGCGACGGTATCCCAGGCAGGCCCAGGTGGAGCATTGCTCTCCTATGCATTGATTGGCCTGATGGTTTATTTCTTGATGACCAGCCTCGGTGAGCTGGCGGCATTTATGCCGGTATCGGGTTCATTTTCGACTTACGGTTCAAAATATGTTGAGGAAGGCTTCGGCTTCGCCCTTGGCTGGAACTACTGGTACAACTGGGCGGTGACTATCGCCGTTGACCTGGTCGCGGCACAATTAGTGATGAATTACTGGTTCCCAGATGCGCCCGGCTGGATCTGGAGTGCGCTGTTCCTTGCCTTGATGTTTTTACTGAACTACATCTCAGTCAAAGGCTTTGGTGAAGCGGAATACTGGTTCTCACTGATTAAAGTGACCACAGTTATTATCTTCATCATTATTGGTATAATGATGATTAGCGGCATCATGAAAGGCGGCGAGACTGCGGGTTGGCACAACTGGACTATCGGCGATGCGCCGTTTGCTGGTGGCTTCTCGGCGATGATTGGTGTGGCGATGATTGTCGGGTTCTCCTTCCAGGGGACTGAACTGATTGGCATCGCGGCCGGTGAGTCAAAAGATCCGGCCAAAAATATCCCACGTGCGGTGCGTAAGGTTTTTTGGCGTATTCTGCTGTTTTATATCTTCGCTATCCTGATTATCAGTTTGATTATTCCGTATACCGACCCAAGTCTGTTGCGTAATGATGTCAAAGATATCAGCGTCAGCCCGTTCACCTTGGTATTCCAGAATGCAGGCCTGCTGTCGGCGGCGGCGGTAATGAATGCGGTTATTCTGACGGCGGTATTATCAGCGGGTAACTCGGGGATGTACGCCTCAACCCGCATGCTGTTTACCTTGGCCTCAGAGGGCAAAGCGCCACGCATTTTTGCTAAATTATCTAAGGGCGGTGTGCCGCGTAATGCGCTGTATGCAACCACCGTAGTTGCGGGCTTGTGCTTCTTAAGCTCCATGTTTGGCAACCAAACTGTTTATCTGTGGTTGCTGAATACCTCCGGTATGACTGGCTTTATTGCTTGGTTGGGGATTGCTATCAGTCATTATCGTTTCCGCCGTGGTTATATGATGCAGGGCCGCGATTTGAACGATTTGCCGTATCAGTCGGGTTTCTTCCCGCTGGGGCCAATCTTTGCCTTTGTGCTGTGTTTGATCATTACTTTGGGTCAGAACTATCAGGCATTCCTGCAAGACCGTATTGATTGGTATGGCGTAACCGCCACCTATATTGGCATTCCATTATTCCTGGTGATTTGGTTCGGCTATAAGCTGAGCCGTGGTACCAAGGTTATAAAATACCAAGATATGGAATACCCGAAATGGCGTGATGAAAGTCATGACTCTCAGGAACCTAAAAAACCGGTGCTGATTTCCGACTAACAACATGATGCACTAGATGAAAGGGCGATAACATTATCGCCCTTTTTTAGGATGATGGGTTGATGATTATTTAAACAATACTAAGCAAATAATTTCGCTGACTTCGCTTCATTCCCCGTGAGATATCATGAATAACTCCCCCGCATTGACTAAATAATTTTATAAAATAAGCATTTACAAAAATTAACATCAAAACACTTATAGCAATCATATTGATAATTATTATCGTTTGCTTTATTGTTAGCGCCATATTAAAAATCAGCCGCTGAAATAAATGAGTGTATCCACTGAACCCATGACAAAAACCTCTAGCCAGGCAGATGCCAGTGTTATGGGGCGTTATAAGAGCCACCGCCTGCTAATCATGGGCGTGCTGGTGTTAGCTATTTTCGGCGGCTTGTTGCTGGACTTCACTATGGGGCCATCGGGCCTGACACTGTCGTCCCTGTGGCAGATGCTAATTGACCCGACCAGTGCAGATGCAGGGACTCGGGTTATCGTCTGGGATATTCGTTTACCTTATGCCCTGATGACGGTGGTGATTGGTTTGTCACTCGGGCTTGTGGGTGCGGAGATGCAAACCATCCTGAATAATCCGCTGGCCAGCCCCTTTACCTTGGACATGTCCTCTGCTGCGGCATAAGCAGAGATCGTTGGAAGCGCTATTTCTGCGTTGGTGAGCTATTGCCGGTTTTTTATAAAAATAATATTTATCACCTGCCCGTCAGGCGGCATCGCTACAGGAAAAATAACCTGATGGACAAGGAACTGAATAAGTTTATATCTCATGGAGAAAGAATAATGACTTTCAAAAAATCGCATTCTGCGGCCTTAGTTATAGCAACAATTATCTCATCTCAGGCATCTGCTGCTGAAACTAATACCCCCACAACAGATACTATGGTGGTAACAGCAACAGGCTTCCAACAACGCATTCAAGACTCGGCGGCGTCTATTTCTGTTGTGACCCGCGAACAAATTGAGAATAAAGCCTATACCGATATTACCGACGCGCTGAAAGATGTGCCGGGGGTGGTTGTCACTGGCGGCGGTAGTCACAGTGATATCAGTATTCGTGGAATGTCGGCGAAATACACCTTAATTTTGGTAGATGGTAAACGGGTTGATACTCGTGGCACGCGGCCAAATAGCGATGGCTCGGGTATTGAGCAGGGTTGGTTACCTCCGCTGGCGGCTATTGAGCGTATTGAAGTGGTGCGCGGCCCAATGTCCTCTTTATATGGTTCGGACGCCATGGGCGGGGTCATTAACGTTATTACGCGTAAAGTGGGTAAAGAATGGCACGGCACCGTGCGTGCAGATGCCACCTTGCAGGAAGATTCTAATTCCGGCGATATTTATCAAACCAACGCCTATGCCTCTGGCCCATTAATTGATGGCTTATTAGGATTAAAAGTCAGCGGCCTGCTATCTCATCGTAGCGAAGATAAAATTATCGATGGCTATAATGAGCAGCGCCTCAGAAATGGGGCTGCGACATTTACCCTAACACCGGATGATAAAAACGAATTTGATTTTGATATTGGCCATTATGTACAAGATAGAAATATCACTGCCGGGCGCACCGTGCCACTAAATGGTAAAAGCAGTGACGTACAATATGACCGTAATAATTATGCGATGACTCACCACGGTTATTATGACTTTGGTAATTCAACCAGTTATGTTCAACGCGACGAAACTCGTAATCCATCACGCCAAATGAAAAGCGTCGATAATGTCTTTAATAGCCAAACCTCTTTCCTGTTTGATAGCCACACGTTAATTCTTGGTGGTCAATATCGCTATGAAGAGTTATCTGATGAAGGTAATCAGTTAGCTTCAGCTAAAGATCTCACCAAATTAACGCGCTGGAGTTGGGCATTATTTGCTGAAGACGAATGGCAAATGACCAATGATTTCGCCCTGACCGGTGGTATTCGGATGGATCAGGACGAAAACTATGGCACTCACTGGACGCCACGGATGTACGGTGTTTGGCATTTAGCTGAGCAATGGACATTAAAAGGTGGGGTATCCGGTGGTTATCGTTCACCGGATTTACGCCAGGCCACTGATAATTGGGGGCAAATCACCGGCGGGAAAGGCGATCCGGCCATTATTGTCGGTAATGCTAACCTGAAACCCGAAAGAAGTATCAGCCAGGAAATTGGCATTCTCTGGGACGACCAGGAAGGTATGAATGCCGGCGTGACACTGTTTAACACTGATTTTAAAGATAAAATCACTGAAGTGCGCCGCTGTACGGATACCACCGGCAATGCGTCAGGCCAATGCACTATCAATGGCACTCCTTACAAGTTTATCAGTGACCGCACCAACGTGGATAAAGCCATCACACGCGGTGTAGAAGCAACATTTGGTTGGGATATCAACAAAGACTGGTCACTGACCTCAAACTATACTTTTACTCAATCTGAGCAAAAGAGCGGGCAGTTCTCCGGTCAACCATTGAACCAAATGCCAAAACACATGTTAAACGGCACCTTGAACTGGCAAGCCAATGAAGAGCTGGCAACCTGGATCCGGGCTAACTACCGCGGTAAAACCTCGGAATACCTTAGCCGCACCAGTATGGGAAAAACCACACCGTCATATACCTTTGTTGATATAGGCGCTAACTATAAGCTGACGAAAGAAGTCCGTCTGATGGGGGGTGTCTATAACGTGCTGGATAAACGCGTAGATATCGAAGTGAATGATAAAGTTCTGGATGGCCGCCGTTATATGGTGGGTGCCAGCTACGATTTCTAATCTCCTTCGCACTTGAAGCCGCAGGGGTGTTAGCGGCGTTCACTTACCCGAATCACTTACTTGAGTAAGCTCATCGGGATGCGTTCGCTGGCTGCCTACCTGCGACTCCAATTGCTGTGGAGATAGGTTTTGTACTTGAAGCCGCAGGGGATTAGCGGCGTTCACTTATCCGAATCACTTACTGGTTGTTGGCATTGCCTAAATAAGCTCATCGGGATGCGTTCGCTGGCTGCCTACCTGCTACTCCAATTGCTTTGGAGATAGGTTCTGCACTTGAAGCCGCAGGGGATTAGCGGCGTTCACTTATCCGAATCACTTACTGGTTGTTGGCATTGCCTAAATAAGCTCATCGGGATGCGTTCGCTGGCTGCCTACCTGCGACTCCAATTGCTGTGGAGATAGGTTTTGTACTTGAAGCCGCAGGGGAGCGGGAGCCAATGTCGCTCCCCTTATCTAATTAGCTCAGGCCAATATCAATGACTTTCTGAAATGCTGCTCTTTCGGTCAGGTTTTGATACCAACGCTGTAAGTGTGGTAATTGTGGGCGCTCAATCGACAAATTGAACCAGGCATACGCCAAACAGCCTAATGGAATATCACCGAGGCCGAATTTATCGCCCGAAAGATAGCTTTGTTTGCTCAGGGCTTCATCGGCAATCGCCATTAACGTATTCCATTGCACAATACCATGAGCAATTTGGGCTTTATCCTGCAATTCCGGCGCAGTGCGCACCAACCCAATAAATACACTCTTAAACGGCGCCGCAATACTGAATGTCGCCCAATCCATCCATTTTTCAGCGGCAGCCCGCTGTTTTGCATCCGGTAGGTAAAGCGTATTTGCGCCATATTGTGCCGCCAGATAGCGCACAATAGTGTTGGACTCCCACAGGATAAAATCATCATCTTGCAAGCAAGGGATCAGGCCATTGGGATTCATTGAGCGATATAACGGATCATTTAACTGACCATATTGTCCACCGGCATCTATTCGCTCATAACTAAGCCCCAACTCTTCCAGACACCAAAGCACTTTTTTGACATTGGTCGAATTATTCCGACCCCAGATTGTCAGCATATTAAACTCCGGTCATGTTTAACGTCGTTGCCAATGATGGATATCCCAATCATGTAAAATTGCTAAGTCCACCAATTCAGTACCTGGATTGATCACTGCGGCGCGATCAACATATTCCAATAACGGTTTGTCATTGATTGAATCACTGTAACCATAGGTGCGTTGAAAGTCTAACTGGGGCGATTCCGTTAGCCACTGTTTTAGCCGCTCGACTTTACCCTCGCGGTAAGTCAGGGTGCCATAGGTCTTGCCGGTATAGCGGTTATCTTCCACCGCAACGCCGATGGCCAATGCTGCATTAGCCGAAAAACACTGTGCAATGGGGTTAACTAAATGCTCACCGGTGGCTGAAATAATGACAATGTAATCCCCTCTGTCACGGTGCCAGGCCAACAGTTTCCTGGCTTGAGGATAAATACGCGGCAAAATATCGCGCGCGATAAAACGCTCAACCCAACCCGCTACTTCCACCGTATGTTTTCCAACCAAGGGCGATAAGGTCGATTCCATATAGCAGGACATCGACAAATTCCCCTGATAATACTGTTTCATTAAATACTGTTCTTGTTCTGCCAGTTCATGGGACGCAAGTCCCTCATCCACCAGCCAGCGCATCCATAGGCCAGAACTGTCATCGCTTATCAGCGTCTCATCAAGATCAAACAGGGCTAAATCCATTAAGCCACCCCCAGGTCGGCAAATCGATTGAAGTGAAACTTAACAGTGCGAGTGCTGGACATCGGGCAATTCCCCACCGAAATAACGGATATCAGTCGTTAAGCTAATACTTTCCACCCAAATAGGAAAGCGAATCAGCCTAGCGATTAAATAAGACAAAATAATGAAAGAAATAACATAGAACGGATTGATATTGGTGTGCGGCTGAATTTCGGTGTTAATTATTTATATCGTTTGGATATAGATTGTTAAGTATCTAGTCGAGAACGCTCTTAAAAAGTTTTTTAATGGCGCTAACAGCCCTAAATAATTTGAACTGCAGAAAGCAACCAACGCACATGCAACTTGATGTATGACGGGTATTTAAGGCCATAGAGAGAGTGTTGTCGACTGCCTGCTTTCACCCCACAGCTCAGGAGCTGAATATGCTGATTATTCGTTTGTATGGTTGTCCCGTTTTCATTGGTTCTGAACAAAAAAAACAGCCGATTGAACATCCTGGAGTGAAAAATGAGTCACCAAAACTTAAGCAGTCAGTTACCCGTTAATGCCGATATCTTACCTTTATTGGATCTCTCATTGCTCAATGGCAGTGAAGCTGAACGTCAGGTATTTTTAGCCGATCTGCGCCATGCCGCTCGAGATATTGGGTTCTTTTATCTTACCGGACATGGGGTTGACCCCGCGTTATTACAGCAAATCCAAACTCTTTCACGTGAGTTTTTTGCTCTGCCTGATGAAGAGAAACTGGCGGTTGCTATGGTGCGCTCACCACATTTTCGCGGCTACAACCGTGCGGCCTCAGAACTCACTCGCGGCCAGCCAGATTGGCGCGAACAGTTCGATATCGGCGCTGAGCGCGCGCCATTACCTCAAACTTCTGACACGCCAAGCTGGGCGCGGTTGCAAGGCCCAAATCAGTGGCCGGAAGCTCTACCTGAATTAAAACCGGCCTTATTGCAATGGCAGCGCGAAATGACCGGCATGGCATTGCGCTTATTGCGCGCTTTTGCTGTGGCATTGAATTTGGATGAAAACGCCTTTGACGAGCTGTATGGCGATAAACCCAATGAACATATCAAACTGATTCGCTATCCGGGGCGAGAGACGACTCAAAGCGGGCAGGGGGTCGGGGCGCACAAAGACTCCGGTTTCCTCAGTTTCTTATTGCAAGACCAGCAACGCGGTTTGCAGGTTGAGGTAGAAGAGGGACGTTGGATTGATGCAGCGCCACGACCGGACACTTTTGTGGTCAATATTGGTGAACTGCTGGAGCTGGCCAGTAATGGCTATTTGCGTGCCACGGTGCATCGGGTCGAAACCCCACCGGCGGGCGCTGACCGCTTGTCTATCGCCTTTTTCCTCGGCGCGCGTTTAGACGCAGTCGTTCCGTTGTACCCGTTAACTGCAGAATTGGCGGCAGAGGCCCGTGGCCCGGCGAGTGACCCGCATAATCCGCTGTTCCGTGATGTCGGATTGAATTATCTCAAAGGGCGTTTGCGCTCTCACCCGGATGTCGCGCAGCAATTTTATCCAGAAGTGGTCGCACTATCAGCAGAAGCTAGTACAGCTTATTAATATTAATTATAAAAACTTATTTTTGGGATGGTTATCATGACTAAAACACGCATTTCTGGCTTGGTTCGCGCCGCAGTATTGACCGCTCTGGCCTCCACTTTTACTTTATCAGCGCAAGCTGCTGAGGCACTGCGGGTCGCGGCTGATCCGGTACCGCATGCAGAAATTCTGCAATTTGTGCAAAAACTTGACCCATCGTTGGATCTGAAAATCATTGAGATCCCCAATGGCGTAAATTCCAATGAGCTGTTAGCGCACGGTGATGTCGATGCTAATTACTTCCAGCATGTCCCTTATCTGCGCTCTCAAGAGCAAGCGCTAGGGCAGAAGTTTGCTGTAGCGGCTACCGTGCATGTTGAGCCACTGGGCGTCTATTCTCATAAACATAAAACCTTTGCTGATGTGCCGGATAAAGGCACCGTCGCGGTGCCAAATAATGTGACTAACCTCAGCCGTGCGCTCTATTTATTGCAAGATCAGGGCTTGATTACCTTAAAGCCGGGCTTTACTGACCCGGCTAAGCATCAGGCCACGCCTAAGGATATCGCCAGTAATCCCAAAAATCTGAAAATCCTGGAGATTGAATCACCGCAGATCCCTCGCTCACTGGATGATGTTGATTTAGCTGTGATTAATGGTAACTATGCACTGGAAGCAGGGTTAAACCCGGCAAAAGATGCATTGGGGCTGGAGAAAGCGGCTGGTAACCCTTATGCGAATATTCTGGTGACCACACCCGCGTTGGAAAATGACCCGCGCATCAAACAATTAGCGAAAGATTTACAGTCACCGGAAGTGGCGAAGTTTATTACTGAAAAATATGCCGGTTCCGTTATTCCAGTGGCAGGCATTAAATCATGATTAGCATCGAACGCCTGAGTAAAACCTATGTACAAGGGGGGCTGCCGATGGTGGCTCTGGAGGAGGTCTCGCTGGAGATCCCAACCGGCTCGGTGTTCGGTATTATTGGCCGCAGCGGGGCGGGTAAAAGTACCTTAATCCGCTGCTTAAATTTACTGGAACGGCCCACTTCGGGCCGTATTCAAGTGGATGGCCGCGAGTTAACCACCCTTTCTGATCGCGAATTACGTCTGCAACGGCAGAATATCGGCATGATTTTCCAGAATTTCCACTTACTTCATTCACGTAATGTCTGGGACAACATTGCTGTTGGGCTGGAAATTAAGGGCATTCCGAAAGTTCAACGGCAAAAGCGTGTGGCGGAGTTACTGGATTTAGTCGGATTAACGGATAAAGCCCAGGCTTTTCCCTCGCAATTATCGGGCGGGCAAAAACAGCGGGTTGGGATCGCCCGAGCGCTGGCGGCCAAACCGGCCTATTTATTATCGGATGAAGCCACCAGTGCATTGGACCCAGAAACCACTGCCTCGATATTGGCGTTGCTCAGTGATATCAATCGCCAATTGGGGTTAACCATCGTGTTGATTACCCATGAGTTGGATGTAGTGAAATCTATCTGCAATACCGCCGCCTTATTGGAACGTGGGCGGGTAGTCGAAACCGGCGCGATCGCGGATTTACTGTCTTCTCCTCATTCCCGTTTAGGGCGGGCATTGCTGCCTGCGCGCGGCCCAGCATCATTATCCGGGACTCCGGTGGCGGAGCTGACATTCTTTGATACGCTATCGGCCTCGCCGGTACTCAGTGAATTAGCCCAGCTTCATGCGGTCGGAGTCACCCTACTGGGAGGTGGGGTCGAATCCATCGGCGGCCAGCGGGTCGGGCGCTTGCAAGTTGATTTCAGCCACCCAGACGGCGGGTTGAATTTAACGGAAGTCTTACAATTCCTGAATGAGCGTGGTGTGAGGGCTGAACTGATATGAAAAGCGGCATGAGTTGGCAGGATCTGTTGGAGTTGGTGGTCAATGCGACCGGTGAAACCATTTATATGGTGGTGGTGGCCACCTTTTTCACGGTATTGATTGGCTTGCCATTGGGGGTCTTATTATTTGTTTCGCGCCCTAATGGGGTGCTACCGGCTCCCCGCGTGAATACATTGGTCGGTGCCATTGTGAATCTGGGGCGCTCAATGCCTTTTGTGGTATTGCTTATTGCGCTCATTCCTATTACTCGTTGGATTATCGGCACTACATTAGGCAGCACCGCAGCCATCGTGCCTATCACTTTGGGGGCCATTCCATTTTTTGCTCGAGTGGTCGAAACGGCGTTGGATGAAGTTGATAAAGGGCGGATTGAGGCCATTTTATCTATGGGAGGGTCCGCGTGGCATGTAATCCAAAAAGTGTTATTGCCGGAAGCTTTGCCCGCTTTATTAGCCGGGGTGACATTAACCGTGGTGATGCTGGTGGGGTTCTCATCCATGGCCGGTGTTATTGGCGGCGGTGGTTTGGGAGACTTGGCTATTCGTTATGGTTATCAGCGATTTAATAATGAAGTGATGGTCGCAACGTTAGTGATATTAGTTATTTTAGTGCAAGGCGTACAAAGTCTGGGTGATAGGTGGGTTCGGTCATTAGCTCATCGGCGCTAAATATCGGCTCTTTTCCGACGAACACCACATTCTTCTCTTTTCTTTTCTTCTCCTCTCTGTCTGTTCTTGACGCCCTCCCTTTAACCTATCAAAATGATAGGTACAGAAGAGGGGGGGTAATTGAATGGAATCTAATACACCTTCGCGCTATCAGGGAATTTCTATCAGAGAATTCCCGCTTAGCTCTATTTCAGCGCGTAAAATAGTGAATGATTTGGCGATGAATCATACTGGCCGCATTCGTATGAGCACACATGCTAAACAAAGGATGTCTGAACGGCGCGTAACACTGAGACAAATTTTACATGTGTTTGCCAGCAAGCACAGTCGGTTTACTGAAGTGCCGCACCAAACTGCGGCTGGCGATTGGAAGTTCAACCTGCAAGGTATTGCTGCTGGGGATGTGCTTGAAGTCGTTGCTGTACTGAAACGGCATGAGGATATACCCGCTGTGTATGTTATTACGGTGATGATTAAGTAAGGGAGAGAAAGTCATGTATCACTACACGGAAAGTGGATTAACCACAGTGTGGTTGGCTAATGGTTATCACTATGACGTTATTGATGGTGAGCAGTTTACCAGTATTGATGATGTGGATGGTTTGCATCGCCTTATTGGCAGAGTATTGGTCAATCGCTGTAATCCATTAGTTGCTGATGAAATCCGATTTATACGGATTGAAATGAATATGTCTCAAAAAGCACTCGCGACATTACTTGGCGTGGATGTACAAACAGTTGCCCGTTGGGAGAAGGGGCGAACCAGTTTGCCAAGAACAGCAGATGTCGCTTTGCGGGCGCTTTATGCGGAATCTATTGAGGAAACCAGTGATGTGGGGCATTTCTTGCGCATATTGGTGGATTCTGAAGTACAACAATCTATGGAAAGATTAATTTTTGAAGAGCGCGGCCATGTGTGGCAACGTACGGCTTAGCGCTGGTACTGTTGACTTACGGTAGGAATATTGCCATTCCTACCGTATTTGTCTTATTAAACCTTAGCCATTCAGCGCTTGTGCTAAGTCTGCAATCAAATCTTCGGTATCTTCAATCCCGACGGATAAACGCAAGAGTTGCGGAGTAATTCCGTGTTTTAAGCGGGTTTCCAGTGGGATTGATGCATGGGTCATGCTATAGGGTTGGCTGATTAAGCTTTCAACGCCGCCAAGACTTTCAGCCAGAGTAAACAAATGTGAGCGCTTAATGACGGCGCGAGCAAACTCATCATCGCCTTTCAATCGCACCGAAATCATGCCACCAAAACCGGCCATCTGTTTGGCGGCCAGCGCGTGTTGCGGGTGACTTTTCAGCCCCGGATAATACACATTTTCCACCTGTGGCTGTTGCTCTAGCCATTCGGCGATGCGCTGTGCGCTCTCATTATGTCGCGCCATGCGCAAAGCCAAAGTGCGCAAACCGCGTAATGTCAGGAAGCTACTGAAAGGGTCTAAAATCCCGCCAACCGCATTGTGTAAAAAGCCCAATTGCTCTGCCAGTTCAGGATTATTCCCTACGGCGGCGACACCGGCAACAACATCGGAGTGGCCATTAAGGTATTTGGTGGCTGAATGCACCACAATATCAAATCCTAAATCTAGCGGGCGCTGAATATAAGGAGAGGCAAAGGTATTATCGGCCACACTAATCAGTTGATGTTTTTTAGCAATAGCGGCAATGGCAGCCAGATCCGCCAGTTTTAACAATGGGTTAGTTGGCGTCTCCACCCAGATCATTTTGGTATCAGGCAGAATGGCTTGTTCCAATGCGGCGGTGTCCGCAGGAGAGACATAAGTTACCCGCAAACCGGCGGTGCGGCTGCGTACTTTCTCCAGCAGGCGATAGGTGCCGCCGTATAAATCATCCACAGCAATGATATGGCTGCCTTGATCCAGCAGTTCCAGCACAGTTGAGCAGGCGGCCAGACCGGAGGCAAAGGCATAACCACGAATGCCGCCTTCCAATTCTGCAATCGCCTTTTCCAGCGCGGTACGAGTAGGGTTGCCACTGCGGGAATATTCATACCCAGTATGCTCGCCGGGGGCGGGTTGCGCGAAAGTGGAGGTCGCGTAAATCGCGGGCATCACTGCACCGGTACTATCTGGAGTATAACCGGCATGGACGGTTAGGGTATCGAACTTTGCCATGATAAAAATCCTTAATAAGAGAGAATTAAGCCAGCTTCTGACGCCAGGTATTCAAAACATCAGTGCGAGTAATCAGGCCGAGGAATCGCTCGCCATCCAGGACTACCGCCACATGACCGTCATTAAAGGTTGTCAACAGAGACTGATAATCGGCCTCTTTTTGTAATGTATTGACCTGACGAGTCATTGCGCTGCTGACGGGGTGTTTGAAATGGGAAGCATCGGCTTGTACCGCATTCAGTAAATCCCATTCGTCAATCAGCCCGACGACCTTTTCGCCATCTAATACGGGTAACTGGGAGATGTCATAGAGGCGCATCCGCGCGTGAGCAACAGCCAGTGTGTCTTGCGGCGAGACCGAAATCGTCGCCCCATCCTCATGGCTATAAGTGATGTAATCGCGCAAATCACCCAACTGAGGTTTACTCAGCAATCCTTGTTCCAACAGCCAGTAATCATTGAACATTTTGGACAGGTATTTATTGCCACTGTCACACACAAAGGTGACTACCCGTTTTGGCGTGGTTTGCTCGCGGCAATAGCGCAATGCCGCCGCCAGCAAGGTGCCGGTTGAAGAACCCGCCAATACCCCTTCTTCGCGTAACAGGGTGCGCGCGGTGCTAAAAGCTTCAGCATCATCAATGCTATAGGCTTTGTTCACCTGCGAGAAGTTACTCAGTGGCGGGATAAAGTCCTCGCCAATCCCCTCGACCAGCCAACTACCGGCATCGCCAATATGATCGCTGTCGACAAAATCCGCCAAAATGGAGCCGACGGGGTCTGCCAGTACAAATTCAGTCGCGGGTGAAACCTCGGAGAAATAGTGGCTGAGGCCACTCAGGGTGCCGCTGGAGCCGACGCCCACCACAATGGCATCAATGTGTTCGCCCATTTGCTGCCACAGTTCCGGGCCAGTTGAGGTGCGGTGCGCCGCAGGGTTGGCCGGATTATTGAACTGGTCAATATAGAAAGAACCCGGTGTTTCCTGCGCCAAGCGCAGAGCATAATCCTGATAGTAAGCCGGATGCCCTTTGCCCACATCGGAGCGGGTCAGCAACACTTGCGCGCCTAATGCCCGCAGATGGAAAATTTTCTCTTGGCTCATTTTATCCGGCACCACCAATACCAGCTTGTAGCCTTTTAGCGCGGCGACCAATGCTAGCCCAAGGCCAGTATTCCCCGCAGTGGCTTCAATAATGGTGCCGCCTGGTTGTAGCAAACCCTCTTTTTCTGCCTGTTCAATCATCGAGAGTGCGACCCGGTCTTTAATCGAACCACCGGGGTTTTGGTTTTCCAACTTCACAAATAATTGGCACGGGCCGGTATCAAAGCGGGTCAGTTCCAAAAGGGGGGTGTGGCCGATAAGATCAAGCACCGAGCGCGGGATAGCCATTATTGACTCCAGTAAAAATTGAGTTAACAGAATGAGTTTGGTTAACAAGCTTGAGGGGATAATAGCGCTAGCGGCTTACGCACTAAAAAGAACAAATAACCCATCTATATTCCTTTTTGGAATATGTTAGTGAGTTTTTAGACGTTTAGGTGCTTAGATGTCGGAGCGTTCAGATGGGAAGATGGTTAGCCGTATAGCCATCAATATTCAGTGAAAACAGCGTCTTTACAAAACAAAACGTAAAACTATGCCCAATTGGTGTGGCAATGGGATAAATTTAGAAAAGGGACTGGAATATGGCTAAGCTATTATTTCGGTGTCAGTTAAAAAACGTGACTGTTTCGCTAATTGGACAGTGGTTTTTTCTGGAAATACCACTTATTTCCGATTACTTGCAAGGATACTCTGGCGACCTCATGATGAAATTTATTCTCCCGTTCAAGCTAAAAAAACTGACTTTCAGTGCTGGTTTATTGCTCTTGGCACTGCCTTATGCACATGCAGCTGACTCTCCGGTGCCGCCTACAATAGAGGCTAAAGCCTATGTATTGATGGATTACAATAGCGGAAAAGTGCTGGCTGAGGGGAACAGTGACCAGCGCCTTGACCCGGCCAGCCTGACAAAAATCATGTCCAGCTATGTGATTGGGCAGGCGATTAAAGCGGGTAAAGTGCATCCGGATGATTTAGTGACTGTCGGTAAAGATGCCTGGGCCACGGGTAACCCGGCATTACGCGGCTCCTCATTGATGTTTTTGAAACCGGGCGATCAAGTGAAATTGTCCGATTTGAATAAAGGCATTGTTATTCAGTCTGGTAATGATGCCAGCATTGCGCTGGCTGATTATATTGCCGGTAGCCAGGACAGTTTTGTTGGCTTGATGAATAAGTACGCCAAAGCGCTCGGCCTGAATAATACCAATTTTATGACAGTGCATGGCCTGGATGCTCCGGGGCAGTACAGTACCGCGCATGATATGGCGGTATTGGGGCAGGCGCTCATTCGTGATGTTCCGGACGAATATGCCCTACATAAAGAGAAAGAATTTACCTTTAATAAAATTCGGCAGATAAACCGTAATCGGCTGTTATGGAACACAAATATTAACGTCGATGGTATGAAAACCGGTTTTACCACCGGTGCCGGACATAATCTGGTAGCTTCAGCGACCGACGGGCCGATGCGGTTGATTTCTGTCGTGCTCGGCGCACCCAGTGATCGAGTACGTTTCAGTGAAAGTGAGAAACTGCTGACTTGGGGCTTCCGTTTCTATGAAACCGTGGTGCCGATTAAGGCCACGAAACCTTTTGTGACGCAGAAAGTCTGGTTTGGTGACACCGGGCAGGCTGAGCTGGGTGTGGCCGAGGATGCCGCCATCACCATCCCAAAAGGGCAGATGAAAAATCTGAAAGCCAGTTATAAGCTGAATGAAACAGAATTGCGCGCGCCATTGGCGAAGCATCAAGTGGTCGGGACTATTGATTTCCAACTGAATGGGCAAACTATTGATCAGCGCCCGCTGGTGGTATTAAACGAAGTCAAAGAGGGCGGGTTCTTCAGCCGCATCTGGGATTTTGTGATGATGAAAATCAGCCAGTTGTTTAGCTAGTCTTTTAACTTATTGATTAATAAGAGAGAGGGCAGCTATCAAGCCGCCCTTTTTATGATTTTTCAGAGAAATCAGTTACAGGCTACAACCTTGATGGCCAAACCACCACGGGAGGTTTCACGGTATTTTGAGTTCATATCTTTACCGGTTTCATACATCGTTTCGATGACTTTATCCAGACAGACACTTGGCTCACTGGTGCGGCGCAATGCCATACGCGCCGAGTTGACGGCTTGCACGGCGGAAATTGCGTTACGCTCAATGCATGGCACCTGAACTTGCCCAGCCACCGGGTCGCAAGTCAGCCCCAAGTTGTGCTCCATGGCGATTTCAGCCGCGATACAGACTTGAGCCGGGCTACCGCCCATCAATTCAGCCAGACCCGCGGCAGCCATGGAACAGGCCACCCCGACTTCTCCTTGGCAACCCACTTCAGCGCCAGAAATGGATGCGTTCATTTTATACAACGCACCAATAACACCTGAAACCAGGAAATAGCGACTGTAGGAATTCTCATTCACTGGGCGAATGAATTTATCGTAGTAAGCCAGTACCGCCGGGATAATCCCGCAAGCCCCGTTAGTCGGTGCTGTTACTACGCGCCCACCCGCGGCATTTTCTTCATTGACGGCCAAGGCATACATATTGATCCAATCGACAACCATCATCGGGTCGGCATTATGTTTGTCTGTGGTGACCAGCATACGGCGCAATGCAGCCGCACGACGCGGGACTCTCATTGGGCCGGGCAATAACCCTTCAGTATTAATACCGCGTTCAATACCGGCCTGCATGACATCCCAAATGGCAGCAAAGTGCGCGCTTATCTCGGCTTTACTGTGCAGCGCCAGCTCATTTTTCATCACTAAGCCAGATAAAGATAAACCGGTATCTTTACAATGCTTTTGCAAATCACGGGCAGAATTGAATGGGTAGGGTACAGCCACCGCGTTACTGTCTTGTTGACCAAAATGAGCTTCATCGACAATAAATCCGCCGCCGATGGAGTAATAGGTTTTGCTGAAAAGACATTCATCACCCGCGTGTGCGCTGATGGACATGCCATTTTCATGCAACGGCAAGTTGGTTTCATGGAAGTTCATCCCGCCGTTTGCCAGGAAATCAACTTCGTGGCTGCCATTGGCCAGCAACAGACGCTCGCGTGCTGCTACATCACGGATAAACCCCGGAATAGCATCAATATCAACAGTATCGGGCAAATTCCCCGCCAGACCCATAATAATGGCGATATCAGTATGGTGGCCTTTACCGGTCAGAGACAAAGAGCCGTAAACATCAACAGTGATTCGGGTGACGGCAGAAAGATGCCCCAGTGTGATTAAATCATCGGTAAACAGCTTGCCAGCCTTCATCGGGCCGACGGTATGAGAGCTGGAAGGACCAATACCAATCTTGAAAATGTCAAAAACGCTGACCATATATTAGCCTCTTAAAGGTTCTAATTATTAAATTATTTACCCCCGTCATACTTCAAGCTGCATGTGTGTTGGCAGTCTTCGCTCCCCCAAATCATTGACTGGCGTCAACTCATCGGGATTTACTCAGTAGCCGCCTTCCTGCAACTCGAATTATTTGGGGTGTACATTGCCGTGGAATAGAGAGCCGATGCGGACGCACCGGCTTTTGAAACAATTATCAGTGGACGATAATTCGCTGGCCGTGGAGGTTGGCCAGCGTCAGTATCATTTACCGAACAGGCTGAACAAGATTGCAGAGATAGCAATAAGGCCCATGATGACGACGAATACGTTACTGACTTTACCGCTGTATTTGCGCATCGCTGGAACTTTATGGATGGCGTACATTGGCATCAGGAACAACAGCATCGCGATGATTGGGCCGCCCAGGGTTTCAATCATGCCCAGAATACTTGGGTTCATGGTTGCTACGATCCAGGTGGTGACCAACATGAATATTGCAGTAATGCGGTTCAGTTTGTCATGATTGATTTCTTTGCCTTTGCTGCGCAGAGATTTGATCATCATGCCATTGAAGCCTTCACGTGCGCCCAAGTAGTGGCCCAAGAAGGATTTGGTGATAGCGATAAAGGCAATAACTGGCGCCATGTAGGCAATCATTGGGGTATTAAAGTGGTTAGCCAGGTAAGACAGAATGGAGATATTCTGGCTTTTCGCTTCTGCCAAGTCCGCTGGAGACAAGCTCAGGACACAGCTGAATACGAAGAACATTACGGTAACAACCATCATGATGTGAGCAAAAGCTAAAATGCGCGAGCATTTTTTCTCAGCATCAACACCATATTCTTCACGTTTTGCTACAGCAAAGGCGGAGATAATTGGGGAGTGGTTGAATGAGAACACCATTACCGGAATGACCAGCCACAGTGTCATCCACAGGCCACTACCGGTGCCGTTACCATCGATTGATACATGCTCAAAAATGGCACTTGACCAGTTAGGGATCAGGTAAACCGCCAGCAGCATCAATACCGCAACAAATGGGAATACCAGAATACTCATTGCTTTCACAATGGCGTGCTCACCAAAGCGCACGATAGTCATCAGGCCGATGATAAGGATCAGCGACAGAATGGCACGTGGCGGTGATGGCAGATGCATCTGGTGGGTAATAAAGCTATCAACGGTGTTGGTAATCGCCACACTGTAGACTAACAAAATTGGGTAGATAGCGAAGAAGTAAAGCAGAGTAATCAGCTTACCCGCGCCTTGGCCAAAGTGCTCTTCAACCACTTCAGTGATGTCTTCACCAGGATTTTTACCTGACAGCACGAAACGGCACAGGCCGCGGTGTGCATAAAATGTCATCGGGAAAGCAATGATCGCCATAACAATTAGCGGCAGCAGGCCGCCGATACCGGCATTGATTGGCAGGAACAAAACGCCCGCACCGATAGCTGTACCGTACAGACCCAGCATCCACATGGTGTCACTTTTACGCCATGTGCTTGATGAAGTTTTTCCCGTGGAGGCAATGGTGCCCGCTTGAGTAGTGTCCATGAAAAATCTCCAATGTGAACACGTTAATTTAAAATTAAGAGCCGAAAGTTAAGTTCCTGTAATGCCTTATTTAGCGACACTATCAGGCAAAAAATTCAGTCAAAACGATTTGTTTAAAATGGGTGCCCTGGTTATTACTTGGTGTCGTAGTCGTGATTTAAGCCTAAACGTTAAAGTGCAAGATTTAACCGATTTTAAGTGAGTAAATTCGCTTCATCGGCTATTTTTGTTGTTCTGAGAGGAACAGTAGTTTTTGCTGGCGGCAAGATAGCGATTTGTAGTGAAAACTACCGTGATCATGCTCGCAAATGCTCAATAAACTCGCCCTCTGTAATTTGTTGCGAATTTACAACTGATTGTTAAGTAAATGTTTGCAAGTTATCAATAAGAGTAATTAAAACGCACTTTTCTTATTGAGCAATAAACAAGCAACTATTTTTTTCATCCCCTCTTTCTTGGTGGGCAATATATTTTAACCACGCTTGTGAATCTAGTGAAAATCAGGTTTTTCACTGATTTATTGATGAATGTCATTAATTTAAAATAATCAAATTAAACTAACTTATTGATATTTATTGTTTTTATATTTTATTTTTGATTCGGGCGGGCAACTGAAGTTGATGGTGATATAAGCAAGGAAATAAGAATATAACAATATATCTCATTGTTCGGCAGAATAAGTCAGAGGGTGACTATTGGCATTTTATGGTTTATTTGTCATATAAAAAATGGCAGCGGGTTATTTGTCTGACAATAAGATAACGCTATTCTTTTACTCGATCGTATTAAAACAACGCCAAATGTTAAATTAATTTACCTTAAATTAAAATATTAGCGGATATTAATTCTACAATGGAATTGCGTTTTAAAAATATTATAAGTAAAAATGACTTATAACCATAATTAAAAAATGGTTATTTTGATTAAATATAATTCAATTTTTAGCTGAGAAATGTACGGGTAGGGCTGCCCACCCGGTATTTAAGCGGTTAAGATTTTTGCTGCAATATCAAGCCTAACAGTAGGTTTTGATATTATGCTGTAAAAAAAACTGACTAAATTCACTATTAGGTTGGCGGTTGGTCACGACAGAGTCAAACAGTGTTAATGCGCCGATACTGGCGGGTTTTATTTTGCCAAACTTACTGTGGTCAGCCACCAGGATTTTATGCTGAGATTTGGCAATGGCTCGGTGCTTTACCAGGATTTCGTCGAAGTTGAAACAGGTGGCGCCATACTCAATGGAAATACCAGCCGCAGAGATAAAAGCTTTGTTTGGGCAAGCATTATCCAGCTCATTATGCTGGCTGATAGGTGTGAAAATGTAGTTATTAGGTTTGAATTCACCACCACATAAAATCACTTTGCAATTAGGTTTATCTTGTAGGGACAGGAACGTATTGAGGGAATAGCAGATGGCAGTAAAATGCAGCTCTTCATCTATCTCGTCGATTATCGAAGGAATTGTGGTGCCACAATCAAAAAAAACGGTGTCATTTTCCACGATAAGAGGTGCCGCCAACTGGCCGATTCGGCGTTTTTCTTCGACTTGTTTGGCTTGCTGGTCAGAGACAAAGTAGTTATTGGCATTATTGCTCTTAGGGTCCATCACCACATAACCACCGAGTAAAATGACGGAGGTGGGTTCAGCACTCAGATCCCGCCGAATCGTCATTTCTGAAACATGCAGCAGATTAGCGGCGTCTTTCAGATGGATTTTGTCGGAACGCTTAAGGGCCTGACTAAGTTTATTGATGCGTTCTGCACGGCGAGTTTCCATAAGCTTTCCCTGACGAGTTATTTTCAAGACCATTAAATGTAAAGCAAAGAGTGCCAGACAGTGCATGACAAATACAGTACATAGCCAATAAATAAGCCCGGCAATAACCGGGCTTGATATCCATCATCCTCCAAGTTGCCCGCTTATTGACTGCCGCGTGTCAGCACCTTGAAATCTATTAGAGATATACTAAGTTAGTAGCTTGATGCAGATGCTTGCTGGCCTGAGACGATTGCCACACCAGAGCTGGTGCCAATTCGTGTCGCTCCCGCTTTAATCATTGTTTCTGCTGTAGCGCGATCACGCACCGCGCCGGAGGCTTTAACACCCATTACTGGGCCTACTGTGGCGCGCATCAATTTGACATGGTCTTCTTTAGCGCCGCCGGTGCTGAAACCTGTTGAGGTTTTAACAAAGGCGACATCAAGCTCACGGCACATTTCACAAACTTGTACGATTTGTGCATCACTGAGCAGACAAGTTTCTAATATTACTTTCAACGGTGTGGAGGCGCAATTATCTCGCACCGCCTTGATGTCGGCTTTAACTTCGGCAATTTTGCCACTTTTCAACCAGCCAACATTGATAACCATATCAATTTCTTGTGCGCCAGCTTTGATGGCCGCCTGAGCTTCAAAAGCTTTTGCTTCGGTCAGACCAGCACCCAGTGGGAACCCAATGACTGAGCACACTTTAACCGCAGTGCCCGCTAACTGCTGAGCCACGACCGGAACATACCCAGAGTTAACACATACAGCATAAAAATGGTGCTGTTTAGCTTCTTCACACAGTTTAATAATTTGTTCTTCGGTGGCATCCATTGCCAATAGGGTATGGTCAATATAATTAGCGTAATTGATCGTCATGATTATTATCCTTTATTCGTCTGTAAGTTGGCTCTTTTGTTATAATAGTAACATTTACAGTAAAAAACAAAGCCATTCTCACATTATTAGCTATTTTTGATTTTATTTTGTTATTTAAATTACATTTCTGAGTGGCTAGCTAATGCGTGAATATATTGGGATGGATATAATTGATTGTTTTTAATCATGATGTTTGGCGACATTGCCAGCATTTAAGCTGCTGGCAATGTGAGATTAATAACGCGAGGTATTAGCTTCTGACCCATCCTCTGCGGATAGGCAAGGCAAAAATCACATAATAAATGCGCTTCAGCCCATCTGAAATAGCCTCGCCGAACAAGTTCCACACCAACTGTGCGAACAGGCAGCCGACAATTCCCAGTAAAAATCCACCCACCATATCTAATGGCCAATGCACACCCAAATAAATACGTGACCATGCAATCGCGGCGGCGATAATCATCATGCTGATAGCGGACCACAGTTTGTGCCAGAACACAAAGGCGAGAGCAAAAGTGAAAATAGCGGTGCCGTGGTTACTGGGGAAAGAGCTGTCAGGTGCATGACTCATAAAATTATAGCCAAAACCGACGACAAAAGGCCGGTCATGAGGAATAAGCATCCCGATGCAAGCGGCTGAAAGCATAGAAAAAGCAAGCGCGATGGCGGTTTTGATCACTAAGGTTCGCTGCGAATCCATGGTGTTTTTCGGCCCCCATAACCACAGCCCCACCAATGATATGGGGATAATCATAATCAAATCGCGTGCGATAAAAGTCGCAAAAGAAATCATCCATGGTGATGATGCTGGAGTCGCATTTATCATGGAAAAGAAAAAGTAATTCATTTGTTCAATCATTCTATACCCTTAGCACGGTTGTAATAACCGCTTATCATCCAATACACAGCCAACTGACTAAGCCAAACCCACCAACCTGCCCACAAGTTATGGCTAAGAAAATGCGCTCCGCGCATGATTTGCCCAAAACCCATTAACATGCCAAGACTCACACCGGCGAACCAACACAATAAAGCCCACTGTGGACGCTCGGGGTAAAACAAGAAAAACAATGCCATTACTGCAAAACCACTGGATGCATGGCCGCCAGGGAAACAGTGACCAGGGCCAGCACCGATCGGAGCAGTCCCCATCAGCAGATAGCTGAGGGATTTACCGCCATACTCCACAAGATCCCAAGGGCATGAATGCGCGCTGGTAGCTTTTAGAATCCCTATCACCAGCGGGCCGACGCCAAATAACAACATCGCGGCCACTAAGCGCCCATTGCGGCGATAAATGCCCCATAGCAATGTGATGATGGCAGCACTGATAATGGTGATTTTCAATAACCGATGGTTCAGTAAATCCAGCCAATAATTATTTTCCCATGGAAAATGTTGTGAGGCGGGATCAAACCAATAATTACTGATAAGCCAATCCAGCTGTGCGTTGCGGGATAACCAAAGAAACAGTAATCCACTGATCAACAATGCAAAAGCCTGCCAAAAATAAAAGGATAACGGCAGCGAGTAAAGGGAGTTTGTCCTAATTGTCAGTGTTGTTGAGGTATTATTTAATGTCGATGTAATGGCGTCAGATAGAGAGGCGGGTTTATTGGTCTTCACAAAATAGCCCGGAGCAGAAGTAGTGGTGGTCGTACTGTAATAATTTCGTCTTAAGAAAGCCTTAAGGGCGATGAGAATGGGGGACTTGAATTTCAGGCAAGAAAAAACCCGATTAGTCTTGAACCTAAGAAGGCGGGACTATCGGGCTCCTCAATATGGGGACATCAAAGAAAAGCAGTGGCACTAAATCAGACCCCAGTCTGGTAAGAAAGTTCTAGGGAAATGAAAAAAGGTTAAAATAATGTTTAGCTTTGTCTCGAATGTCTTTTTTAGTGCACTAGCCTAATATTCCCGGCCAGACAATGACGATTAATGAACCCGCCAATGTCAGTAACACGTTCGCAATGGCATAGGTACCGGCGTAACCTAATGCAGGGATGTTACTGCGAGCCGTATCACTGATGATATCCATGGCCGGTGCGCAGGTACGCGCGCCCATGATTGCGCCGAAAAGCAGGGCGCGGTTCATGCGTAATACATAAGCGCCAAAGATAAAACAGATAACCACGGGAACCAAACTCACGATCAAGCCGGAAATCAGCATTTGCCCGCCCACGGCACCCAGGCTGCTATTAATACCGCCACCTGCACTTAGCCCGACGCCCGCCATAAAGACCATCAAGCCGAACTCTTTCACCATATTTAGCGCCCCTTGCGGGATATAGCCGAAAGTCGGGTGGTTAGCCCGTAAAAACCCGAGCATGATGCCAGCCATTAACAGACCGGCGGCATTACCAATACCAAAACTGAAATTACTGAATTGGAAAGTAATCAAGCCAATCATTAATCCCAAAATAAAGAAGGCACAGAATGCCAGCAGGTCGGTGACCTGGCTGTGAATGGAGATAAAGCCAATTTTTTCTGCCACGCTTTTGACGCGCCGAGCATCACCGCTGACTTGCAAGACATCGCCTTTATTCAACACCACATTGTCATCAATCGGCATTTCAATCTGGCTGCGGATCACGCGGTTCAGGAAGCAGCCGTGGTCGGTCAGTTTTAAGTGGCTGAGGCGCTTACCGACGGCATTGCTGTTTTTGACCACAATCTCTTCAGTAACAATGCGCATGTCCAGCAAATCACGGTCGAATACTTCTTTTCCGTTACGGAAACTGGGATCAAGACGGGAATGGGCATCGGGATAGCCGACCAGCGAGATTTCATCGCCAACTTGCAGCACCGCGTCACCATCTGGGTTCGCCAAGATACCATTGCGGCGAATGCGCTCGATATAGCAGCCAGTTTGGCGATAAATCCCTAATTCACGGAGGTTTTTACCATCGGCCCACGCCACTAATTCCGGGCCAACGCGATAGGCGCGAATAACCGGTAAATAGACTTTGCGCTGGCTGTCAGTATCAAGGCCGCGCTCACGAGCAATTTGCTGAGCACTGGTCGGCAAGTCTTGATGCTGTAGTTTGGGTAAATATCTCGCGCCTAAAATCAGGCTGACCAGCCCAATAAGATAGGTCAGGGCGTAACCCAGGCTCAGATTATCTTGGGCGTGTTGCAGCGCCGGATTATTGGCGATGGTGTGGCGTAAAGTATCGCCAGCCCCCACCAACACCGGGGTGGAGGTCATTGATCCGGCCAGCATCCCGGCCGTCAGACCAATGTCCCAGCCAAAGAGTTTACCCAGCCCCAGCGCCAGAATCATCGCACTGCCTACCATGACCAAAGCCAGCATCAGGTAGTTTTTGCCGTCGCGGAAGAAAATAGAGAAAAAGTTTGGGCCAGCTTCGACACCGACACAAAAAATAAACAGCATAAAGCCCAGATTCAGTGCTTCAGTATTGATAGTAAAATGCTGTTGCCCAAGCAACAGTGATACCACCAACACACCAATAGCGTTACCTAATTGAATAGGCCCTAATCGCAGTTTACCCAGGCATAACCCCAGCGCTAAAACCACGAATAACAGCAAGATGTAGTTGCCGTTTAACAAATTTGCGACGTTTATATTCACGAGTATGACTTTCTATTCAGCCAGGATAATCCACGATATATACGCCCTTAATGTTAAATCAGAGCGACACATATCTTGTAATTTAAAAACCGTTTAATTCTAAAAAATACCGCCGACAGGATATAAATGTAGGCAATAGCGTGGGTTATTCTAGTCGGTCTGCTGCGAGACAGCCAGTAGTAAGCGGGAAGTTTGGTGTAGCTAGCGGGATATGCTTAATTATTAACTAAGTGCAGGGTTATCTGTTGGGAATGAGCCACATAAAGTGACTTTGGTCGGCCGCGATGACTGCGTTGATAGCAATGACAGGTAAGAAAAAAGGGCCGCAATGGCCCTTTTTCGCATAAAACTCATCATTATTGGCACTGCGGCTGTTACTGGTGGCACACCAACGGATCAGTTTGTCTGCCGATTACTTGAACAGGCTCAGATTTTCTTTAGCATAGGCTTCGAAATCTGTGCAACCGCCAATGTGTTTCTCATCGATAAAGATTTGTGGCACGGTTTCTACCGGTTTGCCGACCGTTTTTTCCAGATCAGCTTTGGTTATCCCTTCCGCGTGAATATCGATGTAACGGAATTTAAAATCGTCGCGTTCAGTTTCCAGTTTTTCCGCCAGTTCTTTGGCACGAACACAGTAAGGACATCCAGGACGCCCAAAAATCACAGCAAACATGTAAAACTCCTTGATTAAATTGAGGTAATCACTTCGTCAACAGTTACTGATATATTCAACTGTTAAATAACTTCTAGCGTATTACTCACTCTCACTTGGGTCTACTATGCCCTTTGGTGCAGTGAAAAAAAAGCAGGATTTACCTGTTAATCTGATTAATCCTACCTATTTGCTTCTCGATACTGTTACAAATAGTGAGGATTCAATACACTGGTTAAAAGCGAATAGAGGGCTTGTCGGAGGTAAAGATGCGCTCATTAGGAGATATGCCTCGTATTGTTATCGTGGCAGAAGTGCTGGGGATGTTGTTATTGGTTATGGCCTATTTAAGTATTAATGACTATGTGTCACTACCTGGCTCTATTGGGACACCGGCTGTTGCCATCATGATGATTTTTATCGGGATTGCTTTGATGATCCCGGCGGCAACTTGCATTGTTTGGCGTGTAGCCCATGGTTTTGGCCCGCTATTAGGCAGCGCTGATAGAGTATCCAGGCCACAATCAAAGAAAGAGTTAGAAGAAGCGGGAACCAAAAAAGAGAATAAATCTGGGTAAGGCCATGATTAAGTCTTTTTGGGGACATTAAATTAGTCGGGATTGAAGTGGCGCTGTCGGTCAATATTCCGTAAGCTATTCCACTTTTCATATTATGAGAATCGTGAGGTAGGTAGTTATGGATTCACTCATCGTCCCGGATTTAGCCTTATTACGGCGTTGGCTGGATCAACTCGGTATCTCATTTTTTGAGTGCGATTCCTGCCAGGCACTGCATTTGCCGCATATGCAAAATTTTGAAGGGGTGTTTGATGCCAAAATTGATTTGGTTGATAACATTATCCTGTTTTCAGCGCTGGCCGAAGTGCGGCCGACCGCTTTGATCCCGCTGGTTGCGGACCTCAGCCAAATTAACGCCAGCTCACTGACGGTGAAGGCTTTTATTGATATTCAGGATGATAATCTGCCAAAACTGATTGTCTGCCAGTCACTGACGGTGGAAGTCGGGGTGACATTGGCGCAATTCGGCTATTTTATGCAGCAGTGTGAAGAGCAGATTTCGATGATTATTCTGGAGGCGCGTGCGAACGACTTACTGTTTATTGGTAATAGTGAAGACGATGAGTTGCCGCAAACCGCCACTGCTTACCCTGTTATTCATTAATTGACGGCCGTGCATCAATAATCAGAGTGCTACTGATAGCCAGTGGCACACTGCCATTCCCTCAGTAAACCATAATATATTCTGCTTTTTACCCTCCTTTGCCAGATATTTGTCGCCGTTTATGCCATTAGTGGCGCATTACATAGATAGAATATGCATAAAAAATCGATAAAAGGCGTTTTTTACCCTAGAGTCTGGTGCGGATTACCAACTGCGGTTATGCTGCTCTTTCTGCAAAGGGCATAATATTCCTCCGCAAAATCAGTGATTATCCTTATTAGGTTAATCATCACCCACAGTGCATAGTCATGCATAGGGTATTTGTGGCAAGAGCGCTCGGCAGGACAAAGGCGTTGTATCCTACGGATGCACATTTATCGCACTAATTTACCCCCTATTTTGGAGGAGTTAACGGATGTTCACCCAACGTAAAAAGTGGTTATCGGGTGTTGCTGCTGGCCTATTAATGGCTGCGTCCGTCTCAGCATCTGCTGAAGAAAAAACACTGCACATTTACAACTGGTCTGATTATATCGCGCCAGATACGCTGGCTAATTTCCAAAAAGAAACCGGCATTAAAGTTGTCTATGATGTGTTTGACTCCAACGAGGTGTTGGAAGGTAAATTGATGGCGGGGAGCACTGGGTTTGACCTGGTGGTGCCGTCAGCCAGTTTCCTTGAGCGCCAATTGTCTGCGGGCGTATTCAAGCCGCTGGATAAAAGCAAATTACCGAATGACAAAAATCTTGATCCCGAGTTGTTGACCTTGGTCGGCAAGCACGATCCGGATAACAAATACGCGATTCCGTATCTGTGGGCGACCACCGGTATTGGCTATAACGTCGAGAAAGTCAAAGCGGTGTTGGGGAAAGATGCCCCGGTAAATAGCTGGGATTTGGTGCTGAAACCTGAAAATCTTGAGAAGCTGAAAAGTTGTGGCGTTTCCTTCCTGGATGCACCAAGCGAGATTTTTGCTACTGTACTCAATTACTTGGGCAAAGATCCTAACAGTATTCAGGCCACGGATTACACCGGCCCGGCGACTGAATTGTTATTAAAATTACGCCCCAATATTCGTTATTTCCACTCTTCACAATACATTAATGACTTGGCTAACGGGGATATCTGTGTGGCAGTGGGCTGGGCTGGCGATATCATGCAGGCCTCTAACCGCGCCAAAGAAGCCAAAAATGGTGTGAATGTGGCTTACAGTATTCCAAAGGAAGGGGCACTAGCCTTCTTTGATGTATTTGCCATGCCAGCGGATGCTAAAAATCAGGATGAAGCCTATCAATTCCTGAATTATCTGATGCGGCCAGATGTGATTGCCAACATCAGCAACCACGTGTTTTATGCCAATGCCAATAAAGCGGCGACCCCGCTGCTGAACGCAGAAGTCCGTGATAACCCTGGTATTTATCCGCCAGCCGATGTGCGAGCTAAAATGTTCACATTAAAAGTGCAAGATCCCAAAATTGATCGCGTGATCACCCGGGCTTGGACCAAAGTGAAAAGTGGTAAATAAACCATTGGCGGGAATCAGCCGCAGGCGATGAGCTGCTCACTGATAACGCGTTGATGGATAAGTAAAATAGACCATGGTAGGGACAGGGAGTTTATCTTCCTGTTCCTGTTTTTTATTGTGCCGCAGCTTGAATGCGGCCTGTTCTGCTTTCACGGAGAGCACGCTGAGTGAATGATGTCATTCCCCGCCCGCAGCCAAAATCCCAAAAGGTGTTTACACCCTTGTTGGAGATTCGCAATTTAACCAAATCATTTGATGGTCAGGCCGCTGTAGATGATGTCAATTTGACCATCTACAAAGGCGAGATTTTTGCCCTGTTAGGGGCTTCAGGTTGTGGAAAATCCACCCTATTGCGCATGCTGGCCGGTTTTGAACAGCCGACACAGGGCCAGATTGTCCTCGATGGGCAGGATTTGTCGCACGTGCCGCCTTATCAGCGCCCAATCAATATGATGTTCCAGTCGTATGCATTATTCCCGCATATGACTGTTGAGCAAAATATCGCGTTTGGTTTGAAGCAAGACAAATTGCCCACGAATGAAATCAAAAGCCGGGTGGCAGAAATGCTGACACTGGTGCACATGCAAGAGTTTGCCAAGCGCAAGCCCCATCAGTTATCCGGTGGTCAGCGCCAGCGAGTGGCATTGGCACGTAGTCTGGCTAAACGGCCAAAGTTGCTGTTGTTGGATGAGCCGATGGGCGCGTTGGACAAAAAATTGCGCGACCGCATGCAACTCGAAGTGGTGGATATTCTGGAGCGCGTAGGGGCAACTTGCGTGATGGTGACCCACGACCAGGAAGAGGCCATGACCATGGCTGGGCGCATTGCCATTATGAACCGTGGCAAATTCGTGCAAATTGGCGAACCGGAAGAGATATACGAGCATCCGAACAGCAGATTCAGCGCCGAATTTATCGGTTCAGTGAATGTGTTTGAAGGCGTATTAAAAGAGCGACTGGATGATGCATTGATTATCGACAGCCCCGGCCTGCGCCATCCACTGAAAGTAGATTCGGATGCTTCTGTGGTTGACGGCGTGCCTGTTTTTGTCGCCTTGCGGCCAGAAAAAGTGATGTTGTGTGAACAGGTGCCGGAAGATGGCTGCAACTTTGCGGTCGGTGAAGTGGTACACATTGCTTATTTGGGTGATTTGTCCATTTATCACGTGAAATTACACAGCGGACAAATGCTTACCGCGCAGCTACAAAATGGCCACCGTTACCGTAAAGGGATGCCAACTTGGGGTGATGAAGTACAACTTTGCTGGGATGCCGACAGCTGTGTTGTCTTAGGTAGCTGATCGTTTGGGGAGCAAAAATATTGTGATACCAAAATCCACCCGTGGAGCAGCACAACCATCGGCCCGAGCTGTAGGGCCGGTAAAAGCGCTGATTCAACGTTTCCAAATGTCCCATGGCCGGAAATTGGTCATCGGCATCCCTTATTTATGGTTATTCTTGCTGTTTATGTTGCCGTTCCTGATTGTATTCAAAATCAGTCTGGCGGAGATGGCGCGCGCAGTTCCACCTTATACCGATCTAGTGACCTGGCTGGACGGCAAGCTGGATATCTCGCTCAATCTCGGCAACTATCTGCAACTGCTTGATGATCCACTGTATATCGATGCTTACCTACAATCACTGCAAGTGGCGGGGGTATCCACTTTATGCTGTCTGATTATCGGCTATCCATTGGCTTGGGCGATTGCCCATAGCAAATCATCTACACGCAATATCTTATTGCTGCTGGTTATTCTGCCATCATGGACATCATTCCTGATTCGGGTGTATGCCTGGATGGGGATCCTGAAAAATAATGGCATTTTGAATAACTTCCTGATGTGGACGGGGATTATTGATCAGCCGCTGATTATTCTGCACACCAATTTGGCGGTATATATTGGCGTGGTGTATTCCTACCTGCCTTTCATGGTGTTGCCTATCTATACCGCACTGACCCGATTGGATTACTCATTGGTCGAAGCGGCATCGGATCTGGGTGCCAGGCCCTTTAAAACCTTTGTCAGTGTGATTGTCCCGTTGACCAAAGGGGGGATCGTGGCCGGTTCCATGTTGGTATTTATTCCGGCGGTCGGTGAATTTGTTATCCCTGAACTGCTCGGCGGCCCGGACAGCATCATGATTGGTCGTATTTTATGGCAAGAATTCTTTAATAACCGTGACTGGCCAGTGGCCTCCGCCGTCGCGACAGTCATGTTAGTGTTACTGATCGTGCCGATTATTTGGTTCCACAAGCACCAAAATAAAGCAGCAGGAGGCGCGGTATGAATAACCTACCGGAAGTGCGCTCGGTCTGGCGTCGGATTATCTTGATTGTCGGCTATACCTTCTTATATGCGCCGATGTTGATGTTGGTTATATACTCATTTAACAGCTCGAAACTGGTCACTGTGTGGGCGGGGTGGTCTATCCGCTGGTATATAGAGCTGTTCAATGATTCGGCGATGATATCAGCGGTGGGGTTGAGCCTCACTATCGCAGCGGCTTCTGCCACCATGGCGGTGGTGTTGGGGACGATAGCGGCGGTGGTCATGGTGCGCTTTGGCCGTTTTCGCGGCTCGAACGGTTTTGCTTTTATGCTGACAGCCCCACTGGTGATGCCCGACGTCATTACCGGTTTATCATTATTGCTGCTGTTTGTCGCCATGAGCCATGCAATTGGCTGGCCAGCGGAGCGCGGCATGTTCACCATCTGGCTAGCACATGTGACTTTCTGTACCGCCTATGTGACGGTGGTTATCAGTTCCCGTTTGCGCGAATTAGACCGGTCAATCGAAGAAGCCGCTATGGATTTGGGGGCGACCCCATTGAAAGTGTTCTTTGTGATTACTGTGCCGATGATTGCTCCAGCATTAATCTCTGGTTGGCTACTGGCTTTTACCCTGTCACTGGACGATTTAGTGATCGCCAGCTTTGTCGCCGGGCCGGGTGCAACGACCTTGCCGATGCTGGTGTTCTCTAGTGTGCGCATGGGGGTGAACCCGGAGATCAACGCGCTGGCGACACTGATTTTGCTGGTGGTCGGGATTATCGGCTTAATTGCGTGGTGGTTTATGTCCCGTTCGGAAAAGCAGCGGTTGCGCGAATTACGCAAAGCTGCCCGCAGTTGATTATTAATAAATGGCTAATTGTGAATAAGTGGTTAATTATCAATCAGTGGTTAATTGTGAATAAGTGGTTAATTATCAATCAGTGGTTAATTGTGAATAAATAGCTGATTAGCCTGAAAACTGTTAGTCTTTCATTATCTTTTGACGCCGCTTTCGAGCGGCGTTATTGTCAGGGATAACATCAGGTTACAAAACCCGAACCGGGAGACAAACTGGGCAATATGAGATTGTTATTTTCATCCGCAGCGTTTTCATCCGCCGCCACCACGCCCGTCCCGGTGTTAATCGCCGGAACCGCCATTATTGCGACCCGTTTCCTCGGCGTAATCCTCTTGGTGGCGACGCTGGGCTGGAGAGGTACGGGCAGTTTTATCGCTGAAAGTCTGCAATACTGGGATTCCGCCCTGATCTTTATTGCCAGTATCTTGATCCTGTTGCTGGAAATAGTTTGTGGCGTAGCAGTATGTTTGCGGCAAAACTGGGCGCGCTGGAGCTATTTGGCTTGCCAATGGGTGGTCAGCATCTATTTACTGATGGCGTCACTGGACTGGTTAGAGCTGGATGTCGATGTCTTCCGCATTGATGGCGATACTGGCGCTGAAATTTTACATAGTCTACTGCTACAAAAGATCCCCGACGTGGTGATTCTCGGTTTGTTGTTTTTCCCTTGGCATCGCTATTTTCGGTCGTCAAAATGAGTGTTTAACGTAACACAGTGCTACAATTCGCCCTATCAACGGCCTCGGCTGCACATTCAATTTAATGTCTCAGAACGTTAATATCTAAGAACGGTTAATTATTAATGCATTGCGCACAATATACGGCGGGTAGCTGCCGTTCCTGTCAGTGGCTGGATAAACCTTATCCACAACAACTGGCTGATAAACAACATCATTTAGAAAATCTGTTATCTGGTCACGCCGTTACTCAATGGCTATCGCCGGTTTTCGGGCAGGAAAGTGCTTTTCGTAATAAAGCCAAAATGGTGGTTAGCGGCAGTGTTGAGCGCCCATTATTAGGAATGTTGCACCGCGATGGCACCCCGGTTGATTTATGTGAGTGTCCACTTTATCCCGCCAGTTTTGCGCCCGTTTTTGCGGTGCTGAAAACCTTTATTGCGCGTGCGGGCCTAACGCCTTATAACGTTGCGCGCAAGCGCGGTGAGCTTAAATTCCTGTTATTGACTGAAAGCACTTACAGTGGCGAGTTAATGCTGCGCTTTGTGTTGCGCTCACCCACTAAATTGGCACAGCTACAGGCGGCCTTGCCCTGGTTACAGCAACAATTACCTCAACTTGCCGTTATCTCGGCCAATATTCAGCCGGTGCATATGGCGATTTTGGAAGGGGAGCTGGAAATTCCATTAACTGAGCAGCAGGCGCTACCCGAGATCTTTAATCAAGTGCCGCTGTTCATCCGCCCACAAAGTTTTTTCCAGACAAATCCGCAGGTTGCAGCATCATTGTATGCTACTGCGCGCCAATGGGTGCGAGAGCTGAATATCAATAGCATGTGGGATTTATTCTGTGGGGTAGGGGGTTTTGGTTTGCATTGTGCAGATACTGAAACCCAGCTTACCGGCATTGAAATCAGCGCCGAAGCTATTGCCTGCGCGCGCCAGTCAGCGAGCCAATTGGGGTTAAAAAATGTCAATTTTGCCGCGCTAGATTCGACGCGTTTTGCCACCACAGAAAAGCAAGTGCCGCAATTGGTGTTAGTGAATCCGCCACGGCGCGGCATTGGTGCCGAACTGTGTGAATATCTCAGCCAAATGGCACCCGAATTTATTCTCTATTCAAGCTGTAATGCCGAGACAATGGTGAAAGATATCAATTTGTTAGCGAACTATCGCATTGAGCGGGTGCAGTTGTTTGATATGTTTCCGCATACCGCCCATTATGAAGTTTTATCCTTACTTACCCTGCGCCCTTGATGCTGTAGGGGTGTTGGCTGCATTCACTTACCCGAATCACTTACTTGAGTAAGCTCATCGGGATGCGTTTTCTTGCCGCCTACCTACAACGCCAATGTCTTTGGGTATACCCTGCGCTCTTGAAGCTGTAGGGGTGTTGGCTGCATTCACTTACCCGAATCACTTACTTGAGTAAGCTCATCGGGATGCGTTTTCTTGCCGCCTACCTACAACGCCAATGTCTTTGGGTATACCCTGTGCTCTTGAAGCTGTAGGGGTATTGGCTGCATTCACTTACCCGAATCACTTACTTGAGTAAGCTCATCGGGATGCGTTTTCTTGCCGCCTACCTACAACGCCAATGTCTTTGGGTATACCCTGCGCTCTTGAAGCTGTAGTGTAGTGCGAAAGTACAAAGGGTATTACTGCGGGAACCACTTATCATTGATAGCCTTATATGTCCCGTCAGCTTTCACCGCTTCAATGGCTTTATTCAGTTTCTCCAGCAACGCGGTGTTATCCGGGCGCACAGCAATGCCAAGGCCGGTGCCGAAGTATTGCGGGTCAGTCACGTGCTCGCCAACTGATGCCAGATTTGGATTGGTTTTCAGCCACTCATTCACTACCGCTGTGTCGCCAAACACCCCGTCAATACGGCCATTTTTCAGGTCAATAATGGCATTTTGGTAGCTGTCATAAGCCACGGTTTGAATTTCTGGATGTTTATCCTGTAAAAATTTCTGGTGCGTGGTGCCGTTTTCCATCCCGATTTTCTTGCCTTTCAGGTCTGCGAAAGAACTGAATTTGCCTTTCGGGGCAATAACAATGGCCGAGTTGGCATAGTAAGGCTGGGTAAATGCCACCTGCTTGCTACGTTCCGGCGTGATGTCCATACCAGAGATAACAGCATCATAACGTTTAAATTTAAGCGCCGGGATCAGGCTATCAAAGGCCTGATTGGTGAATGTACAGTTGGCTTCCATCTGCTTACATAATGCTTTCGCCAAATCCATATCAAAGCCGACGATTTCATTATTGGCGCCGATGGATTCAAAAGGCGGGTAGGTTGCTGAAGCAGCGAAACGGATGGTTTCAGCGGCCGTTGCACTGAACACCATACCACTTAAGATTGTCGCCAATAGTAACTTTTTCATGCTTAAACTCCTGTCTGAATTTTTTTAATAGAATAAGTTCTTAATTATTGATTTTATTATAGCTTGTGATGCTTCATCACGATTTATTCGGATGAATGATGAGGTTTACATTGCCATTTTATGAATTTATATGCAAGTAATGTGATTAAAAATTTAGTTTTTTTATTTTTAAGAGATAAAGAGAGGGATGCTCCGAGATTGGATTGGATTGGATTGGATTTCGGTTGATATCCGTTTTGTGTTTACTTGGCCTCCGCAGCCTCAACCGAGCAGGAGGGCAAGCCGGCCCTCCTGCACCTGCGGCTTGCGCGAAATATGACTGCTATTCGCAGTCCCCTCCGGCAGCCGTTGGCCTTATCGAGCCAGCGCGATTCGCTCCTGCTCAAGCGCGCTTCTCGCCGCCGTCCATGGCGGCTCACTCGGGCCATCGTCTTTGTCGGTAATATTCCTGATTGCGCTCAAAATCAAAACACTATCTTTAGTTTTTGACTTTATTTTTTGATTTTTAAAGCACATTTGAGCAGCCGAGTGAAGAGTGGAGCCAGGGAAATCCGCCATGGACGGCGGATTTAGGCGTCATGAGCAGGGACGCGAATAAAGCCGTCCCGCCAGCGAAATGATGAATCGAGGGCACCTGCGAAGCAGGCTAGCGATACGTGCGAAGCGCGGGATTGCATAAGGGGCCACGCTTATGGCCCCTTTGCTGGTTGGTTCATCGGAGGCCAGGTGAGCTGTGAAGCCCTAACAACCGAAGATGATCACTAAATTCTGTCACTAAATCATCAGGTGATAAAAATAATCTTAATTCCGCCGCTCAAACGCCAGCGCTCTGCGCTCCACCAACCGCATCAACAGTGTCAGCAACCCATTTACCACCAGATACACAATCCCCGCAGCACCAAATACCATCACATCATAAGTCCGGCCATACATCAGTTGGCTGTAACCCATAACTTCCATCAATGTAATGGTGTAAGCCAGTGAGGTACTTTTGAATACCAACACCACTTCGTTGGAATAGGAGGAAAGTGCGCGTTTAAAAGCAAATGGCAGCAAGATGCGCAATGACTGCGCCTTAGACATTCCCAGTGCTTCACAGGATTGCCATTGACCGGCAGGAATAGCGCGGACCGCACCATAAAACAACTGAGTGGTATAGGCCGCGCTGTTCAATGCCAATGCAATCATTGCACACAACCATGGTTGTGACAGCAAACTCCATAACCACGGGTATTCACGGATGGCCGGGAACTGCCCTGGGCCGTAGTAGATCAAAAAGATCTGGACCAACAGCGGGGTGCCGGTGAACAGCGTGATATAAATTTTAACCAATGGCGTGACAATTGGAGTTTTCAGCGTCAACACAATGGTAAACAGCAATGACAGCACCAACGCGACCAATAAGGAGGCAATAGTCAATGTCAGGCTGGTATGTAGCCCTTTCAGGATCTCGGGTAAGAATTCCAGCATTAGGATGGGCTCCGTTCAAAACGGGTAGTTCGGAGTTCAATCCACTTGAGCACATACTGGCTAAGCAGGGTCACCACCAGATAAATAGCCGCGGCAATCACATACCAGGTAAAGGGTTCTTGAGTTCGGGTGGCAATACTTTTGGTTTGCAGCATCAAATCATTAACACTGATAAGCGACACTAACGCGGTATCTTTCAACAGCACCAACCATTGGTTGCCCAAGCCGGGTAGGGCATGACGCCACATCTGCGGCATAATCAAACGGAAGAAAATAGCCGTTTGACTCAAACCCAATGCTTGGCCTGATTCCCACTGCCCGATAGGCACGGCTTTCAGCGCACCGCGTAAAGTCTGTGATGCATAAGCCGAATAAAGCAGGGCCAGCGCAATAACACCGCACAGGAATGGGCTAACCTCAAAATCATCAATATTGAGCTTAATAGGCAGCTCAAAGAGATACAGATTCAAGGTAAAGCCGTCTGACAGCATCATCAACAGCTGAGAGGAGCCAAAATAGATAAATAGCACCACCAGAATCTCTGGTAGCCCGCGTAAAATGGTGACCCAGCCAGTTGTCAGGTAACTGACGACTTTCCATCGTGATGATTCACAGACGGCAAACAGCATCGCCAGAACCAGGCCGAGGGCCAGTGCACAAACGGCAAGGCCGACGGTCATACCGGCGGCGCTTGCTAAAGGTTGAAATTCATTCATGGGTGCTTAAATTACTGCTGGAACCATTTTTTATAAATTGTCTGATAGGTGCCATCGGCTTTAACTTTTGCCAATGCAGCATCTAACTTACCCTGTAATTCGGTGTTGTTCTGACGAACGGCAATCCCTAAACCGGTACCGAAATAGTCAGCGTCAGTGACTTTGTCACCCACCGCAGCTAATTGATTATTCTGCTTCAACCACTCATTGACCACCGCAGTGTCACCAAATACCGCATCCAGACGGCCATTTTTCAGGTCAAGAATGGCATTTTGATAGCTGTCATAAGGGACGGCGGTAATTTCAGGGTGTTTCTCCATCAGATATTTTTGATGAGTCGAACCATTCTGCATCCCGACACGTTTGCCTTTCAGGGCGGCTAAATCAGCCACTTTGCCTTTTTCGGCAATAAACAGCGCAGAGTTATCATAATAAGGCTGGGTAAAAGCCACTTGCTTTTGGCGCTCAGGGGTAATGTCCATCCCAGAGATAACCGCATCAAAACGCTTGAATTTTAAACTTGGGATCAAGCTGTCGAAAGCTTGATTGGTAAAGGTACATTCGGCTTGCATCTCTTTACACAGCGCATTAGCCAGATCGATATCAAAGCCCTGCATTTTATTATTGGCATCAATAAATTCAAATGGCGGGTAAGTCGCTTCAGCAGCGAAACGGACAGTTTCAGCGGCAGAGGCGGACAAACTGATACTGGCGAGGACTGCAGCAATTATTAATTTTTTCATCGCAAATTCCCAAATAGATATCAATGTGACAGATAGCTGGCAAAAGCTTCAGTTGTAGGTTGTGTAAAGTGGCTGGCATCACCTTGTTCGACTACGTGGCCGTTTTCCATGTAAACCACGCGGCTAGCCGTTTTACGGGCGACTTCGACCTCATGGGTGACAATCACTTGAGTGATGCCGGTTCCTGCCAATTCACGGATAATACTGACGATTTGTGCAGTAATTTCAGGATCAAGTGCTGCTGTCGGTTCGTCAAACAGCAAAACCTGCGGCTCCATCATCAATGCACGGGCAATGGCCACACGCTGCTGCTGACCACCCGAAAGATGCAGCGGGAAGCGGTCAACAAAATCAGTCAAACGCAGGCGGGTCAGTAATTTTTGCGCCCGCGCCATAGCTTCATCTTTTGATAGGCCCAGCACGCGGCAAGGGGCTTCAATCAGATTTTGCACCACAGTGAGGTGTGGCCAAAGATTATATTGCTGGAAGACCATCCCCACATTCTGGCGTAATTCGCGAATAGCTTTCGCGCCCGGAGCTTGGGAAAAGTCGAAGTGATTGCCCGCTATCTGCAAAGTCCCTGAACGCGGCATCTCTAGCAAATTAAGCACGCGCAGCAATGAGCTTTTACCGGCACCACTTGGCCCTAATAATACTAAGGTTTCGCCCGCAGGACAGTCTAATGTAATGTCGAACAGCGCTTGGTGTACGCCGTAGTAACAGTTAATTCCGTTAAGTTGAATACTCATGCGCCAAATCTGAATAGCCAATGATGCCGTGAATGGTAACTTCCGCGGCATACTTATGCAATCTTTGTGCGTTAAAATTTATTAATAACCAGTATTGGGTGTAAAAAATAGCATAACATTTGGATTTGAAAGCTATCGGAGGGAATTTGTCATGCGATGAATAAATCTGACAGAGTGATCCCCGTCATCTTTCAAATTGCAGCGGTGTTGGCTGCTCTCGCTAACCCGAATCACTTACTTGTGTAAGCTCATCGGGATGCACTCTTTTGCCGCCTACCTGCAATTCGAAATCTATAGGGGATATTTATTTTCTTTCAAATTGCAGCGGTGTTGGCTGCATTTTGGGCTGGTTAGTGATCACCCAGCAGTTGACGTAAGCTGCTGGCCGGGGCTGAAACACCCATAAAGCGGATGTCATCGACAACCCAACAGGTTCCTTCGCGGATCATCAACACTTCGTCTTGCCACATCACTGACGGCCCACTTGCCGATTGGTGCGTCAAATTGACGCGTAATGGAATATTACGGGCATCAGTATTGGGAATGGTTGAAGCACTGGCAACATCCGCGCTGGTGCTGCCTTCACGCAAACTGGTGAAAATATCGCCATTGATGGTTTGTGTGGTATTCACTGCGGCCGCCGGGCGGTGACCCGCTTGCTTTCTAGCGGTTTGAATTTGTTCATAAAGTGCCTGACTCAGATAAGGGCGAAATTGAGCAGACAAATTATCATCGGGCAAGCCACTTTTATTGCCGATTTGCTGAATCCGCAGGTCATAGAATTTTTGCGCTACTGTGTCCGGCCCGCCATCAACACAAGGCGTGGTGCGGCTACTGATATCCTTGAATGCTGGGCTGACATTGCTGGTACAGGCACTCAATAAAATGGCGAGAGGAAGAATCAGGGCAATATTTTTCTTTTTCATATAATGACCTTAAGTGAAAAATCGATTATGAAAGTGATTGTAGCCTATAGCCAAAGAAAATGTGGAGTGCAGGTCAGGCACGTAATTTACCGTGATCTTTCAACCAACGGGCGGTGCGAATAATCCCTTCATCCAATGATACCTGCGGGCGATAACCTAATTCTAATTCTGCACGGCGGGTATCTAATGTCAGGTCAAAATTAAGTTTAGCGACGCCATAATGGGTCAATATCGGCTCTTTTTCGGCTTTATTGCCCAGTTTCTCCATCGCTCGGGCCATGATATCCAACATTGGGTAGGGCACAGAGCGAATACGGCAGGGCATATCCAACTCATCCAGCAGATGTTGCACGATGGTGCGCAGTGGGCGAGGTTGTTGATTAGTAATATTATAGGCCCTACCAGACTGTGTGTTCTGGCTTTGAGTCGCCAGCCACATGGCATGCACTGCATTTTCCAGATAGGTCATGTCCACCAGGGCATCACCGCCACGGGGCAGCAGCAGGGTGCCATAATATTTAATCATCTGTAGTAGGCGCGGCAGCATCACGGTGTCGTGCGGGCCGAACAAGCCTTGCGGGCGCAAAATAGTAAAATGGGTTTGCGGATTAGACAGCGCTAATTGCTGAATAACTTCCTCTCCCGCGGCTTTGCTGCGGGCGAACTCATTGGCAAAACGGGCTGGGCGGAAGTCTTCCTGAATATTTCGATGGTGATGATAATCGAAATAAATGGCGGGTGAGGAAATATGAATGAAATTCTCCACACCATATGCGGCGGCCCATTCACCCAAACGGCGTGTCGCGCGGACATTGGCCAGTTCAAACGTTTGCTCAGTGCCCCAGGGCGAAGTAAAACTGGAACAATGCCACAGTGTATCGACACCGGCTAGCATGGCTTTCGCCTGTGCGGAAACCAGATTCGTCAAGTCGGCATGAATAAATTCAGCGCCTATTTTTGTCAATAATGCGCCCATCGCCGGATTATTGCCGGTGGCGATGACTTTGATACCCTGACGACGGAGATATTCAACGGCATTTCGGCCTAACCCACAGGTTGCACCGGTGACCAATATCTTCATAACGAATTCGGTTCCCACCAAAAATCAGAATGCTAGAACTTTGAATTATTCGTCCAGCAAATAAGATGCCATTCTTTCTTGAAATGCAGCGCTATGCAATCAGAATCCCCTGCTTACTTGAATTTGCAGCGTTATTCACCACAATTACTTTTGCTGTTCGCGGTCATATTGCTGTTCGCGGTCATATTGCTGTTCACGGTCATACTGCACCGCCAAAGTGGCAATGCGTTTTGCCATACCGCGAAAAATAAACAGGTGTGCCGGCATCATCACAAACCAATACAGTAATCCGTTAAAGCCCGCCGGATGCCACCATGCCCGGACATCAAAGCTGCGTCGCCCACCCAACTCCTTGATGGTAAAGGTGAGTCGCCCAAGTCCCGGCGCTTTCATCCCGAACATCATGGCTAACTGGCGCAAGGGTTTGAGGGTGATAACTTTCCAGCCATCAATCAGGTCACCCAATTCCAGCGTTTCTCTGTCTGGGCGGCCATAAACAACACCGCCACCGGCCAGGTCATCCATCCAGGCGCGGGTTTTCCAGAGCGGATTACCATAGAAATAACCTTCTTTACCGCCAATTTGCTGGACGACATGCCACAGCGCCTCGCTGGAGGCGGAGGTATAGAGTGTGCAACCCGCCTGTTTGGGGTAAAAACCGTAACCCGGCCGCCAACGGGCGCGAGCTTCGGGGTCATAGCCCCAGTCGGGCGAATCCACCACTTCATCCTCGCGGCGCAATGTCTCTTTAACAGCATCATCAAAACTAATGAGTTGTTGGGGAATCAGCGCCTGCAAAGCTTCTCCATCAGCCGGTAAATCGTGATTCAGCCCCTCAATCAATGCACTGGCAATCGGTGTCGGGACTGAGGTCACCATATTGATGAAGTAAACTGAGATAAAGCGGGTCGGGAGCGGAATAGGGATCAGCCAGCGCCGTTTACCACTGATAGCAATAAACCGCTCGAACATGGTTTGATAGCTAATGTATTCCGGCCCGGCGACATCAAATATGCGGTTTTCTGCTGACGGGTGATTGAGTAATTCTGTTAAGTAAATCAGCAAGTTTTCCAGCGCGACCGGGGATGATTTTGAGCGCACCCAACGCGGTGGCGTTAGAATCGGCAGGTTATAAACCATATCGCGCATCACTTCAAAGGCGGCAGAACCGGGGCCGACGATGATACTGGCGCGCAGCTCGGTCACCGGAATACCACTTTGGCGCAGCAGGTCACCGGTCAGTTTGCGGGCAATCAGATGAGGGGAACTGTTATCATCCGGCTGTAATGCACTCAGGTAAATGATCTGCTTTACCGATGGGCTCTGTTGGAGCGCCGCTTTCATATTGGTGGCTGCCAGGCGCTCCTGCTCAATCAAATCCTGCCCGTCGCCCATGGCATGAACCAGATAATAGACGACATCAATATCTTGTAGAGCTGCGAGAAGAGTTGAGGGCTGGTAAAGATCGACAAAACGGCACTCGACCCCCTGCCAGGGTTGCTCTTTTAACCACTCGATACGGCGCGCGGCGGCAGTGACGGCATGCCCTTGTTGGCTTAGCCTTGGCACCAGATGTTGACCAATATAGCCACTGGCGCCCAGCACCAATATCCGTTGCGGTGTCATGAGCGCTGCTCGGTTAAAAACTCACGCCATAACGCGACCACTTTTTCCAGGTCACTGCGGCTGATATTAAGGTGAGTAATCATTCTGGTGATTGGCCCAGCACTGATTAATACGCCATGCTCGCGCATCCAAGGGCCAAGTTTGGCGGCGGCCTCGGCAGATTGCTGAATATACAGCACATTTGTTTGTGCCCCCGGAGCCACTATCTCCACATCTAATGAGCGCAGCTGTTGCTCCAGCCAGAGGGCATTATCGTGGTCATCTTTTAACCGGGCGACATTATGCTCTAATGCATACAACCCGGCCGCGGCCAAAATGCCCGCCTGACGCATGCCGCCGCCGGTCATTTTACGCCAACGGCGCGCGCGTTTAATGTATTCCGCACTGCCACATAACAGTGAGCCAACCGGGGTTCCCAGCCCTTTTGACAGACAAATTGTTAGGGTGTCGCAATATTGGGTGATGTCACTCAGGGGGACATTCAGCGCCACGGCAGCATTAAAAATACGCGCGCCATCAATATGTAAGGCCAGTTTTTTCTCGCGGGTCAATGCCCATGCTTGCTGCAAGTAACTCAGTGGCAATACTTTACCGCTGTGAGTATTTTCCAAACTCAGCAGGCGGGTTTGAGCAAAATGAATATCATCGGGCTTGATCGCCGCCAATACTTTATCCAGTGGTAAAGTACCGTCATCATTTGCATCAATAGGTTGTGGCTGGATACTACCAAGCACTGCGGCGCCACCGGCTTCATACAGATAATTATGTGCTTTTTGGCCGACGATATACTCTTCACCGCGCTGACAGTGAGTTAACAGTGCCACCAGATTCGCTTGTGTGCCAGTCGGCAGGAATAATGCGGCTTCTTTACCTGATAACCTGGCGGCTTGGGCCTCTAAAGCATTCACCGTCGGGTCATCGCCATACACATCATCGCCGACTTCGGCATTGGCCATGGCTTGGCGCATCGCGACATCAGGTTGCGTGACTGTGTCACTGCGTAAATCAATCAGCATAGTTTTCTCGCAGGTTGGAAAAGAGTGGTTTTATCATAGCGAGAATATTAAAACAAAGAAGCCCGACAAAATATTATTTACTTTAAATTGGATATTCATCTCGCAAGCAAGGTCTGTTCGCTGATTTTATTCTGGTTTTTATTTAATTCCATGTGCAATGGCCAGCGCTTTATTCAGTTTCCCGAGTAATTCCCCCTGTTTATTAGTGAAAAAACGCTGCTCCAGAATGTTGGCATCCGCTTCTTCATATAGCGTTATATGGTGTTCATTAAGAAATGTCGGCAAACCTCCTTTTTCGATGCCAAAAATCCAGTGCTCGCCAATATTTTTTAATCCCTCGAAAACCTCTATCGAACCATATGAAGTGTTTTCTCCGGCGAGGACATCAGAATAGACATAATCGAAAATGATTTCACTGCCCGTGGGGGCGCAAATGTCGATGGCTGAAAAAATACTGTCTACCGTGCTGGGCGAGAGATACATAATTAGCCCCTCGAGGATAAATAGGCTTTTTTCTCCTTTTTTGATGGGCAGTTCCTGTAAGATATTGGTCAAATTCTGTTGATTAAAATCAATGGGAATATAATGTAAGTTCGATGGGCTTGGGATGCTAAGTTCTTGTAATTTTGCTTTTTTATTGCTCTGAGATACGGGGTGGTCAAGCTCATAAACCCGGCTTTGCTGTAGCTGGTTTTGAAAGCGAATAGCCCTGGAATCAAAACCGGCTCCCAGAATAAAAATGTTGGAGAATTCACTGGCACGTAATTGAAAGAATTCATCAATATATTTTATTCGGCTAATTAAAAATTCATAGCTGCCCGCAGGGATCTGTGGCGAGAGAATATTGCCCGGCATCAAAAATGATTTTTGTGTCATTGCAAAAAAAGAGTTCAAAGAGTGTGAAATTAATAGCGAGATATAGTCATCCGTCTTGTATCCCTCTTTTTTCTCACTGTAAGACTTTGCTCTAAGTATGCAGATTAGCTCCGCCGAGGGTGAGAAATCTGACATGGTGCATTTTGCCATTTCATTTATCCCCAATACAAATTCGATTTTATTGTGAATTTACGCCGTACATTATGAATGAGGATTTAAATAAAACAGCCCCATGCGGCTGCTTAATTTTTATCTGTATATGATGTAAAAACTGTTAACTGAATGGGAAAAACATAAGAATTATTTGCCCAGCGACCGGTATAAAACCGGCCTCTGGAATGGGATAAACTGCGTTTTTTACAGAATGAAAGGTATTTTATCAACGCAACCAGTTGGTTTTCGCCAATTCCACTACTTCATCACCTCGGCCATTAATTATGGCCCTCAGCATATACAGACTGAATCCTTTAGCTTGCTCAAACTTGATTTGCGGTGGCATCGATAATTCTTGCTTGGCAGTGACCACATCCACCAACACCGGCCCTGGATGCGCAAAAGCACTTTCCAGCGCAGCATCCAGCTCGGAGGCTTTTTCTACCCGAATACCTTTAATACCCGCCGCATTGGCGATGGCGGCAAAGTCTGGATTATGTAGGTCTGTGCCATCGGTCAAATAGCCACCGGCCTTCATTTCCATCGCAACAAAGCCCAGTACACTGTTATTAAACACGATAATTTTCACCGGTAATTTTAGTTGTGCCAGAGTGAGAAAATCCCCCATTAACATGGTGAAACCGCCGTCTCCGCATAACGCCACCACTTGCCTGTTGAGGTCAGTGGCTTGCGCACCGATGGCTTGTGGCATAGCGTTGGCCATCGAGCCATGGTTAAACGAGCCGAGCAAACGGCGCTTTCCGTTCATCTCCAGATAGCGCGCCGCCCACACGGTCGGGGTGCCAACATCACAGGTGAAAATGGTGTCATCGGCGGCATGGCGGCTGATTTGTTGCGCCAGATATTGTGGATGAATCGGCTGATTGTCATTGGCAGTTGCCAGCCCGTCGAGGTCTTTGCGGGTGGTGCGATAGTGCTCGAGCGCTTTGGTCAAAAACGTCTTATCACTTTTAGCCTCTAACTGCGGTAACAGCGCGCCGAGGGTGGTTTTAATATCACCCACCAATGCCATATTGACCGGGCAGTGAGCGCCAATGCTGCCGGGGTTGATATCAATCTGGATGATGTTTGCGTGGGTAGGATAAAACGCACGGTAAGGGAATTGAGTCCCCAGTAGCACCAAGGTATCGGCATTCATCATGGCATGATAACCGGAGGCGAAACCAATCAGCCCGGTCATGCCCACGCTGTAGGGATTGCCCCACTCAATATGTTCTTTACCCCGCAGGGCATGTACTACCGGGGCTTGCAGCATTTCAGCCAGTTTTACCACTTCATCATGGGCATCTGCGCAACCACTGCCGCACATTAGCGTGATATTTTTGGCTTTGTTCAAAATCTCGGCCAGAATATTTAACTCGCTCATAAGTGGCTGAACCAGCGGGAGTTTAGGCGTTTGCCACACCACGGCGGCATCTTCTGGGGCGGGCTGGAGCGCGACATCACCCGGCAGCACAATGACGGAAACACCGCGGTTAAGAATGGCTTTGCGCATGGCAATTTCTAACACGCGGGGTAATTGTTCAGGATTCGACACCAATTCACAGTAATGGCTGCATTCGCGGAACAGTTCTTGTGGATGGGTTTCTTGAAAATATCCGCTGCCAATTTCACTCGAGGGAATATGCGCGGCGATTGCCAGCACAGGAACATGATTGCGATGACAATCAAATAAGCCATTAATCAGATGTAAGTTTCCCGGGCCACAGGACCCCGCGCAGACGGCGAGTTGCCCGGTGAGCTGGGCTTCAGCGCCGGCTGCAAAGGCGGCAACTTCTTCATGGCGAGTTCCCAACCACTCGATAGTTCCCATGCGATGCAGGCTATCACTCAGACCATTGAGTGAGTCCCCGGTAACACCCCAAATGCGCTTAACTCCTGCTTGTTCCAACGTTTTTGCGACCAATGTTGCCACGGTTTGCTTCATAGTTGTTCCCTCAAGGATTAATGGCGAGTCATTATTCTATGAGGTCAAAGTATGGCGCGTTTGATGATTCCTGCCCTATTAACAACATTAATAGAGCAAGAATAATTCTATTAAGCCAGTTGGACATCCCCTTGTAACTGGCAACTGCATGCCAGAACATAACCTTGAGCTATTTCTTCAGGTGTCAGGGTCATGGTGCTGCTGGTGGTGTATTCGCCGTGCAAAATGCGGGTTTTACATGAACCGCAAACACCCGCGCGGCAAGCGGCCATCACGGGCACTTGGTGCTGTTCCAAAGCGAATAACAGTGAAGTGCCCACCGGAACTTTCACACGGCGTAGCGGGTGACTGATGGTCATCGTCAATTCATTGCTGGCATCGATAACTTCATCCGAAAGTCGGAATTGCTCTCTCTGGAAATGGTCACTCGGAACAGCTTGTTCGCGGCAATACTGCTCAACCCAATCCATATAAGGCGCAGGCCCGCAAGTCATCACCCGGCGGTGAGCAATATCGGGAGCGACCTGTTGCATGACCTGAGTATTGAGCCGTCCGGCAATAAATCCCTCCGTTGCATCTGCTTCAGCCATTAATGTCAGTTGTAATTGCTGTGGGTAGCGCTGTGATAACAGTTGCCAAGCATCTGCAAAAATCACATCTGCCGGTGAGCGAACATTAAAAATCACGCGGATATCGGCTTTAGGGCGCTGAGCCAATAGATAGCGGCACATCGACATCACGGGCGTAACACCGCAGCCAGCGGCTAGCATCAGGTAATGGTCATCATCGGCATTAGCGCAGGTAAACTCGCCCTGAGCATCTGAAAGCCACAGATAATCCCCCTCTTTGACCTGCTGAGTCAGCCATTGTGAGCCTTCGCCACCGGTTATGCAGCGCACAGTGATTTGGATAAATGGCGTTAAACCGGGTGTGGAGGAAAGTGTATAAGCGCGCAGGGTTTCATCACTATTACGAATGCTGACCAAGGCATATTGCCCCGGCAAATAAGGGTAAAAATCATGATTAATCAACTGCAAGCTCCAAACATCTGGGGTTTCTTGCACGATGGAGTGAACTTGCATGCGGTTAGGGCAGAGGGCGGTTGGGCAGTCAGTAGGGATAAAATCAGTCATCGGGGCCTCACAACAAATCAGGTCATTTCTGGTAAAAATAGGATTGATGCCCAGCCAGTGGTAATAAAGCGCATTGGCCGGGCATAAAGCAGTGAATTAATGACCTAAAATCGCATTCATATCTTGTTCTACGGTAGTAATTGGCCGCATACCAAATTTCTCATAGAGAATTGCCATCAAGTTGTCGGTCAAGAAGCCCGGCGCGGTCGGGCCGGTGTAAATATTCTTCACCCCCAATGACAGTAAGGTCAGCAGAATAACAATGGCTTTTTGTTCAAACCATGACAGCACCAAGCTGAGAGGCAGGTCATTGACAGTGCAACCCAGTTTTTCCGACAACTTAACCGCCAGCATAATCGCCGAATAAGCATCATTGCATTGGCCAACATCCAGCAGGCGCGGCAACCCTTCTAAAGTCCCGAAGTCCAATTTATTAAAGCGATATTTCCCACAAGCTAAAGTCATGATGATGCAATCTTGTGGAACACTGCGGGCAAAATCGGTGAAATAGCTGCGTTCTGTGCGGCTACCATCACAACCACCGACCAAAAAGACATGGCGCAGTTTTTTCGTGGCAACCAGGTCAATGACAGTATCCGCGGCATTGAGCAAGGTTTGGCGACCAAAGCCAACAGTGATCAGATGTTCCAGCTCATTGTATGGGAACCCCGCCATGCCCAGCGCTTGTTCAATCACGGGGGCGAAATCCTCGCCTTCCAGGTGATTAACACCCGGCCAGCCGACAATACTGCGGGTCCAAATACGGTCGCCGTAATTGCCCACATTCGGGTCAATGATACAGTTGGATGTCATCAGGATTGGGCCGGGGAATTTGGCGAACTCTGTCTGCTGGTTCTGCCAGCCACTGCCGTAGTTACCGACCAGATGCGGGTAGCGTTTTAGCTCTGGGTAACCATGGGCGGGCAGCATTTCGCCGTGCGTATAAATATTTACGCCGGTTCCCTGAGTCTGCTCCAGCAACATTTGTAAGTCTTTGAGATCATGCCCAGAAATCAGAATAGCTTTACCGGCTACCGGGCGCACATTAACGGCAGTGGGTTGCGGATCGCCGTAAGCTTGAGTTTCGCCGTGATCCAAAATAGCCATGACATTGAAGTTCATTTTGCCAATACCCATGGCGTTATTCAGCAAGGTATCGACATCACGCGGTTGGGTACCCAACCAAGCCATATAAGCATGATAATCCGCGTAAATTTGTTCATCAAACTGGCCCAGTACATGGGCGTGTTCCATATAAGCCGCTGCCCCTTTTAGGCCATACAAACACAACATTCTCAGGCCATGAATATCATCACCGACCTCGGCTTTATCAGTATTAAGAGCAAACTGCTGCGCTTGTTGTTGCAGGGCAGGGATGTCGTCGGATACTAGTTGCAGCTCGGCCAACGGGTGATCGACCGCAATCTGGTGGTCAATGAGGCGGCAGCGGATAGCTAATGATTGGCGCAATAGAATGGCTTCTTTGGCATAACCGACGATGCGGTCTGAGTCAAAGTTCACATTGGTCAGTGTGGAGAAAAAGGCTCTGGGTGCAAAGCTGTCAATCTCATGATCAATAATGCCAAACTCGCGGGCGGCTAATGCCCAAGCGGAAAGGCCTTGCAACACAGCGACTAATAAGTCTTGTAAATCAGAGGTTTCGGCGGTTTTTCCGCACATCCCTTGCGCGTAAGAGCAGCCATTAGCAACCGGCGTTCGGATGGTTTGTTCACATTGCACACAGAACATAATTATTTTTCCTTTTAAAGTTGCATTTGTAATGCGTGTTTAAAAGCATAGAGGTGAGCAAGGTGTTTAAACAGCTTTTTTAATGCAACTTTAACTTGTTTTGATTTGGCGCAACTTTTGCTGCGAATGAGAATTCATTCACTATTGTTGGCAGGGAATCACGCAGTGAACCCAGTGGCTCACTGCGTACAAGAAGAATTAAGAAGAGAAGAAAGCAATCAATATTGGCGCAAGCAAGCTCAGTAAGAAACCGTGTACGATAGCTGCCGGCACCATTTCTAGCCCACCACTGCGCTGTAATACTGGCAGAGTGAAGTCCATTGAGGTCGCGCCGCATAAGCCCAACGCGCTAGAGCGGCTACTGCGCACCAGTGTTGGAATCAGCATGATGGCCACCAATTCACGGGCTAAATCGTTGAAGAATGCGGCACTCCCAATTACTGGGCCGAATGAATCAGTCAATAAAATACCTGATAATGAATACCAGCCAAAACCAGACGCCATCGCCAGTCCGGTCTTAATCGGTAAATCCATCAATACTGCGGCGAGCATTCCGCCAACCAATGCACTAAACGCCACAACAATGGCCACAATTGCGCCACGGCGGTTCAATACAATCTGGCGTAGTGTCATACCGCTGTTACGCAATTGAATTCCGACTAAGAAAAGTAAGAAGATCAGCGCCAATTCACTGCCTTTCGCAGCAAATTGTAACCACTCCCATTGGCTCAATCCCAGTAAGAAGCCGACAATCACTACACCGCATAATTTCAATGATTCCAGCGCCATATGCAGGCGCGATGGCAATACTTCCTGGCGGTGGGTATTTTTCCAAGGTGTCTTGCGTTCAAGTAAAAATAACGCCAGTAAATTGGCACAAAAAATACACAGGAAAAAGACGCCAGCATATTGGAAAATAAGCAATAGGTTCGCACTCAGGTTTTCCAGAAACGCCAGGCTGATACCCATAAAGAATAAAATAACGTAGACCATCCAGCTTAATAAGCGGTTGATCAATTGAATTAATGTTTTGCGGCTAAGTGGGATGAGATAACCAAGAATTAACGGCAAAAGAATGATCAATAATCCTGAATACACGAGTTATACCGTCCTGCTGTGCAGCTAAAGAAACACCCATTTGGGATATCATGAGCAGATGAATAATGGGCTGTGGCGCAATAAACTATCTAAAATCAGGGAAAGAGTAAAGCACACAGACTGCCGTATTATTTGACCTATAAGGTTTTTTTGTCTCAGATAATCAAGTCATAGGTTAACTCTGTAATCTGATAGTATCAGTATGAATAAATTCGCATCGGAGGCGTAGCATGTATCTTGAGCGTGTAGATATTGTCGGTTTTCGCGGTATTAATCGTATTTCATTGAACCTTGATGATAATACAGTGCTGATCGGTGAGAATGCCTGGGGTAAATCCAGCTTATTAGATGCCCTTACCTTACTTTTGTCCCCCGAACCTCAACTTTATCATTTTACCTCGCAGGATTTTTATCATCCGGCAGGCGATGAGAATGCTAAAGAGCGTCATTTACAAATTATTTTCACCTTTTGCGAAAAAGACATTGGCCATTGGCGCTCCCCCCGCTATCGCCATTTATCCCCGCTCTGGATAAAAAATGACGATGGTTTACACCGTATTTATTATCGAATTGAAGGTGAATTAGCTGACGATGGCACAGTGTGTACCTGGCGTACTTTCCTTGATTTAGACGGACGCCCACTGGAATTACATGATATCGAAAAGCTGGCGCGTGGGGTGATTCGCATTCATCCGGTATTACGGCTGCGAGATGCACGCTTTATCCGCCGGCTGCGTAGTTCCATCACAGAAAACAGCCATCAGCCGGATAAAGTGGCATTGAACCAGCAATTGGATCAATTAAGCCGCGAATTGGTTCGTCGCCCACAGAAATTGACTAATGCCGAATTGCGCCAAGGGCTGGAGGCTATGCGCCAACTGCTAGAGCACTATTTTGCCGAACAAGGTTCGCAGTCTGTGGGGCCGCGTAACCACCATCGCCCGCAACCCGAGCGCGAAGCCTGGCTCGCTCTCGATAGTATCAACCGTATGGTGGCTGAGCCAAACAGCCGCAGTATGCGATTGATACTTTTGGGAATGTTTTCAACATTACTGCAAGCAAAAGGGCCATTGAGCCTTGATCCCCATGCCCGTCCATTACTGCTGGTGGAAGATCCGGAAACGCGTTTACACCCGATTATGTTGTCCGTCGCTTGGGGGTTACTCAGCCAACTGCCTCTCCAACGCATCACTACAACAAACTCCGGAGAGTTAATTTCATTAGTGCCGGTAGAGAGCATTTGTCGATTAGTGCGCGAATCGTCCCGGGTCGCCACTTACCGCATTGGCCCTCGAGGTATGAGTGCCGAAGATAGCCGCCGCATTGCTTTTCATATTCGTTTCAATCGTCCCTCTGCTTTGTTTGCCCGTTGCTGGCTGATGGTTGAGGGGGAAACTGAAATTTGGTTACTTAATGATCTTGCCCGTCAATGCGGCTATCACTTTGAAGCGGAAGGCGTAAAAGTGATTGAATTTGCTCAGAGCGGCCTGCGCCCGTTACTGAAGTTTGCCAATAGAATGGGAATACAATGGCATGTGTTGACTGATGGCGATGATGCAGGGAAAAAGTACGCGGCGACTGTACGCACGATGGCGGATGATGGGCGTGATCATGAACGGGATCGTTTGACCATTTTACCCGCCCCGGATATGGAGCACTTTTTATATCGCTCAGGTTTTGATGAGGTATATCACCGGATATCCGGTATTCCTGCAAATGCTAAAATTCAGCCACGCAGAGTGATCGAAAAAGCGATTCATCGGACTTCGAAGCCGGATTTAGCCATTGAAGTGACCAGCTATGCCAGAGCGCGGGGCGTTGAGTTTATCCCCCCGCTGCTGAAAAAAATGTTTTCCCGCGTAGTCTGGCTGGCGCGCGGCCGAGCTGACTAGCGGGGGAGACATCTCTAGCCGCGCGGAAAATGCGCGACTAAGCCATTTTCAAGTTGCTCAAGTAGCTGATAGCGGCGGCGATATTCCGCGCGCTTTTTGCTCGCAATATCTTCAAGAGGCTTACGTGCAATTCTGGCGGGCAAATTGAAATGGCCCTGTGCGCACTGTTTCCCTCCCAGAGAAGCCCAAAAAGAGTCGTAATCTGCGTGTAATTTATCTTTCTTTTTCGCCCGATAACGCCAGTTCTGATAAATATGTGTGGTATTACCTACGGCAATAATCTGTGTTATCCCCATCAATTCAGCCAAATAGCAAGTCGCTTCCAAGACTAAACGTTTCGGGAATAATCCATGGCAAGCTTTAGTGCAGGCTTGAATTTCGCTGTGCGGCGTTTCATGATCCGCTCCCTGCAACCCACCGATAAACAATGTTTTTTGGTTTTGATAATAAGTGAGACTGAATGTCAGTAATGCCAGGGTTTGTTGTTGCTCATTGGCAAGCATCAGCGTAATTTCACCCTCTTTATTGAGTTTGGGAATAACGCCCAAATAAAGGGAATACTTCTCCTCACTCTTGCCCGTTAACTCCGTGAGTTTATAAGGTGAATGGTGCAAATAGTTGTGGCGTAATAATTCTGGCATACACTGATTTTCCAACTGGAAATGATCCTGTAGTACAGCCAGTTTTTGCTTATTATTTAGCGTGTTAGCTAAGTAAGGGCGGTGTAATTTGCAGGGTAAATCCGGTTGAGCACGTAGGATGCTATTGAGAAACGGTTGCTTCACCAATACACCTAGCAATCTAAAGGTCAGTTTGGGGCTGATTAAGGCACGGGCGATGAATTTAAGCCGAAACTGGGATTCTTGCCACGAGCCGCCCAGAGCTTGATTGCCTTTGAACAGCATTGAGATTAACCCCCAACGGTTAATATTGTCAGGGATTAATTCGGTGTTATTAATGTTTTGCATGACTAAGTCCGTTATATCAATATATTTCCCGCATCATTGAAACAAACAAGAACTAAACGGAGTCTCAATGCATCCCAAATTTCGGTTGTAGTCCGATATGCGTTGATGTTTTGTTTAGTCATATGGGCATTACCGATGCTATTTTTAACAAGTGGATAATTTACAATTTCAGGAAGGTAATTGATTTGATGCAGTTAAGTGGACGTCCGCGCCGATGGCTTATCGCAATTGCCGTTTTCATTATCGGCGGTTTTTTCATTATTAAGCATCTCATGGCGCCGATACCGGTTGATTTTCAGACGGTAAAAGTTGCTAGCCGTGATCTGCAACAGAGTGTATTGGCTACCGGCAAACTTGATGCAGTACGCAAAGTTGATGTGGGTGCTCAGGTCAGTGGCCAGTTGAAAAAACTGTATGTGGAAATTGGCAATCAAGTCAAGCAAGGGCAATTGCTGGCCATGATCGATCCGCAACAGGCACAGAATCAAATCAAAGAAGTGGAAGCAACATTGCAGGATTTGAATGCGCAGTTGGGGCAGGCGAAAGCTGAGCTGCAATTGGCTGCGGTCACCTTACGTCGTCAGCAAGATTTGGCGAAGTTACAAGTGGTGTCACGTCAGGATTTGGATCAGGCGAGCACCACACTGGCTGTGAAAAAAGCGCAGGTTGAGACTATTAATGCGCAAATTAATAAAGCAAAAGCTGGTTTGGATACTGCCAATATTAATTTGGGTTACACCAGAATTTCGGCCCCGATGGGCGGCGATGTGGTGCAAATCACCACTTTACAAGGCCAAACCGTCATTGCCGCGCAGCAGGCGCCTAATATTCTGACGCTAGCGGATATGAGCACCATGCTGGTGAATGCACAGGTCTCGGAAGCCGACGTGATCCACTTAAAGCCCGGCATGAAAGCCTCGTTCACGGTTTTGGGTGATCCTGGAAAGCACTTTGATGGGGTATTAAAAGACATCCAGCCCACACCGGAAAAGGTCAATGACGCGATTTTCTATTCAGCGCGTTTTGAAGTCCCTAACCCAGATAGATTATTGCGATTGCAAATGACTGCGCAAGTATCAATTCAGTTGGCGAATGTTTCGCAGGCAATAGTTATCCCATTATCGGCATTGGGTGATGAGCTGGGAACTAATCGCTATCAAGTCGCGGTATTGAAAGACGGCAAAGAAGAAAAACGAGAAATCACTATTGGTATCCGTAATAACGTCGATGCGCAGGTTGTTTCCGGTTTGAGTGTGGGTGAGGAAGTCATCGTTAGCCGCGGCGGCACGGAGGATGCGTAATGACGGCATTGCTTGAATTAAAAGGCATCCGTCGTAGCTATCAGTCCGGCGAAGAAACTGTTGATGTATTGCAGGATGTCTCACTGACCATCAATGCAGGCGAGCTGGTGGCGATTATTGGCGCTTCTGGCTCAGGTAAGTCGACACTGATGAACATTCTCGGCTGTCTGGACAAACCGAGTGCAGGTGTTTATCGGGTGGCCGGGCAAGATGTCGCGGCCTTAGATAACGACGCACTGGCGGCACTGCGCCGTGAGCATTTCGGTTTCATTTTCCAGCGTTATCACCTGCTACCTCATCTGAGTGCGGCCCATAATGTTGAAGTTCCGGCGGTCTATGCTGGTTTGGGTAAAAATGAACGCCGCGAGCGAGCGAACATGCTGCTAACCCGGTTGGGGCTGGGGGAGCGAGTGAGTTATCAGCCCAATCAGCTCTCTGGCGGGCAACAACAGCGCGTCAGTATTGCCCGAGCCTTGATGAATGGTGGTCAGGTTATCCTGGCTGACGAACCCACCGGTGCGCTGGATAGCCATTCCAGTGTTGAAGTCATGGCTATATTAAAACAGCTTCAGCAGCAGGGGCACACGGTCATTATTGTTACCCATGACCCCACTGTCGCGGCTCAGGCTGAGCGGATTATTGAAATCAAAGATGGCCGTATTATGGCCGATTCTGGGTCGAAAACAGCGGCAAGTATTGCGGCTTCTGACGCGATTAGTCTAACGCCTCCGGCCCCCTCATGGCAGCAATTAGCAGGGCGTTTCCGTGAAGCGCTATTAATGGCCTGGCGCGCAATGTCAGCCAATAAAATGCGTACCGCTCTGACTATGTTAGGTATCATTATTGGTATTGCCTCGGTTGTTTCTATATTGGTGGTTGGCGACGCGGCTAAACAACTGGTGCTGGCGGATATCAGGGCTATAGGTACTAACACGATTGATATCTATCCCGGTAAAGACTTTGGCGACGATGACCCCAGTACTCGGCAAGCATTGGTTTATGACGACATGACCGCGCTAAAAGAACAGTCTTACGTTAGTGCGGTGTCCCCGACTATCGCCGGTAGTATGCGGTTGCGTTATGGCAATATTGATGTGGCGGCCAGTGTCTCGGGTGTCAGTGAACAATATTTCCGGGTATATGGCATGAAGCTTGAACAAGGCACAGCCATCACCCGCGAGCAGGTTGAGCGCCAGTCACAAGTGGTCGTTATTGACCGCAATACGCAGCGCCGCCTGTTTCCTCACCTCAAAGAGGTGGTGGGGCAAGTGATATTGATTGGCAATATGCCCGCGACAATTGTGGGCGTGGTAGAAGAAAAGCAATCCATGTTTGGTAGTAGCAAAGCACTGCGGGTATGGGTGCCTTATAGCACCATGGCGAGCCGGCTGATGGGGCGTTCTTACTTTGATTCAATCACTATTAGGATTAAAGAGGGCTATAACAGTAAAGAAGCCGAACAGCAGTTGGTTAGGTTGTTAACCATGCGCCATGGTAAAAAAGATATATTTACCTACAACATGGATAGCTTGCTGAAGACTGCGGAGCAAACTACCCGCACCATGCAGTTATTCCTTACATTAGTGGCTGTTATTTCACTGGTGGTCGGTGGGATTGGTGTGATGAATATTATGTTGGTCTCGGTAACAGAGCGTACCCGAGAAATAGGTATCCGCATGGCGGTAGGTGCGCGATCCAGTGATGTTATGCAGCAATTTCTCATTGAGGCTATTCTGGTCTGCCTGGTAGGGGGAGCACTCGGTATCTCGCTATCTTTCGCTATTGGCCTGATTGTAGAGATGTTTTTACCTAACTGGCAAATTGCTTTCCCGCCCATGGCATTGTTCAGTGCATTTTTGTGTTCAACCGTGATAGGGGTGGTATTCGGTTATTTACCGGCGCGCAGCGCTGCTCGGCTAAATCCTATTGATGCACTAGCGCGAGAATAGATTGGTCTGAGGATTGATCTTGGTTTATATGGCCGCATATTAGAAGTGTTAGAAATAAAAATGCCAGTCATTATTTGGCTGGCATTTGGAAGCGTTATTGATGTTGCAATGCAATAAGCTGCGCTGAGAATACCTTTATCACCATAGGGTTAGGTTATGGTTTGCACCCAAGGTGCTTAGGGAGGTAAGTGTGCCGTGTTAGGCCAATACAGCGAGTTCCTGCGGTACGGCTTCTTGCAATATCACATCTAGCCCGAGTGGAACAATCAGGCTGGCATGGTTCCCTTTCGGTCCTTCATGGACATCAAAGTTAACCATCTGACCGGCTTTTAACGTTCGGTAGCCATCCATCTGGATAGTTGAATAGTGAGCGAATATATCTTCGCCGCCGCTCTCAGGGCAAATGAAGCCAAAACCTTTGGCATTGTTGAACCATTTAACAGTACCCGTCTCCATACTTCTACGTTCCTCGCAAGGCTATTTTAGTTCGAGATGAGGTAATCACTGGTTAAAGTGAGCGCAAATTGGTTAAAACTCCAACAGCTCACGAAAATACACTCTAGTGGAAATGGCCTTAACGTCAAGAGGGCGGCTTTTGTCAATGCGGGGTAGTTCTTCAAAGTTTGATGTAGCTAACGCTATTGTCTTTATTTGGATACAATTTAACCGCTATTAAGGTAAAAATGCCGACTTCTTTCTCAGGCGGCGTTATGGCATAAGTGATGTTAAAATAATAATAGATATCTGCATGAAATGGTCTTATAACCGGAGTGAAGTATTGCTCCTGTGTGGTTCAGTGAAACGATGGGCAGGCAATGAGTAAGAACAACGACTGGCTGAATTTTGAACATTTGGTCAAAGATAAACAAATCGAGGCGCTCAAACCGCCGTCTATGTATAAAGTGATACTTAACAACGACAATTACACACCGATGGAATTTGTGATTGACGTTCTGCAAAAGTTCTTTTCTTATGATATTGAACGCGCAACACAACTGATGCTCAATGTGCATTATCAAGGAAAGGCGATTTGTGGTGTTTTTACTGCCGAGGTAGCAGAAACAAAAGTCGCACATGTAAATCAATACGCCAGGGAGAACGAGCATCCGTTGCTTTGTACGCTGGAAAAAGCCTGATTAAGGCAACTATTGGGAGGTGCCTATGCTCAATCAAGAACTTGAACTCAGTCTCAACATGGCTTTCGCCAGAGCGCGTGAGCACAGACACGAGTTTATGACCGTGGAGCACCTGTTGCTGGCATTGCTGAGCAATCCAGCCGCGCGGGAAGCGCTGGAGGCGTGTTCAGTTGATCTGGTGGCATTACGCCAGGAACTGGAAGCGTTTATCGAACAGACCACACCAACCTTGCCGGTGAGTGAAGACGAGCGCGACACCCAGCCGACGCTAAGTTTCCAACGCGTGTTACAGCGTGCGGTCTTCCATGTCCAATCGTCAGGACGTAATGAAGTTTCTGGTGCCAACGTGTTGGTCGCCATCTTCAGTGAACAAGAGTCTCAGGCGGCCTATCTACTGCGCAAGCATGATGTTAGCCGTCTGGATGTAGTGAACTTTATTTCCCACGGCGCCCGTAAGGACGAACCGGGTCAGGCACCGAATGCAGAAAATCCGGTGAATGAAGAGCAGGCAGGAGGGGAAGACCGTATGGAGAACTTCACCACCAATCTGAATCAACTGGCCCGCGTTGGCGGCATTGACCCACTTATCGGCCGTGATAAAGAGTTGGAACGTGCTATCCAGGTATTGTGCCGTCGACGTAAAAATAACCCGCTGTTAGTGGGGGAATCTGGCGTTGGTAAAACAGCTATTGCCGAAGGTTTGGCCTGGCGTATCGTGCAGGGCGATGTTCCTGAAGTCATGTCAGAGTGCACATTATATTCATTGGATATCGGGTCACTTTTGGCCGGAACCAAATATCGTGGCGATTTTGAAAAACGCTTCAAAGCGCTACTGAAGCAGTTGGAAAATGACAAAGATAGCATCCTGTTTATTGATGAAATTCATACCATTATCGGTGCAGGAGCCGCCTCTGGTGGGCAAGTAGATGCCGCTAACCTGATTAAACCGCTGCTTTCTAGTGGCAAAATTCGGGTCATTGGCTCCACTACTTATCAGGAATTCAGCAATATCTTTGAAAAAGATCGTGCGCTGGCTCGGCGTTTCCAGAAGATTGATATTACTGAGCCGACGCCGGAAGAAACTGTTCAGATTATCAACGGCCTGAAACCGAAATATGAAGCGCACCATGATGTGCGTTATACCGCGAAAGCGATCCGCGCAGCGGTGGAGTTATCGGTTAAATATATTAATGACCGTCACTTGCCGGATAAAGCCATTGATGTGATCGATGAGGCTGGTGCTCGTAGCCGCTTAATGCCAGTCAACAAACGCAAGAAAACGGTCAATGTGTCAGATATCGAGTCTGTGGTTGCTCGTATCGCCCGTATTCCGGAGAAAACCGTTTCTGCCAGTGACCGAGATGTGCTGAAAAACTTGAGCGACCGCCTGAATATGTTGGTGTTCGGTCAGGATAAGGCTATTGAGGCGTTGTCTGAGGCTATTAAAATGAGCCGCGCGGGCTTGGGCCATGAGCACAAACCTGTCGGGTCATTCCTGTTTGCAGGCCCAACAGGGGTTGGTAAAACGGAAGTCACGGTGCAATTAGCCAAAGCGCTCGACATCGAACTACTGCGCTTTGATATGTCTGAATATATGGAGCGTCATACGGTTAGCCGCCTGATTGGTGCACCTCCGGGGTATGTTGGTTACGATCAAGGTGGTCTGTTGACCGATGCGGTTATCAAACATCCTCATGCAGTTCTGTTGTTGGATGAAATTGAAAAGGCGCACCCGGACGTGTTTAATCTGCTATTGCAGGTGATGGATAACGGGACTCTGACGGATAACAATGGCCGTAAAGCTGATTTCCGTAACGTTATTCTGGTGATGACGACCAATGCCGGTGTGCGCGAAACGCAGCGCACTTCCATTGGTTTTAAACAACAGGATAACAGCACTGACGCGCTGGAAGAGATCAAAAAAGTGTTTACGCCGGAGTTCCGTAACCGGTTGGATAACATCATTTGGTTCAACCACTTGTCACCAACAGTTATCCAGCAAGTCGTTGATAAATTTATTGTTGAGTTGCAGGCGCAATTAGATGCTAAAGGTGTGTCACTGGAAGTCAGTGAAGAAGCACGTAATTGGTTATCTGATAAAGGCTACGACAAGGCGATGGGCGCGCGGCCAATGGCTCGAGTGATTCAGGAAAACCTGAAAAAACCACTGGCAAACGAGTTGTTGTTCGGCTCTTTGGTTGATGGTGGTTCGGTCACTGTTGGGCTGGATAAAGAAAAACAGCAGTTGGCTTATGAATTCCAAAGTGCGCAAAAACGCAAAACTGAAGGTGCCGTTCACTAAGTTAGCCAGTCGCTAGCTTTGCGGGAGCTTCAAATTAAGAGCGAAATAAAGGGCGATAAGCTAATTTAGCTATCGCCCTTTTTATTTCTTTGCACATTTTGCTTTTATTTGTGTGGTGAATAAATGCACTAAATCGACAAATAAAAGAAAACGCAAAACGCCCTAGCCATAAATGGGAAGGGCGCCGGAGGGGGGACTACATCCTCAGAGCTCGCCAGTTTTAAATTGGCGACAGATTAGCCGATTAACGGCTACGGAAGACAATGCGGCCTTTGCTCAGGTCGTACGGGGTCAGCTCTACAGTGACTTTGTCACCCGTCAGGATGCGGATATAGTTTTTACGCATTTTACCGGAGATATGAGCGGTTACCACGTGCCCGTTTTCCAATTCAACGCGGAACATGGTGTTCGGCAGCGTATCAAGAACGGTGCCCTGCATTTCAATATTGTCTTCTTTGGCCATCGAATCCTCTAGGTGTAACTACCTTAGTTTTTAACCGGCAAGATAATGCCGAAAAACCCACATTATGTAAAGAAGTGTTGGCGGTCATCGCACCATTTCAGCAAAATTAGTCTGCCGGTAAGAGGGGATAAAGCCTAATGTGGGGTTCTTTTCAACGGTTGAGCTTTACTGCATCGCGGATGAAAAATTCAACGATTGCGGTAACCAGCATTCAGCCGGTAGTGGACTAAACTGGCGTTGACTCAACTGCTGCAAAAAAAAGTTTCGTGGGATCTCAATCGCACCCAGCGACGCAGTGTGAGCGTTGAGGACCTGACAGTCAATCAGTTCTCCACCATGACGGGTAAAATGATGGCAAAAAACCATTAAAGCGCTTTTTGAGGCATTATTAGCCCGGCTAAACATGGATTCACCACAAAAGAGTGAACCCACTGAGATACCGTACAAACCACCTACCAGTTCATTTTCCAACCAGACCTCTACGGAATGGGCGTTGCCCAGTGTATGTAAGTGGCAATAGGCTTGCTGTACATCAGCGCCAATCCAGGTTCCCTCATCACGCTGAGTCGCACAGGCGCGAACGACATCTTCAAAAGCATGGTTGATTGTAAATTGATAAGGGCAATGGCGCATAAAACGCCTCATACTCCGGCTGATATGTAAATCTTCTGGATACAATACGGCGCGGGGGTCAGGTGACCACCATAAAATCATTTCCCCTGGACTAAACCAGGGGAAAATTCCCCGCTCATAGGCTGCCAGCAAACGGGGAGGGGATAAATCTCCTCCCAAGGCCAACAATCCGTTAGGTTCGCGCAGAGCTAGCTCAGGTGAGGGGAATGCGAATGATTGAGAAGAGAGCTGTGTGATGCGCATAAATCCCCTTGGTGACTCTATACCGGCCCATCTGGGCAGACTCTTGGTACTCGATGCTGCATTATTGCTAGCGATACTCGTTACTTGGCCCATCTGCGAGTTTCACTTTGATAAGTTATCTGCAACCCGTAATTAAATTGGCTCTCGGGGCTAAGTGTTAATAAAAAGTTATCACCTGAATCTCTTGGCTGCTCAAATTTATCGAGATCAATCAGCCACAATCTTGAACCCCATCCAGGGGTAGCATGCACACTGCCCCAATCGATTTATCGTTCGCTCGGCCTGACTGCAACTTCAATGACTTTGTCTCTAAAATTATTTATAACAAACCAGACTATTTTGCTTTCAGTTGTTTTACTTAATATTAGCTATGAATTGGTTGATTACCTGCCATTATTCAGTCGCATTATTCACATATAATCTTTGTATTAATGCCGTTGATGGAATTGGTAGTAGCGCCCCTTGTTTTGCAATAAGCTTTGATGGTCGCCTTGCTCAACTATTTTCCCACCATCCATCACACAAATCCGATCCATATATTCCAACCCATACAAGCGATGAGTAACAATAATCAGGCTTTTATGCTGACAGTGCTGACGCAATAACGTCAGGATCTGTTGTTCAGTTTCCGCATCTAACCCTTCGGTAGGTTCATCAAGGAGTAGCAGTGGTGCTGGATGTAGCAACGCGCGAGCAATCCCTAAACGGCGTTGTTCACCACCAGATAATGGACGCCCACCATCTCCCATCCAGGCATTCAGCCCTTCGCTGTTATCTAACAAATTAGCCAAACCAACTTGTTCTAAAACAACTTTTAGTTGTGCATCGGATGCAGCAGGGCAGGCCAGTAGCAGGTTTTCACGCAATGTACTGCTAAAAATATGCACCCGTTGGCTGACGACTGTCATCATTTGGCGTAGTGCAGCTTCATCATAGCTGGCTAAAGGTTTCCCATTCAGCGAGATGATGCCTTCGCTAGCATCCCATGCTCGAGTTAATAACTGCAACAGTGTAGATTTACCACAGCCAGTGCGGCCCAATAGCGCAATATGCTCCCCTGCGGCCAGTGACAGCGATATATTTTGTAAAACGGGCAAGGGCTGCTGTGGGTAAGTAAAACTCAGCCCTGTCACTTCTAGCGCAGCTTGTTGGGTCAATGCCGGGCCGGTAACTGGGAATGTCACTTCGGGCTTTTGTTCCATTAACTGACCAACACGGGTCGCCGACGCGATAACTTGCCCTAAGTGTTGGAAAGCGCCAGCCACAGGTAACAGAGCTTCAAAAGCAGCTAATGATGTGAAAACAAACAATGCCAGCAATGCCCCTGGCTGGTTGTTACCATTTATCCCCGCCGCAGCTAGCCATAAAATTAATGTCACTGTCAGACCTGAAGCGAGAATCATTAAAGCTTGGGCTAAACCAGCCAAGGATGCTTGCTGCCTTTGACGGATCATCCAGCGCTGTTCAATGTCTTCCAATGAAGCGCGAAACCGTTGTAATGCACCGAAAACTAACAGTTCGGCTTGGCCTTGTAGCCAAGATGTCAGTTGTGAGCGATAAAGACCGCGCAGATCTGTTAAATCACGGCCAATAGGTTTACCAGCACGATAGAAAATCAATGGCACTAACAATAATAACCCAAGCAGTATGGCACCAAGTGTCAGGGCCAAATTGGCATCAATGTAACTCAGACCAAATGTTACTGTTGCTATGATGACAATAGCGGCAACCAGCGGTGAGATTACTCGCAGATAGAGATGATCGAGTGTATCGACATCTGCAACCAGGCGGTTCAGCAATTCGCTTTGGCGAAAGCGAGCAATGCCAGCAGGGGAGAGGGGTAATATTTTCTGGAATGCAAAGATCCGTAGATGTGCCAGCACTCGGAATGTCGCGTCATGACTGACAACTCGCTCAGCATAACGGCCAGCCGTGCGGATAATCGCAGCACCTCGAACACCAGCAGCAGGTAACAGATAGTTAAAAGTATACAACCCCGCAGGGCCCGCAATCGCGGTTCCGGCCAGGAACCAGCCTGATAATGTCAGTAACCCGATACTGGCCAGTAATGTGATGATGGCCAACACAATACCCAGACAAATCAGGAACCAATGACGGCGATACAAGGCCAAAAAGGGGAGAAGCACTCGCATGATTAAAGCTCCTCACTGCGATGGGACAGCAGGTTGGCAAATGAACCGGCTGATTGACTCAGGCTGGAATAATCACCTTGCTGAATTAATAGGCCATTATCCATCACCCAGATTTGATCATACCCCAGCGTATCTTCCAACTGATGGGTGACCAGCAATGTGGTCTGCTTACGGGAGGCTTCCTCCAGCGCTTTCATGACCAACTGTTCACTATGAGCATCCAAACTGGCAGTAGGTTCGTCTAGTAGCAAAAGTCGGCACGGGTTGAGCAATGCTCTGGCAACAGCAACGCGCTGGGCTTGCCCAACAGAAAGACGCGCCGAATGGTCACCGACTTCAGTATCTAATCCTTGTGGTAGGTCATTAAGGAATTCATTGATATATGCGCGCTCAATAGCCAGTTGTAGTTGGTTATTGTCAGCATTAGGTTGGCCCAGCAAAATATTGGCGACCAGTGTCTGTTCCGGTAAGTGCGGATTTTGGCCGACCCAGCTTAACTGGTTTCGCCAAGCCTGCGGATCCAGTTCGCGCAATTCTATGTTGTTGACTTTTAATGAGCCGCGATAAGGTAAAAAGCCTAATAGCAAATTAAGCAAGGAACTTTTACCCGCCCCGCTTAAACCAACAATAGCAACTCGTTTGCCCGCAGAGAGAGAAAATGTCAGTGGCCCAGCCAAGCGAGTACCTGTGGGGGATAGGATTTCTAGCGCGTTAGCTTCCAGAGTGATGGCATCAGTGCCATCCAAAACTTTATCGCCACGGCCAATAGTTTCACTTTCGCTACTTAAAAATGTTACCAATGACTCAGCAGCACCAACAGCTTGCGCCTTGGCATGGTAAAACGTACCTAAGTCCCGCAGCGGCTGAAAGAATTCAGGTGCCAAAATCAAAACCAGAAAACCAGAAAATAGGGTGACACCCAGGCCGTAGCTGCCAAAATTCAATTCACCTAAATAGGAAAAACCAAAATAGACAGCAACGACTGCAATGGATATTGCCGCGAAAAATTCCAACACAGCGGAGGAGAGGAAAGCCATACGCAGTACTTCCATGGTGCGGCGACGGAAATCTTCTGAGGATTCACGAATTTGGTCTGTTTCTGCTTTGGCGCGGTTAAATAAACGTAAAGTGTCCAGACCACGCAAACGGTCGAGGAAGTTACCACTCAGACGAGCGAGTGCGACAAAATTACGCCGGTTAGCATCGGCCGCGCCCATTCCGACCAACACCATAAACAAAGGGATCAATGGTGCAGTGACAAATAAAATTAAACCTGCTGCCCAGTTGATCGGGAAGGCAGCAATCAAAATCAGCACTGGAATAAAGACAGCTAAGTACATCTGCGGCAAATAGCGAGAATAGTAATCCTGCATATCTTCAATTTGTTCCAAAATAATCGTTGCCCAACTTCCGGCGGGTTTGCCTTTTACCCAAGCAGGGCCGAGTTGCTCTAATCGATCCAACACTATTTTGCGAATCTGTTGACGTACCTTCATGCCGCAAATAAACCCTACTCGCTCACGCAACCAACTGATCACGGCGCGTACGGCGAAAGTTCCAGCCAGCAAACCAAAATCAGTGATTAATTCCGCGCGCGGGATTTTGTCAATGATCAGCGCTTGCAACAAGGTGGCCAATAACCAAGCTTGAGCAATAATCAGTAACCCACTGAAGAGGCCAAGTAGCATAGACAGGCGGAGCCAACGTTGCGCGGGGGCGCTTTGTTTTTTCAGCCAACGAATCAACTCATACTGTCGTGTTTTATTCATCGGGTAATTTTCTGCGCAAGGTACGGGAAAGCTTCAAAAAATATTTGTCACCTTTGAAGATGGCAAACCAGCGAGGGGCAATATTACCTCGTCAAGCCATGAGGGGAAACCATAATGCTTGTGATAGTCGCCGCATTAGTCGATATCTATAATTTGCTGTTTTTCATTGACATGCCGATATACCAAATAAAGGGCCAACAGAAATTAAAAACGGGCGGCTCACGTATCTGTTAGCTGCCCGTCGGTATTAGGTGAAGTTTTGATATCAATATCAATGTGGATTATTTGTCGTTAACTAATCCATCCAGATAGCGTTCTGCATCCAGCGCGGCCATACAGCCGGTGCCAGCGGAGGTGATTGCCTGGCGATAGATATGATCCATAACATCACCCGCAGCAAACACACCAGGAATTGAGGTTTGTGTTGCATTGCCCTGAATACCGGACTGCACTTTAATATAACCATTTTCCAGTGCTAATTGATCACCAAAAATGGCGGTGTTAGGGCTATGACCAATAGCAATGAATACACCGGCTACCGCTAACTCTTCAGTTTCGCTGTTTTTGGTGGACTTCAGACGTACGCCAGTGACGCCCATATTGTCCCCCAGCACTTCATCCAAAGTGCGATCAGTATGGAGCACAATATTGCCGTTCTTCACTTTTTCCATCAGACGGTCGATCAGGATTTTTTCTGAGCGGAAGCTATCCCTGCGGTGAATCAGGTGAACTTCCTCGGCAATATTTGCCAGATACAGCGCTTCTTCAACGGCAGTATTGCCACCGCCGACCACGGCAACTTTTTGGTTACGATAGAAGAAACCATCACAAGTTGCACAGGCGGAAACCCCTTTGCCCTTGAATGCTTCTTCTGATTCCATCCCGAGATAACGTGCAGATGCGCCAGTTGCGATGATCAGTGCATCGCAAGTGTATTCAGCACCATCACCAAACAGGCGGAATGGGCGGTTCTGTAAGTCGACTTTATTGATGTGGTCGAACAGAATTTCTGTTTGGAATTTTTCTGCATGTGCATGCATCCGTTCCATCAGCGCCGGGCCGGTGAGGCCTTCTGGATCACCCGGCCAGTTTTCGACATCGGTGGTGGTGGTCAATTGACCGCCTTTTTCCATTCCGGTAATCAATACAGGACTCAGGTTGGCACGTGCCGCATAAACTGCTGCGGTATAACCCGCAGGACCAGAACCCAAAATAATCAATTTGCTATGTTTTGCGGTGCTCATGAATACCTCTTTCCCACAATGGCGGACAATGTTAACGATTGTAGGGAAGTTCGAGCATTAAAAAAAGCAGACAAAAATGTTGTTAGCGATTTGTTTGATAGGTAATGCCTATTTAACGAACTAAATGTATCAAGAACCAGCAGTTAGGGGCAAAACGAAGTCGAGCAGAGTGCAAAAGAGATAGAAATTCCTTTCTACGTTGCAAGTAGAACAGTCTTAAAAATCTTTGACCCCATAAAGAATGTGGCTTGCAGGGCGATGGTTAAAGAAATATCAACAATTTTTGACACGTTATTTTGCATCATTTTATAGCAAATTTAGGATGAAAAAATAGCGAAGATAAGCGTTCTTGATTTTTAATTATGGCATGTTGTACTGATTTAACTTCTTTTACTTTGACAATCGGCTGTGCATTTGCGAAAACATCATAGGAAGAAGAAATTATCTGCGCGCCATAATTTCAGATTTGGTGTCAGTGATACCAAGCGAAAACCCTGGAATGTTTTCGATTAATGCTGGATGGCATGTGGAGTATGTTCTCGGATAACTGCAGGGGGGAGTTTCTGTTGTTGTTCGTGATGCGCTATCTCTTCCTCAACGCTAATAATCATCGAGTACCTCGCATACAGTTAGACAGACAGGGTGTGAGATAACAACGTGTTGATATATTTGCATAAAACAGGCTGCGGGTCGTGTCTGTAGCAAGCTCAAAATTCATAGTTAATGAGAGCATGTCGCAGACTCAAGGAAATTAAGAGAGATTATAAGATGATAGATAACAAAAAACGCCCGGGGAAAGAGCTTGATCGTATAGATCGTAACATCCTGAATGAATTACAAAAGGATGGGCGTATCTCTAACGTTGAGCTTTCAAAACGAGTAGGGTTGTCACCAACACCATGTCTGGAACGGGTTCGCCGCTTAGAGCGTCAGGGCTTCATTCATGGCTATACTGCACTGCTTAATCCACAGTATTTGGATGCATCACTGCTGGTTATCGTTGAGATTACTCTGAATCGTGGCGCTCCGGATGTGTTTGAGCAATTTAATGCCGCTGTAAAAAATCTTGAGGAAATTCAAGAGTGTCACCTGGTTTCCGGTGATTTCGACTATTTGTTGAAAACTCGTGTACCTGACATGTCTGCTTACCGTACATTACTCGGTGAGACCTTGCTTCGCCTACCGGGAGTCAACGACACCCGCACTTATGTTGTCATGGAAGAAGTGAAGCAGAGTAACCGCCTTGTTATTAAAACGCGGTAAACAGGCAGGTGCAAAACCTGAGTAATTTGGTTACACTCCTGTTTATTCATACAGTTTCAACGCCGGGAGGGTTCTCGGCGTTGCTACTCATACTAGTTAACAGGAACCTGGAGAGCCTTTCTTGAGCCAGGAATATACAGAAGATAAAGAAGTTACTTTGAAAAAACTCAGCAATGGGCGCCGTTTGCTTGAGGCTGTTTTGATTGTGGTAACGATTTTGGCAGCCTTCCTAATGGCCGCGCTGCTCAGTTTCAACCCTTCAGACCCGAGTTGGTCGCAAACTTCATGGCATGAGCCGATCCATAATCTTGGTGGCAGTGTTGGCGCCTGGATGGCCGATACATTGTTCTTCACTTTCGGCGTCTTGGCTTATGCAATTCCCGCCATTATGGTGATGTTGTGCTGGGCTGCATTTCGCCAGCGTGATGCCAGTGAGCATGTCGATTACTTTGCACTCTCATTGCGGTTGATAGGCACATTAGCCCTGATTTTAACCTCATGTGGCTTGGCTGCATTAAATATTGACGATCTTTACTATTTCGCGTCTGGCGGGGTGATCGGCAGTCTATTCAGTAATGCCATGTTGCCATGGTTCAACGGTGTGGGGGCAACCCTGACATTGCTCTGTATCTGGGCTGTTGGCCTGACACTCTTTACGGGGTGGTCATGGTTGGTTATTGCTGAAAAAATTGGTGGAGTAGTCTTAGGATCGTTGACATTTATGACTAATCGTTCACGTCGTGAAGAACATTATGACGATGAAGATGACGATTACCAAGTTGATGGGGCGATGACTGCTGAGCAAGACAAAGGCGTTACGCCGAATAAATCTGTTGCGGGTGTAACAGCGGCTACAGCGCTGGCGGCAAACTCCGCCCATGCGGATGACGATGTATTGTTCTCGGCACCATCCGTAACAGATGCACCTGTTAGCTCGATATTGGATGGGGCAACATTGGCTAGTGCAGCAGTTGCTGAAACCAAAGATGGCGATGACCCATTATTGAGTACATTACGTGCAACAGATAATGATGAGCCGTCAGTGTTATCTCCTGCGGGTCCTCCGTCCGAACCCGTTATCAGCCACAGTACAGCGCCGATGGTTGATAATATGGCCGCAACGCCGCCGCTCTATTCTTTTGAAATTCCACAAGAAGCGACGTCTCCTGCGCCAACACGTGTTGCGCCACCGGTTGAAAGGCCTGAGCCTCAACTGGGTTCATGGGACAAACCAGCAACACCCGCTAGCCATTCTCCCTTTGATTTTTCAGCGGCGCAGCGCCATAGCGATCAGGTAGAAAGTACACCTTATATGAACCCTGGAATGGGCACAGATATTGATGGTCTGGCCCCGATGGGGTCGCCAAGTCGCCCTGCGTCTACGATAGGAGTAGTCGCGGCAAGTGCGGCTGCCGCCACGTTTATGCCCGCATTTACCGCTACCAGTGATAGCAGTTTACAGGTTAAACAGGGCATAGGGCCTGAGTTACCAAGGCCTAATCCTGTTCGGATCCCGACACGGCGTGAACTCGCTTCCTACGGTATCAAATTACCGTCTCAGCGTATGGCGGAGCAGGAACAGCGAGAGCAAGAAGCACAAGCTCCTCAAGTTGCTGAAACGTTATTTACAGCGGAGGTTGCCTCTGAAGATGATGATGCATTACAGCAGGCAATCTTGCGTCAAGCTTTTGCTGACCAACAATCAGAGCGTTACGGTCAATCAGCCGATGCGGGGGAGAATACTTTCTCTGCGGCAGAGCCAGAAGATGAACAGGCTTTGCAAGAGGCGGCATTACGACAAGCCTTTGCAGCGCAACAGCAACATCGTTATGGTTCTCCGGACGATGAAAATCTTGACGCTAGCGAATATAAACATGCTTTTGTTGAGGAAACGCAACCCGTAGATACCCGTAGTGCCTTTACATTCTCACCGGTTGCAGATCTGGTCGATGAAAGCCCACGTGAGCCTCTGTTTACGCTGTCTCCGTATGTTGACGACGCCGCGCAGCCAGCAACAGTGAAAGGTACTTCTGTACCAGAGCATACTGAACAGGTTTCGGCCTATCAGCCGTCAGGAGTCAATCAATCTCATCAAGTGTATTCTGGCCAATCAGCACCGGTGCAACCAACTCCGACAGCAGTACCGCCAGTTTCACCAGTGCAGCCAACTCCGGCGATGGACAGTTTGATTCATCCCTTCTTGATGCGCAATGATCAGCCTTTGGTCAAACCGACAACACCATTGCCGACGTTGGATCTTCTTTCTTCTCCGCCAGCGGAGGAGGAACCGGTTGATATGTTTGCTCTGGAGCAAATGGCGCGTTTAGTCGAAGCGCGGTTAGGTGATTATCGGGTGAAAGCAGAGGTCGTGGGTATATCTCCGGGGCCGGTCATTACCCGCTTTGAGCTTGATTTAGCACCAGGTGTCAAAGCTTCGCGCATTTCTAATCTTTCTCGCGATTTGGCTCGATCTCTTTCGGCTATTGCCGTGCGTGTGGTGGAAGTGATCCCAGGCAAGCCTTATGTCGGGCTTGAACTACCCAATAAACATCGTCAGACCGTTTATTTACGCGAAGTCCTCGATTGTGCCAAATTCCGAGATAATCCGTCGCCATTAGCTATTGTGTTGGGTAAGGATATTGCTGGGCAACCGGTGGTAGCCGATCTGGCTAAAATGCCTCATTTACTGGTGGCTGGTACCACCGGTTCCGGTAAATCGGTGGGCGTTAACGCCATGATCCTCAGCATCTTGTATAAAGCCACGCCAGAAGATGTGCGCTTTATCATGATTGACCCGAAAATGCTGGAGCTGTCAGTGTATGAGGGGATCCCTCATCTGTTAACCGAAGTGGTTACTGATATGAAAGATGCGGCGAATGCATTGCGGTGGTGTGTCGGCGAAATGGAACGGCGCTATAAGCTGATGTCTGCATTGGGTGTGCGTAACCTTGCTGGATATAACGAGCGAGTGGCTCAAGCTGAAGCGATGGGGCGTCCAATCCCCGATCCATTCTGGAAACCCTCTGATAGTATGGATATTTCACCGCCAATGTTGGTGAAATTGCCTTATATCGTGGTGATGGTGGATGAATTTGCTGACCTGATGATGACAGTGGGCAAGAAAGTTGAAGAGCTAATTGCGCGTTTGGCGCAAAAAGCCCGAGCTGCTGGGATTCATTTAGTCTTGGCAACTCAGCGCCCGTCTGTGGATGTGATTACAGGCCTCATTAAAGCCAACATTCCGACCCGCATCGCATTTACGGTTTCCAGCAAGATAGATTCGCGAACTATCCTTGATCAAGGTGGTGCAGAATCGCTACTGGGGATGGGGGATATGCTGTATATGGCACCTAATTCCTCAATTCCGGTACGTGTTCACGGCGCTTTTGTCCGCGATCAGGAAGTGCACGCGGTGGTTAATGATTGGAAAGCTCGTGGTCGTCCTCAATACATTGAGAGCATTCTCAGTGGTAGTGAGGATGGTGAAGGCGGTAGCCTTGGCTTGGATAGCGACGAGGAATTGGACCCACTGTTTGACCAAGCGGTGAACTTTGTCCTGGAGAAGCGCCGTGCGTCTATCTCCGGGGTACAGCGCCAATTCCGTATCGGCTATAACCGTGCGGCACGGATTATTGAGCAGATGGAAGCCCAGCAGATTGTCAGTACGCCCGGCCATAACGGGAATCGTGAAGTCTTGGCTCCGCCTCCACACGAGTAATATCTTGTTTTGAGGCAGTTAACATAGACAGGGCCGCTTTGCGGCCCTTATGCAAAGAAGCGTAAACCTCAGATTTATCAGATTAATATGCTAACGAAACGGAAATACTTCAGCTAAAGTGGTCAGGTTTATGGTATGCATTCAGCTTACCAGTCATAGACTTAAACGGCACATAGAGTGACAATATAACTCGCTCACTGAATTCGCCTTTGTGGTGGCCCGATTAGGGCGCAATGAATTTTATAAGGTACTTAGAATAATGAAAAAACTGCTTGTTGCTTGCTGTCTGTTATCGGGTTTAATTTCAGCTCACGCGCTGGCAGATGCCAGCTCCGACTTACAAGGGCGCCTGAGCAAGGTAAACAGTTTTCACGCTAACTTCTCGCAAAAAGTGACCAGCTCAGAGGGTACAGCAGTGCAAGAGGGTGAGGGGGAGTTATGGGTGAAACGGCCAAATTTGTTTAACTGGCATATGACCTCCCCTGACGAGAGTGTCTTGATTTCTGATGGTGAAACACTGTGGTTCTATAACCCGTTTGTTGAACAGGCCACAGCGACCTGGTTGAAAAATGCTACAGGCAACACCCCATTTATGCTGATTACCCGCAATAACCCGGATGACTGGAAACAGTATAATGTGAAGCAGAAAGGTGATGATTTTGAACTTACGCCGAAAAGCGCCAGTGGCAATTTGAAGCAATTTGCTATCACGGTAACGCCAACGGGCACTATCAAAAGCTTTACTGCGATTGAGCAAGATGGGCAGCGTAGTGCTTATACGCTGAAAGGTCAGCAAAATAGCTCTGCGGATGCCAGTAAATTTAAATTTACCCTACCAAAAGGTGTGACGCTGGACGACCAGCGGCAGTGAGGTCAGTGTGAGTAATATGTCCCTCGATTTTTCCCAGAATGAATTTCAGCCATTGGCCGCGCGGATGCGGCCTTTGACGTTGGAACAATATATTGGTCAGCAGCATTTGCTGGCACCGGGTAAACCGTTACCGCGGGCGATCGTTGCTGGACAATTACACTCGATGATCCTCTGGGGGCCGCCGGGGACCGGCAAAACTACTTTGGCAGAAATTATTGGCCGCTATGGTCAGGCGGATGTCGAACGTATTTCAGCGGTGACCTCTGGCATTAAAGAGATTCGCGAAGCGATTGAGCGCGCGCGGCAAAATCGTGATGCGGGTCGGCGGACAATTTTATTTGTCGATGAAGTCCATCGTTTCAATAAAAGTCAGCAAGATGCGTTTTTACCTCATATTGAAGATGGCACCATCACCTTTATTGGCGCCACGACAGAAAACCCGTCATTTGAACTGAATTCGGCGTTGCTCTCCAGAGCTAGGGTCTATTTGCTGAAAGCTCTCACCGCTGCCGATATTGAAAAAGTTATTGAGCAAGCCATGTCAGACAGCAGTCGAGGCTATGGTGGGCAGAATATAAAACTGCCAGATGAAACTCGCCGTATGATGTCTGAATTGGTGGGAGGCGATGCGCGGCGGGCCTTGAATAGCCTTGAAATGATGGCAGATATGGCAGAAGTAGATGCCAATGGGGTGCGGGTATTGACCCCTGATTTACTGAAAGAGGTGTCTGGCGAACGTAGTGCGCGCTTTGATAATAAAGGCGATCGTTATTATGACCTTATCTCGGCAGTCCATAAGTCTATTCGTGGGTCCGCGCCCGATGCCGCCTTGTATTGGTATGCGCGAATTATCACGGCAGGCGGTGATCCGCTCTATGTGGCTCGGCGTTTATTAGCCATTGCATCGGAAGATATCGGTAATGCCGATCCTCGCGCGATGCAAGTGGCTATATCAGCATGGGACTGTTTTACCCGTGTTGGTCCGGCGGAAGGTGAGCGCGCGATTGCTCAGGCGATTGTTTATTTGGCTTGTGCGCCGAAAAGTAATGCGGTTTACACGGCGTTTAAAGCCGCCATGCAAGATGCGCGTGATAAACCTGATTTTGATGTGCCGGAACATCTGCGTAATGCGCCAACCAAACTCATGAAAGAAATGGGGTTAGGGGCTGAATACCGTTATGCCCATGATGAACAACATGCTTATGCTGCCGGTGAGAACTATTTCCCGCCAGAAATGGCCACAACCCGCTACTATTTACCGTCATCCCGAGGTCTGGAAGGCAAAATTGGTGAAAAGCTGGCATGGCTGGCTGAGCAGGATCAAAATAGCCCGATAAAACGCTACCGCTAGCCTTGCTGTTGCGGTAAGGTTAGCGCTATATAGAACGGCTAAGCGGCTGTTTATGCTACTTACGTCGTTAAATTCTTTTCAATAACCCTTTATACCCCAAATCATGGCATTGCTAACAACACTGCAATTCCAGTTCAAGGGTATAACCATAACTACAAGCACAGGACTAGCATGCTCGATCCCAATATGCTGCGCAATGAGCTAGACGCAGTCGCCGAAAGACTGGCTCGCAGAGGTTTTAAACTTGATGTTGATACGTTGCGCCAACAAGAAGAGCGCCGCAAAGTTTTACAGGTTGAAACAGAAAGTCTGCAAGCAGAACGTAACTCCCGATCGAAACTGATTGGCGCGGCCAAGGCGCGTGGCGAAGATATTGAACCATTACGTTTGGAAGTCAATGTCTTGGGTGAAAAGTTGGATGCAGCGAAAGCCGAGTTGGACAAGTTGCAAGACGAAATCCGCGATCTGGCGTTGTCTATTCCTAACTTGCCGGATGATTCTGTTCCAGTGGGTAAAGATGAAAACGATAATCTTGAAGTCAGCCGTTGGGGTGAACCTCGCCAGTATGACTTTGAGGTAAGGGATCACGTTTCCCTCGGTGAAATGGCCGGTGGGCTTGATTTTGCAGCAGCGGTGAAGCTGACTGGCGCGCGTTTTGTGGTGATGAAAGGGCAAATTGCCCGGATGCACCGCGCATTGGCACAGTTTATGCTCGATCTACACACTGAAAAACACGGCTATCTGGAAACTTACGTTCCTTATTTAGTTAACCATGCGACCCTTTATGGGACTGGCCAATTGCCTAAGTTCGGTGGTGACCTTTTCCATACCAAACCATTGGAAGAAGAATCTGACACCAGCACCTATGCATTGATTCCAACGGCAGAAGTGCCTGTAACCAATCTGGTGCGTGATGAGATTCTGGAAGAAGATTCCCTGCCATTGAAAATGACGGCACATACACCTTGTTTCCGTTCGGAAGCGGGTTCTTATGGTCGTGATACCCGCGGTTTGATCCGTATGCATCAGTTCGACAAAGTTGAGATGGTGCAGATAACCCGCCCAGAAGATTCAATGGCGGCTCTGGAAGAGCTAACCGGTCATGCAGAGAAAGTGCTGCAATTACTGGAATTGCCATACCGTAAAGTCCTGTTGTGTACCGGCGATATGGGCTTTGGCTCCAGCAAAACTTACGATCTGGAAGTGTGGCTGCCGGCGCAGAATACTTACCGCGAAATCTCTTCATGTTCCAACATGTGGGATTTCCAGGCGCGCCGTATGCAAGCGCGTTGCCGTAACAAAACTGACAGAAAAACCCGTCTGGTTCATACCCTGAATGGTTCTGGTCTGGCGGTTGGGCGTACCTTGGTCGCAGTGCTGGAAAACTACCAGCAGGCTGATGGCCGTATTCAGGTGCCTGAAGTTTTACGCCCGTATATGGGCGGTTTAGAATTTATTGGCTAATGTTTGGGATTTATTGACTAATAAGTAAAGGTCAATGTTTTTCTCTTCATTATCAGCCAGTTATAAAGCCCCTTCGGGGGCTTTTTCTTTTGGTAGTTATCAGCACGCATTGGGAGTTAAGGGCGCAGATATTTATCCAACAACATATCGTGCTATCCACTCTCGTGATGTAATTGACTTTTTTATCACCAGTGGCATGATGCGCTCACTTTCCTTGTCCCGACGGCCTCTGTCTTATTATGTCCGCATATTCTCGCCCGGTGCTGCTTTTGCTCTGTGGGCTTTTGCTGTTTACGATTTCTATCGCGGTTTTGAATACATTAGTTCCCTTATGGTTATCTCATCAACAATTGCCGACCTGGCAAGTGGGGATGGTTAGCTCGTCATATTTTAGTGGGAACCTGGTCGGGACATTGATTGCCGGGCGGTTTATCCAACACTTGGGGTTTAATCGCAGTTACCATTACTCCTGCATTTTATTCGCACTGGCGACTTGCGGATTGATGCTGTCGGTGGATTTTTGGAGTTGGCTGGGGTGGCGCTTTTTTGCCGGTGTGGCTTGTGCATTAATTTGGGTCATAGTCGAAAGCGCGCTACTGCGTAGTGGCACGGTAACCAATCGTGGCCAACTGCTGGCTGCTTACATGATGGTTTACTATCTGGGCACCGTCACCGGGCAATTACTCTTAGGCGTTGTCTCGACTCAACTGCTTAATGTTATCCCGTGGGTCAGTGCGTTGGTCATTACTGCCATGCTACCGCTGCTATTTGCGCATTTCTCGCATCAAGGGAGCGGCGAGTTACCCCATATTGCGGTTTGGCCGATGCTAAAGCGCCGTAGCGCACGTTTGGGGATTAATGGCTGCATTATCTCCGGTGTGTTATTAGGTTCGCTCTATGGGTTGCTGCCGTTGTATTTATCCCATCAGGGGATGAGTGATGCCAGTGTCGGGTGGTGGATGGCACTGCTGGTCAGTTCAGGGATTATTGGGCAGTGGCCAATTGGCAAAATGGCAGACCGCTATGGCCGCTTGTTAGTGCTGCGCATTCAGGTGTTTGTTGTGATTCTCGGCAGCGTGGCGGTTTTGGGTAACTATGCGCTTGCTCCGGCATTGTTTATTTTGGGATGCGCCGGTTTTACTCTATACCCGGTCGCCATGGCCTGGGCCTGTGAAAAGGCCAGTGCTGATGAGTTGGTCGCAATGAATCAGGCGCTCTTGATGAGTTATACCATTGGTAGCCTGACTGGGCCGACGATGACTTCATTGCTAATGCAGCGCTATTCAGACAATCTTTTGTTCATCATGATTGCGGGTGTGGCTTTGGTGTATTTAATGATGTTGCTGCGCAAACCCGATCAGCAAAAAACACCTTACGCGGCAGTATAACCGCTAAAAAAATGCCGCCAGTGGGGTAAACCTTGCATGGCGGCATGATTAAAAATCAGCGTGTTATTGATGGGTATTAATAGATCACTTTGTGACCATAACTTTCCAGAATACCCTTCACACGGTCCATAATTTCTTTGGTCGGGGGTTTTACCCCATCCAATTTGTACTCTTCACCCATGGCAATCCATTTGTGCTTACCCAATTCGTGGTAAGGCAACAATTCGATTTTCTCGATATTGGTCATGTTCTGAGTAAACTCACCCAGCATATGGGCTGATTTGTCGTCATCTGACCAACCCGGAACCACCACATAACGAACCCAAGTTTTCTGATTACGTTTTGCTAAGTAGCGGGCAAATTCCAGCGTTCGGTGATTGGACACACCGACCAGATTTTGATGCACGCTGTCATCCATCTGTTTTAAATCCAGCATGACTAAATCTGTGGCGTCTAATAGTTCATCAATCACTGGATCATAGCGACGTACAAAACCGTTAGTGTCCAGGCAAGTATGAATACCTTCTTCATGACAAGCACGGAACCAATCACGAACAAATTCTGCTTGCAAGATAGCTTCGCCACCGGAGGCAGTCACACCGCCACCAGAAGCATTCATAAAGTGACGATAAGTCACGGCTTCTTTGACCAATTCATCGACAGTAACTTCTTTACCGCCGTGGGTATCCCAGGTATCACGGTTATGGCAATACAGGCAGCGCATTAAGCAGCCTTGGAAGAACACGATAAATCGAATACCCGGGCCGTCAACGGTGCCACAGGATTCGAATGAGTGAATGCGGCCAAGTACGGACATTGCAGGTTACTCCAATACTGGATAAATAAAGGCCCCACTAAGGTGGAGCCTTTTAGTTTAATCTATTTTAGTTAGAACTTATATTGACTGAGTGAATGTACGAGTAATCACATCCTGCTGCTGTTCTTTAGTCAGCGCATTGAAACGAACAGCGTAACCAGAGACACGGATAGTCAACTGCGGATATTTTTCCGGGTTTTCCATCGCGTCTAACAGCATTTCACGGTTCATTACGTTCACGTTCAGGTGTTGACCACCTTCGATGGACGCTTCGTGATGGAAGTAACCATCCATCAGACCTGCCAGGTTAGCTTTACGAACTTCGTCGTCTTTACCCAGTGCATTCGGCACGATAGAGAAGGTATAAGAAATACCATCTTTCGCGTAAGCAAACGGCAGTTTAGCAACAGAAGTCAGAGAGGCAACAGCACCTTTCTGGTCACGACCGTGCATTGGGTTAGCACCTGGACCGAATGGAGCACCAGCGCGGCGGCCATCTGGGGTGTTACCGGTTTTCTTACCATAAACCACGTTAGAGGTAATGGTCAGTACAGACTGAGTGGCTACTGCACCACGGTAAGTACGCAGCTTCTGAATTTTCTTCATGAAGCGCTCAACCAGATCACAGGCGATGTCATCAACACGTGAGTCGTTGTTACCAAATTGTGGATACTCGCCTTCGATGTTGAAGTCGATAGCTAGGCCATCAGCATCACGAATGGTGCTTACTTTGGCATATTTGATAGCAGACAGGGAGTCAGCAGCAACAGACAGACCTGCGATACCACACGCCATAGTACGGTAAACATCACGGTCATGCAGAGCCATCAGCGCAGCTTCATAGCTGTACTTGTCGTGCATGTAGTGAATGATGTTCAGCGAGGTAACGTATTGTTTAGCCAGCCAATCCATAAAGTGATCCATGCGTTCCATGACTTTGTCATAGTCCAGCACTTCATCCATCATTGGCGCTTCTTTCGGGCCAACCTGGATCTTCATTTTTTCATCAACGCCGCCATTGATTGCATACAACATGGTTTTCGCCAGGTTGGCACGCGCACCAAAGAACTGCATTTGTTTACCGACAATCATTGGGCTAACACAACAAGCGATAGCATAGTCATCGTTGTTGAAGTCAGGGCGCATCAGGTCATCGTTTTCATACTGTACAGATGAAGTATCGATAGACACTTTAGCTGCATATTTTTTGAAGTTCAGTGGCAGCTTTTCAGACCACAGAATGGTCATGTTCGGCTCTGGAGACGGCCCCATGGTGTACAGGGTGTTCAAGAAGCGGAAGCTGGTTTTAGTCACCAGAGTACGGCCATCAACGCCCATACCTGCTAGTGATTCAGTTGCCCAGATTGGGTCACCAGAGAACAGCTCATCATACTCAGGGGTACGCAAGAAGCGAACCATACGCAGTTTCATCACCAAATGGTCAATCAATTCCTGCGCTTCGATTTCGGTCAGTTTGCCTTCTTTCATGTCACGTTCGATGTAAACGTCAAGGAAAGTAGACACGCGGCCGAAGGACATGGCAGCACCGTTCTGAGATTTAACCGCAGCCAGGTAGCCGAAGTAAGTCCACTGTACTGCTTCTTTAGCGTTAGTCGCTGGACCTGAGATATCGCAACCATATTTGGCTGCCATTTCTTTGATTTGACCCAGAGCACGATGCTGTTCAGCAATTTCTTCGCGCAGCTGGATAGTCATTTCCAGGTCTTTACCGTTTTCCAGGTCATCCTGTAGAGAGTTGAACTGAGCCAGTTTGTCTTTCATCAGGTAGTCGATACCGTAAACGGCTACGCGACGATAGTCACCGATGATACGGCCACGACCATAAGCATCTGGCAAACCAGTCAGCACACCAGATTTACGGCAGTTCAGGATGTCTTTGGTATAAACGTCAAACACACCTTGGTTGTGTGTCTTGCGGTAATCGGTGAAGACTTTTTTCAGTTGTGGGTCAAGTTCACGACCATAAACTTTGCAAGAGCCTTCGACCATTTTAATGCCGCCGAATGGGATCAGCGCACGTTTCAATGGTTTTTCAGTCTGCAAACCAACGATGGTTTCCAGATCTTTATCAATATAACCCGCATCATGGGAAGTGATGGTCGCGACGACGTCGGTATCGAAATCAACTGGCGCATGAGTGCGGTTTTCCAGTTTGATACCTTCCATAACTTTCGCCCACAACTTGTCGGTCGCTTCGGTAGAGCCGGCAAGGAAGGATTCATCGCCTTCATAAGGCGTGTAGTTTTTCTGGATGAAGTCACGAACGTTGACTTCTTTCTGCCAATCACCTTGGGTAAAACCTTGCCATGCTTTGGCCAATTTTTCATTAAGTTCGGTCATAATGCATCTACCTTTTAATGTGAATTTCTTCGAAAACCGTGTGCGGCCACACTTAATGTTGCTGGTCACCGCGCAGATAAATTATCCAGTAAGTCAACCCTACCAATAATCCGCCACCAATGATGTTGCCAATAGTGACCGGAATCAGGTTATCAATAATAAAGTTACTTACGGTTAAGTGAGCAAATTGCTCCGGTGCAGATCCTATGGATTGCCAAAACTCAGGCGATGCGAAGTTTTTAATCACAATACCCATAGGGATCATAAACATATTTGCGATGCTATGCTCAAAGCCGCTGGCAACAAACATTCCCACCGGTAAAATCATCGCAAACATTTTGTCCATTATGGTACGGCCGGAGTAACTCATCCAAACCGCCAGGCAGACCATTAAGTTAGCCAGAATGCCTAAACAGACTGCTTCAACAAAAGTATGGTGCAATTTGTGGTCGGCTGTTTGTAAAACATTCAGACCCCATTGACCATTTGCCACCGTATGTTGTCCCGCAAACCAAATAAGGCACACGAAAAATAGCGCACCGCACAGGTTCCCAATATAGACATTAACCCAGTTGCATCCCAGTTGACGCCAGGTAATACGGCCACTGGCTTTGGCTACAGTTGTGAGCACGGTAGAAGTGAAAAGATCACCACCACATACCACAACTAACATTAGCCCTAGGGAGAAACAAATACCACCCACCAACTTGGCAAAGCCGAAAGGCACGCCTGCGGTACCGGTAGTCGCTGTAATATAAAAAACAAACGCAATTGAAATAAACACACCAGCAGTAATCGCTAAATAAAAAGTTTTTAGCGGATGCTTGGTGGCTTTATAGACACCGGCATCTTCGGCTACTTTAGCCATTGCCGCAGGTAATAATGCATCGAAGGGGTTGTCAGCTTTCACACTAACTCTCTCTTAAGGGTTAATAAAGCACAACGAGATACTAGCAAAGCAGTATAGCGTGAAAATTGATATGGATCATATTGCGAGAGTTTAGTTCGCTTTAAAACACTACAAAATGTGTGCTTAATAAGCTTAACTTTTTGATTTTTAAAATAAAAAAATATTTTAAGATTTACAAATATTTTTGATTGCACTGTTTTAAAGCCGTTGAGAACGTTACATAAAAACAGTATTTGTAGCTATTTTTATTCATCGCTGTCATTAAAAATTAACTATTTATTTACCTGTTTCTCTGTTTTATCTGATGAGTAAATAATGTTTGTTTAAAGGTGCTGTTTTTTACCTCAGGCGGCGTCAGAAAGTAACGTTTTTTTATGACAAAAACAATTGTTGGCTTGCGGTGTTTGTATTTAATTTAGTCAGGAATAATTGCAAAAAATTAATAGGCGAGAAATCTTGAGATAAAAAAAGCGGCATTTGCCGCTTCATTGGTTAATTACCGCCCCAACAGACAGATAACTAAAATCTGTGGGGCAGCGGGGCTTACTCGCTTTTTGCCCAATAACGGCGTTTTGCTGCCTGTAATTTGGCATAAGCACCCAGCAGTGCTTGATGCGCTGGTAGAGCTTTGAGGTCTTCATCGACACTAAACAGGCCATTAAAGCGTTCTTCACCGGCGATAGCCGCTGATGCGGCCTCTACAGCCTCTTGACCATACATTTTCACAAAAGCGCTATAATACTGGGCAGCATCACGTTCTGGCTCTTGGGTCAGCAACAGCAGAGTTTGCAGGCAACGATAATAATTAGCCTGTTTCGCAGTGAACACAGAAGAGTTGAAATCTTGTGTCCACTCGACCCAAATTAGCGCTTGTTCCAAATCACCGCCCGCCAAGGCCAGCATGGATTTCAACTCGCCAACCCGCAGAGTGTACCAGCCGTTATCTTTACCGGAGGCAATACCCAGCAGCTCACGGACTCGGGCGAAATCATCTAAACCTTCATCATCCAAGGTCTGAATAAGTTCCAGATATTGTGCTGGCTGCCAATCAGTGTCCGGCAGGGCCAGTAAAGTGCTGCGCAGATGCACACCCATGGTGTTGTTCGCCATCAGCAAATCTTCAGCAGGGTAAATATCTGACCAGCCTGGCACCAGAATCCGGCAGGCGTAGACACTTAAATGTTCATAATCAGCGATATACACTTCAGCATCTTCTTGCTTGAAGATAGCCATCAAGGTGGCGAACTCTTCTTCAGTGGTGCCTTTAAAGCTCCAATCCACGAAAGGATAATCAGCTTGTTGTTTAAACATATCCCAGCTGATTAAGCCGCTTGAATCGATAAAGTGTGTTTCCAGATTGGTATGTTCAGCCACTTCTTCATCATCAAAGGTTGGCGCGGTAAACACATCCAAGTCTTTAAGGCTACGACCTTGCAATAATTCAGTCACGGTACGTTCAAGGGCTACACCGAAATCTGGGTGTGCGCCAAATGAAGCAAAACAAGTTCCGTTGGATGGGTTAAACAGCACCACACAAATGACCGGATAAGCACCGCCTAAAGAAGCATCGTAAGACAGGATCGGGAAACCTTCCTCTTCCAGCTTGGTGATAGCTTCCACCACGCCCGGATAGCGATTTAACACGTCGGCCGGGATCTCTGGCAAGCTGATAGATTCGGCGATAATGCGATTTTTCACTGAACGTTCAAACACTTCAGACAATGCTTGCACGCGGGCTTCATTGGCGGTATTCCCCGCAGACATGCCGTTTGAAACATACAGATTGCCGATAATATTCATCGGAATATAGACAGTTTCTAAATCTGACTGGCGGATGAATGGCAGAGAGCAAATACCGCGTGCAGCGTTACCTGACTGTAAATCCACCAAATCACTGCTAACCAGCTCGTTTTCTGGATCGTAAAACGCCAGCAGGCGCTCATCCAGAATACCTTCCGGTAACAAATCATCTTCAGGAATGGGGAACCATTTCTCATTCGGATAATGAACAAAATCACCTTCCGCAATGGCTTTGCCCAGATAGAAGTCCGCAAAGAAATAGTTAGTGGATAAACGTTCGAAATATTCACCCAAGGCTGAAGCCAATGCGGCTTTCTTGCTAGCGCCTTTGCCGTTGGTAAAGCACAGCGGGCAGTCACGATCGCGGATATGTACCGACCAAACGTGAGGAACCGGATTCAGCCAAGAGGCTTCTTCAATATTAAAACCGAGGTCGCTCAGTTTTTGCTGAAAGCGGGAGATGGAGTCTTCCAGCGCGGCGTCTTTGCCGGGAATAAAAGTTTGGGTCATTGTCTTCACTTTTTGGCGGTACTAAAAACGCGCAATCATACGGGGTTTTAGTTAATAGCTCCATGTATTCCTAAAGCGCAGTAAATGTCACAGTTTTGATATGGATATTCCGGATAATTCGCTAGCTCATAAATGATGGAGTCATAATATGAAGTCTATAAAGCTAACTGTCTTAGCCGGAATCTTAGCAGGGATCAGTGGTTCGGCCTTTGCTCTACCCAATATCACCTTGTTGGCGACCGGAGGAACTATCGCCGGCGGCGGCGATTCAGCCACTAAATCAAACTATACTGCCGGTAAACTGGGCGTGGATGCCCTGGTCGACGCGGTGCCGGAAATGAAAAAACTCGCCAATATTCAAGGTGAGCAAGTGGTGAATATTGGTTCTCAGGATATGAATGATGAAGTTTGGTTGAAATTAGCAAAAAAAATTAATGCTGATTGTGCCAAAACCGACGGATTCGTGATTACCCATGGGACGGATACATTGGAGGAAACTGCCTATTTTCTCGACTTAACCGTCAACTGTGATAAGCCGGTAGTGATGGTGGGGGCAATGCGCCCGGCGACGGCTCTGGGCGCTGATGGCCCACTGAACCTCTACAATGCTGTGGTGGTGGCCAGTGATGCTAACTCGGCTAAACGTGGGGTGCTGGTGGCCATGAATGACCAGGTATTGACGGGCCGTGATGTGATGAAAACCAATACGACCTCGGTGCAAACCTTCCAGTCACCTAATACTGGCCCACTGGGCTATATCTATGATGGTAAAGTGAATTATCTGCATCAGCCGGCACCAAGGCAGCCAGCTTTTGATATCAGTAAGCTGAATGAGTTGCCGAAAGTGGGCATTATTTATAACTATGCTAATGCGTCCGATTTGCCCGCTAAAGCATTGATTGCTGATGGTTATAAAGGGATTGTCAGTGCCGGTGTGGGCAACGGCAACCTGTATCATACTGTGTTCGATACACTGGCAACCGCAGCACATAATGGCGTTGCCGTGGTGCGTTCATCCCGTGTCCCCACCGGATCTACCACTGAAGATGCTGAAGTGGATGATACTAAATATGGCTTTGTTGCCTCCGGCTCACTTAATCCACAAAAAGCACGGGTGCTGTTGCAATTGGCATTAACCCAAACGCAAAAACCACAAGAAATTCAAAAATTGTTCCACACCTATTGATCTAGTCAAACTCTGACGGGGGCTTCGGCCTCCGTATCTCTTTAATTCCTGTAATCTGAAATAAAAATACTAATGCCTTCAGTCAGCTACCTTTAACAGGTGCGCGGCAACATTTTGCCCTTATTTAGACGGCAGGATAACAATAAATGAAAACTTTTGATTTCAACCGGATGGCGCTGGATAAATTCCCTATTGAATTTTTAGCAGAAGTGGGGGTTCGGTGTTTATTGACTTTTGTATTGGTCTTTTTATTTCTTAAGCTGAGTGGCCGCCGTGGTGTACGGCAGATGTCGCTATTTGAGGTGGTTATCATTCTTACCCTCGGCTCAGCCGCCGGTGATGTCACTTTTTATGAAGATGTGCCGATACTGCCCGTGGTTATGGTATTCATCAGCATTATGCTTTTGTACCGACTGGCCACTTTCCTCATGTCGCGCAGTGAAAAAATCCAACAATGGATGGAAGGGAAGCCACTCATTATTATCAGTGACGGGGTATTTGTGTGGAAAACCATGCAGCAGGAAAATATTACGCACGATGAATTTTTTATGGAGTTGCGCCAACAAGGTGTCGAGCATCTCGGTCAGGTGCGGCTAGCCATTCTGGAGGTCAATGGGGCTATCAGTGTCTTTTTCTTCAGTACCGAAAAGGTTAAGCCCGGCCTGCCTGTATTGCCAAAATCATGCATTAACCAATTAATTAATAAAGAAAAAATGGGTGAATATGCTTGTAACCAATGTGGCCTGATTGTTACATTTTCTGATGATTCACATGCTACTTGCCAATGTTGCGGTCACCACCACTGGGTCGAGGCTTTGCATCATCCGCGGGCAAAATGAGTTATCTATCATGCAACAAGGTTATGACTGAGCCAGTTTTAGTGAATAGTTTCAAATAAATGACAAGATAACGCACAGCCTGCTGTGGAAGAGAGGGCGAGTTTCGCCTTCGTGAGTGAATAACCATTGCAGCAGGCGGACTCGAATGATAAAACCGAGTCAGGATAATGATGGCAATCTCAGTTGAGTGTGGTGAGGGGAAATGACACAGGTTTATAATTTTAGCGCTGGTCCAGCAATGCTACCGGTTGAAGTTTTACGTCGTGCGGAACAGGAATTGCGTAACTGGCATGGTCTGGGTACGTCGGTGATGGAAATCAGCCACCGCAGTAAAGAGTTTATGCAGGTCGCAGAAGAGGCTGAAAAAGATTTGCGCGATTTGATGCAGATCCCAGCCAATTATAAAGTGTTATTTTGCCACGGCGGCGCACGCGCACAGTTCGCCGCAGTACCACTGAACTTGCTCGGCGACAATAACAGTGCCGATTACATCGACGGCGGCTATTGGGCGCACAGTGCGATCAATGAAGCTCAGAAATACTGCACGCCGAATGTGATTGATGTGAAAACTGAGGTTGATGGCCGAACCGGTATTCAGCCGATGAAACAATGGAAATTGAGTGATAATGCCGCCTATGTGCATTATTGCCCGAATGAAACCATTGACGGGTTGGCTATCAATGAAGAGCCTGATTTTGGCAGCAAAGTCGTGGTTGCGGATTACTCTTCATCCATTCTCTCCCGCCCCATTGATGTCAGCCGTTATGGTGTGATTTATGCGGGTGCCCAGAAGAATATTGGCCCAGCCGGTTTGACCCTGGTTATCGTGCGCGAAGATTTGCTCGGTAAAGCCCGCACGGAACTGCCGTCAATTCTTGATTACAAGGTGCTGGCAGAGAATGATTCAATGTTCAACACCCCGCCAACTTTTGCCTGGTATCTGTCCGGCTTGGTATTTAAATGGCTGAAAGAACAGGGCGGTTTGGGCGAAATGGAAAAACGTAATCAGGCGAAAGCTGAGTTGCTGTATGGTGCCATCGACAAAACCGGCTTCTACCGCAATCAGGTTGCTATTGCCAACCGCTCTTGGATGAATGTGCCATTCCAAATGAGAGATCCTTCACTGGACAAACTGTTCTTGAGCGAAGCAGAAGCGCAAGGGCTGCAAGCCTTAAAAGGTCACCGTGTTGCCGGGGGCATGCGCGCCTCTATCTATAACGCGATGCCAATTGAAGGCGTGAAAGCATTAACCGATTTTATGGCTGACTTTGAACGCCGCCATGGTTGATTGCTCTGAGCAAATATTAGTTTTATTTATTAAGTAATTACAATAGCCCCGTCCTGTGCGGGGCTGTTGTTCATCAAAGACTGGAGAGTGCTTTTCCCATGCTGGAATCCCTGACTTTACACCCCATAGCCCTGATTAATGGCACAGTTAACTTACCCGGATCTAAAAGTGTTTCTAACCGTGCACTTCTTCTGGCTGCGCTGGCTGAGGGGACGACCCAGCTGAATAACTTGTTAGACAGTGATGACATCCGCCATATGCTCAATGCATTACAGGCATTGGGAGTAAAATTCCGTCTTTCTGCCGACAGAACTCGCTGTGAAGTTGATGGGCTGGGCGGCAAGTTGGTTGCTGAGCAACCATTAGAATTGTTCTTGGGCAATGCAGGAACGGCCATGCGTCCGCTGGCGGCCGCCCTTTGTTTGGGGAGCAATGACATTGTATTAACCGGTGAACCGCGCATGAAAGAGCGGCCAATTGGTCATTTGGTCGATGCATTGCGCCAGGGCGGGGCACAGATTGATTATCTGGAGCAAGAAAATTACCCGCCGCTGCGCTTACGCGGTGGTTTCCGTGGTGGCAAACTGACCGTAGATGGCAGTGTTTCCAGCCAATTCCTGACAGCGCTCCTGATGACGGCCCCCTTAGCGGAGCAAGATACTGACATTCAGATTCAAGGGGAGTTGGTATCTAAACCTTACATCGACATTACCCTGCATCTGATGAAAACCTTTGGTGTAGATGTTGTGCATGAAAATTATCAGGTTTTCCACATTAAAGGCGGGCAGACTTATCATTCACCAGGTACCTATCTGGTTGAGGGCGATGCATCTTCCGCTTCTTATTTCCTCGCCGCCGCCGCGATTAAAGGCGGGACAGTGCGCGTAACCGGTATTGGTAAAAAAAGTGTGCAGGGCGATACCAAATTTGCTGATGTGCTGGAGAAAATGGGCGCTAAAGTAAGTTGGGGTGATGATTATATCGAGTGTAGCCGGGGGAAATTACAGGGAATTGATATGGATATGAACCATATTCCTGATGCTGCAATGACCATTGCCACCACCGCACTGTTTGCCGATGGCCCGACGACTATTCGTAATATCTATAACTGGCGCGTGAAAGAAACCGACCGCTTATCCGCGATGGCGACAGAGCTGAGAAAAGTGGGCGCACAAGTGGAAGAGGGGCAGGATTACATTCGTGTTGTCCCTCCAGCACAATTAATCGCAGCAGAAATAGGCACTTATAATGACCATCGAATGGCGATGTGTTTCTCGCTGGTGGCTTTATCTGACACTCAGGTCACTATCCTTGACCCTAAATGTACCGCGAAGACTTTCCCAGATTACTTCGAGCAATTAGCGCGGCTGAGCCAATTAGCCTGATCAATCTTTACCGGGTTTATCAGCATGAGATGGGTACCAGTGAGTACCCATTTTTTATTCTGTAACAGACGGTTTTCTCACAAAACTTCACCGATTTTTGCCTGTTAATAGATAAAGAATAAATATTTTTTCTGGCTATCTTTCCCATCTCTTCTACACTCCAGCCACGGCTTATGGTTTTATTTTCAGCAACTAAACCACCGCAGGGTAACAGTTCACTTCGATGCAGCGTATAATGCTGCTCCTGTGTTTGCCCTGCCGGGTAGACAAGAGGTTTTGCCTACCGAAAGGAGAGATAAATGACGGCGTCAGCCCCGGTGATAACCGTTGATGGACCAAGTGGTGCAGGTAAAGGTACGCTTTGCAAAGCATTGGCTGAATCGTTGGATTGGCGCTTGCTGGATTCCGGTGCGATATACCGTGTTTTAGCTTTGGCGGCACTGCATCATCAGGTAGATATCAGCACCGAAGAGGCATTAGTTCCACTTGCCGCACATCTCGATGTTCGTTTTGTTTCGCAAAATGGGCAGTTAAAAGTCATTTTAGAAGGTGAGGACGTCAGTAATGAGATCCGCACTGAAACTGTGGGAAATACAGCATCTCAGGCAGCGGCTTTTCCTCGGGTGCGTGAAGCATTATTACGTCGCCAGCGGGCTTTTCGTGAACCGCCCGGCCTGATTGCCGATGGCCGTGATATGGGCACGGTGGTGTTCCCAGATGCCCCGGTGAAAATATTTCTTGATGCAAGTTCACAAGAACGTGCGCACAGGCGTATGCTACAGTTGCAGGAAAAGGGGTTTAATGTTAACTTTGAACGTCTTTTGTCCGAGATACAGGAGCGGGACTCTCGCGATCGTAATCGGGCTATTGCACCTTTAGTCCCTGCGGCAGATGCGTTGGTACTGGATTCAACCAGTATGTCCATCGAGCAGGTGATCGAACAGGCGCTGGCTTATGCCCAACGAATTCTAGCGTTGCCGTTAAAAAAATAACGACAATGCGGTCAGTTCTGAGCTCTCAATGATTTATTTTTTAAATAAAATTATTTTTGATGAGCACTTTAACCTTGCTGCAAGGATGTGTGGCGAGGCATGTGAAACAACCCCATCCGGCGGGATGCTAGATGGACGTTAAACTTAAGAATCCTGAAGATTATAAACATGACAGAATCTTTTGCTCAACTCTTTGAAGAATCCCTGAAAACAATTGAAACACGTCCGGGCTCTATCGTCCGTGGTGTTGTTGTTTCTATCGATAAAGATATCGTACTGGTTGACGCCGGTCTGAAATCTGAGTCAGCAATTCCAGTAGAACAGTTCAAGAACGCGCAAGGCGAACTGGAAATTCAAGTCGGTGACGAAGTTGACGTGGCTCTGGACGCTGTTGAAGACGGCTTCGGTGAAACTCTGCTGTCCCGTGAGAAAGCTAAGCGCCATGAAGCATGGCTGATGCTGGAAAAAGCTTACGAAGAAGCTGCAACCGTTACTGGTGTGATCAACGGCAAAGTGAAGGGCGGCTTTACAGTCGAACTGAACGGCATCCGTGCGTTCTTGCCTGGTTCACTGGTTGATGTGCGCCCAGTTCGCGATACTCTGCATCTGGAAGGCAAAGAGCTTGAGTTCAAAGTCATCAAGCTGGATCAGAAACGCAACAACGTGGTTGTTTCTCGTCGTGCAGTTATCGAATCTGAGAACAGCGCTGAGCGTGATCAATTGCTGGAAAACCTGCAAGAAGGCATGGAAGTTAAGGGTATCGTTAAGAACCTGACTGACTACGGTGCATTCGTTGATCTGGGTGGCGTTGATGGCTTGCTGCACATTACTGACATGGCTTGGAAACGTGTTAAACACCCAAGCGAAATCGTCAATGTGGGCGACGAAATCACTGTTAAAGTTCTGAAATTCGACCGCGAACGTACTCGTGTATCCCTTGGCTTGAAACAGCTGGGCGAAGATCCATGGGTTGCTATCGCTAAACGTTACCCAGAAAGCACTAAGCTGACTGGTCGTGTAACTAACCTGACTGATTACGGCTGCTTCGTAGAAATCGAAGAAGGCGTTGAAGGCTTGGTACACGTTTCAGAAATGGATTGGACCAACAAAAACATTCACCCGTCTAAAGTTGTTAACGTTGGCGACGTAGTGGAAGTTATGGTTCTGGACATCGATGAAGAACGTCGTCGTATTTCTCTGGGCCTGAAACAGTGCAAATCTAACCCATGGCAGCTGTTTGCAGAAACCCACAACAAAAACGACCGCGTTGAAGGTAAAATCAAGTCTATCACTGACTTCGGTATCTTCATCGGCTTGGACGGCGGCATCGACGGCCTGGTTCACCTGTCTGACATCTCCTGGAACGTTGCAGGCGAAGAAGCAGTTCGTGAATACAAGAAAGGCGACGAAATCGCAGCTGTGGTTCTGCAAGTTGACGCAGAACGTGAGCGTATCTCCTTGGGCGTGAAACAACTGGCTGAAGATCCATTCAATAACTACCTGTCTGTTAACAAGAAAGGTGCTATTGTTACGGGTAAAGTCACTGCAGTTGACGCTAAAGGTGCTACAGTTGAATTGGCAGGCGGCGTAGAAGGTTATCTGCGTGCTTCTGAAGCAACTCGCGACCGCGTTGAAGATGCGACGCTGGTTCTGAACGTCGGTGATGAAGTTGAAGCCAAATATACTGGCGTTGACCGCAAAAACCGCGTAATCAGCCTGTCTGTTCGTGCTAAAGACGAAGCTGATGAGAAAGATGCTATTGCTACAGTTAACAACAAGCCAGAAGAAGGTAACTTCTCTAGCGCAATGGCAGAAGCGTTCAAAGCTGCAAAAGGCGAGTAATAACGGGGGGCGATCTTTTCGCCCCTATACGGTAGTTTAGCTGCAAAGCTTGGAGGTAATATGACCAAGTCTGAACTTATTGAAAGACTTGCTGGCCAGCACTCTCATATTCCGGCTAAGGCCGTTGAGGATGCAGTGAAAGAAATGCTTGAACATATGGCTGGAACACTAGCTGAAGGTGAGCGCATTGAGATCCGCGGATTTGGCAGTTTTTCTCTTCACTACCGTGCTCCGCGTGTTGGTCGTAACCCGAAAACTGGTGATAAAGTTGAGTTGGAAGGTAAGTACGTTCCACACTTTAAGCCCGGTAAAGAGTTGCGTGATCGCGCTAATATCTACGGTTAAGTTGTTTACAGCTTACCGCGTTATTATGTATGTCCAAAACACTCGGAGCTATTGCTTCCAGTGAAAGGATATAAAGCTGATATGAAACGGTGCCCTAGAGGCACCGTTTTTATTTGTTTGATACTTTAATTCTGACTGCCCGCCCCCTGCCAAAATGTCTTATCCATCAATATATTTCTGATTATTTCAGATACATTCCGCATTTCCTTTGCAGATTTTGCAACGCAATAAAACTGTTCGCGTACCGGCTCTGAACTCCAGCTAGTGGTACTGGCTCTATAGCCAATCTACATAGAAAATTAGTTTCTTACTCACGAGTAAGCGGATGGCAATGAGGCTATTCGAAAGCCACAACATGGACGGTTGCTTATCACTTTATCAACAGATCATTGCGCGCTTGCTGTTATCGCGGGTCTTTTACCTCTTATTTTGCTACCCCAACTACCAGGCGCAAGGGTTATTACCGTATTGTTGGTCTTGGGCGCACTACTATGGGTCAGCGGCAAGGCCTATTGTCAGTGTTTTACATTGGCTCTGATGAGTTTTGTTTGGGGATGCTGGCACGGCGATAAGATTTTGATGCAGATTGAGCAATTTACTCAGGGAGAGCAGCATGTCGTCGGGACAATAAGCAATTCACATTTAGTTTGGGCAGAAGGCAATAAAGTTCTATTAGATATTCAGCAGGTAAATGGGAAGAAAGTATTTCCTAATATTAAGGTCACCGTTAAATGGCAAGAGGGCCTGGATTACTGTGCCGGACAACAATGGCAGTTCTGGCTGCGAATGCGAGGTGTACATAGTTTGCTCAACGAAGGCGGTTTTGATAGCCAGCGTTGGGCTATAGCGAATCGCCGTCCATTACAGGGACGAATCATTAGAGCCGAATTACTTGATGCGCCTTGTAATGCTCGCCAGCAAATCATCCAGATTGTGGAACGGCAACTTGAACCCTATAAACAACGGCAGATATTGCTGGCACTGGCTTTTGGTGAAAGAAGCCAACTGGAACCCCAGTATTGGGCGATGTTGCGTGATACCGGTACGGCCCATTTAATGGCGATTTCAGGTTTACACATTGCTATGGCGGCGTTATTTGGTGGGGTGTTGGCTCGAGCGATTCAGTTTTTACTGCCAGTTAGTCGCGTTGGTCCGCTGTTTCCGCTATTAACTGGCTGGATGGTTGCTGTCATTTACGTTTGGCTAGCAGGAGCGAATCCACCGGCAGTTAGAGCTGTTATGGCACTGACATTATGGTTGCTACTTAGGCTTTTTAATGTCTCCTGTAGTGCATGGCAAGTATGGTTATGGGCACTAGCGCTAATTTTGCTTAGTGATCCTCTTGCAATACTTTCGGATAGTTTTTGGCTCTCCTGTTTGGCGGTATTTAGTTTGATATGTTGGTTTTATTGGGTACCGCTTTCCCCGCGTTTTAAAATGGGTTGGCAAGGGCTGGTTATTCGCGGGATCCATTTGCAATTAGGTATGATGTTGCTGTTGATGCCGTTGCAAATAACGTTGTTTCACGGCATCAGTTTATTCTCGATACTTGCAAACCTGTGGGCAGTACCTCTCGTTTCCCTAATCACTGTCCCTTGTGTCTTATTGGCTTTGGCCTTTACCCTGCTTCCGGTGGTCGCAGGGGTGTTCTGGTCGTTGGCTGATATCTCATTGGCTGCGGTGCTCTTGCCACTGAATCTGATGAGAATGGGCTGGTTGTATACTGGCACAGCATCAGTTGCTATAGGATTTAGCGGTTGGCTAGCCATGCTTATATGGCGTTTTGAATGGTGGCGTAATTATTCTATTGGGGTAATGGTGCTTTGTGTGAATCTGGCATTATTGACTCAGCGCCGTGATGAATACCAATGGCGGGTTGACATGTTAGATATTGGGCATGGTCTGGCGGTAGTCATTGAGCACGAGGGAAGAGCCATTATTTTTGATACAGGTAATCGCTGGGTAACCGGCAGCATGGCATCAATGGTGATTTTGCCTTATTTACGCTGGCGAGGTATCACTGTTGAGCAAATTATTCTCAGCCATGACCATCAGGACCATACCGGAGGTTTAGCTGAGATTCAGGCCGCTTTTCCCATGGCTACGGTTCGCGCTCCTTTTTCCTTAAAAGATGTTGTAAATACATTGCCTTGTAAACAAGGGGTAGCATGGCAGTGGCAAGGTTTGAATTTCGAGGTGTTATGGCCGCGAGTGCAGGTTGCCAATGCTCAGAATGATGATTCGTGTGTTATTCGTGTTGATGATGGAAAACACAGCTTATTACTGACTGGTGATCTCGAAATACGCAGTGAGAGAGAACTGATTAAAAATTCTCGTGCTAAATTAGCTTCAACATTACTGCAGGTTCCCCATCATGGGAGCAATACATCTTCGACACCACCTTTTCTGCGGGCGGTAAAGCCAGAATTGGCTTTTGCTTCTGTTGCACGCTATAACCAATGGCGTCTCCCAGCGAGAAAAGTGACTAAGCGTTACAAAAAAAATAACATTATTTGGCGAGATACCTCGGTGTCAGGACAATTAAGTGTTTATTTTTACAGCAATAGTTGGCAAATTAATGGTTATAGGGAACAATTAATGCCTCGTTGGTATCACCAGCAATTTGGCGTTGGAGGTCATAATGAGTAGAATGGGCCGCTATTTCTTCTGGTGCTGGTATTTGCATGATGAATGATAAAGATCTATCCACTTGGCAGACGTTTCGTCGCCTCTGGCCATTGATCTCTCCTTATAAGACCGGTCTTGTTGTTGCAGCGATAGCATTAATCCTTAATGCCGCCAGTGACACCTTTATGCTGTCATTACTAAAACCCTTGCTTGACGATGGTTTTGGTAAGGCTAATAGCTCAATTTTAAAATGGATGCCTCTGGCCGTTATCGGCTTAATGGTAGTTCGTGGCATAACTGGCTTTATTTCAAGCTATTGCATCTCGTGGGTCTCTGGCAAAGTAGTGATGCATATCCGTCGCCGCTTATTCAGCCATATGATGGGAATGCCGGTTTCATTTTTTGACCAGCAATCAACCGGTACATTGCTATCACGTATTACTTATGACTCCGAACAGGTAGCAGCATCATCTTCTGGCGCACTGGTTACAGTGGTGCGAGAAGGGGCTTCTATCATCGGTTTGTTTATTATGATGTTTTATTACAGCTGGCAGTTGTCGCTGATTTTAATCGTCATTGCACCGATCGTGTCGATTTCTATCCGGTTGGTATCTAAGCGTTTTCGCAATATCAGTAAAAATATGCAAAGCACCATGGGGGAAGTGACCACCAGTGCAGAGCAAATGCTGAAAGGGCATAAAGAAGTTTTGATCTTCGGCGGCCAAAAAGTTGAAACTGAGCGCTTTGAAGCTGTGAGTAACCGCATGCGCCAGCAAGGGATGAAACTGGTTTCTGCTTCTTCGATTTCAGATCCTATTATCCAGTTGATAGCTTCTTTTGCTTTGGCATTTGTATTGTATGCAGCAAGCTTTCCCAGTGTGATGGAAACACTGACCGCCGGTACTATTACCGTGGTGTTCTCAGCCATGATTGCGCTGATGCGTCCGTTGAAATCACTGACCAATGTGAATGCTCAATTCCAACGTGGGATGGCTGCTTGCCAGACATTGTTCACTATTTTGGATATGGAGCAGGAAAAAGATGAAGGTAAACTGGAAGTTGAACGCGCTAAAGGCGAAATAGAATTCCGCCATGTGACGTTCTACTATCCGGGCAAAGATACCCCGGCACTGAATGACATCAATATGCATATCGATGCCGGTAAAACGGTTGCATTGGTGGGGCGCTCAGGCTCGGGTAAGTCAACTATCGCTAATTTAATGACTCGTTTCTATGATGTCAGTGAAGGCAGTATTTTGTTGGATGGTCATGACTTACGTGATTACCGATTGGGTGCATTACGCAACCAGGTCGCGTTGGTGTCGCAAAATGTTCATCTGTTCAATGATACGGTGGCGAATAACATTGCTTATGCCCGTGATGAGCAGTACAGCCGCGCGGAAATTGAAGAAGCTGCCCGCATGGCTTATGCCATGGACTTTATCAATAAAATGGAAAATGGCCTGGACACCGTTATTGGTGAAAACGGCGTCATGCTCTCCGGTGGTCAGCGCCAGCGCATTGCCATTGCACGGGCGCTGTTACGGGATTGCCCAATATTGATTCTGGATGAAGCGACTTCGGCACTGGATACTGAATCAGAGCGGGCAATTCAGGCCGCATTGGATGAGTTGCAGAAAAACCGTACTTCACTGGTCATTGCCCACCGTTTGTCGACCATTGAAAAAGCGGATGAGATCCTGGTCATTGAGGATGGACGCATTGTGGAGCGCGGCATGCATGCAGAATTGCTGGCGAAAAAGGGCGTTTATGCTCAACTTAACCGTATGCAGTTTGGCCAATGATTGAGCGCATCTGGTCTGGAAAGTCTTGGCTGTATTTGCTATTGCTGCCGCTGTCCTGGCTATATGGTGCAATCACTTGGCTTATCCGTGTCAGTTATACTCTGGGGTTGCGTTCGGCGTGGCGCTCCCCAGTGCCTGTCATTATTGTGGGTAATCTGACTGCCGGCGGTAATGGTAAAACGCCAGTAGTTATTTGGTTGGTGGAACAGCTGAAACAGCGGGGTTACCGCATCGGGGTTGTCTCCCGAGGTTACGGTGGTAAGTCTGTGTATCCGTTACTGCTATCTAGCGAGACCACAACCACTCAGGCCGGTGATGAACCGGTTCTGATCTATCAACGAACAGGTGCCCCTGTTGCGGTCTCGCCAAAGCGTTCTGATGCGGTCAAAACATTACTGGAATCTCATGATTTGGATTTCATTATTACTGATGACGGATTACAGCATTATGCATTACAGCGGGATTTCGAGCTGGTGGTGATTGATGGTGTTCGCCGCTTTGGTAATGGTTGGTGGCTGCCCGCAGGCCCGATGCGCGAGCGGGCAGGGCGACTGCGCTCAGTCGATGCGGTGATAACCAATGGTGGTATTGCTGCCGCCGGTGAAATACCGATGCAACTGGTTGTACAGAAAGCTGTCAATTTGGTGACGGGCGAACGTTTTCCTGCGCAGCAATTACAGCATGTCGTTGCCATGGCCGGGATTGGTCATCCCCCGCGCTTTTTTGCTACGCTAAGTCTGCTCGGCATTGAGCCTAACAAGGAATATGCTTTCGCTGACCATCAGGATTATTCATTGTCTCAACTTAGCTCGCTGACTTCCGGGCCACAAATTTTGCTAATGACTGAGAAAGATGCTGTTAAGTGTCGAGCTTTTGCTCAGCCCAATTGGTGGTATTTGCCTGTGGATGCGCAGTTACCTCCTGACCAGGCTGAACAATTACTGTTGAAAATTCAAGCGCTAGCGCGACATTCTGCATAATCCAATTTATAGACTCAGTGATGTGAGCTTTAGGGCCGCCGCGCATGCTGTTAGCGAACGTTGCTGAGTTTTCTCGTACAGTTGTAGTTCATCAACAACATCAGCGCCCAAGTCCCGTTGGAAATCCTGCTTACTGGAATGTCCTGCAAAATGGTTTTGCCCTTTATCCCCTAAATTCGACTGAAAAATACCTGCGGCACTGACCGGTAGGAAATCTTCATAAACCAAAGGTTCAAATTGGATGAATCCAGCGCCAATCAACTCATCTAAAGTTAAATTTTGTATTGAGGTTGCAGATCCGCCGAGTTTTTTTTCTGTCGGGAAATAGCGGAAGAAAGCGAGTTTTTCTGCGCGCATTGCTGGATAATTATCCGGAAACTGGCTAAATTTTTCGCTAAGAATTGCCATATATTGCGCTGCATTCTCCTCATTTGCAGGAGTTTGCAACTGATCCTGAGCCGCTTGCAGCAGGCGGTCATAAAGATTGCGGCCTTTGGCGGTCAGCGCAGCGCCACGCTGTTCTATTTCGCCAAAGCGGGCGGTATGATTCCCTTGAATAATCTGCCCATCGGATGATACAAACGCGACTTTTTCTTCCAGTGCCTTAAAACTGGTTTGTCGCAGCAGTATTGGGCAATGGCGTGGTGGTGGCCCTTCGATGACGGCTTTGGGGGTAATATTATGTTTCGGCATGGCGGCTTGTACTGCGTCTATATTCAGTGTTCGTGGGGTCAAGTGGTTAATATGTGGCCCTTTAAAGGCAACGACATCAGCAATTAACCGATGTTGATCATGCAGTTGCTGATAAACCTCAACACTCACAGTGGCTTGATTATGCCAGCGGAATGTTTCCAGGGATTCAGTAATAAAATCAGCCGTGTCATTGTCGGCCAGCCCCCCGGCTGTTTCATGCTTAACAATCAATTCGATAAGGCGGGGCGTGAAAATATTTCTTTTGGCAAGAATATCAACTGCTTGTTGCCGCAGTTCTGGCCGCTCAATCAACTCTAACCGCAGCAAGGAAGTGAAAATTCTGAATGGGCATATTTGCAATGAAGCCTCATGTACCGCGCGAAAAGCCGTAGAGTGAACAGGTACACCAGCAGGGGCCAGGTCGTAATACCCGACGGGAACCATCCCCATGACAGCAAATAAGCGGCGTAAAGTGGCGAGCTCGGCGGCAGTTCCCACGCGGATAGCGCCATGCCTTTCCATATTTAATCGCTCAATTTCCCCAGTTCGAAGCAAATGGCGGGTCAGTTCTGGCGATTGCTCCATAGTTTGGTTGTTGGTTTCGGCAACTAATTGCAATAAATCACTGTATAACGGGACTTCCGTCTGATACATATTCGACATAGCACTGGAGAACCTGGCGCGTATCTCATCGGGATGAACAAATGGCAGGGCGGTAATCATTGGAATGTTCCTTTTTACCTTTCAACGCAGATATTTACGGCTGCGGATCACGCTGATTCCATTTTATTTTAGGTGAGTTCGCTGAGCTGGGGAGGCGCTGGCGGAGAATATTAGTTTTTTATGCGTCATATCTCATTGATTCTGAGGTTTGTTGCGTTCCATGCGATAAAAAAGTTGTATGGATGCGTTTTTTATGTATAAATACACATCGGCCTGTTTTACAGGCTTATTTATGTGTAAGAGTGCACGAGAGCAAAGTAAAGCAGTTCCTCCCAAGACGCTATTTTCTGATACAGCCTCAAAGACGAACCCCTGAATCTCCTATAAGCAACTCCCATAAGTCATATTTTAGGCGAACCTGTTGAATAAGCATTTATTGCTTTGTGGCTGGTTTGTTAGTTGCTGTATCTGTTGCTGCTCTATTACTTAAAATAATAAGGTTTAAAGTAATAACGTTGGGTTATCGGCGGAATAAAATGATCGCGCAAATGTGCCTATCATTTATTCTGGAGATAGACAAAATTCTAAGCCCACATTTATGCGGGTTTTTCATAAAATCAAGCTCATAGAGGTTTAATCAGAAAACTTTAGGATGGGCAACTGCATCTAAACAATAAATAAAAATGAGTTGTTAGGATGCCCAGTAAAAGGAAATTTATTATGACGTTAAAAATGGGCCGCGTGAAATGGTTCAACCAGTCTGAAGGCTACGGTTTTATTTCACCCCACGACGGTGGTTTGGATGTGTATGTCAGCAAGACAGCCATTGCCAACACCAAAAATAAATCACTGAGTGAAGGGCAGGACGTTGAATTCTCTACTTATCGTAGTATTCATGGGCCGTCAGCAGCAGATGTGATCGCTTTCTAAACAAACGGCTACCCAAGGGTAGCCGCTAGTTTTTTTGCCTCTGTTCGACATGTTTATTTTGTCGTCGGGCAGTTTTGCAGGTGCTTCTATTTGTTTTTGCGGCTTAATTGCTGAAGTTAGCAAACAGCGCAATAATTTTATGGAATACTTTCATTTCTTACTCGATAGATATGGTTATGTGACTTGTGTCACAAAAATACTACTCCTCACAATTCAACATATCAATAACAAAACCAACATTTATCATCCCGATTGCTGAATATATTCACTTATACCAATGTCAATTAACATAACCGCTTGTTATCAATAGCTGATATAAATGACGGCATCGGCGCAGTTAACCTGCATCGGCGGATATGGTATCCTCGACCACTTTCCTGCTGGCTAAACTCCATTCTGGAGGATGTATGGACCACCGTTTACTCGAAATCGTTGCTTGTCCTGTCTGCAACGGTAAGTTGTACTTCAATAAAGAAAACCTTGAGCTGGTATGCAAAGCTGACAATCTAGCTTACCCGGTGCGTGACGGCATCCCGGTATTGTTAGAGAACGAAGCCCGCCCACTGTCCATTGATGAGAAGCACGCATGAGTTTCATTGCTATAATACCCGCCCGTTATGCTTCAACCCGTCTGCCCGGCAAGCCACTGGCTGATATTGCAGGCAAACCAATGGTTGTGCATGTGATGGAGCGGGCATTGGAGTCAGGTGCATCTCGGGTGATTGTGGCAACAGACCATCCGGAAGTGGTGAAAGCTGTTGAAGCAGCGGGCGGTGAAGTATGTTTAACCCGCGCAGATCATCAGTCCGGTACCGAGCGCTTAGCGGAAGTCATTGAACGTTATGGTTTTGCTGATGATGATATTATTGTCAATGTGCAAGGGGATGAGCCATTGGTGCCGCCAATGATTATCCGTCAAGTTGCTGATAATTTGGCTGCCTCCAGTGCAGGTATGGCGACATTGGCAGTGCCGATTGAAAGCAGCGAAGAAGCTTTTAACCCTAATGCCGTGAAAGTGGTGATGGATGCGCAAGGTTATGCGCTGTATTTCTCGCGTGCCGCCATTCCGTGGGAAAGAGAGCGCTTTGCTCAATCGAAAGAAACCATTGGTGATTGTTTCTTACGCCATATTGGTATTTATGCTTATCGCGCTGGTTTTGTTCGCCGCTACGTTAATTGGGCACCAAGTAAACTCGAGCAGATAGAGCTGTTAGAGCAATTGCGTGTGCTGTGGTACGGTGAAAAAATTCACGTTGCTGTGGCAAAAGCTGTGCCAGCAGTTGGGGTTGATACGCAAGAAGATTTAGACAGAGTTCGGGCTATTATGCTCAAGCAGTAATCGCAGTAATCATTGTGCAGCTTTCCACGCCAAGCTCAGTTGAGTTTGGCGTTGTTATTTCTGGATCCCACGGGCTTCAATTATTTAACTTTTATTGTGGCTATTATTTGATCTGCATTCTGGAAATATCCCTCCCATCATCCCATGATGAATAATCTATTTCGTCAGATAATCGGACAAAGCCTTATGGAACAGCTGAAAGCTGAATTAAGCGTCGTGCTTGGGGAGTCGATTACCCGCCTTGAGCGCATCAGCGAGCAGCCTTATGCCCACCTGTATGCGATGTATAATCAGCAGGGTCAGGCGATCCCATTGTTGGCAAAGAGTTATGTCTGTCAGGGAATTGCACAGCAAGAAGCCTATAAACTGTCAATGTTGTCGCGCGAAGGCGATATCCGCTTGCCGACTGTGTATGGTTTAGTTATGACCCATCAACCGCCGTATAAAGAAATCTTGCTGATGGAACGCCTTCGGGGTGTTTCGGTAGAAGCGCCCACCCGAACAGGGGAACGCTGGAATGCTTTGATGGATCAGATAGTTGAGGGCGTATTAGCTTGGCACCGGATTGATAGCCATGGGTGTGTCGGCAATGTTGATAGCACACAAGAAAATGATTGGTTCAGTTGGTATCAGCAACGAGTTGAAGTGCTGTGGGCCACGCTATCGAATATGAATTCACCACAAATGACCTTGGAAGATAGGGCAATTCTTTATCGTGCTCGGGCATCATTAAATGCACTTTTCGCCGGTTTTGACGACAGTTCGGTGCTGGTTCATGGCAATCTGACCTTACGCAGTATGCTTAAAGATCCCCGCAGTGATCAATTGCTGGCGATGCTCAACCCCGGCCCCATGCTATGGGCACCGCGGGAGTATGATTTATTCCGTCTTAGTGAAGAGGGGATGCCGAGCCAGCTATTTTATCGCTACCTCAATAAAGCGCCGGTCTCGGAATCCTTTGTTGCCCGCCGTTGGCTCTACACTCTGTGGGAATTGGTTTCCCGCTTTATTCACACCGGTAATTTAGATCGAGATTTATTTGATAATGCGGCGAAGCAACTGTTACCTTGGCTGAATTAACCGCAAAATTATTCATCATTTTTATTGCCCGTTAATGACTGCCAGATTAGCCCCAAGGTTTCATACCAGGCGCGCTCGGAATGACCCAAATAGGTTGCTGCCGGAATAGTACGCTCCCAACTGTGTAAGGGGCTGGTAATAGCTAACTGATTGGCGGGCGCTGGAATAGGATTTAACCCCTTGGCGATAAAGAATTTTATCGCCCGAGGCAAATGACTGGCTGAGGTTACTAGCAAAAAAGGTTTATTACCCACCAAGGTAGCTACCGCTGCCGCTTCTTCCGCCGTATCTTTCGGCTGTTCTAGTACAATAATATCCTCCGCTGGAACCCCTAAACTTTCCGCTACCTGTGCTGCGGTTTTTGCACTGCTTTGGCTGTTCGGGCTAGCGCCACCGGTAAATACCATTTTTGCGTTAGGATGCACGCGATACAGCCGGATCCCTTCAGTCACTCGCGGTAAACTATTCGAGAATAAATTAGCACTTGGCGCCCAATTCGGATTAAACGTGTAGCCGCCACCGAGGACAACAATGTAATCTACCGGGTCGTTTCCCTGATAAGTTGCATATTGTTTTTCCAACGGCAATAACAGGCGATCGGCGACGGGTTGTAGGCTAATAAGCAATAATACCAGCCAACTTAATGCAAAAAGCGTTTTGCCGCTTTTTTGCCAGCGGGTCAAGCATAATAAGATTAATGCCAGCCCCATGACGATAAGTAGAAAGGGCAGTGGCATTAATAAGCCGCCAACAAACTTTTTTAGGGTAAAAAGCATAAAAACAGAGACCTTTTGGCTGAAAAAACGGCATTTGGCGCTGATTACGGGCCAAGAAGATTTATTCTAAGTCAGGCTGTGCCAAAATAGCAGGTTGGTAGTCATTCTTTTTGCTGTTGCCATTGATTTGCGAGTCTCTATCAAGGTCGGCAAATCAATAGTTATAGCGGAGCAATTGTCCATGCAGGATCGCAATTTCGATGATATTGCCGAGAAATTCTCGCGCAATATCTACGGCACGACGAAGGGAATGATCCGTCAGGCGGTGGTGTGGCAAGATATCACCGGGCTGTTAGCGCAGTTGCCGCAACGCCCGTTACGGATTTTAGATGCAGGTGGTGGTGAAGGGCATATGGCTTGCCAACTGGCGGAATTGGGTCACCAGGTTCTATTATGTGACCTGTCCGCTGAGATGATCCAACGTGCGAAAGTGGCTGCTCAGGAAAAAGGTGTGAGCCACAACATGCAATTTGTACAAAGTGCGGCACAGGACATCACCCAACATTTAGAACAGCCCGTTGATCTGATATTGTTCCATGCGGTTTTAGAATGGATTGCAGAGCCACAGCAAGTTCTGCAAATACTTTTTAATGCGTTAAACCCAGGTGGCGCATTGTCATTGATGTTTTTCAATGCCAATGGGTTAGTGATGCGTAATGCGGTATTAGGTAACTTTCAGTTGGCGATACCGGGCCTCAAAAGGCGTCGGCAGCGCTCGTTATCACCGCAATACCCGTTAGACCCGCCGACGGTATACGGTTGGCTTGAGCAAATGGGTTTATCCATTAGCGGTAAGACAGGAGTACGGGTGTTTCACGATTACATGAAAAATAAACAGCAACAAGTCGATGAGTTTGCTGAATTATTGGCGTTGGAACAGCGCTATTGCCGGCAGGAGCCCTTTATCAGTTTGGGGCGCTACGTGCATGTCATGGCGTTTAAGCCGAATCTGAAGGACCCATTATGAGTGAATTTTCCCAGACAGTACCCGAACTGGTCGCCTGGGCGCGAAAAAATGATTTTTCGATTACTCTGCCAACAGAGCGTCTGGCCTTTCTTATGGCTATTGCCACCTTAAATGGTGAGCGGCTGGACGGCGAAATGAGCGAAGGCGAGTTAGTTGATGCATTTCGTCACGTCAGCAAAGGGTTTGAACAGACCACCGAAACCGTGGCAGTGCGCGCCAATAATGCCATTAATGATATGGTGCGCCAGCGCTTGCTCAACCGCTTTACCAGTGAGTTGGCTGATGGTAATGCTATTTACCGCCTGACTCCATTGGGCATTGGCATCACAGATTATTATATCCGTCAGCGCGAGTTCTCCACTCTGCGGTTGTCGATGCAGTTGTCGATTGTGGCGCAAGAGCTGCAACGGGCGGCAGAAGCGGCAGAAGAGGGCGGTGATGAATTCCACTGGCATCGTAATGTCTTTGCCCCGCTTAAATATTCAGTCGCTGAAATCTTTGACAGTATCGACATGACCCAGCGCCTGATGGACGAGCAGCAGCATAGTGTTAAAGAAGATATCGCGGCGCTGTTGAATCAAGATTGGCGTGCTGCCATTGCCAGCTGCGAAATGTTGCTGTCAGAAACCTCCGGTACACTCAGAGAACTGCAAGATACGCTGGAAGCGGCCGGTGATAAGCTTCAGGCGAATTTATTGCGCATTCAAGAAGCCACCATCGGCAATGCGGGCTTGGATTTGGTTGATAAACTGGTCTTTGATTTACAAAGTAAACTTGACCGCATTATCAGTTGGGGCCAGCACTCTATTGACCTGTGGATTGGTTATGACCGCCACGTGCACAAGTTTATCCGTACTGCGATTGATATGGATAAAAATCGGGTATTCGCCCAGCGCTTGCGCCAGTCAGTGCAAAATTATTTTGATAGCCCTTGGGCCTTGACCTACGCCAATGCCGATCGCTTGCTGGATATGCGCGATGAAGAGCTGTCACTGCGTAGTGAAGAAGTCACCGGAGAACTGCCACCGGACCTGGAATTTGAAGAGTTTAATGCTATCCGTGAGCAATTAGCCGCCCTGATTGAACAAGCATTGCTGGTGTATCAGCAGAAAAAACTGCCGCTCAATTTGGGGGAAGTCATGCGCGATTACCTCGTGCAATATCCGCGTGCTCGTCATTTTGACGTGGCTCGTATCCTGGTCGACCAGGCAGTTCGCCTTGGTGTGGCCGAAGCCGATTTCTCAGGGTTACCCGCTGAATGGCTGGCAATCAATGATTACGGAGCCAAGGTGCAGGCACATGTCATCAACAAATATTGAAGTAGTAATGCCGGTTAAACTGGCTCAAGCATTGGCCAACTCCTTGTTTCCGGCACTGGATAGTCAGCTACGTGCTGGCCGTCATATCGGGCTTGATGAGCTGGATAACCATGCTTTCCTGATGGATTTTCAGGAGCAACTGGAAGAGTTTTATACCCGCTATAATGTGGAATTAATTCGTGCGCCGGAAGGTTTCTTCTATCTGCGCCCTCGTTCAACCACGTTAATCCCGCGTTCGGTGTTATCTGAGCTGGATATGATGGTCGGCAAAATTCTTTGTTATCTGTATCTCAGCCCGGAACGTCTGGCTCATGAAGGGATTTTCGCCCAGCACGAGTTATACGAAGAGCTGCTGAGTCTGGCCGATGAGAGCAAATTGCTGAAGTTTGTTAATCAGCGCTCAACCGGTTCGGATTTGGATAAACAGAAATTGCAGGAAAAAGTGCGAACCTCACTCAACCGGCTGCGCCGTTTGGGTATGATTTACTTTATGGGCAATGACAGTAGCAAGTTTCGTATCACGGAGGCGGTGTTCCGCTTTGGTGCCGATGTGCGCAGCGGTGATGATCCACGAGAAGCTCAATTGCGTATGATCCGGGATGGCGAAGCCATGGCGGTCGAAAATAGTCTGTCACTCCATGATGAAAGCGATGAAAGCGACATCACCATGGGCAATGCAACGGACAGTGCAGAGGATGAACAGGAATGATTGAACGCGGTAAATTTCGCTCACTGACCTTGGTTAACTGGAATGGTTTTTTTGCCCGAACATTCGATCTTGATGAACTGGTTACTACCTTATCCGGTGGTAACGGGGCCGGTAAATCTACCGCCATGGCCGCTTTCGTCACAGCATTGATTCCAGATTTAACCTTGCTGCACTTCCGTAACACCACCGAAGCCGGGGCCACCAGTGGCTCGCGCGATAAAGGCTTGCACGGTAAATTGCGCGCTGGGGTGTGTTACTCCACGTTAGATGTGGTCAACTCCCGCCACCAACGGGTGGTTGTCGGGGTGCGTCTGCAACAAGTGGCCGGGCGCGATCGCAAAGTTGATATCAAACCTTTCACTATTCAAGGGCTTCCGACTGCAATCCAACCCACACAGATCCTCACCGAAGTGGTGGGCGAGCGGCAGGCGCGGGTGTTGTCCTTACCAGAGCTGAAAGAACGCGTTGAAGCCATGGAAGGGGTGCAGTTTAAGCAATTTAACTCCATCACCGATTACCATTCGCTGATGTTTGATTTGGGTGTGATCCCCAAACGGCTGCGCTCTTCAGCTGATCGCAGTAAATTCTATCGTTTGATTGAAGCATCACTGTACGGCGGTATTTCCAGCGCCATTACCCGCTCATTACGCGATTATTTATTGCCAGAAAACAGCGGCGTCCGCAAAGCTTTCCAGGATATGGAGGCGGCGTTGCGCGAAAACCGCATGACGCTGGAGGCTATCCGTGTCACTCAGTCCGACCGTGACCTGTTTAAGCATCTCATCTCCGAAGCGACTTCCTATGTTGCTGCTGACTATATGCGCCATGCTAATGAGCGGCGTATTCATCTCGATGGCGCTTTGGTCTTGCGCCGCGATTTACTGGGTAGCCGCAAACAACTGGTGACCGAGCAGTATCGCCATGTCGAAATGTCCCGTGAATTGGCCGAGCAAAGTGCTGCTGAATCTGATCTCGAGACTGATTATCAAGCTGCCAGTGACCATCTCAGTCTGGTGCAAACCGCGATGCGCCAGCAGGAAAAAATCGAGCGCTACCAAAGTGATTTGGAAGAGCTGACTTACCGGCTGGAAGAGCAAAATGAAGTTGTTGCTGAGGCCAGCGAGCAACAGGCTGATAACGAAGCCCGTGCCGAAGCCGCAGAGCTGGAAGTGGATGAGCTGAAAAGTCAGTTGGCTGATTATCAGCAAGCGCTGGATGTACAGCAAACCCGCGCCATTCAATATCAGCAAGCATTACAAGCATTGGAGCGCGCCCGTGCGCTGTGCCAATTACCTGAATTAACGGCCGATAATGCTGAAGATTGGCTGGAAACTTTCCAGGCCAAAGAGCAGGAAGCGACCGAATCTTTATTGCAACTCGAGCAAAAACTGAGTGTTGCAGATGCCGCCCACAGCCAATTTGAGCAAGCTTATCAGTTGGTGGTGAGCATTGCCGGTGAGGTCAGCCGCAGTGAAGCTTGGCAAACCGCGCGCGAATTATTACGTGACTGGCCGTCGCAGCAACATTTGGCCGAGCGGGTTCAGCCCTTGCGCATGCGCCTGTCCGAGCTTGAGCAGCGTTTACGTGCCCAGCAAGATGCCGAGCGTTTATTGCAAGAGTTTTGCAAACGTCAGGGGCAAGCTTATCAGCCGGAAGAATTGGAAGAGTTGCAGCGTGAGCTGGAATCACAGATTGAAGAACTTTCTCTCAGTGTCAGTGATGCTGGTGAGCGGCGGATGGAAATGCGCCAGGAACTCGAGCAACTGAAGCAGAAAATTCAGGAATTGACGGCGCGAGCTCCAGTATGGTTGGCGGCACAAGATGCTCTGAGCCAATTGAGTGATCAGAGCGGTGAAGCGCTGGAAGACAGCCGCCAAGTGACTGAATATATGCAACAGTTGCTAGAGCGTGAGCGCGAAACCACCGTCGAACGCGATGAAGTGGCGGCAACTAAACGGGCGATTGATGCACAAATTGAGCGCCTGAGTCAGCCAAGTGGCGCTGAAGATTCGCGGATGATTGCATTGGCCGAGCGCTTTGGCGGCGTGCTGTTATCCGAGATTTATGATGATGTCACGCTCGACGATGCGCCCTATTTCTCCGCGCTGTATGGCCCGTCTCGCCACGGTATCGTGGTGCCGGATTTATCATTAGTTCGTGACCAATTGACCGGATTGGAAGATTGCCCGGAAGATTTATATCTCATTGAGGGTGACCCGCAGTCATTTGATGACAGTGTCTTTGCCGTCGAAGAACTGGATAAAGCGGTGGTGGTGAAAATTGCCGATCGCCAATGGCGCTATTCTCGCTATCCGGAAGTGCCGCTGTTTGGTCGTGCTGCCCGTGAAAACCGGCTAGAAGCGCTGTACCAAGAGCGTGATAGTCTGGCGGAGCGCTATGCGACGCTGTCGTTTGATGTGCAGAAAACCCAGCGTTTGCATCAGGCATTCAGCCGGTTTATTGGTTCTCATCTGGGTGTGGCATTCGATTCTGATCCAGAAGCTGAAATTCGGTTGTTAAATACTCGCCGTGGTGAAATCGAGCGCGCACTGAATGCGCACGAAGACCAAAATCAACAGCAGCGCCAGCAATTCGAACAAGCTAAAGAAGGTATTTCAGCTCTTAACCGTTTGATTCCATTGGTGTCATTGCTGCTTGATGACAGCCTGACAGATCGCGTCGAAGAAATCACTGAAGAGCTAGCTGAAGCACAAGAGGCCGTCCGCCATATTCAGAAACACGGCGCTTCTTTGACCAAGCTTGAACCGCTGCTGGCAGTGCTACAAAGTGACCCGCAGCAACACGAACAGTTGCAGAAAAACTATACTCAGGCGCAAAACAGCCAGCGCCAGGCTAAGCAGCAAGCTTTCGCCTTGACGGAAGTTGTGCAGCGGCGTGCCCACTTTAGCTATACCGACTCTGCGGGGATGCTGACTGAAAACTCCTCTCTGAACGATAAACTGCGCCAGCGCTTAGAACAAGCCGAAGCAGAGCGTACGCGCGCTCGCGAGCAGTTGCGTCAATATCAGGCGCAGTTTACTCAATACAATCAAGTGCTGGCGTCATTGAAAAGTTCTTATGATGCCAAACGTGACATGCTCAAAGAGCTGAGTCAGGAGCTGGTGGATATTGGCGTTCAGGCGGATGCTAATGCCGAAGCCCGCGCCCGCACACGCCGCGATGAATTGCATGCTGCATTGAGCACCAACCGCTCACGGCGCAATCAGTTGGAAAAACAGCTGACTTTCTGTGAAGCCGAGATGGACAGCTTGCAGAAGAAATTACGCAAGCTGGAGCGCGATTATCACCAAATTCGCGAGCAGGTGGTTAATGCTAAAGCGGGTTGGTGTGCCGTGATGCGGATGGTGAAAGACAATGGTGTCGAGCGCCGCTTACATCGCCGTGAATTGGCCTATATGGATGGCGATGAGCTGCGTTCTATGTCGGATAAGGCGCTGGGGGCATTGCGTCTGGCGGTGGCTGATAATGAGCATTTGCGCGATGTGCTGCGCATGTCGGAAGATCCCAAACGCCCTGAGCGCAAAATTCAGTTCTATATTGCGGTATATCAGCATCTACGCGAGCGTATTCGCCAGGATATCATCCGCACTGATGACCCGGTCGAAGCCATTGAACAAATGGAGATTGAACTCGGCCGGCTGACCGAAGAACTGACCGCCCGTGAACAGAAGCTGGCGATCAGTTCGAAAAGCGTGTCGAATATCATCCGTAAAACCATTCAACGCGAACAGAACCGTATTCGGATGCTGAATCAGGGCCTGCAAGCGGTGTCATTTGGTCAGGTCAAAAGTGTGCGGCTAAATGTGAATGTGCGCGAAGCCCATGCGACCTTGCTTGATGTGTTATCCGAACAGCAAGAACAGCATCAGGATTTGTTCAACAGTAACCGCCTGACCTTCTCTGAAGCGCTGGCAAAACTGTATCAGCGCCTAAACCCACAAATGGATATGGGGCAGCGTTTGCCGCAAACCATTGGTGAAGAGTTACTTGATTACCGTAACTATTTAGAGCTGGAAGTTGAAGTTAACCGTGGTGCAGATGGCTGGTTACGGGCCGAGAGTGGCGCATTGTCAACCGGCGAGGCTATCGGTACCGGGATGTCTATTCTGGTGATGGTGGTACAGAGCTGGGAAGAAGAATCTCGCCGTTTACGCGGTAAAGATATTTCACCTTGCCGCTTATTGTTCCTGGATGAAGCTGCGCGTCTGGATGCGAAATCTATCGCAACATTATTTGAACTGTGCGAGCGGCTGGAAATGCAATTAATTATTGCCGCCCCAGAAAATATCAGTCCAGAAAAAGGGACGACTTATAAACTGGTGCGAAAAGTCTTCCAAAATCATGAGCATGTACACGTAGTGGGCTTACGCGGTTTTGCCAATGAAATACCGACTTTGCCACAGATATCTGCTGAACAATGATATTTCGGTTAATTTTCGCACAATAAAGACGTAATAATAATTAATTCCATCCAATGGCCGCCTAGCGGCCATTTTTATTTGTTGCGACATTTGAGGGTTATATTTTATAACCGAAGAAAATCTGTTAGCGTAAGGTTAATGGCTAATTTAGATTATTATCTACTGAGTAGCATTTCTGTTTATATAATAATAATACCCAAAGATAGTGGTGGTGTTGTCAACGGCCGATGTTGTCAACGACCGAATCGGGTAACGAGAGCCGCTAACCTACTGCGACTTCAGGGAAGAAAGGTAACGACAAACTATGACGTACTTAGATAAGCATACCGGGGGCATAGAATGTCGGTAGAGAAAAGAAATCCGCGACCTGTATTAGCGTTATATTGCGCTGTGATTTGTAGCGTAATGCCCGTATTTACAGCATCGGCCACAGTGCCGATGATGCCTGTTGATTCATCTTCAGCGCAAAAATCACCGCCACAAAGCATGTCGGTTGCACAAAGCCGCTCTCAATTATTGGCAGTGTTACCGAAAACTATCACGCCGTTCTATTCTTCTGAATTAGCCGTGCTCTATGCTGCCAATAATATGCAGCCAATGTGGCAAGACCAGACTGCTGTTCAGCATTTCCAGCAACAATTAGCGGAAGTGGCTCTCTCCGGTATTCAGCCGCAATTCATGCAATGGGTTAAATGGCTCAGTGATCCTACTATTACCGGCTTGGCTCGCGACGTTATTCTGTCCGATGCCATGTTGGGCTATTTGCACTTTATCTCAGGCGTTGGTGCAAATGGTAGCGTCTGGCTCTACAACAATGTGCCGTACAAGATGGCGATGCCACCGGCGACGATTTTAAATCGCTGGCAACAAGCTGTACACGAGGGGAACACCGCGCTTTATCTGGCATCTCTGGCACCTCAACATCCTCAATATGAGAAAATGCGTCTGGCGCTGAAACAGATGCTGGCAGACCGGCGTCCGTGGCCACAAATGGCCAATGGCCCGAGTTTACGTCCAGGGCAGTTAAGCGACGATATTCCAGCGCTGCGGGAGATTCTCGACAGAACCGGCATGTTGCACCCGGTGGCGTCTACACCAGTGCACACCCCGGAGGTTATCCCGGCTGATAATCCTGCGGTCGCGGTTGTTAATGATGACCTCTCGGTTGATGAAGAGAAAAACCGTGCTCAGGCCCACAGTTTGGTGGTGAGCCCATCAGCAGCCCCGGTTGCAGACACTCCCGCTAGCGAAGGGGTAGTTGCGCCATCTGCGGCACCACTGGCCGCGACTGTCACGGTAACTGACAATGTCTATACGCCAGAGCTAATGGAAGCCGTCAAACGGTTCCAACAGTGGCATGGTTTGAGTGATGATGGCGTTATCGGTGCCCGTACTCGCGAATGGTTGAATGTTTCTCCACAAACACGGGCGACATTATTAGCCTTAAATATTCAGCGCTTACGCATTTTGCCGGGGCGGGTGGATAACGGCATCATGGTTAACATTCCAAACTATTCGCTGAATTATTATAAGAATGGTGCCGAGGTGCTTTCGTCTCGAGTGATTGTTGGCCGCCCAAGCCGTAAAACGCCGTTGATGAGCAACGCGTTGAATAATGTGGTGGTTAACCCGCCGTGGAATGTGCCGACCTCTCTGGTGCGCCAGGATATCGTGCCGAAAGCGCGTTACGATTCCAGTTATTTCCAGCGTCATGGCTATACCCTATTGTCTGGCTGGAGTAATGATGCCGAAGTTGTCGACCCGTCAATGATTGACTGGAGCATGATTTCACCGAATAACTTCCCATATCGCCTGCGGCAGGCACCTGGTGCCAGCAATTCATTAGGGCGGTTCAAGTTCAATATGCCAAGCTCTGATGCTATCTATTTGCATGACACTCCGAACCATGGCTTGTTCCAGAAAGATATTCGGGCCTTAAGCTCGGGCTGTGTTCGCGTGAATAAAGCGTCTGATTTAGCCAATATGTTGTTGCAGGATGCGGGTTGGAATGATGCTCGTGTTTCCTCGACCTTGAAAAAAGGGGATACCACTTATGTCAACATTCGCCAGCGTATTCCGGTGCAACTGTATTATCTGACGGCATGGGTGGCTGAAGATGGTAAACCACAGTTTAGAACAGATATTTACAATTATGATATGACGGTGAGATCCGGTTCACAAATCGCTCATCAAGCTGAACTTTTGCTGCAATAAATGCAGTAAAACTCAATAACTAATGGTCTCAATATCAGGTTGTCTTATGGGCGCTTCTAAACGAGCGCCCTATAAACCTGGACTAAACGCACAGTGAATGCGTACCGAATGCGGGTTGACTGGTTTTCCGTAGACGGTTATGGTTCGGGACGGTACATATATACCCAAAGTTATTGGAGTTGCAGCCAGCCAACACAGCCGTGGCTCCAAGCCATGAGGGGACAGTACTTACTTTTGACATTCTTGCCGGGTATTAACAGAGATCATGGATAAAATTGATAATCATCGCCGTAAATGGCTAGCGTTAGGCGGGGTAGCGCTCGGGATGTCGCTACTCCCAGGGCAAGCATTTGCTACCCTTTCAACTCCTCGCCCACGCATTTTGACCCTGAATAACCTGAATACAGGTGAGTCCATAAAAGCCGAGTTCTTTGACGGTCGAAACTATAATAAAGATGAACTTTCCCGTTTAAATCATTTATTCCGCGACTACCGAGCTAACAAAGTAAAAAGCATCGATCCCCGCCTATTTGACCAGCTATACCGCCTACAAGGCCTTCTTGGCACCACTAAACCGGTGCAGCTGATTTCTGGCTACCGTTCACTGGATACCAATAATGAACTGCGTGAGCGGAGCCGCGGTGTGGCCAAACATAGCTACCACACTAAAGGGCAGGCGATGGATTTCCATATTCAAGGTATTCAATTGAGCAATATCCGCAAAGCGGCATTAAAAATGCGTGCAGGTGGTGTAGGATATTACCCTCGCAGCAACTTTGTGCATATTGATACTGGGCCAACACGAACCTGGTAATACGCATTTTTATGCCAATGCGTTGAATCTATACTCGATATTCACGATACAGCAATGCGGCACCTGATAACTGCCAGAATTGCTGTAATGTGGAGAATGATGGGTATATTAAAAACTGCATTGGGGTTGGAGCTCTATGAAATATCAAATTATTCCAGTGACGGCCTTTAGTCAAAATTGCACACTGATCTGGTGTGAAGACACAGGGCTAGCTGCTCTCGTGGATCCCGGTGGTGAAGCTGCCAAGATAATTGCTGAAGTCGCCCGTCAGGGTGTTAAGGTCAGCCAGATTTTGTTGACTCACGGTCATCTGGATCATGTGGGTGCTGCCGCTGAATTAGCTGCACATTTTCAGGTGCCTATCTATGGTCCAGAAAAAGAAGATACGTTTTGGTTAGAAGGATTACCCGCTCAAAGCAGAATGTTTGGGCTGAGCGAGTGTGAAGCTTTCACCCCAACTCGTTGGCTGGAAGAAGGGGATACAATGACGGTGGGCGCAATAGAATTATCAGTATTGCATTGCCCAGGGCATACCCCAGGCCATATTGTTTTCATCGATCAAAAAGATCGTTTGGCATTAGTCGGGGATGTTATTTTTAATGGTGGTGTGGGACGCAGTGACTTTCCACGGGGTGACCATCAGCAATTGATTCATTCTATCCGAACCAAATTATTGCCTTTGGGTGACGATATCACATTTATTCCGGGCCATGGCCCGATGTCTACGTTAGGGCATGAGCGGCAGACCAATCCGTTTATACGTGAAGAACCTGCTGTTTGGTAAGAATGGCAACTTAGTGCGATATAACACTGAGTATCAGATAGCGTCAGATCAAGGAGGGCACCGTGAGGTGCCTTTCTTATATTAGATTTAATTTTTTGTTAAAGTATTTTGTGAACTCTTAATCAGCTATTTATAAATACGACGAACATAATTATGGGGTTCATAAAATTAGCATGACCCTATAATATTCATAAGGCGTAACATAACAGAGAAATATACCCTAGCGACTTCGAGGTGCAGGTAGGCGGCAACTGAGTGAACCTCTTGGAGCTTACACAAGTAAGTGATTGGGGTGAGCAAAGGTAGCCAACACTCCTGCGTCTTGAGGGTACAGGTATAGAACTGATATTGACCCGCCACGACCTTTACTGCCGTTTTAAGTTCGTCATATTATGAGCGCCTTTCAATGGAATCTACTATGCCATTTCGTCGTTTCAGAGTGAATAAATTCCTGTCCCGGCTCGGTTTTTCTTCTATGGTATTATTGCTATTTCTGCTGTTGGGCGCTGTTGTGATTTATGCGCAAACAAAAGCTAATATGCATCAAGATGCTCAAGCCAAGTTATTACAGGGTAGAGAACGTTTCGACCAAATATTTAATAACTTGCAGCATGCTGCTACCCAGGTGGAAACAGGGCTGGGAAAACCTTGTTTACAAGTTGTGCAGAACTTACGCGATCAAGTTGTCTTTATACCGGATGTGCGTTCAGTTTCTTTGGCAAAAAACACGACTATTTATTGTTCTTCAATATATGGCCCAATTTCCGAGCAATTCTATTTAGATGCATTTGTTGATGGGCAATTAGAATTAATGTCGGGTAATGATGTAACTCCTGATCGTGCTTTGATGGTTTATCGGCAAGCTCGAGGGGATTACAGCATTCTGGTCGCTGTTGATGGTTATTATTTACGCAGTATTCTTAATTTATTGAGCGGCGATATCGCATTGCAACTGAGAGTTGGCGATAAATGGATGGATGCGATCGGAATGGTGCATTCAGGTCATCCGACGAATAAAGGCGAACCTTTATACTTGGCCTCAGAAAAATATGCTTATTCATTAAGCACTGCACTTTCTCATCAACAATATTGGGCTTATGCTTGGCAATACGCTCAAGGCAGTTTAATTTTCTTCATATTAATGAGTATTGGCTCGGCGGCACTTGTTTTCTGGTTGTCAGGAAGGGCATCATCACCCACTCAGGTATTAAAACAAGCATTAGAAAATAATGAATTTATTCCTTATATGCAGCCGATTGTCAGCGGTAAGAGGCAATGCTGGGTGGGGTGTGAAGTTTTAATGCGTTGGCAGCATCCAGAGCAGGGATTAATTCAACCAAATCATTTCATTCCTATGGCGGAGGACAGCGAACTTATCGTGCCGATGACCCGTGCTATTATGCAGCAGGTCAGCACAAAATTTGCGCCTTACGTCAATAAATTACCCGAAGGGTTCCACTTTGGTTTTAATATTAGCGCCAATCATTGCCGTGATCTCAGTCTGGTAGATGACTGCCGTAATTTCATTCAGGCTTTTGGCGGCAATAAAATTAATATCATGTTGGAGTTAACTGAACGAAAATTGATTGTTGCAGATGAGATTACAGATAAATTATTTGCCGAACTTCATGCTTTAGGTGTTTATATTGCCATTGATGACTTTGGTACCGGGCATTCGAGCCTAACTTATTTGCAGAAATTTAAAGTCGACTTTCTCAAGATTGACCAAAGTTTTGTCGGGATGATTGGTTCAGATGCTCTGTCGAGCCACATAGTGGGGAATGTCATCGATCTTGCAACTCGACTGGGATTACAAACCATTGCCGAGGGAGTTGAAAACGAAACTCAAATGCGTTATTTACAGGCCCATAATGTGGATTATCTGCAAGGATATATGTACGGACGACCCATGCCAATGAACGAATTTGCCAAATATTTGTTCCGTTAAGATTATAGGCAGGAGAATAAAAAAGGGTGCCTCTAAGGCACCCTTTTTAAGGTCGGTCACGGAGGCTTAATTAGAGCACCGCAACGATAGCTTCACACAATGGCGCCATATTGTCTGGCGTCATACCGGCAACGTTAACGCGACCAGAATTTACGGCATAAACAGCGAACTCATTACGCAGACGCAGAACTTGTTCTTTGGTCAGGCCACTGAACGAGAACATACCATTCTGGTTTATGATAAAGCTGAAATCTTGCTTAGCGCCTTTTTCCTGCAAAGTATTAACAAACAACTGACGCATACGGTGAATGCGTTGGCGCATATCAGTCAGTTCTTGTTCCCAAATAGCACGCAGCGCTGGGTTACTCAAAATGGTGGCAACCACAGAGGCACCGTGAGCTGGTGGGTTGGAATAGTTCGCGCGGATAACGGCTTTCACTTGGCTGAAAGCGATATCAGCGACTTCACTGTTTGCGGCAACAATAGTACAAGCCCCGACACGCTCATTGTACAAACCGAAGTTTTTGGAATAAGAGCTGCAAACAATCAATTCTTGATGTGTCGCGGCAAAAATTCGCAGGCCTTGGGCATCTTCTTCCAAACCTTTAGCAAAACCTTGATAAGCGAAGTCAAACAGTGGCAACCAACCTTTAGCAACTGAAAGCTCGGCTAATTGGCTCCACTGGGCTTCTGTTGGGTCAATCCCGGTCGGGTTATGGCAGCAACCATGGAACAATACGACGTCGCCAGCTTGGGCTTCTGACAGGCTATTTAACAACCCATCGAAGTCCAGCGCATGATTTGCTGCATCATAATATGCATATTCAACAACTTCTAGCCCAGCTGCGGCGAAGATATTTTTATGATTTGGCCAGCTTGGATTACTGACCCAGACACGTTTGGCGCTGGTTTGATGGGCGATGAAATCAGCGGCAATACGCAAACCACCTGTGCCACCAGGGGTTTGCGCGGTACGCGCACGTTTATCAGTAATAATCGCGCTATCGGCCCCGAACAACAGTTCCTGAGTACAGCTGGCAAAAACTGGCAGGCCATCAATACCCAAATAATTTTTGGTGACTTCATTTTCTAGCAAATACTGCTCAGCTTTCTTTACGCTGGTCAGCACCGGCGTTTTCCCGGTTTCGTCTTTGTAGACACCGATCCCCAGGTTAATTTTATGAGAGCGGTCATCCGCGCGGAAAATATCGGTTAGGCCCAGAATAGGGTCGGCAGGTGCAGCAGTGATTTTTTCAAACATGTCAGAGGCTTCCATGGCTTAGCGTTAAGCAAACAGAACTCTCAGGGTAGCGCCAGTTGCGGCCTTTGCCAACCGTTTGCGATAAAAAGAAATGAATGTTGTGAGGCGAGGGGATTCAGGGTGAAAAATCGGCAAAATAACGCTTTCTACAGCGCAATCTCCCTAGATTAATCAAGGGTAAAAATGTTCGCCAAGCATAAAACAAAAAGACAGAGCCGAGGCCCTGTCTTTTTTTAACTTACGTCAGCAGATAAACTGCTTGATTAAGCTTAACTTAGAACTGGTATACCAAGCCAACACCAACAACGTCATCAGTGTTCAGACCGTTAGTACGAGTGAAATCATTCTCGTCCAACAGGTTGATTTTGTAATCAACATAGGTAGACATGTTTTTGTTGAAGTAGTAGTAAGAACCAACAGAAACATATTTCAACAGATCTTGGTTATCGCGATTTGCGTTAAGATCTTTGCCTTTAGACTGAACGTAGCCTAAAGATGGACGCAGACCGAAGTCGAACTGGTACTGTGCAGTGATTTCAATATCACGAGTCTTGTTAGCGATTGTATTGCTATCGTCGCCATATGGAGTCATGTTTTGAGTTTCAGCATACATTACAGCCAAGTATACGTTGTTTGCGTCGTATTTAGCACCAACGTTCCATGCTTGAGCTTTATCACCTTCAGCAGTGCTGAAAGCTTTTTGTTCGTTAGTACGGTTTGCAGAAGAGAAACCAGCACCAAAGTTCACGCCGTAACCGATATCATAAGTAGAAGAGATACCGAAACCGTCGCCATTCTGATCTTTCAGGTTAGCGCCAGTGTAAACACCTGTAACTGGGTCAATAGAACCAGCACGGTCATTTTGGTTTTTACCTTGATATTGCAGAGCAAAGTTCAAGCCATCAACCAAACCGAAGAAGTTGGTGTTACGGTAAGTTGCCAAGCCAGTAGAACGGCCAGTCATGTAGTTGTCAGAGTTGGAGATTGAATCACCACCGAACACTGGCAGCATGTCAGTCCATGCGTTGACATCATAGATTACGCCGTAGTTACGGCCGTAGTCGAATGAACCGAATTCAGCAAATTTCAGACCAGCAAAGCCCAGACGGGTTTTGTTGCCTTTGTCGCCTTGGGATTCAGCGTGGTTAGCCTGAACGTTGTATTCCCACTGGCCGTAACCGGTCAGTTGGTCAGTAATTTGGGTTTCACCTTTGAAGCCGAAGCGAACGTAAGATTTGTCGCCGTCTTCGCCTTTGTTATCAGAGAACTGGTGACGCGCGTCAACTTTACCGTACAGGTCAAGTTTGTTGCCGTCTTTGTTGTAGATTTCTGCTGCATTAGCTGCACCAGCTGCTAACAATGCTGGGATTACTACTGCAAGAATGTTGCGCTTCATCATTATTATTACCCTCATTGGTGTTATTCGGACACCTGCCACTGCCGCCAATAATTTTTTTGGAACTATTGTTGAGAGTTTGGTGTCGTCTGTGTCTGAACGCAGTGTTCCATTCACGAGGGTTATAATCCAGACCGAAAATGCTACCAATTACCTGAATATGTTTCATAGGGATACCATGTGTTACAAAATGTAAATTTCAGGGAACTTTGTGACTTAGATCGAACTTTAAAAAATGACAAAAGCCAGCAGGGCTGGCTTTTATTTATACAAAAACACTTTTTTTCTCAATGACGAACTTAGAAACTGGCATTTCTCGGCGTGCGTGGGAATGGAATTACATCACGAACGTTTTGAACTCCTGTCACATAGGAGATCAAACGCTCAAACCCAAGGCCAAAACCTGAATGTGGCACAGTGCCATAGCGACGCAGATCACGATACCACCAATAATCTTCTTTATTGAGGCCCATCTCTGCCAAACGTGCATCCAACACATCTAAACGCTCTTCACGTTGTGAACCACCGATAATTTCACCAATGCCAGGGGCGAGGACATCCATCGCTGCCACGGTTTTACCATCTTCATTCATCCGCATATAGAAAGCTTTGATATCTTTCGGATAGTTTTTGACCACCACTGGCGCTTTAAAGTGTTGCTCAGCTAAATAACGCTCATGCTCAGAAGACAAATCAATGCCCCAAGAGACATCGTTTTCAAATTTCTGACCTGATGCCAATAAAATCTCAATAGCATCGGTGTAGTCAACCTGAGCAAAGTCAGAAGTGACAAAACGCTGTAAGCGATCGACAGCATCTTTATCGACACGCTCGGCAAAGAACTTCATATCATCAGCGCGTTCGTTCAATACCGCTTGGAAAACGTATTTCAACATTTTCTCGGCCAAAGCGGCGACATCATCCAATGAGGCGAAAGCTACTTCAGGTTCTACCATCCAGAATTCGGCTAAATGGCGGCTGGTATTGGAGTTTTCAGCACGGAAAGTCGGGCCGAAAGTGTAAACTTTGGATAATGCGCTAGCGTAGGTTTCACCGTTTAGCTGGCCGGATACCGTAAGGAAAGCTTCTTTACCGAAGAAATCCTCACTGAAATCAACAGCGCCAGTATCAGTGCGCGGCAGATTTTCCAGGTCTAATGTGGAAACACGGAACATTTCACCGGCACCTTCAGTATCGGAAGCGGTGATAAGTGGGGTTGAAACCCAGAAATAACCGTTCTCATCGAAGAAACGGTGAATGGCTTGTGCCAAAGTATGACGAACGCGAGCAACTGCGCCGATCAGGTTAGTCCGCGGGCGCAAGTGAGCGACTTCACGCAAGTATTCGATACTATGACGTTTTGCTGCCATTGGATAAGTATCGGGGTCATCAACCCAACCGACTACTTTGATAGCGGTGGCCTGAATTTCAAAACTTTGCCCTTCACCGGGTGACGCCACCACGGTGCCAGTCACTTCTACTGAGCAGCCAGTAGTTAAATGCAGTACTTCGTCCTGATAATTAGGCAAAGTATTATTCACGACGGCCTGTAACGGGTCAAAGCAGGAACCGTCATAAACGGCAACGAAGGAGATACCCGCTTTAGAATCTCTCCGGGTACGCACCCAACCGCGTACGGTGACTTCACTGTCAACCGCAGCACGGCCTTGCAGTACGTCGACTACAGGCACTACGCTCATAGATTTCTCTCTTTAATAGTTTTGATAAATAGTTAACAACCCAACAAAATGGGGATATTGCTATGTTACTTGCGACGGTGCAGGACACAAGTAGAAATCACCAGTTCAGTGCAACATTTCTATAAATAAAGACGACATAAACTGAGAAATGATTGAATCGCGGAATACGGAAGAGTAAAGAGGGGGCAAAAAACGCAAGTCTGGCTAGGGCCGGGCGAGCATTTGCCGCCCGACAATCAGGTATTAACTGGCTTTCTTGACCAAAGGAAGGGCGAATGCTTCACGCAATTCATCAACAAAAGCCGGGTCATGACAAATGGTTTTTCCCGGGCTATCGGAGAGTTTCGCCACCGGTTTGCCGTTACACTCCACCAGCTTAATGACAATATTCAGTGGCTTGATGCCGGGAATATCACAGGTTAAACGCGTCCCAATACCGAATACCAATTTAATCCGTTGGTAAAAATGTCGGTACAGCGACAGTGCTTTTTCCAAGTCTAAATTATCCGAGAACACCAATGTTTTGCTCATTGGGTCAATACCCAGCTTTTCATAATGGGCGATAGCTTTTTCACCCCATTCGACTGGGTCACCGGAGTCATGGCGTAATCCCTGATAGCGAATAGCGAATGTTTCATCAAAATCACGCAGGAATGCATCCATAGTAATACAGTCTGTTAATGCTACTCCAAGTTGGTTTGGATACTCATCTAACCAGACTTGCAATGCTACGCGCTGGCTGTTGGCCAGAACTGGGCTAATTTGTTGGTGGGCCTGGAACCATTCATGAGCCTGAGTTCCAACCGGAGCTAAAGACAACTTCCGTGCTAAATCATAGTTACTAGTGCCGACAAAGTAGGAAAACTCATCTTTTAATTCACTGACAATGGCGTGCTGAACCTCGCGGGAAAAACGGCGCCGCGTACCAAAATCCATTAACTTGAAGTGAGTTATGTCGATATCAGCACTCAGCGCTTTAAATTGCTGAAGTTTGCTGCGCAACTGTGTAATCGCCTGGTCAGCAGTGACAAGCTCGGAGCGGCGGCGATGGACAATCTCACTGATTACCGCTAATAGCGGCACTTCCCACAGAATTGTTTCGCACCATAACCCGGTAATCCGAATGTCTAATTTGCCACCATTATCAGATACGCTGACTTGTTCGGGATTAAAACGAAAGCTATGTAACCAATTTAAATAATCATTTTTAAAAAAGGGTAAGCCGGAGAGATAGAGATACTCATCATCGCTCAGTGTTAATTGGCTCATCAATGTTATCTGATGGCGGATTTCGTCGGCATATTCGCCCAGCAGCTCATCACCACGGCAGCGGAATTCAGCGGCAACGGTAATATGGCGATAACGATGGAACACTGCTTGTTGCATATGAAGCTTATAAGCATCCGTATCAAGCAATGAAGTCAAAATCGGTGAGGCGTCTTGGGTCATGGCGCTGTATAGCATCCTCGTAGGAGCATTTTCCACAGTATGAATGTCGCGGAAGTATACCGGTATTATCCTGTTATTGAAGCCTCATCACACCATAAATGCTAATCAGAGGTCTAGGATTAAACGTGCCATTAGCGATGAAAAAGGTTTTTTGCTAAATGTTCAATCCAATTAAGGTCAGTTTTTTAGCTATTTAGATAATAAAGAGAAAGTTGTATTAAAATAGTAGGGTTATTCACTGAATATAATATCCGCAATAATATTGCACATATTCTGAGTGATTCTTAAACAGTTAGGCAGTTTTTACCCTAGATAACGTCTACCCGAGGTTTTATCTGGGCTCAATGCAATAAGACAATAACCTTGCGAAGCGGCTCGAAAAAGTGGCATTCAATGCTTTATTTGCCTCAATAGCACTGGCTCTCACCTAGGTTTTTTTCACAATTGTGATACATTGAAAAGACTATCTGAGTCCAGGATGAAGTCACTGATAGCGGTGCTTTGAACCTGATTTTATGAGCCAAAACGGCCATAAATATAGACTTGATAATCATATTCACTGATGACGTCAAAAGGGTTTCTATGACACAACAGCCGCAAGCTAAATACCGTCACGATTACAAATCACCGGATTACACTATTACCGATATCGACCTAGACTTTGCCCTCGATGCGCAAAAGACGACGGTAACGGCGGTGAGTAAGGTAAAACGTCAGGCAGCAGACGCGACGCCGTTGGTTTTGGATGGTGAAGATTTAACGCTCATCAGTATCAACGTTGATGGGCAAGCATGGCCCCATTACCATTTACAGGAAAATTCACTGGTTATTGAGCAATTACCCGCGAATTTTACACTGACTATCGTGAATGATATTCATCCGGCGACCAACAGTGCACTTGAAGGGTTATATCTTTCTGGTAATGCATTATGCACACAATGTGAAGCCGAAGGTTTCCGCCACATTACCTATTATTTGGATCGCCCTGACGTGTTGGCGCGTTTTACCACCCGCATCGTCGCGGATAAATCACTTTATCCTTATTTGCTCTCCAACGGGAATCGTGTGGGGCAAGGAGAGCTGGATAATGGTCGGCATTGGGTTAAATGGGAAGACCCATTTCCGAAACCTTGCTACCTGTTTGCCTTGGTCGCGGGCGATTTTGATGTCTTGCGAGATAAGTTTATAACGCGCTCAGGCCGTGAAGTTGCATTAGAGCTTTTTGTTGATCGCGGTAATTTGGATCGTGCTGACTGGGCAATGACCTCATTGAAGAACTCCATGAAATGGGATGAAACCCGTTTTGGCCTGGAATATGACCTCGACATCTATATGATTGTGGCGGTTGATTTCTTCAATATGGGTGCTATGGAAAATAAAGGGTTGAATGTATTCAACTCAAAATATGTTCTGGCAAAAGCAGAAACGGCGACAGATAAAGACTATCTGAACATTGAAGCCGTTATCGGTCATGAATATTTCCATAACTGGACAGGTAACCGAGTTACTTGCCGTGATTGGTTCCAATTAAGCTTGAAAGAAGGGTTAACGGTATTCCGTGATCAAGAATTCAGTTCCGATTTGGGCTCACGCTCGGTTAATCGTATTGAAAACGTCCGTGTGATGCGTTCGGCGCAATTTGCTGAAGATGCCAGTCCAATGGCTCATGCGATTCGTCCAGATAAAGTCATCGAGATGAACAATTTCTACACCTTGACGGTGTACGAGAAAGGGTCAGAAGTCATCCGGATGATGCATACTTTACTGGGGGAACAACAGTTCCAAGCGGGTATGCAACTCTATTTCGAACGCCATGATGGCAGTGCGGCGACCTGTGATGATTTCGTACAGGCAATGGAAGATGCATCTAATGTCGACTTGTCTTTATTCCGCCGCTGGTATAGTCAATCGGGTACACCGATACTGACGGTAGGTGATGATTATGATGCTGAAAATCAGCAATATCATCTGCATGTTAGTCAGAAAACATTGCCAACCGCCGATCAGCCGGAAAAACTGCCATTACATATCCCATTGGATATTGAGCTTTATGACAGTAAAGGCAATGTGATTGCGTTGCAGAGAAATGGTTTGCCGGTTCATCATGTTCTGAATGTCACAGAAGCCGAGCAAACCTTTACTTTTGATAATGTTGAACACCCCCCCATTCCGTCTCTATTGCGTGAATTTTCCGCGCCAGTCAAACTGGATTACACCTACAGTGACCAGCAACTGACTTTCTTGATGCAGCATGCGCGTAATGAATTCTCGCGCTGGGATGCGGCACAAAGTTTGCTGGCAACTTATATCAAGCTCAATGTTGCTAAATACCAGCAAAAACAGCCGTTGAGTTTACCTAATCATGTGGCTGATGCTTTCCGCGCAATATTGCTTGATGAAAATCTTGATCCTGCTTTAGCAGCACAGATCCTGACATTGCCATCAGAAAATGAAATTGCAGAGTTGTTCACCACTATCGATCCGCAAGCTATCAGTGCGGTGCATGAAGCCATTACCCGTTGTCTGGCAAATGAACTGTCTGATGAATTATTGGCTGTCTATGTGGCGAATATCACCCCTGAATATCGTATTGAACACACTGATATCGCCAAGCGGGCATTGCGCAATATTTGTCTGAGTTACCTGGCCTTTGCGGATGAAGAATTTGCCAACAAGCTTGTTTCTTCCCAATATCATCAGGCAGATAATATGACTGATTCGCTGGCGGCGCTGGCAGCCGCTGTTGCTGCACAGTTACCTTGTCGCGATGAGTTACTGGCGGCCTTTGATGTACGCTGGAATCATGATGGTTTGGTGATGGATAAATGGTTTGCTCTGCAAGCAACCAGCCCAGCGGTTGATGTTCTGGCGCAAGTGCGCGGTTTACTTACACACCCCGCCTTTAGTTTGAGTAATCCAAACCGTACTCGCTCGCTCATTGGTAGTTTTGCTTCCGGCAACCCAGCAGCATTCCATGCCACTGACGGCAGCGGTTATCAATTCTTGGTAGAAATACTCAGTGATTTGAATACCCGAAATCCACAGGTTGCTGCTCGTTTGATTGAGCCATTGATTCGTTTGAAGCGCTATGATTCAGGGCGTCAAACTCTGATGCGTCAGGCCCTGGAACAATTGAAAACATTGGATAATTTATCTGGTGACTTATACGAGAAGATAACCAAAGCATTAGCGGCATAAGTCGGTTATTTGCAAAAGTAAATAATTTGTGAAAGTTATTGTTTAAATAGATAGAGGGCATAACGGCCCTCTATTTTTTATCCTTACAATTGTTAACACCAGAGTAACATCAGAGAGCAAGGTCTTTGCATGGCTTTACTTCGCAAACGTTTACTTTCCTGAAAGATGAATTTACCATTCCAGCATCAAAGGCTAGTCACCGCCCGCTCAGGAGATTACATGTATTATCCACTTGTCAAAAAAGCACTTTTTCAGCTTGATCCAGAACGTGCACACGAACTCACTTTTCGCCAGTTAAAACGCGTTACCGGCACACCACTTCAATTCTTGATTCGGCAATCAGTGCCAACCAAACCAGTAAGCTGCATGGGGCTGTCATTCAAAAATCCATTAGGCTTAGCTGCGGGTTTGGATAAAGATGGCGAGTGTATTGATGCTCTGGGCGCGATGGGGTTTGGTTTTATTGAAGTCGGGACAGTAACACCACGACCACAGTCTGGAAATGATAAACCAAGATTGTTTAGAGTCGTCGAGGCCGAAGGTTTGATCAACCGCATGGGATTTAATAATCACGGGGTTGATAACTTAATTGAAAACGTTAAGAAATCACATTTCGGCGGTATTTTAGGTATTAATATCGGCAAGAATAAAGATACGCCGGTAGAGCAAGGTAAAGAAGATTACTTGATTTGCATGGATAAAATTTATCCTTATGCCGGTTATATTGCGATTAATATTTCATCGCCTAATACCCCAGGATTACGATCTTTGCAGTATGGTGAAGCACTGGATGATTTGTTGGCAGCAATTAAAAATAAACAAACTGAATTACATCAGCGGCATCATAAGTATGTTCCTGTCGCAGTTAAGATCGCGCCGGATCTTACTGAAGAGGAATTGATCCAAATAGCGGATAGTTTGGTTCGCCATAATATAGATGGTGTTATTGCTACTAATACCACATTAGATCGTTCTCTTATTCAGGGTTTAAATTATTGCGAACAAGCTGGTGGATTAAGTGGCCGTCCATTGCAATTACGCAGCACTGAAGTGATTCGCCGTTTGTCGCAAGAGCTACAAGGTCGGTTACCTATTATCGGCGTCGGTGGAATTGACTCGGTCATTGCTGCGCGGGAAAAAATGGCTGCGGGTGCTTCATTGATTCAAATTTATTCCGGATTTATCTTCCGTGGGCCAAGTTTGATTAAGAATATCATTACTCATATCTAATTATTTATCTTCTTTACTTGTCTGGGGGTTTATTTATTCCCCCAGCTCGTCTATATTTTATCCCTATAGATTAAATATACATCAAAAGCCTTATATGATTTAGTGCAATTAGATGGGTGAGAGCTCAGTTATTGAGTCAATAATGTTGGCGAGCCTGGCGGGAAGGATAAAATATGCGGATTAAACCAGACGATAAATGGCGTTGGTATTTTGATATCGAACATGACAGGCTCATGTTGGATTTAGCCAATGGTATGATATTTCGGTCGCGGTTCCCATCTAAGATGTTAACTCCTGACGCCTTTGATGAATCTGCATTTTGCGTTGATGATGCCGCACTTTATTTTGAATTCGAAGATCAATGCCGCCAAATTAAAATGGGCCATGAGCAACGCTCAGAATTAATATTAAATGCTTTAGTTGCATTTCGTTTTCTAAAACCATTAATGCCCAAAAGCTGGTATTTTGCACAACAGCCTAAAACGTGGGTACCACAGAATGCGGCGCTGGCCACAGTAAAAGTATTGGATAGCAGTGAAGAGATTAGTTTGTTAGTAGTTGAATCCGGTGACACCGCCAGTTTGTGTTTATTAGCACAGCCCCAAGTTGTATTAGCTGGCCGTCAGTTGGCATTGGGTGACGCGATAAAAATAATGAATGACCGTTTGTTACCATTAGTGATTCAAGAGGTTTACACCACGACGGCCTATGACCGAGCAGTATAATCTCTTGATACTCGTCATACTTCAAGCTGCATGTGTGTTGGCTGCTCTCACTCACCCGAGTCATTGACTGGCGTCAACTCATCGGGATTCATTCGATTACCGCCTTCCTGCAACTCGAATTATCTAGAGTATATACTCGTCATACTTCAAGCTGCATGTGTGTTGGCTGCTCTCGTTATTCGTCCCGTCCATGGGCTGCCCTTCTGCGAGTCGCATTCCAATATGCTCCCGGCCGATTTGTATCTTATTTACCGCTAAGAGTAATATTTCCTTTGGGTATGCAACTGCAACAAAGTATCGTCCCGTCATTGCCAATAGCACTTTGTTTTAACGGTGCGACATCACCATCGACTAAGGTAATTCTGCAACTACCACATATTCCTGCTCGGCAAGAGTAAGGAATACGAATATTTTGTTGTTCCAGTTGTTCCAATAATACTTGCTGATTATTACCGTTAAAGCGAATGCCATTATATTCAATGGATACGGCTTTGGATTGATCTTGCGGTGCGCTAAGACTTTCAACTACCGCGCCAGCGGCATAGGGGCGCAGTGGCTTGGTTGACAGAATTTCCACTTCGTCCCCAACTCGAATAATACCACTGTTTCTGGCCACCATATTTTGACCAAAATCGATATCACCATTCTCGGCAGTTCGGAATGTCTGTAGTGTTTGTAATGGCTCGCCCGTTGGATGTTTGCGACCGCGCTCAACACTGACGGTGGTTAATACGCAGCGGCTGCATGGCTTAACCAAATCAAAAGTAATATCGCCCACTCGGATAACCTGCCAACTGTCTTCAGCAAATGCACTCGCGCCGGTCACGACTAAATTGGGGCGGAACTGTTCCAGCTTAATACTGCCGGGGCAGCGTTGCTGTAATTCTTTAAACGAGGCTTCATTAATCAGTAGATAAGGGAAGCCATCGGCAAATGATAGCGGAATTTCCGGCATGGGTTTTACCCGCCGGGTGAGTTCCGGCCCCAGCCAGCGTAATTGTACTTCTCGCTGAAAATAGCCGCTGAGCCAGTTGTTGATAGCCGCAGGGGCAATGAGCGCGGTAAAATGATTTCCCCAAACTTCAGTCGGTTCGGCATTGGCTAAAAAATCATTAAAGCGGATACTGGCACTCTCGCCATCAGGGGCAGTGAGATATAAGCCGTCTGACATTAAGGCGGGGGTAAACATCACCATCTTTGGATATTGGCGCGCAGTAATAAAAGTGCCATCCGGTTCGGTAATCATAAATACGCGGTCAAAGGCCAATCCGCTGCTGCTGACTTGAGCATGAGAAAGCTGCAAACCACGCATGGATTTTACCGGATGAACATAGAGTCGGGAGAGGGTAATCACCATTGCCTCCGTGCGAGTATTAAATAAGAGGGAGCAACTTTATGACAAGCTGCTGGGATTAGCTATAATGCGCAACAATTTTCTTTTTGGTGATAGTGCGATATGAACTCTCTGTTTGCCAGCACGGCGCGTGGACTGGAAGAACTGTTAAAAAGCGAACTCGAAGCGCTGGGCGCTCACGACTGTAAAATAGTACAGGGTGGGGTACATTTTCAGGGCGACGATCGGCTCATGTACCAAAGCCTGTTGTGGAGTCGCCTGGCTTCGCGCATTTTGTTACCGCTTAACGATTTTAAAGTTTACAGTGACTTAGACTTGTACCTTGGGGTGCAGGCGATTGATTGGCCATCAATTTTTGGTGTGGATAAAACCTTTGCCGTGCATTTTAGCGGTGTGAATGACGAAATCCGCAATAGCCAGTACGGGGCATTAAAAGTTAAAGATGCCATCGTCGATAGCTTTACCCGTAAACTGGATCAGCGCCCAACCGTGGCTAAACAGCAGCCGGATATCCGGGTGAATGTGTTCCTGCAACGGGATATGGCCAGTGTTGCGCTGGATCTCAGCGGCGAAGGGCTACATCAGCGCGGTTATCGTGATCTGACCGGTCAGGCACCGCTGAAAGAAAACCTGGCAGCGGCCATTATCCAACGTTCTGGCTGGCAGTCGGGCACTCCGATGGTCGATCCGATGTGTGGTTCTGGTACTTTGCTGATTGAAGCCGCCATGATGGCTTCAGATCGCGCCCCAGGGTTGCACCGAGCGCATTGGGGTTTTACCGCCTGGAATGCTTTTAACGAAGAGCTGTGGCGTGAATTGACCACTGAAGCGCAAGTTCGTGCGCGCCGTGGTTTGCAAGAGACAACCTCCCGCTTCTTTGGTTCTGATATTGACCGCCGCGTTATCGAGATGGCTCGGGCCAATGCCCGCCGCGCTGGGGTAGCAGAACTGATAACCTTTAATGCCAATGATGTCAGTAAGCTGGTGAATCCATTACCTGAAGGGCCTGTGGGGACGGTTATCAGTAACCCGCCTTATGGTGAGCGCCTGGAAAGCGAACCGGCATTGATTGCGTTGCACAATATGCTGGGCCGCATTATGAAAAGCGCCTTCGGTGGCTGGCGTTTATCCCTGTTCAGTGCCTCGCCGGAACTGCTGAGTTGCTTGCAATTGCGCGCCGAACGCGAATTCAAAGCGAAGAATGGCCCATTGGATTGCGTGCAGAAAAATTACCAATTAGCAGCCAATCCACAGGGAGCTGCGGGTGTTCAGGTCGCTGAGGATTATGCCAACCGTCTGCGTAAGAATGTGAAAAAACTGGATAAATGGGCTAAACAGCAGGGCATTGAATGCTATCGCTTGTATGATGCCGATTTGCCGGATTATAACGTGGCTGTTGACCGCTATGACAGCAAAGTCGTAGTGCAAGAGTATGCGCCGCCGAAAACCATTGATGCACAAAAAGCGCGTCAGCGCCTGTTTGATGTGATTAATGCGACTTTGGCGGTGCTGAATCTGCCATCCAACCAGTTGGTGTTGAAAACACGTGAACGCCAGAAAGGCAAAAACCAATACGAGAAATTGGCGCAGAAAGGCGAGTTCCTGCTGGTGAGTGAATATAATGCCAAGCTATGGGTTAACCTGACTGATTACCTTGATACTGGCCTGTTCCTTGACCACCGCATTGCTCGTCAGATGCTGGGCAAAATGAGTCAGGGTAAAGATTTTCTTAACCTGTTTGCTTATACCGGTACTGCCAGTGTCCATGCCGGGCTGGGCGGCGCGCGCAGTACCACGACGGTTGATATGTCGCGGACTTATCTGGAGTGGGCTGAGAAGAACCTACGGGCCAATGGTTTAACTGGCCAGCAACACCGCCTTATTCAGGCTGATTGCCTCTCTTGGCTAAGTAACACCGATGAGCAATTCGATGTGATCTTTATTGATCCACCGACATTCTCCAACTCTAAGCGAATGGAGACCACCTTTGATGTTCAGCGCGATCATTTAGTGCTGATGAAAGAACTTAAACGGTTACTGCGCCGTAAGGGAACAATCATGTTCTCGAACAATAAGCGCGGTTTCCAGATGGATTTGGACGGGATAAAAGCGTTGGGATTGGAAGCGAAAGAAATCACCGCACAAACACAATCTGAAGACTTTGCCCGCAATCGTCAAATCCACAACTGTTGGCTGGTTACCCACAGCCACGAGGAAAAGTAGAAACTATGTCGTTAATTAGCATGTCCGGTGCTTGGCTGTCGTTCAGCGATGCACCTTTATTAGATAATACTGAATTGCATATTGAGCCAAACGAGCGTGTTTGTCTGGTGGGCCGTAATGGCGCGGGCAAATCTACCTTGCTGAAAATTCTGAGCAAAGAAATTGCATTGGATGATGGCCGGATAACTTATGAGCAGGATTTGATTGTCGCACGTCTGCAACAAGATCCTCCGCGCAATGTAGCCGGAACCGTGTTTGATTTTGTTGCTGAAGGCGTACAAGAACAAGCCGAGCATCTGAAAGCTTATCATGCCACCCTGCATCAGGTTGAACTTGACCCGAGCGAAAAAAACCTTAATCGCCTGGCGGCATTGCAGGAAATTCTGGACCATCAGGGGCTATGGCAATTAGACAGCCGTATTCAGGAAGTATTGGTTCAACTGGGTTTATCAGCCGATGCGGAGCTTTCATCTCTGTCCGGTGGTTGGTTGCGTAAAGCGGCATTAGGTCGCGCTCTGGTCAGTTCACCAAAAGTGCTGCTGCTGGATGAACCGACTAACCATTTGGATATCGAAACCATTAACTGGCTGGAAGGTTTCCTGAAAGATTTTCAGGGCAGCATTGTCTTTATTTCCCATGACCGCTCCTTTATTCGTGCGATGGCAACACGTATTGTTGACTTGGACCGCGGCAAATTGGTGTCATGGCCGGGTAATTACGAACTGTATCTTGCCAGCAAAGAAGAGGCACTGCGGGTTGAAGAGCTGCAAAATGCTGAATTTGACCGCAAATTAGCGCAAGAGGAAGTGTGGATTCGCCAAGGAATCAAAGCACGACGTACCCGTAATGAGGGCCGTGTTCGCGCCCTGAAAGCGCTGCGGATGGAGCGTTCAGAGCGTCGTGAAGTGATGGGCACCGCCAAGATGCAAGTAGAAGAAACTGTGCGTTCGGGCAAAATTGTCTTTGATCTGGAAAATGTTAACTATCAGGTTGATGGCAAAGTGTTGGTGAAAGATTTCACCGCACAAGTACAGCGTGGCGACAAAATCGCGCTGGTGGGGCCGAATGGTTGTGGTAAAACCACCTTACTGAAACTGATGCTCGGTCAGCTTAAAGCCGACAGCGGTAAAGTGCATTGCGGAACCAAATTGGAAGTGGCCTATTTTGACCAGCATCGTGCAGAGCTTGATCCAGAGCGCACGGTGATGGATAACCTGGCCGAAGGTAAGCAGGAAGTGATGGTCAATGGCCGTTCACGCCATGTTCTGGGCTATCTGCAAGACTTCTTGTTCCACCCGAAACGCGCCATGACCCCCGTGAAAGCGTTGTCTGGTGGTGAGCGTAACCGCCTGTTATTGGCTAAGTTATTCCTTAAGCCAAGCAACTTGCTGATCCTCGATGAACCGACCAACGATCTGGATGTGGAAACACTGGAACTGTTGGAAGAAATGGTTGATAGCTATCAGGGCACCGTATTGCTGGTTAGCCATGATCGTCAATTCGTGGATAACTCAGTAACAGAGTGCTGGATTTTTGAAGGTAATGGTCAAATCAGTAGCTTTGTGGGCGGTTATTATGATGCTCACCAGCAGCGCGCTGAGGCAAAACCTATTCGTCAAGTGGCGGCAAAAGTTGAAGAAACCAAAGCGGCTGCACCGGTGAAAAACACGGCCCCGGCAGCAAAACGCCCCGGCAAACTGAGCTATAACTTGCAGCGCGAGCTGGATCAGTTACCGCAGCAGCTAGAAAAACTGGAAAATGAAATCAGTAGCTTACAGGCCGAGGTCAGCCATGCAGATTTCTTCTCCCGTCCGCATGCAGAGACGCAACAGGTTTTGCAAGCATTAGCTGATGCCGAACAGGCACTAGAAGTTGCATTTAGCCGCTGGGAAGAGCTGGAAGCTCAGAAAAACGGCTAAATGGTGTTTCGCCGCTCAATTAAATGATGTGCTATACGATAGTATGCCTATTGTTATATTAGTATCGTGACAATGTGATACTTAATATACCCAATAGATTTCAATGTGCAGGAAGGCGGCAAGCGAGAGAACCCCGATGAGCTTACATCAGTAAGTGATTCGGGTGACGAGAACAGCCAACACACCTGCGCGTTGAAAGATAAAGGGATAGACAGTTCAGCCGTGAGGGATTCGATATTGTGTTCTGTAATTCAGCCTGAGCACGGCGAGCACTCTGGGCAATCAGGGGACGTCATCCTGTGCCGGCAGTGCGATATGTCAGTGGCCTTACCCCCTTTGCCATACGGCACCAAAGCGGTATGTCCGCGCTGTAAAACCACACTGACTGCGCGGTGGGATGAACCACGTAAGCGCCCGGTGGGTTATGCTATCAGCGCATTGTTTATGTTATTGCTGGCTAATATGTTTCCCTTCGTCAACATGCGTGTGGCGGGGATCACCAGCGAAATAACGTTGATCCAAATACCCAAAGTGATGGTGGCAGATAACTATGCCAGCATGGCAACGTTATTTATGGTTCTGGTTCAATTGATACCCGCTTTCTGCATGGTGGCTATCATCCTGCTTTGTCTGCGGGTGCGCATGCCGCACCGGTGGAAAGCACTGATGGCAAAAGCATTATTCCAATTTAAAACCTGGTGCATGGTGGAGATTTTCCTCGCCGGCGTGCTGGTCAGTTTTGTCAAACTGATGGCCTATGGTGAAATCGGCATCGGCAGCAGCTTTGTCCCTTATTGTTTATTCTGCTTATTACAAGTGCGCGCTTTCCAATGTGTTGACCGCCATTGGATGTGGCAAGATATTGCCCCCGCACCGGCGTTACCTCACCCACTTATTGCGGGCCGAACGGGCTTACGCCAAGGTCTGCGTTCTTGCTCGTGCTGCACTGCAATCTTGCCGCAAGCTCAGGTGGAATGTCCGCGTTGTCATACTCATGGTTATATCCGTCGCCGCAATAGCTTACAGTGGACTATGGCATTATTAGTCACGTCTATCTTGTTGTATATTCCAGCCAACTTAATGCCCATTATGATCACCGAAAGTTTGGGGAACCAGATGAACTCCACCATCATGGCGGGGGTGGTTTTCTTGTGGAGCGAAGGTTCATATCCAGTGGCGTTGGTGATTTTTATTGCCAGTATTATGGTGCCATCATTAAAAATGTTGGCGATCGGTTGGTTATGTTGGGATGCAAAAGGCAAAGGTAATACCGACACCGAACGGATGCATTTTATTTATGAAATAGTGGAGTTTGTTGGTCGCTGGTCAATGATTGATGTCTTTGTTATCGCGGTGCTGTCGTCATTGGTGCGTATCGGGCAACTGATGAGTATCTATCCGGCGATTGGTGCGCTGCTATTTGCCATGGTGGTTATCCTGACCATGTTTGCTGCATTAACCTTCGATCCGCGTTTAACTTGGGATCGGATAAGTGAAACAACCCAAAAGGAGCCGCAAGGTGACGGACAATAATCCCAGCCAGGGTGTGGCGGAAATTGAAAAAATCAAGCGCTGGTCCCCGGTGTGGATCATCCCCATTGTCACTGCGCTGATTGGCGCATGGATACTGTTTTATCATTTTAGCCATCAGGGGCCACAGGTGGTGATGACCACTTTGAATGCTGAGGGTATTGAAGCCGGTAAAACAAAAATAAAGAGCCGCAGCGTGGATGTTGGCATTGTTGAGCAGGTCACTCTGAGTGAAGATCTTAACCATGTTATCGTGCAGGCGCGGTTAAATTCCGGCATGAATACCTTGTTGCACAGTGACACGGTTTTCTGGGTGGTCAAGCCGCAGATTGGTCGTGAGGGGGTTTCTGGTCTGGGAACTTTGCTTTCAGGGGCCTACATTGAGTTACAACCTGGTAGCAAAGGTAAGGCACTTAATGAGTTCACCTTGCTCGATTCCCCGCCATTGGCCTCACCGGATGCTAAAGGGATTCGTATTACACTCGATAGCGAACGAGCCGGGCAGTTGAATGCAGGTGATCCGGTCTTATTCCGTGGCTATCGCGTCGGTTCAGTGGAAACTAGCACCTTTGATGCTAAATCACGCCTGATGCGTTATCAGTTATTTATTGGTGCGCCTTATGACGGTTTGGTCACTAGCAATGTCCGGTTCTGGAAAGATAGTGGCGTAGCGGTCGACCTCTCCTCACAGGGGATGCGGGTTGAAATGGCATCGCTGGCGACTTTGCTCAGTGGCGGAGTCAGCTTTGATGTGCCAGAGGGTGTGGATTTGGGTAAACCAATCACACAAGATAAGGCTGAGTTCAAACTGTTTGATAACCGCAGTAGCATCCAGAACTCGCTGTACACCGAACATGAAGATTTCTTATTATTCTTCTCCGATTCTGTGCGAGGTTTGCAGGCGGGAGCACCAGTTGAATTCCGTGGTATTCGTATCGGTACTGTCGGGGATGTTCCTTTCTTCGCCGAAGGGATGAGACAGCGCGTTGATAATGACTTCCGTATTCCGGTGCTAATCCGCATTGAGCCAGGCCGTTTCCGCGAGGACTTAGGCCCGGATGCCAATTTTGAGCAAATCTTGAAAACCGCCAAAGAACGCGGTCTGCGTGCATCTTTGAAATCAGGTAACTTGTTGACTGGCGCACTGTTTGTCGATCTGGATTTCTATCCAGATGCCAAACCGTGGAAAGGGCCAATGGAAGTGGCGGGCTATCCGTTGTTGCCAACTGTCAGTGGTGGCTTGGCGCAAATTCAGCAAAAAGTGATGCAAACGTTGGATAAGGTTAATAATCTGCCGTTGGATCCTATGGTCAAAGAAGTCACCAAAACACTGGCTGAAAGCCAAAAAACCATGCGTGAAACTCAGAAAACCTTGGAATCATTGACCGCGATTACCTCCAGCCCGGCGATGCAAGATCTGCCCAAAGATCTGCAAAAGACCTTGAATGAGTTGAATCGCAGTATGAAAGGTTTCCAGCCAGGTTCACCCGCCTACAATAAAATGGTGGGTGATATGCAGCGGTTAGATCAGGTCTTGCGTGAATTACAACCAGTATTGCGTACGCTGAATGAAAAGAGTAATGCACTGGTATTTGAAGCGGCAGGAAGTCAGGACCCTCAGCCTAAGAAGGCCAAAAAATGATGAAATGGATGGCAGTTATCGCAGCGCTATTACTCAGTGCATGCAGCAGCACACCGAGCAAAACCTATTATCAGCTACCGGCACTCAGTGCGCCTGCAACCGCGACTAGCAGTGTGGCATCGCGGCAATTGTGGGTTGAACATGTGGGAGTCGCGGATTATCTGGCGGCGGCGGGTGTGGTGTATCAAACCAACGATGTGCAGTATGTGATTGCCAGCAACAACCTTTGGGCCAGCCCATTGGACCAGCAATTGCAGCAAACGCTGGTCACTAATCTGAGCAGTGCGCTGCCGGGCTGGTTGGTGTCTTCACAACCACTTGATAGCGATCAGGATGTCCTCAATGTCACTGTCACCGGGTTCCACGGCCGTTATGATGGCCGAGCTATCATCCGTGGCGTGTGGATACTCAAACATCAGCGGCAGCTGATTAAGCAGCCGTTCGATTTAGAGATCAAACAAAGTGACGATGGTTATGATGCACTGATCCGTACTTTGGCCGAGGGTTGGCAGCAGGAAGCCAAGACAATTGCGGCGCAGTTACAAAACGCTCAGTAATATTTTATCTTAAATAAATCTAACCCTCTTTCGGTAGTCATACTTATATGATGCCGGAAGAGGGTTTTTTATTTAAAATCAATCAGATAACATTCATTGTTTCAAATCAATCACTTAGCCAATTCAGTGTGCATAGTTCACAAATATGATATTGGCGTGAATTTTGCGCATTGCTTTTCTGTTTCCTAAGGTCTATCACTTAATTGTGGCTGAACATAAATTAGCCACTGTTTTCTTTCCACCAGACCGAAATATGAGGGAAACGAGGCATGAAGAGACAGAAAAGAGATCGCTTGGAAAGGGCATTGTCACGAGGCTATCAAGCAGGTATTTCAGGGCGTTCAAGAGAAATTTGCCCCTATCAAGCTTTAGACGCCAGATCGCATTGGTTAGGAGGTTGGCGACAAGCCATGGAGGACAGGGCTGTGACCGCTTAAGCGGCTCTCTGTCAGACTAAGGGATAACCTCCGCTTTATGTGTATATTGCGGAGGTTGTTGTTTTTACTCTTTGTCTTTGGCACCGCAGCGTTGTTGGCTGCTCTCGTGCACCCGAATCATTGACTGGCGTCAACTCATCGGGATTTACTCGTTTGCCGCCTTGCTGCAACACCAATGACTTTGAGTAACACTCTCGTTGTTGCTTGGCACCACAGCGTTGTTGGCTGCTCTCGTGCACCCGAATCATTGACTGGCGTCAACTCATCGGGATTTACTCGTTTGCCGCCTTGCTGCAACACCAATGACTTTGAGTAACACTCTCGTTGTTGCTTGGCACCGTAGCGTTGTTGGCTGCTCTCGTGCACCTGGGCTATTCAGCCCAGCGCTTCAGTAGGATGCTGGCATTCACACCACCAAAACCAAAACCATTTGACAGTGCATAGGTCATTTCATGAGGCTGTGCTTGACCTGCAATTACATTCAGCCCTTGAGCCGCTGGATCCAGATTTTCCAGATTAAGTGTTGCCGGCACGATTTGGTCACGTAATGCTAGCACGGTGAAGATAGTTTCCAACCCGCCAGCAGCACCTAGCAAGTGGCCAGTGGCCGATTTTGTTGAGGTTACCGCTAGTGTATTACCCTCACCAAACAAGTGCTTAATGGCATTGATTTCACCCAAATCGCCTACCGGCGTTGAGGTTGCATGAGCATTGAGATGCTGAACCTGTGCAGGAGTTATTCCCGCCTGACGTAATGCAATTTTCATTGCACGATATGCACCGTCACCGTCTTCCGCACCCGAGGTCATATGGTAGGCATCGGCACTGGTGCCGTAGCCGACAATCTCTGCTAATGGTTTTGCGCCCCGCGCCAGAGCATGTTCCAGCTCTTCAATAATCAGCAAACCGGCACCTTCACCCATCACAAAGCCATCCCGGGCACTGTCGAATGGCCGAGAGGCTTTTTCGGGCGCATGATTAGAACCGGTTGATAATGCGCGTGCGGCCGCAAAGCCCGCCAGACTGACTTTATCAATCGCGGCTTCAGCACCACCGCACAAAGCAATATCAGCTTCATCATTGCGGATCAAACGCACTGCATCGCCGATCGCCTGAACTCCAGCTGCACAGGCAGTGACTGGCGCACCAATCGGCCCTTTGAAATGATGTTTGATGGAGACATGACCAGCGGCCAGATTCACCAGAAATGAGGGCACGGTGAAAGGGGAGAGGCGCTTTGGCCCACGGCTATCCGTGGTACGCACCGCATTGGCGATGGAAGGAAAACCGCCAATACCCGAACCAATGATAGTCGCGGTGCGCTCTTGCTTATCTTCACTATCGGCTTGCCAGCCAGCATGGGCAATGGCTTCATCTGCCGCGGCCATAGCAAACTCAATAAAACGATCCATTTTCTTTTGATCTTTCGGTGCAACAGCTTTATCAGGATCAAAGCCAGCTTCAGGATCGTCTGCAATTGTGGGAACTTGCCCACCAATCTTTGCCGGTAAATCACCTACAATTTCGTCTGGCAGAATACGGATACCCGATTTCCCGGCTAATAGACGCCGCCATACAGCGTCGATACCGCAGCCTAATGGGGAAACCACACCCATTCCTGTAATTACTACACGGCGCATATTCATTATTTTTCCTTTGGAGACTCAATTGAATGGGGGGAATACTTGGCATTGGTTGAGTTTTTCTCACGCATCAATGCCAACCGTTTATTAATTATATCGCTCCTGACCGAACCTGCCGCGAGGGTGACATCCTCTGCACAGATAGGTCGTCGAGTCGCATTGTCCAGTAATATGGGTTCGACAGGGGCACCGCTCCGGCGATCGGTGAGTATGGCTGCCGGGCCATCCGGCGCAAAATGTTGATTACCCCAATGAAACAAGGCAGCGATCACTGGGAAGAAATCATTACCACGTTCAGTCAATAAGTATTCATAGCGGGCGGGGCGAGAATGATAAAGCTGTTTCTTCAGGATGCCACTTTCCACCAAATATTTAAGGCGGCGGGTGAGGATCGTGGGTGAAAGCTGCAAACTTTGCTGAAATTCATCAAACCGTGTTAACCCCTGAAAAGCATCACGGATGATCAGTATGCTCCACCATTCGCCTACCCGTTCGAGAGAGCGCGCCACCGGGCAAGGCATATCTTGAAAGTGAGTTCTTTGCATATCACTCCTAGGATGATTTTTGTGGGCATAGAGAGCTGCCGCCAAAGCTAAACATTAGTCACTACATTTATTGTAGTGACTAATGTTTAAAAAAATGCCATTGGCATCATAATAATGGTGCAGGGGGTTAACAGCCCCTGCACCAGAAGTATTAGAAAGCAGCAGTGTCTTTAAACAGGCCCACTTTCAAGTCGGTGGCGGTATAAATGACTTTGCCATCAACTAATACTTCGCCATCAGCCACACCCATAATCAGTTTACGCATAATAATACGTTTAAAATTAATACGGTATGTCACTTTTTTGGCATCTGGCAGAACTTGCCCGGTAAATTTCACTTCACCGACACCGAGTGCGCGGCCTTTGCCTTCGCCACCCAACCAGCCAAGATAGAAACCAACCAATTGCCACATAGCATCAAGGCCCAAGCAGCCAGGCATTACCGGGTCACCAATAAAGTGGCAACCGAAGAACCATAGGTCCGGATTAATATCCAGTTCCGCTTCCACATAACCTTTGCCATAGGTGCCGCCGTCTTCTGTCATTTTGACGACACGATCCATCATTAACATATTTCCTGCTGGCAATGGTGGACCGCCAGCGCCAAACAGCTCGCCACGGCCTGATGCTTCAAGGTCTTCTTTTGTATAGGATTCGCGTTTATCTACCATGTTCTCAGTAAGCCTTATTTTAATGAAGTGCGCACAATAGCGTACACCTGTACGCTGAACAAGTCCGATCAGCCCTGGTTAAACCAGTTCAGCCAACGTAATGGCCATGGCCAACGGTGTCTGTCTTGCGGATTGACTTGTGAGATTCGTTCTTGAATTATACCCAATAAGCTAGGTTGTTGCTCATCGGCATAAACCACGCCGGTTAACAACGGTAATGCTTCTGCGGCGGTATCAACAGCCCATAAATGGAACTGGCCTTGCTGCACCGCATCAATCACTGCTTGATTCAGACATAAATGGCGGACATTAGTGGCAGGTAAAATAACCCCCTGATTACCCGTTAGCCCGCGGCGCTGACAAGCTTCGAAGAAACCTTCGATCTTTTCATTCACACCACCAATAGGCTGCACATTACCAAATTGGTCAACAGAACCTGTAACAGCGATTTGCTGATTGATCGGTTGTTGTGAAAGGGCGCTGATCAGCGCGCAAAGTTCTGCCAGTGATGCACTATCGCCATCAACTTCACCATAAGATTGTTCAAAAACAATCGAGGCGGAGAAGGGTAGTGGCTGATCAAGTTCCAGTTCTGAAATCAAGAACGCCTGCATAATCATCATGCCTTTAGCATGAATATTACCGCCTAATTCAGCTTTACGTTCCACATCAACAAATTCGCCATCGCCTAAATGGACTACACAGCTGATACGTGCTGGTTCACCAAAGGCGTAAGGATGCCCAGGATATTCCAATACTGACAGACCATTAATCTGGCCAACAACCTGACCTTCGGTTTCAATCAGAATTTGCCCAAGCTCTATTTCATCTTGCATCCGTTCAGCGAGGTAACTATTACGCCAATCACGGGCATTCAGCGCAACTTCTAGCGTATTGGCTGTGATGGTGTTCTCTTCGGCATAGAGTGCAGCCTCTGCCAGTTGGCTAGTAAGCCATTGCGGACATAAAGGCAGGCTTCCTTGATCACCGCTATAACGCACCGCTTGACGGAATAGCACCAGCCAGGCATCAGCAGATAACGAAGGTAACTGTTTCTGTTGCAACAGCGAATTGATATAACCGCACCACAATGTCATGCCATCAATATCGACCAGCGGCAGCTCGACTTCGAACTCGCCGTAAATAGCCAATTCGCCTAGTTCAGGTTCCATATCGTGGAAATCAGCCAAACCAAGACGATCGCCAACCAGAATCAAGCGCAGGTCCAGTGGCATTGAGGGGATATGTACTGGTAGAGGACGGGTTTCATCAGGCGACAACCAGTCGAAGCGCTGTTGAACTATCATCTGTTTCAGGCGCAGCCACATCAAAGGTTGAGCTTGTAATACCCGTACCGACAAGATCAATACACCGCCATTAGCTTGATGCACTAAACCGGGTTGTAGATTTATTTGATCTTTATGCCATCTGACACAACCAAACAGTTGTTCGGGTTCGACCCATTCTTGGTAGAGACAGCGTGAAACTGCCGCAAAGGGTTCGTCACCGCGTTGAGCGGGTTGCCAACTGACCTGGTGGCCATGCACGAGGTAGTCTCCGCCAAACAGTGCTGAAGCATCAGGCTGGAGCTCTTTAACAGCTTGAGCGATCAATGTCAGATACTCAGTGCTTTCCTGTGCTTTGATCAGCATAAAACGCGGACGTGACTGTGGATGACAGAATAGCGTCATGCCATTTTCGAGCCGCGGTTGAATCGCCGAAAAAGAAACAGGCTCCAACTGGGAGGCTGTAGCAAATAACGCTTCATATGGCGCTGTGTTCGGCAGCAGCGACTGCCATTCAAGTCTGTTATTGGTCAAAGTGATAGATGCAATCGTCAAAAAGGGAAAGGGCGATTATACAAGAATAAAGCAGGCTGCATATATGTAGAGTAGCAGTTGGTGGCAAGGAGTAAGATATCGGTAGTGTTTAGTACAAAAAACAATCTAATCATGTGCTTTTAGTAGGGTGAAATTCTGCGTAAAACTGTTATGCTTAAGTTAAGTTACGCGGTCACTGAAGAGTTCAGAATGAAATATCAACAACTGGAAAATCTAGAAAGTGGTTGGAAATGGACCTATTTGGTTAAAAAACACCGTGAAGGTGAAGCCATTACGCGCCATATAGAAAACAGTGCGGCTCAGGATGCTGTCGAGCAGTTGATGAAACTGGAAAGTGAACCAGTGAAAGTGTTGGAGTGGATTGATATTCACATGAATGTGCAACTGGCTAACAGGATGAAGCAGACTATCCGTGCCAGGCGTAAGCGGCATTTTAATGCGGAGCACCAACATACTCGCAAGAAATCAATCGATCTGGAGTTTTTGGTGTGGCAACGTTTGGCGGCCTTGGCAAGGCGTCGAGGCAATACTCTATCAGAGACTGTTGTTCAGTTAATTGAAGATGCTGAGCGTAAAGAGAAGTATAAGAGCCAGATGTCATCGTTGAAACAGGACTTGCAGGATATTCTCAGTAAAGACATTTGATATGACTAGGTGTAACTCAATATTAACGTAGCTAAAATACTGCAATTAAGAAAACAGGATATGACTCGATTTTTCTTAATTGCATGATAAAAAAAACCCCGCAATGCGGGGTTTTTTACGAAAGGAGTAAACTTAAGCCTGTGGCTGAGTTACAACTTCTTTGTAGCCTTTAACTTCGATCTCTACGCGACGATCTGGTGCCAGGCACTCAATCAGAGCAGCACGTGGTTTCACGTTGTCACAGGTGTTGCCTGTAACTGGGTTTGCTTGGCCTTCACCGCGAGCGGTGATTTTGTCAGCAGGGATACCTTTAGAAACCAGGTAATCACGTACGCTGTCAGCACGACGCTGAGACAGAGCTAAGTTAGGAGCTGGTTGACCGATACGGTCAGCGAAGCCCAGAACAACTACAGAACCGTCTTTAGGATCGATAGAGCTCAGCTGTGAGTACAGTTGATCCAGAGCTTGCTGGCCTTCTGCTTTCAGAGTTGACTTGTTGAAAGCGAACAACACGTCTGATTTCAGAGTGAAACGCTTAGTGTCAACAACTGGAGCTGGTGCTGGTGCTGGAGCAACTACTGGAGCTACTGCATCTTCCTGACCGAAACGGTAAGAAACACCTACGCTCAGCATGCCGTTGTCTGGACGAGCACCAACGGTAGCTTTATCACCGATGTTGCTAACCCATTGGTATTCCATACGGGTTGCCCAGTTCTTGGTCCATGCGTATTCAGCACCCAGAGCTACCAATGGAGAAACACCGGTGTCATGGTTGTTCAAACGTGTGCCAGAAGCTGCGTTAAACGCGCTGGAGTCTGCACGCCAAACCATACCACCCAGACGGGTGTACAGGTCCAGGTCCTGAGCAATTGGGTAGCTCAGTTTTGCAGCCAGTTGAACGCCTTGTGCTTTAAAGTCGCCGTTACGAACGTCGCCTTTGTAAGGCATACGGCCAAGCCAGTCGTATCCCATTTCAAAGCCCAGGTATTGGTTTGCTTGGTAACCCAAGAACGCACCAGCACCTAATTGGTCTTTATGAGTTGGACCGTCATTGCCTTGGTCGCCATAGATACCGCCAGTGCCAGTATTTTGATACTGAGACCAGCCCAGTTTGCCACCGGTGTACCAGGTGTTATCTTTCGGTGCGGCTTGCGCTACTGTAGCGAAACCAGCCAGTGCCACTGCTAATGCGATAGCTGTCTTTTTCATTTTACGCCTCGTTATCATCCAAATAGGCAATGAGCTTTAAAAGCTAAGCCCTTGGTTAAAATTCTTCGTCAAGGTTTTAACGCTCCCGTTAATTACGCTGCCAGTATAATTTGGCGTTTTAGAGCAACCTTGGCGATGTAAAGTCTACAACGTGGCGAGAAAGTTACAAGTGTGATGTGATATTCTGACTGAAAAAAAACCGAAATTGTGCATAATCTTTAACGATTTAGCCGTAAAAAGGCTCTTTTTGTAGACGTTATTTTCTACTGTGAGCCGCATTCTGACTCGCTTTATGTCGATTTATCAGGAGTAAGCCCTAAATATTGTAATAATTCATGGGATAAATCCTAAATTTACTTAATGATACAAAGAAGAATGAATTTTTAACGTTGCGCACTGTCCTTGATCGAGTTTTGTGTCTTCTAAAGGACGCATAACAAACCCATAAGCGTTCCCTAATTTTGCCGCCAAACGCAATCTGATGCGGTCATTTTCTGATAACTCGGGTAGCCAACCAAGAACAACACTGTAATTTCCTGTTAACAGCGCTTTTTCCATAGCATCAACAGTTGATAATGGATTGATTTGCCTCGCCTGAACGACTTTAGTTATTGGTAACCCCGATTGCTGTAGCCATAAACGGCTCAATTTCTGTTGTGGGGTTAACCATAGAAGCCATCGAGATTGTTTACCGAGCTGTTGTAATAAAGGAAGCAATAATTGTGCTACTGCAGACTGGTTTTCACTGTACACAAGTTCACTGATAAGGCCACTATCCGTTTGAGTATCAACTCGTTGCGATACATCACGGGTAGCAAGAGAATGATGATTAGCATTATAAGGTTTTAGTGATTGAGTACGCATTATGAACCTCGCCTGTAGTGTGCTGTATGTATATACAGTAGTCACTGTTTGTTCGAAGATCAACTAAATTTTTACAAGATGCTTCGCATTATTGTGATGAAAATACATGAAAACTGATTTTGTGTTTGGCTCTGTTATCCATATTGCGTATTTTCTAATTAGTTGTTCCTCTTACACTTATTACAACTGGATAGGGACGTTGGATCGGATTTTTACTAAAGGAGTAGTGATGAAAAACATATCAGAGAATAAGATAAGACAAGCACAGAATCGCTTTGATTTTTTAGGGAAAATTACGGCTCGCTCACAATTTGGCGGTTATGGGTTGCTAGCCAATGGCATTATGTTTTCAGTGGTTTCTGAGGGGGAGCTGTATTTACGTGCAAATGACAGGGTTGAAAATTTATTTCGTGCCAGAGAAATGACCAATCTTGTTTATGCCAAGCGGGGGATTCCTATTTTATTGCGTTATTATTGGGTGGACTCTCTCTTGTGGGATGACGACCTCGCACTACGCCATTTTGTAAAACAGGCCTATCAAGGGGCTAAATCTGAAGTTTTAAGCAAAAAATGCCCGCCAGTTCGGTTGAAAGACTTACCTAACCTCAGTGCCAGCCTCGAGCGACTATTATGGAAAGTCGGTATCAAGAGTGTAGCGGAATTGAGGTTTGAAGGGGCTAAGCGCTGTTATTTGAAGTTGCGTACGTTGAGGTGTTCACTTGGCGTGAATGTTTTATTGGCTCTTGCTGGGGCGATCAGTGGCCATCACTATGCTGCGCTGCCCCTCATAATGCGCAGTGAACTTATTGAATGGTTTGAAATGCACATTCGCACAGACGATGTTTCACAATATGAAACAGCATAAAGAAGGGCCATTGATAGAAACTGGCCCTGGGTTCAATTAGCCAGTGTGGCCGATACGTTTATTGAGCTCACTGAGTTCAGGTAATAGTTCAAGCAATAAGCCAATCTGTTGTAATACCAATTGATCTTTGCTCTCCGGCTCAGGATTACAGCTCTGTAGCCGGGTTGATAAGCCGGCTAACACTTGCGCCATTTTTATACTGTCGGGTTGTTCTTGCTCAAGTGTACCTTCAACATAACAAATAGCATCGTTGAGCAACCTCAGCGTAGCTGTATTGGTCAGCTTTTCACGATGAGCGCCTAGCGCAGATATATAACTGAGCATAGTGTGGTTGAGACAAAGTAAACGAAATGCGGCTTCCTGAGTTTCTTTGTCGTTCTTGGGCTCTGCTGACATATTTGAAATGACGGAAGCCAATTCGGCATCGCAATTATGAGCATCACGGCGGGCAATACGGTAAGGCAAACTATTATCTCTACCTTGATAATATTGCACTAAGATAGCATCCAGATAGCGGCAGTTCGCATTAAGTGTTCTACGAACTACGGCGGGAAGTTGGCGGAATTTCCAGTCTGGCCAGATAAAACTCACCGCGACCCAGGCAATTGCGCAACCGAGCAAGGTGTCAAACACGCGGGGTGCAGCAACCTCAAATCCCTCTCCGAGTAAGTTAAAACACAACAAAACCAGCAACGTAATGAACATCGTCGCGTGGGCATACTGAACATTGCGGAAAGCAAAAAACAGCACGCCGGTAATGACAATTAGGATTAACTGGCCCTCAATGGAAGGGACGAAATAGAGGATTGGTAGTCCGATCAGGATACCCGCCAAGGTGCCAATGATGCGCAGCGCCAGGCGACGCCTGGTTGCATTGTAGTTGGGTTGGCAGACAAAAAGGCTGGTCAGTAAAATCCAATAACCGTGTCGCATGCCGGTCAGTTGAATAAATGCATAACCCACGCAGAGTACTACTGACATGCGGACAGCGTGGCGGAAAAGTGCGGACTGTGGGGTCAGATGGCGGCTGATCCGCAATTTTATATCGCTCCATCCGGTGATACGGTCGTCAGATAGGCGGCTTTCAGGTTGTGGCCCTTCAGCAAGGACTTGCTCTGATTCAATCCCCGCTAATTGGGCATCAATGGCCCGCAGGTTTTTGAGCAAATGGGAAAGCGCTTTAACTTGCGGCACATTCTCGTTTTGAGCTAATTCTCTGGCAAGGGCTGCATCCAGGAAAGTAAACGCCCGTTCGAAACGCGGGTCATGCTGATATTTCTGTCTCATGAGAATTGATTGCGACAGTTGCACACAAGCTCGGGATTGCATGTTCAGCAGACGTTGAAAGCGGAATAACACGTCGCTGTAGCGGAATTTTTCGCGCAATATTTGATATTGAACATGGGATGAACTGGCGCGTTCATGAATATCTTGCGCCACAAAATAATAGTGGAGGGTTCGTCGTGTTTCGCGCTGGCCGCGATCGCCTTTCAGCCGCGTAACAAGTGAGGTTTTGGCTTGATTCAGTGTCGAGACTAATGTGCTATTGGCCATTGCAACATCAATAAGCGGCTGGTTAACCTCAGATTCAATATCAGGATCAAATAGGTTGGCTTTTGCTTCCAGGTATTGAGCCAGGTGTTGATAGCAGCGGGCCAAATTATCCTGTAAGGGTCGGATAGGGAAAATAAGGTGTCCACATAGGGTCAGCACGTTATACCAGACGGCACCGAGTATCAGTAGCAAAGGTTGCTGATACCAAATATGGTACATCGAAGTGCCCAACATGGTGTAGATAGCAATTAACAAGGCACCAAAGGCGATAGTGGCATAACGTTGGCCTAAGGCGCCCAGCAAGATAAAGCCACAGGTTGAAAAAGTCAGGCCAAGGGCAAAGAGCCAAGGATAAGGAAATAACAGTTCAATAGAGGCTGATGCGATAAAAAAGCAAATCAGTGTGATGAATAGATTGCGCAACCGCCCAGCCAGGCGGTCATCAAGATCAGTTAATGCTGCGGCCACGACACCGAGAGTTAGGGGGATTGTCAGTTTGGGCTGCTCAATCCACCAAGGAACCGCCGTTACACCCACCAACGCGATAAAGATACGAACATGATAAAGCAGGCTGCTATTGTAGATATAACGGCGTAAACCAGTGACGAAAGTGAGCACAAAAAACCTCTAAAAACAGAAAATTCAGCGTTGCTGATACTGGCGTTGAGCATTAGCCATTCTTGCCTGTTGCGCCATTTCGACAGAAACGACACGGCGGCCTACTGGCCATAACGCAATAGCGGCAATCTTAAAATTGGCAATTCCGACGGGAATACCAATTATGGTGATACATTGCACAATTCCGGTTGCAATATGTGATAAACATAGCCACCAACCAAATAAAATAAACCAAACGATATTCAGTAAGGAACCACTGGCGGATAACAGAGGATTACTTTTTTCTGGGTATAATTCATTGACATGGATCGCCTCATTGCCATAAGGGAGAAATGATAACTTGGTAATCTCCCAGCAAGAGCGAGTTAATGGTAAGGTGAAAATCAGCATGACACTGACCACGGTGGCCAATAACCAACCCAATGTGGTGAAGAAACCATCTAAAACAAAATTAAGAATATTCAATACAGTACGCATAGTGATTAATCTACCTGGCTGAATAAAAACCGCAATGCGGGTGAGTGATAACTGGCGTTAGCTATTCTATACGCATAGCACCGGTTAGTTTCCTTTGTTAACTATCGGATACCTGTTGTTTAAACTCAATTATTTTATTTACACTCCATCATGTTATTTCAATTCACTTAATACGAGTAATGGCGCGCAGATATGGAACTTAAAGCGACATCTTTTGGCAAGCATCTGGCTCAGCATCCTTATAACCGGGTTCGCTTGCTGAATGCGGGCATCGAAGTATGCGGTGATAAACATCAATACCTGATTCCTTTCAACCAGTTGGTTAACATTCAATGTAAGCGCGGTATTGTCTGGGGCGAGATGGAGTTTGAATTGCCGAATCAGCAAGTTGTGCGCTTGCATGGTACCGAATGGCAGGAAACGCAACGTTTCTATCATCATTTACTGGGCATCTGGCAGCAATGGAGTGAGGAGATGAGCCTGGTTTGTGTTGAGGTTTTACATAAACAAGTTGAATTAATTAAGCGAATTGAGCAGCAGGATAAATGGTTTAAACGCAGTGAGTTAAGTCAGGTGCAGGCGTCTATTCGCGAAGCTTTCACGTCATTGCCGATCCCGGTTCAGCGTTTAACCGAGTTTGATTCTTGCCGCGCCGATTATGAGCTTTGCTTGCGCTGGCTGGATCAGGGTAACCGCAGTGTTGATCGTCGCAATCAGCAATGGACTCATCGCATGTTGGAAGAACATCAAGATTTCTTCCAGAGCGTAGAAACTTCGCCCCTCAATGAGTCGCAAAGTCGGGCGGTCGTCAACGGCGAAGATTCGGTATTGGTGCTGGCCGGTGCTGGCAGCGGCAAAACCTCGGTGCTGGTTGCGCGAGCGGGTTGGTTACTGCGCCGTAATGAAGCACTGCCGGAGCAAATTTTACTCCTCGCTTTTGGCCGTCAGGCTGCCGATGAAATGAACAGCCGCATCAAGCAACGGCTTGGTGTGGATGATATTCAAGCCAAAACTTTCCATGCACTTGCGTTGCAGATAATCCAGCAAGGTAGCCGTAAAACGCCAGTGATTAGTCAACTTGAATCTGACAGCCAAGCCAGACGGTCGCTGTTGATCAAACATTGGCAGCAGCAGTGCAGTGAAAAAAAGGCGCAGGCTAAAGGGTGGCGAGAATGGCTAACGGATGAGTTGGCGTGGGAAGTCGATGATGGCGAGTTTTGGCGTGATTCGCGCCTTGCAGCCCGGCTGGCTGGGCGGCTTGAACGTTGGTTAGGGTTGATGCGTATGCACGGCGGTAGTCAGGCCGAAATGATTGAGCAGGCTGATGAAGAAGTGCGAGATCTCTTCCAAAAACGTATCCGACTAATGGCACCGTTACTGAAAGCATGGAAAGCAGCGCTGAAAGAAGAGGGGGCAGTTGATTTCTCCGGGCTGATTCATCAGGCTGTTAACTTGCTGGAAAAAGGGCGGTTTGTTAGCCCGTGGAAACACATATTAGTCGATGAGTTTCAGGATGTTTCGCCACAGCGCGCCATGTTATTGACTGCTTTGCGTAAACAAAATAAGCAAACTTGCCTGTTTGCGGTTGGGGATGATTGGCAGGCTATTTACCGGTTCAGCGGCGCAGAACTTTCTCTCACAACGGCTTTTAGCCAGAATTTTGGTGAGGGCGCTGAGTGCGCATTGGATACCACCTATCGTTTTAATGACAGGATTGGTGAAATTGCTAACCGGTTTATTCAACAGAATCCATACCAATTGAAAAAACCACTGAACAGCTTGAGTAAAGGTAATAAAAAGTCAGTGACTATTTTGCCGAATGAACAGCTGGAATCGCTATTGGATAAGTTAAGTGGTTTTGTTAAGGATGATGAGCGCATTCTTATTTTGGCCCGCTATCATCATTTGCGGCCAGCAATTTTGCAAAAGGTGTCCACCCGCTGGCCGAAGTTAACCATTGATTTTATGACGATTCATGCCAGCAAAGGTCAACAAGCAGATTATGTGATTATTGTTGGTTTACATGACGGGAGTGATGGTTTCCCGGCAGCGGCGCGCGAGTCAATTTTGGAGGATGTGTTGCTACCGGCCCCTGAAGATTTCCCTGATGCGGAAGAACGGCGTTTGCTGTATGTCGCCATGACGCGAGCAAAACATCAGGTTTGGCTACTACAAGATACGGCTAACCCCTCTATTTTTGTTAATCAACTTAGCGAGTTAGGAGTGTCAACTCAGCGCAAACCCTAGAATGTCATTGCATGAAAAATTTACATGTGCAGTTTTTTGTTAAAAATAAAGCCCAGGGGGAATCCCCTAAATAATTCGAATTGCAGGAAGGCGGCAATTGAGCGACAAATCGGTCGGGAACCGATTTGAACAGCATTTATGCTGCCCGTAGGGTGAGCCTCATCGCTGAGGCTCACGAGTCCCCAGGAGCTTACATAAGTAAGTAACTGGGGTGAGCGAAGGCAGCCAACGCCCATGCAGCTTGAAGAGTGACGAGGTATGGTATCAGTCCAGTTATCGCCCCCGAGCCTAATGATTATTTCAGGCGTTGCTGTAAGTAGCGCTCATAATCCGGTATCGCAATGGTCACTTCACTGCTAAATAAGATGGAGCCAATCAAGAAATCGGCGGTAGAGCGGTTGGTCGCGACCGGAATATTCCACACTGTCGCCAAACGTAGCAGGGCTTTGACATCTGGGTCATGTGGTACAGCATTGAGTGGGTCCCAGAAGAAAATCAAAATATCAATTTTCTTCTCAGATATCAGCGCTCCAACTTCTTGGTCACCCCCCATTGGGCCACTGAGCAAGCAGCGGACATCAATCCCCGTTGCTTTCTGTACCAGGTTTCCGGTGGTGCCCGTTGCATAAAGTTCGTGCTGTGCCAAAAGATCTCTGTTTTCCATGACCCATTCGAGCAGAGATTTTTTGCAATGGTCGTGGGAAACCAGTGCAATGTGTTTACGTGCCGCAATAGTGCGGGTGGTGAGTTCCATCAAGTTTTCCTTCAATGTACCCGTCATACTTCAAGCTGCATGGGCGTTGGCTGCCTTCGCTCACCCCAATCACTTACTGGTGTAAGCTCTTGGGGATTCACTCAGTTGCCGCCTTCCTGCAACTCGAGTTATTTAGGGTATGAGTGCCAGCGGTTTGCAGACAGATTACTGAAATGGCGATTTTGTGCATAGGGGTAACGCCAAGAAATGCGAGGGGACAAGCATAACCTGATGTTTAAGAACGCCCTTGGTTCTACCTCACTACTTTGTGGATTGTTTTTTAGCCCACAGTAGAAAACGCTGTTGCGTTTCGGCATCGGTTTGTAGGAACCAATATTGCAGCATTTGTTCTGCCACATTCTCACCTTGTAAATTGGTCTTTTTCTGGGCGGTATTCGTGCCCGCAACTGCGATTGTTGTTCCTGGCACAGCACTCACCGGTGATGGCGGGATCTTGGCAAAAGACGGAACCGAAGCGCTGAATTGCCCGACGTTATAGGTGGCCATGGCTGTTTCAAGGGTTGTAGCAGTATTGAGATTATCCTGATGCAATACATCGTGGCGTACCGATAATGGCCGTCCGTTATCACCTATAAGCTGATATGTCGGGTTTTTAGAGAACTTGCTGGCATCTCGTTCAGTCTCGAGAGTGGGTAATTGTATCGCCACCGAGCTGATATTGCGGGTGTTAAATACCACCACTAATGGCGGGGAGGCATATAATATCTTCGGGTCAGCCGGAAGAGGTTTTGCAACTTTGAACAATATTTGATGCTGTCCATTATTTAATTCCAAGCTATCAGCCCCTTTGAGCAGGGATCCTGACATATTTTTACCATCGACCACCAACAGGTCAATTTCCGGCGCGAGTTTTAAGGTCGTGGCTATAGCGGAAGCACTACAGCTAACGGCCAGAATCCCTGCGACCACCAGACCAACTTTCATGTGCTACTCCTGAGGGTGATATCCGTTTATATTGTCAGACACGCTAGATTATGTGTCAAAGTCTTTCCGGTTGCCCATATTTATTTACTTTCTGAAACAATCAGTATAACTATATTGATGTTATCTCAATGAATTTTAAAGATTAGATAACCAATCTAACAGTTATTCCCACTATACCTATTACATCAAATCAATTAGACGGCGTTTATCATCATTTTTCTACATGATATACACTTGCTATCACCTGACATGTGTAAATCCATCTGGATGCAAATGGATTGAAATACTCTTTTAGCGCATCAGAGGAACTGAAAATGCACGATAAAGACATTGCTGACATTCTCCAACAGGTGAAGACAATTGCATTAGTGGGGGCAAGTGATAACCCTGCGCGGCCCAGCTATGGTGTTATGGCTTACCTGCTACAGCAGGGGTATCAGGTGACGCCTGTCAGCCCCAAATTGGCGGGGAAGACATTATTGGGTCAGCCGGTTTATGCTGAATTGGCCGACATCCCTTATCCTATTGATATGGTTGATGTATTTCGTAACACTGAAGCGGCATATGGCGTTGCGCAGGAAGCCATTGCTATCGGAGCCAAAGTGCTGTGGCTACAAATTGGTGTGATTAATGAGTTAGCGGCAACATTGGCGGCAGATGCAGGGCTAAAAGTTGTTATGGATCGCTGTCCTAAAATTGAAATCCCGCGATTAGGACTCGAGAAAGAGTAATTTTTCTATCCCCGTCATCTTTCAATATGCAGGGGTGTTGGCTGCTATCATTTACCCAAGTCATTGAGTTATCTCAACTCCTTGGGTTCATTCTGTTGCCGCCTACCTGCAGCCCGAAATCTATTGGGTATAAAAAAACCGGCAACCAATGCCGGGTTTTATCAATCAGTGCAAAACTTAGTTGCGCAGGCGCGGAGCCTGTAATTGATGGCGGATAGAAGCGGCCAATTCATCTAATGAAGGTTGCTCCGGGTGAGCATCCATATCTTCATAAGTCAGCTGCGCTTCAGCCAGATAAGTATGTATCGGTTGCCCCTCATCATCCTCAATAACCACGTGATACCAAGGTGATGAACGCAAAGTATCATTATTTGCAACTTCATCAGGAGCTGGTGGCTCAAGAGAATATTCAGGATCGATATCAATCACTACACCCAAGTAGCCATGTAGGCTGTGGCGAACCTGCTGCCCAATACCGAATTTGCTGGCGATCATGATAACCTCCGGATAAACATTACGCTGCCATCTATATGAGGGCAGTGCAGGGCATTTCAAGTCACATTATCCGACACGCAAAGCCTTTCAGGTACAAACCCTCAGGATATGTCGCGATAACAGGGTGGTCCGCGGCCTGACGGAACTGCTCTATAAATTGTATATCATGGCCTGCATCTAATGCAGCATCGGCTAAAATTTTCTGGAATAAATCTATTGGCATCAAACCCGAGCAGGAGAAACTTAATAAGATGCCGCCGGGGCGTAATAGCTGTATAGCTAACATATTAATATCTTTATAACCACGGCAAGCGCTGGCCAGTTGACTTTTATTTTCCACAAATTTCGGTGGGTCCATGATGATCATGTCAAATTTTTCCCCTTGTGCGCGGTAATTACGCAGCAATTGGAACACATCATCACGAATAAACTCGGTTTTGCTCAAATCTAACTGGTTCAGCTCGATGTTTTGTTTGGCAATATCCAATACTGATTGCGAGGTATCAACACTGATAACTTGTTGGCAATTCCCCATCAACGCCGCGACGGCAAAGGCCCCGGTATAAGAGAAGCAGTTCAGAACGCGGCGGCCCTCAGCATAATGACGCGCGGCGAGGCGGCTATCGCGCTGGTCTAAATAAAAGCCTGTTTTATGGCCTTGCTGAATATCGACTAGCAATTGCATTCCGTGCTCAGTGATAGGTAACAGTGCCGGGGGCATTTCGCCACAGACAGTGCCCTGAGTCAGCGGCAAACCTTCTTTTTTACGCACCGAAACATCGGAGCGGTCATAAATAGAGCATTCCGGGTAGCACTGTTGTAATGCGCTGACCAGCGCTGCGCGTTGATATTCAGCCCCTGCCGACAACAATTGCAATACCAGGAAATTTTGGAAGCGGTCAATGGTGATGCCCGGTAAGCCGTCGGATTCACCGGCAATCAGGCGGTAGCCATTCAAACCATCGCGTTGCGCCAACCAATCCCGCCAGGTTTGCGCCCGTTGTAGACGGCGAACAAAAAATTCACTGTCGATAACTTCATCTTGTTGGAACGTCCAGACTCGCGCCACAATTTGTGATTCAGGAGAGTAGGCGGCGCGGGCCAGCCATTTACCCTGACTATCAAGAACATCGATGGTTTCACCGGGAACTGCATTGCCTTCAAGGTGTTGTACGGCCCCAGAGAAAATCCATGGATGGCGACGAAGTAAGGATTTTTCACGTCCTTTAGCAAGAAATAGGCGCATTGTAATATTCTTATTAAATCAAAATAGTTGAAATTGATAAGCCATTATCAATCAAAATAAGGCCATTATGATATAGCAATATCATGCCGCTCACTACCACGACGGTCTTGATATCTGGCGGCCATTGGGGCGATTCTGTGTCTTATGGGCGGGCATATTGTGTTCAACAGGGCGACTAAAAACTTTTTCACTACTATATTCATAGAGCTATATGAATTCATAGAGCTATAGTATTCATAGAGATATAGTCTTCATAGAGATATAGTAACTTTCTTTCTGCCAAATAGGGACAGCATCATGACGAATAAGCAAACTGACTTAGCACTCACAGAAAAACAAAAAGAAGAAATTGACGAGATTGCGTTACAGCGCGTCCAGGCAATGAACAGTGATGAGTTTCTGTGTAATAGCATTGACCAAAAAATTCACTCGATGGAAGAACAGGTTAAATCTTATTTCCAGTCGCGTTTTTCGTTCCACTTGAACCAAAAGAACGGTGATAAATAGATGCGGGGTTAATATGGCAAAAGTATGCACCGCGGCGTATGTCTATGGTGTGGTTCAAGGTGTAGGGTTTCGCTATAGCACGCAACGGCAAGCATTGGCGTTAGGGGTGACCGGTTATGCCCGCAATTGTGACGACGGCAGTGTAGAAGTGGTGGCTTATGGTGAACAACAGGCGGTCGAGCAACTGATGGCGTGGATTAAACAGGGCGGGCCACGGGGGGCGCGAGTTGATCGCCTGCTGACAGAGCCTCATCCTGCCACGCCATTTGAGACATTTAACATTCGCTACTAACCAACCCACCTAGAATATAGTCGCCAATTAAATACATTTCACCGGTTTTGGCAGCCCGGCAATTTTTGTCGCTTGCTTGGCTGGCCCCTTAGGGAATAAACGGTAGAGATAGCGGCTATTACCTTTTTCTTCGCCATATTTTTGCGCCATAGCTTTTACCAACATTCGGATGGCTGGTGACGTATTGAATTCCTGATAAAAAGCGCGCACAAAACGCACCACTTCCCAATGAGGTTCGGTGAGGGTAATGCCTTCTTGTTCAGCTAATATCGGGGCCAGAGCTTCACTCCAGTCTGCGCTATTTTTCAGGTAACCCTGAGTGTCGGTATCAATCGTGCGGCCTTCAAACTCCAACATACAACCTCGGTGGTTCAATCAATGAAACGGCTGCTAATTTAGCAAATATTTGCCGGTACCCCAAAGAAGTCTGTGCTGTTGCTGGGTAAAATGGCCTCTAGATAATAAATATTCGGAGCGGTTGTACAGTGAATCATCATCATGATGATTAATTCATCATTCGATAATCAGATGGCGGCTTTTTGGGCGATTAAACACAAACAAGCTTTACAAGCGGCGGAGCTCTGTTTATAGTTCGGCTCGTTGCGGAGGGGTGGCCGAGTGGCTGAAGGCAACGGTCTTGAAAACCGTCGACGGGTAACCGTTCGAGAGTTCGAATCTCTCCTCCTCCGCCATCATTTCTCTGTTTCTCCCGCTGATTATCTTTGCTTAATCTCCTAAAGTACCTCAATTTTATCAGTCATATTCTTTCTGACATAACAAAACTAGCAAAGCCCGCCCACAAAATAGTGAACTATAAGTTTTTCAAACTCTCTGTTGTTCGTCACATCATCCGCAGCAGAAAAAGGCTTAATAACATTTTGGCTAAACCTCATTTTAAACCCTTTTTTTAACGTACTTTTTAACTTATTGATTTTATATAAAAAACCCCAAAATTTTAAAAAATCATTTTTTATTACTACGGTCTAATGCGCTTTTATTATCAGTAAGTTATCTGTATTGTTCTACTGTTCACTGCCGCACAGGCAGCTTAGAAAGCAAAGATTGGGGGATAAAAACCAATCCAGCCGTTCACTGCCGCACAGGCAGCTTAGAAAGCTGAATGATGACTCCAGCGCCAACTCGAATCGTTCACTGCCGCACAGGCAGCTTAGAAAGTCATCGTCATTGCACATCGGCCTTGATGGGCGTTCACTGCCGCACAGGCAGCTTAGAAAGGTGGCATACGAAACACCGGATGATTCGCTTAGTTCACTGCCGCACAGGCAGCTTTAGAAATCTATCCGACTTCTTATTTCTCCTTTCTCGTTTCATACCTCCAAAGAGGTATATGTTTGATTTTATGCAAAAATTGTTTGGTGCTGAGTTTTTTTTGAGCTGGTTCATAAAATCAAATACCCACACAAAGAATATTTGATCTAAAACAAGCATTGTTACTACAACAAATCATTTACTGAAAATCCTCCTTACTATCTCCATAACCCGCACTGGGTAAATCTGTCATGGGTATCACTGAGTGAGTGTCTTACATTCCGGTGCGGGTTTAAAAATAAAAAAATGACTGTCTGGTGCAAGCACCGGCGGCGTCCGGTATGGAAAAACACACTGGAGTATCTATTGTGAGCAAATTTATAAGACAAATGTCGGTAGGGATATTGGCGCTATTGGTCATCGGAGGGGTGTTTTCTGTGTCGGCAGCACCTACGCCGCCGATTGAGGCCCGCAACGATAAGTTCGCGCAGCAGCATGCGGATCAGTTCACCTCTTGGTTGAAAACCAAAGAAAGTGGGCCGCGAGAAGATGCTTTGGCCGAAGATCCTAACTTGGTGATTCTGTGGGCGGGTTATCCTTTCGCCAAAGATTATAACAAACCGCGCGGGCATGCTTATGCCGTCACTGATGTGCGGGAAACATTGCGCACAGCGGCCCCCAAAACCGCGGAAGATGGCCCATTACCCATGGCGTGTTGGAGCTGTAAAAGCCCGGATGTCGCCCGTTTAATCAATGAACAGGGGGAGGAGGGCTATTTCAAAGGCACATGGGCCAGAGGCGGCCCGGAAGTGGTCAATCAGTTGGGATGCGCCGATTGCCATGACACCGCCTCGGCCGATTTTGCGGCGGGCAAACCTGCATTGGTGCTATCTCGCCCCTATATTGACCGCGCGCTGCAATCTATCAACAAACCTTTCGAGCATGCCAGCCGCCTGGATCAACAGTCTATGGTGTGCAGCCAGTGCCATGTGGAATATCACTTCGCCGGTAAAGATAAAGCCGTGAAACTCCCTTGGGATCAAGGGACTGATGTGGATTCGATGGAGAAATATTACGATGAAATTGCTTTCTCTGATTGGGTTCACCCTCTGTCAAAAGCCCCTCTGCTGAAAGCGCAACATCCTGAATACGAAACCTGGCGTGCAGGTATTCACGGTAAAAATAATGTCAGTTGCATTGATTGCCATATGCCGAAAATCCAAAATGCGGCGGGTAAAGTGTATACCGATCATCAAATTCGTAATCCCTTTGATAGCTTCGAAACCACCTGTGTTAACTGCCATACCCAAGATAAAAAAACCTTGCAAGATATTGTCGCCGAACGCAAAGCCAGCATTCAGGAGTTGAAACTGAATGTTGAGAAACAGTTGGTTCATGCGCATTACGAGGCCAAAGCGGCTTGGGATGCAGGGGCGACGGAGCAAGAAATGCAGCCGATTTTGCAGGATATTCGCCATGCGCAGTGGCGCTGGGATTACGCCATTGCTTCCCACGGCATTCATATGCATGCACCGGATGTGGGGCTGCGGGTTCTCGGCGGCGCGTTGAATAAAGCCGCAGACGCCCGTACCAAATTAGCGCGCTTACTGGCCACCAAGGGGATTAGCCACGAAATTCCACTGCCGGATATCTCCACCAAACTCAATGCGCAAAAAGCGCTGGGGATGGACATGGATAAGCTGAACAGTCAGAAGCAGGAGTTTCTGCAACAAGTGGTGCCAGCCTGGGATGCCGAAGCCAAAAAAGCGGGCCGTTTGAGCCAGTAAAAGGCGTTCCGGTGGGGTAAAACACCTGCCGGAGCTATTCCAGAGACAAACTGGCTCCCACTTGGAGCCATAGCAAAGGTGGAATAACTATGCGCGTTTTACGTTCATTCTGTTCAGCAGTGTTGCTGGCAGTGTTGGCTCTGCCCACATTCGCCACAACATCGGCCGAACCGCCGAAAGCTGCCGACTCGCGCCATGTGGTGGAGCCGCAGCGCAACCCGGATGCAGCTTGTGTCCAATGCCATAAAGAACAAAAAGATGAGTTGCACGGTAAACATGCCGGAGCCATCAATCCGAATACTCAACTGGCGGTAACTTGTACTAATTGTCATGGAAAAGCATCAATACTGCACCGAAATGGCGTCAAAGATGTGATGCGTTTTAATAGTGATATGTTGAATGCCGATAAGGCGATGTTCAATGTGTCACAACAAAACAGTGTTTGTATGAGTTGTCATCAGCCGGAAAAATTACGCGAAGCATTCTGGCCACATGATGTGCATATGCTGAAACTTTCTTGTGTCAGTTGTCATCAGTTGCACCCCAAAACAGATCCAATGCATGGGCTGGATGATAAAGGGCGGGTCAAAATCTGTGTGGATTGCCATCGCCGTCAGCAGGAGTTGCTACCTAAGGACGCGCCATGAAGACCAATCGTCGTCACTTTATCGTCAGTATGGGGGCGCTGATTTTTATGACCAGCTCATCTGGGCGGTCATTGGCGCTGAGCGGCACGATTGATGGTGTTCGTTACGGTATGTTGCATGACGAAACCCGCTGCATTGGCTGCACCGCCTGTATGGATGCTTGTCGTGAAGTTAATCAGGTGCCCGCCGGTGTTTCGCGCTTAAGCATCATCCGCAGTCAGCCTATTGGCGAGTTCCCGGCGGTGAAATATCAGTTTTACCGCCACTCTTGCCAGCATTGTGATAAAGCGCCGTGTGTCGATGTTTGCCCCACCGGGGCTTCTTATCGCGATAAGGCGACCGGAATTGTTGACGTCGATCCTGACCTTTGCGTCGGGTGCCAGTATTGCATCGCGGCCTGTCCGTATCGGGTTCGCTTTATTCATCCGGTGACGAAAACCGCCGACAAATGCGATTTTTGCCGCAAAACTAATCTCAAGCAGGGCAAACAACCGGCTTGTGTCTTGTCGTGCCCAACTAAAGCACTGGTTTTTGGCAATTTGGATGATGCCAACAGTGAGTTGGTGAAGCTGTTGCATCAGCGCACGGTCTATCGCGCCAAGTTACATCTGGGAACACAACCGAAACTTTATCGTGTTCCTTTCCAGTATGGGGAGATAACCGGATGAGTCCTGCACTGAATACGCCCTTTCATTTTGAGTCATTAGTCTGGGACTGGCCGATTGCTATCTATCTGTTTTTAATAGGGGTTTCGGCCGGGATGGTGGTGGTGAGCTTGCTGGTTAAGTGGCGCGTCTTGGGGGAGGATGCCGCGCAAAGTGGCTTACTAAAATCCACCGCAATTATCGCGCCACTGGCAGTTATCGCGGGTTTGCTTATTTTGATCCTGCACCTTACCCGCCCCTGGACTTTCTGGAAGCTGATGTTTTTCTACAGCAGCAGCTCGGTGATGTCATTGGGCGTCATGTTATTTCAGATCTATATGTTGGTGTTATTGGTTTGGCTGGCGGTGATATTCCGCCGGGGAATAACGGCATTTTTACAGCCTTATCCTAAGTTGAGCTGGATTAGCGCGCTACTGAATAAACTGGCTCCAATTGAACGCAAACTTGAGCCGTTGATGATGTTTCTGGCGGTCGCATTAGGGGCTTATACCGGTTTTCTGTTATCCGCGTTGAAGAGTTACCCACTGTTGAATAACCCAGTATTGCCGGTGTTATTCCTGTTTTCAGGTGTTTCTTCCGGTATCGCCGCCATGGTGCTGTGCTCGGTGGCTTTTTTCAAAGAGCCGCTCCATAGCCCGGCATTGGCTTTTGTTCATCGATTGGAAAAACCGGTGGTTTGGCTGGAGCTTTTTCTGCTGTTGGCTTTTTTTACCGGACTATGGTTTGGCGGCGGACAGAAAGAAGTGGCGGTGACAGCCGCCCTCGGCGGCGGTTTCTGGGCGCTGATGTTCTGGTTCTGGGTGGTTGGCTGCGGCATGGTGCTGCCATTGGCTCTAAACCGCTATTGCAGCCATAACCTGCGCCACCGGGTCTCATTCCTGCTCACGGTTTCCGGTTTAAGCTTGTTCGGCGTATTCGTTTTGCGTTTTTTCATTCTTTATGCCGGTCAGATGACCCTGGTGTGATGGGGAATAGTGTGATGGAAAAATGGTCTGATGGATAAGGTAGAGTGATGGATAAAATTCTATGACAGGAGAGTTTGGGCTGCTTTCACTGCTGGCGGCGGCGTCACTGGCGCTATTGCTCGGTTGTGTGCCCTTTATAGCTTTGTATGGGCGGCGAATGCCATTGCTTGTCTGGCTGCCGTCGCTCAGCTATGGCGTGACTTTATTGATCACATTGGCGCTATTGGCTCTGGGGTGGTGCTTTGTCACCAATGATTTTTCTGTATTGTATGTTGCCCAGCACGCCAATAGTCAGCTCCCACTGTTTTATAAAATTGCGGCAATCTGGGGTGGGCACGAAGGTTCCATGTTATTTCTGCTGTTTGCACTGAGCTTGTGGAGCAGCGCGCTGACACTCTTTCGCCACCATTTTCCGTTGCGATTCTTTGCCCGCGCCTTGGGCGTGATGGGCTGGCTGCTGGTTGCTTTCAGCGCTTTTATCCTCTTTTTCTCCAACCCCTTTGTGCGATTATTCCCCACCTTAGCGGAGGGGCGCGATTTGAACCCGATGCTGCAAGATCTCGCGCTGATATTTCACCCTCCGCTGCTGTATCTGGGTTATAGCGGTTTTGCCATCAGTTTTGCTTTTGCGGTCGCGACATTGCTTGAGGGCAAAAGTAGCCAAAATATAGCGCGTTACAGCCGCCCATGGGTGCTGGCGGCTTGGGGGTTATTGAGCATCGGGATTTTACTGGGCGCTTGGTGGGCATACAGTGAATTGGGCTGGGGAGGCTGGTGGTTCTGGGACCCGGTAGAAAATGCGTCATTATTACCCTGGCTTACCAGCACGGCACTATTGCATATTTTGGCTATCAATGAGCGGCGCGGTTTGTATCATCAATGGGGCATTTTGCTGTCATTGGTGACATTTCAGCTCTGCTTGTTAGGGACTTTTATCGTCCGCTCCGGCGTGTTGACCTCAGTTCATGCTTTTGCTGTTGATACCGCCCGTGGCGAGGTTTTACTGGCGCTATTTGGCATGGTGACATTGATTTCTTTGATGTTATTTGCACTGCGGGTGCGGGGTAATCACCGCGCGGCTGATTTCGCGTTATTTTCTTTGGAAACCTTGCTGCTGGCGGCGCTAGTGTTACTCAGTATCGCGGCGGTTACGGTGTTGATTGGTACTTTATATCCTTTAATTTTCAGTGCATTAGGTTTGGGTTCACTCTCTGTTGGTGCGCCTTATTTTAACCAAACACTGACGCCTTTTGTGTTGCTGTTGTTATTGCTGATGGGGGTCGCGCCATTTGCTGATTGGCAGCAAAGCCGCAAAACCCCGCGCTGGCGTCTGGTGGCTCCTGCATTGTTGGCTATCTTCGGGGCGCTATTCAGTGCGGGCTGGTTTCAATTTCTATGGCAACCACAATCACAATGGCAGCCAGCCATGATGCCGGGCGTCACACTGGCTCTTTGGGCATTATTTGCCCCGCTGTTTGCCGCCAAGATCCGCTGGCGCTCATGGTTGATTCATGGCGGGGTGGCCATCAGCTTGCTGGGCATGCTGTTTGCTTCCTATCACTCGACGGAGCTGGGCAGCCGCATGTCACCTGGTCGCGAAGCAACATTGGCGGGCTACCAACTGACTTATCAGCAAACCGAATTACTGGTCGGCCCGAATTACACCAGCGAACGGGCGCACATCAGGGTGAGTCAGCATGGGCGGCCTATCACCACATTGTTACCTGAACGGCGGCATTATACCGCGCGTGAAATGTTGATGATTGAGCCGGCGATAGCCAGTGGCCCCTTGGCCGATTTTTATGCCGTGTTAGGGGATAATCTGTCTGCCGGGGAGTATAGCGTGCGCTTATATCATAAACCGATGGTTAGCTGGATTTGGGGCGGCGCATTGATAATGGTGTTTGGTGGCGTGCTGACACTGTGGCGTAGAGCCAAACCTGCCAGTGATATTGTGGAGGACAAATGAAACAGCGGTGGCCTTGGTTGCTGGTTCCAGTGCTGGCCTTTTTCTTAGGATTGGTGCTCTACAGCGGCCTAAATCGTGACCCGCATCATATTGAGTTAGCAGAGAAAAACCTGCCAATCCCCGAGTTTTCATTATCTGAATTACAGCAACCAGAACAAAAAATAACGCGGAGCCAACTGCTGGGGAAAGTGACTGTGATTAATGTATGGGCCAGTTGGTGCGCCAGTTGCAAACAAGAGCTGGCGGTATTAGACCAGATTGCTAGCAGCTTAAATAAAGTACAGTTTTACGGGTTGAATTACCGCGACGAGCGCCAGGCGGCATTGAATACACTCCACCGCTACAGCAATCCTTATCAAAAGAATCTTTATGACCCACAAGGGATTTTAGCGCTGGCGATGGGAGTCTATGGCACCCCCGAAACCTGGCTGATTGATGCTGATGGTATTATTCGCCAGCGCTATGCGGGTGAAATGACATTAGAGATATGGCAACAGCAGTTTATGCCATTATTGGCGCAATGGGCTGAGGCGGAAACACCATGAAAACCCTTTTGCTGCTGTTATCACTGGTTTTCTCGCCGTGGGTGTTGGCCGATTTGGTGGATACTTACCACTTTAGTTCGCAACAAAATCAACAACAAGCGCTGGCACTGGCAAAAGAGTTACGTTGCCCACAATGTCAGAATCAAAACTTATTGGAATCAACATCACCCATCGCGCAGGACTTGCGCTTAGAAGTCTACCGGTTGGTGGAAGCGGGGCACAGCTCTCCAGAAATTATGGCCCTGATGACTCAGCGCTATGGTGATTTTGTTCTTTATAGGCCGCCGGTGCGCAGTGCAACATTGATACTGTGGTTTGGGCCGGGAGTGCTGCTGGCCGGTGTGTTAGGCGGATTAGTGTTACGCATTCGAAACCGAGCGGCCTCAAGTTCAAGAGAGGGGCGCTGATGATATTGGCAATCGGAATGGCGATATTATTGCTCATGATTTTAAGCGGCATATGGTGGCCTTGGTTACGGCAATATGGTCGTCTGAGTTGGCGCTGGCCGTTGGGATTGAGCTTGTTGCTCCCGATACTTATTCTGTTGGGATATCAGCAATTAGGTCACTATGCCGCGGTGCAGCAGGAAGTTTTGCGCCAGAAAGAAGCTACGCGATTGAACAATATGTTGGATAAGCAAAGCAGTGACCCCACATTATTTCTATTACAGCAGCGTATCCGACAGTCACCTGATAACAGTGAACTCTGGTTTAGTTTGGCTCAATATTATTTGTATCAGAATGAATTTGAGGACGCGCTGGTGGCATTGCAGCAGACAGAACGTTTGCAGGGGGCGAGTGCTTCAATAGATGCTGCCCGAGCGACTCTGTTTTATTATCAGTCAGGGCAAAAAATGACTGAGGATGTGACCTATTGGCTACAGCAAGCACTGGCAAAAGATCCGTTGCAATACACCGCACTGATGTTGCAAGCCAATGATGACTTTATTCATGCCAAGTATGCACAAGCTATAGTTATCTGGCAGCAATTACTCGAAAGCCCCCATCCTGACGTCGATCGCGCGATGATTATCCGAGCCATTACTTTAGCTCGAGCACTACAGTAGAGTCGTCATCCAATAAAACGCGGTTGTAGCCCAAATAATAGACAAAAAAAACCCTTACCAATCTCATTTGGTAAGGGATGCCAATTCGGCCAACACCAGGGAAACATTATAACCGGTTACTTATCATACGATTAATTTAGGTTATTCAAATGACTTAAGTCAAGTTTATCAAAATTACATTAATATGTTTAATGTTTATATGTTTTTGAAGAATATTTTTTTACACTCTTAGCGGCATTAATACACTTGAAAGTAGGTTGCAGCTTAAATGCGTGATAGGCGACAAGATAAATTGCGTATTGTGACGATAAAATCGTCCGGGCAGGGCTGTCACATAGCAAAGCGATTTTGGGGGCTGGAATCAGTAAAAAGATCAAACGCAAAGAGCTTTGATAGTTTTAATACAAACAGTTTTGAGGGTTTTGACATCCAGATGCGCTATAGGTGTGAAGCAATAATCTTATTGGCATCTTTTTAGGAGAAAAGTGACATTAGACAGGATTTTTAAACCAGAAATGGTTATAACGAAACAATGTTTCATTTCTTGTTTGAAAGGATGTTGACGTGGACCGGAGTCCTCCGCTTTTTACCAATAAAAAATTTGTTTTTCTTGTCGCGACATTTTGTTGCCTTCTTTGGGGCAGTGCCTATCCGGCGATAAAGAATGGCTATGCGCTGTTTCATATTGCACCAGATGATATTCCGAGCAAGATGGTATTTGCGGGTTATCGTTTTTTATTGGCCGGAGTGGTGTTGCTATTTTTTGCTGTGGCCAGCGGCAAGGCGATTGGCCGCCTCAAAAAGAGCCAATATAAACAAATTGCTCTATTGGGACTAACACAGACAACGTTACAGTATGTGTTTTTCTATATTGGTCTGGCCTACACCACGGGTGTCAAAGGCTCTATCATGAATGCGACAGGTACATTTTTCAGTGTGCTATTAGCGCATTATATTTATAAAAATGACCGCCTGACGTTCAATAAAATCATTGGATGCGCTTTAGGCTTTGCCGGTGTCATGGTGGTGAATTTTGGTTCCGATTTAATGGACTTTAATTTTTCCTTGATGGGCGAGGGTTGTGTGGTGTTGGCGGCTTTTATTCTATCCGCCGCCAGTATTTATGGTAAACGGATCTCACAAACCATGGACACCACCGTGATGACGGGGTATCAGTTGGCGATCGGCGGGTTAGTATTAACGCTGGGCGGCTATCTCTTTGGTGGCTATTTAAGTGATTTTGGTTGGCAGGCATTATTGTTGCTGGGCTATTTGGTGCTGTTGTCGTCGGCCGCCTTTGCACTGTGGAGCTTGTTGCTGAAATATAATCGAGTCGGCATGGTGGCGCCATTCAATTTCCTTATCCCGGTTTCTGGTGCGGTTTTATCCGCCATTTTCCTGAACGAAAGTATTTTAGAATGGAAGAATGCCATCGCCCTAATATTGGTCTGTGTGGGGATTGTTTTGGTTAATAAAATTAAATCAGTGTAGAAGAAAAACTGGAAAGTGTGACCAAAAAGTAATCCTATAATGTATTCGCTGTAATAGATGATTACAGCGAATACAAAGTACGACTCTTGCCGTCTTGACTGAATGGCTATGTCATTGACTCTGCTTTTTAGTGATCAATATTTGGCATTGCTGAATGATAGATAAGAAGGGTATCAAGCTTTGCTCAAAAGCGTGCGATATGAGTGCAATATTTTCAGACTCATGTTGCAAAATAGCAGCATAGCTATCGCACTGATTCATTAGATCCTCAAACTGGAGCAAACTTAACATTCTTTTAATGCTATAGACTATCTCGAGTCTGGCTTCTTTATCTTCAGGATGCGTATTTTGTAACTGTTGGATATTTTCATTCACTGCATCTGACAGAACATTGACTATAGCTAATAACGTGTCTTGGTTACCATAAGCATTTTTCTCTAATAGTGTGAGTAATTTGTAGGTCTGTTGCGATGACTTAATATTGTCTAGTATCTCTTGTAGTTGTTCAATTGATAATGGTTTGGCGATGAGTCCGGTGGCCCCAAGTGCCAAGCTCTTCTCTTCGATTTCTTTTTCAATACGGTCAGTATAAATATAACAAGGTGGTGGATATTGGGTAGATTCTACCAGCGTTTTGAGTACATCGTAGCCTGTTATATTTTTCATGGTTAAGTCACTAATAACGGCATCAAGTGATCCTTTCTCCACTAGCTGTTTTAATTCAAGCAGGTCATTAGTCTCGCTAACATTAACCCCATATTCTAGAAGTTGGGCTTTAAGTAAGATTTTACTGATGGAATTGTCGTCAATAATAGCGATATGAAGCATGCTATAATTGCTGTCGACAGCATTTTTTTTCGCGGTTGCAAATGTAATATCTGTTTTTTTACTGTGTATAGCATCGAACCAACCACCAATTAACATGACTTGTTGCTTATCACTGTTTTGAGTTGGTGATATCCATTGCCTAATGTAGAAATCGATATCTGAAATTTTATACGTTTGACCCGAATTTATCTCTCTGTTAGTTGTGTATGCGGTCTCGTGTAATTCCATTATCTTTGACAAGCTGTTTGGTGCCAGAGATTGAATATCTTGCAATGAGCTAATACTGTCAGGGTCTTTGATTGAAAGGAAATCATAAAATGCTTTGTTGGCTAAAATAATATCGCCATTGACACTCACTTTATAAAGCGGGGACGGGGTTGCATCTATAATTTCTTTTAAGTTACTGTTATATAACTCTAAATTGGTCTTTCGGCGTTTTCTTAGGCGGCTATTTATATAAATGATCACACTAATTGCTGCTATAACAACTAATACTGATAAAGTCAGGTAAATAATAGTCGGAATTCTTGGCGCAATGGTGGAGGGAGGGGTTATTGACTTTGACCAATGATAGTCAATCATCTCTAAATTGTTATAAGGTAATGTAAGCATGACATTTTTAATAATATCATTGAGGATGGTATATTTACGATTAATTGTAAATGCTATGACCGCCGGTGGATTGGTTAATGGGTATTCTTTTAGTTTTTTTTCGTAAAAATATTTAATCCAATAAGATGATACAATTTTCGGCATAATAGCAATATCTGCTTTATTATTAACGATGGCACTTAATAAATCTAATTCTGAACCTTCAATAGTGATTATTTCTGACTTGGGAAATTCAGCCGCAATTTCCTGAATGACTTTCTGGCCCTTCACCAGCACAATACGCTTACCATTGATATTTTTTGAGCTTTGGATATCGTTATCACTTGCCCTTGCAACCGCGACGAATCTTGAAATATAAAATGGCGGACTGAAAATGGTATTAGGTGTGTAATTTGATGTAACACTGCGATGAGCCCCCATATCAGCTTTTCCTAATGAGACATACTCAATCATTTCCCCTAATGATTCGACAAACACAGGTTTAAATTTAAGACCGGTACTGGCTGAGACAATATCCAAAAGTTGTGCCGATAACCCACTAAAATTACCTTCATCGTCCTGGTATCCTATTGGATAAGAGTATTTAGGCACCGCAACAATGATGGTTTTTTTCTCTGCCACCCATTCTTTTTGTTCGGGAGTTAATTGAATTCTTTGATAGTTACCTAATTGGGCATAATTAAGCCAATACATCTCATCGTCGTTAGGATATTTGGACGACTTCTCTGTCATGAAGGAATTAAGTGCATTAAATAATTTTCTATCAATAGAGGGCGTTAAGGCAAAAATAAATTTTGTATCATAATTATAAGTTAACGGCGCATATTGAATATTTGCTGCGTTTTCTTGCACGATACGGTTAGTGTTAAAAATACCTGCAATATAGATAGAATAAGGATCTGCCAGTAAAACCTTTAGAACTTCGGCCTCGGGCAGATCTTCTATTATTTGAGCATGAGGATAAATCTTTTTCAGGCTTTCAGCGGAAATCTGTTGTGAGAGTGAATAGACTGTTTTTATGTCTCTCTGGCGCTGGCTGTTTTGTAGTTTATAAAGGCGAGTTTGCCAAAAAACCGGTGAGTTAATGGCAATTTTACATTGTGTTATTTGAGTAAACCCAATAGCAATACTGATTTTTCCGCTTTCTAAATCATCACATAAATCATTTTTATTTTTATAATGAACATATTCAAATTGAAAATTATTTATTTCGCTGAATTGATTGAGATAGTCGACAGCTAACCCACTGGGCTGTGAAGTTCCTTCGCGAAACACAAGTGGCGACAGGTTATCAAGATAACCTACATTAACTAATGTTCTGATTATTTCTTGTGGGGCAGCGACAGTGCCATAGGTTAAAAATGTCAGAACAACGAAAATGATACCGGTTAAAAAATTTTTCATAATGACTGGCTCTTTATATAGCCTAAGTGTGACATCGGGCTAAATTTAGGGTTTTAGTGCTTGAGTTTGTATTCTTGACCGTGGAGAAAACACTATTCTGACATTAGAATTACCAGGCGAATTTATAATGTTATCTGTCAGCTTATACTCACGACCTTAGAGCGAATGCATAGAGAGAATAATTAACTACGTCGTGTACCAATAAGAACTGTGGCTACTAATTCATTATAAACCACTGATTATAATTCACAATATATACTATTATTGATTAATTTATCAACAAATATATACAACAGACCAACATTTCTTAATCTATTGTATTTAATGGGTTTTTTTTGAAATGGAATTGACTGAGACTAGAATTCACCACGGGCACATATTTATATTGCCAATAAAATACAAGAAAACTCTTAAATAAATTAAGCGAACTCTAAGCTCGAGTTGAATATTAGGTCAAGCGGTTGTGCTACTCAACTCAGGCTTTATCCGTGACTATCTTAACCCCGACCCGGCTCACTCGGTCAGATTCCATTTCGGCAATTGTCCACGTCAGACCATCCCATTCAATCTGATCACCAATAACCGGCTCACCACCAAAGAGATAGAGCACGAATTGGCCCAGTGTTTGTTGTTTATCAACACCCGGCTCCAGATTGAGACCATAAATCTGAGAAATATCATGAAGTTTTGCATCAGCATCAAGAATAAAGTCGCCGAAGAAACGCTCATCCAACTGGATGCTGGGGGACTGGCTGAAGAGTTTCCCAAGTGCGGGTAAATCATGCTCTTGACCAATAACACACAAAATATCGCCCTCTTTCAGGCGGGTGCTGCCGGTGGGATGTAAGAGATCCTTGCCACGGAACAGTGCGGCAATGCGCGTGCCCTCCGGCATTTTCAAATCACGCAGGGTAGCTCCGATACACCATTTATCACAGCTGAGCTGATAAATGAATTGCTCCCACTGGTTATTCTTATCAATGTCTAAACCAATCCGTGCCACTGGCGCGAGGGCAGGAGGCACCACCAGTTTTGTTTTGCGCGCCGCGAATGACAAACTGGTGCCTTGCAGCAGCAGTGAAACCAGCACCACGAAAAAGGCGACATTAAAGAATAAATTTGCATTGGGTATACCCGCCATCATCGGGAATACTGCCAGAATAACTGGGACTGCACCGCGTAAACCGACCCACGAAATAAAGATACGCTCGCGCAGATTAAAACTGGGGAAGGGCAGTAGGCCGATGAACACTGACAGCGGTCGGGCGAACAAAATCATCCACAATGAGAGAATTAATGCCGGAATGGCGATCGGCAACAACTCACTTGGATTAAGCAGCAACCCTAATACCAAGAACATGCCAATTTGGCTGAGCCAGGCCAGCCCATCAAAGGTTTGCAAAATCCCAGAGCGGTTGCGGATGGGGCGATTGCCCAGTAGCAAGCCACAGAGATAGACCGCCAAAATACCGCTGCCATTTAGCGCGGTGGCGAGTGAAAAAACCAGAATCCCGCCGCATACCGCCAGTAATGGATATAAACCACTGGGTAATTCTATCCGGTTGATGAGTAATATCAGTAAGCCGCCGCCGCCCAAGCCGATGAGAATACCCAAGCCAAATTGTTGAATTAAGTGCACCAAAAACATCCAGCTTAGGCTAGTTTCACCGGCTGAAATCATGGAAATCAGAGTCACGGTCAAAAAGACGGCCATGGGGTCGTTACTGCCCGATTCTATTTCAAGAGTGGCGCTAACACGTTCGTTGAGACCTTTCCCACCTAACAGTGAGAAGACCGCCGCCGCATCGGTTGACCCTATAATTGCCCCAATTAATAAGCCTTGAATGATATCTAAATCAAATAGCCAGGCAGCGGCCATGCCGGTTAGGCCAGCAGTAATCAATACCCCGACTGTCGCCAGCGAGAGGGCCGGCCACAATGCGACGCGGAATGATGATGCTCGGGTGCGCATACCGCCATCTAATAGAATGACGGCCAACGCCAGATTGCTCACCAAATACGCGACAGGATAATTATCGAAAGCAATTCCACCGATGCCGTCGGTACCCGCCAACATGCCAATGGCCAAGAAAATGACCAAAATGGGGATGCCCAGGCGGGAAGAGAGTGAACTCAGTAAAATACTGGCTCCCACCAGCACAGCGCCAATCAAAAAAAGGCTGTTAATAGTGATGGCGTCCAATGTGGGAGGTCTCCTGATATGAAAAGAAATGGCGGGTGAGCAGAATTATTATACACAGATTTGGAGGAATCGATGGGAAGATATGACCTAATTCAATATGTTAAATTAAGGTATAGCTGCAGCATATAGGAAGGTATCTCCAGATCGCTCACCTTTAATCGCCCAGCGGGGAATCAAGGGTGAGCGTTGGATAATGAAATTAATCGCGTTTCAGTGTTGCTAACGATCTTTTTAGTGCTTCAGTCGTCACTGATTTTTCCTGTTCAGGAAGATTATCGACAGAAAATTGTGAAAGTTCATTGACCAATACGCTGCGGTCTTTGCCGGTGATCGCGCTATCTAAAGCACCGCTAAGGCGGCTAATCAGGGCAAGTAAGGTGCTGAACTCGGTGACTGGCGTAGTATCAGATGTGGGATTATTCTCAATAGATTCTTGCTTACTCATCACAATTCCTCTTTTTGTTGTCACTGCAAGTGAAACAAACCCTGATAAGGAATCAACAGGATAATTGCTCTGAAAGCAGAGCGCACAGTGAGGCATTTGCCATCCCGCATCTACATGATGGTCTCACAGTGTAGCGGTTTTATGACCAAAACGGTATGCAGTTAGGTAGATCGCTTAGCAATAACTTTATTACTTTGCACAATACTTTGGTTGCGTCGTTTGCTGCTGCGACTTGCCAGAAAACAAGAATTTTAGCAAAGGAATACGGCGATGAACCTCATATAAAATAAATGAAATCAAACACACAAAGAGCATTCCGAGTAAAAAGCCCACGCCATTGTTGTCAATTTTGGGAGTGACAAAGGCACCATAAATCAAGGTCAATGGATGATGCACCAGATAAATGAAAAGAGAGGCATTAACCAGGTAGGTGATGCGTGTAGAAGGATAATTGAACAACTGGTGCCCCAGAGAGTAGACCACGTTGGTCATCGTCACGCCCATTAACGCTTTAATCATAAGATCCAGCTCGAAGGCAAAAAACTCAGCAGTATTAAAGTGTTGGTTTAAATAGTAAGCACCAAATAACAGGAGTGAAGCAGCTAGTGCACCCGGCGAAAAGGTGAGAAAAACCTGCTTGAGTGGGGGATAGATAAAGCTGTAAGCGCCCAGAAGAAAGAAAGGCAGATAAAACACGGTTTCCATCACAACGAAATTGAAGACACTATTAAAGAGTATTTCAGGATTTAGGATAAATATTATTCTCCGTATTACTGAATAAATGAACACGAATAAAAACAATGATAGTGAGATTTTTCCTATGTTATTCATTCTCTTTATCAAGGTCGGAACTGAGTGCTGTTTATTCTTTATCTTCTGGAACAGATAAAAACAAAGTGTGGTCAATAAGGCGAGTGTTAACAAAAACCATAAGTGAGAAACAACTTCCCAAATAGCAATATTTATTTTTTGATAAATTGTAAATAAATTCCAATCTTGTAATTTACTGGTGTAATTTTTAAGTAAGAAAAACTGAGGCAAAGTAATGAGCGGGATAGCAGTAATTAACGGAATAACAACACGTTCCAGCCGGACTTGCAGCCAGCGGTGGCGCTCATAACGCTGATATAGCATGAACGAAAAATAACCGGAAATAACAAAAAACACTTGCATGCGGAAAGCATGGATAAAGTCATTTAATAGGGTAAATGCCAATGAAGAATGGCTGCTATTCACTGCCCAATGATGGCTGGAGTATATAAGTGAAAGATGAAAAGGAATGCCGAGTAACATCAAATAGGCGCGGATGGCGTCTAAAAAGTACTCCCGTTGGTGAGTGTTTTTTTTCATACTTATTCGCTGTTTGTTATCGGAATTAGAATAACGTATCTGATTTTGCCCAGAATATTTTTTATGGTAATTACTCATTGGTAACTATATGCGTTATCAATGGATCAGTACGGCAAGAAACACTACTATAAGGGTTAATGATTTTCCATAGCGTATTTTAGTCTAGCTTGCTAGGCTGGTGGCTTAGCCACTGGTTTAAACACTGGGCTGGCGGTGTAAGTTTGGGCATAACATTAGCCGGGACTTATCAACGGCACCTGCTGGATAAACCGTCAATTATTTGGCTGTTATGATTTAGGGGGAGATGTGGGAGTTAATATTTTGTCGAACGTCAATAGAATGTCAAAAGGGTCACGCGCAAACAGCGTCAGATGGCTGGGGGTGGCTCTCTTGCTGTCATTATTCACTTCTCAGGCCATGGCTTTCTCATTAGATGATGTGGCTAAGCAGGCACAGGCTCTGGCGGGTAAACGTTTTGAAACGCCGAAAAGTAATCTGCCATCGCAATTTCGCGAAATGAAATTTGCCGATTATCAGCAAATTCAGTTTAACCATGATAAATCGTATTGGAACAAACTGGATACGCCATTTAAGTTAGAGTTTTATCATCAAGGTATGTATTTCGATACACCGGTGCAAATTAATGAAGTGACGGCCACCAGTGTGAAGCCTATCAATTATAGCCCGGACTACTTTAACTTTGGCTCGGTCAAGCATGACCCCGAGTCAGTGAAGGATTTGGGTTTTGCCGGTTTCAAAGTGCTTTATCCTATTAACAAAGCGGATAAAAAAGACGAAATCATCAGCATGCTTGGTGCCAGCTATTTTCGTGTGATTGGTAAAGGCCAGGTTTATGGTCTTTCTGCGCGCGGGCTGGCGATTGATACTGCCTTGGCTTCTGGCGAGGAGTTCCCGCGTTTTCGTGAGTTCTGGATTGAACGTCCAAAACCTAATGATAAGCACCTGGTTATTTTTGCTTTGCTAGATTCCCCTCGCGCCACCGGGGCTTATCGTTTTGTGGTTTATCCGGGCCGCGATACCACCATTGATGTGCAAGCTAAAGTTTTCCTGCGCGATAAAGTAGAGAAACTGGGGATTGCACCATTAACCAGTATGTTCTTGTTTGGCCCAAGTCAGCCATCTGCGGTGTTGAACTATCGCCCGGCCTTACATGATTCCAATGGTCTTTCTATTCATGCTGGTAATGGTGAATGGATCTGGCGACCGCTGAACAATCCAAAGCATTTGTCAGTCAGCACTTATATTGTTGAAAATCCAAAAGGATTCGGTTTGCTGCAACGCGGCCGTGAATTCTCGCAGTATGAGGATTTAGACGATCGCTATGATTTGCGTCCGAGCGCTTGGGTTGAACCCCGTGGCGATTGGGGCAAAGGTAAAGTGGAGCTGGTGGAAATTCCAACCGCGGATGAAACTAACGATAACATCGTGGCTTTCTGGACACCGGATGTTTTACCGGATGCCAAGAATTCGCTCGATCTGAATTACCGCCTGCATTTCACCCGTGATGAAGACAAATTGCATTCACCGGATGTGGCTTATGTGAAACAAACTCTGCGCTCAACCGGGGATGTAAAACAGTCGAATCTGATCCGTGAGCCAGACGGCAGTGTGGCTTTCTTGGTTGATTTTGTCGGCCCGGTACTGAAATCACTGGATGAAAATGCGCCACTGGCTTCGCAGGTCAGTATTGATGACAACGGTGAATTGATCGAAAACAGTGTTCGCTACAATCCAGTGACCAAAGGCTGGCGTTTGACACTGCGGTTAAAAGTTAAGGATGCCAAAAAACCAATAGAAATGCGCGCTGCGCTGGTTAATGGCGACAAAACCCTGACGGAAACCTGGAGCTATCAGCTACCTGCCAATGAATAAGTTAAATCAATCTCCTGTACAGGATTATATTGCGGATTTGCCCCTGACTGCACAGCAGCAAGGGGCGTTGCGCGATGCTTTGCCTGAGGATGTGCTGCTCGGCAGCACACCTGATGCGATACCACGGGTACATCAGCAATTAGCTGCCAGTACATCAGAAAAGGTGGTTTTCAGTGAGCAAGACAGTGCATTGGCTTCGGTCAATGCCCGCTTGCAAGCGGCATGGCCGGATGCTTTGGCCGATAAGAAATTACTGGCTGATAAAAAATTACTGGCGCAAGACGACGAGGGGCGCACGGTTATTCATGCTACGCCGCCCATCAAGCGCACCAGTATGGCTCCGCAGGCCTGGCGTACTAATCCGGTCGGGCGTTTTTGGGATTCGCTACTGGGCCGCAGCCCGGTGTCACGCGCCCAAACACATGAACAGGCACTTGCCGAGAAAAAATGGCGCAGCGTGGGGTCTCTGCGCCGCTATATATTGCTGATACTGATTGTGTTGCAAACCACCATTGCGACCAGCTATATGAAGACCATTTTACCTTATCAGGGCTGGGCATTACTCGATCCATTCGAAATTTGGCAGCAGAACTGGCAGGTTTCAGTGATGCAATTGCTGCCTTATTTACTGCAAACCGGCATTCTTATTCTGTTCGCCATTCTGTTCTGTTGGGTCTCCGCCGGTTTCTGGACCGCGCTGATGGGGTTCTTGCAATTATTGATTGGTAAAGACAAATACAGCATTTCCTCCACCATCAAAGGGGATGAGGCGCTAAATCCAGCACATCGGACAGCGCTGATTATGCCCATTTGTAATGAGGACGTGGAGCGCGTATTTGCCGGTTTGCGGGCCACTTATGAGTCGGTGGCCGCAACCGGGCAACTGGATCACTTTGATATTTATGTGCTGAGTGACAGTTATGACCCCGATATCTGTGTGGCGGAGCAAAAAGCTTGGTTGGAATTGTGCCGCGATGTGGATGGGCACGGGCGTATTTTCTATCGCCGCCGTCGGCGTCGGGTGAAACGCAAAAGTGGCAATATTGATGACTTTTGCCGCCGTTGGGGCAGTCAGTATAGCTATATGGTGATATTGGATGCCGACAGCGTGATGAGCGGCGGCTGTTTGACGGGCTTGGTGCGGCTGATGGAAGCCAATCCGAATGCCGGGATAATTCAGTCCGCGCCGAAAGCCTCCGGCATGGACACCTTGTATGCCCGAATTCAGCAATTTGCTACCCGCGTTTACGGCCCGTTGTTCACTGCCGGGTTACATTACTGGCAACTGGGCGAATCCCATTATTGGGGCCATAACGCCATCATCAGGGTGAAGCCGTTTATTGAGCATTGTGCTTTGGCACCTTTGCCGGGCGAAGGCTCATTCGCGGGCGCTATCTTGTCCCATGACTTTGTGGAAGCGGCATTAATGCGCCGTGCTGGATGGGGCGTGTGGATTGCGTATGATCTACCGGGCAGCTATGAAGAATTGCCCCCCAATTTGCTGGATGAGTTAAAACGAGACCGCCGCTGGTGCCACGGTAACTTAATGAATTTTAGGTTATTTTTGGTTAAAGGTATGCATCCGGTTCACCGTGCAGTGTTCCTCACCGGTGTGATGTCTTATTTGTCGGCCCCGCTGTGGTTTATGTTCCTGGTGCTATGCACGGCTTTGCAGGCGGTGCATACCCTGATGGAACCGCAGTATTTCTTGCAACCGCGCCAGCTGTTCCCGGTATGGCCTCAGTGGCGGCCGGAATTGGCCATCGGTTTGTTCTCCACCACCTTGGTCTTGCTGTTCTTGCCTAAGCTACTCAGCATCATTTTGATCTGGGCTAAGGGGGCGAAAGAGTACGGCGGAGCACTCCGTCTGTTGCTGTCGATGCTGGCGGAAATGCTGTTCTCAGTATTACTGGCACCGGTGCGGATGCTGTTCCACACCGTGTTTGTGGTCAGTGCTTTCCTCGGCTGGTCGGTGCAGTGGAATTCACCGCAGCGCGATGATGACGCCACGCCATGGAGTGAAGCTATGGTCCGCCACGGGCCACAACTGTTGCTAGGTGTGGTTTGGGCGAGTGGTGTGGCCTGGTTGGATCTGCGTTTCTTATGGTGGTTATCGCCCATCGTCTTCTCGCTGATCCTGTCGCCGGTGGTCTCTGTATTCTCCAGCCGCCGTACCTTGGGGCTGGCCAGTAAACGGGCGAAATTATTCCTGATCCCAGAGGAATATAATCCGCCACGGGAATTGGTTGCCACGGAAGAGTATCTGAAACTTAATCATCAGCGGGCGCTCAGTCATGGCTTCTTCCATGCGGTAATGAACCCGTCGTATAACGCGTTAGTCAGTGCCATGGCAACGGCTCGCCATCACACTCGCGCGATTATCGAGCAATATCGTCGTGAGCGGGTGGAGCAAGCTCTAGAGGCTGGGCCGGAGAAATTGGCTAAATTACAGCGCTTGGAACTGCTCAGTGACCCGGTCATGATTTCGCGTTTGCACCAGCAAGTCTGGCAGCAGCCGGAACAGTACAAAATCTGGAACGGTTATTATCGCCAACTGGCGCATAATATGAAGGCGTTTCCCGCCGCGAAATAGCGGTGAAGTAAAATAAAAAACGGGCATATAAATTGCCCGTTTTTTGTGTATATAAAAGCTTGCTATGAAGATTAAAAATCGATGGAACCCCATGTTTAAACTGACCCGCCGCTGGCTTCCGCGAACTCGCATTCTCATGCTCGGGGCCGTTATTCTGCTGTTATCGGGCTGCGGCAGTATTATCAGCCGCACCGTACCGGGGCAGGGGCATGGACACCAATATTACCCCGGAGTGCAATGGGATATGCGCGAGGGGCCATGGAAATACATCACGGTGATTGATGTTCCTTTATCAATGATTGTTGATACTTTTATGCTGCCAATTGACGCCCAGCACGGCCCCTATGAGTAATGCTATGCTGTGGTCGTAAAAACTAACAATTGATAATGTTGTTGCTGGCAAGTGAACTCACAGATCGGCGTCATATTTAACCCTTTTACATGGGCCGCCAGTGAGTGCTGGTTATCATGGTTAACAAAAGCGGCACCGACATCAAAGTCTTTGCAGGTATGGGCTTTAACGGCGGTAAATAACTGACTTAGCACGCCTTTTCCCCGCCAACGGCTATCAATACACACCGGCCCATAAAGAAATACCCGCAATTCTTTCAATGGTTTACCTTGAAATTGGTGCTGACTTATCGCCTCCAGCATGGCATCGACCACCGGTGGGCGAGGTTTCTGATGTGTGCGAGCCAGGCAGACAAATGCCACCACCTGATCATCATCAATAGCCACCAGAATTCCCAGATCTTGATTGATAGCATCCAGCTGTTTTTCGTCCATCTGCGACACAATAAAACCCTGTTTGCGCTGTTCCGTGCTTAAATTTGCTGGGGTATTTTGTGATTGCAACTGTAATATGGCGGGGTAATCAGCAGGTCGCGCAGGTCTTATTTTCATTTTTAGTCTCAGCATTCAAATGTGCTATCAAAGGAGAGCTAGATGTCATCCAAATCCATTGGTTTGCCTGCTACCGGTTTGACGAAAGAAGCGGCCATATTGCCACAAACTTCGGTAATGCGAGTGGCCAGAGCTACGGATAATCTCAAATTAATCAGCGAGATGTACTGTAACGGCTTAGGGTTCACTCTGTTGGGCAGTTTTGCGGATCATCAAGGATTTGACGGTGCTATTCTGGGTCACCCACATCATGCTTATCATATAGAGTTTACTCATCATCGTGGCACTCGGGTAGGTTTTGCGCCCACGCAGGATAACTTATTAGTTTTTTATCTGCCGGATGAAGCGCAATGGGCAGGGCAGTGCCAGCAAATGTTGTCTGCCGGTTTTCGCGCGGTGGCGTCTTATAACCCTTATTGGGATATCAGTGGTAAAACTTTCGAAGATACAGATGGTTATCGGGTGGTTTTACAGCAACGTGCATGGGAACTGTAAGCTTATTTTGAACATAAAAAACCCGCCATTAAGGCGGGTTGGTGTAGCTTAACTTATCACTGTTAGGCAGTTTGCTGGCCCTGAGTATTGTTCATCAGGCGACGAATTGGCACGATAAGCAATATTAATACCGCCGCACAGATAACCAGCGCAATTGAGCAGCGCGCAAACAAGGTTGGCAGCATATCAAGCTGGTCAGCTTTAACATGCCCACCAATCAAGCCCGCAGCCAGATTACCCAGTGAACTGGCGCAGAACCACAGCCCCATCACCTGACCCCGCATTCTGTCTGGAGCCAGTAAGGTCATGGTCGCCAGCCCGATAGGGCTAAGACACAATTCGCCCAAGGTCAGTAGCAAAATACTCATCACTAACCACCAGGGTGAAACGCCCGCGCCGCCACTGCTGAGGACATGCTGTGCGGCATACATCATCACGGCGAAACCGGCCGCCGCGCATAAAATACCAATCACGAATTTAGTGATGCTGCTCGGCTGAATCTTTTTCTTCGCCAGTGCTGGCCACGCCCAACTAAATACTGGCGCTAACAGGATGATAAACAGTGCATTTATTGACTGGAACCAGACGGTCGGGATCTCAAAACCCATCACCATACGGTCAGTATAATCATTGGCAAACAGGTTAAATGAGGTTGGTTTTTGTTCAAAAGCAGACCAGAAGAATGCCGCTGATACCAACAGAATAAAGCACACCAACAAACGGGCGCGATCTTTACGGCTCATTTTGGCAAAAGCGAACAGATAGACAAAATAGAGTGTCACGGAGGCGGCAATGACATACACCAGCAAGCTGGCAATTAGCACCGGATTAATCGGGATAACGCCCTGTGAAATAAGAGCAATAATGGCCACCACCACCAGCATAATGGCTGCAACCCATTTACCCACACCCTGGCGTTGATTGGTCGGTTTATTCCAACTTGAGTCCAGCCCCACTTCTGCGTCATAGCGCTTCATCGCCGGTATGGCAAAGCCACGGAAGATAAGCAACGCCACCAGCATACCAATCCCGCCAATACCAAAGCCCCAATGCCAGCCATGAGTTCGCAACAACCAGCCGGAAAGCAGCGGTGCAATAAACGACCCCATATTGATACCCATATAGAACAGTGAGAAACCACCGTCACGGCGGGCATCACCGGGCTTATAGAGGGTGCCGACCATCACCGAAATACAGGTTTTGAACAAGCCGGTGCCGAGCACAATAAATGCTAAGCCGATAAAAAACAGGTCATTGCCGAAGAAAGCAGATAAAGCAATCGACAGATGGCCCAAGGCAATCAGAATCGAGCCATACCACACCGCGCGTTGTTGGCCCAGCCAGTTATCCGCCAGCCAACCGCCGGGCAGTGCCGCCAAATACATACTCCCGGCAAAAATCCCGACGATAGCCGAAGCTTGCTCACGGGGTAGACCCATACCGCCATCAAAAACGGTGGCCGCCATAAACAGAATTAAGAGAGGGCGAATACCGTAGAATGAGAAACGCTCCCACATTTCGGAAAGAAATAGTCCACTGAGCGGATAAGGGTGCCCAAAAAATGTACGACCGCCAGGGGTGTTAACAGAGGTTTGCATAAAGTCTTCCCATAGAATCGCTTTAAAATGAGCGAATAAACCCGTCATACTTCAAACTGCATGTGCGTTGGCTGCTTTCGCTCACCCCGGTCACTTACTTATGTAAGCTCCCAGGAATTTACTCAGTTGCCGCCTTCCTGCAATTCGAATTATTTAGGGTGTAATTATCATCGAGTGTCAGCTCTTTGGCGCTGTGACCAATTGTCGGAGTTAACACGCGTTACAGTAGAATTTAACGCAATAATAACGTCATTTTTTAATTTCCACTGGGGGTTATATCGTATTTTTAGATAAAAAGTCGACATTCATCGCAATTATCAATCAGTTTAAACCGAATCTTATGGTTTTTTTTACTGTTTTTATCCGCATTTTGCGGGTTTTTATGCTGAAAAAATACACAAATCTAGATTGCTTTATCCTGACTTTTCGTCGCCTCAGCGGTGTTATCTTGAGTTAGCTATCTTGCTGTTGTTGAACTTCGCGCTGTGCTTTTAAGGGCTGGCGTTGCAAACACCAGTAAGAATACAGGGCGTTAAATAGCACGACCACGGCGGTGACGCAGAATACTGCGCGGAAACCATAGCTGGCGGATACCGCCGCACCCAGGAGTGGGCCGCTAACATTCCCCACATCACGGAATGATTGGTTATAGCTGAAAATTCTACCCGCAACCTGATTGGTACAGTTATAAATCAGCAAAGTCTGCACTGCGGGTAACAGTGCGCCATCTGTCGCCCCCAATAAAAAACGCAAAATACCCAGTTGTAATGGGGTTTGTACAAAGGCCATCGGGATTAAAATCAGAATGGATAATGCCAGCATGGCGATCAAAATGCGTTCTGGCCCGATTTTATCCCCCAACTTGCCTAAGCGCGGCGCACTTATCAGCGCAGCGACACCCGGCACCGAAGCAATCATGCCACTGACAAAAGCCAAATTATGGATATCTCCGGCCAGCTCGCGCACATACAGGGTCAAAATGGGCGCAATCGAGCCGGTCGCAACTTGGATAATCATGGTGGTGACAAACAAACTCAGGATTAACTTAGGGTTTTTCAGTGAGTTAAATACCTGTCGGCCATTCAGCATATCTTTCTTCAGCACTGGCGCAAACTGCTCGCGGACATAAAACCAGGTCATGGCAAAACAGGCGAATAGCACTCCGGCAGTGATAAAAAACACCGGCCGCAAACCATAATTATCCGCCAATAATCCACCAATCAATGGGCCGATTAATGCACCACTGACCCCGCCGGTTGAGAGTGTGCCCAATGCCCAGCCACTTTTGTTGCGCGGCACCTGTGTGGCAATCAGCGCGTTGGCATTAGGAATAAAGCCGCCCAACAGCCCCAGCAGGGCGCGTAGGGCCAAGAATTGCCAAATATTTTGCGCCATGCCCATCAGCACCATCACAATCCCCATGCCGAGAGCGGATCGCAGTAGCATGATTTTCCGGCCTTTTCGGTCGGCAAGGCTGCCCCAGAAAGGCGCGGCAATGGCGGAAAACAGGAAAGTAATGCTGAACACCAAACCCGACCACATGTTCAATGACTGGTGGCCGCTCACACCCAACTGTTCCACATACAGTGGCAGGAATGGCATGATCAAACTGAATGCCGCGCCGGTTAGAAAACAGCCTAACCAGGTGACAAATAAGTTTCTTTTCCAGTTAACAGGTTGTGGTGCTGAGGTCATAAATTACCGATTAAACAAGGGATTTCTTCTTAACAAACTGAGCGCTTTGCGTCTCTTTATTCGTCGATAGGGGCGTTTGAAGGGGCAACAAAGCACAAGAATAAAACAGTTAGCTTGGTAAGTATGCGCCTATAGCACATTGACATCAATGAGATGAATGTTAGTTTTTATTAAAATGAAAAGAGGGTTTGAAATTCGGGGATATGCTTATTCGATTAGGTTATAACTGAATGGATAGAGCTTTGACCGTTTTTTATAACTCATTGCCGCGAAATAAAAAAGCCACTACGCGATGGGCGCAGCAGCTCATTTATCAGCACAGATTATTATCAGCGATAAGCTTCATTTTTGGTGACGGAATAACGGCCACTACCCAACAGCATGATAGCCACGCCGCCGAAGAAGTACATGGCTTCGTTTTCCAAACCCCATGCGCCCACTTGGGTCAGAGTAAAGAACTTACCGGTGCCGACCATCAATACCGCGACCAATAGGTTAACGGCGTAAATGAAAGCCGCAGGGCGAGTAAATAAGCCCAAAATAATCAGGATCGGGGTGATAATCTCGCCAATGTAAACGCCATAGGCAACAAAGCCAGGGATGCCCTGCGCCTGTAAAGAGGCGGCTATCCAACTGGTGCCGTGCTGAATTTTTGCCACGCCATGAAATAACATCAAAACACCGAATGTCAGGCGTAATAACAATTTACCGCCGTTCGGATGATCTGTTAACCGCGTGAACCACAGATTAAGAGTTGCGAGCATATATATCCTTATCAAGAAAAAGATATTCCCGTCATACTTCAAGCTACATGTGTGTTGGCTACGTTCACTCACCCCAGTCACTTACCTGTGTAAGTTCTTGGGGACTCGCTCAATTGCCGCCTTCCTGCAACTCGAATTAATTAGGGCGTCACCAGAAGATAACCAAGGGAAATTAATTCAGTATCGTCAGACCACAACTATATTTCTATCGGATAATACTGACAGATTGTATCAAAAAAACTGATATAAACTAATTCTCATTATCATCTGTTATATTATTTTGCTCTAAGCTAATTCCGTTTAGCTAAGCTAGTCATACAGCGAAGGTGCGCCCTCGGGGCGGGTTTTAAAACGCCGGTGCAGCCACATGTATTGATCCGTGGCGCGCATAATCTCTTTTTCGATCACTTTATTCATAAAGGCCGCGGCTTCGACTTCATTATCCAGCGGGAAATTATCCACCGCGGGCTGTAAAATCAGTTGATAACCTTTGCCACCTGGTAACCGACGTGGTGTGAAAGGAATGATTGTGGGTTTACCCATACGCACCAGAAGATAAGTCCCGGTGGTGGTGGCGGCTTGGCTGACGGCAAACAAGGGCACGAACACACTGCTGCGTGGGCCATAGTCATGGTCGGGCGCATACCAGATAATTTCACCTTGCTTGAGGCTGCGAACCATCCCTTTGAGGTCTCTGCGATCAAGCATGGCTTTATTTGACCGCATCCGGCCCCAGGTCTGCATCCAATCCATGGCTTTATTATCATGTGGACGATAAACGCCAATTCCCGGATTGTAGATACCAAAAATACGCGCGCCCAGTTCTAGCGTCAGAAAATGCAAGCCAATCAACAAAACCCCTTTGCCCTCATCACGAGCCTGTTGGATATGCTCCAGTCCGCTGACACTGCACCAGCGCTTAATTCGCCAGTCTGGCCAAAACCACGCCATGCCGGTTTCAAATAACCCCATGCCGACGGATTCAAAATTCTTAACCAGCAGCTCATCCCGCTCGTTTTTCGGCATGTCAGGGAAGCACAGCTCCAGATTGCGCCGCGTTATTCGCTTACGTCGTGCAAGAAAACGCATAGAAAAACGGCCAAGGGAGGTGCCCATGGAATAGATGACCGGATAGGGTAGCAGTACCAGTAGGTAGAGAATACCGAGGCCGAGCCAAGTCAGCCAATAACGGGGGTGCAGTAGTGAGCGATTAAAAGACGGAACTTGCATATCTGTTCTCAGCATTATTGTCATTCGTTCGGACATATTGATGGTGCACATTGAGTTAATCAGAAAACCTCAATAAGCCCAGTCCCAACCTACTTATCTGTCGTTTTAAGGTAGCCTATTGTGGCATTTTTAGGAGACTACAGGAAAAAAGAGCGCACCAAAAAGCCATTTTCATGCTTTTTTGTCGAAAACTTCATCAAATAAATCATTTGGTTGATGATTATGTAAGCGGGGCGATTGCCCCGATGGGCGCTCCGACGGCTTACGCACTTGTATTTGAAACTAACAGGGACCCATCCGGCACATTTCCCCGCAAATTAACTTGGTCAGTAGTCCAATCCCTGTCTGTCGAAGAGGGATTTTTATTTCTGCGGTATGATATTTCCAGTGTATAAATGGATATTATTCATTCTTATCGGAGAGCCGTCGATGACAGTTGCAAGACTCAGTGCGGGTTTATTGGTCGTCGGTGGCATATTGGGTTATCTCGGCGCTGATTGGCAGAGCAAACCGTTACTGATTGCTGCCGGAATTGCCTTGCTCGCGGGTGTTATTTTTTCTGCTTTGACTGAGCGTGATAGCCGCTAAAGATGTGCCGTGGCGAGGTTTCAGGTATTATATGCGCCGCACGGGATAGCCGGTGCCGAAATATCAGTTCTATTGCGCGATGATTTAGCGTGGTTAGCCGTCTAATGATTAACCTAACCCATTGAGCAATAATTAAATATTCATCAGTAACCTCTCTGAAAGACAGGAACGTACACCATGCCAGTGTTACATAACCGAATTTCTAATGAGGAACTTAAAGCGCGCATGTTGGCTGAAACCGAACCGCGCACCACAGTTTCTTTTTATAAATATTTCATGCTGGAAGATGCAAAAACCTTCCGTGATAACCTCTATAGCCAATTTGTTAAACTCGGGGTATTTGGCCGGGTTTATGTGGCAAAAGAGGGGATTAATGCCCAGATTAGCGTGCCTGCAAATCGTTATGATGAGTTTCAAGTCGCGCTGTTTGCCGCTCATCCCGCGCTGAACCAAGTGCGGTTGAATGTTGCGCATGAAGATGACGGCAAGTCATTTTGGGTGCTACGCATGAAAGTTCGTGAGCGCATTGTGGCTGACGGTATCGACGATGACAGTTTCGACCCCAGTAATGTTGGGCATTATTTGAAGGCCGATCAGGTCAATCAGATGATTGATGACCCCGATACTTTGTTTGTCGATATGCGCAATCATTATGAATACGAAGTCGGTCATTTCGAAAACGCGATAGAAGTTCCGTCGGATACTTTCCGAGAACAACTGCCGATGGCGGTTGATATGCTGCAACATAATAAAGATAAGAATATTGTGATGTATTGCACCGGTGGGATTCGTTGCGAGAAAGCCAGCGCTTATATGCTGCATAATGGCTTTAAAAATGTTTATCACGTCGAAGGCGGGATTATCGAATATGCCCGTAAAGCAAAAGAACAGGGATTGCCGCTTAAGTTTATTGGTAAAAACTTTGTTTTCGATGAGCGGATGGGCGAGCGGATATCTGAAGATATTATCGCACATTGCCATCAGTGCGGCACCCCAAGTGATACGCATACTAATTGCAAGAATGATGGTTGCCACTTACTGTTTATTCAATGCCCCGTTTGTGCCGCAAAATTTGAAGGTTGCTGTAGCCAGATTTGCCAGGAAGAGCTGAAGCTTCCACAGGAAGAACAACGCTCTCGCCGGGCCGGGCGAGAGAATGGTATTAAGATTTTTAATAAATCTAAAGGTTTGCTACAAACAACCATGCATATTCCTATGCCGGAAAAGGGCACAGATAAGTAATATCCAGTGCTATTAAAATAAGGCGTTGTCGGTTATTTTATCCGCTAGCGTCTTTTTTTTGCCATTTGAGCCGTGGCGGTTCCAATACAAGGATTAATAATGACAAAACCTGTGGTAGGTGGCCAAGGGTTGCGGTTAGTTGCGATGCTGGCAATGTTGGTGGTGATTATGGCCGGGATCAAAGCGGCATCGCCCATTGTAGTTCCCTTTTTACTGGCGATATTTCTCGCTATTGTTTTAAACCCTTTGGTGAAATTACTCGAAAAAATAAAGATCCCCCGGACATTGGCTATCATCTTATTGGTAACCATTATTGTTTTACTGATGGCATTACTGTTTAGCCGCTTAGGTTCTTCATTAAATGAATTTGCCCGCTCACTACCGCAATATCGCGGGATGATGCTGGAAAAAATGCGTGACCTGCAAGAGTTCGCCATGCGCTTTAATATCGAGTTTTCGGTGGATGACATTATGAAACATGTCGATCCCAGCATGGCCATGAACTTTGTTACCCGCCTGCTCAGCCACCTTTCCGGTGCTATGGCTAGCACGTTCTTGCTGTTAATGACGGTCGTTTTCATGTTATTTGAAGTCGAGCGCCTTCCCTATAAAATGCAATTAATGTTTGATAACCCAGAACAAGGGAATGCGATTTTGCGGCGTGCGCTGAATGGCGTGACGCATTATCTGGTGATTAAGACTATTATTAGTATTGCGACGGGGATTGTCATTTGGCTATTTTTGGCCGCGATGGGGGTTAGGTTTGCTTTCCTGTGGGGGTTACTGGCCTTTGTTCTCAATTATATTCCCAACATCGGGTCTGTATTGGCCGCTATTCCACCCATTATTCAGGCCTTACTCTTTAACGGTTTTGCTGACGCCTTTGCTGTAACCGGCGGTTATATTCTCATTAATCTGATTGGTGGCAATATCATCGATCCGCGCATGATGGGCCGTGGCTTAGGGTTATCAACATTGGTGGTGTTCTTATCATTAATTTTCTGGGGATGGTTATTGGGGCCGATAGGTATGTTACTGTCAGTTCCATTAACCATTATTGCCAAAATCGCGCTGGAATTAACACCTGCCGGTTATAAGTTTGCAGTGTTACTGAGTGATGGTAAGCCGGCTAAGATTGAATCGGATACGCCCATATTGTAACTTAACATCTGAGGGCCGCAGGTGATTTGATGCCTGTTGGCCCCGTTAAAAAAGGAGAGGCGAGTTAATAGAAAAAGAAGTAAATATCCAGCGCCAACAATATTAACCACAAACAGATATAGAGTATTAAATGCTCTCGTACATTATCGATAACCATTGAGATGAATTTACTTAACATACTGACTGCCTGAGGTTAAAGTTATAGCCCATTGTAGGTGATTTTAATTGGGTAAACAATCAGTTAGGGGGTAAACCTTTATCTAAGAGAATAATAAATTAAATAACTTATTTTCAGGCGTGTGTAAAAATTGAAGGAAATAGAAATTAGTTTATATAAAAAGGCATTTAATAGAATGTAACCGATATTTTTAACAGTAAGCTATGTCGCATTGTTTTCTCGGCTACATTATTCATAATATAAATATATATGTGTATTATTTGGCTATATCTAGAGTGCTATTGGCTGATGCTGTCTCTAAATACAGGCCAAAGTCTAGTATAAATATTTAAATACATTATAGATAAAGCACAGTTCCAAGCGGTTTCTGACTTTTATTTTTTCAGTAATATGGCGCTTATGTGAGTAAACTGTACTGTCACTGATATTTAATTTTCTGGCTATCCGGTAATTGGGCATTTCTGTCATCCAATAGCACATAACTTTATGTTCTTGTGGGCTGAACAGTGATGCATGACATGGCAGCACTGGTTTATCGTTATCATTTGAAACACTTGATAAGCTTTGTAATAATTCGGGCAAATGCTTTTTAGCCAAGATTGAAACAGAATCCGTTAGAGGGATAGGCGTTTCGCTAAAGGGATATGATGCATCCAGATAAATATAAACTCTTGCCTGACCACAGCAGTTGATGAATTGTGCTAATAATGGGCAGTGTCCACCGAATCGACAGTATTGCGTAAGATTAACAATTATTATTTCAGGATTAAAATTATCAATGGCTAATGTTGCTTGCTCAACGGTAGAAACATCCATTAAATTAAGAGATGCGGAACTATTTAAATAAGTATTTACCCCTGAGCGGGTATAAAAACACTCGTCAATAATTAATATTTTCATGTGACATACATCCTTGTCTAACTGCAACCATACCTGACTGCATACTAGGATAAGGTAATCCTCTGACGACCAAGGCGTCAATTCGGCATTTACGATGTTTTTTTGCGGGTTTTATGAATTGATGGCTATTAATTACCAGGCTAATGTGGTTTTGATGCTAACGATTAGATATGAATTAATTGCCAATGACTTGTTTAAGCCTCAATAGTCATTGGCAATAATTTAGTGAGTCAATTGCGGATATGAGTGCTATGAATCCGTGAATCGAGCCAAAGAAAAGGCAGTAATATCAATAGGTGATGGTTTATCTTGTGCAAACAGTGCAGCGACCTCGCCCAGCGCTGTGGCAAATTTAAACCCATGGCCACTTAACCCTGTCACGACCATAATATTGGGGTTATCCGGCAAAGTATCGATGATGAAATCTTCATCAGGGCTCATATCATAGCTGCATGCAGCACCATGTAAACAAACGCCCACGCCGGGTAAGAAATTACGCAAAAAGCCAAATACTTCTGTTCCGTCTTCAGCATAACTGCCAAAGGGTTTGCGCTGTGTCGCTGATTCTATGGGCTGCCCACCATTATGTTTACCGAGTTTCAATTCATCATTTTGTGAAGGGAATCCGTAATAATGAATATTGTCCGGTGTTTCCACCGTGAATGCTGGGAAATGATTCCCTTCACTGTATCGGCCATCGGCATGGTGCCAGGAAAAGACTTTGCGTATTGCGGTTACCGGCAATTGCGGTAGCAACTCCTTCACCCAAGTTCCAGCAGTCACAACCACTTTTTTAGCGCTGTAGGTACCATCGATGGTCACGACATCCACGCCTTCATCCAGAGGCTCAATCGCGGTCACCGGGCAGTTAAATAGAATGCCACAACCGGCTTCAGTGACGGTTTTTATCAGTGTTTTTATCGCCAACTCTGAGCGGAGGAAACCGGAATGCGGTTCGAACACGCCGATATAATTATCCGGGACAGTAAATACCGGCCATTTCTCACGAATTTGCGCAGCATTTAGGATCTCAACCGGCAAATTAAATTGTTGAGCACTGTATTGTGAGTTTTTTAGAAAGACCGAATCCTCTGGCCCCAGATTAAGCACACCACAGGCCTGGAACAATTTTTCCCCGGTCTGGGCTGAAAGCTGATCCCAAAGTTCTTGAGCACGTAATACTAATGGGACATATTTCTCGCCTTCACCATATGCATGGCGAATGATTCTGGTATCACCATGGTGGCTACCTGCTTGGTGAGGGGGCATTGCGCTATCAATCATCAGCACATTTAGACCGGCTTGCGAGGCATAGTAACCTGCGGCTGAACCGACCGAGCCACTACCAATGACAATCAAATCATAATCCATATTTTTCACCCTGCTGAATACCACCGCGAACCCTATTTAACGCCCGATCTTATTTAATATTGTTTGATTTGTAACGCAGTTTTATCCTGAAAATGACCAGAGCGATTTAAATTAAAGGCAGTAAGTTGTCATAAAAATTAAAACGATAGTAATAACATGAGAGCCAAGAGAGCAAAAGGGATGTTCACCATATTATAGTGGGAGCGGTTAATAAAAAGGCACCGAGTGATATTCACTGGTGCCTTTTTACGAGCTTTGAGAAATTAATTGCTGGTGATAATTAATGCTTACGGTGATCCAAATCTTGGTAATCTGATGATTCAATTTTAGCAATGCCTGCTTCTAATATATTTATTAATTGTCGCGCAACATCAGTCGTCAGCCAGAGTGTTCTATCAACTAGCGCATCTTCTGGCGGTTGATCCATGGAAGACAGGTAATGAAGGCGTATCATCATCGCGTCATATACATCTACAGTGCTGATATCCCAACCTACGAGCGGGTGAGTCTGGATAACTTCATCATTTCTGTCCATAAAGACCCCTTATATAGTAGTTACTGAACGGTAGTGACTAATGAGGATCAATGCGGCCCAATACTGAGTGAGCTTTTTCAGTATACGCAACCGTTGATGAATTTGGCGATTATCTACAGATATTTACAAATTATTTATTTTCTGATGATTAATGAATCGAAAGTTAAAAATAAAAAATGTGAAACGGAAAGGGCCAATATTCATTGATATAAAAAAGCCGAGGAGCGACTCCCCGGCAAAAAACTGCATTTATCTACAACATATCGCCGTCATTGACAGCCTATTGCAGTGGGTTAATCCGCGTCGAACCAGTCGTCCGCGCTTTCCCATATTTCTTGTAATATTTCAGATATGAGGTCTTTATCCGTTTTGGCTCCACCTAAAACAGAAAGATTATTCGCACTGGCATAACGTACTTGTACGGCAGTGGTCGTATCTGGGAATTTAGTCTTCAGTCGTTTACTCAATTCATTGGTGAGTGCTTCGATAGCACCTGCGGGTAACTGGTTTTTTTTATCAATACAGACTTCAACACGCATACTTGGCCCTCCGAATATTTATACTGTTTATTTATACAGTATAAATATTCAGGCCGCAACTGACTAAGAAAAAAATTTTCAGCTGCAGAGAAAAGTGCGCTCTACAGCTGGTGTTATCAGGCTTTAACTGACCAATTGAGGGTCTGACCGGCAAGGAAAGGAATGATAGATTCGTTTCCTAATGTGATGTCCTCTGGTTGCTGGAAAGGTTTCCGAACCAACTCAACAAAATCTTCGTTAACTGGCAAACCATAAAAACGCGGGCCATTCAAAGAGCAGAAAGCTTCCAAATGTTCCAATGCATTCATTTCTTCAAACACAGTGGCATAAGCCGAAAGCGCCGATGGGGCATTGAAAACACCGGCACAGCCGCAAGATGATTCTTTTCGATGTTTGGCATGAGGAGCAGAGTCAGTGCCAAGGAAGAAACGGTCTGAGCCACTGGCCACAGCTTGCCGCAAGGCATCTTGATGAGTGCTCCGCTTCAGAATTGGCAAACAGAACAGGTGAGGGCGAATCCCACCCACCAACATGTGATTGCGGTTGAACATCAAATGTTGAGGAGTGATGGTCGCACCAAGGAAACGATTGCCTGCCAGCACATAGTCGGCCGCATCTTTGGTAGTGATGTGCTCAAAGACAATTTTCAATTCTGGGAATTTACGGCGTACCGGTTCCAGAATCGTTTCAATAAAACGCGCTTCACGATCAAAAATATCCACCGCGGCATCGGTGACTTCACCGTGGATCAACAGCGGCATGCCAATCTTCTGCATTTGTTCAAATAGCGGATAAATCGCTGGAATATCAGAGACACCATGCGTTGAGTTAGTGGTGGCATTGGCCGGATATAACTTGGCCGCGGTAAATACACCGTTTTCAAAACCTTGGGTCAGTTCATTGACATCCAGGGTATTAGTCAGGTAGCACGTCATCAGTGGGGTGAATGTATGACCTGCAGGTATTGCCGCCAAAATACGTTCCCGATAAGCAATAGCACTGGCAACAGTGGTAATCGGTGGGGTCAAATTTGGCATGACGATGGCTCGGGCAAACACCTCGGAAGTGTAGGGCAGCACGGTGCTGAGCATTTCGTCATCACGTAAGTGAATATGCCAGTCATCCGGGCGGCGAATTTTCAGGGTTTGAGGTTGTGCAGTCATTTAACGGGCTCCGCAGTCATGAAATATATACCGTCATACTTCAAGCTGCATGTGTGTTGGCTGCGTTCAATCACCCGAATCACTGACTCATGTAAGCTCATCGGGACTCTCTCGCTTGCCGCCTTCTCGCAACTCGAATTATTTAGGATATGGGTTTTTGTGCTGTTTCCGGCGGGGTATAAGGATAAGCGGAAAGCGCTTAGGATGCATCTGATTGTTACGGTTAAGTTGAAAACAATATTTTTTGGTTAGTTGGAAATTTTGGTCAGTTGAAAATAATATAAAAAGGGGCTCTTATAGGGAGGCGCCAAGTCACATTGTCCTGCAGGACGAGTGATTGATTTATCGGCAAGTAGGCTAATTAAATATCAGATGGGAGAATAATCATGGAAGTCCGTGTCATTGCCAGTTTAGTGGCGAAACCTGAGTTTGTTGCTGAAGTTAAAGCGGCGGTTCATCAGGTTATCGACCCTAGCCGTGAGGAAAAGGGGAATCTGCAATATGATCTCCATACCGAAAGCGGCCAAGAAGGTTCTTTTGTATTTTTCGAGCGCTGGGCGTCTGATGATGCATTGGAAAAACATAACAAAACTGAACATTTTAAAGAATTTGTTAAAGCGCTAGAGGGCAAGCTGGAAAGCCTTGAGATCAAGAAAGTGAAGCAGATCGCTTGAATTTATCGGCGAAATAAAAAACCCGCCAGATGGCGGGTTTTGCAATATTAGGACTGAATGATATTGCTATTATTCGACCGATTGTGGTTTTGTTGCCGGTGCCGTGGCCTGAGTAACAGCAGCATGGCCACCCGCAGGACCTTTTCCTGCGAAATCAAAGGCTGGGCGCTCCCATTGGCCTTGAGTTGGTGATGCTGGGACGTAATCAGGCGCAGGTGCTTTAGTCATCGGTGCTGAAGCATAGTGCTTAAATAGCACACCTTCAGGATGAGCGACAACCGGCTGTGGTGCTGCCACGGCAACAGGCGCTACAACGGCCTCTTCTGTCACATTGACCTCTTCAACTGCAGCCTCTTCAGTTACAGTTTCCGCAGCAATCGCTTCTGGCTCGGTTATTTCTTCAACCACAGCTTCTTCAACCACAGTTTCCACAACAACAGTTTCTACAACAACCGCTTCTGGCTCGATTGTTTTTTCAACTGCTGTTTCTGTTGCAGCCACTTCTTCAACCACTGGCTCAGTTGCCGTGATAGTTTCAGCTTCTGTTGCTATTTCAGTAACCTGAACAGGTTCTTCAATCGCGCGGCTTTCAACAGTGGCTTCTACTGTTGCTGGCTCAATAACTGCTGTTTCTGCAATTGTCGTTTCTACAATTTTTGTTTCCACGACCACAGGTGCACGGCCAGGTACGGCAGCGGCGGATGAGGATGACCCCCCCGGCTTATGTTGTGGCGTCGGTACGGCAATTTCAGCTACGGCAGTGGCAACAACTGGAGCAGTAATCACTGGAGCAACAATCACTGGAGCAACAACAACTGGTGCGGCAGCAATAGCGATTGACGTTTCTACAGCTGCAACTTCTTGCACGCGTTCTACTGGCAATTGCTCTTCAACCGGGTTTTCCACAAAGGCTTGTTCAACCTGCTGGGCAACCGGATAACGCACCCACACTTTACCCGACGCCATTTCTGGTGAGGCGAAAGCACCTGCCAGCGGCATAGCAGATTGTGTTGGATAGCGCTCATCACGGTAGCGACGACGGCGTTGACCGCTGACACGCAGGTGGCGAGGCGAGCGGCGAGAGCGACGTGGCATGCCATTTTCATTGTTGGCATTGCGGTCGTTCGTTGCATCATCATCGGCCTGAGGGCTGGTCTGTGTCAGTAATTTCACTTCTTCGTGCACTACTGGTGCAGCAACCTGAGCAACCGGGGCGGTGATCGGCGTTTCCAGAACATTCAGCTCATCATTCGCGGATTGAATACGGACTTTCTGATTCAATTGGCGGCGTTGACGGCGCTGCATCACCTGTTGGCGTTCTTCTTGCTCAGGTTGTACTTCTTCTACAGCCGCAGTAATGACATCAATGTCATCAACTTTAGCTTTAACGTCCTGTGGTGCCTGGCGTTTGTCATCCTGACGGCGACGCTGGCGATCACCGCGGCGCTGTGGCTGCTCTTCACGCGGTGCTTTATCCGCTTCTACAACTTCAGTTTGCGCTAATGGCGCAGTTGTCTGTTGTGTTGGGCGTTTATTGCGGCGTTGATCTTCACGGCCCTCGCGATTGCTATTATCGCGGTTAGCATTGTCACGGCCATTATTATCACGGCTTGAGTTATCACGGCTTGAGTTATCACGGTTTGAGTTATCGCGACCTTCACGTGGTGTGCGGTCACCGCGATCTCTACGGTTATTATTCTGGCGACGAGGATTACGGCGATCATTGCGACGATTTTCGCTGTTTTCCGTTTTTTCAACTTCGACCGGTTTAATTTCTTCTTCTGATGTGCCGAATATACCTTTCAGGCCACTGAGCAGACGGCTGAAGAAACCAGGTTGTTCAACCGCCGCAGCAGTTTTTTGTGGTGCAACAGTTGGCTCAACCGGCGTAGCTGTAGGGGCTGATTCTGGCGGCACTTCAGTTGGCAGAGAGAAAGTCGCCAACGCCGGTTGTTCCGGACGTTTACGCTCAATAGTCGCTTCTTCCAGCGGTTGCGCCATTTCTGCTTCATGCAGTTGTGGCAACAAATAGCTGAGAGTCGGGACTTCTTCGCCTTTGCGTACGCGAAGCACCGAGTAATGCGGCGTTTGCATTTGATCGTTTGGCACGATCACTGCACGTACACCGCCCTGGCGTTTTTCGATAGCATTGACGGATTCACGTTTTTCGTTCAACAGATACGACGCAATTTGTACCGGTACAATCGCGTGAACTTCATGAGTGTTTTCTTTCAGCGCTTCTTCTTCAATCAAACGCAGAATAGAAAGTGACAGGGATTCATTGTCACGTACAGTACCGGTACCGCTACAGCGTGGGCACACATGGTGGCTTGACTCACCCAGTGACGGGCTGAGGCGCTGACGGGACATTTCCAGTAAACCAAAGCGGGAGATGCGGCCAATCTGGATACGCGCACGATCCTGACGGACGGCATCGCGCAAACGGTTTTCCACTTCACGCTGGTGGCGTACCGGTGTCATATCGATAAAGTCGATGACAATCAGGCCACCTAAGTCGCGTAGACGTAATTGGCGAGCAATCTCATCGGCAGCTTCAAGGTTGGTATTGAATGCGGTTTCTTCGATATCACCACCACGCGTTGCTCGCGCGGAGTTGATATCAATCGCAGTCAGCGCTTCGGTAGTGTCAATAACAATCGAACCACCGGAAGGCAGACGCACTTCGCGTTGGAAGGCAGATTCAATCTGTGACTCAATTTGGTAGTGACTGAATAATGGAATCTCACCACTATACAATTTAATTTTGCTGCTGAAATCCGGGCGACCGAGTGCGGCGATATGCTCTTTAGCCAGTTCGAGAACTTTAGGGTTATCGATCAGGATTTCGCCGATGTCCGGGCGCAGATAATCACGGAAAGCACGGACAATCACGTTACTTTCCTGATGGATCAGGAAGGGCGCAGGGCGACCTTCAGCGGCTTTTTTAATCGCATCCCAATGCTTCAGACGGAATGATAAGTCCCATTGCAGCGCATCAGCAGATTTACCGACACCGGCGGTGCGAACAATCAGGCCCATGCCGTCAGGCAATTGCAGGGAGGATAGGGCTTCTTTCAATTCAGTGCGGTCATCACCCTCGATACGGCGAGAAATACCCCCGGCACGTGGGTTGTTTGGCATCAAAACTAAATAACTACCCGCCAGGCTGATGAAAGTCGTGAGTGCGGCACCTTTATTACCGCGTTCTTCTTTATCAACCTGAACAATAACTTCCTGGCCTTCGCGCAGCACATCTTTGATGTTTGGGCGGCCATGAGAGGAATAATTACTAGGGAAATATTCGCGAGAGATTTCTTTTAATGGGAGAAAACCATGTCGTTCAGCGCCGTAATCAACAAAAGCGGCTTCCAGACTAGGTTCGATTCGGGTGATTTTCCCTTTGTAAATATTCGCTTTTTTCTGTTCATGACCTGGGCTTTCAATATCCAAATCATACAGCCGCTGTCCATCTACAAGGGCGACACGCAACTCTTCTTGCTGAGTGGCGTTAATCAACATTCTTTTCATCTTTAACTTACTCGTTATTTTTACATTGTCATTAGAACTGCGGGCAAAATAACCTCATGGTCGGGTAAACCGATGACCCCGAGTCTTCTAGCAAAGCCGTCAACCTCACGGTTGTCGCCTGCATAGGGGCGCATTATTTCGGTAAGCCTGTGTTTCTTTCTGAAAAACAGCGCTTTTTATATAAAGGGTAGCTTCTGAATATAAGACAACAGAGCCTTACCCACTTGCCGACCAAGCTGCAACCCGCAGCCCGCTAATTGCTTGATTTCACATTACGTCTTACGCCATTGCTGCGTTTTTGCGTGATCAGGCAAAGTTTATTATTCCACAAGTCTCTTGGTCTAACGAGAATCAACGCAGAATTAAACACATTATTCCATTGCTGACACTGATATAGCAAGATGACTTTACCTGTCTAGGTAAAGATTCTTTTACTGTATTCACAGTGTTGGCGGCTATCGTTGTCTTATTAAACAATAAATGCACGCAAACGTTATCTTTAAATAGCCAGATTGACAGTTAAGCACAGAAAAAGGGGTGGCGCTAATTCCTCGGTGTATTTAGAATCGCGTCCCATGAAAACGAATAATCCAGTAGTACAATTAATCACCATTTCTGCCGACGAAGCCGGTCAGCGGATCGATAACTTTTTGCTCACTAAATTGAAAGGTGTGCCAAAGAGTATGATTTACCGCATCGTACGCAAAGGTGAGGTTCGAGTTAATAAAGGGCGCATTAAGCCAGAATATAAATTGGCTGACGGTGATGTGGTGCGTGTGCCGCCGGTACGGGTTGCTGAGCGCGAAGAAATTCAGGTATCAGCTAAACTTGATAAAGTTGCCGCGTTAGCCGATTGCATTCTATTTGAAGATGACTATCTCTTAGTGCTGAACAAACCTTCCGGCACTGCGGTCCATGGCGGAAGCGGTTTAAGTTTCGGGGTGATTGAAGCATTACGCGCCCTGCGCCCTGACGCGCGTTTCCTGGAATTGGTCCACCGTCTTGATCGTGATACCTCCGGTGTTTTATTAGTTGCAAAAAAACGATCAGCTTTGCGTTCCTTACATGAACAACTGCGCTTGAAAGGGATGCAGAAAGATTATTTAGCTTTGGTGCGCGGACAATGGCAATCACATTGCAAAGCCGTGCAAGCGCCTTTGCTGAAAAATATTATGCAAAGTGGTGAACGCATGGTGAAAGTCAGTAGCGAGGGCAAACCATCAGAAACCCGCTTTAAAATAGAAGAGCGTTTTGAGCATGCCACACTGGTTAAAGCTAGCCCGATTACCGGTCGAACACATCAGATTCGTGTCCATGCGCTGCATGCTGGCCACCCGATCGCTTTTGACGATCGCTATGGTGACCGTGAATTTGATGCTCAATTACAGGGGACTGGGTTACATCGTTTATTCCTGCATGCCTCCGCTTTACGTTTTGAACACCCAAATACCGGTGAAACCATGCGCATTGAAGCACCGCTGGATAATCAATTGCGCCATTGCTTGTCAGTCTTACGCAAGAAAAGCGCTATTTAAAATAGCGCTATTAGTTTTACAGTCATCAGTTTTACGGCCATCAGTTCTAAAGTAATGGATTTACCCCTTGCTCAATTAACATTTGGGTGAGGGCGATTAACGGCAGGCCGATGAGGGTATTTGGATCTCGGCCTGATAATTTATCAAATAAGGTGATACCCAACCCTTCACTTTTAAAACTGCCCGCGCAATTCCACGGTTTTTCCCGCACTAAATAACCTTCAATTTCTGCACTATTCAAGGTGCGGAAATAAACATCAAACGTTTCACAAAGACAACTATGGCTATTAGTGGCGGTGTTTAGCAGCGCCAGTCCGGTATAAAAAGTGACACATTGCCCGCTGGCTTGGTGTAATTGTTTGACGGCATTGGCATGATTATGGGGTTTGCCGATGATGCCCCCGTTGATAACACACACTTGATCAGAACCTATTATCAAGTGTTGTGGGTAATGCGCAGCCAGTGCTTGGGCCTTCGCTTGTGCCAAACGCTGCACCAATGCGCTCGCGGTTTCGGTGGGCAACGGGGTTTCATCGGTTTCTGGCGCGGCAGTGATAAAAGGCAATTGCAGCTTTTCCAGTAATGCGCGGCGGTATGACGAGGTTGAAGCAAGGACTAATTGCGGCATAATATTTTCCATAAACCGTGGCGTAATTGAATCAGACATTTTAAACTGTCTGCCGCTTCGGAAGCGAATATTGGTGAAAGGTGCAGTAAAACGGCCTTTTTCTTTGACTCTATGTCGTTACAAAGTTAATATGCGCGCCCTATGCAAAAGGTAAAATTACCCCTGACCATTGATGCGGTTCGTACCGCTCAGAAACGTTTAGATTACGCAGGTATCTATTCGCCTGAGCAGGTTACACGAGTAGCCGACTCAGTGGTAAGTGTGGACAGCGATGTCGTGGCCTCATTATCATTTAATATTGATAATCAGCGCCTGGCGGTTATTACAGGTCATGCGGACGTCGATGTAACATTGATGTGTCAGCGCTGTGGTGGCACGTTTGCGCACCATGTTCATACAACGTATTGTTTTAGCCCGGTCGTCAATGATGAGCAGGCTGAGGCATTGCCGGAAGCGTACGAGCCGATCGAAGTCGACGAATTTGGCGAAGTTGATCTGCTGGCTATGATTGAAGACGAAATTATTCTTTCACTGCCTGTCGTTCCGGTACATGATTCTGAACACTGTGAAGTGTCCGAGGCGGACATGGTATTTGGTAAACTGCCTGCAGAGGTGGAGAAACCGAATCCATTTGCCGTATTAGCCAGTTTAAAGAAAGTAATTAAGGAGTAAGGTCAATGGCCGTACAACAGAACAAACCCACTCGTTCCAAACGTGGCATGCGCCGTTCACACGATGCACTGACCACTGCCACTCTGTCTGTGGACAAAACTTCCGGTGAAACTCACCTGCGTCACCACATCACAGCCGACGGTTTCTACCGCGGCCGCAAGGTTATCGGCTGAGTAGTACTTGCTAATCTTTAGCAAGGCGATACCTTGACTTGTCTAACCCTAGCGTTAGATGCAATGGGTGGGGATTTCGGTCCCCACGTCACAGTGCCTGCTTCATTGCAGGCACTGGCCTCTAATCCAAAGCTAAAACTCCTGCTGGTCGGGAACCCCGACGCCATCACTCCGTTACTTGTTAATGCCGATCCTTTGTTGCTGGAGAGGTTACAGGTAATCTCCGCTGAGCATGTTATTGCCAGCGATGCTAAACCCTCACAAGCTATTCGTGCCAGCCGTGGTACCTCCATGCGTATAGCTCTGGAGTTGGTCAAAAACGGTGATGCAGCAGCCTGTGTGAGTGCAGGGAATACAGGAGCATTGATGGGGTTGGCGAAGATGCTTATTAAGCCATTGGATGGAATAGAGCGCCCGGCATTGATGACAGTTATCCCCAATCAGCAGCGCAGCAAGACTGTGGTACTGGATTTAGGGGCCAATGTTGAATGTGATAGCACGATGCTGGTGCAATTTGCTGTCATGGGTTCGGTGATGGCAGAAGAAGTTGTTGGCATAAAAACCCCACGTGTTGCTTTGCTCAATATTGGCGAAGAAGAGAGCAAGGGGTTAGATAATATCCGCGAAGCCGCCGCAGTATTAAAAAATACACCGGCGATCAACTATATTGGTTATCTGGAAGGCAATGATTTGCTGACAGGCAAGACTGATGTGATGGTTTGTGACGGCTTCGTGGGTAACGTCACTCTAAAGACCATGGAAGGTGTGATAAGAATGTTCTTGTCATTGCTCAAATCATCGGGCGACGGCAAAAAACAGTCCTGGTGGCTTAAATTTATTGGCCGTTGGCTACAAAAACGTGTGGCTAAGCGGTTCGGTCATTTGAACCCCGACCAGTATAATGGCGCATGTCTGTTAGGATTACGGGGCATCGTAATCAAGAGCCATGGCGCTGCGAATCAACGTGCATTCGCAGTGGCTATCGAACAGGCTGTGCAGGCGGTGCAGCGGCAAGTCCCACAACGGATTGCAGCGCGCCTTGAAGCGGTTTTACCCAAGAGTGACTGATCGTACATGTATACTAAGATTCTCGGTACGGGGAGTTATCTGCCCGTACAAGTGCGCAGTAATGCTGATTTAGAAAAAATGGTGGATACGTCGGACGAGTGGATTGTCACTCGGACAGGTATTCGTGAACGGCGTATTGCCGGCCTTGATGAAACTGTGGCGACAATGGGTTTCCAGGCGGCTGAACAAGCACTGGAGATGGCCGGTATTGCTAAAGACGATATCGGGCTGATTATCGTTGCCACCACCTCTTCAAGCCATGCTTTCCCAAGCTCGGCCTGTCAGGTGCAGCAAATGTTGGGCATCAAAGATGCGGCCTCTTTTGATTTGGCTGCCGCCTGTGCTGGTTTTACCTATGCACTTAGTGTTGCTGATCAGTACGTGAAAAGTGGTGCTGTCAAACATGCTATCGTCATTGGTTCAGACGTACTGTCGCGAGCACTGAATCCTGAAGATCGTGGCACGATTATTCTGTTTGGTGATGGTGCGGGTGCCGTTGTATTAGGTGCATCCGAACAACCTGGCATTCTCTCTACCCATTTGCATGCAGATGGTAAGTATGGGGAATTGCTGGCATTGCCGTATCAGGATCGCCAGCAGCAAGACCAGCCAGCCTATGTCACGATGGCCGGTAATGAGGTCTTCAAAGTTGCGGTGACTGAACTTGCTCACATTGTGGACGAGACCTTGCAGGCCAATAATCTGGATCGCTCAGCGCTGGATTGGCTGGTGCCGCATCAGGCTAACCTGCGGATTATTAGCGCAACGGCTAAAAAATTAGGCATGGGGATGGAGAAAGTGGTCATCACGCTCGATCGTCATGGCAACACTTCTGCAGCATCTGTACCGGCGGCACTTGACGAAGCCGTGCGAGATGGGCGTATTCAACGTGGGCAGTTAGTGCTGCTGGAAGCGTTTGGCGGCGGCTTTACCTGGGGCTCGGCGCTGGTTCGCTTTTGATTTAACAGGGTTTCTTTGATTTAACAGGGCTTTTTTGATTTAACAGGAAAGTAAAATGTCGAAATTTGCTTGTGTTTTTCCAGGCCAGGGATCTCAATCTCTTGGTATGCTGGCCGATTTGGCCGCACAATTTCCGATAGTTGAAGAGACTTTCAGTGAAGCATCTTCAGTTCTGGGTTACGATCTCTGGCAGTTGGTACAACAAGGCCCGGCTGAAGAATTGAATAAAACCTGGCAGACGCAACCGGCATTGCTGACGGCATCTGTTGCTATCTGGCGTGTTTGGCAGCATCAAGGCGGCAAACTGCCGGCGATGATGGCGGGCCATAGCTTGGGTGAATACTCAGCTCTGGTGTGTGCTGGCGTGCTGGATTTCAAACAGGCGGTTCGTCTGGTTGAATTACGCGGTAAACTGATGCAGGAAGCGGTACCTGAAGGCACCGGTGCCATGTACGCGATTATTGGTTTGGATAATGAATCCATCGCCAAAGCGTGCGAAGAATCAGCACTTGGGCAGGTTGTCTCGCCAGTCAACTTTAACTCACCGGGACAGGTTGTTATTGCCGGTAATAAAGATGCGGTAGAGCGCGCAGGTGCGGCTTGTAAAGCAGCCGGTGCGAAACGCGCCTTGCCTCTGCCAGTCAGCGTGCCATCCCATTGTGCGTTGATGAAACCTGCGGCAGATAGATTGGCCGTCGCACTGGAAGAAATTGAGTTCCAGGCACCGTTATTCCCGGTGGTGAACAACGTCGATGTGAAAACTGAAGTGTCGCCAGAGGCTATTCGTAGCGCGCTGGTGCGTCAGTTATATAATCCGGTACGTTGGACTGAAAGTGTGGAATTCATGGCGTCAGAAGGCGTTGAGCTGCTGTTAGAGGTTGGGCCGGGTAAGGTATTGACTGGTTTGACTAAGCGCATCGTGGATACTTTAGCTGCAGCACCGGTAAACGATGTTGCCACGCTGACCAACGCGCTCGAAAACTAAGAAAAGAGGATAACATGAGCTTCGAAGGTAAAATTGCGCTAGTCACTGGCGCTAGCCGCGGTATTGGCCGTGCGATTGCAGAATTATTAGCTGAGCGTGGTGCCCGTGTTATTGGTACCGCGACCAGTGAAAAGGGCGCTGAAGCCATCAGCGCCTACTTGGGCGACCAAGGTAAAGGTTTAATGCTGAATGTCGTGGATCCTGCATCAATCGAGTCAGTACTGGCAACGATTCGTGCGGAATTTGGCGAAGTCGACATTTTAGTGAATAATGCAGGTATTACGCGTGATAACCTGCTGATGCGTATGAAGGATGAAGAGTGGCAAGATATTATTGACACCAATCTAACTTCCGTGTTCCGCCTATCAAAAGCGGTAATGCGCGCTATGATGAAAAAGCGGTTTGGGCGTATCATCACCATCGGTTCTGTAGTTGGGACAATGGGCAATGCAGGGCAGGTTAACTACGCGGCAGCTAAAGCGGGTCTGATCGGTTTTAGCAAGTCTTTGGCGCGTGAGGTTGCTTCACGTGGCATTACTGTCAACGTTGTGGCACCTGGCTTTATTGAGACGGACATGACGACGGCGTTGACAGATGATCAACGCGCAGGCATTTTAGCCCAAGTACCAGCTAACCGGCTTGGGCAAGCTAAAGAAATTGCCAGCGCTGTTGCATTTTTAGCCTCTGACGAGGCCAGCTACATCTCTGGTGAAACGTTACATGTCAATGGCGGCATGTATATGATTTAAAAATCACGAAAGTATTTGCGTTATTTGAGGTAAAAACCGCAAAATAGCGTAAAATCGTGGTTTGACCAGCCGAGATTTAGTTGCATCTTTTTCAACATTTTATACACTACGAAAACCATCGCGAAAGCGAGTTTTGATAGGAAATTTAAGAGTATGAGCACTATCGAAGAACGCGTTAAGAAAATCATCGTTGAACAACTGGGTGTTAAAGAAGACGAAGTGAAGAACAGTGCTTCTTTCGTTGAAGATCTTGGCGCAGATTCTCTGGACACCGTTGAGCTGGTAATGGCTCTGGAAGAAGAATTCGACACTGAGATTCCAGACGAAGAAGCAGAGAAAATCACTACTGTTCAGGCAGCTATTGATTTTATCAACGCTAACCAGCAGTAAGCGAATATGCTTTAAGTTTGGATAGATAGTTAGGCGGTCATTTGACCGCCTAAGTTTTTTTTGCCCTAGTGTAATTTTCCCTCCCTGGAGGACAACCGTGTCTAAGCGTCGAGTTGTTGTGACTGGACTGGGCATGTTGTCTCCTGTCGGTAATACAGTAGAATCCACATGGAACGCTGTTCTTGCCGGGCAGAGTGGCATCAGCCTGATCGACCATTTTGATACTACAGACTATGCAACGAAATTTGCTGGCTTAGTAAAAGATTTTAATTGTGAAGATTACATTTCGCGTAAAGATGCACGCAAAATGGATGCCTTCATACAGTACGGTGTCGCGGCTGGCATGCAAGCTATGCGAGACTCCGGGCTTGAAGTGACAGAAGCCAATGCTCCTCGTATCGGTGCCGCGATTGGTTCCGGTATTGGTGGGTTGGGTCTGATTGAAGAGAACCACACCTCATTGGTGAAAGGCGGGCCGCGTAAAATTAGCCCATTCTTCGTGCCTTCAACCATTGTTAATATGATTGCCGGCCACCTGACCATTATGTTCGGTATGCGTGGGCCAAGCATTTCTATTGCTACGGCATGTACTTCTGGCGTCCACAATATCGGGCAAGCGGCTCGTATCATTGCTTACAATGATGCTGACGTTATGCTGGCCGGTGGAGCTGAAAAAGCCAGTACCCCATTGGGTGTCGGCGGTTTTGGTGCTGCGCGTGCATTGTCTACTCGCAACGAGAATCCGCAGGCTGCCAGTCGCCCTTGGGATAAAGACCGTGATGGTTTCGTTCTGGGTGATGGCGCAGGCATGATGGTGCTGGAAGAGTACGAACACGCGAAAAAACGTGGCGCAAAAATCTATGCTGAAGTTGTTGGGTTTGGGATGAGCAGCGATGCTTACCATATGACCTCTCCACCAGAAGACGGTTCTGGTGCAGCTCTGGCAATGGTGAATGCGTTGCGTGATGCGGGTGTGACCCCCTCTCAAATCGGCTATGTCAATGCCCACGGCACGTCAACTCCTGCTGGCGATAAAGCCGAAACGCAGGCAGTTAAGTCTGTATTTGGTGGAGACACCAAAGTGATGGTCAGTTCCACCAAATCCATGACTGGGCACTTGTTAGGTGCAGCAGGCGCGGTTGAGTCTATCTTTACGGTATTAGCGCTGCGTGATCAGGCTATTCCGGCAACCATTAACCTGGATAACCCAGATGAAGGTTGTGATTTGGACTTTGTTCCGGGTGCCTCTCGCCAGGTAACAGATTTGGAGTACACCCTGTGTAACTCCTTCGGTTTCGGTGGTACTAACGGCTCTTTGGTGTTCCGCAAGGTATAGCATTCACTGTTCAAAAGACCGCTGACAAAGTTGATTCGCGGGGAAATGTGCCGAATGGGTCCCTCTTGGTTTCAAATACAAGTGCGTAAGCCGTCGGAGCGCCCATAGGTACAGTCGCCCCGCCAGTCCCGGGCTACAAAAGACGTTTGTCAGCAACCTTAAAAGACCCGGTTTTCCGGGTTTTTTATTTGCTTAGCAAGCATCAGCTATAACATCCTTCCATAAAAATTGTCTCAATAAGAGATAAATCTGAAAACAGCCACGGCCTTAAATCTGATACTGTCAGCAGGTAGGATTTATATTTATGGGCAATACCTATACCCTAATTGAATGTAGAGCCAAGACGCCCCCATTTAAAGAGAATCTGAATGTTCTGGATTAATGGTGTTGAACAAAATTTGATTTCAGCTTCAGACCGCTCAGTGCAGTTTGGTGATGGCTGCTTTACCACCGCCAGAGTCTCCGGTGGTCGGGTTGTATGGCTGGATAAGCATATATCGCGTTTGCAACAGGCGGCTGAGCGGCTATTAATGCCGGTCGTAAATTGGAATGCATTGAGAAAGGAAATGGTTGAGGCGGCAAATCATACTGAGGACGGTGTGCTGAAGGTGATTATCAGCCGGGGAAGCGGTGGCCGAGGCTACAGTGGCACCGCATGTCAGCATCCCACGCGAATTATTTCTCTTAGTGATTATCCGGTTCATTATCTTAGTTGGCGTGAACGGGGTATTTCTTTGGCACTTAGCCCGATATTGTTAGCACGCAATCCATTACTGGCCGGTGTTAAGCACTTGAATCGCCTGGAACAAGTCTTGATCCGCGCGCATCTTGACCAGACAACGGCGGATGAGGCACTGGTGCTTGACACTGAAGGCATGCTGGTGGAATGCTGTGCGGCTAATTTATTCTGGCGTCAAGGGGATAAAATATTTACCCCAGACCTGTGTCAGTCAGGTGTAGATGGCATTATGCGCCAACGAATAATCACTTGTCTGGCCGCTCATGGTCGGCAAGTGGAGATTGTGGCACAACCGGTGAGTGTGTTGGCAGACGCAGATGAAGTTATCCTGTGTAACGCGCTAATGCCGCTACTTCCGGTAAATAGGATCGAGCCGGTAAATCGCGCCGAAGAGTGGGTTTATCACTCACGTCAGTTGTTTGATTTCTTAAATCTTCATTGCTGTGAAATATAAGCTTTATGGGGATTTTGATTTTCGTACCAATGATACCTTTAATTTGAAGATGGTCGTCCGATGAAAATAAAAAGCACCAGAGCATTAATCCTTTTTGTCGCTATCTGTTTGGGATTGCTGCTGTTGGGTTACCAAAGAGTACAACATTTTGCCGATCAGCCTTTGGCTATCCAACAAGAAACCTTCTTCAAACTTCCTGCTGGCACCGGGCGAGTGGCGCTGGAGAACTTGCTGCAACGCGACGGCCTGATTAAAAACACCCGCTGGTTCCCCTGGCTGCTGCGGCTTGAACCAGAGTTAGCCAAATTCAAGGCGGGGACTTATCGGTTTACCCCCGGAATGACGGTGCGCGGCATGCTAGAACTGCTCGCCAGCGGCAAAGAAGCACAATTTACCGTGCGCTTTATTGAAGGTAAGCGGCTGCGTGATTGGATGGATGAATTACAACAATCAAAATATATAAAGCATGTATTGGATGGGAAGAGTGATGCTGAAATCGCGCTATTGTTGGGGTTGAAAGACAGTGAACACCCAGAAGGCTGGCTCTACCCGGATACTTATTCCTATACCGCTGGCACCACTGATTTGGCATTACTCAAACGTGCCCATGTGAAGATGGAAAAAACAGTCGATGAAATCTGGCAAGGGCGCGATAAGTCATTGCCTTACAAAACCCCGGGCGACTTAGTCACTATGGCGTCCATCATCGAGAAAGAAACGGCAGTCAATGAAGAGCGAACCAAAGTCGCGTCGGTGTTTATCAACCGTTTACGCATTGGTATGCGCCTACAAACAGACCCAACCGTCATTTATGGCATGGGGAATAACTATAATGGCAACATTAGTCGTAAAGACTTAGATACTCCAACGCCTTATAATACCTATGTGATATCCGGTTTGCCGCCGACCCCCATTGCAATGCCGGGGTTGGCATCGCTCATGGCTGCCGCTCATCCGGCTAAAACGGCTTATCTCTATTTTGTGGCAGACGGCAAGGGCGGTCATACTTTTACCACCAATTTAGCCAGCCATAACCAAGCGGTGCGGGTTTATCGTCAATCGCTAAAGGATAAAAATGAACAGTAAATTTATCGTTATTGAGGGGCTTGAAGGGGCAGGGAAAACCACCGCCAGAGACACCGTGGTTGCTACGCTGCATGCCCAAGGGATTAACGATATTGTCTTCACCCGGGAGCCAGGGGGAACGCCGCTGGCAGAAAAACTGCGTGACTTGATAAAGCAAGGTATTGACGGCGAAGTTCTGACAGATAAAGCCGAAGTGCTGATGTTGTATGCTGCCCGAGTGCAATTGGTTGAAAATGTGATTAAACCTGCGCTGGCGCGCGGCAGTTGGGTGGTGGGTGATCGCCATGATTTGTCATCGCAAGCTTATCAGGGCGGTGGGCGTGGGATTGATAGCAACCTCATGACATCTCTGCGTGACACTGTATTAGGTGAATTTCGCCCAGACCTGACACTGTATCTCGATTTGCCACCGGTGATTGGGCTAGCGCGCGCGCGGGCTCGTGGTGAATTAGATAGGATTGAACAAGAGTCATTGGCCTTTTTTGAGCGCACCCGCGCACGTTATCTTGAGTTGGCTGCCGCAGACTCCAGCATCAAGACCATTGATGCTTCTCAACCACTTGAGCAAGTCAGTGAATCTATTAGCCGGGTACTGAAGCAATGGCTGACTCGCCGAGAAACAGTGTAATGAAATGGTATCCATGGCTTACCGCGCCTTATCGTCAGTGGGTTGGACAGCAGACGGCTGGGCGTGGTCATCATGCATTATTACTGCATTCTTTGCCCGGAAATGGCGAGGAAGCGCTGATTTATGGTATCAGCCGTTGGTTAATGTGCCAGCAGCGGCAAGGTGAGAAAAGCTGTGGCGAATGCCATAGTTGCCGCTTGATGTTGGCGGGTAATCATCCGGACTGGTATGTGCTGGCCCCGGAGAAAGGCAAAAATAGCATCGGTGTAGAGTTGGTGCGCCAACAGATTGAAAAACTCTATTCTCATGCTCAGCAGGGCGGGGCAAAAGTTGTGTGGCTGCCTCATGCCGAGTCACTGACTGACGCGGCGGCCAATGCGTTACTCAAAACTCTGGAAGAGCCGCCAGAGAAAACCTATTTTCTGCTCGATTGCCATCAACCCGCCAGTTTGTTAGCGACATTACGCAGCCGCTGCTTTTACTGGCATCTGGCCTGCCCGGATACCGCGCTCAGCTTACAATGGCTGCAACGGCAGATTCCGGCAGAACCGATTTCGATGCTGGCGGCACTTAAATTAAGCGAGGGCGCACCGTTGGCGGCTGAGCGCTTGCTCCAACCCGAACTCTGGGCCATCAGAACAGCCTTGTGTAGCGCGCTGAGCAGCGCCCTGAACAGTTCGGATTTACTGTCGCTATTACCGCAGCTTAATCATGAAGATGCCCCAGAGCGCTTGCAATGGCTCTCTTCATTGGTGGTGGATGCTTTGAAGTGGCAGCAAGGTGCAGGTGAGTTTGCGGTTAATCAGGACCAATTGCCGTTGGTGCAGCAATTGGCACAGATGGCCACGACACCTATATTGCTTCATTCAGCCAAGGCGCTGGGCCATTGCCGGCATCAATTGTTATCCGTGGTCGGTGTCAATCGTGAGTTATTACTTACCGAGCTTTTGCTCAACTGGGAAAGCGCCCTGACCACGGGGTCTTACTCCACATCACTTTAATTGAGTTTAATATGTTGTTAATAGATTCTCACTGTCATCTTGATAGCCTTGATTACCAGACGCTACACAGTAGCGTCGATGATGTATTAGCCAAAGCGAAAGCTCGGGATGTGGGTTTTGTGCTCGCCGTAGCCACCACATTACCGGGCTTCTCCGCCATGACGGCACTTATCGGTGAGAGAGAAAACGTCGCGTTTTCATGTGGTGTTCATCCGTTGAACCTAGATGGTGGCTATGATTTTCAGCAGCTTGAGATTTTAGCCGCGGCAGATAATGTGGTGGCGATGGGGGAAACTGGGCTGGATTACTTTTATCAGCAAGACAATATCCCACTGCAACAAGCTTCGTTTCGTGAACACATTCGGGTTGGGCGTAAATTAAATAAACCAGTGATTGTGCATACCCGCGATGCGCGCGAAGACACACTCGCGATTTTGCGTGAAGAACAGGCGCAAGAGTGTGGCGGGGTTTTACACTGTTTTACAGAAGATAAAGCGACCGCCGCCACCTTATTGGACCTCGGTTTTTATATCTCTTTCTCGGGTATTCTCACTTTCCGCAATGCGGAGCAACTGCGTGATGTTGCGCGCTATGTGCCGTTAGACCGGTTGCTGGTCGAGACCGATTCGCCGTATTTGGCTCCGGTTCCGCATCGTGGTAAAGAGAACCAACCTGCCTATGTCCGTGATGTTGCAGAGTATATGGCAGTTCTCAAAGGCGTCAGTCTTGAATCCTTGGCTCAAGCCACTACGGATAACTTCTGCCGGTTATTTCATCTGGACTCGTCAATACTCCACAGCAAAACGCGCTAATTTCCTTAAGAATACTTTTTTTTAAGCTCGTAATTAATCGCCGAAACGAGTAATGTTCTCACCCGATTTATTGGGTGAGGGCAGCTAATATTGACGTTTTTTTACAAAAAATGCGCTATCTGAAGCAAATTAAGCGCTTTCTTGGAAGAAACGTGACTGCCATCAAACATTAAGCAGGCTATTTATTTTACTCTTCGTAAAAATTAAAGGGGTGCTTTAGACACCCTGATTCGCAAAGGCTTACTCCCCCCTTTGTAATGCCAATAAACGCGAGAAAAAGCAGTAAAAGCACTATTACTCAGGAGCTCACTCACTATGTTTAAGAACGCATTTGCAAACCTGCAAAAGGTCGGTAAATCGCTAATGCTACCGGTATCCGTGTTACCCATTGCAGGTATTCTGCTGGGTGTCGGGTCCGCGAATTTTAGCTGGCTACCATCGGTAGTCTCTCACGTAATGGCAGAAGCGGGCGGTTCCGTTTTTGCTAACATGGCATTGATTTTTGCTATTGGCGTTGCACTCGGCTTTACCAATAACGACGGTGTATCTGCGTTAGCGGCAGTTGTTGCATACGGCATCATGGTGAAAACCATGGCGGTGGTAGCACCATTGGTCTTGCATCTGCCGGCAGAAGAAATTGCTGCCAAGCATTTAGCGGATACTGGGGTACTGGGCGGGATCATTGCAGGTGCAATAGCGGCCTACATGTTTAACCGCTTCTATCGTATCCAATTACCTGAATATCTGGGCTTCTTTGCGGGCAAACGCTTCGTTCCGATTATCTCTGGTTTCACAGCGATCTTCGTGGGCGTGATTTTGTCCTTTATATGGCCGCCAATCGGTACTGCTATCCAGACTTTCTCTCAGTGGGCAGCATATCAGAACTCCGTAGTCGCTTTTGGTATCTACGGCGTCGTAGAGCGTGCGTTGGTTCCATTCGGTTTACACCATATTTGGAACGTACCATTCCAAATGCAAATTGGTGAATACACCAACGCAGCGGGCCAGGTATTCCACGGTGACATTCCACGTTACATGGCCGGTGACCCAACTGCGGGTAAACTGTCTGGTGGTTTCCTGTTCAAGATGTACGGTCTACCCGCCGCAGCCATTGCCATCTGGCATTCTGCTAAACCGGAAAACCGGGCGAAAGTGGGCGGGATTATGATCTCCGCAGCACTGACCTCATTCCTGACCGGTATCACCGAGCCAATCGAATTCTCCTTCATGTTCGTGGCGCCAATCTTGTATGTTATCCATGCGATTCTGGCCGGTCTGGCTTTCCCAATCTGTATCCTGCTTGGGATGCGCGATGGTACCAGCTTCTCCCACGGTCTGATTGACTTCATTGTACTGAGTGGCAACAGCAGCCGTATCTGGTTGTTCCCGCTGGTGGGTATCTGCTACGGTCTGGTGTACTACACCATCTTCCGAGTGCTGATCGCTAAACTGAATTTGAAAACGCCGGGTCGTGAAGACATGACAACAGAGCAAACTGTACAGGGTGGCACTGAAATGTCAGCGGCACTGGTCAATGCGTTTGGTGGTAAAGAAAACATTACTAACCTGGATGCCTGCATCACTCGTCTGCGTGTCAGCGTGGCGGATGTGTCCAAGGTTGACCAAGCGGGTCTGAAGAAATTGGGTGCTGCGGGCGTAGTGGTCGCAGGCTCAGGTGTTCAAGCTATCTTCGGGACGAAATCTGATAACCTGAAAACTGATATGGACGAATACATTCGTAACCATTAATTCAGGTCTGGGGAGTGCAAAAGGGCGGCGAAAGCCGCCCTTTTTTTTTGTATTCAGAAAAGCTTTGCATGGCCCACAGTTTACTGTTTCTAATATATTACTTATTCATTTTTAAACTTCTTGATAAGTAATCTCTGCTTGGGGAAATCAATGGCTAAAGCGAATTCATTCAGGAAGTTATTGCCAATTAATCCATCGGTATCCATCTGATTGAACTGCCCATCTAGCAGCACTGCATTAAAACCAATCTCTGTTGCACCTATTTCGTTAAGCTGAAAATCTGATGCCACACAGCCTTTATGATCCATTTCTTTCATGACTGTTTGGCAGGATAGGCTAACAGCTGGCGATTTAAGCCGTTCTTTAAAAAATACAGACACGGTTGCGCCGGTATCCAAAAGCATATTGTATTCCTTAGCATTTTTTACGACTTTGATTTCAAGCCCTTCTGGCGTCAACCTCAGTGGCAGTGATGTCCACCCATCAGCCATATTTATGCCCAATGCTTGAGTATTATCCGCGACAGACAAACGCTGTTTTTGGTAATCAATCAGTACTGCCTTACCTTTGAATAAATCTAGCCCAATCATCATTGAATGAGGGGGCGTGCTATCAGAGTTGAGAACCATACCCTGAGGGGTGTTTACCGATATCCCTTTTACATTCTTAAATTCCATGCCATTGATTGAAAGTTTTGGAATGTAGAACTTATCGTTAAGAAATACTTTGCCGGTCAGGTCTGTTGTGCGATGTTTTCCTGGTTCAGGTATCAAGCCCGGAAGTTGTGCGATAACATCTTTGAATAAGTGCAGAGCAATTAATGCCCCGGTATCGATCATGAAATTTTGGCGCATCCCATTGATTTCAATATTGACTATGGGGGTTGCGGTATCATCCCACTTAAACGGCATATGCATGACTTTTTCCGAAGTGATGGCATGGAGTGCTGTCGGAGTGGCGAGAGCAGAGAAGAGAACGAACGTCATCGCGGTAATGTTTTTATTGGGTAAAAAGTGCATAAGGGCTTTCCTTTTCCTTTTCCATTTCAGCATTTTTGCTGAGATCAAACACCCGATCCGCCATGGCAATCATTGTTGGGCGGTGGGCGACAAAAATTCGGGTTATCTTCAATGCGCGCAGCGAATCATTAATTCGGGCTTCGTTGTCGATATCCAGGTCACTGGTGGCTTCGTCGAGAAATAATATTCGCGGGCGTTTGTATAAAGCGCGGGCCAGAGAAATGCGTTGGCGCTGCCCACCTGACAGGGCGCTGCCCATATCGCCGACCATGGTTTCATATTTCATCGGCATGGCGTCAATCTCAGTATGAATTGAAGCAAGGCGCGCGCATTCACACGCCCATTCATTGTCAGGATGAATATCAAACGAGCTGATGTTATCGAGCAAAGACCCCGCAAATAGTTTGTCCTCTTGCAACACGTAGGCGATATGTTTGCGGTAGGCAGTAAGGCCTAATTGCCGAACATCGACACCGTCCAGTAAGATAAAACCGCTTTTTTGCGGAGCTAAACCACCTAGTGCTTTGAGGAGTGTCGATTTGCCGCAGCCTGATGGCCCAATGATGGCAATGCTTTCACCGGCTTTGATAGACAAACTCACATGTTCAAATACGGCAGGTTCGCCGTCACCATAACGGTAGCTTAGATCTTTAACTTCAATGCTGGCAGCAAGGGAATTGGCGGGAGTCAAATCGGCCTCGCCGGTATCCTGTTCAGGTGTGGCTAGCGCGACTTCTGACAAGCGCTCACTGTGCATATCAATCAAGCGGAGCCGGATAATTGAATCAACAACCCGAATAGCGCGAGTGACGTACATGTCCGAGTAAATTAAGAAGGCAAATAGCATGCCGGTGGTGAGAGTCCCGCCATCAATCAGCTTTGCCCCTAACCACAGTATTATTGCCGAAGACAGCCCGATTAATAACAAGCCCACTGTCTGTGTCGCCAAGTCTATTTTGAACAGATAGATTTTTGCATTGGCTTCATTGATCACGAGATTGATCCAGTCGGATCGGCGGCGCTCCGCCAAATTGAAAATTTTCACGCAGGCAATGCCGCGCACGGTTTCGAGGAAATGTGATTGTTGTTTTGCCTCGTGAGCAATCGCCTCCAAATTGGCAGAGCGATAGGCACCGAAAAGAAAAAATTTGATAGCTGCATAAATAATGGATATCAACACGGCGATTGCCGCGAGGTAGCCATCATAGGCCCACATCAAAAATAACAGCCCGATGACCACCACAATATCCAACAGCGACGCAACCATCTCGGCGGTAAAAGCATCTTGTACCACTGACAGGGAGTTAAAACGCGACCTGACATCACCAATATGGCGTTTTTCAAAGTAGGAAACGGGCAAGCGGATTAAATGGCTAAAAAGCCCGGAGTTCCATTGAATCCCCAAGGTGTATTTAATAGACATCACCATCCAGGCGCGCACCAGACTGAGCAAGGCTCTAAAGATTAATAAAACAATGACCCCCCAAGCTATCAGCGAGACTAAATGAATATCGCCAGACCTTAACGCCATATCGAGAGTAAATTGAGCCGCTAATGGAACGGCCATAGCAAGAAGTTCAATGCACAATGAGAGGGCCAATATATGTGCTAAAGCGCGTGGCAGGCCGGATACGTTTTTGAACATATCCAGTAGGCGGATAGTCTCTCTTTCAGTCCGGCGTTGAAAGTGCTGATTAGGCCAAATTTCCAATGCGATACCGGTAAAGTGTTGAGATAGCTCAGTCAGAGAGATTTTTCTCTCACCTTTAGCTGGGTCAATAATAGTGGCCCCGTGGCGAGAAAACTTCTTTAGCACCACAAAATGGTTAAACGACCAATGCAGAATGCAAGGTGTCTTGAGTTGGCGGACTGAGCCTAAATCCGCCCGCACCGGACGTGAACCTAAGGATAACCGGTCTGCCAACACGATAAGATCGCGCAGACTCATGCCTTTCAGAGAAACTTGATAATGCTTCCGCAGTGCCTGGAGATCCATATTAAGGCCGTAATATCCGGCAACCATCGCCATGCAGGCCAGCCCGCACTCTGTTGCTTCTGTTTGCATCATCACCGGCAAACGCTGTCGCAGGGCTTCAAAGTAACCTTTCATAGCGACTATCATGCGGCTTCTCCAGAGTGTTCTTGAGGTATGTTGCGAGCCCCTTTTAGAGGTAAAAGGAGCCATTCATAGAGAGGCCGTTTTCTGATGAAAACATCTGTTTTAACACCGATTCCCGGCCGCAAGGGGTAGGTTTTACCGGCCATAACGACATTATTGTTCGTAGGGACTATCCGCACTTGAAAATAATGTCGCGATGGTTGATGAGCTTGCTTTTCGCTTATGTCTAAACGCTGTTCGACGGACGCAGTGGATATTGACCTTACAATGCCATCATATTGCCCAAACCACTGATAGGGGTAGGCATCGAACCGTAGTCTCACTGCTTGGCCTTCACGTAATTCGCCGATGGTATCCGCAGTGGCAAAAATTTCCACTTCGGCTTTCCCTGATGTTGGCACAATACTGGCCAATTCTTGCGCGGCTCGAATGGTGTTGCCGGCAAATCCTGTAATGCCGGTTAAGGTGCCATCAATCGGAGACGTAATATGCAGTTCTCGCTCTCTTTCCGTCGCGATTAAATCTTGATCCAACTGTGCCGTTTGCCGGCGTAGCCTTTCCAGTGAAACGTCAACTTCGCTATGGATAGCCGCTAACCGTGCTTTAATGCTGATGGTTTCTCCTTGTAGCTTTACCTTTTCCCGCTGGTAAGCTTCGAGCTGGACAGCGGTACTGTAATACTCGGACTGGCGTGCCATATGCTCCGTCTCAAGAGCTATTCCTTGCCTAACCAACGTTTTGAAATGTTGTGCTTTTTCCAGTAACCATGAGGTTTGTTGCACCGATTTGGCAATCAAGTGGCCCATTTTTTGCTGTTCGGCGTCTTTATTTTTTAACATCTGCAGAAGGTGGCTTTTCTCGGTGTCTGCTGCTGCAGATTTGAGTTTTATCTCCTGTTCAATAGCCGTTTTCTGCGATTTCAGTGCTGCGGTTATTTCACGGTTTGTTGCGCCAAACTCGGTCTGGGTTTCCATACTGATGATATAAATCACTTCGCCAGCACGAACGATTTTCCCCTCTTCAGCCAGGCTGCTAATAATAATCCCATCCCGTGGGGCGGTTATCCGTGCCACTGCAGGGTGATGAACAACAGATCCGGCGAGGCGGGCTTTTTGGGTGTAAGTCCCCACCACCAAGAATGCTATCAAACTGGTAATCAACACCAGCGCCAGCATGGCCCAAACAGAAGCACCTACTGGGATAATAACTTGTGGGCTACCCAGCCAATGATGTGCTCTGTGCTCTAGCGCTTCCTGTCTGAAAATCGCGGTTTTTTCGATCAATTTATTGGCGCTCCCTCACCCTATATTTCAAAAGTCATGCCCTAATTGCTGCCATAATGCGTTCTTCTTTGATGCCCATATTGAGTAAGTGGGCTGATGAGCGGCTCAGGAAAGTCCTCATGGAATAACAATAAATAGACTTGTGTTTGAAGCGATCCTCGGTGGAAAAACGATTTACGATGCGCCCACCGGCACAAATATTCTCCCAAATGCAACCTTCGCATTCCGTGGGTAATGATTGTCCGATTGATGAATATTCTTGAAACTGCGGGCTAGCGAAGACATTAGATAGATTGACTTCAGAAAGATGACCAATGGGGTTAAACATTCTGTCTGATGTTGACCGCAAGGTATCGTCCACCCGGACAAAGCCATCGGAACTGACGGTCAGGGCGTAGACACCGGTAATATTGGGTGTGTGGCCTAAGACGCCCGAATTTTTTTGCCCCAATAGGCTGGCGATATGGGTTTGAAAGAGTCGGACAAAAATTTTGGCATTATTATCTTTCACCCACTCATCCAGCGCTTCGTTGAGAAAACGCCCTATACCGACAGCATCAGGATGAGCATCTTTGTAAGAGTCATCAGGTATTAGGAAATCAAAACTATAAACACCTAACTCATCAACGAAATGTCGATATATTTCGGCACCATTTGCCTGAGCATTCGCGACACATAAAATACCGGGGTCTGAGGGGAGCCGCCCTTGTTGATAGGCGTTTTGGAGTATACGGAGGCCACGAACGGTGCTCTCATATGTGCTGCGCCCTTTGGTATCCAGGCGGTGCCTGTCATTAATATGCTTAGGGCCATCAATAGAAATACTCACATTCACGGAATATTTCTCAAATATCGCTATCCATTCATTGTCAATTAACGTGGCATTGGTTTGTAAAGCAAGTCTGATATTTGAGCCACAGTAATTCCCTGAAATCAATTGAATACACATATCCGTGAAATTTTCTTTTTTCATCAGTAGCGGTTCACCACCATGAAAATCAATTTGTACTGTGCCAATTTTATATTCCTGACACGCTCGCTGTAAAAAACAGACTAAATGGTGAATATTTTTATTTGAGAGTCTGGCCGGACTATCGTCAGCGGCTGAGTTTCCTTTATTAAAAACATAACAATAATCACAATTTATATTACAGCGCTCGCTGATTTTTAATATTATTTCAAGATGTCGAATGTTCTTTTCAATTAATAAATTAAGCATAACTCTACCCTCGCTTCCAGTGATTACTTCCATACTGGACAGTGGATGAGTTTACAAAAGGGCCACCTGCGGTGGCCCCACTGGGGGATTAAAAACTTCTTGACCAGTTCCCAAACGCTTTTATCCAGCCAGCACCGCCAGCTATCTGTTCAAGAACATCTTCAGTCAGACGTTGAGGCTGGCTTTTTTTTGCGCCACTGACATCAATGACGGTTTTAGTTTCAATGATTTCTTTTTGTAAACGAGACATAGGTTATTCCTCCATTGATTCTGAATGCCAGGAAACCACCTCCTGACATGTCCATTAAGGAAAGTATTTTCACATTCGTCTTTGTTTTAAAATTATCAAAATAAATTAACCATATAAATTTAATATTATGGATGAATGTAATTTTGCATCCTTTAACTTTCCTTGAAATATGAATATCATTTAATTAAACCTATCGTCAAGAAATAACTTTTAATTTTTTATTGGATTAATGGTTATAGGTAAATAACATCATAAAATGATAGAGTTAATTAAATACATTAGAGTTTCTCTGTACTGTTGCATGGAAATACAAATTAAATATCTATATGAGAGTTAAATTTTATCCGCTATGTAATTAATATTTATTTTGAATTTGTTTTATATTAATTATAGTTATTCCGGTTCCAGCCAGGTTGTCTGGAAATCAAACCAACCTAAATTATTCAAGTGTGCGCCTTGGGCTTGTTCCGGGGCTTTTAAGCGCATCCAATGGTGGAATAAAGGTTGTAACCACCCACTGCCGATAACCTCTCTGATCAATTGTTCGCTACCGAGGGATTGATTGCGCCAATTGTGTAGCGAGGTTTGCAACTTCGCGCCATCACCGCCAGTCATACATTGACGTAGCAGTGGGGAGCCCAATAACCATGCGCCAACATTCCATTCTTCGGGAACCGCAAAGTTCACTGTGCCTAGCCATAAATCGACATGGGCCTCGCCCTTGGCCCAAGTGATGTAATCCAGCTCTATTACCGCCAATTTAATCCCCTGAGCTGCCAGAATATGAGTCATTTCAGTTACCAGCATCGCGTATTCTGGGTGCTGAGCATGATAAGCCAGAGTTAGCACCGGCATATCCTCTGATTCTACCGCGCGGCCAATGGGGAAAGGAGAGCACTCTTCCCCTGAGTCTATGCCGTGAAACCAGGTGGGTAAAACACTGGTGGCGGGTACCCAGAAGGGGCGAATAGGGGCAATTAGGCGTTGGATGAGATGATAAGGATTGAGTGTTTTTCGCAACCAGCGGCGCTGTTTAATGCTGTGCCAGTGCGGTGAGCGGCTGTCACACAGCAAAAAATACCCGCCGCGTTCCAGAAACATCTCTTGCGTTGAGTCTGAGGGTTTACCGGTCAGGCTGGCGGCAGATCCAGACACATAATCAATATCACTGATACTGGAGCTCAGCCAGGTGGCACTTTGGATATTTGCCATGCTCAATTGCTCTGATAACACGGTGGGCGTGCCAGAGGGCGGGCGGGCTAAATCCGGGAAGATAAGCACTTCAACTTCATCCAGCAGGCCACGAAAACCAAAATAGTGGTCAAAGGATTTCATCTGTAAGTGCCAGTCATCATTTTCAGCCACTCGGTAAGGCCCGGTTCCCACCGGGTGAGACGCAAAATCCGGCTGCGTAGCATGATTCTCTGGCAAAATCAGGGCGCTGTGATGGGCCAGTAGCTGGGGTAGGCGGGAGTCCGGCTGATTAAGTTCAATCACCACACTGAGTGGCCCGTGCTGACTGACTTTTTGAATATGCGAAAACAGTGGCAAAGTTGCACTGCGGGTTAATGAGCTGACCACATCACGGCTGGAAAGCTCTCGACCATCATGGAATTGCACCGCAGGGCGTAAATAAAAACGCCAGTGTAATGGATCGAGCATCCGCCATTTGTGGGCTAAATCGGTTGTGACCTCGCCGTCTTCCTCTTTTATCCGTGTCAGTCCGTTAAAAATTTGCCGGACTAAGTGCAATTCAGAACGGCGTAAGGGGGTGCCGGGGTAAAGATTTGACATAGTGCGGTAGTAGGGGATGCGCAGGGCTTGATAGTCATCACGTATCCGATACCCTAACTTGGCCCGCAGCAGGGGGGTAATTAGCTGTTTATCTTCCCCTAATAAGGCAATCGCCTCATTAAAATCACCGGAATCCAATAACTGTTCCGCTTTTTCCATTAAAAGTTGATGAGTGTTCCGCAATAGTTGCAAATGTGACCGGCGGCCACGACCCGCTTCTGCTTGCCATATCAGCCAGCCGGCTTGTTGCATCTGAACCAATAATGTCCGCATATGGCGCTTGGTACAGCTGAGTTTATCCGCGAGTTCTTGCAGTGTAATCTCAACCGGTTGTACCCCAACCTGATGAAGTAATCGCAAATATTGTTGTTCAAGGCGGCGGCTGGTCATAAAAGAGGAACCTAATTGAGTCAAACTCAGCAGTTTTATATATCATCTTTTTAGCCGATAATTTTCACTACAGCAAGCGTTTGTGCTTTAGCACTTTTCGTCAGGAAAAGGCCGCAGGCAAAGCGCCATGATTATTTGAGGTAAGAAAATGACCCGCTACTTAAATAAAGACACCCAAGTATGTATTTCTCTGGCCGCCAGACCCAGTAACTTTGGCACCCGTTTTCATAACTTTTTATACGATGCTCTAGACCTCGACTATCTGTATAAGGCCTTTAGCACCACTGACTTGGCCGCGGCGATTGGCGGTGTGCGGGCATTAGGATTCCGAGGTTGCGCCATTTCGATGCCGTTTAAAGAGGCGGTTATCCCGATGGTTGATGAGCTGGATGCATCGGCGGCAGCGATTAATTCAGTAAATACCTTGGTGAATACGAAGGGTTATCTGAAAGCCTATAACACCGACTATATTGCCATCGCGAAATTGCTACAGCGCTATCAGGTGCCGGCAGAAACCGTTTTTGCACTGCGTGGCAGTGGTGGGATGGCGAAGGCGGTGGCTTTTGCGCTAAAAAATGCGGGTTTTAAGCAAGGGTTTATTATTGCGACTAATGAAAAAACCGGTCAGAAACTCGCCGAGCAATCTGGTTATATTTATCAGCCCGATATGCAGGGCGTACCGGCCACTATGTTGATCAATGCCACGCCTGTGGGGATGCTGGGGGGGAAAGATGCTGATAGCATGGCGTTTACTGAAGCTGAGGTGGAGCGGGCTAAGGTGATTTTTGATGTGGTGGCCATGCCCGCTATTACCCCACTAATCAGTTATGCTAAAGCACAAGAAAAAACCCTTATTACTGGTGCTGAAGTCTTTGCTATTCAGGCAGTTGAGCAATTTGTGCTGTATACTGGCATTCGCCCGGATCAAGCTTTGTTTGAAAAAGCAGCGGCTTATGCCCGCGCTCAATGATTGAGGTTGAAATCAATAGAAATTGTCGCTCATACTACCCATTCTCCATTTTTATCACTTTCAAGGAAATGCGTTATGGCCGAAGAAACGATTTTCAGCAAAATTATTCGCCGTGAAATCCCTGCTGATGTGGTTTACCAGGATGAACTGGTAACCGCGTTTCGTGATATCGCCCCACAGGCTCCCACCCATATCTTAATCATTCCTAATATTCTTATCCCAACTGTGAATGATGTCACAGCAGAACACGAAGCAACTCTGGGTCGAATGATCACTGTGGCTGCTAAACTTGCAGAGCAGGAAGGTATTGCTGAAGATGGATATCGTCTGATTATCAACTGCAATCGCCATGCAGGGCAGGTGGTTTACCATATCCACATGCATTTGGTGGGCGGTCGTGATTTGGGTTCGTTGCTGTCACATAAGTAATTGAGGTAAGCCTATGCGCCCTGTAAAGGCGTTTTTATTACCGCAGACGCATTTATTACCGCTAATTGTGTTCGCGTGTATAGCGACATTGCTGGGGTGCAGCAGCCCGAAAGGGATTGCGGTGAATAAGCAGCAAACGGTGGTAATGGATTCGTCAGTGTTAACGGCGGGTATTTTGGCCTCTCAACCGGCAATTTCAACATCCGATGGCGATAATGTGACGCGCTCGGTGATTACCAATAGCCAGAATAAACCGATAAAAATAAACTACCGCTTTTATTGGTATGATGCGCAGGGTTTAGACGTGCCGCCACTGGAAGCGCCACGATCTATTATTATCGCGCCAGACAGTGATGTTGAAATTCAATCAGTTAATAATAATTTTAATGCACGCAGTGCGCGTGTTTATCTATTCTTATAGCCACACTTTGGAGTGGGACAATGAAAAGGTATTTATCTGTGGCTCTGGCGGCACTGGTGCTGACGGGGTGTATAACTCAGCCACCGGTTGAGCCAACTACGCCACCAGTGACCATCGAACCCGTTACGCCCCCTGTGACTGAAACGCCTCCGCCAGTTGACACCGTGCCGCCACCGCCCAAAATGCAGCAGCCGACTGATTGGGCCGCCAGCGTAGAACCCTTAGTTGCGCAAATGGTGAACAGCAATGATGTAGCAACCGGCAGCATATTGCTCCTCGATAGCGTCAAAAATAACACCAATGGCGCGTTGCAAACGGCGAAAGCGACCTCGGCCTTACATCAAGTGCTGTCATCAAATAAAAAGTTTGTATTGATCTCGCCGCAGCAATTAGCTGTCGCTAAGCAAACTTTAGGGTTATCGGAAGAAGATAGTCTCGGCTCGCGCAGCAAAGCTATTGGCCTGGCTCGCTATGTCGGTGCTCAGTATGTGTTGTACAGCGATGTCAGTGGTGATGTGAAGTCACCGACCATTGAAATGCAACTGATGCAGGCGCAAACCGGCGAAATCATCTGGTCAGGTAATGGCCCAGTTCATCGCTGATCCTTCTCTGTATGCGCTCATCGACAGCATCAAACCGGCGGCGAACACCGCCGGCGGTGTTTTTAATCCAGCCGATTTTATTAAGGCAGATTGGCATATTAGCCCGGTGTCCGGTCTGACCGGTGAAAGTTGGCGCATTGTTTATCCATCAAACATTCATCCATCAAACATTCATTCGCTAAACACTGGGCCAAATATTGATTGGCTGGCGCGTGAGCAATCAGTCCAGAAAACTCAGTTAGGTGTGAACCGGCGGCGCGAGCGTAAGTTATTGCGGCATGTCGCGGGTTGCTATTTAGCACCGACGATTATTGCAGCAAATCAGCGCTGGTTAGTGATCAATTGGCTTGAGGGTGACGTTGTCACTAACGAGCAATTCATTGAATTATCAGCTAATGGTCAGTTAGCACAGCTATTGACCCGCTTGCATCATTTACCTCCCAGTGGTTATCGTCTGGATCTCTGTGCTCAGCTTATCCGTTATGCTGGGCAGATTGATACCAAACGCCTCTCGCCCAGTTGGTTACGGCTGCATCAGGATTTTTTACACCAATCACCGCCGCAACCGGTGAAACTGGCACCTCTGCATATGGATATTCACCCCGGAAATCTTTTGGCGACACCCTCCGGGCTGAAATTGATTGACTGGGAATATGCGGCTGATGGTGATATTGCCCTTGATATTGCCGCGCTATTTCGTGGCAATGGTTGGTCAGCGCCCCAGCAACAAGCTTTTTTACAGCACTATTGCGGCAATGAGCAGGGTTACCATGATATTGAGCGTTTGTCCCGCCAGATACGGCGCTGGTTGCCGTGGCTTGATTACCTGATGCTGATGTGGTTTGAGGTGCGTTGGCAGCAAAGCGGAAACAATGAATTTTTGCAATGGGCCGCACCGTTGCGCCAAAGGTTTAATTTATCATTTTGATTTTATTTCCAACGCTATAAAGTTGATGAGGTTGTCGTGGGTCCAGTAATGTTAGACGTTGCCAGCTATGAGCTGGATGCAGAAGAACGTGAGATTTTAAAGCACCCGCTGGTGGGCGGCTTGATTTTATTCAGCCGCAATTTTCATGATGCCGAGCAATTACGTGAGTTAGTCCGCCAGATAAGGGCAGCATCCCACGCGCGGTTGGTGGTGGCCGTTGATCAGGAAGGGGGCCGGGTACAGCGTTTTCGTGATGGTTTTACTCGTCTGCCCGCAGCCCAGTCTTTTGCTGAGCTGAATGATGCCGCCACGGCGGCGCAGTTGGCGCAAGAAGCGGGCTGGCTGATGGCCGCTGAAATGATATCAATGGATATTGATATTAGCTTTGCCCCGGTTCTGGACATTGGCCATGTCAGCGCCGCCATCGGTGAGCGCTCATTCCACAGTGACCCGCAGCAAGCGCAGAATATGGCCGAGTGCTTTATTCGTGGGATGCACAGCGCAGGTATGAAAACCACCGGTAAGCATTTCCCCGGACATGGGGCGGTGGCGGCTGATTCACATAAAGAAACACCGCGGGATAATCGACCACTGGCAGAAATCCGCACACATGATATGGTTATATTTCGCGAGCTGATCGCGCGGGGATTACTGGACGCCATCATGCCCGCTCACGTGATTTATACTGAAGCTGATGCGCGCCCTGCTAGTGGCTCGGCCTATTGGCTCCAAAATATATTGCGTCAAGAGTTAGGGTTTGAGGGCATCATTTTCTCTGATGACTTGTCGATGGAAGGGGCGGCTATCATGGGCAGCTACGCCGAGCGTGGGCAAGCTTCTCTGGATGCTGGCTGCGATATGATTTTGGTTTGTAATAACCGTCAGGGCGCAGTGAGTGTGTTAGATAACCTGTCTCCAGTCAAAGCAGACCAACTTACACGATTGTATCATTCTGGACAGTTTGACCGTCAGGCGTTGATGGCATCATCGCGTTGGCAGCAGGCGAATAAGGCATTAACGGCACTCAGCGAACGTTGGGATGCACATAAGTCGCGAGGATAAAAATGATCATTTATCTACATGGTTTTGATTCCAACAGCCCTGGCAATCACGAGAAAGTCCTGCAATTACAATTCATTGACCCGGATGTGCGTTTTATCAGCTACAGCACTTTGCATCCTCGCCATGATATGCAGCATTTACTGAAAGAAGTGGATAAAGCTATTCAGCAGGGCGGAGATGCCAAATCATTGATTTGTGGCGTGGGGTTAGGGGGCTTTTGGGCTGAACGTATTGGTTTCTTGTGCGGGATCCGCCAGGTTGCATTTAATCCAAATCTTTATCCGCAAAACAATATGAACGGCAAAATTGATCGCCCGGAAGAGTATGTGGATATTGCTGGTAAGTGTGTCAGTGATTTCCGTGAGAAAAACCGTGACCGGTGCCTGGTGGTGCTGTCGCGCAATGATGAAATGCTCGATAGCCAAGTGACCGCTGGCGATCTGCACCCTTATTATGAAATTGTCTGGGATGAGAAACAGAGCCACAAGTTTAAAGATCTTTCTCCTCATCTTCAGCGGGTCAAAGCATTTAAAACATTGGGTTAATGATAACCTCATTAACCGGTGTTTTGTTAAAGATTGGTTAATTGAAAAACTCATGATTCTGTGCAATTTGGCCTGAAAAAAGAGTGTCATCTGCTTTTTTCAGGCCATTTTTATGACTAAAAATCGCAAAATAGCGCTTTATCGCCCCTCCAATAGAAAATTTATAAATTGTGACTAAGCGCTAACTATTTGAATCTTATTCCAGAAAAAATCCCTATGCTGGCACTTTAATCAAAAAAAATTGATATATATCAATTTTGGTATGACCAAATAACCCTGCATGATATTCTGAGGTTAGTTTATTGAATTAGCATCAGTGAACCCTATGTTATCTAAGGATATTATTCATTTACCCTTAGCTAACAATTGGTTCACATTTAGGGGGTCATTTTGACAACGCCGAAGAAAAAAATCGTTATTATTGGTGGTGGTGCTGGCGGTCTTGAGTTAGCGACCAGTCTGGGCCATAAACTGGGCCGCAGCAAAAAAGCCGAGATTGTGCTGGTTGATCGCAACCACAGCCATCTGTGGAAACCACTGCTGCATGAAGTCGCGACCGGTTCTCTGGATGATGGTGTTGATGCATTGAGCTACCTGGCTCATGCGCGTAACCATTACTTTAATTTCCAATTGGGTTCATTAACTAACATCAATCGTGAAACTAAAACCCTTAGTCTGGCGGAAATTTGCGATGAACACGGCGATGTGCTGGTGACCCAACGCGAATTAACCTATGACATTTTAGTGGTCGCGCTGGGCAGTACCTCGAATGATTTCGGTACACCGGGTGTGAAAGATAACTGTATTTTCCTTGATAACCCGCATCAGGCGCACCGTTTCCATAATGAAATGCTTAACTTGTTCCTGAAGTATTCAGCACAACCAGGTGACAAAGGCAAAGTTAATATCGCGATTGTTGGCGGTGGGGCCACCGGTGTGGAACTGTCTGCTGAGCTGCATAATGCGGTCAAACAGTTGCATAGCTATGGTTTTGAAGGCTTGGACAATCAAGCGCTGAATGTCACATTGGTGGAGGCGGGTGAACGTATTTTGCCAGCATTGCCGCCACGTATTTCGGCTGCCGCGCATCAGGAACTGATTAAACTTGGCGTCCGGGTATTGACCAAAACTATGGTTACCAGCGCTGATGAAAAGGGCCTGAATACTAAAGACGGCGAGTTTATTAATGCAGATCTGATGGTCTGGGCGGCGGGTATCAAAGCACCTGACTTTATGAAAGATATCGCCGGGCTGGAAACCAACCGAATTAATCAGTTAGTGGTGGAGCCGACACTACAAACCACCCGTGATCCGAATATATTTGCTATTGGTGACTGTGCTTCTTGCCCACAACCTAGTGGTGGTTTTGTACCGCCGCGCGCGCAGTCGGCCCATCAAATGGCCAGCCGCTGCTACAGTAATATTCTGGCATTGCTTAATGAGCAACCTTTAAAGCCATACATTTATAAAGACCATGGTTCACTGGTATCGCTGTCTAAATTTAGCACTGTCGGTAGCTTGATGGGTAACCTGATGCGCGGTTCTATGATGGTGGAAGGCCGTGTTGCCCGTATTGTTTACATCTCGCTGTATCGGATGCATCAAGTGGCATTGCATGGCTATACCAAGACGGGCTTGATGATGCTGGTGGGCGGGATTAACCGCGTGATTCGCCCGCGTCTGAAGCTCCACTAATTCTCCTTCGTCCTTGACGTTGCAGCTGTGTTAGCGGCGCTAGTTACTCGGCCCGTCCATGGGCCTCGCCTCTGCGAGGCCGCTGCAAGCAGCGTTCAAATCGGTTCCTGACCGATTTGTCACCCGAATCACTTACTTATGTAAGCTCATCGGGATTTGCTCGCTTGCTGCCTTGCTGAAACGCCAATGATTTTGGAGAATGTTTAGATCTTTAATTTGCCGCTGCCCGTTAATACGGGTGGCGGTTTTTTTTGGCGCTAATCTAGCGCACGTTTTGCTCAAGCCATTCGCACGTAATGCTAAATTTACAGTATAAAATTCTGTAGCAATCAATCTCGCTAGTCGGATTCCTCCTAAACACATCCATTCACACCTATTATCTGAATGTTTCGTCCATTTATCTTATTGCTCGTTCGACGGACATTGTGCAGACTTCTCGATGTTTACAGATCAATGTTTACAGATCAATGTTTACAGACGGCGAGTCACGCACGCCGTCGTCCGCAAATAAGGGGCAACCCTCATGGAGGATGCCGTCAGGTTTTCGCTGTTAATGTGGGCGTCTGGGGCAAAAGCTGCGTGGTAATACTTTTAATTCGTTATTGACCTTCAGGAGGATGTCCTGTGAACAAATCAATGTTAGCAGGTGTGGGTATCGGTATTGCGGCTGCTCTGGGAATTGCCGCTGTCGCGAGTATGAATGTCTTCTCCGGCGCACCGCAATATGCACAAGTTCTTGCTGCGACACCGATTAAAGAGACGATTAAAACGCCTCGTCAGGAATGCCGCAATGTGACAGTGACGCACCGTAAGCCGGTGCAGGACGAAAATCAAATTGCGGGTTCAGTCTTGGGTGCTGTTGCGGGTGGCGTTCTGGGCCATCAGGTAGGTGGCGGCCGGGGTAAAGATATTGCGACAGTTGCTGGCGCGCTGGCAGGCGGATATGCCGGTAACCGCGTCCAAAGTAATATGCAGGACAGTGATACTTACACCACCACCCAACAACGTTGCCAAACTGTTTACGATAAGTCACAGAAAATGTTGGGATATGACGTAACCTACAAAATTGGTAATCAGCAGGGAAAAATTCGCATGGATCGTGATCCAGGCACGCAGATTCCAATCGATAAAAATGGTCAACTGATACTGAACAAACAAGCATAATACAAAATCTGTTGTCCAAGACCTTGTATCAAAAACCCGCGGTATAGTGTTAATTCTGATCGCTTAACATGATTTTTAAGCGAGTGGCATTAACATTAGCGCGGGTTTCTCACATCTGAAACCCGCGCTAACATTTTGATATTAAGCCACTCGATGCTGAGCAAATGCCGCCAGCAGTTCACTGATAAACTTCAACCGCTGTGTCCGATCACTTAAATCCTGGATAAATTTCAGTTTGGTTGGCCCTTCCAGACGGTATATCTGTGGTTGGCGTTGCAGCAAACCAATCAAATAAACCGGGTCCACTTTGTTCTTCTCACCAAATTCGATAAAACCACCGCGCTCATTACCTTCAATGCGCTTGATACCCAACTTCTGGGCCTGTTGGCGCAATTCTGCAGTATGTAACAGATAGCGGGCGGCATCGGGCAGTTTACCAAAGCGGTCAATCAGCTCGACTTTCAACTCATCAAGTTCAGTTTCATTGCGAGCGCTGGCGATTCGCTTATAAAACGAAAGCCGGATATTCACATCAGGAATAAAGTCTTCCGGCAGCAGCACCGGCATACGCATTTCAATTTCAGTCTGATTGCTGGTCAAATCTTCCAGCGACGGCTCTCTGCCTTCTTTCAGCGCATCCACCGCGCTTTCCAGTAACTCCATATACAGAGAGAAACCGATGGTGGTCATTTGGCCACTTTGATCTTCGCCTAATAGCTCACCGGCCCCACGAATCTCAAGGTCATGAGTTGCCAGGGCAAAACCAGCACCGAGATCTTCCAGTGACGCAATAGCCTCTAGCCGTTTTTTGGCATCGGTGGTCATGGCTTTCGGGTTCGGTGTGAGCAAGTAAGCATAGGCTTGATGGTGGGAACGCCCAACCCGGCCGCGCAATTGGTGCAACTGCGCCAGACCAAAATGATCGGCGCGTTCGATGATAATGGTATTGGCGCTCGGAATATCTATACCGGTTTCAATAATGGTGGTACAGACCAACACGTTAAAACGCTGATGATGGAAATCATTCATCACCCGCTCCAGATCCCGCTCACGCATCTGGCCGTGGCCGATGGCAATGCGCGCCTCTGGCACTAATTCCGCGAGCCGCTGGGTGGCTTTTTCGATATTTTCCACGTCGTTATACAGGTAATAAACCTGCCCGCCACGGAGAATTTCGCGCAGAATCGCCTCTCGCACCACCAAGCTATCATACTCACGGACAAAGGTTTTTACTGCCAGACGGCGCGCGGGCGGGGTGGCAATAATGGATAAATCGCGCATGCCGCTCATTGCCATATTCAGTGTGCGCGGAATTGGCGTGGCGGTGAGTGTCAAAATGTCGACATCGGCGCGCATCGCCTTGATTCGCTCTTTGTGGCGCACCCCAAAGCGGTGTTCTTCATCGACAATCAACAGCCCAAGATCTTGCCAGTGCAAGTCAGTTTGCAGCAATTTGTGGGTGCCGATAATAATATCGACTTTCCCTTCCGCCGCTTGTTCCAAAATCACTTGCTGCTCTTTGGCGCTGCGGAAGCGGGACATCATTTCAATCCGCACCGGCCAGGTAGCAAAACGGTCGCGGAAGTTGTCAAAATGCTGTTGCGCCAGCAGGGTGGTCGGCACCAATACCGCCACTTGCTTATTATTCGCCACCGCCAGGAAAGCCGCTCGCATAGCCACTTCGGTTTTACCGAAACCAACATCCCCACACACCAGGCGGTCCATGGCCAGTGGCCGGCACATATCACTGAGCACCGCATTGATGGCCTGTTCCTGATCCGGTGTGGTTTCGAACGGGAAGCTTTGGCAAAACAGCTGATATTGCTCTTTATCCAACTTGAACTTAAAGCCCGATTTAGCGGCGCGCTGCGCATAGATATCCAGCAGCTCGGCGGCCACATCACGCACTTTCTCGGCGGCTTTCTGCCGTGCGCGGCCCCAAGCCTCTCCACCCAATTTATGCAGCGGTGCATTATCATCTGCTCCGCCAGAATAGCGGCTGATCAGGTGTAATGAGGAGACCGGTACATAGAGTTTATCTTCACCGGCATAGGTCAATATCAGGTATTCAGCTTTAATGCCGCCCGCTTCTAAGGTGGTCAAGCCCAGATAGCGGCCAACACCGTGCTCCAGATGCACCACCGGCTGGCCGGGGCGCAACTCCGCCAAATTGCGGATCAAGGTATCGGTGTTGATGGTGCGGCGATTATCTTGACGGCGGCGGCTCACGCGCTCGCCCAGCAAGTCACTTTCGCAAATCAGCGCTAATTGTTTTTCGCTGTCGAGGAAGCCGCGTTCAGCGGCACCAATCATCAGATAATGGCCGGGTGCGCTGGCCTGAGGTAGCTCGGTTATCAACGTCGGGCTGATTTTTATCCGCGCCAGCAGGTCTTGCAGGGTTTCGCGTCGGCCCTCGCTTTCCACCGAGAACACGACGCTACCGCTGAATGACTCAATAAAGCGCCGCAGATTATCCAACGGTGCTTTTTGCTGCGCCTGTACCGCTAAATCGGGTAGCGCTTGATAATGTAAGTTGGTATTGGCAGTTTTTGCCGGTAATTCTGTCGTTTTAAACTGAACTCGTGGCCACTCTTTTAGCTCACTGAAGAGTGAATCAACCCGTAACCATAAGGTTTCTGGGGCCAGCAATGGGCGCATCGGGTCAATACGGCGGCTTTCATAGCGCTGGTTAACATCCAGCCAGAAACGCTCTGCCGAGCTTTCCAAATCACCGGTATTGATCAATAAGGTATTTTCAGGCAAGTAGCTAAAAAGTGTCGGTAAGGGCTGGCTGAAGAACAGCGGCTGCCAATATTCAATACCGGCAGGCCAAATACCTTTGCTCACTTGCTGGTAAATATGTTCTGCATCGCGGCGCACTTCAAACTGTTCCCGCCATTGGCTGCGGAATAATTCAATGGCGGCTTTATCTATCGGGAATTCATGGGCGGGCAGTAAATTTATTTGCTCGACTTCTGACAAAGTGCGCTGTGAATCCACATCAAATACACGCAAGCTATCAATGTCATCATCAAAAAAATCAATGCGATAGGGTTCTTCACTGCCCATCGGATACAAGTCAAGCAAGGCCCCACGGGTAGCGAATTCACCGTGTTCCATAACCTGATCGACACTGCGATATCCCGCTTGTTCAAGCTGAGCACGCAACTTATCCCGTGATAGATGCTGGCCTTTTTTCATCACCAAAGCATGGCCATGCAGGAATGCGTGCGGGCAAACCCGTTGCATCAAAGTATTAATCGGGAGAATAATAACGCCGCGTTCCATGGTCGGAAGGTGATACAAACAAGAAAGGCGCGCCGAAATAATATCCTGATGAGGAGAGAAACTGTCGTAAGGCAGTGTTTCCCAGTCGGAGAGGGTGTTCACCGGACGAGGGGAAAACTGCTGAATCTCATCACGCAGCCGCAGCGCCGTTTGCATATCCGGGGTAATTAACATTACCGGGCCATCATGGCGCTCAATGATTTCTGCACACTCGACGGCGCAAGCGGAACCCGTCAACTGGCCTAACTGGCGGGTATCGCCACGGCGCGTCGGCAATGAATAACGATGTTGTTGGGACATAAGCAGTTAAACAGTCTCTTTATCAGGACGAATTATCTCGGCGGCTATCCTAGCACGTGAGAAGACATAGCCACAGATTGGCGCTCTGATTTGCAATAAAAGCCGGAGATATAGGCGGTTAATGGTTCCATAAAGCGGTAGTACCCTTTATTATCCTCGATCACTTTGCTTTAGCAACAGGATCTAAACAGATTTCATGTATCAACCTGTCGCATTATTTATTGGCCTGCGTTATATGCGCGGGCGTGCATCTGACCGCTTTGGTCGGTTTGTTTCATGGCTTTCTACCATTGGCATCACTCTGGGAGTGATGGCATTGATCACCGTGCTATCTGTGATGAATGGTTTTGAGCGCGATCTGCAGAATAACATTTTGGGGCTGATGCCACAGGCGCTAATTACCACGCCACAAGGTTCTCTTGACCCGAACAAAATGCCTGCTTCATCACTGCAATCACTGACTGGCGTCACTGATGTCGTGCCATTGACCACCGCCGATGTGGTGTTACAAAGTGCGCGCAATCTAGCCGCAGGGGTGATGCTGGGCGTTGATCCTAATCAGCATGAGCCTCTGAGTGACTACCTGGTCAATGTGCACCTAAAGGATTTACAACCGGGGAGCTACAATATCATCCTCGGTGAGAAATTGGCCGGTCAATTGGGGGTTAAACGCGGTGAAACACTGCGTTTGATGGTGCCGAGTGCCAGTCAATTTACCCCTATGGGGCGTATTCCCAGCCAGCGCTTGTTCAATATTATTGGAACATTCGCCGCTGACAGTGAGGTGGATGGCTATCAAATGTTGGTTAATCAGCAGGATGCATCACGTCTAATGCGCTACCCCGCGGGTAACATCACTGGCTGGCGTTTATTCCTTTCACAGCCGCTGACCGTCGATAGCTTGAGTCAACAAGCTTTGCCCGAGGGAATGGTATGGAAAGATTGGCGCGAGCGTAAAGGCGAGCTTTTCCAAGCAGTTCGGATGGAAAAAAATATGATGGGGCTGTTACTTAGCCTGATTATTGCTGTCGCGGCCTTTAATATCATTACCTCGCTCGGCCTGTTAGTGATGGAAAAACAGGGCGAAGTGGCGATTTTACAAACCCAAGGGCTAAGTCGCCGGCAAATTATGCTGGTGTTTATGGTGCAGGGGGCTACCGCTGGGGTGATTGGTGCCTTGCTGGGTGCTGGGCTTGGCATCTTACTTGCCAGCCAATTGAACACCATTATTCCGGTTCTCGGCTTATTGATTGATGGTGCCAGTTTGCCGGTCGAGATTAACCCGATTCAGGTGACCGTGATTGCTTTATTAGCGATGGCGATTGCTTTGCTTTCAACGCTTTACCCTTCCTGGCGCGCTGCCGCCGCACAACCTGCCGAGGCTTTACGCTATGAGTAATCATCCTTTATTACAGTGCTTAAACCTGTGTAAACGCTATCAGGAAGGCCAATTGCATACCGACGTATTGCGCAATGTGTCGTTTACCATTGAAGCCGGTGAGTTGATGGCGATTGTCGGCAGTTCTGGTTCGGGTAAAAGTACCTTATTACATTTGTTAGGCGGGCTGGATTCCCCCACCTCCGGCGAAGTGATTTATCAAGGGCGCTCACTGAATCAAATGTCCTCTACCGCAAAAGCTGAGTTGCGCAATCGCGAATTAGGTTTTATCTATCAATTCCACCATTTACTACCTGATTTTACCGCCTTGGAAAATGTGGCGATGCCGCTACTGATTGGCGGTGCGAAACCGAGTGAAGCACAGGATAAAGCCCGTGCCATGTTGGCGGCGGTGGGGTTGGAAAAACGCAGCAAACATCGCCCGTCGGAGTTATCTGGCGGTGAACGCCAGCGGGTGGCGATTGCGCGTTCACTGGTTAATAATCCGTCGCTGGTGTTGGCCGATGAGCCGACCGGTAACCTTGATCAGCGGAATGCCGATAGCATCTTTAATTTGTTAGGTGAATTGAATGTTCGTCAAGGGACGGCATTTTTAGTCGTCACCCACGATCTGCAATTGGCTAAACGCATGAGTCGCCAGTTAGAAATGCGTGATGGTCAGCTACAGCAACATCTGACGTTGGTGGGGGCGCAATAGTGGCGATGGGCATGGGCGTTTCGCCACTTTCACTGTTAATCGGTTTACGTTTTAGCCGTGGTCGCCGTCGCGGCGGCATGGTATCACTGATTTCGGTGATATCTACCTTGGGTATTGCTCTGGGTGTTGCGGTGCTGATCGTCGGCTTAAGTGCAATGAACGGCTTCGAACGTGAGCTAAAAAACCGTATTTTGGCGGTGGTGCCTCATGGTGAAATTGCTGTCGTCAATCAGCCATTTAGCGGCTGGGCACAAACTTTACAGCGGATTGAAAAAGTGCCCGGCATTGTGGCGGCGGCACCTTATATCAAATTCACCGGCTTGATTGAAAATGCCACTCAATTACGTGCGGTAGAAGTCAAAGGGGTTGATCCTGAAAGCGAGCAGCATCTCAGTGCATTACCCAGTTTTGTCCTTGACCATGCTTGGGATAATTTCAAGGCCGGCCAGCAGCAGATTATTTTAGGCAAAGGTCTGGCCGATGCGCTGGGCGTGAAGCAGGGGTCATGGCTGACGGTGATGATCCCCAATAGCGACCCTGAGATGAAATTGCTGCAACCTAAGCGCATTCGCTTGCAGGTAGCGGGCGTTTTTCAATTGAGTGGGCAACTGGATCATAGCTTGGCATTGGTGCCTTTAATTGATGCCCAGCAATATCTGGATATGGGTGACAGTGTCGCTGGTATAGCCATCAAGGTCGATGATGTCTACAACGCCAACCAACTGGTGCGCAGCGCCGGTGAGGCTTCCAATGCTTATGTGTATATCAGCAGTTGGATTGGCACCTATGGCTATATGTATCGCGATATTCAAATGATCCGTACTATCATGTACTTAGCCATGGTTCTGGTGATTGGTGTGGCCAGTTTTAACATTGTCTCCACACTGGTCATGGCCGTTAAAGATAAAAGCAGCGATATTGCAGTTCTGCGCACATTAGGGGCTAAAGATGGCCTCATTCGCGCCATTTTTATGTGGTATGGCTTGCTAGCGGGGCTTATCGGCAGTGTTAGCGGGGCGGTGGTGGGGGTGATTGTTTCTTTGCAATTAACCAATATTATCCGTGGGCTAGAAAAGCTGGTGGGGCATCAATTTTTGTCGGGCGATATATACTTCATCGACTTTTTACCGTCAGAATTACACTGGTTTGATGTGGCCTGTGTGCTGGCAACCGCGTTGGTGTTGAGCTTAATTGCCAGTTGGTATCCGGCTCGTCGTGCCAGCCGTATTGATCCGGCGCGGGTGTTGAGTGGGCAATAGTTGAGTGGGCAATAGTTGAGCGGGCAAGAAAAATCTAAAAATAAGTCAAACTAACAATAATTTCTCTGAACAATCATTTCTCTGAACAATAATGGGTAAGGGCAAACTTATGTATTACGGTTTTGATATGGGTGGCACCAAAATTGAGTTAGGTGTTTTTGATGCTAACCTACAACGAATCTGGCATAAGCGGGTCCCTACGCCGCGTGAAGATTATCGACAACTACTGCAAACGTTGCAGGATTTAACGCTGGAAGCCGATGAGTTTTGTGGGGTTAAAGGCAGTGTAGGCATTGGTATTCCCGGTTTGCCAAATGCGGATGATGGCACGGTGTTCACGGCGAATGTGCCCGCAGCAATGGGCCAATCCTTACAAAGTGACCTTTCCACATTAATTGGGCGCGAAGTTCGCATTGATAATGATGCCAACTGCTTTGCACTGTCTGAAGCCTGGGATCCTGAGTTCCGTGGTTATCCTACGGTATTAGGGTTGATTCTTGGCACGGGTGTTGGCGGCGGTCTGATTGTGAATGGCAGCATTGTCAGTGGGCGGAACCATATCACCGGCGAATTTGGTCATTTTCGTTTGCCGGTAGATGCACTGGATATTCTGGGTGCCGATATTCCACGGGTGCCTTGTGGCTGTGGTCATAACGGCTGTATTGAGAATTACATTTCCGGGCGCGGCTTTGAATGGATGTATAAACACTTCAATCAGCAATCCTTGCCCGCGACTGAAATCATTGCTAACTATAATTGCGGTGAATCTAAAGCTGTGGCGCATATTGAGCGCTTTATGGATGTGCTGGCGGTATGCTTGGGCAATTTATTAACCATGCTAGATCCCCATCTGGTGGTCATTGGGGGGGGATTATCCAATTTTGAGCAAATTTATCAGGAACTTCCAAAACGTTTACCCCAGCATTTATTGCGAGTAGCCCGATTGCCACGCATTGAAAAAGCGCGTTATGGTGATGCGGGCGGCGTTCGTGGGGCGGCGTTCCTGCATTTGTCTGAGCGGTAGTTAATCAATAGCAAATAACAATACCTAAAATAGAGGCAAAAGGTTATGCGCATACGCCATCGGTTGTGTCGGTTTCGTAAGAATAAACACTTGCGGCATCAACGTTTTCGCTCCCGTATTTTTCATCGAGACAGTGCTGCAACTTCAGAAATGAAGAAGCCGTTTGTGGTGGTTCTGACGGGGGCTGGCATCTCGGCTGAATCAGGTATTCGGACTTTCCGTGCGGCGGATGGTTTGTGGGAAGAGCATCAGGTGGAAGATGTTGCGACCCCGGAAGGCTATCGCCGTGACCCTGAACTGGTTCAAGCTTTTTATAATGCACGCCGTCGCCAGTTACAGCAGCCCGACATTGCGCCGAATGCCGCCCATTTTGCACTCGCTGATTTGGAAGCGGTGCTGGGTGATAACTTTGTGCTGGTTACTCAGAATATAGATAATTTGCATGAGCGGGCGGGTAGTAAGCGCATTATTCATATGCACGGCGAGCTACTGAAAGTCCGCTGTACGCAGTCTGGTCAAGTGCTGGACTGGCCGGGTGACCTCAGTGCAGACGAGCGCTGTCATTGTTGCCAATTCCCATCGCCCTTACGCCCACATATTGTGTGGTTTGGTGAAATGCCAATGGGAATGGATGAAATTTATCAGGCGCTGGCTGAGGCTGATTTCTTTATTTCGATTGGCACCTCCGGGCATGTCTATCCCGCTGCCGGGTTTGTTCATGAATCTAGCTTGCACGGCGCTCATACCGTCGAGTTAAATCTGGAGCCTAGCCAGGTTGAGAGTCAGTTTGATGAAAAACACTACGGTTTAGCCAGCAAAGTGGTGCCAGAATATGTGCGCGAATTTTTAACCACCCGTGGCGAGAATCGCGAAGGCGACTAATTACCCTGCTTAATTGGTGCCGCAGCGTTGCTAGCGGCACTTAATCATTAATTCAAACACTCAGTGTCGTACCTATATTGCTTTTTTATTCTGACTTAAGTTTGTCTAAAACTGACCTGACGCAATATTTGATGGTGATCACTTCCCCATAATGATATTCACTATTATGAAGGTGGGAACCATGGACAAATTACTCGACCGCTTTTTCAACTATGTCTCTTTTGATACTCAAGCAAAAGCCAATGTAAAATCCGTGCCGAGCACTGAAGGGCAGCGCAAGCTGGCTCTGGCGTTGCAACAGGAGTTGCAGTCGCTGGGTTTTTCTCAGGTTAATTTGAGTGACCACGGCTGTGTGATGGCAACATTACCCGCAAATGTTTCCTGGTCGGTCCCCACGGTTGGCTTTATTGCTCATCTCGACACCTCACCCGACTTCTCGGGGAAAAATGTTAATCCACAGATTGTAGAAAACTACCGTGGTGGTGATATTGCTTTGGGAATCGGTGATGAGGTTCTGTCCCCGGTCATGTTCCCCGTCCTGCATCAATTGCTTGGGCACACCTTGATTACCACTGACGGCAAGACCCTATTAGGTGCGGATGATAAAGCGGGTATTGCAGAAATCATCACCGCCATGGTGCGCTTAAAGCACAATAATGTTCCTCATGGGGATATCCGGATCGCATTCACGCCAGATGAAGAAGTGGGGAAAGGGGCGCGTTTCTTTAATGTGGCTGAATTTGATGCCCAATGGGCTTATACCGTGGATGGCGGCGGTGTCGGCGAACTTGAGTTCGAGAATTTTAATGCGGCTTCGGTGACAATAAAAATTGTCGGTAACAATGTTCATCCTGGGAGTGCTAAAGGGGTGATGGTGAATGCACTGTCGCTGGCAACCCGTTTCCATCAGGAATTACCGGCGAATGAAACCCCTGAATGTACAGAGGGTTATGACGGATTTTATCATCTGCAAAGCATTAAGGGCACGGTTGAACGGGCAGAAATGCACTATATCGTGCGCGATTTTAACCTCGATGGATTTGAAGCTCGCAAGAAAAATATGGTGGATATCGCCAAGCGGGTTGGTAAAGGTTTACACCGTGACTGTTATATCGAAATCGTTATAGATGATAGTTATTACAATATGCGTGAGCATATTATTAAGCATCCACATATCATTGAGATAGCACAACAGGCGATGCATGATTGCGATATCACGCCTATTATGAAGCCAATTCGCGGTGGCACTGATGGCGCTCAGTTATCTTTCATGGGCTTACCTTGCCCCAATATCTTTACCGGTGGCTATAATTATCATGGTAAACATGAGTTTATAACCTTGGAAGGAATGGAAAAAGCGGTGGCGGTTATCATGAGAATTGCTGAATTGACAGCAAAACGGGCTAAAGAGTCATAAGATTATCCATCACACAAAAATGTTGAGATTAATGACAAAGCTATTGATCACGCAATGAGTGAAAGGGTAACCGCACCTCGTAGCTCTCCGGCAACTTACGTCGCCACGACCCCAATAGCACGTTTCCCTTTCATTTGACTTTGTCAGCAGTCTGATGCCCCGTTTATCGGGGCATTTTGTGTAATAAGACCGAAATATTAGTCATTAAAATACCAATAGCCGCTGTTCACCAGTGCGGTCAGCATGGCAAGGAAAGACGGATCTTCCAGCGCATCACCCAACTTCTGCGCATCAACACTGAAGTGTTGGCATAATGCATCGGCGGCTGATAAGTGCGGTGTATTAATCAATTCACCATTAGCAAAACATTGGTCACCAATACGCAGAACACGCAGGCCGGCAAGACGTTGTAATTCTTCACCTTGTTGGAGTAATTCATAGACATCCCCTGCTTGATAAGGGGGTTCTGGTGGGGCGATATCCAACTCATGGCGTGATTGAGAAATAAATTCGCCAAACCAGTTTTGGAACTCTTCCGGTTGCTGGACTAAATCGAGCATCATAGTGCGAAGTTTATCGACTTCTTGTGGCAGCACTTCAGCAGGGTGGTCCCGCAATTGCAAGTCCGGATCACTGTAACGGTAACTGCCCAACTCGCGAGAAAGCACATAGTCAGCAAAACCGCTGACCAGTTCACGGCCATTAGGTGCACGGAAGCCGACCGAATAATTCAATGCATTTTCAAGAGCATAGCCTTCATGAGGGAAGCCCGGTGGGATATAGAGAATATCGCCCGGTTCCATTTCTTCATCAATAATGGCGTCGAATGGGCCGACTTGCAGCAGGTCTGGATGGGGGCAATGCTGCTTCATTTCCGTTTTCTCACCGACCCGCCAGCGACGACGGCCCGTGCCTTGAATGATAAAAACGTCATATTGGTCAAAATGCGGGCCAACACCCCCACCAGGGACCGAGAAAGAAATCATTAAATCATCCATCCGCCAGTCAGAAAGCTTGCGGAATGGGCGCATTAAGGCGGCTGCGGGTTCATGCCAATGATCAACCGCCTGTACCAACAGCGACCAATTAGTTTCACCTAAGTGATCAAAACTCTCAAATGGGCCATGACTCACTTGCCAGCGACCCTCTTCATGGCTCACCAGGCGACTATCGACTTCATTTTCCATTGCTAGACCAGCAAGCTCATCAGGCGAAAGAGGATCAATAAAGTTTGTAAAGCCACGTTTGAGGAGGACGGGGCGTTTCTGCCAATAGCGCTGCAGAAAATCGGGCCAATCGAGATTGATTTGGTAATCCATGTTTATTCCAGGATAGGGGGTGAACTTGCCTGTGATTATAACGGATGCCTGCCATTAGTATCAGGGGTTGACGGGCAAATTTTATTAATCAGCGTGATAATCATTTTGCTGGCCAAAGGTCACCATCATCCGTGCTCCACCTAAGTGGCTTTCAGTGATGGTTATCTTACCTTGATACTGTTCAATAATTTCAGCTGCAACAGACAATCCAAGCCCTTGCCCCGGGCGTAAAGTGTCTACACGTTGGCCGCGTTGGAAAATTAATTGCCGTTTACTTTCAGGGATGCCCGGCCCATCGTCGTCAATGACAATAGTGAGCTGCTTCTCTGAGTGGAGGGCGGTTATCTCGACAAATTCCAGGCAATATTTGCAGGCGTTTTCCAGAACATTGCCCATCACTTCCATGAAGTCATTCCTTTCGCCCAGGAAAGTCACTTCAGGCGAGATATCCAACGTCAATACCACGCCTTTGCGTTGATACACTTTATTCAGCGCACTGCACAAGCTATCGAGTAGGGCAGGAACAGAATGAATTTCACGAATCAATACGTTATGTTCAGAACGCATGCTGGCCCGATGCAGATAATAACCAATTTGCTGAGAGATACGACTTATCTGCTCGAGCATGATAGGTTCAACCTCTTCAATAGTTGTTTGCTTACCGGTGCGTAAAGAGCGCAAAGTTGTTTGCAATACTGCCAGAGGCGTTTTTAGACTATGAGTCAGGTCTGAGAGTGTAGTGCGGTATTTGGTATAACGCTGGCGTTCATTGGTGAGCAAGATATTAAGATTTCGCACCAAACTTAGTAATTCACTAGGAGGATTCTCATCTAATTGTTCGCGCTCACCTTTTTCTAACTGATTGATCTGGCTGACCAGCGCCTTAATCGGTCTTAGGCTCCAATAGGCAGCAAGCCAAAGCAAGGGAACAACCAACAGTAAATTCGCTAGTAAGACATAGCTAAACCAGTTCCAAACCAAGTCTGAGCGCTGTAATTCCTGCGGGATAGTATCGACAACTACAATGGTGAGTTGCGGTAAGCGGGATGTCGCGGGATAAGTATTAACGGATATGGAGTGAGTCAACGCGCTGCTGTCAGTATCGTCATATTTTTTGAGTTGGTCTTGTGCTTTCGGATTATCACCCAGCATCATGCTACTGATATGTGTTCCGGTATCCAACTCATAAAATCCCGGTTTTTGTAACCAGCTTTTTTCGATATGAGACTCAAGTTCTGGCACATGCCGCTGACGCCACAGAATATTGCCATCTTTATCATAAATCAGAACCAGCGTTGGGATATTCAGCTCAAGCTCTGGTGGCACTGAGATACTAAGCTTATTATTTTGCCATTGGGCCAGACTGAAAAATAAGTTACTTTCGCCGCGATGTGCTCTGAATGTATTTTTATCAAAACTGACAATATAGCCGACGACGGCGACCATACCATAAGATAACGACAGCGCCAGAATGACGCCCGCTGTCGCCATAAGAAACCGTGCGCGAAGAGAGAAGGGTTTGTTATTTTTCCTGAGCATGATGTCTAGTTGGCGTCAAAACGGTATCCCTGACCACGGATGGTCGTAATCACCTCTCCTTCATGTTTTGCCTGCATTTTTTTACGCAAACGCCCCATTAATACGTCAATAGTGTGGCTTTCACGTAGTTCTGCATCAGGATAGAGTTGCAGCATTAATGTATCTTTGCTGACGACTTTTCCAGCATTACGAATAAGGGTTTCAATGATAGTGTATTCGAAAGCGGTGAGTTTAATCTGTTGCTGATTGACGCACAACTCTCGCCGTGAGAGATCAATCTGAAACGGAGGGAATTCAATCACCTGAGAGGCTAAACCAATATTGCGCCGCATTAATGCCTGCATTCGCGCAATGACTTCCTCCAGATGAAAAGGTTTGGTCACGTAATCATCGGCACCAGCTTCCAGCACTGCAACTTTATCTTGCCAACTTTCCCGTGCTGTTAGCACCAGAATCGGCAGGTTCGTCTGATGGCTGCGCCAGCGACGGATAAGGCTCAACCCATCTTCACCCGGTAAACCAAGATCAATAATGGCGATATCAGGAGCATGCTCTTGCAAGAAATAGTCTGCTTCTTTGGCGTCTTCTGCGGCGTCTACCTGATGGCCCATCTCACGCATTTGCACGGTAAGATGGTGACGCAACAAAGCATTATCTTCGACAACTAAAACTCGCATACCACATTCCTCGATAAGACATTAATCGGGTAATTTAATATTACCCGACAAATAAAAATTAAAACAGTAAGTTAGAAAGCGTAACGCAAACCTACTTGCATTGCCTGATCACTGACTTTCCAGTTATGGTAGGTATAACCCACTTCAGCCGCGAGGCTTTTTGTTAGAGCATAGCCTGTGGTTACCCGTGCTTCATGGAAGGCGCGGTCGTCATATCTGGCCAGACGGTAGGCAATGTCCAGGCTAATATCTTGTGATAATTGACTTTTGATTCCAACTTCACCGGTAGCGCTATTGTAACTATTAGTTTTTTCACCGTTTTTGCTGGCATCAAATACCATGGCGCGGCGACTGCCGCCGACCAAAGTATAAAAATCAATATTAGGTGAGAATGTCCAATGGTAGCCCAGGCCTAATACGGCCTCCGCAAGACCCCGATCACTATTGGCAATGCTGCTTATACGGCCATCAATAAACAAATCGTTATCAAAACCATAGCCACCATTAAGATAAATGCCACCCATGTCACGGTCGCCGATCTGGCTGTAATTACTCTGATTAAATTGCTTATCAAAACGTTCATTACTACTGATTGAACCATACTGCAGGCCACCCGCGACATAAGTGTAATCAGCGGCAATAGCAGTAGTACAAGTCCCTATCAGGGCGAGAGAAAGTAGTGTTTTCTTCAACATAATGAGAATAGCTCCAGTGATTGTAACGTCCTTTTGACATCATCAGTATTATCAATGACAACAGCTAAACCGGGGCTAAACAGGGGCAGTACGCGGGGAATAAGAAAAATAGGGGGTTATACAGGTGGCGTTGATTCACCACCTGTATTTGAGATTAAAGCATTACTTCAATTCATCAACCATCGTCGTGGCGCGGCCAATATAATTAGCCGGGGTCATGGCTTTCAACCGGGTTTTTTCTTCTTCCGGCAGTGCGAGACTGTCGATAAATGTTTGCATACCAGCAGCATCAACACGTTTTCCGCGAGTCAATTCCTTTAATTTTTCATAAGGTTTTTCAATGCCATAGCGACGCATGACGGTTTGGATAGGTTCAGCCAACACTTCCCAGTTATGGTCCAGTTCTTCCAACAGATGCGCTTCGTTGACTTCCAGCTTACTAATGCCTTTCATCGTCGCCTGATAGGCAATGGCGGCATAGCCCAGCCCAACACCCAAGTTACGCAGCACTGTAGAGTCTGTCAGGTCACGCTGCCAGCGCGAAACCGGGAGTTTGCTGGCTAAATGACCCAGTACCGCGTTGGACAGGCCCAGATTGCCCTCTGAATTCTCGAAATCAATAGGGTTCACTTTATGTGGCATGGTGCTGGAACCAATTTCGCCAGCGATGGTTTTTTGTTTGAAGTGATTCAAGGCAATATAACCCCAGATATCACGGTCAAAATCGATCAGAATGGTATTGAAACGCGCTATACAGTCGAAAAGTTCAGCGATGTAATCGTGCGGTTCGATTTGTGTGGTGTAGGGGTTCCAATTGATACCCAGTGAAGTGACAAAACTTTCACTGAACTGGTGCCAGTCAACTTCAGGATAAGCCACGATGTGAGCATTGTAGTTACCCACTGCGCCATTGATTTTGCCTAAAATTTCCACTTGTGACAGTTGGCGGAACTGGCGCTCCATACGGTAAGCTACGTTCGCAAACTCTTTACCGATGGTGGACGGTGTTGCCGGCTGGCCGTGAGTACGGGAAAGCAGCGGCAAATCACGATGTTGGTGAGCCAGCGCTTTAATCGAATCAATAAGCTGACGCCACATCGGCAACACCACATCCTGACGGGCGGTTTGCAGCATTAGGGCGTGCGACAGGTTATTGATATCTTCTGAAGTACAAGCAAAGTGGATGAATTCTGACACTGCATGCAGCGCTGGAACACTCTCCACTTTCTCTTTCAGGAAGTATTCGACCGCTTTTACATCATGATTCGTAGTGCGCTCAATGGTTTTGATGCGCTGTGCATCCTGTTCATTGAAATCTTGCACTATCTTATCGAGGTAAGCGTTTGCGTCGGCATCAAAAGCCGGGACTTCTTTGATTTCTGCACAGGCGGCCAATTTTTGCAGCCAACGTACTTCGACCTGCACACGGAATTTCAGCAAACCGAATTCGCTAAAGATTGGGCGCAGTGCGCTGACTTTATCGCCGTAGCGCCCATCAATAGGGGAAACGGCAGTCAGTGAGGATAATTCCATTGGTGGCAACTCCTGATAAAGAATGTCAATTATGAGCAAGAATACTCTGCGCCTGCTTAAACAGACGATTTCGCGAGAACATTAACTGCAAGCGGCTTCCGCCGACTTGTTGCCAAAGCACGGCTGAGCGGATCCCCGCCAGCAGGGTGGCACGAATTTTTGCCTGCACCAATGTGCTTTGTAAAATAGCCGGAGAGCCAATAACTTGAATGCGTGGGCCGAGAGGGCTGATAACATCGGTATAAATAGCCGCCAGCGAACTCATCATGGTTTCAGATTCGAGATCGAAATGCGCCAGTTGGCGATCAAGCTGACTGATACGGTCACCTAAGGTATTCATGGCCGATTTATTGGCATTGAGTTTTCTTTCAAGCACCATGAGGCTCAGGGTATAGCGAGTCAGCTCAGCTGCCGGCCCCTGTCGGTTGGCGTTTAACACACTTTGCAGTGTTTCCAGCCCCATTTTTAGGGATTGCTCATTACCGCCATATACCGCCAAAGTTGACGGTGGATTGGTTTGCAACAACCCACCCAGCATGGTGCTCAATGCATCATTATCGCATTGGCCTTCATGAGCCAATTGTTGAACCAAGCGAGCTGACTGGCAGATTCCTGCCAATGCCAACGTAATATCATAATAGTTTTTCGCCACGGTTACTCCTGTAAACATTCTGGTTCACGTATGGGTTGAATTAGTTTGCGGCTGAACCAATCAGCGGGTAACGCTCTTCAATAATACCGCCACCGAGGCAAACTTCGCCTTGATAGAAAACAGCCGACTGACCGGGTGTTACTGCCGCCACGGGTTCATCAAACCGAACCTCAACACGCTCGTCATCCAAAGGTGTCACGGTGCAAGGAATGTCCTGTTGACGATAACGGGTTTTCACCACACAGCGGAAAGCGGCGGTGACCGGTTCTCTATCCACCCAATGCAACTGTTGAGCAATCAGACCGACAGACATTAAACGCGGATGTTCGTGCCCCTGTGCTACCAACAGGATGTTATTGGCAACATCTTTATCTACGACATACCATGGGTCATCGCCACCTTCTTTGGTACCGCCAATACCTAAACCTTTGCGTTGGCCCAGCGTGTGATACATCAAACCCTGATGTTCACCCACATGTTGGCCATCTACGGTCATGATTGGGCCGGGTTGAGCGGGCAGGTAGCGGCCGAGGAAATCACGGAATTTGCGCTCACCGATAAAGCAGATGCCGGTAGAGTCTTTTTTCTTGGCGGTGACCAGGTCAAGTTGTTCAGCAATGCGGCGAACTTCAGGTTTTTCTAATTCCCCAACGGGGAACAGGCTCTGAGCAAGCTGTTCGTGACTTAAGGTGTAGAGGAAATAGCTTTGGTCTTTATTGCCATCAAGGCCACGTAGCAAACGGCTTTTACCCTCAACATCCTGACGACGGACATAATGACCGGTAGCAATATAGTCCGCGCCCAAGTCTTCGGCGGCGAATTCCAGGAAGGCTTTAAATTTGATTTCTTTATTACACAGAATATCGGGGTTGGGGGTACGCCCAGCTTTGTATTCTTCAAGGAACAATTCGAACACGTTATCCCAATATTCTGCGGCAAAATTGACGGTGTGCAACTCCATGCCCAGTTTGTCGCATACTGCTTGAGCATCGGCCAGGTCGGTCGCTGCAGAGCAATATTCTTCGCCATCATCCTCTTCCCAGTTCTTCATGAACAAGCCGGCAACTTGGTAGCCCTGTTGCTGAAGCAGGTAGGCGGAAACGGAAGAATCGACACCGCCGGACATACCGACGATTACTTTTTTCTGGCTGTTATCTGACATGGGAGTCTCACTAACGTAAATACCTAAAGCCCCTGCGATGGCGGTGGCGGATGATATTATCCGACTCATTGCTCAGCGCGGGTGAGGCATTATAAAAACAAGCGCCGGATTTTATCACGTTGTTTGCTTCACTGCATGGTTGTTTGCTTCACAGCATAGTTCATCCTCAGCCTGAACAAAATTAGCTGAGTAAATCAAATCTGCTGTTTATAGTGGCCAGTTAAATGAGCCAACCAGATCAAGCGAATAGCGCTCGGGCTGTTGGTAACACCGGATACTCTCAGCAACCAGTGGCGAGCGTAAATTATCTGATTGCAGTATTTCATCCGCAGTGAGCCAGTGGCAGCAGTCGATATCGTCATCTTGCGGCGCTGTGGCTACGGGCTCTTTCAGCTCAATCACAAAAGCAAAACGGAGGAACGGGGTTTTATCCGGCGCAATCCACTGATGCATACGCAAAAAAGATTGCGGGTTGGCCCGAATGCCGGTTTCTTCCCACAGTTCCCTTTCTGCGGCCTGCACCAGGGTTTCATCGGCCTCTAAATGACCCGCCGGTTGATTCCATAACTTTTTGCCGTTGATAGTTTCCTCAACAACTAAAAATTTCCCGTTAGCATGCACGACACAAGCCACAGTAACATGAGGCTTAAACATAGTTTATCTCCTTCCATTCGCCGGGCTGTAGGTCGCCTAAGCTTAAATTTCCCATACTAAAACGTATCAGACGCAGGGTAGGGAAGCCAATATGGGCGGTCATTCTGCGAACTTGCCGGTTGCGACCCTCAAAGAGGGTTATTTTTAGCCAGCTAGTGGGAATGGCTTTGCGCTCTCGAATCGGCGGATTACGCGGCCATAACCACTCGGGTTCGCTGACTAATTCGGCACCTGCGGGTAAAGTGGGGCCGTCTTTTAAGGTTATCCCGGCCCTTAACTGATTGAGCGCACCATCGCCCGGCACCCCCTCGACTTGTACAAAATAAACTTTACCGGTTTTCTGGGCGGGCTGGGTGAGCCTGGCTTGCAATTTGCCATCATTGGTTAAGACCAGCAAACCTTCGCTATCACGATCGAGTCGGCCCGCCGCATAAACATCACCAAAAGGGATAAATTCCTTCAAAGTTGAGCGCCCAGACTCATCAGTAAATTGCGGTAACACATCAAAAGGCTTGTTGAATAACAGTACGCGACGTGGGGCAATAGGCTTGACTTGTTTCGCCAGTGTCTTGGTGCTGAATCGGTTAACTTTGTGATTTTTAACAGAGAATTTATTCATGATTATTGCGATTCCGAATGATTAGCGCATTATACCTCAATCTGTTTCGGATTGGCGTGGAACGAATATTCAAGTAGTATTGACACGAATCTTACAAGGCATTAACAAAATTGCGCTGAAGGAGAGGTTGATGGAAAGCAAAGTAGTGGTTCCGGCAGAAGGTAATAAAATTACTGTCGATGCTCAGGGTAAACTGGTTGTTCCGCATAATCCGATCATTCCATTTATTGAAGGTGATGGTATTGGCGTCGATGTGACCCCAGCCATGATCAACGTGGTAGATGCTGCGGTTAAGAAAGCCTATAAAGGTGAGCGTAAAATCTCCTGGATGGAAATCTATACCGGTGAGAAATCAACTCATGTTTATGGCAAAGATGTTTGGCTGCCAGAAGAAACATTGGATCTGATTCGTGAATATCGCGTTGCTATTAAAGGTCCATTAACCACGCCAGTGGGCGGCGGTATTCGTTCTCTGAACGTTGCTTTGCGCCAACAACTCGACTTGTATGTGTGTCTGCGCCCAGTGCGTTATTACGAGGGGACACCAAGCCCGGTAAAACATCCTGAATTGACCAATATGGTGATTTTCCGCGAAAACGCTGAAGACATCTATGCGGGTATCGAATGGAAAGCGGGTTCACCAGAAGCTGAAAAAGTGATTAAGTTCCTGCGTGAAGAGATGGGTGTGAAGAAAATCCGTTTCCCTGAACAATGTGGTATTGGTGTGAAACCTTGTTCAGAAGAAGGGACTAAGCGCTTGGTTCGTGCTGCCATTGAGTACGCGATTACCAACGATCGTGAATCAGTCACTCTGGTTCATAAAGGCAACATTATGAAATTCACCGAAGGCGCATTTAAAGACTGGGGTTACCAGTTAGCGCGTGAGGAATTTGGTGGTGAGCTGATCGATGGTGGCCCATGGGTTAAAATTAAGAATCCAAACAACGGTAAAGACATCATTATTAAAGATGTTATTGCCGATGCTTTCCTACAACAAATTTTGCTGCGCCCAGCAGAATATGATGTCATCGCCTGTATGAACCTGAACGGCGATTACATTTCTGATGCTTTAGCTGCACAAGTCGGCGGTATCGGTATTGCCCCTGGCGCTAACATTGGTGATGAATGCGCCTTGTTTGAAGCAACCCACGGCACCGCACCAAAGTATGCGGGTCAGGATAAGGTGAACCCAGGTTCTATCATTCTGTCCGCAGAAATGATGCTGCGTCACATGGGTTGGTTCGAAGCTGCTGATTTGATTATCAAAGGCACCGAGGGCGCTATCCAGGCCAAGACGGTAACTTATGATTTCGAACGTTTGATGGAAGGCGCTAAGTTACTGAAATGTAGTGAATTTGGCGATGCCATTATTCAACACATGTAATTCAGCAAGTTAAGCTATATCTCACGGGGGCGTCCGCTTCCGTGAGTTTTTGTTCCCCCTCAATTACCTCACAAACTCTGCTGCAGTAAATTCAGCTAATTCTGCAACTTTGTGGATAAATCAATGAGTGAGCTGTGACCCGCCATAATAATATGAAGAAAATATTTGACTGGTCAGGTTAACTCTTTATCCTTTACGGCAAAGTTATTTAGCATATGTATTTCATTTAATCACCAGAACTTAAGAAACTATAAATATTTTTTTATTTTCTCTCTTAAAACAGAGGTTTATATTGTGACGAAGGATGTAGAAATCGTTAAAGCACGGCATCCGTTAGATAAGCAGCATATCAAACTGACTTATGTAACCCATTTTTACTGTAATCAGGGAAATATGGATTCCGTTGAGTCTTTGTTGAAGGAATATGAATCTTACCCTGACGATATTAAGGATGCGGTAGAGTTTGTCATTGTCGATGATTGCTCTCCCTTAGAGTATGAAGTAAAAGATTATGATTTGAATTTCACGTGGTTAAGAATAACCACTGATATCCCGTGGAACCAAGCGGGTTCCCGTAATCTGGGTGTCACTTATGCTAAATCTGATAAAATCATCATTACTGATTTAGACTGTTTGCTGCCAGAAGATACGCTGCGTTATCTGGTTAATGCGCGTAACCCTGGGCGCTCACTGTATCGTATCTACCGTACAGATGAAAAAACCGGCAAAGCCTACCGCGGTCATCCCAATTTATTCTTCATGTCCAGAGCTAGATTCTTCAGACTTTATGGCTATGACGAAGAGTTTGCCGGCCATTATGGTTCAGAAGATTATCGTTTTGTGAAGTTCCATAAAGATCATGGCACCACACCTCGCTATCTGCCGAAGCAATATCGCTGTATTGAGCGTAATGTTGATAGGAAGAAAAGCTACCATTCTCTGGATCGTGATTTGACGCACAATGCGCCTATTGATGATCGCAAGAAGAATGAAATTGCTCTCTTTGGTGCGGAATATGGTCATAGCCGAATATTCCTTAACTTTAATTGGGAAATCAAAAAAGTGCATTCACGCCCACCAACAGTCCCCGAACGTAAGGGCTGGTGGCGGCCATTATGGTGGTTCCGTTACCTGTTCCGTTCACTCGCGGCATAACGGCATTTATCTAAAATATTTCTCATAGCCAGTCAGTGTATACTGATTGGCTATGTCATAGATTAGGGCTGCGATACTGGGTACCAGTGTGTCACGCGGCTTCTCTTGGTTATTAATCTGAAGTGAGTGACTTATGATTTCTCCTGCTACCTTGCCCAGTTCACCGCCAGCGCATCGCTATGTTGGCATGTTATCTTGTGTAACTGCATTTTTATTAGGTATTGGTGTACCCACTTCTAATTTTATAATGAACTTGTCGATGGTATTGGCTTTAATCTGTTTACTGCTGAGCCGCGATACACGTTATGTGAAAGTTTTAGTCAAAAACCCGCTGATTTGGTTACCGGCAATTATGTTTTTGCTGCTGGCAGTATCTTTGCTATGGCAGCACAATTTGTACGGTAAAGTGATGGTCGGAAAATATTCCAAGCTGTTGTATATCTTGCCATTAGCGATGTTTTTTATTCTTTCTCGCCCACTTGCCCGCTATTTTGCCAAAGGTTTTTTATTGGCCAATGCCGTGATCCTGGCCGCCAGTCTCTGGGTCGGTGTCCTTCATATGCCGTTGGGTCATATTGACCCCTTAAATCCGACAGTATTTAAGTTACAAATCACACATAACTTCTTTATGGCATTAGCTGCGGTGATATGGCTTTCTTTAGCATTCCGCAGCCATGGGCTTAAGCGCTGGGGCTATGCGCTACTGGTGTGTCTGGCGGTCTATAACATTGTGTTTATGGTGCAGGGCAGAACCGGCTATGTTGCCTTGGTGGCTGCTTTTGGGGTGTGGGCGCTGCTGTCATTATCAACCCGTCAGCGTTTGGGGATGCTGGTGGGCGCATTTATCATCGCAGCGATCGTGCTTGTGGTGCCAAACCGTGCAGTTGAACGGCTACAGCAAGGTGTCACAGAGGTTCAAACCTGCTTGTCAGCCACCCACGAGGAGGATAAAAAATCTTGCGACAGTTCGATGGGAATGCGCACGTCATTCATACTTGAATCTGTAAGGCTGATAGAGTCAGCGCCTGTTTTAGGGCATGGCGCTGGGGGCTTTTGGCTCAGTCTTTCACAAAGCGAATATAGCATAAATCCGCATAATGAATATTTAATGCAAACTGTGCAATCCGGAATCGTCGGTTTAGCTTTATTCCTCGGGTGGATGTGGTGTTATTTCCGTTCTGCCTGGCGTTTACCAACACAGATTAGAAATGTGTTGGTGGCTTTGCTCTGTGCTTATTTGGCTTGTCACCTATTTAATTCCTTCTTACTCGACTCTTCAGAAGGGCACTTATTTATCATCCTTACGGCGATTGTGGCCAGTTATTCAGCACTGCCGCCTAAAGAACGCGAAGAAATAGAGCAAACAGAATAAAACTCGGAATAAAGAGTGTGTTAAATCTAGAGAGCAGGTGCCCACAGTGGCACCTGTTTTTTATCCATTTAGTTTGATACTTCCTGCGGCGAGCTAAAGTTTAAGTTGTTGTATCCCTCTTGAAAACCAAACAACTCAAACAACTCATAAGCCGTTGAATACATATGATAGGGCGAAAAAAACAACCAGGCAAAAAGTGAGAATAAAATCATAATGACAACCAGTAGGATTTTATCAAGTAGCACTTTTCCTCCTTATATTATTTGAGCCAATAAACTTGTCACATTGACTCATTATGTCAACTGCGCACTGTTGCATAACAATAACGTAAAACCATATTAAACGCATGGGCAGGGTTAACGAATGTTAAGTGATCTTCGTCACGAAATTGAATTGTTAACGTTAACATTGGTGATTAACATCACGAAATACACGAGATATTGTATCAATATAGAGGATGAAAAAGAGCCGAAACCAAAACGACTTTTCTGTTATGGGCATAACAGAGCTGCGTTGGCATTAAGTGGATGCTCGCTCCAATAATGGGCAAGGCAATCGGTGTATTAATCGTGATTCCCGCCTTTCAATTAAATGAAGGGCAGCTTCCCGACCAATATCATAATGAGGCTGTTGCACCGTAGTCAGTGGCGGCAGAAATAGCTCTCCGATACCGGCCATATTGTCATACCCCACTACCGCAACTTGCTGTGGGATGGTAATACCTTTCGCTAAAAGCACTTGGTAGGCCAGGAAAGCGATGCGGTCATTACCACAAATAAGCACATCAAAATCAGGTTTCCCGTTAGGGCAGTTGCGCTCTAAGAGAGAAATAACATCCTGATAATGCTCATCTCCCCACGCCAAGTGGTGCTGACGTAACTGCTCCAGTGGTAAGGTAGATTCTCGCCATGCTTTTTCCACGCCCGCGCGCCGAGCTTTTCCCGCCAGCGAACTCTCAGGAAGATAGAGACACAATGGCCGCTGATAACCTCGGCGCAGCAGCAATTTCAGCGCCTGATATTGACCATCAAAGTCATCAGGAATGTAGCTGGGGATTGTATTATTCTCGCTGACACAATTAGCTAGCACAATATTCTTATCCCGAAGACATTCAGGGACAGTGACCTGTTGTAGCCTCATTGAGGCAAAAATAATGCCATCGGGGCGCTGGGCCAGCAGTTGGTTGACCGCGCGTTCGCTGTCTTCGTGTGAAGTTAGATTGACCAGAAAGCTATTCCAGCCAAATTCGCGTGCCGTCAACTCAATGGACAGTAATATCTCGACCGAAAACGGAGTGGTGGCGGTATCGCGCGCAAGCACGGCGAGAGTCGAGGTTTTGGTGGTGTTGCCCCGCATTTTTCGGGCAAAGAAATCAGGTACATAATTCAGAGTTTCAATGGCTTGCATGACTCGCTGATAAGTTTCTGGTCGCAATTGTTCTGGGGCATTGATTGCCCGAGAAACCGTCATTAATGAAACTGACGCCAGATTTGCCACTTCTTTCAGCGAAACCATTACTTTCCTCGATAGATTATATTACCGCTTTGATTGGTTGATGATGGCTACCTGTCATTATTGATTAATAGGAGCGGCGGTATTGGCTGGTTCTATCAATAAAAAGCCCTCATGAGTGAGGGCTAGAGGCTAACAGTTGGCTTTATCATCAGCCTCATCAATCAGACCGTTGGCTATCTTGCTCGCATCAAGATAACGGGAAGAACTTAAAATCTGATTAAGTGTTTCTCGAACACTGAACAAAAATTGATCATTGTCTGACTCGTTAGCACATTCAACCATTAATGCGATAAGCAAAGCTTCATGGGCGATCAAATGATCTTCACCAGGTAAGTTTGCATCAGTGCTACCTTGCTGGGCGCGAACAGATGTTTGATTAAGTGATGACATAAAACTCCTTATTTAATAATTGAATAACCACCCGCCCACTATAGCGGGGTTTCTGTTTATTGCTATGACAGATGAATACTTTGTCATAGCATCCATAACAGATAATGTGCTGGTGGTACTCAATTGTTCAATTTATTCGTGCTGTTTCAAAGGGATATTATGGATAAGGCCCCTTATTTTACCGGGCGATAAATACGGACAGCCGCAGTTAGGCGCAAGGTACGATGAGCGAGCTCTTCTGCCGCACCGGCATATTGTTCCACCATGGCGGAATTTTGATGCGTCATTTGGTCTAATTGACCAATCGACTGGCTAATTTGGCCAAGAGCTTGTGTCTGTTCATGGGTTGAGGTGCTAATTTCACGGATTAAAGTAGAAACCTGACCGGCCTGTTGCACAATATTATCCATGGTCGCCCCGGCGTTTTGGACTAATTTACTCCCATCGCGAACCCGCTCTACGCTAGTTTCAATGAGGTGCTTAATTTCTTTTGCCGCAGTGGAGGAGCGTTGGGCCAAATGGCGAACTTCACTGGCAACCACGGCGAAGCCACGGCCTTGTTCACCGGCTCTTGCCGCTTCAACCGCCGCATTGAGTGCCAAAATATTGGTTTGGAAAGCAATGCCTTCAATCACACTGATAATATCGACAATACGATGGCTGGAATCATTAATCGTGCCCATGGTATTAATCACCTGGTGCATTAACTCACTACCACGTTCCGCCGCATGGCTGCTCATAGCAGCTAATGATGTCGTCTCATTGGCACTATTGGCGCTGTTTTGGACGGTTGCGACGAGTTGTTCAGTCGCACTGACAATATGTTGTAGATTGGCGGTAGCTTGTTCGGTCCTAACTTTTAACTCACGATTCCCTGCCGCAATTTCACTGCTGGCAGTATTAATACCATCAACCTGGCCACTGACGTCGTCTGTCAGAGAGCGGAGGTTCAATCCCAACTGATTGACGCTACGCATTAAATAGCCAATTTCATCAACACGGTTCAGTTGCACATAATCACCGGCTTGTCCTGAGGAGACATCTTGTGCTTGCTGCAAAATCGCGGCAATTGGGCGGGCGACCTGGCGTTCCAACCAAAATGAGGTGATCAAGCTACTGAAAAGGGTGGTTATTCCTAGCCCCAGCAAGGGCAAACCGGTCACTCCTATCCCCATCGCCGCCAAAGTCGGTAGCAGTGCGGCAGTCAATAATGCACCGCGCAAACGCCAACGCAGGGGCAGAGTTTGAAACAATGAAAGGAAAGATAACACGCCAGTGCGGACAATTAGCCCGCGATACAATGCAATGCGGCGTTGCTTAGCTTTGCCAGAGTTAAAATCGGCATACAGTGCTTCCGCTTGTTTAACTTCTTCGCGGGTTGGCGCAATTCGTACTGAAATATAGCCGGTCAAACGGTCTTTATGGAGCAGCGGGGTGGCATTGGCGCGTACCCAGTAATAGTCACCATTTTGACGACGATTCTTGACCAATGATGACCAAGATAAACCCGCATTCAAAGTCCGCCACATATCAGCAAAGGCCGCGGGGGGCATATCCGGGTGCCGCACCACATTGTGAGGTTGGCCCAGCAAGTTCTGATATTCAAAGCCACTGGCCTGCACAAAGGCAGCATTGGCATAGGTGATATTACCTTGAATATCAGTGGTAGACTGCAAGGTGGTATCGCGATCAATAGGATACTCCTGCCGGCTGACAGGTTTGTTCACTCGCATAATAACCTCAGTAAATGGGGGAGTTCATTTATACCGTCATACTTCAACGTTACATGTGCGTTGGCTGTTCTCGCTCACCCGAATGACTTACTTGAATAAGCTCATCGGGATTTACTCAATTGCCGCCTTCCTGTAACTCGAATTATTTAGGAGATATAACAATGGAATACAATAATTACTGAGAGTCATCGGCAGTCGCAGAGAAAACTTTATGGCATTCTTAATATAAAACATCAATTCCCTATAAAGGTGCTTTTATTCGTCTCATTGCTCTTATTTAGTGCGTTTCACTATTTATGAAAAATATGAATTTTACTTAATTCATTATTTAACCTTAATGTTAATTTGGTATTTAAAATAGCGAAATTGTAAATATATATCATATAAAACAGTTGGTTATGTTGTTTTTTGTTGAGTTGCTTAATGTTCAATTGGTGAATTTTTTAAATGAGTGTTTGTTTGCTTTTATATTTGCCTGTAATTGAGATTAAATATGTATGATTTTTATTTAAAGGTTACACGATGTGATGTTTTTTGGTGGTTTGATTTGCAATATTTGTTAATTATGAATATTACAATAATTATTTGTTACAGTTGCCCGACATATCAATCTGAGTAATATTAATTAGGAATAAAAATCCCCGCAGATGCAGAGCTAGAAAAGCTAAAAAGCGATAATGATGGCTGAATCAAAAATCATTTAAAATTAAATGACTCTTTTTTAAGTTTTCTATTTTCATCAGAAAGTCATAGATAGGTGAAAGTCGGTTAAAGTCTTTGCTCAAAATATCAAGCAGTTGCACGAAAATTTTGGGCGGAAGAGTTGATTAAGCCGCCATCGTCGATGTTGTTAACTGTTCCAGACGTTACAGTGCAAAATGAGTCTAGTCTATTCCGGGAGCTAGTTATGCTCCCGGATAATATAGCCAAGAAGGGGTTATAAACCGCGTTTTTCCATTAACAAAGCAAGGTCAATGAGGCGATTCGAAAATCCCCATTCGTTATCATACCAAGCTAGGATTTTGACCAGTTTTCCACCAATGACCAGTGTTGAAAGGCCATCAATAATAGATGACCGCGGATCGCCGCGATAATCACTTGATACCAGAGGTTCTTCGCTGTAGCCCAGAATACCCTTTAACGGCCCAGATTCACTAGCTTGACGAAATGCAGCATTAATTTCGTCAACCGTCGCTTCACGTTTAAGGTTTACGGTTAAATCGACTATAGAGACCACTGGCACAGGAACGCGCAGGGAATAGCCGGTCATTTTACCTTCAAGTTCAGGGATAACCTTACCGATTGCTTTAGCAGCACCGCTGGAGTAAGGAACAATAGAAACAGCTGCTGCACGTGCTCCTCGTAAGTCTTTTTCTGGTTGGTCATGGAGTGCTTGGCTGTTGGTATATGCATGGGTGGTATTCATAAGCCCATGTTCAATGCCAAATACCTGATGTAAAACTTGTGCCGCAGGAGCAAGACCGTTAGTGGTGCAGCTACCGTTACTGACGACTTTGTGCTTGGCTGCATCATATTTATCATCATTGACACCCATCACAATGGTCATGTCGTCGTTTTTAGCTGGAGCGGAAATGATGACACGCTTTGCTCCACCTTGGGTGATATGGACTTCTGCTTTGGCCTTTTCAGTAAAGAATCCGGTGGCTTCTATGACAATATCAACACCGACGCTACTCCACGGAATTGCAGCTGGGTCTCTTTCTGAAAAGACGCGAATTGCATGTCCATCAACCAAAATTTGGTTTTCACTCGCTTTAATATCAACATTTAACGTACCGGAGAGTGAATCATATTTAAGGAGATGAGCGAGAGTTTTGCTATCAGTGAGGTCATTAATGGCGACCACCTGAAAATCATGACGTCCCAATGCTGCACGAAGGACATTTCGACCAATTCTGCCGAATCCGTTAATACCCACTTTAACCATGATAAAAACCCCTTTATTGACTGAATTGAATTAATAATAGCTCTCAGAAAAGGGGGCGTAAATGACAACAAAAGATCAATTTATGCCATTTTGCGAGAATGGAAATGTTCACGATATTCTGTTGGCGTCAGCTGTAAGTTGCGTTCAAAAACTCTGCGTAGATTTAGACCGCGACCAAACCCAGTGACCACCGCAATTTGCTCAATACTGTTGGTTGTCTGTTCAAGGTGCTGTCTGGCAGCATTTAACCTGACTTCTTCAATATACTTTGCTGGTGTAAGACCGGTCTCCCGAGTGAATACTCGAGTAAAGTTACGCGGACTCATGGCCGCTCGTTCTGCCAGATTTTCGACGGACAAATTATGGGTGAGATTATTAGGCAACCATGCTTGAAGATCACGGATCACCCCATCATTGGCTTGATTCAGTAAATACCGACTAAACTGTATTTGTCCGCCAGGACGGCGCAGAAACATCACGAGGTCTTGCGCAATCTCTCTGGCGATATTAAATCCTTGGTCGTCTTCGACCAAAGCGAGAGTCAGATCAAAACCTGAACTGACCCCCCCAGATGTCCAGACCATGCCATCTTGAACATACAAAGGACCGCGTTCCACCATTATCCGTGGGTATTGGGTTTGCAGGGTATCAAGCAACCGCCAGTGTGTAGTGGCATGCCGCCCATCCAGTAAACCGGCCTTGGCCAGTAGAAGTGCGCCCCCACAGATCGAAACTATTCGTTCGGCATGTGGCGCTGCCAGCTTAAGCCAACTGACAACATTGCTACTTTCATCCTCTGTCAGCCCTTTGCCAGTGACCATTATTGTGTTGCGGGAAAGTGTCGGATCCAGGTCGGAAAGCCGCTGGTCAGCAAGCAAGTTTAGACCTGAAATGCCGTTTACCACGCGATGCGGTTGTGTTGTTGCAACAGTGACCTGATAGGGTGGGTTAGGAGTATCCGTTGTTCGCAGGCGATTAGCATGCATAAGAATATCGGTGACCCCTATTGCTTCAAACAGCATTCCCCCATTAGGGATGATAATCAAGAAAGTGTGCATGGCATTAATTGTTCAGTTAGCATGATATGCGACAAGTGTATCACTGGAGTGGACATGGTTGTAAATAGCGGACAGTGATAGGTTGATGCTCTATCTATTTAGTTAAGGGGGCAATACTCCCTAAGTGAAAATGACCACTTTGTTGTGACAAACCCACTCCGCATAATGACATTTAGATTTAAATTATCCTTCAAATTCATCGTGTCAGCCCGACATGATTAGATTCCCTCGTAAATGCTCCTAAATGCGAGAACAAGAAGAAAAGATAACTTGCCATTCAGTGCTGTTTATATATACAGTATTTAACAATGAAGACAGACAGCAAGACACCAATCTGCTTTTTTAATCAGATGATTGGTTTGTAAGAAGAGAAAGTTAGTGGGATAGAAAAATACAGGGAAACGGCGAAGAGTGATGGAGGACTTAGTCGGGGGAAGTCGATAATTTTTAATTATAATTAATAACTAAATAATTGTTTTTTTCATATATGTATCGTTCATTAATTCCTCTATTGTGAATTCCTTAATATCGTCTATCGCAAGTAAATTGTTGGTCTAGTCAGAGGCGCAGCATCATAAAGCGCCAGTCCGTAGCTATCGACCAGTTCATAGCTATTGATATTGTATCTATAACAAGGATTAAAAATGAAATTAGAAACATTATCTATTCATGCAGGCTATTCACCAGATCCCACCACCAGAGCGGTTGCTGTTCCCATTTATCAGACTTCCTCTTTTGCCTTTGATGATACCCAGCATGGTGCCGATTTATTTGATTTAAAAGTCGCGGGCAATATTTACTCACGAATCATGAACCCCACCAATGATGTGTTGGAACAACGGGTTGCAGCGCTGGAAGGGGGGATTGCTGCCCTGGCAGTTGCATCCGGTATGGCCGCGATCACCTATGCTATCCAGACACTTGCTGAAGCTGGGGATAATATCGTGTCAGTAGCGAAGTTGTATGGCGGGACTTACAACCTGCTGGCCCATACTTTGCCGCGTTACGGGATCGAAACTCGATTTGCCGACCATGATGATATTGAAGCATTAGAAGCATTGATTGATGACCGGACAAAAGCGGTTTTTTGTGAATCAATTGGTAATCCAGCGGGCAATATTGTTGATCTGAAAAAATTGGCTGATGCCGCCCATCGGCACGGGGTGCCATTGATTGTCGATAATACGGTCGCGACACCTATTCTTTGTCGGCCATTTGAACATGGCGCGGATATTGTGGTGCATTCATTGACCAAATATATCGGCGGCCACGGTTCCAGCATTGGTGGCATAGTGGTGGATTCCGGTAAGTTCCCGTGGGCACAATATCCGAAGCGTTTTGCTCAATTGAATACGCCCGATCCGTCTTATCACGGTGTGACTTATACCGAGCAATTTGGCGCGGCTGCGTATATTGGTCGCTGCCGAGTGGTACCGCTGAGAAATACCGGCGCGGCACTGTCGCCATTCAATGCCTTTCTGATCTTACAAGGGCTAGAAACTCTGGCTTTGCGCATGGAGCGCCATACTGAAAATGCATTGAAAGTTGCCCATTACTTGCAGAATCACCCACAAGTTAGCTGGGTTAAATATGCCGGTTTACCTGACCATCCTGAACATGAATTAGCCCAACGCTATTTTGGTGGTAAACCTGCCGCTATATTGTCATTCGGTGTTCATGGCGGGCAGGCGGCGGGGGGGCGATTTATCGATGCGCTGAATTTGATCGTACGGCTGGTTAATATTGGTGATGCCAAATCATTGGCGTGCCATCCAGCCTCCACAACTCACCGTCAGCTCAATGATGAAGAGCTTATTAAGGCGGGTGTACCACGGGATATGGTGAGGTTGTCGATTGGTATTGAGCACATTGATGACATCCTCAATGACCTTGCCCAAGCATTGGATGCGGCTAAATCATAAGACAGACGCTGAATGTGACCGGTAGCCCGAGGGTACCGGTCAAGAGTCATAGCGGAAACAATGATGGTGAAAAATTAAAGTGTAGCCAGTGTTGCAGCAATCACTTTGGCATAGGGGGTTGTTGGGCGGCCAATAAGTTTGCTCAAGGTATGGCTATCATCAAAAAGCCCACCTTTAGCCGCACCCGCATCAGAATCGGCCAGCAGGCTGGCAAAACCGTCAGGTAAACCGGCTCCAATCAGCGCTTGCTTGAAGTCAGTCTCAGATAGATTTTTGTATACGACTGGTTTGCCGGATTGGCGGGCAATTTCTGCTGTGAATTCGGCCAATGTATAGCTGTCATCACCAGCTAATTCGTAAACTTTACCGGCTTGATTTTCTTGGGTCAGCACTGTGGCGGCGGCCTCGGCATAGTCTTCACGCGCGGCAGAGGCGATACGGCCATCAGCGACCGCGCCGATGAATGCACCATGGGCTAACGCCGGTGCAATACTTGCAGCATAGTTTTCGGTATACCAGCCGTTTCTCAAGAGCACCACCGGCACGCCTGAGTCGCGCAGAAGTTCTTCTGTGGCACGGTGTTCTTCACCTAATCCCAAAGTGCTTTTATCGGCATGCAGCAAACTGGTATACGCCAACAATTTGACGCCTGCTTTTTTGGCGGCATTGATTACCGCAGTATGTTGAGCAATACGTTGTCCCACTTCACTCGATGAGATTAACAGCAGTTTATCAACCCCTTGGAAAGCAGTTTCTAATGTCGCGGGTTGGCTATAATCAGCTTTAAGTACCTGAACGCCTAACGCTGCTAAATCACTGGCCTTCTCCGGGCTGCGTACGGCGGCAATAATTTCACTGGCTGGGACTTTTTTAAGTAATGCATTGATAACAAGGCGGCCTAGTTGGCCGGTAGCTCCGGTTACTGCGATCATTATGATGCTCCAAATGTGATGTTATGCCTTTCGTACTTGAAATAGCTGGGGTTAGCTAGATTCTCGTACCCGAATCACTGACCTGAGTCAGAGCTGCGCGGTTTATTCACTGGCTACCTACCACACTAATGACTTTGGGCAAGTAGTCAGGTGACAAGCTGTTTTAAGGGACAAAAGATAATATTCGCTAAAAAACCGCTCTTGAGATCATCATATGCAATATACTAACTTTAAGTAAGTACGCACAAAAAGGTTAGTATGAAAATAATAGAATCGCCAAATTTGCCTGACACTATTTCATTTCCGGAACAAGTCCGGCGGGGAGAGTTGCTCAATGTAGATTGCCCATCAAGAGAAGTGCTCAAGCGAGTTACTAGTCGCTGGGGGGTTTTGGTACTCATTGCGTTGAGTAATGAAACCCTGCGTTTTAGTGCTCTGAGAAGAAAGATTGGTGGTGTCAGTGAAAAAATGCTGGCGCAAACATTGCAGAACCTCGAAGAGGACGGGTTTGTTGAACGTATCGCGTATCCGGTTGTGCCACCGCATGTGGAATATAAGCTAACCCCATTGGGCAAAGAGGTTCAGGAGCAGGTTGAGGGGCTGGCTCTCTGGCTTGAGGAGAATTTTCACCGCATTATGGCGAAACGACAGCAGCAGGCTGCATCATAATATTCAACATTCTCTGGTATTCAACATTCTCTGGTATTCAACAACAGCCATAGCATCGGCTCTGGCTGCTATTATTTGATATCAATCCATTACAGCGTTTTTAATGCATCAACTGACTCGATAGCCATAGAGGGGACAAACTCAGTCACACTATAATGAGCTACCGCAGTAAAAGGATCTTCTGACAATATTTTATCCAACTCTTCACGAGCGATACTTTTCACCAAAATGATACCGCCAGTACGCGGGACTTTACGGCCAGAGGCAATAAAAACCCCCTGTGCATAATACTTCTTCAACCAATCTTTATGGCTTTCGGTCAATGCTTCAACTACGTCAATAGGTTGATGATAAGTTAGGCTGACAATAAACATGCGGAGCTCCTCCAAGGGCGTATCTGTTAAAGATAAATGTCCATTCAATATAGCGTTTTGGCGCATGGCAAGCATGACTAAAGTGATAAATTCACGAAGTCAGTTCTTTAATAGCTAAATTTTGCATATTGAAAGTAATAATGATTATTTCATTTATTGTGTAGTTCGGCGTTTACTCTTAATACATTAGTTTGACTCAGTTTGCTCGATAACGTGGAGATGACAATGGCTAAGATTATTGCATGGCTTACTGGATTACCTGGGTGGCCGCTAGCATCTTTGCCTGAGAGTGATGCTACTTTTTCTCAGGCAGATGGGGCGCACTTACTGGAAACAATAAATGCGATTGGCGGGCTATATGGCATTGAATTTATTCATCATTAAATACAATCTCTATTATTCCCATACTCGGCAATTCCTTAACTTGCTGAATGATTATTAAGTGATATCTGCTTAAACCAGGATTGTACCCAGCCGGGTTTGGAGAACATAACCAAACTACCCAATGGTGGCGGCTGCTTATCATATTGCCCAGTGAAAAGCCGTAAGTCCCTGGCAAGCTCAGGCCAATTCCTTTCAATAATTCCGGTGCTATTTGAGCCGCGGTAAGATCTTGTCAGAATAGGGCAACAATACCTATCATTCCCAAAATACTGGCGCTCAGCAGTGCCGCGACTTTGCTGATGACTCATCTACTCAAAAATTATACTCAGTTGCAGTGGGCAATACCCAGCATTCGTGGTGGTTTAGCCCCGGAAGTATTAAAACGAGTAAAGGAGTATATCGGCGATCACCTTGCGCAGCCGCTGTTATTATCAGGTCTTGCTGAACAGGCGGGGCTGAGTGAGTTCCATTTTGCGACAACGTGAATTATAGCGAGTGTGTATCTCTGAGTGATATTACAGCGGGCAACTTAAATCACCTTCAGGGCAGTTGAGGAATGATTTCAATTGTGCGGTGCGTTCTTCGGTTTTATGGGTCAAGCAAGCAGAAATAATCATTGGATGTACTGACCCCCCCTCGGTGGCTGATGACTGGAAAGTACAATCCGCATCACGGTATTTTATCCAGGTCAGTTGCGCACTTTTTAATAATGGCCTTTGGCCGACAGATGTTTTGGCAAGAACATCCTTGTAAGTGCGATTAAGTTCGGCATCGGCTTTTTTATAATCTGAAGTTGCACATTGATTCATATCTTGCTGTGTTACCGCGTTTTGACAATTAAGAGCCAAAGTTTGACCGAGTGGTAATAGCAATAACGATACCAACATAATCTTCTTCTTTAGCATCATGACTCCAAAATAAGAATAACCAAAAGTAACAGACAGCCCCTCCTCGTTAAGGCGGGGCTTTGAATGATATGACATTTATTTCTTGGCCGCTGCCATAATATCTGTTTTTACAGCGGACACTTTTTTATCAGGCGACTTTTTACAGATATCAATGACTTTTGGGGTGTATACAGTATCGACCTCCTGAAAGTCTACATTGTCCCCTTTTTTATACTGTGTATCCTCATTCAGTATCCAGAAAGCCACCGGAGTCATGCTCTTTGGATTAAGATCAAGAAACTCTTTGCAGGTCATCTCTGTTGGGGTCGTGGAGGAGGCAAATACTGGCGTCATGGTGGTCAGTAGCAGTGTTGCAATGGCTAAGTTAGGTAATGATTTATAGAGCATGATTATTTCCTTATTGGGTTGTTATACTTCACAGGGTGTTATTGGTGCATAAGGATGATATTTTCTCGTTATTTAGCATGGCCTATAAATTTATATCTTGCCAATTTTATGTCTTGTTTAATAACTTAATTTAAAATTTATGCTATTATTAATTTTCATGGTACTCTTATTATCTAACTGATTTTTATGATAATATGGTTTTTTTGTTATTTTTAGATTATTACTCTGTTGTGTGGGTTGAAGATTATTAATAATCTCATTATAATAAATTATTGCATTGCAATATGCGGGCTAATAACAAGCAGGTAAATAGAAGCATATTATTCCTACAAGGATGGAGACTGCTTGTAGAGCACATTAGGCCAGATCTACACTGGGCTATTACCATGTGTTATAATTAGCTATGTTACTGTTTATACTGAGATTTAAGTTAATTATAGTTTTATTTCCATGCTGAATAACAGGTGATTTATCTTTATGTCTATACTTTCTTTTTATCATAACTGTCTGGGTTCTTTTGCCAAGAAAGTCTTTGGTAAGCGCCCCGAAGGTGAACCAGTGGAGAGAGAGAATGGGAAGAGTGAATTATCTAATCTTCAACTGGATGTATTACTGAATGCCGAGAAGCAAGTCGCTATTATTACAACCGACTTAGATAATTGTGTCACGATATATAATGTGGGCGCAGAACGAATGTTTGGTTATTCTAAGGATGAAGTCATCGGTAAGCCTATTTCTGATATATTACATATTCCAGAAAATGGTGAATTTCAAATTAAGCTGGATTATTTATTACTTAACCGCCGTGAAGCCAGTGAGTGGTATTATCAACGTAAGGATGGCGAACGTTTCTGGGGGGCGCTGAGCGTCCATGAAATAACATCCGAGAGTGGCAGTATTGTGGGTTATATCAGTGTGATTGCGGATGTTTCGGAAAGAAAAGCCTTATTGATAGAACTGGAAAAAAGCCAACAAATGATGGACAAGTTAACTAAAAACTTGCCAGCGATGATCTATGCATATTATTTAAATTCTAATGGAGAATCGTATTTTAGTTATTGCAGTGAGGGAATCAGGAAAATATTTGACCTTGTACCTGCCGATGTTTTGCATGTGCCTCAAGAGAAAAATCCATTATTTAGCCGTATTCATACCGATGACATGGAGATGTTAAAACAAGCGGTTATCACATCCCAGCAGAATTTATCCGTTTGGAGTTGTGATTTCCGTGTTGTGCTACCAGGGAAAGGAACACATTGGCTTCATGGTGAGTCTTTCCCCATGCGGCAAGATGATGGTTCGGTTATCTGGTATGGTTCGTTTTTTGATATTACAGAACTTAAACAGTCTGAATCGATCCTCAAAGCATTGTCACAAACTGATGTGCTGACGGGGGTAGCAAATCGCCGTCACTTTGATGACATCTATCAGAGTCTTTGGCTGAAAAATCAAACAGAAGGTGGCAGCCTATCAGTCTTGATGATTGATTTTGACAATTTTAAAAGCTTTAACGATCTGTATGGGCATGCCATGGGTGACGTGTGTCTTAAGTCTATTGTCGAAACATTGGCAAAGTCTATTCGTGGCGATTCAGATATTCTGGCTCGTTATGGTGGTGAGGAGTTTATTGTCTTACTCGCCCCAAGTACTCTGGCAGATGCGACCGCGGTTGCTGAGCGTATGCGTCATTCGATTGAGGAACTGGATATTCCGCACGGAATGTCACCCCATGGGCGCGTGACTATCAGTGTTGGTGTGGCCTCAGTTTCTGAACCGGGTGAACATCTGTCGGCGAAAAATTTGTCAGATGCTGCGGATAAAGCGCTATACCGAGCGAAAACTGCGGGGAAAAACCAGGTTAAAGCGGTAGAACTAAGTTGATTCGTAACATACATATGAAAAAATGTGGGGCAGGAAGATATTACTGCCCCACAAATACACATTGACGATATGATTATCGCCGATGTGATTATTACTAATATTAAAAAGCGATATCTCGCTTAGTTTGTATGGTCTTGAGCTTCCCGCAGACGTTCTTGCTCTTCAGCGATAACCGCCTGAATTTCCTCTAGTACACCATCAACATCAACGGCTTGAGTGCTTTCTGCAAACTCACCAGTCAATGGGGTTTCAGGATGCAACTTGCCATCTTCATAGAGCGCCCACATTTCTTTGGCATATTTACGGTCAAGTAATTCAGGGGCGTATTGACCATAATAATGCGTCATATTCGCCACATCTCGCTCCAACATGGCTTTAGCGTGATTATTGGCTGCAGCATTAACGGCTTGCGGCAAATCGATAATCACCGGGCCGTCTTTGTCGATTAAGACATTAAACTCTGACAAGTCACCATGAACCAGGCCCACACACAGCATCCGAACCACATAGCGGATCATTATTTCATGGTCAATCAGAGCTTGCTCTTTGCTAAAGGGAACATCACTAAGGCGAGGGGCGGCGAGGCCGTCTTCATCGGTGACCAGCTCCATAAGAAGCACGCCATCAAGACAAGCATAGGGCTGTGGCACGCGAACACCTGCATTGGCTAGCAGATACAACGCATCGACCTCGGCAGTTTGCCAGGTTTCTTCTTGCTGCTTGCGGCCAAATTTGGAACCCTTCGCCATAGCACGCGCATCACGGCTATTACGAACCTTACGACCTTCTTGATATTGAACCGCTTGCTTGAAGTTGCGGTTCTCTGCTTCTTTGTAAACTTTAGCGCAACGGATATCCTGCCCACAACGGACAACATAGACATCAGCTTCTTTGCCACTTTTTAAACGACGGATGACTTCGTCAACCAAGCCGTCATCAACCAGCGGTTGGATTCGTTTTGGAATTTTCATGGCGTCCTTGTACCCTATTTAAGCCCGCGATGGAATGGCTTTGGCTGAATTTTCCTCCAGTTTACCATTCGAGCCCATCTGCGGGTGGGTTTTTACTGTGAATCAGGCTGCATTGAACTGCGCATTATGCAGTTTGGCATAAGCCCCTTTGCGGGCGAGCAACTCGTGATGGTCACCTTGTTCAACAATACCTTCTTTATCGACCACAATAATGCGGTCGGCGTTTTGAATTGTGGCTAAACGATGAGCAATGACTAAGGTGGTTCGCCCTTGTGATAACTCAGTCAATGCCAACTGAATAGCTTGTTCTGTGGCCGTATCCAATGCAGATGTCGCTTCATCCAAAATAAGAATTGGTGGGTTTTTCAAGAAGATACGCGCAATAGACAAGCGTTGCTTCTGGCCACCCGATAATTTAACTCCGCGCTCACCAACTACAGTATCAAGGCCATCAGGCAGACTTTCAATCAGCTCATCCAAGCGAGCTTGCTGTGCCGCCGCCATAATTTCGTCATCGCTGGCGTCCAGTTTGCCATAAGCAATATTCTCACGGATAGAGCCGCCGAATAAGAAAACATCTTGCTGAACAATACCAATATTATTGCGCAATGATTGTTGGGTCATATCACGGATATTGATCCCATCAATAGTAATTGCACCGCCATCAAGCTCATAGAAGCGGGGGAGTAATGAGCATAATGTCGTTTTCCCTGCACCTGAGGGGCCGACAAATGCCACGGTTTCACCCGCACGGATTTGCAGGTTTAAGTCAGTAAAGATTTTGTTATGTGCAGAATAACCGAAACTGACATTTTGATAACAAATATCCCCCCGCAGGTGGCCCACCGGGCGTGCATTGGGCTGATCGACAATGTCGGGTAATGTATCAATCAGTTGAGTAAATCGTTTAAATCCAGCAATTCCTTTCGGATAACTTTCCAGTACCGAGGTTATTTTTGCCACCGGGCGGAAAAAGACTTCGACTAACAACAGAAAACCGACAAAACCGCCGTAACTAAGCTGGTCATTAACCACATACCAAGTGCCAACCACCATCACGATCAACTGAACCAGGCGGGTGCTGAGGTAGCTCATGGCCATGCTGGTGGTCATAATGCGGTAAGCCCGCAGTTTAGTGGTGCGGTAATCTTCGTTATCTTTGGCGAATAATTTTTTCTCATGGGATTCGTTTGCGAAAGCTTTTACGACACGGATCCCCCCAATGCTTTCTTCAATTCGGGCATTAAAATTCCCCACTTGACCAAACAATCGACGCCAGGTTTCCGTCATTTGTGCGCCATAACGGCTGACCAGATAGGTCATAAACGGCACAATAAAGATAGTGAGCATCGCCAGTGGCAGATGAACAGAAGCCATCAGGATAAAAGCGCCAATAAAAGTCATCACCGCAATGAAAAGATCTTCTGGGCCGTGATGGGCAATTTCCCCAACTTCCTCAAGGTCTTTTGTGACATGGGTGATGATATGGCCGGTCTTCATATTGTCGTAATAGCTAAATGATAACTTTTGCAGATGGCTAAATGCTTGGCGGCGCATATCGGTTTCGATGCCGACACCGAGAGCATGTCCCCAATAGTTGACTATTGCCATCAGCGCGGTATTGAGGAGATAAATCATTAGCAGGCCCGTAGCTGCCCAGACTATTAACACCCAATCTTGATTAGGGAGCAGCTTATCAATGAACAGTTTTACAGCCATCGGGAAGCTCAGTTCCAGCAGACCGGCCAAAATAGCACAACCAAAATCCAGATAGAAAAGCCCTTTATACGGGGTGTAATAAGAAAAAAAACGGCGGAGCATTAGGCATCCTTACAATTACAGAGGGAAATTACAAAACGAAATAAGAAAAAGTGATTTTCGACATTATAAATCTAAATAGTTCTTAATAGCATTTATTTTGCAGTTATTAACCGATAATAAAATTCTCATCTGTGCGAATATGCCAAAAAAAAGATAAAATCGAGTTGTGTCAGTGATTTCATAGCGAGGAGGAATGACAATGAAGTTGATGATGACGGATACCCCAGCGGCTGAAAATGTGGCAGAAGTTATGGCGGGGTTAAAGGCCTTTAACCGCAAATTTGTCGGTGATAATGGTCGAAAACCATTAGCTGTTTTTATAACGGGTGAACACGGCGAAACGTTAGGGGGGATTACCGCCTATACATTAGGCAATTACCTGAGTATAGAATTGTTATGGGTATCAGATACATTACGTCATTCAGGTGCGGGCAGTAAATTGATGCAGGCTGTAGAGCGGGAAGCAATACAACGCGGATGTAAATTTGCCCAAGTTGATACATTCAGTTTCCAGGCGAGGCCATTCTATGAAAAGCATGGCTATCAATTGCAAATGGCGCTAGAAAATGTCGTGGATGAGTATCATCGCTATTATTTGACGAAAAAATTAATGAGCTAAATTGTATTGAAATAGGGTGATAACGTTCAACTTTCATGTGGTTAAAACACTTATCGAATAGATCCCGGCTCAACTAATGTCAATCGCCTACAAATGCACGGCACCCTCTTCATAATGACTTCGTGCATTATTTATCTTGTTATACTCAAATGATGAATATTCAGCTTTTGACGGAAGCTCACATTTTCGTCGAATAACCTCTATAGGACTTAATCTTTTATTAGGTTAATCTGTTTTACATTGGATTAACTTATGTAAAGGGACACGAATATGGCGGCCTCTGCAAATAAAAAATTGTCACTGTGGTCATTAACTTCTCTAGTTGTCGGCTCAATGATAGGTGCTGGTATTTTTTCTCTGCCCGCGACGTTTGGCCGTGCTACCGGGGGCTTTGGCGCATTAATCGCCTGGATTATTGCGGGTGGGGGGATGCTGACACTCGCCTTTGTTTTCCAGACATTGGCGCAACGTAAACCCGACCTTGACTCAGGCGTTTATATTTATGCTAAAACCGGGTTTGGCGACTATGCTGGTTTTGCGTCGGCAATAGGTTTTTGGGCTGGGGCGTGTATTGGTAGTGTTTCTTATTTCGTGTTGATCAAATCAACACTGGGTGCATTCTTCCCGCTATTTGGTGACGGAAATACGCTATCCGCTGTTTTAATTGCTTCATTAATCTTATGGAGCTTCCATTTTATGGTGTTACGCGGCATCAAAGAAGCTGCGACGATTAATACCATTGCCACTTTTGCTAAAGTTATTCCGATATTTATTTTTATTATTGTTTTGGCGTTTTCATTTCACACCGATACGTTCGCTTTAAACTTCTGGGGGACTCAGTCTTTAGGGGCTGTGGGGGATCTCTCACATCTGGACGATTATGGCTATGCCGGACATGCGGCATTAGAAATAAGTGCGGGTTCTGAAACTTTGTTTTCTCAAGTTCGTAGCACAATGTTGGTCACGGTATTTGTTTTTGTTGGTATTGAGGGGGCGAGTGTTTATTCCCGCTACGCTAAAGAAAGAAAACACGTCGGTATCGCGACCGTTTTAGGTTTTATTGGTGTTTTATGTTTGTTGGTGTTGGTCACTATGCTCTCTTATGGCGTGCTGCTGCGCCCTGATCTGGCTGCATTGCGTCAACCGTCAATGGCTGGCGTGTTAGAGCATATTGTAGGGCGGTGGGGCGCCATATTTATCAGTATTGGATTGATTATTTCAGTTATGGGAGCCTATTTATCATGGACTCTACTGGCCGCCGAAGCACTCTATAGTGCAGCAAAAAGTAATATTATGCCGAGTATCTTGGCTACTGAGAATAAACACGGGGTGCCCTCGGCTGCGGTGTGGATGTCGAATATTTTTATCCAGTTATTCTTAATTGTTACGCTTTTCACTGAATATGCTTTCCAACTTGCACTTGAGTTAACCAGTTCATTGGTTCTCATCCCCTATCTCCTGGTTGCAGCATATGGATTGAAATTAGTCTGGACCCGCGAGACTTACTCTGTGGGCTCGAAAGACCATAAAAAAGATTTTATCATTGCCTTAATTGCCACGGTATATGCCATATTGATGGTATATGCGGGTGGTTTGAAATACATATTATTGTCGGCAGTGATATATGGGCCAGGAACCCTGCTATTCATTATTGCTAAACGCGAGCAGAAGAGGTCAGTATTTTCCCCCCTTGAAAAGTGTTTCTTTGCCGTGGCGCTCATTGCCGCTATCACAGCGTTATACAGTCTTGCGACCGGCATAATTACCCTGTGATAAGGTGACGATATTGAGTGATAATAGTCTGGGAACCCTAAGACTTGACTATGACTTGCAATACATTACCTATATTAATGTGTATGGGCGAGCGCCTTATTTTTACAATGGATGGGCTTGATCTATAACACAGACTACGACAGGATCGCGTTGAAAAAGCCTGCTATCAGGTTAGCGTTAGTATGATTTTTGCTAATGTTGTGCCCAATAAAACGCGATTTTTCTTATGCAGGGTCACGGCTGGTGTGTTTTCACCAGTAGGTATTGATTTGAAAAAACAACAAAATACTACCCAGAATAGTGATTATTCAACGGGAATTGGCGATGCGCAATTTGCGCTTGTAGTTTTACTGACAACATCATGTTTGCTGATTGCAATAACGTTGATTGTGATCCTATGGCTCATTTAATGCGCTATAGAAAATAGGGGAATGTATGGAAAAGAGCTTGTTTGATGACAATAAAGTTATTGCATTGATTGGTTTATTGTCGGCGGCGCTGATTGTGGTTAGCTCGATGTTTGTGATGACTTACATGGCGGATCGCCAACGCAACGAAGTACAAACCATTGATGTGCAGAATTGCTACAAAAAAGATTGAGAGAAGGTATTCGCCGGATAGCGCTCATATGCATTCAGGCGAATAATTATATTGTGGTGATTACGCTAACTTCTGATGAATAGCATGCAAGGGCAAGGCGATATTGAGGTCAATATCGGTATTTTGCCGGAAATCATAGGGGGTTATGCCGTAACGTTTTCTGAACATGTAAGTAAAGTGTGACTGTGAACCAAAGCCAAAATCCAAAGCAATATCAAAAATGGTGCTATCACTGCTGCGCAGTTGATAGACGGCACCCGCTAAACGCCTTTCCCGAATGTATTTACCTAATGATACCCCGGTCACTTCTTTAAATATTTTCTGCATATGCCAAAGCGAGTAGCCAGAGTACACCGCTAACTCTTCAAGGTAGATGACCCGCCCCAGATGGGTTTCGACCCATTTACTGAGGGCGCAGACTAACGCGAGATGATTTTCTTGTGACATTATTTAGTCTGTTTTTTCTGGTTGGGAGTAGTGCAGTATACACAACTTGAATCTAACAACACAAAACACCAAATTGGCTTCGATTGTCGAAAATCTATCATAAAGACTTTTCAGCGTGTGTTTGCAAAAGAGCTTTCTAGTGCCATAGTAAAGGAGAGAGGGGGATCTCGAAGATAAAGGCTGAGTTTGGAAAAATAGAAATTAAAAGTGATGAGGTGATCGCATGTTGATAACAGTGATTATGACTCTGATAGCGGTTGTGGGTGTAACCGTTTTTCTAAAAATGCCAGTAATGGTTCTGCACAAAGATAAAAGCGTAGGAGGTGATAAACTGTGAGACTAGGATTATTGTGATCAATATATGTAATAGCATATCCCCGAACCAGGTGATTGATAACTATCAAACCTGGTTTTTTTACGCTTTGTTCTTATCCCAATAAACTTTTCATATTCTGATTCAATGCACTGACCTGTCTATATAGGTTGTTTATTAGCCACAGGCAAGGCTCGGAATCCTTAGCAATAAAATCATTGGCATGACACGGTCGGCTAAAGAAATATGCCTATGAGCGTGATATCCTCTCACAATATTATTGTGAAGGAATTATTCATGTCTGAAATGTTCACTAATGATCAAGAATTGGTTTCTGATCTGGTTGCCTGCCAATTGGTTATCAAACAAATTCTTGATGTGATTGATATTATTGCGCCAACTGAAGTGCGGGATAAAATGTCCCATCAACTTAAAGCGATTGATTTCTCTTCACATCCTGCTGGCACTGACCCGGTCACTAAGCGCGCCATTGAGAAAGCTATTGCTTTGATTGATATGAAGTTTACACAGGAATAAATTGCCATCTGTTGTATTTTGGTCTGTACGTTCAGCACAGACCATATCCTGTGGGGTGAGCCGGGCTGGCGGTGGGTTATTCAAATACATTATTGCCAATTTTTTTCACCAATGGGCAATTGCTGACGCCAATGATGCCATTCTCTCCGTTTATAAATTGAGCGGTCGAAATGCTTCTGGCTGTTAGATATTGGCATTGTAAGCCGATGCCCGCAGCGTTTTTCTCACTGCCAATTAGCACGCCATAGCCTGAAAAGAGCAAACCTAAGTATATGATTGCTACTACTAAGAGAAGTCTGAATAAACTCATATGGTCACTTCCTGTAATTAGTTTTACTTATTATATAACAGATATGTTTAACAATTTAACTTGTAATAATGAGCAGTTTAATAGTAAAAATCCTAAACATTATTGATTTATAAAGCGAATCTGTAAAATAATCAGTAAAATAGGTTTTTAACACGGTGTCAAACATAAGTTAATGACATCTTGGCTATAAATGGTTGATGTTTAGTACAGTATAATTTAAAAAAAATGTTGAATAAGGTGCCTGATTTGAACATTAAGAAACTTGTTGCAGCGGTAGGGGTCATTGCCGTTTGTTGCTTGTTTTATCTGTTAGCCCTTGATAGCTATTGTGACCAAGGGGGAACTTTCTCTGCTGGTATTTGCACCATTACTTCGATTATTCCATGGTAAGAATAACCTATTATTCATATATATAATAACTAATGAAAACTATTTACATTGGTTATATTTATTGATTGTTAATCGTTTACCTAGGTTGATCTTTGTTACGTGGAGAGTGATAAGATAGTGCTTTCGTCATGCATGTAATAGGGTAGTCAATGTTAGATACAAATATGGGCGCAATGGGTGTTGTCCCAATTGCTTTTTCGCTGTTTACCGTCATTTTTTTCTTGATAGTTTGGTTCTTTTTGAGCCGTGCCAGCGTGCGAGCCAATGAACAAATCCGCTTGTTACAAGACATCGCCGAACAACAAAAACAGCAAACAGAATTACTAAAAGCGTTGCTAGCAAACGCAACCGGCGTCAGTGATTTTCAAAGTGACAGTGATATTGTTTCTCCTCTCGATTTTAAGGGCGTTATTCCGGAGAGATAAACTCACCGACTCTGGCGCTGCTGTCCTGCAGTGTCAGAGTGACACTAACCTCCACCTGTCATGCTTCTTTTCTCTCCGTTCCTTCGATACTCTGCTTAGCACCTCGGTGCCAGGTCACTCTTTTATTGGACAAAAATAAACTACGTTGATTGTCATAAATGTGTCTTAATTTCGCCGTAATGTAGCCTGAACTTAACAGGAGAACGGTGATTCGGATGATTAAATGGTGTGAAGAAAGTGACAGCGAAGTGAACAGAAGTATTGCGTTACTTAGCGGTGAAGATCCCGACAAGTGGTACCCGTATGGAGGCATTAAGGGTAAGGATTACTGCAAGAACCCCTCTGATGCTTGGCCTATCATCTATGCCAATAAGATTGGCCTCTATTCACCCGAAATTGATGATAATAATCAGTGGAATGCCAAAATTACCAATCCGCAAGGAGAATGGCAAGCTTATAGCCAAAGCCCGCTGCGTGCAGCGATGATCTGCTATCTACTCAGCCAGGACGTGTGATAATCCATCCCGATAATTTTCAGCAAAAGTGAATATCCCGTGAAACTCGTATAGCGGGAATGATAAACGGTAAGAAGTTTTTTGACTGCTTTCGTGGAGCTGATGATGAAACGTATCATTAAAGGTGATTCAAATTTGTCACACTTGGTTATTGCCCATGCAGCGATTGACCACCATCAAAAATCCTACGGCGAGCGGCGTCAGGGCTGGCCTTCAACTTATCTTATTCGCTACAAAAATAATCGAGTTGCCGTCGAAGTGGTCACCCGACGTCAGTCTTATGTGGCCACATTAATGATTGGCGCTCGAAATTTAAGCAAGTTATGTGGTATATCGGGATTACATCTTTGAGAGATATTCATAGTTTCAGTCAATAATACATTCTACATATATATAGCTGGCCGATTGATTTTTATCTTGTCGCCCACTAATGACCTTAATCCTTGCCGCCATCAGGTTTAAGTGTTAAAAAAACGCCGCAGATTCATTTACGAAAGGCGCTTTTTAACACGATAGTGAGTAAAAGTGCGGCAGAGGACAGGATGGAACAGCAGTTGCAGGATTCAACATTAAAACGCGGTTTAAAAAACCGACATATTCAGCTGATTGCTCTGGGTGGAGCGATCGGCACTGGGCTATTTCTTGGGATAGCACAAACTATTAAGATGGCTGGCCCCTCAGTGATACTGGGCTATGCTATCGGCGGTTTTATTGCATTCCTTATTATGCGTCAGTTGGGTGAAATGGTTGTTGAGGAGCCAGTAGCCGGTTCATTCAGTCATTTTGCCCATAAATATTGGGGTGATTTCGCCGGATTTTTGTCTGGCTGGAACTACTGGGCGATGTTTATCTTGGTCGGTATGGCCGAATTGACGGCAGTAGGTATTTATATTCAATATTGGTGGCCGGAAATCCCAACATGGGTTTCAGCCGCAGTATTCTTTGTCCTGATTAATGCCATCAACCTTGTTAACGTGCGTATGTATGGCGAAACTGAGTTCTGGTTCGCTATCATCAAGGTTGTTGCCATCATTGGTATGATTGTCTTTGGGGCGTATCTGCTGGCATCGGGATCGGGCGGGCCAAATGCTTCTGTGACTAACCTTTGGGCACAGGGCGGCTTTATGCCTCATGGCTTTAGTGGGTTGGTGATGGCGATGGCCATTATTATGTTTTCTTTCGGCGGGTTAGAAATGGTCGGCATTACTGCCGCAGAAGCTGAAGACCCACATCACAGTATTCCTAAAGCAACCAATCAAGTTGTCTACCGTATCCTTATTTTTTATATCGGCTCATTGACGGTGCTTTTATCTCTTTATCCATGGGGCAAAGTCGTGGACGGAGGGAGTCCTTTTGTGATGATTTTCCATGCCTTGGATAGCCATCTGGTAGCAACAATCCTGAATGTGGTGGTTTTGACCGCGGCATTATCGGTCTACAATAGCGGGGTTTACTGCAATAGCCGCATGCTATTTGGCTTGGCATCGCAGGGGAATGCGCCCAAATTGCTCACCAAGGTTAATCGGCGTGGTGTGCCAATTTTATCCATCGCGCTTTCAGCATTGGCGACCTCAGCCGGTGTGGTGATTAACTATGTTATGCCGGGAAAAGCGTTTGAATTATTGATGGCGCTGGTGGTATCTACCCTGGTTATCAACTGGGTCATGATTTGCCTGGCTCATTTGAAATTCCGAGCGGCTAAAGTGCGAGAGGGCGTTGAACCGCGTTTCAAAGCATTATGGTATCCCTACGGCAATTATCTGTGTCTGGTGTTTCTGATGCTGATTTTGGTCATTATGTATTTTACTGATGGGATTCAGATCTCGGTGCTGATGATGCCCGCATGGATTGCACTGTTGTGGTGCGGTTTCATGCTAACTCGCCGCAAAGGTAAGACTAATCCAGCGACAGTGACACAGTCTGATTAGGCTGTGAAATAACGCTAAAATCGCTGGGCAGAAACAAATTATGCCCAGCGATTGCTTTCTTTCGTATTACTCATGGCGCTATCTATCGTTTAAATTGTCAGCAATAAATAAGATAGGTAACGACAGTATTATAATAGCTAGAGACTATTGTTTCTTTCTGGAATCACCAAGCTAATTGAGATTAATTCTTAATAACCCAATATAACCATTTTGGAAATGTGGTTAAATGCGTTGGGAAATATATTCAATCAAAACTGCCAACGCATCCAAGTAAACAACACATTACCATTATTATAAGTGCCGGGAATATAGGTGGTTTGTAGGGCAAATTTATTATATTCAATAGACAGCAGCGGCAAGGGTAATGGAATTGGAATGTAATGATATTCATGACGTGCGGTAACACTGACAGTAAAACCGACCCCAAAACGCCAGCCGTCCATCTCCCCCGGAATCCACATCTTTTGATAGCCATAACCTATAATTGGCTCTACTTCATTGTGTGAGTCCATAAAGGCCATCGCATATACTGAATGCCAGTTGTTATTCTCATCATAGCGATACTTACCATAACCGATGCCCCAAGGACGTTCATTGTATGACTCGATCTTGTCATCATCATAAGTCCAGCGGTTGTGCCACGTATTCAATGGGATATACAGCTCTTGGTTGGGCGAATCCCACGCGAGAGAGATATTGCGCATCAGGCGTTGCCACAGATTGTCATTATCTACAGACGCTATGCTTTGTTGGTCTATGCCGGTATTGGTAGCGGGTGATTTATCTTCTGCCAGAACTGCGTTAGCCTGGCCCAGCCATAGGTTACTCAGAAAGAGCACGTTAACAATGTATTTATAATTCATGGTATAACTCTCTGATGCTGATAAGGTGAAATAAGATTTCCTTGCATCAGATAATCCTTATACCTATCAAAATTAATCACTAATAAACGTTATTCAAATGCGTAAATGTTATAGCCTAAAACCTAAACAGTTCTATAACGAGGAGGTAATACAGCATTTTAAATTGTCTTCAGAGCAGTGTAAATGTAATTCATAAAACCAAGAAATATCTTAATTTATTTTTATGACATAATGCTCTATCAGATTGAGTGATATTCCGTTGTCATAAGTTGACTAAAATGGCACGATTTTTCTTATATTTATCCGCGTTGAAGAGTGAGGGGTTTTAGTTCTTAGATGATTTTTTCTTCGTGTTTAAAATATTATTTTACTTGACATGATATGATGAAGTTTTATTAATATTTCCATTTCTCATACTTATGAATGTGTATTTATATTGGTTTTGTTTTTTTAGCATCTTGATATTTTTTTATTGTTTTTTTAGATCTCATTCTTCTTAAGTATTAAGTTAGTAAATAAGATATTTATGTATTTTATGTACAAATGGTTTTTTGTACATAATCTGAGGCTAAGTAAGGGGTTAGTCTCGTAATCTAATGGGTAATGATATCGTGGCGAGGCCGGAAAAGCAGCAAAACGGAAGGTGAGTATATTCAATTATTATATATTTAATACTAATAAATTTTATACTAACTCTGCTTTAGGTCACTGGATAGAGATGGAAACCAAGGTTTTTTTGCGTAAGAAGTATTATAAAAAGAGTTAGCTAAAATGTTAAAAACCAGTAAGAAAGCGGGATAAGACAGTATACGAAAATAGAGCAGAAAATACGATGACCTTCAACAAATTTTAGCATATTCACGCACTCTTTATGAGCAACCGTTTCAAATATGTGCGACAGGTTCACCCTTCATTAAAAATGGCTTGCCATCGAATACAGAGTATGTGATAACGCATATGGGTAAAACGAGGTACAGTTCTGTATATGTGTGGCATTTTCAGTAAAGAAGTTCTGAGTAAAGACGTTAGCGTTGAATACCGCTTCTCTGCCGATCCTTATCTTAGTGCCTCAAGCAGTAACGACTCTAGTTTGTCTATGTAAATGCCTACGGGCAAGTTAAACAATCCAAAGGAAATACTCAAGATGGCAAAGATCAAAGGTCAAGTTAAGTGGTTCAACGAGTCTAAAGGTTTCGGTTTCATCACTCCAGCTGACGGCAGCAAAGATGTGTTTGTACACTTCTCTGCAATCCAGGGTAATGGCTTCAAAACCCTGGCTGAAGGCCAGAACGTAGAGTTCGAAATCCAAGACGGTCAGAAAGGTCCGTCTGCAGTAAACGTTACTGCAATCTAATCAGCTCTTTTGCTGTTAAAAACCCGCCTTTGTGCGGGTTTTTTTGTTTCAGATGCCGCTCCGACCAAGCCGTAAGCTAAGGTAAAATAATTAATCCCGAATACTGATTACGGCCTTTGATACCAGGGTGGGTGGGATCAATTGCCTGCTGTTGGCTGGTACGGCGGAAACTGGTGTATTTGAAATGATGCTGAGCATCATCTCCACCATGTGGTGCGGCAGTACAGATAGTACAACCGCCGACCCTATCAATTTGATGAATGCCCGCGTCGCGCAACTGGTGCTCAGCTATAGCGGCCAAATTAAGGTGGCGAAATCGGGGTGAAATAATATTTTCTGCCAGTGGCAATTCGCTAACAAACCGTTCCACCAGTTCTTCATTGACCTCATAACAGCAGGAGCGGGCGGCTGGCCCAATGGCGGCAACCCAATTTGCCGGGTCGTCATCGCGGGCAATGCGCTCAACCATCCTTAAGATAATGCCATCTAACAAACCGCGCCAACCGGCGTGAACCACTGCAATGCCTTTTCCGTGCTGTTGACTGAAAATCACGGGTAAACAATCCGCCGTCAAAACGGTTAATAGAATGCCAGATTGAGTGGTGTAGAGCCCGTCAGCTTCGCCACACTCTTGTCCCGGATGTGTTACATCGACAATTGCCGTGCCATGAACCTGTTTTTTGTTAGCTTGTGATGTTTGATAGGGCCGGAGGTTATCAGGTAATAGGGCCGATTTATTGCCAAAACCATGGCAAATAGCGGAAATTCGGCTGAGTTGTGGTGAAAAATCAGTCATAGGGCTTACCTAAGGAAAAAAGATGCTGTTCAGTGTAAGCCGTTTTTTAACTTATTGACCAGCCGCCTTTTCTTTTAAATCGCTGTTAGCGAATTGTTGCAAAATAATGCATCTTGTATCATTGTTTTGGCACCTATTGATGTAATGGATAGGGTTTAATGGCTGCTATAACTCAAGCGACCATCCAGGATTGATCTCCGTGATTTCTAAACCCAAAAATGACGCCAGCAACTTTATTCGTTGGCGCTTTAGCTTGCTATGCGGCGGTATTTTACTTTCATTTTTTGGTTTACTCGCCAGAGTTGCTTGGTTGCAAATTATTGAACCTGATCCACTGGTAAAAGAAGAAGATATGCGCTCAGTGCGGGTGGTGGCCACACCGAATACACGCGGCATGATAACCGACAGAAATGGACATCCTCTGGCGGTCAGTGTGCCGGTTGAGGCTATTTGGGCTGATCCCACCAGGGTGCTGGAGAAAGGTGGCGTCAGTGTTTCGGCGCGTTGGCAGGCATTGGCTCAGGAACTCAACATACCACTTGACCAACTCAATCGCCGTATTCATCAAAATCCTAGCGCCCGTTTTATCTATCTTGCCCGGCAAGTGGAGCCGGATGTCGCTGAATATATTCAACGGCTGAAATTGCCCGGTATTGCCATAAAAGAGGAATCACGGCGTTTTTATCCTTCGGGAGATATTGCCGCGAATCTGGTGGGTTTCACCAATATTGATGATCAGGGCATTGAAGGGGTTGAAAAGAGTTTTAATTCACTCCTCTGCGGGACTGCCGGCAGCAGGGTGGTGCGGAAAGACCGCTTTGGCCGAGTGGTTGAGGATATTTCCTCGACCGATAGCCATCCAGGGCAAAATGTTGAACTCAGTATTGATGAACGGCTGCAGGTGGAAACCTCCCACGCGTTGAGCAATGCAGTGGTGTTCAATAAGGCAGATTCCGGCTCTGCCGTGGTCATTGATGTTAATACGGGTGAAGTTTTGGCGATGGCCAATTATCCGACCTTTAACCCCAATAATCGGGCTGACACTCCGGAAGAGAATTTTCGCAATCGGGCAATTAGCGATATTTTTGAACCCGGTTCGACCGTCAAACCTATGGTAGTCATGACTGCGTTACAACGTCACTTGGTTAAACCTGATGCGGTGCTGGACACTCGCCCCTATATATTAAGTGGGCATTTAATCAAAGATGTGGCGCTTTATCCTGCGCTGTCACTGACCGGCGTGTTGCAAAAATCCAGTGATGTGGGGGTGTCGCGGTTGGCACTGGCGATGCCCGCCTCTGCATTGGTACAGACCTACACCAAGTTTGGTTTGGGCCAATCGACTCAGTTAGGGCTAACGGGGGAAAGCAGCGGGCTGATGCCGCATCGGCAGCGCTGGAGTGATTTAGACCGCGCAACTTTCTCGTTCGGCTACGGTTTAATGGTGACGCCGCTGCAATTGGCCCGCGTTTACGCCACTATCGGGAGTTTCGGTATTTATCGGCCATTATCGATTACCAAGGTTGATCCACCGGTGCTGGGGCAGCGGGTATTCCCTGAAGTGCTGGTGCGCCAAGTTGAGCATATGATGGAAAGCGTGGCATTGCCCGGTGGTGGGGGGGTGAAAGCGGCGGTGCGGGGATATCGGGTGGCGGTTAAAACCGGGACAGCCAAGAAGATTGGGCCAAATGGCCAATATATTGATAAGTATGTGGCTTACACCGCCGGTGTTGCTCCCGCTAGCCAACCGCGCTTTGCTTTAGTGGTGGTGATTAACAACCCGCAGGGCGGCAAATATTATGGGGGCGCGGTGTCAGCCCCGGTCTTTAGCGATATTATGGGGCAAATTTTGCGAACTATGAATGTGGAGCCGGATGCAATCCCCGCCAATGTGATTCGGCATAGCTAATTCACGGAGTTAAACCGTGGCTTGCAACCCTATCAGCGCTTCTTTAGACTAATGCCGCGTCTGCCGGCATTTCTGGCGGTTATTAATCAGTTATCTGGGATCCAACCATGTCTTATCAGTGCCCCCTTTGTCATCAAGCCTTGCAGCAAAGTCCGCAACAGTGGCGTTGCAGCAATAATCACCAGTTTGATTGTGCCAAAGAGGGTTACGTCAATTTAATGCCGGTGCAGCATAAAGGTTCGAAGCAACCCGGTGATAGCCCTGAGATGATGCAGGCCCGGCGGGCCTTTCTGGATGCGGGTTATTACCAACCTTTGCAGCAGCGGATCTGTGAAATTCTGGATAAGGCGCTCCCACTGGATGCCACCATGCTGTTAGATATTGGTTGTGGCGAGGGCTATTATACCGCCGCAGTGGCAGACCGGTTAAATCGGCAGCGGCAGATGTCTATTTTCGGCTTAGATGTCGCCAAAGTGGCGGTAAGATACGGAGCAAAACGCTATCCTCAGGTCAGCTTTTGTGTTGCATCCAGCCATCGGTTGCCTTTTTCCCATCAAGCCTTGGATGCGGTATTGCGTATTTATGCCCCATGCAAAGCTACCGAATTAGCTCGCACCGTGAAGCCCGGTGGAATTGTGGTTACTGTCTCTCCCGGCCCACGTCATCTCTATCAGTTAAAAGCACTGATTTATGCTGAAGTACAACTTCATGACGATACGCCCGAGCATTTAGACGGTTTCTCTCTGGTCAGCAGTGAAAAATTGGCCTACGACATGAAGTTAACCGGTAAACAGAGCTTTAATTTATTGCAAATGACACCTTTTGCCTGGCGCGCATCAATTGAAACCGGACAAGGGCTTGCCGCACTGCACTCCTTTGTCTGTGAAACAGATTTTGTTATCGCGGTTCATCGCCGCCGAGAAGATCTTGAGAGTCTGGTGTTAAGCAATGACGAGAAAGAAATATAAGTGGCCGCTCGTTATTTAATAATATTCAAATAAATGACGAGCGCATAACTCCCCTGAGGGGAATGTTATTTTAATAGATATTGTAATAATTCCCTGGTGTGGGATTGATAATTAACTTAAGTCAAATTTTTAGAATATTATATTTATAATGAAAAAATTCATTTTAGATCTAAGTTTCGCCAGGTTCTTCCACCTGATTCAGTCACCAAAATAGAGGGGATAAACCGTATTTTTTCAGCAACTTGTAGCGCTAAATCAGCAACTTCCTGCTTATTCAAGATACCACTCCCGTAATTGAATTCTCCTTCAGGTAATTTATAAATTTTCTCCCTGCCGATATGGCGAGTAAACCCTGCATCAATCATTTTCTTATTAAGGGTCTCGTAATCGCCTTCCACCGCATTGTGCAAAACGACACTGACCGTAAAGTACGGCATAGTTATTTTTCCAGTTAACCAGATGATGCTATTTATATATCATACTGTTGATGCCGATATTTTGACCGGGGTCTAATTGCTGGACATACCGCTAATATAACGTTGTCGGTATCATTAGAGGAGCAGGTGACGGCGGAGGTCACCTGCGAAAGAACGCGGGTTATAGGGCAAGAGATAAGCGGTTACGGCCGGAATGTTTTGCTGCGTAACAGGCAATATCGGCCTGACGCATAGCTTGTGCCGCCGTTTCTGTTTTTTGGGTCAATGATACGGCCCCTAAACTGGCGGTAAAGGAATAAGATTGACCGTGCCAATGGAATTGGATTGAAGCTATGTCGGCGACCACTGTTTCGAGCACCTCTGTCGCGGCCTTGTTTGGGCAATTTAACAGCACGATAGCAAATTCATCCCCGCCTAAACGCGCCACAATGTCATTTTCACGCACGGCCTGTTGCATGGTTTGAGCCACCATTCGCAGCACCATATCGCCAGCTTCGTGACCCGCACTGTCATTAACATCCTTGAAATAGTCTAAATCGACATAACAGAGAATATGCTGCTCATCCTTGCCCAATTGGGTGATAGCCTGATTAAGCCGCTCTTCCAATCTTCGCCGATTAATCAAACCGGTCAGCATGTCATGATTGGCTTGATATTGCAGTTCCCTTTGTTCATGGCGCGCGCGGGTGACATCCTGGAAGACTACAACGGCACCCGTGAGTAGATTGTCACGATCGCGAATCGGTGAAATAGAACAGCGAATTTCTTGGCGTTCCCCCTGGCTCGACAACAGCTGGCTGCCCTCGGGCAATAAGGTATTACGCCCTTGAGTTAGGCACTGATTGATAGCAACTAATTGATTTTTATCTTGTAAAGGGGACCATAAAATAAAAATTTCTTCAATGGGTAAGCCGCAGGACTCATTCTGGCTTCGGCCCGTCATCTCTTCGGCTTTGGGGTTCATTAATACAACGCGCCCCTCAGTATCGAGAGAAATAATTCCCTCCTGAATGGATGACAGCACACGATGCAGTTGCTCGCGCTCTTCATAGCGCGCAATTTCACTGGCTCGCAGAGCATCTTCGCGCTGTTTCCGCTCGCTCATATCCCGGATTATTTTGGCATACCCCAGCAGTTTTCCGCTGTTGTCATGCACCACAGTAATGATGGTGACGGCCCAAAAACGGGTCATATCCTTACGAACCAGCCAGCCCTCGCGCTCCACTCGGCTGGAGGAGGCTGCCGTTTTCAGTAATTTTTCCGGTAGCCCAGCGGCGATATCCTCAGGTAAGAAGAAACAGCCGAAATGCTGGCTAATTATTTCATTGCTGGCATAGCCAATATTGCGTTCTGCGCCGTGGTTCCAGGTGGTTACCCGACCCCAGGGATCAAGCATTAAAATGGCATAGTCTTCGACGGTATCGACCATAAGGCGAAAACGTTCTTCACTGATCCGTAAAGCTTCTTCGCGCTGACGCCGTTCGGTTAAGTCACGGACAATTTTAGTAAACCCCAGCAGCTTCCCACTATCGTCATGCATGGGGTTAATGGCTACGCTGGCCCAATAGCGGATGCCATTTTTACGCACATGCCAGCCTTCAGTCTGGAAATTGCCCTCTGCAATAGCTTTCGCCAGTGATTTCTCTGGCAGGCCCGCAGAAATATCTTCGGGGGTAAACAGCAGGGCAAAATGTTCACCAATGATTTCATCACTGGTATAGCCTTCATGGCGCTCTCCACCTTTATTCCAAGTCAGAATTCGCCCATTGGTGTCTATCATGTAAATGGCGTAATCTTCGACTTCACTGATCAGATGGCGAAACTGCTCTTCACTTTTGCGCAAAGCATTTTCCCGCTGCCATTTGTCGGTCAGGTCGCGTGTAACATGTACAAAACCCTGCAAATTATTGTCTGAATCGTGCAATGCGCTGAGGGTGAGGTGGCCCCAAAAGCGTTTACCATTCTTGCGAACTCGCCAACCTTGAATCTCATAATGGCCAAACTGATTGGTGTGGCGCAGGCCCTTTGCGGGTAATTCATTGGCTAAATCTTCGGGGGTGTAAAACAGTTCGAAAGATTGGCCAATGATCTCTTCGGCGTTATAACCCGTATTGCGTTCAGCGCCATTGTTCCAGGTGAGGATATGTCCTTGGGCATCAATGATATATATGGCGTAGTCATCTACGGCTTCGATTAATAGCCGAAAAAGATGATCATCAAATGATGCCGGATGCAAAGCCATTCCTGTATTCCTTGAATTTTTTATTGAGTAGTCTGTCGCTGCACAACCCAGACGGTTTAATCTGTTATCGCGATAAATGTGATGCGCTAGTTTATCGCTAACATCGAAAATTAGGTAATAAGATTTTTATTATTATTAATAAATCTAAGGAATTCAAAAGCCTAATAGTAGTAGCGCCTATTTTCAGTAAGGCCACGGTTGATGGGCCTTGTGGCGGTCTTTTTGAAGAGTGCTATACAGTGATGAATAATGGTTTACCTCATTAATAATAGGGGAAATCAGTATGTAAATTGTATAAACAAATGACTTAAGTAGGGAATTCAGAATTAATCTCGCGTTATATAAATAAATTCTCAGAATAATTTCACTTTAGTTTCTTTCTCTACGCCTCGGACAATAACGCTACCACCAGAGATCATGTTTATCACACAATCCACCTGATTTTTTTACGAGATAAAAAATAATCTCCTCGAAGTACAGAAATGCTTGCATCGACAAGGGTTATCCGGATAATTCCGAATCCTTATAATAAGCATTCTCATTAGTAAATGATTTGTTAAAATCAGGGGTATCAATACAATGAATAAAATAACCTCCACTTGCGGGCATCAGAACCGGCTTGCCCCGCGTCTTTTGTTCGTCATGATCGGTGTCGCATTAGGGACTTTATCTGCTTCCTCATGGGCGGCCACCGCAACCAATACGGCAGCTGAAAACGTCAAAAAAACCAGCACAATCACTGACACTGCAAACACCGATGAGAGCAAAAAAAATGACACCATCACGGTCGTTGGGACGCAGGATACTTTCCGTGCCGGTGGTAATGATTTAATCCCAACCTATTTGGATGGTCAGGTCGCTAATGGTGGCCGCATTGGCTTCCTTGGGCAGCAAGATGCGCGCAATGTGCCATTCAACGTGATTAGCTATACTTCAAAAATGATTGAAGACCAGCAGGCTAATACTATTGCTGATGTGGTCAGAAACGATGCTTCAGTACAAAATGTGCGCGGTTTCGGCAATCCATCACAAAACTACCGCATTCGCGGCTATAACCTTGATGGCGATGATATCTCATTTGGTGGTCTGTTCGGCGTTTTGCCACGTCAGATTGTTTCTACCAGCATGGTTGAGCGGGTTGAAGTGTTTAAAGGTGCAAATGCCTTTATTAACGGTATTTCCCCGAGCGGCAGTGGTGTCGGCGGGATGATCAACCTCGAACCTAAACGTGCCGGTGATACTCCGTTGACTCGCGTTACGGTGGATTATGGTTCAGCATCACAAGTGGGCGGGGCGCTGGATGTGGGTCGCCGTTACGGTGACGACGATCAATTCGGTGCTCGAGTTAACGTATTGCATCGTGAAGGTGAAACGGCCATTAAAGATGAGAAGAATCGCCTAACCGCACTTTCCACCGGGCTTGATTACCGTGGTGACCGCGCTCGTACCTCATTGGATATCGGCTACCAGAAGCAAACTATTCATCATATGCGCACTAGCGTTGGTATTGGTAGCGCGACTGAGATTCCAGAGCCGCCATCATCTACTCTGAATTATGGTCAGTCGTGGGTGTATACCGATCTGGAAACGACCTTTGGTATGCTGCGCAGTGAATATGATGTTAGTCAGGATTGGACAGTATATGGCTCCATTGGTGCCAGCCGTAATGAAGAAACGGGCCAGTATGGTTCGCCAACCCTGACTAGCGCCAATAATGGTGATGCCACCATTTTTCGTATGTATGTGCCGTATGTGGCCGATTCTATTGCTGGCTTAGGAGGGGTTCGTGGCCACTTTGATACCGGTTTTATTACTCATAAAGTGAACTTGGGTTATGCGGCTAATTACCGTACGACCAAATCGGCCTATAATTACTCAGATTCCGTCAATACAAATATTTATAATCCGGGCGTAATCCCTTTCCCACCAACTGGGAGTGGCCCATATTCTGCTAGCGCTAGCCAAGATCCACAACTGACCAGCCAAGTGCGGGCATCCGGCCTTTCATTGTCTGATACCTTATCAATGATGGATGACAAAGTGTTGGTCATGTTAGGGGTACGCCGTCAGGAAGTGAGCATTCGTAACTTCGACAGTGGGGTGCCAAACAGTGCAGGTTCACTGGATGCAATGAAAGTCACGCCGATTTACGGTGTGATGGTGAAGCCGTGGGAAAAGGTTTCTCTGTATGCCAACCACATTGAAGCATTAGGGCCGGGTAAGGCTGCACCGAGTGTATTTAATGGCAAACCTGTGGTTAACAAAGGCCAAATTCCAGGAATTATTCATTCAAAACAGAATGAAATTGGCGTGAAGTTTGATAACCAGCGCTATGGTGGCACGTTGGCTTTGTTTGAGATAACCCGCCCGACTGGCACGGTTGATCCTGTCACTAACGTCTATGGTTTCTATGGTGAGCAGCGTAACCGCGGTGTTGAGTTGAATGTGTTTGGTGAGCCGGTCTTTGGTACCCGTCTGTTAGGGAGCGCCATTTGGTTGGATCCTAAACTGACGCAAACTCAGAATGGCACCCATAATGGTAATGATGCAGTGGGGGTGGCGCGTTATCAGTTAGTCTTCGGTGGCGAGTATGATATCCCAACAGTTGAAGGCTTGACGGCGACCGGCACTGTAGTACGTTCGGGTTCACAGTATGCCAATGAAGCCAATACCTTGAAGCTGAAACCTTGGACTCGTTTGGATCTGGGCGTGCGTTATACCATGCCAATGAAAGATAGCACTCTGATCTGGCGAGCAAATGTAGAGAACGTCACTAATGAACGTTACTGGGAGTCGGTTGAGGACGCTGGTGTCTATATGTATCAGGGCGACCCACGGGCATTGAAACTATCCGTCTCAATGGACTTCTAATCAGCGGTTGATGTCCGCCCGCTAAGTGGTATTTAAACCAAAAAAAAACCGCAATTCTTTTTGAATGCGGTTTTTTTTTGCGTTTTAATCTGGACGGCTTTATTTCACGAGAAAAATAAAATTGGCCGCTTATTATGCCGCGACGCGATACATATGCTCGTAAAGAATATTAAAGCCGATGCCTATTAGCACGATACCGCCGATTATTTCTGCACGTTTACCTAACAGCGGGCCAATATAACGGCCAATCAGCATCCCGAGCGTGGCCATAATCATGGTAGCTAACCCAATAGCCATGGCGGTATGAATAATATTGACTTGCAAGAATGCCAGACCAACACCAATGGCCATGGCATCAAGGCTGGTGGCAATTGCGGTCATGACCAAAACCCAAAAACTGTGACTGCGCATTTTTTCGGTTTCTTCGACTTGCTGCTTCGCACCTTCAAAAATCATCCGACAGCCCAGAATGAACAGCAGACTAAAGGCAATCCAGTGATCCCACTCCAGAATATATTGACTGGCGTATAGGCCAATGCACCAACCAATTAGCGGAGTAATTGCTTCTATCACACCAAAGATAAGACCGGTGCGCAGCGCTTCTCGAAAACGGGGTTTATGTAGACTGGCGCCTTTACCAATAGATGCAGCAAAGGCATCCATAGACATAGCAAAAGCAAGCACTAATGTTGCAGATAAATTCATAGAAATAGTCTCGGCCGGGCGGCTCCATATACACGTAACCCACCCCCAACCTAACGACGGAGCTACGTGTCTATGGTCTCGCCAACCTTACCTGGCTGCCCGTACCACGTTTCAAAAAAATGAAACGAGTATGTTGATACGGGCGTTTCTGCTTATCAATATATCGGCTAATAAATTTACTTGCTGACATATTGCACAAAAACCGGCTACTCCCCATGAACGGCGCAACCTTAACATATAAATTCCAGGACAGACAACCCCAAAAAGAATATGGCGACCTGACTGTTATTGATAATGATTTTCATTATCGAGATTTCAGAGGAAATAGCCGATATAAGCATCAGTAATGGTGTGGAAATAAGCAGGAGACGATTAGATAAGATGTGTCGGGAAATTAATCAGTTAACTGAATAATCAAAAGATTCATTTCCCCGGAATATTCTTTATGATTGATTTTCAAGGAAAAAGTTATAAATTTTTTCTAAATCATCTAATTGGTTAACCTGGATAAGTAATCTACGCTGCTCTAGCTCAATCACCAAAATACCATCTTCAGATAAATTCATACTTTTTATTCGATTATATTCAATAAAAGCATTGGCGTAGAAGAACCCGGTATTTTTAAACAGCAATTTTGGCCAGCGAATATAAGAGATATAAAATGCGATTAATGCTAAACCCACTAATAAGTATGTGGTTAAAGGCTCGCCATTCGCCATCACGTTATTGTAAACAAGAATGGCAATCAGCCCGACAAAAATTGCGCAGTCGATTTTGTTTTTACGTTTCAGGTGAATTTGTAGCCGGGTTTTGCCTTTCATTATATTCATGATGAATTCATCATAAATAGCATAAGCAAGCAGTAGGGCAATAAAAACAATGAGAATAAGATCTGTAACCGACATGCAAACACTCCCGAAATAAAAAACCGGGAGTAAACCCCCGGTTTTCGTTAAATCTAATCAGACAATTATGGTGCCAGGAAGCCAATCCAGTAACCGAAGATACCGATGGCGAAGAAGCCCATAATAATCCACAGCGCGTTAACTTTGCGGCGTAACAACCACATACAACCAAAAGTTAACAGTAAAGGTACCAAGCCCGGCATCAACTGATCCAGAATGGTTTGCACTGTGGTAACTGTGGTCTCACCCGCTTGGTTGGTTATCTTGGACACCACCACCGGTATATTGACGTGCGTCCATTTGTTAACCAAGGCCCCCATAACAAACAGGCCGAGAATAGACGCCCCTTCCGTCAGTTTTTGCAGCAGACCACCGTCCATATCACTGACGATATTGACACCTTTTTTGTAGCCATAAGCAACACCGTAATAACGGGTCAGCAAACGTACCAGGTTAAACAGAACAAAGAACAGCAATGGGCCAAGTAAACTCCCGCTCATCGCGATACCGGCACCAAGAGCTGCCAATACCGGGCGCACAGTACCCCAGAATATCGGGTCACCCACACCGGCCAACGGCCCCATCAGACCAACTTTGATCCCGTTTATTGCCGCGTCGTCAATCTCAGCACCATTGGCTTTCTGCTCTTCCATCGCCAGCGTGACACCCAAAATCGGGGCGGCAACGAAGGGTTGGGTGTTGAAGAATTCCAAATGGCGTTTGATTGCCTGCTTGCGCTCTTCTGAATTCTCCGGATACAGGCGACGAATTGCCGGTACCATTGAGAAACAGAAACCCAGCGCCTGCATACGTTCGAAGTTCCACGACCCTTGGAAGAGGTTAGAGCGGATAAACACACCGCGGATATCGGCGGGCGTGAGTTTCTTTTCACCTGTAGTTGTTTTATCAACAATCGTTGTATCAACCATTTCTCTCACCTTTTCCTAGTCTAATTCGTTATCAAGATCGTTATTGGACGGGCCAGACTGTACAACCTGAGATTTGTTGTATTTCGGGCTGAGCTGGATATACAGCAGTGCCATAACCACGCCGATAACACCGAGAGCTACCAGGTTGAAGTTGGTGAAAGCGGCGGTCACGAAACCTAAATAGAAGAATGGCATCAGGTAGCCAGCACGCATCATGTTGATAACCATGGCGTAACCGACTACGACGATCATACCACCGGCGATGTTCAAGCCACTGGTAACCACATCAGGAATCGAGCTGAGCAGCATCTGAACTTCGGATGTCCCAACAGACAAAGCAACGATCAGGGCAGGGATAGCGATACGCATCGCCTGCAAGAACAGGGCAGAAATGTGGATCCAAGTTATCGCTCGTAGGCTGCCACGTTCGGCAGCACCATCGGCGGCGTGCTGGAAAGCCACGGTAATGGTACGCACGATAATGGTTAATACCTGACCGGCGGCGGCCAGCGGGATAGCCAGTGCAATACCGGCACCGATATCTTGACCACCAGCAATAACCAGAATGGTCGAAATAATTGACGCCAGCGCGGCATCAGGTGCTACAGCAGCCCCGATGTTCATCCAGCCAAGCGCGATCATTTCTAAGGTACCACCGATAATAATACCGGTTTTCATATCACCTAAAACCAAACCTACCAAGGTACAGGCGACGAGGGGGCGGTGAAATTGGAACTCATCCAGAATGGAACCCATCCCGGCGATACAGGCAACGATGAAAATCAGCACAATCTGAAGAGTTGTGATCTCCATTGTACTTCTCCTATGACCAAAAAAGCTGTGCAAAGATAACCGAGTCCTGAAACAGAACAGGGCATAACCTTTCTATACCCGCCATACTTCAAGCTGCATGTGGTTGGCTGCTCTCACTCACCCGAATCATTGACTGGCTGCCCACTCATCGGGACTCATTCGATTGCCGCTATCCTGCAACTCAAATTATTTAAGGTGTCCGTAGTTTTCAGTAAAGCTATTTATTAAGTTTGTTAATTAAATCCATCATTTTGAGCCGGCTATCCGAAGAGACTTTTCGAACTTCCAATTCAATACCGCGAGCATTTAATTTATTAAAAGCTTCAATATCTTTTTCATCAACGGAGACGGCGTTATTCACTTGGGTTTTACCCTGACGGAATGCCATACCACCGATATTGACTGACTTAATATCCACGCCACCCTCAACCATACGCACGACATCAGTTGGGTTGGTAAATAACAGCATGACCCGGTCTTTGGCATATTTCGGATTGTTATAAACGCGAATAGCTTTTTCAACATCAACTACGTGTGCGGTTACGCCGGGAGGAGCAACCTGTTTAAGCAAGGTGCTACGCATTTTGTCAGCAGCGACTTCGTCACTGACAACAATAATGCGGCTTACGTTGGTTTCTTTGGTCCAGCGCGTTGCGACCTGACCATGAATTAAGCGGTCATCAATACGCGCCAACCCGATTTTCATATGATCATTCGGGCCTAAAGCGACGGCCGGGGCCTTGGCTTTTGGTGCAGGAGCTGTTTGTTGCGTCTCGGGCTTATCACTCTTAGTTTCAGGCGCTTTTAGTGCTTTTACGCCCTCACGACCGGTTTCTACGGCGACTGCGACCAGTTCAGCAAATGATGGATTATCATCACGCGCCATAAAGGTTTCAGCCAGCATCGGAATGTTAACCCCGGTGACGACCTCATAATTCTCTTTATCAATAGCAATTCGACTGGCGGCGTTAAACGGGCTACCACCCCAGGTATCAACCAGGAATAAGACACCTTTGCTGGTATCAAGCCCGGTCAATTTACCGTTGTATTTCTCAATCAACGTTTCGGCATTCTCACCTGGGACGAAATCGATATAAGCGACATTACTTTGCTCGCCTAAAATCATTTCAGCTGTTTTCAGCAGTTGTTCTGCTGCAGCCCCATGTGTGCCAATGATAATAGCTATACTCACTCGCTACCCCCTCTGTTAACTCAGAATTGAGTTCTCGCACGTAACAGAAAACCAGTAATCACCAACCACACTTCAGTACATATTGAATCTATTATGATAGTCACAATATCAGCGTACTGCTGACGATTTATTCGTAACGACAATGAATCGATTCAGGAACATATCTAAATGTGCTGGATGTGATTTATTTTAGTCAGTGAAAAAATAAATTATGTGACGTTGCTCAGTTATTGAGACATGTTATGAATGATTTTGCTTGTTTGGATAATTATTAAACAATCACATCAATGATATTGATAGGTTATCCGCTAACTCATTCATAGCAGTATGATTATTGTGCTTAATATTTGTGCGATCCGTGTGAATTTTGACTGATAATCTACTTTTGGCAGGGAACAAATTTTAGCCATAAAAATAAGTATTCTGATGGCTGACATCACTTAACTTGCTGAAATTTGGTTTTATCGCGTGTCAGGCCCTAAATCCGACTATGCTGTTAAAAAGATTCCTGATAAAGTTAACGGCTCTATTAATTGTCAGGAGTTAAGGGCCTCAGCTCTCCCTATGGACTGTCACCGAAGTTACTGTTTCTCTAGCGTTAACACCCAACCAGTGGGTTTAAATCTGGTTATCCAATCACGCACATTTACTGCGTATAATTTCACCCGATCTTTCTGCGTATCTATACTGACAACCGTACTGCGGCGTTTTGCTGCGTCTGTTGCCAGTCGCACATCACCTAAATCGTGTTCTTATTATCGGAGTCTGACATGGAATTTCTAATGGACCCCTCAATCTGGGCAGGGTTATTGACGTTGGTGGTACTGGAAATTGTTCTGGGTATCGATAACCTGGTATTTATTGCCATTCTGGCCGACAAACTACCGCCTAAACAAAGAGATAAAGCTCGAATTATCGGGTTATCTCTGGCATTAATTATGCGTTTGGGGCTGTTGTCGGTTATCTCCTGGATGGTCACGCTGACCACGCCACTGTTTAGTGTCGGCAGCTTTAGCTTCTCCGGGCGAGATCTAATTTTGCTGGTGGGGGGGCTGTTCTTGCTATTTAAAGCCACCACCGAGCTACATGAACGGCTGGAGGGTAACCAGCACGATGACAGTGCAAGCCGCGGATATGCCAGCTTCTGGGCAGTGGTTGCGCAGATTGTGGTGCTGGATGCGGTCTTCTCCCTTGATGCGGTGATTACTGCCGTGGGGATGGTCAACGACTTGGCCATCATGATGACGGCGGTCATTATCGCCATGGTCGTGATGCTGCTGGCATCGAAAAAACTGACGCAGTTTGTTAACGCACACCCGACAGTCGTGGTGCTGTGTCTGAGCTTCTTGTTAATGATTGGCTTGAGCCTGATTGCGGAAGGCTTTGGTTTCCATATTCCGAAAGGCTATCTGTATGCCGCCATCGGATTCTCTATCCTGATTGAGCTGTTTAACCAGATTGCGCGCCGTAACTTCATTAAGCAGGAGTCCCGCTTGCCACGGCGTCAGCGCACGGCGGAAGCTATTATCCGTCTGATGGGCGGTCGTCAGCAAGAGCCGCAACATGGTGATGCGCAGTTGGCATTGCCAGCCGAGGCCTTTGCTGAAGAAGAGCGCTATATGATTAGCGGCGTGCTGACATTGGCCTCCCGATCATTGCGCAGTGTGATGACTCCGCGCACAGAAATCTCTTGGGTAGATTGTAATCGTTCACAAGCTGAAATCCGTGAACAATTATTAGATACGCCACACAGCCTGTTCCCTGTCTGTCGTGACTCATTGGATCAGATAATCGGTGTGGTGCGAGCTAAAGATTTGTTAGTGGCGATTGAACGCGGTGGCTCTATCTGTGAGTTTGCTGCACAGACACCACCAATAGTCGTGCCTGATACCATGGACGTGATTAATTTGCTGGGCGTATTGCGCAAAGCAAAAGGGCGCTTAGTGGTAGTCAATGACGAATTTGGTGTGGTGCAAGGGCTGGTTACACCGCTGGACGTGCTGGAAGCTATTGCCGGTGAATTCCCTGATGAAGATGAAACGCCAGATATTATTGCCGATGGTGATGGCTGGTTAGTGAAAGGGGGGGCTGATTTGCACTCTCTGGAGCAGGCGCTGGATTGCCAGGAGTTGGTCAGCCCGACGGCTGATTATGCTTCATTAGCGGGCATGTTGCTGTCTCACTCCGGGCATATGCCAACGGCGGGGGATGTGGTTGAACTGCATAACCTGCGCTTTGAGATTATCGAAGTCTCAGATTACCGCATTGAATTAGTGCGTATTACCAAGCTGAGTAATGAATTGGAAGAGTAACACTCTGACAACTAAAAGAGTTTCAGCTAATGCGGGTCATCTTAAGGTGGCCCGCATTTTTTAATGGATATTCCAACGCTTTGTCATCCGTTTATTTTCATTTCATAATAATCAGCTTGAAATAATTATCCAGACAAATAACACGCATCATAATATTTGTTATATTTATTGTTTAATGTGCGAATATTCAGTTATTTATATTTCACATGATTTAAATTAAATAAATATATAAAACTATAAAAATCACAGTGATAAGAATAACAGTAAATAATGATATTTATCATAAACATGAAGTGCAGTTAAATTGCTTAATAATCAAAGTGTTGTGTTGTTGTTTTCGTATGAATTGGAAAATAAAAATATAATTATCCAAAATGGAAATGCCAACTTGATAAGTTTGGTTTATGCTTAAATTCACTTAAGTAAGGAGGTGCTCAAACAGTCATATTAATATTTACCGTGAGCTTGGGTGCATCTAAAAATCCTAATATTGCTCTGATCTATTTTGTTTGGTCTGTTATTCAAAATAGAAATTCATTTTCTGCTTTTGACACCGCACAACCTATATTTTTGTAGCACTCTACCTATTAGTGATGGAGGTTTTATGAAAAAGATAGTTTTTGTTCTTGTGTTAATGCTGTCTTCATTTGGAACATTCGGCCAAGAGACAGCTTCGAGGCAGTTTGGTGATGCATTCTCGACACCTATCGCCGCTGAGGTAAACAAAAAAGCGTGCGATACTGAATTGCCGCCCTCTGATTGGTGCTGTGAGGTATGCTGCAATCCCGCGTGTGCTGGTTGCTAGGCATAAAAATCATTACTCATCTTTCACTGTGCATAAGGGGAGCCGTAGCTCCCCTTAATGAAAACGATTTTTCAATACAATAAATTAATTACATTGCACTTTAATGGCTAAACCACCACGGGAGGTTTCGCGGTATTTAGCATTCATATCTTTACCGGTCTCAAACATGGTTTCGATAACCTTATCCAGTGAAACGCGCGGTTCACTGGTGCGGCGCATGGCCATCCGTGCAGAGTTAATGGCTTTTACCGAGGCAATCGCATTACGCTCAATACACGGCACTTGCACCTGACCTGCAACCGGGTCACAGGTCAGACCCAGATTATGCTCCATGCCAATTTCAGCGGCGATGCATACTTGAACCGGGCTTGCGCCCAGCAGCTCGGCTAGGCCAGCAGCCGCCATTGAACAGGCAACGCCCACTTCACCCTGGCAGCCCACTTCAGCACCAGAAATCGACGCATTCATCTTGTACAAAATCCCAACTGCGCCGGATGACAGGAAATAGCGGATAAAGATTTCAGGGGTAACAGGCTCGATAAAGTGGTCGTAATAGGCCAAGACTGCTGGCACGATGCCACAGGCACCATTGGTCGGCGCAGTAACCACGCGGCCACCCGCGGCGTTTTCTTCGTTAACCGCCAGTGCGAACATATTGACCCAGTCAATAACATTCATTGGGTCGCTGGACAGTTTATCCGAGGAAACTAACAGACGACGTAATGCTGAGGCGCGACGCGGCACCCGCAGCGGGCCTGGTAGAACCCCTTCGGTATTCAGGCCACGATCAATACAGGCGCGCATGGTTTGCCAAATCGCCGTAAAGTAGGATTCAATCTCTTCTTTGCTGTGCATCGCCAGCTCATTCTGCATTACCATGCCGGAGATCGACATACCGGTTTGCTCGCAGTTAGCCAGGATTTCTTCAGCGGAATTGAATGGATAAGGCATGCTAACGGCATTAACCGCGGCTTTACCGAAATGCTCTTCATCAACGATAAAACCACCACCAATTGAATAATAGGTCTTGCTAAGCACCTTTTCATCACCGGCATAGGCGTGGATCTGCATACCATTCTCATGCAATGGTAAATTATCACTGCGGAATACCATCCCGCCTTCGCGCGGGAAGTCAACTTCATGCAACCCATTGGCCAGCATCAGTTTTTGACGTAATTCCACATCCCGAATAAACGCTGGAATACTGTCGATATCCACGGTATCGGGCATGTTGCCCGCTAACCCCATAATAATGGCGATATCAGTATGGTGGCCTTTCCCGGTCAGTGACAGTGAGCCATAAACATCGACGGCTACGCGCGTGATCGACGGCATTAACCCTTGAGTGACCAGCAAATCAGCAAACTCTTTGCCGGCTTTCATTGGCCCAACAGTATGAGAACTGGAGGGGCCGATACCAATCTTGAACATATCAAAAACGCTAATCACGCTAAAACTCCTTAACAAAGCTTTTTGTTATTCCCGGTGCATATGAATGTGGCCGAGAATATCTGTATCAAGTAAAGAACCCAGTAGATAGCTGCAGGTTACTTCGTATTAAGTATTGCTATCACCGGGCCGTGTAAATTGGGTTTCTACTGGTGTTGGCGCTATCAATTTGATATCGCAACCATGACATTTCGCTACCAATGAATCATTATCACTATCAGCTTTTAACCTTACATTTTTAGTGGTTTATAGTGATGAAAGATATTTTACAGATATTTCATAACGCTGACAGGTCAGTTTACAGTTTTTTTAAAATGGTTGTGCAGAGAAAGTAGAGTAAAAATCGAGATGATGGGGTGATAGGGATCGCTTTATGCTGTAATTCAGCTTTTTTAACCGTCATGCTGTGAAGCGGGTCACTCATTACCCGCGCTATTCATATGCCTATTAGTGTCAAATACTGACCTGCTGTGCCAGACGGCGAATAATTGCCGCAGTCAGCCCCCAGATAAATTGGCTTTCATACCATGAAAGATAGACCCGGTGATTGATTCCCCCGCGATGAATATCCAGTGAATAGTAGCGCGACAATCTGAGAGCTTCACGTAAGGGAATTTCAAATAACCCGGCGACTTCTTCTTCATTACCCTGAAAGGCGATATTGGCGGGAACCAAACCGACGACCGGTGTAACCTGATAACCGCTGGAACTGTCGAGCGGAGCCAATTGCCCTAAAACATGTACCGCGGAGGTAGGGATCGCCACTTCCTCTTCTGCTTCTCGTAGCGCGGTATCAATCAGTGAAAAATCTTGTGGGTCGGCTTTGCCTCCGGGGAAAGCGACCTGGCCGGCATGTTTGCGTAAATGATCGGAGCGCCGGGTGAGCAGCAATGTAGGTTCTGGTCGGCAAACAATAGGAATTAATACCGCAGCATGGCGGCCATTGGCAGAAAAACTGCCAGGTTGAGGCCGTTGCAGCTGGAATCGGCTAATAAAGTCAGACAAAGTTTGCCCCGATTGGCTGACAAATTTGTCATTCACAAGCGGGTCATTCATCAACTTATCATTCACAGACATAGCACTCACAGAATCCACTCATTCATAAATTAACTCTTTCCCAGTAAGGGTAATATTCGGGCGATTTTATCAAATGTCTCTTGGTATTCAGCTTGTTCCTGACTGTCAGCCACAATTCCGCCGCCAGCAGAACAATATATTTTGCCGTTTTCAGTCAGTAGAGTGCGGATGGTGATATTGGTGTCCATCGTGCCACAGCAACTAATATAGCCAATGTTGCCGCAATAGGCGTTGCGGCGCTGGGGTTCCAATTGTTCGATGATTTCCATGGCCCGAATTTTCGGCGCACCCGTTATCGAGCCGCCGGGGAAGCAGGCGCGCAATAATGCGGTTGGCGGTGATTCGGTGGGCAGAATTGCGGTAATGGTGCTGACCAAATGATGCACCGCCGGGAAAGGCTCGACCACAAACAGCTCCGGTACCTGCACGGTGCCCGGCTGTGCAACTCGGCCAATATCATTGCGCAGCAGGTCAACAATCATCAGGTTTTCAGCGCGATCTTTAGTGGAATTAGCCAACCGCTCCGCTTGCAAACGGTCTTGTTCGGGGTCATCCAGCCGCGGCAAAGTACCTTTAATCGGGCGGGTTTGAATATGATGATTTTCCAACCATAGAAAACGCTCCGGTGACACACTCAAAATTGCATTTTTTTCTAAGCGAATAAAAGCCGAAAAAGGCGCTTGATTACTGCGGCTCAATGTCAGAAAAGCTTGCCATTCATCACCCTGATACTCCGCACTGAATCTTTGGGCCAAATTAATCTGATAACAGTCGCCATTGTGCAAATATTCCTGAACTTGCCGGAATTTTTCACCATATTGCTCTCGCGACATATTGGCTTGCCACCGGCTGGTTAACTTAAATGGCAAAGTGGCTTCGGGGTTTCTTTGTTGCAGCAACCACTGCAAGCGCTGTTCAGCATCGCCATGACAGACCAGTGTCAGTTTTTGCAAATGATGATCGGCAATCAAGGCCCAGTCATACAGGCCGACGGCCATGTCTGGTAAGGCGATATCTGGCTCGGCCAGCACCGGTAGTGTCTCAACCCGTCGGCCCAAATCATAACCAAATAGCCCTAATGCTCCGCCCAAAAAAGGTAGGTCAGGGTGGGGCGAAATAGCGGGAGAAAACTTATCCAATTGCTGCTGCAATAAAGAGAATGGATCTTCGAGGGAAAGCTCCTGGCCTTGCGTACTGATAATTTCTGTTTGCTCGCCCCGCGTGGTGAGAGTGACTTGCGGGTCGGCGACCAGAATATCAAAACGGTTATGGGTGTGTTCAGCAAATCCGGAGTGCAGCAACATGGCCCAAGCTTGATGGGCAAGGGGGGCGAATTGCTGGAGCAGGGCATCTGGTTGATAAGGCAAGGTTTTGCAGGTCAGGGTTTTCACACTCATGAGTCACGATTCTTTTCTTTCGGCTGAACATATTAGGCGGTAGAAAGGTATTTTCACCACCAAAGTTGGGCAAGATTAGCATAAATTACCCAGTGTTTGGGGGCTGTTCACCAGTGGCAGTCAATCCACCGTAAATAGCGATTCACTTTAAATAACAATAAACAGGTATACTGAATCAATTATATGCAGGAGATAAATCAATGTTAGCGGGTATGCCTTCACTTTCTCATGAGGAACAGCAAGAAGCTGTCGAACGTATTCACCAATTCATGTCGGAAGGAATGAGCAGTGGTGAGGCGATTGCTTTGGTCGCCGCAGAAATTCGCGAGCGGCACGAGAATGATCCACAAGCCATGCCTATCTTTGAAGATTCTGACTTTGATGAGAGTGATGAGTCTGATTATCGTCGTGATAATGAGCAGGATGCGGACGAAATAGAAGATCCGTACGAGGGATAAGCTCCGGTTTTGTGCTATTCAATGCCAATAAACCCGCCGTGATGGCGGGTTTATTCATCAGTGCCAGATTATTTACCTGTCACAACTATTTACCTGTCACAACTATTTATCAGTCACGACGACTGCGCTTGCGGCACGTTTTGCCACTTCAATCGCGCTATCAATATCATCCGCTACCGCCAACGCCACGCCCAACCGCCGTTTACCCGCAATATCGGGTTTACCAAATAAACGAATTTGCGTGTCACCGACCAAGGCGGTTTCCAACCCATGGTAAGCAATATTATGGCTGGTCAATTCGGGTAAAATAACCGCCGATGCCGCTGCGCCATACTGACGAATGGTGCCAATGGGCAAGCCCAAAAATGCGCGCACATGCAAGGCAAACTCAGACATATTTTGCGAAATCAACGTCACCATGCCGGTATCGTGAGGGCGCGGTGAAACTTCACTGAAAATAACCTCATCGCCACAGACAAACAATTCCACCCCAAATAGCCCGTAGCCACCTAGCGCCGTGACCACTTGGGAAGCAATTTCTTTCGCCCGCGCCACTGCAATATCACTCATCATTTGTGGCTGCCAGGACTCACGGTAATCGCCATCTTCCTGACGATGACCAATAGGCGCACAAAAGTGGATGCCATCAACCGCGCTGATGGTCAGCAAGGTGATTTCAAAATCAAAGTGTACCAATCCCTCGATAATCACTTTACCGCCGCCCGCGCGGCCACCTTGCTGCGCGTAATCCCATGCGGCCTGAAGTTGCTGTTCATTGCGAATCAAACTCTGGCCTTTACCGGAGGAACTCATCACCGGTTTGACAATGCACGGGTAACCTATCTCACTGACCGCCTGGCGGAATGCACTCTCGGTAGCGGCAAAGCGGTAGCTGGAGGTGGGCAATTGCAGCTTTTCGGCAGCCAGACGGCGAATACCTTCGCGGTTCATGGTCAAACGAGTGGCTTCGGCGCAGGGCACAACCTTCTGGCCCATATTCTCTAACTCAACCAGCATATCTGTGGCGATAGCTTCAATTTCTGGCACGATATAGTGAGGTTTTTCCTGCTCGACCAACTGCTTGAGCGCTGCGCCATCCAGCATGTTAATCACATGGCTGCGATGAGCAACATGCATCGCGGGTGCATCGGCGTAGCGATCAACCGCAATCACTTCCAGCCCCAGCCTTTGGCATTCAATCGCCACTTCTTTACCCAGCTCTCCAGAGCCAAGCAACATGACACGGGTGGCATTCGGGCGCAGAGCGGTTCCAATAGTCAGCATAGTTAGGTACCTACATCAGTGGGAAATTTTGACACGCGATGAATTTTACGGGCATGAGTATAAGGCAAAATGGCGACGAAAACGATTGCGTATTGGCTCTTAAGCAGAGAATCAGACCATTTTATCGGTATTGATGCGGTATAGTTCCGGCAATAGCCCTATATCTGGTATTATCGCGCCAAAATCTTGCGCTCGCCTTCAGGCCATCGCTGCCATTCCATTCCGTTATAAGAGTTACTGCCGTGAGCACAACGTCCTTTTCTTCCCTGACACTGCCTGCTGAGCAGTTGTCCAATCTTAATGAACTTGGCTATACCGAGATGACACCGGTACAGGCCGCAGCATTACCGGCCATCCTCAATGGGCAGGATGTTCGGGCAAAGGCCAAAACTGGCAGTGGTAAAACTGCGGCTTTCGGCATTGGTTTGCTGGACAAAATTGCTGTGGGTGAGTTTGTGACTCAAGCTTTGGTGCTGTGCCCAACACGTGAACTGGCTGATCAGGTCAGTAAAGAATTGCGCCGGTTAGCGCGATTTACTCAAAATATTAAAATCCTGACCCTGTGTGGCGGCCAGCCGATGGGCCATCAGTTAGATTCTCTGGTGCATGCCCCGCATATTGTCGTCGGCACTCCGGGCCGTATTCAGGAGCATTTGCGCAAGAAAACGCTGGTGCTGGATGACCTCAAAATTCTGGTGCTGGATGAAGCCGACCGCATGCTGGATATGGGTTTTACCGATGCCATTGATGATGTCATTGCCTATACCCCACCGCAGCGCCAGACATTGCTGTTCTCGGCGACTTATCCGGCGGGTATTGAGCAAATCAGTGCGCGGGTTCAGCGCCAGCCAGTCAATGTTGAAGTTGATGATGGTGATGAAGCGCCCGCGATTGAGCAGGTATTTTTCGAAACCACACGCGAAAAACGTTTGCCGCTGTTGATCTCCGCCCTCAGTCATTATCAGCCCGCTTCTTGTGTGGTGTTTTGTAACACCAAGAAAGATTGCCAGAGTGTCTATGAGGCGCTGGAGTCCCGTGGCATCAGCGTGTTGGCCTTACATGGCGATTTAGAACAGCGCGACCGTGATCAAGTGCTGGTGCGTTTTGCCAACCGCAGTTGCCGGGTATTAGTCGCAACTGATGTTGCTGCGCGGGGTCTGGACATTAAAGACTTGGAACTGGTGGTCAATTTCGAACTGGCATTTGATCCCGAAATTCATGTGCACCGCATCGGCCGTACCGGGCGGGCAGGGATGAGTGGTCTGGCGGTGAGCCTGTGTACCCCACAGGAAATGACCCGCGCCCATGCCATTGAAGATTATATGCAAATGAAACTGAAATGGACGCCAGCCGAGCAGGTAAGCCGCAGTGCTAACACCATGCTGGAACCTGAAATGGTCACCTTATGTATTGATGGTGGCCGTAAAGCTAAAATTCGCCCTGGCGACATTTTGGGGGCTTTAACGGGTGAAGCCGGTCTGACCGCCGCGGATGTGGGGAAAATCGATATGTTCCCGGTTCATGCCTATGTTGCTATTCGCAAGGCGAGTGCCAAACGGGCTCTTCAGCAGTTACAGCAAGGCAAGATCAAAGGCAAAAACTGCAAAGCCCGTTTATTAAAATAATCACAGTAGAGGGCGATGGTGGTTGCATCGCCCCGACAAATCACATTATACTGTGATTATGTACAGTAATCTGTAAGTGAAGAGGACGCGTATCAATGGCCGTTGAAATAAAATTCGTCGTGGTAAGACAGGGTGAGGAAAAAATGACTTTCACAACCAAAAAAGAAGCCGATGCCTACGATAAAATGCTGGATTTGGCTGACAATTTGTCTGAATGGTTGGCACAGTCACCTTTAACACTTGAAGAAGATCAACGCGAGGCTCTGAGCTTCTTCCTTGCAGAGAACAAAGATGCATTAGGGCAAATTCTGCGGGGTGCCCAGCCAGCGGCCTCCGCCGAGGGGCAGCCAAAAGCGAAAGTTGAAAAAATCGCATCAGAGAAAAAATCCAAACCTGATGAAAATCAAGCGGCTTAATCTGCCTGATTTCGGCAGGAAGTGAAAAAGGGATCTAAAATGAATCGTGAAATCACCTTCTTTCGCCGGTTTGAGGCGGATATTCTGGCCGATCGCAAAACGATCACTATCCGGGATAGCAGTGAATCCGATTTTCGCCCAGGGGAAACCCTGCGCGTATGTCGCAATGAAGACGGCGTATTTTTCTGCCATATTTTGGTTAAATCCGTCACTCCAATCACCTTGGATACACTGACGCAACACCATGCCGAGCAAGAAAATATGTCGCTGGATGAACTGAAAAAAGTGATTAAGGAGATCTATCCGGGGTTGGAACAGTTTTACGTGATTGAATTTACTCGGTGTTAATTAAATAGCGTTAACATATTGATTTTTAGCGCTATTCGTTCTGTAACCCCCTTTCAATCATTGTTCCAGCCAGAGGATAGAAATAATAATATCTGGAGGAATGATGAGAAAGACAGGACTCGCCTTAATAGTGGCCGTCGCTTTAGCCGGTGCCATCAGTAGTGTACAGGCCCAGGAACCGCGGGTAGCAAAAGTCCCTACTTGTACTGGGTTAAATCAATCTCAGGTTGCGACTCAAGTTAAACGTGATTTTCTACAAAATCGTATAACACGTTGGGAAGCGGATAAAAAAGGGTTGGGTACTGATAGCCCGGTTGTCTGGATTAGCGCGGTAGACATTACAGGCCAAGATGATATCTGGCAGGTTCCATTGACCGCTCGTGGTAAAAAAGGCGATAAAACCTACCAAGTGGTGCTTGATTGTAAAGCTGGCACTATCGCCTATACCTTGCGTGCTTGAGACCGCAGGGGTGGAATTAAGCTAATCACAACAGGTGCTGGCGTAAAGGTATCCTGCACCTGTTTATCATGTTGCTTATCATTGAATTACACTCTTTCAACTCAAATTTAAGCAGATGCTGCCGCTTGGCATCGACAGGTAATCGTGTCACTCTCGCGATAACGAACACTGATGGACACTTCAACTAATGACCATACCTCCAAAGGCAGATAAACGCCCTTATCCGATGACGATGCACGGTGATATCCGTACAGATGATTATTATTGGCTACGTGATGATGAGCGCACTGATGCTGATGTTCTGAACTATCTGCAAGCTGAAAATGAGTTCACCGAGTCGGTGTTGAAGCCGCTGCAACCGCTTCGCGAAACTTTGTATCAGGAAATGGTTTCCCGCATTCCGCCCCAAGAAGAGTCCGTCCCCTATACCCGCAATGGCTACCGCTATCAAACACGTTTTGAACCGGGTAATGAATATGCCATTTACGTTCGCCAACCGGTTTGGGCGGATAGTAGTTGGGAAACCTTACTTGATGGTAATCAACGCGCGGCGGAAAGCGAGTTCTACACCTTGGGGGGCCTGGATGTTAGCCCAGATAATCAACTACTGGCAGTGGCTGAGGATTTCTTATCACGGCGTCAATATGATATCCGGGTAAAACATTTACAAAGTGATAGCTGGCAGCAGGAAGTTATCAGCAATACGTCGGGTAGCTTTGAATGGGCCAATGATTCAAAAACACTGTATTACGTGCGTAAGCATGAAAAAACGTTGCTGCCTTATCAAGTCTATCGCCATGTCGTGGGCACTGACCCTGCATCGGACCAGCTGATTTATCAGGAAGCGGACGATACATTCTATGTCGGGTTGGAAAAAACCACATCTGAGCGCTTTATTGTCATCCATCTCAGTAGCACCACAACATCTGAAATTTTACTGTTGGATGCCGATCAGCACGAGCCGCTGCCGCAAATGTTCGCGCCACGCCGCAAAGACCATGAATATGGTTTAGATCACTATAAGCAGCATTTTTATTTACGTTCGAATAAAGATGGCAAAAATTTCGGTCTATATAAAATCGCCGATGCAGCTAAAGTGCCCGTTGATTTCGCTGATGAATCTCAGTGGCTACCCTTAATTACGCCAAGAACAGAGGTTATGTTGGAAGGCTTTAGCCTATTCCGCGATTGGCTGGTGGTGGAAGAACGGAGTGAGGGATTGACGCATTTGCGGCAAATTCACTGGGTCACCGATGAACAGAAGTCGGTGACTTTTGATGACCCTACCTATGTCACTTGGTTGGCATATAACCCAGAGCCAGAAACTGAACTGTTGCGCTATGGTTATTCTTCCCTGACCACGCCAAGCTCCATGTATGAACTTAATATGGATACCGGCGCTCGTCAGTTGCTCAAGCAGCAGGAAGTCAAAAACTTCACACCAGAAAAATATCGTAGTGAGCGGATTTGGGTCACCGCATCGGATGGTGTCAAAGTGCCAGTTTCATTGGTTTATCATCGTGATCATTTTGCCCCAGGCAGTAACCCGCTGTTGGTCTATGGCTACGGCTCATATGGCAGCAGCATGGATCCGGTATTCAGTGGTAGCCGTTTAAGTCTGTTAGATCGTGGTTTTGTCTTTGCACTGGCGCATATTCGGGGTGGTGGGGAACTGGGGCAGCAATGGTATGAAGATGGCAAGTTGCTCAAGAAATTAAACACATTCAATGACTTTATCGATGTTACCAAAACATTGGTTGCCAAGGGTTATGGCGATGCTAATCGTGTTTTCGCTATGGGCGGTAGTGCGGGCGGCTTGTTGATGGGCGTTGTTATTAATCAGGCGCCTGAATTATACAAAGGTGTTGTGGCGCAGGTGCCATTTGTTGATGTGGTCACCACTATGCTGGATGAATCTATCCCTCTGACGACTGGCGAGTATGACGAGTGGGGCAATCCAAATGATAAGGCCTATTACGATTACATGAAGCAATATAGCCCATACGATCAGGTTAAAGCTCAAGATTATCCGCACATGCTGGTAACTACCGGGTTGCATGACTCTCAGGTTCAATATTGGGAACCCGCAAAATGGGTCGCGAAACTGCGAGAAATGAAAACTGATGACCACCAATTATTGCTTTATACCGATATGGATTCGGGCCATGGGGGTAAATCAGGGCGCTTCAAAGCTTATGAAGATATTGCTTTGGAATATGCTTTTATTCTCTCTCTAGCTTGATTCACAAAATCGGTTATGTCAGATAATGTGTCAGGGTATGGCGCATATCTGGCGTAAGGTCGGCAATTGAGGTCAGCATCCAGCGCAGGTAGTCCGGATCTTGCCGGGCTATCTGTTCAATACTTTTTCCACGATATTTCCCGAACTTAAATGTCTGTAACAACAGCGGTTGTTGCGTCATTTCCACCATCTGCTCGGCGTTCCACCCAGAGTCTCGTATGATGCGTTGCAACAGTGCGGCGGTGACATAACAATCATACAAAGCACGATGTGGATAAAGATTATCTGGCACTGAAACATTCAGGCGCAAAGCGTAACGCAGATATTGATTACTGTGCTTAATATCAGGGTAGAGCATACGGGCGAGCTTTAAGGTGCAAATCCATTGACCACCCATCTCCGGTAACAGACCGCGGTCAAAGGGGGCGTTATGAGCGACATAATACGGGCTCCCTTGATATTTTCTAACTGCAACGGCAATTCGCGGTTTACCTTCCACCATTTCTTCCGTGATATGGTGAATTACCATGGCATCGAGACTGATTGGCCTGTCTGGGCTAACCAAGTCACTCATAGGGTTGCTCAATAATCCGTCCACCATATCGACAGACGCGATTTCGACAATACCCCCCTCCAAACCACAAGTTTCTGTATCGATGACACGAAAATACATTCTTATTCTTCCCCGTAATGCCTAAATATTAGCAACAAAAAACCCGCCTATCGTGGCGGGTTGACTGACGAGACGAAAAGTCCGTTATTCTGCGCTAGTGGAAGATGACTTTTTAGCGCGTTTCTCAGCTTTTTTCTCAGCTGGTGTTTTTAGTGGCTTTTTCTTCGCGTTCTTTTTGCTGTCCATTCCCTTACTCATGGCTTGCCTCTCTTTACCTTCGGTTAGGTTGGTACGCCCACCTATTAACCACCTAATGGGGGGGAGTTGCAAGGGAAGAAAACATGAATATACTTAATATATTGTTTAATAAAGATATTATTAAATATCAATCCCTCTTATTACGCTCCAGTACGCGCCATGTTTTGAGCTAAGACCTGAAAATTAATTAAGTTATGGTGTATTTATCACCGGTTGATGGAATTAATGTGCTGATTGGCGTAAATGTAATGTTTTATCGTTGACCCTGCGGGCTGTATAAGCTTTGATAACTTTATTGTCTCAACAAACATGGAAAAATAATGGAACAATTACGTGGGCTTTATCCAGCGTATGAACCTTACGATAGTGGCTTACTAGACACAGGTGATGGTCACCAGATTTACTGGGAACTCTGTGGCAACCCTGAGGGTAAGCCCGCGGTATTTATTCATGGTGGCCCTGGTGGCGGGATCGCGCCTTATCACCGGCAACTTTTCAACCCAAAGAAATACAAAGTATTACTTTTTGATCAACGCGGGTGTGGGCGTTCGACGCCCCATGCCAGCTTGGATAACAACACAACCTGGCATTTAGTTGATGACATTGAACGGCTGCGTGAGATGGCCGGCGTAGATAACTGGTTGATATTTGGCGGCTCTTGGGGTTCGACACTTGCGTTGGCCTACGGTGAAACCTATCCCGAACGGGTCAGTGAAATGGTTTTGCGTGGGATATTCACTCTGCGTAAAAAAGAGTTGGATTGGTATTATCAGGACGGGGCTTCCCGCTTCTTCCCCGATAAATGGCAGCGCGTGTTATCCCTGTTAGCGCCAGAAGAGCAGGGTGATGTCACTGCGGCCTATCGCAAGCGGCTGACCTCACCGGACAAAGCGGTACAATTGGAGGCCGCAAAAATTTGGAGCTTGTGGGAGGGAGAAACAGTCACTTTACTGCCAACCAAAAGCGCGGCTTCTTTCGGTGAGGATGACTTTGCTCTGGCATTTGCCCGCATTGAGAATCACTATTTTACCCACTTGGGCTTTTTGGATAGCGATAACCAACTGCTCGATAACGTCACGCGCATTCGCCATATTCCTGCGGTAATTATTCATGGCCGATATGATATGGCTTGTCAGCCACAGAATGCGTGGGATTTAGCAAAAGCATGGCCAGAGGCTGAACTGCATATTGTCGAAGGTGCCGGACATTCCTTTGACGAACCAGGGATCTTGCACCAACTAATTCTTGCAACCGACAAATTTGCTCGAAAATCCTAGCGATTCTCACCGCCAAACTCCCGCAGACCCTGGTGCGGGAGTCTCTTACTCATGACTTCATTTTGGGTTCATACGGCAAGCGAGAGAATTTATTTGATTCACTGCGGTAGTGTGCCAACCGCTGTAAAAAGTATTCACGTAGCTCATCCGGCTGTTCTCGAGCAACCATTTCAGGGATCACCGGCATATTGTAGCGCTCTTTAAATGCAACCCCAGAAGCGGCCAGATCGACATTCATTTTTGCTGTTTCTTCATCAGAAAGCTCAGCCAGATTATATCCCATTTTTCCTCTCCTTCGTGGCGCATCGGCAGTTATGGCGCAAAAGGTAATGCAGCTGGCAGATATTGGCAAGAGGCTAATGTGCCCTAATAATATCTAATTAAACGTTTTTGCAGTGAGATAATATGACCTCAAAGTCATAAGGTTATTATTTATTGAAATAAACCTCAAATAAGAATCATTCTTTTTAGTATTCTGGTGTTAATGTAAATGATTCTTATAATAATTAATCTCATGTTTAAATTTAAAAAATATGGTTAATAATCAGCTGGTTAAGTTATTTAGTGATTTTATTAAATATTAATGTGAATAGGGTGTTCTTATTTTGTTTTTAACTTGGCATAATACGCTAAGTTAATCGTTGCTTACCTGCATTATAAAAATTAGGGAATTATCATGTTGAAAACAGAAATGGCTCAGAAGCTTAATGAGCAACTGAATCTGGAATTTTACTCTGCCAATCTTTATCTACAGATGAGTGCTTGGTGCAGTGATAAAGGCTTTGAAGGCGCGGCAGCATTTTTAAAAGAGCATTCTCAAGAAGAGATGCAGCATATGCAGCGTTTATTTGAATATCTGAGCGGAACGGGCGCTATGCCGGTATTGGGTACAATCAGTGCGCCGCCGACAGATTTCGCATCACTGGCTGATGTATTCAAACTGACTTATGAGCATGAGCAACTTATTACGACTCAAATTAATGAGCTTGCCCATGTCGCAATGACCACTCACGATTACTCTACATTCAACTTCCTGCAATGGTATGTGTCTGAACAGCATGAAGAAGAAAAACTGTTCAAATCTATTCTGGATAAACTGGCGCTGGTGGGTAATAGCGGCAATTCATTGTTCTTCGTCGATAAAGATCTGAAAACCATGGCTGCACAGAGCCACGTTCAGGCGTAATTTTTTGGCTTGATTTGAACTCGCCGCAGTCTCTATCCACTCTTTAGTGGAAATAGAAATTGCGGCTTTTTATTGCCTCTTCACCATACTCGTCCCTCCCTTTTCTCTTAATTTTATTGTTTCGTGCTAACAACATGTTGTTTAGCTATGGTTTCTCGACTTGCCATATTGAAATCGTTATCATTTGCAATCAAGCTAAAAGCGCTAGCTGAGCTTAATTGCTACTCAACTATTGGTGATATTTCAATCGCCATTCATAATTTGGCGTTTTATTTTGTGCCCTACCTCACAGGTAGTGCAATTGACTGGAAGTGATAGGGGTTCGCGCTGCCAATATAGGATATGGTTGGTAGCAGACAGATTCTTCTCCCCCATCGATTAAGGGATATTATGTTTATTCGCAAAGTTCGTTCTTCATGCCGCATGCTTTCGGCACTTATTGTGTTATTTGTTGGGTTATCCAGCCAGCAAGCCTTGGCTCACGCCCACCTGAAAATTGAATCTCCTGCTGCCGATGCGACCATTGGTTCAGCGCCAGAAGCCGTGACACTGGGTTTCTCTGAAGGAATTGAATTGGGTTTCAGTGGAGTGAAAGTGACTGGCCCAGATAACAATGTTGTCAAAACAGGCGAGCTTAAATTGGACCCGGTCAATAACACACAATTAATCTTGCCGATCGATAGTGCATTGAAAGCTGGGAAATACGACGTTTCATGGCATGTGGTGTCTGTTGATGGCCATAAAACCAAAGGCACTTACAGCTTCACAGTGAAATAATATGTCTCTGGCGACTCTATTCGTTCTGTGTCGCTTTCTGCATTTTTTGGCGGTGATGCTGATGTTTGGCATCAGTGTTTTCACCGCCTTATTAGCACCAGACCGCTTTTCTTCGATACTCAAAAACCGCTTATCGCCTCTCCTTGTCTTCAGTACATTTGTGGGATTAGCCTCCGCTATCGGGCTGCTAGCTATCCAAGCTGGCATGATGGGTGATGGTTGGGCTGATACCTACAGACTAAACGTGTGGTGGGCGGTATTGGGCACCCGTTTTGGTCAGATATGGCAATGGCATCTCGGTTTATCCATATTGAGCATGTGGATAGCTTTGCTCGGCACAATCCGTGTTTATTATCGGCTGATGGTAGGCTGTTCAACGTTGCTTTTAGCCAGTCTGGCCTTTATCGGGCACGCGGCGATGCACGAGGGTGTGCTGGGATGGATTCATCAGGTCAATCAAGTTATACATCTGCTCAGTGCAGGTTATTGGATAGGATGTTTGCCCGCATTGCTGGTTTGCCTTGCATATACCCGCCATGGTGATGTTAAACGCGAAGCTATCACTACGTTAATTCGATTTTCAAGTTGGGGTCATTTGGCCGTGGCATTGGTATTGTCCACCGGAATTATTAATAGCATTATTATATTGCGTGAGACTTCTTTAACACTGACATCTGTTTATCAGATGCTATTATTCAGTAAAGTAATATTGGTGCTGTTTATGATTGTTATTGCTGTGATTAACCGCTACCTCATTGTCCCTATGTTGCGAAAATTGCCCACAAAAGCCCATTATTGGTTGGTTGTAAACAGCTGTGCTGAAATTATCCTTGGTGCAACGGTACTGCTTTTGGTGAGTTTTTTTGCGACGATGGCACCGATATAATGTGAAGTTATACCTGATAGATAGTGGCAGTAAGCTTGCATCGACGCCTCGATATACGAGAAAATCAAGGCAATCAGTTAATTGAGGATAATTAGAATGAAAGGTTTTGTGCTGACATTATCATTACTGATGTTATCGGTAAACGCTATTGCTGCCGGGAAGATAGTGACCGTCAGTAAGTTTGAGTTTGGCAAACAATGGGCATTTAATCGAGAAGAAGTGATGTTGGAGTGCCGCTCAGGCGGGGCTTTATTTGTGATAAATCCAAGCACATTAGCACAATATCCACTCAATGATGTTGCGACTGAACAGATGAAAGCGGGGCATGTCCTGGCAAAACCGTTAGATATTTTATTATTGGATGACAGTGAGAAACCGGGCCAAAAGATGAGTCTGGAGCCTTTCCAGCAGCGCGCCACGACCTTATGTCAAAAGTAAACTCGAGAATATTGGCGGACACAGATATTTGTCTCTATTTAACAGATAATTACGTTGTTCATTTTATGAACTGACTTTTATCATCCAAACTAGTTTGCAACTGTGATTAATTACTTCTGTTGCTAAGTTGGCGAAACACATGTACTCGACTATTCTTAAAGAGTATGGCTGAGTAAGCCTACGTTAATGCCAACTTTTAGCGCACGGCTCTCTCCCAAGAGCCATTTCCCTAGACCGAATATAGGAATCGTATTCGGTCTCTTTTTAACTTGTTGATTTTAATGGTATTTTTCTGTTTCTCCCGAAATCCCCCGAAATTTCCCCGAAATCCTATACTCGGCCTAAATCTCAACCCACTCATTTTTACGTGAATCCAGGTATACATTCGTCATTTTCATCGATTTGTGTCCAAGCAATTTCTGTGCAAATTCCTTACCGTATTCCGTTTCATAAAGACGCGACGCCAAGCTGCGGATCTCGTGAAAACTGGGCGGGGATATTTCATAAACCAGATCGGTTGCTTTCAATGCTTTAACAAATGCTTTGGTGAGCGAGTCCGCATTTAAGGCTCCGGGTTCTCTACCTGAATTTTTACTTGGCGAGCTGATGAGATATTCACTTTTACTGTCATTCAGGCACTTTTCTATAATTTCCCCAACCGTGGTATTCATTATTTCCAGCCGTAATGATAGCGATATCGCAATCTGCATCTTGGTTTTACTCTGGACTATCCAAAGCTTGCCGTCATGAACATCGCTTCTTTTTAATTGCCGCACATCGTCACGACGTTGGCCGGTAATCAGTGCCAGAGCCAGGCTAAGTTGAACCCAGTTCCGCTGTTGGCCAGCAGCCTCATAAATCTTGCAAAAGGCGGTATAGTCGAGCCGTTCTCGCTTAACTTTTGGCGACGGCGTGCGTGTTGCTTCCACTGGATTGCTGCTAATTAACCCATCAGCTATTGCTTCGCGAAAAACATCAGATAAAACAGAACGTAGATTTACCGCCATCGAACTTTTACCATTATCGACATAGGCATTAATAAAATCAGCAATATGCTTGGTGGTGACGGTCTCGATCGCTCTCTCGCCAAATTCTTGCTTAATATATCCGATTTGCAGGACTCTCATTTTCATGGTGTTCTCAGCCAGTTCGCGACGCTTTAATAGTTCGGAATAGCGCTTTAGCCAACTCGCTACGGTATTAACTTCAGCTTTAGCCGCAGGATTTGGGACAGGGGCTTGCAATCGTTCAAGGAGGGCAACTGGCTGAAAATTGGATTCAATATAATTATTGGCCTGAATAGCCTGAGATATGGCATCCCTCCGGGCGATTTGCCCTAAGGATATTTCGGAACCAGTTATTGGGTTACGCCAGCAAAATGATTTCTCTCTACGCCGATATGTCAGATTTCTTGGCAAATTGGCATCATACTTTTTTGGCCTCTTTGCCATGAATAATTCTCTCTATCAGTGACGAACTTGTGCTGGATGACGTTTTGAGTATTTCTTTTGCCAATCGATAGCTTTTAGGCTGAATATAAATCGCGCCTGGCTGTACCCGATATTCGCGCCCATGTTTTTCAGGTGCCGGGTAAATATTGCCACCTCGTGCCCAGCGTTGGAGTGTCTGGGATGTCGGCGGCTTACTGCGATAGGTGTCTTCAGCCCATTCTTCTAATGTCAGTAGTTTGGTCATTGGTCTTTCCTCAGTAGGAAAGGGCGCAACGATGTTACGCCCTATTATGGTCGTTTGGCCTGGGGTGGTAAGGGGCTATGAATACTAAGTAGTAAAGATTGCCAATCCTATGTTGGGGCGAGATAATAAATAAAATGGAGAAATAATATGTTCATTATTATCAATGACAAAACAGAACCTGAAATCACATGTGAGGTCAGAAATATGCTGAATTCAGATGCTAAATCGCCATTTGATGTATTTAGTGAACCCCTATCTAGTTTACTTGGACTGATGAATTATCGGTGTGAAGATCGTGAACTCGGTGTTTTACTTAATAGCGAAAATATTGTATGTGGATATTCTATTTTCTCATTAAATGAAATTCATCAATTTTATATTTCACCTAACTTTAGAAAGCAAAAATTAGGAAGAGAAATGCTTAATGAAATGAAATTAATCTTTAAGTTGAGGGGTGAAATAGTGATTAATATTCACCCACTTGATACTAGTGAAGCAAAGTGCTTTTGGAAGAGCGTCGGTGCTCATTGTGAAAATCTAAGTTCCCGGCTCTGGTGCATTCCACTTTGATATTCAAATAATATATTTATTGCTTCAGAATGATATCTGGCTGGAATGGTTTGTAGCGCTCCTTACCGCTGCCGCCACATGCGCCGCAATACGGCGACCCATCGTTGTCGTAGTAACCGCTGCCGTTGCACGCGCTGCACTTCTTCAATTTCCAGCCATAGACGAATTTCATGAAGTGGGCAGTTCGTTCGGCCTTGCGTTCGTGAAATGTAAACATCACTCACCCTCCCGCTTAGATTCAATTTCTGCAATATCTGCCGCATCAAGGAAGTCAGCGGGTATGATTGCGGCATATTCACCAGCCGACCACGATAGCGGCCCACTTTTGCGAATGACAGCATTGAGAGCATCAAAGGCCTCCTGAAGCTCTGAAGGTAATTCCCCATCATCTGATAGGTCATCGCAGAAGAGATCACTTCCGTCAATTTCACTAGGGTAGTTTGGCTTGCAGATAACAAGATCCAGTTCGTGAGGCAGCACAAGGTTTTCCATGCAGTAATCGCGCAGGTCATCGGCATCGAAGAAGAACCGATCGTCACAATTGATGGTTAATGGCTCGTTTTCCCACGGCTTGCGGGGCATCGTCTGGAAATTGACTTTCCGCTTTTCTGCGTAGCAAATTTCGCAATAGCTGTTTACTCGATAAATAGGGTGTTCGGGATTATTATGGCACTTGCGGTGAGTTGCTCCGGCGTAACGAGCCAAATTTTCGTCATTACCGAAATATCTTCCATCAGAGGAAACCCAGCCAGTGACGGTCTTAATACTCGCAGCTTCTGCTGAGTCCATCAGTATTACTTTTTCTTCGAGGTTGTTCATCAGCTATATTTCCTATATTTTCTGCCGTAGTAGTCACCAAAATTCCAGAATAAAAACTTAGTGTCAGGCGGCATGGTCGGGAATGTTCTATGCATATATTTCATCCCGATTTTTTTATACACATGCATATTTCGGACTCGATGAGTACGCATTAGTCACTCCAACAATCAATTTCTGCATCAATTGCTTCATCTATTTCCTCTGTTGTTATTTCTTCATTGAGGAAATCCAAGGCTTCTTTGATGTATTTATCGCGGTGTTTACTAAAGAAATCAGCGAATTCTGGCGACCATCCATATGTTGAGCCATTAAAATCAAACTTGGCGTTATCGCTCGCCAACTGCTCAGCAAGGCCATAGGCTGTGGTTATTGCTGACTCGCGGATATAGCCACGTAAATCCCGTTTACGCCAAATTGGTGAGGCTTTAGAATCGCAAACGTGCTTCCAGCGAACTGTCCAACGACGAATGCAACGGGAGAATAATGAGTTAGCCATGGTGCTCACCTCGCAGGTTGGCGGCGAACTGCATTAAGTCAGCCCTAACATACAAGAGAGGCTTAATAACTCCGTCGTCTTCAATGGCTGAGAATACCGACTCGTGAAATCCATCCGCAGCCAGTTCAACTCCCTGAGCCATTGCTTCGTTAAATATCTGAGTAGTAGCGGGCATTTGCTGTTTAATGATTTCTACTGCCTGATCATGATTTAAATGTCCGACTTGATGAGTATTGGCCCAGTCATTTAATTGGGTATCAGATTGATAGCTTGGAATATCAATATCTACGCCCTCTAGATTTTCCAATAACCAACCTCTGGCATCGATAAGACGCCCGGCTTGAATAAGAGCCAGTGCTGCAATAGACCCAACGACTAACCGGTTTATTAGCCATGCTCCGGATAACTCCCGTGCTGCCTTTTCTTGCAGAAGAATATTTTCAGCGGCCAGTATTTGATTCTTTTCTTCCAGATCTGCAATAGTATTTTTAGCCTCGGTATAACCCTCTAATACCACGGGCAATAGCTCTGATTCAGTTAGCAGAGCATTAAATTTAGGATGTGTGGCAACGTAGTCAGCACTAGGATCTTGGAAATTATAAATTAGGGTTTCATAAGCGCCGATGAAGCGCCAAAAGCCACCATGGCCTTGTACCAGTGAATCCCATGCAATGGCAATAAATGTGCGTTCTTCATCGCTGATGTCTTGCTCATCAAGGCGCTCCAGAAATTGCTCAGATGATTCCCTGTGCCAGCGGTCCTCGGCTGCTTCAGTTGCGTGAAATAGTTCCCTAAGAGATTTCACTTCATCTTCACTGGGCCTTGCCATTTTTACCGATATTACTTGGCTCATTGTCTTGTCCTCGCCATTAATACACCGTCAACGGGTAAACAAACATATTCAGGGGGTAAGCCCTCTTGCTGAATATCAGCAAGGCAATTGCTTTGGTCGGGATATATATATCCCTGCGACTCATACTGGCAGGGCTGAAATGTAAAACAGACGTAGAGAAACAATCCAAACATGGGATTACTCCTTAATTAAATAAAATAACCCCAGTTTGTGGGCAGGAATAAAATGAATAACTGGGGATTAACTAGGATAGTTTGGGGGTTATGAAGCTAATTCATGACAAAACTGATTTTGATTCGCTATCAAAAGTATTCTCAGCATCCTTATATTCGGTGCCCAGTATTTCAATAGCTCCTGAATCTTTTTTAGGGGTGGCCCCAGTTCTGAAGTAAATAATATCGCCATGACGGAAATGAGCTAAACCACATAAAAATAGCATGCCCCAGTCAAGGCCCAGAGACTCAAAATAAGGATCCCGATTTACCGCAGGGCCGGGAAAGTTTTCATTCCATATTTTCAGCAATGCCCGAGATTCTTCTCCTAAACCTTTTGGCGGTTTCTGTCGTGGTCTGCATGTATAGCGGGCGGTGCTATCGGGTTTTGTCCATATCGCGGGATCGCCGTAGGTTGGGGTGGACTCTGGAAATACCACGCCATAAAAACTGAAGCGATTTACATCGGTCGTGAAAATAGGTTTTGCCCCAAATAGCGCGGCGAATGCTTTACCTTTTTCCACCAATTCATCGCGTAGGCGTAATTCCTCATTCCAGGCGGCGAGGGCGACTGGTGTTGATATTTTATAATAAGCCATTAGTAACCTACCTTAGCGGCATAGGTTTTCTGCATTGACTCATTTAATGTATCCAATTCGCCATTTTCAACGAGTAATTTCCAGCTATGCCAGTTAGCAGCAATACAACTCCATTCATGACTTTCACCGAACATGAAAAGGATTTTATCCTCCAATTCAGGTACTGCTTTAATAAGTCCTATGCAGCGAATGAAATCATCTGGATCATGCGGATGAGCATAACGAGAAACGAATTTACGACTCAATATAGACGCCATATATTTGCTGCTTGCGCCTACCTTGTCACTAGCGAGCCAGCTTCCAAGTCCCATTGACGGTGTTATGCCAATGGGCTCACGTGCATATTCTGCACAAATCGAATCCACCGCGGCAATGACTACGTTCATTCGGTTGTCGGCAGGGATGTTTACATACTGTCGGTGCATTTCTTTGGTTATAGCTGCCGCTAGGCTTATTTGATTAAGTTTGTAGGCTTTCATGTTCCCTTCTTAGTGCTATGAGCGCCGGTAATTGGATTAATCACCACATCACTTTCCAATGGCCTGATGCGGATATATTTACGGGGTTTATTTTTGAGGTAGGTCAGCTTACCGGGGGTGAAAATGGCAATATCATCAATATCAAATAGGGCTGCAATCTTCCTGATAGTTTCCTGCATGTTGGCCTCGGCAGCGTGTTCCCATACTGCCGTTCGGCCTTTCTCGATTTTCATTTTTCAGCCCCAGAGAACTGACCGTTAGTTATCAGTCGTGGCTAGGGTAGTAAAGGTCGTCTGGCTCTTCATTCCAAACCAGCATACTACCGCCGTAGTACAGCGCTAAAATCAGCTTATCGAAACGGCTATAGGCTTTGATTATCTTTTTGCCGAGGGTGCCGCCCTTTACGTGGCCCGCGAACAACTCGTAAACCGGATAATCTTCATGTAATAGGGTGGCCCTTTTTTCATCATGCTGTAACGAAAGAGCTAACCGGCAATCACATTCGTAGCTGTGAGTTTTTGCTTTGCTACGATAACTGCTCCGGTCACCCGGATCAGCGTGAAGTCCAATCCACTTATGCTGGTCGCCATCGTTATCATCTATGACTACTTGAGGCGCATCCCATTGTTCTTCGCAAGCTTCTTCGCTGTTATCTTCAATGAATGCCTTCCAAAGGTCAGAGGCCATGATGAATTTAGGGATTGTTTCGCCGTTGGTAAATTCAGTCACCATTGCAGTCATTTGCTCAATAATGCCGTTGGCGATACCTGCCGTTTCCCACTTTTCACGCATTAAGCGAGTGACAAGACTGTTGTAGCGCTCCAGCTCGATGATGTTCTCAACGTTGGTAGGTAGTGCGGCTTTCATGGCGGTTTTCATGACTTTGCCGAAGTCGCTATATGAGCCGAAAGCGTCTTCAATCAAGTTACCAAAGAGTTTTTCAATGCCTTTGTCGATAATTTCGACAGCTTTCGGGCTGTTGGAAAATTCGACGCAACGCTGAGTGAGTAAGGCCGAAAGGGGCAACTCAGTAGGTTGCTGGGATACAGAAAATGTTGGAGCATCAATATAGTGAGTTTTATCGTTGGTCATTGGTCAGTCCTCAGTTTATGTTTTCGAAGTTGATTACTCATATCTGTACGTTTTTCCGCTAAAACTAAACCTCCCGAATTAACCTGTTGATAATGTCTCGTTTGGAGGGGATACGGAGCTGGTGCGCCAATTGCCATGCTTTGCGTTGGCTCTGGGTTTTATGTTCCAGCATTTTACGGATAGTGGTCACCGGAATGCCGGTATCACTGGCAATCAAGTTTTCATTGTGGCCAGCGCGGTGAAACTGATAGATAGCCAGTAAAACTTCCAATGAGTAGCGTTTACGAATACCGATATCGACCGTATTCACCTGAGATAAGCCACGCCATTGCTCATTACCGGGATAAATCGGTTTTGGCATCGGTCGGTAAGGGTTGCCACTGCGGATCTCCGCGCGGGAGCGCATTAGCCAGATGATGCAAGCGGTGTAGTCGCCCCGGTCATCTTCCTTAAAATAGCAGCCGGTGCTTAGGTTCAGTTCCTCATCCATCATGCTGCTTCCTTTTGTTTCTGCCCTGATTCCCAGTCTTTTACAATCCCAGAACATTGCGTGTGTACCTGGCGGGCAGTTGCTATCCCGAAGCCTTTGACTACATTAGCCAACATATCTGGCGTTCGACGGACAACATCAAACAAAGAATGGATCCCCGCGCGGGCCAGCAGCTCTAAATGCTGCTCTTTCAACGGGAGGGTTTCGGTAAGCACGGTTTCTGCCCACTCAGCCCGCTTAACTAAGTGTGGATGAGTAGGATCAAGCAGATCACGAATACGCTGGGTAACTGCTAGGGTGAGGCCATCCGGCCAGTTCTGTTTGAAATCATCAACCATGGGATAGACGGGTAATGCCCACTCATTGACCGAGACGATCAGGCCAATGCCGCTGGTGGAGCGAATTTCAATATGCCAGTCAATATCGTTAATGAGCTGCATATCGTAATCACCTGAGCGTAGTTTCAGCCCCCACTGGAAGGTATAAAAGTAAAATTCAGTGCCATCGCTGCCACGGTAATAGGTTGGTTCGACGTCGCCATCCATGCGTTGGATCCGCGCGGTGAGGTCAGAAACGGCATTATTCAATTGGTCATTAACATTGACCATGACAGCCAGTTTGCTGGTTTTTTCTGCCACCTCTTTTTTGTATCGCCGAATCTCTGTTAGTTGCTGGTTTAACAGCGTGCGCTTGCTCTCCAAATCATCTTTGAGGCGAACGATCTGGATTTTCATTTTTTCAGGATTTAGTGACTTCAACCGATTCACCTCAGTAGCCAACACGCGTTGGTCTGAAAGTGAAAGATTGTATTTGGCTGAAATACTGTCTCGCTGCGCATTGGCTTCAGCGACTAACAGGTCTGCATTTTCTATGCGTTCCTGCACTTGTGTTAACGCCAAGGATTTCGTGGTTAGGTCGTTTTCAGTTTTTTCTAAACGGTCGAATAAAAGGTTGTACTCGTCAGTCTCGATGTTGAGTTGTTCAATACATAGGGACTGTGCTTGGTTGAGTAAAACAGTCGCGCTCTCTATAGAGCGCTGTGCGGTGCCGGTAGTCTGCTCAATGGCAAGGTCTAGCTGCGCCCGAACTGGACGCAGGGATGACTCCAGCACACTGGCTGTGGTGGCCTGTGTGGTCATGATGGGTTACCTGTGGGATGCCTGCCGGGCAGGTGATGAAAGGTTATTGCGTGATAGAGAAATAGCGGATCCGGCCCGCTTTCACCGCGTGGTACAGGCGGTTAACTGTTTCAGTCGTAAGCTCAATTCCTGCCGCCACTAAATCAGCATCAATTTGGGCAATCCAATTAGCTGGCTTGTCTATTGCCGCCACATTTGCTGTTTTACCCAGTTGGTCAGGAAAACTCACCGAACCCGCAGGATGCAACGGCTGATGGGGAGTTACTGCTGTGATTACGGTAGCGGTTTCTGTTACGAGCGCTACGGCGGCCAGTTGCCGTTTTTTCAATTCTTCTTGTTGTTGCTCTTCTTGTTGTCGCTGCTGTTCCTCAATCTGTTTTTGCCGGGTAATGCGTTGATCAATCATCAGCGCCAGATGTTCGTGCTCAAGGGCAATTATCTGGTTGATGTCAGCAAACAGATTTTTATAAGCCGGTTCAATATCAGCAAATAACACTAAATTGGCCTGATATTTCTCACCTAATTGATTCGCGGCAATTTTGGCGCGGGCCAGTTCATCGTTGGCTGCACTCTGCAAAGAGGTGAGGGTTTTCTTGCCTTTGATAGCAGTGGCAAAATCAGCCGGGATAGTAGGTAGAGTGACAATAGCCAACTGTTTATTGATACCGACAATGTGCTCAGCAAGAGCGGCTTTTACCTTATTCAGTATTTCAAGGCGAATAGCTTCTTTGCGCAACTTAACCAGTTTTGACAGGTCTAGCCGTTTGTTGCGCATTTCATCGCGCAAGGTATCAATGGTGCGGAAAAGTAGATCAATCTGCTCAGTCTTAGACAGTGCCTGCTGTTTAATCAAATCCAGTTCTTTCTCTGCCTTTTCACAGAATTTAACGGTTTCCTCTGCATCAGCGAAGTCCTGATCGGTCACCAGATTAGTGTTGATGGATTGAATAAAGGCCAGCGCCTGATTCTGGTAAACCGTTAAATTGGATTCTTTTACTGCGCCTTCGATTTCGACCAATAAAGCGGGCAGGCGCATTAAGGCTTTGCCTTGCGGGATATCTTTGATCTCAGGGGCTGTGTAGCCGTTCAGATCCTGCTCAAACTGCTGCCAGCCCGCCAATAACGCTTCGCGGCGACCCGGTACCGGCAGATACTCCATCCACACAAAGTTATCTTCGGTACCATCCGAGACCACAAAGATCACCTTTTCGGATTCACTCACCAAAAGTTGCTGTTCTAACTGCCAGTAATACTCTGGCGGCAAATCTTTATCTTTCACCGCTTGTGCCAGTGCGGCATTCCACATTTTGTGTTCGAACAGCACATCTTCCATCATGGTCATGCCATCGAAGGAAGCCAACAAATAGCCATCATCATCGATGGCCGTGGCGGGGAATAATTCGCTGCCGATAATGGATTCTACGATGACCCGCGCCGTGGCTTCTTGCGCGTGGCCTTTATCAAACAGATTGGTTTGTACCCAATCGCTGATCTCCCGTTCTGAACCCGTGGCTTTCATGTTTAGCAATTCATCGCGGCGCATTTTACTGGAGGCGGCCATCATTACCGGAGCTTCGCTGGCGGTGAAATGGCGACTGCGTAGGGCGTGCCACTCTGGCGTGCCTTGTTGGACATTAATGATTTGCATCTTCTGCCTCCAGATGTTCGATAGTTTTGATTTGTGCCGAGGTGAGGGTGTATTTGCTTTCGATGGTGTTGATGATCTGTGCGGCGGTTTTCTTGCCTTTATTGATCAGTGTTGTCCAGTCAGCCAGTGCGCGTTGAAATTGCTCGGCACTGTATTCTGGTAGTGCCTGCGGCTGGCTTGGTTGCTGGCTGCCTTGGCTGTGTTCTTTACCTTCATTCACATCAAGACTTTTACCTTCCATTTCCTCTGCTGTTGGCTGCTGACCAATTTCCGGCCACCCTTTACGCAGTGCCTGCGCTTCGGCGCACTTGGCTAATTGCCCATAGGGGCGCTTTTTCCACATAGCATTGGGTGCTTGGGTATCGCGGCCAGCGGTCGCATAGTTTTCCAGCCAATACTCTTTCGCGCTGAACTCCACGATAGTGCCGTTAGGCATGAGTTTGCTCAGGGTGTATTTGCACCACTGAGGGAAAGTAATTTCTACTCCGTTAAAAGTTTGTGTGAGGTCAGGGCCAAACTCTGGCTCCTGCGCACCGGCATAGTTACCGGAGCGGTCTGCTTGTATGCGATATAAGCCAACTCCGGGCATCACCACATCGCGCATTTCATATTTACCACTTACCGCATCTTTCACGCTCATTGGCACTAAATGAACGGGTTTCATCAGTGGGTCTAACTGGCGGGCGCGGCAATAACTCACCGCCATGATGACTGAATCATCTTTAGCGCCAGGGTAAATACTGTTTTTCAGCGCGTTCCACGTTGGTTCGTCAATATTCAACCCCACCACGGCGGGCGGGAGATTACTGATTGTTACTGCTTGGGTGGTCATGGGTCAGCCCTCAGATTTTGACAGCGATAGCCAGAAACATGAACGCGCCTAAAACACAGGCGAAGAAGAATTTCAGGCCAGATTGTTTGGGGTAGTGGTGGATGTTGTCGCTGGTAACGCGGTGGTGGTATTGGAGTTTCTTGATGAATTCAATAGTCATGGTATGCTTTCCCATGGTTGGGTTTGGTCACTCAACCACGCTGATAATAATCCTCGTGGTTATTGTTCAGTCCTCAGTAGGTTTGCGGTTGGTCCCGCACTCCTGGGATAGCCCCGGCTTAATCGCTGGGGCTTTTCTCTTTATTGGAGTTGGTGGTTTTTCTCAGCATCTAATTCCATTGCTCGTTCTGCCTTGGCAACCCGGAGAAATATTTCCTCCTGTACCTCATCCAGATAGAGCTCCATCGCGGCGGTTTCGGTAAACGAAGCAAGCTGGCCGGTACCTGAACCAGCAACATGGCAACTATTTTTAATCGCGGATTTAAAAGCATTGAGCATTTTTGAGTGCTGACGTAGAAACTCAATTCGCTTGCCTAATTCCTCTTGCTCATCAGGATCCGAAATTAATCGGCGGTCATATTGTTCCAGCGATTGCTCAACCATTCGCTGATAGTTGTATTCATTCATAGGCCCTTCTTATTTATATAATAAAAAAGACCACATAAGTGGCCTTTAAAGGGGGGATATTAAATAATATGCTGGTTAGGTATCATTTTTAGCCGGGGGATCTGAATCTTCCTGGTTTTCAGCTGGGTCAGTATCCCTAGACGATTTTTTTATTGTTTGAACGGTTGAGATTGTTTTACCAATCCCCCAATTATTCGCACCAAGTGTTTTTCCAATATTCATTCCTTCTAGCAAATTTTTTTGATATTCACCTATCCCTAAACCAATAGGTAATTTTGCCGCTTTGATTATATCTTTAAGGTTGTTAGGTAAATCTGATGCAAGATTATATGATTTTGAAAGCTGGGCGCTAATTTCATTCCTAGCCAAATGGGCCGCTGCAGACTCACCTGCTTTGAATGCAGACATGCCAAATGCATTAGATACAGTGGTATTGTTTTGTTTGGTTAGGGGCTGTTCATTTTTTCTATCTGAATCGATTTTAGATATTTCTCTATTTGATTCTTTTATTTTACCCTTGAGACCAACTAATATATTTTCGCTTTCATTTATTTCATTTTGAAGACTTATTGATTTTTCACTGAGGGTAGATATCGTCTCATTTGCACTTTTAATCTGTTTTTCAAGTGTCTCTATCGAGAGGTTTAATGTTTCATAATGGGTATTTAATGCATCTATATTTAGTTTTGATTTACGCTGTGATTCTTCTTCCTCAGCTAATTTCGTGGCAATTTTTGCTTTTTCCAATTCTTCCGCATTGTCGCTCTTAACTTTTGATTGTGCGACATGGCTAATTGTTTCATAGGCGCGAGTTTTTTGTTTTCTAATAAAACCCTCAGAAATATTTTCATACTGTAAATGAAGGAGACGGATAGCTACGCCAAGATAAGGAAATGCAACCGCAATAATAAAGGCGGAAATTGCTGGAAGAATAAGAGAGTTAAGATGCCAAGGATCAAGTTTTCCAGCGAGAACAGCAATCCGCTCTTCAATCGGTTTATTGCTAAGAGTAACAATGAGCACTGATTGCCAATTGAAGTATAACCAGGAGAAGATAAAACAAAAGAAAAACGGATTCCGTACTCTATCGATAACGGTTTCTTTAACTGACTTCAACAGATCATTCATTAGATTAGACCGCCTAAAATAGCCATCAATTATTAAGATATTCTACTTAATTTAATGAATAAACGATAGGCGTTGACCTCCCAATATTCGCGAGTTAAATCTGAGTGCGGCACAGCCAAAGGCCCCGAAGAGTAGGGCCAAGATAAGACCTCTTATTCGCCGTCTTTCTTTTCGTTAATGCGCTGGAATGGGTAACGTTCGGTATCCGCTTTAATATTGCGGTAGAAGTGGGAGCCAATTGATTCAGCGCCGGAGAATGCCGCGTAATCATCAGCGGACACATTCTTGTAGTGATACAGGGCTGCCGGTTCACCCTTCGACTTAAAACGAATCGCCAGAGTGTTGCTAACTGGGTCATGGCCGATGCTGTGGATCTGGGAAGATTCAATCTGCTGCATGTTAATTGTTGATAATTTGCTCATTTGGGTTCCTTACAGGTAAAAAAAAGAGCCACAGCCTAAGCTGTAGCTCCGATGGTTTATTTTGCTTTCCTGCTAATTAATGCTTAACGCACGCCGCGAGGTAACTTACTGCAACCACGCATCTTCTGGCGGGCAACTGCTGCAATCCGTTTCTCTGGGTCTGCTGAAGTGCGGGGCTTGCTGGGTACGGCTGGCATATCTGGCATCGCTTTACACCGCACCAAAACTAATACTGCTTTTTCAACGCGATTACTTTCACGCTTTGCCAGCGCCTGGATATGGGCATTGCGTTTCTTTGCCATACGCTTTTGTCGAGTTGTTGTGGCCATTGGTCAGTCCTCAGTTGGTTTATGCCGGGATATTTATCCACGCCCGGCCGTGGTTCTCGCTATACCCCTACAGCAAGAAATCAGATAAAGTCTTGTCACCCCTACAGTTATTCAAGAGTGAAGTTCATGTCTGAAAGCAAAGGAATTATTGCTAGGATAAGTGAATCCATGTCCAGCGTTGGTGGAGCTATTAAAGGCGCTGTTGGCGCTGCTAGAGAAATTCAGAATTTGACAGTGGACTATGTAGTTAAAGAAAAAACACATAGTTTGCTGGATAAACTAATGGACGTTCAGATGCAGCAAATGTCTCAGCAAGAGTTATTTATAGCGGCGAAGGAGCGCATTATTGAACTCGAAAATGAGAAAAAACAACGTGAGCAATGGGATGCAGAAAAATCCAATTACTTTCTTTATGAAGTTATTACCGGGACGCTTGTTTACCGAGTTGATATATCGAAGAAGCCAGACACACCTCTTCATGATATATGTCCCTCCTGTTATGAGCATTCGGTAAAGTCGATACTTCAACTTCAAGCATCCACAACTGTTCAAGATACGCATTTTTGTCCTACTTGTAAGGTTGAATTCCGCTTCCCAAGCACTACAAAGCCGAATGAATATATTAGAGTTCCGAGTTCATCTGGTGGATGGTGATTGCAGTCTTATCACCGCTGTACCCTCATAGAAGGCACACGGGTGATCCGTGGTTTAGCCTTAGCCGTGACCGGTACACGCGGACCGTTTAGTGTCACTTAACCTGTTTGTTAAAGAGCATATCCTCACGGACGCTTAAAAGGTATAACTATACCGGTACTTTTGCAACTAAAAGATCGCTAAGTTTCGGTAATTTTTATATTGAATTGAATTTAAGGCAAAAAAAACCGGCATGTGCCGGTTAGTGGATTTGGTTTGTAGGGGATTATGACTGAAGCTGGAAATATAAAAGTACAAGGTTAGCTGCTCTTATAAAAGCAGATATCCCGCAGAAATAAGAGAATACAGACACACACTTGGTCAAGATTCTAAATGCTTTATTATTGATGGTTTTAGATACGCACCAGAGACCCCGGCCCACATTGAATATGTAGATTGCGTAAATCACTACCGCCAGAACAATGGCCCAGAAATTCCAGTCGGCAAATACGGCGAAAAAAGTAACCGCAGAGATAAAAATAAGTGCAAAAAGAAGATGGAGATATGTTTTGGCAACACTAAGTTGCCCACTACCTAATTTTGCTAACCAGCTTATTTTATCCTCTTTCGAAATTGGATGATTAACAATCATTTTATATCCTTATACTGGTTTCACATGACACACCACTGTGCCGATAATCTCACAATTGCCGTTTACTTTTACAAACCTGGCATCAGATGGATAGTCTGGATTTAATGCTTTAAGATAACGTTGGTTATCAAGTATTTGTAACTGTTTAAATGTCGCTTCGGCACTGCCTTCCATCCGGGCAATAACATATTTTCCGCTTGGTGGGTCGATTAATTCCGGATCAACATAAATAATATCGTCTGGCTCAAATCGAGGTAGCATTGATTCGCCTTCTATGCGTAAAGCGAAACTTTCCGGACTACATACAACTGGGCAAGGATAATAAACATATTCATCCCGTGGCAGCAGCGTTACTTCAGTAAATGCCCCGGCTTGTACCCAGCTAATCAATGGAACCTCTCTGGTGAGCACGTTAATCGGTGAAGCGTTATCTATTTTTATAGTGGCTTGATTGCTAGCCTCTTTCTCTCCTTTTCCTGATACCAACCAGTTTGGATTCAACTGTAAGGCTTTGGCTAACGCAAACAGGTTGTCTGCTCGGGGCTTCTGCGTCATCCCAAGCTCAATTTTGCTTATTGCCATGCGAGTAATCCCGGCTTTTGCCGCAAGATCTTCCTGCGTCATACCGAGTTCTTCACGCCTCGCCAAAAGGCGTTCACCGAAAGTGCTATATGTATTCATAGGTATAAAAGTAACTCAACTTTAGTAAACTTTGCGCTCGGTAAAGTTTCGGTATATATTCACCTTTATGGGTATAATTCTACCCTTGGATTTAAAGGTGAGAGTTTGCGATGAATTGCACTAAAACGAATTCGCTGAATGAACGCATTAAAGCAGCTGAACAGGTAATTAACCATTTCAGTAGCCCTTATCAGGCGGCGAGAGCCCTCGAGTGCTCATATGAAGCGATCAAAACCTACCGTAAACGCGGGCTACCTGAAAAGGTTGCCTTGCTTTGCCATATGTCTACGGATATCCCATACACCTATAACCCGGCCGACTATGGCCGTAACCCGGAAAACCTTAGCCTGGTTCTGACCAAACCAGCTCATCAGTAAAGATAGAGGACTGACCAATGACTATTAGCCCAAAGCGTTGGCTTGCTAACTGGAGAGCCAAACGAAAGACACAAAAAACTGTTACTCCTCTTTGCCCCCGCTCAACAAACGTAAATGGGGGGCGGAGTGTGACTTTTCAGGATCTGGAGCATCTTGGCTTAGTCGTGCTGAAAGGAAAACCTCATTGCTTGAACCATCCAGAAGGGCAGCAAAGTGAGCAAATAATTCCTGGCCCTCAGGTGAAATCTCCAGTGTCGGATGATTCATGATGGCATCCAGACTTTGCTTGATACGGAGCTTATGTTGTTCATCACTGCCGGATAGCACGGTAATGGCGACAACATCGACCAAGGCTCTAATGTAACTAAGGGAATTATCACTGGACATTGCGCCTCCGTGGCGGACTAAAAAAAGAAACGATTCATAGTTTATGTCCATGTGTGTAATCACCAAAGATATTTAAGGACTGACCAATGACCACAATTTATCAACCTGCCGGTATAACGGCAGGGGCTACGATAGCCTCTGACGTCCGGCGAGAGTTGCTATCCCGCAAAAAGGTGGGAAAGAACGGTTTACCGTTCCATGCCGTGCGTGAAGATCAGATTAAGACTCGTTGGACCGAAAGCGAAGCAGTGGCCATAAAAAGCACCGCCAATGCGCTGGAATCAAACCCCGCAGTAGAAACCAATGTGGCCGCAATTCGTGGTTTTTTGGCGATGTTTGCCGAAGCTCCAGAAATGCTGGCTCACGTCCATGCCGAATTGAAACTCGCCGGGCTGCCGGTACCCGACTGGCTGCCTGAACTCCCTATCAGACAGGAGAAATCCCAATGACTAACATCACGCCAACCACAACACAATCGGTAGAACTGATTGCCAATATCGTGGGCAAAAAGCTGGCTATTGACGGGCAGGAGGCCCGCCGTATGGCTATCACAGGGGCTTTGTCTGGTGTCACTCAGGCATTTTATTCCCGCCAACATAGTCCCTCAGATACCAAGCAGCCGTAGGGGGATCTATGACGCCATCTGAACTCATATACCAATTTGGCCGACCGATTGCTTACTACCCTGGTCTGGTTCCATATCTTGGGAGCGTAAACGCTGTCATTTTGTTCTGCCAATTCTTCTATTGGACCGGCAAAGAAACTTCAGAGTTTGGCATTTTTAAAACTACGGAAGAGATTGAATCTGAAACAGGATTGACCTACGAGGAACAACTTACAGCCCGTAAAAAGCTCAAGCAAGCGGGGGTTTTGAAAGAAACAAATAAGCGGTTAGAACACCGTATTTACTATCAGATTGATACCGACCGGTTGGATGGAATGCTATCGCAACCTATTGATAATTCACCAAATGGGGAAAGCCCATTTCGGGAAACGGGAAAACCCCAATTGGCGAACGAGGAAAAGCCCAAGCCGCCAGCAAGGGATTCCCTGACTGGCGGGCAAGGGATTCCCCATTTCGATCATACAGAGATTACTACAGAGACTACTACAGAGACTACTACAGAGAAGCGCACACGTAAGGCGGCTAAAAGTTCGGTGTTTGATTTTTCGTCTTTCCCAATGGCGGTGAGTCCAGAGATTTGGGAGGACTACCTAAAACACCGAAAAGCAAAACGAGCGCCAATGACGCAGACCGTGGTGAACATGCTGGCTAAGGAATTGAACAAAGCGGCTGCGGCTGGATGGTCGGTGGATGATGCGTTATCGGAAGCCATGGTCGCCGGTTGGCAGGGATTCAAATTTGAATGGTTACAGAATCGTAGTCGGACACAAAATCAGTACACCCCTAACGCCGGTATGAGTCGTCAGGAAGCACTGGAGGCGCACAATGCGCGGGTTGCGGATGATTTTGTCAATGATGGATGGTGAGTATGCAGGGTTTAGATGATAAACGTGAGTTCGCGGAGATCATGAAAGCCACTCTGGCGATATACGGCAGAGATGCATCGAAAGCCGTGCTTGAACTCTATTGGAATGCGTTGCTGCCCAACGATATCGACACAGTACGCCAGGCATTCAGTAACTGGCTGACCGATCCGGATCAGGGCCGTTTCTCACCAAAGCCTGCCGATATTATCCGCAATATTCAACATATTGCCGGTAAGCCCGATTGGCTTTCAGCCAATGAGGCGTGGGCATTGGCATTACCGGCGCAAGATGAGGCTAACACAGTGGTATGGACGAATGAAATTGCCCAGGCATGGAATATTGCTCAGCCCATTATGCAGGAAGGCGACAAAGTGGGGGCTCGGATGGCTTTCATTGCCGCCTATGAGCGATTGACTAAGGCAGCACAGGGGACAGGCCGAGAGCCTGAGTGGTCAGTGTCGGAGGGATGGAACAAAGAAACAGTAAAGCGCACGGTTGAGCAGGCGGTAACAACAGGACTATTGCCCAAACCTAAAGCTGAGAAATATCAGTTGTTGCTACCAGACAAAAACAATATGGGGGAGGAAGTACCCACAAAAATCCGTCATTTTTTAGACGAACTGAAAGACAAAATTAAACAGGATCAGGAGGAAAGAGCAAGAAAATGGCGCGATGAAAGTATCAGGTTACAAGAGTCTCTGGATAGCAAACACCAAGAGACATTAAAGCAAACCGCCGACCACGGTTTGCAAAATAATCAAATTACCGAGGACTGACCAATGAGCATTAATTTCAAGAATGTGTTGATTTACAAACTATCGCGCGATGTTTCTTTCGCTGATTTGGAACAGCAAATGGCGCAATTCGCATTCACACCCTGTGGTAGCCAAGATATGGCAAAAACCGGTTGGATATCGCCAACGGGTAACGAAAGCGCCACGCTAGCGCATGTGGCTAACCAGCAAATCCTGATCACATTGCAGTGTGAAAAAAAGGATTTACCTGCGCCGGTTATCGCCCGTGAGCTGGCGAGTAAAGTTGAACGCTTGGAGCAAGAGCAGCACCGTAAACTGAAAAAAACAGAAAAAGACTCGCTGAAAGATGAAGTTATCCAGACTCTGTTGCCACGGGCCTTTAGCAAATACTCTACAACATCCATCTGGATTAACGCAGGGGCTGGGTTAATCATCATCGATGCTGCTAGCGCGCGGAAAGCTGAAAATGCGTTGGTATTACTGCGCAAAACCATGGGTTCACTGCCTGTTATCCCTATGACACTTGATACCCCAATTGAACTGACGCTGACCGAATGGTTGCGCTCAGGTGCCGCGCCTGCTGGGTTTGTGCTTCAGGAAGAAGCTGAGTTAAAGGCTGTGTTGGAGCAGGGCGGTATTCTGCGCAGTAAGCATCAGGATTTAGTTAGCGATGAGATCCGCGGTCATATCGCCGCCGGTAAGCTGGTGACCAAGCTAGCGCTGGAGTGGCAGGGGCGCATTAGCTTTATGTTGTCCGACGATGGCAGTCTGAAGAAAGTGAAATACAGTGCCACGCTGCTGGAGCAAAACGACGATATCGATCGCGAGGATTATGCTCAGCGATTTGATGCCGATTTTATTCTGATGGCAGGTGAACTGGCTGCGCTGATTGCCCATCTGGTGGATGCGCTGGGTGGCGAGGCAACCAGCAGTTCATGGGTCGATTTGGACGGCGTAGAGCGAGACGATGATGATCGCTATCCCGAGGCAGTGAATTTCATCAAGACGAGAGGTAAAGCCTCAATCTCTGGGCTACAGCGTGAACTCCGCATTGGCTATAACCGTGCCGGCTGGCTGCTTGAAAGAATGCAGGCGGAAGGCATTGTGTCACAACCCACGCCAGACGGAACTCGCCAAGTGCTGGTCGGGGAGGGCGCGTAATGGTGATCAAGCCACAGGTACCCAACGCCGAAAGGGATGGCATTAACCACGATATCAGGTCGATGCGTCTTGCTGGCCGGTTAAACGAGGCCAACAGCCAGTTAAATCGGGTGATCGCTGCGGCCAGTGGGGCTGACTGGCGAACCCTGCGCGATCTCGAAAAATTATTATCTCAGATGTTCCCCGGTGAAGGTGATACCCAGACCGCCATCAGCGCACGCCTGCGTGAAATTAATCCTGTCCGTCATGGGCTGATGAAACAGGTTAGAACTGTCCGCAACGAAGATAGCGGTAAGCGGGTTTGGTTTTATCGTCTGGTTCCTACCACGCAAGGAGGCATGCAATGAGTTACCAGATTTTTATCGGTGATTGCATAGACTCAATGCGCAAGATGCCAGATCAGTCCGTTCATAGCTGTATTACCAGCCCGCCATATTATGGGCTACGTGATTATGGTGTTGAAGGGCAGATTGGTTTAGAGGAAAGCCCAGCGGCGTTTATTCAACGGCTTGTCGCGGTGTTTCGTGAGGTTCGCCGTGTTCTTCGTGATGATGGCACTTTATGGGTAAACATGGGGGATAGTTGGGGCAAAGGGAAGCAATTGAATGGTATGCCATGGCGTTTTGCCTTTGCGTTACAAAATGACGGCTGGATCCTTCGCCAAGACATTATCTGGCACAAATCCAATCCTATGCCAGAAAGCGTGCGTGACCGCTGTACCAAGGCTCACGAATATATATTTCTGTTGAGTAAGTCGAAAAGCTATTACTTCGATCATGAGGCAATTAGAGAACCATCTGTCTACAGCGGTAAAAATACCGGCGTCGGCTTTGGGCATGGCATGGATAAGAGTGACAGAAATCGCGGCAGGATTTCTGCCCGCGATAACTTCAAGCGGGAAGACAGTAAGCGAGCGGTAGTTATACCGGGGCAAAATGTGGGTACTCATCGTGCTGATCGTAAAGATACCGTCTCAGACGGTATGCGGGCAAAACGCAACGTTTGGACTGTGGCCACTCGGGGCTACAAAGAAGCCCATTTTGCTACTTTCCCGCCAGCACTAATAGAGCCTTGCGTTTTAGCTGGTTGTCCGGCAGGTGGTGTGGTTCTTGATCCATTCGGCGGTAGTGGTACTACTGCTGGCGTAGCTATCGGCAGTGGTCGTAAAGCTATTCTATGTGAGTTGAACCCAGCGTACGCTGATTTGGTTCCCACTCGTATCGAAAGCATTTTATCTGCGTACCCAGTTAAGAAGGGGTGTGCAGCATGAGATATGGATCAGTGTGCAGTGGTATTGAAGCCGCAAGCCTTGCGTGGGAGTCCTTGGGCTGGGTGCCCGCATGGTTTAGTGAAATAGAACCATTCCCTTCAGCCGTTCTGGCTCATCACTGGCCGGCCACGACTAATCTGGGCGATATGACCAAAATTGCTGAACTTGTACGTTCCGGAAAAGTAGAAGCTCCAGATATTCTGGTTGGTGGTACCCCTTGTCAGGCGTTCAGCGTTGCTGGCCTGCGTAATGGTCTGGCAGATACCCGTGGCCAGTTAACTCTTTCATATGTGGAATTAGCCGATGCAATCGACGACACGCGCCGCCAATGTGGCGAAAAAGAATCCATCATCGTCTGGGAAAACGTGCCGGGCGTTCTCAGCAGCAAAGACAACGCATTCGGGTGTTTCCTTGCAGCACTTGCCGGAGAAGATGAGCCACTTGTCCCATCAGGGAAAAAATGGACGAACGCTGGTTATGTGTCTGGACCCAAAAGAGCAATCGCATGGATCATCAAAGACGCCCAATATTTCGGAGTGGCCCAACGCCGCCGTCGTGTGTTCGTTGTCGCAAGTGCTCGAGGCGACATTAATCCCGCAGAAATATTATTTGAGTTCGACGGCCTGCGCCGGGATTCTGCGCCGAGCAGAGAAGCGGGGAAAGCAGTTGCCGCACTTACTGCAAGCGGCGTTGGAACATGTGGTGCAGATGACAATCAAGCACAAGCAGGACACCTAATCAGCAGTAAATTTGATGAGAATGGTTTGCCTCATACGGTTGGTACCCTTTGCTCTGATACTCACCCAGGTGCTTATACCGGGCAAGATGCTTATACCGGCCGCATAGTGCCTCAGGTATTTAGCTCTACTGGTGCGGGTTATTGGGCGGCTGGATGTGGAGTATTGAGAGCGAGACCGCAGGAAAGTCACGAACATCTTGCGGTTTTTAACTGGCAAGCTGGTGGTAATACATCATCGACGCTTGGACTTGGTGAGATTAGTGGCGCATTACAGTGCAACAATATACCTGCGGTTCTCTTCCCCAAGAAGCAGGAAATAATGGGTGGACAGCATCCCAATGCTGGCTTGGGCGTTGACGTCTGTCCAACGTTAACGGAAGCAATGGGGATGGGGGGCGGTCATATTCCTATCACTCATGGCCTGATCTACGCATTCAGCAGCAAAGACTACGGCGGTGATGCGACCGAAGACCTATCACCAACACTTAGGGCTGGTAACACGGAGATGAGTCATGCCAGCGGTGGTCAGCCTCCAGCAGTAGCATATGGCCTCCAATATACGCAGATTGGCAAAGCTGACACTGCAGGCCCGCAGGAGGACTTAGGGTTTACGGTTGATTCACGTTCTACCGCTGATGCTGAGGTTACTGTTCATTCAGTAAGATTGGCTAACACCAGCAGTAATGGCTGGGGCATTCAGGAAGAAGTGGCCCACACCCTCGACTGCACAGCAGGGCCAGCAGTACAGTACCAAATGGCAGTTCGCCGCCTTACCCCTCGTGAGTGTGAGCGCCTGCAGGGTATGCCAGATGACCACACGCTAATTCCCTACGGTCGTGCGATTCGCCCTGAAAAGCTGGACAAAGATTATGCCAAATATCAGATGCGCGGTGGTCGAGCGAAGACGTTTGAGGAATGTTGCGCCGCAGCATCAGATGGACCCCGCTACAAGGCTATTGGCAACAGCATGGCTGTCAATGTCATGCATTGGCTCGGGCAGCGAATTGCCGCTGCACTACCATCGCCGCTTTACGATGTCATTTATGCCGACCCGCCGTGGCAGTATGGAAGTAAACCAAATAGAGGGGTTCTTCTTGATTACCCAACAATGCCGGTTTCAGAACTATGCGCAATGCAGGTTAAGAGCATAGCCAGTCCAAATTCTGCGTTATTCATGTGGGTAACGGGCGCTATGATATCAGAGGCATTGATTGTCGGAGCTGCGTGGGGTTTTAAATTCATCCGGATCGATAAGGTATGGGAAAAGAAGAAACATACTGGTAGCCGGCACGGCGTTGTGGGGCCATGGGGAATGAATGACGCTGAATTTTTACTGTTGTTCACACGTGGCAAAGTCTGCAGCAATCAGACTGAGAGAAACCAATACACTGTGTATGAAGAGAAATATACCGGTATCCATTCCGGCAAGCCTCATTTCTTTCGTGAGCAGATCGAACGGAGATTTAAAAATGCTCGTCGTATAGAACTGTTTGCGCGGACATCATCGACTGGTTGGGATGTTTGGGGTAATCAAGCGCCTAATGCCACCAAACTGCTCCTCATTGATCCTGAGGGTGGGTTATGACAACAGCATCGCAAACTAAGTCCCCGAGAAAGAAAAAGACGGAGGTGCTGGGCGTGCTGTTACCTGGTGGTGGAATCAAGTACGCCACTGATCATGATCGCGAAACGATGAAAGGGGTGCCTGCGGGCACTCCAATTTCAATGAGTCCAATTGGCGATCGGCGCAACTTGAAGCATCACCGTAAATTCTGGAAATTGTTGGAGCTGGGTTTCTCTTATTGGGTACCGGATTGGACGTTTGTTAGTGCGCCAGAGGAATGGATAGCCCATGAGGTGGCTAAAGCAGTGGGTAGTGCCGCTGGAGATCCAGAACTCTATGAGAATGTTACGAAGTCTATTGCTCAAGCAGTATTAGACCGGGTAATCAGGCAGCGCCAGAAGAGGTTTGATGGGGAGGCGGTAAAGACCGATGCCGCCTATTTCAACCACGTCATGATCAAAGCCGGATTCTATGACCTGATGCCAAATCCAGAAGGTGGCACATTGAAACAGCGTTGGAGCATCGCGTTTGTGAATATGGATCAGGGGGCTTTTGACCGGATTTATCAAGGCGTAGCCGGTGTTATCTGGAATGAGACATTAGGCCAGCACTTTGATAACGAGTATGAAATGGAACAGGCAGTTAACCGGCTGCTGGAATATTGAGATGAAATCTCCGGCATTTAGAAGTAAAGCCCTGCGCGATTCTGCGCGGGGCCAATGCTGCACGCTCCAGATCCCCGGTATCTGTAACGGTAACCCAGAAACAACGGTACTGTGCCATTTACCCAGTTCAACCCACGGCATGGGATATAAGTCAGATGACTTCTGGGCCGTATTCGGCTGCAACTGCTGCCATGATGTTATTGATGGGCGGGTACCATATGACTGGCAGGCTGGAGAGTTTGAGGAAACAATATTAGAGGCATTGCATGCAACTCTTAGGATTTGGCTGGAGGAATCGCTGGTAACTGCTAAAGGGGGCCAGTTTGCTTAATAGCATAGATGCCATTGGCATCATCGGAACAGCAGCAAAGCTGGAAGTGCGTAACGGGAAAGTTCGTAAAGTTAACCACCAGGCGGAAACCGAGGAACAGGCCGCGCTTATTGCGTGGGCAGATAAAACCGTTATCGATGGTATCTGCATCGGGGATTATCTGATCCATATACCCAATGAGGGGAAACGTGGACCAAAGGCGGCGAGGGATGCAAAGCGGCTAGGGTTGAGAAAAGGAGTACCAGATTTGTTTCTGGCGCTGCCGCGTGGCGGGTATGCGGGCTTGTGGATTGAAATGAAGACATTGAATGGAAAGCCAACACCAGATCAAAAACAGTGGTTAAATAAAATGAATGAGATGGGCTATCTTGCAATTATAAATTTTAGTTGCGTTGAAGCCGTGAAAACGATTACGGAATATATAAATAAAAACCCAGCAAGGGCTGGGCTTAATTATTAATCTTTTTTGACCGGAGGTGGCGGTGGGGGTGCTGGCCTTGTCATTGTTGGAGGGGGCGGGTTCTTACTATTACCAATAAACTCTCGTGGACCTTCTTTAGATTTGTTAGTCATCGAGATCTCCTGTTTATTTTTTGCGGCTAGGTGGTGGCGGAGGTGGTGGTGGCTTAGCCGAATTTGGAGGTGGTGAGGGATTTATACCATCTCCAGTTCTGACTGGCCTACTCACAGGCTTTTGTTGCGACAGATTAGACATATTTTTCCTATGTATAATGTTGTTATTTGCCTTTCGGTGGCGGTGGTGGTGGGGCAGGCCTAACATTGGTTGGAGGTGGCGGATTTCGAGTAAACCCTTCATTCCCCGGCGTACGTGTCGATGACGATGGAACTGGTGGTGTTGTCTTGTTATTCATTTTGGTTCCCTATTTGTTACTTTTAGAGGGTGGAGGCGGTGGTGGTGCCGGTCTTATAGCTCTAGGTGGTGGTGGTGGATTTTTTCCCTTCTCAATTGGTGTTGGGTTGATCGGTTGATACGGAGGTGGTGTTGGTGCTTTCTTCGACATATTCTACTCCAGGCGTTTCTTGTAGAAATTGAACCCATTTTACTTGAGACACGTTAAACATCATTAGTTTTACTGTAGGCATATCGACATAAGCATGATCTTCTACCCAGCAAGGGTTTGATAGGACTATGTGTCCCTTTGATGGGTCTGAAGGCCACTCTATAGGCCAACCAAAGACTTGAGTGTCATCAGCTAAATGTAATATTACATAATTTTGATTTAGTTTAAATGTACCAAACCATTCGCAGTGAAAAGAGGTTTCGCTAGTTATCTTGCAAAAACGAAGGAAGCGATGAAACAGGTCATTATTTGCAAAAACACTAAAAATAACACCAACAATGACTGCAAAAATGTAAGCCCAAATAAGATGTGAATTACTATCCCATATTCCAAAAGATTTAAATTTACCCAAATAAATCATTACTGGTTTGATTAAATAAACACAAGCTTGGATAAACACAGTGAAGATAAGAGCTTGAATGACACGCTCAAATTGGGCTTGTTTCGGGTAGGAGGTGAAGGCATGAAATATCCATGAGCAGACAAAACCAGGCAGTAAGTATTTTAGGATTGTGAATATTTCACCGCTAATTGATTCCATTTAAAAATTCCCTTCTGAACTTAAGATGACATTTAAATATTTCACTATTAGCAATGAATGCGTTGAGCGTTGCGTTTTATGCAATGAACTATACAATCAGTGTGGGATTGATAATATCAGGACTGACCAATATGACCACTGCTATTGAACAACTTATCAAAATGCACGATCCGCGCTGCGTCAGCATAGAATCGCTGAACATTGGCCGGGGTCGTGCAGTTCTGACCAAAGACCAGATAGTAGGGACTTTTGCTACCTGCCAGCATAGCCACCCCGTTGGGTTTGATATCTTGATGACCAAATACCGTCATGATTGCAAAGCCGAGCAACGCTTACGGGCTGCTATTGGTGTGTGGCTGCATAAGCGACCGCATCCCGCGCGTGCCATTGCTGCCTGTCAGTTAGCACTGAACATGGTATTGGATAGAAATCTCCCGGCGCAGGTAGAACAAATTGCCACTTTGCTGCGGCGTTACGGCTCCCGTACTGGAATGACCAGAAAAGTCGTTGATGGGCTACAGCAGCAAATCAAATTACTGGAAAGAGATAAAGCCCAAGCACTTGATGACGGCGCTATCGCATTACGGGCAGACGAAATAAAAACCCTTCAGTCTAAAATTAAAACAGAACGTGGCGAATTGCGGGCATGGGCTAATCATCAGGCGGCGATAACGCAAGTCTGCCCCCGTTGTCACGGCGCTGGTAAAACTCTGCGGCCTCATCCCGAAACGTGTAACGAGTGCGGCGGCAGTGGCCGTATACCGCCAACAATGGAGCATCTGCGCAAATCTATGGGCATCATAGGGGCTGAGATACCCGCCGGGGAGTGGGCTGCGCAATATGCGCCTGTGGTTAAAGAATGCATGCAATGGCTATATGTAGAAGAGTCTGAGTCGGCTAAAATGCTTACAGATAGAATTAAAGCTGAAAAATAAGGTTCGGATATGACTGTTGATGAAATTCGCGTTTTGGCTGAAGTAATCGCAGAAAATATAAATAGTAGCGCATCGATTAGCTATTTGATTGGAGTTGTTGCCGTATTCACTGCCTCATTAATTGGGGCATATTTTGGCACATACTTCAAGAAAAAAGCGGAAAATAAAGCTAATGATGATCATTTCAATAAATTGAGCGAACAGCTTAGAAAGACAACAAGAGACACGGAAGAAATCAAACTTGCGCTAGCAAATAATAATTGGGTTGACCAGCAGCATTGGAGTATCAGAGAAAAGTATTATAACCAATTGATAACCCATCTTTCTAATTGGCGAGCGGCCTTAAGTGACCGAAATTCTTACTATATGACTCCAGGCTCAGAACATGACAGTTCAATAGAAGATAGTGAAGGATATAGGAAATTAGTTGAACGATGCTCTGAGTCGAGAAAAGAGGTAAAAGGATTAATAGGGCCAACGTTGATATTTCTCTCCGAAGAGACTATCGAAGCACTCAATAAGCTATTTGGAGATATATGGATGATTGAAGAAACCGTTGTCAGTGAATCAGATATCGCTATGGATAAGTTTAAGCTTATTGACTCTACGAGGAATATAATCTTAGACGAGGCACGAAGAGAATTAAGAAAGCCGGTAAATGGTATTGATCTGAATCTCATAACGCGCTAAATTTCCGAAAGATGCCGGAGTATGCTTAAAAGCTGCTCCGGTTTTTTATTGGTCAGTTCCGGTCAGTCCTGACTACCCCAAAAGCCTGCATGGTTCGCCCAGCAGGCTTTTTTATTTCCCCAAACTGGGGAGGTGGAGCATGAAAATGCCTGAAAAAACATCCTTGGCTTCGTACATTACTGGGGTGGTGATGGTGATTATTGGCAAGTTAGGGAGGCTGTTAAATGATTTAACCCTCAATGATTGGGCCATTGTTATCGGCATCATTATCTGCGTCGCCACGTTCTTCTTAAATGCCTATTGGCAACGTCGTCAAACCAAAGCCATAGAGAAAGCCGCCCGCGAAGGATACGCCATCATTCGAGGAGTTAAATAATGACCATATCCAAACGTTTAATGACGAAGATTGCCTGTGTCGCTGCTGGTGGTGCGATGGCTATTACCATTGCCTTGATTGGTGGTCATGACGGATTAGAAGGGCGAGAATATACCCCTTACCCTGATGTGGTTGGTGTGCTGACAGTGTGTGATGGCCATACTGGCAAAGATATTATTCCTAGCAAACGTTATAGCGATGCTGAATGTGATGCTTTGCTACACCAAGACTTGATCCCGGTATTTGCCGCCATTGACCGCATCGTTAACGTTCCAATGCCCGATTTCCGTAAAGCTGCCTTGGCATCATTTGGCTACAACGTCGGTATTACTGCCATGACCAACTCCACCATGGTGAGAAAACTCAACCGTGGCGACACTTCCGGCGCGTGCGATGAGTTGCGCAGGTGGATTAAGGCCGGTGGTAAGGTCTGGAAGGGGTTAGTCAATCGCCGAGAAGTCGAGCGCGAATTATGTCTGATGCCATAAAACCGTTATAAATTAGCTAATAACACCTATTTTTAAGCTGTTTTGGTAACGCTACGTGAAATCTGAATCACTGGTGAATGCCATTACCCCTGCTTTTTTCATAGTAAACGGCATTAAGCCTGGATCCTGATATGTCCACAAAACTCCTTATCGCGATTGCCAGCGTTCTGCTGGTGGTGATCCTGTGCCTTGGCGGTACCGCTTTCTATTTCCACAAAGTTGCTGTTGAAAAGGACGGGCAATTATCACAACTGCAAAGTGATCTGGATGAATCAAAAGCCACCCAGGCATTACAGGCTTTTCAGTTCCAGCGCTCCAATGAGATAGCGGCGCAGGCCGGTAGCTATAACGTCACCATTTCTGCCAAAAGCGAGGAAAGGCAAATTGAAAACCGCAAAGACCTCAAAGTTGAGGAATGTGCTGATCGGTATCTCCCTGATGCTACTGCTCAGCGGATGTACGACTATACGGACGGTTTACGTGCCAGGGCAATGCGCCATTCCGGCCAACCTGACGGAACCGCTACTGGTGCCACTTCCCCCCACAGAATGACATACCGCCAAGCAGTGCTGTGGCTTGACCCGTTGCTGACCCTGTTAGACCGGGCCAATAACGATAGAGAGTTGATCCGCAGTCTGCCATCACAACAATCCACGGGGAATAAATGAGCTGGAGTCAGTCATTACAGAGCTACTTCCCCAGAGGTGGCTCAATAATGGCCCACAACAGACCAATAGAACACTATGGCAAAGCATGATTGGGAAGCGTTACAAACTGCCTTTCTGGCTGATAACGCGGATACCGGGATTACCGCTCAGCAATGGTGTGAACAGCATGGACTTAATTACCAATCTGCACGCCGCTATATCAAACCTCGTGCTGCGCAGTCTGCGCAAAAGAAACCCCGTAGAACTGCGCACAATGCGCAATCCGACACTACTGCGCAACAGTGCGCAAACAGTGATGACGTGCAACAGGAAGAACAGAAATTATCATCGGACGCAGACGATGACCGCGATCCCGAGTCAGAGCCAACGGAGAAACCGAACTCCGGCCGATCGGGCAACGGGCAATTCACTAAAGGCAATCGTCATTCAGAAGGTAATGCAGGTAATCCTAATCCGGTGGGTGCTTTTACTCCCGGCAATCAGGCAGCCAGAAAGCATGGCGCTTATGCGCGCTATCTGAATGCAGATGATTTGTTTGAAGCGGCGGCTGATTCAGATCTTCATGACGAACTGATATTCACCCGCGCTCGGGCCTTATCGGTGACTAAAACCATGCGCAAAATCCACGAGGATTTAGCAGCAGCAGAATCCGTTGAAGCGCGTATAGAACTGTATGACAAGTTACTGAAAGCGGAATCAGCGCTGGATAGAAATATTGGTCGCATTGAATCCATTGAGAACAGTTTGAGCAAGCTAAGGTTGGATGCCATTAACGGGCCTCGTTTAACGGCGGACATGTATCGTATCAAAGCGGCCACTTCTAAGCTGAAGGCAGAAACACAGAAACTCACCTCAGAAGGCAAGGGCGTGACAACGCCGCTCAGTGAAGCAGTGAAAGAAGTTAGGGACTCAGGACAGGACGGTTTGCTGTGAAACAAGACGATAGACTTAACGATGCCGATATTGCCGCAATGAGTGAAGCAGAACAGATAACTTATATCAAAGCTCACTTATCTGATGTTTGGTGGCGGTTGAATAACCTGTACAAGATCGTCAATGAAGAGGGCGAACTAGTGACCTTTCGCATGCGCCCGGCACAGCGAGAGTTGTTCAAGAATATGCACTATCGAAATATCATTCTAAAAGCTCGCCAATTGGGCTTCTCAACAGGGATAGATATCTACCTGCTAGATCAGGCGCTTTTTAACAAAAATCTCTCCTGTGGGATCATTGCTCAGGATTTACCGGCGGCAGGGGAAATATTCAGTACCAAAATATCTATTCCGTTCGATAACTTGCCTGTTTGGTTACGCGCAACGTTTCAAATCAATACCCGACGTGAAGGTGCCAATGGTGGGCATATCGAGTTTGCTCATGGCTCCAAGATCCGTGTATCAACCTCCTTTCGCTCCGGGACGGTACAACGGCTACATATTTCAGAGCATGGAAAGATTTGCGCCAAGTATCCGGCCAAGGCGAAAGAGGTCAGAACGGGAACGCTCAACGCCATCAAAGACGGCTGCATTGTCTTTATTGAATCTACCGCTGAAGGTGTTGGTGGTGATTTCCACACCATGAGCACGCGAGCCATGGATTTAGGCCAATTAAAGCTACCGCTCACATCACAAGATTATAAATTCCATTTCTTTGCCTGGTGGCAGGATCCTAAATATCAGACCTCAGTGCCAACGGGTGGCCTGCGTTTAAGTAAATACCATCAGGAGTATTTTGCTGCTGTTGAGCAAACGATGGGTATCACTTTGCTCGATGAACAAAAGCAGTGGTATATCCGCAAAGAGATTGAGCAGCAGGAGGAAATGAAACAGGAATTTCCCAGCACGCCGTCTGAGGCATTTCTAACATCTGGCCGCCGCGTATTCGCCGCCATCAATGTCATGCAGGCCGAAGGTCAGTGTAAGTCTCCGTTGCTGGTATATGACATTGAGCCTGTCACTGGCAAACGAACCAAAGTTCAGGCGTTACGTGCAGGTAATGCAGAAGAACTTCAACGCACATTGCTGAATCACTTATTAGTTTGGGAGTTGCCAGACCCTGATGAGGATTACGCTATTGGTGGGGATGTGGCTGAGGGCTTGGAAAATGGCGACCGATCATCATTTGATGTGGTGAAAAAGTCTAGCGGGGAACAGGTCGCCCACTGGTTCGGCTATCTGGATGCTGAGTTATTCGCTCAACTGATGGCCCACGTTGGCCGCTGGTACAACATGGCATTTATTGGGCCTGAGCGTAACAACCACGGCCATGCTGTCATACAGAAGTTACGTGAAGTTTACCCGCACCGCGCTATCTACTCAGAGCAATATCTCGATCGTGACCATGATGATGAAACGCCAAAACTGGGCTGGCTAACTACCGCACAAAGTAAGCCGGTCATCATCGAGGGGCTTAAATCACTGCTTCGAGAGAATGCTTCTGGCGTCCGCTGGATTGGTACCATCAATGAATTGAATACCTACGTTTACGATGCAAGAGGTCGCATGAATGCCCAAACCGGTTGTTTTGATGACCAGGTGATGAGCTATGCCATTGCACAAGAAATGAGAGCCCGTATGCCAGCACGCCCTAAACATACGCCTATTGACCGTTCGAAACCTAAACACTGGATGGCTATCTGATGAATACCGCGACCAATCAACCTGAGCCTGCTCAGCCAGTCAACCGCGACCGATTTACGCTTGAGCGCTTGATGGATATCTCTTCAGATATTGACCATCAGCCAGACTGGCGCACCAGTGCTAACACGGCTTGTGCTTATTACGATGGAGATCAACTTGCGCCGGAAGTGGTGGCCAAGCTGCGGGAGCGCGGGCAACCATTGACGCAGCATAACCTTATCGCGCCCACTATCGACGGCGTGCTGGGTATGGAAGCCAAGACCCGCACCGATCTCATGGTGATTGCCGATGATCCCAATGAGGAAATGGAAGTGATGGCCGAAGCCGTCAATGCTGAGTTTGCTGATGCCTGCCGATTAAGTGGTTTGAATAAGGCCCGCAGTGATGCCTATGCCGAGCAAATCAAAGCCGGTTTATCATGGGTTGAGGTACGCCGCAACAGTGACCCATTCGATAATAAATTCAAAGTCTCTACCGTTCATCGTAATGAAGTGTTCTGGGATTGGTTCAGCCGCGAGGCGGATCTAAGTGATTGCCGTTGGTTAATGCGTAAGCGCTGGCTGGATGTAGACGAGGTGAAAGGGACTTTCCCCGATAAAGCACAAATCATCGATTATTCCCTCAATGAATGGAAAGGCTTTGTTGATACCGTTCTGGCTGCCGGGCAAGAGTCTGACCTGATCAGTGCCTACGAAGAGTATCAATCGTGGAGTCGTGAGAGTACCGAGTGGGTAACAGCCAACCGCAAGCGCGTGCTGCTTCAGGTTATCTATTATCGCACCTTCCAACGCCTGCCAATCCTGCAATTAAGCAATGGCCGCGTTGTAGAATATGACAAGAACAACGTAATGCATGCTGTGGCGGTGGCCACTGACCGGGTTCAGGTCACCATGGCGCGAGTCAGCCGGATCCGCGAATCGTGGTTTGTCGGCCCTCATTGCATCATTGACCGCCCCTGTACCGCGCCGCAAGGCATGTTTCCGCTGATCCCGTTCTGGGGCTATCGTAAAGATAAGACCGGAGCACCCTATGGTTTGGCTTGTCGTGCCATTCCCGCACAGGATGAAGTCAATTTCCGCCGCATTAAACTGACCTGGCTATTGCAGGCCAAGCGCGTGATTAAAGATGCGGATGCGACCAACATGACTGATAAACAGTTGGCCGAAGAAATCGAGCGCCCGGACGGGGTGATTAACCTCAATCCCAACCGCGCCAATAAAACCACAGCGGCAGATGCATTAAACATCCAACAGGACTTTCAAGTTGCACAGCAGCAGTTCCAGGTTATGCAGGAATCCATGAAGTTGATTCAGGACGGATTGGGGGTTTACTCAGCGTTCCTCGGGCAAGACTCTAACGCATCCAGTGGTGTTGCAATCAGTAACTTGGTAGAGCAGGGTGCGACTACCTTGGCGGAAATCAACGATAACTATCAGTTTGCTTGCCAACAAGTGGGACAGTTATTGTTGTGCTATTTGCTGGAAGAGTTAACCAAGCGCCGAAATTATCCGGTAGTGATTAATCGTGATGATCCACGCAAGCGCAAAGAGGTGGTATTGAATGCCGCCGAAGAGGCTGGCCGGATGAATAACGATGTCTCGCGTTTACGGGCGCATATCGCGCTGGCACCAATTCAACAGACGCCAGCCTATAAATCTCAACTGGCACAACGGTTATCTGAAGTTATTGTCGGGTTGCCACCGCAGATTCAGGTTAGCGTGTTGGATATGTGGGTAGAACTGTTAGACCTGCCAAATAAACAAGAATTCGTTGAGCGGATCCGTGGCGCATTGGGTACACCAAAATCGCCGGATGAGATGACACCAGAAGAACAGCAGGCGGCACAGCAGGAACAACAGTTACAGCAGCAACAGCAAGAGCTGGCAATGCGTGAGTTAGCAGCGAAAGTTGAACGCTTAGAGGCAGAGGCTAAACGCATTAATGCCCAAGCGGAGCGCGAGGCCACATTGGCAAATGGTCAACGTTTCAATGACGCTTATACTCAGGCGAAAACCGGGCAGGTGCTGCAAGATATGCAGAATGTGACTGAAGAAATAGGTGCGTTACATGAAGAAATGATGCAGAGCATTCAGGGGCAAATTGACCAAATACCACTCTAGCTATTGCATGCCCGCAAGATACGCGCTAAATTTCCGAAAGATGCACTACATTGCATTGAATTAAGCCTCGCCTAACCGCGGGGCTTTTTGCTTTCTGGTATCTCTGATTTTCATCTGAATTACTTGCCCACAATTCGTGGGCTTTTCTTTTTCTACCATCAAGGTTCATGCCGCTGAGCGCTCTTATCCAAGAGTGCTTATTCGCATGGGCAGCGATACGCCTTTCTCATTCGGATCTATCCGGTAAATAGTCATGCAGGAGTCATAACGTGGACATTGAATTAACAGGTAATGAAACGCCAGAAGAGTTGGAAGCACTGATCGATGGATTTGGTGATGTGGATATTTCTGATGTAACACAGACAGCCGCGGTAACGACTACCCCAGCAGCTGTTGTTGTGGACAATACTACTGAAGATACCAATGCAGTAGTCAATACGGGCGATAAGAAAGACGAGCTGACGCCGGGCGCGACTACAGCACAAACCACTGAGACTACAACAGCCGAAAGCACTGAGAAGCCGAAAGGTATTCTCAGCAAAGACGGTCAGCATGTTATTCCTTATGACGTACTGGTGGCTGAGCGGACAGAAAAACAGCGCTTAGCAGGCACCAATCAGCAAACGGCAACGGAGTTAGCTGAAGCGAAACGCCAACTGGCAGCGTTAACGCGACAAATTAACTCTGCTGGTATGCAGCCCGTTCCCTTACCTGAAAAAGCACAGGTTACCCCTGAGCAAATCAATTTCATCCGTGAAAACTTTCCTGAGATGGCGGCAGTGCTGGACACCGTGGTGCAGAAAATCGATTACCTGCAACAAGGCCAGCCAGCACAAGCTACCCATCAGCCGAGTAGTAATCCAGTTGCAGATGCCATCAATGCCGTACCTGATTTGAAGTCATGGCAGGATCAAGACCCTGACCGCTTCACACTGGCGGTACACATTGATACTAATCTGCAAAATGACCCTGCATGGAAAGACAAGTCTTTAACTGAGCGCTTTGCGGAAGTAGCGAAACGCACCAAGGCCGCTTACGGTGAATCGGTCGAACCGGTTCAACAACAGTCAGTTCAACAACAGTCAGTTCAACAACAGCCGGATACGACATCCACCACCACTGCGGCCACGCAGAGCACCGCAGATGTGCAACGGATTGCAGCCGAGAAACTGGCCGCTGCCACTGCGGCGACTCAAGTCCCTGGCTCACCGTCGGATCTTGGCGTAACAACAACTCATACAGCTTCGCCCTTGGAGCAGGCCGCTAATGCTTCTCCGGATCAGCTACAAGCCATGTTTGCCGGGATGACGGATGCCCAAATTGAGGCGTTGTTAGACCAGGCAATCTAGTCATCCAATTGACTTAAACCTCAACCCGCTTTGGCGGGTTTTTTATTTATGGAGTATCTATGACCACTATCACCTCTGCCCAAGCGAATAAGCTGATGCAGGTAGCGCTGTTCACGGCTGCAAACCGTAACCGCTCATTTGTTAACGTGTTAACCGAACAACAGGAAGCGCCGAAGTCGGTCAATCCTGATAAGAAAGGCACCACGCAAACCAGCCACAATGCGCCAGTTGTGCGTATCACTGACCTGCAAAAGCAGAAGGGTGATGAAGTGGATATGCAGATCGTCCATAAACTGTCTAAGCGCCCCACTATGGGCGATGAGAAATTGGCTGGTCGCGGTGAAAATCTGGCATTTGCGGATTTCGCACTAAAGATTAACCAAGGCCGCCACTTGGTTGATGCGGGCGGGAAGATGTCTGAGCAGCGTTTCAAGCACAACCTGAATAAGACCGCCCGCACCTTGCTGGGGACTTACTTCAATGATGTGCAGGATCAGTCTGCTACCTTCCATCTGGCCGGTGCGCGTGGCGATTACATGGCCGATGACACCATTGTGCCGCTGGCAGATCATGGTGAGTTTGGCAAAATCATGATCAACGATGTATTGCCGCCCACTTATGACCGTCATTTCTATTCTGGTGATGCCACCTCCATGGAAACCTTGGATGCAGCGGACCTGTTCACGCTGGCTACTGTCGATAACATCGCCTTGTTCCTTGATGAAATGGCTCATCCATTACAGCCGATCCGCATGTCTAAAGATGAGCTGGCTAATGAGGATCCGTACTTTGTGCTGTACGTGACACCGCGTCAGTGGAATGACTGGTATACCTCCACGTCCGGTAAAGACTGGCAAGCCATGATGACCCGAGCAGTGCAGCGTTCTAAGGGCTTTGATCACCCGCTATTCAAAGGCGAATGTGCGATGTGGCGTAACGTGCTGGTTCGGAAATATGGTGGTACGCCAGTCCGTTTCAATGCCGGTTCTAAAGTGCTGGTATCCAATAATGACTTGGCGGCCTCAACCAAGATTATCACCACCGGCACCACCATTGACCGCGCTATGTTGTTAGGCGGTCAGGCATTGGCGAATGCTTACGGTACCGGTGATGGCGGTGGTTTCTTCGGTTATAACGAAGAGAAAGTGGACCACAACAATGGTACTGAAGTGTCAATTCGTTGGATTAACGGTTTGAAGAAGATCCGCTTCAAACAGAAAGATGGCCGAGTCAATGACCACGGCGTCATGGTGGTGGACTCAGCGGTCACTCTGGGCAAGTAACGCCCAGGAATACCATTCATCAATGCTACAAGGAGCAGACATCGGTCTGCTTTCTTTTTGTCTGGAGAAAAATGTTATGACCATTATTAAAGCGCCGTCTATTGGTGACGCGGTATATCAAGGCCCACAAGGCAACTTATCGTTGGCTGAAGGGCAGATTATTTTAAAAAATGCCGCTGTGGGTGACGTGATTGAGTTTCTGGAACTCCCTATCGGCATGCGTATTTATGGGGTGAGTGTCGTCAGTGAAGCCCTTGGCGCGGCTGTTACCGTAGAAGTTAAAAGTGGAACTACCTTACTCGTCGCGGCTACCAGCCATGCCGCTGCTGTCGCGAAGAATGTGCCAATTGTTCCTTACAGCACGCAAGCCGCTGGCGAGAAAGTGACTGCGGTGATTGCGGGCGGTGTTGCCAGTGGACGCCTGGTGATTAATATCCTGTATGTCGCTGTCGGTTACTAATTTCACATTATTCCCCTCTAAGCCCACTTCGGTGGGCTTTTTACTGTCTGCAATCTGGAGTTTCCCATGCCTAACAAAATCGCCGTGGTCTATATCGGCCTAAAAGAAAAAAAACGTGACACCATTACCGGTAGTCGCTTGGTATTTCCGCGCCATAAACCGGTTGAGGTTGAAAGTGCTATTGCCCATCAACTGCTGGATTTCCCAACGGTATTTATTCGTCACGATGAGTTGGAGGATGCGTTGAATCTGCAACAAGCCTCAGAACAAGAACATGCAGAGCTGGCGGCGCACCTCATAGAACAAGCCAAACTTGAGGCAGCAAAAAATAGCTTTGTCCTGAAGATGGGGAGCGATGAGGTTGATATTGCCAAATTGACTTCTGTTCAACTAGCAACGTTAGTCGAATCTGAAGATCTGGATATCAAGCAGGGTGCTCAGGAAAAGGTCGATGATTTCCGCGTGCGTGTTCGTGAAGCCATTCAGGTCAAGAACGCTGTTATCACTGGGGCCGAATAACCATGGCAACACTTGACGCATTTCTGCCGACCATACGAAAGCATATCAGCGGCCCGCTGGATATCATGATGAAGCAGGCCGCATTGGAATCTGCGATCACCTTTTGTCGTGAGTCATTACTCTGTCGTGAAACTGTCACTTTTAATGATGTTATTCAGGGTGCAACTTGTATCCTGACGGACAGTGATCTGGTGAAATGCGTCAAGCGTCTACGGGTATTAAACCTCACAAATCAGGTGAGTAATGCCAGTGCGCCGGGTGTTCTGTTGACGGCTGGCATTGAGTTTACCGTAAAGTCTGCCAATCAAATCATTTTCAATCAGCCGTTTACCAAAGTGACTGTGGATTTTGCCATTGAACCCAAGCGTGAGGTGACTGAAGTGCCTGACGTTCTGGCAGACGATTACGCAGATGTGATCGCCATTGGCGCTCTTGAAGATTTATTTATTATGCCGGGCAAACCGTGGACGGATCCGCAACGCTCACAATACTTTGGCGCGCGTTTTGTTGATGGTTACCGCCGGGCATTCCGTGAGGCACTGGATAACTCCCCGATCACTGCTTTCAATAACCCTGTCCGCAAACACGAGTTCTTCTAATGGTCACCATTGCCGAGATTATTGGGCGGGTTAACACCCAGCTAAAAGATACTGCATGGCTACGCTGGCCGTTGGCGGAGCTATGTGATTATTACAATGATGCTGTCCGGGCAGTCATTCTGGCGCGGCCAGATGCCGGAGCCACGACCGAAGTGATTACCACTGACGTAGGGACTAAACAGAAGTTGCCCGCCGGTGCGATCCGCTTAATCGAGATGATTCGTTTAGTAGACGGCAGGGCGTTAAGGCCGGTACCGAGAGATGTACTGGATAGTCAATATCCTGACTGGCATCAGATGACGGGTCCCGTTGAACGTTACACCTATAACGAATTGACACCCAAAGTGTATTACCTGTTTCCAGGAGCGGTGAAATCCATAGGCATTGAGGCAGTAGTTGCCAGAGTTCCTGCGGCGGTTGCTATCAATGATCTGGCAGATAAAACACCGGTACCGATTGATGAGCTCTATGTGAATCCACTGGTGGACTGGATGCTGTATCGCTCATTTAGCAAAGATGGTGACGCTGGGGCCAATCTCAATTTAGCCATGCAGCATTACCAGGCATTTAGCGATCAGTTGGGCGTTAAGCAAAACTCTGAGAGTTTCGCCCAACAATTGAAAGAAGCACAGTATCAGGGAGGTGGGCAGTGAGTATAAAAGTCTCCGGCATTATGATTAATCCTGCGGGTGAGTCGGTTGCGAATGCACAAATCACCCTAAGAGCAGTTACCAACAGCCTTACGGTACTCACTGGATTTTCAGTAACAGTTAAAACAAGCAGTTCTGGTGCGTACAGCGTGCAATTAGAGCCAGGAAGCTACTCACTGACAGTGGCGGCTAATGGGCACAGTTTTGTCTATGGGGCTATCACTCTGGATGAGACTACTGGCCCCAGTACGCTCAATCAGTTGTTGAAGCAACAACTCATGGAGTCTGATTTAACACCTGACTTAATTCTGTATTTCCGACAGATTCAACAGCAGGTAAGCAACGACCTAACAACAATCAAAACTCTGGAAAAGAGTGCGAGTGATTCAGCGACAAATGCCAGTAACTCTCGAAATGAAGCCAAACAGTATGCAACTGACCTTTCAACGGCGTTAGCAACCGCAAAAGGGTATCGTGACCAATCAGGAGTCAGTGCTAATACGGCCAAAGGCTTTAGAGATGAAGCAGAAATCTTTGCTAATAGGGCTAAAAGCTCTGCGGAAAGCATTGATACTCCGGCCTTAGAGCAGAAGATAAATAGTAAACTACCACTGGCGGGCGGGACGCTAACCGGGGGGTTGGTACTGCGTTATAGTGCATCGATTACTCTCACTCCCGTTGACGCAACCGCCTACAACTGGATTCACTGGACTCAAGTTGACGGCTCACCGGGTTTTCGTATGGGGCGTTTAGCTAATGATGGAGCGCTCATTATTCAAGACTATCGCACAGGTGGTGCTAGAGCGCTTAGTCTAGAGAATGGTCAATATATTTGGACTAGTGGAAATCTTAATGCAGATAACGCTGCGCAAAAGTTAGGACTAGGGTCGGCCGCTAGCAAGAATGCGCAGGCAAACACTACAGATGCAGATGCAAGTAAATTGATGGGTGTTGGGGGGTTTGGTATTGGGTCCACTGCTGGGATTAATTTAGCTCAAGATAATACAGCCAATGCTACAACGCTAAAAAACGGGTTCTATAATAGCTTAACGCAATGGGTTGGTACGCCGGGAGGTATATCTGGTCAGCAATCTGGAATTATCAACATTGCAGTACACCCGTCTGGCGACGCGTGGAGATCACAGATTCTACTATCGTATAGCGCGCAAGGAAAAATGTTCTTTAGAGCGACGTCAGAGGGGGTATGGAATACATGGCGTGAAGTATGGCATTCAGCTAACACAACAGTAGACTCCAATGGCTTCCTTAAAAAAGCTTCCCCGGTTGTGAAGTTATACGGCGATGGTAGCTCTGAAACAAATGAAGAGTCGGTGGCGGTAACAACAGAACGCATTAGTGAGGGCGTTTATAAAATATCTGGCGTACTAGGTTTTAACGCTGATGATAGTTGGGGTGGTGTAGATGGGGGCATAGAAATCCCGACAGACAAAAATAAACAGCCATTAATTTGGATTGATTATGAGCTGGAAGAAGATGGTAATTTAATCATTAAAACCTATCACCGCACACACCCGACTTCCCCCGAGTTTGCACAGAATATCATCAAAGATTACGAAGATGGTCAACCGATTGATATCCCTGTGGGGCGTTTTGTTGATCTGCGCGTTCAGATGCCAGAGGTTGAAAAAAATTCAGTATCAATTGATACTGAGTAATTAACGCGCTACATTACCCAAAGATGCCAAGCCTCACTCTTTAGTGGGGCTTTTTTTATGCCTGTCGGAAATCCTCCCCTATGTCAGCTATCGATATCACTACCATGCGTGGCGAAATGCCTCGGGCAGTGCCACATCTATTGCCAGAGCAAGCGGCGACTATTGCCAAAAATTGTCATTTTCGCCACGGCGTGATTACACCCATCATGGCTGATGTTGATGGTGGGAAAACATTCAAGTTGAAGCCAACCACCATCTTCCGTTATCGCGATAATTATTGGTTTGCCTGGACTGACTTGGTAGATGCAATCCGCAGTCCGGTGGCTCAGGATCAATATGAGCGTGTGTATTTCACTGACGGTAAATATCCAAAAGTCACTAGCAATCAAATTGCCACGCAAGGTACCGGTAATTTCCCTGCGGCGAGTTATCGTTTGGGCATTCCTGCGCCGAGCAATCCAATTGAAATCACTTCAATTAAACCGCCGGCTGATCATAAAGAAGATGACCCGACCGATGATGATACCCGTTTTTATGTTGAAACTTATGTCACTGGTTATGGTGAAGAGGGGCCACCGGGGCCGGTTTCGCAGGAAGTCACCATCGTCCATCCCGGCAGTACCGTGAACCTTGCTCTGCAACCGCCCGGCAGCCAAAACTCCAATATAACCCGCCGCCGTATTTATCGTTCTGCATCGGGTGGTGGCGTTGCCGATTATCTGCTGTTGATGGAATTGCCCGTTGCTGTACTTACTTATCAGGATATTTCACTGGATAAAGAGCTCGGGCCGGTATTGGAAACAGAAAACTTCCTGATGCCGCCTGATGAAATGATTGGTCTGTGTCTGATGGCAAATGGCATTGCCGCAGGTTTTGCTGGTAATCAGGTGATGTTCTCCGAGGCTTTTCTCCCTTATGCCTGGCCGGAAAGTTACAAGCAAAGCACCGAGCACGCTATTGTGGCCATTGCCCCTATTGGTGCTGGGCTGGTGGTGGGAACAAAAGGGCGGCTCTACTTGTTCAGTGGCATTACCCCGTCAAATATTACCAACGCTAAGTTACCGGTGATGCAAGCCTGTGTGAGCCGTCGCAGTATGGTGAGCATGGACAACTTTGCCATTTATGCCTCACCCAATGGCTTGGTGTCGGTAGATGGTGCTGGGAATGCGTTAGTCGCGACTGAGCAAATTATCGAACCGCGTCAGTGGCGTAAAAACTTCAATCCGGAAAGCATAAAAGCATGGCAGGTTGAGGGGGAATATCTGGCTATTTACCAGACAGCGAAAGGAACTAGCGCTGGATTTATTTTCGACCCGCAAGCCATGGATATTCGCCATCTGACTACTGTCTTTGACACAGCATTTAATGATTTAGAGACTGATACGCTCTACACCATCAAAGGTGACAAGCTCACTATATCGCAGAATAGCACGACACCTTTGCCCATAACATGGCGTAGTAAGCCATTCCTTGCGCCTGCCGGTACATCATTTTCATGTTTGAGAATTATGAGTGACAGGGTGATCCGAGTAGGCGTCAATTTGATTGTTGATGACGTGCTGGTATTGTCTCTGCCGCCAGGTAGTTTAATCGATGGCCTTTTGAAGCTCCCCCCTATTACTGGCCGGAAATGGATCATTGAAGTGTGGGGTTATGCTCAAGTTGATCGCATTACTCTGAGTACCTCTATGGTGGAGATGCCAGCATGACCAAAGGTTTCCGCGCGGGTCGTGATGCGGCTGCAATCTCTGAAAATATTGAGGTGTTGACCGGGCAACGGGGTGACGGTCGCAATCGCGCCGTGACTTATGCAGACTTGGCTGATCTGGATTTGGCAAAATTACGTTCTGGGGCAGGCGGTAAATTACAGCTCAAACCCAGTCCAAATGATAATACTGGCCCAGTCCCCTCTTTTCCCACCCAGCCGCGAAATTTTAAAGCCAACGGTGGTTTTAGCGCCGTACTGCTTGAATGGGACATGCCTAATTATCGTGGACATTCAATAACCGAAATTTATCGCAGCACCGAAGATAACCTGGCTAATGCTGTGATGGTGGCCAGTTCTGCTGCGGCTGTCTACGGCGACCCGGTTGATCCGGGCTGGCAGGGTTTTTACTGGATTCGTTTTGTCAATTCCGCCGGTGTTGAGGGGCCATTCAATGCCAGTAAGGGAACGCCTGCAAAAACGGCAGTCGATATTGATGAGCTGATTGACCTGATTAATAAAGAGATAAATGATTCTCCATTAATCGGTGAGTTGGCGAACAGCGTCGGTGATTTAGATAAAAACGGTGGTCAAGCATTTCAAAAAATGTGGAGCACCAAGGTTAATGCCAGTGGCATAACTGCCGGGATCGGAATAGTCGCAGGCAAAGATGCCAGCGGAAAACCGATATCTCAAGTTGCTATATCGGCCAGTCAGTTTTTTGTCTTTGACCCGAATAATCCAACGGATACTGGAACCTATGCAATCCCATTCTCAGTTGTCGGCGGGAAAGTCGTCATTACAGAGGCTGTGATTCGTGAAGCCACTATCAAAATTTTGAACGCCCAAACGATTATCGCTGATGAAGTTAAAGCAGGGATCAGTATTTCTACCCCGACACTTAAGAGCGCCACTATTAACAACGGCAAGTTTACGGTTGACGCCGCCGGTAACCTGAAAATTGGTGACCTCTTTAGTGTTTCAAATACCGGCAGAATCACTATTAGGCAAGGTGCGGGCAGTATCGGCTTGGTTATTACTAACGATAGAATAGAGGTTTATGATGAAAAAGGTGCGCTTATGGTTCGTCTTGGCAAGCTTGATTAGTTTAACGGCTTGTATGTCAGTGGGTAAGAATCCTCCACCTGAGTTTAACTTTAATGGTGTATGGCAGTGTCGCGCTACGGTTTAGAAGTATTTCGCCCGGATGGCACATCAATTGTTATGGATAACAAAACAACGATCACAAAGATTGTTGGTATGGGCAGTAAGGATAATTCGTTCGGGGAATGGAATACGGGGATTACTGTACCCGTTGGCTATGACTATTTCTTATGGATGTCTTCTTATGCCTGGCTTGATTACACCGTTAGTGGTAGTCAGTGGGTACCTGGTGGATTCGCTTATAATCAACCTTATTTGGATGCTAATCGTACACTGAAAGTAAACTCAGTTAATTACTATGGTGCTATTCCATCCTCATATTATGGTGTTTATATCTGGCCCGCTTCTGGATCGGTGGGCGGTTATGGTATCCAATTTATGGGGGTTAATAACTTCACCGGTATTAGCAATATCAGCCAATTCTCTTGCTTACTGTTTAAGGGAGAAATTGATATTTATGATGGTTGGCTTCCCAGTAATATTAATCCGGCATTCGCAGCCGATCAGGTGATGTGTTATTTCTACACAACAGATGCCAGTAAAACAATTTGCATGTCGCCTGACCCCAATGACCGCCGATATCGGGTTTTTTATGTCAATGGTGGAGGCGGGGCGACCATCAGAGCCAAAGTATGCATTTTTGGCAGTGGTGTTTTAACCCGAAGCCAATATGGCTTGGAAATATACTCTAAACAGAATGGCTCAGTGGTTTATAACTCTGGCTACGATATTCTGGCGCGGCCTAAATTGGTCCCTTTGACGGATGCCCCATTAGGCTCAATGCGCTCTGTTGAGGGGATTGCCCGGCCAATGTATGCGCCCTGTAATATTGGTGCGATGTACAGTTATCCGTGGCAGGTCTATGTCTGGGTAAACAGCAATGGCACGGAGATTGGCCCCTCGTGGGGCTGGGCTAAAAATCAGCCCGCGTCTCATGGCCCCTTTACCTATTACGTCTCAACTATCCCCATCATGGTGTTGGATGCGGCAAACTATTTTAAATTCTAAACTGGCGCGTATCGCCAGCGATGCCGGAGATCCGGATCTGCTTATTCATGTCCAAGACGCCTGCCGTAAAAAGCAGGCGTTTTGCTTTTCGGCAGATGATGCGGTGATCGTCCTGCGCCCACGCATCAAACAGGGCATCCCTTATGTGGTGGTCTGGCTTGGTATCAGTAGCGGGCAACAAGGTTTGGTTAAGTACACCCCAGAGGTTCAGCAACTGACTCGCATGATAGGCGGGCGCTGGGCTGAGTTTTACACGGCACGCAAAGGGTTTATCCGCATTGCTCGACGGCTCGGTTTCGAGCGCATGCCTGATAAAGATGGACTGATGAAATTCAAAATACCGGTTTAATGTAAACAAGTAGATAAGCGAAAGCCCCGAACTGTTAGCCGCAGTCGGGGCTTTCTACTTTCTGCACCTTGAAAAAGGCAAGGGAGAAGATGGGTGAATATTAACCTAGGAGAATGGGTTGTGAAAGCTCTAGAACTGTTTGAACGAAGTAAAACACTCCGGCGCATGTATTACTCCACTGTACTGGTCGGCATTTTATATGGTGTGGCCAGCGTGCTATCCGTAGTTCGTTGGTGGTGAAAATGGGAGGTCATTATGGGCAAAGGTGGAAGTGGTAGCACTGAGATTAAGGAAACCTCTCAGGAACTGGCAGCGGCTGAAATTGCCGGTAAGCAATGGACGCTATACCAGAACGAACTTAAGCCGATGGAAAATCTGTTTATTAGCAAAGTAGACAGTATGAATAACGAGTCGAAATACGACGATGCCGCCGGTACCGTCAATTTAGGCTATCAACAGGAGTTTGGTAAGGCACGCCAACAGGCGGCTACTGAATTGTCTGCGGGTGGTGTTGATCCGAGCAGTGGCAAATTTCAGGGAACCCTACAAACTTTGCAAAGTGACCAAGTGGCCGGGCAAATCGACACGACTAACCGGGCGCAAACCTCGCAACAGGATAAGTACGTTGCCGGTTTGCAAGATGTGGTGGCAATGGGGGCAGGGCAAAAAGCGGATGCACTATCTGGCTACAGCAACATTGCTAATCAGAGTTTGAATAAAGCCACCAGTGATGCCCAAAAATCGCTTAGCGACCGGCAAGCTATTGGGCAGTTAGTTGGCGCTGCTGGTGGAGTAGCCGCACGCACTTATGGCCTAAAAGACGCCAATAGTAGTAAGTCCTCTGGCGTTTTCGGTGGTAACTAATAACAGGAGATAACCATGGGACAAGCATCTGATACCTATGCCAATCTTATTCGTGATCAGTATAACGATTGGCTCACTCGTTTTTATCCAAAGCAAAAAGAGCTAATGGGTTTGGCTACCAGCGGAGAACTGATGAATCAGCAATTAACCCGCGTCAGTGATAGTTCTGCCAACAGTCTGCGTTCTGCTCAGTTGGGTACGCAAAATCAGTTAGCGCGTTATGGCACTACTCAGACGGCAAACCCGAACGATAACAGTTTAGGTCTGCGCTCGGCACTGGCCACTGCCGGGGCGAAGAATGGTATCCGTGAGGCTGAGCAAGACCGGCAGATGAATATCTTAACGGGCGGCAGTGCCAGCCTACGTGAGCAAATGAGTATTGGCGGAGGGAGTCACTAATGGGATACGGACTGATAGATGTCGCACGGGATACCCGGCAACAAGCCCTACAAGGGATGGGGGATGCATCTAACCGTGAAATGCAACGCGAGTCCTCAAATCAACAACTCAAGATGCAACAGCAGCAAGGCAAAATGAGCATGGTGGGTGTTGGCGCGGGGACGGGTTTGGCAATGGGCGGGCCACTCGGGGCCGGTATTGGGGCCGCAGTGGGCTTGCTGGCGGGCAGCATTTTCTAAAGGATCATTATTATGGGCGTACAAGGTTTAGCAGACGGCTTCTTGGCTGGCTTCAATACGACCGATCAGGCAATGAGTCGCAATCGTGAGCTGGGCTTGCGAGATGCCGCACAACAGCAACAGATTAAAGACTCTGACCGTAACTATGGCCTGGCTAAAGATCAGGTGGATTGGCGCAAAGAGACTGATAATCGAGAACACCAATATAAATCACAGCGTGACAGTGTGGGTGATGAGCAGTGGAATAAAAACTACGGGTTAGCGCAAGCCAATCAGCGCACGGCCAATGCCAGTTTGGGCATGCGGGCGCAGGAACTCAACATGCGTAAAAGCGAGTTTAATTTCCAACGTTCACAAGCCGAGCGGCAACAGCGCATGCAAGAAGAAATGCCCGTCGTTCAGGCGATGTATAAACAGATTGAAACCACTGGTCAGGTAGACCCTCAATTGTATGGGCAAATATCAAAGGATAATCCGCTACATCCGTCCCGCTTCTTTGGTCAGGACGCCATCAATAACGTGATGGAGATTAACCAGATTATGCCGAAAGTGCTCTCCGGGGAAATGAACTATAACGACCCGAAAGTATTAAAGACGATGAATACTGTGTTGGCCCCTCATATTGAGCGCAATATTGATGAAGTCGATCCGGAGTCTGGCAAGAAGGTTAAGAGCAAAGAACTGGCCCATATTGGCATCAGCGAAGATGGCAAGTTTGTTATTCCTGGTCTGAAAGTCACTTATAGCGATGGTTCAACCGCCAACAAACCTATGACTCAATTCGGTTCCTCTGATGTGAATGATAACCAGGTAGCGAAAACCCCTATCGATGAGTTTATGAATAAGGTCAGAGGTTACAGCCAGATGGTCGGTCAGCTTAACCAGCCAGATCGCGCCAAGTTTATTGGCAGCATGGTTAACCCGCCAGATAAAGCCGCCATGCGTCAGGAAAGTGAAGGCTACCGCAAAGAGCTGCTGGATATTGGTAAAGATGAAAGTAAGCAATTAGCCGCGCTGAATAAAGACGGTGCCATGATGGATGAGAAGCAACTGGCCGCTGCAAAACAGGAAATAAAAAGCAGCTCTGAGCAACGCCGCCAGCAAGCTTCTGAACTCTATGGTGTTGGTGGGGGCCGTGGTTCTCAGAATCAATCCGGCATTGACCCGGTTGAATTGGAGGCATTTGCCGGGGAGTACCAAAAAGAATTTGGTGAAGCCCCTGATCTGAATAGCCCACAGGATCAGCAATTCTTTATGGCATGGAAGCAAAAACGGCAGCAACCACAGCAAATGAAAGAACCATCTCAGAGTGCGCAACCTGGCTCTACTCAGGGTGGCCCCGTTCCTGATAGTAATACAGCCCAACAGTTAAGGGAAATGAAGCGCATTAATGAAACAAGGCAGCAGTAATACTGACCGACATCTGAAAGCTAATAAAAATGCCATGTCATTAATATAAATCATCTTTTGTAAGGATAATATTAATGAAAATGAATGCTGAAGATACTCTGGAATGCCTTACTGCCTTATTAGATCTATTAACACTTTGTGATGAAAGCACCTCTACTGAGACAATCCAAAATGCATCTTTTCTTGGCTTGGTTTTGGTTGCTAGATTAAAGGAAAAAAAGACAAACAATCCTTAACTTCACATTGAGCTAATTACGCGCTAAATTACAGAAAGATGCCGAAGTGAGCTTTAAAAAGCCCTTCGGCTTTTTTATGCACGAAATCTAGCCTCGACAGGTTCGCCTGCCAGGGCTTTTTTATTCCAGTTTCCCCAGCACAACGCATGTGCTTCAAATCATCGAACCTGATTAGAAATGAGCCTTTGAGGAGCCAGTACGGTTGGTACGCCTCGATGGGCTGGTTTCCTATGCGCCAAAGGTTCATTTCTAATAAGGAAGTGCCAATGAACAAACAAATAGTAGTCATCCCACAATTTTATTTTCGAGACATGGTGGTTATGTCAGAGAACAAAGTGATAACCACCTCACTTAAGGTTGCTCAATGCTTTAGCAAGCGTAACAAAGATGTTCTAAGGGCAATTCGAAACCTGAAATGTTCCGATGATTTTACCCAGCGCAATTTTGCGCCCACTGATTTCATTGATAAAAATGGCGATATGCAGCCGATGTTTAATATAACTCGTGATGGTTGCATGATGCTGATTATGGGATTTACCGGTAAACCTGCAACGGCGATTAAAGAGGCGTATATCAATGCTTTCAACTGGATGGCAGAGCAACTAAAGCGTCGTCGCGCAATTGGCGAACAAGCACAGCATCTATTTGCCATAAAAGAAAATGTTTCGAAGGTTAAGGGGACTATCGGTAGTCGATTGATGAATGCGCGAAAGAAGGAAAAACACAGACTTAATCTTGAATATGAACGTATTAAAGTCCTCTCGCAGCCGGATCTTATTAATACTATCGAACAGCCTCACAACGAGGCTTTTTTTACGTCTGAAATTTGGAGCGCCAAATGACTTACGATCCGCAGCAACAACGTCCAGAAGAGCAAACCAATAACAGTAATCGTGAAACACTCAATATCCAGCAACCAGGTGAGAATGCGAATACTGGTTTTGACTGGGGAGCAGTCAGGGCTGCGCGTGAGGCTGCGGGACGGCAGTCAAAAGTTCCGCAGGCCAACGACCCTAGCATAGGTTTAAAAGATGTACTCCTTTCGGTGGCGGCAGCGCCTGCGGATATCATTAGCGGTAATGCTCAACTATTTAAGGCGGGTAATCAGCACTTAGATGGTAAGGCATCAGAATACCGAAGTGGTGAAAAGAAACCGCTGATTGATATTCCGGTTAGTCCTGAAATGTTGAGGGTGATGCAAGAGAACAGCGGCAATCTGTTATCACGTGCTGGTAATGCAGTGATTGGTGGGGTGGGTGATCTTGCTCAAAGCGCTTCGAAAGAAATCAAAAGCAATTATAGCGATGGCGCTAAAGAAGCTGCGGCGATGGATTTTATAACTTTTGAACGTGACAAAAATAAAAATGTTACTGGAATTAAAGCTGGTGCTGGCCTATTCGATAAAGATGCATGGATGATTAATGCAATCCCATCAATATCGCAAATGTTTTTAACGGCAAGTGGGGCAAAGCTAGGGGCTAATGCGGTTGAAAGGATGGCTGAAAAGGGAGCCTACAATCGTTTAATTAAGGTGCTTCCTGAAGAGGCGGCAAGGGCCACAGCAAAAGAAACTGCTCAGATGGCAAAAAGGAGAGCCCAAGTCACGGGGTTTGTTGGCGTATCGACGGGTACCGCTCAAGGTCAAGGCGGTATTGATATGCGTGAAGAGACTAATTCCATCCCCTTTGATCAATTACTCGAAAGCACAACATTCCAAAAAGCGTTTGCTGATATTGATAGCGACCCCTCTAATTCCTCATTAACTGACACACAAAAATTAACCTTGGCTCGAAGCCAGGTTGCAGAACAAGCTGCTAATAGTGTTACTGCTGATCCTCGGATGCTGGCTATTAATATTGCCGCTTCTACATTGGGGGATCATACCCTAGCAAAATTGCTTACTAAAAAGATGGCAACTAAAAGTGTTATTTCTAGTGCAGCGACGGGAACCTTCGCGGAAGGCAGTACTGAGTTTGCTCAAGGTGCCTCCCAGCGATATGTCCAGAATCAGCAATTAATTAACACCGCAGGCCAAAAAATTGACCCGATGAAAGATGTTTTTGAAACAGGGGCCAACAATGCAATTGTTGGGGGTGGGATTGGTATGGGGGCCGGTACTATCGGTGGGATTCGAGGTCGCAGATCCGCAGCAGAAACCACACCAGAGACTCCCGTTGATATCGAGGGTTCGCCAGTATCTGAAAATATCGATCCCTCCCTACAGCCAGAAGTGACACCGCAGGCAGAAAATCAGACTTCCCCTGAAGTGGCTGTACAACAGAAGTCAGTGAGTGAAAATGGCGTACCCAACTCCCTGATTGATGATTTCCGCGATACCCCAGCTTACTTACGTCAGGATCCTCGCGTGCAAGGCTTTGCTGATGATAGCGATGTTCAGCGTTCACTGGCAGAGCCAGAAGCACAGCCGACCGCACAAGACCTTATTCAGCAGCAAATGGAATCAGGAGAGCAAGGTTTTACACCTGATGAGTTAGCGATACTTGAGCAAGCCGACCAGATTCGAGCACAAAGAACGCCACGCCTGCCAGCGCCCGGTAATATTCATCCGGGAGAAGGCTTCCCCATGCCGGGGCCAATTCAAGGTGATGAATCTCAAGCCGGTGCAGCACCACAATTCACCGCTGGGGAGCAGGCTCGTGGGCAAGTGTATTTGCCGAGGGAGCCGGCAGAGCAGCAAGGCGCGGTGCGGGAGACCCAGACCTACGATGGTCAAACGGATCCGCAGGCCATTACCGATAAAAACATCATCTTTGCCGAGGGGCCAGTCACTAACCCAGATGATGTTCAATCTGGGCAAACTCCACAATTTGACGGGGGGCAGCGTAAAGATGTGCGCCGCTTTACTGAGGCTATGGGGGAACAGTCTGAAACAGCGATTACCGATCAGCGTCAGCGTGCTGGTGGTGTCCCTATAGATGCACGTACCGAAGCTTATGCAAAAGGTGAAACTCTTGGCGAGTTGAGATTGCATCACGGCAAGCCATTCCCTAATGAGAAAGTGGCCAGATTCACTAAGTGGGCAAAAATGCCAGGTGCTGTTATTGAGCCAGTAGGCGACGGTTTTGGCGTGCGATTACCTGCAAAATCAACTGATAGCGGTATTGCATCAACCAAAGAAGGTCACATTGAGCCAGAAAGTCCACAAGGTGAGTTGAGATTGCACCACGGCAAGCCATTCCCCAATGAAAAAGTGGCCAGATTCACTAAGTGGGCCAAGATACCGGGGGCAGTGATTGAACCGGTTGGTGATGGTTTTGGTGTGCGATTGCCACCTGAACCAACAACGGCTAATACGAAAACAGCGCCCTCTAATGAGGGCGTTGTTGTATCTGATGAGCAGCCAGCCGGTGAATTAAGATTGTATGGCGACCAACCCTTCTCCAGTGAGAAAGTTGCTAAGTATTCCAAATGGGGCAAGATGCCGGGTGCCACGATTGAACCGGTAGGAAAGGGGTTTGGTGTTCGCTTACCTGTACCTGAGTCTGCACATCAAACCAAAAAAAGTGATACGAAAATTGATGATTTTGGTGAAGAACTCAAGGGGGCAGCAAAGCATAAGTGGGGCCAGTTAGCTGAATCATTGAAAGCCGAACATGATATCGAAGAAATTAAAAAGCAGCCTTTGTCGAAACTGTTCCCCCATCCTGATTATGCCAAAATGCATGAAAACGGTATTGAACCTGAGAAATTGGCATTGCTGGCAGCATTGCGTTCATTTATCCCAACTAAACCGGGCTCCCCTTATAAGCTAAATCAGTGGGCAGAACAGGTTAAGGGCGTTCGTGATTTAGCGGGTTCCATTATCAATAGCCATGCGAGTGTTGACGATATAAAAACCATTTTCCGCAGTAAGTCCTCCTTACGTTCTGCCGCAGATGCTATTGACTTAATCTCGCAGTTTAAGCCTGAGCAGATGGCCGAAGCGTCAAAATACTCAATTCGTTCCGGCCATTACACCTATTTTGACGGCAAGAGCTATCCCGGTGGGAAAACCCTATATGAGCTGGTTACCCCTGGAGGGATGAAAACTGATATTTCAGCGGGTTCAATGCCGGAGCTATTACCCAAAGCCAAGGAATTTATTGAGACCAAGATTAATAGTGATAAAGGAGATGACGCGCTTAAACAGGCTCAGTTAACGCCTAGACAGGCTAAGTTAGAGATCTATACCCGACGGGCAGACAAGAGTGTGTTTATTGGCTACAAAGGGGCTATGGGCGTTTTGCCGCTGAAAGCGGGCTTCAAAACACCTACCGAAGCACGCGCTTATCTGGCAGAGAATCGCGCTGAAATAGAAGCCAAACTGGATAAATTACGCAAAACATCGCGAGAAGAACAACGCAAATTAACCAACGAGCCCCGGATAGGAATTGAACGCCGTAATGGCAATGTGACGCCTGAACAATTTAGTGATGCCTTCGGCTTCCGGGGAGTGCAGTTTGGTAACTATGTTGAAGGAGCACGCCGCCAAACTGAATTAAACGATGCTTATGACTCGTTGGTTGATATGGCCGAACTACTGAATGTGCCGCCAAAATCGCTGTCATTGAATGGCGAATTGGGTCTGGCATTTGGCGCGCGGGGTAAGGGAGGGGCTAAAGCACATTATGAGCCTAGGCAAGTGGTTATCAATCTCACCAAAGGTAATGGCGCGGGCTCACTGGCACATGAGTGGTTCCATGCACTGGATAACTATTTTGGTACCTATGATGTCCATGGCGAGTCGTCCGGTAAACGTTCATCCGAATTTATTACCGATCGTAGACGTCCTCGTTATGAGTTTAGCAGCGGCAAAAAGCAAGAAATCATCCATCCGGTCAGGCAAGAGGTACATGACGCCTTTAAGAGCGCCGTCGATAAAGTTACCCATAGTGGAATGATGGAACGCGCTGCATTGCTGGACGGTGGCCGAAGCAAAGCTTACTGGACGACTAAACTGGAAATGTCAGCGCGGGCTTTTGAACGCTACCTACTGGATAAAGCCCAGAGTAAAGGCATCACTAACGACTATCTGGTGAACCTGCGCAAAGCTGACGAACACGCCAACCCGGAAACTTATGCTTACCCAACCGAAGCGGAATTAAACGGCGGCGTACGCCAGGCATTTGATCACCTATTCCAAACGCTCAAAACCAAGCCAACCGATAAAGGTATCGCTTTCTATTCGCGTAAGGGTACTGACATTGGCAAAGGCAATGTGATTTCAGATACCGGTCATACCGCCGCTGGCGACAAACCCACTCAGGGAATACGGCAAGGGCGGGCCCAAGTCATCGCTGATGTCTGGGTGCGCAATTTGAATGGTGCAGCCAAAATCAAAGTTAAGGTAGTGCAAACCCAAGCTGAAGCGGCTGCCATGATGCCGAGTGGGATCCCAAAAGAATTCGGCATTATCCATGCCATTTATCAGCCGGAACTCAGCCGGGTGATTGTGGTAGCGGATAACATTACTTCTGACCGCGAGCTTCGGGCTAAATTGCGTCATGAGGTCTTGGCGCACCACGGGCTGGCTTCCGTCATTGGTGATGTGGAATACGACCGTATCATGCGCGTATTACATCAGACTCGTGACAGCAAAAATAAAGAAATTCAGGATGTTTGGCGGGAAGTCGATAAGTCATATCGCAATGAGTCCCCTGAAATGCAGGCTAATGAATTCTTAGCCCACATGGCGGAGCGCTCAGAACTCAGCGGTCTTGGGGCGATGTGGGACCGTTTTGTTTCTGTGCTGATCAATGCGTTGAAGAAAACCGGCATCATGAATGTGAATGATATTTCGCCAACTGAGATACGCAATATTCTGCGCACCGTCGCTGGGCGGTTTAAAAAGACGGCTATGTATGATGGCGAACAACCCGGAACGCGGGAGTTTGATAATACGTTTTCACGCTCTGATGCTCTGTATTCCAAAGGCCGCAAAGATCCATTCAAACCCGATAGCTATGACGCTAAGCAGTTTGCATTTGAAGTTGAAAATATAGCGGCAATGGAGCATGCCCCACGTCATCAGGTTCGCTTAGGTGACACGCCCGCCGTTTATCAGGCGCTTGGTGCGCGGAATATTGAACTTACCATGCCTGCGTCCGTGGTGCATAAAGCCACTGACCCATCCGTACGTGATCACGCAGTACGACTGGAGGATATGAAGCGGTTGCCTGAGTTAATCTCGGATCCTGTGGCTGTCATGCGTTCTGCAACGGAGAAAGATGCGTTAGTCTCACTGGTGGAAGCTCATGATGCTAATGGGAATCCAGTGATTGCCGCTATTCATCTGAATGGTAAAGGTGCTGGATTTGCAGAGGTGAATAAGATTGCGAGCGTGTACGGAAAAGATAACCGTGCTGCACTACAAAAGCAGTTGGACAACGACTTGCTGTATTTAGACAAAGAAAAAGCCGCTAAATGGCTTCATGCAACCGGGCTCCAATTGCCCGGGGCGAACACCTTTAGCGGCTCAAGTAAAAATATACTCTCCAAGCAGGATATTCGCAATAGTGATGCGCTTTACTCCCGCACTACCAACCCATCAATGGATGCTGAAACCAACCGCAAAATGGGCTTCAACGTTGAGCAGGGGTGGTTTGATAAGGTCAAGACTTTCTACGGCACCGTGACCAGCAAAGATAAAACGGAACTGAAAGCCTGGCTAAAAGAAACCGGTCGTAAACTCAATACCAAAACCTTTGATGGTATGGCTCCGCTGAAGTATGCCGAGGATGCCGCTGGTATCAATGATGCACGAAGCTCTGCCTACATTGGAGCGCGTATGGCTGCCGGGGCAGGCTCTGTTACTGCCGCCACTTTAGAGCATGGCTTGCCGCGCTATAACAAAGCCGAAGGGATAGTAGAGCGACAATCCGGTACCGGTAAAGAGGACGCTCTTATGGGTATTCTCGACGGACTGGGAAACCATCGGGAAAACTTCTTTAAATGGATCGCCGGCCATCGCTCTGAACGGCTGATAAAAGAGGGCAAAGAGAACAACTTTAATGCCGACGAAATTGCTTATATGAAAACCCTTAACCGGGGTAATGAAGCCTTATTCGACAGCCAGAAGAAAAAATATGATGCTTTTATTAAGTCGATTCTGGATCTGCAACAAGATATGGGATTGATTGATCCGGAAAGCCGCGCACAGTGGGAGGATGCTTGGTACTTGCCTTATTACCGTGAAGCAGAAAATGGCGAGGTGAAAGGGCCGTGGACCAGCAAAGGCATTGCCAACCAGAGCAGTACCGTACGCAAGTTAAAAGGCAGCGATTTAACCATCAAGGATCCTATCGAAAACCTGTTTAACTATGTGGCGAAATCGGTTGATGCTTCAATGAAAAATGAGGCCATGCGTCGCTCAGTGGTCAATCTTGTGGATACCGGCGTGCTGGAGGTGATTGAATCACCTAATAAAATGGATTTTGAGCGTATCGGCAAAGATGTGGTTAAGGTGTTTATTGATGGGCAGGAAAAACTGGTTCAGGTTAATGATCCGGAACTGTATCGCGCCTTTACTATGATTGACCTCGAGCGAAGTAACTCCACCTTTATGAAAGCAGCACGCACGGCTAAAAAAGTGCTGACCGTCAGCACCACATCAATGCCTGATTTTATTATCCGCAACTTCTTACGTGACTCAATCCACTCATGGGCCATCAATAAAGATGGTTTTAAGCCAGTTATAGCCTCATGGGCCGGATTTAAAAAAGCCCTACGCACCGATGATAGTCTGGTGGATATGATGTTTGCTGGCGCGACTTTTGGCGGTGGTTATTCCAATGTCTATGATCCCGCGTCTACGGCCAAAACCATCCGCAGCGTTCTGCGGCGTAAAGGTTACAACGATAGCCAAATCCACGAATTTGAATCCTCTATTGTCCGTAACAGCAAAGAGGTGATGGACAAGGTCGAACTGGGGTTACATAAATATAAGAACCTCAGTGAAGCTGCGGAAAACGCTAACCGGCTGGCCACTTATGATGCTGCAATTAAATCGGGGAAAAGCAAAGCGCAGGCGGCATTTGAGTCGCGTGACTTGATGGACTTCAGCATGATGGGTGCCAGCAATATCATGATTAACCTGAGTGATATGCTGCCGTTCTTCAACGCCCGCATGCAGGGGCTGAGTAAATTAGGCCGAGGTATCAAAGAGAACCCGCGTGAAGTGCTGAAGCGCGGCGGCATGATTACGGCGGCCTCTCTGGCACTGATGGCGCTGAATTGGGATGATAAACGTTATGAAGAGCTACAGGACTGGGATAAAGACACCTATTGGCATGTATGGATTGGTGATCAACATATTCGCTTTCCAAAACCGTTCGAGTTTGGCGCGATATTTGGCACTTTACCCGAGCGATTTATTCGTGCGCTGGGCGGTAAAGATACCGGGGCTAAATTCGGCAAGCTGGTGGCGCATAACTTTATGGAAACCATGGCATTCAACCCTATCCCGCAAGTCGCCATGCCGATTGCTGAAGCTTATGTTAACTATGATTTCTTCAAAGGCGGCCCGATTGAGAACATGGCCGACAGCAATTTGATGGCCGGAGCCCGTTATAATGACCAGACCAGCCTGTTAATGCGTGAAATAGGTGAGGCGACCAATATGTCACCGAAGATGCTGGATCATATTGTGATGGGTTACACCGGTAGCTTGGGCGGCTATGTGATGGGCGCGACCAATCTGCTGATGCGTAACCTGAAAGACTACGGCGAAACCCCGGCCATGCGGTTGGATGAACTGCCGGTGATTAAATCCTTCTTTAGAGGTTCAGATCCGGCCAAGTCTACCCAATTCACCGAAGATTTTTACCGCATGATGACTGAAGCCAATCAGATAAATAGCACTATTAACAGCTTCCGTAAGCAGGGGCGTGGCGATGATGCAAATGAATTGATAGAGGACAATAGAGGGAAGTTATCGCAGCGTCAGGGGCTAACAGCGACTCAGAAACAAGTGAAGGCACTGAATGCCCAGATTGAAATGATGAGGCGGGACCGGATACTAACGGCGGATCAGAAAAGGGAGAAGATTGACCGGCTGATGGCAACCAGAAACAAACTAGTACAGCAGGCGGTGGAAAGGGTGAATCCGTATTTTAATAAGTAAATTGAAAGGGAGTTTGGAAGGGCTCCCTGAGTTATTAACGGCCGAGCAAAGCAAATTTGTCACGATTATAGATAGCCTTAATTACCAACTCGAAAGAGCCTCATCTGGGGGGATCAGACCTTAGAGTTGGAACGTGCCAAAAGCTGACGTATCAAACACCAGATATTAAGTCCCTATCAGTGTATTATAGCAAATCTACACATCTCCTTACTTGAAACTTCCCATCCTCCCTCAATCTTATTTCTGCTATAAACTCTAATCCCTCTTTCAAATGCTCATAAAAATTTGCTGGGAAAGCAACCTTATGAAAAAAAACCTCATTCGATGATGAACCAACTTGTACAAAACCAAAACCACGTTTTGGATTAAAGTTTTTAACAATACATTTCTCTAACTGAAATTCATTTTTCCCTTCCACAAAACCGTAGATTGAACTTACTTCTATCCCTCTTTTCCCTTGTTCTAAACTGCAATAAACAATATCTGAATCATATATATTTTTCATTTCATTGATTTTTAGATTGGTTAATTTAAAATATAAATCTTGGTTCATTTCCTTAATAGATAGAAAACCAAAACCTTTTTCAGGATCATAACGCTCAACTTTACCAACTAACTTCTCCCCTAGGAAACTGGTCATGTTATCCGGGATGATTCCATTAGTTCCATTTCTATCTACACTAAAAGACTTTATATCCCTAATTAACTCCATCTGACATTCATACTGTTCCTTATCTTGTGTTGATGTAACAAACTTACTATCTTCGCGAAGTAGGTACTCTGAAAATAGCTTTCTAATACTAGATGTTATTTCACCGAAAGAGGAATTAGATTTTGACTTGTAATATCCCTTAATGTTGGCAACAACTTCAGGGTCGCTAATACCTGTTGTGATTGCCATTTGGTAAAAATAGACACTGTTTTTCGTTGATAAATCATAATGAGCCAATCCTTTATAGCTAATTGCTAGCTTTTGATTGTCATCTAGCACACTTGTAGATGGGTCATATGGTTCAATTAATCTCAATGATACTAACTCTGTCAGACATCTTTGTATATCGACGGAATCAATATCTAGAGCTTCAAAATATTGTACTATCGATTGTACAGTACAATGTCTTTCTTCAACATCACGACCTGTCAACTTGGTGACTTTTAAAAGAACTAGAATCCTAAGAATTAATAATGGTGAGTGTATCTTTGAAGAATTTACCTTAAAGGTAGAAATAACTCCAAAGTCATCACCAGTGCTAACTCTGTAAGCTTCATAATCGCCACGTATGAGAGCATCAATAAACTTCGAATAATTTATTGGCTCAGTAGTCAAATAAGTTGTGATTAAATCTTCAATTCGCATAACTGGAGAAGTTATTATTCTTTTAGAAAGATTCATTATAGAGCGAATATTATAGTTCGTAAGTTCCCCTAAAGTTTTAGCTGTAAAGCTATTTTCGACAAAAACATCATCTAAAACTTGCGCAAATTTTTTGATGTTTTTTAACTCAATCCTTATCCCTTTACTTGTTAAATACTCTTTCTTTTCAGTCACATCGGCTGTGACAAGCTTTTTATTTAAAAAGTCAATTCTTTTTCTGAAAACTTCTCTTGGTGATGGTGTTGGTAAAAAGAAAGACCTAGACTGATGGATAGTAAAAATATCAGTTTTAGAAAAGCTCCATGCGGATTTATCAGTCACAGGAAACATTAACATGCAATATTTAACTTTACGTCTATACGCATTGCAAAACTGAAATATCCGAACCTTAAAATCTAAAGAAAACTCATCTATATTATCTACAATAACAATTGGCAATTTATTCCTATTATGAATTGCAAAATGCAGCAGGCTTTCAAGATATCCTTCTCTATTAGTCTTAACTTCTTTTTCAAGGAATTCTGAAAATTTAACATCAAACGCATTTCTGTCATTTTCATATATCTTTTTCAAATAACCAGAGGTCATTCTTTTATAATGACTAAAATACATCCCCTGAAGTTCACTATATTCCGGATACCCTTCATTGAACAAATCACATTCTAATAATGTTATTATTCTTTCAGATATCCATGCAGTCGTTGTAGTATCATTCCCCGTTGCATCAAGACAATTTATGTTTAGTGTCAGGCAGTTTTCTCTAGTTCCTGTAGGTAATATTTTTGAAAAAAACCTATTGATATATGTTGTTTTTCCAGAGCCTGTCGGGCCAACAATAAATACTGACATATCTGAATCTGCTGGAAGCTTGGCTTGAACATTCCCTTGAATTAATTCACTAAGTTCTAACCCAACTTTATTTTTTTCTTTCGGTAAATTGTTTAAAATACTCGTTGTTATTTTTTCCAAAGAGTAATCAGCGATCCTACTCTCATTGGATTCAACAAAACACTCATTCATTATCTCAGAGTTATCGTCTCCGATAAGTTGAGTAAAAAAACCATTAAATATCTTCTCAAGATCAAAAGCAATTGGTGATTTCTTAAGTATGTTAATTTCATCAATTTCCAATGGTGCTTTAAGAGGGATACTCAAATTTTGACGACTATTATGAATTGTATCAAACATTATATTATATATTTTCTCTGAAAAGCATTCATATGCTAACAATTCATAAAAAATACTAAATGAATTTTCTACTGCCTCTAAAGAAGGAAAAACGAAAGCTTCTTTATCTTTATATTTTGCCCCATGAACCCAAGTTTTAAATATTATCCATTTAATTCCATCAGTTACAACCGAAATAGGTATACCTTCTTCACTTGCATATGAAAAAGCTTGCTGAATTCCAGGCATTGATTTTTTTAATGATGAGCCAGATAATTTGAGAGTTCTATATTTATCCAATATCGAAGATTCAATATCAAGTATACCAATTCTTTTTGCCTCAACAACCAAAGTTGATTCTTCGCCAATCTTCATGACATAATCTGAATAGCCACTATCATGCTTATTTTCGCATGCGAACTGTGTAAAAGACCATCCTAAACATTCAGTAAATATTCTGTTGATAATTTGAACTTTAGCATCTTCCTCGCTCTCTATGGATGCTAGATTCCCACGAATATCAGAAAGCAAAGATTTCAACTTTTGCTCTGCGAAATCAATATTACCCATCACTCCTCCGCTTTGTTATAGTAATTAACTTTTCCTGAAACAGTTAATTCTGACCAATTATTTAAATACTGCGTCTATAGAGGCAATCGCAGAAAAATTGAACTGTTCGCATTAGTTTTCTTATGCTATATGATTTCCTTATTTGTTTCTATTGTGGGCGTGCAAAAAAAATCAATCACTCGTTCCACTATTGAAGTTATGTCACTTTTTACACCAAATCGAAGAATAATAAGTTCCAAGTATTAAGTCACCATTGGATTAAAAACTGAATCACCATGGATGCTCTAGACACTTTGAATCGGTGGGTATATTACATCGGCTCCTCACTATGAGCTGGCTGTCAGATTGAGGAGAGACTAATTTCATTACAGTATCAATAGCTATTTGATAGCGTCATTCACAATGACGAACAGGACCAATAACAGAATAAATCCGATGATCCCTAAAATGATGCTGGCGTTACTATCCATGTGCATATTGTCTTTACCTGCTAGCAGGTAAGCGGCGATAACAAACGGAACACAGAGAGCAGGGTGGATAGTGATCATTACGGCTGCCAGTATTAAGCAGACTATAAATAGTGTCGATGTCATGTTTTCCTCATTTTAGCGCCCGAACTTTTCCCGAGAATTTTCGAAATAGCTGATAAATATATGATCATGTTGATCTTTTAAAGACGGTGTTAAACGTATGCTAAAGGTCATAACTCTGATTATCTTATTGTTTTATATAGATAAATCTAAGAATTCTCACCTTTAGGAATCGTATTCGGTCTTTTTTTAACTTGTTGATTTTAAAGGTGAATTTTGTGGTTTATCGAAATTTTATCAAAATCTGATATTCGGCCTTTTATAGCATCACGTATTCTTTCCCCCTTGTATCAAGATACTTGTTCGTCATTTTCTCCGATTTATGCCCTAGTAGTTTCATCGCAAATTCCTTACCTTTTTCCTTTTCATACAATCGTCCGGCTAGACTTCTGATCTCATGAAAAGTTGGCGGACTCTCATCAAAACGTAAATCTGTCATTTTCCTAGCTGTCACAAATTTCTTAGTCAGACTATCTGGGTGCAGTGATCCGTCAGGGCTATTTTTTCTGATGCCTGCACTTATCATAAAATCTGTATTACTCGCTAATCGACATCGATCAATTACTGTACCTAGCCGCAGGCCGACAGCTTTAAGTTCAAGGTCTAAGGGTAGGGAAATCTTGGCTCCGGTTTTGCCTTGGTCTATCTGTAATCTGCCATCAACAATCTGGTCAAAGCGCATCAGAGATAAATCCTCACGTCGCTGGCCAGTGACTAGCGCCAGATCCATTGATAGCCCAAACCACGCCGGTAATGTGTCAGCGACCTCACGAATAGCGAGATACTGATCCAGTTCCAGGCGCTCACGTTTTACTACCGGTTTAGCTGAGCGTGTCGGTGTCACTGGATTATTATCTATATGGCCCTCGACAATCGCCTCTCGGAAAATATCAGACAACACTGATCGCATGGTGGCAGCCATGGTTTTTTTGTCCTGTGCTACCCAAAACTCTAAAAACTCGGCAATATGTCGCGTGCTGATTTTAGCTAACACCTTGTTACCCATCTTTTCGCTGATCATGGCTATTTGTCCCTTGCGAACTTTATAGGTGTTTTCGGCCAATTCCCGGCGCTTATAGATGACGTCATATCGTTTTAGCCATGCTGCCAGTGTGAACTCCTGCGTGCCTTTGAGCTTTTCTAGTAGCGCGACAGGAGTGTAGTTTTGTTCAATGAAATTATTGGCTTCTATGGCTTGAGATATGGCGTCTCGCCGGGCAATTTTGCCGAGAGATAATTCCTTTCCAGTTAGCGGGTTGCGCCAATAGAAAGTTTGTTGAACACGCCTAAAGGTGAGGTTTTTGGGCAAATTAGCGTCATACTTTCCCGGCCTTTTTGCCATAACCCATCTTCTCCAATATTGGCGGTATCGTAGAATGTGAAATGTTCAGCGCTTTCGCCATTCTGTAGCTTTTGGGCTGTATATAAATGGCACCAGGCCGCACGCGATATTGTCTGCCGTGTTTTTCTGCCGCAGGGTAAATATTGCCATTTCTGGCCCACCGTTGGAGGGTTTGAATCGTCGGCTTATCAGTCGTATAGGTTTCATCACACCATTCGGTTAATGTCATTAATTTAGCCATTGGTCATACCTCGATATGACCGGCCAGCATAGTAACGCGCTGACCGGTTCGGTTTTGATTTTTAAAAATCAGTTAGCGGACGGCTAACGAACGTTCGCCGGTTTCAAACTTTGTTCCAGGTACCGGATTAATAAATACCTCGTCAATTTCTTTTCCTTCTTCAAGTGCTTTTACTTTTGCGATGGCTTGCGCTTTTTCAATTTCGGCCTTTATCAAATCCATTTTGGGAGTGCTGATAACGTCCGTAACTGATTGAACATCCACCATTTCGTCAGGTAAAAAATCCACATCATATACCACTAGTTTTACTGAGGCTTTGCGTGCGGTGAACGTGTTAAGGCTGGTTTTTAACGTGTCTTGTTTTGATGTAATAAGACATTCAAGAAGATACTTTCTGAGTAAATTAGATTGTTTTATCCAGCTTTTTTTCCGGTCCGCATAGCGTTTAGCTTCTTTATCACAAACGTCTGCATGACCATCAAGAGTTCTGATAAATGACATAGTGGCGTCGAATTTATCTTCAAGCATTCCACCAAGACCGTCTAAGGTGTCTTTTACCCGTGTGGCATTACGTCAGCACATATCGCCAGTTAGTCAGATATTGGCTAACCGGTGCTGCCGCTGCCCGTCGGTTGTATCGCCATGTATCGGTAAACAAGGCCATCCGCGATGCTATGGAAGCCAGAGAAAAACGGACGCATATCACGCAAGATGCCGTTTTAAATTGGTGGTGGGATATTGCCACGGCCAACGCCAACGAAATTTCAGAGTTTCGCCGTTTATGCTGTCGTCACTGCTGGGGGATTGAAAATAAATACCAGTGGACTAACGAGCAGGAATATCAGGAAGAGTCGGAGAAACGAACCAATAACGGAAAACCTGCGCCACTGGATGATAGCGGTTACGGTTTTGACAGTACGCTAGATCCCAATCCAGATTGCCCACGTTGTAATGGTGAGGGACAAGGCAGGGCGCATTTTCATGATTCGCGGGATTTATCGATTTCGGCACGCCGCCTTTATGCCGGTGTTAAGCAAGGCAAGTTTGGCTTAGAAGTCATTACTCGTAATCAGGACGACGCGCTAAAAATGGTGGATCAGCATTTGGGTATGCTGAAAAATAAGACCGAAATCAGCGGCCCTGATGGTGGTGCCATTAGCCAGGTGAGTTACACGCCAGAAGATTATGCGAAAGTACAGCAGATGTTAGAGGGTAAATTGCTGGGGTTGGATTGAAAACTGACAATCAGACGCGATTGCCAGCTTCACTGTAGGCTTCTTCACGATCCCGTTTACCCACGGCAACCACAAAAACCGTGATTTTTTCGTCTTGCACCTGATAAATCAGGCGGTATCCGGCGCTGCGTAGTTTTATTTTGTAACAATCAGGTAAGTCGCGCAGTTTATTGGCTTCAACGCGTGGATTTTTAATCACTTCGAGCAGCTTTTTCTTAAATTGCTGGCGTACGGTATCGCCGAGCTTATGCCATTCCTTTAGCGCCCGGCGATCAAAATCAAGATTATAAGTCATCCAGTGACACCCTGACCGGTTGTGGATTGGCTAAACGTTCTCTGACTACGGCGACCAGTGCTTGATCTTCATCGGTCAGCAACACGGATTTAAAGGGCAGTTTGCCACTTTGTGCCACATATTCCAGTGTCTGGCGCAGCAAATCAGAGGGGGTGACCCCCAGCTTTTCCAGTACCGCATAAGAACGATCTTTTAAGTCATCATCAATGCGAATATTAATGTTACCCATTTTTGAACCTCACTTATGTAATGACATCTGTAATTACAAATGTCATTTTGTCCCTATCGGGCAAAAAGTGCAAGGGGAATAATGGCGATAAATCACCCAACCATGGCGCGATAGCAGGATCACCACATGAGCGATATTCTCGAATGGGAAAATCTGGATTTCCCGTCGCGTGTCGCCCTGAAATCCCGATCGGAAAAATCATTTCTTAATTTCACCCTCATTTGGTTTGAGCTGTTGCAGAGTGACCGGCTATTGGTGAACTGGCATCATAAAATGATGGCCGCAAAGCTGGATGATTTGGTCAATAACCTACTCGCCCGGCAAGTTCGACTATGGCCTCATCACGTTTGCTGTTGGTTTTGATATAGCGCGGTGCGCAACTGGGCAAACATTTCGCACTTTGGGAGTAAGGTTGGCAATTAGACCAGCCAATGAATTTCCGGCTTTATTAAGGTGCTTGGGATAATATTTTACTTAAATAGCCGTGTATTGGTTTTTGGGGAAAAGGTGAAAATTGTCTCTTGAACAGAACACTGTATCAAGAGACAATTTTTATATTTAGCTATTCGGCAGTATTATTAATACAATGATTGAAGAATATGATTGGCTGCTTCCACTCGGACAGGATTAGGGTAATTTTTATTAGCTAACATCACTATTCCGATCTTCTTCTCTGGAATAAAAGCAATATATGCGCCAAAACCATTAGTACTACCCGTTTTGTGTACCCAAGATGCTGGAACAGCAGAATATGGAGGCATCAATGCGTTAATTTTATGAGGTTGCAAGGCAATTTCATTGCTACTGGAAGCAATGACTTCTTGTGAATTAATAGGCCAGTCATACATTTCCCATCCCAGCCCTTGGAACATGTTCCCTGATCGGTAATAACGTGATTGGGCGGCGATGATGGCTTTCTTTAATTTATCATTATCAGCCAGAAGTTTTTCAGGCTCAATATTTGCCTGCATAAACTTTACCATATCTTGTGCAGTAGATTTTACTCCGTAGGCTTCAGCCGCCAGTACCCCTGGAGTGACACGAACCGGTTGACCGTCTTTATATCCCCACGCGTAGTCTGATTGCATGTAATCGGGAATAGTTATAAAGGTGTGTGTTAACTTTAAAGGTTGAAAAACATTTTGGGTCATATAGTCTTCAAACGACAAATTGCTTTTTTTCACTGCCAGTGTGCCGAATAATCCAATACTGGCGTTGGAGTAGTTTCGCATCACACCGGGTGCCCACTGTGGCTGCCATTGCTGGTAGTATTGCCACAATAGTTTCATGCTAGTGACAGAATCAGGAACTTGAAGAGGCAGACCACCTGCGGTATATGTCGCCAAGTTCAGCATGCTAATATCTTTCCACTGAAGGCCAGTTAGTTCTGGGCTATATTTTGTTGCAGAATCACTTAGGTTAAGAATACCTGTTTGCTCAGCATATCCACCGACTACCCCAGTGAAAGTTTTACTGACTGAGCCAAGTTCGAATAAGGTATTTTCCGTTACCGGGCGGCGATTTTTTATATCGGCAAAGCCATAGTTAAAGAACAAGGGTTTGCCGTCATAAAACACAGCAACGGCCATGCCGGGAATATCCTGTTTTTCAATTAATGGAGTCAGGGTGTTATTGACAATAGTCGCTATCTGCTGTTGTGTGAGAATCTTTTGTTCAGATGCATAAAGAGGCGATGCTGCAAGAGTGGTAAAAATAAGAGAACTGATAATCGAGGTTTTCATTGTGAAGATATCTTCCATGGGTTATTAAATGGCAAACAGTCACTTCTGTCCGTAACTAGTTTAGCTTGTATATTATAACGCACTGTACGCCGTTGACCACTGGTCAGAAAAAGAATAACTGAATTCAAGTTACCACGTAATGGATGCGTTGTTAGCGCCAACCTTTAAGGACTATCTGTGATGTTGGTATTACTCCGCTGTCTCCCAGCTAAGCAGTCTTGTAGAATTTGTAACGTATCGTGGTATAGTCCGATTTTTACGGAAAATTATGCTGACTAACTCATCCATTCGTCTTAACAAATACATTAGCGAGAGCGGTGTCTGCTCGCGCCGCGATGCTGATCGTTACATCGAACAAGGAAATGTTTTTATTAATGGCAAGCGGGCTGCGGTTGGCGATCAGGTATATGTCGGGGATGTGGTGAAAGTTAATGGCCAACTTATCGAACCGCGTGACGAAAACGACTTAGTATTGATCGCATTAAATAAACCAGTTGGCATCATAAGCACCACGGAGGATGGTGAATCCGATAACATCGTTGATTTCGTTAACCATAGTAAACGTGTTTTTCCTATCGGGCGTCTCGATAAAGACTCGCAAGGATTAATCTTCCTGACGAATCACGGCGATTTAGTCAACAAGATCCTGCGCGCTGGGAATGATCACGAAAAAGAATACGTGGTGACGGTTAATAAACCGGTGACTGACGAGTTTATTCTCGGCTTGGGTGCGGGTGTGCCGATGTTGGGAACTGTGACCAAAAAATGTAAAGTGAAAAAAGAAGCCGCCTTTGTGTTTAGCATCACATTAGTGCAGGGTCTTAATCGCCAAATCCGCCGTATGTGTAAGCATTTCGGTTATGAAGTGACCAAGCTTGAGCGCACCCGTATTATGAACGTCAATCTGAAAGGCTTGCCGCAAGGCGAGTGGAGAGATTTGACCGACGATGAACTGACAGAATTATTCAAGCTGATTGAGAATTCGTCGTCTGATGAAAAACCGTCAAAAAAGCCGAAAGTTAAAGTAGCTGCAGATAAAAAACCCGTCATTGTCCGAGCTAAAAACACTGAGAAATCAGAAGGTAACTCTGCTGCCCGTAAGCGTTTCACTCAACCAGGACGTAAGAAGAAAGGGCGCTAATTACGCGTGATTTTTACTCTCCTTGTGGTTAATTAATCGTATTTTTTGTGAACCTAATGGCGTTGTATTTTATAACAACGCCAAATTTTGAGTTATTTTTAGTCGGGCGCTTAATTAAATCAACTTAATGGGATAAACATAGGGAGTAATAAAGACAACTTAATTACGATAGCATTGGCTATATCCAGGAAGAATGCCCCGACCATCGGAACAATAAGAAAGGCTACGTGAGATGGCCCGAAACGATCGGTAACCGCCTGCATATTGGCAATTGCCGTGGGTGTAGCACCTAAACCTAAACCACAATGCCCAGCGGCAAGAACCGCAGCATCGTAATTTTTCCCCATAACCCGGTAAGTTACAAATATTGCGTATAATACCATCAGCAGTGTTTGCGCCAGTAGAATAGCCAACATTGGGAGGGCCAGTGAGGCTAACTCCCATAACTTTAAGCTCATCAACGCTATTGCCAGAAAAAGGGAAAGACTGACGTTACCCAATATAGAGACTGCACGGTCAAATACCTGATAAAACCGAGTGTAAGCGAGTATATTACTGAGAATAACCCCAACAAACAGGACATAAACAAATACAGGTAATTCAAATACTGATCCCGCCAGCAGTTCTCTAATATAGCCACCGACCATCAGACAAATGGTAATCATGGCGATGGTTTCGACCAAAACCAATGAGGTGATTATTCGCCCTGACTGAGGTTTTTCGAAAGTTGTCGGTTGCAACGCATCCTCTGGTCTTCCATTAGGTGTCGCAGAATGTTTAATTAGATAAAGTGCAACAGGCCCGGCGATTAACCCACCTAATACCAAACCAAAGGTCGCGCAGGCCATCGCAACTTCAGTAGCATTAACTAACCCATAATTCTTAACAAACACACTGCTCCAAGCGGCCCCAGTACCATGTCCGCCAGACAGAGTAATAGTCCCGGTCAATAATCCCATTAAAGGTTCCAGCCCGAGCATTTTAGCCATACCAATGCCAATTGTATTTTGTAATAACAACAGACCAATAACGACGACGATAAATTTTATTAATACCTTTCCACCCGCCCTTAAACTGGCGAGATTAGCGTTAAGACCAATTGAGGCAAAAAAGGTCAACATCAATGGGTCACGTAATGACGTATCAAAGTGAGCTTCCCAACTTGTGGTTTGGTGTATAAGTAGAAATATTAATGCAACCAGTAAGCCGCCAGCGATGGGGTCAGGAATAGCATATTTTTGTAATAAAGGAATTTTTTTGACGCACTGCCTTCCTAGTAATAGAACCAGGCTTGCAGCGACGAGTGTGCTATAAGCATCGAATTGGAGCATTTTTGGAATCCTTTATATGTAAAAGCAATAACCCGTTATTTACGGTGTTCTTTACACATGTTCAGATATCGCATGAAGGATGATTCATTGTAAATCTCCTGGTGAACGGATGTTTACTCATTGTTATGGCCTATTTTTTGATAAGTGTTTATATGCCATAATTTAATACTCATATTGCCTTTGATACTTAATTAAAGCGTAGCAGGACTTTCTATTTGATTACTCCTGTCGCAATAATTTTTTTTCGCATAACAGACTGTTTACACAATGAAGAGAGCACGCGGGGTTATGACTGTTGGGAGAGTTAAATTTAGGCAGTAAAACTAACTCTACATGTATTACTCAGATTTATCACTATCAGAGTGGCGGTAGACTTCACCACAAATCAATACTACATCGGGTCTTCTTTGATGAAGACGAGCAGCTACAGCCATACACTCATGGCGTGTTGCGTAAATATCGTCAGTGACGGGCAGAGCCTCGCAAGCATCCATTCCGCAGGTGCTAACCAGTAAAGCAAATCCTATGAGCATATATTCTCCTTATTTATAGGATTTATATGAGTATAGCGTATTTACAGAAGAGGTCGCACACTCGTTTTTATCGAGGCAATAGGCGTTTCCTTGGGAGATGAAAAATCAACCAAATTTGGTAATAGCCACTCCAGCCATAATAATGGCACTGGCTATAAGCCGTAACACCGAGGGTTTTTCTTTTAACATCCAGATAGAAATAATCATTGCAAAGAGGACACTCGTTTCGCGGAGTGCGGCTACCAAGGCAATTGGCGTACTTTTCATGGCCCAAATGACAATGCCATAAGCCAGTAATTGCATGGCCCCCCCGATGATGCCGTGACGCCAATGTTGTCGGATTTCACGAAAAACCACATTGCGATGCAGAACCCAAAGTAGCCCAAACATGGTCATGCCATTGAACATAAATAGCCATAAAATATAACTGAGCGGTTCAATACTGGCACGGCTTCCTGCTCCATCGGATAGGGTATAACAGGCGGTAAATACCGCAGTTGTTAATGCGTAGAGGATGGCCCTGAGATTAAGTTTATTTGGGCCATGGCGACCATCAAATGTCATCATGATGACCCCAGAAACCAAAATAACGGCCCCTAATAAAGCCATTGTTCGTGGGATTTCAGACAAAATTAACCACGACAGCAGGGCGCTTAATAATGGTGCCACACCGCGGGCAATCGGATAAATTTGCCCAAACTCTGCTTGCTCGTAGGCTTTACTGAGAAAGAGGCAATAGCCGGTGTGAAAAGCGACTGACAGGAGTAACCAAGGGATCGCGCTAAGTGAGGGTAAACCAACAAAGAAAATACCGAAAAATGAGATGACACCGGAAAAAAAAGCCATTACCGAAATGGCCACTAAACGGTCAGCACCAAATTTGACTAAAGCATTCCAGCTAGCATGCAATAACGCCGCACCCAATACCGCAATAAATATTTCCGTGCTCATCCCATCCCCTTATTTAGGCGTATTAGTTTACCTTGGATGGCTTTGTTTGGCATGAAAATTAGTGGTGTAAAATCAAATAGGATTTTTAACATTAGGATTAGAGGCGTTTAAGATTTAATGAAAAGGAGTATATATGCCGAGCATCCTCGATATAAAAAGGTATTGAAAATGAGACTGAATAGCGTTGCGGCTAGTGCTTCCTAAAAAAGCGGTATTTTGGCATTATATCGGTATGCAGTGTTTTTTTAGGATGAGTGATGAAACAGTTCCCGTTTGATAAACGTTACGAGATTGAAGATGCCAACGGTGTTGTTGAGTACTATATTGACGGCGATGAGTATATTCGTGGTCAGGATGGTGTGCCGGGTTATCGAATTGCAGGTTATGAAGTGTACGAGCATAATGCTGAAGCCAAACTCGCAGGTTTCCTGGAAGGGAAACATATCACAACCCCGGATGCGGATATTTTGCTGACGATTTTAGATGATATACCCGCAGAAGATTAATCTTCGTTAGTGTGTTTTTCGGCTCTGGGCTGCGATATAAATGTTATTTGCAGCCTATGAACAGGCGAGAAGTAGCACATGAGATAGGTTTGAGGGCATAAGGCATATGGTTGCTCAATTTACTATGGAAAACATTGTCGGGCTGATTTTGGTCATCAGTTGCATCATTGCCTTATTAATTGTCTCAGTGTGGGGAATGAGACGGCACCATTCTCGTTATAGGTTTATATTACAATTTGTAAGCTTCCTGCTGTGGTCTGTCATGGTAATTGTGGTGGGAAAAATCATCAATAATGCACTTGTTGACATAAAGATAAACTTTATCACGCCCAAGACAGTTAATTTTATCTGTATGTCAGTTATCCTGCTGATGTTGATGCGTAGGATGTTTGTATTATTTGATGTATTAGAAAAGCGACAGGTGGCAAAAGGGAGTGATATCACCAGCGCTAAAATCATCTCGCGCATGCTGAAAATTACCTTCGTGGTGGTGGTCGTTCTACTCTATGGTGAACATCTGGGCATGAGTTTTTCCGGGCTAGTTACCTTTGGCGGTATTGGGGGGCTTGCTGTCGGTATGGCTGGAAAAGATATTTTGAGTAATTTCTTTTCTGGCGTGATGCTTTATTTTGATCGCCCTTTTAATATTGGAGACTGGATACGTTTACCCGATCGCCATATTGAGGGTGTTGTTGTTGAAATAGGTTGGCGGCTGACAAAAATAATGACGTTTGAAAATCGTCCACTGTATGTTCCTAACTCCATATTCACCGACATTAGTGTTGAAAACCCAGGCCGCATGACCAACCGCAGAATAAAAACCACTCTGGCGCTGCGTTATGAGGATGCGGATAAAATAGGAATAATTGTGGATGAAATGCACAATTTTTTAGCCAATAATGATGATATTGATCAGCAACAGACCTTATTGGTCTATTTCAATGGGTTTGGCGAGTCTTCTCTCAATATTATGGTTTATTGCTTTACTAAGACCAAAGTATGGGCTGAATGGCTGGCAGTTCAGCAAAACTGTTATTTGAAATTTATCGATATAGTGCATCAGCATGGCGCAGACTTTGCTTTTCCCAGTCGCACACTTTATATCGAAAATAATACAGAGCAACCGGAAACTTCAGCGAACAGTAAAATCGATTAACGTCATCTTTTAGTAATAACCCGGTGGAGCCACTATGAATCAGCAAGCCATTACGTTGTATACAGGTGCGGATTTTTTCAGCCTTTAGGATGGTCGGAAGAATTTATTCAGTGAATGGTGCATTGCAGATACTGATTTGACGTTAATGCTTAACCGGCTGGCGCTCAATAGTGACGAACTGCCGGCATATTTGCGTAAGTATGCAAGTTATCAATGGCAACGGCCTTCAGTACAGCAATGGCGTGCGTTGTCACAAAAATAGTGAATCCCAGACGGTGGGGAGAAACTCTTGAAACCAGCATAGTACGGCTGGTTATTACTCTAATCCCTCACAGCAACAGTGGCTTAATCGGTAGCTCGGTTTTAGGCGATTGTCATGAAAATAATATAAAGTTAGTGAGTTACCTATGGCCGAGTTGCTGGAAAAAATAATGATAAAAAGTGGGAAGTTAATACGTGTCTCGGTGCTACTGACGGGCTTTTTTTTATTAGGCGCTTGTAGTCAATTACCCAGAAATCCAGTACCTGTGGCGCTAATGCCGGAGGCCGAAATCCCTGGAATGCCCAATATTCGCGCGGGAGCCGGGCATATTAGCCCAATATTTGAAGCAGATTTACTGCAATCCTATCAAGACGAACCGAAAGAGATGTTCCGCGTGGCTGATGGAACTCATGTTTATCCTCATTTAGCTTTATCAGGCGGAGGCCCTAATGGCGCCTTCGGTGCCGGTTTTTTGAATGGCTGGACTAAAACGGGCAAACGGCCGGTTTTTAAAGTGGTGAGTGGGGTATCAACCGGCGCCCTGATCGCGCCTTTTGCCTTTTTAGGCAGTGATTATGACCAGGCGCTGCATGACTTTTATACCACGACGACCACCCAAGATATTTTCCATTTGGATAATCTGCTCTTTCGTCTATTTTTCCGCGAGTCATTGGCGGATACCAGTCCATTATCTCAGCTCATTGATGGTCATATAACACCTCAATTACTGAGTGAAATAGCCAAGGCCCATCAACAAGGGCGGCGGTTGTATATGGGCACGGTTGATCTTGATTCGCAGCGCTTTATTGTGTGGAACATGGGGATGATTGCCACGAAAGGGACTCCGGAAGCTTTAATATTATTCCGTAAAGTGATGCTTGCTTCCTCCTCCGTCCCCGTCGCTTTTTCACCCGTATTTTTTGATGTGGTGGCTAAAGGTAAACATTACGATGAAATGCATGTCGATGGCGGTGTTGCGGCGCGAGTTTTTTACAATGGTGGGGTATACAGTTCCAAAGTGGTGCGTGCCAGAGCGGGCTTAGCCGAGAGTAAAGAAGACATTTATATTATTCACAATGGTCAGCTTGGCCCACAACCGGCACCCACCCCGCGATTGGTCCGAAATATTGCTTTGCGCACGCTGGATTCAACCAGTAAAGCGGCATTAGTCGGCGATTTATACCGAATTTATGCTTTCTCATTGGCTGAAAAATCAGGATTTCACTGGATAACTATTCCACCGGATATTGATATTAACGGCGCAGAGATTTTTGATCCGGTGAAGATGGAGCATTTATATCAGGCGGGTTATGCCGAGGCTTTACAGGGGCCTAAGTGGGCGTTACGGCCGCCGGGTGCTATTGAGATGGGGACCTTATTGCAAGATGCAATCTCTAACGCGAACGTGGCAACAGACTCACATTAGACTGAATATAACGACATCTGGCTACATCTGGCTAAATAGAGGCAGCGAGCCATCAACAACTGCGGCACCGATATAAATAATAAAAAGTGAATAGAGAAAGAAATTACTGATCATTTGATACCTCGGTTACCTACGCGAGTAAAACATGTGACCATGTCAGATCCATTACACTATAGACTTTAATTGAATAAAAAGCGCACAACAAATGAATAAATAATGAATTTATTGTGACTGATTTGCGACAAAATCGACTTTTTTTAGAAAATATCGAGATTGCAGATCAGACTTTTCGGGCCAATAAGCGCATGGGTCAAACGAGCTAGAGGTAAGAGTCACTGATAATATTTGTTGGATTTCGTTTTTTATCAATCGGTTAGCCTAAATAGAAAACAATTTAAGCAGCATACGAGCAGAGAGAGTGAGATTGTGCTACACTATGCGACCGATAATCAAGGATAAAACATGAAAAAAGTCTCAATCATTGCTCAGTGCTTAATAAACGCTAAGAGTTTCAGTGAGATGTCCGAAGCTGAATCCTCGATAAAAAAGGTTTTCAACGACAGTTATTCCGATCATTCGTTTGATGAATGGAATACGGATGTTTCTACGTTGAGTGCGAACCGTATTATCAGCCTGGTTGCTGGTGCTTCCAAGGTTCGGGTCAGAGGGTTGATCCAAGAATTATGGAATCACTGATCCCAGACCAAGGGTTTCCAATAACCTGCCTACCATTTCACTACGCCAAGCATGCCAGCCATGCAGCGTGGTGAATGTTTCCCCCTCGTATCTTTCCATTTTCTGCTTGTTTCTTTCCATTGTCTCCTGCAAAACCGGTTATTTCCACTGAGTGAGATCTCATCCGGTAAAGATAATCTGAGTAACGCTGACCACGCCACGGTTTAGGGGCGTTGGTTAACGTAATCTAATGAGGTTGTACAACTGAGAGGCGAGTATATGTCATTTCTTGATAGCATCAGAAAACTGGTTAGCAGTGCCAAAGTGAACATTAAGTGCCCAGATTGCGGCGCAGCATCTGAACAAAGCACAGAAAAAGTGCATAAAAATACAGCGTTAGTGTGCCCAAAATGTGGCTGTTTATTTTTGCCTAAAGACAAACAGTAGTGGCGGTTCAATCAGCCAAAAATCATAGACGCCCACCGCAGCAGCATTAATGCGCCACAGATGCAAAGTAACACCAAAAACATTTTCCAATGTTTTGTATGTAAGCGTTTGGTCACCATAGGCCTTTATTTTTACCTCAATAGATTTGTTTGATTTGAAATTGTTTGATTTGAAATTGTTTTACGGGATTTATTTTTTTACCACAATTTAGGTATAGTAGCGAAAATTTATGTTGATGCGAGAGTGAGTTCGTAGCGTTAAAGTATAATATGCGCTGCATCAATAATATTACGAATAGGAATAATGAAACTATGGCTGCAATTCCACAAAAATATGAAAACGCTGAACGTTGGGCTTTTGGTGATACTGAACAAGTCGCGGATGATTTATTGGCATTGGTTCTCAATGGTACTAAAACGGCAACTTGTGCTGCATTAGATGAAGAAGGTGTCCCGCTGGCGGGTGATGTTTTTGTTGTGGTCAATGGCCGCAATGAACCAGTTTGTGCAGTCGAGTTGACGGATGTTGAGCTGAAAACTTTTGCCCAGGTTGATGAGGCGCATGCTTTTGCTGAAGGTGAGGGCGATCGTTCGTTGGCTTATTGGCGTAAAGAGCATCAGCGGTTTTTTGAAGAATACGAACTATTCTCCCCAGATATGATGCTGATTTGTATGCAATTCAAACTGTTGGAAACATTCTGATAGCAGAGTTTGTGATGCAAGCAGCAAGCGCTGTTTAGCGGCCAGCTTTATCGAATGTAACGGTTTTATCGAATGTAAAATGAAGAAACCGCCACTCATAAATTTTAGCTATGGGTGACGGATCTTTAAACCGTCAAGTGACCTTCATCACCCAAGCGTCTTGATGTCGGTCATAATGTTTTTTGTAGAGCAGCTTATCTTTACCGTCTAATGTTGCAGGAATACTGGTATTTTCATCCCATCCATCTAGCTGCATACACAATTCAGGATCTGACTTGCACGGGATACTGAGCGTGTTTTCGCCTTTCTCCAATGGTGCGGATAATACCGCGTCATCCACTTCGAAACTTCTGATTTTTACCACAGTTTTTCCCATAAAGACTCCTTCTTTACCGAGTGGTATGAGGTATGACCAGACTGGTCGCCTTATTGAGAATAGCCGAGCTAAAAAAAAGCGCCAGAAGGTGGCGCGAAAAAAATGCCGCTAGCCGCTAGCGGGGAAGCTCGGCCAAATTAAACTGATTACGACCATTCTTTTTAGAATAATAAAGTGCCTGGTCAGCAGTCTGCACCAAATCAGCCTGATCAGTAATATTGCTGTGCAGTTGAGATTGATAGACGGTGACCCCCAGGCTGATGGTCACTTTGCGGAATTTGCTTTCGCCGTGTTTGATACCCATCGCCCTGATAGATTGCAGAATATGTTCTGCCACTAAACTGGCACCTTTTTGGTCCGTGTCTGGCAAGATAGCGGCGAATTCTTCTCCGCCATAACGGGCGACAATATCGGTGCTGCGTTTCAATGATTTACGCAATGTCCTGGCGACCAACCGCAGACATGCATCACCAGAAATATGGCCGTAGCAATCATTGAAATTCTTAAAATAATCTATATCAATCATTAAAACGGCTAATGGCGAGTTTGAGCGCCTTGCCCGCATAAATTCATGGGCCAATACTTTCTTGAACTCTCGGCGATTAGGTAATTTGGTTAGCGAGTCAGTTCTGGCTTGAATTTCCAGACGCCGGTTAGCCTTAATCAACTTAAGTTCCAGTAACTTGCGTTCATGGATATCTTCTGCAGTGCCGTACCAGCACTCCACATTACCCTGATCGTCAATGCTGGGGACGGCGCGGATACGCATCCAGTTCCAGCCTTTTTCTACATGGCAAAAACGTATTTCGACGTCGAGTGGTTCCTGTGTTTGCAGAGAATGTTCCCAACTTATTAATGTGGGGTGGCGGTCATCCACATGAATACTTCGCAGCCATCTATCATCCAGTGCTTCTTCGCGGGTTAACCCCGTGATTTTTTCAAAGCGAGAGCTGATATTGGTGATCATGCCATCTGGCGAGGCTGTCCAGGGGATCTGTGGGTTCAGTTCCACCATATTGCGATAATGTTGTTTACTGCTGCGCAGCTTTTCTTCCATCTTTTTCAGCGCAGAGATATCGATCATCGCGACAGACAGGCCACTGACCTGACCATTTGGATATCTGGCGGCATTGATGCGCATGAAAAATACCCGTTGTTTATCCGGCATCTGAAACTCAGCATCAGGGATGCTATCGTTACAATAGGCTTTGAGCAGGGCATTTTTCAGAATAGGGATGATGCTGGGCAAGAAATCAGCCACTTTACGGCCATTAACATCTACGGTTTTTTTATCTAATAATTCAGCAAGATAGTCATTGACTGTAAGGTAACATAAGGTTGTATCGATAAAGCACAGTCCTGCTGGAGCACTGGAATAAATCGATTCCAACTCAAAAAGGCGTTTATTGGCATCATAAGGTAAATTGCTCAGATTACGGTCTATTCCCCGATAACCTTTGAATTCTCCATTATTGTTAAAAAGCGGGATACCGCTGCTTTCTACTAATACTTCGCTGCCATCTGCGCGGATACTACGATTTTGTATACCCGCAAAAGGAATACGCGCAGCCGCGATATTGGCAAATATCGCACCCACTCGATTAGCTTCATCTTCGGGCATAAAATCAAATGGGGTTTTACCAATCACTTCATGCGGGAGACGACCTAGCAGCTCGATAGATTTTGCAGATGAAAAGGTATAACGGCCGGCAACATCAACTTCCCAGATCCAGTCTGAATTATTTTCGATGATATCCCGTAAGCTGTTCATTTCTTTTAGCAGAGTAATGTCAGCTGATTTCTCCCGATTATCATAATCAGTCATGGTGCCCACTCCTGTTTAATCGCGGCTTTCCTTAGGTAGAAGTCTTTCGGCTATTATTTAAGCCCGCAGATTGTATAACAGGGACAGATTTAGTACAGCTCATTCGGAATTTTCTTATCTTTAAGTTGTTTCTTAACAATTATTACACTGAAAAATAAAGGGAAATATATAGCTCTCCACGGCAACGCAGGATAAATACGACATCCCCATAATTAACAATTAATACACAAGTACCAGACTTACATTATCCTGATAGTCGCCTGGAGTTCGTTGGTTCTGACTGGCGTTAATAGCGGCGTGATAAGGAACAAGTTGAGCGGCACCCGTTCCTGAGCCAGGTTGCATTGAGGTTGAATCCCATAATGTGGTGCCAGAAGCGCCTTGATACAACTGATATTGCAAATAGTCAGTGACGGTCGTGGAGTTCAGTTTCATTTGCCGCCAATTGGTTACGGGATTATCCCCAGCAGTGACATAAGTATTAAAGGTCGAGCCTTTAGTGCAGGTGAGAGTGATATTTTGGCTGACGGGGTTGAATTGGCCTACTAACGCAAAACCACCGAAATTGACGTCTGGGGATTTATTAATAGCGCAATCTTTACTGACGACCAGAGTGACCGTCACTGACGAAATATCGGTGCCGATACCGCTGCCACTCCAATATCCACCTACGCATGCGCCCAGTGCGGCGACTTTGCAAATACTGTAAGTCCAGGCCAGATTAATGACATCCGTATAAGTCCCTGCACTGATATTGACGTTAATTGCGCCATTAATCCCGGTTCGGATATAGATAGGGAGATTTGCGGTGATCCCCGTTAAACCGACTACCAGTAGATTAGCGCTGCTGTAATCCAGTACACCATTGAGACCCAGCGCTGGGCTAAAAGATCCATTGCGATAAATCGAGTAAGGAATTAGGTCTCCGGCCGAATTTTTAAGGTTAAGATTATTCGTAGTGCTGGTTATTTTGGCTGACAATGAATAGGACGATAATAAACTGACCCCCAGACCGGAACAAGACATCGCAGTGTTGCCCTGAGCATTGACTGCGGTGGTATTGGCCGCGACTGATGAGCTTGGTGGTAAGGTCACAGCGCCGGGTGAAAATGTGCAGGAGTCAGCGTGGGCTGAGGGAACCATAAATCCTATCAGTAATATCAGCAGCGCGATAATACCGAAGAGATTGCTAGCATCGTCTGCTCTGATGTTCTTCTGGGTCATATGTTCTCCGTTATTTCCGCTATTTTTGTTTATTGGCAGATAGCTTTCGCTTATTGGCATATCAGGGTGCCGATATTCTGTATTCCTACACTGTTTTTCAGTGCGAATTGCACAGTGCAATGGGCACCATTATCCGCTCGGATTATTTTCAGTTTGTTATTGGGTTTAGTTTGTTCAATATAAGCAATGCCATCCCAGCCGACATAGCTGACAGGTTGAGTATCGAGGGTAAATATCGGGCTGCCTTTGGGTAAATCTTTGCCAGATTCATCAGTAATATGCAGCGTCGCGGCGGTAATTTGTTGCAATGGAAAATCGACTAAATAACCGCTACGTTCGCTAATAGCCAGGCGGCGTTCAACTTCCGGCATGGAAACATCCGCCGGTAGGCTCATTGGGTCTATCTGGAATTTTGCCTGATAATAAGAGGTGACATTCGGAATTAATAAATAACCGTCGTCGTTGGTAATGCCTATTAATTGATTTTCATAACTCACCGGAATTTTGCCAAAACCGTGGGTTGATACCAGCGCAAAAGCATCATTAATAGTATTACTGGCATAGACCCCATGGTTCATCATGACCAGTGATCCGCTGACTTCTCCCCAGCGACGATAATCGCTGGTATTGCCATACACACCAACCCGGCTCTCCATCACGCGGGTTCGCCAGATGAGGTCGGCTTGCTGATAACTGCTGTTTTCACCGGTGCCATTGGCATAAGCCAAATTCCAGCCAAACCCGCCATTGGTCGGGGTTGCACGGCTATAGTTGACACGTTGGCTCCAAGCGTTATTCGTGTCGCGCACACTGCTGATACTGCCCGCCCCCCAGTCCCCCAGCGGGATGCTGAAGACCATTTGTGCGTTGTAGCCTTTGCTGCCCAGCTCTCGGTTGACCGAGAAATAAAAACTAGTATTACCCACGACAGTGGTGCTGTAGCTGAGGTTGACCAGGCGGGTTCGCTCTCCTAATGCATCTCGGACATCAAAGTAACCGGAGCCGATAGAGCCATAGGCACCCAGCCCGAGGCTGCCGGTGATTTGGTCTGTACGGCGACTGGGCCGATATTCACTTTTATAATTTGCCAGGTCACCGTAGTTTTCACTGCGAGTAATACGCTGTGCATTTAAACTGAAAAATGCATTGCTATAGCTGTAACCGAGTGCGTATTGGTCACCGCGCCCGCCATAGCGCAGAGGCGAGTAGGAGGCCGGTAAATCGGCATTTGTTTCTGTGGGGGCGATGCCACTGCCTAGCACTTCATCACCGGCTTGACTGATACTGTAGGAACCATTTAAAACACCATAATTACCGACACGTAAGCTGGCACCACTTCCCATGACATTCAGTTGTTTGGCAATATCTGCCCGGCCCTCAAGTGTCAGCCAAGGGGTAGTGCCATAACGAAGCACTCCGCTGGCAACCGGGGAACCATAATCAGCAGAATGAATACCATAGTTTTGGCGTAGCATGCCGCTGGAAATACTGAAGTCCCATAAACCGGGCTTGAGCAGATTACTGGCGACATAGAAAGGGATTGAGGTGCTGACCTGGCGGCCTAATGCATCCGTGGTGACCACGGTTGCTTGCCCGGCACCATTGATTCTTGGCCCATTATCAATGACAAAAGGGCCGGGGTTAACCATTGCCGATTGGGTTCTAAAGTTATCAATATAGAGGTCAACGGTACTGGGGATTGCTGCCTGACCTGCAAACTGGGGCAGCGGGTAAGTGACTAAGTCCGGGCGGATGGCAAAGTTGCGTGATACTTGAAATCCACCCAAGCGGACTGAACTGCTCCAGGTGAGTGAGTTGGTTATCAGATCGCCCGCCGTGTAGCTGAGCATATGATTTTCATCATTTAATCGCCACTGAGTATCGTATCGGACATACCCTTTTTCGACGGTGATGTTATCGGTATCCGTCAAACTAGTGCGATAAACTCCGGTGTTACTGAACAAACCGAAGTGGTCGAATAGGCGCTGTTCTGTCCAGGCCGAGACATTACTGGGGGGGCCGCTATTATCTCCCTGACTGGCATAGACATCATAGTTAAAGAGCAGCCCAAGGCTACTTTGAGCTAGATTATAGTCCTCGGTGGTGGTGGTATTAACCCGCTGTCGCGGTAACCATTCACTAGGAATATCAATGAGTAACCGTTGGTTATCACCTTGATAGGTGACATGCACTTTATCCATAGCATCAATGGCAACTTCGGGCGTACTCGCTATGGATGAGGGGAAACCGACGGCTTTTAGCTGCTCGGACGTCAGATAATAATGCCCGCCACGGTATATCACCGGCACAGCTTCACCGAAGTTGCGGCCATTAACCACCAGTTCAAGATATAAGGTCGTGTCAGGCATCACCGCAGCAGATGGCGGGGGAGGCAAATCATCCCCCAATACCGTTAGTGGTATAAATACAGGAGATATCATTGAGGCATACATCAATGTCAAAAATGGCGACAGCCTGAATTTGATAATCATGCCAAACCCTAACGTGTTTACATTTATTCCTGTTTATCAACGCATTAACCCTGCATTAATCAATAAAGACTCTTCATCTGGATAGTCTATTGATGGGGAATAACAATAGGTTTTGGGTGACTATTCACCAAGGCTGTTAATTGACCGCCACTTGCTGAAGCCGGAACTTGAAAACGCATTTCATTACCTGGCAGCACGTAGCCCATCAGCCCGCTATTAATATTTTTATTTTGTAAACTGACGTGAGAAATTCGGGCATGAGTCTGTCCTTGATTACGGATCGCCAACCACGTTTTACCGTTATCCTGAATGAACTTATAGCCAAGATTCAGCGGAAAGAAGGTTGCGGGGTTATTTGCATCTTCAGATTTCAGACCCTCACCATAGATAAATAACGGAATGGAGTAGCGCATCTGAAATATCAGCCCCATATTCAAAGAGGGCATAGGCGCGTCTTCGTTGGGATCTTTGCGGGGGATTTCATCAATCAACACTCGGAATGCTTGTTCCTGGCCTGCGGGCACCGGAGTGTTTTTAATCAGGCGGATCAGTTGGCGTTTACCCGGCAAAATAGTCGCTACGGGTGGGCTGGCAATAATAGCCGACTGATTGCTGTAATCTTCCTGCCCCGCTTTTTGCTGCCAGCCTAATACGCGGATTTGCATATAAATCGGCTGGCTGTCTTTATTTTCTAGCCACAGCGCCGTCGCTTTCTCATGACTGTTTATCACAGGATCAATAGGCCAAATCAGTACTGAGGAAGCGGCATGGAGTGGGCTGCTGGTAAGGGCCATGGCGAATGAAACTGTCAATGGGAGCAAGGTCATTGATGCGAGCGATGTTAATTTAAGCATGGTGAACTCCTTGTCGGTAAAATACCCACATTAAATAAATAGCCATTTAATAAGTGACGGTCACTAATAGCGTATCGGTGTAGTTCCCCGCGGTGGGGAGTGTGTTGGTGGCAAATAATTGCGCATATAAAATAATTTGTTGCAGCGTACTGTTTGCGCTAATAACTTGCGCTGTTCCGCCGTTACTGCCATTGCCCCAAATAACACTGCGGGCGCTGTTCTGAAATATTTGATAAAACAGATATTCACCGGTGGCACTGTTGAGTAACTGCCTGCCAGCGGAAATATTGCCGGTGGTATTTGCCCCGCTATTGAGTGCCAGAGTCATGCTGGGTGTACCACTGCATTGAATCATGATTGAACCGGCGTTTTGGCTGGAGACGATATTAATTACTGTTGATAATGAAGATATATTGCCAAAATTTAGTGTGCCAAAACTGCTGCTATCAGTTGTTCCACTGCCTAAAATACAGCCGGGTAATATGGTTGCTTTGACTGCAAAGGGGCTATTTAAAGTCTCCCCATAACTGCCGGTCACGGGTAAGCCGAATAAGCTAAGAACCAGTAATTGAATTAAGGTGGGATAGAAACTGTTATGTGCCATATTATTCTCTCCCTACCAATTGACAGTAACTTGAATGGTGTCGGTATAAATGCCGGCAGCCGGAGTGCTCTGTATCGGGATCAGCCCATAAACGGGGAGGGTAACGGGTTGCCCGGTGGCAACTTGTGAAACCCCCACGGTGTTGTCCCAAATTTGGCTATGCGCTAAGTCGGTATACAGGTTGTAATTCACATGCTGACTGGTCGGCCCGCCAGCCAAATAACGGTTATTGACACTGCCGCTTTGGCCGGGGCTGAGTAATACGCTAAAGCTGGTGCTTTTGCTGCACTGGACGGAAATCGCTCCGCTGTTGGCCTGACCGGTAACCGCTATCGGGGTGTTCAGCACGGTGGCTGAGCCAAAATTTAAGGTGCCAAAGCTGGTGGTACCCCCCACTGTGGTGCCCGCGATGCAGGTGGGCAATAACGTCGCATTGACTGTGATATTGGCAGTTTTAGTCACGGCATCAGCCGGATAGGTTCGCAGTAAGAACAGAAAAAAAATAAACCACAAGAGCGCCGTTTTATCTCGAGTTATCCGTGAGTTATCCGGGGCAATATCCCATGTCATGCTGGCTACCAACTGACAGTCACGTTGACGGTGTCGGTATAGGTGCTGACACTCGGCGTCGCCTGCACCGGAACTTGCGCGTAGACAGTGAGCGGGATAGGGGTAGCAATAGAGGTTGCGGTCCCGCTGAGAAGACCTGCGCCAGTGGTTGTCCATGGGACGGAATAGGCGTCGTCGTTATATAAATTGTAATTCACAAACTCTGAACTCCCACCGGCCAACCGGCGCTGGGTACCGGTGACATGGGCTCCGTTATCTATCCCGATACTGTAGGCGGTTCCGGCGCTACAGTATAAATTTAGCGTGCCATTGGCCGTGCTGCTATATGGCTGTTTAATCTGGACATTTAAGTCTGGCACCGAGCCGAAGCTGATTGTGCCTAAGTTGGTCAGGCCACCAGGGGCAGAACTGTCATTGAGATAACATCCTTTAATAATCGTTAATGTCGCACCTAGCGTCCCGCTTATGGTACCGGCACTTTCCGCTGACGGAGCGGATTGCAGTAAAACCATCGCACCTAGAATAAGTAAGGGTTTCTTCATTATTGCTTCCTTAATCATATAATTTGTAGCCAGGCAATCTAGAGTTGAGTTAGGCCAATGACGTAGCGCAACTGATGTTTACGACACAAATGATTAAAAAATCTAGATGATTAATTAATAGCAGTAAGATTCGAAAAGTGTCCAATTTTGATCAGAAAATCACGCATCCATCTCATATCTATCATTTATTGTGTTTTTTACTGGAAAAACAATGACGGTCATCTAACCGCCATGTTTAAGGTAAATTGATATTTTAGAGTTTTAATTTTTAATGTGAATCCTTTCAGCAGCGTGATAAACAGGCAGTATCTGTGGGGTGAGAGATGCCTATTGATTAGATTTGTTTCTCAATTGGTTCGCGGAAATTCCTAATGCTATTGTTGCTAATAGTGCGGTGACGCCGTAAGTCAATCGCATTCCTCGAATAATATCCGTCGCTGCTGCCAATTGAATATCATGAGAGGCTGACGCGAAAGCAAAAATCGCTCCCATGACCGATGCGCCAGTGATCAGCCCAAGATTGCGTGAAAGGTTAAGCATGCCGGAAACAACACCCCGCTGACCCGCGCTAACAGATTGAATCACTAGGGTATTGTTAGCGGTCTGGAAAATGGCATAGCCTGCCGTAATCAGGCAAATGGGGACGACATAGCCGAGCACACCTAAGTCTGTGGGAATTATCGCCAATATCATGGACCCGAAAACGACAGCAACTAATCCACTGGAGACCATTATTCGAGCACCTAATTTATCCACTCCATAGCCCGCCGGAATACCGCTCAGTGCCGCGACTATCGGGCCAGCAGACATTGCTAACCCAACCCATTGCATTGGCAAGCCCAGCGCGCGGGAAAGATAAAATGGCCCGACAATTAATGTGGACATCATGATGGTAGCAACCAATGTGCTCATGATTAAACTTCCGCGCAACACTGAATGGTGCAATATAGCGGTTTGAATTAAGGGGAATTTCGCCCTTTTTTCTGCCCAAACAAATAGTCCGACACCGATGGCTGCCGCGGCTAATAACGCTAAATTACGTGCATCAAATGTGCCATGTCCCCATGTCATCGACAGCGCATACAGCGCGAGAGTCAGACTTAACAGCAACATGCCGAGGGGATCAAAACCTGAGCGAGGCCGAGGTATTTGAGTCTGGCTGGTTGGCAAGTAACGTGATGCCAGGAACAGGGCCAACAGTCCAAAAGGGATATTGATTAAGAACATAGCAGGCCAACCCGCCCCGGCAATGAGCATGCCGCCGAGAGCGGGGCCAAGGGCGGTTCCGATGGCGGATACTGTGCCGAGTATCCCCATAGCGCGCCCGGTTTTTTCTTGGCTAACGGCTTCACCGACCAATGCCAATGTCAGTGTCATCATGGCGGCAGCCCCTAATCCTTGTAAGACTCGGGCGGCAATCAACATCCCCATGGTCGGAGCCAAAGCACAGCCCACCGATGCCGCAGTGAATAATCCAATGCCGGTTTTTAGCAACAGCCGCTTGTTAATGATATCGCCCATGCGCCCAATACTGATGGCCGATGTGGTTATCGCCAGCAAGTAGGCTAAAACCACCCATTGCGCATCCTGAAATGAGGCATTTAAAGCCTGCGTTAATGTAGGTAATCCGACATTGGCAATGCTGGTGGCTAAGGAAGAAAGTAGCATTGGCAGAGCGAGACTGAGCATGGTTTTTCGCAGATGGGCATTTTCAACTATCGGGTCAGCAGATATTGGGCCAGCAGATATTGGGCCAGCAGATATCGGGTCAGCAGATTTGAGTGAGTTTGTGTTGTGAGTATTCGCTTTCATGTAGGGAGGCTCCAAATAAGACTTATTCAGGAGACTATTTCATTACCTGATGGGGCGGAAGACGCATGTAATGCAGTTTATTAATGCATCTAACGCCATGTCATGACGGATTATGCTAGAGTCACTGGATGACAAAACCTGACCTCAATTTATTAATTACACTCAATGTCCTGCTTGCGGAAGGTAGCGTGGTGCGAGCTGCTCAGCGATTAGGGCTTAGCCCATCGGCGATGAGCCGGTCACTGGCCAGATTGCGCCAAACCACCGGCGACCCATTATTGGTTAGGGCGGGGCGGGCGTTGGTTCCGACGCCAAGAGCGCTGGAGCTACGTGAACAAGTGAGCCAATTGGTACAAGACGCGACTTCGGTTCTGCGCCCGGCAGAGACACTCAATCTTGCGCAATTGACGCGTGTTTTCACATTGCGTAGCAGCGACGGTTTTTTCGAAAATTTTGGTGCGGCGCTGTTGGCTCGGGTTAACCAAGATGCTGCGGGGGTGCGGTTGCGCTTTATGCAAAAAATGAACAAAGACAGTGCGTTACTTCGCGATGGCATTGTCGATCTGGAAACCGGTGTGGTGGGGGCTGCGGCCAGCCCTGAACTGCGCACGCGGGCATTATTTGGTGACCGTTTTATCGGTGTGGCCAGAACTGGGCATTTATTAAATGAGGGGGAGATAACCGCTGAGCGCTACGCGGCCCAAGGCCACATTATGATTTCACGGCGTCAAGGTCATAAAGGGCCAGTTGATGAGGCGTTGCAATTATTGGGTCTTGAAAGAAACGCCGTCACTTATGTTGATGGCATCTCGACCGCACTGGCCTTAGTGAAAGGTTCTGATTTAGTGGCCACGGTTCCGGAACGTCACACACTGAATTTGCGCGGTGGTATGTTCAGCTTCCCGCTGCCAATAAACTTACCGACTATCAGGGTTTCTATGCTCTGGCACCCACGAATGGATGCTGACCCAGCGCATCGCTGGTTGCGAAAATGTGTGTTGGATGTCTGTGGTGATAGCGATTAGGGCAGCACATTCGCTGCCCTGTTAGCCAGTTGAATTAGAAGCGCGGGATTGCCGTCCCCCAATTGCGCCAGTCTTTAGGTTCTTGTGGGTTCAGCAAAAAGTGTTGATTAACTTCGGCTTTCGGGGCCAGCGGTGTGGTGGGGGGCGTGGCGAAAGCAATGCCACCGCGAATAAACTGCTGGAAAGTGCCACTTTTCACTACTCCGCCAGTCAATCCGAACTCAAGGTTATAGCCCGATGCTAGCCAGAAGACGGTATTTTGCCGCACTAATTGCTGGAATTTCTGACTGATGCGCAGAGAAACTTGCACCCGATCAGACATTGCCCCCAGATTAAACCCAGTGACAGTGCCCACTTCCAACCCACGGAACAGCACTGGCGTGCCAATTTGCAGCGAACCTGCTTCTGCGGTATCGAGAATAATGCTCAGGCCATCAAGATAGCGCGAGTCTGTGATGGTGGCGGTTTGCAGCTCAAAAGTGCGCAATGTGCCACCTTTACCCGGCTCGACATTAATGTAGGGCTGGAACAGGGTATCCAGATTATTGACCCCCGCGGCTGAGATCTCCGGCGAAACAATGGAGAAGCGGGTACCGGCGCGGGTAAAGCTCTGCACATATTCTGGGTAGAGCACCGCCTTGGCTAAAACTTCATTGCGCTCAGGGGCCAGTTTGAGTGATTCAACTTGACCAATATTGATGCCGAGATAGCGAATTGGCATACCCGCCGCCAGTTTACTGGCATCAAAAGTGCGTAAGATAATCTGGCTGCCGACCGCGCGGGCGGCGGTTTCATTGGCATAAAGTGTGCGTTTTGCCCCTTTATCCAGTGTGACGCCCTCCAGATTATCGAAACTGATGGCGCCTTTTAATGCCCGATTCAGCGGGGAGGCCTGCACGGTGAGGCCGCTACCATTAAATTGGACTTTCGCGCCGCCCTCGGCCCAGAAAATACTCTTATCTGTGAGTAGCTTGCGATATTCTGGCTGAATGTAAACATCCACCTCGAACTCATTGGCTTTCGGCCTGATTTGGGTAATTTCACCCACCTGGAACTTGCGATACAGCACCACGGATCCGGTTTGCACATCGGGCAAGCTGGTGGCGGTCAAGGTGAGGGTGGCGGCCGGGCCGCTGCCTAAAATCCCATCAAGGGCTTTATTCACACTGCGGTACAGCGGGTATTTATTGAGCGGCTCGCCTTTACTGCCCGGCAGAATCAAGATGCCGCCATCAATCCACTCCTGTGCACTGGCGCCTTGTATGTCAATGCCGTCGATGCCGAATTTCACATCCAGCCGGCTGTTCACCACAAACTTGCTGTCTTTATGCACTAAGTTCCGGTATTTCGCTTCAATTGCCACGGTAAAGCTGACGCCATTGGCAGACAGCTCGCGTGTCAAAACCTGACCAATTTTAATGCCATGCAGTGAGATTGGCTGACCCACATCAATGCCATAGCTTTCTGGTGCGGTGAGTTGCAATTCAAGCACATTAGGTTGCTGTAACAGGCTTTTACTGCTGGGCAGCACGGTAAAGCGCTGTTGCGGCTCACCCTCGCCGGGGATAAGTTCCAGGGTATTGCCGGTTAAAAGTTCACTCAGTTTGGCGTCATTAAGACTGATTCGCGGGCTGTTCATCTCAATACGCGTGCCGGTGCGCATTAAATCCACCACTGACGGATCAATGGTCAATTCGCCGGTCACTTTGCTGTCTGGCTGAAGAGTCATTTTTGTCAGAGTTCCGACTTGTAAACCCTGATAAATCAGTGGGGTGCGCCCCTCACTCAAGCTGCTGCCGCTGGGCAAATCCAGTGTGATAGCCACACCGCGTTGGCTGTGCGCTAAATCTGGATAGAGCTGGAAGGGCTGATCTGGCTTCGCATTCTGGCTGTTTGGTGGGGAATCAAAGGCAATCGCGCCATTCACCAAAGCGGCCAAGCTTTCCATTTGCACAGAAGCGCCACTTAGGCTGAAATCACCTTTAAAACCAGATACATTCCAGAAACGGGTGTCATTCTTGACCAGTTTGGCAAAACGCCGGTCAATCAGCACGTCAATGACAACGCCGCTATTATCAGGCGCGATGTTGTAATCATAGACTTTGCCCACCGGAATTTTACGGTAATACACCAGCGAGCCGCTATTGAGCGAACCTAAATCAGGCGCATGAAGATGCACCATTAACTCGCCGGTATTTAGACGGAATTTGGGCTGAGTATCTAACGCGGTAAAGTGGCTCTGAGGTTTACCCTCTCCCGGCATCATGCCGATATAGTTGCCGCCCACTAAAGCATCCAGCCCGGAAACCCCAGCTAATGAGGCTTTTGGGGTGACCAACCAGAATTGAGTCCCTTCGCGCAGTGAATCTTCCATATCATTTTTGATACTGGCGGTGACTTTAATATTCCGCAGATCATCATCCAGACTGATGGACTGCACTATGCCAACTTCTACACCTTGATAGCGAATCGGGGTGCGCCCCGCGACAATCCCTGCCGCAGACTGGAAATCAATGGTGACTTCGGTGCCGCGTTCCTGCCAGTTGTTATAAACCAGCCAGCCAGCAATCAGCAGGGCAATAAAAGGCAGCAGCCAAAAAGGCGATATCCGGCGTTTATGTTTAACCTGTGCCTCAGTCGGTGTACTCGGCGTTTCCTGTTGCATGTGCATCCCAAATCAACCGGCTATCCAGCCACTCAACAGCAAGGATAGTCAAAATGACCGCAGACCCAAAATAGAAAGCTGCTGGCCCCATAGTGAAAGAAAGGAGCTGATCGCGATTAATCAGCGACATCATTAGTGCAATAACAAAGAGATCCAGCATTGACCAGCGGCCAATCCAGGTTATCAAACGCAGCAACCGCATGCGGGTTTTCAGACTGTGCTGTGTCTTGAGATGAATACTCAGCAACAATGTTATTAAGACAATGACTTTAGTAAAGGGCACCAACACACTGGCGATAAATACCACGGCGGCTATGGGCATATTACCCGATGAAGCCAGAGAAACCACGCCCGAGAAAATAGTATCCTCCATACGCACGCCGTTGGCATAAACAATTGATATCGGCAATAGATTGGCGGGCAGTAACAATACAATAGAGGCAATTAAGGTTGCCCAGGTTTTTTGGATGCTATGACGGCGGCGATGGCGCAAAGGTGTATGGCAACGCGGGCAGCGCCCCAGTGCATCAGGATGCCCGGTGTAATGGCAGGAGAGACAAACGCGCAGTGTTTCTCTGGGGCCAGGCGGCTGTTCTTGCGGATAAAACCGCTCCCACAATTGCTCCAAATTCAAATGCACCAGCGCCAGAATACTCAGCAATGTTAAAGTCAGGTAGGCTATTAATCCGCTACCGGCCATCACGTCGGCGTATTCTTTGACTTTAATACAGGCCACCGCCATGCCGATAAGATAGATATCCAGCATTACCCACTCTTTTAAGCGCTCCAACATCAGCAAAATAGGGCGCAGGTTCATGCCAATCCGGCTACCAATTCGCAGATACAGTATTGAGACGGTCAATGTAATTGGCGCACCCATAATACAAAACGCCACCATACTGGCGGTGATGGGGTGACCCTGACGGCTCATTTGCCAAATGCCCTCCAGCAAACTGGCATCAATCCGCGTGCCGAGCAGGCGGATAGTGATGAGCGGCTCGGTAAAGGCAAACGGCATCAATAACAGCATGGCGACAGCAATGGCCGTCAGCCGGGTTAATGACCAATCGCGCCCATTGGCTATTTTCGCACTGCAACGCGGGCAATAGGCAGTCTGCTTGCCATTGAGAGGGGGCAAGGTAAATAGCGCATCGCACTGACAGCACCGCTGAACTCTGGCGGTGGACAAGGGGCGTTGAATGGCATGTATCTTCATCAGATAAGAACCCTGACCCCAATATATAAATAATAAAGCGGATGGTAGCAGAGCAATGAGTCAAAACAAGGGGCAAAAAGGGGCAAACCCCACGGTGGGCAAATCTTTTCCATGGTAAGCGCCGAATAACCTTGTAGCAACGCGCATTTAATGATTATTTTATATAAGCTAGGCAGATCAATTGTCTCTGGCTATTTTTAGGTTTCTAACGGTTATTACATGAAAAAAGCAGAATTCTACGCGGAATTAAAACGTGATTTGAGTGCCCTGATTGCAGGTGAAACCAACTTCATTGCCACATTGGCTAATGCCAGCGCGTTAATTTATGAACGCCTTGAGGGTTTGAATTGGGCCGGTTTTTATTTGCTCGATGGCAATCAATTGGTATTAGGCCCTTTCCAGGGGAAAATCGCCTGTGTACGAATTCCTGTCGGGAAAGGGGTATGTGGAACAGCTGTAGCAGAAAATCGCGTTCAGCGGGTCGGTGATGTGCATGCATTCCCCGGTCATATTGCATGTGATGCCGCCAGTAATGCTGAAATTGTGCTGCCAATCACAGTTAAAGGAAATGTTATCGGCGTTTTGGATATCGACAGCATTGTTTATGATCGCTTTGATAAAGACGACGAATTAGGCTTAATCTCAGTCGTGGCGGGGCTTTGCGAGCATCTTGAGCTTTGTGACAGTGCAAAATATGTTACAAAGAGTGCAAGTTGATAGACGGATAACGTGGCAATTGCTGATGGCGTCATTATAATGACGCCTGTTCATGCCTGCGCTGGTTGGCAAACCCGTTGTAATCAGGAAATTTCATGGAAAATCAACCTAAGTTGAACAGTAGTAAAGAAGTCATAGCCTTTTTGGCTGAGCGGTTCCCGCTTTGTTTCACCGCCGAAGGCGAAGCACGTCCACTGAAGATCGGTATTTTTCAAGATCTGGTCGAACGTGTTCAGGGGGAACAGAATTTAAGCAAAACGCAATTGCGTTCTGCGCTGCGTCTCTATACATCTAGCTGGCGTTATCTTTATGGGGTCAAAGTCGGTGCTGAACGTGTTGATTTAGACGGCAACCCTTGTGGTGTGCTGGAAGAACAACATGTCGAACATGCCCGCAAACAGCTGGAAGAGGCGAAAGCCCGTGTTCAGGCACAACGTGCTGAACAACAAGCTAAAAAGCGCGAAGCTGCCATTGCTGCGGGTGAAACTCCAGAGCCACGTCGCCCACGTCCGGCAGGTAAAAAACCTGCACCGCGTCGTGAAGCGGGTGCTCCGGTGGAAAACCGCAAGCCTCGTCAGTCACCTCGCCCACAGCAGGCTAATCAAAAACAGGCTCGGCCACCTCGTCCACAGGCCGAGGAAAACCAGCCACGCCCTGTGCCGGTCACAGATATCTCTAAACTGCAAATTGGTCAAGAAATCAAAGTCAGAGCAGGCAAGAGCGCGATGGACGCAACCGTATTAGAAATCGCTAAAGATGGCGTACGGGTGCAGCTGTCTTCAGGTCTGGCGATGATTGTGCGCGCAGAACACTTGCAGTTCTGATACGGAGGCCAACCTAGGCATGAACAAATTTGTCAGACTAACAGCAATCGCAGGCTTGTTACTGGCGGGGGCAAGTTACGCGGCTGATACAACGTATCGCGTCGATCAACTTCCTCAATTGCACCAGGAACCAGAGCATGCAACCGTGAGTGAGCGCGTAACATCGCGCTTCACTCGCTCTCACTATCGTCAGTTTGCATTGGACGATCAGTTTTCTGCCAAAATATTTGATCGCTTTCTCAACATGCTGGATTACAGCCATAACCTGTTGTTGGCATCAGATGTGGCACAGTTCGCGGATAAAAAACATTCGCTGGACGATGAGTTAAAATCCGGCCAGCTAGATACGCCGTATGCATTATTCAATCTGGCGCAAAAGCGCCGTTTTGAACGCTATCAATATGCGCTGTCAGTTTTAGACCGGCCAATGAATTTCGCCGGTAATGACACCATTGATATTGATCGCAGCAAAGCGCCTTGGCCGACCAGCGAAGCTGAGCTGAATAAGCTTTGGGACGCAAAAGTTAAGTATGACCAGCTCAATTTGAAATTAACCGGTAAAACGGATAAAGAAATAAAAGAGACGCTGACCAAGCGCTATCAGGCAGCCATTAAGCGCTTGACGCAAAGTAATAGCGAAGACGTCTTCCAGCTGATCATGAATGCTTTCGCTCACGAAATTGACCCGCATACCAATTACTTATCCCCACGAAATACCGAACAGTTCAATACTGAAATGAGCTTGTCTCTGGAAGGTATTGGTGCAGTCCTGCAAATGGATGATGATTACACATTAATCAATTCCATGGTTCCAGGTGGCCCGGCAGCGAAAAGTAAAACTATCGCGGTGGGTGATCGGGTAATCGGCGTAGGGCAAACCGGTAAACCGATGGTGGATGTCATCGGCTGGCGTTTGGATGATGTGGTCGCGCTGATTAAAGGGCCGAAAGGCAGTAAAGTCCGGTTAGAAGTTTTACCTGCCGGTAAAGGGACTAAACCGCGCACTGTGACGTTGACGCGTGAGCGTATTCGCCTGGAAGACCGCGCGGTGAAAATGTCGGTGAAAACCATCGGCAAAGAACGCGTCGGCGTACTGGATATTCCGGGCTTCTATGTTGGCTTGACCGAAGACGTCAAGGTGCAATTGCAGAAGCTGGAGAAAGAAAATGTCAGTAGTATTATCATTGACTTACGCAGCAATGGTGGGGGTGCTCTGACCGAGGCTGTTTCTCTGTCTGGTTTGTTTATTCCGAGTGGTCCTGTGGTTCAAGTTCGGGATAACAATGGCAAAGTACGTGAAGACAGTGATACTGACGGCGTGGTGTATTACAAAGGCCCGCTGGTGGTCTTGGTTGACCGCTACAGTGCCTCTGCCTCTGAGATTTTTGCTGCTGCAATGCAAGACTATGGCCGTGCATTAATTGTCGGTGAGCCGACCTTCGGTAAAGGTACGGTTCAGCAGTATCGTTCGCTGAATCGTATTTACGATCAAATGCTGCGCCCTGAATGGCCAGCCTTGGGCTCACTGCAATACACTATCCAGAAATTCTATCGGGTAGATGGCGGCAGTACTCAGCGCAAAGGGGTTGTCCCAGATATCGTGATGCCAACGGGTGTTGATCCGGCAGAAACCGGTGAAAGCTTCGAAGATAATGCTTTGCCTTGGGACAGCATCAATGCTGCCAGTTATACCAAGACGGGCGATTTGAAACCGCTGGAGCCGGAATTGCTTAAAACGCATGCCGCGCGTATCGCTGCTGATCCTGAATTCCAACATATTCAGCAAGATATTGAACGTTATAAGGCGCTGAAAGATAAGAAGAACATTGTCTCTCTCAATTACGCTCAACGCGAAAAAGAGAATCATGATGATGATGCCACGCGCCTGAACCGCTTAAATGAGCGCTTCAAACGTGAGGGTAAAAAGCCGCTGAAGTCATTGGAAGATTTGCCAAAAGACTATCAGGAACCGGACCCTTATCTGGACGAAACGGTTCATATCGCATTGGATTTGGCCCATAAAGAAAAAGCGCAGCCGCAGGTTGAATCTCAACCCGCAGCACCTGCGCAGGTAGCTACCGCCGCAAAATAGTCTGCGGATGATAGACATAATCCGGGTTCTTGGAGCCCGGATTTTTTTTACTTTTTTTTCATGTCCAACCGTTGGATTGGTGGAAAAACAGCTTAATATGTAATGAAAAGTATCCAAATTTGTAAAGTTATGTTGATTTCCTCTCTTAGGACTTAACAAACCTTGAAAATTTGTCAGATGCCCATACGATCAGCATATCTCAGTAATCATTTAGCTAAGTCATCATGACAAATTTGGCTTAATACGATGTAGATTTAATACGGTCGTCAATTAACAGAATAAGGAAATAACTTTTTATGATGCGTATCGCTCTATTCCTTCTCACCAACTTGGCTGTCATGTTGGTGTTCGGGTTGGTGCTTAGCCTGACAGGTATTCAGTCCAGCAGTGTGCAGGGGCTGATGATCATGGCCGGTCTGTTTGGTTTCGGCGGCGCATTTGTTTCGTTGCTGATGTCAAAATGGATGGCTCTGCGCTCCGTGGGCGGTGAAGTGATTGAACAACCACGTAATGAAACTGAACGCTGGTTGTTGGAGACTGTCCGTCGTCAGTCTCAGCAGGTAGGCATAGCTATGCCACAAGTGGCTATTTACCAGGCCCCGGATATTAACGCCTTTGCGACCGGTGCTCGTCGTGATGCTTCACTGGTCGCCGTCAGCACCGGTTTGTTGCAGAACATGAGCCGCGATGAAGCTGAGGCGGTTATTGCCCATGAAATCAGCCATGTGGCAAATGGTGATATGGTCACCATGACCTTGATTCAAGGCATTGTGAATACCTTTGTTATCTTTATTTCGCGCTTGATTGCACAGGTGGCTGCGGGCTTCTTGTCGGGTGATCGTGATAATGAAGGGAGCAGTTCAGGTAACCCAATGGTTTACTTTGCGGTATCAATGGTATTGGAGCTGGTGTTTGGTATTCTTGCCAGCATTATTACCATGTGGTTCTCACGTCATCGTGAATTCCATGCCGATGCCGGCTCAGCAAGATTGGTCGGGCGGGAGAAGATGATTGCCGCATTGCAGCGGTTAAAAACCAGCTATGAGCCACAGGAAGCAGGAACTCTGATGGCTTTCTGTATTAACGGTAAATCTAAATCATTCAGTGAGCTGTTTATGTCCCATCCGCCGCTGGACAAACGTATTGAAGCTTTGCGTTCTGGTGAATACCTGAAATAAGCGCAACAAAAACCCCGCTTCGGCGGGGTTTTTTATTGTTGAGCACCAAGGTTAACTGCGTTTTTGGTTGACCCGCAGTAGGCTGACTAGTGCCGCGATGCTGGCGAAACAGCCCGCCAGAATCAGTGATGCATGTGTTCCATTGGTTGAGAATAGATTAAACATCAAAGCGACTAATGCTGCCCCTGATGTCTGCCCCAACAGGCGCGCTGTGCCCAACATACCACTGGCCCCGCCACTGCGATGTTGTGGTGCTGCGGAGATAAGAGTGTGGTTATTGGGCGCTTGAAACAGACCAAAACCCGCACCGCACAACACCATACGCCAGATAATATCTACATCAGTGGGGTTGGCTGGCAATATGGCTAACAAGAATAACCCACTGGCAAACACCGCCAGACCAATCCCTCCGAGTAATCCTGCATGGTAGCGTTCAACCAACCGCCCGGCTATTGGGGCAACCACCATGGTGGCGAGTGGCCATGGAGTTAATAGCAGCCCGGTGGCAACTTCATCGCGGCCCAATACAGTTTGTAGGAAGAAAGGCAGTGAAACCATGGCCAGCATTTGTGCGGCAAAGGAGCAAACTGATGTGCCGATCGATAAGGCAAAAATAGGAATACGCAGTAAATCCACGGGCAGCAAGGGGAAGGGCTGATTGAGTTGGCGGCGTACAAAGAAAAAGCCGATGACTAATAAGGCGACCACTTCGGCGGCAATCAGTGTCGGGCTTTGCTCTTGGGCAAAACCACTGATAGCGGTTATCAGTAAACCAAAGGTCAATGCATTCATAATACTGCTGGTGACATCGAAATGGTTGCCGTTGCTTTTCATATTGTTGGCAGGTAAGAACTTCATGCCCAGCCCCCAAGCGACCAGGCCGATCGGCACGTTAATAGCAAATAGCCATTGCCAGGAGGCAACTGACAACACCGCGGCTGCAATGGTTGGCCCCGCCGCCGCCGAAACCGCCACAATCAAGGCATTAATACCGATACCTCGGCCTAACTGAGCTTTGGGATAAATAATTCGGATGAGAGCTGTATTCACACTCATTAATGCGGCGGCCCCAAGCCCTTGCAGTACGCGAGCAAATGTTAGTGTCCACAAAGAGTCGGACAGGGCGCAGAACAGGGATGTCACACTGAATACCAGTAAACCGGCCTGATAAACCCGTCGATAACCAATGATATCGCCCAGTGAGGCCATCGAAAGTAAAGATACGGTAATGGCTAGCTGATAGGCATTCACTACCCAGATAGAAGTGGCCGGGCTGGCATTGAGATCACGAGCAATGGTCGGTAATGCGACATTGGCGATAGTGCCGTCCAGCACCGCGATCATAATACCTAAAGCAATAACAAAGACTGCGGCATAGCGCTGTGGAACCGGCATTCCATCAGTTGCAGATGGGTTCATAGATTTTATCTGTAAAAGTAATGAGGTAGCTGAATCTTTCTATGCTAACGGCTATTGTGCTTGAATGCATCCTTGTGGCCGGGTTATTTGTAAAAGGCCATGTTGCGGCTGGGCAATGAGTGTTATTGGCGCGCGTGACTAAAGAATCGAGTGAAACTTCCCTTTTAAGCCAGATTAACCGCCTGATAAAAACCGTAATTTATGCAAATCATTAAAAATAGAACCGCGATCACGTAAAAATGAAACATCGTTTCTATAATTTGAGGTAGTATTAACCGAACAGGTTTTCCTGCGGGTAAATTTTAATTCTCTGATGATTTTAAGGACTTTCCGGATGGCTAAAGGTAAACAAATCCCCCTGACATTTCAGACTTATCAGGATGCCTCTACCGGTGCACAAGTGACACGGCTGACGCCTCCTGACGTGACTTGCCACCGTAACTATTTCTATCAAAAATGTTTCACCCGTGATGGTAGTAAGTTGTTGTTTGGTGGCGCTTTTGATGGCCCATGGAACTACTACTTGCTGGATCTTAATACTCAGGTGGCAACACAGCTGACAGAAGGGCGTGGCGATAATACCTTTGGTGGTTTCTTATCACCGGATGATGACGCGCTGTTTTATGTCAAAGATGGCCGCAATCTGATGCGTGTTGACCTCGCCACATTAGAAGAAAATGTGGTTTATCAGGTACCTGAAGAGTGGGTTGGTTACGGCACTTGGGTAGCAAATTCAGATTGTACTAAGTTGGTTGGCATCGAGATCAAACGCGAAGATTGGCAGCCCTTGACGGACTGGAAGAAATTCCACGAATTCTACTTCACTAAACCTTGCTGCCGCTTGATGCGAGTTGATCTTAAAACAGGTGAATCAGCGGTGATTTTGCAAGAAAATCAATGGCTCGGTCATCCAATTTACCGCCCTTATGATGACAACACTGTGGCGTTTTGCCATGAAGGCCCCCATGATCTGGTTGATGCGCGGATGTGGCTCATCAATGAAGATGGCAGCAATATGCGCAAGGTGAAAACCCATGCGGAAGGCGAAAGTTGTACCCATGAATTCTGGGTGCCAGATGGCTCAGCGCTGGTGTATGTTTCCTATCTAAAAGGTAGCCCAGATCGCTTTATCTACAGTGCAGATCCAGAAACACTGGAAAACCGACAATTGACCTCAATGCCAGCGTGTTCGCATCTGATGAGTAACTATGACGGCACGTTGCTGGTGGGCGATGGTTCTGATGCGCCGGTAGATGTGCAAGATGATAGCGGGTATAAGATTGAAAATGATCCATTCCTGTATGTTTTCAATCTGAAGAATGGCACTCAGCATCGTGTGGCTCGCCACGACACTTCATGGAAAGTATTTGAAGGTGACCGCCAGGTCACACATCCACATCCTTCCTTTACACCGGACGATAAGCAAATCCTATTTACCTCGGATGTTCACGGTAAACCGGCATTATATTTAGCCACATTGCCTGAATCGGTCTGGAAATAGTTGAGTTTTACACTAGCCTCTTTCATGGAAAGGGGCTAGTTTGCTGTCTGCAAGGCTAATATCTTATTATTCACATTGGTTTATTGCACAGTCTCGCGACTTCCCTTTATAATAAAACCACTGTTCTATTTTTTTTAAAACATATTGTTTTATCAAACACAGAAAATGAGTAGGGTAACCAAAAAATGGCTATTGCAGATTTAGATAAACAGCCCGACTCTGTTTCGTCGGTTCTGAAAGTTTTTGGCATCTTACAAGCCTTGGGTGAAGAGCGGGAAATAGGTATTACCGAGCTTTCTCAGCGTGTAATGATGCCTAAGAGTACCGTGTACCGCTTCCTACAGACCATGAAATCTTTGGGATATGTCGCACAGGAAGGCGAATCAGAGAAGTATTCCCTGACTCTGAAGTTATTTGAGTTAGGTGCTAAAGCATTACAAAACGTTGATTTGATCCGTAGCGCTGATATACAAATGCGTGAATTATCCAATGAAACTCGTGAAACTATTCACTTGGGTGCCTTGGATGAAGATAGCATCGTTTATATCCATAAAATCGATTCTATGTATAACCTGCGGATGCATTCTCGTATCGGCCGTCGTAACCCGCTGCACAGTACTGCCATTGGTAAGGTATTGTTGGCGTGGCGTGATCGCGGCGAAGTAGAAGAAATCTTGTCTCATGTCGAGTTTACCCGCAGCACCAAACACACGCTGGGCAGTGCAGCGGAACTGTTGCCGGTGTTAGATCAGGTTCGTGAGCAAGGCTTCGGTGAAGATATCGAAGAACAAGAAGAAGGTTTACGTTGCATTGCTGTGCCGGTTTTTGACCGTTTCGGTGTCGTCATTGCGGGTTTAAGTATTTCATATCCGACGTTGCGATTCTCTGAAGATAGCAAGAGTAATATTGTGAAATCTTTGCATCGCGCTGCACGTAATATTTCTGAGCAAATGGGCTATCGCGATTATCCTTTCTGAGGAAATCTCTTTTAGGGTAAATACTGTATAATTATTGGATATTTTAAGTCAGCTGTTAATTATAACTATTTATTCCTTCCTTCCCATATTCCAAACGGCTCCTCTCATCAGGAGCCGTTTTTTATTAGTATCATAGGTAATATCACCATCAACTAATTTATAGATATAAGTATTATCTGATGATATTACTTATCATTTGCACATACTGTTGACGAGCCATTTAATTTAGTGGGTTCACTATAACCGTGCTTAAGCATCATTACAGGGAGAAAAAGATGAGGAAGTTATTAAGCATAGGGTTATTACTGCTGTTGGCGGGCTGTAGTAACTCTCATCGTGATGGCTCGCATAAATTGATTGATCGTGGTGAGTATAAAGTGGATACCAGTATCCCTTCTGTTGCTCAAAATACGCGCGTGAGGTTTTTGGTTCTTCACTACACCGCAACAGATGATGCAGAATCACTGAGATTACTGACACAAGGTAATGTTAGCGCCCATTATTTGGTCAAAACACATCCAGATAACCTTGATGGTAAACCTATCGTTTTACAATTGGTTCCTGAATCTGAGCGCGCTTGGCATGCCGGTGTTAGCTATTGGCATGGGCGTAATAGCCTCAATGATACCTCGATAGGCATTGAAATCGTCAATAAGGGCTTTACTGAGAAGATGTTGGGTCGGCAGTGGTATCCGTACAACGAATCACAGATTCAATTGATTGAGCGGCTAACCAAGGACATTGTTGAGCGTTATAATATTGACCCAACGGATGTTGTTGCCCATAGCGATATTGCACCACAAAGAAAGTCAGATCCTGGGCCGTTATTTCCATGGAAGCGTTTAGCGGAACAGGGCATCGGGGCTTGGCCTGATGATGCGACGGTTACAAAGTATATTGATGGTCGAAATAAAAAGGATCTCGCATCTGTCGCCATTATCCAGCAGGCATTAGCGCGTTATGGTTATCAAATCCCCCAAAGTGGCGAGCTGGATGATGAGACCAAACACGTTATTGAAGCATTTCAAATGCACTTCAGGGCGCAAGATTTTAGTGGTGTACCTGATGTAGAAACGGAAGCAATTGCATTGGCATTGGTTGAAAAATATCGTCCCCTTCATCCTTGAGGCCGCAGGGGGTTAGTTGTTCTCAGTCTTTTAAAAACAAAAAGCCAGTCACAGATGACTGGCTTTTGAGGACTCATCAGCGATGTTTATTGATGGGCTAAATCGCCATCATCTTCACTGTTAAGAATGTCTTTATCTGTTTGTTTCATCAATTGGCTGGTAATCGTACCGGCAGTCATTGAGCCGCTGACATTCAAGGCGGTGCGCCCCATATCAATCAATGGTTCAACAGAGATGAGCAAAGCAACCAAAGTGACGGGCAAGCCCAACGCAGGTAATACGATTAGCGCGGCGAAAGTCGCGCCACCGCCAACACCGGCAACACCGGCAGAGCTGATGGTGACAATGCCGACCAGTGTGGCAATCCAGATTGGGTCAAGTGGGTTAATACCCACGGTTGGCGCAACCATCACGGCCAACATTGCAGGATACAAACCAGCACAGCCATTCTGGCCGATAGTCGCCCCAAAAGACGCGGAGAAACTGGCGATAGATTCTGGCACACCCAAGCGGCGAGTTTGTGCTTCCACATTCAACGGGATACTGGCAGCACTGGAGCGGCTGGTAAATGCAAACGTCAGCACAGGCCAAACTTTGCGGAAGAATTTCAGCGGGTTAATGCCAGTGAAAGACAGCAGCACGCCATGTACCACAAACATAATGGCCAAGCCGAGGTAAGAGGCAACAACAAAACTGCCCAGCTTGATAATGTCTTGGATATTAGAACCGGCAACCACTTTGGTCATCAAGGCCAGTACGCCGTAAGGGGTCAGTTTCATCACCAGACGCACCAGCTTCATCACCCAAGCTTGCAGGGTGTCGATAGCCACTAACACGCGTTGGCCTTTTTCTACATCATCTTTCAGTAATTGCAGGGAAGCTATTCCCAGGAAAGTGGCAAAGATAACCACACTGATGATTGAGGTTGGGCTAGCGCCGGTTAAATCGGCAAATGGATTTTTCGGGATAAAGGACAGAATCAGTTGAGGGACTGTCAGGTCAGTCACTTTACTAAGATAATTGCTTTCGATAGCACTCAAACGCGCTGATTCTTGTGTACCTTGCACCAGACCATCGGCCGTTAAGCCAAACAGATTAGTGACCAACACACCCACCAGAGCTGCGATTAATGTGGTGAATAGCAATGTGCCAATAGTCAATACACTGATTTTACCCAAAGAAGAGGCATTGTGAAGTTTGGCAACCGCACTTAAAATTGAGGCGAATACCAGCGGCATAACAATCATCTGCAGCAATTGCACATAGCCATTACCGACGATATTAAACCAAGTGATCGACTCTTTCAGTAGCGGATTATCTGAGCCATAGACCCATTGTAGCCCCAGACCAAATAGCACACCCAGCCCCAGACCGGCCAAGACTTTCTTGGACAGACTCCATTGTTTATGCCGGGTTTGTGCCAACAGTAATAGCAGTGCCACAAATAACAGCACGTTAATCACAAGCGGTAGGTTCATCCCCAAATCTCCAAATTATTATTTTAAATACTGGCCACATATTCTATGTCTATTTTTATCTAGAATAGAGCCACGCACAGGCAACTGCGCAAATTAGTCGCGTATGTTAGCAGTTACTTAGGAAGCTCACTTATACTCAAAAAGAATTTTATATAATTTTTTTACCTTATTTGTATGTAATTCATACAAATTGGGCATTATTCACACACTAAAATGTGATCATAATCTAAAATTCTTCAATTGCTCCATATAGGATTGTAGCGGAATAGTGGTGTCAGTTTGCCAATAGACGGAAAAACAAACTAATAGGACACATAATACGCGCTCTAATTGATTGCCTTTTTGTGGGCGTAATATTGGAACAGAAAAACGCCAACGGCATGGCCATAAAAGCGGTACTCCGGCAGGCGTAATCATATCGGCCAATAGATGGCTAAAATAGCCAATAATCATCGCGTGAAATGCATCCGCGGGGATAATCCAGTCACGAGAAATATCCATTTGAAAAAGCGCAATACCGCCGAATACCGCCAACAGGCTATGAGTAAACCCGCGATGACCAAATGCACGAGCAATAGGTGTTGATATCCACTTTAGTCGCTGACCAAGGATTGATTTGGGGTGATCAATATCTGGCAGCAGGGAAGTTAGCAGGGTGCCAGGGATAATATGCCACCAATCGCCATGCGCCAGTTCAGGGGTGAGGCCGACTTTCTTGGCAAAAATAACGCAGGCGACAGAAAAAATAAGGTGTCCTTCCCCTGTCATACTTGAATTCCGAATCTGTAGCTGTTGATTTATCCAGTATATGAGATTTTTAATGGCATGAATAGCCGTTACGCTGTAACTAAATGTCTCATTTTTCGTGGATTAAGGAAATGTCATTTAACCTGAGGTTTTGTAATGGAAATATCGGGTGTTGGGCTGAAATAGTGGCGTCAGACAGGGGCAACTTTGGAACGGCCATGGCTCACACTAGGGGGGGCTTAAAAAAGGGGAAAAGCAACTGGGAGTCAGCTTTTCCCCAAAGTCATACGGTAGGGCATAATTAACAAATAATGATGAGGGTACTAATAACTACAGATCTATTAACAACTACAGATCCATTAACAACTACAGATCTATTAACAACTACAGGTTTATTAATATCGACAGGTCTATTTACCCGGTCAAAATTAGAAGCTGTACTGCACACCTACGCGGTAACGAGTTTGGCGTTCGTCGGTTGCTTTACTACCAGGGACGTTACCGATAGCAACGTAGGGTTTCCAGCTTTTATCCCATTTGTAGGCGATTTTTACATCATGTGCCCATTCGTATTTTTCTTTATTTGCCAGAATTTCGTCTTCAGATTTCTTGTAGTTCAATTCATATTCAGCTGAATAGTCTTTCAAGAAATTATAAGCAAACAGCATGGTAAACTCATGGCCTTTCTCAGTTTTTTTAGTCTGAGCAGGTTGGTTACGTTTGTAATATGGGCGGTAACGTAGGGATGTTGAAAAATCATCAGTGAAAGCCACTTTACCGCGCACATATGGACGGTAATTATTGGAGTCAGAGGTTGAATCTAATGAGAATCCTGGTTCAACTTGGAAAGTTTTGTTGATTTTGTAAACATAGCTGGCAACGACTTCGGTGCCATTACTCACTTGTTCATTGAATGGTTTATTCGGAGTGGTGTCAGAACTGTGCTGGCCCCATTTCCCTTCTAAAGACAAGCCAAAGCCATTGGCAAAGCGGTTGGAAAATAGCAAACGATCTTTATGGTCAGATTTACTGGTGTCTTTCATTTCGTGCCGGTAGTCAATTGTTGTTGCAACAGAACTAAAGCTGATTACAGATGCCACTGCCAGAGTTAGTAATTTAAATTTCATTTTTATATAATCCCAGAGTTATGGTTATTTAAATCAAAATCAATTAACAATTCTATAAAGATCAACATACGACTAAAAATCAATTTCACGAACAAAGAAACAATGTTTCATTTATTGTGAATGCATATTCTATTTATATTAATAATTATTTTTGTGATCCAAGTCTGTGTTAGTGATTAATTTTTTAAACAGATATTAAATTGTGATGTCGATCTAATTGACTATTACTTTTTTTAAAACGAAATAACCCCGCCAAATTAATGGCAGGGTTTAATAGGGACTTAAGTTAAATTGGTTTATTAACGCATGGCACGTTTGAGAATACGGTCACCTTGTTTGTTAAAGTATTCTGCAGTTTCTTGTACAGTCTTCTGACCATAATCTATATATTGGATGGCATCACCGAATAGTGAAACAATCTGCGGGTCATCAAAGTATGGTGAAGTTGTCATTTTGTGTGGCAACTCCAATGCCATACTTAAACCGGCAACAGAAGGATCTTCATCTTTAATTACGCCGGTTTCGCGTAGTTGAGCCACCGCCGCTGCACTTAATGGTACGCCACGCTCCAGACCTAATGCTTCAATCCCTTCTGGGCTGTTCAACAAGAAGTTGATTAACATAGCACTTTCTTGTGGATACTTAGTTGATTTACCAATGGAAAGCATCTGCGCTGGTTTAAAGAATAAGCCAGCATCTTTTGCTCCTGGCAGCATCGGATATGGACCAAGCACCAGTTTAGCGGGTTTGGTCAAGTTATCAGAATACTTAGTTATAGTGGAGTTCCACATATAAGTACCTGCCCATTCACCATTAATCCACGGCTTCATTTCATACATATTACTCTTGCCGAATGAAGCATAGTATTTGGTAGATGGCATAACATGATTATCGACCATGGTTTTATACATGGTAAAGAATTCGACCCACTGTTCTGGCGTGTAGGCAAATTTCTTATTAGCTTCATCAATGGTTGGAATGTTGTATTTTTGTGTCATATAAGAGCGGATTAACGCTAAAGTATCTTGATGCTCTAATACTACTGGATAATATTGGTCACCCAGTTTTTCTTTAAATACTTTACCTGCAGCAAGCAATTCATCCCAAGTTTTAGGATATTCTACGCCAGCTTTAGCCCAGGTCGCATCATTGAAATAGAAGATACGTGCAGTCACTGAAATTGGAATGCCATTCAACTTGCCATTAACGGTAGTTTGTTTCAGTTCTTTAGGATCGAATTGTGATAAATCTAATTGTTCCTTAACACTAAACAAATTATAGAATCCGGTGCCGTCTTTAGAGAAAATAGGCAACCAGTTCCAGTTAGTTTGCATAACGTCAGGTTCAGTACCACCGGCAATTTGTGTCGTCAGACGAGATAAATGACCATCCCAGCCGGTATATTCTGCTTTAACATTAATATTCGGATGTTGTTTGTGGAATTCTTCTAATGCTTTTAATGTCACCTGATGACGGCCATTACCACCCCACCATGACATGCGTAAATTAACTTCGTCCTGTGCTGCAAAGGCTTGATGTGATAATAGTGCCAGAGTGGATGCTATTAGCGTGTGTAGGATCGCTTTTTTCATTGGGTACTGCTCCTGTTAAAGAGAGATATTTTTTTCTGTTTTTGCATCAAAGATATGGCATTTATCCATATCAAACTGGAAGTACACTGTGCGATGTAGACCATTTTCGATAATAGGGCGCGCTTCGTCAGACGGCAGACGGCAAGTCAGCTCAAAATCATCAACTTTGATATACATAAAGAATTCGTGACCCATGTTTTCCACTCGTACCAATTCACCTTGAGAGTGATTTTCAGTAAATGGATTCATAGACATGCTGACGAATTCAGGACGAACGCCAAAGAACACTTTTTCCCCGGCGTGGGCGGCAACTTTGGCTTGTTGTCTTGCATTTAATACTAAGGTGTATTGACCCACGGTCAGGCCAATTTCCCCGTCTTTTTCTACCAGCGTGCTCGGTTTGATATTCATTTCCGGCGCGCCAATAAAACCAGCAACAAACATATTGGTAGGGTAGTGATAGAGATTATCTGGAGTATCCACTTGCATAATGTGGCCCAGTTTCATCACACAGATTCGGTCACCCATGGTCATTGCTTCGGTCTGATCGTGGGTTACATAAACTGTGGTTGCTGCTTTACCGCTTTTTTTCAATTGCTTATGTAAGTCAGAGATACGAATACGCATAGAGGCGCGCAGTTTGGCATCCAAGTTTGATAAGGGTTCATCGAACAAGAATACGTCGGGCTTTTTAACAATGGCACGACCAACAGCCACACGCTGTGCTTGACCACCAGATAGCTGACGCGGCAAGCGGTCAAGCAAGTCTTCTAACTCTAAAATCTTTGCAGCTTCAGCAACTTGTGTTTCAATCTGGTCTTTTGGCAGTTTGCTTAATTTAAGGCCAAACGCCAGGTTCTCTTTTACAGTCATGTGCGGATACAGCGCATAGTTCTGGAACACCATGGCAATACCACGTGATTTCGGGGCCAGATTATTGACCACCCGATCACCAATTCGAACTTCACCATCACTGATGGTTTCCAGCCCGGCCAACATACGCAGGGTCGTGGATTTAGCACAGCCAGATGGGCCAACAATCACCATAAATTCGCCATCATGGATTTTCAGATCAATGCCATGAACCGCGCGAAAACCGTTGGAGTAAACTTTGCCTAACTTATTAAAAATGACTTCAGCCATGATAAATCCTCTATTAACCTTTAATTCCGCTGCTGGTTACGCCTTGCACGAAGTAGCGTTGAGCCAGGAAGAAAACAATGATGGACGGCAGAATGGAGATGCTCGCCATTGCCAGAATTTCGTTCCAAGGTGCGCCTTCGGTCACGTCAATTGACATCTTAAGAGCCAGCGCTATCGGGTACTTGTCTACGCTGTAGACGTAAATCAGTGGGCCGATAAAGTCGTTCATTGACCACATGAACTGGAACAATGCCACGGAAATAATGGCTGGCTTCAAGATTGGCACAACCACGTACCACAACACTTGGAATGAGTTACATCCGTCAATTTGTGCGGCTTCTTCCATGTCGCGAGGAACACCGCGCAGGAATTGGATCAACATAAAGACAAAGAACCCTTGTGTTGCGAACGCTAATGGCAGATACAGCGGCATATAGCTATTCAGCATGCCCATTTCACGGAACATGATGTATTGAGGAATCAATAACACAGTACTTGGCAGCAACATGGTGGTGATTAATGTTGCGAACCAGAATTTCTTCCATGGGATCTCAAAGCGTGCGAAACCATACGCCACGATAGTGGAGGAAATAATCGTCAGAATGACTTTCGGGATAACAAACTTAAAAGTGTTAAGCATGTAATGACCGAAATTATATTCTGTACCGGTTTTCCAACCGTTAACAAAACCATCGCTCGTTGGGTGTTCTGGCCATAATCCTAAAGTGGTGAAGATTTCATTATTAGGTTTAAAGGCGGCGGAAAACATCCACAGCAATGGGTAAAGCATCATCAGTCCGACAATAATCAAAACAATATAGCGGATAGCAGCACTGACTTTAGCTTTGCGTAATGTCCGGCTAATTTCTGCATCAGCGATATCCTGCGCCAGATCTAATTTCTTCTGGTTGGAGTTTTCGTGTACGTCAGTCATTTTTTCCTCCTTTATCGGCGGAGTAGAAGACCCAATATTTGGAAGATTTAAATGCAATTGAGGCAAAGAGGGCGACGACTAGGAATAATACCCAAGCCAGCGCAGCACCGTATCCCATATCAAAGTATTTAAACGCGGTATCATATATATAGAGCGAGAATAAATAAGTGTAATGGGTTGGCCCACCACCGGTGATGACATAAGGCGCGGTAAATTCTTGGAATGCCTGTGTGGTTTGCATAATAAAGTTGAAGAAAATAACCGGCGTAATCAGTGGCACGGTAACTTTCATGAACATTTGCCATTTTGAGGCACCATCTATCATGGCAGCTTCATATTGTGACTGCGGTACGTTCTGCAATGCGGCGAGGAAAATAACCATGGCAGAACCGAACTGCCAAACACGCAGTAATGTTACTGAAGTCAGTGCCAGCGCCGGCTCTCCCAGCCAGTTGACAGGGTCAAACCCAAATACCCCGATAAAACCATTTAACAAACCATCAATGGCAAATAGAGCACGCCATAACACCGCAATAGCTACGCTACTGCCGAGAATTGAAGGAATATAGAATGCGGTACGGAAGAACCCAATACCGCGTAATTTAAAGTTCAGTACAAAAGCAATCCCCAGAGCAAATGCCAGTTTTAATGGAATAGTCAGAAATACATAAGCGAAAGTCACTGCCATGGATTTCCAAAATAAATCATCTTCAAGGAACATATGACGGTAATTCTCGATCCCGTTGTAAACGGGAGGGTTCATTAAGTCATACTCAGTAAAACTGAGAAAGAAAGATGATACAAAGGGGAAAGCCGTGAATATTATCAACCCTATTATATAAGGTGATATATAGGCTAACCCCAGCATTCTGTTTTCATTCATAATGCTTACCTATTTTTAATAACATGAAAGATAAATAAAACTACTGATTCAAAAGTATCGGATAAATAAAATCGATGTCATACAGAGTGCGGCTTTCTCCGTTCACCTGATAATCTCCATGGATGTAACCACCATTGGTAATAAATTGAGGAACGGCTGCCAATTTATTTTGTTTGGCAGCAATCAAGGTCAATATTGCTAATGCAATCGGATTGTCGATACGAAAATAACGGTGCTGTGCTGATTCGACAAACAAGCCGCGATGATAATGCTGGTTAAATAGGTCATTCCCAATTTGCCAAGCCAATTCAAATAATTGTTTGCATTGGCAATGCTCGGCCAGTTCAACTAAGGCCAGTAGTAAAGACGGGGAAATCACTGTTTTTTTGTCATTGATTAGCACTGCGCGGCGTTCTTGTTTGTTTAATTCAGCCAACTGCCAGCGGTGCAGCAAAACCCCAATCAGATCGAATAATTCTTCGTCTTCACTGATTCGCCAGGCACGAACCAGCGGGAGCAGATAATCAACCTCTAATGGGAATGACGAAATAACCTGGCCTTTTGCGCCATAATAACCATCGCGTTGTAAGACATAACCGCTCATATCCTGTCCATCGTTCCATAACGGGCGCAATGTATTGCTCTCAACATCATAAGCGAAACGATAATAATTCTTTAACCCATCAATAACCCATTGCAGAACTTCCGCATCAGGTTGCTGGCGCAAGATATCCAACATTGCCAATGGGTTATCAATCAGCAATGGCCGCATATCACGGAACAAGACATTGGCTTCACGGGCAATTTCACCAAATTCAGGGCCAAATTGGCGTTTGGCTCGATCGCCATACCAGGATTGGGTCTGATTATCATCTGCCGGTATTGGCCGACGTTGTTGCGGCGAGCTGAACTGATAAACCGGTAATCCTGTTTCAGGATTACGGGCTAAGACGTATTGACGGTATAGATGTTTTCCCCAAGCAGCAGCTGCGATGTCACCCGTATACGCCGCATATTTATAAGCTGCGTAAATGAGGTCGGTACCGGCATTCACAAAGGTCAGGCCTTTAGTCTCCGGTAATTGTGGCAATGCTTCTGGTTTAACCACGTCATTGCGCACATGGGTGAAAACATGGGGGTCGCGTTGCTTGTCATAGCTACCATGACGGCCTAGGTCCAGTGTTTGCCAATCTTCGACATGGGCGTGCCAAAAACCTTGTAGGAAATTAAGCGTTTTCTCACGATCAACACTGAGCAATAAGTCGTAATAGGGCAGGTGATGTTTAAGTTCATGCACTTGCGCCTTTGATTCTGGGCCTTCAGTTTGTAAAGTGTCCAAATTCAGGAAGCGGTGACCACCCCAATAAAACAGCCCGCTCTGCTCATGAACACCTTTTTGCATGAAATAGCGGCTTTGTACCCGCGCTTGTTGATGATATTGCGGGTCTTGTGTGACCAGGCTGAGAGCATCCAACGTCCGTAGCCAGTTTTGTTGACTGGCGAAGTTAGATATCGGAATATTACGGCCATCTGGGAATTTCCAGGTCACAGGTTGGTGAGTCAAAACATCAAAGCCATCGGCCATTAGTGGGGTCGGGTTTTGATGACTATGGCTAACAGACTGGACTAATTCAACATAGCTACGGATAGCGCTGAGCCAGTTAATCATCACTGCGTCACTGTCTTTAATGTTACCGACAAAATTCATCACCATAACCCCATCATAGAAATATCTGGTCGGAACCGGTTTTAGGTTCCTTATAAATAGAAACACCGTTTCAATCTATTATATTTGTATTTACTGGCGAGTCATTGGGCGAATGACAAAAGTGTGATCAGAGTCGGAACGTTGTTTTGAATTTTTTATTTTTGCACTTTTTGACGGTTTTTTTAGCCGGTTTGCTTTGTTAACCAATTGATAAATAACCAATAAAAAAAGGCACAACAGAAGTTGTGCCCGAATGGAATTTTGAGCTGGAATATTGCGAATAACCGCAGTAAATAATCCTTAACTCAAATTGGTGATATTTCTGGGTTTAGCGAGCTAACCAACCGCCATCTACAGCGATAGTGTAACCACTGATATAGTCTGATGCTTTAGAGGCCAGGAACACGACTGGGCCTTTCAGGTCATCAGGTAAGCCCCAACGACCCGCCGGGATACGGTCAAGGATCTCTTTGCTGCGTTCTTCATCTTTACGCAACTGTTGGGTGTTGTTGGTTGCCATGTAACCAGGTGCTACCGCATTCACATTGATGCCGTGTTTAGCCCATTCGTTGGCTAACAGACGGGTCACACCCATCACTGCACTTTTCGATGCAGTATAAGACGGAACGCGGATACCGCCTTGGTAAGACAGCATGGAAGCAACGTTGATGATTTTGCCGCCAGTACCTTGTTTGATAAATTGCTTAGCAACCGCTTGAGACATAAAGAACACCGTTTTGATGTTCACATTCATCACATCGTCCCAGTCCTTCTCGCTGAAGTTGATCGCATCTTCACGACGGATTATCCCGGCGTTATTGACCAGAATATCAATTTGGCCAAATTCAGCGATGGCGCGTTCTAACAGGGCAGGGATGCCATCAATCTTGCTCAGATCAGCTGTCAAACTTAAGAAGCGGCGGCCTAATGCGGTCACTTTCTCAATGGTATCTTTTGGCTCAACAATATTCACACCAACGATATCGCAACCTGCTTCGGCTAAACCAATCGCCATACCTTGGCCCAAACCTGTGTCACAGCCGGTAACCAGAGCAACTTTACCCTTTAACTCAAAGGAATCTAAGATCATAGCTAACATCTCTCTCAAGGCGGTCAACGATTGCCGCGATTTCAATATTGGGGAAGAAAACGCCCAAAGGACGGATTCAGTTGGTGACGCTTAACACTATTCGTAAACATTTAGCGCAGTTCACTAACGGCTATGTGGTCCATATCACCGAAGACTTGGTTTTCACCGACCATGCCCCAGATGAATGTATAACGCTTGGTACCCACGCCAGAATGAATAGACCAGCTGGGTGAAATCACCGCTTGTTCGTTGTGAACGAGCAAATGGCGGGTTTCTTGTGGCTGGCCCATCATATGGAAGACGGCCGTTTCTTCGTCCATATCAAAGTAGAAATACACTTCCATGCGGCGGTCATGGGTATGGCAGGGCATGGTGTTCCAGAGATTGCCGGGGGCCAGTTTGGTCAACCCCATAGTCAGTTGGCAGGTTGGCAACACATCGGGCACGATGTATTTATTGATAGTGCGGCGATTACTTGTCGCGTCATCACCCAATGTTTGTGGTGTGGCCTCTGCCAGCGTGATTTTCTTATTGGGATAAGAGGTATGTGCTGGGGCGCTGTTGTAATAGAACTTGGCCGGTTTTTGACTCTCAAGGCTACTGAAGATCACATCCCTTGCACCTTTACCCACATACAAGGCTTCTTCGTTACCAATTTCATAAACCTGTCCATCAACTGAGATAAGGCCAGGTCCACCAATATTGATCACGCCCAGCTCACGGCGTTCCAAAAAGTAACTGACACCCAGTTGCTTACCCACTTCATCACCAATGCTGACCGTTTTCTCGACCGGCAAAATACCACCCACAATGATGCGGTCGATATGGCTATAGGTCATGGTGTATTCATCGGCGACAAAAATATTCTCAATCAAAAATTCACGACGCAGGCCGGCGGTATCGAGTTGTCTGGCGTGGTCGCTATGAATGCTTTGACGAATTTGCATGTCGGTGCCTCTCTTTCGGTTCGGACCGGTGTTTCTTTTGATGCGGTGATGATAGTATTTGCGGGAAGTTAATTCAATTAAAATGAAATGATGTTTTATTATTTTTTGAGGGGCGTCATGATTTTTGGATTAATAATGATCGAACTGTGAATTTTGGCCGTAGAATGAGCCGAATTCAGCGTGAAACTGTGACTGGGCTACAGACTATTCTGCATAATAGTGAGGAGAAATAATGAAGATGTTCTTTATTAATGATGAAACGCCTTGGGAAGAGCTAGGTAATGGTATTAAACGTAAAGTGATGACCTGGAGCGATGAGCTGATGATGGTCTGTGTTCACTTTGAGAAAGGTGCCATTGGTGTAGCGCACAAGCATGATATTCATGACCAGATTGCTTATGTGGCGGCAGGTAGTTTCGAAGTGGAAATCGACGGTCAAAAACGCGTTTTAAAAGCCGGAGATGCGTATCGGGCGATTAAGAACGAAATGCATGGTGCGGTATCACTGGAAGATAATAGTATTTTGATCGACACCTTTACGCCTAAACGGGATGATTTCCTGTAAAACGAATTCGGGCGGTTGAGTTACTCACTCTGACCGCCCTTTATCGCCAAGATAATAATCAACCTGCCGCTACGAAATATGTTCCTTTCGCAATTGTTCTAATGAGTTCAACTGAATATCTGACAGAGCCCAGCGGGGGTCGGTGCGGTATTCTTCCGACGGAATGACAATAGAGCGCATACGTGCTGCTTTAGTGGCAATCATCCCATTGACAGAATCTTCCAGCGTGACACATTCCAGAGGGTCAACACCCAGTTCAGCCGCAGCATTCAAATACACTTCAGGATGTGGTTTGCTGTGGGGCAGATATTCTGCGGAAACCAGGCGGTCGAAGTATTTTTCAATGTTTAACATCGCCAGGACGCGTTTTTGCATATGTAGTGGAGAAGCGGATGCCAGGCCAATTTTCAGCCCTTGCGCACGGCAAAGATCCAATGCATATCCCACACCGGGTAATACCGGCTTGGTTTCTTCTACCAAATCTATCGCTCTGGCAATAATACGGTTGCAAACTTCTGCCTGACTTGGCCCTTGCCATGGCATGGACTGGAACCAAAGTTTCACGACTAAATCGATGCGTAATCCGAGGGTGTCGGGCAATGAATCTCTTGAGGAGGTATCCAGCCCCAACTCAGTGAAAATATCGAGTTCAGCCTGTAGCCATAAAGGCTCCGAATCAATCAGCAAGCCGTCCATATCGAAAATTGCGGCCTTAATAGTGTGAGGGGTCGCCATTTATTATTACTCCTGTTTGGTCTCTAGCTACGGATTTAACACTGTAACATTGCTTCATAATGATTGAACCGGTGGAACACAATTCTTTGTCTTTCTTACGATGTAATTTATTAACTTAATGATATTGCGCTGGATGAGCTAGGCTTGAGTTTGTGTTAATCGTAAGAACTTCAGCAAAATTCTGCACAAGACCGGGATGTAGCGGGTAAACTAAGGCTACATAAGTTGTGGTATTTACAAGGAGAAGTCATGACCTATCAACAGGCTGGGCGTGTCGCTGTCATCAAACGGATAGCCGGGTGGCTCGTTTTTATTCCAGCACTGCTGTCAACATTGATTTCAATTATCAATTTTGCCTATCAATATAGTCAAAAAAGCACTGGGGTTAATGCGGTAATGCTGGATTTTATCCGCGTCATGACCGATATGATCCGCTTTAACACGACTTTTCTGGATATCTTCTGGTACAACTCACCGGTGCCGAATTTCGAACAGGGTTTTTCAGCATCGAATATGATGTTCTTTATCATTTATATGCTGATTTTCGTTGGTTTGTCATTACAAGCCTCCGGTGCGCGGATGTCACGACAAGTCCGTCACATTCGCGAAGGTATTGAAGACCAAATGATTTTAGAGCAGGCCAAGGGCAGTGAAGGGCGTAGCCGCGAACAGTTGGAAGAGAAAATTGTATTACCGCATCACACCATCTTTTTGCAGTTTTTCACCTTATATATTCTGCCATTAGTAATAGGTGTGGCGTTCTATTTTGTCATCAAGCTGTTAGGAGTGATGGCTGAAGGGTAGCAACCATACCGGACAACACTGTTAAGTCTGATTAATCAGATCATAATGAAAAGGTCCATAATATGGGCCTTTTTTCTATCCCCCCGAACAAAAAAAGTCTAATCCTTTACTTTAGGGGGGATTAGCGCTGCATTAAAATCTTTCTGGATACAGCAGTTTTTCAACCGCAATCTGAGCATTAATCCAGTGTTGCCCACCAAACAGATTACTGCGGTTCAATAAGTAATAAAGTTGATAAATAGGTTGGCGCTCAATAAAGTCAGCCGGAAGTGGCCAGATACTCTGATAACCATCATAAATCTGTGCCGGAAGTTCTGGGTAGAGCGGCAACATGGCAAGGTCACACTCGCGGTCACCCCAATAACAGGCGGGATCAAAAATAACCGGCCCATTGGCACTGGAAGCACAGTTTGCCGGCCATAAATCGCCATGTAGCAGGGAAGGTTGCGGCTGGTGGCCCTGTAAGCGTTCTTGAATCAGATGAGTGATATGCTCGATATCACCAAACGACATGCCTTTCTCGGCCGCCAATTGTAATTGCCAACCAATGCGCTGTTCAGCGAAAAACTGCGCCCAGCGCCGTTGCCAGCTATTGGGTTGTGGTGTGGTGGACAAATCATTATCAAAATCCAGCCCAAATTGCAGTTGTTCACTCCATTGATGTAAATGCGCTAATTGTTGACCCAGACAATAAGCGTTATGAGCATCTAAGGGTTTAAGCGGGATATATTCAAGTAGCAGGAAGCTGTATTCACGATCACTGCCCACACCATAAACTTCAGGGACTTGGACGGTTTTGCTGCGGGCTAATAGAGAAAGTTGGTCTGCCTCGGCGGTAAATATGGGCAGCATTTCACGGGCATCACATTTGACGAAAACTTCAGTATCACCATAGCTGAGACGCCAGGCATCATGAATATCCCCGCCGGGCAGTTCGGTTCTTTCTCGGATTTCAGCGGGCCCGAAATATTCACTTAACAGACGATTCACTACTTGCCACATGATTCACCCCCTATCAGCTGCCAGTTATACCCTTCATTTATGATTATTGAAGCGTTGTTCGCTTGCTGCCTACCTGCAATCCCAATGATCTTGAATGCAGAATGTTAGGTTAACTTCTTTATGGTGCGAAGCACAAGACCCCGTGCACAGGGAACACATGCAGGATCAAACAAAAGGAAGATTCCACTGCTTATTGGGCCGCAATTCATGCTCTGGCCGATGACTTACTGCTATGGCGACAGAAATACATTTGGTGAATAGTCATTAATAATAAGCCGTAGTGCGCAAATACAATACGGCAAGTATATTAAAGCTCAATTTATTATAGCAGGTTACCTTTGGGCGTATTTTCAGCCCCGCCATCTTTGGTTTTCAACGCTATTGGGCGGCCTTTCATCGGCTTTATATGGCTGTATATGAGTGCGATGACAAAGAATAATGCCTGAATAATGACGATGCAGGGGCCTGTTGCGCCGTCAATATGGAAGCTTATTAATGTCCCTAATACACACGAAAGCACTGAAGCCAGAGTGGCGACAACCAGCATCTGATCAAAGCTGCGGCACACCATAAAGGCGATAATACCCGGAGATATCAACATGGCGATAACTAAAATAACCCCAACCGCCTGCAATGAAGCCACAATAGTTAATGCCAGCAAACAGAGTAAACTATAGTGCAATAATTTAACCGGCAGCCCAATGACACGGGCGTGGTTTGGGTCAAAGCAGTACAGCATGAAATCTTTGCGCTTTAACAGCACCACTAACAGAGTGAACCCGGCAATCCATAAGGTTTGTTTCAGTTCCGCCAGTGAAATACCCAGCATATTGCCGAACAAAATATGGCTAAGATGCTGGTCAGTATCCATACGGGAAAATAGCACCAGACCAAAAGCGAACATCCCCGAGAATACAATCCCCATGACCGTATCCTCTTTAACCCGGCTGTTTTCTTTTAAATAGCCAGTGGCGACAGCACAGAAGATCCCCGAAATAAAAGCCCCGATAACCAATGGGATACCCAACCAAAAGGCCAATACAATGCCCGGTAGCACGGCATGAGAGATAGCATCCCCCATCAATGACCAACCTTTTAGCACCAGGTAACAAGATAAAACTGCGCACACCACACCGGTAATGATGGCGGCCACTATCGCCCGTTGCATAAAAGGGTAGGCGAAAGGTTCGCTGACCAGGCTGAACAAGGTATTCATATATTATCCTCCGGACGTGGGGCCGCAGGTTGACGGCGCTTCTGGCGCGTTTGATAACGTGTTGCCAGCAAGCCGTGTTTAGGGGCGAAGACAAAGGCCAACAGGAACACCACTGTTTGTAAAGTCACAATGACCCCGCCGGTTGCCCCATTAAGATAAAAGCTGAGATAAGCGCCAAAAGCACTGGTAAAAGCCCCAATGGCGATAGCTATCACCAATAAACGGCTGAAACGGTCAGTCAACAAATAGGCGGTTGCGCCCGGCGTGACCACCATAGCAATCACTAAAATCGCCCCGACAGTTTGCAGCGCAGCCACAGTACAGGCGCTCAGCAAGGTGAAGAATAAAATCTTTAACCGCAGTGGTGACAGGCCAATCGACAGAGCATGGCCTTCATCAAAAAACACCGCCAGCAAGTCTTTCCAAATCAGACATAAAATCACAAAAGAGACCAAAATAATGATTTCGACTTGCAAAACATCTTCATCGGCTATGCCCAAAATATTACCGAAAATAATCGACTGCACATTAACCGAGGTGGGATTGAGCGAAACAATTAACAGCCCGACGGCAAAAAAAGTGGAGAAAATAAAACCGATGATGGCATCTTCACGCAGGCGGGTAATGTGGCGGACTAATGTCATAGCCAATGCAGCGAGCATGCCGGTAAAGAATGCGCCAGCGGCATAAGGCAGGCCGAGGGCATAAGCACCCGCCACACCGGGCACCACGGAGTGCGAGAGCGCATCTCCCATCAGCGACCAGCCTTTCAGCATCAAATAAGCGGATAAGAAAGCACAGACCGCACCGACAATCGCGCTCACCCAAATGGCCTTCACCATGTAATTGTAGTTAAAGGGTTGCAGTAAAATGTCCAGCATTAGGGAGTATTCTCCTTCGACTGGCTTTGCGCCGGTGGATCATCTTTGGTATGACCATAAAATACCGCAGGGCGCTCGTCATCAGTGATAACTGTCACGGTGCGCGGGTCATTATCGTCGTGAAGCGTATTTCCCGATAGATTGATATGGCGCAGGACGCCACCAAAGGTCATTTCAAGGTTTTTTTGAGTAAAGGTGGTTTCTGTTGGGCCCGCCGCGAGCACAGTCTGATTAATCAAAATAACGTGGTCACAAAACTCCGGCACACTGCCGAGGTTATGAGTTGAAACCAAAATAAGATGGCCTTCATCGCGCAGCGCGCGCAGCAAATCAATGATGGCATTTTCTGTTTTGACATCAACTCCGGTGAAAGGCTCATCCAGCAGTAATACCGTGCCTTGCTGGGCCAGTGCGCGCGCCAGAAATACCCGTTTTTTCTGCCCGCCAGACAGTTCGCCGATTTGTCGTGAACGCAATGCGGTTAATCCGACCCGCTCAATAGCCTTATCAACCAGAGCTTTATCTTCCCGGCTCGGGATACGCAAAAAATTCATTTTCCCGTAACGACCCATCATCACCACGTCTTCAACTAAGACCGGAAAGTTCCAATCTACATCTTCGGTCTGCGGCACGTAGGCGATGGTATTTTGCTTTAAGGCGTGGCTAACCGGTTTATCACTCAGTTCTACTTTGCCCACGCTGGGTTTGACTTGCCCCATGATGCTTTTAAACAGAGTCGATTTACCGCTACCATTGACGCCGACTAATGCGCAAATAGTCCCGCCAGTGAGGGAAAAACTGGCATCATAAATAGCCGTATGCCCATTGTTATAGGTGACAGTGACGTTATCCACTATCAACTCCGGGCGGACAAAAACAGCAGGGTTCATTGACCAAATCCTTTCGCAATAGTTTGCACCGTGGTGTTAATCAAATCGATATAAGTAGGAACAGGGCCTTGCTCATTCGAGAGAGAATCAACATATAACACGCCACCATATTGTGCGCCGGTTTCTTTGCTGACTTGTTTAGCAGGTTTATCAGAAATAGTGCTTTCGCTAAATATGACCGGGATTTTATTGGCGCGCATGGTATCAATAACATGGCGTACCTGTTGTGGAGAACCTTGCTCTTCAGCATTGATTGGCCATAAATAAACTTCTTTAAAACCATAATCTTTTGCCAGATAACTGAAAGCACCTTCACTGGTCACTAGCCAGCGTTGCTGTTCTGGAATTCGGGATAAACGCTCACGTAGCGGAGCATCCAGTGCGGCAATTTTTTCAGCATAGGCTTTAGCATTGCGATTATAAGTATCAGCATGAGCGGGATCGTGTTCAACCAGCGCCTTGCGAATATTTTCAATATAAATCAATGCGTTTGAGGGGGACATCCAGGCATGTGGGTTAGGAATACCTTTATATGGCCCTTCACGGATAGGGAGCGGAGTAATGCCGTCAGTCACTACAGCAGAGGGGACATCTTTAATATTTTCGAAGAAGCGCTCAAACCAACGTTCCAGATTCATGCCATTCCATAAAATCAGGTCCGCTGACTGTGCTTTGACGATGTCACGCGGGGTCGGTTGATAGTCATGGATTTCAGCACCGGGTTTGGTTATCGACTCGACCACGGCCGCATCACCGGCGACATTTTGCGCAATATCCTGAATAATCGTGAATGTTGTCACAATTTTGAATTTTTTATCCGGATCGTTGGGCTTATTTTCTGCCAACGCTGAGGTGCTGATCAGTGATGAAATTGCCACAGCTGTTAACAAGGCGATAGCCCGTAAAAAACCAGGTCTGAAGCCGTGAATAGAGTGCAGGTAGGGTATTTTTTGCTTAGTAAACATGGCGATGTTCCCTTTCTTTAAATGAAAATGATTATCAATATCATTAGCGATGAAGTCAAGCCCCGCCATACAATAAACTAAAACTTACCGATAGTTACCGAATATAGCCTGATCATTATGTTAATAATGGTCAAACTAGCGCAAAAAATCTATTTGGACGAAGTGACAACTTGTATATGCTACCAAACAGCTTACTAGCTCGGGGAATACTGTGAATTCAAAAGTCGGTTGCCTAATGGCAATTTTATTGCTGGCGGGGTGCGCCAAACAAACCCCGCCACCGCAAGCAAATAATGGGTGGCTGAAGAACGCGCCCCAAGGTGGTTTCCTTAATGCACAAAAAAGCAGCGTAGGTTCAAGTACAGTTGCATATAGCGATGTAATTAAACAAGCCGCCAGCCATTATGGTGTTGATGAAACTTTGATTAAAGCCATTATCCAAGTGGAGTCTGGTTATAATCCTAATGTGGTCAGTACTTCAAATGCTGTGGGTTTGATGCAAATTAAAGCCTCTACTGCGGGTCGTGATGCCTACCGGATGAAAGGGCGTAATGGTCAACCAAGCTCTGGCGAATTAAAAGATCCAGTGAAGAATATTGATATTGGGACGGCTTATATCAATATTTTGCAAAACCAGCAGTTAGCGGGGATCAGTGATCCGCAAACATTGCGTTATGCGACTATCGTCTCTTACGCCAATGGCGCGGGTGCTATGCTGCGGACGTTCTCATCTGATAAACGTCTGGCAGTGAATAAAATTAATAGTCTTAGCCCGAACGAATTTTATCAGCATATACAAAAGAAGCACCCAGCCGCACAAGCGCCACGTTATTTGTGGAAAGTCGATACCGCTTACCGGGCGATGTCAGAATAATATTAAAACGCTAACCGATGTCGTTTATGGATGCATCAGCGTAAACATCGGCTAGCGTTTCTTTCTTGGTCATTGTTAGGTTATGCAACCACAGTGTGGTAATTGGCAATAATATCCAGCACACCGTTGATAATAAACTGTACGCCCATACACACCAGTAAGAATCCCATCAGCCGTGAAATAGCTTCAATACCACCTTTCCCGACCCAACGCATAATGGCACCAGAACTGAGCAGTGAACCCCATAAAATCAGTGAAACACTGAGAAAAATCAGCACGGGTGCAACTGTCACAACCCATGGGCTGAACATGTCATGACCTTTTACCGAGGCTGCTGAGCTGATGATCATGGCGATAGTTCCTGGCCCGGCGGTACTGGGCATTGCCAATGGCACAAAGGCAATATTGATCGATTTTCGTTTCTTTAAATCCTGTGATTTTGCTTCTAACTGCGTATCTTCTGCGGATTGCTGTGGGAAAAGCATACGAAAACCAATGAATGCCACAATCAGTCCGCCCGCGATGCGCAATCCAGGAATCGAAATACCAAAGGTACTCATGACAACCTGACCTGCGTAGTAAGCGACAGTCATAATAAAGAAGACATAAATTGATGCCATCTTCGACTGTTGATTACGCTCTTCGCTGGTCATATTGCCGGATAAACCGAGTAATAGTGCCACTGTCGTCAATGGGTTTGCCAATGGCAGCAGGAGAACTAACCCCAGGCCAATGGCTTTAAATAACTCAAGAATACTATGCATTCATCTTGCTCCGGACATAACTTTAAACCAACCCAATGAAAGTAAAACATATTAGGCAATTAGCTGCACATCAGGCAAATATGCCCGCATACGCAATGATTACTTACCTTGCCACTCTACGCGATACCAATGCTATTGCCCAACGTCATTGGCATCGACGCCCAGCAATGAGTGTAACGGAGATAACAAGCACCCGAAGATATGTGATGTAGATCAAATCTTTGGCTGGCAACAGTTGGCTCAATACCGCAGATCCAGAATATACTCACCATAGTTCAAGCTGCTGCCGGCAGATTTGTCATCCTAGTCACTTACTGATTGTTGACCTTAAAATAAGTAAGCTCCTGGGAGTTCGCTTAATTGCCGCCTTCCTGCAACTCGAATTATTTAAAGCATAATCATGTCAGCATCAATTTTTGCAAGGAATAAGGTTTTGTGTATTTGTGATATCAGTGTTGAAGATGAATATATTCGTCAGCCATTATCGGCTTCCGCTGCGTGGGTGTTAGATACACAAGCTGCACGTGATCGTGGTCGTTTGCGTTTTTTAAAACCTAAACGTGAAGCCCGTCCCCGTTGGCGCTTAGCACCGCTTAAAGATACTTACGAAATCCGCTTTTATCCTAACCGTTTGCCCGAGCTCTGGTTTTTCAGTGCGGAAAATGCGTCCAGGAAGCGGCTCTAATCACTTTTAACTGAGCCCATAGTCGGTTTTGTTTGACAAGATGCACAAGATGAATTCATTTTCATTTATTGTGCATTTAAATTCATTTTGAGGTTTTATGTCAAGCGCATTATTACCGGTAGAAAAACAGTTTTATGCTTATAATCAGCATGATCTAGCCGCTTTCGTGGCAAATTTTAGTGACTCATTTGTTGCTTACAGAATGCCGTCTACCACACCATCGCTGGTGGGAAAACAGCAATTGACAGAGTTTTATCGGACACAACGTTTTAATATTCCTGCATTAAGAGCTGAATTAATTTCTCGTAGCGTATTGGGTAATAAAGTGTTCGATTTGGAAAAAATTTACGGATTAAGTGATGAGCCAATAGAGAGTATGGCTGTTTTTGAAGTAAAGGATGGTTTGATTGTGACAGCATGGTTTTACTTTAAATAACGTGCCTTTTTATTAACTTTCACCTTATCTCTCCGGAGGCTAGCATGGCATTTACTGATAATGAACGCAGCGCTTTGTTGGCCGTCAAGGGGGTTGGGCCGACTGTTATTACACGTCTGGAGCAGCTCGGTTTTACTTCTCTGACTCAACTTGGTCAGGCTGATATGAATGAGATTGTTAGCAGCGCGGTTGCCATGGTGGGATCGACGTGTTGGAAAAATAGCCCTCAAGCGCGCTCAGCAATTCAAGCCGCTATCGATCTGGCCAAAATGCACTCATCAGAGTGAGTGCATCTCAACCGTTATCCTCTTTTTACTCAATATCTCTCTCGACTCGCATAGCTTATTTCTTTTGGTACTCTGTAGCAGCAGGGTATGGCTTCAGTAAATCATCCAGTATCTGCATCCTTTCTTCTATCGGAATATACAACCAGCGAGTAAACCAAGGTGTTTTCTCTGTGTTCTGTTGATGTGTCCGGCGAAAGTAAAGTTCGAGGCCCGACAGAACGTCGTTAGTCTGTTTCATCGTATTTCTCCCTCTTATTGACCAGTGTGCAAATCATAGGCAATAAAATACGGAAGAAAAAGGGATGGAATATATCTTATTGTTCAGTATTTAGGGAAACGCCGCCATTTTAAGCAATGAGGAGTATTGACGAGGAGAGGGGAAAGAAAGCATGTAATTCTTGGTCTGGGCCAAATAAAACGCCCCGATTGCGTAAACAATCGGGGCGGCGTTCCAGTAACCATTGCTACACGGAAACGGAAATTGATTATGGACATATCCTGTTGAAATAGCAATACACCCAGTGCTACTCAAAAGCAATAGATCATAATGTAAATCATTGTTGGTAAGGATAAACACCTTTATACAACTGACGCCTGTTGTATGTGTGATAAAATCAGTTCCCTTCGCCAAACGTAACATTTAAAAAAATTGTGTCGGCGATTCAATCGTTTGTCTTTAGCTATTAGCGGAAATACCAATTCTAAAACAGACACACTTTAACTCATCAGAACGCATTTTAGCGGTTGGGAGCATGCTATGGTCGGTCCATTTATTAACAGTGCTGGGATAATCCTTGGGGGTATCGTAGGTGTCTTGCTTGCCCGTCATGTGCCCAAACGGCTCCAAGAGGGATTACCGGCAACATTCGCTCTGGCATCGATATCCATTGGTATTGTGATGGTGATAAAAGTGCACTTTATGCCTGCTGTCATTTTGGCACTGATTATTGGGACAGCAGTAGGGGAGCTACTATCGCTGGAACAAGGTGTGAAGTGGGGGGCCAATAAAACTCGTGCTTTGTTAGACCGCATCATTCCTTCACGCAGTACCTTACCGCCACAGGAGTTTGCACAAAGTTTTACCGCCATGATTGTCTTGTTTTGTGCCAGCGGATTAGGGGTTGTAGGTTCTCTAACTGAAGGTCTTACCGGTGATTTTCAGCTGCTATTCGTAAAAGCTCTGATGGACTTTTTCACCGCGCTGATATTTTCCATCTCACTAGGTATTGCATTGGTAGCCATTGCGATTCCTCAATTGCTCATTCAAATCGCATTGGTTTTTCTGGCAAAACTTATTATGCCGTACATGGATGACATCGCTTTTGCCGATTTTTCCGCCTGTGGTGGGATTATTATGATTGCAGTTGGATTGCGAATTGCTCAAATTAAAATATTTGCTGTGGTGAATTTTCTACCAGCATTATTGTTTGTCGTGCCAATTTCTTATTTATGGCGTCACTTCATGGGATAAGAACTTGAGGGCGTGAGCGGCTAAGATACTGAAACGGTAGGCTTCTTTGCAAATGCTTATCATAGAAGTAACCGTTTCAATGTGGTGTAATGATGTGTTTTTATTTGATTATTTTTTGCCTAGCCAATTTTCCGGCATAAAAATTTGCCTTTTATTACGCCATCAAAAAAACGACCTTTCGAAACGGCCGACATAAAATTCTGGTGAACACGCTCAGGGACGCCAAGATACTGATAAATCCCTTGTTCTCTGAACTGTATCTCCAGCATGCGATTTTCAGGATCATAACCAATCGACAAAATTCTGGAGGATGTAACAGGGTGTCGCTGCAATAGTAGACCCTCAGTTATATGGTGTTGATATTATGCTGATCGTAGAGCAGTTTAAGCATGATAACTTTGTCGGTGATCATTATCACTGTTTGGTTGCAGTATTAATAGATTATTCGCTAGGTTTTATTGCCATTGCATTAAGTGGTGATAATATGACTTCACTTTATGGCATGATCTGTGTCACAAAGTAAACTGTATACACAGTTGCGTACCTGACCTGCTCCCCGTTGATTAGTACACCCCGATATTAGTAATTAGTAATGTCTTCATAAGCCACATGAGGACATCCCCAGTGCAAACAGACGAATGATCTTGCGTTCGATCTCGTCGGACAGTGTGGTTTGATGCTTTTTCACTAACAGGGGTTCAAACGAGCCATTACGATCACGTGGCGTCGCCAGTTCGAAGTTGCCCGTAGTGGCTTTAATGGTCTTTTTACTGGAGCCGTTTTTACGGTTGGCTTCCATATCCTGAGCCAGATGAGAGTCAAGCTCAGCAGCCAGTGCTGCTTCGGTTAACTGTTTTATTAAAGATGTTAAAATACCATTTTTCCCCGTTAGTGCCTGACCAGACTGGAGTGCTTTAAGGGCTTTGTCAAAATCGAAGGGGTGGAACATGTGTCATTCCTTTTTGATTGCATATTACTGGAATGACACAGAATTTCTAACACTCTCTATTGACAACCTAATTTGCTATTTCAAATGCTAATTAGAAGTTATATTTAATACCTAATATCACAGCAGTGTCACTGTAGCCTTTACTACCAATTTGTTGAGCTACATTACCCCAAAGATTGACTTTCTTGTTAATCTGACCTTCAACACCTGCTTTTAGCTCACCGATATTTGCAGCCCCATCTTGCTTCACGGTAGCATTATCCATTGTGACACCAAAATCTTTAGTGTTGTGTATCCAATTAGCTTCAACAAAAGGCTGGAACACCCGATCTTTGCCTTTATCTTGGCTACTATAGCCGTTCATAAAGGCTTTCACTCCCAGACGTACCTGGATATTTCCATCTCCATCAACCGATATATTGGTACCGTTTGCTTCTTTATGGTCATCGGCTTTTACTCCCATCCAGGTTATCTGTGACTTAGGCTGGATAAAGTAGGTCGCATTCTTAGCAGCATTTTCACCGACTTTAAATGTATAACCGCTTTCGACAGATGTTGTTATCCCTTTAGATTTGTATTCTTCAGCAGCTAGATCCTGACCTTCCACTGTATTGTTGAACCAATTGTATTGCACCCAACTGTCCACGTATAACCCAGCTTTATCTTCTTTATTAGCGTACCAGGTTCCATATACGCCCGCGCTATAACCATAAGTTGACCCTTTGGCATTGTAGCCTGATACGCGTGATACAGTGGTACTTTTGCTGTTACCATAACCAGCCATAACGCCAAGATGAAAACGGTCCATTTCATTATTGCTCCATTGAGCAATATCTCCACCTAATTGCATTACATAGCGGTTAGCTTGTGTATTCAGTTGACCTGAAGTATCACGAGAGCGGGTATGGCCACCTTCATTACGCAACCACATGCTGGTCACTTTGTATTCGCCAGTCAACGCATCAATATATTGAGTTTCGCCTAAACGATCATGCAAGCGTGTTACAAACATATTGTTCGAGGCAGCTAAGTTGGCCATATAACTACCAGCCTCGGGGCGCACGGTCAATGGTGATGGGTTAACTGAGTCAACTCGCTCACCTGGGTCACCTGGGGCTGCCGGGTTAACTGGGGCTGCCGGGTCAACTGGGGCTGCCGGATCAACTGGGGCTGCCGGATCAACTGGGGCTGCCGGGTTAACTGGGGCTGCCGGGTCAACTGGGGCTGCCGGATCAACTGGGGCTGCCGGGTTAACTGGGGCTGCCGGGTCAACTGGGGTCGCCGGGTCAACTGGGGTCGCCGGGTCAACTGGGGCCGCCGGGTCAACTGGTACCGCTGCGCTGCTCAGATACCAGTTGACGGCATTCGCACCGACACCACGCGCCAAACTGTAGTCATAAGCACCCGCGACAATACGTCCACGTTGCACGAAATCACCGTCTGACTGACCGTTCACTTGAATCAGCTCAATTCCATTAAGAGTTTTGTCTCCCTGACCGCCAGCATTGCTAACACTCACATTAGTGATACCAGAAGTATTCCCTTCAATGACTATTTTATCTGTGGAGGAAGTATCATCCCCTAACTGAGTATTGAAGTGCAAAGTGCCATTATTACCTACATAGTCACCATGTATGACAAGAACATCCCCTGGAACAGGATTCATGAAATTAATTAAACCGGAGTTAGTAATACTCGCAACATCAGAATTACGTGTCAAATCCCAACGGCTGAGTCCATCAATCTCAATTTTCCCGCCGTTGGTCGCAGCGCCAGTCCACTGTGTGTTGTACATAGAAAGATCAGCAATACTGATTGTGTCAGCCAGAATGTCGCCTTGCATAGATAAATTACTGGTCTGTAAGGAAATATCGCTTTGATGCCCATTAACATCAGAAAGAGCGCTAATCAGCAAACCACTGTTGCGTACCTCGCTTCCATCCAGAGTTGCATTGATCGTTCCACCGCTAGCACTGAAGTTTGTCCCATGGTTACTCACTAACTGACCAGAGCGTTGGCTTAATATTACAGTTCCTAGGCTTGTTGCTACGACAGAATCAGCACCTAAACCATAAGCAACAATGGAAGTATCGCTTGCATTAATTTGTGTTTTTTCATCTGCAGCCCATAGACCATGCGCATACTCTCCCAGTGTATTAATCAAACTCCCGGCACCTAGACTTATTTGCCCGCCTAGGTTTGCAACAGCTCCGTAAGACCAATCACCTGAAGTTGACAATACAGCTCGTGTAACTTTGACTTTAGAATCACGTTGAGCATTAATGCCATAAGAAATATTTCCACCAGTATTGATATTGACATTTTCAATATCAATACTGGTTAGCTTTCCTGCACTCCATATGCCATCCGAAGTTTCACCAGTGGTATGTAGGTTTGAATTCCCAGTTAATATCACTTCGGCCACCTCCCCCGCAGCGGCTCCCATAGTATCAACATAAATACCATTGGCAGCCAAACCCTCGGTAGTCAAAGTGACAGCATCTCCAGTAATAAGACCACCACCACTGATAATATTAATGCCGTTTGAGGTATTACCACTAGTGTTGATCCGCGCGCCACTTCCAAGGTTGACCGCTCCTGCTAGAGTGGCTGATGCTGCATGGGCAGAGTTACCAAATGTATCAATCGTTAGATCACCCGCTGAATTAACGATGGAGTCGACCCCGCTTGCACTTACCCCATGCCCAGATACCCCCTGGGTATCAATAGCGGTATTATTTAGTTCCACAGTACCGCCATTTGTCGCATAAACAGCGAAACCTCTCTGGCTGACGGTGCTGACTTTACTGTTACTTAATTTTATACTGCCGCTGTTTTCAGCACTGATACCTCTAGAACCCCAAGTGTAAGCGGTAGTATATCCACCTTGCGTACTAATATTTGCATTATCAATTTGTACCAGACTGTTCTGTCCAGTACTTAACACCGCTCGGGAACTATTATTCGTAGTGGTAATATCAGTATTATTGAGAGTAACTTGACCACCACTAAGCGCCCCAACACCCGTACCATTAATGCCATTAGTTAATATATCACCCTGCGTTAAATTTATTCCCCCATTATCTCGTGCATAGAGCGCATAAGTAGTGCGGCCATTAGTGGTGATAGATAGTGGCCCATTTGAGTTAATAGAAGCACCACTGTCACTGTATACGCCATAGCCTGTACCCTTAATTATTATAGCGCCGCCTTGTGCCAAATCAGCAGTGGCATTATTATTTAAGGAAATACCATGCGCGAGATTACCCGATGTAAATAATTCAACACTATTATTTACAATTAATTTACCAGCATTGGAAACACTAATAGCGTAGCCAGCACTCCCCGCCACTGACCCAGTGTCAATTACTATTGGATTATCTAGGATAACTGTGGTTCCGTTTAATACAATGGGCTGGGCATTTACACCACCAAATAATTGACCGAATATTAATGCAATTACACTCAGGCGCGGAGTAATAAAAATCATATTACTTTTTATTTTCTTAACTCTATATAAATATAACATTTAAACCTTGAAATATATTAAGAAGCTTTACTATTAAAAAAAGCTTATCATTCAAATTAATTGCCTATAAAAGGCCCGTGGGTAAACAACTTATTAACATTATGATAATAAGTTTATAGTTTAATTGAAATAAGAAACAAGAAATTTAGTTGTAGGAAATTTCCTATATATAGAATGCAGGAATTCGATGTTTTTAAAAATATCAGGAAATATCGGGTCACGTATTCACTGTGTAGATCATGTTATTGCAAATAATGTTTATGTTCTAGAATGTACCGATTATCTTATCATGCATCTCCACTGATTTTGAGTACCCGAGAGTTTTTCTATTTAGACGTCTTAATCGGTTACGAAGGTTCAGGTTTTTACGTTCAATCCGTTGTGTGTAAAGCTTACCAGTGATGTGCTTTTACTCGGTAACACATCATAAGGACTGAAGTTATCCACGCTGCGGAAAACCCGCGGTCGTGGCCGCTAATCTGTTGAACCGGCAGTTTAATCCAGAGACATTGAATACCTGATGGTCAGGTGATATTACCTATCTGCGTACCACTCAGGGTTGGTTATATCTGGCTATCGTGATGGACTTATCAAGAAAAATAGTGAGTTAGGCTTTCTCAGACAACCGGACAGCGACTTGACTGTCCGGGCCTTAAGGCTGGCAGTCAATAAACGACGACCCACAGGGTCAGTGGTGTTCCATAGCGATCAAGGGGAGCAATATACCAGAACTCAGTTCCAGTCCTGCCAGCAGGAACTGGATGTTACAGGTAGAATGAGCCGAAAAGGTAACTGCTTGGATAATGCTGTTACAGAAAGGTTTTCCGCAGCCTGAAAGCTGAGAGGGTTAACTATCGTCGTTATGAAACCCGAAGTCAGGGTATCGCTGATGTTATCGATTATATCGACAGTTTTTATCATCTTAAAGGCGGCATTATCGGCTGGGAAATATATCGCCGGATGAATATGAGCGCCGACTACAGCAATGTGTCTAAATCCGTGTCCGGTTTTAGTTGACCGCTATAATATTGAGGATACTGAGGTTGCAGTCGAGGGCGTTGTAACCTGGTCGATTAACGATACTAGGACAGATGTGTTTGACGATAGACCGTGTATGTAACGGAAGGGCAGGGATGCTTAATAAAGAAAACATTCTAAGTAGATAAACCAATAATGAGAATGTTAGTATGACTTGTCCGTTATAGCGTCACACTATATGTGCAAAACGAGTTGTGTACATATGAGTGTACATATCAGGCAAAGTAAAGCCGGATAGCGCATATAACATATTGATTTTAAATAGTATTAGAATTTTGCATGTGATCTGTCGTGTGGGTCACCACTGTAGATAAGGAATTAGAATGCCTGTTATTACCCTTCCTGACGGCAGTCAGCGTCAATATGATCACGCCGTTTCTGTCCTTGATGTTGCCTTAGATATCGGCCCCGGTCTGGCAAAAGCCTGTATTGCTGGCCGCGTCAATGGTGAACTAGTGGATGCCGGTGACCTGATCGAATCTGATGCACAACTGGCCATTATCACCACCAAAGATGCTGAAGGCTTGGAAATTCTTCGCCATTCATGTGCGCACTTACTGGGGCACGCTATTAAGCAACTTTGGCCAGATACCAAGATGGCTATCGGCCCAGTTATCGACAACGGTTTCTATTACGATGTTGATATCGACCGTACTCTGACGCAGGAAGATCTTGAGCTGCTGGAAAAGCGGATGCATGAACTTGCCGATAAAGATTACGACGTGATCAAGAAAAAGGTCAGTTGGCAAGAAGCCCGTGATACTTTTGCTGCTCGTGGTGAAGATTATAAAGTGGCTATTCTTGACGAGAATATCAGCCGCGATGATCGCCCTGGTTTATATCACCATGAAGAATACGTTGATATGTGCCGTGGCCCACACGTTCCCAATATGCGTTTCTGCCATCATTTTAAATTGCAGAAAACCTCTGGGGCCTATTGGCGTGGCGACAGCAAAAATAAAATGCTGCAACGTATTTACGGCACGGCTTGGGGTGATAAAAAGCAACTGAATGCTTATCTGCAACGTCTGGAAGAAGCCGCCAAACGCGACCATCGTAAGATTGGTAAGCAATTGGACCTTTACCACATGCAGGAAGAAGCACCCGGTATGGTGTTCTGGCACAATGATGGCTGGACAATCTTCCGTGAGCTGGAAACTTTTGTGCGCATGAAGCTCAAAGAGTACCAGTACCAGGAAGTGAAAGGGCCATTTATGATGGACCGTGTTCTGTGGGAAAAAACAGGGCATTGGGAGAACTATGCTGAGCATATGTTCACCACGTCGTCAGAAAACCGCGAGTACTGCATCAAGCCAATGAACTGCCCAGGGCATGTGCAGATCTTCAACCAAGGGTTGAAGTCATACCGTGACCTGCCACTGCGTATGGCTGAGTTCGGTAGCTGCCATCGTAATGAACCATCAGGCGCGTTGCACGGCTTAATGCGTGTGCGTGGCTTTACTCAGGACGACGCCCACATCTTCTGTACTGAAGAGCAGGTTCGCGATGAAGTGAACAGCTGTATCAAGATGGTGTACGACATGTACAGCACCTTTGGCTTCGAAAAGATTGTGGTCAAGTTGTCTACGCGCCCTGAAAAACGTATTGGCAGCGATGACTTATGGACTCGTGCTGAAGACGATTTAGCCGCTGCGCTGACCGAAAACGGTATTCCGTTTGATTATCAGCCGGGTGAAGGTGCCTTCTACGGTCCGAAAATTGAATTTACCTTGCATGATTGTTTGGATCGTGCGTGGCAGTGTGGTACCGTACAGCTCGATTTCTCATTACCGGGCCGCTTAAGTGCGTCTTACATCGGCGAAAATAACGATCGCCAGGTGCCAGTAATGATTCACCGGGCTATTTTGGGGTCAATGGAGCGCTTCATCGGTATTCTTACCGAAGAATATGCAGGCTTCTTCCCAACTTGGTTAGCACCGGTACAAGTCGTGGTGATGAATATCACCGATAGTCAGTCTGATTATGTCCAACAAGTGACCAAAAAACTGCAAGATGCAGGGATTCGGGCAAAAGCGGACTTGAGAAATGAGAAGATTGGCTTTAAAATTCGTGAACATACGTTGCGTCGGGTTCCATATATGTTGGTCTGTGGCGATAAAGAGGTCGAATCTGGCAAAATTGCCGTTCGTACCCGCCGTGGTAAAGACTTAGGAAGCTTAGACGTCAACGTGGTCGTAGACCAGCTGCTAGCAGAAATTCGCAGCCGTAGTCTTCATCAACTGGAGGAATAAAGTATTAAAGGCGGAAAACGAGTTCAACCGGCGCGTCCTAATCGCATCAACAAAGAGATTCGCGCCACAGAAGTTCGCTTAACAGGCGTCGATGGTGAGCAGATTGGCATTGTCAGTCTGAATGAAGCTCTTGAAAAAGCCGAGGAAGCCGGTGTTGATTTAGTAGAAATCAGTCCGAATGCCGAGCCGCCGGTTTGCCGTATCATGGATTACGGCAAATTCCTCTATGAGAAGAGCAAGTCGACAAAAGAACAGAAGAAGAAGCAAAAAGTCATTCAGGTCAAGGAAATTAAATTCCGTCCTGGTACCGATGATGGCGACTATCAGGTCAAACTACGCAACCTGATTCGCTTTCTGGAAGATGGCGATAAAGCCAAAATCACTCTGCGATTCCGTGGACGTGAGATGGCGCACCAACAGATCGGCATGGAAGTCCTTAACCGTGTCAAAAAAGATCTGACTGAAGATTCTGATTTGGCCGTCGTGGAGTCTTTCCCGACTCGTATCGAAGGTCGTCAGATGATCATGGTGCTCGCACCTAAGAAGAGACAGTAAGGCACTCAAGTAACAGGCTTCTCTATGCTTGCATAGCAAGAGGTCTGTTCGCCTAGCTAGCTCGTTGTAATTAACAATGCGAAGTGGATATATTCAATGCCAAAAATTAAGACAGTACGCGGCGCCGCTAAGCGCTTCAAAAAAACCGGTGCCGGTGGTTTTAAGCGTAAGCATGCCAACCTGCGTCATATTTTGACCAAAAAAGCTACTAAGCGTAAACGTCATTTACGTCCAAAAGGCATGGTATCTAAGAACGATCTAGGTTTGGTCGTAGCATGTCTGCCATACGCATAAGTAATTTTGGTTTGAATTAAGACGATAGGAGAAGTAAATGGCTCGCGTAAAACGTGGTGTGGTAGCTCGTGCACGTCACAAAAAAATCTTAAAGCAGGCGAAAGGTTACTACGGTGCCCGTTCGCGCGTTTATCGTGTTGCTTTCCAGGCAGTAATCAAGGCAGGCCAATACGCCTACCGTGACCGCCGTCAACGGAAGCGTCAATTCCGCCAATTGTGGATTGCACGTATCAACGCAGCTGCACGTCAGAATGGTCTGTCTTACAGCCGTTTCATCAATGGTCTGAAAAAGGCTTCTGTTGAAATCGACCGTAAGATCCTGGCTGACATCGCAGTATTCGATAAAGTGGCATTCTCTGCACTGGTCGAAAAAGCGAAAGTAGCTCTGGCGTAAGTCAGAATTGAAGAGGGAGCTGGTCTCCCTCTTTTAATCTTTAGCTTATTAGTAAGAAGGTCATCGTTATGATGCATGCTGTTACTTTTCGCTTCTTTTTTTACTTTAGCGCCTGATTTCAGGAGGCTTGCGCGTAAGAATAGAAACGAAAAATAGCGCCGAAGCCTCCCATCGTGGAGGCTTTTTTGTTTTTTTACTCTACAGCACTTATGGTGACGTGAGTAAAGGTGTCACTGATGGGATACCTTACTGATTTTGTGTGAAAATTTATTTTAATTATCGGATTTTAACTCATTACCTATAGCCAAGGTTATTGGCGTTGCTGGTAGGCAGCAAGCGAGTGAATCCCGATGAGCTTACACAAGTAAGTGATTCGGGTGAGTGAGCGTAGCTAACACCCCAGCAGCTTCAAGAACAAAGGATATAACTACAAGCGGGCCATACGGCCAGAGGAAGAGAAAACAATGCCACATCTCGCAGAGCTGGTTGCCAAAGCTAAAGCAGCCGTAGAAGATGCCCAGGATGTTGCCGCGTTGGATTTGGTGCGCGTCGAATATTTAGGCAAGAAAGGCCATTTGACCCTTCAAATGACATCGCTGCGCGAGCTACCAGCTGAAGAACGTCCAGCAGCAGGTGCCGTCATTAATCAGGCTAAACAAGAAGTACAAGAAGCGCTTAATGCTCGCAAGGAAAAGCTGGAATCAGCGGTTCTGAATGCCCGATTGGCGGCCGAAACCATTGATGTCTCCTTACCGGGGCGTCGTATGGAAAATGGTGGGTTGCATCCGGTGACTCGTACTATTGATCGTATTGAAACTTTCTTTGGTGAGTTGGGTTTTTCTGTAGAGTCTGGCCCAGAAATCGAAGATGACTATCATAACTTCGATGCATTGAATATTCCGGCTCATCACCCAGCTCGTGCTGATCATGATACGTTTTGGTTCGATGCCACTCGATTGCTGCGCACGCAGACGTCAGGTGTGCAGATTCGTACCATGCAAGGCCAGCAACCCCCGATTCGGATTATCGTGCCTGGTCGTGTTTATCGTAATGATTACGACCAAACACACACGCCGATGTTCCATCAAATGGAAGGGTTGATTGTTGACCGTGATATCAGCTTCACCAATCTGAAAGGCACTCTGCACGATTTCCTGCGTAATTTCTTCGAAGAAGATTTGCAAATTCGCTTCCGTCCCTCTTATTTCCCGTTTACTGAACCTTCTGCTGAGGTCGATGTTATGGGGAAAAATGGTAAATGGCTCGAAGTATTGGGCTGCGGCATGGTGCATCCCAATGTATTACGAAACGTAGGTATTGATCCTGAAATTTATTCGGGCTTTGCATTTGGCATGGGAATGGAGCGCTTAACGATGCTGCGTTACGGTGTCACCGATTTGCGGGCATTCTTCGAAAATGATCTACGTTTCCTCAAACAGTTTAAGTAAGGCGGGAATATCTCATGAAATTCAGTGAACTTTGGTTACGCGAATGGGTAAACCCAGCCATTAGCAGTGATGATTTAGCCCATCAAATTACCATGGCAGGTTTGGAAGTTGATGGCGTAGATGCGGTAGCAGGCGAATTCAATGGTGTTGTTATCGGCCACGTTGTGGAATGCGGTCAGCATCCAAATGCAGATAAATTACGTGTAACCAAAATTGATGTTGGCGGTGAGCGCTTGTTGGACATCGTTTGTGGTGCACCTAACTGCCGGCAGGGTTTGAAAGTTGCGGTTGCAACGGTCGGTGCTGTACTGCCGGGTGATTTTAAGATTAAAGCGGCTAAATTACGCGGTGAGCCATCTGAAGGTATGTTGTGCTCTTTCTCTGAACTGGCTATTTCAGAAGATCATGACGGTATTATTGAGCTACCTGCTGATGCACCGATTGGCGTTGACCTGCGTGAATATCTGAAACTTGATGATAAAACTATCGAAATCAGTGTCACACCTAACCGTGCAGATTGCCTGGGTATTATCGGTGTAGCACGTGATGTGGCGGTGTTGAATCAATTGTCACTCACTGAGCCAGATATCAGCCCGGTTGCGCCGTCTATTAATGACAGCTTCCCGATCCGCGTTGATGCCCCACAAGCTTGCCCACGCTATTTGGGCCGCGTGGTGAAAGGCATAAATGTTAAGGCCGCCACCCCATTGTGGATGCGCGAGAAATTACGCCGCTGCGGTATTCGTTCAATTGATCCTGTTGTCGATATTACTAACTTCGTCTTGTTAGAGTTAGGCCAACCGATGCATGCGTTTGACTTAGACCGTATCGACGCTGAGATTATTGTTCGCCTGGCGGCTGAAGGTGAAGAATTAACCTTATTAGATGGCACCGCAGTCAAACTGAATGCAGACACTCTGGTTATTGCTGATCAACAGAAGCCGTTGGCGATGGCGGGCATTTTTGGCGGAGAGCATTCAGGGGTTAATGAAGAAACGCGCAACGTGCTGTTGGAATCTGCTTTCTTCAACCCACTTTCAATTACGGGTCGCGCGCGTCGTCATGGTTTACACACAGATGCTTCTCATCGTTATGAGCGTGGTGTGGATCCGGCGCTGCAACATAAAGCGATTGAACGCGCTACACGGCTGCTGATTGATATCTGCGGTGGTGAAGCAGGCCCGGTGATTGATGTGACTGCTCCGGCAGAATTACCCAAACGCGCCACTATCACCTTGCGCCGCGAGAAACTGGATCGCCTGATTGGTCACCATGTGCCTTCTGAACAGGTCAGCGATATTCTGCGCCGTCTCGGCTGTCAGGTGACTGAAGTAGGTTCTGACTGGCAGGCAGTCGCACCAAGCTGGCGTTTCGATATGGAAATCGAAGAAGATTTAGTGGAAGAAGTTGCGCGTATCTACGGGTATAACAATATTCCAGACGTGCCTATTAAGGCTGATTTGGTGATGACGAAACACCGCGAAGCCAACTTGTCACTGAAGCGAGTTAAGACCGCTTTAGTCGATCGCGGCTATCAAGAAGCAATTACTTACAGTTTTGTTGACCCCAAAATACAGGCATTGCTGCACCCACAGCAAGATGCACTCATCTTACCCAGCCCAATATCCATTGAGATGTCTGCAATGCGGTTGTCATTGTTGACAGGTTTACTGTCAGCGGTGGTATATAACCAGAATCGCCAGCAATCTCGTTTGCGTTTATTTGAAAGCGGTTTGCGCTTTGTGCCTGATAGTAAAGCAGATCTTGGTGTTCGGCAGGAGGTAATGCTGGCTGCTGTCATTACCGGTCACCGTTATGATGAACACTGGGATTTGGCACGTCAGCCAATCGACTTCTATGATTTGAAGGGCGATTTGGAAGCAATTCTGGAACTTACTGGCAAATTATCGGATGTTCAGTTCCGTGCCGAAACGCATTCTGCACTGCATCCAGGGCAGAGCGCTGCAATTTATTTATCAGGGGAACACATTGGTTTCATTGGTGTAGTTCATCCTGAACTGGAACGTAAGCTGGATTTAAATGGCCGCACTGTGGTGTTTGAAGTGCAGTGGAACAAGCTTGCAGACCGCGCTGTGCCTCACGCCAGCGAGATTTCGCGCTTCCCAGCAAACCGTCGTGATATCGCTGTTGTCGTGGCTGAAAACGTTCCCGCAGAAGATATTTTGGCGGAGTGTAAGAAAGTTGGCGCAAATCAGGTAGTTGGCGTAAACTTGTTTGATGTGTACCGTGGCAAGGGCGTAGCAGAAGGTTATAAGAGTCTGGCTATTAGTCTGGTGTTGCAGGATACCGCCCGTACACTGGAAGAAGAGGAGATCGCCGCTACTGTCGCAAGATGTGTAGAGGCGTTAAAACAGCGATTCCAAGCATCCTTGAGGGATTGAACCTATGGCGCTTACTAAAGCTGAAATGTCAGAACATCTGTTTGAGAAGCTAGGGCTTAGCAAACGTGATGCAAAAGATCTAGTTGAGTTATTCTTTGAAGAAGTACGTCGTGCTCTTGAGAATGGCGAACAGGTCAAACTGTCTGGCTTTGGCAATTTTGATCTGCGAGACAAGAACCAACGTCCGGGCCGTAATCCGAAGACGGGTGAGGATATCCCTATTACGGCGCGCCGTGTGGTGACTTTCCGTCCAGGGCAAAAGTTAAAAAGCCGGGTAGAGAGTGCCACTCCGAAAGAGTGAATTTTTTTCCCGAAACAAAAGGCCGCGCAAGCGGCCTTTTTCTTATCAATAACCTATTGAAATTCATTAACTTTTTAAAAATAGCCACATCCTAACCGCAAATTAGGGCTATCTTCCCTAATGCGAGTGTCTGCTTTAATTGAGGTAGAAGCTCAAAAACCAATAAAGTTGATTTGAAATGACATTGGATGAACGACAGCAACATTCTGACACTGCAAAACCCCAGCCTTTATAGCCCCTTAAACTCAAGCGACACAGTGATCAGGTCTAGCAACCTAGTACAGACTCAAAAATTACAGGTATAATCCCACAAATTATTCAACTGGTTTAGAAGCGAAGATGACAAAACTAACCTTACAAGAACAGATGTTAAAGGCTGGATTAGTGACCAGCAAAAAAATGGCTAAAGTCCAAAGGACGGCTAAAAAATCACGAGTTCAAGCGCGTGAGGCAAGAGAGATTGTGGAAGAAAATAAGAAAGCACAACTGGAGCGCGATAAACAGCTAAGCGAACAACAAAAACAAGCTGCTTTGTCTAAAGAATATAAAGCTCAAGTGAAGCAGTTGATTGAAATGAACAAAATCAGTCTTTCAAAAGGCAATATTGGTTTTAACTTCACAGATAATAATTTAATTAAAAAAATAGTTGTGGATAAGCTTACTCAAACTCAGTTGATTAGTGGCCGTCTCGCCATTGCTCGTTTGGTTGTTGATAACAGTGGAGAGAGTGAATACGCTATTATCCCTGCGAGCGTAGCCGATAAAATTGCGCAGCGAGATGCGAGCAGTATTGTATTAAATAGTGCGCTGAGTCAGGAAGAGCAAGATGGAGAAGATCCGTATGCTGACTTTAAAGTACCAGATGATTTGATGTGGTAATTAACGTTTTTGCAGATGCTTATTAATGAAAAGTCTCCCAAGGCTTTTCATTAATATTTTATATTCAGTCAGTTCATGGCACACACAGGATTATTCTGGATAGTTGCCAACACCGTTGCTACCAGCCCGACTGAATTACATCTTTTGGCTTAGATTTACAATGTTTAAATAGCAAAATAGCCACTATTTAAACTGGTGATTGAAAATATTTACAACGATGATTAAATATCAAACCAGTAACTATCAACGGCATGTTAAATGATGCCGAGAATAGTAGTAGATTAAAATAGATAATCTGAAATGAGTGTATGGATTCCGTTAGTAATATGCAATGAAATTGAAAATGGGAAGTTATCCGATAGATAGACATTATTTTCACTGATATAAAATTATCAATGTTAAATAATACATTCGGATTAATATGAAAAAATATCTGCTGTTACTAGGCATCCTATCATTAATGCCATTGATCGCGCAGGCTGATGTGTCGCTGGACATCAATATACCCGGAGTCAGCTTACATTTAGGTGACCAAGATAACCGAGGCTATTACTGGGATGGTTATGATTGGCGTCCACCACAATGGTGGCACGAGCACCGTGATGGACATATCGGTGACCGTAGTGAACGCGGTTATTATTGGGATGGTGGGCGTTGGCAGCGCCCCTCTGAACATGATGGTCATAATCCATTCCGTGGGTCGGAACCTAGTGAAAGGAACAGTGGGCGTGATTCTCGTGGTAATCAATCACAGCACAATGAAAATAATGGGCCTGGTCAACTGGGTAATAATCATAGTGTGGGCAACCCCGGCAAACCGGGAGAGTCAAATAGCCCAGGGAGTCAGAATAATAATGGTCGTCATGGCGGTCAGCAGGTCAAGCCCCCGCAAAGTAATGGTTATCGCGGATAATAAATAACAGATAGCGCTCACGTTGCCTCTGATATTAGGGGCAACGCTGGCGTTTTCTCTCAATAAAAAATCAACTTCTTCATGCAAAACTTCCCCTTATCCCCTGAACCTCTTACTATCATTGCTTAGCAATCAATAATAGCCCCTGATACTTATCAGATATCTTCAGGTAGATCCTGAGGCAATGGCCGAGGATGTCATGCAGACCAGTCAGTTATTTACCGCACTTCAACAACGACAACAACAACGTGATCACCTTTATCTCAACGTGCTGGTTGTCATAGTGTTTTTGGCGTTTTTCATTAGTTTATGTGTCGGTGATATTTGGATTTGGCCCACTCAGTGGTTCAGCGAAACCGGGCAATTATTCGTTTGGCAGTTACGTTTGCCTCGAGCATTGGCAGTGATGATGGTAGGGGCGAGTCTTGCCGTATCTGGCGCCGTCATGCAGGCATTGTTTGAGAATCCATTAGCAGAACCGGGCTTATTAGGGGTGGCAAACGGCGCTGGTGTTGCGCTGGTAATGGCTGTTTTATTGGGGCACGGGTTGCTGCCTATCTGGTTTTTAAGTGCTTGTGCTATTGCGGGAGCCTTATTGATGACGGTGCTTCTGCTGGCTTTTGCCCGCCGACGCTTATTAACCAATGCCCGATTGTTATTGGTTGGGGTTGCTTTGGGAATTGTTTGTAGCGCCATTATGACGTGGGCAGTTTATTTCAGCACCAGCTTGGATTTACGCCAATTAATGTATTGGATGATGGGCGGATTTAGCGGTATTGACTGGCGGCAACAAGGGCTAGTACTCGCATTGCTACCTGTTGTTATTTGGCTCTGTTGCCAAGGTCATGTACTTAATTTTATGTCTCTCGGTGAACAACAAGCCCGACAATTGGGGGTTTCTCTCCATCTATGGCGGAACTTATTGGTTCTCGCGATTGGTCTACTGGTGGGTATTAGTGTTGCCCTGGCGGGAGTGATCAGCTTTATTGGCCTGGTCATTCCACATATCTTACGGCTGACGGGGTTAACGGATCAGCGCCGGTTATTGGCTGGATGTGCCTTGGCGGGGGGCGGAATATTGTTATTAGCCGATGTCGTGGCGCGAATCGCCTTATTCTCGGCAGAATTGCCGATTGGTGTGGTAACGGCAACCTTAGGCGCGCCATTATTTATCTGGTTGCTGACACGAGTGAACCGTGTAAAGTGATTAGCCTTACATGGGCTTATGTTCCGGTAGGTTTATCATCGCTGAATAAGGATTCCTCCTGATGAATGATTCAATTTATTCCATCCCAGTAAAAACAATTGAAAACCAATCAGTTAAGCTGGAAAAGTATAAAGGTTCGGTTTTGCTGGTGGTCAATGTCGCTTCCCAATGCGGTTTAACCAAGCAGTATGAAGGTTTGGAAAATCTGTACAAAACTTATCAGCAGCAGGGTTTTGAGGTATTAGGATTTCCTAGTAATGAGTTTGCGGGGCAAGAGCCGGGCAGCAACGAGGAAATTCAGGCATTCTGCCGCGGTACTTTTGGTGTTGATTTCCCGATGTTTAGCAAAATTGAAGTCAATGGCTCACAACGCCATCCTTTATACCAGCAATTGATCGCAGCTAAACCTGTTGCTGTAAAACCTGAAGGCAGTGAATTCTATCAGCGCTTAGCGAGTAAAGGGCGTGAACCAAAGCAGGTTGGCGATATTTTATGGAATTTTGAAAAATTCCTGATTAGCCGAGAGGGTGTGGTTCTTGAGCGTTTTGCTCCCGATATGACACCAGAAGACCCGATTTTGATCAATGCTATTACTCGGGCCTTAGCGGCTCACTAATTTACGGATGAAAAAGTTATTTTTATGTTATTGCAACTCAGTAATGTCAGTGTAGATACCCGTCTTGCTCCTTTTTCTACGCAAGTCGCTGCTGGGTTGCAAATTCATGTGATAGGCCCGAATGGGGCAGGGAAAAGTACGTTACTCACTGCTTTAGCGGGATTATTGCCCTCGGAAGGGGATATTACCCTCGCGGGGAAATCATTATCCCGTTATTTAGGGCATGACTTGGCTCGTTTTCGGGCTTATTTATCTCAACAACAATCGGCTCTGACAATGATGCCGGTTTTTCAATACCTTTCTCTTTATCAACCGGCGGGTGTTCCTCAGGATGCCATTGCGGCTACTATTGGTTATCTCTGTGAGAAATTACGATTAACCGACAAGTTATCTCGCATGTTGTCACAACTTTCTGGCGGAGAGTGGCAGCGGGTTCGTTTAGCAGCGGTTTTTTTGCAAGCTTGGCCAGATATTAATCCTGATAGTAAATTGCTGTTACTTGACGAGCCGTACACCGGTCTTGATGTCGCGCAAAAAGTGGCATTGGATAGTTTGCTACGCGAGTTCTGTTCTGCTGGCCGCAGCGCAATAATCAGCGCCCATGATCTTAATCACACCTTACAACAGGCTGACCAGGTTTGGTTAATGGCACGTGGTCATGTGCTGGCCCAAGGTGGGACTCATCAGGTGATGGAAACTCATATTCTCTCTGAAGTATTTGAGGTCGATTTCCAAATACACAGTTTTAATCAACAGAGTTGGATCATTACCAAAAGTTTTCAATCGTAAAATTTGTTGATTATTATTAGATTATATCCGCCAACAACCGGCCGGTATCTGTCGTTTCTATTTCGATACTTCCTTTCTGATAAAGATAATTAATCGTGGTCTCAACCGCGTCAGGATATCTTTTTCATTAGATTGATTTTTCTGAAAAAATGAATAATTCAACTTAAAATAATCACGTCAAATACTACCGCAAAAAAATCCTATCTTAAGGTTTATTTAAGGTTAATAAACTAAACTTCATGTTCAGCCAAGCATGTATCTATCTGAGTAGTGTTTAGTTTCCGTTAACTTATAGGGGCATATAGTTCCCCAAAGTGCCAAGTATCCTAGGGATTTCTCAATGCAGAATTTTTTGCCTTTTTCTCGTCCGGCGATTGGTTCGGACGAAATTAATGCGGTAGTAAAAGTGCTAGGCTCCGGTTGGATAACCACAGGCCCTCAGAACCAACAGTTGGAAACTGATTTTTGTAGCGCATTGGGTTGCAAACATGCAGTTGCTGTCTGTTCTGCTACGGCAGGTATGCATATTACGCTAATGGCGCTAGGGATTGGCCCTGGTGATGAGGTCATTACGCCATCTCAGACGTGGGTCTCAACCCTTAATATGATTGTGCTGCTGGGCGCTGAACCGGTAATGGTTGATATCGACCGCGACACCTTAATGGTGAATGCTGCGGATATTGAAGCCGCGATCACACCGAAAACCAAAGCCATTATTCCCGTTCATTATGCAGGGGCACCTTGTGATCTTGATGCTTTGCGTCTGATAGCCCAGCAATACGGAATCCCATTAATTGAAGATGCGGCTCATGCTGTTGGTACGCGTTATAAAGATCAATGGGTTGGTGAGAAAGGTACCGCTATCTTTTCTTTCCACGCTATCAAAAATATCACTTGTGCTGAGGGTGGTTTAATTGCCACTGACGATGATGAATTGGCAGCCAGAGTGCGCCGACTCAAGTTTCATGGCTTAGGAGTTGATGCCTTTGACCGCCAAATCCAAGGCCGCAGTCCGCAGGCTGAGGTTGTTGAGCCGGGATATAAATACAACTTATCGGATATTCACGCCGCTATTGCAGTGGTTCAACTTGGGCGTTTACCTGAAATCAACGCCCGCCGGCAAGAGCTAGTCGCTCGTTATCATGCGGCATTAGCTAATTCTCCTTTGCAACCTTTAGCTGTTCCGCATTATGCCCATCAACATGCCTGGCATCTTTTTATGGTACGAGTTGATGAAGAACGTTGTGGCATTGACCGGGATTCACTGATGGCGCGTCTGAAAGATGCAGGGATAGGCACAGGGTTGCATTTTCGTGCGGCGCATACCCAGAAATATTATCGCGAGCGTTATCCGCGCCTTAACTTACCAAATACTGAGTGGAATTCTGCCAGATTATGCACATTGCCCCTTTTCCCCGACATGCTAGACAGCGATGTTGATCGGGTGGTTGATGCATTGGCAACAATTATAGGGCCGCACCGTGTCTGAATGTAAAGAAATCAAGAAAGTCTCAATCGTTATCCCTGTTTATAACGAGCAAGAGAGTCTACCAGTATTAATAGAAAGGACGTTGGCTGCCTGTAAGTTACTAACGCAACCCTATGAAATTATTCTGGTTGATGATGGCAGTAGTGACAATTCCGCCGAGCTTTTGACGGCAGCGGCGAATGAGCCAGAGAGCCATATCATTGCCGTTTTACTCAATCGTAATTATGGACAACATTCCGCCATTATGGCGGGGTTCAATCAGGTCAGCGGCGACTTGGTCATTACACTTGATGCTGATTTGCAAAATCCGCCGGAAGAGATCCCCCGGCTGGTGAGTGTCGCTGAAGAGGGTTATGACGTCGTGGGCACTGTGCGTGCGAACCGTCAGGATTCTTTGTTTCGCAAGACGGCTTCCCGCATGATTAATATGATGATTCAACGCGCCACGGGGAAATCCATGGGTGATTATGGCTGCATGTTACGTGCTTATCGCCGTCATATCGTTGAAGCAATGTTACACTGTCACGAACGCAGTACCTTCATTCCTATTCTGGCAAACACATTTGCCCGCCGCACGACTGAGATTACTGTGCATCATGCAGAACGTGAGTTTGGCGATTCTAAATATAGCCTGATGAAACTCATTAATCTGATGTATGACTTGATTACTTGCCTGACAACAACGCCATTACGCTTATTAAGTCTGGTAGGCAGTGTTATTGCACTTTCTGGTTTCACTCTCGCCGTGTTGTTAGTGGTTTTACGTTTGGTATTTGGCCCTGAATGGGCAGGCGGCGGCGTATTTACGCTGTTTGCCGTGTTGTTTATGTTCATTGGTGCCCAATTTGTTGGTATGGGATTACTCGGTGAATATATCGGTCGTATTTATAACGATGTGCGTGCGCGCCCGCGTTATTTCATACAGAAAGTGGTCAGCGCTGAGCAGACCGAAAATAATCAGGAAGTAGAAAAATGAAAGCGATTGTCTTTGCCTATCATGATATTGGCTGTGTCGGCCTGAAAGCCCTTGTTGAAGCCGGTTACGATATTCAGGCGGTCTTTACCCATACTGACTCTCCTGGCGAGAATCGCTTTTTCTCTTCTGTCGCCAAAGTGGCCGCAGATCTAGAGCTACCGGTATTTGCACCAGAAGATGTTAACCATCCGCTGTGGGTTGAACGTATTAAGCAATTACAGCCTGATATCATTTTCTCTTTCTACTACCGCAATATGCTCAGTGATGACATTTTGTCATCGGCACCACGTGGTGGTTTTAATTTACATGGCTCTTTATTACCGAAATACCGTGGGCGAGCGCCGATTAACTGGGTGTTGGTCAATGGTGAGACAGAAACCGGTGTGACTTTACACCAGATGGTGAAGAAAGCCGATGCAGGCCCGATTGTCGGTCAGCATAAAGTCATCATTAGTGAGACAGATACTGCCTTAACGCTACATGCAAAAATACGTGATGCCGCCCAAGAATTGCTGCGTGACTTATTGCCTAAAATGAAAAGTGCGTCATTGCCTCTGGTACCCCAAAAAGAAGCTGGAGCCAGCTATTTTGGCCGCCGTACGGCAGATGATGGCGAAATTTATTGGCAAAAATCAGCATCAGAAATCAATAATCTGGTGCGCGCAGTGACCGAACCTTACCCCGGTGCGTTCAGTTATCTTGGGCAACGCAAATTGATCGTCTGGCGCGCACGTCCACTCAATATTGTTCATGGCAAGCAAGCTGGTACCGTGCTGTCAACCTCTCCATTAGTTGTCGCTTGTGGTGAAGGCGCGCTGGAAATTATGACGGGTCAGGGGGAGGACGGGTTATATGTTCAGGGGCACCGTTTGGCCCAAGAAATGGGGATTGTCACTGACGTCCGTCTCGGTAACAAGCCAAGTAAAATCCTGAAAAGACGTACCCGCGTATTGATATTGGGCGTCAATGGCTTCATTGGTAACCATCTGACTGAGCGTTTGTTGCGTGATGACCGCTACGAAGTTTATGGCTTAGATATTGGTTCTGATGCCATCAGTCGTTTCCTGGACAACCCGAATTTCCATTTTGTTGAGGGTGACATTAGTATTCATTCCGAATGGATTGAATATCACATTAAAAAATGTGACGTTATTTTGCCTTTGGTAGCGATTGCGACTCCTATTGAATATACCCGTAATCCGTTGCGTGTTTTCGAATTAGATTTTGAAGAAAACCTAAAAATCGTTCGTGATTGTGTTAAATACAATAAACGTATTGTCTTCCCATCCACCTCCGAAGTGTATGGCATGTGTGATGATAAAGAATTCGATGAAGACAGTTCACGACTGATTGTTGGGCCGATTAATAAACAGCGTTGGATTTACTCGGTTTCCAAACAACTGTTAGACCGTGTTATCTGGGCTTACGGCGCGAAAGAAAATTTGAAATTTACCCTGTTCCGGCCATTCAACTGGATGGGGCCGCGTTTGGATAATCTTGATGCCGCCCGCATTGGCAGTTCCCGCGCCATTACGCAGCTTATTTTAAATCTGGTCGAAGGCTCGCCAATTAAACTTGTCGATGGTGGGGAGCAAAAGCGTTGCTTTACAGATATTCATGATGGTATTGAAGCATTATTCCGTATTATTGAGAATCGTGATGGTGCCTGTGATGGACAGATAATCAATATCGGGAACCCAACCAATGAAGCCAGTATTCGTGAATTGGCGGAAATGTTATTAAGCAGTTTCGAACAACACGAATTACGCGATAAATTCCCGCCGTTTGCGGGCTTTAAAGATATCGAAAGCAGCGCATATTATGGGAAAGGCTATCAGGATGTAGAACATCGCACGCCAAGTATTCGTAATGCGCGGCGTATATTACAATGGCAACCAGAAATTACTTTGCAACAAACCGTCACGGAAACTTTGGACTTCTTCCTGCGTGGTGTTGTTATTGAGCAGAGTGTTATTGAGCAGAGTGTTAATGAGAAAAATGCCATTGAGCAAAACAAAACCTCGAAGGATGAACATCAGGTATGAAGCAAGTTGGCCTGAGGATTGATGTAGATACCTACCGTGGGACGAAGGAAGGTGTGCCATCATTACTTGCTGTACTGGAAAAATATGATATTAGTGCCAGCTTTTTTTTCAGTGTTGGGCCGGATAATATGGGGCGCCATTTATGGCGCCTTTTCCGCCCCCGTTTCCTGTGGAAAATGCTGCGTTCTAATGCTGCCTCGCTTTATGGCTGGGATATCTTGCTGGCCGGAACGGCCTGGCCGGGTAAGCAAATCGCTAAAGATTTCGGCCCGTTGATGAAAGAGACTTTACAGGCGGGGCACGAAGTTGGCTTACATGCTTGGGACCATCAAGGTTGGCAAGCTAAAGTCGCCTCTTGGTCAGAACAGCAATTAACTGCGCAGGTGCAATGGGGCGTTGATGCATTACAAGAAAGCATTCAGCAACCGGTCACCTGTTCTGCGGCGGCGGGTTGGCGTGCCGATGAACGTGTTTTGGCAGTAAAACAGTTGTTCTCATTCAGCTACAACAGTGATTGCCGTGGTACTCATCCTTTCCGCCCATTGTTGCCTGATGGCCGCTTGGGTACTGTACAAATTCCCGTCACTTTACCCACTTACGATGAAGTCGTGGGCAGTGAGGTTCGGGCTGAAGACTTTAATGATTTCATTATGAATGCCATTTCACATGATAGCGGTGTGCCGGTTTACACCATTCATGCTGAAGTCGAAGGGATGTCACAGGCATTGATGTTCGAACAATTATTGATGACGGCGCAGGAGCGCGGTATTCAATTTTGTGCTCTGAGTTCACTATTACCCGAAAATCTGGATTCACTCCCCGTAGGGAAAGTTGTACGAGCTGCTTTTCCAGGGCGAGAGGGGTGGCTAGGGTGTCAGTCAGATATAAAGGATGTGCAATGAGGCTGTTAAAAGGAAGTGGCGCTGCGCTGCTGGCATTGTTTTTTGCTTTGGTTTATCTATTGCCGATTAATAGCCGTTTATTATGGCAGCCTGATGAAACACGTTATGCTGAAATAAGCCGCGAAATGTTACAGCGTGGCGACTGGGTGGTACCGCATTTACTGGGAATTCGTTATTTTGAAAAGCCTATCGCGGGATATTGGTTCAATAATATTAGCCAGTGGATCTTTGGTGATACAAATTTTGCCGTACGATTCGGTTCAATATTTAGTACTGCGCTGAGTGCCGTCCTGGTTTATTGGTTGGCAACGTTATTATGGCGTAACCGCTCCACATCGTTTTTAGCGGCATTAATTTACCTTTCCATGCTGTTGGTATTTAGTATTGGTTCTTATGCCGTACTGGATCCGATGATTTCATTATGGCTCACTGCATCGATGGTTTGTTTTTATCTCACGCTGCGAGCAGAAACCGCAAAACAAAAAGCAGGAGCTTACCTCCTCCTTGGTTTGGCTTGCGGTATGGGCTTCATGACTAAGGGGTTTCTGGCATTGGCAGTGCCGGTCATCTCGGTATTGCCGATTGTCATACAGCAAAAAAGAGTAAAAGAGCTGATTGTTTTTGGTCCGATAGCCATCGTGGGTGCGGTAATATTGAGCTTGCCGTGGGCATTAGCTATTGCTCAACGCGAGCCTGATTTTTGGCGCTATTTTTTCTGGGTCGAACATATTCAGCGCTTTGCAGAGAAAGACGCTCAGCATAAAGCCCCCATTTGGTATTATTTACCTATTCTGTGTCTGGGGGTTTTGCCTTGGTTGGGGTTATTACCTGGAGCCTTATTGAAAGGGTGGCGCGAACGGGTTGCACGGCCGGAGCTATTCTTTTTACTCAGTTGGGTATTAATGCCGTTGCTATTTTTCAGTGTGGCTAAAGGGAAACTTCCGACTTATATTTTGCCCTGTATGGCACCATTATCTTTATTGATGGCCGCTTATGCTACTGATTGTGCTGAGAAGATGCGCATGCGGGCATTAAAGATTAATGCTGCGATAAACCTCGGCTTTGGGCTTATTTGTGCAGTGGCTATCTTGATTATTGGTATGGGGCTGGTGGCTCATCTGGTGGCATATGAACCTCATGAACATCAAAAAGTCGTACTGGCGACAATTGCCTTTGCCGGATGGGGGATAGTCGGTTTTGTTACTCTGCGTAATAATGCGCGCCATTGGCGCTGGGCTGCGGCTTGCCCATTGCTGTTTATAGTGCTGGTAGGTTATCTGATCCCACAACAGGTCATTGATTCCAAACAGCCGCAGAACTTCATTCGGAATAATTTTGACGAACTCAATAGTAGCCGTTATGTGGCCACTGACAGTGTGGGTGTCGCGGCTGGGCTTGCTTGGGAGCTAAAACGCAGCGATATTTTGATGTTTAGCGAAAAGGGCGAATTGGCTTATGGGCTGAATTATGCTGACAGTGAAAGTCACTATATCAATGGCCGAAATTTCAACGATTGGCTAGCTGAGGCTCGTAAGCTAGGTGATGTTTCACTGGTGGTTCAATTATCCCGCGATGAGAAAATACCGGATACTTTACCTGCAGCGGATAAAGTTAACCTGATGAATCGCTTAGTCCTTTTGTGGTACAAGAAAACACCATGACCAACTACCTGTTATTGATAATGGTCAGTTTATTGACCTGTGCGGGGCAGTTGTGTCAGAAACAAGCAGCGCAATGTTGGGCCTTGCCGCAAGAAAAGCGGCTGGCCCCGATATTGCGCTGGCTGGTTAGTGCCGTGTTGTTACTCGGTTTGGGGATGTTGCTGTGGTTACGTTTACTGCAACATTTACCTCTGAGTGTGGCGTATCCAATTCTCAGTTTTAATTTCGTGTTAGTCACCTTGGCCGCTCAACTGTTTTATGGCGAGAAAGCGACTTCTCGCCATTGGTTGGGGGTCGCTTCCATTATGTTTGGTATTCTTTTAATTAGTTGGCAGTTATGAAAGGGTATGGCTGGGGAATCGGAAGTGTGCTGCTGGTGACGGCTGCACAATTAATATTGAAATGGGGCATGATGAATACGCCATTAATGTCGTTAGCCGATATTAATGGGCAATTCTTATTCAATCACCTGACACAATTACTCGCCGTTATTTGCGGGCTGGCGGGATATGCTTTATCAATGTTGTGTTGGTTCTTTGCACTAAGATATTTACCGCTCAATCGTGCGTATCCACTATTAAGCCTCAGTTATGCATTGGTTTATTTAGGCGCTGTATCACTCCCATGGTTTAGTGAGTCTGCAACTTTACTGAAGACATTGGGTGCGGGCTTTATTTTACTGGGCATATGGTTGATTAATACAAAACCAATAAAAAGAGACTGAGATTTCTATCCAATTGATATTTAACTGATAAATATCAAATCATAGTGGTTTTATAGACATGAGATTCAGAAGTAGGCTGAGTAATGAGAGTCACCAGCATGCCCGCAACTTGAAAGATGGTGGGTATATACCCTAAATAATTCGAGTTGCAGGAAAGCAGCCAACGCACATGCAATTTGAAGTATGACGGGTATAACTTGTTTTTTCCAAAATCGATAGTTAAATTACCTTACTGATATCCTTCATTAGCAACTAGCTGATTGTATAGTGAATTGGCTAAGCTAAGCTTTACCTTGGTGAATTATTGATGCGGATACGTTTCTGGATCTTTCTGATCAGTATTATCCTTGCTGGCTGTAGCAGCCATGCCCCGACACCAAGTGGTCACTTGTCTGATTCTATTGTGGTGGTTGCCAAACTGAATGAACAACTGCGCCAGTGGGAGGGTACGCCTTATCGTAATGGTGGGTTAGACCAACGCGGCGTTGATTGTTCTGGTTTTGTTTACCGCACATTCCGTGATCGTTTTGACATGCAATTGCCTCGCACGACTATTGCGCAAACCACGTTAGGCACGAAAGTCCCCCGTGATGAACTGATGCCAGGTGATTTAGTGTTCTTTAAAACCGGCAGCGGGCAAAATGGATTACACGTTGGCATTTACGATACTAATGATGAATTCATTCATGCCTCAACGAGCAAAGGTGTCATTCGTTCATCGCTAGAGAATGTTTACTGGAAACGGGTGTATTGGCAAGCGCGCCGTATGTGAAACATCCCCTTCACCCTTGAAGCCGCAGGGGTGTTAGCTGCGCTCACACACCCGAATCACTTACTTGATGTAAGCCCATCGGGATGAGTTTGCTGGCTGCCTACCTGCAACTCCAATGGTATTGGGGTATTCGTTCCCCCTTGAAGCTGCAGGGGTGTTAGCTGCGCTCACGCACCCGAATCACTTACTTGATGTAAGCTCATCGGGATGAGTTTGCTGGCTGCCTACCTGCAACTCCAATGGTATTGGGGTATTCGTTCCCCCTTGAAGCTGCAGGGGTGTTAGCTGCGCTCACACTCATTCACCCGAACCTAAAGATATCTAGGCCGATTATGTTATCTTAGTGGCTGCTTATTCTGGTTCGGAGCCGCGTTTATGTCATCCCTTCGGTTACTCATTTCTGATTCCTATGATCCCTGGTTCAATCTGGCGGTAGAAGAGTGTATTTTCCGCCAAATGTCGCCGGATCAGCGGGTTCTGTTTTTATGGCGTAATGCCAATACCGTGGTCATAGGCCGCGCGCAGAACCCATGGAAAGAGTGTAATACCCGGCGTATGGAACAAGATGGGGTGAAGCTGGCCCGGCGTAGCAGCGGTGGCGGGGCGGTATTTCATGATTTGGGTAATACCTGTTTTACTTTTATGGCCGGTAAACCGGAATACGATAAAACGATATCAACTCAAATTATTCTGAATGCATTGGCCTCTATGGGTATTCAGGCTACGGCATCGGGCCGCAATGATTTGGTGGTGGTCAAGCATGATGGTGAGCGCAAAGTCTCCGGTTCTGCTTATAAAGAAACTAAAGATCGTGGTTTTCATCATGGGACTTTATTGCTCAACGCTGATCTCAATCGTCTGGCTGATTATCTCAATCCTGACCCGAAAAAATTGCAGGCCAAAGGCATTACCTCGGTGCGGTCACGGGTGACGAATCTGGTGGAGTTACTGCCAGGAATTGATCACGAAAAGGTTTGTGTCGCCATCCAACAAGCTTTTTTCAATTATTACGATGAAAAAGTCTCAGCAGAAATCATCTCCCCACAAGCATTGCCCGATCTGCCCGGTTTCGCCGAACAATTTGCCAAACAGAGTAGCTGGGAGTGGAACTTTGGTCAGGCCCCGGCATTTAGCCATCTGGTCGATACCCGTTTTGTCTGGGGCGGAATTGAACTGCATTTTGATGTATTGCACGGTGCAATTGACCGCTGCCAAATATTTACTGACAGTTTGAATCCAGCGCCGTTGGAAGCCCTCGCCGAACGATTACAGGGCACAACTTATCGCCCCGACGCCATTAATGCAATTTGCTTGCAATTAAGTGATGATTTTCCTGACTCACAAGCTGAACTGTTACAAGTTCGCCAGTGGTTGGCGGAGGTTATGCGCTGATGGGTATACCCGTCATACTTCAAGCTGCATGTGTGTTGGCTGCTCTCATTACTCGGCCCGTCCATGGGCCTCGCCTCTGCGAGGCCGCTGCAAGCAGTGTTCAAATCTGCTCCCAGCAGATTTGTCATCCGAATCATTGACTGACGTCAACTCATCGGGAATTATGCGCCTCTAATGAGGCTCACCCTGCGGGCCAGCGCAAGCGCTGTTCAACATGGTTTTCAACCAATTTGTCACTCGGTTGCCGCCTTCCTGCAACTCGAATTATTTAGGGTATACAGAATGGATGATAAAACACCTCAGTTTAATAGTAGCTATGGGCAGAAATTGAGCGGTTTTTATACTCATTTGCAACCCACACCTTTAAAAGGGGCGCGGCTGCTTTATCACAGTGAGCCGCTTGCGCGCGAACTGGAGCTTGATGCTAGTTGGTTTAGCGACCCGAAAGCGGCGGTATGGGCGGGCGAAACGCTATTACCCGGTATGGAGCCATTGGCACAAGTGTATAGCGGCCACCAATTTGGTATGTGGGCGGGGCAATTGGGGGATGGGCGCGGTATTTTACTAGGAGAACAACAGCTTAGTGATGGCAGACAGATGGACTGGCATTTGAAAGGCGCCGGTCTAACGCCTTATTCCCGCATGGGGGATGGGCGGGCAGTATTGCGCTCCGTGGTGCGCGAGTTTTTGGCCTCTGAAGCTTTGCACCACTTAGGGATCCCTACCAGCCGCGCGTTGACCATCGTGACCAGTGACCACCCGGTTTATCGCGAGCAAGCAGAGCGGGGGGCGATGCTATTACGAGTGGCTGAAAGCCATGTGCGTTTCGGTCATTTCGAGCATTTCTACTACCGCCAGCAGCCCGCTCAAGTTAAACAGCTTGCCGATTATGTTATCGCGCGACACTGGCCGCAGTTCGTAGGGCAAGAAGAATGCTATTTGCTGTGGTTTACTGATGTGGTTAAGCGCACTGCACGGCTAATGGCCCACTGGCAGACGGTGGGTTTTGCCCATGGTGTGATGAATACCGACAATATGTCGATACTGGGTATCACCATGGATTATGGCCCATTCGGTTTTCTTGATGATTATGTCCCCGGCTATATATGTAATCATTCTGATCATCAAGGGCGCTATGCTTTTGATAATCAGCCTGCAGTGGCATTATGGAACCTGCATCGGCTGGGGCAGGCGCTGTCTGGTCTACTGACCGCGGAGCAGTTGCAGCGGGGGCTGGAGGCCTATGAGCCAGAATTAATGGTGGCTTACGGTCAGCAAATGCGCACCAAATTAGGCTTTTCCGAGCGCGATAGTCAGGATAATGACTTATTGACGGGGTTATTGAGTTTGATGATTAAAGAAGGGCGGGATTATACCCGGACTTTCCGTTTGCTGAGTGACGTGGAAATACATTCCGCACAATCGCCATTGCGGGATGATTTTATCGACAGGGCCGCTTTTGATAGTTGGTACAGCCGTTATCGCGCGCGTTTGCAACAAGAGCCGATTGATGATGCACAGCGCCAGCAAATCATGAAAGCAGCGAATCCTCACTATATATTGCGTAACTATTTGGCGCAGTTGGCTATTGAACACGCTGAAAAAGATGATATTCAGCTCTTGCAGCGTTTACATCAGGCGTTGCAGCAGCCTTTTGCTGACCAACCTGAATTCAACGACTTAGCGGCATTGCCACCAGAGTGGGGCAAGCATTTGGACATTTCCTGCTCCAGTTAGTCAGAATAGGTGGCAGGAGGACTTTCCCGCCACCCGAGTTTTTCCCCTCAGTTAGTTTCAGCCGCCGCGCGAAGTTGGTTGAGAATATCCGGAGTTTGTAAGCCGAACCCCAGTAGAGCCATGTCATCAAGCACCAGCAGGCGTTTTTGTTTACCTGCCGGTGTGAGGGCCAGCCCCGGCAAGCGCCAGACATTCTCTACGCCCTTGAGCGCCGCCACGCCATGGGTGGTGACAATCAGCAAATCAGGCGCACTGGCGATGATCCCCTCCTGTGACAAAGGGCGATATCCGCTAAATTCCTCAATGGCATTTTTCAGCCCTGCCGCCCGGAACATACTCTCTGCGGCAGTATCTACTCCTGCCGCTAAGGGCGGAATTCCTGCATGAATCATGACAAATAATGCTTTCACTGGCAGCGGGGTTGAAACCACCGTGGCTAGCTGCTGTTGGTAATGCTGAATCAGTTGTTGGCCTTTTTCTTCTTGATTCACAGTGGCGGCAATCATCCGTATCTTATCTATTACTCTCTCCGGCGATTTATCTGCCGGAACAAAGATAAGCTGGATCCCGTGATCCTTCACTTGTCTTAATGCCCTTGAAGACTCGGCGCGTGCGGTGCTCAACACCAATGTGGGTTTTAAAGCAAGAATGCCCTCCACATTCAGCAGGCGCATATAACCCACGTTGGGCAGCGCTTTTAGTGGCGCAGGATTCAGACTGGTGCTGTCACGGGCGACAATGTGCTCACCGGCACCTAATGCGTAGGTGATTTCAGAAACATCGCCGCCAATGGTTACGATACGTTGTGTTGCAAGGCAATTTATTGAAATAACATAAATAAGTGAAATGAAAAATCTAAATGAAACGACCAATTTAAATGCCGCTGTCCATTTATTCATCCAGAGTACCTATTGCGATCAATCCAGCTAATTGATCATGCCATTTATTTTGCTCGGGTTGACCTTCGCTGCGTTGACCAAAGATTTGCAAAATATGCTTACCCTGCTTATCAAGCAATTCCAGACTTGAGACAAATCCCTCTTTAGTCGGCTTGCGCGTCACCCAGCTTTCGGCGATAGCTAACTGATTTATCTGCAAATTAAACTGAGGGTCACTCACGGTTACCCACCAGCCGTCAGCGGGGTTTTCCTGTTGCGAAATCTCAAGTTGTTCAATAACCCCGGTGAATATTTGCATGCATCCACTGTTGCCGACGAACATCATTATTTCATTTTGGTCAGTGTGAGCGGCGTTAAGTATTTGTATTAATGCTTGATTGTTAACCCGACAAGCTAAGTCATCTTTAACCGCGTTAAAAGCCTGTTGGCGGGTAATGTTATGGCGCTTCAGCAGCATAAAAAATTGATGGATATCAGTCAGTTTGCGCCATTCAGCATCAATAATGGCGTTGTCGATGTGAGATACGGTGGGGGCTTCATCAGCAGGCTCTATTGTCAGCGGAGAATTATTCGCCGTACGATACTGAGCGACCAACGCGTGCCAGGCGTCTTGGTTTGTTTCCTCGGTACAATAGATCTGATGAATGGCATTACCTTGAAAATCAAAACATTGGATACTCAGTTGCTCACCGGACGCGGTGGTTTCGCGCAGGCTGAAAATAGTGCTCCAGTGGCGAAAAAACAGTCTTAAATCCAGTGCGCGCGGATTAAGGAGCAAACCCAGATGGCCATGGAGCCGCAAGTTTTGATACTCGCCGATCATTTCATGTGTCGCGTGTGGGTTACGGGTGATTGAGCGGGTGACGCCAACTTTTTTTAACTCGGTAAGCAACAGGCTGGCGCTGATATCCAATCGTTCTGCATCCTCGCCCACCCGGACATAGGCCAGTTCGGCTTCGCTAACATTCAGTTTTTGGGCTAAATCACGCGAGGACAGTTCGGCGTGAGTTTGCTTGGTGTTGAGATAGCGTTGAGACAGTGTTATTTCCATTGATTTGTTCCTTGATAATTTAGTGCCGCAGCTTGTGACGCTGCGACAGGGTTCCATAGAGCCAGTTAATTATGGTTGTTTATTGACCGCGCATCATGGTCGGCGGGATGAAATATCACCATTGATAGCTGATTAATAACTTAGCATTGCGCCCATCCTGAGGCGTTTCTTGCGGCGAGTAATATTCTTTATTAAAGGCATTGCCCAGTACCGCCGTCGTGGTGATCCCGTTGAATGCCCCTTGCCCACGGTAGCTCAGATAAAAGTCATGCACGGCGTAACCCGCTTGCGGTTTATAGGGTTTACGTGACGAAGTTTGGGCGTCATTATTTTTCATAAATTGGGTGTTTTCTGCCATGGTGACTATCCAGCCGGTGCTAAAACCGCTGTTTGCCATCGGGATATTCAGGCGGCTAGTAACGGTGTCAGGATTGATGCTGTGAATAAATTGGCGAGTATCGAGGTTGATGCCACGGGTGCGGTTATAGGTCAGATTCCAGTCAAACCAGATGTTTTGATAATCCAGCGAGGCATCCCAACCCCAGCTTTTGCTGCGCGGAATATTGATATAACCGGAGTAATTCTTAATAAAGGGGTTGGTATGGACTTCACTGGTAATGCGGTCTTTGGCGTCAATATGGAAATAGCTGGCTTTCAATTTGACGGTATCGTTATCGGCCAGCAGATTGTCAAAATGTAAACCCAAACCGGTTTCTTGAGTCACGTTACTCTCTGGTCTTAGATTTGGATTGGGCTGCCAGCGATTAACAAATATCCCCATAGGAAAATGTATTGAATTGTTATAAAGTTCAGCCAATGTTGGGGTGCGAAACGCCTGACTGTAAGCCCCAAACAGCATTAACCAATCGGTCGGATTGACGGTCACCGCTCCGCGTGTGGACTGGTTTTTAGCTTCTCGATCAGCAAAACCCTCGCGGCTGTTTTTATAGCGGTCGAAACGGGTGCCCACCAGCAAGGTCACCGGCAGGTCGCGTAAGGTCACTTCATTTTGTAGCCAACCGGAAGAAAATTTGATTTCAGCCGGGGGGAAACTGCGGGTAACGCCGTTAGGGATTTGCTGCTGGTGGTAGGTTTCCACGCCATAAGTCAGCAGATGAGCAGCCGGGCTGTGAGTGAATAGCGAGCTGCGATTCTCCAGTTTTACGCCACGGGTTAGCTGCTTGCGGCTGCCGTAACCCTCACCGCGTACGTCATCGTTGACATTAATCTCGGAAGTGTAAACTTGCGTGGTGGCATCCAGCCAATTAAGGTGCTGCGGCTGTAAGCGGTAGGTTAGCTCGGCGTCGCGTTGGATAGTCGAGCGCGCCATCATCGGGCTGATATTATGCTTCAAGTTTGCCCCGCTCTGGTTGGCCATGCGGGGTTCCAGCGCGCGGTTGTTGTAATAGCGCAGAGCGGTGCTTAATGATTGGTTATCAGAAAGAGAAATAGTGCCCTTGAGCATCAGGCTATCAATGGCTTCATCGTTGGGCGCCTCATCACCATTGCTTTGGCGAATATTTCCTGTCATACGTTTACTCAGGGCAATAATACCGTCGAAATGTTCGGTTCGGCCAAAAGCAGACATCGTGAGGCCCTGGCTGTGGGAGGCACTGGCGCTATTATGGCTAATTCGCATGCCCAACTTTTCACTCTCTGCAAGTAAATCCGCAGCATCAACCGTCTGGTAAGCAATAACTCCCCCCATGGCACCGCTACCAAATAGCGAGGTTGATGGGCTACGAATCACACTGACTTTCTTGATTAACGCCGGGTCAAGAAATGTGCCATTAAAATGTGTCCCTTTGATTCCCTGACGAATGCCATCGATTAACACCAGCACGCCGTATTGGTCATAGCCCCTGATATTCACGTTTTGCCCGTTGGTGCGGCCAACCCCGGTGATACTCACCCCCGGCACATTTTTTAGCATGTCGGTGGCGGTGGTGGCAGTTTGCTGCTGCGGCAGCGAAGCATCAATGACCGTCACGACACCGGGATGTTTAAAATTGTCGGCTATAGTGCGCGTACCGGTCACTTTCAGAGTGTCATTATGATGCTTTGACGAGGGGCTGGCGTTTGCCGCTGACGACAACGCCAGGGTAATAATCAGACTGCATGAAGATAAACGAAAGACATGAGGCATAAACAGCTTTCCTTATATTATTAAATATAATCAATGGATTGCTGGCTGCCTAAGTATTAACTATTCGGTGGCTGGCGTGGTAAATTGTGATAAGACTTATCACCAAAAAGTGACTCAGAATTACTTAGTCAATATGAGTTTCCCGGTTTTAGTTTGGCGCAAATAATAAAGCTGGCCTTGGTGATTGATGGCGACAACATCATGTAGCCCAAGCAGTTGTTGGCTGTTAATACATGCAAATGGCACTGAGAGGGGTGTCTGGTCAGTGGCATTTTGAGTGTGATAAGTGGCTTTGTGCATAAGGCAATTCTTCAGAGTTCATATTATTATCAAGTTGATAATAATTATCATCTCCATTTGTGGTTTGTTTCAATCCTAATGTTTATTAGTCGTTATTCCGATGCATTTTTTTTCATTAGTTATTAGCACTTTGACTGATTAGGGTCGGGAAAAAAGGGGAGTATACCAATGGAGGGGCTTTGTATATTTAGTACAGTGATGGAATGCCGGTGAAGAGAAAGCGATTCCACCACTGTTATAACGGGAATTAATGCTAATTAACCTTGCTATTCATTGCTCATTAAAACGGCTACTCACGGCATCCGCCAGTAAACTGAGCAACTGTTCAGTATCGGCCCAATTCAGACAAGGGTCAGTGATGGATTGCCCGTAAGTCAGCGGTTGGCCAGCCACAATTTTCTGTGTACCTTCAACCAAGAAGCTTTCCGCCATAACGCCGACGATAGCGGTAGAACCGGCACGGATCTGCTGGCCGATATCTGCTGCAACTTCTAACTGGCGGCGATGCATTTTCTGGCAATTGCCGTGGCTGAAATCCACCACTAAATGTTCGGGTAAATCAAATTCACGCAAACTATCACAAGCCGCCGCGAGGTCAGATGCACCATAATTGGGCGTTTTGCCACCACGCATGATGATGTGCCCATAGGGGTTGCCACGGGTTTGGTAGATAGTCATTTGCCCGGTTTTGTCTGGCGATAAAAACATGTGGCTCGCTTGTGCTGCACGGATAGCATCAATGGCGATGCGGGTGTTACCGTCAGTGCCATTTTTGAAGCCTACCGGGCAGGAGAGGGCTGATGCCATTTCGCGATGGATCTGGCTTTCCGTCGTCCTGGCCCCAATTGCGCCCCAACTAATCAAGTCGGCAATATATTGACCGGTCACCATATCCAGGAATTCGGTGGCGGTCGGCAAACCTAACTCATTGACGGCCAACAGTAAGCGCCGCGCCATTTCAATGCCCAAATTCACCTGACATGAGCCATCCAGTGCGGGGTCTGAAATCAACCCTTTCCAGCCGACCACTGTCCGTGGTTTTTCGAAATAGGTGCGCATGACGATTTCAAGGCGGTCTTGATAGCGAGTCCGTAATACATTCAGCCGCGTTGCATAATCGATTGCAGCATCCAGATCGTGAATCGAGCAAGGCCCGACAATCACCAATAAACGTGGGTCTTCACCGGTGAGTATTTTTTCAATCCGCTTACGTGACGCCGTCACATTATCAGCAACCGTCTCGGAAATCGGTAATTTTTCCGCCAATTGTTGTGGCGTCACCAAGCTATCGATGCGCGAGGTCCGCAGTTCATCAGTTTTGTGCATGAAAACTCTCTAAATCTATTCTTCTCTGCGGCAGAAATACCGGGAAGTGATGGCGATCACAATAAACCAAAAACAGATGAATTCAACCGCCAGCATCATGATTTATACAAATTTTGATTAAATAGGATGTAAACTATTTTTTGCGGGAATGCTATACCCACAGGTGCTAAGGGGGTAATTAGAACATTCGGCGGCTCATCCCCAAAATATCCAGAATTTTGGTTGAGATCTCTTCGACGGAATAGTTGGTGGAATTCAGATAGCGAATCTGATTTTTACGAAACAGGGCCTCGACCTCTCCAACTTCAATCCGGCATTGGCGCAGCGATGCGTAACGGCTGTTTTCACGCCGTTCTTCACGAATGGCTGCCAGGCGTTCAGGATTAATGGTTAAGCCAAACAACTTCTGCTGGAAAGGTTTCAGCGCCGCCGGAAGCTGTAAATTGTCCATATCATCGGCGATAAAAGGGTAATTAGCGGCACGAATACCAAATTGCATGGCCAAATACAGACTGGTGGGGGTTTTGCCGCAGCGGGAAACACCCAATAAAATCACCTGAGCCTGGTCGAGATTACGCAGAGAAATGCCATCATCATGAGCCAGTGCATAGTCAATAGCGGCAATGCGCGCATCATATTTGTCCAGGTTACTGGCAGTTAAACCATGGGTGCGGTTGAGGACGGGTTGCGGTGATACCCCCAGTTCGCCCTGAAGTGGGGCCACCAGCGCTTGCACAATATCTTGGCAGAACCCTTCACTATGCTGAATGAGCTCCCGAACCTCAGCACTGATTATTGAATAGAAAACCAAGGGGCGGACGCCGGTCTCGCGGTATATTGCATTAATCTTCTCGCACACCTCTTGAGCCCGCGTAGCACTTTCAACAAATGGCAGCGTAAAGGTGGTCGCTTTGACCGGAAACTGAGACAAAACAGCATGGCCGAGGACTTCTGCCGTGATTGCCGTACCATCCGAAATATAAAATACACTTCTTTCCACACTGACTCCTGAATAGTTTCCTGGTCGATCTTTGCCGTTGTTTAACGCTATCAGTGTGCCTTATTCGACCTAGCGGTAAAGTGTTCGCTGTCAGAATAGCCTGAAAATAGTTTTTCTTGTTGGGTTGATCGATTCACCTGTCCATGGGGTATGGATGATTGTGCTAGTCTGAAACGTACCCTACTGATCGTCCCATAATTAATGACCTGTAAAAGGATTGTTTCGATGTCCAACAATGGCCTAACCCCGTGTAATGTGCTTTGGTACAACCAGCTTGGCATGCATGATGTTGAAAGAGTGGGCGGCAAAAATGCCTCTCTAGGTGAAATGATAACCCATCTTTCAGAACTGGGTGTCTCGGTGCCCAATGGTTTTGCTACCACAGCTCAGGCTTTTAACGACTTTCTGGAGCAAAGCGGCGTTAACAACCGTATTTATCAATTGTTGGATAAAACCAATGTTGATGATATTGCGGCGTTAGCCAAAGCCGGCGCGCAGATCCGTCAATGGGTGATTGATACGCCGTTCCATCCTGAATTCGAACAATCTATTCACGATGCATATAAGCAGTTAGCGGATGACCCGAATGCGTCCTTTGCTGTACGTTCGTCAGCCACCGCAGAAGATATGCCGGATGCCTCTTTTGCCGGGCAGCAGGAGACTTTCCTGAATGTGCAGGGAATTGATGCGGTGATGATTGCTATCAAGCATGTCTTTGCCTCACTGTTCAATGACCGGGCCATTTCTTATCGCGTGCATCAGGGCTATGACCATCGCGGCGTGGCACTGTCGGCGGGGGTGCAGCGGATGGTGCGCTCAGATCTCGCCTCCTCTGGCGTGATGTTTACCATTGATACTGAATCAGGTTTTGATCAAGTGGTCTTTATCACCGCCGCCCATGGTTTGGGGGAAATGGTGGTGCAGGGCGCGGTCAACCCTGATGAGTTTTATGTCCATAAACCCACATTACGTGACGGCAATCCCGCGATTTTGCGCCGTAATATGGGGTCGAAAAAGATTCGCATGGTTTATACCGAAAACCAAAACCATGGCAAACAAGTTCAAATTGAAGATGTGCCAGAAGCGCAACGCAATCGCTTCGCTCTCAGTGATGATGAAGTGGAAGCACTGGCCCATCAGGCATTACTGATTGAAGAGCATTATGGTCGCCCGATGGATATCGAGTGGGCAAAAGATGGCCATACCGGCCAGCTGTTTATCGTGCAAGCGCGTCCGGAAACGGTGCGTTCCAATCAGCAGGTCATGGAGCGCTACCAGTTAAATACGCAAAGTAATGTACTGGTGGAGGGCCGCGCTATCGGGCATCGCATTGGCGCGGGGCCGGTTAAGGTCATTCATGATATCAGCGAGATGGACAGAATTCAGGCCGGTGATGTTTTGGTGACAGATATGACTGACCCTGATTGGGAACCTATCATGAAAAAGGCATCAGCCATTGTCACTAACCGTGGTGGGCGAACCTGCCATGCGGCCATTATTGCCCGTGAGCTGGGGATCCCTGCGGTGGTGGGGTGCGGTAATGCCACGGATCTGTTGAAAGAAGGGCAGAATGTGACGGTTTCCTGCGCAGAGGGGGATACCGGCTATGTTTATCATGAGTTGCTCGACTTCTCTATTCAAAGTTCACAAGTCACTGAATTACCTGATTTGCCATTGAAAATCATGATGAATGTGGGTAACCCAGACCGGGCTTTCGATTTTGCCCGCTTGCCAAATGAGGGGGTCGGGCTGGCGCGGTTAGAATTTATCATTAACCGCATGATTGGCGTCCATCCGAAAGCGCTGCTGGAGTTTGATCTACAGTCAGCGGAAATTCAGGCTGAAATTAAGGCGCTGATGAACGGTTATGACAGCCCAGTTGAGTTTTATGTCGATCGTCTGACCCAAGGGATTGCCACTCTGGGGGCGGCATTTTCACCCAAGCGGGTGATTGTGCGCTTGTCAGATTTTAAATCTAACGAGTATGCCAATTTGGTCGGGGGCGAAAAATATGAACCCCATGAGGAAAACCCGATGCTGGGCTTCCGGGGAGCAGGGCGTTATGTCGCAGACAGTTTCCGCGACTGCTTCGCACTCGAATGTGAGGCGGTTAAGCGCGTGCGCAATAAGATGAAATTGACCAACGTTGAGATAATGGTGCCTTTCGTCCGCACTGTAGAACAGGCCAAAGCGGTGGTGGAAGAACTCGCCCGACAAGGGCTTAAACGCGGGGAAAATGGCTTGAAAATCATTATGATGTGTGAAATCCCATCTAATGCTTTATTAGCTGATCAGTTCCTTGAATATTTCGATGGTTTCTCCATCGGTTCCAATGATATGACTCAGTTAACTCTGGGGCTGGATAGGGACTCGGGTGTGGTGTCTGAATTGTTTGATGAGCGGAATGAGGCGGTAAAAGCCCTGTTATCCATGGCGATTCAGGCGGCTAAGCGGCAGGGTAAATATGTCGGAATTTGCGGGCAGGGGCCGTCAGACCATGAAGACTTTGCGTTATGGTTGATGGAGCAAGGAATCGACAGCTTGTCCCTTAACCCAGATACCGTGGTGCAAACTTGGTTAAGTCTGGCCCAAGCCACTCATCATTGATAAACCGGCGCATTGATCAATACCCGTAAAGAGTATTTTCATTATCCGCAGCGATGGCTGCGGATTTGAATGTTATTTGTAGTTTTACGTTAGAAATAAATAGCAAAAAAAAAGCCTGTCTTAGGTGACAGGCAAAGACTACACACAGCAATACGTGTATTCGATTACAGATATTTAAATATGTCATTATGAAATGATTTATTTAAATATCTCAGGGGAAGCATTGAGAATATTAAATAAATTCCGAGAGTTAGTCATTAAGAAATATCTGAATAAAATTAATTAAACATATATTTATTATAAAAGTAATTTCGTCTTGTTATTAATAACAACATTATTTAATGAATTTATTTGACCATCTTTTTTTAATCAAAAATAGAATTCGTTGTGAGGAATATAAATATGGATATTAAAGGCCTCATTGTTTATTAATAATAGCGTAAATTGCTGGGCAATAGGGGTTAGGCAGCATAACTGCCAAACCCCATGATATCCGTCATACTTCAAATTGCATATGCGTTAGCCGCTTTTCTGCAACGCGCATTATTTAGAGTATAAATTTCAACGCTCAAAGCTCTTCTAAATGTTTGGCGACTTCGTTAATGCTCTCTTCGGGTTCTGGTGCTTCACTGACCCAAGCCGACGTCAATCGGTAAGAAATAGCTAATACTACCGGGCCGATAAACAACCCAATCATGCCGAATGACAGCAAGCCGCCAATAACGCCAGACAGAATTAATATCATCGGCATATCAGCTTCCATGCGGATCAGATAAGGCCGTAAGACGTTATCCATGGTCCCGACAATACAGCTCCACACCAGTAAGATGGTGCCCCAGGTCGAATCACCCGTCCAGTATAGCCAAATGACGGCGGGGATCATGATGAGCAGTGGCCCAAGTTGCGCGACGCAACAAATAAACATTAAGACGGTGAACAGCGTCGCGTATTGAATCCCGGCAATGGCGAGACCAATCCCGCCCAACACGGCTTGCACCAGTGCAGTGACCACAACACCTAACGCGACAGCGCGAATGGCTTTCGCCGCCAGCACGACTACGGCATCACCGCGTTTATCTGCCGCCCGCACTGCAAAATGGCGAATGCCTAAGCCCACTTGTTCCCCGTGGAAATAGAGCAAAATACTGAACAGCACCATCAGCGCCAGATGAATCAAGAAGTAGCCGATATGAGCGGCTTGTGCGACCAACCAGGTTGCGGCGGCACCGACATAAGGCTGAACTTTGGCGATAAGGACATTCCCGCCACCGGCAATCAATGTATGCCAGCCGCTATACAGCTTGTTACCCACCATAGGGACTGATTTTAACCAGGTGACATCGGGCATTTTTAAATTGGATGGGCTAGATGCCCACTGGATAAGCGGGCCACTGTTTTCCACCAGGCTACTGACCAGTAATGCAATCGGGATAACAAACAGTAAAATCAACAGGATGGTCATAATAATCGCAGCCAACCAGCGTTTGCCCCAAAGTAGATTTTGCAGCCGGATCAGCAGCGGCCAGGTGGCAATAACCACCATGCCAGCCCAGGCAAAGCCCATAATAAAGGGCTGTACCACCCAAAAACTGGCGATAATCATTATCATAATGAATATCACCCCAAACATCAGTCTGGGTAAATCGAAACGACGTAGCTGCGGGTAACTCATCAGTGGGTTCTCACTTCACAATTCATGGCAAGATGGCCATCATACCGTTTTTGGGTACCCATTAGATTTTGCACTAATGAGGGTTCTGCACCAATTTCATTCAGTCTCAGCTGTAATCATGGTGTATTTCCCCCGTTTTTAACAGACCACTTGAGTTTTACTACTGTATTTTTATCAAAAAAGTGGCGAAGTGCTTGGCGTAATATAAATCTGATGGCAGAAAAAGTGTCAAAGTAACGCGCTTTTACTGCGCTATGGCTATTATTTGCGCAATATAAAATTTTGATACTGAATAGTTTATGACGGTATTTGACCTTGGCTGATAGTCATCACTTTCGCATCATTCTGAATTGATATAAATCGTTCGACAAAGGTGATTGCGAACAGATAATCTTCCAGTGGAATAATCCTTAAAACAATGACACATATAGATAGGGTCGCACTAATGATCCCACAGATTTCTCAAGCACCGGGTGTTATTCCGTTGGTGCTGGATTTTTTGGATGCTTTGAAGCAACACGGATTCACCGGCGATACTGCCACTCATTATGCCGATCGCCTGACCATGGCGACGGACAACAGTATTTATCAATTACTGCCTGATGCCGTTATATTCCCGCGCTCGACTGCGGATGTGGCACTGATTGCCCGCCTGGCGGGGCAGGATAATTTCAAATCGTTGGTCTTCGCCCCACGCGGTGGCGGAACGGGCACCAATGGCCAGGCATTGAACACCGGTATTGTGGTGGATATGTCGCGCCATATGAACCGCATTCTGGAGATAAATGTCGAGCAAGGTTGGGTGCGGGTTGAAGCGGGCGTGATTAAAGACCAGCTTAATCAATATCTGCGGCCGTTCGGCTATTTCTTCTCACCAGAATTATCTACCAGCAATCGCGCCACTTTGGGCGGAATGATTAACACCGACGCCTCTGGTCAGGGTTCATTGGTTTATGGCAAAACGTCTGACCATGTGCTGGGTTTGCGCGCCATTTTACTGGGTGGTGAGATGCTGGACACCCGCGCGATGCCGACGTCGCTGGCAGAAACGATTGCGCAGGAAGATTCCGTCACTGGCCGTATTTACCATACAGTGTTGAATCGCTGCCGTGACCAACGTGCGCTGATTCTGGAAAAATTCCCTAAATTAAACCGCTTCCTGACCGGCTATGATTTACGTCATGTGTTTAGTGATGACCTACAAACGTTTGATTTAACGCGGATTCTAACCGGCTCTGAAGGCACTCTGGCCTTTATTGCCGAAGCAACGCTGGACATTACACCTTTGCCAAAAGTTCGCCGTTTGGTGAATGTGAAATATGACTCTTTTGATTCCGCGCTGCGCAATGCCCCGGTTATGGTGGAAGCCAAAGCGCTGTCAGTGGAAACCGTGGACTCCAAAGTCCTCAATCTGGCGAAAGAGGATATTGTCTGGCACTCGGTTAAAGAATTGATTACTGATGTCCCTGATAAAGAGATGCTGGGGCTGAATATTGTTGAGTTCGCTGGTGATGATAAGCCGCTGATTGACAAGCAAATGGAGTCACTTTGCCAGCGTTTGGATGATTTGATGGCGGCCCATGAAGGCGGGGTGATTGGCTACCAGATTTGCAGTGAATTAGCCGGGATTGAACGTATTTATGGCATGCGCAAAAAAGCGGTGGGGCTGCTCGGCAACAGTAAAGGGCAAGCCAAACCAATCCCATTCGCCGAAGACACCTGTGTACCACCACAACATTTAGCCGATTATATTGTTGAATTCCGTCAGTTGTTGGATAGCCACAACCTGACTTACGGCATGTTTGGCCATGTGGATGCTGGCGTATTGCATGTTCGTCCGGCACTGGATATGTGCGATCCGCGACAAGAAATGCTGATGAAGCAGATTTCAGATCAAGTGGTGCAACTGACAGCGCGCTATGGTGGCTTGTTGTGGGGGGAGCATGGTAAGGGCTTCCGCGCAGAGTACAGCCCAGAGTTCTTTGGTGAGGTGCTTTATCATGAATTGCGGCAGATAAAATCAGTATTTGACCCCGATAACCGCCTGAATCCGGGGAAAATTTGTTCTCCATTGGCCAGTGACGCGCCGATGATGAAAGTGGACACCCCCGACAAACGCGGCACTCTGGACCGGCGCATCCCACTGGCGGTCAGAACCTCATTCCGTGGCGCGATGGAGTGCAATGGTAATGGGCTTTGCTTTAACTTTGATGTCCGCAGCCCCATGTGTCCGTCAATGAAAATAACCGGTGACCGGATTCATTCGCCGAAAGGGCGGGCAACGCTGGTGCGGGAATGGCTACGGCTGTTATCCGAGCAAGGGGTTGACCCAGTAGCTCTGGAGCAAGGGCTGGCAACCCAGCGGCCCAGCTTGCGCGGGTTGATTGAAAAAACGCGCAATACCTGGCATGCCAGCAAGGGTGACTATGATTTCTCTCATGAGGTTAAAGAGGCGATGTCGGGCTGTCTGGCGTGTAAAGCTTGCTCGACACAATGCCCGATAAAGATTGATGTACCGGGCTTCCGCTCCCGCTTCCTACAGTTGTATCACACCCGCTATCACCGGCCATTGCGTGATTATGTCGTCGCGGGTGTGGAAGATTATGCCCCGCTGATGGCGAAAGCGCCGAAAGTGTTTAACTTCTTCCTCAAGCAACCTTGGGTGGGTGCATTAAGCCGCAAAAGCATCGGCATGGTGGATTTACCGCTATTGTCCAGCCCAAGCTTAAAGCAGTCATTGTCCGGGCATTACGCCAGCACCATGACGCTGGAACAGCTTGAGAAGTTGTCCGCAGCTGAGCGCAGCCAACATGTTTTGATCGTGCAAGACCCGTTTACCAGTTATTACGATGCGCAGGTTGTTGCTGATTTTGTTCGGCTGGTGGAGAAACTCGGTTTCAATCCGGTGTTATTGCCATTCTCGCCGAATGGTAAAGCGCAGCATATCAAAGGATTCCTGCAACGTTTTGCCAAAACAGCCCGGAAAACAGCTGATTTTCTTAATCGCATTGCGCTATTGGGTATGCCAATGGTGGGGGTTGACCCGGCCTTGGTGCTTTGTTATCGCGATGAATATAAAGAGATTTTGGGTGATTCCCGTGGTGAGTTTAGTGTGCAGTTAGTTCATGAGTGGCTACAGGTGGCGTTGACGGAGCAACCCGAGCAGCCAATCAGCGGCGAACCTTGGTATCTGTTCGGCCATTGCACTGAAACCACGGCGCTACCAGCCAGCAGTCAGCATTGGGCCTCGATATTCTCCCGTTATGGTGCCAAGCTGGAAAACGTCAGTGTCGGTTGTTGCGGCATGGCGGGAACCTATGGTCATGAAGCAAAAAATATCGATAATTCATTAGGTATTTATGCATTATCCTGGCAGCAGGCTTTACAAAAACTGCCGGGTAAACGTTGTTTAGCCACCGGTTATTCTTGTCGCAGTCAGGTTAAACGCATTGAAGGCAATGGCTTGCGGCACCCATTGCAGGCGCTGCTAGAGTTGGTTTAATATCTACAGACCATTAACATTTGTGCAACTTCAAGTAGGAAGGGGAAAGGATGCTTTGGAAACGCAAAACGACGCTAGCTGAACTGAACAAAATTGGCGCTGATTGTATGGTCGCCCACTTGGGTATTGAAATAACCCGGCTGGGCGATGACGAATTGGAAGCGACGATGCCGGTAGACCATCGGACAACTCAACCTTTTGGGCTGCTGCACGGCGGGGCGTCAGTGGTGTTGGCGGAGTCGTTGGGGTCGATGGCGGGGTATTTGTGTACCACTGACGGGCAACAAGTCGTGGGGTTGGAAATCAATGCCAATCATCTAAAAGCGGCCCGGTCTGGGAAAGTGCGCGGCTGTTGTCGTGCTATTCATGTTGGCCGCAGCCATCAGGTTTGGCAAATTGAAGTTTTTGATGAACAAAACAACCTGTGTTGTACCTCCCGTTTGACTACTGCCGTGCTATCCCCCACATAATATACTCGTCATACTTCAAGCTGCATATGCGTTGGCCGCTTTCGTTCACCCCAGTCACTTACTTGTGTAAGTTCCTGGGGACTCGCTCAATTGCCGCCTTCCTGCAACCCGAATTATTTAGAGTATACTCCCTCGAAATGCATACCTATATGTGGCTCTGTGCCAGAGTACATCCATTTTCATTCCCCCTGAGAGAGTTTTCAGCTAAAGTTAATGGAGAAATAGGTATTTTTTATGAATGTTTAAAAATTCAGGGATTAACCCGATTAGCCTCTGAAATAACAAGGGATTTGAACATCGCTGTGATAATTATTGTTTTATTTCATGGCGATAAAAGAGCACTTGTTTATCCAGACTTCTTTGGCCATCGCAGCATGCTTGTTCGTTGCCGCCTCATTTGAGGTCTAAACGGTACTTTTCTTAATATCCCTGCAAAACAAACGGTTGAAGTGATAATTATTATCACTACCATTGTCAATAAGCTGTGTTGATTTCCCCATAATCAGCCAGCTCATTATTAACCTGAAAAGTGAGAATCTCACCGGTATTAAGGTAGGGCATATGCAACAGGAATCCGTCGGGACATTTTCACTCGATGATAATGTTTGGCAAGGCGTTACAATCACTGACAGCGCAGCGGCGCAAATCACCCGACTCATGCAACAGGACCCTGAAGTCAAAGGGTTACAGCTTGGGGTGAAGCAATCCGGTTGTGCCGGATTTGCGTATGTGATGGATATGACCAAGGAGCCGGCCAGTGACGCGCTAGTGTTTGAACAGGGCGGCGCCAGACTTTACGTGCCACTGAAAGCGATGCCTTTTATTGATGGCACCGTGGTGGATTACGTCCGCGAAGGGCTGAATCAGATTTTTAAATTTAATAATCCTAAAGCTCAGCATTCCTGCGGGTGTGGCGAGAGTTTTGGCGTTTGAGCGATGTAAACGAAATGACACGAAGCAATGTAGAAGTTCCAGATGAAGTGCAGGCTTGGGTCAGCGATGGTCGCTACAAAGAAGGTTTTTTTACACAGCTCGCGACTGATGAGCTGGCGAAAGGCCTCAGTGAGGATGTCATTCGCGCCATTTCTGCCAAGCGTAATGAGCCGGACTGGATGCTGGAGTTTCGCCTAGGAGCTTATCGAAGTTGGCTGGAAATGGAAGAACCGCACTGGCTGAAAGCACATTATAAAAGTCTGGATTATCAGGATTATAGCTATTACTCAGCGCCATCCTGTGGCAGCTGCGATGATAGCTGTGATTCGCAGCCCGGAGCGGTGCAGCAATCGTCTGCCGATAGCGCGGCCCCTCGCGATTTGTCTGAACAAGCAATGAATGAGTACCTCACCGCCGAGGTCGAGTCTGCATTTGCCCAGTTAGGGGTGCCGGTGCGGGAAGGCGCTGAAGTGGCGGTTGACGCCATTTTTGACTCGGTTTCGGTGGCAACCACTTATCGAGGGAAACTGGCCGAACAAGGCATTATTTTCTGCTCATTTGGTGAAGCTATTCAGGAGTACCCGGATTTAGTACGCAAGTATCTCGGCTCAGTGGTGCCAGCGAAAGATAACTTTTTTGCCGCGCTCAATGCCGCAGTGGCTTCTGACGGCACTTTTGTTTATGTGCCGAAAGGGGTGCGCTGCCCGATGGAGTTATCAACCTATTTCCGCATTAATGCTGCCAAAACCGGTCAATTTGAGCGCACCATTCTGATTGCTGACGAAGACAGTTATGTCAGTTATATCGAGGGGTGCTCCGCGCCCGTTCGTGATAGTTATCAGTTGCATGCGGCGGTGGTTGAAGTCATTTTGCATAAAAATGCCGAAGTGAAATATTCGACCGTACAGAACTGGTTTGCTGGGGCTGACAGCACCGGCGGTATTCTCAATTTTGTGACCAAACGGGCGTTGTGTGAAGGTGATGGCTCCAAAATGTCATGGACCCAATCTGAGACTGGCTCGGCGATTACCTGGAAATACCCCAGTGTGATTTTGCAGGGCGATAACTCCATCGGTGAGTTCTTCTCGGTCGCGCTGACTAACGGCCATCAGCAGGCGGATACCGGCACCAAGATGATCCACATTGGCAAAAACACCAAATCAACCATTATTGCCAAAGGGATCTCCGCCGGACACAGCCAAAATACCTATCGTGGGTTGGTGAAAATCCTGCCGGGCGCGGATAACGCGCGTAATTTCACTCAATGTGACTCGATGCTGATTGGCCCGGATTCCGGCGCGCATACTTTCCCTTATGTGGAAGTGCGCAATAATACGGCGCAATTGGAGCACGAGGCGACAACCTCCAAAATTGGTGATGACCAACTGTTTTATTGCTTGCAGCGCGGTATCAGTGAAGATGATGCCATCTCAATGATTGTTAACGGCTTCTGTAAGGACGTGTTCTCCGAATTGCCGCTGGAGTTTGCCGTCGAAGCACAGAAGTTGTTGGCCATCAGCTTGGAACACAGTGTTGGTTAAGTCTGAGCTGAATAAGTATTTGCAGAGTTTTGCGCGCCTGCGCACCAAGGAAACCTATGTTAAGCATCAAGAACTTAAAAGTCAGTGTCGAAGGTAACGAGATCCTCAATGGTTTGAATCTGGACATCAAACCCGGCGAAGTGCATGCCATTATGGGGCCGAACGGCTCAGGGAAAAGTACCTTGTCTGCGGCGCTGGCCGGGCGGGAAGAATATGAGGTCACTGAAGGCAGTGTGACTTTCAAGGGCAAAGATTTGCTGGAGCTGGCCCCGGAAGATCGTGCGGGTGAGGGCGTCTTTCTGGCTTTCCAGTATCCGGTAGAAATTCCGGGGGTCAGTAACCATTTCTTCCTGCAAACCGCCGTCAATGCGGTACGCAAATATCGCCAACAGGAACCGCTGGATCGTTTTGATTTTGCTGATTTCATTGAAGAGAAAATTGAGTTGCTCAAAATGCCGGCAGACTTACTGACTCGTTCAGTGAATGTGGGCTTCTCGGGCGGTGAGAAAAAACGCAACGATATCTTGCAGATGGCGGCGCTGGAACCCTCTTTATGCATTTTGGATGAGACAGACTCCGGTCTGGATATTGATGCGCTGAAAATTGTCGCCAACGGGGTGAACTCGCTGCGCAATGAAAATCGCGCCTTTATTATTGTGACTCACTATCAGCGCATCCTCGATTACGTCAAACCAGACTTTGTCCATGTGCTGTATCAGGGGCGAATCATTAAGTCTGGTGATTTCACGCTGGTGAAACAGTTGGAGGAGCAAGGCTATGGCTGGCTTACCGACCAACAGTAATATCCCAAATCAACAACGCATTCTTGCCGAACAGCGTAGCAATGCCTTAGCGAATTTTGGCCAGCTATTTGAACAGAGTCAAAAGCTTAAGCAGCACCAAAATGGTCAGGGTGCTGAAGCTACGGCACATTGGCAACAGGTGCTGGCATTGGGTTTCCCCAGCATCAAGCATGAAGATTGGAAATACACACCGCTGGAGCGTTTATTCGCCCATAGCTTCGGCTTTGCTCCGGCGGTGAAAGTGACGGCGGCTCAGCGCGATAATTTGTCATTGTTGCAAGATGCCCATCGTTTGGTTTTCATTGATGGACGATATGCCCCGGAATTGAGTGACAGTGAATGTGGCCCGTATCAACTGGCACATATAACTGAAAATACTCAGTTTCCAGCGGCGATTCAGTCGGAAGTCTTTTTGCATCTGACCGAAAGTCTGGCTCAGGAAAGCTTGCACATCCGTTTGCCTGCCGGGCAACACAGTGATAAACCGCTGTATCTGTTGCATATCAGTTCAGGCAATAGCTCTGAGGTGGTGAATACCAGCCATTACCGTCACCATCTGGCGATTGAGGCGGGCGCACAGGCAGAGGTCATTGAGCATTTTGTCAGTCTTAATGAACAGCCGCATTTTACCGGTGCGCGGCTGACTGTTTCGGTGGGTGAGAATGCAGAGTTGAACCACTGCAAACTGGCGTTCGAAGCGCCCCAAAGCACCCATTTTGCCCATAATGACTTAGTGTTAAGCCGTGATGCGCGAGCGAAGAGTTATAGCTTCTTGCTCGGCGCGGGGCTGACCCGCCATAACACCAGCGCCCAGTTAAATGGCGAGGGTGCCAGTTTGTCGATGAATAGCTTGCTGCTTCCTATAGGGCGAGAAATTTGTGACACCCGCACTTACCTGGAACATAACAAAGGCTATTGTGATAGCCGCCAACTCCATAAAGTCATGGTGCGCGAGCGGGGTAAAGCTGTCTTCAATGGCATGATAAAAGTGGCTCAGCATGCAGTAAAAACTGACGGCCAGATGACCAATAATAACTTACTGCTCAGTAAGTTAGCTGAGGTGGATACCAAGCCACAGCTGGAAATTTATGCCGATGATGTGAAGTGCAGTCACGGGGCTACCGTCGGGCGTATTGATGCAGAACAGCTATTTTATCTGCAATCACGCGGTATCAATCAAGCTGATGCGCAGCAAATGATTATTTTTGCTTTTGCCGCCGAATTGACCGAAGCCATCCATCACGAAGCCATTCGCAAAGCTGTATTGGCGCGAATTGCCGAGCGGTTGGCTGGGGAGTCGCTATGAGTTTCTCTATTGGGCAAGTCAGTATTGAGCAAGTCAGAGCTGATTTCCCGCTGCTTGGCCGTGAGGTTAACGGCCAGCCGTTGGCATATCTGGACAGCGCCGCCAGCGCACAGAAACCACAAGTGGTTATTGACCGCGAACTTAACTTCTATCGTACAGATTATGCGGCGGTTCATCGGGGCATTCACACTCTGAGTGCCGAAGCAACGGGGCAAATGGAAGCGGTACGTCAACAGGTCGCGGACTTTATTCATGCCGCTTCTGCGGAAGAAATCGTCTTTGTCAAAGGCACGACGGAAGCTATCAATTTAGTGGCGAACAGTTATGGCCGCCATTTTCTGCAAGCCGGTGACAGCATTATCATTACCGAAATGGAGCATCACGCCAATATTGTACCGTGGCAGATGCTGGCAAAAGAGATTGGCATTGAAATCCGTGTTTGGCCGCTGACGGCGACGGGTGAACTTGAATTAACCGCGTTGGCGAGTTTGATTGACGGCACCACTAAACTGTTGGCGATCACTCAAGTTTCCAATGTGCTGGGGACAGTGAATCCCATTAAAGAGATCGTGGCGCAAGCTAAAGCCGCGGGCTTGGTGGTGCTGGTGGATGGCGCACAGGCGGTGATACATCAGCCGGTCGATGTTCAGGATTTGGGCTGCGATTTTTATGTTTTCTCTGGACATAAACTGTACGGCCCATCGGGCATTGGTATTTTGTACGGCAAAAGTGAATGGCTACAAAAAATGCCGCCATGGGAAGGGGGCGGTGCGATGATCAAAACTGTCAGCCTGACACAGGGCACCACCTTTGCTGATGCGCCATGGCGTTTTGAAGCGGGGTCTCCCAATACTGCCGGTATTATGGGGCTGGGTGCTGCAATCAGTTATGTGAATCAGTTGGGGCTTGCTAATATCCAGCAATATGAGCAATCACTGATGCAGTATGCATGGGAACAACTGCGCCAGATTAACAGCCTGACACTGTATGGCCCGGTAAACCGGGCTGGGGTTATTGCGTTCAATCTGGGGCCACATCATGCTTATGATGTCGGCAGTTTCCTGGACCAATACGGTATTGCGATTCGTACCGGGCATCATTGCGCCATGCCGCTGATGGCATTTTACAAGGTGCCAAGCATGTGCCGGGCGTCGCTGGCGCTTTATAATACCCGTGAGGAAGTTGATCGGCTGGTGGTTGGGTTGCAGCGCATCGAAAAATTGCTGGGCTGAGTGTTCTTTAAAACCGATTATACCCAAAGTCATTGGCGCTGCCGGTAGGCAGCAGCGGCCTCATAGAGGCGAGGCCCACGGACGGGCTGAATCGTGAACGTAGCTAATATCCCTGCGGCTTCAAGGACGCGGGGGATTATTTAGGAAGCATGTTATGGCTGGTTTGCCAGATAAAAATAAATTGATTCGTAATTTTTCCCGCTGTTTAAATTGGGAAGAAAAATACCTGTATGTGATCGAGTTAGGTGCGCAGTTGCCGCCCTTAACTGAGCAGCAGCGCCAACCAGAAAATCTTATCTCTGGCTGTCAAAGCCAGGTGTGGATTGCAATGACTCGCTCTGAAGCTGGGCATGTGGTTTTTGCCGGTGATAGTGATGCTGCTATCGTCAAAGGTTTGGTCGCGGTGGTGTTCATCCTGTATCAAGGTTTGACTCCACAGCAGATAATTGAGTTAGATGTTCGGCCCTTTTTTGCCGATTTAGCCCTCAGTCAGCACTTAACACCTTCGCGTTCCCAAGGTCTTGAAGCCATGATCCGCGCCATTCGCACTAAGGCTGTTGCCCTCAACGTTTGCTGATCTACGCCAACATTTTGTGCTTTATTCTTCGCGCTGTGTGCATTTTGCGCCGCGCGTCACAGTATTAAAATGGTGATATTTCAGCAGCTTAAATCGGCCTCCATGCCAGAAAAAGCACAATAAATTACATTGTAACACCTTGATTTTTAGAGATATAAATTGCCTTTATAATATGGGCTGTTACTATATGGTGGCCTTATAATTGGCTGCTAAAATTAACGTAGATATATCCGTCATTTTTCAAACTGCTGGCGCGTTGGCGGCTTTTCGTTCCCCCGAATCACTTACTTGTTTAAGTTCATCGGGATTATGAGCCTCACTCTGAGGCGCTGTTCAACATGGTTTACAACCAAGTTGTCACTCGCTTGCCGCTTTCCTGCAATTTGAGATTTATTGGATATAACCGTGTAAATCGAATTTTAAGAAGTGATGTAGGAACTAAGCATGAAACGTGCATTAACTTTGATTGGTATGTTATTCGCAACTTGTCTGGCGGGAAGTATCACTGCTGCCAATGCGACCGAGTATCCTCTGCCGCCAGCCAATAGTCGTCTGATTGGTGAAAATACTACTTATACTGTTCCAAATGATGGCCGTCCGCTGGAGGCTATTGCTGCCGATTATAAAATCGGTTTGTTGGGGATGCTGGAAGCAAACCCAGGTGCTGACCCGTATTTGCCATTACCGGGTTCAGTGCTCACTATTCCGACCCAGATGTTGCTGCCAGATACCCCACGTGAAGGTATCGTCATCAACTTGGCTGAACTGCGCCTTTATTATTACCCTAAAGGTCAAAACAAAGTTGTGGTGTACCCAATCGGTATCGGCCAGTTAGGGCGTAATACCCCAACGATGACAACCACAGTCAGCCAAAAGATCCCGAACCCAACCTGGACACCAACGGCAAATATCCGTAAGAACTATTTGGCGGAAGGTATTACTTTGCCATCAGTGGTTCCGGCCGGCCCGGAAAACCCTATGGGGCTGTTTGCTATGCGGTTGTCTGCGGGGAAAGGTGAATACTTGATCCACGGCACCAATGCGAACTTTGGTATTGGTATGCGTGTCAGCTCCGGCTGTATCCGTTTACGTCCGGATGACATTGAAGCGCTGTTCAAATCCGTACCTAAAGGTACTCGCGTGCAAATCATCAATGAACCGGTTAAATATTCTGTTGAGCCAGATGGTAAGCGTTATGTGGAAGTTCATCAGCCGTTGTCTCGTGTAGACAGTGATGATCCGCAAACAATGCCAATTGCTATCAGCAGCAGCCTGCAGAAGTTTATTAACGACAGCCAGACTGATGCACAAGTGGTTCAGGAAGCGATTGTACGCCGTGCTGGTATGCCCGTCATCGTCACTGTAGGTGAGACTGCCACTGAGCAGGCTCCGGTTGCTGTAGCGCCTCAGGGCGAGCAACAGGCACAACCACAGAACGAAGAGCAGCAACCTACGGAGCAAGAGATGCCTAAGTTGGTTCAACCAGGCCCGGTTTATTCAGCTGCAAACTAAGAGCTGTGAGCTAAGTTCTCATCTCACACGCACCTTTGCCATGGCAGCCGTCGGTTTGCTGTGGCAAAGCATAGCGTGCACCCATATTGTGAAACGAGTTGATGATAAGTAGGGCGTTAGGGAAGAGGTCAGCAGGGAAGGTCACAATCAGAAACTGGTTTTAGCAAGATAAAAAAAATGGCGCACAATGTGCGCCATTTTTCATTCAGGAAGTAATATTACTTCTTGTAAGCGTGAGCTTGGTTGTCAAGACGTTGGTTAGCACGTGCTGCATCGTCTTTAGCTGCTTGAACGTCAGAACGGATTGCGTTCACGTCGTTGCTCAGTTGGTCAACTTTAGCGTTCAGAGTTTGAACGTCAGAAGACAGTTGATCGATTTTAGCATTGCTTGAACAACCAGCCAGCATAGTAGAAGCCAGAATTACCGCGCCCAGTACAAGTTTAGTACGATTCATTATTAACACCCTCTAGATTAAGTTAATCTCCATGTAGCGTTACAAGTATTACACAAAGTTTTTTCGAAAGAGAATAAATTTTTAGTATTAGGGGGGTTTATTTTGATCGTTCGCTCAAAGAAGCATCTTGTTTTAAAAAAAAGTTAAAAAAACGAGGGAAAACAGCCGGATTCTTTCGGAAAAGTCCGACTCAGAAAAAAACTTTTGGGCGCTTAGGATAAAATGGATTTTTCGGAAAGTTTATTTAGAGATGTTTAAAAAGAAAACGCCGCTATGAAAAGCGGCGTTTTTAATTAGTATTGACTCTTTCGTTGAGATTATAAAACGTGTACGGAAGAGGTATTGGTGGTGCCGCTTGGTACTAAAGCACCAGAAACCATAATGACTACGTCGCCTTTCTGCGCCAGACCGCTGGCCAGAGCCGCTTCTTTACCAATGCGGTAGAAGTCATCTGTTGAAGCAATTTCGGCGACTAATTGAGTTATCACACCTTTAGTCAGAATTAACTGACGAGCAGTGGTTTCATTGGTCGTCAGGGCTAAAATGGTCGCGGTTGGGAAGTATTTACGAACTGACTTAGCTGATTTACCGCCGCCAGTTGCCACCACTATCACTTTTGCTTCCAGTTTTTCTGCAGTTTCTACTGCGCCACGGCAAACCGCTTCAGTGATACGCATTTTGCGATTATCGTTCAGCGTTTCGATGCGGCTTGGCATGATACGGTCTGTACGCTCACAGATGGTCGCCATGATGGTGACAGACTCTAATGGGTACTTACCCTTGGCACTCTCACCAGACAGCATCACGGCGTCGGTACCGTCCAAAATGGCGTTAGCAACGTCGCCGGCTTCTGCACGAGTAGGGCGTGGGTTTTTGATCATGGAATCGAGCATCTGAGTTGCAGTGATAACAACTTTACGTGCACGGTTACATTTCTCAATCATCATCTTCTGGGCGAAGATAACTTCTTCTACCGGGATCTCAACACCCAAGTCACCACGGGCAACCATGATACCGTCAGAGGCTTCCAGGATTTCGTCGAAGTTATTCAGACCTTCCTGGTTTTCAATTTTGGAGATGATCTGGATGTGCTCGCCGCCGTGTGCTTTCAGGTGTTCGCGGATTTCCAGCACGTCAGAACGCTTACGGATAAAGGAAGCGGCAACGAAGTCCACGCCTTGCTCACAACCAAAGATCAGGTCAGCTTTATCTTTTTCAGCCAATGCAGGCAGTTGGATAGAAACGCCTGGCAGGTTAACGCCTTTGTTTTCGCCCAAGTCACCGTTGTTCAGCACTTTACAAACTACAGTATTTTCAGTGACTTCAGTCACTTCCATACCGATCAAACCATCATCAACCAGTACGGTGTTGCCAATTTTTAGGTCAGCGGCAAAGCCCGGGTAGGTCACAGCAACGATGTTATTGTTGCCAATAACGCTTTGGTCTGTGGTGAAAGTGAAAGTCTGGCCTGCAACCAGCGCTGCATCTTTGCCGCCTTCCAGTTTCATGGTGCGGATTTCAGGGCCTTTGGTGTCCAGCAGAATACCGGCTTTCAGGCCAGTTTTTGCCATAACAGCACGGATATTCTTGATACGTTGACCATGCTCTTCATAGTCACCGTGGGAGAAGTTTAAGCGCATAACGTTCATACCTGCATTCAGCAGGTTCGTCAGCATTTCTTCGGATTCGGTTTTTGGACCTATGGTACAAACAATTTTAGTCTTTTTCATGACGGATTTTTTCTACAAGTTGTGATGGATAAAAAGCAAATGTTCCGTTAAATACAGCAACGGAGTGGGATCTGATTAGTGTCTGGTGTAGCGAAACGTTACCAAGAAGCAAAACATTACTAAGAATAGATGACAGTTGCGGAAATAGAATGGAAAACTTTAGCACGAGGCTAAACGCATGATCGGTATACGATGGCGTAAATGTGAGTTGTATTTTTTTAGCGTATCGGCAGATCAAGATGCTGAAACCATTCAACTGAAACGACGGTTCGTATTATAAGCGGTAAGTCGCGGGAAATGAAATAGAAAACAGAAACTCATTGTCGTTTTTTATAAAAATGGGCCATTAGTCGCGCAAACAGAGAGAATAATACTTAGTTTGTTGCGCAACAAAAAAAGTTTTTAACAATTTTAACAAGCGGATGGCGGAAAAATTGATGAAAGCAATATAACCAGACTTAAGAAATTCGAGTAGGGGATATTGAGTCGGACAGAAAATTAAGCAAACAGCAGAGTGGTGCGTTCTAATGGACTCGAACCATCGACCCCCACCATGTCAAGGTGGTGCTCTAACCAACTGAGCTAAGAACGCATTGAGAAACTATCAATTTGAAATTTGTAGATAATACCAAATTGGTGCGTCCGAATGGACTCGAACCATCGACCCCCACCATGTCAAGGTGGTGCTCTAACCAACTGAGCTACGGACGCACATGATACTCTGGTCACTTCAGGTAATTTAATTAAAGTGGTGCGTCCGAATGGACTCGAACCATCGACCCCCACCATGTCAAGGTGGTGCTCTAACCAACTGAGCTACGGACGCACATACTACCCTTCTTACTTGAAGCTATAGCGTTGTTAGCTGCACTTACTCACCCGAATCACTGACTTGAGTCAGCTCTGCGGGACTCGTGCGTTTGCTGCCTAGCTACAGCTCCAATTACTGGGTATATTATTTTCACTCTTATTACCTGCCATCAATGCTGACAGCGGGGACGAATATTAACGAGCTGCCCGTCTGCTGGCAAGGGGAAAAACATAATATTCACTGCAAACTCACGTAATTGCTGAGATTTTACCCATTACGCTGTTTTTTTCTTCATCTTTTCTGATTTATAGGGGCGTTAATCATGGGCATAAGCCGCTGTGATTAACGCCCACAATACGATTAGCTTCCAAAATAATAGCGCTTAGTGTGCCGCTTTTTGCAGAATAAAAGCGGACGGTTGCTTTTGTAACCAACGGATGCGTAGCGCCATTAAGATCGCCGCCAAGGTCAGGCCGATAACAAACCCAATCCAGAAGCCACTAGGCCCCATGGCCGGAACAATATAATCGGTCAGCCCTAACAGATAGCCACTCGGTAACCCCACCAGCCAATACGCGGTAAAAGTAATAAAGAAGATCGAGCGGGTATCTTTGTAACCGCGCAATACACCGCTGCCAATCACTTGAATAGCATCAGATAATTGGTAAAGCGCCGCCAGCAACATTAAGTGGGAGGCCATCACCACGACTTCCGGAGTTTTGTTATACAGCAGCGCAATATGCTCTCGGAATACCACGGTAAACACTGCGGTGACACAAGCCAGCATTAACCCAACCGCAATACTGGTATAGGCGGCCACTTTGGCGTCATCAACCAACCCTTGACCGAGGCGAAAACCAACACGAATGGTCGCGGCGACACTCAGTGACATCGGTAACATAAACATCAGTGAGCTAAAGTTGAGGGCAATCTGATGCCCTGCAACGGCGACAATCCCTAGCGGAGAAACCAGCAATGCCACTACCGCGAACAATGTGACTTCGAAAAACAGCGCCAGTGCAACGGGCAATCCAAGGCCACCGAGGCGTTTCATCACTTTCCAATCAGGGGCGGCAAAACCTTTCTCTAGCTTGATATCTTGCTGTGAGCGGGCGCGAGTCACATACCAGCGCATCATCAAGAACATCACCCAGTAAACTGTCCCGGTTGCTACCCCGCAACCCACCCCGCCGAGCGCCGGGGCGCCAAATTTACCGTAGATAAAAATATAGTTAATGGGAATGTTGACCAGTAAGCCAATAAAGCCAATCACCATCCCTGGTTTGGTTTTGGATAATCCCTCACACTGATTTCGCAGCACTTGGAAAAATAGATAACCGGGCGCGCCCCACATAATGGCATGCAGGAAACCAACCGCTTTGTCGGCCAGCACCGGGTCAATATTGTGCATCTGTCTAATGACGTGGTCGCTGTTATAGATGACCACCATAATTAACACGGAGACACAGGAAGCCAGCCAAAACCCTTGTCTGACCTGGTGAGCAATCTGATTGCGCCGCCCTGAGCCGTTAAGTTGGGCGACCGTCGGGGTCAGCGCCAATAATAACCCGTGACCGAATAAAATAGCCGGTAACCAGATAGAAGTCCCAACAGCAACGGCCGCCATATCGGTCGCACTGACAGAACCGGCCATAATAGTATCAACCACGCCCATGGCTGTTTGGGACAATTGCGCAATAACAACAGGAATAGCGAGAGCTAATAAGCTACGCGCTTCGACAATATACTTCTGCACGTATACACCTTTTTCTACCCGTCGTCTTTCAAGATGCAAGGGGGTTGGCTGCCCTCATTACTCGGCCCTTTCATGGGCCAGGCCTCTTCGAGGCCGCTGCTAGCAGCGTTCAAATCTGCTCCCGACAGATTTGTTACTCGGTTGCCGCCTACCTGCATCTCGAAGTTACTTGGGTATAACCTAGTTATGATGTCAATAACGACTATTTATCGCGCATGAGCGATAAATAAAATAGCGGAAAAACTTTGGAGCATAAAAAGTATAAAAGATTGTACCTTCTCACCGTGCTTAAGCAATCCTTGTCATTAAATATACCCGTCATACTTTAAGCTGCATGTGCGTTGGCTACGCTGAATAACCCGAATCACTTACCTGTGTAAACTCATCGGGATGAATGAGCCTCATCCTTGAGGCTCACCCTGCGGGCTAGCATAAATAATGCTGTTCAAATCGGTTCCCGACCAGATTTGTCACTCACTTGCCGCCTGCCTGCAACTCGAATTATTTAGGCTATATCAACTGAATATCAACGAAATAACTTCAATAGTAATTTTTAGTCTAAGTGGTTTGGTTTTCTTTATCTTCTGAGGCAGAATCACGGCAAAGAAATTTTCTCTCTAGATAAGAGGCATGGCGTATGTTTACCGGTATTGTTCAAGGCACCGCGCCCGTGGTAGCCATCGACGAAAAATCCAACTTCCGTACTCATGTGGTTGAAATGCCCACTGAAATGTTGCCTGAGTTAGCCTTGGGGGCTTCTGTGGCCCATAATGGCTGCTGTTTAACAGTGACCGAAGTTAATGGAAATCGGGTCAGTTTCGATTTAATGAAGGAAACCCTGCGTATCACCAATTTGGGTGATATTAAGGTCGGTGATGTGGTTAATTTGGAACGCGCGGCTAAATTCAGCGATGAAATTGGTGGGCATCTTATGTCCGGGCATATTATGTGTACCGCCGAAATAACTAAAATATATACATCAGAAAATAACCGTCAGATCTGGTTTCGACTGCCCAGCGACGATTTAATGAAATATGTATTACATAAAGGTTTTATCGGTATTGATGGCATTAGCCTGACTATCGGTGAAGTCGTAAGCAATCGTTTTTGTGTGCATTTGATCCCAGAGACACTGGCGCGCACCACATTAGGTAAAAAGCGTTTGGGGCATAGAGTGAATATCGAGATAGACCCACAGACGCAGGCGGTGGTGGATACCGTTGAGCGGGTATTAGCGCAACGCGATATTGCACAGCTGTCTGCAGCGGCAGCTGATAAAGCTATCCGGGGATAGGATACTAAAAGAGTAGGGGGCTGATGAGCCCCCACCTTGACAGCGTTTTTAGAGACTAACGCGCCACTCGAATACCGCCTTCTACGCCATTTGGACTGAATAATACCTGCCACAATTGAATGTCTCTGGCGCGGAATGCACCCGCACAAGCATTCAGATAATAGCTAAACATCCGTTCAAATCGCGGTGAGTAATTCTCCGCTAAATTCGGCCATGCGGCTTGGAAGCGTTCATACCATGCCATCAGTGTTCGGTCGTAATCTGCCCCGAAATTATGCCAGTCTTCCATGATGAAATAAGGTTCGCTGGCTTGGGCTATATGTTGTACTGACGGTAGACAACCATTAGGGAAAATATACTTATCAATCCACGGGTCAACGCTCAGGTCAGTACGATTAGCGCCAATGGTGTGCAGTAAAAATAACCCATCAGGCTTCAGATTTCGGTTAGCCACCTCAAAGTAGGTGCGATAATTTTTGGGGCCGACATGCTCGAACATTCCTACAGAGACGATGCGGTCAAATTGTTCATCCAGGTCGCGATAATCTTGCAGCAAAATAGTGACATCCAAACCTTCACAACGTTTTTGGGCCAATTTTTGCTGTTCAGCCGAGATGGTCACGCCGGAGACGGACACCCCGAAATGACGTGCAGCATAAGCAGCAAGCCCGCCCCAGCCACAACCAATATCGAGCAAGGTCATGCCGGGCGCTAATTGCAGTTTCTCACAAATCATCTGCAATTTGTTTTCCTGCGCTTGCTCAAGTGTTGTGGCGTCTTTCCAATAAGCGCAAGAATATTGCATATTGGGGTCGAGCATGAGGCTAAACAGGTCATTGCCCAGATCGTAATGTTCTTTACCGACAATCCAGGCTCTTTTCTTTGATTGCAAGTTGATTATACGCGCAGCAGCAATGCGTAAAGTATCTTTGAAATGGTGTGGAAGTTGTTTTTCCAGACCCGCTCTGAGAACGCGTTGGAAGAAAATATCCAGACGGTCACATTCCCACCAGCCATCCATATAACTCTCACCTAATGCCAAAGATCCTTCTTGTAATACCCGTTTGAAGAAGTTCGGGTTATTAACTTGAATGTCGAAAGGGCGTGAGCCATTGATTTCAATATCAGCCCGATTCAGCATTTCTTGTATAATGCGAAACCACGGATTTTCTTGAATACTTTGGTCTTCAATACAGGATGAACTCATAGCTTCTCCATCACTTTCTTCTGACTTATGACGCGCGATAAAATTTATATACGCGGGTACATACCAATAAAGTTGGTGTCTGGTATCCATTACGGACAGAGGAAGATTAAGAAGAAACCCTAATGACACTTTGGTTTAGGGCAACTCATCCATAAGAGGAAATGTGACGCAATCCACGCGCACAGAAAATGCTTAAGATAATGCTTTTTTTAAATGGTAATCTAATCAGTTCGATTGAGTATAGGCTGGCCGGAGCGCTTTCTCAATAATAAATCGCGTCCGGCCTGCATGTTCTTTAGTGACTATTTTTATTGGAGATTATGACTCCGCGTAATTATAGTCATCATTATTAGTATGGCTTTTTTCATTTTTCATCGCGTAGCAATGAATGCCATAACCTAATATGGCTAAAGCGACCGTCGATAGCATCACCGTGACTGTTGCCAGTAAAGGTTGGCTGATAAAGAGCGAAACTATCATGCTGGCAATAAAACACAAACCCAACTGAAGTGTGTTTTGTAGCGCTGCCGCTTTGCCAGTATTCGCCGGAAAGGGCATTAATGCATTCGCTACGATAATAGGGTAGCAGGCACCATTCACCAGCGCCATTATGCAAAACGGAATAAGTAAGGTCACCAGTGTTGGTGTCGTCAATGTGGCGATCAGATAGAGCGCAATCATACTGAAGGCATAACCGGCCAACAGCCACGGCAGTAGAGTGTTGCCTTTAATTCGACTCAATGCACTGCGACAAGCAAAACCCCCTAGCAGAAAGGCTAATGTTTGTGGAACATAACTCAAACCAATGGCATTCGGGCTATATCCCATATCACCTAAAATAAAAGGCGAGCCGGTTAACCAGGCGAAAAAACCGGCGCTGCATGCAGCAAACATCATTACGTTGCCGCTAAATACCGGAGATTTCAGCAATTGCCAGAAACTAATGGCACTTTTGCTTTTAAGCCCGTCATCCGAGGCCCCTTTTTTCCGTTCCTTAAGCAGTGCGGTCGGGATCAGCAGTAGCAATGTAATCGCCAATAAAACGACAAAAATTGACCGCCAACTGAAGTGGTTTAATAGCCACGCACCTAATAAAGGGGCTAGCGCAGGGGATAACGCCACTAAAGGCATTATGGTCGCAAACACCCGATTGACTTTGCTACTGTGGTATCTATCTACCACCAATGCTTGCCAGCTCACGGCTGCAGAACAGACTCCCACCGCCTGAATAAAACGCAGAACCAATAACTGTGCCGCTGTTTCAACCCATAAAATCCCCAAACAGCCGATGGCAAATAAACCCAACCCGACTAATAGCACAGGTTTACGGCCTAACTTATCGGAAACAGGCCCCCAGATAAGTTGAGCGATAGCGAAACCAGCGAGAAAGATACTGAGGCTGGCACTGATGGAGCCGGCAGAGGTGCGCAGCTCTTGTTGCATAGCGCCAAAGGCAGGCAAATACATGTCGGTGGCCAGGTACCCCAACATGCTCAAACCGGCCAGGTAGAACATGAAACTAGAAGTCGTTTTCATTTTTTGTGTCTCATTATAATTTTGCAGGCAAAACTCTTATCATGGAAATTCCATTGCGGGGGGCATTCTAGCGGCGAGCTATTCTGTTGTGAAACGGTAATATTTGCGCCATGCTATCAAAAAAATTGATAGTAAATATTCAGTCTAAGGGAAGTGCAGAATCATGTGGTCAGAATATTCATTGGATGTGGTCGATGCAGTTGCCCGCACCGGGAGTTTCAGCGCTGCTGCTCAAGAATTGCACCGCGTCCCGTCAGCGGTAAGTTATACCGTGCGCCAGTTGGAGGAATGGCTGGCCGTGCCGTTATTTGTACGGCGTCACCGGGATGTAGAATTGACGGAAGCGGGCAGGGTTTTTATCAAAGAAGCCCGAGATGTTATCAAAAAAATGAATGGCACGCGGCGACAGTGCCAGCAAGTGGCGAATGGGTGGCGTGGGCAACTCAATATCGTGATCGATAAAATCGTCAAACCTCAGCGGAGTCGCCGCTTAGTATTGGATTTTTATCGCCATTTTCCTGATATCGAACTGCGGGTACGCTATGAGGTATTTAATGGTGTCTGGGATGCACTGGCGGATGGCCAAGCTGAAATGGCCATTGGGGCGACTCGCGCCATTCCGGTTGGCGGGCGGTTTATCTTCCGCGACATGGGCTTTTTGACTTGGCATTGTGTGGTGAGCGTCAATCACCCCTTAGCCCACTTAACCGGTTCCCTTATTGATGACCAATTGCGGCCTTATCCCTCACTCTGTTTGGAGGATACCGCGCGAAATCTGCCGAAACGAGACACCTGGACCTTGGATAACCAACAGCGTTTAGTGGCACCCGATTGGGCGACGGGAATAGATTGCCTGTGTGCAGGATTATGTGTCGGAATGGTGCCCGCGCATATGGTGTCGCCCTTGATTGAACAAGGGAAACTGGTGGTATTAACCTTGGCCGAGCCACTTCCTGATAGCCCGTGTTGTTTGACGTGGGAGCAGAATAATCATTCGCCAGCTTTAGCATGGATGCTGGCGTATTTAGGTGACAGTGTCACACTTAATAATGAATGGCTAAAAGATGATAATGCCGTGATTGAGGACTGAACGCACAGCGTTAGCTGCCGGTAACATGAGGGCTACCGGCAGGTGAAGATTAACGGCGGTAATCGCGGTAGGGGCCATCAGCAACAGAGCGGCGCTCGACCAGCTTAGGGTGTACTTCAATCGTTTGTGGGTCTTCGCGTTTACTGACAATTCTGTCGAGCAACATGGCAAAAGCGGTTTCACCTAATCTCTCTTTTGGCTGATGAATAGTGGTTAGCGCCGGTGAGAAATACCGCGCATTGCGCACATTATCATAGCCGATCACCGAAATATCTTGTGGCACCCGCAGGCCCAATTCATCCGCCGCGCATATTGCCCCCATCGCCATAATATCGCCGCCACAGAATACGGCGGTCGGGCGGTGTTTTTGCGTCAGAATTTGGTGCATAGCTTTATAACCGGATTCTGGCTCAAAATCCCCCTGAACCACCCATTCGTCACGTAGCGGGATATTGGCCTCTTCCAGTGCTTTCAGGAAGCCCTGATGGCGACCACCACCGGTATTCCGTGATAACTGACCGGGAATAGCACCGATATCACGATGACCGCGCTCAATAAGATAACGGCCAGCTAAATAGCCACCTTCGAATGCATTATCAATAATCGAGTCAGTAAAATCGCCACGGGCGGTACCCCAGTCCATCACCACCATTGGAATATTGCGATAATCTTCTAACATCCCCAGCAATTGTTCAGGGTATTCAGAACACATCACCAATAATCCATCGACACGCTTTTGCGCCAGCATGGATAGATAGGCTTTTTGTTTATCAAGATTATTATGAGAGTTACATAAAATCAGGGTGTAACCTTTGCTATAACAACTATTTTCAACCGCTTCGATCACCTCAGCAAAATAGGGTGCTTCACTGGATGTTGCCAACAAACCAATTGATTTAGTGTGATTAACTTTCAAGCTGCGGGCCACAGCACTGGGCGAATAATGCAGCTCTTTAATGGCCGCCCACACAGCGGCTTTGGTATTTTCGGCGACGAAACGAGTTTTATTGATAACGTGCGAAACGGTGGTGGTGGACACACCCGCGTGTTTGGCCACATCTTTAATCGTTGCCATAAAAAGAATGACTCCTAAGCTCACCTGTTACAGCAGGTAAGTATTATGTTAATCGTTTGCCCGTATGACTCGAACACCGCTCAGACAGAAACACGATAGTAGGCTGGTAAGTTGAATCAGCAGGCTGTCTGAGAGGTTTTATTGGACGTTATGAGTCGGCATACAGTTATGAACTGCGAATTTTGGCTGATCTGGAGGAAAAGTGAAAGCGTTAATCAATGTTATAAAGTGCGTAATGAGCACAAGATTTTTTTTCTTAACTGTGGGAAAATGATTTAACGCACTAATTGTGTGCCTTTACCTTACTATACTTGAAGTATGACGAGTATAAAGATTAACCGGCTGAGGAGTTTTTATGGATACCAATCTGAAAATGTCGCTGATTACGACTGTTGGTGCGCTGGCAATGATTATTGTTTTTAGCTTCGTGGCGGTAATGAATTAATTAAACCGCTTGCCGGTATGAAGCCATTAGTAGGGCGGTTAACCCGCCCTTAATTATTTCTACTGATAATAACCACGTGTGTATCTTTCTGTTTGCGCGGTATCAGGCTAAATTTTTCTCAACGAAAGACCAATTCACTAAAGCCCAGAAGTTCTCCAGATATTTTGGTCGCGCATTACGATAATCAATATAGTAAGCGTGCTCCCATACATCCACCGTCAGCAGTGGTTTATCCGCAGTCGTCAGCGGTGTTGCCGCATTTGAGGTACTGACAATCGCCAGTGTGCCATCCGCTTTTTTGACCAGCCACGTCCAGCCTGCGCCAAAGTTTTTCACTGCCGCATCAGTAAATTGTGCTTTAAATTCAGCGAAAGAACCAAAGGATTGATTAATGGCATCGGCAACTTTGCCAGTAGGTTCGCCGCCACCATTTGGTGATAAACAGTGCCAGTAAAAGGTGTGGTTCCAGACTTGGGCTGCATTATTAAAGACACCGCCACTGGAGGTTTTAATAATCTCTTCCAAGGATTTACCCGCAAACTCAGTATCCTTAATCAGATTATTGAGGTTGACCACATAAGTGTTGTGGTGCTTGCCGTAATGGTACTCCAGCGTTTCTGCAGAAATGTGCGGTTCCAGTGCATTTTGTGCATAAGGTAATGCCGGTAATTCAAAAGACATCGCTCTCTCCTTTCGGGGTTGCTCAGGGTGTTTGCTCCTCAAATCCGATCTTTCGCAGTCGCTAAGATAGGGTGAGGGGCGGTTAAAATCGTAATTGTTGTATTTTTGTTGTGGGTATTAATCTTAACAACTTTCAACAGAAATGACAGAGATAACCATATCGTTTGATGGGGTATTGCGTAAAAACCATGCACTGATGTTATTCGATTAAGGGGAGTGATGATTGGGTTATTGGCACCCGATAGCGTTACCGGGTTCGATATTAGTGAATGGTTTTTATTAGCGAATAGATTCTGATTAGCGAATAGTTTTGGGTGTTACGACGCGGCGAGCGCCAACATAATGATCTTGCCAGTAGTCATTATCTAGCATGCTAATACGAATGTCTTCACCCGTACGCGGCGACTGAATAAATTTGCCGTTGCCTAAATAAACACCGACATGATCAGCAACACCACGATTAGCTATATTAAAGAAGACTAAATCCCCACTTTCTAATTCAGCGCGCTTAACCGGCGCAGCATCGCGTAAATGATACATTTCATTCGCTGTACGCGGCATTTTTATTCTGATGACATCTTTATAGGCGTAATAAATAAGCCCGCTGCAATCAAAACCTGTATTAGGGGAGGTACCGCCCCAGCGATAAGGTTTACCGACTTGCTTCATCAGTTTACTCATCGCAGTCTGTTTGGCGTGCTGGTAGCGTTTTTTATGTGCAGGGCTGAGCTTTATCTTATTATTTGCCGCTAATTCGGCATCCGCTTTACCTTGGGCTTTATTTCGGTGGCGGCCATAAGCGACTTTCTCTGTTTTACTCACCGCCGCTTTTTTATTGGCTGCGGTTTTAATCTGTGGTTTTTTAGTTGCGATTGTTTTACTCGGAATTGTTTTACTGCTGCTTGATTTTTTTCCTGTAGTTTTAGTGACTTCCGGTGTTTTCTTCTTAATGGCTTTGCTGGCAGTAGCCGCTGTTTTCTTTTTATCGTTATTGGCGATTGTTTTATTTGTGACATTTTTACTGGCGGTTTTATTGCTGGTCACTTTGGCTTTTTTAGTTGTTTTATCGGCTTTACGTTTTTTACGGTCATCAGAGTTGGCCTGACTGATTTGGCCTTTCTTTTGCTCAGCCGAGACGTGAGCCTGCGGCGAAGCATGCGCAAGGTTTAGAAATAGCTGGGTAAACAGCAGCACAAACAGCGTAAGAATTAAACGCATAATAACGCTACCAACCTTGGCCCTGAAATGAATACGAAGAGTCACAGTATTGCTGAAACTCAGGATATAAAAAAGCAGAGAGCGACAGGATTTGAATCGATATTGTGAGAAAACATTAATGGCGTCGCAATCGTCGCTTTTTCACCCGGTAAATGGCCTTAAATCAACCATATGTCAACGGGTTAGCTGCCCGGTACTTCTGGTATCCCACGATGAAGATAATAATGAAGTCATGGGATCAAAAATGTTATTCTGAATGCACATATTTGTAGCTGACAATATAACCATTTGCTGACAGAGTAAAGCCCCTGCAAAAGATGGCGTTTTATTCCAGTAGTGACAGTCGCTACAATAGACAGGACGCAATAATAAAATAGCCCTAATGGTTAGGTTCTAAGTATTGTAGCCACGAAATGGCTTGAGGAAGCAAGAAATGACGACGATTGATAAAATTCAGCGCCAGATAGCAGAAAACCCAATCCTGCTTTACATGAAAGGCTCGCCTAAGCTGCCAAACTGCGGTTTCTCGGCTCAGGCGGTACAGGCGCTATCCGCGTGTGGCGAACGTTTTGCTTATGTTGATATTTTGCAAAATCCTGACATCCGTGCTGAGTTGCCAAAATATGCTAACTGGCCAACCTTCCCACAACTTTGGGTTGACGGCGAATTGGTCGGCGGTTGTGACATCCTGATGGAAATGTATCAGCGTGGCGAACTGCAACAACTGCTGAAAGAAACGGCAGATAAATACCGTACTGAAGAAGAAAAACCCGCAGCAGAGTAATATGCTGGCAGGTCAGTATAAAAAACAAAAGGTGGCTTGCTGGCCACCTTTTTTAATGGGTCAATGTCTATTTTTTGCTGGAACCCTATTGCTCGGATTCGCCCGCAGGTACCGGCCAGCCACCGAGTTTCTTCCAACGATTGACTAACTCACAGAATAATTTTGCCGTTTGCATTGTATCGTACAAAGCAGAGTGTGCCTGGCTGCTATCAAACGGAATACCTGCCGTCAGGCAAGCTTTTGCCAATACGGTTTGCCCCAGAACCAACCCACTGAGCGCTGCGGTATCGAAGGTGGCAAAGGGGTGGAACGGGTTGCGCTTCAAGCTAGCGCGTTCAGCCGCCGCCATCACAAAGCTGTGATCAAAGTGGGCATTATGCGCGACGATAATGGCGCGGTTGCAGCCTTTATCTTTCAATCCCTTACGAACGGCTTTGAAAATGGCGTGTAAAGCATCATGTTCACTGACCGCACCCCGTAATGGATTGGTGGGGTCTATCCCATTAAATGCCAGCGCTTCCGGTTGCAAATTGGCACCCTCGAACGGCTCTACATGAAAATGGAGCGTTTCATCAGGCAACAGCCAGCCATCCTTGTTCATTTGCAAGGTGACGGCGGCAATTTCGAGTAATGCGTCGGTTTGAGCATTAAAACCGGCGGTTTCCACATCAATTACTACGGGGTAATACCCACGAAAACGGCCACTCAGGGCGTTAAGGTCACTTTTATCTGCCATCAGTTTCTTATCTTCAACGAATTCAGCACGCATTATGTCAAATTTTGGCGTGGGATGCAGGGGGATATCGCGATGAGAAAAAAGGCACCTTGTTGGTGCCCTCTGGTTAATCAGTTTCCGAGGCCGTGTCCAGCACTCTTATTCTCGATTAACTCGATTTTGTAACCGTCGGGATCTTCGACAAAAGCAATAATTGTATTACCGCCTTTTACCGGGCCAGCTTCGCGGGTCACTTTGCCCCCAGCATGACGAATTTGGTCGCAGGTGGCGGCAACATCATCCACACCCAGTGCCAGGTGACCAAATGCAGTCCCCATTTCGTAGCTATCTACACCCCAGTTATAAGTCAGCTCAATGACTGAGCCTTCACTCTCATCGCTATAGCCGACGAATGCCAGTGAGTATTTATACTCGGTATTTTCGCTAGTACGCAGCAAACGCATTCCTAATACCTTGGTGTAGAAATCGATGGAACGTTGTAAGTCACCAACGCGGATCATGGTATGGAGTAAGCGCTTCATAATACCTCTTTATTATCAATAATTTAAAATTGAAAATTTATTGCAAATCAAAGCTAATTTATAATCATATAGTAATATCATTGCACTCACTACCCTATGACGGTCAGTTTATGTGGTGCAAATAAGAACGGCCAGGCATAGCCTGACCGTTATGAAACCAATAGATTGATAGATTACAAGGTCGGGTAGTCGGTATAGCCCTTAGCACCGCCGCCGTAGAAAGTTTCGCCGTCAGGTTCATTCAGTGGCGCATTTTGTTGCAACCGCTCAACCAGATCCGGGTTGGAAATATAGCTACGGCCAAAAGCGACGGCATCAATAAATCCTTTCTCAATCAGGTTTTCAGCTTTTTCTGCAGTATAAGCACCGGCACCGACAATCACACCTTTGAAGCGGGCGCGCACAGCATCGCGGAATGCATCCGAATAAGGCTTGCCACCCGCCCAATCTGGCTCAGAAATGTGCAGAAACGCGATATTGCGTTTGTTTAATTCTTCAACCAGATACAGCGCCGCTTCTTCCTGATCTTCACCATTATCCAGACCATTGAACGGCCCCAGCGGTGAAATACGGATACCAATATGTTCAGCACCCCATTCAGCCGCAGTGGCATCAACCACTTCCAACGTCAGGCGAGTACGGTTTTCAATGCTACCACCGTATTGGTCGGTACGCTGGTTTGATGCCGGAGACATAAATTGATGCAATAAATAGCCGTGTGCCGCATGCAATTCGATATAGTCAAACCCAGCTTCACGAGCATTGGCTGTCGCCTGGCGGAAATCATTAATGATGCCTGGAATCTCTTCCGTTTCCAACGCGCGCGGGGTAGAGCAGGGAACACGAACCCAAGCCCCGGATTCATCACGGATCGTCGTGCGAGTGTCTGCAGCAATTGCTGAGGGCGCAACAGGGGCTTGTTGGCCCGGCTGTAAACTGCTGTGCGAAATACGACCGACATGCCATAACTGTACGGCAATATGTCCGCCGTCATCATGAACGGCTTGAGTGATTTTTTTCCATGCGTTTAACTGTTCTTGCGTGTGTAACCCCGGAGCCCCGGCATAACCTTTCGCCTGGAAAGAAATCTGTGTTGCTTCAGTGATAATCAAACCCGCACTGGCGCGTTGGCGATAATACTCAGCCATCAATGGTGTTGGAATATCACCTGGCTCAATACTGCGCAAGCGCGTCAGCGGGGCCATAAATACACGGTTCGGCAAAGTGAGCGCGCCAACTTTCAAAGGGGAGAACAGTTTAGCAGTCTTCATGGTGCGTCCTATATTAATAGACCAGTCGACTAGTGACTGGGTAAATCCTGAAAATAAAAAATAGTAAACTCAGGATCATTGGATTATTGGGCTGGTTGTAAAATCAGTTCGATACTTTCTAGCGCACAGGTCAGCGGCGTAACGGAGCGTTTCACCTTGGCTCGCAGTGACGCGCCGAGCCATAAGGCATAGAGCGTTTCTGCGGTCGCAGCAGGGGACAGCATGATACGCAAAGAGCCTTCTTCAACACCGGCTTCGATAGCATCTTGCAATCGACCAATGACGCGAGCGGTGCCAATATCTAGCGCGTGGCGCATAGGTTCGGATAAATCACTCACTTCGGCTGATAGTTTAACCGCCAGACAAGCATTGTGACATTCACTGCCACAATAGTTAGCAATAGATTGAGCGAAATAGTGCAGCAAATGGTGACGTTTATCACCTTGTGAACCCGTCAATAGGTTTTCCATTGCAGCATCATAGCGATCAAAATAGCGCTGTAGCATCGCCTCACCAAATACTTCCTTCGAGCGGAAATAGTGATAAAACGACCCTTTCGGGATACCCGCAGTGGTGAGCAACTGACTGAGACCCATACCATTAAAGCCGAGGCGTAGGCTGAGGCTCTCACCGGTTGCTAACAGATGTTCACGGGTGTCTACATGTGCGTGCTGTATTTTGTTCATGCTTAAAAGATTAATAGACCGATTGGTCTAGGTCAAGAAAAAAATGCCAGCAGAGGAGAAACTGGCACTAAGTTTGGCTATTTATTGGGGCATTTTACCGATTAATCTTAACTCCGGCATTTCTGTAGTAAATCCATTCCAGGCTGATACTCAGTAGTTTGAATATTCATCATCCCCAGGAGGGTGTGGAAGAGATTGTCTTGTGAAACTTCATCGTGTTGGGCGCTATCTGATAAACACTGGCGATTAATGCCATAGTTTTTTGTATATTCAGGAGATAACCACATCAATAAAGGTATGTGTGTTTGCTGGCTGGGGGCGAACATATAGGGCGTTCCGTGTAAATACAGGCCATTCTCACCCAATGACTCGCCGTGGTCAGAGAGATAGACCAGCGCGGTGTTAAATTTATCATGATGTTGTTGCAGCAATTTAACGGTGCTGTCTAGCATCGCATCAGTATAAAGAATGGAATTGTCGTAGGTATTCACCAACTCCTGGGAGGTACAATCCTGAATTTGGTTGCTATCACAGGTTGGCGAAAACTGACGGATCTCGGGTGTTGAGCGGCGGTAATAGGCTGGGCCATGACTGCCCATTTGGTGCAGTACAATCACGCTATCGCCTTGTATTCCATTGATATAATTATCTAACTTGTAGAGCAATGCGTTATCCAAACAGACACCATTCTCACAATCGGTAGTGAGTTGTAACTGGGTGACGTCTTGATGGGGAATGCGGTCGCAAGCACCTTTACAGCCGCCGTCATTTTCGCGCCACAACAAATTTAACCCGGCGCGAGCCAGAATATCCATCAAGCCCTGCTGGTGGCTGGCCAGTGTGGCATCATAATTTTTACGTGACATATTGGAGAACATGCAGGGTACCGAAACCGCAGTTTCAGTCCCGCATGACGATGCGTTTTTGAAATAGATAACACCTTGTTTTTGCAAGCGTGGATTAGTTTCTCGGCCATAGCCGCCCAAGGAAAAACTCTCTGCTCTGGCAGTTTCACCCACCACTAAAATGACCAAGGTTTTCTTTTGTTGCCCGCTAATTAAAGGGCCTTTATGGGCATCTTCGCCTATTGTCACTAGCGCCATATTACTGGCGAAATACTTATGTTTGGCGAACTGGACACTACCGCTGACAAAATTACTCGGTGTGAGCATCTTAACGATGCTTTTATTATTACGGATAAGCGAGGCGTAATCTTTATAAAACAGTGTTGCGACAAGCATGATAATGACGGTTGATAGCAGGATATTGGCAGCTCGCAGCCCCAGCATATACCACCAAGGGCGCGTTGCGTTGATGCGCACCAAGCAGACAAGAGTGGCGGGGAAGATACCTAACATTAGCAGCCACAAAGCCATGCGCGGTGTGAAAAGGGCGGTAGCTTCTTGCGCATTGGTTTCAAAAGCATTTTGCAGCATATTGGCGTCGATAACGGCACCATAACTGAACATAAAATAGTTGCTGACGGCCCCTCCGAGCAGAAACAGAATAATAATGGGCTTGCGTAACACGGGTACGGCCAACAGGCTGAAAATAACATTAAGAGCGCAGAAAATGACCACCGGTATAGTGGCGGCAAAGACATAACTGTCACTGCTGTCAAAGTGAATGAGCGACCAAGCTTTATCAATAAACAGCGCATTCTGGAAGAGAGTAAAAAACAGAGCATTGGCTAAAATAAAAACCAAATCGTTACACTGTAACTTATATCGAGCATTCATTGTGAAAATAAGACCCTACAGTTTACTAATTGACAGAATGCTACTGAATAAAACTTAAGATAACCTTAGTCATCAGGGTGCCTTGTGAGGAATGATGAATAATAAGACTTGTCACCCGCCGTGAAGCAGTCTTCAATTAAAGTATACCTTTTGTACTTGGGGCCGCAGGGGTGTTAGCTGCAACCTCAAGTTCTTCAGGTATGTCAGCAGCAGGAGGCGATTTGGCTCAGCAACTTGAGTTTTTTGACATCCCCAGCCCGTGCCGCGGTATCTGCCAAACAGATGACCGTGGCTTTTGTCGTGGGTGTATGCGTAGCCGGGATGAGCGCTTTCATTGGATAAAAATGAGTGACCCGCAAAAGCGAGATGTCCTGCGGTTGTGTCGTCAACGGCTGTTGCGTTTGCAGCGGGCTAACAAACAACAGGATGATCCCTTACCAGAACAACCTTCATTATTCTGATGCGCCATTATTTTGCCTTAGTGTTTAGCGATTATGGCGGTTTCGTTGATCAGCCCCAATTCATTGCCCAGGGAGGATTTAACCTTTCTGCGGGTTGTGTATGCTTATGGGCAGATAAATAAATGAGGTAGCTAATAATGGATACACGTAGTCAACTGGCTCCGATCGGGCCTGAATTTTCTCGCATGATTTGCGGTTATTGGCGGCTGATGGAATGGGACATGACTCCGGCGCAATTGTTGACTTTTATCGAGCAACATATTGAGTTGGGTATCACAACTGCGGATCATGCTGATATTTACGGCGGTTATCAATGCGAACAGGCATTCGGGCAAGCATTACGTCTTAAACCCTCCCTACGCAGCCAACTGGAGTTAGTCAGTAAATGTGGCATTGCCACCACAGCTAAGCCAGAGCATGCCTTGGGACATTATATTACTGACCGCTCTCATATCATTGAAAGTGCAGAACAATCTTTGACGCATCTGCATACAGACTACCTTGATTTGTTGCTAATTCATCGCCCAGATCCATTGATGGATGCAGACGAAGTGGCTGAGGCATTCACTCAGTTACACCAAAGCGGCAAAGTAAAACATTTTGGCGTTTCAAACTTTTCGCCTGCGCAATTCAGTTTACTGCAATCACGGCTGCCATTCTCATTGGTCACGAATCAGGTAGAGATTTCACCGCTGCATCAGCCCGCGATTGTGGATGGGACACTTGATGCTTGCCAACAGTTGCGTATTAAGCCCATGGCATGGTCTTGTTTGGGCGGTGGCCGCCTGTTTAGTGACCCTGAGTTCCAAACATTGCGTAATGAATTACAGACAGTAGCGGACGAAATCGGCGCTGAAAGTATTGAACAAGTGGTTTATGCCTGGGTGCTACGTTTGCCTTCGGCGCCATTACCAATTATTGGTTCTAGTAAGATAGCGCGGGTGAAATCCGCATGGGCGTCACTCTCTCTCACAATGACGCGCCAGCAATGGTTCCGTATTCGCCGTGCTGCGCTGGGCTATGACGTGCCTTAAGTGAGTTCTCTGCGCCAGCCAGCTTCAGGCTGGCGCAACTTTATCTTTCTCATCAGCACTATTTTCCTCGCCAGCACTATTTTCCTCACCCGGCACTGCCAACTGAAGTTGAGTCAGCGAGCAATACAATCGCCAGATAAGTCCGGCCAACTCTCGGCCAGAGGCATCCGGATATTGTCCTAGAATTGCACTCATGCGCTGTAATTCCTGCAACGTGGCTTGCAGTGAACTGGGCTGAACACCTTTTTCGGTCATGCAGCCTTTCAGACAGTGAATACACACATCCCGCACCGCGGATAAAGGGGCTGAAGTGGTTTGCCAATCACGCAACTGCCACACCACATGGCTGCAATTGAGCAGCACCATGCCCCAGCGGAGCAGCCACAAGCGCGCCGGTTGATCTTTGCTGAGATTGAGTTGATTAATGCGGTGATATATCAGTGACTCAAACTGACTCTGGCTTTGTTGCGGATGGCTGCTGAGCTGGTCGATAAAATCACGCCGTAACATACGAATAATTCGCCGACTTTTGCGTTTATCGGAGCTAGGGCGCAGTAGCTGAAATGCAACGCCCGCCAACATGACGCCCACTAGCTTGCCGAGGTTATCATTTAGAAAGTCTTGGTAATCATAGCTGGGCGGGTTGGTCACACTCAGAAACGACCCCATAAAAACAATCAATTGCCCCCACAGGGCGGTATAAGCCGGATGCTGAAGTTTCATCATTTGCATGGTGATTAGAATCGGGAATAACAGCACGGCAAATTGCCAAAAATCATCAAGTTGCACTATCACGCCAAACTTCAGAATAAAGCAGCTAATAGAGAGCAAAACAATGGCTTTCAGTAGCGTGGCAATACTTTCTGTCGGTGAGGGAGTGGCGGAGTAGAGCACGCAACTCACCGCCGCCAATGCCAGCGCGGCACTGCCTGAACTCCACTGAGTATGTATCCAGAATGCACAGCCGATAACAATGCAAACAAAGGTTCTCAGACCATTATAAGCGGCCTCATAAGTATCAGTATGGCGCGCCAATGAGGTCACTGGCGGCGGTAACACCATGCCGATTTCAGGTTCTTTATCCAGTTGCGCCAGCCAGCGATTCACCTGCAAATAAAGCCAACAAAAATGCCGCAATCTTAACCAAAAAGCCCGATGGCGATAATCAAACTCATCATGAGGCGCAATTTGTTGCAGGATCTTGGCTATCTGGTATTTATCACAGCCCGGTTGCTGCAAGGCCGCTAGCAATTGCGCGAGCACCGCTGGCAGATTCTCTGGCGGCGATGGCCAGTTAACTAGCATGCGGCGCAAACTGGTAATCACGCTGGTGATGCGTAGCTGGCGATGCAGAATAAAATTCAATACATTATTTTGCCGCCGTAAGCGGTAATGGCTCCAAAAAGCCTGAATACGCAGCAGATTCATGGTGAGGATCTGCCCAATGACTCCCTCATGTGAAGTGCGAATTTGTGGCGTTTGTTCGGTTTGCCACAATAATTCCGCGTGTTCCAGCAAGCGCGATTGCATACGGCGCAATGATGTCAGCAGTGCTTCGCCGTCTGAAGTGCTGGGGAGCAGCATCATCATCAGACCGCCGCAGAGAATGCCGGTAATCACCTCACAGACTCGGGCCTGGGCGATATCAAAGATTTGTTGTGTGTCAGTGGTATTGACGGTAGAGAAAGCGATGATCGCGGTGGTGTAGCCGGCTAAAGCAAAAGCATAGGAAACGTTATTTTGATAGTGATTTGAGACAAATGTGCACAGGCCAATCCAGGCGGCAATGACAAAAGTAAACAGCCAGGGGTCATTTAGGCAATGGCCGGCAATTATCAATGATGCCGCAGCACCAATCAGGCTGCCAATAACTCGCCCGATACTCTTGCTGATGACGCCCCCGATGGTCGGGAAACTGACCACCGCTGCGGAGGTCATCGCCCAGTATGGCTCATCTAAATTCAGCGTAAACGCAATCCATAGGGATAAACACATAGCCAGCGAATTACGCAGTGCGTAACGCCACTGACCCGCATTAGCCTTGCCCCAAGGCGTTTGTTGCCATGAGGGGAGAGTGAGGCGCATGGTTTAATCCACCAGCGAAATGGTGCAGGTGGTGCCAGCAATCAATGTGACATCAGCCGGGACATCCAACAATTTAATCCTCACCGGAACTCGCTGTGCCAGACGCACCCAGGGCACATTCGGTTTCACATCCACTAATAAATTACCGCCAGTATCGACACTTTGGTCATAAATGGCGCGCCCAATACTTTCCACTACTCCCTGTAAAGGAATGTTTCCATTATACAAAACAATATTAGCTTTATTACCTTCTCTAATGTGTCTGAGCTTAGTTTCTTCGAAATAGCCCATCACATAGAATGAATCAGTATCGATTAGCGCGACTAATGGCGTACCGGTAGTGGCATAGTCACCTACGCGGGTTTGCAAGTTGGTGATGTACCCGTTGGTTGGGGCATAAATGTTAGTTTTGCTAAGGTTCCACTTCGCTTGCTCGAGGCTTGCCAACGCGCCTTGATAGGCTGCTTTCATGCTGTCCGCTGTTAGGTTGGCGATATCAAGGTCTTCACCTGAAATGATGTTTTTGGGTAAGTTTCGGCGACGTTCGGCCTCATGATTGGCTTTAGCTAATTCAGCCTGAGCACGCACTACGGCCGCTTGAGCATTATCCAGAGCCAATTGGTAGGGTTGTGGGTCAATCACAAATAATAAGCTACCCGAGCTTACCAACTGGTTATCATGAACTAATATTTTAACCAATCGACCAGAGACTTCTGGTGTGATACTGACTAATTCTGCCCGGACTTTACCATCGCGAGTCCAGGGTGATTGCATATAATAATTCCACATCCACCAACCGGCACAGAGTGCGAGGGCGAACACGATGACTGAAGAGAAATATTTAAGTGACGGATGAGTCATATCAATTTACCAACTGGCTAATATCCATAAAGAAACGCTGACCGCAATGACAAAAATGGACAGATCCATTAATATTGGATGCCAGATGTCACCAGAGTAGATCCAATTCCGCAGCACATGATGGATCAATAGCCATAGCACCAAACCTAGTATAACTGCCTTGAATATTGGCGGGAAATAGATAGACGCACCTAATACCAAATCTGATAGGGGTGCCTTTGCGGATAATATTGATACATACATAAGGTTAATCCTTAAGTGGTAATTTAAGTAAATTCATAAATATTTTTAAAGGATTTTCCGTATTTATTGCTATTGTCCTAGCATCGACGGTATATATACATTTGTGTTTTTAATGTTAATTACTCAAAATAGACTGGACTCTGGTAGTTATGCTAGCACGCTAAATAAAAGGAGGGGCAATTGGAATCGACATTAGGATCTGATTTAGCACGATTAGTTCGCGTTTGGCGCGCGCTGATCGACCATCGGTTAAAGCCGTTGGAACTGACCCAAACGCATTGGGTTACCTTGCATAACATTAATCGTTTACCACCTGAGCAATCACAGATTCAACTGGCAAAAGCGATTGGTATCGAACAACCATCATTAGTTAGAACCTTAGATCAACTGGAGGAGAAAGGTCTAATTACACGCCATACTTGTGCAAATGATCGGCGTGCAAAGAGGATAAAACTGACGGAACAGTCTTCACCGATAATAGAGCAGGTTGATGGAGTCATATGTTCCACCCGCAAAGAAATTCTTGGGGGGATCTCAGCAGATGAAGTTGAAGTATTATCTGGCTTGATTGATAAGCTTGAGAGAAACATTATTCAATTACAAAGTAAGTAAAATAAAGCTTTACGACTCTATTCACAGCAGAAAGAAAATTTTTAGCCGTAAAAATAAGCCAGAGATCGTTATGATCTCTGGCTTTTATCGATGACATCACGCGTGCGCTGTTATTAATGCACTGTTACTGATGTATTGTCGTATGCGCCATTAATTAGCGCGGGCTAACAGTAACGGTGCTGCCGCTGCTGGCGAGCATAACGCGCTGACCTACGCTAAAGCGTGTTGGGCCTTGTTTCTGAACAACCAGAATGGTTGTGCCATCATCTTTACGCACTTCAAGTTGCACGCCGTCAGTACGGTTCATTGCACCCTGAACACCTTGTCCTGCCATACCACCTGCCACTGCACCCGCCGCCGTCGCCAAGCTACGTCCGGTACCGCCACCAACAGTATTCCCCAGGAAACCACCCAGAACAGCACCACCGATAGCGCCCATAACATTGTTGTCATCGCCACCTTGGATGGTGACCGGACGAACTGAAAGCAATGTGCCGTAAGTCACCGTCTGTACTTGTTTGGCTTGTGATGCACTAAAAACGTCACCAGACAAGGTGCTGTTGTTAGCACAACCGGTTAGAGTTACCGCAGCAATAGCGATGGCGATTAATGGCTTGATCATAAAAACTCCTATTAAAATGCATAACCGTATTACGGTTTAGTCTGTCTGGTATATCCAAATCCAGTCCATTTAAGGCCTAGTATTTGCATAAAGTATGGCTTACCCAAGTATTTATTTCACTACTTAACTTATTTTTGATGGTCGTTTAAGTTTTCGACCACATCAATGGAACCGCAGCTTAGCGGGTAATAGCTCAACCAATATTAAACGGCAGTTTAACTTTCTTAAAGTCAGAAATATCATGCTGTAAACGAAAATGTCAGCATCAATAACTTTTATGTGATTCTTACTGCAAATAGAAAACCTTCTTTAAGACATGCCCCTATGGCGGTATACACTTAAAAAAGTATATCTTTTCATGGTGTTAATTTTATTATTCTGACTAAGCTGGCGCAAAGTCTTGTTGCTATTTTGTCCCTCAACGGGAAATAAGGTCATTGCTATGAAATCAGGCCGTTTTATTGGAGTTATGTCAGGAACCAGTCTGGATGGCGTTGACGTCGTGCTGGCTGCCATTGATGAGCGCATGGTGGCTCAGCAGGCCAGTTATTGCCACCCGATGCCGCTACAGCTGAAGAACGACATTCTTGGCATGTGCCAGGGGCAGTCGACCACACTATCCGCAGTGGGTAAGCTCGATGCCCAATTGGGGATGTTATTTGCCGAAGCCGTGTTGGCGCTATTGGCCAAAGAGGGGTTGACGGGGCAAGATATCACCGCCATTGGCTGTCACGGGCAAACAGTATGGCATGAGCCGCTGGGAGAGCCAGCCTTTACCCTGCAATTAGGTGATAACAACCGCATTGCTGCCATGACAGAAATTGCTACTGTCGGGGATTTTCGTCGCCGGGATATGGCCTATGGCGGGCAGGGCGCACCTCTGGTTCCGGCCTTCCACCATGCATTGTTAGCCCATTCCACTGAGCGGCGGATGGTTTTGAACATTGGCGGCATTGCGAATTTATCTCTGCTATTGCCTGATTCGCCGGTGCGCGGTTTTGATACTGGGCCAGGGAATATGCTGATGGATAGCTGGATTTGGCGCAATCGCTCCTTACCTTATGACAAAGATGCTGCTTGGGCGCAGTCAGGGCGGGTTAATCAGCCACTACTGAAGCTGATGTTCAGTGACCCCTACTTTGCCAAACCCGCGCCGAAAAGCACCGGGCGCGAATATTTCAATGCGGGGTGGTTGGATGAGCAATTGACTAAAGTTCCGGGCATAAAACCTGAGGATATTCAGGCGACATTAGCGGAGCTAACCGCACTGTCTATTGCTGAGCAAGTGCAGTTAGCCGGAGGCTGTGAGCGGTTATTGGTCTGCGGGGGCGGGGCGCGCAACCCATTAGTCATGTCGCGGATGTCAACCTTGCTGCCGGGTACTGAAGTGTGTGTCACCGATGATTTTGGCGTCAGTGGCGATGATATGGAAGCATTGGCCTTCGCTTGGCTGGCATTCCGAACTTTATCCGGTAAATCGGGCAATTTGCCCTCGGTGACCGGCGCCAGTTGTGAGACCATTTTAGGAGCTGTCTATCCTGTATCCTTACGATGACAGTGTTAAGCTGCCCTAGGTTACGCTGGTTTATTCACGCAATAAGGACGGCAAAATGAAATATTTAATGGGCACGACAACCATCTTCGGCGCTGTGGCCGTATTGATGCTGGCGGGGTGCAGTTTGGTAGAACCCACGAAGAGCGAAACCTTGCATTATCAATGTGGCACCACCAAGCTGAAAGTGCTGCAAGACAATAAACAAGATAAAGTCAGCTTTGTTTTAGATGGTGAACAACTGACCTTGCCGCAAGTGCGCGCGGCGTCTGGTGCCAAATACAGTGATGGTCACTATACTTTCTGGTCGAAAGGGAATACGGCTTTTGTTGAGCGTGACGAAAAAGTCATTATCAATGACTGTGTGTGGATAAAATAAATACTTTGATCAAGTAATCAGGCTATTGCTGGCTCAAGGTGATTGTGATTCTGCTGCTGCAAGGGCAGAATAATAATCACTGCTTTCCTGTGCATGATCGAGCTTACATGACTGACAAGAATGAATTTGATGTGGCAGACTCGCGCCGTGAATATATTCGCGGTGGTCTACGCCGTAGCGATTTAACCGAAAATCCATTGGAGTTGTTTGAGCGCTGGCTCAAACAGGCCTGTGATGCACGTTTGCCTGACCCGACGGCCATGTGCGTGGCCACCGTCGATGCGAATGGTCAGCCTTATCAGCGGATTGTGCTGTTGAAGCATTATGACGATCAGGGGTTGGTGTTTTATACCAACTTAGGCAGTCGCAAAGCGCAGCAATTAGCTGAAAATCCGCATATCAGTTTATTATTCCCCTGGCATATGCTCGACCGACAAGTCATTTTCCTTGGTAAAGCAGAGCGCCTTTCCACCCTTGAAGTGTTGAAATACTTCAGTTCCCGTCCGAAAGACAGCCAGATTGGCGCTTGGGTATCCCAGCAATCTTCACGAATTTCTGCCCGAGGGGTGCTGGAAAGTAAATTTCTCGAGCTCAAGCAAAAATTCCAGCAAGGTGATGTACCGCTGCCCAGTTTTTGGGGCGGATTCCGCGTTAAATTCGATTCAGTCGAGTTCTGGCAAGGAGGCGAACACCGGTTGCATGACCGTTTTATCTATCAACGGGATGCAAATGCATGGGAAATTGACCGTTTAGCACCCTGAGAGTGATGAAATCCTAGCGATCGTGCTGCGAGCGCTTTATTCTATACCCATCATACTTCAAGCTGCATGCGCGTTGACTGCTTTCGTTCACCCCAGTCACTTACTTGAGTAAGCTCCTGGGGATTTGCTCAATTGTCGCCTTCCTGCAACTCGAATTATTTAGGGTATAAATCCGCGTTACCTCGTAAAAGACACGTTTTGTGAAAACAATTTTTTTGTGAAAAACAATTTTTGTGAAAAACAATGGAGTCGTTGATGACCAGCAGCAACCTGATTAAACAATTGCAAGAGCGGGGCCTCGTTGCCCAGGTTACGGATGAAGACGCGTTAGCAGAGAGACTGGCGCAAGGGCCAATTTCACTGTATTGCGGGTTTGATCCGACCGCAGACAGCTTGCATTTGGGTCATCTGGTTCCGTTGTTATGCTTAAAGCGCTTCCAACTGGCGGGGCATCGCCCGGTCGCTTTAGTCGGTGGTGCCACCGGTATGATTGGTGACCCAAGCTTCAAAGCCAGCGAACGTAAACTGAATACTGAAGATACGGTGAATGAGTGGGTGGAGAAAATTCGCCGGCAAGTGTCACCATTCCTGGATTTTGAATGTGGTGAAAACAGCGCTATTGCCGCCAACAACTATGATTGGTTTGGTGGCATGAATGTGCTGACTTTCCTGCGTGATATCGGTAAACACTTCTCTGTTAATCAGATGATTAATAAAGAAGCCGTTAAACAGCGCTTGAATCGTGACGATAGCGGTATTTCATTTACTGAGTTTTCCTACAATTTGCTGCAAGCTTATGATTTTGCTTGCCTGAATAAAGCCCACGGTGTGGCGCTGCAAATTGGGGGTTCTGACCAATGGGGTAACATTACCTCAGGTATCGATTTGACTCGCCGCCTTCACCAGCAGCAGGTTTATGGTCTGACCGTCCCATTGATCACCAAAGCAGATGGCACCAAATTCGGTAAAACTGAAGGTGGCGCGGTATGGCTTGATCCGCAGAAAACCAGCCCTTACAAATTCTACCAGTTCTGGATCAATACCGCAGATGCTGACGTTTATCGCTTCCTGAAGTTCTTTACTTTCATGAGCTTGGAAGAGATTAATGCGCTGGAAGAAGAAGATAAAAATAGCGGTAAAGCCCCGCGCGCTCAGTATGTGTTGGCAGAAAATGTCACGGGCATGGTGCATGGCGAAGAGGGGCTGGCGGCGGCTAAACGTATCACCGCAAGTTTGTTCTCCGGTGATTTAAACCAGATGACAGAAGCTGACTTTGCTCAGTTGGCGCAAGATGGCATGCCGACCATTGAACTGACCCGTGATGCTGATTTGCAGCAAGCGTTGGTCAATGCGGAGTTAGTTCCGTCCCGCGGTCAAGCGCGCACCATGATTAACTCTAATGCCGTGGCTATCAATGGTGAGAAACAATCCGATCCGGAATACACGTTCACGGATAGCGATCGTCTATTTGGGCGCTATACCTTATTGCGCCGTGGCAAAAAACATTATTGCCTGATTAGCTGGCTGTAAGAGTAAAAGAAAATAAGGGGCAAGTGTGCTCCTTATTTTTTTGCTGATGGTTTATTCACTTTAGGCCGTACCAATGAAAAATATACTTTCAATTCAGTCTCATGTTGTTTTCGGCCATGCGGGTAATAGTGCGGCTGAGTTTCCTATGCGCCGGATGGGTGTTAATGTCTGGCCGCTGAATACTGTCCAGTTTTCGAATCATACTCAATATGGTCACTGGACGGGATGTGTCATGCCAGCCAGCCATCTGACTGAAATTGTTCAAGGTATTGCCGATATTGATCGGCTGAAAGATTGTGATGCCGTATTGAGTGGTTACATTGGTTCACCGGAACAAGGCGGCCATATCTTGGCGGCCGTTGCGCGCGTCAAGCAGGCCAATCCTAATGCCTGGTATTTTTGTGACCCGGTCATGGGACATCCTGAAAAAGGCTGTATTGTCGCACCGGGTGTGGCAGAGTTTTTCTGCCAAGAGGCATTACCTGCCAGCGACATTATTGCGCCTAATCTGCTCGAACTGGAGCAACTCAGTGGTGCGCGAGTCGAAAATGTCGAACAAGCTGTTAAGGTCGCCCGTGACCTTTGTGTTAAAGGGCCGAAAGTTGTTTTGGTCAAGCATTTGAGCCGCGCCGGTTATAACCTGGACTGTTTTGAAATGTTATTAGTGACCGCTGATGATGCCTGGCACATTAGCCGCCCGCTGGTGGATTTTGGTACACGCCAGCCAGTCGGTGTGGGTGATTTGACGAGCGGATTATTGCTGGTCAATTTGCTCAAAGGCGAACCATTGGATAAAGCGCTTGAGCATGTGACTGCCGCAGTCTATGAAGTGATGCTGAAAACTCAGGAGATGGGTGAGTATGAACTTCAGGTGGTTGCGGCGCAGGATGCGATTGTTAATCCTGGCTGCCAATTCACGGCGACGAAATTATAATCTGTTGCTAAAGTGCCCCTTAATCAGGGGCACTTTAATCCCGCTAATGACTTATTTCTTTATATCTTTTCTGCTGCCAAGGCTTCTTTTACTGCCGGGCGGCCAGCTACCCGCGCCATATATTTGTCTAAATGGCTGCGCTGCTTAATATCAAGCTTCAGTGCATTCGCCCACCGGGTGACCGTAAATAGATAGGCGTCGGCTACACTGAATTTTGAGCCTAACAGATAATCATGTTTTGCTAATTCGCTATCGACGTAGCTGAATTGTTTATCCAGCCGCTCACGGGCAATCGCTTTATATTCATCGGGTGTTTTCGGGTTAAACAGTGGGCTGAAGCCTTTATGTAATTCAGTCGCCACGAAATTTAACCACTCAATGGCGTGATAGCGAGAAAGGGTGCCTGATGGTGCAATTAGCTGACGATCGGGCACAATGTCTGCCAGATATTGCACGATAGCCACACCTTCGGTGAGTAGGCTTCCGTCATCCAGTAACAGAGCAGGAACTTGTCCTTTTGGATTGATGCGCAAATAGTCTTCACCCGTTTCAGTTTTTTTAGTCGCCAGATCGACGCTTTCAATACTGAAATCTAGCCCCGCTTCACGTAATACAATATGGGGGGACAAAGAACAGGCACCGGGTTTATAGAACAATTTCATCACAGACTCCTTAATAGCGAACTGAAAGATAAAAGCTTCTATTAATCCTAAGGCAGGGAGGTAAAAAATGCAGCTAGTACAATGTAATATAATTATGCGGGAAGTAAGAAATTGACCTACAGCAGTGAATTTCCGCCACTGTAGGCCATCCATGACAGTTATTTTCTGTCAGTGGACGAGTTGTTACCGTGGTGGACGTGTGCTGATAGAGGCTGACCAGCTAAAGGTGGTGGTGCTTGGTGCTGTTTTTTTGGTTTTTCTTTCTACGCGGGTTAACTTGGCGATTTGTTCTCGGGCGTTCATGATTTTTTCTATTGCTTCGTCTTTGACTTTATTTTGTTCTGAATTGGTTAATGCCCTTCCTAAATTTATCCTGGCTTTATCGAGTTGCGTTTTGACATCGCGTTGCTCACTTTCGGTCATTTCTTTTAATGTCAGCTTTTTCATTTTTTTTTGCCTTGTTTGCATCAGTCACACACAGTGTACAACCTTATTCTGTGCGGGGATGTAAGAGATTGCGATCCAGGCGACATTAATCACCATAAAAGCCTGTTAGCGACTTTAAAAAAAACTATTTAAGGGCTGTTCACTGAGACATTGCCTGAAGAGCGATGCGTTGCCACCAGTGACAGTGTCACAGAATTCAGTTGTTACTGTCATCAGTCATTACCGTTATCAATGATTACAGCAGGCGCGAACCATAACCCCACAATAAGACAGTGAGGCCCAGAAGTAACTCTAACACCAGCACCCCGATGGCAAAGGTCGAGCCGGAGAAAATAAAACCTTCTTGCCGGTCAATGTTCAGGAAAGTGGGGATCCCCAGATACATCAGATAACCGGCATAACAAAGTGCAATCACCCCGACCAATAAGCACAACCAGATGATTGGGTAGAGGGCAACTACACCCGCCAAAAACATCGGTGTGGCGGCATATCCAGCGAACAGAGTACAATTTTGCCAACTCGGTCGGCTTTCATAACGGCGGGCCATCCAGTAAATGACCCGGCCCATCAGTGCCACGGCGGCCAGAATCAGCACATAGAAAATCACAGCAGAATAGAGCGCGGTTAGCGGGGTTAGTTTTATGCTCTGGCCGTCACCAAAGCTCCAACCGACTTGCGTGGTGCCGATAAATGCGCAAATCACCGGGATAGCCGCCATCAGGAGAATGTGATGAGCATACATGTGGCGTACGCTTTCGCCCTCACGTTTGATTTGCTGTAATTCCTGACCGGGATGGGTCATAAGTCCCCAAACATGGTTGATCATAAATCACCTCATTATCACCGACTACAGTAAGCTTCTCGGGGTTAATGCACCTCGAACACTTTAAAGTGTAGTTTATTTTTTGTACAAAAGAGGGGCGTTATTCACATTGGCTGTGGTGATAATGGAGATATCAATTGAGTAAATGTTTAAGATTAAACCGTGACATTAATTAATGCGTTAATTACCGGAGCCGCTATGAGTATTCAGGGAAATGATAATCGAATCGATAATATAGAGTTTGCTGTCAGTGATATTGCCCGTTCGAAAGACTTCTACGGGGCGGTTTTTCAGTGGCGGTTTACGGATTACGGGCCGAGCTATTGTGAATTTACTGATGGTCGATTGACCGGGGGTTTTACTTTGGGCGAGGTTAAGCCCAATGGTGGGCCACTTGTCATTCTCTATGCTGATGATTTAGCACAGACGCAAAAACGTCTGGAACAGGCGGGTGCCAAGATTGTTATTCCGGTATTTGCTTTCCCCGGTGGGCGGCGTTTCCACTTTACCGATCCAGACGGCTATCAGTTGGCGGTATGGTCAAATAACTGACCGCCCGCGGATGTTAAACAAAAAAAACGCTCCCGAAGGAGCGCTTTTAACCAACCAGCAGATTAAACGGCTGTGGCGGACGGTGCTTTGTTGCTGTCACTCGGTGCTAATGTCATGCGATACAATTTTGGTGCAGTCAGCATCATCAGAACCGCGATGATAGCAGTTACAATACCAATCTGCATAAACACATGGCTATAGATGGCCAGTGATGCATGGGCGTCAGTGATATCACTTGGCACAGCGGTCAATGCGGCAACTTTACCGGCGATCATCGCAGCAGCAGCGGTGGTCAGGAACCATGACCCCATGATGAAGCCCATAAGGCGCTGCGGCACTAATTGCGCCACCATTGCCAGACCCAGGCCAGAAATCATCAGTTCACCAATACTTTGCAATGCATAGCTGAGGATTAACCAATTGACAGAGACAATACCGTGTTCGTTAGCTAAGCTTGCGCCCCATGGCAGTACCAGGAAGGCAGCGGAGCAGAGCACCATGCCGAAGGCAAATTTGTGCGGCATGGGCAGGCTATCGCCCATTTTGTTATAGATTGCGGCCAGTATTGGGCTGGCAACCATAATCCAGAATGGGTTCAAAGCTTGAAATTGTTCCGGCTCGAAGTTAATCCCCAAGATGGAGTGTTCAACGTTATGAATGGCGAAGAAATTCAGTGATGTTGGCATTTGGCTGTACAACACAAAGAACACCACCGCTTCCAGCATCAACAGGAATGCCACAATCATTCTACGGCGCGCGATGCCGTGCAGTGAAAATGTCTCTTTGGCAAAAATACAGATGATGCCGAGAGACACCAGCGCCAGCGCCCAGCGGGCAACTATTTGGTTATGCAGCAGCCAACTGGACAGCGCAATCAGCGCTACCACGCCGACCAGTACCATCAGCAGCTTTTTAAATTGCAACGGCGCGAAGTCAGGTTTAGAACCTTGATTTTTCACCCATTTACGGCAGAACCAGAAGTTCACCAGAGTGATTAGCATCCCAATAACACTCAGTGAAAATGCGACGCTCCAGCCATATTTCACTGCCAACCATGGGGTTGCCATCATAGAGAAGAACGAACCTATGTTGATGGACATATAGTACATGGTGAATGCACCGTCCAAACGCGGGTCGTCTTTGTTATAGCAGGTTGACAGCAAGGAGGATGGGTTGGCTTTGAATAAACCATTACCAACAGCAATGGTTGCCATGCCCAGATAGACCCAGAAAATATCATGGCCGGAGTAGGCTATCATGGAATACCCCACCGCCAGCACCAGCGCACCCAGCACGATAACGCGTTTCGCACCGAGAACTTTATCCCCTAACCAACCACCAATGGCAACGAAGCCATAGACCAGGGCGCTGAAAGAGGAGAATAAGGTTATCGAATCGGCTTCGCTCATCCCGAGCATTTTTACCAGATAAACGGCCATGATCCCTTGCAGGCCGTAATAACCAAAACGTTCCCAAAGTTCTATAGAGAAGATCAGATAAAACGCTTTCGGTTGCTTGAAAGCATTCAAACTGATTTCGGGTTGACTGCCGTTTGGTGGCTGTTGGCTATCTTTTGGTTGTTGATGGTTGTTTGCTGTTGACACGGAAACCCCTGTTTTCACTACCTGACATAGATATAAATGACAGAAAAGACAAAAGTGAATGCGCGAGATGGCATCCTTTTGCGTTGTTATAAGATGTTTAGCGGCGGTTAATGTTCACTATCTTTGTCAACGAGACAAGGGTTTTGCAATGTTCTGTTACATTTATCCCAGTCAGCGCGATGCAGCTATGTTGCAAATGTTATGCAGAATTAACGTTTATGTTTTAGCTCTTTGGCGATTTTTTGTTTTGATTAAAAGCTGAACTGATTTTATTCAGGCATATATTCTGCTATTTACCCATTTCATGGTTCATATCGTTAAATGTATGTGAATAGCCAAATCAATATTGTGCTTATAATGAAAAGTCTGAAATTATCCAAAATTCGGTTAAATGTTAATCAGGCAAGTTCTTGAGTCGAGCAGCAAACTGAGTGCTGGATCCCAGAGTTATGTAAATTTTTGGTCTAAAAAACGGCAGTGCGGCAAAACACCGGATGGAAGCACGATGGTATACTGCATCGAATCATGAAAATCTGAGATTTTGTATGGATATCAAACAGCTTATCTATCTGTGTAATTTGGAGCGCGAACGGCACTTTGGTCGTGCAGCAGAAGCCAGCTTTGTCAGCCAGCCAACTTTGTCAATGCGCTTGAAAAATCTGGAGCGGGAGCTGGGTGTGCCACTGATAAACCGTGGCAATAATTTTGAAGGATTTACTGCTGAAGGTGAGCGAGTTTTAGCCTGGGCGAGAGAAATTGTCTCTGTCTATCAAGGATTAAAGCTGGAGGTGGAATCACTTAAGCACGGTCTGAATGGCACGCTACGGATTGGTATAGTGCCGCAATGCAGCATTTCATTGGCGCAATTGCTGAAAAGCGCCAGTGAGCGCTACCCCCATCTGGACTATCGGGTCTCAGTGTTAAGTGCTGATCAACTGCTGGAAGCCCTGACGGGGCACTCGGTTGATGTGGGAATCGGTTTTTTCGAACTGAGCACTTTGAATGAACTGCATTTTCAAGCTCAACCGCTCATTGATGGCGGGGTTGAGTTGCTATTCCACCCGGAACATTTCCCTGAATTGATTGGCACTGAGCCGCTAACCCTTTCCCAGGTAGCCGCATTGCCACTTTGTTTGGCGGAGCCGAGCCGCTATTTCCGCCGCTATCTGGATAATAATTTTCGCGATGCAGAGCTGTCATTACATATTCGGCTGGAAAGCACCTCTATCTTCCAATTGCTACAAGGGATTTTTGTCGGCTTGGGCTGTGGTTTATTCCCGCAAGGCAGTTTGCTGGAAGAAATGTCCCCGGCGTTACAGCGCAGGTCGGTGGAGATTCCTAAGATGAACCGCCATGCTGCGGTGGTGGTAGCTGAGCCAGGGCGGGTGACACCGCTGGCCCAGCACTTCTTTGATGTTGCCCAAGAATGGCTCATTATCCACCGAGAATAATGGTAGCAACGGGGCTTGAGTCAAACAGTTTGCCCCAGTGTATGGCGTAGGCGGTTGGCCCAGCCCGCCGAGGCAATACAAAAAATAATACTGAGTAGCTGTTTATCACTGAGACCCAAGGCCAGCAACGGGCTAATATGCTGGTGGCTAAAGCGCTCCGGGGCGCGGGTCAGCTCGGCCGTAACAGAGATAAGCTGATGAGTCATTTGTTTATTGGGCAGGGCGGCTAACGCACTGTCAATCAAAGCCGAATTAATCCCCATCTGTAGCGCGGCTAATAATGAGTTATTTCTGGGCAGTTGTTGCAAATTATGCTGATGCCGGGTTTGGCAATAGAGGCTGCCGTTGATTCGGGCACTGACCAGCGAGACTAATTCCTGCCAGTCAGATTCGCTGGTCGGTGAAAAGGGAACTCGCGCTGGGTTATCTAACTGCGCGGTAATCGCGTTATAGGCTGACAAACTCTCTTGATGGTATGCGAGCAGTTGGTTGAGTGTGACCTCGACATCAACCGGTGATTCTTCTGCGGTAATAGACTCATTTTCCGCCAGTGAGGGCAGCCAACCTTGCCATTGTGGCTGACTTTCGGGTAATGGGCTTGAGGGGGCATCCTCCATCCGCGGGAAACCGGGCAGCATGACGGTCGGATAACCCGCTTGAGCAGAAAAACCGGCGACAACTCTGGCCTGAAAACCGATAAAACCAATTATCTGCGATAAAACAATAATATCTGCATTTGTCAGCCCCACCTCTGCTAACTGTTGCAGCGCATGCCGGTCAATCAAGGTCGGCTGGCTGGCGAGTTGGCGTGCATACTGGGTGATTTGTGTGAGCCGTATATTACTTTCCCGCGAGGCATCCGGGCTGGAAAGTGGGGTGAGGCGGGCGGCATAGTGGCTGCATAATCGTTGGACTCCGGTAACCTGAGCAACAGTCAAGGCGCTACTTAACCGGTCATACAGAGAAAAGGTATTTTCGGGGTCTAACGCCACAACCGGAGGGAAAAGCGCCTGATACATGGCATCTGAAGCAGATAAAATTGCGGCATGGTGTTGTAAGATATCGCCTAAAGGGGTGGGGATATCGTTGGCTAAGCCGAGCAGGAAGACACCTTGTTCAATGAGGTTTTCACCATGATAGGGATTGCTGATGTTACCGCTATGTGCCGTGTCATTTTCGTCGGTAATTTGCGCGCTAATAGCCCGGCCACTGCGCTGAGTTTCATGATACCAATGAGCATTATCTTGCCGTCTAAATTGTACCATAGTGACCTCCAAGTTAAGGGCAGCAACACGCCAAAGTTAAAAAATGTGGGTGACACGCCGCAGCCCCTTGCGACGGGTGCGGATGAATGATGAACAGGGCGAGTCGCGGGGTATCTGGTTGGGCGTTATGGCAGAAGCGGGGGTTCAGCATCGGCGAAATATCCTGTTGTTTTATAGAATGAACACAGTGGATATCATTACCGATTGGGTTTGCGAGATAAAATAACGTTAAACCATAATCAATAACCAAAAGTAATAACATATTATTATATATAACAAAAATGTCATTACGTTAGCCAGTAACCGGGTAAAGGGCAGCTTAGGAGTATAAAAAAACCGCGATCAAGAGATCGCGGAGTCAGATTCAATATCGCCAAAACCGAGTTGGCGTTCATGGTCAGCAGTGAGTCAGTCAGAAGTTCGCGGTATCCCGCCGCCAAGCATCTGCGGTGAGCGCTTCACCAAAATGACTGGAAATCAATCGTTTGGTCAAGTCATGCAAGGGCGCAGCCAGCACTTCGGCGGTACTGCCGCGCTCCACCACCGCCCCTTCATGCATCACAATCACCTGGTCACTGATATGTTTCATCATACCCAAGTGCTGGGTTACATAAATATAGGATATGCCGTGTTTTTCCTGTAATTCCAACATCAGATTAATAATCTGTGAGCGCATGGACATATCCAACGAGGCCAAAGCTTCATCGGCAACAATCACTTTAGGTTGCAGGATCAAGGCCCGCGCCAGTGCGATCCGCTGCTTTTGGCCGGAGGCTAACATATGAGGATAATAATTAGCATGATCCGGCAACAGCCCCACTTGGCGTAACGTCTGGTAAATGCGCTGTTCGCGTGCCGCGGCATCTAAATCGGTATTCAGTTTCAGCGGCGCATCCAGCAATTGACCAATACGCTGACGGGGGTTCAATGAGGTGCTGGGGTCTTGGAAAATCATCCGGATACGCTGGCTGCGATAAGCATAATCGCCATACACCAGACGATGGTCATCAATCAGCAATTCACCGTCGGTCGGCTCAATCATGCCCGACAACATTTTCGCCAAGGTGGATTTACCCGAGCCATTTTCACCAATCACCGCCAGAGTCTGGCCTTCGCGCAAGGTAAAACTGACCGATTTAACCGCCTCGACATGTTGACGGCGAAATAATCCGGTACGATAACGGAAAGTTTTGCTCAGATTTCGGACTTCGAGCAACGTCTCGGCCATTATTGCTCCTCCAGATTTAAGGGGAAGTGGCAGGCAAAGGCGTGGTTTTTCACCAAGCGCAAGCGCGGTGTTTCAATGCAGGTTTTCTGTGCATAAGGGCAACGCGGCCCCAGACGGCAGCCAATCGGCAAATGTTCCAGCGACGGAATGGCTCCCGGCAAAGTATTCAGCCGACTTTTATGTGGCAGAGCGCGACCAAAGTCGGGCATGGCGCGGATTAGCGCTTGAGTATAAGGATGGTGCGGGGTAGCCAACAGATCTTCGCAAACTGCACTTTCTACAGTCTGACCGCAATACAGCACATTAACCCGAGTGGCCCATTTGCTCATCATCTGTAAATCATGGCTTATCAGCAAAATCGTGGTGTTGTTATTTTGATTAAGTCGCGCCAGCAGGCGGAAAATTTGCGCTTGAGTGGTCGGTTCCATCGCATTGGTCGGCTCATCGGCAATCAACAAGCGGGGCTGATTAGCCAGCGCGATAGCAATCATCACTTTTTGGCATTCGCCTTCTGTTAACTCATAAGGATAACTGCGCATAATATCTTTATGGTCTTTAATCCCCACCCGGTGCAGCAGCTCGATGGCCCGACGTTTGCGCCAATGAAATCGTTGCCACCAGCGGCCTTTGTATGTCCAACCGGGGATAGCTTGCACCAATTGCTGACCAATACTTTCGGATGGGTCCAGACAAGATTGCGGTTCCTGAAAAATCATCGAAATATTATGGCCGATTACCTTGCGGCGCTCACGCGGAGTCAATTGCAATAAATCAATGTCATCAAAACGAAAGCGGTCAGCGGTAATGCGCCAATTGTCTTTGCTCACTCCACAGATGGCTTTAGCAATCAAGCTCTTACCTGACCCTGACTCGCCGACCAGCCCGCGAACCTCACCCTCAGTCAGGGTAATACTGATGCGGTCAACGGCTTTCACCATTCCTTCAGCGGTCATAAACTCAATCGTGAGGTTGCGAATATCAAGTAACGGCATTATTCGACTCCATATTATTCAACACCCGCATTAATCGCCCGGCGCATACCATCACCTAATAGGTTAACCAACAACACACTGACCAAAATGGCTCCGCCGGGCAGCATTACTGTCCACGGGGCGACATAGACTAAATCCAGCGAGTCCCCGAGCATCGCGCCCCATTCCGGCGAGGGTAATTGTGCGCCCAAATCGAGAAAACCCAATGCCGCAATATCTAAAATCGCCATCGATAACGCCCGGGTAAATTCAGTGACTAACACCGATGCAATATTAGGAAAAATGGCGTAGGCCAAGATATGCGGGGTGGAAGCGCCGTCCAGACGAGCGGCAATCACATATTCTTTATCCAGTTCATCATGCACGGCGCTATAAATGGTGCGCACCATGCGGGGTAACAGTGCCAGCCAGACGGCGAACATCGCGTGCTCTAAACTGGGGCCGACAAAGGCCACCACAATGATGGCCAGCAACAGTGATGGAATAGAGAGCAATGTATCCAGCACGTGATTAAGAATCGCCGAACGAAAACCATGGGTGATGCCCGCAAAAACCCCCAACACCACGCCACACAGGGCTGCCGCCACCGTCACCAGCAGCGCGGAGCCGTAAGTCGATGCCGCACCGGCCAATAAGCGGCTTAAAATATCGCGCCCTAAATCATCAGTGCCCAGAAAGAAAGAGACATTACCGTAGCGTGACCAGGAAGGCGGCAGTAATTGGTAGCCCAAAAACTGTTGGTCGAGGGCATAAGGGGCCAGAGTGCTGCCCAACAGACACAGGGCCAACAACCCCAGGACACCGTAAAACCCCACCATCGCCAGGCCATCAGCATAGAAAAGCCGCCAGGTATACAACAGCGGGCTGGGCATTTTCTTCTCGCGGTAGACATTATCGAAGGGCATACCATTCCTTATGCTTTAACGGCGTCATCATCGCGCCCAGAATATCCGATAGCACATTAACAACGATAACCAACGAGCCGACTACCATCACTCCTGCGGAGATAGCGGCGTAATCTTGTTGACGAATGGCGTTGATAAGCCAGCGGCCTAGCCCCGGCCAGTTAAAAACCACTTCGGTTATCATCGCCAATGTCAGCATGGTTGAGAACTGCAAGCCCAATTTCGGAATGATGGGGGGCAACGCATTGTGCAGGACATGGCGGTGAATAATGGTGAAGCGGGATAAACCTCGGGTGGCCGCCGCCTTAATGTAGTTTTGCCCGATAACATCATCGGTGCTGGTGCGCATTAAGCGGATAACTTCTGTGGTGGGGGCCACGGCTAAAGCCGTGATGGGCAAAATCATGTGCTCAAGCGCACTGAGCATCATCTCTTTACGATAGGGCGAGGTTGATAACCAGGCATCGACCAAGGCCAGCCCGGTGACGGGTTTGACTTGATACAAGAGATCAAACCGCCCAGAGACTGGCAGCCAGCCCAAGTGCAGTGAAAAGAACAGCATCAATAACAGCGCTAGCCAAAACACCGGAATAGAGAAACCAAGAAGCGCAATTGAGCTAATGGCAATATCAGCAAATTTGCCGCGCATCACCCCGGCAATAATTCCCAGCGGAATGCCGACAAACAGGGCCAGAGTAAAAGCTAAAACACAGAGTTCCATGGTGGCGGGGAAAGCTTCGCGTAATTGCTCACTGATCGGCTGACCATTAATGCTGGAAACACCAAAATCCCACTGGAACAAGCTGCTGAAATAGAACTGGTAAGCATCCAATAGCGATGCGCCGCTTAACGGGCCGTGAGGGGTAAAATAGCTCAGACTAAAACTGACTAATGACAACATAAACAACGTTATCACCAGCAGCAATAAGCGCCGTAACGTAAAGATTATCATGGCTTTTTACCCTCGTCGCTCTGACTTCCGCGAGATTGACTTTCGCGAAACACACCGGCAAAAGAAGAATTACCAAACGGGCTTAACACTAAACCTTTAATATCATATCGGTATGCTTGCAACCGTAAGGATGACGCCAAGGGCAACAATGGTAGCTGTTGCTCCAGAATACGCTGGGCCTGCTGATAATATTCAATACGTGCCGATAATTGCTGGGAACGTAAGGCTTTTTGCAGTAATTCATCAAATTCAGGGTCACACCAGTGAGCATAGTTTGTTTGCGAACGAATTGCTGCACAGCTTAATAATGGGCGGAAGAAACTGTCCGGGTCATTACTGTCGGTTGACCAGCCAGAGAGTGTTAGGTCGTGGTTCATCTCCATCAGGCGAGCTTCCTGGAAGCGGCCTTCGACTGGCACGATATTCACCGTAATCCCGACTTGCGCTAAATCGGCCTGTATTAACTCGGCTGTTTTTAATGGGCTGGGGTTATAGGACTGCGATGCCGTCGGCACCCATAAGTTGAGTTGCAGTTTAGTGATGCCCAGTTCTTTGAGAATTTCTTTGGCTTTTTCTGGATTATATTCAGTTACTTGAGCCTGATTATCATAAGCCCAGGATGCTCGAGGTAAAATGGACGCTGCGGTCTCAGCTGTACCGTAATAGATTGATTGCATCAATCTTTGGTTGTTGATTGATAAAGCTATGGCTTGCCGGACGCGTTGGTCATTTAGCGGCGGTTTGCGGGTATTAAAGGCCAAATAGGCGACGTTCATTCCTGGGCGTAGCGTCAGGCGCAGGCGGGGATCATCGCGTAAAATAGATAACTGGCTCGCGGCTGGATAGGCCAATACATCACATTCGCCGGTCAATAATTTGGATAACCGACCGGTTCCTCCTACGCCCAAGTCAATGACGACCTGCGGCATGCGCGGCAAACCTTTCCAATAGTCACTGTTACGGGACAAGCGGATATATTGCCCAGACCGATATTCGTTTAACAAGAAAGGGCCAGTGCCGACTGGTTCGCGGTCAATTTGTTCTTGTCGGCCCTTTTGGGCTAAGACATCAGCATATTCAGCTGAAAGCACTGGCGCATAATGGGTCGCCAGATGCCAAAGAAAGGACGCATCGGGGGCTTTCAGTTTAAATTCAACCGTATAGTCATCAAGCTTTTGGACACTTTGTACCGCGTCAGCAAATTGCAAGCTATCAAAGTAGGGATATTCACCACCGTTGACATCATGATAAGGATGCTTTGGATCAAATACTCGCTGAAAACTGAAAACGACGTCATCAGCATTCATTTTTCGCGTGGGAGTAAACCAATCAGTGGTCTGGAAAGGAACATCTTTACGCAAATGAAAACGGTAGGTCGCGCCGTTATCCAGCACTTGCCAGCGCTCTGCTAATTCAGGAATTAACCGGTAAGTATAAGGGTCGACATCCAGCAAACGGTCATAAAGCTGCGCCGCGAGAGTGTCGACGGTTAATCCGCTACTGGCCATCTGTGGGTTGAAAGTATTCAGTATCCCACTGACACAATAGACAAAACCACGCTGGCGGATATCCGGCAGTGGTTGAGTGGGGGCGGCGGCCGGGGTAGGTTGCGCCAGTGCTGGGGTCGCAAGGCAAGCCAGCGACAGCATCCAAATCGACAGCATCCAAATAAATAAAGCACGCATAAACGCTTCGCAGTCAGTAAGCAATACTCTCATTGTACCGTAATCTGACACTCCCCCCAATCCATTGAGCAAAACAACTGTGCCGTCTGCTGCTTGTTGCAGCAATAAACAGTAAATGATGGTTTATTCATTGGGAAATCATGGATGTCTATCGTTAGGCGGAGAGATATTTTATTCTGAGGTCGCGCATAATCTCATCATAATCAGTATGGTAATGAGAAAAATTCTCAACAAAGTGTTTGCAAGTGCTATTGATAACCATTATCATCGCTTTGCTCTTCGGGATAAGGCCTAAAGTTTCAGGCTTTTGACAGAAAAGCACGACATTGCTCACATTGCTTCCAGTGTTTTTTAAGCCAGCTCGGGTGCTGGCTTTTTTTTTGCCTATGACTCACCCATACATTAATAGCAAGTATAAAACCCAGCAATCTCTCCCTTGGTATTTATAAGTTTTATTTATATATAAAGGGATTTTGGTTTATAAAATACCATGATTTTGAGATATATTTTTCTTGATCATTTTATGTTTATTTATATTTTAGCTGGTTGAGAATTAGATATTAATATACTTCATGAGAGGTTGTTAATGATATTAGTTAAATTTATCACATTATGCTTAGTGAGTATTCTGATAATGTCTAATAGCAAAGCCAAACCACCGGATATTGTCTGGCGAGTTGATACGCGCGGTTTGGAGGATATATTCAATAATGGTTTTAGTGCGGCGGGTGATAATGATAATGTTGTTGAGCATCTCACTGGCAGAAGTTGTCATCATCATGGTGGCGGGCTAATTAGTAGTTCTTTTATTTCGACGACATCTAATCGCGGTTTTGCTTATCGTTATGCTGAGCGAATTTTGCGTGGTATGGATGCGCAGGGTGATGTTCATGCCCAAGTCTATATTTATCAAATTCGGGCAACTGAAAATATGTATAGCGCAGGCACTACGTTAGAGTTTTTATTGCAGGGCGATGACCATGGCCAACATCACGAAATATCGAGAATATTACGCTATACACCCTATTTATCCGAGTGGATGGCGCATCGCAGAATCGAACCAGAGCAGATAGCCACTCAAACCGCCTATTATATATATCGGGGTGCAATACGCAGTGAATCTAACCTCCACAACACCCGATTTGTACAAACACGATCAACAGCTAATGATGGGCCATTTCCCACGGTGTATACCCGAAGGCCAGTAATGCGATGGGCGCGTAGCTGGGTGATGAGGTTAGGAACCAACCCCATGGTAAATGCATGCTTTGGTAATTTAGAACATACAGAATTCAAACGGGATATTCATGGTAGCCGAGGAGGAGATAACAGAATGTTCATGTTAGTAACAATTTTGTAGTCATAAATTAATATTTTCATTCATCAGAAAATATAATAGAGATTAACTCATGAAACTAATCAACTATAGTCTTGTATTTATTATTTCCATATTCAATAGCGTTAGTTTTGCAGTTATGCCTGGTAGTTTACAATCACAATGTGATGCTGATAATGGCACTATGATTTATAATAAGGTGATACAGAAATTTAATATGAGTGTGATGTGGCGTCCTGGAAAATCTCCAATGAATGCTGTTAATATAAAAATTAATGATAGCTGGTACGGTGCCATTGCAGAAGATACAACGTATGGTGATTCGTCCAAAGGGCTGTCCAACTTTGCCCAAGCCGCTTATCTAATTAATTTAACAGTTAATGTTTGTGTGAAAGATAAGTACCTCCGTGGAGTGGAAGGTGTTAATTAGATCTCCATCAGATGAGTATATTCACATTGGCCTGAATAGTTTGCGCATGATTTTATTATTGTGGTTCATTTTCTCCCGTTAATATTGCATGTTTTTTTAGCATGCCACGTAATTGATGGTAAGTTAATCCTAACAGGCTGGCGGCCTTACGCTGATTAAACCGCGCTTGTTCCAAGGCCTGTTGGAGCATGTGATATTCGCTGTTATGTAGCCAATGTTTAAGATTAAGGGGCAGGGAGGGTAATTCGCCGGTTGCGGTGCCAGGATTATTGCTCTCGAGACTTTCATCTTCTCTGCTTGGCCGGCGAGCAAAGGGATCAATAATAATATTATCCAACGCCTCATTATTATCGCCATGGCGATATACTGAGCGCTCGACCACATTCTTCAGCTCACGAACATTGCCCGGCCAACGATATCCTAACAATTGCTGTTTGGCTTGAGGCGTAAAACCAGGGAACAATGGCAAACCTAATTCCCGACACATTTGAATAGCAAAATGCTCTGCCAGCAGCATAATGTCTTGCTGACGCTCACGTAACGGCGGCAGCTGCACCACATCAAATGCCAGGCGGTCGAGTAAGTCAGCGCGGAATTTCCCTGCGGCTGCGAGTGCGGGCAAGTTATCATTGGTCGCGCACACTAAACGCACATCCACCTGTAAGGGTTGGCTGCCACCCACCCGCTCCAGATGACCATATTCAATCACCCTTAATAGTTTTTCCTGTACCAACATCGGCGCAGTGGCCAGTTCATCTAAAAATAGCGTGCCCCCGTCGGCGCGTTCAAAGCGGCCAAGATGACGTTTTTGCGCGCCAGTAAAAGCCCCAGCCTCATGGCCGAACAACTCTGAATCGAGTAAGTTTTCATTCAGTGCGGCGCAGTTGAGTGAAATGAACGGCCCTTGCCAACGGTCTGATAAATAATGCAAACGATGGGCTATCAGCTCCTTGCCGGTTCCCCGCTCACCAATCACCAACACGGGCTTATTCAGTTTTGCCAGCCCGGAAACTTGCTCCAGCACCTCAACAAAAGAGTTTGCTTCGCCTAACAGGTTTTCTATTTGCTCGCTCATGATGAAATTCGCCAATAGTTGGTGAGAATAATCACTCTACCTTTTATTCTCAAACAGTCAAAAATATTTTTTTGTTATTTTTCAGCTTATTAACTTTCACTAAAAGTTGGCACGACTCTTGATATATCACTATCGAGATTATATGAAGCGGCGCAACCAAACGCCAACTTCAGTTTAAAAAAACTAACTTCAGTTAAAAGAACCAATAAGTTAAAAGAGGATGTAATTATGGGTATTTTTTCTCGTTTTGCCGATATCGTGAATGCCAACATCAATACATTACTGGATAAAGCCGAAGATCCGCAGAAGTTAGTGCGGTTGATGATTCAGGAAATGGAAGATACGTTGGTAGAGATTCGCTCAACATCAGCTCGTGCACTGGCTGAGAAAAAACAATTGCTGCGGCGTATTGATCACAGTGAAAGTCAGCAACAAGAGTGGCAGGATAAAGCCGAACTGGCTTTGCGCAAAGATAAAGAAGATTTGGCCCGCGCCGCCCTGATTGAAAAGCAAAAAGTGGCGGCGCTGATTGATACGCTGACTCGTGAAGTCGCGACCGTTGATGAAACACTCAACCGGATGAAGCACGAAATTACGGAGCTGGAAAGTAAACTGACTGAAACTCGGGCCAGACAGCAAGCTCTGACACTGCGCCATCAAGCTGCGGCATCTTCTCGCGATGTTCGCCGTCAGTTAGACAGTGGCAAGCTGGATGAGGCGATGGCACGTTTTGAACAGTTTGAGCGCCGTATCGACCATATGGAAGCAGAGGCTGAAACCGTGGGTATCGGCAAACAAAAATCACTGGAAAGCCAATTTGCTGAACTGAAAGCGGATGACGAAATCAGCAATCAACTGGCGGCTCTGAAAGCAAAAATGAATTCAGCTCAGTAAGTTGGCACTCAATTGCAGAAAAATACCGGGCGGGCCGTCGGGAGAAAGGCGGCCTGCTATGACGACAACGCGGATACCCGCGAGCATAAATTTAAGGGGAATGAATGAGTATCCTGTTTCTTGCTATACCGCTGACCATTTTTGTGCTGTTTGTTGCGCCGATTTGGTTATGGCTGCATTACAGCAATCGCCAGCAAAGTGGTGCTCAACTCAGCCATCAGGATATGCAACGGTTATCGCAGTTAACTGACGATGCCCGTCGGATGCGTGAGCGTATTCAGACTTTGGAAGAAATTCTTGATGCGGAGCATCCGAACTGGAGGCAATCATAATGGGCGATATGTTTAAAAATAATTCATTTAAAAACGATTCATTTAAAAACAATATGTTAAGTAAGAAGAAACTCTATCGCGTGCCCGAAGAGGGGATGGTCAAAGGTGTTTGTGCCGGGTTGGCGCATTACTTTGATATTCCGGTGCGATTAATTCGCGTGATGGTGGTGTTGTCGCTATTCTTTGGCCTGTTTGTTTTCACTATTGCGGCTTATATCGTGCTGACTTTTATGCTGGAACCGGCACCTGCGTCTAGTTTCAGTGCGCATAAGGAAGCAACACCGCGCCAGCTTCTCGACCAGTTAGAATATGAATTGAGCGCTGGGGAGCAACGCTTGCGCCAGGTCGAGCGCTATGTGACTTCCGAAACTTTCGGAGTACAGAGCCGTTTTCGTCAGTTGTAATGTGACCCATTCATTTCACAGTGAAGCCTGCCGGAGGGCATAAATATGAACAATAACTCTGCTCGTCCCCGCGCAGGTGTAGTATTAACTACACTAATTAAAATAATTTTTAGTGTTGCTTTGACCTATGGCCCAGCGGGTGCCGCGGGCTTTATCGTCAAGAATGTCAGCCGTAAACCCTTGCGTTGGTTACTGCTGATGATGCTGGAACCCATGCTGAAACGTGCGATGGGAGCAGCGGTGGGCCAATTTGCTAAGGAGAAGCATGAAACGACTGCAAAATGAGATTACATCATTGGTTAATCGCGGGATGGATAGACATCTGCGGTTGGCTGTAACCGGCCTGAGCCGCAGCGGGAAAACCGCTTTTATCACTTCTTTAGTGAATCAATTACTTCATGTTCACAGCGGCGCACGTTTACCGCTGTTTTCTGCTGTGCGCGAAGAGCGCCTACTCGGCGTGAAGCGGGTGCCGCAACGAGATTTGGGCATTCAGCGCTTTCGGTACGACGAAGGGCTGGCCTCTTTATATGGTACACCGCCAAATTGGCCGACTCCGACCCGTGGCGTCAGTGAGATTCGTTTGGCGCTGCGTTTTCGTTCCAGCGATTCTCTTTTGCGCCATTTTAAAGAGACCTCGACCTTGTATCTGGAAATTGTCGATTATCCGGGTGAATGGTTGCTGGATTTACCCATGCTGGAACAAGATTATTTAAGTTGGTCGCATCAAATGGCGGGCTTGTTACAAGGTTCCCGTGCTGAGTGGGCTAAACCCTGGCTGGCGCTGTGTCAGCAGTGTGATCCGCTGGCCCCTGCCGATGAAAATCAACTGGCGGCGATTGCTCAGGCTTATACTGATTACCTGATTCGTTGCAAAAATGAAGGGCTGCATTTCATTCAGCCGGGGCGGTTTGTGCTACCGGGTGATATGGCGGGGGCACCTGCATTGCAGTTCTTCCCATGGCCGGATGTGAGTGGCCTTGGTGAATCGCGGCTAGCTCAGGCCGATAAACACTCCAATTTGGGGATGTTACGCGCTCGTTTTAACTATTATTGCAACTCGGTGGTTAAAGGTTTTTACAAAGAGCATTTTGTGCGTTTTGATCGGCAAATCGTGCTGGTGGATTGTCTGCAACCGCTGAATAGCGGGCCGCAGGCGTTTAACGACATGCGCCTGGCTTTGACACAATTGATGCAGAGTTTCCATTATGGAAAGCGCACACTATTTCGCCGTTTATTCTCTCCGTGTATTGATAAGCTAATGTTTGCCGCCACCAAAGCCGACCATGTGACAGCCGATCAACACGCTAATTTGGTCTCTTTGCTGCAACAATTGGTACAGGAAGCTTGGCAGAATGCTGCATTTGAAGGGATCAGCATGGATTGTGTCGGGTTGGCCTCGGTGCAGGCGACGGAAAGTGGAATTGTTGACCATCAGGGGCAAAAAATTCCCGCGTTACGCGGTCACCGATTGGGCGATGGTCTGCCGCTGACGGTCTTCCCCGGCGATGTTCCTGCGCGTTTGCCCGGCCCCGCTTTTTGGCAGCAGCAAGGGTTCCATTTTGACGAGTTTCGCCCTCAAACCGTACATGTTGACAGCCCGTTACCGCATATTCGTCTCGACGCGGTAATGGAATTCTTATTGGGAGATAAACTGCGATGAGCGAACCTTTAAAACCACGGATCGATTTTGAGCAGCCGTTGCAACCCTTAGATGAGCCAGTATTAAAAGCCGCACAGGCTTTTGACCAACATGCCGCTGAGAATTTCTATCCAGCGGCCCCGGAACTGGACGCAGAAAATGAAGAAGGTCGGGTAGAGGGGTTGGTTAATGCCGCATTGAAACCCAAACGCAGCTTGTGGCGCAAAATGGTCACGGTGGGGTTGGCACTCTTTGGTGTCAGTGTAATTGCTCAGTCAGTGCAATGGGTCAATCAGGCCTGGCAACAGCAGGATTGGATTGCGCTGGGAGCCACTACGGCCGGAGGGCTTATCGTGCTGGCGGGAGTTGGCTCGGTGGTGACGGAGTGGCGGCGGTTATATCGCCTACGGCAACGGGCAGAAGAGCGTGATATTGCACGAGAACTTCTGGTGAGTCACGGAATCGGCCAAGGGCGCGTATTTTGTGAAAAGCTGGCGCGTCAGGCGGGGCTGGATCAAGGGCATCCGGCACTTCAGCGCTGGCATGCTTCGCTACATGAAACTCATAATGATCGCGAAGTTGTTGAATTATATGCCAAACTGGTGCAGCCTTCACTTGATAATCTGGCGCGGGCTGAAATCAGCCGCTATGCCGCTGAGTCGGCATTAATGATTGCCGTCAGCCCATTGGCACTGGTCGATATGGCATTTATCGCATGGCGAAATATTCGTCTAATTAATCGTATTGCCGCTTTGTATGGTATTGAGTTGGGGTATTTCAGCCGCCTGCGTTTGTTCCGTTTGGTGTTGCTCAATATCGCCTTTGCGGGTGCCTCTGAATTGGTGCGTGAGGTTGGCATGGATTGGTTATCGCAAGATTTAGCCGCGCGTTTGTCGGCACGTGCCGCGCAAGGTATTGGGGCGGGGTTGTTAACTGCCCGACTGGGTATTAAAGCGATGGAATTGTGCAGGCCATTACCGTGGTTAGGAGATGATAAACCCAAATTGGGGGATTTCCGCCGGCAGTTGATCAGCCAGTTGAAAAATACATTACCAAAGAAAGATAAAGCGACTCCGTAATAAAAACTATTTCAGCCGTGGGTCAAAGGCAAAAGAGAGTGGTTTAACACTGTTTAAGCAAGCTTGAAAATCTTTATGCCGAGGGTTGAGCAGTAGATTGTTTTCTGACGGCACCAGAGTGGATGGAACCAGTAATGCAAGTGATGATTCCAGCTCTAACCATTCGGTGCCGATATCCATTGTGGTCGCCGGCGCGGGATCACTGCGCCAGTCAGCAGGCCAATCTTGCGGCTGAAGTAACAGAATATGGCTATCTTCGATTTCAATCTGGAATAGCTCGAACTCGCTCAGCGTTGAGCTGTCTTGGATATGCACCAATGTTTCCAGCATCGCCAAAGACACACTGCTGGCTAAGTAGATGGCGGCGTGCCCCTTATGATTCCAACGGCCACCATAGATTTCGGCGCCATAACCGGTCCAGGTTGACGCCAGATAACGGCGCATCACAATACGGTAGAACTTCATAAGTGCCAGCCTATTGGGGCTTTATTCATAATCTACAGATCCTTATAGTTTACTATCCCTTTGGCCTATTCCTTGCGCCACTGAGTTATGAAAATACGCCGTGCTCCAAACGCCCAATTAAATCACAGACTTCCAGTGCACCGGTTTCCGTTTCCAGCAAGGAGTCGGGGCTGCGGTGACCAAGACCTTTAATCGGGGTAGACATCCAGGCGATAGCTTTGCCCTTATCACCGCCAAATAGATCAACTGCGGCATCCATTACCCGGACGAAACGGGCAATTCGCTCACTCTCTTCAGGGGTGAAACGGCCATCATGTGTGCGTCTACGGGTCAGACTGCGGCTGGGAATACCCGTGGCCCGCAATATTTCAGCTTTAGGGATAGAAGCCCATAAATGGATGCCGTCAATAACATCAACTGAAAAACCCATTTTGATACTATCGACCAATACAGTGCCGCGGCTGGCGGGCAAACCAATCTCTCGCCATAGCGCCCCAGTTTTGGTCGCTGGGGTCGGGTGATATGCTCTCATGTAACCTCCTCGGTCAATTGGCTATGTATACTATAGCCAGATGGCCGATATAAAGCAAAGTGTCACCTGTTCTTGACGAGGATGTTGACGCTACTTATCATTATATTATTCTAACTTATTGCTATAAAAAGTAATAACTCGCTATATATGATGGCTATAGGGGTTGATCCTCTTATCTTGGTGAGTTTGATTGGATAAAAAAAATAGCGAAAAGCCGATTCCTGTCAACTTTTGCTGACAGACTGCTTCATCAGCAAGGGGGGACAGGGTATTATCATAGGCAGATATTCCGCACCTGCCATATATAAGGGCGATACTGATGCGCTTGGAAGTTTTTTGCGAAGACCGAATCGGTCTCACGAGAGAGTTGCTTGATCTCTTGGTTTTACGCGGTATTGACTTACGCGGGATCGAAATTGATCCGATTGGCCGTATTTATCTGAATTTCTCACAGCTGGATTTCAGTGTATTTAGTGCATTAATGATGGACATCCGGCGTATTGATGGTGTTACCGATGTTCGCACCGTCTCCTTTATGCCATCAGAGCGGGAGCACCGCTCACTGCGGGCACTGCTTGAATCCATGCCAGAGCCGGTATTTTCTATCGATTTAAAAGGTAACCTTGAGTTAGCTAATCCCGCTGCCCGCGAGTTGTTTTCCCTCAATGAGGAGAAAATTCGTCATAAAACAGCAGGTAGCCTACTGGGGGGATATAACTTTGCCCGTTGGTTTGAAGGTGGAGAAACCGCGCCTCATACCGAACGTGTGCTGATCAACAATCAGGATTACCTGCTGGAGATCACCCCGATTCAGCTAGAAGACGAAAACCAGCAGAATCAAACGGTGGGTGCTGTGGTCATGTTAAAATCCACTGCGCGCATGGGGCAACAACTGCAAACTTTATCAGTAAACGATGATACTGAATTTAAACAGATAGTTGCCACCAGCGTTAAGATGCGCCAAGTGCTTGAACAAGCACGTAAATTAGCGATGCTGGATGCGCCGTTACTGTTAATCGGTGATACCGGTACTGGCAAAGACTTGTTGGCTCGCGCTTGCCATTTGCGCAGCCCGCGCGGGAAAATGCCTTTCCTCGGCCTTAATTGTGCTTCCTTACCCGACGATGTGGTAGAAAGTGAGCTATTTGGCTATGCCGCCGGGGCTTATCCCAATGCAGTCGAAGGTAAAAAAGGGTTCTTTGAGCAAGCAAACGGCGGTTCAGTTCTCTTAGATGAAATCGGCGAAATGTCGCCTCGTATGCAAATCAAACTGTTGCGCTTCCTTAATGATGGAACTTTCCGCCGTGTCGGCGAAGAGCATGAGGTGCATGTCGATGTGCGGGTTATCTGTGCCACCCAAAAGAATTTAGTGGAATTAGTACAACGCGGTGAATTCCGTGAAGATCTCTATTACCGCCTCAATGTGTTGACCATCACTCTACCGCCGTTGCGTGAGCGACAAGCGGATATCATGCCCCTGACGGCGCTATTTGTTGCCCGTTTTTCTGACGAGCAAGGTGTGCCGCGGCCAAAGTTGGCGCCTGAACTGAGCAGTTTCCTGACAAATTATGGTTGGCCAGGTAATGTGCGCCAACTGAAAAATGCTATCTATCGTGCTTTGACGCAATTGGATGGAGCCGAGCTGCGGCCACAGGATATCGTCTTACCGGAGTTTGAAGTTGAAGCGGCGCTAGGGGATGAAGTGCTTGATGGCTCACTCGACGATATTAGTAAACGGTTCGAACGTTCTGTTTTAACTCGCCTTTATCGCAATTATCCGAGCACACGAAAACTTGCCAAACGGCTAGGGGTTTCTCACACCGCGATTGCCAATAAACTACGCGAATACGGTTTAAGCAGTAAACGGCCTGCCAGTGATGAAAGCGAAGAAGAATAAAGCGTGGCATAAGCTGCGATAACATCTATTGCTATAAAGACATAGATTGCTATAAAGACATAGATTGCTATAAAAAACGGCTGCACCCAGATGGGCCAGCCGTTTGTATTAAAACTAGACTTTATTAAACTAAAGTAGAGAAAATTACTTCAGTGCTGCTAAAGCGGCATCATAGTTTGGTTCGGTGGTGATTTCGTTAACTAACTCACTGTAGATAACTTTGTCTTGACCATCCAGAACCACGACAGCACGTGCAGTCAAACCTGCCAATGGGCCTTCAGTAATCGCTACACCGTAAGCTTGTTTGAAATCTGCGCCACGCAAAGTTGACAAGGTGGTGACGTTGCTCAGGCCTTCAGCACCGCAAAAACGGGATTGGGCAAATGGCAGGTCAGAGGAGATACAAAGAACGACAGTGTTCTCAAGTTCGCCAGCCAATTGATTGAATTTGCGTACGGACGCGGCACAAACACCGGTATCAATACTTGGGAAGATATTCAAAACTTTACGTTTACCCGCGAAGCTGCTCAGGGCAACATCGGATAAATCTTTCGCGACCAAAGTAAAATCTTTGGCTTTATCGCCGGGTTGTGGCAGTTGACCTGCAACGGTCACTGGATTGCCTTGGAAATGTACTGTCTGTGTCATTATTTGATCCCTTTTACAGATGTGTAACACGAAGTTCAGTTTAAGGTAACAATGGCAGCTTGGATATGAGAAATTTGCTAAATAATTCAGATTTTACTGACGTTAGGTTCTAATACTGAATGTCCGCACCCGAATTTTCTGAGGAGTCATAATGAGAACCATGCGTTGCTATCCAGAGGCTTGGCCTCTCCATTCTGCGTTTGTTATTTCCCGCGGAAGCCGCAGTGAAGCAAAAGTTGTGGTTGTCGAGATTGAGGAAGCGGGTATTCGTGCTGTTGGTGAATGTACCCCATACCCACATTATGGAGAAAGTGAATCTTCGGTGATGGCGCAGTTGGCCTTGGTAGTCAGTGCCATAGAGCAGGGCATTTCGCGTGAGACCTTACAACAGCTATTACCCGCTGGAGCCGCCAGGAATGCGGTAGATTGCGCATTATGGCAGTTGGAATGTTTGCAAAATCAGCAAAGTTTATGGCATATGACTCAAACGACACCCATCCTCCATCTCTCGATGGCCCAGACAGTCAGTATCGGTACCCCGGAAGCCATGGCGTACAGTGCGAGTGCATTGGTGAATTTGGGTGCCAAGCTGTTGAAAATAAAGTTGGATGACCATCTTATTGCTGAGCGTTTGGTGGCTATTCGTAGCGCTGCTCCCGACGCGACATTGATTGTGGATGCCAATGAGTCCTGGCGTCCAGAGGGCTTGGCTGCGCGTTGCCAATTATTGGCAGATTTAGGCGTGGCGATGTTGGAGCAACCGCTGCCCGCAGGGCAGGATGACTCGTTACAGAATTTTATTCACCCATTGCCTATTTGCGCTGATGAAAGTTGCCATACACGTGCTGATTTGGCGGGCCTGGTGGGGCGTTATGAAATGGTCAACATCAAGCTGGATAAAAGTGGCGGGTTAACAGAAGCATTGTTGTTAGCCGAACAAGCTAAATCGCTCGGATTTGCCATTATGCTCGGCTGCATGTTGTGCACTTCACGGGCTGTTCGTGCTGCATTACCCCTGGCTTCAGGTGCTCGTTTTGTTGATCTCGATGGCCCTACCTGGCTACAACAGGATGTCGATGACGGGTTACATTTCTCGACTGGCGCTATCGATTTGTCGGCTTAATCTGCCAGGGTCAGCAAGTCAATCAGAGCCGGCAGATAACATTCACTGGCGGCATCGGCAGAAATGGGCGGTAATTCTGCGGTAATACAGGGTAAGTGAATGTCTGCACACCAGCTACCAAATGACCCCGGCGTGGCGTAACCCACACTGGTGACAAGGGGCAAGTCAAAATTCGCCGCCAGTCGCTCACCTAGCGCTGAGCTGTCGGGGTCTTCAATACAGGCCAATGGTTCATGAAAGGAAACCACCCAGCGCGGGGCCAGTTGGCTTATTAATGCGCACAAGTCTTGAGTTTCGGGTTCTGAACCTGCATATACGCCGGTTGATAGCACCACATCTCGTGCATCCGCCGCACTATTCCAACGGTATACCGTTTCGCCCGCCTGCCAGTTTTTTGCCGGAAAATTACGATTAAGGTCCACACCATTGGCATTCGCCCGCAACCCCAGTTGGCATCCATCAGGATTGACTGCCAAGATGACATGGTGGCGCTGTTGTTCCGGTGAAATACTGCGCAATGCACAGGATAGCGCCACAATTGCCGCACTTTCATCGCCATGGGTTCCGGCAATAATCAGCCCAGTTTGTGCGGATGGGGTGGGGGCCGGGAAATAAAGCAGCGGCGCGCCCAAGCGGGATGTGCCGTAGCGTTGCCCTAAAGTGACCAGATTTCCCCGTGCAGTTCGGGGGCGATATTGGCTCATAATATTCTCTGTTATTCCGAATAGGTGCGTATTATATTTAACATAGCATTTAATATTATCATATTGAATCAATAAGTTATTTTGTGATGGGTAAACTAATGCGCCTAATTAGTGATGCATACTGCATTTGGTTTCTGATGGCAGAATTGCACTCTATAGCGCGACTGGAGACAGTATTTTTATTTTACCATCGTCATGGTGGCCCCTAATCTGCTAGTTTATGTTGATGAGATATTGTTACTAATTTCGCTGAAATGGATCGACAACGAAAAGGTTATTAATTATGCGCTATTTCCGTTATGCATTGTGTGCCGCATTAGTTGGTGCAACGCTGGGCGCGGCAAATGCTGCTGATGTCCCTGCGGGCACCATACTGGCTGATAAACAAGAACTTGTTCGTCATATTAAAGACGAGCCAGCCTCTCTCGACCCGATGAAAGCTGTGGGGTTAATCGAGGCGCAGGTTGCCCGTGATTTGTTTGAAGGATTGGTTAATCAAGATGCGCATGGCCAGATAATTCCCGGTGTTGCGACCAACTGGAAAACGGCAGATAACCAAACCTATATATTCACGTTGCGCAAAGATGCTAAATGGTCGAATGGTCAGCCTGTGACCGCGCAGGATTTTGTTTATAGTTGGCGCCGTTTGGTTGACCCTAAAAGTTTATCTCCTTTCGCTTGGTTTGCCGAACTGGCCGGAATGGAAAATGCGCAACAGATTATTGCGGGGAAAATGCCGCCAGAAGCTCTTGGGGTCAGTGCAGTTAATGATTACACCCTTAAAGTTAAACTCAGTAAGCCGGTGCCTTATTTCCCCAGTTTGACTGCAAACTTCAGTTTATTCCCAGTCCCCGCCAGCGTGGTTGAAAAATATGGTAATGACTGGACTAAAGTGGGTAATTTGGTAGGGAATGGCGCATTTAAATTACAAGATAGAGTTGTAAATGAGAAATTAGTCTTGGTGCCCAACGACTATTATTGGGATCATGCCCATACTGTTCTAACGAAAGTGACTTTCATTCCTATCAATCAGGAAGCCAATGCCACCAAGCGCTATCAAGCTGGTGATATTGATATTACCGAGTCCTTCCCAAAAAATTTGTATCAGAAATTATTAAAAGATATTCCTGATCAAGTTTATACGCCGGATCAGCTAGGCACTTATTATTACGCATTTAATACCCAACGTGCGCCAACCAATGATGTTCGGGTGCGCAAAGCATTATCTTATGCTATAGACCGCAAAATTATTGCTGAAAAAGTCTTGGGTACGGGGGAGAAACCTGCGTATCACTTTACCCCCGATGTCACTGCTGGTTATCATCCGGTAGCCAATTTATTGCAGCAGCAAGACCAGGAAGAACTCAACGCACAAGCTAAAGCACTGTTGCATGCGGCGGGTTACGGGCCGGATAAACCACTGAAATTATCTTTGCTATATAATACTTCGGATAATAATCAGAAGTTAGCCATTGCCATTGCTTCAATGTGGAAGAAGACATTGGGGGTGGATGTTCAAATGATTAACCAAGAGTGGAAGACCTATATCGATAGCCGAAATACCGGTAATTTTGATGTAGTCCGCGCATCATGGGTCGGGGATTATAATGAGCCGTCCACCTTCTTGTCATTATTGACCTCTACTCACAGTGGGAATATCGCTAAATTTAAGAGTGCAAATTATGATCGTTTGCTGAGCGAAGCGGGTAAGCAAACTAATCCTAAAGCGCTAAGTGATGATTATAATAAAGCCGAGCAGATTATTGCTGAACAAGTCCCAATAGCACCCATATATCAATTCACAAATGGGCGTTTAATTAAACCCTGGGTGAAAGGTTACCCGATAACTAATCCTGAAGATGTGGCTTATAGCCAAATGATTTATATCATCAAGCACTAATGGGTGTTTTTTATGGTTAACGTTTGATAGTTAATGTTGATAAAAGCATAATCCGCCAGCGTAAGTGGCGGATTATGTTTATATGATGATTATCATATAAAACAAATAGGCTATTTACGGCTGCGCCGCTTAGGAACAATGGCCGATATCGAGATCATAAATCCGGTTAGTGATGCGACTATCAGTGGAAATATAAATGCATCAGATGTTCTTAGTGGGTTGTTTATATCTAAAATTATTACAAATAAGAATATGCTTGTGGCAAATGTTGACGATGAATATAATTCGTTAAGTTTATATTGTAGATTTTCCAAGGCAAATGGCGGTGTTTTTTTGGAAATACAATCCCATGCAATATGAACTAACATGTAAGAAACACAAATAATACAATAGAATTTTGCCAACTCATCAGTGGTTTGCGGTGAGTACCAGTGGGAAGATAGTGACTCCAATGTCGTTCACCAAACTTTGCTTAGATAAAAACCTGCAATTAATACGCTCCCAATAGCTGAAAATGTAAATGCAAGGGAAGTGGTCACTGTCAATGCGGGCACTAAAAAAGACAGGCCACCGGTAAATGCAAATCCCGCTCCTGCGCCACCAATGAGTGCTTTCATTAACGTAATGAAGTTGGTTTCCATAATCAATATCCCTTGAATATATCGTGTTGATAATTTGCAAGAATTGTACATCAAAGCTGTGCATGACCCTTGTGCCTTTATCATTATGTATCCTTAATTCCACTGTTAAAGATATAAGTTCTGTCGTCCTAAAACTTATACTGAATGTATCTGCTATTGCTGCTAAATGATTAATAGATAACGGCCTTGATTATTTTATGGAACAGTAAGTTATCCTGATGCATTACCTTTAAAGATTGAGTTGCGGACGTTACACTGAGCCTATTGCAGGATAAATGCTGAAATAGAGGAAATTGTCGTGGATCTAGTCGAAGGAAAAGCACTTCAGGTTTCTGATGCCGTTTATGCCTATCAACTTGATGGTAAAGGGGGCGTGACTTCCATTGATACCGATGCCATCGCCACCGCAGAGCAGCCTTGCTGGCTGCATCTGGATTACACACACCCAGAAAGTGCTGCCTGGCTGCAAAATACTCCGTTACTCCCAGAGGTTGTTCGGGATGGTCTTGCTGGTGAAAGCGTCCGCCCGAAAGTGACTCGCATGGGTGATGGCACGATGATAACGTTGCGGGGCATCAATTTTAATAATGATGCTCGCCCAGACCAATTAGTCACCATCCGGGTTTATATCACGGATAAGTTGATTGTCTCGACCCGACATCGCAAAGTTTACTCTATTGATGATGTGTTGAATGATTTACAAAGTGGCACCGGCCCGACTAACAGCGGCAACTGGCTGGTGGAGATTGCTGATGGCGTGACCGACCATGCCAATGAATTTATTGAAGATTTACACGATAAAATCATCGATCTTGAAGATGATTTACTGGAACAAAAAATTCCACAACGTGGGCAAATGGCTTTGCTTCGTAAGCAGTTGATTGTATTGCGCCGGTATATGGCACCACAGCGCGATGTTTTCTCCCGGTTGGCCAGTGAGCGCTTGCCGTGGATGAATGATGACGAGCGACGCCGTATGCAGGAAATCTCAGAACGTTTGGGGCGAGGCTTAGAGGATTTAGACTCTAGCATTGCGCGTACTGCGGTGTTATCCGATGAAATTAGCTCATTAATGGCCGATGCGATGAACCGGCGCACCTATACCATGTCAATGTTGGCTATGGTGTTTTTACCGACCACTTTTTTGACCGGCTTATTTGGTGTTAACCTCGGTGGCATTCCTGGGAATACCTATTCTTTTGGTTTTGCGACATTTTGTATGATGTTGGTGCTGTTGGTTGTAGGTGTTGCGTGGTGGTTAAAACGCAGTAAATGGCTCTAATGAGTCACTGACGGTTGAGTAAAAGAGTGTGTCAGATAGGGCGCTAATCACTGTAAAATTGAGCAATATCAACATTTGGCAGTGATGGCTGAGGCATTATCATTTTGCAGGTGAATGCAACGTCAAGCGATGGGCGTTGCGCTCCATATTTGTAATACTTTTATTTTGAATTACTGCATAGCACATAATTGTTACGATGCCGATGTTATCTCAACATCGGCATTTTTTTTGCATTTTTTAGTGAAAACAATGAGGTAGGATAGGGCGAGAGCGTTGCCTCTCAACTCTTATTGTCGAGAGGCAATATCAGTCAGTGGTTTATTTTATTTCTAGCACGTCGAGACGAACCAGTGGCTGTTTTTCACTATCTTCATCATCTTCTGGTTGCCAGCCAACAGGTTGCAGTGGCAACTCTTCGCGGTCAAAAGCTAAATCTCCGCCGTCAACAATCTCACTGTTGTGTGTAATATTTTTAAAATCAAATAGCTGGTGATCATTTAAATGTGACGGCACGACATTTTGCATCGCGCTGAACATAGTTTCAATCCGCCCTGGATACTGTTTATCCCAGTCACGTAGCATATCTTTGATAACCTGGCGTTGCAGGTTGGGTTGCGAGCCACATAAGTTACAAGGAATTATTGGATATTCTCTGGCAACAGCGAAACGCTCAATATCTTTTTCACGGCAGTAGGCCAATGGGCGGATAACCACATGTTTGCCATCGTCGCTCATCAATTTTGGTGGCATGCCTTTCAGCTTCCCGCCATAAAACATATTCAGGAACAGCGTTTGCAGAATATCATCGCGATGATGACCAAGCGCGATTTTGGTTGCCCCTAGCTCAGTTGCAGTGCGGTATAAAATCCCACGGCGCAGGCGCGAGCAGAGTGAACAGGTGGTTTTCCCTTCCGGAATAATGTCTTTCACAATCCCGTAAGTGTTTTCTTCGACAATCTTGTATTCAACACCTTGTTTGTCCAGATAGGCCGGCAGGATATCTTCAGGGAAGCCCGGCTGTTTCTGATCCAAATTAACGGCGATGAGGGTGAAGTTAATCGGCGCGCTTTTTTGCAGGCTTTGCAAAATATCCAACATGGTGTAACTGTCTTTGCCTCCTGACAGGCAAACCATCACGCGGTCACCTTCTTCAATCATGTTGAAATCAGCAATCGCCTGACCCACATTGCGGCGCAGACGCTTGTTTAACTTGTTCAAATCGTAGTGTTCTTTTTTATTAACCACTTGTTTATCTTGCATTTGTTCGTGACTCATATCCAGTTAGAGGCATGACAGGGCATGTTGCTATGACACAAGTTTATCATCCAATAAGTGTATATACCCGTCATACTTCAAGCTGTATGCGCGTTGGCTGTGCTCAATAACCCGAATCACTTACTCATGTAAGCTCATCGGGATTAATGAGCCTCATCCCTGAGGCTCACCCTGCGGGCTAGCATAAATGCTGTTCAAATCGGTTCCCGACCGATTTGTTTCTCTCTTGCCGCCTTCCTACAACTCGAATTATTTAGGGTGTATTTTAATTTATTAATGAGTCATTTTTCATGGTGGCCTGAGTGATTATTTATACGAAAACATTTGAATTCACCACTGTTTTAATAATTGCCCCATCCTGAACATCAACAAAATCGGCAACGATAATCCCCATTATTTGTTTTTCTCGATATTGTTTGCAGAACCAAATGTTCATTCCATCTATCAAATGATGGCCTTGCGCCCCGGAATAGGGTGTTAACAAACCGGATATACTGGTGAAGTTAATATATATATCTTGGGCACGTTTTTTCTGTGCATCTTTGAGCAGAATATCAATAAATTTTCTTTTAAAATGAAGGCTTAATGCGGTATAACCATCATAATTGTCTTGGACATAAATATTAAAGCCTTTGTTTTTAATTTCAAATGTGGCGTCATCTTTCCAGCGAGAGGCATTAATGCCCACTTTATCACCAGAGTAACGCCGTAATAATACTATCTTTCCTCTTACATCCCCAATGGTAGGTATTTTATTTTGCAGATAAAATAATTTATTATGCGGGTTGATATATCTCTCCTGCATAATTTCATTAAATCCTTTAGTGCTTTTTTCAGTGGTATGTTCTTGTTTAACCGATAAAATAATGAACTCTGTCGGGTTGCGTTTAATAAAGTCAATGCAGGTAGTGAGAAAGTCACCAAATTGTTGTTTTAAAAAAACAGCTCCGTGGTGCATAGTGAATACATTATTAATAAGGCGACATCTGGCATCTAAAAATCGAATGCCATGTTCAAGTTGCTCTCTTATATTCCATGTTTGTGTTTGCGTAAATCCAGCACCTAATACATTGGAGCGAAATGATGCGGAATCATGTGTTCCAGGAATGGAAATTTGGCTTAATAACTGTGAATCACTCAGCCGGGACATCCAATTTTTCATGTTCATAATATCCTCCTTGTCAGTGAGAGCCGAAAGTAACCCAGTGAGTTATTCTGTGGACATTCCAAATTTAGATGTAGGAGTAATAGAAATCATCACCAAATAAAAAGCCAGTCAGTAGATAACTGACTGGCTTGTGGGGCTGGCGCATTAATTTAGACCATTATTCGGTCGGCGTTTTATCCGTTTTTCCGGCTAACAAGCTAAGGAAATCATAGCGTTTTTTCAGGTCTTTTTCAGCCTCAGCATACAACTGCGCCGCCACATCTGGCTCTTGTGTGTTGAGCCGCCGGAAGCGCTGCTCATTGAGTAATGTGGTGGTCAAATCGCTGTTTGGTGGGCGGGAATCCAGTGCTAAGGCCACTTTGCCCTCGTCGGTACGGCGTGGGTCAAAACGATACAGTGGCCAGAAACCGGTGGCGGTTAATTGCTTCATTTGATCATGGCTGTAGGCCAAGTCATAACCGTGCTCTTCACAAGGGCTATAGGCAATAATCAATGATGGGCCGGGGTAGGATTCGGCTTCCTGAATAGCTTTAACCGTTTGATTGAGCTGCGCACCTAACGAAATTTGCGCGACATAGACATGGCCGTACATCATCATGCTAACACCCAAATCTTTGCGTGCCTTACGTTTGCCGTGCTCACCAAACTTGGTCACCGCCCCCAGCGGGGTGGCTTTGGATTGCTGACCACCGGTATTGGAGTAACATTGGGTATCCAGTACCAGCACATTGACGTTTTCGGTCAAGCTGAGTACATGGTCTAAACCACCAAAGCCAATATCATAGGCCCAGCCGTCGCCGCCAATCAGCCAGATAGATTTATCGACCAGATAATCTGCATCCGTGGCTAATTGTTGGGCATCATTGCCCGGAATCTCTTTTAATAGCTGGCGCAGTTGGGTGACTTGTTCACGGCGGACTTCGGGTGTTGCATCCTCATTGAGTAATTGCCCAACCAAATCCTGCGGCAACTGTGGAGCTAACTGGTTTATCAAGCGAGTGACACGTTGGCGATGTTGGTCAACCGTCAGACGAAAGCCCAGACCAAACTCGGCATTATCCTCGAACAGTGAGTTAGCCCAAGCTGGGCCACGGCCATCCGCGTTGGTGGTATACGGCGTCGTGGGCAGGTTGCCACCATAGATTGAGGAGCAACCGGTGGCGTTAGCAATCAACAGACGATCGCCATACAACTGAGTCAGTAATTTAATATACGGTGTTTCTCCACAACCGGAGCAAGCACCGGAATATTCAAACAGCGGCGAAATCAGCTGTGAAGTTCGGATATCAATACGCTCCATTTGCGTTTTATCGATTTCCGGCAGTTTGAGGAAGAAATCATAGTGCGCTTTTTCTTCCACCAGATGTGCCAGCCGTGGCTGCATATTGATGGCTTTGATTTCTGGGTTCTGCCGATCTTTCGCCGGGCAGACTTCATAACAAAGATTACATCCGGTGCAATCCTCTGGGGCGACTTGCAATACATATTTCTGCCCCCGCATATCACGGGCTTTGACATCCAGCGATTGTAAGCTGTCTGGCGCACCCAACATAGCATCCGGCTGTACTACTTTGGCGCGAATTGCCGAGTGCGGGCAAGCAGCAACGCAGTGGTTACACTGGGTACACAGATCCGGCTGCCAGATAGGAATATCTTCAGCAATATTGCGTTTTTCCCACTGGGTGGTGCCCACCGGCCAGGTGCCATCAGGTGGGAAGGCCGAAACGGGCAGGGCATCGCCCAAACCGGCTAGCATGGTGGCGGTGACGGTTTTAACGAAATCGGGCGCTTGATCAGAGACAATCGGTGGGCGCATCGGGCTATTTTCATCAATCGGTTGCAATGGAATTTCGACTAATGCATCCAGGGTAGCATCCAGCGCTTGCCAGTTGCGGGTAACAATTTCCGGCCCTTTATTACTGTAGCTGCGGTCAATGGCCGCCCGTAATTGTTCCTGCGCCATGGCGGTGGGCAAGATTTGCGTCAGATGGAAGAACGCCATCTGCATGACGGTATTAATACGCGCGCCCAGTTTGCATTCGCGGGCAATTTTTGCCGCATTAATCACAAATAAGCGGGCTTTGCGCTGGTGCAGTACCGCCTGAACTTCTTGCGGCAGGCGCTGCCACATTTCATCCGCGCTGAACGGGGTGTTAATTAAGAAAATCCCCCCCGGTTTCAAGCGCTCAGCCATTTGATAAGTATCAATAAACTGTAACTGGTGACAGCCGACAAAATCGGCCTGGCTGATGAGATAGGCTGAGTTAATCGGCGTTTTGCTGACTCGCAAGTGAGAGACCGTCAGGCCACCGGCCTTTTTCGAGTCGTAGACAAAATAGCCTTGCGCATACAGTGAGGTGCTGTTGCCGATAATCTTAATATTATTTTTGGTCGCAGAGACCGAGCCGTCACTGCCAAGGCCGTAGAACAGCGCCTCCAAAGTGGCACGTTGCTCGATTTTCTCATCGGTGAGTGGCAATGACAGGCCGGTCACGTCATCAAAAATCCCCACGGTAAAGCGCGGGCGCGGCAGGTCAACAGATAATTCTTTGAATACCGCCAGCGCACAGTCGGGGCCAAACTCTTTGGAGGACAGCCCATAGCGGCCGCCGATCACTTTCGGCAATGTTGCCCGCTCACCCCGGCTATAAGCTTCCGCCAGCGCGGTCATGACATCGAGATAAAGCGGTTCGGCCAGTGCGCCGGGTTCTTTGGTGCGGTCCAATACGGCAATTTTAGTCACGGATGGCGGCAAGACACTGAGAAGATGTTCAGCAGAGAAAGGACGGAATAACCGCACTTTCAACACGCCGACTTTCTCACCGCGCGTGAGCAGGCTATCAATCACTTCTTCACAAGTGCCAATGGCTGACCCCATCAGAATAATAACGCGCTCCGCCTGTGGGTGGCCGTAATATTCAAATGGCTTATATTCGCGCCCGGTGGCCGCGGCAAAAGCCTGCATGGCATCGGCAACATGTTGGTAAGTATTGTTATACCAAGGATTGGTCGCTTCGCGAGACTGGAAATAGGTATCCGGGTTAGCGGAGGTACCGCGCACCACCGGATGGTCTGGCGAAAGCGCCCGGCTGCGGTGGCCGTCTATCCCTTTTTGTGGCAATAGCTGGCGCAGTGTGTCATCGCTGAGTGGCACAATTTTATTGATTTCGTGCGAGGTGCGGAATCCATCAAAGAAATGAATAAATGGGATGCGGCTATTGAGTGTGGCCACTTGGGAAATCAAAGCAAAATCTTGTGCTTCTTGCACGCTGCTGGCGCATAGCATGGCGCAACCGGTTTGGCGCACCGCCATCACATCAGAATGGTCACCAAAGATAGACAGCGCGTGGGTCGCGATGGTGCGGGCCGCAACATGGAGGACAAAAGGTGTCAGCTCGCCCGCCAGCTTGTAGAGGGTGGGGATCATCAACAGTAATCCCTGCGAGGAGGTAAACGAGGTCGATAATGCGCCGGTTTGCAGTGCGCCATGCACAGTAGCAATGGCTCCGCCTTCAGACTGCATTTCAACTACGCGGGGAACATCCCCCCAGATATTAACTTTCCCATCGCCAGACCAAGCATCAGCTTGTTCGGCCATGGTAGAGCTTGGCGTAATAGGGTAGATAGCAATAACTTCACTGGCACGATAGGCCACAGAAGCTACTGCACTGTTACCGTCAGTAGTAATCATTAATTTATACCTTCACATTGCTTATCATGCAGAGAGCACTTTTTTTGCAGAAACACTAGTTTTGCAGAGCATAAAAGTGCTAATGGGGGCGTCTCTGACTGTTATCTGATTATTTGAACTAATAGCGAAATTCTAGCAGAGAGTATTTTTGTCAGTTATCGCATTTGTGTGACGGCGGGGCCGCCAGATTATGTGGAGAATAAGGTGAATTGCGGGGCTGGCGGTATATTGAGGCTTTCAGATAATAATTATTACAATTAGAAAACTATTTATAATAACAATGAGGTTTCACTTATTACGAACAGCACAATAAATGCGCTGTAATTTGGCTTGGTTGTGAAATATTTGTGAAGTACAAATCGATTTAATGAACATTTAATTGCGGATGGGCATAATGTCTGCCCAACACTGAAATGAGAGATCGATAATGAGTGGTTTCATGTATTTAATGATGGCGATTGTTGCTGAAGTCGTGGCAACCACGATGTTAAAAGCCTCCGATGGCTTTACCCGCCTGGTGCCCTCTATTGTGGTCGTGATTGGCTATGGCATTGCTTTCTGGGGATTATCACAGGTGGTTAAAACTATGCCCCTAGGCATTGCTTATGCTATTTGGTCAGGGTTGGGAATTGTTTTAGTGTCAGTTGCCGCGGTATTTATGTACCAACAGAAGTTGGACTGGGCTGCAATGATGGGCATGAGTTTGATTATTGCCGGTGTGTTGGTGATTAATCTATTGTCTAAGACTTCGATGCATTAATCATATACCCGTCATACTGCAAGCTGCATGCACGGGGATAACGGTGATTTTTATCGCCGCGCATACAGTCAAACTATTTAATATCCAACTGATGTACTCCCTCGACGGCTAACAATGTTTCATACACCAGATCCAAACTTTTTTTCGGTGACAATGTCACTTCTAAAGTGAGTTCACAGTCTGGCTCATGTTTCTCTGGTTTGTGGGTGACAGACAGGTTCATCGGGCGAAGCTGCAATTTTTGCATAGCAACCAAAATACGTGGCACACTGTCTGGCAGCAGTTTAATCGCGACAAAATGATGCTCTCCAATCAGGCGGTTACTTAACTGGCGGAAGATTTCCAGCACAACTAACGTCACCATCGTGCCATAAATACCAATTTCATACAGGCCACTACCAATCACCAGACCAATAGCTGCCGTGACCCACATTCCCGCCGCCGTGGTAAGTCCTTTGACCATCTGCTTTTGGATCATGATAGTCCCAGCACCGAGGAACCCCATGCCACTCACGACCTGCGCCGCGACTCGGCTGGGGTCAAAGCTGACGTGTTCTAAGGTTAATAAATCCTCAAAACCGTATTTTGAAACAATCATAAACATGGCACTGCCGATACCAACCAAAATATGTGTGCGTAATCCCGCGTCTTTCGCCCGCAATTGACGCTCTAACCCAATTAACCCCCCTAATGCACCCGCCAAAGTAATTCTTAGTAGTAAATCAGTGATCATAATGGCTCCCATTTTATTTTTTACCCTCGGTAGGTGTTTGATTTTTTCTCTGATTGTTATATCAGTATTGTTCGACACGAAATTAAGTTAGCGAATTCTGTTTATTTATGTTGTGTTTTAATTATAACAGTTATTATATGAACCTATTATAGCGCTATATATTATTCATGCCGGAGCAAAAGAATGAATGCATTATCTTGGTTTGTGGGCGGGGCTGTGTTCTTTTTAGCCGCTTGCAGCAGCAATGACCCAATAGAGACAGTTCCAACCGCTCGATTTTTAAACAGCAATGAGACCAGTGAGCCGGTGCAACAAGCCACCAGTGCCAATGTTCATCATAATCTGAATATGTCTAATCCTGCCGCCGTTAATTGTGCGAATGCGGGCGGTATATTGACGGTGGCTAAGCAACTCAATGGCGGCAGTGTAGGAATGTGTCAGTTACCGGATGGCAAACGTTGTGAAGAATCGGCATTAATGCGCGGCGCTTGCCCGGCTCGCTGATCCCCTTCATCTTTCAAGCCGCAGATGTGTTGGCTGCGCTCAATTACCCGAATCACTTACCAATGTAAGCTCATCGGGATGCTTTCGTTTGCCGCCTTCCTGCACCTCGAAATCTATTGGGTATATAGCTATCTTCATCTTTCAAGCCGCCGGTGTGTTGGCTGCGCTCAATTACCCGAATCACTTACCAATGTAAGCTCATCGGGATGCTTTCGTTTGCCGCCTTCCTGCACCTCGAAATCTATTGGGTATATAGCTATCTTCATCTTTCAAGCCGCAGATGTGTTGGCTGCGCTCAATTACCCGAATCACTTATAAAATATAACTCAGCTTATCGGGATGAATGAGCCTCATCCTTGAGACTCACCCTGCGGACTTTCTGGATATATTAGGCGGTAATAATATTCGGGCAATGTTCGCCGTTTTTCAATTGGGCAATATTCTGCATAGTAGTGGCAGAAATACTGGTCAGGGCTTCTTCTGTCAGGAAAGCTTGATGCCCAGTAAATAATACGTTGTGGCAAGAAGACAAACGGCGGAAAACATCATCCTGAATGACGTCGTTAGATTTGTCTTCAAAGAACAAATCACGTTCATTTTCATAGACATCCATGCCGAGCGAGCCAATTTTCTGTTGCTTCAGTGCATCAATCGCCGCTGTTGAGTCAATCAGGCCACCGCGGCTGGTATTGATGATCATTACGCCATCTTTCATTTGTTCAAATGATTGTTTATTGAGCAAATGATGATTTTCTGGGGTCATCGGGCAATGCAGTGAAATAACATCCGATTCGGCATACAAGGTTTTGAGGTCAACATATTCCGCGCCCAAATCCAAAGCCGCTTGGCTTGGGTAGGGGTCATAGGCTAACAACCGCATACCAAAGCCTTTTAAGATGCGCATGGTGGCGACACCAATTTTACCGGTACCAATAATCCCCGCCGTGCGGCCATGCATATTGAAACCTATCAGACCTTCCAACGAGAAGTTGGCATCACGCGTACGTTGATAAGCACGATGAATACGGCGGTTGAGGCTCATCATCATTCCGACTGCATGTTCAGCCACAGCTTCAGGAGAATAGGCCGGCACACGAACAACCTGAATACCCAGCTCTTTCGCCGCCACCAAATCCACATTATTGAAGCCCGCACAGCGCAAAGCCAGAATCTTCACACCGACGTCTTTTAATTCTTCCAATGTCGTGCGACATGCATCGTCATTGACGAAAAGACAAACTGCATCACAGCCCGCAGCCATCTTCGCCGTTTTGGGGGATAACAGAAAATCGAAAAACTCTAATTCAAAGCCAAAATCTTTGTTGACCAATTCGAGGTATTTGCGGTCATACTGTTTGGTACTGTAAACGGCTAATTTCATCGTGATGTCTCCGCCAAAATATTGTGACCAATTTAACAGGTTTGAATAAATCATACAATTTGGCACAATAATAAGTTAAATAGCACAGTAATAAGTTAAGTAGGGTGTATGTCACTTTCTTATGCCAATGAAGTAAGGTTTTTATTCCAACTTTCAATGGCAACAGTTCTGTTTAATCTACAAGGATAGCGTTATCTATTCTTGCAGTAGAATGATTGCAGTAGAATGATTGCAGTAGATTGATTAAAGCACACCGGACGTCGGGTGAGTGATATATCCGTCATGCTTCAAACTGTCGGTGTGTTGGCTGCGCTCAATTACCCGAATAACTTACCTGTGTAAGTTCATCGGGGTGCTTTCATTTGCCGCCTTTCTGCAATTGGAATTATTTAGGGTATTAAACAAGGCAAGTCATGACTAAATGCGCAAAAATAATGGGTTGGTTGTTGTTAATCAGCGCAATTTCTTTAGGAATATTATGGAAAACCTTGCCGCAGTGGCTACCAAAAGTTGCACAATACTGGTTGCCTGCGGGTAGCCAACTGGTCTTGGCTAGCCCGCCGGTTTGGCATGATGGCGCATTGCGTATTTCACAATTGGGTTACCGGGTGCAGGGCTGCACCTTGGCAAATATTGGGCAATTGAGTGTCGGCTATCACCAAGGCCGTTGGCAGCTAGGGGCCAATACTGTCGCTGTGGATACCGCCTGCTTGAGCCAATTACCGAGCAGTGGCGAGAGTGCGCCGCAAGATTTAGCCTATTGGCAGCAGCAGCTCTCCGTGCTTGACTTGAATATCAACAATTTGCAGATTACGCCGTGGCAGCAATACGCCGGTAAACTGACATTCTCTGGTAAACCGGCCCTCACATCGCCAGACAATAAAAAACTCACCCAAGAATTGCGTTATCAGGGCCCACAATTGAGCTTCGCCGCCACACTGGATGAAGAACAGCAACTTAGTCTGCATCAATTCTCGATTGCTGTTCCCGGTACCCCGCAACCTTTCGAACTGAGTGGTGGAATTAAAATTCCATTGTCGCTGGATGATTGGCCAGAGCAAGGTGCACTCGACGGGGTATTGACGACGGGCTATCTGTCTAAACCGTTATTATTGAATCTGAGTTGGCAACAGCAACAGGGGGTTTTAACCCTGACAGAGCGCGGTGATGATACCCCGCTGGCGCGGTTGCCATGGCGCTTATCCCCGAAAAAAATTCAGATAATCAACGGCCAATGGCAATGGCCCTATGAGCTGCAACCCCTCAGCGGGGGGGTGAATCTGACATTGTATGACTGGGATAAGGGCTTGGACCAAACCGCCATTGAGGCGCGAATTAATGTCATCACGGCGGGGGAAAGTGGCAAAGGCAACGCCGTCCTGACCCTTGGGCCGGGTAGCTTGAGTCTCGTCAACAGTGACATGAAATTCCAACTTAGCGGGCAAGCTAATCTGGAGAAAATGGTCTTGAATGCCACTATTCCCGGCTTACTCAGTGGCTCCATACTGAACCCGACTTGGGTGCTGCACCCCGGCGCTTTACTGCGTGCTCACGGTAACATCACGCCGGAATTGCGCATAAAAGATGCGCGTTGGCCACTGGCGGGCGTTAAAGTGACTGCCGCTGGAGTGACAGGGCGGCTACAGGCGATTGTGGAAGCACAGGACAGTTTTTGGGGCAATTTTAATCTGCATCTGGATGGTCAGGCGCAAGAATTTTGGCCCGATAAAGGCCATTGGCAATGGCGCTACTGGGGCAATGGTCGCCTGCCGCCGCTGGCTGCGAGTTGGGATATGGGCGGCAAGGGGCGTTGGCAGGGAACACTGATAACTGTCGATAAACTCTCAACTGGTTTTGATCGGCTGCAATATGGATTAGTTAAGGTTGAGGCGCCACGGCTGACCTTAACCAAACCCTTGACCTGGCAGCGGGATAATCATCATCCTGCTTTTATTGCCGGGTTCGAGCTGGGCGCTAAAAAAGTGGCATTCAGTGATGGCGGCGGCTACTTGCCTCCTGCGGTGTTATCGCTACAACTTAATGGCCGCGCCCCCGATGATTTTCTATGGCAAGGGAATTTACAAGCGCAAGCCATTGGGCCGATTGCGCTAGGTGGCCGTTGGGATGGCGAGCGGTTACGCGGCGAGGGCTGGTGGCCAAAACAATCGCTGAAGGTATTCCAACCGCTGCTATCCGAAGAGTTAGGTATTAAATTGCGGGATGGCGAGCTTTATGCACAGGCGGCTTTTTCTGCGGCCCGTGAGCAAGGTTTTACCGCCGGTGGACATTGGGTCGTGAAGAATGGCGGGATGTGGCTGGCAGACGGTGAACTGAGCGGCTTAGATTTTGTTATGTCTTATCGTTTAGAAAACCATCACTGGCAGTTGGGGGCGAAAGAGCCGGTCATGCTGCGTATTGCCTCGATAAACAACTTGTTTACAATGCAGAATATCACCGCTGATTTGCAAGGAACTTATCCCTATTCAGAGAAAGCCCCATTGACCTTGAGCAATGTTGGCATGGATATTTTGAAAGGGCATCTGAGTTTGTCTGCTTTGCGTTTACCCCAACATGACGCGGCAGTGCTAAAATTAAAAGGTATTGATTTAAGTGAACTATTTACCGTGTTGCAACCAAAACAACTGGCTATGTCGGGTAAGGTCAATGGCGAATTGCCGCTTTATCTTAATAATCCACAGTGGTTGGTGCGCGATGGTTGGATAGCGAATGACGGCGCGGTGACACTGCGGCTTGACCCAGAACTGGCAAACTCAATCAGTGAGAGTAATTTTGTGGCGGGGGTGGCGATTGATTGGCTGCGTTACATGGAGATTTACCAATCTTATGCCACTGTCAGTCTCGATAACTTGGGTCAATTAACATTGCGTTCAAAGATTCATGGTGTTAATACACAGAAAAACTCCAAACGAGAGATAGTGCTGAACTATCAGCATGAGGAAAATATCTTCCAACTCTGGCGCAGCCTACGTTTTGGTGACAATTTACAAGAGTGGTTGCAGCAAAATATTTCGTTGCGACCAACAGCATCCATACCAGCGAGGGCGAAGGAATGAAGATTTTGACATGGGAACCTATGGCAATAGCGCTGGGTATTTTTATGCTTAGCGGCTGTTTACGCCTGGAAGTGGCAACCCCGGAAAAACCTATCACTATCAATATGAATGTCAAAATTGAGCATGAAATCCAGATTAGAGTGGATAAAGACGTGGAAAATCTGCTTAAAAATCAATCCAATCTATTCTAAGAGGCCATTATGAACAAGCAAACGTCCGGCTGGATTGGGGATACACAAAAGTTGCTTCGCGTAATATTGGGCTGCGTGGTGTTAAGCGGCAGTTTAGTGTTTAGCACTGGGGCTTTTGCCCTGACGTTGGAGCAGGCCAAGCAGCAAGGCCGCGTGGGTGAAACCCTCAGTGGGTATTTGGCACCGGTGAAGAAAGATGCTGAAACACTGGCGCTGGTGGAGCAAATTAATATCGCCAGAGCCCAGAAATATCAGGAAGTGGCGCAGAAGAATCATATTTCAACCGAGGATGTCGCCAAGCTGGCGGGGCAAAAGTTAGTCAACCGCGCGGCGGCGGGGGAATATGTACGCGGTATTAATGGCCAATGGATGCAGCGCTGATACTCGGCGCATCATTCATAAAAAAGCGCGCCTGAAGGCGCGCAATGATGAAATTGACTACTGGGTAAAACGAGGGCAATACAAGGTCATTGCTGTCGTGCATTAACGCAGACACTCGCCTCTGCACGAAAGTTCTTTATTATTAAGCGTTAACAACCTGAGCCAGTAGCTGTTTGGCATCAGCTTGTGCTTTGGTTGCCACTTCAGGACCATAAGCAATACCTTCTGCAAACACGAACTCGACATCGGTGATCCCAATAAAGCCGAGGAACAGGCGCAGGTAAGGAACCACCAGGTCAGTCGGGGTATCTTTATGGATACCACCGCGGCTGGTCAGGATAATAGCGCGTTTACCGGTAACCAGGCCTTCAGGGCCTTTTTCGGTGTAACGGAAAGTCACGCCAGCACGCGCAATCAGGTCAAAATAGTTCTTCAACTGTGTTGGGATGTTAAAGTTGTACATTGGGGCTGCGATGACAATGACGTCATTGGCTTGCAATTCGGCAATCAGCTCATCAGACAGCGCCAGAGCTTCTTGTTGACGCGGTGTTAGCGCAGCATCCGAAGGGCGCATAGCACCTACCAGCTCGCCGTCTAATACCGGAATCGGCTGAGCAGCCAGATCACGCACGGTGATGTCATCGCCCGCATGAGCCGCTTTCCATTGTTCAACAAAGAAGTCAGCGAGTTGGTTAGACTGTGAATAGGTTGCCAGAATGCTTGATTTCAGAACCAGGACTTTGCTCATTGTAATTCCTTAACAGGTAACAGTGACTTAGGCGGTACGCCCTTTCAATGAGATACACTCTATTCAAGTTTTTCTGACAGTGATAGCGCAATATTTTGCGTTCTTTGTTCGATTTTATTGAATGATGATAATCTGAGAAACAGACAGTCAGATATTTGCGCGATTACAGCGCTAACTCGGGCTGTGTTACAATATACGACAAGGGTTTATATCATTAAAATCTCGGAATGACTTACACCGAGTTAGCGGATTAAAAATTGACATTAATGAATAAAAACATCAGCTAATCACATTCAGAGCATAAAATAATTCGGCTGATACTGTGAGTTTCAGCCGCAGCGTAACAAGGAATATTGAACGTGAAATCTTCGCTCGCAGCATTATCCTCCCAACTCGGGGAATTGATGCTCCGTGACCAGCAGCGCATGCGACGTCGGCTGCAAGGCGCACAAAAAGTCCATAATCCAGAGGCCGTAGAGGCGATTACCCGTGAAATAGAGGCCGAATTTGCTACTGCAATGCAGCGAGTTGCTGGCCGTCGGGCGGCCTGTCCGGCTATCACTTATCCTGAAAATTTGCCGGTCAGTCAGAAAAAACAAGATATTTATTATGCTATCCGTGACCATCAGGTGGTGATTGTCGCCGGTGAAACGGGGTCGGGTAAAACCACACAGATACCGAAAATTTGTCTGGAGTTGGGGCGGGGTATAAAAGGGGTGATTGGTCATACCCAGCCGCGCCGTCTGGCCGCACGTACCGTGGCGAACCGTATTGCCGATGAGCTAGACACCTCCCTTGGCGGCAGTGTCGGTTATAAAGTGCGGTTTAATGATCAAGTGGGCGAAAATACGCTGGTTAAGTTAATGACCGACGGTATTTTACTGGCTGAAATTCAGCAAGACCGCCTGCTGATGCAATATGACACTCTGATTATTGATGAGGCCCATGAACGTAGCCTGAACATTGATTTCATCTTGGGTTATTTGCGCGAGTTATTGCCAAAACGTCCTGATCTGAAAGTGATTATCACCTCGGCGACTATTGATCCGCAGCGCTTTTCTCATCATTTCAATAATGCGCCCATTATTGAAGTCTCTGGCCGCACCTATCCGGTGGAAGTGCGCTATCGGCCCATTGTGGATGATGCCGATGATGTTGATCGCGATCAGCTACAAGCTATTTTTGATGCCGTCGATGAACTGGGTCGCGAAAGTCCCGGCGATATTCTGATCTTTATGAGTGGCGAACGGGAAATCCGTGATACCGCTGATGCGCTGATGAAACAGAATTTGCCCCATACGGAAGTGCTGCCGCTGTATGCCCGCTTATCAAATAGCGAACAGAATAGGGTGTTTCAGTCTCATCATGGGCGGCGAATTGTACTGGCAACCAACGTGGCGGAAACCTCACTGACGGTGCCCGGTATTAAGTATGTTATTGACCCCGGCACCGCGCGTATTAGCCGCTACAGTTTCCGCACCAAAGTACAGCGGTTGCCCATAGAGCCGGTGTCCCAAGCTTCTGCTAATCAGCGCAAAGGTCGCTGTGGCCGTGTATCTGACGGTATTTGTATTCGTCTTTATTCCGAACAGGATTTCCTGTCTCGCCCTGAATTTACCGATCCGGAAATTCTGCGCACCAATTTGGCGTCCGTTATCCTGCAAATGACCTCACTGGGGCTAGGGGATATCGCGGCTTTCCCGTTTGTGGAAGCGCCAGATAAACGTAATATTCAAGATGGCGTGCGGCTGCTGGAAGAATTGGGGGCGATCCAAACTGCCAGTAACGGGCATCAGCAATTGACACCGCTCGGTCGCCAATTGGCCCAATTACCGGTCGATCCTCGACTGGCTCGAATGGTGCTGGAAGCTCAGAAAAGCGGCAGTGTGCGCGAATTGATGATTATTACCTCGGCGTTGTCTATCCAGGATCCGCGTGAGCGCCCGATGGATAAACAGCAAGCTTCCGATGAAAAACACCGGCGTTTTGCTGATAAAGACTCTGATTTCCTTGCGTTTGTTAATTTGTGGGATTATCTGAAAGAGCAGCAAAAAGAGCTGTCATCGGCACAATTCCGTAAATTATGCCGCAGTGATTTTCTGAATTATCTGCGGGTACGCGAATGGCAGGATATTTATACCCAACTGCGCCAGGTAGTGAAAGAATTGGGTATCCCGGTCAATAGTATCGCTGCAGATTATCGCAGCGTCCATACTGCTATTCTGACCGGTTTATTGTCACATATCGGCCAAAAAGACGTTGAAAAGCAAGAGTATACCGGCGCACGGAATGCCCGCTTTGCCATTTTCCCCGGTTCCGGTTTATTCAAAAAACCGCCTAAATGGAGCATGGTCGCTGAGTTAGTCGAGACCAGCCGCTTATGGGGCCGTATTGCTGCCCGCATTGAGCCAGAGTGGATTGAACCCTTAGCGCAGCATTTGGTTAAACACCATTATAGCGACCCGCATTGGGAGAAAGCGCAAGGGGCGGTGATGGCTAGCGAGAAAGTGACCTTATTCGGCTTACCTATCGTGACTGAGCGCAAGATAAATTATGGCCCCATTGACCCGCCACTGTGCCGCGAGCTGTTTATCCGTCACGGTTTGGTCGAAGGAGATTGGCAAACGCGCCATGCTTTCTTCCGGGCTAATTTAAAGTTGCTGGCTGAAGTTGAAGAGCTGGAGCACAAATCTCGCCGCCGCGACATTCTGGTTGATGATGAAACACTGTTTAACTTCTATGACCAGCGTATTGGACGCGATGTTGTTTCTGCGCGCCATTTTGATAGCTGGTGGAAGAAAACCAGCCAGACACAGCCCGAGTTACTCAACTTTGAAAAAACCATGCTTATCAAGGATGGGGCGAACAAAGTTAACCCGCTGGACTACCCGAATTATTGGTATCAAGGGTCGCTCAAATTGCGGCTTTCTTATCAATTTGAGCCGGGTACTGACGCCGACGGGGTCACTGTCCATATCCCGCTCCCGATCCTGAATCAGGTTAAAGAAGAGGGGTTTGACTGGCAAATTCCAGGGATTCGCCGTGAGCTGGTGATAGCGCTTATCAAGTCATTACCTAAACCTGTGCGCCGTAACTTTGTTCCTGCACCTAATTATGCTGAAGCTTTTTTGGCCCGAGCAACACCGCTGGAAACCAGTTTACTCGAGGCATTAGAGCGCGAGTTGCGCCGCATGACGGGTGTGACAGTGTCACGCGAGAGTTGGCAATGGGAGCAAGTTCCCGACCATCTTAAAATGACCTTCCGTGTGCTGGATGATAAAAATCGGACTCTACGTGAAGGCAAAGATCTTGCGGCTTTGAAGCTACAACTTCAAGAAAAGGTGCAGGAAACCCTTTCTGCCGTGGCGGATGACGGTATTGAACAAAATGGCTTACATATCTGGAGCTTCGGCTCACTTCCTGTGTGCTATGAACAACGCCGCGGGGGATACGAAGTCAAAGCCTATCCTGCACTGGTGGATGAGAAAGACAGTGTTGCGATCCGCTTGTTTGATACGGAATCTCAGCAACAGCAAGCAATGTGGCAGGGTACACGGCGGTTATTGCTGCTAAATATTCCCTCTCCCATTAAGTATTTACATGAAAAACTGCCGAATAAATCCAAACTCGGCCTTTATTTCAATACTTATGGCAAAGTGATGGATCTGATTGATGATTGCATTGCTTGTGGGGTGGATAAACTGGTGGCGCAATATGGTGGCCCGGTCTGGCAACAGGCTGATTTTGCTCAGTTACAAGAAAAAGTGCGGGCTGAGTTAAATGAAACCGTCGTGGATATTGCCAAGCAAGTTGAGCAGATCCTAACCACGGCGTTTAGTATTAATAAGCGTCTAAAAGGCCGAGTCGATATTTCGCAAGCATTGGCACTTTCAGACATTAAAGCCCAGCTTGGTGGTCTGATTTACCGGGGCTTTGTTACTAATAATGGCTGGAAACGCTTACCTGATACATTGCGCTATTTACACGCGATTGAGCGCCGTCTGGAGAAGTTAGCTGTCGACCCTCATCGTGATCGCGCCCAAATGTTGCGCATAGAACATGTCCAGCAAATGTGGCAGCAATGGCTTAATAAGTTACCGCCTAAACGCCAACAAGATGAAGACGTTAAAGAAGTTCGTTGGATGATTGAAGAACTGCGGGTGAGCTTATTTGCTCAGCAATTGGGGACAGCATATCCCATTTCGGACAAACGTATTTTGCAAACTATCGACCAACTCTCTGCTTAAGGGTTAATGAATATCACTCCGCGCCTGGCCTAATTTTTTGGGCGCGGAGCTTTCCCCCCACTAACAAACTCAGTATTTATATATGTTAAGCATCCTTATTTGCATCTTAAATATGTAATTGATGAAAGCTGCTAATTTTCCTGCGAAGCCCCTCGAAAACAGTCAATTAAGTCCCTTATTGAGCATCGGTGCTATTGCTTCTGACCTTTAACTACGGCTATATCTGCCTTGGCAATGAGGCGGCTTGTTCAAAGTTTGTCTGATTCCGGGTCACCATGTTTGATTACATTTGGTGAGTTTGATAGAGTTTTTCGGGAGCAGGGATTGCTTATGTATGTGATTAATTTATTGGGGTTGGCACAAAGGGAGTTGTTTAAATTGCCGCCAGGGATACAGGCGGCTCTGATCAAAGCTTTGGATGAGTTAGAGGCTTATGGTCACGAGTTACGGGAGCCTGTAGTTCGGGATTTAGGAAAAGGGCTGAAAGAATTGAGGGTCAGTGCGAAGGAGGGGGCCGGGCGAGGTTTTTTCTTTTATCAAGCTGACCGGCAGGTTTATATCATTCATATTTTGCAGAAGAAAACGCAAAAGACCTCCAGACGGACACTGATGTTGGCTTATCAGCGTATGAAAGAAATCAAACGGAGATTGCAGCCATGAAAAAACAAGATGATTTTGACATTATTCCTTTTTCAGAGGTTAAAGCAGCGGCTTTACATCACCCTCAGGTAAATGAAGCTTATTTAGATTTACAGATTAGGCAAACCATGATGACGGAGCTTAAGGCTGCCCGTCAGCAATGTAAGCTGACCCAACAAGAGGTTGCTCAGAGAGCGGGGTTGAGGAAACAGAATATTAGCCGGATGGAGAAAGGCATTATTTCGCCTAATCTGACGACGTTAAGTCGATATGCCGCAGCATTAGGGGGGACTTTTGTTTTCAAATTTAATCAAAAGTCCCATCGTGCAGATAAGAAATAATAGGCAATAAAGTCCCTTTGTTAGCCCATTAATCTATCTCGCAGAATAACCCGTATTATTTGGCTGCTTTATTTGCGAGTGTTTTTAACCGGCCTTTTATGGCCGTGACTGCCAAAGCTCGGTTATCCGCGAGATAACGGTCTTTAGCGGCGGGAGCGGAACTTTGAATCGCAATCAAAGACCACTTTTCGCCATTCTTCAGCAGTAGGGGCGAGCCGCTATCACCGGGTAATGTATCACACTGATGAGAAAGCACGCCTTGCTGTGCCCACCCTGTAATCAGGCAATCTTCATGGCGATAAAGTGTGTCCAGATGGTCAAGGGGGTAACCTGCTTGAATGATTTTACGATCAACTTGTTTAAGTGCTTGAGTTAATTCACTCGCAGTTCCATCCCACAGAGGCAATGGTTTGATTGGAATGGTTTTTTTACTCGTTAATCGAATAAGTGCATAGTCATACGCTGCGGCGGCGGGCGGAACTATCCAACCATCACCATCAGGTTTGAGTTTTTTACCCAATTTAGCATCCACCAGTGTTTCCAGACTGGTCGTCTGATACTTCCAATGACCATTTTGGGAAATAAATCGTAAGGCCACGGCCCGGTCAACTTTACCAGGAGGAGCTAATACGCAATGACCTGCTGTCAGTGCCAGGCGAGGGGAGATTAATGTTGCAGTACAAAGGTTACCGCTTGCCGTTTCAACTTGGCCAATCGCTTGCCATGGCCATTCGGAGTTATCAGTGACCGCTGTACGGTCATCTTTACCGAAAAACAGAGTCATTTGATCTGCAATGCTGGCGTCATCATTTTGCGTGTCTGTCGGTGAGTGGGCTAGAGCCGCAGAAAGAGGTAACAGACTTAATAGTAATAATGAAGATAAACGCATAAATAGTTAGCCTGCCTTATTATTCCTTAGAGGGTTATCTATTCACAAACCTGAGTTCGACTGATTAAATTGCTCATCACGATTTTCCCTACCGCTAACTATAGACATAATTAGTGATGTGTTGTGTTGTCAGTATTTGATTTTTCAATAATTTTAGAGCGAAATAGGCCATTGTTGTTATAAATAGAAAAACAATGTAATCAGCCCGCAAATAATTAATGTGGTCAGAGTGATTTCAAATAAATAACGGCGCAGCATTATCAGCACTCCCGATAAAAAACACCCGGAAAACCGGGTGTTGGGTGAATTCAGTTGTTGCAAACTCATCGTGAAGAGCTGAGTTCAGCTTTTTGGCTGCTATTTGACGGCCGGTACTGCTGCCGGGGTAGATTTAGTCTGTGCCGCTGTTTTGTGGTGTTTTTTAGCCGCTTGTGCTTTTTGCACCGGTGCAGTTTTTTCCGCTTTTTTCATCGATTTTTTAGCTTTTTTGTGATGCGTAGTTTTGGCTGGAGCACTATGGACAGCGGGTGCTCCGGCCATTGGAGCAGCAGGTGGTGCAACTGTGTCGGCGGCGAATGCGATAGAAGACATACCCAAAGTTGCAGCAACAATCAGAGCTAATACTGTTTTCATGATTTATTCCTCAGAGTTCTGTTTGTATATCGGCCCCGTTGGGTCGTTGTAATGAGAATAGAGGAAATGATTAATGGCTTCCGTGAGTCATTGGTTTCGGCTTGTAACCGATTGTACAGGGCTGATTGTTATGACTAATAGGCAACTCAGTATACGATTTGTCACGTGCGTGTAAGCACAGTTTATGGCGGAGATAGCAGGGAAGCCCAAAGGAATGAAACCGCCAAATAAAATGTCAAATTGCTCCATTTTAGTTACAACATACATCAAAGTGAAAAGTCAAAGATCACTCAGTGCTACCTTTGACCACATAGAACCAAGTTGAACACTCGAGCCTCCCTTGTCGGGCAGCGAACAGATGATCCCAGGCTCCTTCATGTGCTCGCAGTCTTGGTTTTCAGACCGCAGTAAGGACTGTCTATCAGGTTCAACAGGACGGATTGCTTTAAATCCTGCTGATATCGAGTCCGGTATTTATCTGTCCGGATGTTATATTCATTTTAAGCAACTCAACGCCACTAAAAGCACGAGATTATTGGTTGATATTGTCAATGGATTTGACTTTGTGCTACTTTCGAGCGCATGGATAATGAAATAATTGATCTCCTGCGCACTGTTGCGGCCAGCTTCCATCTACGAATGAAAGAGCAGGTCGTTGCAAACGATTCTGGCCTCTCCGCTTTCCAAGCTCAACTCCTTAATCTAATCGGTCGCAATGATGGCATTTCCCAGCAGGCCTTGGGATCGTTCACTGAGAGGGACAAGGCTCAGATTGCCCGGGCAATTAAGGAATTGGATACGGGGGGATTTGTGACGCGAAGCTTGAAAGCCTCCGACAAGCGCACAAAGTGCCTGACTCTCACACCTGCGGGCGGCGCCCTCCACATTCAGTTGAATGCTCTGCGAGGGCAACTTGCAGTCGAGGTACTGAGTAGCCTTGATGACGACGAAAAACACGCTCTGCATGTAAGTCTCCAAAAAATGGCAGTAGCAATGTCCTGCACTCTGCGACAGTAATCTCTCTCAACCGCCAAATGAGCAATTAGTTGACTTTATCAACCAACTACTCATAATTGCGGTTTAATGAGAGGATTAACAATGGAAAAAAAGGTCAGGAGAAAGCTGCTGATGCTGAGATTGAGCATTCAGTTTGTCATTGCGCTAGTTATCAGCCTCGTCATGACAGCGATTAATTACGGCCTAAAAGGGGCGTTTTTTCAGAACTGGGCAAAAGGTTTCATTGTCGCGTTTATTATCATTCCGCTTGCGTTACGATTGATCCCTATTATTGCGAGGGGGGTGCGTGTAGTTATAGGTAACCGCACTCCTTTCGTCCTTCGCTGTGTGATTGCTGTGTGCGTCTCAATCATGATGGAAGGTTTGATTGCACTTGTTGTCACGTTCGCTCAGCATGGTTTGACCTCTGGATGGCCTTTGGTGTGGGCGACGACTGTCGTGAAAGCACTACCTTTAGGGCTTCTTGTTGGTGTTACAATGACCTTCATTGTTCAGCCCCGAATGCAGAAGCTGGCAGCCTCTGCACCGGCTAATTAATTCACCAACTATTGCCCATGACTAATGGCAATCCCCCGTTGCGCTCCCACTGGGTCTATCGGGGAATTGGAAACTAAGCTGAAATTTATGGTCAGTAGAGAATACGGCCTCTCAGGGGGAGAGGCCGTATAAAAGGGCAATCTGGGTACTGAAGAGGATTATAAATAGCGCCGCTCTAAATGTTCGCGGAAAAAGCGAGGATTAAGTGGTTCACCTGTCGCTTTGGTGATCAGTTCCGCGGTTGAATAGCGGCTACCCTGTTGCCAGATATTTTGCTGTAACCAATTGAATAGGGCGCTAAGGTCACCATTGGCAATATTCTTATCTAATCCGGGAATAGCATTTCGCGCCGTTTGGAAAAGCTGGGCAGCATACATAGCACCCAGTGTATATGTCGGGAAATAACCAAAGGCACCGTCGGTCCAGTGAATATCTTGCATACAGCCATTACGGTAATTACCTTCGGTGTTAATCCCCAGATATTGCTGCATTTTTTCATTCCACAAGGCCGGGATGTCATCGACCTCGATTTCACCGCTAATCAATGCTTTTTCGATCTCGTAGCGCAAAATGACATGAGCAGGGTAGCTGACTTCATCGGCATCAACTCGGATAAAACCGGTTTTAACACGTTGATTCAGGGCAATAAAATTTTGTTCTGCGAAAGCCGGTTGTTCACCAAATTGCTGTATCACCAATGGACGAATGACTTGCAAGAATTCTTTGCTGCGGGCCAATTGCATTTCAAACAGTAGACTTTGAGATTCATGAATTGCCGTTGAGCGAGCATGTGATATTGGTTGGCCCAGCCATTCACGCGGTAAATTTTGCTCATAACGTGCATGACCTGTTTCATGAATAATACCCATTAATGCACTGAGAAATTCTTGTTCATTATAACGTGTAGTAATGCGTACATCTTGCGGTACACCACCGCAGAATGGATGGACACTGACATCGACTCGGCCACCATCAAAGTCGAAACCGAGCACTTTCATCACATTGAGTCCAAGTTGGCGCTGGTTTTCCAGGTCAAATGGCCCCTGTGGTATCAGGCAGGGTTCATCCGCTTGCTTGGCTGTCACTTTTTGCAAGAGATCGGGTAACCACTGTTTAAGGTCACCAAAGATACGGTCCAAATCGGCACTATTGGTTCCCGGCTCATATAAGTTCAGCAATGCGTCATAGCGCGATGTTCCGGCAGCTTGAGCACGAATTGATGCCTCTTCGCGACTGAGAGTGACCACTTCACGTAGATTTTCAGCAAAACCATTCCAGTCATTCGCGATGCGCTGCTGTCGCCATGCATGTTCGCAGCGGGCACCTGCTAGTGATTTCGCCTCAACCAATGCTTCCGGCAGCAACACGGCATTATTGTAGTGCCGGCGCATCTCACGCAAATTTGCTTGCTCGACATCATCCAGAGTTTCTTGTTCCGCTTGCTTCAACCATTCCCCAACATCTTTGGCCGTTAGTATTTGATGTTGCAGTACATTTAGCTCCGCCATTGCCTCTGAGCGGGCAAGATTACCTTTTGGCGGCATCATAGTTTGCATATCCCATCCGGCAATGGCCGACAAATGCTCAAAGCGAGAAAGGCGTGTAAACGTAGCGCGCAGGTGTTGATAAGCTGTGGTCATAAAAAACTCCATTAAATCTATAGGCCGATTTGTTTTATTAAGGCTAGTATTTGGGCAAAATTATTGGGTAGGCAAAACCATTATTTAGAGTCATCTTGGTCGATAGTGAGTGAGTAAAGACCTTTTACTGGCCAACAAAATCGGAAACTCGCGCCTCCTAACGAACTGGCATCAACGGAAATACTCCCCTGATAAGCCAATGCAATGGAGTGAACGATTGCCAGGCCCAATCCACAGCCCCCGGTTGCGCGATCCCGGCTAGGGTCCAGCCGGACAAAAGGCTCAAATACTCGGGCGCGTTCTTCTAATGGAATCCCCGGCCCGTCATCTTCAACTTGTAAGCAAGCATTATCGCCATCAAACCACAGCCCAATTCGCAGCCGTTGGGTCGAATAGCGCAGGGCATTATTGACCAAATTATCCAATACTCGCTCCATCAGACGTAAGTCAACTGCGCCGAAATCGCCACGATGAGGAATATCGAGTTCTATTTCGCGCTCACTATGAATCAAGCGCATATCCATAACTTTTGCCGTGAGCCAGGCCGGTAAGTCGATAGGTTCCAGATTGAGTGAGACTTGCGGGCGATCCAGCCGAGCATAGGTCAGCAGTTCGTCAATCAATGCTTCCAACTGGCCAATATCGCGACTCAAAGCCAGTTGCTCACTTTCAGTCAGGTTGTCACTCATGGCTAACCGATAGCGCAAACGAACCAGTGGGGTGCGCAGCTCGTGAGCAATTCCATCAATAAGCAGTTTCTTGCTGACAATCAAGGTGCTGATGTTGTCAGCCATTTGGTTAAATGCGACACCTAAGCGGCTTAAACTTGAAGTGGGGTCAAAATGCGTGCGCTCGTCCAGGTGGCCCGACCCTAGCCGCTGGGCGGCATTCTCCAATTTAAGCAAATCTTTCCAATGGGGGCGCATCCAAAGAAATACCGGTAGAGCCAAAGAGAGGCCAATCAGGATAAGTAAGGCCAAATCAAGCAGCCGCATTTGATGCAAATAAAATAAATAAGGGACTGGGCCAACAGCAAGGACATAGCGGCTGCGGGGGATTCGTTGCAGGAAAGTATATTCATCATCCAAAGCAATGATTTCACCGGCTCGTAGGCGTTTATTCAAGCGCTCACCGAGATTCCGTTTATCGAGAGGTTCGATATGTAATTGAAATGAGAGATTTAAATCTAAAGTGGCAATGGTTTTATTCCAATCTTTCAGTGGAATTTCCCGCAGCTCACTGCGCATCAATGAAAGCGAGCTTTTCATCAAGTCATCTAATGACTGGCGACCAGCACGTTCCGCTGTCACTTTATAAACCAGCCCAACCAACATCGCCATCACCATAAAGCAGACGAACAGTAATAAGAAAAACTGAATAAATAGCTTCCTCATTGCTGCACAGACTCCCAGGCATTCGGGGCGAACAGGTAACCTTTATTGCGGACGGTTTTGATTCTAAAAGGTTCGAGGGCATTGTCGTAAAGTTTGCGGCGCAAGCGCGATATCGCAACATCGATACTGCGGTCCATCCCGTCATAGCTGACACCACGTAAATTCTTCAATAATGCTTCCCGGTCCATGATAATCCCGGCATGGGTTGCCAGTTCCCACAGCAAGTCAAAATCTGAAGTCGATAAAGTAATTTCTTCATCACTAAGATTAACTTGTCGATTAACAGGATCAATGCAGAGCAGACCGAAGTGAATTGCATTATACCCAGTGAGTGGCGGGCTGATGGTTTCTTTGGTTTGTTGTTGATTATGCTGGCGTAAATGCAAACGTAACCGCGCCAACAATACTGCCGGGGGCGTTGTTTTCAGGATATAATCATTCGCACCCATCTCCAGGGAAAGGATATGGTTCATATCACTGTCAAGTGAGGTCAACAGTACGATAGGGCCTTCATAGCTTGGTCGCAGGTCACGGCACAGCGTCATCCCATCTTTCCCTGGCAGCATGATATCGAGCAACACTAGGTCAGGTTGTTGCTGTTCAATAACGGCTTGTGCAGTATCGCCTCGTGGTTCAACAAACACATCAATATCATGTTTGCCAAGGTAAGCTGCAATCAGTTTTCCGACCTCCGGGTCGTCTTCTACAAAAACAATATTGGTCATGTTTTTCAGTTTATAAAAGTGCCGGAATTCAGCATAGCGCGCTGTTGGTAGCAATACTATGCACGTTACTTGATTATTAATGCCAATGAATTATCAATGCCAATGACTGATCGGTAGACAACGGGCAAAGCATTTCATTATATTAACTGGAGTGATTGTATCGTCATCTCTATTTATACCCGTCATACTTCAAGCTGCATGTGTGTTGGCTACGTTCAATTACCCGAATCACTTACAACACAGTAAGCTCATCGGGATTCTCTCTCTTGCCGCCTTCCTGCAACTCGAATTATTTAGGGTATTATAGTTGGGTCTATCGTTTATATATCAATACTTATGGTTAATGAATAGCTGTATCAATCAGCTAAGGACTGAGGGATGAGTGGCGAACACACTGGTGTGCCAGCGCACAATGAAAAAGTCTGCTTCGATTACACGGAATTTTTAGCGGTTTCTTGCAAAAAACGATGGAGTTTTATTGATGCTATTTATGGTGTCATGCCGATTTTTGGTATGGTGGTAAAGTCGCAAACTGCATCGGAAAAAACGCCTCAGGAGCGGCTGACTGCTTTAGCGCTACAGGTATTATCGACCCAACTTAGCGATGAAACGAATATTATTCGATTAATTCGTCTCGCTGAACAGCAGGGGATAACTGTATTGGAGATCCAATTACCTTACTCTCTGGAAACCGCACAACTCAATGAAATAAAACAAAAATTCCCACTTTCGATGCGGTTAAGTCAGATGGGCGAATGCTTATCGGTGGACATATCGGGAGAATAAATCGTCTTGGTAGATGATGAGGATGAGTTTATCTGCAACCAATACTCAAATGGACAGCCAGTGTCACTGGCGTGCCCATTGTCGAGTGTTTCCAACTTAATGCATTACCATCCAGGTTGCTGGAATGGTCGCAATCAGCACCAGGCCAATCGCCGCGCGTTCCACTGTATTAAGTAGCCGAAGACCTTCATGCCCTTTACGTGCATAAATAAACACCAGTAAACCGGGGGCATACAATAGGGCGGATAACAGCAGATACAGCAAGCCAGCCGCATAAATCAGCCACAAACCATACAAACAGGCGCCACTGGCGGCAATAATCAATCGCCAGTCCTGACGTTTCAGGGCCACTTTAAATAAGAATGCACCCACCAAAAAATAGGGCACTAAAATCATCTCTGATGCAATGGTCAGCAAGGTGTTGTAGTTACTGCCCGTCAGCCAGATAAGAATCAGCGCCACTTGCACGGCACAGTTAGTCAGCCATAGTGATTTCGCGGGTGCATTGTGTTTATTCTGATGTCGGAATATTTTAGGGAATGCACCATGTTTGGCCGCCACCATAGGGACTTCTGCGGCCATAATGGTCCAGCTAAGATAAGCGCCGCACACCGAAATAATCAGTCCGGTGGCAATAATCACTTCCCCCCAAGGGCCAATCATCTCTACCATAATGCCCGCCATTGATGGGTTCCGCATGCCCGCTAATTCAGCGCGCGGTACTACCCCAAGGGACAATAAGGTTATTAGCAGATAAACACATAAAGCTGAGATAACCGCCAGCATTGTCGCCCGGCCAACATCTTTTTTATTGCGCGCTCTGGCAGAAACAACAACAGCGCCTTCCACCCCAATAAAGACCCATAATGTGATGAGCATCGTGTCTTTCACTTGCTGCCAAACCGGGGTGTGTAGGGCAATACCAGTAAAATCAACGCTAAAGGTATCGAGGCTGAAAGCCATGCCGGCTAAAACAATAAACCCGCCGATGGGCAACAGTTTTGCCAGTGTCGCGGCCAGGTTGATACTGGCTGCGGTTTGAACACCACGCAATACCAATGCATGAACCATCCACAACAGGAAAGATGCACCCAAGAGCGCCTGCCAGGTATTCCCCTCACCAAAGATAATGCTGCCAGACTTATCGGTAAAAAAGCTCAATGCGGCAAAAACAATCACCAAATAAGAGACATTGGCAATGACGGCGCACAACCAGTAACCCCACGCGGAGAAAAAGCCAATAAGATCACCAAAGCCTTCTTTGGCATAGGTGAATATTCCACCATCCAGATCAGGGCGCAGACGCGTTAACAGTAGCATGGCAAAAGCCAAAAAAACGATCCCCACCCCGGTAATACCCCAGCCAATGAGTAAGGCCGCTGGGCTGGCAACTTCAGCCATATTTTGTGGCAAGCTGAAGACACCTGCACCCAGCATTGAACTGAGAACCAGCGCGGTGAGCGCCGTCAGGCCGAGTTTTCTTTCCAATTATAAATCCTGGTTTTTAGAGTATTAATGAATGGTTAATGGCTTGTAAGTAGCATTATATGAGGCTAACTTATCAATGTTTGACAGATAATAGCCCTATAATTTTCGGGCGATTTTACGGAGTGGGAGGCGATCATGCAATGATTGGTTATGCGATTTGGGCAAAAAATTATTCAGTCGGAATTCATCAGGCAAATCGCCCCCGCTGACAGATAAAAAAAGGGCAGCCAATGGCTACCCTTATGATTACGATTGCAGCAAACTTATTTAAACAAGTCAGCGCTAACACTCAGGTTACCACCACTTTGGTTCTGCCACTGGCGAGTAACATGATAATACTTCGCCCCTTTAGCCGCTGCGCGCTTAGCGACTTCATGGGAAACGTCGGTCATGCTGTTGTAGTGACCGCTGAAGGTAATTGAGTCAAACGGCACCATCTGCGCGGCAGTGGTGTTGTTTAATTCTTGAATTTGAGTGCCGTCATTAAGCGTGACAGTGTAACGCTTACCTGTGGATGATTGCGTTTCAAAGAAACGGCCCACATCAGCACTTGGTGTACCTGAAGAAGCAACGCCTGGAATTTCTACATTCGCAGCCGCAGCACCACCAGCAGCCAGTGCTGCGCGGCCAGCATCTGAATCGGCGGGGATCACATCAGGGCTTTGCACGGTACGTTTGGCAGCATCTTCTTTATAAACATACGCCGTGACGAACTGGTTGCCACCTTGGTTAGCATCAACCTGGCGCACGATGAAGAAAGAGTAAGCACCTTTCTCTTTTGCTGCTTTGGAAATAGCATCGTTAATATCTGGCTGGCTGCGGAAGAAACCACTGACAGAGACGGTATCGTAAGGTTGTAAACTGTAGGCTTCTGTTTTTGGTAATTCTTTGATGCCATTAAAAATACGATACTGAGTCTCTTTGCTCACTTCCTCAGCATCTTTATGATAAACATCGGCCGTTACACGCCAGTTGCCACCATTGCCATTGCTGTTGAGATCTTGAATATAGAACGAATCAGCGCCCAATTTATCAGCACGACGGGATACAGCATCGGCGGCTTCATTAATTGCATTAAATCTGCCGGTAATAGTAATACGATCAAATGGTTTAATGGCTGCTGCTTGCTCTGGTGTGAGTTCTTTTGCCGCATGTGCAGCAGAAAGCGCCGAGAGTGATAGCAATGCCGACGCGATGATCGTGTATTTCAGCTTCATAAAAAATCCTTTCGCCTTGCGCATTAACGTTGATACATGCGGAACAATTGATGTGTAACAGAATAGCAGATGATTATTACATGTAATAATGGCGGGTGTCTCCGCAATTTATATGACTAAATAATTTATATGACTAAATATATGAATTCCGGAGTTAGGCCTGCTAGCACTTTACATGAAGAATAGAGATAAGCTTTACGAATAATGGCTTTAACGTCATAAACACGGATTATTTACATTTTTCCAACCTGATGCCGCGCCATCACTGGGCTGCCTTATTATACTAATGCTTATTATTTTGGCTCAAACTTGCAGGACAAGCCGCTAGTAAATATTATTTTTATAGTGAATTATACAGAGTTCTTTCCGCCTGCCAGTTTTAGTGCAAAAACTGCTGCAGAACTGCATACAGATATGGATCATAAGTCACATTTTCAGTAGGTTATAGGGAGCCGTAACTAAGCAGGTTTGTCAGTAACCAAAAGAACTGAGCATATCCGAATTAATTGGCGTTACAGGTAGGTAGCTCCCGATGCGCTGACATAAGTCAGTGATGTGAGTTAATGAGCGCCGCTAACACCCATAACTTCAATTAAGAAGGGTATGGCAATCTTCATCATTAAAGATAGGTAAAGGGAACATTATGCGTATTGGTGTACCAAGAGAGCGGTTGGCCAATGAAGCCCGTGTTGCAGCAACGCCGAAAACGGTAGAACAATTGCTGAAATTAGGTTTCACCGTGGCGATTGAAAGCGGAGCTGGTCATTTAGCCAGTTTTGACGATGCGGCGTACCAGGAAGCGGGTGCCACCATTACGGATACCACCGATGTGTGGCAATCCGACCTTATCCTCAAAGTGAATGCCCCATTTGAGGACGAAATTGCCCTGATGCGTGCGGGGAGCACCTTGGTCAGCTTTATCTGGCCAGCCCAGAACCCGGAATTACTGCAAAAATTAGCAGAGCGTCAGGTCACTGTATTGGCGATGGATTCTGTGCCGCGTATCTCGCGCGCGCAATCCATGGATGCCCTCAGCTCAATGGCTAACATTGCGGGCTATCGCGCAATCGTCGAAGCTGCTCATGAATTTGGCCGTTTCTTCACCGGGCAAATTACCGCGGCGGGTAAAGTCCCACCAGCAAAAGTAATGATTATCGGGGCCGGTGTTGCAGGGTTAGCAGCCATTGGCGCGGCAGGGAGCTTAGGGGCGATTGTCCGTGCTTTTGACACCCGTCCGGAAGTCAAAGAACAAGTCCAAAGTATGGGCGCTGAATTCCTCGAACTTGATTTTGAAGAAGAGGCGGGCAGTGGCGATGGTTACGCGAAGGTCATGTCTGAAGCGTTTATCAAAGCCGAAATGGCGCTATTTGCTGCACAAGCGGCCGAAGTGGATATCATTGTTACCACCGCATTGATTCCAGGTAAACCCGCACCGCTCTTGATAACCAAAGAAATGGTTGCGTCGATGAAGTCCGGCAGCGTGATTGTCGACTTGGCCGCGCAGACCGGCGGTAACTGTGAATTGACTGTGGCTGATAAAGTGACGGTGACCGAGAATGGCGTGAAAATCATCGGTTATACCGACTTGCCAAGCCGTTTACCGACACAGTCATCCCAGCTTTATGGTACCAACCTGGTTAACTTGCTGAAATTACTCTGCAAAGAGAAAAATGGCGAGATCGATATTGATTTCGAAGATACCGTCATCCGCGGTGTTACCGTGGTCAAAACCGGTGAAGTGACCTGGCCGGCTCCGCCTATTCAAGTTTCAGCTCAGCCTCAGGTCGCTAAAGCAGCTCCGATTGTCAAAGAAGAGACTAAACCTTCATCGCCTTGGCCTAAGTACATCATCATGGCACTGGCTATCGTACTGTTTGGTTGGTTGGCAAATGTGGCACCGAAAGAGTTTTTATCTCACTTTACGGTCTTTGCTCTGGCGTGTGTGGTTGGATATTACGTGGTGTGGAACGTCAGCCATGCGCTACATACTCCACTGATGTCAGTCACTAACGCCATCTCCGGCATTATTGTGGTGGGCGCATTGTTGCAGATTGGTCATGGCGGCTGGGTGAGTTTCTTATCCTTTATTGCCGTATTGATTGCCAGCATCAATATTTTTGGTGGCTTTACTGTCACCCAGCGCATGCTGAAAATGTTCCGTAAAAACTAGTTTTTCCTGTGAAAACTGAGTTGATATATACACTAAATAATTCGAGTTGCAGGAAGACGGCAAGCGAATGAATCCCGATGAGTTGACGCCCGTCAATGATTTGGGTGAAAGAGAGTAGCCAACGCACATGCAGCTTGAAGTATGACAGGTATAACACCATGACTTATAAGAATGAAGGGGTAACTGATGTCTAGTGGTCTCGTTACAGCTGCGTACATAGTTGCTGCGATTTTATTTATTTTCAGTTTGGCTGGGCTGTCGCGCCACGAAACATCCAAACAAGGTAACACTTTCGGTGTGACCGGTATGGCCATCGCACTTATCGCGACCATTCTGGGGCCAGATTCAGGGAATGTTGCCTGGATTATCATTGCCATGGTGATTGGTGGGGCAATTGGTATTTATCTGGCGAAGAAAGTCGAAATGACCGAAATGCCGGAACTGGTGGCTATTCTGCACAGTTTCGTGGGTCTGGCGGCGGTTCTGGTTGGCTTTAATAGCTATCTGGATCATGGCACCGTGGTCATGGATGCGGTGATGGTGAATATCCATCTGACCGAAGTGTTCTTGGGGATCTTTATCGGGGCGGTAACATTTACCGGTTCAATTGTTGCCTTTGGTAAGTTACGCGGGATTATCTCATCCAAACCGCTGATGCTGCCACAACGGCATAAGTTAAATCTGGTGGCGCTGGTTGTTTCATTCCTGCTGATGATTATGTTCGTCAAGACAGATAGCGTGGCCCTACAAGTGGTCGCACTGCTATTGATGACCGTGATTGCTTTGGGCTTCGGTTGGCATCTGGTGGCATCCATCGGTGGTGCTGATATGCCGGTTGTGGTTTCGATGCTGAACTCCTACTCCGGTTGGGCCGCAGCGGCCGCAGGCTTCATGCTCAGCAATGACTTGCTGATTGTGACCGGTGCGTTAGTGGGTTCTTCCGGTGCCATCCTGTCGTACATCATGTGTAAAGCGATGAATCGTTCGTTCATTAGCGTGATTGCCGGTGGCTTTGGTACCGATGGATCTTCTACCGGTGATGCTGAAGAAATGGGTGAATACCGTGAAACTAACGCGGAAGAAGTGGCTGAGCTGCTGAAAAATGCTAGCTCTGTCATCATCACTCCTGGATATGGTATGGCGGTGGCACAGGCACAATATCCGGTGGCTGACATTACAGCAAAACTGCAAGCTCGGGGGATCAAAGTACGTTTTGGTATTCACCCAGTAGCAGGGCGCTTACCAGGCCATATGAATGTGTTATTGGCTGAAGCCAAAGTACCTTACGATGTGGTGTTGGAAATGGATGAAATCAATGATGATTTCCCAAGCACTGACGTCGTGCTGGTTATTGGTGCTAACGACACGGTAAACCCTGCCGCACTTGAAGATCCTCGCAGCCCAATTGCAGGTATGCCAGTGTTGGAAGTGTGGAAAGCGCAAAATGTTATTGCCTTTAAACGGTCAATGAACACCGGCTATGCGGGCGTACAAAATCCATTGTTCTTCAAAGACAATACTCAAATGTTATTTGGCGATGCCAAAGACAGCGTAGAAGCCATTTTACGCGCGTTGTAATGGCGCAGTAGTCTTTGATTAAGGGCCACCTCGGTGGCCCTTTTCTTTGGATTTAATCAGAATAGCGCGTGAGAAAGGGAGTTATTCGACATCATTTTGATCTTCATTGCTTTCCACCGGGCAAGTAAAACCTTCCGGTTTAATCGCTAATAAATCACATTTAAGATGATCGATCACATGTTCTGTGGTATTCCCGATAAAGGCGGCAGATAGCCCTGTACGCCCCAAAGTACCTAAAACCACCACCCCAGCGCGTAAATGTTCAGCGAGGTCAGGAATCACCTCTTCGGGCAAACCTTTTTCTACATGAGTGAATTTTTCATCAATACCAAACTGCTGGCGCAGTGCTTTCATTGCGACCAAATGCTGACCGCGAATAGCATCGTTATAAACACTCGGATCAAAATCAGGTAACTCGATGGCGATATTAATCGGAGTGACCGGATAGGCGCTAATCAAGTGCACTTGAGTTTGGTTGAGATTTTCAGCAAGTTCTCGGGTTTCTTTCACTAAACGTAAATTGAGTGGGTCATGCAGCGGGTCTTCACTTGAGAGGTTGACGGCCACCAGTGCCGTGCCACCCTCCGGCCAAGGTTGGTCTTTTACCATCCACACCGGGCAGGGACATTTGCGCAATAAATGCCAGTCAGTCGGGGTGAAGATAATAGACTCTAGGCGGTCATGCTGATGTGCCATTTTTAGCAATAAATCGTGTTTAAATTTCAGGACTTCCTGAATAATGGCTTCGTAGGGCCGATTGTGCCATACCACTTTGATTTCAATCGGTATCCCTTCATCAAGATAAAATCGGCACTGCTCGTTTATCCAAGCTGAGCGTTGGCTGATAACCCCTTTGCGCATAGCGGTGCGCTCATCGGGTGACAGCAGGGTGGTCATGTCATAAGACAAGTCATAAATAGCTAAAAATGCTTTGATTGTGCCGCCGTTGCGCCGCACAAGATAGACTGCACGTCTTAATGCAGGTTGATCATCCTGATTGGGGTCAATAGCAACCAGAATATTCTGATACTTTGCCATAGAGTCTCCTTACAACCGTGAATTAACAGTATGTTAGTTAAAGAGTAAACCATGAAAGTGAAAGAGGACAGGTGAGAGAACGAACCAGAGCAATAATATATCAATCAGCTTTAGAGTTGTAGGTGTATTGGTTGCCCTTAATCCTCCGAATCACTGACGGGAGTATGCTCGCCGGATTTATGAGCCTCCTCCTTGAGACTCACTCTGCATATTGAAACCTGGTGGGTATGGAAATTACAGACTAGGTCTTGGGTTACCCGCCAGCTTAGCCAGTGCTTCGGTATTCTCGATAGTTATATATTTACCTTTCACACTCAGAATATCGCTTTTCTGGAAACGGCCCAACAAACGGCTGATAGTTTCTACCGTCAGACCCAAATAGTTGCCGATGTCACCACGAGTCATGGTGAGACGGAATTCACGTGGTGAGAAACCGCGCTGAGCAAAACGGCGAGAGAGATTATAAATAAAGGCCGCCAGACGCTCTTCTGCATTCTTTTTAGAAAGCAGTAAAATCATGTCTTGATCACCTTTGATCTCACCACTCATTAGACGCATCATCTGTTGGCGCAAATTTGGCATTTTGCCGGATAAGTCATCCAGTGTATCAAATGGGATTTCGCAAACCATTGATGTTTCGAGGGCTTGCGCAAAGCTTGGATGCTGTAGGTTACTGATGGCATCAAAACCGACTAAATCGCCCGCCAAATGGAAACCGGTAATTTGCTCATCACCTTCTTCGGTAATGGTGTAACTTTTGATGGTCCCGGAACGGATGGCATACAGTGATTTAAGCTCATCACCTGCTTTAAACAGCGCCTGTCCTTTCTGAATAGGTTTTTTTCTTTCAATGATATTGTCGAGCTGATCCAGCTCGTTTTCATTCAAAGTAAATGGAATACAGAGCTGGCTGATACTGCAATCCTGACAATGGATTGCACAACCACCAGACTGAATACGTCGGATTACGCGTTTTTCCGGGATCATAGGGTATTCCCAATAATATTGATATGCGTCAATTTTAACATCTTTTCTTGCGTCTGATAAGAGCAAGAATAGTTAGCGTACTAAAAGATAGCCCTCATGCATTAATAGCCAGCGTTTTCGCTCGACACCACCGGCATAGCCAGTCAATGCACCTTGCTGCCCAATGACTCTATGGCAAGGGACAACAATTGAAATGGGATTCAAGCCATTAGCCATCCCTACAGCCCGCGAAGCTGTGGGGCGGTTAATGCGTTTTGCTAATTCGCCATAAGTAATGGTTTCACCACAAGGGATTTTACGCAGTTGTTCCCAAACCTGGCGCTGAAAGTCAGTACCGGCTGTTTTTACGGGTAAATTATCTATAATACTCAGCTCACCAGCAAAATAGCGCTGCATGCTGTCACTTAACCCACCGGGATTCCGTTTTTCCACTAGGGTAAAGGTATTGGTGCCGTAATGATTGCGTAGCAGTTTCATCAGGCGCTCATAATGATCCGTCCAATCAATGGCGCGTAGCCGGTTTTCTTCGTCTGCAATTAACAACAGTTCACCCTGTGGGGTTGCCATCCGATCAATTAAAAACGTTTCCATAGTTCTCCACGACTTTGCTACCACGGGTTAAGTACAAATAAATATTTACTGAAGATTATTACATGAAAAATAACATCAATAGATGACTATCAGGAACGAAAAGTAAAAACCTGCTGTTATTGCGGGGCTAATCGCATAAACCATAAAGTTTAAGTATAAGGTCGGGGTGTGCGAAGTAAGGATAAGCCGCTAGGATAAAAGTCTGTTATTTACGAAATCCATTCATATCAGGTATTCAATTCATGTCCAATGTCACTTTGATTCCTTTATTACGTGATGGCGAACCTCCGGCTGCGGCCATTGAACGCCCAGAGAGCCGTTCACCTTTTATCTTGCTGGCAGACCATGCCGGGCAGCGTATTCCCGCCCAACTTGGGGATTTGGGGTTACCCGCCGGGGAGATTGACCGCCATATTGGTTGGGATATTGGCTCATTGGCTACCGCGCAATTACTTAGCCAATATTTGGATGCAACATTGATTCATCAGCGTTACTCGCGCTTAGTGATTGATTGTAACCGCACGCCGGGTATCGCCAGCTCTATTCCTGAAATTTCGGAAAACACGCGGATACCACGCAATATTGGTGTCACGGTAGAAGAGGCTCAAGCCCGTCGAAATGAGGTATTCCAGCCTTATCATGACTTAATTACACAGACACTTAATCAGCGCCATGATTGCGGCCAGAGCAGTGTCATTATTTCCATGCATAGCTTTACCCCGTCGTTTAAAAACATTTCACGCCCGTGGCAAGTTGGAACTTTATTTAACCGTAATCCTGAGTTTTCTTTGCAGTTAGTGGCATTTTTACAGCAAGATGGCTCCTTAAATGTCGGAGTTAACCAACCTTATGCCATGACAGATGCAACCGATTTCACTTTGCCATTTCATGCGGAACAGCGCCATTTACCTTATGTAGGAATAGAGATTCGTCAGGATCTTATCACTCAACCCGATGGGCAGGAACAGTGGGCAAAGCGCCTGGCGAGATTGTTACCGCAAGTCTTATCCGCCTATAACCATTCAAAATAGGCCGCGCTCTATTTATTAACCCAAGAAATATCTGCTTTGCGTTAATTATTTTCTGAGTTTATGACTGGCCACTATTAATTGGTTATTATCGGTGGCTATAGTTATTTTTAATTCATCACTAATTCATTTATCACACAATAGTAAGGTTGAAAATCTCGTGGAATCCAAACCTGCGCGTATCCTGATCAGTGCCTGCTTGATGGGGAAACCTGTCCGTTATAACGGCAGCGCTCTGTCTGTTCATGATGAAATTATTCAGCGCTGGCAGGATGAAGGGCGACTGGTGCTAATTTGTCCAGAATTAGCCGCAGGAATGCCGGTGCCACGCCCACCAGCAGAAATTCAGCAAGGTAATGGCGAGTCGGTATTACAGGGGCAGGCGCGGGTGATTGAGCAATGGGGTAATGATGTCAGCCGGGAATTTCTGCAAGGGGCTTATCAATCCTTGGAATTGGCTCAAAAACATCAGTGCACATTGGCCATTCTGACTGAAGGTAGCCCATCTTGTGGTAGTAGCCGTATCTATGATGGCCATTTTAATGGTACTCAACGCGCAGGACAGGGAGTGACAACAGCTTTACTGCGTCGTCACGGGATCAAGGTATTCAGTCATCTTCAACTTGAACAAGCAGATGATTTTTTGCGAAACAGTTCGCAAATCAAGGTTAAAAACTAATCAAATGTCATTAAATCCCGCTATACTGTATGAATGTACAGTTATGGCGTGAGTTCGTATCTTTAGTCACTTAGTTTTTATTAAAACCATTGAGTCGAGGTAGCGATATGACATTCAAGATAGTCGAAAAAGAATCGAAAAAGATTGTGGGTATCCGAGTTGTTGGGCCTTATCACGAGACCATCCCGAAAGGATTTGACCAACTATCATCACTTTATACCCAGCACCAAATTCCAGGAAAAGATTGGTTAGCACTTTACTGGGATAACCCAGAAACCAATCCACCGGCTGAGTTACGGGCTGATGTATCCTTATCTGTCGCTGATGACTATGTCTTACCAGTAGAACTTCGCGGCCAGTTGGAGTTACAGGTGATCCCCTCAGGTCTATATGCGGTGTATCACACCCGAGTAACGGATGATGATGATGGTTATGCTAAAGCTTGGGGAGAATTGTATCACCAGCATTTACCACAAAGTGGCTATCACCCAGCCGAGGGCGCTTGTTATGAGGTTTACCTCAATGACGGCAGAAGTGACGGCTATTTTGATATCGATATCTATCAATCCGTTGAAAAAGACTAATAAATTAGCGTTGTAGCCGAGCTGGCTAGCTCGGCTGCTTATGGTGTCAGCAGCATCGCCTTTCAAGGAGATATTATTGTCAGGAAAATGCTTTCAGGAATACTTGGTTCAGCCAGTCACTGAAAATACGCACCCGTGGTGACAATTGTCGATTACGTGGATACAGAAAAGAAACCGGCATGGGGGGCGGGGCATATTCTGGGAGAATATCAATCAGTGTTCCGGCACGTAAGTCTGATTCGATGTGATAACGTGGTACCTGAATGATCCCTAATGCCAGCCGTGCGGCAGCCACAAAACTTTCTGCGCCACTAACGGATAGAACCGCCGGTAATTTCACATTTTGAACTTTCATATCTTGAACTTCAGCTGATAAATAGGGCTGTAGCCGTTGATATGAAAGCTCTTTCCTGGCGGAGGGCTGAGATTGTGTGCTGATACAAAATTCTAATGGCATTAATCCGCCAGTCGCACTGGAACGAAACCCTACCATTTGATGCCCGGCTAACTCATTAGGTGTGAGTGGTGTTCCATGTTGTTGCAAATAGCGCGGTGCAGCACAAGTTACCTGTGGTAGCAGTGCCACGCGGCGGGCCACCATATCACTATCTTGCAAATTACCGACACGCAATACGCCGTCAAAGCCTTCACGAATCAAATCAACTAGCCTATCTCCTTCGCTGATAAATAATTCGATATCGGGATATTGTGCTATAAAATCAGGTAGTTGTGGTAATACAAAATGGCGAGCCAAGGTGCCTTGTACATCGATTCTCAGTAAGCCCCGTGGCTTAGCATTAGCAAACGCCATTTCAGCATCTTCTATATCAGCAATAATTTGCAGGCAGCGCTGGTAGTAAGCTTCCCCATCCAGTGTCGGACTGACATGCCGGGTAGTGCGTTGCAATAAGCGGACATTTAAGCGTTTTTCAAGCTGCTTAACTGCATCCGTCACACTAGATCGAGGTAAATTTAAGTCTTGTGCGGTTTGGGTAAAACTGCGCTGTTCCACTACTCTGATAAACACGCGCATTGCATCAATTCTGTCCATACTATTGTTCGGCTTTCTCGGATAGTGTTAACGAATAATAGGTGATTATCCGAATAAGTAAAAGTGGCATGCTCTGTGTACCGGTTTCCGTGGGTGCAGTTCTTGAGAACATGGCTTGAGAACTAACTGCCCATAAACGAGTACAAATAATGAAATACATATTCAGGAGAATATTATGATGAAAACTACTCAGCAGGTCGCCATTGTCACAGGAGCATCACGAGGTATTGGTGCAGCAATAGCCGAGCGTTTAGCTCAGGAGGGTTACACCGTTCTCATCAATTATTCTCGAGCTGATGAGGAAGCCGAAGCTTTAGTGCGTAAAATCCAACAAGCGGGCGGAAATGCATTGAGTGCTAAAGGGGATATCAGTGATTCCGCCGCTGTAGTTCAATTGTTTGCTAAAGCAGAAGCCGCTTTTGGTGGCGTTGATGTTTTGGTCAATAATGCCGGAATTATGTCACTCAGTACGATTGCCGATAGTGATGATGAACACTTTGACCGCCAGATTGCAATTAATCTGAAAGGGAGCTTTAACGGGATGCGGGAAGCCGCAAAACGCCTTAGAGACGGTGGGCGAATTGTTAATTTTTCAACCAGTGTGGTGGGTTTAAAGTTGGAAAAGTATGCTGTTTATGCTGCGACCAAAGCCGCGGTTGAAACAATGACGGCAATCCTGGCGAAAGAGTTGCGGGGCCGCAATATTACCGTCAATGCCGTGGCTCCGGGGCCTACCGCAACTGACCTTTTTCTTAATGGGAAATCGGAAGAACTTATTGAAAAAATGGCAAAAATGGCACCATTGGAAAGGCTGGGTACACCAGAAGATATTGCTGCGGCAGTAGCATTTTTGGTGGGTAAAGACGGTGGTTGGATTAATGGGCAAGTGCTGCGCGCTAACGGTGGCCTGATTTAGCGCCATTTTGTGGAATGGTGGCGACAGAACAGGGGGATGGCTCTGAAAGATAAGGGATAATAATCAATCGTGGTTTTTATAAAAGCATTGATTGTTATAAATACGTGGATTGCCATAAAAACGTTGATTGTCATAAAAGCGTCATTCGCCTGTTCTAGTATCCGTTGTAACCAATCAATACAAATTGTATGACTGTTTTACAACAAGGAACTCTACTGATGCAGAACCGCGTATCCACTTTGTCCGGCATAGCGCTATCGACCCTGATGCTGAGCAGCTCTCTGTTCGCACCCAATGCTGTTGCGGTCGCCACCGGTTTATATGACCGCAGCGCCCACGGTGATATCACCCAGTTTGGTGGCGCTCGCCGTTTGACAGAAGATCAAACTCAGGCTCTTCGTGATTCGTTGTCTAACAAAACAGTAAAAAATGTCATTTTACTGATTGGCGATGGGATGGGAGACTCAGAGATTACTTCGGCGCGTAACTATGCCATGGGCGCGGGCGGTTTCTTTAAAGGAATTGATGCATTGCCGCTGACCGGGCAGTACACGCACTATTCATTAGATAAAAAAACGCAGAAACCTGATTATGTGACTGACTCAGCAGCTTCAGCTACCGCATGGTCGTCAGGTGTGAAAACCTATAATGGCGCACTGGGTGTTGATGTGTTTGGGAAAGACCATGTCACCCTATTGGAACTGGCTAAAAAAGCAGGTAAAGCCACCGGCAATGTTTCAACGGCTGAACTGCAAGATGCAACTCCCGCGGCACAATTTGCTCATGTCACCGGCCGGAAATGTTATGGCCCGGAAGAAACTAGCGAAAAATGCAGCACCAATGCGCTAGAAAATGGCGGCCGTGGCTCCATTACTGAGCAAATGATTGAAGGGCGCGCCGATGTTACATTGGGCGGCGGTTCTAAATCATTCAGCCAACTCGCTAAAGCGGGTGAATGGAAAGACAAATCTTTGCGTGACCAAGCTCTGGCTCGCGGCTATGTGATTGTCGAAAATCTTGATGACCTGAATGCAATCAAACAGGCCGACCAACAAAAACCGCTGTTGGGACTCTTCAGCCCAGGCAATATGCCGGTTCGCTGGCAGGGGCCAAAAGCCTCTTATCACGGTAATATAGATAAACCGCCAGTGGTTTGTGAAAACAATGCCGAACGAACTACAGGGACACCGACCTTAGCCGTGATGACGGAAAAGGCTATCGATTTGCTGAAAACCAATAAAAATGGCTTCTTCTTGCAAGTTGAAGGGGCATCAATTGATAAACAAGATCACGCGGCTAACCCTTGTGGCCAGTTTGGTGAAACTGTCGATCTGGACGAAGCGGTTCAAAAAGCGTTGGAATTTGCCCGCGCTGATGGCAATACATTGGTCATCGTGACCGCAGATCATGCCCATTCCAGCCAAATCATTGAAGCTGATGCTAAAGCTCCGGGTTTGACACAGGCATTAACCACCAAAGACGGCGCGGTAATGGCTATCAGCTATGGTAACTCTGAAGATGATTCTCAAGGCCATACTGGCACACAATTACGCATCGCCGCTTACGGCCCACATGCGGCAAATGTTGTTGGTCTAACCGACCAAACAGATTTGTTCTTTACCATGCGCGATGCGATGGCCCTTAAATAAATACCGGCCTATTGGTAGCAGATCCCAGTGCAGTAATGGCTGGGATTTTTCTTTTCTGTCATATGCCCATCGTATTTTTAACCCGTTTTTTAACCGCTATTTGTAGTATGGCGTTTATCAATAGAGAAAACGTGGATGGTTTGATTAAAAAACAAACCAGAAACATTCAATTCCATTATCTGAACACAAATTACCCGCCACCTAACCTTATTATTTAATTTATTCTAACCAGACACGAGACAAACTGAAATCATGGGAGTTTATCCTGCGGTTACAGAGTCTTTACTAGCTGATTGCATAATGAACTGGCATAATTGATTTATTGAAAGTTTTATCATGCTGTTGTGCCAGGCAAGCTGTTATTAACATAAAATATTGATTTATTATTTAACCGATAAATTCGACTTAAGTTAAATTTATCGGTTATCTCTATGGTTTTTTGCTGCATTTTTTGGTTAAAAAGAATTTTTTATTAAAAATTGCCATTAAAGGCAGAATAAAAATTATTATTTTAGGATAGGGGCATATAAATCATCGTGACGAAAAAAAAGTCTACCGGTACTGGCTGGGTTATCCTACTGATAGTCGTTTTGGGGCTGATCACCGGTATCCCGAGAGAGGCGTGGATTGCACTGAGTGCGGCTATCTTATGCCTGTATTTTGTCTGGCAAAATATCCGTAAGACTAAGACGCATGCGGGCCAACCGGGTAAACCTAATAGGCAAGAGATTGCGGTGATACCGGATCTGGGCAATTATCAAATGGCCCCGTCACAGTTGGAACCAGAACAAACTACTGCACCCGATGAGCTGAACAAGAAGCCCTCCGCTGAACCTAAAGTAAAACAACCCGACATCTCACGGGGTTCTCTAGCCCGTGCATCCTGGTTGCGTCCTGGTGAACTGGCCGTGGTTGCAGGAATAAATTTACCTGATGGTATGGTTTACATTGGTAATAAATACAAAAGTAACCGTACTGGTGCAGAACCCGCCTTTATTAATCCATCAATGGATGTTGCGCCAGAAGAAATAGATATTTCATTACCTCTGATTGATAGTGCACCTGATTATTCGACCTGCTCACCAGAGGCGCGAAAAGGGTATTTACAATGGTTATCAGAGGGCCGTAAATCACCCAACGCAGATATTAGCTATGTTTTCTTATTTTTCTATGGACTAGAACATAGAATACTCATTGATGCTGCTATAGATCCGATAGCAAAAAAAGAACTGCCCATTCTTGAATCTGAACTTAATCGCTTGCTAAATATTTACGGGAAAAATAACGCATTCAATCATTATGCGCAGAACTTATTAGTTTATATCACCAGGGTAAATATAGATGAGAAACTCTATCTTTCTGCCCCTCCGGCAACCCGCGAAGTTTCAACTGAACTGCCACTGGCATTATTAGTTGGATTGGGGCAATTAGCTCTTGACCAGAAACCCTTGCCGGTTGAGTGGGCGCTCGCGTGGGGGGAAGCCGACCCCGCGATTAACCAAAATATCTCAATGGCACATTGTGCAGATATTTTTGCCACATTGTTCCGCCAGCGCTACCAAGAACAATATGGCGATGGATTTTTATTACCCGTTAATAAAACAAAATTACAAATATTCTATCGTCCAGCATCTACGGGCTTAATGGGGCAAGAATTCTTTCGGCAAATTACTGATCTACCCAATGTTGCTGTGTGCAAATCTCATCGCGATAAACTGCGAGCAATCTTTGAGATATGTCAGCAGGAACTTGATATTTACAATCGTTTTGCCAGCATCAACCCGAAGAAAAAAATGTCATTAGAAGGGCAGTTATTAATGCCCGTGGCGTTATGGTCTGTGGCATTAAAAACCGAATTAGAGAATATCAAAACCCGAGTGGGTTATGGTTTGCTAATGGTCACTTTGGGTGAGTTGTTTCTTCAACTCAGTACCGCCTGTGGCACCAAACCACCAGAGCGCCTGTCGCGCAGCCATGTAATGGCATTAACTTACGCATTAGCTTCTTTGCAAGTGGGTATCGAACCTGATGTCAGAGCGGATAATCGCACACCGGTATTGCAGGACACTGTTGCACTGTTTCCTATTGAATCGCTGGTTACAGAATCGACCACCTTTGATGCCTATCGCGTCACTATGCTTACCGTTGAATTGGCTTGTGCTGCGGTGATGTTTGATGGCCGAATCGGCGAACCTGAATCCATAATATTGACCCGGCACATTGATGCATGGGGCTTTCTTAGCCCCGGCCAACGTATGCGCTTAAAAGCCTACCTGCAACCGGGTATACGAAAAAATAACACATTGTTGGCTCTGAAGAATAATATGGAACCACTCTCGTTGGAAAATCGTCGTGTTATTGCGCGTTTCCTCGCACACCTGCTGCAAGTTGAAGGGACAATTACACCTCAAGAAGTGAAGTTTCTTGAGCGGGTATACCAACGTTTTGCGCTGGACAGTAAATGGGTTTATGCCGATTTGGATAGCCGTGCAACCCCAATGACATTGAGTTTACCGTCGGCGGCTGTTGAAGTGGTGACAGATACCGACCGTGTGAACCTGCTGAAAAAAGAAAGCCAAGAATTAGCCAAATTATTGAAGGATTTGTTTATCACGGCCAGTGTCGCGGCAGCGACTACGGCAGATATTAATCCGCAATCTCTGGCAGCCATCACCGCTCATTTACCTGATAGCATTGCGACATTCTTGAAATTACTGATTTCACGTGATTCTTGGGATCGTGAGAAATTAGTGGATATCACTGCGGATATGGAAGTTAAACTTGATGACGCTTTGATTGAAATTAACCGGAAAATATTAGCCGCGTTTGATGCCCCGTTAATCACCGGTGATGTCACTATTACCATCAACCGTGATATATCAGCGGCACTCCTTATTTGAAAGAAAAAGGATGTGTTAGGGGGGTGGCGTAACTTGAGCTGGGCCTCAATACTCGCTACCATAGCGCGCCTAATAATGCCAAATGTCAGAGAGATAATCGTGATGAAATACCAATGGATACTGTTCGATGCGGATGAAACTCTATTTCACTTTGATGCTTATCAAGGGTTAAAGCTCATGTTTTCCCGCTTTAATGTAGATTTCTCTGCACAAGATTTCGACCATTATCAGTTGGTTAATAAACCTCTCTGGGTTGATTATCAAGACGGAAAAATATCCGCGGCCGAATTACAAAGTACCCGTTTTGAAATGTGGGCCGAGAAGCTCGGCGTGACAGCGAACCGCCTGAACAGTGAGTTTTTAATTGCCATGGCGGATATCTGTGCATTGTTACCTGGCGCGCGCGAGTTAGTCGATGCTTTGAGTGGCAAAGTAAATATGGGCATCATTACTAATGGTTTCACCGAATTGCAGACCATCCGATTGGAACGCACCGGGTTAAAAAATGTCTTTTCTCCGCTGATTATTTCGGAGCAAGTGGGTGCGGCTAAGCCCGATGTTGCGATATTTGAGCATGCTTTCAATTTAATGAATAACCCGGCGAAAGAAGATATTTTGATGGTGGGAGATAACCTCCATTCGGATATTCAAGGTGGTATCAATGCAGGTATTGATACTTGCTGGCTTAATATTCATGGCGCTGTGGCGGATGAAAATATTGCGCCGCGTTATCAAGTCAGTTCACTGGCTGAGTTACAGAAATTACTGCTGGCGTAATTGAGTTATATTCCATGAAATAAGGGCTGTTAACGATATCGTCTCGATAACAGCCCCTTGTATTTTCGTCATACATTATTCAACTCATCGGATAATAAGTATTAATCTATTGACACGTATTGCTCTTTACCGACACTGCCATTTAATCGCAACAGTGTCGATGAAAGAGGGTGACCTGTTATCGTTGATTGGCGACTAAGTCTTCAACCTGATCAAAAATCGGCATTTCAGAGTCAAAGCGGCAAACCTGAAGCACATCTTCGAGTTTTTCCAGTTGGCTTATCATTTGTTGTAAGCGCTGATCATCTAAGACCTGCAACCAGATACGGCTCTCTTCTCCGCCGGCCAGTGGCATACATAATATTCCATCGACGTTAAATGCGCGGCGGGCAAATAACCCACAAATATGGGACATGACTCCAGGATGGTTGCGTACGGTGAGCAGTAACGTGACGCGCGCAGAAATGACTTGCTGCGGGGTTATTGGTTGAGCTGTCATATTATTCACCTCCAATCATATCAATATTTGCCGCGCCCGGAGGCACCATTGGGTACACTTTTTCATCCACATCAATCAGTGCGTGAATCAGTACCGGGCCAGGGCGGTTTAAAGCCTCATGTAAAGCAGCATAAGGATCGCTGGCAGTATTAAGGTCACAGGTCGAGAAGCCAAACCCTTCAGCAATATGAATAAAATTAGTGCGATAAGGGTAATCCGCGGCAAAAATTCGTTTGCCGAAGAACAAATCTTGCTGTTGATGGACTAAACCTAATGACTGGTTGTTCATCAAAATAATCTTAACGTTCAGCTGTTGCTCTGCTGCTGTTGCCATTTCTTGAATGTTCATCATCAGGCTACCATCACCCGAAAAACACACCACTTTTGCTTGCGGCTTGGCCAGCGCGGCGCCAATCGCAGCGGGCAGCCCAAACCCCATAGTACCCAGCCCGCCGGAGGTTAACCACTGTCGAGGGCGATGCAGAGGGTATGCTTGCGCCACCCACATCTGATGCTGGCCAACATCTGTGGTAATGATAGTCTCGTCATCAAGCGCAACCGCGGCCGCACGAATCAACCCATAGTGGCACAATGGGTTACCGCTATTGGGTTGATTGAACGGAAATTCGCGCTGTATATCACTGACCATAGAACGCCATTCATCGCGTGTTTGCATGTCAATTAAGGGCAGCAAGTGGGTCAATACCTGCTTGATATCTGCATTCATTGCCAGATGTGGGCGGCGAATTTTGCCCAGTTCAGCTGGGTCAATATCAATATGAATGATACTGGCATCAGGGCAGAACTGTTCAGCTTTGCCGATAGCGCGATCATCAAATCGTGCACCTAACACAATCAATAAATCAGCTTGTTGCATGATGAGATTGGTTGAGCGCGCGGCGTGCATACCCAACATGCCCAAAGATAATGGGTGGTCAACTGGCATCGTGCCCAATGCCATTAATGTCATTGTGGTGGGTAAACCGGCATGTTCGGCCAACTGTATTGCCTGCTGATGAGCTTCAGAACTGACTATTCCGCCTCCCAGATAGAGTACCGGCCGCACAGCGCGGTTGATCATTTGAGCGACTTGTTCAATTGCCGCCAGATCAATTTGACCTGGTTCATCAGCAACACCCGGTTCTGGCAAGCTATCAAGCTCGATTTCCGCTGTCTGAACATCTTTAGGAATATCAATCCAGACCGGGCCAGGGCGGCCCGACTGGGCGATGCGAAATGCGGCGGGGATCACCCGTGTGAGTTCACTGATGTCGCGAACCAAATAATTATGTTTGGTAATAGGGATCGACATTCCATAGGTATCAACCTCTTGAAATGCATCGGTACCAATCATTGAAGATGAAACTTGCCCAGTAATACACACCAGTGGAATGGAATCGAGCTTAGCATCAGCGATTGCTGTGACCAGATTAGTTGCGCCCGGGCCACTGGATGCCAAACAAACCGCAGTTTGTCCAGTCGCTCGAGCCATGCCTTGAGCCATGAAACCCGCACCTTGTTCATGTCGCGCCAGCACATGGCGAATAATACGACTTTGCCCCAGAGCATCATACAGCGGTAGCGCGGCTCCGCCTGGAATACCCGCAACAGTGGTAATGCCTTGCTGTTCCAGCAAACGAACTATCAATTGGGCGCCTGTATAACGCATGGTTATATCCTTCATCAGGGCCGGTAGCTAACAGAGTGGGGCTAAAAAGAAACCCCGCTCGGCTGGCGCCGGCGGGGTTTGGGAATCTTTCTGGATTCGGTACCCGTTACGGCGCGCTGCCGACCACCACCACCACGCGCACGACCACGACTGCGTCAACATGCGCAGTATTGAGTAGGTCGATGCTTAGTAGAGCTAAGTTGGCAGCGGAATAGTTCACGGGGTATCTCATCAGTAAATGTAATAAGCCTTAAAAGATAAACACGATTGGTAACAAGGCACAAGAGCATGGGATGAAAAGAATGCAAAAATCTAAGATTGATCACAAATTGACGCCCACCAAGACTAAAAGGAGAATAATTTAATCAATTGAAAAAGAGAGAGTTACCCCTATTTTCATGGTAATTAACCTTGCGGGGGAGTGTTCAAAAAAGTCCGACGACCAGGTTGTCATGATTAATCAACCTCATTGAATGGAATCTTGTTGATGCGTTGTTTAAATATCAAACAGTAAGGTGGCAATTCTTAGCTTGTATGGAATAACTGGATAAGACGCAAAAGGGACTTATGTATAAATCATTATCTTTGGCTGTAATAGTAGTTTTAGCGGGCTGTGGCGCGAAAAATAACCCTCAAGAAAGAGTTGATATTGATAATTACACGGCTAATCGCATAACTGCCATTATAGAAACACAAGTAAAAACAACCGATAGCCACCAACCCGGAGAGATTATTAATAAAGTCTCTGCTAATTTTCTGGGAACGCCTTATAAGGCGAATATGCTTATTGGCTCACCGACAAAACCTGAAGAGTTAGTGATTGATTTCAGAGGGCTAGATTGTTTTACTTATCTTGATTATGTTAACTCGCTGCGTCAGTCTAAAGATACAGCAGATTTTATTCAGCAGCTTATTGCCACTCGCTATATTGATAGTGATATCAGCTATAAAAATCGAAAGCATTTCTTTACTGACTGGTCTCATCAGCAACCATTAAACGCACAAGATATTACTGCAAAAATAAGTTCACATGCTGTTACCGTGGTTAAATTTTTGAATCAAAAAAAGGATGGTGGTGAGTTTATTCCGACATTGGGCACGGTTAAACGCAATGTTGTTTATATTCCAGCTGAGTTTATTAATGACGCTGTTGTCAGTCAGTTAAAAACCGGTGATTACATTGGTATTTATACAAAAATCAATGGATTGGATGTGACGCATACGGGCATTTTTATCATGACACCTGATGGGCCAATGCTGCGTAATGCCTCTTCACTTAAAAGTAATATGAAAGTTGTTGATTCACCTTTTATTCAATATGTTAAAGATAAACCTGGGATCATCGTCCTTAGAGCACTATAAAGTATCATATGGATGAAAAGAGAAAATTGTATTAATTGATATATATTGACTGAAATTCAAATTACAAGGAGTTTAATATGTATATGATTGACTATAATAATTTTCGCGCTATCAAATCATTTAATTCCCGTGTGCGATTCTTAGTTTTGCACTACACCGCTGAGAATTTTGAAAACTCTATAAAATCCCTAACAGGTAATAACGTCAGTGTTCATTATTTAGTGCCCGACCTTAACGATGAAAGTTATAAAAAATCCGGGTTTAATGATATACGGATATTTAACTTGGTAGATGAAAATGCGCGAGCCTGGCATGCAGGGGTCAGTAGTTGGGCAGGGCGCACTAATCTCAATGACACCTCTATCGGCATTGAGATTGTCAATTTAGCCACTGAACATGGTGGCATTTTCAACTTCCCTCCGTATCCGGAAAACCAAATTGCCGCCGTAAAACAACTGGCGGCGAATATTTTACAACGCTACCCTGATATTTCGCCGGTAAATGTTGTTGCTCACTCTGATATTGCCCCCACTCGCAAAAGTGACCCAGGGCCAGAGTTTCCTTGGCAAGAATTGTATAATGACGGTATTGGTGCTTGGTATGATCCGGATACTAAGGAAAAATTCACTCAGCAATTTACCCAACACGGATTACCGGCTAAAACTGACTTACTAAATCACTTTAGTACTTATGGATACGATGTTTCTATTGCCAGCAATGATGATGGTTATCAACATCTGATACGCGCATTTCAATTGCACTTTAGGCCCAATAATTATCAAGGTAATATTGACATTGAAACAGCCGCCATTTTATATGCTTTAGTGGAAAAGTATTTTCCGGCGTCTTGATAATGAGTATTTAACGCATTAATGACGATGCCCCCTCCTGCTGATTATGGGAGGGGGTTATTATAGCGATGAGTTTTACTCGCTATGGGTTAATTAATGTTGGTTTTGTTTGACCAATATTAAGATAGCCGCCAACTGCTCACGATGATGATCACTGATTTCACTGCTGGCAGAGTAACCCTCATTGTGAATAATCATTTCACCTAAGCCGACCAACCAATCATAAATATAAAATGCAGTATTATTAGTCGGTGTGAGGGCCAATTTAGTTAGCCTTTGTGATGCACCCAATGGTGATGATGATTGAGGGGATTGAGCGAAAATCTTATAGCCTCTATTAATTCGGCTATCTGGCCGCAGGGCTTCATTAATGTGTAAAAAACCAAGCCAAGCGACGAAATCACCTAATACTGTCAGGGCACGAGACACTTGGCGGTCAGCCTTAGTATCACGATGTAAGCCAACTTGCTCATTATCAGCCAGTATTTTGACTAATTGTCCGGTGATATCTAATCGGATACTGGTAGTTATTAGCTCTGTAACCAGCAGCTCAATCGTCGGTTTGGTGATGCCCAATAACTCAATGAGTGGGGCATTATCTGGTAACTGCCTCAGGTGATTGATCCAGTAACGTTGCACATTTTTGGCATATTCTGTTTCATAATCGCCACTTGATGGTGTTGCTGCTGACGTTGGCAGTTCAGGCGATAAAGGTGGGTCGCTGAATAAATCGATATCAATGCCAATACTGAACGGCTCGTGATGACTGACGGTTGGGGTGACCAGCTCAACAGCACGGTTTTGTTGTCGCAAACGGTTTGGTTGTTGTAAATAGAGGGCGCGCAACTCATCACGCGAAGGCAATAACCGCTCCAATAACTCGCCGTGTAAGCCGGTTCGGGTTTGTAGTGTTTTAAGCAATGTTTCGGCGATACACTGCTTTTGTTGTAATTCGCTGGTTGCAGGTTGAGCCCAACCTACCAACAAATTCTCTGTCAGCTCTCGCTGGAGTTCATGGAGTTGCTCAGTAATACGTTTGGCTTTAATGTCACGACGAATTTCTTGTGCCAGATAAGTCACCATGCGCTCAATACCGCGGGTATCCAATGCCAGCATAGTGCCCCAGCTATCACCGGGGTTTCCGACATAACGTTGTACTGCTTCGTCATGGTTTTTCGCGCCAGCCGAGGAAATGCGTTGATCAAAAGGCGTTAGCGCCCAGATAAGCCCTGGGTTTCTACGCGAACGAACGTGTTTATTTTCGCCCTGAGACTGTTTAACCCAATAGTCCAGCGCCTTACCCACCACTTTTACTTCGGTACGGTTGTTCGCAGCAGTACAGACCAGTAACAGGTTTATTTGTTGTTTGTCTGTGTAGCGCTCAAGCAGATAGGTATTCTTAGCCTGTGATAGCGCAGCGGCTAGCGGATAAAGTGTGTGCTCAACATGAGTTGGGACATCGAATACGTCGCTATAATCGGGGAACTCCAATAAGTCGACGGATTCAAACACCTTATCTGAATTAAGTAAATGGTCGGCCGCCGACACGCGTAGCGGGATCTGTAATTCAACTGACAGTAACGTTAGCTCCGCGAGTGACACTGTCACGGGGTCTCTTGCAACAATATTCTTTGCTGCAATATTCTTTGCTACTGAGTCTTTCAGTGGCAAAACTTGAATTTGAGTGTCAGCTGGGGTGTTTAGGTAGTTGAGTGCGGCGACATTCATGATGCCGTTGGCAGGTAACAATGTATCGTCCACTAACACACTGAGTGGGGCTAATAATTGCGACGTGCCTCCCAAGTGCTGCAAGGTATAGGCAAAATGACGATAAGCATCCGTCAGCGGTGGTGACTCGGCCCACAGCAATGAGAATAAAATAGCCCGATCATCAATACTTAAATAAGGTGCCAATTCAATCGCGAAGGGCCAGAAATGCGTGTCTAGTGTCTTCTGGCGTAATGCGTCATGGCGAATCAAATAATCCCAAAGACTAATGACTTCATCACTGGTAATACCCGCGATGGCTAACGGTTGTCTACGCATCACCAATTGTTGTAGATGATCGCTAATATGTTGCTCATCCAGTGAATACATGCGCATTTCTTGCTGTTTATCCCGCAAAAACACACTTGCCACTATTTTGGCAATATCCATTTCATTGAGTAGCGAAAGCTGCACTGGATGGTTTTCATGATGACTTATTGATTGATGATTAGCTGAATCATTGACAGTTGAATGACTAATAACTGCTTGATGGCTAAAGCGGGTCACCAATCCACTAGACTGATATCCGGGTTTAATTTGTTGCCAAAAGTTGAGGGTCTTCCCCGCGAGGGTCGTTTCCAGTTGGCCATTTTCACCAGCAATCAATGCAGAAATTAGGTGCTGCTTCCCGGCGGAGGATTGCCCGAAAAAGCCAATGCTCATAGGGGTTAGCGCCATTTCAGACAGATGGCGAGCTTTGTTACGGTGGCGGCGCAGTTTAACCGCCAGTTGAGAGGCTTCTATGTCCAGACGGATGGCGTGTTGGCGCGTATTGTTAATCCAATCAATCGTCTGATCAATACCTTGAGTCACCTGCTTAAGCTGGCTATTGAGCTGCTGGTTGGTTAATGATTTCATTTTTTAAATACGCTCCCACTATCAATCCAATAATGGGTTGATGCTGAGCCATTGCTGGCGAGTGTGTTTAGCTTGAGACGCAGATGATGCAACGGGACACGGCTGCCATCTTGCAGTACGGCGTCAGCTATCTCAAAACGTTCTGGGCTACCCTTTTTATCAATAAATGGCTTATCACCTTTGGTGAGTTTCAATCTAACATGCAACACGCTGTCACCGGCGACTTTGCGGGCCAGTTCTTGATCCACAATTGACAAAGTATAGAGAGGGGATGGCGGCCAACGGTCATTATCAAGCTGGCGGAATCCAAGGCACAATGAGCCTCTCACCTGAAAACGAGTGTCGGATGGCAGAGCAAAATCAGCACTATCCAAGTCGATATCACGATAGTAAACATTTTCATCCGTCAGGGTATCGTTACTGCCCAGCATACCAAGGTAGCGGATGGTCGAATAAGGTTGGAAATCGCCTGCTTTAAAGTAAAAACCCGCCAGCCGTAAATCGAGCGCCAGCAAACACAGCATTGCACCCACCGCAGCAGTGGATTTCGGGTTATCAATTCGGCCCTGTTTGTTAAACGGATACCAATCGCTGGTATGGTATCCATCCAGCGAAAGAATACGATTATTCGGTAGCGGTTGTAGATGGCGGAATAAAGCTTGAATACCGGGGAAGCGCGAAGGGCGGCCAGTCAATAGCAGCACGTCGCAACAATAGAGCGACACCACCTCGGACAACGAACGTAGGTTTTGCGTAATGCTCATCCGGTTAGACAAAAACTCGCCATGCAATTTACTTAATTTCAATACCAGCGGCACATGCAAGATATCAAATTCCCCGGCATCGGCGGGCAATTCACGCTGAACTTCACTGTTAATGTATTCCAATACTTTCGATGTTGGGTTCTGGGATAATAACTCACCAAAGCTGGCGTCAATTTCTGCATTGGTATCCAGTGGATCAAAGCCTTCATAAGCTTCAAGAATTGCTCGCCCGACTGGCATAAATATTTGTAACGTAGCTTGTTGGCGCAATGCCGATTGCCCATCCATCCGGCCATCATTGCCAAACAATTTATCCATCAGGGCATCAGTATTGATAACCGCTGCTTTCTTAAGCCGAGCTTGAAGTGCCGGTAAAATATACAGTTGAATAACATCCAGCAAAATATCGTCGCCAGCGACTTTGAAACCTTCACGGAACAGCAGGCGTGGGCTGATTTTAACATTATTACCTATGCCATCGTCTAACCAGTATTGTGTGATGGCCAGATCGGTGGTGCCGCCACCAATATCAATTGAGGCGATGCGTAAGGTTTTTCCTGCAGTTTCTCCGGCTTCAAGTTGCTTGTCTGGCCGCGCCATACTGGCAAAAAAGGCCGCAGTCCGGCCACCGAAGTTAACCTGGGTTTCGTTATACAGATAAACCATCTGGCCACAGGTGGCTTCATCCCACTCCATCTGGACAGTCGGTACCGGGACTTGGCTTTTGGCGCGGTCTTGCTCGGAGACAAAGTTATCATCTGCCGGATGCCAACCCATTGATTTCCAGACCAGAGCAATAGCTTCATTCATCCGGCGGCGGAAAATTTCTCGCTCAGGTTTGGGCATGGCTGACGGCAACGTCAGAATAATGGCCCGTAACTGCCGTGGGGCGTTGGCATGGGTCATTTTCAAACGTTGGGCGGCGCTATTAATGTGCATCAACGCCTGTGTTAGCAATTCCGATAACATAAAAGTCATCAATGAACTGCGGCTATAATGTGGCGAGAATACCGGCAGCCGATCATCCATCGGCATGCTATACAGGGGCTGGCCGTCATCATTAACCAAATTAATCAGCGGCAATGCGGTCGCCAGCGGCTCATGTATTTGCGTGGATGATGCTTGTGTAGATGATATTTGTGCAATGGGGGTTTCATTAAATCGCCAACCTGGGGTATAGGTCTCTTCATCCCACAGGTAGCGGCGTGGGCTGGAAATACCGGTAGAACCCTCAGTGCCCAAGCGGTGTAGCGCCATGCGGCTGGCTTCGCTGCCAACACGGGTAATCGACGGCCAAATAAAGGCGTCATCACGGCCACTTTCTACTGAAAAGTTCTGCTTGCCGAATTTCGCTGGTGAAAATTCAACTCGGCTTTCAAACAATTCGTTATACAGATGGTGAGGCTCACTCAAATCACGGATTTGTAATTCATAGGTTTGTTTCAAACCATGACTTTCATCGCTACTTTCTTCCACTAAAATACCGCAGGTATGTGAATTGCCGACATCAAGAATAAGGTCGACGCTCACAGCGGGTTCTTGCAGGGTACTGGTATTGATTTTAATTTCTGGCACACCGACCTGACTACCCAGTAATTCCAATAAGTTAAGGTAGTGGGCTTGATATTCAAACTCGCGCAATGAGGCACTAATATGGCGAGCGGTACGTTCTTCCTGCTCAGAGGCTTGCTGAATAAAGACTTCCCGCAACCAACCATCAACCCAGGTTAAATCAAGGAATTCGGCTAATTCTTCATTATGGTAAGCCAGCGCAAAACTCAATCCTGTTTTAATATCGTTTTCGTTGGGTGCCAAATATTCGTTGGCGTGGCCTTCAGGGTAAACTTTGGTGTCAAAGGCCATGGTGATCCGTAATGTATTGCCATCCTGATCCGGGCTATCCAACACTAAAATTTGTACTCTGGCCCAATTATCCGGCCCACTGACGAAAGTGCGCGGCGGATTAAAGCGCATGAAAGGCAGGGGGAGCCAAATTTTATTCAGCAATTTCAATGATTGTTCTAGCGAGAAACTAAACTCGGGTTTAACAATTTCAGGGGCCGCGCCCGGTACCATCAGCGAATATTTGCCATTATGCTCATGATAATTCAGGCGCAGCAGCGGGCCATTAGCACTTTTACGCACAAATTTATTCGGCAGTTCGCTATTACATTCAGGTTTTAAGGCGAAGTCCAAAAACTGGATACCACTATTCTGAATCAGCGAAATTTTCTGTTTATAGTCAGTGATCGTTGCCAGCATAATATTATTTAGTCTCGCGCTTCATCGTCATTGGAAGTGTGGTATTGGCATCATAGCGGCCTTTGCAATCAGCAACGCCGGTAATGCCTTGCTTACAGACGATCTCAGGAATTTGATATTTTGAACCATCACTACACTGCGCCCTATAGCGGCTGTTGATCACCAGATTGCCCGATTTCATTAACCCGGCGGTAATATTAGCCTGGCAGGTGACATTATCACCGTGGGTAATTCTTACCGTGCCTTTGCCATTTTTAATCTGATATCTCAAGCTGGGCGCTTTACCGGTTTGGGCCGCTTTAATATCGGGGCTGACGCGCCAATTGCCATTAAGAAATGCCGTTGACCCCACTTTGACCGCCTCGAAAGGCAGTATCAGTGCGCGTTTGCTCTGCGCCGCAGTTAACTCTGGCACTTCCACAGACTCCGCTACCACCGGTTGAGAGGGAATAATGGTGGCATTATTCAGCGGGAGTTGCGGCTCAGGGGCGGGCTGGATGATCGTGATGGCAGGGGCACTGACCTCTGGTGCGCTCTTCTCCTCAGCCGTTATATCTGCAACAATTTTATCCTTAGACACCACTGGCGCTGCCGAAACGCTCTCTGGCATACCGCCACTAAATTGCACAATTAATGCAATGATTAAGGCCAGCACTGGCAATATCCAACTGAACCGCAACCAGCGGGGCAGTTTTTTCTCTGGTGTGGATAGCAATGTGGGTTCTACGGCTACAGCCGGCTGTATCACGGGAGCAATATCGGTTGGCGGGGGTAATTCGGCAGCGGCAACCGGTGGCGTTATCGGCGCAGAGGGCGCAGCACTTAGGGGGATAATAGTTGGCTCAATGGCTTCAGCTGTTTGCCGTAAGCAATCAAGAGGATCCGTCCGTGTTTTCTGACCCCGGCTGACAAAGCCCCAGAAGGTCAACACCGGCTTGCCCGCCACCAGATAAACATGATTCTGATCAGGGAATTGCATGGTTTTCGCTAGCAACACCCCTAATAATCGGTGGGCGGCTTTATCTGATTGTTGTGCATGCTGGCATAAATCATTGATGCTAGACAGACAGGCTGACAATTGCTTTATGGCGGATTTTCGCTCAGTGGTGCTGGCCGCAACCCATGAGGTGACTTTACCTTCAATAGGGGCATACCAATCAATGCGATCCCCTCGCTCATTGAGCTGAGGAATCGCCAGGCAATCAGCAATATGTTGCTGTTTTTTAAGGCGTAATGCCTCTCTAATCTGAAACGCAGAAGCATAAACGGGTTGTCCGTTTTCGCCCAACGCCAGAATATCGTCCAAACTACCACTGCGTAAAAATGATTTCGCCACGCAAAAGAGACCTTTTCAAAGCAGAAAATAAAGTGTTATCTGCGACAGTAACTATTTTAAGGTGGGTGAAGGGAATCAAACGCAGGAATAAGTGGCAAAATGGGTCGTTGTTTATAAGAAAAGCGCTGACCCGACAAGGTCGCGGCTCGCGATAATAAGTCCACCGTGGGCACCGCTTATAATCTCAATTAACCATTTTAATCCTCATATTTCTATTTCTGCCCAGCTTTATTGAGTAAGCTAAACACCGCCTTTACGCGTATTGAAAGGAGATACCTTGAATCAATCACAAGTTACAACTCATCTCTCGGCCATTGAGGCAATAGAGAGACTGGAGACGTTATACGAGGCGGCGCTGAGCGCATTGCGTGATGCTATCAGCGCATATATTCGTGATGGAGCTTTGCCAGATGTGGGTGACCGGGCGAAAGGCTTATTTTCGTATCCGCAACTCAGTGTCAGTTGGGATGGCCGATTCCGCTCACATCAGCGTACTCGGGCTTATGGGCGCTTCTCACGCACTGGCCAATACAGCACCACTATCACTCGGCCAGCCTTATTCAGGGAGTACCTGACTGAGCAACTCACATTACTGGAAGCTGAGTATGGTGCAGTATTCGAAGTGACAGCGTCACAACAAGAAATGCCTTATCCCTTTGTTATTGATGGCTCCGACCTTATTCTCGACCGCTCGATGACAGCAGGGCTAGCTCAGCACTTCCCAACCACGGATCTGGCTAAAATCGGCGATGCCATCACTGACGGTATTGATATTGCTGGCGCTGATTTCCCGTTATCGCATTTTGATGCGCTGCGCACTGACTTCTCCCTGGCGCGGCTCAAACACTACACCGGCACACCGGCAGAACATATTCAGCCCTATATTCTGTTTACCAATTACAGCCGCTATGTTGATGAGTTTGTCAGTTGGGCTTGTGAGCAAATCCTTGATCCCGCCAGCCCCTATAAAGCCTTATCCTGCGCCGGGGGGAGCTACATAACTGTGGAAAATGCCGATCCGGAGAAGACAACCTCCGATCTGGCGTGGAAAAAATATCAAATGCCCGCCTATCACTTAATCGCAGAAAGTGGGCATGGCATCACCTTGGTGAATATTGGCGTTGGCCCATCCAATGCCAAAACCATTTGCGACCATCTGGCAGTGATGCGGCCACACGCGTGGCTGATGATCGGGCATTGCGGCGGTTTACGTGAGAGTCAGGCGATTGGCGATTATGTCTTGGCGCATGCTTATTTGCGCGACGACCATGTGCTGGACGCGGTGTTGCCACCGGATATTCCAATTCCAAGCATCGCTGAGGTTCAACGGGCATTATATGACGCCACCAAAGCGGTGAGTGGCATGCCGGGCGTTGAAGTCAAACAACGGCTGCGTACCGGAACCGTGGTCACTTCCGACGATCGCAACTGGGAACTGCGTTTTTCTGCCTCTGCCTTGCGTTTTAATCTCAGTCGGGCGGTAGCCGTTGATATGGAAAGTGCCACGATCGCGGCACAAGGTTATCGGTTCAGAGTACCTTATGGCACATTATTGTGTGTCTCAGACAAACCTTTGCATGGCGAAATCAAACTGCCGGGGCAAGCGAATCATTTTTATGAGGGCGCTATTTCCGAACATTTGCAGATTGGTATTCGGGCAATAGATTTGCTGCGCGCGGAGGGCGACCAACTGCATTCACGCAAGTTGCGCACCTTTAACGAGCCGCCGTTCCGTTAATATCCCGTGCAATAGCGAGCAAGGTATTCGTTGATATTTTGCTCGCTATTCAATTGATTTAAATACAGAAATAGGTCAGTTTTTGCCTTTAATTCACGGCCACATTCAGTATATAAACGCAGTAATGTAACAACAAGGGGCGGGAACCCCGTCTACCTGCGAACTCCGGTACCAATACTGATACTGGATATGCCGCTCGAACCGCCACTCACACCAACATGGCCGGTATTGGCACAGGCCACCAGTAATAAGGTGAGCATCACGAGAGTTAATTTTTTCATTTGACGCCCTTGGTTAGATAAATATCAGCAACTTTGTCATTAACCTCAGCTTGTATCATATCATTCAGTATATAACTAAAGCGTATGGGAAACGGTGGTTTCATTTTGCTGACAGCGGAATAAGTCGTGTGGAAAATTATAAACAGCGTAAATGTATAGTCGTAACGGGCTGATTCAACCTGATTGGTGACAGTATCTGTTTAATAATCAGATCAATAGTTTCGCTCCCAATTAAGAGAATCGCTATGTACTTTACTCAAGCTATTGCCAGACTCCCTGCTGATACCTGTGGTAGCGGCCAGACAACCTCCCAATTGGGTGCGCCGGATGTTGCCGCCACCGGCCAACAATTTCTGGCTTATGTGGATACTTTGCTGCGACTTGGCCTGAAAGTGACCATCTTACCGGCGGCATCGGCTTTTCCAGATGCCCACTTTGTCGAAGATACCGCAGTCGTCATGCCGGAACTGGCGGTGATAACTCACCCCGGAGCGCCGAGTCGCCAGGGCGAAGTTGACACCATCGAGCCACTGTTTACCGACCGCCCGGTTTTTCGCATGAGTCCCCGCGGGCACCTCGATGGCGGTGATGTGTTATTGGTGGATAAACAGTTTTTTATCGGGCTGACATCCCGCACCGATGAAGCGGGCATTAGCGAATTTACTGCGGCAGTAGGGCGTTATGGCTATCGCGTGACCGCCATTGAAGTGAGTGCCGGGCTGCACCTGAAATCCATTGTTAACTATGTCGGTCGCAATACTTTATTGCTAACCGCAGATTATCAACATCATCCTGCCTTTGCCGATTTCAATACTATTGTGATTCCAGAAGCGGAGTCGTACGCCGGTAATACCTTATGGATCAATGATACGCTGATAACGCCGCGAGGTTATCCTGATACATTGGCGCAAATTGAAAAGCTGGGGATGCCCATTGTTCAACTTGATACCAGTGAATTTAAAAAAATGGATGGCGGCTTAACCTGCCTCTCGTTGCGTTTCTAACAGCTTGCTGTTGCTATGACTTACCGCTTCTATGGCTTACCTAAACGGGACTTTAATGATGAAAAAAACATTAGCTGCATTATTGACTGGTTTGATACTTTCCGCGCCCGTGGCGGCTCAAACAATAGAAACTATCAGTTTTGGTGTGGACGGCGGATATCCACCTTTTGATGTTCTGGCCCCCAGTGGCGAGATCACCGGTTTTGATATTGATATCGCGAATGCTTTGTGTGACAACCTGCATGCCAAGTGTGTTTTCGTCAAACAGCCCTTTGAAAGTATGATTGCGGCCCTGAATGCGCGCAAGTTTGATGCCATTATTGCATCGCTCAGTATTACCGATGAGCGCAAAAAAGAAGTCGATTTCACTGACCGCTATTACCGCAGTGCCGCGCAATTAGTCGCGCGCAAAGGCAGCCCATTATCACCGGATGTTGCCAGCCTCAAAGGAAAAACCGTCGGGGTTCAGACCGGGTCTATCCATGAAACTTACGCGAAAAAACATTGGGGCGGGCAAGGGGTCAAAATTGTCTCTTACGCCAATCAGGACAATGTCTATCTCGATCTGCTGTCAGGGCGCATCAACGCCTCGTTGCAAGATAATATTCAGGCCGCCAGTAGTTTTATCGACACCCCGCGCGGGCAAAAATTTGCTTTTGCTGGGCCAGTCATTCAAGACGAAACTATCTCTTCTGATGTCGGCATCGCCGTCGGTAAAGATAATCCGGCTTTGCGCGATGCCCTTAATGGGGCCATAAAGGCGATTCGTGCTGATGGCACCTATGATGCCATTCAGAAAAAGTATTTTAGTTTCGATATTTACGGCGAGTGATTTTTTGCCATAACTGTGACGAGCACCGGGCAATGGCACCCATGCCCGGTTGCCGTTGGTTAGCCTCGGGAGGTCAATAATGGTCACAGACTATTTGCCGTTACTGGCACAAGGGGCGGGGTTATCACTGTGCGTGATGCTGCTATCACTGGCTGTCGCACTCACACTCGGCCTGATCAATGCGGTTATCAAGCTGTTTGGCCCGCGCTGGTTACGTTGGATATCAACAGGTTACACCACCTTAGTGCGCGGCATTCCTGAACTGGTGATTATGCTGCTGCTATTTTTTGGTGGCGAAATGCTGGTGAATGGTTTTCTCGGCCTGTTGGGCTTGGGGCCGGTTCGCTTCAATACTTTTATTTCCGGTGTACTGGCCATAGGCATTGTCTTTGGTGCGTATTACACGGAAACCTTCCGTGGTGCTTTTCAAACAGTCGATCGTGGTCAGTTGGAAGCCGCAATGGCTTACGGCATGCGCCCCAGTCAGGTGTTCCGGCGCATTATGCTGCCGCAAATGCTCAGTTTTGCCATTCCCGGCATCAATAATAACTGGCTCGGTCTGATGAAAGCTTCGGCCTTGATATCCATTCTGGGATTGGAAGATATGGTGTGGCTGGCCGAGCAGGCAGGGCGCGCGACACAAAAACCTTTCCTGTTTTACTTCCTGGTGGCGATGATTTACATGGCCATTACTGCGTTGTCCAGTTGGGGCTTTAGTCTGTTGGCGCGGCGTTATGCGCTGTCGACTTCAACTGCGGCGAGGGCGCGCTGATGAATCTGCAAACCATATTGGAAGCAGTCCCGACATTTCTCTACAGCGACGGCTCTGATACCACGGGTCTGGCGATGACGGCCAAACTGTTTTTACTCTCGGTGTTTCCTGGCTTATTACTGGCGCTAGTGATGGCGGTCGGGCAAGCATTTGGCCCACGCCCGCTGGCTTGGCTTATCCGCAGTGTGACTTATTTCTTTCGTAGCACGCCGCTCTATCTGCAACTCATGCTTATCTACTATGGTCTGTCGCAGTTTGATATTGTGCAGTTGGGTTGGCAGGACGACCAACCTTTCTGGCTGCTATTTCGGGATGCCACTTTCTGCGCCACACTGGCCTTGGTGCTCAATACCAGTGCTTATGTCGCGGAATTATTGGCCGGCATGATGGTGACTTTTCCACGTCAGGAGTGGGTGGCTGGCGAAGCGTTCGGTATGAGTCAGTGGCAAATCATTCGCCGATTAGTGTTACCGGCGACATTACGCCGTGGTATTCCGGCGTTGAATAACGAAATGGTGTTCTTGCTGCATGCCACCTCTCTGGCCAGCACCGTCACCTTGCTCGATATCACTGGCGTGGCACGGGCTTTCTATGCCACCACTTATTCGCCATTTATTCCGTTTTTAATGGCGGCGGCGCTTTATTTGCTGTGTACCTTTATCTTGATTTTCTTGTTTTCGCGCGCGGAACGGCGCTGGCTAGCCTTTGCCCGCCATGATTGAGTCCGGCGGGCAAACCAGCTTTAAGCATTTTTAACCGTGTTAAGCGCGTTTGATAGCTTGTAACTCAGTGATGGTGACGATTTTATCGACGCGGAATTTTTTGCTGGTTAGCCAAGTGTCGGCCAATAGTCGGTAATGCTCCATGTTGCGGCACCCAATGCGCACCAAAAAATCAAAGCTACCGCCGACCAACCAGCAATCCAGCACTTCGGGCGTTTTACGCACTTCTTGCTCGAAAGCCGCCTGTGAGTGTCCGTGGTCGGCCAAGGCAATTTGTGCTTGGATAACAAAGGCATGCTCAGGTTCTGGCAGCTCAATAATCGCGCTGTAGCCACGGATAATACCGGCGCGCTCGAGCAGCCGAACCCGCTCCAGACAGGGGCGGGCGGTCAAATTGACCTGCTCGGATAGCTTCTGATAAGAGATACGGCCATCCTGGCTGAGGATTTCAAGGATTTTTTTGTCAATTCGGTCAAGCCGGGGTTTCTTTTCCACAGATAGGACGTCCAATGAAAATCAATAACCATAAGTTACCTGAACATGCCCTGAGTGGGCAGCGTCAATTAACCAGTTTTCATTTCGGCCAGCCGGGTGTGGGCGAGAAAATCTACTTACAGGCTGGCCTACATGCCGATGAACTGCCCGGAATGTTGGTATTACATTATCTTAAAAGATTACTGAGTCAGGCGGAACGGCGCGGAGAAATTCAGAGTGAAATAATTATTGTGCCAATCGCTAACCCGGTTGGTATGGCGCAAGTACTGCTAAACAGTGGAATAGGCCGCTTTGATTTGGTCAGTGGCCGCAATTTTAATCGTGATTTTCCCAATCTGGCTCAGTTAGTCCATCAGCAATTGGGCGCGGGCGTATTAAGCGAAAAAGAGAATTTGTGGCAACCAATTCGCCGTGCCATGGTAGCGGCATTGCAAGATTTACCGGCACGGAGTGAAGTGGATGCCTTGCGCCAACACTTGCTGATGCTGGCCTGCGATGCCGATCTGGTGCTGGACTTGCACTGCGACGACCATGCTATTTTGCATCTGTACGCAGATCCGGCTTGGCGAGAATCAGTGGGTATTCTCGCGCGTTTTTTGCATATCGACACTGTGTTACTTTCACAAGACAGCGGCGGCGGTTCTTTTGATGAGGCCTGCGGCTTGCCGTGGCACCGCTTGACGGCACATTATCCTGACCTGGCTCCAGCTTGTATGGCGGTGACTGTTGAATTGCGCGGACAGCAAGATGTCAGTCACTCGCTGGCCAGTGCTGATGCCGAACGTATTTATCAATATTTACAACATCGTGGTGCGATTGTCGGCGAACAGCCTGAAATTCCACAGCGTGAGGTGGTAATGCTGCCGTTTTCTGCGGGAGAGATAGTTAATGCCCCAGCCAGTGGTTTGCTGTTGTTATTGCGTCAGCCGGGTGAATGGGTGGCTAAGGATGAAGTGGTCGCTGAAATCATTGACCCAATAACGGATACAGTTAAAGCGGTGCGGGCCAAAGCGGGCGGGATTATCTATGCCAGCAGGCGCGCCCCCTTTGTGACGTTGGGCGCTGAAGTGATGAAAATTGCCGGAAAAACCCCCTACGCAGGCGGTGGGGGGTTAGCATCCTAAAGGTTAAAGACTTAACTCACGTAGCAGTGAAAATGCGTGTTGGGTCTGCTCTTCACTGACCACAAAAGCGCGTAACTGATGCTGGCTGTCTGTTGCGCGCGCAGTTATTCCTTGTGGCGTGAGATTTATTTCCCAGTTAAGGTCACGTCGGTGGGTTTCACCCGCGAAATATAACGGCAAATCTGGTGTTTTGACTTTAACCAGCATCGCTGGCAGCGTAAGGCAATGTGCGCCGCCTAATAGATTTTTCGCCAGAGTCATGGCACCCATCAATATGGGCTGCAAAAAAGGCATCACTTTCCCATCAATCTCAGCACAATCGCCAATAGCAAAGATATTAGGATCCGTGGTTTGCAACTGTTGGTTAACCTTGATACCACGTCCTATATCAAGCCCGGCCGCCGCCGCGACAGCGGTTTCCGGCTGTAATCCCATTGCCGCAATAACAGCATCAACACTATAGCTATGGCCGGAATGGAGTACGACGCGTAATCCATCCGCCACTTTTTCAATGCTGTTCAGCTGATTATTAAAGGCGAGGGTAATGCCCATCTGACTGAAGCTATGCTGCAAGCGGCTGCTAATTTCCACTGGCAAGACCGAGGCCAGCAAACTGTGGGCTTTATCCACCAAAATGACGCGTTTACCCGCGCGGTGTAAGTCCATCGCCAGCTCCGCGCCGATTAAACCGCCGCCTAATACCAAGATACGGCGGGCTTTTTGGAGTAACTCTTGATGCAATCGGTACTCATTTTGGCTGTTAAATGTGCATATCAACTCATTACCCGCGATTGGTGGCAGCATTGCCGTAGCCCCGGTTGCCAATACCAGCTTGTGATATTGAAATACCTGATGGCCACATAAAATTTGCTTTTCCTGTCGCTGAATGGCAGTGACTCGAGTCTCGGTGTGCAAGGTCAGGTTATTCTCTTGCGCAAATTGTTCAGCGGACATGCGAGTCAGGTCGTCAGCACTTTGCTGATGACTAAAGACATGACTCAAATCCGGTTTGTTATAATCAACGCCACTATCAGCGGCGATCATATTGATTGCTATCTGTGAGTCGAGTTTGCGGATGTTTTTTACCACCTGGCGAGCAGCAAACCCTGAACCGACAATCACAATATTCTCTACCATGGCCGCCTCCTTTAGAGTGGATCAAAAACAGATTTGCCCAACCCACATTCTGGGCAGAGGAAGAAATCCGGCACATCATCCCAGCAGGTTCCCGGTTTAACATCTTGAAGCGGCTCACCCAGTGCGGGGTCATATATCCACTGGCACACACTGCATTGCATTGAAATACCCAGATCCAGAGGTGCAACAGATGTACTTTCTGTATTAATGGAACGACTTCCCGTATTAATGGATGGAGTTTCGACATCAAGCAATGTGCTGTTATTCAACGGATGTAAGGCCCATTCGCGGGCAATCTTGCGCCCATGTTCGCGGCATTCGTCCAACCCATCATTGTCCGGTCGCCATTTCATTTTTAGTGAGAGCGAAATATCAAATCCGGCATCCATCAGGCGAGTTTGAATCCGGTCAACCGCGCCGCCCGTCCAACCAAAACTGCCAAAAGCCGCCGCTTTTTTATTACGGAATCGCAGTCCGGCCAGTTCTTCAAGCATGCCGGCAATTTTGGGCATCATCACATTGTTCATGGTTGAGGAGCCGACTAACACACCTTTAGAGCGGAATACCTGTGTCAGTATTTCATTCTTATCATGGCGAGCAATATTGTAGATTTTCACAGCAACAGCGGGGTCGGTTTCATGAATCCCCTGAGCAATAGCGTCGGCCATCATCCGGGTATTGTTTGACATGGTGTCATAGAAAATGGTGATACGGTCTTCTTGATAATCAGCTGCCCACTCCAGGTATTTGGCGACAATTTGGGTGGGATTATCCCGCCACACCACACCATGAGAGGTGGCAATCATGGATACCGGCAGGTTGAAGCCAAGGATTTCATTGATCTTGGGTGTGACTAACCGGCTGAAAGGCGTCAAAATATTGGCATAATAGCGGGCGCATTGCTCATACAGTTCAATTTGGTCCACTTCATCATTGAACAAATGCTCGTCACAATAGTGCTGGCCAAAAGCATCATTACTAAACAGCACTGCATCGCCAGTGATGTAAGTCATCATGCTGTCAGGCCAGTGCAACATAGGTGTTTCAACAAAAATCAGTTGTTTACCATTACCGATATCCAGTGTGTCACCCGTTTTGACCGTGATGAAATTCCATTCAGGATGATGATGATGCCCATTAATAGAATCGATAGCATTTGTGGTGCAATAAATCGGAATGTGGGGGATACGCGCCATTAACTCGGTTAATGCACCGGCGTGGTCTTCTTCTGCATGGTTAATAATAATGTAATCAAGCGCATGCAGATCGATTTCCCGCTCTAAGTTAGCCACAAAATCGCGGCCAAATTTCTGGTCGACGGTATCAATCAGCACGTTTTTTCCTTCGCGGATCAAATAGCTGTTGTAGCTCGTGCCTTTAAGGGTTTTATATTCGGTACCATGAAAATCACGCACTTCCCAATCACGCTGCCCAACCCATTTAATATTATTTTTAACCTGAATGGCCATGAACCGTTCCTTACTAAAGTGAATGAAGAACCTCACTATAAATAGCAAAGAGCGTGCCAGTGTTTATCCAATTGATTTTATTGATTTAAAATTTAACGTTTGTCATTTGGACACTATCGGATTATTGTCATAAAGACTAATACAGTGTCGGAATGACAATACATGAGTTTATCCATTCAATCGCTCGCTCAAATAGCCATTGAGCTACAAAGCGGTTTATCTGGGCAGGATCGTTTTCAAAAATTAATCAGCAGCTTAAGGCAATTATTACAATGTGATGCTTCGGCGCTGTTGCGTTATGAACATCAATTGTTTCGCCCACTAGCGATTGATGGCCTATCACCCGATGTGTTGGGAAGACGTTTTTCGCTGTCATCTCATCCTCGGCTAGAAGCTATTGCTCGCGCCGGTAATGTGGTGCGTTTCCCCACGGACAGCCACCTTCCTGACCCTTACGACGGCTTGATCCCTGGCCATGATGAACTTAAAGTTCATGCCTGCATTGGTTTACCTTTATTTGCTGATCAAGAACTTATCGGTGCGTTGACTTTCGATAGTATGAATCCTGCTCAATTTGACAGATTTAGTGATGAAGAGCTGAAACTGATTGGAGTATTGGCCTCCTCAGCACTGAATAATGCGCTGTTAGTGGATGTTTTAGAAAAACAAGCTGTGCCCACAGTCAGCTCTTTAAATATCCACAAGCAGATAGTTCAACATTCAGAAGATGAGATGATTGGCCTTTCGCCGTTGATACTGCAACTTAAGCATGAAATCGAAGTCGTTGCCGGATCAGAATTGAATGTGTTGATCACCGGCGAAACCGGGGTAGGGAAAGAACTGGTTGCCAAGGCAATTCACCATTTATCCCCCAGAGCGACCAACGCGCTTATCTATTTAAACTGCGCGGCATTACCGGAAAATGTGGCCGAGAGTGAATTGTTTGGTCATGTTAAGGGCGCTTTTACCGGTGCGATACATGACAGAACCGGCAAATTTGAAATTGCTGATAATGGAACCCTTTTTCTGGACGAAATTGGCGAACTTTCTTTGGTGCTTCAGGCCAAATTGCTGCGTGTTATCCAATATGGTGACTTACAAAGAGTGGGTGATGACAGCACCAAGCGGGTCAATGTGCGTATTATTGCAGCCACTAACTGTGACCTGAAACAAGCTGTCATCGAAGGGCGTTTTCGCGTTGATTTGTTCCACCGCCTCAGTGTATTCCCGTTACATGTTCCGCCACTGAGAGAAAGAAAAGGGGATATCATTCTACTGGCGGGATTTTTTGTTGAGCGAATAAGAAAGAAGTTAGCCATCAAGCAATTAGGTATTCCGCCAGCGACATTGGCTATGCTTGAAAATTACCGTTGGCCGGGGAATGTCCGTGAGCTGGAACATGCTATTTACCGCGCGGCGGTATTAGCTCGCGCCTCACAACATCCGGCAGAGTCATACTTTTTATATCCTGACTTATTTAATATTGTCGCGTCAGCAGCGCCGAGTATTTCACACGAGATATTTAGCGATGATAAAAATATAGCCCCGCAAAATTTACAATCTGCCACCCGTGATTTTCAGCGGCAATTAATAACTAAGGTGCTAAAAGAAAAGGGGATGAATTGGTCGGCTTGTGCTCGCGCTCTTGAGCTTGATACCGGCAACCTGCACCGTCTTGCCAAGCGGCTGGGCATCAAACGTTCTGGCTAAATAACCGCCCTAAAACCCGGTGAGAATAGGGCGTTAGGGCGATGTTATTGATTAAGAAAAGTCAGTTATAAGTGGTCAAAATCGGAAGCATCATGACGTTCAGCTAACTGTTCTTCTGCTGCACCCCAGGTTTTATTGACGATACGGCCGCGCTGTACCGCAGGGCGCTTGGCAATAGTTTCAGTCCAACGTATTAGGTGGGGATAGGATTTCACATCTAGGAATTCACCCGCCTCATATTGCAAACCCAACACCAAATTGCCATACCACGGCCAGATAGCAATATCCGCAATAGAATACTCATCACCGGCGATATATTCATGAGTCGCGAGCTGTGTATTGAGCAAATCGAGCTGACGTTTGGCTTCCATGGTGAAACGGTCGATGGCGTATTCGATTTTTACCGGTGCATAGTGATAAAAATGACCGAAACCGCCGCCTAAATAGGGGGCAGCGCCCTGTAACCAAAATAGCCAATTGAGCGCTTCGGTTCTTGCCGCAGGAGATTTTGGCAGGAAATGGCCGAATTTATCTGCTAAATAAAGCAAAATAGCACCAGATTCAAATACCCTGATCGGCGGGGTGGTTGAATGGTCCATCAAGGCTGGGATCTTTGAATTTGGATTGACGGCAACAAAACCACTTGAGAACTGGTCACCCTCGCCGATACGAATCAGATGAGCATCATATTCCGCACCTTTTTCGCCCAAAGCCAACAACTCCTCCAGCAGAATGGTGACCTTCTGACCATTCGGCGTCCCCATGGAATACAGCTGCAATGGGTGTTTACCAATAGGTAGGCTAGCTTCATATCTGGCACCCGCCGTTGGGCGGTTGATTTTCGACCACACACCGCCGCTGGCGTTGTTTTCTGTCCAGACTTTCGGTGGCTGATATTCGTTATCTTTCATCATGGATGACCTTTTTGCGAATGAATACGAAATTAATAATACTCATAGTGATTATGCCTCAATCATAAAGAATAACAGGGATAATATTTCTGTCATTCCCGCTCCCTATAGTGAAATTGCTTTTTACCTTTGGGCAATAAAAACAATTAGGGGACTTAACATGCATATGAGCAAATTCCGCTTGGCACTGCTGGCCAGTAGCATCGCGTTCAGTACCTCTTTATGGGCGCAGGCTGTCGAGGTACCCGCAGTCCTCGCCGGGCATGCTATTCTGCCGGTGAAATCGACGGTGGCGACTCCTGCGGATGCGCCGACTGATTTACAGCAAAGTGGTAAATACACCAGTGGCCAACGCGTGAGTACCTTGGGGGCCGTAGCCGGCAAATCCGCCGATCGTCCAACAGGTATTGGCTTGCCGATCTCTGGGCAGCCATTGCAAGGGCATTCGGGTATCAAACACATGCCGGATGGCACATATTGGGTGCTGACCGATAATGGATTTGGTAGCAAAGCCAACTCGCCGGACGCCATGTTGTATCTCAATCACTATAATATTGATTTTAAAAATGGCAGCGTAACACCGCTGCAAACTGTGTTTCTGCACGATCCAGATAAAAAAGTACCTTTCCATATCACCAATGAAAGCACTGAAAAACGCTATCTGACCGGCAGCGATTTTGACCCCGAAAGCTTCCAGTTTGCTGATGACGCACTATGGGTGGGGGATGAGTTTGGCCCCTACCTGATTAAAGCCGATTTGAATGGTAAAGTGCTGGCAGTCTTTGAGACTCAGGTTGATGGCAAGGTTGTAAAATCGCCGGATAATCCAACGCTTACGTTGCCAGGAGCTCCTGATGGTAAGCAGAATTTTCAGGTGGCGCGCTCCAAAGGATTTGAAGGAATGGCGGTGTCACCGGATGGCAGCAAACTGTATCCAATGTTAGAAGGGGCGCTGTGGGATGGTGAGCAATTTGAAAACATTGATGGTAAACGTTACCTGCGAGTGCTGGAATTTGATGTTAAAAATCAAGCATGGACAGGGCGCAGTTGGCAATATGTTCTGGAAGATAACCAGAATGCCATTGGTGACTTCAATATGATTGATACGAACCATGGATTGGTTATTGAACGCGACAACGGCGAAGGCACGGCGGATAAAGCCTGTGCTGCTGGGGCGGCGACAGACAAATGTTTTAGCCAGATAGCCAAGTTCAAACGTGTCTACAAAATCGCATTCTCTGATGATAACGTCGGCAAACCGGTAGAAAAAATATCCTATATTGATTTGCTAAATATTAAAGACCCGCAGAACCTGGCGCGTAAACCGCTAAATGACGGCGTGCTGACATTCCCGTTCTTTACCATTGAAAACGTTGATGTGGTGGATGCCGACCATATCATTGTCGGTAACGATAACAATTTCCCATTCTCCTCCAGCCGGCAACCTAATGAGGCGGACGATAACGAATTTATCTTACTGGATGTGAAACAGTTATTGAGCCAATAGTCGATATTGAGTTAATAGCTGACGCCATTCTTCTTGAAAAGCCCGTGTAGCGCGGGCTTTTACTCTTCAATATCCGGCTTCATACCGCACTTTTGATGCTTCTTTAACCTGTCTTTCAAGAAGATTAAGCGTCGTGGATAATACATTCTCTTGCTCTCTGAACCATTTATCTTTATCGGGTAAAGAAGTGGCCAGTCGCCATGATTCTTCTTCCTCAAGAGTGTTCAGCTCGTGCAATATCACGTCAATCTGCTTCCTGACATCATTAATTTTTCGGCGAAGCCGTTCAAGGTCATCAATAAGGTCACTGGCCATCAGTGGCTCAAGCCCTTGCTTTAAACTCTCCAGCAAAGCATGAATTGTCGGAAAATCCCCTTTTTGGCGAGCTTGATTAAGCTGAACCATCAGTTGATGGGCTTTCTCTTTAAACTCATCTGCCACTAAATCTGGATGGCACAGCCGGCTAGCTTGCCGCCATAACCGCTTGAGTTCCTGACGTTGTTCAGAAGAGAGTTTCTTATCGTTATTGAGCCGCTGCTCGGCATCGGTTTGTTTTTCCTGATAACTTTCGTATTTCTCTTTGGCTTCTTCACGGGCTTTGCGTGTTGACTCAGTATTGCGGGTGCAAAAACTGTTTTCCAATCCTTTGATCTCCGCCAGCAATGCGGTAATCAACTCAGCTTGTTGCTGAATCCGGTTTCGAATCTCAATAGTTTCATTCGAGATGGTGGAGAGTGACAGCCAGCGCTGTTTTAGCGAAGCAAGCTCATCTATAGCTTGAGAAATATACTGTTGGCAGTTGCGATAATCGCGCTCTCTGCGACGGGCTTCCGCCTCGGCTTTACGCAAGGTACTTTCCGCCAACTGTTTGCGTAAATTGAGGATTTGCTTCATTAATGGGCCGAGGCGCACCAGGTAAAGGTCATTAAAATCATCTAGCAACTGAATACGTTCATTGCGTTTATCAATCAAATCGCTTAACTGTTCCTCCAGCGCTTTCAGCTCAAGTTTGCAAGCTGATAATTCGATATCTTGCCACTGCGTGACACCTTGCTTACTGCCCAACCATGCTGAAATAGCTTCCAGAGCATGGATGAATTTTCCCTGTTCAATCGCCATGACGATAAAAACAAGCACAGCATCCTGAGTCTCACTTTTAAGATAAGGGAGTTGATGCCGAATAATGTCGTCATCTTCAAGCTCAATACCGCTTTTAATGATCTCCAGCCGTTTAATAAGTTTTTTCATAAATATATAATTTGCTGATAGCGTAGACAGGATACCTACATATTAAACAACGGCTTCGCATTGTTCCAGATGAATGAGGAGTGATCCCGTCCGGATAGTAAGATAGTTAAGCGGGCATGTGCTATAAATCACATTCAACGCGTCGACGGCAAAATCAAAGTGAATCTACAGGGTAGGGAGAGACAATTTCTCAACACGACTACGTGGATTCTGCATCATTACGGTACTGCAAAAAATACAGAATTCGCGTAGCGCGATCGTTGGGTTATTATTGTTTAAATTCAAAAAGTTAAAATGAGCTAATTTGGAGTTAATCAAATCAACCTGATTAAAAGTAGAATAGGGTGGCCGCACCGCAAAATATTGAAATAGCGTTTTAAAAAACGTAAGATCCATTGACACGTTAACGACCATGCACCGCCACAACAAGTTGCCAAAATGAATAAACCACAAGAACCTGCTAGCGCGGCGACTAAAAACCCCTTCAAAAATCGAGAAAATAGCGACATCAGCGCGGAGAAAAATGAGTGAATGCCAATACCGCAGGCTCATCTTCCCGCCATGTATTTCACTATGCGCCGTTTAGAAACTTATTTTTCGCCCGACTTCTCACGGTATTAGGCAATGGTATTGCGCCTATCGCCTTGGCTTTTGCTGTGCTGGATATTGGCGGTTCCGCCACCGACTTAGGTTTGGTGGTTGCAGCGCGCTCTATTTTCAATGTGGCTTTCTTATTGATTGGTGGGGTGCTCGCCGATCGCTATTCCCGCAGCATGGTGTTGCTCTCTTCATCCACCATTGCCGCCTTATCCCAAGGCGTTGTTGCCTGGTTAGTGCTTGATGGAACAGCAACCATCATGGGGTTGGCTGTACTTGGAACTATTAATGGCGCAGCGGCGGGTATCGCGCTACCTGCTTCTTCGGCTATGGTTCCACAAACTGTACCCGCCTATAACCTCAGGGCGGCCAATGCTTTTATTCAAGTGGGTATCTATGCAGGAACAGTGATTGGAGCTTCATTAGGCGGCATTCTGACCAGTGCTGTTGGGCCAGGATGGGGTTTAGCTGTTGATGCTTTAGGATTTGCTGCCTCCGCACCACTCTATTTTTTTGTTCGAACCAACTCAGCACCATCTTTAGCATCGAACACCAACATCTTGCAGGATCTGCGCGATGGGTGGAAAGAATTTATTGCTCGTGCGTGGGTGTGGTCTATTGTCGCTCAGTTCACGGTTATTAATGCCGCTTTCAGCGGTGTCGTGATGATCCTTGGCCCGATCATTGCCGATAATTCATTTGGTCGGGCAAGTTGGGGCATGATAGTGGCAGCAGAAAGTGTTGGCCTGATTATCGGCTCATTTATTGCTCTGCGCTGGCGTCCTCGACGCGACTTGTTTATTGGTGTGATTCTGGTTTCGTTTTGCGCTATCCCGATTATTCTCCTCAGTATGGTTTCTTCAACATTCATTCTGATGACAGGATTTTTTATTGCTGGGATTGGTTTTGGTCAATTCGGTGTAGTTTGGGCGAATGCGCTACAAACGCATATTCCCCCCAATAAACTCGCTCGTGTTTATGCCTATGATGCTATGGGGTCATTCGTGGCGATCCCCATTGGGGAACTTGCGGCAGGCCCACTGAGTATGCATTACGGTAATTCCGCTGTTTTATTGGCTTCCGCAGTTGCTGTGGTGATAGCCACCGTCGCAACCGGCCTTACCCCAGCGATTAGGCAGCTTGATAATGGGTCTAAAGTAAAATCATGCGATGAGCGATAACCGCATTCGTGGCAAAATATGGCGGAGTAAAAGGGCAGGGAGCGGCTATTTTCCAATACCGCTATGTAAGTTCTGCTCTTCTTACTTGATATTATTTATTGGAGTATGGGGTTAACCCTGAACGCAAGGTTTTACAAACTTAGGTGGGATATATAAATCTAAACCTAAGTGACCACAATATTCTCTAAACATATTTATGGATCTAACACCGGACTTTTCATATATCAGTCTTAATTTATTTTCTATTGTCCTATGCGATAAAGACAGCCTTTTAGCAACCATTTTAGACGTCATTGGCTGCAATATGAAAAAAATTATCTCAAGTTCTTTCTCGCTGAAAAGGTCAGTGGGCGGGGTCAGTGTCAATACTGAGGGGGTACGGCGGCCTATATATTGGGAAAGAGAAATAAAATTTAATTTACTGGCATTTGTTAATGTTCCTATACATTCACCAACTTTATTGTAAATAGGAAACCTGGGTAAATAATAGGGTTCTAATATTTTGTCTCGCCCATAATAATTGGTTGAAATAATGGCTACTCGCTTTCCACTTTTTTCCGCTTTTCTGTCATTGGCTTGATATTGCTCAGCAAATTCTGCCCAATCCGCAGGGCATTCGTTATCTAATCTTCCCTCAATATCAAAGTCAGCGGGTAAACTTAAAAAGTCCAGACCAGCTTGATTTACATACACATAGCGGGATTCGCAGTCTCTTATAACCCAAGGTTCATTACTGTATTCCATAATAGAAATCAGTGGCAATGAATTTAGGGATTCTACAATTAATTTATTGGCATTCAGTGGCTTATTTTTTTCATCCATGATTAACTCAGCCTCTCGATTTTTTCTTTACTAAAATAAAAACTCGACGATTGACTCTAACCGTTTAAATCTTACTCCTGAAAACTTGCCACATCAAGATGGTTCAATTTATTAATCCTTTTATAAATTAATTTACCTGCCTAAGTATTCTTTGCAATAGTAGTTATTTTTAATAAGTAAATTACCAATTCATTATGAAGCTTAACTCGTATATTTATAAGTGGAATGATTTTGCTAGATGCAGTTCAATAATAATGATACTAATTAGGGTCACATAGGGTTGTCCGGCAATTTCTGCCGACGTAGGTCGCAACTCAAAATCTCTTATGAGGATGTTATCGCCAGATGTTGCCCCCGGTAAGGTGCTGATGAGAATCACCAGAGCAGCAGAGCGACATTCACAGAAACCTGCATTATCTGATGTAAACAACCGGCACGAATAAGCGCGGACTTTTTGTGTCTGTCGTTTAGCAAAATCTGACGGGCAATCATGCTGTCAGTTATACAGATTTCACGTAGCGTCATCGGACAAGAATGAGGGAAGGGGTTTTAATTTGTAGCTTTTGTTATTCTGGCTGAAGTATATAGCTAAAGAATTATGGTTAACAGAAACATGACTCGGCTGAATGAATTACAGGTGGGGCTAGAAGAAACCCTTAGCGCACATAAATATTCAATTTAACATAATATACATTATGCGCACCAAGATGAGGATAGGCAGAATCTGGGGTTTTGTGGTCATGATTTGGGCTGATGCGATAACGCCGGTTTTTCCCCATTGCTTGAGTCTTTATCTTTATCTTGATCTTTCTTCCAACGGATAACTCTGGAAACTCCATAGTCCGTCAGTTTGTTATAAAAAATCTCCGTTTTATAAACTATGCTTTAAAACAATTCATATATGAAATATCATATGTATTATTGTCTTTCCTTGAGGTTAAACATGCTACAGCCTGTTCAGCTTTTTAAACTACTCGCTGATGAAACCCGCTCGACTATCGTGATGCTCCTCAGGGAGTCCGGCGAGATGTGTGTCTGTGACATCTGTACAGCAACAACAGAGTCTCAGCCCAAGATTTCCCGTCATATGGCTCTGTTACGTGAGTCTGAGTTGGTCGTCGATCGCCGTGAAGGAAAATGGGTGCATTACCGGCTGTCGCCCCAAATGCCTGCATGGGCTGCGATCATTATTGATTCAGCGTGGAATTGCGAGCGAGAAAAAATACGAAATAAACTCAGTGGCGCGTCTTCGTCCTCATGCTGAAATTGAGAGTATATATGCATCTAATTAGATATGAATGGAGTTCATGATGTTACTGGCTGGTGCAATTTTTTTGCTCACTCTCGTTCTGGTTATCTGGCAACCCAGAGGACTCGGGATTGGCTGGAGCGCAATGTTGGGCGCTGGTCTGGCATTACTGACCGGTGTCGTTCACCTGGACGATATCCCAGTAGTCTGGCAGATTGTCTGGAATGCGACCGCCACTTTTATCGCCGTGATTATCATCAGTCTGCTGTTGGATGAGTCCGGTTTCTTTGAATGGGCTGCATTGCATGTTGCCCGCTGGGGCAACGGCCGTGGCCGATTGCTCTTTACCTGGATTATTTTGCTGGGTGCGATGGTCGCGGCATTGTTTGCCAATGATGGTGCAGCTCTTATCCTGACCCCGATTGTTATTGCGATGCTGCTGGCGCTGGGTTTCAATCAGGGGGCCACTTTAGCTTTTGTCATGGCTGCGGGATTTATTGCAGATACGGCCAGTCTGCCGCTGATTGTCTCGAATCTGGTGAATATCGTCTCGGCTGATTACTTTAACATCGGCTTCACTGAGTATGCCGCAGTCATGGTGCCTGTTAACCTCGCCGCCATCGCTACAACGCTAGTCATGTTGCACCTGTTTTTCCGCAAAGACATTCCCGCTGTTTACGATGTTTCCCTGTTAAAAGAACCGAAAAAAGCTATCCGAGATGTCAGTACCTTTAAAACCGGCTGGCTGGTGCTGGTCTTGTTGTTAGTCGGTTTCTTTGGCCTCGAACCACTCGGTATACCAGTCAGTTTGGTCGCCGCCGTTGGCGCACTGATTTTGCTTGCTGTCGCGAAGAAAGGCCATGCCATAAATACCGGCAAAGTACTGCGTGGTGCGCCCTGGCAGATTGTGATTTTCTCACTGGGTATGTACCTGGTGGTTTACGGTTTACGCAATGCAGGACTGACTCACTACCTTTCTGCCCTGCTAAATCAACTGGCTGAACAGGGATTGTTGATATCAACTTTAGGAACAGGGTTCCTGGCGGCTTTCCTCTCTTCCGTTATGAACAATATGCCGACCGTTCTGGTCGGGGCCTTGTCGATTGATGGCAGCGCAGCCACGGGTGTTATCAAAGAAGCGATGATTTATGCCAACGTAATAGGTAGCGACTTGGGGCCTAAGATTACTCCAATTGGCAGTCTGGCGACGTTGCTATGGCTGCATGTTTTGTCGCAGAAGAATATGACGATTACCTGGGGATATTACTTCCGGGTCGGCATTGTAATGACCGTCCCTGTGCTGTTTGTCACACTGATGGCATTAGCCTTGCGGTTATCCGTCGTACATTAGCTATTGTTTAACACATAGCTCCAGGCGCAATAATGTACTGGAGCCTCGACAAGAGATCATCCCGATGAGCAATGTCATTATTTATCATAATCCCGCATGTGGGACGTCCCGTAACACGTTGGCATTGATTCGCAACAGTGGCACTGAACCTAAAGTTATACTGTATCTGGAAACACCGCCAACCCGTGAAGAGTTGATGAAGTTGATTACAGATATGGGCATCAGGGTTCGGGCGTTGTTGCGCAAGAATGTCGAACCTTATGAACAATTGGGCTTGGCAGAAGATGCCTTTAGCGACGAACAATTGATTAATTTCATGTTGCAGCACCCTATTCTGATTAACCGGCCAATTGTTGTTACCCCTCTGGGTACTCGTTTATGCCGACCTTCTGAGAGGGTTCTGGATATTTTGACTGATGTGCAACGCGCTGCGTTTACCAAAGAAGATGGTGAACGGGTTGTTGATGAACAGGGTAAGCAGATCAATAAATAAGCACTGAAGCACTGATCGAGGGGGGCACTAAGTATTAGCCTATAAGCATTCACTTAGTACGCCCTATCCCACCTTTACTCTCTTTAATTGACTTCGGTCAACCATATGTCTGTATCCCATCATCATACAAGTCACTAGCAGAAATAATGGGTTTTATTTTAGTGACGCCGTCACGTAAATCGGATCTTTTTAAACCCTGTGGAATCTAATTTGAGGTTTGATAGTTAGGGTCTTGAGAATTGGCCCCGCTGTTACCTCCCTGGGAGCTACTGCCACCACTCGAACTTAGTTGACCACTACAGACAAATATCGCATTTTGTATGCTTCGCTCCCACTGGGCCAAATAGCCAATACCCACACAAAAGATAACATATGATTAAATCAATCAACATTAAATTAACTATTGTTGCACTATTTATTCTTTCAGTATCTGCATGCTCATTGAACCAGGGAGCTAGTCATTTCGAAAAGGCATTGCTCACTCCAGAACATATCAAAGAAGCAATTACCTACCAGAAGGATGCAGATAAAAATCAGGATGTTGAACCGAAACATGGGGAGAAATGGTTTAACGTTATCTTAGGTCGGGGGCCCATTATCATCAGCGCTCCACATGCTACCCAACCGTTTCGGGATGGGAAATATCGTTTCTCTGACGGAGGGGGTACGGCAGCTCTGGCAGTTATGTTGGGAAAACTGACGGATTCGACGGTGATCTATACAACAAAAGCCTCTCCTTCAGACCCCAACTATTACGATAATAATGATTATAAAGTGAGGCTGGCCGAATTAATAAAAGCACAAAAGCCGAAACTCATTATTGATATCCATGGCAGCCATCCTTTCCGACCATATGATGTCGATATTGGAACCATGAATGGAAAATCGCTGCTGGGTAAAGACGAACTGGTGACTAAGCTCATAACCTCATTACGAAATGAGGGTATTTCCAATTACTCAAACAACTATTTTGCCGCCTCCAAAAACGAAACGATTACAAAGTTCGGCGCAGCACATGGCGTACCAACGATCCAACTGGAGTTCAGTAGCATTTGGATGGTGCCAAGTGACGGTAATTATGAATCACATCGGTTTGCACAACTGCTCCAGGGCATGGTTCGTTACGTCACTACAGTTAGCTCCAACTAAGACAAATGTCGCATTTTGTAGCTTCGCTCCCACTGGGCCTTTTAGCTGTTTTTGCTGGTAACTTGGCCATGAAGCCTTTTACCTCCGCTATCTTATATCGATTCCGTTTCCGCTCTACCTTGCTGATCAATGGGTTATTGAATGCAGTGGCTATCCCCGTTGGAAAATTTCCAGATAGCATTTGTGGTTATTGGTGTAGTCGCATTACTATCAATTGTGGATATATTAACACTTAGCCGTGATGCGGGTGATGAAGTGCGTAAGAGGCCGTCCAAACTGAAATGAAGACAGCCATGCGATACGGCAATAGCGTCCTGCTGTACTTAAGAGTATGTTAATCATATCAATTATATTATTGGCACCGAAAAATAAGGAATGCACATGATCGTTTTCGTCACAGGCGCGACCTCCGGGTTTGGTGAAGCTATCACTCGCAAGTTTATCAGTCACGGTCATCAGGTTATTGCAACGGGGCGGCGTCAGGAGCGGTTGGAAGAATTAAAGGCCGAATTAGGTGAACCGCTGCATATTGTGCGGTTAGATGTCCGTAATCGCGCGGCTATTCAACATGTTATTGATGAACTCCCGACAGAGCTGAAAAACATTGATGTGCTGGTGAATAATGCCGGTTTGGCATTGGGGCTGGAACCCGCTCACAAAGCCAATGTTGAAGATTGGGACACAATGATTGACACCAATACCAAAGGTTTGGTGAATATGACCCGAGCTTTGCTTCCTGCAATGGTGGCGCGCGATATGGGGCATATTATTAATATCGGTTCTACCGCGGCTAACTGGCCTTATGCCGGCGGCAATGTGTATGGTGCGACCAAAGCTTTTGTTAAGCAGTTTAGTCTGGGGCTGCGCGCCGATCTGCATGGCACCCATATCCGCGTAACGGATATTGAGCCAGGAATGGTCGGTGGCACTGAATTCTCGGCAGTTCGTTTTAAAGGCGACGGGGATAAAGTCAATAAAACCTACGATGGGGCCAATCCATTGATACCTGAAGATGTTGCTGAAGCGGTATATTGGGTGGCCACATTACCTGCTCGCGTGAATATCAACACACTGGAAATGATGCCGGTGAGCCAATCTTTTGCTGGATTAAGTATTCACCGCGAAGGTTAGCCGATAAGTAATATCGATAGATAATATCGTGTTTGGGGCGTTGACCGCCCCACTCTTAATTTACCCGCCAGCCAGCAACAATAATTAGCATGCCCGCCAGCGCTACTGCCGCGCCGACCCAATCGAATACTGAGAGCTTCACACCATCAACAACACGTAGCCAAATTAATGCTGTCGCGACATAAACGCCGCCGTATGCGGCATAGACTCGCCCACTGGCCGTGGGATGCAGGGTTAATAGCCAAACGAATAAGGCCAAACTGGCTGCCGCTGGCAATAATAGCCAAATAGTTCCGCCTTTTCGTAACCACAAATAAGGTAAGAAACAACCAATAATCTCAGCCAATGCGGTTACAAAAAACAGTAACGTAGTTTTTATCACATTTAGATCTCTTTTAATGTTGACAATGAGTTACGTCAAAACAGTTGTGGGAATTAATAGTAGCCCTAAATAATGCGAGTTGCAGGAAAGCGGCAAATGAGGGAACCCCGCTGAGCTTCACCGCGCATGTAGCTTGAAGCATGACGGGTATACCTATTATCAACAAGCTTATCACTGACTAGTCTATATGCTGCGAGCGATGGTATAATTTTTTATCTGCTGATAATGGCCTGATGAATTAATATCACCGACTCATAAAGGACTTAAGACGATGAACATAAGTAGCCTGCCACGCCTGATGCGCGTTTTCCTCCCCTTAGCCGTGTTGGCTTTACCGCTGATGTGGCAAACGCCTGCGTTGGCGCAATCGGCCACTTGTACTCAAGGTAGCACCTGTGTTTCCGTTGGCGGGAACAATGACCCAATGTCAAAAGAACAAGCACGCCAAAGCCAACAACAATGGGATGAAACCCAGCGCCTGCGTAACAAAGTGAATAACCGGGTAGAAAAGAATTTCGATAAAGACGACCGTGCTGAAGATGCGAAAGATAATTGCGAAAGCAGCGAAAATCTCAATGCTTATTGGGAACCTAACACCCAACGCTGTCTGGATCGTTTGTCCGGTCGTAAGATTAATCCCTAATAGACGAGATTGGCTCAGATTAACTTGAGGTTATGTGAACCAAGGCTATCCTTAGGTTAGGCAAGCTATTCATCCACATAAGGATTTTATGATGAAAAAAACGTTTATTATCAGCGTATTGTTATTATCTTTAGCACCATTGGCTGCTTTGGCATCTTGTGAAAGTGTCAAAGCCGATATCACGCAAAAGATTATCAGTAATGGCGTGCCTGAATCTGGTTTTAAATTGGATATCGTTCCTAACGATCAGGTACAACAAGCGGGTGGACAAGTTGTTGGGCATTGTGAAAATGATACCCAGAAGATTGTTTATACCCGTATCACTGACGGCGAATAACGTTTTGATTTTAGGGTGCACTTTTCGGTGCGCCCTTTCCGTTTATGCTTATCAACTCTTCATCAAACCGGAACCAGCCAGAACCCACATAACACGGGGGACAGGACAGGAAACATATATATCCAGGATTCTTTATTCAGGTGTGGTCGTTTCTTTGATGTCTGGCAGATAAAAATAATATTGACGATTAAGCAGCATATGAAATAAAAGACTGCCAACATGTCATAACCCAAGCCACCATATCCTGTATTTTTCGGGATGATAAAGTAAAGAAGCGCCGCTGATGCAACCGGATAGAGTGATAACAACAGCAACCATAATATCTGGCTGCGAACGCTTATAGTTTCCTTCATGGTACTTGTCCTTCCCTGAGAATAAAGCTGCGTTTGAAAACACCAATATATACTTATTATTTATATTAATGTGGAATTTTACTGAGCAGTATCAAGAAAATATTACTTCGGGAGTCATCTATACAAAAAGCAGTATTGGCGTAGGATATTATTAATTTGGCCCTACCCTAAAATTTACTGGTCATTAGCGTGATGACCAGTAACAATCTATCTGTATACCTACCTCTTTATGATAAAAATATGGGGCCAACCGCGATATGTCAGTCAGTTTTTTGCTATGAAACGGCCCGCTCATTGGTATTACTACCGCGCAATGCTGCGCCGACTGATAATTGCCATCATGCTGGGCATCATGTCTGCGGTGATTGTTTGGTTATTTCATCAGGCAATGTTGGGTCTTGAGTGGGTATTATTTGCTCGGACGGATGGCAGCCTGGTCGCGGCGGCTTCTTCTATTAATGGCTGGCGGCGTGCAGTAACACCGGCTCTAGGTGGGCTGGCCGCAGGATCATTATTATGGGTCTATCAGCGTTATCGACATCAAAAGCCCAGTGCCCCTACCGATTATATGGAAGCCATTGAAATTGGAGATGGTCGATTAGATGTTTCCGCCAGTTTAATCAAGTCTCTGGCCTCATTATTGGTGGTTTCTAGCGGCAGTGCTATTGGCCGTGAAGGTGCGATGGTGCTTTTGGCGGCATTGTTTGCTTCTGTTTTCGCACAGCGCTATGCCAAACCCAAAGAATGGAAATTATGGGTTGCTTGTGGTGCCGCCGCCGGTATGGCCAGCGCCTATCATGCACCACTGGCTGGTAGCTTATTTATTGCAGAGATTCTGTTCGGTACTCTAATGCTGGCTTCTCTCGGGCCAGTGGTTATTGCGGCCGTCAGTGCATTGCTCACCAGCAATTTGTTACACGGCGGTCAGGAAACACTGTATCAAGTACAAGCACTGCCATCCCCCTGGCCGATACAGTATCTCCTAATGGCACTATTAGGATTATTAGCCGGTTTTTGTGGGCCTCTATTTCTCAAAGCGATGACCGCCAGCGGACATGCTTTTCGGTCGTTGAATTTATCACCGCCACTACAATTAGCACTGGGCGGGATAATTGTAGGGTTATTATCGCTAATTTTCCCGGAAGTCTGGGGCAATGGTTACAGTGTGGTGCAATCATTATTAACCACGCCTCCGGGGATTTTATTAATTGGCGGCATACTAATTTGTAAGTTATTGGCGGTATTGGCCAGTAGCGGCTCGGGGGCTCCCGGCGGGGTATTTACCCCCACTCTGTTTGTTGGTGCGGCGCTAGGTATGTTATGTGGGCAAATGTTTGCCTGGTGGCCATGGTTTGGTGGCAATATGTTTGGCGACAATATTGCGCTATTAATGGCATTAACAGGAATGGCGACATTGCTGGCTGCCACCACGCACGCGCCTATCATGGCCGCGCTGATGGTGTGTGAAATGACCGGTGAATACACCCTGCTTCCAGGGCTACTATTATCCTGTGTTATCTCGACAACAATAGCCCGTTGGTTACGCCCTATTTCTGTCTATCATTCACGCTAAAATGCGTCGATAAAGACGTCAATTAGAGACGATTATTAATTTTACCAATAACACTATTTCACTTATAACACTATCAACAAGTAACCGTCATAGCCCCTAAATAATTCGAGTCGCAGAAAGGCGGCCAACGCACATATAACTTGAAATATGGCGGATATAAATATATCACTTAACCATTGCGGTTAGATCTAAATACTTGGCCAGAGGCTTTTGTTCTGGGTGCGGCAGATAAGGTAATTGCCCTAATTGTGGTGCAGGTAAACGCTCGCGTAACATTGCGATTGTTTCAGCATAATGGGCAAGTCCGGGATTAATACGGTTAGCAACCCACCCTAATAAGGGTAAGCCATCATTGATAATAGCTTGAGCTGTTAATAAAGCATGATTAATACAGCCTAATTTAATTCCGACGACTAAAATAACCGGTAACTGCTCTTGCACCACCCAATCAGAATAAAAGCGCTGATCATTCATCATCACTTTCCAGCCGCCACAACCTTCGACGACAACAGTGTCGGCTTTGGTGGCTAATTGCCGCAATCCTTCCGTCATTTTGTTGTAGTTAATGAGGGTGCCCGAACAAGCATGGATAACATCCCCAGCCAGTGGGTATGGGTTAACTTCCTGATAATCCACTTCAATTGAAGATGAAGCTTGTAAAATCAGTGCATCCTGGTTACGCAATCCATCCGGAGTTTCTTGACTCTCTGTCGCTACCGGCTTATAGCCCACAGCTGTTCTGCCATTTTGGCTTAAGGCCTGAAGTAAGGCCCGTGACACTACGGTTTTACCAACAGCTGTGTCGGTACCCGTCACAAAAACACGCGTTAACATAACAATACTCCGCAATCTGGCCACGTCGACTCAAGTCTTTCCGCCTAATATTAGCGAAATTGATAACATAGATAAAAGTCTAGGCGATGCCGACAACAGACAGCTTGCGTTAGCGCAATGTTTTGCTGAACTGGGTGATATTTTTAACGGATAGTGCCCAATAACACTGGGAATATGGCCTATATACTCACTAATAATTAACTCTTAATTATTAGTGACGCCCTATCCTTGGAGTAATTTCACCAACAATGAGCCATTATATAATGCTTCTTTTACCAGTGCCGCTCCGGGCATGGTTCCCTGATTAAAAAATGCGGTCGGTTCAACAAGAATATTCTCACTGTAAGCTAGAAGCGCTTGCTGGCGGATACAAGATGCAATGGCGGGATGGAGAATAGAGGCCGCTTTATTTAATGGTGAACCAACCAGAATTTTTTCTGGATTAAATAAATTGACCATAATGGCAATAATTCGCCCGACGCTATGGCCAACACCTAAAATAATATCTTTAGCTAATTGATCACCAGTTAAAGCCGCATCACATAAAGATTCAACGGTCAGTGGTGAGCCATGTAATAAAGAACTCATTGAGCCATTTAATCGTTGCTGAGCAATTTCCAGCATATTTTCAATACTGGCAACGGTTTCCAGGCAACCATGATTACCGCAATAACAGCGTTTGCCATAAGGGTCAACTTGAGTATGACCAATTTCAATAACACTACGGCTACCCGCATGTAATACTCGGCCAGCAGTAATCACCCCAGCGCCAACATTATGATCAATCACGACTTGAATAACATTCTGGCAGCCGCGCGAAGCCCCATACAGAGCTTCAGCCATCGTCCAAGCGCAAATATCATGTTGCAGATAAACCGGTAACCCAGTTAACTCTTCTAACGCCGGGCCAAGTAGCATCTCATTGACGTCATAAAACGGCATTTTATGCACAATACCTGCTGGCGCATCAATGATGCCCGGCATGGTAATGGCGATGGCAGTCAGCCTTTCAAGTTTTTCCTGATGCCGGATAAAGAACTGTTCGACTTCGCTGAGAATACGGTTAAGTAAAGGTTCTGGATGACTATCCGGTAATGGAATCTGGTCTTCGACGACCAGTTTACTGCTGAGATCACGCAATGCGAGAGTAATAAAACCTCGGCTGATTCGCCCAGAGACGTAGTGCCAAGCCTCGGTATCGAGCACCAAACCAATTGCTGGCCGCCCACGGCTGCCCACATCTTGATATTCGGTCTCTTTCACCAGATGCGCTTCAACCAATTCCCGCACAATCTTGGTGATACTGGCGGGGGCCAGTTGCGCCCTTTTAGACAGTTCAATACGGGATATCGGGCCGAACAAATCAATCAGCCGATAAACAGCCCCTGCATTGGTTTGCTTGATTTGATCAATATGCCCAGGCGGTCCATCCGTTATCACTAAACCGGCTCCTTCTCTGTCACCGAGTATTTTTCGCGCTTCTAAATAAAGATTATGGGCTATGTTGGGGCTTTTAGCATATGGCGTCAACTATTTGATTAGTTATGTGATTTACTGCACATAATCACCCATACCCTTTGACTCCGTGCTGGTTATTCACACGAAATAAGCTTAAAAAAACAGCCGCCACCATTATTGACTCTCGGCAGACTAAACTGCCGCATCGGGAAGATCCGCCATCATCAGGCGAATCAATGCTTCTGCCGGCGCGGTCACTGGCCGATTTTTATGATTAACCAACCACACCTCGGTAGTGGCACTGGCTTCCGCCAAGGGTAAATATTTCACCCCATCCACTTTTACCCGTGTAAATGACGCGGGCAAGATAGAAACACCTAAACCTGAGGAAACCAGACCGACAATCGTCATCGCCTCCCCGACTTCTTGCGTAATATAAGGCGTGATACCGGCGCGGGCTAACAATGCAAGAATCTCATCGTAAAGTGCGGTACCAACCTCCCGCGAAAAGAACACAAAAGGCTGTTCAGCCAAGGCGCTAAATTTAATACGGCCTGGGGGCAAAGCGGCTAACGGACTTTCTTCGTGCACCACCGCGACTAAGGGCTCACGTAACAGCAGACGGTATTGCAATGCATCTGGCAAGCGAGTGTTGCGCATTACGCCAAGATCAAGTCGCCCGTCCAATAATGGTTCAATTTGCTGTTTGCTATTGATTTCACGCATTTTAATATGGACTTGCGGATGTAATTGACGAAAAGCCCGCAAATTTTTGGACACTGTGCTAATAAAAGGGGCGGATGAGGTAAAACCGATGGTCAGTTCCCCGGATTCTCCGCGATGCAGCCGCGCAGCTTTCTCAGATGCCGAATTTACCTGCGCCAGAATTTGATAAGCTTCTTTTAAAAACAGTTCGCCAGCTTGAGTCAGACTGACATTGCGGTTATTGCGGGCAAACAACCGCGCCCCAATTTGTTCTTCCAGAATTTGAATTTGTTGACTCAATGGTGGTTGAGAAATACGCAAGCGCTCTGCAGCTCGTCCGAAGTGCAACTCTTCTGCCACCGCAATGAAATAACGTAAGTGCCTGAGTTCAATACTCATTCAACCCCATTGATACTTTTAAAGTATTATTACTAATGATTAATATATTAGACAAAAAACTCCGCTATTCCTATGATTTTGTTATTAGCTGGCCCCTTGCTCCCGCAGCACCTGTATTATTGATAAGGAAATACCGTGACTCCCTCTTTGCGCGCTCCGACGACGGATACCGCAGTGCCATCCCATCCAGTAAATGATGCTACCACTCGCTTAATTGCGGCGCGAAAACGCCCTTATATTCAACGCGGTACGCCAGAGTTTATGCGCGTCACACTGGCTTTTTTTTCCGCTGGTTTAGCCACCTTTGCCCTACTCTATTGTATACAACCCATCCTGCCGCTGTTATCGCAGGATTTTTCTATCTCTCCGGCAAGCAGCAGTTTATCGCTTTCATCTGCGACTGGAATGCTGGCCTTGGGGTTGATGTTTACCGGCCCATTATCAGATGCAATTGGCCGTAAATCGGTGATGGTGGTCGCGCTGATGCTGGCGGCTATCTGCACATTAATTTGTTCTTTTATGACCAGCTGGCATGGAATTTTGTTGATGCGGGCATTGATTGGCTTATCCCTTAGTGGGGTTGCTGCTGTGGCCATGACCTACCTCAGTGAGGAGATCCACCCCAGTTTTGTTGCTCTCTCTATGGGGCTGTATATCAGCGGAAACTCTATTGGCGGGATGAGCGGCCGCTTGGTCACTGGGGTATTGAGTGATTTCTTTTCCTGGCGCATTGCATTGGCGGTAATTGGTTTATTTGCTTTGGCCGCCGCTTGTCTGTTCTGGCGTATTCTTCCAGCTTCTAAACACTTCCGGGCAACCCCGCTACGGCCCCGAACGCTGGTGATCAATTTCAAGCTACATTGGCGTGATTCGGGCTTACCTTTGCTGTTCGCCGAAGGTTTTTTAATTATGGGCAGCTTTGTGACTTTATTTAATTACATTGGTTATCGTTTGTTGGCGCAGCCCTATTATCTCAGTCAGGCCATCGTGGGTTTATTATCGATAGTTTATCTTACCGGCTCTTATAGCTCACCCAAAGCCGGTGCTTTGACTAGCCGTTATGGTCGGGGGCCGGTGTTAATGGCGTCAATAAGCATGATGTTGATTGGGGTTATCATCACCGGTTTCTCCCCTGTGATAATAATCTTTATCGGGATGATGATATTTACCGCTGGTTTTTTTGCCGCACATTCTGTGGCCAGCAGTTGGATTGGTCGCCGTGCCCGTCGTGCTAAAGCACAGGCTTCTTCACTTTATCTATTTTGCTATTATGCAGGTTCGAGTGTTGCAGGAACATTAGGCGGTATTTTCTGGCTTAATTTAGGTTGGACTGGCGTTGTTTCATTTATCGCCACTCTTTTGTTGCTCGCGTTGTATGTCGGTCAGAGATTACGAAAATTGCCCGAAGCCGCCAGAATTTAATCTAAAATCAAATAAAGTCGATGTGATGTCACATTACAATTTGACGTCCTCTCTGCTATGTACCTATGATTAGAACGAACCTAACGATTTTAGGTGACTGTTGCTTGGAATATAAATTAAGTCTCTAATGTATTAAGGGATTTTATGACGAGACGTTTCCTTAATTTATTTAATGTCAGGAGAAAATATGACAACTCACTTTCTTACGCTTTGGGACATACTGGCGACAACATTTTCAATTTTCTTTTTCATCGCATACTTGCTGATTTTGTTCCAGGTCATTTCCGACCTATTCAGGGATCATGAGCTTGGTGGCTTTTATAAAGCAATTTGGATCTTGTTCTTGCTCTTCATCCCGTTACTCACCTCTCTTGTGTATCTTATTACCCGTGGCAAAGGCATGGCGCAACGCTATCGGGCCTCGGTGCAGAAATCAGTTTCTGATACTAATGAGTATATCCGGCACGTTGCGGGTAAATCACCGGCAGAACAGATCGCTGATGCTAAAAAATTATTAGATGAAGGGACTATCAATGAAAGCGAATACCAGCAGCTAAAAGCTAAAGCGCTATCCTAACATCCTGATTTTTGACTAAAGGCTAACGGGCATTCATTTGCCATTTAGCCTTTTTTTATTCCCAGGATTAAATGGATAAAAGTAATCGACAGTGTTTAGCGAGATTCGGCAATGAAACATTATTTATTACCGCGCTCACGACACAATCCTTTTGTAAATGACTCAAGCATAGAGAGGAAGGCCGGCGATGGCTTTCTCATAATAATATCTGCCGCAGTCAGCCCCACCCACCTGGTGATGCCGATAATGTTGTTCCATGCTGCATATATCAGTTTATTAATAGATAACTCAGGGCTTTCATAGGTGTCTTTTTACTGATATAACAGATGTATGTTGTAACTAAAATGGCATTTTTTAGAAAAGATGATGAATAAATATGATTTGATAGATCGACTAAATAACCGCTTTACCTCATTGGAAATCGGATTGCAGGATCTCCACCAGCAACTGGCTGATTTACCTTTACTTGCTGCTCGTGTTTTTTCTTTGCCCGAAATAGAAAAAGGCACCGAGCATCAGCCGATAAATCATATTCCCGTGAGCGCAACGGTTGGTACTCAAGCTCGAGAACTGGCTTTACAGCATTATCAGCGATTATTTATTCACCACCAAAGCCAGAATGTCAGCAGCAAAGCCGCCCTCCGGCTCCCTGGGGTACTCTGTTTTTCAGTGACCGATAGCCAATTAGCAGCTTGCCAACAGAGCATCCAATACATTAATCAGTTAAAAATAGAGCTGGAACATATCATTACCGTTGAATCAGGCTTACCGAGTGAACAGCGTTTCGAGTTTGTTCACACCCACTTGCATGGGCTGATAACATTAAATACTTACCGCACTATTACCCCGTTAATAAATCCCAGTTCGGTACGTTTTGGCTGGGCGAACAAACATATTATTAAAAATGTCACACGCGAAGAAATTCTGACACAGCTAAACAAAAGCTTGAATGCAGGCCGTGCTGTTCCACCATTTACCCGCGAGCAATGGGCTGATTTGATTAATAAAGAAATTAATGATGTTAAGCAACTGCCAGAAAAGGCGCGCTTAAAAATCAAACGGCCGGTAAAAGTGCAACCTATTGCGCGAATCTGGTATCAGGAACAGCAGAAACAAGTACAACACCCCTGCCCTATGCCATTGATTGCATTTTGCCAGGTTCAATCAGAGATTGAATTGCCTAAATTAGGGGAGTTAACCGACTACAATGTCACTCAGATTAAGCATAAATATAAACCCGAAGCCAAACCTTTGCGTTTGTTGGTGCCAAGGTTGCATTTACATGTTGAAATAGAGAAATAAAATATAGGTCAATTATTATGCTGTATATAAAACCTAAACGTTATGCTTCTCTCGGGGTTATTATTGCAGCTCAATCACCAGAAGAAATTAACCCCTTCGCGGAGAATTTTCTTAGGGACATAGTTATTCAACCCTGACGCGTGACAATATTCAATCAAATCTTTTAAAGAGTGACATCCCACTTTTTCATAAATAAACCTAAGCCTATTCTCGATAGTTCTCTTTGATAAGTATAGTTTCTCTGCTATTTCTTTTGCTGTCATTCTTTGAATTGCATAAAATATTATATCAAGCTCTCTTTCTGAAAAATTATCTACAGGAGGGGTTAGTGTAATAACAGAGGGTTTTAAACTGTTAAAGAAATCACATACAGAAATAAAGTTAAATTTTTTACCAAAAAAAACAGTCCCTAACACATTCCCATTGGGGCTATAAATAGGAAACTTAGGGAAATACCATGGCGAAAGAATCCTTTCACGGCCAAAAGGCGAAGTAACAATGATCTCAGCGCCCTCTCTGCTTTGCTCCGCCTTTCTGTCGTGAGCCTTGAAATCATCACTATACTCAGACCATTGGCATGGCATCTCCTCATCTAAACGCCCTTCAAAATCAAAACCAGGCTGAATATCAAACAAATCAAGACAAGACTCATTTAAGTAAACAAATTTTGAGTTGTTATCTTTTATCGCCCAAGGAATACTGGCCTTTTCCATTATGGAAATAAGCGATGTTTTACTGAGCGAATTAACCGTCAAGCTAGATTTATCTTGGGGGGCTGATTTTTCATCTTCCATAAAGTAAACTCCTGCCGAATAAAAAATAATATCTTAATAAATACAAGCCACCTTAACTATAGCCACCAGACGGCTCACGTAAAAACACTACTCAATGAAATTACTTACGAAACTAAATAACCGCTCAATTAAAAATACATTATTAATATATATCACGCATAGAGAAGTGAGTATTATTCTAAGCTAAAAACGAAAAAAAACACTACCTAAATAAGATGATTTTTTTATTTTCATCCTATTCGCTGACACTATTTTTAATCATTACGCTTATTACATTCTGATAATATAATGCAATTGGATTCCCCCTAACCACGCCGAAAAAGATCCCGACGTGGTAGGAGAGGCTTAAATGAACGTTATTTCATACTTCCAACCATATCCTCTGGTTTGACCCATTCATCAAACTGCTCATCAGTAACATAGCCGAGTTTCAAGGCAGCCGCTTTGAGTGTTAGCCCCTCTTTATGGGCTTTTTTGGCAATCTCCGCCGCTTTGTCATAGCCAATATGTGTATTCAGCGCAGTAACCAACATCAGCGATTCATTTAATAGCTGAGTAATTCGGTCGCGATTTGGCTCAATTCCCACCGCACAATGCTCATTAAAACCGCGCATACCATCAGCCAGCAAACGAATGGATTGCAGGAAGTTATGAATCACCAACGGACGAAATACGTTCAGTTCAAAGTTACCGGACGCCCCGCCAATATTGACGGCCACATCATTACCCATCACTTGCGCGCATAACATGGTCATAGCTTCACATTGTGTCGGGTTCACTTTACCCGGCATGATAGAACTGCCCGGCTCATTCTCAGGAATGGAAATCTCACCAATACCACAGCGAGGGCCTGAAGACAGCCAGCGCACATCGTTGGCAATTTTCATCAGCGATGCTGCTAAACCTTTCAATGCACCATGGCCATGAACTAATGCATCACAGGTGGCAAGTGCTTCAAATTTATTCGGCGCGGTGATAAAGGGTTGCTGAACCAATGCAGCTATCTCATTGGCTACGCGCACAGCATATTCTGGATGAGTATTTAGGCCGGTTCCCACGGCGGTGCCACCTAGCGCCAACTCACAAAGGTGAGGAATAGTCGCTTCAATATGCTGTACGCTGTGGGCCAACATTGCCACCCAGCCCGAAATCTCCTGCCCCAACGTCAATGGGGTGGCGTCTTGTAAATGCGTCCGACCAATCTTCACTATATCGCGATAGGCTTCGGCTTTCTTAGCCAAAGTCCCCTGCAATGCTTTTAACTCAGGCAATAAATGTTCTCTTAACCCAATAACTGCAGCAACATGCATTGCGGTTGGAAATACATCATTTGAACTTTGGCTTTTATTAACATCATCATTAGGATGAACCAAACGATGATTACCCCGCTCCCCCCCTAATAATTCACTAGCACGGTTAGCCAGCACCTCATTCATATTCATATTAGTTTGGGTGCCGGAACCTGTTTGCCAAATAGAAAGCGGAAACTCGCCAACATGGTCGCCATTCAATACTTCGTCAGCCGCCGCCATGATAGCTTTAGCGCGATCGGTGGGTAACAAGCCCAGCGCCATATTGACCTGTGCCGCCGCCCGCTTGGTCAGCGCCAACGCATGAATCAATTCGGTCGGCATTTTCTCTTGCGAAATACGGAAATGTTCCAGTGAACGCTGGGTTTGTGCGCCCCATAATTGACTTGCCGGCACATCGATAGGCCCCATTGAATCGTTTTCACTGCGGGTGGTCACCATCACTGTCTCCTTAGCATATAGAACAAAAAGTTGAGGTCTGACGGGTATAGCATGGCATATTTATCATCTTCTTTATGCGACTGATTCGCATTTTCACCATTTTAGTCGTTTCAGCGCCTTGGGGAATTGCATTACCACTTGCAACCCCTACATCCCCATTGTTTACTAAGGGGCAATTTTTTATCAGGATAATGTTTTTATCCGGGCGATAAGTTTCGCCAAACTCGATGGCAGATAATCAACATGCAAAAAATGAAGAATGCAGTACAAAACTACGCCTGGGGCAGCACGGATGCACTGACTAAACTTTACGGCATGGCGAACCCGCAAAATCAGCCCATGGCTGAATTATGGATGGGTGCTCATCCCAAAAGCAGTTCTGAAGTGGCTGATGCCAAAGGGCAATGGCATTCATTGCGTGAAGTTATTGAGCAAGATCCCGATGCCAATCTAGGCCATGATGTTTTCCAACGTTTCGGCGAATTACCTTTCCTGTTCAAAGTGCTGTGTGCTGCTCAGCCATTATCCATTCAGGTACACCCCAGTAAGGCTGCGGCTGAAATTGGCTTTGCTAAAGAGAATCAAGCCGGTATTCCACTGGATGCTGCCGAACGCAATTATAAAGATGCCAACCATAAGCCAGAGTTGGTTTATGCCCTGACCCCTTTCCAGGCCATGAATGGTTTCCGCATGTTGGATGACATCGAAAAATTACTCCAGCCGATAGCCGCCGCTCATCCGGATATCGCCGCGTTTCTCCGCGAACCTGACACTGAACATTTAGCAACATTATTTGCCCATTTGCTGAGTATGGCTGGCGAAGAGAAAACTCGCGCGCTGGGAATTTTGAAAGCGGCCTTGAATAACCAATTAGGTGAGCCATGGGATACTATCCGCAGTATTTCGCGTTTCTACCCTGATGACAGTGGTTTGTTCTCGCCCTTGTTGTTAAATGTGGTGACACTGCAACCCGGTGAAGCCATGTTCCTGTATGCCGAAACACCGCATGCCTATCTGGACGGTGTGGCGCTGGAGGTGATGGCGAACTCTGATAATGTATTACGCGCCGGGCTGACACCTAAGTTTATTGATATTCCCGAGTTAATGGCTAATCTGCAATTTATCCCGAGACCCGCGTCTACTCTGCTGACAACACCGCAACAGCACGGTCACGAATTAGTGTTCCCAATCCCGGTTGAGGATTTTGCCTTTTCGCTGCATACCTTAACGCCAGAGCCGCAAATGTTGGCGCAGAACAGTGCCGCGATCATATTTTGCGTTCAAGGCCAAGCGATATTGAAGAAACAACAGCAAGTCATTACGCTGCAACCGGGAGAATCCTGTTTTGTTCCGGCGAATGAATCGCCAGTGAGTGTCCTTGGAGTGGGGTCAATTGCCCGTGTTTACAACGGAGGGTGAACGAACTCACTCATTTTGTTGTCTATTGCTGGTCTTTTGATGCTGCGGTGGTTAAATTTCACCATCGCAATAAGTCTTTATCGTCGCAATAATATTTGTGAATGTTTAATCTAGGCCTATATTAGTTTGGGATATGTTGTTTTCTTACGGTGTTATTTAATTAGTCACTCATTACCGCGTTCAACATAGTGAATTTGGTGTATTAGAAAAGGATGAACAGAACAATGAAAAAATCGTTAGTGGCTGTCAGCGTCATTGTGGTACTTGGCGCTGCATGGACTGGGGCCTCATGGTATACCGGCAAATTGATTGAACAACGAATGGGCGAATTGGTTAACAACGCAAACGACCAGATCAGAACTTTGCTACCTAAAGCTGGCGTAAAATTCGCCTATAAAGATTATCAGCGCGGTCTGTTCAGTAGCCAAGTTCGCTATATTTTACAATCTGATAGCACTGTTTCCGGCGAAAAAGCCTTAAAAGATGGCGACGAAGTGGCATTTATCGAAACTATCGATCACGGCCCATTCCCATTAGCGCAGTTAAAAAAATTCAATCTGATCCCAAGCATGGCCTCGGTACACACCGAGCTTGCCAATACGCCAGCATTGAAAAAACTGTTTGAAGTCACCAAAGGCCAATCGCCCTTTACTGCAGACTCCCGCATTTCATACAGCGGCGATACCTCTTCTGCCATTACTTTCATTCCGATTGATTATCAGCAAAACACCACCAGCATGAAATTCGCTGGTGCTAAAATTGATGCTGATGTGTCGCGAGATCTGCGCAAGGTGAAAATGAGCGGTTCTAGTGACAGTCTTGTTTTTGCGAGCAAAAATCATTGGGATCAACTTGAGCAATTTAGTCTGCAAGGTTTGGTCATTAAAAGTGACACCAATGTAGGCAAGTTTGATCTCAGCATTGGTGACCAACAACTGAGCATCAAGCAGATCGGTTTAAATATCGATGGCAAAGACACCGCGACACTGGTTGGTTTTAACCTGAATACTCAATTAGGCGAAACCGATAAAGATTTGAACGGTAAGTTGACCTATACATTAGACGCGCTAAAAATTCAGGATAATGACTTTGGTGCCGGTAAATTGGCCTTCAGTTTCGACCATCTGGACGGTCAAAGCTTGAAACAATTCTCCAGCGCCTATAATCAACAAGCCTTGAAAGCTGTTCAGGCGGGTGAAAATCTGGATCCGGAAGCTTATCAGCAACAAATGGCCGAAATATTACTGGCTAACCTCCCTGCGTTGCTGAAAGGTAATCCGACAATTAGCATTGCACCACTGAGCTGGAAAAATGCCAAAGGGGAAAGCACCTTTACTCTGAATGTTGCTCTGACTGATCCAACACAAGCGAAAGCAACTGATGAACCGCTTCTCGCGCAGTCAGTGAAAAAAATCGACGCGACGCTGACCATTCCGATGGCAATGGCAACCGAACTGACAACCCAAACCGCGCGTCTACAGGGCTACAGCCCAGAAGAAGCCCAAAAAATGGCACAACAACAGGTTCAAGGCATTGCTGCTATGGGCCAGATGTTTAAACTGACCACCACCAAAGATGATGTTATCAGCAGCAGTTTCCATTTTGCCGATAACCAGGTTGATTTGAATGGTCAGAAAATGTCGCTGCAAGAATTCGTTGGCCTGTTTGGTATGTTCGGTGGTGCACCTGCTGAAGAAGATACCGGCCCCGAGTCTGAAGGTATGCCAGTAGAACCTGCACCCGCAGTTCCAGCACAATAAGTTGTTGAACGATTCTCAGTAATAGAATTCAGTCATAAAATTGAAATTGCGAACGGGGCCTGATGGCCCCGTTTTTTTATCCATCAAGGTTAGGTTTTCGCGGATAATAAGGTTTTGGTCAATTTGACCGACTGGCTGGATAAAGAATTTTCATACACAAGCGAACCCCTGCCGCAATAATTATCATTAAAATAATCCTCTTACGTGCCATAATTTAAATAACGGGTCATGTGACTATTTTTGACAAATTGTGATTTCAAAATCAGAATATCGCTTAATCGAACGTATATATGACAGGAAAGAAATGATTTAACTGCCCCTGAGTTATCGCTGTAATATGTCAATCGCTTCTGAAAATGACAAATACGCTGGCAGTTACACAGAATTATAGACAGGCTCCGTTCAACACATTGCTACATTGCTGCTGCTTTTTTGCTGACAGCATAATTGTGTATATCATGACAAACAGAGAAATATAACGATGAAACCGTCGTCAAACCTTACGCAAAAAGTTATCCCCATAGTAATCTGGACGTTGATTTATTACCTTTCTGGCGTAATTTCTCTAAAATTTGACGATCCAGCCTCACATATTTCGATTGTCTGGTTTCCAGCTGGGGTCGCCACGGCGGCTTTTTTATGTGCACGTTGGCGTCAATGGCCTGTGTTACTGGGCTGTTTTGTTATTATCAATCTTGCTCTTGATAACTCACTACAAGAAAACTATATATTATCAATAGGTTATGCGTTTCTCTCCATGCCATCAACCATGCTTATCGCCTGGATAGTACGCCACTATTCCCGTCCAAGAGATGATCTGCATGTCGTTCTCATGTGGACCTTTTCTACCATTATTGTCAGCCTGTTAGATGCACTGTTTGTCTCAATCGGTTTTGTTCTGTTTAATAAAGGGACATTTCAGGAGATTTTCTGGATCGGGTTTGTTGCTGATGTTACCGGGATATTCTTCGCTACCACGGTCATCATGGGGTTCTTCAATACTCGATTTCGTACCCAAATTTCGCCGGTCAAGAATAAGCTTTTAGGTTCTATCATCTGGCTTATGCTGTGTTTATTGACTTTATTAATCTTCAATAATTCACTAAAAGAATTTAGTAGCAATATATTACACCTCCATAACGATATGCTCATTTTCACCTTTGCCTGTCTGCCGATCATCCTGGCTGTCATGTTATCTATCTTATGGGGAAATCATGGCGGCTCTATTGCCCTACTGACATTGGCGACTATTGTCATTTACTTCACTGGGAAAGGCTATGGGCCATTTTTCATCAATGGGTTGCACCACGGGGAGCCTTTGCTTTTAGTCCAATGCTATCTGACAGCAACGGCGCTGCTCATGGTTTTCCTGCGTGTTCTTACGCGAAGTATGCCTCATTTTGACGAAACCGATGGGGTACAACATGCCGTTTACCAACTCAATCTAAACACCGGTGAGATTGAGTGGGGCCACCTTTCTGGCGAGTTGGCCAACATTGACTCCGCTATTATGTCCACGATGAATAAATTAATTGAGCAGATTCACCCTGATGACAGAAATAAAGTGCTAGAGCATTGGGGAAGCTGCGGCGAGCAACAGAACTTACCCCGACTCGACTTCCGATTTAATGACCAAAAAGGCAATTGGGTAACCATCACTGACAGTGAAAGTATTTTGTTCAACCACCATGAGCCACGCATGATCATTGGAAATTGGCATATTACGAACTCTGTACCCCTTTTTAAAGCCAACTGAGACAGGATAGTCAAGATGATCCAGATCGCATTATTACTTTTTGGCGCAGATTTCGTTCGAACAAAGTCAAAATACCTGTGGTTCATCGGCTTTCTATGGGGGATTGCTGGAAGCCTTATTTTTATCGACGGGCTTGATGGCCAGCTTTATTTCCCGCTAAAAACTTTCGGTTTTTTTCTTATATTAGAAAGCCTAATAACATTAAGTGTGGCCTCAAGTGGGGTCGGGTCCCAAAAAGCAGTCCTGTATTTTAAAGGCGGGATATTTTTCTTCAGTGCCGTGATCATTATCCTTAATCAAACCTACAGTAATCTGCTGCTCTCGATCATTTTTGGGTTTGCTTATTTTATCATCGGTTTGTTTGTTGGCGTTTCAGCCTGGGTTGTACGTTTCCCGCACTGGCGAACGGCGGCATTCTATGGTCTGGTACAGATTATTTTTGCATTCTTCCTGTTTATTCACTCCCAAGCTACCATCTCATTTTTCCTCGGTTTTTTGATGATAGACAGCGGGTACAGTTGCCTAAAAATGGCCCGGCGTACCAGCCAGATGAAGCGTGCAACATCCGTATTCCAATTGATGCAACCTACAGATATATTGATATATGAAAGTGCTAAAGAAAATCAGGAAAAAACGGAGGCGATCATAGCTGAGAATACTGATCTTTCGTTACTCCCCGCTCTCATTGTTCATATCTGGACACCGGAAGGCTCCGCAAATAATCGCCCAGTTCCACGTCCTGTCATTAACCGTTATATTGCGGCAGTAGATGAAACCGGGGTCATCTCAACAGGCCATGCGGCACTTGAAGCCCCTCCGGATGTCTACATCAGCTTATATCCTGCTGAAGATCTTGATCGCTCCCCTTCAGAGTTTTTCCGCTTGCTCAAGGCAACTCGCGACAACGATGTCAAAGGGATGTTCCAACCAAGCTATGCTGTGGAATCAGCGAACTGGTGCGATTCCGACCGGAGGATTAGCTTCAGGGATTATAATATTGAAGCCCTGTCTAATTTTTGGCAAAGTTATCGCAGAGAAGAGTCTTATAACCTGACTTACCGCAATTGCTCAAGCAGTGTCGCCTATGCGCTGGAAGCCGCGCTTGATGGTGTACTGTCGCCACGTAGCAAAAACTGGCTAACGACCTTTAGAGTGTTTTTCATGCCTGAATTGTGGATAGCAGCCCAAGTTCGTAAACGGGCATTGATGATGGCCTGGACACCGGGATTAGTGATGGACTATGCACGAGCACTCAGTGCCATTGTGCAGCCGGTTCCACAACCCTGGCATCAACGGATGCCGTGGAAAGTGCGTGGGGCTAATCAGAATACCCCTCAAGAAAAAGAGTAATATCAACCCAAATCAAGCCGAACCGCGGCGAATCAATACCGGCGGTAATATGACGTTTTGCAGTTGTAAATCGACACCGGCGATACGCTGAAGTAACCTCTGCCCGGCACTGTAGCCAATTTCTCGGGCAGAGCTGGTGATGAAGGTTAGTGGCGGTTCAGTGAGTTCTGCTTCAGGGACATCACCAAAACCAATTAATGCCACTTGCTGATCGAGATAAGCATCGACTCCGGCGCTGCCAATCGTCCGGCCGGTGCGCAAAATACCAAAGTATGCCCCTAGCGCGACTGATGCTTGATGGCAAACGATGGCACTGACATTGGGGTGATGACGTAATAACCCCTCGGCGGCATCTGCCGCGGCTTGCTGCTGACCATCACATTCAACCACCCATTCCGAACGAAACGGTAGCCCATATTGCACTAGCGTGGCACAAAATCCCCCTATCCGCTCGGCCCTGGTCAATGAGTGCGAATGCCCGCCAAGATAGGCAATTTGCCGATGACCACGACCAATAAGGAATTCTGTTGCCATTTTAGCCGCTTGCATATTATCGGGCCGTACCACATCCACCCCGTCCAATACATTTGAACGAGCAGCACAAATCAGCGGAATATCATGCTCTGCGGCCTTTTCTTGTAGCCCCATCTCGCGTTTAGCACCACCGCCCAGTACCAATCCATCGACACCTTGATCAATCAGCGTATCAAAACACCGCAATAACCCCTTTCCTTCACGGCCACTTTGCGTCAGGAACAACAGCTTGCCCTCCGCCTCAATAGCCTCACTCAGCCCTGCGGTCATTTCTGCATAAAAGGGGTCACTGATATCGCGCACAATCAAGCCAATTACGCCAGATGCCCCGCCGCGTAATTGTGCCGCCTGACGGTTACGCACATAGCCTAATTGTTCAATGGCCTGATTGACCCGGTCGGCAGTTGCCGGGGAGATACGTCCTTTGCCGCTGATTGCTAACGAGACGGTTGCCACGGACACACCCGCCAATTTAGCCACATCGATAATGGTTATTTTTTTTGTTGTCATAACTGCTGATAAATAAGCCAAGTTAAACGTTTAATCTGATGATTTACTCTAATACAAAAATAGGATCAGTAATTGTGACATATCACTCATATTATCTGGGTTAAACGTTTTATCTTGTTTTACCTCCAGACAGGGAGACGAAATAGTCGCCGTTATCCATCAATCAATCGTTATCTATCAATATTGTGTAAACGGCGTTTTTTAACATCAGGTGTATCAGTACAGGAGCCACTATGTCAGCGGCAAAAAAACAAAAAATTACGCTGTGGGAGTTTTTCCAGAGTTTAGGGAAAACCTTCATGTTACCGGTCGCCTTGCTCTCCTTCTGCGGGATCATGCTGGGTATCGGCAGTTCGCTTAGTAGTAAAGATGTCATCACTCTCTTACCGTTTATTGGTCACCCTGCTTTCCAGCTATTGTTTACCTGGATGAGTAAGGTTGGTTCATTTGCCTTTAGCTTCTTGCCCGTGATGTTCGCCATTGCAATTCCATTAGGGATGGCTCGTGAAAACAAAGGCGTTGCGGCTTTCTCTGGCTTCGTCGGTTTCGCTGTACTGAATCTGGCCACCAACTTTTACCTCACCACCAACGGTGTGTTACCCACCACAGACCCGTTGGTACTGAAAACCCATAACATCCAGAATATTTTAGGTATTCAGTCCATTGATACCGGTATTTTGGGTGCGGTGATCGTGGGGATCATTGTTTACTTACTGCATGAGCGCTTCAATACCATTCGCTTGCCTGATGCATTAGCTTTCTTTGGTGGCACCCGTTTTGTGCCGATTGTCACCACCGTGGTGCTTGGGTTAGTCGGCTTATTGATCCCATTGATCTGGCCTTGGTTCGCAGCAGGTATTAATGGGTTGGGCCGATTGATTAACGGCGCGGGTATGTTCGGGCCAATGATCTTCGGCAGCGGTGAGCGCTTATTACTGCCTTTCGGCTTACACCATATCTTAGTTGCACTGATTCGCTTCACCGAAGCGGGCGGCACCATGGATGTATGTGGCCACAGTGTTAGCGGGGCTTTAACCATCTTCCAGGCGCAATTATCTTGTCCAACCACCACCGGTTTCTCTGAAAGTGCCACGCGCTTCTTGTCGCAAGGCAAAATGCCCGCTTTCTTGGGCGGTTTACCGGGCGCTGCACTGGCGATGTATCACTGTGCAAAACCTGAAAATCGTCATAAAATTAAAGGGTTGCTGATTTCAGGGGTAGTTGCGTGTGTCATCGGCGGCACCACAGAACCGATCGAATTCCTGTTCCTGTTTGTGGCCCCATTCCTGTATCTGATCCACGCCATTCTGACCGGGCTGGGCTTTACTGTCATGGCGTTGTTGGGTGTGACCATCGGAAATACAGACGGCAATCTCATTGATTTCGTGGTATTTGGCATCTTGCACGGCACGGCAACCAAATGGTATTGGGTGCCAGTGGTTGCTGGGATTTGGTTTGTCGCTTACTACTGCATTTTCCGTTTTGCTATTCAGCACTTCAATATCAAAACACCGGGCCGTGAGAATGAGACCGCCGCCAGCAGTCATGCAGAAAAAGCCGCCAGTGGTGCGATCACCGGGAAGTCTGGCTATAACTCCCCTGCTATTTTGGCTGCTCTGGGTGGCGCTGATAACATTGTCTCATTGGATAATTGCATCACCCGCTTGCGGATGTCAGTTAAAGATATGAATTTGGTAGATAAAGAGGCGCTGAAAGCTAACCGCGCTATTGGTGTGATTCAGCTCAATGACCATAACCTTCAAGTTGTTATTGGCCCACAAGTGCAATCAGTGAAAGATGAATTAGACTCACTGATAGGCGGTGAACAATTCGCAACATCTTAGGATGGTAATTCGCTAAATAGCGTTGCCTCAATATTAATTACATAGAAACTATACCCAAAGTCATTGGAGTCGCAGGTAGGCAGCCAGCAAACTCATCCCGATGAGCTTACACAAGTCAGTGATTCGGGTAAGTGAGTGCAGCTAACCCCCTGCGGCGTCAAGGGCGAAGGGTATATTTGATAAGCGAGATGCTGATGTTTGATTTCTCCACCCCTGTCGATCGTCACGGTACTTGGTGTACCCAATGGGACTATATTGCTGACCGTTTTGGTGCTGCGGACTTGCTGCCATTCACTATCTCGGATATGGACTTCCCCACAGCGCCAGTTATTTTACAAGCACTTAATCAGCGCATCGGGCACGGTGTGCTGGGGTATAGCCGCTGGCAACATGAAGATTTTCTCGGGGCAATTCGTCATTGGTATCAACAGCGTTTTCATTGCTCGATTGATACCTCAATGGCGGTCTATGGCCCGTCGGTTATCTATATGGTGGCCCAGTTGATCCGCTGCTGGTCAGCGCCCGGTGATTTTGTCGTCACCCACACTCCCGCTTATGATGCTTTTTATAAAGTGATCCTCGGCAATCAACGCCAATTACTCAGTTGCCCACTGCAAAAAATTGATAATCAGTGGCAATGTGATATGGCGCATTTGGAAGCATTACTGGCCCGCCCGCAAACTAAAATATTGTTGCTGTGCAGCCCGCATAACCCCACAGGGAAAGTTTGGACAGCGGAAGAACTTACACTCATGGCGGAGCTGTGTGAGCGCCATCAGGTCAAGGTTATCAGTGATGAAATCCACATGGACATGACTTGGGATAATCAAGTACATACCCCCTGGAGTCAGGTGGGACAAACCCCGTGGGCTTTACTGACCTCCGGCTCTAAGACATTTAATATCCCCGCGTTAACCGGTGCTTACGGTTTTATCAGTGACACTGAAACCCGCGATAGCTACAACCAAATGCTAAAAGGCCGCGATGGCCTCTCTTCTCCGGCGGTACTGGCGATCGTCGCGCATATCGCCGCTTACCGGCAGGCAGAACCTTGGTTGGATGAATTACGCCGTTATCTGCAAGCCAATTTAGCTTATGTTGCGCAGCGGTTGCATGAAGCATTTCCTGCTTTAAACTGGCAGCCACCACAGGCAACTTACTTAGCGTGGATTGACTTACGCCCATTAAATATTGACGATCATCAATTACAGAACGTGCTGATTGAAAAAGAAAAAGTCGCCATTATGCCCGGTTTCACCTACGGCGAAGAGGGTCGCGGCTTCCTACGTCTCAATGTCGGTTGTTCGCGCAGCAAAGTTGAAGCTGGGATGGATAAATTGATTAGCGGCATCCAGTTTTTACAGGGGAAATAGCATTTCCCCTCGGTTTTTATCGGCACCTTTTTATCTCTAAAAGGTGCCAAAGTGAGATATAAGTCACTTTTTCATGCAACACGTTAGCTATTTTCACTGGTTTGTTTTTATAATGTTCTGCACTTTACCGACAAAATCCATTTAAAAGAGTGAGTGCACCTATGATTGACCTCCGCCTTCCCTTGACTGACATTCATCGCCATCTTGACGGCAATATTCGTGCGCAAACTATTTTGGATTTGGGCCGCCAGTTTAATCTGTCGTTACCTGCTGATGAATTAGAAACCCTGCGTCCACATGTTCAAATCACTCAGACTGAACCTGATTTGGTTAGCTTCCTGCAAAAACTGGATTGGGGTGTCGCGGTGTTGGGTTCTCTTGATGCCTGCCGCCGTGTGGCGTATGAAAACGTCGAAGATGCCGCCAATGCAGGATTGCATTATGCCGAGCTGCGTTTCTCCCCATTTTATATGGCGATGAAACACCAGTTACCCGTCGCCGGTGTGGTCGAAGCTGTCATTGATGGCATCCAATCGGGTTGCCGTGATTTTGATATTGATATTCGTCTCATCGGGATCCTTAGCCGCACTTTTGGTGAGCAAGCCTGTTTGCAAGAACTTGATGGTTTACTGGCGCATCGTGACGGTATTACTGCGCTGGATCTGGCGGGTGATGAGCTGGGTTTCCCTGGCGGCCTATTCCGCAGCCATTTTAATCGCGCGCGGGATGCCGGTTTGCGGATTACTGTCCATGCCGGTGAAGCTGCAGGCCCTGAAAGTATCTGGCAAGCTATCCGTGAGTTAGGCGCAGAACGTATCGGTCACGGTGTTAAGGCCGTGGAAGATATTAAGCTGATGGATTATTTAGCTGAGCACAGCATTGGCATTGAGTCCTGTCTGACTTCCAATATTCAGACCAGCACGGTTGCCTCACTGGCGGCTCACCCCTTGGCCATCTTCTTACGCCATGGGGTGTTAGCATCAATAAACACCGATGACCCTGCAGTGCAAGGCATTGAAATTGCCAATGAATATCATGTTGCCGCGCCAGCTGCGGGCCTAACACCACAAGAAATTCGTCAGGCTCAGGAAAATGGGCTGACAATGGCCTTTATTAGCGAACAAGAAAAACAGGCGCTGCGCGATAAAATCCGCGCTTAAGTGACTGAAAGAATACTAACAAAAACGCCCGTGTTTCAATGAAATACGGGCGTTTCTTATTGATAACTCGCTATGACTTGGTTTCAGTATTCTCAGCCAAAAGCGGTTGGGCGCTCGCCAGCTCTTTGGCCGCATTTTCTTTAGCAACCCGTTTGGCGTAATGTTGTGCCAATACCGCACAAACCATCAATTGAACCTGATGGAATATCATCAGCGGCAATACCATAACCCCCACCACTGAGGCAGGAAACAGTACATTAGCCATCGGGATCCCATTTGCCAGACTTTTCTTCGAGCCACAGAACACAATGGTAATCTCATCGGCCGTGTTGAAACCCAGCCAACGTGCAGCCAGCGTATTGATAACCAATACTAATGTCAGTAACACCATTGAACAAACTAATATTGCCAACAAAGACCAGCCGTCGATTTGGTGCCAAATCCCCTCAACCACTGCCTCACTGAAAGCCACATAAACCACCAATAAAATTGATGACCGGTCAGTAATATTAACCAGCTTTTTATGACGTTCGACCCATTTGGCAATCAGTGGACGGGATAAATGGCCGACAATAAATGGCACCATCAATTGCATGACGATAGAACCGATAGCATGCAAAGTATCAGTATCGCCCCCTTGTGTTTGCATCAGCATGCCCACCAGAATCGGTGATAAAAACACACCGAGGATACTGGAGGCCGATGCGCTACATATGGCGGCCGCCACATTCCCGCCCGCCACCGAGGTATAGGCGATGGCGGATTGAACTGTCGCTGGTAATGCACACAGATAAAGGAAACCCAAATACAATGTTGGTGTTAATACCCCCGGAACCAATACATTCATGCCCAATCCCAGTAACGGGAACAGAGCAAAGGTACTGAGAAATACCACCAAGTGCAGCTTCCAATGCCCCATACCGGAGACTATCGCGGCGCGGGAAAGTTTGGCCCCGTGCATAAAGAACAATAATGCGATAGCCGCCGTCGTCAAGTGCTCGAACCACACCTTAACTTCGCCCTCACAGGGGAAGATTGAAGCAATGATAACGACCAGTATCAATACCAATAAAAATTTATCTATCCGTAAGCGTTGTAGCCAGGACATGCCTTAGTCTTCCTTCAATTATCCCCGTCATACTTCAAGCTGCATGTGCGTTGGCTGCTCTCTCTCACCCGAATCATTGACTGGCGTCAACTCATCGGGATTCATTCGCTGGCCGCCTTCCTGCAACTCGAATTATTTAGGGTATATACCTTTCGAACTTTTCGTCTCTGGGAATTAGCTACGCACGCTCACCGGCAGCGCTCTTTTCTGTTGATCAGAAGCGATACCCAGCTCAATCAACTCCATCACCTTAATCGCCTCAGAAGCTGGCACCGGATTGGCTGCTGTACCCCAAATGGCATCGCGGATCCCGGCATAGTAAGCAGGATAATTACCCGGTAATGTCAGCAGAGGTTTCTCGGCCAGCACACCGTCATGTGACAGTGTCACGATACCATCGCGCATATCATAGCCCCAGTCAGCCTGTGGTAAACGCTCGCCCGCCTTCAGCCGGTCTTCCTGCGGGTCTAAACCAAATTTAATATAGCTGCCCTGCATACCGTGGACGATATAACGCGCGGTTTCTGCGGCCGCGACCACCGTGCCGTGCAAGACCACGCGTTGCCCCGGATAGCTGAGAATGGCATGGAAATAGTCAACGGATTGCGCTCCTGGGCGCAACATCCCTAAATCCACATTCAGCTGGTCTGGCAAACCAAACAATTGCAGCGCTTGATCCAATAAATGTGGCCCCAAATCGTACCAAATGCCACTGCCAGCACCGGCTTGTTCACGCCAACGCTGGCGGATCTCCGGGCGATAGCGGTCAAAGTGAGATTCAAAATAGACCACTTTGCCCAGCGAGCCTTCCGCCAGTAAGGTTTTTAATGTCAGGAAATCACTGTCCCAGCGGCGATTGTGGAACACAGACAACAAAAGACCGGCGTCATCAGCTTGTTGCTTCAGAGCATTTGCTTGTGACAGTGTCACAGTAAACGGCTTATCAACCACCACATGCTTACCCGCTGCCAGCGCCTTTTGAGCCAAAGGAAAGTGGGTATCATTAGGGGTTGGAATGACGATGAGATCAATGGCAGGGTCATCAAATAACGCTTGCGGGTCAGAAACAACAGTCATCGACGGCCAGTCAGCATGAACTTTACTGGCATCACTACTAGAAACGCCCGCCAGTTCCAGCCCCGGAGTCCCCATAATTAGCGGCGCATGAAACGTTTTACTGGCGTAGCCATAACCCAGTAAACCCACTTTTATTTTTTCGGCCATCATGTATTTCCTCTTGCCCAATATATGCCCTAAATAATGCAAGTTGCAGGAAGGCGGCAATTGAGTAAATCCCCAGGAGCTTACTCAAGTAAGTGACTGGGGGAACGAAAGCAGCCAACACAGATGCAGCTTGGAGTATGACGGGCATGCCCGCTATTTGATATCACTCGAGCAATAGATTTGACACCATGATGATTGCCGCGACAAGAGGTAATTTCTTGCTGAACATGACTGGCGGGTTAAATCCGCGTCATTTCCGCTGAATCATTACGCCATTCAGGGGCGCGCAAGCTACGTTGTGGGTAGTTGGTTTCAATGCTACGACGCCTGAAATCACTGGGGCTGACGCCAACACGCTTACGGAAGACCCGGGAGAAATACAGCTGGTCATCATAGCCCACGACACGGCCAATGGCGGCAATAGGTTCTTGCGTGGTTTGCAGCAATAATTTAGCTCGGATAACCCGTTGGTCTTCGCGCCAACGCAAGATATTGATACCCACCTGATCGCGAAATAGATGCGCCAGCCGTGACGGCGACAAACACACATGCCGCGCCACTTCATCAATGCGCAACTCACCAGCCAGATTGCCAGTGATAAATTGACATGCTTCGATAACGCGTGGGTCCATAATGCGTTGCGGGCTGAGGGGGTCTTCTTCCATTGAACGCAATAACAGCCGCTCCAGTAAGTTCATCCCTAGCTCTTCGCCAAAACGCCGCCCAGACTTTTGGGTTTCTTCTATATTGGCAAACAGCCGATCAAACTCCAGCAGTAAATTATTGTTGGTATTATTCGGTAAGGATAAACGCCCTACTTCATGGGCTTTACTGTGCCACTCTAGCCAATCAGCCCAATAGGCCCGAGGCCGGAAATAGACCCAACGGTGATACCAACAATCACTGCTAGGTGAGCGGCCATAATAATGAGCAACCTTAGGCGGAAATAACAGCAAGTCACCGGGATTACTGTAAAACGTGTTTTCTCCGTCAAAAATTTGGCCCTGCCCCTTAATCGTCAGGTTCAGAATGTAACCTTTCATACCGCCGGGTCGGTCGATAAAAAAATCGAGCGGCCCATCAGCCAGAATAGGCGTTAATCCTGCCACCAGATAAGCATTAAAGGTATAACCTGGCAGCAAGGGGTTAGGTTGCGGTTCCTGAGCCATTCGATGATACATTGAGTCTCCTTGCCGTCTCTTTCTGATTTTATGCGCTTCTCTCAGTTTATCGGACCAATTTTTGCGCTGCCCGATAGTGATGACAAAATTGTGAGCCAGAGTGGTTTTTTATGGATTATTCTGTCACCCATCCACTGATACTGTCTATTTAGCCCACAGTTTCTGATGTCAGCCTTATGGATTGGCCGTGGTATTGCTTCTCACTTTTTTATGCCCTTCCATTAGCCACCTTTTCATAAGATCTAAATAAATGTACAACCCGATTTAATAAACCGTTCAGGAATATAACGATTCAAACCTTCTGCTTTGCAGTATTCTTTAAAGGTGCTTAGCGAGTTTACTTTTGCCTTGCCGTATATCAATTGCAATTTATTTTCTATTGTGCGGTAAGAAAGATTGAGTTTTTGCGCTATCTCTTTAGCGTTAAGGGATTGTAATAAGAAAAAAATCACTTCAAGTTCTTTTTGATTAAAATCATTTGTAGGTGGTTTCATTACCAATACAGGAGGAATCTCCTGATTAAATAAGTCATATAAAGAAATAAAATTGAACTTTGTCACATGATAAATAGTGCCTATACATTTTTTTTCATTATCAAAAAGAGGGAATTTTTCGCAAAGCGTATGCTCTTGTCCCCATAAACAGGTCTGAATCATCGCCACACGTTGCTTATCTGTTTCAACCTCCCGGTCTTGTTTTTGTAAATCTGACGCAAATTCTGCCCACTGGGCAGGACACTCGCTGTCTAATCGGCCTTCAATATCAAAATTAAGCGGTAATTGGCTAAGTTTAAGGGTGGCTTTATTGACATACATAAAGCGCGATTCGCAATCTTTTACGCCCCAAGGCTCTTCATTATTTTCCATAAATGATACGAGCGAACCAAAAGTCTCTTCATTAAGGCCTTTAGAACCCATTATTTTTGGGCGATTAATTTTATCTATCATTATTAGCTCCTTTTAAAAGGATCAATGTTCTATGGTAAAATGCCGCAACATTATCATTTAAAATATTATTTTTTCTTTATGCTACCCATTATCCAATAAATAACACTGGCAATGATTAATGAATTGAATGACGGAATACCAAGTTCAATATTCATACTGCCGATAGTGCCCACGATACAAGCCGCAATAGCCTTCCAGCCAATTAATGACGTTGATTCAGGCAATGTCTGTGCCTGGCGAGTGGCATCAAGCAATTGGCGGCTGCTGCGTAACACATAGTAGTCCACCAGCATGACACCTGATATTGGCGGAAAGACAACACCGAGTAACGTGAGAAAATCAGTAAACTTATCTAAAATCCCTGCGATTGAAAGGAGAGTCCCTACGATACCGAGTAACAGCGTCAGCCAAGTGCGACTCCACCGGTTACCCGTGACTCCCTCTACCACGTTGGTCAGGGCGAGCGATGATGAATACAAGCAAACATCATTTATCTTGATAGTCGCAAGAATAACGGTAAGCAACCCGATCCACCCTGATGTTTGGATCATGATGGTGACCACATCGTCAGTGTTGAGCGCATGCGCAATCAATATGGCGATGCCATTGACCATAAACTCCCCCACCAAGATGCAGACCATCGTCATCCAGAATACGTGCCTGCTATTTTTACAATAGCGGCTAATATCGGGTGTCATCAGTGCGCCGACGATGTATCCCCCGGCAACCATCGTAGCACCTGCAGCAATAGTCATCGGCGTTCCGGTCGGGATGACGACAGCCAGATCAGCAATATTGTGTCCGGCTAGCAGATTTAACGAAATCCAACCTATCGCCAAAAAAAAGAGCGGCACGGCAAGTTTTGCCGTCCAGCTTAACGCTTTGAATCCAAATGCAACCAGTAGTGTAAATACCATGCCAGAGATCGCAGCAGCCCATTTAAAGCTGAGATAATCGCCCAACATATGATTCAAACTATTAGCAAAAACGGCATTCAATATACCAAACCAACCCAGAAGGCTAATAGCAATTCCGCTGCCAATAATCACCGAACCAACACGACCAAAACCGCACCAGCGAGCCAACAGACTGATTGACAATCCCTCACGCGCACCGGCAATGCCGAGTCCAAGACTAATAAATTGGAGCAGTAAACTCCCTAATAAAGTGGCCAGCATCGCCTGGCTAAACGTCATCGCATGCCCTAAAGTGGCACCTAACATAAATTGTGCTAAGGTTGTGATTGCGCCCACTCTGATTAAAGTGACGGAGAGAAAACTTGATTTTGCAGATAACGGTAAGCGACTCAAGGAATAATCGTCACCGGGGGAAGAGAGTCCATTCATATGCTTATACTCCTTATATTCTTGAACTTTAAACCACTTCAAATTGGCTTTATTAATGTGAATGGATTTGGCTTCATTTATACAAATAAAATCAGCCTTATCAATGAAAATATATTTATAATTATTCCATGAACCATTGTCTTAAATGGAGGATTTATTATAAGATAAATAACTCCGAAAGGATTAAAAAGCAAGTTCCGTTTAATCTAAAGCAGCTAATAATTTTTATTTTGTAATATAACCTTACTCAATATTTAACATGAGAATTATATGTGCAAAAATAACAAACACTTTCACCTTCCTAACGAAGTTCCATCGCAATTCATTTTTTTGTGGGAGAGTAGTGATGAAGCTTGGGGTTTCAAAGACATTGATTCACGCTATTTATATGCTAACACCCCATTTCTTGAACTATTAAATTTGCCACCAAAATTTCGTATTAAAGGTTTGTCACAGAGTGAACTGCCCCACTCCTCTTTTGCAAAAATATCATCCCAATTCAAAGCACAAGAGCAGCTAGCGATAATAACTAAAAAACGAGTCTCTTCAATTGAGATTCAATATTTTGGCCGCGAACAAAAACTTCAACCTTATATATTTGATAAATTCCCACTTTTAAATAGAGAAAAAGAATGCCTGGGTGTTATTTTCCATGGGAAAAAACTGGATTTACTCACCGCTGAGCAATATGTTAATCAAGAGTTACCTCTTGCATTCTTAGTTGAAAAGCCAGATGATTTTTTTACTGATGAAGAGTTTGATGTCGTGTTTTATGTACTTCAAAACGCAAGTAATAAAACTATCGCCCAGAAGCTGGCACACTCTGAGCAACAGGTCGAAAGTTATCGGAGAAAAATTTATCTTAAAGCACATTGTTATTCATTCTATGACTTTAAAAAATTCTGCCATAAAAAGGGATATAACCATTATGTTCCGCAAAAATTCCTCGAACCTAGTTCAATAATAATTCCGAATGCAGCATGGAATTTTGGTGATACCGGGCGGCCAGACGAACAAAATTAGCCCGGCGGCTGCTTGTTGTTGACTGACATCACAAAAACACTATACGAAGCAGAAAAGTGCATACTTCCAGCGATTGGCTCCTCACCTTTGCCTGCCACTCACTCCTATCTTTGTTAGCAATCAATGGGCAATTGCCAATGAATCTTTTTTCAGCAATGAGTTAGGAGCAACCACCATGACAGGCGAAGTTATATCGATAGACAGCCCTATCGCGCTCGGGTTGGATTTTGGCAGCGATTCTGTCCGGGTATTGGCGGTGGATTGTCAACATGGCACCGAGATTGATACTGAGGTTGTTTACTATCCTCGCTGGCAAAAAGGGCTTTACAGCAACGCGGCACAAAACCAGTTCCGTCATCATCCTCTCGATTATATCGAAGCTATGGAACAGGCTATTTTTCAGTTAGTTAGCCGTCTATCAGCAGAGCAACGTCAGCATATTATCGGCATTGGCGTGGATACGACCGGCTCAACTCCTGCACCGATTGATGAACACGGTCAGGTATTGGCGTTACGCCCTGATTTTGCTAAAAATCCCAATGCTATGTTTGTGTTATGGAAAGACCACACGGCTATAGAAGAAGCCGAGGAAATCAACCGTTTATGCAGCAGTGGTGAATTTGAGGATTATGCGCGTTATATCGGCGGTGTGTATTCATCTGAGTGGTTTTGGGCAAAAATTCTGCATGTTACGCGTGCGGATCAAGCCGTCCGTGACGCGGCAGTGTCATGGGTTGAGCTGTGCGACTGGATCCCAGCACTACTCTCTGGCACCACTGCCCCTAAGGATATTCAGCGGGGGCGGTGCGGCGCCGGGCATAAAAGTTTGTGGCATCCATCTTGGGGAGGATTACCCCCTCGCGAATTTTTGGCCGCACTCGATAGCCGTTTAGTCGACCATCTCGATTATCCAATGTTCACCGATACCTACACGGCTGAACGCCCGGTGGGCAAGATTACGGCTGAATGGGCCGAGCGCTTAGGATTACCCACGACTGTGGTTATTTCTGGTGGTGCATTCGATTGCCATATGGGTGCCGTCGGTGCAGGTGCTCAACCTTATACTTTAGTGAAAGTCATTGGAACTTCCACTTGCGATATTTTGATTGCCGACAAAAAGTTAGTCGGTGAGCGGGCAATTGCAGGGATTTGTGGTCAAGTGGAAGGTAGCGTAGTGCCCGGTTGGATAGGTATGGAAGCGGGCCAGTCTGCATTCGGCGATATGTATGCCTGGTTCAGCCGGTTATTAAGCTGGCCATTGCATCAAGCCGCGCTGGCACAGCCAGAATTACAGCCACAGTTAAAATTGATTGAATCTACTTTACTGGCCTCACTGACGACAGAATGGGCTAAAAACCCTTCATTGGAGAACCTGCCAGTGGTGTTGGATTGGTTTAATGGTCGCCGCACCCCAAATGCTAATCAGCGGCTAAAAGGGGTTATCACTGATCTGAACTTGGGGACTGATGCCCCCACGCTGTTTGGCGGTTTTATCGCTGCTACTGCATTTGGTGCTCGCGCGATAATGGAATGCTTCGAACAGCAGGATATTCCGGTTGAAAACATACTGGCCTTAGGCGGTATTGCACGTAAATCGCCGGTTATCATGCAGGTTTGTGCTGATGTCATGAATAGGCCGCTCCAAATTGTGGCATCGGATCAATGCTGTGCATTGGGTGCGGCTATTTTTGCGGCTGTTGCCGCGGGTGTTTTTGCTGATGTCCCAACCGCACAGCGCCATATGGCGTGCAAAATTGAGCGCACCCTGACACCCAATGAGACCCAAGTGGCCCGCTATCAGCAGCTTTATCAACGCTATCAGCAATGGTGTTTGTCGGCCGAGCCACACTACATACCCGTCACCAAAACGACACTATGACCTTGATGATCAGGACGATTTATCACTGTATGCTGTATGAAAATTGATTAAATGGAGTATTCGATGGACGTATTCAAGCAATCAGAAGTATGGTTTGTGGTCGGTAGCCAAAATTTGTATGGCCCTAAAACCCTGCAACAAGTTATGGATAATGCCCATCATGTCGTTAACAGCCTGAATAATGAAGCCGGTTTACCGATAAAACTGGTGCTGAAACCGCTGGTAACTACGCCAGATGAAATCACTACTTTGTGTCGTGAAGCCAACTACAATACCACCTGTGTCGGTGTTATGGTCTGGCTACATACTTTTTCTCCCGCCAAAATGTGGATTGGTGGACTGAGTATTCTAAGTAAGCCGTTGCTACAATTCCACACCCAGTTTAATGCTCAAATCCCATGGGAAACCATGGATATGGACTTTATGAACTTGAACCAAACCGCCCATGGTGGCCGGGAATTTGGTTTTATCGGTGCACGGATGCGCCAGCAACACAGTGTTATCGCCGGCCACTGGCAAGATAAAGCAGCACATCAGCGTATCAGCCAGTGGATGCGCGTCGCGGCGGCTAAACAGGAAAGCCAACAACTGAAAGTCGCCCGTTTTGGCGATAATATGCGCGAAGTGGCGGTTACCGAAGGAGATAAGGTCGCGGCACAAATTCAGTTTGGCTATTCGGTTAATGCCTATGGTATTGGTGATTTGGTTACAGTGGTAGATGCCGTCAGCAAAGGTGATATTGATACCTTGGTTGAAGAATACGAAGTGACTTACCGGCTGACAGACGCCGTGAAATTGAATGGCAATAAACGCGAAAATATACTAGATGCTGCTCGTATTGAGTTAGGTATGAAGCGTTTTCTGGAACAAGGTGGCTTTAAAGCTTTTACCACTAACTTTGAAAATCTTTATGGATTGAAGCAGTTACCGGGTCTGGCTGTTCAACGCCTGATGCAACAAGGCTATGGTTTTGGTGCCGAAGGCGATTGGAAAAGCGCCGCGTTATTGCGCATTATGAAAGTGATGGGAACTGGCCAGCGAGGTGGTACGTCCTTTATGGAGGATTACACTTATAACTTCCAGCCGGGTAATGATTTAGTGGTTGGCTCCCATATGCTGGAAGTCTGCCCGTCGATCGCCAAAGAAGAAAAACCGCTGTTAGATGTACAATATTTAGGTATTGGTGGTAAAGCTGATCCCGCTCGGTTGATCTTCTCGACTCCCGCTAGCACGGCACTGAATGCCAGTTTGATCGATATGGGTAACCGCTTCCGTTTATTGGTTAATGTAGTCGACACCATTGAGCAACCCCATCCGTTGCCCAAACTGCCGGTAGCCCGTGCTATTTGGCAAGCTCAGCCTTCACTAGCAACAGCCGCCGAAGCTTGGATTATCGCCGGTGGCGCACACCATACTGTGTTCTCGCAAGCTATCGGCGTAGATGAGTTGCGTTTGTATGCCGAAATGCATGGCATTGAGTTCCTGCTTATTGATAACGACACCACTTTGCCCGCATTCAAAAATGAAATTCGCTGGAATGAAGTGTATTACCATCTAAACCGTTAAATTAACCGCTGCGCATTTAGCGTTTATTATCGACAAACTTTATCGGCGATGCCAGGGGCCTAACCGCCCCTTATATTTTTAACTCATTATTTTTTAAACTTATTTTTTTTACTATATATCTCTAACGTGATGGCCATTGCCAATCTGGGTTAGTTTCTTGTTGTACCGTCGTTTCACTTAGTTCTTTATGTAACAAGATATGGCGGCAGTTCTTTTCCTGCTCAAGCGCGGCCACCAATTCTGCGGCATGGGAAACAACAATCACCTGGGTGTGTTGTGCTGCCTGAGCAATCAGGCGGGCTAAAGGTTTGAGTAAATCAACATGTAAGCTAATTTCTGGTTCATTGAGAATCATCATTTCTGGTTCATTGAGAATCATCATTTCTGGCGGACGTGGAGAGAGCAATGCCGCCACCAGCAATAAATAACGCAATGTGCCATCAGATAGCTCGGCCACTTTAAGGGGCCTTAACAAGCCGTGCTGTGCCAGCAACAGCTCAAAGTTCGATTGGATGTTCAGAGTGGTACCGGGAAATGCATCGGCAATGGTATGGTTTAGCGCCTCGATGTCCCCTATCTCTCTGATAGTTTGCAGCGCTGCGGCCAAATCAGATCCGTCGCTAGCAAGCACCGGTGTGTAAGTTCCAATTTGTGCCTGACGTGCCGGTGCATGGCGATCTGTACGCAGGTTGTCATAAAAACGCCATGCCCGCATTCGCTCACGCATGACCAAAATCTCCGGGGCATCACGGGGGTCGGTACTGTGCGTCATCATGCTGTCATAGGCTGCCAGCCCATGATATGCCTCGCGCCAAACACCGTTGTCATCACGAATTTTAACTCTCGGGCCACGACGTTCAGCAAAAATATTACTGTGGTGTAGAGCATCGCCACACCATAAGCTTTCAACCTTAATTTCAGGGTCACGAGTAAAAAAGGAGCCTTCAACCCCAGCATTACTGACAGCAAAGCCACCGCGAGCAACAGGAAGCCCTAAGTCGATGGCATAGCCGTAATCTGCCCCTGAAAACCCGAGTTTTAGGCTAACAGGATTATTACGAACCACGCCTTGAATCGGCTGTTCTCCTTGTTTCATTGCCCGAGAGAATGACTCCGGCCCAGCCCAGAGAGTAGATTGTAACCCCCCCTCTGCCGCCAGTGACTGGATAACCTGCCCTTGGCCAATATCTGACAGCAATCGTAGCGCACGATAGAGGCTAGATTTACCGCTGCCGTTAGCACCGGTAATCACATTCAACTGCCCCAATTCCAGCACCACATCACGTAAAGAACGGTAGCCAGAGATAGCAAGCCGAGTAATCATAACTCTCCTTTTGAAACGACAAGTTCCATAACATCCAATAAACTGATTATATATACAGTAGTTTCTGATTGCACGGCTTGTCTAATCTCTGTTTAGCGAATATTTAATTTCTATGGAGTGTTTACAGCATCCGTACACTTACTCGGTCTGCAATCGCCACAAACGTGCATAAGTACCGGACTGATTCAGTAACTCTTGATGGCTACCTTGCTCCAATATTTGCCCCTCTTTTAATACAAAAATACGATGACATTGGCGCAACGTATTTAGCCGATGCGCGATGCAAATGACAGTACGATTGCGGGTGATTTCGGGTAACTGGCGCATGATCGCGGCCTCTGACTCATAATCCAATGCACTAGTGGCTTCATCAAGAATCAGTATTTTGGGGTTTGCCATCAATGCCCTTGCCAAGGCGATTCGCTGCCGTTGCCCACCTGATAACAGCGCGCCCCGCTCACCCACTTGCGTTTGATAGCCCTGTGGCAATGCCGTAATAAAATCATGTGCACCAGCCAGCCGGGCAATATGCTCAACCTGTGTATCATCCGCCGTTGGGTGACACTGGCATATATTGTCTCGTATCGAACCAGAGAACAGTATGCTTTCTTGTAACACCACACTCATCTGGCAACGTAATGTGGTGGCATCAGTAATAGCCAAATCCTGCCCATCGACTAGAATTTGCCCGTGTTGCGGAGTGTATAATCGTTGGAGTAGCTTGGTTAATGTCGATTTTCCACAGCCGGATGGCCCGGTAATGCCGATAAATTCCCCCCCTGCAATCTCTAAATTTAGGTTTTGTATCACTTCAGCAGTATCTGCCCGATAACGAAAACGCACCTGTTTAAAAGCCAAACTCCCTAGCCTATGATCTTTAGATAGCAGCCCAGCGCTGCCCGGCTCGGTGGGGGAGTCCAAAATGGTGCCAATGCGTTTTAGCGCCACTTGCGTATGCTGGAAATCTTGCCATATCTGTGCCAAACGTAAGATAGGCTGAGTGACATAGCCCGAGAACAGTATAAACGCGATAAACTGCCCTGGGCTGAGTTCCCCAGCCAATACCAGCGTCACGCCACTCCACAGCAAAATCGCCGCCGTCACTTTATTGATGAGCGCGATACCTTGCTCAGCAACATTGGCCGCTCTGGCACAGGCAAATGAGGCTCGCACATAACCGGCCAATGAGTGCCGCCAGCGCCGATTAAACTGAGGCTCAGTGGCTGATGTTTTGATGGTTTCCAACCCGCTGATGGCTTCGGTTAGAAACGCCGAATTCTGTGCACTGGCTTCATATTGGCGTTCCACCCGCTGACGTAGCATCCCACCGGCAGCCCACCAGAACACCAAATAGCAAATCAGAGAACACAATACTATCCATGTCAGTTGGACACTGTAGCAAAACATCACCGCAATAAAGGTGCTGACAAAGACTAAATCCAGCAACATAGTAAGAGCAGAACCTGTCAGAAAGTGGCGTATTTGCTCCATTTCCCGCACTTTAGCAATGGTTTGTCCGGTTTGTTGCGAAGCAAAGTAACCCAGTGGCAGCCCCATTAAATGGCGATAAAGCCCGGTATTCAGTTCAGTGCCCACTCGGCTGGATAAATGTGAGAACAACCAGCCGCGCAAAAAGGTATAGCACGGCTCCACAATGGCCAGCGCAACCATGGCAATCCCCAGCACCATCAAGCTCCCCATCCCTCGGCTCACCAAAACTTTATCGATAACAGTTTCAAATAGCATCGGCGTCACCAGCAAAATGCTCTGCAATAGCAGTGACACCAAGATGATATTACGCAACTGATGGCGATATTTAGTGATGACCGGCCTAAACCAGCCAAACCCAAAAGGTGTTTGTTTTTGCCCCTGTGGTTCGGCTTTCGCCAATAATATCGCCTCACCACACCACAAACTGGCGAGTGCCTGCTGGCTTATCTGTTTCTGCTGGCCCTCGGCAGAAGAATAAATGCGGGCTCCTTGTGCATTAAGGGCCAGCAGCACATACCACTGCGCGCCATTATTGAATAAAATAGGCAGCGCCAAATGGCCTAACCGCGACAAGGGCTGATTGACGATTCTGGCCCGTAAACCAATCCAACTCGCACAGCGGCAGACGGCAATATTATCGATATCTTGAGGCGCTAATCCGACCTTGTGGGCTAAGTGCGATGCCTCGACGGCCAGATCAAAACACGCCGCAGCGCGGACCAGTGCATCTAATGGCTGAATGGCCTGAGTCACGGTTGAATTTATCATATCAACGCTCCCTCATGGCTTCTGATTGATATTGCTGCAAGGGGCTGAGTAAGTAATCAATAACGCGTCGGCGGCCAGTTTTAATCTCGACGCTGACAGCCATACCGGCAGATAACCGCACCGGTTTGCCCTCAACGGTTAGCGTATCGCTATTGAGCCGGACACGGGCCGGAAACACTAAACCTTGCTGTTGATCTTCCATAGCATCACGGGAGATATGTTTGACTTCACCAGAAAGCGTGCCGAACCGGGTATAGGGAAAACTGTCGATTTTGGCCTCTACCGCTTGGCCGGGGTGAACAAAACCGATATCTTTATTGAGGATCATCACATCCAGCTCTAGCTGATAATTTTCCGGCACCAACACCATCAGGGGTTGAGCGCTGGTAACCACACCGCCAAGCGTATGCACCGTGGACTGCTGTATCACGCCAGCCACCGGCGCGCGTAAGGTTTGTTGCCGCTGTTTTTCAACCAATTTCACCCGTTCTTGCTGCAATTGATTGATGACTTCGTGGGCCTTATTCAATTGCTCCTGATAACTTCGCTTTTTCTCCGCCAAATAGTGCAATTGGGTTTGCTTTAGATGGTGTTTTTTAGCCTGCAAAACAGCTTGTTCATTCTGTAAGCGACTGGCTTCCGCCTTGGCATTCAGCCATTCTCTTTCTTGTATTAATACCTCGATCTCAGCAATGGATTTGGATTTCGCCAGTGTCCGCAATGCCTGTAACCTTTGATAAATATTTTTCATCAAATCTTGCTGATGAACAACATTAGCGCCTCCAGCCTGAATATAAGCTTGATTAACCGCCTGTTCACTGCTTTGGCGGGTCAGTTCGGCATTCACCTCGTCATTTTCTTTCGCTAACAGCGCGTTAGCTGCCGCCACTAAATTATCAGGACTATTAGGGGGATAGATGAAGGACGTGAGCGGATCATCGGTCAGTAGCGCCGTCATTCGCGCAGCTTCCAGCGAACGATGCATTAATTGTTGGTTAATATTGCTAACCTCGGCATCAATACCAATAGGGTTAAGTTCTATTAACACTTGGCCCGCTTCCACCCGGTCGCCATCACGCACCTTAATTGCTGCTACCACCCCCGGTTCGAACGGTTGGATAACCTTGGAATGCTCGGAAACAATCACCTTGCCATTGGCGGAGGCATGAATATCAAGCTCCCCAACAATCGACCAGATTAATACCAATAACAATGTCAATGTCAAAAACCAAGCGGTACGCCGTGCCAATGGTGCTACCGGGCGCTCAACAATATCCAGATAAGCCGGGAGAAAGTCATATTCATCACGGGTTCGTGCGGCTGAAAAATGGCTTTGCCAGCGTTTTTTTAGCGCTTTAAAAATCGGTAACGTCGCCAGAGATTGCTTCAGTTTCATGTCGCCCCCCCAAGGGAAAAGACGGCTTGCTGCCGCCAAAGTTGGGCATAAACGCCTTTTTGGGCCAGCAGTTGGTCGTGATTTGCCAGCTCAGACACCCGGCCTTGAGTTATGACGGCGATACGATGGCAGTGCCGTACCGTCGAAAGACGGTGAGCAATGGTGATAACCGTGCGATTGGCGATAATTTGGGCCATGTTTTTCTGTACTTCGGCCTGTGACTCATCATCCAGAGCACTGGTTGCTTCATCAAAAATCAACACGCGGGGGTTCGCCAGCAACGTGCGGGCAATAGCAATACGTTGACGTTGCCCACCAGAAAGAGAGGTTCCGCCCTCTGACAACACAGTGTCATACCCTAGCGGCAAGGCCAGAATAAAGGCGTCGGCACCAGCCAAACAGGCGGCATCGACGACCTCACTGAGCGAAGCGGTTGGCCGAGAATAGGCAATGTTTTCACGCACTGTGCGGTTAAACAGGTAATTTTCCTGCATCACCACACCGACTTGACGGCGTAAGTATTCAGGAGGGAAATTACTTATCGGGCAGCCATCAATATTAATAACGCCCTGTTCAGCTATATAAAGGCGCTGTAATAACCGCGCGACGGTACTTTTACCCGAGCCTGATGGGCCGACCAGCCCAATATGCTCGCCCGCACGCAGTGACAATGAGAAATTATTCAGCACGGGTTCAAGATCAGGGCGATAACGAAAAGTCACATTTGCCAGTGTGATATCTCCGTTTATTTGGCGGTTAGGCGGTGCGGCACCGGTAGCGTGTTCGACCGGCAAACTCAATATATCGGATATCAGCATTAGTCCAACTTGGGCTCGTATGCTCTGTTGCCATAAATCAACCAATTTACTCATCGGCATTAATGCCTGAGTGGCCAGCATGTTAAAGGCAATTAATTGCCCGATACTGAGCTGTACAGACATCACTTGATAGGCACCAATGACGATAACCAGTGCCCCTGCCAGCTTTTGCAGTAATTGAGCACATTGACTGCTGAAGTTTTGCAGATTTTGCACTTGGAAATTGGCTTGGGCAAAATCCCGCGTTTGTATTTCCCAGCGCTGCTGCATTTGCGGCTCTAGCGCCAAACTTTTTACCGTTTCGACCCCCGAGACAGTTTCGGTTAAAAACGCGCCATTTTGTGCTGCACAGCCGCACAGCATTTCGACTTTTTTTTGCAATGGCCGCGTAGTCAGTGCCGCCAATAACAGATAAAAAGGCAATGTGCCCAGAATAATGGCGGTCAGGAGCGGTGAAATACACCACATAACAATAAATAATACGAAAGTAAAAACAACATCGACGCATAAAGTCAGGGCGGTGCCGGTAATAAATTCACGAATATTATCTAATTCCCGCACTCTGGCGACAATATTCCCCACATGGCGCTGCTTAAAATAACTTAATGGCAATTTAATTAAGTGGTTAAATAGTTTTCCACCCAATAAAATATCCACTCGAGTGGTAGTATGACTAAAAATATATTCACGCAGGAAATTCAATGAAACTTCATATATCCCAACCACCAGCAATACAATAATTAATACATCGAGTGTCGTCAGTGCATTATGGACCAAAACCTTATCCATGATGACCTGAAAGAAAAGCGGTGATATCAATGCTAAGAACTGCAATAATATTGATAATACTAATACCTGAATCAGCGATTTACGGTGATGCAATAAAACCGGAATAAACCAACGAACACCAAAACGCGAAGAGTGGCAACAGAGTACCACTCCGCCCCACAACTCACTAAGTTGTTGATAAGTTATCACTTTAGGTTTGTTGCTGTCAGGATATTGCAATAATGCCTGATTATCATTTAATCCAGCCAATAAGATAAACCGGCCTTGAGTATCACGAAATGCCAGTGGTAATTGCCCTGCTTTGATTGTCTTTAACGGTTGTTTTTTGACCTTAAAACGGGTGGCTGTCGCGCGTGATAATTGTGATAAATACCGTTTTAATGACGTAAATGTAACTATCATGGCGCTATCGATAGCCGCATTTCGACTGAATATCTCCACGGGCTCGGCATTAACCCCCGCTAAACGAAGTAACCGCGCCGCACAGACTAAAGAAGAGTGAATGTGATTTCCCATAAATTACATTGCCTGTTATTTTATTGTTAAAGGCAGATGACTGCCCATCGTCATAGAATATAATGATGGAATTATAGGGCCACGTAGATATACAGTTTTCATGCAATAAGGCTTTATAATGAGTTTCAGTTCAAAACTTCTTTCATTTTATTTTAAAAAATGAAGCTCATCTCAAAATCTCACAAAATTAAATATCTAGAATATCAATCAAGATTATGGTGTCTCTGGTGATACCACCTAGCCTATCGTGCTGTATAGCCACTTATCCCTCACATTAATTGATTTGTATCGCCAATTCCGGGTCGCTTTATGTGATAATTTTGCGGTGATTTATAGCCTAAATAACTCGAGTTACAGGAAATTCCTCACCATGACACCCAAACTACCGACGACCGCCAATGATCTCGCCCCGCTATCTGATGCCAATCCTGATGCCCATTTGCGCCCTATCCAGCATATTGCTCAACAATTAGGCTTGACCGCAGAGGATTTAATCCCGTATGGGCATCATATGGCGAAAGTCGATATCAGCGCATTACGCCCCGGTGGCCCACAGGGCAAGCTGATTCTGGTTTCCAGCATTACCCCTACACCGCTGGGAGAAGGTAAAACCGTCACGACGATTGGATTAAGTCAGGGAATCAACCGGCTAGGTTATCGGGGGGTCGCTTGCATCCGTCAGCCTAGCCTTGGCCCGGTGTTTGGTGTTAAAGGCGGCGCAGCAGGCGGCGGGGCAGCCCAAGTCTTGCCCATGGAGAAACTGAACCTGCATTTGACGGGGGATATCCATGCCATCAGTGCCGCGCATAATCTGGCGGCGGCGGCGCTGGATGCGCGGTTATATCATGAACAGCGTCTAGGGCAGGCTTTTAGTCAACAAACCGGGATGCCACTACTCAATATTGATGTCCAACAAATTCTCTGGCCACGGGTGGTTGATCATAATGATCGGGCGCTGCGGCACATCCGAGTGGGCATGGGCGGTGGGACTCACGGAGTGGAACGGCCCGACCATGTGGAAATTACTGCCGCATCAGAACTGATGGCAATTTTAGCGCTGTCCGAAAGTTTGCATGATATGCGCCAGCGTATTGGCCGGATTATTTTAGCCCACAGCACCGCCGGGCACCCTATTACTGCCGATGATTTGGGCGTGGCCGGTGCCATGACCGCGCTGATGAAAGAAACTATCCACCCAACTCTGATGCAAACCAGTGAGCAAACACCGGTGCTGATCCACGCGGGGCCATTTGCCAATATTGCACATGGGAACTCCTCAGTGCTGGCCGACCGTCTGGGATTGCAGTTAGCTGAGTATGTGGTGACTGAGGCCGGTTTTGGCTCGGATATGGGCATGGAGAAATTCTTTAATATTAAGTATCGCCAATCCGGCATTGCCCCGTCCTGTGTCGTCTTGGTCGCCACATTGCGTAGCCTGAAAGCTAATAGCGGTGTTTTTGACATCAAACCGGGCCAACCCCTACCCGCTGACATTCTCAATACCAATATCCCGTTATTGAGCCAAGGTTGCGCCAATCTAAAATGGCATATTCAGCATGCTAAAAGCTATGGTTTACCGGTGGTGGTGGCGGTCAATCGCTTCCCTGATGACAGTGCCGAAGAACTGGCGTTTTTGAGCGACTATGCGCTATCCTCCGGCGCAGTTGCCTGCGAAATCAGTGAAGCGTTTGCCAAAGGCGGCCTCGGGACGACCGCTCTGGCGCAGCAAGTTATCAATGCCTGTGCCCATGCCCCTGAGCCTGTTCTGCCTTATCCTGATAGCGCCTCACTGGAGCAAAAAATAGCGGTTTTGGCCCAAAGTTATGGTGCCCGCGACATCACCTTTACCCCGCAAGCACGCCAGCAACTTGCGGCCATCACGGCGGCAGGTTTTGCTCATTTACCCCTGTGTATGGCCAAAACGCCACTTTCTATCAGCGCCGATGCCCGTTTGAAGAATGTTCCACGGGATTTTGTGTTGCCCATCACCGCCTGTGCGGTGTCAGCCGGTGCCGGATTTGTCCGCATTTATGCGGGGGATATCATGACAATGCCAGGGCTGGGAACTCAGCCCGCGTATTATCATATTGATATAGATGACGAGGGGTGTATTCGCGGGTTAAGCTAGTATGATGCAGATAAGGGATTACCCTAATGATGGGTTATCCCTTTTAATGAATAAATAAGGTTTATTATGTCTCAACAGCAAGAATATCAACGTATTGGCGGCTGGCTATTGGCTCCACTGGCCTATCTGATTGTGACATTGCTCAGCGCCAGTTTAATGTTGGCGCTCTATGCTATGGCGATATTTACGCCAGAATCCAGAGAATATCTGGTGACTAACTCACAGGCATTTACCCTGCAATGGTATTTCTCTGTGGTTACCACACTAGTGATGTGGCTTTATACTTTATGGGTCATCTGGCTGTTTTGTAGCCGTTCAAAGCGTTTGCCCAAATGGCTTATTTTGTGGTTATTACTCACCGTATTATTAGCGTTGAAGGCATTTGCTTTCTCGCCAGTCAGTGATGATATCGCCTTGCGCAGCTTGGGTTGGCCCCTGCTGGCGGCCGCTGTTTTTGTGCCCTATATCAAACGTTCTCAGCGGGTGAAGCATACGTTTATCGAACATTAAGGCGATTTCATACCTTTTCCCTCTTAAATCGTAATAACCTTGTACTTCATCTGTTGTCCTTAGGCCGCCAATTCTGGATAATAGGCGGCTTTGATTTTTTTAGGCTCCGCAATGACTTTTTAGGCTCCGCAATGACTGAATACCTGCTCCTGTTTGTCGGTACTGTTTTGGTAAACAACTTCGTTCTGGTCAAATTTCTTGGCCTGTGCCCTTTCATGGGCGTCTCCAAAAAACTGGAGACCGCCATTGGTATGGGGTTGGCGACCACTTTTGTACTGACTTTGGCCTCGGTTTGCGCCTGGATGGTTAACAGCTTTATTTTGCTACCTCTTGGTTTGGTCTATTTACGGACGCTGGCCTTTATTTTAGTTATCGCGGTGGTGGTGCAATTTACTGAGTTGGTGGTGCGCAAAACCAGCCCGACGCTTTATCGCTTACTGGGGATTTTTTTGCCGCTTATCACCACTAACTGTGCGGTGTTAGGTGTGGCTTTGCTTAATGTCAATCAATCCCACAATTTTATGCAATCGGCGGTTTATGGCTTCAGTGCTGCCGCCGGTTTCTCTCTGGTCATGGTGTTATTCGCCGCAATCCGTGAACGGCTGGCCGTTGCTGATGTTCCCGCGCCTTTCCGCGGTTCATCCATTGCGCTGATAACCGCCGGGCTGATGTCATTGGCCTTTATGGGCTTTACTGGGTTGGTGAAGTTCTAATGATGTCGCTATGGATTGCCATTGGGGCATTAAGTACATTGGCGTTGATTTCTGGCGTAGTGCTGGGTTTTGCTGCCCGTCGTTTTCAGGTTGAACAAGACCCGGTCGTCGAACAAGTTGATGCTATCTTACCGCAGAGCCAGTGTGGTCAATGCGGCTATCCCGGCTGTCGCCCTTATGCCGAAGCGGTTTCGGCTGGTGGTGAAAAAATAAATAAATGCGCACCAGGCGGCGAGCAAGTGATGCTCAAATTGGCCGAGTTACTGGCCGTTGAACCACAACCGCTGGATGGTGACGAAACTGCCGCCCACCCACAACGCAAAGTCGCATTTATCGATGAAGAAAATTGCATCGGTTGCACTAAATGCATTCAGGCCTGCCCAGTTGATGCCATTGTCGGTGCGACCCGCGCTATGCATACCGTGTTGCCAGATCTCTGCACCGGTTGCGACCTCTGCGTCGCTCCATGTCCGACCGACTGCATTGAAATGATCCCGGTAGCTACCACCACCGCCAACTGGAAGTGGGATTTAAGCACCATCCCAGTGAAGAATCTTCCTAGCCAATTAGCTGCCTCGCAGATGATTCCGGTGAAAATGATAGATGTGGAGCAACATGTTTAAGCTGTTTTCTGCCCGGCAAATTTTTGTCCATCAACACGACAAAATTTGGGATTTCGACGGCGGTATCCATCCGCCGGAAATGAAGCTGCAATCCAGCCAAGTTCCGATGCGTATCGCGACGTTGCCGGATCAAATGATTATTCCTTTGCAGCAGCATCTCGGGCCTGAAGGTGAACTGCGTGTCAGAACCGGCGAACAGGTGTTAAAAGGGCAACCACTGACGATAGGTCGTGGCCGCACGGTGCCGGTACACGCGCCAACTTCCGGTGTTATTACCGCCGTCGCCCCACACACCACCGCCCACCCATCGGGTTTGGCGGAACTCTGTGTGCATATTACCCCAGACGGTGAAGACCGCTGGCGCGAGCAACAGCCGTGGGGGGATTATCATCAGCGCGATAGAAATGTGCTATTGGAGAGGATCCACCAGGCGGGTATTGCCGGTTTAGGTGGCGCTGGTTTCCCCACCGCCAGTAAGTTACAAGGCGGTTTGAACAACGTTACCACACTCATTATCAACGCAGCTGAGTGCGAGCCTTATATCACCGCTGATGACCGTTTGATGCAAGACCATGCTACTGAAGTGGTCTTGGGGATTCAGATTTTAATCTACTTGCTGCAACCTCAGCAGGTGTTGATTGGCATTGAAGATAATAAACCCGAAGCTATCGCCGCCCTGCAACAGGCGCTACGCGGTCAGGATGAAATACAGCTACGCGTGGTCCCCACTAAATATCCGTCAGGTGGGGCCAAGCAACTCACCAAAATCCTGACCGGCAAAGAAGTGCCTTTCGGTAAACATTCGTCATCCATTGGGGTATTGATGCAAAACGTCGGTACCGTGGTAGCTATCAAGCGGGCGATTATTGACGACGAACCATTAATCGAGCGCGTAGTGACATTAACCGGCGATGCATTATCACAACCGGGAAATTTCTGGGCCAGGATCGGCACCCCCGTCTTGCATTTGTTGAAACTGGCGGGCTTTATGCCGCAGCAACAGCCCATAGTCATTATGGGCGGCCCCTTAATGGGCTTTACCCTTCCCAGCTTAGATGTGCCGATTGTTAAAATTAGTAACTGTATTTTGGCTCCCGCTGAAGCTGAGATGGGGTTATCCGAGCCGGAGCAATCCTGTATCCGCTGTGGTTTATGTGTAGATGCCTGTCCGGCGGGCTTGTTACCTCAGCAACTCTATTGGTTTAGTCGTGGCGAAGAGCATGAGAAAGCTCGCAATCATAATCTATTTGACTGTATTGAATGCGGTGCCTGTGCTTATGTTTGCCCAAGTAATATTCCGCTGGTGCAATATTACCGTCAGGAGAAAGCCGAAATACGCGCCCTTGATCAAGAGGCCGCGCGCGCTGCCGAAGCAAAAGCGCGGTTTGAGGCCAAACAAGCACGTCTTGAGCGGGAAAAACTGGCGCGAGAATTGCGCCACAAACAAGCTGCCGTCAAGCTGACCGATGTTGATCAGCAGACTGTTGACGCAGCCGTCAGCCGTTTAGCGCGTGAGTCTAATAAGACAGATTCAGCTATCACTGTGCCCCTTGGACAAACACCGGATAACAGTGCGGTTATTGCTGCCCGTGAAGCTCGTAAAGCCCAAGTCAGAGCGCGTCAGGCAGAGAAAGAACGGGCTGCCGTCGAGGAAGAAACTAACGCCACTGATCCACGTCAGGCAGCAGTTGCTGCGGCGATCGCCCGAGTAAAAGCCAAAAAAGCTGCCCAAGCACAGCTTGAATCAGAACCGGTGGAAAATGAAAGCGCAGCGGCAGAGGAAGATCCGCGCAAAGCTGCCGTCGCCGCAGCCATCGCCCGAGTAAAAGCCAAAAAAGCCGCCCAAGCACAGCTTGAGTCAGAACCGGTGGAAAATGAAAACGCAGCGGTGGAGGAAGACCCGCGCAAAGCTGCTGTCGCCGCAGCCATCGCCCGAGTAAAAGCCAAAAAAGCCGCCCAAGCACAGCTTGAGTCAGAACCGGTGGAAAATGAAAGCGCAGCGGTGGAGGAAGACCCGCGCAAAGCTGCTGTCGCCGCAGCCATCGCCCGAGTAAAAGCCAAAAAAGCCGCCCAAGCACAGCTTGAGTCAGAACCAGTGGAAAATGAAAGCGCAGCGGCAGAGGAAGACCCGCGCAAAGCTGCCGTCGCCGCAGCCATTGCCCGAGTAAAAGCCAAAAAAGCAGCCCAAGCTGTTAATCCGGATTAACGACTGAACTGACGCCCTGCAATAGGGTGTCAGTTCACTGACATCAGGTAAGTATAAGCGGCTGTAATATCGCGCAATTTAGATTCTGCATGGCAGCTATCCACCTCAATAACCTCCATTTCGATACCGCCGCCGAACTCATCACGCAACTTAGGCAGCACTTCATTAAACAGATATATTGAAAACTTTATACATTCTTTAGCATTACCTTGATGGGAAATAGATAAAAACTCTCCCGCCGGGATAGACAGCGCATCAACCTCGCGATGTCCCTGAATTTCATGCCGTTTCTCTTTATCAATGGCAGTCGAGTAATACATACTTTTCTGTCCTTGCTGAGACGGCTTAGCGGACAACAGTGAATAGATCCGCTGGCAAGAAAAATTTACTTCCTTGAAAAAATCGAGCAAAATTTCATCTTTCATGGCCATACAAGACGAATGTTGACCACTGCAATGATTGTGTTCATCAAAATCCAGCCGTCGGGTAAAGCCCACTAGCTCTTGTGGAGGTAAAGATATCCGCTTGATTTCTGGCGTATAATTTTCATAGAAATTAAAACGGGGAAGCATCCCTTGCACATCCCACTGCTCCATCTGGCGAAAACTATTGGGAGTAACACCAAAACGCTTCTTAAAAGTACGAGTAAACGTCTGTTGTGAGTCAAAACCCAACTCATCAGAGATTTCAATGATGGGCCGACGCGAGATACGCAAGGCTACCGCCGCACGAGTCAGTACCCGCCCACGTATATAGGACGCTAATTGTAACCCCACAACACTTTTAAATTTTCGTTGCAGATGCCATTTTGAATATCCGGAAATTTTTGCCACATCATCCAATGTGGGGCGTTTTTCTAAATTAATTTCAATCCATTCAATTAATTCATCTATAAACAATATGTCTTCATTAATCATTTCATTGTTCTTTAAATATATAATTACCCTGCATACTACATTAATTTATCATTATGCCAACGCTTTTCTCAACCCTAATTTCAATTGTTAATAAGTCTTTAACTTACAATTAATTACAAATAAAACACCCATAATAGTCGCTATTATAATCAAGTTGTTAGGCTCCTTTTCTGTTACTAAAACCTAATTATTCTCATAGAAAAAACAGTATTCCCGAGGGGGAACTTGTTACTAGTCGGATATAAATTGCAAGTGAATTCTTAAGATTAGCCGTTTATTAAATGCACGAATTCCCTTAATATTTCTGCATATAATGAATAATAACCCTATGATTAAAGCGTATTACACTTTGCCCGAATAGGGTAGAATCCGGCACTTGTATTATCCTCCTGACGACTGAGTGTACCAACGCCTGCGTTTGAGAACTCTGTTAAGTATTCGACATATGGTTGCAATTTCATGAAATTCAGGCCTGTAACACCGACCCATAACAAAGGGTTGCAGATAGCCAGTTCCCCTTTTACACATAATCAACGTAGCACCCGCAGTATTATGCTGCTGGTTATTTTGGCTTGTATTCCGGGGATTGTCGCCCAGACCTATTTCTTTGGTTATGGCAGCCTGATTCAGATGGCGTTGGCCATGGTGACCGCCGTGCTAGCCGAAGGCGCTGTTTTGCAATTACGTCAACAGCCCATCCTGATGCGGTTGCAGGATAATTCTGCCCTGCTCACCGGCTTGCTATTGGGGATAAGCCTTCCCCCGCTGGCCCCTTGGTGGATGATTGTATTAGGGACGTTATTCGCCATTGTCATTGCCAAGCAGTTGTATGGGGGCTTGGGGCAAAATCCCTTTAACCCCGCCATGGTCGGCTATGTCGTTCTACTGATTTCATTCCCGGTGCAAATGACCAGTTGGCTCCCTCCGCTACCCTTGCAGGGAACCCCGGTTGGTTTCTATGACAGTCTATTAACCATATTCACGGGTTTTACCCAGAACGGCGCGGATATTCATCAATTGCAGATTGGCTATGATGGGGTCAGTCAGGCCACCCCGCTCGACAGCTTTAAAACCGCCCTGCGTTCGCAACCGACCGAGCAAATTCTGCAACATCCTATTTTTGCTGGGGGGCTAGCGGGCGTCGGTTGGCAATGGGTTAACCTCGGTTTCTTGGCGGGTGGGCTGTTACTGCTGTGGCGTAAAGCGATTCACTGGCATATTCCGGTGAGTTTCTTGGTGGCTTTAGCCGCTTGTGCCGCCCTCAGTTGGATGATTGCGCCACAAAGTTTTGCCCCGCCGATGCTGCATTTGTTTTCCGGTGCCACCATGCTAGGGGCTTTCTTTATTGCCACCGATCCCGTCAGCGCATCAACCACGCCCCGTGGGCGACTGATTTTCGGCGCATTAATTGGTATTCTGGTGTGGCTCATTCGTGTTTATGGCGGTTATCCTGATGGCGTAGCATTTGCTGTGCTGCTGGCTAACATCACTGTTCCGCTGATTGACCACTATACCCAGCCACGCGTTTATGGTCATCAGCGTGGGCACAAATAAGGAGCCGTTATGCTAAACACCATGAGGCGTCACGGCATCACTCTGGCACTGTTTGCTGCCGGTGCCACTGGCTTGACGGCAGTAGTTAATGCCCTGACTGAAACCACCATTGCTCATCAGGCGGCGCTACAGCAAAAAGCCTTGCTGGATCAGGTTGTTCCCGCTGAGTATTATGACAATGACATGCAAGCTGAATGTTACGTTGTCACAAATCCTGCATTAGGTAATATGGCCCCTCACCGCCTTTATCTGGCACGCAAAGAGGGTCAGCCGGTCGCCGCCGCCATTGAAACTACCGCACCAGATGGCTATTCCGGTGCTATTCAATTATTGGTTGGGGCAGATTTTCGCGGTAACGTACTAGGCAGCCGAGTAGTCGAACATCACGAAACCCCCGGTCTGGGTGATAAAATTGATATCCGCATTTCTGATTGGATAAGTCATTTCAGTGGTCAACAGGTAGAAAGTGAACAAGATAAGCGCTGGGCGGTGAAAAAAGACGGGGGTGATTTTGATCAGTTTACCGGTGCGACCATTACCCCCAGAGCAGTGGTTCAGGCGGTGAAAAATACCGCGCTATTTTTAGAAACTCTGCCAGCAAAACTTGATAGTTTGCCCGCCTGTGGAGAAAATCAATGAGTGAAGCAAAAGACCTCTTCGCCCAAGGGCTATGGAAAAATAACTCGGCATTAGTGCAACTGCTGGGCCTCTGCCCCCTGCTGGCCGTCTCATCAACGGCAACCAACGCACTGGGCTTAGGGTTGGCCACCACGCTGGTATTAGTGTGCACCAACACAGCAGTATCGGCGTTACGCCGCTGGGTGCCGAATGAAATCCGCATTCCTATTTACGTCATGATTATTGCGTCAGTGGTCAGTACCGTCCAAATGCTGATTAACGCCTATGCCTTTGGCTTATATCAGTCTCTTGGAATATTCATCCCATTGATTGTAACCAACTGCATTGTGATTGGCCGGGCGGAAGCCTATGCCGCTAAAAATCCAGTGGGATTATCTGCACTGGATGGCCTCGCGATGGGGCTGGGAGCAACTTGCGCCTTATTTGTCTTGGGTTCACTACGTGAAATTTTGGGTAACGGCACCTTGTTTGATGGCGCAGATATGCTGCTCGGAAGCTGGGCAAAAGTGTTGCGCATTGACGTCTTGCATCTGGACAGCCCGTTCCTGTTAGCCATGTTGCCACCGGGCGCTTTTATCGGCTTAGGTTTACTGTTAGCCGGTAAATATGTGATTGATGAAAAAATGAAAGCGCGCAAAACCAAAGCCAAAGCATTAGCGGCTGCGCCACAGGCTCGGGATATCGTGGTAGAGAAAGTCTTATGAATAAAGAAAAACGCGTCGCTATTTTGACTCGCCTGCGGGATAACGACCCACACCCCACGACCGAGTTAGTCTATAGCACGCCCTTTGAGTTATTGATTTCGGTACTTTTATCGGCGCAAGCAACTGATGTCAGTGTCAATAAAGCCACTGCCAAGCTCTATCCGGTAGCTAACACTCCACAGGCTATGCTGGATCTGGGTGTTGATGGCCTCAAATCATATATTAAAACTATTGGTCTATTTAATACCAAAGCCGAAAATGTGATTAAAACCTGTCGGATATTGCTGGAAAAACATCAAGGCGAAGTGCCAGAGGATCGCGCTGCACTTGAAGCGTTGCCAGGTGTGGGCCGCAAAACAGCCAATGTGGTGCTGAATACCGCCTTTGGCTGGCCTACCATTGCGGTTGATACTCATATATTCCGCGTATGTAACCGTACCGGTTTTGCCCCCGGCAGTAATGTGGATCAGGTTGAAACCAAGTTACTCAAAGTGGTTCCGGCTGAATTTAAACTGGACTGTCACCACTGGCTTATTCTGCATGGTCGCTACACCTGTGTTGCTCGTAAGCCGCGCTGTGGCTCATGCATTATTGAAGACTTATGCGAGTTTAAAGAGAAAGTCTATCCTGAACATTAATCACCAGGCCCAGCAAAATAGGCTGGACTGGTGATTTAAATAGGCTGCCGGCTACACTGATACTCCATTGCTAGGTTCAGGCTGACCACTCATAAAACTGCCGACCTCCACCTGTTTAGCATCAATATTCTTACTACTGGCATAAGCATCTTTAGCCGCTTGGGTAAATGCCCCTGTCTCTTTGTGATTAGGATGATCTATCGTCTGTTTACGATAATATTTTACTTTACCCAACGTGCCAGAATCCATTGATTGAACCATATATTTAGGCATAGTTAACCTCGAAAGTGTCAGTGAAATAAAATATCATTTAAGTGAGCATCGGCTTAAATGAGTTATTACCATGATAGAACAGCACTCATTGTGTTATAACTGAACGAACTGTTTGATTAATGACTCTAAATAACTCTGTTGTTTTATTAGTGGCTTAGATAGCCCAATTTCATTCAGTGCTGTACCCTGCAATGCCGTTATCTCATTAATAAAAATATGCCATGCGTGGCTAAGTTTTTCAGCTTCAGCAACAACAGCACTTTTCTCTTTATCAATTTTAATGACAGCGTTAATACCAGAAACTAACTTATCTGACTTTTCTAACTGATGATTTAGCTCTGTTAAATGGGTGGAAATTGTATCTATTTGGTTATCCAGTTTTTTCCGTGCTTCAGTTAAATCTATATACTTCAAACCCGCAGAAAACTGCCCCAATACTTTTTTGGTAATCTCTAATGACTGTTTAATCAACTCCAGTTCAGGTTTAGCCAGATCTAATTCACTTAGATTTTCTCCTGTCGGAATAAGATCTTTAAATGCATCAATTAGATTATGCTCACGGATAACATCCATAGCCTCTATTATTTTATCCCTTTTTTTCTCTATCTCTTTTATTTCCAGTTTTTTTATACCGACATCCTCTGTCAGTTGTTTCTGGCGTAATTGTTCAGCTTGCAAGACTTTATCGGTTCCCTCAATAATGACTACATTATGAAGATCAGCCGCCGATTTATCGAGTAACTCCGCTTTTTCGATAAAGAGTTTCCTCAGTTGAGCGATGTCATTACCTAAACTTTTAATCAAATCAAGGCGCTCTTTACGCATTTCAGATTTACTTTCTTCATCAATATCATTACTTCCAAGTGCCTCGTCGATTTCCTCCAGGGTAGTAAAATAGGTTTGTGCCAGCGTATTTTTCAATTTAACCTGTAGGCTTGATAGTGACTCGCGCACATTAACATCCAACCTTTGTGAATATAAACTGACTCGCAACGCTTTTTCCTGTAATACTTCGATGCCTTCCGTTTTCAACTGAGCAAGATGTGATATATTTTTAACCCCTTGGTTCAGAGCTTTAATGTTAACGTCTGGGTAATTCAGGGCACTGTGCGGAAATGTGCTTATTTCAGCCATAGTGATAATCCTCATAATAAATGATTAAACAGGGTAAAATGGATTAGCCATATACTTTTTTATATTCATTTATTGCTTCATCAAATATATGCACCAGCTGGAGGGCCGAGTCTGCGACACTTTTCCATGGTGTAATCACCTGCTGGAATTTATTAACAAAGCTAGTCAGGCGCAATGCATTGTTAATCGTGCTGAACTGCGTCTGAGACTCATTGATTTGATTGAGAACAGATAACCACATAAAATCCAGATGGTTAAGTGCAGACTCGGCATCCACCATCCGAATGCCAATATCACTGAATAACAGAGAAAGTGTCTCTAACGAGCTTTGCAATGTTCTTTGATGGCTAACTTTCGCTTCTAATTCAGAAACTTCATGGATTAATGCATTCTTTTCTTTCCTGGCTTTTTCGGCTTTGGCACCAAAGATCCCACCAGTAATAGCAATACCTATTATGCCCCCGGCGGCCCCGGTAAAAGATAGACCGACAAACTTATCGTAATCTTTTTTTAACTGCTCAATTCTCTGTTTCTTCTCTTTTATTTTTTCGTCTAATTCCTTTATTGACTTTCTCATGTTGTTTTTTTCCATCAGGTCATATTTTGCTTTGACCTGCGGCTCCAATCCATTCACTTTATTTCCCGATGATAGTTCACCGCCAGTCAAGGTTATTCTATAATTCGATACCTTTTTCCTAATATTTTCAGTTGTTTTCTGATGTCTATTGATATCTGTCTTCATGTCATCAAGTATATCTTTTAATGCTGTGGCTATTTCATGATCAGCAGATTCATAAGTGATATTTTCCAACTGTTTATCTGTAATATCACCCAGCAAGGTTTTGACTCGCACTGTTATTGGCATTTGATTTATCACATTGATAATTTCATCACCCGTGCTGACGATATTCTTGGCGGCAACATCCAAGTCCAGACTCTGTTGCAATACGCCTTGTTCAACATCGTTCCAATTTAATGCATGATTATGAATCTCATCAAATAAAACTTTAATATCTGTCGGTTCAAGACCAGGAATATCTATTTTTTTATATCCAAGGTAAGTTTCCACTTCATCCTGCTTGATGGGTAAAGAGAGTCCCTTCCTGACATAAAGCTTAAGGTTAATTAAGTCCTCTTTGGTGAAAATGCCCCCAGAGCGCGCAACACCTGTTTGTTCCCCGGTAATAAAGTCCAGGACAACTTCTGGTAACTCATTAATTTTCACTGTGCTTTCAGCACTCGCCAAGACATTATCAATAGCCAGTTGGGTTTGTGTCATTGTATTATCCTCACCTAAATCATTAGGGGTATAGACGAGTAAAGGCAGGTAAAATTTGCCTTTATATTTCAACAGTAACGTGAACATCACTGTTATTATTATTTGTTTTTTAGAATGACCATCATGAAGATATAAAATGCCATTTCGCACTTATATCCTCATGAATTTTAATCACATGGTGTTTGTAATGAGATGTGATAAACCAGCGAACACAGCAACATGGTTTAAGTATAATAGTAGCTACTTTGGGTTATTTATATTTAGTCTTATATTAAACAAGCTAAGCTGTCTGTTATTCAATAGTAGAGCAGTTAAATAATATTTCCATCATTTAAACCAGATGATTAGACTGTTATAAGATAAATATCAGTCTAATAATCTAACGAAGCGAACAATCAAGACGAAAATATCATTAAAGTGATTAATTTATTTGATTAAATAGGATTTTAATAAAACAATCTTATTTCCTTTCATAAATTGATTAGCAAATTAATAATTTAAATTAAATCTATATTTTAAGCATAATCAATTTTATTATTTATCGACTTAGTTAGGGTCTCATACTGAATAAATGCCCTCATATGCAATGCCATAGCGCCCAGCTAACCAACCAGTGATAGGCCCCCTCTATGCCGCGATTGCAGGTTTCGATTAGACGTCAGTGCCGCGCCCCACTAGACTTGTGACAAAATAGAATCAAGTTGTTAATGATTTAGCTACCAACTTGAAACAATAAAAACACCTGCGGCGTATCATGATGAAATTTAAATCGACCATAAAACCCTACACTGGCGCGGCTGGTGGCTGGGGTTCTCTTGAAGCAACCACGCGCTTTGTGCTCGACAGCAAGCAAGCATTGAAAAATATCCGTAACTTGTTACGCGTCAATCAGGTTAAAGGCTTTGACTGCCCCGGCTGCGCATGGGGAGATGACAATCACAGCACTTTCAGTTTTTGTGAGAATGGGGCTAAAGCAGTCAGTTGGGAAGCCACTCGCAAGGCGGTGGAGCCGGAGTTTTTTGCTGAACATAGCCTTACGACGCTGCGCCAACAAAGTGACTATTTCCTTGAATATCAAGGGCGAATTACTCACCCTATGCGCTATAACCCCGACACTGACCGCTATCAACCGATCAGTTGGGAAAGCGCCCTTGAATTAATTGCTAAGCATATTAATGGGCTGGATAGTCCAAATCAATTGGAGCTGTATACCTCAGGCCGCGCCAGTAATGAAGCTTCCTACCTTTATCAGCTATTTGGCCGCATGTTGGGGACAAATAACTTCCCAGATTGCTCAAATATGTGCCATGAAGCCAGTGGCACTGGGCTGAAACAGAGTATTGGGGTGGGTAAAGGCACCATTCGTATGCAGGATTTTGAGCTAGCTGATGCCATTTTTGTCTTCGGGCAGAATCCGGGCACTAATCACCCAAGAATGTTACACAGTTTGCGCCATGCAAAAGACCGCGGGGCGCGGATTGTCAGCTTCAATACCTTGCGCGAACGCGGGTTGGAACGTTTTGCTGACCCACAAAATCCGATTGAAATGTTGACGCCAAAATCCTCGCCGATCAGTTCTGCCTATTTTCAGCCAAACCTTGGCGGTGATATGGCGGCAGTGCGCGGTATGGTGAAAGCGCTTCTGGAAACCCATCGCCATCAACGGGTACAAGGGTTGCCCGGCTTATTCGATGAAACCTTTATTGTTACGCACACCCAAGGAATTGATGATTATCTGGCGGCGGTTGATAGTACCTCATGGGCGCAGATTACCCAGCAATCGGGCCTAACGGAGGAGCAAATACGCCACGCGGCAGATATTTATCAGCATGCAGATCGGGTGATTTTGACGTGGGCGATGGGTATCACCCAGCATAAACATTCGGTGAGAACCGTCAGAGAGTTAGCCAACCTGCAACTGTTGTTTGGTCAGTTAGGCAAACCCGGTGCCGGTTTATGCCCGGTTCGCGGCCACAGTAATGTGCAAGGCAACCGTACCATGGGGATTGATGAAAAACCCTCTGCCTCGATGTTAGCGCGCTTAGGCCAGCATTTTGGTTTCACCCCACCGCAAGCCGCCGGCCATAATACTGTGGAAGCGCTGGAGGCGATGCTGCGCGGTGAAGTTAAAGTGTTGATTGCCCTGGGGGGTAATTTAGCCGCCGCTGCTCCGGATACCGAGCGCACCGCGCAAGCATTGCGCCGTTGTGACCTAACTGTGCATATCAGCACCAAACTGAATCGCAGCCACCTGATTACCGGTACTGAAGCCCTGATCCTGCCAACATTGGGCCGCACAGAGCGCGATATGCAAGCCAGCGGTTCGCAATTTATTACAGTAGAAGATTCATTTAGCATGGTGCATGCCTCTGAGGGCGTGGGTAAACCGCTGGCGGAGACTCAATACGCTGAAACGGCTATTGTTTGCGGTATCGCTAACGCGGTTTTTGCTCAAAAACCCGCTGAAGGTAAAGCGCTGAATTGGCTGGCATTAGCCGATGATTACAACTTAATTCGCGACCATATTGCCGCCACTACTCCCGGCTTTGATGATTTCAATGCCCGTTGTGAGCAACCGGGTGGCTTCTATCTGGGCAGTGCCGCTGCCGACATGCAATTTGCTACCCCCAGTGGTAAAGCCGAGTTTTGCGCATCCATGTTGCCAGAGAGTTTGTTCCCGCAGATTGCGGGCGTGCCCGTTCCCTTTGTGCTGCAAACCTTGCGCTCGCATGACCAATACAACACCACCATTTATGGCCTCGATGACCGCTATCGCGGGGTGTACGGTCAACGGGAAGTGCTGTTTATTAACCCACAAGATTTGGCCGAGCTGGCCTTGGAAGATGGTGATTTAGTCGAAATTGAAACCCTGTGGAATGACGGAATCACCCGAAAAGTCAGTGGATTCAAACTGGTGAGCTATGATATTCCGCGCGGGAATCTGGCGGCCTATTACCCTGAAACCAACCCGCTGGTGCCCTTGTCCAGCTTTGGTGATGAGACCCACACACCCACCTCAAAATCTGTGCCGGTGACCGTGCGCCGTTGGCAACAGCCGCAAACATTGCGCATTGCTTGAATACGGCCCTGATTCGTCGGGGCCAATTATTGTGGATCACGGCTGACAAAAGGCACCAGACATACCCCTGCCTTTAATAGGGAATTCCTCTACAAAATGATATGCCGCTTGCCCGATGGGGCTGATTCGCGTAAAACTGTCAGCCGGATTAATCCCACTTACTAGACCATTCACTGGACGATATGTTTCAAGATAACCCGCTGCTGGCGCAGCTAAAACAGCAACTTCACACTCAGACTCCACGCGTCGAAGGCGTCGTTAAAGGTACTGAGAAAGGCTTTGGCTTTCTTGAGGTAGACGGGCAGAAAAGTTACTTTATTCCGCCTCCACAGATGAAAAAAGTCATGCATGGCGATCGCATTATTGCGACCCTTCATACCGATAAAGATCGTGAAATTGCTGAGCCGGAAACCCTGGTTGAGCCATTTTTATCGCGCTTTGTTGGCCGCGTGCAACGAAAAGATGACCGCCTGTCTATCGTCCCTGACCATCCTCTGCTGCGCGATGCCATTCAATGTCGTCCGGTGCGCGAACTGACGCACGATTTCCAAACCGGTGATTGGGCCGTAGCCGAAATGCGCCGCCATCCATTAAAAGGTGACCGGGCTTTTAATGCTGATCTGACTGCTTTTATTACTGATGGTGAAGATCATTTCGTGCCTTGGTGGGTGACATTAGCACGCCATAATCTGGAGCGTGAAGCGCCAGCGATGGTGGAATCAGCTCTGCATGATGCCAATCTGCAACGTGAAGATTTGACTGCGCTTAATTTTGTCACTATCGATAGCGCCAGCACCGAAGATATGGATGACGCCTTGCATGTGAAAGACAACGGAGACGGTTCTCTGTTGTTGACCATTGCCATTGCAGACCCTACTGCTTATGTCGATGAGAACAGTGAGTTGGATTTAATTGCCCGCAAACGCGCATTTACCAACTATCTGCCGGGCTTTAATATCCCGATGCTGCCACGCGATTTATCCGACAATCTCTGCTCACTGCGCCCGAATGAACGCCGCCCGGTATTGGTGTGCCGTGTCACTATTGCCGCTGATGGTGCGCTGGGTGATGACATTCAATTCTCAGCCGCTTGGGTAGAATCAAAAGCCAAGCTGGTCTATGACGAAGTGTCTGACTGGTTAGAGGGTCAGGGTGACTGGCAGCCGCAAAATGCTGATATTGCAGAACAAATCACATTACTGAAACGTGTTTGTGAAGCGCGCAGCAATTGGCGTCAGGCCCATGCACTGGTGTTTAAAGACCGGCCGGACTACCGCTTCCTGTTGGGCGAAAAAGGCGAAGTGCTGGATATCATTGTGGAACATCGCCGCATTGCTAACCGCATTGTTGAAGAGTGCATGATTGCCGCCAACGTCTGCGCCGCTATTGCGCTGCGTGATAATCTTGGCTTTGGCATTTATAACGTGCATGCCGGATTTGATCCTGCGCTGGTTGAGCAAGCCGCCAATGTGTTGCAAGCCAATGGGGTGGAAGCCGATCCACAAGCGCTGCTGACTCTACCTGGTTTCTGTGAATTGCGCCGTCATCTTGATGCCTTGCCGACCCAGTTCCTCGACAGCCGTATCCGTCGTTTCCAAACATTCGCTGAAATCAGTACAGTTCCTGGCCCCCACTTCGGTTTGGGGCTTGAAGCTTACGCCACCTGGACCTCGCCAATTCGTAAATACGGCGATATGGTCAATCATCGCCTGCTGAAAGCCATTATTACCGGCCAGCATGCAGAGAAGCCACAGGATGAAATCACGGTGCAATTAGCTGAACGCCGTCGGTTGAATCGCATGGCTGAACGCGATGTCGGGGATTGGTTGTATGCCCGTTACCTGCAACCTATGGCTGGCACAGATACCCGCTTCCCTGCGGAAATCATTGATGTCACCCGCGGTGGTCTACGCGTACGCTTACTGGATAACGGCGCAGTGGCCTTTATTCCGGCACCCTTTATTCACGCGGTACGTGATGAAATGGTATGCAGCCAGGAAACCGGCACCGTGCAGATCAAAGGTGAAACGGTCTACAGCCAGAACGATAAAATTGAAGTGCGCATTGCAGAAGTGCGAATGGAAACACGCAACGTGGTTGCCCGCCCAGTGGTTTGATAGAGTAACCAACGCACATGCAGCTTGAAGTATGACGGATAGAAGCCGTGGTGATGCACAACATCCCACGGCTTTTTTATGTTCATCATCCCCGCCCCCATTACTTTGGCCTCATGATCAGCACAGTCGGGTGGCCGTCACAATATGTAAGAAAATGATACCAATGGTGAGAAAAAAACAATTAGCTCATCACAGTTCTCACTTTCGCTACTTTTCTTTCACATTAAACCTCCTATGTTAACTAGCAGTTTGCATCTTTTGTCATAAACAGGTGCTGATAATTGCTATAGCCTAAATAATTCGAGTTGCAGGAAGGCGGCAAGTGAATGACAAATTGGTTGTAAACCATTTTGAACAGCGCCAGCGCTGGCCCACAGGGTGAGCCTCATTGAGGCTCATAATCCCGATGAGTTGACGCCAGGTCAATGATTCGGGTGATTGAACCTAGCCAACGCACATGCAGCTCGAAATATAACGGGTACCCCTAACATAACAAGGAGTTGTTCCCCATGAAGAACGTCAAGACTGTCTTCATATGGCTGACCGTGGCGTTAATTGGTGCATTTGCTTTTGCCATGCTGGCACTGAGCCGAGGCGAGCATGTCAACGCCATCTGGTTGGTGATTGCATCGGTAGCTTGTTACAGCATCGCTTATCGTTTTTACAGCCTGTTTATCGCCAAGAATATCTTTGAACTGGATGACCGCCGTTTAACCCCCGCTGAGCGGCGTAATGATGGTCTGGATTATGTTCCAACCAATAAATGGGTACTTTTCGGTCACCACTTTGCCGCTATTGCTGGTGCAGGGCCGCTAGTTGGGCCTATTTTAGCCGCACAAATGGGCTTCTTACCCGGCACTATCTGGATTCTGGTGGGGGTGATGATGGCCGGTGCGGTGCAGGACTTCTTGATCCTGTTCATCTCCACCCGCCGCGATGGCCGCTCATTGGGGGAAATGGCAAAACAAGAATTAGGGGCTTTTGCCGGTATTATCACCATGTTAGGTGCATTGGGGGTGATGATCATCATCTTGTCCGCACTGGCCTTAGTGGTGGTAAAAGCTTTGGCAGACAGCCCGTGGGGTCTGTTCACCATTGCGGCCACCATCCCAATCGCGCTGTTTATGGGCGTGTATATGCGCTTTCTGCGCCCGGGTAAAATTGCCGAAGTGTCATTAATTGGTTTTGTGCTAATGATGGCGGCAATTATTTACGGCGGGAATATTGCGGTTCATCCTTATTGGGGGCCATTCTTCACCTTACACGGCACTACCCTAACTTGGGTGCTGGTTATTTATGGTTTTATTGCCTCCGTGCTGCCGGTATGGCTGCTGCTGGCACCGCGAGATTATTTATCGACCTTCCTGAAAATCGGCGTCATTATCGGTTTGGCAGTGGGTATTGTGTTCGCCATGCCAGAAATGAAAATGCCCGCCGTCTCGCGCTTTATTGATGGCAGCGGCCCGGTGTTCTCCGGCAGCTTGTTCCCATTCCTGTTTATCACCATCGCCTGTGGCGCGATTTCGGGCTTCCATGCGCTGGTTGCCAGTGGTACCACGCCGAAACTGATTGAACGCGAAAGCCACATTCGCTTTATCGGATATGGCGCGATGCTGATGGAGTCATTCGTCGCCATTATGGCGCTGATTTGTGCATCGGTTATTGATCCGGGCGTTTATTTTGCGATGAACTCCCCGGCGGCGCTGATTGGCACCACTGTAGAAAGTGCCGCGTTAGCTATCAACAGCTGGGGATTTGTCGTCACTCCTGAAACTCTGGCTATGGTTGCCAAAGATGTCGGCGAGAACTCGATATTGTCTCGTGCTGGCGGCGCGCCGACCTTTGCCGTCGGGATGGCACATATCATTAGCGAAGTCTTTAATAGCCGCAATATGATGGCATTCTGGTATCACTTCGCCATTCTGTTTGAGGCGATGTTTATTCTGACCGCCGTTGATGCCGGTACCCGTGCTTGCCGCTTTATGGTGCAGGATTTGGTGGGGGTGGTGGTGCCGAGTCTGGCGAATAACCGCTCCTGGTTGGGTAACTTATCCGGCACCACCGTGGCCGTGGCTTGCTGGGGCTTCTTTGTTTACCAAGGGGTGGTCGATCCACTGGGCGGCATCAATACCCTGTGGCCATTGTTTGGTATCGGTAACCAAATGCTGGCGTCAATGGCGCTGATTTTAGGGACTGTCGTCCTGTTTAAAATGAAGAAGCAGCGCTATGCTTGGGTAACCATCCTGCCAACAATTTGGCTGTTTATTACCTCAATGACGGCCGGCTGGCAGAAGATTTTCCATGAAAAACCGAGTATTGGTTTCCTCGCTCAGGCGAAAAAATTCTCGGCGGGTGTCGAGCAAGGGGTATTGATTGCCCCGGCCAAGAGCATTAAGGACATGGAAACTATTGTGTTTAACAACCAGATCAACGCCGCCTTGTGCGCCTTCTTTATGCTGGTGGCAGTGACGATGTTAATTTCATCTTTCTTCGTGATTCGGCGCGCGCTGAAATCCAGCAAGCCCACCACGCATGAGACTGAAGTTGTATTCCGTGAGGAGACTGTTCGTGGCTAATGTAGGTATCCCACTGCGCAGGCAGCACCCTAATCTGTTGCATAACCGGCCATTACCCGCTGGACCGCGTCAGATTACACGCTGCATACCGCTGGTTCCCATAGCAACTCGCCCGACCACGTTGTGGGCTTGGGTACGTCTGATTACACGCCGGGTGGCACAAAGTTTTCGCTTGATGGTGGGAGTGCAGGATTATGGCAATTATGTCAATCATATGCGCCGTCATCATCCCGAGACACCGCCCATGACCGAGCGTGACTTCCACCGTTATTGTCTGGAGGCCCGTTTCCCGAGTGAAGCGGGTAAGTTGGGGAAATGCCCTTGCTAGGATAAAAGCCGTTTTATCCCGCCCTAACAAGTGACACCGTAACGCCCTGTGATTTTCTAGCAGGGCGTTTTTTTATGCTTTAGTGTGTGAATGAAACATTAGTCCGTGAATGAAACTCTAGCTCAAGATTGTCGAGCCAAATGCGCCCTGCCAATCATGTTCAAACTGTTCAACTGCGGCTTTAACCGCCGGTGTACTGATAAATTGCTCTGCAACATCCACAGGAATAGTCACTGACTGACATCCCGCCAGTAAGCAATCCAGTACCTGCCGTGGCGTCCGGAAGCTAGCAGCCAACACTTTAGCCCCCGGAGCATGTAAGGTGAGCAACTGCTGTAATTCGCGCACCATGGCGATGCCATCGCCCCCCTGGGCATCTAACCGGTTAACATAAGGGGCAACATATTCAGCCCCGGCTAAAGCCGATAATAGGCCTTGTCCGGCACCGTAAACCGCCGTACCCAATGTCGGGATTGACATCGTTTTCAACTTTTTGATTGCCGCTAACCCTTCTGCGGTGGCGGGCACTTTGATAACCAAACCGGGAACCCGCTGTGACAGTAAAACGGCCTCCGACACCATCAACTCGCTGTCACTGGCCAACACTTGTGCAAAAAGTTTACCTGTTCCCCCCAAAGCATCGCGCAGCGCAGGGAGCACTTCCCAGATAGGTTTGCCCGCTTTAGCCAAAATACTGGGATTGGTGGTGACGCCCTGCAAAGGCAGGACTCGCGCCAGCCGTTTAACTGCGGCCACATCTGCTGTGTCGAGATAAAGCTCCATAACAACCTCCGATTGTGATGATTAAAGCAGCCAAACTGGTTAGCCGCAATCATAGAGCAACCCTTAATCAATAACGTGATCTCGCTCAAACATCTTTCATTCGAAAGTGAATTACACTTCAAACGAAAGTTTATTTTTTGGCTGACCCATTATGAACCTAAGACAGCAAACAATTTTACAGCAAGTGAATGACCGTAAGCGGGTTAGCGTTAGCGAATTATCGCAAACGACCCAGGTATCGGAAGTGACTATTCGGCAAGATCTTAATCTGCTGGAGAAACGGGGTTTTCTCAAGCGCGTACACGGCTCTGCTGTTGCCCTTGAAAGTGATGATATTGATGTTCGTATGATGCGCCATTTTTCTATGAAACAAAAACTGGCCAATCATGCAGCCTCGCTGGTCAATGACGGCGAAACAATATTTATTGAAAGCGGCAGCAGTAACGCCCTATTGGCCCATCAGTTGGCAAAACGGCCGGCCATCACGCTGGTGACAGTCAGCGGCTATATTGCACGGCAATTAAAAAACTCCGCCTGTGAAGTCATTCTATTGGGGGGGATTTATCAGAAGAAAAGTGACAGCATGGTCGGCCCATTAACACAACTGTGTTTGCGTCATGTGAATTTCAGTAAAGCATTTATCGGCATTGATGGCTATCAGATGGACTGCGGGTTCACCGGCCGTGACATGTTACGCGCCGATGTGATTAACAGTGTGCTGGCAAAAGGTGCCGAAAATATCATCCTGGCGGATGCCTCTAAATTTGGTCAGGTACATCAAAATTTGCTGGCCACTGACTCAGTTATCAGCAGAGTGATTACCGATAATCGCCTGCCCGCGTGCTATCAACAGCAGTTGACGGCGCAAGGAATTCAAGTCGACATTTTGGGCGAGTAATGGCTGAGTTATCATTATCAAACCGCCCTAATCGGAGCAATACTCATGGCAGAGATGACGTTTACCCGCGAACAAACACAGCGGATGACCTACAAACTTCAGCGTTACCTGGAGCAAGAACACAATATTGAGTTGGAGGATTTTGACACGGAGTTTTTACTGCAATTTATCAGCCGTGAGTTAGGTGCGCATTTTTACAATCAGGGAATCAATGACGCCATCACGCAAATCGAAGCAAAAATGCTCGATATCAGTGACGCCATATTGTGGTTGGAAAAGCCCGTGCAAGACTAAACACGGGCAGCCGTCAAACGCGGTTTTTATTGCCCATAATAGGCATTTTTCCCGTGTTTGCGCAGGTAATGTTTATCCAACAATTGCGGCTGCATATCCGCCAATTGCGTGTTCAACTGGCGAGAGAAAATGCCCATATAAGCCAATTCTTCTAACACCACCGCATTGTGCACCGCGTTATCAGCACTGCTTCCCCAGGCAAATGGCCCGTGCGAATTCACTAAAACGGCGGGCACATCTTCTGGCTTAATACCGCGTTGTTGGAAAGTTTCGACAATGACATTACCGGTCTCCCACTCATAACGACCAGCAATCTCTTCCGGGGTCATCAAACGGGTACAGGGAATAGTGCCATAGAAATAATCCGCATGAGTGGTGCCCCAGGCGGGTAAATCTAAACCGGCTTGCGCCCAGATGGTGGCATGGCGTGAATGGGTGTGAACAATACCGCCGATTTGTGGGAAATTAAGGTAAAGCGCCCGGTGAGTATCGGTATCCGACGAGGGTTTCTTGCTGCCCTCCACTACTTTGCCACTGTCCAACTCCACGACCACCATATCGTCAACCGTCATGACATCATATTCCACGCCCGAAGGTTTAATCACCAGAAGCCCTCGATTTCGGTCGACGGCACTGACATTTCCCCACGTGAAAGTGACCAGATTATGGCGCGGCAATGCCAAATTAGCGGCGAGTACCTGCTGCTTCAGTTCGTTGAGCATGGTCATATCCTGAATAACTGAATTTGTCTCATTTTCAGCGCCACAGGGGAGAATCGGTATGGGATAAATAGCTATAAACTGCGTGCGGATCGGCTAGAAAGCGCAGTATGAGAGATATACGCCCATACAGCGAAGCTTTATTGAGCGGTGCCAAGAGGTTAATTCAGTTTTGGCTTCAGATAATCCTTAATTACTGCCCACATTAGGCCAAATTAGGATTATTCACCTATCAAATAACTCTCGGACATTTATACTATTTTTCATTAGTGATAAACCTAGTTTTTAGCATTAATCCTGAATTTAAACTTAAATGCCGTTCTTTATTCTGAACACTAACCGAATAAGACCTCGGCTAAAATGAATACAAAGCCTATACTTAGTCTAGGCAAGTTCATTCTGATACGGATAGCTCAGGGCATATAAGTTGAAGACCTTTACGTTGAAGGTCATAACCTGCTCGATCCGTATTTAGCCACTGTCTGGAGAATTATTATGATGATAATCAATAAACGATTTGCTACTGCCGCGCTGGCACTCACTCTGGCTTTATCTCTATCCGCCTGTTCTAACATGTCCAAACGTGACCGTAATACCGCGATTGGTGCCGGGGCCGGTGCCGTTGGCGGTGCAGTCTTGACGGGCAGTACACTAGGGACGTTAGGTGGTGCTGCTATTGGTGGGGTTATTGGTCATCAGGTCGGTAAATAACCTTTATCCTTCGTACTTGTCGTTGCAGGGGTGTTAGCTACACTCACTTACCCGAATCACTTACCCGTGTAAGCTCATCGGGATACGTTTGCTTGCTGCCTACCTGCAACACCAATGACTTTGGATAATATGGACGTGATAGTTTTGTAAGGCGTTTAGTGGTAAACGCCTTAATATATACTCAACCACCCGCCAGTTTGACTTTCATCCCTTTGGCTTCGAGCAATTGTTTGAGCAGATCGCGCTTATCTCCTTGAATTTCAATCACGCCATCTTTCAGCGCACCGCCACAACCACACTTTTTCTTCAATTCTGCCGCCAATTTCTCAAGCATCTCATCACTGCCATCAATACCGGTAATCAGACACACGCCCTTTCCTTTGCGGCCACTGGTTTGGCGCTGGATGCGAACAATACCATCGCCCTTAGGTCGCTGCGGTTTTACCTCGGGTTCGGTGATACGGCCAGTGTCAGTTGAATACACTAAGCGGCTATTATCATCACTCATTGTGCCCCCTTAGGTAGCGACGCCAAAATATCAGTCAGGGCTTTTTCAGGATCAGGAGATTGGGTGATCGGACGCCCTATTACCATATAATCCACCCCGGCGACCACGGCTTGTGGCGGTGTCATAATGCGGCGCTGATCACCCGCATCACTGCCTTCAGGGCGGATCCCCGGAGTGACCAGTTTGAAATCCTCACCGCACACTTGTTTTAGCCGCACCGCTTCATGGGCAGAGCACACCACGCCGTCTAAACCGCAATCCCACGTCAATTTCGCCAACCGCTCAGCCTGTTCAGCTGGGGTGATGTTAATGCCAATATCACGTAAATCTTCACCATCCATACTAGTGAGCACGGTCACGGCAATCAGTAACGGCGCTTGCGGCCCGTAGGGCAATAAAGCCTCTTTTGCTGCGCTCATCATACGCGCCCCGCCGCTAGCATGGACATTCACCATCCACACGCCGAGTTCCGCTGCCGCCGCGACAGCACGGGCGGTGGTGTTAGGAATATCGTGGAATTTCAAATCAAGAAACACTTCAAAGCCGCGTTGATGCAGATCACGTACCAATTGCGGGCCATATAAGGTAAACATCTCTTTGCCCACCTTTAACCGGCAATCTCGCGGGTTAACACGATCAGCAAAGGCTAGCGCCGCGTCTTTATTGGCATAATCCAGTGCGACAACAATCGGGGAAGATATTGAGCCACTGTTATTAGTTTTAGTTGCAGACGTCATTTTCCAGCCTTTTTCAGTCAGTCATTATTTTTCAGTCAATAACCAGTCATTATTTTTCAGTCAATAGCCAGTCATTATTAGTCAATAAATAGTGGTAACGCCCATATTCTACAGGGTGTATCACAGAAATTACAGCAATCGGACGTTCGAGGTTTACCGTCTGTTTGTCAGACTTTGATTGGGTAGGTCAATTTAGGTAAAACAGACAGATGCCCCATACCCGCAGTTGAGTAAATTAGTTTCAAGAATCGTAAATTCTTAATCAATATATTTGATTATTCAGCTCAGTATTTTGGCATTTCATTTAAACGACCATGCGGTATCATGCACTCCATCGCCAGACAATGATTGTCTAACCAATGATTTAAATAATAATTTATTATTTAAATGGTAAATAAGTAACTGGAGTATTACATGAAAAATATTAAATATATCATCCCTGCATTGGCCCTTTCTTTCGCATCCTTTGCCAGTGTTGCTGCAACACAAGTCCAGCATGCTCCCTCAACTGGATTGAATCAGATTGGCACCATCTCAGCCAGTAATGCCGGTACTTTGACTGAATTAGAGAATACACTGGCGAAAAAAGCAGATGAAGCCGGTGCAACCTCATATTTGATCACCTCTGCGACTGGCAATAACAAACTGCACGGCACCGCGGTCATTTACCGCTAAGTTGCCCCGACCCTCAAGTTAAGTCTGTGTCGTAGCAACCAAAGAACACTAAAGTGCTCTTTGGTTGCTTTTCCAATGTGAATTTTTTGTGACAATTGTGTTATCCCCTAGACAGTTCTGCGTTCCTCGCTTAGCTTGGTATTTTCCCTTAAGTTGAAGGTTATATGATGAGCGAAATATCTACCTTAACCATTAAAATCCCTCTGGAATTAAAAGAAAAAATCAAAGCCGCCGCCTTAGAAAAGCAATTCTCTCTCAGTACTGAAGTCTGCGAAAGATTAGAACAAAGTTTTGAGCTTGAGGTTAAAAGTAGCAAAAGCAGCCGTAAAGAAGCCAAGTTGCATCACAGCGAGATTGATAATCAAGGTGTGGAAGAAATGTCAGAACAGCCATTGAGTCAGAAAGAATTGAAGAAATTGCGCCAATTGCTGAAAGATGGCGTTAAAGCGCCGCAGAAGAAAAAGTAAGCCATTTTATTGTCATACACGACCTATTCATCGGGTGATTCAATTCACCCGATACTTATAGCTAATCCAAATTATAGCCATCTCACTTATTGCCCATCTAGCCCTCTGATGGGCTTAATCGATGCCCAGGCACGGCAAGATGGACAATGCCAGTAGAGCGAATGTGCGGTAAAACCACATTTGTGGCAGCGATAACGCGGTTTGGTGCGGATTTGCTCACCGACCATATCACGCAACAACAGCAAACTCTCTTTTGCTCGCCCGTCTTCAGCATCGGCCAAGTGATAATCCATTAAACGATAGAAAACTCGCATGGTTGGATGGCGCTGTAACTGGCGATTAATATAGGTTTGCGCTACATCCCGGCCTTCATTCTGCTCAAGAATTTCGGCCAACATTAACTCAGCCATCGCGCCGGTATTATCTTCAACACAGCGTTTAAGAAAATTAGCCCATGCTTCGGGTTGCTGTAAGTGCTGATAACATTCACTCAGCATCTGCAATGCTTCGCTGACCACTTCTTTGTCTTGATCTAACACGCGCTCCAGCGCCTCGACGGCTTTTGCGTATTCACCTTTGGCCAAATAGACCCGGCCTTGCATGATGGACACTCTGGCGCACTGTTTATCGGCTGAAGCCGCTTTTTTCAACAGGCTCATCGCCTTATCAAGGTCATCACTGCCCATGGCTTGCAGCGCTAACTCACAATAAAAATGCGCAATTTCCAACCGCTGATTATCTTTGCCCATCTTGACCAGCTTTTCTGCCACTTCAATGGCATTGTTCCAATCACTGGTGGCCTGATAGATAACTAATAACTGCTGTAATGCACCCAGGCGAAAATCTTTCTCTTCAACCAATTGGTTGAACATATCTTCCGCTCTGTCATATAGCCCCGCCGCCATGTAATCGCGCCCCAACTGCTGGACCGCCAACAAGCGCTGTTCAAATGTCAAGGAAGCGCTCTCCATCAAGGCCTGATGGATGCGGATAGCGCGGTCAACTTCACCACGAGAACGGAACAGATTGCCTAACGTCAGATGCGCTTCAACTGTTGAACTGTCTTCTTTCAGCATTTCAAGAAACAGATCAACCGCTTTGTCTTGCTGGTTTGAGAGAAGGAAGTTAACCCCGGCCACATATTCACGAGACAGGCGGTTAGCATCCTGCTGCCTATCCTGCTGAGCACTTCTTCGCCCCATATACCAACCATAGGCGGCAGCGACCGGTAACAGCAGAAACAGCATTTCTAACATAGAAAATTATTCCTTGCTGACAGCAGGTATAGATGCCGTCGCGCTGGGTTCAATCGGTAGCTCTTGCTGCGATTCAAGACGTTTGATTTTCCGCTCGGCGCGGCCCAGTAAAATCCGAACTCGCAGATAAAAAAGCCCGCAAATAATCCATCCCAACACCAGACCCGCAGCAAAAAGCGCCGCTAATAAGGTCGATACACGATATTCGCCCTGAGCCAATAAATAATTGAAGGTAACGACCTGATCGTTATTTGCCCCTAACGTGATCGATATCACAAAAACCACGAGTACTAATAAAAAAATCAGCAAATATTTCACGTTTTTTCCTAAAGGCCGAATCAACCTGATGAATTATGCCAAAAATGTGGCGTCCTTACTCAATAAATTAGCACTTCCATACCCAGCAAAGAAACCCTGCACCAAGATAAAGCGCTGAACCTATGCTTAATAGAGATTATTTTAAGCAATTTAGTTGAGAATCCTGAACGGTGAAAAATCATTAATCGCTTAATTTTCCCCGTGCTCGCGCTTTTCTATTTCCTGTTGTTCTTGCGGTGGAATATTAAGTGGCCCGAACCACCGCTGCACCAGACTACAAACAATAGCAACCAATAGACCGCTGATAAGGGTGGCCGCCATCAAATCGCCGGGCCAATGCATCCCTAAGGCCAAGCGGCTCATCATCACACCCTGCGCCCAAAGCATCAGTAAAATAACCGTTTTGTAATGTCGACGTGGCCATAACAGCCCAACCGCCAATAATGCCCAACTGGCAGCAAAAACAGTATGTCCGGAAGGAAAAGCAAAACCGGTTTCAAATTGCCAGTGGCTGCTTAACCACGCTGGAATGATGGATTGGTCCTGCAATTGCTGCTTAACCAACTCGCTGCGCTCGGTACGGGGTAAAGAATAGAAAAAGCGGTTATCAATATGATATTCAGCTTCAAGCCACACCACAAAGGGCCGCGGCTCCTGCACATTTTCTTTAATCAGCGATTTCAAACCCTGCCCCAACACAATGACCACGCCCAGTAGCGCTAATAGCCCGATAGCCGGTTTGAGCCGAAAACGCAGGCACCACAAAAACCAACCACTAAGGATAATACTGGTGATGATGCCCCACGGCGCGGTCACTGTCTCTGTCACCCAAAAAAGCGCTTTTAACGCACTTTCACTGCCACCTGGCTGCCACTGCCAACCAGAAAGCCAAATGACAAAAGTTGGCAACAGTAAAATAACTGCTCCCACGGTAATTCGTTTTGTTATATTCCACATCTGTTGCCCTTCTTTCTGGCAAAACCCACAACACATTACCCGTGGTGATGGCACGTTTTATATAAATGCTATACCCAATAGATTTCGAGTTGCAGGTAGGCGGCAACAAAATGAACCCAAGGAGTTGAGATAACTCAATGACTTGGGTGAGTGATGACAGCCAACACCCCTGCATTTTGAAAGGTGACGGGTATATATCTATATAATATAAGTCTCTCTAACCATTGATAACATACAAAATTTTTTTGTCACTTGCGAAATAAATCTCAAACAGCCATTCATGCTGGCCTTATTGCTGCTTTGTTGAACAGCAGGTCATCAAAAGTTATGGCAATATAGCTAATAATGATCGCAGAAAATTTTTTATTTAACCTTTATATCGCAACATACCGAGGTATAAGGTTAAAACAGGCATTCACGGTAGGGTGTGCGACAACCTTTCTAAGGGTATGAAGTTATAATATGAACAATAAGATGCAGCTAAAACGTGTAGCAGAAGCTAAATTACCGACTCCTTGGGGTGATTTTCTGATGGTCGGTTTTGAAGAATTAGCCACTGGCCATGACCATCTGGCATTAATCTTTGGCGATATCAGCGGTGATGAGCCGGTGCTCTCGCGTGTTCATTCTGAATGTCTGACAGGTGATGCCCTGTTTAGCCTGCGTTGTGATTGTGGTTTCCAGTTAGAAGCTGCACTGGCGCATATTGCCGAAGAAGGCCGTGGTGTGCTGATTTATCATCGTCAGGAAGGCCGTAATATTGGTTTGCTAAATAAGATTCGAGCTTATGCCTTGCAGGATTTGGGGGCCGACACTGTTGAAGCCAATCATCAACTGGGTTTTGCTGCCGATGAACGCGATTTCACACTGTGTTCTGATATGTACAAGTTATTGGACATAAAAGCGGTGCGCTTGCTGACCAATAACCCGAAGAAAGTTGAAATTCTCTCCGAAGCGGGGATCAATATCGTCGAGCGCGTCCCTCTGATTGTCGGGCAAAATCCTAAGAATGAACACTATATGGCAACAAAAGCGGCTAAAATGGGCCATTTGTTGACCAAGTAATCACCTTGGATTCTCACTGCTTATATACGTTTTTGGCTAACACAAGCTATAAGGGTGGTCTCGCAACCACCCTTTTTAATGATTTAATTTAATAGTGACACCGTCACATAAACATCAATCTATTACAGCATTTTGCGGATCACATAATGCAAAATGCCGCCATTTTCGAAATAAACCAATTCATTGCCAGTATCTATGCGGCAGCGAGTATCAATCTTTTGTTGCCGCCCGTCAGCATAGGTGAGTGTTACAGGAACAATTTGCCCCGGAGCTAAGCCTTGTAACCCACTGACACTAATAGATTCATCGCCCGTCAGGCCCAATGTTTTGCGGTCTACACCAGCAGGGAACTCCAGCGGCAGAATGCCCATCCCGATTAAATTAGAGCGGTGAATACGTTCGAAAGACTCCGCAATCACCACCCGAATCCCCAGCAAACGCGGCCCTTTAGCAGCCCAGTCGCGGCTTGAACCTGAGCCATATTCCTTACCGGCAATCACCGCTAATGGCACATTTTCCTGCTGGTAACGCATAGCCGCATCATAGATAGCCATTTGATTTTGCGATGGAATATGGCGAGTAATTCCCCCCTCAACACCGGGCACCATTTCATTACGGATACGGATATTGGCAAAGGTTCCGCGCATCATCACTTCATGGTTACCCCGGCGCGAGCCGTAGGAGTTGAATTCTTTAATTTCAACCCCGCGATCACGCAAATAACGTCCTGCTGGGCTGTCCAGCTTGATATTTCCGGCGGGTGAAATGTGGTCGGTAGTGACTGAATCGGCCAAAATTGCCAAAATACGGGCGTTATGGATATCCTGAACGGGTTCTGGTAATGCTTTCATATCACTGAAGAAAGGCGGCAAACGAATATAGGTAGAATCACTCTGCCAATCATAGGTGGGCGTACTATCAACTTGAATCGCCTGCCACTCTTCATCGCCATCAAACACCGCAGAATACTCCTTGCGGAACATATCGGTTTTAACCTCTTCAACCGCTTTGGCGATTTCAAGGCCGGTCGGCCAAATATCTTTTAAGTAGACCGGATGACCCTCGGGATCGTGGCCCAACGCATCTTGCGTCAAATTGACATTCATATTCCCCGCCAGAGCATAGGCGACCACCAGCGGCGGCGAGGCCAACCAGTTGGTTTTTACCAAAGGATGAATGCGTCCCTCAAAATTGCGGTTGCCAGAAAGCACCGCCCCGACGGTTAAATCCCCTTCTTTGATGGCATTTTCTATTGGTTCTGGCAATGGGCCGGAGTTACCTATACATGTGGTGCAGCCGTAACCCACCAGGTTGAAACCCAAATGATCCAGATAAGAGGTTAAACCCGCCGCTTTCAGGTATTCGGTCACCACTTTGGAGCCAGGAGCCAGGGAGGTCTTCACCCATGGCTGAGTTTTAAGCCCCTTTTCTGCCGCTTTCTTGGCGAGTAATCCCGCCGCCATCAGTACACTGGGGTTCGAGGTATTGGTGCATGAAGTAATGGCCGCGATGACCACCGCGCCCTGTTGCAGCTCGTGGGTTTTGCCCTCCAGAGTGAAGGAAACGCCGCTGACTTTGTCTTTTTTACTGTTAACTTCCAACTCTTCAAACGCGTTAAACGCCAATGGCACTTTCGCTAATGCGACTCGGTCTTGCGGGCGTTTCGGCCCAGCCAGACTGGATTCCACCGTGCTCAAATCCAATGATAATTGGCTGGTAAATATTGGGGCATCCCCCGGGTGACGCCATAATCCTTGCGCTTTGCTGTAGGTTTCCACCAGCGCGATTTGCTCGTCGCTACGGCCACTTAAGCGCATATAGCCCAGAGTGACTTCATCGACCGGGAAGAAACCGCAAGTCGCGCCATATTCCGGAGCCATATTAGCAATGGTCGCGCGATCCGCTAACGGCAAATCCGCCAAACCATCACCGTAAAACTCAACAAATTTACCGACCACACCGTGTTTTCTCAGCATTTGAGTCACGGTCAATACCAAGTCAGTGGCGGTAATTCCTTCGCGCATTTTGCCAGTCATTTTGAAACCGACCACATCGGGAATAAGCATGGATACCGGCTGCCCTAACATTGCCGCTTCGGCTTCAATGCCGCCAACCCCCCAACCCAGAATCCCCAAGCCGTTAATCATGGTGGTGTGGGAGTCGGTTCCGACTAAGGTATCTGGATAAGCAATCTGCTTGCCGCCCTGCTCTTCATGCCAGACAGTTTGCCCCAGATACTCCAGATTCACCTGATGACAAATCCCGGTGCCCGGCGGTACCACGCGGAAGCGGCTAAAAGCTTTTTGCCCCCAACGCAGGAAAGTATAGCGTTCGTGGTTACGTTCCATTTCTAACCGGACGTTTTCACCAAACGCGGCTTTATCACCAAATTCATCGACGGTCACTGAGTGGTCGATAACCAGATCAACCGGCGACAATGGGTTAACCTGCGCGACATTACCGCCGAGGCGTTTCACCGCCTCTCGCATCGCGGCTAAATCCACCACAGCCGGCACACCGGTAAAGTCTTGCATTAATACTCGAGCAGGCCGGTAAGCGATTTCTTTCTCGGCATGCCCAGTTTGTTGCCAGGCCACGATGGCTTTGAGATCATCCTCCTGAACCTGCTCACCATCCAGATGGCGGAGTAAGTTTTCTAGTAACACTTTCAGTGATTTAGGTAATCGGTCGATATCCCCCAGCACTGCCGCCAATTGCGGCAGGCTGTAATAGTGATATTCATGATTGAGGGCGACCAACTTGGCCATACTCGTTTTTCGCAGATCTAACGACATAGCGCCTCCATTGTTTCTTATCGTGTTCTAAACAACATTCATCTCAACAAGGTAATTCCCTTGAAATCATGAGGTCTAGAATCAATATAACACAAAGAAACATTAACATTTTGGCAACAATGGCGATTAGTATGATTGGTGGTCTAAATATCAGCTTTACGCGAGGTTTTTACTCCGTCAATAAAACCATTAATATATCCCACGTTTTCTCCTGATTTGTAGATTTCTTCTGGACTAGTATATTTATATTCAATTTCAGACATCTCGTCATCAATATAAATATCTTCAGTTTCAGAATTTATTTCCAGCATAACATCTTTAAGCTGGCAATCTGTTAAATTTTCAAATGGTGGAACCCATACTTCAAATTCATTTCCTGGCGGTGACATAGTATTCGCAGCAGCATAAGAATTGGGAGTGAATAACTCTTTAAACCAATCTAAAATCATTTTTATGATACTATTGCGATTCACATCACTCCTTAATTCACCTGAACATTCCTTTTCAAACTTAAAAAAAATGCGCGATTTCTCTTCATCGAGCTCAAAGTCTTTACCTAAAAATAGCTGGCAACCCAAGGTGAATAAAGGTTGGAATCCATCGGTATAAGATACTGAATAATTCATTTCAAGCCCAGAATGATTATCTGACTTAAATTCCATTGAAATATCATCATGATGTAAATAAGGATGCCCTCTCTTGGCGTGTTCAAGAGCAACTGTCGCCATTGAATATTTACTCAATAAATTCAGTACAGTAGCTCTTCGGTTATCTTCCTCTTTATTCCCAGCCTCTAACCAACCGATATCGACTAATTTTTCTAACACTTCACTAATATTTCTATAGCCCGTCAAACGCCCTTCAATATGAAATTGAGTTTTTTCACATGGGGAGTTTTGAGCCTTTAATGCGCTGACTGTGTTAGTCAGCCCCAGACACTCTATTGGGTAAGATATTTTATTCATTTATTCCTCTTGACTATGTTTATATAAAAACCAAGATTCCATATCAATAAAATATCAAACTACTTTTAAAGTATCTTTTGAATTTATACTTAATACTTCCGTTATTGAAATAACGCATTATCCTTTCAAGTAAGATTATTAAATAACTTTAAGGCAGTGTAATTTGAACATCATACTGTTTGTTTATACAGTTTGAATAATATGTTGTGTTGTTAAGACACGGCATGAGGTACACCCTACAAACAAAATGAGATCAATTAATGTCGAAAAATAAAAAGAAAACATCAGCGTCGGTAGCAGCACAGGCGGCAATAATACTAAAAGACCCTAATGCCTCCGCCCTTGAAAAAAGTTTGGCGGGTTCAGCTCTCTCTCAGACCAATACTGATAATCAGACAGGTGTTTATATGGAAGATGTTGCGGCACAAGTGCTGGCAAACCCCGAGTCCACTGAAAAAGCCAAGACACTCGCGGGCTCTGTACTCGCACAAGCCAATAAGAAACGCTAATCATGCAAAAAGCCCCTTTGCAGGGGCTTTTTTAATCGATGCTAGCATTACTTCGTCGGCAGTTTAATATCTTTAAACATCGCCTCAATATCCTCATTCGAGCGCAACGCAACGGCTTTATCCACCACATCTCGCGTTAAATGAGGCGCAAAACGTAGAATAAAATCATACATATAGCTGCGCAAGAAGGTACTGCGACGGAAACCAATCTTGGTGGTGCTGTAGGTAAAGATATCTCGCGCATCTACAGTAACCAGATCAGGGTCTTGGATCGGGTCAACGGCCATGCTGGCAATAACACCCACCCCCAGCCCTAATCTCACGTAAGTTTTAATCACATCCGCATCTGTCGCAGTAAAGACAATACGCGGTGTCAGACCAGCGCGATTAAATGCAGTATCCAGTTCAGAGCGCCCAGTGAAACCAAAGGTATAGGTCACAATCGGATAGGCGGCCAGCTCTTCAATGCTAACATGGGTTTTACCGGCTAATGGATGATCGGGCTTAACTACCACCGCACGGTTCCAGTGATAACACGGCAACATAATCAGGTCGTCATATAAATGCAACGCTTCCGTCGCGATAGCAAAGTCGGCACTGCCTTTCGAAACCGCTTCTGCTATTTGCGTCGGTGACCCTTGATGCATATGCAACGATACGCGCGGATAGCGCTCAATAAAACCTTTGATGACATTAGGCAATGCGTAGCGCGCTTGAGTATGAGTGGTCGCGACATACAAAGACCCTTTATCAGGATAGGTATGTTCGCCGGCAACAGCTTTAATAGCATCAACTTTTGAAAGGACTTCACGGGCAATACGGATAATTTCCAGCCCTGCGGGGGTTACCTGTGTGAGATGTTTACCGCTGCGGGCAAAAATCTGGATACCCAGCTCATCTTCCAACATTCTAACCTGCTTACTGATCCCAGGTTGCGAGGTGTACAGGCCTTCTGCGGTGGATGATACGTTAAGGTTATGATTTACCACCTCAACAATATAACGGAGCTGCTGCAATTTCATATCTATACCATCCTAGGTTAAACACTGCGGGAGGCCCACAGTTTGGTATATCGGTATCACCCGGTATGCCGAGAAGTTATCAACTGAAACCCATAACTGCATGATGCCAAAGTGGTCAGTATTGACCTTATAATAACATTAGGTGATAAAAAACTATTTTATATAACTACTATATCATTTCATCAGCCCCTGTATACACCCTTGTTATGTCGTCTGTCTCCCGACTTAACCCGCGGTTTTAACTCGCGCGCATACCCATGCTATTAATGATTTAGTGATAAATATTAGCTCAAAATAATCGGCGTTTTGCCCAACACAGACAGCCGTTAACAATTTATAACTTCAACGGTTTAACCAAGACTATAAAACACTTGAATAGATTAGCCCAATAAAAAAACCAGCCATTTAGGCTGGTTTTTACATATACGACTCAGTATTTCACATCACAGAAGTTTTGGCTTTTCAGTAAAAAAGTATCCACTAAGCCGCATTCAGATGGATGTCAAAACACCTATTTCTTAGTTTCAACCCATTTACCATCAATATAGAAAGCCGACCAACCGGTCGCTTTCCCCTCTTTCTCAGAGGAAACATATTGTTGCTTAGTCTTGCGGCTAAAGCGAACCAGGGTCTTATTACCTTCGTTATCCGCCACTGGCGCGTCAGCCAGATAACGCAATTTTTCCGGTAAACGATCTTTAAAGCGAACCAATTCTTCTACCAACGGCGCACGGGTTTCGCGCGATTTAGGGAAAGTATTGGCAGCCAGGAAGACACCTGCCGCGCCATCACGTAACACGAAATAAGCATCTGACTTTTCGCATGGCAGTTCAGGCAAAGGTACCGGATCTTCTTTCGGCGGCGCGACTTCACCACTGCGCAAGATTTTGCGCGTATTTTTACACTCATCATTGGTGCAGCCCATGTACTTACCAAAACGCCCCATTTTCAGATGCATTTCAGAACCACATTTTTCGCACTCAACAATCGGGCCTTCATAGCCTTTAATGCGGAACTCACCTTCTTCTATCTCATAACCATCACATGCTGGGTTATTACCACAAACATGCAATTTACGCTGGTTATCAATCAGATAGCTATCCATGGCGGTGCCACATTTCTGACAACGACGTTTGGCGCGTAATGCGTTGGTTTCCGCATCATCACCTTCCAGAATATTAAGAACTTCAGCTTCCGGCACCAGATTGATGGTGGTTTTGCAGCGCTCTTTCGGCGGTAATGCATAACCAGAGCACCCGAGGAACACCCCCGTGCTGGCAGTGCGAATCCCCATCTGACGGCCACAAGTTGGGCAATCAATGCTGGTCATCACCATTTGATTCGGGCGCATACCGCCCTCTTCAGGATCTTTTTCAGCCTTTTCAAGTTGCTCACTGAATTCGGCAAAGAAGCCATCCAATACCGCTTTCCACTCAGCCTGATTATTGGCAACCTGATCCAGGCCACTTTCCATACGCGCGGTAAAATCGTAATTCATCAACTCGCGGAAGTTTTCTTCCAGACGATCAGTCACGATTTCGCCCATTTTCTCGGCATAGAAACGGCGGTTTTCTACCCGGACATAACCACGGTCCTGAATGGTCGAAATAATCGACGCATAAGTAGATGGGCGGCCAATACCCCGTTTTTCCAGCTCTTTTACCAATGATGCTTCGCTGTAACGCGCCGGTGGTTTGGTGAAGTGTTGGCTTGGGATCAGTTTTTGTAAATCCAGTTCACTACCTACTTCAATGACGGGCAAAGTTCTGTCTTCATCACCTTTGCGCAAGGCTGGCATCACCTTAGTCCAACCATCAAAGCGTAAAGTTCGGCCTTTGGCGCGCAGTTGGAAATCACCCGCCTGTACCGTCAAGGTAGTCGAGTCATACTTGGCCGGTGTCATCTGGCAGGCCACAAACTGACGCCAAATCAGCTGATACAGCTTCTGGGCGTCGGCTTCCATATCTTTTAACTGCTCAGCCAGCACATTCACATCAGAAGGACGAATAGCTTCATGCGCTTCTTGTGAATTCTCTTTGCTGCTGTATTGATTCGGTGCAGATGGCAAATATTTATCGCCAAAGTTATCACCGATATAACCGCGCACCATGGTCAGAGCATCCTGACTTAAGTTGGTGGAGTCAGTACGCATATAGGTAATGTGGCCCGCTTCATACAAGCGCTGCGCCATCATCATGGTTTTCTTCACACCAAAGCTCAGGCGGGTACTGGCGGCCTGCTGCAAGGTAGAAGTAATGAACGGCGCACCCGGCTTGCTGCTGGTCGGTTTATCTTCACGATCCAACACCTTATAGCGCGCGTTTTCCAGCAATTTAAGCGCAGCGTGGGTCTGCTCACGGTTTACCGGTTTAAAGGGTTTATTGTGAGCATGGGTGACTTCCATTTGAATAGGAACTTCACCTTTCGCCAGCAAATCGGCATGCAACTCCCAGTATTCTTCAGGGACGAATGCTTTAATATCCCGCTCGCGTTCAACCACCAAACGCACTGCGACCGACTGCACTCGCCCGGCTGACAGACCACGGGCAATCTTTTTCCACAACAGTGGAGAAACCATATAACCCACAACCCGGTCCATAAAGCGACGGGCTTGCTGGGCATTCACCCGGTTGATATTCAATTCACCCGGTTGATTAAACGCCTGTTGGATAGCATTTTTTGTGATTTCGTTAAACACCACACGGCTGAAGCGCGCATCATCACCCCCAATCACTTCCCGCAAATGCCAGGCAATGGCCTCTCCTTCGCGGTCAAGGTCGGTTGCGAGATAGATGTGGTCGGCGTTTTCAGCTAATGCTTTAAGCTCGGCAACCACTTTTTCTTTGCCGGGCAAAATTTCATACTGCGCTTTCCAGCCATGATAAGGATCGACGCCCATGCGGTTAACTAATGCAACCTTTTCGTCTTTCTTTACTTTAGTTTTGGGCTTGTCGGCTTTCTTGGCTTTATCTTCAGTTGAGTTAGCGCTCTTTTTACTGGCTGAGCCACTGGTCGGCAAATCACGAATGTGACCGACACTGGACTTAACCACGTAGTTATTCCCTAAGTATTTATTAATAGTTTTGGCTTTTGCCGGGGACTCAACTATTACGAGAGCTTTACCCATAATTACCTTTACCTAAATTATTTCTTCTAAAAGAAGGTTTTTATCTTGCCGTACCGCGGCATTCTGAATCTCTTTTTTATATTGCGGTACTTTTTCAGGAGATCAACCTGTTTTTTTGATCGGAGCCATAAAAGCGCTTTCCGAAGCTCAGTTGACGATCTGTCAAAATCTTTGTCTGCGCCCAGTGTAACAGCAGTGAATTCTGCCCCATGGCGTCAACAAAACCTTCCACCTAATAGTATAAAATCCCACACTGTACCTGATAAAAAGCGACACGCAACCTAATTAGCTCGGAATCTGAATTTATCCAATTGTGATGACAAACCTGCCAGCAGTTCAAATAAACCTTAGTTGGTTTGCGGACAAACGCTAACCCGCAGTACAATAGTAAGAGAAATCACCTTGTGGTGAGGAAATATAATTGTATTGAGGAAATATGATGTTCGGAAACACAACACCGATTGAACGTAATAAATTATTGGCAGAAGCTAATGAGATTATTCGTCAACATGAAGATTACCTGCATGGAATGAAAGCCACTGAGGTTGAACAAAAAGGGCCTGTTTTGGTATTTCGCGGGGAGTTCTTTCTCGATGAGCAGGGCTTACCTACAGCCAAAACAACCGCCGTATTTAATATGTTTAAACATCTCGCGCACGTGTTGTCTGCTAAATATCATTTAATCGACTAATGGCAGATTATTCTCTTTTTATTACGTTCTTTTTTAGCGATTGCGCAAAAAACAACAGGGGCTTTCCCCCTGTTGTTTTCATATCAGATTCGCTTTATCTCCGCTTATAGCAGGGGTTTTTCACCGCGCTGCCACCAACGTAATAATAGACGATCAGCACTTTCTGCGGCGCTACCGGTAAAGCGATCCATTAAGCGTTTACGGCGTGAATAACGCACACCAATAACTTCATGATTATCCATTTCAGCAATCAGTAAATCATCGCTGGTACCAATGGCATCAACCAGCCCTTTTTCTTTGGCTTGGGTACCAAACCAATGTTCACCAGTAGCAACTGCATCAATATCTAAAGAAGGCCGTTGTTGCTGGACGAACTGCTTAAAGAGCAAGTGTGTTTCATTCAGATCTTCACGAAACTTTTCGCGCCCCTGCTCAGTATTTTCCCCGAATAATGTCAGGGTTCGCTTAAATTCACCGGCAGTATGCAGCTCAACATCAATATCATTCTTTTTGAGTAAACGATGGAAGTTGGGTATTTGGGCGACGACGCCAATAGAGCCAATAATGGCGAACGGCGCGCTAATGATACGGTCAGCAACACAGGCCATCATATATCCGCCACTGGCGGCAACTTTATCGACGGCAACCGTCAGACGAATGCCTTTGTGGCGCAGACGCTCTAATTGCGATGCCGCCAAGCCATAGCCGTGTACCACGCCACCTGGGCTTTCCAGCCTGAGCAACACTTCATCCTTGGCTGTCGCCACGGCTAACACCGCAGAAATTTCTTCGCGTAATGAAGTCACTTCGTGGGCGTCAATGCTCCCTTTGAAGTCAATGACATACAGGCAAGGTTTCACCGCAGCCACCGCGCCCGATTTGGCGCGTTGTTTTTTGAGTTTTTGATCAGATTTTTGCTGCTTTTTAAATTCTTTGACCCAAGTTTTTTGCTCAACATGACTCATGCGGGCCAACCGCATTTCACGTTGCATTTCCTTATATTGCTCCCCCAAATCAACCAGATTAAGTTCTCCCCGTTGCCCTTGTTTCCTTATTCCCTGACTGACAACCAACAAGACTACTGCGCCAATCGCGACCACGATGGTCACCACTTTAGCGAGAAACAACCCGTACAGAGAAAATAACTCCACAAATACCGCCTTTATTCATCTGCAATTTCTGCAATTAAAGAGATACCTGCATTCTAGCGAACCCTTAAGCCGCCGTCTTGCGCAAATGAAAAATTGCATTGGTTTCGCTTAAATATAAGAATGTAAGAGATATCGCGGCCTATAAAAGCCCAATTTCCGCCGTCCGTAAAAGGAATAATTATGCATTACCAACCCAAACATGACCTGCTCGATAATCGCACTATCTTAGTCACGGGTGCAGGTGATGGTATTGGTCGCGAAGCGGCTCTAACTTATGCACGCTTTGGCGCTCGCTTGATTCTTGTCGGCCGAACCCTACACAAACTGGTTGCTGTGCAGCAGCAAATTGTAGAGGCAGGTGGCCAGTTGGCCACTGTTTGGGCGCTGGATTTACTGCATGCAACTGTGTCAGATTGCCAACAATTGGCGGATGCGCTCAGCCATCAGATTCCGCATCTGGATGGTGTATTGCACAATGCCGGTTTATTAGGTGAGATAGCCCCGATGGCGGAGCAAAGTATCACCGTCTGGCAAGAGGTTATGCAAGTGAATGTCAATGCAACATTTATGCTCACTCAAGCACTTTTGCCATTACTACTGAAGTCACCCAGTGCTTCTTTGGTTTTCACCAGTTCCAGTGTTGGCCGTCAGGGCCGAGCAGGATGGGGAGCTTATGCCGTGTCAAAGTTTGCCACTGAAGGCATGATGCAAGTGCTTTCAGAAGAATATAAACAGGGTAACTTGAGAGTTAATTGTATTAATCCAGGGGGAACGCGCACTCAGATGCGGGCCAACGCCTTCCCGGATGAAGATGCCAGTAAGTTAAAAACACCGGCGGAGATTATGCCACTGTATCTCTACCTGATGGGCGACGATAGCCGCAGAAAGACCGGTATCAGCTTCGATGCACAACCCGGCCGTAAACCCGGCCCCGCAGAATAAAGGAATGTTTCATGTCTGAAGAACGCCACCAGCAACGCCAACAAAAAATAAAAGAAAAGGTTGAGTCACGGGTTGCAGCAGCGCAAGAAATCCGCGGCATCTTGATTGTTTTTACCGGCAATGGCAAAGGTAAGACCACCGCCGCCTTTGGTACCGTAACCCGTGCTGTTGGTCATGGTTTGAAAGCGGGTGTGATACAGTTTATTAAAGGTGAATGGCCGAACGGTGAGAAAAATCTACTGCAACAACATGGTGTTGAGTTTCAGGTGATGGCTACTGGGTTTACCTGGAATACGCAAAATAGAGAAACAGATACCGCGGCTTGTCAGGAGGCCTGGCAACACGCGCGGCGGATGTTAGCGGATCCGACGTTGGATTTAGTGGTGTTGGATGAACTGACTTATATGGTCGCTTATGATTACTTATCACTGGATGAAGTCGTTGATGCGCTGAAGCAACGCCCTGCCCATCAAACAGTGATTATTACTGGCCGTGGTTGCCATCGAGATCTATTGGAAATGGCTGATACCGTCAGTGAATTACGCCCGGTTAAACATGCTTTTGATGCCGGTATTAAAGCTCAAATGGGTATTGACTGGTAATTGTCAGCAATCATTCAAATCAATCAAATGCCGCAGACAGAATATCTGCGGCATTTTAGCTTTATAGTGATATCCAAACCTGACTAACCCATATTGACTGGCTTAGTTTTTCTCATTATTTCTCTAGTGGGATCATAGGGATATTGGGTGGAGTTAGTGTCCCAAGAGCCGGAGTTAGCCCTCCCATCCCCGGAACCACTTGACTCGATGGCTGGCCTTTATCCTGTGTACCGCCAAAGTAACAGATTGACTTCCATGGCTCTGAAAGTGGGCTACAGGTTTTTTCGCAATTATCGCCGTAATGAGAATGAGGGCCGCCGCAAGCATAAGTCACAGAGGAAAATCCGGTGCCGACAACAAATAAAATAGCTGCGCTGGTAGTTAACAGAGATTTTTTCATGTTAATGCTCCTTAGATTTTGAATTCGATGGGGGATTCCCCAAGAGCAATGTAGGCACACAGAATATCTTGAGACCAGTGCTATTCAACCTTGGTTGATGGCGTGTATATGCTGCAAAACCATTTATTATAGGTATTTTATGCTTTCGAAAGAAACGAAGTAAGTTTCTTATACTATAGGAAAGAAAAAGGAATAGCTGAGAAAGGGGTAAAGGAATGCTTACAATGAATAATTGGGAAGGAAATGATTCCTTCCCATAGATAACTTATCCGCGCTTGTTAGACCCACGACGCCCGGTAGCGGCTGCTGGAGCTGCGTTACCTGCATGTTGGCGGGTAGAACTTTTACGCGCTGAGCCTTGACGACCGGCAACCTGACGGCCTGCGACTTCGGTATGGCGTTTAACCGCACGACGAATTTGATTCGCTTTAACCCGACGACGGTCTTTCTCAACTGGCAATTTACTGACAGTTTCAGAGTCCAGCTCCACCAACTCACGTAGGTAGTTAGTGGCTTTCAAATCCAATTCAGTCCAGCCGCCACGAGGCAGGCCTTTGGGCAGATTGATATCACCATAACGTACACGGATCAGGCGGCTAACTTGTACACCGACAGCTTCCCACAAGCGGCGAACTTCGCGGTTGCGCCCTTCGGTCAAAGTGACGTTATACCACTGATTAATCCCCTCTCCGCCTTGGAAACTAATGGTGCGGAATGCCGCTGGGCCATCTTCCAATTGAACACCACGGCTAAGTTGCTTGATTTTTTCGTCATCGATTTGACCAAACACGCGCACCGCATATTCGCGTTCAACTTCACGGCTGGGATGCATCAAACGGTTGGCCAGCTCACCATCAGTGGTAAACAGCAATAAACCGGAGGTATTAACGTCCAAACGCCCTACCGCAACCCAACGCGAACCGCGCAGTTTAGGCAGGCGATCAAATACCGTTGGGCGGCCTTCTGGGTCATTACGAGTACAGAGTTCACCTTCCGGCTTGTAATACGCCAGAACACGGCACACAGCCTCTTCAGATTCTGTAATAGAAAGAAGATGACCATCCAGGCGAATTTTTGTGGCCTGTGTGACTTCAACGCGATCACCCAACTTTGATATTTTACCATCAACGCTGACGCGGCCCTGTTGAATAATTGTTTCGATTTCCCGACGTGAGCCATGACCGGCCCGTGCCAAGATTTTCTGTAATTTTTCACCTACAACTTTTGTTTTTTCACCCACAACCTTGTCATCCTGCGGTTTAGGGCTGGATAACTTTACGTTGGGTAACTTTTGGTCTTTTGACTTCTCGCTCATTGAGCAACCTCTAATGTCGCCTTCACAGGCGTCGTGTTATATATTGTAATCAATAAGTTACGCTCACAATCAAGCAGAACTCATTGATTGTAATACATTTTGGAACACAGCATGCCGTCGTGACCGTCACACAGACGCCTCTACACGCTGGTTCGTGACCGCACATATTACACTAATTTCACAGTCAGGGATTCAAAAAGTATCCGTGTACCGGAAATGACGTTTCCGGGTTATAGCGGTAAACATGAAGGCAGGATATAAAAGAGACTTTTCCAATGATGCGACTTTTTCGGTATTTCCCTGACCGGCAGTGATTGACTGTATGTCTTATTTCACTTGTCACACATAAAACATGATTTCAGTTTTTAATTGCCTGATTCATCATTATCCCTTACCTTTTTGAGCTTATTGCCAAATTGATATTGGCAAATGGATGAATAAGGGATGATATGGCAGCAGGATACTGGATAGTTAAAGGTGACAAGACCAGTTGTGGCGGGATAGTTCATGAGGGGATAGCGGAGAGGACATTTGCCAATAATCCGGTCGCGGTGAATGGCAGTAAAGTTTCGTGCGGGAAACACCCCGGCAGCTACAGCGTGGGTGGAGGGCATCCGGGCGAGATAGTGCATGGACATTACGTCGCCAGCACGCTATATAGCCGCTCAACCTGTCCGTGCAAAGCATTTTTCATTCCGTCACAAACCTGGGCATCTCATGGCCCTTATCAGGGGGGGCAACCACAGGCCGCCTCTTCCCGCACAGCGGCAAATTCGCCTGTTACTGAGCCACAGCAATATGCCCAGTCAGCTAAAAGAGCCAGTGCGCCGCCCTATCTCACGGGTGAAAAACCACCTTCTGAGTTTGTGCCGGATTATCCAGTGTTACGGAATACCCGTACTCTACCAGATGACGCTTTACGCGCAATGTTGGCACGAACCCATCAAGATGTGATGCTACTGACACTCTCTGAGAGTTTGGAAGTACTCCAATCATGGGGTTGGAAAGACACCAAAACTGCTTGGGTGGAAACCACACAGTCCGGTGCCGGGCAAGTGATGGTTAATTACGGTGTAAACGGAAAGGATGTTGTCACCACCTCGATGATTATTGCTCGATTAGGTGACTTCGGTATTAGGGCTACGGTCTACGTTAATCATAAAGGTACTGAGTTAATAAAACTGACGGGCTATGCTGGGGTTAGAAAAGTATTAACCGCGCCTGTATTTGCGTTAAAGAATCCGAAAGTGGTTGATTTAGGTATCGGTAAATATGGGCTGAGAAATTCAATTGTTAGTGGTGCCCGATTAACATTTTATGTGGCAGCAGCTTACCGAACTGTTGATTTTATATTGAATGACGCTACCTCACTGTCTGAGTTTATCGGTTCCTTAGCAACCGATGTAGTAAAAATAGGTATTGCGTCAGCGATTAGTTGGGGTGTTGGGACTATAGCTCTAGGGGTTGTTTCTACCGTTGCGGTTCCTTTGGTTGTCGTTGTTGTCGCCGGGTTGGTTTCTGCAATTGGTTTAAACCATTTAGATGATAAATTTGGTGTTACAGATAAAGTTGTTAAGTGCATTGAAGATGCACAGCAAGAATTTGTAGAAAAAGCTCGCGAGGTGGAACAAGGGATTTGGGATTTGGGGGCTATGTATGCAGATAAGATGCTTGATAAAGGAAAAGAAGTTATTGAGTATGAAGTCAGAAACTATATCAAGGAAGTATTGAGTAACTTTAATACTAGGTGGTTTTAATGTACGAACTCACATTAAAAAGAAGAGTATCTATGTTTTTTGGTGTGTTATTTTTAGTTATACCGTTAAGCGCTGGAGGTATATATCTGACTTTAGATGCCATAAATGAGTATTTATCTTTTCCTGATGTTATTGTTTTTTCATCTTTTATCATATACGGAATTACGTGTTTTCTTATATTGCTCCCACTTACCTTTCTTTCTGTTCCGCCTATTTTTTTAGGGCGCCAAGCCTCCAACTCTGTCCAAAAGACAGTTTCTAAATTCATTATCGTCTGTTTCCTTACGTCTATTGTTTTTCAGATAGGGTTCAGGTTTTATTTTATAAATGAATTTGAAAAAAGAGGATATATAGCTTGTCGGGGTATTCCATCAGGCTGGATGCCGGGAATGGCAACTAAGTATGTCACGAGTGAGGCGCTGTGCTTGAAAAAGCCCAATTGAAACGCTCTTCTCTCAGATAATCTCTTAAGCACTCAACGATAGCCACTGCTACTCACAGTGGCTTTTCGATAGTTATTCAGTGCTGTTTAGCTGCTCTCATGTCACTAGTAAAATAGTAATAATCTATTTTTATAGTCTAGTTCATCAGAATATTACGCTGTCGCGTATTGTGGCTCAGCGCTGATATTCTCCAGTAATTGCGAGACAATTCCTGAGTTCATCAGCATCGGTTGTAATGTGGGGATGCCTAATTTACCCAGAGCACTGCGCTTATGATAGCTGATAGTTTTATTACTTAATTGCAAGTGATCTGCAATAGCATTGTTTGATTTACCTTGCAGTAATAAAGCCAGCACTGTTCGTTCGCGCTTCGATAATACACAGGGCGGTTTCCCACTCAGCACCATTGAGCTTGAAAATACCCGGTTTAGTTGAGTGATAAATTGACTAACAGACTCATTTTGCGCAATAACAGCACAGACTTGGGAAACACCGGAAAAAAACTGCCTCACGAGAGAAACACAAAACTCCTCGGCGATAATAATCACACGACAGTTTGGGCGGTGTATTCGTAACCAGTCGACAACCAGACTAAGACTATCGCCAGAGGTATAATCCTCTCCTCGTAAACTCAGAATAGCTAAATGAGTTTCCGGGAACTTCACCAGATTATCATAGCAATCACTAAGAGAATTGACACTGGCTACGATATTGACCGATTCACTCATTAATAATTTTTTCAAAATACGTTCCAGGCTAAATCGGGTAAAAGAACAAGGGTGTTGAACGATTGCAAGCTTATCTTCCATAGCGCTTATCTCCTTTAATAACACATGTAAATCGAGTTTTTGTTTAGCTAAATTCTTTTAATTTCTTGAAAAATACATCTATAAAAAACATGGCGATTATTGCAGAAAAAAATGATAACCATAGAGAGAGAGCAATCAGAGAATCGTAGGTATCCTCCGATACATTCGCACCCAAATAAATTGAATGTATGTAACTCATTATATCAGGGAATGTTTCAACAATAAGTAAACTAAAAAGGCAGAATAACCAAACAAACCAGAATAAAGATAAAGAAAATGAAACCAATTTACTCATGATATTAATTCCAATACACTTTTATTTTCCATTGGGTTACCTACAAAATATATTCTGTGTTCACAGGCAGCCCACCCTGAGGAAAACAGCAATAACCCGATATCACTGCATCAATAGCGCCATCGAGATTAATGACTTCATCCCTTTTGTGTACATAGCCACGAACGCCTATTTCAAGGCATTTTTTCAGGTAGAAAATTGACATTAAAGAAGTATAGATAAGGACTTTAGACTCAGGGGAGACAATCATTAATTTATGAATAAGATTAAGCTGGATACTTTTATACCCGACAAAATCCACTACAATTAAATTTGGCTTGTAAGTATTAGCCATTTTTATTGATTCAAGTTCTCCACCAGTTTCATAAACCCTGCCCCCTTTATACTCTATAATCCCTCTCACTACAGAGCGAATTAATGGGTGTTGATCAATAATTAACGCTGAAATTTCCCCTGCCATAAGAACCTCATCCGTAAAATTAATTTAAATCCGTTGATTGGGCAGAATGACTCGATATCGGCATTCTGCCAGATACTTTATTAAGAATTAATTCAGTGTGTATCCCCCTGATAAACCACAGTTAAGCGCAAGGGATGTTTCAGCAGTCGTTGATGGTGTCGAAACATATAATCCATAATAAATAGGGTCAGTATCATATTCCACTATCATACTGTCATAACCGGGTATGCTAATGTTTTTGGAGAATGTGTATCCGGGCTGAGTTGTTGATATGTCATTGACATAAGCACCGCATGTCACTTCAGTATTACTCCCAGTCGCCATAACCACATTAGGAGAAATGGTAAATTTCAAAGTCTTGCTTTTGGCTGTTGGCAACCAATTAACACAGTTAACGGATAAGTTAATTGCACCAATATTCTCTGACCGACGCGATGCATTACTATTATATAAATAGATATGTTCGCCACTTAAGATATTTTCAATACTGGTCGCCCCCTCAGCTTTGGCTTCGCAAGCAACATCTAAATTTTGTTGAACAAGATCGAGGGTACTGGTGGTATAGCTATCTGGAGTCGGCGTGCTACAAGAGGTACTGCTGTTGCAAATACTCCCCACGCCGTAGGTACTTACCCGAAACTTTCCTGAACTGCCGGCCAATGAAGTAATATTGGCGCGAGAAATTGAAATATGTTGATCAACAGCGACGCCATGTGCAATCGCCACTTTAACCGCATCGTAATGGGTGGCAGCATCCATTAATTCATCGTCGTAAGAACCATTACCGCGAAGATCCACATCATATGTTTGAATATCCGGAGCTAGTAATCCACCACTTGAGTTCACCATACTAAATCTATATCGCAAAACACAGGAATTAAGTGAGACCGTATTAGATGCCCTTTTACATCTATTGACATGGGTCATATGAGAATTTTTGTCACCCGCTGTCGGCGGGTTATTTGTCCCATCCCAATAAGTATGTATTAAGTCGAAAGAAAGCTCACTCAAACTGGTTTGAGGGTTTTTAACTTCATAATGTGCCAATAGCGTATTTGGCAACACTAAAAACAGTGACGAAAATAAAAATAATTTTAATAATTTCATAATAAATATCCACGCGAAAGTGACTGCAAAGCAGGTGTTAATTCAAGGGCTGGTACCCTGAGTTTGAAATTTTTGCGTGATAATAAGAGAGTATTAAAGGTGATTTTTAATACTCTCTATATCATCGTTACTCTATTTCCCTACCGGCTTAGATTTCCAAGGTAAATTTGACACTGAATGCCACCGGCAAAAACGTCACAACATCAGAATCGGTGGTGCTATTGATTGTTGCCGTTACTTTGCTGTCCCCTGGATTAACACTGATTAATGTCATGATGACCTCGCCATCGGCCCCTGTTATTCCGCTAGTTGCCACCATCGCGTTATTTGTTGCGCTGAAACTGACTGACTGATTCGGGATCGCGTTACCAAAAGCATCCGTAACTTTAGCTTTGACACTATTTTGCGCGGTGCCGTCCGCGGGCATATTGCCAGTGACCGCCTCAATAGTGACGATTGCCGTGCTGACATCAGGAATAAAGGTTGAATCAACGCTCAGACTTTGGTTATTAACCGCCGCTGTCACCTGGGTGATACCTGATTTTATATTAGTGAATGTCAATGTGACCGAGCCATTTGCATCAGTGGTGCCACTGGCAGCAATCACCGCATTATTATTTGCGCTGAAGTTCACCAACATGTTGGGCACGCGATTGCCCAAAGCATCCGTCACCACAGCTTTAACACTGTTCGTGGCGACGCCATTCGCCACCGCGCCATCATCCTCAATGCTGAACGCCCCGCGAATAATAGTTGCCGTACTTTCATCAGCAATGAAAGTCGCCTCTACACTTTGACTGTTACCGTTGACGGTGGCGGTTACCCTGATTACGCCCGCCGTGGTGTTAGTCAGTGGCAAGATCACCACACCTTGGTTATCCGTTGTCCCACTGGCTGCAATCACCGTATTGTTATTGGCACTGAATGTGACAACTTGATTCGGTACCCCATTACCGGTGGCATCCGTGACCATGGCTTTCACCTCATTCTGTGCCACCCCATTGGCAATCGCATTATCATGAGTGAGGGTAAGCGCACCACTGAGGATAGTGGCCGTCGTGCTGTCAGGAATAAAGGTGACATCCACACTTTGGCTGTTTCCATTGACCGTGGCCGTAACATGAGTGACACCCGCGCGAACGTTAGTCAGTGGCAAGGTCACCACCCCCAGATTATCCGTCGTCGCACTGGCTGCAATCAGCGCATTGTTATTGGCACTGAATGTCACCAACTGATTGGGTACTTTATTCCCAGCGGCGTCAGTGATAACCGCTTTCACCTCATTCTGTGCCGTACCATTCGCTAGCGCATTGTCTCGTGTGACGGTCAGTGCACCACTGAGAAGTGTCGCCGTGCCGCTGTCGGCAATAAAGGTGACATCCACACTTTGGCTGTTGCCGTTAACCGTGGCCGTGACTTGAGTGACACCCGCCGTGCTGTTAGTCAGTGGCAAGGTCACCACACCATCACTATCGGTTGTTCCACTGGCGGCAATAATCGCATTGTTATTCGCGCTGAATGTCACCAACTGATTCGGCACCACATTACCAGTGGCATCCGTGACAATAGCTTTTACCTCATTCTGCGCCACACCATTCGCCAGCGCATTATTACGCGTAACAGTGAGTGCGCCACTGATAATAACCGCCGTACTGCTGTCCGGAATAAAGGTGACATCCACACTTTGGCTGTTCCCATTGACCGTGGCCGTGACTTGAGTGACACCCGCCGTGCTGTTAGTCAGTGGCAAGGTCACCACACCATCACTATCGGTTGTTCCACTGGCGGCAATAATCGCATTGTTATTCGCGCTGAATGTCACCAGCTGATTCGGCACTTTATTCCCCGTCGCATCAGTGACAACCGCTTTTACCTCATTCTGCGCCACACCATTCGCCAGCGCATTATTACGCGTAGCAGTGAGTGCGCCACTGATAATAACCGCCGTACTGCTGTCCGGAATAAAGGTGACATCCACACTTTGGCTGTTCCCATTGACCGTGGCCGTGACTTGAGTGACACCCGCCGTGCTGTTAGTCAGTGGCAAGGTCACCACACCGCCACTATCAGTTGTTCCACTGGCGGCAATAATCGCATTGTTATTCGCGCTGAATGTCACCAGTTGATTCGGCACTTTATTCCCCGTCGCATCAGTGACAACCGCTTTCACCTCATTTTGCGCCGTGCCATTGGCAATCGCATTATCACGGGTGATGGTCAGTGCGCCGCTGAGGAGTGTTGCCGTGCCGCTGTCTGCCGTAAAGGACACATCCACATTCCGACTATTATTGTTGACAGTCGCCGTGACATGAGTGGTCCCCGTGGTCGTGTTGGTTAGTGGCAAGGTCACCACACCATCACTATTGGTTGTCCCACTGCCCGCAATCACAGCATTGTTATCAGCTAAGAATGTTACCACCTGATTGGGCACCTTATTACCGTAGGCATCCGTGACAATGGCTTTTACTTCATTCTTCGCCGTACCATTAGCAATCGCATTATTACGCGTGACAGTCAGTGCGCCACTGATAATAACCGCCGTACTGCTGTCCGCGATAAAGGTGACATCCACACTTTGGCTGTTGCTGTTAACTGTCGCCGTTACGCGCGCCCCTCCCGCAGTCGCATTGGTTAGTGACAACGTCACAGAACCATCTGCTCCGGTCGTCCCACTGGCGGCAATGATTGCATTGTTATTAGCACTAAATGTCACCACCTGATTGGGCACCACGTTTCCAGTGGCATCCGTGACAATAGCTTTCACTTCATCCTGCGCTGTGCCATTGGCCAGTGCATTATCGCGGATGATGGTCAGTGCACCGCTGAGGAGGGTTGCTGTCGTGCTGTCCGCGATAAAGGTGATATCCACACTCTGGCTGTTACCGTTAACTGTCGCCGTGACATGAGTGACACTTGCCTTGGTGTTGGTTAGTGACACCGTCACAGATCCATCGCCCCCCGTTGTGCCATTGCCGACTATAGTGGCGTTATTATCGGCACTAAATGTCACCGCCTGATTCGGCACCACATTACCGGTGGCATCAGTCACGATAGCTTTTATTGCATTGGTCGCCACACCATTGGCAATGGCATTGTCATGAGTGACGGTCAGTGCGCCACTGAGGATGGTCGCCGTCCCGCTATCAGGAATAAAGGTCAGGTTAACTTTCTGGCTGCTCCCATTGATCGTGGCAATAACTTGAGTCACACCCGCTTTGGTATTGACCACCGGCATGGTCACTACGCCATCTGCATCGGTCGAGCCATTGGCCGCAATCACTGCACTGTTATTGGCACTGAACGTCACCACCTGATTAGGTACCCGGTTGCCAGTAGCATCAGTCACGATAGCTTGTACCGTATTGGCGGCTAAACCATTAGCCAGCGCATTATCATTAGTTACCGTGAGGGCTCCGCGCAAAATGGTCGCGGTGCTTGAGTCTGGATTAAAGTTCACCTCCACACTCTGGCTAACGCCATTAGTCGTCGCGGTCACACGCGTCACACCCGCCGTAATATTAGTTAGCGATTGTGTCACCGCCCCGTCTGCACCTGTCGTCCCACTAGCGGAAATACTTGCACCATTGTTGCTGACAAAGTTAACCACTTGGTTAGGAATCGGATTACCACGAGCATCAGTGACTACCGCTTTGACACTGTTACGATCACGGCCATTAGCAAGTGCATTATCAATAAGTATCGTCAGCGCCCCGTCAGCAATGGTTGCTGTGGCGCTATCAGGGACAAAGTTAACCAGCACACTTTGGCTGACGCCGTTTAGCGTTGCGGTAACATTGGTTACTCCCGTGGATTCATTAGTTAATGTCACAGTGAGTGAGCCATCAGTGCCGGTCATGCCACTGGAAAGTGAAAGCGTGGCGTTGTTATCAGCACTGAAACTAACGCGGTAGTTTGGTACAGCATTGCCATTGGCATCTTTCACCATAGCCTTAACACTGTTGGTCGCTACGCCGTTTGCCAAAGCATTATTGTGTAAGACCACCAGATCCTCGCTAAGGAGGGTCGCGGTACTTTCATCCGCGATAAAAGCAACTGGGGCCTGCGCCCTGTTGCCATTATCCAACACCGCATGAACCTGCCCGCCACCAGCCAAGATGCTCTTAACTGAAACCGTCGCCCTTCCCTGACTATCAGTGGTCGCACTCGATGAGACCACATCACCCAGAGTGGAGTTGAATGCCACATTCATGCCAGCCATAGGTGTATTAGAACCATTGGCGGTATCCAGCACAGAGGCTCGATAAGTCACTAACGCCGCACCATCAGCCGTGGCCGTGGCACTTGAACCCACGACACTCAGTGCTATCTGATGCGGTGATTCCTGGACAATAATCTGAGTGGTGGCGGTGTTCGATTTATTACCGCGAATATCATAGGCAACAGCGCTAACTTGATAGCTATTGATGTTTTGCAGATGTTGATAGGCAGGAAGTCTAACGGCGGCTGATTCGGTGGTCAGTGCGGCTAAGGCTCCCCAGCAGTAATCAGAACCGGCGCGCTCCATTCAACCCGATCAGTGCCATATTTTGATGACACTGCCCCTGTCAGAGTGACATTTTCCAGCGCATGAGCTGAAATTGTGGCGGGCAGAGTTAAATTGATCAGGTCTTGTTTCTGATACTGCATAACAATATTGTAGTTACGATCGACCAAATCATAGCGGCTGCCCGCAAGGCTGCGCATCAAGCCGACAGCATCTTTATTAATTTGATCAATCCACGGCACACCGAAGCGGTAGTTAAAGTTCAAACCGAGCTGAAGCTCATTTGAGGTGTTCTGACCGTTCTTGTGGGCAACATCGACTGTTATCAATGGAATTGGTGTGTAATTCGCCCCTATCGTTAGCGCTGACGGCGAATCACCTAAGTCATTTGGGCTGGTAGTTCCGCCGTTTAGCGCAACGCCTTTACCAAAGTATTTTTCATACATTAATGAGCCACCCAACTGAGGGTATGCTGGCAAATATGCCAAGGCCCGGACATCAAAACCATTCGCTGGCCGTTCGTTATAATCTTCCATATTCGACAGCACTGACTGGTGCCAATCTGTCAACCGGAAATAGCCATTGGCGGAGAACTTAAGATTATCAGTCCAAATCTCAGCCCCTGCCCCTAAACGACTATTTTTACCCGTCAGATCATAATCATAAAAACTGTTAACCCCGAACATCCAGTTATCAGTAAATTGGCGTACGCCAAGGCCCGCATTATTTGTCGTCCGGTCGCCGTTATAACGGACTCCTAGCTGACCAAATAACAGGTTGTTTTGCGATTCAACCAGCGGCAGTAAAATATCTGCATTGGCCGTTCCTGTAGAATTGAGCTGAACCCTGGCATGGCCAAATTGGTTAAGCCAATCGGAGGCCGCCTGTGAAGCTAAACCGGAAGATACGCCTCTCACCGCGCTTTCTGCGGCTTTGGTAGAATTCTCACTGCCCATTACGCCCCAAATTTGGGTAGCAGTATTGGCAACATTATCTTCAGTAAAATTAAATTTATTGGCAGAAGAAATATCTGATGTCTGATTTTCAGATCCCAAATCGGGTAGCGTTTTACTCGGCTGTAACAGAGGTGGCTCTTCTTGCGCGATGAAAGGATTCGAGGGTTTAAATTTGTCAGGAACTGCTGAGTTATCAATATGACCTTTAGGCTGCTCAGAATATATTGGTGCTGGCGCTGTTGTGGATTCAACCAATATCTCGGCTGATCGCATCTTCATCATTATTTCATCTAGCTCATCGGCGCGCACCGATAATGATATTAGTGGAGTAAATGCCATGGATATAGGCAGCAGTAATTGCATTAATAATGTATTAATGGCAACTGCTCGCATGAGTAATTTATTTGAGTGGAAACCGTTCATAGTGAATTCAAAGTTCCGATTTTGAATGGCGATATCCGTTACCGCAGAGATATAAGCCGTTTTATTATTGACAGACATACGAGAGTTCATCATTAATTAATTTAATGATGTCATTCAGTATCTCGCCCAATAAACTCAGTTTATTAATGGTGCGATAAAATAACTAACGATAAGAAATGAGCAATTTAGCGAACTAAACTGCCCTAATCCCAGTGATTGTATTGGTGGCATATCATCATAAAATATTCACCCGACTAAAAAGTGAAGAACATAATGATATAAAACCTAAACCACGAGTTTACACACGGAGTTATTATAATAATTACATATAGTCACACTACAGTATTTTAGTGAATAACTGATTAGATCCGTGAGAGATAGTTTACTTTGCTTTGGACTTCGTTGAACGCAGTGTTTCTAACTCTGGCACACACCATTTTAAGTTTTGAGTCTAATTCAAGAGAAATGAGCTGTTTAGGATCATTATCTAAAATATTTCTATTTTGTTCTAAGAATGCATACATGTCATTGATTTTGTCAAACTGGCCTCTAAATACACCGAATTCATTCGCATTCAGCTTTTTGACCATAGAGAAATTATTGACACATTGATCATTGGTGCTTTTTTTAATAATGGCTGCGGTCTGTTGCTCGGAATCAACCTTTGCTTTCGTGCTGCACCCTCCCAATACCGCACTTGCCATCAATATTACTATTGCCACTGATTTCATAAAATACCCTCATTAATCCTTTATAAGTACTCAACCTTCTATTGAATATGCACTCTCTTATACTGACATCATTGTTGCATAGCGATTTCAGCTGTATTTTTCAATAGAATGCAATCCAACGCTTGTAGCAGGACACACTGTACATCGCGATCTTTTATGCTGTCAAATGGTGATAAGTCAGATCTATACACTATTTAAAGCAAATAGAATAGATGTAAATTCTGCTGGAGGGACTTAAAATGGCGGGATAGATCGTATTCTTATGAATTGATAGTTTTATATTTCAACTTATTTATATAACTCAGCGGAACAACCTAATTAAATTGAAAGCAAAAAAAATTTAAAATTAATTAGAATTATTGACATAGTGCAAAAAAAAAACGAAAGTAATTACCATCTACCATAATAAATAAAAACATTTCATCAGCAAATCAACAACAAAAAATAACAAGGCTATATTTTTACTAGAATATAGTTATTAAAATACCAAAGATTAAGAATTATCTTGGTTAATAATAATTAATCCTATATGGGGAAATAATCATTCTTTATAAGAACAAATCTATTTTATTTTAGAATTAATAAATTTCTTAATGTTTGATTTATTGCTTTAACCCCTAGTTTATTATATATATTCCTTCTGTGAGCACTGGCTGTTTTATTCTTCATCTCAAGCACTCTTGATATGTCACTATTACTCAACCCTGACAATATACATTCAAAAACTTCATTCTCTCTCTTCGTTAACTGGTTCTTTATTTTCTTCGTCAAATCTAACTGATCAAATTTCTTTGGGGGTTTACGCGAAGAGAGCAGTTTAACAATCAAACTCTCTATTCTATCAATAGAAGCTGTTTTGCATAGGATGCCATCAGAAACAACAGACAAACAAATGAAATCTTCTGTCTTTTCGTCTTTACGACAAAATACCATAATAAAAGCAAGAGGATTCAACTCTCTGACTTTGCCAATAGTGTTAAATATTTTAATGGCAGGAATATTATCAACATCAAGAACGACAATATCTCGGGTATTTGATTGGCTATATATATTTTCGTTATCAACAGAGTAATATAGCTCTACACCAATGTCCTGCCCTCTATCTATAACGCGTTTTATTCCTTTAACAATAATCTCTAAGGATAGTTTTGTTAAACCGCAGTCACTAACCACAATAACTCTCATGACGTTGTATCATTCCTTGTCTATTATTTTTTATTTATTCAGAACGGGATTTCATTGGGATTGTAGTATATAAATAACGGTGCCGAAGCACCGTTATTTATCAGGACAAACAATCGATTAGAAGTTGTATTTAATCCCTAACATCACAGCAGTATCACTGTAGCCTTTATCACCCAATTGCTGGCCTACGTTACCCCAAACATTCAGTTGCTTGTTCAGTTGCCCCTCAACACCCAGTTTCAACTCACCGATATTTTTCGTACCGGCCTGCTTCACATCAACCGAGTTCATGTTGGTACCGAAGTCTTTGGTATTGTGGATCCAGTTGGCTTCTACAAACGGCTGGAATTCACGATCTTTGTCATTGTCGATAGCATGGTGCCCTTTCATATAAGAACGCACACCCAGACGCGTCTGGATATTACCGTCGCCTTGGCCGCTCACCTGTGTACCATTGGCTTCACGATGCTCGTCAGCTTTCACACCCATCCAGGTTATCTGCGCTTTTGGCTGGATAAAGTAGGTTTCGTTCTTAGACTTATTTTCACCTATCTTGAAGGTGTAGCCGCTCTCGACCGACGCGGTTATCCCTTTAGATTTGTACTCTTCAGTCGCCAGACCTTCGCCCTTCACAGTATTGTTGAACCAGCTGTACTGCGCCCAACCATCGACATACAACCCAGACTTATCTTCGTCATTGGCATACCAAGTGCTATAGACACCGGCAGTGTAGCCATCAACGGAACCATCAGAGTGGTAGCCGGATTGCGAGCGAGTATTGCTTTTGCTGTTACCGTAACCGGCCATCACACCTAAATGTAAACGGTTCAGGTCATTGTTGCTCCACTGGGCGATATCGCCACCCAATTGCATCACATAACGGTTGCTTTGGGTTTTCAGTTGACCGCTGGTATCACGCGAACGGTTATGCCCACCTTCGTTGCGCAACCACATGCTCGTCACTTTCTGCTCACCAGTCAGGGCATCAATATATTGAGTTTCCCCTAAACGATCATGCAGACGGGTCACAAACATATTGTTAGCAGCAGCCAAGTTTGCTGTGTAACTACCCGCTTCAGGACGTTTAACTTCTTCCTCTGGGCCGACCGGGTTTTCTGGATCAACTGGGATTTCAGGATCAACCGGCAAGTTGCTCAAGCTGGTCAGATACCAGTTAGCCACATTTTTGCCCACGCCGCGTTTCAGACTGTAATCATATGCGCCAGCCACAATACGGCCACTTTGCACGAAATCACCCTCTGACAGGCCATTAACCTGAATCAGTTCAATACCGTTCAGCGTCTTAGCCCCTGAACCGCCCGCATTATCCACACTAACTTTGGTGGTTCCGCTGGTGCTGCCGTTGACTATCATGCTGTCCGTGGCGGAGTCATCATCACCTAACGCGGTGTTGAAATGCAGCAAGCCGTTGTTACCCACATAGTTACCATTTACCACCAATTGATTGCCAGTGGTGCCGGTTCCATTACTGGTTTTGTTGCCGATAAAGACAATACCGCTGTTGGTTAAATCCGTCCCTACAGTGAACACATTACTGGCAGGTGCCAGACGGCTCAATATTGACGTCACTGGTGCAGTTGGGTTGCCAACAAACAAGGAACCTTTGTTATCAATCGCGCCCGCTACACCACCAAAACCGCCCATGAAAGCACCGCTGGCAATATTCACCTGCTGGCTCGCCAGTGTCATTGGGTTGGCATTGCTGCCCAGCATAATCCCGCCAGCGTTAATATCTGTTTGGCCGGTATAAGCTGCTGATGAGGTTAACGAAACTGTGCCAGCGCCATTTTTGGTCAAGCTACCGGTGCCGTTAACGTTGTTAGCCAGTGCCCAATCGGTGGCTGAGTTCAAGACCAGCGAACCATTATTGGTGACGGATGCGCTGCCCAGGTTTGCCGCCTGAGAAACCGCTAACTGGCTGCCACTGTTGATGTCAAACAGGCCGCTGAACAGACTGTTATCGCCGCTGGCGGTAATGTCGCTGTTATCCTGCAACACTACGCGACCGGCATCGCTGATAGCATTCACCAGCTGACCGGCTGCACCTTTCAGTGTCAACAGACCGGCGTTGACAATATTGCCATCCCCCAGACCTGCCGCATTATTGAGCACCGCTTCTGCACCGTTAGTAATGGTAGTGACCGCACTCAAACCACTGTTGGCACCATTAACGGTCAACACATTGGCAGCAATCGTCAACGCGCCACTGCCCGTCAGTTCGCCGTTAGAAATGCCGCCTTGACTCAACGTCAGGTTGCCACCATTAAGGTTCAATAATGAGCCTGCGGTGCCATTCAACTCGCCCACAGTTTGGCTGTGACCGTTCATATCAAAGGCGGTAGTGGCGGCCAAAGATAACAGTGAGGTATTACCCAGCACATTATCATTCAGCATCTGCAAGGTACCGCTGCGCACCTCGGTAGATCCGGTGTAATCATTTAACAGATTAGACAGTGTCACGGTATCGCCCGCGCCAGTATCAATCGCTAAATCACCGCTCCCCGTAATTTTGGCGCTCAAATCGGCGGCCGGGCCGGTTTTATTGGTGGCGTACAGTGACAGCGCATCAGCACCACTGCCCAACAACTCAACCTGAGTCAGACCGTAACCCACATACAAACCATCGTTATTTACGCCACTGGTCAGGCGATAGTCGTAAGTGCCTTTGGCGACCGTCGTGCCGTTCTGTGCAATATCTGCCGTGGTGGCATCGGTAATAATATTGCCATACTGGTCTTTCAACACCAGATTGCCACCATTACCTTGTACCGCAACATCACTCACCGCCAGTTGCAATAGGGTATTAGCATCATCCTGCTCCAGAATTGGCAGCACAGGATTCACCGGAGTTTGGCTATTATCGATGCTGTCGATATTCACTTCCACGGTCCCGGTACCCAGCAGATTCATCTCGGTGGTGGTATGAATGGTGCTTTTCGCTACCGTTTCACCTGGGGTGCCGGTGTCAAATTTCGCCGTCCCGCCGTCAAAGATTAATCCGCCGATAGTCTGAACGCCATCACCGACCGTGGTGATGCTGTCAGCACCCAATTTCAGGGTCGCGTTCACCAGTGCGGTGGTGTTGCTCGCTGCCAGATCAAAAGTCGAGTGGCCTAATGCCAGTACACCGTTAAAGGCATTCTGGGCCGCGTTAGCAGTAAAGTTAAACGCGTTACCCGCCGTATTGACCGCAACAGTGCCGAGGCCATTGAGTTTGCTATTAAAATTCACTGCATTCAGATTGTTAACCTGCAACAAGCTGCCGTCACCCAAGTTAAAACCAGTGTTGACGTTGTCATCTTTCGCATTACCCAGCGCCAGCAGGACATTTTCCAGTGTCAGCGTGGAGTCATTGATCAGGTCGATGTAATCCATATTCTGAATAGCATCAGCATCTTTCAGCGTATACACCGAGCTATCAAAGGTCACAGTGTCTGTGCCGGTTCCGCCGTTCAGTGAACTGAATACGCCAGTATCTGTTGCTGTCAGCCCTTTAAGAATAAAGGAATCATCGCCGCTACCCGTGGTGAAGTCAGTCCCTTTACTGCCCTGCATCAGGGTCACGGTATTGTTACCCGCCAACAGATTGACCTGACCGATAATGCTGCCGCCGGTCTCATTGGTGAAGGCCACGCCGCTGCCGGTGTTGGTTAACACAGCTTGCTGCGCCGCACTGTTAGCATGGATGCTGCCGCTATTGACGAAGCTAGTAACATTGCCATTGTTGATATCAACCACTGGGCTAGTCAGTGACTGGGATGTCAGTTTGCCGGACTGCTCAACACGGCCAGTCGTGCCTTTAACAATCAAGGCCGCGCCGCCAGCAGCATTGTTCACATTGACACTGGCACCGGTTTTCAAATTTTGACTGGAGTTGGTAACAATCCCTTTACCCGCCGCCGAATTAACATTAATCACCAAGCCAGCCGAATTAGACATATCCAGCGCGTTAGTCGTTATGGTATCGCCGGTGTTGGCGAACAAAATACCGGTGCCGCTGCCATTGACATTAATCACGCCAGAGTTGGTCGCCGCCATCGAGGCTCCGGTACGCACACCTGCGCCATTACCCACAGTCAGAGTGGTATTCTTTAATTGGATACCCGCGATTTCTGCTTTATTTTCAATCGCGTTGCCGGTTCCCCCCGCCGTCATAGTGATGGTTGCGCCGTCAACTGTCAGAGCGGTAGCGCCGGTATCAAGCAATACGCCATGAGCCGTGCCGCCTGCGTTGGTTACACCATTACCAGACAGTGTCAAACTTGATCCGGAACCTAACAGGAAGGCAGCGGTACCATCAGTTGCGGTCACTGTGCCCGAGTTATTCACTGTTGAGTTAGTGCCCTGAATATTCACCGCAGTGCCATTCACAGAGATGATATTTTGGTTGGTCAGTATCCCGCCATTCACCAATACACCGGTGCTGCCCGCCTGGGTAAAATCAATGGAACCTTTATGAATAAGCTCGCCGCCATTACGGGCGATATAGCCATAAGCACCAGAAGCGGTGTTACCCGTGGTTAATACCGCCGAACTGGTCAGAATAGAAGTACCGGTAGCACCGGTCGCGATACCGTCCAGCCCGTAATATTTACCATCAACGATACCGGCCGTCGCCCCGTTACCACTCAGTTCTAAGGTTGCATCTGCTGTGATGGTACCTGTGGCGCCACCCTCAACTTTTACGCCAGTAGAACCCTCACCCGAAAGCACCATATCTAGCGCACCGGAGTTAAACGTACTGCCAGCACCGGTGACCTGAATAAGGGATGAGTTTTTGCCGGTGGCATTCATGGTTGAAGCCGTGGTCCCGGCAAAGCTGGCACCTTTATCAACGCGATATAAAGTCGAACCTTCGGTTGAAACAGTTTCGGCACCCACGGCGGTGTTATTGACACTAGCACCGGCACCGTAAATCAGGTATCCGACTTGTTTGGTGCCAGAAACGAACTTAACCTGACCATTACCGGTGACATTAATGGTGCCTTTATCTTCGGCAACCACCCCGATAGCCCCGTTGCCAGTAAGATTAACCTGGCCGGAAAGATTAGCCACAGCGCCCGTTCCCATCGCCTGAATGCCGTAGTTCGCTAGATTGGTGGCAGCATCAAGCCCTTTATTGACATTAATGTTACCGGCATTGGTCGCGGTACTGTTGGTCAGCACTTTCATACCAACGGTATTGATACCATTGATAATGATATTGCCATTATTGACAACATTGTTGGCACCTGAACTAGCGGAAATACCAATATTCTGCGCTGCGTTTTGTCCTGGTGTTGCCCCGGCACCATTCAACTCAATGGTGCCGTTCTGATTAACGGCGGTTCTGACCCCTTGTGCGATAATTGCGGTGGAGTTCTCAGTTTTGCTGCCAATGACAATTTTACCGCTCGCATTATTGATAAAAGTGGCGATATTGCTCAAATTGACGGTGTCTTGCACTAATTTAACCGCATAAGACTCTGTTTTTATTGCCAGATCAGTAACCACATCAGTGAGCGAGCGCTGGGCTTGGCGGCCAATATAGACAGTGCCATTATTGGTAAAAGTAGAGCCTTTTTGAACACTCACCCCTTCGTTCAGATACCCTGCTGCAGGAGAGTTATCGACAGTTGCAGCAATGTTAATAGCCCCGTTATTGATGAAAGTCGATGTGCCATCAATAATCGCGGCACGGGTATAAACACTGGTGCCACGTGAAGCCGTGTTAATGACGCCATTGTTAGTAACTGAAGAGCTGCCATTCGCCAAAATCGCGGTATGACTCCCACTGGCGACATTCAGTGGCAATGTGGCGGTCGGTGTCGATTTGAAATCCAGCATGTCAGGGTTAGTCCCGGCATCCAGCACCCCAGTGGCCTCATTAATGACGTTACTGTCAGTAGCGAAAATAATATTGCTACCGCGAACACTGCCAGCGGCCGAACCTAATATGCCGGCATTATTCAATGTCGCACCATCGTTCAAACGCACCACGGAAATATCCGTACCCAAAGCCTGAATATTGGCATCAGCAGTAATATTCACAATAGCGTGTTGGCCATCTCCGTGAATAAAAGCAACGCGACCAGAATCAATGATGTGATTGATGGCGTCGTTAGCATCAATACCCATATCAAGATAAATAGGGGTGACTTTCGGTGAAGTGCCGGTACCGGTAAAATAGGCACGCGCCAGCTCGGCCTGATAGCCTTTGCTGTCTAAGACAATCGCGCCACTCTTAATACCTGCAATCAAAGCATTATTGTAATTTTGGAAATCAGCAAAATTTTGAACATTCTGCGCACCTAAATAAGGGCTGGTGAAGGTGCCGGTAAAGTCATCAAGCACCGCATTAGCCACTGAGGTGCTGCTATCACGAATGTTATTACTGTTACTTCCTAAGTTGACCACGGTCTTAGCGTTATAATTTAAAACTGTATTCTGGGCAGATGTCGTCGAGTCAACATAGAATCCTGAAGAGGTTGTTGCCTCCGGTTGACTTTTCAAACCGCCTTTAAGAATAGCGCTAAAGTAGTTGGTGCTCTCATTAACCCAACCCGCAGCGGTGCTACCCACATTCACTGTCAGGTCACTGCTATCTTGTACATGAAATAAGTTACGGTTCACATACTGACCATTCTCACCGACCGCATAAGAAACCGGCACCACAAAATCAGCCAATGGCTTAATTGACATCGCCGTGCTGCTATACACATTAATAGTAATTAATGCGCCGGTTCCTTTCGGATCAAGGAAAGTTTCAGTAACCATATCCCCTAAATTGAAAATATTTTTACTGATCAGATTCTCTGCACCATAGAGGAAATTCCCCGGGGGAATATCACCCAGTTTGCTATTTTTAAAACCACTGTCACCTCGGGCAATGTTGCTAAAGCTCCCCGATAAGGTATTGCCTGGGCCGGTGAAGCTCTGTTCAAATGCAACATCAGGTGCAAATACCGGAACATTAATGTTTGCGGCAAAGGCAGAACTTGCCCCTAAGGTGAACATTAAAGTGATTGCAACCTGGCTCAAACGAGAAGGTGCTGTTAAGGCTAAAGTCGTATCAACATTACCTGAGCAAGAGGACTTAGCTTTCTTTACTGATTTAGAAAACTCAGATGCAACATCGTAACGGCCTAAAGCACTATTCCAAATGACTTTAAATACTCGATTCATAAAACTCTCAATTCTCTCTAGATATTATGGGTTATAAATAACGAGCAACATTCTTACTTAACCAAGAAGTAATTAAGTTGGTGAACTTCCACTGGTGTATACCTTAAAGTCTGATATTGCATCATTAATAACAATGATAAACGTACGAGGTTATGTAGATATATAGGAGGTGGAGACCACATTCGTAGGAACAATCCTACAATTATTAAAAATATTAAATATTATTTATAAATATCAGATAATTAAACAAAAATACAAGATAAGAATAATCTCATATAGACATAAGAATTCTGTACTAAAAAACTTTATTTTTATTTTAATTCAGTCACTCAGCATGGGTATTTATCAGCAAGACAAAATAGAATAAATGCTTCTTAACTCAGACTTACCCAATGAGTTATGGATAAAAAATTATATTTAACTTTAGCGTTTTCATTAGTCCCGCCCAGACTTGATATCATATAGTAAAATCAAGTTTTTTTAATATTTATGATCATTATAATAATAAATCCGACACATATAACCATAAAAAATCATAATACTATGATTATGCAGATTATTGTTCTGTAAAATGATTTGGAACCTTAGAATAAAAGATCGTCAAATAAAAATAATAGTTATATAAATATATTTACAATTAAATCCGTATTGGATCTGTCTTAAAAATAACCATTCATAAAAATCAATTAAACAAGCATAAAATATAAAGTTAATTATCAATGATAAATTAGTTTCAAGAAAAAAAAGTTCATCAATATTACACAATGATTATTGTTAGGCATAAATCAGCCAGCAAAACAAATTCACCACAAGATAATAACAAGTTGAATTATATGGCTATTTTACAAAAAAGGGATTGAGTGTAGCAAGAAAAAAAATAAAGATAAAATGAACTCCATTAGTATTGCCTAAAAATTTAAACCCATGCTTAGATAAAACGTTGGTAGAAAAAGTGACTCATTAAGCACCTCAAATACATTATAACGACAGTACGTTTTTTTTAAGATAAGAGCAGGACACTGAAAAGGCCTGTTATAAGTAGGGGAATTTAACAAAACGGAGGGGGGGAATCGAGCAAGCGGGTTGGATACTCACGGTTAAAAGCAAATTAACTGGCGTATCCAACACGCGTATGACATTCACAATGGTTATCAATCACAAGAGCTATCAACCCGCAGCCGCTTAGCGGAACGGAGTGGCGTCACCGGCACCTTCGCGGATAACTTCAGGGGAAGAATCTGTTAGATCAATCACCGTAGTCGGTTGTTGGCCCAGAGAACCGCCGTGAATAATTAAATCCACTTGTTTGCCCAAGTGCTCTTTGATCTCTTCTGGATCAGACTCCGCAAAATCATTGCCCGGCAACATCAATGTGGTCGACATCAGCGGTTCACCCAATACATCCAACAGCGCCAACGCAATAGGATTAGACGGTACACGCAAGCCGATAGTTTTGCGTTTGTCATTCATCAAACGCCGAGGCACTTCTTTTGTCGCTTTCAGTATAAATGTATAATTGCCCGGAGTATTATTTTTGATTAACCGAAACGCGGAGTTATCAACATAGGCGTAAGTTGATAACTCGGACAAGTCACGGCATACCAATGTGAAGTTATGGTTTCCATCCAACTGGCGAATGCGACAGATACGTTCCATTGCCGCCTTATCTTCTAAGCGGCAGCCCAGGGCATAACCCGAATCTGTCGGATAAACCACCACCCCACCCTTGCGCAAAACATCAACACTTTGGTTGATTAACCGCGGCTGCGGGTTTTCTGGGTGAATATAAAAAAATTGACTCATGATTCTGCCTTATCATTCAACGTACAAGTGGATTAGCGCTCTATCAGCCAATCACGCCATACCGGTTCTACCCCAGCGGGCAGCCACAATTTGCGGCCCAACTCAATCCAGGAACAAGGTTGATGGAAATCAGACCCCTGGGATGCAAGTAAATTATAGTCGCGCGCATATTGGGCAAGTTGTGCCCGCTCATGGGGGGCTTGCTGGCACTGGGCAACTTCCATAGCATCACCGCCATGCTCAGCAAAATGCGCTAATAACCGCTTCAGCCATTTCGCTGTTAAATCATAACGCCCAGGATGCGCCAGTACAGCCTGCCCACCAGATTGCTTAATAGCATCAATAGCTTGTTCTATTGTACACCATTGCGCGGGAACATAGCCTGTCTTGCCTTTGGCCAGATACTTTTTAAAAACCTGACCGACATTGCTGGCCAGACCTAACTCCACCAGATAGCGGGCAAAATGGCCCCGCGTCACCTGGCCGCCCTCTGCTAAGCGATTTGCCCCTTCCCAGGCACCCAGGATCCGTGCTTTTGCCAACCGAGCACTGATCTCCTGCGCTCGAATATAGCGGCGCTCTGATTGTTCGCTTAATAGCTGGCGAAGACTGGCATGCTGGATATCCATGCCCAAACCCACAATATGGATCTCATGGTTTTCCCATAATGTGGAAATCTCGACTCCGGGAATCAGTCGGATGGGCAATTGCTGTTGCTCGATAGTCGCGGCGGCTTCTGCTAACCCTGCGGTGGTATCGTGATCAGTAATCGCCAATACACCTACACGCATTTGCGCCGCCCGGATAACCAACGCCGCGGGGCTTAACGAGCCGTCCGATGCCGTGGTGTGGCTATGCAAATCATAGAGTGTGAAAGCCGTTGATGTGACAGCATCAGTTAAATCAGCCGTGTCAGGTGATGTGGAGTTATCAGATAAAACGGGTTTATTAGCCAAAACTGATTTATTAGTCAAAACATGAGTCCGGAAAAAGCGTGGCTTTCAATTATACTCGCTAATGTGACATTAACGTTAATCAATCTTATTTATACCCGTCATACTTCAAGCCCAGTAAGACCAATGCCCTGACAAAAAGAGTTTGTTAAAAAACAATCATCAGGGGTTGACATTCATCTCGCGAACCAGTTAACTAGTACACAAGTTCACGAGAGACCAATATGCTGTTCAGGTCTATTCGATAACACAATCAAAGCAATTATAGCGAGTGACTGATAATGAAAATTTCCCTGATTTCCTTACTGCGTTGGTGGCACATCTCCCTCTCTCGGGCGGTGTAATCGCGCATATCAGTCACCAGACAATGCAGATTGCTTCAGCCCGCTAATAGCGGGCTTTTTTATGGATAGATTTCGGCGTAAACACTTTTTCAGGAACGACAAACAATGCAAACCTCGCGCCCTACTTTACAGTTATTGACCACCACGGGATGTTACCGTGATGACCCAACCGCACTGTTCCACCAGCTCTGCGGCGCACGGCCAGCAACATTGCTGCTTGAATCTGCGGAAGTGACCAGCAAACAAAACCTAAAAAGCTTGCTGATTGTCGACAGTGCGCTGCGTATCACCGCACTGGGACAGAAAGTGACGATAGAAGCGCTGACACGCAATGGCGCTTCTTTATTACCACTGTTGGACTCAGCATTACCCGCGCAAGTTGAGATTCAAGTGCGCCCAAATGGCCGCGAACTGACGTTTCCCGTCATTAATGACGAGCAAGATGAAGACTCTCGCTTACAGGCATTATCCGTTTTTGATGCTTTGCGCCTGCTGCTGAAACTGGTCGAGGCTCCAGCGGCAGAGCGGGAAGCCATGTTTATGGGTGGTTTGTTTGCCTACGATTTGGTCGCCGGTTTTGAAAACTTGCCGCAGTTGCGCCATGAAAGCCGCTGCCCGGATTTCTGTTTCTATTTAGCCGAAACATTATTGGTGCTGGATCACCAACACCGCTCCACACGTTTGCAAGCCAGTTTGTTCACTCCGGATAACAGCGAGCATCAGCGCTTAACGGCCCGTTTAGAACAGCTTGCCCACCAATTGCAACAAGCGCCACAGCCTATTCCAGCCAAATCAGTGCCGGAAATGACGTTACAGTGTAACCAATCAGATGAAGAGTACGGCGCAGTGGTCAGTGAATTACAGCAAGCCATTCGCCAAGGTGAGATTTTCCAAGTAGTGCCCTCTCGCCGCTTCTCATTACCGTGCCCATCACCACTGGCGGCGTACCAAACACTGAAAGACAGTAATCCAAGCCCTTATATGTTCTTCATGCAGGATAATGAATTTTCTTTGTTCGGTGCCTCACCAGAGAGCGCACTGAAATACGACGCCACCAATCGCCAGATTGAAATTTATCCGATTGCCGGTACTCGTCCTCGTGGCCGTCGCGCTAATGGTGAACTGGACCGCGATTTAGACAGCCGCATTGAGCTGGAAATGCGCACCGACCATAAAGAACTGGCCGAGCATTTGATGTTGGTGGATTTAGCCCGCAATGACCTGGCGCGCATCTGTGAGCCGGGCAGCCGTTACGTGGCGGATTTAACCAAAGTTGACCGCTATTCCTTTGTTATGCATCTGGTTTCTCGCGTAGTGGGCACATTGCGCCACGATTTAGATGTGCTGCATGCGTATCAAGCCTGTATGAACATGGGGACATTAAGTGGCGCGCCCAAAGTTCGGGCGATGCAATTAATCGCTGACAGTGAGGGATCGCGTCGGGGCAGCTACGGCGGTGCCGTCGGCTATCTCACCGCCCATGGCGATCTGGATACCTGCATTGTGATTCGCTCTGCTTATGTTGAAGACGGGGTTGCCACTGTACAAGCGGGTGCTGGTGTGGTGCTCGACTCAATCCCACAAGCGGAAGCCGATGAAACGCGTAATAAAGCCCGCGCGGTTCTACGGGCAATTGCCACTGCACACCACGCCAGGGAGCTGTTCTAATGGAAAATGTTCTAATGGAAAACAATCTAATGGCCGATATCTTGCTGCTCGATAATATCGATTCCTTTACTTACAACCTGGTTGATCAGTTGCGCTCAAGCGGCCATCGCGTGGTGATTTACCGTAACCACATTGCCGCCGACACCATTATTGAGCGCTTGCAACAGCTCGAGCGGCCGGTGCTGATGTTATCACCCGGCCCCGGCACGCCCGCAGCAGCGGGCTGTATGCCGGAATTGTTGCAGCGTTTACGCGGTCAGTTGCCGATTATCGGAATCTGCCTCGGCCATCAAGCCATTGTCGAAGCCTATGGTGGTCATGTGGGTCAGGCCGGTGAAATATTACATGGCAAAGCGTCAGCCATTGAACATGACGGGCACGGCATGTTTGCCGGAATGCCAAATCCGTTACCGGTCGCCCGCTACCATTCATTAGTCGGCAGCAATATCCCAGCAGAATTAACCGTTAACGCCCATTTTGGCGAGATGGTGATGGCGGTTCGTCATGATGCCCATCGGGTTTGTGGCTACCAATTCCACCCGGAATCGATTTTAACCACCCAAGGGGCCAGGTTGCTGGAGCAAACCTTAAACTGGGCGCTATCCCCTGCGCGGGTATAACCGCAAGAGTGTTAGCTGTGATGCCAAGCCCTTTGGGGGTTGAATATTTAAGGAATTGATGATGCACAATCTATTACCAAAAGAATTGTTATTAGAAAAACTGTTCCGCGCCGAGTCTCTGAGCCAGCAAGAAAGCCAGCTATTATTTGCCGCGATTGTGCGTGGTGAACTGGAAGCCAGCCAATTAGCGGCGGCATTAATCAGTATGAAAGTACGCGGTGAAACGCCAGCCGAGATTGCCGGTGCCGCACAAGCTTTATTAGCCGACGCGCAACCTTTCCCGCGCCCAGATTACCTGTTTGCTGATATTGTTGGCACCGGCGGCGACGGCACCAACAGCATCAATATCTCCACCGCGAGCGCCTTTGTTGCCGCCAGTTGTGGCGTGAAAGTGGCCAAACACGGTAACCGCAGTGTCTCCAGTCGCTCCGGCTCGTCAGACTTGCTGGCCGCCTTTGGTATTCGCCTCGACATGAGCGCCGAACAATCGCGTCTGGCCTTGGATGAGTTAGGCGTTTGCTTCCTGTTTGCGCCGCAGTATCACACGGGTTTTCGCCACGCGATGCCGGTGCGCCAACAGTTGAAAACCCGTACCCTGTTTAATGTGCTGGGGCCATTGATTAACCCCGCCCGCCCGCCGTTGGCGCTGATTGGTGTGTATAGCCCTGAACTGGTTTTACCGATTGCTCAAACTCTTAAAGTATTGGGTTATCAACGCGCTGCCGTGGTGCATGGCGGTGGAATGGATGAAGTGGCGATTCATGCGCCGACACAAGTCGCCGAGCTGAATAACGGCCATATTGAAAGCTACGAATTAGCGCCCGAAGATTTTGGTTTAAATCGCTATGAACTTGGCTCACTGCAAGGCGGCGCACCGGAAGAAAATCGTGACATTTTAGCACGGTTGTTACAAGGTAAGGGTACACCAGCCCACGCGGCAGCCGTCGCGGCTAACGTGGCGTTATTGCTGAAGTTGCACGGGCAAGAAAACTTGCGCCACAACGCACAGCAAGCATTGGAAATGATTCACAGCGGCCAGCCTTTTAACCGGGTTACCGCTTTGGCAGCAAGAGGATAAATCATGCAGGATACTGGGCTTAACAAAACTGTACTCCACAAAATAGTGGGCGATAAGGAAATCTGGCTTGCTGCGCGGAAATTGCAACAGCCTCTGGCCAGCTTCCAAAATGACATTACCCCGAGCCAGCGCGATTTTTATCACGCGCTACGGGGCGACAAAACGGTGTTTATTCTGGAATGCAAAAAAGCATCGCCGTCCAAGGGTGTCATTCGCGATAATTTTAACCCGGCTGAGATTGCCGCAGTTTACAAAAATTACGCCTCGGCTATCTCGGTATTGACCGATGAAAAATACTTTCAGGGCAGTTTTGATTTCTTGCCGCAAGTCAGTGCCGTAGTGACTCAACCGGTCTTGTGCAAAGATTTTATTATTGATGCTTACCAAATCCAGCTCGCCCGTTTTTATCAGGCAGATGCTATTTTGCTGATGTTATCTGTGCTTGATGATGAAACTTACCGCCAACTGGCCGCCGTGGCTCATAGCCTGAAAATGGGCGTGTTGACGGAGGCCAGCAACGCCGAGGAGCTGGAACGCGCCATTGCATTAGAGGCGAAAGTCGTCGGTATCAATAACCGTGACTTACGCGACTTGTCTATCAGCCTTGATCGCACCCGCGAATTGGCTCCCCGCTTACCCGAGGGCGTGACGGTCATCAGCGAATCCGGCATCAATAACTACCAGCAAGTGCGTGAACTCGGCCACTTTGCCAACGGTTTCCTGATTGGCAGCGCCTTGATGTCCGAACCCGATCTGAATGCTGCGGTACGCCGCGTATTGCTGGGCGAGAATAAAGTCTGCGGGCTGACCCGCGCCCAAGACGCTACCGCCGCTTACCAGGCCGGTGCTGTATATGGCGGGTTGATTTTTGTCGGCAATTCACCACGTTATGTGGATATTGCACGCGCCCGCACAGTTATTAGTGGTGCGCCGCTAAAATATGTCGGGGTGTTCCGTGATGCCGAAATCGAAACTATACAACAAACTGCCGAGCGCCTGTCACTAACCGCCGTGCAATTACATGGGCATGAAGATCAAGCCTATATCAACCAACTGCGCGAAATATTGCCCGCCAGTTGCCAAATTTGGAAGGCATTGAGTGTCAGTGACACGGTGCCAGCACGCAATTTACAGCATGTCGAGCGCTATGTTTTGGATAATGGCCAAGGTGGCACCGGTCAACGCTTTGACTGGTCATTATTAGCCGGCCAGCCATTGAATAACGTATTGCTGGCGGGTGGATTAGGGCCGGATAACTGCGGTGCTGCGGCCCAATTGGGTGCTGCTGGCCTGGATCTCAATTCCGGCGTCGAAAGCGCCCCCGGCATTAAAGATCCTCAAAAGATTGCTGCGGTGTTCCAAACATTACGCACCTATTAGATCATAAACACATTTGGGTTAACCCTATGCCCAATAGATTTCAAGATGCAGGAAGGCGGCAAGCAAGATAATCCCGATGAGCTTACACAAGTAAGTGATTCGGGTTAGCGAGTGCAGCCAACACACCTGCAATTTGAAAGATGACGGGTATATAAAGGACAGAATAATGACCACATTGAATCCTTATTTTGGCGAGTTCGGGGGCATGTATGTGCCACAGATTCTGATGCCAGCATTGAAGCAACTGGAAGAGGCTTTTGTCAGCGCTCAGTTAGACCCTGAGTTTCAAGCGGAATTTCAGGATTTGTTAAAGAACTATGCCGGGCGTCCCACTGCCCTAACCCTATGTCAGAATTTGACCGCTGGGACAAAAACCAAGCTATATCTGAAGCGCGAAGACCTGTTACACGGCGGTGCGCACAAAACAAATCAGGTGTTAGGCCAAGCTTTATTAGCAAAACGCATGGGTAAGACAGAAATCATTGCTGAAACCGGTGCCGGTCAGCATGGTGTGGCGTCAGCGTTAGCCTGCGCACTGCTCGGCTTAAAATGCCGCATTTATATGGGCGCTAAAGATATTGAGCGCCAGTCACCCAACGTATTCCGCATGCGCTTGATGGGAGCGGAAGTTATTCCGGTGCACAGTGGCTCCTCAACATTGAAAGATGCTTGTAATGAAGCCCTGCGTGACTGGTCTGGTAGCTACGAAACCGCCCACTATATGCTGGGAACCGCCGCTGGCCCGCACCCTTATCCGACTATTGTGCGTGAGTTCCAACGGATGATCGGCGAAGAAACTAAAGCACAAATGCTGGACAGAGAAGGCCGTCTGCCAGATGCCGTGCTGGCATGCATCGGTGGCGGTTCTAACGCCATTGGGATGTTTGCTGATTTTATCGATGAGCCGGGTGTTGGGCTGATTGGTGTCGAACCGGCGGGGCTGGGTATCGAAACCGGTCAACATGGCGCGCCCCTCAAACACGGTAAAGTGGGTATCTACTTCGGTATGAAATCGCCGATGATGCAAACCAGTGATGGCCAAATTGAAGAATCTTACTCAATTTCTGCGGGTTTAGACTTCCCGTCAGTGGGGCCGCAACATGCTTATTTGAACAGCATCGGGCGCGCTGACTATGTTTCCGTGACCGACGATGAAGCTCTGGAAGCATTTAAAGCGCTGTCGTGTAAAGAAGGGATTATCCCGGCATTGGAATCGTCCCATGCACTGGCACATGCTTTAAAAATGATTAAAGCATCACCGGAAAAAGAACAGATATTGGTGGTGAATCTGTCCGGGCGTGGTGATAAAGATATTTTCACTGTTCACGATATCCTGAAAGCACGGGGAGAAATTTAATGGAGCGTTATCAGCAGCTTTTCCAACAATTGGCCGCCAAAAAAGAAGGCGCGTTTGTTCCTTTCGTCCAACTTGGTGACCCAACACCGGCGCTTTCTTTAGAGATTATCGACACCTTAATTGCCGCCGGTGCCGATGCATTGGAGCTGGGTATTCCCTTCTCTGACCCATTGGCGGATGGCCCGACGATTCAAAATGCGGCGCTACGTGCTTTCGCCGCCGGTGTTACCCCGAGTATTTGTTTTGAAATGCTGGCAGAAATTCGCCAAAAGCATCCTACCATTCCTATTGGGCTGCTAATGTATGCAAATCTGGTATTCCATAACGGAATTGATACTTTCTATCAGCGCTGCGCTGATGTAGGTGTCGACTCGGTGCTGATTGCTGACGTGCCGTTTGAAGAGTCACTGCCGTTCCGCACAGCGGCCTTGCGCCACGGCATTGCGCCTATCTTTATCTGCCCGCCTAATGCCGATGATGATTTGTTGCGAGAAATTGCCTCTCACGGCCGTGGCTATACCTATCTGCTTTCTCGTGCGGGTGTGACCGGTGCAGAGAATCATGGCCACCAGCCTTTGAATCATTTAATAGATAAACTGCGTGAATATAATGCCGCGCCAGCCCTGCAAGGTTTTGGTATTTCAGAACCAGAACAGGTAAAAATCAGTCTGGCGGCCGGGGCTGCAGGGGCTATTTCGGGTTCTGCAATTGTCAAAATCATTGAAAACAATGTCTCACAGCCCACAGAGATGCTCGCGCAATTGGCGAGTTTTGTGACTAAAATGAAAGCCGCTACCCGCAACTAGTTTGCTCTGAGCGCCTGATGTCCCAGTTCAGGCGCTCTACCCGCCATACTTCAAGCTGCATGTGCGTTGGCGATTTTCATTACTCGCCCGTCCATAGACTTCGCCTCTGTAAGGCTTTCCTGCAACTCGCATTATTTAGGGTATATCTTCCTTATTTTCAATACTTTTCTCGCGGTCTATTCAGCATGAAGTTGTATAAAAACCATTCATCACCAATACTAATAATGTGTAACACACTACGCATTTTTTACATTTAAGATGTGGTGAGTGTCAGCACCCCTGAGTGAAATATGAGTTAATAGTACTTTGAGCTAAACATGGAGAGTCATTTATGAAGATTTTTAAGACCTTGGCAGCCTTATGTATTGCAGTGGTCATGGCGATGGCAATATCTGCTTGTGCGCCTACAGCAAAATCGGAAGGGACTGGTGGTTATCTGGATGATACCGTGGTTACCACGAAAGTGAAAACTGCGCTGCTGGGTGAGAAGAATCTAAAATCGACTGAAATCAGTGTTGAGACGTTCAAAGGGCGGGTTCAACTGAGTGGTTTTGTTAGCTCGCGTCAGGATGCTAACCGCGCGGTACAGATTACCCGTGGTGTACCTGGGGTGAAATCTGTTAGTGATCAGATGCTTATCAAGTAATCCCCCTCTCGGAGGCGCATTCCTGCGCCTCCTTTTTAATACACATCAGTGATTCAGGTAAGTGAGCGCAGCTAACACCGCTGTAACGCCTCAAGTCGGATTAGCCAAAGTCATTGGTGTTACAGCAAGGCAGCCAGCAAACGAGTCCCGATGAGCCTATTTATTTTAAGGTCAACGAACAGTCAGTGATTCGGGTAAGTGAGCGCAGCTAACACCGCTGTAACGCCTCAAGTCGGATTAGCCAAAGTCATTGGTGTTACAGCAAGGCAGCCAGCAAACGAGTCCCGATGAGCTGACTCAAGTCAGTGATTCGGGTGAGTGAGCGCAGCTAACACCGCTGTAACGCCAAGGACGAAGGATAATTAGAAACGATAGCCAGCGCCAAACATAAACACCCATGGATCAAGACGGGTATGAATACTTTGCTCTTGACCTGCTGCTTTGAATTTCACGTCAGTTTCGATATTCATCCACCAGACAGACATATTCACCATCCAGTTTTCGCTGACCATGTAATCCAAACCGGCCTGACCGGCTACACCCCAAGAGTCTTTGACACTTAAATCCGTCAGCCCAGCAGAAGTGCCGGTATTGTTGAATTTCTCATCAAAGAACGTGGTGTAGTTCAGACCTATCCCCAGGTATGGGCGCAATTTGTCTTGTTTATCTCGGAAATAATATTGTGCCATTAATGTCGGTGGCAATTGCTTAACTTCTGCAATATCGCCGGTCGGCCCAAGGCCAACCTTATGACGAAACGGCGTCGCGGCCAAAAGTTCAACCCCGATGTTATCAGTAACCAGATAACTGAAGGTCAGACCCAACTGGGTATTGTTATCCGCTTTGAAAGAACCATAACCTAGCACATCATCAGACCCGGTATTGGGTCTGACAGTTGCCGTCCCTGCCCGGAAAATATAATCGCCTGCTTGGTGCGCACTTACCGCAGTCGATGCCAGAGTTGCTACGGCTAACAATGCCAAAGTGACTTTTTTCATTATCCATTCCATTTGTAGGTATATTCGCGAACAGAATATACCTACAAATAAGTATTCATGATCCAATCGAGATCACATCTTTCGTAACAACTTGAATAAATCCTAAATTAAGTAGGGTTATTTAATTCCTTAATAACATTGAAATTGATCTGGATCATAAATAGCTGTTTGCATCAAATTGTGCTCAGAACCATGGCTGAAAAAGACAACAGTGGTCATGCTTGCCACCCTTACCTGTTGATAACATCCAGATAATGAGAGTAGAAGAAATCCGCCGTTGACCAATGACGGGATCCCACAGCGCGCCATAACAAGGTATAATCATCGGCTAAGCGCTATTTTTTCATCCCAAGGAGCTTTCATGCCTATCACGGCTAACACTTTATACCGTGACAGTTTTAACTTTCTACGCAATCAGCTACCCGCCATTCTGTTGCTGGCACTGCTGACTGCGTTCATTACCGTCATGTTAAATCAGGCATTTATCCCTGATACTGAACAATTGAGTAGTTTAAGTTCTACAGAAAGTGATTTCGCGTCATCAGGCAATCTCAGCATTACAGAATTAGTGGCGCAGCTCACACCGGAGCAACAGATTGTGCTGCTCAAAGTGTCAGCGGCGGCAACTTTTTCTGCATTAATCGGTAACGTATTATTAGTCGGTGGCATGCTGACGCTGATTTCTATGGTTTCTCAAGGCCGTCGTGTTAGCGCATTGCAGGCAATTGGCATCTCCCTGCCTATTTTACCCCGCCTACTGCTGCTGATGTTCATCGGCACCTTGTTGATTCAGTTGGGAATAACCCTGTTTATCGTGCCGGGTATCGTCATTGCTGTCGCACTTTCCCTGTCACCTGCTATCGTCACGACAGAAAAAATAGGCGTTTTTGCTGCCATGAAAGCCAGCACTAAATTGGCATTTGCCAATGTGCGGTTGATTATTCCGGCAATGATGCTGTGGATAGCGGCTAAACTAATTTTACTGTATTTGGTCAATCACCTGACGGTGTTGCCGACGCCAATTGCCAGTGTCGTTTTAGCTTCACTGAGTAATCTGGTTTCTGCATTACTGCTGGTGTATCTGTTCCGCTTATATATGTTATTGCGTCCAACGGATGTTGCCGTATAAGCATCAGTGCCGATAAAATCAGAAAAGGGCCATTACGGCCCTTTTTGTTATTCAGGATTCAATACATTTGCTGTTGTACTGATTTCCGGTTCAGTTTCCGGCTCTTGTCTCTCTGCCACCCGCTGTTTACTCTGAATCAGCTTGAGGGCTAAATAGAGATCGGGCACCAAAATCAGGTCATCATCATGACTTTTCAGCCGATTAATCCGGAACCAGCGCGTCAATTCAGTGCGCCGCCCGGCCAATATCAGCTTAATATTGCGCTGTTTTAAGTCGCGCTTAAGCTCATCAATAGCCGCCAACACACTGATATCCGCATAGGTAAAGCTGGCAACCGCATCAATCACCACCCAATTGGCTGGATGTGGCGTGCTGTCGACCAAATTCAGAATGCGCCGTTTAAAATAGGCGACGTTGAAATACGTCAGTGGCGAGTTAAAACGGTAAATCATCACGCCGGGTACGGGTTTAATGCCATTTCCACTGCGCATTGAATGGATCATGCCATCAGCATTCACCCCCAATAACTGCTCTGTCGGGCGGAAAACGGTGCGCAAGAATTGTAATAACCCCAACAATACCGCCAAACCAATGCCACTGATAACACCGACCAATACCACGCTGACGAAAGTAAAAATCGCCAAATAGAAAGCTTGCGTATTACGTTTGCGTAATTGCCATAAGCTCCTAAATCCGAGCAAAGACCAGGCGGCATAAATCAGCACCACGCCCAGTGCAGCTATCGGAATATATTGCAGTGGGCGAGTTAAAAACAGCAATACCATGGCGATAACCAATGCGGCAATAATGGACACCAACTGGCTTTTACCATTATTGGCATCATTCACCGCAGTGCGGGTGCTGGCTCCACTGATGGCAAAACCCTGAGACAAAGCAGAAACAATGTTGGTGACACCGAGCGCGCGCAGCTCGACATCCGCATCGACTTCATAACCATTCTTCGCTGCAAAACTGCGGGCCGTGAGCATCATACTGACAAAGCTGACTACCGCGAGGTTGAGTGCCGGGATCACCATGTCACGTAACAGACCCGGCTGGAAATCAGGCCAATGCACCATCGGCAAACCGCCTTCAAAGCCCCCTACCACCCCAACACCAAATTGCTGCATATTGGCAGCCCAAGAGACAAAGGTCGCCATGACAATCGCCAACAAAGGCGCGGGCCAATTTGGCCGTAACCACTTGACGCCATACAGCACCACAAAAGTCAGTAGTGAAATCGCGACAGTGGGTAAATGGCTGTTAACCAAATTATACGGCAGTGCCAAAACCCGCTCAATCAATTGAGGTGGGCGGGTCATAAAACCAAAAACTTTGCCTAATTGATCAACAATAATGGTGATCGCCACCCCATTGAGTAAGCCGGTCAGTATCGGCCGCGATAATAAATCCGCTAACGCCCCCAACTTGAAGCGGCTAGCCACCAAGCACCATGTCCCCATCATCAGAGTCATCATGATGGTAAGCTGCCAGTGAACCTCGCTATTCCCCGCCGCCAATGGGGCAACCACCGCGGCTATTACCGCGCAGGTTGCTGCATCCGGCCCGACAATCAATTGCCGCGATGAACCAAAGAATGCATAAGCAATCATTGGCAAAATACAAGAATACAAGCCGACGGCGGCACTAACACCGGTCAATTCCGCATAGGCGATGGCGATGGGTAATGCCACTGCCGCCACCGACAACCCGGCTCTCATATCTGGCTTGAGCCATTCGCGTTCATAAGCCATTAATTGGGTCAAACCCGGCATCCAATACCGGAGTGATTTTCTCTGCATAGTAACTCCACCAAACTTTAACCCAATATCTATCACTTATAATGCTGGGTTAGTATCTGACTAGCAATATACAGACCAAATCTGTTATGTGTTTATCGTAAGTTTCTGCAAATTCCGCTGGCAGAGCGCGCATTCCAGCAGATAATTAAGGATAATAGTGTTTTGTCGCAGGTACCCTCACCTCACTGAATCCGGTATAGTCAGGCGGTGTATAAATGATGGATTGATTCATGAAGCAACTTTTAGATTTTCTCCCATTGGTCGTGTTTTTCGTTTTCTACAAAATGTATGACATTTTTGTCGCTTCAGGGGCACTGATTGTCGCCACATTGTTAGCGCTAGCTTTTACCTGGGTCAAATACCGCAAGGTAGAAAAAATGACACTGGTCACCGCCATTATGGTGCTGGTATTTGGTACCTTGACGCTGGCGTTCCACAGTGACTTATTTATTAAGTGGAAAGTGACTGTGCTGTATGTTTTGTTCGCCGTCGCGTTGCTCGTCAGCCAGTGGTTTATGAAAAAGCCCTTGATTCAGCGGATGCTTGGCAAAGAACTGACCTTGCCCGATACCGTTTGGTCGACACTGAACCTGTCTTGGGCGGTGTTCTTCTTGGTGTGCGGGCTACTGAACATTTATGTCGCGTTCTGGTTACCACAAGATATTTGGGTCAATTTCAAAGTCTTTGGCTTAACGGCTCTGACGCTGGTATTCACACTCATCAGCGGCGTTTATATCTACAAACATATGCCGGAAGAACAGAAAAAGTCATAATTTAAAATAGTAGGCAATGATGACCCAAGAACAAATATCACCTCGCGGTGAACCGGTATTACCCAACGGTGAGCTGGTACTTCGCACCCTTGCGATGCCCGCCGATACCAATGCCAACGGGGATATTTTCGGTGGTTGGTTGATGTCACAAATGGACATTGGCGGCGCTATTCAAGCTAAAGAGATAGCCCATGGCCGAGTCGTCACGGTGCGGGTTGATGGCATGACTTTCCTCAAACCGGTTGCCGTGGGTGACGTGGTTTGTTGTTATGCCCGCTGCATTAAGTCTGGCCACAGCTCTATTACCATTAATATTGAAGTCTGGGTGAAAAAGGTCTCTTCTGAGCCAATTGGACAGCGCTATAAGGCCACTGAAGCGGTATTCACCTATGTGGCCGTTGATGATGCAGGTAAAGCCCGCGCCTTGCCTGAAGGCAGCCGAAATTTTGAAGTTGGCGCGGCGCAATAACCATAAAGTTATCCGGTAAATGCAAAAAGGGCCGCTATAAAGCGGCCCTTTTTATTGCAGCGTGAAGATAGCCAAACAGCCATATCACTGCTTAGTTCATTTCCGTCGTGCCACCAATTTTGAACACGATAGTGGTAACGCGATTTTTGTCCGTCCCATCAAAACGCCATTTGCGCATCACCTGCTTCACTTCGCGCTCAAAGGTATTGCGCGGAGTTGCTTCCAATATCTGCACATTGGTGACTCGGCCATCTTCGTCAATGTCATATTGTACTTTAACCTGCCCTTCAATCCCCAAGGCCAGTGCCCGAGCAGGATAATTCGGCTTCGCTTTGCTGAGTGCTCTTGGCCCGGCCGATGTTGATACCCCCGGCACCGTCGCCTTAGGTGCAGATTTTACCGGTGCATTAGTGGAAACCAATGCGGGTTCATCCGACTTAAACGGCTTGTCATCCGGTGGCGCAACCGTCTTTTTGACATCCGGTTTTTTCACTTCTGGCTTTTTAACTTCTTTTTTCACCGGTTTTGGTTTCGGCTTCGGTTTCACCGGCTCAGGAAGCGGGACAGGTACCGGCTCTGGCAGCACTTCTGGCTCTGGCGGTGCTTCTTCAACAGCTTCGGGTTCAGGTTCCGGCTCAGCCTGTGGCTCCGCCGCCGCTGGCTGAGGTGCCGCGAAGGTATCTATATTCACCATGGTGACAGCCAGCGGCGCGTCTTCTATCTCTGGCTGTATATTCATTTGCTCTACAGATACATACAGCAGCGCCGCAATGACGCTGCCATGTAGCCCTACTGAAAATACAAGTGGCCACGTAACCCGTCGACCCAGGAAAATTTTATTTAGCTGCATAATAATTCAGTGTCCTCTAATGCAGCTAAGTTTAAATGCAAATAGCAATCATATTCAATAAGCATGAGCAAACAATCTTACTGAACAGCTTTAAATGATGCTTTAAACGGCAATATCTACCAAATAACACTTTCCATTTACGCTTAGTTATCATTTTATTTCATTATAAATTACCGGTGTATTCATCTGAGAATTTTAGATGCTACCCTTTATGCAGATTATTGAATTTATGGATAGAACATGGTGTTATGGAACACTAAACACAAATCATCATATTGAAGTATATACATTTAAAAGGTGAAACATGCTGTACATAATCTTTGCGACCGATGTCCCTGATTCACTTGAGAAGCGCTTGTCTGTGCGCCCTGCACATTTGGCGCGCTTACAGACCTTACAAGATCAAGGCCGTTTATTGACGGCGGGCCCTAATCCCGCCATCGACAGTGCTGATCCTGGTGCTGCTGGGTTCACCGGTTCTACAGTGATAGCTGAATTTGAATCGCAGCACGAGGCCGAGGCTTGGGCTGAACAAGACCCTTATGTTGCCGCTGGGGTATATCACTCGGTTATTGTAAAACCTTATAAACGTGTATTTTGAATCAAAGATTATGAAGGTGCCGCGCCCCTAATGGCGGCAGCTGTTTGAAAGAAGATATTTCTTACCATTCCCAGCCAGATTTTGGCTCGCATTTCCCGAACACTGCCGGGTTATTACATGTATTTAATCAACTTTACTTATAATTACAGAGAATTAATGTCTAATTCTGTATCGATTCTTATGTCGAGACGATAAGCCATTTTGTTAAATGCGGAGATGAAGACTATGCAGTGTCCAGTATGCAAAGATACCCAACTGGTTATGTCTGAACGTAAAAGCATTGAGATTGATTATTGCCCGAACTGCCGTGGTGTTTGGCTTGATCGCGGAGAGCTTGATAAAATCATTGAAAAATCAACTGAGAGCGCGCCTGCGGCCTCTTATGCTGAGCCAAGAAATAGTGATCGTGATCGCGAGCATCACGGATATTCAAAGCCCAAGCACTATAAAAAGAAAAGTTTTCTGTCAGAGTTATTTGATTAACTCTAATGATGACTTTGATTGGAATCATACGCCTGGCTCCAGGCGTATTAGCTTGATTGCACCATCACCTGACCGACTAAACTTTGTAGTGTTTCAGCCAATGATCTTCACAGGCATCTACCGCTTTATCTAACATATGCGCCGGAGATTTTAGGATCATATGGTCTTTTCTTACCCAGACAGAATAAGTATGTTTGCCGGCAGCAATGACTTGTTCAGAATAAATTGCAGCGTGATATATCAGCTCAGACTCTTCACAATAAATCTCATATTTATACAGCGCCGTGCTGATTTTCAAATCCCCGAAGAATACTGTTTTCGCTAATTTATATTGAGACATTAACTGTAGCCTTTGCTGAAATAGGGATTACATCATCCGCTGAACCGCATGATATAACTGTGATATTCACAGCAAAAGTTTACCTAAGTTGATGTCATATCGATAAATTTTGACTTTCCTCTCCCCCACTTGATGCCCCGCTAACGGCATTCTCTAATATTAAAATGATCATATTGCAGAGGCAGGTAGCTCACCGCATCTAATGGGCAAGAACTGAATAAATAACCTTGCATGGCATCAATGCCCATATCGGCAAGTTGGCTAAACTGCTGGTGAGTTTCGACACCCTCAATAATCACATGCTGGCAATGGCTGCGCAAACTCACGACCAGATTGTCAAAGCTGGCCCCCCCACCCCATTGCCAATAATAGTGCTTATCAACTTTTACACATTCAAAAAAGCCGCTGGCTGCTGCTGCAATGTGAGCATCACCGCTACCAAAATCGTCCAACCAGAGAGAGTATCGTTTAGCCAGCTTACTCAATAATGCATTCTCAGCGCCATCACTGAGATTAGGAAAACATTCCATTATTTCTAATCGGATAAAAGGCATTGAACTCAACAACAATATGACTTCTTCATCATTCAACACCGCATTTGCCATATCAAAATCTATATTTATTGAGAGTATTATTTGATGTTCAGTAAACCACTGCTGCTGATTTTTTACTTCACATAATTGAGTACGCAATAATTTTGCTTTCATCTGAGCATTAAGTTGATGTAAGAAGCGCTCAGTATAAATGGGCGATTTAAAAGAGGCTGTGGTAAAACGACTCAATAACTCTACTGCAAGTAACTTACCGTCACGTTTGTAAACCGGTTCACAGATAAAAGTGCAATCAACAGCAATGTTTAGTCTGCTATCCACAGTAAAATCCTTTTATTTGATGAGAACTGTAGTATTGATCAATTGATAAAATTGATCAATTTTTTATTATTGATCAATAAAAACGATGATGAAAATGAGTGGGATAAATAAAAAATTAAATAACACATTGATAACTAAGAAAATACAAGATAACCATAATGTTCATAATGTTTATTATTTCATAATCATTTATTTCATCAGGGAATGGTCGCCTCGAACAACCCGACAGTAACACCCCTGAAACTGAAAAATTAGAACGAAGCGACCGAATATATAGAGTAGCGCGAACGCATTCTGATGTGAAATAAACTGCGAAAAGACTATTTTGCGCCTTTTATTATTAATATGAACATCAGAATTATCGTATTTTGATAATTTAGGATAGGAGCCGTTTTTATGCGCAAAAAAGTGAAATTTAAAGCCTAAAGTATCTCTCAAAAATATCCTATCAATATCATTATTTTAGCAAAATCATGGGATAGAATAGAGATGAAAAGTGTATTATATCAAGTGCTATTCGGCGTAAAATAAATATCTTGTGGATTTGCACACGGGAAAAAACAAAAACAGCCTCATAAAGAGACTGTTTTTATTACCATCACAGCGAATCACCATTCATAAGCCACAGTGAACAATAGTGCTCTACGATGTTGATGCTCGTGGAGTTGCCGAACACTATAGATATGGCGATAGCGCCGTGATTGACCTTCAAGCCAGCGATTTCTTCTGCGCTGATGTTGCCGCAACATACGCCAACGGCCTACCTCATTTTTACTCCGTCTCATGAAGCCACTCTTTCCAAGCTGAGAACCGGGCCATTATAAACTTTTCATCTCTTGAGCCAAGTCACACCGAGAAAAAAAGTACACTGAGGAAAAAACACATGTTTAGCGCTAAATCATCTAATCTTTATTGTGATAGAACAAAGGTCGCTAACTCTATATCTCTATTTGTCCTTGCAAGTCCTTTAGCTTAAAAGACTTTATCCATAATATATCTGATTAAAGGTTTCGTCTTCTCCATACTGTGCGTACACTCTTTAGTGACCGTTTGTGAACAGGATTCCCGCCCTTATGACAACATTTTACACCGTAATCAGTTGGCTCTCAGTTTTTGGCTATTGGTTGCTTATTGCCGGGGTTACATTGCGTATTCTCATGAAACGCAGAGCTGTTCCTTCGGCTATGGCATGGTTGCTTGTTATCTATATTCTGCCTTTGGTGGGCATAATCGCGTACCTCTCATTTGGTGAGCTTCATCTGGGTAAGCGGCGCGCTGAGCGAGCAAAAGCCATGTGGCCCTCCACTGCACGTTGGCTCAGTGAACTGAAAGATTGCCAGCACATTTTTGCCAGCTCCAACAGCGAAGTGGCGACCCCATTATTCCAATTATGCGAACGTCGCCAAGGGATCAGCGGCGTTAAAGGCAATCAATTACAGTTATTAACCACCACCGATGACACATTAAAAGCATTGGTGCGCGATATTGAATTAGCTCGCCATAATATAGAAATGGTTTTTTATATCTGGCAACCGGGCGGCTTAGTTGATCAAGTGGCCGAATCCCTGATGGCTGCGGCGCGACGCGGTGTCCATTGCCGACTGATGCTGGATTCAGCCGGTAGCCAGCAATTCTTCCGCACCCCCTATCCGGCCATGATGCGCAATGCTGGTATTGAGGTAGTCGAAGCGCTCAAAGTGAATGTCTTCCGGGTATTTTTGCGCCGAATGGATTTGCGCCAACATCGTAAAGTCGTATTGATTGATAACTATGTTGCTTACACTGGCAGCATGAATATGGTTGACCCACGTTTCTTCAAACAAGATGCGGGTGTCGGTCAGTGGATTGATATGATGGCGCGAATGGAAGGCCCAGTGGCGACAACCATTGGCATCGTCTATGCCTGCGACTGGGAGATTGAGACCGGCAAACGTATTTTGCCGCCGCCGCCCGATAACCATATTATGCCGTTCGAAGAAGAGAGCGGCCATACTATTCAGGTTATTGCTTCTGGCCCGGGCTTCCCTGAAGAAATGATTCATCAGGCATTGTTGACCGCCGTGTATGCAGCACGTAAACAGTTGGTCATGACCACACCTTATCTGGTGCCAAGTGATGATTTACTGCACGCCATCTGTACAGCGGCACAGCGAGGTGTCGATGTCAGCATTATCGTTCCGCGCGATAATGACTCAATGATGGTTCGCTGGGCCAGCCGCGCTTTCTTCTCTGAATTACTTGAAGCCGGGGTTAAGATTTATCAATTTGAGGGCGGTTTACTGCACAGTAAGAGTGTCCTGGTCGATGGTCAGTTAAGCTTAGTGGGAACCGTGAACCTGGATATGCGCAGCTTATGGCTGAATTTTGAAATCACACTGGTCATTGACGATGACGGTTTTGGTGCCGATTTAGCCCAAGTCCAAGATGATTATATTGCTCGCTCGGTATTATTAGACGGCGAACAGTGGAATAAGCGCCCGTTATGGCATCGCGTAACTGAAAGATTATTCTACTTTTTCAGCCCATTCCTGTAATCAATCGGAAACTGACAATCATCCAATTGTAGATTCTCTGAGTTATTCGCTTTCAATAGCATATTAATTGTAAAAGCCGCATAGAGAATGTTTTAATAAGCGTAATCTGTAAATGACAAATGGGAATCTGCAAATGGATCTTAATAACCGCCTGACTGAAGATGAAACGCTGGAGCAGGCTTACGATATATTTCTGGAACTGGCCGGTGACAACCTCGATCCAGCAGATATTTTATTGTTTAATCTTCAGTTTGAAGAACGCGGTGGTGCTGAGTTATTTGATCCCGCTGAAGATTGGCAAGAACATGTCGATTTTGATTTAAATCCGGACTTTTTCGCCGAGGTGGTCATTGGTCTGGCGGACAGTGATGGTGAAGAGATAAACGATGTATTTGCTCGTGTTCTGCTGTGCCGTGAAAAAGACCATAAACTTTGCCATATATTGTGGAAAGAGTAACAAACTCCCCCACTGTTTAGGCCGCGGCGTTACCCAACGAATATGTGTCGCTCATGCCATTATGCCCATAAAAAAATCCCCGCTGATTTATCTGGCGGGGATTTTTATTGGACATCAATATCTATACTCTAAATAATCCGAGTTGCAGGAAGGCGGCGACAGAGCGAGTTCCATGGACGGGCCAAGTCACAAAAGCAGCCAACGCACATGCAGCTTGGCGTATGATGAGTACAATTGATGGCCTTATAACGGGTCTACCTTCAGGCAAGAGACCGCATGGCGGAAACTGCCTTCTAATAGTGGGCGGGTTTTTGCACATTCTGGCCCGGCGATGGGGCAGCGAGTGCGGAATACACAACCTGATGGCGGGTTAATCGGTGAGGGTAATTCCCCTTCGAGCAACTGAATCACTTTCGCCCTTTCTTTATCCGGATCGGGGATAGGCACGGCCGACATCAATGCTTTGGTGTAAGGGTGCTGAGGGTTATGGTAAACCTCATCATAAGTCCCCAGCTCCACCGCATGGCCCAGATACATAACCAATACTCGGTCAGAAATATGTTTTACCACCGCCAGATCATGCGCGATGAAAATCAGTGACAGCCCCATTTCACGTTGTAATTGCTGCAACAGATTCACAACTTGCGCCTGGATTGACACATCCAACGCCGATACTGGCTCATCACAAATGACCAGTTTCGGCTCAAGAATCAAGGCGCGGGCAATCCCAATACGCTGGCACTGGCCACCCGAGAATTCATGAGGATAGCGGTTGATTAAGTTAGGCAGCAAACCCACCTTTAACATCATGGCCTTAACTTTATCTTTGATTTCCTGACGTGGCATTTTGGGATGATAAGTCCGCAATGGCTCGGCAATGATTTCGCCAATAGTCATTCGCGGATTAAGGGACGCCAGCGGATCTTGGAATATCATCTGAATATCACTGCGTGTTGCCCGCCACTCGGCATCACTCATATTGAGTAAATCTTTACCTAACCAAGTTACAGTGCCGCCTGTCGCTTTCACCAAACCAATAATGGCACGCGCAAAAGTTGATTTACCGCAGCCAGATTCACCCACCACGCCCAAGGTTTCACCTTCATACAGACGCAAGGTAACGCCATCAACCGCCTTAAGTGTTTTTGACGGCTGCCAAAACCACTGCTTACCATCCTGAATATCAAAGTGAACTTTCAGGTCGGCCACTTCCAACAAGACTTTTTGCTCTGTCATGGTATTCATACCAATTCCCCTACTGGCTTATAGCAGGCACGTAAACGGCCATCACCAAAGTGTTCTAATGCCGGAGCTGTCCCGCAGCGTTCCATTGCATATTGGCAACGAGGCTGGAACGGGCACCCTTTCGGCAAGCGCAGTAAATTAGGTGGATTACCCGGAATGGTCATGAGAGATTCGCCTTCAGCATCAAGACGAGGGACTGCATTTAGTAAGCCAATAGAATAAGGGTGGCTGGGGTGATAAAACACATCACGGGCCTGACCATATTCCATAGTTCGGCCCGCATACATCACCAGAACTTTATTACAAATACCGGCAACCACCCCCAGATCATGGGTAATCATGATGATTGCAGTATTAAACTCATTCTTAAGTTCATTCAGCAAAGTCATGATTTGAGCCTGAACTGTTACATCCAGTGCAGTTGTCGGCTCATCAGCAATCAACAGTTTAGGGCGACACAGCAACGCCATGGCTATCATCACCCGCTGGCGCATACCCCCAGAAAATTCATGAGGATACATCCGCATGCGCTTACGCGCTTCCGGCATTTTTACCGCGTCAAGCATGCGGATTGACTCTTCAAACGCTTCGCTCTTACTCATCTTTTTATGCAATTGCAGCACTTCCATTAGCTGCTCACCCACGCGCATATAAGGGTTAAGAGAGGTCATTGGGTCTTGGAAGATCATCGAGATTTCTTCGGCCCGTAAGCGGTTCAATTGTTTCTCGGGTAAATTGAGAATTTCACGGCCATGAAACTTCGCCGAACCGCCTATGCGGCCATTACTGGCCAGTAACCCCATCAAAGCAAAGGCCGTTTGCGATTTGCCGGAACCTGATTCACCCACAATACCGAGCGTTTCACCGGCGCGCAGGTCAAAATTAAGGGCATTAACGGCAGTAACATCGCCGTCTGGTGTACCGAATGTGACGGTCAAGTCTTTGACATCCAACAGGACATCATGCTGAACAGCAGACTGATTATCAATAGTCGTCATCGTGCTACTCCTCAGCGGTCTTTCGGGTCGAGGGCATCACGCAAGCCATCGCCGATAAAGTTGAAACAAAACAGCGTCACTACCAAGAAACCGGCAGGAAACATCAATAACCACGGAGAAACTTCCATTGAGTTGGCACCATCACTGAGTAATGCGCCCCAACTGCTCAATGGCTCTTGCGTCCCTAATCCTAAGAAACTCAGGAATGATTCAAACAAAATCATGCTGGGAACCAGTAAAGAGGCGTATACCACCACCACACCCAATACGTTCGGTACAATATGGCGCAACACAATATTGCGCGTGGAAACCCCGCCCACCAACGCCGCTTCGATGAACTCTTTGCGTTTCAGACTTAAGGTTTGCCCGCGCACGATACGCGCCATATCCAGCCAGGACACCATCCCGATCGCCACAAATATCAACAGAATATTCTGGCCAAAGAAAGTCACCAACAGAATGACGAAGAACATGAAGGGAAATGAGTTAAGAATTTCCAGCACACGCATCATCAGTGAGTCAATTTTCCCGCCGAGATAGCCTGATAATGACCCATATAATGTGCCGACCACCACCGCCACCAAGGCCGCAGAAACCCCCACCATCAATGAGATGCGCCCACCAATAGCGACTCGCACCAATAAGTCACGGCCAGATGAATCAGTACCAAAGTAGTGTCCGGATTCAATATCGGGTGCCGCTGACATCATGCCCCAGTCAGTATCTGCATAGGAAAACTGAGCTAACATCGGGGCCAGAATAACAAATAAGGTAATTAACATTAGGATCACCAAACTGGTGATCGCCGCGCGGTTATGAATAAAGCGGCGGCGGGCATCCTGCCAAAGGCTGCGCCCTTCAACTTCCAGTTTTTCACTGAAAACTTCCAGAGCTTCGCTATTTTTCTTGCTCAACATAATTGGCGTGCTCCAGTGTTAATAACGGATTTTCGGATCGATAACGGCATACAGCACGTCGACAATCGCATTGAATAAAATGGTTAATGCGCCTACCAAAATGGTCAAACTCAGGACCAGAGAGTAATCGCGGTTTAACGCTCCGTTGACGAACAACTGACCAATACCCGGCAACCCAAAAATAGTTTCAATCACCATTGAACCGGTGATAATGCCAACAAATGCTGGCCCCATATAGGAGAGAACCGGTAGCAATGCCGGTTTTAATGCGTGGCGTAATACAATCGTTCGCAGTGGCAAACCTTTGGCCCGCGCTGTGCGAATAAAGTTGGAATGCAGAACCTCAATCATTGAGCCGCGAGTAATACGCGCGATACTGGCAATATACGCCAATGACAGCGCCACCATCGGCAAAATAATATATTGCGGTGCCCCGCCATTCCAACCACCGCCAGGTAGCCATTTTAATATAATGGCGAACACCAGCACTAATAAAGGTGCCACAACAAAGCTCGGGATAACCACCCCGGTCATAGCAAACCCCATGACCATATAGTCCCACTTAGTATTTTGATTCAGCGCAGCAATAACACCGGCACTAACACCTAATACTACAGCGAGTAAAAATGCAGCCAGCCCAAGTTTAGCTGAAACAGGAAACGAGGCGGCAACCAGCTCATTGACAGTGTAATCTTTATATTTGAATGATGGCCCAAGATCACCCTGTGCCAATTGGCCCAAATAATTAAAATACTGCTTATAAACTGGGTCATTGAGGTGATATTTCGCCTCAATATTCGCCATCACTTCAGGGGGAAGATTACGTTCGCCGGTGAATGGACTGCCCGGGGCAAGACGCATCATAAAGAATGAGATGGTGATCAAAATGAAAAGTGTCGGAATTGCTTCCAGACAGCGGCGTAGAATAAATTTTAACATTGCCTGTACCTTTAGCCTTTTTGAATTATCAAACAATAAGGGCAGCCCACAAATTTGGCGGCTGCCCTTAAGATATTACTGCTTGATAATATAAAGATCTTTAACGTGCATGTTATCCAGTGGGTCTTTACCGGTATAACCACCGACATAAGGTTTCACTAAACGGGCATTCACGTAATAGAACAAGGGTACGATAGCAGAGTCTTTATCCAGCAAGACTTCGGCTTGTTGGTACAAACCAGCACGCTCTTTCTCAGTTTTAACTTTCAGCGTATCTTTTATCAGCTTATCAAACGCCGGGCTTTTATAATGCACGGTGTTGTTGCTGCTGTCAGATAGCATCATATTCAGGAAAGAAGAAGGTTCGTTATAGTCAGCACACCAGCCGGCACGCGCCACATCGAAAGCCCCTTGGTGACGACTATCTAGGAAGGTTTTCCACTCTTGGTTTTCCAACTTAACGTCAACACCCAGGTTTTTCTTCCAGATAGAGGCGGCGGCAATAGCCAGCTTCTTGTGTAAGTCTGATGTGTTGTATAACAGATTGAATGTCAGCGGTTTATCTTTAGTGTAACCAGCTTCCGCCAGTAACTTTTTAGCCACTTCATTTCGTTTTTCTTGTGTCCAACTGAACCATTCTGGCGGAGTCAACTCGGCACCACTGGTGTATGGCGGGGTGAAACCATAGGCCGGTAAATCGCCTTGGTTTTTCACTTTGTTCACGATGATATCGCGATCCATACCCAGTTTCAGGGCTTCACGAACGCGAGCATCAGTGAATGGCGCTTTTTGGTTGTTGATTTCGTAGTAATAGGTGCACAGATACGGGTCAACATGAACTTCTTCTGGGATCTCTTTTTTCAGCTTCTGGAATAATTCAATCGGCATGTTGTTATAGGTCATGTCGATTTCACCACTGCGATAGCGGTTAACATCAGTCACTTCGGAAGAGATTGGCAGGTAAGTTACCTGATTAATGACGGTCTTGGCATTATCCCAATAAGTCGGGCTGCGCTCTAACACGATACGTTCGTTAACGACCCAATCTTTCAACTTATAGGCACCGTTACCGACAAAGTTCTGCGGCTGAGTCCACTTATCGCCAAATTTCTCTATCGCGGTTTTGTTCACCGGGGACATAGAAGGATGCGCTAATAATTTATCCAAATAAGGCACTGGCTCACTCAACGTGACTTCCAGAGTATGGTCATCCAGAGCTTTCACGCCCAAGGTATCGGGTGCTTGTTTACCGGTTATAATATTGTCGATATTAGCAATATGGGCATATTGCACATAGCTTGCGTAAGGAGAAACTGTTTTAGGATCCGCCAGACGTTGCCAGCTATAAACAAAATCTTGTGCCGTTACAGGGTCACCATTTGACCATTTAGCATCTTTACGCAGATGGAAAGTCCACACTTTAAAATCTTTATTGTCCCAACTTTCTGCCACACCGGGTAAAATTTTGCCGTTAGGATCGTTAATAACCAACCCTTCTAATAGATCGCGTGAGATATTTGATTCAGGGACACCTTCAATTTTATGTGGGTCTAATGACTGAGGTTCAGAACCATTATTTCGCACTAAAACTTGTTTTTCAGCCAGTTGTACGCCTGCGGGCACATTCGCTGCAAAAGTATTGCCTACAGCCATCATACCTAAAGCAGCCACAATGCCTGCGGCCAGGAGACTTTTCTTCGTGATGTTGGTCATGCTTATATCCACTCCAGTTTTTATTATTGCATCGCCCAATAATCAGGCGAGCTTCACCTTTAAAAGGTATGTATAAATTACATCGCGCGGGGAACGAATCCGCCCTGTAATACCCTATATGTATTAACATCAGACGAAAATTCGTACTGTGTTATACATCCCTAATACCCTATTTGTTTTCCTAAGTACTTTATGACTCGACTTCCTACGGCTAACCGCTTTTCACTACTCTAATTTACGAATATAAAGATTTTTTAAATCTATTAAATCTTGTGGATCCTTACCCGTAAACCCGCCCACGGTTGGCCGAATTAGGCGCACACTGACGCGATAGTATACTGGCACCATGGCAGAGTCTTTATCCAATAAGTTTTCAGCCTGTTGATATAACGCAGTGCGCACTTTGGCATCCGGGGCCGCTAATGTTTTGGCTAATAACGCATCAAACTCAGGATTCTTATAGAAAAAAGTATTATTACTGCTGTCCGATAACAACATATTAAGGAATGCCGTCGGCTCATTGTAATCACCGCACCAGGTTGCTCTGGCAACATCAAATTGGCCTTGATGGCGACTTTCTAAAGAGGTTTTCCACTCTTGATTCTGCAAAGTGACAGTGGCACCGAGATTTTTTTGCCACATTGAGGCGGCAGCAATAGCCTGTTGTTTATTTTGATCTGAGGTGTTGTAGAGCAAATTAAACTTCAATGGATTCTCAGCATTGAAACCGGCCTCAGCGAGTAATTTCTTCGCTTCAGCATTCCGTTTTTCCTGAGTCCAACTGGCCCACTCGGGTAAAGCGAAATTACCGCCATCGGTAAATGTTGGGGTGAAACCATACGCAGGAATCTGCCCTTGCCCCATAATTTTGGTCGCAATAATATCCCGATCTAGCGTTAATTTAATGGCAGCTCGAACCCTTGCATCCGTGAAAGGGGTTTTTTGATTATTAATCTCGTAATAAAAAGTACAAAGGTATGGGCTGACATGAACCTGCTCTGGCAGGTCTTTTTTCATTTTGGCAAACAAATTGGGGGGAATGGCGCTGTTGGTAATATCGATTTCACCGCTACGGTAGCGATTGATATCACTCACTTCAGAAGTAATGGGTAGAAAAGTCGCCTTATTGATGATGGTGTCTTTATTATTCCAATAAGTCGGGCTACGTTCGAGCACAATACGCTCGTTAACCACCCAGTCTTTTAATTTATAGGCACCATTACCGACAAAATTCTGTGGAAGCGTCCATTTATCGCCATATTTTTCAACGACATCACGCTTAACCGGTTTCATTGAAGTGTGTGACAGCATACTAATAAAATAAGGAACGGGTTCGGTCAAAGTGACTTGCAACGTCTTGGTATCTAATGCTTTCACGCCTAATTCATCTGGCTTTTTGACACCTTTTAGCACCGCATCAATATTCTCAATTTGGGCATACTGTAAATAACTGGCATAAGGAGAACCTATTTTAGGATTAGCCAGGCGCTGCCAGCTATAAACAAAATCCTGCGCAGTAACCGGCGTGCCATCACTCCAGACCGCATTATCGCGCAGATGGAAAGTCCAGACTTTATAACCATTATTATCCCAATGGCTTGCAACAGCCGGAATGATATGGCCGTTAGCATCATTACTTACCAGCCCTTCTAATAGATTTAGAATAATATTGGTTTCAGGATTTCCCTCAACCTTATGCGGGTCTAAAGAGGCAACCTCAGAACCATTATTAATAGTAATACTCTGATCTAACGCTAATTCTACGCCCGGAAGAACGGTTGCAGCCATCGATCCCGCAGAGAATGACAAACCCAAAATAGTGCCAATTATTGCCAGTGGTCGCTGTTTAAACTTTATTTGCATTTCTAACCGCCCTTTTACGAGATTTGTGATGTTTTTCTCAAGGTTATGCGTCAATCTGCCGCCAACAACCACTAGCAATAACTATTCCAAAAATAAAAACCACGGTTCAGTTTCATTGAAAAAACAAGAAAACTCTCGTTAGGGAGTTGCCCGAAAGCTAACAGAACCCGAAATCTGACGCCAATAATTTTTACAGAAATGTTAAGCAATTCTCTTTTTTACTGAGTCAGTATCAGTAGTAATGCAGGATATTATCATCCAAGAAAACACATAAGCACATGAATTAATTGGTTATAAATGATAATATTTTTAACTTCACGTCAAAAATTATGTTTAAAAACAGTGATAAGAAACATAAAGTTAACATTTTTATCATTGTTAGAATAAACGCCTACTCACTGCGTACTAATCACTAATAACATCTAGATAAATTCAGCACAAGCCCTACAGAATGATGTGAGCATTTTAACAACAAATAGCGTATTTAATTTAATCGGAAGGTTATCCAACCCTTTATTAAAGATGAATAAATAAGCCTTAAACCAAATTATTTGTTCAGAATATCTATTAGTGCAGCATTTGAGTGCAACAGATTAAATTTCCTGCATCATTTGCACCAAAATAACGCGCGGGGACTTAAATATCATGCTAATGGCAAGAAAAAAGCCACCGGTCATAAACCCGTGGCCTCTTAATGATGAGTTGTCTTATGAGGAGGTTAAAGCAATCCTGGGAAAATAGCCTTAATACCGGTAACAATGAATTCGATACCCAATGCCATCAGCAGTAAACCCATAATACGGGTAATAACGTTAATGCCGGTTTGACCGAGTAATCGAACCAATAGCGGCGCAGCCCGGAACAATAACCAACAACAAAAAGCAAACAGTGCAATTGCAACAGTTAACCCCAGCAGGTTCTGCCAACTGTGATAGCGAGAACTCCACACGATAGTTGAACTAATTGCCCCCGGCCCGGCCATTAATGGTAATGCCAATGGGACAACGCCAATACTTTCGCGTACTGCAGTTTCTGTTTTTTCCTGTTTATTCTGTTTATCTTCACCCAGTTTACCGCTGATCATCGACATGGCAATACTGACCACCAAGATGCCCCCGGCAATACGGAATGAATCAATAGAAATACCAAATATTTTCAGGATGGCATCCCCAAGGAACAGAGAGATCCATAAAATAATCGCCACTGACAGGTTAGCTGTCAGGTTAGTTTTATCCCGGCCCGCAGCTGCCTGATAACTTGTCATACTGATAAATACTGGCAAGATACCCACCGGGTTAACCAGTGCAAATAAGCCAACAAAAAACTTGATGTAACCTGAAAGGTCCAACAGGGATTGACTCACACATCACTCCGCGCAATTGCTTATAAATACATCACAGATATCAGGTCACTATACCTAATGTCCCGAGGCAACACATCTTACGGCTAAACCTTGGAAAATTCGCGGGCAAATAATGATGCCACCACACGCCGCAACTGGCCTCCACTGCTCACCCCCCTGACAACAGTTCTTTTCACTGAAAATCACCCTTAGGACAACCCCAAAGTAGATGTGCGCGCTAATGTAATAGAATTAGTCACAGGAATCCATGGAATAAACCCGCATTTAGGCGGGATAAATCTCCACTGTCTAAAATAATCATTATTGTTAATATTCTGTGGCGTCAATGATGATTTAACGTCATGAATTGTCACTTTATTTACGCTAATGATAATTACTCTCGACTAATAATTGCTGAATGGTGTCAGCTTGCGGATTTTGTGATTTAAATCACGAAAATCAGTCCTAAGAATCGTTAAGCTCAGAGCCGTAGTAGAGTGAACCTTTAGCAAGAAATGGAGTATCTGGGTTGAAAAGAGTGTTTTTCTCCCACTTTATTCCTGGCGAACTTAAAGCTCTTTCAGTAAATCAGCGGTAAAGAATGAGAAAGTAAGATATAAAAACTATCTCTATTCGAGAGTACAGCACGGCTTAGCCTGTCTATACTCATTGCTTCAACAGCTCATTTACTAAAAGAGTTTAACATTATCAGGAGAGCATTATGGCTGTAACGAATGTCGCTGAACTTAACGAGCTAGTAGCACGCGTCAAGAAAGCCCAGCGCGAGTATGCCAACTTTACTCAAGAGCAGGTTGATAAAATCTTCCGTGCCGCAGCTCTGGCTGCAGCAGATGCCCGTATTCCTCTGGCCAAACTGGCTGTAGAAGAATCTGGCATGGGTATTGTGGAAGACAAAGTGATCAAAAACCACTTCGCTTCTGAATACATTTATAATGCATACAAAGATGAAAAGACTTGTGGCATTCTGGAAGAAGATAAAACCTTTGGTACTATCACTATCGCTGAACCAATCGGTTTGATTTGCGGTATCGTGCCAACGACCAACCCGACCTCTACCGCTATCTTCAAAGCATTGATTAGCTTGAAGACCCGTAACGGTATCGTATTCTCTCCACATCCACGTGCTAAAGACGCAACCAATAAAGCTGCAGATATCGTGCTTCAAGCCGCAATCGCCGCAGGTGCGCCAGCAGATATTATTGGTTGGATTGATGCCCCTACTGTTGAGTTATCTAACCAACTGATGCACCACCCAGACATTAACTTGATTCTGGCCACCGGTGGCCCAGGCATGGTTAAAGCTGCTTACAGTTCTGGTAAGCCTGCTATCGGTGTTGGTGCGGGTAACACGCCAGTTGTTGTTGATGAAACAGCCGATATCAAACGTGTTGTTGCCTCTATTCTGATGTCTAAAACCTTTGATAACGGCGTCATTTGTGCGTCTGAGCAATCTATCATTGTTGTTGACTCAGTTTATGATGCTGTTCGTGAGCGTTTTTCTTCCCACGGCGGCTACCTGTTACAGGGCAAAGAACTGAAAGCTGTTCAGGACATCATCCTGAAAAATGGTGGCCTGAACGCGGCTATCGTAGGTCAGCCAGCAACTAAAATTGCTGAAATGGCCGGCATCAAAGTTCCTGCTAATACTAAGATTCTGATCGGCGAAGTTAAAGTTGTTGATGAATCAGAGCCATTCGCTCACGAAAAACTGTCTCCAACACTGGCGATGTATCGTGCGAAGAACTTTGAAGACGCTGTTGAAAAAGCAGAAAAACTGGTGGAAATGGGCGGTATAGGCCATACCTCTTGCCTGTATACAGACCAAGATAACCAGCCTGCGCGCGTTAAGTATTTCGGCGATAAAATGAAAACCGCCCGAATCTTAATCAATACCCCTGCCTCTCATGGTGGTATCGGTGACCTGTATAACTTCAAAGTAGCGCCATCTCTGACGCTGGGTTGCGGTTCTTGGGGTGGTAACTCCATCTCTGAAAACGTCGGTCCGAAACACTTGATCAACAAGAAAACTGTGGCTAAGCGAGCAGAAAACATGTTGTGGCATAAACTCCCGAAATCTATTTACTTCCGCCGTGGCTCCCTGCCTATCGCGTTGGAAGAAGTGGCAACTGACGGTGCAAAACGTGCCTTCATCGTGACTGACCGCTACCTGTTCAACAACGGTTATGCTGATCAAATCACCAGCGTACTGAAATCTCACGGTATCGAAACTGAAGTCTTCTTCGAAGTAGAAGCGGACCCTACCCTGAGTATTGTGCGCAAAGGTGCAGAGCAGATGAACTCCTTCAAACCAGACGTGATCATCGCGCTGGGTGGTGGTTCACCGATGGATGCTGCGAAAATCATGTGGGTCATGTACGAACACCCAGAAACCCACTTCGAAGAACTGGCATTACGCTTTATGGATATCCGTAAACGTATTTACAAGTTCCCGAAAATGGGCGTGAAAGCGAAAATGATCGCCGTAACCACCACATCAGGTACGGGTTCAGAAGTTACACCATTCGCGGTAGTTACCGACGATGCCACAGGCCAGAAATATCCATTGGCTGACTATGCATTGACTCCAGATATGGCAATCGTTGATGCCAACCTGGTTATGAATATGCCTAAGTCTCTGTGTGCGTTCGGTGGTTTGGATGCAGTGACCCATGCTCTGGAAGCTTATGTTTCTGTATTGGCGAACGAATACTCCGACGGCCAGGCTCTGCAAGCGCTGAAACTGCTGAAAGAATTCTTACCAGCCAGCTATCATGAAGGGGCAAAAAATCCGGTTGCACGTGAACGTGTTCACAACGCCGCGACTATTGCCGGTATCGCTTTTGCTAACGCCTTCTTGGGTGTCTGTCACTCAATGGCCCATAAACTGGGTTCTGAGTTCCACATTCCACACGGCTTGGCAAACGCCATGTTGATTTCTAACGTTATCCGCTATAACGCGAATGACAACCCAACCAAACAGACTGCATTCAGCCAGTATGACCGCCCACAAGCGCGTCGTCGTTATGCTGAAATTGCAGACCATCTGGGTCTGAGTGCTCCGGGCGACCGTACCGCACAGAAAATCCAGAAACTGCTGACTTGGTTAGATGAAATCAAAGCTGATTTGGGTATCCCAGCGTCAATCCGTGAAGCTGGCGTGCAAGAAGCAGACTTCCTGGCGAAAGTAGACAAACTGTCTGAAGATGCATTTGATGACCAGTGTACCGGTGCTAACCCGCGCTACCCACTGATCTCTGAGCTGAAACAGATCCTGATGGATACTTACTACGGCCGTGAATTCAGCGAAGAGCTGGATCATGAAGAAGTTGCAGTAGCCGCTCCAGCCCCAAAAGCTGAGAAAAAAGCCAAGAAGTAATTTCTATCTTAATGTGTAGTCTCACCGGTGGTGAGGCGAGCCACTGAAAGATATAACCCCCGACATCTGTTGGGGGTTTCTTTTTATATTCATCCAATGAATTTATACATAGTCTGCATACCATGCTTTACTCATTGCTTCTAAATCCCCGACAACGGCGATTTATAGTTGCCCTTACCTCATTCACCTGCCCCATCAAATAAACTCACCACATCTCACCAGATGCGATTTACTGAGGGATATCGTCGGATTAATAACTTATAAAAATGAATAGCTCGATGTCATCCCACCAATGATACTCAATAAAATACCTTGGTCATTTATGACGCGGTCAGAAATAGAGGTTAGAGAGTATGAGTCATACGCATAAGCACAATGAATGAAGCTGTACGGTGCTATATAGTGTTAATAACGTAAAAAGTAACTACCCCACTGCCTTTAATAAAGGAGCCAGTGAGGTGTTCTCTGGGCCGTTAAGGATATTGAGAGAGGGAGGCAGCTTTGATGGCTTCTTTATAATGGCGTCGGCAAACAGAAACGTAGCTTTCATTCCCACCGATAACAACTTGTTCACCATCGTGAACAGCCCGGCCCTGTGCATCTAAACGTAACACCATATTAGCCTTACGCCCACAATGACAAATTGTCTTTAGCTCGACCAATTTGTCAGCCCACGACAATAAGTATTTACTGCCAGGGAATAACTCACCGAGGAAGTCAGTGCGTAAACCATAACACAGCACAGGGATATGCAATTCATCCACCACCTGGCACAATTCCTGAACCTGCTCTTTAGTCAAAAATTGGCACTCATCGAGTAAAATACAATGGACCGGACTTCCCTGATGCTCGGTGTTGATTATAGATAATAATGATGTCCCACTATTGTAAAGCAGGGCCTGTGAAGACAGACCAATACGCGAACTGACTGTTCCAACCCCAAAGCGATTATCAATCTCGGCTGTAAACACCAGAGTGCGCATACCACGCTCTTGGTAGTTATAAGAGGACTGCAATAGCGCTGTAGATTTACCTGCATTCATTGCTGAGTAATAAAAATAAAGTTGAGCCATGGGCCTGTAGCTCCAATAGTATAATAAATGGTCACATTGACAACATATACACAGTTTATCATAAATCCCAAGGTTTCGTGGAGCAGAGGATCTCCTCTATATTACTGTTTTTTCTATTAAGTAATGAGATAACTAATGAAGTTGACAGAGCTTTGATGTGGAAATGCTTATGTATTATTAGCTAGGTTACATGACCCATTTCACAATATTGAGACAGTAAAAGTATTCTGTTTGAACATTAACCAGATTAGCGCGAGATGAAAGCAATAGTGTTTGATATGTAGGTCGCACGATTGGTACATTAATGATACGGGTAATGTGTTCTCATGATTAATTCGTAAATAGTGATAACAAATATTGCCGTGACCTGACAAAGCTTGGACTGCATGTTTTTTCTTACTCAATATTTCGTTGCGGCTATATCAATATCTCGGTGTTGTCGTGTGATCAGTTATTGTGCATCCCAACATGAGAAGTAACCTATTTTTGCTTTATTGATATAAAGCAAACTTATAACTTAGTGAGAAAATCATGCTCTCGAGCAAAATCATTAGTGAGTGAAACGAAAATTTACGTTAAAAACAGCTCAGATAATAACAAGTGCCCATCGTTTATTAGTAGTAAGCAGCAAGTTTTCGCTAATAAATACGTGAATTCGAGTATGCTAATCAAATTGGCTATTGCAGAAATTAAAATAGCACTCTATTATTATCCAGACGCCCCCCCACCAATTATAATTTGAGACCAGGACAATGAGCGAAGCGTTAAAAATTCTTAACAACATCCGTACTCTGCGTGCACAAGCGCGTGAATGCACTCTTGAAACTTTAGAAGAGATGCTGGAGAAACTCGAAGTGGTCGTTAATGAACGCCGCGAAGAAGACTCTCAAGCACAGGCAGAAATTGAAGAACGCACACGTAAATTACAGCAATACCGTGAAATGCTTATTGCAGATGGTATTGATCCAAATGAACTGTTGAATACTATTGCAGCTGCTAAAGCCGCAACTGGTAAATCAAAACGTGCTGCACGCCCTGCTAAATATCAGTACACAGACGAAAATGGCGATGTTAAAACCTGGACAGGCCAAGGCCGTACTCCAGCAGTGATTAAGAAAGCCATTGAAGATGAAGGCAAATCACTAGATGATTTCCTGCTGTAGTCGTAATAGTTAATTTACTATTGTGATAAAAATACCCTCCTATTATACGGGGGGTATTTTTTTGCGTTCTCTTTTAAGAGTCAAAACTCGTACTCCTCCAATGAATTACCCTATCTAACGGTTTACATCCAATCGGTAAACGACAGTCAATCTAAACATATCATTTTCAATAAATAACGTTCTGTTATCACTCTCAATGAGAGTCGATAAGAAGACTTCGCTAATTTATAACAATATAATAATCGCTATAACAGCCAAATCGGCATTATCCTTTGTGATATAAGATAAATTTAGCGATAAGCCACTGTTATTGAATCAGATGAGGATTAGTGTTGGCTACACAAAAAGAACTCCTTTAATTTTGTACCCAACACATAAACCCACTTTTACCACTTATTGCGCACGATTAATCGAAGCACCACGGCCAATCCCGTAATAAGTAAAACCTTGTCTATTTAGACGCTCGGGATCGTACAAATTGCGCCCATCAAAAATAACGGGGTGTTTAAGCTGGGACTTGATCATCCCAAAATCAGGCGCCCTAAAATTCTGCCATTCAGTACAAATAATCAAAGCGTCAGCGCCTTGTAATGCTGACTCCTTTGTACCCATTAATTTTAAGTCGTCCCTGGCACCATAAATCCGCTGTGCTTCATCCATTGCCTCGGGGTCATAAGCTTGAATAGTCACACCGGCTTTCCACAATGACTCCATTAAAATCCGACTCGGAGCTTCGCGCATATCATCCGTATTGGGTTTAAATGCTAACCCCCAAAGAGCCAATGTTTTTCCCGCCAGTTGTGAGTTAAAGTGACGCAGAATAAATTCGACCAATTTAAACTTTTGCTCATTATTGATTTGCTCAACAGCCTGTAACAACTGAGGCTGATAACCACAATTTTCGGCTGTACGAATTAACGCCTGAATATCTTTGGGGAAACAAGAACCACCATAACCACAGCCAGAATAAATAAAATGGTAGCCAATGCGCGAGTCAGAACCAATGCCCTGTCTCACCTTTTCGATATCTGCGCCAAGACGTTCAGCGATATTAGCAATTTCATTCATAAAACTGATCTTAGTTGCCAACATGCCGTTTGCTGCATATTTCGTCAGTTCAGCACTGCGAATATCCATTATTAACATCCGGTCATGATTTCGATTAAATGGCTCGTATAACTCGCTAATTAAATCGATAACACCGTTATCATCAGTATCAATGCCGATAACGATGCGTTCTGGACGTTTACAGTCAGCGACTGCCGCCCCTTCTTTTAGAAACTCAGGATTTGAAACCACATTGAATGCTATTTTCTTCCCTCGTTGCTGTAGAACAGTTTGTATCCTTTCTTGCACTTTATCCGCAGTCCCTACAGGGACGGTAGATTTATCGATAATAACTTTGGGAGTATCCATATATTTAGCAATGGTACTGGCAACGGCAAGCACATACTTCAGGTCAGCGGCACCATCTTCATCAGGAGGAGTGCCAACGGCTATAAATTGAATAGTGCCATGTGCTACACCAGCTTCTGCATCCGTGGAGAATTGTAGTCTGCCACTCTCATAATTCTCTTTTACCAGTGGTGCTAATCCGGGTTCGAAAATAGCGATATGGCCTTTTCGTAGATCAGCAACTTTCTTTTCATCAATATCTATACACATAACATCATGGCCAACTTCAGCCAGGACAGCAGCCTGGACTAACCCGACATAGCCAATACCAAAAACCGTAACCTTCATTCAATCTATCCTCAAGTCAAAAATTCAATAAGGGGCGTGCTACAGGTCATTATCAGTAACTAACCTTAATTTAGCCTGAGGCGACGTATCTTATTGCCTGTAAAAATAAAGCAGGTTGAAAATTTTCAGATATAAGTAAGGAAGAAAGTATATCAACCGATAATTATTACATCTCGGTTATACACATCGATTGAAGCATATTGGGCTTATTTCACAGATTCGTTATAGAACCATTTATATTAAGATAGATGTAGTCGTAAACAAATGTGTCAATATATTGATTTATTAAACTCATTATTCTATTTTCATAGCACGGCTGGCTCATCCGCGGACAGCATCAACCGTAACCGACTCCCTCCGCCCCAAATTTGGCACTGCCATGCAGCGCAACGCTGGCTAATTTGATTTAAATGGGTTGTTTTTAATGTTCCTAAAGGCACGCCATTACTGAGTTGAATCTGATGTTTACCTGCATGGACATTGGCATGTAACCCAGCGGAAATCAGTATCAAATTTTGATGCTCCACATGGTAATAGCCCATCAGCAAAGGAAATTGCCCCTCTAAATGGGTACGTCTTAAGAGCTGATTAACTTGTTCGAGTAAAGATGACATCTGTGGTAGACGGTGTTGTTGATGTGCTAAATGCTCTTGAAGAATCCCATTAAATAATACCCTTAGCAATAAAGCGGCTAAAACGCCGTTATCTCCCGCCCGTGTAACATCAAGGCAGTAGAAAGCGACATCTTTATCTGACAATGCTGCAATATCCAAGACTAACCCCGGTTTTTCAACCATGGTCAATTGCCGGTAGTTTATGCGGCAGTGAGCAATTGTTTGTTGTGCTGGAGGTTGGAGCTGCTTTAATAACTGAGCGGCATAATAAGGATTTTGGCGCAGCGCCTCCCAATCTTGAATAAGTTCAGTTTCTTCAATTGCATGGGAGGTAAATAATGCAGGATAAAGGCAGGCCAATACGGTTTCTCGCAAGCGTTTTAAGTCGACAATTGGCTTCAGCAAAACGTCTTTTACACCTAGACGCAGAACCTTAGCAATATCCGTCATTTTATCGGTTGCTGATATAACCAGAATGGGAATTTTCACCCCTTGAATGAGTAAACGCTCAACAAACTCTATCCCTCCCATCACTGGCATAGCCAGATCGCACAGTATCAGATCAGGAACCTGAGTTTTTAATCGTTCTAAAGCCACCAGTCCATTTTCCGCCTGGTGCACTGTCGCGCCGAGTGAACCTAAGAATTCCGCAATGACTGAGCGAAAAACTGTTTCGTCCTCAACGACTAAAATATTTTTACCTACTAGTGGTTTTTCCATGTACTGCTTCTCTTACTGACCTTAATGGTAATAGTGGCTCAAAATGATTGTTTGTGCTTGTCAGAAATTGTTATGCGCTATTTTGCCGACACCGACTTATGCTATCTGTGCTTTATCAGGGGATATAACTGTTCCGCGCACTTCTCCACGGCCAATTCTCCGGCAGCAATGGCTTCATCCGCACGGTGAAAATCCAACATTGATATTTGTGGACAATAAGGCTGAATAAGGACATCAGGAGGATCGCCGGCCATACGATTACGTTTCAATCGGTTTTCCAATACTTGTATCGACGTAGACATAATATCCATTGCGCTGGGTGCATTCTTTGGCGGGCTAGATGTTAGGTTCGTTATCCGTGCTTTCAAGCGCCGGTGCCAATTATCCGGGATCTCCGCAAGCTTGCTTTCAAGTGTTTGTGGAGAAAATATATCTTGCGCAATAAGATGTGCATCATGCTGCAAATCAACCGCAATAACGATATCAGCCCCCATAGCCCTGGCCAAAGAGATTGGAACCGGATTAACAACTGCACCATCAACAAGCCAATATCCCTCTAACAAAACAGGTGAGAATAACCCAGGCATACTGCACGATGCTCTGATAGCTTGCTTGATATCCCCCTCTGTAAGCCATAGCTCCCGACCAGTGGTTAAATTTGTTACCACGCACCCGAAAGGCAATGCGCATTCGGCGATATCTTGTACTTCAATAATTTCATTTACCACACTAAATACGCGCTTCCCGTGCAGTAGCCCACCACGCCGCCACGAAAAATCCATCATTCGGATAACATCCCAGTATTTAAATGAGCGCACCCAGCGTTCCATTACCTCCAGGTGATCACTGGCGTAAGCTGCACCAACTAATGAGCCAACTGAGCACCCAGCGACCACATCAATCTCTACGCCCATCTTTTTCAGTGCATTAATGACACCAATATGTGCCCATCCTTTAGCAGCTCCAGCTCCTAGTGCCAATCCAACCTTACTTTTTCTCATTGTGTTTCATCCATTTCGAATCACTTTGGCACATCCCCTACCCTGAAAAAGCAAATAAATGTAACGCCTCACACCCTGCACGTTGATAGTCAATTTAGTTGATATTAACCTTGCTGTAGCTAGGGAATAAAATGGGTATTTATTCTTTTACTTCACAGCCTTACTTATATAACTATAGTGAATATTTATTCTTCTGCTATTTTGATACAAATACTTTACATTTCATGGCTAAGATATAGCGCGGGGACGAAAAGACATACAATGAATATTGAAATATGCAAAATTGATCGGTTTATTTCTGAGATTGTTACACTAATTAATCAATTAGATGCGTACCAATCTGCACTCTAGCCCGCAGAAAACAATCATGCGGAGCCTATAGAGCATTTGGCTCAGATAAAAGCATATATTTATGTCGCGAAGTGGGAAGGCCGCATTGTCGGATGCGCGATTCTGGTACTACATGGGGATAGCGCCCCTGAAGTTAAACGCATTTTTGTCACGCCAGATTGCCGAGGTCACGGTATTGCATCATTGCTGATAACCGCCCTATTTGACAAAGCTAATACTTTAAAAATAAAGGAAATTTATCTTGAAACGGGAGTATTCCAGCCTGAAGCAATATGCTTATATCAACGACTAGGTTTTGAATTGACAACTCAACTCGGCCATTATGCCTATGATCCATTGAGTATATTTATGGTGAAAAAGTTATACCCCAATCAATGAGTAAAACATAAGAAGCATATATGAAGGACATACAACTAATTTATTAATTATATTCTTTTAATTTTATTATCATCAACAGCAGATAAAAAGCAAAATAGCCACCTTAATGGTAGCTATTTAGAGTTAATATTCAGGATCACGCGCTCAACAGGCGAAATATCATCTGATAAAAACAAACACGAGAAACAGGTCATGCACAGTGCATTGTTACTTTATGGTCTGTCTGCAATAAGCTCAGAACCATCACCTATGAACCGAGTTTCGTCCAGAATATTATGAAGACTAATATATTAATAACGAAATAATTAACCGTTAATAGTACCGAATGAGACATTCATTTTTTCGAACATTGCGATAACTTTGTTAATCAGTTTCATGGCTAGCTCCAGTCATATCTTTATTTTTATGTGATACACATCACAGTTGTAAAGTTAATCCAAAATGAAACGGCGGTCAAGTATTTTTGTGAGTTAAGTCACAAAACTTATGATTACACTCGGTCTCTTACGAGACTATCAGCTTTGAACCTCAACACATGATTAGGTAAGATACCCCCTATTCGCAACAGCTCGGCTTTGCTTGTGCTGATCTGCCGTTAATGAGTAACTCGCGGTGATCACGGCATATTGATTATTTTGGAGAAATTTTGTCAGAACAGTGTCCTTGCGGCAGTACACTTGAATATCAAGAATGTTGTGAACCTTATATTCTAGGTACTCAAGTTGCGGTTAACCCGGCGATATTGATGCGTTCCCGCTATAGCGCCTACGTGAAAAAGAATGTGGATTATCTGGTCAATACTTGGCATCCCGACTGCAATGCGCAAAAATGGCGTGATGGAATAATTCAAAGTTTTAATAATACGACATGGCACGGATTAACTGTCATTGCTGAAATCGAGAGTGATCGTGATGATGAAGCATTTGTTGAGTTTATCGCTCGTTTTTCTGATACAAACAATACCGATACAAACAATACTGATACAAATAGTACCCAGATAAGCTCCATGCATGAACGTTCTCGCTTCCTTCGCATAAATGAACACTGGTACTATATTGACGGAATCCGGCCATCTGTGGGTAGAAATGATGCATGCCCTTGTGACTCGGGGAAAAAACATAAGAAATGCTGCGGGCGCTAACGGTAAGATCGTTCTCTTATTGGCCGTAACATCAAACAATTACATAACATCAAGTCATGTTAAGACAGGATTTACCACCTTATGCCACACCAGAATGTACAAAAGAAAGTGTTACGCACCATTTGCCCTGATGCCAAAGGTTTAATCGCAAAAATCACTAATATTTGCTACAAACACCAACTCAATATCGTGCAAAATAATGAGTTCGTCGATCATCTGACGGGTCGCTTTTTCATGCGTACAGAGCTTGAAGGTATTTTTAACGATACCACCTTGCTCGCCGATCTGGACGACGCATTACCGGAAGGGACTAATCGCGAGCTGCATACTGCTGGGCGTCGTCGCATTGTCATTATGGTCACCAAAGAAGCACATTGCCTGGGTGACTTATTAATGAAAAGCGCTTACGGCGGTCTGGATGTTGAGATTGCTGCCGTCATTGGCAACCATAGTGAATTACAGCATTTGGTCGAGCGTTTTGATATTCCGTTCCATCTTATTAGCCATGAAGGTTTGACCCGTGACCAGCATGATCAACTGTTGATTGAACAAATAGAACAATACCAGCCAGATTATGTTGTATTAGCAAAATATATGCGCGTGTTGACACCCGCTTTTGTGCAGCGCTTCCCATATCAGATTATTAATATTCATCACTCTTTTTTACCTGCCTTTATTGGTGCACGTCCTTACCATCAAGCTTACGAGCGAGGTGTGAAAATCATTGGTGCTACAGCGCATTATGTCAATGACAGCTTGGATGAAGGCCCAATTATTATGCAGGATGTGATTCATGTTGATCACTCATATACCGCAGAAGATATGATGCGTGCCGGGCGTGATGTCGAGAAAAACGTATTGAGCCGGGCGCTCTATCGTGTATTAGCACAGCGGGTTTTTGTTTACGGTAACCGAACTGTTATTTTGTAAATACACAATAAATCGATATTTTTTGTCCATATAATCATCGTCACGGACAAAAAAACATCGAACGAATTATTTTTTTCATTTCAAGTCTTTACAGCGGCGCTTCATTTGATATGATGCGCCCCGCTTACCAAGACAGTATTGTTAAGCAGATAGGCCAGTGGTGGGGTTCCCGAGCGGCCAAAGGGAGCAGACTGTAAATCTGCCGTCATCGACTTCGAAGGTTCGAATCCTTCCCCCACCACCATTTTTAACCTTAAGCAGCAAGCTGATTCAGCATCAAGAGTTCAGATAAGCACTTAAGGGAAAGATGAGAGTCTTCAAAGGAATAGCACGGCCAAGTATCATTCATTAAACCACGAAATCAGTGGTGGGGTTCCCGAGCGGCCAAAGGGAGCAGACTGTAAATCTGCCGTCATCGACTTCGAAGGTTCGAATCCTTCCCCCACCACCATCTCCTCATAGTGTTTCTAATTCTCAGATAAATAACGTTGCTCAAATAGCGCAAATCAAGGGAAGATAATGAACCTTCGACAAGGTTCGCGCCGAGCAAAGCGAGACCACGCCGCATCGCGGCAGCCCAAAGGGTGAGGAACGTAGTGACGAATAATCCTTCCCCCACCACCATCTCCTCATAGTGTTTCTATTTTATAATCAATCAAATTATCCCGAATAGTTCCGATCAGGGATAAATTAATCATTTTCTCTGAAAAATAAATAACATTGTATGGTTATACCAAACTATAAATATAATCAATTAATCCATTTAGTACGCTTGAATGTGACCTTGATTTGTAAAAATACAGTTTGTTTTCATCTTGGAAATTGGCTAAGTTTATGAAATCCAATTTTGAATCACCATTAAAATTATCCATGATAGAGTCTGTAATACAGATATATCGACCTGAATAGATAAAATCCAAACAGCAAGCCAAGTTATCTACCTGTCTAACACTGACTTTATCATGTTGTTTTTTAACCAATTCCTCTAAATCCTTAACAAATTTACTTCTATATAATGTAGGATTACACAGCCACGTATTATTATGAAGGATATTTATTATATCTGGACTTTCATTAATTATATCTTTTCTGCCATAAATACCAAAGCCACTATCTGGGACTTCATTCAATAGTATAAATCTGTCACTGGGAATTTTTTCTGATGAGAGTATCAGCGAGTTTCCATCATAATCTCCAATCTCATCAATATTTTCATAATAAAATTTTATTATATTAGCTTGGATGTTATTTTTCTCAGCGACTTTATACAACTTCGTCAGCTTTTCACTTTTCCCCCAATCGTAATAAATATTGATAACATTAGAAACATGACCAGTAAGATGTTTTTTGGTTATTTCTTTTTCTTGCTGATATAAATCTTTTAGATCATTATATAAAACCTCGCCATCCCGAGTTAAACTCATACCAAACTTTTCTCGTTTAAATAATTTTTTGCCTATTATGCTTTCAAAGTCTTTTATAGACTTTGCTACAGGGGGTGTAGTTCTATTCATTACTCTTGCAGCCTTACTCAGCGAACCATTTTCAACTACAGCCATAAAGGCTTCAAACTTACGAGATAGAAACATAATTCACCAATCCTTTGCTTTGCGTAAAAATTAATCAGAAAAAACAACAAGCATGCCTACGTGTATAATGCTAACTGTAGATATTCTTTGATATATAATAAAAAAAACACCCGTTGGATTTAGAATAATTTATAGATATATTATCAAAAATTATTGTCGCGTAGACACTAACGACGTGAAGTTACATTTTTTGCAATCAAAGTTTTGGCGATTTTGTGTATTATCACCCTAACATTACAAACATTTTTAACAGACAATCCGATGTAGATCTATGATATCAAATAACTATTTTTTATTCTCCTTGTTACAAAATCAGTTAATGCCATCAAATATGAAAAAATAAACGTCACTGCTAATATTTATAATTGACAAAATAGTTAATATTTGCAGGAACTTTTTTTGCAGCTGAATCCATTTTCCCACACAAGGCGAAGAGTGAGATAAACCAATAGATTCTCATGATGATAATCACCGCGAGAATATGACAATAAATTTATGATGATTTGAAAAATACGAAAATAACTCTATAGTGATTAATGCTATAAATAATACCAGTGAAAAGTAAATCTATATTTAACCACAGTGAAACTTAATGGTGAATAATATAGTTATTTTTTTCACCTTATATAGGATCAGTAATCTATTTTTTTAAATATTTTTTCTTTCAGTGATTTTTCATTGTTTAATTTTTATAATAGCCTAGAGGCATTCTCTTATTATGGATTACATTTTCATTCGGTATCTGCTAATATTCGGAATCATTTCTAGCGAACATACGGTGCTGACCATGAAGTTTGTCTCTTTTAATATCAATGGCCTACGTGCTCGACCACATCAACTGGCTGCAATAATCGAACAACATCAACCCGATGTTATTGGGCTTCAAGAAACAAAAGTACATGATGATATGTTTCCGCTTGAAGAGGTCAGTCAACATGGTTATCACGTCTATTATCATGGACAAAAAGGCCATTACGGCGTTGCATTGTTAACCAAGAATGAACCCTTGGCCGTGCGACGCGGTTTTCCTACCGATGAAGAAGATGCGCAGCGCCGTATTATTATGGCTGACATTGCGACACCGCAAGGTCCTTTAACCGTGATTAATGGCTATTTCCCTCAAGGGGAAAGCCGTGACCACCCCACAAAGTTTCCTGCTAAAGAGCGTTTTTATGCTGACTTACAGCAGTATTTGGAGCAGCAACTGTCATCTGATGCCCAAGTACTGATTATGGGAGATATCAATATCAGTCCAACAGATTTGGATATTGGTATTGGCGAAGAGAGTCGCAAACGCTGGTTGCGTACGGGCAAGTGTTCATTCCTGCCTGAAGAACGTGCATGGCTGGAGCGTTTACAAAATTGGGGGCTGGTGGATACATTCCGTGCAGCAAATCCTGATTGTAATGACCAATTTTCATGGTTTGATTATCGTTCGCGTGGTTTTGACGAAAATAGAGGCTTACGCATAGATTTATTATTGGCGAGCCACCCTCTGGCAGCTCGCTGCATTGCCACAGGTATTGATTACGATATTAGAAGCATGGAAAAACCCTCGGACCACGCTCCAGTATGGTCTGAATTCGCACTCTAATAACGCCAGATTTTGCTATGCCCTATTTGCTTATAGGGCACATCTAAACGAAATAAATAAACCACTGTAGTCAGGCAAATAAAAATGATTGATGTCGTCGCGGGGATTATTGAACGGAACGGTAAAATTTTATTGGCGCAACGAGATTTACATCGCGACCAGGCGGGTTTATGGGAATTCCCTGGCGGGAAAGTCGAGGCTGGAGAAAGCCAACCGCAAGCATTGATACGCGAACTTGCCGAAGAGTTAAATATTGACGCGGTGATAACCCAATATATTGCGACTAATCAGTGGGATTCACCGAAAGGCATCATTCGACTGCATGCCTGGCACATTGAAAGCTTCTATGGTGAGCCTGTTTTACATTGCCACTCTGCCCTCGTCTGGCTAATGCCAGAGGATGTTCATAACTACCCTCTGGCACCCGCCGACATTCCATTATTAGAAGCTTTTATCCGCCAAAAAAGTAATTAGCTATCGGGTTAATCTTTTCCAGATCAATGGGTTAGTTCCAATCACATTAGGGTCCCGCACACATTGTAAAACTTCACCCTCAACCCGCAATACCGCACCTTCCGAATAGTTTTGATTTTGATAAATACAACAACGGGTACACGGATTACTGTTGCGATTTGATGAGTTATTCCAAACTTCGGGAGGTAAAGGAACGACGACATCAACATTATTCCGGTTTGCCAAAACCTGGCCAGAAATAAGTGTGGCAAACCCCATGCACCCTAGCATTACCCATATTTTCATGACTTAGTCTCCTTGGTTTTGGTCGGCGTTTTCTTGCGTTTCTTTATCGCCCCTGTAGGAGCAGTTGGCAACCCACGAAAAACCTGAGGCGACCGATTTTGTTTTGCCTGACTGATTAAATCCTGCAATGTGGCCACCAGCGGTTGCATAAAATCCTGATAGCGACAGTTTTTTTCACTGATTTGCGTCAGTGTTGATTCCCAATGAGCCGTCATATCGGGCCGAGCAGCGATATCGGGTAATGCATGAATTAATGCTCGTCCTGCCGGGCTGGCATGAATATAACGGCCTTTCTTAAACAAAAAAGTTCGTTTGAACAGTAGTTCAATAATCCCTGCTCGTGTGGCTTCCGTTCCTAAGCCATCGGTAGCGCGTAATACTTTTTTCAGTTCTTTATCCTGCACAAAACGGGCAATGCCGGTCATGGCTGATAATAAACTGGCATCAGTAAATGGCCGCGGCGGCTGGGTCTGGCGTTCAACAACTTCGCCACGTTCACACAGTAACTCAGCGCCTTTCTCAACCACCGGCAATGGCGCGCCTTCATTCTCTTCATCCCGCTCTTTACTGCCAAGCAAGGTACGCCAACCTGCCTCCGCCAGAAAACGAGCTTTGGCGATAAACTTACCGCCTGCAATATCCAGTTCAATAACACATTTTCGAAATTGCGCATCAGGACAAAACTGCATCAAATATTGCTGCGCGACTAATCGGTAAACTTTGCTCTCATCGGCCGTCAAATTCACTTTGCTGGCGCGCGCTGTTGGAATAATCGCGTGGTGAGCATCGACTTTTTTGTCATCCCAACAGCGGTTACGCCGGTCACTGTCCATCACTTCCAGCGGCAAAAGGTCTGCCTGATGGATACTGATAGCATTGAGCACTGAATGACGTCCGGCAAAATGTTCTTCAGGTAGGTATCGGCAATCCGAGCGCGGATAGGTAATCAATTTGTGCGTTTCATATAATCGCTGGCAAATATCCAGCACTTGTTGCGCGCTCAATCCGAATCGTTTTGCCGCCTCAATTTGCAAAGTAGAAAGAGAGAATGGCAACGGGGCGGTTTCTGATTCCCGTTTATCATTATAGGACGTTACAACCGCTGGCTGACCTGTTATGCGGTTAACGACGTGCTCTGCCAGTGGGCGATGTAACAAGCGCCCTTCTTCATCCTGATAGGATTCACAAGAATCACTCGGTTGCCATAACGCCACAAAACGTTCATCAGCCGGCGTGACGATATGGGCTTTTACCTCAAAAAAATCTTTGGCGACAAAATCTTCAATTTCTTCATCGCGGCGTACCACTAGCCCTAATACCGGCGTCTGCACACGGCCAACCGACAGCACGCCATCATAGCCTGCATTGCGCCCAAGAATAGTATAGGCGCGAGTCATATTGATGCCATATAGCCAGTCGGCTCTGGCTCGGGCCAATGCTGAAACACAAAGCGGGATAAACTCACGGTTGTAACGCAAACGTTCTACCGCGCGCACCACAGCCTGCGGGTTTAAGTCATTAATCAAACACCGGCGTACGTTTTGCCGCTTTTCTGCCGCTAAATCGAGGTAATCCAAGACTTCATCAACTAAAAGTTGGCCTTCGCGATCAGGGTCACCCGCATGAACGACTTCATCGGCTTGTTGCAACAATTGTTTGATAACATTCAATTGTTTACTCACCGAGGGGCGCGGCTGCAATCGCCATTTTTCAGGAATAATCGGTAAATCCGCTAATGACCAACGCGCATAGCGGCTGTCGTAAGCATCGGGTTGAGCTTGTTCCAATAAATGACCAACACACCAGGTCACCATTTGATCATTACCACAGGCAATGAATCCATCACCCCGACGATGCGGTTTTGGCAAAATATCCGCTATCGCCCGTGCCAGACTGGGCTTTTCGGCAATAAAAAGTCGCATCATTTACCGCGCGAATGCATCAAAAAAAAGGGCAGCAAAGGAAAAATCATTCTGTTATCTCAATCAGTGCTCGACGACTATCCACCGTAGCTAACTCGCCAATAGCACTGAGCACCAAGCCATGTTGAGCTGCAATTTCATGTACTTGTGCCTCAGCTTCTGGTAAGACCGCTAACAGCAAGCCGCCGGATGTCTGAGGGTCACAGAGTAAACTCTTCTGTAAATCGGACATTTTGCCAATCAGATGACCATAACTGTCAAAGTTGCGGCCGGTTCCCCCCGGAACACACCCCGCCGCAATATATTCTTCAACCGCCGGTAAACGCGGGATAGCCGAAAAATGCAATGTCGCCTGGACACCTGACCCCTGACAAATCTCACTTAAATGGCCCAGCAAGCCGAACCCGGTCACATCGGTCATGGCAGTGACCCCGGGAATATGTGCAAAGTCAGCGCCAGACTTGTTCAACTGGCACATGGTTTTGGTTGCAACCCCTTGATGCTCCGGCCGTAATTGACTTTTTTTCTCGGCCGTGGTTAGGATGCCAATCCCCAATGGTTTGGTGAGAAACAGTTTACAGCCTGCTTTTGCGGCACTGTTTTTCTTCACGTGGTCAGTGCCGACAATACCGGTGACAGCCAAACCGAAAATAGGCTCCGGTGCATCAATAGAGTGCCCACCCGCAAGCGAAATCCCTGCCTGTTGGCAAACATATCGCCCACCTTCAATGACTTGCTGAGCAACTTCGGGGGCCAGTTTATCAATTGGCCACCCCAAAATTGCAATAGCCATAATCGGTTTGCCGCCCATGGCATAAATATCACTGATGGCATTAGTCGCGGCAATGCGCCCGAAATCAAAGGGATCGTCGACGATCGGCATAAAAAAGTCGGTGGTGCTGATAATACCGACCCCATTACCAATATCATAAACAGCAGCATCATCACGGGTCTCATTGCCCACCAGCAGGCGAGGATCGAGGAATTTTTCCTGCTCCGAATGTAAAATTTTATCCAAAACTTTGGGCGAAATTTTGCAACCGCAACCCGCTCCATGGCTGTATTGAGTAAGACGTATCGCTGGCGATGTCATGGCACTCTCCCATCTGATGATTCAGTAATAACCAGTTTAAAGATATATATACCCTAAATAATTCGAGTTACAGGAAGGCGGCAAGCGAGAGAACCCGATGAGCTTACATGAGTAAGTGATTCGGGTAATTGAACGTAGCCAACACACATGGAACTTGAAGTATGACGGGTATATGCATCCATGGTGTCTATGGTAGCGCCTATAGCTTAGCTTAGTAAGTAGAGAGCCGCGGTCGGGCAGATAGGTTGGTCACAAAGCGGGCGAAAACGCAGCTTATTGCCGATAAAAGCGACAGGCTGCGCAGTTTCGCATAGTAAATTTCAGAAATAGCGGACAAAAGTCGAGTAATCTGGCGGCGTTACTTTGGTCGCTGATTTCAATTGCGGTGTCCCCAAATACAGGAAGCCGACGATTTCATCTTGTTCACGGCAAGCAAACCCCTGACGAACAACAGGATGGTGCGTCCAGGAGCCGGTGCGCCAAATACCATTGAACCCTTGAGCCAGAGCCGCCATCTGCATCGCTTGCACCGCGCAACCGGCAGAAACGATTTGTTCCCAATTAGGGACTTTCGGGTTTTCTGTGACATGGGCAATAACAGTAATGATTAATGGCGCGCGAAAAGGAGCCAGTCTTGCTTTCTCCAACACCGCATCATCAGAGCCATCGTGCTTGACCGCATCCTGTAGCAATTGGCTAAAGCGTTCCAGCCCTTTATCTTGGATTAAAACAAAGCGCCATGGCTGGAGTGTGCCATGATCGGGCGCCCGCATTCCTGCATGAATAATGTGATCCAATACCTCGCCTGCTGGGGCTGGAGCGGCTAAGCGCGACGCCGAGCGGCGATTAAGTAACAGTTCCAATGCATCCATCATTTTCTCCTGATAACGATTTTCATTTTCAGCAAGGTAGCATAAGTTGTCGTTTTGTTACCAGTGCTGACCTATTAGCTAAGCTTCTCGATGATTTAAAGCTGACTTTTGTTCGTCAGGTCATTAGGATAACTGTACTTGCCCGGTTTTGTTGGAGATAACATGCGCACTTTGTGGCGAATTATTGCTGGTTTTTTCAAGTGGACCTGGCGTCTGCTGAATTTTGCCAGAGAGTTTATTCTTAATCTTTTCCTGATACTGCTGATTTTGGTCGGTGTCGGTGTTTACCTTCAGTTCCAAAGTAAGCCGACAGAGCCAGTTAAAGGCGCGCTGTTAGTGAATTTAACGGGTGTCGTGGTCGATCAGCCCGCGGTTAATAATAAACTGCGTCAATTAGGGCGTGAGTTCTTAGGTGCATCGAGCAATCGTCTACAGGAAAACTCCCTGTTTGATCTGGTCGAAACCATCCGTCTGGCAAAAACCGATAACAATATTACTGGTTTGGTATTATCACTGAGTGACTTTACCGGTGCTGATCAGCCCTCTCTACAATATATTGGGAAAGCACTGCGGGAGTTCCGTGATTCGGGCAAACCCATTTATGCTATTGGCGATAGTTATAATCAAACTCAATACTATTTAGCCAGCTTTGCCAATAAGATCTATCTATCCCCACAAGGGGCGGTCGATCTGCATGGGTTTGCCAGCAATAATCTGTATTACAAATCGTTACTGGAAAAACTCAAAGTCACCACCAATATCTTCCGTGTCGGCACCTATAAATCGGCGGTAGAGCCGATGATTCGTGATGATATGTCGCCGGCTGCACGGGAAGCAGACAGCCGTTGGATTGGCGGTCTATGGCAAAATTATCTGACGGCGGTTTCCGCTAACCGGCAATTAACCCCAGAACAATTATTCCCAGGGGCTGCAGGGGTTATCAGTGGTTTACAGGCCGCTGGCGGTTCTCCGGCGCAATATGCACTGGCGAGCAAACTGGTTGATCAATTAGCCACACGTCCGGATGTGGAAAATGAGTTGGTTAAAGCCTTTGGCTGGGATAAGAAAAGTAACGATTTCAACTATGTCAGCATTTATGACTACCAACCGACGCCAACCCCACAACAAGGCGAGCAGATAGCGGTTCTCTTTGCTAATGGCGCGATTATGGATGGCCCACAGACCCCTGGGAATGTTGGCGGTGATGCTCTGGCGGCGCAAATTCGTCAGGCGCGTTTGGATCCAAAAATTAAAGCTGTTATCTTGCGGGTAAATAGCCCAGGCGGTAGCGTGAGCGCCTCTGAACTGATTCGCTCTGAATTAGCGGCGTTACGTGCAGCCAATAAACCATTAGTGGTATCAATGGGCGGTATGGCGGCGTCAGGTGGGTATTGGATCTCAACCCCAGCTAACTATATCATCGCTAACCCAAGCACTTTGACCGGCTCGATTGGTATTTTCGGGGTGATTAATACTTTCCAAAACACACTGGAAAGCATTGGCGTGCATACCGACGGTGTCGCGACTTCACCACTGGCGAATATTTCTGTGACCAAAGACTTGCCGCCTGAGTTCTCTCAGATGATGCAAATCAATATCGAAAATGGTTATAAAACCTTTATTGATTTGGTCGCGACTGCCCGCCACAAAACGCCAGAGCAAGTTGACCAAATCGCGCAGGGCCATGTGTGGATTGGGCTGGATGCCAAAAATAATGGTCTGGTAGATCAACTGGGTGACTTTGATGACGCCGTTAAGAAAGTGGCTGAGCTGGCACAACTGAAAACCTGGCAACTGAACTGGTTTGTTGATGAACCCAGCCTCAGTGATTTGATTTTCGGTCAAATGAGCGCATCAGTACAGGCGATGTTGCCTGCTGCAATTCAAGCCTGGTTGCCTGCGCCTATTTCCGCAATGGCGCAAGCGGTGAAAGATCAACCCAATTTATTAAATACACTCAATGACCCGCAGAATCGCTATGTTTTATGTCTAACATGCGGTGATGTGCGCTAGTCAATTGAGTAAATAGTAGATAAATACTCTGCCCGGCACCCGCCGGGCTTTTTTTCCTCGCCAGTCGCCCTATAATTCATCTATCTCATTTTGTACTATTTTTTAGGCATATGACCCATGCAAAAGAAATCTATTTATGTCGCCTATACTGGCGGGACTATTGGCATGCAGCGCTCCGATAACGGATACATTCCTGTTTCCGGCCATCTACAGCGCCAGCTTGCGCTAATGCCGGAATTCCATCGCCCCGAGATGCCGGATTTTACTATCCATGAATATGCCCCATTGATTGATTCTTCGGATATGACACCGGAGGACTGGCAGCATATTGCCAATGATATTCAGCAAAATTACGATTTATATGATGGCTTTGTTATTTTGCACGGCACTGACACCATGGCATTTACTGCCTCCGCCCTCTCTTTTATGCTGGAGAATTTAGCTAAACCGGTGATTGTTACCGGTTCGCAAATTCCTTTAGCCGAGTTGCGTTCTGACGGGCAAACCAACTTACTCAACGCGCTCTATCTGGCTGCCAATCACCCGGTGAATGAAGTTAGTTTGTTCTTTAATAACAAACTTTTTCGCGGTAACCGCACCACCAAAGCACATGCTGATGGATTTGATGCTTTTGCTTCTCCTAATTTGTCGGTGTTGCTTGAGGCCGGGATTCATATTCGCCGGATGGCCGCAGTCGAATCCCCGGCGGTTAACGGCCCATTGATTGTTCACAAGATCACACCTCAACCCATTGGGGTCGTCACTATTTATCCTGGAATCTCTGGGGCGGTGGTGCGCAATTTCCTGTTGCAACCGGTAAAAGCGCTTATATTGCGCTCCTATGGTGTGGGAAATGCACCACAAAAAGCCGAGTTATTAGATGAGTTAAAAAATGCCAGCGACCGCGGTATTGTAGTGATGAATCTGACACAGTGTATTTCTGGCAGAGTCAATATGGACGGATATGCCACCGGGAATGCGTTAGCGCACGCCGGTGTTATCAGTGGCTTTGATATGACGGTGGAAGCGGCACTGACTAAATTGCATTATTTATTAAGCCAATCTCTCTCCCCCGAAGAGATTCGCCAGTTGATGCAACAAAACCTGCGCGGCGAACTGACTGAGACTAACTGATTTGGTGGAATGTGAATGAATACCGCACTGCTCTTAATTGATTTGCAAAATGATTTTTGTCCCGGTGGTGCGTTGGCAGTTGCCGAGGGTGATGCAGTGATTGCCATTGCTAATGAGGCCATTGACACCTGTCTGAGACATAAAATACCGGTCATCGCCAGTCAGGATTGGCACCCTGCCGGGCACCGGAGTTTTGCCGTTAATTCACAGGCTGAGCCTTGGGCTGTCGGTGATTTGGCGGGATTACCCCAAGTGTGGTGGCCAGTGCATTGTGTCCAAAATACGTCTGGCGCGGCTTTGCATCCGCAGTTAAATCAAGAGGCGATTACCGACATTTTCCGTAAAGGCCAAGATCCTGATATCGACAGCTACAGCGCCTTTTTCGACAATGGTCGACGAGCGAAAACGCCGCTGGACGATTGGTTACGACAGCAGGGAATTGACCATTTGTTCATTATGGGGTTGGCAACAGATTACTGTGTGAAATACACCGTGTTAGATGCATTGACATTAGGTTATAAAACATCCGTCATCAGTGAGGGTTGCCGTGGGGTCAATCTGCAACCACAAGACAGCCAGCAGGCCCTTGATGCAATGAATGCAGCAGGAGCAAACATACAGTCGTTGGAACAGTTTATGGCTGAAATAAAAGCACTGGTGGGTTGACGGGTATAAACATCAACGGAGCCGAATGTGGCTCCGTTTGAACCTGCAACTTAAATTGTGCATTCAACCTGACTTACCTTAGTGAGCACTCAGGCTTCAACTTGACCAGTGTCGGCTGGCTGAATTGCTGCTTCAGCTCTTGTTTGGTTTTCATCACTATCTGGCCATCGGTGCCGATGCTCATATGCTGTGCATCCTTATTATGACGCGCTTGCCACAGCATGACCATTTGCAGGCTGTTCTCTTTCTGTTCCGGCGTCAGTGCCACCCCATCTGGCCATTTACCTAACTCAACGGCTTGCATCAAACGCTGGTAAATTTCGGGCGTCATCACTGAAATCAGGTCTTCAAGCTCCATCAGAGCATCCTCAGTAAACGAATAATAAGCTGAATCGATTTTTCACATCTAAAATGAGGGACAAAAATGCACATTTAACCTGCAGTTTGTTCACCATTTTGATCATCAACAAAATTCAGTGATGCCGAGTTCACACAATAGCGCTCGCCGGTCGGTTGTGGGCCATCAGGGAAGACATGCCCCAAGTGCGCATCACAATGACCACAACGGATCTCAACACGGTGCATATTATGAGAATAATCATCAATATAGCGGATAGATTCTGCATCAAGCGGCTGATAAAAACTCGGCCAACCACAGCCGGAATCAAACTTTGATTCTGAGATAAAAAGCGGCTGATGACAGCACAGACATTGGTAGATGCCCTCGCGCTTATTATGCAGTAACTTTCCGCTAAAAGGTGCTTCCGTCCCCCGCTGTTGGGTGACATGCCGCTGAATATCGGTCAGTTTCTCAATATTTTCTGTAGGGTTCAGTTCTTTAGCCATTTGTGCGGTTCTCTGGCAGGGAATAAAGTCAACGAAAACAACGTCTAATAATAACAAAAAATTAACAACAAAGCAGTTAAAATTGTCCTAAACTGTATGCCATCAAAGTGGCAACAGTATAAATGTGATAAAAATCGCAAATATTACTGATTCTCACTTTAAACTGAATAATTCGCCCCAATATAAAAATGAGGCTAATCGTATCTGGAAACGCGTGATTAATGTTCGATCTAACGTCCTTGGTTTGATTTGTAGCAATAATTGACACGATTCCGCTTGACGCTCGGTAAGGTTTTTGTAATTTTACAACCAACCTTTTATTCACTAACAAATAGCTGGTGGAATATATGACTATCAAAGTAGGTATCAACGGTTTTGGCCGTATCGGTCGCATTGTTTTCCGTGCTGCTCAGGAACGTTCTGACATCGAGATCGTTGCAATCAACGACCTGTTGGACGCTGAATACATGGCGTACATGCTGAAATACGACTCTACCCACGGTCGTTTCGACGGTACTATAGAAGTAAAAGACGGCCATCTGGTTGTTAACGGTAAAACCATCCGTGTTACCGCAGAGAGAGATCCGGCTAACCTGAAGTGGAACGAAGTCAACGTTGACGTTGTTGCTGAAGCAACTGGCTTGTTCCTGACCGACGAAACTGCACGTAAGCACATCGCTGCTGGCGCGAAGAAAGTTGTTCTGACTGGCCCGTCTAAAGATGACACCCCAATGTTCGTTATGGGCGTAAACCACAAAGAATACGCAGGTCAGGAAATCGTTTCTAACGCTTCTTGTACCACTAACTGCCTGGCTCCACTGGCTAAAGTGATCAACGACAAGTTCGGCATCGTTGAAGCGCTGATGACCACTGTGCATGCAACTACCGCAACTCAGAAAACTGTTGATGGCCCGTCTCACAAAGACTGGCGCGGCGGCCGCGGCGCATCCCAGAACATCATCCCTTCTTCTACCGGTGCAGCTAAAGCAGTGGGTAAAGTTATCCCAGCACTGAACGGCAAACTGACGGGTATGGCGTTCCGCGTTCCTACTCCTAACGTTTCTGTTGTTGACCTGACTGCACGTCTGGAAAAACCAGCTTCTTACAAAGAAATCTGTGCTGCAATCAAAGCAGCTTCAGAAGGCGAGCTGAAAGGCGTTCTGGGTTACACCGAAGACGACGTTGTTTCTACCGATTTCAACGGCGAAAAACTGACTTCAGTATTCGATGCTAAAGCCGGTATCGCGTTGAATGACAACTTTGTGAAACTGGTTTCTTGGTACGATAACGAAACTGGCTACTCAAACAAAGTTCTGGATTTGATCTCTCATATCTCCAAATAATGGATTGATATTTAGAGTATAAATTTCCACCAAAAGCCACTTTCATTCGAGTGGCTTTTTTATTACCTGTCATTGATGAACCCACCGCCCTGCCCATTTCAGCCCTATAAAAAGTTGCGCAATATCAATGATACGCTACTACTTTATCGTTGATTTGCTGCAAGATTTAAAGCCTGTGATATTATCGAAAGTCTGAAGTTCAATGGATCTCCAGCCCCTTTTCTCATAAGGCCAAACGAATGAACGAGAAAATCTTCACCCTACCTGTTGTTGAACAAATTTCACCTTACATCAGTCAGCGTCAGTTGGATGACCTGCCAATTGTGGTCGTTTCCCATCCAAAAGTACGTGCCGCAGTTAGCTTGCAAGGTGCTCATTTATTGGCTTACCAACCAAGCGGTGAACAACCGGTTATCTGGTTGAGCAATAACACGCCATTTAAAAACGGTGTCGCTATTCGTGGTGGTGTACCCATTTGTTGGCCTTGGTTTGGCCCATCAGCGCAACCTCCTCATGGTTTTGCTCGTTTACTGCCATGGACGCTTAGCGCCCATGATGAGAATGAAAATGGGGTTATCCTGACCTTCACACTGGAAGACAGTGATGCATCCCGTCAATTCTGGCCACATCCATTCACTTTGATTGCCCGCTTCAAGCTAGGTGAAGAATGTGAAATGGAATTAGAATCACACGGCGATTACGAAGCGGTTGCTGCGTTACATACTTATTTCCAGATTGGCGATATCAACCAGATTAAGATCAGTGGCTTAGGCGAAAAGTATCTTGATAAAGTGCTGAAAGTGGCTGATGCCACTCAACAAGGCGATTTGGTGTTTGATGGTCAGACTGACCGAATTTATACCCAGCCAGAAACTTACAGTTTGATAAAAGATGCCGCGCTGAAACGGACCATTGAAGTACATCATCATCATCAAAGTGATGTGGTTGCATGGAACCCAGGTGCAGAGCTGTCCAGCAGCATGGTTGATATGCCAAATGATGGTTATAAAACAATGGTTTGTGTCGAGACTGCACGTGTCAACAAACCTTTGGTTGCGACGTCAGATTCCCCTGCTCGCCTCGCCATGACCATCCGTAGCCGTAAGAATTCTCAATAACGACCTATATTACAGATACAAAAATGGGGCTTTATGCCCCATTTTTTATGGTTCAGATATCGTGCGCGATAAATTAGCGGAAGGTGTAAGTCACCCCAGTCCACAGCACACCCGTCCAAGATGCATCTACCATAGGGCTATTCTTCACTTCATTTGCCAAATGGATATAACGGCCAGTAAAGAAAGCATTCCAATTGGGATTGATATTGTAATTAGCCGACAGTTCCAGATAGGGTGACCAGCTATCATTCGGGCTGTACTGCGCCAAACCACTGCGGGCTGATTCCCCACGCTTCACGCCATAGTAATACTTGTTCTGATCTTCACTGTTCCAGCTAACACCAACGCCCGGAGTTAAAGTCCAGCTATCAACGCTATAGCGGTAAAGGTAGGCCAGATCGCCGACAAAGCCACCACTGTTATCCAGCACGTCACCAGAGAACATGGCTCGCAAAGTCCCCCAATCCTCAATATGTGAATATGACATTCCGGCCATCATGGTGCTGCGGCGTTTATCCAACTGCTTCATCTGCTGGTCATCACTGTCACCTGGCGTAAAATGCAGCGGCAGATAATAAGCATCAATCGATAAACGATTGTTATCATCTTTCCACAAGTAATAACCGGCAGCCAATGTGCGGAAATAGAAATTATCACTTTCATAAGAAACGATAGGCACGGGGTAAACACGGTCATTTTTGCCACGATAAGGGTCAGGACTGACTAATGCTGATGCCCCTACAGACCATGTTCCCGCCATCGCGGTTGGCATACAAACGGCGGTAGCAACAACCAATGCTGCCAGTGTTTTGACTTGCTTCGTTTTTATGTAATGTTTTTTCACGGATGAAATCCCTTTGGTAACAAAATCATGAGTTAACTTAGTGTAAATCAATTGCTTGCCCGTGGCGAAATCTTTACACATTCCCACACGATATCAACATTCGCTGTGCAATTTATCGCCGATATACGGCAAATTAACAACATAAAAATTTACGCAGATTTGATTACAATAAAATAACAAGATATTCAAATAGATAATCTTAATTAATCATATATAAAACACTGGGAATGAAATAAAAAATAGATTTAATTACCGAATAATGGTTATTTATTGTACTGGAAGTGGCGGGTTTGTGCTTAATGTCTACTTGACCTTTGTGAGAGACGCGACCATAACAATAAGGTAGTAGTTTCAAAATTTTAACCCAATAAAGCACTACTATTATTTTATGTTCCCAACCATTCAAACAGGACGGGCATCGCTATGAACATATTTGATCACTATCTCCAGCGCTATGAGGCTGCCAAGGACGAAGAGTTCACACTGCAGGAGTTCCTCACTATTTGTCAGCAAGATCGCAGTGCATATGCTAATGCGGCTGAACGTCTGCTGATGGCTATTGGTGAGCCTGTCATGGTCGATACCGCACTTGAGTCCCGGATGTCGCGGCTATTCTCTAATCGAGTTATCGCCCGTTACCCTGCATTTGAAGAGTTCTATGGTATGGAGGAGGCCATAGAGCAAATCGTTTCTTACCTCAAACATGCCGCTCAAGGGTTAGAAGAAAAGAAACAGATCCTTTATTTGCTCGGCCCGGTAGGTGGTGGTAAATCATCACTGGCTGAACGTTTGAAAGCCCTGATGCAACGCGTCCCTATCTATATATTAAGTGCTAATGGTGAACGCAGCCCGGTCAATGACCACCCATTGTGCTTATTCAACCCGCAGGAAGATGCGGCGATTCTGGCCAAAGAATACAGTATTCCCAGCCGTTATCTTGGCACGATTATGTCGCCGTGGGCGGCCAAACGTCTGCACGAATTTGGCGGCGATATCACCAAATTTAAAGTCATCAAAGTCTGGCCTTCTATTCTTGAGCAGGTTGCGATTGCGAAAACAGAGCCAGGTGATGAGAACAATCAGGATATCTCTGCTTTGGTCGGTAAGGTTGATATCCGTAAATTGGAAAATCATGCCCAGAACGACCCCGATGCTTATGGCTATTCCGGGGCATTGTGCCGGGCGAACCAAGGGGTTATGGAGTTCGTCGAGATGTTCAAAGCGCCCATTAAGGTGCTGCACCCCTTGCTGACCGCAACTCAGGAAGGGAACTATAACGGAACTGAGGGGATATCCGCCCTACCATTCAGCGGTATTATTCTTGCGCACTCTAACGAATCAGAATGGGTGACATTCCGTAATAACAAAAACAATGAAGCCTTCCTTGACCGTGTGTATATCGTCAAAGTGCCTTATTGCCTGCGGGTTTCAGAAGAGATCAAAATTTACGACAAGTTATTGACTCACAGTGAACTGACTCATGCACCTTGCGCCCCCGGCACCTTGGAAACACTGGCGCGCTTCTCCATTCTTTCAAGAATGAAAGAGCCGGAAAACTCCAGCATTTACTCCAAAATGCGGGTGTATGACGGTGAAAGTCTGAAAGATACTGATCCTAAAGCCAAGTCTTATCAAGAGTATCGCGACTATGCTGGGGTTGATGAGGGTATGAACGGCCTTTCGACCCGTTTTGCCTTTAAAATCCTCTCAAGGGTGTTTAACTTTGACCATGCCGAAGTGGCTGCCAACCCGGTGCACCTGTTCTATGTATTGGAACAGCAAATTGAACGCGAGCAATTCCAACAGGATATCGCGGAGAAATACCTCGAGCACCTGAAAGGGTATTTGATCCCGAAATACGCTGAGTTTATCGGCAAAGAGATCCAAACCGCCTATCTGGAATCTTACTCTGAGTACGGTCAGAATATTTTCGACCGCTATGTTATTTACGCCGATTTCTGGATTCAGGATCAGGAATACCGTGATCCGGATACTGGGCAACTGTTTGACCGTGAATCACTGAATGCTGAACTGGAGAAAATTGAAAAGCCAGCGGGTATCAGCAACCCGAAAGATTTCCGTAATGAAATCGTCAATTTTGTGTTGCGCGCCAGAGCCAATAACAATGGCCGGAATCCAAACTGGACCAGCTATGAGAAGTTGCGCACCGTGATTGAGAAGAAAATGTTCTCCAACACTGAGGAGTTATTGCCGGTTATCTCCTTTAACGCCAAAACCTCAACGGATGAGCAGAAAAAGCATGATGACTTTGTCGATCGAATGATGGAGAAAGGTTATACCCGCAAGCAGGTTCGTTTACTGTGTGAATGGTATCTGCGGGTAAGAAAATCATCATAACCTGTTATTAGTCCGCCATGATATCGCGGGGATTGATTCCACATTGTTGCTGTGTTGCTCGTCAGCACAGCAACAGTGCGGAAGATGCAGGGAATAGAGGCAGGGGGAGTTATGGGCTACTTTATTGACAGGCGACTTAACGGCAAAAATAAAAGCATGGTCAATCGCCAGCGCTTTTTGCGCCGCTATAAGTCGCAAATTAAACAATCAATTTCCGATGCTATCAATAAAAGGTCAGTAACTGATACTGAGAGTGGCGAATCAGTCTCAATACCTATTGATGACATCAATGAGCCGATGTTCCATCAAGGCCGTGGCGGATTACGCCATCGAGTTCACCCCGGCAATGACCATTTTGTCACCAATGACCGCATAGAACGCCCGCAAGGTGGTGGCAGCGGTAGCGGCAGTGGTCAGGGGAATGCCGGTCAGGACGGTGAAGGCGAAGATGAGTTTGTCTTTCAGATATCCAAAGACGAATATCTCGATTTGTTGTTCGAAGATCTGGCGCTGCCTAACCTGAAGAAAAATCAGTATAAACAGCTGACCGAATTTAAAACTCACCGTGCAGGTTATACCTCCAATGGGGTACCGGCCAATATCAGTGTGGTGCGCTCACTGCAAAACTCACTGGCCCGCCGTACTGCCATGACCGCCAGTAAACGTCGAGAATTGCGCGAATTGGAAGAGACACTGAAAGCGCTGGAAAACTCGGAACCGGCGCAATTGCTGGAAGAAGAACGCATACGCAAAGCCATTGCCGAATTAAAACAAAAAATCGCCCGGGTACCTTTTATTGATACCTTCGATTTGCGTTATAAAAACTATGAACGCCGTCCAGAACCTTCAAGTCAGGCAGTGATGTTTTGCTTGATGGACGTGTCTGGCTCCATGGATCAAGCCACCAAGGACATGGCAAAGCGGTTTTATATTCTGCTGTATCTGTTCCTGAGCCGCACTTATAAAAACGTCGATGTCGTGTATATTCGCCATCACACCCAAGCGAAAGAAGTTGATGAACAAGAGTTTTTCTATTCGCAAGAAACCGGTGGGACGATTGTCTCCAGTGCGCTGAAAATGATGGACGAAGTGGTGCAAGAGCGCTATGACCCCGCACAATGGAATATCTACGCGGCTCAAGCCTCAGATGGGGATAACTGGGCCGATGATTCGCCGCTGTGCCATGAATTACTGGCGAAAAAAATCCTGCCTGTGGTGCGTTACTATAGCTACATTGAAATCACCCGCCGTGCCCATCAAACACTGTGGCGGGAATATGAAGACTTGCAGGAAAAATACGATAATTTTGCCATGCAGCATATTCGGGATCCTGAAGATATTTATCCGGTATTCCGTGAATTGTTTCATCGGCAAACCGTCGATAATTAACATTTATACATAATTAACATTTATACATAATTAACAACCAAACTAGCCGGCAATCTTTTTCTACCACAGAAATGGCTTTCCGGCTTTTTAATGCGCTAAAATTTCTACTCCCCTTCATTCTCAGAGCGACCTCCATGAAATGGCATGATGGACTGCGACAACCGGGTGTATTAGCGGCATTAACGGCGGCAGCATTGTTTGGTGCCGGAACCCCGTTGGCGAAACAATTGCTGAATACGGTTAGCCCGTGGCTACTGGCTGGTTTACTGTATTTGGGTTCAGGTGTGGGTTTGGCGCTGTATCGCTTGATAACCCGCCCAGCCGCCGTCAGCCTGCCGCGTAATGAGCTATGGTGGCTTATCGGCGCGATTACTGCGGGGGGGATTATTGCGCCGGTGCTGCTGATGATTGGCCTGACCGGTATGCCCGCATCGGGAGCCTCACTGTTACTCAATGCTGAAGGGGTATTTACTGCCCTGCTCGCCTGGTTTGCTTTCAAGGAGAATTTTGACCGCCGCATTGCTCTGGGCATGATGGTGATTGTTGCCGGTGCAGCTATTCTGAGCTGGCCGGGAGAAGCGCATTTTGCCGGACTGTGGCCAACACTGGCTATTCTGGGTGCCTGTTTCGCCTGGGGGATTGATAACAATCTGACCCGCAAAGTCTCTTTGACGGACGCCACGTGGATTGCTTCGGTTAAAGGATGGGTGGCGGGTATAGTGAATCTCGCATTGGCCTTTGCCCTAGGCGCAACCTTACCACCACTGACCAATCTGGCCGGTGCCCTGCTGGTCGGATTTTTTGCCTATGGTGTGAGTCTGGCGCTGTTTGTTATTGGTTTACGCCACCTCGGCACCGCCCGCACTGGCGCTTACTTCTCCATTGCACCATTCTTGGGCGCGGCGCTGGCTGTTGCGATGGGGGATGCTGTGACATTACCTTTAGTGGTTGCTGGGCTGTTGATGGCAATTGGGATTGGGTTGCATCTGACTGAACAGCATGAGCATCAGCACAACCACGAAGATTTACTGCACGAACACGAACATCTTCATGATGTACATCATCAGCATTCACATGATTTTCCGGTCAGTGCCGATGTGCCGCATAAACATTCTCATCGGCATCAGCCAATGGTGCACTCTCATCCCCATTTCCCAGACTCGCACCATCGTCATAAGCATGAATCGCAAACCAAAGATAAATAACAAGCATAGGCGGCCAATATCGGCCCCCCTATAAACAATGATTGATGCCAGAATGGCCTTATTGATCATCAAGTTGGCTAAAACGCAGTGCCAAATAATCGAGTACACTGCGCACTGAGGGTAATAAACCGCGTCGTGAGGGGAAAACGGCATGAATAATTTCATGGCGCAGTGACCACTCCGGTAATAGGCGGATGAGTTCACCGGCGGCCAATTGCTCCGTCACCATCATCACCGGAAGCTGCACCGCCCCGACACCACTGAGAGCAGCGCTGCGTAATGTAGTCATGTCTGCGGTCACCAGCCGGGGTTGATGATAAATTGCCGCATGCGCCCCTTCTGGCCCCTCTAAATTCCAGATAAATTCCTGCTGAGGTTGCCCTAGCCCAAGACTTGGCCAACCGGTCAAATCAGCGGGCACTTTCACTTCCCCTTGGCGCGCAATCAACTCAGGGCTGGCAACCAGACACTGGCAGCGGTTACCCAACACCTTCAGCACCAAATCACTGTCTTGCAATGGCGGTGGCCGCACTCGAATAGCAATATCAATGGCTTCGGCCACCGGATCGACCTGTCGATTTGTCGCGTCAAGATGAAGAGTCACCAGAGGGCAACTGGCCATAAAATCCGCTAACATGGTGCTGACTGTGGCTTGTAACAGTGCCACTGGGCAAGTAATGCGCACCACACCGCGAGGTTCTGCTCGCGTTAAATCAATCGATTCTTGTGCAGCTTTGGCTTCTTCCAGCATCGCTTTGCAGTGTTCATAATAGGTGCGCCCGACATCCGTCACCGCAAAGCGCCGAGTTGAGCGCTGAATTAATCGCACCCCCAGCCGCTCCTCCAATAAAGCTAACCGCCGGCTCAATTTTGACTTTGGCACTCCCAATACTCGAGCTGCGGCACTGAATCCTCCGTGCTCGACCACCTCGGCATAATAATAAAGGTCATTGAGATCCTGCATATCCTGCCTTTCTGTTACCTACAGTTATTATTGTCCCAATAATAGAACAGTGATAATCACTTTTGCTAACTACTGCTTAGATTATCCTGAATATATACTTTACCCAATCTGTAGCCAAGCAGATTGAACTGTAAGGCTGCTCTCTATTATTAAAGATGTTGTAAGGAGATTACGATGAAAAAAGTCCAAGGTATTTATCGTGCGCCGCGCCAACATTGGGTGGGTGATGGTTTCCCGGTTCGCTCACTGTTTTCATACCAAAGCCATGGCAAACAACTCAGCCCATTCCTGCTGCTGGACTATGCCGGGCCGATGGATTTTACCCCGACCCAGCATCGGCGTGGAGTCGGGCAACATCCACATCGCGGCTTTGAAACCGTGACTATTGTGTATCAGGGTGAAGTTGAGCACCGTGATTCTACTGGTAAAGGTGGAATCATTGGCCCTGGTGATGTGCAGTGGATGACGGCAGGTGGCGGTATTCTGCATGAAGAGTTTCATTCAGATAGCTTTGCACAACACGGCGGTGCTTTTGAAATGGTGCAGTTGTGGGTCAATTTACCGGCAAAAGACAAAATGACCACACCGGGTTATCAGGCCATTCGCAATGAAGCTATTCCTCAGGTTACATTGCCTGAGGGCGCGGGTAGTCTGCGCGTCATTGCCGGGGACTATGCTGAGGAAAATGGCCCTGCCCAGACTTTCTCACCCTTGAATGTGTGGGATATCCGGCTAAATCAGGGCAAAAGCACTGAGTTTTCACTGCCCGATGGCTGGAACACCGCGCTAATTGTGTTGCGCGGGACTGTGCAGATTAATGGCGATGCCGTTGCCCGTGATGCAGAAATGGTGTTGTTGAGTTCTGCCGGTAGCAAGGTGATTGTCGAAGCCAATAATGATGCTGTGCTGTTATTGCTCAGTGGTGAACCAATCGAGGAACCCATTATCGGTTACGGGCCTTTTGTGATGAATACCGAGGAGCAAATTGCCGAGGCTATCGCTGATTTTAACAATGGCCGCTTTGGTTCGATGGATAATCATGCCTAACCACTGATCTACTCGCTCGCCATTACCTGATATGCCCTTGTCAGGTAATGGCATTTAACGTGTTATCAAGCAATACGTGTTATCAAGCAATAATAGTTATTGGTATTCATTAAAAATAATCTCCGCACGGCCCGATACTCACGACAAATCTTCTCTTTCCCTGCCCGGTTATCGACTAAACTTAATGCCAGATACCGATACAGCAATAAAACTGACATAAATAAGACTGCCGTATTATTTATGCATTCCATAAATTAATGAGTATTTAAATATTTATCATTAATTTTGTTTATTAGAAAATAGTGCTATTTCAATAACCCCATAGGTGATTTCACTCAAACAACACAACTGCCAAGCGATTCTTTTTCATGGGAATTTATAATGAAAACAAAAAAGACAGTAAAATGGCAGAAAGCTGAGCCGTCTGATTATGACGAAAACAATGCCTTATTAAGCGCATTAGATAACTCATTAGCTATTATTGAGTTTGACCTTTACGGTCGTATTATCGAAGTTAATCAGAACTATCTTGATTATTTTGGCTATAAACGCGAAGAAGTCATTGGTCGACCTCATTTAATGTTTTGTCATCCCGGTTATGCCAACAGTGAAGAATACCAAAAAATCAAAAAATACTTACTCGCGGGGCAATCACTGGAAGGACATTTTGAGCGATTACATAAAGACGGTTCAACTGTCTGGTTGGCGGCTATCTATCAGCCGGTTCGCGGCCCTGACGGTTCAGTGACCCGGATGGTCAAAATCGCCAAAGACATTACCTTTTTCATTGAACAACAAAAATTAACCCGAGAGTGGGTGAAACTTTATCCGGTGTTAGCTGCATTAGTTCAGGAACGCCCACTCGACGAAGTGATGTCTATGCTGTGCCTCGAAATTGAGCGAATAGCCCCGGAGGTGACCGCCAGCATTTTACAGATCAATGGGGAAAATTATCTTACGTTCCTTGCCGGCCCCTCTCTATCACCGGTTTATACTGCCGCACTCTCCTGTGTGCCGGTCGGCCCATATGCTGGATCCTGCGGTACAGCTGCATTTCGCAAGCAACCCGTCGAAGTACAAGATATCGCCACTGACCCACTATGGGAAAATTATCGCCATTTGATTCTCCCCCACGGGCTGCTGGCATGCTGGTCAACACCGATTCTCTCTAGCCAAGATAAAATTCTGGGGACTTTTGCTTTTTATTACAAACAGGTACGAGGCCCAAGTGAATTTCATCGCCAACTGGTCAAGTTAACGGCTGATTTGTGTTCTCTTGCCATGGAGCGGGAACTATCACGCAAACAAATTCAACATTTAGCTTTTTATGATTCATTAACCGGGCTGCCCAATCGCAGCCAGTTTTGGGTTTATGCTAAACAAGCCATTGCGTTAGCGGCTGAAATGAATCATCCGCTGGCCGTGCTGGTGATTAATCTGGACCGTTTTAAACAAGTCAATGACTCGCTCGGCCATGCTGCAGGTGATACATTTCTTGCCGCTATTGCCGAGCGCCTGCGCGACAGTCTGCCCAAAAATGACATTATTGGCCGCCTGTCTGGTGATGAATTTATTATTATTTTGGCCTCCAGCCCCCTGCAACAAACCACGGCGCGAGTGGAAAAGATGCTCAGCTTGTTGTCTCAGCCTTGTCAAATAGCCAATATGAATATTATTCCTTCGGCCAGTGTGGGGATCAGTTTGTATCCGGAAAATGGCATGGAGATAGACACTTTGATGAACCATGCCAATATCGCGATGCATAAAGCGAAAAATATGGGCCATGGGCATTTCAATTTCTTCAGTGTAGAAATGAATAATCTCAATCAACAACGCCAGGATATGGAAGATGCGCTGCGTCATGCATTTCATATTGGCTCCCTTGAGCTATTTTATCAGCCGCAAGTGATGCTAAAGGATGGTCATCTGTATGGTGTCGAGGCGCTAAGTCGCTGGAATCATCCGGTATTGGGCAATATTCCGCCGCAACATTTTATTCCTATTGCTGAGGATAGCGGCCTTATCAACGAGCTTGCCCTGTGGGCAATTGATACCGCGTGCCGGCAACTGGCGGACTGGCGCTTAAGGGGCATTGACATTCCGTCGGTGTCAGTCAACTTATCCCCGACTAATTTCCATAACCCCGGATTACCGGACATGATTTTGCATATTTTGCATCATTATCATCTGCCGCCACAGGATCTCACACTGGAAATAACTGAAGATATATTGATTGAAAGTAACCCGGCAATTTTCACCACTATCGAAAAAATTCATCGTCTGGGCGTCCGGTTATCGATGGATGATTTTGGCACTGGTTATTCCAGCCTCAGTTATCTACGCCGCCTGGATCTCGATGAAATCAAGCTGGATAAAAGTTTTGTCCATGACCTTGAGCATGATGAAACCAGCCGAACCTTGAGTGAAGCAGTGATTCGCATCGGTGAAAGTTTGCAATTGTCGGTGATAGTTGAGGGGGTCGAAAATGAAGCCCAACGCACTTTGCTGAGCCGGCAAGGTTACTTGATTGGTCAGGGATTTTTGTTTTCAGAGGCGCTGCCCGCGACCAAGTTGGAAGAGTGGTTGGAGCAGCGCACCACCATTAACTGATAAATGACATTTAGCTTATGAATAACAAGAGATATAAAATTAATTGTAGTAACCTAATGACAGATTTAATCGCCCATAAGTGACATTGTCACTGTTACAGGGTCACTCGCGTGAAGGTGGGTACCGCCCACCTTTTCATCTGTCGGCAAATTCTTTATCCTTGCTGCCTTTGTCATTTGGATGTTGCATTATTGTTATGCAAAAAAATGTTGTTATGCAAAAAATGGTTGTTATGCAAAAATTTCTCTTCCTACTGTTAAGCCTAATTCTGCTCGGCCCTCTGGGCATCGACCTTTACCTACCGACCATTCCCGCGATAGCCAAGGGCCTGAACAGTAGCGAGTCACTCATTCAATCCACCATCGCCCTGTTTATTCTGGTGCTGGGTATCGGCCAACTGATCGCCGGGCCATTGGTTGATAAATATGGCCGCAAGCCTATTGCCATCATCGGTATCATCCTTTACATGCTAGGTGCCGCGATGGCCGCACTGGCTGTCAGCCCCTTGATGTTTGTCAGCTCGCGTCTGTTGCAAGGCGTGGCGGTCTGTTGCACGGCGGTGGTGGCATTTAGTGGTGTCCGTGACCGCCTCAATGGCAATGAAGCTGCCCGTGCTTTTGGCTTCCTCAACGGCACATTAAATATCGTCCCGGCGCTGGCTCCCTTATTGGGCGGATTGTTGGCCGAAGCCTTTGGCTGGCGAGCGCCATTCTGGTTCCTGGCCTTGTATGGGTTGTTGGTATTAATCTTGGTGATTTTCTTCCTACCGGAAACCCGCCCAGCCAATACCCAGCCAGTGAAAAGTTTGCCGATAAAAAACTATCTGCGCATTTTACGTGACGACCGTTTTCTGACTTTCGCACTGGTGAATGCCGGCGCGATGGGGATGGCATTAACTTATGTTTCGTTGGCACCCAATGTCCTGATGGTCGGCGCGGGGCTAAGCCCGCTGCAATTTTCCTTAGTCTTCGGGGCGAATGGTTTTTGGATCATGGCCGTCAGCTTTTTGGCGAACCGGATTATCCAGAAAGTGGGCCGCCCGGCCTGCTTGATGACCGGTAGTGTATTGATGGCGCTCGGCTGTTTCGGCCTGCTCTATGGCTTGGGATTATCATCTGAGGTACAGCAACATTGGCTGGTTTACATGTTGCCCGTTGCCAGTGCTTGCGCCGGTTTAGCCTTTATGATGGGCCCGGCCACCAGCTATGCGCTGGAACCTTACGCCAATGAGGCCGGTGTTGCCTCAGCCTTGGTGGGGTTTGTGCAAATGGCGGGCGGTGCTGGATTAGGCCTGTTGGCCATGGCCTTGCCAATTGAACCTAAATTATCATTGGCTATCGTGATGTTAACGGGCTGCCTACTGGCGTGGCAGGCACGCCGAGCCAGTAAACATGTGCGCGGTAACTTGCAGAAAATAAACTAACACGCCACTTCAATGGTAAATAAGAAACCGATTAGCCATATGAATTGGCGTTGTAGCAAGGCAGCAAACGAATGAGACCCGATGAGCTGACATGAGTCAGTGATTCGGGTGACAAATCTGCTGGAAGCAGATTTGAACGCTGCTTGCAGCGGCCTCGCAGAGGCGAGGCCCATGGACGGGCCGAATAATGAGAGCCGCTAACACCGCTACCGAGTCAAGTCAGAAGGGTAACGCGACTTGCCAGCGCACACATCAACTCATATCCCACCGTTCCCGCAGCCTGTGCCACATTATCAATCAACACATTTTCGCCCCATACCTCGACTTTGCTGCCAATCTGCGCTTGTGGGCAGGGCGTTAAATCCACTGTGAGCATATCCATCGAGATAGCCCCCACCGTGTGAGTTACGATGCCGTCCACCATTATCGGGGTTCCACTGGGTGCAAGTCGTGGATAACCATCGGCATAACCACAAGCGACCACCCCAATGCGCTGCGCCCCACTGGTGCAATAGCGGCTGCCATATCCTACACTTTGCCCCACAGATAATGATTGCACCGCAATAATTTCACTGCATAAACTCATCACCGGGCGCAGACCAATACCCGCAATATCCGCAATATCGCCACTGGGTGACGCGCCATAAAGAATAATCCCCGGCCGCACCCAGTCATAATGAGTCTCAGGATTGCGCAATATCGCCGCCGAATTAGCAAAGCATCGAGCCGCCGAAATATGCCCCGTGGCCTGTTGAATCTGAGCAAACTGTTCATCTATGCCGATAGGATTATCTGCATTGGCAAAGTGGCTCATTAATGTCACTTCGCCGACATTGCTAAGGCTTTTCGCCCATTGCCACACCGCCGGTGCTTGCCCAACAGGGAACCCCAAACGATTCATACCGCTATTGAATTTCAAATAAATATTGAGCGGAGCTGTCAGGCGGGCCGCTTTAATGGCTTCCAGTTGCCAATCACTGTGGACCGTCGTGGTCAGACGATAATGATCCAGCAGCACTAAATCTTGCGGCTGGAAAAAGCCCTCCAGCAGTAAAATTGGCCCTTGCCAGCCCTGTTCCCGCAGCAAAATAGCTTCGTTTAAATCCAGTAAAGCAAAGCCATCCGTGCCCGCCAGCCCCGGCCAAATACGTGCTAAACCATGGCCATAAGCATTCGCTTTGACCACTGACCAGATTTTAGCTTTTTTGGCTTGTTGGCGAACAATACTTAAATTATGGTGCAGTGCAGATAAATTCAGCGTGGCAGATATCGGGCGAGGCATGCTTATTCCTTCCAAAACAATATTCAGTTGTTATTATCAGTAAACTATTATCATCAATAGGATTGTATTAGCGCACGGGATGAATATCTTGCAATGGCGTCATATTCAACGGCCGAAAACCGGCGCTATAGCGGAAGACCGAAAGATCATCAGCAAAAATAGCAGGACGCCGACCATACATGATATCGGCCAATAATTGGCCTGAACCGCAGGCCATGGTCCAACCCAAGGTGCCGTGGCCGGTATTGAGGTAGAGATTTTTCAGTGAAGTTCGCCCCACAATCGGCGTACCGTCCGGCGTCATCGGCCGCAGACCGGTCCAAAATGTGGCCTGACTGATATTGCCGCCATCGGGATACAAATCGCCGACCACCATTTCCAGTGTTTCTCGCCGTGCCTGTTCCAGTTGGGTATTGAAGCCCACGATTTCCGCCATGCCGCCCACCCGAATACGGTCATCAAAACGGGTAATGGCAATCTTGTAGGTTTCATCCAGCACGGTAGAAAATGGCGCAGAAGCCGGGTTAGTGATGGGAATAGTTAGCGAGTAACCTTTTAACGGATAAACCGGGATCGACACCAACCCCGCCAGCAGCGCGGTAGAATAAGCGCCAAAAGCCACGACATAAGCATCGGCTGTCATAATATCGTCGCCGCACAACACCCCCGCAATTTGATCGCCATCCACCAGCAATTTATCCACTGAGCGATTGAAGATAAATTTCACCCCCGCCTGCTCGGCCATTTTTGCCAGCCGCTCAGTAAACAATTTGCAGTCGCCAGTTTCATCATTAGGGAGACGTAAACCGCCGGCGAGTTTATGTGAGACTTTTGCCAATGCCGGCTCCACGCTGGCCAGTTGGTCCGCAGTTAATAGTGAATACGGCACCCCCGCGTCATCCAATACCGCAATATCTTTGGCCGCATTATTAAATTGCTGTTCAGTTCGGAATAATTGCAGAGTTCCGCCCTGACGCCCTTCATATTGAATACCTGTGTCTTCGCGCAGATCTTTTAAACAATCTCGGCTGTATTCAGCCAGGCGCACCATCCGACTTTTGTTAATCATATAGTGGGAAGTGTCGCAGTTTCTTAGCATTTGCCACATCCAGCACAACTGGGCGGCGCTGCCATCAAGGTGAACAGCCAATGGCGCATGGCGTTGGAACATCCATTTAATGGCTTTTAATGGGACTCCGGGGGCGGCCCAAGGGGCGGCGTAACCCGGTGATATTTGGCCCGCATTACCGGCGCTGGTTTCCTGAGCTGGCCCGTCCTGCCGGTCAATCACCGTAACATCATGCCCATCTTTCGCTAAGTACCAGGCACTGGCGACACCCACCACACCACTTCCTAAAATGACAATGCGCATATCATCTCCCACACCAAAAATGCATCAAAAGCATAATATTCCGTTGACAGAAAATTAACCCAGCAGAAAAAACTATCCAACATATTAATGATAGATTGTGATTACATTCACAATTAATTTACGCCGCAATAACTTTTCAATTCAATAGCGGGAGGAAAATAGCGATATGATGCTGCTTTTAGCGAGTTATACGAAAGAATGACTGAACAACGCCCTAATTATCCCTATTAACAGCATGAATAATCAGCATGTTGCGGAAGTCAATTTTATTAGTTTTATATTCTAGCCAGGCAGTGGTTGTTCAGAATAATAATCCAATAAAATCTTTTTTAAGATTGTTGATTCTGCCGGTAAAAAATAATCTAAATTAAAATAGATAAGAGTCGTCAAAATACCTGTCGTGTGAAAGATAACGGATATTCATTGACATAAGGTCAAGACAGGCCTCAATTTGTTCATATTGAGCTAGGATTATTGAAGTGACCAGTATTTTGCAGGGTTATAAACCGTGAGGATGCGCTAATGACAACTTCAACATCGAAAAACACCGCGCAGGATAAGCGCCTGACTGACGGCCCGGACTGGACATTTGAACTGTTACAGGTCTATCTGGATCAAATCGACCGAGTGGCAAAACATTACCGGCTTGATACCTACCCCCATCAGATAGAGGTCATCACCTCAGAACAAATGATGGATGCCTATTCAAGTATTGGTATGCCGATTAACTATACCCATTGGTCTTTCGGTAAAAAGTTTATCGAAACCGAGCAAAAATATAAGCACGGCCAGCAAGGCTTAGCCTATGAGATTGTGATTAACTCCAATCCTTGTATTGCTTATTTAATGGAAGAAAACACCATTACCATGCAAGCCTTGGTGATGGCTCACGCCTGTTATGGTCATAATTCTTTCTTTAAGAATAACTATTTATTCCGCGCATGGACGGATGCCAGCTCCATTGTTGATTATTTGCTGTTTGCCCGCCATTACATCAGTGAATGCGAAGAACGCTATGGTGTAGAAGAAGTTGAGCGGCTGCTCGATTCTTGTCATGCACTAATGAATTATGGCGTTGACCGCTATAAACGCCCGCAAAAAATATCATTAGTTGAAGAAACTGCGCGCCAGAAAAGCCGGGAGGAATATCTGCAAAGCCAGGTCAATTCATTGTGGAAAACATTACCACGAAAAGACCGGGAAGAAGTGCAAGCCCAAGCACAGCGCTACCCCAGTGAGCCGCAAGAGAACCTGCTTTACTTTATGGAGAAAAATGCCCCACTGCTCGAATCATGGCAGCGGGAAATACTGCGAATTGTGCGTAAAGTCAGCCAGTATTTTTATCCACAAAAACAGACCCAAGTAATGAATGAGGGCTGGGCGACTTTCTGGCATTACACCATTCTTAACCATTTATATGATGAAGGCCGGGTCAGTGATCGCTTTATGATGGAGTTCTTACACAGCCACACCAATGTTGTGTATCAACCGCCGTATAACAGCCCTTATTACAGCGGTATTAACCCTTATGCTCTTGGGTTTGCCATGTTCCAGGATATTAAACGCATCTGCCAGTCTCCTACCGAGGAGGATTATTACTGGTTTCCGGATATTGCCGGTAAAGATTGGCTGGATACTCTGCATTTTGCTATGCGCGATTTTAAAGATGAAAGTTTCATTAGCCAGTTCTTATCACCGAAAGTGATGCGTGATTTCCGTCTCTTCACGGTGTTAGATGATGACAAGCATAACTATCTCGAAATTTCGGCGATTCATAATGAAGATGGCTATCGTGCTATCCGCAATGAATTGTCTGCTCAATATAATTTGAGTAATCATGAGCCTAATATTCAGGTATGGAATGTTGATTTACGCGGGGATCGCTCTCTGACACTGCGCTATATCCCTCATGACCGCGCACCATTGGATAAAAGCCGCCAGCAAGTGATGAAACATATCCACCGCTTATGGGGATTTGATATCCATATGGAGCAACTCAATGATGATGGCAGTATTGAATTGCTCGACAGCGTCCCACCCAGAGCCAATAAGCTCTAATATTGGCCGTCTTATTGAATAAGAATTGTAAAAAAGGGGCTAATAGCCCCTTTTACTTTTCTGCTTCACCGCGTTTTCGTCTAGCGGCGGACTTCCGTCAAATCACTTGGCATGGTGCTTTGCATACTGTGCCAGATAGCTCCGCTGTCTTTACCGTAAGTTCGTAGGCAGTCCAACACTTGGTCGTAGGCTTTCTCATCACAAAGTGTCGATAACTTGCTATAAAATGTCAGTGCCAACTTACGCGCTTCTGGATTCGAGAAATAATAACGGCCAACACGGGTATAAAGCCCTTTCAAACCATTCAGGATTAAACCATAGATTGGGTTACCCGAAGCAAAAGCTAAACCACGGAAAATACCGTAATCCAGTGCGGTGAAAGACTCAGCGTTATCATCAACTGTTTGCGCTTGCGCCAGAATCTCCTGCGCCTTTTCCGGATGATTGCGAATAGCCGTCCGGACAAAGATGGTAGCGATATTAGTTCGAACAGCCAGTAAGTTGTCTATCAATTGTGGCACGCTGTCGTGGTCAAGCCGCGCCAGTGTCTCTAGAATATTAAGGCCGGATGTTTCCCAAAAGTTGTTTACTTTCGTCGGTTTACCGTGCTGAATAGTAAGCCAGCCATCGCGGGCTAACCGTTGTAACACTTCGCGTAATGTTGTGCGAGTGACTCCAATCAGTTCTGAAAGTTCGCGTTCCGCGGGCAAAATAGTGCCTGGAGGGAAGCGATTATTCCAAATACTTTCAATAATATACTCTTCCGCGAAACCGGCAGGACTTTGCGCCTTTATAACCATATTTTTTGACGTTCCGTAGCGATACATATCAGCAATTTAGTGCGCTCATCATACCAGACGACTGTATTGCGATATAGCTCCAGAGCCGAACAAATGGTGAAAGCAGTCATAAAGTTGCAAAAATGGCGCAGATGTAATGATGAACAGATTATACCTATTGCTTTTAGGCAAATAACGTAAAGTAAAATGTAACATTGGGCAGTAATAACACCATAATAACTTATTAAGGAGACCGTGACTCACAATGGAAATGACCATTAGACAGGCCGTACTGAAAAATTTTCTGGGGAGTGCACCCGATTGGTACAAGCTGGCAATTATAGCGTTTCTCATTATTAATCCGCTGGTATTCTTCTTTGTCAGTCCTTTTGTTGCCGGTTGGATGCTGGTTATTGAGTTTATTTTTACACTGGCAATGGCCCTAAAATGTTATCCATTACAACCCGGAGGCTTATTAGCCATTCAAGCCGTCGCTATCGGGATGACCAGCCCGAATCAGGTAGCCGAAGAAATTGCCAATAACCTCGAAGTCCTGCTGTTACTGGTGTTTATGGTGGCGGGCATCTATTTTATGAAGCAGTTATTACTGTTTATCTTTACCAAACTGCTGCTGAATATCCGCTCAAAAATCGCTCTATCATTAGCATTCTGTGTTGCGGCTGCTTTCCTTTCAGCATTCCTGGATGCGCTGACCGTTATCGCCGTCGTCATTAGTGTCTCCGTTGGTTTTTATACTATTTATCATCACGTTACATCAAATCATTCGGATAAAGACATCAATGATGATAGTTGGATAGACAGTCAGGAAAATCGCAAAACACTGGAACAATTCCGAGCATTCTTGCGCAGCCTCATGATGCATGCTGGCGTGGGGACGGCGCTGGGGGGCGTAATGACCATGGTGGGTGAGCCGCAAAACCTGATTATCGCCAAAAGTGCCGGTTGGAATTTTGGTGATTTCTTTATGCGGATGTTGCCGGTCACTCTGCCAGTGCTGTTTTGCGGACTGTTGGTCTGCGTGTTGGTCGAGCGTTTTAAGCTGTTTGGCTATGGTGCGGAGCTACCTGAGCGAGTACGCCATGTTCTGACGGATTATGACCAACAAGCTAGCGCCAAACGAAATCGGCAGGAAAAAGTGAAGCTGCTGGTACAAGCATTAATTGGCGTCTGGTTGGTGCTCGCGTTGGCATTACATTTAGCTGAAGTGGGCTTAGTGGGGCTGTCGGTGATTATTCTCGCCACCTCTTTCTGCGGCATCACCAGTGAACATGCGCTGGGTAAAGCATTTCAAGAAGCATTGCCTTTCACTGCGTTGCTGACGGTGTTTTTCGCCGTGGTCGCAGTAATTATTGAGCAAAATTTATTCACCCCAATTATTCAGTTTGTTTTACAATCCTCACCGTCAGCTCAATTATCCCTGTTTTATTTGTTTAACGGCTTACTGTCCTCGGTCTCTGACAATGTCTTTGTCGGCACGGTGTACATCAATGAAGCACGGAAGGCATTTGAATTGGGTATTATTTCACTCCAACAGTTTGAATTATTGGCCGTCGCTATCAATACCGGTACCAACCTCCCCTCTGTTGCCACACCTAATGGGCAGGCCGCGTTTTTGTTCCTGTTGACCTCAGCACTCGCCCCATTAATTCGCCTATCCTATGGTCGAATGGTGTATATGGCCCTGCCTTATACTATTGTGATGACAATTGTCGGCCTGCTCGGTGTTGAGTTCTTATTAGTGCCAGCAACAGAGTGGATGGTACAAAGTGGCTGGATAAGTTTGCCTCATCTCGTTGCGGGGGTTAGCATTACACACTGATGACTTAAATTATCGTCTGTACCCGCCCATTCCAATCCCGTATAAAGGGGCTAAAATGGGCGGGTAAAACAAACCAATATCTCACCCAAAGCAAAATTGATGATCGTGATGGCTGATATTCGCGAGAAATAGCTGATTTTTGTCTAATTTTACCTTTGGGTAGCTGGCAGCAAAGATGAATTGGTTTACACTGCCGGTACAATTGCTTACTGCATGGAAAATAAAGATATGTTGCAATTCCTTAACCGCTGCTCTAAAGGGCGCGGTGCTTGGCTGTTAATGGCCCTGACTGCACTTGTATTAGAATTAGTTGCGCTCTATTTTCAACACGTAATGCTGCTTCAGCCTTGCGTAATGTGTATTTATGAACGGGCCGCATTATTCGGTATTCTTGGTGCATCACTGCTAGGTGCTATCGCGCCTAAATCCCCTTTGCGCTATCTGGCTATTTTCATCTGGATTTACAGTGCATGGCGAGGCATTCAGTTAGCTTGGGTACATACGATGCTGCAGTTGCATCCATCACCTTTCACAACCTGTGATTTCTTTGTCAGCTTCCCGTCATGGTTACCGCTAGACAAATGGTTCCCTGCTATCTTTGTTGCCAGTGGCGATTGCGCAGTAAAACAATGGGAATTCCTGTCACTGGAAATGCCGCAGTGGTTAGTCGGCATTTTCGCCGCTTATCTGCTTATGGCAGTATTAGTGCTAATTAGTCAATTTGTTAAGCCGAAAAGACGCGATCTGTTTAGCCGCTAGCTTTTATTTTGACTGACAATTTTTACACATATCTTTATCTATTTAAGGCGCCCAAAATGGGGCGCCTTTTTATATTCTGACCGCCCCAAGCCATTGGGCTAACAGCTTTATTGATTAACGAATAATGCCGCGTGCAGAGCGACTGAAAAATGGCTGATAAGGCAGTAATATTTGCCACTCTCTCGCCAATATTTCAATTTCTTTATTTACCTCTGCCACCCGCTTTCCTCGATGATAAATAAGTTCGTAAGCACCTTTAACCGCCTGCTGATCATTGCTGTCTAGCCAATCATCGCGGACTCCTGTACCTCTTATTCCGACAGGCACTGCGCGATTCCCTTGTGCAATAACATAAGGCGGGACATCCTGCACCACGCAAGCCCCCATATTCACTAAAGCATGAGTGCCAATAACACAAAACTGATGCACCGCACTGCCAGCACTAATAATGGCAAAGTCATCAACTTCGACATGCCCAGCCAATCCCACATTTGATGCCAAGAAACAATGGTCGCCCACAATGCAATCATGTCCAATATGAACATGGCTCATCAGATTATTATCATTACCAATATGTGTAACTCCACCGCCCTGTAAAGTACCGCGATGAATAGTGACATTTTGCTGAATCAAATTGCGACTGCCAATGACAACTCGCGTGCTCTCGCCCTTGTATTTAAGATCCTGACTAACCTCTCCGATGGAGGAAAATTGTCCAACATAATTGTCACATCCAAGCTCGGTAATACCATTAATCACAATATGCGATTTAAGCACCGTGCCGGAACCAATAGTGACTTGAGAACCAATGTAACAAAAGTGACCAATATGTACATTCGCACCAATCACCGCCCCCTCCTCAATGATTGCAGAAGCAGAAATTATCGCGGTGTTATCAATCAAGCTATTTAATTCTCCTGGTGGAGGACTCACTTACTGCTTTGTGGGTAACTTCAAGGCTGCATAAGGACTAATCCATCCATTGGTTTAATCGGATTTACTGGCAAAAAATAGGTAGGAATAAGAGAGTGTGGCCGTCATGCTGACTCAATCGGCCATATAAAAACCCCGGTAATAACCAGGGTTTGAAAGGATGCCGGTACTTTCCCGGCCGTCATGTTATGGTGTAAGCGTCCGTCGTACACTCCAACATTACACAGCCTAAGCACGACCATTGCATAACAGAGAAACACACTGTAAATATCCTTAATGCGCTTTTCTGTTAAACATCTTATCCCGTAACCCACTAACTGTGATAGACAAAAATACTGTCATACTTTAACTTCATACGATTAATAATTATACAGTTTTATAATATTTCATCAAGGGAAATTGAACATAATTTTCCATTTCAGATGAATCTGGATTCTTTATTTCTTGCCAATAAGGAGCAAATAATTAATCTACCCGTGACATAACTAAAAAAGGCCGCCCTATGGCAGCCTTGTTTCAGATTATTATCCCAGTATTACGCTTTGCTATGAGTACAAATATATTGGCTCGCTTGCTCACCATCGACAATCGCCAAACGAATGGGCATGGTGGAGATGTTAAGAGCCGCAATAACATGTTCCTGGTTATTCGACTTCTGGAAGATCAGCGATTCACCCTGACCTTCCGGATTAACTTTAACAAACTGAAATACTGATTTATCGATGGTCAGCTGTTGATTCGGCCCATCCAATACGGCAGAGAGGCTGCCGCCCTCTTTCAATTCGCAGTCAAGATTAATTAATGAAGCCCCAGCGGCCTGAACCTGATGTGAAACACCACCTAATGTGGTGAATATACCGATGATAACAGCGGCTAAAGTAGAATATTTCATTTTTTTAAGTTTCTTGGTTAAATTTCGGCGCTAGTATGCCATATTTGGCTGCTTATCGTGACGAGTTATCTGGCCCACTGTGGTTTATTCAAAATGTGGTCTTGCCAGTCGATCACTTCACTCTCGCGCACCGCAATATGACGTACTGAAATTCGCTCACCGTGCATGGCGGATTTTGAACCCGATAATAATGGGTGCCAATGGGGTAAATCATGACCTTCGCCAATTAAGCGATATGCGCAGGTAGGCGGCAGCCATTCAAAAGTCACCAAGTTTTCGCGAGTTAACTTGATGCAATCCTCTTCTAATTCAAAGCGGCGCTCATAATTACGGCACTGACAGGTTTTGAGATTGAGCTGATCACAGGCCACATTGGTGAAATAGATTTCATCCGTGTCCTCATCAATCAGTTTATTCAAACAACATTGGCCGCATCCGTCGCACAGTGATTCCCATTCACTGTCTGACATCTCAGCAAGTGTTTTTTGTTGCCAAAAAGGAGGTTGTGACATAACGGTATCCGCTGTAATTGAAAAATATAGAGTTGAATGAGCGGGTGTTTATAGACGTTTTGGCTACCAGATGCAAGTTTTGCCGCCCGAGCAATGGCCCAAGCGGCAGACATTCACTTAGATTATGCGGGTGTTCAATGTTTTACCATTTAGCATAATTTTTAGCATATCACCCGACTTCATCGGGCCGACACCTTGTGGTGTCCCAGTCAACACAACATCACCAGGACGCAACGTAAAGAAACGACTGATATAGCTTATCAATGGAATGATAGGCGTTATCATATCGCGGGTATTGCCCTGTTGACGGATTTCATCATTGATGGTCAGGGATAAATCAACCTGTTGTGCATCGCCAAACTCGGCCACAGGGATAAAACCCGAAATCGGGCACGAACCATCAAAGGCTTTGGCTTTCTCCCAAGGCTGCCCCGCTTTCTTCAAACCGGCCTGCAATTCACGCAAGGTTAAATCCAATGCCACACCATAACCCGCAATAGCACGAGCCACTCTATCTTCAGTGGCTTGTTTTAACGGTGTCCCGATCAAAACAGCCAGTTCAACTTCATGGTGTACAGCACCTAAATCTTTCGGGATCGAGACCGGTTGGCGAATATCACACAGGGCTGTTTCCGGTTTCATAAATAGCACTGGCTCGGCTGAGGCTACACTTCCCATCTCTTTAATATGTTCGGCATAGTTACTGCCTACGCAAACCACTTTACTCACTGGGAAATCCAGCAAAGCCCCTTGCCAGTCTCTATGTTGATACATACTGCCTCTCTTGAATTTATATCCTGATAGACACTACACCGCAGGCATTATTGACTAATGCTATCCGCCATCATACCAATGCTGATAGCAAAATAGTAAGAACGGTTCCAGTGCATTATGGTTCGGAAATTATCATAAACCAGAAACGCTCGCCCTTGTACATCATCGGGCACAATCACCCAAGCACGCAAATCAGGGTTAGCCACACTGCCTTTAGGGATAACGCCAAGCTGCTGCCATTGTGCGACTGTCTTGGCTTGGCTATCTTTCAAACCGGCAAGTGCAACATTAAAGCTCTCAGGCAACTGAGCTTCCTGACCCCACTCCATGCCCGGTTTCCATCCCTCAGTAGACAGATAGTTAGCGGTTGAAGCAAACACATCATCAATATTATTCCAAATATCGACTTTCCCGTCACCATCACCATCAGCCCCATAAGTCAGGAAAGAACTGGGCATAAACTGGCTTTGCCCCATGGCTCCGGCCCAAGACCCTTTCAATTGCGGATCTTCCACGCGACCTTGTTGAATTATTTCCAGTGCGGCCATCAGCTCTTTGGTGAAAAATGCCTCGCGCCGCCCTTCAAATGCCAATGTCGACAAAGCCGAAATCACATCTTCTTTACCTTGAATTTTACCAAAGCCACTTTCCATTCCCCACAGTGCCACAATGTAACGTTCCGGCACGCCATAGCGCGCAGCCACGGGCGATAACTGGGGCTGATAGCGCTGATAAATTTCTTTGCCCTGCGCTATTTTACTCGGAGTCAGAACTTTGGCGAGGTAGTCATCCAATGTGACTTTTTTTTCTAACTGGTTACGATCCGATTGAATAACCCTGTCAACAAAATGAATATTGGCGAAAGCGATATCCAGCGTGGCGTCACTGATCCCCTTCGCGCGGGCCTGAGATTTTAATTTTTCAACATAAGCGGGAAATTGCGCCGGATCCCGCCCCTGTTCGGATAACATTTTTTTGCTGTTGGCGGCAGCGGCTGGGCTCGGTGCAGATTGCAATGCAGCAGCTTGTGGTTGCATTGGAGCAGCTGTGTTCTTTTTGGCACACCCCATAGATATTACAGCCGCAATGGCGACTGTAATCATTGACAATTTCATCGACGCGTTCCTTTATAAAGCCATCGCCAGCGAAAAAACTAGGCTTTCGTTTCACCCAAATGCATTTTCAACAAACTTTCTGGTGGTGGCGGGACTTGCAGATAAAAGCCCTGATCAACGAGCGCGTTCTTCACTTTTTCGATATCCGCCGTTGCCAAGCTTTTTCGCTCATTGAGTGAAAGCAGCATCGCAAATTGCGGTTGACCAAAACTGGCGAGTAACTCAGCAGGCACTCTCGAAAAATCATCTTTCTTTTCAATATAAAGGTAAGTTTGATCCCGTTTAGGGCTTCTGTAGATAGCACAAAGCATGTTTTGGACTCTAGTCGATAAATTCAAGGGTAATATACCCTAAATAATTCGAGTTGCAGGAAGGCGGCCAACGCACATGCAGCTTGAAGTATGACGGGTATAGCTGATGATTATAACACGCCAGGCTATATCACATATCTGAGATATCAATAGACGGGGATCTTGACCTCTATCCTGGCAGCACAAGGATCGGGGGTTAAATAGGAATTTCTGGCATTATCCACTCGCGGGCGGGGTTGATGTTCTTGCCGTTGGCATTTCATCTGTTTTTCTTTTTCATCCCTGGCGACATCAGCATCTATTCGTGCTTTTTCCTCATCTAATTTCTGTTGCCATGATTCAGCATCATGAACCGCCCCCCTCAGTGCTTTGCGTTTTTCCAAGTAATCGGTAGAAACCTGACTATCTTTTGGTAATTCAGCGTGATAGCTAAAATCAGCCCCAGCATGAAAAGGGGTTGATAGGGCAATAACACAGATAAATGATAGTGGGACGAAATTCCTTTTCATCATTGACTTCCTTTAGACTAGCTGATGCAGAAAGCACAAAATATCACAAAATAATTATCATTCTCAATAAACAATCATTAAATATAACATTGATTCATGTCGTTTATAGTAAAAGAAAAAACTCCTACGTTTTATGGCTCATCCATTTACTCGGCATAGTGCGCAGATTGACAAAGTATTGAGTGAGATTGCTCCGAAATAATATTGCGCGGTATTTCACTGAACCAATAATAGCCGCATTCCATTTCCCATTTTATCGCCATCTTAAAAGCCATAATAATGGTCTACCATTACCTCATTTTATAAAAAACAACTTCACTTGATAAAAAAATGACCACATTTGATAGAAATTAATGGTTTTTATGGGCGCAGCCGTACTGACATAACGCCAACTTTATTGCTGAAAAAATACACAACTCAATCACCGCAGTGATATACACCAAATATAGGCTGGTCGGGGCTAGCGAATAAGCAGAAGTTATGCTGTAATTTCTGGCAAGTTCGGCGTCATTATGGCGTTATAGTTTCAATATATTGATACGGATAGATTTCTTTTTATATTACCTATAACATGCTTGGGAACATCAGAATATTGTACCCCGGATGATATTTCGGGGATTAACGCAGCTGAAACTGAGTCAGGATAGATGTCACAATCGCCAATTGAGTTAAAAGGCAGTAGTTTTACCCTATCGGTCATTCATTTACATGATTCACGACCGGAGGTAATCCGTCAGGCATTACAGGAAAAGGTAGATCAAGCGCCCGCTTTCCTGAAAAACGCCCCTGTTGTGATTAACGTTGCAACGTTACCTAACGGTGCTAACTGGAAAGATCTCCAACAGGCTGTCACTTCAGCGGGTCTGCGTATTGTTGGCATCAGTGGTTGTCAGGATGAACGTCAAAAACGTGCAATAGCACGGGCAGGTTTGCCGTTACTGAGCGAAGGTAAAGGCCAGAAAGTGGCACCAGAGCCAGTTATCAGCCCGCCGGAAAATGTTCCTACCAAGACACGAATTATCAACACGCCTGTCCGTTCCGGCCAACAGATTTATGCCCGTAATTGCGATTTGATTGTTATCAGTAGTGTCAGCGCCGGAGCTGAATTAATTGCCGACGGCAATATTCACATCTATGGAATGATGCGAGGTCGTGCGCTAGCAGGTGCATCCGGTGATGCGCAGTGCCAGATTTTTTGCACGCATCTGGGTGCTGAACTAGTCTCTATCGCAGGGCAGTACTGGTTGAGTGACCAGATCCCAAGTGGTTATTTTGGTCAAGCTGCGCGTTTGCATCTGCTGGATAACGCATTAACTATACAACCTTTAAATTAAGCCCTTTTGACAAGGAATCCATTTCATGGCACGCATTATTGTTGTTACATCGGGTAAAGGGGGCGTTGGCAAGACCACATCAAGCGCGGCTATCGCAACCGGCTTGGCCCAAAAAGGTAAAAAAACCGTGGTTATCGATTTCGATATCGGTCTACGGAACCTGGATTTGATTATGGGCTGTGAACGCCGGGTAGTTTACGATTTTGTTAATGTGATTCAAGGTGACGCCACCTTGAACCAAGCATTAATAAAAGATAAGCGTACAGATAATTTGTATATTCTGCCCGCCTCTCAGACCCGAGACAAAGACGCCCTGACCAAAGAGGGTGTTGAAAAGATTTTAAACGATCTTGGCGAAATGAATTTCGAGTTCGTAGTGTGTGACTCGCCAGCGGGTATTGAAAGCGGCGCGTTGATGGCGCTGTACTTTGCTGACGAAGCCGTCATCACCACTAACCCTGAAGTTTCCTCAGTTCGTGACTCAGACCGTATCCTTGGGATATTGTCATCCAAGTCACGCCGGGCTGAAAGAGGCCAGGAGCCAATTAAAGAACATCTGCTGTTGACCCGCTACAATCCAGGGCGTGTTAATCGCGGCGATATGCTTAGCATGGAAGATGTCCTCGATATTCTGAGGATCCCACTGGTTGGCGTTATTCCAGAAGATCAGTCAGTACTGCGCGCCTCGAACCAAGGTGAGCCAGTGATTCTGGACAAAGAGTCAGATGCCGGTAAAGCTTATGACGATACCGTTGACCGTTTGCTAGGAGAAGAACGCCCCTTCCGCTTCATTGAAGAAGAGAAGAAGGGCTTCCTGAAACGCCTTTTTGGGGGATAAACCATGGCTTTGTTAGACTTTTTTCTGTCCCGCAAAAAACCGACAGCCAATATAGCCAAGGAACGGCTGCAAATTATCGTCGCTGAGCGTCGTCGTGGGGACAGTGAGCCCCATTATTTGCCTGACTTGAAACGCGATATTTTGGCGGTTATTTGTAAATATATTCAGATCGATCCTGAAATGCTGCATGTGCAATTTGAGCAGAAAGGAGATGATATTTCGGTGCTTGAACTTAACGTGACATTGCCGGAAACGGAAGAAACACCTAAATGATGTCTTCGCAATAACTATCCCCTGTATTTATTTACAGGGGTAGTTTCTTTTATTTGACTGTATATATATCCAGTCACACTCTCGTTATATTCATCCACTATAAATATACCCACCAAGACAAGATCATTCTTCTTCTCTATTTGGGCTATTTATAAACGAGTGATAAATTAAAACTCAAACACCCAGAGTGAAGTCTCCCCCACCCTGAATATCCATTAATATTGCTGTAAAATCTCAGTCAATTCCGGCGACAATAATTCACCGCGCCAACCACTTAATAATTCAGGCTGAGTCTCTGTTAATTTCAATTTCCAATGCCAACTGAGTAATTGGTTTATTTGGCGGCGTGATGCCAGTAACTCACTACTTAGCCCACTGCGCTCACTAACAGATGCAATAAGTGCTTTAATATCTTTAAATACTTTCTTGTAACCCGGCTGGTCAATCAGATTAATAACCGGTGGCGGCAGTTGATCCTCAGGGACGGCATTACCTTCAGCCACCAGCGCCAGTAAGGTGCGGCCATGATAGCGAATCTCTTGCCCACTTAAGCCTAGTGAGTCCAGCTCACCCAGCGAGGTTGGCTGATAACGGGCGACTTGCCATAGGTTTTCTTCGCGAACGACAAAGTTCACCGCCAGATCGCGCTCACGAGCTTGACGTAAGCGCCATGACGCCAGCTTTTGCAGACAAGCCAACTGACTGCCACGCAACTGCCAGGCATTGGTGATTTCGCGATAAGCTAATTCAGGGTCAAGTGTTTCACTGCGACGGCGGCACAGCAGCTCACATTCGTCGATAGCTGCATCCATACGCCCGGCAGCTTCAGTCGCCTCAACCAATTTAGCGGCCAACGGCAACAAATAAAATACGTCCGCAGCGGCATAGTCACACTGTTTTTCACTTAACGGCCGAGCAATCCAATCTGTCCGAGATTCACTTTTATCTAATTCGACACCTTCAAACTCATTCACCAGCATGGCAAAACCGCAAGATAACGTGCGGCCAGAAAATGCAGCCAATATCTGAGTATCAATCATCGGCGTGGGCATTATTTCAAAGGCATTTAAGAATACTTCGAGATCTTCACTACCCGCATGCAGATATTTCACCACATTCAAATCTTGGAGCAACTCACGGAAAGGTTGCCACTGCGTAATGGGCAAAGGATCAATAAGTGAAAGTTGTTCACCGTCATACAGTTGAATCAGGCCCAACTGAGGGTAGTAGGTGCGGGTTCTGACAAACTCTGTATCCAGCGCAACATGGGCATGTGTTCGGGCTTGTTCGCAGACCTGCTGCAAGGCACTGTCGGTCGTGATCAACTGATAATTCAAAACATGATTCTCTATAAGTCGTTAGTGCTATGGCAAACACAACAACGCCGGTGATAACCGGCGTTGTTGATGATGATGGAGTGACTCCCACATTAAGTTAAGCCGCGTTTTGTTCGCTGACTTTGGCCTTAATCTGTTCGTCACGCAGTTCTCGACGCAAAATTTTACCGACATTCGATTTCGGCAACTCGTCGCGGAACTCTACTATTTTCGGTACTTTATACCCTGTTAGGTAGCGGCGGCAATGGGTTAACAACTCTTCCTGCGTCAATGAGACATCTTTTTTCACGACAAACAATTTTACTGTCTCACCGGAGACCTCATTAGGCACCCCTACAACCGCAGACTCCAACACTTTCGCATGTAACGCCACCACATCTTCAATCTCGTTGGGGTAGACGTTAAAACCGGAAACCAGAATCATATCCTTTTTGCGGTCAACAATTCGCAAGAAACCTTGTTCATCTATCGTCGCGATATCACCTGTTGCCAGCCATCCCTGTTTTAGGACTTCATCGGTCGCTTCGGGCCGCTGCCAATAGCCTAACATAACTTGAGGCCCACGCACCCACAGTTCGCCCGGTTCCCCCAAAGCAACATCGTTACCCTCATCATCAACCAGCCGAACATCGGTAGAGGGCACAGGCAGGCCGATACTGCCGCTGTAATGCTTCAAATCATAAGGGTTGCCAGTGACTAACGGCGAACACTCGGTTAAACCATAGCCTTCCAGTAAATGTTTCCCGGTTAGATTTTCCCACTTTTCAGCCACGGCTTTCTGTACTGGCATCCCGCCGCCGACAGAAAGGCGCAAAGTGGAGAAGTCTAATTGGGTGAATTCCTCATTATTTAACAGCGCATTAAATAATGTGTTCACCCCGGTCATCGCCGTGAATGGGTAGCGACTGAGCTCTTTCACCATGCCCGGTATATCACGCGGGTTAGTTATCAATAAACTGCGGCCGCCCAGTTCTATGAATAGTAGGCAATTCATGGTCAACGCAAAAATGTGATAGAGCGGTAGCGCCGTCACCACCAGCTCATGGCCCGGTTGTAACAATGGGGCATAGGCCGCTTTGGCCTGTTCCAGGTTCGATTGCATGTTACGGTGGGTCAACATCGCCCCTTTCGCCACGCCAGTTGTACCGCCGGTATATTGCAAGAATGCCATATCTGTATTGATGACATCCGGCTTCACATATTGCATCCGGCGGCCTTTCTGTAATGCCGTGCGGAATGAAATGGCATCAGGCAAATAGTATTTCGGCACCAGCCGCTTGATATATTTCACCACGAAATTGACCAGTGTCCCTTTTGCCGTCGACAGCTGATCGCCCATACGCGTTAAAATAACGTGCTTAACTTGGGTCTTAAACACGATTTTTTCCAGTGTATGGGCAAAGTTGGAAACAATAACAATAGCCACTGCGCCACTATCATTGAGCTGATGCTCTAGCTCTCGTGGGGTATACAGTGGATTAACATTCACCACAACCATGCCAGCACGCAGAATACCAAATAAAGCAATAGGATATTGCAGCAGGTTGGGCATCATCAATGCAACGCGATCGCCTTTTTGCAATCCCAGACCTTGCTGTAGATAGGCGGCGAAAGCACGGCTACGCTCTTCCAGCTTACGGAAGGTCATCACCTCCCCCATATTGATGAACGCAGGTTGGTCCGCATAACGCAACGCGGCATTCTCAAACATTTCCACCAAAGAAGAATAGCGATCCGGGTCAATTTCTGCGGGGACATCTGCCGGGTATCGCTTTAGCCATACTTTTTCCAAGGTAGCGCTCCTGAAATTATTATTAGTCACCAGATAGGCTGGCAAACTTATTTACACCAGAACTTTAACAATATTTTAACTCAGCTTACCAGTTTGCTTTTAAACAATTTTGAGGTTGGGATATACATCACTATTTTCTGGCGTTGAGATCATAAAAATAATCAAGTCAGTTAATGACTGACAAAAAAATAACATTAAAATCAATTAGTTAAACTAATTTAATGACATTCTCCAATCTAACTAATTGATCATAAATAACTTTTACATACCCGCAGCTTACCGCAAATGTAAAAGGGCGCTGAATTCAGCGCCCTTCTTGATTAACCCTATGGTCTATATATCGCCCAACAGTGATGGAGAATTCTCCCTACTCCGTCACAATGGTTTGTATCGGTGCTGGCCCCGGATTGTACCACCCCCCCCATCCTGGCCCCCACATTCCAGGGTAACGATAACCCCAAGGGTCCATCATAGGTGGCATTAACACTTGCTGTTCAATATGCCAACGCTTATAACCCGTGGCATTCATTACCACGAAATTATAAGGTGTCTGGCCAATTTTACCCGCTTCAACACCGGTAATCGGCCCAACAACAGTGACAAGATGCCCACGGAAATCGGCGGGCTCAAGGAAACCATTCACATAAGCAATGACTCGGCCCTGTGAAGGGTCGCCCAAAATAGGTCTGGCTCCCGAATCTAGCGGTACACTGACAATCTCAAGCCGGGTGCGATGCGCTTCGTTGGTCACATTGATCACTGTTCCGCCAAAACGTGCTTCCTGACCAATAAAGGCCTTGGGATCAGTCCGAACCAAGTTAAGATTTTGCTGCGGTGTCGCGGTGGTGCCCTGAATCGCCGGTGGGATCGTGACACAGCCGGAAAGTAGCAAAGCGCCCAATCCTAGCCAACCACAGCTCCATTTACGACTTCTGTTCTGGGTAGATTGAGTCATTGATGTGTTTATCACCATAGCATGCCACTCCTTATCCTATCGCTATCTTAATATTTTAGACTCTAATCAGGATAATAAGTTATTAAATATTTCAAGCTATCGCGATGTTGGCTAGTTCTAGCGGCCCGGTAGTTTTTTCCAGGTCACTTCATTGCGCAAGTAGACTGGCTCAGCATTTTCTACACGAACAACCTGCCCATTCGCCCATGATGATAACGCCAGCGGCAACATATCTTCAGCATGCGGCAAGGTTATTTCGCCGTCAGTCAGCACCACACCGCTGCCGCTAATCAGGTCAGGATACGTCTGCCAGCCAGTGCCCACAGTGGCCCAAGTGCCACTCAAGGCTTGAGCATGCTCCAGCGCTTGTGGCGGTGTCATCACCGCTTCACTCGCGTCACCGAGCCACTGCCCTTGGTCATTGCGCTCAAACTCGCCCCAATAAACCTCGCCCATGCGCGCATCTATCGCCGCTAAGACGCGGGTGCTACCCGTCAAGCGAAACGCCCCTTGAGCCATGGTTTGCAAGGTGGAAACGCCAATCATCGGTAAGTCAGCGCCCAATGCCAGCCCCTGACCAATCCCAATACCAATTCTTACACCGGTAAAACTGCCAGGACCGCGGCCAAAAGCCAGTGCATCGAGTTGTTGCAGTGATAAACCCGACTCCGCCAGCACTTGCTGCACCATCGGTAAAATTCGTTGGGTATGTTCTCGTGGACAAAGCTCAAATATGGCCTGAACTTCGCCGTTGTTCCAGAGTGCGACAGAACAAGCTTCTGTTGCGGTATCGATCGCTAAAATTCGCGTGGACATGCCAACCTCGGCAGGAAAAGAAGATGAATTCAACACAGGGCGCGCATGATAGCACACCCCTCCTCGCTTTTCCCTCAATCGCGCTGCTTGAGAAAAGCGATAGCTTTCGCCAAATCACGGGTTCGGGGTGCGGGTGGTAAACTATTGAGGAACATCGCGCCATAAGGGCGCATTACCAGCCGGTTATCGCAGATAACCAGCACACCGCGATCATCAATATCACGAATCAAACGCCCGACACCTTGCTTCAGAGTTATCACTGCATCGGGTAATTGCACGTCATTGAACGGATCGCCGCCGCGCAGACGGCAATCTTCAATGCGCGCTTTCAACAAAGGGTCATCCGGCGAGGTAAATGGCAGTTTGTCGATAATAACGCAAGACAGGGCATCACCGCGCACATCGACCCCTTCCCAAAAGCTGCTAGTCGCCACCAATAGCGCATTACCTGCCGCCACAAACTGCGCCAGCAGTTGCCCTTTGCTGGTTTCCCCTTGCACCAATACCGGCAATGTCATGCTGGCGCGGAACTCTTCGGCCAACCCACGCATCATCTGGTGCGAGGTACACAGGAAGAAACATCGCCCTTTGTTAGCATCAATCAAAGGCTTTAGCATCACAGCCAGTTTGCGTGCTGCCCCCGGCTCATTGGCGGAGGGCAAATTCCGCGGCACACACAATAATGCTTGATTGGCGTAGTCAAATGGGCTGGGCAGCAACAGCGTCTTGGCGTTGGTCAGCCCCAGCCGTGAAGTGAAATGTGATAATTGGTCATTCACCGACAGAGTGGCCGAGGTGAAAATCCAGGTTCCAGGTTTTTCTTCGATTAACTCGCGAAAGCGGTCAGAAACGGACAGTGGCGTGAGTGCCAGCACAAAATGCCGTGAATTACATTCATACCAATAACTGTAACCGGGGGTGGTGACATCTTTTAATCGTTTCAGACGGTTGCGATACACCGTCGCCCGCTCAAAGGCCGCATCCAACATGGCGCTGCGCCCCAGTGAAAGCTTCATCACGTCGTAGCACAGTTCCAGCGCATCATCGAGCAACAACAGCGCCCGTTGAATAGCGGGTTGCTCCATCACATCGCGCAGATTGCCGCGATAGCCGGGATCCCCCAGCACCAAACGAAAATCTTGGGTACTTTGTGTCAACCGGTCAGCACTTTTTTGCAATTGCGCCGAGTCACGCACTTCTGTGCGATAAGCAATAATGATGTCTTTCGCCAGATCCATCAGTTGCCTGCTGGTCAATTGCTGGCCGAAATATTGGCTGGCAATATCAGGTATTTGATGGGCCTCATCGAAAATCATCACATCGGCGGTGGGGATAAGCTCGGCAAAGCCGCTCTCTTTCACCACCATATCCGCCAGGAATAAATGGTGGTTAACTACCACCACATCGGCATCCATCGCCCGGCGGCGAGCTTTCACCACAAAGCACTCTTTATACAGCGGGCAATCACTCCCCAGACAGTTATCATTGGTGCTAGTCACTAACGGCCAGACAAAACTGTCTTCTGCAACCTCACCACAAGTGCTGATATCCCCGTCAACGGTTTCTGCCGACCAGCCGCGTAAGCGCACTAAATCCACTAATGTTTCACTGGCCAACTCGCCGCCCGCCAGTGATTGCTGTTCAAGCCGCTCCAGACACAGGTAGTTTGATCGGCCTTTGAGTAACGCCAACTTTCCTTTATATTTTAAGGCGGTAGCGACAGTGGGCAAATCGCGGGAATACAGTTGATCCTGCAATGCTTTGGAGCCAGTGGAGATAATGACTTTGCAATCAGCCCGTAATGCGGGTGCCAAATAAGCAAATGTTTTACCGGTACCAGTACCGGCCTCAACCACAAGTTGTTGTTTGGCATCAATAGATTCACTGATGGCCGCCGCCATTTGGCGCTGAGACTCTCGGGGATTAAAACCTGTAATGGCCTGCGCTAATGCGCCGTCTGTTGCAAAATCGTCTGTCACACTTTCTCTTCCGGGCGAAATCAGCGGTGATTATGCCAAGCCTAAGAGCCCGCGACCACACATTCTCGCGACAAGCTATGCTACCCTGATAGTCATTGACATTTACACAAAGGGGCGAAAATGAGTATTGAGCGTATTAATCCAGAAAAACGGTGGTCAGACGCAGTTGTATTCAACAATACAATCTATTACACCAGCGTTCCAGAAAATCTGGATGCAGACGCCACTGCGCAGACAGCAAACACACTGGCAGCCATTGATATGATGCTGAATCAACTTGGCTCAGATAAAGGCCGTATTTTGGATGCGACTATCTTTTTGGCCGACAAAGCAGATTTCGCGGCAATGAATGCAGCGTGGGATGCTTGGGTGGTGGATGGCAATGCACCGGTACGCTGCACGGTCGAAGCTAAGTTAATGAATCCGAAGTATAAAGTTGAAATCAAAATCATTGCGGCTATTTGATTTTGCGATCTGCTTCAACTAAAAAATGTCACTCGATATACCCAAAGTAATTGGAGTTGCAGGTAGGCGGCCAGCAAACAAATCCCGATGAGCTTACACTGGTAAGTGATTCGGGTTTGCGCGCGCAGCCAACACCCCTGCAACTTCAAGTACAAAGGGGATATCAGGATAGCTTAATCATTACCATGCCGGCCAAGAGCAAGATCAGACCAATCCAACCTTTATAGTTCAGCCGCTGATTGAACAGAATCCAACCCGCGGCCACAGTGGCGGCGATACCGAACCCACCCCATAAGGCATAAGCCACTGATAATTCAATGCCTTTTACCGCTTGCGCCAAAGCACTGAATGCCCCTAGCACTGACAACAATGATAAAATTCCCAACCATACCCGGCGAAAACCATCTGACATTTTCAGCAAAATATTGGCGATTATCTCCAGAATCACCGCCAATATCAGAAAGGCAATATGATAAAACTCAAGCTGTTGCATGATGCTCACCCGAATTTCGGCTCGGACTGTTTGGTTTCTTTGGCTTACGAGTCCCTGATTTCACTAACATTATGCCGCCGATCAAAGTCACTAAACCGGCAATTTTCAGTGGCGATAAGCTTTCATCAAACCACAACACACTGAAAACAGTAATAATCAGGATACCAATCCCTTCCCACAGAGCATAAGCCACCCCTAACGCGACTTTCTTTACCGCCAGCGCCAGCAAGATATATGAGCCGGTTATCATAAAATACATCACGATATGCCCGGTCATCTCACCACTGACACTGGCGTATTTCATTGATAATGTGCCGATAATCTCAGCAACAATCGCTAGACCTAAAAATATCCAATAAATCATCATTCTTCTCCTAACACGCATAAACGCACGCTAAGGTCTATTTGTTACGGTTATCCTCACTCGGCACCCCATTCACAGGGAATAGACGTGCGCAGGCCGTAAGAAATAGAAACTCACTTGGCGTATAAACTTTTTGTTAAATTTATTAACTACGGAAGAAGAAAGGCGCTACAGCTCGCTGCACCAGTGATGCTCACTGGCCAGAATGGCTGACAGGAAGAGTTGGGATGTAGAAGGCTTGAAAGTAATTCCATTAGTTTTCATCATAATATATCTCTTTTTTTTAGCTACACACGTTTTGGTTACATTCTTGTATGCCAAACCCAGTGCGATACGCCTAAAACCCTCATCAAATTGGAATAATTAACTGCTGTATTTTTACCACAGTCAATTTTATAAAGCAAACCATCAATTATATAAATAGTTTATAAAAAGAGATTAAAAAATAATAAGTTAGCCTTTCTAAAAACAACAAAACCCCTGCATTGCAGAGGTTTTGTATTCAGCATAACTGCCGGGTTCTCCCAGCAGTTCATGGAGTTAGAGCAACTTATGCCGTAGCGCCCGCGACAGCTTGTTTGGCTAATTCAGTAATGCGAGCGTAATCACCTTTTTCCAACGCATCAGCCGGAACCAACCATGAACCGCCGATACACAATACGCTTTTCAGCGCCAGGTAATCGCGATAGTTGTTCGGTGTGATACCGCCAGTTGGGCAGAAACGCACTTGAGAGAATGGGCCGCCGATAGCTTGCAAGGCTTTAACACCACCATTAGCTTCTGCCGGGAAGAATTTAAACTCACGCAGGCCATAACTCATGCCGAGCATCAATTCAGAAACTGTGCTTATTCCTGGGATCAATGGAATATCACCTTCGGTTGCCGCTTTGAGAAGTTCATCAGTCAGCCCTGGGCTAATGGCAAATTGAGCACCTGCTTCAACCACGTCAGCCAGTTGCTGCGGATTAAGAACCGTACCCGCCCCCACAATGGCCTCAGGAACTTCTTTGGCAATAGCGCGAATAGCCTCAACAGCACAAGGGGTGCGCAACGTCACTTCCAGCACCCGAACACCACCAGCCACCAAAGCTTTTGCTAGCGGTACCGCCTGCTCGATCTTATTTATCACGATCACCGGGACGACAGGGCCTGCGGTCATTACCTGCTCTGCGCTCATTTTCCAGCTTTTCATTCGTTGTTATCTCCACTTATGCCGGTTGGCATGGACTCACCCGAAGGTGTCAGTTGAAAGATGGCTGGCAAAACATTGACGATGAGGTTCCGCCAGCCATAAAGAATCACAATGCGAGCCAGCTAACGGCTCTTTATTATTGCACCTGAGTGGGCGCTGTTATCGGGCAATATACCCGTCATACTTCAAGCTGCATGTGCGTTGGCTACGCTCAATAACCCGAATCACTTACTGATGTAAGCTCATCGGGACTCTCTCGCTTGCCGCCTTCCTGCAACTCGAATTATTTAGGGTATAGTCATAACCTAAATAGTTATTCGAACTCATTCCATGAACGGCCATCACGAGTAATCATGGCAACAGAGGCTACTGGCCCCCATGTCCCAGATTGATAAGGCTTTGGAGCCTCATTATCAGCAGCCCACGCATCCATGATGGAATCGACCCACTTCCAGGCTTCCTCCACCTCATCACGGCGCACAAACAGGGCTTGAATACCGCGCATCGTCTCCAACAGCAGACGTTCATAAGCATCCGCAATATGCTGTTCGTTAAAGGTTTTGGAGAAGCTGAGATCAAGCTTGGTGGTTTGCAGACGGTGTTTATGCTCAAGACCGGGCACTTTATTCAGCACTTCAATTTCGATGCCTTCATCTGGCTGCAAACGGATGGTCAGTTTGTTCTGTGGTAATTGTTGATAAGACTCACGGAACAGATTCAGCGCAGGGTTTTTAAAGTACACCACCACTTCAGAACATTTGCTTGGCAGACGTTTACCGGTTCTCAGATAGAACGGCACACCGGCCCAACGCCAGTCATCAATATCGACCCGGATAGAAACGAATGTTTCGGTATTGCTGCTCTTATTCGCCCCTTCTTCTTCCAGATAGCCGGGGACTTTATTGCCCTGTACAAAGCCGGCCGTATACTGACCTCGAACCGTGGTTTCGCGGACATTGGTGTGGTCAATACGGCGCAGCGAGCGCAGCACTTTCACTTTTTCATCACGGATACGGTCGGTACTCAAATCTGCCGGTGGTGACATGGCAATCATGGTTAGGATTTGCAGCAAGTGGTTCTGGATCATGTCGCGCATCTGACCGGCCTGATCAAAATAGCCCCAGCGCCCTTCAATCCCCACTTCCTCTGCGACAGTAATCTGCACATGATCAATGGTGCGGTTATCCCAGTTCGACGCAAATAATGAGTTAGCAAAACGCAAAGCCAACAGATTCAATACTGTCTCTTTACCTAAATAATGGTCGATACGGTAAACCTGGCATTCGTTGAAATACTCAGCGACCTGATCATTAATCACCCGTGAGGAAGCTAAATCTTTCCCCAAAGGTTTTTCCATTACCACGCGTGCTGGCTCTTTATTCAGCCCCGCTTCACCCAATCCTTTACAAATTGCGCCAAAGGTATTCGGCGGCATCGCGAAGTAGTTGATGGTTGTGCGATTTTTTTGATCCAACATTTTGCCCAATTTGGCAAAGTGTTTGCTGTCATTGACGTCTAAATTACAGAAATCGAGGCGAGAACTGAGTTTTTGCCACAATTCATCATCCAGCGTCTCTTTCATAAAGGTATCGAGGGCTTCCCTTACCACGGTTGTGTACGCGTCTTTGTCCCAGTCGGCACGGCCTACGCCGATAATCCGAGTATCAGGGTGGATGTGACCCGCTTTCTCTAATTGGTAAAGGGAAGGCAACAGTTTCCGACGCGCTAAGTCGCCCTTAGCGCCGAAAATCACCAGATCACACGCCTGGGCTGCCTGGGCTGTATTAGTTACCGCCATGTTATACTCCTCGTTGCAGGATATTTGTAATTTTCTTACATTACTAATGTACTCTCTTTGACTATAGCCAGTAAACCCAGATAAAAGTGGACCAAAAAAGGTTAAAAAACACTCAATGGAGTGGCAGGCCGCGTCAAATCAGGCGGTGCAACTTTAAAATGTAATTTTATGACGTTTTTGACAACTATTTACCATTATGAAAATTAGACACAGGTCATATTCTGGTGAAAAAGAGTTGTTTCCAACCAGATGTCTCTGCCAACGGGTTCCAGCTCGTAGTATATTTTCATTAAACCGACATAGATTTCTCCTTTAAATGAAATCGGTAAAACCCATGGGTGACTCTCGTTATATGAATACGCTGGAAAATATCCAAAATAATCTGGACCTCCTGAGCAAATCGGAAAGGAAAGTCGCCGAGGTGATCCTCGCTTCCCCACAAACTGCCATCCACTCAAGTATTGCCACATTAGCCAAATTGGCGAACGTCAGCGAACCCACGGTAAACCGCTTTTGCCGTCGACTAGACACCAAAGGTTTCCCTGATTTTAAACTTCATTTGGCACAAAGTCTGGCAAATGGCACACCTTATGTGAATCGGAACGTCGAAGAGGATGATAGTGTAGCCGCTTACACTGGGAAAATATTTGAATCGACCATGGCCAGTTTGGATATGGCGAAAAATAATTTAGATATTGCCGCGATCAACCGAGCAGTGGATTTATTGACACAAGCGAAGAAAATTTCGTTCTTTGGCCTTGGTGCGTCGGCCGCTGTAGCCCATGACGCAATGAATAAATTCTTCCGGTTTAATATCCCGATAATTTACTTCGATGATATCGTGATGCAACGCATGAGTTGCATGAATTCCAATGAAGGTGATGTGGTGGTATTAATATCACACACTGGGCGGACAAAAAGCCTCGTTGAGCTGGCACAGCTCGCGCGTGAAAACGATGCCACAGTGATTGCCATTACCTCGCGTGATACTCCGCTGGCTAATGAAGCAACATTACCTCTGTTGCTGGACGTGCCGGAAGATACTGATATGTATATGCCGATGGTATCGCGAATTGCTCAATTGACCTTAATTGATGTCTTAGCGACCGGTTTTACTCTGCGCCGAGGGGCTAAATTCAGGGATAACCTAAAGCGGGTTAAAGATGCATTGAAAGAATCTCGCTTCGACAAAAACTCTCAACAAATCAATAGTGGTGAGTAAGGTTAGAAAACTAAATGTGTCAAAAAGTAAATGACACGCAGGCCGAAGTCGCTTTGTTTTGTGTTAGCACATCTTCTGCCGTGAAAGTTTGACGTATCATTGAAATATGATACGTGTTTGACTCGATCAATATCCGAGTCAATAAGGAGCCAATAGCTCGCTTTTGTAATGTGGTCATTGATGTAAAAATGGAATCTGCATGGGCCATTTTACGCATCAATTGTTTTACAGTCGCAAGCGGATAACATAAATGACACTATGTTGTTGTAAAACGTTTTGTTGTAAAACGTTGTTAGCGCAAACATAACTGTCACAGATACATCGTCGTAAAATTTGTCACTTACATTAGATTTTACTATCGGATTTATTATCCGCTGTTTTAACAACACCATGCTTCATCAGTCAACGGAGTAAGAGATGTCCAGACGGCTCAGAAGGACCAAGATTGTTACTACACTGGGGCCGGCTACTGACCGCGACAATAATCTGGAAAAGATTATTGTCGCGGGTGCTAACGTAGTCCGCCTGAATTTTTCCCATGGTAGTGCTGAAGATCATATATCGCGGGCCAAGAAAGTCCGTGAGATTGCCGCCCGATTGGGGCGCCATGTAGCGATTCTTGGCGATTTACAGGGTCCTAAGATCCGGGTATCTACTTTTAAGGAAGGAAAAGTCTTCCTTAACGTACACGATAAATTCTTGCTCGATGCCAATATGGCAAAAGGCGAAGGCGATAAAGACAAAGTTGGTATCGATTATAAAGGATTACCGGCAGATGTTGTTCCCGGTGACATCCTGTTGCTGGACGATGGTCGCGTACAATTAAAAGTCATTGAAGTTCAGGGCATGAAAGTGTTCACCGAAGTGACTGTCGGCGGCCCGCTCTCCAACAACAAAGGTATCAACAAGTTAGGTGGTGGCCTGTCTGCTGAAGCGCTGACAGAAAAAGATAAAGCCGACATTATTACTGCCGCCAAAATTGGTGTGGATTTCCTGGCGGTCTCTTTCCCACGTACTGGCGAAGATTTGAATTATGCTCGCCGTTTGGCGCGTGATGCTGGCTGCAATGCGCAAATCGTAGCAAAAGTTGAGCGTGCTGAAGCCGTGGCGACAGATGAAGCCATGGACGATATCATTCTGGCCTCAGATGTAGTGATGGTTGCCCGTGGTGACTTGGGTGTCGAAATCGGCGACCCTGAGTTAGTCGGCATTCAGAAAAAACTGATTCGCCGGGCTCGCCAACTAAACCGCGCTGTTATCACTGCAACCCAGATGATGGAGTCAATGATAACCAACCCAATGCCAACACGCGCAGAAGTGATGGACGTGGCTAACGCCGTATTGGATGGTACCGATGCGGTCATGTTGTCAGCTGAAACAGCAGCGGGCCAGTACCCGGCTGAAACGGTTGCCGCCATGGCTCGTGTTTGTCTGGGTGCAGAAAAAATTCCAAGTATCAATGTGTCCAAACACCGCCTTGATGTGCAATTCGACAATGTCGAAGAAGCCATTGCGATGTCGACCATGTATGCGGCAAACCACTTGAAAGGCATTACAGCAATTATTGCGATGACTGAATCAGGCCGCACGGCGCTGATGATGTCGCGTATCAGTTCCGGCTTGCCAATCTTTGCGATGTCACGTCATGACCATACTTTGAACCTGACGGCCATTTATCGCGGTGTGACACCGGTTTATTGTGATACCCATACTGATGGCATTCTTGCCGCAACAGAAGCAGTTAATCGACTGAAAGATAAAGGTTTCCTGGTATCTGGCGATTTAGTTATCGTCACACAGGGCGATGTGATGGGGACGATTGGTACCACCAATACCAGCCGCATCATCCGCGTTGAGTAATTTTTAATTAGAAACAAAAAGCCCGCTCATTAATAGCGGGCTTTTTTTTGTTGTCTCTATTCAACCACATTCAACTGTCGGCCTTTACTCAATGACCGACCTTAGAGATCCTTACGAACATACGGCTCTATCTCGCCTTCTCGCCGGGTTTTCAGCAGTTTTAGAATCCAGGTATATTGTTCTGGATTCGGTTTAACCAACAACTCAACTTCTTCATTCATTCGGCGCGCGATATAAACATCGTCGGCATCGGCCAAATCATCCATTGGCGGACGAATATAGATATCAAGGCGGTGCTCACGATAATTGTAAACCGGAAACATGGGAACAATGGCCGCACGACAAACTTTCATCAACCGCCCGACTGCCGGTAATGTCGCCTTATAGGTCGCAAAGAAATCAACAAACTCACTTTGCTCAGGGCCATAGTCCTCATCGGGTAAATAATATCCCCAAAAACCCTGACGCACTGAGCTAATAAACGGCTTAATGCCACTTTCACGTGCATGAATGCGCCCGCCAAACCGCAAACGCGCGCTATTCCATAAGTAATCGACTAATGGATTTCGTTGGTGATGGAACATACCAGCAACCGGCTTACCTTGTTCAGCTAACAGCATGGCGGGAATATCAATCGACCATGCATGGGGCACTAACAAAATAACATTGCGCTCCTGCTGCTGTAGGCCGTCAAGAATATCCAACCCGTGCCAGTGAACACGCGATAACACTTTCTTTGGGTCACGAAAACACAGCTCGGCCATCATCATTAAAGGCTGCGCTGCGGTCGCAAACATTTGATCAATAATATGTTCGCGCTCTGCCTCTGGCAGCTCTGGCATACAATAAAGGAGGTTAATGCGGGCACGACGACGGGCACTTTTGGCAAATTTACCCGCAAGACGCCCCACCCCGGCCAATAATGGATCACGGAATTTCGGTGGGACATAAGCCATAGCCGCCATTGCCCCAGCACCTAACCATACCCCCCAAAACCGGGGATGTAGGAAAGATTTCTTAAATACCGGAATAAAACCAGCTGCGTCGTTTTTCTCTTTATGCATGGGAAACTCTTGGAATGGGCGGTGGGATAATAATATACCGCTGGGTATAAACACGCCGGTAGCATAAATTCATGACTACCGGCGAGCTATTAATCCAGTTGCAGCTGCGGAATGACCTGCTTCGCAATAGCCAGATAGTCACTGCGATCTTTGCCGCTCAGCCCTTCTGAACGCGGTAACTTAGCGGTCAATGGGTTAACGGCTTGCTGGTTCATCCAGAATTCATAATGCAGATGCGGGCCTGTGGAGCGGCCGGTGTTACCCGACAAGGCAATACGATCACCACGTTTCACTTTTTGGCCTGGTTTCACCAGTAATTTTTTCAAATGCATGTAACGGGTGGTGTATTGGCGGCCATGACGAATAGCCACATAGTTACCCGCAGCCCCGCTACGTTTAGCAATAACCACTTCGCCATCACCGACAGCAAGCACTGGGGTACCCACTGGCATCGCAAAATCCACCCCTTTATGCGGTGCAATGCGCCCGGTTACCGGGTTAATGCGGCGAGGATTAAAGTTAGACGAGACCCGGAATTGCTTCATGGTAGGAAAACGCATAAAACCACGCGCCAAACCAGAACCAAGCCGGTCATAGAACTTACCGTCATCGGCACGGATGGCGTAATAATCTTTACCACCAGAACGCATACGCACCCCAACCAGTTGGCTTTGCTCACTGCGGCCATCAAGTATTTCACGGGACATCAACACCGAGAACTGATCACCTTTACGCAGTTTGGCAAAATCCAACTGCCATTGTAATGCTTTTGTCACAGCGCGAATCTCTGCGCCCGTCAAACCGGCTTTTTTGGCACTGGTAACAAAACTACCGTCGAGCCGACCGGTGAGAACCGCATTGGTCCACTCGCCTTTCTGTAACTCTTTTGTTTCTTTGAAATTATTACCTACACGGTCATAGGTGCGGGTTTCACGACGAGAAACCTCCCATGTCAGGCGCTGCAAATCACCGGTGTCGTTGACTGTCCAAGAGATTTGTTGCCCGATTTTCAGATTTCGCAAATCACGATTTTGAGTTGCCAACAGCGAAACATCGGAGATATCAATGCCATATTGGGTCAGAATAGTGCTAAGGGTATCGCCGGTCGAGACCACGTACTCATGAACACCACTTTCACTGACATCTTTAGCATCTAATTCGTCTTGTGGGATTTCATCATCAGGGGTTGGCTGATCAATAGGCTCACTGGCTTCGGGGAGTAAAACACGGCTTTGGCTGGTATCTAATACAACACTTTTAGCAACAGGTTCGTGCTCCGAATGATAAACAAAAGGCCGCCAAACAGCTACGGCCAGTGTCATTACAGTCAACGACCCCAGCATAATGCGGTGGGGTCGAGGGAGATTGTTATACGCCAAAGTGATAGTTCGGACTATCTGCTGCACTTATGAGTATCCTTTTAATCTTACTTCAGGCAGCTCACGTATTGGTTCGACAACTGAGACATAAAGTCCACATAGCTGTCCTTGCCTAATACTATGCCACTCCCCAAAGGATCTAAGGTGCCTGAACGCACGTCTGTTCCTTTGGCGACAGCATTAATGACGGCTGGCCTGAATTGTGGCTCAGCAAAAACGCATACCGCTTTATGCTCAACCAACTGTGTTCGAATTTGATGTAAACGCTGCGCACCAGGTTGAATTTCGGGATTGACTGTAAAATGCCCTAATGGGCTCAAGCCAAAATGTTTTTCAAAGTAGCCATAAGCATCATGAAAAACGAAGTATCCCTTACCTTGGGCAGGCTTTAACATAGTAGCAATATTTTTTTCATTTTGCGCTAGTTGATCCTCGAATCGGCGCAGGTTTGCATCTAGTTTGTCCTTATTTTGTGGCATAAGTTCCAATAATCTGTCGTGAATAGCAATTGCCGATTGTTTGGCAATGGTTGGGGACAACCAAATATGCATGTTATATTCACCATGGTGGTGCTCGTCACTATGATTATCTTTCGCATGATCATGATCATGCCTTTCATCTGCCCCTTCATGATCCCCCTCTTCATCACCTTTCATTAACAAAGGTGTAACTGACGGTAGCTGTGCCAAGGCTATCTTTTTATTATCAGCAACTTGCGTTAACGGTTTTGCTAAAAATGCTTCCATTTCCGGCCCAACCCAAATAACCAGGTCAGCGCTGCGTAACCGCTGGACATCTGATGGACGCAAAGCATAATCATGTGGCGATGCGCCATCGGGCAGTAAGACTTCGGTGGGTAATACACCATCAGCAATGGCTGCGGCGATAAAACCTAACGGACGCACTGATGTAACGACCGCAGCGGAGGCAATATTAAATGGACTGGCCGCTAAAATTGCACTGCCCAAAATTGCCCGCTTCAACCACTTGTTTTTATGTAACATAATATGAACTCTCGACGTTTTGATCGCTAAGGCGTAATATTATAACATTCACTCGGTTCTGCAAACGTAATCATAATGCCCACATTGGTCACACTAAATAAAATATCCGTCACTTTTGGTAGTCGGCGGGTATTAAATGATATTTCCCTTTCACTGCGTCCGGGGAGAATTCTCACTCTGCTTGGGCCAAATGGCGCGGGCAAATCAACACTGGTTCGCGTGGTGTTGGGGTTAATTGCCCCCACCAGTGGCACTCTTGTTCGTGAGTCAGGTTTGCGCATTGGCTATGTTCCACAAAAGCTTCATCTGGATGCCACCTTGCCGCTAACAGTCAGCCGCTTTATGCGCTTGAAACCGGGTGTTAAAAAAGCGGATATTTTACCCGCTCTCAAACGAGTTCACGCGGCGCATCTATTAGACCAGCCGATGCAAAAACTGTCCGGTGGTGAAAATCAACGTGTTCTCTTGGCCCGTGCATTATTAAATCGGCCGCAGTTATTAGTGTTAGATGAGCCAACGCAAGGCGTTGATGTTAATGGTCAATTAGCACTGTATGACTTAATTGAACAGTTACGCCGAGAACTCGGCTGTGCCGTCTTGATGGTTTCCCATGACCTGCATTTAGTAATGGCCAAAACTGACGAAGTATTATGTCTTAACCAACATATTTGTTGTTCCGGTGCGCCAGAAGTGGTTTCAACTCATCCTGAGTTTATCGCCATGTTTGGTAATCGCGGAGCAGAGCAATTAGCGGTTTACCGCCATCACCATAATCATCGCCACGATTTGCACGGAAAGATTATTTTGAAAAACAGTGGGAGCCGGGACGCATGATTGAATTATTGTTGCCTGGCTGGTTAGCCGGTGTGTTGCTGGCTACTGCAGCCGGCCCTCTGGGGTCTTTTGTCGTCTGGCGGCGGATGTCTTATTTTGGCGATACCCTAGCGCATGCATCATTACTGGGTGTTGCCTTCGGTTTATTGCTCGATGTGAACCCATTCTATGCCGTGATAGTAATGACCATGGCGCTAGCACTCATTCTGGTGTGGTTAGAACGCCGCCCACAATTAGCTGTCGATACACTGCTCGGGATTATGGCTCATAGCGCATTATCTTTGGGTCTGGTGGTGGTTAGCCTGATGCATAACGTGCGGGTCGATTTAATGGCCTATCTATTTGGCGACCTGCTTTCCGTGACTCTGAGTGATATCTGGCTCATTGCCGCTGGAGTGGTCGTGGTGTTGGGGATATTGTGCTGGCAATGGCAATCATTGCTATCAATGACCATCAGCCCGGAGCTGGCCCATGTGGACGGTGTAAATTTAGAGCGCGTTCGGATGTTGCTGATGCTAGTGACCGCACTGACCATAGGGTTGTCGATGAAATTCGTCGGTGCATTGATTATCACTTCCTTGCTGATAATCCCAGCCGCTGCTGCTCGCCGCTTTGCTCGGACACCAGAACAAATGGCCGGTATTGCAATTGGTATTGGCATTGTCGCGGTGACAGGCGGTTTAACTTTCTCTGCTTTCTATGACACCCCGGCAGGCCCTTCTGTCGTTCTTTGTGCCGCTGTGATGTTCATCCTGAGTCTGTCACAAAAAGCGCGCGGGTAATAATTGCTAAGTGGGGTTTATATTAATAAACCCCATTCTTAACCCCTTCCCCTATTTTGCCCATCACTTCCCATAACCATCAATTCTGTTTTTTATATTTTAATTAGTGTGATCAACCACAAATACAATGTATATGCAGTGTAATACCCTGCATAATACTTCAAACATTGAGCAATATATTGATTATGCCGATTCTTAACTCGTCTCTGCATGGGCTTTGTACGCTCTCAATTTACGCCGAATGACCATTCGCACAGAGGCGACTTATCATGGAAAGATCCACCCCCACAGGTTTACTTCAGCAACCTAAACCGTTCTTTATGATCTTTTTTGTCGAGTTATGGGAGAGATTCGGTTATTACGGTGTACAAGGTATTCTGGCTGTTTTCTTCGTTAAACAGCTTGGGTTCTCGCAAGAACAAGCATTTGTCACTTTTGGTGCTTTTGCTGCTTTGGTTTATGGCCTAATTTCCATCGGTGGATATGTCGGTGACCATCTACTCGGGACTAAACGCACCATGGTCTTGGGGGCGGTAGTGCTGGCGTTGGGATATTTCGCCACCGGTTTATCATTGTACCAACCGAACCTGATTTTCTTTGCTTTAGGAACTATTGCTGTGGGCAATGGTTTATTCAAAGCCAACCCAGCCAGCTTATTATCTAAATGTTATCCGCCGAAAGATCCTCGGTTGGACGGTGCCTTTACTCTATTCTATATGTCGATCAATATCGGCTCCTTAGTGTCACTTTCACTGGCACCGGTTATAGCCGAACGTTTTGGTTATACCGTGACCTATTACTTATGCGGCATTGGTTTGATTTTTGCCCTGCTGGTCTACTTCTGCTGTCGTCATATGGTGCGCCATATTGGTTCTGAACCCGATACAAAACCCTTAAATTGGCGCAATCTGCTATTGGTGCTGCTGGGCAGCGCAGTGATGATATGTGTCTGCGCCTGGTTGATGAATCATGTGTTCATTGCCAATTTGGTGCTAATCGTGTTGTCTCTGGTCGTCGTCTTTATCTTTTTCAGAGAAGCATCGAAGCAGGACCAACTGGGCCGTAATAAAATGTTTGTTGCTTTCATTCTGATGATTGAAGCTATCGTATTTTACGTTTTATATGCACAAATGCCGACTTCGCTTAACTTCTTTGCTATCAATAATGTCCATCATGAGATCCTCGGCTTCAGCATTAATCCAGTTAGTTTCCAAGCGCTTAACCCATTCTGGGTGGTGGTCGCCAGCCCCATTTTGGCCTCAATTTATACTCGGTTGGGCAGCCAAAATCGTGACTTATCCATGCCCGCAAAATTTACATTAGGGATGTTTTTATGTTCGCTGGGTTTCCTGACTGCGGCTGCGGCCGGAATATGGTTCGCTGATGCACAAGGTCTAACATCACCTTGGTTTATTGTTCTGGTTTATTTATTCCAGAGCTTGGGGGAGTTGATGATAAGCGCCCTTGGCTTAGCGATGGTGGCGGCTTTAGTGCCACAATACTTAATGGGGTTTATTCTTGGGATGTGGTTCTTGACTCAGGCTGCCTCATTCCTGATTGGCGGCTACGTTGCAACCTTTACCGCGACACCTGAGGGCATGACTGATCCACTTGAAACCTTACCTATCTACACGGATGTGTTTGGCAAAATTGGCATGGTCACACTGGTAATTGCGCTGGTTATGGCACTACTTATCCCATGGCTTAACCAAATGATTAATACATCGACCACGGAGAAAACAGTCGCCTAAGAATAGCGCGATCAGGGCTGGCACCAGCGCAGCCCTGCATCAAAGAGGCTTACTCTGCGCGGATGATACCAAAATGTTTATAAGCATGATTGGTGGCAATGCGCCCACGGGGGGTTCGCTGGATAAAGCCTTGTTGGATTAAATACGGCTCCAGCACATCTTCAATGGTTTCCCGCTCCTCACCAATTGCCGCCGCCAGGTTATCCAACCCCACGGGGCCGCCCATAAATTTATCGATAACAGCCAGCAAGAGTTTGCGGTCCATAAAATCAAAACCTTCGGCGTCGACATTCAGCATATCCAGCGCTTTCATCGCCACATCGCCGTTGATAGCGCCATCGGCCCTGACCTCAGCGAAATCACGCACGCGCCGTAACAAGCGGTTGGTGATGCGCGGTGTCCCTCGGGAGCGACGGGCTAATTGATGTGCCCCGTCAGGAGTGAGTTCCAGCCCCAAATATTTGGCACTGCGGGTGACGATATGTTCTAAATCAGCAACTTGATAAAACTCAAGGCGCTGCACAATACCAAATCGATCACGCAACGGTGCAGTTAATGACCCCGCACGGGTCGTCGCGCCAATCAAGGTAAATGGGGGTAAATCGAGTTTGATTGAGCGCGCCGCCGGGCCTTCTCCAATCATGATATCCAGTTGATAATCTTCCATGGCCGGATAGAGGATTTCTTCAACCACGGGTGATAAACGATGGATTTCATCAATGAATAATACGTCGTGCGGCTCAAGATTGGTCAGCATAGCAGCCAAGTCGCCCGCTTTTTCCAATACCGGGCCAGAGGTGGTACGCAGATTCACCCCCATTTCATTAGCAACAATATTTGCCAATGTGGTTTTTCCCAGTCCCGGAGGGCCAAATATCAGCACATGATCCAGCGCATCACCGCGCTGTTTCGCCGCCTGAATGAAGATTTCCATTTGCTCGCGGACATGGGGCTGCCCGACATATTCTGCCAACAGCTTCGGGCGGATAGCCCTATCAATACTCTCTTCATCACTGATAACACCCGCAGAGATCAGGCGGTCTGCTTCAATCATTTTAGACCCCTACTTCAATCATCTTAAAACCCTATTCATTCTATAACGCGGCACGCAAAGCATCACGGATCAGGGTTTCACAATCAGCGCCCGGTTTAGCAATTTTGCTCACTAAACGGCTAGCTTCTTGGGGTTTATAACCTAAAGCCACCAGCGCAGAAGCGGCTTCTGCTTCGATATCGGCATCAGAGATTTGTGACGAACTACTGGCAGGTAACTGAATATCACCGGTATTATTGAACAAGTCACCATTGAGACCTTTAAAGCGGTCTTTCATTTCAACAACCAAGCGCTCAGCTGTCTTCTTGCCGACACCCGGTAATTTCACCAGAGTGGTGATATCTTCCCGTTCAACCGCCGCCACAAACTGTTGTGCTGACATGCCGGAGAGAATGGCCAGTGCCAGTTTTGGCCCCACACCATTCACTTTTATCAACTCACGAAACAGCGCCCGCTCTTGCTTATCATTGAAGCCGTACAGCAGTTGGGCATCTTCGCGCACCACAAACTGGGTAAAGATAATGGCTTCCTGCCCCAATTCTGGCAGCTCATAAAAACAGGTCATTGGCAGTTGGACTTCATAGCCAACGCCGTTTGTTTCCAGCAGCACCAAGGGGGGCTGTTTTTCCAGAATGATACCTCTGAGGCGCCCTATCACGTTGACTTTCTCCTCGTTTACCCACATTCGGGTATAAACATAATGCCTGTTTATAGCATAAAAAATGCTGGATGGATATCCAGCCTACAGTAACAGTTAACCTGCTCGCATTAAAATACCAGTCAACGGAGCCTGCCACGAGCCAACACCATTTGGTCATTACCCAATCGCAGGGTATTTTGGCTAAGATGACAATGGGTTATAGCAATGGCCAATGCATCGGCGGCATCAGCCTGAGGGTTCGCAGGGAGTTTCAACAGTGAGCGCACCATGTGCTGAACCTGGCTTTTTTCTGCCGCTCCGGTGCCGACCACAGTCTGTTTAACTTGCCGAGCCGCATATTCGGAAACCGGCAAATTCAGGTTTACCGCCGCGACAATCGCCGCCCCACGCGCCTGACCCAGCTTTAACGCTGAATCCGGGTTCTTCGCCATAAACACTTGTTCGATAGCAAAAAAGTCGGGTTGAAACTGGGTGATAATTTCAGTGACACCTGCATAAATTAACTTCAGGCGAGTCGGCATATCGTCAACGACAGTGCGAATACAGCCGCTACCCAGATAAGTAAGCTGGCGACCTTGTTGGCGAATTACGCCATAACCGGTGACACGAGAACCGGGATCGATGCCTAATACGATCGCCATACCAGTTTATTCACCTTGTTTAGTGCTTCTAATGACACTGGCCACAAAACGCGGCCAGTGTTATACCCGTCATATTTCAAGCGGCAATAGACCTAAAATCACACTGAATTACAGGGTTGCTGCCACTTCATCAGAGATTTCACCGTTATGGTAAACCTCTTGCACATCATCCGAATCTTCCAGCATATCAATCAAGCGCAGCAGTTTTGGTGCAGTTTCTGCATCTAAATCAGCTTTAGTTGATGGGATAAGAGAAACTTCAGCGCCTTCGGCGACTAAACCCGTGGCATCCAGTGCATCTTTCACCGCCCCGAGAGATTCCCAAGCGGTAAAGACATCAATAGCACCGTCATCATAGACCACGATATCATCAGCACCAGCTTCCAGTGCCGCATCCATCACCGCATCTTCTTCTAAACCCGGTGCGTATGAAATAACACCTTTTTTGGTGAATAGATAAGAAACAGAACCATCCGTCCCCAAATTACCACCGGTTTTGGTGAATGCATGGCGAACTTCAGATACGGTACGGTTACGATTATCACTTAGGCATTCAACCATCACGGCAGTGCCGCCTGGGCCATAGCCTTCGTAAATGATGGTTTCCATGTTGTTATCGTCATCACCGCCCACACCACGGGCAATGGCGCGGTTCAGAGTGTCGCGCGTCATGTTATTCGACAACGCTTTATCGATAGCCGCACGCAAACGCGGGTTAGCACCGGGGTCACCACCGCCCAGACGGGCTGCTGTTACCAGCTCACGGATAATTTTAGTGAAAATTTTACCGCGCTTGGCATCCTGTGCCGCTTTGCGGTGTTTTGTGTTGGCCCATTTACTATGACCTGCCATAAGTCTCTCCAAAATAGCCTAATTAGACTGAATAAAGAACGTACTCTTCAATCGCTTGCTGATTGCTCCAGGACTTAGTCAATGCCGCGGCATCCGCAGCATCTAACCACTGGTAAGCAAGATGTTCGGTAATCACCACATCTCGCTCTTCGGGTAACGCCACACAGAACCAATGTTCTTTATTATGTGTAACACCCGGCGCATAGCGACGGCGCAAATGCACAAAGAGTTCAAATTCCACACAGCGCTGGCAGTCGAACAGCTCCAGATTTTCACCCAGTATATCAATGCCGACTTCTTCCTTTACTTCACGCTGTGCAGTTTGCAACGGAGTTTCATCACCTTCCAGGCTGCCGGTGACCGACTGCCAAAAATCAGGATCATCACGCCGTTGCAGCATCAACACCCGACCACTTTTTCTGGCGTAGATGACCGCCAGTATTGATTCGGGGCGTTTATACCCGTCATCTTTCAAACTGCAGGTGTGTTGGCTGCGCTCAATCATCCGAATCACTTATCGGTATAAGCTCATCGGGATTCTCTTGCTTGCCGCCTTCCTGCATCTTGAAATCTATTGGGTATATATAATTCATTACTGACTCTCGTCTTCCGCGCTATCCGTTGCTCCTTTCTTCGCCACAACGCTGATAGACAGCTCTTGCAGTGAAGCAGGATTAGCAAAGCTTGGCGCGTCAGTCATCAGACAAGCGGCCGCCGTGGTTTTCGGGAAAGCAATAACATCGCGGATATTATCAGTACCGGTCAACAGCATAACCAAGCGATCCAGACCAAAAGCCAGGCCCGCATGTGGCGGTGTGCCGTATTTCAATGCATCCAGCAGGAAGCCAAACTTCTCGCGCTGTTCGTGTTCATTAATACCCAGAATACCAAACACTTGCTGCTGCATTTCAGTGCGGTGGATACGCACGGAACCACCACCAACTTCGTAACCATTGATCACCATATCGTAAGCATTGGCGATGGCGTTAGTCGGTGCCGCGGCTAGCTGTTCAGGACTCATGTCTTTCGGCGCAGTGAACGGATGGTGCATTGCAGTCAGACCACCTTCGCTGTCATCTTCGAACATTGGGAAGTCTACAACCCACAGCGGTGCCCATGTCCCCAACTTGGTCAATGCCAAATCGCGGCCCACTTTCAGGCGCAATGCCCCCATGGCATCAGTCACAATTTTGTAGCTGTCAGCCCCGAAGAACAGAATATCGCCGCTTTCAGCCTGAGTACGGGCCAAAATAGCTTCCAACACTTCTGCACTAAGGAATTTTGCGATTGGGCTTTGTACACCCTCAACGCCCGCCGCGCGGTCATTGACTTTTAACCATGCCAAACCTTTCGCGCCATAGATGCCGACAAACTGACCGTATTCATCAATTTGCTTACGCGTTACCTGTGCGCCACCCGGTACACGCAAGGCAGCAACGCGGCCTTTGGCATCATTGGCCGGGCCAGAGAAGACTTTAAATTCAACCTCTTTCACCAGATCCGCAACATCCACTAATTCCATTGGATTACGCAAGTCTGGTTTATCAGAGCCGTAACGGCGCATAGCTTCAGCAAAGGTCATTACTGGGAAATCACCCAGATCCACACCTTTGGTTTCCTGCCACAATTCGCGCACCAGTTTCTCCATCACTTCGCGCACTTGATCGGCGGTCATGAAAGAGGTTTCAACATCTATCTGGGTAAATTCTGGCTGACGGTCAGCACGTAAATCTTCATCGCGGAAACATTTTACAATCTGATAATAGCGGTCAAAACCAGACATCATCAGCAGTTGTTTGAACAGCTGCGGTGACTGTGGCAATGCATAGAATTTGCCTTTATGTACGCGGCTTGGCACTAAATAATCACGAGCGCCTTCTGGCGTTGCTTTGGTCAGCATCGGGGTTTCAATATCAAGGAAACCATGGCTGTCCATAAAGCGACGGACAAAGCTGGTAATTTTTGCGCGAGTTTTCAGGCGGTCGGCCATCTCAGGGCGACGCAGATCCAGATAGCGATATTTCAGGCGCTGCTCTTCACTGTTGGTCTGATTAGAGTCCAGTGGCAACGGCTCTGAGCGGTTAATAATATTCAATGTATTGGCGAAAATTTCCACTTCGCCGGTAGACATATCTTTATTGATTTGGCTGTCAGGACGCGCACGCACGGTACCAGTAATCTGGATACAGAACTCATTACGCAGTTCAGAAGCTTGTTCGTAAGCGGCTTTATGATCGGGATCGAAGAATACCTGAACAATGCCTTCACGGTCGCGCATATCAATAAAAATCAGGCCACCGAGATCACGACGACGGTTAACCCAACCACAAAGTGTCACTTCTTGGCCTACATGGGACAGATTCAACTGCCCGCAATACTCAGTACGCATACGATATCCTTTTACTCAGCCGATGCCGCACGCGTTATGCACTGTCCGTGCGGCTGTTTTCTTAGGTATTCTGGATTAAAAAGTGTTGAAAAAAGTGAGTCATTATAAAGGAAATTCATGGCATAGATAAGAGCGAACGTACCGCTCAGGCACGACAAAATCTCTTTCAACGCTGTTTTCACACATCATTTAACAAAATTATCCCCTCACCGGGGCTACCCGATAACATATGTTGGCATAAACTGGTCAGCAGATTAAGTCTGTCACTCGGAATTTCCCCCAATGATATCGAGGCATAACACCATGAAACTTGATGCAAAAAACACCGCGCTGGTATTGATTGATTTGCAGCAGGGGATCTTACCCTACGCCAAAGGCCCTTACAGTGCCGAACAAGTTATCGCGACCAATGCTCGCCTGGCAGAACGATTTCGTCAGCTCGGTGCCCCAGTGGTTTTCGTGCGCGTAGGTTGGTCAGATTCATTTGCTGAAGCACTGAAACAACCGGTCGACCAGCCAAGTCCAAGCCCAGCCGGTGGTTTACCTGAGTCGTGGTGGACTTTCCCTGAGGAACTCGCGGTCACAGAGAGCGACATTAAAGTGGTGAAACATCAATGGGGCGCGTTTTACGGCACCGATTTGGATTTACAACTGCGTCGCCGTGGGATCAAAACTATCGTGTTAGCGGGAATTGCCACCAATATTGGTGTCGAATCCACCGCCCGCGCCGCCTGGGAACACGGTTATGAACTAGTCATCGCCGAAGATGGTTGCAGCACCGCCAGCAGTGAAATGCAGCAGTTTGCGGTTGAAAAAATCTTCCCGCGTATCTCCCGCGTACGCAGCAGCACGGAAATTATTGCGGCGCTGGGTGCATAACGTTATAAACTCTCTGCCGCTAACAACGCGGCAACGTCAAGTAGGAAGGATATTTGTATATTGGACTGCCGCAATGGCACCACCCAACCTGGAACCGGCTGGGTATCAAGGACTTGGCGGATTATAGCCGCTACTTTAACTGTGTTGAAGGGAACACCACTTTTTATGCATTGCCACGGCTGGAGATTGTGCAACGCTGGCGCGATATGACGCCCGAAAGCTTCCGTTTTTGTTTTAAATTCCCCGCGACAATCAGCCATCAGGCGGCCCTGCGCGATTGCGATAAAGAGCTACAAGCTTTTTACCAATGCCTTTCTCCCCTGCATGGCCGTATTGGCCAATTATGGTTACAGTTGCCCGCAGCTTTCGGACCAAATGAGCTAAGCCGTTTATGGCAATTTCTCGATAAATTACCCGCAGGTTTCCATTATGGCGTGGAAGTTCGCCACCCAGAATTTTTTGCCAAAGGGGATGCAGAACGCGCACTCAATCAGGGTTTACACCAGCGAGCAGTTAACCGAGTGATGCTCGATAGCCGCCCTATTCATGCAGCCAAACCCCACACAGAAGCCATTCGGGATGCACAAAGCAAGAAACCGCGCCTGCCGGTACATGCTATCGTCACCGGCCATCAACCATTAGTGCGCTTTATTGGTGGCGATCAATTAGATGATAATTTAGCGCTATTTGCGCCTTGGCTACAAAAACTGCCACTGTGGGAACAGCAATATCAACCCTATGTTTTCATTCATACGCCAGATAACAGTGACTCCCCCCAGCAGGCGCAAAAGATTTGGCAACAATTAGCCACCGTCATTACCACTTTACCCCCTGCTCCTGACTGGCCAGAGCAAAATACTCTGTTTTAGGTCTGTTTGTACATTTTTCAGCCGAATGCATTACCATCAGCAAGTAATGTCTATCAATTTTTCGCAAGTGCATCTTTCCCAACACTAAACCGAGTATCAAGAAATGTGATTCCCGCCATTTTTCTAGCGACAGTAGCCCGGTAGGCGGTTATCATCATTGAGCCAGTCTATGGTTGGGCAATGGAGTTGAAAATGGTTAGCTCGCTTTATGTTGTGTTGGGCGCACTGTTATTGATCAAGCTTTCATTTGATGTGGTTAAATTGAGACATCAGTACCGAGTCGCTTACGGCGATGGTGGGTTTTATGAATTACAAACTGCCATCCGCGTGCATGGCAACGCCGTAGAATACATCCCTATTGCTGTCATTTTACTCATTATGATGGAAATGAACGGCGCTGAGACATGGATGCTTCATATCTGTGGATTAATGCTGATAGTTGGCCGCCTGCTACATTATTATGGTTTACGTCATCGCGAAATTCGCTGGCGTCGCTCTGGAATGAGTGCCACCTATGTTTCTTTGATTTTGATGATTATTGCGAATATTTATTATTTGCCTTGGGACCAGATTTTCAGTCTGACCTAATCAGCCCGTTGGTGTTGCCTTATCGGTTCCAACAGCCCGATGGCCGGAACCTTGTTTGTTCGGGCGGCTAACTGCCGCCTTCGTGCCCCCTCAGCTATCTGCTATTCACTCGCGCTTTATCCCGCTCATCTGTTCTGTTTTCTGTTATAATATGCGCCTTAAATTTCTTGTTCCTTTCATTCCTTACTTAATGCTAATGACAGCCATGCCAAAACGCGACACTCAATCTTTAAACGATGCGCAGCATCAGTCTGGGCCAGCAGCGCCACAGCGTGATAGCTTGTTTGCTGCCCCTATCGCCCAGTTAGGTGACTGGACTTTCGACGAAAAGGTCGCTGAAGTCTTCCCTGATATGATAAGCCGATCGGTGCCTGGCTATTCCAATATCATCTCAATGATAGGTATGTTGGCGGAGCGTTTTGTGCAGCCCAATAGCCAGATTTACGATCTCGGCTGCTCGCTGGGGGCGGCTACACTGTCAATGCGCCGTAATATTAAAGCTGAAGGCTGCAAAATTATTGCGGTGGATAACTCACCGGCGATGGTCGAGCGTTGCCGCCGTCATATCGATGCTTTCCGCGCCGAAACACCGGTGGAAGTGGTGGAATCCGATATTTTGGATATTCAGCTCGAAAATGCCTCAATGGTGGTGCTTAACTTTACTCTGCAATTCCTTGAGCCAGCAGATCGCCAGCGGCTGCTCAATCAGGTATACCAAGGGCTACGCCCAGGTGGTGCTTTGGTGCTATCTGAGAAATTCAACTTTGAAGATAACGATATTGGCGAGTTATTGTTCAACATGCACCACGATTTTAAACGCGCGAATGGTTACAGCGAACTGGAAATTAGCCAAAAACGCAGCATGCTGGAGAATGTCATGCTGACGGATTCAGTTGAAACCCATAAAAACCGTCTGCACCAAGCCGGTTTCGAACACGCAGAAGTCTGGTTCCAATGTTTTAATTTTGGTTCATTAATTGCCCTGAAAGCGGGAGAGGCTCAATGATTGAATTTGGCGATTTTTACCGGCTGATTGCCAAAGGCCCGCTGAGTCCATGGTTAGATACCCTGCCCGCCCAGCTCAGTGCCTGGCAGCGCGAGTCATTACACGGCAAGTTTAAAACTTGGTTTAACGCCGTTGAGCACTTGCCGCAGCTCACCCCGACCTCACTGGATTTGCGCGAAGGTGTGCGAGCAGAAATGTCGCCACCGATTTCAGCTGGCCAGCGTGAGGGGATGGAAAACATGTTGCGCGCGCTGATGCCTTGGCGCAAAGGCCCATTCTCATTGTATGGGTTAGATATTGACACCGAATGGCGTTCCGACTGGAAATGGCAGCGGGTATTGCCGCACATTAGCCCACTGGCGGGCCGCACTATTCTGGATGTCGGGTGCGGTAGCGGATATCACTTATGGCGCATGATTGGCGAAGGTGCTCATTTGGCCGTGGGTATCGACCCAATGCAGCTGTTTTTATGTCAGTTTGAAGCCATTCGCAAATTGCTGGGCGGCGACCAACGTACCCATGTCTTGCCGCTGGGTATTGAACAATTGCCGGAATTGGCGGCCTTTGATACCGTATTTTCCATGGGTGTGTTGTATCATCGTCGCTCGCCGCTGGACCACCTTTATCAGCTTAAAAATCAGTTGGTCAGTGAGGGGGAGCTGGTGCTTGAGACTTTAGTGGTCGAAGGTGATAGCCAGCAAGTATTGGTGCCCGGTGATCGTTATGCTCAGATGCGGAATGTGTACTTTATCCCGTCAGCCCCGGCCCTAAAAGCTTGGTTGGAAAAATGCGGTTTTGTCGATGTCAGAATCGCCGATATGGCGGTGACCACCACCGATGAACAGCGCCGTACAGATTGGATGACCAGCGAGTCATTAGCTGAATTCCTCGACCCCAATGATCCCACTAAAACCGTCGAAGGTTACCCTGCCCCACTCAGAGCGGTCTTAATCGCCCGTAAGCCATAAAAAAACCCCGGCCTGATTGGCCGGGGCTCTGACAGCTTCATCACTGTAGGTACATAAAAACTATTTAGGTACCTAAATACTAAGCGGGTTGAGACAACGGCACGCGCATCATCTCCAACAAATTCTTCATGTCTTTGACCACTTCACCATCTACACAATAATGAGCAAATTCATCAACATCACTGTCTGCACACATGGTGACGCCCGCTTTGCGGTATTTCATGGTTGAAGGCACCGTTCTGCCGGCAGAACTGTGCAGTTCGCGGATGCCAATATCAATAAATTTTTGTATGTTGGCGGTGCGAACACCGGCTCCAGCCATGATAATCGGCCCTTGATTCTGAGTGGCCAGAACCAAATTTGACAATAACGCCAACCCTAACTCAGCATTCTGCTGCTGGCCTGAGGTTAAAATCCGCGCCACATTCAGATCCGATAATTGCTGCAAGGCAATCATTGGGTTCTGACACATATCAAATGCACGATGGAAAGTGACGGCCAGTGAGCCACTGATGGACATAATTTCTCTCATTCGCGGCAAATCTATGTGGCCGTCAACATCCAGAATGCCCACCACCACACCGGCAAAACCCATATCACGAATGCGCGCAATATCATTCTTAATGGTGGCAAAATCATTATGACTGTAGCAAAAATCGCCGCCACGTGGCCGGACAATCGGATGCACCGGGATGGTGACCGTCTCTCTGACCTGCATTAATGCACCGATACTCGGCGTTAGCCCTCCCTCGGACTGACCGCAGCATAATTCAATCCGGTCGGCTCCTGCCTTTTCTGCTATTTGTGCGCAATCGACGCTATAGCAACATATTTCCAATGTAGTCATTCTCTTCCCCCGTTTGACGGATGCCACTGCGGCAGTCATACCCTAATTATTTCTAGGAATATAAGTGGTAATTTAATAATTCTGCTATTGAATAAATAAAATGCCAAATAATGATCTCAAGCTAAAACAAAATTTAATCAAGCAGGCTAAAGCATTCACTATGGCACTCATTTTGAATCTACAAGTAGATGTCAGTCACAGTGATAACCATAAGTGATAGTCGGTATTGAAATAAATAACCCATATACGTTAGCCATGGCGCTCGCTATCTATAATTTGCCGCAGAGTATAGGGGTGAAACTTAATGGTTACCTCGCCATCACTCACCGCCAATGTCGGATTGGCTAACCGCTCATGCTCCCCTTGTGGAGAGCTGAACTTGATAGTCACTCCATCGGGCAAGGTGGCCGGTAATAGCGCACGGGCGCGCTGCATCAAGCTTTGTGAGTCGCCGGACAGAACCAGCTCCACATGCTCCCATCCTTCATGTGGATAATGTTTTTTCCCCGGATAGGGCAATTCGACACAATCTATTTTCCATGGCCCAACAGTCAATGGTTGGGTTAAATCGAACAGGCAAATTGGCCGACCATTAATTTGTGTCTCGGACATCAAATGGCCACATTGTTGTAAACCACGACGCCAGCGTTGTGCCGTTTCTGTTTGATAACAACGCAATGAAATATGGTCAGCGCTGAATTGTGTCAAATCCAGATTTAATTTAGCCGCGAAAATAACCAATTTTTGTTCAAAGCGCGGCAAGTCTGTTAATAAGTCCGATAATTCAACGATGCTTCTCAGGCTGCTCATTTATTCTCCGGTTAAACGGTTATTCCGCGTATTAAAGCGGACATAATCTACAGTTATTACAGCTAATCAGCCATAATTAATCTAGCAGGTTTGTGGCACCGCCACCGTCATTGCTAATAAAATCGCCAGTTGATTTATTTGCCAGCGAGATTGGTCGCAACCACCTGACGTCGATAGCCAAATATGATATAAATCTTGCCATATTGTGACTTCACTCTGTCAGTTTTCCCGTCACCAGCCATTTTGTCGTCAAAGATCCTGGCTGTGTTTGAATGAACTGATACAGAGATTCTTTTGTGCGTAATTAAGGTAACCCGGTGAATATTCAGGCTCTTCTCTCAGATAAAGTCAGCCAGGCGCTGATTGCAGCAGGTGCTCCAGCAGGGAGCGAACCTCAGGTTCGCCAATCTGCTAAAGCGCAATTTGGCGATTATCAAGCTAATGGCGTCATGGCCGTTGCCAAAAAACTTGGCATGCAGCCCCGACAACTGGCAGAAAAAGTCATTGAGCAGCTCAGCCTTGACGGCATTGCCAGCAAAGTTGAAATTGCTGGCCCCGGTTTTATCAATATTTTTCTTGACAGGCAATGGGTCGCCAGCAAAGTTGAAGAGGCACTGAAAGCCCCGAAATTGGGCGTGCAGCCGGTTGAACCCCAAACTATCGTGATTGACTACTCGGCTCCTAATGTGGCCAAGCAGATGCACGTCGGCCACCTGCGTTCGACCATCATCGGTGATGCAGCGGCGCGGACTTTAGAGTTCTTAGGCCACCATGTTATTCGCGCCAACCACGTCGGCGACTGGGGCACCCAGTTCGGTATGCTGATTGCTTACTTGGAAAAAATGCAAAACGAGAATGCCAGTGATATGGGCTTATCGGATTTGGAGCTTTTCTACCAGCAAGCCAAAAAAACCTATGATGAAGACGAAGAGTTTGCCCAACGCGCCCGCGCTTATGTGGTGAAACTGCAAAGCGGTGACGAATATTGCCGTCAGATGTGGCGTAAATTGGTGGATATCACCATGGCGCAAAACCAGATTGCTTATGACCGCCTGAATGTCACACTGACCAAAAACGATGTGATGGGTGAAAGCCTGTATAACTCGATGTTGCCGGGTATCGTGGCTGATCTGAAAGCCAAAGGGCTGGCAGTAGAAAGTGAGGGTGCAACCGTTGTGTATCTGGATGAATACAAAAATAAAGATGGCGAACCTATGGGCGTCATTATCCAGAAAAAGGATGGCGGCTACCTCTACACCACCACCGACATCGCCTGTGCCAAATACCGTTACGAAACATTGGGCGCAGACCGCGTGTTGTATTACATCGATAGCCGTCAGCACCAACATCTGATGCAGGCCTGGACTATCGTGCGCAAAGCCGGTTATGTGCCAGAGTCTGTGCCACTAGAGCACCATATGTTTGGCATGATGCTGGGCAAAGATGGTAAGCCATTTAAAACCCGCTCCGGCGGCACGGTGAAACTCTCTGATTTACTGGATGAAGCTATCGAGCGAGCAGGTAAACTGATTGCCGAGAAAAACCCAGATATGCCCGCGGACGAACTCAAGCAAGTGGTTAACGCCGTCGGTATTGGTGCCGTGAAATATGCAGATTTGTCCAAAAGCCGCACCACTGACTATATTTTCGACTGGGATAACATGCTGGCATTGGATGGCAATACCGCGCCTTACATGCAATATGCTTATACCCGAGTGGTTTCAGTCTTTAAACGTGCCGGTATTGATGAAAGCAGTCTGACCTTGCCGTTAGTGATTACAGAAGACCGTGAAGCCGCGCTGGCGACCCGTTTGTTACAGTTTGAAGAGGTCATCACCACTGTCGCCCGTGAAGGGACGCCGCATGTGATGTGCTCTTATCTGTATGATCTGGCTGGTTTGTTCTCCAGCTTCTATGAACATTGCCAGATCCTGAATGCTGAAAGCGAAGAGAGCCGTCAGAGCCGCCTAAAATTGGCGATGTTGACAGCCAAAACCCTGAAGCAAGGTCTGGATACCTTAGGTATTCAAACTGTTGAACGCATGTAGCTTTTTATCGCGATAAAATACGAAAGGCCCCATCGGGCCTTTCGTCGTAGTCGCCCCGTCAGTCACTGAGCGATAAAAAAGATGACTGAATCATCCATTGGTTCTACGGGCAAAATCGCGCAATTTAAAGCCCAGTAAGGCGAGTGCTGCAAAGTAGGCAATAACCCCCGCAATAACAACAGCAGAAAGCCGTAGCAGGCGATAAGCCATGCCGCCGACATCCCAGGCAGGCATCACCCACAATAATCCCAGCAACACCACGGACATCACCACCACACCAATCACTAACTTAGTCAGGAACACCGCCCAACCCGGTTGCGGGTGGAAAATTTGCTGCTTGCGTAATTGCCAATATAACAAGCTGGCGTTCAGACAAGCTCCCAAACCAATCGACAGTGATAAACCAGCATGCTTAAGCGGCCCGATGAAAATCAGGTTCATAACTTGGGTTATTATCAGTGTAATAATAGCAATTTTGACTGGGGTTTTAATGTTCTGACGTGAGTAAAAACCGGGAGCCAGCACTTTCACCACAATGAGGCCCATTAATCCAACGGAATAAGCCACCAGCGCACGTTGTGTCATCAGTGCATCGAAAGCGCTGAATTTCCCGTATTGGAATAATGAAACCACCAGTGGCTTGGCTAGAATTCCCAAGGCCACTGCGCTGGGCAATGCCAGTAAGAAACAGAGGCGCAGGCCCCAATCCATCAGTTTAGAGTATTCATCATGGTTACCACTGGAGAAACATTTTGCTAGCGAAGGCAATAAAATAGTGCCCAAGGCCACGCCCAGCACCCCAGAGGGGAATTCCATTAAGCGGTCAGCATAATACATCCATGACACTGAACCTGAGACCAGGAATGATGCAAAAATAGTATTGATAATCAAGGAGATTTGACTCACTGACACCCCAAGGATCGCAGGCCCCATTTGGCGCATCACCCGCCAAACACCGGCATCACGCAATGACAACCGAGGTAACACTAGCATCCCTATTTTTTTCAAATGAGGGAGCTGATAGCCCAACTGCAATACCCCACCGACCACCACCGCCCAAGCCAGCGCCATAATCGGCGGGTTAAAATAAGGTGCGGCGAAGAGTGCAAAGCCTATCATGCTGATATTCAGAAAGGTCGGAGCAAAAGCCGGAATAGAAAAACGGTTCCAGGTATTAAGAATTGCCCCTACCAGTGAAGCTAATGAAATCAGTAAGATATAAGGGAAAGTCACCCGAAGTAATGCTGAAGTTAATGCGAATTTGTCTGGTGTGTCGGTGAACCCAGGCGCAGTAATAAAAATGACCCAAGGTGCAGCCAGCATCCCTAATACCGTGACCACCGCCAAAATCAGCGTTAATAAGCCGGAGACATACGCCACGAATGTCCGTGTTGCTTCCTCACCTTGCTGACTCTTATATTCAGCCAAAATCGGCACGAAAGCCTGTGAGAATGCCCCTTCAGCGAAGATGCGCCGTAATAAATTTGGCAATTTAAAGGCCACAAAAAAGGCGTCCGTTGCCATTCCTGCGCCAAAAACCCGCGCGACAATCGCATCACGAGCAAAACCCAATACACGGGAAAACATGGTCATAGAACTGACGGCTGCCAGTGATTTCAATAGATTCATAGGTTTTTCTGATCTGTTTTCCGATCTGTTTTTTAAAATATGCCATAAATATCAATTCCTGCTGTCAGCAGGCGCGGCCTCTACCCAATGTATACTCGTCATACTCCAAGTTGCATATGTGTTGGCTGCGGTCATTACTCGGCCCGCCCCACGGTCTCGCTTCTGCGAGGCCGCTGCAACTCGAATTATTTAGAGTATCGGTTCATCACAATTGAGATGAACTTGGGAGTGTACCAGCACTGGCAGGTTATTCCGCTACTTGCTGTTGTAACAGAATTTCTATCATTCGTTGCGCGAGGATGGCCTCTTCGCCTGAGACTTGTGGCGCTGTTTGGTTACTAACCGCGCTAATAAAGTGATGAACAGCACCGCTAAACCCTCTTTGTTCCAACGTCGTTTGCCAACCTGGTGTGGGTAAGTTAATCACTTGCCCCTCGGACTCCTGCTGCCACTGGCGCATGTCAGTAATCTGATAGCAGGTGCCCGGACTAACGGCTTGCACACTTTCGCGCTGAGTTCCTGCATGGCGGTGCATACTGGTGGTCATTAGACACTGACCGGCTTGAAAATGGTGTTCAGCATACAACATCTGCCCGAGTGTATTTGTTTGCACCCTGCCAGTGATGAGTTTTGCTGCATCGCCGCCAAGCCACAGCACGGTATCTACGACATGCAGATAATCATCAAGCAAAGTAAAACGGGCATCTTTTGGCCCAATACTGTTCTGCCGGTGCTTCTCCATACGCAGGGACGCCGGGTGAATCATTTGCTGCTTAAGTTGCTGATACAATGGTGCGAAACGGCGATTAAAGCCCACCATTAACGCTAATTTTTGCTTTGCCGCCAGAGCTATCAATTGCTCAGATTGCTCCAACGTTTCGGCCAAGGGCTTATCAACATAAACATGAATACCGGCCTGTAATAGCTCACTCACCACCTGGAAATGGCTGGCGGTACTACTGTGAACAAATATGGCATCACATTCGGCGGCTAATGTATCCAACCGAGAGAAATAACGCATGCGGTAGCTGTCGCATACCGGCTGCGCTTTGACTTGATTGGGGGAAAATGCCCCCACCAATTGCCAGTCTTGCGCTTGAGTCAAAATGGGCAAATAGGCTTTTTGCGCAATACCACCAAGACCCACAATGCCAACACGCAGTTTTTTATCAACACTAAGCTGTTTCATAGCATCCTTATTCAATTAATCGTCCAGCTGTATCAACACTTCGTCTAAGCGGCGAGTCAGTGCAATAACCTGCTGCTCAAGCTGAGCGACTCGGGCTTCAAGGGCACTGTTCCCCTCTGGCACACTTTCTTCTGCCGAAGTGGTTGGCGCAATATCGCCACTGAATAGATGCATAAAGCGGCTCTCTCGTTTCCCCGGTTCTCGCGCTAATCGCACCACAAATGGCCCGTCTTCGCGTAAGGACAACTGAGTCAGAACCTGTTCGGTTTCAGCAACATCTGCAAACTCATACAGGCGGCTGGTGCGAGTGCGCAATTCCCCTGGGGTCTGTGCGCCGCGCAATAATAATGTGGTAACGACAGCAAACTCGGCAGGAGAAAACTTAAGATTGCCAAATTCAGAATTGCAAAAACGGTGCTCATACTTCATCACCCGATTGCCACTTTGGGTGCGGATAAGGTGTTTTTTTAACAAGAAATCGAGCGTTTGTTGCACTTCTGACTCAGATAACTCCATCACCGGTTCACGGTTGGTTTTCTGATTACAGGCAATTGTCACGCCATTGAGTGACATCGGATATTGCTCCGGCGTTGTCACTTGTTTCTCCAGCAAACAGCCAATGACTCTGGCTTCTTGTGCATTTAAACTGTGTTTCATCCTGACCTCAACGAGTTGGCGTCCATTCTTGGTTAGTCAAAGCCGTCAGCACATGATCGCGCCATTGACCGTCAATCAGTAAGTAATCTTTGGCGTAGCCTTCGCGTTCAAATCCAAGGCGTTCAAGCAAATTGCCACTGCGATGATTATGCGGCATATAGTTAGCCATGATGCGGTGCATTCGTTCTTGCCGCTGCATATAACGAATCAAGGGTTGCAGAGCTTCAAACATCAGACCCTGGCCCTGCCAGCGTTCACCTAATGAATAACCGAGAAAACAGGCATGAAAAGAACCCCGCAGCACATTGCTAAAATTCGCCACCCCACGGACTTCTTTTTCTTCTGGATCTAACAAAATAAAATAGTAAGCGCTGCCCTGTTTTTGCAGCTCCATAATCATTCCTAGCCTCGCCTGCCACCCTGATGGCATGCAGTGACTTTGATCGCGCACCGGCTCCCATGGTTTGAGAAACGCCTGATTTTCGGCGTAATACTCCGCCATGCGATAAGCATCACGCTCATTAACCAGCCGTAATGACATACGGTCTGTTGTAAGGCGTATTTTAGGTGTTGCTGAATGATAGCCGAACATCTGCTCCCCTTGGGCTATGCGCTGTACTTAATTTAGCAGCAATTCTTTTATTCAATATACCTGTTGTCTGGATGCCAGGTAAAACTGCAACTGCACTCTTTATTCCCATAAATACAGCAAAATTACGCAACTAAAGAGCCAAAGAAGCATTTTATTATGAAATTGTCTATGGGGTAACGTATTGACGATAAAAAATATTATCAATCTAGCCCCTATCGTTTCTGACAATTTGGGTACAAACTATATCCCCGTCATACTTCAAGCTGCATGCGCATTGGCCGCTTTCCTGCAACTCGAATTATTTAGGGTATGAACGTATTTTCTATTTCCTCTTTTTTGATTTCTGACGGTGAAGCATGGCCTTGGTATCGCAAGCTCGTAGCTTGGGTAAGTACTTTTTATTGCTTGATAACTTATTAGTTGTATTGGGCTTTTTCGTCGTTTTCCCACTTATTTCTATCCGATTTGTCGATCAATTGGGTTGGGCTGCGGTGCTGGTTGGCCTGGCTTTGGGATTAAGGCAGTTGGTTCAGCAAGGGCTAGGGATCTTCGGCGGTGCTATCGCTGACCGTTTTGGTGCTAAGCCCATGATAGTCACCGGCATGCTGATGCGCGCTGCGGGCTTCGCGTTTATGGCGATGGCAGATGAACCCTGGATATTATTGTTGGCCTGCGCACTCTCTGGCTTGGGGGGAACCCTATTTGATCCTCCGCGTACCGCTTTGGTTATCAAGTTAACCCGCCCTCATGAACGTGGTCGTTTCTACTCCCTGTTGATGATGCAAGACAGCGCTGGCGCGGTTATCGGCGCACTGATAGGCAGCTGGTTACTGCAATATGATTTCCATTTTGTCTGCTGGACAGGTGCGTTTATCTTTATATTGGCCGCCGGCTGGAACCTGTGGCTGCTACCGGCTTATCGAATATCGACGGTGCGCGCGCCAATGAAAGAAGGCTTAATGCGGGTGCTGCGTGACCGCCGTTTTGTCACCTATGTACTAACATTGACCGGTTATTACATGCTGTCGGTGCAGGTCATGCTAATGCTGCCGATCGTGGTCAATGAAATTGCCGGTTCACCTGCCGCCGTCAAATGGATGTATGCCATTGAAGCGGCGATCTCACTGACATTGCTGTACCCGATTGCACGTTGGAGTGAGAAACGTTTTCGCCTTGAACAGCGTTTAATGTTCGGCTTGCTGATAATGACGTTAAGTTTGTTCCCTGTTGGCCTGATTACCCATCTGCAAACTTTGTTTATGTTTATTTGCTTCTTCTATATAGGCTCCATTATTGCCGAGCCGGCACGGGAAACGCTGGGGGCTTCATTGGCCGACTCACGAGCACGTGGCAGCTATATGGGCTTTAGCCGCCTTGGGCTGGCGCTGGGTGGTGCATTAGGCTATACCGGAGGAGGTTGGATGTATGATACTGGCCGAACATTGGAAATGCCGGAATTACCCTGGTTCTTGCTCGGCGTCATTGGTTTAATGACACTTATTGGGCTGTATTGGCAATTCAATCAGCGCCGTATTGAATCAGCCATGTTGAGTGGTAGCTAGCCAGTCACTCGTCGGAGCGGCCTTCTCCGGCGAGCCTTCCTATTACCCCACCCGATATTGGATTCAGGGTTATCTGATTGGCAATAAGTAAACTCTGCCGCACTATTCCCTAATCCAAACCGCCGTTGAACAAATGCGGTAAATAATACAAAACAGCAAATTAACCGGTTACTATTAGGCAAATTCATTTTGTTTAATGTTGTTGCACATATTGTTACGAGGCTTTAATGAATAAATTGATGTGGGGCGCGGCGGCGCTGGTGGTGACTGCGACTCTGGTCGGTTGCAACCAACTGACTCAGTACACGCTGAGCGAACAAGAAGTTAATGATTATCTGCAAAAACATAATAACTATGAAAAACAGATTGGTATTCCAGGGCTGGTTGATGCACATATCACCTTGACACAATTGCAAAGTCAGATTGGTCGTGCTGAACCCGGCAAAGTCACATTAACAGGCAATGCCAAAGTGGATATTTCGTCTATTCTTGGCCCACAAACTGCTGATATGACATTAACCTTAAAGGCTCAGCCAACATTTGATCGCGAAAAAGGCGCTATCTTTCTAAAAGATATGGAATTGACTGACTACAGGGTTAAACCAGAGAAAATGGACTCAGTGATGAAAGCACTGACGCCATATTTGAATCAGTCACTGAAATCTTATTTTGATCAGCAACCCGCGTATGTCCTGGATGGCGAAAAGAGTAAAGCAGAAGCCATGGCGAAAAAACTGGCAAAAGGTTTAGAAGTGAAGCCGGGCCAATTAGTCATCCCACTGACAGACTAGCCGACACGGCGTATTTAATTCAGATTGATTAACGGAGGAGATTACTCCTCCATATTACTGCTTTCTGACAACTCATCCCACATAGCTTGCAATGCCTCGCGGCTCAGCTGTGCCAAAGTGCGATAAAAACCACTGGTGGCATGAGCTTCTACTTTACCAAGGAAACGTCCACACCAAGGTAATAAATAGTCGTTAAACAGTTCAATTTGCGCCGCCATTTCATCTTCAGCAGCTTGATCTTCAAGCCAGGAAGCCGCAAGTAATAAACCGCCAAAGTGGTCAGTTGGCCCCTCGCCTAGCGGCATACCGCGTTGCTGAAGAAAGGCTCTAACCTCTGTTTCTGGACGAGCATCTTCATAATCGGAACCGTAAGGTGATACGCTGCGTTCGTCACCCACAAACAGGGCATGATAGTCAGCAGCCAGAACTTCGGGCTGATAATCCTGTTGCAAACGCGCCAGTAACTCACTTTGTTCTAGCGGCCAATGCTGCTCCAATTTCCCTTGGTTTATCAGGGTGAAAAGAGGCTCCAACAGTGGGTCTTGAGGTGGCCGATAAAAAAGCGAACCCAAGATGCGGCACATCAGAGAAAAATCATTCATTTATAACATCCTGTTTATTCTGTGTTTTTAACTTGTTTTTTAAAATTAAAGTTGTGACAACGTCACAAAAAATTATAGCTCGGCTAACTCAGGTATTGGCGGGCGACCACGCTGTTCGAGGTAATTCAGTAAGCGCCGTGGGCTGACATTCAAAATACGCTCTTGCGGGAAATTCACTTCAGCAATAATGCGCTCACAATGCTCAAAAATCCCCAATGAATAAGCAATATGGGAATCCGAACCCAAGGCTAGCCATCCGCCAGCATCCCGCACGGCTTCAGCTATTGCCCGGCAATTCGCTTCGCTCCCTTTACGTGAGTGTGAAAATGATGAGTTATTCAGTTCCAACGCAACATTGTAGTGTGCTGCAGCTTCGGCAATGGCTTTAATATCAATTGGATACTTAGGATTCCCCGGATGGCTAATGATATGCACATTTCCCTGCGCCATGGTGGCTATCATCGCTTGGGTATTGGCCGCTTTATCTTGCGGCGGGAACACCGGCTCATGGAAACCGGCGATCAGCAAATCGATGGCATCAAGCATCGGGCCGGTACAGTCGATGTCACCTGCCAAATTTTTAATATTTGCTTCGATACCGCGCAAAATTCCTACGCCATCAACCAGCCTCGGCCATACCTGCATGTTCATAAAATGCCAATAATGGGGGGCATCAGCCATATCGGGGCCATGGTCTGTAATGGCGAACAGTTTGATATTTTTTAGCTTAGCTTCGGCGATATAATCGTGCAGGGTACTGTAAGCATGGGTGCTGGCAATGGTATGCATATGTAAATCAACAGGATACATGACTACTCCACAAAGTCTTTTAAGGCGGGATAGCTTTTTTGCAGGCAAAGCATAGTGCGCTAATGATAGCAGGAATTCTTCTCATCAGCAGCGCTAAAACCTCGCCGGCAATTGTTAACCCCATCAAGCTGTGGAAATGCTTAAATCAATAACCCCGTCCTACATCAACTAATCCAACCGGTTCCCTTCCCGCTTCGATGGCTTGGATATTGGCAACCACCTGGTCCATTGCCACTTCAGGTAAAGTGATAGCAGCAATATGTGGGGTAATAGTAATCCGAGGATGGCTCCAGAAAGGATGCATCGAAGACAAAGGCTCTTCAGCAAACACATCTAACGTAGCTGCGGCTATTTGACCAGCACTCATTGCCGCTAATAAATCCCGCTCTAACAAATGCGCTCCCCGAGCAATATTGATGATATAAGCATTGGCATTCAATTGTGAAAAGAGTGACTGATTAAGGATACCGGCAGTCTCTGGGGTATTAGGCAACAGGTTAATCAGCAATTGTGTTCCTTGGATGAATGCAGGCAATTTTTCTTTACCCGCAAAGCTGGTGACGCCCTCAATGCACTTTAGTGTGCGGCTCCAACAACGAACGGTAAAACCAAACTCAATCAGTTTTTGGGCAACACGTTTTCCTAACACACCAGCGCCAAGGATACCTATCGTGAATTTATCGTGCTGATGTGGCTCCAGGGGTTGCCACAGCTTCTGTTGTTGTTGCAGTTGATATTCGTCCATGCGGCGAAAATAGCGTAATACTGTAGCAACAACATATTCCTGCATCTGTAACGACATTCCAGCATCTTCCAGCCGAATCAGTGGTACTCCTGCAGGTAATGTCCCTGGATAACGCCGCTCTTGATCCAAAATCGCGTCTACCCCTGCCCCCAACGCAAACACCCCTTTCAGTTCAACACAGCTGGCAAGCATTTCCTGAGGCGGCTGCCAAACCAGCGCATAATCCGCAGGTTGCGTGTCACCACGCCGCCATTGCCGAATATTCGCGGTAGGTAAGCGCGACTGTAGCCCTGACAACCACTGTTTTGCATCAAAGAATGGATGATAAAAAATAATATTCATTACTTGCCAGCTCCTTACGAAAGTACTGAATAGACTTCCGCGATTAACCCGCAGATGCAAGTGCTACTCGCACGAAATGCCGATGAAATCAGCAAACTGCGGTAACTTTCGCGAAACAGTAACAAAGCATGCATAAGAAGGTTGACGCTGGGCACACTTTTGCCTACATTACGCCGGTCGACCACGTGAATGCGGTTGATGAGAGTAGAGAAGTAACACGGTGAGGTGTCTGAGTGGCTGAAGGAGCACGCCTGGAAAGTGTGTATACGCGTAAGCGTATCGAGGGTTCGAACCCCTCCCTCACCGCCATATTAAAGTGAAAAGCCCATGAGATTCATGGGCTTTTTTCATTTGACGCGACAGAGAATGGCCAATGTCACTCGCCCTGATTCGTTATCTGCTGAAAGCCGTAATAACAGCGCTATCCTCCCTGCCAAATCCCTTCGTTTTCAAACAACAGATAAAAATAGCCGCGACTCCGCTATTTATCGACCTTGGGACTCTGTTTAAGAAAGTATTCGGTGACAGTCAGTGCCTACAAAAAAATATGATGGGTGTGAAGTTTCATCAGGAATATCTACAAAAATTAGCCTGTTGCCATAAAACTCTCCCCATCATTGGAGTCTCTTATTTAAAGGAACAGCAAAATAACAAAAACCTTTCTTTAAGAATACACACGCCTGATGGAAATTATGACGACCTGCCATTTATGGCTCACTCAATATTGAGTGTGTTCAACATTTAAACTGAGGATTTTCCTAAAATATTATGATGGCGTTTTCTGAAACTTTGGTTTAGATCATGTTCCACCTTCTCTTAGGCATGAAATTAAATATTCCATTAATAGTTAATGATTTACAGTTATTCGAATTTTCCGCGGCGTTCCAGATTAACTTCAAACGTAGCGTCAGATATCCATTAAGATGAAATAACAAGTATCCCTATTAAATCATAAGAGCCAATTGTTATTAATTGGTTATGCTGCCCTTGAAAATCACATGTTACAACGTAAAGAGCATTCCAACTCTGAAATATAAACCACAGGGGCATGACAATATGAAAATTTCTTTTATTTTATTATTACTCCTATTTTATCTGCAAAATGCATTGGCTTCTCCCTTGATAGTCGCTCATCGTGCTGGCACTGCCGACTTCCCGGAAAATACCCGACATGCTATCGATTTGTCACTATCAAATGAGGCCAATATCATCTGGATCACGGTTCAACTCAGCAAGGACGGTATTCCAGTCCTCTATCGTCCCAAAGATTTAAGCGAGTTAACTGACGGTAATGGTCTTGTTTCCGAGCACACGTTAGAAGAGTTGCGATTATTAGATGCAGCCTATTATTTTAATCAGGATGGTCAATATGTTTATCGTGGGCGAGGAGTCAAGATTCCTTCATTACATCAGGTACTTTTAAGCTATCCTGACGTGAGATTTATTATTGATATAAAATCCCCCGACGCTGACCCGAAAATAATAGCAAATGCAATAATAGAACTACGCAAAAATATCATATCACCTGAAAGGCTCACTTTCTATTCTACTGAAAGAAAATATCTCGATGCACTCCCTAAATATTTTAATAAATTCGAATCACGTCATAAAACCCGTAAGATTCTGGCTAATGCCGTTATGGCAGATAAATGTGTGATAACCAAAAAAAATAAGGGGTCATTCATTAGTAATCCAAAAAAATATTATGCTTTTGAATTAAGACGTGATGTAAAAGTAGTCGAGAGCTTTACCCTAGGCAAAGGGACGACCCGCACCCAATTAGTTTGGAACCAACGCGCAATGGAGTGCTTCAAGGAAAAGGAAAACGAAGAAGCAAAAGTCTTGCTTATTGGCATAAATTCAGTCGAGGATTATGAATTGGCTAAAAAACTCGGAGCAGATTATGTGATGGTCGACTCCCCTGTTGCGGCAAAATATTGGCACTAAATAAACATAATTTGTTTGTGATTCATCCTATGTGCGTGCGGAATAACCAGATGACAAGCAACAGATAAAAACTGCTTGACCATCTACCTGCTGCTCACTATAGTACCGCCCCGTTGCAGTGCATAGCGCGGTAACAATACGGTGAGGTGTCTGAGTGGCTGAAGGAGCACGCCTGGAAAGTGTGTATACGCGTAAGTGTATCGAGGGTTCGAACCCCTCTCTCACCGCCATATTTGAGCGAAAGGCTCTGACGAAAGTCAGGGCCTTTTTCTTTGGTGCGTACTCCGGATTTTGTTGATTAAAAAGGCCGTCAACACCGGTCTTTCGCTATACGATCGCCCAATGGAGAAAATGGCATTAATTGGCTATAAACCTCCTGATTCCGTCCTTGCCACTTGGCCTGATACAAAGCTTCATCGGCCATTTTTAATGCTTTTAACATCGACATTCCAGGTAAGTGCAGAGATGCCCCTATTGAAGTTGTCGCTTTGATTTTTCGTCCATCGACTAATTTTATCTCTAAGCTTTCAACGCACCGCCGAACGCTCTATAAAGTCCTCATCTCTAGTTGCCGACCTCAGTTAACAGGATATCTCCCCCCAAGGTGGTCAGTGCCTCTGAACTTAAAGCTTATTGCTCAGTTTCTCACATCTGATGCTAAAAAAAGACGCTACCGCTGATAATGGTGACTTTTTATTAAATCGTACGCAAAATTGCCTTGTCTGGTATGAATCGCTTAATTTAAACCACTTTATAAAACGGCTAGTTATCTACATTTCTGTCAGAGATTGATATACATCTAGATTTCATGCTGCTATTTGGCGTATCGTTGTTGTCTGCTACTCGAGACGGACCCTTATTGGCCCGCCATTTATTTTGTCTTTTCTTTATTTGGTTTGCACCTTAGATGAAAACGCACGGAATTAACGGCATTAGGCTGTTCAGCGCGATTATTGACGCTTGCTGGCGAGAAACCTATACCTTTCAACGTCTTACAAAAGATATAATTGCCGGTGTTACTGTCGGTATTATTGCCATTCCACTGGCTATGGCACTGGCAATTGCCAGTGGTGTTCCCCCACAGTACGGTTTATATACTTCAGCTATCGCCGGGATTGTTATTGCAGTCAGCGGTGGCTCCCGTTATAGCGTATCCGGCCCTACTGCGGCCTTTGTGGTTATTCTTTATCCTGTATCACAACAATTTGGTCTAGCCGGTTTATTACTGGCAACATTACTCTCCGGTGTATTTTTACTGTGCATGGGGCTGGGGAGGCTAGGCCGTTTAATTGAATATATTCCGCTGTCAGTCACTCTCGGTTTTACCTCGGGAATCGGTATCACCATTGCCACGATGCAAGTGAAAGATTTCTTTGGTTTACATCTAGCGGAAGTGCCCGAGACTTATGTAGGTAAAGTGACCGCCTTGGCGCAAGCCATGCCAACCATCAACTTCAGTGATACCTTAATTGCTACCGTTACTCTGATGGTATTGATCCTCTGGCCACGTTTAAAACTAAAGTTACCGGGTCACTTACCGGCCCTCATCGCGGGTACAGCCGTTATGGGGGTCTTATCACTTTTTGACCATCAGGTCGCCACTATTGGCTCACGTTTTGGTTATTTACTGGCTGATGGGACTCAAGGCCAGGGTATTCCCCCTATTCTGCCGCAATTTGTCTTACCCTGGCATTTACCGGCGGCGAACGGGGAAGAGTTTGTTTTGAACTGGGCGATATTTTCGGCGCTACTACCGGCCGCCTTTTCGATGGCCATGCTAGGGGCGATTGAGTCGCTACTATGCGCGGTAGTTCTTGACGGTATGACCGGAAAAAAACATCACTCAAACAGTGAGTTAATCGGTCAGGGGCTGGGTAATATGGTAGCGCCATTCTTTGGTGGCATCACCGCAACAGCCGCCATTGCGCGGTCGGCGGCTAACGTCCGCGCTGGGGCTACCTCGCCGGTATCGGCTATTATCCATGCTCTATTAGTGTTATTGGCTTTATTGATTCTGGCGCCGATGTTGTCTTATCTGCCACTGGCAGCAATGGCTTCCTTGCTATTAATCGTGGCCTGGAACATGAGTGAGGCTCATAAAGTAGTCAACCTACTACGCCGTGGGCCTAAAGACGATATTATCGTGATGCTGCTGTGTATGAGCCTGACGGTGTTATTCGATATGGTGATAGCAATCACGGTGGGTATCGTGTTGGCCTCACTGCTGTTTATGCGCCGCATTGCGCGCATGACGCAGCTGAGTGAAATACCTACAGCTGTTGATGAGAAGACGCTAGTATTGCGGGTAAATGGGCCGCTGTTTTTCGCTGCCGCTGAACGGATATTTAGTGAGTTATTGAGCCGCTGTGAAAATTACCACACTATCATTTTGCAATGGGATGCCGTCCCAGTTCTCGATGCGGGGGGACTGAATGCGTTTCTGCGCTTCACAGAGGCCTTAGACGAGCATCAGCAGCTCATTATCACGGATATCCCTTTCCAACCATTAAAGACGCTGGCAAGAGCACGGGTGCAAGCTATTGAAGGTAAGTTGAGTTTCTATAGCTCACTACCGGAAGCATTGGCGGCATTACAGCCGAAATAATTTTCTTCATGATCAACATCTTTTTCTTTTTCGCGATCAAAAAAGGCAGCATAGATAGCTGCCTTTTTATTTATTCACCGCTACAAACGTCAAGGATGCAGGAGAGTGGATTACTTGCTGGTATCCAGTTCTGGGAAGCTTTTCACCAAATCGTCGATAGCTTTCATCTGCACCAAGAACGGCTCCAACTTATCTAATGGCAATGCTGACGGGCCATCACATTTAGCACTGTTTGGCTCAGGGTGTGCTTCAATAAATAACCCAGCCAAACCTACTGCCATACCCGCACGGGCCAGTTCAGCCACTTGCGCGCGGCGGCCGCCGGATGCTGAACCAAATGGGTCGCGGCATTGCAATGCATGGGTTACGTCGAAAATAACCGGATGACCGCCAGTGGCATTGACCATCACATTGATGCCCAACATATCAACAACCAAATTGTCATAACCGAAGTTGCTACCGCGATCGCAAAGAATAACCTGGTCATTACCGGCTTCTTTGAATTTCTCGACAATATTGCCCATCTGACCGGGGCTAACGAATTGAGGTTTCTTGACATTGATAACCGCGCCAGTACGCGCCATGGCTTCGACTAAATCAGTTTGGCGAGCCAAAAATGCAGGTAACTGGATAACATCAACGACTTCAGCAACGGGCTGGCACTGGCTTATTTCGTGAACATCGGTAATCACTTTCACGCCAAATGTCTGTTTCAATTCCTGGAAAATTTTCATCCCTTCTTCCAGACCAGGGCCACGGTAAGAATGAATTGAAGAACGGTTGGCTTTGTCGAACGAGGCTTTAAAGACGTAAGGAATTCCCAGCTTTTGGGTGACGGTCACGTAATGCTCGCAGATGCGCATCGCCAAATCACGAGACTCAAGTACGTTCATGCCGCCAAATAGCACGAAAGGCAGGTCGTTCGCTACCTTGATATCGCCAATGCTAACCACTTTCTGTTCCATACAAATACCTTTCTAAAGGATAAATCGAGATTAATTATAGTGAGTTATTACTCAACAAGGTGATTGCCATAAATATACCCAAAATAATTCGAGTTGCAGGAAGGCGGCCAACACACATGCAGCTTGAAGTATGACGGGTATCAGTGCAACGTCACTCGCTGTTGCTCAATGGAGTGGATCTGCATTTTTATCATTTCAGCAATGGGGTCTTCCGGGCACTGTTCGACAAAATAGCTTAAATCAGAGATAGCAATATGATTGCAATCCAATTGGGCATAAATCAGGCCACGATCGCGAATTTCATACGGGTCATCGGGATCAAAAGCCAACACCGCTTCACTGGCACGCAAGGCCAGCTCCATCTGCTTCTCTTCCATTAATGCTGCTTTCAGCGTATCGAGCATTTTGCGTACAATTAGGGTATTTTCCGCCTCTTCCAAATCCTCATCTTCCAACTCGGCACTCAACCCCAGATTGCCTTTGATCCACACTTCCAGCATATGCTCGTTCAGTGTTTCACCATTCAGCGGGTTAATCAGCCACATTTCTTCATCTAGCCAATCCGCACGCAGAATCAATTGAGTTGGGAAAATAACTGGCATCAATGGCAGCTCCAATTGATGCGCAATGTGCAGGAAAATAACGCCCAGCGACACCGGGGTCCCCTGGCGTTTGTCCAACACGTTATCGAGCCAGATGGCATCTGACAGACGGTAAACCCCGCCTGCCCCACCAAATTTCCATTTACGATAGAACAGATCGATAAGCACTTCTAATTGCTGATCCTGATTGAGACCGGCGGGCATCGCGGCCTTGGCATCATCAACGAGCTGTTGCAGTTGCTTACGCACATCAGCCAGTGGAAAATTCTGTCGAATCTCCTGGGTAACCAGTAACACCCCATCACACAGGGACGCGTTGTTAAATTCGAAATCAGCAATGCTACTCATAGATATCCCATCAGCAGTGGTAACTTAGTTGTTGCCAGTTTTATAATCAAATACAGGCAACCCAATGCGAGTATAAAGGCAAGCCAGCGGCGATTCTGGCTGCGGGTTCGCTTACCTAATGCGACATAGCCAAGCAGGATATAGATAATAACGCCAAATAGCTTTTCAGTCAGCCATGTTCCTTGCGGACTGAAAGGGTAAAATCCAGTGATAAATATCAATACAATACCGCTGACAAACAGTAGCGTATCATTGATATGCGGCGTTATTTTTACCCAGCGTTTCTCCATCATAGCTGAACCGCGACATTTCCAGAAGAAACGTAACACAAACAGCATAATACTGATAACCACTGTCAGTAAATGCAAATACTTCATGGCGATGTAATCAACCCACATGTCTTTCAGTCCTTAATTTATGCTGAACGGGAATTTTCTTGATTAAGTGCCCCACTGGCCCAGCGTCACACGATCATTATTACCATAATCTTTATGTGTCATTACAGCACTAAATCCCACTTCTTTAAGGTGTTTCTGTACTGTATTGGCTTGCTGCCAGCCGTGTTCCAGCATTAACCAGCCTCCCGCTTCTAAATACGCCGGTGACTGGCGGATAATCTCCACCAAATCAGCCATACCTTTTGCTGAGGCCACCAGCGCACTGTGTGGTTCATAGCGCACATCGCCCTCATTAAGATGAGGGTCATTGGCATCAATATAAGGAGGATTGCTAACAATAAGAGTAAATCGCCCACTCACTGACTCAAACCAACAACTTTGCAAGAAATGCACATTATTTATCGCGAGTTTCTCGGCATTATGGCGCGCCAGAGCAACGGCTTCCGCTTTAATATCAACGCCCACCACCGCGCAATCCGGGCGTTCACTGGCTAATGCCAAAGCAATAGCGCCAGTGCCCGTCCCTAAATCCAGAATGTGGCAAGGCGTGGTGGGTAAATGCGCCAAAGCTTGCTCGACCAAGCATTCGGTGTCAGGGCGAGGAATTAATGTAGCGGAGGAAACACTCAATGGCAGGGACCAAAACTCGCGCTCCCCGACCAAATAGGCAATCGGCTCCCCCTGTTCACGGCGCGCCGCCAAGGATTCCAATACCGCCAACTGCTCAGCGGTAATGGGGGTTTCACCAAAAGCCAGTAAATAAGTTCGCGCCCGCCCAGTGACAAAACTCAGCAGAATCTCGGCATCGCGCTTCGGGCTGTCACTTTGGCTAAAACGGGCTGCCGTTAATGACAGCCAGTGCTGATAATCCATTAGTCTTGCTCGGACAACGCGGAGAGCTGATCAGCTTGATACTCTTGCACAATCGGCTGGATCAGCATATCCAGTTTACCTTCCATGACTTCATCCAGACGATAAAGTGTCAAGTTGATGCGATGGTCAGTCACGCGCCCTTGCGGGAAGTTATAAGTGCGATTACGGTCAGAACGATCGCCGGACCCTAACAAGTTACGGCGCTCAGAGGCCTCAGCCAGTTGGCGTTTTTGCATTTCTGCGGCACGGATACGTGCACCCAACACCGACATCGCCTTAGCTTTGTTCTTATGCTGTGAGCGCTCGTCCTGGCATTCCACCACAATTCCGGTTGGAATATGGGTGATCCTAATGGCCGAGTCGGTGGTGTTAACGTGCTGACCACCCGCTCCTGAAGAGCGGAAAGTATCAATACGCAAGTCACCGGCGTTAATTTCTGGCATTTCGGCTTCTGGAATCGCTGGCATCACCGCCACAGTACAAGCGGAGGTATGGATACGACCCTGTGATTCGGTTTCTGGCACGCGCTGAACACGGTGACCGCCCGATTCAAACTTTAATTGGCCGAAGACACCGTCACCGGACACCTTGGCAATCACTTCTTTATAACCGCCATGTTCACCTTCACTGGCGCTCATGATTTCCACTTTCCAGCGGCGAGACTCAGCATAGCGGCTATACATACGGAACATGTCACCGGCAAAAATAGCCGCTTCATCGCCCCCGGTTCCAGCACGGATTTCCAGGAAGCAATCGCGTTCATCATCAGGGTCTTTGGGCAATAACAGAACTTGCAATTGCTGTTCCAGCTCTTCACTACGAGCTTTAGCTTCTTTCAGTTCGTCCTGTGCCATTTCGCGCATTTCGGGATCTTCGAGCATCATTTCTGCCGCTTCGATATCATCTTGCACACTGCGCCATTCTTTAAAACAGCGAGTGACATCCGTCAATTGCGCATATTCACGTGATAACGCGCGGAAACGGTCTTGGTCGGCAATAACATTGGCATCGCCAAGGTGCGCTAACACTTCTTCGTGGCGCTCTTGTAACGCTTCCAATTTAGCAACAATAGAAGACTTCATCCGTGGTTTTAAACCCTGTAATTAGAGGAAACTAGTGCTGATCCAGCCCAAGGCTGTCGCGTAATAATTGCAACCGCTCCATATCGCCATCGCTGGCAGCTTGCTGGAGGGATTTGGTGGGGGCATGAATCAGGCGGTTAGTTAGCTTGTGGGCCAGTTCATTGACCACCTGTTCAACATTAGCACCCTGTTCAATGGCGGCTAATGCTCTTGCCGTCATCTCACTGCGAACCTGTTCAGCTTGTGAGCGGTAATCACGAATGGTTTCAACCGCTCCCTGAGCGCGTAACCAGGTCATAAAATTCATGCTTTCTTGCTGCACTATTGATTCGGCCTGAACTGCAGCAGCCTGACGTTGCGCCATATTGTGTTGAATAATCGCCTGTAAATCATCAACACTGTATAAATAGGCATTCGACAGTTTACCCACTTCCGGCTCAATATCACGCGGCACCGCGATATCAACAAACAACATCGGCTGATTGCGGCGACTTTTCAGTGCGCGCTCCACCATCCCTTTACCAATAATTGGCAATGGGCTGGCGGTGGAACTGATAATAATATCAGCATCGGCCAGACGGGCATCAATTTCTGGCAAAGTGATCACCTCAGCCCCAACCTCGGTCGCCAGCGCTTGAGCACGCTCACGGGTACGGTTGGCGATAATCATATGCTTGACTTGGTGCTCTCGCAGATGGCGGGCGACCAGCTCAATGGTTTCACCGGCACCGACCAGCAACACATTCAATTCAGAGAGTGACTCAAAGATTTGCCGCGCCAATGTACAAGCCGCAAACGCCACCGAAACGGCACTGGCACCAATTTCAGTTTCTGTGCGTACCCGTTTTGCCACAGAGAAAGACTTTTGGAATAACCGCTCCAATTCACCGGAGAGCGATTGCTCGCGCTGAGATTCCGCAAAGGCTTTTTTTACCTGCCCCAGAATTTGTGGCTCGCCCAATACCAAGGAGTCCAGCCCACTGGCGACGCGCATCAGATGGCTCACTGCGTCATTGCCATGATGCCAATACAGACTCTTTTTCACTTCATCCGGGCTGAGTTTATGATAGTTACACAACCAAGTGATCAGTTGTTCATGCAGGTTTTCTTGCTGTTCTACGCTGAGATATAGCTCAGTTCGGTTGCACGTAGACAACACGACACCGCCCTGCACCAACGGCTGTTGGAGCAAGCTAGCGAGTGCCTGATCGATCGATTCCGGTGAAAATGTCACTCGTTCACGTAACGATACAGGTGCGGTTTTGTGGTTAATGCCTAATGCAAGCAGAGTCATGAGAACGGCTTCGAGTAATACTGATGTTAGTATGGATTCTCGTCTGAACCGCATTCTACTTGATGCGCGAGATCAATAAAAGTCACAGTGCAATATCCTAACTATTATCATAAATTATGCTTAAAAATTGGTTATCCGTTGTACAACAATATTGCTTATACCCAATACAAAAGAGAACAAAATATTGACGCTCCGCCTTCAGGCCGCTAGCGTGAACAAAAATGATGCCCTTTATTCGGACGTATCACCCGGATTTGCTTTATCATTAAGTTGCTTGATCAAACGTACCGCCAGTGAAAAAACCTGCGACCGATAGGATTTATACCCATATGCCTCAGCGCAAAATCAGTTTTTATCGCCTGCTTCCATTAGCTACTCTGCTGTTAGCAGCCTGTAGCACCACGCCGCCGTCTGGCCCGGCGACCAGCCCTACATCGCCACAATGGCGTCAGCATGAACAACAATTACAGCAATTGAGCCAATTTCAAACTCGGGGTGCTTTTGCTTATCTGTCAGAAAAACAAAAAGTTTATGCCCGTTTCTTCTGGCAACAAACCGCCCCAGAGCGCTATCGCCTGTTGCTGACCAACCCACTGGGTAGCACCGAGCTAGAATTGGTCGTACAACCGGGTGTGACCCAATTGACTGACAATCAGGGCAAGCGCTATGTCAGTAATGACCCACAAGAAATGATTCAAAAATTAACCGGAATGTCTATTCCGTTAGCAAGTTTACGCCAATGGATTCTAGGGCTACCTGGCGATACGACCGATTTCACCCTCGACGATAAATATCGCCTGAAACAGCTGACTTATCAACAAAATGGCGTAACCTGGGTGGTTAATTATCAAGAATACAATACTCAAGTCACACCAGCGTTACCTAGTCGTATGGAATTGAGTCAGGGCGAGCAGCGCATCAAACTGAAGATGGATAACTGGACGGCCCAATAGTATGACTCACACCAATCAACATATTTGGCCCTCGCCCGCAAAATTGAATTTATTTCTTTATATCACCGGGCGACGTGCTGATGGTTACCATCAATTACAGACTTTGTTCCAATTTCTCGATTATGGCGACGAACTGACGATTGTGCCGCGGGACGATGAACAAATTCGGTTATTGACTCCAATTCCCGGTGTGGAAAACGAGCAAAATCTGATAATCCGCGCGGCGCGGTTACTGCAAAAATACCCCAGTGCGGCGGCAGTATCTCGAGGGGCGGATATTAGCATCGATAAACGTTTGCCCATGGGCGGTGGGCTGGGTGGCGGTTCTTCCAATGCAGCGACAGTGTTAGTGGCACTCAATACTTTGTGGGAATGTGGCTTATCTGATGAAGAATTAGCCGCTCTCGGCCTTCAGTTAGGGGCCGATGTGCCCATTTTTGTGCACGGACATGCGGCCTTTGCCGAGGGAATTGGTGAAAAGTTGCACCCCGCCGAGCCTGTAGAGAAGTGGTATTTGGTGGTTCACCCCGGTGTAAGCATCCCAACGCCCATTATTTTTTCCGATCCTGAATTAAAAAGAAATACGCCAGTACGCCCACTGGCGGCGCTTTTAAGTGCTCCTTACGCAAATGATTGCGAACCGATCGCAAGAAAACGTTTTCGCGAGGTTGAACAGGTTCTTTCATGGCTGTTAGAATACGCTCCGTCACGCCTCACCGGAACCGGCGCTTGTGTCTTTGCAGAATTTGACACTGAGTCATCGGCCCGGCAGGTGTTAAGTATTGCCCCAGAGTGGTTGCACGGTTTTGTCGCCCGTGGCGTGAACGTTTCGCCATTGCATCGTGCACGCTCTGGGAAATTTGAAAACGGTGAGTACAGATAAGAATGCACAGCAAGGGTCTAGATCATGGCACCACTGACCTGAGTTTGTGAAAATACCTGTCCCACTGGTTTGAAAGCCGGTCCATAATGTTGTTTTTGACTTTAAATACCCGTATGTATATTGCAATCAGTATGAATAACCGCCCGTGATTACTGATCTGACAATATCTTCTCTGGACGCATGCCTGAGGTTCTTCTCGTGCCTGATATGAAGCTTTTTGCTGGTAACGCCACCCCGGAACTAGCACAACGTATTGCCAACCGTTTGTACACCAGTCTTGGTGACGCCGCTGTAGGTCGTTTTAGCGACGGCGAAGTGAGCGTGCAAATCAACGAAAATGTACGCGGTGGTGATATTTTCATCATCCAGTCCACCTGCGCACCCACGAACGATAACCTGATGGAACTGGTTGTCATGGTTGATGCCCTGCGTCGCGCCTCCGCAGGCCGTATTACTGCTGTTATTCCTTACTTCGGCTACGCCCGTCAGGATCGCCGTGTGCGCTCCGCTCGTGTACCTATCACTGCCAAAGTTGTTGCCGATTTTCTCTCAAGTGTTGGGGTTGACCGCGTATTGACAGTGGATCTTCATGCTGAACAGATCCAAGGCTTCTTTGATGTTCCGGTTGATAACGTATTTGGTAGCCCAATCCTGCTGGAAGATATGTTGCAGCAGAATCTGGAAAACCCAATTGTTGTTTCTCCCGACATTGGTGGCGTTGTTCGCGCCAGAGCCATCGCAAAATTGCTGAACGATACTGATATGGCGATTATCGACAAACGCCGTCCACGCGCTAACGTTTCTCAGGTGATGCATATCATCGGTGATGTTGCTGGCCGTGACTGCGTATTAGTTGACGATATGATCGATACCGGTGGCACTTTGTGTAAAGCGGCAGAAGCATTGAAAGAACGTGGTGCCAAGCGTGTATTCGCTTACGCAACTCACCCGATCTTCTCTGGTAATGCGGTTGAAAACATCAAACACTCCGTGATTGACGAAGTGATTGTTTGTGACACAATTCCGTTATCAGCTGAAATCAAAGCATTGAAAAATGTACGAACTCTGACACTATCTGGCATGTTGGCTGAAGCCATCCGCCGTATCAGTAATGAAGAGTCGATCTCTGCGATGTTTGAGCATTAATCAATAATCGGGAGTGGATATCCCTGCGGTGCTATTTGGCCGCAGTTAGCCATGATGAGCCTCTTTGGGCATTATGTTGGGGTATGCATGACTGATAGATGATGAAGAACTATACCCTAAATCATTCGAGTTGCAGGAAGCCGACCAACGCACATACAGCTTGAACGATGACGGGTATAAAGCAGATAAAGAAAAACCCGTTGATGCAGATGCAACAACGGGTTTTCTACTTTGGGTCTATAAGTTCTTGGTCTATAAGTTCTTGGTCTATAGATTCTTGATTAACAGATTCTTGGGTCGTCATTCACTCCTCCTGAACATCAGCTCAATTTAAAGCTGTAGTAACAGGCTATGATTTGTCATACACCACGGTCAACACTCAGATTTTATGAGTGGCGTTGGTTATTACGAGTGCAACGTTTATCAAAGTGCTTAACCCACCAATAGCGGTCTGCAACTTCTTCACGCCCGCCAATACGAGCGCCAACCAACCATAACAATGCACCAACAAAAATACTCATTACTGCACCATGGGCAAAGAATTGTGGTAGGCCAAACTGAGTCACTTCAGCCAAAATTGAGTAACCTACCCCAACGACCATGGTCACCAATCCCAGCCCCATCAGCACATTACCAAGCCTTGATGCGGTTCTACGTTTCATAAGCCACCTCCACTTGAGTTGCCAATAAATAATCACTTAGCTGCGCATACAAAAATGCTTGCTTAATGCGATTATTCATGTCCACTTAATAACTTAGTATAGTCAGGCTGCTGATGAAGGTGTTGCGCTGGCGATCACATCTAAGGAATATATTTCGACAAATCTTTACACTTTCCAGACATTTGGCATTGAAATTGAATTATTACATATATTAACTATTCACATATTGAACTATTAATTCCAAATAAATTCATACTGCCAGTTTTGTCATTACGCGCCATGACGGGTAAACTGTCACACTTTAATTCCTTTAGTAATAGCGAATGACGACGTGAGCAGCATTAAATTAATCGTTGGGCTGGCAAATCCGGGTGCTGAATACGCCCAAACTCGCCATAATGCGGGGGCTTGGTATGTGGACTTATTAGCGCAACGCCACAACCAGCAACTGAAAGAAGAAAGTAAATTCTTCGGTTATACCGCACGGTTAAACCTAGCGGGCCAAGATGTGCGCTTGTTGGTGCCGTCTACATTTATGAATTTAAGTGGCAAAGCTGTTGCGGCAATGGCTGGGTTTTACCGCATCCTACCGGAAGAAATTTTAGTCGCACATGATGAGCTGGATATCCCACCCGGTGTGGCGAAATTGAAATTGGGAGGGGGCAATGGTGGCCATAATGGCCTGAAAGACATTCAGAGCAGGCTCGGCAATAATCCAAATTTCTATCGTTTACGCATAGGTATCGGCCATCCTGGCGATAAAAGTAAAGTCACCGGTTTTGTTCTCGGTAAACCGCCAGCTAGCGAACAAACCTTAATTGACGACGCGATTGATGAGTCTATTCGCTGTACTGAAATACTGCTGAAAGAAGATATTACCAAGGCAATGAATCGCCTGCATTCATTTAAAGCCACGGCATAGCGGTTCGTCCGTTCCCCGGAAAGCGACGGTGCGCCGGGGAAGTTATCTTCCACTTTATTCGTTTTTATTGCACAACGCATTGATTCCCTGCTGACCTTCAGCGGTCAGGACAACACCGGCAATAATCACTCTAACACGCCCGAGAAAATGATTACTTTTACCGTCATATTCATCCGCAATATCTTGTAGCGCCTCGCTGCAAAAAAGTTTCTCCCAATCAGCAGCTTTTTTCTTATTATCAGATAAATCGTGGCTACGCTCGAACTTGTCATTTATGGCAGTGAACGTCAATTGAACACTGTCAAAATCCTCATACAACGTCTTTTTTTTGTAACCCACATATCTCACGCTTTTACCTGATTGATTTTCTATCTGCACGCCATATTGATCGACTAACTGGGCAAAAGTTGGCCCCGAAGGTTCAGTTTCTGCCGTCAGAAACCACATACCCAAAATGCCCACCGCGCCCCCAAATAAAATCACTATTAACCATTTATAGATATTCATTTCCATGGGGATAATCCAAATTCAGTCTGTAGACCCTAATGACATGTTATCGGACATTAATCAGAAAACTTCAGATAACAGAAACGTGATCTCGGGCACAGAGTTAGATAAATCAATTACCTATGTGCCATTACGATAAAAGCAATATCCACAACGAAAGAGCATGATCGAGATAAATCGCCATTATGTGTATAATGGCGGCATAAATTTTGATTACATCGGCCTGTTAAATCTAACTGGTTGATTTTTAAGTTATTTAAGGTGATATAAAACATGGGATTCAAATGCGGTATTGTGGGCTTGCCTAACGTTGGTAAATCCACCCTGTTCAACGCGTTGACACAAGCGGGCATCGAAGCAGCTAACTTCCCGTTCTGCACCATTGAACCCAATACGGGCGTGGTGCCAATGCCGGACCCGCGTCTGGATCAACTGGCTGAGATCGTTAAACCTCAGCGCATATTGCCAACGACCATGGAGTTCGTTGATATTGCGGGCCTGGTCAAAGGGGCGTCCAAAGGCGAAGGTCTGGGTAACCAATTCTTGACTAATATTCGTGAAACCGAAGCGATTGGTCATGTGGTACGTTGTTTTGAAAATGACAATATCATCCATGTTGCTGGCAAAGTTGATCCAGTGGATGACATTGACACCATCAATACTGAGTTGGCTCTTTCCGATCTGGAAACTTGCGAGCGCGCGATTCATCGTGTGCAGAAGAAAGCCAAAGGCGGCGATAAAGATGCTAAAGCTGAACTGGAAGCACTGGAAAAATGTCTACCACATTTAGAGAACGCTGGCATGCTGCGTGCGCTGAATCTGACGGCAGAAGATAAAGCAGCCATCCGTTATTTGAGTTTCCTGACACTAAAACCGACTATGTACATTGCTAACGTCAATGAAGATGGTTTCGAAAATAACCCTTATCTGGATCAAGTCCGGGCTATTGCTGCGGGCGAAGGTTCTGTCGTGGTTGCCGTTTGTGCCGCAGTTGAATCTGATATCGCTGAGCTGGAAGATGAAGACCGTGCTGAGTTTATGGCCGAGTTGGGTATTGAAGAGCCCGGTCTGAACCGTGTGATCCGTGCCGGTTATGAGCTGCTGAATTTGCAAACCTACTTCACCGCCGGTGTTAAAGAAGTTCGCGCCTGGACTATCCCTGTCGGCGCAACAGCCCCACAAGCCGCAGGTAAGATTCACACCGACTTTGAAAAAGGCTTTATCCGCGCACAAACTATCGCTTTTGACGACTTTATTACCTACAAAGGTGAGCAAGGTGCGAAAGAAGCCGGGAAAATGCGCTCAGAAGGCAAAGAATACATCGTAAAAGATGGCGATGTGATGAACTTCCTGTTCAACGTCTAAATAGCTTCTGCTGTCTCATGAGGTTTCAGATAACCTTATGGAGAATGATAAACGCCATAAAATCCACGCACTTGCGTGGATTTTTCATTTCACAGTGTCTCAACTCATCTCGTAACAACGCAGTCAAAAATGAGTACATGGATGAGTACAACATACGAGTTTTACCCTCAAACCGATATACGGCACCAATGCAACGCTCGCAGAAGATTACCACAAACCGCTAATTGTCACCTTGCAACCGCTGGAGACTTTAGTCGTTGAAGTAGCACCAGTGACTAACAAAAAATAATTTTCACGTCATCACCAAGCCTGATAGCCACAGTTATCAGGCCTATCGCGATTCAAATTCTAAATGATACACTTGTTCTGGCTTTTGACGCTTATGGTTCAAATGTTACTATAGCTTGCTGAGGGAATTTGAAATCGCGATGACAAAGGAAACGTTTTGAACACGAAAAGCAGAATACGGTTGTGGCCACGGTTGGCGTCATATGCAATGGTTATCTTGCTATTAGCTGGGTGCTCAAACAAATCAAATCGTGACTATGCCAAGCTACCAAAAGGCAGTTACAACGACAAATCCTATACCGTTAAAAAGGGCGATACCCTCTATTTTATTGCCTGGATCAGTGACAGTGAAGTCAGTGACCTTGCCCGCATAAACAAACTAAAACCCCCTTATCGGCTGGAAGTTGGGCAAAAATTACAACTTGATAACTCAGCTTCATCTGGCCGTCTGACGTCAAATAAACCGAAGTCATCAAGTTCTGCGCTGGCTAAATCAACGCCACCGCCCGGAGCAAGCCGTTGCTGGCGTTGGCCGACCAACGGCCAAGTTATATCCAAGTATTCCACTGCCGATGGCGGCAACAAGGGGATCGATATTGCGGGTAAACGCGGGCAGCCGGTCTATGCATCAGCCAAAGGGCGAGTGGTATACGTCGGGAATCAACTGCGTGGTTATGGCAATCTCATCATGATTAAGCATGGTGAAGATTTCATCACCGCTTACGCCCATAATGACACCATGCTGGTCAATAATGCTCAGGACGTGAAAGCCGGGCAGAAAATAGCTACCATGGGGAGCTCTGGAACGGACACCCTGATGCTGCATTTTCAAATTCGTTACCGGGCAACCGCACTTGACCCACTGCGTTACCTGCCGCCGCAAGGAACAACACCTAAATGTTAATTAGTTAACGTTTTTTATGGCTTTGTACTCTTGCAGATAAACAAAAGGCTCCTGTTTAGGAGCCTTGTTTTTTGGCATTAACTTCAAACATTACATCCAGCAATCATTACGCCAGAATTTGCTTCACAAATGCTTTGATTTCTTCAACCTGACAGTTGTCGAAGAAACACTGCTGGAAGCGTTCGCCGCTAACTGCTGTTTTCACCAATTCTGGGTCGATAGCGCGCAGTGTATCCAGGTAGTTTTCTTTAATGACTGCCGCTTTCACTTGGTTCAAGATACCCGCGTTGCGCACTTGTGGCTCTTTACGCTCCAGTGGGTAGCCTTCACCTTTCACACCAGTGAAAGCCTTCTCAAAGATGTAACGCACATTCAGTTCAGCACCCCAGCCAAAACCTTTGGCGAATGGCAGTGCCAGCGCATTACCGTTGTTAATCTGAGCAAACAGGAAAGCATCCGCTGGATCGATGCAGTAACCACATACAACACCAGGATGAATATTCAATGACATCATTGCACCCTGGCCAGTACCACAGCCCGTTACCACGAAATCGACTGCTTTAGAGTTAAGCAGAATGCTGGCCATAATCCCCAGATGGATATAAGTCAGATGATGGTCATTCTCATCACTCATACCTACGTTGTATACCGGGTACGCTTTTTCCGAGGCTACGGTGTTCAGCTCTTTCAGAATTATCGCGTTTTTAGTTGCCTGACTGTTTTCCATCATCAGTGCAATTTTCATTATGTTCTCTCCGATTAGGTCAATGAAATAGAATTCATTGGATAGTTGTTTGGCTTAATTATAACGAACATAGCACTAGTAAAACAACATTTCAATTTTAATGAAAATTAGTTCTACATGCATCACATATCAGAGTAATCCGCAGGCAGCAGCCATTGGTTGGCATAGCCTAACTGACGTTTCTAAGTGAAGTCCGAGATAATACCAGCGAATTGGCCGCTGCTATTGAAGAGGGAAATGCCTTTTTACCCATGTTGCACCAAAGCGGAAGTCTCACACGAAATAAACCCAAATGTGTCTTATGCAAACTAGCAAAAAATTAATCATCGCGAACTCACTGCCGAGACAAATAAACTAAAGCCGCGCAACTCACCTGCGCGGCTTTTTTACATCCTTAGTGATGTAACATTTCGTGGACAATATCATCTTTATCTAAAGTTATCGGGTAAAAAGTCGGCCAGTTATCCATTTCTTTAAGTAGTTCTTCTTGTGACTCATTACCCATGTAAATATGGAAATGATGGGATTTTTGCGGTTCAATAATGTGGTCACTAAATTGGACATATTTAGGCGCTTTAGAGTGGGCATCTTGGCATTCATATAGATAACGCACTCCTTTCTTACCAGATTCATAGTGCATGATTTTAAAGCCGGAATAGTTGTATTGGCAGGAGTTGACTGCTTCAGGGGTATGGAAATCAATAGTATTATTCTCAATACCAATCATAGTGATATCTGTAGCGTAGCCCTTTTTATAATACTCTCTGTACTCCTCAATTTTTTTGTTTTTATTCTTTTTCGCTTTATCGACCAAAACTGGATCTAAATCCCCTTTCAATAGATATGGATTAATAGATTGCCAGACTCCATTCCAATCACTGAGTAGCCTGTCTTTAACCTCTTTATCGGTAAAAACACCCTCACTTGCTTTACGCGCGGCTTCAGATTGTTGATGCTCATGTCCGTGGCTATGTTTGCCATGTGCAAATGAATTAAAGCTGATCAATGATACGCAAACACTGAGTGTAATGATGGATAGATGGGGAAATTTTCTGGGCATGAATAACTCCTAACTGATTGCTGGATATGTAATGTTATATTATTACATATCCAGCAATCAATAGGTATTATCGACGAATAGCTAACGCTTTTTACGATTTCGATGCATATCGATAGCCACCGCACTAACAATAATAATCCCTTTAATAATGTCTTGAATGTATGAATCGACACCAATAAAAGTAAAACCACTTTTGATCAGGCCCAAAATCACCGCGCCAATGACGGTGCCGGTAATGCGCCCCACCCCTCCCATCAAACTGCTACCGCCAATCACGGCGGCGGCGATGGCATCCAGTTCATACGACTGACCCATGCTCGATTGTCCGCTACTGACTCGTGCAGCCAAAACAACCCCAGCAAGACCTGCCAATCCTCCGGCGATGGTATAAACCAACACCAGATATTTATTAACATTAATACCTGAGACTTTTGCGGAAATCATATTCCCACCAATGGCATACACATATTTGCCGTAGCGGGTATGTTTCAGAGCAATATGAAAAATAATGGCAATAACCAAGAAAATAATGACCGGCATCGCGCCTTGCCCGATAGCCGTAAAATCATCCGAGAGAAAACTCACTGGGTTGCCTTTGGTATAATATTGAGCAAGTCCTCGGGCAGAAACCATCATTCCCAATGTTGCGATAAATGGCGGGATCCCTGTACGGGTAATCAAAAAACCATTAATAAAACCACATAATATACCAACCCCGATCCCTGCTGTAATAGGAATTGCCGCAGGTAAATCTAATAAATGTGGATACATGGGGGAAATACTGTCTGATGTTTGCGCCAGGCTGGCGGCGACGACAGCAGTTAATGCAATTAAAGAGCCTGAGGAGAGATCAATACCGGTAGTAATAATGACTTGAGTTACCCCAACAGCAATAATTCCAATAATTGCCACTTGCAGAATAATGAGTAACAATCGATTGGGGTTCATTAAAAATGATTGATCGCGAATAAACCAACCTAAAAGTTCAAAGATTAATGCAATACCAATCATGACAATAAAAATACCGGTGTCTTTAGGTAGCTTTCCTTTTAGCCCGACCACGAATGAATGTTCTTTTATCGAGCCAGTTGTCAGTGATTTATCAATTTTTACATTATTCATTATCATTACCTTCCTACAATTATTCAGAGGCCAGCGCCATTATTTTTTCTTGGCTAGCATCTTGTTTATCTAATATTCCCGTAATATGTCCACCATGCATGACCATAACTCTGTCACTCATACCGAGAATTTCAGGTAACTCTGAAGAAACTAAGATAATAGCAACACCACGATTTGCCAGCTCACTAATTAAACGATAAATTTCTGATTTTGCTCCGACATCAATACCACGAGTAGGTTCATCAAGAATAAGTATTTTAGGTTGGGCTAACAACCAACGTGCAATTAAAACCTTTTGCTGATTCCCTCCACTCAAATTATTAATTATTTGATCCATGGTAGGGGTTTTGATATTTAATTTTTTAATCTGCTCCATGCAATCTTGTGCCATTTTCCCATGACTAACAAAGCCTCTTTTATTAATATAATCTGAGATATTAACAATGCTCATATTTTCGACCACTGACAGCACAAGGAATAATCCTGATTTTTTGCGGTCTTCAGTCAAAAAAGCTAATCCCTGTTCAATAGCTTTTGATGGGGAGCTGATATTGACAGGTAAGCCCTCAATAAAAATTTCGCCACTATCTGCAGGATGCATACCAAACAGGCTTTCCATAACTTCACTGCGACCTGCTCCGACCAAACCAGCCACACCCAGTATTTCACCTCGTTTCACTGAAAATGAAACATCACGGAACAAGCCTTCACGCCGCAACCCATTGACTCTTAATACTTCCTCACCGATATTGTTATTAAACTTGGGGAACATATGAGTTAGCTCACGCCCCACCATCATGGTAATTAATGATTGTTTTGTCAGGTTTTCAGTCTTATCCGTAGCAACAAACATACCATCACGAAAAATACTGACTTCATCCGTGATTTCAAAAATCTCATCCATTTTATGGCTAATATAAATAATACCTTTCCCTTGTTCTTTTAATTCATTAATAATCGCAAAAAGGTGAAAAACTTCACCTTCTGTTAGGGCGGATGTTGGTTCGTCCATGATTAACACATCAGCATCATAGGAGACGGCTTTAGCTATTTCCACCATCTGCTGGCTAGCAATATTTAACTCGCCGACTATCATGTTAGGTTTTAATTTTATATTAAGATGTTGCAATAAATTTCGTGTCTTACTGTTCAGTAAATCATGATTAACTAACCCATAGTGAACAGGTTCTCTTCCTAGCCAGATATTTTCTGCGACTGTCATATGTGGTACTAAATTTAGTTCTTGATGAATCATTGCAATTCCGGCATGGAGTGCATCTAAAGTATCCTCAAAAGTAATCTTCTCACCTCTTACTTTTATAGAGCCTTCATCCGGATGATATATCCCAATCAAACACTTCATCAATGTAGATTTACCCGCGCCATTCTCTCCCATTAATGCATGGACACTACCTGGCTTTATTTTAATGCCCACTTTATTCAGAGCCTTGACGCCAGGAAATTGCTTACTAATCCCCTCAGCCTCGAGAATGTAAGGATACATATCATCATCTCCATACCTTTATTTGGAATGAGTGCCGAATTTGTTAATCTGACAATAATAAATACGGCATTACCTTTCTATAAAAAACAACAAATACACAGATTATCTTTGCGTATAGGCCTAATTTTGAAAAGATATCACCCCACTCCATGAGTATTATTTATTGACTAGCTTTCTAAAATAATTCTATTTATTTTTTGTTTTTATTCGCGAAATCTTGATAGTTATCTTTGGTAATAAGTTGATAAGGGATCATTACGCTACTTTCAACTTTCTGACCAGACGTCAATTTAATCGCAGTCTCTACCGCCCCTTCTCCCTGTCCTTTGGCATCCTGGAAGATACTGATATTGAGGTCACCTTTCTTAATAAACTCAAGTGCGTCCGGCGTGCCGTCAATCCCACCGATCACAACACCTTTTTTCTTGGCCTGTTTTAAAGCAAGAATAGCGCCAATTGCCATTTCATCGTTATTTGAAGCAATCGCATCTATTTGCTGCCCGGATAGGATCCAATCAGTCGTGACATCAACGGCCTCTTTACGGAAGAATTTTGCAGTTTGTTTATCAATAATATGAATATCTGGGTACTGAGCGGCGACTTTCTCGACCCCGCGTGTTCTGTCACGAGTTGCCTCACTCGATAGTTCCCCCATAAGAATCACAACATTACCCTTTCCACCCATTAGTTTTGCAAGTTCCTCCATCTGTAGGCGTCCTGCAAGTTCAGAATCAGAACCCACATAGGCCATACCTGTCGGCAAAGTTATCTCCGGGCGACGATTTACAAAAACTAATGGAATTTTGGCTTTCTCAGCTAATTTAATCATGGGCTTCACGCCTTGAGTATCAACTGGATTTAGAATAATGGCATCAACACCTTGGCTAACAAAATTTTCTACTTGCTGAATTTGTTGAGCAATATCTCCCTTTGCATCTTCAAACTGCCCAGAAACATTGCCCTCTTCTTTCATTTTATTTTGCATGGACTGACGCAATATTGTCAGGAAGTTGTCATCGAAGTAAGCCATGGAAACACCAATTTTAAGGTCTTTAGCATAGGTGCATAGTGGCAGCATACAGATAGCGAGTGAGGTAATAATGATTTTTTTCAGCGTCATGATCTATATCCTTCAATAATGGAATGCATTAACATCTCAATGCCTATTTATTGAAAATAATTTTTTACAAGTGCCTAGTTCAGTACCGTGTAAAATCGCTATTTTAGACATTTTAATGCGCTTCCCGTGAATGCAACCGCCCCATCCCCGGTTTTATTTTTAAAAAAAGTAATATAAAACAATAGAATAGTATTCTTCAATTCTTGTAACGATCCTCTCCTTTATTTTTTAAACGTTTATTTCAAAATTAAGATTATTGAAATTTTTAACACCAAACAACCGAAATATGTATTTTGAACGCAGAGAATAACAAAACTATGACAGGGATCTAACAAATGATGGTAATTTGAGCACCAATGAGGGTAGCCATGAGACTCAGCAAGTGGAAAGCTGCCAGCATGTCATTCGTGAAAGAAAAGAAATAGATAGGCGAGATGAGGTGAGGTGAGGTGAGAAAAATAATGAAAGGAAATAATAGAGTAATGACCACGATGAAAGTTGTGTCATTACTCCGCTATTTTATTTAATAATCATTATAAAACAATTAATTAACTCTATTTTTTACAATGAAAAAATCTCAATATTATCGTTCGGGCAATAGATTTACCCACAAAAGACAGCTGTTAGTAACCAGTGGTTGTAATTGACCACTTTTGATTGCAGGTAGCCACCAACATCCTTGCGAAGCTGTCAGTTCGTGTGTTTCAGTGTGGCTAATAAGCCATTTTCCCCTCACCACATAGACCAGCCCACCATGTGAAGCAGGAAGTTCTTGCAACGAGCTAATTGACACCACACTAGCCTGCCAACAGCCTCGTCGGGTCATGATATTAAAATCCTGGCTAGTCCCACCGAGTAAATTTGCATGAATAGGAATATCACCTGGAAAAGCAAAAGGTTGCAATGGCGTTGAAAGTGTATGCGTCTCCCAGTCTGGGCTGGAGAGAGCCAGCCCCTCACCAGAGAGTAATGTAATCGACCGATCGATATCAGGGAAGATTGAAAACGGGCCATCTTGTTCAATCATCGCGATACTGGCACGCCAGGCAAAATCCTCTCCCCCGACTGGCCAACAGGCAATTTCGCGGGTTTCACCACCACCATTTCGCCATCGGCTAACCGGCAAACTAGCAAAATCAAAAACGGTAAAGCTCATCAGACCTCCTGTTGACAGGCTTTTAGTACCGCCAGAAAAGCCTGTGCAGTTTGCTGTTGCATTGGATGATATCTATCCACTATTACCGCATTGCCCGCCACATAAACATCCCGAATTTGCGATTTATCCCCCGCAAATAACCACCGATTCAGTAAAGAAGCAGATTCTGTGCCATCAATATAAGGATCATCGCCATCCAAAACTAGCCAGTCAGCACGATACCCCTCAGCTAACTGACCAATATTGCTGCCACAAGCTTGCCTCCCTCCAGCTAAAGCTTGGGTATAAAGTAAATCCGCTACTGCTGGATATTGTTCATTCGTCAAACGATTACGGCGCTGATCGCGCAAGCGCTGCCCATATTCTAACCACCGTAACTCTTCCACTATATTCAAAGAAACATGGCTATCAGAGCCTATCCCCCAACGCCCATGGTGTTGCAAATAATCTACTGCGGGGAAGATACCGTCACCTAAATTAGCTTCCGTTGTTGGGCATAATCCGGCTACAGCCTGACTATTAGCCAATCTAACAAGTTCTGACTCATCCAAATGTGTAGCATGAACCAGACACCAACGGCTATCGACCTCTAAATTATCATACAACCACGCCACTGGCCGTTGTCCGCTCCAAGCCAGGCAGTCGTTAACCTCTTTTTGCTGCTCGGCAATATGAATATGCACAGGTAACTGTTTATCAGAAGCCTGTAAAACCTCCTGCATCTGGCTTAACTCTACTGCACGCAGTGAATGAAAACATAAACCCAAGTTTTGCAGGGGCTGATTCGCCAGTTGTTTACTGATAACTTGCTGCTGCTTGAGATAGTTTTCTGTAGTTTGAATGAAGCGGTGCTGCCCCTGTTGGGCTGGTTGACCACCAAACCCGGCATAACTGTAGAGAACGGGTAATAGAGTCATCCCAATTCCCACGTCCTGCGCAGCCTGGCTGAGTTGCGATGTCATTTCCCCTGGGTCACTGTATGGATTACCGTCGACACTGTGATGTAAATAATGAAATTCTGCGACCTGGGTATAGCCACCTTTTAACATTTCTATATACAACTGACGGGCAATTACACCGATATGCTCCGGTGTCAATCGCTGCACCAGCCGATACATCAAATCACGCCACGTCCAAAAACTATCCTGTGGATTACCGGCAATCTCAGCTAATCCCGACATCATGCGTTGGAAAGCATGAGAATGGAGATTGGGCATGCCTGGTACTATTGGCCCTGAAAGCATCTGGCAACCTGCATCACTGCTGCCCTTCATAATGCGCTGAATGTTCCCCTGTTCATTGACAGTTATCTGTACGTCATTCGCCCATCCATCAGGTAAAAAAGCACGTTTGGTAAAATAAACTGACATAGCGATATCCCAATATTTTGTTTAGAGTCAAACGCGCCTGGCAGCAGCTGCGTCAATTAATTAAATCACTTGTATAGACATATACACACGCTAAATTCAACCGTAGACTTAGCATATAAATTTCTTATTTGACGAGGTTAACGTCGTGGCAGAACAACAAGCGGCCTTACAATTGAGTGCCGCAATGGACGATACTCCTGCTCCAATTTATCAACGGGTTAAACTGGCCATCATGCGCCAAATCAGAACCGGAGTCTGGCAGCCCCACCAACGCGTCCCTTCGGAGAGTGAACTGGTTGCAGAGTTAAGGGTCAGCCGTATGACCATCAACCGAGCACTGCGTGAACTCACCAGTGAAGGTTTTCTAATCCGTATGCAAGGCGTGGGGACCTTTGTTGCTGAAGCAAAAGCGCACAGTGCCTTACTTGAAGTTCATAATATTGCTGACGAAATCACCGCGCGAGGCCATCGCCACAGCAGTAAAATTTTGCAGTTAGAGGCGCGACCAGCAAACCCTGAAGAGGCGATTGCTCTAGGTATTCAGCCCGGCCAGCAACTGTTCTACTCGCAAATTGTTCATTATGAGAATGACATCCCCATTCAAGTCGAAAATCGTTGTGTCAATCCAAACACCGCACCCGATTATATGAAACAGGATTTCAACCAGATAACCCCTTACAGTTACCTCACCCAAGCTGCCCCGTTAACTGAAGGTGAACATATTGTTGAAGCGGTGATCCCAAATCTACTTGAGCGCCAGCTACTGCAATTAGATGAACATGAACCTTGTTTACTGATTCGCCGCCGAACCTGGTATGGAAAAGTAATCGTGACTGCAGCTCAACTGCTTTACCCCGGCTCTCGCTATCAACTCTATGGCCGTTTTACCCCACAAGGTACCGTTACGTCCTGATCAATTTTATTTCTCTTCGAGAACTGCGAAGTGTTACGCAATTGTTTAAATCCCTATCTTGCCGATAGTGAATTTATGCGCTAGGTTGTCCATGATTGTATATACAACTTAATACTGAAGATCTTGGGGAGTCAGATGGTGTCAACAATTCACTGTGACAGTTTGTGGTACGGTGCCGATATCGTGACTATGCGTGGCGGGAAATATCACCTGATCTCGCAAGGGGCAATGGCGGTTACTGACGGTAAAATAGTCTGGATCGGGCCTTATAATGAATTACCCATGCTCAATGCCTCACGCGAGGTTGTCTACCAAGGCGGCCTGATTACTCCCGGATTAATTGATTGCCATACCCACTTGGTGTTTGGTGGTGATCGTAGTGCCGAATTCGAACAACGGCTTAATGGCGTGAGTTATGCTGACATTGCAGCCAATGGTGGCGGTATTGTGTCGACCGTAAAAGCGACGAGAAATACCAGCGAACAGCAATTATTGGAGCAAGCTTTATTTCGTATAAAACCCCTCCTTGCTGAAGGAGTGACCTGCATTGAAATCAAATCCGGTTACGGCCTTAGTCTTGAAAGTGAAATGAAAATGCTCCGCGTGGCCCGCCAGTTGGGTCAATTACTACCTGTGACGGTCAAAACAACTTGTCTGGCAGCGCATGCTCTGCCACCTGAATTTGCGGGTCGAGCTGATGATTATATTGATTTTGTTTGTGGCACTATCATTCCCGAAGTTGCAAACGAAAAGTTAGCCGACGCTGTTGATGCTTTTTGTGAACACCTTGCATTCTCGCCTGCACAAGTTGAGCGCGTATTTGTAGCCGCGCAACAAGCAGGTTTACCGGTCAAACTGCATGCTGAACAACTTTCTTCCTTAAATGGGAGCACTCTGGCTGCCAAATTTAACGCCCTGTCAGCAGATCATCTTGAATACGCCACTGAGTCAGATGTCCAGGCAATGGCTAATGCTGGCACGGTCGCGGTATTACTGCCGGGCGCTTATTATTTGTTGCGAGAAACACAATGTCCTCCAATTGAGTTGTTTCGCCAATATAATGTACCAATGGCATTAGCCAGTGATGCCAATCCGGGAACATCCCCCGCACTCTCCCTGCGTTTGATGCTCAATATGGCATGCACATTATTCCGTATGACACCGGAAGAAGCGCTAGCGGGTGTCACTTGCCATGCGGCTCAAGCTCTAGGGTTACAAGATACTCAGGGAACACTGGAGACGGGTAAATTAGCCAATTGGGTCCATTGGCCATTATCACGTCCTGCAGAACTGGCTTACTGGCTTGGCGGTCAATTACCTGTAACTGTTGTTTTCAAAGGAGATACCCGACCATGAATTTAACTGATCCGTTAAGTTTTCGGGCAGGGAAACTGCCTTTACTAATCAGTATCCCACATGCAGGAACACGATTGACTCCCATCGTTGAGGCGGGATTGAGCGATGCTGCTCACCCCCTATCAGATACCGACTGGCATATTCCTCGTCTCTATGATTTCGCCCATAATATGGGTGCCAGTGTAGTCATAGGTCATTATTCCCGTTTAGTGGTCGACCTGAACCGTGCAGAAGATGATCAGCCGCTATATACCACCGCAACTACGGGTTTGTTCCCCGAAACACTGTTTGATGGTCGCCCTTGTTTTATGCCGGGTAAAACACCTTCCCCGCAGGAGCGTCAATCCTACCTGTTACATATCTGGCGCCCTTACCACCAGCAGCTTCAACTTGAGCTGGCACGGCTTAAAGATAAATTTGGCTATGCATTACTACTTGATGCTCATTCGATTGCCTCAGTTATCCCGAGGTTATTTGAGGGACAGCTACCAGATTTGAATTTCGGAACCAACAGCGGGGCCAGTTGCGCACCCTCATTAAGTAAGCAATTGATAGAATGTTGCGAACGACAAACTGCATTTAGCTATATATTAAATGGCCGTTTTAAAGGCGGTTATATAACTAGAGCATATGGTTTACCACAGGCCCACCAACACGCGGTACAACTAGAGTTATCACAGTTAAACTATATGTCTGAAACTGAGCCTTACCCCTATTTGCCAGAACGTGCTGGTCACTTACAACCGTTACTCCAGCAATTAGTCAATACCATGCTGGCATGGGGCGAACAACATTATCAACACTGATTTGCACTAATCCTTTCGCGCCCAATAATATCTGTCATACACCAGCAGTGTGTGCGTTGGCCAAGCTCATTACTCAATCCATCCATGGGCCTCGCCTCTGCGAGGCCACTGTAACCCGCGTTTAAATCGACCCCCGATAGATTTGTCTCTCTATTGCCGTCTTCATGTAACTCGAATTATTTAGTCTATATCTGAATATTTTAAATGCAAAAAAGGCGGGAATAACCCCGCCTTTCTCATTCACCTATTTCCGACACAGAAAAGGGTAATACTTGCAGTTTAAGTTAACTTAGAAACGGTAGGTCAAGTTAACAGCAACAGTATCATCTGTGCCCAGACCCAGAGGGTTGTTTTCATTCAATAAGTTAATCTGGTAGTCAACATAGGTAAACATGTTTTTATTGATGTAGTAAGTCACACCGATTTCAGCATATTTCAGCAAATCAGCACTTCCCACTGCATCCAGGTTTTTACCTTTAGACTGAACATAAGCAATCGACGGGCGAATACCATTTTCGAATTGATACTGAGCAACCAATTCTACGTTCTGGGCTTTGTTCGCGATCAATGCCTTGTATGGTGTCATATTCAAGGTTTCGCCGTACATCGCTGCCAAGTAAACTTGGTTTGCATCATATTTCAGCGCTGTAGCCCAAGCCTGAGCTTTATCACCGGTAGCACTGTTAGCCAGAGTTTTCTGACCCAAGGTACGGTTAGAGTTAGAGTACGCACCTGCGAAGCCGATACCACTGCCTTCGATGTCTTGATAATCAACAGACAAACCGAAACCGTCGCCGTTAGCTTTCTGGATTGCGCGCTCATTCTTAGAGGTATCGCCATCGTCATTGCGGCCCTGATACTGAGCTGCAACATTCAGACCTTTTACCAGACCGAAGAAATCAGAGTTACGGTAAGTTGCCAGACCGGTTGAACGACCCGTCATGTAGTTGTCGGTGTAAGCGATTGAGTCGCCACCGAACTCTGGCAACATATCAGTATAAGCTAGTGCATCGTACACTACGCCATAGTTACGGCCGTAATCAAAAGAGCCGAATTCAGCAAATTTTAAACCAGCAAAACCTAAACGGGTTTTATTGCCTTTATCACCCTGAGATTCTGCATTTTTTGCAGCAACGTTATATTCCCACTGGCCGAAACCGGTCAGTTGGCTATTGATTTGTGTTTCACCCTTAAAACCAAAACGCACATAAGTATCATCAGCATTATTATGGTTTGAGAAAAGGTATTTAGCGGCTACGCGGCCATAAAGATCCAATTTGTTGCCATCTTTATTATAAATTTCCGCTGCATTTGAAAGAGTAGGAACGATACTCAAGGTGACCGCTAAGGCCAGAACACTGCGCTTCATCATTATTTTTCCTTTAAATTTTAATAAAATTAACCTGCGGGCTAAATTAATGTTTTAGCCTCATCGAAGTTAACTTTTAATTTTTTATTGTGACCTGTCTTTGTAAAGCGAAGAAACATTATCACTAAGCACGAAAAGTTAAAACGGTAAAATTGAAGATATATAGGTATAAGTAGGTAAATAATTGTAACAAAATATTTTTTATGGAACTTTCCATAACCCTTTGATTAACTTTATTTTTAGGTAATTACATATAACCAAAATAGTGCATTAGCACCATTTTGGTGCGAAGTCATTTCAATTTGTTTCTTTTTTGTTCTTTTGAGTAATTAGATTTGTAAAATGGAGTTGATATCACACTCCTATTCTATTTTTTATATATTCAAAGCAATTTATGGACTATTTAAAACACAATAAATAAAGGGTTTAATATCCAATTTGGTGCAACAAAGAAAAAAAACATAAATGACTTTGATAGGTTTATAGAAAGTAGGGGTTTAGTATGCTTGTTAATTTGATGGGTTTTAATAAACGACATATTACTTATAGCAAATGGAATAAGATATTTTCTTATTTGGTGAATGAAAAGTGAGCTATTGATGTTAATAGTTAGCTTTTTTGAATATCAAAACCGACATATCACTTTAAATTTAACTTAAGTTGAACGCCCATAAGTGATATTACCCTGCGTAACTATCGAGGGCGGTATTAGTAATATGCCCTTATTTATATTTTTTTTAATTCACTCTCATCCATCTGCACCAACATGATCCCAGCACGTAACCCCAACGCAACCCCAGGATTCGGGAACAAGATCCATTCGTATTCATGTTCAACGCAATAATGTTCATTAAGTTGCTCTGCCAGCAATGTCCCTTGCGTATAGCGAGTGAAATTCACTGTGTCATCCGCCACCCACAGTTTAAAATCTGCATGCTGCTTAAACAGTGATTTCACCACGCGGTAGAATATTATTGCCCCGCTAGAACGCCCCGGCAGCTGTCTACCACCGGCTAATGCGCGCAAACCAGTGATGATAGAACTAAATTGTTCGAGTTGATTCTCCCCAAAGGGCAGCGCTTTACCTAATTCCAGAGTGCAACTTGCCGCCTGACAAAATTCACTACTAAAGTGGGCGAAAGTCCCCCCTGCGGCGGAGTGCATGACTAATGCCTCTAGCTCACTATCTTTTAACCAGCGCAACATGGTCGCTGAATACGGCGTGGTTTGATAAGGTAATAAACCAAATCGAGTATGATAAGAACCGCGAATCGCCGTGTGTAAATCATAATGTAGCCGTGTGGATTGTAAGTCGGCGGCAAAAAACTCGCCCACCCTTTGTTCAAGAGTTTCAGCCCGTCTAGCCTCATCAATAGGTGAGTAATTTTGATGACGCCCACCGAACATGCGATTGATATCGGCAGTGAGATAGCGTTTTCCGGCCCTGATAGCCGGTGGATTGCCTAATATGACCAACAAACGTATTGCCAAAGGCAATTTGCCTGCTAATAGATCTGATACCAATTGGTTTAGAATCTCAATCGGAGCCGTTTCATTTCCATGAATACCTGCCGATAACACCACTGACTGTGAATAACTGCCGTGGGGTATCAGCATCAACACCCCCTCATCCAGCCAGTGCCATTTAAGATTGGGAGTTTCACCGCCGGTAACCTGTGGTGGATTTCCCGAGAGTGTGGCAGACAAAAAATCTAGCATCATCGCTCCTTCCATTGACTTATAGTTTCTTATGGTGCACGCCGCTGGATGACTGGTTTGTTGGTTAATGACCTTGTTTTTATTAATGATTCTGGAACGGATATATTGAGCCAAGGTTAAGTATTTTCGTCAATTCGTCCAATGCTTGTCGCCCTTCTTGCAATAACTGCGGGTCTGCTAAATCCTTAAATTGCAAACGATCGCGATAATGTTTATCGACCCAATTATTCAGCGCTACAAACAAGGCTGGAGTCATCATCACTCGGCTATTCACCGCCGCCAACTCTGTTTCATTTAGCGCGACACGCAAGCGCAAACAGGCCGGCCCACCGCCATTGTGCATACTTTCGCGCAGGTCAAAAACTCTAACTTCATCAATTGGGCCGCCGCTATTTATCAGTTCAGATAGATATCCCCACACCGCTGGGTTTTCTTGTGATTCTTGTGGGATTACCAGCAGCATCTTCCCATTAAGTTTATTCAATAATTGGCTGTTAAATAGATAGGTCGATACCGCTTGTCCGACAGAAACTTGCGCAGCAGGTACTTCAATGGTGACTAGCTGTTGCTCAATTCGCGCCATCTTGCGGCGCAAACTATCCATTATCTGAATATCGGGCACGAATGCGTATTGGTGATGGAATAACACGTTTTGATTACTGACCGCGATAACATCGTTGTGGAATACTCCTTGATCGATAACCGCTGGATTTTGCTGAATAAAAACAGCCTGGTCAGGATCTAACAGATGTAATCGCGCCACGGCCTCGCTGGCCTCCAATGTTTGCCGGGCAGGATATCGGCTAGGTGCTATTCCGCTCTCAAGCCCTTGACGACCATAAACAAAGACCTGGATCGCGGGGTGGTCATATTCGCCCCCCAGACGGTTATGGTTTGCCGCGCCCTCATCGCCAAATAACTCAACCGAAGGCAAAGCATCGTGATGCACAAAATGACGATGGTTATTGAAAATACTTTTTAATATTGCTGACGTTGTATTGGCCTCAATGGCCCGATGAAATTTATTATTCAAGTTTGCAACAGTAAAATGAACCCGGCCATCAGCACTGTCAGCGGAGGGCGAGACTGTCGCTGCATTCGCCGTCCACATGGATGATGCTGAACTCACCGCCGACAACAGCCGTGGAGATTTGCGCGCCACCTCACTCAAGACTTGTTCATCTGAACCACTGAACCCCAGTTGGCGTAAAAAACCTAGCGCGGGGCGCTCCTGCGGTGGCAATATGCCCTGCTTGTACCCTAAATCAGCCAGCGTTTTCATTTTCAGCAAACCTTGTTTTGCCGCTAGCTTCGGGTTGGAGAGTGCATTTTGATGTTTGGCAGAGGCTTCATTGCCAAAAGACAATCCCGCATAGTGATGGGTCAGTCCAACCAATCCATCGAAGTTCACTTCATATCCTGCCATCGTATTCTCCGCTCGCGCCTATGTTCTCATTATGTCGTAGGGCTAATCAGGTAAATCGAAAGAAATCCCCGGCGACAAGGTAGCTGGCAGCGTCAAGCTTTCACTTTCGAGTGACGCCATCGGCCAGGCACAGTAATCAGCGGCGTAAAATGCACTTGGTCGATGATTCCCTGAAGCCCCGATCCCACCAAAGGGAGCTGCGCTAGAGGCTCCCGTCAACGGTTTATTCCAGTTAACAATACCCGCACGCGCCTCCAAGAGCAGTTGATCGAACTGTTCTCTGTCCTCTGAAACCAAACCAATGGCTAAACCGAATCGGGTTTGATTCGCTATTTTTAGTGCCTCACTAAAATCGGTATAGCGAATCACACTCACCAGCGGGCCAAAATATTCTTCATCAGGGGCCTCACTGAGGCCGGTGATATCAATAATACCCGGTGTTAAAACGGTGCTTTGGCTATCGGGGCGAGTCATGGTCAATAAGGATTGCCCCCCTAATGCCAGCAGATGTTGTTGAGCTACCAGCATTTTTTCAGCCGCCTGAGCGGAAATCACCGCCCCCATAAAAGGAGCCGGTTGACTATCCCAGCGCCCGATACGCAGCGCTTTAGCTACCGCCACAAAACGCTGTAAAAATGCATCACCTTGCTCACCGCGTTTAACTAACAGGCGGCGCGAGCAGGTACAGCGCTGACCGGCGGAGATAAACGCAGACTGAATCGCGAGGTTGACTGCCGCATCACAGTCTTTCACTTGCTCGATGATCAGCGCATTATTTCCGCCCATCTCCAGCGCCAAAATTTTCTCTGGCTGACCGGCCAGTTTTTGATGCAAGTGGTAACCGGTATTGGCGCTGCCGGTAAACAGCAAGCCATCAATATCAGGTTGAGCCGCCAGTGCTTCGCCGGTTTCTCGCCCGCCCTGCACTAAATTGAGCACGCCATCAGGAATACCTGCCGATTGCCATAATTTGACGGTTTCTTCTGCTGTCACCGGGGTCAGTTCACTGGGTTTAAACACCACCGTGTTGCCCGCTAACAATGCAGGGACAATATGCCCATTCGGTAAATGTCCGGGGAAGTTATAAGGGCCAAATACTGCCAACACGCCATGCGGCCGGTGCCGTAGCACTGAAACGCCATCCGCCATCGGGGTTTGGCTGCTGCCGGTGCGGGTTTGATAGGCTTGCAATGAAATGGCCACTTTGCCCACCATGGCCTGCACTTCTGTCAGAGTTTCCCAGTGTGGTTTACTGGTTTCCAGGCTAATGGTGCGCGCCAATGGCTGTTTATGTTGTTCAAGTAATGCGGCAAAACGTTGAACAATGGCCACCCGCTGTTCCAGTGGCGTCCGTGCCCAAGCGGGGAAAGCATCGCGCGCCGCACTACAGGCGGCGGCAACATCTGTGCTGTCAGCGGCACGCGCTTGCCATAATAATTGCTGATCCATAGGGTCATGTTTGTCGAAATGAGCACCTTTGCCAGTGCGCCATTGCCCCTGAATAAACAGTGCTGGATGGGTCATTTTCTTGTCTCCGGTGCAAAAAGGCTAATTATCCGAACCGAATCACCGGCGATGACCCCCAGTGCGGCTGCATTTTCAGTGGTTAAATGCAGCAATTCGTCTGATAGATGAGTGTGAATCAATATTGCGCGGAAATATTGGTAACTGTCATTGGTCACTAAATAGGCGGTGCCAGTTGGGTCAATATCGCTATCATCGATAACGACTTTTCGTTGGCTGCTATCACGCACCGCCCGAACTTCATCAATACTGGCTTCCAATGTCGGGCCACCATCAAAGATATCGACATACCCTTGATATTGCAGGCCTTCAGTCTCCAGAACCGCCCGCGCAGGTGCAGTGTGGGGGTGAACCTGACCTATCACCGCACGGGCTTCCTCGGCCAGGAAATCCACATACAACGGGTGTTTTGGCATCAATTCAGCAATAAATGCTTTTTGCCCCGTCCCACTCAAATAATCCGCTTTAGCGAATTCGATAGCGAAAAAGTGGCGGCCAACGTTTTCCCAAAATGGCGAACGCCCCTGCTCATCGGTGTAACCGCGCATCTCGGCGATCACTTTGCGGGAGAAAAACTGACGAAATGCGGCAATAAACAGAAAGCGGACTTTTGATAAGAAAGGGCCGTTTTTATCCTTACGATATTCAGGATCAAGAAACAGAGTGCAGAGTTCGCTGTAGCCAGTGTGGTCATTGCTCAAGAATAGGGTCGGGACTGATTTGTACACATTGAGCGTTTTGGAGGCGTGAACCAGAGTCCCCACGCGGAAGTTATACCAAGGGTCATTCATTCCCACGGCCACTTCAATGGCGCTGACCCCTACGACTTTATCCCGCTCAGTATCTTCCAACACAAACAGATAACCCTGTTCACCTACCGCCAAAGAACCTTGCCAGGTATTCAATGCACGCTCGATTCTCGCTTCGAGATGCTGCTCATTTTGCGGCAGTGAGGTCATGCCAACGCCGGTTTTTCCAGCCAACTCAAAAATATCGGCTAAATCACGGCGCTCTACCGGGCGAACTCTCATCATATTCAAGGTCCTTGCTGACTGCCGAAGTGTTACGGCTTATGTGTTACGGCTTAGCCTTACGACAAACCTGCTCAATACCCAGAGCAAGTCGGGCTAACCCCTCTTTAATATCCTGTCGTGAAATAATCAGTGACGGCGCAAAGCGCACCACATCAGGGCCAGCAATCAAGGCGATTAGCCCATGTTGAGCGGCGGCCTGAATGATGTCTTTAGACTTACCGGCGTAATCACTGTTGAGTACGCAGCCAATCAATAAACCGCGCCCACGGATTTCGGCGAAAACCTTGTGGCGAGCATTAATCTCTGCCAACCCCTCTAAAAACCACTGATGCCTTTCTTTCACACCCGCCAGTACCTCAGGAGTATTGATGAGGGATAAAACAGTTCCCGCAACCGCACACGCCAACGGGTTACCGCCGTAAGTTGTCCCGTGGCTCCCCACATTCAGGGCACTGGCATATTTTGTGGTGGTCAACATCGCCGCAATGGGGAACCCACCGCCGAGGGCTTTAGCGCTGGTCAGGACATCAGGCGTGACGCCATAATGCATATAGGCATACAGCTCGCCGGTGCGGCCCACCCCGGTTTGTACTTCATCAAAAATCAGTAAGGCATTATGGCGATCGCACAATGCCCGCAGGCCATGTAGAAACTCGGTTTCTGCGGGTAACACACCGCCCTCACCCTGAATCGGTTCGACAATCACCGCACAGGTTTGGTCATTGATTAGCGCCTCAGCAGAGGCCAGATCATTGAAAATACCGTGGCTAATTCCACCCGGTAACGGAGCAAAATCCTGTGAGTATTTCGGCTGCCCGCCCGCCGAGACAGTAAAGAGTGTCCGGCCATGAAACGCGTTTCTAAAGGCGACAATCTGATTCTTTTCACCCTGTTGCCCCGGTTTATTGGCAAAATTATCCAATGCATATTTGCGTGCCAGTTTCAGCGCCGCTTCATTGGCTTCAGCCCCTGAGTTACAAAAAAACACTTTCTCGGCGAAGGTGGCATCAATCAATTGCTTCGCCAGACGCAGTACCGGCTCATTGGTATAGCCATTGCCCAAATGCCATACTTTGTCTGCTTGCTCAATCAATGCAGCTTTCACGGCTGGATGCCCATGCCCCAAGGCATTGACAGCAATACCCCCGGCAAAATCGATATAAGATTTACCCTGCTGATCCCACAACAATGCCCCTTCACCACGTACCACAATAAAATCTGCCGGAGCATAGGTCGGGACTATCCATTCATCAAAAGACTGTCGGGTAACCGGGATTGGCTGTTCCATAGAGACCTCTTTAATCAGCGTAAATAAGGATGAGAAACTTGTCGTGAGGAACCACTTTGCCACCCAACAAAATCTCTTATTCTGGAAATAATGAAGAATGAAATATATTCACCTGACATAAAGTGTAGAGCAGCTTTCGTGCCACACCGACCACAATGTGAATAAAATGTTTAATTCCCATTAAAACAAATATTTAAAATGCATAATTATGCAAATAGCCAGCATTCATACTGTATTAATCGGCTAAATTGGCCTATCCCGTGGGTTTCACTCGAAATTATATGCATTCAATGCCAATTTTGATTTTTGCTCTGTCAGATCACACTTTGGCAACATAAAATCAACAATAGATATTCTTAGCGCCCTATAAATGAGCATTGAGCGCATCAATTAAGTGCATTTCTACTGTTGAATAAGTGGGTAAGAAGTGTGGGATTAAGCCGTTTATGCATAACACGTTTACTTATCACAATAGCGAAAGTAAAAATAAAGCGGTCATTTCAGCAGAAGAAAATGTGGCTATGGCTCCATTTTCTGGAGCCGCCTGTCTGATTGTATTGAGAAGCCTTGATTGTATTGAAAAGCAGAGTATTGAGGAAAGGTGGCCGGGCTAACGCGAGCGGCTATCATCACCACAGGTCAGTTGAATTATCAACATAGCCAAAATGCGAATGGCCTTTTCACTTTGTTCCGACCAGGCAAATGAAGCATTCAAACGAAAACAGTGATCAAATTGCTGGCCGGTGGTGAACATTCTCCCCGGTGCAATACTGACCCCCTGCGCCAGTGCTCGCTGGTATAATTCACTGGCATTGAAAGGCGGTTCCAGTTCCAACCATAAGAAATATCCCCCTGCGGGGTGACTGATTTTAACATTCTTGGGAAAGTGCTCCACCACTGCCTGGCGCAGTGCATTGAGCCGCTGTTCCATGATGCGGCGCAAACGGCGCAGGTGAGTATCGTACCCCCCTTGGCTGAGATAATCGGCAATGGCTAACTGGGTCGGAACACTGGCGGAAACCGTACTCATCAATTGCAAATGTTGCACCCGCTGCGCGTGTTCACCTGCCGCGACCCAGCCGACGCGAAACCCCGGAGCCAAACATTTAGAAAAAGAGGAGCAATGCAAAATTTGCCGGTGTTGATCGAGGGCTTTGGCCGGCAACGGGCGCTCAGCGCCGAAATACAATTCGCCATAAACATCATCTTCAATCAGCGAGATATTATTTTGTTGCAGCAAACCCACCAGCCGTTTTTTCTGTGGCCAAGACATAGTGCAACCTAGCGGATTCTGGAAATGCGTCATTAACCAACAAGCTTTGATGGGGTACTGACTGATGACCTGCTCAAGCGCATCGAGATCCATCCCCTGCTGCGGGTGTGTGGTAATGGCGATGGCTTTTAAGCGCAAGCGTTCAATGGCCTGCAATGCACCATAAAATGCTGGCGACTCAATCACTACCCAATCTCCGGGTTGCGTAACCGCCTGTAAACTCAGGCTAAGCGACTCCATCGCACCGGCGGTAATCACAATTTCCTCCGGTGAAACATTCATCCCACTAGCGGCATAACGCTGAGCAATATTGCGCCGTAAACTTTCATTGCCCGGCGGTAAGTTAGTCATTGAGCTTTGTGGTGATATTTTGCGCGCGACACTGGCTAGCGCACGTGACAAGCGGGGTTGCAGCAATAAACTGGGGTCAGGAAATGCAGAACCCAAAGGTATTATGGCGGGATCTTTCCCCGCCTGTAGCACATCAAAAATAAAGGTATTAATGTCTACCTGCTCATCCAGATGCAGTTTTTTGCCGCGCTGTGGCTGAGGCAATTGGGTCGGGCGCGAAGCAACATAATATCCTGATTGCGGGCGCGCCACGATCCAGCCCTGACTTTCCAGTAACTGATAAGACTGCACCACGGTCATTAAGCTTAACCCCGATTGCTTACAACTTTCTCGCAATGAAGGCAGTTTGTCGCCCGCTTGCCAGACCTTGGATTGTATTTGCGCCCGAATTTGTTGCGCTAACTGTTCATATCGCGTCATAGACCAACTGTTATAGGTAAGATTTAATTAATTGTCACTATTATAGCCACTTTAACTTATGGTTAACTAACTGCCAAGTTTACACCCGAAATAATCGCCCGTTGCAGCTCTCCCGAATAATCAATATGGCGCGATTTATTTTCTAGATTGATGAGGCAGTACCATGTTTACAGCGAGGTCGCTATGTTTGGCTTAACCGCTCTCGAGTTGGCCAGGATCCAATTCGCTTTCACCATTTCGTTCCATATCATCTTCCCAGCGATCACTATTGGGCTGGCCAGCTTTCTGGCGGTGCTCGAAGGTTTATGGCTAAAAACCAAAAATGAGGATTACCGCGATCTTTACCATTTCTGGTCAAAAATCTTTGCCGTCAACTTTGGTATGGGGGTCGTCTCTGGTCTGGTGATGGCCTACCAGTTTGGCACTAACTGGAGCTTTTTCTCTGAATTTGCAGGCAGCATCACCGGCCCGCTGCTGACTTATGAAGTCCTGACAGCCTTCTTCCTCGAAGCCGGTTTTCTTGGTGTGATGTTGTTTGGCTGGCATCGTGTTGGCCCCGGTTTGCATTTCTTTGCCACCTGCATGGTGGCATTGGGCACCCTCATGTCGACCTTCTGGATATTGGCTTCCAATAGCTGGATGCAAACGCCCCAAGGCTTTGAAGTGATTAATGGGCAAGTGGTGCCGGTTGACTGGCTAAAAGTGATATTCAACCCCTCTTTCCCCTACCGCTTGCTGCACATGTCGACCGCCGCTTTTCTGGCCTCAGCATTCTTTGTCGGTGCTTCTGCCGCCTGGCATTTACTGCGCAAACGCGATACCCCCGCGATGCGAAAAATGCTGTCGATGGCAATGTGGATGGCCTTGATTATCGCCCCACTGCAAGCCGTTATTGGTGATGCCCATGGCCTAAATACACTGGAATATCAACCGGCTAAAATTGCAGCCATTGAGGGGCACTGGGAAAATAAACCCGGTGAACCTACGCCGCTTATCCTGTTTGGCTGGCCGGACATGAAGCAAGAGAAAACCCATTTCGCGCTGAAAATCCCCTATTTAGGGAGTCTTATTCTGACTCACAGCTTGGAAAAACAGATCCCAGCGCTGAAATCTTTCCCACCGGAAGATCGCCCGAACTCAACCATTGTTTTTTGGTCTTTCCGCATTATGGTCGGGTTAGGCATGTTAATGATTTTGGCCGGTTTTTGGAGTTTGTGGCTCCGTTGGCGTGGTGGTCTGTATCAGTCACGCCCCTTCCTTTATTTTGTATTGTGGATGGGGCCATCGGGGTTGATTGCTATTCTGGCGGGCTGGTTTACCACCGAAGTGGGCCGCCAGCCGTGGATTGTCTATGGTTTACAGCGCACCAGTGATGCAGTTTCATCCCATGGTGAGATACATATGAGCATCAGCTTGCTGATATTTATCCTGGTGTATGGCTCAGTCTTTGGTGTCGGTTACGCCTATATGATGCGGCTCATCCGCAAAGGACCAAAAGCGCATGAAGGTCATCAACAAGATAAAGGTGGCCCCGGTCAACACGCCACGCCAGCTCGCCCTCTGTCAGCAATTCGTGAACCGCTTAATGCTGATGGCGATTTATTGACGTCCGACAATAACCCAAAGAGGAGCTCATGATGGGCATTGATCTTCCACTGATTTGGTTTGTCATTATTGTCTTTAGCACCATGATGTACGTGGTGATGGATGGCTTTGATTTAGGGATTGGCATTCTGTTCCCGCTGGTTAAAAACAGCCGGGATCGGGACTTAATGATGAACAGCGTCGCCCCAGTCTGGGATGGCAACGAAACCTGGCTGGTGCTGGGTGGCGCGGCGCTACTGGGGGCTTTCCCACTGGCTTACGCGGTTATTCTTGATGCTCTGGCTATTCCGCTGACTTTAATGCTGCTGGGGCTCATTTTCCGTGGTGTTGCATTTGAGTTTCGTTTTAAAGCCAGCCAGGAAAAACAGCATATCTGGGATAAAGCCTTTATTGGCGGCTCGCTGATTGCCACTTTCACTCAGGGCATGGTAGTCGGGGCATTTATTCACGGCTTCCCAGTCACCGGGCGCAGCTACAGTGGCGGGCCATTTGATTGGTTTACCCCTTTTGCACTGTTCTGCGGCTTGGGTCTGGTCATTGCGTATGCTCTACTTGGCTGTACCTGGCTCATCATGAAAACCGACGGTCATGTGCAGCAAGTAATGCAAAAACTGGCAAGGCCACTGACATTGATGATGCTACTCATTATTATCATTATCAGCGTGTGGACACCCCTGAGCCACCCACAAATTGCGGCGCGTTGGTTCAGCTTACCTAATCTTTTCTGGTTCCTGCCCGTCCCATTATTGGTGCTATTGGCAAGCGGGTCTTTACTGCGCGCCGTCAAACATGGCGGGCATTATGCCCCATTCCTGCTGACTTTGTTGTTAGTGTTTTTGGGCTACAGCGGATTAGGTATCAGCATTTGGCCTTATCTTATTCCGCCATCAATTACCTTATGGCAAGCAGCCGCCCCACCACAGAGCTTGGGATTCATGCTGGTCGGCGCACTGTTTATTATCCCAATCATTCTGGTTTATACCTTCTGGAGCTACTATGTGTTCAGGGGAAAAATCAATCACGAACAGGGTTATCACTGAATGATGAAATCACAATCATCTTCCCAACCACTTGAGCCAGTAAAATCCCCGTGGTGGAAGAGAGTCGGTTGGATGCTACTGATCTGGTGCGGCAGTGTGCTGGCTTTATTGGCAGTTTCCATGCTGTTCCGTATGATGATGACAGCCGCCGGTATGAAATCCCACTAACACTAATATTGCGGGATTAAACACGGCAAGGCTGCCACGCTTATAGGTTAAAGGAATGCCACTTTATGAAACGTTACCTAATTCCATTAGTTAATCAGATTGCCTTACTGATGATACTACTGGGCATGTTGGGGTTGGCGGGTATGACAATTTCGTCATGGATGGCTCAAAGCATTCAAGGTAATGCGCATGCAATCAATAAAGCAGGTTCCCTGCGCATGCAAAGTTATCGGCTGCTTTCCATGGTGCCGCTAGATAAGGGGGATTTACCCTATCTGGCGGCACTGGAGCAAGATAAAACCAGCAGTGATTTACAGCTTTCACTCCAACGGGAGGGCTTAACTAGCCAATACCAGCAAATTGAACGTTACTGGCAAACGACCTTAAAACCACAACTGCTACGAGCTAAGCAGCCCGATGATGTCGCTACCAGTGTGGCCGATTTTGTCCACCAACTGGATGCATTGGTACTCGCTATCGACCATAAAACCGAGCAGCGCCTATTGCTGGTGACTATGATTCAGTTGGTTTTCATTGTGCTGACTCTGGGGCTGATGATCGCCACTATTTATTATCTCCGCCGCCGTTTATTGCGCCCATGGCTGCAATTGATCTCGATGGCGAACGCAATTGGCCGCGGTGATTTCAGCAAGCGCTTCACTCAACCCTATCAGCGAGACGAAATGGGGATGCTGGGAACCGCATTAAACCGCATGTCGCAGGAGCTTTCATTAATTTATAGTGATTTGGAGCAACGTGTCGTCCAGAAAACGGCTGATTTACAACAGAAAAACCAAGTATTGGCTTTCCTTTATCATAGCAGTCGCCAGTTGCATACCCATCAGCCACTCAGTGAACGTTTGGTGCCAGTGATTGAGCAATTGCAAACCCTGACACCGCTGGAGAATGTACAAATTTGTCTGTATGAAAATCACCTTTACCGCTCACAACTGACTGATGCTTTGGATGGTGAATATTTGCCGCCGCAAAATCGCCCGACTCAGTTAACTATTAGCGGTTCATCTATTGTTGCGGATCGTGCGGCATCACGGGAATCTCTTAGTTGGAGTTTGTCCGATAAGTTGGGTCAATATGGCTTATTACTGGCAAAGCTTCCTTCAGAGAACCCGCTCAATTCAGATCAGCAACAATTAGTGAATATGTTAGTTGAGCAATTGACCAGCACATTGGCACTGGAAAGTCAGGCCAGACACCAGCAGCAATTACTGCTTATGGAAGAGCGTTCCGCCATTGCCCGCGAACTGCATGACTCCATCGCTCAGTCACTTTCCTGTTTGAAAATACAAATTAGCTGTTTGCAAATTCAGGTTCCGGACTTGCCAGAACCCAGTAAGTTATTGATTAAGCAAATGCGCGATGAACTTAATACTGCCTACCGCCAACTACGTGAGTTGCTGACCACCTTCCGTTTGAAACTCAATGCCGCGACATTACAGGCCGCACTTCAAACATTGGTCAATGAATTCAGCGAGCGCGCCAACTTGCCTATTACACTCGATTTCAACTTACCGCCAGATGCAGTTCCTAACCATCAAGCCATTCATATGGTCAATATCGCGCGGGAAGCACTGAATAATATTTATAAGCATGCCCGCGCCAGTGAGGCCGCAGTCAACGTCATGGTCGAGCAAGGTGATATCGTCATGTCAATCATCGACAATGGCCGTGGGATTGGTCAAGCCAGTAAGCGGCCAAATCATTACGGCCTGATGATTATGCATGATAGAGCCGCCAGCCTGAATGGGCATTGTGATATTCGCCAACGGGAATCAGGTGGGACAGAGGTACGGGTGCAATTTACCCCGGACAATGATGATCTTGACTGACGATTTTGTCAGAATCATCAGACCATTTTACTGATAAGCTAAATTTCGTAATCAAGCACCACTTCATCTACTGCTTCCGCCAACACTTTCTCTTTAATGTCATGTAGGGAAAGTGTTGGATTGCAGAGTTGGATAAAGAACCAGATAAAGTTACGTTGTAACTGCCCCCGTTTTAACCCCAACCATACTGTATTGGCATCAAACAGATGCTCAGCATTGAGCCGTACCAGACCTTTGTCGCGATGTGCTTCATAAGACATATCCGCCAAAATACCTACGCCCATGCCCAGTTCGACATAGGTTTTAATGACATCAGAATCTTGTGCGCTGAGGGCAATATCGGGGGTTAATCCTGCATTTTTAAAAGCATTATCCAGACGGGAACGGCCAGTTATTCCTTGCCGGTAAGTAATTAATGGCAAGGTACTCAAGGTTTCCAGAGTAATGTTCGATTCTTGTGTTAATGGGTGATTTTCTGGCACCACAATCGCGTGGTGCCAGCGATAATAAGGAAATGCTGCGACAGATTCATCACTCATCAATAATTCAGTGGCAATGCCGATATCGGCCTCGCCGGATCGCAACATCGCGGTAATTTCTTGCGGATTTCCTTGGCTAATCACCAACTTGACCTGCGGATACAACAAGCGAAACTCTTTAATCACTCGCGGTAAGCTATAACGTGCTTGAGTATGTGTAGTCGCTATATGTAGCTGCCCACTATCATTATTGCTAAATACATCTGCCAGACGGCGGATTTGATTAGCATCATTTAACATGCGCTCCGCGACGGTCAGTAACTCTTTGCCCGGCTCAGTCATCCCCAATAGCCGCTTTCCTCGTCGGATGAATATCTCAATGCCTAATTCTTCTTCCAACTCGCGGATATGCCGGCTGACACCGGACTGCGAAGTAAATAGTGTGTTTGCCACTTCGGTCAGATTGTAATTGCAACGGGCTGATTCCCGAATAATTTTAAGCTGTTGGAAATTCATACTAAGCCCCTTTCATTTCATTCTGTTTGATATACCCAAAGAACCCGGCGTTACAGATAGGCGGTGAGTGAAGGTCACCAATAATGCTGCGGCGGCTTCACGTCCGAGGGGTAGCAATAGATTTACGGGGGATATGGGTGACAAACAAATACAAAAAAACCGTTGCTTATGTTTTTTTGTACTAAGCAAAGTGAATGGCATTCCTAAAAAGGTGTCTTTAGACGTGAAATTGAGAAATAGCCTTATTTTTCAAAAAATAAAAATTTATAGAACATGGCAAATTTGACTCAGCCAAATGCTCAAAAACAAAATCGGCTATAATAAATAACTTTTTAATATAGCACCTTGCCCTGCTCCCGCCGCGATCAATGCCGCTTTTCGTGTTTCTTATATTGTTCTTATGCAACTTGTCTTTATAAAAATTACTTTCATGCAAATAATTATCATTAAGATTTATTAATGGTATAATTCATCTCTTATAAAACACCATAAAATCAGAAGGAAAGACTGTGACCCAAAAATCAACCACAGCAACCTCAGCCCCCCCTAAATATCGTCCAACTCCTCCGCGCTTGGTGCAGGTAAGAAAGGTGGCAGACACTTCCCCACATTTGCGTAGAATCACTTTCCACAGCCCAACATTGCATAACTACCCAGCTGATTGTGCTGGGGCGCATCTGAAAGTCTTCCTACCATTAGCCCATCAAACACAGCCGGAATTACCGGTTCTTGGCGAGAAAGGCCCACAATGGCCCGCAGCAGATGTGCGCCCCATTGTTCGAACCTATTCTGTTCGCGCCATCCGTCCTGAAACTTGTGAAATAGACATTGAATTCGCCATTCATGACCATAGCGGCCCAGCGGTAGATTTTGCTCGTCATGCCAAAGTGGGTGATTGGATAGGGATAACGAATCCTGGCGGGCCTGAAACCATGCTACCTGCGGCAACATACAGTTATCTGGTTGGAGATCCTTCTTCACTGCCCGCCATCGCCGCATTGTTGGAAACATTACCCGCCAATGCGCAAGGGCATGCCATTATTCGTGTCGATACTCCGCAAGATGTGCTTAATCTGGTGAAACCGGCGGGTGTTGAACTTAGTTGGATTATTGGCGGTACCGAGAAAACCGATGATGTTGTCACCCAATTCTGCGCACTGGATTTGCCGATGGAAGAAGCGACATTTTGGCTGGCCGGTGAAGACCGGATGGTGGTGCAGTTGCGCCGTTACCTGCGCCGTGAAAAAAGCTGTGACCGCCAGCAACTCTATGCCGTCCCTTATTGGCGTGAGGGTTTGAATGAAGAGGATTATCATCACAAACGCCATGAAGTGATGGACAATATTGACGACTAGATCTCATTAATATCTGTAGAATCAATGGACATTACTTTGTCGTGTCCATTTTACTGATTCTTTTTTGCCTTTTCCCGTTAAAACCTTGTAAATTTCCTGCGACAATTCCCTGTTATTTGTTAGTCTTAAAGCTACTTAGCCTGCAATACGGCACTTAATTATCGTTAAATGGCTCTAATGCCCATTTAGCGCAGTAAAGTTATTAGGAGCGTGCTCGAAATGAAGTCGCAAAATGATCCTGGCCGATCTAAATCTCGCCATCACGAATATTCCCTTCTCCTGCCTATTTTTGCGCTGGTTATCCTTAATATTTGGGGAGATACCAGCAATTTTGCTGCCATTATCGTGATCAACCTGATTGCACTGGTCGGTATTCTGAGTAGTGCTTTCAGTGTCGTTCGTCATGCTGACGTTCTGGCACACCGTTTGGGCGAACCTTATGGTTCATTGATCCTCAGCCTATCCGTGGTGGTGTTGGAGGTCAGTTTGATCTCGGCGATGATGGCAACAGGCGATGCTGCACCCGCATTGATGCGCGACACACTCTATTCCATCATCATGATTGTTGTCGGGGGGTTGGTCGGGGTGTCCTTGCTGCTCGGTGGGCGTAAATTTGCGACCCAACATGTCAATTTAGTCGGTATTAAACAGTATCTGATGGCTATCTTCCCGTTAGCTATCATTGTGTTGGTATTACCCAGCACTTTGCCAGATGGCAGTTTTAGTGTGGCACAATCACTGGTTGTCGCGGCAATTTCAGCGGCGATGTATGGTGTTTTCCTGCTGATTCAAACCAAAACCCACCAAAGTTTGTTTGTCTACGAACATGAAGATGATGGTGATGACCCTCACCACGGTAAACCGTCTTCTCACAGTAGCCTGTGGCACACAGTTTGGCTGTTAGTTCATTTAGTTGCGGTTATCGCGGTTACCAAATTTGATGCTAACCCATTGGAAGCGCTGTTGACCGAGTTAAACGCACCCGCGAAATTTACCGGTTTCCTGATTGCCTTACTTATCCTGTCACCGGAAGGGTTGGGAGCATTAAAAGCGGTGTTGGCGAATCAGGTTCAGCGAGCAATGAATCTGTTCTTTGGTTCGGTGCTGGCCACCATTTCACTGACCGTGCCGGCGGTAACTTTAATTGCCGTACTGACGGGGCAAGAGTTGAACTTTGGTCTGGAAGCGCCACATATCGTGGTCATGGTCAGTGTCTTGATTCTGTCGCAAATCTCATTCTCTACCGGTAGAACCAACGTGCTCAACGGCACCGCCCATCTGGCCTTGTTTGCCGCGTATATGATGACGATTATGTTGTAGCGACAATTCTTTGTCGATATCCCCGTAAGGGGATAAGCAAAGGGCAAGCGTTTGATGCGCTTGCCCTTTTTTATCAGCTCATCTACTCATAAACTTGAATTATGAATAAGCATTCAAAGTATGCTGACAGAGCGCAGAGCGGACACAGTCCTGCTTATCAAAGCGGATTATGCCAATCATTTCATCCTCAGCAAAACGCTCCAATGCATCGCTGAGACCTGATTTCACGCCACGCGGCAAGTCGCATTGGGTGATATCACCATTAACGATGACCGTGACATTTTCACCGAGACGGGTCAGAAACATCTTCATTTGGCTGGCGGTCACGTTTTGTGCCTCATCGAGGATCACCACCGCATTCTCAAAGGTACGCCCGCGCATATACGCGAAAGGCGCAATTTCAACTTTGCCGATTTCCGGCCGTAGACAATATTGCATGAAAGAAGATCCGAGGCGGCGCAGCAGAATGTCATACACCGGGCGGAAGTAAGGCGCGAATTTTTCAGAGATATCACCGGGCAGGAAGCCCAAATCCTCATCTGCCTGTAACACAGGTCGCGTCACAATTATCCGATCAACTTCTTTATGAATTAATGCTTCAGCGGCCTTGGCCGCGCTGATAAAGGTTTTACCACACCCTGCTTCACCGGTAGCGAAGATGAGTAGTTTACTTTCTATGGCTGATAAGTAATGACCTTGAGCTTCCGTACGCGCCTGAATAACGGAGGTATCACGGCTATCCCGCGCCATACCTATTGATTCAACACCGCCCATTTGCACTAACGATGTCACGTTTTCTTCCTCACGTTGGCGATGGCTACGTGAATCACGTCTAATAACACGTTTAGCTTCACGACGAGCTTTGATCACTGCTTTCTGTCTTCCCATAGTGGCACCTTTCAGTTTGATTCAACTACCGCCGAGCAAAAATTGCCCGCGCGATGATGTTTCACATTCAGATGAGGTTTTGGCTTCCTTTGCAGCCAATAATAGCCAATGAAAATGCGAATAAAGTTAGCCCCCCAGCCCAATAAGCCGGATGAAAACAATATCGCAAGGGAGTGATAACGTGATGTTGATACTGGAAACGAGGATGACGAAAATACTGGAATTTTAGAGTCGGAGAGTAAGCCCTCGTAACAACGAGTCGCTTGATTGAAACTTTGATTTTGTCTTAACAGCCCAATCATGGACTCTACCATTAGCGATCCCCGCAGTGATAAACAACAGCCTAAACTATAATCAGCTTAAACAATGCACCGTGTGAAAAATACCGCCAGATGATTACAGTATAATGACACTCGTAAAATTCGCGATAGCAAAATGTAAAAAAATATAACATTCCCATCTGCTCGTTTTTTACTCTAATTACTTTTTATATCACGCGATACTATTAACTCACTTTTAGTTCCCGGCATTAAACCGGCTTTGTTATTTCGCCCTTGCTTTTTTGTTTATTTTTTAAGCAAAGGCGATAATTAAAAATAACCTAACTAGACAATAAGATAGCGTTAATCTTAATTAATTTGGTGGTCATCAGCGGCTAATTCGTAAATCCTGTAAACGTGTTTTTTGCTTGCCTTCATTATCAAAGTTATCTCTCGCCAGCCAATCATTAAATGCTTGCTTAATGAGCGGCCATTCGCGGTCAGTGATGGCGTACCAATTGGTATCTCTATTACGCCCTTTGGTCACAATCGCCTGCCGAAATTGCCCCTCATACTGAAAACCAAATCTTATTGCAGCAGCATTTGAAGGCCCATTCAATGAATCACATTTCCACTCACAACGGCGATAACCTAATTTGTCGAATACATAATGTAAGAGTAAATAGATAGCTTCGGTACCGGCTGAATGACGTTTTAAGCGCGGTGACCAATTCACTGAACCAATCTCAATTACACCATTTTTTTCATCAATTCGCTGTAGGCCAACCGTCCCCAAAGCCACAGCAGATTGCGCCTCGACTACCGTATAGTGGAAAGCATCTTTAGCATTAATTAATGTTTGCAGATATTGCTGAAAATCCGCTTCACTTTCTGGCCGTTCACAATAAAAATAGGTCCAATCACTCGTATCGGCGGCCATGTGATAAGCCTGATACAAAGATATTTCATGTTTATCTGAGTCAACGGGAACCAAATGGCAAAAATTCCCCGGTAAATCGTCTGGTTGAGGTCGCAGTGCGGATTGCCAGTGCGGCAACTCTGCGCCAATAATTTGTCCGAAATGATTTTGATTCACTGTATGCTCCGGTTATCACGTCACTGTCAGAAGAATATCAAAAGGTTATCACCGCCATAATGTCTGGTAAATCATAGCAATATATAAGACAAAGGGGTAAATGAAAGCGGAGTTTTATGGAGCCAACTTGGGGGAATAACATAAAATAAATTCTGAATACCCGATATAAGTTAGCAATCAGGTATTCAGAGAAAAATAGCCCTTAGCCTCGGCGTAAATTAACCACCGGTGCAACTTCGGGAAGTTGTAACCCTTCTTTGACTTCCAACAGTTGCCCGTGTTCATCGTTATACAATGTGAGACAAGAGCCCGCTTTTAATTGCGCAATAACCTCACTCGACATTTCCATGCTATTCGCCAGTTCTTCATCATCCAAATGAGCCCGATGCCCACGGCGCTCAACTTGAAAACGCACTTGGTTATATTTGGCCCAAACAATTAGCACTATGGCATTAAATGCTGCAATGGCTGCATATAAGGCTAATGTCGTCAAACCGGCCAGAATATACATTCTGAACGGAACCGGCCCCATATTTGGCGCTTCATGGACCATATCCAGAAAGCCCTTCACAAACAGGAAGATAAAACCAAACCAAGCTAATGCCGTAATAATAATGTCAATCAAGCGCGGGATGAGCCGCTGTTCAGTATGAATCAGAAGTGTGCTCATGGTTTAACCCTCCCGATGCCGCGGTCTGGGCTTATCCAGCGCGCACGTTTACGTTTGGTATTCAGCATGACTTTTGGGAACGAAACCACGGTGGTGAACAAGCTCAGCATCCAGTAAACCATCGGATACCAGATGATCCAAAACAGTGAACTGCCCAATTTAGGTTCATAGCGCCGTTCAATCACCAAACTGATAGCAAACTGCAATAGACAAGTCAGCGCCAATACCATCCCGGTAAACGCGGGCGGGAAGATCGTTTGCACATGGATTCCCGGCGGCAATGTTATCACCATCCCCAGCAGGAACAGGATGATGCTGAACAGGTAAGTAAAGGCCCAAGTGATTGACAGTGAATATTCCAAGAACAAGATCCACATCCGGCGATTACGCCAGCGCCACAACTTGAACATATTCTTCAGGAAAACCTCCGCCCCACCCTGTGCCCAGCGCAGCCGTTGTTTCCACAAGCCACCTAAGGTTTCTGGCATTAAAATCCAGCACAAACCACGGGGTTCAAAGAACACTGACCAATGCCTTATCTGGAGTTTCCAACTGATATCAATGTCTTCGGTTATCATATCTGGGCTCCAGTAGCCCACATCTGCCAATGCTCTACGGCGAAAAGCCGCTACCACACCGGAAACAGTGAAAACTTGCCCATAAACGCGTTGAGTCCGCTTAATCAACCCAATGATAGAAGAGAATTCCCCCACTTGAACACGGCCAATCAAAGTTGAGCGCGTGCGGATACGCGGGTTCCCCGTCACCGCGCCAGTCCGTGGGTTGGCAATCATCGGTGCAACCAGATAAGGCACCGCATGCTTATCCAGCAAGGCGTCGCCATCTATACACACCAGATACTCACTGCGTGCGGCTGCCGTTCCCATCCTTAAGGCAATAGCTTTGCCCTGATTATGGGCCAGGTGAATGACGCGCAGACGAGGGTCTTCGACCAACATGGCATCCAGCACTTGTGCCGTGTCATCGCTGGAACCATCATTTATAGCAATGACTTCAATGTTGGTATAACTCTGTGCTAATGCCGCGTGAATGGTTTCCCGTGCATTCTCCCCTTCGTTAAAACAAGGAATGAGAATAGATACCAGTGGGTTGCCTTTCAGCTCTGGAGGGGGGACATCATCGCCCCACGCCCAATGTCTTTCTCGACGGAACCAGAAATAGACCCCCCCCGTTATCCAAATACCGGACATAAAGAGTGGATAGAAGAAGACAAAATTCAACAGCACGTCGCCAGTAAAGAGCAAGATCATGCCCGCAGGGATACTCAGCACCAGGCATAGGATGAGTAATGCAATAATTCTATCGATCATATAAAGGGTACCAGGCAGAAGATAGCACAGGGCGGACATCTTTTAGCGGTGGTTCGCCAGTGATAAAGTTATCCGGATAGTAACCAAAATTTTGCGCGCCATTTAACTGCAACTGGCGCATCCATCCCGCCAGTATCGGGCCGCTGATGGCATTGTTGCCCTCAGGTTTGGTCCAGTCCTTTGATTGCAGTTCAAATACGGTTTTATTGAGTGCCCCCGGCCGCTGAGCAACTTTATTGACCAGCTGAGATAACCACTCATTAGATTCTGATAACGGCACTTTCTCCATTAACGGCATGGCCATCGGGGCAACCCAATCATAGTTCGCCAGGAAATCATCAAGATTCTGTGCAAACCATGCTTCGCTTTCCGGTTCTAAAATCGGCATCGCGAATATATTGCGGGCTGATTTGACTTGCGGGCCGCGAATATCACGTACCTGACGGGTCAACTCATTGGTAAAATCAACCAAATATCGACTTTTATAACGAGTCCAGCGCGCCATCATTTCTGGGTCTTTGCGTATCTCAGCAATCGAGCCGGGGAAGCCCGCTTTTTGGTAGGCAGTGATCGCATCCGGCGACGCATCTTCAAAATCAGACATGACTGCATCGTCGTGATAAAGAATGCCGTCGATAGGTGCGCTATAGGCTAAATCGCGATAAATATCGATAATGCGCTGCCGGACTTCTGGATTGAATGGAGATAAGCGGCGATATTGGTCAGGATCGATGCTGGTTTTACCGGTTTTTGGATCAATACGTTTAATCCGCGGTAAAGATGGGTCCATATCAAAGGCCAGTACGGGCATCCAGGCATAGACATCAACATCCGGACGTGAAGCTAACTGCCATGCTACGCGGTTAAACAAGTCCTGACGCATCGGTATCCAGCGGTTAGGGAAGTAGACCTGCCGAATATTGCCATCCCCTTTCGGGTCGGAAAATGCTTGTAAAAATACCGTGGTCACACGTAAATCAGAGATCCTCTGGACTAATTTATCAAGGTTTTCTCTTTCCTGTACTGGGTCAGGATCATAGAGATAATCCAAATCAACATGCGCTACCCGCATGATGTCCTTTTCCTGAACCGAGGTGACTAACTGAGCAAAATCTTTCAATGACGGATTATTACTGATCAAAATACGTGGGATATTCATCAAGTCATTGACGTTGCCAATACCCGGTTCCAGAGTCATCGCCATTTGGTAACCGTGCTGGCGCAAGATATTCAAAACAGTGCCGTTTGGTGCGCCGTACGGCCAGACCCAGACCCGCGGCTGTTTGCCGGTTGCTTTAATAATTCGCTCAGTTATCAATGAAATGTCTTTTTCCATCCGCTGCTTAAATGCAGCTTCAGTTTCATACTTTTTCGTCTTCGGGTCATATATCAGGTTAGCGGCAGCAGGTTCGGTATTCCCTTGCGGGTTCGCTATCACGCCATAATGCGAGGCATAGGTATGCGCACCGATTTCAATCAGATTGGACTTGGCCATTTCACTGATCTGCTTCCAGGTCAGGAAACGGTCCCTATCCGTGCTTAAACCACCAAAATCTACCTTTTTATTGGCCGGGGTATCAATCCATGTCCCCACAGGGGCCAATATCGCAGGCAATTTATTCGCCTCTAATAGCGGGTAAACCCGATTGTAAAAACTGCTATAACCATCATCAAAAGTCAGTAATACGGCTTTGTTTGGTAACGGGGTTCCCCCATTCCTGGCCGCCAGAATTTGGTCAACAGAGACGACGTGGTAGCGATTGTCTTTTAGCCAAGCGAGTTGTTCACTTAGTGCACTGCTTCTTACCGATAAATAGCGCTGATCTGCCGAATCATCTTCAACATCATGGTAAGCAATGACCACAAACGTATTCTTCTGCCACGGTCTTTCACTCAGCGGCAATGCGCGCTCGGCCGGTGGGACAAATACGGGTTTTTCTGCATAACAGACCGACGCCAGCAACGTCACTAATCCAACAACCAATATCCGAATAAAAAATTGTATCTTCGCCATAGCGATTTCCCTTAGAAACGGTAATTCAAATCGAAAGCGAGTGAGAGGTCATGCTCACGGACCCCATCATAAGGGCGCTTATCGTAGGTTAGGGCCAATCCGGTATCGACAACGTCATTCCATTGCACACGCTGGCCATAACTTGCCGTGGTAACCAGGCCATTGCCGTAGTTTTTCTCCCAGTAACCACCGACACCCAGTTGCACTTGCTGGCTCCAGATAGTTTTATAATGGCGGTACATAATGTGATTTAAGGTCACCGCGGGTACATAAGTGAAATCACGTTTTGGATTGTAATAAATCACGTCTTCTTTGGTATTGGTGCTAGCTGCCAACCCTAAATTGAAATCGGCCGTCAGGTAAGGGCCGCTCCAGATACGCTGACGCCCATTCAATTCGTATTCCCACCGATTGTTACCGTCAGAGAAATCAGACGGGGTGATATTAAATTCAACATCACGGCGTTCATCGTTTTTCCACAACACAAATGCAGAGGCACTGTTGGCGGTGATATTGTTTTTCATCGCCCGCAGCGGCGTATCTTTCGCCAATCTTTCGAACTGCCCCCCCACGCGCCAATGGTCATTAAACTCATACCAGGTTGATAAACGGAATCCGGTTTTATTGCCAAAACCATAATTCTGATTATTCACTTCAGCTTCAGCCCAGTGGTCACGGGAAGTCCACTCGCCCCCTAATCGGGTCGCACGATTGATACCCTTACCTTCTTCAAATTGAGCATTATCAAAGCTGCCGCCGCCAAACACGCGCCAGTTTTCGGCAATAGGTGGGCTATATAAAATCGCCTCAAGGCCGTAATCTTTGTCACCCGTGATGGGGCTTCCAGAGGAGATGACGCGGTTACCGGTCACCCGCAGTTCATACATATTATGAACTTTGCGTTGGCGGTCTAATTCTTGCGACGGCACATCTTCCGGAGAGCGCGCAATCACATCGTCAGTCAATAATTCCATCTGATGCCACTCTTGCAGATCCATCGCCGTTTCAGCTTGCGCCCGTTCCAGAATCAGGCTGCGTGGTGCCAGCGACTCGACTGCCTTCAACTCTTGTTCCGATTTACGCGGCAAATCTCTGGCCAGATAAACGCTGGCTAAAGCAATGCGTAAATTTTGGTTAGCAGGAGCCGTGCTGGAGAGGGTCTCCAGTTTTTTCTGGGCTGCTGGCAGGTCATTAAGGGCCACCAGCGATTGAACCAGCAAGGTTTGACCTTCCATCCAATCATCATTGGGTTCTTTGCCCGGCAGACCATACACCCCTACCTGATAAGGAGTTTGTTCGCTGTAGTTCTTGGCAAATTGATGAGCCTTATCCAACTGCTCACTTTCATTCAAAGCGTAATAGAGATCATCAGCATCCAGCAGGTCATCACTGTTGCGGAATGTTTTACCGTCGGCGTAATACAAACTGGTGAGAATCGGCGCGGCTTTTTCCGGCATCCGGCGATCAATATAAGCAGAAGCTGCCCAACGGCGGGCATAATCAGGCATTTTGTAGCCCTCAGCTTCCATGCTTTCATATTCTTTAATCAGTTCTTCGGTATGGCGGCGAACCAATAATGCACCGAGCCTATCAATTCGCGCCCGCTGATAATCGTCCTGCGCCTCAGGCTCTTTGCTCCAACGGGCTAATAAATCCTGATAATCTGCCAAAGCCTGATCCGCGATATAAAAACGTTCTGTTTCACTGCGGGTCGGTAGCACGGCCATACGAACTTGTTCAGCCGCCGCATCTCTTTCAAGCTGTCGATACTGCTCGGCCGTAACCAGTTTTGGGTTCTCTTTAGCAAGCTGTAATGCTGGGTCGGCAATACGGTTTCTTTGCAAAATCTCGAGGTGACTTTTTAATACTTCCTCAGATTCTGGCGCTAATCGCACCGCCTCACTGGAGGCCTGTAATGCATCATAATTGCGATCGGTGGCTCGGTTCAGATAAGCCAGAGTCATATAGTTTTGCGCCGAGGGGTTGCGGTCAGCTAACTCTTTTGCCTGTTGTAAAGCCGCGCCACCACGACCAGAATCCGCCTGTGTCATGATCATGCCAGTGATAAGGTCGGGGTTAGTGGGGTCTTTCTTTAAGCTGCTTTGCCACAGTGCCAGAGCTTGATCCCAACGTTTTTCATTACGATAAGCACGCGCCGCAGAAGCCAGGCCACGTGAGGAGAGATTTATTGAAGAATGATATCTTTCGTAAACATCAATGACTTCCTGGTTACGCCCAGCCCATCCCGCAATTTGCAGCCAGTCGTCAACTTGACCACTATTAAGTGGCCCTGCTTTAGATTCTTTCTGTAAATAATCAAGGACCGGTGCGGTATCCCCAGCTCTGGCTTTGATGATTAATGAATCATACTGTGTATCTGCCAATACGGGATTAACAGAAAGACCGGAAATTAATAGCGCTAATAAAGTCATTCTGTGCCGGTGCAACGGGCGCAGCAGTGTCGTAAATGCGTTATACATTATATAACCCTTAAGCCAGCAACTTGTTTGATTTTCAAGAAAAGCTACTTCATGAACATCCATTTTTCATTATGGAATTATGATGAAATGAAGTCCTTAGAATGTATTACAACATGTTACATAGGATAGTTGAAAGGAAATACTATTGTCGAATTATTATAGAACATTGTTATTCCAGCGATTAATAGAGACGAAAATGTAGTGCGGGCGTTAATTCTGATTGATTTAGGATTATTCTTAGATAAATATCCTGTAAAAAGGCAAAATTTAAAGACTAAATATTTTTACTAAGGGAATCCTGCGACATAGTGTTCTGCAAAAAAGATGACAAAAAGTGATCTCCAGACCATTTTTGGCGAGGATTTGTATTTATCTTATTGATTTAATACAAAATTAATTATATTTACATACCCATAGAGTGATAAAGTCATAAGCAAGAGAAATTATAACCTATGTTATAATAATAAATAGAATAGCGTTACTCCCTAATGAAGTTAACAGTCCCCATTATCGGATGATTAAATAAAAATAAACTTTAACTCTATATTTCGTATGAGAATTTTCTTGTTTTATATATTTTAAACCATGCTGTAATCAGGATTGAGAATAGACCCAGTTAAAAGATAAAAGGGTCTGTTTTAGAAATGAGTTTAATTCAGATAAAATGAGGCGCGGTGCAAAAATTAATTACAACGACACAAATCGCGATTTGATTTGCTTAAAAATTCAAAACCGTTATTGGTAATGAGGATCATATCTTCCAGCATAATCGAGCCAATACCGATGCCGTAATAAGGTGTTTCGAGACTTAGCACCATCCCAGGGAGAAATGTTTCCGTTGCCAGTGGGCTGACAAAAGGTGCTTCTTCCAGCCCCAAAAATACACCATCGCCATGGCCAAGATGACCGCGGTTATAATGGGGCAAACCGGAGGTTTTAATAACAGCCATGGTGGTGTCAAATACATCTTTTAACTTAACGCCCGGTGCCACCATTGATAGCATATGTTCGTGCCCGGCTCTTATTGTGTTGTATATCTGCTGCGTAAGCTCATCCGGCTCCCCCAGCACAAATGTTCTGGCAAGATCCGCACCATAACCCGCCACATCTACCCCGCAATCAAACTTAATTAAATCCCCGAGCTTTGCTGGGGTCTCATCAGCAAACATTTTAGGTGAGAAATTATCGCCGACAGAAATAAGATTAAAGCGAGAGAAATTGGTCTCGGGGAAGGTCATGACAGCAGCTTTAAATGCAGCGGTCAATTCTGCTGCCGTACAACCCACACGGATATGTTTAGCGGCACTGGCGATACCGAACTCAGTAATTTCAGCACTTTTACGCAGGTATTTAATCTCCCACGGGCTTTTAACCATTCGGATTTCATTGAACAGCGGCGTTGAATCAACCCACTTTAGCCCCGGAGCGACTTTATCTAACACATTTTTACCGCCGTTAGACATAGCCTGTAATTCAATTGCAATGGTTTTATCCAACACGCCAGCACTCGCAAGGGCCTCTTTCACTAAACCAAAAACAGCTTCTACTGGTGGGCCAATAGGTCGTTCGCGCTTTCTCTGATGATTAAGTGGGTTCCGCGGGTCATCAACATCAACCCATACCGGGAAGGTTTTCAGCACCATGTTGGGCATATCAAAGTGGGTGCTGGCGGCTTCAAACTCATTCATGATGATATGAGACGGAATGCTTTCATCACGAAACATAATGGCGATAGCTGCACCCGTGTGCCGGAAGGTATACATAAAGAAACTGGCGAAACCAGTCAGGTAATAGAAATTATCACAGACGGTAACCACCAGAGCGTCAAGCCCTTCGCGCTCCATGACTACACGGGCTTTACGGCTGACCGCATCTAAATGGGCAATTTTTTCTTTATTCACCGGAATGTCCTTCAAGGCTTACTTTATCTGTAAGCTGAATCATATACCGGTTATGAGCGAGATTCTAACGGGCAATCATGACAACTGCCGACACCCGGCAGTTTATTCCGTTGGCAACAAGTGCGGCGTTCCATATCACCATTTCTTGGAATAACAGTGCGATAGAGGGGATTGTCTCGCCCATCCGGCAAGCTTGAAGTGAGAAAAAAGTTTTCAATAATAGTGTCATAGCCCTCAATAGGCCCCAGCTTATTCGCAAATTCGCGTAGATACCAAAACATCAAATAACCTACGTTATTCCATATCAGCCGGATATTAGCTTTTGGCTGGCGCTCTATTTTCGCCATAACAGGAATAATATGATGATCGAGTAATAAATAGAGCCGCTCAAGTAAAGATGACGGTGATTTATCTCGCCTATTATGGTTATCTAGCCAACTACGGCCATCTAACCAACCATGCTGATAGTAGATAATTTCGGGCCGCCCTGTGGTATGAAATTTAACCCGAACTCTTTCAGGGCGGATATCTATTACTCTGGGTAATGCCAGTAACATCAAGATCATCGGTGGGATCACCAGACCGAAATACCATTGCCCCCATAATGAGTGCAGCGCTTTATGATGCGGATTAAGCTCGGTACCGTCGTAGTAATGCTTTTCATAGTTTTGCATCAATATGGGTAAGTTATTTTCTGCCGCCCACTGTTCCAATAACACACTTTCTTCAGGTATTTCAATTGCATTGACATAAAAAGATTCGGAGAAGTGCACGAACGTACGGGCAAACAAACTGGCAATTTCATCAGAAATCGCCGTTGTTGAAGGATAAATTACCTCAGCTGTATTCGACACAATCCATACTCCACGGGACTCATAGAGATGATATTATTACATTCAGTGATAATGATTATCAATAAAGTTAATTAATAATTCTCAACAGCATTAAATGCTAAAATACCACTCCATTTTGGTCATAACAGAAATGGATTTTGTCATTGATAATTAGTGATTAATCAATCCTATAACTCACCGACAGAATGCCTTTCTTCTCCGAAATTGACTGCACAGTAACCTTACCCAACGCGCCCGAAGAACTCACGTGAGTACCGCCACAAGCGTAAGCCGGCAGTTCGCCAAAACTAACTTCGCGGAAATCACCCTGTACAGAAATATGTCGCGGTAAATCTTGCTGGATAAATTGCTCCAAAGTCGCCTGAATAGCATCAATATCAATCAGTTGTGGGTTTTGTGACCGTTTAAATGACACTTTGCTTTCCCCTGGCCAGTGGTGCGCTTTCACCGGAAGCCAACCATAACTTTCACCAATATTGCCAATCAGATGCCCTGCTGAATGCAGGCGAGTATTTAACAGACGGCGTTCACTGTCCACAACAGCGCGATAGGTTCCCGGAGCAATGGGCTGCGCCAGGTAATGAATTAATTGCCCCTGCTGTAGAACAACCCGCAATACATTATTATCGCCAATATAACCTGTATCTGAAGGTTGCCCACCGCCTTGCGGGTGGAAAATCGTGGCCGGCAATATCACGGCAAACTCCTCGCCATCAGATGTGCAGCTCAACACATCAACATCCATAGTCAGTGTATCGTTTTCAAAAAATAGACGGGTTGTCATCATCATTATCCTTTTATCATTTCCATTATTATTATATTGATGTCAGTCTGGCGTGATAATCCGTCACATACTCAAAGGACTGTTGCGCTGTGAGCACAAATTTTCCACTAGCATTGCTAAGTGAAATGGCCATTTTTGTTAAAGTAGTCGAAACCGGCAGTTTTTCAGCTGTCGCCCGCCAATTAGGGGTTTCACCTTCGGCAATTAGCCGCAGTGTCAGCCGGCTCGAGAAAGCGCTGGCAACCCGTTTATTGCAACGAACCACCCGTAAATTGCGCTTGAGTGAAAGTGGAGAGGAGGTTTTTAAACGCTGCAACGCAATGCTCTGCGCCGCCAACTCGGTAATGGAGGTCAGTGGTCAATACAATCAGGAGCCGGAAGGGCTTATCCGCATCAGTGTGCCAAAAGCGGTAGGCCGTTTTGTGGTTCACCCCCATATACCCGAATTTTTGCGGCGCTACAGCAAAATAGATGTGCAGCTAATATTAGATGACCGCTATGTCGATTTGATTGATGAAAATGTGGATTTGGCAATTCGAATCACCGACCAGCCACCATCAGGAATGATCGGGCGGCAATTAATGGACATTGAACATTTACTGTGTGCAACACCTGAATATCTTGCCGCTCACGGATCGCCACTGCATCCCCATGATTTAGCTAAACATAGTTGTATTTATCTGGGTGAAACACCGGGGGATGCGCGCTGGAAATTCCGCCAAGGGACTAAAGCTGTCACAGTCGCAGCCAAAGGCCGTTATGCGGCGAACCACACTGGCGTCAGACTGGATGCAGTATTGCAGCATCTTGGTATTGGCAGTTTGCCCTATTTTACGGCCAGAACCGCCCTACAACAGGGGCTGGTGGTGCAGGTATTACCCGAGTGGCGTTTTATCAGCTCATATAGCGGCGGCTTATGGTTACTTTACCCACCAACGCGCTATTTACCCCCCAAACTTCGCGTATTTATTGATTATATCGTCGGTCGTTTACGCGATGAACCCAAGTTACCGCCCCGCTAAATATCACGAGGCAGTTACTATTTCGTACTGCATAAATTCCGTACCACGTAATTAGTTTTTTCGCGCCAACATGGTCGCAAAGCGCAGTTTTATCCGGTTACCTTGCTCATCGGTCTTATGTAGCTGTCCGACATCTTCGTTGTATTTAATGATGTCCCAATCTTTATAGTAATGACTTAACTCACCCGACTTTAAGGTGAAAGAGAAAGGCACAGTACAAGGGAAGTCATCAGTCGACATGGCCGAGATAATCAGGTTGTAACCACCGGGTAAGGTACACTCTTGCATATTATTGATAATATGCGGGATTCTCTCTGGTTGTAGGAACATCAATACCACTGTCGAGAGAATAAAATCGTAGCGATTATCCAGACTGGCTTCATTGATATTATAAGTGCTGGCCGCTATATTTTGTCGTTCTTCCTGCTCAATGATTTGTTGTAACCGACTGATACTTTCACCATTTTTATCCACAGCGGCCACATCAAAACCTAATAAATTCAGATACAATGAATTGCGTCCGGAGCCACAGCCTAAATCAAGTGCTTTACCAGGTTTGACTGTTTTTACCGCCTCAATCACTTCGGAATGTGTCGGGGTTAAATTGTATTTCTTATGATAAAAATCTTCCGGCGTGCAATAAAAACTGAGTTGGCATTGCAGATCATCTGAACAGGCGGCAATACGATGCCAGACTTGTGGCTCAATAAACGGGGGTTGATGTTCACAAGAAAATGAGTGCCTTTCCAGGGTGTTACCCGCTTCATCAAGGATTAAAAAGTCCATCTCTCCACTCAGGAGAGTCAGCTTGGCCCACGTCCCGGCTTTAGTATTGTGTTTTTCACGAAACATCGCGGGTACGCCAGCACTGTCCCAGACCGGTAATTCTTTATAGCAAAGCAAGGCTGATGTATTTTCCATGCTGTTATTCCTCAGATAATTTAAAGATGCATTTTATATGCAACATATAGTACAGCATAACTTCTATTAAATGAAGTCGTCCAAACAGATAAGAATACAGTAGGGATTTAGTTTATTTAATCAATGAAATCATTAAAATAGTGAGTATTTCACATCACGGAATTTTAGATTTAGCCCCTTTTAAGCTCTCTATATGGTCTGCCAATTTTTGTATATCAACGTCAGTCAGATGTGCTTTGGCCTTATTGCCCCTGCCGACAATTTTGCCGTCACGTCGTGCAGTCAGGCCATCGACGATTTCATCACGAGATAGCGATATTAATGGCGGCGCTTTATCCAGCCCTTTTCGATCCGCCAAACGCCCATGACAACTTGAACAGGTTTGTTTATAGATATGTTCACCGTCAGTCGCGGCCTGAGAGGTGGCGCTAAACACCAGGATGCATGCAGCCAGCAGTAAGATTTTCATCTTGTTCCCGTTGCCCAATGTTGGAACAATGTGGCCAGATCTTTTTCGTTACGTGCGCCCTGATGTAACTCAGTGACTTTGCCGTTGCGGTCAATCATAAAAGAGGTTGGCGTGCCAATGACCTGATAGCGCTCCTGGGTGATACCCAGTTGATCGCGAATAACGGGATAACTGATATTACGCTGCGCCAATACCGAGCCAATATCTACCTGTTCGGAATCAGTATTAATCGCCACCACCACGATATCCTGCTGATATTGTTGGCTCAGTTTATCCAAAGCGGCCATCTCAGCCAGACAGCCACCACAGCTTGCTGACCAAAAGTTGAGGTAAACCTGTTTGCCTTTCCATTGTTCGAGTGCCACGGGTTTACCTTGCAGGTCATAAGCGGCCAATGGAGGTGCCGCCTCTCCCACAGCCACTTCTTCTTGCTTACAAGCACTCAGCAGCAACAGTAAAGCGCATAAACTCACTGTTTTGATTTGATTACGCCACATGATGCCGACTCTCCTCCTTAAGATATTTACCGTGCTGGAGCCGGATGATCCGATCAGCAACACACCCTAAATCCGGATTGTGAGTGACCATAACAATGGTTCTGCCTTGTTGATGAATATGATTGAGCAAATCTAATACCCGCTGTTCATTCTCCTCATCAAGGTTACCGGTAGGTTCATCAGCAAAAATAATGGGCGGCTGATTGACCAGTGCGCGCGCGATACATACCCGCTGCTGCTCACCGCCAGAAAGCTGGCTAGGTAAATGGCCCATACGTGGCGTCATCCCTACCTGTTCCAATACTTGCCGAGCAGCAGTTTCATCCACCACACTGTGATAATGCTGCGCCAACATAATGTTCTCCAGCGCAGTCAGATAAGGAATAAGGTGGAATTGCTGGAAAACCAACCCAATTTTATCTGCGCGAAATTTCCTGCGCCCTTCTTCATCAAGACCCGCGGCATCAATGCCATCAAGCAATACCTGCCCCTCACTTACGGTATCGAGGCAAGTTAAGATATTCATTAACGTGGTTTTACCTGAACCCGATGCCCCCATAATCGCTACGAATTCGCCACGATTAATGCGGATATTGATGTCTTCCAGCGCCGTCACCTGCCCAAAACGTTTGTATAAATGCCGAGTTTCAATAACCGCATCCGTGGTGTGTTTAGGTTGCACCCATGTGTGTGGCGATGTCATTTGCTACTCTCCTTTCAGGACTTTAGCAGGTTCAATATGAATAGCTCGTCGAGTGGGAACAATTGCCGCCACTGCGGCCACTAACAATGACAATATCAACGTTAGCGGCAATACCGGTGCGCGCAAAGCAATTGCCGCGTTGAAGACGGTTTGCCCCAATACCTGCGCCAGCACATAACCTAGCAACGCGCCACAAATGGCCGCCGCCAGCGAGATTATCAATGTTTCAGTCAACATCTGGCGAATAATATCGCCGCCACTGGCACCCAGCGCTTTTTGTAACGCGAACTCTTTCGAACGCTCACCTACTATTGCCATTAACGTGGTGTTGACGCACAGCGATGACAGAATGAGGATAACCACTGAGACCAGCCCCATCAGCCCTTTTATCTTATCGAGAACCTGCCCTTCAGAGGCGGAAACCTTACGAATTGGCCTAATTTCAAGGCTCGGATATTGCTCGCGAAGATGGCTGGCAAAGGTTTCGACCTGGCCCACATCATTGCTGACACTCAGCAATGCATTACTGATACGCCCCGGTTGATTCAGCCATTTCTGCGCCAGTTCCAGATTGATAATCAACATGTTATCGGTGGCATCACCGGCTTCTACAATACCTTTAACTTGTAAACGCTGCCGTTCACTCCCATTGACCAACGTGATGGTATCGCCGACTTTGACGTGCAAACGCTCAGCCAGTTTGACGCCAATCATGGCATTACGATCATCAAAACTGACACCAATCCAGTTACCCGTCACTTGCCAATAAGGGACTAACTGCTGCAAAGATTCAAACCACACGCCCATCAGCACGACTTTTTCCAGCTCAGTGCGTGCCATCCCATAAATATAGGGGCTGGAGGCATTGATAAGCCCTTTCGGCGCAGCATCAATAATAGGCTGAAACTGCCCTTGTTCAAACGCGTTGCCGTGCCCTGGGCCGATGTAGAAATTCGCACCAAACGTGCGCAATTCCTGACTCATTTTGGCATTAATATCGAAATAAACTGCTGACATTGCGGTGACAATCGCCGCGCCGACGGTCAATGCTGCGAATACAACACTGACCCGCTGCATGCGCAGACGCAGCGCCCGTAACACTAAGCGCCAGAACATGCCATCCAGCCCTTTATGCTGTGTAACCCGAGGATTAACGGCCATAGAGCACCTCCACCGGATAAAGACGAGCAATGCGCCGGGCGGGGAACCACGTCCCAATCACGGCAATCAAAACGGAGATAACCAATACGCAAGGCACCACCATCCAGGCAAAACTCAGTGGGGCGCCAAACAGCATCAGACCGATGGTTTTTGCCAACCCCCACCCGGCCACACACCCTGCCAAACCGCCAATCAAGCCGCTGATTGCTGCTTCAAGATAAAACAGCATCAAAATTTGCCATTGCCGAGCGCCCAAGGCTTTCATCAAACCAATTTCTTTAGCCCGCTCCATAATCGTGCTGGTCATCAGTGACGCTATCCCCATGGCGGCAGCAATCAGGGCTGCCAATGTGACCACCACCAACAATAGCTGTATTTTTTCAATCACCAATCCCTCTGACGCGGCGACTTGCCAGATAGGCCGAACCACGGAGCCAGATATTGCCTCTTCTAATTGGTGTGCAATGGAAGAAACATAGGCCGTGCAATACCATAAGTCATATTCTTCGGCATTGAGGGCTTCAAGATTTTCGCGCGCTTTACGCGATAACTCATTCTCCGGCACCGTCAGGGCCGAGACCCTGATAGCCTGAACTTTCCCCGGCAATCCAAGTAGTGATTGCACGGCGGCCAGCGGCAACACGAGCCGCCCCTCCTCTTCACCCCCACTGCTTAGCACACCACTTATTTTCACTTTCAGCGGGCCAGAAGCACCGTTGAGATTTAACTCATCACCAATTTTCCAACCTGTTTGCTGTGCGAGCTGCTTACCCAATAAAGCCTGTACCTCTTGGGCATCAGGTTTAACCGGCTCTTGTGGCCAGTCACCAGTAACCTGCCAATAGGGGCTGATAATTTGCTGGCCGGTGTGATAGTCCTCTTCATCAGGCACATCAACCGGCTGATTAAAATAAGTGCCTAATAGCGAAATATCCTGACCATTGACCTCAGTTTCCCCACTCAGCAATGGGGCAAAACCGACAATGTTATTACGCCAAAAAATGTCTTTAATATTGGGTAATTCGGCCTGATCCAGAAAATCCTGCCCTGTGAGCGGGTTACTTTTCTCACCAAACAGTGAGGGCAATGCCACTTGACCGGCGGGTTCAATCAGAATGTTGGCGCCATAGGATTTCAGTTCACGGGACATTTTATCGCCAATGTCTATCGAAACCGCCAACAGTGAAGAGATAAGCCCTGCGGCCAGAAACACCGTAAATACGGCCAGTGATTTACGCCGGACATTTCTGAACCAAGACTGCTTGAGCATTCGCCACAGCATAATTATGGGTTCTCCTGCGAGTCATTGTCTTCAGCACCGATAACTGGGGTGACAAATTGCTCAGGATGTGCGCGGAAACGATTGTAATTGGCCTCCGACGAGAAGAAGTAGGTTTTATCCCCATAGCTGTATTTGAACTCGGCCTTTTGGTTAGTCAGGTGAGTTTTGTCAACCGGATCAATTACATCTAAGGTAATCACAGTCGTGAAATAATTAACGCCCGCCTCAAGAGAAGCTTTGGGAATAACCAACTCTTTATCATCACTTTTCCAATCTTCCAGCGGGATCGGGTTGCATCCTCCGGCTTTACCAATAGACGGAATGAAAATATGCACCGCACAAGCAACACAAATGACCTGATTGCCCTCCATCACATAGCCCTGATCACCGCATAACAAGCAGGCGTCAAAAACCACACTCAGGCGCAAACGGTCTGGATAGCGGTTGATAATAAAGAAGCGAACAGCTTTACCATCATCAGCTACCCAGACAAAACGGTGTAATTTACCATCCCGCACTTGCTCGACGGGGATATGCACTAGCCCATCGGCGGCGAGTGTGACGGGCAAAGCTTCAGATAATTGAGGTGGTTGAGAGGCGACTTTATCCCAGTAAAATTGGGCACCTGCAACCACAATCCAGGCTAACAAGGCGAAAATAAAGATTCTGCGTACGTTACGATAACCTGCCAGTGCCTTGCGATGGGCAATGGGTTCTGAGTTTCCGGCCACCACTTTACTGGCGCGGCGCAACGGCATTAAATAACACAGAGTTGTTATCGCCAACAATAGCGCACACAGGTAGCTCAACCAGGCATGCCCATTGGTGACTAAAGCAACATAACTGAGTAGTGATTTGGTTAACGGCAACACCTGTAACTTCATCAATAACAGGATTGCATCGCCACTGAGTGGCAAAATCAGCAAGAGTGTTAAAAGTATTAACAATGGCCAGCGACCACGCGGCAACTGCCTAATCATCATCAGCAATAATACCGCACAGAATATTACCCAAGTGAATGCCACCACAATGGCTGCCAGATTAAGCAGCAAATCGGTATTGATCACGTGAGTATTGGTAAAGGCACCCAGATTGGGGTTATTTCCCCAATTAAAGGCGGCGCCCAATACCAACAAAGCTTGCCAGCAATAGCCTAATGAGCGGCGAGGAGTAAATTGGCTTAATAAGAATAATAGCAATGCGAGGAGTTGCCCCCCTGCCAGAGCTAACTGCAATTGTTGCGATTTAGGGTAATGGGCACCGGCCCACATTCCCAAAACCACCATGAGTATTGTTATCCATACGACCCGATTTATTGCAGGCGCGGGCCTAACCGCCCAACTTAGCCCCAGTAACAACGCCACGGGTAAAAAAGCTTGTAATACGGAAACAAAAAAGTAACTCATTAGCACACCTTGGAGGAATCACAACACCTGCCAGTTATCACTGCTCAACTTTACAGGAAACTGATAACACCCTTAACTAACTGTTCAATATGAAGAAAAACCGCGATAACTGTTTCAGCCATCGCGGTTGTTGTTATCAATTCAGACCGGTGTATTTAAAGTCGTAGCTCACGTCAAAGGGTTTCCACCAGCGGCCGACACCGGTTTCGCTATCGGTATGGCGATGCAAACCTGCTTTGGATGGCTCGCTAATATGATAGGTAACTTTGTAATTGCCTACGCCCATCATTTTGATGTTAGCGCCATAGTGTGGGCCATCACTGGCTACCATTGGCATAAAGGTGCCTTCTTGTTTAGCGCCTGTATCCGTATTCACTAAGGTGTATGCGATAGTCAGGTACGGCATCCATTCACCAGCGCCGAAACCGTTCTTATTACCTTCAGTAGCATGAATATCTGCTTCTAAATGGATATCGGCTTTCGCTGCTGGCAAGCCCATGCCGCGAGGTTCCATATCAATCGGCTGTAAGTAAACCGCAGCAATTTCCATATCATTAATTTTGATAGGTTCACCCGCTGGGTACTCTTTAAAGGCGAAGGCAGCAGGGGCTGCAAAAATGCTGGCCATGATGCTGCTGGCAATAATCGTTTTCTTCATAGTCATGTAGCACACCCTCAGGTATTAAATGATAAGTACATTTCGTTATTCATACCGGCATCATGCCGGGCCACTATGTTGCGATATTACTTGCCGAAATAGCGCGACCACGCCGCTGCATGACACACAGCGCAACCAATGCGGCAATCAGCAGTATTCCTTGCGGAATCAAGGTCTCCAGATAGGGATAAATCCCCAACCAACTAATTTCTGGCACGCCTGGTAGCAGTGTTGGCTCAAATAATTTACCTTCAATCAATTCAAGAACACTCTTACCGGCGAACACAAATGCCATCAGATACATAAAGCCGCCAGTAAACATAAAGAAAGGTTTTAGCGGCAATTTGACGACAGTAAAACGCATCACCAGATAAGCCAGCAGCAAGATAACGCAGCCAACCCCAAAACCGGCCAAAATCGATAAATGGCCGCTGGTTGTACTGGCATCACCCATTAAAGCCAGATAGAACAGGACCGTTTCAGCGCCTTCGCGATATACCGCCAAGAAACTGGTCAGCCATAGCCCTATCATTGATCCACTGCTGAGTGACTTGGAGAATTTCCCCTCCAGGTAAGCTTTCCATTGGCGTGCTTCCGTCTTTGATAGCAACCAATAACTCATTGAGAACAGCATCACCACGGCAATCATCATGGTGAAACCTTCCAGTAATTCACGGCTTTGCCCTGAATTGGCAAATAGCCACTGGAAGACAAAGGCAGTTAACACACTGGCAATTAAGGCCACCACGACAGATTGGCGAATCAGTGGCAATTTATCGTGATGATTGTTTTTGATCAGATAGGCGATGATAGCGGCCACAATCAGCAAGGCTTCCAGCCCTTCGCGGACAATAATAAGCAGGCTGTAAATGAACAGACTCCAATCAGTTTCATCCCCGCCTCCGAGCATTTCGACCGCACTGCCCAAATCTTTTTGCAAGGCGGCAGCTTCTGTTTGTAACTGTTCAACTGGCTGGCCAGCTTTTATCAAACTGACTAAACGGGTGAAATGACCTTCTAATGTGGATTTAAATGCAGCATCGCGCGAGCCAACTTTATTCTCCATGCCGCTGGCTTCAAATAAATCAAAATAAGTATCCTGAATGGCCATCATTGCTGGCGTGGTTTGCCCATTCTGGTATTGATTGATGGCATTGGTAATCGCCTGATTTATTTTGCTCGAAACAGCCGCCCAGTCGGCATTCACCTGCCCATCGGGGTTAGCATTTGATGGTGAAGATTGCCCTATAGCAGGCTGATCGGCGCTAACTTGTTGCTGTTCGCGCGTCGTCGGTAAACCCGGCAATGTATCTTCAATGGTCTGAAGTAGCCCAGTGACACGGTAAGCAACTTCAGTTATTTGGTCCGGTTTGCTGGTTAAATCGATGAGAGCTGTGAATTGTTGATTAATTGCTGCTGCTTGTTGCGCTGAGCGATTCCCGCGCACCGACATCTCCATTTCAGAGTTTTTAAACCCCTGATAGTGCGCTTGTTGCACACTTTGGCTGGCAGCAGTAAATTTACCCTCTTGGTATTCACTGATAGCCTGCGCCAATAAGTCATCAATAATCTTAAAACTCTGCTGCCAGTAGAGCGCAATATCGCTATTTTCATATGCGGCATGTTGCTGTTCGGCAGTAAGTTTATGCCCATCAGTCAGGACTGGCAGCACGGCGGTTAATTCACCTTTCAGCCAGTTAATTTTATTATCAACCTCAGCTTGTGGTTTCCCCTCACCGATCATGCGCCGGATTTCACCAAAAGCGGCTTCCATTTGATAACTTTTCTGCGCCGAAATATTGATACGAATCGGCCCTTCCAAATTCTCAAACACTTCAAAATACGCCATTTGCACCGTGGTGCGAGCCTCATCATTATTCTGTTGTTGGTACAACTGAGAGGTTTTATCAAGGCGGGATTGGATATCATTGACCCAATGCTGATAATCTGGTGTCGCCCACGCCATAGAACTGGATAGCCACCAACAGCAGCAAAGCAGGAAAAATTTGTGCCAAATTCGCATAATGAGTGACGCACATGAGGTTGATAATGAGATTTATTAACATTAACACTAAACAACAGAAATGTGTCTTGATCCGTATCAAAAAATATTTAGTCTTTTGAATTTTTGTTTAATAAATGCGGCGTACCCCGCAAGATAAGAAAGAGTAATGGCAATGAACAAGGCGGTTTAGTGATGAATAACATTCAAACGGAATATGAACACATTCGCGCCACTATCGGTGGCAATTGTTTAATAACGCGGCTAACTATTGGTCATGAATCGACAACGGTGATCACCGATGATTCTGACATGATTTTCTCTGAACAGCGTCTTACTGTTGGCTCGAATCATGTTGCGTTGAACTATTTCAAACATAATCCCCCCACGGCAGATGAGATGGAAACCGCCATTATGGTGGTTGAAGATGAAGTCATAAGAATCAGTTCTGCTGTGAATAAAACCTCACGATTGATTACTACCGACCATTATATGGCCGAAATTGCACAAGTTGCGGGTTTACCCATGCAAGCGGAAATAGTGATGTCCCTGGAGTCTGTTGAGCGGATGTTTGACCGGCTGGCTGCGGTTATGATGGGCAGGCCGGCAGCCTCTGAGGGGATACCCGCAGATAATGAATTTGCCGCACGTTTGCTGATTTTACGCGAATTTATGCATCATTTGCAGTTTCCTTCAATCACGATACTCACATCGGTACAATAAGTTCCCAGCAGACTTGGCGCGTAAGCGCCTTCCCCCTCAAGCTGCCTTGCTCACCGTGTTGCGTCTCGCGTATCAGTATTCTTGTTTCTCCTTTTATATATTTTATTTTCTTTTTGATTAACGACAATAGAACAAAATCTGCCACAATAAATTGCTTTATTTTTACACAGTAAAGATAGTTATCAATGAGACTTACTCACCCAGTATTCAATAATAGCTATGAATACTGACCATGGAATTGACCAAAATAAGCCTATAACGGATGGAGGCGATAATGAAAGGGTATTATTTTACTTTTATGACTATTTAAAATAATCACCCAGAATTTATCTTTTAAATATGCTAAATAAACTTATTGACTCATTAATTATTGATAATGACTTTTTTGCTAAATTAAAAACATCTTCGTGTTCAATTGAGGAGAATGAGGTTTTCCTTCACAGCTTGCCGACAACAGAAGGAAGCATCACATCATCCATATTATCTAAACCGGTGTCTATCGAATGGGATAAATTAGGCATCCCGAGTATTACTGGGGATAATATAGAGGATGTCAGCTACAGCCTGGGCTATATCCATGCGCAAGAACGTTTTTTCCAGATGGATTTGTTACGGCGCCTTGCAGCCGGTGAACTAGCCGAACTATTAGGCGATGAAAAAGAAGTCATTGAAACCGACATCCAAAATCGGCGTTGGTTATTACGTTCACAGGCAATAAACACACTAACAGGCTTGCCAATAGAGGAGAAAAATATATTAGCGAAATATACCCAAGGTGTTAATGACGGATTAAAGTCTAAAATAATAGTTTCATTTGAATATGTTGTTTTAATGACTGAAGCCACCCAATGGAAAGAGGAAGATTCTTTATTAGTCCTTTATGCGTTGTCTTTGGAACTGCAACAGAAACAAATGGGCCGAGTTTATGCCCGAGGGTGGATTGATGCGCATACCAATCTAGCCCAGAAAACGTTTCTACTACCTGATAGCTCCTCTTGGGATACACCTCTTTCTGGGCAAGTCCCCCCCTCGCCCCCGATTGCAGAAACACCACCAGATTGGTGGGGAGAGGGCCATGAAAATGTGCGAACACTACCCTCCCAAGCCCCATTTTATGGGAGTAATAGTTTTGCGGTTGATGCCAAACACAGTAAAAACGGGCAAGCAATACTGGCAAATGATATGCACCTGTCGCTGATGTTACCGAATACCTGGTATCGCGCATCACTAAACTATTCGTCACAGGATAAAAAGGAAACATTCGCATTATCTGGCCTGACATTACCGGGCGTACCGGTCATTATCATTGGCTGCAATGAGCATATATCTTGGGGCTTTACACATTCCTATGCAGATACGCTGGATTGGGTAAAAACGCCCGAACCTTTGTCACACTGGCCGGTAAAAACAGAATGTATTAAAGTTAAACGAGGTAAGGATATTAAAATTGATATCCACGTTAGCCCTTATGGCCCGGTGATATCAACCGCACAAGGTAATATGGCAATGCGATGGGCAATGCAATTACCCAATGCTATTGATCTACACTTTCTAACGATTAACCAAGCCCTTACGGCTTCTCAGGCCATTGATATCGCGACAAACTCTGGTATGCCCGCGCTAAATATGTTTGTTGCTGATAAGAATGGTAATATTGGCTGGGCACTGGTCGGAACATTACCTGACCGTAATATAAAAGGTGACGTCAATACATTTCCCGTTGATGAAAATAACCAATGGAAAAATGATGCTCTGCCCGCCGCACAACACCCTCGAATTATTAATCCCTCATCAGGGCTTTTGTGGAATGCCAACAACCGCCAAAGCTTCAGTTCAGACTATGACAATATTGGTGATGGCGGTGCCGATATTGGTGTGCGAGCATGGGAAATTAAGCAGCGTCTTATTGAAGAAACCAAACTAAACGCTGATGATATGCGAGCAATACAGTTAGATAATACCGCCAATCTATTTATTGCCTGGCGGAAAGTTCTCGTGCCATTAATAACGGATAATTTTCTAATTAATCAGCCGCTCCGTCGTCAGGCTCTTGATTTAATATATCAATGGGAGGGGAGCGCAGATATCTCCTCTGTCGGATATCGTATCCTCTCTGTGTGGCGGGATATGATTTATAAAAATCTATTTGGTAAGTTAGATAACCAGTTAGAAGCACAGTGGCCATCGGCAAATTATTTGACGGCCAATACTCGGTGGGACGAAACCGTCATGGCCTTAATTCATTCAGCACAGCATACAAAATGGGTGCCTCATGGGTTTACTGGTTGGGATGACTTTATTGTTAGCCAACTGGATACCGTGTTAGCCGCGCTGGTGGCTCAAGAAGGTCAATTATTTGCAGCGACTTGGGGGAAAGCAAATAAGGCCGCTATCATGCACCCATTTGCCAAAAATATCCCCGCATTAAGGTTGTTTCTGGCCGCGCCTGATGATGAACTTTCTGGCGATCACAATCTGCCCCATGTTTGCCGCCCTGATTTTGGTGCTTCATGTCGCCTTGTTGCCTATCCGGGTGATGCATCAAAAGGAACATTGACCTTGCCTGGTGGCCAAAGTGGGCACCCCACTAGTCCGTGGTTTCTGGCCGGTCATGAATATTGGGTTCATGGATTGTCTTTGCCCTTAGAACCGGGGCCAGCACAAAAAACGCTGACGATACAGCCACCGGAAAGTGATGCTGTCTAGTGAGCATTTTGGATAAGGTTAATAAAAAACTGACAGCGGCTGTATTCACAACACACTGTCAGTTCACAGCAGACAGGCAGTCTTTTTTACTGCCTGCTATTTTACTTTATCAACCCTTATTTAGCGTCTTTTTTAGCCAGATTGTCCGCAGGTAATTCTCCTGGCAGATAATTAGGTAAGCGACCCGCAGGGAAGATAGCCAGCAGTGATAACAACGCCATAATCAATAAGCCAAACTTCAGCGAACGAAGACGAGCTTCTTCATTGACTCGCACAGCTTCAGCGATCTGTTCAGGTGTTGCAGTGGTTTGCGCTAACACGCCTTGCAGGCGGTCATTGCTTACGAAGTTGATGCTGTCCATATTCACTTGCGCCTGAATTTCTGGCGTCAGGATCGGGGTTTCAGCCACACCGCGCATCACGTTGGCACTGAGCAAACCGACCAACAAGGCACCCGCTACTGCGGTACCAATGGCGTTTGCCAAGTTGTTAGTGGTGCCACGCAGTGAACCGACATCGCCCGCCAGTTCTTTCGGTGAAGCACTGACCAATACGTTGAACAGTAAAGTTACCAAAGCACCTTGAGCAAGGCCAAACACCACCAAACCAAACAGTACAGCGAACTCACTCCAGTTATTGCGCACCACAAATGCCAGCCATAACAGAGCAATAGTACAGGTGATGAAACCATAACGGCCGATTTTGCGTGGTGTTAATTTTTTGTAGAAACGAACAATCAACATCGCGGAGAAGAACACTGACAAGTTAAATGGCATCATGGCAATGGCGGTTGCCATCGGCGTACTGCCCTGCACTATCTGAATATACAACGGAACCGAGAAGTTCAGCATAGCTTCCAGCGCCACCACGGCGAACATAGCGAATACCGCCGCTTTCTCCGTCGGTGAGCTAAGTACTTCCAGTGCCAGCAAAGGAGTTTCCCCTTGTTCCTGACGGCGGCGGGTCCAGACCACAAATGCTTGACCCAGGACAATACCCAGCACAATCATAAAGGGTGCCGGTGAGAAGCCCAGCAAATCAAATGGCGCACCATCACGAACCAGGCCAAAGCCCCAGCGGTTCAGGTTGTTAAAACCAAACGACAGCAAAATAATCGCCGATGCCGCCAGAATCACACCGAATATATCGATGCCCACTTCCGGGCGACCTTGGTCTGATTTCAAACGGAAACTCAACACAAAGATGATTGCAGATAACACAATCAAAATACCGAACGCCGGACGCCAGCCAATATAGGTTCCCAGAACGCCACCGATCATGAATGCCGCTACACCGGCACCCGCACGAGCAGAACCTAAAGCACCTAGTGCCGTAGCCTGTTGCGTACCACGGTAGTTTTCAGCAATCAAAGCCACCAAAGCGGGCACCAACGCTGCACCTGCCAGGCCACTTAATGCCTGGGCGCTAATCATCACGGTTACATTCGGGCTGAATGTCATCATGACCTGCGCCATACCAAATAACAATACCGTGCTGCGGAATACGATCAATGGCCCGAAGCGCTGGTTGAGTTTGGCACCCAACATAACGAAACCGGCAACAGACAGTGAGTACATCACGATTGCGGTTGCAATCGTCGTCGGTGGCACATTAAAGCTTTTTACCATCCCACCCAACGCTACCGGCAGGGAGGCTACGTTAAATGACATCAGAATTTGGGCTAATGCGATGGTTATCATCGGCACCCAAGATTCCTTAACTTCCGCGCCTGCGCGGTGAGTTGATTGACTCGCCATAAATATTTCTATCCTTTTGAAAAACAATATTTTTTAAGCTAAATCCGGTTTCACAAAACACTTTCACATTAAATTAACCGGTTTTTGGGCTATACCTGACTCTCACGGCTCAACTTTTTTCGGTGTAAGGCTCAGAAACAAACATGTCCATCCCAAGACTACGTGATAAGAACCGGGCTGCCAGTTGCCCTTTAACGCTGTTACCCGCACCATCCAGTAACGGTGCAAAAGTCCCCAAGCCACCTTTACCGGGTGACACCGTCACAATTCCGCCACCAATACCACTTTTCCCAGGAAGGCCAATGTCATAAAGCCAGTCCCCAGATGTTTCGTACAACCCTGCGGTTACCATTACCGCTAATGCGTAATGGCAGACATCATTATCTACAACCCGCTCGCGAGTCAGTGGGTTGACGCCCCCGTCAGCCAGGGTCGCGCCCATGACAGCTAAATCTCGGGCACTGACATTGAGTGAACATTGGCGGGTATATAAATCTGTGGCAATGAGCGGATCACACCCCAGGCGGCCATAGCCTTCCAACACATTAGCAATGCCACGGTTGCGGAAATTGGTTTCGCACGCTGATTGATACACTTCTTCATTCAAGGTCAGTTCACGGCCAGCAAAGCGGCATAAACCGTCATAAATGAATTTCCACTGCTCATCACTGGTCGCGCCCGGTACCAGGCTGGTGGTGGCGATAGCACCGGAGTTAACCATTGGATTAGTGCGTCCATCGGGTGCCCGCTCAATGGCAGTCACTGAATTAAATGCCATACCTGTGCTGTTAACGCCGAGTTTTTCGCGTGCAACTTTCGCCCCAATGGCCTGACAGACCAAAGCAAAAACAAAAGGTTTGGAGACACTCATGATGGTAAATTCATAATCGACATCGCCGGCTGAATGTACTTTACCGTTAGTGCCGACCATGCATACACCAAAGAGATTGGGAGGAATGCGTTCTAATGCGGGATAAACCGCAGAAACCACACCATCAGTATCAGTACCAAACCGCTTGTGAGCTTCTTGCACTAATTTAACGACAGTGTCTGGGTCCGGTAGATGCCCGGTTGATACATAGTCGATAATTCCATTTTTACTATCATCTGTAGGCATGTCGTGATCTCCCGTTTACCGCCTGTTTATTTTCTGCCTTTCTCTTACCTTTATGGCTTATTTTAAGCGACAGAAATACCTCTACGTTTTATTTTATATGAAATAGTAATAATGATTTTTTGCTTCATTGATCCTTAGCTTTATCAATAAATCATAAAATTCTCACAATAAGATATCCTAGCTTAAGAAAGCTGTATATCAGTTGTTTTGAATAATGTGATTATACTTATCGAGAGAAAAAAACATCAGAACCATTGCAATATCATGACAATAAAGATAAGGAAGGTGGTTTTTTAACGGGGGTTATCTAATTGAAAACAGCAGATTAATATGTCAAGTGGCATTAATTTGAAATATTAGTCACTTATTATCGATAAAGAGCCGCGAATATCGCCATTCAGTGTATTTCGACACTCGAGTCTGACCAACAATTAACTATTTATGACTGGTAGGGTTTTATCCAATCCAACCCTGCTACTGTACCCATACGGGGATGATACTCGCAACCGACCCAACCATTATAGTTAATCTCATCAAGTAGCCCGAATAAGTAAGCGTAATTAATCTCACCTTCATCTGGTTCATGACGATTTGGTACTGATGCAATCTGAATATGACCATAACGCCCCACCAACGAGGTAATTAAATGGCTGAGATTACCGTCTACTATTTGTGCATGGAATAAATCTAACTGCATAAACACATTGGGGCGGTCGATGAGATTAACCCAATCCAGCACTTCATACTGGCTAGAGAAAAGGTAATGAGGTTTTATATTTGGGTTCAATGCTTCAATCATGACATTAATATCATGTTCGGCAAACCGGTCTGCGGCATAACGAATATTTTCAACAAAAACCTGCTGATAATCTTCCCGAGCCGCATTCACAGGCACCACGCCGGCCATAACGTGGACAGACGGACAGCCCAGCACCCGCGCATACTCCAATGCTAAATCAATATCACGACGGGCATCCTTTTCTCGCCCCGGCAGTGCGGCCAGTCCCCACTCACCGGTACGAATATCGCCGGGTGAGGTATTAAACAGCACCTGTTGCAACCCCTGGTCTTTCAGTTTTTCCGCCAATTGTGCGGCTGGATAATCGTAGGGAAATAAAAACTCTACGGCAGAAAAACCAGCATCTTTAGCAGCCTTAAAACGTTCAAGGAAAGGGACTTCGGTAAACATCATGGATAAATTAGCGGCAAATTTAGGCATGGCTAATTCCTTAATTCGGCAACTTCATTATCGGTCAGATAACGAATAGGCCGGTCGCTCAGGGTAAATATCAGACGCGCAGTTTCCTCTAACTCTTCCATATTATCCGCCGCCTCGCGCAAACTTTTCCCCACCACCACCGGGCCATGATTAGCTAATAAAAAAGCACGATATTGCGGGGCCAACTTTGCTACTGGCTGATGCATCAAAATACGGCAAGATATCCACCTATTTGGCATTGCCTCTCACCGATTTTGATGTAGTTATCACTGATGCTAGCCTGTCATCGACAGCCCAGGATGAACTAGCGGCCAAAGAGATTGAATTGATTATCACCCAAGTTCCGCGCCAATCTGATTAATTACAAATAGTCTCCCCCCCCTCATACACTGAGTGAATAATCTCTCGAGGGGGTAAATTTGATAACTATATAAATCGTTATGTAGCTAAAGTAATTCTAAGTCTTAGCACCCTAATAAATAAACAGCGTAAACTATCAGGTGATTTCGTTTGCATACTGTTTTTTTTTGCAACTATTTATACCGTACCCCGGTCATCAATTTAGACGTCTGAAGATTACGCAAGCCGGTGTCTCTGGAGCATGACATGAATAACGCAACAACGGCTGGAAAGCAAAAAGTGCCGTTACGACTCAGTACGTCGATCACTCTCATGGTTTCAGGAGTTATTATTTCTGTGCTATTGGTGGTTCACTCGCTATTCTTCATTCAGCTCAGCCAGATGGCACAAGATGGTTTGCAAAACAAAGCAGTAGCTGTCGCTCGGGCCTTATCATTCTCACCAACCATCATTAATGGATTAACTAATCCTGAAGCCGGTCGACAAATTCAGGCTTATACCCGCGAAGTTCAACAGGCTAATGACCTGCTATTTATTGTTGTGACTGATATGAATGGCATTCGTTATTCACATCCTAATCCTGAGATGATCGGACAACATTTTATCGGCAATGATTTGCAACCTGCGCTACAGGGCAAAGAAAATAGCGCGATAAACCGGGGTGTACTGGAAAAAGCGTTGCGTATTTTTATTCCTGTCTATGAGCCTCACGGGAAACAAATAGGCGTGGTGGCCATTGGGATTTCTCTTACCAGTATTGATTCGGTTGTTAGTGAAACCCGCTGGACTATCCCGTGGACCATATTATTTGGGGCACTTATTGGCTCACTCGGCACCTGGCTTTTAGTGAAAACACTGAAAAAAATCATGTTGGGTTTCGAGCCATACGAAATATCTAACTTATTTGAACAGCGCAACGCGATGCTGCAATCGATTAAAGAAGGCGTTATCGCTGTTGATGCTAATTCACGTATTACTGTGGTTAATCACGAAGCCAAGCGTTTATTTAAACAAAGTGGGCCAATGGAGAATTTACTACTCAGTAATGCCAGCAAATATTGGCCCGTGCGTTTGTATTTACAGCAAGTTCTGGAAACCGGTATTGCCCGCCGTGATGAGGAAATAAACTTTAATGGCAGTATATTGCTGACCAATACCGTTCCGGTGGTCGTGAAAGGCGATATTATTGGTGCCATCGCCACTTTCCGCGATAAAACTGAAGTCAGCCAATTGATGCAGCGTCTGACCGGTATGGTGCATTATGCCGATGCATTACGAGCACAATCGCACGAGTTTATGAATAAACTCCACGTTATTTTGGGCTTATTGCATATGAAGTATTATCAACAACTTGAAGATTATATTGTTAAAACATCTAATAATTATCAGGCGGAAATTGGTTCCCTACTGCGCAAGATAAAATCCCCCGTGATTGCGGGATTTTTACTGGGCAAAATCAATCGAGCGCGCGATTTGGGCATTACATTATCCATCAGCGACGATAGCCTGTTACCGGATATTGATAATGAACAAATAACGACGACCTTAATTACAGTTTTAGGCAATCTGATTGAGAATGCCATGGAAGCCATTGGTGACCAGTCTCAACGGGAAATTAATGTCAGCTTCCATTATCAACATGGCCGGGTACATTGTGTTGTCAGTGATGATGGGCCAGGTATTGCAGCAGAGTTACAAGACAGTATTTTTGATAATGGTTTTTCCACCAAAGGGAATGAACACGGCATAGGTTTAAGCCTGGTTCGGCAGAGTTTAGAAAGTATTGGCGGCAATATTGAATTTGATTCTGAAGCGGGCGTTTTTACACAATTCTTTATCAGTCTTCCCTACGATATCACCTTGAATAACACGACTTCTAGTGACAATATTTCAAACAACAGCGCGGTAAATCATGATTAATGTATTAATAGTGGATGATGACGCAATGGTCGCTGAGCTGAACAAGTGTTATCTGAACCAAGTGGCAGGTTTCAACTGTTGTGGGTCAGTATCCAGTTTGCAGCAAGCCCGGGATCATTTAATGGCAGCAGAGCACCCCATTGACTTGGTGCTATTAGACGTTTTCATGCGCCAAGACAATGGATTAGATTTATTACCCGTCCTACGTGAATTTAGTGAACATACCGATGTTATTGTTATTTCATCCGCCACTGATGTGAATACCATCAAAAAAGCGCTGCAATATGGGGTTGTTGATTACTTAATTAAGCCATTCCAATTTTCGCGCTTTGAAGAAGCCCTGTCGACTTATCGTGAAAAACAGAGTTTGCTAGGGCAACGCGAATATTGTGCCCAAGAGGATGTCGATTCCTTACTACGGCGGAGTAATGCCGCCCCTGCCGAGCGAAAAAAATTACCCAAAGGACTCACAGCACAAACACTACGCACTGTTTGTGAATGGATTCAAGAAGTGCAAGATGGTGAGTTTTCGACTGAACAGATGGCGAACGCTATTGGAATTTCACGAGTATCTTGCCGTAAGTATTTGATTTACCTATCTGATACTGAAGTTCTAAGCACTAAAGTTCTGTATGGTGCAACAGGCCGCCCAGTTTATCTTTATAAACTCATGCCCAGCCAGCAGGAGGTATTGAAACAGTATTGCCAATAGTATGGGCGCTAAAACTTAATAACCAACGGTATCCAATAAGAAATACCGTTGGTTATGTCATTCACATAAAAATCATTTACATTATCCAACCTAACAACAAGGTAGCGCCAATCACGGTGGATGCACCGCCGATGCGGGTTGCTATCTGGGCAAAAGGCATCAATGACATGCGGTTAGATGCCGACAATATCGCAACATCCCCCGTCCCCCCTAATCCACTATGACAACTGGTCACGATGGAAGCTTCTACTGGATACATATTTAGATAAGGGGCGATAATGAAACTGACCGCAGCCATTGATAAAACAACAGAGCCGCACACCACGACATAGCCAATGGAGAACACCGCGACAACACTTTCTAGCGGAACATACAGCATCCCCAGGCCAATCATCAGGGGCCAAACCAATGTAGTAGAGACAAATTTGTACCAACTGTGCGCGCCCTGCTCCATTTTAGTCGGAATAACTTGCGCATATTTACACATCACGGCAATCAAAATCATCAGTACCGGGCCGGGAATATGCACAATTTTTTCAAATAATCCGCCCACAATAAAGAAAGCGCAGGTCATCAATAATCCGCCGCCCATCAACTGGAAGTCAGCTTGTTTTGGCCCTTCTTGCGAAGTGAATATCGCATTGTCCTGTGCTGAACGAATTAACATTCCCTCGCCATTCAAATCCTTACGCCAGATACCAATACGGGCCAACACTCCCGCACAAATAATGGCAAAAATGTTACCCATTACCGCAGCCGGGGCCAACTGCGCGACATAAATATCAGGACTCTGCCCAAGAATGGCTGAATAAGCCAATGATAAAGGCAAGATACCCTCCCCAATCCCCCCACCGATAATCGGCACGATAATAAAGAAGAATGTGTGATAAAGGGTAAAACCGAATAACTTACCCACCAGCAAACCGGTGGCGACGGCAGTTAGGGTTCCCACCACCAATGGAACAAACATTCGCGTCATTCCTTGAATAAGCACCACGCGATTCATACCAAGAATACTGCCAACCACCAGACTAGCGATGACGAAATAGAGTAAATTCGCCTCCTTCATCAACAAGTGGACCGTATCTAGTGTATTGATTTGGAAAAAACCGAAGTAAACCAACACTGACGGCACCATGAGACACAAAATAGCCGGGCCACCAATATCTTTTAAGACCGGTATATGGCGACCAATATGAGATAATACAAAGCCCATCGTCATAATAACCGCCAAACCACCAATCATATTCTTGGGTAGATAACTGGAATAAGCCGAAATAAACACAATGGCCGAAATGGTCATAAATAATGCCATTGGCATGGTATTGATATTCATCTGGTTTAAGCTGATAAATAATTTTTTGATAGCGGACTTATCCGCCATATCAACACCTTCGACAGGGGTGAGAGTAATATCCTGATGTATTTTTTTCATTTTGGACCTAATGTTGGGTGACACCGAAGAAAATAGAGGTAGAAATATCGCCTAACTCATTCAAAAATTTGGCAAACCTGGCACGTAAAACTATTAACGGCATCAATAAAAAAATGTAGAATACAAATGCACCGCCTAAAAATACCACCCAAACCAGAATGAAAGAATAGTAAACAGACATATACTTACTGTATTTGTTAACAGCGCTACAGGTTTATTTTAATTAACTTAACTCGGTGTTTTGTAATTAAATAATTTGAAGATTTTCAGGTTTTTTTGTTATGATTTTTAGTTGATAATAAGCAAATTAATATTTTATATGTGGAAATTAGCATTCAGTCATCCATTGATGACAAAAATAAAAAACACAGTTTAATGTATAGCAAACCTGCGAGCAACCTCGATAGCTGTTCATCAATCATTGTGCTTATCCAATCCAACTCAATATCCTCTCATTCAACATCAGGGTTTAACTTGTTATTGGCCTAATTTGTTAAATACAATTCAATTATCATGTGAATACTATGGTTAACAATCTTTTATGAAAAAATAAATAATAAATTTAAAGAATATCAAAGAACCCCCTGCCAAGTCAAGAAAAAGTGCAATTCAATGAGGAAAAATAATTACAAAATATAAAATAAGTCTAAAAATAATTCGCATAAAAAACACTAAATAGTTTTATAACTAAAAAAACCCAACTCGCCACATTCACTTATACAACAGACAGTTGCGAACCACTCTGAATTTAATCAATACTCATAGCGAATGTATTTATATGAAAGCATTTTGTGTAATTATAAATTAAACTTAGCCATTCAATTACTGACTTCGGTAATACAATAAAAAAAATAATTTATATGTGAATATTATTTTGCCTCATCACGACAGAAACGATAGCATGCCCTCCCATAATTCAATAGTAATGATATATACCATAACAAGTGAAGGCGCTAAGACGCTATTTATGCATTAACCTTTAGCAATCGGTTGCAGTAATACATTCACGATGATTGCACAACAGACAGGAAAATAGGGAATGTCTATGATGTCAGGAAAACACTCTGCAGAAACCCATCACGCGGCGAGAAAACGCTGGTTAGATTCTCATGATACGGGCTATCACAAAAGTATGGGCCGACGTCATATACAAATGATAGCGATCGGTGGTTCTATTGGTACTGGCTTATTTTTGGGCACCGGTGCTCGCTTGCAAATGGCTGGCCCAGCATTAGCCTTGGTTTATTTGGTCTGTGGTATTTTCTCTTTTTTCATTCTCAGAGCACTTGGTGAACTGATTTTACACCGCCCCTCCAGTGGCAGCTTTGTTTCTTATGCCCGTGAGTTTCTCGGCGAAAAAGCCTCATATGTTGCTGGATGGATGTATTTTCTAAACTGGGCAATGACCGGGATAGTCGATATCACCGCCGTTGCTCTCTATATGCATTATTGGGGAACTTTTTCTGATGTGCCCCAATGGTTATTTGCATTAGGCGCACTTTCAATTGTCGCTACCATGAATATGATTGGCGTGAAATGGTTTGCAGAAATGGAGTTCTGGTTTGCATTGATCAAAGTCGCCGCCATTTCCATATTTCTGATCGTGGGCGTGGTGTTTCTCGGTACTGGCCAAAGTGTTGGCGGGCACCCGTCAGGTATGCATCTGATTACTGATAATGGCGGATTTTTCCCGCACGGATTACTCCCCGCACTGATATTAGTTCAAGGTGTTATATTTGCTTTTGCCGGTATCGAGTTAATTGGTACTGCCGCCGGGGAATGTAAAGACCCGGAAAAAATGCTGCCCAAAGCTATCAATAGTGTGATTTTACGCATTGGTCTGTTTTATGTCGGCTCCGTAGTGCTACTGGTATGCTTGCTGCCGTGGAATGCCTATCAGGCGGGACAAAGCCCTTTCGTAACATTTTTCAGTAACTTAGGCGTTCCATACATTGGAACAATTATGAATATTGTGGTGCTATCTGCCGCCCTTTCCAGCCTAAACTCCGGTCTCTACTCTACAGGTCGTATTCTGCGCTCATTGTCGATGGGGGGATCCGCACCGAAATTCATGTCGAAAATGAGTCCCCAATCTGTTCCTTATGCCGGGATTCTGGTCACTGTCGGCATCTATGTCTTCGGAGTATTACTCAATTATCTTGTTCCCTCACAAGTATTTGAAATTGTTTTGAATATTGCATCATTAGGGATTATTAGCTCATGGGCATTCATCATTGTGTGTCAGATGAAATTACGTCAGGCAATTAAAAAAGGAACAGCTAAACCTGTCGCCTTCAAAATGCCCGGCGCTCCCGTGACCTCCTGGTTAACATTATTCTTCCTGGCAGGTGTATTAGTGATGATGGCGTTCGACTATCCGAATGGCACCTGGACCATTGCAGCTTTACCGGTGGTCGCTATATTATTGGTCATTGGTTGGTTTAGTTTGCGTAAACGCGCCCGCGAAGTTGCCGAAGATCCCATTGATATCCCCCTCAAAGAGGGTAAGACAAAAATAGTACAGCCCGCTGAGTTACATCAGCAAAAATCAGCTAGCTAGAGACTGATACTCAGTCTGTGGGGGGATAAATAAACCACGGACTGAGTTTAATACGGACAGGGTAAAAGTTTATATCAAGCATCTGCTGAAAAGTGAGACGTAAACTTATTTACATCTATAGTAACTTTATTTCACTCTGCCCGGCCCCGATTAAATCAGTGACAGAGAGTAAATTCGTGAAAACTCACCCCATGGGTGATAACCCACTCCGGTAAAGGTAAATCCATATTTTTCATAGAAACCAATATGGTCAGTACATAAATGTAATTCGTCGAAACCTAATTGTTTGGTCTCTTCAGCCAGGTGTTTTATTAGCAGCGCACCATAAGCATGGCCGCGAAAGTGTTCTTCAATATAGAGAGCACACAGCCAAGGGTACAAGTCCATACGACTGATGAAATCATTAGTAATCAGGCCGGCACCACCAATAATCTCAGAATTAAACTCCATTAAATACCATTGCGGTAACGGATTTTTTGCACCAATACATTGAGTAATACAATCTTGATAAAGCATTTTGGTTTCATCCGTGGCCCACTTACTTTGAAAGTAATGAATAGCTTTATCTTTATATTCTGGCTGATTTCTCACCGAGATAATCTTTATCATAAAATTATACCTGCCATCGATGTGTAATTGCTATTTTTGGTAGAGATCCCAGCGATTACCGTATATATCTTCAAATACGACCACCATGCCATAGGCTTCTTTGCGAGGACCTTAACAGAAAGTCCCTCCTTTTGACTTCATTAATTCATAATCACGCCAGAAGTTCTCGGTCTCAAGGAAAAGGCATTCCCGCCACCACACTGATTGCCAATAAATGTCGCTTGCATGATGATGGCATTCGGGATGTTTGTATTTATGCTGCAAACCGTCCCCTATCAAGATTTTCAGCATCAAATGGCATGGTGTCACCCGTCCAATGCGCGTATTGGCAAGCGACCAAGTAGCCAATTTTTAGGGCCGGACGAGGAGTCAATTACTCTATCCGGCGGGGTAGCAAACTGGCTTAATACCCGCACCACCGAAAAACCGGAGGTAAAGGTAAAACGCAAGCGCAAAGAACCAGAAGAGAAACAGGGCGAATACTTGATTGGCACCGATGAAAATGTGCTGACATTACGCACCACTTACGCCAGCAAACACAATGCACAGCGAGCGGCCAAATCGAATTGGGAACGGCTGCAACGGGGCGCGGCGAAATTCTCTATCCAACTTGCGAAAGGGCGCGCAGATCTCTCCCCAGAAGTACCGGTTAAAGTGATTGGATTCAAAAAACAGATTGATGAAGCTGATTGGACGTTGGTCACAGTGACTCACTCCGTGAGTGACAGCGGCTTTACTACCGTGCTGGAATTAGAGGTGAAAATAGATGATTTGGATATGGAATGATGATTTTTAATCAATAATCACGCATAATTATCATTAACACCGGCCATAGCCGGGATGATACTGGAGTCCGGATCATGTTCAATTGCCCTTTATGCCACAGCAGCCCATACCCGCAGCAGCAGCCAAATCACCATCGAAACCAAAGAGCGCTATCACCAGTGCATTAATGTGAATTGCGGTCATACTTTTGTGACGATGGAAAGTTTTATGCGTTCAATATCAAAGCCCGGCGAGATTAACCCTGTGATACCCCACCCGCAAACCGGCGGCCAAGTGGTTATGTTCTGACGGCTGGAAATAAATTTATCTGCCCTGCTCTCATCCCGCTTTTGCGGGATTTTTTATGGCAGCAAAAAAACGATGCTGCCACCCTGCTGCCATTTTGCTGCCACTTGCCAAATTTCAGGCACAAAAAAACCGCCTCACGGCGGTTAACGACATACTCATACTACTTTGTTTTACTTAGATTTGTTTCCATGGTGCCCGGGGCGGGACTTGAACCCGCACAGCCATAAGCCGAGGGATTTTAAATCCCTTGTGTCTACCGATTTCACCACCCGGGCTCTGGAAAACTGGAGGCGCGTCCCGGAGTCGAACCGAGGTAGACGGATTTGCAATCCGTAGCATGGCCACTCTGCCAACGCGCCTTATTCTTCTTTGCCTTACTGCTGAGGTTCGCTTATAGCCAACCTACTAATTTGGAGCGGGAAACGAGACTCGAACTCGCGACCCCGACCTTGGCAAGGTCGTGCTCTACCAACTGAGCTATTCCCGCAACATCAGAACTTACTGATTTTTTTGCTATCTTTCGACATTTGGTTGCTGCCGTCTGATGCGATGCATTCTACTTACCTGACGCGATGAGTCAATAAAATTATCTGACTAATTCGTTCGTTTGCTGCTTTTTCCGGCGCTTCGATCAAGGTTCGAGCAAATCTTTCCAGGCAGCGTTTAAATATTGAAACATTGACCAAAATGTCAGTACCGCGGCAATGTAGAGTAGAACAAAGCTCGCAAGCTCAATATTGTGGTCAGGACGCCAAAGTAACCCAACTAATGAGCCCATTTGAGCAGTTGTTTTTACCTTACCAATCCATGAAACCGCAACACTGCTGCGTTTACCAATTTCAGCCATCCATTCCCGGAGAGAGGAAATGATAATTTCACGGGCAATCATGGTCGCTGCCGGCAAAGTAATCCACCAGACATGGTAATATTCAGCAACCAACACTAATGCGATGGCCACCATAACTTTATCCGCAACAGGGTCAAGAAAAGCCCCAAAACGGGTTGTTTGCTTCCAGCGGCGGGCTAAAAAGCCATCGAACCAATCGGTTGCTGCTGCAAACACGAAAATGATGGCACAAACCATCGGAGCCCAGACGAATGGCAGGTAAAACGCCAAAACGAAGAATGGGATGAGTACAACACGAAACAGGGTAAGCCAAGTCGGTATATTCAATTGCATAATGCTACGATAACTATCTGGCTGGTGTGGATATTATGAGTATGGTGCAACATTAGCTTCAGTGTTTCAATGCATTGTAGATTTTTTCTGCCAATGCTTGTGAAATACTCGGCACTTTTGCAATTTCCTCGACGCTAGCATTAAGTAAAGGTTGCAGTCCCCCCATATACTTCAGCAGTATTTGCCGCCGTTTAGGGCCAACTCCCTCTATCATTTCTAATGCACTAGTATTTTTTACTTTTGAACGACGCTGCCTATGCCCAGTTATTGCATGATTGTGAGAATCGTCACGAATATGTTGAATTAAATGTAATGCAGGAGAGTCTGGCGGCAATGAAAAGCCCTCCCCTTCAGCTGCCAGAAACAATGTTTCTAGCCCTGCTTTTCGGTCACTTCCTTTAGCAACCCCAACTAATAGCGGTTTTTGCTTGTCCCACGTAACATTTAGTGAAGCAAAAACGTCAAAAGCTTGGGATAACTGACCTTTACCACCGTCAATAAAGATAACGTCGGGGATCTTTTTATCATCTAATGCTTTGCCGTATCGGCGTTTCAGCACTTGAGACATAGCCGCATAATCATCACCCGGCGTGATACCACTAATATTGTAGCGCCTATATTCCGAACGTACAGGACCATTTGCGTCAAATACCACACAAGATGCTACTGTCTGTTCTCCCATCGTATGACTGATATCAAAACATTCCATCCGATTTATCTCATCAAGATTAAGAATCTTAGCCAACTCTTTCATTCGTTGATGGATAGTTGATTGCTGCGATAACCGTGTCACCAGTGCTGTTGAAGCATTCGTCCGAGCAAGTTTGAGGTAACGAGCTCGATCACCACGAGGACGACTTTGGATCTGAATTTTTCTTCCCGCCAGTTCAGAAAGAGAGGATGCCAACAGATCCTTTTCCTCAAGGGTGAAATCTAACAAAATTTCACCCGGGAGCGTACGCCCTTGGCTTCCTTGTAAGTAAAACTGCCCGACGAATGTCTGAACAACTTCACTCAATTCAGTTCCAGCAGGAACCTTGGGGAAATAACTTCGGCTTCCCAGAACCTTTCCCTGCCGAATAAACAACACATGTACACAAGCTAATCCAGCATCAAACGCTACCCCGATGACATCGAGATCTTCACTGTCGCCGGAAACAAACTGCTGCTCCGTAACGCGCCGTACCGCTTGTATTTGGTCACGAATACGCGCCGCATCTTCAAAATGAAGCAATCGACTGGCATCTTCCATGCGTGAAATCAATTGCGTCAATACTTGTTGGTCTTTGCCTGAGAGGAACAAACGCACATAATCGACCTGGCGCTGATACTCTTCTTCAGTCACTAATCCGGTAACACAGGGCCCAGAACAACGGCCAATTTGGTATTGCAGACACGGCCGCGAGCGATTGCGATAAACACTGTTTTCACATTGTCTAACAGGAAAAAGCTTTTGTAATAATGCTAAAGTTTCGCGAACGGCATAGGAATTTGGAAATGGCCCAAAATATTCCCCTTTCTCATGCTTTGCACCACGATGAATCGCCAGACGAGGATGCTTATCTGCACTGAGGAAAATAAGTGGATACGATTTATCATCCCGCAACAACACATTGTAACGGGGCTGATAAAGTTTGATGTAATTATGCTCAAGTAAGAGCGCTTCCGTCTCCGTATGAGTGACGGTTACATCAATCTGGGCAATATTCTTAACTAAGGTTTCCGTTTTACGGCTCGCAACCTGAGCACGGAAATAGCTAGTCAGGCGCTTTTTGAGATCTTTTGCTTTGCCGACATAAATAACTGTTCCCGCCTTATCATACATGCGGTAAACACCAGGTTGGCTGGTGACAGTTTTCAAAAACTCTTTAGAATCAAAACAATCAGTCACTATTTGATAACGTCTCCGCGTTAAACAGCCCATGGCGGATAGCCAAGTGGGTCAATTCAACGTCACCACTAATATTAAGCTTACTAAACATCCGGTAACGGTAACTGTTCACCGTTTTTGGGCTCAGATGAAGTTGTTCCGATATCTCATTCACCTTCTGGCCTTTCGTTATCATGAGCATAATTTGTAACTCACGCTCAGATAAACAACTAAAAGGTGTTTCCGTCGAGGGTTCCAACTGCCCCAACGCCATTTGCTGTGCAATATCTGAGGCTATGTAACGTTGCCCCGAATGAACAGCACGGATAGCAGTCACTACATCCTGAGGTGCCGCACCTTTACTTAAGTACCCACAGGCACCCGCCTGCATAACTTTCGCGGGTAATGGATTCTCAGTATGAATAGTCAACATGATAACTTTAGTATCCGGAGAGAAGCGTAAAATTTTACGTGTAGCCTCCAACCCGCCGATGCCGGGCATATTCATATCCATCAATACGATATCAACAATATGGCTGCGGCACCATTTTACCGCATCTTCACCACACTGCATCTCATCCGCTACTTTGATACCCTTGATGTCTTCAAGAATGCGTCGTATCCCTGCGCGCACCAGTTCGTGGTCATCAACAAGAAGAACGCTAATCAAAGAAAATTCTCCAAAAATAAGGGAGTAACCTAATCACGCTTTACTTACAGTAATGATATTACTTGTTTTCGGGCAAAGAATGAATACAGAATAATTGCAAATTCATATCTATATCGTTTGACAGATATTGTTTTCATCAACATTTTTACTATGTACATAAAATTTCAGATGTATCAATTAATGACAAGATAAAAAAGAAAAGTTTTTTTAAGATTTTTCTTGTGGTTATCTATTCGTTCATAAAAAAAATAATTTTCACCCTCAGAAAAGTTATTTTTATGCCAGCAAACACAACATATTGATACAACTAACAATCAGATAATTTTGTTCTATTTTTAAGTATAGGAATTATTCTTATTTTTTTATTTATTATTGATCTTTTATTCACTATGAAAATGCGTGATTTTTAACATAATTTACCCATTATAAGAAAATATGGACATTATGAACTTAATTAAGTTAATCCATCCAGCACGAATAGAGGCATAGATTGGCCACAGCATCAGCATAAATACTCTCTTGGCTTGTGGCGCTCATTGAAGATTGCGCACATGTTATCAAAGCTAATCATCAGTTTATGATATAATACGATAACTGTTTAATAATGCCGCTTATGTTCACTGTCGTGCGGGTCTACCTGCATCCATCTTGTCCACAAGCAAGCGACTACTTCAGGAAAAAAAATGAGTAATCCAGACTTTACCACTTCTGCTGATCCAGAAACTTTAGCCAATGAAGTTGCATGTTTGAAAGCTACTGTAACCCTGCTGCTAAAAGCGATCGGCCAAGCCGATGCGGGGAAAGTAATCTTAAATATCGAACGTTCCATTGCCGATATCGAAGACACTGCTCAAGCTGAAGTTTTCGCCAATACACTGGCTCAAATTAAAAGCGGCTATCGTCAATAGCAGCAAGTGACAGCCTGTAATATCCCTATGCAGTCATGCTGCCGATATAGAAAATTCTTTTTCTTTCATCGAAATATACTCTATCGGCAGCTTATTTTATGGTCGTTCGAGACAATGATGAGCCTATTACTTAAAGCATTAATCGGTGCCAGCGTTGTGGTGTTAATTGGAATATTATCGAAAACACGTAATTACTATATTGCGGGCTTGATCCCATTGTTTCCAACGTTTGCGCTTCTTGCGCATTATATTGTCGGCAGTGAACGTAGCATCGAAGCATTGCGTGTAACAATTATTTTTGGCTTATGGGCAATCATTCCTTACTTTATCTATCTGATATCACTTTATTTTTTTCTTGACCACCTACGTTTATCCATTGCGTTAAGTGCCGCTGTTTTATGTTGGATTATTGCAGCCTGGATACTCATATCAGCCTGGAGTCAGTGGCACAGTTAACGGCGACTATGTTATAAACCTCGTCTAATCAGCGTAATAGCAACAAAACAAGGGCATGAATAGCCAGCATTATTACAGAAAAAGTCAGGTTTAAATTACTGATTGACTTTGATCTCACCTCATCAGACGGCTCATCACTGACCTGAATTTTTCTGATTTTGTAAATCCAGTAGCCACCAAGCACCACAAAAAATAGTGCTAATGATACCGCCAACAGAGGATAACCCCAGACCAAATACTCGCTTAGCCCTGCAACAACAAACCAAATAATGACGAAGACCATGATTAAACACCTAACGTTTTTGGGGTATACAAGGTTAACTCACATCATATTATTGCAAAAACTCTTTTTGTACCCAAAGGCTCACACTCCCCCCACTTACTGGGAATACCGCCTCACCAGAATCATCTGTAGTAATAATAGCCGGATGATTACCTAAAAAATCAGCAAACTCTTTATTAGCTAAGTCTTCCCCAAGCGTGATTACTTTCTTATTTTCCGCACCATTAGAAAGAATAACAACACAGCCGGGGTCTTCCTCTGTGCCAGCTCGCACAAAAGCAATACAATTCTTATCATCAAAATAGTCACTTTGTGCACCATGTGCGAAGCGCTTTCTAGCTTGAATTAATTTATCTAACTCCGCAATGATTGGCATTTCTATTTGATAAGTCCCGCCATCATCCCCAGTATCTTCATAGCTAGTACCAAATAAATCAGGATAAAACACGCATGGGATTCCCTGCTCACGAATTAAAATTAATGCGTATGCTAGCGGTTTAAACCAAGGCTCGACTGGCGCTTCTAGTGATTGGAGTGGCTGAGTGTCATGATTTGCCACTATAGTGATGGTATGCATTGGATCGGCTTCAATTAATGTCCCACTGAACACTTGTGTAAGATCAAAATCCTCACCTTGATTTGAAGCTTCGTGAAACTTGTGGTGTAAAGCGACATCAAACAGCATTGCCAAACCTTCAACCCGTTCCAGATATTGTTGTAACTTTGTAATATCAGGTGACCAATATTCCGCGATAATCAGCAAATCATGTTCCGCTTTATTTTGTACGTGCTGAATCCATTGTTTAAAGAACCATGCAGGAATATGCTTTACTGCATCCAAACGGAAACCATCAATGGGTAGTGTTTCTAACAACCATTCCCCCCAATACTTTAGCTCCTCTATTACTGCGGGGTTACGAAAATCAATATCGGCTCCCATTAGATAATCAAAATTACCTAACTCATCGTCAACTTCGGTTCCCCAACCTTCATTGCTATAATCATTTATAATCTTAAAAATACCTTCATCTGCCGGATCTTCAATATGGTCAACGCCATTAATGCACTGCTTATCCCAAATAAAGGAGGAATATATTTCATTACGGCCCGGAAAAGTAAATCGGGTATAAGCCTGGGCATCGATAACCTCATCGTCAATGTCAGTACGGTTTTCAATATTGACGTTATGGACACTTACCGCTTCTTTTTCATCAGCACCCATTTTATGATTGAATACAACATCAAAAAGGATTTTGATATCCACTTCCTTTAAGCGATTAATTGCATTCACAAGCTCCTCTTTATTTCCGTATTTTGTCGCCTGAGTCCCCTTCTGATCAAATTCACCTAAATCAAATAAGTCATAGGTATCATATCCGACAGAATATCCACCCGAGGCTCCTTTATAGGCTGGAGGAAGCCAAACATAATTAATCCCAAGTTGACTAATATGCTCTGCTTGCTCAGCGACCTCCTGCCATAGCTTACCTCCGTCAGGATAATACCAATGAAAGAACTGAAAAATAGTGGGGTTTTTCATAGGCTTGACACTCCATTTTACCGTTATCTCATAGTATGGCTCACTTTATAAAATTTGGGCGGGCAATAAGGTAATAGACTGTGTATTTCTTTTACTAATGGGATAATGTAAGCCTTATCTATCATTGATTTAGGGGTATTCAGATTCCTATTATTCTCTTATAACAGCTGGCTGTTAGCTGAAAGCACGCCCCTTGCTTAGTTACGCCAAACTTAGTCGTTCAATTGATGGATTGGATGGTGCTCCGGAGTGGCCAGTAAATGGCTATCAGGCTGAAGGGAAACGGGTAACAGATTGGTTGGCTAAGAGGGTTATCAAACAGCATAGAACCTTAGGAAATTATATTAATACTTTGATTAAGCATGGTTTTGTTATTACACATTTAGAAGAATGGGGCCCAACAGCACAACAAATTACAGATTGGCCTGCATTGGATGAGGAAAAGGAGCGCCCTGAGGTTGGGATTTTTATTTTATACAAATTCTTCAGCAATAGATTATCGACCGGTCTTCCATGGAAAATCGTTCCTTGTGAAACACCATCTTTATCTATTAAAGGATACTTATCAAAAAACCAAGCTTGAAAATATGATTGACCATCAAAAGCATGTATTTCAATTGATGTTATACGGTCTTGCAATAGCTCTACTTTGCGGTCATGCTGTTGAAAATCTGTTTGAAACTCAGCAGTAGGCGCTGGGAGTTCTCCGTCAAATCGTCCTTCAACGCAAAATTTGTTTGGTAACGCCAATAAGGATTTGTATTTATCATTTGCATAAATAAACTTTGATTGATTATCTTTTGCCCCCCAAGGTTCAGAGCTTAGCGCCCAAAAATGTATTAATAATTTGAGAGCGTCGTATAGATTTTCATTCATTCAATTCACCTTTTAGTATTGGGATTATATTTTAATTATTAATTAAATAATAAATTACTCATCTTGTCTTTATACTTAAGTCGTGATTATTTAATTATTAAATAGCGGTTACCATCAAATGTTCAGGCCATTTTTTACTCTGCTGACTAAAAGGATGTTTGGCATGATAAATTTTTCAAATTTTGCTGGAAATAAAGTAAAAGAAGACCCTGTGGTGGGTATATCAATTATAGAAATGTTTAAGAAAGAGGGGTTACAGGCCTATGGTACAATAATTGATCAAGGAAAGTATGTTGTCTGCCATAGTCATACTGAGGGTGAGGAATGGTATATCATCCTTTCGGGAGAGGGTTCAATTTGGACAGCAGACGTTATAGAGGGTATTTTAAAAAATCACCGAGAAGATAAATTTAGCAAAGGTTCTGTATTTTGCATTTATCCCAATACTGCACATCAACTCATCGCAAAAACAACGGTAGAATTCGTATTCTTATGTCCAGAATCGCATATTACCGATGACAGATATATGTTTGAAAATATTTTTAGGTAAGATGATCAACGAATAAAAAGACTTTCCGGATCAGTGCTGCATCAACCTTGAACTTGAAGTTCCACTATTAGATACAACATATTGATAAATATTGAAAATAAACTTCAAGATGAAGAATTAAACGTCTTGATGTCGCCGCCATGAAGCAACGGAGGTGGCGCAATTCCCTATCAATCTTCTACACACATTGAACATCGAGTTAATTGCTGTTTTCCTGTTGCCTTTGATATATCAGCAAGTCTAGTTCGGGCGCTTTCCCCGAAACGCGTGACAACATCGCATGAACCTGCCCTCGATGATGGGCCTGGTGATTGAACCAGTGAGCCAAAGCAGACCAGATAATCTGCTTTTTCAGCTCTGGCGTCGAAGCCCGGCGATAGGTGATAGTGGTACTCAGGTCGGCTTCCGACAACCCCACGATAAAATCAACGATCTTCTCATCTTCTTCTTTCCGTGCCAGTCTTAAACTAGGCAAATCATTGTCGAATAGAATCTGGTCCAAACAATACCCTGTTTCAGGTAATGCGCTTAACCGATGCCTCCATATCCGGTCGGTCACGAGTAGGTGATTTAGCGTTCCCTCGATAGATCCAAAGAAAGCACCACAATCGTTACGATAGGCATCTGAGCCAATCTGTCCAACACAGGAATACAAACGCTCATTCGCCCATGCGTTGTATCCTGCCAGAATGTTGAAATGTAATTTGAGTGAACTCATAAAGTTATCCGTAGTACAGAACAGTCGACTTAAACCCAATCATCCCGAAGATACAGATGTGAGTTTTTGAAAATTATCGTTAATGCGACTTGCGCGCTTCCCCGCGATCACTTGGCAGGGTATGTCTGAAAAATTCGGTTATCGCCACCCGGAGGCTTTTGCAGAGACAAAATACCGGTTGTTCTGAACATGCTTATTCATCCACCGCCCAGTCCTGCACCAGTGAAGCCCGGTGATACAGCGCAGAACAGTGGTCTCATGAATGAACTGTGATTGAGCAATCATGGCCGTTGACCAGCCCTGAGCAGACCAAAGCACAGAACGAATCCTGTCGCAGACACGGCGGTTACGACTTTGTCGGTGCTGAATCTCAAGGACTGCAATTTGTTCAGGTGAGAGTCTGATGTTCATGAAATGAGCATGATCCCCAGACTACGAAAAATCAAGCATCTCAAATGATTATCAGTATAACGCATTGAATAAAAACAGATTATTTATCAATTTGAGTAATTTAAAGTAGTTAATAAACTCAAATGAACGTTGAAGTGTTTATTATGATGAAATGCCCTATTTGCCGTTGCACAGCACATACTCGATCCAGTCGTGAAATATCTGCCGAAACTAAAGAGAGATATAATCAGTGTACCAATATTAATTACGGACACATCTTTATTATAATGGAGACATTTTATTCGCTCTATTATGACGCTGGGTGTTATTAATAAAATTCCGCCACATTCAACTGCTCAAGGGCAATCAACGCTCAATTTCTCATTATATTATTTGGCTAAAAAACAACCTGCTAACTCGCGGTTTTTTTTAGCGTCAAAATATCGCCATTGCCACAGATTTCTGTCGCCATTTTGTCGCCACTACTTTTGGGGGTTTTAACTGAGGGTTTTGTAATTTATTGATATTTCGGAGTTTGTTGGTGGGTCGTGCAGGGTTCGAACCTGCGACTAATGCCCCCTAAAATCACATGTAACAGACTGTTTTTAAAGCCTAAAACTGCATTCACACTTCTCTCTGGTACACATGCCACCATATACATAGCTACGCTTACCCACATCACTCGTATGATTTTTAGAACAACTCAATCAATAGCTGATCATTAGCATCTCAAATGCTACACTCTTGCCATTACTTAAAATGACTCTTATTGACAAATGCTTAAGCTATTTTCAAAATATTTTACAGTTGGTATTTTTAATACCGCTATCCACTGGGTAGTGTTTGCCGTTTGCCTTTACGCTTTCCACACTAATCAGGCGCTGGCTAACTTCATCGCTTTCTGTGTAGCAGTGACATTCTCATTCTTTGCTAATGCCCGATTCACATTTAAGGCACGCACAACGACAGTGCGATACATGCTTTATGTCGGGTTCATGGGGGTGCTTAGCGTAGCAACGGGCTGGTTTGCTGATTACTTCGGACTCCCTGCCCTGTTTACGCTGATATGCTTCTCAGCCATCAGTCTTGTATGCGGATTTTTCTACTCGAAATTCATTGTATTTAGGGAAACTAAATGAAAATTTCTCTGGTTGTGCCTGTATTCAACGAAGAAGACGCGATCCCCATCTTCTATAAAGCAGTTCGCGAATATGAGCCACTAAAGCCTTATGAGATTGAGATTGTTTTTATCGATGATGGAAGCAAAGACTCAACAAAAAATATAATAAATATGTTACTTATACGGATACTGGCTGGGCTTGCTGTATTTGCATTTACTTGTACTATGTGCATGATTGCAAACAAACTGATTTATGGCAACTCTATTCTGGTCATCCATCACTAATGAACGCTATGTTATTCCTTGCTGGAGCAAAGTTAATTGGAATTGATATGCAAGGAAAACATATCGGCAGAATTTTATGGAAAACACAGATGTCCATGTGTAAAATAAAGAATAAGGAAGATAGATATGAATTTCAAATTTGACTCCGGCAGTAAAATAATTTTACTTCTTACAATACTGTTTGCACTTCCTATCTTGATGAATGGAATTTATTATCAAGATGATATATTAAGATCACTGACAGGTGTCGACGGCTCTTGGAATGATAGAGGTCGTCTACTATCAACAGCAGTTTTAGTGGCACTTGGGTTCGGCGGAGACTTCCTTGTAAATCTATTCCCATTTACATACATAATTGCTGTGATTGTTTTAGCTATGTCTTCTATTATACTTTACAATAGATTCGCAATAGAGCGAAGCATTCTGTCTGGCGTAGCATTCTCTCTTTTTTCATTAAATCCATTCTTATTACAGAATTTATCATATCAATTTGATAGCCTCCCAATGATGCTTTCTATTTTTTTTGCAACAGTTCCCTTTTCTGTTTATTTCACTGAGAAAAAAATACATCATAGAATGATATTAACAATAGCATGTCTAATTATATCATTGAGTTTATATCAAATAGCCATTAATATTTTCATTTCATTAAGTGCTATAGAAATAATCCATTCTATTTACAAATCAAACTATTCAACTGCCTCTATAAAAAGAGCGCTTGAAAAGGTTTTTTTACTTATTGTTAGCATGTTGATTTACTTAAAAAGTATCACTCCATTTTTATCCCAAACGATCCCCACTAAGATTATTGAAAATACAGCCTACTTCCATATAAACCTTAATAAATACCTAGAAATACTAAACCCATTAGACACCAACCCATTTCATATGGCTTGGGGCATCCCTATTATATTATCATGCATTGCTTTGGCTTTAATGGTTTATAAGATAATTATAAATAATAATAAATTTTCCATGAGATTTTATCTAATCAGTTTAATAGCATTAAGCTTTATTATAGTAATATTTTCTATTTTTGGCCCATTCATTTTAATACAAAATACCGTCGTGCAGCCAAGAGTCATGATGGGTTTATCTGGATTGATGGTGTTAGTCGCATTTTTATGCTCCACGATAAAAACCAGATTCCCAATAGCAATTTTATTGATACCTCCCGTTGTATTGAGCCTTTCTATTTCATCTGCATTTGGGAATGCCAGTAAATCACAGCGAAATTTAGAAGATAAAGTTTTTTTTGACATTGCTAATAACATACCAGAATCATGGAAAAGTGGTGATATATATGTTTATGGACAGATAAGTACTACTCAAGCTGCAAAAATGGAAATAAAAAGATTTCCCATTATAAAGCGGCTGACAGTACCTTTATATGATTGGACCGGGATGCTTATGTTGGGGCATTATGATGTACGCTCACGGATAGATAACCCGAATAGTTTTAACAAGTATAGAGGTGATATAATTATTGATAAAAATAATTATACACTTGAGCATGGAAAGAGAAATATCGTTATTCTCAAGTAATTCAAAGCCCAAGCCATAACCTTGCGGCCATGCTTTATATTTGGTTTATGGGGACTGAGTGTTACCACGTGATTTTGCAGCAGAATCACGTGGCTTACCCTCCCGATATTCACGCTCGTAGCGTTCTCCACTATCAGCTGCGTAGTGGGTTCTTCTATTCTAAATTTATCGTTTTGTGGAGTTAAAAATAGTGAAAATATCCCTGATTGTACCGGTATTCAACGAAGAAGACGCGATCCCTATCTTCTATAAGGCAGTTCGTGAATATGATCTACTAAAACCTTATGAGATTGAGATTGTTTTCATCAATGATGGGAGCAAGGACTCAACTGAAAATATTATTAACGCTCTGGCTATTTCAGATAAACTAGTTAAACCATTAAGTTTTACCCGTAACTTTGGTAAAGAACCGGCTTTATTCGCCGGGCTTGACCACGCGACAGGTGATGCAATTATCCCTATTGATGTTGACCTACAAGACCCGATTGATGTAATACCTCAGCTAATCGAAAAATGGAAAGCTGGTGCGGAGGTTGTTTTAGCTAAACGCTCAGATCGCTCCACTGACAGTGGGCTTAAGCGAAAATCAGCAGAATGGTTCTATAAGCTCCACAATAAAATCAGCACCCCAAAAATAGAAGAAAATGTGGGTGATTTCAGATTAATGTCTCGCGAAACAGTTGAGAATATCAAGCTACTCCCAGAACGTAACCTATTCATGAAGGGAATATTGTCGTGGGTTGGTGGCAAGACTGAAGTTGTGGAGTATTCACGTGCTGAACGTTGCGCCGGAGAATCGAAATTTAACGGGTGGAAATTGTGGAACCTAGCTATTGAAGGGATCACCAGCTTCTCTACATTCCCGCTTCGCATATGGTCATACATTGGCCTTGGCGTATCTGCATTCGCATTTATTTACGCAGCATGGATGATTGTAGATAAATTGATTTGGGGAAATCCGGTTCCTGGCTACCCATCTTTAATGACCGCAATACTATTTCTTGGCGGGATTCAGCTAATAGGGATAGGGGTTTTAGGGGAGTATATTGGGCGAATATATATGGAAACAAAAAATCGCCCTCGTCACCTAATATCAAAAAAAAAATCATAGAGAGTAATCATGATAAGCAACAAGAAAAATGGAATAATAATATCTATTGTTATAATGGCTTTTTGTCTTCCAATATTTATGCTTGACAAGCCATATACTGACGATTATGCAAGGACTATAGTTGGCTATTTTGGATGGTCTAATGATGGTAGGCCGTTGGCAGACTTGCTTGTATATATATTAAACCTAGGGCCAAACCTAACGGACATATCCCCGCTAAGCCACATTACCTCCCTGTGTGCCTTGGTTTTTTCATGTTATATAATAGCAACATACGTTATTAATAGAGATGGTTTTATAGCCTCTCTATCAGCAACAATATTAGTATTAAGTCCATTTTTCATTCATAACCTTTTATATAGGTATGACTCTCCGATAATGGCATTTTCCATATTATGCTGCTGCATTCCGTTTGTAAATAAACTAAGAGAAAATAATTTACATATAGCGATAGCTTCTTTTATTATGCCAATGGCATCGCTTATGCTTTATCAGGCAAGTTTTCCGTTATTTTTCTGCTTGGCAACAGTTGAATATTTTAGAATATGTAGGGACGGGGAAAATGGAAAGTTAAACACCCCGTTCCTAAGATGCGTGTCAGCAGGTCTATCACTGATAGTCTATCAACTTCTAATTTCTCCATTTTTCATAATGGGAGATTATGTTGTAAACCATTCATCTCCATTGCCAGCAAGTATTGATGGATTAAAAAATGCAATAAATAACATATCACTTTATATTGATTATATAAGTAATGTAGCAACAAAACCATGGTTGGCTGTTTTTTGCGCATTAATAGTATTATCATCTATATCAATAACATCATGCGTTAGAGCTATAGGCATATCACGTAAATTATCATTTAACTTGCTATGTCTTGCTTTCGGAGTTTTCGTATCAACAATAATGTTCTTTATGACCCTTCAGCCAGCTTACTATGCAAGAGTAATGATTGGGTTTAATTCTATTATAATGATGTTGTTTTGTATTTGCTGTTTAAAAAATGAATTTAAGTACAATTTAATCTTAGGCTTTTTAGTGTCATTGATGACTTTGATATATTTATCAGCAGATTCAAATATATTGAATTATATAAAAACAACATACAACAATGAAAAACAAATTTCATTCATGCTTAAAGTTGACATGTCAAATATAGATCCAGAATCTCCAATATATATACACGGATACCCAGCTAATACGACTGAAGCAGTAAGAATACTTAAGAAGTACCCATATGCTGCAGGAATATACCACCCGGACTTGGGGTGGAATACGACCAGAGTATTTGCTGAAATAGAAACTCCTTTTTTCAAAGCTGAGAAGGGAATTTACAATCCATCAAATGATGATGTTTGTGGGAAGGTAATCAAAAAGTGGAATGGGTCATACACCATCACTTTAAAAGATAACAAATACCACGCTATATTTAGAAATGTTAAGTGTTGAATGTCATAAGCCCCGACCTAACGCCGGGGCTTACTCCTTATTTTATAACTTGTATCGTTAGTTTATACTGCACTGTAACCCCGCCCACATTAGACTGTAATTGTATCTGTGTCTCTGTAGATGAAATTATACCCAACACCATTGGGCTGCTTGTTGTAGAGCCAATTACTAGCGCTGTATAATCTAAAATTTTATAACCAGACGGTGCATCTAACGCTACGCAACCATCGCCACCGCTGGTAACTTTAGTCTGCCATGTCGTATGTGTGGCTACATCAGCACCAATAGGTGTGTACCCAGACGGGAAGTCGTCAGTTAATATATTTCGTGTATTCAAAGAGCGAAATAGGTTAAATTTCGCACGTGTAAGGCCGAATAACGCGGCGTTGGAAATATAACCACCAATTATTGAAATAGCATTTCCGCTAGCCATGTTATGAACATATCTGATATAGCTTGGGTCATCGGTAATGTTTACGCCAAAATACTCCGGATTAATAACAGTGACATTATTATTTAAACCATATGAAAATATAAAAGCACGGGAGACTGAAGAGATCTGCGGGGTACTTCTACCCATCAACCCATCGATCTGAGCTTTGGCACCATTTATACTTGATGAGCTATTATATGAGTAATCATTAAAATAAAGGTTATTCAATGTGATGTTATTACCTGCCCCGCAAGTAATATGTGTCCCTTGATACGCCTCTATTCCTAAGAAAAATTCTACGTTACTACACTTGATGCTGACAAATCTAAAATAAGCTTTTTTTGCAGTACTTCAGAGGAGAGGAGGCTTATTCCCGTATATAAAGAAAAGCCAGTCACTCAATCAACTAAATATTCTCACCAAGCGTTTATGCGATCACTTCTGAGAATGGCTGCTAATGAATGGGGGTGGTTAGATGCAGTGCCAATAATCAAAGCGAGGCCACCAAAAAACAAACGAATACGTTGGTTTACTCAGGAAGAGGCCTCAAGGCTAATTAACGCCATTCCAGATTACTTAAAACCTGTCGTAATGTTCGCCCTTGCCACTGGATTGCGGAGATCGAACATACTTAACCTTGAATGGTCTCAACTGGATATTCAAAGAAAGATAGCCTGGATACATTCTGAGGATGCGAAAAATGGCAGAGCGATAGGCGCCGCCCTAAATGACACAGCATGCAAAGTTTTGCGTGGGCAGATTGGGAAGCATAATCGATGGTTTTTTGTTCACATGTCATCATCAGTGAAACCTAACGGAAAATTAACACCAGAAATAAGGAAAATGAGAGTTGACGGAAATAAGGCTTGGAAGGCTGGATTAAAAAGAGCCGGAATAGAAGATTTTCGATTTCATGATTTAAGGCATACATGGGCAAGTTGGTTAGTTCAATCCGGAGTTCCTATTTCTGCGTTACAAGAAATGGGAGGATGGGAAAGTATTGAAATGGTGAGAAGGTATGCACACCTTTCACCAATTCATTTAACTCAACATGCTAAACAAATAGACGGAATATTAAATCTTAATGGCACGAATATGGCACGCGAATATAATCAAGATATATTTAATGTGGTCTAACTGATTGATTTTGTTGGTGGGTCGTGCAGGGTTCGAACCTGCGACCAATTGATTAAGAGTCAACTGCTCTACCAACTGAGCTAACGACCCAACGGCAATAATTATTCTCCTGTTGGACTTGGCTGTCAAACACTTCATCGGATTTTTCTCTTTATACCGCGTGAGATTCCTCTCTACGAATTAATTATGCACCTGATGCTGACGATTATTGTTAGTTATGTAACTTCATGTTGTAATTCCATATGCTGTGATGAACTTAACAAAATTCAGTGTGTGAAATATAAACACTGGAAAATGAGGCGCATTGTGTAATTATTGTTGCGAAGATATTAAATAATTTGAAAATTGTACTTAAAGCATACAAAAAATCTAATAGACAGACAGGGTAAGACCAAAGAGCCAACATAGAGCTCAACAACTTCACAAATACAGGAAGAGGGAATGGGAAAGATGGTAGACCAATCCAAGATAGTGGCAAAACCGTTGCCGGAACCTGAAGAGCACCTTCAACGAAGTCTCTCCAACCGTCATATTCAGCTGATAGCTATCGGCGGCGCCATAGGTACTGGTTTGTTTATGGGATCGGGTAAAACCATCAGCCTTGCCGGGCCGTCAATTATTTTTGTTTATATGATTATCGGTTTTATGTTGTTTTTCGTGATGCGAGCAATGGGTGAATTGCTGCTGTCGAATCTGAAATATAAATCATTCAGTGATTTTGCCGCTGATTTGCTTGGCCCATGGGCGGGGTTTTTCACTGGCTGGACTTATTGGTTTTGTTGGGTGATAACCGGCATCGCGGATGTTGTTGCCATCACGGCTTATGCGCAATTCTGGTTCCCTGGTTTCTCACAATGGGTCGCTTCATTATTAGTGGTTTTACTGCTGCTGTCGCTGAATCTGGCAACAGTAAAAATGTTCGGTGAAATGGAATTCTGGTTCGCTATGATCAAAATTGTGGCCATTGTGGCTCTGATCTTTGCTGGCCTGACCATGGTATTAATGAGTTATCAGTCACCTTCTGGCACTACTGCATCATTTGCCCATTTATGGAATGATGGAGGAATGTTCCCGAAAGGAATCAGTGGCTTCTTTGCTGGTTTCCAGATTGCTGTCTTTGCTTTTGTGGGCATTGAATTGGTTGGGACCACCGCCGCTGAAACCAAAGATCCAGAGGTGGTATTGCCGCGTGCGATTAACTCCATTCCTATCCGCATCATAATGTTCTATGTCTTCTCATTGATTATGATTATGTCGGTGACCCCATGGAGTTCAGTGGTTGCCGATAAAAGCCCGTTTGTTGAGTTATTCGTTTTAGTCGGCTTACCCGCAGCTGCCAGTGTTATCAACTTTGTGGTGTTAACTTCTGCGGCCTCGTCAGCCAACAGTGGCGTATTCTCCACCAGCCGTATGCTGTTCGGTTTAGCGAAAGAAGGCGATGCGCCAAAACAATTTGGTAAGTTATCGCGCCGTTCTGTTCCCGCCTCTGGCCTGACATTCTCTTGTATTTGCTTGCTAGGTGGCGTGGTGCTGATTTACCTTATTCCGAACGTCATGACCGTATTTACTCTGGTCACCACGGTATCGGCGATTTTATTTATGTTCGTCTGGACCATCATCCTTTGCTCTTATCTGGTGTATCGCAAAAGACGCCCGGCGCTACATAAAAAGTCCATCTACAAAATGCCAGCCGGTATTTTCATGTCTTGGGTGTGCATGGCATTCTTCGCCTTTGTATTGGTATTGTTGACACTGGAAAGTGATACCCGCCAGGCACTGATTGTGACGCCATTGTGGTTTGTCATTCTCACCATCGGCTATATCATCTTGAAAAAGCGCAAAACTCACCTATACGACAGTAATTTGTAGTCATTATCTGGCGTCAGAGTTTTTCTGGCGCCAGTTTTAGCGGCCCACCCTATTCAGTTATTGGTGTCATGCTGAGTGATAGCCCATAACATAAAGCTGCCCATGATTCGCAATTCTCTTGGTCAAGGGACGGTTATCGCTTCACGCAACCTACTGGATGTTAAACCAAAATGTTGCTGAAAACGCGACGCTGAAATATAACCGTGTTGCGCGGCAATTTCGCCTATTGGCAGCGATGTAGTTTGTACAGGAGAGCCGATATTGCGCCATAACGCTCTTATATTATGCTAAAAAGCTCAATATAGAGCGTTATCATATTAATCTAATTACTCAAGGTGTAGTTTGCCATCTTGCCAAGAAAGCTGGGTCACTGCTGAGGTGGCAACACCATCAGTTGTTTCTCCTCCCACCAAAATCACTTTATCTTTATCTTGAATAGATACGCCGTAACCCAGTGGTTGAGGTAATTTCCCAACAACCTGCCATTGATTATCCACCAGCGCATAAATGGGTTGTTGCCACTGTTTTTTCAGCCCTTTATGGGCATATAACTGACCTGCATTGAATTGTTTCCATGAACCGGGGAAGTTGGCCCCACCGCCCACTAGCACCACATCATGGCTAATGCCAGCAAAAGCCCCCGCCAGCCCTTCTTGTTCCGCACCTTTTTCAGCAATCAAATCCGGCTGCTGTTGCCATTGGAGTTCTGTCCCCTGCTTTTTACCCTGCCACACTGCCGTCGTCCGTAAGCCGGGCTTAATTTCACCGTTTATTAATATAAGATTGCTATTTATAGTCGCGATAGCTGATCCTGCGGTCCCTAAAAATGGCATCTGCCCGCCACTTTTCCACTGATTTTTGGCCGGGTCATACACTAATACATCGCGGTTATAGAAATAGTCCGCCGGTTTCTGTTCAAAATACGCATTAATAACCGCATTTTTCTGAGTTTCATTGCTGCCCGCAGAGGCCAGATCCGCGAAATAACCATCGAAAATAGCCTTATTGACGCCCCCTAGCAGCAGCGCCTGAGAGCCATTCAGGGTAGTGGCGGCAGTTCCGACCAAGCCACGCGGTGCTCGTGTTGCCAACGGCTGCCATTGATTAGTTTGCGGGTCATATCGATAAACATCATTCAGTGCGCTTACCTGTGTGTCGCTGGCGGCATTTTTACCCACCCCACCAAAAACATATAATTTACCGTCTAATGCTACCGTGACGGCCTGTTCACGGGGTTGACCTGGGAAATCGGCTATTTTCTGCCAACCGTCACTGGCTTTATCTGTATCAAGGCGATACCAGGATTGACCGGCACTGCCGAGACCGATATATAAATTGTTATTAATCCGAGTACCCGTTCCATATTTAAAAGGGACAGGTACATCGGGATAACTCTCAGCATTAGCGTAAGATAAAGAAAGCGTGACAAGGGGAATAAGCACCCCCAGCAGAATGACTTTTGTACTCAATTTTTTCTTATATTGATGATATATCTGAGTCATCAAGATGTTCCTCATTAATTAATCGTTATATTGGGTTGAGTGGTGACAACAACAAAACTCCATAACTAATTCATCATTGGAGTTTTACTTCCATTGAAGATATTAATCGGACGTTACACTGTCAATGTAGATAGTCAGTAATTGTGATAAATACCCCGCTGCTGGATGAAGGCTTGAGCTGAATTAGCGCGGCTATTCTTTACTAAACTGGCCGAATCAAGGCAGTCACCCTTGTGGCAGACAGATGTCGGGTTATTGTCTGGTTGCTGTCGTGGTGATGTTGCGTACTTACGTTTAGGTTTGTAGATATACTTTCAAATCTCAGGGGAGTTAAGAATGAATCTTTATCGTATTCGTGAATTACGCCAGGCGCGGGCTTGGTCACAAGAGCAATTAGCGGAACTCTGTAGCCTCAACGTACGCACTATTCAGCGAATCGAAAATGGCGAACAAGCCAGTCTCGAAACCTTGAGTGCCATTGCGGCGGTGATGGAATTGAAAGTCAGCGAACTCTATTCACTTGATGCCAATCAACCTCAAGATGGGCCTGGCGAAGCAGTTGATCAGCGAGTATTAGATGCACGTAAAGCTGTTGAAAATGAAATGTCATTTTTGCGCCAATTACTGCGGGCCGTTATCCTGTGCGCCATATTATTTGCCATTAACTGGTTTACTTCCCCCAGCTATATGTGGGCTTGGTGGGTGGTTTTGGGCTTAAGCATCCCATTGGGATTAAGAGCCATAAACCTTTTCTTATTAGGTAATTGGGTTGAACGCTGGCAGCAAAAGCGCCTACAAAAGAAGTTACGCAATTTGTAATCAAACTGAGAAAATTAATGTCTCCAGATTGGAGATTTCTTATTACAGTGACTTTCTGTGCGGCCAACATTGCAGCTTGAGCGTATTGGCGTATGGTTAATAAGTATCATAAGCAGCGACTATGATTACATCATCAGCATTATTCAATAAATATGATTGGAGCAAAGCGAGATGGCGAAAATTCTAGTGCTTTACTATTCCATGTATGGGCATATCGAAACACTTGCCGGTGCAATTGCCGAGGGTGCCCAAAAAGTCAGCGGCGTTGAAGTGACCATTAAGCGCGTGCCGGAAACCATGTCAGCCGATATTATCGCCAAAGCGGGAGGGAAAACCAACCAAAAAGCCCCCGTGGCAACCCCGCAAGAGTTAGCAGATTACGATGGCATCATTTTCGGTACGCCAACTCGCTTTGGTAATATGGCGGGGCAAATGCGTACATTCCTTGATCAAACCGGTGGGCTGTGGGCTTCCGGCGCATTGTATGGCAAAGTCGCCAGTGTATTTGCCTCTACTGGAACCGGCGGCGGGCAAGAACACACTATCACTTCAACCTGGACCACCTTAGCCCATCACGGTTTTATCATTGTCCCTATCGGCTATGGTGCCAAAGAGCTATTCGATGTTTCGCATACCCGTGGTGGCACGCCTTATGGCGCAACCACTATTGCTGGTGGTGATGGTTCCCGCCAACCTAGCGCGGAGGAACTCGCCATTGCACGTTTCCAGGGCGAACATGTAGCGAAAATCACAGCCAAATTAACGCGTTAAAGGGTCAGAAAAAGCACCGCAAAAGTGGTGCTTTATTTCAATATACTATAAATAATTCGAGTTGCAGGAAGGCGGCAAACGAGTGACAAATCGGTGAAAACTGATTTGAACAGCATTTATGCTAGCCCGTAGGGTGAGCCTCTTTGAGGCTCATTAATCCTCAGGAGTTTACACAAGTAAGTGGCTGGGGTGACAAATCTGCCGGGAGCAGATTTGAACGCTGCTTGCAGCGGCCTCGCAGAGGCGAGGCCCATGGACGGGCCGAGTAGTGAAAGCAGCCAACACACATGCAGCTTGAATTATGACGAACACATTAAGCTTCCAGTAATCCTTGCGCCAGATAGTGATTAGCATCCGAAACCCCCGGTAAGACGAAGAAGTAGCCCCCGCCAATAGGTTTTACATACTCTTCGAGCGCTTCTCCATCCAGCCGTTTTTGCACGGTCAAAAACGCTTTTTCTAAATCGGACTGATAGCAGACAAATAATAGTCCCATGTCCAATTGCCCCGAATTTGATACGCCCAGTGAATAGCTGTAGCCACGGCGCAGCATCAAGTTATTCTGAGTTTCCGCCGTGCGCGGATTGGCCAGCCGAATATGCGCATCCATCGGGATCACTTTGCCGTCAGGGTCTTTAGTGTAATCCGGTTCATCATGCTCATGTATCATGCCCAAAGGCGCACCGCTGTGTTTATCACGGCCAAAAATAGTTTGCTGTTCTTGCAAGGGCGTCCGATCCCAGAACTCGACTTTGAAGCGGATAATTCGTGCCGCCTGATAGCTCCCCCCTACCGCCCAGACAGGTTCTCCGGCATTTCCCTGAACCCAGACCACTTGATTCATCAGCGGCTTATCACTGGTTTTTGGATTGGCGGTTCCGTCTTTAAAACCTAACAAATTGATGGGCGTTTCTTTACCTCTGCTGCGAGCGGCATGGGCAGAAATAAACCCTTCGCGCTTCCAGCGAACACTGAGAAGATCCGGCGAATGCTTGATAATATCGCGCAACGCATGGATCACGGTTTCATTAGTATTAGCGCAAATTTGCAGCAATATATCACCATGACACAAACCCGCATCCAATGAATCATTAGGAAAGCGGCTCATTCTCTGAAGCCGCAGTGGTTTTTGCCCTTGCAAGCCAAAACGCTCATCAAACAGCGAATCGCCGACAGAAACAGTGATCGTCAGGTTATCGGGATAAATTTCCGGCCCCATAATGCCCGAATCCAATGGCGGCAGTTTCGCATTCACTGAAGGCGCATGTCCGCCAGTGGTCAAAAAAGCAATACGCTCAGTTAATAGCTTGAATAGCCGAATCAATGCGGTTTTATCTGTTGCCAACACATCAAATGCCACCAACATCATCGCCGCTTGCTGCGAGGTTAATACGCCAGATTGATGCTGACCGTAAAAAGGCTGTTTTTGCCAGCGATCATCTTGCGCGGAAGCAGCCTCTGGAGTAGGACAATCCGCAGCACGGGCTATTTTTGCCGCACCGAGCGCCAATGCGCCACTCATCATCCCCATTCCCAAGAGCAAACGCCGACGAGAGGGTAAAGCGGCCTCATTATCTTTATCTTGCTGATACGGCCCGTGTTGCGGGCCGGTTTTCTTACTCATTTTAATGCCTCAATCCAGACCCAATACGCCACGCAGTTGAGCAAGGTCTTCTGCCAGTGCCGTAATCGGCCCTTTCATCGCATTGCGATCTGCATCGGTTAACTTCTCGTAGGATTCGTAGCCATCTTTAGTGCGGTATTTCGCTAATATGCCAGCAACTGTGGCGAAGTTGGCATCGATCTTATCCAATAATGGTTTATCGGCTTTTTCCAGCAATGGCCGCAACAGATTAACAATTTTCTGTGCGCCATCGACGTTTGCCTGGAAATCCCACAAATCTGTGCGGCTATAGCGATCTTCTTCACCACTGATTTTACTGGCGGCCACTTCTTCAATTAAACCTGCAGCCCCACCCACGACTTTGTTCGGCGCAAATGTTAGGCCGGTAATACGTTTTTGCAGTTCCAGCGTGTCTTGATACAGTTGGTCAGCAAATTTATCAGCCCCTTTGGTGGTATTGTCGCCAAATAGGCTTTTTTCTAAACGGTGGAAACCGGTGAATTTTGGATCAGCCGCTTTCTGTTCAAAATCGTCTTCACGGGCATCAATACTGCCGTCCAAATCAGAGAACAATTCAGCAATCGGTTCGATACGCTCATAATGCTGACGAGTCGGTGCGTAGAGCTTACGGGCTAAGGCCAAATCACCTTTTTTCACTGCATCAGTGAAAGCTTTGGTTTGAGTGACTAACTGAGCCACTTCTTGAATAACATACACTTTATACTCGGCAATCGGCCCCACCAGTGCCATGGCATCCGGCTTGGTCGCAGTGTCAGAACCAGCAGTAACGGTCAATTTACCTTTAGGGTTACTGAGTAAACCGCAGGTCATATCGTATTCACCCGGTTCCAGGTTGGCAGTCATTTTCTGGGTAAAACCTGGCGCGATATTCTCACGTTCTTCAACCACCATAACCCCTTTCAGGATTTCCCACTCCAACCCTTTTTGGCTGGCATTGTGAACAATAAACTGTGTTTTACCGGCGGGGATAGACAGCGCCATTGGCTCACATTGTTTATCAGTGACTGTGATTTTAACCTGAGGAATATCAGCAGCCTGTGCGCTAATGGCGAAAGCAGGCAGTGCCAGTAAAGCGGCATGTAGAGCTGTGCGACGGAAGAACCGGTTAGACATGTTATAAATCCCTGAATTATTAGTTAGTTTTCCGCGCAGCCGGTACGGTTAAAGCCGCCGTGGCGCGTGGTGGAAGGAAAAAGAAAATCAATGCCGGAATCAAATAAATAAAGTAGACCGCGACTTCACTGACGGTAGGAGCTTCCTGATAGCCAAACATGCCCTCGAGGAAGGTGCCTAATAAAGAGTGTGTTGAAAGCACATTGGTCAGGTCAAAAGCGATATCTTGGAAATGGTTCCACAGGCCGGCTTCATGGAAGGCTCTTATCGCCCCAGCAGCAAGACCGGCGGCCACAAACAGAATAAACAGGCTGGTCCATTTGAAGAATTTAGCCAGATGTAATTTAACGCCGCCCCAGTAGATAGCTATACCGACCAAAATAGCGCAGCTCAGGCCCAATATTGCGCCGATGGGTGCGCCAATTCCGACATCCTGCTGAAAAGCAGCTAATAAAAAGAAAACTGACTCCAGACCTTCGCGCGCCACGGCAAAAAAGACCATTGCGACTAATGCCCATCCTTGGCCTCGGCCTTTTTTACTATCAAATTTCAGGGCGTTATCAATGGCCCCTTCTAAGTGAACTTTGACTGACTTAGAGACTTTGCGCATCCAGAAAACCATATAGGTTAATATGCAAACCGCCACCACGGCGATAATCCCTTCGAACAGCTCTTGTTGTTTTTGTGGGAACTCACCGGTGGTTTCATTAATAAATATACCGATAGCCAGGCAAAGTGCGGCGGCGGTGATAACCCCCACCCATACTGCCCCCATCCATTGACCGCGTTGAGTACGTTTAAGATAACTGGCGATCAAGCTGACAATCAGCGCCGCCTCCAGCCCTTCACGAAACATAATAAGAAATGGGACAAACATGCTAAACACCCCTGAGGTGGGCAGTAAGGAAAATATGCGATTAAGAACATCGTCAATAAACGTAAAGAAAAGTAAAACGATAGTGATTATCATTCTGGCAAAAAGAAATTCAAGAGGCGGAATAAGAATATTGTTAAGCAAACTGTGGCAAGTTGTTTCTGGCGGGTTAAATAGCAAATAAATTCATTAGGATACAAATTAATGCAGTAATGAAGTCCAGGCGGTATTTTCTATAAAAAAGCCCCCTGTTTTGCAGGAGGCTATGTGGATTAAAGATAAAAGTTATTTTTAGACAGTTTTAAACTCAGCTTCCGCCTGACGAAAACGTTCGGTCATCGCATTGCTCGGGCTTTTACCCAGTAAACTCACCACTAGGATCGCGATACTGGCGAACAAGAAACCGGGGATAATTTCGTATAAACCCAACCAGGCATATTGCTTCCAAACAATCACCGTAATTGCGCCGACCAGCATCCCCACCAACGCACCATTGCGGGTCATCCGTGGCCACATGACTGAAATTAGAACCACTGGCCCAAAGGCCGCACCAAAGCCCGCCCAAGCATAACTCACCAGACCAAGCACCCGGTTATCGGGGTCCGCTGCTAATGCGATGGCAATTAACGCCACCAACAACACCATGGCACGCCCCACCCAGACCAACTCTTTCTGGCTGGCTTTTTTACGCAGAAACGCTTTGTACAAATCTTCCGTTAATGCACTGGAGCACACCAATAATTGGCAGCTTAACGTACTCATTACCGCCGCCAAAATCGCAGACAGCAAAATACCGGCCATCCATGGATTGAACAGCAACTTGGCTAATTCAATAAAGACGCGCTCACCATTTTGAGTCACACTTCCGGCGTATTGCGGATTGTTCTCGAAGTAGGCAATCCCGAAGAAACCCACGGCAATAGTCCCTGCCAAACACAGAATCATCCAGGTCATACTGATACGGCGGGCGCTACGAATAGTGCGGTGAGAGTCTGCCGCCATAAAACGCGCCAGAATATGTGGCTGACCAAAATAGCCCAAGCCCCAACCCAGCAGAGAAAGGATAGCAACCAGATTCAACCCTTTGAACATATCAATATTGGCAGGGTTTTTCGCGGCAATAACCATCACTGAGGTATCAATCCCCCCCACAGCCAGGATCACCATAATTGGGGTCAGAATCAGCGCAAAAATCATCAATGTCGCTTGTACAGTATCAGTCCAACTGACCGCCAGGAAACCGCCAATAAAGGTATAAGCGATAGTAGCCGCAGCCCCTGCCCACAAGGCGGTGCTGTAGTTCATGTCAAAAGTGCTTTCGAATAACCGCGCTCCGGCAACGATTCCTGAAGCACAATAAATAGTAAAGAAGACTAAAATAACTACGGCTGATATTACCCGTAACAGCTTGCTTTTATCTTCAAAACGACTGGTGAAATAGTCCGGTAAGGTCAGAGCATTATTATTCGCTTCGGTATGAACCCGTAAACGGCCAGCCACTAATTTCCAGTTTAAATAAGCACCAATGGTCAAACCTATAGCTATCCAGCTCTCGGATATACCCGACAAGAAGATAGCCCCCGGTAATCCCATTAATAACCAGCCGCTCATATCGGAAGCCCCAGCGGACAATGCCGTCACCACGCTCCCTAAACTTCGCCCGCCTAGAATATAGTCATCAAAGCTTTTGGTCGCCCGATAAGCCACAAGACCAATGAGGATCATCCCAACAATGTAAACTAAAAAAGTCACCAACATCGGTGTATTCATGGTCATGCTATATCTCCATTTTGTATATTATCGTTTTAATATCCCATGATATTGAGTGTTTGCCCTGTAAGGCTGCACCATGCTTTCTCTCTGGTTTGTCGGAACGTGACACTGAGTTGCACCAGAGATGGGCGCTAAAATCTGAAATACACTACACGTTAGCAAATGGCTATCTTGCGGTTGCTATCTTGTGGTTGCTATCCTAGTTGAGTCTTTTCTTCCGCCACAACAATTTAAACAAATTTATTACAAAAATTTCACTCTGCGTCACATTAAGCCCTGTTGGTAGTGACACCCAACACGACAAAATGAGTGATACTTAAGGTAAACCCCCTAAAAACCTACTGTTATTAGTGCCAGCCACAGTTTTACTTAATATTTGAACAATCTGGATCACCGGATAATTGTTAAAAACAAGACTGAATTCACACTTCGCTTATACAGCCGATTTAACACGGTTGCACAAAGTTGCAACATGCTTGATATTGTTTGCATTAAAATACTAACCCCCCTGATTAAGGAGCCGGACAGTATGGCTAGCACTACAATGGGCGTGAAGCTCGACGAAGCAACACGCGACCGAATTAAGGCCGCCGCACAACGTGTTGATCGCACACCACACTGGCTGATTAAACAGGCCATTTTTAACTATTTGGAGCGGCTGGAAAATAACAGCGAATTACCGGAACTCCCAATGGCACAGACGTCCTCTTCATCTGAAGCGGACGATATTATGCCGCAAATTACTGAGAATAATCATCAACCTTTCTTAGAATTCGCCGAACAAGTGTTGCCACAATCCGTTACCCGAGCAGCCATTACAGCGGCCTACCGCCGCCCGGAAACAGAAGCCATTCCTATGTTATTGGAACAGGCCCGTTTACCCGAAGATTTAGCCCAAGCAGCGCATCAACTCGCTTATTCCATTGCTGAGAAACTAAGAAATCAAAAAAGCGCTAATGGTCGTGCCGGTATAGTGCAAAGTTTGCTGCAAGAGTTTTCCCTGTCGTCCCAAGAGGGCGTGGCATTGATGTGTCTTGCGGAAGCACTGCTGCGTATTCCTGACAAACCAACTCGTGATGCGCTGATCCGCGATAAAATCAGCAATGGCAATTGGCACTCTCACTTAGGCCGTAGCCCGTCCATGTTTGTCAATGCGGCGACCTGGGGCTTACTGTTTACCGGCCGTTTGGTCTCAACTCATAATGAAACCAAACTTTCCAGTTCATTAAATAGGATTATCGGTAAAGGGGGGGAGCCGCTGATCCGCAAGGGCGTAGATATGGCAATGCGCCTGATGGGTGAGCAATTCGTCACCGGTGAAACTATCGCCGAAGCCTTAGCCAATGCGCGCAAACTGGAAGATAAAGGGTTCCGCTATTCTTACGATATGTTAGGGGAAGCGGCGCTGACGGAAGCCGATGCTCAGGCCTATTTGCTCTCCTATCAGCAGGCTATTCATGCTATCGGCAAAGCCTCCAATGGCCGCGGTATCTATGAGGGGCCGGGGATCTCAATCAAACTTTCGGCCCTACACCCGCGCTATAGCCGTGCCCAATACGAGCGCGTAATGGATGAGCTTTACCCACGTTTGCTGTCTCTGACTTTACAAGCCCGCCAATATGACATTGGAATTAATATTGACGCGGAAGAAGCCGATCGTCTGGAAATTTCACTCGATCTGCTGGAAAAACTCTGCTTCGAGCCAAAATTGGCCGGTTGGAATGGTATCGGTTTTGTGATTCAGGCTTACCAGAAACGCTGCCCGGCCACCATTGATGCAGTGATTGAACTGGCGCAGCGCAGCCGCCGCCGGCTGATGATTCGCCTGGTCAAAGGGGCATATTGGGACAGCGAAATAAAACGCGCTCAAGTGGATGGTTTGGAAGGTTATCCGGTTTATACCCGCAAGGTTTATACCGATGTTTCTTATCTGGCCTGCGCGCGTAAGTTATTGGCCGTCCCTAGCCTGATTTATCCACAATTTGCGACACACAACGCACATACTTTATCTGCAATTTATCATCTGGCCGGACAAAACTACTATCCCGGCCAATACGAATTCCAATGCCTACATGGTATGGGCGAACCGCTGTATGAGCAGGTGGTGGGTAAAGTTGCTGAGGGCAAACTGAACCGCCCATGTCGCATTTATGCCCCGGTTGGTACTCATGAAACCTTGCTGGCTTATCTGGTACGCCGCCTGTTGGAAAACGGGGCCAACACTTCATTTGTCAACCGCATTGCGGATGCCACACTGCCGCTGGATGAGCTAGTGGCTGATCCGGTCAGTGCAGTAGAAGCCATTGCAGCCAGTGAAGGCCAACTTGGTTTACCGCACCCGCGCATTCCTTTACCGCGTGAGTTGTATGGCGAGAAACGAGCTAACTCCAGCGGTTTGGATCTGGCGAACGAGCACCGTCTGGCATCTCTTTCCAGCGCTCTGCTGGCCAGCGCGAGCCAAGTGTGGCGGGCAGAACCGCTGATTAATGCAGAACTTGATAGCGGCGCGGAACAGGGTAATAAAATGGAACAGCCGGTCATCAACCCGGCAGAACCGGCAGATATCGTCGGCTACGTTCGTGAAGCAACCGATGCAGAAGTCAGCCGTGCATTGGATGCAGCCGCCAGTGCCGGGGCGATTTGGTTTGCTACTCCCCCTGTCGAGCGCGCCGCTATTTTAGTGCGTGCTGCCGAGTTGATGGAAAATCAGATGCAAACACTGATGGGCATACTGGTGCGCGAAGCCGGTAAAACCTTCAGTAACGCGATTGCAGAAGTCCGTGAGGCGGTTGATTTCCTGCATTATTATGCCGGAATGGTGCATGATAACTTTTCCAATGATAGCCACCGCCCACTCGGCCCAGTGGTTTGCATCAGCCCGTGGAACTTCCCGTTGGCGATATTTACCGGTCAGGTTGCTGCCGCATTAGCCGCTGGTAATAGTGTTTTGGCAAAACCGGCGGAGCAAACCCCGCTGATTGCTGCTCAAGCAGTGCGTATCTTGCTGGAGGCCGGTATCCCACAAGGTGTGCTCCAATTGCTTCCCGGCCAGGGTGATAGTGTCGGCGCAGCCTTAGTTAATGATGCCCGCGTGCGCGGCGTGATGTTTACCGGTTCAACTGAAGTGGCGGCTATTTTACAACGCAGCATCGCCGGCAGACTCGATCCACAAGGCCGTCCAACCCCGCTGATTGCCGAAACTGGCGGTTTGAATGCCATGATTGTTGATTCCTCGGCGCTCACTGAGCAAGTGGTGACCGATGTAGTCGCCTCAGCCTTTGATAGCGCCGGTCAGCGCTGCTCGGCCTTACGGATCCTCTGTATTCAGGATGATGTTGCCGAGCACACGCTACAAATGCTGCGGGGCGCCATGGCTGAATGCCGCATGGGTAACCCAGAGCGCCTGTCTACCGATATCGGGCCGGTTATTGATTCGCAAGCCAAAGCGGGTATTGAACGACATATTCAAGCAATGCGAGCTAAAGGGCGCAAAGTGTATCAAGCCGCCAGAGCCAATAGTTTGGACGAAACAGAGTGGCAGCGCGGGACTTTTATCAAACCGACATTAATAGAACTGGATAGCTTTGATGAGCTACAAAAAGAAGTTTTCGGCCCGGTTCTGCACGTCGTGCGCTTCCAGCGCCAAAATATCAGTGCGCTAGTCGACCAAATTAATGCTTCTGGTTATGGTTTAACGTTAGGTATTCATACCCGTATTGATGAAACCATTACTCAAGTCACTGAAAAAGCCAAAGTGGGGAATCTCTACGTCAACCGCAATATGGTCGGGGCCGTAGTTGGCGTCCAACCTTTTGGCGGTGAAGGCCTCTCCGGGACGGGGCCTAAAGCCGGTGGCCCACTGTATCTGTATCGCCTCCTGTGTAGCCGGCCAGAAGATGCAGTAATCAACACGCTTGTTCATCAGGATAATGGGCAAGTGCAAAATATCTTAGGCCGTGAAGCACTACAAACGGCCCATCATGCTCTGGCTAAATGGGCTAATGAGCACCAAAATACTGCATTAATTCAGTTGGCTGCGCGTTATGGTGAGCTGGCACAAGGCGGCACTGTCCGGCTATTACCGGGGCCTACCGGTGAACGAAACACCTACGCCCTGTTACCTCGTGAACGTATCCTGTGTCTGGCAGATACAGAGGCGGATGCACTGACACAATTGGCTGCAGTTTTAGCGGTCGGGAGTGAAGTGCTATGGCTGGAAAATACGCTACAAAAAGACTTATTCCGCACATTACCCACGGTTGTAAAATCACGCATTACTTTCGCGAAAGATTGGCAAACAGCTAACATCACCTTTGATGCCGTTATCTATCATGGAGATGCAGATCAACTACGCACCTTATGCGAGCAGATAGCGCAAATTGATGGGCCAATTGTCTCAGTACAAGGCTTTGCACGCGGTGAAACCAATATCCTGCTAGAGCGTTTGCTCATTGAGCACTCATTGAGTGTCAATACTGCAGCCGCGGGTGGGAATGCCAGCTTGATGACTATCGGCTAAGCTTTCAGGTAATGAATATGTATAAGTGAGTTTCATCTACCAAGGCCCTTCGGGGCCTTATTTTTGACTTAAGCAATAACACCGCCAGCGGAATCTTTTCCGAGAGTCCCCGCAATTCGGGGTGCAAAACTGCAAGCATCTTCTTTTTCTCCAGTCATATCCTGCATCATTGAACTAGCGCCCTTGTGTCCTGAAGTGAGTCTAACCCATTATTAATTAAAACAAACCGCTGGGCGGTACATGCGCTTAGCTTTCTTCTTAGTGAATATATTGTGTACAACAACATTCAGAGGTGATAATTATATTCATGGCTGATAAAAAGATTATCAATGAAACGCATCAAATTGCTAGCCGACGGGGAAATGGTCAATTGCGCCGTGAAATATGGGTTGACCGTTTCGGTACCATCACCCGTTATAATTTGGCTTATATTAATCACTGTCTATCGCAAGGTGATAATGGTCGGGTCATCGGTTATGACAATGCCCATGGTTTTCATCACCGCCATTACTTGGGCGCAATTGAATCAGTTGATTTTGTCAGCTTTGAACAGATAGAAGATTGCTTTCAAAAGGATTGGACTTCACTAAGGAGAAGTTAATGGACAAGCTAGTTATCAAAACAGCAACGGAAGATGATTTTTTTAAACGAGGCAAAAAACTCGCTACTCTCGCCGATGCGGGGCAAACATTACCGGAAGAGCACACCATTACGTTCGAAGACCCGCTAGAGATGGTACGGGTATTAAGTGCCGCACGGATTGTTCTGCTACGAACAGTGAAGATGTATCCGGGTTCTATCACCTCCCTCTCTACTCGCCTAAAAAGGGATCGTAGTGCCGTCACTCGTGATGTGGCTATTCTGAAAAAAGCCGGGTTGGTCACTGTTGAACAAAAAGTGTTACCGGGCCATGGGCGGATGAAAGAAGTTAAAACAACAGCTTATCGCCTTAAACTCGAGGCCTTCCTTTAGAATTCTTGCCAATAAAACCATTATCAATAAAACTATCGCCAAAACGGGGGCTAGATGATTGCCCCCACAATGACTTGGCATGTCTCGCTGGAAATCAGGTTAATCAGCGATTATTCAAAAATTTATCAAGGAACTGCCGCGTACGTTCATGCTGTGGATGAGCAAACAGCTCTTTTGCTGGCCCTTGTTCAACAATGCGCCCGTGGTCCATAAAGATAACGCGGTCCGCCACATCACGAGCAAAACTCATTTCATGAGTGACGATAACCATCGTCCGCTTTTCTTCTGCCAGTGCGCGAATAGTGCCTAATACTTCGCCCACCAGCTCCGGGTCCAATGCAGATGTCGGTTCATCAAACAGAATAACCTGAGGTTGCATCGCCAGTGCTCGTGCTATAGCTACTCGTTGTTGCTGCCCGCCGGATAAGCGGCGAGGATAGGCGTCTTCCTTGCCACTTAACCCAACTTTTGCCAGCAACTCACGCGCACGTTTTTCAGCCTCTGCTCGTTTTTCGCCTTTGACGATAACCGGCCCTTCAATAATATTTTCCAGCACCGAACGATGCGGAAACAAATTGAAGCTCTGGAAGACAAACCCGACTTTCTGCCGCAATGCCCGAACTTGCCGCTGCTGCTTGCTAATAGGGATACTGCCATCAATCTCTATATCACCGACGCGAATAATTCCAGAGTCAGGGATCTCAAGCAGATTGATGCTACGCAACAGAGTCGTCTTACCGGAGCCGCTCGGGCCAATGATCGCAACAACTTCACCGCTATTCACTTCAAGTGAGATACCGTGCAGCACCTGTTGACCTTTAAACTGTTTGGTCAGTTTTTTAACGTCGATGGTACTCATGGTTACTCCTGATCCTGACGATTAACATGCGCTTCCAAGCGATTTTGTAATGCTGACAACACTGTTGCCATGATCCAATAAATCAGCGAGGCTGCCAGATACATAGTGAAAACTTCCAAGGTGCGGGAGGTCACCAATTGCGCTTGTCGGAAAAGTTCGGGAACCTGGATAGTCGCGGCCAGAGAAGTGTCTTTGACTAAACCGATAAAACTGTTACCTAACGGGGGCAAAGCAGTACGGCCAGCTTGCGGTAATATCACCCGATAGAGGGTTTGCCACCGCGTCATCCCGATACTGGCGGCGGCTTCCCACTGCCCTTTCTCAATGGATGAAATAGCGGCTCGTAATGTCTCTGATGTATAAGCTGCGGTATTGAGTGATAAGCCAATCAAGGCGGCAGGCATAGGATCCAGCTCAATCCCAAATTGCGGTAAACCGTAATAAATCATAAACAGTTGGGCAATTAATGGGGTACCACGGAAAATGGAGACGTAAAAGCGAGAGAGAAGTGAAAGGGGCAAGAAGCGAGATAACCGCATCATGGCTAACATAAAACCTAATGCCAGACCAAAGAACATCCCCCCCAGACTAAGCTGGAGGGTAAACCAAGCACCTTTCAATAAAAATGGTGCTGAATCCAGCACCAATTGAATACTTTCTTGCATTATTTAGTGACATCCGCGCCAAAATATTTTTCGGAAATCTTGGCCAAAGTGCCGTCTTCTTGCATTTCAGCAATGGCTTTGTTGATAGCCGCTAACAACTCAGGGTTGTTCTTACGCAAAGCTATACCAGATTCCTGACGGGCAAATGCCGGGCCTGCAGCCGCTAAAGTGTTATTGGTTTTCTTCACCAAATCCAATGCCGCTAAACGGTCAACTAAAATAGCATCTGTACGACCTACACGAAGATCTTGATACTTAGTTGGGTCATCATCATAGGTACGAATATCAACATCTTTTAGATTCTCACGTAACCATTGCTCATAGTTACTGCCCAACCCGACACCCACTTTTTTGCCGACCAGATCTTCAGGCTTGTTGAAATTGCCTTCATTACCTTTTTTGGTCAGAACCTGAATACCCGAAACTGTATAAGGCGTTGAGAAATCGTATTTTTTCTTGCGCTCATCTGAAATGGTAACTTGGTTAATCGCCACATCAATACGCTTAGATTCCAATGAGGCCAACATACCATCCCATTTGGTCGGGGTGATTTTTGCTTTGACGCCCATATGCTGCGCCAGAGCATTGGCGAAATCCACTTCAAAACCCGTAAGCTTGCCGTCTTCACCTTGGAAACTAAACGGTGGATAAGTTCCTTCCAACCCGACAATCAGAGTTCCTCGATCCTTAACCTGATCTAGCAGGTCACCCGCAGCGTAAGATTTCACATTCAGGCCTGTTGCCAGCGCAACTGCCACCATACCCAAGACCATCCGACGACGTACAATTGAAAAGCCCATACATACTCCAACTGTCATGTTTATTTTTGATATTCAACACTTTATCAGTGTTTTTAATGGATTAAAGGAATATAAACTAATAACGATAGCTATAAATGGAATAAGCAATAACCAAAGACTACACCTGCGGATGATAAGCAAATAGCGCAGGTGCACCGCCGGTATGAATAAACAAAATCGGGCCATCATCGCGAAACTTGTTCTGCTCGAGGCCATCCAGTAAACCAGCCATCGCCTTACCGGTATAAACCGGATCCAACAATATCCCCTCCTGCCTTGCCAACAGCCCAATTGCCGCCAGCCCTTCTTCGTTGGGCATGCCATATTGCGGTGCGAAATAATCATCCCACAGGGTAATGTCTGCCAACGCGTCGGTGAACCCAAGAGATTCGGCGAGTGTTTTCTGGATATCTGTCACTTTCGGGCGCTGTTCTTGTGCTTTACGCGAGACAGTGACGCCAATCAGTTCTGCTTGGGGTAACAGTTGCTGTAAACCCACGGCCAGCCCTGCATGGGTACCCGCGCTACCGGAAGCGACAACCACCGAACTAAAGGTGACATTCCCGGCCGACTGAGCCGCAATTTCCAATGCGCATTGCACATATCCCAAGGCACCTAGAGCATTAGATCCCCCGACTGGCACGACATATGGACGAAAACCCTGAGCCTCGATACGGGTTGCCAACTCAGCCAATTGTTGGTTTGGATCATGTAATCCATCGCACATCACCACATCAACATTAAACAAATCCAGCAGCAATCGATTGCCATTGGTCAGATAGTTTTCCTGCGAGGTACCGATAGGATTCTCAAGTAATGCAACACAATGTAATCCCAATTTTGCAGCAACCGCCGCCGTTTGCCGCACATGGTTAGATTGGATAGCGCCAGCGGTAATCAGTGTATCAGCGCCCTGTCTCAGTGCATCCGCCGCTAAAAACTCCAATTTACGCAGCTTATTGCCCCCAAGCGCCAGCGGCGTGACATCATCACGTTTGATATAAATTTCACGTCCCAGATAATCGGAGAGTCGCGATAGTTTTTCCAACGGCGTGGCATTACCGACCAGATCCAAACGCGGAAATTGCGCCAATTTGTGTTGAAGCGTCACAGGCCCCCCAAGAAATTAATCAAGTTATTTTAACTCTGTCCCAAAGCAATTGGCGTTAAAGATCAACAGTATGCGAACCCCAATGAACTGATTTAAGCCAGTGACTCGGGTAAGTGGGTGCTGCTAACCCTGCTACTTCAAGTACAAAATGGAAATATAGATTTATCAGAAGTAATCGTAATAATCACTTATTTTTATTATAGATGCCGGAGAACAATAATGCAGGGGAATGCATTAGATAATAAAACGCCCAGTCAAGGAAAACCTTGCTGGGCGCGGAATCACTGAAAATATTGATTTAATAATTTTACGTTATATTAGCGGTAGTCTCGGTAAAAACACCGAGTTTTCTCAACTAAGGTCAACCCGTCATTAGCCTTAGTAGCTTTTTTGCCATGCTAAATATTGACCATATTTACGCAAAGCAATACGGTAATTGTTATGTGCGGCATTTGGCAGTTCATCAATAATACTTTGATGAAGAGTTTCACTGGCGCATGTTTCTCTGGTAAATGTTTCTGCTGGATAATTTCTTGCAACCAGCATTTCATCTAAGCGACGTAGACGCACAACATATTCGCGCACAGTGCTATGGCTCATTTCAGTTTGTTCAAATAAATACTGTTTGAACGCCATAATATCGAAATAACCCGGTGTGCTATTGCAATATATCTCACTGCAAAAACGGCATAACGCGGTTAATTCATGCTGAAGCTTTAACCAGACTTGATCATCAATCGGTTGATCCATTCCGGCAATGGCTTCTTTATTGATAATTTGTCCGCGAAAAACCAACGCCATACGATCAAGCTGTTTATGGCAATGTGAACAATGAGTTTGGCCGTGCTTATAATCTTTTAAATAACGGCTCAGCGGCCGCTTTTTTAACTGAAGTCCTGGCATAAGAAGACCTGCATTAATAAAGTTAAACACTGTGATGTCACTGAGCGAAAATGAATTAAGAGTCGTTATTCAGGCGGCTGCGTAAGCGTTTTATCGCCTGGCTATGAAGCTGACTGACGCGGGATTCCCCCACTTCCAGCACGGCTCCGATTTCTTTCAGGTTCAGTTCTTCCTGGTAATACAGCGTCAACACCATTTTTTCACGTTCCGGCAGGGCCTCGATCGCTTCAATGACACGTTGGCGCAGATTTCCTTCCAATAAATGTTGTAGCGGGTTGGCATCCTCATGCCCTTCCAGCATGGGCTCGACACTTTCACCCTGTTCTTCCCGCCATTCGTCATAGGAAAAAAGCTGGCTGTTGTTGGTGTCCAACAAAATCTGACGGTACTCCGCCAAATCGATATCAAGAATTTGTGCCACTTCTTGCTCAGTCGCCGGACGCCCAAGCCGTTGTTCAACTTTTTGCATGGCACTGGCTACTTCGCGCGCATTGCGCCGCACACTACGCGGTGCCCAATCTCGGCTGCGCAGTTCATCCAACATAGCGCCACGTATACGTTGTACCGCATAAGTGGTAAATGCAGTTCCTTGTAAAGCATCGTAACGCTCAACAGCATTCAGCAGACCAATCCCCCCAGCCTGCAGCAAATCATCCAATTCCACACTGGCGGGCAGGCGCACCTGTAAACGCAACGCTTCATGGCGAACCAGAGGAACATAGCGTTGCCAGAGGGAATTCTTATCCATCACGCCTTCGGCGGTATACAGATCACTCACTAGACAGGCACCTAAGGGTAAGAGGGTCGTACCATTATCCTGTCCGGTCAGTCAGACAATCGCCTGAATAGGCCTATAAAAAGGCGGCTATTTGACTTATGCCCATTACTTTTACTGTTAACCTATTGCAAGGACTGCAAAAATAGAGCGCTAAATAGCGGTGAAAAAAACCTGAAAATAAACAATTCACGCCCGATTTGAACTTATATTCTGAGGAAATAACCCTGTCGATTATTTCCTCAGCGTAAAATTCCTATCGCGATATAAAAACCCCGCCAAAAAGGCGGGGCTGAATAATGCAGTATTTCTGAGGAATTAACGCAGCAGAGACAATACAGTTTGTGGAACCTGGTTTGCTTGAGACAGTACAGAAGTACCTGCTTGTTGCAGAATCTGTGCACGGCTCATGTTTGAAACTTCAGTCGCGTAATCAGCATCTTGGATGCGGCTACGTGCTTCAGTCAGGTTGTTTACTGTGTTGTTCAGGTTGGTGATGGTAGAGTTGAAACGGTTTTGAATCGCACCCAATGAGCTACGCAGGGAGTCGATTTTATTGACCGCGCCATCCAAAGTTTCCAACGGATTAGCAGTTTTAGCGGTGGCAGTTTTAGCATCAGTGGTGATGGTGCCATCAGCTTGTTTGAATACTGCTTTACCTGAACCGTTAGTGACTGAACCATCCGCTTGCGCGAAATAGCTAACTTGGTTGTTAGTGGTTAAGGTGCCATCTTTGGCAACAAAGGTATTCGCTGCTTTACCGGCAGTATCAACAGCAGTAGAGCCCGCAGTGAATGCAACACCCGTCGTTGCAGTGCCAAATGCTTCAGCACTCAATGCCCCTTTTACGGTGAATGTCCCAGTAGTACCACCAGCGGTGGTCAGTGTTGCGCCACCTGCAGTAGTGATAGTTGCAGGGATAGCAGTACCACCACCGTTTTTCATTACGCCATCAAGGGTAGCAAGAGCAGGGCCACCTGCGCTGTTTTTAGTCAGGTTACCAGTTGTATCCAGGTAAAGTGCCGCGCCATCATCTGCCGCAGTGATTGCCCCTGCTTTGTCGATAATAACGTCTTGTTTTGTGCCGCCAATATCAATTGTTGCTTTAGTGGTATCACCTGCTTTTGGATTCAGATAATTAATCGCATCTGCCGAAGCAACCGTTGCCACACTAAAGTCGAATGACTTGCTTGCTGAATTATAGGTGAATGCTGCGGTAGTAGACGCCCCCAAACCTACATCCGTAGCAGGAGTAGTCGTAACAGCTGTACCATTTGCCAAATTACCTAATACATCAGCACTGGTCGCACCTTTCAGGCCAGCTGAACCGCTATATTCATTAGTTCCACCAACTTGTGTAAAACCGGCAGTTTTCAAATCTGCTAAAGATGCTGCAGTATTGGCTACGCCGCCTTTACCATTGACGTTGAAACCATCCAGACCCAAGGTCTTAGAATTGATTTCTTTCAGATCCAGTGAGATAGTTTCGCCGTCGTTTGCGCCAACCTGAATTTTCAGGCTGTCAGTTGAAGCCAACACTTTAACGCCGTTAAATTGGGTTTGGCTGGATACACGGTCGATTTCATCTAAACGTTGTTGAATTTCGTCTTGGATTGAATCCAGGTCGGTTTGTTTGTTGCCTTCAGAAGAAGCCTGAACCGTCAGCTCACGAACACGTTGTAAGTTGTTGTTGATTTCGTTCAGTGCGCCTTCAGTGGTCTGAGCGATAGAAATACCATCGTTAGCGTTACGTGCCGCCTGAGTCAAACCACGGATGTTAGAAGTAAAACGGTTAGCGATCGCCTGACCTGCGGCATCGTCTTTCGCGCTATTAATACGCAGACCAGAAGACAAACGCTCAATGGCGGTGCCTAAAGAAGACTGGGATTTGTTCAGGTTGTTCTGAGTCAGCAGAGACAAGCTGTTAGTGTTAATTACCGCCATAGTGTTATTCCTTAAATGCTATTGGGTTATGGTTTGGGCTTACTGCCCACGGCTTCATCACCGTCACAACTTGTATCGGCGCTCTTTAAGGAACCTTTAGTCATTCAGGGAAATAATTTTAAAAATCTCCGGAAATCTCTCCTTACCTCAGTCCTAATCAGTGATTTATTCAATGGGACAAATAGCACCCTGTTATCCCCCGTTATTCCGCCCATCATAAATTCTGTTTTATGTGTAAACTTTTTTCCTCTCTGGCCGATAACCTGTTAACGACACTTGAATATTAAGGATTAGACATGGCAAGTATCAGTTCTCTGGGTAGTGGGTCAGGAATGAATTTAAACGAATTGTTAGATCAGCTAACAACATCGGAAATGACTCGCTTAACCCCGCTGACTAACCAGCAGTCTAGCTATAAAAGCAAGCTTACTGCATTTAGCGTCCTGCAAAGTTCCTTGGCAAAACTAGAAACCGCATCTGCGACATTAAAAAAAGCGGACACATTAAACTCCACAGCGGTCAGTAGCACGAATACTGCGTTTAGTGCTACGACAGACAGTAAAGCCACTGCGGGAAGCTATGTCATTGAAGTAACAAATCTGGCGAAAGCACAATCCTTATTATCTAAAGATGTCCCTAATGTGACAGATAAATTAGGCAATGATAATGCTACCCGCACTATTACTATTAGCCAACCGGGCCAAGAAAAACCGCTAGAGATTACATTAACTAATGAACAAACTTCTCTGGCAGATATCCGAGATGCAATTAATAAAAAAGAAGGTAATGTCAACGCCAGTATTATGAAAGCGGATGATAATACCTATTATCTAGCATTAACTTCTAGAGACACTGGCACAAAATCAGAAATGAACATCAGTGTTACTGGTGATGAAACTTTAAATGATTTTCTGAATTACACGTCAGGTAGCACTGGCGGCAGTGGTGCAATGACGCAGAAAGTCAAAGCGGAAGATGCGCAATTAACAGTCAATGGCGTATCAATTACCCGCCAAAGTAATACCATTACGGATGCGCCACAAGGCGTTACCATTAATCTGAAAGCAGAAACTAAAGCAGGCACACCAGAACAACTGATAATAACCCGCGACAGCAGCGCGACAAAAGCGGCTATTCAGGGTTTTGTCGACGCCTATAATTCTTTGCAAACTACATTTGCGTCACTGACCAAATACACGGCGGTGACAGCAGGTAAAGATCAATCCAGCAGCAATGGGGCTTTAGTTGGTGATGGTACATTAAGAACTATTCAGACTCAGTTAAAAGGTCAATTAGCCTCTACTCAATCCGGTGATTTGCAAACACTGGCTAGTATGGGGATTACTCAAGACCTGGACGGCAAATTAGTCATAGATTCCACGAAACTAGATACTGTATTAAAAGATAAACCTAATAGTGTGACCGCTTTCTTTGTCGGTGACGGCAAAGCGACGGGTTTTGCTACTCAAACTGATAATCTACTTAATGGTGCTTTGGATACGACAAAAGGCACATTAAAAGCTGTCACTGACGGCATTAATAAATCATTAAAAAGTCTTGATAACCAAGTCATATCCACGACTGACAGTATCAATGCCAATATTGAACGATACAAAGCACAATTCACACAGCTGGATAAAATGATGAGTTCATTAAATAACACTTCCAGCTTCTTAACGCAGCAGTTCTCTTAAAGGGATAGAGCATGTACAACCGATCAGGGAGTCAGGCCTACGCTCAGGTAGGATTAGAGAGCGGGGTAATGAGTGCCAGCCCCCATCAATTGATCGTGATGCTATTCGACGGGGCGCAAAGCGCCCTGGTTCGTGCCCGCATCTTGATGAATCAAAGAGATATTCCTGCTAAAGGGGCCGCGATCTCTAAAGCGATTGATATTATTAATAACGGCCTGAATGCCGGGCTAGATTTGGAAAAAGGCGGTGAAATGGCAGAGAATTTGTCGGCTTTATATGACTATATGTCTCGGCGTTTGCTGCATGCCAACTTGCATAATGACGAACAAGCTATTACAGAAGTGCTCGCTTTGCTCGAAAACATTGCGGATGCCTGGCGGCAGATCGGCCCCAATTATAAACCAGATTAGGACCCCATTAAATGGAACGTCACCAGCACCTTTTGTCCGATTATCAACAAATCCTGACCCTCAGTGAGCAAATGTTAGTGCTGGCGACCGAGGGTAATTGGGATGCGCTGGTTGATCTAGAAATGATTTATCTTAAAGCAGTTGAAAGCACTGCTAATATCACTATTTCTTCATGCTCATCGCTAGCACTGCAAGAGTTATTACGAGAAAAGCTTCGTGCTATCTTGGATAATGAAATTGAGATTAAGCGTCTATTGCAATTGCGTCTTGATGCATTAAGTGAGTTGGTTGGCCAATCAACAAAGCAACAGGCGGTGAATAATACTTATGGTCAGTTTCCTGACCATGCATTATTGTTAGGTGAAACTCAGTAATATTCAATTCATAAAATCATAAAATATCGATGAATTACTGAGCAATAGGATAAATTTGAAATTATTAACATGAAGATAGATTTTTATTATCATTTTTTAACATGAGGTTATATTGGCGCTAACAATTACTCATATCTAACTGGCTATTATTCTCACTCCTAATACTTTTCGTCAAGATAGTCGGTTATTGTCATTTTTCTATTAAAATAAGTTGCCAGCCAGCTATTCAAAGCGTAAAGATATTCTCAGGCTAAAATTGTGAAATGAATGTCGATGGAACGTATAATTAATTTTTGCCCTGGAGTGGGTAGCTCTGCACATATTATTCAACACACAGAACTACTGCTCACCTCCGTCTATATTGAGCAACCTTTGCTCATTATGGTTAACCGTGGGCATAAAATTATTCGCTGGAATAATCAGGAATACACTATCCGAGCAGGTGAAATAGTTGCTATCAGTAGCGGCCAGACAATTGATATTATTAATGGCTTATCTGACGATGGGTTATTTTTTAGTCACCAACTGCGTTGTGACCCGCATTTGATAGCGACCTTTGCTAATCATCCCGCATCAACTGGCCTTAGCGTTATTCCTGGAGTTATGCCAGTGCGTAATTTAGCACCGGAATTTATGAATACATTCGGGAGTACATTTAAAGCAATATCCGATATAGGTGATATTCCCCCGGCGATCATCAGGCACCGCATGCTGGAGTTGTTACTTTGGTTAGCACAATGTGGTGTTAAATTTAGATTAAACGATGACCTGTCATTAAGTGAGAAGGTGCGCCGTTGTCTGGCACTTGACCCACACAAAATATGGTCAGCGGCTACAGTTGCCGATCATATGGCAATGAGTGAAGTTGTATTACGGCGAAAATTAGCGGCCGAAAATATACTCTTACGGGATTTGATGATTGATGTGCGCATGACCAGCGCTCTACGTTTGTTACAAGGTACCGACTGGCCAATTTCATTGATTGCTAATCAGGTAGGTTATGAGAGCGCATCACGTTTTGCCGAACGTTTTCGCAAACGTTTTGGATTTGCTCCTACAGCCATACGTGGGCATCATCGTTTACAACCTCCCAATAACGATCCACCAGAAGTCAATTATCATCATTATTTAAACCTGATTTAGGGCCTAGTACACATCATACTTAAAATTGCCTGTGTGCCCACTATCAACGCCTACATCCGTATTTAGGTATCCACATCTTTTATCGATAATCATCCTGACTGCTAAATACTGCTTTTAGATATTCCACACGTTAAAACCTTATTTTTTAATACCATCACTAGATTTTTCTTCCAATAATATTGGATTGATATCAATAAAAATCTTTACAATCATGTGATTAGACATAACTTACTGAAAAAAATAAGAATATGCTAGTTAGACAGGTGCATTCTATGATTAAGATTGATTAAATAATAAACTATCAGGATGGACATGATGCCCAGTAACCTGTTCAAACTAAAAAAACGCTATCCTTTGCATATTCAGATCGCAGCCTTTTTCACTCTGCTGATTATCTCAATTGGTACCGTGATCATTATTTTTGGTTATAGCCAACTGACTAAACTGACTGAAATTAGCACCAATAGCCAATATCAAAAAACAGGGGAGGCTATTGCGGCAGAATTAGATGCGATAACACGACCAATGATGATGTCCGTTAACCTCCTCGCCAGTATGCAAATCACAGAATTATCGACACTTGAACAGCGGATGGCTTTTGTGAGTAAATTTGTTGAAGTTCTGAAACAGAATGACTACGCCAGTGCTGTGTATAGCGCTTATCCTAATGGTGATTTATTTATGCTACGTCGCCTAACAGAGGCTAATCGTACATTATTTCATGCGCCAGAAGGTGCTGAGTGGATGATTCAAAGTAATCGTTTTCTCGATAGCTTACCGGAGAAACGTTTTATTTATCTGAATGAGAAACTGCAGCCCATTGCTGTAATGCCACGCGATAATGATAACTATGATCCCAGGAGGCGAGATTGGTTTATTCTGGCCTCGGCAAGCCCCAACTTGGTCACCTCCCCTATTTATATTTTCAAAGGTACTGGTGAAACTGGTTTTACCTATAGTCGCCGATCTGAAAATAATCAGTCAATTATTGGGTTAGATGTTTCCCTAGCCTCGTTATCACAATTTTTAATAAGACAAAATCTACCTCTGGGTAGCCAAGCCATTATTATAAATTCTCGTGGTGAAATTATCGCGAGCCTACCTAATCCGCAAGAAAGCACAGCAAACCCAATGGATGCGGACAAACAGATTTCGGTATTACAAACATTGCTAAACACCCAAGAGAATAACGCTGAGTACAATATTGATAATAGCCGTAGTATCATTTTTGATGCACAAGATAAGCGTTGGTACGGCTCAATTGTCGACATTAATAATAGCGGAAATAAATATCAGTTGGTCATTGCCACTCCAGCAAGCTACCTTACTGCTGATGCGAATTCAATTCGTCATTATTCAACCTTTATTGCATTTATCCTACTGTTACTCAGCTTACCTCTTGTTTGGTATTTCTCACGCAAAATATCCAATCCACTGATTCGTCTTCGCAAAGATGCTGACGCTATAAGCAACTTATACTTCGAAGAAGGCCAATCAGAGCAATCCATGATTGAAGAAGTCGATGAGTTGCACAAATCAATGTCAAAAATGAAATCAACACTGAAGCAATTCATTTCAATGGGCAATATGTTGACGGCAGAAAACAGCTTCTTCCGACAAATGCAGGGGTTATTAAGTGAAACGACAGAAATTGCAGCAATGACTGGTGGGATTATATTTCTTGCCGATAAAGATGGAGGGATATTTACACCGACGGCGTTTCGCTGGAATGGCGAAAATATTCCAGTGGCAGAAATGGCGTCATTAGATATAAAAGAAAATAATTTCGCCACTTTCCAGCCAGTGCTAGAAGGGCAAACCATTGCTGGAACTTTAAATGAAAATAATATATTCAGTCAATTACAAGACTTTCTGCAACCTTATTTGCCACTGCGTTTTGTTGCTGTACCCATGAAAACTCATGATAAACAACTCTTGGGTTTTTTATTGCTATTTACCCCGTATCAATTAAATGCAGAGCGTGAAAATTCTAAAATTCAATTAGTTAATGCACTGGTCGGTAGTTTATCTGTTTCAGTAGAAACTCAGAAGTTATTACAAGAGCAAAAAAACCTGCTCAATGCATTTATTGAGCTCATTGCGGGTGCTATTGATGCCAAAAGTGCTTATACCGGTGGGCACTGTCAGCGAGTGCCCCAAATAACCAAAATGCTCGCCAGAGCTGCGGTGAATATCAAAGAAGGGCCTTTCGCTAACTTTAGTTTATCTGAGAATGAGTGGGAAGAACTGCATACAGCATGCTGGTTACATGACTGTGGCAAGATAACCACACCTGAATTTGTGGTGGATAAATCAACTAAACTGGAGTTAATTTATGACCGTATCCATGAAATACGGATGAGGTTTGAAGTCTTAAAATGCGAAAAAGAGATCGATTTCTTGCGCCGCCATGCCACGATTAATGCTAATGACACTGAACAACAATTATTGGTGGCTGAATTGCGTCAGTTAGATGATGACTTTTACTTTATCGCGCACTGTAATATCGGCGGTGAATTTATGTCCGATGACGCCATAGCGCGTATCCAGCACATTGCCGGGTATCACTGGACTCGCACATTAGATGATAATGTCGGTATTGCTCACGAAGAACGCGAGCGTAAAGCTCGACAGCCAGTTGCCTCAATACCCGCGCAAGAACCGATGCTGGCAGATAAGGAAGAACATCTCATTTACCGAGATAGTAACAATAAGCGCAAGGAATATTATGATTTCAAAGTACCAGAACCGACTTTGCTTTATAACCGAGGTGAGATTTATAACCTCAGTATTCGGCGTGGAACATTGACCGAAGAAGACCGCTATAAAATTAATGAACACATTATGCAAACAATTGTGATGCTCAAAAAACTGCCTTTCCCGCGCACCATGGCAAATGTAGCCGCTATTGCTGGTGGGCATCATGAGCGCATGGACGGTAAAGGATATCCTTGCCAACTCACTTATAAACAGATGAGTATTCCAGTACGAATGATGGCTATTGCCGATGTATTTGAAGCCCTGACCGCAGCCGACCGCCCTTATAAACCAGGAAAGTTATTATCCGAAGCACTGAATATTATGCTAAATATGGTGAATGAAAATCACCTGGATAGAGAACTGTTTATTTTATTCCTACAATCCGGCATCTGGCAGGAATACGCCATTACCTACCTGCAAGCCGATAAAGTAGATAATATTGATATTTCAGCTTTACTGCAAAAACTTGGCAACCAGGATATTTCGCTGGCAGAAACTGTTTAAAAGACAAGAAAGAGAGAGTAATGGCTGAACAGTAACGCTATGCTAAATCTCATCTTGAGAGGTTTTTATTGGAGTCAGCGAATGTTCTACAACTACGGTGAGATAGAGATTAATCATCTTAAGCGGCGGGACAAAAAGATGGCGGCGGCTATTGAGCGGCTCGGAATGATAGCCCGCCCATTATCACCGGATTTGTTTGCTGCATTAATCAGAAATATCGTTGACCAGCAAATATCAGTTAAAGCGGCGCTCACTGTTAACGCACGCCTGTTGGCATTATTGGGTACAGTGACACCGCTCACGGTTGCCGCTGCGTCTATAGAAGCAATTCAAGGCTGCGGGATGACCATGCGTAAAGCCGGATATATCAAAGGCGCAGCCGACGCGGTACTCAATGGTTCACTGGATTTATCCGTTATTTCTCAGTTACCCGATAATGAGGTTATTTCCCAGCTATCAAATCTTAATGGTGTGGGTATTTGGACCGCAGAAATGTTGCTTATTTCTTCACTTTCTCGCCCAGACATTCTCAGTTGGGGAGATTTGGCCATCCGCCGCGGTATGATGAATTTATATCGCCACAAAACGCTACCGCGAGAACGTTTTGAACAATATCGCCGCCGCTACACGCCTTATGGCACAACTGCATCATTGTATTTATGGGCATTGTCACATGAAGAAATGGTATGACACAGTTTATAGCGGTTATTGATATATTTCTCTATTCCTCAAGATACTGTCCCCCCATTCTGTCTAAAGCATTTGCCAGCCATCTAATATTATTGCATGACGGGTTTGGGGCCCCAAACTTTGAAGTACAGGAACTTTTCATCTGCCCAACCCAATAGGCTTTAAGAATGGATACATCAACTAACTTCATGCATGTAATTCGTTCTTTAGTGACATACCGATTACTGCAAACAGCTTCAGAGACTTTCATTATGGCAGGGACGGGCAAGATAGATTGCGGTTCAGCAGCACCGGCAAAAATAGGAAAAGAAACGAAGAATATGATCAAAAAACTTCTCATAGCAGCCACCTATATAAATTCATTTAAAGGATAAATATCGCTTTAAATTGTTACATAAATGTTGAATGAGAAATTGTTCTGTGGTGCGAACTCAATTATCACAATAATAAAAGTATCTCTTGGGCTGGCATTTCATTGCTCAAAGCCCAAGTTATTTTATTCAGCCGTCTGAAAAACCGTCACACACCCATATTCATGACATCTTGATAAGCGGCAACTAGCTTATTACGCACTTGGATACCGAGCTGCAAAGAGACAGATGATTTCTGCATATTCACCATCACATCATTTAGGCCGACACCGGGCACACCTAATTCAAAATTCTGCGCCAGAGTACGGGCTGTCTGCTGGTTATCACTGATTTTACCAATAGCCGCTTTTAATTCGCTGGCAAAACCGGCCTCAGCGGGCAGTGTTCTTGCTGAACCCGATGCTTGCAATGCAGTCACTTGCAATTGCTGTAAAACCCCTTCAATACCTTGAACAGACATGCTCATCCCCAAAATGCGTCAGTAGGCCAATAACTGCGTGGCAAATAGGTGCGCTAATGCGGATATTTGCCATCCAGCAGGTATTACTTTTTTCAGGTTGACACCCTAACACATCATTTTTGCGCTAAAGCGGCTAAATAGACCCAAAAATACCGGCTTATTGAGCCATCAAATTTCCACTTACAGCAAATAATGGCATGCCGATATAGTCCAAATAATTCGAGTTGCAGGAAGGCGGCAAGGGAGAGAATCCCAATGAGCTTACTGTAGTAAGTGATTCGGGTGACAAATCTGCCGAGAGCAGATTTGAACGCTGCCTGCGGCGGCCTCACAGAGGCGAGGCCCATGGACGGGCCGAGTAACGAGCGTGGCCAACGCACATGCGGCTTGAAGTATGGCGAGTATAACAGGGGATATCAGCTATTGATGCTTTATCGCTCACAGCACTTGGGAGTCTGTTTTGTTCCAACACATTAGTTACATAAAAAATACTAACTCAAACGTTGTTCAGCTTGGCCAAGGACGTGTATGAATGCCTCGATAACTGGCGGTGAAAATCGTGAGAATAACTTTACGACGACACTGGCACGCCTACGCGCGAATCCGAAAATCCCACTGTTGATTGCAGCGGCTGCGGCCATCGCTATTATTGTCGCGTTGATGTTATGGGCTAAAAGTCCAGATTATCGCGTCCTTTATAGCAACCTGAGTGATCGTGATGGCGGTGATATCGTCACGCAATTGACGCAACTGAATATTCCCTATCGTTTCGCGGATACTGGCGGAGCGCTGTTGATCCCGGCAGATAAAGTGCATGAAACTCGTCTGCGTCTGGCACAACAAGGTTTACCTAAAGGTGGTGCCGTCGGTTTTGAATTGCTGGATCAGGAAAAATTTGGCATTAGCCAATTCAGCGAGCAAGTCAACTATCAGCGAGCACTGGAAGGTGAACTCGCTCGAACTATCGGCACACTTGGCCCGGTACTGAATGTCCGGGTACATTTAGCAATACCGAAACCTTCGCTATTTGTTCGTGAGCAAAAATCGCCAACAGCCTCTGTCACACTCGCCTTGCAACCTGGCCGCGCACTCGATGATGGTCAAATCAATGCCATCGTCTACATGGTTTCCAGCAGTGTGGCGGGTTTACCCCCTGCAAGTGTCACTGTGGTGGATCAAACAGGCCGTTTGCTGACGCAATCTGATAGCGCGGGCCGCGACTTAAATGCGGCACAACTTAAATTTACTAATGAAGTGGAAAACCGTTTCCAGCGCCGCATTGAAACTATCCTGGCACCGATGGTGGGTAGCGGCAATATTCATGCGCAAGTCACCGCACAAGTTGATTTTGCCAGCCGTGAACAGACCGATGAAGAGTACAAACCGAATCAGGCCGCCAACCAAGGAGCAGTACGCTCTCAACAAGTCAGTACCAGCGAACAACTGGGCGGCACTAATGTCGGCGGAGTTCCGGGGGCATTGTCTAATCAACCATCAGTGACCCCAGTTGCACCAATTGAAGTCCCTCCAGCCACCCCCGCAGCGGGTGCCGGTGCAGCTACGAATACTGCCAATGCAGCGAACCGCCCGGCGGTGACCACGACTGCTGCTAAACAGACGGCGACGTCAAGTAATAGCCGCCACGACCAAACCACCAACTTCGAAGTTGACCGCACTATCCGCCACACCCAGCAACAAGCAGGTATGGTGCAGCGCCTCTCCGTCGCCGTGGTCGTCAATTACGGCATGGATAAAGCGGGCAAACCTATTGCGCTGAGCAAAGAGCAATTAGCGCAGGTGGAATCACTGACACGCGAGGCCATGGGCTTCTCTACTGACCGTGGCGACACTCTCAATGTGGTCAATACGCCATTTAATGCTACTGGCGAAGATACCGGTAACAGTCTGCCATTCTGGCAGCAACAGTCGTTCTTTGATCAATTGCTTAATATTGGTCGCTATTTGCTCATCTTACTGGTCGCGTGGATCTTATGGCGCAAACTGGTTCGCCCACTGATGGAGAAAAAACAAGTAGCGGATAAAGCAACAGCGTCGGTCAATAGCATAGTACAGACCGCACAAGCTTCTGAAACAGCGAAACAAACTAAAGAAGAGCTGGCCCTGCGTAAGAAAAATCAGCAACGAGTGAGTGCTGAAGTTCAGGCCCAGCGTATACGCGAACTTGCGGATAAAGACCCACGTGTTGTCGCGCTGGTTATCCGTCAATGGATGAGTAATGACCAATGAGCCTGACCGGAACTGAAAAAAGCGCCATCATGCTGATGACACTGGGCGAAGACCATGCCGCAGAGGTATTCAAACACCTTTCCTCGCGCGAAGTGCAACAGCTCAGTACCACCATGGCCAGTATGCGGCAGGTTTCTCACCAACAGTTGGTTGATGTATTGGCTGAGTTTGAAGACGATGCCGAGCAATATGCGGCTCTGAGTGTGAACGCCAGCGATTATCTACGCTCGGTGCTAATAAAAGCATTGGGCGAAGAACGTGCATCCAGCTTGTTAGAAGACATTCTGGAATCACGCGAAACCACCAGTGGCATGGAAACCCTCAACTTCATGGAGCCGCAGATGGCGGCCGACCTGATCCGCGACGAACATCCGCAGATTATCGCCACTATTCTGGTTCACCTGAAGCGCGCTCAAGCGGCCGATATTCTGGCGCTGTTCGACGAGCGTCTGCGCAACGATGTCATGCTGCGTATTGCGACCTTCGGTGGGGTTCAACCAGCCGCATTGGCGGAATTGACCGAAGTGTTGAACAATTTGCTGGATGGCCAAAACCTCAAACGCAGCAAAATGGGCGGTATCCGCACTGCGGCCGAGATTATCAACCTGATGAAAAGCCAGCAGGAAGAAACCGTTATGGACGCAGTACGCGAATACGACGGCGAGCTGGCACAGAAAATTATCGACGAAATGTTCCTGTTCGAGAATCTGGTCAGTGTCGACGACCGCAGCATCCAGCGTTTACTACAAGAAATCGACAACGAATCGCTATTGATTGCCTTGAAAGGTGCCGATCAGGCGCTGCGCGAGCGCTTCCTCAGCAATATGTCACTGCGTGCGGCAGAAATTCTGCGCGACGATCTGGCCACCCGTGGGCCGGTGCGTATGTCACTGGTCGAAAACGAGCAGAAAGCCATCTTGCTGATTGTCCGTCGTTTGGCGGAAAGCGGCGAGATAGTCATCGGCGGCGGCGAGGATATCTATGTCTGATAGGATTAATGCCCTGCCCTGGCAGCCCTGGTCACTAAATGATTTTGCCAGCCAACCAGAACCTACTGCTGCCACCGCGCCGCCGGATATCAGTATGTTGTTTACTGATGAGCAAAAAGCGGATACCGCGCCAACGGAAAGTGATCAGCAACAAACACTGATGAACCTGCAACTCGAAGCCGAGAAACAGGGCCGCCAGCAAGGGTTTGCCAAAGGGTTGCAAGAAGGCTTGGATAAAGGTTACCAAACCGGTTTGGAAGAGGGACACCAGCAAGCGCTGGCAGATGCTGAGAAACAGTTAGCCCCGATCACCGCGCACTGGCAAACCTTAGTCGATGATTTTCAAAACACCCTTGATGCGCTGGACAGTGTGATTGCCTCGCGATTGATGCAAATGGCCTTAGCAGCAGCAAAACAAATTCTCGGGCAACCGGCAATTTGCGATGGCACCGCGTTACTGGCTCAAATCCAGCAAATGATTCAACAAGAGCCGATGTTTGCCGGTAAACCGCAATTACGGGTGAATCCGAATGATTTAGCCGTGGTGGAACAGCGCTTAGGCTCGACTTTGAGTTTGCATGGCTGGCGCTTATTGGGTGATAGTCAAATTCATCCCGGCGGATGCAAAGTCAGCGCCGAAGAAGGCGATTTAGATGCCAGCCTGGCAACACGCTGGCATGAGCTGTGCCGCCTGGCAGCACCGGGAGAATTATGATGACCGCTCGCCTTGGCCGCTGGCTCGCATCGATGGACAAGTTCGAAGAACGTATCAGCCAATCAACCACCATTCGCCGTTACGGGCGGTTGACGCGCGCCACAGGTTTGGTGCTAGAAGCCACCGGTTTGCAACTTCCCCTCGGCGCAACCTGCCTCATTGAACGCCATGATAACGGCGAAGTTCAAGAAGTTGAGAGTGAAGTGGTGGGTTTTAATGGCCAGCGTCTGTTCTTGATGCCGCTCGAAGAGGTCGAGGGAATTGTGCCCGGCGCCCGTGTTTATGCCCGCATCACCACCGGCGGGGCTTCTGCCAGTAAACAATTACCACTCGGCCCAGAATTACTGGGGCGTGTATTAGATGGCAGCGCCAAGCCGCTTGACGGCTTACCTGCACCAGAAACCGGTTATCGGGCTCCCCTGATTACCCCCCCCATCAATCCATTACAACGTACCGCGATTGAACAGGTTTTGGATGTTGGCGTGCGCACAATTAATGCCCTGCTGACGGTCGGTCGAGGTCAGCGTATGGGCTTGTTCGCCGGCTCCGGGGTGGGGAAAAGTGTCTTGTTAGGCATGATGGCCCGCTACACCCAAGCAGATGTCATTGTGGTTGGGCTTATCGGTGAACGTGGCCGTGAAGTTAAAGATTTTATCGAAAATATTTTAGGTACCGAGGGGCGCGCGCGCTCGGTAGTTATCGCCGCCCCCGCTGACGTATCGCCGTTGCTGCGCATGCAAGGCGCAGCCTATGCCACCCGTATTGCAGAAGATTTCCGCGACCGTGGCCAACATGTGTTGCTCATCATGGACTCCCTGACGCGCTACGCCATGGCACAACGCGAGATAGCACTGGCAATCGGCGAACCCCCGGCAACCAAAGGTTATCCGCCCTCCGTATTCGCCAAATTACCGGCACTGGTTGAACGCGCGGGTAATGGCGTGTCTGGTGGCGGCTCGATTACAGCATTTTATACGGTACTGACCGAGGGCGATGATCAGCAAGACCCGATTGCCGACTCTGCGCGCGCCATTCTCGATGGTCATGTGGTGTTATCTCGCCGTCTGGCAGAATCCGGTCATTATCCCGCTATTGATATCGAAGCTTCTATCAGCCGTGCGATGACCTCACTGATTGATGAGAATCACTACAGTAAAGTTCGCCAATTTAAACAGTTACTTGCAAGTTTCCAACGCAACCGCGATTTGGTCAGCGTAGGAGCCTATGCCGCCGGTAGCGACCCATTGTTGGATAAGGCCATTACCCTCTACCCGCAAATGGAAATCTTCTTGCAGCAAGGTATGTATGAACGCAGCAGTTACGAAGATGCCTGTCAGCATCTGAAAAGTCTGTTTCCGGGCTAATAGCTAACCCCCTGCTGCGTCAAGCACGAAATATATGTCTGCCCAAAGTGGTTGCCGCTGCAGGTAGGCAGCAAGAGAAGGAATCCCGATGAGCTGACTCTCGTCAGTGATTCGGGTAAGTGAACGTAGCTAACAACCCTGCGGCGTCAAGCACGAAGGGTATTGAGGAATACGATGAAAAGTCAGTCACCTCTCATCACCCTGCGCGACCTGGCTCAAAAGGCGGTTGAACAGGCAACGACCCAATTGGGGCAGGTGCGCTTGTCCTATCAGAATGCTGAGCAGCAACTGAGTATGTTGCTGTCTTACCAGGATGAATATCGGGTGCGGCTGAATGACACGCTGAGTAATGGCATGGCCTCCTCCAGTTGGCAAAATTATCAGCAATTTATTCAAACATTGGAGCAAGCCATTGAGCAACATCGTCATCAGTTGGCCCAGTGGAATGTAAAAGTTGAACAAGCAGTGAAGCATTGGCAAGAAAAGCAACAGCGGCTAAATGCATTTGAAACGCTGAACGAGCGAGCTGAAACCACCGCACGTTTGCACGAGAACCGTTTGGATCAAAAACTGATGGATGAGTTCGCCCAGCGCGCCTCACAAAGGAGTCTACATTCATGAATCTATCTCTCTTGCCTACTGCTATCACTGCAAGTGAAGCCGAGGGCGCAGCATCCTCGACATCTATTGCCGCGTTGTTTACCGACGCGGGATTGCCGGCCGATTTTGCCAAACTTCTAGGCGACCAGTTGGGAAAAGAACTCACCGCCCTGGATGCTTCAACCCTAAAATCATCTTTAGCCGCGGCGACTGACATCACCCCTGAAGTTGACAGTAGTAAGTCAACCGTCGGTAACAGCAAGTTGAATCAGTTGTTGGCCGCATTGGGGGATATCAGTGCTGCGCTGCCAGCGGGTTTAACCCATGCAGGACAAACTGGCGATGCCGCAGGCATCAAGAAAACCACCATCAATGAGAGTGGCAAGCCGGATAGTGCCAGTGATAAAACTCACGATAAAGTCGACCCCGCCGCATTACAAACCTTGCTGGCAATGTTGCCGCATCAGGTGGCTAACACATTGAGCGGGCAAAAAGCCCCCCAGACTGATACTAATGGCCTGACGAACAATAAAACGACGGCCAAGCAAGATATTGCCACTCTCACCAGCTTGACCTCACAAGATAAAGGTTTAGCCGCACTGATTGGTGGCACCCTGGTCAGTATGAAAAGTGATAAGGCCATGGACAGTGTAAAAAATGATAAAGCCATAAACAGTGACGATGTATTGGCGGGTGTAGCCACGAAAACAAAAATAACGGCTGCGTCGGATAAGCCAGCCCCGTTGAGCGCGAAAGATATCGACAACAACACGCTCAATGCGAAAGCCGCCCCACTGGCAGCACAAGCTGAAACCATCACGCCCGCCGCTGCGGTGGATAAAACCTTGGTCAGCTCAGCTCCCCAGGCCCATTCTCTTCCCCCGGTATCCAGCCCTCTTTTGCCAACTACAGCTACCGCCAGCGCCCATGTCAGTGCGCCCGTCAGTGGTTATTTAAGTGCGCAACTGGGCAGTCAAGAATGGCAACAATCACTTGGGCAACAAGTGATTATGTTCAGTCGCAATGGGCAACAAAACGCCGAGTTGCGGCTCAACCCGCAAGAGTTGGGTGCGTTGCAAATCAGTCTGAAAATAGAAGATAAGCAAGCACAATTACATTTTGTTTCAGCTCATAGTCAAGTTCGGGCCGCGATTGAAGCCGCTATGCCAAGCTTACGCACCGCCTTGGCCGAAAGTGGTATTGAGTTAGGCCAAAGTAGTGTCGGCAGTGAAGGTCAATGGCAACAAGCACAGCAACAGAGCCAACAAAATCAGCAAGATTTCGCCTCACGCGGTCAGCCAGGTTATGGTGAAGTCGCCTCTGGCGAAGCACAGGTGAGCACGCCGCTGGTCACACCAGCCGCATTGCAAGCTCTGGCCAATGGCAATGGTGGCGTTGATATTTTCGCCTAAAAGGCGCTGTTAATTTCACCAAAAGGGGACAAACGGACAAGCTAGGCCGTTTTTCTCCACCTATTCTGCCTATTGGGATTAAGGATAAGCGGGATAATCATCAGCAATAATTCGGATAGCTTGGTGTCAGTGGCCCCAGGCTGTTATACCCAAAATAATTCGAGTTGCAGGAAAGCGGCAACTGAGCGAACCCCCAAGAGCTTACACAGGTAAGTGACTGGGGTGATTGAGCGCAGCCAACGCACATGTAGCTTGAAGTCTGACGGGTATATTGTGATCCACCGGTTTGATACCAAAACAGGAATTTGCCTTCTCCATGTCTCAAAATACCTTCCCGGCCAAGCGTAAGAGTTCAATCTGGGTGATCCTGCTGGTGCTGATTGCGGTGGCAGCAACTGCGGGTGGCGGTTATAGCTGGTGGGCACTCAAGAAGAGTCAACCAACCACAGCGAAAGTCGCTCCTGTCATCCCGGTATTCATGCCCTTGGAGACCTTTACGGTCAATCTGATCACGCCGGATAATAATCTGGATCGTGTGCTTTATATCGGATTAACGCTAAGGCTCCCCGACGATAGCACGCGTGCAAAACTCAATGACTATCTGCCGGAAGTGCGCAGCCGGTTACTGTTACTGCTCTCTCGTCAATCCGCTGATAGTCTGGCGAACGAAGAAGGCAAGCAGCGCTTAGTCGGTGAAATTAAAAACGTTCTTAGCCCGCCAATGGTTAAAGGTCAACCTAATCAGGTAGTCAGCGATGTGCTGTTTACCGCATTTATATTGCGATAATCATTATGGGCGATAGTATTCTTTCACAAGCAGAGATTGACGCACTGTTAAACGGTGACAGCGGGGGTGATGAACCCGAAGCCGTCACTGGAAACGAGACAGACGTTAAGCCTTATGACCCGACGACCCAGCGACGTGTGGTGCGTGAGCGCCTACATGCGCTGGAGATAATCAATGAGCGGTTTGCCCGTCAGTTTCGGATGGGGCTGTTTAACCTGTTACGCCGCAGCCCGGATATCACGGTTGGCCCAATAAAAATCCAGCCATATCATGATTTTGCCCGCAACTTGCCGGTGCCAACCAACCTCAACTTAATACATTTGAAACCATTACGCGGGACGGCGCTGTTTGTTTTCGCCCCGAGTCTGGTGTTTATTGCCGTTGATAACTTGTTTGGTGGTGATGGCCGCTTCCCGACAAAAGTGGAAGGGCGCGAATTTACCCACACAGAACAACGCGTGATTAACCGGATGCTACGGCTAGCGCTGGATGCATATCGTGATGCTTGGGCTCCCATCTATAAAATTGATGTGGAATATGTCCGCTCTGAAATACAGGTGAAATTCACCAATATCACCACCTCCCCTAACGACATCGTGGTCACGACACCTTTCCAGGTGGAGATCGGCGCGTTGAGTGGGGAGTTTAATATCTGTATTCCGTTTGCCATGATTGAGCCATTGCGCGAACTGCTGACCAACCCGCCACTGGAAAACTCCCGTCAGGAAGACAGCCATTGGCGTGAAACGCTGGTCAAGCAAGTTCAGCACTCTGAGCTGGAATTGGTCGCTAACTTTGTCGATATCCCGCTGAGATTGTCGCAGATACTCAAACTACAGCCGGGGGATGTGTTACCGATAGATAAACCTGAGCGACTGATTGCGCATGTCGACGGCGTGCCAGTGCTGACCAGTCAGTACGGGACATTAAACGGGCAATATGCCCTACGTGTTGAACATTTGATTAACCCTATTTTGAATGCTCTGAATGAGGAACAGCCCAATGAGTGACCCTAAGTTTCCGTCTGATGATGGAAAGGAATCCGTGGATGACCTGTGGGCTGATGCGTTTAATGAGCAACAGGCAGTGGAGAAACCAGCGGCCACTACCGAAGGCGTATTTAAATCACTGGAAGCACCCGATGTCCTGGGCAACCTGCAAGATATTGATTTGATTCTCGATATCCCGGTGAAACTGACCGTCGAGCTGGGCCGCACCAAAATGACTATCAAAGAGTTGCTGCGCCTGTCTCAAGGTTCAGTCGTTTCCCTTGATGGCCTGGCGGGTGAACCTTTGGATATTCTGATTAACGGTTACCTGATTGCACAGGGTGAAGTCGTGGTGGTTGCGGATAAATACGGCGTGCGCATCACTGACATTATTACTCCATCAGAACGTATGCGTCGTCTGAGCCGCTAATGACCGCAGCACAAAGGGTGGCAATAACATCAACTGAATCAACATCGGCAGCTGTTGCTCCGGTAGCGGCGAAGACTTCAGTAGCAACTGATATTCCGGTGACTACGCCGCAGACCCCCGTCACCGGATTTGCCGCCAGCCACCCCGGCACCGCCACGCAACAAACAGCCCCGGCGATGCCCGCAGGCTCAGTGTTGACCCAAGTCGGCAGTGTGCTGGGGGGGATTTTGCTGTTGATTTTATTTGCCGCCTGGCTGGTGCGCCGATGTGGTTTTGCGCCACAAGCCCGCAACAATAAGCTATTGAATGTGCGAGCCAGTTGTCAGGTCGGCCAACGCGAGCGAGTGGTCATTGTCGAAGTAGACAACACTTGGTTGGTATTAGGTGTCACCGCCCAACAAGTAACGCCGCTCCACACACTGGAACGCCCTCCGGTTGACGAACCCAGTACCGCGCTGTCGTCTGACACAGGAAAACCGGCTGATTTTCGCCAACTTCTGAACAGCTATTTATTAAACAAAAAACCGCTATTAAGCAAGAACTCAAAACATCCGGAAAAATCGGCATGATGTCTCTGCGTCCGCTCATGAATAAAGTCCCTTTGCTGCTGCTCGGCCTGCTCTGCTCTCCGGCGGCATTAGCTCAATTACCGGGCATTATCAGCCAGCCGTTGGCGAATGGTGGGCAAAGCTGGTCTTTACCCGTACAGACGCTGGTTTTTATCACCACGTTGAGTTTCCTGCCCGCCGCATTGCTGATGATGACCAGCTTTACCCGCATCATTATTGTGCTTGGTTTGCTGCGCAACGCATTGGGCACCCCCTCAGCACCACCCAATCAGGTGATGCTAGGTTTAGCGCTGTTTCTGACGTTTTTCATCATGTCGCCAGTGTTTGACAAAGTTTATCAAGATGCTTATCTGCCCTTCAGTCAGGACAAGATAAGTATGGAAGTGGCGATGGATAAAGGCTCGCAACCATTACGTGAATTTATGTTACGCCAGACCCGCGAAACTGACCTGGCTCTGTATGCCCGGCTAGCTAATCTGCCGCCATTGGAAGGGCCGGAAGTGGTGCCAATGCGCATTCTGTTGCCCGCCTATGTCACCAGTGAGCTGAAAACCGCTTTTCAAATTGGTTTTACTGTATTTATTCCGTTTTTGATTATCGACCTGGTGGTGGCCAGTGTGCTGATGGCGCTGGGGATGATGATGGTGCCGCCCGCCAGTATTTCGCTGCCTTTCAAGTTGATGCTGTTTGTATTGGTTGATGGCTGGCAGTTGCTACTGGGTTCTCTGGCACAAAGCTTTTATAGCTGAGGTAGATACATCATGACACCAGAATCGGTAATGGCCCTCGGCGTTGAGGCAATGAAAATCGCCCTTGCATTGGCCGCGCCATTATTACTGGCTGCATTGATTAGCGGCTTAATTGTCAGTCTGTTGCAGGCCGCGACACAAATTAATGAAATGACACTGTCATTTATCCCTAAAATACTGGCTGTTTTTGCTACGTTGGTTATCGCAGGCCCATGGATGCTAAACTTGATCCTCGACTATATGCGTAATTTGTTTACCAGCTTGCCGACGTTGATTGGCTAAGCATGGTCTCTCTTGATACCACTCAACTCAGCGTCTGGGTCAGCCAGTATTTCTGGCCATTAATCCGCATATTAGCCTTGATAAGCACCGCACCGGTATTAAGCGAAAAGCAGATAAATCGCAAAGTCAAAGTCGGTTTAGCGGTATTAATTACCTTTCTGGTTGCCCCCTCCCTGCCCCCGGTCAATATTCCACTCGTCTCCAGCGGTGCGGTATGGGTCGCGGGTCAGCAGATATTGATTGGGGCCGCTATCGGGTTAACCATGCAGTTTGCTTTCGCCGCTATCCGCTTGTCTGGCGAAGTGATTGGTTTACAAATGGGATTGTCTTTCGCTACCTTCTTTGACCCTTCTGGCGGGCCAAACATGCCGGTTCTCGCCCGGTTGTTAAACTTATTGGCGATGCTGTTATTTCTCAGCTTTGATGGCCATTTGTGGCTAATTTCTTTATTAGCGGACAGTTTTCATACTTTACCTATTCAGTTCGAGCCGCTGAATGGCAATGGTTTCCTGGCATTAGCACAGGCCGGTTCATTGATCTTTATGAATGGGCTGATGCTAGCCTTGCCACTTATTACCCTGCTACTCACCCTAAATATGGCATTAGGCATGCTGAACCGCATGACACCACAACTTTCTGTTTTCGTTATAGGTTTCCCGCTGACATTGACGGTCGGTATTATTTCGCTGGGCTTAATTATGCCTCTGTTAGCCCCTTTTACCGAGCATCTGTTTGGCGAGTTTTTTGATCGGCTGGCGAGTGTTATCAGTGGCTTAGCGTATTGACTTATACCCAAAATAATTGGCTGGGTATCCTGTGGGGCTAGCCCACAGGTTGAAAGCAGATTATTTATTCAGTTGGAACAGAGACAAGCCCTGCATATTGGTGAATGTGGTGTAAGAAGCCTGTAAGGCGGCCTGCTGCATGACATAGGAAGAGATAGCAGAGTTCCAATCCACATCCACTAAATCACTCATCCGCTGCTTATTGATCAAAGTGCGATCCGCCCCCAAACTATCAAGATTGTCCAACTCTTGCAGTTGAGTACCAATTTCTGCCTGAACAGATAACACATTATTCAATGAGTTAGCCATACCACGGATGCCTTTGTCCATCGCCACATTTACTTGTTCTTTAACCTCATCGGTCGCACCTTGTATTGGCGTTTTGAGGGCATTGAGAGCAGTATCGATGGTGTTAAAGATATTCTTTTCAGCATCTACCGGCTTACCATCAACATCATTCGGCTCGGGTTTGGCATTGCTGGTCAGCGCCATAAAGACACTATCACCGGTGTGACCGACCGTCATTGACCGATTCGCATCGACTTTTTGCTCAATCGCCACATCTCCGCCCACATAAGTCACTTCACCGGTTTTGCTAACAGCAAAAGGCGGCTTATCACTTTGAAAACCCCCAAAAATATAGCGGCCATTACCATCAGTGGTGTTCGCCTGATTAACCAGTTGGTCTTTCAAACCCTGTAACTGAGTTGCATAAGAGGCGCGGTCATCATCACTCAAAATATCGCTCTTCGCGCTGATAATGACACTTTGAATTGACTGAATGGTGCTGGTGGCTTGTGCCAAAACCGTGGTTTCCAGTGATGAACTCTGGCGGGCGAAGCTACGTGCCAACGCGTACTGGTTATTCTCTGACTCGGCTTGTGACAACATCACCGCCTGAGATGCCGACATCGGGTCATCCGAGGGATTAACCACACGCTTGCCAGTGGAAAGTTGTTGGCCTGACTGCATCCAAAGGGATTGAGCATTGGTGATGCCCTGCATATTTTGCTGGTACAGCATGCTGGTACTTAAGCGCACGATGTCAGTTCCTTTTCGTAACAGCTTAGTCAGTCGGCCCACACAAACCGCCATTCTGACTAAACCTAAAATGAGATAAGCAGCGGCAATGCCGCTAACCAAAACTTAACCGCGCAGACTCAGCAACGCGTTAAACAGCGTCGAAGCGGTCTGGATAACTTGGGCATTGGCCAGATAATATTGCTGGAAACGCTGTAAGTCGCCGTACTCTTCATCCAGGTTAACCCCAGAAATAGACTGCTGTTCCGCTGACAACTGCTTGACGATATTGGCCTGTGCTGTGCTGTTAGTTTTCGCCGTCGCCGTCTGGTTACCGACATTACTGACCAACCCGGCATAAGCGCCAGAAAATGTCGCTTTACCATCAACCAGTTTTTGGGTTTGCAGATTCAATAGTGCTTGCGCGTTGACGTTGTCACTCGCGCCGCCATCCGCAGTACCGCCCGCAGCAATCATGCTGGAGTCCGTAATGGCGACCTGCAAATTAGCGGCAACATTGGAAACTGTTTTAATGGTGAATTTATCTTTGGCTTCTGGCCCTGGCGTACCATTAGTAACGCTGACCGCGATACCGTCGAAGTTCAGTGTGGGTTTGCCATCTTTATCAGTTCCGGCCGTGGTAGGAACTTTAGTATTGTCCGACAAGCGCGTGACTTGCCAATCCGTACCATCGAACTCCACCGTGTAATCACTGGCTTTGACTTTCGAGGTGTCGGTGTAACTGACGGTTAAGCTGGCATCACCCTGATTTTTCGCGTTTTTCAACACAGAAGGTTTAGCAAAACTAAAGAAATCTTCGCCCCCATCACCATTAGCATCAAAACCCGCTTTATGCTGAATATTAAAACTATCGGCCATCACCAAAGCTAATTGGCCCAATTGGTTGCGTGCGCTATCTAGCGCTTCACTGCGGAATTTCAGTGTTCCGCCGAGCGAACCGCTAGTCAGGCGACTTTCATCAATTTCAATGGTATCGCTAGTGCCGTGCTTATAGCCCAACGTGAGGCGGGTTGCATCGGCGCTGGAGGGAATGGCTTCCACTTTATAAGCATTCGGCCCTTGCACCAGTGATAAACCACCGGCAAATGACACATTGTAAGCATCGCCATCTTGCTGAGTGACTGCCACCGGCACAATCTGGTTTAACTCGGTAACCAGTTGATCGCGTTGGTCGAGCAAGGCGTTTGGTTCGCTACCGCTGCTACCGCGCAGGCGGGTAATCTGGTCATTTAACTTGGCAATTTGCTCAGCATAGTTATTAATTTGCGCCGCACTGTCACTTATCTTTTGATTGACGCCATTGTCCATATCACGCAGATATTTATCCGCATTCTGGAATTGGTTAACTAACCCTTCGGCCTTGCCCAAAACCGTTTTACGGGCTGCGTCATCACCCGCGTTACTCACCAGATTTTGCAAGTTGTTGAAGAAATCCTGCATGGTGGTTGAGATGTTATTGGAGGTGTTAGCCAGTAAATTATCAATCTGCGAGATTTGTTGATAATAGGTCGTCAGTCCACTGCTTTGGGTTTGTGATGCGCGTAACTGGTTGGTAATAAAGGCATTATACTCACGGTTAACACCGGTCACTGCCACGCCATTACCAATAAATCCCGCTGGACTTAATGTCCCGCCATTTTGGGCAAAAATAGTGTTCTGGCGGTTATAGCCAGCCACCTGAAAATTACTGATGTTGTTACTGACGGTGCTCAAGGCATATTGGGCTGCGCTCAGACCACTCATCGCAGTATTCATTAAACTATTGGACATGAAGAGATCCTTTTACCGCAGGCGATTTACATCACGCACCTGCATTTATTAATATTGGGATACTGCCTGAGGGGATCTACGCCCCCGCACAGCCTATTCAGAGTATCGGCCCGAGTTTGGAAAACTTGAGTAAAAATATGGGTGTAAACTGGGTTCAATTTTCAAAATGGCCAGTAAAATAACCTATTAGAAGAGAGAGTCCAGATTGCTGCTATAGGCTTTCACTGCTTGCTCGCCGGCATTCTTCATTTGCTGAATAACATTGACCAATTTTTGGGCATATTGCGGGTCAGTTGCATAACCAGCGCGCTGCAAAGCATGGGCACCTTGTTCAGGGCTTTGGGCGGCAGCCACATTGGCGTAGCGCGGGTTTTGGGTCAGCAATTTGACATAATCACTGACCGCCTCGACATAAGAGCCATATACCCGGAAGCGCGCAGTGGTTTTCTTCGCCACACCTTGCTCATATTCCGTGGTGGTAATTTCACTGACCGGGCCATCCCAGCTACTGCCCGCTTTAATACCAAATACGTTATAGCTGCTTTTGCCATCAGCCGTTGGGATCTCGCGCTGACCCCAACCGGATTCCAGCGCGGCCTGCGCCATAATAAGTTGGTGCGGGATGCCACTTTGCTGGCTGGCAATTTGCGCCGGAATAGACAGTCGCGCGACGAAATTACCGGTGCTTTGCGGCAGTGAAACTGGGCTATTGGCTGGCGGTGTCGGCATTGCCCGACGAACCATTTGCTCCAATGCTCGCGCCGGAAGAGTTTGCAAGACTTCATTATCCAGCATCATTGGCACCGTGCCGGCAGTTTCACTCGGTGAAGAGGTTCCTGAAAGCTGCTCCACCATCATGTCAGCCAGTCCAAGTCCCTTGAGCGACATTTGCTGCGCGATTTGCTGGTCATACATTGAGGTATAGAGCCGGGTCTGGTCACTGTTCATGATCCCCTCTTGCGGCAAGGCGGAGCGCATGCTTTTAAGCATCATCTGCACAAACATCCCCTCCACCTGCTGGGCAACCTTCTTTAGGTTGCCATCAGGATCTCTCGCCGCGTCACGTTTCAAGGTATTCAGTGATTGGGCATCATAGGCTGCTCCGAACATTTCATTGGCGCTGCCGGACATTGCCATCAAATCGCTCATTAGATAATTTCCAATTTAGCCCGTAAGCAGCCGGCACTCTGCATCGCCTGCAAGATAGACATCAAATCAATCGGTGTTGCCCCCAAGGAGTTCAAAGCGCGCACCACATTATTCAGATTCGGGCTAGCATTGACGCGTTGCAATGCGCCCCCCTGCTGCTGAACGGAAATCTGGGTATTCGGTGTCACGACAGTCTGCCCACCACCAAAAGGAGTATCTGGCTGGCTGACAGTATTCTGTTTATCAATTACCACTGACAAGTTCCCTTGCGCCACGGCACAAGAGTCAAGCATGACGTTGCGGTTCATTACCACCGAACCAGTGCGCGAGTTAATAATGACTTTGGCATCACCCGCATCAATATTCACCGGGATGTTTTGAATATCCGCCAGGAAACGCACTTGAGAACTGTTACCCCGTGGCACCAAAACCTGGATAGTGCGAGCATCGATGGCGGTCGCGGAACCAAAACCGCGTTGGCGGTTAATAGCATCACTGACCTGTTGTGCAGTGGTGAAATCTTCAGTATTCAATTGCAGATTAATCACCCCATCCGTGCCAAAGGTGGTGGGCAGCTCGCGTTCAATGGTCGCGCCATTGCTAATGCGCCCGCCAGTCAATTGGTTGACCTGAACACTGCTGCCGCCGGAGGAAGCACCGGCCCCGCCCACTAGCACGTTACCCTGCGCCAAAGCATAAACCTGATTATCAACCCCTTTCAGTGGGGTCATCAGCAAGGTGCCGCCACGGATACTTTTGGCATTCCCCATTGAGGACACCACCACATCGATGGTTTGCCCCGTGCGGGAAAATGCCGGTAGCTTGGCAGTGACCATCACCGCCGCCACGTTTTTGAGTTGCATATTGGTGCCCGGTGGCACGGTAATACCCAATTGCGACAGCATGTTGCTGAGACTTTGCGTGGTAAACGGCGTCTGCATGGTCTGGTCACCGGAACCATCCAAACCGACCACCAGACCATAGCCAATCAATGCGTTATCGCGCACTCCCTGAACGGTCACCAAATCGCGGATACGCTCGGCTGACGCCGGAAATGACCCCAGCGTAAACAGCACAATAAGCTGCATGATAAATAGGGTGAAAAGTGACTGTTTACGCATCAATGGGCCTCTTAGTATGGCGAAACATTAAGGAAGAACCGCTGCAACCAGCCCATGGTTTGCGCTTCATTGATATAACCATTGCCCACATACTCGATGCGCGCATCAGCCACCTGAGTTGAGGTCACTGTATTGCTGCCACTGATGGTGCGTGGGTTGACGACCCCAGAGAAACGAATGAATTCAGTTCCCTGATTAATGGCGATTTGTTTCTCACCCACCACATGCAAGTTGCCGTTAGCCAGCACTTGATCCACCGTCACCGTGATGGTGCCACTGAAGGTATTGTTAGCATTTGCCCCGCCCTTGCCACCAAAGGTGCTATCACCAGAAATATCCAAATCAGCACGCGCATTACCCAATAATCCCTCCAGATAGCGCGGCGCGGTGGCGACACCAAATTTGCTGGAACCGTTACGGCTGGCATTGGCAGAAGAACTTTTGCTGGCACTGACATTTTCCTGCAAGGTGATGGTCAGTGTGTCACCGATATTACGCGGGCGACGGTCTTCAAATAGCGGCTGATAACCATAATTCATCGGCTGGGCAGCTTGGAAAATAGAGCCATTTGGAAGTGGCGCACTGGCAGCGGCTGGTTGTGCTGACGTCGAGCCATCCACCAAGGGTTTATGTGGAATATACGCACAGCCATTGAGCAATAGCATCGCCATCAACGGCGCACTAATCCATCTCAACTCACCTAATTTTCGCAGCGGCGATGTATCCATCTCTGATTATCAATCCTGTAACCTGTTAGAGGCTGGCAAGGTCAGCCATTCTGCGGCTATCAGGGGGCGCTCTTGCCCCCCGAGAGCGGATTTACAGCTGTGTCAGTTTTTGCAACATCTGATCTGAAGTTGAAACCGCTTTACTGTTGATTTCATAGGCGCGTTGCGTCTGGATCATATTGACCAACTCTTCCGCCACATTGACGTTAGAAGTCTCAACATACCCTTGATACAACAAGCCACCGCCGTTCAGGCCCGGCGTCGTTTCATTCGGCGCACCGGAACTGGCAGTTTCCTGGTACAGGTTTTCACCGACACTTTCCAGGCCGCTGTTGTTAATGAACGTAGCCAGAGTCAGTTGTCCCACTTGCTGCGTGGCCGTTTGCCCCTGCAAAGTGACACTGACGATACCATCGCGCCCGACGGTCATACTTAATGCATTGGCCGGAATGGTAATCGCCGGTTGAATCTGAAAACCACTGGCTGTCACCAGTTGGCCATTTTGATCAACCTGGAAAGAACCGTCGCGGGTATAGGCATTGGTGCCATCAGGCATCTGCACCTGAAAGAACCCCTCGCCTTTGATAGCCACATCTTTGGTGTTATCGGTTTTGGACAGGTTACCTTGGCTATGTAAACGCTCAGTGGCCACCGGGCGAACACCGGTACCAATCTGCAAACCCGATGGCAAGGTGGTCTGCTCGGAAGATTGTGCTCCCGGTTGACGCATCGTTTGGTACAACAAATCTTCAAACACCGCCCGCTGACGTTTAAAGCCATTGGTGCTGACGTTCGCCAAGTTGTTGGCGATAACATCCATATTGGTCTGCTGTGCATCCAAGCCGGTTTTGGCAATCCAGAGTGATCGGATCATCAGTTTATTCCTCTGCGCCTATGCGCTTAGCTGATTGCTAACAGCTGGTTAGCGCGCTGTTCGTTTTCATCCACGCTGTGGATGACTTTCATCTGCATTTCGAAACTGCGGGCATTGGCAATCATATCGGTCATAGCTTCAACCGCTTTCACGTTGCTGCCCTCCAGCACCCCCGGCATCACTTTGATGAGCGGGTCATTAGCCAACTGAGCACCACGCGCCTGTTGGGTCGCGGCTGTCAGATGGAACAAACCGTCATCGCCGTGCATCACTTCACCGGCAGTGGCTCTCACTCGCTTAATTTGCCCCAACTGAGCAATGGTATTCGGTGAATCACCGGCGTTCAGTGCCGAGATAGTGCCGTCCGCAGCAATAGTGATCGCCGCCTGAGGGGGGACATCAATCGGGCCGTTGTCACCCATTAATGGATAACCCTGCACAGTCATCTGCCCGTCAGCTGAGATCTGAATATTCCCGTTACGGGTATAGGCTTCAGTGCCATCAGGCAATTGAACCGCTAAATAGCCATCCGGCTGCAAGGCCACATCCAACGGGCGACCGCTGTAGTTCATCGTCCCCTGGCTGATATCTACCCCTGGGGTCGACGCCGTGACCATAGTGCGCGTGGCCATACTTGGCCCATCAATAGGTACGGCCCGCATCGCCGCTAACTGCGCGCGGAAACCCGGCGTTGAGGCGTTAGCCAGATTATTAGCGGTAACCGCTTGCAGTTCGAGGGACTGCCGGGCAGCCCCCATTGCGGTATATATTGCGTGATCCATGAGCGAGTCCCGTCAGTGCGATTAACGCAGGTTAACCAGAGTTTGTAAGATCTGATCCTGGGTTTTGATGGTCTGCGCGTTCGACTGATAGTTACGCTGCGCCACAATCATGTTCACCAGTTCTTTACTCAAATCCACGTTAGAGGACTCCAGTGCGCCGCTGGTCAAGGTGCCAAAGCCGCCGCTGCCCGCCGTCCCAAGAATCGCGTTACCCGAGGAAAGGGTTTCTTTCCAGACGTTATTGCCCTCAGATGACAAGCCTTCTGGGTTAGCAAAGTTAACCATCACGATTTGGCCCAGCAATTGGGTCTGTTGGTTTGAATAAGTCCCGACCACCGAGCCGTCGTTGTTGATTTGGAAGCCAGTGAATTCGCCCGCTGCATAGCCGGTTTGGTTTTGGGTAACAATGCTGTCGGTGCCGGTATTTTGCTGCTTGCTACCCGCCACATTCAGCGCGAACTCTTGTGCCGGCGCACCATTAACGACCCCCATTGGGATGGTCATATTGAAATCAGTGGTGCTGGCTGCATTGGTACCATTTGTCACACTTTTCAGTGCACCATTAGTATCAAACAGCATTGAACCGCGTTTCTCGGCAACTTGTGCGGGAACGGCGCTGCTATCACGGGTGTAAACATCCCAAGAGTTACCATTTACAGCATCTTCGGAGCGCTTAACATAAAACACGTTGATTTCATGGCGGTTACCCAAGCTATCAAAGGTGGTCATGTTATTCACAAAGCTATAGGTATCGGGCTTATCGGGATCAAACGTCGGGGTGGTTACACCGCCACTGGTTGTATCGGCTGGAATGATGTCGTGCGTCGAGGTCAGGTTTGCCACCATATTACCGGCGGTGGTGGCTTTCGCTGGGATCATGCCCTGTGGGATAGACAGCGGAATCGGGTTGGCCCCTTGCTGTACTGTCGGCGGCGTCCCTGTGGCCGGGTAACCGGTCAGGTTGAGGCCCTGCATGTTGACGATATTGCGGTTCTCATCGAGCTTAAACTGACCGTTGCGGGCATAGAAGATGCCGCCGGTGCTGTCTTGCATGCGGAAGAAACCATTTTGGCTGATAGCCAGATCCAGACGGCGGTTGGTGGTGGTGGTGGTGCCGTCGTTAAAGTCCTGAGTAATTCCCGCAACCTTAACGCCCATCCCGGTCTGAGAGCCGGCGAACATATCGGCAAAAGAAACTGAACCGGCTTTAAAACCTGAGGTTGCCGAGTTGGCGATGTTGTTACCGATCACATCCAGGTTACTGGATGCTGCGTTCAAGCCGCTGACTGCTTGAGAAAAGCCCATTTTCTTCTCCGTTAAATTCGGGGTCCGTTACAGACCTAAAGCGTTGATGACATATCAAACGCTGTTTTTAATCATCAAGACCTGAGTGAATCACCGTCTTGTCTGTTGTGTTGTGCTGTTACGATTTACAAAATTTGGCGCACTTGATCCAGCGTGGTGGTACCCGCCAGACCCAAGTCCAGTTTGGAACCATCGGCTCCTTTGGTCACACCGTTGACAATGGCGAAGCTCAAAGGTGTCGCTACCACCGATGCACCGCCGTTAGTGGCAGTGATCGCCACGGTATAAGCGCCGTCCGGTGCATTACCACCGGCCTCCAGTGAGCCATCCCAGGTAAAGGCATGCACACCCGCCGTCAAGCCGCCAATCTCTATCGTTCGGACTGCCACGCCATTACTGTCGGTGATGGTGGCCGTCACTTTGTCAGCAGCTTGCACCAGCTCAACACCGAATGGGGTGGTGGTCACAACGCCGTCTTTACTCCCTGCCAACACATTGGTTCCTGGAATCATCACGCCGCGACCAATCAGGCTGCTAGCTTGCAATGATTGGCTGTTATCAATTTGGCCGGAGATAGAACCCAGAGTGGTGTTCAATTTTTCAATGCCGCTCACGGTGTTGATCTGCGCTAATTGCGTGGTCAACTCGTTGTTTTGCATTGGATTGGTCGGATCCTGATTTTTCAACTGTGCCACCAACAACGTCAGGAAACTGTTTTGCAGATCCTGGCTGGTGCTGCCGCTGGCTGAACCGGTGCCGCTAGTGCTGTTAATCCCGTAATCACTATCAGTCAGGGAATTCGTAATGGCCATGTGTACAGGCTCCTGTTATTGACCTAATGTCAGCGTTTTGAGCATCAACGACTTCGTCGTATTCAACACTTCAACGTTGGCCTGATAACTGCGCGAAGCTGAGATGGTGTTCACCATCTCGCCGGTGATATCAACGTTAGGCATCCGGACATACCCCTTGGCATCGGCCAGTGGGTTACCGGGTTGAAAAACCAAACGATCCGGCGCAGGGTCATCAACGACTTGTGCAACACGCACACCACCGGTTTCTTGCCCCGGCTGAGCCGCAACCTGAAACACCACTTGCTTAGCACGGTAGGGTTGACCATCCGGGCCAGTCACACTGTCGGCGTTTGCCATGTTACTGGCGCTGACGTTCATCCGCTGCGACTGAGCTGATAATGCTGAACCGGCAATATCAAAAATATTCAGTAAAGACATCCGTCTTATCCTTGTTGTAACACTGACATCATTCCTTTGATCTGACCGCCAAGAACGGTCAAATCGGTCTGATATTTCAGGCTGTTATCGGCAAAATTGGTACGTTCACGATCCATGTCCACCGTGTTGCCATCCATTGATGGCTGGTCTGGAACCCGGAATAATAAGTCCAGGTCAGGCGGCTGAACTGTGCTTGCAGGGATATGACGGGCTGACGTTAAACTGAGTGACACCCCGGTTCCACTGACTCGACCTTGCTCCATCACTTTTTTCAGTTGGCTGGAGAAATCAATATCACGTGCCTGAAAGCCGGGCGTATCCGCATTAGCAATATTGGACGACAGGATCTCCTGTCGTTGCGCGCGCAAATTAAGCGCCTCTTGTTGAAAACGCAGAGCACCGTCCAGTTTGTCGAGCATAGTCCCCCCGCAAGGTTAGAATTTGGAGTCGACAGCATAAACGCCGCACAGGGAAGCCTATCGTCAGAATAAGAGCAAAATGCGTCGCTATTTATCCCCTTAGCCTTGTCGAGGTACAGGTACACTAGTGTGCAAGAGGGGGAGACCCTGACATACCGGGTTGTGTGGACGGAGGGAATATTGATGACCATGAAAAGAAATGACATCCTAACAATAGCTTTCGGGCTAGTGTTTATGAGTCAAGCATTGGCGCATCAGGCGATGGCGGCAGATTTATCGGCACAGGTAAATCAATTCTTTCGCCAGCAATATCCCGATAAAAGCAGTCAGGTTAATGTCATCATCAAAACCCCGCAGAGCCAGTGGCCACAATGCGAGACGCCCGAAATTACGCTGCCAGCGAATGCCCGTCCTTGGGGAAATATCAGCTTATCAGTGCGGTGCGAGGGTTTACGGCGTTTTATTCAGACCCAAGTACAGGTTAGCGGCCATTATGCTGTGGCCGCCCGTCAACTGACGGCAGGGGCGAAAATCACACCGCAAGATATTGAAATGAAGCAAGGCCGGCTCGATACCCTGCCCCTGAGCACGTTATTGGAACCCAGCTTTGCTCAAGGCGCAGTGAGCTTACGGCAAATCAATGCCGGTCAACCACTGACTCGTAATATGTTGCGCCGCTTGTGGATAGTTAAAACCGGGCAAGATGTGCAGGTTTTAGCGCAGGGTGAAGGATTTAATGTTAACGGCAGTGGCAAGGCCATGAACAATGCCGCGGTACAAGATAATGTCCGGGTGCGCATGGCGTCGGGTCAAATCGTCAGTGGCACCGTGGCTGACGATGGTACAATTAAGATAATGTTATAGTGATTAAAGTTTTTTTAACCTTTGCCGATAATCTTAATATGCAGTTATTTGCAGGTTAAACAGTGACAATCCCGCCATTCTTTTGCTGAAAGATAAAAGTCTCGCGGGTCGATAAACGTCAATCCCGCTATAAAGGGAGCAACACCATATGAGTATTGAACGCACCCAACCGTTATTACCGGCAACACAAGTGCAACCACGGGAAACCAGTGATATTGCGCAGCAAACGCGGAAACAGTCTACCCAGACAAAAACGCCGGTGAGTGGTACTGAGGTTAAATTGAGTGATGCGCAGGCGAAATTGATGCAGCCGGGCAGTCAGGACATCAATGTAGAACGTGTCGAAACCTTAAAACAGGCGATTCGTTCAGGTCAACTGACCATGGACACCGGTAAAATTGCCGATGCTTTGCTCAGAAATGTCGCAGATGATCTGAAGAACAGCTAAACATAAAATAATCGTTAACCGTAAAATCGTTAACCGTAAAAGGATAGGTGGTGGTGGAAAGATTACAAACCAATCTGGACCAGCAACTGGAACTGCTTGAATCCCTGAAAGCTGTAGTAGCACAAGAACAGCAATTACTGTGCTCCGGTCGGATTCAAGGCATGGTGCTGCAAGGTGTCACTGAACAAAAAAGTTCAATTTTGGCTACCTTGGCTTATCTGGACCAGACCCGGCTCACCACAGAAAAAACTATCAATATTCAAGCGCCGTATAGCAGCGTGAATGAGTTAGCCACCCGCTGGCAACGTATATTGGCACTGGCCGAAAAGTTGCAATACAGTAACCTGCACAATGGGCTATTACTGCAACAGCATATTGAATATAACACTCAGGCGCTGGCTGTTCTGAACACGCGCCACGGCCAGACATTGTATGGGCCAGATGGTCACTCTAAAGGCGCCAGTTTGCTGGGCCGCAAGATTGGCATTTAACGGCACTCCGCCATCAGTGCACTCAAATTTAATTATCCCAGAATTGACTCATCCGCAGAATTAAATTGCCGCACAGCGGGGTTTAGGTCTGCGTGAACCCTCTACGTTAGCCTTTATTTTCAATCTTATCTGACGTTATTACAGCCTGCATAAAAAAGGATTTTTTCTCTTTTTCCGCGATGCGTTACTCTGACATTACTAGGCAAATACTGGCTTAGTTTAAAGGAGGAGACATGGAAAAACAGCGTGCAAGTTTATTGTTTAGCTTGGTTTTTGTCACCGTTATGGCGATGTCAGCACATTCAACAGCTCAAGCCGAGGAGCTCAATAGCAGACCTCCCTTGCCAATCCCAATGTGCTACGGTTGCTTTTCTCCGATAGGATTTTAGCGATAATTGACTATCACTTGGTTGCTAATCACTTGAAGTGGCGGATTTACCCGCCCTTTTCCTGCAATAAAGTACACAAAAGTCAGTTGAGTAGCAGCCGCTTCCCCCGCCAGCCCGCGGCTTTGCCCGCTGCCCCCTTCAAGGGGCATACAGCGGGTCGGCGTACACAATTTAACTTGTAAACCATCTGGTGCTGCCGACATTAATTGGTAGCGCCAACCTACCGACACAATTCGCGCATTTTCTTGAGCCAGTGCAACCGGTGATTGCAGCGGTTTGGCGGAAATAGCCACTCCGCGAAAACTCTGTGTAATGCCAATATCATCTGCCACCCACGTACCTGAAGCCGCAGCATTCAGCGGCAACATACTCAGCGAAAGCACACCACCCAGAATCAGTGGGAAAAGACGAGTTAGCATCAAGCGGCTCCTATGGTTGAAGTCATACGGATCTGGCGATTATCGCCAATCTCCAGATTAGACAGCACCACCATCTGCGGTAGGCTACGGCGCAAGAAACGCGCTAATAATGCACGGAGCGCGTGGTTAACCAGTAATACTGGCGGTGCGCCTAGCATTTCCTGACGTTGCAGTGCTTGTTTGGATTGTTCTAACAGACGGTCAGCCAGACCCGGTTCTAAGCCGCTGCCACCTTGAAGTGCCTGCAATAACAAGCGCTCTAATGCGGCATCCAGCCCAATAACCTGAATTTCGCCGGTTCCGGGGAACCATTGCTGGGCAATTGAGCGCCCCAGCGCAACGCGCACCACAGCAGTTAACTCATAAGGATCAGTTTGATTTGGCGCATGCTCAGCAAGTGTTTCAATAATAGTGCGCATATCGCGAATGGAGACCCGCTCCATTAAAAGGTTTTGCAGCACTTTATGCAGCGTGGTTAAGGTCACCACACCTGGGATAAAATCTTCTGTCAGCTTCGGCATTTCTTGTGAAACCCTGTCCAGCAGTTGCTGTGTTTCCTGACGTCCGAACAAATCGCTCGCATATTGGCTAATCAAATGATTCAAGTGCGTGGCAACAACTGTACTGGCCTCGACCACAGTAAAGCCCTGAATTTGCGCTTGTTCGCGTAATGCACTTTCAATCCATACCGCCGCCAAACCAAAGGCTGGATCATGGGTTGCTTCACCGGGCAATGTCCCGACAGCATTACCGGGGTTGATCGCCAGCCAGCGGCCCGGATGGGCTTCACCACTGCCAATTTCGACCCCTTTCATTAATATCCGATAACTAGCGGGCGGGAGTTCCAGATTATCTCTGATATGAACCACCGGCGGCAGATAGCCCATTTCTTGGGCAAACTTTTTACGAATACTGCGAATTCGGCCTAGTAACTCACCATTCTGCTGGAAATCGACCATCGGAATCAGGCGGTAACCGACTTCCATACCCAATGGGTCTTCCAACTGGACATCGGACCAAGTGGCTTCAGCGGTTGGCTGATTATCTTGTACCACTGGCGCTTCTGCCGCTGCCGGTTGCTGAGATTGTTTACCGCGCAAACGCCAGGCTAATGCTAACAACGCAGCAGTAAACAGCAGGAATACAAAGTTAGGCATTCCGGGCACCATACCCAGTAAACCCAATACCGCTGCACTCAAAACCATCACCCGCGGGTTGTTGAACAACTGGGTGACCATTTGCTGGCCAACATCCTGATCAGTGCTCACGCGGGTGACAATAACACCCGCCGCCGTGGAGATAACCAACGCCGGGATCTGCGCCACTAAGCCATCACCGATGGTCAATAATGTATAGGTTTCGGCGGCATGGCCCACGGCCATGTTGTGCTGAAGCACGCCCACTAATAGGCCGCCGACCACGTTAATCACCATGATCAGTAGCCCTGCGACCGCATCACCACGAACAAATTTACTGGCCCCGTCCATTGAGCCATAAAAATCCGCTTCCTGTGTAACATCAGAACGGCGCTTTTTCGCTTCGTCTTCACCAATCAAACCGGCATTTAAGTCGGCGTCGATGGCCATCTGTTTACCGGGCATACCATCAAGGACAAAACGCGCGCCAACCTCGGCAATACGCCCGGCCCCTTTGGTGATAACCATAAAGTTGATGATAACCAAAATGACAAAGACCACGATACCGATGGCAAAGTTGCCACCCACCAGAAAATGGCCAAAGGCTTCAACGACGCGTCCCGCCGCCGCTGCACCGGTGTGACCGTCCATCAGAATGATACGGGTGGAAGCAACGTTTAGGGATAAGCGCAATAACGTCGAGAACAGCAGAATAGTCGGGAAGGCCGCGAAATCCAAAGTGCGCTGGGTAAACATGGCAACCAGCAACACCATAATCGACAGCGCAATGTTGAAGGTAAACAACAAATCAAGGATGAAAGGCGGCAGCGGCAACACCATCATCGACAAGATCATTAAGATTAAGATTGGCCCGGCAAGAATTTGCCACTGGGTATCTTTGAAGTTGCCCGGTAAACGAAGCAGGGCGGCCAAATTAGCCATTAGTCAGTCTCACTCTCTGTTGCAAAATCCAGACCTTCCGGTACCGGTAGATGTTCAGGTTTTTTCGGGATTAGCCCACCTTCCCGCTTCCAGCGTTTCAGCTGATACACCCAGGCAAGGACTTCTGCCACCGCGGCATAAAGGGTGGCTGGAATATGTTGGCCCACATCACTGTGCCGGAACAAAGCCCTGGCCAGTGGTGGCGCTTCTAACAAAGGAATCCGATGTTCAGCGCCCAATTCACGAATACGCAATGCAACCGCCCCCGCTCCTTTCGCCAAAACTTTGGGCGCACTCATTTTTGCTTCGTTGTACTGCAATGCGACGGCATAGTGAGTTGGGTTAGTCACTATGACATCGGCTTTATGCACATCAGCCATCATCCGTCGGCGGGCCATCGCCCGTTGTTGTTGACGAATGCGCCCTTTCACATGCGGGTCACCCTCTTGATCTTTGAATTCATCACGTATTTCCTGTTTGGTCATACGCAATTTTTTAATATGGTTGGTTATTTGGAAAAACACATCAAACGCGACCATCGGAGTGAGGCCTAAAACCACCACCAATCCACAAAAAATAATCAAGTGGAGCGCATCACCTAAAGCCGCCACCGGTGGTGCGGCCATTAACCGCATCATATCTGGCCAGTTATGCCACAGGAATATTCCGGTCACCCAGCCGACCAAGGTGGCTTTCAAAATGGCTTTCAGTAGTTCAGCCAATGCCTGAGAGGAAAACATCCGTTTTAAGCCCGCAATTGGGCTCATCCGCATTAGGTCAAACTTGATTGATTCGCCGCTAAACAGCACGCCGCCCAACAGCATCGGAACTGCCAGCGCCACTATCACCAATCCGGCAAAAATGGGTATCATCGCTATTAGAGTTTGGCGCAGTAACATGCCAATTTGCCGCAGCATTTGCTTATCATCACTGATGATACCGTGATCAAAATGCAGCCCTTGGGTAATCATGGCGGCCAGTTGGCGTGCCATCGATTCCCCCGAAATCCACAGAATAGACAAACCGGCCCCAAGCATTAGCATTGAAGTCAGTTCGCGCGAACGCGGGATCTGGCCTTTTTCGCGGGCCTTCTCCAGCTTATGGGATGTGGGTTCCTCACTTTTTTCTGCATCGCTATCTTCAGCCACAGCAGGTTTTCCTGTTTAGCGTAAGCGTTCCCAAATCAGGGAAATGACTAAATATCAAAATTGCTGTCTAGGATGACAAAAATTCAGTAAGTCTATGGCTTGAACAACGTGATAATTGAGGGGTTATTTGCCGGATGAATGCATTAGAATAGCTGCGACTGTCTGTTAGCTGGCTAGTTGTAGTCAAATTTTGATAACCGAAAACGCCCATAGTTTATGATATTATTTGTTGAAATGTCACCCTACCCCGATGATTAAATCAAGCCGATAATTAAATTATTTTTAAGAAAAAATAGACATTCAGTGTTATATAAATATCAGGCTAGCATTAATTTAATATTTACATCTGAAAAAAACTATAAGTGCAGCACAAAAACCGGATTAGCCCTATTTTTATTAATTAGCCGGACATATTAAAAGGAAATTAAAATGAAACGATTTGACGTTACATATGATGTTCTTAATAATAAGCGCAAAAAAATCAGCCTAATAAAATCCGCTAATATCCTCATAATAAGAATGCATCAGGATGCTAACTTTGCCAACATAATGACCAATGTCATTAACAACAGTGGCATACAATATGAGGTTATTTTTAATATCTTCACGGCCAACACCTATGTCGTCAGCATAAAAACTTCAGAAAGTAACATTAGCGAGATAAAGGAAAGTATCGCCAATAATAAAGAGGTTAGATTCGCAGGGAATGCATTCATTAATGAAGAAAATAAAAATCCAGTTATTTACACTGAAAATCTTTTTATTCAGTTCAAAGATTATTTAACCGAGGATGAATGTGAAAAAACAATCAATGAATATAATCTAATCATTAAGAATAAAATATCATTTCTTAACAATGCTTACTTTGCTTCCACACCAGAAAATACTGGTGAAGATACTTTTACTATTGCCGAAAACATTTTAAATCGTGAGGATATTGAACACTGTCATCCGGAATTAATTCATCATAAAAAATCTAAAACCATTCATCCTAATCAGTGGCATTTAAAGAAAACCATCGTACATACTGAAGTTGAGGTAGACGCCAGCGCGAATGTTGAAAACGCCCATAAAATCACCTTAGGCAAGGGTACAACCATTGCTGTCATTGATGATGGGTTCGATCTTGGTCATCCAGAGTTTTGGCGTGAAGGTAAAATTGTCCATCCTTGTAACCTGAAATATGGGGATATAGGTAACTTCGAGGGGATAAGTGAAGATCCCTCACCAGAACCCGGTGACAACCATGGTACCGCTTGTGCTGGAGTCGCCTGTGCCGATGGCCACTATGGTGCTTCCGGCGTAGCCCCTGAAGCTAAACTGATGCCAATACGGCAAGCTGGGGGGTTAGGTTCACAGAGCGAAGCTTTCGCCTTTGTCTGGGCCGCAAGGCATGGCGCGGATGTTATCTCTTGCAGTTGGGGGCCAGCAGATGGCCTGTGGTTAGACCCAGATGCCCCAGAGCATAATGTAGTCGCCGAGATGCCAGCACTTACCCGAAAAGCCATTGATTATGCAGTAAAAAAGGGGCGTAAAGGTAAAGGCTGCGTTATCTTTTTTGCGGCCGGAAACGGCAATGAGCCCATCGAAAATGATGGTTACGCTAGCCATGAACAAGTGATTGCCGTCGCTGCCTGCAATGACCGGAGTAAACGTACCGTTTATAGCGATTATGGTCAGTCACTCTGGTGCTCCTTCCCCAGCGGCGACATCCCTGCACCTCACATGCGCCATCCATATCCTCTCACCAAGGGTATCTGGACCACTGATATACGTCTTGAAGACGGCTATAGTTCTGGCGATGTATTCACTGGAGATATTTTTGGTAATTACACCGCTATATTTGGGGGCACCTCAAGTGCCTGCCCTGGTGCTGCTGGCGTGGCTGCATTAATTCTCTCGGTGAATCCCTCACTGAAACATTATGACGTCAAAGACATAATCCGTTACAGCTGTGACAAAATAGATGAAGAATACGGGGAATATGATGAAAATGGCCACAGTAAATGGTACGGCTATGGGCGAGTCAATGCCGAGAGAGCGGTGATACTGGCCAAAGAATGGAAGAAATGAGCCACTCCGCCGGAAGTAACCTCAAACGATATTATTGCGAAAGTAAATAAAGCAGATGAGGGAGCCCTCATCTGCATTTAGGGTCGTCAGTCAGCTTAAAAACCTAAGCTATCGAGCAGGTCATCAACTTGATCCTGACTGGCAATAACGCCCGCACCATTTTTATCCATTTGCGGCCCATTGAGTAAACTGTCAGCTGGTTTTTGCGGTTTTGACGGCATATCTGGAATGTTCTCCATCAATACCATTAGCAACTGTTTCTCAATCTCTTGCACCACATCCATCATGCGCTTGATAACCTGACCGGTCAGATCTTGGAAATCCTGCGCCATCATGATTTCCAATAATTGCGCATTGGTAAATGAAGTGTGTTGCGGCACGACATCCAGATATGCGCGAGTATCTGTCACCAAGTCGCGGGCATCTGACAGCTCGATGGGATTAGCAAACCATTCATCCCAACGAACTTTGAGCGCCTTAGCTGACGACTCCAACTCATTCTGGCGCGGCTGTGCTGCTTCAACACAGTTCAATGCTCTTTCAGCGGCCTGTGCCGTCATATGAACCACATAGTCCAGACGGTCACGAGCATCTGGAATAGCTTCTGCAGCTTGAGCAATAGCTTGATCAAGACCCAATTCGCGCAGACTGTCACGTAACATCCGCGTCAATTGACCAATACGGCTTATTATATCACTGGCTGATGCCGCATCTGTTGCGGGCATTTGATGGTTACTCATCTCGCCTCCTTACATACCCAATTTTTCAAAGATCTTATTGAGTTTCTCTTCCAAGGTAGCGGCAGTGAAAGGTTTCACTACATAACCACTGGCACCGGCTTGCGCTGCTGCGATGATATTCTCTTTTTTAGCTTCGGCAGTTACCATCAGAACTGGCAGAGAACCAAGAGCACCATCACCACGGATAGTTTTTAGCAGGTCCAAACCATCCATATTCGGCATGTTCCAGTCAGAAACCACAAAATCAAAACCACCCGTTCGTAATTTATTCAATGCGTCTACGCCATCTTCGGCTTCTTCCACATTGTTAAAACCCAGTTCTTTCAGCAGGTTTCTGACAATACGACGCATGGTCGAAAAATCGTCTACCACTAAAAATCTGAGATTCTTATCCGCCATACCAACTCCTAAAGTTTGTTGCTCACCGCTGAGCGATTAAATACCAACGCCCGATTTCCACCGGAAAATTTCTACTAGATTCGCAGGGCTTGGCCGCTGCTTATCTGTGCCAACATGCGCTGACTTATCTGATTCAACTCCAAGATTTCATTAACGCCGCCCATCCCAATAGCTTCACGCGGCATGCCGAAGACCACACAACTGGCTTCGTTTTGTGCAATGGTATAAGCCCCTGCGCGATGCATTTCCAATAAACCCGCCGCACCGTCATTGCCCATTCCCGTCAGGATCACACCGACCGCATTGCGCCCGGCATACTGCGCTACTGAACGGAAAAGCACATCGACCGAGGGACGGTGGCGATTAACCGCAGGCCCGTCATGGATACGCACCTGATAGTTTGCCCCACTTCGTGCCAGTTCCATGTGCCGATCACCGGGCGCAATATAGGCGTGTCCGGGCAATACCCGTTCACCGTCTTCTGCTTCTTTCACCGTAATTTGGCACAATTTATTGAGCCGCTCGGCAAATGAACGGGTAAAGCCTGGTGGCATATGCTGTGTTATCAACAAGGCCGGGCTGGTCGGTGGCAACGGTTGCAATACCGTACGGATAGCTTCTGTTCCCCCCGTCGAAGCGCCGATCGCAATGAGTTTTTCGCTACTGAGCAACGGCGTATGAGTCAGCATCACAGGGGCATTTTCTGGGCCACGCTGGGGTAACCGAGCTTTAGCCGCCGTGCGGATTTTCTCCGCAATTAATTCACTGTAAGCCAGCATCCCTTCGCGAATACCCAGCTGAGGTTTAGTGACAAAATCAATTGCCCCTAACTCCAGCGCCCGCATAGTTATCTCGGAGTTTTTCCCGGTTAATGACGACACCATCACCACCGGCATTGGCCGCAGACGCATCAGTTTTTCAAGAAAATCCAAACCATCCATTCGCGGCATTTCAACATCGAGTGTTAATACCTGCGGATTAAATTTTTTAATTAAATCACGGGCAACCAACGGATCGGGTGCCGCGGCAACCATTTCCATGTCTGGGTGACTGTTAATAATCTCTGTCATTAACTGGCGCATCAACGCGGAATCATCAACGCACAATACTCTGATTTTACTCATCACCTCTCCTTGGTCAGCCCATAAACGGTCTGCCCGCGCAAATAGAATTCCCGACTAATTTGGCTGAAATTCTCCGAGTGGCCTGCAAACATCAAACCGCCGGGTTTTAGCAAAGGGACAAAGCGACGCAAAATGCGCTCCTGCGTTTCTTTATCAAAATAAATCATCACGTTACGACAAAAAATAGCGTCAAATTGCCCCGGCAATGCCCATTCGGGTGCTAACAGATTCAACTGCTGAAACTGAATCATATTGGCAAGCTCCGGCCGCACTCTAACCATGCCCTGATGAGGGCCGGTGCCACGCAGAAAATAGCGCTGCATTTGTTGTGCCGACAATGAACGCAATTCATCTTGGCGATACACACCGCTGGTAGCTTTCTCCAGAACTTGTGTATCAATATCACTGGCCAATATTTGGCAAGAACCCGACCGATTCCCCAATACATCACAGAGTGTCATGGCGATGGAGTAAGGTTCTTCACCGGTCGAGGCCGCGGTACTCCAAACCGAATAATTCCCTGACCGCTGGCGAGCATGCTCTGCCAGAATCGGGAAATGGTGCGCTTCACGGAAAAATGCCGTGAGGTTAGTGGTCAGAGCATTAACAAATGCCTGCCACTCTGCACTGTTAGGATCGGTCTCCAGCAAAGCCAAATATTGACCAAAATCATCAATTCCCAGCAATCTTAACCGCCTCACCAGGCGGTTATAGACCATTTCCCGTTTGTGGGAGGCCAGGACAATCCCAGCCCGTTGGTAAATAAGTTGGCAAATGCGTCGGAAGTGAACATCCGAGAGCGGGAGCCGTTGAATCATCTGGGTCAGGGGAGACCCAGACTCTTGGGGTGATGGTTTCATTCGGTCTCACCCCACCATGCCGTCTTTATTACACCGTTTGACAATCTGGGGTTTCCTTTGCAGCCGCTGTTTTCACAACAAATTGCTTACCACTGCTTGCTGCCACTTGCCCCTCCCCGCCGTCGCTATCCTGCTCCAAACGAAAAACAGACACTGCATCAGAGAGCATACCTGCTTGCTCTTCCAGTGCATTAGCCGCAGCCGCAGCCTCTTCTACTAATGCGGCGTTTTGCTGAGTGACCTGATCCATCTGTGTTACCGCGAGTGAAACCTGCTCAATACCTCGGCTTTGCTCATCCGAAGCGGAAGCGATTTCACCCATAATGTCGGTCACCCGAGTCACTGAGCGAACAATCTCTTCCATGGTGGTACCCGCATTTTCGACCAGTGTGGAGCCCTGGCGAACTCGGCTAACCGATTCATCGATTAACCCTTTGATTTCTTTTGCTGCTTGCGCACTGCGCTGGGCTAAATTGCGTACTTCACCGGCCACAACAGCAAACCCACGCCCTTGTTCACCGGCCCGAGCCGCTTCAACCGCAGCATTCAGTGCCAGAATATTAGTTTGGAAGGCAATGCCATCGATAACGCTGGTAATTGCGCCAATTTTCTGCGAACTGGTGGAAATATCATGCATTGTTTTCACAACACTGCCGGTTAACTCACCACCTTTGGCTGCCGTCCCCGATGCTTCTTGCGCCAGTTGTGTTGCCTGACGGGCATTATCGGCATTCTGTTTCACTGTCGCCGTCAATTGCTCCATACTGGCCGCAGTTTGCTCCAATGAAGCGGCCTGCTGTTCGGTTCTTGCAGACAAATCATTGTTACCGGCAGATATTTCCTGAATCCCGGTTAACATGGATTCTGTCCCATCGCGAACATGGCTAACCGTCGTGATAAGCGACTGTTGCATGGTGCGTAAACTGGCAAACATCTGGCTGATTTCATTGCGGCCAGCGACAGTAATCTGACCGGATAAATCCCCCTGAGCAATCCGGTCAAAATGAGCACGCATAATCTTCAATGGCGTGACGAACATGGTTCGTAGCCAGATAAGTGAAGAAATCGTCATCACGATCACCATCAGAATCGCCCCACCAAATATCCACATGGAGAGGTGATAAGCCTGTTGGTTCTCGCTGCCAGCATCCGCAACCGCTTCATTGGCATACTGCAAATACTGAATAAAATCGGCCTCAAACAGATCTTGGGTTTTCTGAGTGGGCTGATCCATAAAACTCTGTAAATTGCCGGCTTCCAGGAAATCGATTAATTGCCGTAAGGAAACACGTAAATTCTGATAACTGTTTTTTGTCGCGTCTAGCAACTCACCACCGGTATCACTCTCATCAAGACGAGGTACTGCCAAAAACTGATTAAAATACAGATCCGCTTTTTGTAGTGAACTACGCGCATTACCCATTAGCGCGTTGACTTGCTCCTGAGGGACTTTGAGAGCCGAGCGAGTCGCCGCCCGGTTTAAGGTATTACGCGCCTGAAGTAAGGATACCCAACTGAGGCTTAATGCATCCCGCTGCTGGCTACTGAGATCCACTCGATTTAAATTTTGATAGTCTGAACGAAAAGCAGTAAATGACAGACCACTTGAAATTAACTGTATCGAGCAAATCAATATCAGTAACAGGAAAAAGCTGGTAGAAATCCGGATTCGGCCAAACATCGTAACCTCTTCTCAGCCGGCTCGTTGGCCGGCTTTATTTATCCCCGTCATACTTCAAGCTGCATGTACGTTGGCTGCCTTCGCTACTCGGCCCATCCTTGGGCCTCGCCTCTGCGAGACCGCTGCAAGCAGCGTTCAAATCTACTTCATGCAGATTTTTCACCCCCGTCACTTACTTATGTAAGCTCCTGGGGATTTTCTTAGTTGCCGCCTTCCTGCAACTTGAATTATTTAGGGTATATGTTTTGTGTAGGGACTGGACTAGAAAGTTTCCCAATTATCTTGCAGGTCACTTCCCAGTGTTTTTTTAGCAGTACCGCTCTTATCCTGTGTCGGCTGCTTAGTTTTTTTCACATCTTTTTTGCTACTATCGTTATCCATATGCAGGACAAATACGGACATGGATTGGGTTAACATACTGGCTTGTTCTTCCAGTGCGGCGGCGGCGGAAGCAGATTCCTCCACCAAAGAGGCGTTTTGTTGTGTCACACGGTCCATTTCTGTCACCGCCTGACCTACTTGATCAATACCTCGGCTTTGCTCATCAGAGGCGGAAGCGATTTCGCCCATGATGTCAGTGACGCGGGTCACCGCATTCACGATATCGCCCATGGTTTCACCGGCACTTTCAACCAGCACAGAACCCATATCGACACGGTTAACTGAATCTTCAATCAACCCTTTAATTTCTTTGGCTGCTTGCGCACTGCGCTGAGCCAAATTGCGCACTTCACCAGCTACAACGGCAAAGCCACGGCCTTGCTCACCGGCACGGGCAGCTTCAACCGCGGCATTCAATGCCAGAATATTGGTTTGGAACGCGATGCCATCAATGACGCTGGTGATATCAGCAATTTTCTGCGAGCTACCGGCGATCTCATGCATGGTTTGCACCACATTAGCGACCACTTTTCCGCCTTTTTGCGCGGTTTCTGAAGCACTCAATGCCAGTTGGCTAGCCTGACGAGCATTTTCAGCATTCTGTTTCACCGTGGCAGTAAGCTGCTCCATGCTGGCAGCGGTTTCTTCCAGTGATGCGGCCTGTTGCTCGGTACGTGCTGACAAATCATTGTTACCGGCAGCAATTTCTGATGCACCGCTGTAAATAGCATCAGCACCTAAACGTACATCGCTGACGGTGGTAATCAATTCAGATTGCATATGTTTCAAACTAGCGGCCAAGGTGCCCATTTCATTGCGGCTCTGCACCTCAATATTCTGAGTTAAATCACCATTAGCAATATGTTTGATATGCTCAATCAAGTGTTTCAGCGGGTTAATCAAGATGTGCTGCATACCCAACCAAACAATGACAATTACAGCAAATACCGCAATCAGCACGAAAATAATGACACTCATCGCGTAAGTGAAAGAGCGGTTGCTGTCTTCTACTGCGGATGCATATAGACGATCGTTTTGGGTCAGATAAGTGTTGTAATCCTGCTCAAAAGCATTTTGGAAACTGGAGGTGGGTTGGTCAAAAAACTCATTGATCTTACCTGACTCCATTAATTGGATAAGCTCGGTCAATGCACCGAAGTATTGGTCATAGGTTTGTTTTAGTTTTTTAGCTGATTCAACATCTTGTTGGCTATCCAACGGAATTTGTTCGTAACTTTTAAAACGATCCGCCGCCATGCCCAATGTGCCTTTAGCTGAAGCCAAAAGGTCATTCACTGTTGGGCCACTGCCGGTATGATTCACATCCATCATATAGCGGATGCCGGCACGGTTCAGCGTATTACGTGTTTGCAACAGATTTACCCAGCTTTCATTCAATACTGATTGTTGCTGACGGATAACTTGTAAAACCTCAAAGTTTTCTTTGTCATTTTTCAATGAGTTGAAGAAAAGCCCGCCGGAAACCAGTTGTAAGGCACCAAATAGCACTAACACCAGCAGCAGGCTGGTGACCACTTTCATACGCTTGAACATGTTATCCCTTCATAAGTACGTCAAAATATAGGTATATCTAAATACGGGTACGCCAAAACATAAATGTTTAGTTAACTGTGTTATCGGCACTGTAAGAGGGAACTTTACCGGGAAGAGGGATTATTTTACCGGGGAGCTGCTGGAGTTACGGGGAGATACTGGCGTTAATCCGGTAAAATTTTGGCTTGATACCGGTTGAGTGTTGATATAAATGAATATGCAGAGTAGCCGTAATGGCTACTCTGATAATCAAATGAATAAGCAATAAAACTTACCCTTTCGCCACTGAATCAAGCAATGACATCTCTTCACTGCTCAGCAACTTCTCAATATCAACCAAAATCAGCATCCGCTCACCCAGTGAGCCTAAACCGGTCAGATACTCAGTCGCCAGCGTCACCGCGAACTCAGGAGCTGGGCGGATTTGCTCAGCGGTCAATGACAGCACATCAGATACGCCATCAACCACAATACCGACGACCCGCTGACCAAAATTCAGCACGATCACCACGGTATTTTCGTTATAGGTGACACCCTGTTGGGCAAATTTAACCCGTAAATCAATAATAGGAACTATAACGCCGCGTAAGTTAGTGACACCTTTAATGAAAGCCGGGGTGTTAGCGATGCGGGTCACTTGATCATAACCGCGGATCTCTTGGACTTTCAGAATATCAATGCCGTACTCTTCAGCACCCAGCGTAAAAATCAGGAACTCTTGTCCTACCGTTTCGCCAGCCAGCTTCGTGACGGTTGCTAGTCCTGCCATGTTTTTACCCTTCAATCAATAGGTTGAATTTATGTTTTTTTTCAAGGCTCTATTACGCGACGGCAACATCATCGGCCGTGACACGTTTTTCCCGGTTTAAGGCCTGCAATGCCGACACATCAACAATAAGGGCCACACTGCCATCACCCAATATGGTGGCGGCAGAAATACCTGGGACCTTCCGATAATTACTTTCCAGATTCTTCACAACCACCTGATGCTGGCCAATCAATTGGTCTACCAGCAGGGCATAACGGCGACCGGCACTTTGCAGAATCACAACAATGCCTTGGGTGGCTTCAGTTTTTGCATTTTCAACATCAAATACACGGAACAATTCCACCAGCGGTAAATACTCACCACGCACTTGCAATACGCGTTCACCACCAGCCAGTGGATGTAAATCCTCAGCCAATGGTTGCAGTGATTCCATTACAGCATTCAATGGCAAAATAAACACTTCATCACTGACTTTGACAGACATGCCATCAAGGATAGCCAGCGTTAATGGCAGCAAGATACGGATAGAAGTGCCTTTGCCCGCCTGGAAACTGACTTGCACATGGCCGCCCATTTCCTGAATATTTCGCTTAACTACATCCATCCCAACACCACGACCGGAAACATCGGTCACCTGCTCAGCAGTCGAAAATCCAGGCGCGAAAATCAACATCCCGACATCTTCATCAGTCATATGCTCATTAACAGCCATACCTTGAGACTGAGCTTTCGCCAGAATTTTCTGCCGGTTAAGTCCTGCTCCATCATCAAGAACTTCAATACAAATATTGCCGCCTTGATGTTCTGCGGACAGTGTCAAATTGCCTACCGGAGCTTTACCCGCCGCGATGCGGGTTGCAGGATCTTCAATACCGTGGTCCAAACTGTTACGCACCAGATGGGTTAAGGGATCGATAATGCGTTCAATCAGACTTTTATCCAGTTCAGTCGAACTGCCAAGCAGTGTGAGTTCAACTTGCTTATTCAGCTTACTGGCTAAATCGCGCACCAACCGCGGGAAGCGGCTGAAGACATATTCCATCGGCATCATACGAATCGACATCACTGACTCTTGCAAGTCGCGCGCATTACGCTCCAACTGCCCCATGCTATTGAGCAAATCGCCATTAATCACCGGGTCTAAGGTACTGGAGCGCTGAGCCAGCATAGATTGCGTGATAACCAGTTCTCCCACCAGGTTAATCAGTTGGTCAACTTTCTCAACCGCCACGCGGATGCTGGTTGACTCACTGGCTTTTGCTTTAGGTTTCACATGCTCGGCACTGGTAGCTTCGACCTTAGATATATTCTTGGCTTCTGCAATCGGGGCGGCGGCAACTGGCAGCACTTGCGCAGCAATCGGGGCAGCGACAGCCACCTCAACCACCGGCTCTTGCACTGATTCGGCCGGTACAAAGCTAATCTGCTCTGGTTCCAATACAAAACACAGCACGGCGCTGATATCATCTTCACTGACTGATGTAATCAGAGTCGCTTCAAGACTATCTGTCCCTTGCTCGGTATCTTTAACATCGCCAAGATTGCCCAATTCTTCCAGCATCAACGGAATTTCTTGTTCTTTCAAACCAGACAGCCGAATACGCATTCCCCCCTGAACCAACGCCGGAGACTTGCTGCTGGCCTTGGTTTCAGCACTTGAGGCCGCTGTCGCAACATGATTAGTGGTTTGCTGTTCTAAAGCTTCGAGTGCCAGTTGGCGTAATGCATGACAAATATACTCAAAGCTTTCTGCATTAGGTTCTTGAGAGGTTTTGTAGGCGTCCAACTGTTCCTGCATAATATCTTTCGTTTCCAAAAACAGGTTGATGATATCAGTGCTCAAACGCATTTCGTCGCGACGGGCACCATCCAACAGGTTTTCCAACAAATGGGTTGTTTCTTGTAATACCGAAAAACCAAATGTTGCGGCACCGCCCTTAATCGAGTGAGCAGCACGGAAAATAGCATTAAGTTGTTCATTATCTGGTGCCAACGGGTCCAGCAATAACAGGTGCTGTTCCATGTCTGCCAGCAGTTCATCTGCTTCATCAAAGAAAGTCTGATAAAACGCGGTAATATCCATGCTCACGGTGTCACCTCTACTGTGCGTCGCGGCTTGTCGGAGAGACCGGTGCATTACTTGCAGGTGCCGCTGGCAACGATGTCGTTGGCCCGCGGGCAACTTGAGTAACATTCTCCGTGCTCGATTGTTGTGTTTGTGATGCTGTTGCTGGCGGTACTTGCGCTTTCACCGGCTCAGCCGTTGCCGCTGACGAAGCGGTTGTTGCCGAAACCGTGCTTGTTGAAACCGCTATTGCTGCTTTTCCTGTGGTGCCAGGTTGTTCAGTAGGTAGCGCTGCCCCCGTAGCCACGGGTGGTGGCGCAACAGTATTAGGCGCAGTCACCGCAGGCGTCGTGCCAGTGGAATCAATCTGTTTTAAGCTTTCAGCTTTTTCTATATCAAGCGCCCTGTTATCTAAATTCTCATGCTCAATATCATGTTGAGTTTGTTTATTCAGCACCAAGATACTAATGCGGCGGTTAACAGGGTCATCTGATGCTTGCTCTTTTAGGCGCATTGTCGACGCCATGCCCACCACGCGTAATACTTTGCCCTCATCCAATCCCCCAGCCAATAATTCACGCCGTGAGGCATTGGCACGATCGGCCGACAGTTCCCAGTTACTGTACCCACGTTCGCCCGTGGCGTAGGGCAAGTCATCGGTGTGTCCAGACAAACTGACCTTGTTGGGGATGTCATTCAAGATTGGTGCTATAGCACGTAAAATATCGCGCATATACGGCTCAACCTGGGCGCTCCCCATTTTGAACATTGGTCGGTTTTGACTATCAATAATCTGAATTCTCAGCCCTTCATCCATCATGTTGATCAACAGATGTGGCCGCAAAGCTCTGAGCCTCGGATCGGACTCAATTAATTGATCCAGTTTTTCCCGTAATTTATTAAGCCGATACTCTTCTTTGCGACGTTCTTCGGAATCAATGTGCTTACGCACTTCACCCACTTGCTGGGTCGGGTCATCACCGCCGCCGGGAATCGGGCTGGTGCTATCACTGCTTTTCTCACCATGGGTCAGTGCGACTTTCAATGGCGTACGAAAATACTCTGCAATTTGTGTCAGCTCTTGCGGGCTGGAAACCGACAGCAACCACATCACCAGAAAGAAGGCCATCATTGCTGTCATAAAGTCCGCATAAGCAATTTTCCATGATCCGCCATGATGGGCTTGAGCATGTTTAGCTTTGCGCTTTTTGACCAGAATAACGGGGTGGTTCTGATGCTTCATGCGTCCTCTTCTGTCGCTTGCTGTGCCGGAGCTTTCACTCTGCGCACATGCTCTTCCAGCTCAATGAACGATGGCCGTTCCGTGGTGTAAAGTGTTTTACGACCAAATTCCACGGCAATTTGCGGGGCATATCCGTTCAAACTGGAAAGCAAAGTCACCTTGATGCACTGCATCATTTTGGTGGTTTCTGCGCTCTGTTGACGTAGCAATGTCGCCAATGGCGAAATAAATCCATACGCCAACAAAATACCCAGGAATGTCCCTACCATCGCATGGGCAATTAACGCCCCAAGCTCTGCGGCAGGTCGGTCTGCGGATGCCAAGGCATGCACCACCCCCATCACCGCGGCAACAATACCGAATGCAGGTAAAGAATCCCCGACCATCGCCAGACTACCTGCAGGCACTTCACATTCTTGCTCGTGAGTTTCTATTTCTTCATCCATCAAAGCTTCGATTTCAAAAGCGTTCATGTTCCCACTGACAATTAACCGCAAATAGTCGGTAATGAATTCCACCAATAGCTTATCGGCCAAAATCCTTGGATAATTAGAGAAAATTTCACTTTCCAAGGGACTTTCTATATCCCGCTCTAGCGAGAGCATGCCCTGTTGGCGGGATTTGGCGAGTAAGCGGTACAACAGCGCCATTAAATCCATATAGAGGACTTTGTTATATTTAGAGCGGCGCATCAGTTTTGGCATGGCCTTCAGCGTGGCTTTTATCGCTTTACCGTTGTTGCCCACAATAAATGCGCCAATACCCGCTCCGCCGATAATTAAAAATTCAGCGGGTTGATATAATGCACCGAGGTGACCACCGACAATGATGTAGCCGCCAAAAACCGCCCCTAAGACCACGATATAACCCAAAATAACTAACACGCGATATCCTTAGCAAAGTGTGTGGGTGGAAGGTGAGGCGTTAGCACCCTTTGAGTGCTATAAGTTGCCAATAACAGGCGACAGGGACGGTATCCATACCGCTGCTGTCACCCAAAATTCTGACAACTCAAAGAAACTCAAACTGCGCGTCTAACCTGCTCATCCAGCAGTTGTGAAGTTATATCGGCAGATTGCGGAGAAAGTTTACGTTTTTTTACTGCGCGGGAAGGTGGCTGGCAGAGACTGCAAACAAAGCTGTTTCGCGGTTGATGTGCATGGGTGATAAAAGTCCCACCACAGCAGTTACAGCCAGAAAGCTGCAACATGCCACTATCGACGAACCGAACCAAGGTCCAGGCTCGAGTTAATGCCAATAATGGCGGTATTCCGGACTGATCTGGACACTGTTCGAGATAAAGACGATAAGCCTTAATGACGGCCTCAACACCGGTGCATTGACCACTTTTTAGCAAAAAACTATAAGCGTTATAAAACATCGATGAATGGATATTCTGTTCCCAGGTCATAAACCAATCGGTCGAAAACGGCAACATACCTTTAGGCGGAGGACTGCCTCTCAGCTCTTTATAAAGCTTAATTAAACGCCCTCGACTGAGTTGCGTTTCGCTTTCTAACATCTGCAAACGCGCGCCTAAAGTTATCAACTCCATAGCTAAATGAATGTCTTTTGCTTCCTGAACAATACTTTTCTCAACCATCGGTCATGCTCTTTTCTTAGGCGCACTACCGTCTTTTAACGATAGCTCGTGGAGTAAATGACTCGACAATAAAATTCCTGTATGGATTTGCTGCAAGTCATCCACACGAGATTCTTTCGTCAGATGATGAATTGTATTGTGATCACTGAAACGGAAATGACAGACCAATTGGTTAGTCTCAGCTAATTTAACCATCTGCGGTAATGTTAACTGCGCTAGTGCATCGGCCATAGTATCCGTAATACCCAAGCGAAACATCGCTGAGGCTTTCTCATCGTTAATTAACCGCTGTGCTAAGAGCAAATATGACAAATTAATATCATAAATATGTTTGAGTAATTCAGACGTACTCATTTTATACATCCCGACTGATTATGCTTTAAAACATAAGTTGGATGATAGAATTCTTCACCCAAGACCTGGGATCCTTCCCGTTATACAGTTAATTAAAACCTATAGAACTAAAAGTAATAGAAGCTTACTGGTGCTACATGACAAAAAATACCGTTTTGTATGAAATAACATGTCATCTGCCTGACAGTTTGATTTTGTGTTGCTTACTGCTCTGATATTGCACCTTCGACATGTGAATTTTCTTACAAATTATTAGGAATATTCCTAAACAGGCCCAACTCTACTCCCGAATCGCTAGCACATACAATGTGACTAGCGATTTATTTTAAATGCAATGTGACAAAGGTCACAAAAATAAAATATAAAAAAGAAAAATCTCTCTTTTTTTGGTTGTTTTTTGACCTGAACAGTGTTCGAAAAATAGCCAAAAGTAAAAAAATAGCTAAAAAACTAAGGATATAGGGCCAATTCTTAGTACTTTTAGATCGGTTCGAACAAAAACACTTCCAAAACGAAATGGCAGGATATAAATCCGTCTTAATGGCAAATCATCAGAACTAAGATCTGACAAGTCACTTTATAGTTCGGCACCTCTATAGGTAACTATCCAAAACCATATTGGTTTAACGAATATTTATGCCGTGTTAAAAAGTGCCTTTCATCGTTTATTTATTAACCTATCTGTCTATTTACGTTAAAAGGGCCTAAAACCTGTATTAAAAAAGGTAACAGAGGTAACCATATGTTTCACTGTTACTCCCCTTCACGTATTTTTATCAAAAAAAATATTTTCAACCTAGGATGATATCCATTACTTTAATAAGGAAATTGTTCTTGGAATGTAAATAGAATTAATTAATTATTTTTAAATCATAAGTCTTAGATATCATTCTTTATAATTGTTTTTATTTAACTGCATGTTAAAAGGGACTTTTTTATTAGCTACTGCCAAATGTGATTTAAATCTCATTTCTTAAGTATATGATCCCCTAATCTTTATCCTACAGTCGCGCTTATGGGATCTTAATAATGGGATACAGTAATGTACTGGTCGCAGTGGCCCTTTCACCCGATAGCCAACAGTTGGTAGATAAAGCCGTTTCTATCGTGCGGCCTTATAACGGCCGGGTTTCATTGATTACGCTGACAACAGAACCCGAAATGTACAATAGCTACGCGGCCCCCATGCTGGGTGATTTACGGTCCGTTTTACAAGAGGAAGCTCAGTTATTTATGGATGAATTAGCTATCAATGCTGATTATCCCATCGAGAACCGAACGGTGGTTCATGGTGAGTTCGCTGACAGCATGGCTTATTTTTGTCAGCAACAACATATTGACCTAGTGATATGTGGCAATCACAGCACAAGGCTAATGAATAAATTTTCCTGCTCAGCTTCTCGCCTGATTAATACCAGCATGGTAGATGTTCTGATAGTCCCTCTTTGATAAAAACGAATGAGTGATGCACCGTTATATGCAGCTCTGGTTAATGCTGGAGATGGGGTGGCTGGGGTGCCGTCTCGCGGATTGAAGTGTCGCAACATCCAAACTTCCCGGTGGGAGTTTTAATGATTTCCTACTGCAAATACCCCCTTGGGTGGAGCAAGGAAACATCAAATTTCGCGAAGATTTTGTTGATGGGTTGGAATGCACCACAAGCCTTTATTGGGTTATTACAAGGTAAGAACTTTGACAAGCTAGTGATTCGCGTGGGTAATGAATAGTCATTATAGTTCCGGGGCCTATAGGCCCCGGATTTCTTTATCTTAAGTATCCATAAATTCTGTTAGAACCATTTGCCGAAGCGGCGGATATAAAACTGTTTCATCAGTTGCGCAACAACACAATAACTGATCAATGTTCCTGCCAACCATGGGAAATATTGCCATGGCAGTGGTTGTAGTCCGACTAATGTTCCTAATGGTGAGAATGGAATATAAATACCTATCGCCATGATAACCCCAGTAGTTAATAGCACTGGCAATGCAGCGGTGCTTTGAATAAACGGAATTTTCTGCGTACGCAACATATGAACAACTAATGTTTGCGACAACAAACCTTCAATAAACCAACCTGACTGGAACAAAGCCTGATGCTCGACACTGTTGGCCGCGAAAACAAACCACATTAGCGCAAAAGTTGTAATATCAAAGATCGACGAAGTCGGCCCAATCCACAGCATAAAGCGGCCAATATTTTTAGCATCCCACTTACGCGGTTTGCGCAAAAACTCTTTATCCATTTTATCCCACGGCAGAGAGAGCTGGGAGATGTCATACATCAGGTTTTGCAGCAGTAAATGAATGGCCAGCATCGGCAAGAATGGAATAAAAGCACTGGCAACCAATACAGAGAAAACATTACCGAAGTTAGAGCTGGCGGTCATGTTCAAATACTTGATAATATTCCCGAAAGTTTCGCGCCCTTTAATAACACCCTCTTCCAATACCATTAAATTCTTTTCGAGCAAAATGATATCAGCTGACTCTTTGGCGATATCGGTGCCGGTATCAACCGAGATTCCCACATCAGCATCGCGCAATGCCGGAGCATCATTAATACCATCCCCGAGGAAACCAACAGTATGACCATTGCTTTGCAGCATTTTCAGCACACGAGACTTTTGCAGCGGAGTCAGTTTGGTGAACACCGTGCGCAATTCCACTTCACGCGCCAGTGTTTCATCATCCATATGCTCAATATCAAGACCACTCAGTGGCTCTCCGGGTTCCAACCCAACATCGCGACAGATTTTAGCGGTAATAATCGGGTTATCGCCGGTTAATACTTTTACCGCAACACCATTTTCCCGCAATGCGGCAATCGCGGCCTCGGCACTTTCTTTTGGCGGATCAAGGAAGGTCAGTAATCCTTGCACAACCAACTCACGTTCGTCGGCAATACTTAAAGGGACCTCGCTGACTTCGGTGCCTAATTCGCGGGTTGCCAGTAGTAAAACACGAAAGCCGTCTTCATTATATTGCGTGGCTAATGCCAACAATGAGGCGCGGCGGGCTTCATCAAGCGGATAGATTTCATCGCCTTCGCGCACTGAAGTACAGATACTTAGCATTTCTTCTACTGCACCTTTGCAGATCAGTTTTTGATGTTGCTGATCATCTTTCACCACAATCGATAAACGACGGCGAATGAAATCAAAGGGTAATTCATCAACTTTATTGAAGCTGCGTAAAGCATCAATTTCTGGCTTGCCACGGCTGAATTTAATAACCGCCTGATCCATCAGATTGCGCATGCCGCTTTGATGGAAACTGTTAAGCCATGCCAGCTGTAATATTTTACTGTCATTGCTGCCAAGAACATTTAAATGGTGTTCAAGAATGATTCGGTCTTGCGTTAATGTCCCTGTTTTATCGGTACACAGCACATCCATCGCACCAAAGTTTTGTATTGCATTCAATCGCTTGACGACGACTTTTCGCCGTGACATCGCTATTGCACCTTTAGCCAGGTTAGAGCTGACGATCATCGGCAACATTTCAGGCGTTAATCCAACCGCCACTGCCAAAGCAAACAGCGCCGCCTCACTCCAATCCCCTTTTGTAAAACCATTGATCAGCAATACGATCGGCACCATCACCAACATAAAGCGAATTAATAACCAACTAACACTATTAACCCCTCGGTCAAAAGCAGTTTGAGCGCGATTGCCCACAATGGATTTCGCAAGTGACCCGAAATAAGTATGCCCGCCGGTGGCGACAACCACGGCCATGGCCGTTCCACTGGCAACGTTCGTCCCCATCAAACAAATATTAGATAACTCAAGTAATTCACTTTCGCTACTGGCATCTGCTTCCACTGATTTCGGTGCAATTGACCCCATTGCATCATATTTCTCAATGGGTATAGCTTCACCGGTCAGAATTGCCTGACTGATAAATAAATCTCTGGATTTAATCAGGCGCAAATCAGCTGGAATCATATCCCCGGCAGATAATAAAATAATATCGCCCGGTACCAACTGTTTAATAGCTATTTCCTGTTTTTTCGGCTGGGCACTATGGCTACTGCGACGCAATACCGTGGCCGTGGTACGCACCATTGATTTCAGCGTTTCTGCGGCTTTATTGGTGCGGTATTCCTGCCAAAAACGCAGTAATCCACTGATTAAAACCATGGTCACAATAATGCTGACACCGACAAGATCTGTTTCCTCGCCACGTTGTAGCGGTAACCAATAATCGGTTACAAAGCTGATTGCAGCCAAAATCATTAAAACAAAAATAAATGGGTTATTAAATGCAGCCAGTAATTGAATCAGAGCTGGCGGTGCTTTCTCATGCGCAACTTCATTAATCCCGTATAATTCCAGCCGCTCTTTGGCATCTTCCTCTGTTAGCCCATTCAAGTTAGCATTTAACTTAGATAATGTTTGATCCAAGCTATTTTTAGCCTCTAATGCAATAGTAAAAGGTTTTTTATTATTATTGCTACGGCTTGTACCTGTCTTTTTAAATTTGGTCATGACGCTTCTCTTTTAATTCTAAATGCACAGGATTTATCCGCTCCATTATTGAGAGATAAATGTGCCGAACTATTATTGCGCTGCCAATTTTATATTTAATCAGCAGCAGCTAATTAAGTTAACTCCGGGGTGATCGTCCATAACAACTCCTTACTACCACATGGGTCAGTATTATTGACTACTAATTTGAAATTAGATTGATTTCCCAACTTATGCTGGCAATTCTGATGCAATGCGCCAATGAATAGCACTGACACTCCGCTCCAGACTGACTCGGCAAACAATGCTTTCAATTTCTTTTTGTGCTGCTGGCGTCGCCATTATTTCAGCACAAACTTCTAGCTGACCGGGCTTGGCGATATCGGCACTGCATAATGATTGCAATCGTAATGCCATACCATTCAATGCCTGTAAAATCAGAGTGCGAACCAATACTTCATCTTCCGTACCACATGTCACGTGAATGCGGTAACGCACTTCTAAATCAACAGCTTGTTGTTGAGGTTGCATATTAATGCGTTGCGCTGCCTCGCGTAACAATATATTGGCACATAAAATAACGGCGGTTGCAGCAACAGCATTCCAATACAATCCCAGGCCGCAAAGCACGCCAATTCCAGCGGAACACCACAAGGTAGCCGCCGTATTTAAGCCCCGAATATTCATGCCTTCGCGCATAATAACGCCAGCCCCCAAGAAACCAATTCCTGAAACCACTTGAGCAGCAATACGGCCCGGACTATCAGGAGAGGTGGCATAAGAGCTGAGAATAAATACCGCCGCACCAGTCGCAACTAATGCATTAGTCCGTAAACCAGCCATACGTTGACGCCATTGCCTTTCGGCACCAATTAATGCGCCCAGGCACATTGCCAGTAATAAATTTATGACAAAAGGAGTTAATGCCATGATTCTCTCCATGAATTAATCATTGGTAGAATAATCATGTGCTATTTAGCACACAGGTAATTGTGCTGATATATACCCAAGGGTAAGTCAGCAGTAACCGGTGTTAGCGCCAGGAGGAAAGAGTGAGTGGCTATTAAATACCATAAAAAAACCCGAATTAATATCCTCGATGATTATCCATCGAGTAGAATCATTATTGGGTATGCACAGCTCGGGAAATACAGAGAAGGTGCTGCCCGCCATGTTTCGGCAAGCAACAAATCGGTCGGGAGATAAGTTAGCTTGCCTTGCTTATTTGACTACTACTTTGCGTATCCATTAGTTTCTCCACCGAAATTTTTCAAGAGTATAGTTGTCTGTGATAATCATGTAAAGGTTATATTTCTAAACAAAACTTAAACCGATTAAGAACAATTAAAATAATAATGATAATAGCGAAAATATAAGACGTAAATTAATCCTATTTCACTGCTGGATATCCTATTGCTATAAATAAGACCTCCCCAGAAAACAACAACCGAAGATTACCCCAAACTACCCAAAATAATTTATTGGAGAACGACGATATCGCCTCGTGGCAAAATACCTACGCGGTGAACTCCATTAACATTCCCAACCTAGCAAGTACAGCAAGGCATTGAACCAGGGACACCTATCAAGTCCTTGACGTTATTACATAAATACAATGAACCTTTCACCAAAAATGAGAGCGCGATCTCATTTATAACCCTAACTATTTTAGGTCTGTTGCCGATAGGTTCTTAAAGGAGTGTTGAGATTATTTTAGATATAGGGGTGGATTAATTTTAAGTAGCGATGCCAGTGCTCCAATTATTGATGTTACCGTCAGACAGCTGACAAAGCGGCAACTTCGAATGTATGAGTATATCAGGCAAGGACCTTTCCTCGAGCGACTATAGAAACGGAACTGACAATGAAACGTGGAAGTACGCATAAGCCATTGGATTTAAAAATAACGCCAGAACATAATAAAGAGACGAAAGTATTGTTTGTTAATAATATGCGTCTGGTTACTTTGTTTATCGCCATTTTGGCGGGAATATTGCTTTTATTTGCAGCGGCAATTGGTACATCTGGCTACTTCTTGAAACAAAGTAACCAATCGCTTGAAGAAGCGACTCAAGAACTGGATATACGCCTAGGGCTCTCTAACAGCTCAAACCACTTGCGTACTGCACGACTTATTCTGATTCAAGCAGCATCATCGGCACGTATTGGTGATGCCACGGGTTATCAACAGGGCTTGAAGAATGCAGAACATCTTATTACTCAGTCGCAACAGATGTTTGATCTCTACTATAACCGCCCCACTAAATCCGAAACTGATATCGCCTTAGATAGCCCACTGAAAAAAGCTTATGAACAATATCGCGACGATGGCATGAAACTCATGCTGGAAGCGACTAAAGAGGGGCATTTTGAAGAAGTTATCTCGTTAGAGGCAGAAAAACTTAATCCGTTAGATGACGCCTATAACGAGCCGCTGCTAAAAGCATTTAAATATCGTACAGAACTCGCCAACCAAATTAATCAGTCGGCTCAGCAAGAAGCGCACCTCGGTTACATACTGATGGGTGGTGCCTTTATTCTGGCTATTTTACTGACAATAATCGCTTTTTTAGTGATCAGCAAGGTCATTATCAAGCCGATTAACTGGTTGGTAGTGCGTATTCAACGTATTGCTCAAGGGGATTTAACACAAAGCCCCGTGGCATTTGGCCGCAATGAAATCGGTGTGTTAGGTCATAATATTCAACAAATGCAAGATTCGTTAGCTTCCACGGTTGAGGCTGTACGCAGCAGTGCCGAATCTATATATCAAGGCTCCAGCGAAATCGCACTGGGCAATACGGATCTTTCAGCACGAACGGAGCAACAAGCCGCTTCACTTGAAGAGACAGCAGCTAGCATGGAGCAACTGACTGCAACGGTTAAACAAAATGCGGAAAATGCCCACCATGCCAGCCAACTGGCTGCGAATGCATCAGGTAAAGCTGCCCAAGGTGGCGATATCGTGAATGATGTTATCGACACGATGGATAAAATATCCCTCAGCTCAATGAAAATTGCTGAAATTACTAACGTCATTAATAGCATTGCTTTCCAAACCAACATTCTGGCGTTGAATGCTGCGGTAGAAGCGGCCCGAGCAGGTGAACAAGGCCGTGGATTTGCAGTCGTCGCCAGCGAGGTTCGCCATTTGGCGCAGCGCAGCGCTGACGCAGCAAAAGAGATAGAATCGTTGATTGAAGTCTCGGTTGATCTTATTGGTGATGGCTCAATTCTGGTCTCTGATGCGGGTAAGACAATGAAAGAGATCGTCATGGCCGTCACGCATGTGACTGATATTATGGGCGAGATCGCATCAGCTTCTGATGAACAAAGCCGCGGCATCAGTCAGGTTGCGCAAGCGGTATCCGAGATGGACAACGTAACACAGCAGAACGCCTCTTTAGTGCAGGAAGCGTCAGCCGCGGCGGCTTCTTTAGAGCAACAGGCCGAGATACTGACCCAGGCGGTTGCAGTCTTCCATTTAAATGGTCGCAGTTCAACTCCCTCTCTTAAAACACCAACGCCTTCATCAGGGGGACAGAATAAAACTGGCGGAAATAAAAAGTCTGCCGATGACTCGCTGAATTGGGAAACTTTCTGAGTTCTCGCTAACGACAATTCAGCCGAGCTATGATTGCAAAAGCTGATAGCATAACCGGAGGTAAGGCTCTCGCCTTCCTCCGGTTTTTTATTGTCACTTGCTGTGCGTCAGGCAGATAAAAGGGTTGCAAACGCTATTGATGAAGTGGCTCAACAAAGGTGCCATCATGGCTATCAATTTCATTAAAGAACCAAACACCTGCGGGGTAATCTTCCAGTGAAACCAGATACATAACACCCTCGCTGAACTGTTCCACCTCTAAAACAACCCCCTCACGGCGTGGGCCACCATCGGTTTTTACTGTCACCCGATCATTTACTTTCATGATATTACCTTTGATTAAGTCAATGCTGCTAGTGTAGTACAAAATTAGGTGAGAATGATAAGGTTTACGCACAATCAAGTGTATGCTTTTGATGAATATATTTAAGCAGAAAAATGAGAGTGGACGATGTTCGTACCGAGAGTATGTAGAAGAAATCAGCAGGCGGGAGGAAAGTAAGAGTGAATAAGGCAGTTTGCTTCATACTAGAAAGTAAAAAACCCGCCTTAGCGGGTTTTTTTATAATCAGCCAAAGGCCAATTAGATTGCAGTTACGTTTGCTGCAGACGGACCTTTAGCACCGTTCTCGATAGAGAACTGTACATTCTGGCCTTCAGCCAGGGTCTTGAAGCCTTGATCTTGGATTGCAGAGAAGTGCACGAACACGTCTTTGCTGCCATCAGCTGGAGTGATGAAACCGAAGCCTTTAGACTCGTTGAACCACTTTACTTGACCTTTCATCATGTTAGACATGTGTATTTCCTTTATTAAAAAATTTTGCCACCATGGGCGTGTTATAGCCGGTTATCAGTCGTTACTTATGGAGGCACTATGAAGGAAATTCGTCAGTGAAGAGCTATCAACGATAACGCTTTAAATATGAACCACTTTACTCAAGATGTCGTGCATAAATAGGTCTGTACCACAGGCCGAGACGCATTAACTCATGACCGGCTTTTAATAGCAACTCTTTTTAGCAAGCAAGCGGAAGATTCTTGTGTGCATGACTAAAATAAGACCAAAAAAGCTATTTATTATACTCTTGAGGCTTTGTTTTAATGATGTTTGCTACTTGGGCTGAAAGTTTATCCCTTGAATTTGCTATCATAAACACTCACCTATTTTTGAGAGAAATACATGAAGCACAAGTCTGCCACTTTAGATGATGTCGCACGCCAGGCGGGTGTTTCTTATCAAACGGTATCCCGTGTTTTAAACCAAGCCCCTCATGTCTCGCTAAAAACCCGGAATAAAGTTGAATTGGCTATGGCTGAGCTGAACTATATTCCTAACCGGGTAGCACAGCAATTAGCAGGCAAGCATAGCCTGACTCTCGGGCTAGCGACCTCTGACCTTTCTTTACATGCTCCCTCGCAAATAGCTGCCGCAATAAAAAGAAAAGCCCGCCAACTGGGGTATAACGTGGTCATTGCCATGGTCGATGACCATAGTGAACATGCCTGCCAACAAGCTATAAACGAGTTACTGGCTCAACGAGTTGATGGGATTTTAGTCAATGTTCCTTTGAAGACAAAACGCAGCCATGAAATTACTGAACAATGTGCAGATACGCCGGTTCTTTTTCTTGATGTTGACCCCCGTTCTGGGGCTTTCAGCGTCTTATTTGATCCCAAAGTAGGCGCAATTCAGGGTGCAAACTACATCATCGCATTGGGCCATCAGCAAATAGTGCTTATCTCCGGCCCCAAAGATGCTATTTCAGCCCAATTGCGCCACCAGGGGTGGTTGCAGGCATTGAATAATGCCTCACTTTCACCACAAGCGGTTTATCACGGAGAATGGAATGCACAAAGTGGTTATCAGGCGACACAGAAGCTTATCGCCGGTAATACTCCATTTAGCGCCATCCTGGTCGCTAATGACCAAATGGCGCTAGGCGTACTGCGCGCTCTGCACGAATACAATATCGAGGTGCCGAAAGAGGTTTCTGTCATTGGTTATGACGATACTGCGGACAGCGCCTATTTCCAGCCTCCACTGACCACCATCAGACAAAACTTCAGATTATTAGGGGAAGAAAGTGTTTCCCGACTGATAGTCAGGCTACACCATACGATTGAGCCGCCCTCTCAATCGTTGTCATTAGAGACTGAACTGATAATACGCCAGACTACAGCCTCTTTTAATCCTGCACGGTACAAAAACGAATAAATGCGATCGTTCTCGACTATTTAACTCACAGCTATTTACTTTACTTTCGGCTGAATTCATCTTGAACGCATCAAAATTGTGAGCGCATAACATTTAATTACTGTTCAAAGTAGTGCTAACAAAACAAGCTCAATTTCGCAAAAGATAAGGCTGAAATGATGACGGTACAGCAAGAAGTTAAACAGCGGGTTAAACCAGCCCTATCACAGATTTTATCTCGCCGAGATTGGGAAAACCCGCAAATAACACAGTACAACCGCCTTGAAGCGCACCCTCCATTTTACAGTTGGAGAAATATCAGTGCCGCTCAAGATGATAATGATTCCCCACAGCGGCAATTACTGAATGGGCAGTGGACATTTAGTTATTTTACGCGGCCTGAATCAGTACCCGATGAATGGGCTGAGCAAGACTTCCCAGGATCAGCGTCAATACCAGTCCCTTCAAATTGGCAACTCCATGGTTACGACACCCCGATTTATACCAATGTGCGATACCCAATTCCCGTTGACCCACCGCGAGTGCCACAGGACAACCCGACAGGCTGTTATTCTTATAATTTTACCTTAGATCCCGATTGGCTCTCGTCAGGGCAAACCCGCATTATTTTTGATGGCGTGAGTTCCGCATTCTATCTGTGGTGTAACGGCCAGTGGGTTGGGTATTCCCAAGACAGTCGCCTGCCCGCCGAATTCGATCTCACTCCTTATTTGCAAGCAAACAATAACCGCATCGCCGTTCTTGTATTGCGTTGGAGTGATGGTAGCTATCTGGAAGATCAGGATATGTGGCGCATGAGCGGGATTTTTCGTGATGTCAGCCTACTACACAAGCCTGATATTCATTTGCGGGATGTTCATATCACAACGCATTTATCGCCCGAATTCAGCTCCGCCCATTTAGATGTGATGGCGGCAGTTAATATTCCATTGATTGATATCAATAACACGCAAGTGATCGAAGCCTATCAAATCCGGGTGCAACTTTGGTTGGCGGATACGTTAGTTACCAGTTTGCAACAACCTCTAGGTACTCAAGCAATTGATGAAAGGGGGAATTATGCTGATCGCACTCTCCTAAACCTACGGGTAGAGCAACCCTTATTATGGAGTGCTGAACAACCTACGCTCTATCGAGCCGTCATCTCGCTACTTGATAACCAGCAAAAACTTATCGAAGCGGAAGCTTATGATGTCGGTTTCCGCCAAGTGGCCATTCATCAAGGGCTACTCAAGATTAATGGTAAAGCGGTACTAATTCGTGGGGTGAATCGCCATGAGCATCACCCCCAAACAGGTCAAGCTATAGATGAAGAAAGTATGCTGCAAGATATCATTTTAATGAAACAGCATAACTTTAATGCCGTAAGGTGTTCACATTACCCCAATCACCCACTGTGGTATCGCCTGTGCGATCGCTACGGTTTATATGTTGTCGATGAAGCCAATATCGAAACACATGGAATGCAGCCTATGGGGCGGTTGGCAGACGATCCACAGTGGTTTTCTGCTTTCAGCGAACGAGTTACCCGGATGGTTCAGCGCGACCGTAACCACCCTTGCATTATTATCTGGTCATTGGGCAATGAATCAGGTCACGGCGCTAGCCACGATGCACTTTATCGCTGGATAAAAACCAATGACCCCACTCGCCCAGTACAATATGAAGGTGGCGGTGCAAATACCCAAGCTACTGATATTGTTTGCCCAATGTATGCTAGAGTGGATGAAGACCAACCTTTCCCAGCAGTACCTAAATGGGCGATAAAAAAATGGATTGGTCTACCAAACGAATCTCGTCCGTTGATTTTGTGCGAATATGCCCATGCAATGGGCAACAGTTTTGGTGGGTTTTCCCGCTATTGGCAAGCATTTCGCCAATACCCTCGGCTACAGGGGGGGTTTATTTGGGATTGGGTAGACCAAAGCATCAGCCGTAATGATGAAAATGGTCAGTCTTATTGGGCTTATGGCGGTGACTTTGGCGACAGCCCCAATGACCGACAATTCTGTATGAATGGATTAGTTTTTCCTGACCGTACCCCCCACCCAAGTCTGTATGAAGCACAATGCGCGCAGCAATTTTTCCAATTCGGGTTGCTTAGCACAACACCGTTGGTAGTCAGCATTACCAGTGAATATCTGTTCAAAAACAGCGATAACGAGCACCTGTATTGGCGTATCGAGTTAAAGGGAGAATCAGTTTTGGAGGGTAATCTCCCACTAGATTTATCGCCTGAAAGCACACAATACCTTACATTGGCAGATCAATTACCGACCATCAGTGAGCCAGGTGATTTATGGCTAAATGTTGAAGTCAGGCAAGTAAAAGAGACTGCTTGGTCACCAAAGCATCATCGTAGTGCATGGCATCAATGGCGTTTACCGCATTCACTCTCTGTTCCCCAAAATTCCTTAGCTAGCTTAGCTGAGTCTGATTGCCTCCAACTGCACCAAGATGCGGAATATATTACTGTGATTCATCAACAGCAGCGCTGGCTATTTAGCTGCCAAACCGGATTGATGGAACAATGGTGGGTCGATGGGAAAAATAGATTGCTCACTCCATTGCGTGATCAATTTGTCCGCGCACCGCTGGATAACGATATTGGTATTAGTGAAGCAACACAAATTGATCCTAATGCTTGGGTTGAACGCTGGAAAAAAGCAGGAATGTATCAACTGGAACAACGTTGTTTATCCTTACAAGCGGATATCTTGTCTCAGACTATACAAATCAGCGCTGAATATATCTATGAGTTTGCCCAAGAACAATTATTACATACTCATTGGTTATATCGCTTTGATAAACAAGGCCGTATGACCATTGATGTCCGAGTTCAAGTTGCCACATTGCTCCCCCCACCGGCCAGAATAGGTATGTGTTGCCAATTATCTGATATTTCTGAAAATGTTAGTTGGTTGGGATTAGGACCACACGAAAACTATCCTGACCGCCAACTCTCGGCACAATATGGTCACTGGTCGCAACCCCTTGAACAGATGCACACCCCCTACATATTCCCAAGTGAAAATGGATTACGTTGCAAAACTAATGCATTGAATTATGGAAATTGGCAATTAACGGGGCAGTTCCATTTTGGTATCAGTCGTTACAGCACACAGCAACTCATGATGACCAGCCATCAGTATTTACTTAAGCCAGAACCAGGTACCTGGCTTAATATTGATGGTTTCCATATGGGCGTTGGTGGTGATGATTCATGGAGCCCCAGCGTCCATATCGATAACTTACTGACATGTGAAACTTATCAATACCAGGTCTGCTGGCAATACAAAAGTGAGATATAACAGGAGACGAGAAGCTGATATTTTCACTGGGTTAATGCATAATTTCGGATTAATACCTATATAGAACCAAGAGAAACACCACTAATATCATTATGTTCCAAACATCTCTTAGTCCCGATTATTGCCATGCAATGAGTCATACATGTAGTACTCCTTTGTAAATTTATGCGCCCACCCTATTGGGCGCTTTTTTATCTTCTGCTCCCCTTTGATGATTTTGTCTTTTGCATATGTGTCATAAGTTAAGCACATTCACTCCATGAATTATTTACGTTACGGGGCTAAGATAATCACTCAATCATAGGCATAGCTTCTGACTCAGTATCTTCATGTTACAAGAGGAATATTATGACATTGTTAACTAATCTCCCAACGAACATGGTCACGATCGAGATTACTCAACCTGGCGGCCCTAAAGTCTTAGTCCCCGTCGATCGCCCGACACCTATGCCAGCTGCAGGTGAAATACTGGTTAAGATTTCAGCTGCCGGAGTTAACCGCCCTGATGTCATGCAACGCCGTGGACAATATGCACCACCAGCGGGCGCCTCCGATATTCCAGGATTAGAGGTCGCAGGTGTCGTGGTTGCTGTTGCGGCTGATGTCTCACGATTTAAAATTGGAGACAAAGTGTGTGGGTTAATCGCGGGTGGTGGTTATGCCCAATATTGCGTAATACATGAAACCAACGCTTTACCTATTCCACCTAACCTCACTGAAATTGAAGCGGCAGCGTTACCCGAAACTTTCTTTACCGTATGGACTAACCTCTTCCAACGGGGTCATTTTACCGCTGGTGAAACTGTCTTAATTCACGGAGGCTCTTCAGGTATTGGGACTACAGCAATAATGTTGAGCAAAGCATTTGGCGCAAAAGTAGTTATCGTCACTGTGGGGTCAGAAGAGAAACGTCAGGCGTGTTTGGCACTAGGTGCAGATATTGCTATTAATTATCACACTGACGATTTTGTTGCCGAGGCTAAACGAGTCACCGCAGGGAAAGGTGTCGATGTTATTGTCGATTTAATTGCTGGTGATTATGTCGCACGTAATTATGAAGCTGCCGCAATGAATGGTCGCATCGTGCAGATTGGCACTCAAAATGGGAATGCCAAGGACTTGAATTTGATGCTAATGTTGCTAAAACGTCTAACACACACAGGATCCACATTGCGCTCGCGTACTGTGGCAGAAAAAGCGCTCATCGCTAAAGAACTGGAGCAACACGTTTGGCCATTGCTGTGTAATGGTCAAGTAAAACCACTGATATTTAAGACATTTCCACTGAAAGAAGCCGCTAAAGCCCATGAATTAATGGAAAGCAGCACGCATATCGGTAAAATTGTCCTGACCACTGATGGCTGTTCAGCGCTATAATTAGCTTCACTATGAAATTTCATCAGGTGAAATTTCAGAAAAAACGATTGTTTTCATCTGATGAATGAATAATATATCTACTCAATTGCCTATTTAACTATAACAGTTTTGCTAACTAATTCCTTAAACTGATATACATTAAATTTAACTTTTCATGTTAAACTATAACAAACCATTATGGTTTAACTTTATTAGTTATTAATTACAAGGTCATCATTATGGACATAATTAAAAAAATATTAACCGACGACATCGCAAGAATAAATCAGAAAGAAAAAAGAGATGGTCGATTAAAATTTAACAGCGATTTTGTCTACAAGCACCCCTACCTTTGCCTTGCGATGCTAATATCATACTTTTTTGTCTTAATTTTAATGTACTTAACGCCCTACTTTGGCACGGGTTATATGATTGCCTTCACTGTTTTCTTTGTCTTGATGTCTGCTGTTCTCATGATGGAAATCAAACCCGTATTTAAATTCGACGATATTGGTATTCTTGATTTACGCGTTTGCTATAACGGTGAATGGTTCTTTAGCCGTGCGCTATCAACACAGGCAATTGATGAAATATTAAATAGCAAGGATATCAGCGATGATTTTAAAATCCGCTTTAAACATATTATTAGTAATAAAGGTGAAATAGACTTTTATGATGTCTATGACTTAGCCTATTTGCAAAAAAAATCTATGCGTACCAATGAGCCGAATCAAACTGCATCGTTGGCCAGTACCTCGGCTATCCGGTATTAATCACGACGATCTAACATGGCTTTGCCCTCTGCCGACCTCGGTAGAGGATATACTTTTGTGTATCAAATCTACTTTCTCAAAGACAAATCAGTAGCGGCGAGCACTACTGCTTCAATAGGCAATATTGTCCAAGCCTTTGTTGATGCGACTAACACGAACAAACACGCCTTTTTCTCATCAAACTCATTATATTTATTAGGAAAATTCCGCGAACATATTAAAATGACACCTATAATGATCCTATTGTTTCGAATCATAAAAGGTGGATAGGCATGGACAAGATTGATGAGCAATTGATTACTATTTTAGCAAAAAATGCACGGATATCTTTGAAGGACCTATCACAACAAGTCAACCTCTCCTCCCCCAGTACCTCTGAACGTTTACGACGTCTCGAAGAACGTCATATTATCCGCAGTTACACACTAGATTTGAATCAACAGGCATTCGGGTATAGCTTGCAGGCTATTGTACGTGTCAAACCGCGGGCAGGAATGCTACGGATAACTGAAGAAATGATTCAGGAAACACCTGAATGTGTTGAGTGTGACAAAGTGACCGGCGACGACTGCTTCATTAGTCGTTTATATATTCATTCAATGGAGCAATTGGATACGATTATTGACCGTTGGTCAGAACACGCCGAAATTCAGACCTCAATTGTTAAGTCATCCCCAATAATACGACGTTTTCCACCCTTAGTGCAGTTGATCAAGGAAAGTAAAATTTGAAATCTGTACCCTAGCCCTCATTTTATCTATAATTAAAAGTTATTCTTGACATAATTAATATATATAAGCGAATAGCTGATGAGTAATAATCAAAGCAACGCGTCAGATTCATCGATTCTTACGCTCCCCTATACCCGTTGGGGTCAAGATAACGCGCAAAACTCCAGTGCCGTCGAGGCTCTGGAGCAAGGTAAAGTGCTTTTTCTGCCTCATTTGGCATTTGAGCTGAGTGAACAGGAAATGCAACTGCTTGACCCCGCCTTGGTGGATGTAAAACGTAAAAATATCAGCTTTAAGCCGTTGGAGGGGACACTAACCGGCGTCACTGATGAAAGCAAAGTGACATTAACCCGCCAATTGCTCGAACGTTATTATCAGAATTGCCTCAGTCTGGTGAATCAATTACTGCCGGATTATATCTCTGCCCTGCACAGTCCAACTAATAGCCTACGTTTGCACCCGGTTACTGCCTGGCGTGATAAAACATCTTGGCGTAAAGATGATAGCCGCTTACATGTGGATGCTTTCCCTTCACGGCCTAATTATGGTGAGCGAATCATCCGAATCTTCACCAATATCAACCCTCATAATGAGCCACGCTCATGGCGTATAGGGGAAGATTTTTCGCAATTAGCCAGTCGCTATTTACCGCAACTCGACAGTTATTCCCCTGTCAGTAGTTGGTTGCAGCATAAAATCGGGATAACCAAGCGCCGCCGCAGTCATTACGATCATTTAATGCTTCAACTGCACGATAAAATGAAGTCAGACTCTGATTACCAAAAAAATGGTTTGCAGCAAGCTATTGATTTCCCAGCGGGTTGTAGCTGGATCTGTTTTTCAGATCAAACGCCTCACGCGGCGATGGGCGGGCAATTCATGTTGGAACAAACTTTCCTGTTACCGGTTGAGGGGATGAAGAACCCTCAACAATCCCCACTAAAAATACTGGAATCTTTAACGCAAAAGTCACTGATATAGCACATTGCTGGCGATTGAATACTGCCTACATAAAATCCGCTGACAATGCGGGTTTTTTATTCCAGCCTATACATGATAAAAAAATGCTTATACGACTTGATCTCTACTAAAAAAATAAATATCATTTTTCACAGTATGTAAGCCAACTCCATAATAGCTTAACTGAGGCAAACAAATTGACCTTATTGAGCGAAGTCTATAGATAAAAGTTATTTAGCTGTTCGGTTTTATGTTAACAATAGGTTTATATCTTAGATATTGGTTTTATTTTAGGTGTGAAATTTACACTCGATACCTATTGAACCTTATCAGATAACTATTGGAGGTTAATATGGTTAAGGTCTATGACAGAAATAGAAACCAAATTATTCCTGGCAAACGTGTCATGGTCGCACAAACAGGAGAAATTGACGTAGCAAAGGCTATTCATGCCGAGGGTTTGGCACCTATACAAGCTGAGCGCGAGCGGGTTGTAGAGCTGCTACATACCGGTGAACGCCATGTGCCTTTCGATTTAGTCAGACTAGGTTAATAATACTTAAATTGTAATGCTTCCGCTAATTGAACACTTGTCTTATTGATGCTATCACTTGCTTCTGGGGCTTATCTATATTTAATAGATAGCCCCAGCTTTTATTTATATAGCATTAATCATAATAAATCACTGTTAATAACCACAGATAATAAACCCACATTACACTGTGGTCTTTTGACTTATTCGACAATACGCATTAACTCCGAATAATTTCAGCCTAAATATGACATACAGGCTCGATCACTTGGGCGACTTTCTTTTGGAAAGTCTCAAGCTGACAAAGTTTGTTATCACCCTCGTTCTCACAACCTTCAATGGCAATCGGAACAATTCTTGCCGGGTTATTCTTCAAGTCTAACTTATCAGCATTGCGCAACTGCTCCATCGTTTGATAGAACATTTTCACGGCCACATAGTGTTGATGGTTATCCGGATTCTGCCATAATTCAAAAACGAGTCCGCCACCTGGCGGGGTGTTATCGGGCTGCTGCGGTAATTGCCAATTAGCTCCTAACATACCGGCAATGTTGGCGATATTGGTGTCATGTCCTCCGAGAAACAGCAATTTGGTTTGCGGTGATAGCGGCAAGGTTTGTCCCTGAGCATCACGTTGCAACACTAATGCCGTATCAATTTGCTGCAATAGCGGAGTTCCTTTATGCCGGGCGATATAAGGGGTTTTGGCCATCAAATCGAACTGTGCATTATGCAGTGACAATAATGAAACCCAATTTTCTTCACCGCTGAGACGGTGCCAGGCGACATCGGGCATGGCCTGCGAATTTTGTAACAGGAAAATTTCACCCAATGTCGACGATAGCGCCAGTGGCCCACTCAATGAAACTTTTGTCCCTTCTTTATTTACTTTGATTTCATTTGCTGCAAAAGTCGCGAAATCACAGCTTTTTCTGTTTTGTTGCAATGACTGACAATAAGGTGAAGCTGTAAAATTCAGCACCTCGCCCATCAGGGCAAAGGGCTTGGCATAGCGCTGACTCAGCTCACTTAATGGCCCACCCAGTCGTTCTTCAACAGCCTGATAAGTTTTCGTTGGGTCCAATTTACAGACCCCCGCCTCGACAGTGTGGAATAACGGGTCAACTTTTTTCAAATCAGCTTGATAATGTACTTTTAGGCCGCAATCCGGGGCGATACCGTCCAGAAATGCCTGTCCGGTTAAGCGGGTGCGTTGGTCAATATCAGCCTGCACATAGACGGCCCCGTCTGCCGGGCACCCCGCTGGCAACAGCCCATGGCTGCGGAAATACTCACCATAAAAACCGCCCATTAAGGTGACTAACTCTGCTCCTCGCGGCGTTAAATAGCCCGCTTTTACTGGCCATTGAGGCCATTTGTCAGGTGTGACATCATTCATTAACTGTGTTTGTTTCGTCGGGGAACGAACACCGTGGCGGCTCAAAATCACCACGCGCTCCAAAGTGTAACCGGTAGGTTGTGCTGCAAGCGGTGCAGCACTCAGCGTAGAACTACTCAGCACCAAAGTGAGTGCCGACAACCACAGATATTCTTTTGCTATTGTCATAATTTTATATCCTTATTAAAACTACGAATACTTTTGCCCTATCGAGTATGGTCGAGGATCACAAACCTAACAATGTAGAAAGCAATGCCACTCCATCCATGAAGTGAGTTGACGTAAAATTTCAACCTGAACACGCTAAATTTGATTCGCTTCTCATTGTTATAACGATAATTAGCCGATTATGTTATTGACGATACTTATACTTAAAGGAGGCATAAATCCGGTCATTATCCGGGCAGTATTTGGCACATTAGGATTGATGGATATAGCCCATAATCCAGCGGCTATACATACAAATGATAAGGAATCTGACATGCGGAAAGCAGGTGATATCGATAGAGTCATGTCGGCCAGACAACTTCCCAATAAAGCCGTAGCCCTGATTCTTGCAGGTGGTCGCGGTTCACGTCTTAAAGATCTTACGTCTGTCCGAGCAAAGCCCGCTGTTCATTTCGGCGGAAAATACCGCATTATCGACTTCGCACTATCAAATTGCCTTAATTCAGGTATTCGTCGCATCGGCGTGATAACGCAGTATCAGTCTCATACTTTGGTGCAACATATCCAGCATGGTTGGTCATTTCTCAGTGAAGAGATGAATGAGTTTGTGGACTTATTGCCCGCGCAACAACGCCAGGGGCGGGAGCACTGGTATACCGGCACCGCAGATGCGGTTTTCCAGAATTTAGATATTATTCGCCGCTATCATGCTGAATATGTAGTGATTTTAGCGGGAGATCATATTTATAAGATGGATTATTCTCGCATGCTGCTCGATCACGTAGAAAGTGGCGCAGCCTGCACCGTGGCCTGTATCGAAGTGCCCAAGGCGGAAGCAACGGCCTTCGGTGTGATGGAGGTCTCCGAAGAGTTACAAGTGAAAATGTTTTGGGAGAAACCTGAAGACCCTCCCACTCTGCCCGGAAAGCCTAATAGCAGTCTGGCCAGTATGGGGATTTATGTGTTTAACGCCGAATTCCTGTTTGGTCTACTTGAGAGCGATCACGCGGACGAAAACAGCAGCCATGACTTTGGCAAAGATATTCTGCCGAAAATCACCGAACAGGGCCATGTTTGGGCACATCCGTTCTCATTATCTTGTGTTTCCACTTCACCCGACGCCCCTGATTATTGGCGTGATGTCGGGACATTAGATGCCTATTGGCAAGCAAACCTCGACCAAGCGGCTATCACGCCAGAATTAGATATGTATGATTCACATTGGCCGATACGCACCTATGCCGAGCCATTGCCACCGGCAAAATTTGTACAAGATCGCTCTGGCAGCCATGGTATGACCATGAATACGTTGGTGTCAGGCGGCTGTTTTATCTCCGGCTCAGTCGTGGTCAACTCGGTGTTATTTTCTCGAGTACGAGTCAATTCATTCTGTAATATCGATTCTTGTGTATTACTACCCGACGTCAATGTGGGGCGATCTTGCCGGCTACATCGCTGTGTCGTAGACCGTGCCAGTGTTATCCCCGAAGGCATGGTGATTGGTGAAAACGCGGATGAAGATGCTCGTCGTTTTTATCGTTCGGAAAGTGGAATTGTACTGGTCACCCGAGAGATGTTAGCGAAGCTGTAAGGCCGTGGAGCTATCAATATTGAGTTGCCCAAGCATGGACAAGTAGGGAATAGTTTATATAATCAGGCCAAACGAATAAAAGGGTCTGAATATGTCATTTACTGAATGGGTCATTTTAGGTGTAGTGATTGGTTGTGCCGCTGGCGCTTTACTGAAGATTTTTGGCAAGAAAAAAGCCCCTTAGACCTTTCTGTTCCCTGATTAATAAAACGGCGCTGATACTGTGCCGTTTTATTATCTTTGCCAATAATAATTTCTCACTGCACAGCTATCAAGTCAGTCACGGGTGCAACAACCATTACCAACCACAATAATAAACTGCTGACCATCGCACGCCGCAACAATTTAGCCGCCCCTAGCCAGCGCGAGTCTAACGAGCGCCCATCCGTCGTTTTTTTCCCCCACAACTGTGCCAATGCAGCATCAAAATCTGCCGTTTGTGGCTCGTGGGCATAGAGCAATGTAAATAGGCGCTCATCAAGCCATAAGCGCCAACAATAATAATGTGTCACACCCGCCAACAGCAGTAACAATCCCGCGACAATACTATCGGCACCCCACAGGGCAAAGATTATCGGCGGCACAGTCAACGCAGCAAGATAACGCCAACTGGCAAGATGAATTGTCAGAACCTGCCCAGCCACCGGGTGATTTAACATGTAATTTTCCTTCTTTGCGCAAGAGCCTGCAAATGCTGAGGCTGCAATACCACTTGTGGGCGAACTTGCCGTAATAATTCAGCCGCTGCTTGCGGTGTAGCTACTCGCCCTTGATCAAGTAACCATGCGGCAATCACCAGCGCGCTGCGAGACATTCCCAGCGCGCAATGCACCAAAACTGTGCCATGTTGCTGATGTAATTGATTAAGTTTTGTGACCGCCAGAGCCAGTTGCTGCTGATTGGGCACCATTAAATCCATCAATGGGCAGCATATATAAGGTTTATTGCGGCTATAATCGCTGCGACTAAATTCTGCTGTGACATCCAATGTGCTTGCCTGTAATAGCGGTGCTCGTGGATAACTGCCGATAAAAACACCATCAGCCACCGGTACGGCTTGCGGCAAGGGGCGGGTGAACGCATACATCGACAGCCAGGCCCCCAATCGATAAGGCCATAATAGCAGCCGTGCTGACGGCGATAGTCTGCCATCGGCCTCTTTTTGGAACACCCCAATCCCCCAACCACAATAACCCGCCGTCACCGCGAGCAAAGAAAGTGCAGGCCACACCAGCACATAACCCCCACCTTGCAGCCCTAGTCCTAGCCCTCCCACTAATAAGGCGACGCTACCGTACCAAAGTGCCAGTTTCAGGGATGAGCGACTGGGTCGTTGCCAGCACCAATGGCTTTTTATCGGGATCAGATAACTGACAATCACTCCCGCTGCTAATCCCGTTGCAATATCAATGACATGGTGTTGCCAGGTAGTCAGGACAGATACTGCAATCAATGCAAACCAGCCAGTCATCAGCCAACGCCATATCCCTTGGCAATGTGGCCAAAAGTGCAGCCACAGCAACCAGGCCAGCATGATGTGCAATGACGGTGCCTGATTGTAAGGCAAATCAAACAGTTCGAGTTGCTGAAATAACCAGCCGAAAGGCCCATCAGTGACTGGGCGAATAAAGCTGAATTTGAGTGGAAACAGCAGGAAGCCCAAGCACGCCACCAGCGATGCCATGATTAACCTGAGTGCATGGCGAGTCTGTTCGCGCAACGAAGTGCAGATAAATAATGATAGACCATAGAGCAGGTCAATACTCCAATAGGGCACAATCGTCCATGGCAAAAAAGGAATATGGTGCTCCCAACCATACACCACACTACTTACCCCGGAGCGGCTGGCAGTAAACTGATTGGTCTGGCCGTAGCTGATAAAAAACAGTGGAGCCAGCAACAGCAGCCACAGCACAGCACGCCGCCAGAGTTGCTTGCGTGTTACCGTACTATCCCCCTCAGTCATCAGCACGGCGCACCGCCAGAGAGACCGTAAAAATGCCCCACTCATCAATCAGTTGATGACATTTATCAAAGCCGGCCTGCTCAACCAGAGCATCCATCTCGCCCTGACTGCGGACTCGCATAACCCACGGCTGTCCATCTTGATGGCTGGTCAATGCACGAGCAATCATTTTAAGTTGCGGATGCCAAGGTTGGCCGGTGTAAATCAATACGCCTCCGGCAGGAACCGCCGCCGCCAACCCCGCCAATGACGCCTCAATTATGTCATTTTGGGGGAATAACTCATATAAGCCGGAAACAATAGCCAGTGTCGGATTTGGGGCCAAACTTGCCAATGAATCTCGATCGAAAGCATCGCCTTTTTCAAAACGCGCAACCGCGGTCAAATTACGCTCTGCAATCATGGCTTGCCCTTTATCCACATTCAGCTCGCTATAATCTCGCAGTAGAATTTGCTCAACATCATGCTGGTCAGTCAGCGCATCCAACACATAGCGGCCATGACCTGCCGCAATATCCACAATGCGCAGCGGCATGTTTTTATCGCGCAACTGCTGAAGTGCCATTTGAATGCTTTGCTGCAAATGCACTTTGCGCATGCGAATGCCGCGCCAACCAATACTATTAAGGTATTGTTTATCAATATACTGCCCCAGCTTATTTTTGCCCTCCGGCTGGTTGCGGTAGACATAATCCAGCGTACTGCCCGAGTCAAAACCGGTTTCAAATCCCAAACGCACTCCGGTAGCACTGCTGCCCAACGTCTTCATGCCATAACGCAATGCGCTATAGTACAGCCCTTCGGCAGAGTAAGGTTTCAGCGGCACTTGCAGCGCACGATAGCAATCGGCACTGACGCTCCAGCGGTCTTCATAGCGGTAACTATGCTGAGGCAATTTTTCGCCATAGAGCCGTTCAATAAAGGCTCGCATCTTATCGAAGGCCAGTTGCCGGTCTTGCTCGCCCAAAGTATCGTGATAAAAGCCGGGCAATATATGCTGTTCTTTCACCGGGCTGCTGAGTCGCTGATAAAATTTCTGCTGCGGCGCACGGTGAACGACAAAATCATCGCCGGAAATCAGCAATTGTGTTGGTAGGGTTATTGCTGCGGCATCTTGCACAATGCGCTCGGCGGCACGGTAAAGATCCAACAGGATATTGACGGCAATCGGGCGGCTAACCAGCGGGTCGTTATCAAAACTGGCCACCCGCGATGCATCATGGGTCAGGAATTTACCTTTAACATAGGATTTAACGTAAAACAGCCCGCGAAACCGATGCATCAGAGTTAATCCTGGGCGAGCAAACGGCACATACAATTTCACCTTAAACGCTGGTGAGGCTAAAATCATACCGCGAATTTTGGGCGCATAATCATGTACCCAGGTCGAGACCAGCACCGCCCCAACACTTTGAGCAACCACCATAATATCCTGCATCGGCACTTGGCTATCAACAGCAGCAAAACGGACGAATTCATCAACATCTTGCACCGAACGCGCCAAACTTGGGCTGTATCCTCGGTCCCCCGGTGACTGACCATGCCCACGCGCATCCCAAGCATAAAATGTCACATCCGGCAGCATCAATTCATCAACAATATGCTGTAAGCGCCCCGAGTGTTCATGACCACGATGAAACAGCACTATCACACGTTTTGCCGGGCCATTCTGCGCGGGCCAGCAACGGTAGAATAATGCCGTCTTGTCACTGGTGGTGAAGGTCAGTTCCTGAGCAACACGATGTCCTTGAGTCACGGTATTTTCCTTGTAGCGAGCTGTTGCAAAGTGATAAACCGCTGCTGTAATTCGGTTCGGAATATCTGTTTGTCATCATGAAAATACAAAGGTTTATCAACATAAATATCAATAAAGAATGGCACTGGAATACGCTGTCCTTTACCCATCGCCCGCCCTAAACCCTGCATATATACTGGGGTTATCGGGGTGGTAGGGAATTGTCGGCTCAAATACCACAGACCCGATTTAAACTCAGAAAATTTCTCTGGCTCACCGCGCGTCCCTTCAGGAAATAGAATGACAATTTTATTATTGGCTAGCGCCTCAATACATCCTGCCAACGGGTCACTGCCCTTACCTGCGCCACCACGCGTTACCGGAATAATGCCAATCACTTTAATCGCGAACCAGGCAATAGCTCGATGACGTAAAAAGTAATCGGCAGCAGCCACCGGATGAACCTGCGACAAAGTTGAGAGTGGGAATAAGGTAAACAGCGTCAATATATCCAGATGGCTATTATGATTTGCCACTACAATAGCTGGCCCTTTAAGGGGCAATTGTTTTCGCTGCCAGACAGAAACCCCCAGCCATACCAGCACTACCGGATACGCCACGCATAATGTAAAAATCCAGCGTAATAGTCGGTTCACGACCAGCCCTTAATAATAAAAATAATGGATGAAATGGAAGAACAGCGGCGCGGTATAAATGAGAGAGTCCAGACGGTCGAGAATACCGCCATGACCGGGCAATAATTTGCCCGAATCTTTCACTCCAAGATCACGCTTAACCGCCGACATCACTACATCGCCACAGAAACCGGTTAACCCAATCAATAATCCGGCAAATAGTGAGAAAGTGAGATTCATCGGCGTTAATAGTGGCCCCAGAATACCTGCTAATACCATGGTTGTTGCTGTCCCACCCAGTAAACCAGCCAGGGTTTTATTTGGGCTGACCGTGGGTGTCACTTTGATGCGGCCGAATGATTTTCCCCATAAATATTGAGCAATATCATTCAGTTCGGTCAACGCCACCAAGAACACCACTAATAGCGCCCCCTGCCCACCAATACCACCCGGTAATACCAGTAAAAATGCCACATGGCTGAGGGCAAATACGGTGGTCATTAAACCCCAATGCATATTCGATACCGCATGTAAAAAACCTTTGGTATCACCAATCAGCACCATGCGTACCGGTAGAAACAGGAATGCATAAATCGGAATAAAAATAACGAACATGCCGTACCATCCCATACCAATCCACAGATAATGAATAGGAATAGCGAGATACATCCATAGCAAAGGAATATTGTCAGAACGGCGGGTAGAAATAAGAGTCAGGAACTCTTTTAATGCCAGAAAACTGATAAAACCAAAGATAACCAGTGACAGCCATTTGGGGCTAATCATCGCCACGGCAAAAACAATAATAATCAGCCACCAGCTAGTAATACGCTGACGCAGTTCCAGCCAATCTTTTTGCGGATAGCGCAGTATCAACCCCCCAATAATTAAACTGGCCAAGGTTAATAAAGCAAAAATAACCACCAAACTGAAAGTTAGCGTTGAGTTCATATTATGCCTCTGGCCTTAGCGCTGCCCGGCAGCGATTGATACATGTCCACAACAATAAAACTGATGCAAAAGCAAATAACCATCCGGAATACAGCAAAGCATTTGGCCACAAGGCAACGGCTAGCCCATACGCACCGAATAATAGCGCCCGGTCACTTTTTCCCAGCGGCCCCTGATATCCCCGTGGGCGGCCCAATGTTTGTGCCATCACACCGCAGAACTCAGTTAATAAGGCCAAGAATACCGCTAATATTACTAGCTCAGGGCGTGCATAAGGGAGCAAAGCAAAGGGCAGATAAAGTGCAATATCCGAAACAACATCGCCAATCTCATTCAGTAAAGCGCCTAAACGCGACTGTTGATTGAACTCTCGCGCCAACATGCCATCAATAGCATTCAGCGCCATGCGGAAAAACAGAAATAGGGGAAGCAGGAGAAACATCATTCGCGTGGGATAGATGGTTAATGAAATGCCGACTATCAGTGAAGCTATCAGAGTCAATAAAGTCACTTGATTCGCCGTCACTCCTTGCCGATATAACCGAGTCAAACATGGGCGAAGTAGCGCCTGAAACCGCGGTTTAATATCATAAAGCGTCATAAATACACCTGTGCATTGACCTGAGAAAGTCAGCAATAGCCTAATGGGTGGTTATTTGAATGATTCCACACCAAATGATTCTAGAAAGGTATCACTTGTGACCCAAGAGACCAACAGGAAAAACAAATAGAGCGAGATGCATCTAATTGATTTGTAGGAATTTTCTTACATTCAGTGCGGCTATTGAGTACACTGGCCGCCCTTAAAATTAAAAAGCAGCCATTATCGGCCGCCTTTCGCATTGACGAACTCACTCATCCTGATTAGCGCGAAACAGGAACAGCGACTTCCGGTTGCACAAAACCATAGCGGCTCAGTGGGGTAACTTTAACTGATGTAGGTGACGACTTAATCGCGAATTGCTTGGTGACACCCGGCATAATATAAGGGCTGCCCAAGGGAACAACTTCATTGCTCGGCACTAAAAACACCTGCGGGCCAAGGCGGACTACATGTTTACTCGGGTTCTTAATAATCAAGTTGTTGCCGGATGTAGAGATAACCAATTCCTGCCAAGGGGTTTTAATCTGTGGCACAGCATTTGGCTGAATGAGAAAACCAATTTCTTGACGAATTGGCATCACTGTTGCGTTACCCGGTACCTGTTCTACACCTTCAAATGAAGCTTTTAACAATACTTCTGAATCCAGTACCGTGCCTTTCTTTAATACAAAGTTAACTTGCTGACTTTGCCCGGCATCAATACGTGTTACCGGCGGAGAAATCAAAATTTGCTTACTCAGATTCTTACCATCTAAGTCAACCAATTTGGTCACCAGCAAGATCGGGTTCGCCGAGGTGTTTTCAATAGTGAAACTGGTGCGGCTATCACTTTCCTTTAAAATGACCGTGGTGCTTTCTAATTTGAAAGATGCATTAGATGCCAAACTCCAGCAGCTTAACAACACCAGTAAATTGAACATAAAAAACGATTTAACACGTTTGAGAATATGAGTATAAGCAGTCATTGCACTCATACTGTCATGACTAACCATCGTATTTTTCATAATAGATCCTATGTCTAAAAAATATTTACTGAGCACCTGCTTGTTGTTAAGCATTTAAAATTAATGACATACAGCGTCAGTAACTTCATATAATGCATCCGGATCAAACTTATCCGGCTCAACATAACTCACCACACATTCATTACGATTGGTGGCTTTAACACGTAACGTTGCACCAATCGCTTTGTTTTCCAACATAAAGTTGCCATCACCAATAATGGTTCCCAGGAAGTTACCCTTTTCATCAAGCACATTGGCCCCCACTGGCAACATTTCACCGTCGCTATCACGAATACTCAGCAACAACTGACGAGTTTCTGTTGCTTCAAAATTACGGGTAGCGACTGTGCCACGTGTCATCTTCAAATCTGCACTAGTACTGTTAAGGCGAATATTCAATGGCAATGTTTTAGTGCTTATTTGTGCTTTTGATGCCGTATAGGGCATTACTGAGGGCAATAATGCCGTCCCGGCATAATCAGTAATCGATGTGCCACTGCTGGGCGACGAAATACGCAAATTGGACTGACTCGGTATATTCACTACCGCAAAAGTATCACCAATTGCTGACGAAGAAGTGGCAAAAGTGCTATTGGCATAAGCCATTGAACCATTGGCAGAAATATAAGCTGAGCGGCTATTGTTGGTTGCCTGAGAAACCCCGCCCGCCAATTGTGTATACGCCGAATTCATATTCATGGCCCCATTAATGCGCCGCTGGCTATCACTGCCAGTTATACCCACTTGGTAACCTTTGTTGTCTCCCCAGCGGCCTTGATAGGTGCTACCTAAGGTCATATTGCCATTATTACGCTGCATCCGACCACTGAGCGATCCGTTGCCCAATGGCATAGTGATACCCACATATAGCGCATTTTGCCCCTGTGAAGTGGATTGAAAACTTAGCGTCGTGGTCACCCGGCCAAATTGTTCACTTGCTGAGAATGTATGTGAAACGCTATCAGCCGCCTGATAATACATATTATTAGACAAAACATAGGAAAAAGCGCCCCAGCGAGGATGCGCCCATGTCATCGCTGCCGACGTGGAGTTTTTCAGTTTGCCGTACACTAGATAATTCAGATTATTGCCACTGCTCAGGGCATTATCTGGCGACCAATAACTCGATGAGTCATATACTGTCGACAATGAAGCACTCAAATTGCCATTAATGGAGACCTGATTTTGTAAGGTAAACTGGTAACCTTGCCCGACATCTTTAGTATTAGAGTAACTTGCCGCTGCCGAAAACCAGGCATTCTCCAACCCACTATAAAGATTTTGTACATTGATATTTTGATAATCAGGGGAAAGCAGCCCAGCAGAAGTCATACGCAATGCGCTCATCGGGTTAAAAGACATCTCACCCGATACCAATAGTGGCGACTTGCTCTCACTGTCATTCAGACTATCGCGATAACGGCCTAATCCCAGTTGGTAGGTCGTCGCCTGCTGTTCAATGTTAGGATCCAGCGCATTCGATACTGTAAAATGCTGCTGGGTACCATCTTCCTCAATAACATCAACATCCGTAACCACCCCACTGGAAAAATTGCTGATATTAGATAATGAAAATGGGCCTGGAGGTACGACGGTGCGGTAAATAACCCGTCCACGCTGGCGAATTTCAATAGTGGCGTTGGTATTAGCAATACCTTCAATGGGAACCACTAACTGCGTATTATTTAATTGAGCATTATCGGAATATATCTGGGCACCGGCGATCGGTAAGCCGGAATATGTGTCACCGACCAAACCAAACTCACCTAACTGCACCACTGATTTCAATGATTCCACCGCGCGTAATGCGTAGGTTTCCTGATTATCGTAATGGCCTACTCCTTGATTATAGGTATAGGAGCCCCGGTTACGCAGTACCCAGTTATTAAAGTTAATTCCCGGCTGAAACTGCCCTTGGAATAAATTAAGATTATCGCTATTGCTCTCAATTCGCTGACCGAACAAATTATAGTTCAGTAATAATGCATGACCGCCACTTTGGTAATCACTGCCTTCCATCTCAGGATCAAATGCCTCTTGAGGCAACGTCATTTCCACCCGGAATTGGCCGGGAAATAGTTTTATAGCCACACCAGGCCATAAGGCTTCAATATTTTCACAACTGTCGCCACTGTCTTTGTGGCGGAGCTTCAATGCAATCAGCAACTTTCGATCTACACACAAATTCCCCTCACTGTCGAAGGTAACTTCAATATGATAGGTTTTATTGGCATTCACAATGATGGTGACATCATGCTGACCGGGTAAAAACTTATCTTTTTTGCTGAAAAAATCCGCTAACTCCGCTGAATACCCCAAATTTTCTAGTGTTTTTATATCAAATGTCACCGCGCCCTCTTTTGTTGCGGAGAAAACCGCTACAGGAAAGAGGGATAAGAGGAGTGCTGTAAATGAAAATGCAACACAACGCGCAAACACAATGGTGTCCTAAAAATAAGGAAAACGGGTGGGCTAATAGAACATATTGCTTTACGCAATAAAAAGTACAGCAGCTATTAAAAATTGAAAACAGTCTGATGTATAGGATTTTTATGAATTAAATACTAAAAGAAAAATTCATGGTCGCAGAACCATCAATATTGATATTTTCAGTGATAGCCCCACCCATGCTTGTTGAGCCTGCCAATGTCGGTGTTACCGTAAAATCGGCACTGAATACTTTACCTGCTTTTGCTGTAGTCGCATTTTCAGACCAGCCAAAGCGGAAATTATTGGTGAGCGTCTCTAAAGTATGTCCACCCTGCAATATGTTATTAGCATCAATAAAATAGAGTAAGCTGCTCACTCCATCGACAGTAGCATTGCTCATCGTGGTTTTATAAAAACCCAGTTTCCCGCTACCATTCACAAAACCTAAACCGAAATTGTGAATACCGGTGTTATCGCTCACAGAAGCTTTGCGGTTATCAATCGCGTTTAAGCTCAGATATGTCACACTATCACAAGTAACTGTCCAAGTTTTTGTGATCGATGGTAATACTGTCACTGCTGTGCCACTTTTTATCTGGCTTGATGAAATCTCACCGACATTATAAATACCGCCATCAGGTGCATTAATAGTACAGGTTGGAATACCAATCTTTCCTGTCACTTTTAATTCTGCAGAAGGCGGGGCCGCCTGTACGGTGGCAGATAGAATTAATGAGGTGAAAAGAACTAAATTGAAAGTATGCATTTTCATAAAATGATGAGTCCTTCCAATATATGAATATTGTCACACTTATCCATAACTATGCTCTTAAGACAAAATTGAGAGCAGAAATAAAAATCTGCCCTCAATTTATACCGTGACGAACAGGTTATTTAGATACCGAATGCAAAGTTCATCGTCAATGAACCGTCGATTTCTGCATCTTCAGTAATCGGGCCACCCATCGTCGTGGTACCCGCCAAAATCGGGCTAACAGTAATATCAGCAGTAAACACTTTACCGGTGCTCTGGGTGTTAGCAGCAGATGACCAACCGGTGCGCAGACCTGTTGTCAACGGAGCCGTTGTTGCTACAACGAAAGTTGAGGTCGCGGATGAGAAGACGTTGGATGTTTTGCCATCAACAGTGGCACTCTTCATCTGTGCAGTGTAATAACCAATTTTACCGGTGTTATTCACGTTACCCATACCGAAGTTAGTTGTTCCCGCAACACTGGCAGATGCCGTGCGGTTATCCACTGGTGTAAAGTTCAGGTAAGTTTCCGCATCACAGCTTATTGTCCAGGTTTTAGTCATCGGCGTCAGGGCCGTAGTCGCAGTACCTGATTTAACTAAAGATGAAGACAGGTTACCAAAATCGTAAACACCCTCATCCGGAGGTGAAATGGTGCAGCTTGGCACAGTCAACGTACCGACTACTTTTAATTCTGCAGTCGGTGCTTCTGCATTGGCGGCATTAATACCAAAAATTAAAGAAGACAGTACAGTAATTCTAGCCAGTTGCTTTTTCATTTAAATAGTCCTGATATAATGTTTATCGCGTTGCGATACCCAAAATTTATAGGCTGATGCCTGGGAGTTGAATTAACTTTTTATTGGGTTGACCAAAATAAAAAAATGAAATCAAAGTTTATGCAGCTATTAAACGTTTTAAGACATTCCTTGTATATAAGACTGCAAGCTAACTTGATGTAGGAAAGGTCTTACACACTGGTTAATCATGGCGTGATTTTGGCGAATAAACTCTCTTAATCTACTTTTAATCGCGAAAAAACGAGAGAACATATCGAAAAAAATATTTCAAAGAAAAATCAATTAAATAAATAACAGTTGATTTTTTATGGCTCTATTTTAATTTTATATTTCATTTGCCCCCCTGATGGAAAAATATATTAACCAGCAGTTTAATACTCAATTATTATAAATAATAATTCCACAGTGCTATTTGATACTCATTTCAATGAGTGTCTGGTGGCATCCGTCGATAACCTCACTCTATCCCCGCGCCCCGGCTATGCAAAACTGTAGTGGTCAACTTAAGCAGCAACCAGTTGCCTTGCCAGCTAAAGCATCTGCGGTATAGCGGCCGCCAATAAAATCAACCTGCTCACAATGGCGTAGAGCTACACTGATAGGGTCATTTGCGCTGGTATTGATTTGTGGGGTGAATATCAGCAAACGATTACCAGCAAGCAATGAGCAAGCCGGATGTATTATTTATCGCCTTGCTTTGCCAACTTACTGTGATAAAGATCGCTGAATTTTTTTTCTATAAGTGCTTGAATAATGAAAGAGCATGAGGCGTTTTGCCCCTCAGAAAACGGATATCTTCATCAGTTTGCGAGGCGGGCCTTTCAAGTGCTCGGGTATCTCTTCATGAAACGGTTGCGTTCATGCCCCTTTTTACGGCATGTTTACAACAACACTTCCCTGCTTTAGACGTTCGAATTATCACTTTGTGAGCAACCTGATGATTAAGTGGCTGTGGAAAGCAAATCAACCGCAAGCGGAGATGCTTGCACAGTGGCGTGAAGCGCTGAATATCCCTCTATTGGCACCTTTAAATGACGAGGAGCAACAGCGGCTGGTTTCTGTCGCCAGCCATTTGCTGCAACAAAAACGCCTGCTACCACTGCAAGGGTTAGTATTAACGCCGTTGATGCAGGCTCGCTTAACACTGTTATTCGCCCTGCCAGTGATGGAGTTGGGAGCTAAATGGCTAGACGGTTTCCATGAAGTGCTGATTTATCCGTCCCCTTTTGTGGTTGATGACGACTGGCAAGATGATGCGGGCTTGGTCCACACCGGGCAAACAGTGCAGTCCGGTCAGAGTTGGGAACAGGGGCCGATTGTACTGAATTGGCAAGATATTCAGGACTCGTTTGATTTGTCAGGTTTTAATTTGGTTATTCATGAGGCGGCCCACAAACTGGATATGCGCAATGGCGGTCACTCAAACGGCGTGCCACCGATTGCCATGCGTGATGTTGCGGCGTGGGAATATGACCTACATCAGGCGATGGATAATATTCAAGATGAGATAGATATGGTGGGTGTCGACGCTGCCAGTATGGATGCATACGCCGCCAGTGATCCTGCGGAATGTTTTGCGGTGTTATCCGAATATTTTTTCAGTGCACCTGAGCTATTGGAAAACCGTTTCCCGGCGGTTTACCAGCATTTCTGTACTTTTTATCGTCAAGACCCGCTGGCCAGACTAAAACGGTGGGAAAACGATAATAAAAACGCCGAGATCTTGCATCCACTGAATTAGTTATTGGCTCAACGCCTTAAACCATAAAGGCATAAAATGGCGAATTCACCTGATTTAGCCATTATCTCTCTCTGTCTTGCTCAGATGCTGAGCAGTCGAGCCAAATGTACCAATTTAGCGTTGACAGTATCGGGCATGCTAGATATCATGCGCCCCGTTCACACGATTCCTCTGTAGTTCAGTCGGTAGAACGGCGGACTGTTAATCCGTATGTCACTGGTTCGAGTCCAGTCAGAGGAGCCATATTAGAGAAGCCCGCTTAGGAAACTAAGCGGGCTTTTTGCTATTTAGCTGTTGGTGGGCGGTTATAGCAATCGGCGGCCAGATTCGCCAGCCAGCTGAAAGTTGGTTATTATCCCACCCCACTTCCCCTTCGGGCAACCTGATGTCTATGATTTACGATACCTTTATTGCCCCGCCGTGCCATGACAAGATAGAGATTCTCTATCAGGACGAGCATTTGGTGCTTATCAATAAACCTGCTGGGCTGCTCAGCCTTTCGGGGAAAAACCCACAAAATCTCGACTCGGTGCATCATCGGCTGGTACAAATATTCCCCGGCTGCACTCTGGTTCATCGCCTTGATTTTGGGACTTCCGGGCTGATGGTGATTGCCCGCAATAAAGTTATTAATGCTGCCCTCTGCCAGCAGTTCAGTCAGCGCACCGTAACCAAGGTGTACAGCGCACTGCTTTGTGGACATCTGGACGACAACGAAGGAATCATAGACGCGGCGATTGCCAAAGACCCAGCACTGTTCCCACTGATGTCGATTTGCCCAATCAACGGCAAACCCGCCCGTTCCCACTATCAGGTCATTGAGCGTTTTTATCACGAGTTGGAAGACAATAAGTTGGAAAACAATAGATTACTGCCATTGACACGGGTACAGCTAACCCCGGAGACCGGGCGTACCCATCAACTCCGCATCCACTGCCAGCAGTTGGGCCACCCTATTTGGGGCTGCGACTTATATGGCGGTCGCCTGCTACCAGGCACCGAGCAAACACCGCGGCTGATGCTGCATGCCAGTGAGCTACATTTTATTCATCCCATCAGCAAAGAGTGGATCAAAGCCCGTAATACCTGCCCGTTCTGAATGAGAGAAGCCCATTTAAGGTTAATGACAAAGTGCCCGCTATCCGCTGCGGCGCACCATTTTTTCGGGTAACCGCAGCGCTTGTTTCGCCATGTCCGACACCGGCTGGTGGGTGCTTAACCAGCGTTATCTTAGTGTCTGGATGTGATTTCTGAGATTGATCAGCAGCATATTGCATCGCTTCGCCATAGTTACTGTCTCGAGATGCCATCACAAATTCATTGGCCAGGACACCGAATGTGGTGGTCAATAACACGGTTGCCATCAATATACGCTGGAATATGAAATTTATATATTTACTTTTAAATCATATGGTTAACTAGATTAATTATTTGTGTGGCGACATAAAATAAATAGCCCACTGGAGGAAACCTCAGTGGTCTATTTGATGATTAGCTTGTTTTGCAGGAAAGTACTACCGCGTGTAAAAAGTGCTACAGCACATAAACAGTATTACAGCGCATAAAAAATCAGTGCAGCAATGCCACCAAATAAAATCCATTTAATCAGATAATAAATTGTGCGGTTCCAGGCTTTTAAGCGTTTACCCACCTTTCGTACCGCATAGATATATTTGAACGCTCGGTTGACACCACCGGTTCTATCCCCTTCTTCATTGGGGGCCGTGGCGGCACTCATTAAATGACGGCCCAACCAATGGTTAATCCATTGTGCCCAGCGATAGCGCATCGGGCGTTCAATATCACAAAATAAAATGAGCCGGTTTTGTCCACTGTGATTTTCGGCATAGTGAATATAGGTTTCATCAAACAATATTCCTTCACCGTCACGCCAGCTATAAGTGGTGCCATCAACATCAATAAAGCAGCGGTCATCATTCGGCGTTATTAAGCCAAGGTGGTAACGCAAAGAACCTGCATAAGGATCACGGTGGCGAGGTAAACGGCTGCCGTCCGGCAACTCAGCAAACATCGCCGCTTTCACCGATGGCAATCCTTTTAATAATGTGGTGGTGTGTGGGCACAATGTCATTGCCGATGGGTGGCTGTCTTCATACCATTTCAAGTAAAAGCGCTTCCAACCCGTTTTAAAAAAAGAATTAAAACCAGCATCATTATATTTATCTGATGCTTTGATTTGCTGGATTTCCATTAACGCCTGACCTTCTTCCCGAATTTTTAACCAGTTATCTCGCAACACGGTCAGTTCGGGGAAAAGATCCTGCTTTAAATAGGGCGTGGTGGGGACGCGTGAGAATAAATACATGAAGACATTGATCGGAGAAACAAATGTCGAATGGTCTGAGAGCTGACGCCAAAATCTATAACGCACTTTCCCACGGAAATGCACATAGGCTACACACAAGATGAAAACCAATAGCACTATATATTTCATGATGTCCTATCAATAAATATTTTTGGTAGCTAAATATTTAGTCTATTCCCATTAAATTTTCCAACTAAAAATAATTTAAAATAATGACAAGGCCGATAACAGCAGATTAGGAGCTATCCTTCAATCTATTGAAGTCATGTATAAACTCGGCGTTTAGGCGCGCCTAATGGCCCTGGCCCTTGCTGAGGATCGTTTTTGTGGTCAAACTAAATGTATTCTTCGCTATGGAAAAAACCATTGGGATTGACATGAGCAACGCCATTTCACCAAGCTGGTCGTTTGACCTTAATAACTGTCTATTACCCCATTTTTGATATCAATTTGATTAGTATTAGGGATAAAATCCCCGCGAAAGCAGGGATAGGAAAGGTTAAAATATGTAACGTATACCCAATAAAAATTCGCTGGAAACCAAACGTGCTTTCATCTGTTCATCTTGTAATGCTCTGGCATTTGCAAACTGATTGAAACCACTTTGAACATCCCCCATATCAGTATAGCGATAGCCAAGGTCTAAAATCAGTGATTCTATAGGTGAATAACTAACACCGGTGCCAATTGTATAGGTCAGATTGTTCTGTGTGCTACTCGCGTATTGACGGGCAGGATTACCTTGCCATCCATCTGAGCTAATTTTTGCAACACCGATACCCAATGTGCCATATAAAGCGAAACCATGACTTAGCGCAATATCACGATAGCCATTTAGCATTAACCGCTCGGCATTGATATATTGATGATTAAAACTGGTTGGGAAGCGAGTAGAACCACTGGTGTAAGTAGATTTTTTTTTGGCTACATATTCACCTTCAGTACGCCAACCATTACCAAATTGATAACCGGCCGCTATTGAACCATTGTAAAAATTATCGCTATCTTGGCCAGAGACAAATGAACCAATTCCAGGACGGCTGCTGGTGTCCATATTTTTAGCATCCTGGAATGTTCTCAATACTTTGATTGAACCATAATAACCTTCTTGTTCAATACTATTGGCAGATACAACATTTGAAGTGGCTAATAGCAATCCTGTGATAATAGCGAAAGTGCAATTTCTATTCATTATATGTATTCCTTACATATTTTGTTTATTTACGATTCATACTGAAATTTTATTTATATTTATTTACCAAACGATTTGTGGCATTAGGCTATTTAAGTATCTAGCCATGTGAATGGTAATCATGTTTATATGAAGAGTAAATTCGTAGCACTACCCATTATTTAGGTATAAATACCTATTGTTGAGCTTTAAATTGAGGGCCTAAATGGGAGGATACCTTATGAAAAAGAGCTAGCTCTTTTTCAGTGACAGCAAGTTTCTCAGGATTAGTAAGCAATAAGTGTTTGTATATCGCTATCATTTAATGTGAAACAGCCAGTAAAACAGCGCCCTGCGGGAAAATCTCCACTTAACTCTCGTAATAATTGTAATTCAAAACGCCCCGTGTCCAGCGAGTAACTCAGTAATTGAGCTTCAAGAAAATCAAAATAACGTCCAAGCTGTGGGTATATCGCTTTAAATAAGCTTTCTTTCGCGGAAAAAGCCAATGTTAGCAAGTGATTAAAAGGTAATGGCCCATCTTGTAAATGCTGATATTCTTCTTCATTGAGAATACCCGGCCACAAGTTGGCAGCTCTTTCTACAGGAATTAAGCTTTCGATATCCAGACCAATACCATGCAATCGGCGCTGGGATTCTAAAGGCTCAGCAGCGGGTGTTATTATTTGTGCGGTGCACAAAGCGCGTTGATTATTATGGCTGATGCTGCCGATCAAACCGGTCGGCCACAGTGGTGCGCGATCGATGCCATTCGTCAGCGGATAATCGCGCACTTCCAACATATTGAGAACTTGCCTGGCAACAAAACGCCCGGCCAGATATTCAGCACGCCGTTTAGCAACCGCTTTTTGTAAACTGCCCGGAAACGCGATGCCATATACGGTAAACAACTCATCCCGATATTCATTCACATCAAAATCACATTTAGCCAGAAGCCCGTGAAACAAGGGTTGATCATTCAGACCGGCGGCGGGTAATGCAGCAAAGGTAAAATTACGGATAAATACCGACGTCACAGGTTCTCCTAATCATCTTAATTAATGGCGTTTCATAGTAGTAGTTAACCTTCTTTGTCACAACATCAGAACCCCGCTATTTAAACTAAAACGTTCTCTACTTCAAGTTGCACCTCATTTATAACCCGATAATTCATGTCTATCACCACGCGGTCAGTTGATTACAAGACGATATGAAATGACACTTCACAATTATTGAAACGCAGTTCCTTACGTTTCTTTTTCTGTGACACTGGTCAATTTAAAAGCAAATGTAACCCGCTAGGTTTATCACCTTGGGGATAAAGGAATAGCCCTTTTATATAAATATTCAATTATTAGAAATAATCTCTTTTTATCTACTCTTTTAATGACTTCTGGAGACCACTGAATGAAATTCCCTAAGCCGCTACCAACACTCTGTCTGGCTATTGCTGCTATTTTATTTAGCCCAATAGCCGCCGCCCAGCAAATTAAAGCTGCCGATGTTCATCCTAAAGATTATCCCAATGTAGTCGCAGTTAAAAATATGGGTGACAAACTGAAGACCGTGACTGACGGGCGATTGGAAATTAAAACTTTCCCCGGCGGGGTATTGGGTGATGAAAAGCAAATGATAGAGCAGGCTCAAATGGGGGCCATTGATATTATTCGTGTTTCCATGACCCCTGTTGCCTCTATTTTACCGGAGATCAGTGTCTTTACTCTGCCCTATATGTTCCGCGATGAAGATCACTTGCATAAAGTGCTTGATGGAAAGATTGGCCAGGAAATTGGCGATAAAATCACTAACAATAAAAACTCAAAATTAGTCTTCCTCGGTTGGATGGATGCAGGCACCCGTAATCTCATAACCAAACAGCCGGTCATTAAACCAGAAGATCTCAAAGGCATGAAAATCCGAGTGCAGGGCAGCCCTATTGCACTGGCAACACTAAAAGCCATGGGAGCCAACTCACTCAGTATGGGTGTCAGTGAAGTGTTCAGCGGGATGCAAACCGGGGTTATTGATGGCACCGAAAATAACGAGCCAACTTTTGTCGCGCATAACTACCTGCCAGTGGTTAAAAACTATACTTTGAGCGGCCATTTTATTATTCCAGAATTGTTCCTTTATTCGAAAGTTAAGTGGGATAAATTATCTCCTGAAGATCAGCAAACTATTCTAAAACTAGCAAAAGAAGCGCAGGTAGAACAGCGGGTCTTATGGCAAGCCTATGTGCAGCAATCTCATGACAAAATGAAAGCTGGCGGTGTGAAATATCATGAAATCGATCATGACTATTATTACCAAGCCACTCAGCCGGTACGTGATGAATTTGGTAAAGATTATCAGGACTTAATCCAGCAAATTAGCGCGGTCCAATAATATTCTTTTGGCGGTATTAATTATTTTAATACCATCGATATATACCCAAAGTCATTGGTGTTGCAGCAAGACGGCAAGTAAATCATTCCTGATGAACTGACACAAAGATTGTGATTCGGGTAAACAAGCGCCACTAACACCGCTGCAATACCAAAGACGAGGGGTAATCTGAGGTCTCCGCTATGGCTCGCTCTTATCTATCAACGATGGATGCTTTATATCGCCTGTCAGTTTGGGTGGCGGGTATTGCATTAATTATTATGGTTGCAGTTATTCCCATTGGGATATTCACCCGTTATGTCCTAAACGATGGTTTATCCTGGCCCGAACCCGTGGCTATTTTATGCATGGTGACATTTACCTTTGTGGGCGCGGCGGCCAGTTACCGTTCGGGTTCACATATTGCTGTCAGCATGGTTACTGACCGGCTCTCTGAAGCGGGTAAAAAAATCTGCCTAATATTGGTGGATTTGCTGATGATATTAATCAGCCTGTTTATTCTGGTTTACAGCTTTATTTTGTGTAGCGAACTTTGGTCACAGCCCGTGGCGGAGTTCCCATTACTGACTGCCGGGCAAACTTATGTTCCTCTGCCGGTAGGCTCGGCAATTACCCTGTTGTTTATTATCGAGCGCTTGTTCTTTGGCTCGCAGACCCACCGCCCGGTAGTCATGATTGGCAATTCATAATTTGGGGAACTTTGCCTTATGGACGCATTTATTTTAGTTTTTACCTTGGCAATTTTGTTGGCTATTGGTGTGCCGGTGGCTTATGCCGTCGGCTTGAGTGCCATTGCTGGCGCATTTTGGATTGATTTACCGCTGGAAGCGGTAATGATTCAAATTACCAGCGGCGTCAATAAATTCTCATTATTGGCTATTCCCTTCTTTATTCTGGCCGGTGCCATTATGGCTGAGGGAGGAATTGCGCGGCGGCTGGTGAATTTCGCCTATATCTTCGTCGGGTTTATCCGTGGCGGTCTGTCACTGGTGAATATCGTCGCCTCGACTTTTTTCGGTGCTATTTCAGGGTCTTCAGTGGCGGATACCGCCTCTATTGGCTCGGTGATGATCCCGGAAATGGACAAAAAAGGTTACCCTCGTGACTTTGCGGCGGCGGTTACTGCCAGTGGTTCGGTTCAGGCAATATTGACGCCACCTAGCCATAACTCAGTGATTTATTCATTAGCCACCGGCGGTACTGTCTCGATCGCGGCGCTGTTTATTGCTGGGATCTTGCCGGGTCTGCTACTCAGTTTTACGCTGATGTTAATGTGTGTCGGCTTTGCTTATAAGCGGGGTTACCCCAAAGGTGAGCGGGTGCCGTTCCGTCAGGCGCTTAAAATCTTTGTCGACACATTATGGGGGCTGATGACGGTGGTCATCATCATGGGCGGGATCCTTTCTGGCGTGTTTACTGCCACTGAATCCGCCGCTATTGCCTGTTTATGGTCATTTTTCGTGACCATGTTTATCTATCGTGATTACAAATGGTCAGAGTTACCCAAGCTGATGTATCGCACGGTAAAAACCGTCACTATCGTCATGATTTTGATAGGCTTTGCCGCCAGTTTTGGCGCGATCATGACCTATATGCAATTACCCGAGCGTATCACTGAGTTCTTTACCTCGGTTTCAGACAATAAATACGTCATTCTGATGTGTATCAATATCATGTTGCTGCTGATTGGCACCTTGATGGATATGGCCCCGCTGATTTTGATACTGACGCCAGTGCTGATGCCAGTCACCAATTCATTGGGTATTGATCCGGTGCATTTCGGTATGATTATGTTGATTAATCTGGGAATTGGCTTAATTACACCGCCGGTGGGGTCGGTGCTGTTTGTTGCCAGTGCGGTGAGTAAACAGAAAATTGAGCAGGTGGTAAAAGCCATGTTACCGTTCTACGGCGCACTGTTCTTAGTTCTGATGCTGGTGACGTATATACCGGCAATATCGCTGTGGTTGCCAAGAGTCTTTGGTGTCTACACCGGCTAACCGCCATCTATCATAAATAAGTCGGGCCGCTGACTGGCCCGACATACAGAAACACTTCTAAATCAATACCATAAACTCATTATTGGCCACCCCACCAGCAGCAACATGGTAATGTAGAACACCCCCATGATCCCACCCAGCCGCCAGTAATCTTTCGATTTCACATAGCCGCAGCCATAGATAATGACGCCAGGGCCGGTAGCATACGGGGTCAGAACCCCCATGATCCCGATGGATAATACTAACAGCATGGATAAATGCTCCATCGGCACCCCGCTCAACCCTTTACCAACGGCTAAAATCACCGGTAGCATGGTGGCGGTATGGGCAGACAAACTCGCGAACAGGTAGTGGGAGAAATAGAACACCAACACCAATGCCACCACCGTCATATTTGGCGAGAAACCGTCAAGATGAGTGCTCATGGTGTTAGCGAACCAATCAATAAAGCCGGAGCGGGTCAGGCCATTGGCCATTACGACTAATGTTGCCAGATTGACCAAGGTGTTCCAGGCGCTAGAATATTTAGTGATGTCTTTCCACGACACCACATGCAGCGCCAGCATCAAGGATACCGCCAGCAAACCCACTGCGGTTGCATCAATAAACTTACCGCCAAACACCCATAAACATAGGCTCAACAGCACCAAACCAATCAGAATCATCTCTTTGCGGGTCAGCGCTCCCATTTCACTTAGCGCTGTTTGTGCCCAAGCCGCGACCTCATCACTTTTGGTGACTCCGGGCTTATACAGCACGTAAGAAAGCCACGGCGCGACGATCAGTAAAATCAAGCCGACGGGCAGGAATGCCAGGAACCACTGCATCCAGCCGATATGAACACCAGCAATTTTATTCACAAACTCAATACCCAACACGTTAGGTGCTGCGCCAGTGACAAACATTGAGGAGCTGATGCTGGTACCAATAACCATCATCCACATCAGATAGCCGCCGATCCGCCGTGACGAGGGATCATGCGGATAGGAGTCAAACAGTGGCGGCAGGTTTTTCACCACCGGGAATACCGTGCCGCCGGTTCGGGCGGTGTTCGATGGTGTGAATGGAGCCAATAAGATATCAATAATAACAATGGCATAGCCTAGCGTCAGTGTGCGTTTGCCCATGAATTTCACCATGAACAGGGCAATTCGACGGCCCAACCCGGTGGCTTCATAGCCGAGCGCAAAAATAAATGCCCCGAATACTAGCCAGACAGTGGTACTGGAGAACCCTGCCAGCCCCCACTTCAATGATTCTTTACCGCCATTAAAGCTGGCATCCGCCACTTCAGCGGGACTAAATAGCACCCAGTCAGCACTCAGCACGCAAATAGTCACCGCGATAAAACTTATCGCCGTGGCCGGAATCGGCTCTAAAATCATCCCGACAATCATGGCGACAAAAATTGCAAAATAGCGCCAGGCTTGAGGTGGCATACCTTCCGGGGTGGGTATCAACAGCAGAACGGCCAACACCACAAAAGGCGCGAGCGCTTTCCATAATTTCTCTTGCGACTTCAACATAGAGAGACTCCTATAGCGGCTACGGGGCCAATAGCTATTGCTGGCCCAATAACAACGTTATTATTTTTGTGAGGGAGATGATGTGGGAATTGCGCCAGAAACCAGGTCAGGATCAGCAGGTCAGCACTGCCGCCAGGGCTAAGGTTGCGGGCGATACATTGGGCGTCAAACATTCGCACCCTCAATTGGCTAACAGGGTCGTCCATCCCTGCCGGTGAGAGTGAGGCCAGCAGCTCTGTCGCCTGTTGTTGCAGCCATTGCAGCCCCGCCATACCGCCACGGGAGACCACATTGGTATCGCGATTGACGGACATCAACATCAGCAAGGTATGCAATAAGGCATGGTCAGGTTGTACCCCATCGGCGAGTAAGCGCCGATACAGGGGTAAAGCATGGGTTAATACTGTTGCAAAGCCGGATTCAGCTTCACCACGCGCGCCCGTCAGACCATGTTGATAAAACAGGCGCTGCCCGGCGGTGTGTTGTGGGTTTGATTGGCGCAGTTCGCGCTCAGTCAGCCCACGGCATAAGCTGGCAACCTCCTGACACAGCGTCTGCGCGCTTATCAGGGCCGCACGCGCTTTCAACCGCCCCAGCGCACAGCAAATCAGCCCCAGAGAAAAAATACTGCCTTTATGGGTATTTACCCCGCCAGTGGCTAAAAACATCCTGTTTTCACACGCCAGTCCCAATGGCCGTAGGCCGGTCAGTGCCGCCTGTCCGTGCAAATGACTGTGACGGATGCCGTGCTCAATAAAACGGGGCAGCCATGGCGCAATAGCATCAGCGCTGTGATAAAAATCTTGCAGCGTCATGTCCTGATGGGCACCACAATTAACACGATCGACTAAACCGGGCTTGGGTGTCAGGTTGACTTCGGCCAACATGGCCTGAAAAGCTAAATTGCCATACTTTTTGCTAAAGTCACCGCCAGCCCAAACAGCAGGCGACGAAACCGCCATGTTGTCAGTGCGTTGCAGTTGTGGCATTGAGCATCAACTCCATCTGGGCCAATAATTCGTCAAGCGAGTGAGTCTGCGCTCGGGCGCAAACATTGGCTGGGCGATGACATAGCAAGCAACGGCGCGGAGCCAAACCCACATCACGGCGCGACAAAATTCGCCCCGAAACATCCAGCACATCGATATCCCATAATCTGCCCTGCGGATGCTTTAGCTCGAGTAACAGCGCGGCGTCTTTGACTTGCTCGGCGGGGAGATCAACCGCTATCAAGCCCTCACAGCCGGTCGGTAGCGGGAAAACCTCTTGCTGCAATACTGGCCAACATTGCTGTTGACCAAGTGCGGTGATCGCCTGCCACGCTAGCGAAAATAGTTTGCGCGTCAATGGGTTATCTTTGACCGCTCCCGGTGCCACCAATGTCAGTGAAATCAAGGTGACTGAATGACGGGCCAGCCAGGCCTGTTGTCGGCTCTGGCGGGACTCACGGCTGGTCAACAATTCCGGCAAGCTAATAGGCCGATTAGCGGCTAATGCAGGGGAAAGTGTATTCATCGTCTACTCCTGTATCTGATGAACAACATCAATCACCGAACCGTCGCGGTAGCGCACCACCGCCACTACCCGGTCAGTGAATTTGATCGGTTGCGGTTCGCCAGTCAAAATCAACGCGCGCTGATAGAGCCAGTCGATGGTCACTACCGGTAACCCCGCTTGCTGCAAACGCTCCGCCAATTCTGGCCGTGCCGGATTCACCGCAATACCATGATCGGTCACTAAAATATCCACACTAGAGCCGGGTGTGACGCAGGTCGTCACTGCCTTGACCAAAGTCGGAATACGCCCGCGTACCAATGGCGCGACAATGATTGACAGCCGGGCAGCAACCGCCGTATCACAGTGACCGCCCGATGCCCCGCGCAACACGCCATCGGAGCCGGTCAGCACATTGACATTAAAACCGGTGTCAATTTCCAGCGCGCTCAGCACCACCACATCCAGTCGGTCGACTGACGCGCCTTTCGAGCTGAAATTGGCATATTGGTTGGCACTGATTTCGATATGACGTGGGTTACGGGCCAGCGAAGAAGCCGCTTGTTTATCAAAACTTTGCACATCCAGCAGCTTGGTAATCAGCCCTTTTTCGTGCAAATCCACCATAGTTGAAGTGATGCCGCCGAGTGCAAAGCCGGCAGTGATATTGCGGCGTAACATTTTGTCTTCGAGGAAGCGCGCCACCGCCAGTGATGCCCCGCCAGTCCCGGTCTGCAAAGAGAAACCCTCAACAAAATAACCCGAACCGGCGATCACTTCCGCTGCACGGCGAGCAATCAGTAACTCGCGCGGATTGGAGGTCATTCGGGTGCTATCTGCGCCAATCTTGTCGGCATCCCCCACTTGTTCGACCTGAACAATCAAATCTACTTGATCTTGGGTAATACTCGCCGGGTGATGAGGATAAGCCACCAGCGCTTCAGTCAGCAGCACCACGCAATCAGCATATTCGGCATCAACACGGGCATAACCCAAGGAACCACAACAGGCATTGCCACTAAAACCATTGGTATTACCGAACTCATCGCAGGCCGGCACCCCAATAAAGGCGACATCAATGCTCAGCTCGCCGGACTCAATCAAATTCACGCGACCACCGTGGGAATGAACTTGCACCGGTTTAGCTAATAACCCACGGGAGATTTCCTCCGCCAGCGGCCCGCGCATGCCGGAGGTATAGATTTCGCTAACCACACCATTACGGATATGCTCAACCAGCGGCGAATGACACTCGCTCAGGGAACTGGAAGCCAAACGCAAGTTTTTGAACCCCATGGCGGCAATGGCATTCATCACCAGATTTAAGGTCAAATCACCAGCACGGAAAGCATGGTGGAAGGAAATGGTCATGCCATCTTGCAACCCACTGCGGCGAATGACATTTTCCAATGAATCACAAATTTTGATATTGCGCGGCTTCTGCGCCTGTAAATTTGCTTTAGAGGTGTTTTGATATAAGTGATACGCCGGGCTGTTATCCTGACAGTGACTTAAGCTTTCAACTCGTTGTTGCCTATTCATTTTTTATTCCTCACGCAGGCCGCTGACCGCACGTTGCAAAACCAACCGCGCCCGTTCAATCACCGGGCTGTCCACCATCTTGCCGTTCAGGGAAACCACACCGCGCCCTTCGGCTTCGGCCGCAGCTGCGGCATTGACCACCGCTTGGGCATGGCGGACTTCTTTCTCAGTCGGGGCATAGAGGTTATGTAACAGTTCGATTTGGCGGGGGTTTATCAAGGACTTGCCATCAAAACCCAGTTGCTTGATAAGTGCTGCTTCCTGCAAAAAACCGGCTTCGTTATTGGCATCGGAATACACGGTGTCAAAGGCCTGAATCCCAACGGCGCGGGCGGCCTGCAAAATTGAACAGCGGGCAAACAGCAGCTCAATGCCTTCGGGAGAGCGCTCGGTGCGCAAGTTGCGGACATAATCCTCGGCCCCCAGCGCAATGCCCATTAAGCGCGGCGACGCCTGTGCAATAGCCAGCGCCTGAGTGATACCCTGCGCCGATTCAATCGCCGCCAACAGGCCGGTGCTACCCACTTCACGGCCACATTCCGCCTCAATACGGCTGATTTCGTGCGCCATATCTTCGACATCTTTCGCGCTATCCGTTTTCGGCAAACGCACAATATCCGCGCCCCCGCGCACCACGGCGTCTAAATCAGCCAGGCCATAAGCAGAATCCAACGCATTGACTCGCACAATGGTTTCTACATCTTGATAAAGCGGATGTTGCAAGGCGTGATAGACCAAACGACGAGCGGCATCTTTTTCGCGCAGAATAACCGAGTCTTCGAGGTCAAACATCAGCGCATCCGCCTGATAAATAAAGGCGTTACTGACCATAGCGGCATTGGCACCGGGCACAAATAACATGCTGCGGCGCATTCTGTTTTTCATTTCGGGTTTCATCAATGCGCTCTCCATGGCAGAATTTTTTCATCGCAGGCTCTCAGCAACGCGGTTTCCAGCCGTGCTTGCAAAACGCAATCCAGCGCGCCTTTGTCGTCAATGATCAGTTGCACCCCAGTTACCCGATATTGTTCCAGCAACGCCAATACGCTGTAGCGAATGGCTTCGCCAAACTGTTTGTCTACACTGCTGTGTATTTGCAGATCTATTTCGGGTGGATTTAATGGCGCGATACGCACCATAACGTCGCTCGACTCCAATGTTCCGGCGACGGCCTCTCTAATAATTTTCATTTTTCACCTGATTAACTTGTCTTCAAATTCGTGGTCTCTGACTTACCCGTCAGTCCCTATTTTGGTGCCCTGCTTTAATCGGCTGCTTTTAGTCAGCTATCTTTAATCCGTTAAAGCGGGGCTTAACTCTTTACTAACGTTGCACTTTTCTCTGGGCTAGTTGCCTTTTGCGCGCGCTGAGCCAGCAGACGTTGTAAGTAATGGCAGGTAGCGATGGGGACTAATTTGCGAATAGTTTCGCCGTCTCCCTGCGCCAGTAATTTGCGAACCCATGAGGCGGAAATAGCGGTGTTGTGATATTTAAGGCGCTCAATTTCCACCAGCAAAATTGGCGGATAAGGCAAGGACGGTGTTTCCAGCCAGAGGCTCATGTCGTGGTTATATTTGGCGGTGACTGTGCAAAATGGCTCCGTGCCGACAAAGCGATGAGTGATACCCAGTGCCGGAGCCAGGTATTGGCGGAATATTTTCAGATCGATTTCGGTATAACAATCATCCGCTACACCTTGGTCTTTAATGAAATAACAAGGGAAAGTCGCGCGGGAAATCATATATTCCGAGCCGGGGTGTACGGTAAGGTTGGCAATATCTTGTGTGCCCTCGAGCACTAATTGCAGCCGGTCTTCATACGGAAAACGCGAATTGTCTTCTTTCACCAAAAATAGATGTAACCAATCGCACTGGGCGGCGGCTTGCCGCACCAAATATTGATGCCCGCGCGTAAATGGATTGGCATTCATGACAATTGAGCCAATTTTCTGCCCCGGCTGGCGTAGTTGACTTAATTGTTTGGCATAGCGCAATAAACGGCAGTCGCTATTTTCCATCAACACCACAATGTCCGGGACACTGGCTATAGGATAAAAGCCACAAGCTTTAAATAAGCTCTCATTTTTAGTTTTGGTATAAATAAACAAATGGCTGTGATGGCGCTCATAGGCCAGATTGACCAGCTCTGTTGCCAATGTTAGCGCCAGCCCTTCGCCCCTCACCTGCTCACTGATTGCTACACATTTGATAATATTGCCTGCAATACCACCGCAGGCCAGCAGCGTTTCATTACGACTTACGGTAATAAACACCTCAACGGTGGTATCTATATTCAGATCATTCGCACGCAAGAATCGTGTTATTTCTGCAATCTGTTGATGGTCTGAACGATTAATTCGATTAAATACCGTATCCATAACTCACTCTCTGCCATAACGTTTATATAACAAATAAAAAACAAGTCAAAAAATCAGCAATTAAATAAACAATTACTGATCATTTAAATAAAAATTCACATAAAAACAACAAGATAAAATATCATCATGTGGCTTTGTTTTTAATTTTAATTAATTTGTGAGCACATGCTAAACATAAAAATAGCGCGGTTAATTGACCTATTTCACATATAAGATAGTAAATATAAGTTATTTAATGGTTTTAATTTTCTTAATTATTAATATATTATTTTATTTCTCTTAGCTATTTAATTATTGACTGAATTAACTTATGTTAATGCCAGTGCAATAGCCCATATGTTAATTAAGGTGAGTAATGTGTCGATCCCCTCTGCCGATCTCTTCACATCAGGCAAATTAAAATGGCGCAGCCGGATATGGAGCCGGTTGCAAAACATGGCTTTCCCACTGCGCATATTTCTCCTGCTATTAACTGTCTCTATTCTGTTAGTCGGGGCGCTGGATCGCTTTCTCAGCCATAATTTTGAGCAATATCTGCTGGATCAAGTCAGTAAAACTGCAATGAATCAGGCCAAAATAATCGCCTCAATGGATTCTGTAGTGAATGCGGTTAAGCATCGCGATAAAGCCCAATTAGCCCACATTGTCGACCGGCTGGGGAATAGTTCGGACCTTGATTACCTGGTGATTGGGGATACTCAGTCCATTCGCCTTTATCACCCTAATCCGCAAATGATTGGCTACCCAATGCAATGGACTAAACCCGGTGCCTTGGAAAGGGGCGAGAGCTACATTATTTTCGGTAAAGGATCTATCGGCGAAGCTATGCGGGCTAAAACCCCCATCCGCGATGAGCAGGGAAAAATCATTGGCGTGGTTTCTCTGGGTTACTTGATCAGCAAAATAGACCACTGGCGATTAATTTATTTATTGCCACTCACCCACTCTTTTATTCTCGTGTTGGGTGTATTGCTGCTGCTGTCATGGTTGTTTGCTCACCATATCCGCCGCCAAATGATGGGGATGGAACCGAAAGAAATAGCGCGCGTGCTGCGCCAGCAAGAAGCCTTGTTTGGTGCAGTATTTGAAGGACTGTTAGCGGTTGATCCTGAGGGCAGGATCACTGCAATCAATCAAAATGCGCGTAAAATGTTGCATATTTCCGCCACGCCACAGCAATTGATTGGTCGCAAAGTCAGTGAGGTGGTTTCTCCTGACCACTTTTTCCTCGATCAAAGTGGTGATAATCGCCAGGATGAGCTGTGTACCTTAAATGGCTTGAATGCCATTGCCAACCGAGCGGGTATTTGGTCAGAAGAGGGGGTATTTCAAGGCTGGGTGGTGAGTTTTCGCAGTCAGGATGATATTCATACTCTCAGTGCCCAACTCAGTCAGATTAAGCAATATGTCGAAAATCTGCGCACCGTGCGCCATGAGCATCTCAATTGGATGTCGACCATGAGCGGGCTGTTGCAGATGAAAGAGTTTGACCGGGCGTTGGAAATGGTAAAAACCGAATCCTCTTCTCATCAAGCACTGATTGATATGCTGCGCACCGCATTTAATAACCGACAGATTGCCGCGTTATTATTTGGCAAATACCACCGGGCCAAAGAGTTAGGGCTGACATTGAATTTTGTCCCCGGCTGCCAGTTACATCATTTGCCCGCCACTATTGGCGAAAATGAATTGGCTGCCATTATGGGGAATCTGCTGGATAATGCTTTTGAGGCTAGCCTCAAAAATGCTGAGGGTGATAAACAAATTGAAATTTATCTGTCCGATGAAGGTGATGATGTGATTTTAGAAGTCGCCGATCACGGGTGCGGTATCGACCCACAATTTCAAGATAGTCTGTTCGAACGGGGTATCAGCTCTAAAAATTCAGATGAACACGGCATTGGCCTGTATCTGGTCGCCACCTATGTGCAGCAAAGTGGCGGCACCATTACGATAGAAGAGAATCCGCCACGCGGCACCTTATTTACCGTCTTTATTCCGAAGACACATTAATTTCAAAGACGGGGAGACCCCATGGAATGTCTTAATATTTTAGTGGTAGAAGACGAAACACCACTGGCAGAAATGCATGCAGAATTTATCAAGCAAAGCAGCCATTGCCATGAAGTCTGGTTGGCGGGCAATTTACAGCAAGCCCGCAGCATGGTGGCTCGCTTTCATCCTGATTTGATTTTGTTAGACAATTATCTGCCCGATGGCAGCGGTTTGGCCTTATTACGCGAGCTGACCTTACAGGGGTTTTCTGGTGGAATTATTTTTGTCACTGCGGCCAGCGACAGCGAAACGGTCTCTGAAGCTATCCGCTATGGGGTTTTCGATTATCTGATAAAGCCGGTGGCCTACGAGCGGCTCGAACAATCTCTGGCTCGCTACAGTCATCGCCATCAAGTCTTGCAAGATGGCACCAAAGTCAATCAGCGCCAAATTGATGAAATGTACAATACCTATGCGCGTGGCGAGCAAAAAGTGACCTTGCCATTGGGTATCGACCAAATGACATTGGATAAAATTCAGACATTATTTAGTGATAATGTCGATGAATACACCGCTGAAAATGTCGCGAAAATGCTCGGGTTAAGCCGCACTACCGCCCGCCGGTATCTGGAATTCTGCGCCGCTAATCATGCCCTACAAGCAGAAATTATTTACGGTAAAGTGGGCCGACCACAGCGTATCTATCGCAGTAAAAAACCGGTGTAATCATTACCGAACGCCCTCTTCGCGCTCCCTACCCTCCTGTGGAGCGCTGAGTTTTTCACTGAGAATAGCTTATTTCTCCATCAGATTTTTCCCGCATATGTTAAGCCTCTTACATTTTTGATAACAATTATTGCCACCCTAATGATTGATGAGCATCATGCACGTCTATGTTCCGCAATAATGAAAAATTATGATTAATGTCGCGTTGATAGATGACCATATTGTTGTCCGCTCTGGTTTTGCCCAATTGTTATCGCTGGAGAGAGATATACGCATTATTGGCGAATATGGTTCGGCGGCAGAGGCCTGGAGCAATCTGCCCATGACAGATGTACACGTCGCCGTGATGGATATCTCAATGCCGGACGAAAGCGGGTTAAGTCTGCTCAAGCGCCTGCGCCAGAAAATGCCACATTTTCGTGCCATTATTTTGAGTATTTATGACACCACCGCCTTTGTGCAAAGTGCCATGGATGCTGGTGCCAGCGGCTATTTAACTAAACGCTGTGGCCCGGACGAATTGGTTCAGGCGCTACGCACCGTCAATGGCGGTGGCCTCTATTTATGTGCTGATGCCCTGCGCGCCTTGCGTCATATGCCGCAGCAGCCGCAACAACTGGCGGTGTTAACACCGCGCGAGAAAGAGATTTTCCAGTTATTAATCAATGGAATTAGTGTCAAATCCATTGCTGAGCAACTATCACTCAGCCACAAAACCGTCCATGTTCATCGGGCCAATATTCTGGGTAAACTGAATTGCGAAACCACGGTCGAACTGGTGCACTTTGCGCTGCAACATCAATTACTGGCAGGGAACTGACATGTGGCAATTGCGCTCAGTGGGGCTATCGCTGTTTCTGGCTATTTTCTTCTCACTGAGTTGGCTGGCGCTGTGGACGATTAGTTTTTATCTGAGTGACGATGGTTTACACGCCGTTTTATTACTGCCGCAAGGTCTGCGGCTGGCCTTGATGATATTGCTGCCGCGCCGCTATTGGTCAGTCTTGTTACTGACAGAGTGCGCCGCATTGTGGTGGCTGCACAGTGAACAATTGCAACCTACCGTGTTGATTATGCTGTCACCGTTCCTCAGTTTGCTGCCCGCTGAGCTGACCCAACGTTTTTGGCACCATTACACGCTTTATTGGCAGCGGCTGTTATTGTTGCTTGCCGCCGTCACCGGTAACAGCCTGCTACACGGGTTGGTGCTGGGCTTCTGGCTGCCATTGCCGTTAACCCAGACGCTGCTCGCCACCTTTACTGGCGGCATTTTGTTAGTGCCATTCACCTATCTCATCTATGAATATTTAAAGCAGCAGCATATCCGAAACTTGTTTTCGCAACAGATGCCAGACCCACCGCTGCGCACCTCGCTGCTGATTTGGTGCTCGCTAATTTTTGCCATTGGGGTTTGTGTGCAAATCGCTATTGCCCCCAATATGGAGCGATTGCTACTGATTTTTGTCTTTCTGCCCAATGTGTTTATGGCTTACAAATTCGGCTGGCAAGGCGGGGTATTGGCGGCGGTGTTAGGTAGCCTGATGATAACCGTGACCCGTCAGGCCAGTGGGGCATTTCATGATTTGGCGGAACTGGAATTATTTCTCTCCACTCAAGCACTGTTAGGGCTGACGCTGGGGATCGCCATCAGCCGCCAACAGCAGTTGGCGCAACATCTGCACCGTTACCGCAATCAGTTGGAGCAAGAACTGCAAACCCGCCGCAAACTGATGAAACGGTTAGTACGCACCGAGGAAGATGTGCGCAAAGAAATTGCTCGCGAGCTGCACGACGAAATCGGCCAGAACATCACCGCCATTCAAATTCAGGCGATGCTGGTCAACCGCAGTGCGCCCTCCCCGGCGGCACAATCTGCGGCTAATCAAATCAGCAGCTTATCGCAACGTATTCACCAAACCACCCGCCAACTGCTACGCCAATTACGCCCACCGGTGTTGGATGAAATGCCACTGGATCAAGCCCTGCACCATCTGGCAGAAGAATTCGCTTTCGCCGAGCAAGGTATTCATTTCCAGTTGGATTATGCGCTGCCCGCGCCCCCCGGCGAAGACGTGGTGGTGTTTACGCTTTACCGGCTGGTGCAAGAACTGCTCAACAACATTAATAAACACGCTAATGCCAGCAATATTCAGGTTAGCCTGCGCCTGTCCGACAATATCATCACACTGGAAGTCCGTGATGACGGCACGGGAATTCCAGTGCAGCCGCAAGGTGGTGGATTAGGTTTACGCGGTATTGAAGAGCGCGTGCGCGCTCTGGGCGGCGACTGGTTATTGCAACGCCGTTTAGGAACCCGAGTGGTGGTCAATCTGCCGACCCATGTCCGCACCAGCGACTCTGTGAACCTGCCCACAGAACTGAATCAAACCCCCTCATAACTAAGCATTATTCCTAACCATCTACAACCTTGTCTCATCTCTTTTACTTTTTCCTTCCTTACACTCAACACAATTACCGGAGGAGTCCATGTCAGCACCGTCATTGTCGTCAAAGACTATATCCCCTGAGCCTTTGACGCCGGAACAGGTGAATGCGCGCTACCGCTACTGGCGACCGCGCCTGATGGCCGCCATGGTGATGGGCTATGCCGCCTTTTATCTGACCCGCAAAAGTGTTAATTACGCCATGCCAGTGATGCAACTGGAGCTGGGGTTAGATAAAGGGGACATCGGCTTGCTGGGCACCCTGTTTTATTTGGCCTATGGCGGCTCAAAATTTGTGTCCGGCATTGTCAGTGACCGCACCCAAGCGCGCTGGATTATGGGCATCGGTTTGATGATGACCGGGATACTGAATGTGGTGTTTACCCTGTGCCACTCCCTGCCCGCCTTGTTGGTGGTCTGGACTTTAAATGGTTTCTTTCAGGGCTGGGGCTGGCCGCCTTGTGCCAAATTACTGAGCACATGGTATTCCCGCAACGAACGCGGGACTTGGTGGGGCTGCTGGAATACCTCAATCAGTATTGGCGGTGCCGCCGTACCTTTGTTATCGGCCTTTCTGGCCTCGCACTATGGTTGGCAGTCCGCACTGTTAGTGCCAGGGGCCATCGGCATCGTATTAGGTATTTGGTTGTGTTGGCAATTGTGCGACAAGCCACAACAGCAAGGTTTGCCGACCATCGGCCAATGGCGGCGTGACCCACAAGATCAGTGGCAGGAGCAGCAAAGCCCCCCCATGCCGATGGGCCGTATTTTTCGCGATGCTATTTTGCGCAACCGCACCATCTGGTTATTAGGGGTTTCTTATGTGCTGGTTTACCTGATCCGCATCGCACTCAATGATTGGGGCAATATTTGGTTGGCGGAGAGCCATGGCGTCAATTTACTCAGTGCCAACGCCACTTTATCGCTGTTTGAGTTAGGTGGGTTATTTGGCGCGTGGTTCGCTGGTTGGGGATCAGATTTGTTATTTCGCGGTCAGCGCGCACCAATGATTTTGTTATTCGCACTGGGGCTGTTTCTGACCATGACGGCCCTGTGGCTGGCACCGGTAGATAACTATCCACTGCTGTCGGTGACATTTTTCAGTATCGGTTTTTTTGTTTTTGGGCCACAGATGCTCATTGGCCTGGCAGCCACCGAATATACCCATAAAGATGCTGCCGGTACGGTCACTGGGTTTCTCGGGTTATTTGCTTATCTCGGGGCAGCACTGGCGGGGTGGCCGCTGGCGCAAGTATTACAACATTATGGCTGGCAAGGCTTTTTTGCCCTGCTAACACTGGCATCGGCTGGCGTTGGGTTGTTATTGATGCCGCTGTTGATGGCCGGTATTAATCGATTAAAAACAGTTCGTTAAGTCAATAAAAGTACGTTAAGTAAAGTAAGTCATACCTCTACAATTGTCATCTTTATAACTGTCATATTTATAACTACAACTCTGCTTGCCCCGCACAACGGGCGCATAAGAATATAAAAAGGATAATGTTATGAAACTTACCTCTCTCTCAGCACTGATAGCCGCGGGCCTCGCACTGAGTGCTTTTACCACTGTCGCCAAAGCGGAAGGCCGTTTGGTGATTTATTGCAGCGCCACCAACGCGATGTGTGAAGAAGAAGCCAAAGCGTTCGGCGAAAAATACGATGTCAAAACCAGCTTTATTCGCAATGGTTCCGGCAGCACACTGGCCAAAGTCGATGCAGAGAAAAAGAACCCACAGGCTGATGTTTGGTATGGCGGCACTCTGGATCCGCAGTCTCAGGCCGGTGAAATGGATTTACTCTATCCCTACGCCTCCCCTAATCTGGCGCAAATCATGCCGCAATTCCGCGATCCGGCAAAACGCAAAGGTAACTATTCCTCTGCGGTATATATCGGCATTTTAGGGTTGGGTGTGAATACCGACCGCCTGAAAGAAAAAGGTCTGCCAGAACCTAAGTGCTGGAAAGACCTGACCAACCCAATTTACAAAGGTGAAATCCAGATTGCCGATCCGCAAAGCTCGGGTACCGCCTACACCGCGCTGGCCACTTTCTCACAATTGTGGGGTGAAGATGCCGCATTCGATTACCTGAAAAAACTCAATGCCAACGTGTCGCAATACACGAAATCGGGCATCGCCCCAGCCCGTAATGCTGCACGTGGTGAAACCACCATTGGCATTGGCTTCTTGCACGATTACTCGCTGGAAAAAGAAAAAGGTGCACCGCTGAAACTGATTTCACCTTGCGAAGGTTCTGGCTATGAAATTGGCGGCGTCAGTATTCTGAAAGGCGCACGTAACCTGGATAACGCCAAGCTATTCGTTGACTGGGTATTGTCAAAAGACGCGCAAGAATTGGCATGGCAGAAAGGCCAGTCTTACCAAATTCTGACCAACACCACCGCAGCGACCTCCCCTAACTCACTCAAGCTCGATGACTTGAAATTGATTAATTACGACATGGACACTTACGGTGCTACCGAAATGCGTAAGAAGTTGATCACCAAGTGGGTCAATGACGTCAAGATGGGCAAATAACAGCCTACAAAATCAGCGAACCATAAAATAACTTAGCGCTTTTTCTATAACCGAGCCATTGGCGTTGTAGCGAACACTGCTGCAACGCCAAGGATGAAGGTTAGATCTGGGGAACACCATGACTCACTCACATGTTCTGCGGCTCCCGCAGACACGGGATACCATTTTCTATTGGTTGGCTTTCTCCGTGGCTGCTTTTGCCTTACTACCTGCGTTCAGTTTGGATTATGGCCTACTTGATGCCAGCCGTTCTGAGCTACTTGCCGCCTATGGCTGGTCCAGCTTAAATATCAGTATTGTATGGTTTGCCTTGCCATTAGTGCTGCTTTTCCGACCGTTTTCCCCACAAGGGCGCGAACATCGTGCTCGCCACCTATTTGATGCTGGATTCGCCCTATTTTGCGCCTTATTCGTGGTGATCACCTCAGCCTGGGTTGAGCGCGGACTGGGCTTTGCAACTATCGGGTTGTTTATCGCCTTAGGCGCGGTCATTACGTTAGCGCTAGCTCGCCTTGAATGGCTGGGAGGCGATCGTTTTGTCCTCGGATCGCTGGTCACCATTATCGCGTTGATCACTGTTTTTATTCTGTATCCCAGTATCGCTATCTTCATTCCGATGTTTACCGATGAAAGCGGGGCTTTTGCGCCATGGCAATTTATGGCCATCCTCGGGCAAGCGCATATCCTGCAAGTGATCTGGAATTCATTCATGCTGTCGGTGGCAGTGGGTATTGGCTGTACTTTCTTTGGCATGGTTTTAGCCATATACACCACGAGAATTGCTAAACGCTCAGCATTGTTGGGGCGAATTTTCTCAATTTTGCCGATTGTCACCCCGCCATTTGTGGTTGGGTTGGGTGTCACCTTAATGATGGGCCGTTCCGGTTACGTGACCGAGTTAATGGTCACTTGGTTCGGGCTGACAAACACTAACTGGCTCTATGGTTTTACCGGTATTTGGTTGGCGCAAGTTTTGGCCTTTACGCCGATGTCATTTATGATCCTCGACGGCGCGATTAAAACAATTCACCCGTCACTGGAAGAAGCTTCCTATACCTTGCGCGCCAGTCGCTGGCAGACTTTTCGGCAAGTGTTTCTGCCGCTGTTAAAACCGGCATTGGCGAACTCATTCTTAATAGTCATCGTGCAATCACTGGCTGATTTCAGTAACCCGCTGGTCTTGGGGGGGAACTTTGACGTGCTCGCCACGCAAATTTACTTCTATATTACCGGCGCTCAACTTGATTATCCGGCGGCCTCGACCCTGGGTGTCATTCTGCTAATGTTCTCGCTGTTTATCTTCTGTATCCAGTATATGTGGATAGGCAAGCGCTCCTACGTCACCATCTCCGGTAAGTCCTCGCGTGGCGATGTCCAACCCTTGCCGGTTTCACTGGTATGGGGCACTACGGCCATGCTGTATGTGTGGATTGCCTTTAACGTGTTGTTGTACGGCAGCATTTTCTACGGCAGTTTCACCGTCAACTGGGGGGTTGATTACACCCTGACACTGAATAACTTTAACCAGCTATTTGGGCAAGGTTTCAGTGATGGCGCATGGCCTTCGTTGCTCGATACGCTGCTCTATGCCGGTATTGCCGCCCCTATCACCGCCGCTCTGGGGCTACTCATTGCCTATATCGTGGTACGCCAGCAATTCCGTGGCAAAAAAACCATCGAATTCAGCACGATGCTATGTTTCGCCGTGCCGGGTACTGTTGCTGGGGTCTCCTATATTCTGGCCTTTAACAGTGCGCCAGTGTATCTGACCGGCACTGCGGCCATCGTCATTATCTCGATGGTGATGCGAAATGTGCCCGTCGGGATACGTGCCGGGATTGCGGGTCTTGGACAACTGGATAAATCGCTGGATGAAGCTTCGCTCAGCTTACGAGCGGGTTCGCTGCGTACTGTGATTTATATTTTGCTGCCATTGCTGCGCCCGGCGATTTTATCAGCGCTGATTTATAGCTTTGTGCGGGCGATGACCACCGTCAGTGCCATTGTTTTCCTGGTGACGCCGGACACGCGAGTCGCCACCTCCTACATCCTTAATCGGGTGGAAGATGGTGAATACGGCATCGCAATTGCTTATGGCTCCATTCTGATTGTGGTGATGCTCGCCATCATCTTCCTGTTTGATTATCTGGTTGGCGAAGCGCGTATTGCCCGCTCGAAAGCCAGTAATGCTGAATAACGGCGCACTGATAAGGTTTAATATGATGACTAACGAAAACTATGAATCTGATAAAAATCATGGGTCTGATAAGAAACATTTTGTCGAACTCAAACATATCACCAAGCGTTTTGGCACCAATACCGTTATCGATGATTTAAATCTGGCTATTCCAAAAGGCGAAATGGTCACCCTATTGGGGCCATCCGGTTGTGGCAAAACTACCGTATTACGCTTGGTTGCTGGGCTGGAAAAACCCACTGGCGGACAAATCTTTATCGACGGTGAAGATGTGACGGATAGATCTATCCAGCAACGCGATATCTGTATGGTATTTCAGTCCTATGCCCTGTTTCCGCATATGTCGCTCGGCGAAAACATTGGTTATGGTCTAAAAATGTTGGGTCGCCCAAAAAATGAAATTCGCGACCGGGTGAAAGAAGCGCTGGCACTGGTTGATTTAGAGGGGTTTGCTGACCGTTTTGTTGATCAAATATCGGGGGGGCAACAACAACGCGTGGCGCTGGCAAGGGCGCTTATCCTGAAGCCCAAAGTGCTGCTGTTTGATGAGCCGCTCAGTAACCTGGATGCCAACCTGCGCCGCAGCATGCGCGATAAAATTCGTGAATTACAGCAGCAGTTCAATATTACTTCGCTGTATGTCACACACGACCAAAGCGAGGCTTTTGCCGTTTCTGATACCGTATTGGTCATGAATAAAGGCAAAATCATGCAAATTGGCGCACCGCAGACATTATACCGCCACCCAGCTTCTCACTTTATGGCCAGTTTTATGGGGGATGCCAACGTCTTCCCAGCACGGATCAACAGTGATAGCGTCGAAATTTTTGGTTATCACATTCCGCGTCCACAGGGATTTGCTGATGGATATCAGCAAGCTACCGTGGGAGTAAGGCCTGAGGCCATTACGTTGAGCCAACAAGGTGACCCAAGCCAGCTCTGCACTATCAATAAAGTGGCTTATATGGGGCCACAATATGAAGTTCTGGTCGATTGGCAAGGCCAATCATTATTGTTGCAAGTGAATGCCACACAATTACAACCCGCTCCCGGCGACAGCTATTACCTGCAAATTCATCCGTATGGCATGTTTGTCTTAACGGATGCCCCACAATAAATGCCCCGGCGGGCAGTCTGATCACACCACTGCCCGCCATTTTACTGGTTATCAAATCGTTTTTTTTGTGGGTAAACATTGAGCTAAAAGCTAAAAATCTCAACAAGTTGCACAAACTGTAAGCAAACAATCCAAATTTACTGTTTCCCCTTTGACATGTACCTCATACCCCGCTATTATTCGCCCCGTTCACACGATTCCTCTGTAGTTCAGTCGGTAGAACGGCGGACTGTTAATCCGTATGTCACTGGTTCGAGTCCAGTCAGAGGAGCCATATTAGAGAAGCCCGCTTAGGAAACTAAGCGGGCTTTTTGCTTTGGTTTTGATCTCACCATTTATCGTAATAGCGAGATTCTTAAAGCACCATTATGAATTTTTCATTCCCTCGCCCTGATTAATCCATTATAAAATAATTTGCTATCTATCTGATATTTATACTGGAATAGGATAAACGACATATCATGGAAGTTTCCTACATGCAGTAATGAAAAATCGGATATTTTTACAGTTAGAATGATTATTTGACTATTTTTTCTCTTTTTTTGAATGATTAATTCGAATTTTAATAAAAAAAATCCCAACTCTTTTATAATCAATTCACTAAGCAGAATAAAGCTGATGGTATGAATTTGGTTAAGCAGCCACTACATGAGTAAGAATCTTTTCTTGATAATCTATAATTAGAGATTAAAATCACCGAAATAGTACCTTACATATACGCTAAATAATTCGTGTGGCAGGAAAGCGGCAAGCAAGAGAACTCTGATGAGTCAATGATTTGGGTGATTAAAGGTAGCTAACGCACATACAGTTTGTAGTATGGCGGGTATAATAATAGTTTGAGCATCGGCAGTAGCAGTTCTTGTTTATCTCATCTTGGGTAATCATTTAAAGTCGATCGGTGCTAACGAGCAGCAGTGAATTAACTCTGCGAATCCCAAGATATAACGGTTTACGGAGATAACATGACAAAATCAGTAATGATAGTTGATGACCACCCAGCAATTCGTGTCGCTATTCGTGCTTTACTGTCACAAAGCAATGAGTTTTCAACTATTTACGAGTCAGTTGACGGCAGTGAAGCCCTAGAAACATTAAAAAATAATCCTGTTGATCTGGTTATTATCGATATTGAACTGCCGAACTTTGATGGTTTTTCATTGCTGAAAAAACTACAGCAACGTGGTTTTACCGGTAAGTCATTATTTTTGTCCGCTAAAAATGAGCAGGTTTTTGCTGTGCGAGCATTACAAGCCGGCGCGAATGGCTTCATTAGTAAAAATAAAGATATTAGTGAAATTCTTTTTGCTGCACAGAACGTATTACGTGGGTATTCTTTCTTCCCATCTGAGACTTTGACCCAATTAGCTGGGCAACCCTCAAGTCATGATCCTGTCAATCGGGCTCGCTTGTTGTCAGAACGCGAGATTAATGTTTTACGTTACCTGGTCAATGGTCTCTCTAATAAACAGATTGCCGATGAGATGTTTATCAGTAACAAGACTGTCAGTACCTATAAAACACGTATCCTAACTAAACTAGGACTAAGTTCTGTAATTGAACTGGCGGATTATGCGCATACCCATAATTTGGTCTAGCTCAGACTGGTCTAATTTACCGCGTACCGCGTTATCTTTATATCGTTTGTTCTCTTTACGCATTTTACTGTGCTGTTTGCTATTACTAAGTGGGCAACTTTATGCAGCCCCAATGACAAGCCGTCAGGGATGTGATACTGGTCAACCATTGACAATACACAGTATCGCGAACAGTTACAGTGAAGACTTACTGCTGCCCCCGTCCACTGACGCGCGCCAATCAAGCCGGCGTACTGTGAAAGTGGGGGTGGTTATTGATGCTAATACACCCTTTGTCGTGAATCGCGATGATACTTCTATTGAAGGTATTGTTGCGGATTATCTAAAAATCATCAGTGATGCCAGCCAACTCTCTTTTCAGATGATTGGTTATTGTGATTATGGCTTGGTATTGAATGCATTAGAAAATGGTCAGGTTGATTTAATGGCTGGCACCCCTATGCCCGCTCAACCAGGGCTGATTGCTTCCCATGCTTTCTTTACTAACCGGCATGTGGAGGTTCGCAGCAAAAATTGGGACCCCACCAAACGCACCCATCCGGAAACGGTGGCCATCGTGAATAATGAGCCACTCTCACCGGAGTTTTTGTTTAATTATCATGCCGATAAAATCGTTGCTTATCCGAATCAATTGCAAGGATTACTGGCTGTAGCCTATGGTAATGCCGATGTGTTTGTCTCCAACGCCACATCAGCCAACTATTTGATTGACCAATTGCAACTGCTGACATTGCAAATTCGTAATTTTGCCCCTTATCACCCCGCCCCTTACACCTTTCTGGCGCTGGAAAAAAATCAAAAACTGATCGATTACATTAATCAGATTCTGGAATTACTGCCCAGCCGGGCCACGGGTGATATTCAACAGCGCTGGTTTGGCAGTAAGCATCATTACAATATTGATGCCAAATTACTTTTGACAGAACAAGAAGTTGCCTGGATTCAACATCATCCGGTGGTGAGTTATGTGGCGCCATTGGATCTGGCTCCGCTGATTTTTCGTGATCGCCAAACAGGCGAAATGGCCGGTTTTTCTATCGATCTCATTGATATTATTTCACGCCGAACCGGGATTAAATTTAAACCGGTTTATAGCAAAGATACCGGTGAGTCGATGCGTGATTTTATTGCTGGGAAAATAGATATGCTGCCCATTGTGGCAGTCCGTAATGGGCAATACGGCAACAACCTTTACTCCTTGCCTGTCGCCCAATCTTTGTGGGGCATCTTGACGCGAGAAGATCGCATTGATATCAACAACGTAGCGGATTTAGCGGGCAAACGGGTCGGTATACAAGCGGGCAGCACTTCCGGTGGAATTATTAGCAACCCTCTTTTAGCCCAAAAAATCACCTTTGTAGACGCGCCTGATACCATGACATTAGTGCGTTGGTTACAACAAGGAAAAGTCGATGCGATTATCAAGAATATGATGACCGCTAACTACCTGTCGGCACAGAACTTCACTCCCAATATTAAAACGGTGGCCGTCACCGGAGAAGAACCCTTGATGATGGCATTTGCCATCAGCCCGAAATTACCTGAATTAAAAGCCATCATTGATAAAGTCATTGAGTCAATTCCTCCGGAAGAGTTAGACAATCTGATCAGTGAGTGGAGTACATTCAAACCTAAACCGACCTCCTTTGATGAGCATTCATTGGAGAATGAATGGCTAATGTTGGCGCTAAAAATAAGCTCCGGTCTGCTGTTGGTCTTCGGCTTGTATCTTTGTTATCTGGTGTTCAATAAACGCCGCCAGGCCAAGTTGTTACAGGCTCGTTTACGGCAACAAGAATCCATTATTAATGCCCTGCCATTCGCTGTTTTTATTCGCACTAAAAAAGGTGAATTAGCGGTTTATAACAGTCACTTTGCCGCTGCACATCAAGATAAGCTGAACGACATGCTCAATCAGAAGACTGAGCAAGCCCACTGGCCAATGACCAGCCCACTTGATCGTGAGATAGATAAATATTGTCGTTATGTCTTACGAGACAGACAGCCCCAAATGGTGGATTTGTCTCTTGAGATCAACAAGGAATTGCGTGATATTTTCCTGTGGATTATTCCACTGGATAATGCGGAACGCAGTCTGCTGGGCGGCTGGCTGGATATCAGCCAACGCAAAACTGTTGAGCGCGAACTGGAAGCCGCCCGTGTCGAAGCCGAAAGTGCTAACCGCACTAAGAGTACGTTCCTGGCGACGATTAGCCATGAACTGCGCACACCAATGTACGCCATTATGGGGTTATTGGAGCTGGAAATACGCAGTGACCAGCCGGTGGATAAAAACACGCTGGTGACAGTTTCCAAATCAGCTCAATCACTGATGCTACTGCTGGATGACATCATCGACTCCGCCAAAATCGAAGCCGGGCAGTTGAGTGTTCACCCTGCTGTGGTGGATTTCCGTCAGGAAATAGAGCGGATGTTCACGATTTATCAGCCTATCGCCGATGAACGCAATCTAAGATTCTCTGGCTGGCTGGATGACCATATCCCTGATTTGGTGATGGTTGACATGCTGCGGGTACGGCAGGTAATGGGCAATCTATTGGGTAATGCCCTGAAGTTTACCGAACAGGGCGGTGTGTCAGTGGATATCACCTGGGAATCTATCGATGAGAAGCATGGCATAATGAATATCGATATTACAGATACCGGTATTGGCATTTCCCCTGCGGCACAGGCCACATTATTCCAACCATTCAGCCAAGCTAACGAGGGTAAATCACCGCGTTTCGGTGGCTCCGGTCTGGGGCTGTGGATCTGTCATCAATTGATTCACAAAATGGGTGGGGAAATAACATTAGAAAGTCAGCTTGGCAAAGGAACCAGTCTGTTTATTACATTGCCGCTGGAAATTGCCACAATCAGTGATTTGCCACCAGATTCAATCATTATTGACGTAGATGAAAATCAACTTAATCAGTTGAAAAACTTGCGTATTTTGGTGGTGGATGATTTACCCGCTAACCGCCAATTGCTACAGCAACAATTAGCCTTTATTGGTATCGAGCAAGTCATGAGTGCCGAAAATGGCGCTGAAGCTTGGCAAATATTGCAGCATTATAGTTTTGATGCTGTCATCACGGATTACAATATGCCGCTGATGAATGGTTACGAACTGGCCACCCACATCCGTAATAGTGCGACGATGAAAGATATGATCATCATTGGTTGCACCGCTGATGCGCGGGAAGAAAGTGCCACCCGTTGCAATGATGCAGGGATGAATGACTGCATGGTTAAACCCGTGACTATCGATACGCTGCGCACCACTTTGCTGCGTCAGGAGATTATTGGCAGTTATGTGGATACGGGACATCATCACACTGTGATTAATGATGTTACAGTGCAGAATCGCGGTCAGCAGGAAGAGATAAATTCAGGTGAGAACGAATATCTTGTTGTTACTAAACAACAATCTCCTCTAGTAGCAGCGCAGGATAAACTAAAATCCCTATCGGGAGGCAATGCTGAAGTGGAGTTGCAATTATTACAATTTTTACTGGAAAGCAATGTGCACGATACCGGGGTGCTGACACAACTGTATACGCGCCTCACTGTTGATGATGACAACACAGTTTCTGCTGATATTTATAAAGAAATGGCGAGTTTGGTTCATCGGATTAAGGGTGGTGTACAATTAATTGATGCCCAGATACTGGTAGATAGTTGTATTAAATTCGAATCCTTACTGCACGAACAAGATAGACATGCTGCTTTGGCTCATGGTACTGGCTATCTGGCGCTATTGGCTGAGATGAACCAATTATTGGTAGATTTGATAGCTTCATACTCTGAGATAGACAGCCCGTCGCCATAAAATAGAAATTAAAATGATGTTATTACTGAAAGCTCGTCAGAATTTTGACGGGCTTTTTTAATTTCTGATTATTTATATTTAATGACGAAAATATAGCTTTATATAAGAATCCATCATAACTCATTGTAATAAATGAAAATTATAATTCAACCTCATTTTAAAAGGACAAGTTCCTACAGGTTTTGTGGGAAATTTCACATATAAAACAAGGACGCCTCTCATTCTGTCGCTCAGGCTTTCCCCTTACACTACCACCGGCCCCAAAACCGGGTAGTGAATACACATAATGGAGGATCATCTTCAACGTAATAATCGCTTATTTTGTTGAATGATAAAGATCGCCGTTTACAAAAAAATATACCCTAAATAATTCGAGTTGCCGTCAACACACATGCAGCTTGAAGAATGATGGGGAGAAACATCATAAATTTAAGTGGGAATCTCATGGGAAAAACACTAATAGCGTTGGCGCTACTCACCCTACCGAGCATAGCGTTAGCTGCGACTTCAAATAACACTATCAAGTTTCAGGGAGAAGTTGCCGAACAAACTTGTATGGTTGATATCAATGGCACAGCCAACACCCCCGTTGTTCTGTTACCAACCGTCTCGACCAGTAACTTGAATCAAGTTAACTCAATCGCCGGTAAAACTAATTTCACTATCAACCTTACTGGCTGCAACATCGCCATACAAGACACCAAAATTAGTTCCGTTTTTCAAGGGATGAATGTCACACCCGCAGGTAATTTGGGCAATGTTGGGACAGCAAAAAACGTCGCTATTCAGTTACTTGACACTAATGGCGCACCAATCCGTATGTCTGGAGGCAGTGTTTCAGTTCCTGGAATTACGCTGGTCACTGGCGCGACATCCGCATCACAGGATTTAGCTGCTCAATATATTACGGAAGAAGGTCGCGCGACTGCAGGGAGCGTTATCGCTTCAGCTCAATATGCGATCACCTACCCCTGACTATTCGTGAAATCCGAACGACTTCATGAATATGTTGGCCAACCGGTAACGGAGCCGATACAAACTAGAAAAAACAAGGATAAGTAAGCACTATGACACTGATTGCCCACAAAATTATCGCCTGCTCGTTGTTGCTGCTTAGCGGCGTACCCTTATGGACGCAAGCCAGTGTTGTCATGACAGGGACACGAATCATTTATCCTGAGGGTACACGGGAGAAAGTGTTACAGCTCAGTAATAAAGATAACCACCCCAATTTGGTCCAATTATGGATGGATGACGGAAATAATCAGTCTTCGCCATCAAAAAGTGATGTCCCTTTCGCATTGACGCCACAAATATTCCGTATGGAAGCACAAAGTGGGCAAGTAGTCCGTTTGTCATATATCGAGCATAATTTACCTAAAGATCGCGAATCGGTTTTCTATCTGAATTTCTTACAAATTCCCGCCTTAAAAAAAGAAAATACACAATCTGAGAACAAGCTTGTTTTGATCGTTAATAACCGGTTGAAAGTCTTTTATCGCCCAGCAGCATTAAAAGAAAATGTCGACACCTTAGGTGAAAAGATTCGTGTCAGTGTGGAAAGTACCAGCAGCGACAAAATCAAGATAGATAATCCCACAGCTTATTATATCAGCCTGCGCGATGCCAAACTGGTCAGTGATGGGAAAACTATTTCATTTGCTACCAATGAGATGTTTGCTCCTAACTCAACCACTGACCTGGCTTTTCCTGCTGGGGTGAAAGCCAAAAAAGGCGAATTGTTGACGCTGAACATGGTTAATGATTATGGCACCAGCATCTCCTACGACTACCATTTGTAATGCTGCTGTGATAATGACCCTGAACGCGCCTGACGACAGAGATAACCCGTGAGGTTTGCTCCTTGGCTATCCTATTTGCTCACACAGAGTCTGTTAGTCAGTCATTCCGTGTCAGCGGCAGATGAGAGCAAACAAGACGAATATGTGTTTGAAGATGCGCTATTGCGCGGCTCAACCCTCGGCTTGGGTTCCATCTCCCGCTTTAATAAAAAAGACAGTTATGAAGCAGGCAAATACCAGGTTGATATCTATATGAACAGCAAATTTGTTGATCGTATCGAGCTGATGTTTATCACCAAAGGTGATGCTGTTGTTCCCTGCTTATCAGTGTCACAACTGCTACAAGCTGGCGTTAATGAAAATGCGCTAGAAAATGCCAATCCGGAAGATAACTGCCTGGATTTTAAATCCCTGCTGCCAGCCAGTGACTATCACTTCGATTATGCCAAATTGCGTTTTGATTTATCGGTTCCGCAACTGTTTGTTAAGCATGTCCCGCGCGGCTATGTTGACCCCCGTAATCTTACGGCGGGAGAAACTATTGGTTTCAGCAATTACAACTTAAACCAATATCATGTGAGCTATAACAAAGAGGGAATTAAACGCAGCACCAATTCAAGCTATTTGAGTTTGAACAGTGGTATCAATGCTGGGATGTGGCGCTTTCGTCAGCAAGGTTCTTTGCGCTACGACGATATTCGTGGAGCAGACTGGACATCTAACCGGTTGTACAGCCAACGCGCCCTGCCCACTATTGGCAGTGAAATAACCTTGGGTGAGACATTCAGCTCAGGCCAATTTTTCTCCAGTCTCGGGTTTAGCGGCATAGCCCTAAGCACGGATGACCGCATGTTGCCGGAGTCGCAACGGGGCTATGCTCCTGTTGTCAGAGGGATTGCCAGGACTAATGCAAAAGTCACGGTATATCAAAATAATCGGTCAATTTACCAAAGCACCGTTTCACCCGGCCCTTTTGAATTCAATGACTTATCTGCCACCAATTTTGGTGGCGACCTCACTGTTGAGATTCAGGAAGCCGATGGCAGTATCAGTACCTTCCAAGTACCTTTCTCCTCTGTACCCGAATCATTACGCCCCGGATATTCCCGCTACAACTTTGCAGTCGGCCAGGTTCGTGATCTTGGTAGCCATGAGGTATTCAGCGAACTGACTTACCAACAGGGGGTCAGTAATGCTATTACGGCCAATACTGGGGTGCGCATAGCCTCTGGATATCAGGCCGTTATGCTGGGAGGCGTTTTCACTCACTATATTGGGGCCTTGGGGTTGGATGCGACCTATTCACATGCCAACCTCCCCGGTAATATCAATTCACCCGATAATAGCGATTCATCCCGCAATACAAAACAGAATGGCTGGATGGCGCGTGCTTCTTTCAGCCGTACCTTTGAAGCAACCAACACCACATTATCCGTCGCAGGCTACCGCTATTCCACTGAAGGTTATCGTGATTTAAGTGATGTTTTGGGCATACGGGCGGCAAGTCATGGCAAAGCATGGAGCTCAGGGACTTACCAACAGCGCAGCCGGGCTGAGATATCACTTAACCAGAATCTCAACAATTACGGTTCGCTGTATTTAACCGCCTCTTCGCAGGATTATCGTAATTCGCGCAAGCGGGATACCCAGTTGCAACTGGGTTATGCCAATACCCTATGGCGCAATACCAGCTTTAACCTTGCGGTTTCACAGCAAAAAACCGGTGGCGGCAACAATGAAATTTACTTTGTCGACCCCGGCAGCGGTATGCCAGCAGCCAACGGAGCGAATCAGCTCGCGACTAATGAGACTGTGGTGCAAATGTCCATTTCATTCCCATTAGGGGGCAGCCCACAAGCACCTTATATCTCCGCTGGAGCGGTTAACAGCCGGGTCAGTGGTGCGAGTTATCAAACCTCCCTCGCCGGTGTGATGGGTGACGATCAGTCTTCCAGTTACAGTATGGACTTCGCGCGCAGTGAACAAACCAAAGAAAACACCTTTAGTGGCAGTTTACAAAAACGTTTGCCAAGTACTAGCTTAAGCAGCAGTGCATCACGCAGCCCTGGTTATTGGCAAGGTTCCACCAGTGCGCGAGGTGCGGTGGCCTTCCACAGCGGCGGTGTCACGTTGGGGCCATATCTGAGTGATACTTTTGCGCTGATAGAGGCCAAAGGTGCCAGTGGGGCCAAAGTGATGTATGGACAAGGGGCGAAAATTGACCGTTTCGGTTATGCCTTGGTCCCAACCTTGACGCCGTATCGCTACAATACCATCACCCTCGATCCCGATGGGATGGATTTCAATACTGAACTTCAGGACGGCGAGCGGCAAATTGCTCCCTACGCGGGTTCAGCGGTGAAAGTTAAGTTCCGTACCCTCAGCGGATACCCCCTCTTAGTGACGGTCAAATTGTCTGATGGTAGCCAAGTGCCTATGGGGGCGGTGGTTTACAGCACCATAGGCACCGCTGATAACAAGGACGGCGATGCCCCTCAACATGTGGAGATCGGGATGGTAGGCCAAGCCAGTCAGGCCTATTTACGCGCTGAACATGCCAGTGGGACGCTGTTATTGGTATGGGGAGATGCCGTCAATGAAAGTTGCCTGTTAGATTACGATTTAGGCACGCCGAACAATGATAAACAGCTGTATAAACTCGATGCCTTGTGTGTCGTTACCCAGCATTGAAGCAGAGAAACAGTATGAATCCTATGATACGCCACCGCACTCATCTCTACCGAGATAAGCCCCTTTTCTCTCGTCGCTTGCGATTATTTTTCTCACTCGTTTTATTGAGTTTCGCGATGCCCGGCTATGCTCAATGCGTCTGGAAAGGTGCCAATATCGGCGGCGATAACTACGGCGCTTCATTGCAACTCGGCAGCGTCAATATAACCAGCAATTACATTCAACCCGTTGATTCAATTTTGGCTTCCAGCATCATCAGCCTAGTCCCTGCCCGCTTCTGGTCAGACCCTGAAGCTGTTATCTATGAGTGTGATGTGGCCGATAAAGACAGTTTATTTGAAGTGTTTGCCACTAATGGCGACAGCAATGTCGGTGGCTACACCAATATGGGCGACAACTATTTTCAGACCTTTTTCCCTTATACCGCATTAAAACTGATTCACGTCGAGAGTGGCATCGAGTTCAACCGAATCTGGCAGCAAGTCCCGCTAAAAAAATACGATATAGTGGGTAATAAAATTCAGATTAAAGGCAAGCATTTCAGTCAAATACGTGCAGAGTTGAAAAAGGTGGGTTCGGTGGATCGCACTCCAGGCCCTTCCAGTTGGGGGTGCCCTGGACCTGCGGCAGACAACTATTCCGGCAGCTACACCTGTAATCAGCCTAATGGTTATGTGGTATTCAAAGGCCCCGGCATGCCAGTGCCGGAAACCGGATATGATTCAGCGACTAATTATCAGACTTGGGGAACAGGTCGCTATATGGCATTTGGTATGAATACCTCGCCGGTTTCTATCCTGACACGTAAAAATACCTGTGTGGTGCGCAATGTTACGCCTTATGTGGTTTTCCCCATTATCACCGTCAATGAACTCAATGATAATCAAACACGTAGCGCAGAAATCACCGTCGATATCGAATGCCAATCCGGCACAGAATCGGGTATTAATCGTGGACAAACAGCGCTGGGTATCCAAACATCATTACCGGGGTATTTGATAGCGCAAGGGTTAGGGTTGGTCAATTCTGCTGGCGGGGTCAGTTACTTACTCTCCGATCATTATGGCACTGATAGCCGTATTGCCACTGGCGTTGGGATCAGTCTCAGTGACAGCAGCGGAAATGCCATGAATTTTGTCGGCTGGGGCGGGTGTATCAGCAATTGTGCCGCCACGACCAGTGCCGGTTGGTACCCGATTCTCACAGGAGCCAGTGCCAATGGCAGTAACGCTGCGGGATTCAACAATTATCTACATCACTTTACCGCGACATTAAAAAAACTGCCTAACGGCACTCCGACAGCCGGTAAAGTGGATGCCACCGCCTATGTTTTGGTGAAAATACAATGAGATACTTTTGTCTATTTTTGCTTATATTCAGTGTTAATCAACCGGCTATCGCGGGCCTGGTTGCAGCCTCAACCCGAGTCATTTATCAGCCAGAGTCACGCGAACGCACGCTGATGCTGGCGAATACCAATGATTACCCAGTCGTGGTACAAACTTGGATAGATGATGGGGATGTGGACAGCACACCAGATCAAGCTAAAGCGCCCTTTATGGTGTTACCTGCGGTATTTAAAATGCAGCCCGGAGCTGCACAAGGGCTGCGAATCATTAATAAAGGTGACAATCTACCCACGGATCGGGAATCCGTGTACTGGCTTAATTTGTATGAAATCCCACCAAAATCAAACCGCAATGCTGAGGCTTATGCTCAAGTGGCGATAGCAATGAACACCCAGATGAAGATTTTCTATCGTCCCAATGGATTAACACCTAAACCCGATGAAGCAATGAAAAAGGTCAGTTTTACCCTGCAAAAACAAAATCAAAAATATGCTCTCACTGCTCATAACCCCACGCCATATCACGTTTCATTCGGTCAGATTCAGCTAAAAGACCGGCAGAAAAGCCATATCATCGCGCAGGAGATGAACATGATGATGACTCCATTCACCCAGCGGCAATATCAATTTGAGTATCCCCCCACATCACTCAGCGGTGAACTCACCTTGGACTATATATATTTTGATGATGCTGGTAACCAAGTAAAAAACAGTCAGTTAGTAAAAGTGACACCGTAACACTGACCAAAGAATCTGAATCAAAATTCAATAAAAGACTAGAAAATGCACAAGTTTGCTGAAAAACAAGCCAATAAGCTCATTCTCTCAGCAAACGCGCATTTTTAATGTTTTTCTACTTTGACAAACGGCACCACCCCCGCTATTATTCGCCTCGTTCACACGATTCCTCTGTAGTTCAGTCGGTAGAACGGCGGACTGTTAATCCGTATGTCACTGGTTCGAGTCCAGTCAGAGGAGCCAAATTTTAGCGCCCTGGAATTCTTTTGAATTCCGGGGCGTTTTCTATTTCAGCGCTCAATACCGTCACGACAACACCGCACGATCAAATTGCCAACATGCTGGCACGCGCGACTGCTGGGGATGAATTTCTTGATGCGGCTAAAAAAGCTTTATGGGGTGAAAAATAGCATTTTAGCCACCAATAAATGCTCAACAGCCCCGCCCTACTGAACTCTCCAGCAGAGAAAGGCCGTCGAGGATAATGCTCATATTACTGATTCAAGGCTTTTTTGGCATCCAACGCCTTGTGGATAGCGGCTTCCAATTCGTTAGCTTCGAATTTCGCTACATAGGCATCGGCCCCTACTTTGCGGACATGGTCTTCATTCGCGCTGCCCGATAACGAAGAATGGATAATGACCGGGATATTCTTCAGGAACTCATCCCGTTTGATATTCAACGTCAGTGTAAAGCCATCCATCTCCGGCATTTCTAAATCGGTTAGCACAAATGAGATTTTATCCGAAATTGGGCGGCCTTCGGCCCTTGCCTCTTCCGCTATCTTCTTGATTTTATTCCACGCTTCCAGGCCGGTGATATGCATTTCTGCGGGAATATCCATCATTTTTAGCGCCTGTTCCAGCATGGAGCGGGCGACTTTAGAATCTTCAGCGACTATGGCCACCGCGCCCGGTTTCAAATCGAAAGTTTTGGTCTTCTCGCTATCAATTTGGACATTGCGGTTGGCCGGAATAATGTCATATAAAATCTGTTCAACATCTAATACCAGCGCCAGCCGGTTACTGGCTTTATCATTGTCGAGACGCGCGATGCTGGTGATATTACGGCTGTTGACCCCCGCGTCGGCCGCCAGCACCTGGCTCCATTCCAGGCGGACAATATCATCAACAGACTCCACCGCAAATGCCTGGGTACTGCGGGCATATTCCGTCACCAGTAAAATGTTCAACCCAGTTTTGGGTACACAGCCGACGATAGCCGGGAGGTCAATCACAGGAATGATTTCCCCACGAATATTCGCCATGCCCATCATGGGTGAAGCCATACCCGCCGCTTTGGTTAAGCTTGGCATCGGGACTATTTCACGTAATTTGAATACGTTAATACCGTACAGTTCAGACTGTTGTTCCTCCTGAGATTCCCCCAAACGAAACAGTAACAACTCAAATCTGTTAGAGGAGGTGAGATTCGTTCTCTCTTCAATCTCTTTTTGAAAATTATCCATACTTTCCCCGGTACCTTTTTTCTAAAATAGAGAAACTTGTCTCTCTATTATTATCGGCAATGGGTAGAAAATGCTTAATCATTCGACTGATGAAACCGAGAAAACTTTTCAATCCGCGCGCTAAACTGCTACTGACCCGCAAACACTCTTTCACTAAGAAAATCGATAAATACCCGTAATTTAGGCGTGATATAACGCCCGGAGGGCCACACGACATGCAAGCTGACGGTGCGTTTCATATAGCCGTCCAGCAAGGTGCGCAACTTACCTTCCGCCAGTGTATTTCCCATAGAAAAGTCCGGCAGGCAAGCAATCCCCAACCCGCGCAGAGCAAAACACATTCTGGTTTCAATGTTATTGCACACCATCGAAATGGGGATTTGCAAATCCGGCTCATTGGGCAACGGCCAGGTTTCCAATTTGCCACTGTTGGGATAGCGGTAGTGCAGGCAAATATGGTTAGCCAGCTCACTCGGGTGCATCGGCTCCCCATACTGTTCCAGATAGGCGGGTGAAGCCACTAGCAGCACGTTGGACTGCCCCAACTTACGGGCAGATAGACGGGAATCTGTCAGTTCACCGGTGCGGATCACCGCATCAAACCCCTCTTCGACTACATCAACAATCCGGTCACTGAAATCCAGATCCAGTGCAATATCGGGATAAGCCAACATAAAATCAGCCAATACCGGCAACAGCAAGGTGCTTACCAAGGGAAAACTGACCCGCAATTTACCGCGTGGCTTATCAGCTAATTGCGACATTTCCAGCTCAGCAGCCTCGACCTCGGCTAAAATTCGCCGACTGCGCTCAAGAAAAAGTGCGCCTTCAGAAGTCAGTGCAATACTGCGAGTGCTGCGGTGAAACAGCCTTACCCCCAACCGAGCTTCAAGCCGGGCAATACTTTTACCGACCGCTGAAGCAGAAACGCCCAAGACACGCCCTGCCACCACAAAGCTGCGGGTCTCGGCCACTTGGACAAACACCGCCAGACTGCTCAAGTTATCCATCACATCTCCTATTGCGGACATTCTTGTCCTTTAACACTGGAAATCTACCCCACTTTATCCGGATTGAGTAGCTATCTATTGTTAGATTGCAATCCAGAGTTAAGTCATCATTCATTCAGATTAAGGAATTACTATGTTTGCCAATTCGTTAGCGCCAACACAGCCAGAACTGCTGGCAATCAGAATTAATGCCGTGATTGACAAGGCGCTCGCCGAACAGCGCTTGGTCGGTGCTGTGGTCATGGTGGCGCTTAATGGCGAAACCCATTTCAACCGAGCAGCGGGTTGGGCGAACCGCGAAAACGAACATCCCATGGCGACCAACACTCTGTTTCGATTCGCGTCCATCAGCAAACCGATTGTTTCCACCGCAGCCATGGTGTTAGTCGCACAAGGTAAACTCGACCTTGATGGCGATATTCGCCGCTGGTTACCTGACTTTCAACCACGACTGGCTGACGGGGAATTACCCCAAATTACGGTGCGCCAATTACTCAGCCATACCGCCGGTTTGGGCTATCGTTTTGTTGAAGCGGATGAAAATGGGCCTTATGCGCGCGCGGGCATCTCCGATGGCATGGACCAATCAACCATCACACTGAGTGAAAATTTACGTCGATTGGCGCAGGTGCCGCTGTATTATGCGCCGGGAACCGCATGGGCTTATTCATTGGCAATTGATGTTTTAGGCGCAGTGATTGAGCAAGTTTATGGTCAGCCATTAGATAAAGCCGTGCGGGCGTTGGTCACCGGGCCGCTACAGATGGATGATACTGACTTTTTTGCCCATGATGTCAGCCGGTTAGCGACACCTTATGTCAATGATATTCCTGCGCCCCACCCCTTGCAGGAAGGGGAAATTGCCGTGGTGTTTCCAGATACCGTAGGTATTGAATTTTCCCCTGCTCGCGCGCTCAATCGCGATGCTTTTCCTTCTGGCGGTGCCGGGATGGTGGGCAGTGCCAGCGATCTATTGCGCCTGTTGGAAACCCTGCGTCAGGGCGGTTCGCCCTTATTTCCGGCTGAATGGGTTGATGAGATGGGCCAGGATCAAACTCGCGGTATGACCTTACCGGATTCCCCCGGATTGGGCTTTGGCTTAGGTTTTTCCGTCCTGCGCTCGCCACTCGAGGCCAACTCCCCCGAGTCCGTCGGTACATGGAGCTGGGGCGGCGCGTATGGCCACTCATGGTTTGTTGATAAGATTCAAGGAATAAGCGTCGTCGCTTTGACCAATACTCTCTACGAAGGGATGTCCGGACAGTTTGTTAACGACCTGCGTGATGCTGTCTATGGTGTTGGAGAGCATGGTGTTGGAGAGCATGGTGTTGGAGGCCAATAATGAAAACAGCACCCTTTCCTCTCGCGGCCTTATTGGCACTGGCGATGACCGGCTTTATTGCCATCATGACCGAGACATTGCCCGCCGGATTATTGCCACAAATCAGCCAGGAATTGGGCGTTTCACAAGCATTGGCGGGCCAATGGGTCACTCTTTATGCTCTGGGTTCGTTAGTGGCGGCCATCCCATTGATTGCGCTGACCCGCAGTTGGGGGCGGCGTAAAGCCTTACTCAGCGCTATTGTCGGGTTTTTCTTATTCAATACACTGACGACTATTTCGCCGTGGTTCAGCTTAACCTTGCTGGCCCGTTTTATGGCCGGTGCCGCGGCAGGACTGGCCTGGGGACTGATTGCCGGTTACGCTCGCCGCATGGTGCAACCTCATCAACAAGGGCGCGCAATGGCGGTTGCCATGACCGGCACACCGCTGGCATTGGCGCTGGGTGTGCCGTTGGGAGCCTGGTTGGGCACAGTGCTCAGTTGGCGCAGCGCATTCGCCATTATGTCAGGATTAACTTTGCTGTTGATTGTCTGGGTTATCGTGAAAGTACCTGATTATCCGGGGCAATCGGCCAAACAGCAGCAACCCGTGCGCAAAGTCTTCATCACCCCCGGCGTGCGCCCCGTTTTGTCGGTTATCGTCCTGTGGATGCTGGCGCACAATATTCTTTATACCTATATTGCGCCTTTTATCGCTCCAGCAGGGTTAGGAAATCAGGTCGATAAAGTGCTGTTAGTCTTTGGGATCAGTGCGCTGGCGGGAATTTGGCTGACCGGGTTAGTGGTGGATCGCTGGTTGCGTGGCGCGGTATTACTGAGCATTGGCACCTTTGTTTTGGCGGCATTGATATTGGCTATTGAAGGAGGAACGCCCGCCGCTATTTACGGCAGCATGGTGTTGTGGGGGCTGAGTTTTGGCGGCGCACCCACCTTATTGCAAACTGCGTCGGCGGACGCCGCAGGGCAAGATGCTGATGTGGCGCAGTCAATGATTGTGGTGGCGTGGAATCTGGCGATTGCGGGCGGTGGGATAGTCGGTGGCTTGCTGCTACAAAGCGCCGGTGCAGCCAGTTTCCCATGGGCGGTGCTAGGGTTATTATTCCTGGGGTTAATTATTGTGTGGCAAGCTCAGCAATACGGCTTCAAGCCGGGCATTCGTAGCGCAATGCGCGCTGCAAAATGTTGAAGTGATAAGTCTATACCCTAAATAATGCGAGTTACAGGAAGGCGGCAAGCGAATGAGAGCAGCCAACACACATGCGGCTTGAAGTATAACGAGTTTAAAACACCCACTATTCGGTGGGTGTTTTAAATAGAATTAATTGGCGTAGATAATTTTATCGGAATAAAGTGCTTCAATTGCTTGCTTATGTATATTTTTCTTTTTGTCGGTGACAATAATATCAATATCGTTGATATCACTTATTTTCATTAACCCGCTTTGACCAAACTTACTGGTATCACATAAAATCACTTTCTGTCGGCCCATTGCCAGCATTTTCTTAGCTATACGCCCTTCATCCAGATTTTTCACCATCACACCAAAGTCACTGTCTATTCCGCCCACCCCAACAAAGGTGAAATCAGTATGAATGTCATTCATTTGTTCAATTGTCTGAATACCTAAATTCGCTTTATAAGTATGATTATATTCGCCGCCTAAGACATGCACGACAGCCATATTATTTTTACTTTTTATTTGATCGGCAATTAAGGATGAATTGGTAAAAACGGTGAATTTTACTAATGGTAAGAATGAAGCGAAAATAAGTGTGGTAGTACACGAATCAATAAATAAGCTATCGTTTTCAGTCACCAGTGAGGCGGCATATTGGCCAATTAACATTTTTTCCTGGCGATTTAAATCCATTCTTTGGGCAAAACTGCCCTCTTGTATATTCTGAACCTTTATCGCACCGCCGTGGACTTTAGTCACTTCGCCACTCTTTTCCAAATAGGAAAGATCTCTGCGGATCGTTTCAGACGTCACACCCAATTCCTCGGACAAACCAATAACAGAAACCTCACCAAGACTATCCAGCTTTTCCAAAATAAACTGTTTACGTTTGATCTGATTCATAAGAATAAAGGCCCGAAGCTGTGCAATATATTTCGTGTCATTCTACGCAATAATTTCATGAAAAAAAAGGCGATTCAGTCACAGTGGCCAGAGTTGATTAATGGCAAAAGCAACCCCGTGCTGGTTATTATCCTGACTGACTCTATCTGCGCAAGATTTGACAAAATCACTGGCATTGCCCATGGCCACGCCGACAGCAGAAAACTGAAACATACTGATATCATTCTCCTGATCGCCAATACTGACCACAAATTTTGAGCTAATATTTAAGTGCTGAGATAAGTAATGCAATGCTTCCCCCTTAGTGATGCCCTGTTTCATTATTTCATAATAATGGTGACTGGTTTTACTGAGTGAGTATTGGTGGTGAAAATCTTCATCTATTTTATCGGCAACACTATTAATAAAATCAGCCGAACCGACAATAGAGATTTTAACAATATCATCTCGCTGAGTAATATCCTTAGGTTCAATAGACACCAATTTCATAGCAAAGAGTTGAGATTCATAGCGCGTGTAATCACTGACATTCGCTGAGCTGGATATAATATTATCGCGGGTAAAAAAATGATGTGGGAATTCATTTTCTGCCAGCATGGTTATTGCATTTTGCACCGCCCCGCAGCTCAATGGTGTAAAACAAATATCTTTCTTCTCAACTGCGTCATATATCCATGCGCCATTAAACGAAATAAAGTAGCGAATCAGAGGCTCTAACTCAGTATTATGGACAACAGCTGCGATAGCCTTAACCGGCCGGGCTGAACATAAAACCACCGTGCCCTGATGATGAATAACATGCTTTATTGCACGGATATTCTCAGCTGATATTTGGTTTTCCTGATTGAGTAAAGTGCCATCAAGATCAAGAGCCAATAACCTATACATATTTTAACTCCAATAAAAAAGGGAGAAAATATTATTGCTAATACATTCTCCCACCTGGCTAATATCCTACCATCAGTGAGTAATAAACTGCGTTACCACATTTTTGGCCGCATTGCAGACCACATTATCAATCGCGGTGCCCACCACCAGAATATTAACGCCGGTATCTTTAAATGCTTTGGCATTTTCCAAGTTAATACCGCCCTCGGCTAACGTCGGGACAGAAACCGCGCCGACCAATGCCAACAGGCGCTGTTTGATAACATCAGGAATATCGCCAGCGCCAACACCTTCATAGCTCATGCCGGTCATTAAACCAATCATATCAACACCTAATTCCTCCATCTTTTTCGCCACTTCAGCAACATCCGCCGGAGTTTCAGCCGCAATACCGAAGGTATGCAAATCACTCGGGTGACCAATATAAGCATCCACTGTCAGGCCATATTTATGGGCTAAATCGACCAATTCTTTTAAATCTTCAAAACTGGATTTATGGGTATGTAAACCATCAGCACCAGATTGAGCTATCAATAAAATATCCTGTTCAGTCACCGGAGTGGGCACTGTTTCAGTAAAGCCTCCGGCAATTCCGACAGTAATGAAAATATCGTCCGCCACCACATTGCGCACCCCCTGCACCGCTTCCGCCATTTGCCCGATAGTTATTTCATGGCGGATACGCTCGGCAGCATGCATATTCGTCACACCATTATGGCCACGCGCCAATGCTAATGCCGGGTGATTCGGTTCTAATAATTTAACACCTGAATCGCATACTGCTTTCGCTAAGCGAGCATCATCTCCGGTTATTCCAGTACTCAGAATAGTTTGACCGCCATGTAACGCAATTGCGTTGCGTACTTTATCCATAGCGACGGAACGTTTTTTACTCATATCAGCGTTGAACATATTTACCTCTACTTGATTTATATAAAACTGCTTTTTTAATTGTTAACTTTTAGCCGAAATCCCTGGTGTTGGTGATTCGGGTACAGCCTTTTTAATTGCTACAAATTTATTAGCTAACAGAGTGATAACGCAGGTCAACACCAGTGTTACCGTCATAACTATCGCCATATAAAAAGCGTTATTTGATAAGAATGGTGAGGCGAAAGCAGGGACATAAGCCACACCTTTAATATTTAAGAATCCCAGTAACATTCCGCCGACACCGGCTGAGAATATCGCGCCAGCGAAGACGACTTTATTAGAGAACATAAACGGATAAGCTGATTCGACGAACGTCCCGAAGCCCAAGTTAATTAATAATCCTGGGGCGGCAACCGCAGCTTCACTTTTTTCTCGTGGTGCAATGACGTTTGCCAGGTTAATGCCGGCCGCAACCATCACCAGCCCGACCATATCCACGGCACCAAGGAAACTGACACCGGATTTTTCCATTTCCAGCAAGACCAGTGGCAATATTACGGCGTGATAAACTCCCCCCAGAATAGCTGGCCAAATAACCAAACCTGCCAGTAATCCCGCTAAAATTGGGCTGAAAGCCAGGGTGGCTTCGATAGCCAATTTAATATAGTCACCTGCAGCTAAGGCCAGTGGACTAAGCAGGTAATACATCACCAAACCGGAGAATAAACCGGACAAACCGCCCGCCACAATGTTGGTAGTGGTCATTGGGAATTGCCATTTCAGACACAGCCCGAACAGATAGCGCACCATAATACCCGCGCCGATCCCGCCCAGAATACCGCCAATTAACCCGCCTTCAACTGATAGCACACCGGCAACCACACCCGCCACAATCGACACTTCATCTAGCTCGGAAACCTGTTTGGCCGCAATAACCGCGACAATCACCGGCAGTCCCTTGAGCAACAATTCAAAGATAGCATTCAGTGATTGCAGCCCTGGGATATGGCTGAGCGCCAACACAATAGCCATGGCGATAAAACCGGGTAAAGCCGGGATCATGATGCTGCGAATATTGATTCTTTTTAACAGACTTTTATCGCTACCCGGCATATTGGCATCGGCGCTGCCCAATACTGGGGTATATTTTATCTGCCAGTGTTTGCACAAAGAGGCAGTAAAAGAGATGGCCCGGGTACGGCTATTGGTGCCAGTGGTGCCGGAGGTGGCAATCACATTGGCACCTTTGGAAGTGATAATCGCCATTGAGGTGCCGCCAGTGCCGACAATTGGGATTTTCTTTTCTATCGCCGCCAGAATAGCTTCTTTATTACTGCGATCAGGATCAGCACTCATAATGATGATGCCGTCGATAGCACCGGCTCGGATTTGGGCCGCAATGGCTGCATCCGAGGATTTTACCGCGTTATTCACCTCTGACAATTTTCCCTGGAAGCTAATCTGGGGTTTATCGCTGTCCTCTGCGGTAATTGAATACACAGCAGCGGCGGTGGTCGGTTTTGCCACATCCATTGATTCTTCCGCTGCAATAAATTGCACCGCACTGACACCTAACCCCACAGAGTGAAGTTGAGTATAAATTTCTTGTAGAAGTCTTTCGGGGTATGCACCACCGAGATTGAACAGATTTCCCCCGCTGCTTCCGAGTATTGCTACATTTTTCATGTCGGGCCTCAAAAGATAAGAAATGTTATAAAGTGTTATTATGTTTTTAACTGCAATTCACAATCACAGAAATAACAATTCAAAGCAACATTAAACAACATAACATCACTTATTAGCCCCATTAACCTAATAGCTATTAACTTCATCAAGAAAGTAAAATCCTCAACAATTTAAACCAATATTCTTTAAAATTAAGATAGGTCAACATTAAAAGCCACAAAGTTGCTTTTTGTTGTTTTATTTTGTTTTGTTGTTTTCGTGATGAAGTTCAAATATTAGCGACGATCGTCACTTAAAGAGGGAAATCAAACAGAAGAATGCAGAGTGGCTTATTGCAGACATAATCGATAGCGGCTAATAAGCCGCCATGACTGCCATCATAATCAAGCCTTTGGCCGATAACGCCATAACCAGCGGCCAGTGGACATGCGGCGATAAAACAACACGCCGCGCACTATCCAATCAAGGAACATCCCCATCCAAACGCCGGTAACACCAAACCCTAATGTCACCCCCAGAATATAACCAGCGACAATACGGCATCCCCACATTCCGGCGAGTGCCACCCACATGGTGTAACTGGCATCTTTCGCCCCTTTCAGCCCTGAGGGCAGCACCCAAGCCGCCGCCCAAATCGGCATAAATAGCGCATTAATCCAAATTAGGTGCTTAACGACTGCGATAACCCCTGGTTCATGGGTATATAACGACGCCAGAAATCCGGCACTGGGGATCGACAGCAGGGCAATAAAACACACCCCAAGAGTCGATAACCAAAAGATATGTTTGAGTTGACGGATAGGCTGCAAAATCTGCCCTTTCCCCAAGCGAGTCCCGATAATGATCGTCGAGGTATATCCCAGCGCATTACCCGGTAAGTTAATCAGCCCGACGATGGAAAACGCGATAAAGTTACCCGCTATCACTTCGGTGCCCATTCCAGCGACAAAACGCTGTGTAATTAGTTTGCCGATGTTAAACATCACCGACTCAACACTAGCAGGAATACCAATACTTAAAACCTCAAACATAATGGCTGAGGTAAAGGGCATAAAATAGGCTTTAAAGGGGATCCGCAGCGTATTATTTGCCCCGAAAATCAGCACTAACACCACCACCAAAGCGCCTAAGTAACGGGAAAGCGTGATGCCGATACCCGCCCCGACAAAGCCCAGTCCCGGCCAACGCCCCACGCCATAAATCAGCACGCTACTGATAGCAATATTGAGAATATTCATGGCGATATTGATAAACATCGGCAACCGCGTATTACCGGCACCGCGCAATGCGCCGCATCCCACCAGAGTTATCGCCATTGCCGGGTAATTCCACACCGTCAAATGCAGATAGGTCAGCGCCATCTTTTTGACTTCAGGATCAGCCTGGCTGGCCATCAGATTGATAATGGTGTCTCCGGCAAAATGTACCAGCAGCACCAATAATAGCGAGATTAAGACCAGCAGAGAGATGGATTCGCGCGCTGCGGTTTGTGCCTGTTTGCGCTTACGTTGCCCCAAACTGAATGACACCACCACCGACGTACCAAGCGCTACAGAGGCAAAAAAAGCGGCGATGAGCATATTGAAGCTGTCGGCTAACCCGACTGCGGCCATGGCTTCTTTGCCCAACCAACTGACTAACAGAGTGCTAAACACCCCCATCAGCAGCACACACAGACCTTCAATAAACAGTGGGATCGCCAGCGGCGTTATCTCTCGCCAAAACAGCACTCGATAGGATTTCCGCTTTTTATACCATGCATTTTCGCAAAAGATTTTCAACTTAATATACTCGAATTATTTAAGGTATATACTCGATAAAAGTCGATATACACATTATAACAGAACAGTAAATTAATTTATATGAAACATCATTTCACAAAAACACCAATGAAATAGTTATGCAATAAAACACACATAAATATGCGAAATCTCTTTGACTCTACCCCTAGTTTTGCGATATCAATGTAGGCATTGAAACCTTTGCCAGACAGACCTAATTTATACAGGATTTAATTGATGACAACTATTCTCAAACACCTTCCTATTAATCAGCGTGTTGGTATTGCTTTTTCTGGTGGTTTGGATACCAGCGCGGCCCTATTATGGATGCAGAAAAAAGGGGCGATTCCTTACGCCTATACTGCCAATCTGGGCCAGCCTGATGAAGAAGATTACGAAGCTATTCCACGTAAAGCCATGGAGTACGGTGCAGAGAAAGCTCGCCTGATTGATTGCCGTAAACAACTGGTTGCTGAAGGGATTGCCGCTATTCAATGTGGCGCTTTCCACAATACCACCGCGGGTGTGACTTACTTTAACACCACCCCACTGGGCCGTGCGGTCACTGGCACCATGCTGGTTGCCGCCATGAAAGAAGATGGCGTGAATATCTGGGGTGATGGCAGCACTTATAAAGGTAACGATATAGAGCGTTTCTATCGTTACGGCCTATTGACTAATGCTGAACTAAAAATTTATAAACCTTGGCTGGATACCGATTTTATCGATGAATTAGGTGGCCGCCATGAGATGTCCGAATTTATGATTCAATCCGGTTTCGACTACAAAATGTCGACCGAGAAAGCCTATTCCACTGACTCCAACATGTTGGGGGCGACTCACGAAGCCAAAGATCTGGAATACCTGAACTCTAGCGTCAAAATCGTTAATCCGATTATGGGCGTAAAATTCTGGGACGAAAATGTCGTGGTGAAAGCGGAAGAAGTGTCTGTCCGTTTTGAGCGCGGGTATCCGGTTGCGCTAAATGGTGTGGTGTTTGAAGACAGTGTAGAACTGATGATGGAAGCCAATCGTATTGGTGGGCGTCATGGTTTGGGGATGAGCGATCAGATTGAAAACCGTATTATCGAAGCTAAAAGCCGTGGTATTTACGAAGCCCCAGGAATGGCATTGCTGCACATTGCTTATGAGCGCCTGCTGACCGGTATTCATAACGAAGATACCATTGAGCAATACCATGCTAATGGCCGTGTTCTGGGCCGTTTGCTGTATCAAGGCCGTTGGTTTGATCCACAAGCGCTGATGCTGCGTGACTCGGCCCAGCGTTGGGTTGCCAGCGAAATCACCGGTGAAGTGACACTGGAACTGCGTCGTGGTAATGACTATTCCATCTTGAATACTGTGTCTGAAAATCTCACTTATCAGCCAGAGCGTTTGACCATGGAAAAAGGCGACTCTGTATTTTCACCAGATGACCGTATTGGTCAGTTGACTATGCGTAATCTGGATATCACTGATACCCGTAAGAAACTCTTTAGCTACGCCACCACTGGGTTATTATCTTCTTCAGCCGAGGTAGGTTTGCCACAGGTGGATAATAATAATTTGGGCGCGCGCGGGATTCAGGATAAGAACAAGTAACTCTTTTTAAATACCAACCGGATCAGTTTTAAGTGATCCGGTTTTTTTTGCAATGGCGTTCCACTTTAGAACGCCACTTAAAATCATAATAATCAATGTGATAACTGCCGTTCTTTAAACTCAACTGGGTCATGTTTATATTGGAAAGCAAAAACAAAAATAATCACCAGAACAACAGTATACGCGGCAAAAGATAACCAAATACTATTCCAATCCTTTACACCATTGACGGTAAAATAATCAACCACATGCCCACTGGCTATCGCGCCGACATAAGCTCCGACGCCATTGACCATCGTCATAAATAAGCCTTGTGCGCTGCCTCTGATATTATGATCGACTTCTTTCTCGACATAAATTGCACCAGAAATATTAAAGAAGTCAAAGGCACAACCATATACCACCATGGATAACAGTAATAAAAAGATGCCAGTGGCAGACGGGTCACCATAGGCAAACAAGGTGAAACGTAGAGTCCAGGCAATCATACTGACCATCATCACGCGCTTAATACCAAAGCGAGATAAGAAGAACGGAATGGTGAGAATGAAAAATACTTCGGCGATTTGTGCCATCGATAATAAAATTGATGGGTATTGAACTACCAGACTGTCGTGATAAATCGGATTTTTTGCAAAATCATGCAGGAATGGACTGCTGAAAGTATGACTAATTTGTAATGAGGCACCCAGCAACATAGCAAACAGGAAGAAAATGGCCATCTTCTTCTGTTTAAATAATACGAAAGCATCAAGCCCTAAAATATTAACCCACGTGCGGTCTTTTTTAATATTAGAGGTTGGACAGTTGGGTAACGAAAGAGCGTACATCGCTAATATCAATGCAGCACCTGAAGCAATATAAAGCTGAATATTGCTCAATTCAAACCCGGACAAACTGATCGCCCACATGGCAAAAATAAAACCAATGGTGCCAAAAACGCGCACTGGCGGGAAATCTTTAATTGTATCCAACCCGGCTTTTTCTAAACAAATATAAGAAATGGTGTTAGCTAATGCAATCGTCGGCATATAAACCATCGCATTGAACAGCATAACAAAGAACATAAAATTAGGGTCTGTGATATTCGCCGCAATCAGCAATGCAATTGCCCCCAATAGATGGCAACAAGCATAGAGAATATTGGCTTTTATCCAACGGTCAGCAATGATACCAATAATACTCGGCATTAAAATACAGGCAATTCCCTTGGCCCCATAGACCAAACCGACTTGTGAACCGGTAAAATTCAGCGTATTCATCATGTAAGCGCCCAGTGTCACTAACCAAGCTCCCCAGATGAAAAACTGCAAAAAGAACATAACTTTAAGCCGTTTTTTTATTATCATTTTTATTCTCCGTGATACTAACGTGTCGAGGGAGTTATTTTTGCTTATTGAGTTTGTAGGGGACTTCCCTCTTCAGAGATATCCTTTCGTACTTGAAATTGCGCGGTTATGAGCGGTAACACCAAATACGAAAGGGTTAGAGTTTGTCGATCAGCTTTGTGCTTTGCTTTTCAAGAAAGCTTCAATCAGTTTGGTGAAGTTAACTGACGCTAATTTTGCACATTTTAAGGTTTGTTCATGGGATAGAACCACATCGGAAAGGCCTTCAGCCAAGTTAGTAATCGCGGTCAATGCAATCACTTTCAAACCACAGTGTGCTGCAGACAAAACCTCTGGCACCACAGACATGCCCACTACGTCACCGCCAATAATTTGCATCATGCGAATTTCAGCTGGCGTTTCAAAACAGGGGCCAGGATAAGAGACAAACACCCCCTCGGTCAGAGGAATATCAAGTTGTTGGGCAATATTAGCCATATCGGCGCGCAAATCTTTATCATAGGCATTCGCCAGACTAAAGAAACGTGGACCAAAACGATCGTCATTAGGCCCAACCAGTGGCGTGCCCGGCATGGTATTAATATGATCTTTCAGCATCACCACTGAACCTGGTAATACTTCTGGCCGTAATGAACCGGCAGCATTAGTACAGAAAAGGAATTCGCAACCCATGAGTTTAAATGTGCGCACTGGGTTGGTCATGATACTCATGCCCTTACCTTCGTAAAAGTGGCCACGGCCTTTCATGCACATCACAGGAACACCAAATAGGGTGCCTAAAACTAATTCACCGGCATGACCGTGAACTGAGCTTACGGGGAAACCGGGGATATCAGCGTAGCTAATGGTGGTTTCATTGCTAATTTGGGCGACTAAATCACCGAGTCCTGAACCTAAAATAAATGCAATTCGGGGCTTAAATCCGGGTTTTATTTTCTGAATAACATCGACAGCTTGAAATGGTAATTCACTGAAATCAGCATCAATATTTGAATTTACTGTTGTCATAATAATAACCCTTAATTATTTTCATTTAATGTCTATCAAATAAGCATGTTAAATAATAAATATTGTAGAGACATAGGTAATCTATCGTAGTGGGTTATGACGTAACCAATACTAAAAACCTGCTTATCGATACTTAAAAGGTAATGGTTCAGTGTCTGTTTCCACGTAATTATCGTCGATCACAAGATGGTAATAGGGATAGACATGACAACCAGGATACTTAAAGCACATTTACAAATGCTGGGATTTACCGCGCTACTCGGCGGTTCTTTTATTGCCAGCGCAACCATCAGTAATGCATTACCGCCCATGGTTATTACTTGGCTGAGATATGCCATCGCCAGCCTGCTTTTTATTGTTTTGCTGGTAAGCCAGGGTTTACTAAAGCGACCTAACTATCGCGACGTAGGCCGCTATACTCTCATTAGCCTGCCACCGCTGCTCTATTTTGCTTGTATGATATTTTCACTTCAGACGACCAGTGCATTAAATTCAAGTGCGTTATACACCACTGTGCCCTTAATGAGCATGATAATGAGCGGGGTATTACTGAAAGCAAGATCCACATGGTCAGTATTTACAGCTTTATTAATGGGTATTTTGGGGGCATTACTCATCATTTTTAAAGGCGACTTGTCCCAGTTATTGCAATTGTCATTAATTCCATCTGATTATCTATTTCTATTTGGTTGCCTGGGTATGGCACTGAATCCTATCGTGGTGAAAAAATTACATCGAGGTGAACCCGCACTGGTTTTGACTGGCTGGAGTTTAATTTGTGCCACGTTATTATTGACAGCGATCGTTGTTTATCAACTTCCTAAGATTGAATGGCGCAATATCAGCGTAATAACCTGGAGTGGCGTTTTTTACCTTGCCACTTTTGCTACCGCATTAAGTTTCTTTTTGTTCCAAAAAGCCTGTATTGTGCTGTCTCCAGCCAAAGTCTCCGGTTATGTGTATCTGATTCCGCTGTCAGTTATTGCGACAAATGTGATGTTAGGACAGGTAATAAATTGGCAGGAGATAGCCGTTGGAGCCGTTTTAGTCATTATCGCGATGGCTATTTTAGTCAAGGCTAAGTGATATTGACTCAGCCCGCATTTAAAATAACTCAAGCAGCCGCTCTAATGCCTGAGTCATCGCGCCAGGATGATAAACGGCAAACAAATCGGCAGAGAGATTTTCTTTCAGTGGGATAAATTTAATATTTGGCCAAGGAATTTCCTGCATGCTTTCAGGAACTAAGGCGATACCCAGATTGCTGTTTACAAAAGCCAATTGGGTTTGTGGCTCATCAAATTGGTAAATAGTCCGCGGCTTACAGCCAGCACTAAGGCAGCTATTATATATATTTTTTGAGTAACCGGAGTTAGTAAAGGTGAGAAAGATTAAGTTCTGACCCGATAAGTCTTTTAGAGAAAGTATTTCACTCTCGGCCAGTTCACTCTCATGAGATACCGCCACCGCTACGCGTTGCTTTTCGACCCGCTGATAGACTAGCGCAGGATTCTGTTCCAAATCAGCACAGCGCCAAAATCCGATATCAAGTTTCTTATTTAATAATGCTTCATACTGCTTACTCGGCGGGAATTCATGCAAAGACCACGTGGTATTAGGATTAAGTGTATTGAAGTTCTTAAACTTCTCTAATAGCTGATGCCAAAGAGCTGAACCAATGATACCGATATTAAGGTGGCTTTGTTCATGGCGAGCAATATAAGAGACACGGCTTAATGAATTTTCAATATTCTCGAAAACTTCTTTCATTTCAGCCTGCATCATTTCGCCAGCAAGGGTTAATACAACATTGCGGCTATCCCGTATAAACAAAGGGAATCCTAAGGCATCTTCTAATTCTTTAATTTGTAAACTGAGTGGCGGCTGAGAGATATGTAGGCGTTCAGCGGCTTTTCCGAAGTGCAATTCTTCTGAAACGACTAAAAAATAGCGAATCATTTTTAAATTGATACGGCCGGAAAAAAGAAGCTTCTGCATGCATTATATCCAATTATTTTACTGCTTAACCTGCATTATGTTTTTGATACTAACATTATCTGATCACCCAATGACTAAAAAACCACCCGAATGATTCAAAGCCATTGGATTTTCAGATAGATATAGCTAACACCCCTGCAATGTTTAGGGCGACGGGGGCGCGGGCAATTCGATATTACTCTCCGCCAACGAACCCATATTGTTATACATCGCACAGGCCGCATCCACTAAATGCATAGCAAGCGCTGCGCCGCTGCCCTCGCCTAACCGCATGTCCATTTGTAAATAAGGTTCCAATTGCAAATGATTTAGAGCAATAACCGCGCCTTTTTCGGCCGACAAATGAGACGGAATCAGGTAATCACGCACTTTGGGTTCGATACGGCAAGCTGCCAATGCGGAAGCATAGGAGAGAAAACCATCCAGCACTACCGGCAAACCCGCCGCCGCCGCGCCTAACATCACCCCGGTCATGCCCACCAGATCAAACCCCCCCACTTTCGCCAGTACATCAATACCATCATTGGCGTCCGGTTGATTGGTTTCAATCGCGCGCCGCACTACGGCGATTTTGTGATGTAATTGCTCGCTGGGGAAGTTCGCGCCGATGCCTACCACTAATTGTGGGTCGCTGTCGGTAAACACACTAACCATCGCCGCTGCGGGGGTGGTATTCGCTATACCCAGCTCACCGACGCCAAACACTTTCACTCCGTCCGCCGCCTGCTGTAATGCTAACGTGGCGCTGGCAACCAGTAACTCTTCGGCCTGTTGGCGAGTCATGGCCGTTTCACGTGCAATATTGCCACTGCCACGCGCCACTTTCATATCGATCACGCCGGGGAGTGTATCGCTATCGATGCCCACATCCACTATCTTCACTTCCGCACCCGCGTTAGTCGCCAACACGCAAACACCGGTTACGCCTTTCACCATATTCAATGCCTGAATCATCGTCACGGCCCGCGGTGAGATAGCCACTCCCTCATCGAAAACCCCATGGTCGGCCGCCATGACAATGATTTGCTTGCGATCAACTTGATGGCCGTATAAACCGCGCATTCCTGCCAATTGGATAGCCAATTGCTCCAAACGGCCTAAGCTGCCGCAGGGTTTGAGCAGGCCATCTAGCCGCACTTTTGCTCGGCTCATCGCCCTACTATCCAACGGCCCAATCCTGCGCAGAATGGATGAAAGTGTTTGCATGCCTTTAACCTCGTGTTGCGGGCTGCCAAACAGCCCGGCTGTTGAACGCACGCAGAGTGACAAATCCATCATGGATTTCCAACACGCTGTATGCCCCTTGCTCAAAATGAAAATGCCACATGGCGACCGCTGGCATAGCCAATAAGCGCGCCAGCATCAAGCTTAAGACCCCTTGATGGGCCACCACTAACTGATTTTTTTCGCTATCTTTGGTTGAAAGCAGTGACTGAACCACACTTTCTATTCGGGTTGAAAATTGTGGAAAAGACTCCCCACCGGTGGGGCTGGCCTGTTGCCAGTCAGCTACCCATGCCGCCCACGCATCAGGATCTTCATGTTGTAAATCATGATGATGGCGCATTTCCCATTCACCGAAATTCATTTCATTTAATTGGTCATCAACTGATTTGTTATCAACTGATTTATTATCAACTTCCGCATTGAGTGAATGCCCCGCCAGCACGATATCGGCGGTATGGCGGGCGCGCAGCAATTGGCTGCTAGCAGCGTGAGCAAACTCCACCTCCGCCAACCAACCCGCGACATTACCGGCCTGCTCTACCCCCAATGGGGTTAACGGCACATCGGTCAGCCCGCAAAAAACACCGCGTAAATTAGCTTCAGTTTGCCCATGGCGCACTAGAAAAAGTCGCATAGAATGGCTCATTAAGAGTTCCCAGAAATCGGCAATGTCATAGCAGCGCCAGTAAGAATACCAACTCGCCTACTTCAGCCGCCGCGCCCAGCGTGTCACCGGTTTGCCCACCTAAACGGCGGTGCAGATAAGCGGCCAATAACAGCACCACCATCATGCTGATCACCAGCGCTAATAGCGCCGCACCTTTGCCGAGTAACAGGGTTAATATCGCGCCAGCCACCAATGTGACGGCCGTTTGTTTCCCCGTAACTTTGCCGATATAAATATTGCCCAACCCGTTGCCTTCACGGGCATAGCGCTGGCGATACATCAGCAGCACAATCACCGTGCGCCCGACCACTGAAGCCGCGGTGAGCATCATTAGCATAGGCGCATCGCGCAGGGCCAGCTCACTGACCACCAGCACTTTTGCCACCACGATAAATATCAGCGCCAAACCGCCATTGGTGCCGAGGCGGCTATCGCGCATGATCTCCAACATTTGTTCGCGTTTGCGGGCAGAAAATACCCCATCACAGGTGTCGGCCAGCCCGTCGAGATGAAAAGCACCGGTAATGAGCGCCAGCGCCAACACATACCCCAAAGCCGCCAGTGGTATGCCACACCAAGGTGACAGCACGCTAAAAACTATCGCGCCGAGCACCCCGACAATCAGGCCAATGAGGGGGAAACCAATAATTCCGCGCTCATAGTTATCCATCGCCAGCCCTTGAGTCCAGCGCTCTGGCACTGGAATGCGGGTCATAAACTGCAATGTTGCGAGAAATAAACGCAGGCTCATTTAATCTTTACCTCGATGCCCGACACCACTAAATACACCTCATCAGCGGCGGCGGCCAGGCGCTGGTTAACTCTGCCAGCGATGTCGCGGAAATGCCGCGCCAGCCGGTTTTCCGGCACTATCCCCATGCCCAATTCATTGGTGACCAAATAAATGGGTGCATGGCTACGGGTGCAAGCGGCCAGCAACTCAGTCATTTGCTGCTGAATATTCACTTCAAGCGCCGCAAAATCCATCTGCTCCGGCGGCGTATCGCCCGCCAGCTCAAACAATAAATTGGTGATAAGTGTGGTAATGCATTCCAACATCACAGCTTCGCCGGGTTCGACCTGCTGCTCCAGTACCGCACCCAAATCCTGATAACCTTCCCAAGTTCGCCAGTGTGCTGGGCGGCTGGCGCGATGTAATGCAACCCGCTCGGCCATTTCCGCATCCGTCACCACCGAGGTGGCAATGTAAAACACGCGATCGGCAGCTTGCGCTGCCAAACGTTCGGCTAATGAACTCTTGCCACTGCGCGCTCCGCCGGTAATTAAAATCACTGCACGCGCTCCTGTTGATGTGCTGCCATTAGTTTAATAATTCTATCTATATCAATATTTTCCCGCATGCTTGATGCCAGAATATCGAACTGTTGTTGTTTATGTTCAGCATAATTCACTGTCACGCCGTCGAAGGCGGTCAGCCCTTTGCGTTGGCGCAAGCTATCCAATAACGCGCGGGTAAAATGGTGGCTGTCAAACAGCCCGTGGATATAGCTGCCCAATACGCTGCCCTCAGAATTCACCGCGCCATCCCCCCACTGCTCGGCTTGCCCATTGCGTAAGGTTAAGCGCGCAAAAGGGGTCGCGCCGCTGCCCAACAAGGAAACACCCATGTGGATTTCATAGCCTTCAAGTGAGTGATCAGCGCAATTTTCTAGTATTCCCGGCAGGTTAGTTTGGCAATAGCCACTCACTCGCGTGGTCACTTTCTCTGGCGCGAACTCAGTTTCTACATCCAATAACCCCAAGCCATCCATCTGCTCAAGACCCGACTCCACGCCGTCAATAATGCGTTTCCCGAGCATTTGATAACCGCCGCAAATCCCTATCACTGGCACATTATGCTGATGTTGCGCCAATAACGCCGCCGCTAGCCCGCTGTGGTGCAACCATTGCAAATCCCCCAGCGTATTCTTGCTGCCGGGCAGGATAATCAGGTCTGGCTGGCCCAACGCAGACAACTGCGAAACATAGCGCAGGCGCACATCGGGCTGAGCGGCCAGTGCATTAAAATCGGTAAAGTTGGCGATATGTGGCAAGCGGATTACCGCAATATCCAGTGCCTTTTCTGCCGTATCCTGATATTTACCCTTTTGTAGCGCGACACCATCTTCATCTTCCAAATCAATATCTAACCACGGCATCACCCCCAACACCGGGACATTTGTCAGGGCTTCAATCTGTTCCAGGCCGGAAGTCAGCAGCGCGATATCACCGCGAAACTTATTGATTATCACCCCTTTGACTCGCGCTTTTTCATGTGGATGCAGCAAGGCCAAAGTGCCATAAATAGCCGCAAAAACACCGCCGCGATCAATATCGGCCACCAGCAATACTGGCGCATCGGCCATTTCAGCCATACCCATATTGACGATATCACGGTCGCGCAGATTAATTTCCGCCGGGCTGCCCGCCCCTTCCAGCACCATGACGTCATATTCGCGCGCCAGACTGTGGTAAACCTCGCTGATTTGCTGTTGTAATTGCGGCTTGTATTGATGATATTCCACCGCATCCATATTGCAGGCCACTTTGCCCATTAAAACCACTTGTGCCTTGCGGTCACTGGTGGGCTTGAGCAACACCGGGTTCATGCGGACATCCGGCGCTATTCCAGCGGCTTCGGCCTGAAAAATCTGCGCCCGCCCCATCTCTTCACCTTGCGGTGTAATGCCCGAATTGAGCGCCATATTCTGCGATTTAAACGGCGCACAGCGATAGCCATCTTGCATAAAAATGCGGCATAACCCTGCCACTAATACACTTTTACCGACGTCAGAGGCGGTGCCTTGCACCATTATCGATAAATTCATCACTGGGCGACTCATCGCACTTCCTCCGTTTCCCGCTGACGCATCAGCGCAAAAAGTTGTTCTTCCGTTTTACACAGCGGCAAACCCAGCTCAGTGTGCATTTTGACCAACCACGGCTGAACCAGCCCAGCGGCTTGTAGTTTATCTTGTTGCAGGAATACCTCGGTGGTTTCACCGGCAATCATCAGGTGGCCATGGGATAAGACATAAAGGTAATCACAAACCTTATAAATCAAATCAATATCATGGCTGGAGAGAATAACCCGTTTTCCCTCTGCAACAATACGCTCAATGAGAGTAATCATGTGCTGCCGCCCTGCCGGGTCTAGCCCTGCGGTGGGTTCATCCAGCAACAGATATTCCGCCTCCATCACCAACGCACCAGCAATGGCCACCCGTTTTTTCTGCCCATGACTCAAATGTTGGATAGATTTATGGCGAAATCCCTGTGCATCAACCAAGGTCAATGCCCGGTCAACCCGCTGGGCAATAATATCTTCTGGCATGCCCAAATTACGCAGGCTGAACGCGATGTCGCTGTCAATATCAGTATAAAAAATCTGCTGCTCTGGGTCTTGAAATACCGTCGTCACTCGCTGGCGCAATTCACGTAAGCTAGCTTTCTTATAATTAAGCGGCTCGCCTTGCCACAATACCGCACCTTGCTGGGGTTGCAGAATACCGGTCAGATTCATAAATAACGTGGATTTACCACAACCATTGGCCCCCAAGACACCGGTGACCGCATGCTGACTGAAATCCAGTGTCAGGTCATGCAATACCTGCTCATCTTGATAGCTGAAACCTAGCTGCCGGGTGGCTAACATTACATTCTGCCTTACAGGTGGAAATCGCCCTGATAGAGTTTCATATCCAGCGAGATGACCATCTGCTGATAGCGAATCATCACGCGGGTAAATAGCATACCAACCAACATTGCTAGCGAGTGGTAGCCGGTACGCAATGAGATATAACCAAATCGCAAAGACTGCGCCTGTTGAATCGCGGCCGCCTCTTCAATCAGAATAAAGATAAAACGCCAGGTCAGCAGAATTTGCTCGGTCAACAAACGCGGCGCATGACAGCGCTTAAGTATCTGAATAAGCTGTGGGAAAGGCGTATTCAGCACAAACCAGAAGGTGGCTGCCAATGCCGCCAAACTGCGCCACAGGGTTTGATTGGCGGTGGTTAAACCGACTCTATCCAGCCCAAACCACCAATGACCGACCTGTACGCCCCACCACAAACTCTCCGGTTGGCGCGAGAGGGATAGCACAATGATCACCAATCCCACCAACAGGAAAGAAAGTGGTATTGCCAGCCAGCGCAAATAGCGGCGCGGCCCCACTCGCAGCAGATAACATGTCAGCCCGGCGATAAACACCAATAACAGCGCCTGATACATCGGCGGGCTAAGCATTGCCAACAAGAGGAAAACGGCATATAGCACCAGTTTTCCCATTGGGTCGGCCTGTCGCCAGCGGCTTTGATAACTTAGTTTATCAATCCCCAGCATGCTCACCGCGTTTCCCCCGGTAATAGCCCAAGATATAAAAGATCACCGCCGCGCCAATAGAACCTTGTAAGGTGAACAGCAGACTTTCGATTTCACCACTGGCCGGTTCATACAGCGGCGTGAACCACGGCTGATAATCAGGAGCCGTCACCTGGATCAGGGCTTCAGCTTCACCGTCTGAGCCGCCGAATTCGCCGCCGTGATCAATAAAGAATGGCAATATGACCAGCGCGATAACCATCGCCAGCAAAATAAGTGTCTTTTTCATGTTAGTGACTCCCTGCGGGAATTAACTGCCGTTTGGTTAATTGGTCATAAATCATCACCGTCAATAAACCTTCAGCAATGGCAATCGGGATCTGGGTAATGCAGAACACACCCATAAATTTGATAATCGAACCGCTGACACCAAATTGCGGGTCAGGGAAGGCCAAACCAAGCTGCACCGAGGTGACAAAGTAAGTGGTTAAATCCGCCTGCATGGCGCAAAGGAACACCCCGACATCACGGCGCAACCCCGCTTTACAGGCCAGTTTCCATACCATGTAACCCACTACCGGCCCAATAACCGCCATTGACATGCCGTTAGCGCCTAAAGTCGTCAAACCGCCGTGCGCCAGTAATAACGCCTGGAACAGCAGCACAATGGCCCCCAGTACCGCCACCACCACCGGCCCGAACAGAATAACCGCCAGCCCGACACCGGTCGGATGTGAACAACTGCCGGTCACTGATGGGATTTTCAGCGCCGATAACACGAAAATAAACGCCCCGCACAGCGCCAGCAGCACTTTTTGATTGCTGTCTTCGGAGACAATCTGCTTTAAGCGCACCAACCCCATAAACAAGCACGGCAGGAACAACACCCACCAGGCCAGCGCCCACATCGGCGGTAAAAAACCTTCCATGATGTGCATGGCGAAAACATCATTCGGGGCCATCGTTAGCAGGATTGCCATAACAACCCCGGTGTACGAAAGTTTTTTTAACTCTTTTTCCATTTCCATGAGTGACTCCCATCACGTTGAGCATCTAAGTAGAATCAGATAATCATTTGTTTTTAAATAACTCTCTGCTGCTTATTCACTAAAATGGTCGAGAAATAGGGCAATGGCTGATCAGCGGCAATACTATCCAACTGCCGCCAGCACACTTCTCCCGGCAATGAGGCTTCTGACATCAACAGCGCGTGTGGGAACAGATTGAGCCGGCCCAATAGCGCCTGAATTTGCGCAAAGCGGCCATAGACTTTCATCAGCACCACGCAGTCGTGGTCTTGCAGCGCGCGCTCCAGCGCTGCTTCTGGGGCGGTGCAAGACATAATCGCCAGCGATTGTTGCTCCATCGCCAATGGCAATGCAGCGCGGGCGGCAATGGCAGCAAAAGAAGTTACACCCGGCACAATTTCCAACCAATCTGGCCGACCAATACGCTCTAGCAAAAATACCCAGGTGCTGAATAACATGGCATCGCCGAGGGTGATAAAGCCCACCTGACGGCCTTTGGCGACTTCCGCCTGTAACTGCTGCGCCACTTCATCCCAGACCGCTTGTTTTTCATTGTTATCCGCACTCATCGGGAAATGGCAGGTGCGAATTTCAGTATTTGGCGATAAATATTCGCGCACAATGGACAGCGCCAGACTGTCGCCGCCTTTGCGCCCCGCCGGGGCATACAGCACATCCAGTTTGGCTATCAACCGGGAGGCCCGCACCGTGATTAAATCACTGGCTCCGGGGCCGACGCCCAATGCATAAAGTCTGCCGCTCATTACGCTGCCTCCTGTTGTTTTTGCTGTAAAGCGAGGCCCAAATGCCCGACAAACATCTGGCGAATCAATGGGTTTTCCCCCAATCCTTGCAACCATGACTGAGCACTGATACCGGCGGACTCCAGTTGTGTGCGCCATGAATCTGGCTCGTCAGAAGCCATGTCATTGATGGCGTGATCGCCCGCCACCAGCATCAATGGCATTAAGTGCACTTTGCGCACCCCCTGTTGCTGTAAGCGGGTAATGATGTGGCTGATTTCCGGGTAACTTTCAACCGCACCAACCAAGGCAGGGAAGTTCAGCGAGGTCATTAAATGGTCAAGACAGGCATAAGCTGAGAAAGCATAGTGACTGGCTCCGTGGCCCATAAATACCACCCGCTCATCCACCGCCAGTGGGGGCATTTGCGCTTGCAGCGCCACCAGCAATTGCTGGTAATCGGCAAAACTGCTCAACAGCGGCGTACCAAGCACCAGATGACGAAAAGAGTCGTTAAAACTGCGCACTTCATTGGTGATTTTTTCGTATTCATCACCATTAATCACATGCAATGATTGGATGGCGACATCTTGATAACCTTGCTCAGCCAGTTGTTTCAGCGCTTCTCGCGGATTATTGATCTGCAAGCCATCGCGTTTGCGTAGCTTGCGAATGATCATTTCTGAGGTGAATGCGCGGAACACATCGCGATCACTGTAAGCCGCCGCTAATTGCTGCTCGCAAGCATCAATATTCTTTTGCCGGGTGTGTTCATAACTGGTGCCGAAACTGATCACCAACAGTGCTTTTTTCATTTTATTGTCCTCGTTGTTCTTGCCAGTGGGTCAGATTGCTGCCAGTGCATCAGATGTTGGGTGAATTCATCCAATGAAGTCACTTGTTGCCCAAAACTGCCCAACACCACGGCGGCCGGGCGGCGCACCACAATGCAGGGAATATTCAGGGCCAGACAGGGAGCCACTTTTTCTTGATAGCCACCTTGCGCGCCAGACTCCTTGGTGATGACCACATCAGGCTGACAAAACTCATACAGCGCGTGATTGAATTGCGCGCTAAATGGCCCGCGCAGCGCAATAATATTGTCCACCCCCAGCCCCAGAGCCTCACATTGACTCAACACTGCCGCCGTCGGTAACACTCGCGCTAATAGGGTTTTACCGGTCAGCCCCTGTTGATACTCCGCCAACTGTTTGCTGCCCGTGGTCAATAACACTCGAGGCCCCAAGTCTTGCGCCACAGCACAAGCTGCCGCTGCACTGTCGACTTTGTAGAGCAGTGGGTGATTGAGCGCTGCAATTTCACTCGGGCGCTGATAACGTGTCAGCGCCACTTTAGATTGCCCGCAGGCGGCGGCGACATTGTCACTGAGCAGGTCGGCGTAGGGATGTGAAGCATCGACCACCCACCGCACTTGCCGATTGATAAGAAAATCGGCCATTTCCGCCGCATCCATCCGCCCGACCAATATCTCGCCACCAATATCACCCGCCAGTTGTTTACCTGCATCAGTGGCGACCGACAGGCTGTAGCGCTCGCCAGCTTCATCCAGCAATTGACAAATCAGCCGTGCATCACTGGTTCCACCGAAAATATGGATAGGCGGATAGCCCTTGGTCATAATGAATAACCCCGGGGGGTAATCATTAGCCCGTTACGGCAATAAGTGGCCTGATTGCCAACAATCACCAAACTGGTCATGTCCACCGGCTCGTAATCCATGTCACCTAATGTAGTGAGCCATTTTTCCTGTTTTTTGCGCCCCGCTGCTTTCACCACACCCACCGGTGTTGCGGCTTTCTTCCACGGCTGCATCAGCTCAAACGCCCGCGCCAAATGCCCTTCGCGGCCACGGCTGCGCGGGTTATAGAAACAAATAACAAAATCCGCCTGCGCCGCCGCGATAATGCGTTTTTCAATCACGGCCCACGGCGTCATCAAATCACTCAGACTGATATGACAAAAGTCATGCATCAGCGGCGCGCCGAGTAAAGAGGCGGCTGCAATACTGGCGGTGATACCGGCGACCAGTCGCACTTCCAAATCCAACTGTTGCTGGGTGACCAGTTCCAACACCAAGCCCGCCATACCGTAAATACCGGCGTCACCGCTGCTGATCAGCGCCACCTTATGACCGGCCAGTGCCAGATCAATCGCCGCCTGACAGCGCTCAATTTCTTTACACATACCCGTTTTGATCACTTGCTTATCCAGGGTCATGGACTTGACCAGATGGGTATAGGTTTTGTAGCCGACAATAATTTCCGCCTCGCGGATAGCGGCGATAGCCTCCGGTGTCATCATTGATTCACTGCCCGGCCCGATGCCAATCACGGTTAACATTAATGCGATACTCCCAGAGTGATGGTGACGCCCTGCTGGCGCAGAGTATTGCCAACCAATTTACCGTCGCTCATCAGCCAGGCGACCGGTTGTGAAACGCTGCCGACACCCACCGTTTGGCGGACAAAATCAGAAGCAGGAAAACGTTGCTCGTGGCGGCTCAGTTCGCCGACACTGAACAGTTCGAAAGGCACCCGCCAGCATTTCGCCAACTGATGCAGCGCCGGCTCATCTTTTTTGATAGTGACACTGCCGATGGCTCTCAATGCCATGATATCGAAGTGATTTTCAGCCATTTGCTGTTGCAGTAATTCAACCAGTGTTTGCAGCGAGGTCGCGCGGCGGCAACCAATCCCTGCTACCACCCGGCGCGGCACCAGCTTATAAACCGGTAAGGCGGCGAGTTGCTCGGCGGGCAGCGGCAAAATATCGCGCAGCGTGATGCACACCAATGCATCCAGCGCGGGCAATTGATCCAAAGAGTCAACCGGCACGAACCCTCGCGTGTCGCAGCGATCCCGCTCCGCCAACAGCGGTGCATCCCACCACAGCCCGACTTTTTGGCTGCTCACCAACATTTGATTGACCACTTTGACCGCGTGGCGGAAATCCTGCATTTCAGCATCCAATTGGGTCGCCAGTGTGTCCAGCGCCGCCATTTCGTTAACATCCGTGGCGGTGGTTATCACCGGATCGGCCCCCAAAATTCCTGCCAAATAGCGGGTTAAGGTATTCGCCCCACCCACATGACCCGACAGCAAACTGACGACGTGTTGCCCGCGCTCATCAATCACCACCACCGCAGGATCGGTCATTTTGTCATTCACCAGCGGTGCAATAACGCGCACTGTCAGGCCAATTGCCCCCACCACCACCAGCGCTGAATATTGCTTGAATGCCTCGCGCAGGGTATCGCCAAAGCTGCCGTTGAAGGGCAAAAAACCCGCTTCCAATAGCTTGTCACTGGTAAAACAAGTCAGCGGTAAGTGGGTCTGCAAGCGCCGTGCCAGCCGCACTCCGCCGGGGGTCAGACAAAATACCGCGATTGATTCAGGCTTGACGATATTCATGGCTAAACCCCGCGTCATACAGTTTGGAATAGTGGTATTCATCGCCGAGGAACGCCCCCACCAAAATCAGCGCCGTTTTATGAATGGCTGCTGTCCGCACCAACTCGGCGATATCTGCCAGCGTGCCGCGTACCGTGCGACTTTCAGCCCAAGTGGCTTTGTACACCACTGCAACCGGCGTATTGGCAGGATAGCCACCGGCGATTAAGCGCTCGGCAACTCTGTCCATTTCTTGTACCGACAAGAAAATCGCCATTGAGGTTTGGTGAGCGGCGAAAGCTTCCAGTTGCTCCAAGGGTGGCATCGGGGTGCGCCCCTCAATACGGGTGATAATCAAGCTCTGCGCCACTTCCGGCACGGTATATTCCACCCCCAGTTGAGCAGCGGCCCCCAAGAAAGCACTGACGCCCGGTACGGAAACAAAGCCTATGCCGTGCTCGCCCAGCACTTCTCCCTGTTCACGAATAGAACCGTACAAAGAGAGATCCCCGGTTTGCAACCGCACTACCAACTTGCCCGCGCGCACACCATCCACCATCAGGGTGATGATTTGCTCCAGATTCAAGCCCGCACTGTCGTGACATTCCGCTTGGGGGGAGCAATACGCCAACAGCTCGGTATTAATAAGCGACCCGGCATAAATGACCACCTGCGCCTGTTGCAGCAAGCGGTAGCCTTTTAGCGTAATCAGCTCTTTGTCACCCGGCCCGGCACCAACAAACCAGACCTTTTGCGTATCCCAGGAGGGTATAGCAGAGGTAGGGATAACCGGTGTCGATACGGTATTAGGATGCTCGGACATTGCTCGCCTCCATGTGGCAGGAAATAAGATAAGTAGGATTATTCGGCTTAAAATAGTGCCCGCTACCCAAAGGGGTCAGAGTGGAGAGTTGCAATTGCACACAATCCAATTCACTAACGGCACAGGTCTGTAAATGGCTTAGCGCCTCATTGAGGTTATTGAGCAAAATAAAGGTCAGAACCAAACGACCACCGGGGTTAAGCGTCTTCAGCGACCAGTCGATAAGATCAGTTAAATGGCCGCCGCTGCCGCCAATAAAAATGGCATCGGCTTTATCGGGCAGAGGAAGAGGGGCTACACCGGCGACGATGTTCACATTGCTGCACCCTAGCCGCTGGCAGTTTTCATTAATCAACTCAAGGGCGGCCGGGTTGCGTTCAATGGCAGTGACGCGTAAATGAGGGAAACGCAACGCCGCTTCCAATGCCACGCTGCCGGTACCCGCGCCAACATCAATCAGGTGAGTCGCATCCGACAAATCCAGCCGCTCCAGCGCTAACACTCGCACCGCTTCTTTGGTCATCGGGACTTTTTGTCCGCGCGTATTTTGCCCACGAATAAACAGCTCATCTTTCATTGAGGATCACCACCACATTCATGTTATAACTCGCCGCCACGCACTCAACGGGCAGGCGATGAATTCGTTCGTCGGGTTGCGAAAGGTTTTCACCAATAATCAAGGTGCGCGCGAGGCCGCGTTGCTGGAGCGCATCCGCAATAGCCCGTGGGCCAATAATGTTGTCGGTCACCATCGCCACTTTGTCGTGCTGGAAGATCCAGTCAAAATCGGGTTCTCGACCATGGCTGCTGGTGAGGAAAAGGTCATTCATGTCCAACGCCACTTTGGCGCACAGATATTGAATCGCGCTGATGCCGGGGACGATATGCAATTCCTCGGCGCTGAAGTTTGCCGCCAGCAATTTGCCGATGCCGTATAGCAGAGGGTCGCCCGAAGCCAACACCACAATGGCGCGGTTTTTATTGTTATCCAGCCACTCTAATAGCCCCAGTAGGTCGGCATCCAACAAGCGCGACTCTTTGATACCGCAGCTAAATGTCGCCAGATGGCGTTTGCCCCCCACCAGCACCTCGGCATGCTCAATCGCTCTTTGTGCTGTTGGCGTCAGATAATCAGTATTACCGGGGCCGATGCCCACCACAGTTATCATCGAAATACCTCCACAATCTCATCCAGTGCTCGGCTGCTACCCAGCACCTGATTATCAAAAGAGAATAAAATGGCATCGCACTGGGGCGGATTAACCGAGAAGCGCATCATTTCGCTAATACGCTCACAAATGCGCTCCGCGATACGCGAATACACGCCCTGCCACCCCTGTTCAGCAATCAGTTCCATTGCCGCCTCAGTGGTATCGCACTGATTAACTTCGAGTAATAGCGCATGCGGCGCGCCCATTAATGCTAAATTCGCCACCAGCGTTTCCATGCGCCCATCGGCAATGTGGCTGTGAGTGTGGAAGATACCGGCGGCCACTTTGACTAACTTACCGGGGTGCCCGACCAACAAGACCTGGCGGAATCCCAATCGCACGGTTTCTTGCAGCATATAGCCGACAAAATTACTCATCGTGACCACCTGCTGGCTATCCAGCCCCAAATGGTCGCGGACAAAGCGCTCGCCGTGATTACCCGGCACCAGAATGACGCGATCCTCACCGGCTGCCCGTTTCATCTCTAACTCCAACGCCAACGAACGTTTCCAGCTCTCTTCAGACATCGGCGTGACAATGCCGGTGGTGCCGATGATGGAAATTCCGCCCAGAATCCCTAGCCGCCCGTTGTAGGTTTTCTTCGCTCGTTCCTCGCCTTCCGGCGCGAAGATTTCGACTTCTGCACCGCGTAACGGGCCAATAACCTCGCGCACGGCGGCCTCGATGGTCTGGCGCGGTGTGCGATTAATGGCGCTGCTGCCGATCGGCAGACCAATGCCTTTGCGGGTGACAGTTCCAACCCCCTCACCGCCACGCAAGGTGATTTCAGCCTGTTCAGTGAGAGTTACACGAGCAAAAATCAGCATGCCGTGGGTAGCATCGACGTCATCGCCACCATCTTTGCGAATCGCCGCCGTGGCTTGCTGGCCTTCAATTAGCGGCTGCTCGACATTCAGACACAAGGTGATGCCAGACGGAGTGACAATGGAAATCTGGTCAATCACTTGTTGCCGCAGCACCATCAGCGCCGCTACTTTGGCCGCCGCCGTGGCACAGGAGCCAGTGGTATAGCCTTTGCGGTATTGCTTGCCGTTATGCCAAATGCTGTCTAATTGCTGGTTTTGCCGCGCAATATCATCACTGACCCGACCGTCACTCATAGCTCGCCTCGCCACTTCTCCCTTCACAACTGCGCACCTCGCAACTGGTAGAGGATGGCGTTGATAATCGCCGCCGCCACATTGCTGCCCCCTTTGCGCCCCAATGCAGCAATGCACGGCAAATGACTTTCGGCCAACGCCTCTTTGGATTCTGCCGCGCCAACAAACCCCACTGGCACGCCGATGACCGCCACGGGTGCAGCTTGCCGCTCTAATAAACGGAATAACGCGGTCGGGGCATTGCCGAACACAAACAACTTTTCGCCCGGTTCCTCCAGCGCCACATCCACCGCCGCCATTGAGCGGGTAATGCCCTGCGCGGGCGCAGTTTCCACCACTCGCGGGTCACTGATATAGCAGCGGCATTCGCATCCCATTTGCTTCAGCAGCGTTTTGTTAATACCCGACATCGCCATGGTGGTGTCGGTGTACAGCGTGCATCCCCGGCCTAATCCCTCGGCAATGTGGGCCAGCACATCCGGTGAGAAATGCAGAATATCCAGCCAGTCAAAATCCGCTGTGGTGTGGATAACCCGCTTGATCACCGCTTGGTGCATCTCACTGGCGAAACGATAGTCCGGCCGCTCAGTGGCAATAATGTCGCCAATAATGACAAAGCTATTTTGTTCTATTTCCTGCGGATTTTTCATATAGTTCATGGGGTTATCCTTATTAAATACCGACCAACAGCAAGTGGATCAGGGCGAACAATAACAGGGCCAATAGCGACGCCATCATCATCAAATGGATGCTGCGCGGAATATCACTCAGCGCGACTTCGCGCCGGTCATCACCAATCCACGGCTTCTCGACCCGCTCACCAAAGTAATCATTCGGGCCGCCCAGACGAATGCCCAGCGCCCCAGCTACAGTGGCTTCCGACCAGGCACAGTTAGGGCTGGAATGCTGATAGCGATCGCGCCAGCCAATACGCAGAGCCTGACGATAATCAGCTTGGATCAGCCAGGCCGCGGCACTGAGCAGCAGCCAGCTCAGGCGCGCGGGAAGCCAATTGGCCCAATCATCCATTCGGGCGGAGACATAACCCATCGCGCGGTATTTCGGCGTTTTATAGCCCACCATCGAATCAAGGGTATTGACCGCTTTGTAGGCCATTGCCAGCGGCGCGCCCCCTAACAGCAGGAAAAACAGCGGCGCAATCACGCCATCGACACTGTTCTCCGCCACGGTTTCTACCACTGCGCGGGTCATTTGCGGCGTCTCCAACTGCGAAGTATCGCGCCCGACAATCCATGACAGTTTTTCGCGACTTTGTGCCAAAGAACCCTGCTGTAGCGCATCAAAGACCAACAATGCCGCGTCACTCAAACAACGCCCAGCCAGCAAGGTGTAAATCATCCACACTTGCGCCAGCCAGCCGAGCCACGGGTTAATCTCTGTCATCAGCCATAAAAATCCCCAACTGACGAGCCAGGTGATGCCCACCACCAACACCCACAACAGGGCACCGCCCCATTTCAGGGCCAGCTCGCTATGACACACAGCACGAATCCTCCGTTGCAGCCCGGTAATCAAGTTGCCAATCCACCGCACCGGATGCGGCCAACGCGGCGGATCGCCGAGCCAATTGTCCAATAGGAAAGCCACAAACCACGCCGCGAGGGTCATAGCACACTCCGGGCAGCGGTCAGCCAGCCATTCAATAAACCGGGGCGTTGGGCAAAGTGAATATGCAGATAGCTGGCTTGGGTACGTTGCACTTGATAGCCACTGTGCCAGCGCTGGATAACCTCGCCGTCGCGCCATTTACTGCTATCAAAAACGGGTGTCAGCGGGCTGGTAAAATCGGAGTAATGGAACTCATGGCCGCGCAATATTTCGCCTTGCGCAGCTAATAATGTGTCACTGTGGGCTTGCGCCTGACAGTAACCAAAGCGGGTCAAGCGCTTCCCCATGCGGCTTTCACCGGGCAAAATCCCCACCATCCCATGGCGCTGCCCGCGGTCATCGGTAAGACCGTCACCCAAATACATCAAGCCACCACATTCGGCATACAAAGGGATTTGCTGGCGATGAGCTTGCTGTAATGCGGTGTGCATGGCGGTATTTTCTGCCAGCGCACTGGCGTGAATCTCGGGATAACCGCCGCCCAAATAAATCATCTGGCAATCAGGCAAGCTGCGGTCATGCAGCGGACTAAAGCGCTGGATACGCACTCCAGCCAGCTCCAGCAAATCAAGGTTATCGGGGTAATAAAAATTGAAAGCTTCATCTTCGGCTAAGGCCAGTGTCAGCCCGTCGGCCAAAGCTTGAGGTGGTAATGTCGGCGGGGTTCCAACCGGAAGTTCAGTGCAAGAGGTCAGGGCCAGTAACCGGTCAAGATTGATAAACTCTTCGACCTGTTGGGCCAACTGCTGCCAGCGTGGCGAATTATCGGGTTGTTTGGATAGCCCACCGGCTCGCTCCTGTGCCGGAATCAGCCCTAAATGGCGCGATGGCAAAACCACATCGTCCATGACCGGCAAGCGGCCCAAAACTGGAATTCCGCAATAGTGTTCAATAGCGTGGCGAATAAGTTGATAGTGATTTTCTGAATTGACGCGGTTAACAATCACCCCAGCAATGGTGAGGTCAGGGTCGAATTGACAGAAGCCCAGTACCGTCGCCGCCACGGATGTCGACACCGCTTTGCCATCCACCAGCAAGATAACCGGGCAGCCCAATTGCTTGGCCATCGCCGCACTGCTGCAATAATCGGGGTCAGTGCCATAGCCGTCATATAGCCCCATGACACCTTCAATCACGGCGACATCAGCATGGCGCATATGTTGGTTATACAGCCCATTGAGGGTGGCCGGCGGCAACATAAAAGCATCGAGGTTACGCGACGTCACGCCACTGACTGCGGTATGCCAGCCAGTATCCAGATAATCCGGCCCGACCTTAAACGGCTGCACCGACAATCCACGCGCCATCAGCGCCCGCAAAATACCCAAGGTTACGGTGGTTTTACCGCACCCGCTGCCGGTTCCTGCGATGATAAATGCTTGTTTGCCTGAGCATTGCATAAAAAAATCCCGCCATTTCAAGCGGGATATGCAGTGTCAAAAAGGTGCATCTACGCAACGTCACCGCTGCGCGCATCTGATGACAACCCGCTTCCCACCGAAGGAGTTGAAACTCTTTTACTGATTTGGCTGGTCTTCTGGCTTAGCGTCACCCTCCCCCGCTACCTTCCCAATCCTGTGGATCAGTGGTTTCAGCGGGTTCGTCAGCATCACAGCAGCGGGGGCTGCGGGGGATTGTCACCCCCTTCCCAATCATGTCTTGAGGACAAGCACACGACATAACCATTTCAGTAACTACAATTATCTAATTACAGTAGATTCTGTTATTTAATTTCTTGTTTCGTTATCTCATTTATCTCTTTATTTACACTGTTATAACAGAGTGTTTATTCATTATTAGTCTGATGGAATTTCTTAAAATTAATATACTCTTTTCTGTTCATAAAAAATGGTGAATTTGATTTTTTGATAGGGATTTTTTTGCATCACCACAACAAATTATTGTCGAAACCATGAGTAATTTAAAATTAAAAACAGTAACTTACAAAGTTTTAAGTCCACTTGGCCTATAGCAAATTATTGTCATTAATTATTTTAAGTAGTTAATTTTTAGTTTGTTTATTTAAATAGAAAACCCAAGTGCACGACCAAATTGCATAATATTAAATCAATGATGGTTACTCCATCTTGCTGCGTTCAGAAGAAAGTGAGCGAAATACCTGCGGTGTCACATTGTAGGTCTGACGGAACACTTTGCAGAAATAGCTGGTCTGGGAAAAACCTAGATTCTTAGCAATGCTAGCAATGCTCCAATCACTGTGCTGCAACATCTCTCTGGCATTAGCCATCCGTTGCTGATTGACCCAGGCATTAAAGCCGATGCCGTGATATTTTTTAAACAACTTGCTGAAATAGTAAGGGCTGAGATACACCTTAGCCGCGACTTCTTCCAGCCGCAATTCTTCCGATAAATGCGCATCAATATAACGCAGTGCTTTCTTCATTTTGCTGTCATGGGGGTGAACCGGCCGTATTCTGCCGGGTTCTTTGCTGCCCATGTTGTCATTGATAACCACAAAGTTGAGATGTTTTTTGAGACAATTTTCAACAATCAGCTTTAATAAATCTGCCGACGCAATCACGCGCGAAAAATCGATAATGGGCACATTGTGGAATTCATCCATCAGTGCCGGATCTTGCTGCCAATGATTATCAACATTAAGAATATCAATAAGATAAACATCTGAGTGCAACCGCACCTGCCCGCATAAAACAAACCCTACCAAATGACCGGCAATAACCAGCGGAATAGAGAAGTCAGTTAACCCGGCGTGGCAGCGATAAATACAAGGTTCATTGGATTTTGAGGCTTCCAAACCACCGCAACGATCACTCATGCGGCAACGAAGATGATTCACCGGGTCTTGTCGCATCAATTGACAAAATGGCGTGAAATTAAAGAGATCAGAAATTTCTTCGCCGTGAATATTGACCACCACCACAGCCAGCCCAGTTGCCTGAGCAAAATCCTGCGCGATTTTATTTATGAGCTCTGAGTTTAGAGAACTGGCAGAAATCATGATAAAACCTCTCAGTTAATTTATTGTTATTAGTTTTTTGTTTGTTGCCATATATCATCCCTGAAATGATTAATGTGTTATTTTTTTGTTATATTTTACTCCTATTTACCCAGTAGAAACCTATTTCCCTATCAAGGTTTATGTTTTGGTAAAATGAAAAAAATACCAATTCACTTTACCAGAGTCATAATCAACAGGGGACTATAATCAGCCCATTAGCCCGAATAGATCACGAAATTTCCTCATCCCGTTTCACTCTTTCAAGATGAGGAAACTGGCATTCATTTATATACTGGCTTCCTCATCCTCTAACTTGCAGGTATTACACGGCAGGTTTTTGCCAATGAAGAAGCGATAAACCGCTGCGCCGAGGCAGGCCCCAATAATCGGTGCGATAATCGGGATAATGAAATAAGGGATATCACGACCACCGGTCATCGAGATTTTTCCCCAACCGGCAAAGAAGGTAAACAATTTAGGGCCAAAATCACGGGCCGGGTTCATGGCAAAACCGGTTAATGGCCCGGTTGAAGCCCCTATCACCGCCACCAGAATACCAATCAATAACGGCCCTAATGCGCCGCGCGGTACTCCGTTACCATCATCCGTCAGCGCCATAATCAGCCCCATCAATATCGAGGTAATTATGATTTCAACAAATGCAGCTTGCCATACACTGATAGCCGGTGAAGGGAAAGTACTGAAAATACTGGCTAATTGCAGGCTTTCCAGACTACCGCGCACCATCTGATGGGCAGTTTCAAAATCAGTAAATAAGTTGTGATACAACATATAAGATAGCGCTGCGCCACCAAAAGCACCGGCAATCTGTGCAATGCTGTAAGGAATCACTTTGCGCGCGGGGAAACAAGCAAACAGCCAGAGAGCAATAGTGATGGCGGGGTTGAGGTGAGCACCGGAAATCCCGGCGGTTAGATAGACCGCCAGTGAAATCCCCAGCCCCCATACAATACAAATTTCCCACAAACCAAAACTGGCACCAGCCACTTTCATCGCCGCCAAACAACTAATACCAAAAAATAAAAATAGCCCGGTGCCGAGAAATTCAGCCATACATTGAGCTTTGAGCGAGTCGTTCATAGGGTTACCCTGCTTACGGTTAAATTAATACGTTATATACCCTAAATAATTCGAGTTGCAGGAAGGCGGCAATTGAGTAAATCCCCAGGAGCTTACATAAGTAAGTGACTGGGGTGAACAAAAGCAGCCAACGCATATGCAGCTCGAAGTATGACGGGTATGGTATTGCACGGCCCTTGACGCAACCACTATAAAGAGACGGGAAATGAAAGTGTTGTTGTGATTCGCCATTAATTAAACAAAAAATAGAGTTTCTATAACAAATTATTGCTATTACCCACGCCAGAACCCTCTTGGAACCCAGTCAATACGCAATTTATGATTTAATTAAAAAATGTGACTTTATTGCTTTTTATTCTTTCCGTTATTGCAATCAAGCTCGCATTTCCTGCTTTAATATGAGCCATATTTCATCTTTTCATTGTGTGCGCGATTATCAAATAAAATACCAATTGTCATCACCTTAATTGTAATTATGAATATGCAAAAACCAATTATTATCACCTATCCATTAATAAATAGACTTATAAAATAATCAGTTAAATAATTTCGTGACAATAATTTGTTATTTCATCGCTAACCATTCCCGCCAGTAAATTCAATACAGCCATTCTTTTTCATTGCTTGTTTGTATATTCAGTCTCAGCACGAACCTGACAACGTTATTACTGAATATAACAACATTACTTTTGAACATGGCAATTCAAGCCAAAGCAATACCCTAAATAATTCGAGTTGCAGGAAGGCGGCAATTGAGTAAATCCCGATGAGCTTACTCAGGTAAGTGATTCGGGTGAACGAAAGCAGCCAACGCACATGCAGCTTGAAGTATGACGGGTAAGGGCACCTGATATTCGTCGAGGTATATATGCAACAAGAAGCACTAGGAATGGTGGAAACCAAAGGGTTGGCCGCAGCCATTGAAGCTGCTGACACCATGGTGAAATCGGCCAATGTGACATTAGTGGGCTATGAAAAAATTGGATCTGGCCTGGTCACCGTTATCGTCCGGGGTGACGTGGGGGCCGTTAAAGCCGCCACTGATGCAGGCGCGATTGCCGCCGCTAACGTGGGCGAAGTGAAATCTACCCATGTTATCCCACGCCCCCATACCGATGTAGAAGCTTTTTTACCAAAGGGCAATTTACCTAAGGGAAATAAACCATGAGTAGCAATGACCTGGTCGACCAAATCATGGCGCAGGTGATAGCAAAAGTCAGCGAGCACGCCCCAGCGTCTTCTGCACAACCCTCTTATAAACAACGAGGTACGGCTATGGCTGAGAAAACTTGCAGTTTAACGGAATTTGTTGGAACCGCGATCGGCGACACAGTCGGACTGGTGATCGCTAACGTCGATAGCGCCCTATTGGACGCCATGAAGCTAGAAAAACGCTATCGCTCGATTGGCATTTTGGGCGCACGTACTGGCGCTGGCCCACACATCATGGCAGCTGATGAAGCAGTAAAAGCCACCAATACCGAGGTGGTCAGTATTGAATTACCCCGTGATACCAAAGGCGGTGCCGGTCATGGCTCGCTAATTATCTTCGGCGGTGATGATGTTTCTGACGTAAAACGCGCCGTCGAAGTGGCATTGAAAGAGTTAGACCGGACATTCGGCGATGTTTATGCCAATGAAGCTGGCCACATTGAACTGCAATACAGCGCTCGCGCCAGTCATGCCCTGGAAAAAGCTTTTGGCGCACCACTGGGCCGCTCTTGCGGCGTGATCGTCGGCGCACCAGCTTCGATTGGTGTTTTGATGGCCGATACCGCCGTGAAATCCGCCAATGTTGATGTGGTGGCTTACAGCTCCCCCGCACAGGGCACCAGCTTTAGTAACGAAGTGATTCTGGTTATCTCCGGCGATTCTGGCGCAGTCCGTCAGGCAGTTATTTCTGCCCGTGAGATTGGCAAAACGGTATTAGCCACTTTAGGTGCTGAACCGAAAAACGACCGCCCGTCTTATATCTGACGCCACAGTGAGGCTGTTTCATGAAATCGAAAAGATTTGAAGCGTTGGCGAAACGCCCGGTTAATCAGGACGGCTTTGTCAAAGAATGGATCGAGGAAGGCTTTATTGCCATGGAAAGCCCGAATGATCCAAAACCTTCCATCAAGATTGTCAATGGTATGGTGACCGAGCTAGACGGCAAACCACAAAGCAGTTTTGACCTGATTGACCACTTTATCGCCCGCTACGGTATTAATCTGGAGCATGCGGAAGAAGTGATGAAGATGGATTCCATCAAGCTGGCCAATATGCTGTGTGACCCCAATGTGTCGCGCCGCACCATTGTGCCACTGACGACCGCCATGACACCGGCCAAAATCGTCGAGGTGGTTTCCCACATGAATGTGGTGGAAATGATGATGTCGATGCAGAAAATGCGCGCCCGTCGGACTCCATCACAGCAAGCTCACGTGACCAACGTGAAAGATAATCCGGTGCAAATTGCCGCCGATGCTGCGGAAGGCGCATTCCGTGGTTTCGATGAGCAAGAAACTACCGTGGCTGTTGCCCGCTATGCACCATTCAACGCCATTGCGCTGTTGGTCGGCTCGCAAGTTGGCCGCCCCGGTGTACTGACTCAATGTTCGCTGGAAGAAGCCACCGAGCTGAAACTGGGAATGCTGGGCCACACCTGTTACGCCGAAACTATCTCGGTTTATGGCACTGAGCCGGTGTTTACCGACGGCGATGATACCCCATGGTCGAAAGGTTTTCTCGCCTCATCTTATGCATCACGCGGCTTGAAAATGCGTTTTACCTCCGGCTCCGGCTCTGAAGTCCAAATGGGCTACGCCGAAGGGAAATCCATGCTGTATCTCGAAGTGCGCTGTATTTACATCACCAAAGCCGCCGGGGTTCAGGGGCTACAAAACGGCTCGGTCAGTTGCGTCGGTGTGCCGTCTGCGGTGCCATCCGGCATTCGCGCCATTTTGGCCGAAAACCTAATTTGTTCGGCGCTGGATTTAGAATGCGCGTCCAGTAACGACCAAACCTTTACCCACTCAGATATGCGCCGTACCGCCCGTCTGCTGATGCAATTCCTGCCGGGCACTGACTTTATTTCCTCTGGTTATTCTGCGGTGCCGAACTACGACAACATGTTCGCAGGCTCCAACGAAGATGCCGAAGACTTTGATGATTACAACGTGTTGCAGCGCGATCTGAAAGTCGATGGCGGCCTACGCCCGGTATTGGAAGCTGACGTGGTGGCCATTCGCAATAAAGCCGCGCGCGCCCTGCAAGCAGTATTCGCCGGAATGGGTTTACCGCCAATTACCGACGAAGAAGTGATTGCCGCAACTTATGCCCACGGCTCGAAAGATATGCCGGAGCGTAACATCGTCGAAGACATCAAATTCGCTCAAGAAATCATCAGCAAAAACCGCACCGGCCTGGAAGTGGTGAAAGCCCTGGCGCAAGGCGGCTTTGAAGATGTGGCGCAAGACATGCTCAACATCCAGAAAGCCAAAATTGCCGGCGACTATCTGCATACCTCGGCCATCATCAAAGGTGACAATCAGGTGTTGTCGGCGGTGAATGATGTCAATGACTACGCGGGACCAGCGACCGGTTACCGGCTGGAAGGTGCACGTTGGGAAGAAATTAAAAATATTCCAAACGCGCTTGATCCGAATGAGCTTGGCTAAGGGGTTCACGAGATGGTGGATATTAACGAAAAACTGTTACGCCAAATTATTGAGGGCGTATTACAGGAAATGCAGGGAGACAAAAATACTGTTTCCTTTAAGCAAGATACCCAGCCCGCGGCAGCGGCTGTTGCGTCCGGGGATTTTCTCACTGAAGTCGGTGAAGCCCGTCCCGGCACTCATCAGGATGAAGTCATCATCGCTGTCGGCCCGGCATTTGGCTTGTCGCAAACCGCCAATATCGTCGGTTTATCGCACAAAAATATTCTACGCGAAGTCATTGCCGGTATTGAGGAAGAAGGTATCAAAGCGCGGGTGATCCGCTGCTTTAAATCCTCCGACGTGGCTTTTGTCGCCGTTGAAGGTAACCGCCTAAGTGGCTCCGGAATTTCTATCGGCATCCAGTCAAAAGGAACCACGGTAATTCATCAGCAAGGTCTGCCGCCGCTCTCGAATTTAGAGCTGTTCCCACAGGCCCCGCTGCTGACACTGGAAACCTATCGCCAGATTGGTAAAAACGCCGCTCGTTACGCCAAGCGGGAATCACCACAACCGGTTCCGACCCTGAATGACCAAATGGCACGGCCAAAATATCAGGCCAAATCCGCGATTCTGCACATTAAAGAAACCAAATATGTGGTGACTGGCAAGAATCCTCAGGAACTCCGGGTGGCGCTTTAACAAAGGAAAACACAATGAATTCCGAAGCTATTGAATCCATGGTTCGCGATGTGCTCAGCAAGATGAACAGCTTGCAAGGCCAAACGCCAACTGCCGCTTGTGCTCCAGCGGTCAGTTCGCGCAGTGATGCCAAAGTCTCTGATTATCCGTTGGCGAATAAACACCCTGACTGGGTGAAAACCGCCACCAATAAAACATTGGATGACCTAACACTGGCGAATGTTTTAAACGGTAGTGTCACTTCACAGGATTTGCGTATTACCCCGGAAATCCTGCGTATTCAAGCATCTATTGCCAAAGACGCGGGCCGCCCGCTGCTGGCAATGAACTTTGAGCGCGCCGCTGAGCTGACTGCGGTACCGGATGACAAGGTGCTGGATATCTACAACGCCCTGCGACCATTCCGCTCCAGTAAAGAAGAGTTGAATGCCATCGCCGATGAGCTGGAACAGACCTACAAAGCGACCATTTGTGCCGCATTCGTGCGCGAAGCCGCCGTTTTGTATGTCCAGCGCAAGAAGCTAAAAGGCGACGATTAACCCAGTGATATCAATCAAGGGGAAGCGTGCCCTGGGCGCGATAGCCCCGTTGATCACGACATCCAGTTATTAGTCATTTGAGGATCGGATATGGATTACATCGTCGGTGTAGACATCGGCAACTCATCAACAGAAGTCGCATTGGCACAATGCATGGCTGACGGTCAGTTGCACTTTGTTACCAGTACCCTGACCGAAACCACCGGTGTCAAAGGGACGCAGCGCAACATTTTTGGCATCACTAAGGCGCTGAATATGTTGGTGGAAAAGGCCGGTATCACGCTGAGTGATATCAGTCTAATCCGCATCAACGAGGCGACCCCGGTTATTGGTGATGTGGCGATGGAAACTATCACTGAAACCATCATCACTGAATCCACCATGATTGGCCACAATCCGAAAACCCCCGGTGGGCTGGGGTTGGGTGTTGGGCTGACCATCACTCTTGATGAGCTAGTCACTCGCGATCCTACCCAGCCTTACATTCTGGTGGTGCCCTCCGCAGTTGATTTTGCCGATGTCGCAGCCGTGGTGAATGCCGCTAACGGCGCGGGATTTCGCATTACCGCGATTATCTTGCAACGGGATGATGGGGTGCTGGTCAGCAACCGCCTCACTCACCCGCTGCCCATCGTCGATGAGGTATTGCATATCGACCGTATCCCGATGGGCATGCTGGCGGCGGTTGAAGTTGCCATGCCGGGTCAAGTCATTGAAACCCTCTCGAATCCTTATGGTATTGCCACGGTCTTCGGGCTGAGCGCTGAAGAAACCAAAAACATCGTCCCAGTGGCGCGCGCCTTAATTGGCACGCGCTCTGCGGTGGTGGTGAAAACCCCCGAGGGCGATGTTAAAGCCCGCTCTATTCCGGCTGGGCATCTGGAGCTATTTGCCAATGGCCGTACCCTGCGGGTGGATGTCGCAACCGGTGCTGAGGCCATCATGACCGCGGTCAACAGCTTCCGCCATCTGGACAATGTCAGTGGCGAAGCGGGCACCAATATCGGCGGCATGCTCGAACACGTCCGCCAAACCATGGCTGAACTGACCAACAAACCCACCAATGAAATCTTCATTCAAGATTTACTGGCGGTTGATACTGCGGTGCCAGTTAATGTCACTGGTGGTCTGGCGGGTGAGTTTTCGCTGGAACAGGCGGTGGGTATCGCCTCAATGGTGAAATCTGATCGCCTGCAAATGGCGCATATCGCCAGTGAAATCAAAAAAAGCCTGAATATTGAGGTGCAGGTCGGAGGGGCAGAAGCTGAAGCAGCGATACTCGGCGCGCTGACCACACCTGGGACGCGACGGCCACTTGCCATCCTCGATTTAGGGGCTGGATCTACCGATGCCTCGATCATCAATGCGCAAGGTCAAATCGTTGCCACCCATCTGGCGGGTGCTGGCGATATGGTCACGATGATAATCGCCTCTGAGCTGGATCTCCAAGACCGTTATTTAGCTGAAGACATCAAAAAATACCCCTTGGCAAAAGTGGAAAGTTTGTTCCACCTGCGCCACGAAGACGGCAGCGTTCAGTTCTTCCCACAACCGCTGCCGCCTGAAGTTTTTGCCCGATTAGTGGTGGTCAAACCGGATGGTTTGGTGCCACTGCCGGGAGATTACGCGCTGGAAAAAGTACGCAATATTCGCCGCTCTGCCAAAGAGCGGGTGTTTGTCACCAATGCACTTCGTGCTCTACGGCAAGTCAGTCCGACCGGCAATATCCGCGATATCCCCTTCGTGGTGCTGGTTGGTGGCTCCTCACTGGACTTCGAAATCCCGCAATTGGTTACCGACGCTCTCTCCCACTACAAGCTGGTGGCGGGTCGCGGCAATATCCGTGCCAGTGAAGGCCCGCGTAATGCGGTCGCCACCGGGCTGATTCTGGCCTATCAACGGGAGAGTTATTGATGAACTTTACCCAGGATGCGCCCGCGATTGTTATCAGCCTAACCCCGTCAACCCCCGAGGCGGTCTGGCACCCGGTATTACTGGGAATTGAGGAGGAAGGCATTCCCTGGCAGTGGCAGCAAGACGATGACACGGATGCCGTACAACGCGCCTGGCAGGCGGCGACTCGCTCTCCATTATTGGTCGGGCTGGCGTGTTCTGCCGACGAAGTGATTGTGCATTTTCGCCATTTACCGCCCGCCAACCCGCTGTTCCGGCAGCCACTGGCACAAGACGAAGACCCATTACGGCGGCTGGGCAACAACGCCGCCCGGTTAGTCAAAGGCTTACCGTTTAAATAATCACACTCAAATTAACAAGGAACTCATATCTATGAATAACGCATTAGGACTTATCGAAACCAAAGGACTGGTCGCGGCCATCGAAGCGGCTGACGCCATGGTCAAATCGGCCAACGTACAACTAGTGGGCTATGAAAAAATCGGCTCCGGTCTGGTGACTGTCATGGTTCGCGGCGATGTCGGCGCAGTGAAAGCCGCTGTTGACGCCGGTTCTGCGGCAGCCAGCGCGGTGGGTGAAGTGAAATCTTGCCATGTGATTCCGCGCCCGCACAGCGATGTAGAAGCCATTTTACCGACCTCTGCCTAAAGGTAAGAAGAGGAGCACAGCGTGAAAACGTCACTGGGTTTACTGGAAGTTAGCGGTCTAGCGCTGGCAATTGGCGCGGCGGATGCCATGGCAAAAGCGGCATCCGTTGCCCTTATCGGAATAGAAAAAACCAACGGCTCCGGCTGGATGTTAATCCGCCTGACCGGTGATGTTGCTTCAGTTCAGGCGGCAATCAGCACCGGTGCTGCCTTTGCTGAACTGCATCACGGGCTGGTCTCAAGTGCCGTGCTGGCCCGCCCAGCAGATGCCCTGATGGCGCACTGGCAAGCCCCCAAAATTGAGCCGATGGCCGCCGAACCGACCACCTTGAGCCAACCTGCACACGAGGTTGTCGTCGCGGCGGTTATGACTGAGATATCCGCAGATGAGGAGACGGAGGCTGAAGAGGCAGAGACCCCACCGCCTGCCAATAGCGCCACCGATGATGCACCAGAAATTGCCTTGGGTGTGGCAATAATGGATTTGGATGTAGCAAGACAAAGTGCAGAAAGTGAGGCCCCGCCAGCTCCTCGTGTGAGCTGCAATCTCTGCCTCGACCCGGCTTGCCGACGCCATAAAGGTGAGCCTCGCTTTCGCTGTATCCACTTGGGTAAACGAGGAAAAATCTGATGGAAAAAGCGTTACTGGAACCCGTTGTCAGCAAGATCCTCGACGAAATGCGTCTTCGTCCGATCCCGCTTGGGGTTTCCAACCGTCACCTGCATCTCTCAGTGCAGGATTATCAACAATTGTTCCCCAATCAGCCGCTGATGGAGAAAAAAGCGCTGCTCCAGCCCGGCCAGTATGCCGCCGAACAGACTGTAACCTTGGTCGGGCCGAAAGGTAGCTTGAAAAACGTCCGAATTTTGGGGCCACTGCGTCGCCACAGTCAGGTCGAAATCTCCCGTACCGATGCCCGCATACTGGGTATCAATGCCCCTCTGCGCATGTCGGGCAATCTGGACAACACACCTGCAATCCGGTTGGTCAGTCCATATGCCGAGTTGGAATTGCCGCAGGGTGTGATTGTGGCGCTGCGCCATATTCATATGTCACCGCTGGATGCCCTTATCTATCGGGTCAAGCACGGCGACCGAGTGCAGGTGGCGATTCAGGGCAGTGGCCGCCGGTTGATTTTGGATGATGTTGCTATCCGCGTTTCACCGCAAATGAAACTGGAAATGCACATTGATACTGACGAGGCCAATGCAGCGGGCGCTGACGACCCCGCCGCGTTCGCCACGTTATTAGGCCCGTCACGGACAACGCAGCCATGAATCTGACTCAGGCGCAAACCGAACAGCTGGTCAGCCAGATTGTCACGCGGTTGGCTGAGCGCGAACGCCGGGTTCACGCCCTGCGGCTGCCGCAGCTACGCGCCGGGCTGGACTCATCGATATTCGTGCTCCATGCCACGCTGCACGTAATGTTGCCGGATTTGGCGTTTATCCACCGACTGGCGCAGTTCGATGCCACTTGCCCGGCGGTGGCGGCGCTGAATGAGGCCTGGTCGTGGGGCATGAAAGTGCATATCAGTTTGCACCGCCAACTGCTGCCAGCCCTGCCCACCGCGGCACTGCGCCCATTACCACTGAGTTTCAGTGACAGCCAAGGTCTGGCGGTGCGGCTACACGCTGGCAAGGTGTTGAGTTATCGCGATATTGCCACACTTGGCCCCGGTTGGTTGCTGATTGACCACCACACCTTGGTTACACCGCTGGCACAAGAAACGCTGTCAGTCCGTCACATTCAACTGTTAAGGCAGGAGTAAATCATGCAACTGGCCCGAGTGGTAGGTTCTGTGGTCTCAACGCAAAAGTCACCGACGCTGATTGGTAAGAAACTGCTGTTGGTGCGCCGCGTCGCTGGCGATGGCTCATTGCCACCGGACAGCAACACGCCGGATGAAGTGGCGGTCGACTCCGTCGGTGCGGGTCAGGGCGAGCTAGTGCTGCTGTCCGGTGGTTCCAGTGCTCGGCGTGTTTTTGCCGAACCTAATGATGCTATCGACTTGGCAATTGTCGCCATCGTCGATGAATGCTCTTACTGATGATGACTGTTCTTACTGATTAAACGGTGATTTTATGAGCATCTATACCAAAACCGGCGATGCGGGCACCACAGCCCTGTTCACCGGCCAGCGAGTCAAAAAAAGTCATCCTCGGGTGGAAACCTACGGCACCCTGGATGAGCTGAATGCGGCACTTAGCCTGTGTGCCCGCGTGGCACAAGGTGAAGAAAACCTTCAGTTACTTGATGCCGTACAACATCAACTATTTTATTTCAGCGCCGAGCTGGCCAGCGAAGGGATCGAAACCCCTCCGGTCGGGCGGAAAAGTATTAGCGAACAAGATATTCAGGCGCTGGAACAGGCGGTGGACCGCTGCATGGCGCTATTGCCGCCGGTTCACGGCTTTATCTTGCCCGGCAACACTGAAGCAGGGAGCCGCTTACATTTTGCCCGCACCTTGACGCGGCGCTGTGAACGTCGGCTGATTGAGTTAGCAGAGCAAGTGCCGGTGCGCCCGGTGTTATTGCAATACCTTAACCGGCTATCCGATTGCTTGTACGCCCTGGCCCGTGATGAAGATCAACGCCAGCAATTACAGCAAACAGCACAAACGGTGGTGGCACGCTATTTAGCGGCAACCACGGAGAAACCGACAGCCGCGACGACTCAACCCTTGACCACAGGACTTGAATTTTCTGATGTTCATCAGTTAGTTAAGTTAGCCGTTGAGGCCGCCATGACATTACAGATTGCAGTGGTGGTAGCACTGGCCGACCGCCACGGCAACCTGATAATGACCTACCGCATGCCCGATACCCTGCTAGTCAGCAGCGAATTAGCACCGAAAAAAGCCTGGACCGCCGTCGCCTTAAAAACCGCTACTCACCAACTGAATGCGGCTATTCAACCGGGGGCCGACCTGTTCCAACTGGAGGCCAGCACTGGCGGCAAAGTGGTGAGCTTTGGCGGCGGCTACCCATTATGGCGCGGCGGCAAATTGGTCGGGGGTTTAGGGATAAGTGGCGGTAGCGTTGCACAAGATATGCACATAGCAGAAGCGGCCATATCGGCTTTACATCTGAGGAATGAATAATGAATACCAATGACCTTGAATCTCTCATTCGCACTATCCTCACCGAGCAACTGACGCCCGTAACGGCCTCGGCCTCCAGCGCCATTTTTGCCAGCGTGGATGAAGCCATCAATGCCGCTCACAGCGCATTTTTGCGCTATCAGCAAAGCCCAATGAAAACCCGCAGCGCCATTATCAGCGCAATTCGTGAGCAACTAAAGTCACAACTGATTTCCCTATCTGAGCGCGGTGCCAGTGAAACCGGCATGGGTAATAAAGAAGATAAGATCCTGAAAAATAAAGCGGCATTGGAAAACACACCGGGCATTGAAGATTTGTCCACCACCGCCCTGACTGGCGACGGCGGCATGGTGTTATTCGAATATTCGCCATTTGGTGTCATTGGGTCGGTCGCCCCCAGCACCAATCCGACCGAAACCATTATCAACAACAGTATCAGTATGTTGGCGGCCGGTAATGCGGTGTATTTCAGCCCACATCCCGGCGCTAAAGCCGTGTCACTGGATTTAATCGCCCAAATCGAGGAGATCATTTTCAACAGTTGCGGCATCCGCAATCTGGTGGTGACCGTGCAAGAACCGAGTTTTGAAGCCACTCAACAGATGATGGCCCATGACAAAATTGCTTTACTCGCCATCACTGGTGGCCCCGCCATTGTCGCCATGGGCATGAAAAGTGGCAAGAAAGTGGTTGGGGCCGGGGCCGGTAATCCGCCTTGCCTGGTGGATGAAACTGCCGAATTAGTCAAAGCGGCGCAGGATATCGTGGCTGGCGCTTCATTCGACTACAACCTGCCGTGTATTGCCGAGAAAAGCTTGATTGTAGTGGAAAGTGTAGCTGACCGTTTATTGCAACAGATGCAAGCCTTCGATGCATTGCTCATCAGCCAGCCACATGAAGTGGACAGCCTACGCCAAGCCTGTCTCACCCCGCAGGGTCATGCCAATAAAAATTTGGTGGGTAAAAGCCCGATTGAATTGCTGAAAGCGGCGGGCATCGCCTGCCCGGCTAAAGCACCGCGTCTGTTACTGGTCGAAGTGGCCGGTGACGATCCATTGGTCACCACCGAACAATTGATGCCGCTGCTACCGGTAGTGCGGGTAAAGGATTTTGATGCTGGTCTGGCGCTGGCGCTGCAAGTCGAAGGCGGTCTACATCATACCGCAACCATGCATTCGCAGAATGTCTCGCGCCTAAATCTGGCCGCCCGCCTATTGCAGACTTCCATTTTTGTTAAAAACGGCCCGTCTTATGCCGGGATCGGCGTCGGTGGTGAGGGCTTTACCACCTTCACCATCGCCACCCCGACCGGGGAAGGCACCACTTCGGCGCGCACCTTTGCCCGCCAACGCCGCTGTGTGCTGACTAACGGTTTCTCCATTCGCTGAGCGAGGATGTATGAAAACTTTTTTCCTGCAAACGCGCATTTATAGCGGGGAAGGCAGCCTCAAAGTGCTGCAACGCTTTCATCAGCGCAAAATTTGGATAGTTTGCGACGGTTTTTTGGCGACCTCGCCGCTGTTGGATAAGCTCAAACAGGCGCTGCCCGCAGACAACCACATAACTTTGTTCAGCGATATCACGCCGGATCCAAATATCGCCACAGTGGTGAAAGGGATTGAGCAGATGCAAGCACTGCGCCCCGACATGGTGATCGGTTTTGGTGGCGGCTCGGCACTGGATGCCGCCAAAGCCATTGTCTGGTTTAGCCGCAAGCAGGGGCTGGAGATAGAAACCTGTATCGCCATCCCTACCACCAGCGGCACCGGCTCGGAAGTCACCAGCGCTTGCGTGATAAGTGACCCAGAAAAAAGTATTAAATATCCGATATTTGACGATGATATTTACCCTGACATTGCCATTTTGGATGCCGCATTGGTGGCCAGCGTGCCGCCCGCGATTACCGCCAATACCGGGTTGGACGTACTGACTCATGCACTGGAAGCCTATGTTTCACCGCGTGCCAGTGATTTTACCGATGCACTGGCAGAAAAAGCGGTGCAACTGGTATTCCGCCATCTGGTAACCGCCTGCCGTAAAGGTGATTGCTTGATAACCCGTGGAAAAATGCACAATGCCTCGACACTGGCGGGCATGGCATTCAGCCAGGCGGGGCTGGGGATCAATCACGCCATCGCCCACCAATTAGGCGGGCAATTTCATATTGCTCATGGTTTGGCGAATGCCCTGCTGCTGGTGCCAGTGATTCGCTTTAACGCCGCCGATGCCCGGGCGCGTAAACGCTATGCTCGGCTGGCGAAACTGTGCCATTTCAGCCCGGCCAATGGTGACGATCGCGGGGCGGTCAATCAGCTTATTCACCAAATAGAATTGCTGAAACGCCAGTGCGGGCTACCTCAGCCGTTGGCGGCAATGAAAATCAATGAACGCCAGTTGCAGCAACACATTCCAGACATGATTGCCGCCGCTCAGGCCGATGTGACATTGCGCACTAATCCACGCCCAGCTGACGACAAAGATATCCGCGGAATTATCGAGGCGCTTTATGAGTGATATTCAGATGCCGGATACTCATTTTCTGTGCACTCCCTCCGCTGATAGCGAGCTGGTGCAATGTGACGCCGCGACTATCCAACAGCGGGTGCGGGATGCTGGTGTGGTTGGGGCGGGTGGTGCCGGGTTCCCCACGGCGATGAAATTACAGGCGCAGGCGGAAATTTTTCTGGTTAATGCCGCTGAGTGTGAACCGCTGCTGAAAGTAGACCAACAATTAATCCCTCGTCAGGCGGCAAGATTGGTGCGCGGCGTGCTGTATGGCATGGTCGCCACCGGTGCGCGCGAAGGCATCATTGCCTTAAAAGCCAAATATGAGGAAGCCATTGCGGCGCTGACACCGCTGCTACCACCGCAAATTCGGCTGCATATTTTACCCGATGTTTACCCCGCTGGTGATGAAGTGATCACCATCTGGTTGGCGACCGGTCGCCGGGTTCCGCCCGCCGCGCTGCCCATCAGCATTGGCGTGGTGGTGAATAATGTGCAAACTTTGCTCAATGTAGCTCGAGCAGTGGAACAGCAATGGCCGGTGACCCGCCGCACTCTGACAGTCAACGGCACAGTGGCACGGCCCTTAACCTTGACGGTGCCACTGGGTACGCCTTTGCGAGAGGTGCTGGCACTGGCTGGTGGCGTGACCATCAACAATCCGGCCTATATCAATGGCGGCCCAATGATGGGCCATGCCCTGCATGACCTTGACCAGCCGGTGACCAAAACCACTGGCGGCCTGCTGGTGCTACCCGCTGACCATCTGCTGATTACCCGCCGCGCCCGCAGTGACCAGGATGTGCTCGCCATCGCCCGAACCGTCTGCGAGCAGTGCCGCATGTGTACTGAACTCTGCCCACGCCACCTGATTGGCCATGAACTGCCGCCACATTTACTGGTGCGGGCGATTATTTATCAGCAAGTCTCCACGCCAGACATCTTGCTCAGCGCCCTGACCTGCTCAGAATGCAGTCTGTGTGAAAGCTACGCCTGCCCGGTAGATATCTCGCCAATGCGCATTAACCGCCTGCTGAAAACCCAGTTGCGTGCGCAAGGTGCCCGCTATCAAGGAGAACTGCGCGCAGCCGACCCAATGGCAAATTACCGCCTGGTGCCGACATCACGGCTAATTGCTCGTTTGGATCTGACTGACTGGTATCAAGCCGCACCTTTCAGTGAAGAAAACTATTTGCCGCAGCAGGTGATATTGCCGCTGCGCCAACATATCGGTACTGCCGCACAAGCCATTGTCACAGTCGGAGATCAGGTAGAACACGGCCAGTTGATTGGGCACCTCCCGCATGACGCCTTGGGCGCACCGCTACACGCCAGTATTCGGGGTGTCGTCACGGATGTCAGCGCCAACACCATCACGATTCGTCGCGGCATTTAACAGGAGTAAGCATGTCACAAGCCATTGGAATTGTTGAATTAAGCAGTATCGCCAAAGGGATGGAAGTCTGCGACTTAATGCTGAAAAGTGCCAATGTCGACCTGTTGGTCAGCAAAACTCTGTGCCCCGGCAAATATTTGCTGATGGTCGGGGGCGACATCGGAGCGGTGACTCAGTCGGTGCAAAACGGCGAACGGCATAGCGGGCACTTATTGGTCGATAGCATCGTGCTACCCAATCTTCACCCGTCAGTATTACCCGCCATCAGCGGCTTAAATCGGGTGGAGAACCGCCAGGCAGCAGGTGTGGTGGAAACCTGGAGTGTAGTGGCCTGCATCACTGCCGCTGACCGGGCAGTAAAAGCCGCCAATGTCACTTTGGTGCGTATTCATATGGCTTTTGGTATCGGCGGCAAATGTTATCAGGTGCTCAGTGGCGATATTGCTGATGTGCAAACCGCAGTCGAAGTCGCCAGCCAATGTGCCGGTGAAAAGGGATTATTGATTTACAGCTCAGTTATCCCGCGTCCCCATGAGGCGCTGTGGCGTCAGTTAGTTCAGGAGGCATGATGGAAACCAACAATACCCCCGAGCGCGTGATTCAAGAATATGTTCCCGGCAAACAGATAACTCTCGCGCATCTGATAGCCAACCCGAATAAAGCACTTTACAAAAAACTGGGACTAAACGATGTCAGCAGCGCCATTGGTATTCTGACCATTACCCCCAGTGAAGCTTCGATTATTGCCAGTGATATCGCCACCAAATCGGGTGCGGTCGAGATTGGTTTTATTGACCGTTTCACTGGCGCAGTGGTGTTTACCGGCGATGTTTCTGCGGTGGAGTACGCGTTGAAACAGGTGATTCACACCCTCGGCGACATGATGAAGTTTACCGCCTGCCCGATGACCCGGACTTAATGCCATGCAGCGCATCATGTTGATTGGCCCCAGTCAATGCGGCAAAACGTCGCTAATCCAGCGTTTGCATGGCGAAGCGCTGAATTACCAGAAAACCCAGTCCATTATCTGGCAGGACAATGCCATAGATACACCGGGTGAATATCTGGAAAACCGCTGCTTATACAGTGCGTTACTGGCGAGCGCTTGTGAGGCCGATGTGGTGGGGTTGGTGCAAAACGCCGATGCCACACAGAGCTGGTTTGCGCCAATGTTGGCACAGGTTTTCAACAAACCGGTGATCGGCATTATCAGCAAAGCCGATACCGTCAGCCACGCCGCTCAACTGAGCTGGGCGGCGGACTGCCTGACGCAAGCAGGCGCACAACATATTTTTATCACCTCGGCGCAAACCGGCGAGGGGTTAACTGACCTTATGACTTATTTAAAACATTGTGGAGAGTCGCATGCCCGGTAAGATTATGGCGATTAACGCCGGCAGTTCTTCGTTGAAATTTCAGCTTTTTTCCATGCTAAATGGTGAACAAGTGCTATGTCAGGGATTAATTGAGCGCATTGGTATGAATGATGCGGTATTTAATCTGCGGGCCGGTGATGTGCAATGGCGAGAAACTCTCCCCATCGCGGATTGCCGCCAGGGGGCTGAATACCTGCTCAGGGCGCTGATTGAGCACAATATTATTGACTCGTTGGATGAAATTATCGGCGTCGGCCATCGGGTTGCCCATGGCGGTGAGACCTTTGCCGATTCAGTGCTAATAACCCCGCAAGTGTTGAGTAACATTGAACAACTTTGCGCATTAGCGCCCTTACATAACCCGGTGAATGCACTGGGTATCCGGGTGTTTCAACACGCCCTACCCCATGCCCACGCGGTGGCGGTGTTTGATACCGCGTTTCACCAAACACTCAGCCAAACCTCATATTTATATCCATTACCCTGGCGTTATTATGCAGAACTGGGCATCCGCCGTTACGGCTTCCACGGCACCAGCCATAAATATGTCAGTGCAGTCTGTGCCGAGCGCATGGGGCGGCCCGTGGAAACACTACGCATTGTCTCCTGTCACCTTGGCAATGGCTCCAGTATTTGTGCTATCAGCAATGGCTGCTCGGTGAATACCTCCATGGGCTTCACCCCACAAGCGGGTGTGATGATGGGAACCCGCAGCGGCGATATTGACCCGTCTATTCTGCCTTTTATTCAGCAAACGGAAGGCAAAAGTGCGGCCGAAATTAACCATCTGATCAATAACCAATCCGGCTTGCTGGGTATTTCCGGCATTTCTCATGATTATCGTGATGTGGAACACGCCGCCGACAATGGCAACCGCCGCGCCGCAGTAGCCCTTGAGCTGTTCGCCGAGCGGATCCGTGCCGTGATTGGCAGCTATATCGTGCAACTGGGCGGGATTGATGCGCTTATCTTTACTGGCGGCATTGGCGAAAATTCACGTAGCGCCCGCCAGCAGATATGTCGGGAATTGGCGTTCCTTGGTATTGAACTGGATAAAGAGAAAAACCTCAAAAATCAGTTTTTTATTCAACAAGATAACGCCCCAGTACAGATTGCCATCGTCAATACCAATGAAGAATTAATGATTGCCCGTGATGTCCTGCGCGTGGCACTGAATCTGCCGGTACAACCGGCCCTCGCCGCACAATGAGAGGCAATATGAAAAGTGGGAAAGTTTGGCTAGTGGGCGCGGGGCCGGGGGATGCGGCGCTGATTACAGTCAAAGGCTTACATGCTATTCGCCGCGCCGAAGCGCTGGTCTATGACCGGTTGGTTTGTGCGGAATTATTGGCTGAAGCCCCGGACGGCTGCGAAATGATCAATGTGGGTAAAACGCCCAATCATCATTTGGTGCCGCAAACACAAATTAATCAAATTTTGGTGGATTGCGCCCAGCGCGGCCTGAATGTGGTGCGGCTCAAAGGCGGTGACCCTTATGTGTTTGGCCGCGGCGGTGAAGAGGCTGAAGCATTGGCATTGGCGGAGATTCCGTTTGAGGTGGTGCCGGGGATAAGCTCAGCCATCGGCGGGCTGGCCTATGCTGGGATCCCGGTGACTCATCGTGATTATGCTTCAGGTTTTCATGTGGTTACCGGCCATTTGCGCCAAGGTAATGAGCCGCAGGACTGGGCGACACTGGCAAAATTGGACGGCACTCTGATTATCCTGATGGGAATGACGCAACTGACGACCATTTGCCAGCAATTGATTGCTGCGGGTAAAGCGCCGAACACCTCCGCAGCGGTGGTGATGTATGCCAGCCATCAACAGCAACAAGTCGCCAGTGGCACCTTGACCACCTTAGCTGATCAGGTGGCTGCACAAGGGTTAACTGCGCCGGCGTTGATTGTGATTGGTGATGTAGTGCGCTTGCGCGAAATTCTGGCATTCACGCCAGAAGCGCTGTCGCTAAACTCAATTCCCTCGCTTATGGTAATCTAATGCATAACCTAAATAGGGGAATAACGCAGCAATGAGTGAGCATGGTGGGAATGTGCTGGAAATGGCACTGAAAATCGGCACAGATGCAGAAAACATCCTTGATTTCAGTGCCAATATTAATCCGTTGGGAATGCCAGACTCCCTAAAAATTGCCATTATTGAACAGTTAGCGCGCGCGGAGCATTACCCTGATGTTGAGTATCGCCAATTACACAGTGCGCTAGCCCGCGCTCACCATTGTTTGCCGGAAAACATCATGGCAGGCAATGGGGCTACTGAACTGATTTATGCCGTGGTGCATTATCTGCAACCGCGCAGTGCCCTGTTGCTGACACCGGGTTTTGCTGAATATCGCCGCGCCCTGCAACGAGTCGGTTGCCAGATTCATGATTATCAGATGAGTGAAGCTGATGGCTATCAGCCCGATGAGCGGTTACTAGACGTTTTAGTGCAATTGCGCCCTGATTGCCTGTTTTTAGCAACGCCGAATAACCCCACCGGCCTGATGCCTGATGCGGCGCTGTTGCAAGCTATTGTGCAGTGCTGCCATCAACACCACATTGCGCTGATTGTCGATGAGGCCTTTATTGATTTCCTGCCCAATGCGCCGGGGCTTATCCCACAATTGGCTGATTTCCCCCAACTTTATGTCTTGCGTTCCCTGACTAAGTTTTTCGCGATCCCAGGGTTACGTTTGGGTTACCTGCTCAGTGGCAATCTGGCGGCTATGGCGCAAATGAAACAGCAGCGCGAACCCTGGACTATCAATGCTTTCGCCGCGCTAGCGGGTGAGGTTATTCTTGATGACCAACCTTATATTCAGGCGACGCATGAGTGGCTCAAACAGCAGCGGCCTTGGTTATATCAGCACTTAGCGGATTTACCCGCATTGCAGGTGTGGCAAGGGTGCGCCAATTACATTTTCCTGCGCTGCCTAAGGCCAGAAATCAACCTGCAACAAGCATTATTGCAGCAGCATATTTTGATTCGCCACTGTGCCAATTACCCCGGTCTGACCGGCGACCATTACCGTGTGGCCATCAAAAGTGCAACCGATAATCAGCGGTTGGTCACCGCCTTGCAGCAGGTTTTGGGTCATGGCTGAAGCCCGCTGCCCCGCGTCCTGTGGTGAGTTAATTCAGGGCTGGATATTGGGAGGGGAAAAGCTGATTTCCTGCCCGGTAAACTGGTTTAGCACCGTGTCAGTCACCGACGGTGTTCCAGACGGCCACGAACGGCCACGTATGCGCCAAATGCTAAGGGCGGTATTAGCTTACTTCGACCAACCAGCAGAGATGGCCCGTGGCCTGCATATCAGTTTTGATTCCACTATTCCGGTGGCAAAAGGGTTGGCCAGCAGCACAGCCGACATTGCTGCTACCGCACTGGCCACCGCCCGTCATCTGGGTGAAACACTGGATGAAGCCGCCCTTGCTACTTTGTGCGTCAGTCTGGAGCCCACTGACAGCACTTTATTTCGGCGGCTAACCTTATTTGACCACCAAACCGCCGCCACGCAGATTTCTTATGATTGGCAGCCTTCCATGGACATTCTGCTGCTGGAAAGCCCGCATATTCTCAACACTGAAGATTATCATCGTCGTCATCGCCAACCCACATTGTTGGCGGGTGCCGCCTCACTGGAGCGGGCATGGCAACTGTTTACTCAGGCCGCCGAACGCCACGATAACGCCCTGTTGGGCCAATCCACCACCCTTAGCGCACAAGCCAGTCAGCACTTGTTGGTCAAACCGGACTTTTCCGCCCTCTTGGCGTTAGTGGAGGAATTGGATTTATATGGGCTGAATGTGGCACACAGCGGCAGTGTGGTGGGGTTGCTATTAGATCGCCAACTTCATGATGTAGAACACATTCATTGGCAATTACAACAACGCAACATTAGCCAGAATTATCCGCGCCAACACTTATTAACCATGGTACCCGGCGGGGTACGATAGCCTTCATAGGCCGCCATTCAACTCTAACTAGCCGTGATTATCATCAAATTCATCAAACCAGAATGTCCATGCAATACGCGCTGCAATTCCCTTTACGCCGACCATTTCGATGCAACTCTCTTGACTTCCCCCCTCAGAACCATGACCTCAGTCACAAACCAGGAAAGCAGCCATTTTATCCATGTAAATAGCATTCAAAGATATGGGGAAAATAGCCACCGAGGCAGTAGAGTCCACCTACAGGAAATGTAGTGCATATGTAAAATCTGCTTCCTGATAAATCTTCATTTTATTAAAAACATAAATATAACTTAAGTCATACAGAATATTACGCCAACACCTAACTACGATAGCCTCAACCTACATGAACTCCCGGAGCCTTAGATGAAAAAACTGAGTGTAAAAACGTTATTAGCAGCTAGCCTGTTCAGCATGATCGCCTGCTCGGGCAGTGCATTGGCGCAAGAAGTGGAAGTCGTCAATATCTCGAAAATCGCCGGTATGCCATGGTTCAATCGCATGGGCGAAGGGGTGGAACGCGCCGGTAAAGATCTTGGGATCAAAGCCTATCAAGTCGGCCCTTCCAGCACTGATGCCCCACAACAAGTTAAAATTATTGAAGATTTAATCGCCAAGAAAGTCAGTGCCATCAGCATTGTACCGAACGATGCCGATGTACTGGAGCCCGTATTTAAGAAAGCGCGTGAAGCTGGAATCGTGGTGTTAACCAACGAGTCTCCTGGGCAGCCAAGTGCTAACTGGGATATTGAGATCATCGATAATGCCAAATTTGCCGCAGATAATGTGGAAGAAATGGCAAAAGCGATGGGCGGCAAAGGCGGTTATGTGATTTATGTTGGCAGCCTGACCGTGCCACAACATAACCTGTGGGCAGATCTATTTGTTAAATACCAAAAAGAGCATTATCCAGAAATGTTTGAAGTGACCAGCCGTATGCCGGTCGCCGAGAGCATTGATGACTCACGCCGCACTACACTGGACTTGATGAAAGCGCACAGTGATTTGAAAGGCATCGTCGCTTTCGGTTCACAAGGCCCGATTGGTGCTGGGCGCGCAGTGAAAGAAAAACGCGCGAAAAACAATGTTCATGTGTTCGGCATGATGATCCCGTCTCAGGCGGCATCACTGGTGAAAAGTGGTGACATCGCGATGGGTGTGACTTATGACCCAGGTTCAGCCGGTTATGCTATGACTGCGGTGGCTGATAAAGTGCTGAAAGGCGAGAAAATCGAAACCGGCATGGATGTTCCCGGGGTGGGTAAAGCGGAAGTTAATCAAGATAAACGTCTGATTCAATTCCATAATGTGTTGCGCGTAACCAAAGATAACGTGGATTCACTGTATTGATTTACTGAGTTATCGCAGAGCCGGATGCCCTGTCCGGCTCTGTCATTAATATCCGCTTGGATCGAGAGGAAGTAAGATCTATGCAACCATTTATTACCCTGGAAAACATCAGTAAAACCTTTTATGGCGTTAAAGCGCTCAATAAGGTGGCTATGACCCTGTTACCAGGTGAGGTTCATTGCCTCGCAGGGCAAAACGGTTGTGGCAAATCCACACTGATCAAGATTATCTCCGGTGTTTATCAACCCGATGCCGATGCCGCGATGACTATCGATGGCAAAACCTATTCAACCCTGACCCCCATTGAATCTGTCCGGCTGGGGATTCAGGTTATTTATCAGGATTTATCATTATTCCCCAATCTGACCGTGGCTGAGAACATTGCCATGAATCATTATCATCATCATCTATGGGTGAATAAACGTCAGATGCGGGAAACCGCCGAGCGCGTCATCAATAGCATTGATGCCCATCTTAATCTGGATGAATTGGTTGAGGATTTACCCATCGCCCAGAAGCAGTTAGTCGCTATCTGTCGTGCGCTGGCGCAGGATGCGCGTTTGATTGTGATGGATGAACCCACCGCGTCTCTGACCCGGCAAGAAGTTAACGGCTTGCTGCGGGTGGTGCATGAACTGAAATCACGCAATATTTGCGTGGTATTTGTTAGCCACCGGTTGAGTGAAGTGCTGGAAATTTCAGACCGCATTACGGTGCTAAAAGATGGTAATTGGGTCGGAACCTACCCCGCCGCTGAAGTTGATAACCCACGGCTGGCTTGGCTCATGACCGGTATGAAGTTTGATTTTCAGGTCTTACCCGCTTACACCCCATCACGCCCGCCAGTGCTGGTGGTGGAAGAACTTTCCCGTGGCAACGAATATCACAATGTCTCACTGACTTTACATCCGGGCGAAATTATCTCGCTGGTCGGCCTGTTGGGTTCCGGGCGAACCGAGTTGTGTCTCAGTTTATTCGGTTTAACCACTCCCGAGTCGGGAACCATTCGTATCAATGATAAACCAATGTATTTCAGTAGTAACCGCGATGCCATCGCCGCCGGTGTGGGTTATGTTTCGGAAGACCGCATGAGCACCGGACTGATTATGGCGCAATCCATCCGCGACAATATCAGCGCCACAGTTTTACACCGGCTGAAAAACACCTTCCACCTGATGCGTACTGAGCGGGTCGATACATTGGTCGAAGACATGGTAAAGCACCTGTCGATTAAAATTGGCAGCAGTGACTTACCGGTCAATACCTTATCCGGTGGGAATGCGCAGCGCATTGCTATCGCCAAATGGCTGGCAACTGAGCCGCAAATATTAATCCTCGACTCTCCGACAGTCGGGGTGGATATCGCCAACAAAGCCGGTATTTATAATATTATCAATGCATTGTCAGCGCGTGGCATTGCGGTATTGATGGTGTGTGATGAGATTGATGAAGCTTACTTTAACAGCCACCGTATTTTAGTCATGCGGGCCGGCCGACTTGTGCAGGAATTCTTGCCAAGTAACAGCAGCGAAGCAGCCATTGCGGAGGTAGTAAATGGCTAACCCCCATGCACTCAATAAATCGGATGTCGGTAAAACAGGTTTATTCAATAAAGAACATCTGAAACGCCATGAAGTTATGTTGGCTTTCACTATATTGGTTATTTCGACTTATCTGACTTTCGCCAGTCCCGATTTTCTGACACTCGCCAATATTTATGACTTGATAAATAACTATGCCATGTTAACCATTTTGGCCTGTGGTTTATTTATCGTGTTGATTTCTGGCGGTATTGATATTTCATTCCCGGCGATGACCATCATCTCGCAATATGTCATGGTGACATTAATTGTGAAGTTCGGTGGTAACTTCCCGGTGGCATTCGCACTGGCGGGCGGTATCGGCTTATTGCTGGGGCTGATTAATGCGCTGTTAGTTAATCGCCTGCGCGTGCCGTCCATCATTATTACCATTTCCACGCTGAATATATTCTACGGATTACTGCTGTATCTCAGCCGAGGAATTTGGCTGTATACCTACCCAGAATGGTTCGAACATGGGCCGATGCTGTTCGCCTTTACCGCTGCTGATGGCTATGACTATGGCCTTTCGCTACCGATTTTGACTTTGCTGACGACGATTATCGTCACAGCTTTGCTGATGACTCGCACCAGTATTGGTCGGCAAATTTATGCCTTAGGCGGTAATCAGGAAGCCGCCTCCCGCATGGGGTTCAGCATCCTTAAGCTGCAACTGTTTGTTTATGGCTACATGGGCTTTTTATCCGGCATTGCCGGTGTGGTGCAGTCTTACACCGTTTTGACGGTGGCCCCAGATTCACTGCTCGGCTATGAACTCACTGTATTGGCGGCGGTAGTGCTGGGCGGCACCAGTATTATCGGCGGGCGCGGCACTTTAACCGGTACCCTGCTGGGAGTGATTTTGCTGGCGATATTGCAAAATGGTTTGAATTTACTGGGTATTTCGTCGTACTGGCACACCGTGGTTATCGGTCTGGTGATTGTCATCAGTATCAGTGTGACGGCCTGGGGCCAACGTCATAAGGTAGGGATATAACCATGTCGAAAACAACTCAACGGGATCATACCGAGCGCTGGCTGGTGGCACTGCTGGTGTTGGTGGCGGTGGTGTTCAGTGTGCTGATCCCACAGGTATTCTGGTCTGCGGCTAACTTCCAATCCATTGCCTCACAAATCCCCGTCGCTGGGGTATTAACACTGGCAATGGCAATCACTATGCTGACCGGAGGGATTAACTTATCAATCATTGCTACCGCCAATGCCAGTGCGCTGGTGATGGCCTGGGTTTGTACCCACCTTGAGCCAACATTCAGCTCAATGATGCTGATGCTATTGGCCGGAGCCTCAGTTGCTTTGGTGGTTGGGCTGATCAATGGGGTACTTATCTCGGTGGTCCGCGTCTCCCCTATTCTGGCGACATTGGGCATCATGACCTTGCTCAAGGGCGTGAATGTGCTTATCTCCAAAGGGTCGGCGATTTCTAACTTCCCCAACTATGTGCTGGCATTGGATCGCAATAACTTTCTCGGGGTGCCGGTGCCGTTATATTTGTTCATCGCGGTCGCTCTGATTATCTGGTTAATACTGGCCAAGACCCCGCTGGGCCGTCAGATATATCTTTCTGGCTCCAACGAAAAAGCCACCTTTTTCTCCGGGATTAATACCCGCCGCACACTAATTTGGGTGTATGTGATTTCATCGTTACTCTGCACTGTCGCGGCGTTGTTGATGATGTCCAAACTCAACTCCGCCAAAGCGTCCTACGGCGAGTCACTGTTACTTATCACTATTCTAGCAACGGTATTAGGCGGGGTTAATCCTGATGGCGGGTTTGGTAAGATTTTCGGCATTGTATTAGCGCTGTTCTTGCTACAAATGCTGGAAAGCGGGCTGAATATCATGGGGGTGAGTAGCTATATCACCATGGCATTGTGGGGTTCGTTGCTGCTGGCGTTTATCTTTGTCAAAGGAATCAACATTCCAGCGTTTCGTTTCTTGCGGCAAAATAAACCGTCAAGTTAATGTATTGATAGAAAAAAGAAAAGGCTGGCAATTGATGCCAGCCTTTCTATTAATAGCTACAAAAAAACTATCCCGCTTGAGCTAAAGTTACTTAACTTCACCCATCGCTTTCAGTTTTTTCGACAATTCACGACGTTCTTTAGACAGATCGGCGTTTTTGATGATGTAATCATCAACACGATCTTCGTAGTCACCACGCATGTTAGCGATAATGGCCTGAACCTCTTCAATGCTCATCCCTGGCTTGATGTATTCACTCAGGTTATCGAGCAACAGAACGCGTTTTTGGTTATCACGAATTTTCTTTTCGTTATCAACGATTTCACGCTGTAATTTATTTTTGCGACGGAACATACGCACAAACTCCAAAACGTCCTGGAAAGTTGGCTTAGTTGCATTATCCATTTTCATACCTTCACTTAAGTTTTACACAAATTCAATTGCTGGTGACCAGGCTACCTGCACCATACCGCTTTGCCGTACCTGGTGACAAGATTCATTGACTTATCTTACCTGCTTTACCCGCCAGACAGAAATATCATCTGCCTTAAAACCGGATTGATCACCTGCGCAAGGTCATATTAATCAGATCGTCCAATTCCTCAAGTTGTTTGGTTAACTCCAGACTCAGCCAAACATAGCCGTAAATTGGCGTTTCTATCTGCTGTTCTTGTGTGACAACCAACATCAATGATTTCAATTCGGTTGAAATTTCGCTCAACTCACCCGCGACTTCCCGCTCTCGAGCCGGTGAACCATCGCGCAAACTGTCACTTAAAGTATTAAGCGTACGGGCCGTCATCAATTGGGCGCTGCGCAGCCCTTTGGCATTGAGCATAATAAAATGACTTTCTCGCGATGACCAATAAGCATCCACCAGTAATTCCAGTGTGCAAATCAGATTGCGGCTGAGTGTCTGGATAGCCTCAAAAACATCTTTATTAATATGAGATTCTTTACTGGCTGGTGCAATAAAAGTACGCATTTTAACCGATTGATTGAGCGCAGCTTTTAATTTTGGCTCTAATCGCGGACGATCGATAACATTCGGCGATAAGTAGGCGGTGTAAATTTGGCTGATAGCGCGCAAGTTATCACTCATTTGCATACGCCAATGGGTAAAGGCGCGTTGCGGATAGACACTGGTAAAAACTAACGCCAATAATGAGCCAAAAATAACATCGCCGCTGCGCCACAGTGCCGTGTTCATATCCCCCGGAGCTGACCCACAGACCACTGCCAGCGTGATACCAATCAGCAGAGCCATATAGGGGCGTTTGCCCAGAGTCAGATAACCACACAGGAACATTACAGCGCCACACCAAACCAGCATCAGAGTGAGAGAATATGACTCAAGATAAAGGGCGATCAGACCGGATATTGCGCCAAAAACAGTCCCGCCAATGCGCTGCATAGCTCTGGACAACACATTCCCCCAATAGGATATCGGCCCCATGACCACCACTAAGGTGATCAGCGGCCAAGTTCCTTCAGGGACGGCCAACAAGCGGATAATCAGGAATGTTAGGATAAAAGCCAGAGTAATACGCAAAGCATGAGTCAGGCGGTAATGGGTGTAAATCAGGTTATCCAGCGGCGATATTTTTTTATTCAAGCGCACGACAGACCTACTTCCAATAAGATACTAAAAACTAAGTCTAGCTGAGTTATTACACTCTGGCATCGGATTAACCGTTACTAAAAGTGGCGGGAATAAATCGGAGGGAACTAAATAATCCCCGTCAGCGATGGCTAAACGGGGAAATAAGCTTATTTAAAATCAACTGCCATTTGTTGTTGGATTGTCATGCCAAAGCTCGATTCTACACAACAAGCAATATAATCGGTAAAACGGGGCGACCTTGGCATCCCCAAACTGAGCAATCGCTCATTACTGAAACGTACATTTAGCACGGCAAAAGAGCCGTATAAGCGCATGGCTTTCAACATTAAACGCTCATTACATGGGCCGAAAATACCTTTCAGTTGCTTACGCATCTGCACCAAAGCACCATATTCTACCTGGCGATAATCTGCCCCCATGGGTTGTTGTCGAGCTGCTGACGACATGGCCTGATCAATCTCAGCAAAACTGACACTGTCTTTCTCTCCAGCAGAAATATGATAGATATTTTCCGGTAAGTTTGGATGCAGCAAAATACACACTAAGGCGTCAGCACAATAATCGACTGGAATAACATCAATATAGTCATCCAGAGAGCACATAAACTTGCGCAGCATTAATGCCATGCGGAATACCCAGAAGATGCTGCTAGAAGGTTGGCAGCCCAAACGAGTATGCCCGACAACAATTGATGGCCGGGCAAATACCAATGGCAACCCCGGACATTCTTCCGCCAATAAGCGCTCAATGGCCGATTTAGATTTAGTGTATTCCACTAAATGTGCATCATCTTCTGCCGATAGGATCTGCTCATTCACTACAGTATCGGCATCGGGAGTACAAGACATGGCGGTGCCCACATGAATGAATCTTTGTAAACCGGCGACCTGAGACATTCTTTTGCCGAAGGCTAATGTGCCGTCGACATTAACTTTCCAGATTAATGGGTTATTACCAAATGATGCGACGGCGGCACAATTAATAACATGCGTCACTTCATTGATACGCGGGTCATTAATAAAACTGTCAGGTTCAGCTAAATCCCCTAATAGAATATGATGTGTCATTATTTTATTCAGCCGCCCAGCAGGCAGATAAAACTTTGCCAGATTTTCTCGAATACGGGTTAATCCCTGCTCCGGTGTTTTGGCCCTAACTAATAATAAATAATTAAAATCTGAGTTTTCCAACAATAATTTTTCAAGCACTGCTCCGCCCAAAAAACCTGTGGCACCGGTTAACAGAAGTGTTTTCACCATTAATCCTACATATTTTATTAAGTATGCAGATTATATAAGTAGCTAATTAAACAGCAGGTAAATATTAGTTAGAACGACACTGATTGACTAAAACATAATTATTTCAAAATAAATCCTGACACCCTAACCCGCCTGAAATGATATTCTAGCACTAATGCCATGGGTCACTGCGACTGACCGCGGCGGTGTCCCATCATAAAGAATAGCCATAAGAATTAAGGGTTAAACTGAATAATGTCAGATAAAAATAAGTCACCAACATTTTACATTCACGATTATGAAACCTTTGGTCAGCGCCCGGCGTTAGACAGACCCGCGCAGTTTGCCGGAGTGCGTACCGATTTGGAGTTCAATATCATCGAGGAACCATTGGTGGTTTACTGTGCCCCCGCCGATGACTATCTGCCGCAACCAGAGGCCGTGATGATAACCGGCATCACCCCGCAACATGCCTTAGCCAATGGGGTTAATGAAGCCGAGTTTGCCCGCCAAATTCATCAAGCTTTCAATGTGCCCGGCACCTGTATTCTCGGCTACAATAATATTCGTTTTGATGATGAAGTTAGTCGCAATATTTTCTACCGCAATTTCTATGATCCCTATGCTTATAGCTGGCAAGGCGGTAATTCCCGTTGGGACTTGCTCGATGTCATGCGCGCTTGTTATGCCCTGCGTCCAGAAGGCATTGTCTGGCCAGAAAACGAAGATGGCTTACCCAGTTTTAAACTTGAGCATTTAACTAAAGCCAATGGTGTCGAGCACTTACATGCCCATGATGCGATGTCCGATGTGCACGCCACCATCGCCATGGCAAAGTTGGTCAAACAAGCGCAACCCCGGCTGTTTGATTACCTCTATCAGCACCGCAGCAAACATAAAATTAACGCATTGATTGATATTGCAGATATGACGCCACTGGTTCATGTGTCTGGCATGTTTGGTGCCGCGCGGGGCAACACCAGTTGGGTTGCGCCGCTAGCATGGCATCCTGAGAATAAAAATGCGGTAATTATGTGCGATTTGGCGGGTGATATGTCGCCACTATTGGAGCTGGATAGCGATACTCTGCGTGAGCGGCTGTATACCCGCCGCGATAAACTCAATGCTCAAGACGCGGCCGTCCCCTTGAAGTTGGTGCACATTAATAAATGTCCGGTATTGGCACCGGCGAAAACGCTGCTGGCTGAGAATGCCGAGCGGCTGGGGATTGATCGTCAGCGCTGTCTGCAAAACCTGCAACTATTGCGGCAAAACCCGCAAATACGCGAAAAAGTGGTCGCTTTGTTTGCTGAAGCGGAGCCTTTTGCAGTGTCTGATGATGTAGATGCCCAGCTGTATAATGGATTTTTCAGTGATGCTGACCGCGCCACCATGAAAATCATTTTACAAACTGAGCCACAAAATCTACCCGCGCTCGATCTGACCTTCCAAGACCCACGTTTGGAAGCGCTGCTATTTCGCTTCCGCGCCCGTAATTATCCGAATACTTTGACGGACAGTGAGCAACAGCGCTGGTTAGAGCATCGTCGCGAAGCACTTAATCCAGAAAGAGTGCAAGATTATGTACTGCAACTGGAACAGTTTTATAACCAGTATGAGGGCGATAAAGAGAAGTTGGCACTACTGAAAGCCCTGTTTGACTATGCCAGAGATCTGGTGAGCTGATATTGATAATGGATTTAATCCAATAAAAAACGGAGCCGTCAGGCTCCGTTTTAATCAGCAATAACACCATATCCAATCAACAAGAACACATGGCGTTACTGTGCAAGCTCACCAGTAAACTGAGGTAATGCCTGACGGAAAGCGCGAGTTTTCCAGACCATATAAAGCAGGCCAATTGCGCCCCATACCAGCCCCAGAGTCATAGAGCTACTTTCCAGATTAACCCACAGTACACCCACTGTCCCTGCACCAATCATCGGTAGAATCAGGTAGCTGATATGATCCCTAACTGTGCGGTTGCGGCGCTCGCGGATATAGAACTGTGAAATCACCGACAGGTTAACGAAGGTGAAAGCCACCAGCGCACCAAAGTTAATCAATGCAGTTGCCGTGACCAAATCAAAGGAAATAGCAGACAATGCCACGCCCCCCACCAACAATACGTTGATGGCTGGAGTACGCCATTTTGGATGCACGTAGCCAAATATTCTCTCAGGGAATACCCCATCGCGCCCCATCACATACAGCAAGCGCGAAACGCCGGCGTGTGCCGCCATACCTGATGCCAACACCGTGACACAGGAGAAGCACAGAATCACTGACTGGAAGAATTTGCCGGCCACAAATAGCATGATTTCCGGCTGTGATGCATCGGGGTCAGTGAAGCGCGAAATATCCGGGAAATAGAGTTGCAAGAAGTAAGACACGACAATAAAAATCACGCCGCCAATCAATGCAGTCAGGAAAATCGCTTTCGGGATCACTCTCCCGGCATCTGGCGTTTCTTCAGACAGCGAACTGATGCCATCAAAGCCAAGGAATGAGAAGCACAGTATCGTGGCCCCGGTTATCATCGGCACCAAATGAGCATTTTCAGAATAGAACGGACGTGGGCTAACCAGCGTACCTGTCCCTTCACCTTGATAAACACCGTGAATCAGCAGCCCCATAAAGACCACCATGACAGCGACCTGAACCACAACGATGATCGAGTTCAGGTTAGCGACCACATTAATGCCACGCAGGTTGAATAGCGTCATCAAGCTGACCAATGCGCCAACAAAAATCCATGATGGCACACCTGGGAAAATCGCTTCGAGATAAATTTTTGCCAACAGAATGTTAATCATCGGCATGAACAGGTAGTCCAGCAGTGATGACCAACCCACCATAAAGCCAACATTCGGACTAATGGATTTCTGGGCGTAGGTATAAGCCGAACCCGCAGACGGGAAACGCTTAACCAATTTGCCATAGCTGACGGCAGTGAACAGCACTGCTATCAACGCAATGGCGTAAGAAGTCGCGACGTGACCATCGGTCAGGCCGGAGACAATACCAAAAGTATCGAAAATGGTCATCGGCTGTAAATAAGCCAAGCCCATCATCACCACTTGCACCAACGTCAGTGTTTTTCTGAGCTGAACGCGGTTATTGGTGCCAGTTTGATTGGTGCCGACTGCAACAGTAGCATTATGCGTCATGATTCAGCCTCCCCATACCTTTGACCCAATTTGCAAGTGTAGCTCGCAGGTCAGAGGTGACGGGGAAACTTCGTATCTGCCTGGGACACGTAAGTGGGGAAATAAGAGCGGTGTAACGGGTATTTGCCATACCTGTTGCGCCATAATCGCTGCATGTGCAGCGCATACCGGTGGGCACCGGTGCCAGTGTAAATAATTGCCCCATCTTTCTTTCCTCATAACGGCGATTTTCGTATGTGAATAATCGCTCGCGGACCTGTTTATCTATCCGGATCGTTGTCCGGCCTCTTGATTTGTGAAAACACGAATGCAAAAAAATAACCGACGCGTTTAAACGTCGGCTATTCCATGGCGCGTATTTTGCCCTAACTTGAGAGCAAAAAACAAGATGTTAAACGGCTTGAAACAATATTCTTATGGCAGTTTGATCTAAACGGCTATTTCTATGCTGTATCAGTGCTGAGCGGCAATTTCTACCCGCTCAATTGCTGTCCATATTTTGTCTGAACTCAGCTCAACAGGCAGATAATGAATTGACTCGCTCGGCTTCAGAATTCGACTAATCACACGCTCAATAGCATCACGGTCATTAATATCAACATCCAGCGCAGCCAAATGCGTTGGTAAACCTAATTTATTAAACGCCACAATCAGTGATTGCAGTGCTTCATCTTGCTCCAGCAGGGCTGTTTGAACCAAAATTCCATAGGCAACTTTGGTGCCATGCAGGAAATGCTCGGTCTGGGGCAGCAGTGTCAGCCCATTGTGTACTGCATGAGCCGCCGCAACACGGGTATAGCGCTCGCCCAGCCCACCGACCATGCCCCCACCGGCAATAATTGCATCCACTACATCAAGGAAATCTTGCGTTAGTTCCCCCTGCTCCACCGCCTGTAATGCAGATTCGCTCTGTTTGAGCAGCACATTGCGAATGTCCAGCGCGGCCTGTAAACCCAAACGAACGGTCAAAGACAATGTTTCCGGTTGCGGGCTTAGCACCACCGCTTCGTACCATTTCGCCAATGTATCGCCAATTCCCGCCAATAGATATTCCACTGGTGCCTGCAAAATAATACGCGGTTCTACTAACACCAACTGGTTGGAATCTTTAAATATTTCAAAATTTAGCGCTTGCCCGGCATCGTTATACCACACGGAAAGTGGTGTCCAGGCCGCGCAGGTTGCCGCGATCGTGGGAATAGCCACCAGTGGCAAGCCAAGTTTACGCGCCACCACCTTGGCCGTATCCAATACTGCACCACCGCCAATACCGATCACCACTTGTCGGTCACTGCCCGCAGCCTTCACTAAATCAGCAACAGTAGATTCACTGCAATGACTGGAAAATAAAGCTCGCACCGCTTGTGGCCCATGGAAAGCCGCTGGAAGATAATCACTGGCCGCCGCCAAGGCGCGCTCACCATAGATCCACAGCGCATTTTCCAATGTTGCTTGAGGATAAAACTCGCTCAGCTTTTCGATAGCGCCTGGAAAAGAAAAATAGTTGGCAGGCCCCACCTGCACTCGGATTGCGTTCGTGCTCATGGCGCGTTCCTTTTAAAGGATGATCTCATCAGTATTTTTCTCATCTTAAAGGCTAAGTTGCCAATGTTTAATAACTTTTTGATATACCTTAACTATTTTAGTTTGTTGCGAATAATGGAAATTGTGTTAAAAAGAAGTCTACCGCAGCATTATTGACTGCCTATTCCGTCAAAATACTTCATAGGGCAGTGATAGAAATTTATGTCCAGTATCACCTCATCCTCCCGCCTTGAGATGCGGAATATATCTATCTCATTTTCTGGATTCCATGCCCTACAACAAGTTGATTTCACACTGGAAGGTGGGTCTACTCATGCGCTAGTCGGGGCTAATGGTGCAGGGAAATCGACGCTGATGGCGATTCTTTCCGGCGCTCACAATCACTATCGCGGCGAGATCTATATTGATGGCCAGCAGATAGACATTCACTCCCCCCGCCAGGCAAAGCAGCACGGTATCCATGTGGTTCAGCAAGAGGTTGATGTCGCATTGATCCCTACCCTGTCTGTGGCGGAAAATATTATGCTGGATACGCTGGCGGAACAGGGGCATCTGTTTAATTGGCCACAACTTTATCGCCAGGCAGAAGCGCTACTCGGGCAGCTTGACCTCAAGTTGAATGTGCGCCAGCGGCTGGAATCCTGCACATTGGCGGAGAAACAACAGGTTCTATTGGCCCGCGCCCTTTCCCATCAATGCCGTTTTCTCATTCTGGATGAACCCACCGCCCCCTTGGATCAAGAAGAGAGTGCGCGTCTGTTTAAAGTGGTGCGCCGCTTGCAATCCGAAGGGATGGCCATTGTGTTCATTTCGCACCGCATCCATGAATTGCGCGAAATTTGCGATCAATTGACCGTATTACGCGATGGTCGCAAAGTCAGCCATGATGCAATGGGTGACCTGAGTGGTGAGCAAATTGTCGAAAAGATGCTCGGCCACACTTTGGATGATATTTTCCCACCCCGACGAACGGCGTTTAGTGAAAAAATATTATTGTCTGTCAGTGGGTTACATGACCAACACAAATTACGCGATATTTCCCTGACATTGCATGAAGGGGAAATATTAGGGATTGCCGGGTTAGCTGGCGCGGGAAAAACCGAATTGTGCAAAGCATTGTTTGGTGCTACGCCCAGCCGTGTTGATCAGGGTGAATTACAGGGCAAACCTTGGAAACCGCGTTCACCGGATCGCTCCGTCGAGCAGGGGCTAGCTTTAGTGCCCGAAGAACGGCGCAAAGAAGGTATTTTTATCCACGAAGGTATCCCAATGAACCTGAGTGTGGCCGCTGATGACAGTTTTTCCCGCTGGAGTATTTTTAGCCGCCGCCAAGAGTTGAGCTGGGCCAAAGAGTTGATTGCGCGCTTGGGGGTGCGAACGTCTTCGCCGCAGCAAAAACTCGCCCGCTTGTCGGGGGGGAATCAGCAGAAAGTGGCGATCGGCAAATGGTTGCGCGGCGATGCGCAGGTATTGATTTTTGATGAGCCAACCAAAGGTGTGGACATCAAAGCCAAGCAGGATCTGTTCAAGCTGATTGACGGGTTAGCGCAACAGGGAAAAGGCATTATTTATGCATCCGGTGAATTCTCAGAATTGGTCGGTTTATGCTCTCGTATCTGTGTGTTGTGGGATGGGCGAATTGTTGCCGAGCTAAACGCCGCAGATGTCGATGAAGAAACATTATTATTATTTTCAACCGGAGGAACCCCTCAGTGAGCAAAGAAATACCCCTGCCGGACGCGCAGCCATGGCGTCACCAGTTGTTTGATTTTCTCTACAAATGGGGGATGTTGCTCACCGTCGTGGCGCTAATCGCGCTATTTGGTCTGGCCTCAGATAACTTCCTCGACCCAAACAATATCATCAATATATTGCGATCCATTGCCATAGTGACAGTGATTGCTATCGGGGTGTCTATTTCCCTGTCTGTGGGGGGGTTTGACTTATCGGTCGGTTCGACTGCTTCGCTGGCCAATGCCATCGTGGTTTCACTCTTTGTCTGGTACGGATTTGGCACCGCTGGGGCAATTATCCTGACCTTGCTCATTTGTACATTAGTGGGGCTATTTAACGCATTTCTGATTGTGGTGCTGAAGATCCCCGATATGCTGGCGACCCTTGCCAGTCTGTTTGTCATTCAGGGCGTGGCGATGACGTACAGCTACGGCGGCTCTATCACGCAGAATATGTTGCTGCCGAGCGGCGATATGGCGGAGGGCGTCATTCCTGAGATATTCTCAGCGCTGGGTCAAGTGCCGGTTATCGTGCTAATCATGTTGGCGGTGACTATTGTAGTGCAGTTGTATTTGTCATTAACCAAGCATGGTCGCCGGATGTATGCCATTGGTGGCAACCCAGAAGCGGCGCGGCTGGCGGGCATCCGTACCGTACGTTATCGGGTGTTGGCTTATGTATTTTCATCTTTGCTAGCGGCACTGGGCGGGATTTTACTGGCATCACGCATTGGCTCGTCACAAGTCAACGCCGGCGGTGGTTACCTGATGGACGCCGTTGCTGCCGCCTATATTGGCTTTTCACTCGCGGGTTCCGGCAAACCCAATGCTTTCGGCACCTTAATTGGCGCGGTTATCCTTGGTGTGCTGCAAAACGGGCTGGTGATGCTGTCAGTACCTTACTACGCAATGGATATCATCAAAGGGTTGGTTCTGGCGCTGGCCTTAGCCCTGACTTATATTCATCAGAAGCGGTGATTGGGTATTGATCCTTATTTCGTAATGTTTTCAATGCCCATCCATTCGAGGCGTAGCGAGCGAAAGTATTTTGGGCTTGGGCAGTGCTCAAGCCCAAAATACAAACGCGCAGTAGCCGTATCATTAATTCAAAGGCATTCTGGCTGGATCGGGGTACTGATACTCAAACCCCAACTCACTGCAAATCTTACTGCCATCAATCTCGCGAATGGGTTCTTCAATATCTTCAGGCGCAAACTCGGGCGGAGTCAGTTGTAACGCGCGCGCGCATTCAGGATAAAAATCCCGTTTTCGTGGGTGAATTGGCGCGCACAAATTATAAATATGCCCGCCTCTGGGCAGGTTAAGCAGCAGTTCGATGGCGGATATCACATCCTCCTGATGCACCAGATTTACCCCCTGCGAGCCACCTTTCACATTGGTTTTACCCGCCAGAAAACGGCCCGGATGGCGATCAGTCCCCACCAACCCCGCCAGACGCAAAATATCCACCGAAGTATTCGGTAATTTATGCAGCCAGAGTTCAAGTTCTGCCAGCGTTTTACCCGCTGTGGTCACCGGTTGCAGTGGAGAACTTTCTTTAATTCGGCCCCGAGTTTCGCCATACACTGAGGTCGAGCTGGTAAAAATAATGCGCGGCACACCAAACGCCAGTGCACTGTCGACCACCATCTGTACCGCTTGAAAATACTGTGCCCCGCCGTCAGCCGTGCGGCTGGCGGGTAAGGTGATAACCAGCGCATCCACCGTCATCAGTTGTGCCAAATCATCTGGGTCACAAATCAACTCGGGGGTGAGTTGCAATTGAAAGCAATTAATCCCGCTCATTCTGACGGCTTCGACGCCATCCGGCGTGGTTTTACTCCCCACAACCTCAATTCCACGACGAACCAATGATTGCGCCAACGGCATACCCAGCCAGCCCAATCCAATAATGGCTACTTTTTTCATCTCAATTGCCCTCGACCGGTTCATACCGCCACACTCCATACTAATAACCTACGAGAATTAATGTAACTTAATAATTGCTCGATATTATGAATCTGTTTTTGTTCGTTGGCGTAATCGCCATATGTAACAATTTCCTGCTTAAACTGACATCAAATAGAGTGATAATCGCTAAAAATAAAACCAGCGCCAGCAGATGGCACGTGGTGTACCGCCGTAAAATAAAATCATCAGGTGAAAAAAAGGTTGCGCGGTACTAGTCAGATGGTTTACGTTGATTGACAGAAATTATGTCAGAAAGCCCAAATAGAGAAATTATTATGAATCGCGTTCAATTTAATCACCATCATCACCATCATCCTGACTAGTCTTGCAGGCCGATGTGTGCTGGAAGACGGTTAACGAATCTTCCAGGTGGCGGTAGAACGCAATAGAGAAAGCCCTCGGAAGATTATCTTCCGAGGGCTTTTTTGTTGCCCACCATTTTATAAATTAGATTTATAAATTAATAGATTAAGAGGATTACCATGTTGGATAAAACGCGTTTACGCATTGCGATGCAGAAATCAGGCCGCCTAAGTGACGATTGCCACGAATTATTATCGCGCTGCGGAATTAAAATTAATTTACAACAACAGCGCCTGATCGCTTTCGCGGAAAACATGCCGATCGATATCCTGCGAGTACGTGATGACGATATCCCAGGGTTAGTGATGGATGGTGTGGTTGATCTGGGGATTATTGGCGAAAACGTGCTGGAAGAAGAGTTGCTGAGCCGCCGTGCTCAAGGTGAAGACCCACGTTATTTCACTTTACGCCGTCTGGATTTCGGTGGTTGTCGCCTGTCACTGGCCGCCTCACTGGATACCGAATATACCGGCCCGCAATGTTTACAAAATAAGCGCATCGCCACTTCTTACCCGCACATTTTAAAACAATATCTTGATAAACAAGGGGTAACTTTCAAATCCTGCTTGCTCAACGGCTCAGTTGAAGTAGCTCCACGTGCCGGTTTAGCCGATGTCATCTGTGACCTGGTATCCACTGGCGCCACATTGGAAGCCAACGGCCTGCGCGAAGTTGAAGTGATTTACCGCTCTAAAGCCTGCCTGATTCAACGTGATGGCGAAATGCCAGCCGATAAGCAACAGCTGATTGACCGCCTGATGACCCGTATTCAGGGTGTGATTCAAGCGCGCGAATCCAAATACATCATGATGCACGCGCCAAGTGAGCGCCTGGATGAAATCATCACCCTGCTGCCGGGTGCCGAGCGCCCTACCATTCTGCCACTGGCCGGTGACAAAAGCCGCGTAGCGATGCACATGGTCAGTAGCGAGACCCTATTCTGGGAAACCATGGAAAAACTGAAAGCGCTGGGTGCCAGCTCCATTCTGGTGTTGCCGATTGAAAAGATGATGGAGTAAAGAATGCAGCCGACGAATTTCAATACCTTAATCAACTGGCAGCAATGCAGTGAAGAGCAGCAAAAAGCGCTGTTGAGCCGCCCAGCTATTAATGCATCAGAGCGAATCACCGCAACAGTCAGTGAAATCCTTGACCGGGTGAAAATCGAGGGCGATAGTGCTTTGCGTGATTTTAGCCAACGTTTTGATACGGTTAAAGTTGCTGACATCCGCATCAGCCGCGATGAGATAGCCGCCGCCGCAGGGCGCTTGGGTGACGACATCAAACAGGCCATGGCGCAAGCGGTGCGTAATATTGAAATCTTCCATAACGCGCAGAAAATGCCGGTGGTGGATGTTGAAACGCAACCGGGTGTGCGCTGTCAGCAAATCACCCGCCCGATTGCCTCCGTCGGCTTATATATTCCTGGCGGCTCAGCTCCGCTGCTTTCTACCGTGCTGATGCTTGGCACTCCGGCGCGTATTGCCGGTTGCCAGCGCGTGATTTTATGCTCCCCACCGCCGATTGCCGATGAAATTCTGTATGCCGCGCAATTATGTGGCATTCAAGAAGTGTTCCAAATTGGCGGAGCGCAAGCGATTGCTGCGATGGCATTTGGTAGTGAGTCAGTGCCGAAAGTGAATAAGATCTTTGGGCCGGGCAATGCTTATGTCACTGAAGCAAAACGTCAGGTCAGCCAACGTTTGGACGGTGCGGCGATTGATATGCCGGCTGGCCCATCTGAAGTATTGGTTATCGCCGACAGCGGCGCTACACCGGCGTTTATTGCCGCTGACTTGCTGTCTCAGGCCGAGCACGGGCCGGATTCTCAAGTAGTCTTACTGACGCCAGATGCCGCGATTGCTCAAGCCGTTGCGGTCGAAGTTGAGCGCCAACTCCAGCAGTTATCGCGCGCGGATATTGCCCGTCAAGCATTGGAAAGCAGCCGCTTGATCATCACTAAAGACTTGCAGCAATGTATTGAAATCAGCAATCAATACGGGCCGGAACACTTGATTCTGCAAATCCGCCAGCCGGAAGAAATCATTGATCAGATCGATAACGCCGGTTCGGTGTTTATGGGTGACTGGTCGCCAGAATCGGCCGGTGATTATGCCTCTGGCACCAACCACGTATTGCCGACTTACGGTTATACCTCAACCTATTCCAGTTTAGGGCTAGCCGATTTTGTTAAGCGCATGACCGTGCAGCAATTAACCCCGCAAGGTTTGCTGGGACTGGCATCAACCATTGAAACGCTGGCTCAGGCTGAACAACTGACCGCCCACAAAAACGCCGTTACCCTCCGTGTCGCTGCCCTGACAGCCGCTAATAAGGAGCAAGCATGAGTAACTCTGCCAATGTCACTGATTTAGCCCGGGCCAATGTCCGCGCACTGACCCCTTATATGTCAGCCCGCCGCTTGGGCGGTAATGGCGATGTGTGGCTCAATGCCAATGAATATCCGCTGGCCACTGAATACCAGTTGACGGCGCAAACCTTTAACCGCTACCCCGAGTGCCAGCCCAAATTGGTTATCGAGCGCTATGCGGCTTACGCCGGTTTAGAAACTGACCAAGTCTTAGTCAGCCGTGGGGCCGATGAAGGGATTGAGCTGTTAATTCGCGCCTTCTGCGAGCCGGGTCAGGATGCTATTCTGTTCTGCCCGCCAACCTATGGTATGTATGCTGTCAGTGCCGAAACTTTTGGTGTTGAGCTTCGCACCGTGCAGACCAAAACAGATTGGCAATTAGATGTGCCCGCGATTAAAGAAAGCTTAGATCGGGTGAAACTGATTTATATTTGCAGCCCGAATAACCCAACCGGTAATTTGATCAACCCGGCTGACTTACGCGCAGTGCTGGAACTAGCACAAGGCCGCGCTATCGTGGCTATCGACGAAGCTTATATAGAGTTCTGCCCACAGGCCTCGGTGAGCGGTTGGCTAAAAGATTATCCGAATTTAGTTATTTTGCGCACCTTATCGAAAGCTTTTGCATTAGCCGGTTTGCGTTGTGGCTTTACGTTAGCGAACAGCGATATCATCCAACTGCTGCTTAAAGTGATTGCGCCGTACCCATTATCAACACCAGTGGCGGATATTGCTGCACAGGCGCTCAGCCCACAGGGCCTTGAGCAAATGCGCCAACGGGTCAGCGAAGTAAAAGCCAATCGTGAATGGCTACAAAATGCGTTACAAAACTGCGCCTGTGTTGAACAAGTGTTTACCAGTGAAAGTAACTACTTATTAGCGCGATTCACAGCCTCCAGCAGTGTGTTCAAAACACTGTGGGATCAGGGCATTATTTTGCGAGACCAAAACAAGCAACCGAGCCTATCGAATTGCCTGCGTATCACGATAGGTACCCGCCAGGAATGTGAGCGAGTGGCTGCCGCCCTTGCTCCTTTACCTGGTGTTGATAGCCCGAATAACACTAATACCTCCAGCCTCCGTAAGGAAACGATATGAGCCAGAAATTTCTTTTTATTGACAGAGACGGCACCCTGATTGCTGAGCCACCAGCGGACTTTCAGGTTGATCGGCTGGACAAGCTGGAGCTGGAGCCAGACGTCATTCCAGCATTGCTGGAACTGCAAAAAGCAGATTATCGTTTGGTGATGATAACTAATCAAGATGGGCTGGGCACTGCCAGTTTCCCGCAAGAAACTTTTGATCCGCCACATAACCTAATGATGCAGATTTTCAGCTCTCAGGGGATCAATTTCGAACAGGTTTTGATTTGCCCGCACTTACCGGCAGATAACTGTGATTGTCGTAAGCCAAAAACAGCATTAGTCGAAAACTATCTGGCCGAAGGTGTGATGAACAGCGCCAACAGCTATGTTATCGGTGACCGCGAGACTGACCTGCAATTAGCGCAAAACATGGGTATCAGCGGCTTGCGGTATCAGCGCGATGGGCTGAATTGGTCACAGATTGCCAAACAACTGACCCAGCGTGATCGCCATGCTCACGTTAACCGTGTCACCAAAGAAACTGCCATTGATGTTGATGTCTGGCTGGACCGCGAAGGCGGCAGTAAGATCAAAACCGGCGTAGGTTTCTTCGACCATATGCTGGACCAAATCGCAACACACGGCGGTTTCCGGATGGATATTCAGGTCAGTGGCGATCTGTACATTGATGACCACCACACCGTGGAAGATACTGCGCTGGCGCTGGGTGAGGCTATTAACAACGCACTGGGTGACAAACGCGGTATTGGGCGTTTTGGTTTTGTGCTGCCAATGGATGAATGTCTGGCTCGTTGTGCATTAGATATTTCCGGCCGTCCACACTTGGAATACAAAGCAGAATTTAACTATCAGCGCGTGGGCGACCTCAGCACTGAGATGGTCGAGCACTTCTTCCGCTCTCTCTCTTATGCCATGGCCTGCACCCTGCACCTGAAAACCAAAGGCCGCAATGATCACCACCGGGTGGAAAGCCTGTTTAAAGTGTTTGGTCGTACTTTGCGCCAGGCAATCCGTGTTGAGGGCAACACCCTGCCAAGTTCCAAGGGAGTGCTGTAATGGATGTGGTGATTCTGGATACCGGTTGCGCCAACCTCTCCTCTGTCACCTACGCGGTGCAGCGTTTAGGTTATGCGCCGGTTATCAGCCGCGACTCGGAAATCGTGCTGCGGGCCGATAAGCTGTTTCTACCTGGCGTGGGTACCGCTCATGCAGCAATGGAGCAATTGAAGCAACGCGAGCTTATCGAGTTGATTAAAAGCTGCACCCAGCCAGTGCTGGGTATTTGCCTCGGAATGCAGTTGCTGGCAACCAGCAGCGAAGAGAGCGGCGGGATTGAGACGCTTGGCATTATCGATACACCGGTAAAACAGATGACAGACTTTGGTTTACCGTTACCGCATATGGGTTGGAACCAGATCACGCCACAGGCGGGAAATCATCTGTTCCGCGGTATCCCAGACGGAACTTATTTCTACTTTGTGCACGGATACGCAATGCCAATATGCCCAAATACCATCGCCCAAGCCAATTACGGCGAGCCGTTTACCGCCGCAGTCGAAAAAGACAACTTCTTTGGTGTGCAGTTTCATCCGGAACGCTCCGGAGCGGCTGGAGCCCAACTGCTGAAAAACTTTTTGGAGATGTAAGCACCATGATTATTCCCGCTTTGGATTTGATCGAAGGCAAGGTGGTGCGTTTGCATCAAGGCGATTACGGTCAACAGCGTGATTATGGCAATCACCCGTTACCGCGCTTACAGGATTATCAGCAGCAAGGTGCTCAAGTATTGCATTTGGTTGATCTGACTGGCGCTAAAGACCCCGCAGCCCGCCAAATCCCATTATTACGTGAGTTACTGGCCGGTGTTGATGTGCCGGTGCAAGTTGGCGGCGGTATCCGTAATGAGCAAGATGTCGTCGCACTACTGGAAGCTGGCGCAACACGCGTTGTTGTGGGTTCAACCGCGGTTAAACAACCGGAAATGGTACAGCAATGGTTTGAACGCTATGGTGCCGAGGCCATTGTGCTAGCGCTGGACGTGCGTATCAATGATGCAGGCCGCAAAGAAGTCGCAATCAGCGGTTGGCAGGAGAATTCTGATGCCACGTTAGAGCAAATTGTCGAACAATACCTACCTTTCGGCCTAAAACATGTGCTCTGTACAGACATCTCACGCGATGGCACCTTAAGTGGCTCAAATGTTGAGCTGTATCAGGAAGTGTGCCAGCGTTACCCGCAAGTGGCATTCCAGGCCTCCGGTGGCATTGGTTGTCTGGATGATATTGCTCGTTTGCGCGGCAGTGGTGTACAAGGCGTGATCGTGGGCCGCGCGCTCTTGGACGGCAAATTTAACGTGAAGGAGGCGATTGCATGCTGGCAAAACGTATAATTCCTTGTCTGGATGTGAAAGACGGCCAAGTGGTTAAAGGCGTCCAGTTCCGCAATCATGAAATCATTGGTGATATCGTGCCGCTGGCACAACGCTATGCACAAGAAGGCGCTGATGAGTTGGTATTTTACGATATCACGGCCTCCTCTGATGGCCGAGTGGTCGACAAAAGCTGGGTATCACGGGTTGCGGAAGTGATTGATATTCCATTCTGCGTTGCAGGTGGAATTAAGAGTGTGGAAGATGCCGGTCAAATCCTAACCTTCGGTGCGGACAAAATCTCCATCAACTCACCAGCACTGGCTGATCCGACGTTAATTACCCGCTTGGCCGACCGCTATGGCGTACAATGCATTGTGGTGGGCATTGATACTTGGTATGACGCAGAAAGTGACAGTTACCAAGTTTATCAATTTACCGGCGATGAAAAACGGACCAAAGCCACCACCTGGCAAACCGAGGATTGGATAAAAGAAGTTCAATTACGTGGGGCCGGTGAGATTGTGCTAAATATGATGAATCAAGATGGCGTGCGTAACGGTTATGATTTGCGCCAATTGAAACAGATGCGAACTCTCTGCAATGTCCCGTTAATCGCCTCTGGCGGTGCCGGAACACCAGAACACTTTCTGGAAGCATTCCGTGATGCAGATGTCGATGGTGCGCTAGCAGCCTCCGTATTCCATAAGCAAATCATTAATATCGGCGAATTGAAAAAGTATTTGTCTGAACAAGGTGTGGAGATAAGAGTGTGTTAAGCGAACAACAAATTAACCAACTGGATTGGGACAAAGTCGACAATCTGATGCCAGCCATCGTTCAGCATGCCGTATCCGGCGAAGTTCTGATGATGGGGTATATGAATAAAGAAGCGCTGGCAGTGACAGAAGAAACCGGCAAAGTCACTTTCTTCTCTCGCACTAAACAGCGCTTATGGACCAAAGGCGAAAGCTCCGGCCATTTCCTGAATGTAGTGAATATCTACCCTGACTGCGATAATGATACCCTGCTGATTCTGGTCAATCCTATCGGCCCAACCTGCCATTTAGGTAATAACAGTTGCTTCGCCCCAGCGGCCAGCGATTGGGGTTTCCTATATCAACTCGAGCAGTTGTTGGCATCACGTAAGTCAGCAGATCCAGACAGTTCTTACACCGCAAAACTGTATGCCAGCGGCACCAAGCGTATCGCGCAAAAAGTGGGGGAAGAAGGAGTGGAAACCGCCCTTGCTGCCACGGTGAATGATCGTGAAGAACTGACAAATGAAGCATCGGATTTGATGTATCACTTGCTGGTTTTATTACAAGATCAGGATTTAGATCTAAGCAAAGTCATTGGCCGCCTGCGCGAACGCCACGAGAAGTAATTTTCTTATTGGTTCTCTTACTGGCAAAAAAACGCCCTCGACTCAGCATCGAGGGCGTTTTTATTAAGGCAAACTTTTAAAATCAGCGACTGTCTGTTCTTTCTAAGTTTGTCTTAATAGCAAACCTATTCAAGGCGTAGCGAGCAAAGGCAGTCTGGGGGCGCCCAGCGTGGAGTGACCCGGAGCGTACACGAAGTACGTGAGGAGTCCGAGCACTGCACAATCCCATAATGGCAAAGCGCAGTAGCCGTTAAATAGATTATTCCATCCACTCGGTGTGGAACACGCCTTCTTTATCTGTACGCTTATATGTATGTGCGCCGAAATAGTCGCGCTGCGCCTGAATCAAGTTAGCTGGCAGTACGGCTGAACGGTAGCTGTCATAATAGTTAATCGCCGCAGAGAATGTTGGTGTTGGGATACCGTTTTGAACCGCATAAGACACAACATCACGCAACGCTTGCTGATATTCATCAGCAATTTGCTTGAAGTAAGGTGCCAACAGCAGGTTTGCGATATCCGCATTTTCTGCGTACGCGTCAGTGATTTTTTGCAGGAACTGAGCACGAATAATACAACCAGCACGGAAAATCTTGGCAATCTCGCCGTAATGCAGATTCCAGTTATTTTCTTCGGAAGCCGCTTTCAACTGAGAGAAACCTTGCGCGTAAGAAACTATTTTACCCAGATACAATGCGCGACGAATTTTCTCAATGAACTCAGCTTTATCACCAGTGAAAGGCTTCACTGTCGGGCCAGTGAGCACTTTAGATGCCGCAACACGCTGATCTTTCAGGGAAGACAAATAACGAGCAAACACAGACTCAGTGATCAATGTTAATGGCTCACCTAAGTCCAGAGAACTTTGGCTGGTCCATTTACCGGTACCTTTATTTGCTGCTTCGTCCAGAATGACGTCAACCAGATATTTACCTTCTTCATCTTTCTTGGTAAAGATGTCTTTAGTAATATCAATTAGATAGCTGTTCAGTTCACCTTTGTTCCACTCAGCAAAGGTGCTTGCTAACTCTTCGTTGCTCAAGCCCAAAGACTGTTTCAACAGAGAATAAGCTTCAGCGATCAACTGCATGTCACCGTATTCAATGCCATTGTGAACCATTTTAACGTAATGGCCCGCACCGTCTGCACCAATATACGCAACACAAGCATCGCCATCATCAGCACGAGCAGCAATTTTCTCAAGAATAGGAGCAACTAACTCGTAGGCTTCTTTCTGACCACCAGGCATGATGGATGGGCCTTTCAATGCCCCCTCTTCGCCACCGGAAACACCAGTACCGATAAAGTTAAAACCTTGTGCAGAAAGTTCGCGATTACGACGGATGGTGTCTTTGTAGTAAGTATTACCACCATCAATCAGAATGTCGCCTTTATCCAAGTGCGGCGTCAGTGAAGCAATCGTTTTATCAGTGGCTTCACCCGCTTTCACCATCAGCAGGATACGGCGCGGCTTTTCTAGTGAATCAACAAACTCTTCAACGGTGTAACTCGGCACCAGATTTTTACCTGGATTCTCAGCAACTACTTCATCGGTTTTGTCTGATGAACGGTTAAAGATAGAGACGGAATAGCCGCGGCTTTCGATATTGAGCGCCAAGTTACGGCCCATCACTGCCATACCGACAACGCCGATCTGTTGTTTGGACATTAAAAAACTCCTGTCTGAAGAGATGACACCTGTTATCGGCCTTGAAGCCAACAGGTTTTTGATGTGGGAAACATGTTAACTCAGGATTATGTCCGCTGGGTAGTGATTGGTGCGATAGATAGCACAACTGACTAGTTGCTGTTCGCACACGTTTGCTTTATCAAAGTGAACAGTGAATGTGATTTAATTTATCATGCTGATTTGTAGAAAAAAAAAGCAATCACCAAGATTGCTTTTCATATATCGCTGCATTGGCTTACGCCAGAAATTCTTTCAACCAGGCCTTAAACTCAGCGCCTTGCTTTGGATGACGTAAACCGTAAGCAACATATGCCTGCATATAACCGAGTTTCTCACCACAGTTATAAGACTTACCAGTTAATCCAACAGCTTCTACTGATTTAACTTCAGCCAGAGCATCAATAGCATCTGTCAGTTGAATACGCCCCCAAGCTCCGGGCTTGGTTTGTTCCAACAGTGGCCAAATATCTGCAGACAGGACATAGCGCCCCACAGCAGAAAGATTTGATTGTAAGTCAACTGGGCTTTGCGGTTTTTCAACCATGGCCTTAATACGGCTACTTTCACCAGGTTCCAAATCAGCTTTTTCACACGAAATGACCGAGTAGTTTGATAAAGCCTCTGGTTCAACCGAATGTACTAATACTTGGCTGTTGCCGGTTTCTTCGAAACGTTTAACCAATTGAGCCAGATTATCTCGGGTTAAATCCGACATTGCGTCATCAATCAGCACATCCGGCAACAACACCGCGAATGGTTCATTCCCTACCAGGGGTTTGGCACATAATACTGCATGGCCTAATCCTTCTGCATGCCCTTGGCGAAGGTGCATAATCGTCACTCCCGGCGGGCAGATAGATTGCACTTCTTCCAATAATTGGCGCTTAACACGCGCCTCCAGCATGGCCTCTAGCTCATAAGAAGTATCAAAATGATTTTCTACCGCATTCTTTGACGAATGAGTTATTAAAATAATTTCTTTAATACCGGCAGCAACACACTCATTAACTACATATTGGATTAATGGCTTATCGACAATAGGTAGCATTTCCTTGGGGATAGCTTTGGTGGCGGGAAGCATTCTCATGCCTAAACCGGCCACAGGGATTACTGCTTTCAATTTGGTCATAATTAACCTACTGATTTTTAATGCAAATTTAAAATCATTCTCTATTCTGGCACTAAACCGATATTAATCGATTTGTTTTTTCAGCCAAGCAGTAAAATTTTCACCTTCGGTGTTATGGCGAACGCCATAAGTGACAAAGGCTTTCATATAGCCTAATTTGTCGCCGCAATCGTGAGATTTACCCGTCATATGGAAAGCTTCAACCGGTTCTTGCTCCATTAACATCGCAATGGCATCAGTAAGCTGAATTTCATCGCCAGCACCGCGCGGAGTTTTTTTCAGTAATGGCCAAATATCTTTAGACAACACATAGCGCCCAACCACAGCAAGATTAGAAGGCGCATCAGCTACAGAAGGCTTCTCTACTACAGCTGTCATCAGGGTGCTTTCACCTGGTTTTAAATCAACATGGCCACAATCAGCAATACCGTACTTGGAAACGTCCGCTTGAGGCACCGGCTCGACCATGATTTGGCTATGCCCAGTTTTCTCAAAGCGCTGAATCATACTGGCAAGATTCTCTTTAGACAAATCAGCTGTTGAATCGTCAAGTAGTACATCTGGCAGCAGCACAATAAATGGGTTATCGCCCACCATCGGTTGAGCACAAAGTACTGCGTGCCCCAGTCCTTTGGCATGGCCCTGGCGCACTTGCATAATGGTGACATCGGGCGGGCAAATATTTTTAATCTCTTTTAATAACTGCCGCTTAACCCGTGACTCCAGTGCCGCCTCCAATTCAAATGAGGTATCAAAATGGTTTTCTATCGCATTTTTGGACGAATGGCTTACCAGCACGATCTCTTTGACTCCGGCGGCAACACATTCATCTACGATATATTGAATCAGAGGCTTATCAACCACTGGCAGCATTTCTTTCGGAATCGCCTTCGTCGCTGGCAACATGCGGGTGCCAAGCCCGGCAACAGGAATAACGGCTTTCAAACACTTCATTGCTATGACCTCTTCAACTTTAAACAGTTAAATCTGGTTGGATTAATTCTGTACACTTGGCGAAATAAACTGGGATTATCCCTTATCCATCTACTCGCATCAAAGTTTACATCAGAATTTTTCTGATTACATTCTTAAAATACCTGTAAACACCTCATTTTTGTCAATCATCAGACAGACTGAATTAACATTGCATTATCAAAAAAAATTTATAAAATTATGTAATGAAATATTATCTATCAATAATTTCATTATTGAGAACAATATAACCAGACACTATTTTCTCAGAAATAAAATATTCTAAATAACGTGTTCTTGAATTACGTCCTAATTTTTCAGATAGCTCAAATATTACTCCATAAGTTATCCATCGCTGCTCTTAATGCTTTTGGATCTGATGGCGGTACAAGCAATCCTATCTATTGACCGGTATTAATAAATGTTGTCTTAGTTTCTATTTCACTTGAAATTAAAGGTTTGTCATGCATCGCACCTTCTAATAAAGCAATACCAAAAGCTTCAAACGTCAATGAACGAGGAAAATCACAGCACAGCAAAGTGTTAAAAGTGCTGTTTTATCTTCATTAGAAGATAACTCCAATCGGTTAAATCCGATGTATAATGTGGCCTTTGAGGTTTACTCTGGCCACGCAATATTTATTGTTTCTGTTATGATCCAGCTCTGGTTTATCGCCATGGGTAGAATCCTAAAAACTAGAACCGTTTTCGTTGTCGTGAGTGTCACTCTGTATTCCAACTGACCAACACTTCTCAGGTCAGAAAACTCAGAGTAAAAGGGTAAATCATTGACAAAACCTTCAACGGCGCAGGCGTTTGGGATACGGCAAGAACCCTAAAAGTCTAAATTTTCTTTGATAAAGGCATGTTCTACTTTTGACAGGATAGGTGCTTTACACTCATCATGATTTCTACTGATTATCCAGTATAGAATATTAAATTTAACTAGGAGAATTCTGTTAGCTCTCTTTATCTGGTTGACACGCTAATTATAAATTAGCGTAATTATTTCATTACGTTATCTTCATTGATTTCCTTTTTACGTTTGTATTTCTTGTCATGAATATCAGCTATTTCTTATATTAAATTTGAAAATTTGATCTTATAAGCCCATTATTCGTTTTAGTGTCATAATTCGTAGAAATAAAAGGTGAAGTTAGATATATGGAATGGATCGCAGATCCTACTATTTGGGCGGGGCTAGCAACGCTGGTTGTGCTCGAAATTGTATTGGGTATTGATAATCTAATATTTATTGCTATTTTGGCGGAGAAGCTACCCCGTCATTTACGAGATAAAGCGAGAGTAACAGGGCTGTTGTGCGCACTGCTGATGCGCTTGGTGTTATTGGCGAGTATCTCTTGGTTAGCGACATTAACTGCGCCATTTGTCACACTTTCTGGGCATCCATTCAGCGCTCGTGACTTGATCATGCTAATCGGTGGGATATTCTTGTTATTCAAAGCCACCATGGAGCTCAATGAGCGCCTTGAAGGTAAGGATCATCAACAAAATCAGCAGCGCAAAGGCGCTCGTTTTTGGCCTGTCGTGGCACAGATCGTGGTGTTGGATGCTATTTTCTCCCTCGATTCGGTGATTACCGCCGTCGGCATGGTCGATCATCTGGCGGTCATGATGGCTGCGGTCTGTATTGCAATTGGCCTGATGCTATTAGCCAGTAAGCCATTGACTCGCTTCGTGAATGCGCATCCAACGATTGTCATTCTCTGTTTGAGCTTCTTGCTGATGATAGGTTTCAGTTTAGTGGCTGAAGGCTTTGGTTACCGTATTCCGAAAGGTTATCTGTATGCGGCTATTGGTTTCTCAGTCATTATTGAATCACTGAATCAGTTTGCACAATTCAACCGCCGCCGCTTCCTATCGACTGTCCGTCCTTTACGTGAAAGGACAGCAGAAGCGGTGCTGCGTATGCTCAGTGGCAAGCATGAAGAAGCTGAATTGGATAACCATACAGCTAATCTGATTGCTGATAATACTCGGGTGGGTCAAGAGGTGTTCAACCAACAAGAACGCCGGATGATTGAGCGGGTGTTAGGGCTGGCACAGCGGACGGTGAGTAGCATCATGACCTCACGCCATGATGTTGAGTATCTCGACTTGAATGATCCGCCAGAAAAATTGACTCAGTTGCTGACGAAGAATATGCATACCCGAATTGTCGTCACCGAAGATAGTTCAACAGATGAACCGCTCGGCGTTATTCATGTCATTGATTTGTTGAAGCAACAATTAACCAATGAAAAACTCGACTTGCGAGCATTGATTCGTCAGCCTTTAATTTTCCCTGAGCAAGTCTCTTTGCTGATGGCGCTTGAACAATTCCGCCAGGCACAGACCCATTTTGCCTTCGTGGTGGATGAATTCGGCTCTATCGAAGGGGTGGTGACGCTGACCGATGTGATGGAAACCATTGCAGGTAATCTGCCTGTTGCAGGTGAGGAATTAGATGCCCGTCATGATATTCAGCAAACCGATGATGGCTGCTGGATAGCCAATGGCTATATGCCGTTGGAAGATTTGGTGCTCTATCTACCACTGCCGATTGATGACAAACGTGAATATCATACATTGGCTGGATTATTGATGGAGTATACCCAGCGGATCCCTCAGGTCGGTGAGCAACTGAAAATTGGTGACTATCTGTTCGAACCTCTTGAGGTGAGCAGTCACCGCATCTTAAAGGTGAAGATAACGCCACTGAAGGTTCCGGATCCTGATTATGAAGTGTAATTAGTGGGTAGCGTAATATTTAGGCCGCAGAAATTGGCCATGTGAATGATAAAAATAGAACCGGGTTGCTTATTGCTACCCGGTTTTTTTATCATTATTTGTGCTTTTTATGACAATTTTTAGATGTTATAAGTGCACAGGAACCAGAATTTCAGTAGCGACAATCACCACCACTAGCCCAACTAATACCGGAACTGAGGTGCGTTTCACTACTTCGAAAGGTGAGATTTTTGCCATCCCCGCCACCGCAACTACCACGCCAGAAACCGGGGACAATGTACGCCCCAAATTTGAAGCTTGTAGCATTGGGATCACCAGATAAGCCGGGTTAATTCCCATTTGTCCTGCCAGTTTCGGGATCAATTCAACAAATGCATAGAATGGCGCATTACCTGAGCCGGTCGTCATCGCCGCCAGCATGGTGATAGTGACCAATACCAGCATCATAATAATGCCACCTGTGCCGAATGATTGTGCCAATCCAATCAGCCCGCTGATAAAACCAACGGTACTCAAACCCTGCGCAAATACCCCAGCAGCAACTAACAGCATGACCACTGTCGCGAATGCATCAGCCATCCCCCGATAAGCAACCTCGAGTCCGGTAAAGACCGTTTTTGCATTGAAACTGCGCAAGAACTCAATCACTGCAGCAATCAGCATACAGATGACCAATACCGTAATGATGTGTAGTTCCGGCCCCCATTTGCCATCAAATATCAGCACACCAATAATAGGTGTGAAAGGTAAAATGGCGTAAAAACTCGGGGCATTGGTCGTGATGTCATTAACATCCATCATTTCATGCTTTTCCTGGCTTTTGCTATCCAGATAACGCTGCCAGAAAAAGTGAGCAATAGCCATGCAGACAATCGCCGCAATGGAGATGGGTAATGTGGTTTTAAAAGCAAAATCGACCAGCGGCATTTCAGAGGCTTTTGCTGCCAGCACAACATCGCCAGAGGTGGGGGCCAGAATGATAGCTGCGGGTGATGCACAAATTGCGGCAGCAGCCCCCCGACTGATACCCACGTTAACCATCACTGGGAACAATGTCGCCATCAATAATACGCCCAACCCGGTTGCCGATGACACCGCCAAAGACATCAAACAGGCCACAATATAGGCCGCGACCATCAATAAATACGGGGAGTTGATCATTTGTAGTGGTTTGGATGCAATCTTAACCACCACATCATTCGCGCCAATGTGGGTCATATACGCGGCAAAGCCACATAACATCATGATCATCATACCGAGGTCGCCACCACGGCTCATCAGCAAGATTTTGACGTACTCAACAATGTCTGTCGCCCGCCAACCGGTTGGCGTCGCACTGGCGGGTAACACGTTTTTGCCCATCAGGGCACTGATAGTTAATAACAATAAACCGCCGACCATGAGCACGCCGGTGGCTGAATAGCCTTTAATAATATAACGGCCAACACCAATGGCCACTACAACCCCAATCAAAAGATCTAACATATACCCTCTCTTACCGAAAAATCGCCTGTTGCTGAATACCCTGCGCTTTCAACACCACCGCACCGCTAGTGGCCCGCTAATTACTTGGGGTGTAAATCATTATTGTTGTTAAGACACGGAAATTGCTCTGCACTCTGCCCAAAGTCCATGGGCGAGTTTATGACATCTATCAATGATTCGCAGAGATTTTAGAAACAAATGTTAGTTTGTGAGCAAGAGAGAGGATTTTATGTTTAGAAAGGCGACATTGGAGAACAATATTATAACTGAAGAATAACAAAGTCAGACCACCACCTCCGATAACTATCATTGCTATCGAAGATGGCGCCCTTTTTTAAAGCTTATCAATCAGCTTCTTAAGATCCTTACTTCCGCGGCTCTGCTGAGTACGTTCAGCCCAATCACTGAGTGCTTTTTTAGCCCGCTGTTGTAATTCATTCCGCAAAAGCTGCTCAACATTCAGTTGATAGCTGAGTTGAGCCCATGGACCATAAATACGCAGTGGAATGTCCGTATTTTGCAGCATTTTGACCAAGCTATCTTGCCCGCTCCAACCTTGCATCACACGTACTGACAGATTCATGTCAGCTTGCTTCGCCGGTAGATTGAGTTCTCCGCTGCCTTTAATCGCAATCAAAGTAGAGTCTGCAACCAGATTGCTGACATTCATCCGCCCTTTGTTCAGAGTCAAATTTGCTTGCAGCTGTTTAACCGCGGTATAGCGCTCATCGCGGTCTTGAGCTTTAACATCATTGGAACTACGAGTGACCGCCTGCTGAATGAGTTTCTGAATATTCAGCCCCTCTAACCTTGCATCATTCATGCTGAACTGCGCATCCCCCTTCCAACGATGAGTGAATGCCTTAACATTAATGCCATCGCCGGACAACTGCGCTTTCATGGAGAATTTACCGGTCATCATCTGCGGTAAATCTGCTGCCGCTAATACCGGCCCTAATTCCATATGGTTTATCACCGGATTAATCGCGGTGAGGATTTTCTTGCCCGTGACATCCAGTGAACCCGGCAGTGAAAAATCACCGCCCAAAGCGCTGCCCGTTAAACGGCTAATCTGGACATCACCTTGTTGGTTTGATGCTTGTAAATTAAATTGGCTGACTTTTATTGCACGATAAACCACATTATTCGCAGTCAGTGTCATTTGCGCCGAAAAATCACGGAATGCCTGTAAATCCTGCCCAACATCATCATCGACTTGAATAGCAATAACTGGTGCGGTTACCGTCGCCGCTTTGGCCGTGGCTTTAGTGTCGGCGGTGCTCTTGGGTTGCCAACCGAAAATGGAATCCAAGTTGAGATTATCAGCAGCCAAATTAATAACATACTCAGGAACTGGGCCAAAAGTCGCTTTGGCACTGCCTGTCAGTTGGTTATTATTTGCCTTGAAACTCAGTTTATTGAGCAACAATTGCTGAATATCGCGTTGATAACTGGCTTCTAATGTCCCCTCGCCGCTCACACCACCGACAGGAATATCTGCACCTTCCAATTTATAGGTAAATTGGCTGATATTCGCGCTGAACTGCTGTGGATAATGGCGCATATCGGCGTCGGCAACCAAGGAGAAAGTGACATCCCGCTGATTGCGGTTAACACGGCTGTCGAGTGTTATATGGACTTGTCGTTGAGGGTCTTGGCTAAGTTCAAGATTAATATCGCGAACATTCACTTGATCATTATCTGACCGTTGCCAAATTAGCAGACTGTCAGCAACCTGGACTTTATTGATATCGAGTTTCCAGGCGCGATGTTCATCAAGAGGTGCATTACCCGCTGGCGCAACCGGCGCCCCTGGTTCCTGCTGTGCCTCACTATCCGGCGTTAAACGGATAACCGCACCTTTTAGCATGACCTGTTTAACATCAAGCTGATGCGATAACAGTGGCCAGAGCTTAACATCCAGGCGCATATTTTCAGCACTGACTACCGGCGCAGCAGCACCGGGGGCCGTTAACGCAGTCCGACCCGCAATGATGCTAAGTTGAGGCCAGACATGCCAACGTAAATCACCGTCCAGTTGCAGATGATAGCCACTTTTTCTTTCAACCTGTTTGACCATATAAGCACGAAAGTCATTAGGATTTACTAGCAATACCAATGCGCTCATTCCTGCCACCAGCACAACCAGCAGGATAATCAACGTCGTTAGTAATCGTCTCATGACATCCTCTTGTCTTATTAAGCTAAAGGTCTTATCAAGTTAAAAGTCTTATCAAGCTACAAGCCTTATCAGGCGAAAATCTCAGCGAGAAAAGGACTAATCTTTATCAATACGGCTGGCTACAGCACCTTGTTGGCCACGATATTTGGCATCCTGACGGCTATTATAAGGGCGGGCAGCGGGGCCTGAGAGTGGCTCAAAACTCAGCGCACCAATCAGCATGCCAGGGCGCAGTGCCAATGGCAGCTTACCTGAATTATAGAACTCCAGCACAATCCTACCTTGCCAGCCGGGATCTATCCTGTGGGCGGTCACATGCACCATCAATCCAAGGCGGGCCAAGGAAGAGCGGCCATCAAGCCAGCCGACCAAATCATCGGGAATAGTCACTGATTCCAGTGTAACCGCCAGCGCCAACTCACCGGGATGCAGGAAGAATGCTTCTCCTTCAGGCAGAATGATTTCATCACTCATGACCCGTTCCAGCGCTGCGCTGACTTCATCTTTCGGGCCGCTTAAGTCAATAAAACCCGCAGTATGCCCGAGGAAGACACGAAATTTATTCCCTAAGCGGACATCGACTGTCGCACCATTAATACGTTCTACTGGCGGGCGGGGGTCAATCCCCAATTTACCGCTGTCCAGCCAAGCTTCTATGTCACGGTCGCACAGTCTCATTGCTAAAATCTCCATCAAAATTCGCATGTTACAGCTTGCATACTATGAAAGCTGCCATATTAAGAAGCAAAGATCCAGACGAACATTACTCAAAGAACTGGCTAATTTTCGCTTTTAGAATATCGATCGCAATACGGTTTTTGCCGCCGCGCGGAACGATAATGTCAGCATATTGCTTGGAAGGCTCGATAAACTGCAGGAACATTGGGCGCACTGTTTTCTGATATTGAGCCATGACGGAGTCCATGGAACGGCCACGTTCATTAACATCACGCTTCATACGGCGCATCAAACAGATATCCAAAGGGGTGTCGACAAAGATAGAAAAGTTCATTTCCTGGCGCAGACGAATGTCAGTCAACAGTAAGATCCCTTCCAAAATAATCACTTTTTTCGGTTCTAAATGGACGGTTTCTTTTTTACGCGTGTGCTCAGTATAACTGTAAAGCGGCAGTTCAATCGGCTTGCCTGCTTTCAGTGATTGCAGATGTTCCAACAATAAATTGTGGTCCATGGCGCTGGGATGGTCATAGTTAGTTTTGACCCGCTCTTCCATTGACAGGTGACTTTGGTCTTTGTAATAACCATCCTCAGGAATGACGCCAATATGTTGGTCACCAACCTGTTCACGCAATTCACGATACAGCGTACTGGCGATAAGACTTTTTCCGGAGGCTGAGGCACCCGCTATCCCGATAATGACGCACTGGTGTGCTTTGTCAGTCATAAAATTAAAGACCTGATTACGAAGTGTGAGGGGAGACAAAGCACGCTAAGTGCTTCGATCGCGCCAATTATAAGGAGTTAACGGGTTTGATGCCAGCACAATACCCTGCGTCTTTGGCGTTGCAACTGTGTTGACTGCGCAACGCCAAAGACTTTAGAGAGAGAAATAACCGCGATTACACCGCGCGGAATGAAATTTCCGTCGGAATCGCTTCGCCCTGCCAGTACATTTCTGCCGCAACGTTGGATGCCAGTTGGCGATAGATATCAGCAAATTCGCTATCAGGATGACTGACAACCGTTGGCTCGCCGCGGTCGAGGTCTTCGCGCAGTGAAATATGCAGCGGAATTTGGCCCAGTAGTTTGCAATGATATTTCTGCGCCAGTTTCTCTGCCCCGCCGGTACCAAAAATAGGTTCCAGATGGCCACAATTACTGCAAATATGCATGCTCATATTCTCAATAATACCCAGCACCGGCACATGCACTTTCTCAAACATCACAATGCCTTTCATGGCATCAATCAGGGCAATATCCTGTGGCGTGGTCACCACCAGCGCACCGGTGACTGGAATATTCTGTGACAGCGTCAGTTGGATATCACCGGTACCTGGCGGCATATCAATGACCAAATAATCCAAATCCGGCCATAAGGTATCTTGCAGCATCTGCATTAAGGCCTTGCTGGCCATCGGGCCGCGCCACACCATCGCGTTTTCGTCAGTCACCAAATAACCAATCGAGTTAGTGGCAATACCGTGGGCCATAATCGGCGCCATATGTTTGCCATCAGGGGATGTTGGCCGCTGCTGGGTGGTGCCCAACATATTTGGGATGGAGGGGCCATAAATATCAGCATCCAGAATACCGACTTTTGCGCCTTCCTCCGCCAAGGCCAATGCCAGGTTCACAGCGGTGCTGGATTTCCCCACCCCGCCTTTACCGGAACTGACCGCGACAATGTTACGCACGCCTTTGACGCCCGGTTGATCATTGGCGCGTTTTAGCGTGGTGATATTATGAGAAAGTTTCCAGTCAATGGCCTTAGCACCGGTCACTGCCAGCAATTCTCCGCTGGCCGACTCTTTCAATGCATCAAAACCAAATTGCCAGGCAAAAGGCATCACCAGCTCGATATGCAGCACATTGTCCAATAGGGCACAGTGATGAATAGCGCGCAACTCAGTTAGGCTCTTTTGCAAGGTTGGGTGTTTAAAGGCAGCAAGAACCTTTGAAATTTGTAATTGCAGCAGGTCAGGGGTGGTCTGCTCGGGGGATTTTTGGCTCATCCCGGCTCCTTGTATTTATCGTTATTAACCAACAATCGTTTTTAACCAAAATATACTCTAAATAATTCGAGTTGCAGGAAGGCGGCAATTGAATAAATCCCGATGAGTTGACTTCAGTCAATGATTCGGGTGAATGAGAGCAGCCAACGCTCATGCAGCTTGAAGTATGACGAGTATATAGTGTACCAGAACTCCGTCATGCCTGTGTCGTCAAAGTAAATCGATTATAACTTAAGGCAAAGTGCAGGTTTCCTACCCTAGCGACGAGCCGGTATATCGGTTAACATCAAAGACCCTTTAATCGACATAAAGAAAGCAATTTCCCACTATGGCTCAAGTCGCGAAAAAAATATTGGTGACGTGCGCGCTACCATACGCTAACGGTTCTATACATCTCGGTCACATGCTCGAGCACATCCAGGCAGACGTATGGGTCCGTTTCCAGCGAATGCGCGGCAACCAGGTTCATTTTATCTGTGCAGATGATGCCCACGGCACCCCAATCATGCTAAAAGCTCAGCAATTGGGTATCGAACCAGAGCAGATGATTGCCGAAATGAGCCAGGAGCACCAACAAGATTTCGCCGGTTTCGCTATCAGTTATGATAACTATCACTCGACTCACAGTGATGAAAACCGTGAACTGTCGAGCCTGATATACGGCCGCCTAAAAGCGAACGGTCATATCAAAAATCGGACTATTTCTCAGCTCTATGACCCTGAGAAAGGTATGTTTCTGCCCGATCGCTTTGTGAAAGGCACTTGTCCGAAGTGTAAAGCGCCGGATCAATATGGCGATAACTGCGAAGTTTGTGGCGCAACCTACAGCCCGACTGAACTTATTGACCCAAAATCTGCGGTTTCCGGTGCTACGCCGGTCATGCGCGAATCTGAGCATTTCTTCTTCGACTTACCTGCTTTCAGCGATATGTTGCAAGCCTGGACACGTTCTGGCGCACTGCAAGAACAAGTTGCGAATAAAATGCAGGAATGGTTTGAGTCGGGCCTGCAACAGTGGGATATCTCCCGTGATGCGCCTTACTTTGGTTTTGAAATCCCCGATGCGCCAGGTAAATATTTCTACGTCTGGCTTGATGCCCCTATCGGCTATATGGGCGCATTCAAAAATCTGTGCGATAAGCGCGGCGATTTAGATTTTGATGAGTTCTGGCGTAAAGATTCTACAACCGATCTGTATCATTTCATCGGTAAAGACATTGTTTACTTCCATAGCTTGTTCTGGCCAGCCATGTTGGAGGGCAGTAACTTCCGCAAGCCAACCAATCTGTTCGTCCATGGTTATGTCACGGTAAACGGCGCAAAAATGTCGAAATCCCGTGGCACATTCATTAAAGCGGGCACTTACCTGAAACATCTGGATGCCGATTGCCTGCGTTATTACTACGCCGCCAAGCTCTCTTCACGTATTGATGATATCGATTTGAATCTGGAAGATTTTGTCCAGCGCGTTAATGCCGATATCGTCAATAAAGTGGTCAATCTGGCTTCCCGTAATGCCGGTTTTATTAACAAGCGTTTTGCTGGTAAGTTAGCCGGGAACCTTGCTTCACCTGAATTATATAAAACCTTTACAGATGCCGCCGTCAGTATTGCGGATGCTTATAATAGCCGCGAATCAAGCAAAGCGATTCGTGAAATTATGGCGCTGGCCGATGTTGCCAACCGTTATGTTGATGAACAGGCTCCTTGGGTTGTGGCGAAAGAAGAAGGCCGTGATGCTGACTTGCAAGCTATTTGCTCCATGGGCATCAACCTGTTCCGGGTCTTGATGACTTACCTCAAGCCGGTGCTACCTGCGCTGACCGAACGTACCGAAGCTTTCCTCAACACTGAATTAACTTGGGATAGCATCGAACAACCCCTGTTAGGTCATCAGATTAATACTTTTAAAGCGCTATTTAACCGTATTGATTTGGATAAGGTGAACGATATGGTCGCTTCTTCTAAAGAAGATATGGCTGCGACAGCAGTGACAGTAACCGGTCCATTAGCCGATGACCCGATCCAGGAAACCATCAGTTTTGATGATTTTGCTAAAGTGGATATGCGCATCGCGCTGATTGAACAAGCAGATTTTGTCGAGGGTTCAGATAAGTTACTGAAACTAAAACTGAATCTCGGCGGTGAAACGCGTCAGGTCTTCTCTGGCATTCGTTCGGCTTACCCTGATCCGAAAGTCTTAGAAGGTCGACTCACCATGATGGTGGCAAACCTGGCTCCACGTAAAATGCGCTTTGGTATTTCAGAGGGTATGGTGATGGCAGCCGGCCCTGGCGGCAACGATATCTTCCTGCTTAGTCCGGACAGTGGTGCTCAACCCGGCATGCAAGTAAAGTAATATCGAGCTAGAAGACGAAAAAGCCAGTCATGGGAGTCCTGACTGGCTTTTTATTGCCAACATATTGATTGAAATCTGACCGTTACTCTCTATGCGTGATAGGTTGCTGCTCACGTTGCCGAGCTTCCAACCAAAATAGGATATTAATAAATAAACTGAGTGAGAAAATTAAAAATAAAATACTGTCCAGTAAAGAAATCTTAATAAGTGCATCAATAATAATATTCTTATGATGTTTTACTTCCACAAATCCTGACGAGAAAAACCAGAACAAACCAACGGCCCCCACGATATTCAATGCCACCACCGGCCAATACCACTTAGCCAGTAAAAAGAAAATCCACGACAACATCATTAACGCAATAATGGCATCATCTAACTCAAATAATAGAAAAAAGCTTAGATATAATAAACTAAAGCTGATCAGTGCCAATCCGAATGGATATTCGTTAGGTAAGGCAGAAGCCCATTGTTTTCTACGTTCACATGCGAGTGGTTTTATATCAAAAATATTGATAAGTATCAGATAAAGTAAAAATGAACCCAACAAGAAAAACATCAGTACGCCGTGCAAAAAACAATAAGCGAACGGAAGAAAGTGGAACATCAATAAACAGGGACTTAACTTTTGGCTCGCCAAACGGTATGAACAAGGTAGCAACAACACCAATGAAAGTACGGGAAAGAAGGACGAAACTGAAAGATACAAAACGTCATCAGTCAAATCAGGAAATAAAATCGTCACCAGAAACACAATAACCATTAATGCGAATAAATAACGAAAAAATAGAAAGAAGAACTCACTACGCGACATATAGCGGCAAATAGGGTTATCAATAAATCCATTATTGATAAGATAATCTAAATCCATTTTCGCCATCTCAACGCCATCTTTCCTGAATTTATATAGGTTGCTAATTTTACCCATAGTGACTTTAATCCTTTAAAAATCATTAAACTTAAAACGATGAAAATTGACTCATTTCATGACAGTTAACATCTTTTATTTTATTGTTGTGGCTCAGGTCTATTTAGAATACCAGTCATGAGTATGCAGTGAAATAAAATATTAACCCTGATGTTCGTTGTAATAAAAATAGACCATAAAACTTCTATTGAAATAAAACCACTAAAACAAAAAGGTTATTGGTATTATTTGCTCTCATTATACTCACCCCCTCTCCGTCTTTCGCTGTTTATTTCAGCTATCCAAACTAAAAGACATAAGGCAATCCAAAAATTCATAACAAAGTTAATTCCTTATCTAAATAGTTATGGTTATGATGTTCCACAGAGACAGATAGACGTCTAGACACAAAGATAGCCATAATAATGATAGCAACGTACACATTGCATAACATATCAACACCATGACGGAGTTCCAGATGAAAAAATTTTCTTCCCCATTACTGGCCCTGAGCCTATTGACGGCACTGCCAGTATTCGCTGCGGACACCGCCACAGTAGCCCCAATTCCAGACGCGATAGCCAACCATGAAGGGCAGATTAAAATTGCGGTAATTCGTAATTTGGGTTCTGACGACAACACAACACAGTTCTTGTCAGGTGTATTAAAAGAGGGCAAAAAGCTCGGTTTCAAAGTCGATACTTTCTTGAGTAATGGCGATGATGCACGTTTTCAGGACTTTGTTAACCAAGCTATTAGCCAAAAATATGATGGAATTATCCTTTCCCAAGGCCGTGACCCTTACTCAACTGAACTGGTTAAACGTATTGCCGCCAGCGGCATTGCGGTGTCTGTATTTGATACCGCCATTCAGGGCGATATCCCCGGCTTAACTGTGACTCAACAAGACGACGCCTCCTTGACCAATGAATCTTTCGGTCAATTAGTCAAAGATTTCAACGGGAAAGCAAATATTATTAAACTCTGGGTAGCCGGTTTCCCACCAATGGAACGTCGCCAGGCCGCTTATCAGACATTACTAAAACAGAATCCGGGCATTGTTGAACTGGAGTCTATTGGTGCTGTTTCATCTGATGTTCAAGGTGATACCGCGAATAAAGTGGGTGCCGTCTTGGCAAAATACCCAAAAGGTAAGATCGACGCTATCTGGGGAACTTGGGATGCCTTTACTCAGGGCGCTTATAAAGCCTTGCAGGAAAATGGCCGCACTGAAATCAAGCTGTACAGCATTGATATCTCGAATCAAGATTTACAACTGATGCGTGAAGCTAATAGCCCATGGAAAGTCAGTGTTGCTGTCGATCCTAAGCTCATTGGGGCGGTTAACTTGCGCCTGATTGCCAAGAAGATTGCTGGTGAAGAAACCCCCGCTAGCTATGAATTCCGTGCAGCCTCTATTCCACAAGCCCTGTTGGCAAGCCAACCCGGCCCGGTTAACGTTGCTGGTTTGAGTAAAATTATCCCTGGCTGGGGCCAATCTGATGATTTCAACTCGCCTTGGTTTGCTACCCTTGCGGCCAAGAACGGTCAGTAATGAACCCGTAAAAATCAATGTGGTTAATCGATTTGGAGTGAAATAAATGGCAGCGCAAGGAGTCTTGCCGACACCAGAATACAGCCGCAATATGCGGCTGATTGGTCATAGCGATCAGGGCGGCAAACCAGATGGTGTGCAGGTGATGGTGCATCGCGGTTACGCCTATGTCGGCCATATGGTGTCGCAGGGTGTCTCAATTATTGATGTTCGAGATGCCAAAAATCCCCGCCCCGCGGGTTTTATTGCCGCACCACCCAATACCTGGAATGTGCACTTACAAGCCCATGATGACCTGTTACTGGTGATTAATGCTCGTGACCTCTTCGCTGACGCCAGTTTTGCCGAAGAAAAAGTGTATTACACCCAGTCAGTTGCCCAAACGGTCAGTACCCAGCAAGAAGGCCGCGGTTGGAGTGCCGGTTTACGCATTTTTGATATTTCGACACCGGATAAGCCGCGCGCGATAAGTTTCCTGCCACTTGACGGCATTGGTATCCACCGAATCTGGTATGTCGGCGGGCGTTGGGCTTATGTTTCTGCGCTGTTAGATGGTTACAGTGATTATATCTTTCTCACCATTGACTTGGCTGACCCGCAAAAACCGCAGGTTGCTGGCCGTTATGCTTTACCCGGCATGCATACTGCGGCGGGTGAGCAAGCCACTTGGCCAGACGGCAAACGCTATGCATTGCATCATGCCATTATCAGCGGCGACACTGCATATGGCAGTTGGCGCGATGGCGGCCTAACCTTGTTAGATGTCAGCGACCGCTCTGAGCCAACGCTTATCAGTCATCGTAACTGGAGCCCACCATTTGGCGGTGGCACACATACTGCATTGCCCCTGCCCGACCGCGATTTATTGGTGGTGCTGGATGAAGCGGTACTGGATAACCAAGAGGATGGCGAGAAGCATATTTGGTTATTCGATATTCGTGAGCCGAGCAATCCGGTGAGTATCTCAACCTTCCCGGTGCCTGATGAGCAGGATTATGTGAAAAAAGGCGCTCATTTTGGCCCACATAATTTGCATGAGAACCGGCCTGGTAGTTTTATCAGCTCATCACTGATTTTTGCAACTTACCAGAATGCCGGGGTTCGTGCTTATGACATCAGCAACCCCTATCAGCCGAAAGAGACGGGGGCTTTAGTGCCCGCTGCGCCGGAAAAAATGATGGATAAGCGACCCGGTCGCCCACAAGTCATTCAGTCGTGTGATGTGTTTGTTGATGCTCAGGGGATTATCTACAGCACCGATTATAATGGTGGTTTATCTATCATCGAATATTTAGGTTAAAAACCTATAAATGGCTGGTCGATTCAGGTCGATCGGCTATTTGCAAAAATTTTTCTTCCTCCCCCTCTCTTTAGTTCCTGCAATAGTCTACTGTAATTGGCTGAGCCGCTCTGTGGTAATGCTGTTCGAGTCATTCTTTTGATTGAAAAAACCGCATAGAAACAGTTCATTACCCAAAATAATTATCAATAAGAAAATGCCATGAAAGGATTTCCATCGCGAGTCACTAATCTGCTGATTGCCTCATTGGTCTTGACCATTGGGCGAGCCGTCACACTCCCCTTTATCACCATCTATTTGGCCGAGCATTTTCAGTTGGCTCCCGATAAGGTTGGGCTGGTGCTTGGGGCGAGTTTAACCTTAGGTATTTTCACCAGTTTATACGGCGGCTATCTGGTGGATAAATTCAATAAGAAACAGTTGATTCTGCTAGCCGTCACCCTATTCTCGGTGACCTTTTTTAGCTTGCCGTGGGTTGAACATCCGGCGTGGATTATCCTGATTCTGGCATTATTGCATTCGGCGTACTCGGTCTACGCTATTGCCATTAAAGCCTGTTTTGCTGACTGGCTACCGGTTAATGAACGTATTAAAGCTTTTTCGGCTAACTACACGTTAGTGAATGTTGGCTGGGCGATCGGCCCAGGGTTAGGGGTGTTGGTCGTCAACATCGGCCCGCAAGTCCCTTTTATCATTTCGGGAATACTGGCGTTATTGGTGGCCATTATCTTGAAATTCAGAATAAACAGCGCTGATATGTCAATCGCCGAACAGACACAGACCGAATCCGTGCCAGATTTCCGCCAGACATTCCGTATTTTGCGCCATGATAAGCGGCTGATTTATTTCACTATTGGGAGCATGCTCAGTGCAGTGGTTTTTGGCCAGTTCTCCGGCTACTTATCTCAATACCTGATTACCGTGTCTGATGCCAAATTTGCTTATCAAGTGATTGGTGCCGTGATGACGGTCAATGCGGCCATTGTCATTACTTTGCAATACCTATTAAGCCGCCGTATGAATCAACAAAATTTAATGCGTTGGCTAATGCTCGGCACACTGTTCTTTATTATTGGCTTGTTCGGATTTATGGTGGCTCAGCAGTCAATTCCCGTGTGGATGCTGGCGATGGCGATTTTCTCATTGGGTGAGATTATTGTTATCCCGGTCGAATACCTGTTTATCGATTTTATTGCCCCAGCAAATCTTAAGGGTAGTTACTATGGGGTACAGAATCTCGGTCAGTTAGGTGGTGCGGCTAATCCGGTACTTTGCGGCTTTTTGTTAGCTTATGCAGCACCAGAAATGATGTTCTATATGCTGATTGTTGCAGCTATTTTGGGGCTGGCATTCTTCTATCGCGGCTACCAACTGGCTAAAAGGCAAGAAGAGCCGACAGCCAGCCCCCTGTAATTTGAAAAATGATGGGTATTTTATTCATACTGTGATGACTGGCACAGTGCTAAACTTAATTGTATGATGAATACATTCTGTCACTCAGGACTCTTTTTATGCGCAATGTGACTTCACTTTGCTGGCAGTATCTGCGGGCTTTCGCCATTATCTACCTGTGCTTATGGGCGGGTAAGGCGCTGGCCTTGCTGCTGCCCATCACCATCCCCGGTAGCATCATCGGCATGCTGATTTTGTTTGCCTTGCTTGCCTCACAGGTTTTGCCTTCAACCTGGGTGAAGCCCGGCTGCCACCTGTTGATCCGCTATATGGCGCTACTGTTTGTGCCGATCGGTGTCGGCGTAATGCAATATTATGATCAACTGACCAAGCAATTTGGCCCGATCGTGGTTTCCTGTTTTGTCAGCACCCTGATTGTAATGTTGGTGGTGGCTTACAGCTCGCATTATGTCCACCGTGAACGCAAAGTGATTGGTTCTCCGACCCACACGGAGGAAGACAAATGATCAGCAACTTATGGTGGTCACTACCACTGACTCTCATTGTGTTCTTCAGCGCCCGTCGTTTGGCCCGCTGGCTGAAAATGCCGCTGCTCAACCCATTATTGATATCAATGGTTGTCATCATTCCATTGTTGTTAGTGACACATATGCCCTATGCCAACTATTTCGCGGGCAGCAAAATCCTGAATGACCTGTTGCAGCCGGCAGTGGTGGCATTGGCTTTCCCGCTGTATGAACAGCTGCATCAGATCCGTGCCCGCTGGAAATCTATCATTAGCATCTGTTTTATCGGCAGTATTACCGCCATGGTCAGTGGCACTGCCGTTGCCCTGTGGATGGGGGCAACCCCTGAAATTGCAGCCTCAGTATTGCCGAAATCCGTCACTACGCCGATCGCCATGGCCGTGGCCGAATCTATTCATGGTTTACCGGCCATCAGTGCGGTATGCGTTATTTTTGTCGGCATTCTGGGGGCCGTTTTTGGTCACAGCTTGTTGAATCTGTTAAAAATCACCACCAAAGCCTCGCGCGGCTTGGCAATGGGAACCGCTTCGCACGCCCTCGGTACTGCCCGTTGTGCGGAGTTAGATTTCCAGGAAGGGGCGTTCAGCTCGCTCGCCTTGGTTATCTGCGGGATTATTACTTCACTGCTGGCGCCCTTTTTATTTCCGATACTGCTACATTTATTTGGCTGAGGATGACGGTATAAATTTGAGATACATCTCTCATTTGGGATTTTACTTGCATAGATTTCATATATAACGAGATCCACATCACACCAAGAAAACCCTAAGCTGCCTAAAATAGTTTCCCGTAACTATTGGAGAGAACCCTATGCAAGCACGTTTCCATGACGCTTGGGCTACGTTGCCCGCCTCACTGCAATCCGCCCTTGAACCTATCTTGAGCGCAAACGATTTCCCTGCAATGCTGACAGCTAAGCAAGTTGAAACAGTGAAGAGCATCAGTGGGTTAGATGACGATGCGCTAGCATTTTCGTTGTTACCACTGGCCGCCGCTTGTGCGCTAACGCCTATCTCCCATTTTAAGGTCGGGGCCATTGCCAGGGGGGTTAGCGGTAATCTCTATTTCGGTGCCAATATGGAGTTCAGTGGTGCCCCATTGCAACAAACCATTCATGCCGAACAGTGCGCTGTCACCCATGCATGGCTGCGCAATGAGGCCAGCTTGGTTTCTATTACCGTTAATTACACGCCATGTGGTCATTGCCGCCAGTTTATGAATGAATTGAACAGCGGAACTGGCCTGCACATTCATCTACCAGGCCGCCCGGCTTCAACACTGGGACAATATTTACCTGACTCTTTCGGTCCGAAAGATCTGGATATCACCACCCTGCTGATGGACCCGGTCAATCACGAATATAAAGTGACTGACACTGACGCCTTGACTCAGGCGGCACTTAATGGTGCAAACCACAGCCATGCACCTTACAGCCTTTCTCACAGCGGCGTGGCATTAGAAACTGCAGATGGCAACATTTATGCAGGCCGTTATGCTGAAAATGCGGCATTCAACCCGAGTTTGCCACCACTGCAAGCCGCATTGATCCTGACCAATCTTTCAGGCAAAGATTGTGGTGCTATTCGCCGCGCAGTGCTGGTCGAAGGCAGCCAGCCGATACTGACTCAGTGGGCTGCAACTCAAGCCACACTGGCCTCCCTTGGTTGCTCTGATGTAAAACGCGTGACATTTTAAACGAATAGCGCTTAATCCGGGGTTATCTGACTAACCCCGGTTATCACTTTGCTCAGTCACCACCCGGCTGGCGACAGTCAGTAATAAATCAGTCCCCACCACGGCCTGAAGGGCTATCAGCAAATGAGGCTGTACCAGATACTCCTCCAATGTGATGTTTTTTTGTGCCAGCAGGTGAGTTTTATCTGCCATGCAAACAAAATGCTCCTCGAATGACAACGCAGCATGCAATGGCATGCGGGGTATTGCGCAATAAAACACCGCATGTTGCTGATTAGCTATTGAATCTGTAAGTTGGCTCGCACTTTTACCCACAGTTGTTTTATTTAACTAACAAAAGCTGTACATATTTTTCTTATCTTTTAGGATCGGGGTAACAATTACTGTCTCTACCCAAAGTCAAAGAGTAAAACTCATGGAACTGGAATACGAAAGTAAGCGCCCCTTGTACATCCCTTACGCTGGCCCCATCCTATTGGAATTCCCTTTATTGAATAAAGGTAGCGCCTTCACTAATGATGAGCGCAGCCACTTCAATTTACACGGCTTATTACCGGAAGCGGTTGAAACCATTGAGGAACAGGCCGAGCGTGCTTACCGCCAGTATCAAGATTTCAAAAACGACGATGATAAACATATTTATCTGCGTAATATTCAAGATACCAATGAGACTCTGTTTTACCGCCTGCTGGAAGCCCATCTCAGTGAGATGATGCCCATTATTTATACCCCGACTGTAGGCGAAGCTTGCGAACACTTTTCGGATATCTATCGCCGCGCGCGCGGGTTATTTATCTCCTATCCGAACCGTGAACACATTGATGACATGCTGCAAAATGCCACCAAGCAGAATGTTAAGGTTATCGTGGTCACCGACGGCGAACGTATTCTTGGCCTTGGCGATCAGGGTATCGGCGGTATGGGCATTCCCATTGGGAAACTCTCACTGTATACCGCGTGTGGTGGTATCAGCCCAGCTTATACTTTGCCAGTGGTGTTGGATGTGGGCACCAACAATCCACAACGCCTGAATGACCCGCTGTATATGGGCTGGCGTCACCCGCGAATTTCCGGCGATGAATATTATGCATTTGTTGATGAGTTCATTCAGGCAGTAAAACGTCGCTGGCCGAATGTGTTGTTGCAGTTTGAGGATTTTGCTCAGAATAACGCGACTCCGCTGCTTAACCGCTATCGTGATGAGTTGTGCTGTTTCAATGATGATATTCAAGGTACTGCAGCGGTCACCTTGGGTAGCCTGATTGCCGCCAGTCATGCCGCTGGTAGCCAGTTGCGCGACCAAACAGTCACCTTCCTCGGTGCCGGTTCTGCCGGTTGTGGTATTGCTGAGCAAATCATCGCACAGATGATCTCAGAAGGATTGAGCGAAGAACAAGCCCGGGCGCGCGTCTTTATGGTCGACCGTTTCGGCCTGTTGACTGACAAACTCCCTAATTTGTTGGATTTTCAAAGTAAACTGGTGCAGAAGAGTGATTCACTGCAGGGCTGGAATCTGAGCAGTGACTCAATCTCATTGCAGGATGTCGTGCGTAATGCCAAGCCCACTGTCCTGATTGGCGTTTCTGGTCAGCCAGGGCTGTTTACCGAAGAATTGATCCGTGAGATGCACAAACACTGCGCGCGCCCAATCGTGATGCCACTGTCGAACCCAACATCGCGGGTAGAAGCACGGCCAGAAGACATTATTAACTGGACCGATGGCGCCGCACTGGTGGCGACGGGCAGTCCTTTCTCACCCGTGAGTTATAAAGATAAACTGTATCCAATTGCTCAATGCAATAATTCCTATATCTTCCCCGGTATTGGCTTGGGAGTATTGGCATCCGGCGCCAAACGCGTGACTGACGGCATGCTAATGGCTGCCAGCCGCGCATTAGCCGGGTGTTCACCACTAGCGCTTAATGGTGAGGGGGCATTGTTGCCGAATATCGACGATATTCAAGCTGTGTCAAAAACCATTGCAATGCAGGTCGGTAAAGCCGCACAGTTGCAAGGCGTCGCCATTGTGACCTCAGAAGAAGCACTGGCAAAAGCCATTGAGCATAACTATTGGCAACCACAGTATCGTACCTACAAGCGAACTTCGTTCTAAATCCTACCCGGCCCGCACTTTTACGTTGGCCGAGTAACGAATGCAGCTAACGCCGTTGTAGCGCCAAGGGCGAAAAGACATTGGCATTACAGCCAGGCTGGCTGTAAGAGAATCCCGAATCACTGACTCAAGTCAGTGATTCGGGTGAACGAGCGCAGCTAACGCAGTTGTAACCCTAAGGGCGAAAGATATTATGTTGCGCGGCATGGGCAGGTACAGTAGCCTTGCAACATCACCAGTGAGTTGAATGCATTAAAGGCCTCAGAATGTGGAAACGCCTGATTATTAGCTTAATTATCATCGCAGGGTTGCTGATGGTGACAGCTATTGCGCTCGATCGCTGGATCAGCTGGAAAACAGCCCCTTTTATTTATGATGAGCTACAAGACTTACCCCATCGGCAAGTCGGTGTGGTGTTGGGTACTGCCAAATATTACCGTACCGGTGGTATTAATCAGTTCTATCAATACCGCATCCAAGGAGCATTAAACGCCTATAACAGTGGCAAAATCAGTTACTTACTGCTTAGCGGTGATAATGCTCTACACAGTTATAACGAGCCAATGACCATGCGCCGTGACCTGATCGCCGCAGGGGTTGCCCCCTCTGATATCGTGTTGGATTATGCAGGTTTTCGCACGCTAGATTCTATTGTGCGCACTCGTAAGGTGTTTGATACTAATGATTTTATTATCATTACTCAGCGTTTCCATTGCGAGCGGGCATTATTTATTGCTCTGCATATGGGGATTCAAGCGCAGTGTTTTGCCGTGCCATCCCCCAAAAATATGCTCAATGTCCGGGTCCGCGAGATCTTTGCCCGCCTCGGCGCACTGTCTGATCTCTATGTTCTGAAACGTGAGCCGCGCTTCCTTGGGCCATTAATTCCTATCCCTGAGGTACACGTCATACCCGATGATGCACAAGGCTATCCGGCAGTATCGCCAGAACAGTTAGTTGAACTGGAACAACGGCTGGCAGAAGAAAAAGCGAAAAAAACTGCATCTACACCTACACCTACACCTACACCTGCACCTGCACCTGCACCTGCACCATGATTTTGAATTGGTTTTTACTCTTGCCCCGCTTTTGTTTTTGCTCTTGTTTTGCTTTTGCAGTTAAGCGCAATCAGAAATATTGCCGACAAAGATTGCAGGCCGAATGAGCCGCATGGATGCGGTGAAAGGGGCTGTCGAGCTGGAATGCGACAACACTGCGTAGCAGTTTTGAACAACGCTTGTGTTGGCCCGGAGGGTAGCCTCGAAGAGGCTATAGTCGGCCCCGGTTCGATTAGCATGCAAACTGCCGGAGGGTACTGCGAACAGCAGTAATATTTCGCGCCAGCGCGTAATTCCACAAGGGGGCCGCCACCCCCTTTGGCTGTTGGTTCACTCAAGGACAGGTGAGCCGTGAAGCACTGACAACCGAACCGGATCACTGAATATCTAACTTACTGAATTTGTGAACTCCTGAATCAACACCACTGGACTATAAAAAACTCCCCCTTTGCCCTAGAAATTCCCCCACATCGCTTTCAACCTCCCCCATTTCCTGCAATAACTGCAAGGTTTCCAGTGCTTCATCCTCATCCAGCCGACTCATGGCGAACCCCACATGCACCAAAACCCAATGACCGATTAATGCTGCACTGGCCTGCTCATCTGCGGCCACCAGCATAATATTCACCGAGCGACGTACACCGCAGACATCCACCCATGCCGTGCCCGGTTGAATGTCATCTAGCGCGACAACTTGCCCTGGGATCCCTATACACATAATCCGGCTCCTGCTGTATCACGGCATAAAAAAAGTAAATTCATTCCACCTCCAACCGCTTAATCATCACGCCATCATCAGCCGCGCCAATACGCAAATGACTGCCGCCACACAATGGACAGCGAGTCACTTTACTGCTGAGCAAATTAATGGATTGCTGACAGTCATGGCACCACACTTGTGATTGCTGCTGGCTAAGATGCAAAACGCAGCCTTCAGCCAAAGTGCCACGGCACACCAGCTCAAAGCAGAACTCCAATGCCTGCGGCTCGACACAAGAAAATGCGCCGGTTTCCAGCCACACCCCGGTAATTCTCTGCGCACCATGCAGCCGTGCCTGCTGTTCCATCATGGCAATAGCGTTTTGGCACAAGGTAATCTCATGCATGACTGTTCTCCCTGTGTGGATTTAACTTACAAAAATAATGCAAAGACGGTGCCAGTAATTCCGCGCTTTCTACTGAAACGACATTCAATTTAACAAACTGATAAATAATGATATTTACCAAAATCCCCTCGCAATAAATTCACTGGATGAATAATTACTGTCGAAGTGTCATCAAACAGCGGCAGTTTCGTCACTAATGTCGACACCGACCTGTGGCAATCCCCCTGTTTTTACTGCCTTTTAAATTCATCCCCTTTATCTGCAATCACCTTAATGCCCTACTGGCGGGGCTTCACCGCTCTTTTGTATTGGCCTCCGCCGGACTGGCACAGAATATGCTTTGTCGCTGGGAAATGATTTCTATCTGCCTGACTGTCACCAGATTTTTGTCCCGGAGGGTATGGCCATGAACCGCTTTGTGATTGCGGAGCCAAGGCTTTGTATTGGATGCAATACCTGTATGGCTGCTTGCAGCCAGGTGCATAAAGCCAAGGGTTTACAAGAACATCCCAGATTGACCGTGATGCGTAACGCCACGGTTACGACGCCAATTCTCTGTCGCCACTGCGAAGATGCATGGTGCGCACGAGTTTGTCCGGTCAATGCCATCACCCTGACCAATAACGCCGTCGAATTGGATGAAACCACCTGTATCGGCTGTAAGCTTTGCGGTATCGCCTGCCCATTTGGCGCTATCACCCCAGCGGGGAGTAAACCATTGGGGGTGCCAGAAACTTTCCCTGAATACATTCCGATGACCACGTTATCTGATGTGCCATTCAGCCCGGTCAATATGAATCCGTTCCTTGCCTGGAATGCCGGAGTTCGCACTGTCGCAGTGAAATGCGACTTATGTAGCTTCCAACCGCAGGGGCCGGAATGTGTACGGGTTTGTCCGACCAATGCCTTGATGTTGGTGAATGAACACAGCATTGAGCAGGCTAATCGCGCCAAGCACCTGGCCGCCGCCAGCGGATTTGCCAACGAGCTGCCCTTTATGGCCACGGACACCGCGTACGCCATCTCTCACGAGGAGCAGAAAAGATGATGAGTTCGCTTGAGCTATTATGGCTCTCCTTACTGCTGTATCTGGCTGGCGCATTGCTTTCTCTGCTTTTGGCACGGCGCGAAACACTGGCGATTTATGCCTCTGGGCTGGCGTCATTACTGGGTGGCGTTGTTGGTCTGTTGGCTGCTGCGCCCACACTGCTGGGGGGCGGGATAATCACTTTCATCACCGCCGGGCCATTCCCATTCGCGGCATTCAGTTTGCGCCTTGATCCATTAGCGGCATTTATGCTGATGGTCATCTCACTGTTGGTGGTGATAACCGCCCTCTATTCACTGGCCTATGTGCAGGAATACAAAGGGCGCGGGGCATGGGGAATGGGGGTCTTTATGAACTTATTCATCGCCTCAATGGTGGCGCTGGTGGTGGTGGATAACGCTTTCTACTTTATTATTTTCTTCGAAATGATGTCATTGGCATCTTACTTCCTGGTGATTTCCGATCAGGACGACGACGCCATCAGCGCGGGCTTGCTCTATTTTCTGATTGCCCACGCCGGTTCCGTGCTGATCATGATTGCTTTCTTCCTGTTGTACCGCCTGAGCGGCAGTCTGGAGTTTGCTGCTTTCCGTCAAGCTAACCCGCAGCCGATCATGGCCTCGGTTATCTTCTTGTTAGCTTTCTTCGGTTTTGGTGCCAAGGCCGGGATGCTGCCGCTCCATGGCTGGTTGCCACGGGCGCACCCTGCTGCCCCGTCCCATGCTTCAGCCCTGATGTCCGGTGTCATGGTTAAAATTGGTATCTTCGGCATCATCAAAGTGGGCATTGATTTGCTCGGCGCGAGCCAGCTTTGGTGGGGCGTGGTGGTCTTGGGCTTTGGCGCAGTCTCCTCCGTGCTCGGCGTGCTGTATGCGCTGGCGGAGCACGACATCAAACGCCTGCTGGCATACCACACCGTCGAGAACATCGGCATCATCCTGATGGGTGTTGGGGTCGGCATGATAGGGATTGCCAGCCATCAGCCAGTATTAGCCGCTCTTGGCTTACTTGGCGCACTTTACCATCTGCTTAATCACGCCGTCTTCAAAGGGCTGCTGTTCCTTGGGGCCGGTGCGGTCATTTATCGCTTACATACCAAAGACATGGAGAAGATGGGAGGCTTAGCCAGAATGATGCCTTATACCGCGCTGGCCTTTCTGGTGGGATGTATGGCGATTTCCGCCCTACCGCCATTCAATGGTTTTGTCAGTGAATGGTTTACTTATCAATCGCTGTTTACCATGACCAAAGATGGCGGCTTTATTATTCGCCTGGCCGGGCCGATTGCTATCGTGATGCTGGCAATCACCGGCGCACTGGCGGCGATGTGTTTTGTGAAAGTTTACGGCATTAGTTTCTGCGGGTTGCCGCGCACAGAAAAAGCAGCCCTCGCGCGGGAAGTCCCCTGGCCGATGACCGCAGCTATGCTGTTGTTGGCACTGCTGTGTTTGGTATTAGGGATAGGTGCCACCCACGTCGCACCGGTGATTGCCCGCATTGCCGCTAGCTTGATAACCGCCCCGCCAGTGCCTTCTTTGCAGGTCGCCCAAGGCGCGGTGTTATTCCCGCAACACAGTTCTCAGGCCATGCTGTCCACCCTGTATATTTTCTTCGGTTTACTGATATTGCCACTGGTGATTTTGTTAGTCGTCAGCCGCTACAAAGGCAGCCGTTTAGCATTTCGCCATGGCGGTGATCCTTGGGCTTGCGGCTATGCCTGGGAGCAGGCGATGACTGTCTCTGCCGGTGGTTTTACTCAACCTCTGCGAGCCATGTTTGCCCCACTCTATCGGCTGCGTAAAACACTCGATCCCGCGCCAATGATGCAACGCGCGCTGGAACATTCCGTCAGTGGCGCGGGCCGGGTGGAACCGGTCTGGGACGACAAAATTGTGGCTCCGCTTATCCGTTTGATCCAATGGCTCAGCCAACGAATTCAATGGCTGCAACAGGGCGATTTCCGCCTCTACTGTCTGTATGTGGTCGCCGCGTTGGTTACCCTGCTGATCATTGCGGCTATTTAAGGAGACGAGCAATGCCAACTATTGATATGCCCGCGGTCTCTATGATTGCTTTCGCCATCGTGCAAGCGCTGGTGATGCTAGCGCTGGCACCGCTGATGGCGGGGATCTCGCGCATGGTGAAAGCCCGGATGCACTCGCGCCGTGGGCCGGGCGTCCTGCAAGAATATCGAGATTTAGCCAAGCTGCTGAAACGCCAGGATGTAGCCCCCGCCAATGCTGGGATTATTTTCCGCCTGATGCCCTATGTACTGCTGGGCAGCATGTTGTTGATTGCCATGGCGCTGCCCATTTTCACTCTGGCCTCCCCCTTTGGGGTGGCGGGCGACCTGATAACCCTGTTGTATCTGTTCGCGTTGTTCCGCTTCTTCTTCTCACTGGCGGGTCTGGATAGCGGCAGCATCTTCGCCGGTATTGGTGCCAGTCGAGAGTTGACGCTGGGGGTGTTGGTCGAACCGACATTAATTCTGTCACTGCTGGTGGTCGGGTTAATTGCTGGTTCCACCAATATCGGCACCATCAGTACCGCCTTGTCTCAAGGGCACTGGCAATCACCGACGGCAACGGCTCTGGCGCTATTGGCCTGTGGTTTCGCGGTGTTTATCGAGATGGGCAAAATTCCGTTCGATGTCGCCGAAGCAGAACAAGAGCTACAAGAAGGGCCTCTGACTGAGTATTCCGGCGCGTCACTGGGCTTGGTCAAATGGGGCATTAGCTTAAAACAGGTGGTGGTAGCGCAGCTTTTCCTCGGCGTATTTATCCCCTTTGGCAAGCTGGCGGTACTGAGTGGGCCGGGCTTGCTATGGGCGCTGGTGGCCGGTGTTATCAAATTGGTGGTGCTGTTTGTACTGGCCTCCATCGTGGAAAACAGTATTGCCCGCGGGCGCTTCCTGTTGACCTCCCGTGTTACCTGGCTGGGGTTTGGCGTCGCCGCCCTGTCTCTGGTTTTCTATCTCACCGGCCTTTAAGGAGCTAATAAACCCATCATGGATAACATGGCTCTTATGGATTCAGTCCTTATAAACATCGCCCTTGCGACCATTCTGCTGCCGTTTGCCGGTGCCATCCTCACGGCCTGTTTACCACAACAATGGGCAAAATGGTCTTGCACTTTCTTTTCACTGCTGGCCACTCTCGGCACTGTGCTGCTGGCTTATGCCTATCTGAGTGGCGGCAAGATTGATGTCACTTTTGATCTGATTCATTACGGTGATATGGCGCTGTTCGGCCTGACCATCGACCGCATCAGCACCTTGATTGCTTTCGCCGTGGTGTTCCTCGGTTTGCTGGTTAGCATTTATTCCACTGGCTATCTGACATTAGGTAATCGCGAGCATCCTCACGAAGGCACCAACCGCTACTATGCGCTGTTATTAGTATTCATCGGCGCGATGGCTGGGCTGGTATTATCATCCACGATACTGGGTCAGTTGTTCTTCTTTGAAATTACTGGCGGCTGCTCGTGGGGATTGATTGGCTACTATCAAAGCCAGAAGTCACTGCGCTCAGCGCTAAAAGCTTTGCTGGTCACTCATGTGGCCGCTATCGGCCTGTATTTGGCGGCGGCAGTGCTGCTGGTCAATACGGGCACTTTTGCTTTAACCGCGCTAGCGCAACTGGATAACAACACCAAAATCATGGTGTTCGGTGGCATCCTGTTTGCCGCTTGGGGGAAATCCGCCCAACTGCCACTGCATATCTGGTTGCCAGATGCGATGGAAGCGCCGACCCCAGTCAGTTCCTATCTGCATGCCGCCTCGATGGTCAAAGTGGGCGTCTATATCTTCGCCCGTGCCATTTATTCTGCCGGTGACGTGCCGCAAATTATCGGCACCGTCGGCATGGTGATGGCGGTTATCACCCTAATTTATGGCTTCTTTATGTATCTGCCGCAAAAAGATATGAAGCGGCTGCTGGCCTACTCCACCATCACCCAGTTGTCTTATATTTTCTTCGCGCTGTCTCTGGCTATCTATGGGTCAAAACTGGCCTTTGATGGCGGCATTGCCTACATCTTCAACCACGCGTTTGCCAAGAGCTTATTCTTCCTGGTCGCCGGGGCGCTGAGCTACAGCTGCGGTACCCGCATGTTACCCAAACTCAAAGGCATCATGGGCAAAATGCCGCTATTGGGCGTTGGATTTTGTGTCGCCGCACTGGCTATCACCGGAGTGCCGCCGTTTAACGGTTTCTTCAGCAAATTCCCCATTTTCGCCGCCGGTTTCTCACTTTCTGGTGAACATTGGCTGCTAATACCGTTATTGGTGCTGGCCCTGATTGAATCAGTAGCGAGCTTCGGCTGGTTCCTCTACTGGTTCGGGCAAACCGTGCCCGGCAAACCATCAGAAGCCGTCGCCAGTGCCAAACCGCTGCCGTTGGCCATGCAGGGCGTGTTGGTGGTGCTGGTGATTATGTCTGTGTGCTCAAGCTTTATTGCCGTCGCCTGGCTCGGATAAGGGAGTAAAAAATGACCGGAACACTTCTTGTCAACAATATGGTCGTCAACAACCTAGCTGGCCTGCTGATCATTACCTCGCTACTGGTAATTATTGTCAAAAAGCCCGCCACCTCGGCGCTGTTTTATGCGCTGCAGTCACTGGTCTTGGTGCTGATTTTCCTGGTATTAGCCGAAACCTTGCACGCCCACGAGCTGTATATGTGGTCGCTGACCGCCTTTATCACCAAGGTGATCTTGGTGCCGTGGATTATGTACCGCGCTTTTCGCCAGATGGAAGACCCCAAAGCCGACGGCGGTGTGATAGGGACGGCCAGTCTAATATTTATCGCCGCCATTATCATTTTACTGAGCTACTTCGTGGTCGAGCCGGTGCAATTGCCGATGGTCAGCGCCCTGAAACCGGCGCTGGCGGTGTCACTGGGGCACTTCCTGATTGGCCTGCTGTGTATCGTCACCCAGCGCAATATCCTGAAAAATATCTTCGGCTACTGCCTGATGGAAAATGGCGCTCACCTGATGTTGGCGTTACTGGCTTTCCGCGCACCGGAGTTGGTCGAGATTGGTATTGCTACCGATGCCATCTTCGCGGTGATTGTGATGACGTTAATGGCGCGCAAAATTTACCGCACACTGCACACGCTGGATGTTAAACAACTGACAGCGCTAAAGGGGTAATGAAATGAGTCATACTGACCTGCTGCTGTTACTGCTGGCGATACCTCTGATAACCTCGCTGCTGGCATTTGCTTGCCGGGCTTTGGGCCGTGCCGCCCGCATGGCAACCACTTGGGTACATTTTGCCGGCATCAGTTTATTGCTCATAGTGGCCTTGATGGTGGTATGCCGGATCGCCGTTGGCGGGGAAATTCTGGCGGTTCACAACTGGCTGCATATTGACAGCCTCAGCGCGTTGTTCCTCGCTATTCTGGGGGTTATCGGTTTTATCACCGGCCTTTACTCCCTCGGCTATATGCGCCATGAAGTGAATAACGGCGAAATTACCGTCAGCACGCTGTGCAATTATTACGGCTTTTTCCATCTGTTCCTCTTCACCATGCTGTTGGTGGTGACCAGCAATAATCTCATTCTGATGTGGGTCGGCATTGAAGCCACCACTCTCAGTTCGGCCTTTTTGGTGGGATTATACGGCCAGCGCTCCTCACTGGAGGCGGCGTGGAAGTACATTATCATCTGTACCGTGGGGGTGGCTTTCGGGTTATACGGCACAGTATTGGTGTATGCCAATGCGGCCAATGTGCTGGCAGACCCCAGCAGTGCCATCTTCTGGACAGTCGTCGCCGAACATGCCAAAGAGCTAGACCCTAGCCTGATGCACCTGGCATTTGTCTTTATTCTGATTGGCTTTGGCACCAAAACCGGCCTGTTTCCCATGCACTCATGGCTACCGGATGCCCACAGCGAAGCCCCCAGCCCGACCAGCGCCTTGTTATCCGCCGTGTTACTCAACTGCGCGCTGCTGGTGATCATTCGCTATTACATCATTATCAGCGCCGCTATCGGGCCGCATTTCCCACAAATGTTGCTGTTGGTCTTCGGCATGATGTCAGTTGCCGTTTCCGCATTCTTTATTCTGGCGCAGCGCGATATGAAACGTTTGCTGGCTTACTCCAGTGTGGAGAACATGGGCTTGATCGCCGTGGCATTGGGCATTGGTGGCCCGCTCGGGGTATTGGCCGCACTATTCCACACTATGAATCACAGCCTGGCAAAAACCTTGCTGTTCTGCGGTTCGGGGAATGTGCTGCTGAAGTATGGCACGCGAGATATGGGCGCTATCAAGGGCATTATCCGCGTTGCGCCATTCACGGCGGTGATGCTGGCTGGCGGCGCATTGGCACTGGCCGGGATGCCGCCGTTTAACGTGTTTGTCAGTGAATTTATGGTGGTCGCCGCCGCGATTAAAGCCGGTCATATCACCTTAGTGATTATCTTGCTATTGCTGCTAACCCTGGTACTGGCCGGGTTGGTGCGCATGATCGCCAGCACTGTATTGGGCACTCCACCGGAGGCGGTCAGCAAAGGTGAATTGGGCATTCTGACCACTGCGCCAATGGCTATTTTATTGCTGTTGATGCTGTTGCTCGGGGTACATATTCCCGCACCGGTCACCCGTTTGCTGACTGATGCGGCGCAGATTGTGCTCAATAATGACAGTCGTGACCCCGCCCAGCAGCCTTTTATCTTGCCGTGGCAACAAATTTCTCCACCCCCAACGATAACTCAGCCCATTCCATCCGTTGCACAAAGCCATACCGTTGTACAACTTACCCCGACTCGTCAGGAGATGTAACGTGACTCACGAACCCCCTATTTCAGTTTCAGGGCAACCGCCACATGGTGGTGAAAAACTGGGCGCCGCTTATGTAGCCCGCCTGCGGGAACAATTTCCGGCAGCAATCCTTGATGAAGAGTGGCAAACCCCAGACCAACTGACGATTACCATTAAGCTGAACAGTCTGCCGGATGTGGTTGAACACCTTTATTATCAACAAGGTGGTTGGCTGTCAGTGCTATTCGGCAATGACGAACGCAGTTTGAATGGCTATTTTGCTATTTACTATGTGTTGTCGATGGAGGGCCGCGAACAATACGGCGTTGATACCGGCAAAGAATACGGCGACAAATGCTGGGTGATTGTCAAAGCGCTGATTAGCCCCGAGCGCCCCGAGTTCCCCTCCGTGACACCACGAGTTCCGGCGGCGGTCTGGGGGGAGCGCGAAGTGCGCGATATGTATGGCTTGCAGCCCATTGGCCTGCCTGATGAGCGCCGTTTAGTGCTGCCCGATGATTGGCCGGACGACCTTTATCCATTGCGCAAAGACACCATGGATTACCGCCAGCGCCCAACCCCCACCAGCAACACTGAAACCTATCAGTTTGAAAATGAAGCGGGCAGCAGCAGCCGGGTCGTGCCCATCGGCCCGATGCATATTACCTCCGATGAGCCGGGCCACTTTCGGTTGTTTGTTGACGGCGAAGACATTATTGACGCCGACTATCGCCTTTTTTATGTGCATCGCGGCATGGAAAAACTGGCTGAAACCCGCATGGGCTATAACGACGTAACTTTCCTGTCAGATCGCATCTGCGGTATTTGCGGCTTTACTCACAGTGTCGCTTACACCTCGTCGATTGAGAATGCGCTCGGCATTATCGTGCCACCACGGGCGCAGATGATCCGCACTATTTTGCTGGAAGTCGAGCGGCTGCACAGCCATCTGCTCAATATCGGATTGTCCTGCCACTTTGTCGGTTTTGATACCGGTTTTATGCAGTTCTTCCGTGTGCGCGAAAAAGCCATGACCATCGCCGAGATGCTCACCGGCGCGCGTAAAACCTATGGCCTGAATCTGATTGGCGGGGTACGGCGCGATATTCTGAAAGCCGACCGCCTCAAAACTCTACAATTGGTCTCAGAGATGCGCGCCGATATCAGTGAGTTGGTGGATATGCTGATGAGCACCGCCAATATTGAGCAGCGGACTGTCGGTGTTGGCTTGCTGGACCGCAAAATTGCCCGTGATTTCAGCCCAGTTGGCCCGATGATCCGCGCCAGTGGCTATGCCCGCGATATGCGCCATGACCACCCTTACGCCAACTACGCCAATGTCCCTAAAGAGTTGTTTAGTCTTGATGGCTGTGATGTACATTCGCGCCTGCTGGTGCGGGTGCGGGAATTCTTTGACTCGCTGGTGATGATTGAATACGGGCTGAACCATATGCCGGGCGGGCCGCTGCTGGAGGAAAAAGTCCATTATCAGCCATACAAATTTGCGCTCGGTTTTTCAGAAGCGCCACGCGGCGAAGATGTCCACTGGAGTATGACCGGCGACAATCAAAAGCTGTTCCGCTGGCGCTGTCGCGCCGCCACCTATGCCAATTGGCCGGTGCTGCGCTATATGTTGCGCGGCAACACAGTTTCTGATGCGCCATTGATTATTGGCAGTCTCGATCCCTGCTACTCCTGCACCGACCGGGTGACATTGGTGGATGTGCGCAAGCAGAAATCCGTCACCGTGCCGTACAAAGAGATCGAACGCTATGGCATTGAGCGCACCCATTCGCCGCTCAAATAGAGGGATGAAGAATGTTAAAACTGTTTAAAACCATCCTGAAAGTTGGCGATACCACGGTGAAATATCCGTTTAAGCCGCTTGAGGTCAACCACGGCTTCCGTGGTAAACCACAATATGATGCCGAGCAATGCATTGCCTGTGGTGCCTGTACCATGGCCTGCCCCGCCAATGCGTTGACCATGGAAACCGACCTTACTGGCGGGACTCGACAATGGCAATTGTTCTTGGGGCGCTGCATTTTTTGTGGTCGCTGTGAGGAAGTCTGCCCGACCCGCGCCATTGTGTTATCACAAGAATTTGAGCTGGCGGTATTCAATAAAGCCGATTTATATCAACGCGCCAGTTTTACTCTCGCCCATTGCCAGCAGTGCCAGCAGCCCTTTGCGCCGAAAAAAGAAGTGGATTACGTCATGGCGCTACTGATTCACTCCGGAATGAGCGCTGAAGATGTCGAACAACAACGGCCTCATTTTGAAACCTGCCCGGAGTGCAAGCGGAAACAGAATATTGTTAGTCAGCATAATGTGATGCTCAATCAGCACCGCAATGAGGGGATCAACTCATGAGCCAACTAGATTCATTAAAACCGGCCTGGGGGCACCATATCAGCCAGCCAGTTGCGCTTGACTCTTCTATCGCCCAGCTAAAAAGTAAATTACTCAAAGATATCAAACGCTCGGCTTATGTATATCGAGTGGACTGCGGCGGCTGCAATGGCTGTGAAATCGAGATTTTCTCCTCGATTACGCCGGTATTCGACACTGAGCGCTTTGGTATTAAAGTGGTGGCCTCGCCGCGCCACGCCGACATTTTACTGTTTACTGGCGCAGTCACTCGCGCCATGCGCACACCGGCCTTACGCGCCTATGAATCGGCCCCTGATCCTAAAATCTGTGTCTCTTATGGCGCTTGCGGCTGCGGCGGGGGCATCTTCCATGACTTGTATTGTGTCTGGGGCGGTAGCGACACCATTGTGCCGATTGATGTTTATATCCCCGGCTGCCCTCCTACCCCCGCCGCCACCATTTATGGCTTTGCGGTAGCGCTGGGTTTGCTGGAGCAAAAACTCAAAGCTGAGGATCATCAAGAAGCCGCCGATGAGCGCGTGGCGCTGATCCACCCGGATGCGCCACTCACACTGCGGGTATTGTTAGAGCGCGAGGCCCGCCGCATGGCCGGTTATCGTCAAGGGCGGGAAATCACCGACAGTTTCTTATCACTGCTGGTCAATCAACCGCTGCAAGAGCTGGAACAGCGCTGTCAAAGTTACCTCCACCAGCAAGATGACCCGCGCCTAAGTGAGATATTTGCCAGCCTGCAACAGATAACTCTGCAACAACTCACTCTATAACAACTGGCGGGAGGGTATGTTGATGGCCGCTAAAGTGATTTTTTATGCGCTAAACCAGAAGTTCCTCGACAGTGATGAGGATATGCCCGAGCAAGCGCAGCAAGTGATGTATTACTCGCTGGCTATTGGCCACCATGTTGGAGTCATTGATTGCTTAAAAGCCATCATGGAATGCCCGCTGAATGAGTATGAACAGTGGTTCAGCCAGTTACCCGAGGGCGAAGCTCGCCGCAAAATGGCCGGCTTGCTGAAATTTGGTGAAATCACCATCGACAGCACCCATACCCAATTACTGGCCCAAGCCTTTGCGCCACTGGCTGAAGACCCTACTTCGCTGCACCCGCAGTGGAGCCAACAACTGCTGCAAACCCTGTACGATATTGAGCAGGAACCGGCCATTTATTTAATGGTGAAACGCCGCCCATGAATCATCAACATCCCATCACAAATTTAGTATTAACCGTCGGCAATAGCATGATGGGCGATGACGGCGCAGGCCCGCTGCTAGCCGAGCGCATGACCCAGCAACCCTTAGCTGACTGGCAAGTTATCGACGGCGGCTCGGCACCGGAAAATGTGGTGCATCGGATTCGTGCTTTGCACCCCACGCGCTTGATTATCGTTGATGCCGCCGATATGGAACTGCCGCCAGGTGAGATTCGTATTATTGATCCGCAGCGAATTGCCGAGATGTTCATCATGAGCACGCATAATTTACCGCTCAATTTTCTGATTGATCAGTTAAAGGAAGATATCAGCGAAGTTATCTTCGTCGGTATCCAGCCCACCTTAGTGGCGTTCTACTTCCCGATGACCGACATTGTCAAACAGGCCGTCGAAACACTGTATCAACAACTACCCCATTGGCAGGGTGACGGCGGTTTTAGCCACCTTTGATTAGGTGACGGTGTGGTGTCGTCAAATTTGCCGACGTCACACCCGCCGACAGTTTTTTCCAGTTATCTCCCCTCGATAAAAAACCATAAATCCTTTTAAAACAATTAGATTGATTAACTTCTATCGAACCTCTTCAACTTGGCATAAACCATGCAATATGTGAGGTAATGAGCCAGATTTGCGAACCTAAATGCAAATCTGCCAGAACTTTCTATTTGGAACCGTAAGGAGAGGAAACAATGAACCGGTTCATAATCGCAGACCCAAAAAAGTGTATTGGCTGCCGCACCTGTGAGGTTGCCTGCGTGCTGGCACACAATGGCGGCAAACTGGACACCATGACCAAAGCCAATTTCGCCCCGCGCTTGAAAGTGGTCAAAGGAATGAATGTCAGCACCGCCATTATGTGTCGTCACTGTGAAGATGCCCCTTGTGCCAATGTTTGTCCGAATGGCGCGATTGTGCGGGCCGCTGACAGCATCCAGGTATTGCAGGAGAAATGTATTGGCTGCAAAACCTGCGTTGTTGCCTGCCCTTACGGTGCCATGAATGTGGTGACCAAACAGGTCGAAGTGATGTTCAACGGCCTCTCACAGGGCTTTTGCCTGAAAGCTGAAGCTCAAAAGTGTGATTTATGTGAAGGTCGCGCCGCCGGCCCGGCCTGTATCTCGGTGTGTCCGACTCAGGCGCTACACCTGATTGGCCGCGACACCCTGCAAGCCATGCTACGCAAGAAACAAATGCGCGCCGCACTGGACGAAGCCAACGAGATGAACTTTTGAACGAAGGATAATTAATATGCACAAGGCACTCACTGTCTGTCCTTACTGCGGCTCCGGCTGCAAAATCAATTTACTGGTCGAAAATGGCAAAGTTGTTGGCGCTGAAGGGGCAAATGGCGTCACCAATCAGGGTGAACTTTGTCTGAAAGGCTATTATGGCTGGGATTTTCTCAATGATACCAAGCTACTGACCCCGCGCTTAAAACAGCCGATGATTCGTCGTCAAAAAGGCGGCAAGCTGGAAGCAGTTTCTTGGGACGAAGCTATCGAATTCGCCAGCAGTAAACTGCGCGCTATTAAAGAAAAATATGGCCCGGAAGCCATTATGCACACCGGTTCTTCCCGTGGGCCGGGCAATGAAACCAACTATGTAATGCAAAAATTTGCCCGCGCCGTCACTGGCAGCAACAACATTGACTGCTGCGCTCGTGTGTGTCACGGCCCATCAGTGGCGGGTCTGCAAGTGACATTGGGTAACGGCGCGATGAGTAATTCCATCTGCGAGATTGAAGATACCAAATGCATTTTAGTGTTTGGCTATAACGCCGCAGATTCTCACCCTATCGTGGCCCGCCGCATTCTCAAAGCTAAAGAGAAAGGCGCTAAAGTCATTGTTTGCGATCCTCGCCATATTGAAACAGCGCGCATTGCCGACCTGTGGCTGCCATTGAAAAACGGCTCCAATATGGCGCTGGTGAATGCATTTGCCAATGTGCTGATAACTGAAGAACTATACGATAAAGACTATGTTTCGCGTTATACCGAAGGTTTTGATGAGTATCGCGAAATTGTTGCCAAATACACACCGGAATATGTCGAAAGCATCACTGGCTTGCCAGCACAAACCATCCGTGAAGCAATGCGCATCTATGCTGCCGCGCCCTCTGCCACCATTTTGTGGGGCATGGGAGTAACCCAATGGGGTCAGGGCGTAGATGTTGTTAAGGGATTATCTGGATTGGCATTACTGACGGGCAACTTAGGCCGCCCGAATGTTGGCGTTGGCCCGGTGCGTGGACAAAATAACGTGCAAGGTGCCTGCGACATGGGCGCATTGCCCAATATGTACCCCGGTTACCAACCCGTTACTGACCCCGCGACACTAGAAAAATTTGCCAAAGCTTGGGGTGTTCCTTCGCTTTCCAACAAAATTGGTTACTCGCTGACCGATGTTCCGCACAAGGTTAAAGAGGGAAAAATCAAAGCCAACTACGTGATGGGCGAGGATCCGCTGCAAACTGAACCCGACCTTTCGATGATGCGCGAAGCATTCAGCGAATTGGAATTGCTGATTGTGCAGGACATATTTATGACCAAAACGGCTGCCGAAGCGGACGTCATTTTCCCGGCAACATCGTGGGGTGAACATGAAGGCGTTTATTCTGCCGCCGACCGGGGCTTCCAACGTTTTGAAAAAGCTGTAGAACCCCAAGGTGATGTAAAACCGGATTGGGCAATTATTAGCCTAATGGCTACGGCGCTCGGCTATCCGATGAAATACAACAATACTAAAGAGATTTGGGACGAACTGCGCGAGCTGTGCCCACTGTATTACGGCGCAACTTACGAAAAAATGGCCGGTTTAGGCTATATTCCGTGGCCTTGTACCACGGAAGACAGTCCCGGCACACCGTGGCTATATGCCGGTAATAAGTTCGACCGCCCTGGCGGCAAAGGACTGTTGTTTGCCAGCGAATGGCGCGCGCCAATGGAACTGGTGGATGAGGAGTATCCGCTGGTGCTGTGTACCGTGCGTGAGGTCGGCCACTATTCCTGCCGCTCAATGACCGGTAATTGCTCAGCATTACAAACACTGGCCGACGAACCAGGTTATGTGCAAATCAGCCCGCAGGATGCTGATAAAATGCACTTGCAAGACCAGCAATTAGTGTGGGTTGAATCACGGCGCGGCAAGGTTATTACTCGCGTGTCAGTCAGTGAGCGTATCAATGTTGGTGCGGTATATATGACTTATCAGTGGTGGATTGGCGCTTGTAATGAGCTGACACTGGACCATCTGGACCCTATTTCCAAGACACCGGAATATAAGTATTGTGCGGTGAAACTAGAGGCCATTACAGATCAAACGTGGGCGGAAAACTACGTGCAGCAAGAGTATAGCCAGTTGAAGGCGCGGTTACGTCGAGAAGCCGAAGTAAGTTAATAGACTAACGGCTACTGCGCTTTGCCATTCTGGGTTTACGCAGTGCTCGCCACCGTCATGTACTTATGTACACTCCGGTGGCTGTGCGCTGGGCGCGCCCAGACTGGCTTTGCTCGCGACGCCTAGTCCGAGTAGAAAGATTTATCACGCCTTGGTTCAACAGGGTGACCGGTAATTAGATATGGATCTTATTTTTGAGTTACTCCATTCCATCTTCATCTTCGATACTTTTTACTGATATTCCTAGCCGCTGCATGCGGGATAACAGTGTCGTACGTTTCAGCCCTAACTTAATTGCCGCCCCTTTTGGCCCGGCAACCACGCCATTAGTTTCCCGTAATACCCGAATAATTCGCGCACGTTCGGATTCTGAAAATTCCGGTTCTTCACTCTCAGGTAATAAAACTTTGTGAACAACCTTTTCAGACACCGGTTTGGCTACTTCTAATGGTGATAAATGATATTCCAGTTCTTGTAACTGTAAATTTAACGTGGTGCCACGGCTGAGGATCACCGCCCGCTCAATCACATTTTCCAGTTCACGAATATTACCCGGCCAAGGTAAGCGACTGAGCAAACGCAATGTCTCACTCGGAATGGTATCGATAGTGCGGTTCATACGTTTGGCTATTTTCTGAGTAAAGAATTTCACCAGTAAAGGAATATCTTCAGGGCGTTCACGCAAAGGTGGAATCACAATTGGGAAAACATTAAGTCGATAATAGAGATCACTGCGGTATTCCCGATTCACCATCATCGTTTTTAAATCGCGGTTGGTTGCGGCAATTAGCCTAACATCAACCGGAATAATTTTACTGCCCCCCAATCGTTCTATTTCGCGCTCTTGTAGTACCCGTAGGAGTTTCGGTTGCAGCTCAAGAGGAATATCACCGACCTCATCGAGAAATAACGTACCGCCATCTGCCATTTCAAATCGGCCAATGCGCTGTGATGATGCGCCGGTATAAGCTCCTTTTTCATGACCGAATAAGTCACTCTCCATTAAGCCGGAGGGGATAGCCGCACAGTTCATTTTCACCATGCGTTTATTCTTACGGGTGCTCAAATTATGGATAGCGCGAGCAATTAACTCTTTACCTGTTCCTGTTTCACCCAAAATCAGCACTGTACAATCACTGGAGGCCACCATTTCAACCTGTTCCAGCACCGCTTGAATAGCGCTACTTTGGCCGATGATTTCACCAAACTCTTCATTATGAATAATTTGATCAGTCAAATAGAGATTTTCATTGACCAGTGAATCTTTCAAACGGGTAATTTCGTTATAAGCCAAAGCGTTATCGACTGCGATAGCAATTCGCGCAGCTATTTGTCGCAGCAACTTGAGGTTACTGTCGGTGAAAATATCACTTTGGCATTGTGCTAGTTTTAATACGCCCAGCATCTTATGACCGAAAAATAGAGGTAACAGACAGACTGCCTGTAAGCCAGCGTCCAGCATATTTTCCAGTTGTTTATCATCCGGAGCCAAGAGAGCAATATCAGCCAGATTGACCAGCAATAATTCCCGGCTATGTAAAACCTGCCCGGCTAATGTACCTGTTATATCCACCCAGGATTGCTGATGCTGCACCGCTTTACCAGACTGATAGCGGGTAGAAAAAACATTCAGTTTATTTTTGTCATTGTGGGTGCCACATATTGCCAAACTGATGTAATCAATATTGAAAAAGCGATGTATTTCTTTCGAGACTTCTGCTGCTAATACATCCAACTCCAGTTTAGAAATAACCGTATTGGTGACATCAACTAATATCCGGAAATGATCCCGTTCAAAGCGTAACCGTTCACGCTCGGAAAATGCTCGGTTTATCTCAGTAATATTGTTCACCGCAATGGCCACTACCTCGGCCAATAATTCCAGTAAAGTAATATCTTGCTCATCAAACTGGCTGTCATCGGTTTTAATAAACTCAACACAGCCCGACCAGTGGTTATCATGGCCCAAAGGAAAATGGCAACCAGAATGTAATTCCTGATACGGCGCTAAATCGCAGACAGCAGAAAACTCCCTTTGCATACGCTGATGGTCAGTTTGCAAAGGCGTTTGTTGCTGCCAGGCCTGGCCACCAGGGCCTTCGGCAAATAAAATATTTTGCGACTCCACGACAGTATCAGACACATCATCATGGGTATAGAGGGTCATTTGGTTATACAGGGGGTTAAGCAGTAATAAATTGACCCGTTGGAAACGGATGACAGAAAAAGAGAGTTTCCTGAGTTCATTAACTAAATCGGTTATATCCCGCAGTAATAATAACTTTTTCGATACCCTGAACAATGTGTCTTGCCAAACTTGAGCCAATGTGGGACGGGGTAGTTTTTTTGCGCTATCCATATATACCCAAAGTAATTAAGCCCAAAAAATGGATGATAACTACTTTAATGTATTGAAATGAACAAATATATATTAACCAACGATAAGCTTGATCTGGATTAATAAACTATTTCACCACATTAGCCTATGACAATTCATGATTGAAATCACGTCTCATTCAGATTAAAAAATCCAATAAAACATTAAGTTACATTAAAACATATCGTGACAATTTATATCCATCACCGGCACATCGATGTATAGATTATTATATAGCGATATGACTAATACTGACTGAAAATCACCAATAGAAATACTTAATCTGACTCATCACCCAATTTATAATCGCCCCATCTGTTTCATGGTATGGAAAATGCATGAAACTCCTGCCACTAAAATAAATATTTATTTTTATCTTAACAATAAAATAAGCAACAAGGAGTTATCAATGAGTATTGAAAATCCCTTTGATCTACGACTTCCGGTTGATATGGCAAAACTTGCAGAGCAAGTTGGTATATATAAGGCCACTAAGAATCCCGCTACAACCTTTTATTTAGCCATGACAGCAGGTGTTTTTATCTCCATTGCTTTTGTCTTCTACATTACAGCTACCACCGGCACCGCAGGTGTGGCATATGGGCTGGCAAAATTAGTCGGCGGTTTATGTTTCTCCCTCGGCCTGATTCTGGTAATTATTTGTGGTGCTGATTTATTCACCTCTACAGTGTTGATTGTGGTAGCGAAAGCCAGCGGCAAGATAAATTGGCGGCAATTAATGGCCAATTGGATCAATGTCTATTTTGGTAATTTGATTGGCGCATTGTTTTTTGTTGCTCTGATTTGGTTTGCTGGCCAGCATACCGCGGCGAATGGTTTATGGGGCTTAAATGTGCTGCAAACAGCCGACCATAAATTGCACCATACCTTTGTAGAAGCTGTGTGTTTGGGGATATTAGCTAATCTGATGGTCTGCCTGGCTGTATGGATGAGTTATTCAGGCCATACTTTGACAGACAAAATCGTGGTGATGCTACTTCCCATTGGCATGTTTGTTGCCAGTGGATTTGAGCACAGCATTGCTAATATGTTTTTGATCCCATTAGCTATTGTGATTCGTGATTTTGCATCACCTGAATTCTGGCATTCAATTAATGCAGCACCAGAGCAATTCCCTGCCCTCACAATGTCTAATTTTATTATTAATAATCTTATTCCGGTGACTCTCGGTAATATCATTGGTGGCGGATTATTAGTAGGTTTGACCTACTGGATTATCTATCTGCGTAATCCGGCTCACTGAATTTAGTGCGCCAGACATCATGGTATCTTTCGACAATTATGACGAAAAAAATGACAATTAAAAGCCAGCCGAGTTTGACTCTGGCTGGCTTTTTTGACTGCTAATGGTCGATTATTTCTTCTTAGCGTATTTCAGTGAGTCCAGTGCTACCGCAAAGATAATAATCGCGCCCTTAATAATGTACTGCCAATACGGGTTCACACCGATATAAGTCAGCCCGTAGTTAATCACAGTAAAGATGATTACCCCGGTCACCACGCCGATAACCGTACCGACACCGCCGCTGAATGACACCCCGCCGACCACGCAAGCGGCGATTGCGTCTAACTCATACATGAAGCCTAAGTTATTCGTCGCACTACCGATACGGCCAGCTTCCAACATCCCGCCGAATGCATAGAACACACCAGACAGCGCATAAATCATGATTAAGTTTAGTGGCACATTCACACCAGAAACTTTTGCTGCCTCTGGGTTACCGCCGATGGCGAAGATATTTTTACCAAAGCGCGTTTTATTCCACAGTACCCAAACAAAAACGATAGCAATCACAGCATAGAAAGTAATGTAAGAGAGTTTGAAATCACCAAATCGCAAGAACCCTTGTGCAAAGGTTGAGAATGCAGGGTCAAAACCGGCAATCGGTGATGCGCCCACGAAGTCGTAATACAGGGAGTTAATCCCGTAAACAATAATCATGGTGCCCAATGTGGTAATAAATGGTGTCACATTCAGGTAAGCAATGATAATACCGTTGACCAATCCGATAATCGCACCAATCAAACACACGGTTAAAATAACGATCGGAATAGGTACAGTCTGCAAATCTGGGAAAACTTTATTAACGTTATCCATGGCTTGCAGCATTGTAGCTGCAACCACTGCCGCTAACCCCACCTGACGACCGGCGGATAAGTCAGTCCCTTGAGTCACAATCAGCCCCGCAACACCGAGCGCGATAATAATACGCACAGAAGATTGGGTCAGAATATTACTTAAGTTCATCAGGCTTAAAAATGTCGGGTCCTTGACAATAATTATTGCCAGCAATACGAATAATACGACGTAAATCCCGCTCTCTTTAAGGTAAGTGAGCATGCTTTTCTTATTTAACGCATTCATAATAAGAACCTTCGACTAGATTAGAGATGCAAGGATGCAAGACGTAATATTTCATTTTGCGTGGTTTGTTTTGTTTCAACAATTCCCGCAACCTGACCATTACTCATTACCAAAATTCTGTCAGTAATCCCTAATAGCTCAGGCATTTCAGAGGAAATAATAATAATTCCTTTGTCTTTCTTCGCTAGTTCAGTCATTAACTGATAGATTTCAAACTTAGCACCGACGTCAATCCCCCGAGTCGGTTCATCCAACATTAATATTTCTGGTTGAGTCAGTAACCAACGGCCAATAATAACTTTCTGCTGATTCCCACCCGATAAAGAACCAATACTGGTGCGATGACCGGGTGTTTTTACTCGCATAGCGTCAATAACCCATTGGGTGTCGCTTTTCATGCGGGTATTATCCAGCAGCCCAAATTTATTTTTATAATTACGAATATTAGAAATTAGGGAATTAAAGCCAACATCGAGATAAGCATAAATCCCGGTTGAACGGCGCTCTTCCGTCACTAAGGCAAAACCGTGATTAATAGCTTCATTGGCGCTGTGATTATTAATACTCTTACCATGCAACTTAATAGTGCCAGCAACTTTTTCACGGATACCAAATAAAGTTTCAACAATATCGGTGCGCTTTGCCCCCACCAACCCGGCAATTCCCAGAATCTCACCTTTATGCAAATCAAAGGACACATCACGGATTGAAGGTTGGCGCAATGAGGTCAGATTTTTCACTTCCAGAATGACTTCACCGGGCTTATTAAGGCGATCTGGGAAACGTTGACTCAGTGAACGCCCGACCATCATTGAGATTATCTGGTCCATGGTCAGCCCTTCCAGTGGTTGGGTCACAATCCACTGACCATCGCGCAAAATAGTAATTTCATCACACAGCTGGAATATTTCTTCCATTTTATGGGAGATATAAACAATTCCGCAGCCGCGACCTTTTAATTTGCGGATAATCGTAAATAAATGATTAACTTCTTTCTCAGTTAATGAAGAAGTGGGTTCATCCATAATGACGATTTTGGCATTGTAAGAGAAAGCTTTGGCAATTTCGATCATTTGCATTTGGGATACCGATAAAGTGGCAACTTTATCGCGTGGATCAATATCAATATCCAATTCATCGAAGATTGCTTTGGTATCTTTGTACATTTTATCTTGATCGACAAAGAAACCCTTAGTTGGATAACGCCCCAACCACATATTATCCATTACGGTGCGTTGTAATACCAGGTTTAACTCCTGATGCACCATAGAAACACCATGTTCCAATGCTTCTTTAGAACTTTTAAATTCTATTTCTTGCCCCTGAAAGATAATACTTCCAGAGTCTTTTTTATAGATACCAAACAGACATTTTAATAGCGTTGACTTACCTGCACCATTCTCTCCCATTAAGGCATGGATCGAATTTGGCCGCACTTTAAGATTTACGTTATCTAACGCCTTTACGCCCGGAAATGATTTATCAATATTACTCATTTCCAGCAACCACTCACGAGGTTGTGCTGTATTAATATCGGCCATAGTTGTACCTGGCTAAGAATTGCCACTGACGTCCTGGATATATACAGCACCAGTCGTTTAGCGCATATTCAAAATAAGGATCAATGCAAAAAAACCTTCCGCCCCGGTGCTGGTCACCCAAGAACGGGGCCAGAAGGTTATTAATAACGTCTTTACCCATAGCGGTTAGAGCTGCTGTGGGTACATCCCATCACGGCTACTGGCTATTATTTAGTAAATTCAGCCAAGTTATCTTTATCAACACCTACATATGGAATTCGTACGATTTTGTTTTCGATTTTCCATTTAGTGCCTTCGGCAGCAGGTTTGCCATCGGCCAGATTTTTAGCCAGATCAAAGGTCGCTTTAGCTTGATTGTTGGCATCGTTCAGAACAGTACCGGCCATTTTACCTGATTTCACCAGAGCTAATGCTTCTGGTAAGGCGTCAACACCAAAGACTGGAATGCTGGTTTTGTTATGCGCTTTCAATGCTTCCACTGCGCCCATTGCCATGGCATCGTTATTAGCGATCACCACTTCAATTTTGTTGGCGTTCGGGCCAGATAGCCACGCATCCATCTTATCTTTAGCCTGTGCGGTATCCCACATTGCGGTATCTAACTGCAATTGTTGTGTCGGGATGCCTTTCTCGTTAAGGGTCTTGATAACATAGGTGGTACGAGCTTCTGCATCTGGGTGACCTGGCTCGCCTTTCAACAGCACAAATTGAATTTTGCCGTCTTTGTTCAAATCCCAATTTGGATTGGCTTGCCAATGTTTGGCGATTAACTCACCCTGGATAACACCAGATTCTTTGGAATCAGTCCCTACATAATAAGCTTTGTCATAGCTATCAAGCGCTTTGCGTGAAGGTTCTTTGTTATAGAACACGATTGGAACATCGTTTGCGCGGGCTTTATCAATAACCACCGGCGCTGCGGCTGGGTCAACCAAGTTGATTGCCAACGCTTTTACGCCTTTCGCCAGCAACACGTCGATTTGATCGTTTTGCTTGGATTGGTCATTCTGAGAGTCATTCATCAGTAAGGTAACATCAGGAGATGCTTTAGCATCTTTCTCGATAGCTTTACGGACCACGGACATAAAGTTGTCATCATATTTATAAATAGTGACACCAATACGGGTATCAGCTTGAGCCGCCGCGCCGAACATCATGCTGGCAACCAGAGTCGCTAATGTGAAAACCTTCTTATTCATTTGTATCTCCGGGTTTATGTAGGGTAGTACAGGGTGATAACACCATCGCCTTAACGTGAGAAAAACCCATCGTTCAAAGCAGCTGACACTCATATCTTTCGTCCTTGAACACACTCCACTCCGAAAAGCTGCCTGAGTCGTCAAAAACCATGTCATTTACAAACTCGTCGTTTGCGGAACTCGCGTTTGTAAATCGCTATTCTAAAACCCGCTACCGTGTATTTTTTTATCCGGTAACTGATGACATATTGATACATTCAGGTAGAAAACAACTAGAGCATAGACGGGCCGTTGTTAAGAATCTGTGAATTTTCTCACAGATTGAAAACGGTTACACAAGAATAAATACCGAACTAGTGAGCAACACCACAAATTGCGACAGAATGCCGGGGCACCAGCGTAGGATTAAAACAATAGACCGCATGTGAGTCTGGCGCACGGCTGGCACCTTCAAGCGCCAGCTCTGTGGCTAAAGTTGCCATAGAAACAATAGGATAGCGGACTGTGGTTAATTTAGGGCTGGTATAGCGAGCAATCGGGATATCATCAAAACCCACCAGCGAAAACTGCTCAGGGACACTGATACCATTTTCTTTTAGCACCGCCAGTGCGCCAGCAGCCATTGAGTCGTTATAGGCAAACACTGCACTGAGTTGCAAATTGCGCCCCAGCAGGTCAATCATAGCCCGCTCTCCTCCGGCTAAGTCCGGAGTACCATAGGCGCGCCAAGTATCAGGTACAGTAATACCGGCACCCTCAAGTGCCTTGAGGTACCCAATCTGGCGCTGCATTACATCATCTATGGGGTGATTAGAACCGAGGAAACCAATGCGCTGATGACCATGTTTGAGCAGCAGGCGACACGCCATTTGCGCACCGCTAACATTATCTAATCCGACGCAACGATGCTCAAACCCGGGAATTATTCGATTAATCAGAACCATGCCGGGAACTTGGTCCAAAAAGGCAATTAATTCACCGTCACTCAATGCCTTAGCGTGAACCACCAAAGCATTACATCGCTGGCGGAGTAACACCTCAATGGCGTGCCGCTCCTTATCTGCTTGGTGATAACTATTGCCAATTAATAGATATTTTTGATGTCGCTGTGCAACAGTGTCTACCGCTTTCACCAATGCACCAAAAAAGGGATCTGATACATCCATCACGACCACACCGACCGTATCACTGCTTTGAGTTGCCAGCGCCTGTGCATTGGCATTAGGTCGGTAGCCCAGCTCTGACACCGCTTTCAGCACGGCAGCCCGAGTTTCTGGCCGAATAGAGGCGCTGTTATTAAGCACTCTTGAAACTGTGGCCAGCGAAACGCCCGCCCGTGAGGCCACATCGCGAATTGTAATACTGTTTCCAGTTGAATGCAGAGCGGCCATGACCTTATCCTGTGAGTCTTATTTTATCAATAAGTCGCCATGCATACGTTGAGCACAACCTGTCATGGCAGGTGGCCTATCCTACCCAGTTTATTGAGACTGCCACGTGAAATACGTCACAAGAAAGAAAACGTTTACATACAAATTTGCAACTGTTCAATCATTATCCTGTTTTAGACGCATTCAAGACTTGGTGTTGCGCGGCTGTAACGATTGACCACAAGCATAGGCGGTCAATTTACGCCAAAGCCATTCGACTGGCCCTTGGGCAAAATAATGCAGCCATAACAAGGAGAAGAGGATATTACATAGCCAGACCAATGGAACTACAGCTAACAATTGCAGACGATCTAGCTGCTGATAGAAGCCGAGATGATAGAAGATAAAAGTGCATATCAATGTCTGCAATAAATAATTGCTCAGTGCCATGCGGCCAACCTGTGCCAACCAATGGCTAACTCGCCAGCCCGCCAATGTCGGCCAGAAGCCATAAAGCAAGGCCAAATAACCTACCGCCTGCAGAGGCGCGCCCAGCTCACGCGGCACTTGTAGCAAAAAGCCGGTCCAACGGAAATCCCATCCGACCAACCATTGCAGCGCCACACCCGGTATTTGGATAACTAATGAAAGCGGTATCAAACAAGCAGCCAGCACCCGATAATGGCGCAAACTGAATTCCCCACGTAGCCAACCGCAACGCATCAGCCCGGCCCCCAAGAGCATTGAGCCTGCCAGTTCCCAGCCATATTGCGCGCCGATAGCAATCAAATTGGATGACAACAGATCCAGCCGGTTTTTCCAAGCCTCCGCCCCACCCTGTAATTTCCAGAATTGCTCATATTGCAAATCTGCTGGCCCCGGTTGCCAAAAGCGGCCCGGCTCGCCGCTGGTGACAAAACCCAGTAGCAATAACACCGCCACCCCCAGCAAATAAAGCACCGCCCCGGTGCGCAATAAACTGGTTGCATCTTTAGCATCACGAATCATTCGCCAGCACACCAGGCCGATCAAACCATAAGCTAAAAGAATATCGCCATCCCAGAAGAAAATGCCGTGAATCAACCCTAATAACAATAAGAGGGAAAGCCGCGCCCGTATCCAGCCTTTGCCACGTTTAAGCAGCAGTTCAAGGCCAGCACCAAATAAAATGGCAAAAATAGAGAGGAACTTTGCTTGAGCGACAATATCAAGAATGGCCCATGTCCAGCTATCAGACACAGAGGGAAGACCAAGATAAGCAGGATTAAGATAAGCAGCCTTGGGAAGGCCAAAAGCACTAATATTGAGCAGAAGAATGCCAAGAATGGCCAGACCTCGCGCGCTGTCTAACGTTGCGATGCGTTGACGCATACCCGACATCCTGTATAGGGGCACCCAATGGTGCCCTTTTTGGCAAAAGGCTAATTAACCGTGGTGATATTAGCTATTATGACGAACAGCGCGCAGGAATTCCTGGCGAGTATTCTGACTGGATTTGAACAACCCGCCCAATGACGTGGTGGTGGTCGCACTGGTCGCATCGCGAATCCCACGCGCTTTCACACAATAATGCACGGCATCAATAGAAACAGCGACATTATTTGTCCCTAACAAGGTCTGCAAGGCCAGCAGGATTTGCTGCGTCAGCCGCTCTTGTACTTGTGGGCGCTGGGCGAAAAACTGCACAATACGATTGATTTTGGATAAACCAATCACACTGTCTTTCGGGATATAGGCCACTATTGCCTTACCATCGATAGTCACAAAATGATGTTCACAAGTGCTGGTCAGGGTGATATCACGCACCGTAACCATCTCATCGACCTTCATTTTATTTTCGATCAGGGTAATTTTAGGGAAGTTCTCGTAATCCAGACCGGAGAAAATCTCATCAACATACATCTTGGCGATACGTCTTGGTGTATCGGCCAAGCTATCGTCAGATAAATCAAGATTCAGCAATTGCATAACTTGCGTCATATGCTCCTGAATCCGGGTCTTGCGCGTTTCGGCATCTAATTCTTGTTTGCGCAATGGGGTTTCAAGACCACGGGCCAGCAGTGCTTCATGAACCAGCTCAGCTTCTTTACTCAGCGATGACATTCTTTTCTCCAACAGGCGTACGTGTCTGAGCGAGATAAACATGATGTAGATCACGTTCAGATTTTGCTCTCCACTTTAGTTGAGAGCAAAATGATTATCCAGTGATTGTTCTTGATATCCAATGATTGTTCTTGATCTCCGATGATTGTTATTGATCTCCGATGATGGTTATTCATCTGCAGCGGCACTTTTATCATGATGAAATTGTTGCGTCTGGATGAGCAGCAATCTCCCGCGCACGGGCTGGGGTTTTAATCACCAAAGCCCCGGCAATCATCAGTGCCACTATTGCGACATATAATGCGGGTTCCAACCGGTGGGTCAATGCGGTCGAAATCGCGGATAATATCGGCCCAACCAACTGCCCGATAGCATAGCCGGTGGTCAATAAACCGGCCATATACCGGGTGTGTTCCGGGGCCAATTCGCGACCATGTTGCAAAGAAAGTTGGACGACACTCAAAAAACCACCGCCGGTTAATACAGCACCCAATGCCAGTCCGCTCACACCTGGCACCCATTCTGCACACAGCACCCCTAAGGCCTGTACCCACAGGGTTAATGCCAGCCGTGTTTGTGATGTCAAACAATGGCGCGTCAGGATACCGAGGGTAATACCTATTACGGCGGCACCACCGAAAACAGGCCAGACAAACTGCGCAAATAGACTATCAGGGAAACGGGCTGTGGCCATCTGCGATAAAAACGTGGCGGGTAAAATATAGCCAAACCCCGCCAGACTGTAACTCCACACCAACCGTTTCAGTGCTGGAGTTAAAGTCAGTGGCACAGCGGCAAGATGAGGACGATGCAATTCCCCACTGCGCGGTAAATTAATACTAATGGCAGCAACAATAATCAACGCCAATACGCCATACACTAGCCAAGCTTCTCCCGCCGATAAGCCATAGCTATGGATTAGCACAGCCAACATGCCGCTGATGAATATGCCAGCCCCCGGCCCAGCAAAGACAGCCGCACTCAGCGCAGGGCGGCCAAAATGTGCCAATCGCTCATTGGTCCAGGCGGCAACCAGCACCATCGACCAGCCACTGGCCCAGCCAATAGCAAAACGTACCACGCCATGCCACCACGGCCCGTCAACAACAGCGGATAGCAGTGTCAACGCCGCCGCCCCCCATATCCCTAGCCATAAGCGGCGTTCAACATGGCGGCTGGCCCGCATGGCATCAAAAGCACCAAATAAATATCCCAGATAATTAACTGCCGCAACCAGCCCTGCCCCGGTCAGGGTGAATTGATGTTCCGCTATCATCAGTGGCACTTGGGGAGTGAAAGCAAAACGCCCTATCCCCATAGCCACCACTAATGCCAGAAAGCCACTCAATGCAATTCTTAATGCCATCAGCCCCGCCTATCTATTTCTGTCAGCTCATTACCGCAGACAATCTGTTAAAAGAAAGTTGCGAATATCATGCCTGAGCATTAGAATCACAAAAAATGAATAATAGTCACTAAGTTCATCACAAAAAGAGAACACTTATGGATCTGACCCAGCTGCGCATGTTTTGTTGTGTAGCAGAAACAGGTTCCGTTGCCCGAGCAGCGGAGCAGATGCACCGCGTCCCCTCAAATTTGACGACACGCCTGCGCCAGCTTGAAATAGAGTTGGGTGCAGACCTGTTCATCCGTGAAAAACAGCGCCTGCGCCTTTCGCCCATGGGTCACAATTTTCTTTGCTATGCCAACCGAATTCTGGCGCTGAGCGAGGAGGCTATGAGCATTACTCATGCAGGTGAACCTGCCGGTAATTTCCCTCTCGGCTCGATGGAAAGTACTGCGGCCACTCGCCTGCCCAATCTGCTCGCGGCTTATCACCAGCGCTATCCCAAGGTCTCTTTATCACTGACCACCGGGACTTCCGGCGAAATCATTGAACAAGTCCGAGCCGGAACACTGGCGACCGCATTGGTCGATGGCCCGGTGCAGCATGATGAACTGCATGGTTGCCGCTCTTTCGAGGAGCAATTGGTGATCATTTCCTGTCTGGATCACCGACCTATTCTGCAAGCCCGTGATGCCGTGGATGAAACTTTGTTTGCTTTTCGTCCCAGTTGTTCATATCGGCTACAGCTGGAAAGCTGGTTCCGTCAGGCGGGCTGTTTACCTGGACATATCATGGAAATCCAGTCCTACCACGCCATGCTAGCTTGTGTGGCTAGCGGAGCGGGGTTAGCGCTGATACCGCATTCAGTATTGACTCTGTTACCCGGCCACGAGCGAGTACAGGTGCACCACCTGCCACCCGATATTGCCGAGACGGCAACCTGGCTTATTTGGCGCAAAGATGCCTTTAGCCCTAATGTTCGCGCCCTCAAAGAATTAATCATTGAACAGATTGAAACTCAGTAATTGAGCGGGCAGAGCTACTTTTTCCGGTCATAATTTATACAAGTATCGTTTGCTGTTATCGGTAACGATCACATGAAACATATATGATACATGTATGTTTCATAAAGAATATATTTACACCCTAAATAATTCGAGTTTCAGGTAGGCGGCAACGAAATGAACCCAAGGAGTTGAGATAACTCAATGACTCGGGTGAGTGATGGCAGCCAACACACCTGCAACTTGAAGTATGACGGGTATAACACTCATTACGCAGAAACTATAGGAGCAACACCATGGAGATGATTAAAACCCGCGCCGCAGTCGCATGGGGGCCAAACCAGCCGCTATCCGTTGAAGAAGTCGATTTAATGCCGCCACAAAAAGGCGAAGTCCTGGTGCGGATTGTCGCCAGTGGGGTTTGCCACACTGACGCCTATACCTTATCGGGTAAAGATCCTGAAGGCGTATTCCCGGCCATTCTGGGTCACGAAGGTGGCGGTATTGTAGAAGCCATTGGCGAAGGCGTGACCAGTGTTGCAGTGGGTGACCATGTGATCCCACTGTACACACCTGAATGTGGTGAATGTAAATTCTGTCGCTCCGGCAAGACCAACCTGTGTCAGGCGATCCGCAGCACACAAGGTAAAGGCCTGATGCCTGATGGCACGACTCGCTTCTCTAAAAATGGCCAGCCAATTTTCCATTACATGGGCACCTCGACTTTCTCCGAGCTGACCGTCGTGCCAGAAATATCACTGGCAAAAATCAATAAAGAAGCGCCATTAGAAGAAGTTTGCTTGCTCGGTTGTGGCGTCACCACCGGCATGGGGGCCGTTATCAATACTGCCAAAGTAAAACCGGGCGATACCGTGGCTATCTTCGGCTTGGGGGGCATTGGTTTATCGGCGGTTATTGGCGCACAAATGGCCGGTGCCAGCCGAATTATCGGGATTGATTTGAATACCAGCAAATTCGAGCTGGCCCGCAAACTGGGCGCGACTGACCTGATCAATCCGAAAGATTATGATAAACCTATTCAGGATGTGATTGTCGAGCTGACCGATGGCGGCGTAGATTTCTCATTTGAATGTATTGGCAACGTCAATGTCATGCGTTCAGCTTTAGAGTGCTGCCATAAAGGTTGGGGCGAATCAGTGATTATTGGTGTCGCCGGTGCCGGTGAAGAGATCTCAACCCGTCCATTCCAACTGGTGACCGGCCGCGTCTGGCGTGGCTCTGCATTTGGTGGTGTAAAAGGCCGTTCAGAATTACCGGGCATTGTGCAGCAATACCTGGATGGAAAATTCGCCCTGAATGATTTCATCACCCATACCATGGGGTTGGATCAAATCAATGAAGCCTTTGATTTGATGCATGAGGGCAAATCCATTCGTACCGTGATTCATTTCGGCGATTCTGCCCAAAAACATACTTTACAAAACAAATAGATCAGGAAGGCAGACAACGCATGAATACGTCACTTGAACTTCTCGAAGAGCACCGGATGTTTGGTGGATGGCAGCAACGCTATCGCCACGCCGCCAGCAGCCTGAATTGCAATATGACGTTCAGCATCTATCTGCCACCACCACGGGATGATAACCCGCCGCCGGTAGTTTACTGGCTATCGGGGCTAACCTGTAATGATGAAAACTTCACGCTAAAAGCGGGCGCACAGCGTATCGCGGCTGAGCTAGGATTGGTGCTGGTGATGCCGGATACCAGCCCACGCGGTGATGACGTACCTAATGATGACGGTTATGATTTAGGCCAAGGAGCTGGGTTTTACCTGAATGCAACACAAGCCCCTTGGTCTAAGCATTTTCATATGTACGATTATATCAGTCAGGAGTTGCCGGCATTAATTCGCCAGCACTTTAGTGTCAGTGGGCGTCAATCTATCTGTGGTCACTCAATGGGCGGGCACGGTGCGCTGATGTTAGCGCTGCGTAACCCGCAGCAATATCAATCGGCCTCAGCTTTCGCGCCGATAGTCAATCCGTGTCAGGTTCCGTGGGGCCGTAAAGCCTTTAGTGCCTATCTGGGGGCAGATGAAAGCCAATGGTTACAATATGATAGCTGCCATTTACTAACACATGCAGAAACCCAGTTGCCGATGTTGGTGGATCAGGGAGATGTCGATCAGTTCCTTGCCGATCAACTACAACCGGCAAAATTAGCCGAGTTGGCACGTCAGCGTAGCTGGCCTCTGACTCTGCGTATTCAGCCTGGCTATGATCACAGCTATTTCACCATAGCGACATTTATTGAAGATCATCTGCGTTTCCATGCGGAACATTTACACCCATAACGGATACAACTAATTAGATTACCCATATTAAATAGCTTAAGCCCCTTCGGGGGCTTTTTATTTGATAGCAGATATATAACTTATTATCGTTACGAAAATAACTAATAAGTGGAAATTTTAATAATATAATTAATAAACATCTATAAAAAACATGTCGAGAAAAACATTGATAAAATCGTAAAAAAGAATTACAAATAACTGACTCAACACTTCTCGAAATTGAGTAAAAGCAAAAGGAAATGACTTAAATGGAGAGTTATATGTATACTTCACACCAACCCAATAGAAAAACAAATAATGCCAATTTAGCGGCATTGAAAACCAAGTTAGAATCGTTAGAGCAATCATTTAAAAAAAACTTACTCTCGATAAGTGACGATGAGATAGAAAACCTAATAAACAGTAATATCAATAATAAAATTACCGCATGGAATTGGTCAAAAAGCTTCACACAATAGCAAATTAACTAATGCGATTACTTTATAGCAACAGAATTAAGATGCTTTTATTAGCATCTTAATTCTTGGGGCCGCATAGCTTAATATAAAGGTAAAAGATATCACTATTAATTATAAATTAACCATTATTATATTTTATTAAGAACAGTGAGATATCCATGTTAACCAGTGAGTTTATCAATGATCTGAAACTAAGCCCAATATCAAGTCTGTTAGCAATTCTAATAACAGCTATCGGATTAATATCATTGTTTTTTGTATTACTCATTTATTTAACAAACTCACGTATTGAAAAACATCATGAAAACTACAAAGATATCTATCGGATAGAGACATTATTTAATCTGCCTAATGGGGATGAGGTGAAATCAGCACAAGCTCCCCTGCCACTTATTTCAGTATTAAAAAATGATAACAACATCAAACATGTCGACTTTATAGCCCGTATTTTTACCCGTTTACAGGTTAACGATAAGATACATTCAAATGTTGATATCTATGCAGTAAGTGCCGAGTTTCTTAACACATTAAATCTTTTTCAACAAAAAATTCCCCATCTGGCACAAAATGAGATTATTATTACCCCTGAATTTAATCGGCAATACCTTCATCTGGAAAATCCTCAAGGGCAAGTTATTACATTGGGTGATAAAGGCCAGTTCGTCATTAAAGATGTGGTTGAGTTCAATAAATCTAGCCGGTTTAAAACCACTGCGGTTATCGCATTCGCTCCCGAAATAATAGATGATTATCATGATAAAAGACATGATTGGTATGATATGCATGCCTATGTTTTTATCACGATGAAATCAGGAATGAAACCAACCCCAGAACAACTGAACTCATTCGTTATCAGACACGCACCTCAACTTCCCGGCGCCCCATTTAGCCCCGAAGAATTCATTCGGCTATCAGCGCGTAATATTGCTGATATCCATTACGACAATGCACTACCGGATGAAATAAGCACGGTAACTTCACCATTATACTTAAACATTTTATACGTTTCAGGCCTATTTGTCTTTTTTACTACCACTATGAATTTCTTTAATATTAATAATGTAATAAACGCAAAAAAGAGAAACAGTTTTTATATAAAAAAAGCAATCGGTGCATCTCGTTATCAGCTAATCACAGAAGCATTTTTTATCGCTACATTACAAACTACATTAGTGCTTTTACTTGCTCTTTTTAGTTTAATGGCGCTTACGCAGTTTTCCTATAGCATCAAGGAACTTATATTTACCCAAGGTAACAATGACTTCTCAACCGCATTTTCTATTACTGCAGCGATAACTTATGCCGCTATTTTACTCGCACATTATACTTTTTTAATGACTTTTATCTTACCCAATAACAGTTATTATAGTGGAATTTATACGCAACCGCCTCACTCTCTTCGCATAAATAACATTATGTTCTGCATACAGATTATTATTGCTGGAATTATCATTTACTTGTGGTCAGGAATAATGACACAAATACATTTCATGAAAAATTACAACTTTGGTTATGATAAAGAGAGTGTAATAACATTCGAATTAAGTGATGAGTTAAAATCAAATACTGCCATCAATAGTTTACAGGATGAATTAATGAGTAAAGTTGGCATTGTTAATATTGCCATAAGCAGTTGGCGACCATTTGATATGTCTCGCAGTAATATTCATGTATTCCATAACCATCAACAAGAAAAAGATAAATTAGTTACAGTCAACACCCTTAGTGTAAATGAGAATTTCATTAGCACCTGGGGTATAAAAATAATAGCAGGTGACAAAAACCCACTATTACCCAGTGATAACAGCAATATCCACCATGCTATTGCCACAAAGTCTTTTATGACATTAATGGGAATGCAATCCTATGAACATACACTTAATACTTTATTTTATATTAATGAAAATGATTCACAACAATCCGTTAGAGTTTTGAAAATAATAGATGATTTTTATCTTGCAGGTCGAGAGGAGACTCCCTCTCCATTACTTATCTTTATTAAAAAAGATAGTCCTCAACGTTATGGATCTATCAAAATTAAAAATATGCCGGATATAGGAAAGATAGTCGATATATTAAAACGTTACCATGTTAATAGCGAACAAATAGTATCAGTCAATAATTTACATAAAGAATATTTTAATGACAACATACTAATACAGAAAACAATCAATGCTGTAACACTGTTTTCAGTAATGTTAATGTTGATGAGTACCACAATAATTGGAATTTCGGAGACAAAACGGCTCGATAAAACCTTACAAATAATGGAGACAATTGGTGGTTCTATTTACACCCATATTACTTTCTTTATACAACAAAATATTATACCCATCCTTATCGCATCGGTAATATCACTCCCTATAAGTTTGTTGCTATTGCATAAATGGTTGGCACAGTACAGTTTGGTCAAAGGGCTATCCTATGTCTATGCCACAGGATCGCTCATTATTTTCATTTTAAGTATTGTTGTTATTATGGTCATCACGTTCATTTTCAGTAATATACTGAAAAATAGAAGTAATAAATAAAATTATGGATATAAAAATAGAACCATCCGACTCTGTGAATATAACAGCTAAATTAGTGGTTTTTAGTTTATTAATTATTTTTTTTGCGGGGATTTATTATATTTATTATTTATCTTCTACTCAACGTATATTACTCATTTCTCGAGAAGATGCTGTTTTTCATACGACCAAAGCAGAAGTGTATCAGGATGTACTGATTACCCGAGCCACCACTGTACCGAGAGAAAGCATTATTGTATCAAGTGAACGCGGTGGGAAAGTGACTGAAGTCGTCAAGCAGGCATTTGATACTGTCGTAAAAGGTGATGTCATTGCTCACTTATCTAACTACGAATTTATGCTGGAAGCGACATCGCGGATAGCGAATATTACCGAACAAATAAATAATCTTCGTAATATGAAAATGCAGTTGGAACAAGATGATCGAGATACAAAACTTAATTTACAAGAAGCTCTACATCAAATAGTTATAATATCTAAAGATTTGAATCGGCACCAAGTTCTTGATAAAGCATCCATGATTGCAAAGTCGGAGCTGGAATATAAAACAGACATATTGAAAAATTGGAAAATAAAAAGTGACATATTGAGAGAACATGATGAAAAAAATAAAAAATCATTTCCATCACAATTTAAAAACATAGATGATTCTATTTTTCTACTTGAGAGAATGATGAAGACTATTGAAAATGGTATGAAGCAATTAGTCATAAGCGCACCTATTGATGGAACTTTATCGGTTCTGGATATTGAATTAGGTCAGCAAATAAAACCAGGAGGAAAAATAGCGACAATCGATAATTTAACATCATATTATTTTAATGTTTACTTTAGTGAATATTACCTCGATAAAATAAGACCACAAAGCCATATTATTTCATCAATAAATGGTAAAAATATAAAACTATTTATTGAATCGGTTTCAACTATTGTTGAAAATGGTAAATTCAAAGCAAAATTGGTACCACTACAAGAAACTATTATGCCACTTAAACGGGGACAATCTATAGAAATACAAATCCCATTACAAGAAGAAAAAAACAATGTGTTAATGGTTCCCACTGATAGTATTTTTTCGGACAAGCAAGGGAGTAATTATATCTATATTTACCAACCAGAAGATGATAATGCAATTAAATATCAAGTTGAAATTAACCGCCGCAACTCAATGAAAACAGAAGTCACAGCAGGATTGAAGATAGGACAAGTCATAGTGATGCCTCCAGCCACCAATAATAATGAATACGACATCATAGGGTTCAAATAACATGTTGAACATGCAAAATGCTGAAAAGTGTTATACCACCAAAACGATTAAAACCAGAGTTATTAATCAAATTAGCTTTAGTGTTGAAGAAGGGGATTTTGTTTCTATTATGGGGCCGTCAGGATCGGGTAAATCAACATTGCTTAATATTATTGGTATGTTTGACAACCTTGATAGTGGATCATTTACCTTGGCAGGAAAAGAAATCGTCCGCATGAGTTACTCTCAAAAAACAACATTAAGAAGAAACTTGATAGGTTATATATTTCAATCATTTAATCTAATTCCACATTTATCTATTTTTGATAATATTGCCTTACCCCTTAAGTATCGCGGTATTGCCAAAAAAGATCGTATTGAAAAGGTAAGTCAAGTTTTAAGTCTTTTTGGTATCGATAACCGTAGCGGGCATAAACCGGTGCAATTATCAGGTGGTCAACAACAAAGAGTCGCAATTGCCAGAGCAATGGTATCTAACCCTGCGTTGCTCTTAGCTGATGAGCCAACTGGAAATTTAGATAGCAAAAATGCCCATACGGTACTTCAGCAGTTGAAAAATATAAACCAAAAAGGAACCACTATTATTATGGTAACACACTCAGATGAAGCTTCAACATTCGGAAATAGAATAATAAAAATGAAAGATGGTAAACTAACATGATAAAATAGGAATGTATTATGGAAAATAAAATACCGGTAAAAAACATTGATTACGTTACAATTAACGGTATAGATAGATATAACTTGGAAAAACTAGATGCATGTGAATATAAAACCCTATCAGCCTATCTCATAGGTAAAATACCAGCAGAGCAATTACTCGATACCAATGAACTGGAGATATTCAATAAATCATTAAAAAGAAATATTTCGGTAAAACCTATTAAAGCAAAAAAACTGGTTATCGTATTGAAGGCGACTCGCTTATGTAACCTTCGTTGTACCTATTGTCACTCATGGGCTGAAGGCCCTAATCAGACAGTTTCATTTCATACACTAGCCCATACAGTTCGGCAGATCCTAGCTATTCCTAATGTAAATAGATTTGAGTTTGTCTGGCATGGCGGTGAAATTACACTGTTAAAGCCAGATTTTTTCAAAAAACTCATTTGGCTACAACAGCAATTTAAGCGGCCAGAACAATATATCACTAATACGATGCAGTCAAATATCGTGAATCTTTCTGAAGAGTGGTTAACCTTTATTAAGGGCATCGGAATGAACGTTGGGATCAGTCTCGATGGTATACCCGCAGTTAATGATAAACGGCGAGTTGACTACCGAGGAAAGGGTACATCTGAACGGATCGCCAGCGGGATAAAAAAACTACAGCATTACAATATATTATATGGTGCACTGATAGTTGTTGACCGCGAAGTATATCAAACCGACATGAAAGAGATGTTGACTTACTTTATTTCAATAGAATTGACTGGCATTGAGTTTCTTAATATTGTACCAGATAATCGCTTGACCACAGGGGAATATGTTGGAAATAATTTCATCAGTTATGCTGAATTCATCAAATTCTTATCAGATCTATTTATTATTTGGATAAAAGATTATCGTGAAAAAATACACATTACTATTTTCGAGGATTTTATTAAGGTGTTGGAACATCCTGATAAAAAACTCACTGCCTGTTATTGGTCTGGCAATTGCTCACAAGAAATCATTACACTGGAACCTAACGGAGATGTATCTCCCTGTGACAAATATAGAGATGATGCCAATAGTATTTATGGCTCGATATTGAATACTGATTTAGCCGACCTGCTCGCAAACTCATTACATAATCAACAAGCTATCAGTGAAGAAAAAGAGGCAACTGAGAAAATGCGCCATTGTGAATGGTTTTCTATTTGTCACGGCGGTTGCCCCCATGACCGAGTTATTAATCGTAGACATACCGAAGGATATAATGATGCATGCTGTGGGACTAGAGACTTACTGGAAACTATTCGGCGTTATTTAGTGAGCACTAACTGAAGCTATGGCGGATAATACTTTTCTGACATTAGCGGAAAGTATCTTGCGACACTCTCCGCTAACTTTAATGCGAACAACACTGATATTGCAATTACCTCACCAAAATCGACCAAAACATAGTGCTGGTTTATTCGCGCTGACTTATTTAGTGTACCGGTGCTATCGCATGTGAATAGTCAGATACTGGTTGTACATTATCAGGCTTTGGTTCTTTCACCTTGACAACAACTTTTGGTTTTAACGGTTTCACGGTGAATATATTCCATTCTACCGGTTTGCTCGCATTAACCACCTCAGCTTCGGCCAAGGTTTTAGTACCGTTGTGATTAATCACAACATCTTTTGTCCCATAAAAACCTGACATCTCAGTAATACCTTGTTTATTGGTATTACTACCTGAACCGCCAAACTCTGCCATTTCATCGCCCGCAAAGTCAGTCGTCCCCATATAGGATAGATTTAATCTAAAATCTTTGTTATCAATAAGATAAAACTCTTTAACACTTTGAATATGCAAATTACCGCCAATATCAGCCCGCACACTATCGACAACTACTTTTTCCCCTTTCAGCAACATATCTTTGCCGTTTTCTAAGAAAGTGCGTTCGGTGTTTATACGACTATTCTGATGTTTAATAACCCATTGGTTATTTTTATCATCTTTAATATTAAAACTGCCTCCTGTTAACTTGTGTTCTGTAGGAGTATCTGTATTTAAACCTGATATTGTTGAACCACTGGCACTGGCTGAAATAAAGAAGTCTATATTATCTTTAGGGGCTTGGCTTTGTGCTGATTCTAATAATATGCCTCCGTTTGCTGCGGTGATATCAACCTGCCGAGCTTTAACCTGTAACCCCTGAGCATAAATGGCTTCTTTATTGTCACTCTTAGCGCTAATAGCAACATTACCGCCACTGTAAATAGTGGCTCCCTCACTAAACAATGTTGATTCATTAACTCTCTTTTCTTCAGCCGTAAAACCAATACCGCTTTCCGTTGTACTATTATCATTAGAGCTAGCTTTGCTTATACTGAGCACCAGACTACCACCGGCTTTATCTTCACGAATTGCACTATCAGAAACCGATGCTAACAGCTTAATATTATTCCTAGAGAATAATTTAACATTTCCTACCGATTTATCCTCGTTGTCAATATTAGTACCTGCCAATATCAAGTCACCATTACCCGCTGCTAACCTCACATTCTCCAGAGTAGTAATGCTGCTTTTGATGGCATTATTATAAAAACTATTTTTTTGCTCTGTATGGCCCTTCCCCTCAACGGCTAAGCTTTGAGAGCCGGACTTCAAACCAAGTTTAACCCCCCCTTCTATTTGTGTTGCTTGAAAGTAGCCACTATCAGTGATGTCAATTTTAACCCCCAATTCGGACTGAAACACACTAGGTAGTGCTTCCTGGGTGTAAAAACCATTTTTATACACTCTGCCTTCCCCCTTACCAGAGATTTTTATATCATTACCCGTGCTGGTTGCCACTCTCAGGTCCCCCTGCCCACTCAGCTTTCGCTCATTATCTTTTTCACTATTAATAGCCGATTTATTAAAGTAATTTTTAGCATGAAGATTTATTAGCTCGTCACTCTGATATTGAGTTCCTTCGTCAATAAACTTATTATTATCTGGCAGTTTAATCTCCCCTCCGGCACGGATTGAAGTCACAAACACCACTGTACTGTCTTTATATTTATCGGTTTGACTGCCTTGTGCCGTGATATCTACACCTGCAGTAGGCACTTTTAGCTTGGGCAGAACTACACCATTTTTAGCTATATCGTTCTCTAGCACTTTTTTAATCGGTCGTATTATCCCACTGTAATCAATATTGAAACCGAATCCGCCTGAGATATCTTCTTTATCCGTTTTTCCAAATGAACTATTGTGACTGGCTAAATTAGTGATATTTTTCCTTCAGCCAACAACTCGCTCACTGCCACATGCTGAGCGCCTTGTTGAATAATATCGCCATGAGTATAAATACTAATGTCTTGCGCACTATCTAAACGGGAAACAATACCACTATTCGTAGCAAGGTGACTTTTCTCATTATTAACATTAACACTTACTCCATTCCCGGATTTATTTATACCACCGGTGTAATAAGCGCCACCACTAGTAAACTGACTTGTCTTATCAGTAACATTGCTATTTCTGGCGGCAAAAAGACCGATATTCTGAAGACTTCTAAAAATTATACGATCTGTAGTTTTTTTTAATGCCGCAACATAAAGTTCTCCCCCCCAGAGTTGAATTAATATTGATCCCGCCCGCGGTTATTGTGGACACGTTTTACTCACTTATTGAGCTAATCTCTGTGTCTTTGACATGCTTAATCATAAAATCTGCATTGTATTGATCTTTAAGAGGAATCAAATAAAGGAAAAGAGTCATACTGCTCAAGGTAGTATCAGACTGTGGCCTCTTTGCCCCCTATCAATTCACCCGCATAACAATCTCTGCCATAATGCCTCTCTCAATTGATAGATTGCCCAGCACCCGTTATAGCTTCTGGCGACGGTGCCCTCAGATCACGGAGTTCAGCATGGATCACGGTAATACCTCGGATTTACTCTCTCTGGAGCAAGCGCTGACGAAAATGCTGTCGCAGATCACGCCATTACAGACCAGCGAAACCATAGCGCTCACTGATGCTGCGGGACGTATCACAGCTAGTGCAATTACATCACCGATTGCCGTGCCACCTTTCGCTAATTCAGCTATGGACGGTTATGCTGTGTGCTGTAATGAACTTAGCAGTACCCTGCCATTACCGGTGGCGGGTAAAGCTTTCGCAGGCGCCCCCTTTAAAGATGAATGGCCAGCAAATAGCTGTATTCGGATCATGACCGGCGCACCTATTCCCGCAGGTGCCGATGCTGTTGTCATGCAAGAACAAGCGGTTGTGAGCGAGCAGGGTGTTACATTTAGCGGCAATATACATGCTGGACAAAATATCCGGCTGGCAGGTGAAGATATTCAGCAAGGGGCGGCTGTTTTTCCTGCCGGCGTTAAACTCGGTGCTGCACAGTTACCGCTATTGGCATCATTAGGGATTGCCGAACTTACCGTGTTCCGTACATTGAAAGTGGCTATTTTCTCTACCGGTGATGAATTGAAGCCAGTCGGTCAGCCCTTGGGAGAGGGGGAAATTTACGATACCAATCGCTTTGCGGTACGTTTAATGCTGCAGCAATTAGGTTGCCAAATCATTGATCTTGGCGTCATCCGTGATGACCAACAAGCATTACGCAATGCATTTGAACAAGCCAATGCATCTGCTGATTTGGTCATTAGTAGCGGTGGGGTTTCCGTCGGCGAAGCGGACTATACCAAACAAATGTTGGAAGAACTGGGTGATGTAGGTTTCTGGAAATTAGCGATAAAACCCGGTAAACCTTTTGCTTTCGGTAAATTAGAAAATGCCTGGTTCTGTGGCCTACCAGGTAACCCCGTCTCTGCGGCACTGACATTTTATCAATTGGTACAACCTCTCATTGCTAAACTTTCCGGTCACTCTGATTGGCAGCCACCGTTACGTTTGAAAGCAAAAACAATAACAAAATTGAAAAAAACACCGGGCCGGCTAGATTTCCAACGTGGCGTTTTCTCAACTAATGCTCAAGATGAGTTGGAAGTGCGCACGACAGGCCATCAAGGTTCACATGTATTTAGCTCATTTAGCCAAGCTAACTGTTTTATCGTCCTTGAGCGGGAACGTGGTTCAGTAAACGTCGGCGAAGTTGTTGAAATAGAACTATTTAATGGATTATTGATTTAGTGAATTATTTTAACAAAAAATTACTAGGATACTGATATGTTGCCTGAACTTTCCGATGCACAAACTCTGCGTTATAACCGGCAAATCGTTTTGCGGGGTTTTGATTTTGACGGACAGGAAAAACTCAATGCAGCCAAAGTATTAATTGTTGGATTAGGCGGTCTCGGGTGTGCAGCAGCACAATATCTGGCAGTAGCAGGTGTAGGCCATCTGACATTACTGGATTTTGACACAGTTTCTCTGTCCAACTTGCAACGGCAAGTTCTGCATCGTGATGACCGTATCGGTGTGTCTAAGGTCACCTCAGCAGCAATAACTTTAGCGGAGATGAATCCTGGCCTGACACTTAAAACAATTGATATTCAGTTAGATGATGAACAGCTTGCTATTGCCATAGCTGAGCATCAATTGGTGCTGGATTGTACCGATAATGTCGCCAGCCGTGAGCAACTTAACCGTCTATGCCATACCCAACGTAAGCCACTGATTTCTGGTGCGGCAATTCGCATGGAAGGACAAGTGAGTGTCTTTACATATCAAGAGGATAAACCTTGCTATCGCTGTCTCAGCCGCTTGTTTGGTGATAACGCTCTGACCTGTGTTGAGGCCGGAGTAATGGCTCCATTGGTGGGTATTATTGGTAATTTGCAGGCGATGGAAACGATAAAACTACTGGCTGATTATGGTCAGGTGATTTCAGGCCGCATATTAATGTATGACGCCATGACGGCAGAGTTTCGCAGTTTAAAGCTGGTAAAAGATGCCAAATGTGAGGTTTGCGGTCAAGACTGATGAGATATGGGCATAAAAAAAGCTGATGCATTGCATCAGCTTTCTTATCAACACTCAATCAAATAATCAGGACTGAATACCTTGGCTACGCAGATAATCTTCGTAGTTACCGGTAAAGTCGATCAGCTTGCTTGGTGTCATTTCAATCACTCTGGTCGCCAATGAACTCACAAACTCACGGTCATGAGAAACGAAGATTAACGTGCCTTCGTACATTTCCAATGCCATGTTAAGAGCTTCAATCGATTCCATATCCAAATGGTTAGTTGGCTCATCCATTACCAGAATGTTAGGCCGCTGCATCATCAGCTTACCAAACAGCATCCGTCCTTTCTCACCACCAGACAAGACCTGTACTTTTTTCTTGATATCGTCCTGGCTAAACAGCAAACGGCCCAGCACACTGCGCACAGCCTGCTCGTCATCTTTTTCCTGTTTCCACTGACTCATCCAGTCAAATACCGTCAGATCGATTTCAAAATCGCTGGCGTGATCCTGTGCATAGTAGCCGATCTTACTGTTTTCAGACCATTTTACGGTACCCGCATCCGGCTCATAATCCCCTACCAACGTTTTCAGCAAAGTAGATTTACCGATACCGTTCGGCCCGAGGATCGCCACTTTCTCACCCACTTCCAGCCGCAGATCCAGCTTTTTAAACAGTGGGCCGTTATCAAAACCTTTGGTTAGCAATTCAACTTCCAGTGCATTACGGAACAGCTTTTTATCCTGATCAAAGCGGATAAACGGGTTCTGGCGGCTGGAGGCTTTCACTTCATCAAGCTGAATTTTATCAATTTGACGAGCGCGTGAAGTTGCCTGTTTGGATTTCGAAGCGTTGGCACTAAAGCGGCTAACGAAAGATTGTAACTCAGAGATCTGGGCCTTTTTCTTGGCGTTATCAGAGAGCAGACGATCGCGAGCTTGAGTCGCCGCCGTCATGTATTCATCATAGTTACCCGGATAAACGCGCAGTTCGCCGTAATCTAAATCCGCCATGTGAGTACACACCATATTCAGGAAGTGGCGGTCATGGGAAATAATGATCATGGTGCTGTTACGTTCGTTTAGAATTTGTTCCAACCAACGGATAGTATCGATATCCAAGTTGTTGGTAGGTTCGTCGAGTAACAAAATTTCCGGATCGGAGAACAAGGCCTGTGCCAGCAATACACGCAATTTGAAGCCGGGAGCGATTTCGCTCATCAGACCATAATGTTGTTCAACCGGAATACCGACACCGAGCAACAATTCACCAGCACGGGCTTCTGCACTGTAACCATCCATTTCACCATAAGCCACTTCTAGATCAGCGACTTTATAGCCGTCTGCTTCGCTCATTTCGGCCATGGCGTAAATACGATCGCGCTCTTCTTTTACTTCCCACAGTTCGCCGTGACCCATAATAACGGTGTCGAGCACTGTGTTGTTTTCAAAGGCGAATTGGTCCTGACGTAACTTACCCAGGCGCTCATTCGGGTCAAGGAATACGTTACCACCGCTGGGTACTAAATCACCGCCAAGGATTTTCATGAAAGTGGATTTACCACAACCATTAGCACCGATTAGGCCATAGCGATTACCGCCACCGAATTTTACTGAGATGTTTTCAAACAGCGGCTTGCTGCCGAATTGCATGGTGATATTGTTAGTACTTAGCACAGAGCTCGCTCTCGATTGGATTACTGAATAGGGATATTCAAGAATTATAGAAAATGTGATTCGGCGCGCATTATGCCACAAGATGGCAAGAGTATCGCCTCCAGTTTGCATGAAATCTCAGCAAGAGTGGAAAAGCGGGTGAGATTAAGGCTAAAAGCTGGGGTACAGTTTAACCGCAGCGTTTTATATCAATGTGCCATTTGCTGAGTAAGCATATGAAATCTTATCGCTAACTCATCTTATCCTGAACTTGATAAATAAAAGAGGCTATATTGCACGACCAATACAATATAGCCCTCCGCCCTGACTCCCACATAACCTACTACCCTATAACCACTTCGGATTTCGGGTAAACGAGATGGTTAGCCAGCGATGCGGCCCAGATTCACCAATTGCGCGGGATATCTCATCGCGTATTTGGTCAAAATAAGATACACCGCTATTCTCCATTTCAGGTGGAATAACCACATGAATCTCAACAAACAAACCTCGACCAATGCGAGTAGCGTAATGTGAATAATCTATAAATTGATATTTCGCCATTAGCTTATCCATTATATTTTCCATGGAAGCATCCAGCGTATCCGGTGTCATTTGTAATACTTCACGGACGGCGGCAATGACGGTTTTTATCGGAACGGTTATCAATATCAGTGTTAACAGCGCCAATACACTAGGGTCAGTATAAACGATCAAATGCTCATAGCGGGTGCCTTCCATACTCCAGGAAAGCAAAAAGGCCACTAATAAAGCCGAGCTGATACACGCCGACATCAGCCAACTTTTGGTATCTAATGCGATTAACTCAGACTTAACGCGTTTATTTAAACGACGTTGCTTTAGGAAGATAGTAAAACAGAAAATGCTGACTACCAGAGCATACACAATCGCCCAACCTAGCTCTAATTCACGCCCGCCATCAATAATGCCTTTAATCGCGTTAACAAAAGCATACAAACAGAGGAAGGCCAGTAAACTACCATTAAAAGCCAAGACTAGCGGCTCTACATGCCAAAAACCATATTGAAAACGCCGGCTGTTCGGTTGACCCAACAATCGGGATACTAATAGAGATAAACTGCACATCCCTGCGTCTAAAGCAGAGAACATACCATCGAAAATAATCGACATAGACCCACAGACAATACCAAAAACAATCCCCATGATAGCAATGAATAAAGTACAAAAAATCGAACGTCGTAAAATCTGCTGTTCAAGTTTAGTATCGTGCAGCATCGGTGCTGCTTGTCCACTATATGTCGTCATGATTACAACCTATTTTATAGTTATCTACTTTATAGTAACCTACTGTTTTATAATCATATATTATCACCCGCCCAACTTGACGTGTAAATCTCGACAGAAACAATGAAAGTTAATCAGGCCAACAATAGTGTGTCATATTATTCCCTTTTTACCAGTAAATTACGTTGTCACGCCGGAACAGTAAGCGGGTTAATGTCTTGTTTTTACATATTTAAAATAAGATATTTTTTGTTATAAGGGAGGGATAGCGTTAATGAAAGAAAATGACTATTCATCAATATAGTATTTCTACATTAGGATATATAGCGACAAAACTTAATATTCTATTACAGACGAAAAAAATCCGCCCGAAAGCGGATTTTTCCAATACAGTATTCACCCTTAGAGATGAATGCTGATTATCCTAAGCAGTTGCTTAGAAAGTGTAACCTACGCCAGCAACCCAAGTGCCAACGTCAACGCTACGAATGCGGCTTTGCTCGTAAGAAACGTCAAAGGCAACATTTTGCATTGGGTTGAACTGCACGCCTGCACCATAAGTGAAGCCGTAATCGCTGGTGCTGTTTTTGTCGCTAGGAGACGTTGGGTAGTTCTGGCTGAAACGGCCATAACCCACACCTACTAAGCCATAAACGCTAGCCCAATCGTTGATACGGTAAGCTGGGCCACCGGTGATCGCGTTGTATTGTGCTTTGTTGTAAACAGATGCGCTGTCGCCGAAGCTGCTTTTTTCAGTGTGAGTGAAAGAGGTAATGTAACCCAGTTGGGAATCGCTCCACTCGTAACGGTACTTCAGGTTGAAGCCTGAAGATTTGTTAGCAACACCTTGGTAATCGCTCTGGGCATAACCACCAGAAACGGTGCTTTGACCTGCAAAGGCTGACCCTGCGGTCACTGCTAATACACAAGCTGCTACAGCTGAAAGACATGCAATTTTATTCATAACCACCTCGAAAAACGCAAATTATTAGATGAAACTTGAAAACGATGAAATTATAACAAAAAATAGTATGAAACTCTGCCCATGAATGATTGTCTAATTATTTATTTGGTGTAACAAAGAGTTTCAAGTATCTTCTATCTTACTAATACGTTTACGAATTTTGGGTATTCTACGCCATTTTGTGACACTCATCACCAAAACCCATTCCAGACTAATCTTAATTATTCAGTTCAATAAAACACCAGGAAAAGTATTAAAAATAAGCAGCATTAGAAAATATTTTTTTATTTCCGCTTTTTCTTCGCCATTTTTATGTCAATTGGTAATTTTTAAACACTTAACAGACATTTCATTTACACTGGCAAGGATTGATATCTACTATTTTTCTTTGAGGTTCAAAAGGATGTCCTTGTCTCCTTCTTCCAAAAATTCACTCCCGTTACTCCCGATTCTCTTGCTCGTGATCGCCATGATCTCAATACAAAGTGGCGCATCGTTGGCGAAGAGTCTGTTCCCGCTGGTCGGCGCACAGGGGATAACCTCATTGCGACTGGGTATCGGCACGCTGATTCTGTTTGTTATTTTTAAACCCTGGCGGATGCGGTTTGAAGCCGGTAGTCGGTTGCCCTTATTGATTTATGGAATTGCCTTGGGTGGCATGAATTTCCTTTTTTACCTGTCATTGAAAACAGTGCCATTAGGTATTGCCGTCGCGTTGGAATTCACCGGCCCACTGGCAGTCGCTATGCTCTCTTCACGCCGCCCGGTCGATTTTATCTGGGTCGGGTTGGCGATTTTGGGCCTATGGTTCCTGTTACCGCTGGGAAACAGCATCGGAACCATTGATCTATTTGGAGCGGCCTGTGCTCTGGGCGCAGGTGTCTGCTGGGCGCTTTATATTGTTTCGGGGCAAAAAGCCGGTGGTGATCATGGGCCGGGTACCGTAGCGATTGGCTCTCTGATTGCTGCGATAATTTTCTGTCCAATTGGTGTAGCTTATAGCGGTATGGCACTGTTCAGCCCGGCAATTCTGCCAGTGGCATTGGCTGTAGCTATTCTGTCAACGGCATTACCTTACTCACTTGAAATGGTCGCACTAACCCGCTTGCCCACCCGCACATTCGGCACATTGATGAGTTTAGAGCCAGCATTAGCAGCGATTTCAGGGCTGGTATTCTTAAATGAACATCTGACACTGATTCAATGGCTGGCACTGGCATCTATTATCAGCGCCTCCATCGGCGCTACCCTGACCATCAAACCTAAACCGCAAATTGACGAAATTGCTTGAACAGGAGCCACAGATGAAAATCAGAATTGCAACAACAGCCGATTTTGCTGAAATTTGGCCACTTTTTCAGGCGGTAATCCGTAGCGGCGACACCTATGTGTTCACCCCAGACACGCCCGAACAAGATGCTTATGATTACTGGTTTGGTATCGGAGTGCGGTGCTGGGTGGCGTTGCATGAGGGACGAGTTGTCGGTATGTATAAATTAATCGATAACCAGCGCGGCCTGGGTAATCATGTTGCGAATGCGTCTTTTATGGTCGATGGAAATGCACGCGGTCTGGGCATTGGCAAAGCACTTGGAATCCATTGTATTGAACAGGCAACAGCCCTCGGTTATCGCGCCATACAATTCAACTTTGTGGTCAGCACCAATACCCTCGCGGTTGCTCTGTGGCAAAAGCTAGGTTTTGAAATTCTCGCCACACTGCCAGGCGCGTTTAACCACAGCCAATTGGGTTATGTGGATGCCTATGTTATGCATCGAGCACTGGTTCCTCATCAGAGCTGACGCTCAGTTCCCCCAGAGAAACTTTATCGAGTACGCCAGCCCAGTCATTCCGCGAGCTGGCGTTTTTTATTGATTATTTCTCATTTTTTGCATCCAAAACACCTAGCTGATTCGTATAGGTAGAGGTGAGGCACGACTTCACCTCAATCCACCCACGCTCTAAATAATTCGAGTTGCGGGAAGGCGGCAAGAGAGAGAACTTCGATAAAATTACATAAGTAATTGATTCGGATGATAAATAGGTCTGGAGCAGATTTGAACGCTGCTTGCAGCGGCCTCACCAAGGTGAGGCCCATGGACAGGCCGAGTAACGAACGCCGCCAACGCACATGCAGCTTGAAGTATGACGAGCATAGAAGGAATACATTATGAAAACGCTTATTCGTACCACTGTGCTCGCGTCCTTAGTGTTCAGCAGTATTTCTATGGCCGCTATGAACTCCGAAGATGTCATGGTGGGCGGGGCTTCAATGTTGCCAAGCAAAAACATCGTCGAAAATGCGATGAATTCCAAAGATCACACCACCTTGGTGGCCGCCGTTAAAGCGGCCGGGCTGGTGGATACCCTAGAAGGCCCCGGGCCATTTACCGTATTTGCGCCCACCGATGCCGCGTTTGCAAAATTGCCCGCAGGTACGGTTGAAAATCTGGTCAAACCAGAAAATAAAGCCATGCTTACCCAAATCCTGACCTATCACGTGGTGCCGGGGAAATACGATATGCAGCAGTTAGCAAGCAAAATTAAAGCGGGCGGCGGGAAGGCTGAGCTGAAAACTGCAAATGGCGAATCATTGTGGATCATGAACAATGGGCCGCATAACATTCAGTTGAAAGATGCTAAAGGGAATGTCGCCAATATCAGCATCTATGATGTACAACAGAAAAATGGTGTGATCGACGTTATTGATACTGTTCTGATGCCTAAATAAAACCCGTCTATACTTGCACCTTACGGGTTTTTTAGGGATAGGCGCATGAATGAATGTTCTGTAGAACAACAGATTGGACTGATCGATGCTATTGCTCAAGGCGATCAGTCCGCTTTTGAACAGCTTTATCGTCTGACCTCCCCCCGATTATTCGCCGTCGCATTACGAATCCTGCGTAATCATGCCCGGGCAGAAGAAGTTTTACATGACAGTTTCCTCAGCGTCTGGAATCGGGCGGGAAATTACAACGCGAAGTTAAGCTCGCCATTAACCTGGCTGACGCATATTGTCCGTAACCGTGCCATTGACCTGATGCGCGGCTGTGATAATAGTTTGCAAGTGCTTGATGATGAACAAACCGATGCGCTGGCTGATAATGCGCTCACGCCACTGGCGCAATTGCAGCAAGACAGCGAAGCCAAAAAGCTGGCTGAATGTTTAACACATCTGCCCACAGAACAGCGACAAAGCCTTATGCTGGCTTACTACCAAGGGCTGTCACACGGGGAGATTTCAACTCATCTGCAACAACCTCTTGGCACGATAAAGAGCTGGATTCGTCGTGCGCTGGATCATCTGAAGGATTGCGTAGGATTATGAAAAATAGACGCGAATATGACTCAGCACTGGCCGCAGAATATGCGCTGGGTACCCTACGAGGGCTGGCCAGAATGCGTTTTACCCGAAGAATTCGCCGCGATCCTCAACTGGCGGCCGATGTTGCCAGTTGGCAAAGTCTGTTTACGCAGTTGGATAATCAATTAGCTCCTTTAGCCCCGCCTGAACGGGTCTGGAAACGACTGGAATTGCAATTGCCGCCAATTAATATCCGGCTGGTTAATAACAATCGCTGGCCTTATCTGGGCTGGGCGGTGGCCGCCGCATTGGCCGTATTTTTGCTGATTCCACGTTTATTGGTGTCCCCACCCACCACCTTGCCGGTAGCGGTCTTGTCAAATAGTCAGCAAACTAGTCAATGGGTGGTCACTCTGGAAAAATCGACCCGCAGTTTGACCTTAACACCCTTGAATCTGGTCGCCATCAGTGACAGTAATAGTCTTGAATTATGGCGTATTCCCGCCGGAGAAAAACCACATTCATTGGGGTTATTAAATGCTCAGGGGCCGACACACCTGACACTGGCTGAAAACCAGTTAACCGGCGATTCATTACTGGCAATCAGTTTGGAACCTCACGGCGGGTCGCCCACTGGCCAGCCCACCGGGGCCGTATTGTTCAGTGGACCACTACAAAATCTGTGATTTTTCTCTCGGAGGCCATACATGCAAGACTGGGATCCTGATTTATATCGCCAATTTGAAGCAGAACGCACCCGCCCCGCTCACGACCTGCTAGCACATATTCAAGCAGCAACACCGCAGCGTATCAGTGACTTAGGTTGTGGGCCGGGTAATTCCACGCAATTGCTGCGCGAGTATTTTCCTGATGCCCAACTGGTCGGCATTGATAACTCCCGCGCCATGTTGCTCAGTGCGCAACAGCGCTTGCCCGATTGCGCTTTTCTCGAAGCCGATATCCGCCAATGGCAACCTTCAGAGCCGCAAGACCTGATTTATGCCAATGCATCGCTACAGTGGCTCACTGACCACCAGCAACTCTTCCCTTACCTATTTTCTAAACTAGCTGCCAACGGAATACTTGCCGTCCAGATGCCGGATAATCTTGATGAGCCGAGCCACAGGGCAATGCGAGAGGTCGCCGCAAACGGCCCATGGCAGCAAACGCTACAGGAGGCTGGGGCTGAGCGGGTAAAGGTGCTCACCGCCAATCAGTATTATGATTTGCTGGCTCCTCATGCTGAACAAGTCGATATTTGGCGCACCACCTATTATCACCCGATGCCCTCCGCGCAGGCGATTGTCGATTGGCTACGCGCAACCGGTTTACGCCCTTTCCTTGAGCCGCTCTCTGAATCTATGCGATTGGATTTCCTGCAAGATTACCTGACTATTATTGATGCGGCATATTTACAACAAGTTGATGGTCGGCGCTTACTCGCGTTCCCGCGCTTATTTATTGTTGCCCGAGCACGGTAATAACCCTTTGAGTATGCCGGTTAAATTAATTTTCCGGCATACTGGAATGATATAACGCAGTAAAATAGTCAATGAAGAAAATAATCTATATTTAAAATATAAAAATACATATAAATCATAGTGATAAATATTATCAATTGAGCACAATAATAAGAATGATAATATTTTAGCAATGAAACATTAAATGACACTTTAAAACACACTTAGCAATAAGCTATTTAATTGATAGGCACTATCTGCCCCACAAAATTAAATATCTTTGTTATACTTATCCCGGTGAAGAAATTGGTAATCAACTCAATAAAGGGATACCTATTATGAGTACAGCAAAACTGGTAAAAGCAAAATCTTCCGAACTCATCTATACACGAAATGACGTTGATGAACATACTAAAGAGCTTACGATTAAGCTATTAAATGAGCTGGTTATTCAGTTTATTGATCTGTCACTTATCACCAAACAAGCTCACTGGAATATGCGCGGAGCTAATTTTATTGCGGTCCACGAAATGCTGGATGGCTTCCGCACCACCATTAACGACCATCTCGATACTTTTGCAGAACGCGCGGTACAATTAGGGGGCATTGCACTTGGCACTGCACAGCTAGTGACTGAAAAAACCCCATTGAAGAGCTATCCGACTCGTATTCATAGCGTGCAAGACCACCTGAAAGAGTTAGCCGACCGATATGGTGTGGTGGCGAACTTTGTGCGTAAAGCCATCACTGAAGTCAAAGATGAAGATAGCGCAGACATGTTTACTGCCGCCTCACGCGATCTTGATAAGTTCTTGTGGTTCCTCGAAGCCAATCTTGAAGATCAGCGCTAATATCGCCGATAGATTTCAAAGCGCAGGAAAACATTAACTGAGAACAGCCAACATTCCTGTCATTTGAAGCAAATAAGACAGGGCCGGTTATCCGGCTCTGTTCACGAAGATGCCCCCTCTCTTCCCTCCCTGCCCGATTTTCAAACCAAAACCCGATACAGTTAACAATATTGTTACATAAGCGTAAGCTATAGATTGTTTATTATTGACTATATAGTTAATAATAAGTAAACAATTGAATGGTTGCACCAAAATGATATTTTTGCACCATTTAAGGGCGTCAATTTGGTGCAAAAATCGCAGACTAAGTATTCGCCTACTAATTACTTAGAGAAATGTCTCTATTTTTAAATAACTTGCATTTCTGGCACGTTTTTTTCATATTGCACACTGAAACATAAAAATGGATCCCCATGCCCCACGCCATTGAGGTTGCAGTTTGGCTGCAATATCGACAACAAAGGGTATATCCACAAAAGCACAAAGGAACTCCCACTTATGAAGTCACTTGTCAAAGTTTCATTGGCCGCTCTCGCGCTGGCCTTTGCCGTTAGCTCCCACGCCGCAGAAAAAGAACTGATTGTTGCCACAGACACCGCTTTCGTTCCTTTTGAATTCAAACAAGGGGATAAATACGTCGGTTTCGATATCGACTTATGGGATGCCATCGCGAAAAAACTGGATCTGAAATACACCCTGAAGCCAATGGATTTCAGTGGCATCATTCCTGCGTTGCAAACCAAAAACGTGGATCTGGCACTGGCTGGGATCACCATCACCGACGAACGTAAAAAAGCCGTCGATTTCTCTGATGGTTATTACAACAGCGGCCTGCTGGTGATGGTCAAAGCGAATAACAACGACATCAAAGGCGAAGCTGACCTGGCAGGCAAAGTGCTGGCAGTGAAAAGCGGCACCGGCTCTGTCGATTATGCTAAAGCCAACATCAAAACCAAAGACTTGCGCCAATTCCCAAATATCGATAATGCGTATTTGGAGTTAGGTACTGGTAATGCTGACGCCGTATTGCATGACACACCAAACATCCTTTACTTCATCAAAACTGCCGGTAATGGCCAGTTCAAAGCGGTGGGCGACTCCATTAAAGCTCAACAGTATGGTGTAGCATTCCCACAAGGCAGTGACCTGCGCGAAAAAGTTAACGCCGCGCTGAAATCCCTGAAAGAAGACGGCACTTACGCTGCAATTTATAAAAAATGGTTCGGCGTAGAACCTAAGTAATTCATTTTTTTGAAATTTTTATACTCTGAAAGTTCGAAGTATGACGAGTATAGACCAGGAGAATATCCATGCAGTTTGAATGGAGCGCTATTTGGCCCGCCATCCCAATCCTGCTTGAAGGCGCCAAGTTAACCCTATGGATTTCGGTCCTGGGGTTGCTTGGCGGCCTGATTATTGGGGTTATAGCAGGTTTTGCCCGCGCCTATGGCGGTTGGCTGAGCAGAAATATCGCATTAGTATTTATTGAATTGATCCGTGGCACGCCGATTGTGGTGCAGGTGATGTTCATCTACTTTGCGCTGCCGATGATGATGCCCGTGCGCATCGATCCCTTCTCAGCAGCCGTTGTGACGATCATGATTAACTCAGGTGCCTATATTGCGGAAATTACCCGTGGTGCAGTGCTGTCAATCCACAATGGGTTCCGTGAAGCTGGTCTGGCGTTAGGTTTGTCCAAACGCGATACCTTGCGCTATGTTATTGCGCCTTTGGCTCTGCGCCGCATGCTACCGCCATTAGGTAACCAATGGATCGTCAGCATCAAAGACACCTCACTGTTTATCGTGATTGGCGTAGCCGAACTGACTCGCCAGGGTCAGGAAATTATTGCCGGTAACTTCCGCGCCATGGAAATTTGGAGTGCGGTTGCGGTTATCTACCTGATAATCACCTTGGCTCTGAGCTTTGTTCTGCGCCGGTTAGAAAGAAAGCTGAAAATAATATGATTGAATTCAAAAACGTCTCCAAACACTTTGGTAAAACCCAGGTGCTCCACGACATCAATCTGAATATCACCAAGGGAGAAGTGGTGGTGATTATTGGTCCTTCCGGCTCGGGTAAATCCACCTTGCTGCGTTGTATCAATAAACTGGAAGTCATTACCAGTGGTCAGTTAATTGTTGATGGCCTTGATGTCAATGACCCCAAAGTGGATGAACGCCTGATTCGCCAAGAAGCGGGGATGGTGTTCCAACAGTTTTATCTGTTCCCACATCTGACTGCGCTAGAAAACGTGGCATTTGGCCCAGTTCGTGTGCGCGGTGCTTCTAAGGAAGCCGCCAATAAGCTCGCGATGGAGTTATTGACCAAAGTTGGGTTGGAAGAACGCGCCCATCATTATCCGGCAGAGCTATCCGGTGGCCAACAACAGCGTGTGGCTATCGCCCGTGCATTGGCGGTAAAACCTAAGCTGATGCTGTTTGATGAGCCGACCTCGGCACTGGACCCTGAGTTGCGTCATGAAGTTTTGACCGTAATGAAAGATTTGGCCGAAGAAGGCATGACCATGGTCATCGTCACCCACGAAGTGGGCTTCGCGCAAAAAGTAGCATCGCGCCTAATCTTTATTGATAAAGGCCGGGTAGCACAGGACGGTGACCCAGATAGCTTGATTTCAAATCCACCCAGTGAACGTTTACAGGAATTCCTGCAACACGTTTCCTGATGTGTATTTTATTATCACGTTAAAATGACGACGTTAGAATAGATGATGGCGGGTATCTTCACTGATATCCGCCATTTTTTATGCTGACAGCTGGTTATACATGAGTTTGCTGATTCTTGACCTGAGAAAACGCTGTCATCAACTTCACCACATCCTGCATACCTATATTCACTTGATGAATGACTTCACCGGCATCTTGAGTCAGCGTGACCCCACCTCCGGCCTGCTCAACACAAACGCCCATCCCCTTGATGGCCGCCATAGCACCATTTTGAATAGTCTTGGTCATCTGCTCGATTTCAGTAGCGGCCTTACGTGAACTTTCTGCCAGAATTCGCACCTCACTGGCCACCACAGAAAAACCTTTGCCGTGTTCACCCGCATGGGCAGCTTCTATTGAAGCATTGATTGCCAATAAATTAGTTTGCGAGGAAATTTTGCGAATGGCTTCCACAATGGTGCCGATCTCTTTCGAGCAACGCCCTAACTCACTGATAACCGCCGAGGTTTCGCGCGCCACAGATTCCACTTCCTGCATGCCGCGCACCGCCTGTTGAACAATCTCCGCCCCTTGTGATGCCGAGCGGTCAGTGGTTAATGATAAATGGTGTACATCGCGAATCAGGTTTTCTTCATGTTCCTGCTGCAACATCAATTGTGTAATATCCTGAGCAATCTTCACCACTTTTAGCACTTGCCCCTCTTTATCCATAATCGGGTTATAACTCGCCTCCAGCCAGACCCGCTCGCCGCGGCTGTTCACGCGTTCAAAGCGCCCGACAATAAACTCACCTTGAGCTAGCCGCTGCCAATGCTGACGATATTCGTCTGAGTGCGCAAATTCAGGGAGACACAAAATCTGATGAGACTGATGCCGAATATCGGCCAGTGAATAACCAATAACATGCAGCAAATTATCATTGGCATCTAAAATAATACCCTGCGGCGTGAAAGTAATCATTCCCATTGAACGATTAAGCGCTGCCAATAAACTCTGGTGTTCCTGAGATTGCACAATACGCTCAGTCACATCACTGGCAATTTTAATAATTTCCACCACTCGCCCTTTATTATCGAGCACCGGCGTATAGGTTCCTTGCAGCCAGATAATAGAGCCATCTTTACGAATGCGCTTAATATTATCGGTAATAGGCCGCCCTTCATTGAGTAATTGCCAGTGACGACGATAAGCATCACTTTGCACATAATGTGGGTCACAAAACAATCTATGATGCTTCCCGAGGACCTCCTCCCGTTGGTATCCCATTGATTGTAAAAATAAGGTATTAGCGTGTTTTACTGTGCCATCCGGCTTGAAAATAATCATGGGGATTGCATTGTCAATCGAGGTCAGTTCGGCGCGCTTCGATGCATGAGATGAGCTGAAATTGAACAACATAAGTCGCGTCCTTATGGTGAAAGATTGAACTGCAAATAAGTCATGTGACTATCAACATGTTTGCACGACAAAAAACCAGAAAATCAGAATAGAATTTTCTTTACGTTTTATTCTTCACCCTGGACGATGAGGTAGTTGGTTAGTAAAAATAAACACAGAAAAAAATCAAAATAAAACTTACACTTGTCGGCTATTTTGCCTGACTAAGAATTATCTTAATTAGCATAGCCGAAAGTATTTAGATTGACAGCCAATTGAGTAATATTGAAATAAAACAGTAGAAAATAGGGCTGTATCCAGATAATTAAATATTGCCTATAGGCGGCAAGTAAACGTATCCCGATGAGCTGACAAAGGTCAGTGATTCGGGTAAGTGCATGCAGCCAACACCCCTGCGACGCCTAGGGCGACGGGGATTACCAGCGCTCAGCTTTCCAGGCGACCTGCTGCTCCGGCGTCAGGAAAGTCCATGCCACAAACCGGCTGACTTTCTGCCCCTGTGCCATATCAATGGTACGAACTTCAACTGCATTGGCATAACGCAGAGCATGATAAATCGCCGGTAATGTGGTTTTTTTCGAAATAAGTGAAGTAAACCAGAAGCAATTTTGCGCTTTCGTCGCGCTCTCTGCCACCATGCGGCTGACAAAACCTTCTTCCCCGCCCTCACACCACAGCTCACTATTTTTTCCGCCAAAGTTTTGCACCGGTTTAGCGGCAACTTCACCTTTACCCAATTTGTGCAATTTCCGGCGAGTGGTTGCGGCCGCTTCTTCTGCTGAACCATGGAATGGCGGGTTACACAATGTGGCATCGTAACGTTCATTCACCGCCAGAATACCTTCGAAAATCGCCTGCGGATCTTTTTGTTGCTTAAGTCGCAGAGTATTTTTCAGTGTTGGATTCATGGAGACCACCATTTTCGCCGCACTGAGAGCTTGCGAGTCAATGTCAGTGCCGGTGAAACGCCAACCGTATTCCCGTTGACCAATAATGGGGTAAATGCAATTGGCACCGACGCCAATATCCAACACCGCAATATTCTTACCTTGCGGGATAACACCGTCATTGCAGCTGGCTAATAAATCGGCCAGATGATGCACATAATCCGCACGACCAGGAATAGGTGGGCACAAAAAGTCTGCGGGAATATCCCAATACTCAATGCCATAGAAATGTTTTAACAATGCCTTGTTCAGCATTTTGACTGCCAGCGGGGAGGCAAAATCGATAGAAATATCACCGTAGGCATTCGGGGCCAAAAAAGGGATTAATTCAGGGCAACTGACTGAAAGCGCATCAAAGTCATAACGCGAGCGATGACGGTTGCGCGGGTGCAATCCACTTTTTTCTTTAGGGAATACTTTTTTGTTTTCCATCGTACTGACTCTCTGATAAGCATTTTCTGGCGCGTAAGATAGCATAAATTCGCGGCGAACGGGCCAGCAGCGCAAGAGACAGCTCGCTATCTGCCGATTTATCTCAAAGATTGCCGATGGTTATCACTTTGATTTTTTATATCCTGAGGATATGAACCCAGATAATTATCAATCAAATATTTTGAATAATTAACTCAATTGTATCCGGTTTTAAAATCTCTGCAAGGGCGTAATATAGCTTCCATCGAAAGGGAGCGCCCTTTCAACCTTAAAATCGAATAGGAATACATCATGAAAAACATCAAAAATTTCGTTGCAGTTATCGCCCTGTCTACTCTGTCTTTCGCTAGCTTTGCCGCAGAACACATCAACAGCCAAGATGCGGCTAAATTAGAACAAGTCGGTGTTATCTCCGTTAGTAACGTCACTGACCTGAGCAGCTTGAAAGCACAACTGGCCGAAAAAGCAGATGCCGCCGGTGCTAAAGCTTTTACTATTACCTCAACAACCGGTAATAACTTGATGCACGGTACTGCGACTATTTATAACTAATTGATATTTATATTATATTTTAGCAATGCTCGCTGCCCTTATTGAGCCATAGCATTTCTGAAAGAGAAAAAGCCCATCAGCCAACCTGATGGGCTTTTTTATGTCGACAAAACACCGAATCACATTGATAGGAGTCGGGCATTTATTGCACTGGCAAATGTGCGACACATGGCCTCATCACCTTGCTGATTGTCAGCCAGTTGCTCATCTCCATCAACCACCCGCATAGTCACGTTTAAGTCAAAATCTGCTACCGGTTGTGGGCGTATTGCCGCCAGTTTAATTGTTTTCAGGGCTTCATCCCAAGCTTCTTCAACGGTTTGATTACAAACCTTCGCCAGATAATCTGGATTGAAGCTTTCCCCTGTCAGGCTGCGCAATGTTTCATCGTGAGTGACACTGTTGCCGGGCCGCCAATAATGTTCTGCAAGATCGGGGCCGATAGCGGGGTTGTCCGTCAGATAACCATCGCGGTTGAGGAAGAATGCTCGTGTTTGTTCTACCGCCATCAATGCCAATAAATAACCTTGATAGGAGCAAGCAGACTCCATTGATAATAAATGCGGAATAGCCAGTGTCGGGCGTGGGCTGCCACTGACACCCAGAATTTTTAATTCAATGTCTCGGGCCAGTTGAGTTATCGCTTCTGGTGTGCGTTGTGCATCATCCCACTGATAAAGTTGCCATTCAAAATAGGGCACTAATAAAATATGCCGATCATTAAAAGCTCGCATGGGTTGTCGCGCCTGAATGCTTTCCTGAATCAATACGTCAGGAATCGATTCGCCCTGACTGTTCTTAGCATAACGTTTTAACCAATCGGCATCATCAAGCAAGCTATCGCAGAACATAGATTGCGTTTCGGCGTAGGCCATTGAGGTTGGAGGGAATTCTTGTGAAAAACAGGGAGCATTTTGCACAATATTAGAAAAATGGGCCGCATGCCCACCTTCATGAAATAAGGTATTTAGCCCCGACGCCCCACTTCCAACCTGATCGGGCTTGGCCAAACTGGTGAAATTGATGCGCGCCGGAACCCAGTGGCCTTGGTCAACAAAAGGCGGCACCGGCCCATGCATAAAACCATTTTCATATTTCCCTTTACGCACCAGCAGATCCAAATTCATCTGTGCGCCGCGAAAACCAACATGTAGCCGCTTAAAACTATTAACCCAGCGGTCAAGTGACTCGGCAAAGGGAAAATAAGGATCTAGTAGGCGGGTGACATCTCCCCCGCTGGCAAAGCGAATATTCCACGGCTCCAGCGTTTCAAGGCCTTTTTCCTCAACGAGTTGCTGCAAACTACGCAAATTAGCCTCGTGAGTTTGTTCTTCAAAACGATCCAAAATGGCAAATAACTGTTCCGGCGTCATCTGCTCGGTTTTATTCACTTTGTAATCAAAGTAATTGCGATAACCCAATTTCCGCGCAAAACGATTACGCAAACTAATTAATTCTGGCAAGCCATTATGCAATAGCCATTGTTCCAACTCTCGCAATGCCAAGTGCGAACTGTGCCGACATTCTGCATTTTCATTAGTGCCCTGGTTCGTCAATAACTCACCCAGAGAGGCGGAAACCCGCTCACCGGCAGCATTTAAATGGGTTAGAGTGAAGCTTTTTCGCCGTTGGTAAAGGGATGATTCTGCGGCAATAATTTCATCAAGTAGGGCTTGTGTGTTGAGGTCTTCAATAGCATTACAATCAAAAAAACGGTACCACCCTTGCAACCCGTGCAGTAGTGCATCGCGATCCACGGTGGATGGCTCGTTTTCCAACTGGGCAATCAAGTCACGCAGTTCTTTCAAGCGGTGGCTCTGTGCGATAAAACGCTTATAAACACTCTCGGCTGTAGAGAATTGCTGAGCAATATCCTCCCCACCTAGCCCCATATAATTCTGCCAAAAAAGATCTTCTTTAGCCTGATGGACAGCCAGGTAATCCTTATTCAGAGCAGTAAAGTAGTCCAAAGCTTGTCGCATAGTGTTCCTTTTCAGCAATTATTCATTAATATCAATTTAAGTCAGTAAAAATCAAATAATAGTGAGTTTATCACCCTCAAAAAAAGACAACAAAACATGATTAAATTAAATTAGCAAAACCATTAAAATCAAATAGTAATAAAAAGACAAATACAAAAAAAAAACATCACGGATGTAATATTTAAATTATCCACTAAAAATACACATTAACTATAGCCATCTACCGAATGATAGTAATGCCTTATAAGTCATTAATTTGTTGCCGTGCCTGTTCGATAGTCTCCGCCCGCCCAACGGCTACCAAACAGCAAGCAAGCTGCTTTTGGATAGAATCTGGAATGGGTACAACACTGGCCAAACAATCTTCAATCCAGCGGGCGGTAATGGCAGCCTCTTTCGACGAGGGTAATGCCAGTTCGGCCGGCTCGGGTTGGCGTTCCAACAAAATTTGCTGCTCACCATTATCGATATAATGGATGGGTGGGCAACGTAATGGGTTGGCATAAACCTCCCCTTCAGTCCCTTGCTGTAACAGGGCCGGAGCACTGATCGCCTGGAAGAAACCGCCGACTTTTTGCATATATTCTGGATGAGAAACACTGGCAAGGCGCAGTGCTTGGTCGCGAACAAATGGCGTTGCCAATTTTGCCAATGTATGGCTGCTATTTCGCACCCCCATACGCCAGCGTTGCTGTAATTGATCGTCTAATTGAGCGGACAATGCTGAAACAGGAATAAACACCGGCAGCCCATCATCCAGACGCTGTTGAGCCTCTGTAGCACTGTGTGACCAAGGGATATTCAGGTGTTGGAAAATCTCGGCGCTGGTCACCCGGCTACTGTCTTCTGTCACGCCGTGTACCACCACCGGTAGCCCAAGGCGGGCTAGCAATAACGCCAATAATGGGGTGAGATTAGCTTGTTTACGTGCGCCGTTATAACTCGGAATAACCACTGGTAATGGGCGATTTTGCGGTGCCCGCAGTGACATCACCTGTTCCTGCATCGCCTGATAAAACCCCAAAATCTCCTGTTCAGATTCACCTTTAATACGAAATGCAATCAGAATGCCACCCAGTTCCAGCTCCGGTACTTGCCCGGCCAACATGGCTTTATATAGTTCATATGCGGTCGTCTGATCCAGATCCCGGGCATGATTTTTACCGCGCCCAATCTCTTTGATAATTTTGCTGTAATCCATGGTGCGGTATTTCGCCTCTCAATGTTCCGTAACTCTATACCCGTCATCCTGCAAGTTGCCTGTGTTGGCTTTTTTTATTACACGGCCGCTGCAACTCGAATTATTCAGAATATAAATAAGTTGAATACTTCTGAAACTTTATCACCAATAGTGATGAATGTGCCCGAAATTGTTACTGCGGTGAATATGGAGTAAAGGCCCCGACCAGCGCTTCAATCTCCAGTGCGGGATATTGATCGGCCAAAGTGAGTAATCCACAGCAATGAGCTGAATGTCTCTATGGATTGTCCAGCTCTTCGGGCCGGCTAAATAGCACTTGATAAATAGCGCCGCCCAAAGCTCCGCCCACCAAAGGGGACAACCAAAATACCCATAATTGTTGCAAGGCAATTCCACCGGCAAAAATAGCCACACCGGTGCTACGAGCAGGATTTACCGAGGTGTTATCCACTGGAATACTGATTAAATGAATCAATGTATAAAATAGGCCAATGACTAAAGGGCCGACTACTGCGGGGGTCGCTGCATCCGTCACCCCCATAATCACCATGACAAAACCCATGGTTAAAATCACCTCGGCCAGCAATACCGAGAGTAAACTGTAACCTCCGGGGGAGCGCACGCCAAAACCGTTACTGGCAAACCCGGCACTGACATCAAAACCGACTTTGCCACTGGCGATTAAATATAAAACTGTTGCGCCAGCTAATCCCCCAAGCACTTGCGAAAGAATATAAGGCAGTAATTGCGCGCCAGAGAAACGGCCACCCACCCATAAACCGAGTGATACCGCAGGATTAAAATGCGCACCAGAGATATGCCCTAATGCATAGGACATCGTGACCAGCGCCAGCCCAAATGCCAACGCCACACCGAGAAACCCAATCCCCGCCTCCGGGAACATTGCAGACAATACTGCACTGCCACATCCGCCTAATACCAACCAGAAAGTGCCAATAAATTCAGCCATTAGCTGTTTCATATTGATCGACCTCAGTCCGCTAAATATATTGATAGCAGTTAGCATTGCCGCGAATCAATAGCAGCAATGTACACCGGAGGTACCACTTGACGTGTTAGTGTCTGCTTACCCGCGGCTGGTATAAGCTTAGTCACTGAATTTATGTCTATCAGAAAAGATGTCAGATCAAATTATTTTTTAAAATATAATTAATAAAGGCAATGAGTTTTGCTGTGATTTGAGGTTAGATGCGAGTGGAATTCGCTTATCAGAAAGGCAACCTCGACTATAAATAATCAATCGCCCCGCTCTGATAACCGAATCCTATTATAAAGACGCCCGTTTCTTCCGCACTCTCTTACCCGCCTTAGCGGCCACTTTCACCGGCAGTGCAGGAATACTTTTTCCCTCGGGCATATCTGGCTGCTCAATGGGGAAAATCGGCAACGCCGCCAATAACCGCGAGCCATAGCCCTTGGTTAACAAACGCCGGTCATAAATAACAATTTCACCGTGACATTGATGACTTCGAATCAAGCGCCCGACCTGCTGTATCAAGTTAAATGAAGCACTTGGCAAGCTCTGCACTTCAAATGGATAGCGTTTCAATGACTTAAGCCATTCACCCTCGGTCAAAATAACCGGGCTGTCGATAGGTGGAAATGAAATTTTGTGAATATGAACCTGAGTCAATAAGTCCCCTTTCAAATCCAGCCCCTCGGCAAAAGATTGCAAGCCAATCAACACACTGGCGGTGCCATTCTTCACCCGCTTACGGTGTTCTTCAACCAGCCGATAGCGCGGTTGATCACCTTGGACTAACAGCATTAAACGCAAATCGGTAACATGGCTGAGAAAAGTTTGCATCGCCCGATGGCTGCTAAACAGGACCAACATACCTTTATGTCGCCCACTGGCTTGCTGCGCGCGGAAGAAATGCGCCATTTCTGCCAAATGCTCAGCTTCATGAGCCATAGTCGGCTCAAAGCGCATTTTGGGAATAATCAGCTTCCCTTGCTCAATATGATTAAAGGGTGATGACAAGGTTTCAAACCGGTCTCCGGCCTTTTCGCTCAAACCGCTCAATTCCTGCAAACGCGCAAAACTATTGAGTGAACGCAATGTAGCTGAAGTGACTATTACATGGGGCACTTTGCGCCACAGCATTTTATCTAGTTGATCACTAACACGAATTCCCACGCAATGAAAATAGAGATGAGTTTGGTTCTCGCGATAATCCCGAGTAATCCACTTGGAAATCGGTGCATTCGACGCTTTTTCCATGGCAGCCAAACGCCAAAGCTTACTCATGGCCTCGAGATAACCCAATGTCCGGCTCATTTGCAAAATGGCACGATGTAACCGCACAATATCGTGCTTACCGGTTTGTTCGCTCAAATCATTAAGAACAAACTCAGCCAGACCACGTAGGGCATCCGTCAACTTGAATAATTTGGCGCAATCTTCCGTCAAACTGCCCGGTAACTCGCCCATTTCGAAGCGATATACTGCCGGGCTACCATCGGCGGGTAAAAGTTGACTAACTTGCTGTTCTACACTCAACATCAGCTCACGCAACTGCTCGCAGTGATCCTTCAAACGCTCAGGATTCGCCAGACCCGGCGGGTTTTTCGGCCGGTATTGCACCATGCATTGATCTACCAGCCGGGCAATCATATCCAGCTGCATATTGGCAAAAAAAGCGGTGATTTCACCCTCAATTTCTAGCGCATCCCGTGCTACATCGGGCAGATGATGGCCCTCATCCAATACCAGCAGCAGCTCTTTGGGATTGGGCAATACGGATTCAGTTTCCAATGCCGCCATGACTAATGCATGGTTGGCGACCACCACATCAGCATTTTCGATTTCTTTGCGGGCAATAAAAAATGGGCATTCACGAAAATAATGACAATTACGCCCGAGGCAGTTGGCCTTATCGGTACTTAATTTGGCCCACAAACTGTCACTAAGTGATAACTGATGATGGTCACGCAGGCCATCCCAAACATGACTATTCAAAGACTTAGACAGTGCCAGGCACGTAGCCTGTTCCTCACCATTAGCAGGGGCTAATTCATCACCGAGAAAAAGTGATAAATCCCCTTGTCCGGACACATCCGTGCACATCGCCGCAAGATTACGTGGACAAACATACCGCCCGCGCCCAAAGGCACCGGTGAACTTGAGGTCAGGAATAATCTTCTTCAACAGCGGCAAATCTTTACTGTAAATCTGATCCTGCAACGCCACATTTGCGGTACTGACCACCAGCGGCTTGCTTTCTGCCCGGCTGACGGCAATGCCGGGGATCAGATAAGACAGTGTTTTGCCAACACCCGTCGGGGCCTCAATAGCCAAGTGACGGCCTGCGTCGCCGGCCAGTGTTTTTGCCACTTCGGCAATCATCTGGCGCTGTGGAGCACGGGAAATAAAGTCCGGGATCTGTTGCGAAAGAGCCTTATACCACTGACTAATTTGTTCTTTTACTGCTGGGGACAACGCCATGCATATCTTATCTAAACTGAATGTTGCCCTATTGTCCCACACCGTCGCGCTCACGTCAGCCCGAAAGCACTATACCCGTCATACTTCAAGCTGCATGTGCGTTGGCTACGCTCAATCACCCGAATCACTTACAACAGTAAGCTCATCGGGGTTCTCTCTCTTGCCGCCTTCCTGCAACTCGAATTATTTAGGGTATAGATAAGTGTCAGTTTAGTGCAGCTGAAAATGCATAATATTTACGCAAAATCGTAGTTATTTATATTTTGTCATAAATATATCACACAGATGCGGTAAAAATTCTGCGCTGGATGAATTCAGACAGATATTGAATACAGCAAAAAATTCTACTATTCGCGTCTTTTCAAATAAGAGAAACAGGGCATAAATATGAAACGTAATATTCTGGCAATCCTAATACCGGCTTTATTAGTTGCCACTTCTTCACACGCAGCAGAAATCTACAATAAAGATGGTAATAAACTGGATTTATACGGGAAAGTAAAAGCTCTGCATTATTTCTCTGATAATAGTAAAAGTGATGGTGACAAATCTTATGTTCGCCTTGGCTTTAAAGGTGCCACCCAAATCACCGACCAATTAACTGGTTATGGTCAGTGGGAATATAACTTCGCCGCTAACTACGCTGAAAGCCAAGAAACAAAAGACAACAAAACACGCTTAGCATTTGCGGGTTTACGTTACGGTAAATTAGGTTCAATCGATTATGGTCGTAACTATGGCGTATTATATGACATCGCGGCCTGGACCGATATGCTGCCGGAATTTGGTAATGACAGCTACACCAGAACAGATAATTTCTTGACTGGCCGTACGACTGGCGTGGCAACTTACCGTAATACAGATTTCTTCGGTCTGGTTGATGGACTGAAATTCTCCCTGCAATATCAGGGTAAAAATGGCAACGAATCCGACAACACCAATGGCCGTGCAGATGCCACCAAACAGAATGGCGACGGCTTCGGCATGTCTTCCAGCTACGCAATTGGTGCGGGTGTCAGTGTGGGTGCAGCTTATTCTTCATCTAACCGCACCACAGCCCAGAAAGAAGGTCGATTTGGTAAAGGCGATAAAGCTGATGCCTGGACAACTGGCCTGAAATATGATGATAACGGTGTTTACTTAGGTGCAACTTACGCTGAAACCCGCAATATGACACCTATTTCTGGTACTGCGGTTATTAATAATGTTTCAACTGGCGTTAGTGGTTTTGCTAATAAAACTCAGAATATTGAATTGGTCGCACAATATCAGTTCGATTTCGGTTTAAAACCTTCTTTGGCTTATATTCAATCTAAAGGAAAAGATATCGAAGGTGTTGGCGATGCTGACCTGGTCAAATACATTGACATCGGTGCTATATATTACTTCAATAAAAACATGTCAACCTATGTAGATTATAAAATAAACCAGTTGAACAATGATAATAAACTGAAACTGAATACAGATAACGTTGCTGCGGTTGGCCTGGTCTATCAATTCTAATCTGGTGATTTAGCATTATCCTCATTGCTTTATTGTTTGAATGTTTCATCGTGTTTTGTGAATTTATTTTATTAGCAGTCATCACATTTTGCCGGGAGGTCACTCCCGGTTTTTTTATTACTTATTAATAATTTATTTATTAACAGGAACAGATAATAACCCGACGCCACGCAGCGCTTCAGTTTTGTACATTTGACTCGCTGTATCGGAAAAATCAGCCTGTTCAATCCCTTTCTGCAATCGATCTTTCTCTTTATCTTCCGCGATAACCCGTTGATTATGTTGCAGCGCACGGGTAGATAAAAAAATGTATTCACTCTGTGCTGCCTCAGCGATGGGCATAAAAAGCAGTGCCAACAGTGTCGCCAGGCCGAAATAAGAACGTGTCAGATTAATAATACGCATCCTAATCTGGCCCCCCATCAGCAAACGTATTGCCCCATAACCCACTCACCTTATTTGATAATTGTCATATAGGCTCAGTTGTGTACCCTGATTTTATGCATCATCCCTTAAGCAATTTGTACTTTCTTGATAAGAGTAGGTTTTGTCACTGCTTATTAAACCAACTGGTATTGATTATAAGAATAACTATCTGTTTTAACGAAAATTTTAGACGAAAAATTAAAACGTAAATAAATGATAAAAACCTTTGCTAACGATAGCTATTCTCATGTTTACTGGTACATCTCTATTTTATTGTTCCTTTCCTATTGAATAACTATGCTGAAGCAAAATAGCCGTAATCTGTGGTTGCTGGTCGGTTCACTTTTCACCTTATACTTCGTCTGGGGTTCTACTTATTTGGTCATTCGAATCGGGGTCGAAAGCTGGCCACCGCTGATGATGGCAGGATTACGCTACCTGATTGCCGGGGTATTATTGTTCAGCTTCCTGGCTATTCGTGGTCATGCCCTCCCCACTTTGCGCCAATGGATGGGTGCCAGCACGATCGGTATTTTATTATTGGCTATCGGTAATGGGTTAGTCACCATTGCAGAACACCAGCATGTTCCCTCCGGCATTGCCGCCGTGATGGTGGCAACTGTTCCACTCTTCACTTTGTGTTTCAGTATGTTATGGGGGATGCGGAATACTAAACTGGAATGGTCAGGCATTGCTCTTGGGCTGGTAGGTATTATATTGCTCAATACCGGCAGCAACTTATTAGGCAATCCACTGGGCGCGCTGCTGATATTACTGGCTTCTGCTAGTTGGGCTTTTGGCTCGGTCTGGAGCTCACGAATCGCGTTACCTAATGGGCCGATGTCCGGTGCAGCGCAAATGCTGGTCGCTGGCGTTGTTTTGCTGCTTGCCAGTACGCTAAGTGGCGAAGAACTGACCCAAACTCCCTCGATGGCGGGCATTCTGTCACTACTTTACTTGATTGTTTTTGGCTCAATGCTTGCCATCAGTGCTTATATGTTCCTACTGAAAAATGTCCGCCCAGCGGTGGCAACCAGCTATGCCTATGTAAACCCAGTCGTTGCAGTATTGTTGGGTATTAGTTTTGCCGGTGAAAGTCTCTCTACCCGAGAGTGGTGGGCATTAGCCGTCATTGTTTCTGCGGTGGTTTTGGTCACTTTGGGGAAATTTCTGTTTAAATCTCGTTAATCTCTATGCTCTAAATAACTCGAATCGCAGCTTGAAACATCACGAGCATATACAGCAAGAATGCAACATGGTTGTTTCATTTAGTAAACAGGATATAATTCACGCTATTTAGATAAAAAGTGAAAATAATTATGCTGAGAAAAGCACTCATTATTCTGATTGCAGTTATGGCTCTGAGTTCTTTAGGTGGCGTTTTTCTGGCTGGGTTGAACATTTATACCCGTTCAACAACTCCACATGAAACTGAAACCACGGAATCCAGTCCATTGTCTGATATTGGCCCTGCGGGCTTGTCCAACAATGGTCAGGAATCACCGTAAGCACCCATCCAATAGCGGTATTTCTGCTGCAAAAAAATCTGCAAGCCCCTGACCCGTTCAGACACCAATGAACTGTGGGGGCATAATAGATTTAAGGGTAAAACTTCCCCCTACCAGTGCCCAATGCCCGGTAATTTCACCATCATCACTGATATATTTGCCAGTCATATAGTGACCCCCCTGAATATCGCCTTATCCATTGGTCATCATGATCATCAAGACGGCCATTACACTGATATAATACCGAATGATAATTCACCAATTGGACTGATGTCTGCCACACAGCATTCAGGAAGAGATAGGCTGGGCTGGCGTAACAGAAATAAAAGCCTATGACAGCATGAACAATACACAACACCAGACCATATTTGCACAGGTGAGTATTTCACTGTTAGTGAAAAAATAATTTAACAAATTGATATTTATACTATTTTTTTGCTGAGAAGTTCTTCATGACTGGCTGCGTGATTGAAGTTTAGGATGGCTGTTTTACTATTGTCTTTATACCTCTGCCTTAGCCTATCTCATCGAGAATCAAGGCTTCCTTATTGCCTGTTTTAAAGGGTTATTACGCCTAATGCAGCAGCCTTTTCTTGCATCTGTTTAATAACGTTATAGGCCGACCAGGGTAATACGCTAAATCCATTGATCAATAATATAGCCTTAGCTGAAGTCGCCGCTGGCGAATTGACTGTGGCTCTGATGGCCTGACGTATCTGGATAAGCTCTTTTTCAGATGTTGTCACCGAAGTAATAAGTGGTAACCCAGGTGCAACGTCAGTTTTCGCGATAATCTTTAACCCGGTAACGGCCGCTGGATTATCACGCTGTAATAATGCGAAGCTAACACAATCTATCGCGGCAATATCTGCTTGCCGTTGTTGAATCATTTCAATTGAACGATAGTGGCTACCCGAGGCTACACGACGCGAAAAGAAACGCCCATTAACCGCCAATGGGGCAATCAAAACACGTAACGCATTATACCCTGATTGGGAGTTTGTGCTGTTGTAGACAACTGTCCGATGACGAAAGTCAGACAATTGCTCGCCTTGTTCGTCGCCACGAACAACCACTAAACTGCGGTAATATTCACCAGAACAATAAGGTGATTGATAACTGAATACCCCAACCAACCGTACCTGTTGTTGCAGCTGAGTCACCAGAGGAAAACCACAAGTCTGGCTCAACAGCAGTGTAGGGTCGCGCCAATGCTGTAATAAATCTAAAGGCCAGAGTAACTGTTCACTTACTCCTGACACACCATGCCTGCGCAGCTGTTGCGATAATAACTGCCAAAAAGGCCGTACATCTTGTTCCGGCCGAACCCCATACATGGGCAGTGAAATCATTATAGCCACCTACTTAAAAAGAGCAGCAGACTGGAGGATCAGTTATGTTTTACGGCAGGGAGAGATTGTAATTCCCGCCAACGAGACAAACGCCGGTTCCAACGGGTAAAAATCATATCCGTAATAATTGCCAATAAGGCGACTACAATTGCGCCCTGGATAACATAAGCAGTATTAAAACCGCTTAGTCCGATAATAATTGGAGAACCTAGAGTTTTCGTCCCGACAGTTGAAGCGATAGCAGCAGTACCAATATTGATAATGACTGACGTTCGGATGCCCGCGACAATAACCGGTGCTGCCAAAGGCAATTCCACACGCCATAAAATCTGTCGGGCGCTCATCCCCACCCCTTCGGCTACCTCACGGATATCCCTGGAAACAGACTCAATACCCGTAATAGTCCCCTGTAAAATAGGTAATAAACCATAAAGCACTAAGGCAATAATGGCAGGTTTTTCGCTAAAGCCCATCACAGGGACGGCAATAGCGAGTACCGCAACAGGTGGAAATGTCTGCCCCATCGCGACAATAGTTTCTACCACCGAACGAAACTCTTTCCCTGCCGGGCGAGTCACTCCAATACCTGCGCTAACCCCAATGAAAACAGCGATAATACTGGAAATCAGTACTAAAAAAACATGGGCAATCACCAGTGACCAAAATGTATCCTGCATATAAATAGGTCTGTCGAGATCAGGGAATAGCGCCGAAAAAAAACCGCCCAAAGACGTCATACCAAAAACTAAGCCTGCCAGTAAGAGTAATGCCCAACAGAGAGGGTCTTTTAAACAATACAATAATCCTGACTTGAGTTTTTCCAGAGGGATCTCTTTCACATCACCTGTTTTGACAGCAGTCGGTTTCATGATCCCCCCTTATCCGCATCAGCTATCAGATCAGCAAAATAAAGCACCCCCAATGATTGCCCATATTCGTCAGCAACCAGTAATTTATCTGTCTGACGCGACACAAACAGGGAGAGTGCTTCACGCAAGCTAGTCGTACCGAGTATTGGTTGTCCAACCAAAGTTTCACCACGCCTTACTCGTTGTTCAGCCCGTCCAAGTGATAACAGCTTGATACCAAGATCACTGCGACCAAAGAAATCACGAACAAAGTCATTAGCGGGTTGAATTAACATTTCAAGAGGTGTCCCTTGCTGAATAACTCGCCCGCCATCCATCAACACTATACGATCAGCCAAACTCAAAGCTTCATCAATATCATGAGTGACCAAAACAATAGTCCGACCCGATAACTGGTGAATACGGGTAATTTCGAACTGCAATGCTGAACGTGTCACTGGGTCTAATGCACCAAATGGCTCGTCCATCAACAATACTTCTGGATCTGCCGCCAAAGCTCGGGCAACACCTACCCGTTGTTGCTGCCCTCCTGATAATTGATGAGGATAGCGATGAAGAAACTGTTCGGGATCCAGGTGCAATAACTCAAGCAATTCAATAACCCGTTGACGGATTCGCTCCTGAGGCCATTTGAGCAATTGCGGTACGGTGCCAATATTGCGTTCCACAGTCCAATGGGGGAAGAGCCCTATGGATTGGATTGCATAGCCCATGCGACGTCGTATATCTTCGGACTTATAATTACGAATCTCCTCACCAGCAAAATGGATCTCCCCCTCATCATGTTCAATAAGTCGGTTAATCATTTTTAATGTGGTCGACTTACCGGAACCCGAGGTTCCAATCAGCACAGTAAATTCCCCTTTAGCAATCTGTAACGTTAGGTTATCTACTGCCCGTTTGCCGGCAAAATATTTAGTTACCTGATGGAAATGAATCATCGATGCGAAGTATCCATAAAAATAATGATGAATTTAAACAGCGAATCAACTAATACCGCCATCACTATCACGGGGATTACGCCCAACAGCACCAAATCCAATGCACTGCTCAGTAAACCTTGAAATACAATCGCGCCCAATCCCCCCGCCCCAATCAACGCAGCGACAACAGCCAACCCGACGGTTTGCACAGCAATAATACGAACTCCGGATAAAATAAATGGCATTGCAATCGGTATCTGAACCTGAAAGAACAGCTGAGTGCGGGTCATTCCCATCCCTCGCGCCGATTCAACAACACTGTCAGGTACGGCCTCTAACCCAGCAACTACATTGCGTACTAATGGCAATAAAGCATAAAGCACCAGTGCAACGATAGCAGGAGCTAACCCGATACCACTCACCCCATGCTCCGCTAACCAAGGAATAGCCGCAGCCAACCCAGCTAAAGGGGCTATCAGCATGCCAAACAAAGCAATGGATGGAATAGTTTGAATAATATTCAATGTTGAAAAAATGGTGCCTTGAAAGCGATGAGAGCGAAAGCAGAATAGACCAAGGGGAATGCCCAAGAATACGGCAGGTATCAGTGTTGCCAACAGGATTTGAAAGTGTCGCCATAATGCATCATCAAACACATCTTGGCGATTAACGTACTCTTTCATTAATGACAATTGATCAAGTTGCCCGGTTGCCAACAATATTACCACTGGCAGAACTAACAAAACACTCGCCAAACTACGCCAAACAGGATTCACAACCGCACGGGCCAAGCTATCAACAGCAATCAATATGCTCATCCCACTCATCAACCAAAATCCACTACCGAGTGACGTGCGCGCGAGGCTTTCTTCGCCACCAGCAAGTTGTGTAGCTGTTGTTCCAGCCAGTAACAACAGGCTGAACAACAGTATTTCGGCTATCAAAACTGTTGACCAAAACACCACAATATTTTGTTTAAAGAATGCAAAAGCAGATAGCATCAGTATCGGCACTAACAGCCACCAAACAGGCCCTGCTATCAATGATATTAATGAAATACCCTGACCAGAGATCAACCGATTCGGTGCATGGCTCACAAAAGAAAAGCCTACCCCCGATAAAATCATTAAAAGAACCAGCGCCAGCAGAACTCGGTTTTTTACAACCATAAACCCCATCTCCCTGACAGATAATCCTTTTATAACAATAGATTATCTGTTTATTCGATGGCGCTATAGGCGATAGAATAAATACCTATAGCACCATCCCAGATATACATCACTATCCTTTAACAAACCCTTTTTCTTTCAGATAATTAGCAGCAACTTTCTTCGCATCCTGACCTTCTACTGCAATGCGAGCATTCAGTTTTTGTAGGGTTGCACTATCAAGTGTGGCAAATACGGGATCAAGTAAAGCAGGAATATTAGGATGCGCTTTCAATGTGGCTTCACGAATTATTGGGGTTGGTGCATAGATAGGTTGTACACCTTTAGTATCTTCCAATGTTCGTAGCCCTAATGCAGCGACCGGACCATCAGTTCCATACGCCATGGCGGCGTTAACTCCAGAGGTTTGCTCAGCAGCCGCTTTAATTGTTACCGCCGTGTCACCACCAGCCAATGACAGCAGTTGGTCTTGATTTAATGTGAAACCGTATGCTTGTTGGAAAGCTGGCAGGGCATCAGGCCTTTCAATAAATTCAGCTGAGGCAGCCAATTTGAATTTGCCCCCCGCATTTATCCATTTACCTAAATCATCTAATGTTTTCAAATTATTCGCATTAGCTAGATCCTGGCGAACAGCAATGGTCCAAGTGTTGTTCGCTGGCGCAGGTGAAAGCCACACCAACTTATTCTTCTCATAATCCAATTTTTTTACTTTTTCATAGCCTGCTTTTGCATCTTTCCAGGCAGGGTCTTTTTCATCAGAGAAGAAAAAAGCGCCGTTACCCGTGTATTCAGGGTAAATATCAATCTCACCAGCGGTGATAGCTCCACGCACCACTTTGGTAGTGCCCAACTGGGATTTATTGGTTGTTTTAATTCCATTAGCATCAAGAACCTGCACTATAATATTGCCCAGCAATGAGCCTTCAGTATCAATTTTTGAGCCAACACGGACAGTATCAGCAGCCTGTGATGCTCCGCCTGACACAGCCAATATTACTGTGGCTAACGCAAAAATCCGGCTACGGGTTAGGGTCTTTGCCATGCTTTACCTCTATGTGCTCAAGGGTTAATGAAAGTTATCTCGTTAATGTCTGTAAAACGCCGATACTAACAAGGCATAAAACCAAAACCATTAACAAATCAGCAATCATATTAGATTTAGTCAAAAACAAACCAAATAACCAATTGATATTAAATATATTATTCAAGCCAAACTAGGCTAGAAGGCTAATCTATCTTATGCATAACAGTATGATAGCTAAGTATTTAAAAGAATTTTGCTGATAAGATTAACCGTTAAGATTACACAAATAGCTGTATATAACAACAGTAAAATACGGGTCGATGAAAACAAGTCCTATGGTTTTATAGGTATCCCAGCGTCCTCGCTTTCACTTTGATCGGCGCTTTAGACTGACTCGGGCCGCCTATCTCCACTGTCAATCACAGTGTCTCGTATACTCTCAGTCAGAGCTTTATTTTCACTATCGTAAAAGGGATGGATTTCTATCTCCAAAGCTGTAAAAACAAATGCTTCGAACCATTCAGTATAGCCGTTCACCACGAATTGCTCGCTGCGATGCTGATATTGGACTCGACTTTCCAGATAAATCTGGCGTAACCCATACCAAGGTAAAGCAGGTAAATCATGATGGACCAAATGATAGTTGAGGTTTAAAAATAGTAGACGCCACGGCCATGCCGCCTCATTTAAGGTAGAACGTGCTGCGCTATTTTCAGCTGCACGATGCTCAAAAAAGGATCTAACTTTGGTCAGGCTAAGTGCTGGATAGCTAATCACCAAAATATAGAAAATAGCCGAAATACCATAACCAGCCATCCAGTGAAACAATAAGCCAAGTAAACCAAAATGAACCAACCACATCGTAATGGCAGGGCGATCGCCAGTAATAAATGCACTGATTGCGCTGCGAATAGTATCAATGATATCCAGTGCTGGCCCTAGAATTAATCGGCCAATAAAAGTATTGCTAATACGCACAATGCTTTTGAATAATGGCGGCAAACGCTGCCATTGTTCTGCAGTGTAATAATAGCACTCTGGATCTTTTTCTGGGTGAGTCAAGTCTTCGTCGTTGTGGTGCTGAATATGGGAATCACGATAAAGACCATAGGGATACCAAACTGCTAATGGCAAAGTGCCTAATAGTTGATTAAACCGTCGCCAGCGAGTTGGATGACCGTGGATCAGTTCATGTTGTAGCGACATATACCACGCGCTTAATAATATTAGCAATGTACTACCAAGCACCAAGCCTAATTGCTGCCAATAGATAACGCAGGCAAACCAGCCAGTATAAATAATCCCAATCAATATCCAGGTAGGCAATTCCAATCGCCATATCCAAGAACGAAATAACAATTTTATCCGCGCTCGTTGCTGCTCGTTAAGGTAATAAGCGACTCCGGCTTCACGGTGATTCAATTTGGTATCAGCAGAAGACATATTAAAGGCTCATACTTGGCATAATTCCAGCCAGTATTAACTTAATAATCTCTGCTGCTAACTAACTTAAAATACTATGTAAATCTGAGAATGAGATAATCATCCTATATAATGATGTAACAGAGGTCGAAAAACATTGAGCTATTGTCAACCATATCAGTCTTCTACTACATTAACCCAGCACAACTCTTCTGCTGAAATAGCAATAGCATCTAGCACTTTGGAGACTTTCCAACCTTCTTCGAAATCTGGCCACATACGATCTCCAGCAGCAATTCCGTTAATCAAATCACGGATTTCGACCGTTTTTTGGTCGTTAAATCCAATACCATGCCCAGAACTCACACAAAATGCTGCGTAGTCCGGATGTAATGGCCCTGTAAGCAATGTTTTAAATCCTTGCCTGGACTGAGGTTCATCATGACGATAGAGTTGTAATTCCGCCATGCGCTCTTGGGAATAACTAATTGTGCCCTTAGTTCCCGTGACCACATAGGTCAAACCCATTTTACGGCCACATGCAATACGTGATGTCTCTATAGTCCCCATTACTCCATTAGCAAAACGCACGAGTGCTCCTGCCTGATCTTCATTTTCTACCGTCCGTAACAAAGAGGGATTTTTCGGGTCGGGCCGCTGTTTAATGACTGTCTGCATATCCCCACATACACTTGTGATATCACCTACCAGATAATGGGCCATATTGACTATATGGGCGGCTAAATCGCCCAATGCTCCTAACCCTGCCTGCGCCTTAGTACAATGCCAATCTAACGGTGTCTGCGGGTCTGCCAGATAATCTTCATTATGAGTGCCGTAAAAATGCACGATCTCGCCAATCTCGCCATTGGCAATAATCTCCCGTGCTAACTGACTGGTGGGATTCTTTATATAGTTAAATCCCACCAGCGTTTTCACACCTTTTTCACGTGCCGCTTCAGTCATTTCTTTGGCATCTGCTGCATTAAGAGCCAGAGGTTTTTCGGAATAAACATGCTTGCCATGGCTTATAGCCGCGAGAGCAATTTCCTTGTGTAAGAAATTTGGTGCACAAATATCTACTACATCAATAGCTGGGTCGGCTACCAATTCTTGCCAATTTGCAGTCGATCGGGAGAAACCAAACTCAGCAGCACGTTGCCGGGCCAATTCTGGCGTGACTTCTGCCAGCATTTCTAATATCGGTACCCCCTTTAAAGGAAAAACAGTCGCAACCTGTGCATAAGCAATGGCATGGCAACGACCAATATATCCGGTGCCGATAAGGCCAATTCGAACCTTTTGCATTTTATTTCCTCGTCTGGTTAAGATTAACTCCACACCAAAAAACTTTGCATGTTAAGGGTTATACGAAATTAAAATTTCACATTCAAGTGGAGGATGAAATTAAAAATCCTTTTTGCGAGCTAGTACAATTAATCGGTTAAACCCAATGAAAACTTGCATTAATAAGTATTAAATCTCACCATCCAGCTCACAAAACTAAAGTATAAAACACAAAAAATGAATTATTCATTTTCTTTCATTATAAAAATGAAAAAAAACCTCAATTTTCGAGGCACTACGCATCACTGATAACTCAAGGTTTCAATACCGTCATTTCGTTATATAGTAAGCACTGCAATGAAGCATTTAACTAAGCTGCTTCTGTATAACTTCGACAGGAAATTTGCGATGAACTCACCTTTTCTGGTAACACCACGATGGCTGGCAGATCATATTAATGATATCGATATCACTATTCTGGATGCCAGAATGTCACCTCCGGGACTGACCCCTAAAAGAAATATTCAGGCCGAGTTTGAACAAGGGCATATTCCTGGGGCTGTTTACTTTGATATTGATGCAGTTGCAGATAACAACACCGGTTTACCTCATATGTTGCCATCCCCACAAGTATTCAGTGAGATGGCTGGTCAACTAGGGATCAATGAGCAGCAAACCCTAGTCATTTATGATGATGGCAATTTGTTTTCAGCACCGCGAGTTTGGTGGACATTCCGTATATTTGGTGCCAAAAAAGTATATATATTGGCTGGTGGCTTTAGTGGGTGGCAGCAAGCAGGTTTTACATTAGAGAGCGGCCCGACACACCCAACACCTCAAACCTTCAAAGCAATATTCAATGGCGCCGCAGTCAAAAGTGTTGATGAAGTTTTAGCCGCACTAGGAAACAATGAAATACAAATTATAGATGCTCGCCCGGCTGGTCGATTTAAAGCACAAGATCCAGAGCCGCGTCCCGGCCTGCAGTTGGGCCGTATTCCCGGTAGTATTAATGTGCCTTGGGGAAGCCTGATTGAAAATGGCAATCTGAAATCACCACAAGAACTGAAGAGTATTTTTGCCACCCAAGGTGTGGACTTGGCCAAACCTATTATTACCAGCTGTGGCTCAGGGGTTACGGCTGCGGTGATTGTTCTGGGATTAGCTGCAGTAAATGCAACATCGGTGTCTTTATATGATGGCTCTTGGGCCGAATGGGGATCATCAGATTCTCTACCAATCGATAACACTCGACTGCCATAAAGTCACTTAAATAGTAGACAGGACACGGATACTATCAAGCTCGATATTAGTATCCTGTCCTCCTACTCTAGATAAAAATCGAACGAAGTTTGAATTCCTAGATATTTCTATTCCAAATATTATCACTATGAAAATAATCTCGTAACCTCTCATTTGCCGTATGCAAGTCAATATATAGTGTGAAATACTTTACCGTCCCACGACTCTCGAAAAATGGATATTCATCAAAAGGATGCGAGGATTACATTTAATTAAAAAGGGTAGAAAATTGATATTTTAAATGAATTAAACTATAAGAAATATATTTAAATAAAAAAGGAATAGCATAATGCCACTCCTTCTTTACTTGAAATTAATATTGGCCTTTTATATCAAAATAATTAATTTTATTTTTTAGGTCCACGAATACGCAATGTCAAACCTTTAAGGAAATAACGCAATACCTGATCACCACAAGGACGGAAGTTTTTACTGCCTTCTTTACGGAACAATGCATTTAACTCAGGCTTAGATACTGGGAATTCGACCGCGTTGAAAACATCGTGCATATCGGTATCTTTCAATTCAAATGCCACACGTAGTTTTTTTAGCACTATATTGTTCGTAATGACTGGCTCTACCGCTGGCGCAGGGAACTTGTCATCCTTACCACGTCTAAAGAAAATCAGGCCATTGAGGAAATGTGCCATCACCAGGTCAGGACAATCCTGATATCCAGCTTCGTCTTCTTTTTTAAGAAAATTAACGACATCCGCATTGTCCACGTCAAAATCAGCCAGCTTAATGATCTCTGTTATCTTGGTATCGTTTACGTTAAGCATATAGCGAACACTACGGAGCACATCGTTGTTGATCATATTACTGCCCTATTCCTATTATTTAGATTAGGCGCGCGCGAATATCGCAAGAAAAAAATCGTCTTTAACGCCTAGCGGGCAGTATTGTATAGATCAACACCGATTTTCTCAATGTAAATCTGGCTGATAATAAAAATACACATATAGCAAAAATTGAAAACCATGACATATAATTATTTATTAGTTATTTCTAATAAATAACTAATAAGGGTAAGAGATAAACAAACAATAAACTTAACCATTAAAATACATATTAAGTCTTAGCTTTAATATTATTAGTTGGTTGATAAAGTAGAATTTCCTCACCAATAATATATTTCTTCCGTAAAGTGGAAGAAACTTTATCCATGATCATTACAATGACAACCATTATTAAAGTAATAAACATAACAACATCCCAATTCCATAGTCTCATATTCTCAGCATAAACTAAGCCTATACCGCCAGCGCCCACAAAACCTAATACTGCGGCCGAACGGGTATTGGATTCAATCTGATAGAGGCTGAGAGCTAAAAAGGTGGGAAAAGATTGAGTGAAAATGCCAAAACGCTGTTTTTGTAATGCATTAGCTCCCAGAGCAGTTAAACCGCGATTAGGTGATTTATCTACCGCTTCATGCCCTTCTGCATAGAGTTTACCGAGTAAGCCCATATCTTGCATAATAATCGCCAGCACCCCAGCAAGTGGCCCCATCCCGACAGCACGGACAAAAATCAGCCCCCAGATCGCCATATCAATACCACGGAAAATATCCAAGAAACGGCGCACGACAAATGAAATAAGGCGTAAACCCGGCGTCGACATCACATTTCGCGCAGCCAAAAATGAAAGAGGCAAAGCAATCAAGGTTGCAGTGATTGTTCCGGCAAAAACAATTGCTAAGGTAATAAAAATCTGACCGAAGTAATATCTAAATGGCCAATTAACAAAATCATGCCAGACAAACATCCGTAAAAAATACCGGCTTATTTGCTGGCTACCATTAACAAATGTCTGCCAGGGAATACCAAAGGTTTTGAAGAAAAAAAGATAATATAAAAAAATGCCTACAGCAATTATCGTGACCGATTTTATATACCGTTTTTGCTGTAAGAAAATCTGCGGATGCTGTTGTTTCACTATTGCCAGCTGCTCGGCGCTCAAGTGGTCTGTCAACATTATGACACGCCCTCTACAACTCGTTTGCGTAATTTACCGGATGTATAATCCAGTAACGAAACTACAATAATAATCAGTAATAATGTCATACTCACCTGATCATAACGATCCAGTTTTATTGAGGTCATCAACTCCTGACCGATTCCCCCCGCCCCCACCAAACCCAAAATGGTCGATTGGCGAAAATTAATTTCCAACCGCATAAAACTATAGGAAAGAAATATGGGTTTTACTTGTGGCCAAAGCGCAAAACGCATCCGTTGTAATTTACCGGCACCACAAGCAGCAAGACCGCGAACAGGTTTATCTGATGCAGTTTCCAATGACTCGTAAAACAACTTAGTTAAGCTACCAATAGTATGTAATGCCAACGCCAAAAAACCGGGAATAGCCCCAATACCAAAAGCCATGACGAACATCACCGCCCATGCCAATTCTGGCATAGTGCGTAAAAAGGCAACAAAGGTGCGAATAGATAATCTCAACCACGATGGACTATGAGTATTATTCGCTGCTAAAAAGGCAAAAATAATAGCAACCATAACCGACAAAATCGTCGATGCCACCGCCAGTTGTAGAGTTTCCCAGATTAGCGGTAACTGAATTGGCAGACGATAACCCCAATAAGCCAAGGAGCCTTCCGTATGACCATCTGCAAATAATTTATGCCAATGGAGTACGGGAATAGTTTCAACTAGATAATCAAAAAAATGCGGAATAGAAATAAAAATAGTATGTAAATTAAACTCAGCAATATTTCCTGCACCAAGATAGATAATTGCCAACATCAATGACCAAATCAACGTTTCACGTTTTTGTTTAGCGCGAACCTTTTGATAGTAATAGTTAAAGTCTGTATTCAAAATTAGCTACCACCTAAAAATGATAGCCCCGATAAACCAGAGCTATCATATTTTATCCGCAGGACCGACTTAACGGTCGCCTTTGGTTAATTCGCGCTTCATATCAATAATAGTTTGATACTCGCTGAGTGATGTTTCACCAATATGCTGTTTGCCACCCATCGCTTTGATGAAACAACCATGATCTTCTTTATCCAGTTTTTTAACCGCAGCCACTAGCTGCGCTTTAAACTCAGGTGGCAAAGCACCGCGGACTAAAATCGGGCCATTAGGAATAAGGGGAGATTCCCAGATAATACGGAGCTGCTTCATTAAATCTGGGTGATCCATACGAATCATGCGGGTAAATGCGCCGCTAGTATATCCAGTATTATAATCACCGATCATCGATGCCCAAGTTACTGCACCGTCAAATTGGCCATTAATGACCCCAAGAATATCTTGCTCATGCCCGCCAGAGAATGTCACGCTAGAGAAAAAATTGTTATATTTGTTATCTGGTGTCCCGCCTAATTTCTGTTTAAATATCTGATTGGGGATCAAGAAACCAGAGGTTGAATCTGGGTCAGCAAAGCCAAATGCTTTACCCTTTAAGTCTTCAATCTTCTGATAAGGGCTATCTGCTTTTACGACGACGACAGAGTGATAGCCGCGAGATTGGTCAGTATCATCAATAGCAATACCTACAATATCAACAGCTTTAGGATCTTTGATATAAACAGAAGCAAAAGAGGAAGGAGACATACTTAATACTAGGTCAATCTTTCCACCTAACAAACCTTGAATAACGCCGGAGTAATCAGATGCGTTATGCAAATTTGTTTTAACATTTAATTCCTTCTCTAAGAATTCCTTAACACATATATTATCGCCAATTTGCTGTGTTGCATTCTGCCCGCCAAGGATACCCAGATTAATTTCTTTTGGTGCATCCGCTGCTGTGGCATTAAATATCATTACACTTGCCACTAATGAGGTAAGACAAAGTACTTTCTTCATTAAAATAACCTATTCTGATAAAGGGATAAGTGGGAGTTAATGCAAAAGCTCAGGTGATTCGTCACTATATATATCCTGAATAATGGTGTCATTTAGCATAGAGGGATGACCGTCAAAAATAATTCGCCCATGAGCAATACCAATAACTCTAGTACAATAATCTTTCACTAAATCGACAGAGTGTAAATTAACAACCACCGCAATATCATTTTCACTTATTTTCTGTAATGTATTCATAATACGAGTCGTATTCTTAGGGTCCAAAGAAGCGACAGGCTCATCAGCCAATAATATTTTTGGGTTTTGCATCATGGCGCGGCAAATAGCAACACGCTGCATTTGTCCACCCGAAAGGTTTTCTGCGCGTTGCAAAGCATGCGGCAGCATATTAAGCCACTGTAATAATTCGATGGCTCTGGCGCGATCCTGGTCCGCAAATATCTTAAAAAATGATTTTAGCGTGGAGGTGTAACTGAGGCGACCTAATAAAACGTTAGTTATAACATCAAGGCGAGGAACCAAACAGAAATCCTGAAAAATCATACCACATTTAGCTCGCCATTTACGCATCTGCTTTGTCGTCAGGGCGGCTATATTTTGTGTTTCGTTATTATCATGGTAATTAATAATTTCACCAGCACTACTGGGAATAGTGCCATTTAAAACATGTAGTAACGTAGATTTACCAGCACCAGAACGACCAATTATTGCGACGAATTCACCCGCATGAAGCTCAAAATTAATATCATCCAGAACTCGGTGTTGTGACTTATACGCCTTAACCAAACCTTTAACAGCAAGTACCTTTTTACGCGGTTCTGACACCGCAGCTGGGTAATCAGCCATAGTGAGTTTGCATAATGCCTGGCCCATGTCATATTTCTCATATTGCCTTTAGTCATGTGCCATTAACGAATATTTCTATTACATATTGATGATATTTTTATGAGAGAAAGGTGACAAAATTTAGCCACCTTTCTTATATTCTTGATGAGCGAGCATTTTCTTGTTTAATGCTTATTTAGTCAAAAAATAATTATTTAAAATCACTATAATAAACACCTGAAAAGTTGCTAACTTCTTAACTTTCGATAGACAAGCAGCACAACCAGTGAGCCAATAACCGCCACCACAAAGCTACCAAGGTTAAATCCATCAACCTTACCCATCCCAAAGAAAGTACTAATATAGCCACCAACTAACGCACCTACCACACCAAGGATTATAGTCATAATAAAACCACCGCCATCCTCTCCTGGCATAATCCATTTAGCTAAAATCCCAGCGATAAGACCAAAAATAATCCAAGATAGTATGCCCATAAACACCTCCATAAAATTAATTTTCACTGATAGCTGGCTTGCCTATCTCACTTATTACAAACTTAACATTACGGCCTTAAACCACTATCGTCATAGTTAAGTTAAGACCCAAATAACAAAATCTGCAAATCAGATCTGTCATGTCCAGTTGAAATTAAATAATGGACTCACGGGGTGAAAAAATATGATTAACCCCCTGTTGCTGTAGCTTTTTCAGTAAATCATACCCGCCATTCGGCACACTATGGGCAAATTCTCTTTCGCTGGCAAAAATGGGGCTGGCCCAATATATATTAACCGGGTCATCTTGCTGGAGAGGCAATATTAGGCTGTCTGCATTAGCATAAAGCTTTGATGACAAGACATAACCCTCATACCCTTGAGGGGCGACTTCTGATTCCAATGTATGCCCCTCCCCCAGCCAAGTTATTTTACTCCAAGGTACATGAGCAAAACCTGCCAACGCACTAGCCATATGGATAGCATTGTCCTCATTAACAAATTGGCTATCAATCGCTATAGCCATTTCGAAACGCCGATATTTAGCAGCATCGTCATTAAATAATATTTCGACCCATGGTTGGGGACGAATACTAACCCCCAACGTCAGAAAGTAATATATTCCCTCTTTTTCGTGCTGTGAGATAGCCATAGGCGGCCACTTACCTTGATCGATGGCATAATATTTAACCGATGGACCAAAGTGTTGTTCATAGCACTGAATATACTCAGCCTGCAATGCAGGCCATGGATTCCCTTCCTCCTGCTGCCAAACCCGCCAAAATTGGCGAGTATTTTGTGCATGAGTATATTGGGGGTTAGTAGAAGCAGACCCCAAAGGTAATGTTAGCGGATTGTCTTTAATGCAACTGGCAGAATAACAAACAGAGTGATCAATATATAAGCTCCACCCGGGAATAATCGCCAGTAATTGCCCCTGATACCATAATGCTGCGCCATCATCACTTTCTGACCAGATAATCGAAATAAACTGTGCATCAAGTTCAGCCTCGCCAGCTACATTACGGCAAAACTCTGCCGCCAAACGCGGAGCTAGTCCTTGTTCAAGGGCGGTATTATCAGCCGATATTGGAGCTGCGACCAAATTTCTCACCCAGCAAGCGCGGACGGGGAAACGTTCTTCAAATGCTTCTTGCGGATAAATATAGAAGTAGACAACCCGTTGGTCTTGTTGCACCACAGCTACTAATGTCTGGTTTTCATTACTGACTTCGGCCAGTACCTCAGATTCTTTCATATCGCCTCAACTCTATCGGCAAAGGATTTCAGGCTAAACACGCTGTATTGCATGCCGTAAAATAAGTCTATTAGCGGGAGTACACATAATCTTATGCCAATAACTCTATACTGAATAATATAAAAAGGTGATCATAAAAACTCAGTGATAGTGTAAAACGACTTATCCCTTTAAATCATCAGCAAAAGTCTCAAAAATTATCAGTATCAACATGAGTATCTAGACATATATTTTTATAACTGATTCAATATGTTCCTACAGAAGCAGACTCTAATGAGGAAGTATGGCCTAAAGATTAATAGCCAATAGTTGATAGTCTACCGTCTGTTTTCACGCTAAAATGCAAACATTGTTTCTCGTAGAATTGAAGGCTGATATGGCATATATACCGAAGAACTACGCGCGTCTAGAAAGTGGGTATAGGGAGAAAGCATTAAAGATTTTTCCGTGGGTTTGCGGTAAATGCTCACGAGAATTTGTTTATTCCAACCTGCGAGAACTAACAGTTCACCATATTGACCATGACCATAGTAATAACCCAGAAGATGGCAGCAATTGGGAGATGCTATGTCTTTTTTGTCATGACCATGAACACTCTAAATATACAGAAGCAGACCTGTATGGCTCGACGGTGATTGCCGGGGATGATGCGCAGAATGATCAGGGTGTTGCCACCCATAATCCATTCGCCAATTTGAAGTCTTTGATGAAGAAATAAACCTATTTGGCCGTGATACGCAGAGCGGCCAAGACTTTATAATGACAAATCATACAATAGTTAGAAACCGAGCAATTGCCGGTATGAACGGTTTTCTTGTTGTTCTACTAATAATCCCAATCCGTTAGCTAACTCTCGGCATTCTGCCTTAAGATTATCAAGGGCAGCAAAATCATCAGTCATGATGGCTATTTCAGCAAAATTACCTAACTCCGCCAAACTATCAACCGTAACGTGGAACTTCCCAATAAAATAGATGCTACGTTGTTTTTCTAGTGTAAACGCGGGTTGATACCCTAGCGTTGACAACATGCTCTTCACTTTATCGATATCTTCAATATTGCTCGCTTCACAGCGTTCCGTACCCGGCCCCTTGACTATCCATAAACGAATGCCTGATGGATTCATTTCGCGTAAAAGCATACTGATCTGTTTAGCCGCTAAATCGCCACCATTAGCTTCCAGATAGATATCTTTTTCATGATTATTGACAGTAAATGGCACTGCTTTATGCATTGCTAACTGTTCATGTAATTGAGTGAGGTTCGATACTTGAAACTTCAACTCAACTTCATATTTACCCACAAAATGCTCACTCATAAAATACCTTATTAATCAGCGTAGTTCTTGTATCCGATCCTATACCTCATCGCGTAATGATCAAAACTCTTATCAAGATATTAAAGGGCGAATCCATCACTATCCTCTGTCTTGCCCTCTCAATTAATCATCAGAGTTAGTAATATTTAAAACACAGTAATGTGAATACTGAATGCTTTTTAAGCAAAAAAAATGTGAGCAAACTCGCAAAGTACACGTTTTATCAGGAAAGCATTCCGCCCCTCATGTTTACTTCATTGCACCAAAATAGCTGTTTCATATCGGACTGAACGCGGGTGTGAGGTCCAACGCTATAAAAAGTAAATGTCATTACAGGGAGCCGCACGAATGAATCACTCTTATGATGAAAAAACGCAAACCTTACTGACTCAATTACAACATATCGTAGGCGCGCGCTACTTATTGACTGGCGAGCGACAAACTGAACGCTATCGTTCAGGCTTTAGGTCAGGGGCAGGTTCTGCCCTCGCGGTTGTGTTCCCCTCTACATTGTTACAGCAATGGCAGTTGCTGCAAGCCTGTGTTGCAGCCGATACTATCGTTATAATGCAAGCGGCTAATACAGGGCTGACTGAGGGGTCGACCCCTAGTGGTGATGATTACGACCGCCCCATTGTTATATTAAATACATTGCGCCTTAATCAAATTCAGCTACTCAATGATGGTAAACAAGTCATTGGTTTTCCTGGTAGTACATTGAATCAATTAGAAAAACGCTTAAAACCTTATGATAGAGAGCCTCATTCTGTCATTGGATCTTCCTGTATTGGTGCTTCCGTCATCGGAGGTATTTGCAATAATTCAGGTGGTTCATTGGTTCAAAGAGGCCCTGCATACACGGAAATGGCGCTATTCGCACAAATTGATGCACAAGGTGAATTGCAATTAATTAACCACTTAGGAATTTATTTAGGCGATACACCAGAAGAGATTTTACAATGCTTGGAGCGAGGCAATTACCCTGTCAGTGATATTGATCAGGGGACCCAACAAGCATCCGATCATGAATATGCGACGCGAGTGAGAGATATTGATGCGTCAACACCGTCACGTTTTAATGCCGATCCACGGCGTCTCTTTGAGGCCTCTGGATGCGCAGGTAAATTAGCTGTATTTGCTGTTCGGTTAGATACATTCCCCAGTGACAAACAGCAGCAAGTTTTCTATATCGGTACCAATCAGACTCAGGTCTTAACTGAGTTACGGCGTGCTATTTTACGTGACTTCAAACATTTACCCGTTGCTGGCGAATATATGCATCGCGATATTTTTGATATTGCAGAAGTGTATGGCAAAGATACATTTGTGATGATCAACAAAATGGGCACCAATAGCATGCCGCGTTTTTTCACCTTAAAAGGTAAAATTGATGCCCGCCTTAATAAGGTTCCCTTTCTAATAGATCATTTAACTGACCGTATTATGCAAGGTTTCAGCCAGGTACTCCCCAATCATTTACCCAAGCGTCTTAAGAGTTACCGTAGTAAATATGAGCATCACTTGATGCTGAAAATGTCAGGTGAAGGGATAGCTGAAGCACAGCAATTTTTAAAAGATTTTTTTGCCACGGCCGAAGGTAATTTTATTACCTGTACTGCTGATGAAGGTAAAAAAGCTTTTTTACATCGTTTTGCCGCGGCAGGAGCGGCTATTCGTTATCACGCAGTTCATGCCGATAAAGTAGAAGATATACTGGCACTGGATATTGCTTTGCCGCGTAATGAGGAACAGTGGTTTGAGACGCTACCACCCGAAATAGATCAATGTCTGGTCGCCAAACTCTATTATGGTCATTTTTTTTGCCACGTTTTCCATCAGGATTACATCGTGAAGAAAGGGGTCGATACGCACGCCCTAAAACAAAAAATGTTGGCGCTTCTGAATGACAAAGGGGCGGAATACCCAGCTGAACATAATGTCGGGCACCTCTACATAGCCAAGCCGGCATTGAAGGCGTTTTACCAGCAGATCGATCCTACTAATAGTTTTAATCCAGGGATCGGCAAAACCTCGAAACTTAGATATTGGCAGACAAAATAACTGTGTTGAGGACGGATATCTGACAAATTAAAATAACTTAAGCATTATCCGAATTCCTGCAACATACCGTATGAATTCTTCCAGACAAACTATAGTCATAGTCTGACACCAACGAAAGTTGGTGTGGCTATCACATGTTGGTTTTGATACGGAGTCTGGGAGAACAAATGAAAATAATACTGTGGATTATTGCAATCATTTTTATTGTCGGTTTATTGACCATTACTGGTGTATTTAAACTGATTTTCTAATTGTTATCAGTAAGGCAATAGCTATTAATCCAATACTATAGGCAGAGTTGCAGGCTGGTTGCAAACTCTGCCTTTCAGTGACTATTACTGTATTTATTCAGTCACTTGAGCTAAACGCCCTTGAGCATCTTTTTGCTGACGATAACTTTTTGCGGCCCCAGGAATGGGTGCAGCCTTGCCAGTTTCCATCCAACTGCGCAGGCGGTTCGCATCCGCAAAATGAGTATATTTGCCAAAAGCATCCAAAATAACCAATGCAACAGGGCGATTACCAATAACAGTACGCATTGCCAGACAATGCCCGGCCTGATTGGTAAAACCGGTTTTAGTCAGCTGAATACTCCATTTATCGTTATAAACCAGATGGTTAGTATTGCGGAAAGGCAACGTATAATTGGGGTCACGGAACGTAGCCATTTTCTCGGTCGTGGTACTTAATTGACCAATAAGTGGGTATTGTTTGGACGCTATCAATAATTTAGTGAGGTCACGCGCCGTCGACACATTATTGATCGACAGACCGGTCGGCTCGACATAGCGAGTTTTCGTCATTCCTAGCGATTTAGCTTTTGCATTCATCGCCTTAATAAAGGCGTTATATCCACCGGGGTAATGATGAGCCAAACTGGCTGCTGCGCGGTTTTCCGACGACATGAGTGCCAGCAACAGCATATCTTTTCGGCTAATTTCACTGTTCACTCGAACCCGAGAAAATACCCCTTTCATTTCTTTGGTTTGATGGATATCAACCGAAATAATCTCATCAAGCGGCAACTTGGCATCTAATACCACCATTGCTGTCATCAGTTTGGTGATTGAAGCAATCGGCACAACTTCATCTGCATTATTGGCATAAATGACTTTATTTGTTTGTAAATCAACAACCATCGCGCTCCCCGAAGCCAATTCAAGAGGGGCCTTTCCTTTAACTTCATTGCCTCCGCCACTCGCTATCGCGGCAGGGACGACACTGATAGAAGTAGATAAAAGCAAGAAACTTAATAGTGCAAAACGGATTTTCACATGCATGTTAGTCAGCTTAAATAGGTTGTCTGGAGACATTATGGTTGATCCGGCGCATTATAAATTACAGTAATGCCCTACGCACCACACATTCTTAAAATGATTGTTACAAAGATTAAAACTGCCTAATCACTGCTCAACAGTAAACATTTCAGAAAGAAAACAAAGCCGAAATTATGATAATGACTATTTTGAAAGATAGTTTTTGTTTATAAAACAATCAACATGAAACGGTAGGCTAGCTTCTGCTGTCAACATTAAATCTTAGTAAATGTATCACCGGACATTTTAATTAATCAAAATAATCTCAACGGTGTATCAATAATGAGAAAAAAAATATGTATTAGATTAAATATCACCCTATACTTGCCAACATAAATTTTTAGATAAATCTAATTTTTAGGTGCTTATATGGGAACAACAATTTTTGGCATTCTCTTCGGAGTATTTTTAATCGCAGCGGGCCTTGCTGACATTCATGATGAAAACTTGGCATCTTTGACATTTTGGGTTGATGCGTTGCTGATTTTTGTTGGGGCAGTATTCCTATTAGGTATTGCTAAATTTATCGGCCGCAAGAAAAAGTAACCTCCAGTTCTTTATCAAAAAAGGCGCTTAAAGCGCCTTTTATTTGCGTTTACCTTACGCCAAATCTGTCATCACCCGTTGAGCAATTTCAAAGTAAATAATCAGGCCAGTGCCATCAATAAAGGTCGCAATAAAGGGGGCCGACACCACCGCAGGATCTATCGATAAGCGCTTTAATACCATCGGAATAATGGAAGAGATAATAGCGCTCCATACTGTGATAGCAACGACAGTTAAGCTCACGACGATAGTGACTTCCATTCCTACCCCAAGGAACCAGGCGCGGATCCAAGCAGCTAAACCAATAGTTGCCGCGACCATTAGAGAAGTAGAAACCTCTTTACGCAATACTGCGCCGATATTGCGTAAACTAACTTCACCTAATGCCATCGCTCGTACTAAAGTGGAGGTAATTTGTGTTCCACTGTTCCCACCCGTACCAATTAATAATGGGATAAAAAATGCCAAGGCAATAGCGGCTTCGAGTTGTTCCTCAAACGCTTTTAATACCGTGCCAGTATAAGCCTCTGCGACAAATAGTAGTAATAACCAAACAACCCGTTTGCGCCATAATGTTACTGGGCTGGTTTGTAAGTATGGCTCATCAAGAGGAAAACTAGCGCCTTGTCTTTGGGCATCATCGGTATTTTCATCTTCAATCAACTCAGCAATATCTTGAGCCCTTAATACTCCCATTAATTTGCCGTGACTTAATACTGGAACGATATCTAAACCGTTTTTTGACAATAGACTGACCGCCTCATGACGCTTCTGGTCTGGCGATACTGAGAAGTAATTTTGATTTATAATTTGAAAAACTTTTATATCTTGCTGTTCTTCCGTCAATAATTTTTTAACTGAGAGTAAACCAAGCAAATGCCGATTATCATTAGTGACCAATAATTGTGTCGGTATTTCATCATCAGAGATATTCTGCAAGAAATAAGTTTTAGCCTCAGCGACTGACATATCAGCAGACACCGTAATATAGGCATCACTCATATAAGCGCCTAAAGTCGATTCCTTATCTTCGCCTGAATGGAGCTGTCCTTGCTTTTGCAAGGCTAAATCGAGATGTGAACTCATAAAAGACCCTATTACTGTTATTAATTAATTAAACAGTCCTCACATAGGGGCGTAACCAGATTAGAGAGTGCTCTATGGCTATCTCCGTGTCTAAGTTTTAGCACTATACAACGTATCTGATTTCTCAGAAGTTACTTTGGGCTATACCTTAATCCGATATAGCCTGTCCTAACCTTGGGCGTCTCTGGACGTCGTCAGATCAGTAACCTGTGTTTGTATAGGAGCCTCGCCTAACGAGATACTGCATTTAAAATGCCCGCACACTATAAGCGTGATACTTAAAACAAATCAAAAAAATAACCATTCTCGTTTAAGGTGTATTTAGTTTTCGCTTAAAATAATAATTAATATTTATTAATGTTTTATTGCTATTTAATCAATTTGAAATAACTCCTGAGATGGTCATTATTCCGACTGTACGAGTATATCCACTTAGGTTATATTCCTTTAAATCCCAGTAAAAATGCCATTATGGTATAGCTATCATCTATATAACATCACCAGAATAAGAAGGAACTTATTGATGCGAATCTTAGTTAATACATCTATATTATTTATGTGTTCTGTCGTAGGGGCGGGGTCTGTATCCGCTAATGAAATAATCTTATGGCGAGAACCCGCTCCTATTGTGAAAGAAGGAAAATATTACAGTCTTATCGTCGATCGGGGGCAACTACAAAAAGCAGTCAAGAATACCAATAATGATTATCTTTTTTCTGAAAAAGGGAACGGTATTAAGCCGTTAGTGTTAATTGGCTCTCCTCTTGAGATTTCAGAGTTTTTGCTTAAAAACGAAACTCGTGGTATCGAAAACCATATCAAAGAACTACCAGATATCTATATGGGCATCACGAATTATGTGCCCCAGAAACGTTTTACCGGGTTATTTCCATTACATGACTTATTAACCAAAAGTGTTGAGCAAGCACTAAAATTCGTGCCAGTAGGTACTATTCTGACTGATGCAGCCGGTATTCCTTCAGATCTAAACGAAATGTATGATGTGATTAAGATATTGAAAAATAAAGACAAAAGTGATGGGAGACTTCTTTATGTCAAGTTTAGCTATCTACCGGAGGATGGAATGAAAAAGGTGGGTAGAAAAACAGTCAGTTTCGGTAAGATACTTAAACAAATGCAGGATGGTAAGAAATAAGCCAACAACGAATAGCAGCAAAAACGGCACCCTGGCAAACACTTTCAATTAGTTCCTGAGTCAGTGCTTGAAATGCCTAAAGCTAAATACGTTGAATAGCGAGCGCAATTTCTTTCGAGGTTTTTAACGCGCGGATTTCGCCAAATAAATCCGTGGCTTCAGCATATTCTTTACGCAAATATCCTAGCCACTGTTTGATACGGGCAACATGATATAAGCCCGTATCGCCCTGCTTTTCTAGCTGAACATATTTTTTCAACAGTTTGACCACTTCCGGCCACGGCATTCGCGGTTCGTTATACTTCACGACTCGGCTCAAGTTTGGCACATTCAGCGCCCCTCGGCCTAACATTACGGCATCACAGCCCGTCACTTTCATACACTCTTGTGCGCTCTGATAATCCCAAATTTCACCGTTGGCGATCACCGGAATAGTGAGCCGCTGGCGGATCTCACCGATCGCCTGCCAGTTAATGCGTTCAGCTTGATAACCATCTTCTTTGGTACGGCCATGTACCGCCAGTTCTGTTGCACCCGCTTGTTGTACCGCATCGGCAATTTCAAACTGACGATCGCCCGAATCCCAGCCTAGACGAATTTTTACTGTTACCGGTAAATGAGCCGGAACAGCCTCGCGCATGGCTTTGGCTCCCCGATAAATCAGCTCGGGATCTTTCAGCAAGGTAGCCCCACCACCACTGCCATTAACCAGTTTTGACGGGCAACCACAGTTCAAATCGACCCCGTAAGACCCCAAATCAACCGCACGAGCGGCGTTTTCCGCCAGCCATTCTGGGTATTGGCCTAACAATTGGATACGAACCTGAGTGCCGGAGGAAGTGCGGCTCTGATGATGCAGTTCCGGGCACAGGCGATAGAAAGATTTTGCCGGCAATAGCTGATCGACCACCCGTAAAAACTCGGTGATACAAAGGTCGTAATCATTGACTTCACTAAGAAGCTCGCGCACCAGTGAGTCTAATACACCCTCCATCGGCGCCAGTATTACCCGCATGCTAATGACCCCACCCCTCTATCCACGCCGTGAATAAGCCCTGCCCAGTGCCTATAAAACCAACATAGTATAATAGTAAAAAAGACCGGCAATGATACGGGGGAAGCAGGGGATAAAACAAGGGATAACCCAGTAATGACATGAATTCAGATGAAAAAAAAACCGCCTCCGAAGAAGCGGTTTTATCAGCGAATACTTTCTAGCTTATTCGCCTGGATTGCGGCTACGACCACGTGAAGACGGGCCTGCTGGGCGGCGTTGACCATCAGCCTGGCTGCGTGGACGGCTGGCACGACTATCACCGCGACCTGCTGCACCACCACCATTTTGTGGACGACCCGCACTGCTACCACGGCCCATTCCAGGGCGCTGCGCACCGCGGCCCTGACGACCATTTTGAATCGGATCCGCTTTAATGCTTGGGTCCGGCTCATAGCCATCAAGTGCAATACGCGGGATTTCACGTTTCAGTAAGCGCTCAATATCACGCAACAGTTTATGTTCATCAACACAAACCAGTGAAATCGCCTCGCCAGTGCGTTCCGCGCGGCCTGTACGGCCAATGCGGTGCACGTAATCTTCCGGTACGTTTGGCAACTCATAGTTAACTACATGAGGTAACTGATCAATATCCAAACCACGCGCGGCGATATCAGTCGCTACCAATACACGGATTTTACCATCTTTAAAATCAGCCAGCGCACGGGTACGCGCACCTTGGCTCTTGTTGCCGTGAATTGCGGCGGCTGTAATACCGTCTTTATTCAATTGCTCGGCTAAATGGTTAGCGCCGTGTTTGGTGCGGTTGAACACCAATACTTGTTGCCAGTTGCCTTCGCCAATCATCTGAGACAGCAACTCACGCTTGCGGTTTTTATCAACAAAATGAACGCTTTGTGCAATTTGTTCAGACGCTGTGTTACGGCGCGCGACTTCAACAGAAGCAGGGTTATGCAACAACTTGCTGGCTAACCCTTTAATCTCATCAGAGAAAGTAGCAGAGAACAGCAAGTTTTGGCGTTTGGCTGGCAGTTTGGCCAAGACACGACGGATATCGTGAATAAAGCCCATATCCAGCATGCGGTCAGCTTCGTCCAATACCAAAATTTCAATTTTGGACAAATCAACAGCGTTCTGATGTTCCAGATCCAGTAAACGGCCAGGGGTGGCGACCAAAATATCCACACCACCGCGCAATTTCATCATCTGTGGGTTAATGCTAACGCCACCAAATACCACCAGCGAACGCAGCTTCAGGTATTTGCTGTAACTCTGTACGTTTTCGTCAATCTGCGCAGCCAGTTCGCGGGTTGGCGTCAAAATCAACGCACGCACCGGACGACGGCCTTTAATTGGCTGTTGATCCTGACTCAGCAGTTGCAACAACGGCAAGGTGAAACCAGCGGTTTTACCCGTACCGGTTTGTGCACTGGCCATTAAATCACGGCCTTCCAGTACCACAGGGATTGCCTGACGTTGAATCGGTGTCGGCACAAGGTAGCCCTGCTCTTCAACAGCACGCAGGATGTCGGCGTTTAGGCCGAGAGAATCAAATGACATATTACGAGAAGCTCCAGATCTTCCCAATCCTGGCGATAACGTCAGGTGCAGTTTCAAGGGAAGATTATCAGACGAGGCATGAATTGAGGCATTACCACGAGGATTGGCACAAACTGCAGTGCACCATTGCGGCTGATTATAGCAGATGTTGGCAAGAAAAGGGAGATTTACGCATTTCTTAAGAATTTTATTAACTCAAACATCAACAGAATTGATTTATTAGCATCGATTAACCCATTCAGGATCACAAAAACAGGGCGAATTGCGGCCATAACTTTACATATTCTCAGTAGAGACCTAAAGTTAATCATACGATTGATTTGCTATTTGGCTATCATTATTATTAGCGCAAATCTTATCCACATAGACCCAAAGTTTGGGTAATAGCATTGAGTATGGAGCCTATGTCCCATTCCACACCTCACGTTTTAACACCATCAATACCGATGACAACCCGCGGTGAACAAGCGCGCCAACAACTGATACAGGCTGCGACCGAACTGTTCGGCGAACTGGGTTTGAAAGGGGCAACCACCCGCGAGATTGCACAACGGGCAGGACAGAATATTGCCGCGATTACCTACTACTTCAATTCTAAAGAAGGTTTGTATCTGGCGGTAGCACAACAAATTGCGGATTTTATCCGGCAGGCATTTGCGCCACTGGCATTGGATATTGACCAGTTTCTGCGGCTGCCGAGCCAGGAGCAAAGTCCAGAGCAGCAGTTACATTTTATTCGCCGTGGTTTGCTGGAATTCAGCCATTTAATGACACAGCCGGAAACGCTAAATATCAGCAAAATCATGGCGCGTGAGCAACTCTCTCCCAGTGATGCATATCTGCTGATTCATGCTCAGGCTATTGCGCCCTTACACCAAAAACTGAATTTGTTGCTGGCGGCATTCATTGGTGCTGATGCAAGTGCGACGAAAACCATTCTTCATACTCATGCATTGATTGGCGAGGTTCTGGCTTTCCGCATGGCGCGGGAAACTATCCGCCAGCAAGTGGGTTGGCTGGAGATTGGTAAATCTGAAAGCGAGATGATTAATCAAGTGCTTATCGAACATATTGACCTGCTGCTTTATGGGCTGCGGGCTAAAACATCACGGTGAAATCATTGACCTTGTAGTCATAAAAAATCGGTAATAGATAGGGAGCATTATGAATCGCAAGAAGATTATAGTGGCCGTCGTCATCGTCGCTTTGCTGGCGACCATCGGTTACGGATGGAATTATTATCGTCAACAACAGGACGCGACATTGACATTATATGGCAATGTCGATATTCGCACCGTGAATCTTGGCTTTAGGGTCGGTGGTCGGCTGGCTTCTCTGGCGGTTGATGAGGGGGATAAAGTTCAGCCGGGCGAAGTCTTGGGCAAACTGGATGACGGCCCGTATCTCAATGCTCTCAAACAGGCCCAGGCCAATGTGCAAAGTGCGCAAGCCCAGTTGGATTTACTGAAAGCGGGCTACCGAGAAGAAGAAATTGCCCAAGTGCGGTCTGAAGTCTCTCAGCGCGAGGCCGCATTCAGTTATGCCGACAGCTTCTTAAAACGCCAACAAGGGCTATGGGCAAGCAAGGCCGTATCAGCCAATGAGCTGGAAAATGCCCGTACCGCGCGCAGTCAGGCCCTGGCTAATCTGCAAGCATCAAAAGATAAACTCGCCCAATACTTGAGCGGTAACCGCCCGCAAGAAATCGCGCAGGCCGAAGCGAATCTGGGGCAAAGTGAAGCTGAATTGGCGCAAGCCCAACTCAACTTGCAAGACGCCACCTTGCTTTCGCCTTCTGGCGGAACCGTGCTGACGCGCGCAGTGGAGCCGGGCACTATTTTGTCTGCCAGTAATACCGTATTTACACTCTCACTGACGGATCCGGTTTGGGTGCGGGCCTATGTCAGTGAACGCCACTTGGGACAAGCCATACCGGGGACTGAGGTCAAAATCTTTACCGATAGCCGCCCAGGTAAACCTTATCACGGCAAAATTGGCTTTGTTTCACCGACCGCCGAATTTACCCCTAAGAGTGTGGAAACACCGGACTTGCGAACCGACCTGGTTTATCGCTTGCGAATTATTATTACCGACGCTGATGAGTCACTACGCCAAGGTATGCCGGTCACCATCAGTTTTGCACAACCTTAAGGCGGCATAAGTTATGAATGGCATTCAGCATCTTATTACTCTGGAAGGTGTCGAAAAATCTTTCCCCGGACTAGAAAGTCCGGCGGTTGCCAGCCTAACTACTGAAATCCGCAGCGGGGCAGTCACCGGTTTGGTCGGGCCAGACGGTGCAGGTAAAACTACGCTGTTACGGATGTTGGCCGGGTTGCTTAAACCCAGCCAAGGCAAGCTGACGGTCGTCGGCCTTGACCCTGTAGAAAATGACCGCCAGTTGCATTCCATCCTCGGCTATATGCCGCAAAAGTTTGGTTTATATGAAGATTTGACGGTGATGGAAAACCTGACGCTGTATGCCGATTTACGGGGCGTTACCGGTGAACAGCGCCGCCAGACCTTCGAGCGCCTGCTAACTTTTACCGATTTGACCCGTTTTACGGAGCGGCTGGCGGGCAAGCTATCCGGCGGCATGAAGCAAAAATTGGGCTTGGCCTGTACTTTGGTCGGGCAGCCCAAAGTCTTGTTGTTGGATGAGCCGGGTGTCGGTGTCGACCCCATCTCGCGCCGCGAGCTATGGCGCATGGTTCATGAGTTGGCGAGCGACGGTATGCTCATTCTCTGGAGCACATCTTATCTGGATGAAGCCGAGCAATGCCGCGAGGTTTTGCTACTCAATGAGGGCAAATTGCTCTATAGCGGCGCGCCACAAGAGCTGACGCAGCGCATGAGCGGCCGGACTATTCTTGTCGCAGCCCAAACCGGCACTAATCGCAAATTACTACAACACGCTTTGGCGCTACCTCAGGTCAGTGATGGCGTTATTCAAGGCAAATATGTGCGGCTAATTCTCAAGCCGGGCGTAGACCATGGCCAGATATTATCCCTGTTAAATCAATCTAATGGCGAGATTCTTGAGGCTGAACCACGCTTTGAGGATGCCTTTATCGACTTGCTGGGCGGCGGCCCGGCCAGTGAATCCGCACTGGCGAAAATCATGCCCAAAGTCGAGGGCAACCATGATGAAACTGTGATTGAGGCCCAAGAATTAACCAAGAAATTTGGTGACTTTGCCGCCACCGACCATGTGAATTTTCAGGTCAAACGCGGGGAAATATTTGGTTTGCTCGGGCCGAATGGTGCCGGTAAATCGACCACATTTAAAATGATGTGTGGTTTGCTGGTTCCCAGTAGCGGCAAGGCTTTGGTGCTGGGTATGGATCTGAAAACCAGCTCCGGTAAAGCGCGCCAGCATTTGGGGTATATGGCGCAGAAATTCTCACTGTATGGCAATCTGACGGTGGAGCAAAATCTGAAATTTTTCTCCGGTGTTTATGGCCTACAAGGGAAAACTCAACGCGAAAAAATAGCCGATATGACGTCGGCGTTTAATTTCACACCCATTCTCAAGCAAACGCCCGACTCACTGCCACTTGGGTTTAAACAGCGCCTGGCGCTAGCTTGCGCTCTGATGCATGAGCCAGACATTCTGTTTCTGGACGAGCCGACCTCCGGTGTTGACCCCCTCACCCGCCGTGAATTTTGGCTGCATATCAATGGGATGGTAGATAAAGGGGTGACCGTCATGGTCACTACCCACTTTATGGATGAGGCCGAATATTGCGACCGCATCGGGCTGGTTTATCGTGGCAAAATTATTGCTGCGGGCACGCCAGATGAGCTAAAGCAGCAAGTTGCCACGGATGAAAAACCTAATCCATCAATGGAAGAAGCATTTATCGGGTTGGTTCTGCGCTATGACCAGCAAAACGATAAGGAGCAGCAATCATGACCGAGCCATATGATTCCCATGTAAATAAATCGCCGGTAAATGAGAGTGAAACTTATCAAGACACCGGATTTTCTTGGCGTCGCCTGCGGGCGCTATGTCGTAAAGAAACCCGGCAAATTCTGCGCGACCCCAGCAGCGGGCTGATCGCCTTTGTTATCCCATTGTTATTGCTGTTTATTTTTGGCTATGGCATCAACCTGGACTCCAGCAAACTGCATGTCGGCATTCTAATGGAGCAACAGAGTCAACCGGCGCAAGATTTGGCTAACGCGTTCGCCAGTTCGCCCTATATCTCCCCGCAAATCAGTGATAACCGTCAGGCGCTGATTCAAGCTATGCAAGCCGGTAAAATTCGCGGGCTTATTGTGATTCCAAATGATTTTGCCGAGCAACTCGCACGGCCAGAGAGTAAAGCACCGATTCAGGTGATTACTGACGGCAGTGAGCCGAACACCGCCAACTTTGTGCAAGGTTATGCCCAAGGTGTATGGCAAATCTGGCAACAACAGCAAGCGCAAAATCTGGGGCAAAAGAATGATCCGCTGATAGAAATTCAGGTGCGCTATTGGTTTAACCCCGCCGCCATCAGCCGACATTTCATCATTCCGGGCGCAATTACCATTATCATGACAGTGATTGGCGCGATCTTGACGTCACTGGTCATCGCGCGCGAATGGGAACGCGGCACCATGGAGGCGCTACTTTCTACTCAGGTCACGCGCAGTGAGTTATTACTGTCAAAACTTATCCCCTATTATGTGCTCGGGATGGTCGCCATGACGCTATGTATGGTGGTCGCAGTGTTTATCCTCGGGGTGCCTTATCGCGGCTCATTGTGGATACTATTTGTCATGACCAGCTTATTCTTAGCCAGCACACTGGGCATGGGGCTGCTGATTTCGACCATCACGCGCAACCAGTTTAATGCGGCCATGGTGGCACTGAACGCCGCATTTCTACCCGCGGTTATGTTGTCAGGATTTATTTTCCAAATCGACAGCATGCCCGCCGTGGTCCGCGCCGTCACCTATATTATTCCTGCCCGCTATTTTGTCAGCAGCTTGCAAACTCTGTTCCTGGCGGGTGATATCGGTACCGTTTTGGTGATTAACCTGTTGTTTTTAATTGCATCTGCCGCCGTATTTATCGGCCTGACGGCATGGAAAACGAATCGTCGATTAGATTAGGTCGTCGGCCAGATTAACCGAAGGGAGTTAACGATGTTTCATCGCCTTTACACATTGATTATTAAAGAGTTGCAGTCGCTGCTGCGCGAACCGCAAACCCGGGCGATATTAATCATGCCGGTGATATTGCAGGTGATTTTATTCCCATTCGCCGCCACATTAGAAGTGACCAATGCCACTATCGCCATTTACAGCGAAGACAGCGGTAAGGCGTCAATAGAACTCACTCAGCGCTTTGCTAAAGCCGAAGCATTTTCTCATGTGTTGCTGCTGCACAGCCCACAAGAAATTCAGCCGGTGATTGATAACCAGAAAGCCTTGCTGTTAATTCGTTTTCCTGCGCAATTCAGTGCGGATTTGGCCAATGGCAAAACCACTCAGTTACAGTTGGTTCTGGATGGTCGCAATTCCAACAGCGCCCAAATAGCAGCAAATTACATTCAGCAAATCGTACAAGAATACCAATTAGAATTGACCAAGGGACAAATCAAACCCAATAACAGCGAGCTAGTGATTCGAAATTGGTATAACCCGAACTTGGATTACAAATGGTTTGTGGTGCCATCATTGATAGCGATGATTACAACTATTGGCGTATTGATTGTCACGTCACTGTCAGTCGCACGGGAGCGGGAACAAGGGACACTGGAACAGCTTTTGGTTTCACCACTGACAACCTGGCAGATATTTATCGGCAAAGCCGTTCCGGCCCTGATAGTCGCCACTTTCCAGGCCACTATCGTATTGTTTATCGGCATATTTTTCTACCAAATCCCCTTTGCAGGGTCACTGGCACTGTTTTATGGCACTATGCTGCTCTACGGCTTGTCACTGGTCGGTTTTGGTTTATTAATTTCATCGCTATGTTCAACTCAGCAACAAGCCTTTATTGGCGTATTTGTCTTTATGATGCCCGCAATATTGCTTTCTGGTTATGTCTCTCCGGTAGAGAACATGCCTATTTGGCTGCAAAATATCACGTGGATCAATCCTATCCGCCACTTTACTGATATCACCAAACAGATTTACCTCAAGGATGCCAGCTTCGACATCATTTGGCACAGTTTATGGCCGCTGTTGGTAATAACCGCTACCACGGGGAGCGCGGCCTACGGGATGTTTAGACGAAAAATCGCGTAACACCGCCATTTTCTGTACTCACGAAAAACAAAAAGGACACCAATACGGTGTCCTTTCAAATTTAGAGTTGCGTACGCCGGGCAAGTTTGCCGCGCCGCAGCCCTTAATCAACCAACTTAGCGGCGGTTGCCGAAAATCCGCAACAGCATCAGGAACAGGTTGATGAAATCAAGATACAGGGTCAATGCGCCGACGATGGCATACTTACGGAAACCATCTTTATCATTGGCATCTAACTGCGCGCCCATGTTTTTCAATTTCTGGGTATCGTAAGCCGTCAGGCCAACAAATACCAAAACACCGATGTAAGTCACAGCCCACATCAACGCCGGGCTTTTTAGCCAAATGTTAACCAAAGACGCCAGAATGATACCGATCAGGCCCATAAACAGGATGCTGCCCATACCACTCAAATCACGTTTAGTGGTGTAGCCATAAAGGCTCATAGCACCAAACATCCCGGCACAAATGACAAAAGTGCTGGCGATGGATGCGCCGGTGTACAGTATCAAGATGCTGGAGAGTGTCAGCCCCGTGAGTGCAGAGTACAGCATAAACAGTGAGGTTGCGGCTGATCCACTCAGGCGATTAATCATGCCGGAGATAACAAAAACCAAACCAAGCTGAGCAATAATCAACCCGAAGAACAGGATTTGATTTGACTGCAAAGCAAAAATAATTGAAGGGGTGTTCGCTGCGTACCATGCGACTACCGCTGTTAATAACAGACCACAGGTCATCCAGCCGTATACCTGCGCCATATATGCCTGAATGCCAGAGTTGGCACGTTCGACAATTGAACCATTAGAGCGTGGATAGCGATCCATGGTAGTTACCTTATGCATATAAATAATGATACAGGCCATCAACTGACAGCCCACCGACTCTTTTAGGGTACCACAGAAATAGGGCAAACAAGGGAGTAAAAATAGGTATTTAGGGCCAATCTTTACACGGGTTTACTTACAGTTTACCAGCGCTTAGCTGCGGCATGATCACTGTCGCGTGATTCAACCCAACGTTCGCCATCAGTGGTTGCTTCGCGTTTCCAAAATGGTGCCCGTGTTTTCAGATAGTCCATAATAAACTCAGCAGACTCAAACGCCATGCTGCGATGAGCGCTGGTCACGCCAACAAAGACGATTTCATCTCCGGGGAACAATGGCCCAACCCGATGAATCACTGACACGCGCTGTAAGGGCCAGCGGCTACGTGCTTGAGCAATAATTTCAGCCAGCGCTTTTTCTGTCATGCCAGGGTAATGTTCTAGTGTCAACGCACTGACATTGCTACCCAAATTATGATTACGGACTTTGCCGGTAAAGGTCACCACCGCCCCGTCTTCATCACACTGCGACAACCAAGTGTATTCTTCGCCGACATTAAATGCTGCTGGCCCGACACGAATGCGCGTGTTGTCCATCATTAACCTCCCGTCACCGGTGGGAAGAAAGCCACTTCATCCCCTGCGGCTAAGGGGTGTTGAGCATTGACCAGCGATTGATTCACTGCCGTGAGCAATTTCCCTTCTTCAAGAGCCAACTGCCAGCGGTCACCTCGTTGACACAAGGATTGGCGCAAAGCGTCGACGGTTGAAAACTCAGCCGCCACTTCCAAGCGATCAACCCCCACCAGCTCACGCACCTGAGCAAAAAATAGAATCTGAATCATGGGTTCACCTTAAAATCACCGGATTTCCCGCCACTTTTCGCCAACAGGCGAACCGGGCCAATTATCATGTCCTTTTGTACGGCTTTACACATGTCGTAAATGGTCAGTGCTGCGACGGATGCCGCTGTCAAAGCTTCCATTTCCACCCCAGTTTTACCCGTCAGGCGGCAGCAGGACTCAATGCGAACCCGATTGTGTTCCGGCTGTGCTTCCAACTGAACTTCGACTTTGGTCAGCAATAGCGGGTGGCACAGGGGAATCAATTCCCAGGTTTTTTTTGCGGCTTGAATACCGGCGATCCGTGCGGTGGCAAACACATCGCCTTTATGATGGCTACCATCAATAATCATCGCCAATGTCGCGGCATGCATTTCAACAAAAGCTTCCGCACGCGCTTCACGCACAGTTTCCGCTTTGGCAGAGACATCCACCATATGGGCTTCGCCGGCGGCATTAATGTGAGTCAATTGGGTCATATATAACCTCTGTTCTTAATGTTGCAGCCGATCAGCCACCAATAAATGATAAATTTTGCGTAATGCCGCTATTCCCTTGATGCAAGAAATGAGTTTGCTTCTTGGTTTGCAATGCACTTTGAATGCGCGCCATTAATTCATATTGCTGGTCATCACTGCCTAGCAAATCACGCAGCGAAATACCCTGCTCGCCAAATAAGCATAAATGCAGGTTTCCCAGTGCAGAAACACGCAGACGGTTGCAACTGGCACAGAAGTCTTTCTCATACGGCATGATAAGCCCAATCTCCCCTAAGTAGTCCGGGTGATGGAAGACTTGAGCTGGGCCATCACTGCGCGCGCGCTCTTGCTGTTGCCAGCCTTGCAGGAGTAGTTGCTGACGAATGACATCACCGGAAACATGGTGTTTGCGGAACACATTGCCGCCCTCACCGGTCTCCATCAATTCAATAAATCGCAGTTGAATGGGGCGAGATTTTATCCAGTTAAGGAATGCCCCAAGATTCTTGTCATTAACATCCCGCATCAACACCGCATTGATTTTGACTTTCTCAAAACCCGCATCAAAAGCCGCATCAATACCTTGCATCACTTGATGGAATTTATCTTGCCCGGTGATGGCATGAAATTGTCGAGGGTCGAGGCTATCAACACTGACATTAATCGCCGTCAACCCCGCCTCGCGCCACTGAGCGGCATCACGCGCTAAACGATAACCATTGGTGGTCACCGCCAAAGTGCGGATTGCGGAATTTTGACGAATGGTGGCGATAATATCGGTGAAATCGCGGCGCATGGACGGCTCGCCGCCGGTTAAACGGATCTTTTCAGTTCCTAGCATAGCAAATGCACGGCTGACGCGACTTATTTCGTCAAGGCTCAGGAAACTTTTTAATCCGTCCGGGCGATAGCCATCGGGCAGGCAATATGTGCAGCGAAAATTGCACACATCAGTAATCGATAGGCGCAAATAATAGAATTTGCGCGCAAATGCGTCTGTAAGTTGTACCATAACACCTTTCCAAATACGGGAGATGCAGGCATTTCTACCTCGCACCCTGGTGGCATAAAGCCACGGCCAGAGCATCATATTGTCCATAAAAGCAACAACGTAGACACCAAGGCTAGGAGTTTGCGCTCAGGTGCTGCTTGCTCACAGCTAACTGAACCATGGTTAAAAAGCAAAATTCGTTACAGCGGCTAGCGGCTAAAAACCTTACTTTCTTTACAGATTCTAACGCTAAAACGGCAAGATAGCCAATCGCTGTTTTACGTTATATATTTTTATATACAACGACTTACAATACAAAACCCAAGGTTATTGAGCTTATTTTATTCCGAAGCTAATACTTTGTTTAAAATCACGAAAACCATGGCTTTTATCGCGTTTTGGCAGCAAATCCGTTAACTTATGCAGCAATTTCCCCATTAGCTATGCTTATTACAATATTTAGGCAGGAAAAATATGCGAAATCGCACATTAGCGGATCTCGACCGGGTAGTTGCATTAGGTGGAGGCCATGGGCTGGGGCGGGTGATGTCAGCTCTTTCTTCTTTAGGTTCACGCCTGACCGGTATTGTTACCACCACTGATAATGGGGGTTCGACCGGCCGCATACGCCGATCCGAGGGTGGAATTGCCTGGGGGGATACTCGTAATTGCCTGAATCAATTGATCACTGAACCCAGTGTAGCTTCCGCAATGTTCGAATACCGTTTTACTGGCAATGGTGAGCTAGCGGGCCATAATCTGGGCAATTTAATGCTCAAATCGCTGGACCATCTTAGTATCCGCCCTCTTGAAGCCATTAATCTGGTGCGTAGCTTGCTGAAAATCGATGCCTGGTTGATCCCAATGTCAGAACAGCCCGTCGACTTGATGGCCATCGATGCTGAAGGGCACCCGATTTACGGTGAAGTCAACATTGACCAACTTGCACATATGCCGAAAGATTTGCTGCTATCACCCCATGTCCATGCGACGAAGGAAGCAATTGAAGCTATCAGCCAGGCGGATGTTATCTTAATCGGGCCGGGCAGTTTTTTGACGAGCTTAATGCCACTGTTATTGCTCGATGACCTCACTCAAGCTCTACGGCGCAGCTCTGCCAGTATGATTTATATTGGCAACCTGGGGCGCGAGCTAAGTGTTGCCGCCGCTGAGTTGTCTTTGCACGAAAAGCTGACAATAATGGAAAGTAAGATTGGCAGAAAAATCATTGATGCCGCAATTGTCAGCCCACGCATTGATATCAATGGTGTTAGGGACAGAATCATTGTACAACAGCCCTTGGAAGCCAAAGATATCCCTTATCGCCATGATCGGGAGCTACTGCGCCAAGCACTAGAAACCACCTTACAGCAATTGGGTGGGGCTAATTCTGTGTCAGTGGGCTAGTCCTGTGAGTGACGAAATTTTTCTTCCAAAGCCGCAGTATCATTCATGTGGATATATAGCTCTTCCACTTTAGTGCGCGCCCACGGAGTTCGCCGCAAAAACTTCAAACTAGATTTAATACTCGGTGAGCTGATGAAACAGTTGATCCGAATGCGGTGTGCTAACTCTTCCCAGCCATAGTGCTCGACCAGTTTGGTCAACAGTTGTTCAAGGGTAATGCCGTGTAACGGATCTTTTGATACATGGTCGCTCATCATTTGCCCTGTTTATTTATCTATTAACCCTAAATTTAGCGGCACACCTTACGAGGAATCGAGGTATGCCGCAAGATATTAAGATATAGCGATGAATTGCTGGCGCAACTGGTGTACTTGATCGCGTAATTCTGCCGCCTGTTCGAACTCCAGATTTTGCGCGTGTGTGTACATTTTCGCTTCCAACTCTCGGATTTTTTGGTCAAGCGCTTTCGGTGCCAGAGATTGGTAATCATGGATGTCAGCCACTTTACCGCCCCGCCCTTTCCCTTTACCGCGCAGTGAAGGTTGGCCCAATTGCAAAATATCGCCGACTTTCTTGTTAAGCCCCTGTGGAATAATGCCGCGCTCTTCATTGTAAGTTTGCTGCTTAGCCCGGCGGCGCTGCGTTTCACCAATGGCTTTCTCCATCGAGGCCGTAATTCTGTCACCATAAAGAATTGCTTTACCATTGAGGTTACGTGCTGCACGGCCAATGGTCTGGATTAAGGAGCGCTCGGAGCGCAGGAACCCCTCTTTATCAGCATCAAGGATAGCGACAAGAGAAACCTCCGGCATATCCAGCCCTTCTCGCAGTAAGTTGATCCCCACCAGCACATCAAACTCGCCCAGACGCAAATCGCGAATAATCTCTACGCGCTCAACGGTGTCAATATCCGAATGCAAGTAACGCACCCGCGCACCATGTTCTACCAGATACTCCGTTAAGTCTTCGGCCATCCGCTTAGTCAGCGTGGTCACCAGTACCCGCTCATTAATCGCCGCGCGGATGCGGATCTCTGACAGCAAATCATCCACTTGTGTTGCCACCGGGCGCACTTCAATCAATGGATCGAGCAAGCCGGTTGGGCGCACCACCTGTTCAATAATATCTCCACCGGATTTCTCCAGTTCGTATTTACCGGGAGTGGCAGAGACATAAATGGTTTGCGGCGCCAGCGCCTCAAACTCTTCAAAGCGCATTGGGCGGTTATCCAGTGCCGATGGCAGCCGGAAGCCATATTCCACCAAGGTTTCTTTCCGCGAACGGTCACCTTTGTACATGCCGCCGATTTGCGGGATGGTAACGTGGGATTCATCCACAATCAGCAAACCATCCGCCGGGAGGTAATCAAAGAGGGTTGGCGGCGCTTCACCTGGGCCACGACCAGAAAGATAGCGAGAATAGTTTTCAATGCCGGAGCAGTAGCCCAGTTCATTCATCATTTCGAGATCAAACTGAGTTCGCTGTGTAATCCGCTGTTCTTCAACCAATTTATTGTTGGCTAATAACACCTGACGCCGCTCAGCTAGCTCAATTTTGATGTCTTCCATCGCCTGTAAAATACGCTCCCTCGGGGTAACGTAGTGCGTTTTAGGATAGACAGTAAAACGGGGAACTTCATGCTGTAGTTGGCCGGTGAGCGGATCAAAAATGGACAGTCGCTCAACTTCTTCATCAAATAATTCAACCCGCACCGCCCACTCATCAGATTCCGCTGGGAAGATGTCGATAACCTCGCCACGCACCCGGAAAGTGCCGCGCTGAAACACTTGGTCATTGCGGCTATATTGCAATTCTGACAAGCGCCGTAAAATTGCGCGCTGATCAATTATCATGCCCTTGGTTAGATGCAGCATCATTTTCAGGTATAAGTCGGGATCACCCAAACCATAAATGGCGGAGACCGAGGCCACCACCACCACATCGCGTCGCTCCAGCAGGGCTTTAGTCGCTGACAGCCGCATTTGCTCAATATGCTCGTTTACCGAGGCATCTTTCTCAATAAAGGTATCAGAGCTTGGGACATAGGCTTCGGGCTGATAATAGTCATAGTAGGAGACGAAATATTCCACCGCATTATCGGGGAAAAACTCTTTCATCTCGCCATAAAGCTGTGCCGCCAAGGTTTTGTTGGGCGCTAATACCATAGTGGGCCGATTCAAATCAGCAATAACATTGGCAACCGTAAAGGTTTTGCCCGACCCCGTCACCCCCAACAGCGTCTGATGGGCCAGACCATTTTCCAGCCCCTCCTCCAGTTTACGGATGGCCTCAGGCTGATCACCCGCTGGCTTAAACTCAGAATGTAGTTTGAATAATTTACTCATGAATTTGCTACCCGCCGGAGAAATACACACTGTCAGGAGGCTAATTATGAAAGCCCCATAGATTTTTTCCACTGCTATGATACTGGATATAAAACCAGCTTCAAGCAGCAAAATGCCGAAATAGCTCTCAATGCGATATCCTTTGCATTGTTACAGTGACATGTTGCTAACATTTGCACCCTAAACGTATTTTATCCCCAGCCGTTCACATAAATACATTATTGATAGTCAATTGATTAAAGTTCATCCATATGTATGAACTATATTTTTGAGTGCTTGATTTTAATTAACTAATTGAAATTTAAATAAATTACAAAAAAGCCGAGAATCCGGACAACATGAGCGTAAGCCGCGTCCGCTCTCGCTTGCCATCAGTTTTCTATGGCTAATGCACAAGGTTATCCACAGGAATGGTGGATAACTCATTCAAGCCCATAAGGGCCGCGTGTTGGCGAAAAGCAAAGCTTAGCGATTTAATTGTGACAAACTGGCTTTTTTAGTGTTTTTTTTACATATTTATTTCACCGCATATTTCAATTAGTGCTAATAAATCTATTTGCTAATTCTATAATTTCAGCATCCTACGTGTACAAACTTAACAATCACCTGCGTGACTATATTTTTTGCACCATGTTATGCTTGATAGCACTGCTTAAGTGCAAAAAAATGCCACTCCCCTCCGATCCCTCCCACGGTTTGGGCTATTTGAGTATATCTTCGCGCGCCAAAACTATTTACAGCCCATTAACATACATATTTTAGCTCGCTTCAGCGCAACTTGGCCCAAGAGTTGCTTGATCTTGATAGAGAGATACTCACAACCACTCGTCAAAAAGATGGTTTTTATGCTGTGCTGCCGCTACCCAGTATGCAGATTTGCTGGTTAATCCTCACTAGCCGTTACAGAACACCGGGATACCTGTGAACAACTGAGACTGACTAAGGAGAAGCACTGATGCTGAGTTTAACCGCTGTAAATCAATACTATGGGCAGAATCATATCCTTTGGGATATCAATCTGGAGATTCCTCGCGGCCAATGTACCTGCCTAATTGGCCGCAACGGCGTAGGGAAAACCACGTTAATTAATTGCATCATGGGCCATCTGCCAATTAAAAGTGGCACCATGACCTGGCAGCCTAACCATGAACCACCACAGAATTTGCTACAGCATCCTGTCGAGGAGCGCACCGCGCTGGGTATCGGCTATGTTCCTCAAGGGCAACAGATATTTTCCCAAATGAGTGTCGAGGAGAATATGTTGATAGCCGTGTTGGCTGGCCGCCATCCATCGCGCCATATTCCGGGCTGGGTTTTTGAGTTGTTTCCCCAGCTATATGACAAACGCAGTCTGCGGGGTGGCGAACTGAGCCGCAATCAGCAGCAGCAGTTGGCTATTGCTCGTGCACTGGTGACCGAACCGGAGTTGCTTATCCTTGATGAGCCGGGCAGTGGTGTATTGCCGCCATTACGTGAAGAAATCGGTAATATATTGCACCAACTCAGCAGCAGCTTTGGCATGACAGTATTGTTAGTCGAGCATAGATTGCCGTTTATTCAACATGTTGCGGATAGATTCTGTCTGATGGCGGACGGCAGAAATGTGGCACAAGGGACATTAGATCAGTTGGATGAAAATATGATTATTGAGCATTTAGCCCGTTGATATGGCGCAGGCAAGCTCCGTCAGCAGCATATTGGTGCCAAAAGAAAAAGTGGGCTAATAACCGGTATTAGCCCTTTTCAATACCAACTAACTAAAAATGCGTATTTACCGCGCCACAGCCAGCAAACTTAAATCCAGATAGTCACCCAGATCAGAGCGCGTCGTCGCAGGATTATCAGCCAGATCATCCAAATGAGGAATCACGCCCAATAAGGGGGCGCTGATCATCTGTGTCAGTGTTGCCATGTATTCAGTTTGTCGCCGCCCCGCTGGGATCACTTCATTAGCGACCCAGCCCACCAGACTCAGCCCCGCCTGCTTAATAGCCAAAGCGGTCAACAATGCATGATTAATGCACCCCAATTTTATCCCAACAACCATAATCACCGGCAATCGTTCTTGTTGCACCCAATCAGCAAAAGTGGCTTGTGAAGAAAGTGGCGTAAACCAGCCACCCGCCCCCTCGACCAGTATCCAGTCAGCGGATTGCTCAAGCTGGCGCAACCCTTCAGATAACACAGACAAATGAATCTCTTGCCCTTCACTTACACTGGCAATATGTGGCGAGGTCGCCTCCAGCAATGTCAGCGGGTTCACCTGTGCATAAGACAATACTTGAGTGCTGTTGGCCTGTAATGCCAGCGCATCACTGTTACGCAAACCATCAGCCGTCATCTGGCTGCCCGAGGCCACCGGTTTATAACCGGCAGTGCGATATCCCTCAAGTGCAGCAGCTTGTAATAATGCACAGCTGGCAACTGTCTTTCCGACATCAGTATCTGTGCCGGTGATAAACCAACGTTTAGTCACGATAAATAACCCCATAAACTAAATGGTAACTCAGCGGGTAATAACCGGATTGCCTGTTATAAGCGCACTCTAAGGCCATTAGGCGTTGGCGGCCACTCAACCCAGCCTCACGCCCCTGATGCACATGTGTGGCACCAATGCCCTGTAGCGAACGCATAAGCGCAATGACATTCGGAAATTGTTGCTGATATAACTGCGGTGTCAGAGTGTGTCGGTAATCTTGGCAGGCCGCGCTAATATGTTGAAATGGCAGGAAATCATTCACATGCCGCTTGCCATCAACCTGTTGCCATGCCCGCCCCAACTCATCAAGCGAGCCACTCGCCAGTGTTGAAAACAGAATGACTCCCCCACGGCGTGTAACCCGATACAGTTCAGCCAGCGCCACCGGTAAATCAGCGCACCACTGCACCGCTAAGTTGCTAAAACTGATATCAACTGATTGATCAGAAAGCGGAATATTTTCAATATCAGCAAGAAGATAGTCATCGGCAACCTGGTGTTGGCGGGCGTGCTCCAGCATCCCAGCCGCCAAATCCAATGCAATAACCTGCTTATCGCGCTCGCGCCACAGGCGAGAAAAATGCCCGGTGCCGCAGCCCGCATCCAAGACAGTTCGCCCCGGATGCTGCGCGCCGAGGGCCAGCAAGGTATGGCCGGTTTCCCGCTGTAAATCGGCGGCGGTGTCGTAGCTGCCAGCCGCCCGACTAAAAGCTGCGGCAATCGCCGGTTTATTCACTTTTGATTTATTCACTGTCGGCTGATTCACTGCCCGCTTCTTACCCCATACGGGCGGTGCATTCTCAGTGGCAAACGCCATATAGCACCTCCAGCAGCTGGTCGATATCTTCACTTTGATGAGCCGCACTCAGGGTAATGCGCAATCGGGCACCACCAGGGGGAACTGTCGGCGGGCGAATAGCCGTGACCCACAACCCCGCTGCGCGTAGCTGTTCCGCTAATATCAGGGTCTGCTGATTGTCTCCCACCAAAAGCGGCTGGATGGCGGTTTCAGATGCCCCTAATGGCAGCGGTAAATCTGCCGCGCCGTGACGAAATTGCACAATACGTTGCTGAAGTTGTTGCCGTAAATCATCACCTTGCTGAATACGCAGCAATGCGGCTTGTAACGCACAGGCCTGTGCTGGCGGCATTGCGGTGCTGTAAATCAGGTGACGCGCATATTGCAGTAAATATTCGGCGACAGGTTCCTGACACAATACTGCCGCGCCGCTTAACCCAAACGCCTTGCCAAAAGTGACCACCAATAGCTCGGGTTTCACCCCTTGTAACTGGCAACTGCCCCGCCCCGCGTCACCCCGCACGCCGATACCGTGGGCATCATCCACTAATAACCAGCCCCCTGCCGCCGCAGTGTGTTGGTGTATAGCCGCCAATGGCGCGCTGTCGCCATCCATGCTAAAAACGCCTTCCGTCACCACCAAAGTTTGCCCTGAACACGGCTTATTGAGCAGTTTTTGCAGGGAATCGGGGTGATTATGAGCAAAACGCCGCAGTTGAGCTGGCGAGTGTGCAGCGGCCTCCAGCAAAGAGGCGTGACTGAGTTTATCCGCCAAAATTCGGTCATCGGCGGCAGTTATCGCCGCCAATACCGCCTGATTAGCCGCATAACCGGAGATAAATAACAACGCGCGCGGGTAACCCAGCCAGTCAGCCAATTGCTGTTCCAATTGGGCATGAGGCAAGCTGTAGCCCGTCACATGGCCGGAGCCACCGCTACCCACGCCATAGCGCTGCGCCCCTTGCTGCCAGGCCGCAATCACCGCGGCATCCTGACTCAATCCCAAATAATCATTACTGGAAAAGTTAAGATATTGCCGTGCGCCGGTCTGCAACCAGCGCCCATTAGCGCCGTCATTCATTTGGCGACTGCGATAAGCGGCTGCATCGCGCCGTTGCTGCAAACCCTGCTCTATTTTGTCTTGCCAGCTCATCAGACAGCCGCGTTATAAAATTGAACTGAGTCTTCGGGCGATGAGTCGCCGTGTAATAATTGATCGGCCAAGACTTGCTGCTGTTCACGATCGCCGTGATGAGTTGCCGTCTGTTGTGGATTCAGCCCCAATTTGCGGAACAGTTGTAAATCTTTATCTTCTTCCGGGTTCGGTGTGGTGAGTAATTTGCAGCCGTAGAAAATGGAATTGGCCCCCGCCATAAAGCACATGGCCTGGGTCTGTTCATTCATCTGCTCGCGGCCAGCAGAGAGCCGCACATAGGAGGTGGGCATCATGATGCGGGCAATCGCGATAGTGCGAATGAATTCGAAAGCATCCACATCTTCGTTATTTTCCATTGGGGTGCCTTTCACTTTGACCAGCATGTTGATCGGCACACTTTCCGGCGGTTTCGGCAAATTCGCCAGTTGCACTAATAGCCCGGCGCGGTCACGAACCGTCTCCCCCAGCCCGACAATCCCACCGGAGCAAACCTTGATGCCGGCATCACGCACTTCGCTTAGGGTATCGAGCCGCTCCTGATAACTGCGGGTGGTAATGACACTGCCATAGAACTCCGGCGAGGTATCCAGATTGTGATTGTAATAATCCAACCCGGCATCGGCCAAACGGTGGGCTTGCTGCTTGTCCAAGGTGCCAAGTGTCATGCAGGTTTCCATGCCCATCGCCTTGACACCTTCGACCATTTTTTCCAGATAAGGCATATCGCGTTCATGAGGGTTTTTCCAGGCCGCCCCCATACAGAAACGCGTTGAACCCGCCGCTTTGGCTTTTTTCGCTGACTCCAGCACTTGCTCGACCTGCATTAATCGCTCACTTTCCAGCCCGGTTTTGTAGCGCGAACTTTGTGGGCAATATTTGCAATCTTCCGGGCAAGCACCGGTTTTAATCGACAACAAGGTACTGACCTGAACCTGGCGCGGATCAAAATGCTGACGATGAACAAGTTGTGCTTCAAACAATAAATCCAACAAAGGTTTTTCAAACAGGGCTTGGGCTTGCCCGACTGTCCAGCGAATATAATTTGCCATTACGGCCTCTCTAAGGAAGAGAAAAAAGTGTCGTCAGTGTAAATAAACTCGATATACTGTCAACCATTCTTGCATCAATTTGGTTTACAACAGATCCTCATGACACCTTCTGACCTGGCTTTTGACCAACGCCATATTTGGCACCCCTACACCTCAATGACCGACCCGCTCCCTTGCTATCCAGTGGTGGCGGCTGAGGGCGTTGAGCTACAACTGGCTGATGGTCGGCGGCTGATTGATGGTATGTCGTCATGGTGGGCAGCTATTCATGGATACAACCACCCGGCACTGAATCAGGCGGCACACCAACAGTTGGATAAAATGTCGCATGTGATGTTTGGCGGTATCACCCATCCACCAGCAGTGAAACTCTGCCAACAACTGGTCGCCATGACACCATCGGCGCTGGAATGTGTGTTTTTGGCCGATTCGGGTTCGGTGGCGGTCGAGGTTGCCCTGAAAATGGCATTGCAATACTGGCAAGCAAAAGGGGAGCGGCGGCAGCGGATTTTGACCCTACGCCATGGTTATCATGGCGATACCTTCGGCGCGATGTCAGTGTGTGATCCGCAGAATTCCATGCACAGTTTGTATCAAGGTTATTTAGCTGAAAATCTGTTCGCGACCGCGCCACAATGCCGCTTTGATGAGGAGTGGAACCCAGAAGACATCACGGATTTTGCTGCGATGATAGCAAAACACTCTGGTGAGATTGCGGCGGTGATTTTAGAGCCAATAGTGCAAGGCGCGGGCGGGATGCGGATTTACCACTCCAGCTACCTGCGCGAAGTGAGAGCATTGTGCGATCAGCATAAAATTTTGTTAATTGCCGATGAAATCGCCACCGGTTTTGGCCGCACCGGTAAGCTTTTTGCCTGTGAACACGCACAAATCGTGCCGGACATTCTCTGTCTGGGTAAGGCGCTTACAGGCGGATATTTGACTTTATCGGCCACACTGACCACCCGTAAAGTGGCAGAAACCATCAGTAATGGTGATGCCGGGTGCTTTATGCATGGGCCGACATTTATGGCAAACCCGCTGGCTTGCGCGGTGGCCTCGGCTAGTTTGAATTTATTGGCTGAAAATCACTGGCAACAGCAAGTTTCCGCCATAGAAATACAATTGAAACAAGCACTTTCACCATTAGCAGAGCATAAAGCTGTTGCTGATGTGCGGGTATTAGGGGCCATCGGGGTAGTGGAAATGAAACAGCCGGTTAACGTCGCCCGCCTACAACGCGGCTTTGTCAAACACGGCGTGTGGATCCGGCCCTTTGGCAAGCTGATTTACCTGATGCCGCCTTATATTATTTCGTCGGAGGCATTATCTCGACTGACTGATGCAGTGGCTTCTGCGGTGGACAGTGCCAATTAGAAAAATGACCTTATTGGCGTCATTGTCGCAGTCAGTTTGGATGCGGGCAGCGCACAGTAACCGGAGCGTACAAAAAGTACGTGAGGATTACGAGCACTGCCCAAATTCAAAATGGCAAGTAAAATAGCCTATTTCGCCAAAATACTGACCCACATCGGGCCTTTCCCGACCGGATAGCGATTTAGCGTGGTCAGCTCGCCGCTGTTCTGGTCAATACGATACACGGCAATATGATCAGATTTCTGACCAGAAGAGATCAAGAACTGGCCGCTGTGGTCAATATTGAAACCGCGCGGCTGTGCTTCAGTCGGATGATGCCCGACCAAGGCAATTTCTCGCCCATCTTCAGAAACACTGAAAATCCCCAACAAACTGGCGGTACGGTCACTAATATACAAATGACGGCCATTTGGCGTGATATGAATATCAGCTGCCCAACGGGTATCACTAAAACCAACCGGCATGGCATCCAGTGTTTGAATAATCTTATATTCTTGTCCGTTATTACTGATTTGGTATACATCAACCGAGCTATTCAGCTCATTCACACAATAAGCCACCTGCTGATTAGGGTGGAAAGCCATGTGACGCGGGCCAGCGCCAGCGGTAACTGTCACACTCGCCTGTGCGTGTGGTGTTAATTTGCCCGCAGCACTCAAATCAAATAAACGCACTTTGTCTTCTTTCAGACAAGGCACCAACAGGATTTGATTGGTCGGGTCAATATTTGCCGAGTGCGGCGCAGGTAAGTCATCAAGCTGCTGAATGGGTGCCTGTACCACACCATGCTCATCAATGGGGCTGATACTGACACAGTTGAAACTGTAAGAAGCAGAGAACAAGAAACGGCCTTGTAAATCCGTACCAATATGAGTTGGGCTGCCCGGCAGTGGCGCCATACCGGCGGCGGTCAAGGTGCCATCGTCGCCAATATTGTAGCTAACAATACCAAAGTCAGGGCGAACTCCAACATACAGATGGCGCTGGTTGGGGTTGATTGTCATCGGCTGCACCTGGCCCGGTACTTCCACCGTTTGCAGTAAAGTTAATGCACCAGAGGAATCTAATTGCCAGACATGAATCTGTTGACTGTCTGGGCTTGCCACGTAAACCACTTGCTTCATCTTTACTCCTTAGTCGAACCTGTTGGGCAATGCTATTAACATATTATTTATACCCTAGATAATACAACAGTCCGCCGTCGCGCGGCTCAAAACTTATCCCGCTTATTTTTAACCGATTATGCCCCCCACTCCCAAGCCAGGTTTAATCAGCCTGCTATCCGGTGTACCATCAGAAAATACTATCCAAACATATTATTTATATACTTTTTAATAAAACCGGGGCTGCCATGACATACCGTATTATTGCATTGGATCTGGATGGAACACTTCTCGACAGCAAGAAACGCATTTTGCCAGAATCTTTATCCGCACTGGCCCAAGCACGGGCTGAAGGTGTGAAAGTGGTGGTGGTCACTGGCCGCCATCATGTGGCGATTCACCCGTTTTATCAGGCTTTAGCACTAGACACCCCCGCAATTTGCTGTAATGGCACCTATATTTATGATTATAAAGCCAAAAAAGTTTTGGATTCCAATCCATTACAACCCCAGCAGGCGGTTCAGGTATTACAATTGCTGGAACAAAGTGATATCCACGGGTTGATGTATGTCGATGACGCTATGCTCTATCAGCAAACCAGCGGGCATGTGGTTCGTTCCCTGAGTTGGGCCGAGTCATTGCCGGTTGCCCAGCGCCCAACACTGCTGCATGTCGAGAGCTTATTAGATGCTGCCCATAGCGCCAATGCTATCTGGAAATTTGCAACTTCCCATGCCGATATTGAGCAATTAAAAGCATTCGCCAACAAAGTAGAAAATGACATGGGGCTGGCGTGTGAATGGTCGTGGCATGACCAGGTGGATATTGCGCAAGCCGGTAATAGCAAAGGGATGCGCCTGCAACAATGGGTTGAATCTCAAGGTTTGAGCATGAAAGATGTGGTGGCTTTTGGCGATAACTTTAATGATTTAAGCATGCTTGAGACCGCCGGTTTGGGTGTGGCGATGGGCAATAGCGCCGATGCCATCAAACAACGGGCTGATTTGGTGATTGCCGATAACGAACAGCCGGGTATTGCCGCCGTTATCCGCCAGCATGTATTGGCTTAATCATTAAGTCTAAAGACTAAAAAAGCGCCTTGATGATGGGCGCTTTTTTATTTCTTTCATTATCAGTATGTTGAGCTTAATTTTTGCGATTAAACGACACACTTTTTATCTGTGCGTAAACCCACTGACCGGGCTTCAGCCCCAGCTCATCCCGCGCCCATGGTGTAATTCTGGCCCATAACCATTGGTCGCTAACGGCCAGTTTGACATCAATCTGCCCATCAACTTCAAGACATTCGGCTATTTTTACCGGCAAGATATTACGAATACTGCTGTTTTGCGGTGGCTGCAAGACTAATGAAACATCGGCCGCATTAATCCGGATACGCATTGAGTCGCCCTCTTGCGCCTCCAGCTTGCCGACCCACAACCGCTGGTCGCCTAATGCCAATGCCGTCATTGCATAGCGGTCATGATGACCAATGACACTCACCCGCAATATGCTGCTCGGCTCTTCCCGTTGCAGCCATGGGCGCAGTGCGCTACTGGCCCACACTTCCTCCAATCCACCTACCGCCCGAACTTTACCGGCATCCATCACCATCACTTGATCCGCCAGACGCAAAATCTCATCCATACTATGGCTGACATACAATATCGGCGTATTGACGTCTTGCGCCAAGCGCTCCAAATACGGCAATAGCTCACGTTTACGCGGCAAATCCAGCGAAGCCAAGGGTTCATCCATCAGCAGTAGCTCAGGGGCGGTCAGTAATGCACGGCCAATGGCCACCCGCTGTTTTTCGCCACCAGACAGGGTGAGTGGGAAGCGGCCTAATAACGCCTCGATACCCAGCAAACCGACAATGGTATCAAACTGCCCGCGCATGGACGGGCTCATGCCGTATTGCAAATTGCCCATCACGCGATAATGGGGGAATAAGCGGGCATCCTGAAAGACATACCCCACACGGCGTTTTTCCGGCGGCAGATAAATCCGCTGTTCTGTATCCACTAATACCCGGCCATTGAGCACAACTTTGCCTTGCTGCGGGCGGGTTAGGCCGCCAATCACATTGATCAATGAGGTTTTGCCGGCTCCCGACAAACCAAAAATAGCCGTAATCCCTTGCGCCGGTAAATTAGTGGAAACTTGCAGATTCAAATCACCCAATTGTTGAGTGAAATCCAGTTCTAGCATGGTGCCCCCATGCGTTTTTTACCCCAACGAGCCAACCATTCCGACAGCAACAGAGAAACCAGCGACAGAATAATGGCGATAATACACAGCCGCGCAGCCGCAGCTTCAGCACCGGGTGTTTCAATTAAGGTGTACATTGCCAATGGAATGGTGCGGGTTTCGCCGGGGATATTGGAAACAAAGGTGATGGTCGCGCCAAACTCCCCCAGTGAACGGGCAAAAGACAATACTGTGCCAGCAATGACGCCCGGTAAAGATAGCGGCAGTGTAATGGTGAAAAACACCCGCCACGGATTTGCCCCAAGGGTACGTGCAGCCAGTTCCAGGCGGGTATCGACCGCTTCCAGCGCCAGTCGGATGGCCCTGACCATCAACGGGAAAGCGACCACCGCCGAGGCCAACGCCGCACCGCGCCAACTGAAACTGAAATTGATGCCAAACCAGCTATAGAGCCATTCGCCAATAAAACCGCGCCGACCCATGCTTATCAACAGCAAATAACCAATCACCACTGGCGGTAGCACCAGTGGCAAGTGAATCACGCTGTCTAACAAGGACTTACCGGGAAAGCGGCAGCGCACTAAAATCCATGCCATTAAAATACCTAATGGCAAACTGAACACCACGGCAACACCAGACACCTTCAGGCTCAGAATGATGGCCTGCCACTCATACTCGCTCAATATCATTAGCGTGTAGTAAATCCATATTTTTCGAAAATAACTGCCGCTACTGGGCTTTTCAGGTAATCATAAAAAGCTGTAACGGTAGGATTTTCATGACCTTTGACAATCGCCATTGGGTATTCAACCGGCTTATGACTCGCTGCCGGGAATACCCCCACAACTTTCACTTTATCGCTGGCAATAGCATCTGAACCATAGACGATACCCAGTGGCGCTTCGGCCCGTTCGACCAGTGCCATAGCACTGCGGACATTATTGGCCCGCGCCATTTCTGGGGCTAAAGTTGACCAGGCACCTAAATTCTCCAGTGACTCTTTGGCATAAATCCCAGCAGGAACATGATCAGGATCGCCGACAGCCAGGCGGCCGCCCTCTAACAATTTCTTCCAATCGGTTTTTTTATCAATCTCGACTTTATCAATTTTGCTGTCTTTTGGCGCGATCAAAACCAGCTCATTACCTAACAAGGTATAGCGGGTGTTAGCCACCATTTGTTGTTTATCAATGACATAATCCATCCATTGCTGGTCAGCAGAAATAAACAAATCCGCCGGTGCGCCCTGTTCAATCTGGCGTGCCAGAGTCGAAGAGGATGCATAAGAAGCCACGACATCAACTTGCTTCTCTTTTTTATACTGTGCCGCAATGTCTTGCAGCGCATTGGTCAAAGAGGCAGCAGCAAAAACTGTCATGTCAGCCGCCATGGCCGAACTGGAAAATGCCGCTAACAGTGCTGCACTCGCGACCCATTTATTCACTTTACCGTATTGATTCTTCATCTTATTCTCCACATGAGTGATATCGTTATATACATTGAAATATAACGCAACACTCCGGGCAGGTCATTCAGTTTATCGGCAAGATGTGAGGTAACTTGAGTTGTCGCAAGATAGCGCAAGAAATGTAGCAAAAGATAAAAACGAAAATGCCCGGCGTTCGTCCGCCAGGCATTTATAAGATGGATACCAACACGTCAAAAAATTTTAATGACTTTAGATTAAGCGCGTTCTTTCTTATTACTGCTTTTGGAGATGATGTTAAATACCTCACCCAGCCCATAGATCAGGCCCAAAATCACTGCCATCACTACTGGGACCATGACCACAGCAAAGAGCAGACTTTTCAATAGATCTAACATATCAACCTCTCATGACCACTTTATAGCGCGATAAACCACGTTATCACAATAACCAATAGATATCATTCGCTGTAATTTATATGATCAATGAATGAATCCAGTTATTTTAACCCACACTAAAAGAATGTAACCTGCCAAAAGTGCGGTTTGAGCCTCGGTGCTATCCACTTGATGTTCATTAACTATAGACCGACTGTTGAGTCATCACCCCCGTTTCCCGCTGGAGCAAATCATCATGCAGGCCGAAATCCTACTTACGTTAAAACTTCAGCAGCGACTGTTTGCCGATCCGCGACGAATTTCATTACTTAAACAAATACAAAATACAGGATCTATCAGTCAGGGCGCGAAACTCGCCGGAATTAGCTATAAAAGTGCCTGGGATGCCATTAATGAAATGAATACATTGGCAGAGGAAACACTGGTCGAACGCGCGACTGGTGGCAAGGGCGGCGGCGGCACGTTTCTGACCCGTTATGGCGAGAGATTAATTCAACTCTATGATTTACTTGCGATAATTCAGCAAAAAGCATTTGATACTCTGAAAGACGACTCAATGCCGCTGGACAGTTTACTCGCGGCCATTTCTCGTTTTTCACTGCAAACCAGCGCCCGTAATCAATTTTTCGGTACCCTGATTGAACGCGACCACCAGCATGTCCAGCAACACGTCAATATTCTTTTATCTGACGGGAAAACCCGGCTATCTGCGGCGATAACCCAGCAAAGTGCTGACCGACTACAACTGACAACCGGTAAAGAAGTATTAGCACTTATCAAAGCGCCTTGGATAAAACTGGTGACTGACCAGGCGTTGGCGGGTGCAGCCGATAACTCTCTGCCAGGGACGGTAAGCAGTATTGAGCAGGGTAATGAGCACAGCGAAGTTATCCTGACCTTAGCGGGAGGTGCTAGCCTCTGTTCGACACAGAATAACAGTGAACTGCATAAGCTTAATTTACGCGTGGGCAGCCCAGTTATTGCACAGTTCAATGCTGATCGAGTCATTATCGCGACACTTTGCTAAATAATTCAGATTAGTTATTAACCGTGGGCAAGATATTTACCTGTTGACATTTAACCCTATACCACCTATCCCTACACTATTATTACGTTGCAGAATATGGGAAAAGTGATGTCTGAGTTGCAAATATCGCAAGGTTGTTTTCGTCTGAATGACACCAAGACACTCATCTTGCCCGAGCTTTCTATTTCCTCCGGTGTTCAGCAACAACCTGGCGATAGCTGGGCATTTGTCGGTGCCAATGGCAGTGGAAAATCGTCATTGGCCAAAGCCTTATCAGGGGAACTGACCCTGCTTAACGGTAGCCGCCAGAGCAATTTCAACCATATTGTGCGCTTGTCCTTCGAGCAACTCCAACAATTAGTCAGCGAAGAATGGCAGCGTAATAACACCGATTTACTCAGCGTCGATGAAGATGATACCGGGCGTACCACGGCCGAAATCATTCAGGAAGAATGTAGTGACCCGCCGCGTTGCCAACAGTTAGCCGAGCAATTTGGCATCAGCCACTTACTCTCACGCCGTTTTAAGTATCTTTCGACCGGCGAAACCCGCAAAACACTGCTGTGCCGGGCATTAATGCCGCAACCCGACTTGCTGATTCTGGATGAGCCGTTTGACGGTCTGGATGTGGCCGCCCGCGCGCAGTTGGCGGGCATGTTGTCCACACTGTCGGCCCACGGGGTCACACTGGTTTTAGTGCTTAACCGCTTTGATGATATTCCCGATTTTGTGCAACACGTTGGCGTGCTCGCCGATTGTCAATTGACCCATACCGGCCCGCGCCAACAGATCCTTGCCGAAGCTCTGATTGCTCAACTGGCACACAGTGAAAACATTGATGGTTTGTTATTGCCCGAGACGGAAAACCCACAGCAACACACCCGTCCTCCACAAGATAACCCGCTGATTATATTGCGTAATGGGGTAGTTGAATATAATGACCGCCCCATTTTGCATAACCTGAGCTGGCAGGTTAACCCCGGAGAACACTGGCAAATTATCGGCCAGAATGGCGCAGGGAAATCAACTTTACTCAGTCTGATTACTGGCGACCATCCACAAGGTTACAGTAATGATTTGACACTATTTGGCCGCCGCCGTGGCAGCGGGGAAACCATCTGGGATATCAAGCGCCATATCGGTTATGTCAGCAGTAGCTTGCATTTGGACTACCGTGTCAGCACTAACCTGCGTACCGTGATTTTATCCGGCTTTTTCGATTCAATTGGTATTTATCAGGCGGTATCAGACCGCCAGCAGCAGCTTGCCGATCAATGGCTGGCTTTGCTGGGGTTTACCGCCGCAACTGCCGACCAGCCTTTCCACAGTTTATCTTGGGGGCAACAGCGCTTAGCACTGATCGCCAGGGCGCTGGTCAAGCACCCCGCACTATTGATTCTTGATGAGCCGCTACAAGGTTTGGACCCACTCAACCGCTTGTTAGTGCGACGTTTTATTGATGTGATGATCGGCGAGGGGGAAACTCAACTGCTGTTTGTCTCTCACCATGCAGAAGATGCTCCGCAGTGCATTACCCACCGGCTGACCTTTGTTCCCGATGGTGATATTTATCAATATCAGCAGGAGAAATTGCCCCTCTGAATGCGGTTAAAATATTCATATAATTATATTATACTGAAAAATAACAACCTCTTTTCATCCCCATTCTGGGGGTTATTTACAGTCATTTATGCTACTATTCCCGCCGTCAGATATGATTCATGCTGACGGCGGGGATGGTTTCGATTATCTGGTTTAAAATAGTTAGGATTTAACAACTAAAGGGACGATTTATGTGGGGCGTACTTGCTGCATCACTGCTTTTCTTATCAATTAACCGGGTACTTTCCCTGTTTCTTTTGGCTTTATCATTATCTGTAGCCCTTTATCACGGCGTTCTGACCCTACCCTCTGCGGGGTTCTTGCTGCTGACACTGATAGTTGCCCTGCTGCTAAAGAAATACCGCCAACAAAAATGGCTTGCCGCCGGGCTAGAATTGCTCTTAGTACTCGCTGCTATCGCCTTATTCCTGCATCTGGTTCCTGGTTTTAATAACCTAAAAATATTAGATAAAGTCAAGGTTGGGCCGCTCAGTGCCGCCTTTAGCATGTATTACAACCTTGATAAGGCGCTGGTACCCTTTATTTTACTTGCTTGCCTGCCCACCTTGTTTGTTGCGAAAAAGCATCTATCTGTCGGGCGGCTCGGCTGGGTAAGTTTGATTGTTAGTATCCCGGCATTGCTACTGCTGGCGGTCGCCTTAGGTGGTTTGAAAGTTGAAATGCACACGCCAGCATGGGTTGGCTCCTTTGTTATCGCCAACGTGTTTTTTGTGTGTTTGGCCGAAGAAGCACTCTTTCGCGGCTATTTGCAGCAACGCCTAAGCCAATGTGTGGGGAATTATCCCGCGCTGCTGCTCACTGCCCTACTATTCGGTGCTGCGCATATAGCAGGTGGCCCACTATTGATGGTATTTGCCGCATTGGCTGGGGTGATTTATGGTTTGGCGTGGCTATGGAGTGGCCGTTTATGGGTGGCCGTGGCCTTTCATTTTGGCCTGAATTTAATGCATTTGTTGTTCTTTACCTATCCGCTGTATTCCGCTCACTGATTTTTACTGACTATCTTTTGCTGACTACAGCTTTTTACTGACAACAGAATCTTTACTGGCTACAGCCCGGCCCGATGCCATTTTCCCCACGGCATCAGGCCGTGGCTATCACTAACAGTGATATTCCTGCTAAATTTATGGGTGAGAACGCTACCATTTCCCTTCTGTTTATCATGCCCAAAGTTTCTGCATCTTTGTCCATTCTGACTAATTGCCCTGTATTTATACCCTGATAGAGATTAAGCTAAACTAAATTTAAATGTAAACGATTCCATTGTTGAGCGCAGATCACCTTTTCTCACATAATGGCATGCTATCTTTCTGAGACAAAAATGATTCGAGGAGCCTTTATGTACGTTCTGGTAACAGGTGGTAGCGGTTACATTGGTAGCCATACCTGTGTACAGTTGATTGAAGCGGGTTACAAGCCCGTTATTATCGACAACCTTTGCAACAGTAAATCCAGCGTATTAGCTCGGATACATCAATTGACCGGCTACACACCTGAACTTTATCAAGGTGATATCCGTGACCGCGCCCTACTCGACCAAATATTTGCAGCTCATTCTATTCATGCTGTCATTCATTTTGCGGGCTTAAAAGCCGTGGGCGAATCTGTCAGTAAGCCGCTGGAATATTACAATAATAATGTCTTCGGCACCTTAGTGTTGCTGGAAGCGATGCGCGCCGCCGGGATCAAAAACCTTATCTTCAGTTCTTCCGCCACGGTGTATGGCGACCAACCGCAAATTCCTTATGTTGAAAGCTTCCCGACCGGTTTACCTTCCAGCCCATATGGCCGCAGCAAATTAATGGTTGAGCAAATTCTGCAAGATGTTCAATTAGCTGATCCGCAATGGAATATGACTATCTTGCGCTATTTCAACCCGGTGGGAGCGCACCCGTCAGGGCTAATGGGGGAAGACCCACAGGGCATTCCGAACAACTTGATGCCGTTTATTGCGCAGGTTGCAGTAGGCCGCCGTGAATCACTGGCGATATTCGGCGATGACTACCCGACCCCTGATGGCACTGGGGTGCGTGATTATATTCATGTAGTCGACTTAGCTGATGGCCATGTCGCGGCGATGAAAACACTGCACAACCAGCCCGGCGTACACATCTTCAATTTGGGTGCAGGTGTTGGCCACAGTGTTTTACAAGTGGTCGAAGCTTTCAGCAAAGCTTGCGGTAAGCCCCTGGCTTACCATTTTGCACCACGTCGCGCCGGCGATCTCCCAGCTTATTGGGCAGACGCCAGCAAAGCCGCAGAACAGTTGGGCTGGAGAGTCAGCCGCTCACTGGATGAAATGGCCGCTGATACCTGGCGTTGGCAATCACATAATCCTCAGGGCTATCCCGATTAAGGTATTGTTATGACTAATTTTAACCCTGTGGATCATCCACATCGCAGATATAATCCACTAAGCGATCAGTGGGTATTGGTTTCGCCGCATCGGGCCAAGCGCCCATGGCAAGGTCAGCAGGAAGCACCCGCGACTGAGAGTTTACCCGCGCACGATGCTGATTGTTTCTTATGCCCCGGTAATACTCGGGTGACCGGCGACGTCAACCCTGACTACCCGTCAACCTATGTATTCACTAATGACTTTGCCGCGCTCATGCCCGACACCCCCGACGCGCCGCAAAGTGATGATCCGCTGATGCGCAGCCAGAGCGCACGCGGCACCAGCAGGGTTATTTGCTTCTCACCGGATCACAGTAAAACATTGCCGCAACTGACATTACCCGCACTGGAAGATGTCATCCAAACCTGGCAACAACAAAGTGCCGAGTTGGGTAAAATTTACCCTTGGGTACAAGTATTTGAAAATAAAGGCGCGGCCATGGGCTGCTCGAATCCCCATCCGCATGGGCAAATTTGGGCCAATAGCTTCCTGCCCAATGAAGCTGCGCGCGAAGACCGGCTACAACAGCAATATTTCCAAGAACATCAATCACCTATGCTGCTCAATTATGCCGAACGTGAGCGCCGTGACGGCAGCCGGACGGTGGTTGAAACCGAGCATTGGTTAGCCGTGGTGCCCTATTGGGCGGCGTGGCCGTTTGAAACCTTGCTGCTGCCCAAAACCCATGTCCTGCGTTTAGAGGATTTATCCGATGAACAGCGCCGTGATTTGGCTATTGCCCTGAAAAAGCTGACCAGCCGCTACGACAATCTGTTCTCATGCTCTTTCCCTTACTCAATGGGATGGCACGGCGCGCCTTATAACGCAGACAACAACAAACATTGGCAGTTACATGCACATTTTTATCCGCCATTACTGCGCTCTGCGTCAGTACGGAAATTTATGGTGGGTTACGAAATGCTGGCCGAAATCCAGCGCGACCTGACAGCAGAACAGGCGGCTGAACACCTGCGGGCAGTCAGTGATGTTCATTATCGAGAAGCCGGAGTCAAATAATGAGTTTAAAACAGCATACCCAGGCCATTTTCCGCCAACAGTTTGGTCATGAATCGGACATCACCATTAAAGCGCCGGGGCGCGTCAATCTGATTGGCGAACATACCGATTATAACGATGGCTTTGTATTGCCCTGCGCCATTGATTATGAAACCGTGATAAGCATTGGCAAACGCGATGACCGCCAGATTCGTGTCATTGCGGCTGATTATGAAAATCAACAAGACATATTCTCGCTCGATGAGCCAATTGTCCCACATGCGCAATACCGTTGGGCAGATTATGTGCGCGGGGTGATAAAACACTTGCAGCTGCGCCATGCCGATTTTGGTGGGGCAGACTTAGTCATCAGCGGCAATGTCCCACAAGGTGCTGGCCTGAGTTCATCGGCTTCTTTAGAAGTGGCTGTCGGACAGGCGCTGCAATCCCTCTATCAGTTGCCCCTGAGTGGCGTGGAACTGGCGCTCAATGGGCAAGAAGCTGAAAATCAGTTTGTCGGCTGTAACTGCGGCATCATGGATCAGCTGATTTCAGCACTCGGCCAGCAAGACCATGCGCTGCTGATCGACTGCCGCACGCTTGAAACTCGCGCAGTAGCGATGCCCGAAAACGTGGCAGTGGTGATTATCAATTCCAATGTGAAGCGCGGTTTGGTTGATAGCGAATACAACACCCGCCGCGAGCAATGTGAAACCGCAGCGCGCTTCTTTGGGGTTAAAGCCCTGCGCGATGTTGACGCGAAACTGTTCTTCTCTATTCAGGATGAGTTAGACCCGGTGGTAGCTAAACGTGCTCGCCATGTGATTACCGAAAATGAGCGCACTTTGGCAGCGGCGGATGCATTGGCGGCTGGCGATTTGAAATTGATGGGGCAATTGATGCACGAGTCTCATATTTCAATGCGTGATGATTTTGAGATCACAGTTCCGCCGATAGATAGCCTGGTGGATATTGTGAAATCTGTTATTGGGGAACAAGGTGGTGTCCGAATGACTGGCGGTGGTTTTGGCGGCTGCATTGTCGCGCTAATGCCAAACTCGCTGGTCGAGCAAGTTCGTGCGGCTGTCGCGCAGCAATATCCGGCATACAGTGGCGGCAGGACTGAAACCTTTTACGTTTGCCAAGCTTCACAAGGAGCAGGTTTATGCTGAAAAACGACTCTGCATCACCAAGCAGTGTTGACCAGTTAGCACCGGATGGTCACCCCTTTGAATTGACCGAATTACATAATAAAGCGGGCATGAGCGTGACGCTGATGGATTGGGGCGCTACCTGGTTATCAGCAATATTGCCACTAAAAGGGGGCGAAAAACGTGAGTTGCTGCTGGGCTGCCAAACCCCGGCCGATTATCTGCATCAAGCGGCTTATCTCGGCGCGACAGTTGGCCGCTACGCCAACCGCATCGCGAAAGCACAAATCACCGTGGAGGGCGAAATCCTCCATCTGATACCCAATCAAGGCGAGAACCAACTACATGGTGGCCCGGAAGGGTTCCATAACCGGCGCTGGACAAAGGTTAAACAGGATGAAAAACAGGTGACTTATCAACTGTTTTCTCCTGATGGCGATCAGGGTTTCCCCGGTAATCTAACCGCCGAAGTGCAGTATCTGCTGACCGAGGATAATCGCCTGGAGATTCGCTATCAGGCTCAGGTTGATAAAACCTGCCCGGTAAACTTAACCAATCATGCGTACTTTAATCTCGATGGCGAAGGGCGAGACGTGCGGGCACATCGATTACAGCTGTTTGCTGACCGCTATTTACCGGTCGACAGTGATGGGATACCAACCGGCGGACTCGAAAGTGTTGAAAAAACCGGCATGGATTTTCGTCAAGCGAAAACGCTGGCACGCGACTTCCTGCAAGACCGTTGCCAACAGCGGGTTAAGGGCTACGACCATGCCTATCTACTGCATCGCACCTGTGGTGCTACCGAAAGCCCGGCGGCGCACCTGTGGTCGTCTGATAATCAAGTTCAAATGAGCGTTTACACCACCGCACCCGCATTGCAGCTCTATAGCGGTAATTTCCTCGGCGGAACACCCGCACGTAATGGCGGAACCTATGCCAGTTACACTGGCGTCGCTCTGGAAAGTGAATTCTTACCTGATAGCCCTAATCACCCGGAATGGCCACAACCCGATTGCTGGCTAAAGCCGGGGAAAGCCTACCACTCAACCACTGTTTATCACTTTATTGCGCTTTAACTTTATTTCGCTATACGCTGTTAGCATTACCACTCCGGTGGCAATGCTAATGGCATAATATATAACCAAAACCTACCCTTATTGATAAACAGCATCTACGCTTAAGACATCTGTCAGGCGGTCATACTGGCATCTTGCTCGCCCTTTCAGACCCTAACGTTACTGAATAAACAGTGCTTAAATAAAGGGAACTCTTATGCGTCTAACTACCCTATGGTTACTCTCAGCCGGATTACTACTCAGTGCAAATGTGATGGCGGCGGAGACAGCAGTGAAAACACCCTCGCCCGCTCAGGCAGCGCAACAGAAAAAAATGACCGACTGTAATCAGCAAGCTGCGACTCAATCGCTGAAAGGCGATGACCGCAAGAAATTTATGAGCCAATGCTTGAAAGCACAGGTTCATCCAGATGAAAAAGCCCTCACACCACAACAGCAGAAAATGAAAAGTTGTAATGCTGAAGCTGCGACCAAAGCGCTAAAAGGCGATGCACGCAAAACTTTCATGAGCACTTGCCTGAAGAAAGCCGCTTAACTTTATGGGGTCAGTTCAAACCCCGCAATCTATGGGGTATTTACCACCCCATAGATTAATTAGTTATAGCTATAGCAGAATCGATTCGACTCCCTACCTTACGTTCCCTTAAAAAATTGGCTATGGTTAAACACAAACGATTGCTGTCTGTGGCAATCACGCAATATAATGATAATAGTTATCATTGAATAAGTTAGATTGAGGAGTTTGAACTATGGCAGTAACAAAGCTGGTTCTGGTACGTCACGGCGAAAGTCAATGGAACAACGAAAACCGCTTCACCGGTTGGTATGACGTTGACTTGTCTGAGAAAGGTCGTACTGAAGCAAAGGCAGCAGGCAAGCTGTTGAAAGATGAAGGTTTTACTTTTGATTTCGCCTACACCTCAGTATTAAAGCGCGCTATCCATACCTTATGGAGCATTCTGGACGAACTGGATCAGGCTTGGCTACCAACGGAAAAAACGTGGAAGCTGAATGAACGTCATTACGGCGCATTGCAAGGTCTGGATAAATCAGAAACTGCGGCAAAATACGGTGATGACCAAGTCAAACTGTGGCGTCGTGGTTTTGCTATCACCCCTCCAGCACTGGATAAAAGTGATGAGCGCTTCCCAGGCCATGACCCGCGTTATGCAAAATTAACCGATGCAGAGCTGCCAACCACTGAAAGCCTGGCTCTGACGATTGACCGCGTTATCCCTTACTGGGAAGAAGTGATCAAACCACGTATCGCCAGTGGTGAGCGCGTTATCATCGCCGCCCACGGTAACTCACTGCGCGCGCTGGTTAAATATCTGGATAACCTGAATGAAGACGAAATTCTTGAGCTAAATATCCCAACTGGCGTGCCTTTGGTGTATGAGTTTGATGAAAACTTCAAACCAATCAAACACTACTATCTGGGTAATGCTGATGAGATCGCGGCTAAAGCTGCTGCGGTAGCCAATCAGGGTAAAGCGAAGTAATCATTCCTGATTCGTGCCATTAAAAAACCCCCGCGCATCATGGATGCCGGGGGTTTTTATTTGCCAGTGATTGGGAGGAATACCGCCCGAATTCAAAATGACAAGTACGATAGCCGTATTTTACCAGTAGGCGTTATCCGCGTAGGCAGTTTGGACGCGGACAGCGCGCAACAACCGGAGCGTACACAAGTACGTGAGGATTGTGAGCACTGCCCAAATTCAAAATGGCAAGTACGATAGCCGTATTTTACCAGTAGGCGTTATCAGCGTAGGCAGTTTGGACGCGGACAGCGCGCAACAACCGGAGCGTACACAAGTACGTGAGGATTGTGAGCACTGCCCAAATTCAAAATGGCAAGTACGATAGCCTACTAACGGCGTTCTTTCACCGCGTCAGCCAACTGGCGTAGCAACACTTCAGTATCTTCCCAACCAATACACGCATCGGTGACACTTTTGCCGTAAGCCAGTGGTTCGCCACTTTCCAGATTCTGGTTACCTTCTATCAGATGGCTTTCAATCATCACGCCCATAATAGATTTTTCGCCCTGCGCAATCTGGCGACAAACGTCGGTTCCCACTTCCATTTGCTTTTTGAATTGCTTACTGCTGTTAGCATGGCTGAAATCAATCATAATTTGTGGTTCGAGGCCGGCTTTGCTTAAGCCTTCCTTCACCGCCGCCACATGCGCACTGCTGTAATTCGGCTCTTTACCGCCACGCAAAATGATATGGCAATCATCATTACCGGCAGTGTTTACAATCGCCGAATGACCCCATTTAGTCACTGACAGGAAACAGTGTGGCGCGCTGGCAGCATTGATAGCATCAATAGCGACTTTAATGGTGCCGTCGGTGCCATTTTTAAAACCAACCGGGCAAGACAGCCCAGAGGCCAGTTCGCGATGAACTTGTGATTCAGTGGTACGGGCGCCAATAGCCCCCCAGCTCATCAGGTCAGCCAAGTATTGCGGGGTTATCATATCCAAAAACTCACCCGCAGCCGGTAAGCCACTCTCGTTAATGTCTAATAGCAACTTGCGCGCAATACGCAGACCATCATTGATGTCGTAGCTACCATCCATATGCGGATCGTTAATCAGACCTTTCCAACCCACCGTGGTACGCGGTTTTTCAAAATAGACGCGCATCACCACTTCAAGCTCACCTTGTAGCTCTTCACGCAATGTCAGCAAACGGGCCGCATATTCTTTGGCCGCTTGGGTATCGTGAATTGAGCATGGGCCAATCACTACCAGCAAGCGATCATCCTGAGCGCGCAAGATGTTGTGAATAGCAGTACGGGTCTTGGATACCGTCTCTGCTGCATTGTTACTGGCCGGAAACTTCTCTAACAGGGCAACAGGTGGGAGGAGTTCCTTAATTTCATTAATCCGTAGGTCATCATTCAGGTAGTTCATAGCTCTTCCATTAAGTCTTGTGACGATCATCGCACAACGTCTGTCTGTATTAATCTAGTTGAACCAATCTAACGGGTGAATGGGACGCTGTAAATCGACTTTATTGTATTAGGGGCTCAGTACAGATAAACAACGATATAGCTATTATCTATAATACATATCAATCATTGAATGAAATCCTATCAGAGTTAACTTTCTCGTCCTGTTTTCACCTTTTATGGTTAAAGGATAAATATGTCTGCATCATCATTTTTCCCGCAAGACAGCAACAGCAAACGTCTGCTAGTCGCTTTCGCGGTCACCACGGTGTTTATGGTGGCTGAGGCCATTGGTGGCTGGCTATCAGGCTCACTGGCGCTCTTAGCCGATGCCGGGCATATGCTGACGGATTCTGCTGCATTATTTATCGCCTTAATGGCAGTCCATTTTTCGCAGAGGAAGCCGGACTCTCGCCATACCTTTGGTTATTTGCGCCTCACTACGCTGGCTGCTTTTGTTAACGCCGCCGCATTATTATTGATTGTGATGCTGATTTTTTGGGAGGCGGTTCGGCGCTTTTTTACCCCTCATGAAGTGATGGGCGGGCCGATGTTAATCATCGCCATCGCGGGGTTATGCGCGAATATTTTCTGCTTCTGGATACTTCATCGCGGTGAGGAAAAAAAGAATATTAATGTGCGAGCCGCCGCTTTGCATGTCATGGGGGATTTATTAGGTTCAGTCGGGGCTATCGTGGCGGCAGTGGTGATCCTGACCACCGGCTGGACACCAATAGACCCGATTTTGTCAGTATTGGTCTCGGTATTAGTGTTACGCAGTGCCTGGCGGCTGTTGAAAGAAAGTTTTCACGAGCTATTAGAGGGGGCACCGCTAGAGATTGACATCAATAAACTGCGCAAAAATCTCTGCACCAGCATATATGAAGTGCGGGATGTCCATCACGTCCACTTATGGCAAATTGGTGACCAACGGCTGATGACGCTGCATGTGCAAGTGATCCCGCCGCAAGATAATGATGAGTTACTGCAACGCATTCAGCACCATCTGCTGCATCATTATAATATTGGCCATGCCACCATTCAGATGGAATACCAGCACTGCAAAGCACCAGATTGCGGCATTCATCAAGCGGCCAGCGCAGGAGAGCACCATCATCACCATCATTAATAGCCATCAGTCAGGCGCATGCTCTGTAGCACCTCGCCTGACTGACATTTCCATCAACAGCTATTGGGATTAAGTATTAATCACTCTGAGTAGACAGTGGGCGTGAATGATTCCGCGCCGCACTCTTAATCCACAACCAAGAACCATTCAGGGCGATCAGGGTCAGTATTACATACTCCAACGCCATGGCGTAGACGCCCTGATAGGCGAAAATGGCCACACTGATGACATCAATAACCACCCAAATCAGCCAGTTTTCAACATATTTCCGAGTCATCAAAATCATCGCCACAATGGATAAGACCATCATAGTAGAGTCCCAGAATGGGAAAGCATCTGGCTGCAATTCAGGCATTTGGACATTGGCACCCAAGCTTTGCATCACTGTCACTGCCGCGCGGGTCAGCCAGGCAAAGACGGTATCAATATGCAACGTCATCAAAGCGATGCCCGCCACGCAGACGGCACCCCACGCCAATGCTTTCGGCAAAGATAGCCAGCGGATTTTCAATTCAGCTTGGTTATCAGGAGTTTGTTTGCTCCAGGCATACCAACCATAAATATTGGCAACAAAGAAGAACAGCTGTAACAACAAGCTGGCATAAAGTTGAATCTGGAAGAAAATCACCGCAAACAACGTCACGTTTATCAACCCAAACAAGTAGTTGATGATTTTCTCTTTGCTGGCAAACCAGATACACAGCAACCCGAACAGTGTCCCAATCGCCTCTATCCATGAAAGGTCATACCCGCCCGCACCCAGCGGAATATGAACTAATATATTGCTGGTACTGAAGAAATCCATCTGGTGACCCTTTTGCAGTTAATACATCTGTTTTATAGCTGGTGGAGTGAAGGGTTTACCACACCTACGGGCACTCCGGCGACTCACGTCGCTACGACCCGAACGGCACAATTCCCCTTCATTTGGCTTTGCCGTCAGTATGAAATGTTTAGGCATTGCCTTTGATCTGTAACTTCAACTGATTGGCAAAATCCAACATGCGATTTAGCGGTATCAGTGCCTGCTGACGCAATTCTTCATCAACATGTATCTCATGCATTGCTCCACCCTGCTCCAGCCCCTCAGCAATCGCTCTGAGGCCATTCATCGCCATCCACGGACAGTGAGCGCAACTTCTGCATGTCGCACCTTCACCCGCCGTCGGTGCTTCAAACAATTCTTTATCGGGGCAGGCCTGCTGCATCTTGTAAAAAATGCCACGGTCTGTTGCGACGATCAGTTTCTTTTGTGGCAATGTTTTTGCCGCCGTAATTAACTGACTGGTTGAGCCGACAGCATCAGCCATATCGACCACCGCTTGCGGTGACTCTGGGTGAACCAAGACAGCGGCGTCCGGGTGTAAGGCTTTCATTTGGGCCAGCGCCTGGGTTTTAAACTCGTCATGGACGATACAGGCCCCTTGCCAGCACAATACATCCGCGCCACTCTTTTTCTGCACGTAGCTACCCAGATGCTTGTCGGGTGCCCAAATTATCTTCTCGCCCAAGCTATCGAGATGCTCGATTAACTCAACCGCAATACTGGAAGTAACCACCCAATCCGCACGGGCTTTTACTGCCGCCGAGGTATTGGCATACACCACCACGGTGCGGTCAGGATGGCTATCGCAAAACGCCGCAAACTCATCAGCTGGACAGCCTAAATCCAGTGAACATTCAGCATGGAGAGTTGGCATCAATACTTGTTTTTCAGGATTGAGTATTTTGGCCGTTTCCCCCATAAAGCGCACACCGGCGACCAATAAAGTCGATGCCGGATGATTATTGCCAAAGCGCGCCATTTCAAGGGAGTCAGCGACACAACCGCCGGTTTCTTCAGCCAGTGCCTGAATTTCAGGATCGGTATAATAGTGAGCGACTAACACGGCATCGCGTTGCTTCAGCAGTGTTTTGATTTTCTCACGGTAAAAGGCTTTTTGATCCACATCCAATGGGACTGGCCGCGCAGGGAAAGGATAAATAGCCGCATTCACATCAAAAGTTTCGCTCATCGCTCACATCTCTATTGCCAGTTATTCCGGAGCCAGTATATCACTCAGGCCACCAGTAAGATTAGTTTGTTTTTTATCCTAAACAAAATACTCAATATTTAGCGAAAAGTCGCTCAAATTTGTCTGATAATGGCGAAAATGTTTAATAGAGTTAAATATGAGGCAAAAAGTTGAGTGATAGAAAGGATATCAGAGGATTATAGGGGTCTGTTTGGCGTTCTAGAATGAGAAGTATAAATGAGATTGTAGGGGAAAGGTATAACCGGGTGAAAGATAACGTCATAATGGTGGGTCGTGCGGGATGATTCGTCCTGCGGACTCGCCCTTCGGGTCAACGCTAGCGCGTTGCTGTCTCGCTTCGCTCGGCTCGAACCTGAACGCAGGATCTCACCCACACGATACTGTGTAGTATGCGGCTTCTGAGTCTGGGGGGATATTTCGATACTTGAAATAATGGTGGGTCGTGCGGGATGACTCGTCCTGCGGACTCGCCCTTCGGGTCAACGCTAGCGCGTTGCTGTCTCGCTTCGCTCGGCTCGAACCTGAACGCAGGATCTCACCCACACGATGCTGTGTAGTATGCGGCTTCTGAGTCTGGGGGGATATTTCGATACTTGAGATAATGGTGGGTCGTGCGGGATGACTCGTCCTGCGGACTCGCCCTTCGGGTCAACGCTAGCGCGTTGCTGTCTCGCTTCGCTCGGCTCGAACCTGAACGCAGGATCTCACCCACACGATGCTGTGTAGTATGCGGCTTCTGGGTCTGAGGGGATATTTCGATACTTGAGATAATGGTGGGTCGTGCGGGATGACTCGTCCTGCGGACTCGCCCTTCGGGTCAACGCTAGCGCGTTGCTGTCTCGCTTCGCTCGGCTCGAACCTGAACGCAGGATCTCACCCACACGATGCTGTGTAGTATGCGGCTTCTGAGTCTGAGGGGATATTTCGATACTTGAGATAATGGTGGGTCGTGCGGGATTCGAACCTGCGACCAATTGATTAAAAGTCAACTGCTCTACCAACTGAGCTAACGACCCGCTGTAATGCGGTACTTCATAACATAATGGTCGGTCGTGCGGGATTACTCGTCCTGCGGACTCGCCCTTCGGGTCAACGCTAACGCGTTGCTGTCTCGCTTCGCTCGACTCGAACCTTTACGGTTCTCATTCCTACGATTTGATACCCTGATAATTCTTCATAATGGTGGGTCGTGCGGGATTCGAACCTGCGACCAATTGATTAAAAGTCAACTGCTCTACCAACTGAGCTAACGACCCATTATGTTTACTGCTTGATGACAATTCACTGCCAGTCGTGTGGAATAAATCCACTCGAGGTATTTTAGACAAAACAGGAAGAGGAATATCTATGCGATGATTTCAACTTCTTACATTCAAACCAAACTGCGAAAGAATGGTGGGTCGTGCGGGATTCGAACCTGCGACCAATTGATTAAAAGTCAACTGCTCTACCAACTGAGCTAACGACCCGCTGTAATGCGGTACTTCATAACACAATGGTGGGTCGTGCGGGATTACTCGTCCTGCGGACTCGCCTTTCGGGTCAACGCTAACGCGTTGCTGTCTCGCTTCGCTCGACTCGAACCTTTACGGTTCTCATTCCTACGATTTGATACCCTGATAATTCTTCATAATGGTGGGTCGTGCGGGATTCGAACCTGCGACCAATTGATTAAAAGTCAACTGCTCTACCAACTGAGCTAACGACCCATTATGCTTACTGCGAACGATAATTTCCTGTTGCTTTAACGTTTTACAAGTTGTCTTGGCAACGGCGGCATATATTACTAATTTCTCTTCACAGTGCAACTTAAATTTCTGTAAAGACGTCTAACTGCTTGTTCTTCGCTCGCTAAAGCCCAGAAATTAGTCAATAAGACCAATTCCTGGGCTCGAAAAAAGCTAAAGTGCAGATAAACGTTTCTGTGCCTGTTTAGCAGCATCAGTGTTGGGATATTGCTTGATCACTTGTTGATAAACCGCCTTAGCTTTATCACTTTGGCCTTTATCCTGCATGATCACCCCGACTTTAAACATCGCTTCTGAACTTTTTGGGGACTTTGGATAATTTTTTACAACAACAGCATAATAATACGCAGCATCGTCTTTCTTACCTTTGTTGTAATACAACTGCCCTAACCAGTAATTGGCATTAGGCTGGTAAGTCGACTTTGGGTACTGTTTCACAAAACCTTGGAAAGCAGTGATCGCTTGATCGTATTGCTTTTTCTCAAGAGCCAGAGAAACGGCTGTATTGTAATCGCTGTTTTCATCACCAGTACTTGCTGCAGGTGCCGCTGTAGCCGCTGCTGCGCCTGCGGTGGCAGCATCAGAACTTCCAGCCGTTGCATTATCTGCCGCAGCGCCAGCAGCCGCAGGCGTTGAAGTAGACGCCCCCTGACCACCGCTCAGACTATCCATCTGCTGATAGATCTGTTTTTGCCGCTCAACAATTTGATTGAGCTGATACTGATTTTCTTGGATCTGACCGCGTAAACTATCTACATCGCGTTGCGAATCTGATAGTTGTTGCTGAAGTTGAGTTAATAGTTGGCTGTGAGCGTTGGAAATACGCTCAAGTTGAGTGACCCGATCTTCTACCGAGCCGGAGCCGACATTACTGATTGGCGCTTGGGCAGTAGCGGCCCATGGGACCGCTACGCCAACCAATAACGACAGACCCACTAAGTGACGTCTGAAGTTACTGTTCATGCGATTCTCTTAGTAAACCAGAACTGCACGACGGTTTTTAGCAAATGCTGCTTCGTCATGGCCCAGTACTGCTGGCTTCTCTTTACCGTAAGAAACGATAGAGATTTGGTCAGCAGAAACGCCTTTACCTTGCAGATACATTTTCACTGCGTTTGCACGACGCTCGCCCAACGCGATGTTGTATTCTGGCGTACCGCGTTCATCCGCGTGGCCTTCAACAACAACTTTGTAAGATGGGTTGCTACGCAGGAATGCAGCATGTGCATCCAGCATTTGAGCGAAGTCAGAACCGATATCGTATTTATCGAAACCGAAGTAAACGATATTGTTCTTTTGCAGTTCTTGCATCTGAAGACGCGCTTGCTCTTCGGAAGACAGGTTGCTGCCGTTTTCTGTACCAGTGCCAGCGCCCATGCCAGATTGGTCATTATTTGCGCTTTTGTTGGAACTACAAGCCGCTACAGCCAGAACTGGCAAAGCCAACATTAGCCCTTTTAGCACTTTGTTCAGTTGCATCTCTTTGATCCTTTTTTATAGTTTGCCATACATACGTATTTACACATGCATCACAGATACGGCGACCAGGCAGGAAATTTGACCTGTCCATCAGTTGCCGGAAGACGCGCTTTGAAACGCCCATCAGTCGAGACCAGCTGTAACACGGCTCCCAGCCCTTGTGTCGAGCTATAGATAACCATGGTGCCGTTAGGCGCGATACTAGGCGTTTCATCCAGGAACGTGTCCGTTAATACTTGAACGGCTCCCGTTACCAGATCCATTTTGGCGATGTGTTGTGCCCCACCATTGGAACTAACCAATACCAGGAACTTACCATCAGGACTCACATCTGCGTTCTGGTTCTGAGAACCTTCCCACGTGATTCGCTGTGGCGCACCGCCATTAATATTCACTTTATACACTTGTGGACGACCGCCCTGATCCGAGGTATAGGCCAGGTTTTGGCTATCCGGGAACCAGCTTGGTTCAGTGTTATTGCTACGGCCATCGGTCACCTGGCTGATTTGGCCAGACCCCAAGTCCATAACATACAAATTCAAGCTACCGCTTTTAGACAAAGCGAAGGCCAATTTGGTACCGTCTGGTGAGAAAGCTGGCGCACCATTATGACGTGGGAATGAGGCCACTTGTCTGATTGCACCATTTGCCAGCGTCTGAATAACCAGTGCTGATTTGCCACTCTCAAAAGTTACATAAGCAATTTTGCTACCATCTGGAGACCAGGCTGGTGACATCAAAGGCTCTGGAGAGCGGTGAACCACAAACTGGTTGTAGCCATCGTAATCAGAAACTCGCAATTCATGTGGGAATTTGCCGCCGTTGGTTTGCACCACATAAGCAATTCGGGTACGGAACGCACCTTTAATCCCGGTCAGCTTTTCAAAGACTTCGTCACTGGCAGTATGCGCGGCATAACGTAACCACTGTTTAGTCACTTTATACTGATTTTGCGCCAATACACTACCCGCAGCACCAGAGGTATCCACTAACTGGTAAGAAACCACGAAGCTGCCATCAGCACTTGGCTGAACCTGCCCTACAACCACGGCATCAATACCCAATGCAGTCCAGGCAGCAGGTGTCACTTCAGCTGCAGTAGACGGTTGCTGTGGCATACGCGCCGCATCAATTGGGTTAAATTTACCACTGTTGCGTAAATCTGCGCCGACGATCGCGCCAATCTCTTCCGGTGGTGTACCTGGCCCCATCCATTTGAATGGCACAACGCCAATTGGACGAGCAGAATCTACCCCTTGGGTAATTTCAATGCGAACTTCCGCGTGTAAAACAGAAGCCCATAAAACTAAAAAGCCTAGCGCAACTCGACATGCCTGCTTCATCTTGTCTCCCTTACCCGAGCGGGATGCCCGCGATAATTAGCAGAATTTTAACAAACCAACGCAAACAAAACTACATAATACATGGTTGCTTAACAGAGTATATCCCCGTCAATCAAACCTTATTGAGGTTTAAATACAAGCGGAGCATTCTTAAACACCTCATAAACATCAGAACTTGGTGGTTTAGGGATCTTCGCTTGTTTTGCTGCGGCGATTGCAGCCTGGCACAGTGCCGGGTCGCCCCCTTCCGCTTTAACATCAATTAATAGACCATCTGGTGCCAATTTAATTCGCAGATCACAGGTACGGCCTTTGTAAAGATCTGCATCATAAAATTTACTTTGGATCGCGGCAGTAATCTGGCCTAGATAGCCACTGACCTCCGCGCCTGATGCCCCGCTCTTCTTGCCACCACCTTTACCGGCAGCGGCGGCACCGGCACCTGATCCACTTTTCGGCGCATTCTTGGAATTTGCCAAGCCACCGAATAAATCATCAACATCTGTTGCCGCGGCAGCTTCTGCGGCAGCTTTCTTTTTGGCCTCAGCAGCAGCGGCTTTCTTAGCGTCAGCAGCTGCTTTTTTCTCAGCATCAGCGGCGGCTTTCTTTTCAGCGGCCTCTGTTGCAGCTTTTTCAGCAGCTTCTGCGGCTTTCTTCGCATCAGCATCAGCTTGCTTCTTCGCAGCAGCAGCGACTGCAGCCTCTTTCTTGGCCTCAGCTTCCGCTTTTTTCTGTGCTTCAGCCTGCGCTTTCACCAGCTTATCCGCTTCTGCTTTGGCTTGAGCTGCAGCGGCCTCGGCCTGCTTCTGCTCCTCTTTAGCTTTCGCCGCAGCAGCGGCGGCCACTTTTTGTTGCTCAGCCGCTTCTTTTTGCTGTTCAGCAGCCTGTTTTTTCTGTTCTTCAACCGCCTGCTTGGCATCTTCTTGTGCTTGCAGACGCTCTTTTTCCAATTCTTTCAGACGTTGTTGCTCAGTCGCCTGTTTTTGCTGTAATTCTTCAGCTTGCTGATCGGCTTTCTTCTGGCGTTGTTGTTCCGCCCGTTTAGCGTCCGTCTGCTGCTGTTGCTGGCGGTTATACTGCTCTGTCACCGCGCCCGGGTCGACCATAACGGCATCAATAACTTCGCCGCCAGCACCGCCGCCGCCCATTTCAGTCGTCTGCGTCAGAGAGCCCCAAATCAACAGGGCAATCAATACGATGTGCAGAACCACCGACACTATAACAGCGCGATTCAGCTTATCATTTTGCTCGGTTGCCTTACCCACGCTCGATTTCCACACTCGATGTCCGCGCTCTATTGCTAAAAAACGGAACTGCCAAAAACAGGGTATCTACTGGCTGGATTTACTATCAACCCAGCCAATATCAACGCAAATTTATATCGGTTGAGTCATTAAGCCTACCGATGTCACTCCAGCCTGATGCAGCATATTAAGGGCCTTAATAATTTCATCATAAGGAACCTCTTTCGCGCCGCCGATCAGAAATACAGTTTTCGGATTCGATTTCAACCTTGCTTGAGCCTCTGCCACCACTTGTTCTGAGGGTAGTTGCTCCATCCGCTGATGGTCAATAACCAGCGAGTATTGGCCCACACCTGAGACTTCGACAATCACCGGAGGATTATCATCGCTGGAGACAGTTTTTGAATCCGTCGCGTCAGGTAAGTCCACCTCAACGCTTTGCGTGATAATCGGCGCGGTCGCCATAAAGATCAGCAATAGCACCAGCAAAACGTCGAGCAAGGGAACAATGTTAATTTCAGACTTAAGCTCGCGCCGTTTACGACCACGTCCTCGCGCCATACAACCCCCTACTTATTTGCTCTCGGCGCTGGCAAAAGCCTGGCGATGCAGAATAGCAATGAACTCTTCCATGAAGTTGTCATAGTTTTGTTCAAGTTTATTCACACGCTGATTCAGGCGGTTATAAGCCATAACAGCAGGGATAGCGGCAAACAAGCCGATCGCCGTGGCAATCAGTGCTTCAGCAATACCCGGTGCGACCATTTGCAATGTCGCCTGCTTGACTGCACCCAGAGAAATAAAGGCATGCATAATCCCCCATACTGTACCAAACAGACCGATATACGGGCTGATGGAACCAACAGTACCAAGGAAAGGAATATGAGTTTCCAGCGCTTCTAATTCGCGGTTCATCGAGATGCGCATCGCACGGGAAGCACCGTCAATCACCGCTTCAGGCGCATGGCTATTTGCACGATGTAAACGCGCAAACTCTTTAAATCCGGAATGGAAGATTTGCTCGGAACCACCCAGCGTATCACGGCGAGCCTGACTCTCTTGATACAGGCGAGACAGCTCTATACCGGACCAAAATTTATCTTCGAAGGCTTCAGCATCGCGGGTAGCCGCATTCAGAATACGCGTTCGCTGAATGATTATCGCCCATGAAGCAATAGAAAAGCCCATCAATACCAGCATGATAAGCTTAACGAATAGGCTTGCCTGCAGGAATAAATCCAGAATGTTCATGTCAGCCACTACTTAAACTCCGCGACAATAGACTTAGGAAGCGCTCTTGGCTTCATTTGGTGTGGATCGATACATGCGATCAATACTTCTGCACTACTCAGAAGATTGCCATGTGAGTCGAGAATTCGTTGAGCAAACGAGAGAGAAGCCCCACGCATTGCGGTAATTTCACTCTGAACCTCCAGCATATCATCAAGACGTGCAGGTGCCAGGTATTCTACCGTCATGCGGCGGACAGCGAAAGCGACATGCTCACTGAGCAATTGCTGCTGGTGAAAATTGCGTTGGCGCAACATTTCTGTGCGCGCCCTTTCATAAAAGGCAACGTAGCGTGCGTGGTAAACCACGCCACCAGCATCAGTGTCTTCAAAGTAGACACGAACCGGCCATCGAAACAACGTATTACTCACTCTACTTCCCAGTAATGCAGTTAACGGACACACTATACTGAAGAGTGATAAGGTTTGGAATCACTTGCAAGAATAGAACGAAAATAATTATGGGCCAGGCGGCCCATAAAGGAGAGTTTGTGTTCAGATTAGGCGAAATATGACCAGATTAGACAAAAAAGTAGAATAATCCCGCGCCCAAGATCACAATTGCTGGAAGTGGTGAGAAAAAAGCGCGTAACCACATCCGTTTTGGACGAAAACCAACGCCATGAATCACACCGGTACAAACCGCCCACACGATAAACACCTCTTGCCAGACTTCCAGTGAGCTAGTTGCCGCCGCAAAACGCGAAGGGTCCCAGAACACACAAAAAGCCACAGCAAATGCGAGCACCAGTGAAAGGGCTCGTAGCGAGCCCTTGTCCATTAGATTGTATAGCTTATCGGACAACATCATCTTCGCCATTATTAGCGGCTTTCGCTGCTGCGTTGGCTTCACTCTGCTCCAGCGCCAGGGCAGTAATGATACCAAAGGAGCAGGCCAGAAGTGTCCCTAGAATCCAGGCAAAATACCACATGCTTTATGCTCCTTAGTACAGTGAATGCTTGTTGTTTTCGATGAACTCTTTATCAATGCGCCCGAACATCTTGTAGTAACACCAGCTGGTGTAAATCAGGATGATAGGAACAAAGATTATCGCAACAATGGTCATCACTTTCAGCGTTAACAGGCTTGATGTTGCATCCCACATTGTCAGACTGACATTTGGCACTGTGCTTGACGGCATAACGAATGGGAACATAGTGACCCCAGCAGTCAGTATCACACAGGCAATGGTCAGTGATGAGAACAGGAACGCCCAAGCCCCTTTTTCAAAGCGCGATAACAAGATGGTGAACAGAGGCAAAATCACGCCCAGTGCTGGCAGCGCCCACAAGCTTGGATACTTGTTGAAGTTAATCAACCATGCACCTGCTTGATGTGCAACTTCTTTGCGCATCGGGTTAGATTGAGCTGCTGTATCCAATGCTGAGGTCACAACAAAGCCATCAATACCATTAACTAACCAGATACCGGCCAGCAGGAAGGCAACGCCCATCACCAACGCAGAGATTTGCGCCGCAGCACGGGAACGCAAGTGCAACTCCCCACGGGTACGCATTTGCAGGTAAGTCGCACCCTGTGTGACCAGCATGGTCAAGCTGACCACCCCTGCCAGTAAACCAAACGGGTTTAACAACTGGAAGAAGTTACCGGTGTAGAACAGGCGCATGTAGCTGTCCATATGGAACGGCACACCTTGCAGCAAGTTACCGAACGCCACACCGAACACCACCGCAGGCACGAAGCTACCGACAAAAATGCCCCAGTCCCACATATTACGCCAGCGGCTGTTTTCCAGCTTAGACCGGTAATCGAAACCGACCGGGCGGAAGAATAACGCAGCCAACACCAAAATCATCGCAATATAGAAGCCGGAGAATGCCGCGGCATACACCATTGGCCAGGCAGCAAACAGCGCCCCACCCGCAGTTATCAACCAAACCTGATTACCATCCCAGTGAGGGGCAATCGAGTTAATCATAATGCGACGTTCTGTATCATTCTTCCCGATGATGCGCAGCAGGATACCGACACCCATATCGAAACCATCAGTGACTGCGAAACCAATCAGCAGTACACCGATCAGCAGCCACCAGATAAATCGTAATACTTCATAATCAAACATAAGTGGACTCCTGTTTACCGTGCTTCCTGCACTGGGGCAGTCGGCTGCTCAAAATGATAACGGCCAGTTTTCAGGCTGCTAGGCCCAAGGCGCGCGAATTTGAACATCAGGTACATTTCTGCCACCAGGAACAGCGTGTACAAACCGCAAATCAGCCCCATGGAGAATAAAATATCCCCGGCGGAGACGGATGAGTTTGCAATTGCTGTCGGTAGCACCTCACCGATGGCCCATGGTTGGCGACCATATTCCGCCACAAACCAACCTGCTTCGACTGCAATCCACGGTAACGGAATACCGAACAATGCGGCACGCAGTAACCATTTCTTCTCACCAATCCGACCACGAATCACATTATAGAAGGACAGGCCGATGATAATTAACATCAGGAAACCACAGGCCACCATGATACGGAAGGCAAAGTACAGCGGCAGAACGCGTGGAATGGAGTCCTGTGCTGCTAACTGAATTTGCTCTTCAGTCGCATCGGTAACGTTTTGTGTATAACGCTTCAGTAATAGACCGTAGCCCAAGTCTTGCTTCGCCTTACTGAATGCTTCACGCACGGCTGGGTCAGTATTACCGGAACGTAATTTTTCTAACAGACTGTAAGCATGGATACCATTACGGATACGGACTTCGTGCTGAGACATCAAATCACGTAAGCCGATAACTGGCGTATCCAATGAACGGGTCGCAATTATCCCCAGAGCGAATGGAATCTGAACCGCAAACCGGTTCTCCATGGTTTCCTGATTGGGGATGGCAAATAGCGTGAAAGCCGCCGGAGGTGGCTGAGTTTCCCATTCTGCTTCAATCGCAGCCAATTTGGTTTTCTGCACGTCACCCATCTCATAACCGGATTCATCACCCAGCACGATAACAGACAGCACGGCAGCCATACCAAAACTCGCAGCAATAGCAAAGGAACGTTTGGCGAACGGAATATCACGGCCTTTCAATAGATAGTAAGAACTGATACCCAGAACAAACATCGCGCCAGTGACATAACCAGCGGCCACAGTGTGAACGAATTTCACCTGAGCAACTGGGTTTAGCACCAACTCTGAGAAGCTCAGCATTTCCATACGCATGGTTTCAAAGTTGAAGTCAGATGCAATCGGGTTTTGCATCCAGCCATTCGCAACCAAGATCCACAGTGCAGAGAAGTTAGAGCCTAATGCAACCAGCCAGGTTACTGCCAAATGCTGGTGTTTACTCAGACGATCCCAACCGAAGAAGAATAGACCGACGAAAGTAGATTCTAAGAAGAACGCCATTAAACCTTCGATTGCCAGAGGGGCACCGAAAATATCACCGACGTAATGTGAGAAATATGACCAGTTGGTCCCGAATTGGAACTCCATAGTCAGACCAGTAGCAACACCCAGAGCAAAGTTAATCGCAAATAACTTACCCCAGAACTTGGTCATATCTTTATAGATTTGTTTGCCAGACAGCACATAAACCGATTCCATAATTGCCAACAAAAACGCCATACCCAGCGTTAATGGGACAAATAAGAAATGGTACATTGCCGTTAAGGCAAACTGTAACCGTGACAGTTCGACAATATCAAACATCTTGACTCCTTGCTCCTCGCACGAAGACTCCGACTTGCGGCAACTGGACCTCCGTTATATTGGAAGTTTAGTCATTACCCGCAGTGAATGCCCAAAAAACACAACAAAAATAACAATATCAACTACCCAGTATTACACCGCGGTAATAGTACGCTTCTAATCCCACACAATAAATAGGATTTTACGTGACCCAGCTTCGAGTTCTGGATACAGGTCAATAAATAGGCCATTTGCCTATCATATCGTAATTTGATCCAGAACAATTTAAGCCCATATGAACATTATTGCTATATTCAAAAGTTGATTTAGAACAATTATTTCTTTCTAATGTTAATTAAAAGTTCAATTGTTTTTATATAATCCACAACTGTTAACGGAATGTAATTTTATAGTTTAGTTCGTGCTTTATTACGTGGTTATTATGCGATCCAGGTTAACTTTTAAATTTATTATTTTCAGAGTGAGTTAAATCACATTTCCGAGTTTTACATGAATATATTAGTCCATCCTGAGGGAAGCGTTCGCAAGTGTTGCTATTTTGTTGCATGATAAAGTGCTATTACCTGATAAATGAATCTCCTACAATGAAAAAAATAGCACTCACCACATTACTCTGTATCAGCTCCCCCGCTTTCGCTGCACCACAAATTGATATTACTATCTTGGGAACCTCTGATTTACATGGCACTTTCGTACCATGGGACTATGCCAGTGACAGTGAAAATCTGGCCGGTAGCCTAAGTCAAATAGCCACCAAAGTGCATAAAATACGGGCTGAACAACCGAATATTATTCTGGTGGATGCCGGCGATACTATTCAGGGCAACTTTGTCGAAACCTTTAAAAACGAACCTATCAGCCCAATGATCCTTGGCTTTAATGCTTTGAAATATGACGCCTGGGTGATGGGTAATCACGAATTCGATTTTGGCTTGAAAGCTCTTTCTACCTCATTAAAGCAATTTGACGGCGCAGCACTGGCGGGCAATATTTTCTGGGATTCAGGTAAACCCTACCTGCCCTCTTACAAAATAATTGAGCGCCAAGGGGTTAAAATCGGCATTATCGGGATGGATACTCCGATGACCGCCGAGTTTGCTCAGGGTACTGACCGTATTAATGGCATCCATTTCACTGATCCAGTGCAGGAAGTGAAAAAGGTCATTCAGCAGCTCCAGCCACAGGTAGATGCCATTGTTCTGGTAGCGCATATGGGAATCGACAATGAGAATCAGCGGCCCGGAACCGGTGTTGGCGATATCGCCAAAGCCAATCCAGAACTTGCTGCCATTGTCGCGGGCCATATGCATGTAAAAATTGATAAAGCGGTGGTCAACGGCGTCATTATTACTGAGCCGGATAAATATGGCCGTGCCCTTTCCCGTATTGACCTGAAATTTGAGCAACGCGACGGGAAATATCACCTTATAGAGAAAGACAGCTACACCTACCCTATCAAGGGGATTGAGTCTGATAAAACGCTGGAATCACTCTATCAACCTTACCACGATATTTTGCGCGCCAATGCTAATCGAGTGATTGCGAAACTGAGCGGTACAAATTTAGTCCCGCCGGATGAGATTAAAGGTATTCCGCAAGTCCATGTGCAAGACACCGGTATCAGTGCACTCTATCAAGAAGCCGCCCATTATTATGCCCCGCAGGCCCAAGTCATCGCCTTGCAGATTGATAATGACCGTCCCAAAATGGATGTGGGTGATATCACGGCTAAAGACATTGCATTCAACTATCAATATGCTGGCGGTGAAATTACGGTTTATGCCCTGACTGGCAAAGAACTGAAGCAATATATGGAGTGGTCGGCTGACTACTTTAACCAAGTTAAGCCGGGCGACGTAACCTACAGCTTTAACCCGCAGCGCCGTGCCTCTAAATATTCTACTAATGACTTCTTTGATGGGGTGACATACACCATCGATTTACGTCAACCCGCAGGGATGCGTATCACCGACCTGCGTCTCAATGACGGAACCCCCGTCACAGATATCACTCCCATACATTTGGGCATGAACAGTTATCGGATGGGGCATTTAACGCAAAAAGGCGGCGTGCTGGAAGGACAATCATTCCCGATATTATCGGACAGCAAAGCCCAATATGGTGAAGAAGAAGGCACTATCCGTAACCTAACAATTCACTATCTGACGGATGTTAAAATGGGGAAATATGAGGGAAAACCTCAACAGCGCTGGCATTTGGTGGGACTGGAAGGCTATGAGAAAGAGCGGCAGATTGTTAAACAACTGATTAATAACGGCACCATAGCAGTGCCAGCCACGGATGATGGCCGCTATACCAACATTGCATCGATCAACATAAAAGATAAGCTGTTCAAAGATAAAACCAGTTACGACGCAGCGCTGACGACATTGCAGCAACAAGTGTCGGGCAGCAAAAATGAGCAAGTTAAACAGCAGGCTCAAACAGATATCGCTCTTATTACGGAGCTGAATAAATTCTGATTAGGTATTAAAAAGGCCACCCTAAGGTGGCCTCTATATCACAAGATTATTATCACAAGATTATTTATTGCTCTGATAAACTGCTTTAACAGCATTGCCGATTTCAGCCAGGCTACGGACGGTTTTCACCCCCGCAGCTTCCAGCGCAGCAAATTTATCATCCGCAGTTCCTTTACCGCCTGCAATGATGGCGCCCGCATGGCCCATACGCTTGCCTTTTGGTGCAGTCACACCAGCAATGTAACCCACGACAGGTTTGGTCACGTGATCTTTAATGTAAGCTGCGGCTTCTTCTTCTGCGTTGCCGCCGATTTCACCGATCATCACAATCACTTCAGTTTGCGGATCTTCCTGGAACAACTTCAGGATATCGATGAAGTTAGAACCTGGGATCGGGTCGCCACCGATACCAACACAAGTGGACTGACCGAAACCGATATCAGTAGTTTGTTTTACTGCTTCATAGGTCAAAGTACCTGAACGGGAGACAATACCCACTTTGCCCAGCAAATGAATGTGACCCGGCATGATGCCAATCTTACATTCACCTGGGGTGATAACACCAGGGCAGTTCGGGCCGATCATCCGTGCATCAGACTGTTCTAATCTGACTTTTACCACCAGCATATCCAGTGTTGGAATGCCTTCAGTAATACAGATAATTAATTTAATACCGGCGTCGATAGCTTCCAGAATCGAGTCTTTACAGAACGGAGCTGGTACATAGATAACAGAGGCCGTAGCACCGGTCGCATCTACCGCTTCACGTACAGTATTGAATACTGGTAAGCCCAAATGCTGGGTGCCGCCTTTGCCTGGCGTTACGCCACCCACCATTTTTGTGCCATAAGCAATAGCTTGTTCGGAATGGAAAGTCCCTTGGCTACCGGTAAAACCCTGGCAAATAACTTTGGTGTTTTTATCAATTAAAATAGACATTATTTAGCCCCCACTGCCGCTACAACTTGCTGAGCCGCATCTGTCAGGCTGGTCGCAGCAATGATATTCAAACCGCTGTCTGCCAGTTTTTTGGCACCCAGTTCGGCGTTATTCCCTTCCAGACGAACGACCACTGGCACATTGACACCCACTTCTTCAACTGCACCGATAATGCCGTCAGCAATCAGGTCACAACGCACAATCCCGCCGAAGATGTTCACGAAAACCGCTTTTACTTTGTCATCAGACAAAATGATTTTGAAGGCTTCAGTCACACGCTCTTTAGTAGCACCACCGCCGACATCAAGGAAGTTAGCCGGCTCACCGCCGTGCAGTTTCACGATGTCCATAGTACCCATGGCCAGACCAGCACCATTTACCATGCAGCCAATGTTGCCATCCAGCGCCACGTAATTCAGTTCCCACTGCGCAGCATGAGCTTCACGGGCATCTTCCTGGCTAGGATCTCGCATTTCACGCAGTTCGGGTTGACGGAACAAGGCGTTGCCATCAGCACCCAATTTGCCATCCAAACAAATCAGATCGCCCTGCTTGGTGATAACCAGCGGATTGATCTCAACCATCGCCAAATCGCGTTCCAAGAACAAGGTCGCCAGACCCATAAAGATCTTGGTGAACTGAGTCACTTGCTTACCGGTCAGACCCAGTTTGAAAGCCAACTCGCGGCCCTGATAAGGCTGCGGGCCAGTCAATGGATCCAATGCGATTTTGTGGATCAGTTCTGGTGTTTCTTCAGCAACTTTCTCAATCTCAACACCGCCTTCGGTGGATGCCATAAACACCACCCGACGGGAGCTACGGTCAATAACCGCGCCCAGATATAGCTCTTTGTCGATATCAGTCGCCGCTTCAACTAAAATTTGGTGAACGGGTTGGCCATGTGCATCAGTCTGGTAAGTCACCAGTTTTTTGCCCAACCACTGTTCAGCGAAAGCACGAATATCTTCTTTGCTATTAACCAGTTTCACGCCGCCCGCTTTACCGCGACCACCAGCATGCACCTGACATTTAACCACCCACGGGCCAGCACCGATTTTAGATGCGGCTTCTTCTGCTTCACGCGGTGTGGTACAGGCGTAGCCAGTTGGCGCTGGCATGCCATACCGAGCAAACAGTTGTTTTGCCTGATATTCGTGTAAATTCATGATGTTCTATCCATATAAGGTCTGAGTTGAGCCGAAGCCTACCAGGTAGCCTGATTGCACGGAGGCAGGTAATCAACACCTTGCAATCAGACTGACCTTGTCATTTATCTTTTTTATACGTCGAGCAGTAAGCGAGCTGGATCTTCCAGCATCTCTTTTACCGTCACCAAATAACCAACGGATTCACGGCCGTCAATCAAACGGTGATCGTAGGACAGTGCCAGATACATCATTGGCAGAATCACTACCTGACCATCTACCGCCATAGGCCTGTCTTTAATGGCATGCATGCCAAGGATTGCGCTTTGTGGCGGGTTAATGATCGGAGTCGACATCAATGAGCCGAATACACCGCCATTGGTAATAGTGAAATTACCACCGGTCAGTTCTTCAACTTTCAATTTGCCGTCACGGCCTTTTATAGCCAGTTCTTTGATTTTCTTCTCAATATCAGCCATGCCCATGGTGTCCACATCACGCAATACCGGAGTAACCAGACCACGCGGAGTAGAAACGGCAATACTAATATCAAAGTAATTGTGGTAAACCACGTCTTCGCCATCGAGGGAAGCATTCACTTCTGGATAGCGTTTCAGTGCTTCAACGACCGCTTTGATATAGAAAGACATAAAGCCCAAACGGACACCGTGGCGCTTCTCAAAAGCTTCGCCATACTGCTTACGCAGATCCATAATTGGCTTCATGTTGATTTCGTTAAACGTGGTCAACATCGCGGTGCTGTTTTTAGCTTCCAACAGACGCTCGGCAACACGTTTACGCAGACGCGTCATCGGCACGCGTTTTTCACTGCGGCCAGCAAGAGCGGCTACAGGTGCAGCGGCTTCAACTTTGGTTTCCACTGCGGCTGGAGCCGATTTCCGGTTTGCCAGATGACTATCGACATCTTCACGCGTGATACGCCCGCCCACACCACTGCCTTTAATGGCCGAAGCATCAAGGCTATGTTCAGCAATCAGGCGACGAATCGCTGGGCTGAGAGTATCGTTGCTTTCAACTTCCAGGCTAGCAGTCTGGCGCTGAGCCGGAGTTGACTCCGTGCTTTGGCTTTTTTCTTCCGTCGGTAAGCCGGAACTGTCACTGGGGCGAATACGGCCCAATACCTGGCGTGAGAGCACGGTCGCGCCCTCATCTTCCAAGATGACATCCAAGATGCCGTCCTGACTCGCCGGAACTTCCAGAATCACTTTGTCCGTTTCAATTTCGACCAGCACTTCATCACGTTTGACACTATCGCCCGGTTTCTTGTGCCAGGTTGCTACAGAGCCATCGGCGACAGACTCAGGGAGGTCAGGAACATTAATATCTACGCTACTCATTCTCTATCCTTTATGTGTTAACCGGTCGCTATTCAACAGTCAGCGCGTCATTAACCAGCGCTTGTTGTTGTTTTTGGTGTACGGAAATGTATCCAACTGCCGGTGAAGCTGATGCTGGACGGCCTGCATAACGCAAGGATGCGCCAAATGGGATCACTTCACGGAAGTTATGCTGGCTGCAATACCAGGCGCCCTGGTTAAGCGGCTCTTCCTGACACCAAACGAAATCATGCACATGAGCAAATTGTTCCAGCACCGCTTGTACCGCGTGATGTGGGAACGGATAAAGCTGCTCGATACGCACGATAGCAACGTCGGTTTGCCCGTTTTTGCGTCGCTGTTCCAGCAAATCATAATAAACTTTGCCAGAGCACATCACGACACGCTTAACGCCTTTCGGGTCCAGCTCATCGATTTCACCAATGGCGGGTAAGAAGCTACCATTAGCCAATTCATCCAGCGAAGAAACTGCTAATGGATGACGCAACAATGATTTAGGTGACATCACCACCAGCGGACGGCGCATACCACGTAATGCCTGACGGCGAATCATGTGGTAAACCTGTGCAGGTGTTGAAGGGATACACACCTGCATGTTTTGTTCGGCGCAAAGTTGCAGATAGCGTTCCAATCGTGCCGAGGAGTGCTCTGGCCCTTGCCCTTCATAACCGTGCGGCAACAGCATAACCAGACCACACATACGGCCCCATTTCTGCTCGCCGGAACTGATGAACTGGTCGATAACGACTTGAGCACCGTTGGCAAAGTCACCGAACTGCGCTTCCCAGATAGTCAGAGTGCGTGGTTCTGCAGTGGCATAACCATATTCAAACGCCAAAACAGCTTCTTCCGATAACACCGAGTCCCATACCTGGAAATCGCCCTGCCCGCTGTGAACATTAGCCAATGGCACATAAACTGAGCCATTTTTCTGGTTATGAATCACCGCATGGCGATGGAAGAAAGTCCCGCGCCCAGCATCTTCACCAGATAAGCGAATGGGGATCCCTTCATCGACCAGAGTGGCGTAAGCCAGTGTTTCAGCACCGCCCCAGTCAAATGGTTTCTCGCCGCTTGCCATCAAAGCACGGTCGCCATAGATTTTGGCTACACGGGATTGCATTTCAATGGCTTCTGGCGCATGGCTGATACGGCGCGCCAGCTCTTGCAGGCGTTTCATCTCAACTTTACTTGGATACTCTTCATCCCATTCGTGGTTCAGATAGGGTGACCAAGTGAAGGATTGAAGATTCATTGGACGCCATTCTTCCACCACACAGTCACCATGATCCAGTGCATCACGGTACAGGTTGACCATTTCCGTGGCATCTTCCAGGCTGGCGATATTTTGCTCAGTCAGCTTGTCAGCATAGATTTTGCGCGGCGTCGGGTGTTTTTTGATCTTCTGATACATCACTGGCTGTGTTGCACTTGGCTCATCGGCTTCGTTATGCCCATGGCGGCGGTAGCAAACCAGGTCGATCATCACGTCACGTTTAAAGGTGTTACGGAAATCCAACGCCAGACGAGTCACAAACGCCACAGCTTCAGGATCATCAGCATTCACGTGGAAAATTGGGGCCTGTACCATTTTGGCGATATCAGTACAGTATTGGGTAGAGCGCGCATCCAGTGGGTTCGAGGTGGTGAAACCAATCTGGTTGTTGATAACAATGCGCACTGTCCCGCCCACTTCATAGCCACGGGCTTGAGACATGTTCAATGTTTCTTGTACTACGCCCTGCCCGGCAATCGCCGCATCACCATGAATAGTGATTGGCAATACCATATTGCTGCGCGCTTCATCCAGACGATCACGACGAGCTCGCACAGAACCGATGACTACTGGGCTAACAATTTCCAAATGTGAAGGGTTAAAGGCCAGCGCCAAGTGAACCAGGCCGCCTTCGGTTTCCACATCGGATGAGAAACCTTGGTGATATTTAACGTCACCAGTCCCCAGATGCTCTTTATGTTTGCCGGCGAATTCATCAAACAAATCTTCCGGTTTTTTACCCAACACGTTAATCAATACGTTCAGGCGGCCACGGTGCGCCATTCCCAGAACTACTTCACGTGTTCCGTTTTTACCGGCATGGCGAATCATTTCTTTCAACATGGTGACCAGCGAATCGCCGCCCTCCAGCGAGAAACGCTTAGCACCAGGGAATTTAGCCCCTAAATAACGCTCCAAACCTTCAGCTGCAGTCAGTTCGCTCAGGAAGCGGCGCTTTTCTTCATCGCTGAATGTTGGTTTCCCGACCACCGACTCAATCCGCTGCTGAAGCCAACGTTTCTCTTCAGTATTGGTGATGTGCATGTATTCAGCGCCAATCGAACCACAATAGGTCTGTTTCAGGGCCGCATACAAGTCAGACAGCTTCATGGTTTCTTTGCCGATAGCAAAAGAACCCACATTGAAAGTGTTCTGGAAGTCGGATTCGGTCAGATGGTGATAAGCTGGGTCAAGGTCTGGAACAGACTCCTGCTTCCACAAACCGAGTGGGTCTAGGTTGGCATGTTGATGGCCGCGGAAGCGGAAGGCATTGATTAACTGCAACACCTTAACTTGCTTGGCATCATTTTCAGGATCACTGATGGATGAGTTATAACGAGAGGGATCCTTCGCCAGGCGACGGAAATACTCACGTGTTTGAGAGTGGAACTGATCAGGTTTTACACCCGTCGTAGGTAGTTGTAGAAAAATTGAACGCCAACTATCATCAACGGAACCAGGATCGGTTAAAAAGTCTTCATAGAGCTGCTCTATGTAGGACTGGTTCGCGCCCGCCAGATAGGAGGAATCCAGCCAGGCCTTCATTGCGCCGTTCTGCATCATGATCCCTTAAGCTTTGAAGCTTCAGTTTTCGCCGTGGTTAACATATACACCGTAATATCAACGGTTTGCCGTAAAAACGGTTCACTCGACGTGCTTAATACACGTTCTGTTATGGACCTTAACGGTCCCGTTCAAGGAACCTCTAAAAACGGACAATTTGTCGGCTTTTAGAGATTCCCTACCTTTAAGCAACCTGGGGAAACATCCCCAGGTTAATAAACTCACATCATGTACTACGTTGCAACTATCATGTGCACTGTAGCGCTTATCATGCGCTACGCTGTGACTATCATGCACTACGCTGTAACAACATAGACTTAATGTGACCAATTGCTTTGGTCGGGTTAAGGCCTTTAGGACAAACACTGACACAATTCATGATGCTATGGCAGCGGAAAACACTAAAAGCGTCGTCCAGATCATCCAAACGTGCTGTTGTTTCAGTATCACGGCTATCTATCAGGAAGCGATAGGCAGCCAGTAACCCTGCTGGGCCAACAAATTTATCCGGATTCCACCAAAATGACGGGCAAGATGTGGAGCAACAGGCACACAGGATACATTCATACAAACCATCCAGTTTTTCGCGCTGTTCCGGCGATTGTAAATGCTCACGTGCTGGCGGATTTTTGCCATCATTCAACAGGTAAGGTTTAATTTTCTCATATTGAGTATAAAACTGCCCCATATCGACCACTAAATCCCGCACCACCGGCAACCCCGGTAATGGGCGAATCACAATCTTTTTACTGCCTTTTTGCAAAGCCGAAACCGGTGTAATGCATGCCAGCCCATTTTTGCCATTCATATTCAACCCGTCTGAGCCACAAACACCTTCACGGCATGAGCGACGAAACGACAGCGTCGGATCTTTTTCTTTTAACTGGATAAGGGCATCCAGCAACATCATATCCCGACCTTCTTCCGCTTCGAGGGTATAATCCTGCATATGCGGCGCGTTATCGACATCCGGGTTATAGCGATAAATTGAAAACTCAAGCTTCATGACCTTTTCCTCCGCAACGGGTTAGAATTTAACCCTATCAACACAACACATGCATTAGTAAGAACGCACTTTCGGCGGGAAGGCCGCGCGTAGCTTAGGTTGCATGTTTACCTCACGGCGGGTCATGCTTTCGGTGTCTGGCAAATAGAGCGAGTGACACAACCAGTTAGCATCATCACGTTCCGGGAAGTCGAAGCGGCTATGCGCGCCACGGCTTTCGGTACGGAAGTTTGCAGACACGGCAGTGGAAAACGCGGTTTCCATCAGGTTGTCCAATTCCAGACATTCAATACGCTGGGTATTGAATTCACTGGAGGTGTCATCCAAACGGGCATTTTGCAGACGTTCGCGGATAGTTTTTAGTTCTTCCAAACCATTGGCCATAGCATCACCTTCACGGAACACCGAGAAGTTATTCTGCATACAGGCCTGTAATGCTTTGCGGATCTCAACCGGATCTTCACCTGAGCGGGTGTTATTCCAACGGTTCATGCGCTCCAGTGATGCTTCGATATCAGAATCACTGGCATCGCGGCTAGCGCCCTGCTCCATCAAAGACTCTTGCAGATGCATACCGGCTGCGCGACCAAATACCACCAAGTCCAGCAATGAGTTACCTCCCAAACGGTTTGCACCGTGGACGGAAACACAGGCAATTTCACCCACAGCAAACAAACCTGGGATGACAACATCTTCACCCTTTTCATTAACTGTAATGGCCTGGCCAGTTACTTTGGTCGGAATTCCGCCCATCATATAATGACAAGTTGGGATAACCGGGATAGGTTCTTTAATTGGGTCAACGTGAGCAAAGGTGCGTGATAGCTCAAGAATGCCCGGCAGGCGGGATTCCAGCACATCTTTACCCAAGTGATCCAACTTCAATTTGGCATGCGGGCCCCACGGGCCATCACAACCACGGCCTTCACGGATTTCAATCATAATGGAGCGCGCGACAACATCACGACCCGCCAAATCTTTGGCGTTTGGCGCATAACGCTCCATAAAGCGCTCGCCGTGTTTATTCAGCAGATAACCGCCTTCACCACGGCAACCCTCGGTCACCAACACACCCGCCCCGGCGATACCCGTCGGGTGGAATTGCCACATTTCCATGTCCTGCACCGGAACACCGGCACGCAGGGCCATGCCCACACCGTCACCGGTATTAATGTGCGCATTCGTGGTTGACTGGTAAATACGTCCAGCACCGCCGGTCGCCAGCACAGTCGCCCGCGCTTTGAAATAGACCACTTCACCGGTTTCAATGCAGATAGCGGTACAGCCCACAAAAGCGCCGTCCTGATTCTTCACTAAATCCAGTGCATACCATTCGGAGAAAATCGTGGTGTGATTTTTCAGGTTTTGCTGATAAAGGGTGTGTAACAGTGCATGCCCGGTACGGTCAGCCGCCGCCGCAGTACGCGCCGCTTGCTCACCGCCAAAGTTGAGCGACTGCCCACCAAATGGCCGCTGATAAATGCTGCCATCTTCTAAACGGGAGAAAGGTAGCCCCATGTGTTCCAGCTCAAGGACAGCTTCAGGGCCGGTTTTACACATATACTCAATGGCATCCTGGTCACCGATATAATCGGAACCCTTTACCGTGTCATACATATGCCATTCCCAGTTATCTTCATGGGTATTACCCAGCGCAACAGTGATACCCCCTTGCGCAGATACGGTATGGGAACGGGTTGGGAAAACTTTGGATATCAGGGCGCACGACAGCCCCATTTGTGAAATTTGCAGTGCCGCGCGCATACCTGCGCCGCCCGCACCAACAACAACAGCATCAAACTCTCTGACCGGCAGTTTCATTTAAGCACCCCACACCACAATGGTTCCATATAATAGATAAACCAGCAGCGTAATCACGACGGCTAGTTGCAACACCAATCGTATCGCTATCGGCTTGATATAGTCCGTTAATACCTGCCACAAACCAATCCAGGCGTGAGCCAGAATCGACAGCAATGTCAGCAGGGTAAACACTTTTGTGATGTGCGAAGCAAAGAAGCCACGCCAGATTTCGTAGGTGATATCTGGGACAATGACGACAAAGCCCAGAATATAAAGAACATACAGAGTGATGACGATCGCAGAAGCACGTAGTAACAGCCAGTCGTGTACTCCATTACGCCCTAACGCAGAAGCATTGCTTACCATACAAGGACTCCAGCTAAAACTGACAGCACCAAGGTTAACACCATTGCTACTTGGGCGGAGCGGGTCCCCGCAGCCAAGCTCTCTTCGATATAGCCGAAATCCATTAACAAGTGACGGATGCCACCGCAAATGTGATAGGCCAGCGCAGTCAGTATTCCCCAGAAGATGAATTTAACAAAAAAGCTATTCATGACAGCCGCAGCTTGTATGAACCCTTCTTGCGAAGAGACAGACAAACCTAACAGCCAAAGGAGGATACCCACGGCAACGAAAGTAATTACGCCAGAGACTCGGTGTAAAATGGACGCTATCGCAGTAACAGGAAATCGAATCGTTTGCAGATCCAAATTGACAGGTCTTTGTTTTTTCACGGTTTTGCCCACACAGCTCTTATTATTTTCCTTCCTCCGGGCCTGGGCGTGGATCAGACAGCGTTAAGAGCCGAAACCCTTCACATCGCACATTTAAACATAACATCCTGAATGCTTAGATGACGTGTTCTATATAACGCTGGGTGCTCCTACTTCAGGGTAATCCGGAGACCTGGCGGCAGTATAGGGGGTTCACATTCTTATTACAATTCCCACACAATCTGATTGGTAACATTTCCCCTGAACAGTGATTACGATCACGATTTACATAATTGGCATAAAATTAATTATCTGATTTGACAAAGAATAAACATTTAAATTACAACTATGGTGAAAACAAACCCTATCATTCACTAAAGGTGTGCGGATACACTTCCCCATAAGCTTAAGTTATGCAACAGTGTACTCAGTAATTACCCCCATATGTTTCGTAGGAAAATGAAAAACGAATTATAAGAAATCAACAAATCTCTAACAAAAAAGCAACGTCAGTTGACGATTCGCATGATTGAGTCGTCCGCCGCATTGGTAAGACACTCTGTACCCTAATTCACTTTTCAAGGTGAACACAGAGACGTGCTGATGAGGGAATGCCCTGCGGGTATCCAAGACATTTAGATTGTTAGGGGTTTTAAAATAAGCGCTAAGGAGACTGTAAATGGCTAACAAAAAAGCGACGCTGAATCTGGACGGCGAAGCTGCGATCGAACTGGGCGTGCTATCCCCGACCATCGGCACTGACGTTATTGATGTTCGTGCCCTAGGTTCTAAAGGTTATTTTACCTTTGACCCCGGTTTTACCTCTACCGCATCCTGCGAATCAAAAATCACTTATATTGATGGTGACGAAGGTATTCTGCTGCACCGAGGCTTCCCAATTGCCCAATTGGCCAAGAACTCTACTTATCTGGAAGTTTGCTACATCTTATTGTATGGCGAAACTCCGACCGCAGAAGAGTATGAAACCTTCAAAGCGACAGTCACCCGCCACACCATGATCCACGAACAGATAACCAGCCTGTTCCGCGGATTCCGCCGCGACTCACACCCAATGGCCGTGCTCTGTGGGGTGACGGGCGCACTGGCGGCTTTCTACCACGATGCGCTGGATGTCAATAATGAGCGCCATCGTGAAATCACCGCTTTCCGCCTGCTGTCCAAAATGCCGACGGTCGCCGCGATGTGTTACAAATATTCCATCGGCCAGCCATTTGTTTATCCGCGTAACGACCTGTCCTATGCCGGTAACTTCCTGAACATGATGTTCTCTACACCTTGTGAGAAATACGAAGTTAACCCGGTACTGGAACGCGCTATGGATCGCATTTTCATCCTGCATGCCGACCATGAGCAAAATGCTTCGACATCTACGGTGCGCACCGCCGGGTCTTCTGGTGCGAACCCGTTTGCTTGTATCGCTGCGGGGATCGCTTCCCTGTGGGGGCCAGCTCACGGCGGTGCTAATGAAGCCTGTCTGAAGATGCTGGAAGAGATTAAAACTGTTGAGCACATTCCAGAGTTTATCCGTCGTGCAAAAGATAAAAATGACTCATTCCGTCTGATGGGCTTCGGTCACCGTGTGTATAAAAACCACGATCCGCGCGCAACTGTTATGCGTGAGACCTGCCATGAAGTGCTGAAAGAGCTAAAACTGGAAGACGACTTGCTGAAAGTGGCGATGGAGTTAGAGCATATTGCGCTGAACGACCCGTACTTCATCGAGAGAAAACTGTATCCAAACGTCGATTTCTATTCAGGTATCATCCTGAAAGCGTTGGGAATTCCATCTTCTATGTTCACGGTAATCTTTGCTATCGCCCGTACCATTGGCTGGATTGCTCACTGGAATGAAATGCACGACGAAGGCATTAAAATTGCCCGTCCGCGCCAACTTTATACCGGTTATGCAGAACGTGATTTTAAGAGCCAACTGAAGTAATAGGCCGACTTTTTGCTATTTGATGTAAAAACGCCACCCTCTTAGGTGGCGTTTTTTATACCCAAACTCATTGGAGTTACAGGTAGGCAGCAAGCAAACACCCCTGTAGCTTCAAGGACGAAAGGTAGGATCAGTGGATTGCACCACCGGCAATATGCGAATCATGATCAATTTGTAAGGCGATGGAAATCGCCAGTTCCAAAGCAATCACCACGGAGTGCGCTGACATACTTGGCGCGCCAGGGTGGTTTACTGCCTGTTCCGGTAAATAAGGGATATGAATAAAACCGCCCTTAACTTCATCATTAGCCTGATGTAACCGATGTAATAAACCGTACATTACGTGGTTACAGACATAGGTTCCGGCAGTTTGAGACACTGAGGCCGGAATTCCCGCCTCGCGAATGCCCTGCACCATGGCCTTGATAGGCAGACGGGTGAAGTAGGCTGCCGGGCCATTTTCCACTATTGGCTGGTCTATGGGCTGCTTTCCCAGATTGTCTGCAATGCGGGCATCGTCAATATTAATGGCCACCCGCTCGATGCTAATCTCGGCACGACCTCCCGCCTGACCAATAGCCAACACCAATACTGGCTGAACTTCATCTATGGCGGCATTCAGCGCGATCAGGGCTTCGCCAAAAGCGCAAGGTAATTGGCGGGCCACCACTTTGGCCCCGCCGAGCATCAGATCATTGAGCTGTTTGACCACTTCCCAGGAAGGATTAACCCGCTCCCCGTCAAATGGCTCAAACCCGGTAATTAATACACTTTTCATCGTCTCTCCTAGAGGAACATCAAGAAATACAGTAAAAATACGTTAACAATCAAGAGAGTGACCCCTGTTGGGATCTGAGCTTTGATCACCGCATTTTTATCTGGCAGCTCCAATAATGCAGCAGGAACAATGTTAAAGTTGGCCGCCATTGGGGTCATTAGAGTACCGCAATAACCTGAGAACATCCCGATAGCGGCCATCACTGCGGGGTTACCACCGTGCTGCAACACTAAAATTGGGATACCAATACCGGCAGTGACAATAGGGAAAGCCGCAAAGGCATTACCCATGATCATGGTTAACACCGCCATGCCAATAGCATAGACTGCCACGGCAATAAGGCGATGATCTACCGCCAGATATTCCTGAGTCAGATGGGCAATCGCCGTCCCAACACCCGCAGTAGTAAACAGCAGGCCGAGCGTCGCCAGAATCTGCGGCAAAATAAATGCCCAGCCGATGGAATCCAGCAAACGCCGCGCTTCTTGCACTGGTTGAGCAGCCGTTTCGCGGGTTAGGAACACCGCAATCAGCAAGCCGAGTACACAGCCGACCGTCATCGAGAATAAGGTCACCAAAGTGGCGTGGTTACCGGCACCAAATAACCACAGATCCAAAGCCGGAATATTATTAAACAGCAGCACGCCGATAACCGTCACCACAGGGATGGTCAGTGCCGGAAGAAACAGCCGGTTACCGAGGCGCTTGGCGCTCACTTCGCGCTCTTGCTCGGTGCGCTGATGATAACTGCCCAGTTTTACCCCGCCGAAACCGGCAATTAGCGCCATAATAATGACCACCACACCGACAGTGATATTGAGAACCCGTTTCTCATCTGGCCCTTCGCCCGCCAAGGTATTTGCCAGGCGGTAAGTCCAATCTCCGACCAGGAAAATCAGCCCGTACAACCCCCAAAACAGCCCGGTTGTCACACGGCGCGGGTTAGCTTTATCGCGAAACGACATCACTGCGACCATCAGCAATACAGCGCCAGCTAGCCAATATAAATATTGTTGTTGGAAAATCATTTGTTGTCTCCCTTGGTTGCCAGGGCAGACTGATTCAACGCGGTTAATTCAGCGGCGAGATGTTTATCTAAACGTTGTAAGCGATAGGCATGAATCAAGAAAGCACAAATCGCCGTCGGGATCCCCCACAGGGCGATATGCAGCGGCTCAGTTTGGATACCACCGGACTCCAGCATAAAGTTATGCATAAAAATGATGGCACCGAAGGCGACAAAAATATCCTCACCAAAGAACAACCCCACGTTATCTGTCGCGGCCGACATGGCGCGCAGACGATAACGTACTTTTTCCGGCAGCTCGCCATAACGGGTTTTCGCCGCCCCTTCCGCCATCGGAGCCAATAGCGGCCGCACCATCTGTGCATGACCGCCGAGGCTGGTTAACCCCAGCGCTGCCGTGGCTTCACGGACAAATAAATACACAATCAATAAGCGGCCAGAAGTGGCACTTTTAATTTGCGAAATCCACGCCTGCGCCCGCTCTTTCAGGCCATGACGCTCCAGCAAGCCAATAACCGCCAACGGCAGTAACAGAATCAGGGGCAGATTACGGGTGTTGAGAAACCCCTCACCCAGTTTTTCTAAAATGGTGGCTATTGGCATCAATGCTGCCACGCCCGTGATGATCCCGGCGCTTATCACCACCAAGACGGCGTTAATGCGCAGTAAAAATCCGATTATAATTGCCGCGATCCCTATCAGCGGCCAAAGGTTGACTGTTTGTTCCAAGATGACGCTCCTGTCATGATATTGAAAATGTTATAGATTTATATCTGTAATGCTATTGCGATCAGGACTGGCGCTTATGATCAAAATAGAGTTTTAATGTCTCTTATTGCGCGGTGATGATGATATTTTGCTGCTGAAAACTGTCACGTAAACGGCGGGCAAAATGCAATGCATGGGCACCATCACCGTGTACACAAACCGTGTCCGCCTGCACCGGCACCCAGTTGCCATCACGCGCCTGCACTTGATGACGTTGCACCATGTCTAAGGTTTGTGACAAAGCCAAATCGTCACTTTCGATCAGCGCATCAGGTTGATTGCGCGGCACCAAGGTGCCATCGCCTTGATAGCGGCGGTCAGCAAATACTTCTTGTCGAGTCACTAAGCCCACTCGCTCACCGGCGCGGATGAGTTCGCTCCCCGCTAATCCCACCAAGCGCAACGACGGGTCGACAGCCTTAACCGCCTGAGCAATAGCCTCTGCCAGTTGCGAATCCAATGCCGCCTGGTTGTACAACATGCCGTGCGGTTTCACATGCTGCATAATCCCCCCTTCGGCTTTCACGATGGCGGCCAGCGCACCCAGTTGGTAAACCACTTGCGCGAAAACTGTCTCGGGCGGTAATTGCATGGCGGTGCGACCAAAATTCTCGCGATCCGGGAAGCTCGGGTGTGCGCCAATAGCGACCCCATACTCCATAGCCCAGCGCACTGATTGGCGCATGGTCTGCGCGTCACCCGCATGAAAACCACAGGCGATATTGGCGGAACTGACTAATTGCAACAGCGCCTGATCATTGGCACAGCCCTCGCCTAAATCTGCATTTAAATCAACTTTCATTTTGCCTCCGTGCATTTAGCTTCCGTGGCATCGAACCCTTGCTGTAAACCCCATTCAATCTGCTGTAGATAATGGCGTTGTTCTGACTTGGCACGAAGTGCCTCTTCGACGCTGCACTGAACAAAATGCACTGACTCCCCAAGTCGAAGTTGCGCCAAATGGTAGAGATCCGCTTCAATCACGCAGGCAATACGCGGGTAACCGCCAGTCGTTTGCGCGTCCGCCATCAACACAATGGGCTGGCCGTTATGCGGCACTTGCACCACGCCGGGCAATAACCCGTGCGACAGCATCTCGCGTGAAGTGGTGCGGGTTAACTCACGCCCCGTCAGGCGATATCCCATCCGATTACTTTGCGGGCTGAGTTGCCAGGCTTCGCGCCAGAAAGCGCCCTGCGCAACATCGTCAAATTCATGATATTCCGGCCCCGGTACCGCGCGCACCCGGTTACCAAATAACATTTGTTTTATACCAACAGATTCACGCGGTAAACGCGTCGGCTGGCCCAATGGCAAGTTGTCGCCCTCTTTAATCAACCGTCCCTGATGACCACCAAAGCCCGCTTTTAAATCTGTACTGCGCGACCCCAAGCATTCCGGCGCATCAATACCGCCGGAAATCGCCAGATAACTACGCATACCATGGTGCGGCACACTGAGTTTTAACTGTTGACCGGGCTTGACCGGGTAACGCCAGCCCGTCCAGAGCAGTTGATCACCCAACATCGCCTCACAGCCCGCGCCAGTGACCGCAATCCAGCCCGGTTGGGTAAATTCAGCCATAAATTGGCCCAATGTAATTTCCAACCCGGCAGCGCCAGCATCATTCCCTACTAGCATATTCGCCATACTCAGCGCCGGTAAGTCGAGCGCACCGCCCTGACTGATACCTAAACGGCGAAAACCGCCGCGGCCACTGTCTTGCACTGTGGTATAAATACCTGCACGAATTATTTTCAGCATACGCCCTCCTTTAAGGGCAGGAAGCGCACATTGTCACCAGGCCGCAATAAGGTTGGCGGCATTTCTAACGGATTAAAGAGCGCCAATGATGTGCGGCCAATAAGCTGCCAGCCACCCGGTGTTGCCAGCGGATAAATACCCGTTTGGCTCCCGCCAATCCCGACTGAACCCGCAGGAACCACCAGCCGTGGCTCAGCGCGCCGTGGTGTTGCCAGTTGTTCCGGCATTCCCCCCAGATATGAAAAGCCCGGTTGGAACCCGAGAAAATAGACGATATAACTCACCCCCGCATGGCACTCAACCACCTGACGCTCAGTCATACCGGTATAACGCGCTACCTCCGCCAAATCAGGCCCAGCCTCACCGCCATAAATAACCGGGATAGTGACATCGCGCGATTCAGGCACTAATGACTCGCTTTCTTCCCACCAGCGTTGCAGCCGTTCAATGGCATCCAACGCGGTATGCTGTGGATCGGTCAGCAATAAAGTCAGGTTATTCATTCCGGGGATAGCTTCCAGAACATCGGGATGATGAATCAGGCGATCAGCTAGCCCCCAAATCCGTTGCTGGCTTATTAATGTGACTGGCGGCTCTAGCTCCAGAACCACCGCACTTTCTCCCAGTAAATAGCATCGAGCTCGTTGCACTCCCGTCCCCTATCGCTTTCGTTTTTATTAGATATATAGCAGTTATAAGAACATATTTATGCGTTAGCACCTAGCCGCTGTCAATAGAACAGAACTAACCCATAGCTACTAACAATGACTAAACCGGGTGAAAAGACCGATATTCATCACTGTAAAAGCTTATTTTTAAGGTTTTTTAACAAAAATAGCGGGAACTGTATTATTTTTTCTTATTTAGAATCAGGGGAAAGCGCGGAGATATTCTTAAAAATTGCCGTTTTATCATTCAAATGCAGCCAGAGGAGTATTTCAAATAGCTGAATAGCCGATAAACCATTTATTTTGTGTGGTTTAATGCTGCGTGATGGAGGGGATATCAACGGCAACTTATGCACCGAGACTGATCGCCGGTGCATAATGCTGCATTAGGTCAAGCGGGGTTAGGGATATCAATAAAGATAACGTCGAGTTGATAATGGGTTGCGAGCCATTCACCTAGCGCTTTAATACCATAGCGCTCGGTTGCATGGTGCCCAGCCGCATAAAAATTCACTCCCATCTCACGGGCGATATGAATAGTTTGCTCAGAAACCTCGCCAGTTATAAATGCATCGACACCAAACTCAGCGGCTTGCTGAATATATCCTTGCCCGCCCCCGCTACACCAGGCGATACGGCGCACATCCGTCGGCGCGTGTTCGCCACAATGTAACACCGGACGCCCCAATAATTTTTCCAATCGCTCACGTAAAATCACAGCATTTAGTGGCGCATCAAATTCACCATACGGCAGCAGAGATTCAATTTCTCCCTCCACCCGAATTCCCAGTAATTTCGCCAGTTGCGCGTTATTGCCTAATTCCGGGTGTGCATCCAGCGGCAAATGGTAGCCATACAGATTGATGTCGTTGATTAATAAGGTTTTCAATCGGTTACGTTTCATTCCCCGCACCACTGCCGGTTCATTTTTCCAGAAATAACCGTGATGCACCAAAATGGCATCCGCCTGCTGCGCCACTGCCGCATCCAGCAGCGCCTGACTGGCCGTGACACCAGTAACAATACGCTTTACCTCCGCCTTTCCTTCAACCTGCAAACCGTTGGGTGCATAGTCTTGAAAAGCTGAGATATTAAGCTGATTATTGAGTAGAGTTTCGAGTTCGGTATTACGCATTTAATCAGTCCCATGAATATATGCTATTAAATAAATTCTATTAAGATATATACCCAAAGTAATTGTAGGTGCAGGTAGGCAGCAAGTGAATAACAAATCGGTCGGGAACCGATTTGAACAGCATTTATGCTAGCCCGTAGGGTGAGCCTCAAGGATGAGGCTCATTAATCCCGATGAGCTTACTCAAGTAAGTGATTCGGGTTTGTGAACGTAGCTAACACCCCTGCGGCTTCAAGTACGAAGGGAATATTTAAAATTTCCGGCTATCACCTTGATCCATAATGATAAAATCAACCCCCATATCATTACCTTGCGTAAGCTCGGCCGCAATCACTTTGCGCACATCCTGGCCCTGTTTGAATGAGGGTTTGATATGGCTAATGACCACCGGTAAGCCTTTTAATGGCTGCCCTTCGCCGCTGTACTTCTCAAGATTCTTCAATTCTTTCAGTAACCACTTGGGGGTCATGTGGCCATACAATTTGCCATCATCCACTTCATTAGGATATGAAACTTCAATAATCATCCCTTTCAACTGCTGCTTTTGGACCTTTTCAGCCAACTTGCGCCACACTGTATCCAGATTTTTTGACTTTTCTATCTCATCCGGGCCGGTATCGCCAAAATAGGCAAAAGCCGCCTTATTGCTGGCGATAATATTGCTGCTAATCAGCAACATAGAAGATGGCGATTTATCATGACTGAGCGGATACATTTCGCCGGTTAAACGGGTTAGTCCTAAGCTTAAAGGCTGATTCGGGCGCACCAGTTGCATGCGATAGGTCCCCAAACGTGTGCCACTGCCACTGTCGGTAAAATTGGGCCAAACACGCCAGTTAAAATAGTAGTTCCGCAATACATCAATAGTATCGGCTGATGCATAAATAGTTTTTTTACTGTCTTCCGGTGAACCAATAATCAGGCCAGATACATGGTCAAGATGGGCATGGCTAATAAAATAGCTGTTGATGCTTTGGCGAAAAACATAACCCTGCCGAGTGAGCGGAGCGGCCTGTTCGGCTGTCACATCAGAAAAATGACCTTTATCTAGCGCCTTGGCTATCCCCGGCAACACCGAACCGGCATCCAACGCCAAATACACTGGCTGGCTATCATCACGAATCAGATAGGAAGTCAGATTGCCATCACTGACACCGCCATCTACCCCCAGAGCCACCACTTCAAACCCTGCCGCCGCCAAGGTGCTATAAAGGCTAAAAGAGAAAACCAATCCGGCGTTAAGCAGCCGGTTACGGCGCTTATTACTGCTGACTTGACTGACAGTTGCTGCCGATTGAGTCGAAATATAAGTCAAAAACATGAAGGCTCCAGGTGATTAGGGATCCTTGCTGCCATCCCGCTTAGCGGCTTCAAATGCCGCGAGTGTAGCCAATCTGGCCTGCTTATGGTCCACCAGCGGTGGTGGGTAATCCAATGGTTGCTGCTGTCGCTCGGCCCAACGCCATGGTTGATGGATATCGCTGTCGGGTACTGCCGCCAACTCAGGTAACCAGCGGCGAATAAAAGCGCCATCTTTATCAAAACGCTCTCCCTGCGTGGTGGGATTAAAGATGCGAAAATAGGGTGCGGCATCAGTCCCGGTTGATGCTGCCCACTGCCAACCGCCATTATTAGCGGCCAAATCACCGTCCAATAATTGCGACATAAAATAGCGTTCGCCGTGCCGCCAGTCGATCAACAAGTCTTTGACCAGAAAACTGGCACTGATCATCCGCAAGCGGTTATGCATCCAACCTGTGGCATTGAGCTGCCGCATTGCTGCATCAACAATAGGATACCCTGTTCGCCCCTGCTGCCAGGCGATTAATTGCTGTTCTGAGTGGTTCCATATTACTGCATCAGTCCAGGTAATAAAGGGATGGTGCTGGCATAACCGAGGATAGGCTACCAGTAAATGACGATAAAATTCACGCCATATCAATTCATTAAGCCAGATAAAGGCCCCACCATCGGCATTCTCCAGCACCTCCGGACATTCAGCGCGTAGGCGATTAACACATTGACGAGGCGAAAGTATTCCCAGCGCCAGATAAGGTGACAGGCAACTGGTGCCCGCAACTGCGGGGAAATCACGTTGCTGCTGATAGTCCGGCGCATCCTCGCGACAAAAACGGCGCAAGCGCTGTAGCGCGGCCTCTTCCCCCGCAGGGAATAGCTGATTATCAACCGGCTGTTGTGGGTAATCGAAAGGAGCCAAGGGTTGCGCGGGGGGCACAACTGCGGTGGCACGGGCTTTCGGTGCCGGAACACTGCGGCAATCACTCATCATTAACCGCTGGATAAATGCACGGCGAAACGGAGTGAAAACTTTATACATTTCATTATTGCCCGTCAGGACAGTGCCCGGCGGCAATAGCACACTGTCATGAAAGCCGTGACAGGCGATAGCGCGTTGACTCAGTAATGTCGTCAATGCCTCATCGCGCACACGTTCATTCAACTCATACTGTTGGTTATAAAACAGCGCATCCACATGCTGTTGCTGACAAAAATCATTCAGCCAGATTATCGAGGCCTTAAAATCATCACACTGATGATAGTGCAGCGGGATTCCCCGTGCGGCGAGCGCATCCTGCAATAATTGCAGATTTTGCAGCAAAAATGCCGCCTGTCGCGGTGCCATGTCATGCGCCGCCCATTGGGCTGGCGTGGCGATAAATACTGCCATTACAATGGATTGTGGATCCTGACATGCCGCGTGTAGCGCCAGATTATCAGTTAGACGTAAATCATTACGGAACCAAATAAGATGTGTAGCCATGCTTTAGCCTTGCGCTGAATAAAACGTAAAATAGTGCTGCCCAGCCAGATAATCATTTGGGAATTCAACCTGATAGGTCGCTATCTGCGCAATCGGCGTGCTGAGAGGCAATTTACCTAAACGATATTGATCAATAAGCTGTGCCAAAGCCTGACGCTGCGCTGAGGTGAGATAAGGCCGAAAATAGCCCTGCACATGCATCAGCACATTAGTGTGGTTAGCCACCGTCGGAGAATGGGACAGTAAATGCAGTAAACGCTGGCGATACTCAGCAGTAAACTCAATCAATGATGGCCATTTATCCATTGCCGCAATAAAAGGTCCAATTTCACGGTATTCCGGTTGTGAATGCGCTAATAACACTAATTTATATCGGCTATGAAACTCCATTAATTTGCCACGGGTAATACCCGCCTCACAGAGGGCATCGAGTTCATCGCGCGCATGGCAATATACAATACTCGGTGTTTGCGACATCTGACTGTTTTGCGGCATTTTATTCTCCATAGCTTTGGCTGTGTTGAACAATTTATTTCATCATAACAGCTGTAGCCAAAGAACCACGGTATTGGTTGATCTCTTTATATAAAAGCACTCTGTGTTCGCAATAAAAAAATGCCACTCAGCATTAGCTGAATGGCATCACGAAATCTTATCTACAACGCGCTATCAATAGGCTTTATCGCTATGACGCACACAGGGTAGTGTTAGCCCACAGCCCAGCTATTTTTTGTTGTATTTGAGTATCCATTTGCCCAATAAAGCTGGATTTTCCATCAGATACAGGGAAGTTGTTCATATTCTGAACCAAGCCATCAATGGCGGAATCTGTCAGGGCCTCATAGCCATGAGGTGAGCCATTGACTCCCTTATCACTCACCACAATCGCGGCGCGTTTACCATTAAAGTAATCATTAAAGGTCACTGAACCCACTCGCTCAAAATCACCTTGTGCCGAATCATCAGCAATTGGCCGTCTGACTAAAATGGTCAAATCATAACCACTGCGCTGGAGCCACAAGTCACGCCAACTGACATTATTAATCAGAATTTTATCTTCGCGACTGATATCAGTAACCGTACAATCAATCACCGATGTGCTGACGACAAAGCTATCAACCCCATCAAGGCCGCTAAATTTGTTCTGATAGCCGCCGAGTTCAAGCATGTCATCACCCTCGCCGCCCAAAAACTCACTGAATTTTGAAATAACGTCGGCAATCAGATGATCATTCCCATCACCGCCCATAATGACGCTTGAGTAACCCATCAATTTTATCGTATCGCTACCTTGATCTCCTGACACGCTATTTTCATTACCAAATACGACACCGTAATCATTGCCTTCCCCTAACTCAGCAACATTATTATTGCCCATAAGAACAACGTAATCCTGACCTTGCTTACCGTCAGTGCGATTATAATGACCGGCGACGACGGCATAATCGTCCCCATCCCCCATGTTGACAGTTCCAGCCTCACCGAAGATAAATGCTTTATCATTACCGGCGCCCAAGTTGGCATGATTTATCCGCCCAGCAAGAACAGCAGTATCATCACCTGCCCCGCCAAACATTGTGTTTTCACGGCCCATCAAGACGCCAGTATCATTGCCCTGACCACCGGTGAAAACGTTGGAAATCCCCATGCCATAGAATGCATCATCTCCCTGCCCACCCCAAAAGTTGTTATTATCGCCAAGATAAGCACCTAAATCGTTACCATGCCCGCCCAGTGTGAAGTTGTAATTCCCCAATGACCAATTCAGGTCGCCATCCCCACGTAGATAACCGCTATTACGCAAGAAATCGAACGTTTTCTCTTCCATATTAAGCAGATCTTGGGCCATATTCTGTTTCAGATTACTGACCCTATCCGCCATTTCAGTTTGCTTGTCTTTATTGAATAACGTAGCAAACAGGTTAGGTAAATTAAGAGAACTGAAACCAAATGCCTGATCTGTACTTTCTGGGGGCTGGGTAGTTCTGGACCCCGATGCATTAACAGTCGCGGTCTCATCTCCTTCATTTGGAGCCTGGTCTTGCAAACCATGAGTTTGGGCGAAAGAGGTAATCGCATTTTCACCCATACTTAAATTCGCTTTTAAGTCATTCAGTAATTTCTGCGGATCACTCAGTGCATTAAGCTTTTCACCACCAAATTCGGCCACAACCTCTATCATTTCTTTTAATATTTTTTCTCCATCGATATCTTCGCCGGTACGGGAAACAATATTACCCGCAGCATCATAATCAACACCAAAAACATCACCTAACGTCATATCACTTTCGACTAATGATAATTTAGCAATTAACTGATTTTGAATCTGCCTTGGCATATCATCAATACTATAAGTCATGGTGGTTTTGACTCTACCCGACCGGGTAACCTGCTGGGTACTGATAGCAAACAACGAACCCAAATTAATATCCATAATCGATTGAATATTACCGCCAAAAGTAAAGTTCCAGTTACTGTTGGTCACAATGATATCGGCCCCTTGACCACCGACTGCAATATTAAAGACCATAGTGTCATTTAACTTACGCAACTTATCTGCTTTGGTTGTTTTTACCTGATGGCTATCTTCTGTAGTAGATGGCTTTCCTAACCATTGGTTATATTTCTTATTCAATGTCGCATTAATATCACTTTTTAGGCCACGTCCACTACGAATAAGTTGAGAATCTATTTCAATCAAACTGTGATATTCCACATTACTGGTACTGTCCAATGCAGATAAGTCGTTGAGATATTGTTTCGCACCAGAGAAGGTCCACTGCTGTGCTTGGGCCTGCAACCAATCACCACCATACCCTTCAGTAGCAATATTCTCTAATGCAACGCAGATTCGTGTCGCACCATCAAATGGATTAACTAATGGTGGGGATAGCACGGTTTTTTCTGTCATAAATATCAAGTCATTACTGTGACCATAATTAAAACTAATATTGCGAGACCCCATAAATGCTTGTACGCCTTCAAAGGCCTGATAACCGCCAATATTAACGCTGTGTTTACTCATACCATCACCAATATGGATCATGATATTATTATCACCAAACGCTAAGGTTTTAAATCCACCATGACCGACTTTTATACCCAGATTTGAGGTACCCCAATTGATCGAGGTAAATTCATCATCACCAATCTGAATATTTATATTACCAGCGTAACTTACCGCCTGATCATTATCAGTAGATGGGGCTACAGTATCAATCCTTTGTTTCCTTTCTGGCGGGGAAAACTCTTCTGTATTACGACCAATAGCGCCACTTGCGGGTGAATCAATATCCTTAGCACCAACGCGATGAATATCGATTTCAGCCAAGTGCACATTGTTATTGACTTTTTCTGTAATACTTTCTATTTGCCCCTCACTGTTCAGCCGTAATATGACTTTATCACTACCCACTTTGTGTTTTAAGTTGCCATTATCATCCAGTGTAACTTTACGCCCTTGCTCATTAACAAGGACTCGAGTATTTCGTGCTGCAACATCAGCTTTAATGCCTTGCTGGCCTAATTCCGTAATAAATTGTCGGGCAAAACCTTGCTGTCTGCTTTTATCTACCAGTGAACATCCTACCAGGCTAATATAGTTTGGCGTGCTTTTGATATGGTAATCATTATTGAGTTTATCTTTAAAACGTTTCATTCTGCTGGCTAATTCAGTAGCAGAGACATTAGCCATGGTTTGATTATCTTGACCATTTTTGCCATCACGCCCATGGCCAACTAACTGCCAACGAAGATGACCTTGTAATGAAGCAGGATCGCCCGCTACCACTCGGTACTGCCCATCTGAATCAAGCTGAACCAAAATAGAACCTGGATGTTTGGCCGCTAAATTAACCGCCGCTTCAGCGACAATAGGGTCGTTTTCTAATTGAACAATAATTTGGGAATGGTATCGGCTGCCGTCATTCACTTGATCTTCCGTCACCGGTCTGTTATACGATTCGTTGATTTTTAGTGGGTTATACTCACCATCACCCAAAGTTTTTAAGCGGGATAATGGTACGGTTAGTACATCTTCTGCTTGCCCCAAAGGATCATTATTAACGAAGCGAACACTATCTTGATCCGCAATCATAAGTAAGTGTCTATTGCCCTTCAGTTTATTTATCTTACTAACGTAAGGCGTTAGTTTATTGGTGGCACTGACAATATCAGATTCCTGCACCTTAATACTGTGGGTGAAATTATTGTTTTTATCTGATAATTCAATCGTAATTGAGGTTATACTATCATTATTTTTAGCATCTTTACCTGTGGTAAAGTCAATAACCTTCCCATTAGTTTTCTTATCGAATTTAAATACATCCCCTGAATTTTTAAACTCATTGATTATAAATGTATCCTTACCTCTGCGCCGCAAATCCCAAACACCCTCAATTTTTTTAATTTCTTTATCTGATGTAAATATATTAAATTCTAAAGCAAAAAGCTGATCTTTTCTCCCACTCGGCTCATATGAGTTTCTATTCTTTGTAAAGCCATCCATAAATTCTTTAAATGATTTATAATCATGAAATGAAACACCACCATAATTAGGTTCGAAGAACGACCAGATATGGCCACCTTCCTTCTTATGGATAGCAATAGACATAGCATGATCTTTTGATTGTATTGCAACAAATGTATCTTCTGTCGGATTCTCCAACCTCCCCATCGTGTCTACATAGCCTTCTTTAGATGGATTAAGAGCGTCATTTATATTCACTGATTTTAATCCATATCTCGCTAGCTCCCCACCATAATCATTATTAGCTTCGATATTTTGAAGTTTAAACTGCTCAACCATCCGATCAGATATTTCCGCAGAACTTGCGGTCTCGCCGAAATAGCTTAATATTTTTTCATCAAAACCTGGTTTTTTTGTTAAACCATATGGGGCCATAAATTTATTCAAATCACCAAGGTGTTTTTTAGTATTAACCTTGTCATTTTTATGCTCTTTCTCGAAATTATATATCTCATCAATAATCTCGGCACTTGAGTAGAAAGACTGACTGTCTTGCAACTTTAAAGTACTGACTAAATCCATATCACGCGTTTTTTTATCATAACTGAGAGAAAATCTATTATATGTGTTTCTAACATCACTATTAATGATATCCTTAGCATTTTTAGAATTCACCTTATTCAGGTTTTCAATGTAAGAAAAATAGTCTTTCGCTCCCTCCGGACCATAATTACGAACTGCTATTATATGTTTGGCTGACAATCCGAAACAAACGCCTGACCACATACCCATTGCACTTTTAACCTTTCCATGAGTTACATGCTGTTTACTTAGTTTAAGAATAGTCATCTTGCTAGGAAATAATATTGCCGAAGTTTGTGAGAAATCAAAAGATAGTGCTTTATCATTTTTGTGATGACTGTATTTTCCCATCCCTTGCTTACGAAACCAATTCATCAAAAACGAATGGTTAACTATATCTGGATAATCCGTATTGCTCTTTGCCGTCGCAACTAATGACTGCTCCCTTAATTTTGACTGACCTGTAGTAAGACCCTCTTCTACCGCCGAACTATTGGATATTTCATTGGTAATTCTCCCATCAGCGGGAGCCAAAGGTTGTCTATCAGGAATGAAACTTTCATCAGGAGAAATAGAAGCATCAGAGACCTCTTTAACATCGGTATGGTAGGCTTTTTGGCTTTGATTCAGACCGCTGCCCCCAGCCTCCCGCCTATTTTTGGGTGTATCGCTTTCACTACGTTTAACACTTTTAGCCTCTCTTGCCGCAGCATCCGCCTCGTTATTAGCCTCTTTAAGATGGCCCTCACCACAGCTTTCAGCGGTAACGACATCTTCCTGAGCCTTTCTATTTGCTTCATTAGCCTTTGTGTTCTGTTGCTGAGCCTCTGTTTTTCTTTTCTCTGTTTCTAACTCAGCAGTGGCTTTTGCGACATCTGCTTTATTTTTATCCTGCTCACCTTTTGCTAATGCAGACTCAGACTGAGCAATCGCGTCATTCATCGTAGATTTGTACTCATTAGCTTTAGCTTGAGACTTATCTAAATTATCATGCGCAGTTTTTAAAGATTCGCCGAGTTTCTCGTTTACGTCCTTTAATAGAGTTTCAGCAAAGTGTTGTCGATAACTCTCTCCCGTTTCTGTATTTTCATCAACAGAAATACCTTTAATGCTCTTACCTATTCTTTTCTGCTCAGTTAATAATTCATTTGCCTGTTGCTCCATTTGTTGCTGGTAATCTGCACCAGTGGCTGCTAAAGCCGCTTTATCAGCACCCTCTATCTGCGACTGGATAACAGACGCATTTTCAGTCTGCTTATCCTTATATCGCTGGAACTGTTCAGCATCGTCCTCTGCCCGAGCCTTATCTCCACCAACTTTTTTCTCAATTTCAGAATGAGTTTCAGAGTGCTGAACATCGTCTTTTATTGACGTATCATCAGAACCACCTAACGCCTTTGATGCATTATTTCTTGTACTTTCTAAGTTGGGTGCATCTATATTAGTCACATTATCGCTTTTAGCATTAAAATCATAAGCTGCACTTTCAGACTCAAAACTACTACTGACCGCAGTCTCATTTAAGTTGAAACCATTAAGATTATTGACCTCTGGTAAATTAAAGCCACCATGGCCATTTCTGAATCCGGTCGTCTGCCCTTCATTGCCATTAACCAGATAGTCAATCGCCTGGCTACCTGACCGACCCAGCAGATTTTGTTTTATGTTACCAAACAATGCTGATAATTTATTGCTCTGTGTATTACTGGATGCTACAGATAAACTATAATAATCTCCATTACCCACTTTGATAGAGACATTATTACGTCCATAGATTGCGACTACAGATAAACCATCGCCAACATTGATATTAGCATTGGCTTGACCTTTCATCACCGCAACATTTAATCCATCACCAACTTTGGTGTTAACATTATATTTACCCCAAGCAACATTAACTGAAGTACCATCACCTATTTTAGTATTGATATTGGTATCACCATAAACAGCGGTAACATTTAACCCATCACCAATATCTGTCGTGATATTAATCTTCCCTTTAGCAACGGTTATTGTATTGCTATCGCCGACAGTAGTAGCGATATTATTATCTGCCCATAATACATTGTAGACATCTCCATCACCTACTTTCATCACAATATTATTATTGGCCTTCGCCACTACCACACTGTTGCCGCTACCGACAGCAGTAATAATATTCTGCTTACCCCATGCAAAAGTATAGTTATCAATATCCCCTATAGCACTAACAATATTAGCATCACCTTTTGTTATAGTGACTTCCTGACCATTTCCTACTCTAGTAATAACATTACCTTTACCTTTGACAAAATTATATCGATCGCCATCGCCAACCTGAGTAATAACATTCAGTTCTCCCCACACTGCATTGATGCCAGTACCATTACCTATTTTTGTAATGATATTTCCTTTCCCTTTAGCAATGCCAATGGTCATACCATTACCAATATGGGTCATAATATTGCCAGTTTGGGATATTAATAAACCAATAGTAGTATCATTACCCACTTTAGTGAGAATATTACCTTTTCCGTGTAATACAACCGCGGTTATTCCTGTTCCCACATGAGTGATAACATTCCCATCCGCTTTTGCCAAAATACCCATAAAACCATCGCCGACTTTGGTAATGATGTTCCCTTTAGCTAAGGCTATTCCGCCAGTAATACCGTTACCAATATGGGTCATGATATTCGCTTTGCCGACCATAATGGCGAGTGCAGTTCCATCACTAACCTTGGTCATTACATTTAGCTTACCAATGAAAACCCCGATACCTATAGATTCACTTTTATGATTATTTATCTGAGAATAAACATTTATATTTCCGACCATGACGGCAACAGTCAGCCCGGAACCTACCTTGGTAAATATATTTGCCTTTCCGATCATTAACGCAAAGGTTTCTCCATGACCAATGTGGGTCATCACATTAGCAATACTGATCATCGCCGCTAATGTCACACCATCACCAACTTTAGTGAGAATATTCCCCCCCTTGGCCAGCATTAAAGCAAATGTTTGGCCATTACCTACTTGGGTTAGAATATTTCCTTTGGCAATCATTAACGCTAAAAGATCACCATCACCGACTTTAGTTATCACATTTCCTAAAGCAGCCATTAATACATAGGTATTACCATCCCCTATATGAGTCATAATATTACCGGCGGCAAGCATAGCTGCAATCGTGGTTCCATCACCTACTTTAGTATAGATATTTCCACCGCCAGCCATCACACCTAAAGTCTGGCCATCCCCCACATGAGTAAATATATTCCCTAAGCCAAACATAATACCGTTAGCGCTGCCATTGCCTACTTTGGTTAGAATATTCCCGCCACCTAACATGATAGCATTGGTGTTCCCGCCACCAATATGGGTTAATACATTCAAGCCGCCAGCCAGAATAGCTCGCATATCTCCACGGCCTTTTTTAGTCACGATATTTGCCGCCGCTACAGCAATAACAGTTGTCCTGGCATGGTGTTCATCATCACTAATATGGGTGATGATATTCCCCAAGCCAAGAGCAATAATGGTCAAATCCCCCTGACCCATGCTGGTTAGCACATTGCCACCACCACCGACGACAGAAAACAGTGACCCTTGTCCTTTTTTGGTCAGCACATTTAAACCGCCAGCAGCAATCCAGAAAGCCTCTCCATCGCCAATTTGAGTATGCGTATTTAATCCACCTAGCATCTTCACAATACTATTTCCATCACCACTGTGGACAGAAATATTACCTAAAGCGATCAGTGTGACATCATATTGACCATTACCTAGACGCACCATGACATTAACTGCACCACCAGCATTAACTTTCATGTCCCCTTTTTGACTTTTATGCACTAATACATTAGCCAGCCCACCGCCGTTAAATATCAGGTTGCCCTCACAGCCACTCTTAACAATAATATTGGCTATCCCACCACCGGTAAAATCGGTATTACCTTTAACTGCTGCATGGGTGATGATATTTGCTGCACCGCCACCTGTAAAAGTAACATTTCCAGTAACAACATCAGACTCGATAACATTGGCAATACCTCCCCCTTCAAAGTTTATATCATCACTTGAGTTAATTAAGTTCATATTTGTGATATTTGCTACTGCATTAGGTTTTAGTCTATTTAATTGTTTATCTACCATAACCTCTTTATTAATATTAAATGAAATACTGTCAATAGTCGGTACATTGGCCGTGTTCACAACGCGTCTATACCGACCAATATTAGCAGAGCCAGTACGTTCTACTAATCCATCAGGAATTTTATTTATTTTAGCGTTGGGAGTATAAATCCGTCCTTTTCGTACGGAACGTTGATAAGGTATAATTTTCATTCCCTGACAGGGTGTCAATATCGTCTCATCGTCAATATTGACACGCGTATAAGCATCACTTATTACAATTTCATAAATATAATCTCTACTCACAAAATAATAAGCACCTGGCTTACCTGTTGATTTAATTGCCGAGAGTGAGTTACCATCTGAAAGCTTAATTGCATTTAATGTTAAATTATCCTTTTTTAAAAGTAGTTCATTTTTATATTTCAACAGTATGCTGTCTCCTCCAAACCATTCTTTCGACAGCTCACCTGAATACTCATTTTTTATCTTTGTTGCTTTAAAATTATAATTAATATCAACCAAATCATTCAAGCCATAACCATCTCCAGAAGTTCTATACCACCTGTTTGATATTATATCAAACGAAAATATAGTTGTAGTTTTTTTAGTTTTTACATCTCCTGTTTTTTTATCCTGAAATAGGTACACTTTAGTCAAAGCTTTAAAATCATCACCAGCATGGTGATACCTGTGTACATATAAATAGTAACCCTCCTTTTTTACAGCACTAACTTTACCGGTGCTAATACCAAGCGTTTCATTTTCAAAGCGAGCATCCCCTAAAACAATATCGTCTAATGTTAACTTGCCATTAGTACCATAGCCTTTTGATTTACGAGTAATCTTATTATATGCACCTATAGCGAAAACATTCATGCTGCCACTGTTTCCAGTGTGGTTTATAATATTAGCACCAGAAACTACAGTGGCATCAATATTACCGTCTCCCTCCTTAATGATATTCATTGCCCCTGTGCCACCGTTCACGGTTAACTTCCCCGTAGTATCTAAAACCTCCAGATATGCTGCTCCTCCTTTTATCGTATCATCACCGCTCCCAGTTTCGACCTTTGCAGCAATAGATCCGACGAAAATATCATCATCTCCGCCACGGGCATATATCACTCCACCAAGACCGATCGCATCAATATCATTATTACTATCATCGCCATTATAAACACCGGTAAAAAAATACTCTGCACTTCGATTAGATGCTTTACTCATGGAATATCCTTATTAAGTTAAATTTTAAACCATTGGATTTTGGGTTTATCTGAAGAACATTGTTTATTGAGTTGCCCCCGGATAGCACACACCCTTTCTCCCTTTCTGGAAGAATGTATATTCCTGCGCAAATCAGTTACCATCATTTTTGCATGACCGTAAGGGGCTATCATTTCTGGGAAAAACATATTACTGCCAGACTGCCAATCTTCTTTTCTAATATCACGCTCACCTGAAAGTATTTCGTTCATGTTTTTTTCAGATAAAAACGCCCAATTGCAAAATGCAAGTGGGTTACCCTGTTCATCTTCATAATAACGAAATTGATTTAATATAATCGCCGGGTAAATCTGCTGAAACCATTCCGAAACAAAATAAGCTCTATGCAGCGGAGAACGCTGCGTTAACAGCATTACTCCACCCATTATTTTTTGTATTTCGGATGATTCTAGCGATGTGAATTTATTTTTTATCACTACCAACCACCAACCTATTATTCCATTAACTTATATTTTATTTTTTAGTGTTTTTTCTCCGTCACTTTTAATTTCATCATTACCTTCCCCATCACCACTAAGTGGTAATAAGTTGGCATTAATCATATTGTCAATTTCCTGCTGCATTCGAGGATCTTCTAGCATATTCTTTACCATTGATACCATATACATAAAACCGGATGCTGGCATATGTACAACTTGTTTTAACTCAAGTTCGCTATCGTTTTTAGCCGCCATGCCCTTTGCCATTTGCTGCTGATTTTGACTAACAAAATAGAGTGAAAAAACACCTTTGTTATAATTGACTAACGATGTTGTCTGTACGTAAATCTCCATATTATCTCCATATACAATTAATAGCTAACCATGCTTAGCAGATTTATGCTGCATCATAAAGAATGGTAATTGAATTAAAATCAAATAAATAATAATGATATTAATAAAATATAAGCACTTTAATTGCGAATGAATTCGAATTAAGAATTGGTTTATAATATGGGTTGGTCATTATTTAATGCTGAAAGAGTGCATCAATGAAAAGGCCCGTGAACACATCATGTTCACGGGCCTTGTGTTGAACTATTCTTTTAGATCAATAAAAATCTTGCGGCGCCATTTCAGACTGTGCCAGCCAGACGGGTTTATCACTGGTTTTGAGCCAGACACGGTGCAGATAGCTATAGAAGCGGGCGCGGTCTTTGCGGAAAAGCATCACTGGCAGCGCCAATAACCCCATCAGAATCACTGCGATACGACGCAAGATAACCTGATGCAATGGGTATGCGTTGTACATGGACATAATAACCCTCCTTTAAAACGCCTTTATGTAACCGCTAGCCCTAATTCGCAGAGGGCCGATTACCGCGTGGCGTTGAAAGTAAAATAAACAAAATTGGTAACTGGACAAAATTTTACCGCATTGATTGAAAGTTTACCACTCATCCGACCACTGAATCATGTAAAAAGCACAAAAAAACCACCAATTCTGTAATTTTGTTACAGGTAAGTTAATTTAATTTTATAATTTGTTTCACGTAGGCTAATAACCCTGTGAATTAGAAAGCCGAACACATTCACCAAAAAAATATCGATCCAGATAACTCGATTGACTAGATTACATCGGCGCTGAGTGATTTACACTCACTTCTTGGTTATTTATTGACCGTTTTTATACTTTTTTTACACCTCTCACCGCTTTTTTATCAAGAACTTTTCTTACAACTTCCTAAGCTGCTGTTATCAAAACTTGGTTATCAAAACTTGATCATCAAAAAACTGGGTTATCAAAAAATAAGACCTGTGGAGGTATATCGTGAGTGTCAGCATCATTTGTGGTGCGCTGCTGGTTCTGCTGCTACTGGGCTATCTGGTTTATGCCTTATTTAATGCGGAGGACTTTTAAATGGCGGCATCAGGATTTCTGCTTATTGCCAGCTTTATGTTGGTGTTGTTGGTGCTGTCCCGTCCATTGGGAAGTTTCTTGGCGCGTCTTATTGAGGGTGAACCTTTCGCGCCATTACAAAAGGTCGAGGCCGGTTTATGGTGCTGTAGTGGGGTAAAAAACCAGGAAATGAACGGCTGGCAATATGCGCTGGCCATTCTCAGTTTTAACCTGCTGGGCGTGGTGCTGCTGTTCGCACTATTAATGATGCAAGGCTCGTTACCACTGAATCCGGAAAATATGCCGGGGCTATCATGGCATTTGGCGCTGAATACTGCGGTGAGTTTTGTCACTAACACCAACTGGCAAGCCTATAGCGGGGAGAATACCCTCAGTTATCTGAGCCAAATGGCCGGTCTGACAGTACAAAACTTCCTGTCAGCGGCTACCGGTATTGCGGTGGCTTTTGCGCTGATCCGCGCATTTGCCCGCCATTCAGCCAGCACACTGGGCAATGCTTGGGTCGATTTGGTTCGCATCACTTTATATGTCTTATTGCCAATTTCACTGCTCATTGCGCTGGTTCTTGTCAGTCAAGGCGTCTTACAGAATTTGGACGGTTACCTGCATATCACCACCCTCGAGGGGGTAAAACAGACCTTGCCGATGGGGCCGGTGGCCTCGCAAGAAGCCATCAAAATGCTGGGTACCAATGGCGGCGGTTTCTTTGGTGCTAACTCCGCACATCCGTTTGAGAACCCGACGGCGTTTAGCAACTTTGTGCAAATGCTGGCGATTTTCCTGATCCCCTGCGCATTGTGTTTTTCTTTCGGCCAAGTGGTCGGGGATAACCGTCAGGGCCATGCACTGATCTGGGCCATGTCACTGATTTTTGTGGTGGCGGTGGTGGTAGTGATGTACGCCGAGCTGGCCGGGAACCCGCATTTGATGCTGTTGGGTGCCGACAGCAATATCAATATGGAGGGTAAGGAATCCCGCTTCGGTATCCTGGCGACCAGCATGTATGCCGTGGTCACCACTGCAGCATCTTGCGGTGCGGTTAACGCCATGCATGACTCCTTTACCGCGCTGGGTGGCATGGTGCCCATGTGGTTGATGCAAATTGGTGAAGTGGTGTTTGGAGGCGTCGGTTCCGGTTTGTACGGCATGCTGTTATTCGTGCTGCTGACCGTGTTTATTGCCGGGCTGATGATTGGTCGTACCCCTGAATACCTCGGCAAGAAAATTGACGTATTTGATATGAAAATGACCGCGCTGGCGATTTTGGTCACGCCAACGCTCGTGCTGTTAGGCACCGCACTGGCGCTCTGTACTGATGCTGGTCGTGCAGGGATTCTTAACCCCGGTGCGCATGGTTTTAGTGAAGTGCTTTACGCCCTTTCCTCAGCGGCCAATAACAACGGCAGCGCCTTTGCTGGCCTCAGTGTCAATACACCGTTTTATAACCTGCTACTGGCTGCGGCGATGTTCTTGGGTCGCTTCGGGGTGATTCTGCCGGTGCTGGCGATTGCCAATTCATTGGTGGCGAAGAAACGGCAACCGGCTGGCAACGGCACCCTCCCTACTGCCGGGCCACTGTTCATCGGCTTGCTGGTGGGCACCGTATTATTGGTGGGCGCATTGACCTTTATCCCAGCTCTGGCTTTAGGCCCGGTCGCCGAACATCTACAAGTTTGGTTAACACTTTAATTTTACTACCCAAAGAAGAGAATAACTATGACCCGCAAACAACGCGCAATTTTTGAGCCAGCACTGGTTCGCACTGCGCTGCTTGATGCCGTGAAGAAACTGGATCCGCGCGTCCAGTGGCGCAATCCGGTGATGTTCGTGGTGTATCTGGGCAGTGGGCTGACCACCCTGATTTGGCTGGCCATCTTAAGCGGCCAGACCACCGGCAGCGCCATGTTTACCGGCAGTGTTGCCCTGTGGCTATGGTTTACCGTGCTGTTCGCCAACTTTGCCGAAGCATTGGCCGAGGGGCGCAGCAAAGCGCAGGCGGAAAGTCTGCGCGGAGTAAAAAAAACCAGTTGGGCGAAAAAACTGACCGAAGCCCGCTTTGATGCGCCGCAACAAAAAGTCTCCGCTGACAGTCTGCGCAAAGGTGATGTGGTGCTGATTGAAGCCGGTGACACCGTGCCCTGCGACGGTGAAGTGCTGGAGGGCGGAGCCTCGGTGGATGAAAGCGCCATTACCGGTGAATCTGCGCCGGTTATCCGTGAATCCGGCGGCGACTTCTCCTCGGTAACCGGCGGGACTCGGGTGCTGTCAGACTGGCTGGTGGTTCAGTGCAGTGTTAACCCCGGCGAGACTTTCCTCGACCGCATGATAGCCATGGTGGAAGGGGCCAAACGGCGCAAAACCCCCAATGAAGTGGCGCTGACCATTTTGTTGGTGGCACTGACCATCGTCTTTTTACTGGCGACCGCGACTTTATATCCATTTTCGGTCTTCAGTGTTGAAGCCAACCATGCCGGTTCACCGGTCACCATCACCGTGTTGGTGGCGCTGCTGGTTTGCTTGATCCCCACCACCATCGGCGGGTTGTTATCCGCCATTGGTGTGGCCGGGATGAGCCGCATGTTAGGGGCCAATGTGATAGCCACCAGCGGGCGCGCTGTCGAAGCTGCCGGTGATGTCGATGTGCTGCTGCTGGATAAAACCGGCACCATCACGCTGGGTAACCGCCAGGCATCAGAATTTTTACCCGCACCGGGAGTGACCGAGCAACAACTGGCGGATGCCGCGCAACTCTCATCGCTGGCCGACGAAACCCCGGAAGGCCGCAGTATTGTGGTGCTGGCTAAACAGCGCTTTAACCTGCGCGAACGCGACTTGCACAGCTTGAATGCCACCTTTGTGCCCTTCTCAGCACAAACTCGCATGAGCGGCGTGAATGTACAAGACCGAATGATTCGCAAAGGTGCGGTCGATGCAATTCGCCGCCATGTGGAATCCAATCAGGGTCACTTCCCACGCGCGGTAGAAGATGCGGTGGAAAGTGTGGCGCGCACCGGCGGCACCCCTCTGGTAGTGGCTGATGGCCCTCGGGTGCTGGGGGTGGTGGCGCTGAAAGATATCGTCAAAGGCGGAATTAAAGAACGTTTTGCTGAACTGCGCAAAATGGGCATTAAAACGGTGATGATTACCGGTGACAACCGCCTGACTGCGGCGGCGATTGCGGCTGAAGCTGGAGTCGATGATTTTCTGGCCGAAGCCACACCGGAGGCTAAGCTGGCCTTGATTCGCCAATATCAAGCAGAGGGCCGACTGGTGGCCATGACCGGCGATGGCACCAACGACGCCCCGGCACTGGCACAGGCAGATGTGGCGGTGGCGATGAACTCCGGGACTCAAGCCGCCAAAGAGGCGGGCAATATGGTGGATTTGGACTCTAATCCGACCAAGTTGATTGAAGTGGTGCATATCGGCAAACAAATGCTGATGACCCGTGGCTCGCTGACCACTTTCAGTATCGCCAACGACGTCGCCAAATATTTCGCCATCATTCCGGCGGCGTTTGCGGCCACTTATCCGCAACTTAACGCCTTGAATGTAATGCAATTACATTCACCGGCTTCGGCAATATTGTCGGCGGTTATCTTTAATGCGCTGGTGATTGTGTTCCTGATCCCGCTGGCGCTAAAAGGAGTCAGTTACAAGGCGATGAGCGCCGCCGCCTTACTGCGCCGCAATCTGTGGGTTTATGGTCTGGGCGGGTTACTGGTGCCGTTTGTCGGAATCAAACTCATCGACCTGGTGCTGACGGCGTTAAATCTGGCCTAAGGCCGCTTAATGTAAACTAAGACAATAATGTATTTCGTCACGACCACTGCCACCTTGGGTGGCCGGTTTTAAGACCCAAATTGAGGTAATAAAAGATGTCATCGACCACGAATATGTCATCCACAAGCCGCATGTCCTACCTGCGCCCTGCATTGGTTTTGCTGATATTACTGACACTTATCACCGGAATAGCTTATCCTCTGTTGACCACTGGGCTGGCAAAACTGATGTTTCCACAGCAAGCGAATGGTTCACTGGTGATGCTGGGTGATGAGGTGGTCGGCTCTCGCTTGATCGGCCAAAACTTTACTCAACCGGGTTATTTTGCCGGCCGCCCATCGGCAACCGCCGATATGCCTTATAATCCAATGTCGTCCGGCGGCAGCAACTTGGCTGCCAGCAACCCGGATTTGGATAAAGCCATCAGTGAGCGCGTTAAATTACTGCGCCAGGCAAACCCAACACAAACAGGGCCGGTGCCAGTTGATTTGGTGACCGCTTCCGCCAGTGGTCTCGACCCGCAAATTTCACTGGAAGCAGCCTATTATCAAGCTCCACGCATTGCCAGCATTCGTCAAATGCCGCTGTCTGAGGTCAAACAATTGATTGATGGCAATGTACAGAAAGCAACGCCAAATTTCTTCGGTGAATCCGTTGTCAACGTGCTAAACCTGAACATGGCACTGGATGCCCAAAGTCACGTGAAAATCCCAGCTACTCCGGTAAAATCTTAAGGACATAACATGGTGGATGCAGAACCAACCCGCCCAAACCCCGACAGTCTGCTTGCGGCCGCGAATGAAAAATCGCGTGGCCGACTAAAAGTCTTTTTTGGGGCTTGCGCCGGAGTGGGCAAAACCTACGCCATGCTACAAGAAGCCCAGCGCCTGCGGGCGCAGGGACTGGATGTGTTAGTCGGCGTTGTCGAAACTCACGGGCGCAGTGAAACCGCCGCCTTGCTGGAAGGGCTGACAATCCTGCCACCAAAGCGGATTCATCACCGTAATCGGCAGGTTCGTGAATTTGACTTGGATGCCGCCCTCGCCCGCCACCCCGCCCTTATCCTCATGGATGAACTGGCCCACAGCAATGCCCATGGCTCCCGCCATCCCAAACGCTGGCAGGATGTTGAAGAGCTGCTGGATGCGGGCATTGATGTGCTGACCACCGTCAATGTGCAGCATTTGGAAAGTCTGAATGATGTGGTCGGTGGCGTCACTGGTATTCGGGTGCGGGAAACAGTACCCGACCATATGTTTGACGAGGCCACGGAAGTGGTCTTAGTCGATCTTCCCCCTGATGACCTCCGCCAACGGCTCAATGAGGGGAAAGTCTATATTCCAGGGCAGGCCGAACGCGCTATTGAGCATTTTTTCCGCAAGGGTAATTTGATTGCACTGCGCGAGCTGGCTCTGCGCCGCACAGCGGATCGGGTTGACGACCAGATGCGCGCCTTTCGCGACACTCAGGGGCGCGAGCGTGTTTGGCATACCCGCGATGCTATTTTATTGTGTATCGGCCACAACAGCGGCAATGAAAAACTGGTGCGGACCGCAGCCCGGCTGGCGGCGCGATTGGGCTGCATTTGGCATGCAGTTTATGTTGAAACCCCACGGCTGCACGGCCTGCCGGAAGCCAAACGTCGCGCCATTTTGCGCGCCCTAAAACTGGCGCAAGAGTTAGGGGCTGAAACCGCAACTTTATCGGAACCCAGTGAAGAGCGGGCGATATTACGTTACGCCCGCGAACATAATTTGGGCAAAATCATTATTGGCCGCCGCACTGAACAACATTGGAAACTGCGTGGCAGCTTTGCCGACCGTCTGGGTAAACTCGGGCCGGATTTAGACTTGGTCATTATTGCACTGGAGGGGGATACCCCCGCCAATGTCGTGAAAGAGGCCGACTCGCGAACTTTCACTGAAAAATGGCGGATGCAATTACGCGGCTGTGTCGCGGCCATCGGCCTGTGTGCGCTGATCACGGTATTATCACAGTGGCTAATACCGGGGTTCGACCAAGCCAACCTGGTGATGGTTTACTTGCTCGGCGTAGTGATTATTGCGCTGTTTTATGGCCGCTGGCCTTCCGTCTTGGCCGCATTTATCAATGTCGTCAGTTTCGATCTATTTTTTGTCCAACCGCACTGGTCACTGGCGGTTACTGATGTGCAGTATTTACTGACTTTTGGCGTCATGCTAATTGTTGGCATCGTGGTGGGGAACCTAACAGCCGGGGTGCGTTATCAAGCCAGAATTGCCCGCTACCGCGAGCAACGCGCCAGACATCTGTATGAAATGTCACGCGGATTAAGCCGCGCCCTCACCCCAGCAGATATTGCCAAAACCAGCCGTCATTTTCTTTCCAGCAGTTTTCAGGCCAAAACCGACCTGCTGCTGCCACAAGAAGATGGGCGCTTACAACAAATTACTACCGATGAAGGAGGCGCGCTTTCCGTCGATGAGGCCATTGCCCGCTGGAGCTTTGACAAAGGTGCGCCAGCTGGCGCGGGTACCGATACCTTGCCGGGTGTACCTTATCAATTGCTGCCGCTGACGGCATCAAAACAAACTTACGGGGTGCTGGCGATTGAACCGGCCAACCTGCGCCAGCTTATGGTGCCGGAGCAGCAGCGCTTGCTACAGACTTTCACCAGCTTGATTGCCAACGCGCTGGAAAGGTTGCATCTGGCTCGCAGCGCCGAATTGGCCAAACTGGATGCGGAACGCGAGCAACTGCGCAACTCCCTGCTGGCGGCACTTTCCCATGATTTGCGTACGCCGCTAACCGTGTTATTCGGTCAGGCGGAAATCCTGACACTGGATCTGGCTGCCGAAGGTTCACGGCATGCGCCGCAGGCCAATCAAATCCGCCAACAAGTGCTGAGCACCACCCGGCTGGTCAACAATTTACTGGATATGGCCCGCATTCAATCGGGCGGTTTTAACCTGCGCAAAGAGTGGCAGTCACTGGAAGAAATCGTCGGCAGCGCCCTGCATATGCTGGAAACCACATTAAGCCATCATCAAATTAAGGTCGAATTACCGGATGAAATGGTGTTAATCAACTGTGATGGCAGCTTGTTGGAGCGGGTGTTTATTAACCTACTTGAAAATGCCCATAAATACGCCGGTTACGCAGCATTATTGGGGATTAGAGCCAAGGTGCAAGGCGAGTGGCTGAATGTCGAAGTCTGGGACAATGGCCCCGGAGTCACAACTGGGCAGGAACAACTGATTTTTGATAAATTCTCCCGTGGTAACAAAGAGTCAGCTATTCCGGGGGTGGGCTTGGGTTTAGCCATTTGCCGTGCCATTATTGATGTACACGGTGGGCGTATCTGGGTGGAAAAAAGTCAAGATGGCGGCGCGAGCTTCCACTTTACCTTGCCACTGGAGAAAGCCCCGGAAATTGACAGTGAAAACATTGATACTGAGGAAACGTGACGATATCCCCGACTAACATCCTAATTGTTGAAGATGAAAAAGAGATCCGGCGCTTTGTTCGAATTGCGCTGGAGGGTGAAGGCTGGCGCGTATTTGAAAGTGAAACCCTACAACGCGGCCTGATTGAGGCCGGAACCCGTAAACCCGACCTCATTATTTTAGATTTGGGTCTGCCGGATGGTGACGGTTTGACCTATATTCAGGATTTACGTCAGTGGAGCGCCATCCCGATTATTGTGTTATCGGCCCGTAACAATGAAGAAGACAAAGTGGCCGCACTGGATGCTGGCGCTGATGATTATCTCAGTAAACCCTTTGGTATCAGTGAATTACTGGCGCGAGTGCGAGTTGCTTTGCGCCGTCACAGTGGGGGCAGCCAGGAAAGCCCGCTGATAAACTTTTCAGATATCAGCGTGGATTTGATTAACCGCCAAGTCACCCGTGCCGGTGTTGACCTCCACCTGACCCCGATTGAATTTCGGTTACTTTCAGCATTATTGGCAAATGCGGGTAAGGTCATTACCCAACGCCAATTACTCAACCAAGTTTGGGGGCCAAATTATGTCGAACACAGTCATTATCTGCGCATTTATATGGGCCACTTGCGTCAAAAATTAGAAACCGACCCTACCCGCCCTAAACATTTATTAACAGAAACGGGGGTGGGTTATCGCTTTATTCCGTAACGGTTTATTCACTATAAAATCCCTCTCAAGGCTATGAAAAATAAACTTAACGGCGTAGCATCAGGTTTTTAATGATAATAGGTCTTATTTATTATGAGCACTTGGTTGATTTATGCCCTACTGTCCGCTGTTTCAGCATCTTTAGTCGCCATCTTCGGTAAAATCGGCCTGCAACATTTGGATGCCAATACCGCAACCGCCGTGCGGGCTGTGGTGATGGCGCTATTTTTGGTCGGCGTGGTGGTGGTTCAGGGAAAATTCAATCTGGTCGGCACCGTATTAGCCGATAAAAAAGCGCTACTTTTTGTGGTGCTCAGTGGTGTAGCGGGGGCGTTATCCTGGCTATTCTATTTTATGGCCATCAAGAATGGTAATGTCTCACAAGTTGCGCCCATTGATAAACTCAGTGTGGTTTTTGCCGTGATTCTGGCCTTTATCCTGTTTGGCGAAAAGATTTCATTAATTGCAGGGCTAGGTGTGGCACTCATTACTGCGGGTGCATTGATGGTGGCATTGGGGTGATTTTTATCTTATGCAACATTATATATGACCTCAAAACAATGGACTAGTGAACTGAGCCACTAACCGTATTGTATAAAATCATCTTCTTTAAATATAAGCCATATGTTTAATAATACATTCCACACCACACATGTCTTGCTTAATATCAATTAAGATATAAAACATTTCACACTAAAAAATAATGAATAATAATGTCATTGAACTTTATTTAAATAAGCTGATTTTATAAAATATAAATCAGACACAATGTCTAACATTAGATAAAAGGATTTCATCTTGCAAAAACATACAAAAAAATCAAATAGTAGAAAAACGCCACTATTGGGAGAATTAATACAGAATGGTAATTCTGAATCTATTTTTATTGATTATATATCACCTGAAAAAATATTCTTCGAATATTCGGACTCGACACTGACTATAAAATTCCGGGATAAAAACGGTGACATCTATGCTATAAAAAAGCACAATGTAATTAAAGATGGTCAATTCTTGATTAAATCCATCATGATCCGCGATAAAGAGGGAGTCAAGCACGAATTATTTTTAACCTTAACAAAAACCCACAAAAGAGAAAATTTTTACGACGGCCCCGATAAAGATCTTTTGCTCACCAGAGAAGACCTACCAAATTACTCAGCACATCACCTCATCACCAATACCCCCCCCCTCTAAAGAAACCACACTGAAAGATAATGATAGTTTCGTCGGGCATAAATATATGAGAAATGTGGTCACCGGCGGCAAGGGTGACAATATCATTCAAGGTGGCGATAAAAATGATAACTTAGGGGGCGGCACCGGAAACGATATTATCTATGGTCATGCCTCTTTTGACGCCCTATTTGGTCAAGAGGGTGATGATATTTTAATTGGGGGGGAAGGCAATGATGGCTTAGCCGGTGGTGCTGGCAATGATATTCTGGATGGTGGTGATGGTAACGATGAACTACACGGCGATGCGGATGCCTTTGCCTGTTTTGCCAGTGAAAGCAGTTGGCGCGGCAATGATATAATATTTGGTGGAAAAGGTAACGATAGAATAGAGGGACAAAAAAACAATGACTATTTAGCTGGTGGAACCGGCAATGATTTATATGTCTTTTCTGCTTATGATGGCATTAATATGATAGTTGAATACAGTGGCGAAGAAAATACAATTAGCATTGACGATTATTTCTTTCACCAACTAAAGCTTAATCGTTATGGCAATCACTTGATGATATCGAGTACCGAAGAACATCCTAATAACCTGGTCATTGTCATCAAAGACCAATATTCTGAAGATGGCTATAAAGTTAAAAACTTACAGACGAAATCGTATCTTAGTCATGGCAGTGAGTCTGATAAAAAAATTCATGCAGTAATGATTAATAATATAGTGAAAAAATACAATGGAGATTCTGAAAAATTAATGGCTGCATTGAGCAAGATAAAAGATTTTGGTGATTCTTATCAAACTGAACTCTCTGATGTTTTTTGTGAAAAAACACCTGATTTTGAACAAATAACAAGGGGAAACCTGACTAATGTACTTATTGAGAAGAATAATGCATTGCGAGAAATGTATGAAGAAAAATCTTTCTATTTTGGTGATAACTTGCCTGACATAACTTATATTACTCAGGCGCTCTCTTCTTTTGCTCCCAAAGAAGCCTATCAATCCAATATAAAATATTTAAAATCCCCAATACCGATGGATAGTTTTTCTGGCGGCTTGGTCACTGTCGAATATTAACAACAGCGAGTATCGCCGTTGTTTTTTTGCTTATATGGGTGTTGGCGAAATAGCGCCAACTGGCGCTATTTCTTACCTGTAATGGCTATTTACCGGCTAATACTGCACTGACAATATCGACGGCTTCCTGCTCTATCTTTTCGCGATGCTCCGCGCCTAAGAAGCTTTCACAATAAATCTTGTAGGCGTCTTCGGTACCCGATGGACGCGCAGCAAACCAGCCGTTGTCGGTCATCACTTTCAACCCTCCAATGGATGCGCCATTACCTGGGGCAGCCGTCAGACGGGCAGTGATTGGGTCACCAGCCAGCGTACTGGCTGTCACCATTTCTGGTGACAACTTGGACAGGGCGTTTTTCTGTGCTTGGGTTGCTGGCGCTTGAATACGGTTATAACTTGGTGCGCCAAAGCGTTTCGCTAAATCGTCATAATGGTGCTGTGGATTTTTGCCGGTAACCGCGGTGATTTCAGCGGCCAGCAAGCACATGATAATACCGTCTTTATCCGTCGACCAAGGTTTGCCATTAAAGCGCAGGAAAGATGCCCCAGCGCTCTCTTCACCACCAAATCCAAAGCTGCCGTCGTGCAAACCCTCAACAAACCATTTGAAACCGACCGGAACTTCCACCAATTTACGGCCTAAATCAGCCACCACTCTATCAATCATCGCGCTGGATACCAGCGTCTTACCCACCGCCACATCAGCGCCCCATAGTGGGCGATGCTGGAACAGATAATTGATTGATACTGCCAAATAATGGTTCGGGTTCATCAGGCCAACTGGCGTCACAATACCGTGGCGGTCGTAATCGGGATCATTAGCAAAGGCTAAATCGAATTTATCACGTAAAGCCAGCAAGCCCGCCATCGCACATTCTGATGAGCAATCCATGCGGATCACACCATCATGATCCAGATGCATAAAGCGGAAAGTCTGATCGATAGAATCATTAACTAACGTCAGATCTAACTTATAATGTTCGCCAATACGCTGCCAGTAGGCGATACCTGAACCGCCTAGTGGGTCAACACCTAATTTCAGACCAGCCTGCTGAATAGCAGGAATATCAACGACATCGACCAAACCTTCAACATACGGCTGAATCAAATCCTGCTCACGCAGATGGTTGCCGCGCCAGGCCTTATCCAACGTTTGACGTTTGACACCCTCTAACTTCAGACTGAGTAACTGATTGGCGCGTTTTTCTATCACCGAGGTCAGATTAGTATCAGCCGGGCCGCCATTCGGTGGGTTGTACTTGATACCGCCATCTTCAGGGGGGTTATGGGATGGCGTGATGACAATGCCATCGGCCAAATTTTTACCCTGCGCGTTATAGCAAAGAATGGCATGAGAAATCGCCGGGGTAGGAGTGAAGCCATTATCTTGCTGCACCACAACATCGACACCATTCGCCGTCAGCACTTCCAGCACCGAAATAAAGGCCGGTTCAGACAGCGCATGGGTATCTTTACCCACATAACATGGGCCAGTAATGCCGTGCTGATGGCGAACTTCAGCAATCGCCTGCGCGATGGCCAGAATATGCGCTTCATTAAAACTGTGGCGCAATGAGCTGCCACGATGGCCCGACGTCCCAAACCTGACTGCATGGTCCTGATTTTCAGCATCAGGTTGCAATACATAATATTGCGACGTCAACTGAGCAACATTAATCAAATCGCTTTGCTGAGCAGCTTGCCCAGCACGAGGGTGATTAGCCACAGTCACTACTCCCTATCTCCCCTTCACACTTGAAATCGCAGGATTGTTAGCTGCAACTCCAAGTTGTTTGGGTATTGTTTCAACGAAATTAGATAGTCCCGCACACTTTATCGGTCAAGTCTGGCGGGAACTGCATTGTCAGCATGATATGTTGCACCATACTGCGTTTACGCTCGGTATTGGTATTAGTAATCACCCAGTATGGCGTACCGGGGACATGTTTGGGCTTGGTGTGTGTCCCGTTTTGCAACAAAGTCTGTTGGTCACCAGCAAAATAAACTCGAGTACGGCCATGTAAAGATTCGGTCGCCTCGGCAAATGCCTGTGCATCCAGGGTATAAAGTGTTGATAACACCAACATAAAGCGGTTAACCGCCCTATTTTGCTCAGCATACTCATCGGACAGCAGCAACTCACGGACTGCGCGTACGCGATCCCGTGGCGCCGAAGCTGGCGCTATTTTGGCTACTTCATTATTAGCTGATAAGTTATGAGTAGATAAGCTGGGTATCGGCTGACCGGCCGTAAACTTCAACATGCGCCGCAAAATATCGGACGCGCTCTCACCAATGTGTTGCGTATGGCTGGCGATATAGCGATAAAGCTCTTCGTCGAGTTCAATAGTTTTCATCTTTATCCAAAACAATAATTCAATTGATTTTTATATATTCTTTATGACAGTTCATGAAAAATTTAATTTTGATCTACATTTTTCAACCATCTGGTTTCACGATACTTCGCCACTTTCCGTTAGATTAACAGACTCTAGGGGGGCATCCAACTTTCCCCTCAATGACTTTGGATTGCCGCCAATATGATTGGATCACTAAACAGCATGATTAGATAGGTAATTAAGCAGCAGAGGGTTATTTATCAGCATCCAAGAGCAGCAGTGACCAATACTTAAATTGGAGAACCTCATAGGATGAAGATGCTGTAGAAATACTAACCACAGAAAGGATTGATTGATTTATCTGCCCGGATAATGGCAGATAACATTCATTCTCACTTTTGGTTTCAAGTACATTCAGTCATGCTAACCTAAGCAGAATGTCTCTCTGTATGAACATCGCCATGAAATTAAACTTCCGCTTACAAAATGCACTTTCTCCTAGCCCTTCCCTACCCATTATTCTGATCCATGGGCTATTTGGTAACTTGGATAACCTCGGGGTACTGGCCCGTGACTTACATCAAGACCATGACGTGATTCAGGTCGATTTGCGCGACCACGGTTTATCCCCTCGCTCACCCACAGTGAATTACCCTTGCATGGCGCAGGATGTGCTGGAGTTGATGGATAACCTCAGGATAGAAAAAGCGATTATTATCGGCCATTCCATGGGCGGTAAAGTGGCAATGGCCATGACGCCAATCGCACCCGAGCGCATTGAAAAACTGGTCGCGATAGATATCGCGCCGATCAATTATCAAGTGCGCCGCCATGAAACCATTTTCGCCGCCCTTAATGCGGTCAGTGCCGCAGGGGTGACGCAACGCCAGGAAGCCGCTCAGTTGATGCGCGAATTCATAAAAGAAGACGGCGTTATTCAGTTCTTATTGAAATCATTCCACAATGGAGAATGGCGGTTTAACGTGCCCGCATTGTGGGATCAATACGAAAATATTGTTGGCTGGCAGCCGATCCCCCCTAGCTCACACCCTATTTTGTTTATTCGCGGTGAACTGTCGCCCTATATTCAAGACAGTTATCGCGATGAGATTGCGCGCCAGTTTCCGCAAGCCCGAGCTCATGTCGTTGCCGGAACCGGCCACTGGGTTCATGCGGAAAAACCGGATTCTGTGTTACGCGCAATTCACCGATTTATAGATTAAAGCTGTTTTATCACTGAAAACAGCCGCGGCGAAAAATAGTGCTGAACAAAAAATGAACCGCGCGCAATGGATGTTGATTAAAAATCATACCCTGGGGAAAAGAAATGTATTTCCTGTGGAAAAATTGTGCAAAAAAGAATGAATTAGACCAATCTAATCACAGTAAAGCATTGTCGTTGCTCGGTTGGCTAGGGTATTATGGCGCGCTATAAATTTGCTGCGGAGTTTGGTGGCAAATGCAAATTCAGGCTGTTAGTTCATACTGAAATTAGTTGACATTGCAGGGTTATGAGCGATGTCAACTAATGAAGGTATCGGCCTGAAACGTGTAAACCGAATCATCAGAAATTTCTGATGTAAATCCCTTGTAGTACCGCTACCTATGGCAAAAGAACAAACGGATCGCACGACGCTGGATCTGTTCGCAGATGAACGCCGTCCGGGGCGCCCGAAAACAAACCCATTATCCCGTGATGAACAGCTTAGAATTAATAAGCGAAATCAACTACGGCGCGATAAAGTACGTGGCTTACGACGCGTGGAACTGAAGATTAATGCCGATGCCGTCGATGCTCTCAATAGCCTTGCTGAGCAGCGTAACATCAGCCGTAGTGAACTGATTGAACAGATGTTACTGGCTCAATTAGAACACTCACAAAAAGGGTTTTAATCCTGTCGGTTTTAGCCCCCATTGGTTTCAACCCCATTGGTTTTACCCCCATTGGTTTTACCCCCATCGGTTATCACGACGGCGTGGCGTAAGTGATTACGCCACGCCAATATCCTTACAGTCGTTTTTGAAAAACAGTCTTTGAAAAATAGAGCTAGAAAGTTTCCCAGTTTGTGTTGTTATCCACCTTACTCGTCGGCGTCGCCGCTAAAACCGTAGCCCGAGGTTTGGTTACCGGTTTGGCTCGCTCATCATCTGACCGCAATTTAAACACGGCTACCGCTTGGTTTAACTGAGCCGCCTGTTCCTCCAGCGAAGCCGCCGCTCGGGAAGCTTGCTGCACCAGCGCAGCATTTTGCTGAGTCACACTGTCCATCTCCGCCACCGCCTGCCCGACCTGAGTGATGCCTTTACTTTGCTCATCAGACGCCGAGGCTATCTCGCCCATTAAATCGGTGACATTGGTGATGGAACGAACAATTTCATCCATAGTTATCCCGGCACTTTCTACCAATGCCGAACCGCTGCTAACACGGCTTACTGATTCGGTTATTAAGCTATCAATCTCTTTCGCCGCCTGTGCACTGCGCTGAGCAAGATTGCGGACTTCACTGGCGACCACGGCGAACCCCCGACCTTGCTCTCCGGCTCTGGCCGCTTCAACGGCGGCATTTAGTGCCAGAATATTGGTCTGGAAAGCAATACTGTTAATTACCGTGGTAATTTCGGCTATTTTGCGTGAACTAGCGGAGATATCATCCATGGTATGCACCACATCGGCCACCAGCGCCCCCCCTTTTTTGGCGGTGATAGAAGCATTTGCCGCCAGTTGACTGGCGTGATGTGCATTATCTGCATTGTGTTTTACCGTTGCCGTCAACTGCTCCATACTCGCGGCTGTCTCTTCCAACGCCGCCGCCTGCTGCTCAGTGCGCGATGATAAATCCGTATTACCGGCAGAAATTTCTGCCGCCCCGTGATAAATCCCATCCGTGCTGCTGCGGATAGCTTTTACCGTGTTAGCTAAACTGGCCTGCACATCACGTAGCAGTGGAAACAATTGCCCGACACAGTTACGACCAAAATCCGCGATGGGCTGCCCAAGCTGGCCTGAAGCAATCACCCGAAAATGTGCGCGAATATTATCCAGCGGGCGCACCATGTTGATGACCAGGTAGCGATCCGTTACTAGCAAAATCACTAATCCCGCCACCAAAGCAGAGATTAATATCATGCTACTGATTTTGGTCAGACGAGCAAATTGCTCTTTAGCCACACCGATGGCTTTAGAGGCGGCATGATTAAAATCCTCCGCAACAGATCCATATTGGCGACTTAGCGCTGGCACTGTTTTTTTGGCTAAGTCCTCATAGACCGCGCTATTGTTATCCATTGCCGCCTGATACAGCGGCGTCACACCCTGATCAATTAATCCGCTCCACCCATCAATCACCCCATTCACCAATGCGGGGTCAATTTGTGCATGGTCGATGGCTTTAAACTGCGCCAACTTTTTTTTCAGATTCTCAAGTGCAACATTGGATGATTTGAGTTCTTTATCGGCATCCGCAATATTACCGCCCTGTCGATAATCTACTGAACGGGCCAGGCGTGTAACCATCCGAAAATATTGATCCGTCCCCTGATTGACCAAATTCATATTTTCAACCAACACACTGCTGGCATTAGTGGATTGTGTTAGTTGATTCAGTGATAACAATGTATAACCCGATACTCCGCCCCATAGCAGGCAAAAAGCCCCAAGCACCCAAAGTAGTGCGGCTCTGATGGTAATATTTCTTAAAAACTGCATGTTAGTTCCCCTTATATATCGGATACTTACCGTTAAAATCCTGGTGTTATTTGATGACCGAAAAGCAATAAAGGACGTTCCATACAGCTAACGACAACTCCTTTCCCGGCAAATTTTCATTTGACGGTTTCCCCCCTGGCACCGCAAATTGCAACCTTTCGGTTACATGAAGGTTATCGGCAATGACGTTATAAGGTTGAGCGACTCACAAAAATTTTATATCGCATAAACTTGATATCGGCCTGGCGAGATTTTCTGGCATTATATGGCCCTATACATGTGTTATATTATTGGGCAGAGCGCTCAGTAATTTGCATAACTATTTGAATTTAAGGGTATTAAGTTATATGGCAACTGTAGGCATTTTCTTTGGCAGCGATACTGGCAATACCGAAAACATTGCCAAGATGATCCAAAAGCAACTGGGCAAAGATGTTGCTGAGGTTCATGACATTGCCAAAAGCAGCAAAGAAGATTTAGAAAGCTTCGATATTCTGCTGATCGGTATCCCAACCTGGTATTACGGTGAAGCCCAGTGTGATTGGGATGATTTCTTCCCGACACTGGAAGAGATCGATTTCAACGGCAAGCTGGTCGCGTTGTTCGGTTGCGGCGACCAAGAAGATTACGCAGAATATTTCTGTGATGCGATGGGGACTGTGCGCGATATCATCGAACCACGCGGTGCTGCTATTGTCGGCCACTGGCCAACCGCAGGCTACCACTTCGAAGCCTCCAAAGGCTTGGCGGATGATGATCACTTTGTCGGTTTAGCTATTGATGAAGATCGCCAGCCAGAATTGACGAATGAACGTGTTAGCGCTTGGGTAAAACAGATCAGTGAAGAACTGAATCTCGCTGAAATTACCGGTTAACTTGCCGTGTCGGAAACGCGAGGGTGATGTTAAACATCAAACCGCGTTTCCGTTACCTCTAACGCCTCTCGCTATATACCCTAAATAATTCGAGTTGCAGGAAAGCGGCAAGTGAGTGAGGCCCGAATCATTGACTGGCCGAGTAACGAGAGCAGCCAACGCACATGCAGCTTGAAGGATGACGAATAGACTTGTTAAGCCGCCCACAGATCCGCATATTCATCCGTGCAAAATGAAAATAAACCGCTACAAATTTGTAACGTTACACCCAGCAACCATATACTTAAATGATGCAACAATCCCACCCATCAATACATTGCATGATTAATGGGGCAAAGTGTGCAATTATATCTTTGTTAACAACCACGGTTTTCATTTGGGGCTAGCAGTTCTATAATGAGACGCAATTGAGAATATTGCGCCACGGATGTCATAGGCTGAACGGCCTTAATTTGAATCGATAGTAATAGGACTGAATCCGCATGACTGACAACAACAAAGCCTTAAAAAATGCAGGCCTTAAAGTAACGCTGCCCCGGCTTAAGATTCTGGAAGTGTTACAAGATCCGGTTAACCATCACGTCAGCGCGGAAGATCTTTATAAAAAGCTGATCGATATCGGTGAAGAAATTGGTCTGGCGACGGTTTACCGCGTACTGAACCAGTTTGATGATGCTGGTATTGTGACCCGCCACAATTTCGAAGGCGGTAAATCAGTCTTTGAATTGACGCAACAGCATCATCACGATCATCTGATTTGCTTGGATTGCGGCAAAGTGATTGAATTTAGCAATGAAGAGATTGAAAAACAGCAACGTGATATTGCTGAAAAGCATGGCATCAAGCTGACCAATCATAGCCTGTATCTCTATGGCCACTGTGCCACTGGCAATTGCCGTGAAGACGAGTCTGCGCACGATCCAAAATAATATGGTTTTATCTCATTGATCATATAAAGATTTTCACATAATGCTGAAATAAGCAATTCGCAAGATGGCCGCCTTTCCCACAAGTTATTTCAGTTGGGAGTCAGGTGGTCATTTTTGTTACTGATCTCCTGCATCCCTCTCTTCGTGACAAATTCATTTTTTCATTACTCATTTAATGGCCATTCACATGAATTTGAAACAAAAAAAACCCCGGACTCGCCGGGGAAAAAACCATCAACTCAACTTCACATAATGTTGTTTACCTATACCCTAAATAATTCGAGTTGCAGGAAGGCGGCAATTGAGCGAATCCCTAGGAGCTGACACAAGTCAGTGACTGGGGCGAACAAAGACAGCCAACGCACATGCAGCTTGAAGTATAACGGGTATAAAAGCCTGGCAAACAGGAGTTAACATCAGACACAGCACTTTGACAGCAATAATCAGACTTTAACCGGCTCCGCACGGCTACTACGTTTACCATCCGGACTTGTCGAGCGAATCAACACGTCACCGCTGACTTTAGGTTGGGCTTTGACATCATATTTCTGCCATTGCTTACCGCCATCAGTGGAATACTCGATAATCAGCCCCGGCAAGGAAATGTTAGCTTCCAACTCCCCTGTAACGACACGCGCCCCCGGAACCGGTAAGCGGTAAGCAACACCGGCTTTATCCAGTTTCGCCAATTCACGTTGTCCCATAATATTGGCAAAACGCTGCCAATCTGAGTTCAACGCCTTAGTATCGACCATATGGGTTTCGCCACCTTTGTACTCGCGGCCCGCTTTATAATCTTGCTCCCATGGCGCACGATGCCAGGCACGTTCGGCCAGTGGTAATACCCGCGGAAAAATCATGTATTCCATCTGTTCGTCAGTCCGAACAGTTTCATTCCATGATTGGCCTGAAATACCGTGCACACCCGGCCAAGGTTTATCACTCTTGGCGCTGAAGTGATTACCGTCGCGGTCGACCGAGGTTTCAGCATTTTGCGGCATGTTATCCGGCGCGAAACTAAAGACTTTGGCTTCGTCGTTGAAGCGAGTTGCCCAGTAATAACCGCGTTCATTTGGGTTAACTTCATACGGCATGTCGAAATAGACATAATCTGGGTTGGACGCGACCACTTCATAGCCTTTATTGGCCCAATCATTGACTGAATCGGCCCCGCCCCAATAGAGGGTATCCCAGAAGTTAACGCCCACACGTTTGGTCGCAAAATCTTTCGAATCTTTGGCATCTTTAAGGCCATCTTGCCAGGCTTGCATTTTTTCGATGCCGTGGGCATTCACCAGCTTGCTGACTTCAATGGCGAAGTGGCTGGAAAGATGCTCAACATCCTGAATTTTTCCTTGCTTGACCATGTCCTGACAAACCTGTGATTTGGCCCACGGCTTATCTTCAACACTCTTATCAATGATGCCTTTGCCCGGCTCAATCGGGCTATTTTTGTCCTGGAACCCGGCCCCCAGACGGATGTTCTTGGCCTCATCGCCGCCAAAATGCCAAGTGTTTAGCGGCATACCGGCTTCTTTATGCATCTGAGCCATTTCGCCGATCACTTTGTCGACAAAGCGCTTAGAAGAATCCAGACATGGGTTGAGATAACTTTTGCGCTCATACAGTTGAACCGAGGTCGTTTGAGAATCATCAGTCGGGTCAACCAGACGGAATTCGTTGGCTTCTTTTTCTTTGCCCTGCTTCATCAAATTGTTGTAGCGGGCTTCCATTGATACCACGGCCGCACGAGCATGGGCTGGCATATCAATTTCAGGAATGACATCAATCTGACGCGCTTTAGCGTATGTGAGAATATCGATGTAATCAGCGCGGGTAAAATGGCCGGAACCCAGATTATTGCTATCCGGGCCAGAACCCAATTGTGGCAATAAACAGGTGGTTTCCGTTAAATCGTGGCAACGTTTGCTACCGACATCCGTCAGTTCTGGCAAACCTGGGATCTCAATACGCCAGCCTTCATCATCACTGAGGTGGAAATGGAATTTGTTCAGCTTGTAAGCGGCCATTTGATCGAGTAAACGCAGCACCGCATCTTTGGTTTTGAAGTTACGCCCGACATCCAGGAAGACACCACGATATTCAAAGCGCGGCGCATCTTTGGCCTCCAATGTTGCAATCTTCTTGCTACCGTCAACCGGCACTAAAGAAAGAATCGATTGCAAACCGTAGAACACCCCAGCAGGGTCAAAACCTATGACTTGCGCCCCTTTTTCGCCGATTTTCAGCTCATAGGCACCAGAAACGGCTAAATCACCTTTAAAAGCAGACGGTTGAATCAGCGTTTTAATCGGGAAGCCAGCAGAATCCGACTTCAAACCCAGTAACTCAAAACGCTGTTGTGCAGCATCAGCGGCTGGTTTTGGTAAAGCGCTCAGGTCAAGAGCAACGCCTTGACTCAAATCAGCATCTTGTTTGTGAATCTTCACTTCCATCGGCGTCGGGATAATCTGCCCGCGCAGGTTAGCTGCTGCCAACCTTTTCACTGCTTCGTTTTTAACAAAACGGGATTCCGGCGTCATCAGCACATTATTGTCGTCTTTAGTGCGCTTCCACTGATCGCCAGTAAACTGAGTCAGATATTCATTAATATCCTCAGTATCGGTGCTTTTCAGGACTTTTGGTTTCGCATCACCTGAAGTGGCATACCAACGCGGCATAAAGTCAGTGGCAAATAACTGCCAGTATTCGCCGGTGATCGGGATTTCAACCGCCTGATTGGCGGGGAAGCCAGTGAATTTAGCGGTAGGTTCAATTTTATGCAGGTCGCCAGTCAGGTGAGTAATTTTGAATTGGTCGTCATCGGTAGTCAGAATCCGACGGATGCTGTGGAAGTAAATGGCCCAATCTTGGCCTTTGATCTCATCCCCGGTGTTGGTCAAAGTAATCAAGACCTTATTACATGATGCCCAGTCAGCCCCCAACTTGGCACAATCCACGCCATTTTCAGCAGCGCGGTTATCTAGTATTTTATAGTTAACTTTCAACGTGCTGAGTTGATCCACAAGCTGTTGGTTAGTGGTGTCCGCATGCGCGTACCCCATCAAGCCAAAGGTTGCGGTTATTGCCGCTAACGCGTTCAATCTGAATTTGTTCATCACTAACCTCATCCGTAATGAATAATCACTGCCAAAATCGCTACTGGCAGTCATTATTGTTAGTTCAACTTTTGTCGTGAACTTAATTAATTGTTTTTGCGAATTTCTTGCCACAGCTTGCCACACTGCGCGTCATAGGCTTGACCATTGCCGGTATGGGCTGCATCAATACAACGCTGATAATCCAATACCCGGACAGTCTCTTTGTCCGTAAAAGCTTGATGTGCTTTTTCTTGTTTCAAGACGTTCAGCACCGCCTGACACGGGATCAATCTTTCTGGTTGGCCTTCGCTGGCATTGATACAAGCACTGTAAGCTTGCTTAAGTTTGCTGTCTTCCGGCTGGACTGGGCCTTGTGTGGCGCAAGCACTTAATCCCATTACTGCGGCAATGATAAAAAGGACTTTTTTCATGGTGGCACTCCATTATGTCCCCGGCACGGTGGCCGGGGATGGCAATCAAACGGGGTAAAATCAGAAGATAGTAAATGGCGCGATCACGATGAATTTGACGTCTTTTTCATCCTGGAATACGTTGCCGAAACCGCCACCATAGCTTGGGATATTGGTGTGGTTGTCATACATGGTGTAATGCAGTTTGAATAATGTGCCTTTCGCCCGGCCTTCTTGCAGGGTATACAGCACGTCAAAGTTCCATGCAGATTCTTTCAAACGCACATTCTGGTCATAAATTGGATTGGTGCTTGGTTTGGCATCCCAACCATAAGCATAAGAAGTCCCGACTGACCAACCGGCCATATTCCAGTTTTTCAGGTCATACATCACGCCACCAAACAGCGCTTTTTCGCCGTTGGCGTTGAAGTCAGAGCGGGAATCCCACCACACGTCCAAGCGACCATTGGAGGTTGCGTAGCCTGGGGTCATACGTTGCAGGAAATAGCCTTGGTTACCGTCAGCTTTGGCCCAAGTCCCCTCCAGGCGTAAATCAAATGGCCCAGTGGTATAGCCGAGAGTCAATGCTTGCAGCCAGGCAAGGCCGTCATAGACGTCATTAACATCTTTGAAACCGCCATCGACTTTGTCTTTCGCACCGTAGAATTGATAAGAAGTCCGTAGATCATTACCCGCAACTGGGAAAGCATAAGAGGCTTTAGCAAAGTATTGGTCCATGTAATCTTTGGCTTGACCGAATGCGGTTTCCAGTACCAGCTTGTTTTTAAAGTCGTATTTGGCACCAATTGAGTGCAGGTAACTTATGCCGGTCTTACCATCAGCTTGACGGAAGTTGTACATATTCTGATACCAAGGCGCTTTATATTCATCAGTCCACATGTAAGACATGGACAGTGCGCCCGCTGTATCAAAATCAAATTTCGCGCCGCCTTCAGCACCACGATAGGTGCCTGGCATAAAGCTCCAGTGTGGAGCTAACAGTGTCTGGCCAGTCGGTTGGATATAACCACCACGCGCCCAGAAATCACCTAATTTAAATTTGGCTGCTGCTTTGTAAATACTGACGCCACTCTTATCGCCGGTCCATTTTTCATCCCAACGGGTTTTGGCATCACTGAAGCCAATTTCGTTTGGGGCCGCTGGGCCGCTGTTAGTCATTTCAACTGCGCCGAAAGCCGCTAAATCAATACCGAAGATATCTGCGGCATAGCCGGATGAGAAATCGAGATTGGCGTTAAAGGTGGAGTGATGCAGGTTAGCGACATACTTGCCATACTCTGCGCTACCCGGCGTTAAATCCTTACGGTCACGCTGACGCTGCCAATAGTAAATACCACCCGTCAGTGATGAATCATCAACAAAGCCTTCTGCCTTGGCTTCAGGGGCTGCCATAAACCCCGTTCCTAACAATGCACCCGCGACTGCGAGCGCTAATGTTTTACGTTTAGCACCGTGCGTAACCATATGAAAAAATTCCTCTTTGACATCACATTTAAAGTGCCGTCCCTGTGTCCACCACAGCTCACAGGTTTAGCCTCAAAAAACCCTAGTGGGTAAAGTTTTGCTGGGAAGAAACCTCCACCAGCAGTTGCTCATAAAAAACAAACTTCGCTGTCGAAATACACACTCACGAAGCTTGTTGCTGGAAGATAGACTATTTTTCGCGACGCGAATTATCAATCAAAAAAGGAGCTAATTATTCAAAGTATGACAATGAGCACATAACTATGAAAAAATATTACAGAGTTCACAAAAGCTTAAAAAACAATGCATAAGAGGATATTTATAAAGCAAAATCGTCTCATATTGACATCTTGAATGGTTTCAGCTTAACCAATAAAACATAAGATTTATCCGATTAAAATGGTGTTATTTACTTAGTTAATTCGTAAAGCGAATATTTAAGAAAGACTTACAGACAGCCACTCAAAGGAGGGAAAAGAATACAATCAGTCGAGATTGACCAAAGAAGAGGATGGGAAAGAGAGAAAATTGAAAGGATAGGGCCGTGTTTAGTAAAACTAACAATAACCCTATAATGGGCATAAAAAAGGCGTGGACTAAGCCACGCCAATTAAGGTAAATCCAGCAATTATACTCTAAATAATTCGAGTCGCAGGAAGGCGGCAAGCGAGATAATCCCGATGAGCTTACTGTAGTAAGTGATTCGGGTTATTGAGCGAAGCCAACGCACATGCGGCTTGAAGTATGACGAGTATAAAATTAGTTAGTCACCTTAGCAGCCCAGGTATCACGCAGACCCACAGTGCGGTTAAACACCAACGCATCGGGGCGTGAATAGCGACTATCCGCACAGAAATAACCTTCTCTTTCAAACTGATAGGTTCTTTCTGGCGTCGCATCAGCCAAGCTTGGTTCAACAAAGCCCTGACGGATAATCAAAGACTCAGGGTTGATGGTGGATAAGAAATCTTCCGCCGCCGCTGGGTTTGGCACACTAAACAAACGGTCATATAAACGGATTTCCGCTGGCAATGCATGCTTGACTGAAACCCAATGAATAACGCCTTTCACTTTACGCCCATCAGCAGGGTCTTTGTTTAAAGTCTCTGCGTCATAGCTGCAATAAAGTGTCGTGACATTGCCTTCTGCGTCTTTTTCAACACGCTCAGCTTTGAGCACATAAGCATTACGCAGGCGCACTTCTTTACCCAGAACCAAGCGCTTGTATTGCTTATTCGCTTCTTCACGGAAATCAGCGCGATCAATATAAATCTCACTGTCGAAAGGTACCTGGCGGGTGCCCATATCCGGGTTATTCGGGTGATTTGGCATGGTCAGCCACTCTTCCCCTGGCGCACGGTTCTCGATAACCACCTTGATGGGGTCAAGAACGGCCATAGCCCGTGGCGCATTTTCGTTCAGATCATCACGGATACAGGATTCCAGCGCCATCATCTCAACGTTGTTATCCTGCTTGGTGACACCAATACGGCGGCAGAATTCACGGATTGATGCTGCGGTGTAGCCACGACGACGTAAGCCAGAGATGGTCGGCATACGGGGGTCATCCCAACCCTCTACCACTTTCTCGGTCACCAATTGGTTCAGCTTACGCTTCGACATAATGGAGTATTCGAGATTCAGGCGAGAAAACTCATACTGACGCGGATGACATTCAATGGAGATATTATCCAGCACCCAATCATACAAGCGACGGTTATCCTGGAACTCTAAAGTACAGAGTGAATGGGTAATTCCTTCGATCGCATCAGAAATACAATGGGTAAAGTCATACATCGGGTAGATGCACCACTTGTTACCTGACTGGTGATGCTCAGCAAACTTAATGCGATACAACACCGGATCACGCATGACCATAAAAGGTGAGGCCATGTCGATTTTAGCGCGCAAGCAAGCGGTGCCTTCAGCAAAACCACCGGCACGCATCTTCTCAAACAGTGCCAAGTTTTCTTCCACACTGCGATCGCGATAAGGGCTATTTTTACCCGGTGCGGTCAGCGTGCCGCGATATTCGCGCATCTGCTCGGCAGTCAGTTCATCCACATACGCCAAGCCCTTGTTAATCAGCTCTACAGCGTACTGGAACAATTGATCAAAATAGTCTGAGGAGTAACGGACATCACCGCTCCAGGTGAAGCCTAGCCACTCGACATCGCGTTTAATCGACTCGACGAACTCGACATCTTCTTTCACCGGGTTGGTGTCATCAAAACGCAGGTTGCATTGGCCCTGATAGTCTTGTGCAATACCAAAATTCAGGCAAATAGACTTCGCATGACCAATATGCAAGTAGCCGTTTGGCTCAGGCGGAAAGCGGGTATGAACCGACGTGTGTTTGCCGCTGGCTAAATCTTCGTCAATGATCTGACGGATAAAATTACTCGGGCGGGCTTCTGCCTCACTCATTGTTCTATTCCTCAATGCAAACGCAACAAATATAACCGCATATAATCCAACAAGCCCGGCCCGGAAACAACCGTTTGTTACAGGAAATAAAACAAAAAAACGGGAAGAGATCGCTCTCTTCCCGCTGCTTTGATTAAAACTCAGGCCAGTGACTCAGTACATCAGCACTTTTTCACTGCGAATCTTAAACTCATTATTTACCTTGGATCTCAAGTTATTTGCCTTGGATCTCAAACAACTGGCTTTGGCCGGCAACCACAGAACCCCCCGCCAATACCGAGATACCGGCATAATCATCAATATTACTGACGACAACTGGGCTAATCATTGAGCGCGCATTAGCATTCAGATAAGCCAAGTCCAGCTCCAATACCGGTTGCCCAGCAACCACAGTGGCACCTTCTTCAACCAGCCGTGCAAAGCCCTGGCCGTTCAGTTTCACCGTATCAATCCCGATATGAACCACAATTTCAGCGCCGGTTTCAGTTTCCAGGCAGAAGGCATGGTTAGTATTGAAGATTTTTACGATGGTGCCGTTCGCCGGAGAAACCACTATTTTATCCGTCGGACGAATAGCAATACCCTCACCTACCGCTTTGCTGGCAAAGGCTTCGTCAGGAACTTCTGCCAAAGCGACAACATCACCAGTAATTGGAGAAACCAATACCAGGGAAGCTGTTTTTGTGGTGTTAATGACCGCCTGAGGCTTGGCCGCAGCAGGAGCAGCAGAGCTACTTGCCGCAGGAACCGGGCCACCAGCCAATACCGTACGCATTGCCGAAGCAATCAGTTCCGCACGGGTCCCCACAATCACTTGCACACTTTGTTTGTTCAGACGAATAACACCTGAAGCGCCTAAACGCTTGGCGACACTGTCATTGACCAATGCAGAATCTTTCACGTTCAAACGCAGACGGGTGATGCAAGCATCAATACCTGTCAGGTTATCTGAACCGCCAATGGCACTAATGTAACGACGCGCTAAACCATTAATTTCGCTTTCGTTAACTTCAGGTGTCTTATCAACATTGACGTCATAACCATCTTCTTCACTGCCTTCAACAGCCAGTTCACGGCCTGGAGTCAGCAAGTTGAATTTCTTGATGGTGAAACGGAATACCACGTAGTAAATAGCGAAGAACACCAGACCTTGCGGGATCAACATGTACCAATGTGTCGCCAGCGGGTTACGCGAAGACAACACCATATCCACCAGACCGGCGCTGAAACCAAAACCTGCAATCCAGTGCATACTGGCTGCAATGAACACAGAAATACCGGTCAGCACGGCGTGGATGAAGTACAACACTGGAGCCACGAACATGAAGGAGAATTCAAGCGGCTCAGTGATACCGGTAAAGAAGGCAGCAAATGCCCCCGCCAACATGATACCCGCCACTTTCGCTCTGTTTTCCGGACGGGCACAGTGATAAATCGCCAGCGCAGCACCCGGTAAACCAAACATCATGATTGGGAAGAAACCAGCCTGATAACGACCAGTGATACCGACAACAGCTTTACCACTATCGATGGACTGTTGGCCACCCAGGAAGTTAGGAATATCGTTAATACCAGCAACGTCAAACCAGAACACAGAGTTCAGGGCATGATGCAGACCGACAGGGATAAGCAAGCGGTTGAAGAAAGCATAGATACCCGCGCCCACAGAACCCATATCTTTGATGTATTCGCCGAAAGTCACCAATGCGTTATAAATCAGTGGCCAAACGTACATCAGAATGAAGGCAACCACGATCATCAGGAAAGACGTCAGAATCGGAACCAGACGGCGACCGCTGAAGAAAGAGAGTGCTTTTGGCAATTCAACGCTGCTGAAGCGGTTGTACAACTCAGCTGAGATGATACCCACCAGGATACCCACGAACTGGTTGTTGATTTTGCCGAAAGCAGCAGGAACCTGATCAACCGGAATCTTTTGAATCATCGAAACCGCGGCTGGCGAACACAGAGTCGTCAATACCAGGAAGCCTACAAAGCCGGTCAGTGCAGCAGCACCGTCTTTATCTTTTGACATACCATAAGCCACACCAATGGCGAACAGCACGGACATATTATCGATGATGGCGGCACCGGACTTGATAAACAATGCCGCTAGCGCATTATCACCACCCCAGCTGACCGGGTCTATCCAGTAGCCCACACCCATCAGTATCGCGGCTGCAGGCAGTGTGGCCACTGGGACCATCAGAGCCCGACCTACTTTTTGCAAGTAACTAAGAATATTCACCTTTCCCCCTATTCGTCCGATATCGGACCCTTTAAGTAGTTTATTTATTTGACTCACTACCTTTTAGAAAAACGCATGGCACACTTTCTATTTATTCACGGCACGTATTACTCATTGCGGAGTGTAAAAAATTTATTTCGTAACGCAAATTAAAACCCCCTATTTTGTGATAAATGTCACCAAAAACCAGTCAAAAAGCACCAATGCACTAGCCATGACACAAAACTTATTTTATCATTCGAAAAATGAACAAAGCATTGTACCAGCGCATGAGTCAAAATCTGAGTTACGCTTATCTGAATGATTCAATCCGCGTAGAGTATAGCCACTATTAGTAATCAAAGAGGTGCAAGATGAGACTTATCCCACTGAAAAACACCACAGAAGTTGGTAAATGGGCCGCACGTTATATCGTTAACCGCATCAATGCATTTAAACCAACCGCCGAGCGTCCATTTGTACTGGGTCTGCCCACTGGCGGCACACCGATGGAAGCGTATAAGCACTTGGTTGCGCTGTATAAAGCAGGCGAAGTTAGCTTCAAGAATGTGGTCACTTTCAACATGGATGAATATGTTGGGTTGCCGCAAGAGCACCCAGAAAGCTACTACACCTTCATGCACACAAACTTCTTTGATCATGTCGATATCCCTGCTGAAAATATCAATCTGCTGAATGGTAACGCGCCTGATATCGATGAAGAATGTCGTCGTTACGAAGAAAAAATGAAGTCTTACGGCAAAATTAACCTGTTCATGGGTGGCGTGGGTGTTGATGGCCACATTGCCTTTAATGAACCGGCCTCTTCTTTAGCCTCTCGCACCCGCATCAAAACCCTGACCGAAGAAACTCGCATCGCGAACTCACGCTTCTTTGGTGGTGATGCAAACCTCGTGCCGAAATATGCACTTACCGTCGGTGTAGGCACATTGTTAGATGCTGAAGAAGTGATGATTCTGGTGACCGGTCGCGGTAAAGCGCAAGCCTTGCAAGCCGCAGTCGAAGGCAGCATCAACCACATGTGGACCATCAGTTGCCTGCAACTGCATGCTAAAGCCATCGTGGTGTGCGATGAACCATCGACGATGGAATTGAAGGTTAAAACTGTAAAATATTTCAGCGAGTTAGAAGCTGAAAACATCAAGAATCTGTAAAAATCATTAGGGGGCTAAGATGTACGCTTTAACTCACGGCCGTATTTATACCAGCCATGAAGTACTGGATAATCACGCTGTTGTCGTGGCTAACGGATTGATCGAACGTATCTGTCCTGCCGATGAACTTCCGGCTGGCATTGAGGTACGCGACTTAGGTGGTGCCATTCTGGCCCCCGGTTTTATTGATGTTCAGCTTAATGGCTGTGGTGGTGTGCAATTCAATGATTCGCTTGAGGCCATCTCCGAAAAGACGCTGGAAATCATGCAGCGCGCGAATGAAAAGTCAGGATGCACCAGCTTCCTGCCAACACTGATTACTTGCAGTGATGAATATATGAAGCACGGCATTGATGTCATGCGTGCATATCTGCAAAAAAACCAGCATCAGGCTTTAGGCCTGCATCTGGAGGGGCCTTATATTAGCCCACAGAAAAAAGGCACTCATAACCCGGCGTTTATCCGTAAACCTAGCGCTGAAATGATTGATTATCTGTGTGCCAATGCTGATGTCATAACCAAAGTGACTTTGGCTCCAGAAATGGTTGACACCAAATATATTCGTCAGCTGACAGAAGCCGGTATTTTGGTTTCTGCCGGTCATTCAAATGCGACATATCCGCAAGCTCGTCAAGGTTTTGCCGCCGGTATCCGCTTTGCCACGCATCTTTATAATGCAATGCCTTACATCTCTGGGCGCGAACCGGGCCTGATTGGGGCAATTTTCGACACGCCAGAAGTGTACACTGGCGTCATTGCTGATGGGTTACATGTAGATTGGGCCAACATTCGTAATGCGAAGAAGCTGAAAGGCGAAAAGTTGGTGCTGGTCACTGATGCAACTGCTCCGGCTGGCGCGGGTGCTGAAATTGATCAATTTATTTTTGCTGGTAAAACAATATACTATCGCAATGGTTTATGTGTGGATGAGAATGGCACACTAAGCGGTTCAGCACTGACCATGATAGAAGCGGTACAAAATAGTGTTGAGCATGTTGGCATTGCACTGGACGAAGCATTGCGCATGGCGACACTTTATGCGGCCCGCGCGATTGGCGTGGATAAGCAGTTAGGGAGTATTGAAGCTGGCAAAGTGGCCAACCTGACTGCCTTTACCCGCGATTATAAAATCACTAAAACCATCGTTAACGGCAACGAGGTTTTAAAATAAGCGAGTAATTTTATTGATGAGCACCGGCGTACAGTCACAAATTGGTAATGTGGATCTTGTGAAACAACTCAATGGCGCCGTTGTTTATCGGCTTATTGATCAGCAAGGCCCGATTTCGCGCATTCAAATTGCCGATCTCAGCCAGCTAGCTCCCGCCAGTGTCACCAAAATTACTCGTCAACTGTTGGAGCGCGGGCTGATCAAAGAAGTCGATCAGCAAGCCTCCACCGGTGGTCGCCGGGCGATTTCTATCGTGACCGAAAATCGCCAATTCCATACCATCGCTGTCCGTTTGGGCCGCCATGATGCCACTATCACACTGTTTGATATGAGCGGTAAGTCGCTGGGTGAAGAGCACTATCCCCTACCTGAGCGCACACAAGAAACTCTCGAACACGCATTATTTAATATAATCAGTCAGTTTATTGAAGCTTATCAGCGCAAATTACGTGAACTGATCGCCATCGCCGTCATTCTCCCCGGATTAGTTGAGCCGAGCAAAGGTATCGTGCGCTATATGCCACATATCAATATTAGCAACTGGCCGTTAGTCGAAAATCTGCAAAATCGGTTTAATGTCACCAGCTTCGTCGGCCACGATATTCGTAGTTTGGCACTGGCTGAGCACTATTTTGGTGCAACCCGTGACTGCGAAGACTCCATTTTGGTTCGTCTGCACCGCGGTACTGGCGCCGGTATCATTGTTAACAGCCAAATATTTTTAGGCAGCAATGGCAACGTAGGTGAGATAGGCCATATTCAAATTGATCCCCTTGGCGAGCGCTGCTATTGCGGTAATTTTGGTTGCCTGGAAACCGTGGCATCTAATGCGGCTATTGAAAACCGCGTACGCCACTTGCTCACGCAGGGCTATCCGAGCAAGTTAACCTTGGATGATTGCCATATTAGTGCCATCTGCAAGGCTGCGAACAAAGGCGATTTGCTGGCAAGTGAGGTGATTGAACACGTCGGCCGCTACTTGGGGAAAGCCATCTCCATTGCGATCAACTTGTTTAACCCGCAAAAAGTCGTGATTGCCGGGGAAATTATTGAAGCCCATAAAATCCTGCTCCCCGCCATTCAAGGTTGCATAAATACACAAGTGCTGAAAAACTTCCGCCAAAATCTCCCCGTGGTCACTTCTCAGCTTGACCATCAATCAGCCATTGGGGCTTTTGCCTTGGCCAAGCGCGCCATGTTGAACGGCGTATTACTGCAACGCTTGTTAGAAAATTAATCCCTTATAGATAAGACTTTGGCAGGGTCAACTTCACCATCGGCCATGTTATAGTGGCTCATTGCTGCGGCTAAAAGAGTAATTTAAACAATGACAATTAAAAGCGTTATTTGCGATATCGATGGTGTATTGTTGCATGATAATCACCCAGTACCCGGTGCTGATGTATTTCTGGCCCGAATTCAAGAAGCCGGAATGCCGCTGGTTATTTTGACCAACTATCCCTCACAAACAGCTCAGGATCTGGCTAACCGTTTTCATTCTGCGGGGCTGGAAGTGCCGGAAAGTGCTTTTTATACCTCAGCAATGGCAACGGCCGATTTTCTGCGCCGTCAAGATGGTAAAAAAGCCTATGTGGTGGGTGAAGGCGCATTAGTTCACGAATTGTATAAAGCAGGTTTTACCATTACTGATATCAATCCTGATTTTGTGATTGTGGGTGAAACCCGCTCATACAACTGGGATATGATGCATAAAGCGGCCTATTTCGTCGCCAATGGGGCGCGTTTTATTGCCACCAACCCCGATAGCCATGGTCACGGTTTTTCACCGGCCTGTGGCGCATTGTGTGCACCTATCGAGAAAATTTCTGGCCGTAAGCCATTTTATGTCGGCAAACCTAGCCCATGGATTATCCGTGCTGCACTGAATAAAATGCAGGCGCATTCAGAAAGCACCGTCATTGTGGGGGATAACCTGCGTACTGATATTTTGGCGGGCTTCCAGGCGGGTCTTGAGACTATTTTGGTGCTATCCGGTGTCTCGACATTAACGGATATTGAAGCGATGCCATTCCGCCCAAGCTATGTTTACCCCTCCGTTGCAGAAATTGACATCATCTAATTTCAGTTGGCGGTCATGGCCGCCATACTCCCCTTTTCGCCGCTATCCTTTTCCAAGTTGCGCCCTTTTTTAGTGCAACGCACCAAAGTTTCTTGCCATTACGCCCTCTTTTGGCGCATTTTCTTTTTATACCCTGAGTCCTTAAAGCTGCAGGGTTGTTAGCTGCGCGCACTTCCCCGTAGCATCATAAATTGGCGTATTTTTTGCATGTTTTCTACAAACTAATCGGATGAATGCATCGTCATTGGGCATAGCTTGCATCAATCACAGGCAAGTATGAGAAAACAGTTCCAGCGATGACTGACTAAAATTCAACATCCTCACCGCCAAAGCAGAAAAGTTAGGGAGATTATTATGTGTTCTATTTTCGGGGTCCTCGACCTTAAAACCGACCCCATTGAATTACGCAAAAAAGCGCTGGAAATGTCACGTTTAATGCGCCACCGCGGCCCAGACTGGTCTGGTGTGTGGGCAAATGATAAAGCCATACTCGCCCATGAACGCTTATCTATTGTTGACGTCAATACAGGTGCTCAGCCACTGTATAATGCTGCTCACACGCACATTCTGGCAGTCAATGGTGAAATCTATAATCATCAAGCATTGCGCCAGCAATACGCTGACCGCTATGAATTCCAAACCGGGTCTGACTGCGAAGTTATTCTGGCACTGTACCAGGAGAAAGGGCCTGAATTCCTTGATGATTTGCAAGGCATGTTCGCTTTCGTTTTATACGATACAGAAAAAGATGCCTATCTGATTGGCCGTGATCATTTGGGTATTATCCCGCTGTATATGGGCCATGACGAACACGGTAATATGTTCGTTGCTTCCGAAATGAAGGCCTTGGTGCCGGTTTGCCGCACCATCAAAGAATTCCCTGCTGGAAGCTATCTGTGGAGCCAGGATGGCGAAATTCGCGAATATTATCATCGTGACTGGTTTGATTTCGATAATGTCAAAAACAACGTAACTGACAAAGTTGAACTGGCGAACGCATTAGAAGACGCGGTAAAAAGTCATTTGATGTCTGACGTACCTTACGGCGTGCTGCTGTCCGGTGGGCTGGATTCCTCTGTGATTTCTGCCATCACCAAAAAGTTTGCCGCTCGCCGTGTCGAAGACGATGAGCGCAGTGAAGCTTGGTGGCCACAACTGCACTCCTTTGCTGTTGGCCTGATTGGCTCGCCCGATTTGCGTGCGGCCAAAGAAGTTGCCAACCATTTAGGGACTGTGCACCATGAAATTCATTTCACCGTGCAGGAAGGTCTGGATGCCATCCGTGATGTGATTTATCACATTGAAACCTATGATGTCACCACCATCCGCGCCTCAACACCAATGTACTTGATGTCACGTAAAATCAAGGCGATGGGTATCAAAATGGTGCTGTCGGGTGAAGGCTCTGATGAAGTCTTTGGTGGTTATCTCTATTTCCACAAAGCACCGAACGCCAAAGAATTGCATGAAGAAACTGTGCGCAAGCTATTAGCCCTGCACATGTATGACTGCGCCCGTGCCAACAAAGCCATGTCTGCCTGGGGTGTTGAAGCCCGAGTCCCCTTCCTGGATAAAAACTTCCTTGATGTCGCGATGCGCATTAACCCACAGGATAAAATGTGCGGTAATGGCAAAATGGAAAAACATGTCCTGCGTGAATGTTTTGAATCTTATCTGCCACATAGCGTCGCCTGGCGTCAGAAAGAACAATTCTCCGATGGTGTGGGTTACAGCTGGATTGACACATTAAAAGAGAAAGCAGCCGAGCAAGTCACTGATCAACAGATGGAAACTGCTCATTTCCGTTTCCCATACAATACGCCGTCTTCAAAAGAGGGTTATTTGTATCGCGAAATTTTTGAAGAGTTATTCCCACTACCAAGCGCCGCTGAGTGCGTACCTGGCGGCCCGTCAGTCGCATGTTCATCAGCTAAAGCTATTGAGTGGGATGAATCATTCAAAAGCATGGATGACCCATCAGGGCGCGCTGTAGGTGTGCATCAGGATGCCTATAAATAATTGAACCCAATGGCGGGGTGTGACTCTGCTTGTTCGACTATGTTGCTTTCAAGGCCGCCCACGGGTGGCCTTGTCTTTTGTTGGCAAATTCAACAATTAATCACTATAAGTGCTGCTTTAATCACCAGACTGTTCACAAGCCAAACAAACAAACCCCTTCAGCGCTTTTTTGGGAAAAAATTAGTTGACGCAATTCGGCCATATACGCATAATGCGCCCCGCAACGCCGATGAAGGTTGTGCAGAAAAAAGATGGCTACGTAGCTCAGCTGGTTAGAGCACAGCACTCATAATGCTGGGGTCACAGGTTCGATTCCCGTCGTAGCCACCATCTTTTTTTATGTATGCGGGAGTGGCGAAATTGGTAGACGCACTAGATTTAGGTTCTAGCGCCGCAAGGTGTGCGAGTTCAAGTCTCGCCTCCCGCACCATTTTCATCGGTTGTCACAGTAGATGGGATATCGCCAAGCGGTAAGGCACCAGGTTTTGATCCTGGCATTCCCAGGTTCGAATCCTGGTATCCCAGCCATTTCTCTGAAATGGTTTGTCGTTAAACACAAACACTGTTAGACGCGAGTTGTACTAAGTCAGTAAAAGAATTGTATTTCAGTTGGGATATCGCCAAGCGGTAAGGCACCAGGTTTTGATCCTGGCATTCCCAGGTTCGAATCCTGGTATCCCAGCCATACAATTTCTCAAGGTTAAAGATTTTAAGATGGCTACGTAGCTCAGCTGGTTAGAGCACAGCACTCATAATGCTGGGGTCACAGGTTCGATTCCCGTCGTAGCCACCATCTTTTGGGGTATCGCCAAGCGGTAAGGCACTGGATTCTGATTCCAGCATTCCGAGGTTCGAATCCTCGTACCCCAGCCAAATTTAGAAAAGCTCGCTTCGGCGGGCTTTTTGCTTTTCTGAATTTTGTTTTTTCACTGCGATGAAATTTGAGTTTTGCTTTTCAGCATTTGAGTTTTGCTTTTCAACAAAATGTTGAAAACTGCGCCCACAGTCGCCAGGAAACAATTTTTCTGGCGACAATTCATTAAAATATCTACAACCCTAATGCATACTTCAACGCGTGCTCTTTAAGTTTACCGGCGCGTTGAGCTGCCATCAGTGCCAAATTACGCGCAAATTTCACGGCGGGTAAATCATTACTAAATGCAGTGTAAAACACATCCATCCCACTTTGCATAATCAGATTATCGGTACGGCGACGGCGCTGATAACGTAATAACACCGGCTCACTGTGCCAAGATTCAGCCTGTTCGCGGGCCTGATTCAATACCTCCAGCAAAGCATCCACATCCCGATATCCCAGATTAACCCCCTGCCCGGCCAACGGATTAATGGTATGAGCTGCATCGCCCAATAATACTAACCCCGGCTGCACATATTGCTGCGCATGGCGGCGAACCAAGGGGAAAGAACCTGCAGCAATGGCCTTAACGGCCCCCAGACGGGACGGAAAAGCTGCGGTAATTTCTTGATTCAATTGTGCCATCGGCATCATTTGAAGCTGCCGAATGCGCTGCGGGCTGTCGTACCAAACCAATGATGCCCAGTTATCAAACAAAGGTAGGAATGCTCTTGGACCAGAAGGGAAAAACTGCTGCCAGGTGGTGTCTTGCTGAGCAGTATCGGTCTCGACAGTAATTAACATACAGGACTGCCGATATTGCCAACCACTGGTGCCAATTCCGGCTAAACGACGCACCAAAGAATTGGCTCCATCCGCGCCTATCACTAAATGGCCCTGTATCTCTTGCTGCGCATCTAAGGTAATTTTCCAGTAGTCTTCTACTCTGACCATCGTTTGCAGCCGTGATGGGCACAGTAACGTCAAATTGGGGCATTCTGCCATCTGTTGCCATAGCGCCAACTGTAAAACCCGGTTCTCGACCATAAAACCTAATTCAGGTAAAGACAGCGAGGCCGCATCAAAGACGACTTGAGAACCCGGCTGTTCCCATGTCTCCAGCCGGCGATAAGGCGCATAGCGCATCTGCTGCACCGGTGACCAGGCCCCAAGCTGTTTAAGCAAAGACACCGACGTGCATCCAATCGCAGAAACTCGCAAATCCGGAGCACTTTCAGCTTCAAATGGCAGCGGAGCCTCATGCTCCAGTAACGCCACTGACCAGCCAGTTTGTGCTAACCCAAGTGCGGCGGCAGCCCCAACCATACCGCCACCCACGACCACAACATCATAATTTGGTTGCGATTTATCCATTTTGGCTATTCTTCAAAGTTAAAATAATACCTGCATTTTGTCTGCATGCAGTGTACCGGATTTTTCATCACTCCACAGAATAAGTAAGCCGTTATGCGGTGGTCATCGCAACTGCAAATGACTACAATAGCCCCATAATCATGGAGCCTTTGTGCTACCCACTATTCTATGACGGCACACAGCCCAGAGCACTGCGCCGAACGCGATGTGACTTTTAAGATGAATTCTTGGCGGTAGATAGACAATGACAAAAAAACTACACATCAAAACTTGGGGCTGCCAGATGAACGAATATGATTCATCTAAAATGGCTGATTTACTGGCCAGTACCCATGGTTACCAGTTGACAGATATCCCGGAAGAAGCGGATTTATTGCTGCTCAACACTTGCTCCATTCGCGAAAAAGCCCAAGAAAAAGTGTTTAGCTTGCTAGGCCACTGGAAACTGCTAAAAGAAAAAAATCCGGAACTCATTATCGGTGTGGGCGGTTGTGTCGCATCACAAGAAGGTGAGCATCTGCGCCAGCGCGCCCCTTGTGTTGATGTGATTTTTGGGCCACAAACTCTGCACCGCTTGCCGGAAATGATTAACCACGTAAAAGGTACTCATAGCCCAGTGGTGGATATCAGTTTTCCAGAAATTGAAAAATTTGACCGTTTGCCGGAGCCGCGCGCTGATGGCCCTACGGCCTTTGTCTCCATCATGGAAGGTTGCAATAAATACTGCACATTCTGTGTTGTACCTTACACCCGAGGTGAAGAAGTCAGCCGACCAAGTGACGATATCTTGTTTGAAATCGCACAGTTAGCAGCTCAAGGCGTACGGGAAGTGAATCTACTCGGGCAGAATGTAAATGCTTATCGTGGCGCCACTTATGACGGCGATATCTGTAGTTTTGCCGAGCTATTGCGGCTAGTTGCCGCTATTGATGGTATTGATAGAGTGCGTTTCACCACCAGCCATCCGATTGAATTTACTGATGATATCATTGATGTTTATCGAGATACGCCCGAGCTGGTGAGTTTCCTGCATCTACCGGTACAAAGTGGCTCTGACCGCATTTTGACCATGATGAAACGGGCGCATACCGCACTGGAATACAAAGCGATTATCCGCAAATTGCGTCAGGCGCGTCCTGATATCCAGATTAGCTCTGATTTTATCATTGGTTTCCCCGGTGAAACTCAGCAAGATTTTGAGCAAACCATGAAGCTGGTCGCGGATATTCGTTTTGACACCAGTTACAGCTTTATTTACTCCTCACGCCCCGGCACACCTGCGGCAGAACTCCCGGATGATGTTTCTGACGAGGAGAAAAAACAGCGATTACACATCCTACAAGAGCGCATTATTCAGCAAGCAATGGAAATTAGCCGCGAGATGGTGGGCACCGTGCAGCGCATTTTGGTGGAAGGCACATCCCGTAAAAACCTCATGGAATTGGCAGGCCGCACCGAAAATAACCGGGTGGTCAACTTTGAAGGCACTCCTGAGATGATCGGCAAATTCGTTGATGTTGAAATTGTTGATGTTTATGCCAGTTCACTCCGCGGCATGTTGGTGTGTACTGAGGACCAAATGGATCTGCGGACTCATGAGTCACCGCAATCAGTCATTGCCCGAACCCGCAAAGAAAATGAGATAGGTGTCGGCCTTTATCAGCCCTGATTTCGATTTTTCGAGCCAGCCCGCACCAGCAGGCACTGCATTGTCAGTGCCTATTTTATTTTAGCGGCGCGCTGCGCAGATTCGGATTTTTTAAGTTGCGCCATTCATGAGCCGCTATTTCAATAGGGGTCGAAGGCACGGATTCATAAGTAAACTTGCGTCAGTACCGTGCACCATGAATAATTCACAAATGACATGTATGATTGACGTATAGCCGTGATATCACACAACCAATTTTTGTGAATGATATCCCCCAGCAATGGGAGTTACAGCCAAGTTTCAAATAAACCGGCCCTAAGTGACCCAGAGGAACGCAGTGACTCAGAGAAACAGTTTGCACGTAGTGACACAAGAAATCTTGCTGGAACCCGCCGATAATCAGCGCCTGCTGAGTTTGTGCGGCCCTTTTGATGACAATATCAAGCAGTTGGAACGCCGGTTAGGTATTGAAATTAATCGTCGTGATAACCGTTTCAAATTAGTCGGTAAGAATATCTGCGTTGTTGCAGCGGCAGATATCCTGCGCCATCTGTATGTCGATACCGCTCCGATTCGTGGTGTTATCCCAGATATCACACCAGAAGATATCCACCTCGCGGTGAAGGAAAGCCGGGTGTTAGAGCAAACCGCTGATAGTGTGCCGGATTACGGGAAAGCCGTGACCATCCGCACCAAACGCGGGATGGTTAAGCCTCGCACACCAAATCAGGCACAATACATCGCCAATATTCTCGACCATGATATTACTTTCGGGATTGGCCCTGCCGGTACCGGTAAAACCTACCTGGCTGTTGCTGCAGCTGTCGATGCTTTGGAGCGCCAAAATGTACGGCGTATTTTGCTGACGCGCCCAGCGGTTGAAGCCGGTGAAAAGCTGGGTTTCTTACCCGGTGATCTCAGCCAAAAAGTCGACCCTTATCTACGCCCGCTCTATGATGCTCTGTTTGAAATGCTGGGCTTTGAGCGCGTTGAAAAACTGATTGAGCGCAATGTAATTGAAGTGGCTCCGCTGGCGTATATGCGCGGCCGCACACTGAATGACGCGTTTATCATTCTGGATGAAAGCCAAAACACGACAGTTGAACAGATGAAAATGTTCCTGACCCGCATGGGCTTCAACTCCAAAGCGGTGATTACTGGTGATGTTACGCAAACTGATTTGCCACGCCACCAGAAATCCGGCTTAAGCCATGCCATTGAAGTGTTATCAGAGGTAGAGGAATTGAGCTTTAATTTCTTCCATAGCGAAGATGTGGTGCGCCACCCAGTTGTCGCTCGCGTCGTCATTGCCTATGAAGCTTGGGAAGCCGCAGAACAAAAACGTAAAGATGTGATTGCCGAACAACGTAAGCGGGAAACCCATACCCCGTCTGAGCAGGAGGCTCCGTGAGCCAAGTTATTCTCGATTTACAAATTGCCTGTGCCGATAGCCAGGGTTTACCGACCGAAGCCGATTTTCAACATTGGTTGGAAGCTGTATTGCCGCAATTTCAGGAAGTCTCCGAAGTCACTATCCGTGTGGTTGATGAAGCAGAAAGCCATGAGCTGAATCTGACCTATCGCGGTAAAGATAAATCGACCAATGTCTTGTCTTTTCCCTTTGAGGCCCCACCTGAGATTGAACTGCCATTACTCGGTGATTTAATCATTTGCCGTCAGGTAGTTGAACAAGAAGCAGTTGAGCAAGAGAAAGCACTACTGGCTCATTGGGCGCATATGGTTGTTCACGGCAGTCTCCATCTGCTAGGGTATGACCACATCGTTGACGATGAAGCAGAAGAAATGGAGTCGATTGAGACTGAAATAATGCAAAGTTTGGGCTACCCAGACCCGTATATTTCAGAGAAAGACCCCGAGTAACCCCGTTATACAGGGTGTATACCACCCCGTTAATTGGGGTAAAGCTGTCGGCAGTGTGTGTTTACCACTGCCGATAAAATATAATCTTACATGGGTAAACTTAACTAAAACGCCATGAGCGACGACCACTCACAAAACAATGATAGCCCCAGTCCCAAGAAAGGGTTCTTTACTCTCATCCTTAACCAGTTATTCCACGGCGAACCCAAAAACCGTGGTGATCTGGTAGAGCTTATCCGTGATTCTGAGCAAAACGATTTGATCGATCCCGATACCCGCGACATGCTGGAAGGGGTGATGGATATCGCCGAACAGCGCGTACGGGACATCATGATCCCCCGCTCTCAGATGGTCACACTAAAGCGTAATCAAACGCTGGATGAGTGTCTGGATGTGATTATTGAATCTGCTCACTCCCGCTTTCCGGTGATCAGTGAAGATAAAGATCACATCGAAGGTATCCTAATGGCCAAGGATTTGCTGCCGTTTATGCGCACAGATTCCGAGCCATTCAGTATTGATAAAGTCTTACGGACGGCGGTTGTAGTGCCGGAAAGTAAGCGTGTCGATCGGATGCTGAAAGAGTTCCGCTCCCAACGCTATCATATGGCTATTGTCATTGATGAGTTTGGTGGCGTTTCAGGCCTGGTGACCATTGAAGATATTCTTGAGCTGATCGTTGGCGAAATAGAAGATGAGTATGACGATGAAGAAGATAGAGATGTTCGTCAACTCAGTCGGCACACATACACGATTCGTGCGCTGACACCCATTGAAGATTTCAATGAAGTCTTCAACACCCATTTCAGCGACGATGAAGTGGACACTATTGGTGGTTTGGTGATGCAGGCGTTTGGTCATTTACCTGCCCGCGGTGAAACCATTGAAATTGAAGGTTACTTATTTAAAGTTGCCATGGCAGATAGCCGACGTATTATTCAGGTTCATGTGAAAATCCCGGATGATGCTCCGCAACCAAAACTGGAAGAATAAATCCTCGATGCCTATCGCTTCACTCCTTCAACGCCAGTGGGTTCGCGCCCTACTGGCGCTATTTTTTGGCGCCTGCGGTACGCTGGCCTATTCACCATTTGATAGTTGGCCCGCAGCCATTGTTTCACTGTTTGGTTTACTCAGCCTGACATTGAATCGCAGCACCAAACAAGCCGCTTTTATCGGCTTTTGTTGGGGTATGGGGCTGTTTGGCACTGGCGTTAACTGGGTTTATGTCAGTATCTCTGAATTTGGCGGCATGCCGACGGCCATCAATATCTTCCTGGTGGTATTGCTGGCGGCGTATCTTTCGCTCTATACCATGCTGTTTGCCGGTGTATTAGCCCGCATATGCCCGAAGGCGACTTGGTGGAGACTGGCGATTGCGGCCCCCGTGGTGTGGCAGTTGACTGAATTCTTGCGCGGTTGGGTATTAACTGGCTTCCCATGGCTACAATTTGGTTATAGCCAAATCAATGGCCCACTACGCGGTATTGCCCCCATTCTTGGCGTCGATGGCATCACTTTCATGCTGATGTCGATCAGCGGATTACTGGTTTACGCCTGTTATCAACGCCGGATAACTGCGGCAATTATTGCAGTAGCCATGTTATTACTGCCGTGGCCGCTGCGCCAATTACATTGGTTCACACCGGAACCTGAACGCGCGGTTAATGTGGCGATGGTGCAAGGTAATATTGCTCAGTCAATGAAGTGGGACCCTAAAGTCCTGCTCTCGACCCTGCAAGTCTATCTGGATGAGACCCGCCCATTTATGGGTAAAGCTCCCATTATCATCTGGCCAGAATCTGCCATTCCTGATATTGAAACTGATCAAACCGGCTTCCTGACGATGGTTGATGACCTAATGCGGGCCAATCACAGCAGCTTGATCACCGGGATTGTAGATGCACAGCGCCGGCCGGAGGGTAATGGTTACCACTTCTTCAACAGTATCATTGTGTTAGGCGATAAAGAACCCTACCAATATCCGACCCGTAATCGCTATAGCAAACACCACTTGGTACCCTTTGGTGAGTTTGTGCCGCTTGAGTCCCTGCTGCGCCCACTGGCACCGCTGTTTGATTTACCTATGTCGACATTCAGCCGCGGCGATTATGTGCAGCCACAGTTAAATGTGGCCGGGTTTAACCTGACTGCCGCTATTTGTTATGAAATCGTCTTGGGCCAACAGGTTCGAGATAACTTCAGGCCGGATACCAACTTCTTGCTAACGGTCTCTAATGATGCATGGTTTGGTCACTCTATCGGGCCATGGCAGCATTTCCAAATGGCACGCATGCGCGCCCTCGAATTAGGTCGCCCTCTGTTGCGCAGTACCAATAATGGTATTACGGCGGCAGTTGGCCCAAGCGGTGAAGTCTTGGCACAAATTCCACAGTTCACCCAGCAAGTCCTGGAAGTTAAAGTCACGCCAACGATCGGCATGACCCCTTATGCCCGCTTTGGCTCGTGGCCAATGTGGATTATCACCTTGGTACTGGCGGCATTGACGTTATATCGTGCTGTCCGCTGTCGCCCTGACAAAAATAAACCAAAGTAACCTGAGCGCCTTATGTCATTGAAACCTGAATATATCCTCACGACTGAAGCACAATTAAGTGAGCATTACGCCTCGCCCAATCAGAACGTGTTGAAAAAACAAATAGATCACATTGATGATTATGCCAAAAAGCTGATTGCCGCCGCACCTTTCGCGGTGTTGGGGACTCTGGGCGCTAATGGAATAGACTGTTCGCCCAAAGGCGGGGATGCGGGTTTTATTCATGTGCAGGATAGCAAAACACTGATGTTGCCAGACAGGGCGGGCAATAACCGCCTGGATGGTATTCGTAATTTGCTGCATAACCCATTTATCGGCATCTTGTTCTTGATCCCCGGTTGGACTGAAGGTTTCCGGGTGAATGGCCGGGCAAAAATATCCATCGACCCACAACTGTGTGAGCGTTTTAGCCAAAACGGCCACCCCGCTCGCAGCGTGTTAGTGATTGAAGTCGATGAAGTATTTATCCACTGTGGCCGCGCAATCACCTTTGCTGACTTGTGGAACCCAGAGAAACATGTAGAGAAAGAAAACGTTCCAACAGCGCTGGAAGTTTTTAAAGCTCATTTGGCTATCAATAATCATCAATTAAGTTAGTCATCAATTAAGCTAACCTGCTGTTAAAATGAGGCAATACTTAAGCTAATTGATAGTATTTCATGATTGGCTACAGGTTAATTAACTCATCTCCCCCAGATAATTTTTCTTAGCCCTGATAAACAGGGCTATTTATCCGCACGACTTTCCCTCGACTGGCACAGACCTTGCATCGTTTCTAATCAAATAGTGTTAGTTATTTCCTCATATCTAGCTTGTATTCAGCCATCAAAGGGGATTCCCTCAGTGAATCGGCGAAGGTCAGTTTCGAATGAAGAAATAGCAGTTATTCGCCCGCACATTTATGGGGCGCATCACGCACCCTAATAGTGCGGCACTGTTTTACTGCCTCTATTTGGTGCGATTTGCGTCCCAAAAAACAAACATTTATTCATCATTTGCATAACAATTTGCTATTTTTTAAAGATAATCTGATACAAGTAACAATGAAAATAGCGGGTTGACCAACAAATATCTTTGGTTATGCAAGCACCAAAAAATAAGACGATTTTTGGATATTTCTTGTTTTTAACATGACTACATTTTAAGTATCACAACATCGAGTTAGAAAATATTAAGTAAAAAACAACATTAGAGGAGTTGGACCATGCATATGCGTAAATTGGCGTTAGCGCTACTGTTAGCTGGGATGGCAAGTGGTGTAGCCCAAGCAGAAGAAGCAGTAAAGGCAGATGCTTCTGCTGACACACTGAAGAAGATCAAAGATAACGGCGTTATCGTGGTCGGCCACCGTGAGTCTTCCGTTCCATTCTCTTATTATGATAATCAACAGAAAGTGGTTGGTTATTCACAAGATTATTCCAACTTGATCGTCGATGCGATCAAGAAAAAACTTAATGCACCCGACCTGCAAGTGAAACTCATCCCCATTACTTCGCAGAACCGCATTCCGTTACTGCAAAATGGAACCTTTGATTTCGAGTGTGGTTCCACCACGAATAACCTCGAGCGTCAGCAACAAGCCGCATTTTCTAACACCATTTTTGTTGTCGGTACCCGTTTACTGACCAAAAAAGGTTCTGAAATCAAAGATTTCAAAGAGTTAGCTGGAAAACCTGTGGTCGTGACATCGGGCACCACCTCTGAAGTCTTGCTCAATAAATTGAATGAAAAAGACAACATGAATATGCGCATCATCAGCGCCAAAGACCACGGTGACTCTTTCCGTACCTTGGAAAGTGGTCGCGCAGTGGCCTTTATGATGGATGATGCTTTGTTGGCTGGCGAGCGAGCAAAAGCCAAGAAACCGGATCAATGGGACATCGTCGGTACTCCGCAATCTCAGGAAGCTTACGGCTGTATGTTGCGTAAAAACGACCCAGCCTTTAAAGCTCTGCTGGATGAAACCATTGCCACCGCACAAACCTCTGGTGTGGCTGAAAAGTCCTTTGATCGCTGGTTCAAAAACCCAATTCCACCTAAAAATCTTAACCTTCATTTCTCACTGTCTGATGAAATGAAGGTGCTGTTCAAAGCCCCTAACGATAAAGCATTGAACTAACAATAATAATCAGGGTGGGCGATGCCTACCCTACAGATTGATGATGAACCGATGGGATACAGGAAATGAATGCGGGGTGGCCGTTCCCCACTCCGCATTTTTTTGTTAACCCTCGGGAAGCCGCAACGCATTGGATCATCAGTCATCAGGGTGGCTTATCCATCCTTTTAAGGGAGTTTGTTATGTCAATAGACTGGAACTGGGGCATTTTCTTGCAACCTGCCCCTTTCGGTAATACCACCTATTTCGGCTGGATTTGGTCCGGCTTTCAGGTCACTGTCGCATTATCATTGTGCGCTTGGGTTATCGCTTTCTTCGTAGGTTCATTATTTGGGATTTTAAGAACAGTTCCCAACCGCATTCTGTCTACCATAGGGGCCACTTACGTCGAGCTGTTCCGTAATGTGCCGCTTATTGTGCAATTCTTTACCTGGTATCTGGTGGTCCCTGAGCTTTTACCGGCCAATCTTGGCATGTGGTTCAAAAGTGAGTTAGATCCGAATATCCAGTTCTTCCTTTCATCAATGATGTGTCTGGGTTTATTTACCGCCGCTCGTGTTTGTGAACAGGTACGTGCCGGGATTCAATCACTGCCTCGAGGTCAAAAAGCGGCGGGTTTGGCGATGGGGTTAACTCTGCCGCAAACTTACCGCTATGTTTTATTGCCCAATGCCTATCGGGTCATTATTCCCCCGATGACCTCAGAAATGCTCAATTTGGTTAAAAACTCAGCGATTGCATCAACAATCGGGCTGGTGGATATGGCGGCACAAGCAGGGAAATTGCTGGATTACTCAGCTCACGCCTATGAGTCGTTTACTGCCATCACCCTTGGTTATGTATTGATCAACGCTATCATCATGTTGTTGATGCGATTAGTTGAAAAGAAAGTGCAGTTGCCCGGCAATCTGGGGAGTAAATAATGTACGAATTTGATTGGAGTTCCATCGCCCCCAGCCTACCATATCTGCTGCAAGGTTTGGCCGTTACCGCCAAAATAACCCTTATCGCCATTGTCTTTGGGATTATCTGGGGCACGATTCTGGCCGTGATGCGGCTGTCGCCGATTAAAGCCATCCGTTGGTTTGCCACCGCCTATGTCAACGTGTTCCGCTCTATTCCTTTGGTGATGGTGCTGCTGTGGTTTTATCTGGTGGTTCCGAGCTTATTACAAAATGTGCTGGGCTTATCACCAAAAACTGATATTCGCTTAATCTCTGCCATGGTAGCCTTTTCATTATTTGAAGCGGCTTATTACTCAGAAATTATCCGTGCCGGGATCCAAAGCATCTCTCGTGGGCAATCCTCTGCAGCTCTGGCGTTGGGCATGACCCAAGGTCAGTCAATGAGACTGGTTATTCTGCCCCAGGCTTTCCGCGCCATGGTGCCATTGCTGTTAACCCAAGGGATTGTATTATTTCAGGATACATCGCTGGTATATGTCCTTAGTCTGGCGGATTTCTTCCGCACCGCGACCACTATTGGCGAGCGGGACGGGACTCAGGTCGAAATGGTGCTGTTTGCCGGTTTGGTGTATTTCGTTATCAGTTTTTCCGCGTCGATGCTGGTTAACTATTTGAAGAAAAGGACTGTTTGATGATTTCCCTGAAAAATGTTTCTAAGTGGTACGGCCACTTTCAGGTGCTGGCTGACTGCACCACCGAAGTAAAAAAAGGCGAGGTCGTGGTGGTCTGCGGCCCTTCTGGCTCAGGTAAATCGACCTTAATCAAAACTGTTAATGGGCTGGAACCAATTCAAAAAGGAAACATTACAGTAAATGGTATTGCTGTGAATGATAAGGGCACCAACTTGGCGCAATTACGCTCCAAAGTCGGCATGGTGTTCCAGCATTTTGAACTGTTCCCACACTTGTCTATCATTGAAAACCTGACACTGGCACAAGTCAAAGTGCTCAAACGCGATAAAACAGAAGCGCGGGAAAAAGGACTAAAATTGTTAGAGCGTGTCGGTCTTACCACCCACGCAGATAAATTCCCCTCTCAGTTATCTGGTGGCCAGCAACAGCGTGTGGCGATTGCCCGCGCACTGTGTATGGACCCTATCGCCATGTTGTTTGACGAACCGACTTCAGCCCTTGACCCAGAAATGATCAACGAGGTGCTGGATGTGATGGTCAAACTGGCGCTAGAGGGCATGACCATGATGGTAGTGACCCACGAAATGGGCTTCGCCCGTAAAGTCGCTAACCGGGTTATTTTCATGGATGAAGGGAAAATCGTCGAAGACAGTAACAAAGATGATTTCTTTAACAATCCTAAATCTGACCGTGCCAAAGACTTCCTGGCGAAAATCCTGCATTAACCGCCCTCCTCCCCTGCGCCGGTGGGGGAGGAAATTTGCTCTGGTTCTCTTTTTACACCCGCCGAGATTGCTTATCCATTTTATTGTGCGCATCCTCCAAAGAATGCTGCCACTAAAAGAGGAAAAGTGATGTCCCGCTCTATTATCATTGATTGCGATCCCGGCCATGACGATGCTATTGCGCTGATTTTGGCTCTGACCTCCCCCGAACTGAATGTACAAGCCGTGACCACCTGTGCTGGCAACCAAACCCCTGATAAGACTTTGCGCAATGCGCTGCGGATTTTAACATTACTTGAGCGCCAGGATATTCCGGTGGCTGGGGGGGCATTGAAGCCGCTACTGCGCGAACTGATTATTGCTAACAATGTTCACGGTGAAAGTGGTTTAGATGGCCCATCGCTACCTGATCCGGGCTTCGCGCCACAAGCTGAGAATGCCGTGGAACTAATGGCGAGAATATTGCGTGACAGCCCTCACCCCGTGACCTTGGTGGCAACCGGCCCGCTGACTAACGTCGCTTTGTTACTGGCTGGCCATGGTGCTCTGGCGGCCAAAATAGACCGCATCGTTATCATGGGCGGGGCGGTGATGTTAGGAAACTGGACGCCTGCGGCTGAATTTAACATTTTTGTTGACCCCGAAGCAGCTGATCGTGTCTTTAAATCGGACATCCCCATTACCATGGCGGGGTTGGATGTCACTCATCAAGCACAAGTGATGGATGAGGACATTGACAGAATTCGTCAGTTGAATAATCCAATCGCCGAGGTAGTTGCGGACTTATTGGATTTCTTTATGTTGTATCACCGACAAGAGCGCTGGGGTTTTCAAGGTGCGCCATTGCATGATCCTTGCACCATCGCCTGGTTATTGGCACCGGAATTATTCACCAGTATTGAACGTTGGGTCGGTATCGAAACCCGTGGTGAATATACCCAAGGGATGACAGTGGTTGATTATTACCAACTCACTGACAATAAACCTAATGCAGAAGTTCTGATGGGCATTGATCGAAAAGGATTTATTGATTTACTGGTCGAACGTATTGCTCGCTACGGCAAATAAGCTTTTGACACTCCGCCAGCGCGGAGTGTCTCTTTTAGCCTAAATCAGCTTTAGGGCTGGAAAGGCCGGCGATTAAATTGGTCATGACCACATTTAGGGCAAAGCGGCAACACTTCTGGGGTATAGAAAGCCAGGTGATAATGGCATTTTTCACAGACCAGGTTCCCCAGCCCGACCACCTCGCCACTGTGATAAACCCCATGGTGGCTGACATCTTTGAACACCTCACGCCACTCCAACTGTGTTTTGTCGGTGATATCAGCCAGCTCCTGCCATAAACTTTCTTTAATAACTCGCATAAATACGCTATCAGTAAATTCATCCTTACTCTCTTCATAGCTACGAGCAAATTCCTCCAGATCTCGCCGCACCGCCTGAATAATTTGCTCGACTTCACTGCGAGTTAAGTCTTCTAACGCATCTAGCCGCTGCTCAGCGCTGTCCACCAGCTTGTCGATATCACGTTCACCATTTTTCAAGCGTTCAGTCAGTGATGCCACCAACTCACGATAATATTGAGCTACCTTGTTCATACAGTCTCCTCGATCCACGGTTGTGATAAAGCAAATTGTGATAAAGCAAAAGTTGTGACAAAGAAATAGGGATAAAGTGCCTGTTTTGCTTACTTCGCTCCTGTTATCTGCGGGTACTTACTCTGATATTAAAGCTAACGTTAATAATTTTAGTCGTAAATGACTGAAGTCACGTCATCATCAGGTTGTTCTCGCGTCACTTTGATGATTTCTGCCATTCACTGCGCAGAAAATGCCTCCTGTAGGATGCAGAGTGTTGTTGCCGCTGCCGCTTATCAGCTATGCTATGCGGATCTCTCTTTATGATATGAAACAGATGATGCTACAGGCGTAGCTGTTTTTCACTATAGGACCACCGGCCGCCATGCAAGAGCAATACCGCCCAGAAGATATCGAAACGCAAGTACAGCTTCACTGGCAAGAGAAGCAAACTTTTAAAGTCACTGAAGATACCAGCAAAGAAAAATATTACTGCCTATCCATGCTGCCGTATCCGTCAGGGCGCCTACATATGGGGCACGTTCGTAACTACACCATTGGTGATGTTATCTCCCGTTACCAGCGCATGCTGGGCAAAAACGTGTTACAGCCTATCGGTTGGGATGCATTTGGCCTGCCAGCTGAAGGCGCGGCGGTCAAAAACAACACCGCACCTGCCCCTTGGACTTACGACAACATCGAATATATGAAGAACCAGTTAAAATTACTGGGCTTCGGTTATGACTGGGATCGCGAGATTGCCACCTGTAAACCTGATTATTACCGTTGGGAACAGTGGTTCTTCACCAAGTTGTATGAAAAAGGCATGGTCTACAAAAAGACCTCGGCGGTTAACTGGTGTCCACACGACTTAACTGTGTTGGCTAACGAGCAAGTGATCGACGGCTGCTGCTGGCGCTGTGATACCAAAGTTGAACGCAAAGAAATTCCACAGTGGTTTATTAAAATCACCGATTACGCTGACCAATTGCTTAATGACCTGGACACGCTGGAAAGCTGGCCAGAACAAGTTAAGACCATGCAACGTAACTGGATTGGCCGCTCTGAAGGGGTTGATATCGTTTTCGATGTCGCCGACAGCGAAGAGAAATTCTCCGTCTACACCACTCGCCCAGACACCTTTATGGGTGTGACCTACCTGGCGGTTGCTGCGGGCCATCCATTGTCATTGCAAGCCGCGGCCACCAACCCGGCACTGGCTGATTTTGTTGCTGAATGCCGTAACACCAAAGTTGCCGAAGCTGAAATGGCCACGATGGAGAAAAAAGGCATGGCAACCGGCCTGTATGCCATCCATCCACTGACGGGTGAAAAACTGCCTATCTGGGCGGCTAACTTTGTCTTGATGGATTACGGCACCGGTGCAGTCATGGCGGTTCCAGGCCACGATGCTCGTGACTGGGAATTTGCGACCAAATATAACCTGCCAATCAAGCCGGTCATTTTGGCGGCTGACGGCAGTGAGCCAGACTTGAGTCAGGAAGCGATGACCGAAAAAGGCACCCTGTTTAACTCGGGTGAGTTTGATGGTCTGAATTACGAAGATGGTTTCAATGCTATCGCCGACAAACTGGTCGCACTGGGTGTCGGTCAGCGCAAAGTCAATTACCGTCTGCGTGATTGGGGTGTTTCCCGTCAACGCTATTGGGGCGCGCCTATCCCGATGGTAACACTGGAAGACGGCACTGTAGTGCCAACACCTGAAGATCAACTGCCGGTCATCCTGCCGGAAGATGTCGTCATGGATGGTATTACCAGCCCGATAAAGGCCGATCCTGAGTGGGCTAAAACCACCGTCAATGGTATGCCTGGCCTGCGTGAAACCGATACTTTCGATACCTTTATGGAATCTTCCTGGTATTACGCGCGCTACACCTGCCCACAATATGATGAAGGGATGCTGGATCCGGCGGCGGCTAACTACTGGCTGCCAGTCGATCAATACATCGGCGGGATTGAGCATGCCATCATGCACCTGATGTATTTCCGCTTCTTCCACAAACTGCTGCGTGATGCCGGTCTGGTGAATTCAGATGAACCCGCCAAGCGCCTGTTGTGTCAGGGTATGGTGCTGGCGGATGCCTTCTACTACACCGGCACTAGCGGTGAGCGCATTTGGGTTTCTCCGGCTGATGCCATTGTTGAGCGTGATGACAAAGGCCGCATTGTTAAAGCAGCGGATGCCGAAGGCCATGAACTGGTTTATGCCGGTATGAGCAAAATGTCGAAATCGAAAAATAACGGTATCGACCCACAAATCATGGTAGAAAAATACGGTGCCGACACCGTGCGCCTGTTTATGATGTTTGCTTCACCAGCAGAAATGACGCTGGAGTGGCAGGAATCTGGTGTAGAAGGCGCTAACCGCTTCCTGAAACGCGTCTGGCGCTTGGTGTTTGACCACACCACTAAAGGGGCGGTAGCCGCACTGGATATCGCCAGCCTGACGGAAGAACAAAAATCTTTACGTCGTGAGTTGCACAAAACAATTGCCAAAGTCACTGATGACGTGGGCCGCCGTCAAACGTTCAATACCGCCATTGCTGCGGTGATGGAGTTGATGAACAAGCTGGGCCGCGCACCTCAGGAAACTGAGCAAGACCGCGCTCTGTTGCAAGAAGCATTGCTGGCAGTGGTGCGTATGCTATATCCATTCACCCCTCACGTTTGCTTCAGCTTGTGGCAAGCTCTGGGTGGCGAAGGTGATATTGATATCGCACCATGGCCAATTGCAGATGAACAAGCAATGGTCGAAGACTCTAAATTAGTGGTCATACAGGTTAATGGCAAAGTGCGGGGCCGAATTACTGTGCCTGCCGATGCCACTGAGCAGCAAGTCCGTGAGCGCGCTGGTCAAGAGCACTTGGTGGCTAAATACCTGGATGGCGTTACCGTGCGTAAAGTCATCTATGTCCCAGGCAAACTGCTTAACCTGGTTGTAGGTTAAGACAAGGAGGAGTTGTGCGACATCGTATTCTGACGCTGTTGCTGGGGTTGGCGGTGCTAGTCACCGCTGGCTGTGGCTTTAATTTGCGAGGCACCACTCAGGTGCCACCTGAGCTACAAAAACTGTTGCTGGAAAGTAGCGATCCTTATGGCCCGTTAACTCGTGCGATACGCCAACAATTGCGTTTAAGTAACGTCACTATTGTTGATGACCCGATGCGTAAGGACCTACCGATACTACGGATTATTGGCTCATCCCAGAGTCAGAATACAGTGTCAGTCTTCCGTAACGGTGTGACGGCGGAGTATCAGTTAGTCTTGCATGTACAGGCGCAAGTTCTGATTCCAGGTCATGATATTTACCCAATACAGGTCAATGTCTTCCGTACTTTCTTCGATAACCCGCTAACAGCACTGGCGAAAGCGGCGGAAGCCGATGTTTTACGTCAGGAAATGCGTGATCAGGCGGCTCAACAGTTAGTGCGTAAGCTTTTGGTTGTGCATGCTGCTGAAGTGAAAAATGCACGGGAAAATGGCGATGCACTAACGAAAGGTAATACTGCTCCTGGTGCCGCTAAAACGGCTGTTGTCGAAGAAATCAATATTGGCAAACCTGCTGTCAGTACCCCGGCCCAATGATCCGAGTCTATCCTGAACAACTTGTCGCGCAGCTCCATGAGGGGCTGCGTGCTTGTTATCTGTTATGTGGTAACGAACCCTTATTGTTACAGGAAAGCCAAGACCATATTCGCCGTGTAGCAATATCCCATGATTTCACCGAGCATTTCAGTTTCGCGCTGGATGCTCACACTGAATGGGACAATATTTTTAGTCTTTGTCAGGCACTGAGTTTATTTGCCAGCCGCCAAACTCTTCTATTGAGTTTCCCGGACAGCGGATTGACCGCGCCAATGAATGAACAGTTAGTTAAATTATCTGGCTTGCTTCACCCTGATATCTTGCTGATATTGCGGGCAAACAAGCTGACTAAGGCGCAAGAAAACAGCGCTTGGTTTAAGGCCCTCAGCCAGAATGGTGTTTTTGTCAGTTGCCAAACACCAGAACAAGCGCAGCTTCCACGCTGGGTAAGTATTCGCGCTAAGAGTCTGAATCTAGAGGTAGATGATGCCGCCGTTCAACTGCTTTGCTACTGCTATGAAGGTAACTTGCTGGCGTTATCACAAGCATTGGAGCGGCTCTCCTTGCTTTACCCTGACGGCAAACTAACACTGCCCAAAGTAGAGCAAGCCGTCAACGACGCCGCACATTTCACCCCGTATCACTGGCTTGATGCCTTACTGGCAGGGAAAAGCAAACGCGCCTGGCATATTCTGCAACAATTGCAGCAGGAAGACAGTGAGCCAGTTATCTTACTGCGCACACTTCAGCGCGAATTATTACAGTTGTTAACGCTAAAGCGCCGAATGGAGCAAGTGCCACTGAGAACCTTATTTGACCAATTCAAAGTGTGGCAAAATCGCCGTCCGATGATGACTCAAGCACTACAGCGCCTTTCCATGCAACAACTGCAACAAGCTGTGCATTTATTAGCACAGATAGAAGTCCGTCTGAAACAGGACTATGGTCAGTCAGTCTGGCCGGAGTTAGAAACACTATCTATGCTGATGTGTGGAAAAAATTTACCTGAGAGTTTTTTTGATGCCGAATAAATCCCCGACTCGCACGCTGTATGCCCTGTTCGGTGGGACTTTTGACCCCATTCATTATGGTCATTTAAAGCCAGTTGAAGCATTGGCTCAACAAGTCGGTTTACAACACATTATTTTGTTGCCTAATCATGTCCCTCCGCATCGTCCACAACCTGAAGCCAATGCACAACAGCGGCTAAAAATGGTCGAGCTGGCAGTGGCCGACAATCCTTTGTTCAGCGTTGATTCACGCGAGTTATTACGCGATAGCCCGTCATTCACCATTGATACACTGGAAGCACTGCGTAAAGAACGTGGTGCTACACGGCCTTTAGCGTTTATTATTGGGCAAGACTCATTACTGTCGCTGCATAAATGGCATCGCTGGCAATCATTGCTAGATGTGTGTCACTTGTTGGTTTGCGCTCGGCCTGGCTACTCGCAAACACTGGAAACACCTGAATTACAGCAATGGCTTGATGCCCATCGTGTCTTTGAACCAGAGGCGTTAAGCCTGCGGCCCCATGGGGCAATCTATCTGGCAGACACACCTTTATTGAACATTTCTGCTACCGATATTCGCCATCGGCGTCATAATGGCGAAAGTTGCGATGACTTACTGCCTCGTGCAGTACAGAGATATATTGAGTTACAAGGTTTGTATCGCCAAAAAAATTGAAGTTGCAGGTAGGCAGCAAGAGAATGACAAATCGGTCTGAACCGATTTGAACAGCATTTATGCTAGCCCGTAGGGTGAGCCTCAAGGATGAGGCTCATTAGCCCCGATGAGCTTACTCAGGTAAGTGATTCAGGTGAGTGAACGTAGCGAACACTCCTGCGGCTTCAAGTATGAAGGCGGTTCGTGGCTGAGGGTTTATATCGCGATGCATTTACCCATGTTATACTCCGCCGCTAAATTTCAGGTATTCGCTGAAAAAACGTTACATTCTAACTGTTCATACCGGTAACTGTTCGCGGGATCTCCTGCAAACAATACTTAAGAACGTTATATACCCAAAGAACTTGACGTTGCAGGTAGGCAGCCAGCGCACGAATCCCGAAGAGCTTACATGAGTAAGTGACTCGGGTGAGAAAGTGTAGCTAACACCCCTGCTACTTCAAGTACGAAGGGTATAGACAGAAATCACCCGAGGGGGAACCTTTGCAAGGTAAAGCGCTCCAAGAATTTGTTATCGACAAGCTCGATGATTTAAAAGGCCAAGACATTATCACTCTGGATGTTCAGGGTAAGTCCAGCATCACTGATTTCATGATTATTTGTACCGGGACGTCCACTCGCCATGTTATGGCACTGGCAGATAACCTGGTTCAGGAATCGCGCGCGGCTGGCATGATACCTTTTGGTATCGAAGGTCAGGGTGTCTCTGACTGGGTCGTCGTCGACTTAGGCGAAGTCATTGTGCATGTGATGCAAGAAGAAAGTCGCCGTATTTACGAACTGGAAAAACTCTGGAGCTAAGCGGTGAAACTGCAACTGGTAGCCGTCGGTACAAAAATGCCAGACTGGGTGCAGACAGGTTTTATCGATTACCTGCGCCGCTTTCCCAAAGATATGCCCTTCGAGCTGGTAGAGATACCCGCAGGTAAACGGGGTAAAAATGCGGATATCAAACGCATTTTGGAAAAAGAAGGCGAGCTAATGCTGGCGGCGGTTGGGAAAAACAACCGTATTGTCACGCTGGATATCCCAGGGACCCCCTGGGAAACCCCACAATTGGCTCAACAATTAGAGCGCTGGAAGCAAGATGGCCGAGATGTCAGTTTGCTGATTGGCGGGCCGGAGGGGTTAGCCCCAGCCTGTAAAGCCGCCGCCGAGCAGAGCTGGTCGCTCTCTCCGCTGACGCTACCTCATCCTTTAGTCCGTGTTTTAGTTGCCGAGAGCCTCTATCGCGCCTGGAGTATTACGACCAATCACCCTTATCACCGGGAATAGGTGGGCGATGAATCTGAGTGAAATGATAACCCTGAATAGAGTGAAGCCAGTAGCAGGATGAAAAAAGAACTTAATCCTTTTCGCGACTATTCGGCTGAATCAGCCTTGTTTGTCCGTCGTGCCCTGGTGGCCTTTCTCGGTATCCTGCTGCTTAGCGGAATATTGGTCGCAAACCTATACAATTTGCAGATAGTCCGTTTTGAAGACTATCGCACTCGTTCCAATGAAAACCGCATTAAGCTGGTTCCCATCGCCCCAAGCCGTGGCATGATATTTGACCGTAACGGCACCCCGCTGGCGATGAACCGGACAATTTATCAGTTAGAGCTGATGCCGGAAAAAATTGAAGACCTCCCCGCCACCCTCAATGCACTGCGCCCCGTAGTGGATCTGACGGATGAGGATATCGCCAATTTTGAAAAAGAGCGTAAGCGCTCACGCCGATTTACTTCAATTGCGGTCAAAACACCACTCTCCGAAGTACAAGTCGCTCGCTTCGCCGTTAATCAATTCCGCTTCCCCGGCATTGAAGTCAAAGGCTATCAGCGCCGCTTCTACCCTTATGGTTCAGCACTGACACATGTCATTGGCTATGTTTCCAAGATTAATGATAAAGACGTCGAACGTCTGGATAAAGACGGAATTCTCGCTAACTATGCAGCAACGCACGATATCGGTAAGCTAGGTATTGAACGCTATTATGAGTCTGTGCTGCACGGAAAAACCGGTTATGAAGAAGTTGAAGTGAATAACCGTGGCCGGGTCATTCGTCAACTGCATGAGCAGCCACCACAGGCCGGTAAAGATATTTATCTGACGATTGATTTGCATCTGCAAACCTATATTGAGCAATTGTTGAGTGGCAGCCGCGCGGCTGTTGTTGTTACCGACCCGCGAACCGGTGGAATTTTAGCCTTGGTATCCAACCCCAGCTATGACCCTAACCTGTTTGTCGATGGCATCTCCAATAAAGATTATCAGGGGCTATTGAACGACCCGAATCGCCCACTGATAAACCGTGCCACTCAAGGTGTTTACCCGCCCGCTTCGACGGTAAAACCCTATATTGCTGTTTCGGCTCTCAGTGCCGGTGTTATCACCAAAAACACCAGTCTGTTTGACCCCGGCTGGTGGCAACTCCCCGGTTCAGAAAAACGTTTTCGCGACTGGAAGAAATGGGGCCATGGCCGGTTGAATGTCACCAAAGCGCTGGAAGAGTCGGCCGACACCTTCTTCTATCAGGTTGCTTATGACATGGGGATTGACCGCTTATCCTCCTGGATGACCAAATTCGGTTATGGTGAATATACCGGTATCGACTTATCCGAAGAACGAGCTGGCCTGATGCCGACTCGCGAATGGAAACAAAAACGCCATAAAAAGCCATGGTATCAAGGGGATACTATCCCCGTGGGCATCGGTCAGGGATATTGGACTGCCACCCCGATCCAGATGGCAAAAGCATTGACGACCCTGATTAATGATGGTGCGGTTAAAACACCGCATTTGTTGCAAAGCACCCGTATTGATGGCGTTTTAGTGCCTTATAAACAAGAAGATACCACCCAAATTGGTGATATCCATTCCGGTTACTGGGAAATCGCCAAAGATGGCATGTATGGTGTAGCCAATCGCCCTAACGGAACCGGCCGTAAATTCTTTGAAGGTACGCCGTATAAGGCTGCGGTAAAATCCGGTACGGCGCAGGTTTACAGTTACGAAACCTACAATGCTCATAAAGTGGCCGAGCATTTGCGTGACCATAAATTAATGGTCGCCTATGCCCCCTACGAAAACCCGACGGTCTCTGTCGCCATGATCTTAGAAAATGGCGGTGCCGGGCCTGCGGTGGGGACAATTACTCGCCAAATTCTCGACCATATATTGTTGGGCGATAACAACACTGAATTGCCGGACGCAACTCCTCTGCCTCCGGGAGTTGAAGCAGACTAGCGAAGGCAAATTAGTTGAAGCGGATTAAGGTAACTCATGACTGATAATCAACAAAAAGGCTCTTTGTGGTACAAAATGCACATTGACCTGCCGTTTCTAATTTGCGTATTGGCGCTGCTGGCTTATAGCGCCTTCGTGATGTGGAGCGCTAGTGGTCAAGACATCGGCATGATGGAACGCAAGGTAGGTCAAATTGCGATGGGCTTGGTTGTGATGCTGGTGATGGCGCAGATACCGCCCCGCGTCTACGAAAGTTGGGCGCCCTATCTCTATTTCGTTTGTGTCATTTTACTGGTGCTGGTCGATGCATTTGGACAAATCAGTAAAGGGGCGCAGCGCTGGCTGGATTTAGGTTTCATCCGCTTCCAACCCTCTGAAATTGCGAAAATTGCGGTTCCATTGATGGTCGCCCGCTTTATGAACCGTGACGTCTGCCCGCCCTCATTGAAAAATACCGGCATCGCACTGATTTTAATCTTTATGCCGACTTTATTAGTCGCCGCGCAACCCGACCTTGGCACCTCTATCCTGGTCGCCGCCTCCGGGTTATTCGTTTTGTTCCTTTCCGGTATGAGCTGGCGCTTGATCGCGATTGCCGCGGTTTTGGTTGCCGCATTTATTCCTATCCTGTGGTTCTTCCTGATGCATGGCTACCAGCGCGATCGCGTGATGATGCTGCTCGACCCGGAAAGTGACCCACTTGGGGCTGGCTATCATATTATTCAGTCTAAAATTGCTATTGGTTCCGGTGGGTTATCAGGGAAAGGCTGGCTACACGGAACTCAGTCACAGTTGGAATTCTTACCCGAGCGCCATACAGACTTTATCTTTGCCGTGTTAGCCGAAGAATTGGGCTTAATTGGTGTGCTGGTGTTATTAGCCCTTTATCTGTGCCTTATTATGCGCGGCCTGGTGATTGCGGCCCACGCGCAAACCACCTTCGGCCGGGTGATGGTCGGGGGGTTAATGCTGATACTCTTTGTCTACGTGTTTGTTAACATCGGCATGGTAAGTGGAATTTTACCTGTGGTTGGCGTACCTTTGCCTTTGGTCAGCTATGGAGGCTCGGCGCTGATAGTGCTGATGGCCGGGTTTGGTATCGTGATGTCGATACATACTCATCGAAAAATGTTATCTAAGAATTTATAGAGGTGAGCAATGCGTAAGGAATGGCTTTGGATAGGCATCGCAGGCGTGCTGTTATCAGCATGTACCAGTCAGCCTCCGGCACCCCAGCAACAAGTGCAGCAGACATACAACGGCCCGGTGGAAGAAATCGGCGGTGCAGAACCACGCTATGAGCCATTTAATCCTAGTTTTAATCAGGATTATAAGGTTAATGGCCAGTCCTATAGCATTGTCAAAGACCCGCAAAACTTCAGTCAGATTGGCCTCGCAGCGTGGTATGGCGAAGAAGCCAATGGCAACACCACGGCTACTGGCGAAACTTTTGATCCCAATGCATTGACAGCGGCCCACCCCACTCTGCCTATCCCAAGCTATGTGCGAGTCACCAACATCAGCAATGGTCGCCAGATTGTGGTTCGAGTCAACGACCGCGGCCCTTACACGCCTGGTCGGGTGATCGATTTATCCAAAGCAGCAGCCGATCGCCTAAATATTTCAAATAATACCAAAGTGAAGATTGATTTTATCAATGTGGCACCGGATGGCTCATTATCTGGCCCCGGCATGGTTGGTACCACTATCGCGAAGCAAAGCTATGCATTGCCAAGCCGCCCAGACCTGACGTCCAGCGAGATGGGAACCCCGGTTCAGCAAGATGCTCCCGCAGTCAGTGCGCCTGTCCGCCCTATTGATAATAGTCATTTGTCCGGTGCAGATACTAACCAGCCAGTGGCCCCACAAAGCAGCGGCTTCCTGCGTGCATCAACGCCAGTCCCGGCGGGCGTGCTAGAAAGTTCAGAACCCACGACAGTGAGTTCACAACCTGTACAGCCGCCGGTGGTCGCCAACCCCGGCCCGGTGACCTCATCAGAGGCCGCGACACCATCATCGGGTGGTTATGTGGTTCAAGTCGGTGCGTTGAGTGATGCACAGCGCGCGCAAACTTGGCAGCAAAGTTTGAGTCAACGTTTTGGTGTGCCGGGGAAAGTGGCCGCCAATGGCAGCGTACACCGCGTTCAACTTGGGCCATTCAGCAGCCGCCAGCAGGCCGTTGAACTGCAACAACGCCTGTCGAGCGAAGCTCAGCAGCAGTCATTTGTGGTTGCGGCACCTTAAATCATACATACCTTGTAGCAATTTAAGGCCCGTCTACTAAAAATAACCGTAACTCTCAGTCCAAACAGGATGTTACGGTTAAAACTATAAACGCTACATACGTTTATAACCCAATTAATTGGCGTTGCAGCAAGGCAGCAACGTCAAGTAAGAAGGCTATGGTATGATGTAGCACTTTTTTAACTTACTCCCACGGATGTTGTTGTCCTGATCATGAAATATGTAACTACTTCTCGCATTATCAAGAGCTTGATGCTCGGCACTGTCATTGTTATGAGCGCAGCTTCTGCTGCAAACGCTGATGACGTCAATTTAAAAACCATGATCCCCGGTGTGCCACAGATCGACGCGGAAGCCTACGTTCTGATTGATTACAACTCCGGCAAAGTATTAGCAGAAATGAATGCGGATACGCGCCGCAACCCGGCTAGCCTGACAAAAATGATGACCAGCTATGTTATTGGGCAGGCAATCAAATCAGGTAAAATCGGGCCAGAAGATATGGTTACCGTGGGTAAAGATGCTTGGGCGACTGGCAACCCAGAGTTCAAGGGCTCCTCGTTGATGTTCCTGAAACCAGGCGACCGTGTGCCGGTATCTAAACTGACCCGTGGTATCAACTTGCAATCAGGTAACGATGCCTGTGTCGCGATGGCCGATTACGTTGCCGGTAGCCAAGACTCATTCGTAAACCTGATGAACAACTATGTTAAAGCGCTGGGCCTGCAAAATACCCAGTTCAAAACCGTTCACGGTTTAGATGCTGAAGGGCAGTACAGCTCAGCACGCGATATGGCATTGATCGGGCAGGCGCTGATCCGCGATGTCCCGGATGAATACGCCATTTATAAAGAAAAAGAATTTACCTTCAATAATATCCGCCAGACCAACCGCAATGGTTTGTTGTGGGATACCAGCTTGAATGTTGATGGCATCAAAACCGGCCATACCGAAGCGGCGGGTTATAATCTGGTAGCCTCGGCTACCGATGGGCAGATGCGTTTGATTTCGGTGGTGTTAGGCGGCCATACCTTTAAGGGCCGTGAAACTGAAAGCAAAAAACTGCTGACCTGGGGCTTCCGTTTCTTTGAAACCGTAGCGCCACTGAAAGTCGGTAAAGAATTTGCTTCTGAACCGGTCTGGTTTGGTGATAGCGACCGTGTACAATTAGGGGTTGATAAAGACGTTTACCTGACAATCCCACGTGGCCGGATGAAAGATCTGAAAGCCAGCTATGTACTTAATACCCCTGAAATTCATGCACCACTGGCGAAGAATCAAGTTGTCGGGATGATTAACTTCCAGTTAGATGGTAAAACCATCGATCAACGCCCACTGGTGGTGATGAACGAAGTTAAAGAAGGCGGTTTCTTCAGCCGCATGGTGGATTACATCAAGCTCATGTTCCACCGCTGGTTTGGCTAAGCCCTAGCTTGAAAAACCACAAATAAGTCCCATATTATAAATAATGTCAAACTCCCGCCTCGGCGGGAGTTATAATTTTATAGTCGGCAATAATTTTTCCGACAACAAACTGTCCGTCAACCCCAGGAGCGCACATGAAAACTAAACTGAATGAACTGCTTGAGTTCCCTTGCCCCTTTACCTACAAAGTCATGGGCATTGCTGAACCTCAACTGGTTAACCAGGTGGTTGAAGTGGTACAGCGCCATGCTCCGGGCGATTATACCCCCGAAGTAAAACCGAGCAGCAAAGGCAACTATCACTCTGTTTCCATCACCATCACAGCGACCCATATTGATCAGGTGGAAACGCTGTATGAAGAATTAGGTAACCTGGAACTGGTCAGAATGGTGCTGTAGCGCTATTCCAATACTGCCTTTTCACCTATGGTCCGAACTGCTGACTCAGCTTTCGGGCCTTATTTTTATCTCTAAATTATTCTTTCAATCACCAAACTATCTCTTTCAATCGCCAAAACAGTGGCTCCTCACTGCTGGGCTGGTATACTGACACCACCATTTCTGTAACCAGATGATGCCTCGCTTGCAACAACACAAGATCATTTTACGCCAGCTAGGGTTACAACCCTATGCCCCCGTATCTCAAGCCATGCATAATTTCACTGAGTTTCGCACCGATAGCAGCGCAGATGAAATCTGGCTGGTTGAGCATCAACACGTTTTTACTCAGGGTCAGGCAGGAAAAGCTGAACATGTTCTGATGCCCGGAGATATTCCGGTTATCCAGAGTGACCGAGGGGGTCAGGTCACCTACCATGGCCCTGGTCAGCAAGTCATGTATATCATGATTGACCTCAAGCGCGCCAAATTGGGCGTGCGGCAATTAGTCACCGCGATTGAGAATACTGTCATTGAGACGCTGGCTCATTTTGACATTGATTCACGGGCTCGCCCGGATGCTCCCGGTGTGTATGTTGGCCAACAAAAAATTTGCTCATTGGGCCTGCGTATTCGTCGAGGCTGTTCATTTCACGGCCTGGCACTCAATGTTGCCATGGATTTGGAGCCATTCCAGCGCATCAATCCATGCGGTTACGCCGGCATGCAAATGACTCAGGTCAGCGCGCTAAAAACGGGTACCACTATTGCCGATATCCAACCCATATTAGTGCGCGAGTTTACCCGTGAATTAGGCTATTCACCGGCAGAACAGCAATCCTGGGCATTGGCGGACTATTTACCTGTTGGTACCCAATAGCTCAATAACTGTCAATATGTGGTATTCAAACGCCCTATAGCATCCCATTTACAAACGCCTACAAAATTGGGGGCTGAATGGGACGGGCTAAAGATGATATAATTTTTAAACAATTTTCAAAAATTTTTTAACGAACGCCACATCCTGTTGAATTTAATAAAAAATCTCAAATTGAGAGATTCAGAACTGGAACCTGTACGATTATGAGTAAACCGATTCAGATGGAACGCGGCGTCAAATACCGCGACGCAGATAAAATGGCGTTAATCCCGATTAAAACCGTGGTTACCGAACGCCAAGAGCTGCTACGAAAACCCGAGTGGATGAAAATCAAGCTTCCTGCTGACTCCAGCCGCATTCAGGGTATCAAGGCTGCAATGCGTAAAAATGGTCTGCACTCGGTTTGCGAAGAGGCCTCCTGCCCTAACCTGTCGGAGTGCTTTAACCACGGTACCGCGACATTTATGATCCTCGGGGCAATTTGTACTCGCCGTTGCCCATTCTGCGACGTTGCCCATGGCCGCCCGGTAACACCGGATGCCAATGAACCAGAAAAACTGGCTCAAACTATTAAAGATATGGGTTTGCGCTATGTCGTTATCACCTCTGTTGACCGGGATGATTTGCGTGATGGGGGGGCTCAGCACTTTGCAGATTGCATCTCAGCGATTCGAGCCAAGAATCCAACAATTAAAATAGAAACGCTGGTGCCTGATTTCCGTGGCCGTATGGATCGCGCATTAGATATTCTGACTGTCACGCCACCGGATGTGTTTAACCATAATCTGGAAAACGTTCCCCGTGTATATCGTCAGGTTCGCCCAGGGGCTAACTATGAGTGGTCGCTTAAATTATTGGAGCGCTTTAAAGAAGCTCATCCAGAGATTCCTACCAAGTCTGGGTTAATGGTGGGTTTAGGTGAGACTAATGCCGAAATCGTGGAAGTTATGCATGATTTACGCCGCCACGGCGTCACTATGCTGACGCTAGGGCAATATTTACAGCCGAGCCGCCACCATTTACCGGTACAGCGCTATGTCAGCCCGGCAGAGTTTGATGAGATGAAAGCGGAAGCAATGGCAATGGGCTTCACTCATGCAGCTTGTGGCCCATTTGTGCGATCCTCTTACCATGCAGACTTACAAGCAAAAGGGTTGGAAGTAAAATAAGCAAATTGGCCTGAATAAATGCTCAGGTTAATTTGGATGAAATATTTTATTACACCTTAAATAATAAATAATCAAAAACGGATTTCCATTGGAGATCCGTTTTTAATTTTCAGCCTGTTTCCATTATCAACCACAGAAGAATTGCCGATAAGACCCCGGCTAATTCATGATCATTCTTCTATAGCAACCGAAATGGCAGCCAAGCAAGCATAATCAGTCTTTATGCTCGATCGGCGGTTTGGCTTCTGTTGCTGTTTTAGACTCAGCGGTCGTGTTGGCTGGCGGAGCATCATCATTGCCCATGGCTTTTTTAAAGCCTTTCAAGGCCGCACCTAAGTCAGCACCCAGTGTGCGCAGTTTGCTGGTACCAAACAACAACACAATTAATATGCCGACTACCAATAATTTGGTAATACTGAGACCTTCCATATGCACCTTCTTGATTAGCACTGTTTATTAAAACATGGGCTATTTACGAATAAATTGCCGATTAAAACAAGAGTAATATGTAACAGATTTCGTTAGTGAACTATGATTTACTCAGAGTCTTTTCTCACTTATTTTGACTCATTCCGGATGAGACATTGCCGTTAACATCCCCCCAAAGCAGAAACAACGAGGGAATCGCCAATTGCCTTATTCAAGTAGAATAAACACCCGCAGATCTGGGTTAAGTTTTGCTAAAAGGACTTATTTACCTCGCGTATTTGGCTTAGGCGTTGGTATGTTTTGTGTCGGCTCAGTACTCTACACCCAGAATGCTCCATTATGGCTTTGGTTCATGCTCGTCCTTAATGGATTAGTCTGGCCACATATTTCATACCTATTGGCTACACGCTCTGAACAACCGTTTGAACAAGAAATCATAAATATGAAAATAGACTCAGCACTGGGTGGTGTCTGGGTCGCAATAATGTCATTCAATGCTCTGCCATCCGTCGTGATTCTTTCAATGATGAGCATGAACAATATTGCTTCTGGCGGGAAAAACGTTTTTTGCAAAGGCCTTGCATTGCAGATTGCCTGTAGTTTACTGACTGCATGGATATTTAATTTACCCTTTAAACCTGAAACCTCGCCACTCCAGGTCTATGCCTGTCTACCGATGATAATTATCTACCCCTCCCTACTTGGATTAGTCACCTACCGAACCGCAAAACGCCTGGCCGAAAATAAAGAAGAGTTATTGCGTATTAGTGTTAGGGATGGATTAACCGGGCTTTATAATCGCAGGCATTGGGAACATCAACTACATAATCAATTTGATAGTTGCCGACGCTACCAACACGGTGCCACACTTATTTTACTTGATATTGATAACTTCAAATCGATTAATGATACCTTTGGTCATGCCGTGGGTGATGAAGCTATTACTGTTCTTGCCGAAGAATTATTGCTAGGACTGCGGGCCATCGACATTGTTGGCCGTTACGGCGGGGATGAGTTCGGTGCTATTTTGCCTAATACTACGGCAGAACAAACACGGGAAGTATTAATGCGAATTCAGGAAAAACTGGCTGATTTAGTTTTTACCCACGCTCCATCCTTACAGCTTAGAGTCAGTGCTGGTATCGCAGATTACCGACACGATATGATTAACTATCAGCAATGGCTAAAAGCCGCCGACTCTGCGCTGTATCTGGCAAAAGACAATGGCCGTAACCGCATTGAACTGGCAAGCTAAATAACGGCAAAGTACCGGCATAGTGTTATCTCTAAAGAAAGGTGTTTATGTTTAATACATTACTGGCAGTATTTATTGGTGGTGGAGTGGGTAGCGTCGCTCGTTGGCTAGTCAGTATGAAGCTAAACAGTTTTTCACCCAATATCCCCGTGGGTACGCTTATTGTAAACTTGGTTGGCGCTTTTATTATCGGCCTGACATTAGCACTATTCACCCGAATCACACACATTGACCCCGTTTGGAAATTACTGATTACCACGGGTTTCTGCGGTGGCCTGACGACATTTTCAACCTTTTCAGTTGAAGTTGTCTATTTACTTCAGGATGGGAAATTAGCTTGGGCTGCTGGTACAGTTGCACTTAATCTGGCCGGTTCACTGGCTATGACTATGCTGGCTTTCATGTTAGTTAATTACTTTGCGGGTCAATAAGCGCGGGCATGACAGCACTATTTTTTACATCGTCTTAATGTTTTATTAATCTACAGACTGGATAATTATTTAGTTAAGAACAGTTAACAGCTGGGGTGACTGATGTGCTGGATAAATCCCATGTTTAGTTTACCTAAAACAGGAACCGAATGGCTGGCAGTCATTTTTTGCCTATTGATCACCGCCGCTTTCTTAAAGGCATATCTCTTTTAGTTAATTCCCTCGGGGCTAGAAATAAAAAACCCGCCTGATAAGAATGAGGCGGGTTTTAAGAAATATTGGCTACTTAGATAGCGATAACATTAGCAGCAGATGGCCCTTTGGCACCGTTCGTGATTTCAAATTCTACACGCTGGCCTTCAGCAAGAGTTTTGAAACCGTTGCTAGCGATGGCTGAGAAATGAACGAAAACGTCTTTACTGCCATCTTCTGGGGTAATGAAGCCAAAACCTTTAGATTCATTGAACCACTTAACGCTACCTTTAATCTTAGACATCAAACTTACCTTTACGTGAATGTTGGACACAAAATGTGTGTCCAATACAGTACAGCAATAGAACCGTTTTTTGTCCACGGTAGAGATCACAAAAATTAGATAAAAAGTGAAAAAGCCATCTTTTCTGCTCAATTACTAGCACAGAAATCCATATTTTTTTCTTTTACAACACAGCCTAAAGGGCTCAAAGAAAGTACCAGACTGTATCTGAAAGCGATTCACCTGTATTATACTTACCCATTGGATACGCTAATATGAGATGCATGATGAACGGTAGAATAACAACTTTTTTTGAAGATAAAGGTTTTGGTTTTATCACCGATGAGAACGGAGATAACCGTTATTTTCACGTTATTAAAGTTGCTAATCCCGAGATGATCAAAAAAGGCGCGGAAGTCACTTTCGAGCCGACAACCAATACTAAAGGGTTATCCGCATTTGCAGTGAAAGTGGCCATTGAGAGCAAATACATATTCATTGCTAATGAGAGAATCAAACTCACCAGTATCAAATCATTCAATACCTTTACTAAAGAAGTTCCTGCGCAGGCTGAGATCGATAAAGCCAACACCATCCTTTCAGTCAACTTACTGATGAATAAAATTCGGCCGCAGGAAGAAGATATTTCAGAAAAAACCGTGCCATTGAAAATGTTATCAATAACTACGTTCCAAAATACCACCTACACATTCTCTGAGCATGAGGTTGATATCGACAGTACGATTGCCAAGTTGAAGAGTATTTAGTCTGTTTTTTACTGAAATAACGCGGCATCGCAACCCATAAACAGCCCCAAATAACTTTGGGGCTGTTTGGGGGGCTCCCCAGGGTTTTGAAGCTGGCATCCCTGCCCGCTAGCACAAGAAAATCCCTTTGGTATTCTCTGGTGTCGACGGAAAAAGCAACCAAAATTCAGTCCATTTTCATATTAACTATTTGAACATAAACATTTTAATTAACTCAACATCAGTACGGGCACCCAGCTTTTTCATGGCAGACCGTTTTTGCCCACTAACTGTTTTCTCACTCTTTTTCAAAATTCTGGCGATATCCCCGCCCGAAAATCCTTCATTGAACAATTTCAATACGATATTTTCATTAGGCGTCAAATATTGTCGCTCTGACGATGGCTGACTTAATACTTTCGGGGATTTTCGCTCAGTTAGACTCTCTTTAAGTCCGCGAACCTTACGTTTAAAAACAGTTGAAATCTTGTTGGTAACAGTATCGATGGAGTCTTCTCTGAAGATCATCGTGACATTACTGAACCTTGGGATACCCTGTAAAAAGCTATTCAATCGGGAATCACAAATTAAAAAAACATCTGCTTCTGAAGGCGCTTTATCCAGACGTTTTAGAGCATCAAAAAAACTAAACTCATCAACTCCAATAAAAATGATATCTGCTGAATAAAATGCTTTACGATAGAATTTAATCTCTTTTTTAAACCCTAACGATGTAAATATCTTTTTTACGATGGTTACCATACCCAACGTTTGATATTTGTCGTTATCAACGATCATACAGCTTATCATATTGGCTACACCCGCTAGTGCTTCAGCACCCTATGAATTGTTAACTCACATCTATTTGTGATGAAATAAAAGCTATTAGAAATTATGTAGATAGCCCAGAACACACCTTACTTTGCAGTAAACCATAAGGGAACGAGGATATATATAGGATGTCAACACCGGAGAGTGTAGGAAACGTCTTTTTCTAAAAAGAATATTTCTTAGTTGTTTATTTAGCTTTAAGTCTACCAGACGTGACAGCAATGGGATTATATGTAAAAATAGTGAGAAATTAGTAGCCTAAACAGGAAGGTTCTAATGCTATACCTACGTTATCTGAAGCTGGATATCTCGTTTAACTTTATTTTAAGCCAAACAACTTTATGAGAAACGTCGGTTTACATGCGCTGAAAACATTAAGCTGTTTTTCTGCCGTTACCTTTTATTCTGCCAGTAAAACTTGTACTGAACAGTGTTTTCTCGGTGGAGAAGTGATGGGTGTTCTGTACTTTTTATCGATCATCGCAACCCCACTTTTCTTTATGATTATTGGTTATATCGACTCAAATGATGAGATAGATCAGGCAGATATACTCAGAAAGTTAAAATCTATAATAACTATTATTATTTTCTGGAACGTACTTTTCTACTTTATCAACGAAGATGGCTTCAAGCGGGGTTACTTCCTGCAAAGTTGGCTTTTATTCAGTATTGCTATTATTTATCTAATCAACCCAATAATCTCTAAGATATTAAAAAGTAACAGAACAGCAATCATAACCCTCTCATGCTTGGTTATATTTTCTGTTTCTATCGATTTAATCAGTGCATTCAGTGAAAAACCCTACCTAATTGATTTTCCGCAATACTTTAGATTATGGACGTGGATCTTCTATTATATGACCGGCAGGTTCCTTTGCTCCAAAGTTTGCCAAAGAATAACCAAAATGCCGAGAGTACGTCTTGCAGCAAAAGTTCTTCTTATCCCGACAGCAGTTTCCATGTATTTCTATGAAAGTTTTATGTCGATGTATGTCTATAAAACAGTAAATGCCAGCTATTTCCTCGATAACCTACATGTTTTAATACTGAGTTTATGCTTATTTGTCATATTTGATAACTTTGACACTAAACATGAATGGATAAAGAAAACATTAGCCTATATCAGCCCATCCATGATTGGGGTTTATATTTTGCATGATGGAATTTTCTATTTCATCGCCAGCGCATATAACTTATCGGATGTCACATTGAGGTTCACACTGCTGTTATCCGTATTTGCTGCATCAGTGCTGTTATCACGGATTTTATTACTCAATAAATATACGTCGCGCTTTATCTCATTTTGATTTATTTCATCGCTAACACATATCCATTTTTTCTGTGACACATGGGCATCACGCCTGTACTCCTGTAAGTGTATTTGGTCAGATGGGGGGTCGGGCTGGAATCTCGTCTGGCACGATGTCAATTTGACATGACCATGAGGGAATACGATGTCTACCTCTGCACTAAACCAGTTATTTGGAACAGTCCATGCCATTGTTGAAGGTTCAGCCACCAATGAAAGCCTGGAAGAAATGGCGCTATCGGTAGGAAGTGAAGTCACTGCATTATTTAAAGCATCAAGTGTCATTCTTGCTACCAAGAAAGCATAAGAGCGCCCTATCTTCATAGATTCTATTTTTATAATAGAATAAGCCGCCATCAGGCGGCTTATTTAATGTCGAATGCAGGACAAAACCGCCGCATGATCACTGCGGTCGGTATATATCTCTGTAATGAGCTAATCTCTCCTGGAAGAAATCGCATTCATCCGGCGAAAGTTTCGCTTCAATTTCATCAACATTTATTTTCTTTTTTTGGTTTTCCATAAAAGCAACCGTGGATGCCACAAAGTCCAGGCTGGTATGGCAATATGCTGAAACGAGTTTCTCAAGTGCTGACATATTATCCCCCTTATGTGACAATGCACATCATGAAAGTTAACACAAATAATTATATTAAAAATGAGATCAATATCAACTTAAACAGGATTCATCTCCTGTAAGAGCCCCGCCCTGTGTGACTTGATTGATTTTACTGACATTACCCTGAAACTGGATATTTTGTCGCGGATAGCTGTTTTTTAGCGGGATTTACGTTATCGTTTGGCTAGCCAACTTGAAACTCATCATTTATAACGAGAATTGAAATGAGAAAAACGACGATGATTATGATCGCGATTGCGCTGGTAGTATTCGCTTACACGCATTTTACCGGAGCCTAGCGCTATTAGACCTATGTTAAAAGTCATTGCACAAGATTTTATAAAACCTGAGCACATCAGTGATGTCACGCCACTCTATAAAGAATTAGTGGAAAGAACAAAACTTGAGCCACTATGTATTTCCTATGATTTATTTATCGATCATAAAGATCCCGGCAACTTTATTTTTATCGAAGAATGGCCAGACCAAGCGGCATTAGATATACATTGCGCTTCAGAGCATTTCAGGCGACTGGTTCCACAAATCAATCAATATCAGCGAAAAGAGTGCACACTCATCTTTATGCACTCTTTTAAATAGCCTTTAAAAACAAAGCGCTATGGTGCAAGTTGCTCCTCTTCATGATATTGATTCTGCCACATGGCCGCGTACTGGCCATTTTTCAGCAATAACGCCTCATGCCGCCCACGTTCAACTATTGAGCCCGCTTCCATCACAATAATTTCATCGGCATCAATAATGGTGGATAAGCGGTGAGCAATGACCAGAGTAGTATGGTCGCGGCTAACTTCGCGCAGGTGGGCCTGAATTTCGCGCTCAGTATGAGTATCTAACGCGCTGGTCGCTTCATCAAAAACCAAAATAGCTGGGTTTTTAAGAATAGTCCGCGCAATCGCCACTCGCTGTTTCTCACCCCCCGACAACTTAAGCCCACGCTCCCCTACTCGCGTGTCATAACCATCTGGCAAACTAATGATAAAATCATGAATATGGGCCAGTTTCGCCGCGCGTTCTATTTCTGTAAAACTGGAAGAAGTTCTGCCGTAAGCAATGTTATAACGCAGCGTGTCATTGAAGAGCACTGTATCTTGCGGCACGATGCCAATAGCCTCACGTAAACTTGCTTGAGTTACATTGCGGACATCTTGATCATCAATATAAATCGCGCCATCAGTGACATCATAAAACCGGAATAATAGACGAGATAGTGTTGATTTGCCGGCTCCCGATGCGCCAACAACCGCCACTGTTTTGCCCGCAGGGATAGTGAAACTCACTTTATTCAGAATAGGTCTACGCGGATCATAACCAAAACTGACTGAGTCAAACCGCACTTCCCCCTTTGTAAGATGTAAAGCCGGCGCATCAGGGCGATCAGTAATCTCTTTTTCCACCATCAACAAATCGAGCATATTCTCCATATCAATCAATGCTTGTCTGATCTCAGAATAAATAAACCCAAAGAAATTGAGCGGCTGGTACAGCTGAAGAAGGTAAGCATTTACCAACACAAAATCACCAATGCTCATACGGCCTTGTGTGATACCTTGCGCCGCCATGGCCATCATCACCACCAACCCGATGGAAATAATTGCCGTCTGCCCGAGACTTAACGCCGTAAAACTGAACTGATTTTTAATTGCAGCATATTCATACAGTTGGCGCGAAGTATTAAAGCGCTCAGCTTCAAACTCTTCATTACCAAAATATTTTACCGTTTCATAATTTATCAGGCTGTCGATAGACTTGGTGTTAGCGTCTGAATTAGCTTGATTTAGCTCACGCCGAAAACGGGTTCGCCAACTAACCGCCACAACAGTAAATAGGATATAGCATGCCACTGTCGCCAGAATGGCGACCGCAAACCAGCCATCTAGCAAATGCCACATGATAAGAGAGACCAGGGTTATCTCAAATAAAATGGGGAATATAGAGAACAAAATGCGGGAAAGCACTGTCGCAACCGCTTGTGTACCGCGTTCAATAGATAAAGATAACCCGCCGGTTTGCCTGTCCAGATGAAAACGCAAACTTAGTTCATGTAATTGTTTAAATACCCGTAAACCAAGTAATCGAGTCGCATTCTGGCTGACGTGCACAAACATCACGTTACGCAATTCTTCGAATAGGGAGGCACTAACTCTCGCGACCCCATAAGCAATTATCAAGGTGATGGGGATAGCCATCATCTTGGCATTTTCACTGCTTAATGTGTCGATCATCGCCCTGTAAGCAAGGGGCACAAGTGTGGTACTGACCTTAGAAACCACCATAAATATGACGGCGGCAATCAGGTAATACCGGAGTTTCGAGTTATTTTTAGGCCACAAGTAAGGTAATAGAAATTTGAGTATACGGGAGCGATCCATATTTATGTATTTGTCATCTCAGGTGAAATGGGAATCATTACTTTTTATATTCTGCCACGTATCAAGGTAATAGCCTAATAAACAAGGCAATATCTTGCTCTAAATAATCATGCGTTTTTGATAATTTATCGGGGACTGGCTGGATACCCGCTAACGGGCATAGGTAGGGTGCGGCTTCCGAATTGGCTCATAATATACGCTTTCGAAAACCGCTATTAAAAATATAATTATTCGTTGAAGAACCAGTATCCCTGATTAACCAACTCAGTTAACTCCGCAATGAAAGCCGGATTACGGAGTGCCTCACCCAGCTCTTCCTTGCCGAGAATAGTATAGCGACACAGCGCATCAGCGGCTGTAGAGTCACAGATTTCCAACCGCTCACTATTGATAAAGAAACTGTCGCCCACTTGTAGAACCCGCAGCCCACTAAGGCGAGTCAAGGCTTCACCATCCGTCAGGGCGTCGACAATCTCTTTCGGCTCGTAAGGCGGCTCCGCCGGAGCAATGTCCAACTCATGGCGCGGTGTCGTTGCAAAGCGGCCAAACCATTGCTTAAAGTCTTCTGGTTGATTAATCATCTCGATCATCATCCCACGCAGGCGGTCGAGTTCATATTCTTCAACCCGGCCTGGATGTTCTCGACAGGTTAAATCAGGGTCGCTGTAATGCTCATTACCAAGATCGTTTTCCAGCGCATAGTCAGCAAAACTGCTGATTAAATCCCGCCCATTTGGCCCGCGAAAACCCACCGAGTAGTTAAACGCCGTTTCGTGAGTGAAACCATCGTGTGGGAAGCCCGGTGGAATATATAAAATATCGCCCGGCGCTAAATCTTCATCAATAATGGGGGTGAATGACTCAACATGCAGCAGTGCCGGATGTGGGCAAAACTGCTTTAACGGTAGCTTATCGCCAACCCGCCAACGGCGGCTGCCCATCCCTTGGATAATGAACACATCATATTGATCAATATGCGGCCCAACTCCGCCACCAGGGACAGAAAAGGAGATCATCAAGTCGTCTAAACGCCAATCTGGCAGCACACGAAACGGCCGAACTAATTCAGCTGAGGGGGCATGCCAGTGGTTAACCGCCTGAGCCAACAGTGACCAGTTGGTTTCACCTAGATTATCAAAGTGCTCAAATGGCCCATTACTCGCCTGCCACTGGCCATTTGTATGGCTGACCAGACGGCTATCTACCTCAGCTTCCATTGCTAAGCCCGCCAACTCGTCCGGCGTAATCGGATCGACAAAATTCGGGAAGGCATTTTTTAATACAACTGGCTGTTTTTGCCAATATTTCTCTAAAAACTCGGGCCAATTAAGGTTAAGTTGATAAGCCATACTTTCATACCACTGAGAAAATAAATGGCCTTGATTATAAAGTGGAGCCACCCCGACTGCCTTGTCATGGGTCAATGACACTCATCAGTTAAGTAAAAACAGATCATCTGTATGCTCCGTGAAGCCAAGGCTGGGATTTTGGGCGTTCAGGTCATGCGTATTCTGAACAGCATGACGTTATTCCTTGGCTATCCGCATAGGGACAATGACAAACCTATCCTTTAATGTGATAAAATGTGTAGAACAGGTGAATATCAATACAATAGCCTGTTATTTGTCACTTTTTTATATTTATTAATTTTAATTTCAAGAGGTTAGCGTGATGGGTTTACCAAACTGTCCGAAGTGTAGTTCTGAATATACATGGCAGGAAGGGGAAAAATTAAATTGCCCAGAATGTGGTCATGAGTGGTCGGAAAATAGCGATTCTGCAGCAGCCGATGAAGGCCTGGTGGTGCGTGATGCCAATGGTAATTTACTGGCTGACGGTGATGCGGTAACTGTTGTTAAAGACCTAAAAGTAAAAGGCAGCTCTTCAACCCTGAAAATCGGAACCAAAGTGAAAAGCATCCGTCTGGTTGAAGGTGACCACAATATCGATTGTAAAATTGATGGATTTGGCCCAATGAAGCTGAAATCTGAGTTTGTGAAGAAAAGCTAATAGCTTAACCAGCTGTTTTCCCCTTGCCCAGTGCGGTTCTGCGGAGCAAGGGGATTTGCTAGCACCGCCTATGATTGCGGCTTAGTTTCCTGCTTGAGAAAATCACTCAGGAAATATTGCGCATTGCCCTCATTAGAAAGCAATTCACTATACATAATAGGATGGTCGCCTTTCTCGCCAGGTAAATATAATTTCCCTAAATTATTGTTATTAATGATCAAAACTACAATTTTCTTCCCATTAACATTGACACTATAGTCACTGCGCTCGTCTTTCTTCTCAACATCCATAATTTGAATTTTCTTATCCCAATCATGGTCGGCATTTGTTATCTGTACTAATGCCTTATTTTCAGAGCGAGGGCCATAACGCAATGTCCAAACTTCAATACCTTCATTGCCTTGCCAGGCCTTAACAGAATCAGCAACTTCAGGGCGAACAGGTTCGGCAGCGAAACTTGTAGCGGATACCGCACATAACAGAGTAAGAAAGAAAAGTTTTTTAAACATCCAAGAGTCCTTTTGTGTTAATTGAAAACGACAATCCTAATATCGTCGAAATACCTATATCTATCTGCAAATGACCGCAAAAGAAAAATTTAATTTTATACTAACCAGAAAAATTGTACTCAAGGTTTTATTAAAACCCATAAAAATAGAGACAATTCTTGATGATTCAATCGATCATTACTCTCAGTTTTAGTCTAAAACGGAATGGCGACTGAAAAATTGTGTCATGGTTCTGCTCCATCGCACCGTCCCATCCCCCCCAATTTTACAATCCCCTCCAGTTATTCTGATAAAAAACGCATTTAGATATATCTTTTTCACATCCTCCTCTTGCCAATTTCGATATATCGATATAAATTAGATATATCGAAATTGTTTCGATATATCTAAAGGAGATTCATTATGTTTGGTTTTTCAAAACGTGGTCATCATTGTGGTGGAGAACACCATGAAGGGCAGCACCATCGCAACGAAAGAATGCATCGCGGCGGTCGCCACTCTATGGCAGCAGAAACAACCGAAGCCGCAAGAGGCGGCAGACGTGGGCGTGGCGAAAAAATGCATCGCCTGTTTGAACATGGTGATTTGCGGGTTGTCCTGCTAGCACTACTTGATAAAAAGCCCTGCCATGGCTACGAACTGATTAAAGCTATCGAAGAGGCATCCTCAGGATTATATGTTCCAAGCCCAGGTGTTATCTATCCCACTCTGACTCTGTTAGAAGAACAGGATTTTGTTACCCCAATTGCAACTGGCAATGGGCGTAAAAGCTACCAAATCACGGATGCTGGGAAAGCTGAATTGCAGCAAAACCAACAGATGGTTGATGTTATTTTTTCACGACTGGCGCAGGTAAATCGCCGCCCAGAGGGAAACTTGGCTGAAGGGATTTCTGAGGCCATGCACCGTTTACGCCACATTCTACGCAGCAGTATGATGCGCTCAGATGTGACGCCACAACAGGTTGAGCATATTAATGCAGCATTATTGACGGCAGTAGAAACCATTGAAAAAGAGTTAGAACCCAAGGCGGCAGAGACTCAAGAAGCGGAGAAAAACTAATGCCGGGATATCGCTATAGGATCACCATTGAGCCACTGACTGATCGCAAAGGTGAAGCCATAGATAAAGCCCCGGTAACATTCGAAGCCGAGAATCACGATGAGATCCTCGGCATCATCGAGCGGTTACAGGCGCGCGAAGACTTAGACTTTGGTAAAGAGAAAACAGCCGCATTTGCATTAGGTCTGAAGCTGTTTTCGGAAACTATGATGGAGAATCGTAAACACCCGATATTTACCCCATTGCGAACTGCATTTATGGATTTTATGATCAACTTGAAGAAAGGCTCGACACGCGATCGTAGCGAGTAACACATCAAAAACTAATAATAAAAATACTGCTGTATTCGAATAAAATGCATTGCCGGGAATATAAGTCATAGACGTCATTCCCGGCGAATTATTTAACTCAAATCAGCACCATTACTGGCAATAACTTTTTTATACCAATAGAAAGATTTCTTTTTCTTACGTGCTAAGGAACCCTTTCCCAAATCATCGCGATCAACATAGATAAAACCATAGCGTTTGCTCATTTCCCCGGTAGAGGCGGAAACCAGATCAATACATCCCCATGAGGTATATCCGATGACCGGAATACCATCATCAATGGCCTCACCCATGGCTTTAATATGTTCACGTAAATAACTAATACGGTAATCGTCTTCAATTTCACCCTGCGGGTTAATTTCATCTTTAGCACCCAGCCCATTTTCAACTAAGAAAAGTGGCTTCTGGTAGCGGTCATACATCATATTCATGGTGATGCGTAACCCTAAAGGATCAATTCCCCACCCCCATTCACTGACCTGAATATGGGGATTTTTCAAGGATTTAACAATATTAGCGGCGCTGCTGTTATGTTCATTCATATCCGCCGAAGCACAGCGCGAGGCGTAATAGCTGAAGGAGACGAAATCTACTGTATGTTTAAGAATATCGTCATCCCCCTCTTGTGTGGTAATTGAAATACCTTTCTCCCTGAAAAGGCGTTTTGTGTAAGCGGGATAAGCTCCACGGGCTTGCACATCAATGAAAAATAGATTTTCGCGGTCTTTTTCCAGCGCCGCCCAAACATCTTCGGGTTTACAGGTTCGTGGGTAAAAGTTCCCTCCTGCCAGCATGCAACCTACCTGATTTTCAGGATTGACCTCATGAGCAATTTTGGTCGCTAATGCGCTGGCGAGCAGTTCGTGATGGGCGGCTTGGTATTTGACTTGTTCCTGATTCTCATTCGGCTCAAACACTAATCCCGCCCCAGAGAATGGGCTATGGAGAAGAATATTAATTTCGTTAAATGTGAGCCAATACTTCACCAAACCATCGAAAGCTTCAAAGCATGTTCGGGCATAGTCGGTGAAAAATTTAACCATTTTTCGGTTACGCCACGAGCCATATTCCGTCACCAGATGCATGGGAACATCAAAGTGACATAGTGTTACCAGCGGCTCAATATTGTACTTTTTACATTCATTAAAGAGGTCGCGGTAAAAAGCAATACCCTCGGCGTTAGGTGCCATTTCATCACCATTAGGGTAAATCCGGCTCCATGCTATAGATGTACGGAATACGGTAAATCCCATTTCCGCCATTAATGCGATATCCTCTTTATAGCGATGATAAAAATCAATTGCCTGATGGCTTGGATAAAACTCATCATCTCTTAAGGTAAAACGCTTTTCCTGCCCTAATTTTACGGCCAAACGGTGTGGCCCATGAGGGATCATATCTACCGTCGTCAGCCCTTTTCCACCTTCAAAACAAGCACCTTCGGCCTGGTTTGCGGCTAATGCGCCGCCCCATAAGAAACCGTCGGGAAATGTTGATACTGACATTCAATACCTCTTCATTTAGTTAATTTTTACTGCACTGTGCGAAACAGCAGGGTCAGTAGAATCGGCGCTGCCACCTACACTGTCTTCAACAGGAATATCTTCAAATCCCAGTAAAAGTGTCGTGACGAAAGAGATAACTATCGCCAGAACCATGACGCCAAACACCCATACAATACTCATTGGATTAGCCGGATCGAAGAACTGAACACTGGTAAATAACCCAGGCGAAGCCATGGAATGGCTAGCTAACCCGCCAATTCCGGCCACCGCGCCACAGATAAATCCACTGATAAGGCTGGCGATTAATGGGCGTTTGAGCCGCAATGCCACTCCATAAAGTGCCGGTTCAGAGATACCCGCTACAATCGCTGAAGCTGCGGCGGCCAACGCCGTTTGCCGCAACTCCGGATTTTTGGTGCGCCAGGCAACCGCCAGAGATGAGCCGCCCAATGACAGATTTGCACCAATTTCCGATGGCATCACCATGCCCTCTTTCCCTGTCTCGGCAATGGTCTGAATAATGGTTGGCGTAAAAACACGGTGCATACCCGTCATAACCAATAATGGCCAGAGCGCGCCCATAATCGCCACAGAGAGCCAACCCAGATAATCATGAACGGTATAGACCAAAGAAGAAATGCCGCTACCAATCCATATTCCCAATGGCCCAATAAACATAATGGCAATAGGCGCTGAAATCAGCACGATCAGCATCGGTTTAAGGAAGTTTTTAGTCACTGCAGGAGTGATGTGGTCAACCCATCGCTCAATATAAGACAGCAACCAAGTCATACAAAGTGCCGGGATAACCGTATAGGTATACTTCACCGCAGTGACAGTTACGCCCATAAATTCAACATGTTGGCCTTGCGCGGCTTTTGCCATTAAATCAATAAAGGCTGGATGAACCAATACCCCGGCAATAGCGATAGCCAGCGACATATTGGTTTTGAATTTTATCGCCGCAGAAGCCGCCACCATCACTGGCAGGAAGAAGAAAGCACCATCACCAATGACATTGAGAATAATGAGAGTTGATGAGCCTTTCTCAAAGATGCCGGTCATATCCAGTATCATCGCCAGCAGTTTCACCATGGAGCCGCCGATGATGGCAGGAATCAAAGGTGACATGGTGCCAATCAATGCATCCAGTATCCCTGCCCCTATTCGCTTTAAGGTGATTTTATTCTTCTGGGGCAGCGCGTTTGCCGGTAATGCGCCTTCCGGGAGCAGTTTCATCACTTCAGCAAAGGCATAGCTCACATTATTGCCAATGATAACCTGGCACTGATTCTCACTATGTACTACACCCAGCACACCGGTTATAGCCTTCAACTTAGCCAAATCAACCGCACTTGCATCATTGAGTACAAAGCGTAAACGCGTCATACAATGAGTCACAGCCCCGATATTATTGGCCCCACCAATAGCATCAACGATTTGCTGTGATACTGCGGCATAATTTTTTGACATGAGTAACAACTCCCCGTAATGGCACGCGCCGAGCTAAGTGTCCTTTCTGTGCTGAGATAAAACTCCCCATCGCCACAAATCCACAGTTAGCCATTAAATTCATATAGTTATACATTATTCATTGACCGGAAAGGTGTTGTCACTAGCCATTCCCTGACACATAGGTAACCGGTTCCACATGAGAATCTTAAAATATGAGGTAAAATTCAATAGATGAATTTATTCTATTTTAATTCTGTGATGGTGATCGATATCAGAATCTTGCAAACGGGTATGGTTCGCAGCGACGGCCAAGTCACGAATGCCGCTAACTCTTCTGCAATTTCAAGGGCGAAGAGTATAGAATGACAATAATTTCAACGTGTCAGGAAGGGCCTATGTCTACAATGCAAGAAGTGGCAAAGAAAGCCGGTGTTTCAAAAGCCACTGTTTCGCGGGTTTTGTCGGGCAAAGGCTATGTCAGTGATGCAACTAAAAATCAGGTTTTTAAAGCGATTGAAGAGACTGGATATCGGCCAAATTTACTGGCGAGAAATCTGGCGACAAACAAGTCCGAATGCATCGGATTAGTGGTAACCAATACCCTGTATAACGGCAGTTACTTTAATGAAATACTGTCTCAGGCAGCGCAAAAATTAGAAAATAATGGCCGTCAGTTGGTACTGGTTGATGGGAAACACAGTGCGGAAGAAGAACAAGATGCCATTCAATTTCTCCTCGATTTACGCTGTGATGCCATAATCATTTATCCCCGTTTTTTAACTGTTGATGCTATGGATCTGATTATTGATAAATATAAACAGCCGATTATGGTGGTTAACAGAAAACTGCGAAAAAATCATAGCCATTGCATTTTCTGTGATCATAAAGGCTCGAGCTATAATGCAACTAAATATCTTATTGACCAAGGTCATCATGATATCGCCTTTATTACGGGTTCACTTGATTCACCTACTGCCATTGAGCGGCTTTCTGGATATAAAGCAGCATTAACTGAATTTTCGCTGCCAGTTCAAGATAAACTTATCGTGCAAGGCAAATGGACACCAGCAAGTGGTGCAACGGCGATTGAGTCTTTATTAACCAGTCAGTTACCTTTCAGCGCAATTATCGCCAGTAATGATGATATGGCCATTGGGGCGATGAAGAAATTAAATGAAGCCGGTTTAAAAGTCCCTGAGGATATTTCCATCATTGGGTTTGATAATATTCCTATTGCACCTTTCCTGCTCCCGCCATTATCCAGTATTAAAGACCCCGTCAGTGGCATGATAAATGAAGTCATTAATCGGCTGATATCCATGCTAGATGGCGGATATTTATCAAATGAAAATATATTCCAATCTGAATTACTCATCAGAGATTCTGTCAATAAAGGGCCTTTTTTTAACTCACCCAAAATAAAATAGCGATTATTGACTATAACATGAGCAATAAAAAAGGAGCCAAAGGCTCCTTCAAATAAAGCAACAAAGGTTATTTAACCCGAACACCTTCGACTGACAGAATAAGTTCAACTTCCTGTGAAGCTGGGCCTAAGTCAGTGGTGATATTAAAGTCTTTCAGTTTAATATTACCATTAGCTTCAAAACCGGCACGATAACCGCCCCATGGGTCATTACCCTGCCCAGTTAGTTTACTTTCCAAGGTCACTGGTTTAGTGACGCCATTTAATGTCAGATTACCAACCACAGTATAACCTTCGGCATTTTTCTTCACTTCGGTAGACTCAAATGTCGCCTGTGGGAATTTACTGACATTCAGGAATTCTTTACTGCGCAGATGTTTATCACGCTCAGCATGATTGGTATCAACGCTATTAGTGTTGATCACCACATTGACTTTATCAGCCGCAGGATCTTTCTCATCAAAAGTGAAAGACCCATCGAAATCATTAAAACTGCCATATAACCAGCTATAGCCTAAGTGTTTAATCCGAAACTCAATAAAGGCGTGTTGACCTTCTTTATCAAATTTATATTCGGCGGCTACAGCGCTACCTGCGGTAAACATCAGTGCGCCTACAGTCAGGCCCAAGAGGGTCTTATTAAACATGCTTAATTCTCCATAATACAGTTGGTTAATCGGTGCTACGTCCCAGCATCCGTTTGAGGGTAATATCACCATCAATAACATGGTGTTTAATTGCGGCGAGTCCATGTAATAGTGAAAGCACTACAACAGCCCAGGCCAGATAAAGATGTACAGTACCAGCGGTATCAGCTTGATCAGGTAAACCCGTTAATGTGGCAGGAACAGCAAACCAGCCAAACACATTGATTGGTTGCCCATCAGCCGTCGAGATTAAATAACCACTAAACATAATACAAAATAAAACAATATATAAAACCAGATGCGCTAATAACGCGCTAACGCGTGTAAATCGGCTATAACTTAATAATGGCTTTGGGGGTGGCGAAATAAAGCGCCAGATGACCCTAAATAACATTACAGCAAATAATATACAGCCAATACTTTTATGTATCTCTGGCGCCTGATGATACCAGCCATCGTAGTAGCCTAAAGTCACCATCCATAAACCAAGCGCAAACAGTGAATATACTGTTAATGCCACCAGCCAGTGGACACTAATAGTGATGCGACCAAACTGCTCCTTGGTATTTTTCCAAAGCATAATGATTCCCTTTTGCTCAATTCATAGAGCAATAGTCAAACATTATTAAATATAAAATCAACACTTATTTGACATAAGATATATTTTTGTAACTGCGGTCAGTTATTTTGCAACAGATGATCATTAGTCAGTCAATATAACTGTCGGACTTTACTTAACCTGACATATATCCGTCATACTTCAAGCTGCATGTGCGTTGGCTACCTTCGTTCACCCCAGTCACTTACTTGTGTAAGCTCCTGGGGATTTACTCTCTTGCCGCCTTCCTGCGACTCGAATTATTTAGGGTATATTTGAGATGAAGATAACCCTTTAACTGAGAAGACAATTACTGAGGAGACTGTTGCAGTGTCCAGTTCAATACCTGTGAGGCCAACTGATCACTTGCCAAGCCAAAGGCCGCCACCACTTCATTCATCTGCGCACCGTTAATAGGCTGGCGAACTTCAAAATGGCGAGTCGCCATAATTCTGCGATCTGAAATCCTCACCAGCCGGGCATCAAAACGGATCAATACTTCACTGTTACCCGCTTGATACACGCCCTGAAATGCCGATAAGTCGCCACTCAACTCCACATCAGCTTGAAGACTATCATCATCACTGCTGACGGCGGGAATTCGGCCATCAGTGCGGAATTCTTGAATCAGGCGATTACGCACCAAAATAGGCGCGGGATCAGTCCAACGCGAATTTTTGTAGACTGCAATTTCCTGCCCCTCGGGCTGAACAGCAATACGCGAGCTATTAATAAACTGGTTGGTCGCCGGTTGTGAAACCCGCAGTGACCAATTCACTGTCTGCGCGCGCGGTGCATTTGCCGCTGGGGGTACCGGCAGCAGATAAACCTGGGATATCGGCGCAGTCGGTAAAATAGTGCAAGCTGACAGTAACATCGCCAGCGTGGATAACATCAACAGCCCGATGCGGCGGCCCGCAAAGCGCATTATCTTCAGAGATATCATCGAGGCGTAAACTCCTGTGTTCTTTCACGACCACGCAGCAGAGCCGCAGGGTTTTCTTCCAAACGGGAAACGGCAGCTCGCAATGTCGCTAATGTTCTGCGTAATTCATCAACAGCTGGCCCCAATTCATTCATCCCTTGCATACCATTATTGAGTGAAGTTTGATTTTCACTGACCAATTTATTAAGGATAATGCTGGTATTTTGCAATGATGCCATGGTCTTAGCGGCATCATTAACCAGTTGTTTGCCCTGCCCGTCCATCAAGCCATTGGCATTGCGCAGTAAGCGGTTGGTTTGTGTCAATGTCTCATTGGCCTGTTTGCTGGCTTGCGCTAACTGTTGCAGCATGGTGCGAATATCTTGGCGTTGATCAGCGACAGTCTGGGTGACAAGCGCGAGATTATCCAACGTGGTGATAAGTCGCTTTTGATTATCAGGTGCCAGTAGTTGGTTCAACCGCATCAGCACTTCATTGGCGTTACTCATGAAATTCTCACCATTAGCCAGCAATTGGCTCATCGGTGACGGGGTGGCGATAATGACAGGAATTTCGCCATCTTTACCCTCCAATAGCGGGCTTGACGGGGTACTGCTACTAAATTGAATATTTGAGGTGCCAGTGATTCCTGCAACTGTCAGCCGGGCTTGAGTATCTTCGCGGATAGGCGTCGAAGCAGACACACGAATACGCGCCCAAACCTTATTGGGGTTTTCGCTGTCCAAACGCAACTGAATTACTTCGCCCACCCGAATGCCACTGTATTGCACGATGCTGCCCTGAGACAGCCCGCTCACCGGCTCATTGAAGACGATATCGTATAGCTTGAACTGGCGATTAGAACCGGCGTTGGTCAGCCATAGGCAGAATAACAGTGCGGCGCTGACCACAATGAGAGTGAACAAACCAATGACAACATGGTGAGCACGGGTTTCCATTTACAACCTCTCTTCGCTATTAATCGCTGCCGCCGCCTGATAAGCAGCTCGCCCACGTGGGCCATGAAAATACGCTTGAATCCAATCATCATCAGTTGCAGCCACATTATCCAAGGTATCCACCACCAACACTTTCTTTTGTGACAACACGGCCACGCGGTCACACAGGGTATAGAGCGTATCCAGGTCGTGAGTGACCAGAAATACCGTCAAATTGAGTGCATCGCGCAAGGTGCGGATCAAACTGTCAAACGCCGCTGCACCAATAGGATCAAGGCCCGCCGTCGGCTCATCGAGAAATAGAATATCCGGGTCTAATGCCAACGCGCGGGCCAAAGCAACGCGTTTGACCATCCCGCCCGACAGTGAAGCGGGATATTTACTGCCGGCCCCCGGCGGTAACCCCGCCAATGCCAACTTAACTTGCGCTAACCGCTCGGCCTCGCCACGCGGCAAGCCCGCATTTTCGATGAGTGGCAAGGCCACGTTTTCCGTCACCGTCAAAGAGCTAAATAATGCGCCGCGTTGAAATAATACACCAAATCGGCGCTCAACCTGGGAACGGGCCAAGCCCGATAATGTCATTAAATCCTGGCCAAATACATGAATCTGCCCGGCGGTTGGGCGGCGTAGCCCGACAATACTGCGCAACAACACCGACTTACCGGTGCCTGACCCGCCAACAACACCAAGAACTTCGCCGCGCTGCACATCAAGATTGAGATCTTGATGCACACACTGTGGGCCAAAGCTGTTAACCAGATTACGAATTTGAATGATTGGGTCTTGGGTTATTTGGCTCACCATCCCATCTCCATGAAAAATAGCGCTGCGACGGCATCAAGCAAAATCACCACAAAGATAGAATGCACCACACTGGTGGTGGTGTGCACCCCGACAGACTCAGCACTGCCAGTGACTTTGAACCCTTCAAGACAACCAATAATCGCAATCAGGAAGGCGAAAATGGGCGCTTTGCTTATCCCCACCAGAAAATGCTGCAATCCATTACTGTTTTGCATAATCGAGAGGAACATGGTGGGGGAAATATCGAGTGCTAAAGCGCAAACCACCATGCCGCCAAAAATGCCGCAAACCATGCCAATAAAGGTCAACATCGGTAGTGAAATCAACAGCGCCAACACTCGCGGCAACACCAATAACTCCACCGGATTTAACCCCAGAGTTTGGATGGCGTCGATTTCTTCATTGGCTTTCATCAGCCCGATTTCAGCCGTAAAGGCGCTGGCGGTACGCCCTGCCATCAAAATGGCGGTGAGCAGCACGGCAAACTCGCGCAGAAAAGAAAACACCACTAAATCGACGGTGAAAATACCCGCACCAAAAGTGGTTAATACCGTGGCCCCGAGAAAAGCAATAACCGCCCCGACCAGAAAAGTCAGCAGCATAATGATGGGAACTGCATTCAGGCCAATTTGTTGAATATTGGCAATCAGCGAAGTCATGCGCCAGCGTGAGGGCCGGAAAATAGTGCTAAATAAGGCCTCAAGTGTCAGGCCGACAAAACCCAGCAACGATTTGATATCTTGCCATAAATTGTCCACCGACCGGCCGGTATTCGCCAATAACTCAAGCCAAAATGACGGCGATTTTTCTGATGGTTCGGCGGCTAAATCCGGCAAAACACGGCTCACTGTTTCCAACAAAATGCGGCGTTCTTCTGGCAACTTAGGGGCCAGTTCACGCAGATGGCTGATGCGCCCCTCTCCCAGCAGCAAGGCTAATAAGGTGGCACCCGCAGTGTCCAAAGCGCCCAATTGGTTGAGATCAAAGACCACTGATGGGGGCGGATTAGTGCGAAATTGCGCCACGACCGGTTCTAAATCACGGTAATGCGCCAGCACCCAATCCCCTTTAATAGAGACCCGGACAGGTTGAGCTGAGCTGTCGATATCGAGTTGTGTTGTGAAAAGCCGCGCGGTCATAGAAAAAGCCTTACTCTTTATTGGAATACGGTTTTGATACTATTTAGCTATAAAAACTATTTAGCTATAAAAACTATCCAGCTATCAAAACTCACACCGCTACCTTAAGTAGGTATATCACACACTTTACTCAGTGTAATGGCTAAAGAGTAAGGACTATTTATTTACTGAGAATTTAACCTCTGGCGGCTAATTTGTGGCGTTGTCACGCGGAGCTTTTTCCCACTGCGACACGCGCTGCCCCGGCATGGCGAACCACACAATAACGGCAAGCAGAATCAACAAAATGCTGGCGGTGCCCAAGACCAAACTGTGCGAAGCGGAGAAAGCAAGCTTCGCACTATTGAGCAGAGCTTCATAGCCACCAAGGTTATTTACCACCTGAATAGTTTCGCTAATGGAGGCTCTGGCCTGCTCGACTAAACTCAGCGGCAAATCCTCTGGTAGCACAATGGAGGCGGTATAGGCCCGCGATAGCATCAAACCAAAGATTGCCACCCCCAGCCCGGCACCCAATTCATAGGCCATGCCCTCGACCGCACCCGCCGCACCGGCTTTTTCAGGGGGGGCGGCACTCATGATTGCCGCAGTGGAAGCCAATAGAGAAGCTTCAATACTGAAACCGAGCAATATCATCCACCCCCATGCCAGATAAACCTGCGTGGCAAAATCTGTCCAAGCCAATCCCAGAAAACTCAATGAACTCAATGCAATACCGGCACTGGCGACGGTGCGCAGCCCCAGTTTAGCCACTAACCAGCCCGATAGCGGCCCACTTACCCCGCTGGCTATCATCAGCGGCAGCAAAAATATCCCCGCTTCAAGTGGAGTTTTTCCTAACACAAATTGCAATTCTTGAGTCAGAAGTAATTCAAACCCCACCAGCGTTATCATCGCCGTCATCGCCATGACCATACCCACGGCGATAACTCGCTGACTTATCAGCCGAAAATCGATCATTGGAGCGGATGCCGATAATTGATGGCGTACAAAAGCAAATAACATCACGCCGCCCACCAATGCCGCCAGTGACGTCATCAGCGGATCGCCGTTACCGCGCAGCCCGGTTTTGGCGGCATAAACCAACATCAGGATCGCGGTCACCAATACCAATGCAGGGGCTAATTTCCACGTCTGTTCGGTGCGCATTGGCTGATGAGGAATAACCACCAATGTGGCAATGACTACCACAATAACAATGGGAATATTGATCAGGAAAACTGAGCCCCAATAAAAGTATTCCATTAATAGCCCGCCGACTAACGGCCCCATCGCCGCGCCCATGGTGCCGATAGCGACCCAAATCCCTAGCGCCAAAGCCCTTTCGCGTTCATCGGTAAAGATATGGCGCACCGCAGATAAAGTGGCGGGCAGAATCATTGCCGCACCAATCGCCAAAAAGGCGCGCGCAGCAATTAACGCTGCCACCGAAGGTGCCAAAGCCGCCGCCAAAGAAGCCAAACCAAACAATACCGATCCCAGTAAAGCCAGGCGTTTAAAACCGATGCGGTCACCCAGCGCCCCCATCGGGAGTAATAAACAGGCCATCACCAATGAGTAAATATCAATAATCCACAGTAACTCACTACCGGTGGCCGCCAAGGCGATCCCCAGCCGCGGGGCAGCCACATGGAGCACTGTTGCATCAATAGAAACAGGGAGATACATCAGAATAATAACGTAGAAAATCATCCACTTTTTAGACATACAAACACTCAAATAAATAAAGTTGAATACAAATAAATAAAGTTGAACACCTGTTCAATTTTATAATAATAGCGGAAAGTTGAACTAACGTCCAATTCATCACATAATGATGAAAACACTAATGAGTCAGATAAAGGAATCTCTTTGGCCTATTTGAATCGTGAAGAGCGGCACAACACCATTTTGCAAGCAGCGATGCGTGTTGCAATCACCGAGGGGATGGCCGCCACTACCGTGCGCCGTGTCGCTAGTGAAGCGGGGGTGGCTATCGGGCAAGTGCATCATCACTTTTCGTCCGTTTCGCGGCTGCGGGCTGATGCTTTTCTATTATTAGTGAAACAATCTTTGGCCGCTTTTGCGCTAGACAGCCAAAACTTACCTGCCCACGAGCGAGTGCTCTTGGTATTGGGCTATCCGCAAGATGAAGCCGGCAAACGCGAAACCCGGTTATGGAATGAAATCTCGATACTCGCCGAGCGCGATGACTTGATTAAGGCGGCCTGCGCTACCTCAATGTCGGATTGGCATCAGGCCACCGTCGAAGTGATTAATGCAGGAATAGCCAATAATGAATTCCGCTCTGATATCAATGCCAGTGATATCGCATGGCGCTTGATTGGGCTGGTCTGTGGTCTGGATGGATTGACACAATTAACCGAATTAGGTTTTTCCGAAGCCGAGATCCTGCGCCATCTGACGGTCATGATAAAAACTGAGTTACTCCAAAACACTTAACTTAACACCAGCCTCAGCCGGTCTCTTATCACAGGTTTGACTCGAGACACCGGCCATGCTGGTTATATATCCACCCATTCCCAACGTCATTGGCGTTGTAGCACGATGGTGAAAACTGCTGCAACATCAAGGAAGAAAGGGATTATTGAGAGCCAACTATGACTCAACAATCTACTGTCGCCGATGTTATCTATTATAACGGCACGATTTACACGGCTGATGCCAATAACCAGGTTTGCAGCGCTATCGCACTGGGCCAGGGCTATATTCTGGCGACTGGCGGTGACGAACTGATCCCCCAGTTCTCTTCCCCGAAAACTCAACTTATCGATCTGGCGGGTAAGTTTATGATGCCTGGCCTTATCGATAGCCATATGCACCCCTTTTGGGGCGGTAAGCAGCTGATTGGTTGTAATCTTAATTATGCGGCACTGAGTGTTGAGCAGACGTTGGATATCATCCAGCAACATCTCGATAGTGACCCGTTTAAGGGCGAAAATGACTGGCTAACCGTCCGCGCCTGGCAACGCCAAGCTATGACGCCGGTCGGGGCCGATATGAGCCGAGCCGCCCTCGATTCACTCAATACTCGTCGCCCGGTGGCTTTATTCTCAAATGACTGCCATACACTGGCGGCGAATAGCCGCGCGCTTGAGTTGCTGGGAATTGACGAAAACACCCCCATCCCGCCGGACGGCAAAATAGCCCGTGATGCGAACGGAAAACTCACCGGTATTTTGGAAGATGCGCCCGCCATGCGCGCTTTTGACAGCATTCCTTCTGCTACGCCAGAAAAAAATGTGCAGATTGCCGCCCATGTGCAGCAAGTTTTGAATGCTCAGGGCGTCACAACAGTGATGGATACGCGTGTATTTTCCGAGCAATTAGTCGCCTTCCATCAATTATATCAACGCAATGAGCTGACTTTGCGGGTTTTGGGGGCCAAAGAAGTCACGCCAGATAGCCTACAAGGGCCGGAAGATGCCGCGCGCGTGGTGCAGGAAGTAGTGGAATTTGGCCGCCTATGGGGGAGTGATGAGTGGACACCGGCACCGGGATTTGCTGTTGATCACTTGAAACTGTTTATTGACGGCGTATTACAGCCGCCGACCATGACCGCCGCCCTGCTCGAACCTTATCGTGCCAATCACGGCACGGCCGAAAACCCAGACTGGCAGCCAACTGAGCACTATGGCGACCTCTATTTTACCGCGCCGGTGGTCAATGCGGTGATTCTGGAATGTGCCCGCGCCGGTCTTCATCCGCACACTCACACGGTGGGTGATGGCGCAATCGAAATGGTGCTGGACGCAGTGGAACAGATGCGCGCCGCCTTGCCGGGCAAAGATATTCGGCCGGGGCTTGCTCACAATGAGCTGGTGGCTCCCCATCAGTATGACCGTTTCGCCAAATTAGGGGCCACTGCGGTGCTCTCTTTCCAGTGGGGCGGCTTGCCGGGGGTGCTGATTGATGAAGAGCGCGAGATGCTGGGCGAAGCCCGTTTCCAACATATGGAGCCAGCGGCACGTTTCCTCGATGCCGGGGCGCGTATTGCTTATGGTAGTGACTGGCCGATTGACCGCTTGGATGAATGGTACAATCTGCAAGTGGGGATGACCCGCCGTGCATGGCATCTTGACGGCAATCCTGCCGGCCCTCGGCTGGATAATGACCGCGACTTAACCCTGATTGAGACATTGCGCTCGGCGACCATTGATGCGGCTTATATGATTGCCAAGGAGCAATATATTGGTTCACTGGAAACGGGCAAATTCGCCGACATTATCATTCTGAAAAATAACCTGTTTGAGCAGTCACCAGAGGTGATTTATCAAACTCAGGTAGAATCCACCTTAATCGGCGGTAAAGTGGTTTATCTGGCCGGATAAATAAGCATTAGCCCCCGAACCACTGGTGTAATTTGGTGATTCGGGGGATAAACAGGCCAAAATCAGCAGCAATTCCTTTTAATAGTCTAATTCATCAATCTGGCGAATAACGCGGCAATATCAAGTCGGAAAGGTATTGGCTTTCAAACCTGTATCTCTTGTGTCAGAATCCGCTCCTTTATATTTTAAAGCTGTGAAATACAGCTTAGCGGTGCTTGTCCACACCAGGAGATGATACGGTAATGCCACAAAATATTCAGTTGCGCAGAGTGCTTAAAACCCCCGCGCTGGTCGCTTTCGGGCTTGCCTATATGGTGCCTTTGGGCGTATTTACGACCTACGGACAGGTGACTGTATTAAGTCAGGGGCATTTACCCATTGCCTACCTGGTTACCGTCGCCACCATTCTATTTACCGCCCTCAGTTATTGCCGGATGACTAGCGCCATGCCGCTATCAGGTTCCGCCTATTCTTACGTTCAGCGTAGTTTTGGTGGAAAAACCGGTTTTCTGGTGGGTTGGGCGCAAATTTTGGATTATCTGTTCCTGCCAATCCTTAACTATTTGGTTTTAGGCATTTTCTTGCACGAGGCATTCCCGGCGATCCCTGCTCCGGTCTTTATTATTGCGTCTATCGTCAGTGTCAGCCTGCTGAATATTCTGGGTGTGCGTCTGCTTACCTCAGTGAATTTCTCGCTGATCGCCGCACAGATGGTTTTTATCGTCTTATTTATTGCACTTTCTTTCAGTCAGGCGGATTTAAGCCCAGTGGCATTAATGAAGCCACTACTGGTCAATGCTGGTGATATGTCGGGCTTATTATCCGGCGCTGCGGTGCTTTGTCTGGCATTCCTCGGTTTTGATGCCATTGCCACCATGGCAGAAGAAGCCCACGATGCTAAGCGCACCCTGCCCCGCGCCATTCTGTTCACGGTGATAAGCGCCGGTGCCATCTTTATTGCGGTGTCTTATGCTGCACACTTGGCTTATCCAGACTGGAAATCATTAATTCCTTATCAGGACACCGCCAGCCTGATTATCTCCGAGCATGTCGGCGGGAAGTGGATGTATAACTTCTTTATGGCCACTTACCTGACCGGCGTTTATGCTTCGGCGATGACCGCACAAACTAGCGTGTCGCGTATTTTCTATGCCATGGGGCGCGAAGGTGTGTTGCCGCGCAAAGTATTTTTCCATCTGCATCGCAAGTTCCATACACCCTGGCGCGCTATTTTATTCGTGGCGACCATCTCGCTGCTGGCGCTGTTCCTTGACCTGAATTTAGTGGTGTCGATGATAAGCTTTGGTGCGCTCGGCGCGTTCACTTTTGTGAATTTGAGTGTCATAAAACACTTTATTTTCAATGAGAAACGGCGCGGCGCTTCAGCCATGTTTAAATACGGGCTGTTGCCAATGATGGGGTTTGTGATGTCAGTCTGGCTGTGGGTTCACCTTGAACAGCGCGCGCTGGAAGTGGGCCTGCTGTGGTTGCTGGCGGGCTTTATTTACCTGCTTTGGCTCACTCGCGGCTGGCGTCAGTCCCCGCCATCAGTTCATCCGGATGATATTTCCCATCTGATGGATTAGTGAAAAGGGCCACTTAATGTGGCCCTTCCCTTGTCAGCAATATATACCCTATAGATTTCATGCCGCAGGGTGAGCCTCAGGGATGAGGCTCATTAATCCCGATGAACTTACATCAGTAAGTGATTTGGGTTATCGAGAGCAGCCAACACACCTGCAACTTGAAAGATGACGGGTATTAACCCCGGCGCGACCGGCCTACCGCCTCACCCAACTGCCACACGGCCATGGCGTAATGGGTGCTGTGGTTGTAGCGAGTGATAGTGTAGAAGTTGGGCAAACCATACCAATATTGATAACCGGTGCCGACATCCAGGCGTAGCAAGCTGGCTTCCTGAGAATCCCCCAGCGAACCCGTTGGACTTAGCCCTGCGGCAGATAAAGTCGAGACCGGATATTTGGTCTTAAAGCCATTGTCGAGATTCGGCGCTTGCCCGTTTGCTGGTACTGCGACCACCGCCCCTTTGGTCCAGCCGTGTGCTTTAAAGTAATTCGCCACACTGCCGATAGCATCCACCGGATCCCACAAATTGATATGACCATTACCATCAAAATCAACAGCATAATCTTTGAATGACGAAGGCATAAATTGGCCATAACCCATGGCACCGGCATAAGAGCCGCGTAAACTGAGCGGGTCATTGCCCTCGGCCCGCGCCATCAGCAAAAAGGTTTCCAGCTCGCCGGAGAAATACTCGGCACGGCGTGGATAAGCAAAGGAAAGTGTTGCCAGCGCATCAATGATACGGGTCTTACCCATCACTCTGCCCCAGCGAGTTTCAACACCGATAATGCCGACGATAATTTCTGGTGGAACCCCGTAGACCTCATAAGCGCGTTGCAGGGCATCTTCATATTGATTCCAGAAATTCACACCATTCTGCACATTACCCGGAGTAATAAATTGGCTGCGATAGCGGTTCCAGGCACCATTTGGCCCTGAGGGGCGGCCAGAGGTCGGCGCTTGCTTATCCATCAAGCGGATAACAAAATCCAGTTTTTTAGTTTGTGCCAATACATCATGGAGTTGCTGACGTTCAAAGCCATGCTCACGCACCATCTTGTCAACAAAGCGGGCGGTATCTGCATTATAGGCAAAATCACCGTTTGGCACGTGGCCCATATGCTGAGGTTCAAGTAAAAAACCGCTGCGAGTCAGGCTATCTGACGGCGTCGCAGCAACAGGAGGCGTCGGTTTGCTGCTACAGGCGGAAAGCAAAATGAGTGAGGAAAGAATGACAGCTAAGTGACGCATCGTATATCCATAAACCATGCCAAAAAGTAATAGCTATGTTAAGTCATTGTCTGTAACGAACAAACAGGAAAATGCGGGATACTCCGCAGTAATTGATCAAGGAATTGCGCTCACCACCCTTCATTTATCAGGACAAATTGCACTAAACCCCTTGAACAATAAGGAATTATAGCAACATTAGTGAAACATTTCGTAGCAAATAATACGAATGATTTTCACTATTATTAGTACTAATTTTCTATACAATCGAGCTGTTTCGTTGTTGCCTGACTCTTTCGTTTTCTTCTTTGACCTGTTAAAGGATGTCTTTATGAAGTTACGTTTATCCTCTCTCGGCCCCGCAGCTCTATTGGCTTCCTCAATGATGCTGGCGTTTTCCGCTAATGCGGCATCCAATGACGAAGGCATTGTGGTGTATAACGCCCAACACGAAAATCTGGTGAAATCCTGGGTTGACGGCTTTACCAAAGATACCGGAATTAAAGTGACCCTGCGCAACGGTGGGGACAGCGAGTTAGGTAATCAGTTAGTTCAGGAGGGTAGCGCATCACCCGCAGACGTTTTCTTGACAGAAAACTCCCCCGCCATGGTGCTGGTTGATAACGCAAAATTGTTCGCGCCATTGGATGCGGCAACACAAGCTCAGGTGGCCAAAGAATATCGCCCTGAACATGGCCGCTGGACCGGCATTGCCGCCCGCAGCACGGTTTTTGTCTATAATCCGGAAAAAATCAGTGAAGCCGAGTTACCTAAATCTATTATGGATTTGGCAAAACCTGAGTGGAAAGGCCGCTGGGCGGCATCACCATCCGGAGCTGATTTCCAGGCAATTGTTAGCGCCATGCTGGAACTGAAAGGCGAAAAAGCCACATTGGAGTGGTTAAAAGCCATGAAAGCCAACTCCACCGCGTATAAAGGCAATAGCACGGTAATGAAAGCAGTCAATGCCGGCCAGATTGATGGTGGGGTTATCTATCATTATTATCGCTTTGTTGATCAAGCCAAAACCGGCGAGAACAGCGGCAAGACTCAATTGCACTACTTCAAACATCAAGATCCGGGTGCCTTTGTGAGTATCTCAGGTGGCGGTGTGCTGGCGTCAAGCAAGCATCCGCAAGAAGCCCAAGAATTCATGAAATGGATAACCAGTAAATCCGGTCAGGATATCTTGCGCACTAATAATGCTTTTGAATATGCCGTGGGTGTCGATGCTGCGTCTAACCCTAAATTAGTGCCGCTGAAAGATCTGGATGCGCCAAAAGTAGAACCGTCTAAACTGAACAGCAAGAAAGTGGTTGAGTTGATGACAGAAGCTGGCTTGCTGTAATAAAGTCAACCTGCTGAAAATAAAGTCAATCTGCTGAAAATATGTACTTTTAGCCCGTCGAGTTCCTGACCCGACGGGCATTAACACGCCGAGTGCCTTGACGATTATGGCCAATGTAAACCCCGATGTTATCCCAATGTCACTGAGTCAAGCCGCTCAAGTGCAATATAGCCGCCGCCCCGGCTCTGGGATTGTGGCTATTGCCGTGATGCTTTCGTTGCTATCCTTATTGCCACTGGGGTTTGTTATTGGCATTGCCATTGATACTGGCTGGCCAACAGTAAAAGCGCTGGTTTTCCGCCCTCGCGTCGGGGAGTTGCTACTTAACACCGCATTACTGGTGGCATTCACCTTGCCGCTCTGCGCCATTATTGGTGTGGCTTTGGCATGGCTCACTGAACGCACTGCTCTACCCGGCAGGCGAATTTGGTCACTACTGGCTATCGCCCCACTGGCTGTTCCTGCTTTTGTGCAAAGTTATGCCTGGATTAGCCTGATACCCTCAATGCATGGACTGGGCGCAGGTGTATTTATCTCTGTTATTGCCTATTTTCCTTTTATTTATCTGCCCGCTTCAGCAGTATTGCGCCGCCTTGATCCCGGCCTTGAAGATGCCGCCGCCTCACTGGGTAGCACGCCTACCGCAGTATTTTTCCGGGTGGTATTGCCACAATTAAAATTAGCCGTTTGGGGTGGTTCGATACTGATTGCACTGCATTTATTAGCAGAATATGGGCTATACGCCATGATCCGTTTCGATACTTTCACCACCGCGATTTTTGATCAATTCCAATCTACATTTAATGGCCCTGCGGCCAATATGTTGGCGGGTGTTCTGGCGTTATGTTGCTTAGGATTATTGCTAATTGAAGCCACCAGCCGCGGCTATAACCGCTACGCGCGCGTGGGTTCCGGTAGCGCACGCAGACAAACTGCTTATTCAATGGGAACCGCCCTCACCTTACTGTGTTTGCTGTTACCGCTGGTAATGACAACCCTCTCGCTCGGCGTGCCCTTTATCACTCTCACCCGCTGGCTCTATATTGGCGGTATTGATATATGGTTGAATGCTGAACTACTGCCAGCATTAAAACAAACGTTGGCATTGGCGCTGAGCGGTGCGGTAATTATCACCCTATGCGCCATACCGATGGCCTGGTTATCCGTGCGCTACCCAAGCCGTTTACACCGGGTCATGGAGGGCTGTAATTATGTCACCAGTTCGCTGCCCGGCATTGTGGTCGCACTGGCGCTGGTGACCATCACTATCCGGATGGCCCGGCCACTGTACCAAACTGAATTCACTCTTTTACTGGCCTATTTATTGATGTTTACGCCACGCGCCTTAATCAGTTTACGGGCCGGTATTGCGACCGCGCCGGTCGAACTGGAAAACGTGGCGCGCAGTTTAGGGAAAACGCCCACTCAAGCTATCTGGAGCACCACGATGCGCTTGGCGGCCCCCGGCGCTGCGGCTGGCGCGGCCTTGGTATTTTTGGCTATATCCAATGAACTGACCGCCACCTTGTTATTGGCCCCGAATGGCACCCGCACATTAGCGACTGGGTTTTGGGCATTGACCAGTGAAATAGATTACGTTGCTGCATCACCTTACGCCCTGCTCATGGTGGCGCTCTCCCTGCCGCTAACCTGGCTTCTTTATTCTCAATCTCAACGTACGGCAGGATTATGAGCACGCTTGAACTTCAACAAATCGGCAAGTCTTACCAATCGGTCAATGTATTAGACGGCATTGATTTACAGGTTACGGCGGGGAGCCGCACGGCGATTGTCGGGCCATCTGGCTCAGGTAAAACCACCTTACTGCGTATTATTGCCGGTTTCGAAACGCCGGATAGCGGTAAGGTGATTTTGCAAGGGAACCCCGTATTTGACCACTCAATCCAGGTGCCGGCTCATAAACGAGGGATTGGCTTTGTCCCACAAGATGGTGCGTTGTTTCCACATTTTACCGTGGCGGGCAATATTGCTTATGGACTAAAAGGCAGTAAGCAGGATAAAGCCCGCCGGGTTGATGAATTAATGGAAATGGTGGCGCTAGACCGGCGATTAGCGCAGCTTTGGCCCCATGAAATATCCGGCGGTCAGCAACAACGAGTCGCACTCGCCAGGGCATTGGCGCAAAGTCCGGTATTGATGTTATTGGACGAACCCTTCTCAGCGCTGGATACCGCCTTACGCGCATCAACCCGCAAAGCGGTGGCTGAACTGCTGTCACAAGCCAATATCGCCTCCATTTTAGTTACACATGACCAAAGTGAGGCGCTTTCTTTTGCCGATCAGGTGGCCGTAATGCGCGCGGGCAAGTTGGCTCATGTTGGCCCACCGCAAGAGCTTTATCTGAGGCCGATTGATGAGCCGACCGCCACATTCCTGGGTGAAACGCTAATTCTTTCTGCTCATATTGAGGCCGGATGGGCCGATTGCGCACTAGGCCGAGTCAAAGTTGACGATGCAACCCGTCATGGGCAAGCACGCATTATGCTGCGCCCCGAGCAAGTGACCATCACACCGCTGCCCGCAGTTCATCATTATCCAACTCACTGTCTGGCTAAAATTATCAGTATTGATTTTGCTGGTTTTATTTCGACGCTCACTTTATCAATTGTTCAGCATGAGAAAATTGTTCAGCATGACAAAATTGTAGAAATTAAAACCATCAGTCGCGAAGGGCTCCATATTGGCTTAATGGTTGATTTGACGATAGTGGGTCAGGCCCATATTTTTGCTGACTGACGACACATTTCTATTCACTGAATGCAATAAACACGATTAATGCGCTGTTCGCTCCCGCAGATTACATTATGCTACTGAAATCACGACTACCGGAGCCGCACAGAATGGACGAAATGCACGTCATCATATTGACCATCGGGCTATTTGTACTCACATTTATCAATCCCGGCGCTAACTTACTTATTGTGGTGCAAACCAGTCTCAGCTCTGGCAAAAATGCAGGTTTACTCACTGGGCTGGGCGTGGCTTTGGGGGATGCAATTTACTCAGGATTGGGGTTATTTGGTATGGCGGCACTAATTGCTGAGGGCGGCGCATTGTTCTCGGCAATTAAAATCGGCGGCGGTTTGTATCTGATTTGGTATGCCTACAATATGCTGCGCCACCCTCAGGAACTGCATATGGGTATGGGGGCTGTCGCCACTTCCTCGGTTACACCTTGGTATGTGTTCTTCCGTCGTGGGCTATTGACTGATTTATCTAACCCACAAACCGTGCTGTTTTTTATCAGTATTTTCTCGGTAACACTCACCCCGACCACACCAGCATGGGCAAAAATAGTCGCCTGGCTCGGCATTGTTCTAGCCTCTATCCTCTGGCGGTCATTGCTTAGCATGGCGTTCTCACGCCCGGCGGTGCGGCGCGCATATGGTAAAGTTCAACATCTGTTAAGTGGTATTATCGGTGTTGCCGTGGGGGCGTTTGGGCTGCGTTTGATTTATGAAGGCATCACCCGCCGCGGATAGCCAAATAGCTATTTAATCGCTATTACAACGGCCTCGCTTGGGGCCTCTTTTGTTCCAGTCGCAACTGCCGATACTCCAGCACCGTCAGCACGATAACCACCACATCCAGCAGCGTTATCAGGATCAAAAGCACCGAATGAGTAAAGGTATAACGATAGAGTTGATAGACAATAAACAAGCTAAAAATCACTATTGCCGCAGGGTAATAACCTAGCTTTTTGCGCCACAATCCAATAATGACCCACAGCTTAACAATGCCATGTATTAGTAAATAAAAAGCGGCAAAGTGCAGACTGCTGATGGAAAGGCTTTGTGCCGCATGCAATACATAATTGGCGACCACATCGCCCCGGTCTTCGATAAACTCAACTTGTGTGAGGCGATGCAATATATTCAGTAAAAACTGGGGAGTAATAAAGAAGGTTAAAATACCCGCCACAACCTCCATGATAGCTAATATTGCTTTCAGCAGTAGGCTGACTTCAAAAACAGCATGGATATTTTTCTCTCCGAAGAGGTTATTACGCTCAAATCGGTTTCTCATATTCAACATCACACTCATTCCCTGCATGGTAACACTATGAAGAGTATCAATATAGAATAGCAGGTTACTCAGGGCTGATCTAAAAATCGTGATGCTAATTTTCTCTTTCGTTAGAAAAAAACAAACTCATATTTTTAGCCAATATTCGCATGATTCTCATGCCCTTGAATTCCATTTTACAGAGGGAATAGTCACTAATAATCAGTAGCCATTTATTAAGATTTTTCTCAAAAAATTAAGTAAAATTAAATAAACTCGCAAATAGTAATATATTTCTTTCATTTGAGATTGATTCTTTATTACAGAATTTAATCACATTAAAGATATTAATTTTATGTATAGAAAATAGTTAATATCTCGCGTTAAATCATTAATAACCCTCGGCATGCTCACATAAATAAGGTCTCTATTTTCGTTATCCCGTCTTAATTGATTTATATCATATGAAAGTAACAAATTATTTCCTAAGGTGGGACATTAGCACTCTATTCTATGTTTTATTTTCGTCAAAATAATGTCCTTCGCAAAGGGAATGTCGATGAATAACAATAAAAGATCTATCGCTGGCTCACTGAGCCGCCGTGAATTCATTCAAACATCTGCCGCAGTCACCGGGGCTGCGGCAATTGCCGGTTCAATCACCCTACCTTTTTCGGTGCAAGCCGCGCCAGAACAGGCAGCTCCAGTCAGCAAAGAAACCATTAAATACAGTGCTTGTCTGGTTAACTGCGGTAGCCGCTGCCCGCTAAAAGTACATGTCAAAAATGGTGAAATTGTTAAAATTGCTAATGAAGCTATTTATGATGATTCCACCTTTGGCGAGCATCAAATTCGGCCCTGTTTACGTGGCCGTTCAGTCAGATGGAAAACATATAATCCTGACCGAGTAAAATATCCCATGTTGCGAGTGGGCAAACGCGGCGAAGGCAAATTCAAACGAATCAGCTGGGATGAAGCCACCACAATTGTGGCTGACAATCTAAAAAAAACCATTCAACAACATGGTAATGAAGCCATTTATTATCAATATGGTTCTGGCTCTACCGGGGCTAATTTACAAGGCCGTAATGCTTGTAAAAGAATGCTCAGTTTGCTCGGTGGTTTTCTGGATCAGCACGGCACCTACTCCACGGCGCAAATTAATACCGTGATGCCTTATATTTATGGTAATGCCGATGAAACTCTGCTGGATGAAATTAAAAACTCCGACTTAGTAGTGATGTTTGGCCATAATTTGGCAGAAACACGCATGTCAGGTGGTGGCCAATATATTGAAACGGTTCATGCGCTGGGGAAGAGTAAAGCTAAAGTCATTATTATCGACCCACGGATGACTGACAGTGTCACCACCCTCAATGCCGAATGGATCCCTATATTTCCCGGCACCGATGCCGCACTGGTCGCCGCATTGGGTTATGTATTAATTAAAGAAAACCTGACCGATGAGGACTTCCTGAAGGAATATTGTGTAGGGTGGGATGCCAGCACATTACCCGCCTCTGCTCCGGCCAATAGTTCATATAAAGATTATATTTTAGGTCTGGGTATCGATGGCTTAGAAAAAACACCGCAATGGGCCAGTGAAATAACCGGTATTGCGCCAACCCGTATTATCCAACTCGCACGCGAGTTAGGAAATGCCCGTGCTGCTTGGATTTCCCAAGGTTGGGGCATTCAGCGCAGCGCTAATGGTGAGCAAGCTGCGCGCTCAATTATGATGCTGCCATTGATGACCGGTAATATCGGCAGAGCCGGCACCAATACCGGAGCCTGGGGCGGGAATGTTAAATATCCAGTGCCGGGATTCAATATTCCCAATCCTGTAAAAACAGCGATTCCTTGTTTTATGTGGACAGACGCTATTTTCCGTGGCACTGAGATGACCGCTAAAAATGCCCATGTGAAGAATAAAGATAAACTTGATACCAATATTAAGTTTATGTGGAATTACGCCAGTAACGTGATTGGAAATCAGCATTCTGACCTGAATAAAACCCACGGTATCTTGCAAGATGAATCACTGTGCGAATTTATTTTAGTGTGGGAAAACCACATGACCCGCTCGGCTAAATATGCTGATTTATTATTACCCGATGTCACCTCGGTGGAATCAAATGATTTGATTGATAACTCCTATGCCAGCGGGGCTTATCACTATGTGACGCGGCTGCAAAATGCTATCGAACCTATGTGGGAATGTCGCCCGTCTTATGATGTTTTAGCCGAAATTGCCACCAAATGTGGCATTGGGGAAGCCTTTACCGAAGGGCATTCCCAGCAAGAATGGATTGAAATCAGTTATAACAAAATGCGCGAAAAGAACCCGGCACTGCCGCCCTTTGAGCAGACCAATGACAAAGGAATAATTGACCGGATTTATGCTGACAGCAGTCAATATATTGCCTTAAAAGACTTCCGCGATGACCCGCAAAATAACCCATTGAAAACCCCATCCGGCAAAATTGAGATCTACTCTGAAGCGCTCGCCACATTGGAAAAAGAGTGGCAATTGGCCCCCGGAGATCGTATTACCGCCGTCGCTGAATATTGCCCGACATTTGAAGGTGTTGGTGATGTAGAAACCCTGAAAACCTACCCACTGCAGATGACCGGTTTCCATGTTAAAGGCCATTGTCACTCATCTTATTATAATGTCGCCATGTTGCGTGAAGCAGTGCCACACCAGTTTTGGATGAACCCCATCGATGCGCAGGCCCGTGGCATTCAACCCGGTGATATGGTCGAAATATTCAATAGCCGGGGGCGGATGCGTATCGCGGTTAAAATTACCGAGCGCGTTTTACCCGGTGTCATTAGCGTGCCACAAGGAGCATGGCGCAATATCAACAAGGAGGGCATTGATGTGGGCGGTTGTATCAATACCTTGACGACCCAGCGCCCTTCGCCATTAGCGAAAGGTAACCCGCAACACACTAACCTCGTTGAAGTTAAACGCGCATAAGGAGTTGAAAAATGAAGCAATATGGTTTTTTTGTCGACTCCACCAAGTGCACCGGGTGCAAAACTTGCCAAATCAGCTGCAAGGATGAGAAGAACTTGGATCTCGGGCCAAAATTACGCCGAGTTTATGAATATGGCGGAGGAAGTTGGACGCAACAGGACAATATTTGGGTACAAAATGTCTTCAGTTATTACCTGTCCATTGCCTGTAATCACTGTTCGTCGCCGACTTGTGTCACCGGCTGCCCGACCGGCGCGATGCACAAACGTGAAGAAGACGGCTTGGTGGTGGTGAATCAGGATTTGTGTGTGGGTTGCCGTTACTGTGAGATGCGCTGCCCCTATGGTGCGCCGCAATTTGATGCCAAAAAGAAACTGATGACCAAGTGCGATGGTTGCTATCAAAGAGTTGCCGAAGGACATAAGCCAGTTTGTGTCGAATCTTGCCCGCAGCGGGCATTAGATTTCGATGAAATCACGATATTACGTGATAAATACGGCCAAGAAAATGCGGTAGCGCCCTTGCCTCATGCCCATCTAACACACCCTAATCTGGTTATCAGAAGCCATCGTGATGCCAAACCATCCGGTGATACATCAGGCCGCATCCAAAATCCGGCGGAGGTATAAAATGCACGAATTACCTTTGGTATTCTTCACCGTACTGGGGCAAACCGCCGTTGGGTTGTTTGCTTTAGTGTTCTTAAGCCACCAACTCGGCCTGACCACGGCACAGCAGCTCAAACAGGCTAATATTCTCGGCCTGATTTTGATGCTTGTGGGCTTAGTCATTGGCGCGCTGCATGTTGGGCAACCCCTACGCGCGATGAACATGTTACTCGGCGTCGGCCGCTCCCCGATGAGCAATGAAATACTGCTCAGCAGTCTGTTTGTGGCGATGGCTTGTGGCACGGTCTTCTTCTCCGTCATGGTGAAGAATGCCATGCTGGCAATGCTGTGTAATGTGGCGACAGTGATTTTTGGCTTAGCCTTTGCGTGGTCAATCACTCAAGTTTATCAATTGACCACAGTGCCTAACTGGGATACCTCATACACCTCATTGCAGCTATGGATGACCGTATTGGTCGGCGGCGGCGCTTTCGCCATCCTCACTGGCGCACGTCAGTTGGGTGCCACGGCATTGTTAGTCGGCGCTATCGTGACATTGGTGAATAAACCCGGCTATTTAAGTTTCTTGGGGCACAGTTCTGTGGATCTAAGCAGCCAACAATCTGTATTTTGGGGAGTGCAAATCCTGCTGCTCACATTGGGTATTTTCGTGGCCGCAGCTGCATTACTGAAAGACCGAATTCCCCGCACGACACTGGCGGTGAGTGCCTCAGCGCTAGTCATCGGTGAATTGGCTGGGCGCATTGCTTTCTATAATCTCTGGCAAGTCCCGATGTAATTCAACTCACTGATTTTTCTTAATAACCGAGTAGCCGCCTTCCCCTGCGGCTACTCAAGACGAAAGTGACCGGGCCAGGAGAGAGAAGATTTTGACGTTATTAAACACCACCTTACCACGCATTCTCGGCGCATGTTTTTACTATCCCCCGCAGTCCGATACAGTGCGGCGTCTCTGGCCATTGCTGCCACAAATAAAAGATCTTTTCCCATGGCCCCATCCGGCCAACATTGCCCGCTGCTGCCAACAGATACCTGATATTTCACCAGAACAATTGGAATATGACTTCTCGGTGCTGTTTGAGGGGCAAGGTGAAATGCCCGCGCCGCCGTGGGGGTCAGTTTATCTGGATAAAGAAAATATTCTGATGGGCACCAGCACCCTGCAATATCGTGAATTTCTATCAACATTAGGGCTGGCAAGTCAGAGTGCTATTCATGAGCCGGAAGACCAGTTTGGGTTAATGCTTTTGGCTTTGGTGCATCTCATTGAACAGCCACATTTAACTCAGCAACAGCCAACTGACGCGGCAATAATGCTGCTCACCGAGCACCTGCTACCCTGGGCCTACCGCTATCTTGAGCTGGTCAAAAATGCACAGCTCGAGCATCAGGTTTATCCGCTTTTAGCTGAGATTACCGAGTGTTACCTAAAAACCCTGCAACTGAAATTGGGTTTATTCCCCCATCCCTATGAGCTATATCGGTGATAAAAAAAATCGATGAATAGAGACGAACGCTACTATAAAGCCTATATGGAAAGTCGGGTTATTAGCCGCCGGGGGCTATTTCGTGGCTTATTAAAAGGGGCGGCTAGCGACTCATCACCGGCAAGTCACCCTCATCCGGTAATAAAAAACCCCTGCCAGAATACTTATATCTATTGTGACAGTTGCGCCGATTATTGTGAAAAACAAGCGCTAGTCTGGCGGATCAACCAGCCTCCAATTTTAGTTGATGAACTGTGCGATGGCTGCGGTGAGTGTGTGGTTAAGTGCCCGGCAATGGCACTGGAGATGGCATTAACAAGCTAGAAATAAGTAACCCCGCATTGCTGATGCCAGTACAATGTCCGCATCTTGAAGTACCTTGTTCCCACAGGAGCTACACCGTGCAACATTACCCAGCCAGCTATACCCATGATGAAGTCAGCGGCGAATATCATATTCATTATCGCGACTTTCCAGAATCAGGTTCAGTGACTTACTCGGTCGACGACATAGAGTTAGAAGCTCAAGACGGTATTAAAAATGGCATTGCCACACAAATAGAAGAACAGCGCCCTGTCCCTGCTCCATCAGCGTTGCAATCGGGTGATATTGCTATTCACGTGCCTATTTTAGTGCGCCTGAAAGCAGAATTGCACAATGCTATGCTCACCACCCAAACCCGCAAAGCCGATATGGCGCGCAAACTGAGCCTAAATGCTGCTCAGATGGATCGCCTGCTGGATGTGTATTACGCCTCGAAGGTTGAAGCTCTGGAACAAGCCCTTTATTTACTGGGCTTTGAAGCGGATGTGGCAGTAAGAAAAATCTAAAAATAACGCTGACGCTCCCGTTATCGCTTAAATTTGAGTCAAGAGAGTAACAAATTGTTATTAGACGATAATTTAAAAAAACGTTAATAGCTTCACACTTCAATACATTGACTAACATTCATTACTGTTTTTGTACAAAAATGTGATCTGATGCATGAAATTACAGTATTGAAAATCGCTCTCTATTGGGATTACATTAGCGCCATTGACTCGCAGAAGTGGCTGAGTGACTCAGTCTGGCGAGGTGGCTCCAAGGAGGAGTGGTCAATGAAGTATTTCTTTATGGGTATCTCAATTATGTTGGTGGTTTGGGTTGGCACTTTCATGATGATGGTCGAATAATCATCGGCTGAGATATTCACTACCTGACATCGTATAAAGGACGCATTTGCGCCCTTTATCATTTTAGGGTTCACATCATTCCCCCGGCATCATTCTACGCAAAGTATCATCACGGCGGATATAATGATGATAAAGTGCCGCCAACGCATGCGCCCCAATCACAAAGTATCCTAAATTAGCAATTAACTCATGGGTTTGCTTGAGATACACCCGCGCATCATCATTGGGTGTTACCCACTGTGGAACTTGCCAACCGAGCAAGAACCACGTTTTTCCTCCATAGGCCTGCGCCAAAACCCCCAATATTGGCAATGATAAAAACATCAAATACAGGCACCAATGTAAAATATGCGCCCCTAATAGCTGCCAATCCGGTAATTTGGGCGTGATCGCCGGTGTCACATTTTGATGCCGCAGCCAGAGCCGCACCAGCATGAGTAACCAGACAGAAATACCAAAATTGAAATGCAGGTTTTTCACCAAGGTTCTATCTTCATCAGGTACCGAGTCACTGAGTAACATCGCCGCATAGGTCAAAATGATCATCAATAACGTTAGCCAATGTAAGGTTATCTGAGGTAATGAATAGCGATTTCTCATAGCCGCACACTCCACTGAAATAACTCAATTAATCATAAGTATGGTGTAAACAGATGAAGAGAACATGAAGAATGGATGGGTAATAGAGTGAAAAAGTGTTTTTATTCTGACTGAAGGTCTAAGCCACCAGCCAGAATAAGTGTATACGCCGCTAAAAATCGCTAACGGATTAAACCGTTTCCCCCGGAGTGGATTTCCCCGGTTTCAGCAAACCATCAGCACGGAACATACTTTTAATCCCGCGCACCGCCTGGCGGATCCTGTCCTGATTCTCAATCAGAGCGAAACGGACATGGGTATCACCATAATCTCCGAATCCAATCCCCGGCGAGACACAGACTTTTGCATCAGATAGCAAGCGCTTGGCGAATTCCAGCGATCCTAAATGGGCGTAAGGTTCGGGAATTTTCGCCCAAACATACATTGATGCTTTTGGATTCTCGACCATCCAACCCGCTTCGTGCAACCCACGAACCAAGGCGTTACGGCGCTGGCGGTATTGTTCGGCGATATCACGCACGCACTGTTGATCCCCTTCCAGCGCAGCAATGGCTGCTACCTGCAATGGGGTAAAGGTGCCGTAATCGTGATAGCTCTTAATTCGCGCCAATGCATTGACCAGTTCGGGGTTACCGACCATAAAACCAATACGCCAACCCGCCATATTGTAGCTTTTAGATAAGGTAAAGAATTCGACCGCAATGTCTTTCGCCCCCGGCACTTGCATGATTGATGGCGCTTTCCAGCCATCATATACAATGTCGGCATAGGCCAAATCATGCACCACCAGCACATCATATTGCTTTGCCAACGCCACTACGCGCTCAAAAAAGTCCAGCTCCACACATTGCGCCGTTGGGTTAGACGGGAAACCAAGGATCATCATTTTCGGTTTTGGAATGGTTTCACGAATGGCGCGTTCCAGTTCACCAAAGAAATCAATACCTTCAGTCAGCGGCACCGAACGGACTTGTGCGCCCGCAATCACCGCACCATAAATATGAATGGGATAGCTGGGATTGGGCACCAACACGGTATCACCGTGATCCAATGTGGCCAGCATCAAATGCGCCAGCCCCTCTTTCGAGCCGATGGTGACAATGGCTTCACTTTCAGGGTCAATATCCACCTGATAACGATCCGCATACCAGCGAGAAATCGCCCTGCGCAAGCGTGGTATCCCGCGCGAAGTTGAATAGCCGTGGGTGTCTTCACGTTGCGCGACACTGCACATTTTCTCAACAATATGCGGCGGTGTCGGGCCATCCGGATTACCCATACTAAAATCAATGATGTCCTCACCACGGCGACGCGCCGCCATTTTCAACTCAGCAGTGATATTGAAAACATAAGGGGGAAGACGATCAATACGGGCAAAGCGACGTTTGGAAGGGGATTCAGCCATAATTTCCTCGAAGATACGTGAGCGCCCGGACCGTCCGAGCGACGCTGACCATCAAATGGTCTAACATGAAACATATCCTAGCGCTTGATAGCTGTCGATAGGCTGATAACAAATTTCCAACTCATCGGAGTTCAGCGCGATGGCGGACATTCACCGGCTAATAACCCCAATATCCAATCATCACACCACTGTCCATCAAGCTGAAAATTATCACGCAAAGTGCCTTCCAATTGGAAACCACAACTCTCCAGCGTTCGCCGCGAAGCATGATTTCCCACGGTGACTGTGGCTTTCATTTTATGGAATTGGCATTGTTGGAAGCCAAATGCCAGCACCGCCATCAGTGACTCTTTCGCAAAACCCTTACCGTGATAAGAGGGCAAGATCGCATAACCCACCTCGGCTTGCTGGAGCGGCAACCATTCCGCCAAAAAACCCGTCAGCCCCATCGCCTGCCCACTTTCTTTTTCGCGGATAACCAAACATAACCAGTGGTTGGAGGTTTTCTCCCACGGCATTACACGTGACTCAAAACGGGCGCGTATTTCGGCCATTTCCAGCGGGTCCGCAATATAGCGCTGGACGTCCGGGTCTTGATGTAGCTGCAAAAATAGCGGCCAATCTTGTTCATTAAGGCTATCCAGAACCAACCTTGGCGTCCGCAAAGAAATGGGGGAGTGGCTAAACATCGGGATCACAGGCACTTTTTTTCCTTTAATTTTAAGATGTTAATCGTAAAAAGAGCGGCAAAAATTAAAGAGGAAATTTTGCCAAAACCTCATCCCTTTATTCTTCTCTATTTTACTTAAATAATGTCACCTCAAGATAACAAAAAATAAACAAATGCTCAGTAAAACGCAAACGCCTTACCGCGACCTCAACCTACAGCTATTGGAGAGTCAACATCATGGCTTCATTACAAATCGACGATATTCCCGCAGCCATCAAAGCGGTGAAGCAACAATTGCGCCAAGCGCTCCCCAATTATCGGCAGGTTTTCCACGCCGTGGAAGAGAATATCCGCCAACAAGTGACTGAGATCCGCCGTAGTCTGGCTCAAGGCGAGAATCCGGTCCCTCGCATTCATGCCGATGATATTATCAATGGCAAAGTCACCGACGAACAGAAAGCACAAATCAAAAAACGGGGCTGCTGCGCCATTATCGGGGTGTTCCCGACAGAGAAAGCCGCAGCATGGAACCGTGAGATCGGCAATTATCTGGATCGTAATAATTTTGTCGAGCGCCTGAAAAATGCTGCGGAAGATAACTACTTTGGCACGCTGGCGGCCAGCAAACCCCAAATTTACGGCATTTACTGGTCAACACCGCAAGTCGAAGCCCGCCAAGATCCGCGCATGAATGCAGTGCAGATATTCTTAAATAATCTGTGGCAAACCAAAAGCAATGGCAAGCAACACTTTGATGCTAATCAGGTCGTGACCTATGCTGACCGCACCCGCCGCCGCCCGCCAAAATCCTCATCTTTGGGCCTATCGCCTCATGTGGATGGTGGCTCAATTGAGCGCTGGTTAGATGAAAATTTCCGTCATGTTTATCGCCACGTGTTTTCCGGTGAATGGCAACAATACGATCCTTTCGCAGCTGAAGGCCGCCCGGAAGTGCGAGAGTTTCCGTCACCGGCGGTGTGCTCTATGTTCCGAACATTCCAAGGGTGGACGGCGCTGACACCACAGCGCACCCATGCCGGGACGCTAAATGTGATCCCGATCGCCAATGCCATGGCCTACATCCTGTTACGTGCTTTGCAAGACGATGTCGCCGATGATGACTTGTGCGGTGCGGCACCGGGCCGTGCTTTATCGGCCTCTGAACAGTGGCATCCTCTTTTAATGGAAGCTATTTCCCCTATTCCAGATCTGGAAGCCGGTGACACTGTATTTTGGCACTGCGATGTCATTCATTCAGTGGAAAACGAACATCACGGCGAGTTTGACAGCAATGTGATGTATATCGCCGCTGCCCCAGGATGTGAAAAAAATGCTGCCTACTTACCGCGCCAGTTAGCCAGTTTTATAGATGGCCGTTCACCGCCAGACTTTGCTGCCGATGATTTCGAAGTCGATTTCACCGGCCGGGCCACAGTCGATAATTTGACAGATATTGGCCGACAACAACTGGGGATGACAAAGTAGCCGTATTCCGCTTGATACTCTGCCGGAGTTTATTCCTCCGGCAGCCTTCCCCGGCTATTCGGCTCAATAGCACGGATAAAGTAGCAGTCGACCACTATTTTCCTTATAGTTAGCCGCTTACCCGCCTCAAGATCTGATAGTTAGAACCCAAGATCCCCCGGTTGTTGCCAACAGTAAATGTTGCTAACAGAAAATGTTGCCAAGAGAAAATAGTGTGCACCAGATATTTGAAATGCTACTGGCGGTATTTGATCGCGCCGCACTGATGTTAATTTGCTTGTTCTTCCTGACCCGCACCCGCCTATTTCGTCAGTTACTACAAAAAGAGAAACATACGCCGCTGGAATTAGCCGCCGTCACCGCGATCTTTTCGCTGTTTGCTATTTTCGGCACCTATTCCGGCATTAATGTTGAAGGTTCTCTGGTGAATGTGCGGGTCATTGCCGTCATGTCCGGCGGTATTTTATTTGGCCCATGGGTCGGGATTATTACCGGGCTTATCGCGGGTTCTCATCGCTATTTAATTGATATTGATGGTATTACTTCGGTACCCTGCTTAATTACCAGTATTATTGCGGGCTTGATGTCGGGTTATATCAACCTGAAAGTCAAAAAAGAGCGCCAATGGAGTATTGGCATTCTGGCCGGTATGATTTGTGAATCGCTGACTATGCTCTTGGTGGTTATATGGGCCAAACCGACAGCACTGGGTATCGATATTGTGTCTAAAATCGCGATTCCGATGATTTTAGGGGCGGTCTGTATTGGGTTAATTGTGCTGCTGGTGCAGAGTGTCGAGGATGAAAAAGAAGTCATTGCTGCGCGACAAGCAAAATTGGCGCTGGATATTGCGAATAAAACCTTGCCCTATTTTCGCAATATCAACGGTGAATCATTGCGCAGTGTCTGTGAAATTATTCGCAATGATATCAAGGCTGATGCAGTCGCCATCACCGACACTCAACATATTTTGGCGTATGTCGGCGTCGGGGTGGAAACCTATAATATTGGCCATGAAATAATCAGTGATATCACCAAAGAAAGTATTCAGCGCGGTAAAATTACCATCCGCAATAATGATGAAGTCCACCGGACTCCCCAAATTCATTCCCTGATTATTATCCCGTTATGGGAAAAAGGTGAAGTCACTGGCTCGCTGAAAATCTATTATTGCCATGCCCACAAAATCACTTACTCACTCAAAGTCATGGCGGTAGGATTATCGCAAATCATTTCAACCCAGATTGAGGTTTCGCGTATTGAACACCTGCGCAAAATGGCCAATAAGGCGGAATTGCGCGCGCTGCAAAGTAAGATTAATCCGCACTTTTTATTTAATGCTTTAAATGCTATTTCCTCGTCAATTCGTATCAATCCAGATACCGCGCGCCAATTGATCATTAATTTGTCTCGTTATTTGCGCTATAACCTTGAATTAAATGATGAACAAATTGATATCCGTAAAGAACTGCATCAAATTCAAGACTATATCGCCATCGAACAGGCGCGTTTTGGCAGCAAGTTGACTGTCATTTATGATATTGACGATGATATTGCGCTAAAGATCCCCAGCTTGTTGATCCAGCCGTTGGTGGAGAATGCTATCGTGCATGGTATTCAGCCGTGCCGCGGTAAAGGTGTGGTGGTGATCGCAGTTAAAGACAGCGGCGACCAGATAAAAATTTCAGTGAAAGACACTGGCAATGGAATTAATCAGGAGACCATTGCGCGCGTGACTAATAATGAAATGCCAGGCAATAAAATTGGTTTACTGAATGTCCATCATCGAGTGAAATTACTCTATGGCGAGGGTTTGCAGATACGCCGAATGGAACCGGGCACCGAGATTTCTTTTTATATCAGCAAGAATGGTGGAAAAGTCCATGCAGAACCCAGTATTTCAGCCGGAGTTTAACCCGTGAAAGCAATTATTGTCGAAGATGAGTTTCTGGCTCAGGAAGAATTAAGTTATCTTATCCGCCAGCACAGTAATATCACCATCGAAGCCACCTTTGAAGATGGGCTGGATGTACTTAAATACCTGCAAAATCATCAGGTTGACGCCATTTTCCTCGACATTAACATTCCATCATTAGATGGGGTTTTGCTAGCGCAAAATATCAGCAAATTTGCCCATAAACCCTATATTATCTTTATTACGGCTTATAAAGAGCATGCGGTAGAAGCCTTTGAAATTGAAGCTTTTGACTATATTTTAAAGCCTTACCACGAATCACGCATTGTCACTATGCTGCAAAAATTGAAAGCGCTGCATAAGCGTGATCACCAAAATAAAGAGCAAAACAACAGCCCCAGTCACCGCCCGGCAGCCCATACCATCAATCTGATGAAAGATGAGCGCATCATCGTCACGGATATCAATGATATTTATTATGCAGCGGCGCAGGAAAAGGTCACTTTAGTTTACACGCGGCGCGCAGAATTCATTATGCCGATGAATATCACCGAGTTTTGCAGTCGCCTGCCTGAAGAGCACTTTTTCCGCTGTCACCGCTCTTATTGTGTGAATTTAGCCAAAATCCGCGAAATTGTGCCCTGGTTTAATAACACTTATATCCTGCGACTCAGTGAGTTGGACTTTGAAGTCCCCGTTAGCCGCAGCAAGATAAAGGAATTTAGGCAACTGATGCGCCTTTAAATGCATTTCATTCCTCTCTGAATGCAGCTCATTCCCCTTTCGATCTATAGTTATTAGCCCGCCCGTATACTGGTTTCATTCGGCGGGCTGATAACACCTCAATACCAGATTTCCGGTGCTCCATCAGCGCGTAATTCTTAGGCTCCGACGCCATTACTGACCACTATCACGTCAGTAATAGCCATATTCGGGCCGTATGCATTGATGTTTAAGGAGTCCGGCATGAGCAGTAAACCGGTAAATCGTTGGCTAATTGTTGTTGGTACCATCATCGTTCAGATGGGGTTAGGCACTATCTATACTTGGAGCTTATTTAATCAGCCACTGGGAGAAAAATTCAGTTGGTCACTGGGCGCGGTGGCGACCACTTTCTCTATCACCAGTTTCTCTCTGGCTATCGCCACGTTATTTGCGGGCCGCCTGCAAGAGCGCATTGGTATCCGTAAACTGACACTAATTTCCGGCATCATCCTCGGTTTGGGGTTGATTGCCAGCTCTTTTGCCACTTCGCTCGGGATGATTTATCTGCTGGCGGGTATTGTAGTGGGCTTTGCTGATGGCACCGCCTACATCACCACTCTATCGAATCTGATTAAATGGTTCCCAGAACGTAAGGGGTTGATTTCAGGTATTTCTGTGGGTGCATTTGGCACCGGCAGCCTGTTGTTCAAATACGTGAATGCCAGTTTAATTGCTAACCAAGGTGTTTCGCTGGCTTTCTTCTACTGGGGCATTATCGTGATGGTCTTGGTTGGGGCCGGTTCTTTCTTGTTGCGGGAAAAAATCGTCGCGCCACAAGCCGCTAGCTTACAATCTGCCCATACTGGCCGTGATTTCAGTGTTAAAGAGATGCTGGCGGTCAAAGAATCTTACTTCCTGTTTGTCATTTTCTTCACCGCCTGTATGAGTGGTTTATATCTGATTGGTATCGTGAAAGATTTAGGCGTGCAACTGGCAGGAATGGATTTAGCCACCGCAGCCAATACCGTGTCCGCCATCGCCATTTTTAACACCGCCGGACGTATTATTCTGGGGGCGCTATCCGATAAAGTTGGCCGCCTGCGGGTTATCAGCTTTACCTTGCTGGTGACCACCTTGGCAGTATCCGTATTAAGTTTTGTCCCGCTGACTCACGCCCTATTCTTCTTGTGTGTTGGTGCCATTGCTTTCTGTTTTGGTGGCAATATCACGGTATTCCCAGCGATTGTCGGCGACTTCTTCGGTTTAAAAAATCACAGCAAGAATTACGGGATTATCTATCAAGGGTTTGGTTTAGGCGCACTGGCAGGATCATTTATTGCGGCACGTCTGGGCGGGTATCACGCGACCTTTATCGTCATTGCGGTGATGTCTGTGGTTTCCTTGCTGTTAACCCTGATTATCAAGCCGCCAAAAGGGGCGACTGCCGAGACAAAAAATATCTCAACAGCCCCAACTGCGGTCACTGCTAGCAGTCACGCGTAATCATTCTCTGCCGTAAAAAAGCAGAGCATTGGCTCTGCTGAGGTTAATAACAAAACTGTTGATAACTGAGTGAGTGAAGGGTCGACCGCACCTAGGGGCACTTCGACGGCTTACGCCGTTACGACCCTAGCGGCACGTTTCCCCTTCATTTGACTTTGTCGGCAGTCGAAGCAGAAAGTAATAAATACGGCATCAAGGATGAAGGGTATGCCCTAATTTCTGACGCAAATAAGCCCCCGCCCCCAGCAAACCGGGTTGCTGATGAGTAATCATATAGACCGGAATATCCTGCAAGAAATCTTTGAAACGGCCTTTATCTTCAAAAGCACCGCGAAAACCGGAAGCTTTGAAGAACTCCATAAAGCGCGGCACAATACCGCCAGCAATATAGACACCGCCAAAGGTGCTGAGATTTAAGGCCAGATTGCCGCCAAAGCGCCCCATAATCACGCAAAACAGGGATAATGCGCGGCGACAGTCAGTGCAACTGTTAGCCAGAGCGCGTTCAGTCACATCTTTCGGGGCCAGATTCTCGGGCTGGCGGCCATCAGAAATCACAATTGCCCGATATAGATTGACCAGCCCCGGCCCGGAAAGCACCCGCTCGGCGGAAACGTGGCCCAGTTCCTGACGCAATACCGCCAAAATCCGGTCTTCTTCTTCACTATTGGGCGCAAAATCCACATGCCCGCCCTCACCCGGCAAGCTTATCCAGCGACTATCCACATTCACTAAATGCGCTACCCCCAACCCCGTCCCCGCACCATAGACCGCAACCGGTTTGCCCGGCTGTGGCGCTGTGCCGCCAAATTGCAGTACATCCTGCGGCGACAACATCGGGATCGCCATTGATACCGCGGTGAAATCATTGATGATTTCTAAGTGCTTTAGCCCCAGATTTTGCTGCATTTCGGCGATAGAAAATGCCCAAGTGTGATTGGTCATTGCTACCCAATCGCCAGTAATCGGGCAGGCAATGGCAATACAGCCGTGCTCTACAGTGACCTTATACTCTGATAAATATTGCCTAATAACAGCTTCCAGACTGTCGTAATCTAAACCTGAATATGTTTTTGCTTGTGATATTTCGCCGGTCGCCACAGCGCAAAGCGCCAAACGGGCATTAGTGCCACCAACGTCACCCACCAGGGCATAGCTCGTCATCAGAAACTTCTCCATTACAGATATTCTTAACTTCAATTATGCTCACTGTAAAATCAGGCTGGGGAAACAACAATCTCAATGCTGGAAACCGTTTCGCTTTGGGATAAAGATCACATAAAAACGTTTCAGCAGCGGCCACTTGCCACTGCTGACGGTAAAAAAATGCTGGGTAATGAGGTCAAAAATCAGTTTGAACCGCGCCCTTCGTCAGAAGCGGGCTTGAGTGCTACGGGCTGACGTGAGCGAATAATTCGCGCCCGCAAACTGTCATAGGCCCAGTTGTAAAACATCGTGTAAGGCAGGAAGAACAGGAAGAAACCAATCTCCAGTATCAATGCCTGTAACAGAGAAACCCCCAATACACCGGCCGCAATCGGCAAGCCAATTAAGATAAACCCACTTTCAAAGCCCAATGCATGGAATGCTCGCACACGGAGGGTTTTAGCAACACGGCTAACCGGCCAGAAGTGGTCGAATAAGCTGTTGTAAATAATATTCCACAGCATCGCCACTGAGGAGAGCAGCACGGTTAAGGTGCCCATCTGTAATATTGAACGATCCAGCAGCCATGCGCCAACGGGTGCACAAATCGAGATAGCAATGACCTCAAAACCCACGGCATGGATAATCCGCTCAAATAAAGATTTGCGATGAACTTGCATAAAACACCCACTTAATTAATCAGAAACAGATTGTCGATGGTGATTATCATCGATTTTTAAGATAGATTAAAAATAGAACCCATCGATAAAATAGATAGTTTATGCATTATTCCCCCGAAGCACTGATTGCGTTTGTCGAAGCCGCTGCCCTCGGCTCATTCTCAGCAGCTGCCCGCAAGCTGCGCAAAAGCCAGTCGACCATCAGCACCGCTATCACCAATTTGGAGGCGGATCTGGGTTTAACATTGTTTGATCGACAAGCCCGCCTACCGGTGTTGACTGACCATGGGCGGCGAGTGCTCTCCCATGTGCAGGAAATTCTAGCTGCCAGTGAGCGGCTGGATAACCTCTCCATCCGTTTGGCGGCCCAGGTTGAGACCCGGCTGACATTTGTATTGTCTGATACCTATCAGCCTACCCATCATGAAAGCTTATTGCGCCGCTTTGAACAGCGTTATCCTGATATCGAATTTGAGTGTTTAATTGCCGAAGATTTCGATGTGATTGACTTACTGCAACTTAGGCGGGCGCATATTGGCGTGGTGGAAGTTCAGCATCATTACCCGCCGGACATTGCTGCTAACCGATTACCCGCCCAGACGGAAATGGCAATTTTTGTCAAACCCGACCATCCGCTGGCGCAGTTACCCCATGTCCACCCCGAACAATTAGCCACCACCCGACAACTTCGCCTGAATACTTATAACCGCACCGAGCGCAATCAGTCGCAGGGGCTAATGTGGTCAGCGCCGAGTTATTTGATGTTGCTGGAAATGGCAGAGCAAGGCTTCGGTTGGGCTATTTTACCGCGCTGGTTAGTTGAGCAATACAGTCATAAAAAACTGGTCGCCTTATCGACCCTTGGTTGGCCTAAAACTATCTCAATTGACGCCGTTTGGTCGAAAAAAAACCCGCCGGGGCCAGCAGGTTATTGGTTGTTGGATCAATTGACCGGTAAGACAAATAACGGCCAGTGAAGTCAGAGCGCTGTATTACCGGCCTGAAGAGATTTGGCTATATTGACCAATAATTCAAGCGCATCCATTTGCGGCAATACCACCACGATAAAAGCCAATCGTTATAGCTCTGCTGCGGCCCATAAATAGTTCGTTCAACCACATACCCTTGGTTATTGATCAGAAAAATAATGGGATTTAATCCACCACGCAGCATTGATCCTAACTGACCAAATTCAGTGACCAAAAGCAGACTCTGTGATCTCGCCAACTTACGCAATCAGTGGAAACGCATACATTAATACGTCGTTTACTCTCATCAATAAGGGGCATCATGGTCTACCAAGCAGCTTCCTCCCGCTATCAGGAAATGGAATATTACCGTTGTGGCCGTAGTGGATTAATGCTGCCGGCTATTTCTCTCGGCCTGTGGCATAACTTTGGCGATAGCACCTTGTATGAAAATAGCCGTAATCTGATTCATCGGGCTTTTGACCATGGTATTACCCACTTTGATTTAGCCAATAACTATGGCCCGCCCCCTGGATCCGCTGAGCTGAACTTTGGCCGAATATTGCAGCAAGACTTACGCCCTTACCGTGATGAACTGATTATCTCGTCCAAAGCGGGCTATACCATGTGGCCCGGCCCTTATGGGGATTGGGGTTCAAAAAAATATCTGGTCGCGAGCATCAATCAAAGTTTGCAGCGCATGGGTTTGGATTATGTTGATATTTTCTATCATCACCGGCCAGACCCTAATACCCCGCTAGAAGAGACCATGGCGGCACTGGATTTACTGGTGCGCCAAGGCAAAGCCTTGTATATCGGCTTGTCGAACTACCCTGCGGCACAAGCGCGCCAAGCCTGTGAAATTCTCGCTCAGCTCGGCACCCCCTGCCTGATTCACCAACCTAAATACTCTATGTTTGAGCGCTGGATTGAAGCCGAGTTACAAGATACGTTGGATGAATATGGCGTCGGTTCTATTGCTTTCTCGCCACTGGCGGGCGGCTTGTTAACTGACCGCTATCTGGCAGGAATTCCATTGGATTCTCGGGCAGCCAGTGACAGTAAGTTCCTGAATCCCGAGCAGCTTTCAGCAGAAAAACTGGTCAAGGTTCGTCAATTAAATGAACTGGCGCTTGATCGCGGGCAGAAACTGTCGCAAATGTCGTTAGCTTGGGTATTACGTGGTGGGCGGGTGACGTCAGCCCTGATTGGGGCCAGTAAAACCAGCCAAATTGATGATGCCGTCGGCATGTTGGCAAATACCGAGTTCAGTGACGCAGAAATAAAAGCGATTGAAGATATTTTAGTGTAAACGTTCTCTTTTTAATCACTAAACAGGGGGGATGCCCCCTGTGCCCCTCTTCATTATCCCCACAGATAAATCCTAAATCCGTATTTTACAGTTTTATCCGAATCTCAACGGCTGACTTTCTGTTTAAGATGACGCCATAGCCTATAAGGCAAAAAAAGGATAAATAATGTTAAAGACGGCCATATTTAAATCAACAATGTTAAAGCTGAGTATCCTGAGGCCGAGAAAGATAAAACCTTGGCCGTCGATAACCATATTGCTGATAACAATATTAGCCTGGTTCCCTCTTATCCCCATGGCGAATGCCGAGAGCATTGAATTGCTGCCCAGTATTTCTTTACACATTGGCGAACAGGATCGCAATGGTAATTATTGGGATGGTTATGACTGGCGCGACCGCCAATGGTGGAAAAATCATCAAGGGCGAGATTTAGGCGAGCGTAATCGTCATGGTCATTACTGGGATGGTCACCGCTGGCAAGAGAGAAATTGGTGGAAAAAGAACTATTATTACCGCGAAGGGCGCTACTGGAAACATGACAAGCATCATGACAACCGCGGCAAAAAACATCACCGTGGCCAAGGGCGTAACCATCACCATCACGACTAACTCGCGTGCAGTCTCTCAGACGGGTTTATATCTTTAACCCGTCTGACTGATAAACCTAAAGCAGACTCGCCAGCAGATAACCATTTAATCCAATTACGCACAAGACAACAAATTTACCCAGAATCTGAGTCAGTTTGTTATCAACCAACTCCCCCATCAATTCTTTATTGCCGGTGAATACCAATAACGGCACCAGCGCCAATGCAATGCCAAAGCTCAGTAAAACTTGGCTCATCACCAGTATTTTAGTCGCGTCCATGCCGATCATAATGACAATAAAGGACGGCAACATAGTGATCGCGCGGCGTAGCCACATTGGAATATAAAAGTGCACAAACCCCTGCATCACCACTTGCCCAGCCATGGTGCCCACCACTGTCGATGACAGGCCGGCGGCAACCAAACTCAAGCCAAAAACTGTAGCGGCAGCATTGCCCAGCAAGGGTTGCAAGGTCAAATAGGCTTCTTCGATTTCGGCAACATGTTGATAACCATTGAAATGGAAAGCCGCAGCAGCGGTTGCCATCATGGCCAAATTCACAAAACCAGCAATCGTCATGGCAATCGCCACATCAAACTTGGTTGAGGCGTAGCGCTCAGTTTTGGATTCTTTGCTTTCCGTCTGTGTTAATGCTGAATGCAGGTAAATGACGTGCGGCATAATTGTCGCCCCCAAGACCCCGGCGGCTAAAAACACCGCGTTACTGTTAGGTAAGCTCGGAATAATCATCCCGCGCCCCAGGGCCGCCAGTTCAGGTTGAGAGAAAATCAGTTCAACAATATAAGATGCCGCGACGAACAAAAGCAGCCCACCAATCACCATTTCGATTGGCTTTTGCCCACGGTTTTGCAGCATAAGAATGAGGAAAGTGGCGATGCCAGTCAGTACCGCACCTTGTAGCAGTGTTACACCCAGCAGCAATTTGAAGCCGATAGCGGCTCCGATAAACTCGGCCAAGTCTGTTGCCATCACGATAATCTCGGCCTGCACCCAGTAAGCCCATACTACCGGGCGTGGGAAACGATCACGAATATGCTCCGCCAGATTCTTACCGGTCGCGATCCCAAGTTTTGCTGACAGCAATTGGACTAACATCGCCATGACATTAGCCCACACCACCACCCATAAGAGAGTATAGCCAAAGGTAGCTCCGGCTTGAATGTTAGTCGCAAAGTTACCGGGGTCGATATAGGCAATGGCAGCAATAAAGGCAGGCCCCATCAGGGAGAGTTTGATCCTCCTTGAGTTACGGCGGGGTGTATCGACAGCACGGCTATTCAACATTCAGTATTACCCTTGGAAATTTACGGCTACTCTCTTATCACCCATAATATCTAAATGATAATAATTATCAAGCGCATTTAGAATGGTGAAACTTATCTCTCTGATAGCTAATACCGCGTAATCTGCCGTGCAGTAAGGGAGGCGCTCTTGGTTTCTGAAAAATTGTGTTAAATACTGCATCGCAATTTCCGAGCTCGCTCACTACAATTGTTCAAACTAGCATATTTACACTATCCCTGTAGCATATTATTAACATCCTATTTTTTGTGATCAACCCCACTAATTTGTTTGCATTTATGAAAGTGAATTTCTATATTTGCGGTCTATATCTCGTTTTTAATGTAGCCGTTACATAAAATGTCCACCAAAACCTAGTCTGCCTCTAATTTGGAGCACATATGTCCCATATTCTACAGTTTGCGTTGGCCTTAGTCGTAGTGGCCATATTGGCTCTTGTTATCTGCAAAGATCGCAAAAGCATCCGCATTCGGTTTGTTATTCAATTATTGGTTATTGAAGTGTTGCTGGCGTACTTCTTCCTCCATTCAGAAGTTGGATTAGGTTTTGTGAAAGGATTCGCGGGCTTTTTCGACAAATTACTGGGGTTCGCTGCTACCGGCACTGATTTTGTCTTCGGTAACATGGGGGATAAAGGCCTCGCATTCTTCTTCCTGAGAGTGCTGTGTCCTATCGTCTTTATTTCTGCTCTCATTGGTATTCTGCAGTACATTAAAGTTCTGCCCGTCATTATTCGTATTATTGGGACTTTATTGTCCAAAGTTAACGGCATGGGTAAGCTGGAATCATTCAACGCAGTCAGTTCACTGATTCTGGGCCAATCTGAAAACTTCATCGCCTATAAAGATATTTTAGGCAAAATGTCTGAAAAACGCATGTACACCATGGCAGCAACGGCAATGTCGACAGTCTCGATGTCAATTGTCGGTGCTTATATGTCAATGCTGGACGCGAAATTCGTGGTCGCCGCGCTGGTGCTTAACATGTTCAGCACCTTTATCGTGTTGTCGCTAATCAACCCGTATAAAGCTGAGGATGAAGAAGAGTTACAGCTGAGCAACTTGCATGAAGGTCAAAGCTTCTTTGAAATGCTGGGTGAATACATCTTGGCCGGTTTCAAAGTTGCCATTATCGTAGCAGCAATGCTGATTGGTTTTATCGCATTGATTGCTGCGATGAATGCTCTGTTTAGCCTGCTGTTTGGTATTAGCTTCCAGGGTATTTTGGGCTATGTCTTCTTCCCGTTTGCTTGGGTAATGGGCATTCCTGCTCATGAAGCCTTGCAAGTCGGCGGTATAATGGCAACCAAATTGGTTTCTAACGAATTTGTGGCCATGATGGACTTGCAGAAAGTGGCATCAGAATTGTCACCACGTAGTGTGGGTATTCTGTCCGTATTCCTGGTTTCATTCGCTAACTTCTCTTCCATCGGCATCGTCGCCGGTGCGATTAAAGGCCTGAATGAGCACCAAGGTAATGTCGTTTCTCGTTTTGGCTTGAAGCTGCTGTACGGCTCTACACTGGTCAGTGTGCTGTCTGCGTCTATCGCGGGCCTGGTACTCTAAGTATCAGAAAATAATCTCTAAAGAGGCGCTACGGCGCCTTTTTTTATGCCTGTGATTCGAGGGCATGCTATTTGATGTAATGATGCTTATTGGCAGGTTAAAAAGCTAAAGATATAAGTCGGTAAAAAGAAATGGGGGAAATAGCTATTTGGAAGTTTTGGGGGGTTACTAAGATACTAGATATAATGGTGGGTCGTGCGGGATGACTCGGCCGCTGGCCTCGCCCTTCGGGTCAACGCTGAAGCGTTGCTGTCTCGCTTCGCTCGGCTCGAACCTGAACGCAGGGTCTCACCCACACGATATCGTGTAGTATGCAACTTCTGAGTTTGAGGGATTTAATAAGATACTAGATATAATGGTGGGTCGTGGGATGACTCGGCCGCTGGCCTCGCCCTTCGGGTCAACGCTGAAGCGTTGCTGTCTCGCTTCGCTCGGCTCGAACCTGAACGCAGGGTCTCACCCACACGATATCGTGTAGTATGCAACTTCTGAGTTTGAGGGATTTAATAAGATACTAGATATAATGGTGGGTCGTGCGGGATTCGAACCTGCGACCAATTGATTAAAAGTCAACTGCTCTACCAACTGAGCTAACGACCCATTATATAATGCTGAAAGTATAGAAGTGGTGGGCGATACCAGATTCGAACTGATGACCCCCTCCGTGTAAAGGAGATGCTCTACCAACTGAGCTAATCGCCCACTTCTACTACTTTGATACTTCAAAACAATGAGGGATGAGTGGTGGGCGATACCAGATTCGAACTGATGACCCCCTCCGTGTAAAGGAGATGCTCTACCAACTGAGCTAATCGCCCTCATCTATCTCATTTAATGCTTTGTATTTCATTTACTTTATAACACGTCGAGTTTGGTGGGCGATACCAGATTCGAACTGATGACCCCCTCCGTGTAAAGGAGATGCTCTACCAACTGAGCTAATCGCCCCGCCGTGTTGTTGGAGTCGCATTATAGGGATAGTTCGAAGTGAGTCAACGGTTTTTAAAACGAAAACAATCGTTCGCCGCAAATTTAAACAGGATGCGATATTTATCGCCACTATGAACCTTGGCATACCGGTAACATCGTTGAGGAATTGTCTCAGGGTGGTAGAATGTCGCCTACTTTTTCGAATTTCGAGCAACAGCCAGCTTTTGCTGGTCGGCGTAGCGTAATAAGGCATCGAACCCAATGAAAATCAAAACCCGTTTTGCACCCAGTCCTACCGGCTATCTTCACGTCGGTGGCGCACGTACCGCGTTGTATTCCTGGTTGTTCACTCGCCACTTTGGTGGTGAATTTGTTTTGCGTATTGAAGATACCGATCTTGAGCGCTCAACTCAGGAAGCTATCGACGCCATTATGGACGGTATGAACTGGCTAAATCTGGATTGGGATGAGGGCCCGTATTTCCAAACCAAACGTTTCGATCGCTACAATGCGGTCATTGACCAAATGTTGGAAAACGGCACTGCTTATAGATGCTATTGCTCCAGAGAGCGTCTGGATGAATTGCGCGAAGCCCAAATGGCCAATGGTGAAAAACCCCGCTACGATGGCCGCTGCCGCGATAGCCAGTGTACCCATGGTGCTGATGAACCTTCTGTCGTGCGTTTTCGTAACCCACAGGAAGGCTCGGTTATTTTCGATGATAAAATCCGTGGCCCAATCGAATTCAGCAACCAAGAGCTGGATGATTTAATCATCCGCCGTACCGATGGTTCGCCGACTTATAACTTCTGCGTGGTGGTTGATGACTGGGATATGGAAATCACCCATGTTATCCGTGGTGAAGACCATATCAATAATACCCCGCGACAGATTAATATCTTGAAAGCGCTAGGCGCGCCGGTTCCTGAATATGCCCACGTTTCAATGATTTTGGGTGATGACGGCAAAAAACTGTCTAAGCGCCATGGCGCGGTCGGTGTGATGCAATACCGCGATGACGGCTATCTGCCAGAAGCGCTGTTGAACTACCTGGTCCGCCTGGGCTGGTCTCATGGTGATCAAGAAATATTCTCTGTTGCTGAGATGACCGAGCTATTCACACTGGATGCGGTCAGCAAATCTGCCAGTGCTTTCAATACTGAAAAACTACAATGGCTGAATCATCACTATATCAATAGCTTGCCGCCAGAACAGGTTGCAGTTCACTTGTCATGGCAGGTTGAGCAGTTGGGTATTGATACTCGCAATGGCCCTGAGTTGGCCGAGATAGTTAAGTTATTAGGTGAGCGCTGTAAGACATTAAAAGAAATGGCCGAATCTTGCCGCTATTTCTACGAAGAGTTTGATGAGTTCGATGCAGACGCGGCGAAAAAACATTTGCGCCCTGTGGCCCGTCAGCCCCTGGAGGCAGTTAAAGCCAAACTGGCTGCTATCACCGAATGGACGACTGAAAACGTTCACAATGCCATTCAGGGCACCGCTGATGAGCTAGGTGTAGGTATGGGCAAAGTTGGCATGCCGCTGCGTGTTGCTGTCACTGGCGCAGGCCAATCACCGGGTATGGATGTCACTGTTCATGCCATCGGGCAGGCGCGCTCGCTAGCACGTATTGATAAAGCTCTGGCTTTTATCAGTGAGCGTGAAGCGCAGCAATAAATTCTAACTCATTTATTAGGCGGCTGACTAAAGTCGCCTTTTTTATGCTGTTTTCTCACTGATTTGGCGGCTTTTTCAGCGCTTAACCTAAGAAATAGAATTAGCCGTTGACACTGTTTCAGGGGTTTCATATCATGCGCCCCGTTCACACAATTTATTATGTGCGCATTGGGGCTATAGCTCAGCTGGGAGAGCGCTTGCATGGCATGCAAGAGGTCGACGGTTCGATCCCGTCTAGCTCCACCAAATTTCTTGTTTGGTAAAGTTTTCAAACTCGATAAGTGGATGGCATATAATTCAATACGAACAACCACATTTGTGGGGCTATAGCTCAGCTGGGAGAGCGCTTGCATGGCATGCAAGAGGTCGACGGTTCGATCCCGTCTAGCTCCACCACTCTTTAAAAGACCGGCCTATGGCCGGTTTTTTGCCTTTTAAGCTTTGCTCCCGTTATTCTCTAATTTATCATTCCGCACTGTTATTCTGTTTTTCTTCAAATCTGTTTTTTCTTCAAATACATTGATTACAGAGGAAGTAGCCGATGAACCAACGACAGCAAATCATTGAATGGTTACGTGCCGACCCCTATCGGATGCAAGCTTTATCTTTTGCCCGTGAACTTCGGTTAAACCAGTGGTGCTTGGCCGCAGGATTTGTCCGTAATCTGGTGTGGGATAAGCTGCATGGATACCCTTCCTCTACCCCACTTAATGATATTGATTTAGTCTATTTCGATGAGCAAAACACCCGCGAGCAGCATGATTCACAGCTTGAAGATCAACTTAATCACTCAACATCAGCCCGGCATCAATCATTCCCGTGGTCAGTCAAAAATCAGGCCAGAATGCACCTGCGCACTGGACGCCAACCTTACACCAGCACCGAAGATGCCATCAGCTATTGGGTTGAAGTGGAAACGGCCATTGGTGCCAGCCTTAAAGAGAATGGCGATATTGAGCTGGTCACCCCGTTCGGTTTGGCTGCTTTGTTTAGTAAAACTATTACGTTGAACAGCAAAAATGGTGAGATCGATACTTACTATCAGCGAGTCAATAGCAAAGGTTGGCAACAACATTGGCCTGAATTACGCTTAGTGGTTTAGCCACATAGCATTCACATAACTGCTCAAAAAAACGCCAAGTGATAAGATTGTGTAAAACCGCCCTTAGAAGTTAAAGATTAATATCCCCCTCGTCGATAAGCATTACTCCACTCACGTTATTTCAAGGAATAATGATGTCGAACACAATCTCTACAACATCAATCTCTGTGAGCAGTAGTAGCTCGTCGGACAACAGTAGCGCGGCACAGATTAAATCGATTAATCAAGAGATCCAAAAACTGACCGAGAAGTTAAGCACTTTAAAAGATTCTGGTTTGACTGCTGATGAGTTGCAAAAACAGCAACAGCAAATTCAAAGTCAAATTGCCGCACTACAAGCTGAAGTTGCGCGTATTCAAGCTAAAGAGTCGGAGAAAACCAAAGAAGGGGACAACAATACTGTCAGCGCACCGGCCGGTGATGGCGTCAACCGCCCTTCGGCACAGAACCAGATTGACGTTTATATTTAATGCCGGTGATGCCTTAAAAAACAAGACTATGGCGATGACGGGCATCCGCCCATCGCCATATTTTAGAATGCCAGATTAGCCGCGTTTAAGTGGTTTAACTAAACTATCCAGCCCTTCAATCCTGATGGCCAGAGTCATCTCCATCAGCATACCCAGCTTGCCTTGAGGAAACTCACCTTTGCGCGCAAACCAAAGCAGATACTCCTCCGGAAGATCGATCAATACCCGGCCCTGATATTTACCGAAAGGCATACGGGTATTGGCGATCTCAACTAAATTTTCTTTTTCCACATGCCCCTCCGAATGCCCTTTCGTGAGTAAGATTATTCACCAAGCAAAAGGATCATTTCTGCTTCATCGATAACCTTAATCCCCAGTTCCTGCGCCTTCACCAATTTTGAACCAGCAGCTTCACCCGCAATCACCAGATCCGTTTTCTTGGAAACACTGCCACTCACTTTTGCCCCTAAAGCAGTCAGGCGATCTTTTGCTTCGTCCCGTGAGAGAATGGTCAGCGAGCCAGTCAGCACCACGGTTTTTCCGGCAAATGGGCTGTCGATCTCTTCGGCAATAATTGGTTGAGGCTCCGGCCAACTGATCACTTTTTCCAGCGCTTCGATCACTTTCTGATTGTGTTCTTCACCGAGGAAATTCCGCACATGTTTGGCCACTATTTCACCCACATCCGGCACACTTTTTAATGCTTCAATATCTGCCGCACGCAGATTTGCCAGATTACGGAAGTGAGCCGCTAAGTTAGCCGCTGTCGCCTCCCCCACCTCACGAATGCCCAAAGCATACAAAAAGCGGGCAAAAGTGGTTTGTTTCGCTTTTTCTAGCGCCGCTATCAGATTTTGTGCGGACTTCGGCCCCATCCGGTCCAACCCGGTCAGCTTGCCCGCGGTCAGTGTGAATAAATCAGCAGGATTCTCAACATACTGTTTTTCCACCAGTTGCTCGATAATCTTGTCACCCATACCTTCGACATCCAGCGCCCGGCGCGAAACAAAATGCTTCAATGCCTCTTTGCGTTGCGCGGCGCAGAATAACCCACCAGTACAGCGAGCGACCGCTTCGCCCTCAACCCGCTCAATATCAGAGCCACACACTGGGCAGTGTTCAGGGAAAGTAATCTCTTTAGCATCCTGCGGGCGCTGCTCCATCACTACGCCCACCACCTGCGGAATAACATCTCCGGCACGGCGGACAATTACGGTATCGCCAATGCGTAAACCCAAGCGCTCGATTTCATCGGCATTATGCAGAGTGGCATTGCTGACAATCACGCCCGCCACTTGTACTGGCTCCAGCCGGGCTACCGGGGTAATCGCACCGGTGCGCCCCACCTGAAATTCTACTTCACGGACTTGAGTTATCTGTTCTTGTGCCGGGAATTTAAATGCCGTCGCCCAGCGCGGGGCGCGTGCCACGAAACCCAACTGCTCTTGCAAGTCGAGTGAATCAACTTTGATGACCACACCATCAATATCAAAACCTAAACCGGCGCGGTCTTGTTCAACTTGACGATAGAAAGCAATGACTTGCTCGCTGCCAGTGCACAGTTTGACCCGATTACTGACCGGTAAGCCCCAAGCTTTAAACTGCATTAGGCGCTGAATATGACTGCGGGGAAGTTCACCGCCCTCCAATAAACCCACGCCATAGCAGAAGAAGGTTAATGGCCGTTTAGCGGTAATACGCGGGTCAAGCTGGCGCAGTGAGCCAGCAGCCGCATTACGCGGGTTAGCAAAAATTTTGCCCCCTTTGCGGCGCGCCTCGTCATTCAGTTGCTCGAAACCGGCCTGTGGCATAAAGACTTCGCCACGAACTTCAACCCGACGCGGGATATTATCCCCTTGTAAACGCAGCGGAATAGCCCGGATAGTGCGCACATTGGCAGTGATATTTTCACCGGTGGTGCCATCACCACGGGTTGCGGCCTGTACCAGTTCACCCTCTTCATACAACAAACTCACCGCTAAACCATCAAGCTTCAATTCACAGCAAAATGTCAGCGGCTCCGCGCTTTTCAGCCGGTCATGCACCCTTTTATCAAAAGCCAGATAACTCTCTTCATCAAAGACATTATCCAGAGACAGCATCGGGACTTCATGTTTAACCTGCTCGAATGCATCAAGAGGCGCGGCGCCTACCCGTTGAGTCGGTGAGTCATTGGTAATCAGTTCGGGATGTTGTGCTTCCAAATCGCGCAATTGCTGCATCAACCGGTCATATTCAGCATCAGGGATCTCTGGCGCATCCAGCACATGATATTGATGCTCGTGATGGCGCAATGAGGTTCTTAGTTGATTAATTTGCTGAATTATCGATTCCATGGCTCACCATCAAAGATAAAAAACCCCCGGCATGCGGGGGTTCGGGTTAATTCAATTCATTGCGAGGCAACATTATCAGGCGGTTGCGTTTGCATCCAACACTTCGCGGATGCGGGCCTTGTACGTTTCCAGTTTTTGCGGGGTCATCATGCGGCGCTCATCATCCAACACCACACCGCCGACATCATCAGCAATACGCTGGGCTGATTGCAGCATCAACTTAAAGTTTTGATGTGCATCGCCATAAGACGGCACCATCATAAACATTGAGACACCCGGCGTTGAGAAGTCAGACATAGTGTCAGGGTCAAAAGAACCCGGTTTCACCATATTTGCCAAGCTGAATAATACTGGGCCACTGCCTGCTGGGCTAAGATGGCGATGGAAAATCCCCATTTCACCAAACTGGAAGCCAGACTGAAGTACACTTTGTAGTAGCACTTCCCCCCCAAGAGCCCCGCCATGATGGGCTGCAACATGCAGCACCAAAACGGTTTCTTTCAGCTTTTGTGGTTTCACTTCAGGAGCTGGAGCGACAGGCTCTGGTTGTGATTCCACAGGTTGCGGAGCCACCCGAGCGGCATGTGTAGCCACAGGTTGTGGTTCTGCGTGACGCGGTTGTGAGTCATATTCCCCAACCGAGCCAAACAAAGGATCACGCTGTGATTCATGCGGTGGTTGCTCAGCAGATAGCCCACCCAAAAGAGGGTCATCGTTTTCTATTTCCACTGAGCCTGTTTGCACTGAAGCAAAAGGTTTCTGGCGAGGTTCCGCCTTAGCCGAAGCCGGTTTGGTTTCAGTATGCTGAATTACCGGCAATTCATCGTCGTCTTCATCAAGATGATTAAACGAAGGCTTCTCTTGTGGATGAGCAGTGCGGACGCGCACTTCTCCCACCCCTTCATCGAGAGTCTCGATCGGGGTTTCAATTCGTTCTTGTTTCGGACGTTTAACTGGGCGATCGCGAAAAATTGATGAGCGTTCTTTACGGCTGGTCCATAAACCATGCAATAACAACGCTATTATGGCGATCGCGCCAACAACGATTAATATCAGACGCAAATCCTGCATCATTACTATCTCTGTTGTTCCTATACATTGCCACCGCGGCAAACATTCACCCTTTAACTCTATTTCCCAACGTACACAAGTGCAAGTCCGTGCTCAATTTTCTTCAAAGAAAGATGATTATACTAGATGTTTTGCTTATTTTTCGCACAAAATGTGACTATGCAGTGGGAAATCATACCGATATGATACACCGGTCAACAAGCTTATAGAGAACTGAATGGCATGGCGTATACGCAAAAAGCAGTAAAAAAGGTCAATGGTATCCATTATTTTGCCCAAGGATGGCAGTTAATTTCCCGTCCGGGTATCCGGCGATTCGTGATTTTGCCTTTATTGGTGAATATTCTGCTGATGGGAGGGGCTTTTTGGTGGTTATTCAACCGGATAGGTGACTGGGTTCCCCAGTTAATGAGTTATGTCCCTGACTGGTTGCAGTGGCTCAGTTATTTATTGTGGCCTGTAATGGTGATTTCAGTGCTACTGGTGTTCAGTTATCTGTTTAGTACCCTCGCCAATTTCATTGCGGCCCCCTTTAACGGTTTGCTGGCCGAACAGTTAGAAGCCAGCCTGACCGGTAAACCGCTACCGGACACCGGTATTATGGGTATCCTGAAAGATCTGCCACGGATTATGGCGCGTGAATGGCGGAAATTAGCCTATTACTTGCCACGGGCTTTGGTGCTATTGCTGCTGTACTTCATTCCCGGTATTGGCCAAACCCTCGCTCCGGTTCTGTGGTTCCTGTTTAGCGCCTGGATGCTCTCGATACAATATTGTGATTACCCTTTTGATAACCATAAAGTGAGTTTTCAGCATATGCGCAGTGCTCTGCGTCAAAATAAGGTCGATAACCTGCAGTTTGGCGCTTTAGTGAGTTTATTCACTATGATTCCTTTCCTCAACTTGGTGATTATGCCAGTCGCGGTCTGTGGTGCCACAGCAATGTGGGTCGAGCGCTACCGCGATCAGTTTGTTCAGTCATCACAATAATTTTGCCTGGGCGTGCTGGTCGCGCCCCTATTGCCGAGAATAAAAGTGATTTACCAAGATTAAAAGTTATTGGGATTAAAACTTATTTCCTAATAACATATCGATATACCAATTCCTTACTTCCATAGCCATACTGTTAGCGTATGCTTTGAACGATTCCTACATTTTCATAGAGTTAAAGGACGGGCTATGAGCAAGATATATGAAGACAACTCTTTAACAATCGGCCATACGCCGCTGGTTCGTCTGAACCGTATCGGTAACGGGCGCATTTTGGCGAAGGTTGAGTCACGCAATCCAAGTTTCAGTGTTAAATGCCGTATCGGTGCCAATATGATTTGGGACGCCGAAAATCGTGGCATTCTGACCAAAGACAAAGAACTGGTAGAACCGACCAGTGGTAATACCGGTATCGCGCTGGCATTTGTTGCCGCCGCACGCGGTTATAAATTAACTCTGACCATGCCCGAAACCATGAGTATTGAGCGCCGTAAACTGCTCAAAGCACTGGGGGCCAATTTGGTGCTAACCGAAGGCGCCAAAGGGATGAAAGGGGCCATTGCCAAAGCAGAAGAAATTCAAGCAACCGATCCAGACCGCTATCTTATCTTGCAGCAATTCAGCAACCCAGCGAACCCAGAAATTCACGAAAAAACCACCGGCCCAGAAATCTGGGAAGATACTGATGGCGAAGTCGATGTTTTTATCGCGGGTGTCGGTACCGGCGGTACCCTAACCGGTGTCAGCCGCTACATTAAAAATACCAAAGGCAAGGCGATTACCACGGTTGCGGTTGAACCAACAGATTCTCCGGTCATTACTCAGGCATTAGCTGGCCAGGAAATAAAACCCGGCCCGCACAAGATTCAAGGGATCGGCGCTGGCTTTATTCCCGGTAACCTCGACCTGAGTCTGGTTGATCGTGTTGCACTGGTCACCAATGATGAAGCCATCTCGATGGCGCGCCGTTTAATGGATGAAGAAGGCATTTTAGCCGGTATTTCTTCTGGTGCAGCCGTTGCAGCAGCGGTCAAGCTTTCTGAAGAAGATGACTTTACTGACAAAACAATTGTGGTTATTCTTCCGTCCTCGGGTGAGCGCTATTTAAGCACGGCGTTGTTTGCAGATTTGTTCACTGAACAAGAGCTGCAACAGTAGTCAGGCCGTCGCACTAAATGCTAAAAAAGCACCCTCGTGGGTGCTTTTTTTGTGGCGCGCTTCAAAGTTTTTACTACATAAAGATTGATTTTACCCTCTGGGTTTAGTATTTAACCGGTCAATTATTTCGATACGCGAAATTAATCACGTATTGAGCGCCTCTCTGGCTGAATCGATTTATCAATTATGCAACACAACAAAAAATGTCATCACTGAACGCTGATTGAAGACATAACGCAAAGAGAGCATTATTCTTAAAACTGATAGTGATGATTTTAGACCTGAATTAGGGTTGCATCAGAAACTGTCTTTGTGACTTGTCACTGGTTGAGGCATAGTCATGCGCGAGTTGAATGATGAGTTATGCGCGCACCAATACAGGCTAAAGTTTGGTTTTTACACTAAACTTTAGCTCCACAACATAAATCCAATAAGTTGGGGAAATACAATGTTCCAGCAAGAAGTTACTATTACAGCACCAAACGGTCTGCATACCCGCCCTGCTGCCCAGTTCGTAAAAGAAGCAAAAGGCTTTGCAAGCGAAATTACCGTGATTTCTAACGGTAAAAGCGCTAGTGCCAAGAGCCTGTTCAAACTGCAAACTCTGGGCCTGACCCAAGGGACTGTTGTTACGATCTCGGCCGAAGGCGAAGATGAGAAGAAAGCTGTTGAGCATCTGGTAAAACTGATGGCAGAGCTTGAGTAATCACGCGCGCTTTTTTAGTTAACACCAGTCAAGAGTAAGGTAGGGTTATGATTTCAGGCATTTTAGTATCACCGGGTATCGCTTTTGGTAAAGCACTTTTACTGAAAGAAGATGAGATTGTCATCAACCGGAAAAAGATCTCTGCTGACCAAGTGGAGCAAGAAGTCGAGCGTTTCAAAACTGGGCGGGCTAAAGCTGCTGAACAGTTGGAAGCGATCAAGACCAAAGCTGAAGCCAGTCTCGGCGAAGAGAAAGCTGCCATCTTCGAAGGGCATATCATGCTGTTGGAAGACGAAGAGCTTGAGCAGGAAATCATAGCCCTCATCAAAGATGATAAGCAGTCTGCGGATGCCGCGGCTTATTCCGTCATTGAAGGCCAGGCGAAAGCACTGGAAGAACTGGATGACGAATACCTGAAAGAACGTGCGGCTGACGTACGTGATATCGGTAAACGCCTTCTGAAGAACATTCTCGGCCTGACCATTGTTGATTTGAGCGCTATTCCGGATGAAGTGATTCTGGTTGCAACCGATTTGACCCCGTCAGAAACCGCGCAGCTTAATCTGGATAAAGTGTTAGGGTTCATCACCGATTTAGGTGGCCGCACCTCTCACACCTCGATTATGGCTCGTTCACTGGAATTACCGGCTATCGTCGGGACCAGTAATGCGACCAAAGAAATCCAGAATGATGATTATTTGATCCTCGATGCGGTCAATAACAAAATTTATTTAAACCCAACGACTGAAGTGATTGAGCGACTGAAAGCGGTGAAAGCTCAGTACATCACCGAAAGAAATGATCTGGCCAAACTGAAAGACTTGCCTGCAATAACCCTTGATGGTCATCAGGTTGAAGTGGTTGCCAACATCGGCACAGTGCGTGATATCGCCGGTGCTGAACGTAATGGCGCTGAAGGTGTAGGTCTGTATCGTACCGAATTCCTGTTCATGGACCGCGACTCTCTGCCGACTGAAGAAGAGCAGTTCCAGGCTTATAAAGCCGTTGCGGAAGCCATGGGCTCTCAGGCAGTTATCGTCCGTACTATGGACATCGGCGGTGATAAAGACCTGCCGTACATGAACTTGCCAAAAGAAGAAAACCCATTCTTGGGCTGGCGTGCCATCCGTATTGCAATGGATCGCAAAGAGATTCTGCACGCACAGCTGCGCGCCATCTTGCGTGCATCGGCGTTTGGTAAATTGCGTATCATGTTCCCGATGATTATTTCGGTTGAAGAAGTACGCGAACTGAAAGCAGAACTTGAGCTGCTGAAAAGCCAATTACGTGAAGAAAATAAGGCCTTTGATGAAACTATCGAGGTCGGTGTGATGGTTGAAACACCTGCGGCGGCGGTCATCGCTCGCCATTTAGCTAAAGAAGTTGACTTCTTTAGTATTGGGACAAACGATCTAACTCAGTATACTCTGGCTGTAGATCGTGGCAATGAGCTGATTTCTCATCTCTATAATCCAATGTCGCCATCGGTATTGGGCCTGATCAAACAGGTAATTGATGCATCTCACGCTGAAGGTAAGTGGACCGGTATGTGCGGTGAACTTGCTGGCGACGAACGTGCTACACTGTTGCTATTGGGCATGGGGCTGGATGAGTTCAGCATGAGTGCGATTTCGATCCCACGCATCAAGAAAATTATCCGTAATACGAATTTCGAAGATGTGAAAGTGTTGGCGGAGCAAGCACTAGCTCAGCCAACAGCGAAGGAATTGATGGATTTGGTTACCACATTCATCGAAGAAAAAACGCTCTGCTAATTCCACGATACTGGACTGCTGCCCAATATAAACTCTAAATAATTCGAGTTGCGGAAAGGCGGCAAGTGAGAGAGTCCCGATGAGCTTACTGTGTTGTAAGTGATTCGGGTGATTGAACGCAGCCAACGCATATGCAGCTTGAAGTATGACGAGTATAAATACTTAGGAGAAGATCATGGGTTTGTTCGATAAACTGAAATCACTGGTTTCAGATGATAAAAAAGACAGTGGCACTATTGAAATCGTCGCGCCGTTGTCTGGTGAGATCGTCAACATCGAAGATGTTCCTGATGTTGTTTTTGCAGAGAAAATCGTTGGTGATGGGATTGCCATCAAGCCTTCAGGCAATAAAATGGTTGCTCCTGTTGACGGCACCATCGGTAAAATTTTCGAAACTAACCATGCTTTTTCTATCGAATCAGACAGCGGCATTGAGCTGTTCGTCCACTTCGGTATTGATACTGTTGAACTGAAAGGCGAAGGCTTCAAACGCATCGCTGAAGAAGGCCAACGCGTCAAGAAAGGCGATGTAGTTATTGAGTTCAATCTGGCCCTGCTGGAAGAGAAAGCCAAGTCTACTTTGACGCCGGTGGTTATCTCCAACATGGACGAGATTAAAGAACTGATTAAACTGTCCGGTAGTGTCACCGTGGGTGAGACGCCGATTATTCGTATCAAGAAATAATTTCATACGAATATGGAAAACGGCGCCTTTGTGCGCCGTTTTTGTTTGATAATTTATTCTATCGCACTCCAACGCGGCACTCGCAAGATAATCACCAACCCACCCTGCTCGCCGTTTCTTGCTTCAACCTGCCCACCATGCGCCAAAATCACCTTGCGGGTGATGGCCAGACCCAGACCATAGCCTTTGCCAGAGAGAGCTGATTGGACCCGGACAAAGGGATCAAAAATACTGGAGAGTTTACTCTCTTCAACACCCGGCCCTTGATCAGAAACCTGAATCTGGTAACTCTTATCAGTCAATGAAAGCACCACTTTTACCTGTTGGCCTTGGGCGGAGAATCGCAACGCATTACGGACAATATTATCAATCGCCCGCCGCATCAGCTCGGCATTCCCCTTGACGGTATAGTCAACTTGCGGTGATACCTGTAGCAGTATTTCAACACCCGGCACCTGTGCTTCATAGCGAGCATCATTGACCACCACCGCCACTAACTCGTACAAATCGAAATACTCGTCATCATCGGCGATATTGTGATTTTCGGTGCGAGATAACGCCAATAACTCACCAATCATCTTATCCAGCCGTTCAGATTCATGTTCAATGCGCAGCAATGAATTTTCGACATTTTTGGGGTTTTGACGTGCTAATCCAATCGCTAATTGCAAGCGAGCCAGTGGAGAACGTAATTCATGAGAAACGTCGTGCAATAATTGCTCGCGGGCACTAACCAACTCTTTCAGCCGCTCAGCCATTGAATCAAAATCACGCGCCACTTCGGTCAGTTCGTCATGGCGACGACGCATAACAGGCAACAGCCGCACCGACAAATCGCCCTGCGCCACCCGTTCGAAACCGGCACGCAGTTGGCGCATTGGCCGCGTTAGGTTCCAGGCCAGCAAGGTACTGAAGAACAAGCCGCCCAGCACTCCCATCCAAATCATAGGGATCGGAATGTTCAATATTTCATGGCGGCCCCCATCGGATCTTCCCTGTTGATTAATTTCCCGCAATCCATCAATGTCGTAACTGATACGATAATTCTGACCATCCGATCCTTTGACCCAAGCTGTAACTTCTCTACTGTAAAACTCTGGCCCTCGACCTTTGGCTGGCAACGTTTTATCCGGTGATTCTGTCGTCACTTGGGGTATTTCTGTCGCTGGCAATACCGAAAAGTGATTTTTATCTGTTTCCGGCCAGTTCGCCGTCATGGCATTTAGGGCTGGCAGGCCACCACTTTGTAGCACCGAGGCCGCAGAAGCGACCTGTAACTTAGCAATCTGGCGTATCATTTCGCGCTCAAGCGGTTCATGGCGATTGCCGTAAAAGGAAAATACCACCCAGAGCATCTGGGTCATTAAAATAAAGGTCAGCCAAAACCCCAGTAGGATTTTCCAGAATAACCGTCCACGCATACTTAACTGACTCCACCAATGGCAATTATCTGATGCGGTAGCCAATGCTACGGACCGTTTCAATATTTAACGTATTCCCCGGCAATGCCGCGAGTTTCTGTCTGATATTGCTGATATGCACATCGACACTGCGGTCATAGGCTTCCCGCGGCCGGCCTAAGCCTTTGTCAGATAACTCATCTTTGGTGACCACCCGCTCTGACGAGCGCAATAACAATTCCAATAAATTAAACTCAGAAGCTGTCAAATCAAAGGGTTTACCCTGCCATTCACTGCTGCGGGTCGACGGATTGAGCATCAAGTCGCTATGTGTAATGACACTATCATCCGCCGAAAGCGCATCGGGGTGCTCGTCAAAACGGCGTAATACTGCGCGCAGTCTGGCCACCAATTCACGTGGGTAACACGGCTTCGGCATATAATCATCAGCGCCCATTTCCAGGCCGATAACACGGTCAATATTGTCGCCTTTGGCCGTCAGCATAATAATGGGTAAACGGCTTTTTTTACGCACTTGGCGCAAAACATCGATGCCACTCATGTCAGGCAACATAATGTCGAGAATCAAGGCGGTATAGTCCCCAGACAAAGCCGCGGCAATGCCCGCTTTACCGGTGACGACCAATTCGGCATTAAAACCCTCGCCGCTTAGGTATTCCCTCAGCATGCTGCCCAGCTCAACATCATCATCGACTAACAAAATTTTCATCTCTTCGCTCTCCAGCCTGATTTCGGCTATTTTCATGCCTATTTGACTTGCGCGCAGCCGATTTTACTCAATCCTTACATATCCTTGAGTTTTATTTGATTCACCCTCATCGGCTTTGATGGGTCAATAATCCCATGGCCGTTGGTTTCACTCTTTTCTTCATTGTAGCTCAAGGAATTTTGACCGATTATGCAATAGGTTACAGCCGATGAATATCATGCGGGTCTGCGCTACAGCGCGCCCAAAAGATGGGGGTGACAATAGGGTTTGGGATTGAGTAGGGTTTGAAATTTTTGCAATGTGTTATCGAGCAGGACGTGATTCAAACCCGGCTCGAACCACAATGAATCATCAAGATAAACGCTAACCCAATGATCTGTTTTGGGTTCATCAAGGGGAAAATCCCCTTTAATTACTCAAAAACTCCAGTTGATAAATAGCGGTCCCCGCGATCACAGATAATCGCCACAATCACCGCACCTGGGTTTTCGGCGGCTACTCGCAATGCCCCGGCCACTGCACCACCGGAGCTAACACCGCAGAAAATTCCCTCTTCTGTGGCCAGGCGGCGCATGGTTTGTTCGGCTGAAATCTGCGAGATATCCAACACCTGATCCACCAGTTCGGGGCGGAAAATTCCTGGCATATAGGCCGCAGGCCAGCGGCGGATTCCCGGAATACTACTGCCCTCGGCGGGTTGCAGACCAATAATCGTAACATCCGGATTTTGGCTTTTCAGATACTCGCTAACACCGGTAATGGTGCCAGTAGTCCCCATGCTGGAAACAAAATGGCTGACTTTCCCGGCGGTTTGCTGCCAAATTTCCGGCCCGGTGCTGGTAAAATGCGCATATGGATTGTCAGTATTATTAAACTGATCCAGCACCTTACCCTGCCCTCGTGCTTGCATCGCCAGTGCTTGATCCCGCGCGCCCTCCATACCCTGCTCACGGCTGACCAAAATCAGCTCGGCCCCATAGGCGCGCATGGCGGCCTGCCGCTCTTGGCTCATGTTTTCCGGCATCAGTAATTTCAGCTTATAGCCCTTGATGGCGGCAATCATCGCCAGCGCAATGCCGGTATTACCACTGGTGGCTTCAATCAATACATCGCCCGGAGATATTTCTCCGCGCAATTCCGCTTGCTGGATCATGGCCAGTGCCGCCCTGTCTTTCACCGAACCGGCCGGATTATTGCCCTCCAGTTTGACCCAAATCTGTGCATTCAGCCCTTGGCTCATGCGTTGCAGTTTTACCAGTGGGGTGTTGCCGATGCAGTGTTCGAGGGTCGTCACATTCATTACCTTTAGATACCCTTTCTTCTTGAAGCGGCAGCGGTGTTCGCCGCTCCAATGACTTTGGGTATGACTCTGTGTTTACAAAAAGAAGAAAAACCTATCAGGCGCTTTGGGCTAAAGCAATGGGTTGCAGCAATTGATCGCCAGAATATAAGCGCGCATTTAACCCGCCAACATAATAGCGATTGCCGCGCACCGGGGCGTCAATGTTACCTTCTGGCAAGACCACGCTGATAGGATCCTGATGCCAACCAATAGGTTGCACTGTTAATTGCCAGAAGTGGCCGCGCGGGCTGACTTCAAGCACCTGAACCGGCAGCGGACAGCGGGCACTTGATTGAATGTTGACTTCCATCTCCCAAGGGCGCAGGAAGAGATCCACATTGCCTTGGTGCATTGGGGCTAAATCCAGCGGCCAATGATGGGCACCAATAAACAGCTGTGACCCGCGAATTTCACCGCTCAGGCGGTTAACTTCACCGAGGAACTCCAACACAAAGCGAGTCGCGGGGTCGCGCCACACTTCATCGGGTGTCCCGACCTGTTCAATATTGCCCTGACTCATCACCACCACCCGATCAGCCACTTCCATGGCTTCTTCTTGATCGTGCGTGACAAAGACGCTGGTAAATTTCAATTCATCATGCAACTGGCGCAACCAGCGGCGTAGCTCTTTGCGCACTTGCGCGTCCAGGGCACCAAACGGCTCGTCCAGCAACAGAATTTGTGGTTCAACCGCCAACGCGCGCGCCAAAGCCACTCGCTGCTTTTGGCCACCTGAAAGTTGTGATGGATAGCGGCTAGCCAAGTGGCCCAATTGCACCATTTCCAGCAATTGCGACACTTTCTGCTTGATAGCCGCCGCATTTGGGCGCTCACGGCGAGGTAACACTGTCAAACCAAAAGCAATGTTATCGAACACCGTCATGTGGCGGAACAGCGCGTAATGCTGAAATACAAACCCAACACGGCGGTCACGGGCATGCAAGCGGCTCACATCAGTGCCGTGGAAACTTAAACGCCCGGCGTTTTGGTTTTCCAACCCGGCAATAATGCGCAATAAAGTGGTTTTTCCCGAACCAGAAGGGCCAAGCAAAGCCACCATTTGGCCTGAAGGAATATCAAGTGTGATGTTATTCAGCACTTTGGTGCGGCCAAAATACTTACTGATATTATCAATCTCAATGCTCATGCTTTTTGCTCCTGTTCGAGACGAACAACCTGACGCGCTAAGCGCCATTGCAGGCCGCTTTTCAGAAAAAGGGTCACTATTGCCATCAGCGTCAACAACGCGGCGGCGGTGAAGGCCCCGGCGGTGTTGTAATCCTGATGCAATAACTCAACTTGCAGCGGCAAGGTGTAGGTCTCGCCACGAATAGAACCGGAAACCACCGAAACCGCACCAAACTCACCAATAGCGCGGGCGTTGGTCAACACCACGCCATACAGCAATGCCCAGCGAATGTTCGGCAAGGTCACACGGCGGAACATTTGCCAACCTGAGGCCCCCAACAACACGGCGGCCTCATCTTCCTGACTGCCCTGACTCATCATCACCGGCACCAGTTCACGCACCACAAATGGGCAGGTGACGAAGATGGTGACCAGCACCATTCCGGGCCAGGAGAACATCAATTGGATATCGTGAGAATCCAACCAACCGCCCACCACGCCGTTTGAGCCGTAAAACAACAGATACATCAGACCGGCAACCACCGGTGAAACGGCAAACGGAATATCAATTAATGTCATCAATAACTGGCGACCGGGGAAAACAAACCGCGTCACCAGCCAAGCCAGTACCACACCGAATACCAGGTTCACCGGCACGGTAATCAGCGCCACCAGCACCGTCAGCCAAATGGCGTGCAGCATATCGGGGTCAGATAAGTTCTGCCCGACCACCTCGATCCCTTTCGAAAATGCGGTGATAAAGATCCACACCATCGGGATCACTAGCAGTAAAAACGAGAACAGTGCGCCGATGGCGATCAGAGTCCATTTGCCCCAGTTGATGGGCGGGCGGGCCACACCATTAAATTCTGTGATATCAGCCATCAATGCCCCCCTATCCGCCGACCAAAGCGACTTTGTAACGTGTTAATCCCGAACAACAGCACCAGTGAAACCGCCAGAATGACTGACGCAATGGCGCTGGCTGCCGGGTAATCAAACTCTTGCAAGCGGATGAAAATCATCAGCGAAGTCACTTCCGTCTTCCAGGCGATGTTACCGGCGATAAAAATCACCGCGCCGAATTCACCCAAACTACGAGTAAAGGATAATGCAGTGCCCGCCAGCAAGGCCGGAGCCAATTCCGGCATCACCACCAGACGGAAACTCTGCCAGCGGCTGGCCCCTAAAGTTTCCGCCGCTTCTTCATATTCTGGCCCTAACTCTTCCAATACCGGCTGCACGGTGCGCACGACAAACGGCAAGCTGGTAAAGGCCATGGCGACCGCAATCCCTAACCAGGTAAAGGAGACTTTGATCCCCAAAACATCGTATAACCAGGCACCGTACCAACCGGTGGTGGAGAACAAGGTTGCCAGTGTCAAGCCCGCTACCGCCGTGGGTAAGGCGAAGGGTAAATCCATCAAACCATCAAGTAAACTGCGGCCGGGGAATTGATAGCGCGTCAAAATCCAAGCCATCAACATGCCAAATACCGCATTGAAAATACTGGCTACACCAGCGGCCAGTAAGGTGACTTTATAAGCGGCGACCACCTGAGGGTTGGTTATCACCTCCCAATACTGTGCCCAACTCATCTGAGCAACTTGCATCACTAACGCGCTGAGTGGTAATAACAAAATCAGGCAGGTGTAAAGCAGGCTGCTCCCAAGACTGAGGGTAAATCCGGGCAGAACCCGTTTACTCGATGCCGACATCATTACTGATGACCTTCTGCTAACAATTTATCCAGCACGCCGCCAGTGGCGAAGTGAGTGCTCATCACCTGTGGCCAACTACCGAATTGCTCTTCAACGCGGAATAATTTGGTATCAGGGAATTGGGATTTAGCCGCTTCCATCGCCGCTTTATCATAAACACGGTAGTTAAAGCTGGTGATTACCTGCTGTGCCGGTGGACTGTAGAGGTAATTGAGATAAGCTTTGGCGGCTTTTTCAGTGCCATTTTTCTCGACATTTTTATCCACCCAAGCTACTGGGAATTCCGCCAGAATATCGACTGGCGGGACAATGACTTCATATTTGTCGCTGCCATACTCTTTGCGAATATTGTTCACTTCAGATTCGAAACTGATCAGCACATCACCCAAGCCGCGCTCAACAAAAGTGGTGGTCGCCCCTCTACCGCCGGTGTCAAAAACCACCACGTTTTTCAGGAAACGCTTCATCCAATCACGGGTTTGGGCCTGGTCTTTACCATTGGCTTGTTCAGTTGCCCCCCAAGCGGCCAGATAGGTATAACGGCCATTACCGGAGGTTTTTGGATTCGGGAATACCAGCTTGACGTCTTCACGCACCAAATCATCCCAGCTATGGATGTTCTTTGGATTGTCCTTACGCACCAGAAAAGCCATGGTGGAGTAGAACGGCGAGCTGTTGTTAGGTAAACGCGCTTGCCAGTCAGCCGGGATGAGATTGCCGCGGTCATGCAAGATTTGCACATCAGTGACTTGGTTATAGGTCACCACGTCCGCTTTAAGCCCTTGCAAGATGGCCAACGCCTGTTTGGAGGAACCGGCATGGGATTGTTTGATGGTCAGCTTGTCACCAGGATTTTGCTGTTCCCACTGTTTTTCAAAACCGGGGTTTAAGGCGCTGAATAACTCGCGGGACACATCATAAGAACTATTAAGTAGCTCGGTGGCACTCGCGGTTGCACTGCCGAAGATTAGCGCGCTAAATAAGGCAACTCGGGTCCATCCATTTTTCTTTATTGAAATCTGTTTCATTTTGCACCTTATTCACTGGGTTCATTCGGCAGCAAGCTTCTTCATTGAGAATGTTGTGCCCTTAAATTATGTTCAGTGTATTTATAACTAGGTGCATACCTATAACGCTTTTATATACCGTTTAGTGATGTTCAAGTATCAAATGCTCTAAGCCAGTCACGATGCTGGTCGCCAGCCACCTATTTCACTTATGTCTGGTCAATAAAAAGCCCGGCCAACCTGCACCGGGCAATAAAAAGTTATTATTTTACTTCTGTGTCACCACACTGACATGATTTGGGCCAACAGCACCACTGAATGGCTTGCCGTCAATGGCATCCACCATCCGTAAACCCGATGGGCGCACCCAGCGCTGCACACGGGATGGCATATCAAAACCAATGAGCAGAATCACGACGAATGTCAGGCTAAATGAGAGTGAACCCAACGCCGTACCGAGGCTGAGATGCTGAGCAATTGAAGCCCCTAGAATGGGTGCTAGCGCCCCGCCCAATGCGCCAACGTTATAGGTAAAGCCCAATCCCGCAGCACGTTGTTCAGTGTCAAAGTAGCCGCCCAGCAGTTTTGGTAATAACCCGGCAATCCCTTGGCCCAACATCTGTTGCAGGAACAATAACCCGCCGAGGAACAGGATGCTGCTGCCCTGAATGGCAAACAGTGGAATTATCAGTAATTGTGAAATCAGCAAACTGGTGACATAAGCTTTACGCGTTCCCAGCCAATCCCCCAGGAAGCCCCCGACACAGCAGCCCACCGCGGCACCAAACCCACTAAAGAACAATATATTGCCCACAGTATGCGGGTCATAGCCCAAATCCATTTTCAGATAAGTGGGCAATAATGCCTGAATCGGCCATGAGTAGAGGAAGGCACAGAACACCACCACCATCAGCATCACACCGGTCGGCCAGCGATCACCACTGGTTTGTACCATAAAGTAGACGAATACTGCCGCACAAAGAATACCAAGGATCACCACGACTGGGGTAGATACCATGCCGGTGAAACAAGCATAAAGGGCGGCGGAGGCAAAAATGGTCAGCGCAATATTCAGGTAGCTCAAGTTGCTGCGATACAGAATATCCACCATGTTGCGGTCATTAGTCTGCTTCGACTGCTGTTGTTTACTTTGTGCTTTTTCCCAATCTTCTGCTTCCGGCAGATTTTTACGCAACCACAAAGCAAAGATAATTGGCAGTAAGCCAATGTAGAAAAGCATACGCCAGCCGAATGCCGGGACCACATAGCTATAAGCCTGAGCGGCTAATACGGCACCAATAGAGAAACCAGAAATCAGGAAACCGCTGGCTTTGTTACGCATATTCTTCGGCCAGCTCTCCATCACGTAGGTAGAACTGGAGCCATACTCCCCTGCCATCCCGATACCAATAATCAGTCGGGCAATAAACAGCGTGGTGTAACCCGGTGCCAAACCACAGGCCAAGGTACCAAAGGAGAACAGCACAATACTGGTGATCATGGCTAATTTACGGCCATAACGATCACCCATAGCACCCAGCACCAAGCCCCCGAACCAGCGCGAGATAAAGGCCGCTGAAATCAGACTGGTTGCTTGAATCAGCGTCAAACCGAATTCTTGTTTAATATCAGTCAGAACCAGAGTAATAAGAACAAAATCAAAGCCGTCCAGGGCATAACCGATCCAGGCGGCAATAAATGCCTTCCATTGTGCAGGGGTGAGCTGCTTATACCAGCGCAATGGTTTATCCCCACGAGGTGGTTGGTCCGTTTGTGGTTGTACTGAAGTGCTCATATCGTCGCTCTCTCCACCACCAGCTAAGTTCACTGGCAGAAACTGTTTTCCTCGCGGCAGGTAAACCCTAGCAACTGATTGTTTAAAATCACTTAATCTGTCACTACCCGAAGGTTCTCGCCACATTTATATTTATGTGGTTTTACTCCAAACAAAACACGCAAGAGGAGTAAAACTCCATTTGAGTGTATAAGATCAGCCCGCTATTTCAATCACAATGTGTCTAAAACGTGACAAAGATAGCGAAATGCCAGAGTGAGTAAGATAAGCAACAGAATGATGGGGTATTTACCACTGCGGGCGAAAGATCTCCGCAGCAGCAGCTAGATATGGCAGCAGAAAAAGATTACCGGTCATCCATTTTGACTGACGGCTTGGGTTGTTTTACGTTTAATGCTTTCTGCCTGAGCAGGATCCGCTTTGACTAACAGGGCATAAATCAGATCCAAAACAAACAATTGCGCAATTTTGGTGCCGATGGAGTCCCCTTGCAACTGCCCCTGACGGTTGCCGTTAATCAGCACATAATCGGCCAGTTCCGTAATGGTGGAGCCCATATTGTGCGTCAGCGCCACTGTAGTGGCACCGGCCTGCTTCGCCAGTTTTAGTGCTTGCACGGTTTCAGCTGAGGTACCCGAATGGCTGATACCTATTGCCACATCACCGGGGCGCATCAAAGAAGCCTGCATATACATGAAATGATTATTTGTGGCCGCATCGACCCGCAATCCGATACGCATCAATTTACCTTTGGCATCTTCCGCAGTGATACCGGATGAGCCAACACCAAAAATACAGATGCGATCAGCCGGGCGCAATAGCTTAACCACCTGTTCAACACTCTCAAAAGACAGCAGATTCAGAGTTTCAGACAGCACATTATTAATTGCCGATTGCAATTTATTGCCAATCGCCAATGCATCATCGCCCTCTTGCACATCAGCATCTAACAGGCTGTTTTCACTGTGATGGCGGGTTGCCACCTCAATGGCCAAATCCATTTTGAAATCTTGGAATCCTTTATAACCCAGTGTGCGGCAAAAACGGATGATAGTGGCTTCACCGGCCTGTGTCAGGGAGGAAAGGTCGGCAATAGAAAGCTGAGTAACTTTGGCGGGTTCCGCCAAAATATAGGCGGCAATGCGCTGCGCTGAGCGGGTCAGGCTATTTTGCATCGCACCCAAGGCATCAAGAATTTTACCTGGCTTAAAACGGGGGGCACCAGTATTCACGCGGACACCTCAAGGGAAAGAGAATTGACGGATAAGGACGCTTCTGCCGCGCATCATGACATAATTGGCCCATTTCGTGAAGACAAATGGCGGTATTGTGCGGGGTGAGATCAATAAAAAAACCCCGGGGGTCCGGGGAAGATGTCAAAGATAACGTGCTTTCTTATTATTTAAAAATCATAGAGATAATTCGTTATGCAATAAACTATGATGAACTTTCACCACCACTTTCTTGATAGTGCCCGCCCCCGCAATCTGGCAACCTGGCTTATGAGGTTCGCCCGGTAGAAATACCGCAAACATCCCCGGTAGCATGCGTAATTGGCTTTTATCTGGAATCTCGGCAATCAGTTGATAGTCATCGTCAGCATGATAAGGTTCGAGATGCTCAGTGGGTGTCAGAGTCGAGTATTCAATGCCTTCAATGCCACTTATCAGCAGTTGAACATCTGCATAAGTCCGGTGCATTTCGGCCTTCTTATTTTCAGCCGGTTGGGTCTCAAACTCCATCACATTCATGAAAACAAGCTCGCCGTCTATTTCATGACGCCCGCAACTTAGCTCCGCCAACGGCGTCTTAGCCAAATAGGCTAAAACCCATTGCAGACGTTCTGGTAACCCACTGAAAAAAGCTGTTTGTGTTAATGATCCGCTGATCATATTGACCTCAATATTCAATCATAAAATATATACTCAAAGTCATTGGTGTCGCAGCAAGGCAGCAAACAAACGAATCCCGATGAGCTTACTCAAGTAAGTGACTCGGGTGAGCGAGAGCCGCTAACACCGCTGCGGCTTCAATGACAAAGAGTATTTTTGGCCCACAGTGCCGCGCCCAACAACCCGCTATCTTGCTGGTGATGGGCAGCCTGAACTGGCACACGATAGATTTCCGGCAATATATTTTGTGCCCCAATAACCCGCTCCAGATACCCCGCCGCCAGCCCAACACTGCCGCCCAAAATGACTATTTCCAGATCCAATGCCATTTTCATATCGGCCAGCATTTGAGCAATCGCAGTCGCGGAGCGGTTAATAATATTTTCCGCATGAATATTACCAAGTTGTGCCAATTCAAATACTTTGGCGGCAGCAACCGGTTGTTTCCAACCCAGTGTTTCTGCGCCGATTGCCGTCCCGGAGGCGACACTTTCAACACATCCTCGACGGCCACAGCCACATAACAGGCCGTGGGGATCTGCCAATGTGTGGCCAATGTGACCGGCCAATCCATGATGACCAACCAGCAATTTTTTATCCAACACGATGCCGCCGCCCACACCGGTGGAAACCGTCACGAACATCATATTTTTTACAGAAATTATATTGTTTACCGAAATTTCATTGTTACCATCACGACTTAACGCCTGATACTCAGCCCAAGCGGCCGCCTGCCCATCATTGAGCAACACACAAGGCAAATCAGCGATCGACTGGATGCAATCTTGTAACGGAAAATCCGCTAAACCGCCCAAATTCGCAGGATTAAGTGCCGTCAAGCGGCCACCATTGATAATGCCAGTTGAAGCAACCGCAATAAAATCAACCAGATGCCGATAAGGTGCAATCAGCGTTTCCAGTGCTATCGCCAGCTGTGCTGCCCCGCCATGTGGTGTCGCTATCTGCTGACGGCCAACTAACATGCCGCTCTCAGTCACCACCGCCGCAGCAATCTTTGTTCCACCGATATCCAGTGCCAACACTTTTCCCATCTGGCGCAACCCTCTATATCTGTAATGATGTTGATAGGATGACTATGACAATTTTCTTGTCACAACTCCATTATTATTTTCATATTGGAGTTGTGCTCCACAATAAATACTTTTTGACCCGATTAATGAAAGGTTGACCATTGCACCCTACAGATAAAAGATCTAACATAATGGAGTAAAACTTCATTTAAAATATTTTATCGGAGCTAAAGACCGTGAGCAATCTGAACCTAAGTAAAAAAAGTCGTCTCCGCCACCAGCTCCAAAATGGCCTTATCGCCTCGTGCCAACCTGTCCCCGGCAGCGCCATGGATACGCCAGAAATTGTGGCGGCAATGGCATTAGCATCACTGGCGGGTGGTGCGGTTGGTCTGCGTGTTGAGGGCATTAGGAATATTGAAGCGGTGCGCCGGGTTACCGATGCCCCCGTTATTGGCATTATTAAACGTGATTTGTCTGACTCAGAAGTCAGAATCACCCCCTGGCTGGAAGATGTAGATGCGTTAAGTGCCGCCGGAGCCGATATTATCGCTTTTGACGTCACCTGCCGCCCTCGTCCAGTTTCAGTAGAAGATTTATTCCAGCGGGCAAAAGCAACAGGCTGCCTGACAATGGCAGACTCCTCTAATATTGAAGACGCTCTGTTAGCGCACCGGTTAGGTATCGATTTTATCGGCACCACATTGTCGGGCTATACCCAAACGTCAATTCCCACCGAACCGGACTTAGAACTGGTAAAACAGTTATCCCAAGCGGGCTGTAGAGTGATTGCAGAGGGCCGTTATAACTCGCCAGCATTAGCCGCAGCGGCAATATCAGCAGGCGCTTATGCTGTCACCGTCGGTTCTGCCATTACGCGTATAGAACATATTTGCAGTTGGTTTTGTGAAGCTATTCAACAAAATACATCACAAAAACACGAAGCAGCAAAACAGACGAAAAACTGATCACACGAGATGTCACTTGTACCCAAAACTATTTTGGCTAACCATGCCCCCACTCTCTCTGATTTATTAAGGATGCGTATGAAAAAGTTAACCGGCCTGATCGCAGCTCCGCACACTCCCTTTGATGAGCAGGGTGAAGTTAATTATCCCGTCATCGACCAAATTGCCGAGCATCTGGTCAATGATGGTGTGACAGGGGTCTATGTGTGTGGCACCACGGGTGAAGGTATTCATTGCTCAGTAGAAGAGCGCAAAAAAGTTGCCGAGCGCTGGGTAAAAGCGGCGCAAGGTAAACTGAGTATTACCTTACATACTGGCGCATTGAGCATTAAAGATGCCGTCGACCTTTCTCGCCATGCCGAAACACTGGATATCTTCGCAACCTCGGCCATCGGCCCTTGCTTCTTCAAACCGGGTAATATTGACGACCTTATTGCTTATTGTCAGGCAATCGCGGCAGCGGCTCCCTCGAAAGGCTTTTATTATTATCATTCCGGAATGTCCGGTGTGAATTTGGATATGGAACAATTCCTCATCAAAGCCGAATCAAAAATCCCAAACCTGTCAGGGATTAAATTCAATAATGCGGATTTGTATGAATTCCAGCGCTGTCTACGTGTCAGCGGCGGTAAATTTGATATTCCATTCGGGGTTGATGAGCATTTACCGGGTGGTCTGGCCGTCGGCGCTATTGGCGCAGTTGGCAGCACTTATAATTATGCAGCGCCGTTGTTCCATAAAATTATTGCTGATTTTAATGCAGGTAACCAAGTTGCTGTGCAACGCGGTATGGATCAGGTTATTGCACTTATTCGCGTCTTGGTTGAATTTGGTGGTGTTGCCGCTGGTAAAGCAGCAATGCAATTACACGGCATTGATGCCGGTAATCCGCGCTTACCCTTGCGCACACTGACCAAAGAACAGAAACAGACCGTCGTCAACAGAATGCGCGACGCAATAGCGATGTAATTACAATACCGAATAAGTCACCAAAAGATAAAGGCCGGGAAACCGGCCTTTTGTCATTCAGAATAAGAGCAATTATAAAGACAATAATTTAGTTAGCGACGGCGCAAAGTAATAACTGCCGGTCACTGGCTTACTAAAACCTAATAACAGATCGTGCTTGCCGTCAATTGAGCCGAACATGCTCAATAATTGCTGCTCGATATTGTGTAAGCGCGCGCAATAGGCAATGAAATACAAACCGTGTTTACCGCTGGCGGTGCCGTAAGGCAAACTTTGACGTAGAATTTTCAGCCCTTTGCCATTCTCTTTAAGGTCAACCCGGCTAACATGGGAAGTATCAGGGCGCTGGTCCGATGGCAACTCTTCGCTGTCATGCTTGGTCCGCCCCACAATTTGTTCTTGTTTATGTTCCGGGATACGCTGCCATTTTTTCAGGTCATGCTCATAGCGCTGAACTAATACATAACTGCCACCGGCATCTTCTTCGCCCTCAGCAATGACAGCAACTTCTGGCCGACTTTCTCCTTGCGGATTCTCTGTACCGTCAATAAAGCCAGTAAAATCACGCTCTTCCACCCAACGGAAACCATGGGTCTCTTCTTCAACTGCAATAGCATCACCAAAAGCGACAATAGCGGCTTGTGCTAAAGTAAAGTTAATATCTTGGCGTAATGACTGAATATGAATCAATAAATCACGTTGGGTGGCAGGAGCAATCATCGGCGCTTTGCCCAAGGCAACAAAAGGCTTTAATTCTGGTGCACCTTGACCATTGGATAGGTCATGCCAAATATCTGAACCAAACGCGATAACTGCGCCCAAATGCTCATTAGGGAATTTTTGTTGTAACTCTTGCAATGAAAGGCAGAATTTTTTACACCCTTGGCGAATGGCATCAAATTCGCCCTGTACTCTTGCTTCCATAAAAATGGCAAAACGGCAATGCTCCAGCAAAATGCCACTCTGAACTTGAGTCATTTCTTTTCCTCACTAAAAAACCATATCGATTATGCCAAATATCATAACTGAAGCGATTAAAATAACCTTGTGTCAACGCAAAATAAAATTGGGTGAAGGGAAAAGGGTTTTTAACGAGATGGGATTATTATTAAGGCGCTAAATGTAAGCCGCGCCTTAACAGGGTAATAATATTTATTCGCTTTTAGCACGCCAGATAATCTTGCTCACTTTCCAGCTTTGCAAAGTATCGTCAGATGGCATTAAGCCCTCAGGGCCATGCCAGTTGCCCGCAAATAAATAGCTAACATGCTTGCTATCGGGCGCGGCACATTCTATTTGCCCACTATCATCACCAGTGCCTTTCTGACAAACACCAAAAGCTTTTTTATATAACTGACTGAATGGCGCACCAATACTAACGCCCCATTGGCTCGGAATATCTTTATCCATGACATCAATGCGCTCTACCGTGCCTTTGGGCTGACCAGAGATAACCAACTTAACTTGGTTTTCTTTCATGGCTTGGTAGAAAGAAACCAGCTTGCCATCATTAGTTGCCATACCGCTGCGCAACCGATAATCACCTTTCAGCCCTTCTTTAATCTCATTTTCGCTCAAAGGGGTACTGGCCGTGATACCACCGACACCATTATCAGTCACTTGCATACTGCTGCTGCCACTAAACCAATTAAGCGGAGACAAACTTGACCAAGAAAACCCGGACGTGGCTGAACACCCGGCCAATAACAGAGGGGCCCCCAGTAATAACAAGCGCACCCCAGACAACTGTGGGCGAATATTCATCTAAAGCTCCTTAAAAAACCACTGCATCCAATCAGCTTGTCTGCAAAGAACATTTTCTACAAAGAACTTTTTTGCAGAGAACTCTACACAGAAGCAAAAGCATGGCAGTTGAAATATGATAACCAGAGATTGGAGTCCAGCTCGCTGAAAAAGTGCCATAACAGGGTCGGCTTTCATCATTCTTTCTTATTATCGGTATAATCAAACGAATAGTGTTTCCAAAGAAAAAACACTCAATCCGGTTGATTAAATAGACTTTATCCCCATTTATATTCATCAAACAGCCCTTTTCGGCATGGGTTGCTTTCTTATTAGACAAATTCTAATGTGATTTTAGTCTAGTATTGGGTAGCGAGGCCGAAAAGGTCTCTGGTTTCAAATGCAATAATTCATTCATTGAAGGAGCAATAAAATGAAGAAACTGACCTTAGCTGCCACCTTGGTTATGTTATGCAGCACGCCATTACTGGCGCAAAGTGCGACAAACACTGCGCAAGGGGGTTTTGACGGCCCGGCCACAACACAGACTCAGCCCGCAACGCAAGGCGGTTTCTCTGGCCCGAGTGCGACAAATACCACTGTGGATAAAGTGAAAAGCATGCGTGATGATGCCCGCGTCACTTTAGAGGGGAATATCGTAGAGCGGCTCGGCCATGATACTTATACTTTCCGCGATAGCACCGGCACCATTACGGTGGATATCGACAGCAAGCGCTGGAAAGGCCAAACCATTACGCCACAAGATAAAGTCCAAATCGAAGGGAAAGTAGATAAAGACTGGAACTCTGTGGAAGTCGATGTGAAAAACATTACCAAGATTAAATAATCAATCTGATAGCTAAAATTATGGGAGTCGCAGCTCTTTGGCTTGCGACTCCAGATAATAATGTCACGCCGCACAATCATTGGAAGCGCAGGTAAGCAGCAAGTGAATAACAAATCGGTCGGGAACCGATTTGAACAGCATTTATGCTAGCCCGTAGAGTGAAGCTCATTAATCCCGATGAGTCTATTTATTTTAAGGTCAACGGGCAGTCAGTGATTCGGCCAGGCAGACACTAACACCTTAATTCCCTCAGCAGGTATGAATTAAATATATTTAAAATTCAACCCACTAAACCCTCAATACTCCTGATCGACAATCAACCGTTTGCCCAGCATGATGCTGTCTTGGGTTTCATAATCCAGCTTTTCATACATGCCAATTACCGCGTCATTGTCTTCGCGCACCATGATATTCAGCTTCGGGCAGCCACGGGCAATCAATTTCTTTTCCAGACGGCTGATCAGCGCATTGGCAAAGCCACGACCACGAAAGTCAGGGTGAACTCCCAGATAATAAGCGGAGCCTCGGTGGCCGTCATAACCGCCCATCACCGAGCCGACAATCGCGCCGCTGACTTCCGCTACCAGGAACAATTCGGGGTCATGATTCAGCTTACGCTCAATATCCATTTCTGGGTCGTTCCATGGCCGCAACAAGTCGCAATGCTCCCACAGCAGAATCACTTCTTCAAAATCGCCTTGCTGAAATACGCGGATTTCCATGGATATTCGCACCCTTGAGTAAAATGAATATGTTGATCACTACGCCCTATTATATCACGCAATAATAAAGTGATATTTCCCATAGTGATAGTCCGTAATGATATTTGAGAAGATCCAGATAAATCTCGCCAGAATATTTCCCATTCAGCACTCATACGCACCGAGAGTACAACAATGACAGTAAATCGGGGTATACTTGGCTCCTGATAATTTCCCGGCTACTAGAACCTTTCTGATGAATTTACCCGATACAGACCAAATCAAAACTTACCTGCTGGGTTTGCAGGATAAAATCTGTGCCGCACTGGCTCAAGCTGATGGCAGCGCTGAATTCACAGAGGAAAATTGGGTCCGTGAGGAAGGCGGGGGTGGCCGCAGTCGGGTATTGGTCAACGGGGCGGTATTCGAGCAGGCGGGTGTTAACTTCTCGCATGTTTCAGGCGCAGCATTACCAGCATCGGCCACAGCACATCGCCCTGAACTGGCAGGTCGCAGTTTTCAGGCGCTGGGCGTGTCATTGGTCATTCATCCGAACAGCCCTTATCTGCCTACCAGCCATGCTAATGTGCGTTTTTTTATTGCTGAAAAACCCGGCGAAAATCCCGTGTGGTGGTTTGGCGGCGGATTTGATTTAACCCCCTTCTATGGATTTGAAGAAGATGCGGTTCACTGGCATAAAACCGCCAATGAACTGTGCCAACCCTTTGGTGAGCAAATCTATCCGCGCTATAAAAAATGGTGCGATGATTATTTTTATATTAAGCACCGCAATGAAGCCCGTGGTATTGGTGGCCTGTTCTTCGACGATTTAAACAGCCCCGATTTTGCTACCTGCTTCAATTTCACTCAGGCGGTCGGCAATGGTTTTCTTGATGCTTATATGCCGATTGTTGCACGGCGCAAAGCACTGAGTTGGGGTGAACGCGAGCGCGAATTCCAGCTTTATCGCCGTGGTCGTTATGTTGAGTTTAATCTGGTCTGGGACCGTGGCACATTATTCGGTCTGCAAACCGGGGGCCGCACAGAATCTATTTTAATGTCCCTACCGCCACTGGTGCGCTGGGAATATAATTATCAACCAGCGGCAGACAGCGCTGAGGCGGCATTGTACCGCGATTTTCTGCCAGTCAAAGACTGGTTGGCCGCAGGAGAACACCACTGATGCAAATTTGGGTTGATGCAGACGCCTGTCCGAATGTCATTAAGGATGTATTATTTCGTGCCGCAGACAGAACCGGCATGATGGTCACTTTGGTGGCAAATCAGCCACTTAAAACACCGCCCTCGAAGTTTATCCGCACCTTACAGGTTGCTTCCGGCTTTGATGTTGCCGATAACGAAATCGTGCAGCGCGTCGAAAAAAACGACTTAGTGATCACCGCCGATATTCCGCTGGCGGCAGAAGTGATTGAAAAAGGGGGTATTGCGCTAAACCCTCGCGGTGAGCGTTATACCCCGGATACCATTCGTGAGCGGTTGAATATGCGCGACTTTATGGACACCATGCGCGCCAGTGGTATTCAAACCGGTGGCCCCAACACCTTAAATCAGCGGGATCGCCAGCAATTTGCCAACGAGCTGGATAAGTGGTTACAGCAGGCCAGCAAAAACCGCCGAAATACCCTTCGTTCTTGAAGCCGCAGGGTTGTTAGCTGCGCGCACTCACCCGAATCACTTACAAGTGTAAGTGATTCGGGATTTGCTTGCTGGCTGCCTACCTGCAACTCCAATTACTTTGGGTATAAGTTTTTCATTTCACAAAAAACTACCGAAGCGGAAGAGGTTTTATAGTGGCTCGGTTTGTGCTTCAACCACCGCCAACGCCACCATATTCACAATTCGGCGCACCGAAGCAATCGGCGTCAGAATATGCACCGGTTTTGCTACCCCCATCAGCACTGGCCCGACTGTTACGCCCTCTGAAGAAGTTACGCGCAGCAAGTTATAACTGATTCGCGCCGCTTCCATATTCGGCATAATCAGCACGTTAGCCGCCCCTTTCAGTGGGCTGTCCGGCATCAGGTTATGGCGGATACTTTCCACCAGCGCCGCATCACCGTGCATTTCACCGTCGATCTCCAGTTCAGGTGCCATCTGATTCACCAATTCCAGAGTGCGGCGCATTTTACGGGCCGCAGGGCAATTCGAGGTACCAAAACTTGAATGAGACAACAACGCTACTTTTGGCTCAATACCAAAACGGCGCACCGTTTCAGCCGCCATCAAGGTAATCTCGGCTAGCTGCTCTGGCGTCGGGTCATCATTGACGTAAGTGTCGGCGATAAACGTGTTACCGGTGGGCAACAGCAGCGCATTCATTGCGCCCGCCACATGCGCGCCCTTGCGGAAACCGAAGACTTTCTCAACCACATCATAATGCTCATGATAAGTGCCAATAGTGCCGCAAATCATCGCATCGGCTTCGCCCCGATGAACCATGATGGAGCCAATCAGTGTTGGGTTGCCAATCACGGCGCGCCGCGCTTGTTCCTGTGAAACGCCACGGCGCTTCATGATTTGATAGTATTCATGCCAATAATCTTTAAAACGCGGGTCAGATTCATTATTAACCACTTCGAAGTCTTTCCCGGCAGTAATTTGCAGGCCCAATTTCTTCAGTCGAGTCTCAATCACACTCGGGCGACCAATCAAGATTGGATACGCCAACCCTTGAGAAATCAGCTCTTGAGTAGCATGTAATACGCGCTCTTCTTCACCTTCAGCCAACACCACCCGCTTCATCTCTTTTTTCGCCTGCGAGAAAATCGGCTTCATAAACAGGTTGGTTTTATAGACAAATTCCGACAGTTTCTCGACGTAAGCACTAAAATCTGTGATTGGGCGCGTGGCCACACCGGACTCCATCGCCGCTTTCGCCACCGCCGGTGCAATTTTCACAATCAAACGCGGGTCGAATGGTTTAGGAATGATGTATTCAGGGCCAAAGGAAAGGTCTTGTTCACCATAAGCGGATGCCACCACATCACTCTGTTCAGCCAGTGCCAGATCGGCAATGGCATGCACACAAGCCAGTTTCATCTCTTCGTTAATGGTGGTCGCGCCTACATCCAATGCACCACGGAAGATAAACGGGAAGCAGAGTACGTTGTTGACCTGATTAGGATAATCCGAGCGGCCAGTGCAGATAATCGCATCTGGGCGCACCGCTTTGGCTAATGGCGGTAAAATTTCAGGTTCCGGGTTCGCCAACGCCAGAATCAGCGGGCTAGGTGCCATGGTTTTGACCATGTCTTGCGTAAGCACTCCGGGGCCGGAGCAGCCGAGGAAGATATCCGCACCTGGCATAGCATCGCCCAGTGTGCGCTGACCATTATCTTCAATTGCGTAAGCCGCTTTAGTTTCCGCCATATTGGCTTCACGGCCTTTATAAATCACGCCCTTGGAATCACATGCAGTGATATTGTGTGGCTTTAATCCCAGTGCGACCAGCAAGTTCAAGCAGGCAATGGATGCCGCCCCAGCCCCAGAGACCACCAATTTCACATCACTAATATCTTTCTTCACCACCCGCAAGCCGTTGAGCACCGCGGCGGTACAGATAATCGCCGTGCCGTGTTGGTCATCATGGAACACCGGGATTTTCATGCGCTCGCGCAGTTTCTTCTCAATATAAAAACATTCCGGTGCTTTGATATCTTCCAGATTGATACCGCCGAAAGTGGGTTCCAGCGAAGCAATAATGTCGATCAGTTTGTCAGGATCGAGTTCATCTATCTCAATATCAAACACATCAATACCGGAGAATTTCTTGAACAGAACCCCTTTCCCCTCCATGACCGGCTTACCCGCTAATGCGCCAATGTTGCCCAGCCCCAGTACCGCAGTACCGTTCGAAATAACCGCGACCAAGTTCCCGCGCGCAGTATATTTATAGGCGGCCAGTGGATCGGCAGCAATTTCCAGACAGGGTGCAGCAACACCAGGAGAATAAGCTAGCGCCAAATCCCGTTGGGTCGCTAGCGGTTTGGTTGGCGACACCTGAATTTTCCCTGGAGTAGGATATTGGTGAAAATCAAGCGCACTCTGTTTCAATTGTTCGTCCATTGTAGGTTCCCTTTGCTTTTATGCTTTGAGGTGGTATGACCAATAACAGAACCAGTATAGTGAGTGAATTATCACAATCTATGAAGCAGGCCATACTCTGCATAACATTTTTGCATCAACAGAAGAATTTACTTATCAATCAGGGGGAATAATCAACAATCGGGGGAGTTATCAACAATGGGAGAATTAAGTGCCGCGAAATCACGGCAACAACATAGCGCTGTAATCCACATAAGAAGATTATTAATTTAATAAGCCGTGAATTTGCGCATACTGCAACAGCATAATGGTTTTACCATCTTTAATTCGGCCATCTGCCATCATGGCTATGGCTTCAGTGAACGGCAACTCCACCACTTCAATAACTTCGTCCTCCACACCGACATCATCGGTGACTTTCTGATCCGGATGATATTCAGCGGCAAAGAAATGGACAATTTCAGTCACTCCGCCCGGTGACATATAAGCCTCAAACAGTTTTTGTACTTTATCGACCTGATAACCAGTCTCTTCAACCGCTTCACGGCGAATACATTCTTCCGGTGAATCGTTATCCAGCAAGCCGGCACAGGTTTCCAGCAACATACCGTCGGAATTACCGTTTACATAGGTTGGCATGCGAAATTGGTTAGTCAGCACCACAGTGCCATTGGGACGGTTATATAACAGAATAGTCGCGCCATTCCCCCGGTCATACACTTCACGAGTTTGTTGTACCGGGGTTCCATTATCGGTTATTAAATCAAAGGTATATTTATGTAGTTTGAACCAGTTTTTTGATAACAGTTCTTTTTGGATATTTTCAATTTTGACTGACATAGCACCTTCTTTAGCGGGCTAACAATAATTAGCGTAATCTTTCACTGGCAAGTTTATAAACCTCGCTACGTTCTCTTTTTCCTACTGCAACCACAGCAACTATCAAAATATCATCAATAACTTCATACACTAGTCGGAAACCTGAGGACCGTAATTTAATTTTGTAACAGTCTTTCATCCCACGTAGTTTAGCACTCTCAATATGTGGATTATCGCTGCACTTTTTTAATTTTTTGGCGAACTGCTGTTGTATCGTCTTATCCAGTTTGTGCCATTCCTTTAGCGCTTCTTCTCTGAACTTAACGGTATAGATCATAAATAGCTTTCCAAATCAATATCATGAAGTGGTTGGTTACGACGTTCGTTAACCAACTTAGCCAATTCATTATCGTCAAGCGCTTCCATTATTTGTTCATAAAGTTCAGCAGGCACACAATAAAACGCAGGTTGATTACGGTTCAGGATAGCAACAGGGAAACCAGCTCCGGCATTCACTGTCGCCATGGGATTTTTCTTCAGTTCACTCACACTCGCGCTAGTGTCTGACAAAATTACACTTGGCATAAGCACCTCCAAAAGACCAGTTAACAGGTCTTATTATGCAAAAGGATACCTAATATAGCAATAAAAAATGCCCTGTCGACACGCAGTCCACAGAGCATTTGATTCGGGTTCACGAGCGCAGCCAACCCGGTTTTAAGTTCGCAGGGGATTAGAAACCGGTCGGCACATCCTTCATATCCGGCAACTTATGGGCAATGCCTTTATGGCAATCGATACAGGTTTTACCTGCTTCAATGGCTTTACTGTGCATTTTCGCCGCCACCGTTTTCTGTGCCGTGAAGTCCATATTGTCGAAATTATGGCAGTTGCGGCATTCTTGCGAACCATTGGCTTTCATTCGCGCCCACTCATTTTCAGCCATGGTCAGGCGATGAGCCTCAAACTTCTGCTGCGTGTCAATCAAACCAAAAGTTTTGGCATACAATTCCTTGCTGGCCTTGATTTTACGCACCATTTTCGGCCCCCACTCATGGGGAACATGGCAATCCGGACAGGTCGCCTTCACACCACTGCGGTTACTGTAGTGGATGGTTCCCATGTATTCCTGATAAACGTTGTCTTTCATTTCATGGCAGCTAATACAGAATTTCTCAGTATTCGCCATTTCCATGCCGGTATTAAAACCGCCCCAGAAAATGATGCCACTAACAAAGCCAATCAGCAGTAACGTCCCGAGTGCCAGCCGGCTAGGCCTGCGCCACCACTGCCATAATCGTTTGATAATACCGGGCTTTTTAGTCTCATTCATTGTTTATTCTCACAATAACCATCTTACTTATTGACCAAAACCAGGTGCTGGCTGGAAGCTATTACCGACAATTGGTGCTGCATCAGTTTGCGGCACATGGCATTGCAAGCAGAAGTAGCGACGCGGCGAAACTTCACTCGATACCTTGCCATCGCGGTCAATAAAGTGGGTTGGGCTCACACGCGGCGCGCCCGTAGCCCGGTAATGTTCAACACCGTGGCATTGTAGACAGCGGTTGGTGTTTTTGCTGACCTGATAACCATCCACACTGTGTGGCACCATCGGCGGTTGGTTAACATAGTTCAGTGCCATCCGCTGTTGCTGTTTGGGCATTTTCACCGTCCCCTCCGCCGTGCCGGAGACCTCGGGCGATTGGCTTAAATCCATCTCGACATTGCTGGCAGCATTAACAACACCGGCCACTACCAACACCGCCAGTAGTGATATCACAGAGATTACCCGGCGGCTGAATGCATGAAACATCGTGTTATTCATTATTTTCTCCTGAAAGACCGCGTCTTTTGCACAATTACGCAACAACCCGCGCCAATTTCACTGCGCATTTCTTGAAGTCAGTTTCTTTGGATAAGGGATCAGTGGCATCCAGCGTCAGGTTATTCACCAGCTGCGCGGCATCAAAGAACGGCATATACACCAGCCCTTGTGGCGGGCGGTTACGGCCACGAGTTTCGACCAGCGAAATCACTTCGCCACGGCGTGAAATCACTTTCACTTTGTCACCGCGCCGTAAATCACGGGCTTTAGCATCCAATGGGTGAATGAATAGCACGGCTTCTGGGAAAGCACGATGTAACTCCGGCACACGGCGGGTCATGGAACCGGTGTGCCAATGCTCCAGCACGCGGCCAGTGGAGAGCCACAGGTCATATTCCTGATCCGGGCTTTCGGCGGCGGGTTCATAAGGCAGCGCGAATATCACCGCTTTACCATCCGGTTTGCCATAAAAACGGACATCCTCGCCTTTCGGTACAAAGGGGTCAAAACCTTCGCGATAACGCCAGAGAGTTTCTTTACCATTCACCACTGGCCAGCGCAGACCGCGCTCTTGGTGGTAGCGGTCGAACGGCGCTAAATCATGACCATGGCCACGGCCAAATTCGGCATACTCTTCAAACAACCCTTTTTGCAGGTAGAAACCGAAGTCGCGCGCTTCATCATTTAATTGGTCAGCAGGAATCTCACTCAACGGATATTTATTCACCACATTGTTGGCAAACAGCACGTCATACAGTGTCTTACCGCGATATTCCGGTTTTTTGTCAATAAGCTCGGCTGGCCACACTTCTTCAACTTTGAAGCGTTTGGCAAACTCAACCATCTGCCATAAATCAGATTTTGCCTCACCCGGTGCCGGCACTTGTTGTCGCCAGAATTGGGTACGGCGCTCGGCATTACCGTAAGCGCCCTCTTTCTCGACCCACATGGCGGTCGGCAAGATAAGGTCCGCGGCCAGTGCACTGATGGTGGGATAAGGGTCTGAAACCACAATAAAGTTACGCGGATCGCGCCAACCCGGCATGCGGTCTTCATTGATATTTGGCCCGGCCTGCATGTTGTTATTGCACATCACCCAGTAGGCGTTGAGAGTGCCATCTTTCAGCGCGCGGTCTTGTGCCACTGCATGTAAACCGACTTTTTCTGGAATAGTGCCCGGCGGTAGCTGCCATTTGGTTTCGGCAATTTGGCGATGTTTTTCATTGGTGACCACCATGTCGGCGGGCAGGCGGTGGGAGAAAGTCCCCACTTCACGGGCTGTACCGCAAGCAGAAGGCTGGCCGGTCAGAGAGAAAGGCCCAGAACCCGGTTTAGAAATTTTGCCGGTTAACAGGTGCAGGTTGTAGCACATGTTATTGGCCCACACACCACGGGTATGCTGGTTAAAGCCCATGGTCCAGTAGGACACCAGCTTCACTTTAGGGTCTGCATATAGCTGCGCCAGTGACTCCAATTGGTCTTCCGGCACGCCGCTCATTTTGGCGGTTTTTTCCAGTGTGTACTCGGCCACAAAAGCTTTAAAATCATCAAAGCTCATTGGCTCAGAGGCATCGCTACCGGGGTTTTTAGCCGCTTTTTCCAGTGGATGTGTTGGCCGTAAACCATAACCGATGTCCGTCGCACCCCGGCGGAAATTCACATGGCGGTCAAGGAAGCCCTGATCAACTGCATTATTTTGAATAATGTAATTGGCGATATAATTCATAATCGCCAAATCGGTCTGCGGGGTAAAGACCATCGGGTTATCGGCCAGTTCAAAGCTGCGATGCTCAAAAGTAGACAGCACAGCGATTCTGACATTGTCATCAGTCAGGCGACGGCTGGTCATGCGCGACCATAAGATAGGGTGCATCTCCGCCATATTGGAGCCCCAGAGCACAAAGGCATCTGCTTCTTCAATATCATCAAAGCACCCCATCGGCTCATCCATACCAAAGGTGCGCATAAAGCCCACCACGGAAGAAGCCATACAGTGGCGTGCATTGGGATCAAGGTTGTTGGAGCGGAAACCGGCTTTCAGTAATTTGGATGCTGCGTACCCTTCCCACACCGTCCACTGGCCGGAGCCGAACATGCCTACCGCCGTCGGGCCTTTTTCTTTCAGCGCATTTTTAAATTTCAGTTCCATGATATCAAAGGCTTTTTCCCAGCTTACTGGGGTGAAATCGCCCTCTTTATCATATTGACCGTCTTTCATGCGCAGCAGCGGCTGAGTCAGGCGGTCTTTGCCGTACATGATTTTAGGCAGGAAATAGCCTTTTATGCAGTTCAACCCACGGTTGACCGGTGAATCCGGGTCACCTTGAGATGCCACGATTCGGCCATTTTGCGTGCCGACCAAAACACCGCAGCCAGTACCACAGAATCGGCAAGGCGCTTTATCCCATTTTATTGCATTTGTTGTCTCGCCCACAGCAGCCTTGGCGACAGTGGGTATGGTCAATCCGGCAGCGCACGCCGCCGCAACTGCGGCATTGGCCTTCATAAAATCCCGGCGACTGAGTTTCATGGCATTTCCTCACCTTGCTGATCCTGCTGGTGATAAACCAGCGATACAGCCAACACACCATCCAGATTGCGTGCTGACTCAATATAATTCAGGAGCACGTCTGAGCGCGCTGCCTGCATAACCACCACCAATTTACCCAGAGCGGTATCACTGGTGGGTATTTCTGTTCCCGGAATCGCCAATAGGCTGTCGATTAGCGGCGCTATTCGCGCAGGTTTGGCTTGTATTACCAATCCACAGACATGCCATTCTTTATCGTCCATCTTCACTCCGGGTGAGGGTTACTGCCTGGACTGGGCAACTGGGTACACAGGCACCACAGCCGGTACAAGCAGGAAGGTCTAATTCGGGTTGAGCAATACCATTTAGCCGTGGGCGGAATTTAATCGCCCGCGGTTCACAACTGTCCTGACAACTGCGACATTCAATATTGTGAAAAGGTAAACAGCGGTCTGATATGTTGATTTTTAGCGACCAGGCGGGCAGTGCGGTCGCGGTGAAAACACCCGCTTCACAGGCCTGCACACAGGCTTGACAGAAATTGCACTCGGCACGCTGAAAATCTATTTCGGGGAACCCACCACTACCAGCAATCAACACGCCAGTTTCACAAGTGGCAACACAGTCATGGCAACGCGTACAGCCAGCAATAAAGTCGCTTTCGATGACTGACCACGGTGGCCGAATCACTGAGGGCTGCTGCTTACCGGCTTGCCAAAAGCCAGTCAACAAGTTACGCCGTGATAAATCAGTCATGCTGATATCCTTAACATCTACTGGCGCGCGTGCGTATACGTGAGCAAAGTGTTCATTTAAAGTTTGGTGAGTTACACCAATATAATGATAATAATTCTTATTTGTATTAAAGAAGATTCCCCAGTGTTGAGGTATTAGATACAGAATAATGAGTAATAAAATAATTACTCTTTAGAGTTAATCGTCGGTAGATATTGAGCAAGATCAATTAATTTAGTGGTTATTTGCGTGGTTTCTCACTGTTAAATCTATTTGCGTTATCACATTTTTTATATAACGATTCATTTGATGAGAATAGCTATCAAAAAGAAATGCAATTTAGTCATTATTCTTCAGATAAATTGCCGCTGTTAAATGAATTTGGCCGGCGTTTTAAGGTACACTCAAAGCGTGGTTAAACTAACTATGATGGATAACATGGTCGGCCAAATTAACGACCCCAAATAATCCACGATCAACAGCCAATCATTTAATGTTATTGGTTACAGGGACCTTACTTATCATGACCCAAAATCACACCATTATGATCGTTGATGATCATCCTCTCATGCGCCGTGGGATAAAACAGTTACTTGAACTGGATAGCAATTTTAATGTGATTGCTGAAGCCAACTGCGGCAGCGATGCTATTACCAAAGCGGCCGCGTGTCAGCCGGATGTCATTCTGCTTGATCTGAACATGAAAGGAATGTCTGGGCTGGATACCTTGAAAGCATTACGCAATGAAGGCATAGACGCGCGAATTATTGTTTTGACTGTCTCTGATGCGCGCAGTGATGTGTACGCAATGATAGATGCTGGTGCAGATGGCTACCTGCTCAAAGACAGCGAACCTGAAATATTGCTAGAAAATATCCGTCTTGCTGCAAAGGGTGAGAAAGTATTCAGTGATGAGGTCACACAATATTTATCTTCCCGACACGAACAGGTTAATCCATTCTCTGAATTAACCGAGCGGGAATTAGATGTTTTGCAAGAGGTCGCACGCGGAATGTCCAATAAACAGGTCGCGTTTGAGTTACACATTTCCGAAGAGACGGTAAAAGTGCATATTCGTAATTTATTACGGAAACTGAATGTTCGCTCGCGTGTTGCGGCAACCATCCTATTTTTAGAAAATAAAAAATACTAATAACTACCCTATTATCTATACCCTAAGTAATTCGAGTTGCAGGAAGGCGGAAAGAGAGAAAATCCCGATGAGCTTACTGTAGTAAGTGATACGGGTTATTGAACGTCGCCAACGCACATGCAGCTTGAAGTATGACGGGTATAATAGCAGCCAAGCTATTAGGTTATTCAATGGCTGCTAAAATAAAAACATGGTTATCGTCTATCCATTTTTTATTCAGTGGCCCCCAGCTATCTAACCGGTAATATCCAGCATTATTGCGCACCCCATCCTGCACAAATGTCATTGTAATGCCCAATCCTGGCAGCGCTTTCAAGACATCCTGCAATGTGCGCCGCGGCCACCCCGTCAATTCCATTAAGCGCGGCACATTCAATGACTCCCCTCGGCTGATAAGCCAGCAAAGGTAGAGACGACGAGCAAATACCGGGTTAAGTTCCATAATACCTTCCTAGGTTGGATAGCTACTCAATAGTCTACTTGATAGCCGAAAAAACGCCTGTTTATCATTCTTATCACCATCAAGATGAATTAACTCAAATTTTAACGATGTTATTTACAGCTTCTCCTTATTTTCTTCACGTTTTATGCCGGATTCCCGCGTAAAGTGCACGGTAGATTCTGCTGCATTTAACTTGAGAGGCTGGCACTGCATGGCAAATTTTTTCATCGACCGCCCAATCTTTGCTTGGGTATTGGCGATAATTTTGTGTCTTACTGGCGCATTGGCAATCTCCACCCTCCCGGTTGAGCAATATCCCAACCTTGCACCGCCAAATGTGCGCATCAGTGCCTCCTATCCCGGAGCTTCGGCGCAAACACTGGAAAATACTGTCACGCAGGTCATAGAACAAAGTATGACCGGGCTGGATAACTTGCTGTATATGTCGTCACAAAGCAGCAGCGCAGGTACGGCCACCGTCACGTTGACTTTCCAGGCGGGCACTAACCCCAATGAAGCTATGCAGCAAGTGCAAAACCAGCTGCAATCGGCGACCAAAAAACTGCCGCAGGATGTCCAGCAGCAAGGTATTTCAGTCTCCAAATCCGGTGATAGCACCTTGATGATGCTGGCCTTTGTATCCACCGATGACAGCATGGATAAACAAGATATTGCCGACTATGTCGCCAGTAATCTACAAGATCCACTGAGCCGAATCGAAGGGGTTGGCAGTATCAATGCTTTTGGCTCGCAATATGCAATGCGGATTTGGCTCGACCCCAATAAGCTCAATAATTATCAACTGACGACACAAGATATTGTCACCGCCATCCAATCACAAAATAGCCAAATTGCGGTGGGCCAGCTTGGGGGGACGCCCGCGGTAGACAGCCAATCTTTGAATGCCACGATTAATGCACAATCCCAATTGCAAACACCCGAGCAATTCAGAGCTATCACGCTGCGAGTCAATCAGGACGGTTCGTTGGTCACCTTGGGTGATGTCGCAAAAGTCGAATTGGGTGCAGAGAATTACAATTACCTTAGCCGCTACAATGGCCAGGCCGCATCGGGGATGAGTATTCAGTTGGCTTCCGGTGCCAACGAATTGCAAACCGATGCTCTGGTGAAAGCGCGTATTGCCGAACTAACGCCTTTCTTCCCCCATGGCCTTGAGGCAAAAGTCGCTTACGAAACCACCCCCTTTGTGAAAGCTTCCATTAAGGATGTGGTGAAAACATTGCTGGAAGCCATTTTGCTGGTTTTCCTGGTGATGTATTTGTTCTTACAAAACTTCCGCGCCACACTCATTCCGACTATCGCCGTGCCGGTGGTGTTATTGGGCACTTTCGCGATACTGTCGGCATTCGGTTTCAGTATCAATACCTTAACCATGTTTGCCATTGTGTTAGCCATCGGCCTGTTAGTCGATGATGCTATCGTGGTGGTGGAAAACGTGGAGCGCGTGATGAGCGAAGAAGGGCTTGATCCGCGCGAAGCCACCCGTAAATCTATGGGGCAAATTCAGGGCGCACTGGTGGGCATTGCGCTGGTGCTGTCGGCGGTGTTTATCCCGATGGCTTTCTTCGGTGGCACCACCGGGGCCATTTACCGCCAGTTCTCCATTACTATCGTCTCCGCCATGGTGCTTTCCGTACTGGTGGCTTTGATTCTGACCCCGGCACTTTGCGCCACCATGCTCAAACCCATCAAACCGGGGCATCATCATGCCAAACGCGGTTTTTTTGGCTGGTTTAACCGCATGTTTGACCGCAATGCGCACCGCTACGAGCGGGGCGTAGCGCGCGTATTGCACCATAGTGCGCGTTATATGTTGCTGTATGTATTGCTGTTAGGTGGGCTGGCACTGCTGTTTATCAAGTTACCGACTTCATTCTTGCCGCTGGAAGACCGTGGCGTGTTTATGGCGCAAGTGCAACTTCCTGTCGGCTCCACTCAGCAACAAACACTCAAAGTGGTGCAGAAAGTCGAGAATTACTTCCTGACAGCAGAGAAAAATAATGTGCTGTCGGTATTCGCCACCGTGGGGTCTGGCCCCGGCGGTAATGGCCAAAACGTCGCGCGCTTGTTCATTCGGCTGGCAGATTGGGAACAGCGAAAAGACAGCAATGACTCATCTTTTGCCATTATTGAACGCGCCACCAAAGTGTTTAATAAAATTGTCGAGGCCAGAGTCTCTGTCAGCAGCCCACCGGCCATTTCAGGTTTAGGTGGCTCATCAGGTTTTGATATGGAATTACAAGATCACGGCGGCTTAGGCCACGATAAACTGATGGCCGCCCGTGACCAATTACTGCAAATGGCTGCCCAAGACCCCGCGCTGACTCGCGTGCGCCATAACGGGTTAGATGATAGCCCGCAATTGCAGATAGATATTGATCAGCGCAAAGCACAAGCACTGGGCGTGTCATTGGATGATATTAACAACACGCTAAAAACCGCGTGGGGTTCGACTTACGTTAATGACTTTGTTGACCGCGGCCGAGTGAAGAAAGTGTATGTCCAATCCGAAGCCACGGCGCGGATGCTGCCGGAAGACGTCAACAAATGGTTTGTGCGCAATAAAAGTGGCAGCATGGTGCCTTTCTCGGCATTTTCTACCACCCGCTGGGAATATGGGTCGCCGCGGCTGGAGCGCTACAACGGCTATTCGGCATTAGAAATTGTCGGCGAAGCCGCTCCGGGCGTCAGTACCGGTACCGCCATGAATGTGATGGAAGGGTTGGTTAAACAACTGCCCAATGGATTCGGCCTCGAATGGACGGGAATGTCCTATCAGGAGCGGCTATCTGGCTCACAAGCGCCGGCGTTGTATGCTATCTCGCTGTTAGTGGTGTTTTTATGTCTGGCGGCGTTATATGAAAGTTGGTCGATACCCTTCTCGGTAATGTTAGTGGTGCCGCTCGGGGTGATTGGGGCGGTCGCTGCCACCTGGATGCGGGGCTTGGAAAATGATGTCTATTTCCAGGTCGGATTGCTGACCATTATTGGGCTATCCGCCAAAAATGCCATATTGATTGTCGAATTTGCCAGTGAGTTGAACCATAAAGGCAAGGATTTGGTGGAGGCGACGCTTGAAGCTTCCCGCCTGCGGTTGCGGCCAATTCTGATGACATCACTGGCATTTATCTTTGGTGTATTACCGATGGCTATCAGTCAAGGCGCTGGCTCAGGTAGCCAACATGCGGTGGGTACCGGCGTGATGGGCGGGATGATTTCTGCAACTGTGCTGGCTATTTTCTTCGTGCCACTGTTCTTTGTCTTGGTTCGCCGCCGCTTCCCTGGCAGACCGCCGCGCGTGAAACAACAATAGGCCAACACTGGCGGCTTGAAAGATGACGGGCATAAAAAAGGCAGACACCGCACAAACGGTTCTGCCTTTCTGCGAGCGAAGCCTCGCCCCTTGGTGTGTATCGATAAAACAACAAAAGATATCAATTCTTACTGCTGGTTTATTCGCTTATGCCTTGCGCAGCATAGCCTCGATAAACTCTTTCCACGTACTTAATTCAAAATCGACCATAACTTCCTCTTCAATTATCGCGACTCATTATACGCCTATTTTTTGAACAGTCAAAATTGAAAACCGCCGAATGAGAAAGCCAGCGAATGGGCGACAAACCCGGCCTACTTTGCGGGAAGCTGGCCGGGGTCACCCAGTTTATTAATGCTGCAAGGCAGATTTACACTTTAGGGAAGACCCATAAATGCTCCACAGGCAAAGAGAGCTGGCAGAGTTCTTCCTGCCCCACTTTCGCGCCATAAGCACGGATGACAAAATCCTCAGCCGCCGTGCGGAACAGGTATTCCCAGCGGTCTCCCAGATACATGCTGGTTAGCAGAGGTAAAGTCAGTTGGTTGCCATTCGGGTCATCCCCCAGACAGACGCGCTCCACGCGGATCACCGCCGTCCCCTCCTGACCAGCAATAACCCCCTCAGCAGCCCGTCCCCATAAGGCCCAATCTTTACCCTCGATTCGCGCCTTACCCTCATGTACCTGCGTAACCTTGCCGTGTAAGCGGTTATTGCTGCCCATAAATTCAGCCGTGAATAACGTCGATGGCGAGCCGTACATTTCCTGTGGCGTACCTTGCTGCTCAATTTTCCCATTATTAAGCAATAAGATACGATCCGATATTGCCATGGCCTCGTTTTGGTCATGGGTGACCATAAGTGCGGACAAGCCGAGTTTAATGATCAATTCGCGCAAGAATACCCGCGCTTCTTCGCGCAGTTTGGCGTCCAGATTCGACAGCGGCTCATCCAGCAAAATCACCGGCGGGTTGTAAATCAGTGCTCGACCAATGGCTACACGTTGCTGCTGACCACCGGAAAGTTGGTGAGGATGACGATGGCCCAATTCCCCCAGTCCCAATTGATCCAGTACATTTTGTACCCGTCGGGTGATTTCTACCGCCGAGATTTTGCGTAATTTCAACGGGTAAGCAATATTCTCAAACACCGTTTTATGTGGCCACAAAGCATAAGACTGGAACACCAAGCCCAGATTGCGTTCTTCAGCAGGGATTTCATGGCGCGACATACCGTCATAAACTGTATTTTCACCAATGATAATGCGCCCTTGCACCGGCTTTTCCAGCCCGGCAACTGCCCGCAATAACGTCGTTTTGCCACTCCCCGATGGCCCCAGCAGTGAGACGACCTCACCGCGCTTTAATTGCATCGATACCCCTTTTAATACGGGGTTATCGCCATAAGTTAAATGCAAGTTATCTACTGAAAGTTCAATCATTTAATTTAACTCCAAAGCGCAATGCAACACCCAGCCCCAACACCACCAGCAGGATATTAATAAAAGAGAGTGCGGCGACGATATCAATCGCACCAGCCGCCCACAGCGAGACCAACATTGAGCCGATCGTTTCCGTCCCCGGAGAAAGCAGATAAACCCCGGTGGAATATTCGCGCTCAAAAATCAAGAACATCAGCAACCACGAGCCAATCAGACCATAGCGGGCTAACGGAATGGTGACATGGCGAGTGACCTGGCCCCGGCTGGCCCCATTGCTGCGCGCCGCTTCTTCCAACTCTGGCCCCACTTGTAGCAATGTCGAGGAAATCAGCCGTAGACCATAGGCCATCCACACCACGGTGTAGGCCAACCAAACGCTGAAGATGGTGCTGCGCAAAGAACGGAGCCACACCACCAGGTGTTCCCGCAACCATTCAGCCATCGGCAAGACAGATAACCAGCCCTCTTTCAATGAGTTATCCAGCCACATTGGCAAAAACAGGAACACCCAGAGGAATGCCAGCCCCGCCAGCAAGCCCGGAACCGCACGCGGCACCAGCACGCTGTAGTCGAGAAAGCGCGTGACGCCATCCGGCTTGCGGTGCATGGCAATGCCGATAAACAGATAACAGATAACCGCCAGCGCACCGCCGAACACCCCGATGGCCATTGAGTTGACGATAGCGCGCAACAGATTAGGTTGCTGCCAAATAGTGCGGAAAGTCTCGAGAGATAACTCATCCCAGATAGATATCCCCACCCCCCAGTTGGACACAAAAGCACGCAGCACCACCCCCAGCAGCGGGACGCCAATAGTGACGGTTAGCCAAAAGGCCACCACGCCCCCCGCCACCCAACGCCATTTGCCCAATGGTAAGAGTCGCGCCTGAGCAGCTTTGCCTTTGACTGTCACGAAACGATTAGCGGTGCGCATCAATACGCGCTGTAACATCACTAACGGAATAGTGATGCAGATAAGCACCACGGCAACCGCGGCCATTAGATGGTAGGACGGAGTACCCAGTTTATTGGTCAACTGGTAGAGATAAGTTGCCAGCACCAGGTTGCCCTCAGGATCACCCAATACCAACATCAGCCCAAACACTTCCAGCCCGAGGAAGAACAGCAATACCGTGGCATAGAGGATTGACGGGCGCACCATCGGCAAACTCACCGAACTCATGACCTGTAGAGGAGAGGCCCCCGCCGTGCGCGCGGCTTCTTCAACATCAGAACCCACACTGCGTAATGCCGATGATATATACAAATAAGCATGGGGAACATGCGTTAAGCCGGCAATCACCACAATGCTGGACATGGCATAAATATTCCACGGCACCACGCCCAGTAAGGTTTCCGCCCACAAGGACATAAAGCCCACCGGCCCGACCGCCACCACGTAACCAAACGCCAGCACCATCGGGGAAACAAAAATAGGCACCAAAATTAAGGGTTCTATTATCCGCCGCCCCGGTAAGTCCGTCCTGACCATCAGAAAGGCCAGGATCCCCCCGAGCGGAATAGCAATAACCACCAGCCCGAAGGCCAGAATAAATCCGCTTTTCAGTGCCTTATAAAAATCAGGATCAGCAAAAATAAAGCGGAATGCTTCGAAGCTGAGCACTTTGGCGGGTGAGAAGAAAGGGGCTGAAAGGAAACTTTGAATAACAATAAATGACAGCGGTATGTAAATAACCAAAGTTGTTATCAACACTACCAAGCCGCGCGGCAAGCCCTGCCACTTTCTGCGCAATGCTTTCATAATGAGTCCTGTGGGTTAAATATCCATGAATAACAAAGGGTAAATCAGGGGTGCGCACCGCCATCGGCAATACGCACCAGAGGAGGCCTTTATTTCGCCGCAGCAAGACGCCATTGCTTGATATAGTCCAGACGCTTAGCCTGCCCCATATATTCCAAGAGACTTTCATCAACCGGGATAGGCTTGAGTGCCGCCCCCAGTTTTTTGGTCATACCGTCGATGTCATTACTGCCATCGATATCATTGCGGATAGAAGGAATATCGGACTGATTAGCCAAAATATTTTGGCCTTTTTCCGATAGCACATAATTAAGCCACAGTTTGGCCGCATTATTATTGCCTGCATTTTTACTGATGAAAATGACGCGCGACAGCACCAAGGTGTAGTCCTGCGGGTAGGCAATCCCAAGAGAAGGGTCGGTTTTGGCTCGAGCTTCCGCGTAAGAACCGAGGAGATTGAAACCAATCAGATTTTCGCCGGATGACACTCTTTCCATCATCGTGCCGGTGGAAGACTGCACTGTCAGCCCCCCTTTGGCCATATCCGCCAAGGTCGCGAAATAGTTAGGATCAGCTTTGAAATCCTGTACTGACAGCATGAATCCTAAACCTGACTTTTCAATATCATAGGTGGTGACTTTCTTTTTGAATTTATCCGGCTGGCTGGCGATAAATTTGGCCAGGGCGGCGTGGGTGGTTGGGAAGTCGGCTGGCGGTATCAGCCGCTTGTTATAAATAAACACCACCGGCTCGTAAGTGGTGCCATAGGCTTTATTTTTCCATACCGCCCATGTGGGCAATTCTTGCTGTTCTGGCGAGAGATATTCCTGCGCATAATCGATCGCCAATTTCAGGGCAGTATCCATAGAGGAACTCCACACCACGTCACCACTACCACTGCCCGATGCTTGTTCACTGATATAACGGTTGTATAACTCGGTGCTATTCATGTCGTTATATTCAACTTTAATCCCCGGATAGGCGGCTTCAAACCCCTTAATCAGTGGGGCGGCAGCTTTGATATCCGTGGAGGCATACACCACCACTTTGCCCTCCTTTTGGGCACCTTCTACAATTTTTTGATAATCAGCGGGGTAATAAACTGGGGGTTGCGCTGCGGATTGAGCGGACATAGAGAAAGCCGCCAGTGCCACTGCGTTGATCATAAACACCTTAATCTTCCATAACATAGAATTAACTCCAATTTACATTTATGAAACCAATTACGAACATATATTCAATATCCATTAATTAGCAATGAAGTTAATTCTTTGTCTTCCTATTTTGTGATAGTGCTCGTTTTTTAACCTTAACTTAGTGTAATTATCACTCAATAAAATTATCCACAAAGATTAGAGTGGAATACAAAAGGGGCCGATTAGTGAGTAAACCGCCACTTTGCTTGCCTGTTAGGTAATTCCGGAGTAGCGTGCACAGATATCCCCTTCGCACTTGAAGCTGCAGGGGTGTTCGCTTGCGGCCTACCTGCAACGCCAAGTTCTTGGGATATAGCAAGTTCTTTGGACATATATTGGTAAAATACAGAGTAAAACCATGAAGCATTCTATTGATTCGCTGAAAGAGTTGGGCCGTTATGATGATGCGGTGGCAATGGCGCAAAACTTACTGCGCGGTGATCCCCATAACGCCAGCCTGCTGTATAAGATTGCCTCGCTGTATGATGTGCAAGGGTTAGAGTTGCAAGCGATCCCCTTCTATCGTGCTGCTATCGAGCATAATCTGGCGGGTCAAGAGTTACAGGAGGCTTATCTGGGGCTGGGTAGCACTTATCGGGCTTTAGGGTTATATCAAGAATCATTGGATACTTTTGATCGCGCGCTGGTGAGTTTCCCACAGGCCAAAGAAATAACCTTGTTCCGGGCGATGACACTGTACAATCTGGGTGAAACCAAAGAAGCGGTCGCCACCTTATTGATATTGCTGGCTGAAACTTCAAATCATCAGGATATCAGCCTCTACCAGAAAGCCATTCGCCAATATGCTGCTGACCTTGACCGGATTGGCTAAAAACTCTTGGCTGCATTTTCGCCCTTATAGCCATCTGAATTAAAACCCCATTTTTCGTATTATGGGCAAGCTAAAAAACAAAAAGGCCGCGTGACTGTGGCCCTCCCGCTTAAAGAATTGCAGAATACTTTTTCATTGTGGTAACTATTTCAAATAGCACAAACTTTCTGATTTTGCATATTTTGTTGCCATGCCGGGCATCCAACCGGACGGTATGCCTCTGCATTTAGTATAACCTTGTTCAACTAACTTCCCTGTATAATAATAATTAAAACCTAAATTCACCACAAAACCAATAATCATCAATAAATACAGCAACTTGGAGCATGCCGTTTGTAACATAATCGATGCTCTACGGCCTTTAAAAATTGGTTCAATAGAAATAATGACTAATATTATTAAAAATAGTGGGGCTATTACTCCGGCGGCTATACTAAGTGAAGAAAAAACCAGAATGTCTGGGGATTCTGACCAATCTCTTAACTCATCAACCAGTATATACATTATGAAAATACATAGTGGTGTAAGAAGAAAGACTATAAAAGAAAATGCAATGCATCTCATTTTTAGTGGTATCTTTTCCATCAAAAATGCCCTCTAATTAACTCAGACATTACATTTTTAATGTATTTTCTCACTTCATATTGAGTAAATTCAATTCCCTTATCAAGCATTGCATCCATTTCAAGAGCAACAATGTCAACAATCCCTTGTTTTAAATCATTAGCTTTTTGTGCAATATCTTGTTGTGACTTTTCAATTAACTCAATAAGTTTATCTGTTATGCCAAATTTTTCATCAAGAGCGTTTAGACCTATTGCAGCAAAAAAACCAACAGTCACAGCAACAACTACTGGAGCAAGGGCTGATGCAAAGAATACTGTGGCTATAGTTCCCCCAAGCCATGCTGCACCAGAGAATATACCTATTTTAACAATATCAGTTGCTAAACTGCCTATAAATTTAGCTAATGAAATTTCATCATTAAGAATATAATCAAGTGTCCTGAAAGCCGCTGCCACATAGAATGTTAATCTGGCTCCCTGTACAATTGAATTATTCAAACCATATTTACCAATACCTAAATCAACAACCTTAGAATTTTTCGCCGCAAATACCGGAGCATTAAGTACTTTTCGGATTCCGGGGTATCCGGTTAATTTAATTAACTCAGTACCTTTATGATTAAAATAAGTTGTCGCCTGAATACCAAAACCACCGAGATCAACAATAAGTTTTGACGTAGTGACCACATCCTTGATATTTGTCCCGTAGTTAATAACTATCTGTCCAGCCGCATTATCAGTAAGATTTATCCACCCTTTTTGATATGTCCCCCAATCGGCAAGAACTTCATAAGCTTCTTCTGGCGTCAGGAACATAATGTCATGATTATTGTTGCGCAATAAATCACGGACTTTTAAATCGGGTAAATCCCTTGTATTACGCAGTACCGGATAATCAGGTAAAAACTCGGAGGGCGGCTTGTCGCCAGTAAGATACGGCGGTGGACTGGCTTTTTTGGCTGACTGGGCGAACTGCTGTGGCTCGGCCACTGACGAATCAACCACTGAGCGAGAAGTGGCGGCCTGCGCTCCTCCTTGATAAGGGCCATGAGATGCCCACGTCTGCGACGGAATAAAAAAGGCTTTGCACGGGCAGGTTGAACGGCTGTATAGCGTGCTGGCGACGTAATTCCCATGCACTATCTCGCCCGGATGCCCTCCACCCACGCTGTAGCTGCCGGGGTGTTTTCCACATGAGACTTTACTGCCATTTACCGCAACCGGGTGGTTGGCAAATGTCCTTTCCGCCATACCCTGATGCACTATCCCGCCACAGCTGGTTTTGTCACCTTTAACTATCCAGTAGCCAACTGACATTAAACTTATTCCTTGTTTTATATAACATATCCATGGGCCGATTTTAGTCCTTTAGTGTTGATGAGTGTAATAATATTTGGGTTAAGGGAAGATTTAATTTTTTTGGTATATGACTCTAGCCTTCCTCGATCCTCTCCCCACCCAATTCAGCACTTCCCCCCCGATCCACGATTAGTTCATATTTGGGATCAAAGTCGTAGCAACTTGCGTTATCATCGAAGTATCTAGTCAACATTGATTCTTGGCGATCTAAATCATCGCCAGATAATTGTTGTTCGGAACTAACACGCACATATAGGTATTATTTTCCCATGTCAGATAACCCAGCAGCCCCATTATTGCGCCTTTATGGCATTAAAAATTGTGACACCATAAAAAAGGCCCGTCGCTGGCTGGAAGAGCAAGGTATTACCTATCAGTTTCACGATTATCGCGTGGATGGATTGAGTGACGAGCAGTTGCAAGGTTTTATCGATAAACTGGGTTGGGAGCCGTTGCTGAACACCCGTGGTACCACCTGGCGCAAACTGCCGCAGACCCAGCGCGATACAATCACTGATGCGCAATCGGCCAAATTACTGATGCTGGAGCAGCCCGCTATCATCAAACGCCCGCTGCTGGAAGCCGCCAATGGCGAGATGCTATTGGGCTTCAAAATAGAAAGTTACCAACTATTTATTCAGCAACATCTGGCGCAACAAAACATGACCCATAACCAAAACGCTATTGAGGTGCAATAACATGATCTGTCCGGTAATCGACCTGGCCCAACAATTGATTAAACGCCCGTCGCTCAGCCCAAATGATGCGGGCTGCCAGGAGATCATGATTCAGCGCTTAGAGGCTATCGGCTTTACTGTCGAGCCGATGAATTTTGGTGATACCCTTAATTTCTGGGCATGGCGTGGCGAAGGTAAAACACTGGCGTTTGCCGGCCATACCGACGTGGTTCCTACCGGCGATGAAAGCCACTGGAACAGCCCGCCATTTGAACCGACCATCCGCGACGGCATGCTGTATGGCCGGGGTGCCGCCGATATGAAAGGTTCGCTGGCAGCCATGGTAGTTGCGGCAGAGCGCTTTGTTGCCGCACACCCTAATCATCAAGGCCGGTTGGCATTTATGATTACCTCCGATGAGGAAGCCAAAGCCATTAATGGCACCGTTAAAGTGGTTAACGCCCTGATGGCGCGCCATGAGCGGCTGGATTATTGTCTGGTGGGTGAGCCATCCAGCACCGACCGCGTCGGTGATGTGGTGAAAAATGGCCGCCGCGGTTCAATCACTGCCAACTTGCATATCCACGGTGTTCAAGGGCACGTGGCTTATCCTCATTTGGCTGACAACCCGGTTCACCGCGCGATGCCCGCCCTGAATGAGCTGGTTGCCACGCAATGGGATGAAGGCAATGAGTTTTTCCCCGCTACCAGTATGCAAATCGCCAATTTGCATGCCGGAACGGGCAGTAATAACGTGATCCCCGGTGAGTTCTATGTGCAGTTTAACTTCCGCTTTAGCACTGAACTGACTGACAGCATGATTAAGCAGCGAGTTGAAGCTTTGCTAGACAGCTATCAACTCAATTACACCCTCGAATGGGTATTATCTGGCCAGCCATTCCTGACCGCCCGTGGCGCATTGGTGGATGCCGTAGTCAACGCCGTCGAACATTATGCTGAAATTACGCCACAATTATTGACCACCGGTGGCACTTCCGATGGCCGCTTTATTGCCTTAATGGGCGCGCAGGTGGTTGAGCTGGGGCCGGTCAATGCCACGATCCATAAAGTGAATGAATGCGTTCACGCCGCTGATTTACAACTGCTGAGCCGAATGTATCAGAGAATCATGGAGCAACTCATCGCATGACATCTAATACATTGACACCACAGATGCTTACCGGGCGCTCAACGGCGCATTTAGTGGTGTTAACCGGTAACCACCGCTTGCAGCCAGCGGCTGTTGATGCCTTTCGGGCCATGCAACAGGCGGCTAAAGTGGCGGGTTTGGATTTACAGCCAGCCAGCACTTTTCGCGATTTTGACCGCCAATTGGCTATCTGGAATGGTAAATTTCGCGGCGAGCGGCCAGTATTAGATAAAGACAGCCAGCCGATAGACATTTCTCGGCTTGATGCCGCCGCCCGTTGCGAAGCTATTTTGCACTGGTCTGCCCTGCCGGGGGCCAGCCGTCATCATTGGGGCAGTGATTTAGATATTTACGATCCATCACTGTTACCCATGGGGGAAAAACTGCAACTGGAGCCGTGGGAGTATCAAGCGGAGGGTTATTTTTATCCGCTAACTCAATGGCTTGATGCGCACATGACTGAATTTGGTTTTTACCGGCCCTTTAGCAAAGACACCGGCGGTGTTGCCGCAGAGCCTTGGCACCTGAGTTACCACCCTCTGGCGGCAACGGCGCAGCATTTACTGACACCAGCAATCCTACTGGAAGCTTGGCAAGCACAGGATGTAGCGGGTAGTGAGTGGCTTGTCAGCCATTTACCCATGATTTTTTCACGATTTATAACTATACCCAATGGGTTTCAAGACACAATTGCTTGAAATATGACGGGTAAAGGAATTTAACATGCATTGGCTAGCTGATTACTGGTGGGTCATTCTTATCATACTTGTCGGCATGATCTTAAATGGCATCAAAGAGTTACGTCGTCTTGATCATAAGAAATTTTTGAGTAATAAGCCGGAGATCCCTCCCCACCGCGACAATAATGCGCAGTGGGATGACGACGACTGGCCGGACAAAGACAAGAAAAAGTAAATGGCCGGAGCACGGTTTACCTGAGTTAATTCCCCGCAAAATCCTGGCGCAAATGGGCAATAGCCCGCGCCAGCATCGGCTGATTAATGCCATGCCCAGTATTGGCATCCAGATCCAATGTCACAGAAGCCCCCAATGCCGTTAAGCACCGCGCTGCGGCGGTGGCCTGTCCAACCGGAATAACACCATCCTGTTCGCCATGAATCAGATGGACGGCCACGTCAGTGATAGGTTGCTGCGGCAAAGTGGCAAAACGCCCACTGAACCCGATGACCTGTCCGGCTAATTGTGGCTGAACTTTCACCCCTTCCAATGACATTATGGTGCCCTGTGAGAACCCCACCAATGCAGTTTGCCGTGCGCCAAGCCCACTTTGTTGCTGCCAATGGCGCACAGTGGCAATAAATTCGGGCATCACTTCATCAATACGCCCTTGCCGCCCCTGCTCGGTTATCCCCTGCACGGAAAACCACTGCCGCCCACTGCCCATTCCGCTGGCAAACGGCCCATCAATACTGACCACCAGCGCCTGAGGAAAAGCTTGAGCAAAATGGCTACCGACCGGTGCCATCCCGGCAGCACTGTCGCCAACACCATGAAATAACAAAATTAATTGTTCGGGTTGTGCCGGTTGTTGCACCACAATGTATTTTTTACTCATCTCGCAGCCTTTAGTATCAAAATAATTATACGGTTAACTATAGGCGGCTGGTTTGAAAAGGATATTGGGTTTTATTGATGAAGTTGGTGCAGAGAATTGAAAGAGTGGCATTGTTCATCCCACTCTTGGGAATTCATGCAGTCAAAGCGGGGCCGGAATGTGTGTTTTATCAACATCAATCGCCGCCATCCCCTCGGCGGCCTCCTGCCGCCACTTAGCCACCAATGCTTTGCGCCCGGAAAGGCCCAATTGATGAACAATTTCCGCTGCCGTATGCCCCTGCTGCAAATATTGCCGCAAGGCGGGAAGCGGTAATTCTGTTTGTAATAATTTATTTTGTAATAGTAACCGCTGTAACGCGGGCAAACTCGCCTCTAACGGGCGGAAAGCAAAAGCAAAACCGGCCAACTCACGCCAATCATCATCATTTAAGGTGATATCAGGTTGCTCTGGCGGCAGTAAGGATACTGGCGTTTCCAGACCAATCCATTGCTGCAACCAATACCAATCACGCACTAATTGCTGCCGCGCGGCCTCACAGAGCATTTCCCCTGCCGGACTGAGGGGCAGCATGGCCATTGCCGCGTAACAGCCGCTACTGGCCTCTTTGTGACTGCCCATGCGCACCAGTTGAAAACCGCAGGCACACCAAAAACACGCTAATTCTGCGGTATAGCCAAAACTGACCGAAAGAAAATCTAGCCCTTCCCGTTGCGCACGAGCTTGTTCGGCAACAATCATCTGCCGGGCAATCCCTTGTTTTCGCCAGGATTGCGCTACCGCAACGCGACTGATTCGTCTGGATAATAAGGTCGGTGCTTGCCATTGACCGCTGTGAGCGGCTAGCGATTGCGCCACCAAACTGCCCTTTGGCCGCCGCCTGCCCGCCCAAATCTCGAGCGCTAATCGGCTATCCAGCCCGCCCTCATCCACCAGCCACAAAGCGCCTATCACTGAATCCGCCATCTTGGCGGCAGAAAAATGCATGCCCGGCGCATCCATCAAACGCCGTAAATCCAGCGGAGTGGTGCGGTAATGGGCACTGGAAAGCAAGCCGTAAAAACGGCGCAATAATTCGGGATTATTCAGCCAATCAGACTGTTCACAAGCAGAGATTTCGATCTGTGCAATGGCGGATGCTGTCGGCGACAATATATCATTCACCCAATCATCATTAAGCCGGTCATCATTAAATAACATGATGTCGTCGATAATCTGTTCCAGTGGGTCATGGCTAGCCCAGCGGATCGGGTTGGTCAATGTTAAATGATGCCAATCACTCAAGGTCGCGCAAAACTTTAATAAAAATCCGCGCCCGGTGCCTTCATAGCCTTGCACCGTGGTGGTTAACAATGCCCGTGGGAAGTAGGCCAAAAGCGCCGACAGTAGCGCGGTTGGGATGGCGGCGGCCTCATCAATCAATAGCCAGTCAACATCACTGACATCATTGCGCTGACAGAAATCTAGCAGCGCATCTGGTGCCCAAAAACGCGCGCGCTCTCCGGCTCGCTGGCTTAATACTTGAGTTGCTGCCTTGCCCGGCCCGGTGACCCAGCATTTGCCCGGCCACTGCGCCACCAACATACCCGCCAGTGTCGACTTACCGCGCCCACGAGCCGCCGTCAGCACCCAAACACCTTGTTTGGCCTGCATCAAGCGCTGAAGAATATTTTGCTGTTCTGCGGTGGGCGTGCCGTCGGGTTGCTGCCAATGTGGGCGAATATCAAACTGCAGTTCTGGCGGCAACTGCCCCTGCTGCCACAAAACGACATCGGGAGAGGCCAGAAGTTGGCGCTGTAGATGGCGGATAAAATTTGGCGTCGTGATGGGGGCATTCTGCTCACTCCAACGCAAACTGTCGGCATCGGGTAAAAGTGGCCAACTGCCCCACTCTGGCACCAACATCACCAACCAACTGCCAGCCCGCAATGTCCCCGCCAACACCGCCAGCGCTTCTGTATTCAGGCCATTGCTGGCATCAAACACACCGTGTAGCCCCTCCTGCCCCAACAAGGTTTTGGCCGCAGTAGGCCGGATGCCATTAATACTTGGCGGCAGAGATTCCCCAATCCACCACCAATCTCCGGGCAATTGCTCGGACAGATTTATCGCCTGCTGCCGCGCCCAATCAGCACTGCCACTGAGCACCAGTAAACGCCGATGTCCCTGCTGCGCCATCAGCGCTTGGCTGGCGATAATGCCGTTGGTCACCTCAGGATTTACCGATAACCAATGAGAGCAATCCGGCGGCAATCAATGGCCCGACCGGTACACCGCGGAACAGGGCCACGCCCAACACCGTTCCGACCAATAATCCCGCCACTACAGAGGGTTGATGGGTCATTAGCGAGACACCCCGCCCACCGAGCCAGGAAACAGCTACCCCGACCACAATGGCTAAAATAGATTTCCACTGAACAAAGGAGTGCAGCACTTCACTGGCACTGATTTTCCCACTGGCAATTGGCGTCATCACGCCAATAGTTAGAATCAATATGCCGATGGTTAAACCGTATTTCTCTATCCACGGGAAAAACTGATTCAGCGGAGTAATACGCACCGCGATTAATGTCAGAATAGCGAGTGTGACAGTCATGTTGTGGCTGATAATGCCGAGTGCAGCCAGCCCCAAGAGAATTAATAAAGTTGGATCAAGAGCGGTCATGCCTATCCCTGCCTTGCAATGAAGTGCCGGCGACGAGTGCGCCGGCAAAAAGTTTTCTTATAATAGTCTCTGCTTACGTGAGGTTCTAGCGCTATTAGCGGGTGGCAAAGGTGTTGCAGTTATTAGGATCGCCACTGTCGAAACCCCGTTTAAACCACGTATAACGTTGTGCTGAAGTACCATGAGTGAAGCTATCTGGCACCACCCGCCCTTGACGTTGTTGCTGTAATCTATCATCACCAATGGCCTGCGCGGCATTCAACGCTTCTTGTAAGTCGCCGATTTCCAACACATTTTGCTTTTCCATCGCTTTGCCCCATACACCAGCAAAGCAATCTGCCTGCAATTCCATTTTGACTGATAGGCGATTAGCTTCTGCTTCAGAGACACCCTGCTGCTGTTGCCGCACTTTGGTGTCAATGCCCAACAAATGTTGCACATGATGCCCAACTTCATGAGCAATCACATAGGCTTGAGCAAAGTCACCGTCCGCACCCAGTTTGTTTTTCATATCTTCATAGAAAGATAAATCGATATAAACCGTGCTGTCCGCCGGGCAATAAAATGGCCCCATCACCGACTGACCGGTGCCACACCCGGTGCGAGTTGCACCACGGTACATCACCAATTTTGGCTCTTGGTAACTGCGGCCCATTTTTTGAAAAATAGGTTTCCAGGTATCTTCGGTGTCAGCCAGTACCACGGAGGTAAATTTGGCATATTGATCATCTTTGGCGCTGACAGCGCTTTGTGATCGAGGTTGAGTCTGGGTTTGAGACATAGGGTCACTGCCATTTAGCAATGGCGTCAAGTCAACCCCATAATAACCCGCCACCAGCACGACGATGAGGATGACTAGGCCGCCTTTGCCGCCAATGGGTGGCCGAAAACCGCCACCGCCGCCAGAGGAATCACCCCGCCTGTCTTCTACATTGTCACTTTCGCGACGACCTTGCCAACGCATAGCTTTGCCTCCAGATATATTCCTTATGTATTATCGTAGGAAATCCGTAAGGCGAATACCATTAAAAGAACAAATGATTAATGCCGCAGGGGGAATAAGAAGAATAAGGGGAGATAGAGGTTATCTCCCCTTATACCCGTCATACTTCAAGCTGCATGTGCGTTGGCTGCTCTCGCTCACCCGAATCATTGACTGGTGTCAACTCATCGGGATTTCTCAATTGCCGCCTTCCTGCAACCCGAATTATTTAAGGTATAAAACAGTTATGTCAGAGAACGTAATCGATTGCGCAGTTAGTCTAATTTTACGCCGATACGGTGCGCAACTTCTTCGTAGGCTTCAATCAAACCACCCAAGCTTTGGCGATAGCGGTCTTTATCCATTTTGTTCAGGGTTTTCTTATCCCACAAACGGCTGCCATCAGGAGAAAACTCATCACCCAACACCACTTCGCCATTGAACAGGCCGAATTCCAACTTGAAGTCCACCAGGATTAAACCAGCATCATCAAACAACTTGCTCAGCACGTCATTGGCCAAATAGCTCAGTTCTTTCATCCGCGCTAATTGTGCTTCTGTCGCCCAACCAAATGTTTTGCAGTAAGACTCATTGACCATCGGGTCATGCATGGCGTCATTTTTCAAGAACAAGTCAAACAGCGGTGGATTCAGTTCCAGACCTTCTTCGATACCCAAACGCTTTACCAAAGAACCTGCGGCACGGTTACGGATAACACACTCAACCGGGATCATTTCCAGCTTTTTCACCAGCACTTCGGTGTCTGACAGCAAGCTTTCCATCTGGGTTGGAATACCGGCTTCTTCCAATTTAGCCATAATGAAATGGTTAAATTTGTTGTTTACCATGCCTTTACGATCGAACTGCTCAATGCGCTGACCATCTAGTGCTGACGTATCATTACGGAACTCCAATACCAACAGGTCAGGATTTTCGGTGGTATAGACGGTCTTCGCCTTGCCACGATACAACTCAGCTAGCTTTTGCATCTTATTACTCCAGTAATGTGAAAGTGTAACTCGCATAAAATGAATAAAGGGGCCGAAGCCCCTTTTAGGTATTATTGGGTGCTTGTAGCACTCGTCTGGCTAAGCGCCGCCTGGAACACTGCGACCAGCGCATCATTCTGCGACTGAGTCAGAGGCTGCCCTTTAGGGCCGATGAATTGTAAGCTACTGCGGTTATCGAGGTCGCCGACTTGCAGCTTATAATCGCCTGTTGGCAATTCTGGGTCTTTGGCACCCAACGCATCCCAGCTACTGCTACTCATGGATTTACTGGTCACGTTAATTGTGCCCAGTGGACGGCTACGGTCAGTCACCTTCATGCCGACTTTCTCAAGCGCGGCTGGCAGACGTTCCCACAGCACAGCATAAGGTGCGCGAACAATCAGTTGCGGTAAGCCAGTATCATCGCTACCACTTTGAACATCCAAAGTACCGACTTTACGTGCCGCCTGGCTGCTTTCGCTATCAGAACGCACCTTATCCAAACCTTCGATAATGGCATTCAGCATTGCGCCATTGTAGCGCTGGATTTCGGTATAGCTGGTAATTGGTTTACCACCTTGTTGTAATTCAAGGGATTTCACCACCAGAGCTAACTGATAACCTTGCTCCTGCACACTTATCTGATAACGGCCTTCAAACTGGACGTCTTCATCTGCGCGATTCCATTTAACCCAATCAGTTGTCAACGTTTGGCTGGCATCCTGACGGCTGGCAATCGCCCAGTTTTTATCCTGTAGAACGCGGGTAACCTGCGCCCACAGATTGCGATTTTGCGGGCTATTCTCTAACAATAGCTTGCTGGTATCGTTAGCATTTTCAGCGCGAGAGCCGCTTAACAATGCCAATGATTGTACCGGAGGACGGATGTCCAACTGTTTGCCCACCGCGCCTTGAGTGTTAACGGAACGGACATCAAAATCACCATTTTGCACAGGCAGAATCATCCCGGCTGGTGAGTTCAGCGGCTTCAGCGCCGGAGCTTCAAGATAAGACTCGTCACCGCTAACCTGGCGTTTGTAGCGTTGGTCAGTGGTACAACCTGCCAGCAACATCGCCAGCGAAATTCCCACAACCGTTACCACCGTCGACTTTTGCAATGTTATTGCCATCAAATTTCCCTAAGAGTTACAGCAAACCTGCGCTTTTCAGCGCGTCTTCCACAACCCGTTGAGCCGGGTCAGTCAGTGGAGTCATTGGCAGACGCATTGTGTCATTCGCCATTAACCCCAGCTTCTTCGCGGCCCATTTCACCGGAATTGGGTTTGCTTCTACAAATAAATGCTGATGCAACGGCATCAAGCGCTGATTCAAACGGCGTGCCTCTGCAAAGTTACCCTGTGCAGCCAATGCGCAAAGTTCAACCATTTCGCGCGCAGCAATGTTTGCTGTCACCGAAATAACCCCTTTGCCACCCAATTGCATAAAGTCTAAACCGCTCGCATCGTCACCACTGAGCAGGATGAAATCTTCATCATCAACCAGCACTTGGATCTGACTTACACGACTTAAGTTCCCTGTTGCTTCTTTAACAGCAACAATATTTTTAATCTTAGCTAAGCGGGCAATGGTCGGCGGTAACATATCGCAACCGGTACGCGATGGCACATTATAGAGAATTTGTGGCAAATCGGTACTTTCAGCAATCGCTTTGAAGTGCTGATATAACCCTTCCTGCATCGGGCGGTTATAATACGGTGTTACCGTCAAGCAACCCACCACACCGGTATTATTGAACCGCTGTGTGAGAGAAATCGCTTCGGAGGTGGCATTCGCGCCTGTTCCGGCAATGATTGGAATGCGGCCATCGGCCAATTCGAGGGTTTGCAAGACCACATCGACATGCTCATCATGATTCAGTGTTGCTGATTCGCCGGTCGTGCCGACGGAAACAATCGCCGCAGTGCCACTGGCCACATGATAATCGATAAGTTTTTTAAGGCTCGCGCGATCGACAGCACCCTTGTTGTCCATCGGCGTTATCAGTGCAACTATGCTTCCGGTAAACATTCGATTTTCTGTAAATTCTGGACTTCCCATAAACATTGCCCACCCACTCCTTAAACAAGTTCCTCATGGTACTTTTGACCTCTACCCAAAAGCAAGTAAACAACTGTGTTGTAAGCGCTTGGCAGCAGGTTTTTTTTATGTTTACCATGGTAACCCCAAAGAGCATGACAGGAAGAGCGATTTTGCCGCAGCTTGAACATTATCTGGTCATTACCGCACTCGGTGCTGACCGCCCTGGAATAGTGAACACCATCACCCGCCATGTCAGTAGCTGCGGTTGTAATATTGAAGATAGCCGGCTGGCCATGTTCGGTGAGGAATTCACCTTTATTATGCTGCTTTCGGGCAGTTGGAACGCCATCACCCAACTGGAATCCACCTTGCCGCCAAAAGGTGCAGAGCTTGATTTGCTGATTGTGATGAAACGGACCAATGCGCAAAATCAGAAAGCCATGCCTGACACCGTATGGGTCAAAGTTGAAGTTAATGATTCCCCCCATATTATTGAACGGTTTACCAATCTGTTTCATTGCCACAATATGAATATTGCGGAGCTGGTTTCCAAGACTCAACCGGCTGAAGGTGACCTTCCTGCGCGATTGCATATCCAGATAAGTGCCCACAGCCCAGCCAGCCAAAACAGTTCGATAATCGAAGACGCTTTTTATCAGCTATGTACAGAACTCAACGCACAAGGCAGTATTAGCGTTGTGAACTATCCACAGCATGACTCACGAATGGAGAGTTAGTAATGAGCCCATTGAAAGCCGGTGATATTGCGCCGAAGTTTAGTTTGCCCGACCAAGACGGCGAGCAAATTAGTTTGGCCGACTTCCAGGGACAACGTGTCTTGGTCTATTTTTATCCGAAAGCCATGACACCTGGCTGTACTGTTCAGGCCTGCGGTCTGCGCGACAATATGGATGAATTGAAAAATGCAGGTGTTGAAGTGCTGGGTATTAGCACCGATAAACCTGAAAAGCTGTCACGTTTTGCCGAAAAAGAGCTGCTGAATTTCACTTTGCTGTCTGATGAAAATCATGAAGTTGCAGAGCAATTTGGCGTCTGGGGCGAGAAAAGCTTTATGGGGAAAACCTACGACGGCATCCATCGCATCAGCTTCTTAATAGGTACTGATGGCAAGGTGGAGCATGTGTTTGATAATTTCAAAACCACTAATCACCACGATATCGTTTTGGACTATTTACGCCAAAGTGCTTGAGTCATAACACACCGGCCCTGACCGATAAATTGCAAAAAAGAGCGCTCAAACGCTCTTTTTTATTGGCAATAAATCGAATGATCCCCAAAGCCATTGCTGTTGCAGCAAGGCAGCCAGCGAACTCATCCCGATGAGCTGACTCCGGTCAGTGATTCGGGTGACAAATCTGCCGGGAGCTGATTTGAACGCTGCTTGCAGCGGCCTCAACGAGGCGAGGCCCATGGATGGGGCGAGTAGTGAGTGCAGCTAACACCGCTGCGGCATCAAGGGCACAGGGGATAGTTAATCCGCATCCGGGATAAACTCCTCCGGCCAGGCATGAATAACGGCTTTGACCAAAGTCGCCAACGGGATGGCAAAAAACACCCCCCAAAAGCCCCACATCCCACCAAAAATAATCACTGACAAGATAATGACCAGCGGATGCAAATTCACGGCTTCCGAGAACAACACTGGCACCAACAAGTTGCCATCCAGCCCCTGCACCACCAAATAGGCGACAAAAAGCGTCCAGAAATCTGCGCCAATGCCCCATTGGAATAACGCCACTAACACCACCGGAATGGTCACAATCACCGCGCCAATATACGGAATCAGAACAGAAAAACCGACCAACACCGCCAGCAACAGGGCGTAATTCATCCCCAGCACGAAGAACACCAAGTACGTGGCGATACCAACCACCACCATTTCCAGCACTTTTCCGCGAATATAGTTGGTAATCTGTTGGTTCATTTCCAGCCAAACCTGCCCCGCCAAACCCCGATTGCGCGGTAAAATACGGCGCACAGCATTCAGCATTTGTTCTTTATCTTTGAGCAGGAAAAACAGCATCAGCGGCACTAAAATCAAATAGATAGCCAATGTCAGTAAGCCGATTAATGAAGCTAGCGAAATTTTCACCACTGACTCGCCCATACCAGAGAGCTTGCTGCGCAGATTTTCCGCCATCATATCGACAATACCGGCATCCACCAATGCGGGGTAGCGCGAGGGTAAAGTTTGAGCAAACGCATTGAATTTATTAAGCATTTTCGGCATATCTGACATCAGATTATTGCCCTGTTGCCAGACGGTGGGAGCAACAACAAACACCGCCAACAACGCAATACCGCCGAACACCACCAACACAATACTGGCCGCCCACGGGCGCGAACAACCAATACGCTGTAACCGAGCCGTCGGCCACTCTAACAGATACGCCAGAACAATCGCCGCCAATAGCGGGGCCAAAATACCGCTAAAGAAGTAGAGAATACAGAACCCAGCCAACAGAATAACCAGTAACGCGATAACCTGCGGGTCGGTAAAACGACGGCGATACCATTGTAACAACAGCTCTAGCATCCGAAATTGCTCCTTAAGTACCATGAGGAATCCGCAGATTGGGGAATTCCTTAAACAACCCCATCATACAGGGGCATAACCCGAAGGTCAGTTTTACGCGCCAGCCGTTTCTTTATCGCCATTGCCTTAGCCGCCATTCCTTTATATAACTATTTCTTTATACCTATATGCTGACTAAGATAGTTGCGAGTCTCAGTTAGGGATGATGAGCTTAACCTTTGACCTATTTAAGACTATTTTTGTGATCTAGTTCGCTTCCGTGATGATTGTACTGGAGAGCAGTGCAAGGAAGAAGAACTCTTACACATCTCGGAGTCTAATTGTCATTACATCAGTAGGGGCAACCTCGTTTATGACAGATAAGCTAAGTCAAACAAGTCAATTAAACAAAACAGGTCAGTTAAATAAAACTGGCCGGGTAAGTAAGACGGTAATTGCTACACTGCTCAGTAGCTTACTGCTTACCGGCCCTGTCGCTGTCAATGCTGAGACACAGACCCAAGACCTGCTGCCCGATATCGGTACTTCAGCGGGTGCAACATTAAGTATTGATCAGGAAAATGCCATGGGGGACTTTTATGTCCGCCAGATGCGCGCCAGCGCCCCACTGATTTATGACCCATTATTGACACAATATATCAATTCGCTGGGTAACCGCTTAGTCGCCAATGCTTATTCGGTGCGTACACCATTTCATTTCTACTTGGTGAATAACGATCAAATAAACGCCTTTGCATTCTTTGGCGGCAATGTCGTGCTGCACTCGGCTCTGTTCCGCTATACCGATAACGAAAGTGAATTGGCATCAGTATTAGCCCATGAAATATCGCATGTGACTCAGCGCCACTTGGCGCGAGCGATGGAAGAACAACAGCGCATGGCCCCCCTGACGTGGGTTGGCGTGCTCGGTTCTATTCTGCTAACCATGGCCAGCCCACAGGCGGGTATGGCGGGTTTGAGCGGTACATTAGCCGGTGCTCAGCAAGGGATTATCAGCTTTACTCAGGGCAATGAACAGGAAGCCGACCGAATTGGCATTCAAGTGCTGCAACGCTCAGGATTTGACCCACAGGCAATGCCGAATTTCCTGCAAAAATTAGCCGATCAGTCGCGATATGCTTCTAAGCCACCGGAAATGCTACTGACTCACCCATTACCTGACAGCCGATTATCTGATGCACGTAACCGGGCTAATCAGATGAAACCGCACCCGATTGCCTCGTCGCAAGATTATTTGTTCGCCAAAGTTCGCATTTTGGGCATGTATGGTTCGACGGAAAAGAGCCTGACGCCAGATCTGCTGGAAACCCTGAGTAAAGGGACGACGCGCGAACAATTGGCTGCTAAATATGGCCAGGCCATTTTGCTGTATCAAGCTAAAAAATATGATGAAGCCCGTAATCAGTTGCAACCGCTGTTAACGCAACAGCCGGGCAATATTTGGTTTCTCGATTTAATGACTGATATCGATTTGGGGCAAAACAAAGCCGCCAGCGCCATTAGCCGCCTGCAAACCGCAATGGCCAATCTGAAAGACGAGCAGCCGGTATTACAACTGAATCTGGCCAATGCTTATGTTGAGGGCGGAAAACCGGCAGAGGCCATCAAGATATTGCGCCGTTATACTTTCAGCAATCCGAATGACCCTAACGGTTGGGATTTATTGGCACAAGCGGCAGCGGCACTGGGCCTGCGCGATCAAGAGCTAGCAGCGCGCGCAGAAAGCTTGGCCTTGGGCGGCAAATTGACTCAAGCCATCGGTTTACTCAGTGATGCCAGTGCGCGAGTGAAGCTAGGGAGTTTAGAACAGGCTCGCTATGATGCCCGTATTGACCAATTACGCCAATTGAATGAGCGCTTCCGTAAATACCAGAAGTCCTAAGGAAAGTTACTATGAAAAACGTCACGATTTACCACAATCCGCGTTGCTCCAAAAGCCGGGAAACACTCGCATTAGTTGAGCAACAGGGCATTCAACCGCAAGTGGTATTGTATTTAGATACCCCGCCCTCGGTGTCGACGTTAAAAGAATTACTGCAACAATTGGGCTTCAGTGACGCCCGCCAATTGATGCGCACCAAGGAGGAACTCTATAAGGAGTTGAATCTGGCAGATAACGCGCTGACACAACAGCAATTGCTGCAAGCCATGAGTGATAACCCTAAGCTTATCGAGCGCCCAATTGTGGTTTATCACGGCAAAGCGCGTATTGGCCGCCCACCAGAACAAGTATTAGAAATTTTGAAGTGATTTAATCAGTCGTTAAAAGATAATGATTGAACGAATGCGAGGCCGCTTATTCGTTCAATATCTATAATCCGAGGATCTCTTTCACAAAGGGGATGGTCAGTTTGCGCTGCGCAGTAATAGAGGCGCGATCAAGCTGATCCAGCGTCATAAACAGCGTACGCATTTCCCTGTCCAGGCGCTTTAGCAGAAAACGGCCGACATCTTCCGGTAATTCAAAACCCCGCAATTTGGCGCGTAATTGCAAAGCTTGCAATTTTTCATCATCAGACAAGGGCTGCAATTTATAGATTTGCCCCCAATCAAGCCGGGAAGCCAGGTCAGGTAAACCGAGATTCAACTGCCGCGGTGGGCGATCGCCGGTAATCAGTAAGCGGGTACGCCCTGTTTCTACAATGCGATTATAGAGATTAAATATCGCCATTTCCCACTGTTCATCACCCGCAATGCACTCAATATTATCAATACAAATCAGAGCCAATTGCTCCATGCCATCCAACACTTCCGGCACAAAATAAGCGCGTTTATCCAGCGGGACATAACCCACCGCCTCACCTTTTTGCGATAACTCAGCACAAGCAGCATGCAACAAATGACTGCGGCCACCGCCTTCGCGCGACCAGAAATAGATATAACTGCCATGAGACTGGTGAACAGCAGACTGGATCGCCGCTAATAGGGATGGGTTCTCCCCCGGATAAAAACTAGCAAAAGTTTCATCATCGGGAAGATAAAGTGGCAGTGAAAGCTGTGCCGGCGTATTCAGAAGCACCTCAACCAACAAAACGGGCGGGAAAACGTGACAAGTTTACCACAAAAACGGGCAACAGCATAAAAACCTGATCTGAGGCGAAAAACTGGCCGAACCGACAAACGCGGCTCGACCAGCAATCACTTTATTTCAGTGTCAGCTCTTCTTCCGTGGCCTCAATAATCTCTTCTTCAGTGCGGATCAAACTGATCACCTTGAACAACAGGCTCAGGCCGATGCCTACTACTGTTGCCAGCGCCATGCCTTTCAGTTCAGTTGCACCAATGTTCACTTTCGCGCCACTCACCCCAATAATTAGGATGACGGAGGTTAAGATCAAGTTTTGTGCTTTGTTGTAGTCCACTTTGGACTCGATCAACACACGGATACCTGACGCCGCAATAACACCGTATAGCAGCAGTGAAACACCGCCCATGACTGGCACTGGAACCGCCTGAATTGCCGCAGCCAATTTGCCAACACAAGAGAGCATTATCGCCAGAATCGCGGCACCACCAATCACCCACGTGCTGTAAACGCGGGTAATTGCCATAACCCCGATATTTTCACCATAAGTGGTATTCGGTGTGGAACCGAAGAAGCCGGAAATCACAGTCGAAATACCATTGGCAAACATTGAACGGTGCAGGCCGGGATCACGAATTAAATCCTTTTTCACAATATTCGCCGTTACCACCAAATGCCCAATATGCTCGGCAATCACCACCAATGCGGCGGGCAAGATGGTCAGAATGGCAAACCACTCAAAACGCGGGGTATAGAATGTCGGTAAAGCAAGCCAGTGGGCATCGCGAATAGGGGCCAAATCAACCACGCCCATCACAAATGACAAGGCATAGCCCGCCAACACACCAATCAGAATAGGGATAATGGCGAAGAAACCGCGAAATAGCACCGAGCCGAGGATGGTCACCCCCAAGGTCACCATTGAAATGATGATAGTGCTTGAATCGACGGTTACCCCCTCCGCAGGTAGTAGCCCAGCCATTCCCGCAGCTACGCCAGCCAATTCAAGGCCGATAACCGCAACAATCGCTCCCATCGCCGCAGGTGGGAATAGCACATTCAACCAACCGGTACCGGCTTTTTTCACAATCAGCGCCACCAGGCAGAACAGCACGCCGCACATGATAAAACCGCCCAAGGCGACTTCGTATCCCAATGGCAACAACAGTAATACCGGTGAAATAAAGGCAAAACTGGAACCCAAATAGGCCGGAATTTTTCCCTTACAAATGAATAAGTAAAGCAAGGTTCCGACACCGTTAAATAGCAGCACTGTTGCCGGATTAATTTTAAACAGAATAGGAACTAAAACAGTGGCACCAAACATCGCAAACAAGTGTTGGAAACTCAGGGGGATCGTCTGGAGCAGCGGTGGACGCTCGCTGACGCCAATGGTGCGACGGCTCATTTTCTCTATCCTCTAATGAAAGTTATAGGGTGTTGTGTTGAATGCTAAAAATTATTCAAAAAAAAGCCGACTATCGAGTCGGCTATCTAGAAGTTATTTGGTTCCGAAAATCTTATCACCGGCATCACCCAATCCTGGGATGATGTAGCCGTGCTCATTTAGGCCTTGATCGATGGAAGCAGTGTACAGCTCGACATCTGGATGAGCGGCCTCCAGTGCTTTAATACCTTCAGGTGCGGCAACCAACACCAACACTTTGATGCTCTTACAGCCAGCATTCTTAAGTAAATCAATGGTCGCAATCATTGAACCACCGGTTGCCAGCATCGGGTCAACCACCAGCGCCATGCGCTCATCAATATTTGACACCAGCTTCTGGAAGTAAGGTACTGGCTTCAGCGTTTCTTCATCACGATAAACCCCTACCACACTAATTCGCGCACTAGGGACATTTTCCAAGACCCCCTCCATCATGCCCAAACCGGCACGTAAAATGGGCACTACCGTGATTTTCTTACCTTTAATCTGTTCAATCTCAACCGGCCCATTCCACCCTTCGATGGTGACTTTTTCAGTTTCTAAATCGGCGGTTGCTACATAAGTCAGTAAACTTCCCACTTCAGACGCTAACTCGCGAAAACGCTTTGTACTGATATCATTCTCACGCATCAAACCAAGTTTATGTTTTACTAGCGGGTGTTTCACCTCAACGATCTTCATTATTTTTCTCCTGGTTAGGCGACTGGCGGCCAAAAAAATCGCGAGATTATACCGCCTTTTTTTTTGAACACCACAATGAATAGCCTGATTCAGATCAATAGAAAACCATTATTAAGTCAAGTAAGCTAAAAATCAGCGTGATATCACAAGCCACTCGCAAACGTTTGCCTGCGCTGTTAGAATTGTCGCGTTTTCTTCCAAAGCTCAACCACGGGGACCTCGCAGTGACCAACAAAACCTCTCTCAGCTATAAAGACGCAGGTGTAGATATTGATGCCGGCAATGACCTTGTTGATCGCATAAAAGGTGTGGTTAAACAAACTCGTCGCCCAGAAGTGATGGGGGGATTGGGCGGGTTCGGTGCCCTGTGCGCTTTGCCACAAAAATACCGTGAACCTATTCTGGTTTCAGGCACTGACGGCGTCGGCACCAAGCTGCGTCTGGCGATGGATCTGAAACGCCACGATACCATCGGTATCGATTTGGTCGCCATGTGTGTTAACGACTTGGTGGTCCAAGGTGCTGAGCCACTGTTTTTCCTTGACTACTTTGCGACTGGTAAACTGGATGTGGATACTGCCGCCAGTGTGATTACCGGGATTGCCGAAGGGTGCAAACAGTCAGGTTGTGCACTGGTTGGGGGCGAAACCGCCGAAATGCCGGGGATGTACCACGGCGAAGATTATGACGTAGCAGGCTTTTGTGTCGGCGTGGTCGAAAAATCTGAAATCATCGACGGCAGTAAAGTCGCGCCGGGCGATGCTCTGGTGGCTTTAGGTGCCAGCGGCCCGCATTCTAATGGCTATTCACTGGTGCGTAAAATTCTGGAAGTCAGCAATACTGACCCAGAACAGACTCAATTAGACGGTAAATCTCTGGCCGACCATTTGCTGGAACCGACCAAAATCTATGTAAAATCCATTCTTAGCTTGATTGAGCAACTTGATATCCATGCAATTGCTCACTTGACCGGTGGCGGCTTCTGGGAAAATATCCCACGCGTATTACCACAAGGAACTCAAGCGGTTATTAATGAAAATAGCTGGCAGTGGCCCGCAGTATTTAGCTGGTTGCAAGAGGCCGGTAATGTTAGCCGCCACGAAATGTACCGCACATTTAACTGCGGCGTCGGCATGGTTGTTGCCTTACCTGCGGAACTGGCAGATAAAGCGGTTGAGTTGCTGACAGCCTCTGGCGAAAAAGCTTGGAAAATTGGTGTCATTGCGGCGGCGGCAGATGGTGTAGAGCAAGTTATTATCAATCCATAACATCGCCAACACCCCTGCAGCTTCAAGTCCGAAGGGTCTTATGAAAAAAATAGTGGTTTTGGTCTCGGGCCAAGGCAGTAATTTGCAGGCACTGATAGACGCCCAGCAGCAAGGGCGTATTTCAGGCGAGATTAGTGCTGTCTTCAGTAATAATCTGCAAGCTTATGGATTAGAGCGTGCTGAATTGGCGGGCATTGCACACCATGCAATAGATGCCAAATCTTATGCCTCGCGTGCCAGTTTCGATTTGGCATTAGCGCAAGCTATTGATGAATATCAGCCTGATTTAGTGGTACTGGCGGGCTATATGCGCATTCTCAGTCCAGAGTTTGTCCAGCATTATGCTGGTCGGATGTTGAATATTCACCCCTCACTGTTACCGAAATATCCCGGCTTGCATACCCATCGTCAAGCATTGGAAAACGGCGATCTTGAGCACGGTACTTCAGTCCATTTTGTGACGGAAGAACTGGATGGCGGCCCGGTCATCCTGCAAGCCAAAGTCCCGATTTTCAGTGATGATACTGAAGAGGATGTGGTCGAGAGAGTCCAAACTCAAGAACACAGTATTTACCCGTTAGTGGTCGGTTGGTTTACTGATGGCCGTTTAGCAATGCGCGAGAATGCAGCGTGGTTAGATGATAAACGTTTGCCACCACAGGGTTATGCGGCTGAGTAAAGACAGGTTAAGTGATATTGATTAAAGGCGTAGCCATTTAAGGTGAGCGCCTTTTTTAATTCCCCTGTGCTTATACCTTGTGCTAATAGTATAATTTTTAGGGCAGCAGCCGCTGTCGTCATATGAGGAATCAGCATGTCTACCACTAGCAGCGTCCGGTTACGTCCGTTGGAACGGGATGATCTGCCGTTTGTACATCAGTTAGATAACAATGCCAGCGTTATGCGCTATTGGTTTGAAGAGCCTTATGAGGCTTTCGTCGAGCTGTCTGATCTGTATGATAAACATATTCATGATCAAAGCGAACGCCGCTTTATTATTGAAAGCCAGGGGACAAAAGTCGGTCTGGTTGAGTTAGTTGAAATTAATCACATTCATCGCCGTGCTGAGTTTCAGATTATTATCGACCCAGCCCATCAAGGCAAAGGTTATGCCGGTTCAGCAGCAAAGTTAGCAATGGAATACGGTTTTTCCGTACTGAACCTCTATAAACTGTATTTGATTGTGGATAAAGAAAATGAGAAAGCAATTCATATCTACAGCAAGTTGGGCTTTGAATTGGAAGGCGAGTTAAAACAAGAGTTCTTTATCAATGGTGAATATCGCACTGCCATTCGCATGTGTATTTTCCAGCCGCAATATTTGGCTAAATATAAAACGCCATCGATAAAGAGTGCTTAATTTTTCGGGGCTAATTCAGTTGGCCCCAACATCCATTTACGTCAGCAGCGATAATAAGGGGAAATCCTCTTTTAGCGCTAAATCCATGACATCTTGTTTAAACTTCTGGCTTGAGTTATCAGTGGAATCACGACACGCATGGTAAGAATATATGATATCAATCACGTGATTTTCGGTTATCTCTCCGTGATGGCTAACATGGGCTGAGATGAGTGCTTTCAGAAAGAAGAAATCTATCACTTGAAGATTAAATACAGTAACCGCCGACTTATCCCCCATGGCTAATTGGTCATGATGAATACGATAAAGAAAATAATTACGCAATACTGAATTGTGCTGCATGAAAAATGGCAATGCATACTGATGCCAGGCATCACTTAATTTCTGTTCAATACTCTTCGGACTCGTCAGTTTATCGCTGAGAATTATCTGCAAAGTATTTGCATAGGCCGCCAATACATTTTTGCCACGGATATCGGGCATTTGTGCCATAAAATGACGAAAGTAATCTAATAGCTCGCAACGAATTGCGGGAGAATAATCTATAGCCATTAAGGCATCAGCCGCTTTCCCCGAGGCGACGGCGGATATTAACTTGGCACGTAAACTATCAATCTCGGCCATTTTATTTTTATTCACATCTGAACCCATTAGGTCCATCTGCAAAAAAAGGTTTATTGCCCATAGGCTTTCTTCAATAACATTACTCTCTTCACTTGCAGCAATAATAGCGACACAAGCACGATTGGCTAGCCGCTGGTCAATAATAATATCCGGAGCTTTATAATAATCATATTGATGGATAGTCGAAAATCGCAATGTTAATGCTTCCGGAGAAAATAAGACTTTCCGCGTAACCTCCGGGCAGGAAAGTGACATACTTTTTATTTTCTGATTTTTATAAATATGCTCAATGCGGGGATAAGTCGCACAACAGTTACTCAGTGCATTAGCGCCTGCATGTTTGTGAATTTGACATAACTGTTGTTCATCAAGAAAGGGGCAACACCCTTGGCTGTCGGGGTGGATATTGGCCCAAGAGGCAAGGCTGTCTTGGGTAACGGAAATATGGCTAATGGCAATACGTTTGATATCTGCGTAAGGGCTTTTAATATATTTTTGATAACGATTTCTATCCAGCGTGACATTTTGACCTTTACAGCAATGTTCACGACAAGCTGTACCGACACAGTTAAATGTCTCCATAAAATCAGGCTGAGTTATCAATAGCTCTTTCACTTAATGCTTCCATTCAATAGTCACCTCAATAACAAGCGGCACATGAAAGTATAAACTTAAATCGCAATTGATAAATAAAGAGAACACCTTAGAAAGGTGGAGTGGTCTGCTATGACTCTATAATCTGGCTGATTAGCCGTAGCGCCCGGTAATATAATCTTCGGTACGTCGCTGATGTGGCGAAGTAAACAGCGCGTCAGTGTCATTATATTCCACTAAACACCCTTGGTGGATAAATGCAGTATAATCTGAAACCCTGGCTGCCTGTTGCATATTGTGGGTCACTAAAACCACGCTATATTGCTGTTTTAATTCAGTAATAAGCTCTTCGATAGTCAATGTCGAAATAGGGTCTAATGCCGATGTCGGCTCATCCAACAAGAGTACCTCCGGCTCAATCGCAATCGCTCTGGCTATCACTAAGCGCTGCTGTTGACCACTGGAAAGACGAAAAGCATTTTCACGCAACCGGTCTTTAACTTCATGCCACAGTGCGGCGGCCCGCAATGAGCGCTCTACAGCTTCATCAAGCACCCGCCGGTCGCGGATCCCCTGCAAGCGCAGGCCATAAACCACATTCTCATAAATAGATTTTGGGAAAGGATTAGGCCGCTGGAAGACCATGCCGACTCGCCGACGCAAAGCAGCAACATCAGTGTTTTTCTCAGTAATCGCTTCATTACCAAGAAAAATTTGACCTTCGAGGCGGCAGTTATCCAGCAAATCATTCATTCGATTAAAGCAGCGCAACAAAGTTGATTTGCCACAACCAGAGGGGCCAATCAGCGCAGTAACACGGTGCCGGGGCACATTAAAAGAAATATCGTGCAGCACCTGTTTGTCGCCATAAAATAAATTGAGCTTTTTGACCGCCAGTGCAGTTTGCTCATGAGTTAATTGCTGCACATCTAATAGCGGCAGCGAATCCGGCATCAAAAGTCCCATAAATTATCCTGCGGGTTAAAAAGTTTAGTCATAGCATTAAACCACGATATTTTTCGCGTAAATGATGGCGAATACCTATCGCCGCTAAATTAAGACCAACCACAATAATCACCAGTAATAACGCGGTGGCAAACACTAATGGCCGGGCAGCTTCTACATTGGGACTTTGGAATGCCATATCGTATATTTGGAAGCTTAAATGCATAAATTTACGTTCTAAATGCAGGAAAGGGAAAACACCATCCACTGGCAAGAGCGGTGCTGATTTCACCACCCCCACCAGCATCAATGGGGCCGTTTCCCCTGCGGCTCGCGCAACCGCTAAAATCAGCCCGGTAATCATGGCGGGAGCGGCCATTGGCAACACAATATGCCACAATGTCTCGGCTTTGCTCGCCCCCAACGCCAAGGAGCCATGCCGTAAGTTGGCCGGGATGCGAGATAACCCCTCCTCGGTCGCCACAATCACCACCGGCAATGTCAATAAAGCCAGTGTTAATGCCGCCCATAGCACACCCGGCGTACCGAATGTCGGGCTGGGCAGAGCTTCGGGATAAAATAGTTTATCCAGTGAACCGCCAATCAAATAGACAAAGAAACCGAGGCCAAATACTCCATAAACAATGGACGGCACGCCCGCTAAATTCACCACGGAAATACGAATCATCCGGGTCAGCGCATTTTTTCCTGCATATTCGTGTAAATAAACCGCCGCAATCACCCCCAGTGGCATGACCACTATGGACATTAATATCACCATCAGCACGGTACCAAAAATAGCGGGAAACACACCGCCATCAGTGTTGGTATTACGTGGATTATCGGTCAGAAACTTATTCATTTGCACCGTAAAATGGCGCAGTTTCTGCCAGAGGCTCATATCATTAGGGTACCAGGCGCGGTCGATTTGGCTCAGCGGCAGTGGATGAACTTGCCCATTCATATCCCGCAACAGCAGGGTGTAGCGGTTTTGGTCCGTTTGCAGGCCGCGCAATTTTTCCATCATCGCCTGATGACTTCGCTGGAGTTCGCCCCATTCCGCTTCAATTCTGTCTTGCGATTTGCTGTCAAAATCATTCGTCATTTGCAGGCGTTTTTTCTGTAACCGCAGTGCTTCAAACTGCTGATTCAGCATGTTCATTTGGCGGAACTGAATATCCTGGGACTGCCTAACCAGCGCTTGTATCACCGGAATGCGCTTTTGCAGCTCCTGCGCTAAATTATCCCCCACGACGGGCTGGCCGTTATCCCGCATTCCTGCGAGAAAACCATATGCCGTGCCATTGTTTTGTCTTTCTAATACCAACAAATCTTTGGGCTGACTGCGCTGTTGAATATCCGTGTCCAGCAGCCGATGAAAATCTTGCCCTTGTATCTCGCGGTTGCCGGTCTTAATCAGATAACGGGTCACTGTCTCACCCGCCTCTGGCGGTAAAATAATGCCCGCCTGCTCTAACTGCTGGCGCGGGAGAGACTGTTGCTGATAAATTTCGCCAATGACCCTAACTGGGCCGGCGGCAGTTTGCTTGAGTTCAAACACGTAAACTGGGCTGGGCCAGAAATAACGCATCCCCTGCCCCGCCAATAATAAGACCACACCCAGTAAGGCCAGCAAGCTGATACTCACCGCCCCGGCAGTCAGCCAGATCCACGGCGAACCGGATGCAAACCACTTTTTAGTCGATCGGGTCATCACGCAGTTGGCTCCATTTGATAGCGTTCACGTAACCGCAGGCGAATGGATTCGGCGAGTGTATTAACTAAAAATGTGAAACAAAACAGCACTAACGCCGTCAAGAATAGTACCCGATAATGGCCACTTCCTATTACGGCCTCCGGCATTTCAATGGCAATATTGGCGGCCATTGCCCGTAGCCCTTGGAAAATGCTGCCATCGATAATTGGCGAATTCCCGGTCGCCATCAGCACAATCATGGTTTCCCCCACCGCGCGGCCAAAACCAATCATTAACGCCGAGAAAATACCCGCATAAGCCGATGGTAAAATAACACGAATTAATGTCTGCCAAGGTGTCGCCCCCAATGCCAGTGAGCCTTGGCTCAGTGATGGCGGGACACTAAATAGCGCATCTTCAGCCAGTGAGAAAATAACCGGAATCAGGGCAAAACCCATGGCAACCCCAACCACTAAAGCATTGCGCTGAGAATAATTATCGCCCAACCATTCATGTAACGGCCCCCCCAGCCCCCCTATCGCCAGTTTCGGCCCTAGCCAGAGTGCCAGCCAGCCAGTCAACAGAATAACCGGCAGCAAAATAATGATATCCCAGCCCGCGGGCAATTGGCGTTGCGTTTTTGCCGACAATCGCGCGCTCCCCCAGCCACACAATAAAATTGTCAGGGCCAGCAATGGCGGCAACAACAAGATGCCGGTCAAATAATGCTCAATGACCGGTGCCAGCCAAATACCGGCAATCAAACCGATAACCACCGTCGGAAATGCCCCCATCATCTCAATTGTCGGTTTAACAATTCGCCGTAAGCCCGCCGACATAAAATAAGCAGTATAAATAGCACCGGCCAATGCCAAAGGTACGGCGAATAACATGGCATAACCCGCCGCTTTTAATGTGCCGAAGATGATGGGTATCAGACTGAATTTAGCTTGATAGTTCTCTTGTGCCGAACTTGACTGCCAGACATAAGCCGGTTCGGGATAATTTTCATACCACACCCGCTGCCATAGACTACGCCAATTGATATCAGGATAGCGATTGTCTAATTGATAGGTAGACCAACCGGCTGCATTCTCTACCAGCAGACTATCGCCCCAGGGGGAGAACGCGGCATGGGTAATACCCGCAGCCAGTTTATGTTGTAATAGCGGTGCAGACTGGATGCTGGAAAAGAGCGATAACTCACCTTGTGGCGATAATGAAGCAAATACCCGCCGCGCATTTTCAGTCGTCAGTAAGCCCTTACTTGCGGGAGTAAAGCTGCGAATCTGGGTCAAATGATATTGATTGTTCGGCTCTTCGGGCACATCAAACCACTGCGTAACAACACCGTCCGGCGCTTGAACCAGCAGTGACTTCCCCCCTGCCAGTAGAGAAAGTATCAATGGCCCTTGCGGTGGGTGTTTATCATCCGCCGATTTATCCGCTAACAAAGGGACAATTTCACGCAAGGTAAGCTCAGTGCCAAATTGATAAATATATAGCTGATGGCCGGATAGCAGATAGAGCAAACGCCCGTCGGGCGTCAATAATAGCTGGTCAATGGCCTTGGCCACATCCGTCAGCTCAGTGAGTTGCTGCCCTTGAGCTGTAAATATGCCAGCCATTAAACGGCCATCATCCGTGGTGGCGGCCAGAGAAAAGTGCTGAGGTTGCGGTTCAGCCAACACCAAATGCCGCAGATTTTGGCCTTTCAAATCCAGAAAACGCGGCTGTTCACCCAGAGGGAATTGCCAACGGGGTGGTGTTGCTGAAAAATCGGGTTGCAGTAGCATAAAACGGCCATTACTCAGACCAATGCCATACAAAGGTTGCCCACCCACAGCGCGACTGATTGACACCGGCGGCGGTGATAACTGTTGCTCACTGATAAGGCTCCCGGCGGGAGATTCCCCCTGCGGATTTAGCCAGATGAAATAGCCTTTTCCTTTATCATCAATGCGATACCCAACCTTCCCTTGGGCATCTACCCCCAGAGCAAGAGTGGGTGCTGTGCGATCCACAGCAAACTGATTATCTAAATTGATTGAAGCTGGCTTAAACAGAGGTAACGCGGCGTACAATAAATAAACAAAAATCAGCATTAATGTCAGCAAAACCAACAGGCCACTGCCCGTCACTAACATCCGCACCAGACGTTCAATGACAGCCCGGCGCTTATCTCTCCCTGATGTTGTTACCACGCCCGCTTGCTGCATAATCTGCTGTTGCCCCATGCCCTTTCAGTGTTTTTCGTCTATTTTGTCAATCCAAGCGCCCATCTTTAATAGATATAGCGCCGGATGACCGTGCATCTTATGTCAGTTTTGTGGCGTTTGCATGACTATGTTGGCGTTATTAACGAACAAAGTTAACTAATGATATCTGTTGGACTTTCTTGTCAAACTTTCGCAATAATGATTAAGGACACTAGATACTCCCACAATAATCTTACTGGAGTTGCAATGGGTCAGGAAAAGCTCTACACCGAAAAAGAACTCAGTTGGTTATCTTTTAATGAGCGGGTATTGCAGGAAGCGGCGGATAAGAGCAATCCACTTATCGAGCGGATGCGTTTTCTTGGCATTTACTCCAACAATCTCGATGAATTTTATAAAGTCCGTTTCGCCGATCTGAAGCGGCGCATTCTGATTAGCGAGGAGCAAGGCTCTGCCGTGACTTCCCGCCATTTGCTTAAAAAAATCCAAAGCAAAGTAGTGAAAGCGGATCAAGAATTTGACGGGCTTTATAATGATCTCTTGCTGGAAATGGCACGTAATCAAATCTTCCTGATTAATGAGCGGCAAATTTCCGAAAACCAGCAAGTCTGGTTAAAGCAATATTTTAAACAGCATTTGCGCCAACATATCACGCCGATTCTGATTAACCACGACACCAATCTGGTGCAATTTTTAAAAGACGATTACACCTATCTGGCGGTAGAAATCATTCGCGGTCAGGATATTGCTTATGCCCTGTTAGAAATTCCTTCAGATAAAGTGCCGCGCTTCGTTAACTTACCACCAGAAGCTCCACGCCGTCGCAAACCAATGATATTGCTTGATAATATTCTTAGGTATTGTCTCGATGAAATTTTCAAAGGCTTCTTTGATTACGACGCACTGAATGCCTATTCCATGAAAATGACCCGCGATGCAGAATATGATTTGGTCACTGAAATGGAATCCAGTTTGTTGGAATTGATGTCATCAAGCTTAAAACAGCGCCTAACGGCTGAGCCAGTACGCTTTGTTTATCAACGCGATATGCCGGATGAAATGGTGGAATTACTGCGCAATAAGCTGGGTATTTCTAATGATGACTCGGTTATTGCCGGTGGCCGTTATCATAATTTCAAAGACTTTATCAGCTTCCCGAATGTGGGCAAAAGCAATCTGGTGAATAAACCCTTACCGCGCCTGCGCCATATTTGGTTTGATAAATTCCGCAATGGTTTTGATGCTATTCGCGAACAAGATGTGCTGCTGTATTACCCTTATCATACTTTCGAACATGTATTGGAATTGCTGCGTCAGGCATCATTCGACCCCAGCGTTTTAGCCATTAAAATCAATATTTATCGCGTCGCGAAAGATTCGCGCATTATTGAGTCGATGATCCATGCGGCCCATAATGGCAAGAAAGTGACGGTGGTGGTGGAATTACAAGCGCGTTTCGATGAAGAAGCCAATATTCACTGGGCCAAAAGCTTAACGGCCGCCGGTGTACACGTTATTTTCTCCGCACCGGGACTAAAAATTCATGCCAAGTTATTCCTAATCTCCCGTCTTGAAGGCGAGGAAATCGTGCGTTATGCCCATATTGGTACCGGCAACTTTAATGAGAAAACAGCTCGAATTTATACTGACTATTCCTTGCTGACGGCTGATGCACGGATTACCAATGAAGTGCGGCGGGTATTTAACTTTATTGAAAATCCTTACCGCCCGGTCAAATTCGATAATTTGATGGTGTCACCACAGAACTCGCGCTTGATGCTGTATCAACTGATCGACCAGGAAATTATTAATGCTCAGGCGGGCGAAAGCGCCGGTATCACCCTGAAGATAAATAATTTAGTGGATAAAGGCTTGGTAGATAGGTTATATAGCGCCTCCAGTGCGGGGGTGAAGATCCGCTTATTAATACGTGGGATGTGTTCTTTAATCCCAAATATGCCGGGGATCAGCGATAATATTCAAGTCACCAGTATTGTTGACCGCTTCTTAGAGCATGACCGAGTGTACGTTTTTGAGAATAAAGGCGACAAACTGGTCTATCTCTCTTCCGCTGACTGGATGACCCGTAACATTGATTATCGTATTGAAGTCGCAGTGTCATTACTGGACCCGAGGTTAAAACAGCGGGTGCTGGATATTTTAGAGCTGTTATTCAACGACACGGTAAAAGCCCGTTATATTGATAAAGAACTGAGTAATCGTTATGTACCGCGTGGAAATAGGCGCAAAGTACGTGCACAGATTGCCATCTATGATTATTTAAAAGCGCTGGAACAACCAGACGTATCGAGCTAAAACTATGCCGCTAACCAATAATTCAACTACCATAAAACCGCAAGAAATTGCGGCTATCGATCTGGGTTCTAACAGTTTTCATATGGTTATTGCCCGTGTCGTTAACGGCGCATTGCAGGTTTTAGGCCGCCTAAAGCAGCGCGTGCATCTGGCTGATGGTCTGGATAGCAATAATATGCTCAGCGAAGAAGCTATTGAACGGGGTCTGGCTTGTCTGGCCCTGTTTGCAGAACGTTTGCAAGGTTTCTCGCCAGACAACGTCTGTATCGTGGGTACGCATTCACTGCGACAAGCCGCGAATGCAGAGACTTTCCTCAAACGCGCCGCCGAGGTTATTCCTTATCCGATCGAAATCATTTCGGGTCAGGAAGAAGCGCGTCTGATTTTCATGGGAGTCGAACATACTCAGCCGGAAAAAGGCCGCAAACTGGTGATTGATATCGGTGGTGGTTCAACCGAGTTGGTTATTGGCGAAGATTTCGAACCTCTGCTGGTAGAAAGCCGCCGTATGGGGTGTGTCAGTTTTGCTCAACAGTTTTTCCCACACGGCGAAATCAGTAAGACTAACTTCAAACGTGCCCGTCTGGCTGCCGCGCAAAAGTTGGAAAACCTCGCCTGGCAATACCGAATTCAAGGTTGGCAATATGCTCTGGGAGCATCCGGCACCATAAAAGCCACTTATGAAGTCTTGGTGGAAATGGGCGAGAAAGACGGTTTGATCACCCCAGAGCGCCTCGAAATGCTGGTTGAGCAAGTGCTGCAATACAAACACTTCTCAGCATTGAGCCTGCCGGGGTTATCGGAAGATCGCCAGTCGGTATTTGTGCCCGGTTTAGCTATTTTGTGTGGTGTGTTTGATGCATTGGCAGTCAAAGAGTTACGTTTATCCGACGGTGCGCTGCGTGAAGGCGTGCTGTATGAGATGGAAGGCCGCTTCCGCCATCAAGATATCCGTCAGCGCACGGCTAAAAGTTTAGCAGAACACTATAATATTGACCGGGAACAAGCTCGCCGGGTGCTGGAAACCACTGAGCAGCTTTATACCCAATGGTTGGCGCAAAACACCAAGCTGGTACAACCGCAACTTGAAGCATTGCTAAAGTGGGCGGCCATGCTACATGAGGTCGGGCTGAGTATTAATCACAGCGGGATGCATCGCCATTCTGCCTATATCTTGCAAAATACCAACTTGCCGGGCTTCAATCAGGAGCAGCAATTGCTATTGGCAACTTTGGTGCGTATGCATCGAAAAGGGATTAAGCTTGATGAGTTGCCGCGCTTGAATTTATTCAAGAAAAAATATTATTTGCCGCTAATTCAATTATTACGGTTAAGCACTTTATTGAATAATCAGCGTCAATCGACCACCACCCCGGAAACTCTGCGGCTGATAACTGATGACAGCCACTGGACATTGCGTTTCCCTGCAGGTTATCTGGCACAAAATAACCTGGTACAACTAGATTTTGAACGTGAGCAGGCTTATTGGGATGACGTGGTGGGCTGGAAGCTTTTCATTGAAGAAGAACCCTCGGAAGAAGCCGATTCTGAAGCGCCCAAAGCATGATCAGATTGAATCCCGATGAGCTTATTTATACAGAATCAACAACAAGTCAGTGATTCGGGTGCGTGAAGGCAGCTAACTTTTGCTGATACCAATAAGCTGCTATTTCAAGAAAGAAGGGTAAAAATGATGAAAAGAAGGCCATCGACACCACTAACAAAAATTATCTTACTGGTGAGCTTTCTCATTCTATTTGGTCGCTTATTGTTTGCAGGGATCGCTTCTATTTCTCATCATCAAGAGCGGCGTGAAGCACAACGGATCGAGCAGTCCGTGGACGGTGAACTCCCTGGCCCCCATGAAACTGACCTCAGTCCCTAAACTTTCGTACTCATACGCTCGTTTCATATACACGGACATCACACATTATGCCAGTACCAATCATTCCGGTTTCGTTTTCTGCCGCGGCAAAAAAAAGCACTAAAAATAATGCGAAAAAACTGGCAGAAATCCGCAATCGAATACTTTCGCTATTACTGAATAATAAAGACTTGGTCGATGGTATTCTTGGCCGTCAGGAAGACCGCGAAAAGATCAGTGATGAGCAACTTGCTGAAAAAACATTAGAAATCAAAACGCTGCTCGACGATTTACACGCAGCTGACCTTGCCGACTTACTCGAAGCCTTACCCAATGATGAGCGTTTGGCATTGTGGCGGTTAGTCAAAAACGAGAAACGCGGACAAACGCTGGTCGAAGTCTCTGAGACAGTGTGGGACACGCTTATCAAAGAGATGAGCGATAAAGATCTGTTAAAAGCGATGCGCACCTTGCATGTCGATGAACAGGCTTATCTGGCCGAATATCTGCCGCGTAACTTAATGGGCCGCTTACTCACCTCACTTGACCCTGACCAACGGGCCAGAGTGCGGGAAGTTATCCAATATGGTCGCGATACTGTCGGCCAAATGATGGATTTCGAACTGGTGACGGTGCGGGCTGATGTCACCCTCGGCACGGTACACCGCTATTTGCGCTATCGGAAAAACATTCCCGATGCCACGGATAAAATCTTCGTTATTGATCGCAAGAATACCTTACTCGGTGAACTGCCTCTGACCGCGATCCTCCTCAACTCACCGGATACGAAAGTATTCCAAGTGATGGAGAGCAACCCGACCACTTTCCAGCCGGAGCAAAAAGCGGAAGATGCTGCGGGTGCCTTTGAACGTTATGACTTAATCAGCGCCGCGGTGATTGATGCCAAAGGCAAACTAATGGGCCGGCTGACCATCGAAGAGATAGTCGACGTCGTCAATGAAGAGAGTGACACCACGTTAAGGCGCATGGGCGGTTTGAGTCCGGAAGAAGACGTGTTCTCCCCGGTAGGCCGTGCGGTTCGAACCCGTTGGTCATGGCTGGCAATCAATCTCTGCACCGCGTTTGTGGCCTCAAGGGTCATCGGGTTATTTGAAGATACTATCTCGCAATTAGTCGCATTGGCGGCATTAATGCCAATCGTCGCAGGTATTGGCGGTAACACCGGTAACCAAACCATCACCATGATTGTCCGCGCCTTGGCATTGCACCATATTCAGCAGGGTAATGTGACTTTCCTGATGTTCAGAGAATTGGGTGTGGCGCTAATCAATGGTTTGATCTGGGGCGGGATTATGGGGTTTGTCACTTATCTGCTCTATGGCGATCCGGCCATGGGTGGCGTGATGACGTTGGCAATGATCCTTAACTTGTTAATGGCCGCGCTAATGGGGGTCATTATCCCGATGACTATGGCCCGTTTAGGCCGTGATCCGGCTATCGGTTCCAGTGTCATGATCACAGCCATCACCGATACTGGCGGCTTTTTCATTTTTCTGGGACTTGCCACCCTATTCTTAGTTTAATGATTATGATAATAAAAAAATAATTAATTGAGCATGGAGTAAACAAATCACATCTATCCATGCTCAGCTATACTAAACTATTGAATATGACCGCGTTTCAAATACAGTATATTTTTATGTGATGGGTTTCCCCTATCATAATCAAAATTCTTGCGAGCAAAATAAGGCGCTATATGGATCTCAGTGCAGCCGAAAAACCAGCTCCTGACAATAAAGCGATTATTCACATTACTATCATCAGCATAGTGGTGTTTTTGCTCGCACTTTTTTGTATTCGCCTTTCTGAGCAATCAGAAAACCTGGCTCCGTTATGGTTCCCGACCGCCGTATTGGTCGTAGCGTTATTCCACCTCCCAACACGCTATTGGTCGTGGCAATTATTAACCGCCGGAATATGTATTGTTGCCGCTAATTTTATTTTATATGGCATCAGTGGGTTCCCCCTGCCACTGACATTCATCAACCTCGCGGAGTCGGCTGCTGGCGCGTGGTTACTGCGTAAACTTTTGCAACCCAAAGACCCCCTTAATAACCTTTTTAGTTGGCTCAAATTCGCCCTTTGTGCTGTGATTTTGGTTCCTCTAATCAGCGGATTAGCAGCGGCTTGGTATTTAGCGCCGCAAAACGGCAGCTTTACCCAAGTGCTGACAGTGTGGTTTATGTCCGAAGCTATCGGCATGTTGGCTTTAGGCCCGGTTGGCCTGCTTTATCGCCGGGGTTATTTCAATCTCGCGACCAAAACCAAAGCGCTGTTTGATATGACGTGGATAATGATAGTCTCGCTGACCGCTTGTTATATCAGCCTGATTTATATGCCTTATCCTTTTACTTTCGTTATTATGGCGCTGATCTGGACATCTATCCGCTTACCCCGTTTTGAGACTTTTACTCTCTGTTTTCTGGCCACATTGCTGATTGCAATGATGATCAACTTCAACCTATTTACCCTTCAGGCGGACGCCAAACTATCCGTTCAGGCATTTTCTTTTATTCCATTATTGATGGTGCTGATTCCTCCGCACGCCATGGCCATGGTGATGCACGCCTTTCGCATGGAAAAAAAACATATTATTGAAAGTGAAAACCGCTTTCGTAATGCCATGGAATACTCGGCCATCGGCATGGCATTGGTGTCGCCGGAAGGTAAATGGATGCAGGTCAATCAAGCGCTGTGCAAATTATTGGGTTACCGCCAAGAAACCTTGCTCACCCTGAATTTTCAGCAAATAACTCACCCGGAAGATCTCTCCGCCGACTTGAAATTGCTCGAGGATCTATATCATGGTCGCATTCCCAGTTATTCGATGGAAAAACGCTATATCCGCAGTGATGGCGAGGTGGTGTGGGCGCTGTTGGTGGTGAGCGTGGTACGCGACCATGAGCAACAGCCGCTTTATTACATTTCACAGGTCGAAGATATTAATGACCTGAAAAAGAGCGAAATCGTTAACCGCCGCCTGATGGAGCGCATTACGCTGGCGAACGAGGCCGGTGGAATTGGTATCTGGGAATTGGATATCAGAAAGCAGCAGATCAGTTGGGATAAGCGAATGTATGAGCTTTATCATGTCCCGCTCAACACCCCAGTTGATAATGATGTTTGGCAGCAATACATTCACCCTGATGATATTAACCGCGTTAATCGTGAATACAGCGCTGCACTCAATCAACGCAAGCCCTACCGGCTCGAATTCAGATTATTGTTACCGAATGGCGATATTGTTCATTTGCGCAATCAGGCCAATATGATTTGCGACAAAAATGGCGATATTCTGCGCCTGATGGGCACCACGCTGGATATGACCGAAATCAGAAATCTGACCGAAGCGCTGCATGAAGAAAAAGAGCGGCTGCATATCACTCTGGACTCCATCGGCGAGGCGGTGGTCTGTACTGATCAGGATATGAATATCACCTTTATGAACCCGGTCGCGGAGAAAATGACCGGTTGGGCCAATACCATCGCGCTGGGTCAGCCCGTGCATCATATTATTAAGTTAACCGACGGCGTTGATGGGCCGGAAATTGATAATCCAATAGAACATTGTCTCACCCATCGCCCTTACTCCTCGCTGAATGAGTCGATGGTATTACATCATCGCGACGGACATTATTACGACATTCAGGAGTCTGTCGCCCCACTGAAAACGCTGGAAGGCACTATTGTTGGGGCAGTTTTGGTGTTCCAGGATGTCGGCGAATCGCGCGCGATGATGCGCAAACTCAGCCACAGCGCGTCACACGATAATCTCACCGGCTTGCCAAACCGCGCTAATTTCGACAATAAATTAAAAGCGGCTATCCAGAAAAGTGTCGATTCTAACCAACAACACGCGCTGGCTTTCTTGGATCTGGATTATTTTAAAGCTGTTAACGACACCGCCGGGCACCCAGCTGGAGATGCACTGCTCAAAGAACTTAGTCAGTTAATGCGTCAACATTTACGCAATAGTGACTGTGTCGCACGACTGGGGGGCGATGAATTCGGTTTACTGATGCTTAATTGCACCCTATCTCACGCCAAAGCCATTACCCAAAGTCTGGTATCCATGATCAATGACTATCATTTCTACTGGGAAGATAAACTGTACCGTATTGGTGCCAGTGCTGGCGTCACGCAAATCAGCAGCAACAACAGTCAGCGCAGTGAGATTATGGCGCAAGCTGACATCGCCTGTTATACCGCCAAGCACAGTGGGCGCGGTCAGGTTTATCTCTACCAGCCACGACAAAAACAGCTGCTAGCCCGCCAGCACGGGCTACTCAGCCGAGAAGATGTCGAAAATATTCTCCGTGAAAATCAATTATCGCTACAGATGACCCCGACAGCACCACCGAAAACGCCGCTATCGGTCTGCTTCTATCAGGTCAGTTTCGAGATTAATCGGCCACAAGATATTGCCGTTAGCCAGTCTGCCTTTGAGGAAGCGGCGGTATTGTATAATTTGCAGCCGGAAATCGACCATTGGGTCTGCGAGCAACTGTTAGTGGAGCACGCCCCAGCACTACAGCGTAAAGGGCTGGCACTGGCTATCCCGCTGTCGGAAGTGGCTCTGCTCAAAGAAGATTTCCGCCAGTCACTGCTCACATTGCTACCACAGACCCCCTTGCCACCACAAAGTCTCTATTGGATGGTCGATGAAGCCACATTGCTGCAATATCCGTTTGCGATTGGTAATTTCCTCGCCAAACTGCAACTACTGGGCTGTAAACTTATTGTGAAAGAGTTTGGCCATAACCTGAATGATTTTGAATTATTAGCGGCGCATACCATTGATTATCTGAAATTTAACAGCAATTTAATTTCTAATATTCATACAAATCAAATGGATGAGGTTCTGATATCCATCATTAACGGCACAGCACAACGGGCGAATATCGCCACATTGGCTGGCCCGGCAGAATTACCGCCGACCCTCAGTAAGTTAATTGATATCGGTGTTGATTTAGTCGATGGCGAAACGATTGGCCGCACGCAACCTTTGTCAGAGGTGCTTAACAGTGGATATTTCGCGATAAAATAGCGCGATAACCTGACTTGACGATTGCCCCGCCGCTCACTCTGGGGTAAAGTCGCGCCCTTTATTTGGCCTGGGGGCAATTATGTTCATTGGATTTGACTACGGCACAGCAAACTGCTCGGTTGCCGTGATGCGGGACGATGCGCCCGAATTGCTAGTGCTGGAAAATAATGACGTTTATTTGCCCTCGATGCTGTGCGCCCCGACGCGGGAAGCCGTAAGTGAGTGCCTGCACCGCCATTGGCAGGTGCCAACAGGCAGTGACGAAAATCAGCAACTATTACGCCGGGCCATGGCGTTCAATCGCGAAGAAGATATTCCGGTGGCCGCCGACAGCTTGATGTTCGGCTTGTCTGCACTGGCTCACTATATTGAAGATCCCGAAGAAGTTTACTTTGTAAAATCGCCTAAATCTTTCTTGGGTGCCAATGGGTTGAAACCGCAACAGTTGGCGCTGTTTGAGGATTTAGTCTGCGCCATGATGTTCCACATCAAACGCCAGGCGGAAGCGGTATTGTCATCAGAAATTAGCCAGACGGTGATTGGCCGCCCAGTTAACTTCCAAGGTTCCGGCGGTGAAGAAGCCAACCGACAAGCCGAGGGGATTTTGCTGCGTGCCGCGCAACGTGCGGGTTTTCGCGATATCGCCTTCCAGTTTGAGCCGGTGGCTGCGGGGCTGGATTTTGAAGCCACACTGACCAGTGAAAAAACCGTTTTAGTGGTGGATATCGGCGGGGGAACCACGGACTGCTCGGTGCTATTAATGGGGCCAAAATGGCAAGGTTTGGCCGACCGCCAGCAAAGTCTGCTGGGTCACAGCGGTTGCCGTGTCGGGGGGAATGACCTTGATATCATGTTGGCATTTAAGCAACTGATGCCGCTGTTTGGTATGGGCGGCGAGACCGAAAAAGGCATTGCGATGCCGTCATTGCCCTACTGGAACGCGGTTGCCACCAACGATGTTCCCGCCCAGAGTGATTTCTATAGCACCGTGAATGGCCGTTTCTTGCGAGATTTAATCCGTGATGCGGCTAACCCACAGCAAGTTCAGCGCTTGTTGAAAGTCTATCAACAACGTTTAAGTTACCGCCTGGTGCGCGCCGCAGAAGAGAGCAAGATTGCGCTGTCCGAGCAACAACAAGTCGCCGCAGCACTGGATTTTGTTCAGCCGGAATTAGGGCAAACTATCAGCCAGCAGCAGCTTGCTGAAGCTATCGCCCAACCCCTGCAACGCATTCAAGAGCAAGTCAGCCTGGCGCTAGCCACCAGCCACATCACGCCCGATGTGATTTACCTGACTGGCGGCAGTGCCCGCTCGCCATTACTGCGTGCCGCCTTACAGCAGCAATTGCCGGGTATCCCACTGGTGGGGGGCAATGATTTTGGCTCCGTCACCGCCGGGTTGGCGCGTTGGGCACAGACACTTTATCGGTGATATTTTTATATTGATGTTGATGTTGATGTTGATGTTGATGTTGATTAAGTGATCTGGTTCGGTTGTTAGAGCACCGGAGCATTGTTTCGGTTGATAGTCATTCAGTGATTACTTAATCCCAGTCGCCTCAACCGAGCAGGAGGGCTAGCCGGCCCTCCTGCACCTGCGGCTTGCGCGAAACATTACTGCTATTCGCAGTCCCCTCCGGCAGCCATTGGCCTCATCGAGCCAGCGCGAGTCGCGTCCTGCTCCAGCGCGCTTTTCGCCGCCGTCCATGGCGGCTCACTCGGGCCATCGTCTTTGTCGGTAATATTCCTGATTGCGCTCAACATCAAAATCAAAACTATGGTTTTGACCTTGATGTTAAAAGCACATTTGAGCCGCCGAGTGAAGAATGAAGGTAGGACGCGAGGCATGGATGCCGAGCGAGGGCCGCTTGAGCATGGATGCGAATCGGCCCGGTCCGTTAGCGAAATGATGAATGAGGGAACCCACGGAGTGGGCAGGCGATACGTGCGAAGCGCGGGATTCCACAAGGGTGCGCGCCCGCACCCTTTGGCGGTTGGTTCATCGGGGGATAAGTGAGTTCGGTGCTTTAACAACCGAACCCGATCACTAATCACCAAATCGACTCTCAACCAAATCAATGATCAAATACTTAATCAACTAAAACACAAATCCCCCCAAACCTTGACAATATTTTCATATTTCCTCCATTTTTATCCGGTAAATCCCCGCTAAACTAGTAACATATCTATACCCGTCATCTTTCAAGATACAGGTGTGTTGGCTGCGCTCGTTACTCAGCCCATCCTTGGGTCTCGCCTCTGCGAGGCCGCTGCAAGCAGCGCTCCTGAATCTCGAAATCTATGGGGTATGAATTTTTATTTTTTGCACCTGTGTGCGCATAAACAGATCAATAAAAGGGACTCACCGCATCATGAAAGCTCAATCCAAACGCACTTCCCGATTGCTGACTTTATTGGGAATCGTGGTGGCGATTATTGTTGCTGTGTTTGTCTGGCGTCATTTCAGTGCTGCCCCACCAAACAGTGCGCCGGGGGCACAGCAAAATGACGGAGGGAGTAGCTCCGCACGCGCGGGTGGCCGCCGTAATATGCCGATGTCTCCAGTGCAAGCCGCCACCGCCACCGAACAAGCTGTGCCGCGTTATCTCACCGGCTTAGGGACAGTGATTGCCGCGAACACCGTCACGGTCACCAGCCGGGTTGATGGCCAGTTAATGGCTATCCACTTTACTGAAGGCCAGCAGGTCAAGGCCGGTGACTTACTGGTCGAAATTGACCCGCGCCCTTACCAAGTCCAACTGACTCAAGCTCAAGGGCAACTGGCCAAAGACCAGGCCACACTGGACAATGCTCGCCGCGATTTGGCCCGCTATCAAAAACTGGCTAAAACCGGCCTGATTTCACAACAAGATTTAGATACTCAAGCCTCATTGGTGCGCCAGAGCGAAGGCAGTGTAAAAGCCGATCAAGGGGCTATCGACAGCGCCCAACTGCAACTGACGTATAGCCGCATTACCGCGCCCATCTCCGGTAAAGTCGGGTTAAAACAAGTGGATGTCGGCAACTACATTACCAGCGGCACCGCCACCCCGATTGTGGTTATCACTCAAACACATCCTGTTGATGTGGTCTTCACCCTGCCGGAAAGTGATATCCCGGCCATTATGCAAGCACAGAAAAATGCAGCAAAAAACAATACTACCGTGCCGGTTGAAGCATGGGACCGCACCAATAAGCAGATGCTAGCCCAAGGTTATCTGCTCAGTATTGATAACCAAATTGATACCACCACCGGTACCATTAAGCTGAAAGCCCGCTTTGCCAATGAAGATGACGTGCTGTTCCCGAATCAATTTGTGAATGCGCGTATCAAAGTGGATTTACTGCAAAATGCCGTGGTGGTGCCAACCGCGGCGGTGCAAATGGGTAACGAGGGGAGTTTTGTCTGGACATTAAATGACGAGAATAAAGTCAGTAAGCACTTAGTCACCACCGGAATTCAAGATAGTAAACAAGTGGTTATCAGCACCGGGCTGGAAGCTGGTCAGCGCGTGGTCACTGACGGTATTGATCGCCTGACGGAAGGTTTGCAAGTTGAAGTGGTCACTCCGCGTTCAGCGGATGCTGCGCCAGCCAATGTGGCAGAAAAATCGGCTACGACCGAAAAAGGCACACACCGTCGAGGTGAAAAACCGGCGACTGATGCACCGGCTGGCACCGCCCCAGCAGCGGAGAAATCCTGATGCAAGTGATGCCTCCAACACCCGGCGGCGGGCCATCACGGCTGTTTATCCTGCGCCCAGTCGCCACCACATTATTTATGGTCGCCATTCTGTTAGCGGGGATTCTCGGCTACCGCGCCTTACCGGTTTCCGCCCTGCCGGAAGTCGATTATCCGACCATTCAGGTAGTCACCCTCTATCCCGGCGCTAGCCCGGATGTGGTGACCTCCGCCATTACTGCGCCATTAGAGCGCCAGTTTGGTCAGATGTCTGGCTTGAAACAAATGGCGTCACAAAGCTCCGGTGGCGCATCGGTCATCACTTTGCAATTCCAGCTCACTTTGCCGCTGGATGTAGCCGAGCAAGAAGTGCAGGCGGCGATTAACTCCGCCACAAATCTGCTGCCCAATGACCTGCCCTATCCGCCGATTTACAGCAAAGTGAATCCGGCGGATCCGCCCATTCTGACTCTGGCGGTGACCTCCACCGCGATCCCGATGACTCAAGTGGAAGATATGGTCGAAACCCGCATTGCGCAGAAAATCTCGCAAGTGACCGGGGTTGGTTTGGTCACCATCTCTGGCGGTCAGCGCCCAGCAGTGCGGGTAAAACTCAATGCACCGGCGGTAGCCGCCTTAGGGTTAGATAGCGAAACCATTCGCACCGCCATCAGCAATGCCAACGTCAACTCCGCCAAAGGCAGTCTGGACGGGCCAACTCGCTCGGTCACCTTGTCGGCCAATGACCAAATGAAATCCGCCGAGGATTACCGCGACCTGATTGTGGCTTACCAAAATGGTGCGCCAGTGCGCTTGCAGGATGTCGCCACCATCGAACAGGGCGCAGAAAATAACAAACTGGCCGCCTGGGCCAATACCCAACAGGCGATTGTGCTGAATATCCAGCGCCAGCCGGGGGTTAATGTGATTGCCACTGCCGACAGTATTCGCGAAATGCTGCCGGATTTGATCAAAAGCCTGCCGAAGTCGGTTGACGTCAAAGTGCTGACTGACCGCACCACCACTATCCGCGCCTCGGTCAGTGATGTGCAGTTTGAATTAATGCTAGCGATTGTATTGGTGGTGATGGTGATTTACCTGTTCCTGCGCAATGCAGCAGCCACCATTATCCCCAGCATTGCCGTGCCGCTGTCACTGATTGGGACATTCGCCGCGATGTATTTCCTTGGTTTTTCAATCAATAACCTGACATTAATGGCCCTGACCATTGCCACCGGTTTTGTGGTCGATGATGCCATCGTGGTGATTGAAAATATCTCGCGCTATATCGAAAAGGGCGAGAAACCGCTGGATGCCGCGCTAAAAGGGGCTGGTGAGATTGGATTTACCATTATTTCTCTAACTTTCTCATTGATTGCGGTGTTGATTCCGCTGCTATTTATGGGTGATATCGTCGGCCGCCTGTTCCGCGAATTTGCCGTCACACTGGCGGTGGCTATCCTGATTTCAGCGGTGGTTTCCCTGACACTGACACCAATGATGTGCGCACGGATGCTCAGTTATGAATCTCTGCGCAAGCAAAACCGCCTGTCGCGCGCCAGTGAAAAATTCTTTGACTGGGTCATCGCCCATTATGCAGTCGCATTGAAAAAAGTGCTTAATCATCAATGGATTACTCTGGGTGTCGCCCTAAGCACTCTGGTGTTGACCGTGTTGCTTTACTTATTGATCCCTAAAGGCTTTTTCCCCTTGCAGGACAATGGACTCATTCAGGGCACTTTGGAAGCGCCGCAATCTGTTTCATTCAGTAATATGGCGGAACGCCAGCAACAAGTGGCTGCTATTATCCTGAAAGATCCGGCGGTCGAAAGCTTGACCTCATTTGTCGGGGTCGATGGCACCAATGCCACTCTCAACAATGGCCGGTTGCAGATTAACCTTAAGCCGTTGAGCAGCAGAGAGGATCGCATCCCAGAGATAATCACCCGCTTGCAGCAGAGTGTGGCCGGAATTCCGGGGATTAAACTCTATTTGCAGCCGGTGCAAGACTTGACCATTGATACCCAACTGAGCCGTACCCAATATCAGTTCACTCTGCAAGCTACCTCACTGGAGGAACTGAGCACCTGGGTGCCGAAATTGGTCAGTGAATTACAGCAACAAGCGCCATTCCAGGATGTCACCAGCGACTGGCAAGATCAGGGGTTAGTGGCCTTTGTTAATGTCGACCGAGACAGCGCCAGCCGTCTGGGGATCACCATGGCAGCCATCGACAACGCGCTCTATAACGCCTTTGGCCAGCGGTTGATTTCCACCATTTATACCCAAGCCAATCAGTATCGGGTGGTGTTGGAGCATGATGTCAAAGCCACACCGGGGCTGGCGGCTTTCAATGATATCCGCCTGACTGGCAGTGACGGCAAAGGTGTGCCGCTAAGCAGCATTGCCACTATTGAAGAGCGTTTTGGGCCGCTTTCTATCAACCATTTGAATCAGTTCCCATCAGCCACCATCTCATTCAATTTGGCGCAGGGCTATTCTCTGGGGGAAGCCGTCAATGCCGTGACCCAAGCGGAGCAGGCAATTGAGCTACCGGCGGATATTATGACCCGCTTCCAAGGTTCGACACTGGCGTTCCAGGCCGCACTGGGCAGCACGCTATGGCTGATTATTGCCGCTATTGTGGCGATGTATATCGTGCTCGGGGTGTTGTACGAAAGTTTTATTCACCCGGTGACTATCTTATCCACCCTGCCGACCGCCGGTGTCGGGGCTTTGCTGGCCCTGATGTTGACCGGCAATGAGCTGGATGTGATCGCCATTATCGGGATCATTCTGCTGATCGGCATCGTGAAGAAAAACGCCATCATGATGATCGACTTTGCGCTGGCCGCCGAGCGGGATCAGGGCATGACGCCGTATGATGCAATTTATCAAGCTTGTTTATTGCGCTTCCGCCCTATTCTGATGACCACATTGGCCGCGCTGTTTGGCGCGTTGCCACTGATGCTCAGTACCGGTTCCGGGGCCGAATTACGCAATCCTCTCGGGGTCTGTATGGTCGGCGGACTGATTGTCAGCCAGGTGCTGACCCTGTTCACTACGCCAGTTATCTATCTGTTATTTGATAAACTGGCACGCAATTCTCATGGCAAAAATCGCTATCATCATGAAGATATTGAGACGCCAGAATTGCCAGATGGGCGGGAACAGCCGTGAAATTCTTTGCTCTGTTCATCCAGCGCCCGGTCGCCACCACCCTGCTGACACTGGCCATCACCCTCAGCGGAATTATCGGCTTTAGCTTATTGCCGGTATCACCGCTGCCGCAGGTCGATTATCCGGTGATTATGGTCAGTGCCTCCATGCCCGGTGCCGACCCCGAAACCATGGCGTCATCCATTGCCACACCACTGGAACGCGCACTGGGAAGAATTGCTGGCGTCAATGAAATGACTTCAACCAGCTCGCTGGGCAGTACGCGAATTATTCTGCAATTCTCCCTCGACCGCGATATTAATGGTGCGGCCCGTGATGTACAGGCGGCGCTTAATGCCGCGCAAAGCTTGCTCCCCTCGGGCATGCCAAACCGCCCGACCTATTTCAAAATGAACCCGTCTGATGCGCCAATTATGATCATGACGCTGACCTCGGATACTTTCAGTCAGGGCCAATTATATGACTTTGCCTCGACTCAATTGGCACAGAAAATTGCTCAGACCGAGGGCGTCAGTGAGGTTTCCGTCGGTGGCAGTTCACTGCCTGCGGTGCGGGTAGAGCTTAATCCTAGCGCACTGTTCAACCAAGGTGTGTCACTGGATGCGGTGCGTCAGGCGATTAGCGCGGCCAATGTGCGCCGCCCGCAAGGTTCCATTGATAGCAATGAGCAACATTGGCAGGTGCAGGCCAATGATGAGATCAAAACTGCCGAGGGTTATCGCCCGCTTATCATTCACTACAACAATGGATCCGCAGTGCGGCTGCAAGATGTCGCCAATGTCGTCGACTCCGTGCAGGATGTGCGCAATGCCGGGATGTCTGACGGTAAACCCGCGATTCTCTTGGTGATCAGCCGTGAACCGGGGGCGAATATTATCGCCACGGTCGACAGAATTCGGGCCGAACTCCCAGCCCTGCGCGCTTCTATTCCGGCCTCGATTCAATTGAATATTGCGCAAGATCGCTCGCCGACGATCCGCGCCTCACTGGATGAAGTGGAGCAATCGCTGGTGATCGCCGTGGCATTGGTGATTCTGGTGGTGTTCCTGTTCCTAAGATCAGGCCGCGCCACCTTGATCCCCGCCGTTGCGGTGCCGGTTTCGCTGATTGGCACCTTTGCTGCTATGTATTTGTGCGACTTTAGCCTTAATAATCTGTCATTGATGGCGCTGACCATCGCCACCGGATTTGTGGTCGACGACGCCATTGTGGTGCTGGAGAATATTTCTCGCCATCTGGAGGCCGGGGTCAAACCGATGGTTGCCGCCCTGCGCGGGGTGCGCGAAGTCGGTTTTACTGTGCTGTCGATGAGTATTTCTCTGGTGGCAGTGTTTATTCCGCTGCTGCTGATGGAGGGGTTACCGGGGCGGTTATTCCGTGAGTTTGCCGTTACATTGTCGGTGGCTATCGGTATCTCGTTAGTTATTTCGTTGACCCTAACGCCGATGATGTGCGCCCATTTGCTACGCGCCCATCCGGCCGGTCAGCAGCAACGTATTCGCGGTTTCGGTAAAGTGCTGCTAGCTATTCAGCAAGGTTATGGCCGCTCACTCAATTGGGTGTTGGGCCATACGCGCTGGGTAATGGCCGTGCTGCTTTCCACTATTGCGCTGAATGTTTGGCTCTATATCAGTATCCCAAAAACCTTTTTCCCTGAGCAGGATACCGGCCGCATGATGGGCTTTATTCAAGCCGATCAGAGTATTTCTTTCCAGGCAATGCAGCAAAAACTGAAAGATTTTATGAAAATTGTCAGTGCCGATCCGGCGGTCGACAATGTGACTGGATTTACCGGCGGTTCGCGCACCAACAGCGGTTCGATGTTTATCTCATTGAAACCACTGAGTGAACGCAGCGAAACAGCCCAACAAGTGATTGCCCGGCTACGCGGCAAGTTGGCAAAAGAGCCGGGGGCCAGTTTGTTCCTCTCTCCGGTGCAGGATATTCGCGTCGGTGGCCGTCAATCCAACGCCAGCTATCAATTTACGTTATTGGCGGATGACTTAACCGCCCTGCGTGAATGGGAGCCAAAAGTCCGAGCTGCCCTGAGCAAGTTACCGGAGTTAGCCGATGTGAACTCCGACCAACAGGATAAAGGCTCGGAAATGGCGCTGACCTATGACCGCGAAACCATGGCGCGGCTGGGTATTGATGTGTCAGATGCCAATGCGTTGCTCAATAACGCCTTTGGTCAGCGGCAAATTTCCACTATTTATCAGCCACTAAACCAATACAAAGTGGTGATGGAAGTCGCGCCTCAATACACGCAGGATGTGAGTTCACTGGACAAAATGTTTGTGATTAACAGCAACGGTCAGTCAATTCCACTGTCTTATTTTGCTAAATGGCGGCCGGCGAATGCCCCGCTGGCGGTCAATCATCAAGGTTTATCAGCCGCCTCGACTATCTCATTTAACTTACCCGATGGCGGTAGCCTGTCTGCAGCCACCGCCGCAGTTGAGCGGGCAATGACAGAGTTGGGGGTGCCGAGCACGGTGCGCGGCGTGTTTGCCGGTACCGCGCAGGTGTTCCAGGAAACCTTGAAATCTCAGCTTTGGCTGATTATGGCGGCGATCGCCACGGTGTATATCGTGCTGGGGATTTTGTATGAAAGTTATGTTCATCCGCTGACCATATTATCAACGTTGCCCTCCGCCGGGGTCGGGGCATTACTGGCGCTGGAACTGTTCGATGCGCCCTTTAGTCTCATCGCCCTGATTGGCATTATGCTATTGATTGGTATCGTGAAAAAGAACGCCATCATGATGGTCGATTTTGCTCTCGATGCACAACGCAATAGCAATATTAGCGCCCGCGATGCCATTTTCCAGGCCAGTTTGCTGCGCTTTAGACCGATTATGATGACCACACTGGCCGCCTTATTCGGCGCGTTGCCGTTGGTCTTGGGCAGTGGTGATGGCGCTGAATTACGCCAACCACTCGGGATTACTATTGTTGGCGGGTTGGTCATGAGCCAGTTACTCACCTTATATACCACGCCAGTGGTTTATCTCTATTTTGACCAGCTACGCAGCCGCTTTAGTAAAAAGCCGTTGATGAGACTGGAATAATGGCAAACGCTATAGACTTAAAAGTGCAGCCAACACACCTGCGTGTTTAAAAATGATGGATATGGCAATTATTATCGCGCTACCTGCCCTGATATTTAACCGCGTACCACCGGATACCAGCATTAATCGTAATCTACCCCGCCCGTCCGCGAAACCGGCTAACCGATAAAATAGGTGGAAATAGCATGAGAATCGGCATTACCGGAAAACTGTTTATGGCGATATTTGCCACCTGCATGCTGGTGCTCATCACCATGCATTGGGGAATAAGAGCCAGCTTCGAGCGCGGCTTTATTGATTATATCAAGCAAACTAATGAACAGCGGATAGCCATGCTAGGAGATGCGCTTGAAGTTCAATATCAGCGCTACGGTAATTGGGATTTTTTGCGCAATAATGATCAAGTTATTTATCAGATAATGAAGTCTCTCGAGCAAAGTAGTGATAACAGCCGCAACTTGCCCCCACGCGGTTGGCGCACTCAATTTTGGGTGGTGGATAATGATAATAATCTGCTGGTTGGGCACACCGGGAAGCTCCCCAAAGAGGCCAGCAGCAGGGCAATAACCGTGAATAAACAGGTGGTTGGCTGGGTGATATCTACCCCACCGGAAAAACTAACCCGCAATGCTGATATTAATTTTGATCAGCAACAGCGCCGCACCAGTTGGATTATTGTCGCCTTGTCGACTTTCTTGGCCGCTGCTGTGACCTGGATTTTATCGCGCGGCATGTTGGCTCCAGTAAAACGCTTGGTGGAAGGGACTCATCGGCTGGCTGCCGGTGATTTCAGCGCCCGCGTGGCGGTCAGTAGCCGCGATGAATTGGGCCGTTTGGCGCAGGATTTTAACCAGTTAGCCAGTTCACTGGAGAAAAATGAACAGAATCGGCGCGACTTTATGGCCGATGTCTCCCACGAGTTACGCACTCCACTGGCGGTATTGCGCGGTGAACTGGAAGCTTTGCAAGATGGCGTGCGCGCGCCAACACCAGAATCGCTGATTTCACTGCAAGCTGAGGTCGCCATACTGACAAAACTGGTGAATGACTTACACCAACTTTCGCTCTCTGATCGAGGGGCGCTGGCTTATCGTAAAACCCAGTTAGATGCCACTCGCCTGCTGCAAATTGCTATTGCCAGCTTCCATGGCCGCTTTGAAAATAAAAATATCCGCATCACCACCCACCTACCTGAACAAGCTGTCATGTTTGGCGACCCCGACCGGCTAAATCAGCTGTTTCACAACTTGTTGGAAAATAGCCTGCGCTACACCAATGAGGGGGGGCAATTAGAAATCAGCGCTCAGCTTGCAGAAGAAACCTTAACGCTAAGCTGGCAGGACACTAAACCGGGCCTTAGTGATGAACAGTTACAACGCATCTTTGAGCGCTTTTATCGCACTGAAAGCTCACGTAACCGCGCCAGTGGCGGCTCGGGGCTGGGCTTGGCAATTTGCCACAATATTGTTGAAGCACATGGCGGTAAAATCAGTGCCGAACATTCGCCTATGGGCGGCCTGCGGATTACGGTAGTATTTCCGCTATTCCATTCAATAGGGTAATTCATCTTATGCACGAACAGCTACAGTCTACCAGCCAGTTTGGTACCGTATTGATTGTTGAAGATGAGCCCAAACTCGGCCAGTTATTGGTCGATTACCTGCAAGCCGCAGGTTACAGCACTCAGTGGCTCACCAATGGTGCCGAAGTGGTCGCCGCCGTCCGCCAGGCTCCTCCCGCCATCATCTTGCTGGATTTGATGCTACCCGGCACTGATGGCATCAGTATTTGCCGTGAAATCCGCCGTTTTTCCGATGTCCCTATCATGATGGTCACGGCGAAAACGGAAGAGATTGACCGGCTATTGGGGTTAGAAATAGGGGCTGATGATTATATCTGCAAACCCTATAGCCCACGGGAAGTGGTGGCGCGAGTCAAAACTATCCTGCGCCGTTGCCAACAACAGCGGGAACAACCCAGTGAAAGCGCACCGCTGCTGATTGATGAATCCCGCTTCCAGGCAAGCTATCAGGGCCATTTACTGGAGCTGACCCCAGCGGAGTTTCGCCTGCTAAAAATCCTGGCAACCCAACCGGGCCATGTCTTTAGCCGCGAGCAACTGCTGAATAATCTGTATGACGATTACCGCGTGGTGACTGACCGCACTATCGACAGCCATATCAAAAATCTGCGGCGAAAATTGGAAGCCCTTGATGGTGAGAAGCCCTTTATTCGCGCGGTTTATGGAATGGGGTATCGCTGGGAGGCCGAGATTTGCCGTTTGCTGTAATTCGCTCTTTACTAATGTTGGTGGTGTATGAGTCGTTGACTACACTCTAATAGGCATATCACCAAAAGGAGCAACATTATGGCCACCGGTCACTATGAGATTAAGAAAGCAAAAAATGGGCAGTATCATTTCAGTCTGAAAGCCAGTAATGGCGAAATAATTCTCACCAGTGAGATGTACGCCAGTAAAGCTTCCGCTGAAAACGGCATATCATCGGTACAAAGTAACTCTCCACTGGAAAGCCAATATGAGTTAAAGCTCAACACGAAAAATGAGCCTTATTTCGTGTTGAAAGCGAAAAACCATCAGGTTATTGGTGTCAGTGAATCCTACAGTTCCGAAGCTGCCGCTAAAAAGGGAATTGCTTCTGTCGTGAAAAACGGCCCGACCACCATAATTAAAGACCTGACACTGTAATCTTATTGATTCGATAGCACTATTTTGCCGAGCTACCCTGCTAAGAATGTATTCGCGCGGAGTATGTGACCGCGCTTTTCTCTCCTCATATTGATCCAGATCATTTAAACCTTACAAAAATTGTGCAATGGCTGATTTTCACGATGGGCAAGGTTACAATCCTCGGCTTTTAGCCACTCCCTCGGGCGTGGTTCTGACTTGAACTCAGACTGAGAGCCGTGATATGTCCTTACCAAAAGAGTCGTCATCATCAATATCTTCACCAAATATGCCTTTTACACCGGAATTGTTATCCCCTGCCGGCACCCTTAAAAATATGCGTTATGCTTTTGCTTATGGCGCAGATGCGGTTTATGCCGGTCAGCCGCGCTATAGCCTGCGAGTTCGTAATAATGAATTCAATCACGAGAATCTGGCATTAGGTATTCAGGAAGCCCATGATTTGGGCAAGCGCTTCTATGTGGTGGTGAATATCGCCCCCCACAACTCCAAACTGAAGACCTTTCTACGTGATTTAAAACCGGTAATTGATATGGGGCCAGATGCCCTGATTATGTCTGACCCCGGTTTAATCATGATGGTGCGAGAAGCTTTCCCACAGATGGATATTCACCTGTCGGTGCAAGCCAATGCTGTTAACTGGGCGACCGTTAAGTTCTGGCAGCAAATGGGCTTGACCCGCGTGATACTTTCCCGTGAATTATCATTGGAAGAAATCGCTGAAATCCGCGCACAAGTGCCCGACATGGAGCTGGAAATTTTTGTGCACGGCGCACTTTGCATGGCCTATTCCGGCCGCTGCCTGCTCTCCGGCTACATTAATAAACGTGACCCGAACCAGGGAACATGCACCAATGCCTGCCGCTGGGAATATAATGTTCAGGAAGGCAAAGAAGATGATATTGGCAATATCGTGCATATCCATCAGCCTATTGCGGTGAAGAATGTCGAACCCACATTGGGTATCGGCGCCCCAACCGACAAAGTATTTATGATAGAAGAAGCCCAACGCCCAGGTGAGTACATGACGGCGACTGAAGATGAACATGGCACTTACATCATGAATTCCAAAGACTTGCGTGCTATTCAACATGTAGAGCGCTTGACCCAAATGGGCGTGCATTCGCTGAAAATTGAGGGCCGCACTAAGTCATTCTATTATTGCGCCCGTACCGCGCAGGTTTATCGCCGCGCTATTGATGATGCCGTGGCCGGTAAACCTTTTGACCCGACTTTGCTAACCACATTGGAGGGCTTGGCTCACCGCGGTTATACCGAAGGTTTCCTACGCCGTCATGTGCATGAAGATCAACAAACTTACGACTACGGCTATTCAGTTTCAGAACGCCAGCAATTTGTCGGCGAGTTTACCGGTGTTCGCCGTGATGGGCAGGCTGAAGTCATCGTCAAAAATAAATTCTCAGTCGGTGACAGTGTTGAGTTGATGACTCCCCGGGGTAATATCCAGTTTATCCTTGAAAGTATGCAGGATAAAAAGGGTCAACCGGCAGATATCGCGCCGGGTAACGGGCACATCATGTATTTGCCTATTCCCGAAGACATTAATGTAGAATATGGCTTACTGATACGGAATTTGAACGGAACAAATAGCCGTAATCCTCACGAAAAAGCCTAAGAAGCTGTAATACCAAATAATGCCATCGTTCAGATGGCATTTTTAGCAAATATTAGAAATGGATCACATCAATTATAATAACACTGGGGTAGGATAGCTCGAGTACAATCAAGAACTAAAAAAGTTTTACAGCAAGACTAGGAACCACCTCCTTGGCTAGCCCAATCTCCCTTGGGCTGGCCTTTTCTTTTTACCCTCCTAACCTGTTGATTATAGATAATTTGTCTCATTTATTTATTATTAGTGGTTCTTGTTATACTGTTTAATAATAACGAGAATTATCTCCTTCCATGAATAATCCCACACCAAATAAAAATCATCTTAGTTAAATAAATATTCCAGTAAAAATAAAAACTATTTTATTAGGGCCAACTATTACTGATATTCTCCATTATTTATTGAATAATCTGATAGATAAATTAAACAAGTGTGGGTTATTGTTAAGTTTATTGCAAAAACGCTCTGGAGCAAGTTATGACCTCAATGCCACAGACACTCCTCATCCTTAATGGTAAAGGAGCGGGTAACCAAGATGTTCGCAATGCCGTCAAAAACTTGCGCGAGGAAGGTGTGACTCTCCATGTTCGTGTTACTTGGGAGCACGGTGATGCAAAACGCTATGTCGAAGAAGCCGCATTATTGGCGGTTGATACAGTCATTGCCGGTGGTGGCGATGGCACTATCAATGAAGTCGCCAGCGCACTGATAACATTACCGGAGGAAAATCGCCCCTGTTTGGGTATCCTGCCATTGGGGACGGCCAACGATTTCGCCACCAGTTGCAGCATTCCTCTGCAAATAGAAAACGCATTGCAGTTAGCGGTGAAAGGCCGCGTGGTTGCCATTGATTTAGCGCAAGTGAATGATAAACACTATTTTATCAATATGGCTACCGGGGGCTTTGGTACTCGCATAACTACCGAAACGCCGGACAAACTCAAGGCAGTGTTAGGTGGCGCGTCTTACTTTATTCACGGTCTGATGCGCATGGACGCCATTAAAGCTGACAGCTGTGAAATTCGCGGCCCTGGCTTTGAATGGTCTGGCGATGCTTTGGTAATAGGAATTGGCAATGGCCGACAAGCCGGTGGCGGGCAACCGCTCTGCCCTGATGCTCTGATTAATGATGGTTTGTTACAATTGCGTTTGTTGATCGCCGAAGAATTACTGCCCGCGCTATTGGCCAGCGTCTTCAGTGGCGAGAAAAACAAGAATGTCATTGAAACATCGCTACCCTGGCTCGACATCACCGCGCCGCATGACATTACTTTCAATCTGGATGGAGAGCCATTATCAGGAAAAAACTTTCATATTGAGATAATCCCCAATGCTATCCAATGTCGCCTCCCTCCGAATTGTGAGCTGCTAGGCTGACTATCTACACAAGGGCTAGCAATCGTTAGCCCATGATTATTCTCTATTTTATCCCTATTTTAACTTCTGCATCTTTCATTTCAAATCCGACGTCATCTTAGACGGTCACATTTTCACCATACGAAAACCTTTCATTTCGATTTAATTTTCTTTTATTTTTAATATTCACTTTGAAAGCTTTTTCTTTCAAAGTGTGATCTATATGCGATAAATAGATCTAAAAAATGATTATGGTAGTGCACATGGCGACAAACAAGATGCTGAAGTTCATTCTGAACTCTCCGTGTTTTGAAACCGCTTTAGCAGGCGGAACATTAAATTTCTTTTGATAACAAAAGTTTATAAAAACAGCCATAACCTCGATTACAGGAGAAGAAGAATGATTGAACTTATAACCCATGGAGCCGAGTGGTTTATCGGACTCTTCCAGAAAGGGGGAGAAGTTTTTGTTGGAATGGTCACCGGGATTTTACCTTTATTAATTAGTTTGTTAGTCATCATGAATGCGCTGATCAAATTTGTCGGTCAGGACAGGATTGAACGATTGGCGCAACGTTGCGCGGGGAACCCTGTTTCTCGTTATCTGCTGCTGCCAGTGATTGGTACCTTTGTATTCTGTAACCCGATGACATTAAGTCTCGGGCGCTTTATGCCAGAAAAATACAAACCAAGCTATTACGCCGCAGCGTCTTACAGCTGTCACTCAATGAATGGTTTGTTCCCACACATCAATCCAGGTGAATTATTCGTCTACCTCGGTATCGCCAGTGGTTTAACCACACTGGGCCTGCCATTAGGCCCGCTGGCGGTGAGCTACTTCCTGGTCGGGATGGTGACCAACTTCTTCCGCGGCTGGATTACTGACCTGACGACATCCATTTTCGAACGCAAAATGGGCATCCGCCTAGACCGTGACGTACAACTTTAATATGTAATTCAAATACATACTGTGTGGAGCAGATCATGAGTGAATTTATCCGGATTGAAAAAGGCGAAGGCGGTTGGGGTGATCCATTAGAGTTGCCAATCGTCCCCGGTAAAAAAATTGTCTATATCACTGCCGGAACCCGCCCGGCCATTATTGACCGCATCAGCGAACTGACTGGCTGGGAAGCCGTCGATGGTTTCAAAGAAGGCGAGCCGCCAGCGGAAGAAATCGCCATTGCCATTATTGACTGTGGGGGCACCCTGCGCTGTGGTTTGTACCCTAAGCGCCGTATACCTACCGTCAACATCCATTCAACCGGTCAATCTGGGCCGATGGCGCAATACATACTGGAAGATATTTATGTCTCCGGCGTCCGTGAAAAGAATATCCAGAAAATCAGTAAAACCGACAGTGCAGCCGCCGCCGCTCCGACAGTAGAAGCCACACCCAAAGCGGCGAACACCCCTGCTGCCAAAGGGGGGCGTGATTACGATACCACCAAGAAAATCACCGAACAAAGTGACGGTTTGCTGGCAAAAGTGGGGATGGGCATGGGTTCTGTTGTGGCCGTGTTCTTCCAGTCAGGCCGCGACACCATTGATACTGTACTGAAAACCATTCTGCCATTTATGGCCTTCGTCTCGGCATTAATCGGCATCATCATGGCATCCGGTTTGGGTGATTTTATTGCCCACGGCTTAACGCCGCTGGCCAGCAGCCCGATTGGCTTAGTGCTCTTGGCGCTGATTTGTTCCTTCCCGCTGTTGTCACCATTCTTAGGCCCAGGGGCAGTTATTGCGCAAGTTATCGGCGTATTGGTTGGGGTACAAATTGGTTTGGGGAATATCCCACCGCAATTAGCCCTGCCAGCATTATTTGCAATTAATGCTCAAGCAGCATGTGACTTCATCCCGGTCGGCCTGTCTCTGGCTGAAGCGAAGCAAGATACCGTCCGCGTGGGTGTTCCATCCGTCTTGGTTGGCCGCTTCCTGACAGGTGCGCCGACGGTATTGATTGCTTGGGCAGCATCTGCCTTTATTTATCAATAAGATGTTATTAGCAAGAGAGAAGAATTAGACTTTCTGTAATAAATTCAACGGTTAAGGATGTACGTGTGAATACTATTTATCAGACAACTATTACCAATATCGGAGACAGCGCCCGTGAGGCGCTGCTGGATGACATGCTCATCACCTTCCGCGAAGGGGCACCTAAAGATATTGAAGAGTTCTGTTTTATCCACCAGCACAGCGCCACTGATGGGGAATTACAGGCTGGCAACATTATGGAATTGGCCGAGATGCGCTATGTCATCACCGCCGTGGGCGAAGTGGCGACGCAAAACCTCCGTGAATTGGGTCATATCACCATCCGATTTAATGGCGATGAGCAGCCAGAGTTCCCAGGTTCTATTCATGTTATTGGCCCGACACCAACTGATATTTCTGTTGGCAGTTCGTTGAAATTTATTCGTTAATTTATTTATTAATTTATATCCGACGTTTTGAAGTTGCAGTGCGTAAAGCTAATACCGCTGCAATTTCAATCACTAAGGATAAATTGGGAGGTCGTTATGTCACAACAAGTAGCAGTAGTGATTGGTGGTGGGCAAACTCTGGGTGCATTTTTGTGCCATGGTCTGGCCGAAGCAGGTTATAAAGTGGCGGTTGCTGATTTGAATTCAGATAACGCACAGTTGGTCGCGGACCAGATTAATGCCGAATATGGTACCGACAGCGCACAAGGTTTCCAGGTTGATGCAACCAATGAAAACAGCGTACAGATGTTGGCAAAAGCGGTCGATCAGCGCTTCCATCAAGCTAATTTGCTGGTTTACAGTGCTGGCATTGCTAAGGCCGCGCCTATCACTGATTTCCCGCTGGATGATTTTGACCGCTCACTGCAAGTGAACCTGGTAGGTTACTTCTTATGTGCTCGCGAATTCTCCCGCCTGATGATCCGTGATGGCATTGCCGGGCGCATCATCCAAATCAATTCTAAATCAGGTAAAGTCGGCAGCAAACACAACTCGGGTTACAGCGCCGCGAAATTTGGTGGTGTTGGTTTGACACAATCATTGGCGCTCGATTTGGCGGATTACGGCATCACCGTGCATTCACTGATGTTAGGAAATCTGTTAAAATCGCCGATGTTCCAATCACTTTTGCCGCAATACGCTGCAAAATTGGGCATTAAACCCGAAGAAGTTGAAAAATATTATACCGATAAAGTGCCACTAAAACGCGGCTGCGATTATCAGGATGTGCTCAATACGCTGTTGTTCTACGCCAGTGATAAAGCCGCGTATTGTACCGGCCAATCTATTAACATTACCGGCGGGCAAGTGATGTTTTAAAGTAATAATTTTTAAAGCAATGAGTTATCAAGCCCGAATCACTGACTCGCACCAGTGATTCGGGTGCATGAGTGCAGCTAACACCGCTGCGGCGTCTAGGGCGAAGATATGACTCAAAGCCATTGGCGTTGCAGCAAGGCAGCCAACGAGTAAATCTCGATGAGCTGACATCAGTCAGTGATTCGGGTGCATGAGTGCAGCTAACACCGCTGCGGCGTCTAGGGCGAAGATATGACTCAAAGCCATTGGCGCTGCAGCAAGGCAGCCAACGAGTAAATCTCGATGAGCTGACATCAGTCAGTGATTCGGGTGCATGAGTGCAGCTAACACCGCTGCGGCGTCTAGGGCGAAGAGTAAAAGGGTAAATTATGTCTCCTACATCAGCACTGATCAGTATTGTCATCATCGCCTGGGTACTTCAGATTTTGCTCGGATGGTGGCAAATCAACCGCTTTAACCGTGCTTTTGATAGGCTTTGCCAAAACAGTAAATCGGTCGGAGTGGGCCGTTCTGGTGGGCGTTTTAAACCGAGAGTGGTGATGGCGCTGGCTTTTGATGAGAATATGCGCGTCAGTGACAGCATGATCATGCGTGGCATCAGTGTTTTTGCCCGCCCACGCGCATTACCGCACCTTCATGGATTACATCAGCAGGATTTAATCCCGGATGTGATCTTCCCTACGGATACAGCATGTCAAACTGCACTATCATTAGCGATTAAACCGAAATCATGATATTTTCACAATGAAAGTTATTCTTTTTCATGTGAAAGTTATGCCTGAAAAAGAGGCAATGGAAATACTTGAGCAGGAATCGTTATGAAACCAAAGCAGCGACAAGTCGCTATCCTGGAATATCTCCAGCAGCACGGTAAAACGGCGGTTGATCAACTTGCCGCCCATTTTTCGACCACTGGCACGACAATCCGCAAAGATTTAACCAGCCTCGAAAATGAAGGTGCAGTGATTCGCACCTATGGCGGGGTAGTATTAAATCGTGATGATGTTGAGCAACCCATCGACCGTAAAACCCATATAAATACCGAGAAGAAAAAACAAATCGCCAAAGCGGCCAGTAAGCTGATTAAAGATGGCGATAGTCTGGTTTTTGATGCGGGCAGTACCGTACTGCAAATGGTGCCGCACCTGACTAAATTCAATAATATTACGGTGATGACCAACAGCTTGCATATCGTCAATGAATTGGTTGAGCTGGATAACGATCAGACTATCTTGATGCCGGGCGGCACTTATCGTAAAGGTTCAGCATCTTTTCATGGTAGCTTGGCAGAATCCGCCTTTGATAACTTCAGCTTCGACAAGCTCTTTATCGGCGCAGATGGCGTCGATCTCAAAGCAGGTGTCACCACGTTTAACGAAGTTTATCATGTCAGTACCGCTATGTGTCACGCCGCCAGCCGTATTATTCTGCTGGTCGACTCTTCCAAATTTGGCCGTAAAAGTCCCAATGTTGTTTGTGCACTGAGTGCCGTCGATACTCTGATTACCGATAAAGGTATTAGCGACGAATATTTGCAGGAACTGCAGAAAATGGGCATTAACATCATTCTGGTTGATAAAGATGACTAATCCATTACTTACCTATGCCCGTGAAACACTGGAAATTGAGCTAACAGAAGCCCAGCGCTTGTTATCACGTTTAGATGATAATTTTGTCCAAGCTTGCGAGCTATTGTTGAGCTGTACCGGCAAAGCGGTTGTTTCTGGCATTGGCAAATCCGGTCATATTGGTAAAAAAATTGCCGCTTCACTGGCCAGCACCGGCACCCCGGCCTTTTTCGTGCATCCAGCCGAGGCATTGCACGGTGATTTAGGTATGATTGGCCCGCAAGATGTGCTGATTTTTATCTCTTATTCGGGCCGTGCTAAAGAACTGGATATGATCCTACCCTTGCTAGCCGACAGCCATATTCCAGTGATTGCAATTACCGGCGGTTTAGAGTCGCCATTAGCGCTGGCGGCGGCTTGCGTGCTGGATATCAGTGTTGAGCATGAAGCTTGCCCGATGGGTCTAGCGCCAACATCCAGCGCCGTCAATACTCTGATGATGGGTGACGCGCTGGCAATGGCATTAATGCGCCATCGTGGTTTCAATGCAGAAGACTTTGCGCGCTCACACCCCGGTGGCAGTTTGGGGGCGCGGTTGCTCAACCGAGTTCATCATTTAATGAGAACCGGTGACCGCTTACCGGTGGTAAATGAATCCGATAGCGTAATGGAAGCGATGCTGGAATTGAGCCGCACCGGATTAGGGCTGGTGGCGGTTTGTGATCCAAATCAACGGGTGGTCGGGGTATTCACTGATGGTGATTTACGCCGCTGGTTGGTTAAAGGCGGCACTTTGCAACAGCCGCTCGGCGGCGCAATAACTCGCCCGGGTTACCGCTTGCCAGAACAATGGCGTGCGGGTGAAGCACTGGAAGCTCTGCATCAGCATCATATTAGTGCGGCACCGGTGGTTAATCTTGATGGGAAACTGGTTGGCGCTATCAATCTGCATGATTTGCACCAGGCAGGCGTTGGCTGATATCCCCCTCATCTTTCAAGTTGCAGGTGTGTTGGCTGCTTTCCTGCAACTTGAAAACAATCAAGAATCAGTGCCAGTTAGGATCTTGCTCTAATTGTTTTTTCAGCAAAGTCTGAACACTCTCACTCGGGCGACCAAGCCATTGATAAGTGGCGAACTTGCTCGGAGTATTGAGCGCTTCTGGCTTATCCTCTACCGACACTCGCATCCCCCATGCCTGCCAAACTTGTTTTTTATCCTTGCTAAAAGCCACCCACATAAAATTATTACTGCAATCATGAGGTTTGCAAATTCGCCCCACTTTATACTGCTGGCCTTCCCAATTGATGACTTCATACGGCGAGGATGTCCCTACCCCTTTACGCGCCCATGCAGGCAAATTTTTCTGACTCTTCACCATTTTTTGCCAGCTATTTTTATACACCGGTTGTTGTAGAAGATCAGCGGTGGTGGGAAGGGGCTTAGCAGGTGCGCCCTGAACAGGCGCTGAGTCTGATGGAGCCGAAACAACATTCATCGCTGGCTGCGCGAAAACCCAGGAACTGGCACTGAGTATCGCCGCAGCAACAAGACAATGGAGGGTTTTATGACCTTTCATTATCGAAATCCTTATTATCTGATTAATCTATACCCTAAATATATTGAACAGGCCTCAATGCAATAAATTGGCATGCGTGATAGTAGTTTGCATATTTATGACCCTTAACAGTAGGAAAAGTTGATCCATAGCACGAATTTTCATCCTAATTCTCGTTATACCGCAATCTGTATGACAGCTTGAGGTAAGCTATAAACCAGTAGATGATGAGTTGATAACCACCCGCGAAAAAGGCCCTGCTATGTTGACCCTTGAGTTACCCGAAGCCCCTAAGAAGCTGTATTACTCTGCTGGGGATGCCCATCCGCTAGATAAGCTTGAGAGCGATAAAATCGTCCAAATGGTGGTCGATCTGGATGTTGCCAACTCTGACAGTGAGCACTATGTTACCGGCTGGATGGGGCTAAATAGCGTGGTGGTGATACGGAATTATCAAAATAAGCGCGGCACCGCCAATGGCTTTGTGTTGAACAAAGGGGATAGCTATCGGCTGAGTATTCAGTCGATTGAGTTTCGTATCCCCAAGGTGGTGTTGTGGATGAGTTTTCGCCGCAAGCCCCGCACCATGGAGTTAATCACTTACGAAACATTAGGCGAGCAACCCAGCGGGATGCAGCAATATCGTAATATTCTCGAAGAGGAATTACGCCAGCAACTGGATGAAGATTGGCGTGAACTGAACGATTATCTGGGCGCGGCTTGCTGGCAAATCGAAAATAATGTTCCTTTGTGGCAACAAGCTCATCGAGAAATAACTTTGGCTGCCGTCAGCCAGCTCGCGGCAGCCCCCATTTTCCAAACCAAACCTTTGCAAGCTGACGGCAATTATGCCGGTTTCTGGGCCGGAGAATACTTTTTCGCCGTCAGACAACCCACGGCAGATAACCCGTTGCCAGCAATACAAATTTCTTGGCGGGAAGACGAAAAAAGCATCGGCAGTTATCAGTTCGACCTGATCAAAGATGAAGCTGGCGAGCCGAAGTTGCTACTGTGTATTCGCCCACGCAAAGCGGCTAAAAGTTACCTGCTTAATCGTTTTGATGCTCATCATTTGCAACGTGCCATCGCGATGTTTACGATGACACAGCGCTATTTACTGGCGTAATAATTTCATCGACTTCAGCCTCCAAAGTCAATGGAATTGCAACCAGACAGCCCCCTGCGGTTTCAAGGTCGAAGGGGATTACCACCATTGATGGAAATGGTGCACCGGCCCGATCCCCTGCCCCACCTCGAGGGTGTCGGCTTGTTCCAGTGCCCCTTGCAGATAATCTTTAGCTACACTCAGGGTAGCGGCCCAATTCGCGTGCCGTGGCCGTAATGCCGCCAGTGCAGCCGACAAGGTGCAACCGGTGCCGTGGGTATGTCGGGTATTAATCCGCCGTGTCACAAAGCGCTGCTCACTTTGCGCGGTAAACAGCCAATCTGGGCTTTCTTCGCCACTCAAATGCCCCCCTTTCATCAATACCCCCTGACAGCCGAGAGCTAACAATGCCCGCCCTTGTTCACACATTTCTTGTTCATTATGCGCGGGTTGGCAATCAAGCAATGTTGCGGCTTCCGGTAAATTAGGTGTAATCAAATCAACTTGCGGGAGCAATAAGCGGCGCACCGCATCAACGGCCTCTGGTGCAAGTAACGGGTCCCCGCTTTTGGCAACCATCACAGTATCTAACACTACAAATGGAATGGGATAACGCCGTAGTTGCGTAGCAACAATATCGACAATTTCCGCATTTGCCAGCATACCAATTTTGGCGCTATCGATACGCACATCACTGAGGACAGAATCTAGCTGAGCAGCAACAAAAGCGGGTTCGATGGGATAAACAGACTGTACACCACCGGTGTTTTGCGCCACTAAAGCGGTAATAACACTGGTGCCGTAGGCCTGTAATGCAGAAAAGGTTTTCAGATCAGCCTGGATACCGGCACCGCCGCTTGGGTCAGTTCCGGCAATAGTTAACACATTGATACGCTTCATTAATATACTTCCCTACGCTGGCATTATCCAGATCAGGTAATACGGGTAATATCTCAGCCATTCCACTATTTGTGGCAGGCACCCCGAGTCAGAATTGTTATTATCACGGGCAGATGATAGAAGGTCAATAATACATTCACTAAGCAAATGGCTTAGTGATATAAATAGCATGTGATAAAAGGGAGCCAAAGCCCCCTTATTCTTCTTCATTATTCTCCGCGTAATGCTTTAACATCATCGGCTTTGATATTCAGTGTGGGTTGCCCAAACTGCTGCAATAGATAATTACTCAAACTGACAACCTGCTCATCAGTTAATGTGTTGGCAAAACCGGGCATAAAGACCTCGCCATCATTGGTTTTGCGCGACACGCCGTGGAGAATGACATTAATCAGGTTATTTTGCGCGGATGCCCCGACCACCGAATTCTTCATCAATGATGGGTAATAACCATCTTTCACGCCCTCACCGGTAAAACTGTGGCAACTGGCACAGTTCCCCAAATACAAGCGCGCGCCGTCAGTGTTATTGTTCCCCGTAACAGTATCCGCCGTGAAAGGTACGCCACGTAAGGTATTAACACTGGTCGCCGACTGCCCCCAATCCGAACGGCTCTTAGTTTCGTCATTTGGATTTAATGGCTTCAGCGTGCGCAGATACACCGCCATTGCATTCAGATCACTGTCAGTCAGATGTCGGGTGCTGTTTTCAATCACTTCCGCCATCGGCCCAGCCGCTTGTGCTTTACCGTCAACATGGCCGCTGCGCAGATATTGCACGACCTGTTGCTGGCTCCAGCCCCCAATCCCAGCATGCGGATCTGAGGTAATATTGAATGCCGTCCAACCATCAATATCAGCACCGGCATAAGCTTTACTGTCTTTCATTCCCATGGTGATATTGCGCGGAGTATGACATTCACCACAATGCCCCAGCGCCTCAACAAAATAAGCCCCCTGGTTCCATTGCGCATCTTTGCTGGTATCGGGCTGGAAGCGCTGCCCCTCAAAATTCACCAGATTCCAGAACCACAGCCCCCAGCGCTGATTGAATGGGAACGGCATGTCATTTTCGCGATTCGGTTGATGCACTGCCGGTAAGCTGAACAAATAAGCTTTTATGGCTTTAACATCATCATCCGTCAGCAAGGTATAAGAGGTATAAGGGAAAGCAGGATAGAGATTCTCGCCGTTTTTGCCTTTCCCTTCATGCAGTGCGCGCAAAAACTCTTCATCCGTCCAACCACCAATTCCGGTTTCTTTATCGGGGGTAATATTCGGCGAATATAAGGTGCCCATCGGGGTTTTAAAGGCCAATCCACCGGCAAAGGGTTTGCCATCTTTGGTGGTGTGGCACGCCACACAGTCTGCGGCTTTGGTCAAATACTCACCCCGCGCAATCAGGTTAGCATCCGCACGAGCATATCCAGTTGCAGCGAATCCCAATGCTATAAACAGGAATGTCATTGAGTGACCTAGGGTTAGCTTTTTCATCTTACACCTCGGCCTTTAAAGTTTCAGCGATACGCAGAGAGAGAGCGGCAATCGTCAAAGTACAGTTCACTGAACCGACAGTTGGCATCACACTGCTGCTGGCGATAAACAAATTTTTGTGGTCATGGCTGCGGCAATCACTGTCCACCACGGAATCTTTGGGGTCATTGCCCATAATGGTGGTGCCAGTAATATGGTTATTATTGGCAAAGTTATTGTGGAACTGCACTTCAGTGCCGCCCATCAATCTGGCCGCTTCGGCATAGACTTGCTGAGTATGCACTGCACTTTTGCGCACATAATCATCCATTGCATAGTAAAATTCCGGCTTCGGAATGCCAATGGCGTCTTTCTCTGTCGGGCTGGGAATAATACGATTTTCCACATGCGGCAAGATTTCATGGAAACTGTCGAATTGCACAAAACGCGCCGCCCGATCGCGGATTTTGGCGTCAAGCTGCGGCCCGAGTTGTAATTCTCCTTGCTTGAGCAACTCAATGGTGACTTGATCTGTGCGGGACAAATTAGATAAATGAATCTTTTTCGCCGCATATTCAGCACGGAATGCGCCATCGCGGAACCCAATCAAAGAGGTCATTTCCTGCGGGCCACGCCCCGGCCAGAGCGGCTCACTAGCCATAAAGGTGACGCCAGTTCCGGGGTGGTCCATCAGATTGCGCCCGACCATATCGGAGCTATTCCCGACACCGAGTGGATTTTTATCATTGGTGGACATCAGCATCAGTTTCGGCGTTTCAATGCCATTGGCTGCCAACACAAAATACTTGCCCTCAGCGCGGTGCTCATTACCTTGTGCATCCTTAAACAAAGCGGCGGTAATTTGCTGCTGATCATCCACTTCCAGCTGATAAACCACCGCTTGTGGGCGAATAATAGCCCCCGCCAGCTCGGCTTTTTCAACATGAGTTATGGCGTTATACATCGCCCCTATCGGGCAAATTGGCATACAGTTATTGTTGCCGCAGCAAGTGGGACGGCCATCATAAGGGCGACTGTTGCGCGCCACCGGCTCAGTCACAACATCAAAACGACTGCCATTAAAAGTGTGGCTGTTGAGCACGGTTTTAATGCGCTGTTCATTCCACGATAACGGCAGCGGTGCCATCGGGTAAGGCGCACTACGCGGGGAGCCAAGATCTTCATCACTCGGCCCCCAAACACCGAGTTCCTGCTCTGCGCGTAAATACCATTTTTCCAGCGCGGCATAGTCAATCGGCCAATCGCGCCCGACGCCATAGATTGTTTTTAGCTTGAAATCATTCGGCAGAAAACGCCAGGCCGATGCTGCCCAGTGCCAGGTGGTGCCCCCTACCGCGCGAATATATTGTACATCGTAGGGGTGCTCACCCTTTTGAATCAAATAGTTATTATTAGGGTTAGATTCAGGATGGGGGGCATAAGATGTTGAGGGGTAAGGCGCCATATTGTCTGATTTGTCGGGCTGATTGCGGAAGTTTTCCACAATTTCCCAACGCGAAAGGCGCGGCCCCGCTTCTAAAACCAATACTGACTTACCAGCCATCGCCAATTGATGCGCGACTAAACCGCCAGCAACGCCCGAGCCAATGACGACGATGTCCGCCTTGAGTGTGTCAGCCATAAATGTATCCTCCAAAATTATAAGGCGACATCAGGCTTTACAGCCCAGTATCCGGGTTTATTCGGGCAATAAGAGCGAATAACCAACACATCGGATACCGCATCGAACATTAATGCATTTTCATAACTGATGACTGCCGCATCAGTTCCTTCACCAATCACTCCCACATACCAACCTTGCAAAATCTGCCGGGCAATCTGCTGCTGTAGTGGCGGCCATTGATGAGGTTCGCCGCTAGGTAAAGGTTGTAATAAGGCCAGTTTCTGGTCAAAACCACCGATTTTACCGAGTAAAACCTGATAGAGGCGCTGACCAACCTGCGCATTAAGTTGGCGCTTGCCCGTCAGTGCGCGGGAGACCAACATGAATCTTTCAAAGTGCTGCGGCGAGGTTTGAGTTGATGCTGCGAAAGCATCCAAAGAAAGGGGGTTCATCAGGCTGCTGACCAGCCCAACACCGACATACCCGAGTAAACGCCGACGTGAAATGCCGCGTAGCTGAGGTATCGGAGAGCGAGTTACCGACATGTTTTTTCTCCACAAAAGAGCATGCACGCAGTGTTCATCTGTTGATCATGCTGTTAATCAGCATAGTCAATAGATGCGGGTGACTGCGGGCGAAACCACCGAGTAAGGTACTCTCGGCAGTGGCAATCTTGACGAATAATGAATGGAATTCCCGCCTTATGGCGATGTGAATTATAAGATGAAGATGTTAAATATTTAGTTTAGTTGTAAAGATTCGTCAAGATTATACCCCTCTTAATGAGAGGGTAAAGTTAAATGTGACGCAAGTCACATTTTGTAACTATGATGCCGAGTTATTGCCCCATTCGATTAATACATCAACACGATTAAGAACATGTGCAGCCTGATACCAAATTTTGGTGTATTTAGTTGAGTTGTAAGTTTGTAAAAACGCGATTAACAGCGCTTTTGTTTGCTCCAATGCTGTTTTATCGGTCGGCTGATTTTTATTTTCTTCAAACAGGGTCTCCAGAGCTTCAAGCTTGTGCAGGAAAGCAGCCAATTCATCAGTCCATTCATCTTGATGTAGCCTATTGGCTATTTTTGACAGTAACCAGGGAATATAGTCGTGACTGAGGCTGATATTCTGTACGTGATAATGAGTTGAAGACCAAGTGGTATCAAGTCCCCCACATTGATCGCCAGTTTTATCGCGCATAGACCTCAGTTCACAAACCTCCTTCTCCATATCTAAAGCATATCCTAATGTCTGAGTGCTAATAAATATCGCACCCTGCGGATTTCGCTCATTAAAATTAACAGCATGAGCAATACGAGCGCCTAATTCAGGCCCCATTAATTCACCACGATAATCCATTTTTTGTGGGGTTTCATTGGTATAAAAATGTAGAACTTTATTTTCACGACCATTCACTAAATAGAGAAACTGATGATCAGCTATAAAATTCCACTGCTGATTATAGCGATTATAGGCAATGCCATTATCACAACGATAGCCAATTGAGTTGTCGCTATAACTACTGCGATTATAGGTGAAACTGATCGGGAAATACTGACCTACAGGATTATTTACCAATGAAAGACATGATGATTCTATTAACATACGTTCGGTATTTGACTTACTGTAAGCAATTAAAGCCCTAGTCTCCGCATTATAGTAAATATTCTGCCCTATTTTATCACCTCCTAAATAGATATTAACATCATCAATTTTATCCAAATGATTAACAACAATATCCCGATAACCCACCTCATTTAATGACATCAATGTTTCTTTATATTGTAAAAAAGGTCTTACAGCCAACAACTTCATTTCTTCAATATATTTCTCATCAAACCATATTGTATCATGGTTAATTTGAACTTCAGGGCCATAATCTTGTTTCCCTCGACCAAATAGATGGTTCGATAATATTGGCTTGTTTTTTAAATTAATATAAAACCCTTCATCATCCAGTGACAAGGCCGTACTTGTCCCCTGATTAACTAATACTATTTTATTCGCTATTTTTTGCGGCAGCCACCTCTGCCCCGGATTGCTAAAGTCACAATAACTAAATGTCACACCCGCCTTTAAATTATCTTTCCTCCGGTCTGCTGGGAGCAAGCAATAGATATTGCGATCAAAACCTTGCCCGGTAAAGGCGGTCATAATCTGCCCGGTATGGCTGTAAAATATAGAGGAGCTTTGGCTGTCGACATCTGAGGGCTGGCTTTTTCGACTTAAAAGAATACTGTGCCCACTGCTCAAATAATAATTGTAGCCAATATACTTTTCTTGAAACAGCTTAGAGCGATAGCTAAAGATAATTCGTTTATTACTTGGATATAAAGTTTTTGGAAATACACGATAAGAACTGATATCAGAGGTCAGTCCATTTCTTTCCAATTCAGCAGCATTGGTATTTTTATAAAGTGATACTGATTTTCCGGAAAATGAAAAATCACTAAAGACATCGACTTGAAAATTTAATGGTATCTTAATAGATGAAATATTATTATTCCACTGACTAAACAGCCATTCATCTTCAGTATAGGAGGGTACACAAAATTTTTTAGAATCGCCTTTTTCAATATAATTATCGACAGAATAAAAACAGACATTATCATCATCAAAACTATTGGATATTGCACTAAATGAGATAAAAACTAAACTATAAAAAACCTTACATACTTGAACATTGATATTCATGCTTCACCTTTAAAGAGTAAGCTAGCAGAAACATGCTATTTTGCATGAGCCAATAAGTAATAACTTGATTTTTTATACTCACACAAACATAAACGACATCAAAGAACAATCCACATAAAATGAATTCATTTTTTACTGATATTTAAAGGCAAAATAATAAATACATTTTTTCTTATAGCTAAAATAAAAATAAAAAACCCCCGAAATATCGGAGGTTTTATTTATATCAGTGGAAATATCTTATTGATAAAATAAAATATTTATTCCCACTCAATGGTTGCTGGTGGCTTGCCGCTAATATCATAAACCACACGAGAAATACCATTCACTTCATTAATGATGCGGTTTGACACGCGACCTAGGAAATCATATGGCAGATGCGCCCAATGCGCAGTCATGAAATCGATGGTTTCAACAGCACGCAGTGAAACAACCCAATCATATTTACGGCCATCACCCATTACGCCGACGGAACGAACCGGCAGGAAGACGGTGAAGGCTTGGCTGACTTTATTGTACAGATCCGCTTTGTGCAGCTCTTCAATAAAGATCGCGTCGGCGCGGCGCAGTAAATCGCAATATTCTTTCTTCACTTCGCCCAATACACGCACCCCCAAACCTGGGCCTGGGAATGGATGGCGATATAGCATGTCGTACGGCAGGCCCAGCTCCAGACCAATCTTACGCACTTCGTCTTTAAACAACTCTTTCAGTGGCTCGACCAAGCCCAACTTCATCTCTTTCGGCAAGCCGCCCACATTATGGTGAGATTTAATCACATGCGCTTTACCGGTAGCGGATGCTGCTGACTCAATCACATCTGGGTAGATAGTGCCCTGTGCCAGCCATTTCACCTGTTCTTGTTTGCAAGCTTCTTCATCAAACAGCTCTACAAACACGCGACCGATAATTTTACGTTTTGCTTCTGGTTCATCAACACCAGCCAATGCCGTCAGGAAACGCTCTTCCGCGGCTACATGGACAATATTCAGACCAAATTTATCGCCGAACATTTCCAATACTTGATCGGCTTCGTTCAAGCGTAACAGGCCGTTATCAACAAACACGCAAGTCAGGCGTTTGCCAATCGCACGGTGCAGCAGCATCGCGGTTACTGAAGAATCAACACCACCGGATAAGCCCAAAATCACGTGGTCTTCACCGATTTGCTCACGCAGGCGCACAATCGCATCTTCAATAATGGTGGCTGGGGTCCACAGCGCTTCACAAGCACAGATATCCAGAACGAAGCGCTCCAACAGGCGTTGGCCTTGCTTGGTGTGTGTCACTTCAGGATGGAATTGCACACCATAAAAACGTTTTTCTTCATTGGCCATAATGGCAAACGGGCAGGTATCCGTGCTGGCAACCGTCACAAAGTCAGACGGGATTGCAGTCACTTTGTCGCCATGGCTCATCCACACATCCAATACGGCTTCACCCGCTGGATTGATCGCATCTTTGATATCGCGAATAAGTGCGCTGTCAGTTTTAATCTCAACCTGCGCATAACCAAATTCGCGCTGGTTTGACCCTTCAACTTTACCGCCCAACTGCATAGCCATGGTTTGCATGCCGTAACACACACCCAGCACAGGGACACCGGCAGTGAACACATAATCCGGCGCGCGTGGGCTGTCGTGTTCAGTGGTGCTTTCAGGGCCGCCAGAAAGAATAATGCCGCTTGGATTAAAATCGCGGATCTGGGCTTCAGTCACGTCCCACGCCCAGAGTTCACAATAGACACCAATTTCACGAACACGTCGCGCCACCAGTTGGGTGTACTGCGAGCCGAAATCGAGGATAAGGATGCGATGCTTATGAATATTTTTTGTCATGTGTGCCGCTTTTAAAAATAATTAATTAAATTAAATGGTTACCAGAGTTACTTCCGTCGGAAAAACCAACAAGCTAGTTAGTTAATGTCCGCAGCCCAGCATGCGCAGTTGACACCAAGTCAATGAGCAATGCGAGCAGCGGACAATCACCAAATTCGCCGGTTTAGCCCTTGGAATTAACCCATCCGATAATTCGGGGATTCTTTGGTGATGGTAACATCATGCACATGGCTTTCTTGAATCCCAGCACCACTGATACGCACAAACTCAGCTTTGGTACGCAATTCATTGATAGTGCCGCAGCCGGTCAGCCCCATACAAGAGCGCAAGCCCCCCATTTGCTGATGCACAATCTCTTTCAACAAACCTTTGTATGCCACACGCCCTTCAATACCTTCCGGTACTAATTTATCGGCAGCATTATCGGTCTGGAAGTAGCGATCTGAAGAACCTTTGGACATCGCGCCCAATGACCCCATACCGCGGTAAGATTTGAATGAACGGCCTTGATAGAGTTCGATTTCGCCGGGTGATTCTTCTGTCCCTGCCAGCATCGAGCCGACCATGACACATGAAGCACCCGCAGCAATGGCTTTAGCAATATCACCAGAGAAACGAATACCACCATCCGCAATAACCGGGATACCAGTGCCTTCCAGCGCTTCGACGGCATCAGCAATTGCAGTAATCTGTGGCACACCAACGCCAGTCACAATACGGGTGGTGCAGATTGAGCCAGGGCCGATACCCACTTTAACCGCACTCACACCAGCATCAGCCAATGCTTTCGCACCTGCCCCTGTCGCGACATTACCACCAACAATTTGCAGGTTAGGATATTTGGCTCGGGTTTCGCGAATGCGCTGTAACACGCCCTCGGAATGACCATGAGATGAGTCGATAAGTAAAACATCAACACCCGCAGCGACCAGCGCGTCGATACGCTCTTCATTGCCCGCACCGGCACCGACAGCGGCACCAACACGCAGACGGCCATGCTCGTCTTTACAGGCGTTTGGCTTGCGTTCTGCTTTTTGGAAATCTTTCACGGTAATCATGCCGCGCAGATGGAAGCTATCGTCAACGACCAGCACTTTCTCGACACGTTTTTCATGCATTTTTTGCAGTACAACTTCGCGGGCTTCGCCTTCTTTGACCGTTACCAAGCGCTCTTTCGGTGTCATCACCGCCGTCACGGGTTGGTCCAGATCAGTCACAAAGCGCACATCACGGCCAGTAATGATCCCAACCAGCTCGTAATCTTCGGTCACTACCGGATAACCGGCGAAACCGTTACGGACGGTCAGTTCTTTAACCTGACGGAGAGTTGTGGTTGGCGTTACAGTCTGTGGCTCAGTCACCACGCCACTTTCGTGTTTTTTCACGCGGCTGACTTCTTCAGCCTGGCGCTCAATGGACATATTTTTGTGGATGAAACCTAAACCGCCCTCTTGTGCCAGCGCAATGGCCAGACGAGCTTCGGTTACGGTATCCATTGCTGCGGACAGCATAGGGATATTCAGGCGGATAGTTGCAGTCAGTTGGGTACCAAGTTCTGCTGTATTAGGCAAGACTGTGGAGTGGGCTGGAACCAGGAGAACGTCGTCAAATGTTAGAGCTTCTTTCGCGATACGTAGCATGGGCAATATCTCACCAAGGTGAATGTGAAAAAGATAAAATATTGCCGTGGCATTATACAGAGCGTAATCGGTTGCCTCCAGCACTTTCTCATTATTTTTCTTGCTATGCGGTTTGAGGCAGGTAATATCGATCAATTAAGTGCTTGTTTTAAAATTTGATCCAGGTCACATGTCACAAACTTCTGCGTCATCAATTTTTACCGTCAGCCGCCTTAATCAGACGGTGCGACAACTGCTGGAAATGGAAATGGGCCAAATTTGGCTCACGGCCGAGATTTCCAATTTTTCTCAGCCTTCGTCTGGTCACTGGTATTTCACCTTAAAAGACGACCGGGCGCAGGTGCGCTGCGCGATGTTTCGCAACAGCAATCGCCGAACCACTTTCCGCCCGCAAAATGGCCAGCAAGTTTTGGTCAGGGCATCAATTACCCTGTATGAGCCGCGCGGTGACTACCAGTTAATTGCTGAAAGTATGCAACCTGCTGGCGACGGGCTACTGCAACAACAGTTTGAGCAGCTTAAACAACAACTGGCCACAGAAGGGCTTTTTGATCAAAGTCACAAGCAACCACTGCCCAGTCCAGCCAGACAAGTCGGGGTGATAACCTCATCTAGCGGCGCGGCTCTGCACGATGTTTTGCACGTTTTACAACGCCGTGATCCATCACTGCCAGTGATTATTTATCCAACAGCAGTGCAAGGTGCCGATGCCCCCCTACAGATAGTCCGAGCCATTCACTTGGCTAATCTGCGCGGAGAATGTGATGTGCTGATCGTCGGGCGGGGTGGCGGTTCACTGGAAGATTTGTGGAGTTTTAATGACGAGCGAGTCGCCCGCGCCATTTTTAACAGCCGAATTCCCATTGTCAGTGCGGTCGGCCATGAAACTGATGTCACCATTGCGGACTTTGTCGCAGATTTACGCGCCCCAACCCCGTCAGCCGCCGCTGAACTGGTCAGCCGTAACCAAATTGAGCTAGTTCGGCAAATTCAGGGGCAGCAGCAGCGCATGGAAATGGCGATGGATTATTATCTGGCGCAGCGTAGCCAGCAATTTAGCCGCCTTGAGCATCGGCTCCAACAGCAACACCCACATTTGCGCCTAGCGCGTCAGCAAACACTGCTGTTGAAGTTACAGCGCCGTCTGGAAGACAGCGCGCAAAACCAAATTCGCTCATTAGGCCGGCGCACTGAACGGCTCCAGCAGCGCTTGATTCAAGTTCAACCGCAAGGGCAAATTCACCGTTATAACCAACGGGTACAGCAGCAGGAATACCGCTTGCGCCAAGCATTAGAGCGCCAACTGAATGGTTATCGTCAGCGCTTTGGTATCGCCTGCTCGCAATTGGAGGCAGTCAGTCCATTAGCTACATTGGCCCGCGGCTACAGTGTCACACAGACCCCCGCAGGCACCTTGCTTAAGACGACCAAACAAGTGCATACCGGCGACAAGCTAACGACCCGACTGCAAGATGGCTGGGTGGAAAGTGAAATCACTCAAATCAATGTGACAAAAAAGCCCCGTCAGCGTAAGCCGACCCATTAGCCAAGTCGCCACCTTTGAAATAATTTGATGTTGCCGGTAGGCGGCAAGAGAGAGACAAATTGGTCGGGAACCGATTTGAACAGTATTTATGCTCGCCCGCAGGGTGAGCCTCAGGGATGAGGCTCATTAATTCCGAATCATTTACCCAAATAAGTGATTCAGGTGAGCAATCAGACTGTCGGCAGATAACTAAAACGAACGCGGCTTTTCGAAATCAACCCATGACCATTCTGGCAAAAATAATCAACGGCCCCACAAGCTTTCAACACTTGGAGCGGTTTGGCGCAATCAGGGCAATCGGCCTGTTGCTGATAGTTGCCGTGGCAGTTAGAGCAGTGAAAGTGACCACTCACTTGCGTCATTGCTTTCTGACAAATCGGACATAATGCATCCATCATTTCTCTCCTCGAATTCACTTAAAAACTCACATCACGCCCAGCGCGCGTAAGAAATAAATCCCAATAGCCGTCGTGAAAAATGAGCCGACGGTAGTAATCGCAATAATATTCGCAGCCAGCGTCGCATTTCCCCCCATCGCCCGGGTCATGACATAGCTACCCGCAGCAGTCGGAGTTGCAGAAAATAGAAAAATAATCCCTAAGGTTGCACCACGGAACCCCATCAGCAAACCGCCTAAAGTCATCAATATTGGCACGATGAATAATTTTGCCACTGAGGATAACGCAGCCACATTAGAGGAGCGGAACATCGCATGCCAATCCAGACTCGCGCCAGTGCAGAGTAATGCCAGTGGGAGTGCCAAGGCGGAGATATAACTGCCTGTCTGGACAATGACTTGAGGAATAGGTAGACGGGTTTGAGCATAGGCCAAACCACACACCAAACCAATAATCAGAGGATTGGTGACAATGCTGCGTAGCAATGCCAATTTGCTGATTTTCCCGCCCTGCCCACCTTGTAAGCTGCGGGTCAGTGTTATCACTGACAGCATATTAAATAATATGACGGTCACCGTCAGGTACATCGAGCCCAGCGCTACCCCTTCGGCACCATAGGCTGTCATGGCAAATGCCAAGCCGACAATCGCGGTATTAGCTCTGAAACCACCCTGCACGAACACACCGCGCTCACGCGGGTCTTTTACCAGCCACTTGGCGGCAATTTCGAGTAATAAAAATGTCACTAAGGTGCCAACCGCACCATAGATCACTAAGGGCAAGTTATCCATCAAGCTGACATGATTGGTCGCAACACTGAAAAACAGCAAACAAGGAAGCGCCAGATTGAAGACAACTCGGGTTGCACCATCGCAGAACCGATCATCCATCAAGCCATAGCGCCGTAACAATACACCCAGTAACATCATCAATAAGTTGGGCACTGTTACACCAAACGCGAAACTCCAGGTTTCCCAAGACATGGCTGACGTTCAACTCCTTTTGTTTTGCGCGACTCACCCCAGAGAGCAGCCCCTAAGAGGGTGCGCTAAAAATGCAAAAAGCGCGGGATGCCCGCGCTTTGCTGCTATTACTTACCTTTTTTCAGGTGCGACATCAAACGCTTACGTTTCCGCATCTGATTTGGCGTCAGAGTATTGCGCTTGCCCGCAAACGGGTTCTCACCCTCTTTAAACTGAATGCGGATTGGCGTACCCATAACTTTCAATGAACGACGGAAGTAATTCATCAGGTAGCGTTTGTAAGAATCAGACAAATCAGTGACCTGATTGCCATGGATAACCACGATAGGCGGGTTATAGCCACCGGCATGCGCGTATTTCAACTTCACTCGACGACCACGAACCAACGGAGGCTGATGGTCTTCCTCTGCCATTTGCATTATACGAGTCAGTAAGGAAGTACCTACTCGCTTAGTTGAACAGTCATAGGCTTCCTGAATGGATTCAAACAGGTTGCCGACGCCACTGCCATGCAAAGCGGAGATAAAGTGAATACGAGCAAAGTCAACAAAGCCGAGGCGCAGGTCTAGCATATCTTTAACCTGAGCACGGGCTTCTTCTGTCATGCCATCCCATTTATTGACCGCAATAACAAGTGAGCGCCCACTATTGAGAATAAAGCCTAACAGAGACAAATCTTGATCTGAAATACCATCACGGGCATCAATAACCAACAGCACCACATTGGAATCTTCAATTGCCTGTAAGGTTTTAATCACTGAGAATTTTTCAACTGTCTCAGTAATTTTACCGCGTTTACGCACACCCGCAGTATCAATCAGAATATATTCACGCTCATCGCGGGTCATTGGAATATAAATACTGTCGCGGGTGGTACCCGGCAGGTCATAAACCACCACACGGTCTTCACCGAGGATACGGTTAGTTAGTGTGGACTTACCTACGTTAGGACGCCCGACGATAGCCAGCTTGATTGGCAGAGTTCGCGGGTCAAAATCATCTTCTTCGTCTTCTGGGATTTCATCTTCGTCAGCTTCCTGCGCTGCCCAATAGGCCGCATTAGCTTCTTCGTCTGTCAGCTCGACTTCTGGCTCTTCGGCGTCCATATAAGGCGCCATAACATCTTCAATCAGCTGAGTCACACCACGGCCATGGGAAGCCGCAATAGCATGAACTTCACCTAATCCTAATGAATAGAAATCGGCGGCAGCAGTATCGGCGTCAATACCATCAGTTTTGTTGGCAACCAGGAAGGTGGCTTTCTCACGGCTGCGTAAATGCTGGGCAATGCCCTGATCCGCTGGCATCAACCCGGCGCGCGCATCGACCATAAACAGGACAATATCGGCTTCTTCAATCGCCAATAACGATTGACCCGCCATCTTGGTTTCTACGCCATCTTCTGTGCCATCAATACCTCCGGTATCGATAACAATAAACTCATGACCCTCGACCTCGGCACGACCATACTTACGGTCACGCGTTAGCCCGGGAAAGTCCGCAACTAACGCATCACGGGTGTGCGTTAAGCGGTTAAATAAAGTGGATTTACCCACATTCGGGCGCCCGACCAGCGCGATGACAGGTATCATTTTTGGAGCCTCATTACTTAATTTTCAAAGCGTTACAGCGCTGTATCGAATATTCGACAGCGCAGTTTTTTAGAATACAAACGGCCCCTGAACCTCAGGAGCCGTTTAAAAACCTTTGTCCTTGAAGTTACAGCGGTGTGACTTACTGCAACGCCAAGGCACTCAGGTATTAGCCTGTTAAACAGGCGCTAAATCAGGATTAACGGGTGAACGCGTATACCGTGCCGCCTCTTGCCTGCACCAGCAACTTATCGCTGGCAACCACAGGCGCACTCAGGAAGCCAGAGCTGTCTACACTCTGCTGAGCAACAAAACGACCATCATCGGTATTCACCCAATGCAGATAACCTTCGGCATCACCTACAACCAGATAACCATTATACATCACTGGCGCGGTCAAGTTACGATGTAATAAATCGCTTTGACTCCAAAGGGTTATGCCGCCATCGGTCTTCAGTGCAACAATGCGGTCATTCTGATCGACCAGATAAATACGGCCACCGTCGACAATGATGTCATTGACTGAACCCATTTCGCGTTTCCACAAAATCTGGCCAGAGCGCAGATCCAGTGCAGTCAGATTACCGTTGTATGCCAGAGCATAAACCACGCCATCAACAACGACTGGGGTGGTATCGACATCATTTAGGCGGTCAATTTCAGTGGTCCCGGTCACTTGGGAAATACGTTGCTGCCAAATCAACTGGCCCTGTTCCATCATCACCGCGCTAACACGGCCATTATCACCACCGACAATAGCTGCACCGAATGCCACTGTTGGGGCTGATTCACCACGCAGAGACAATGCAGGAGTATCGAGGTTTAGAGTCCACTTAATTGCACCATCAGACTCATTCAGTGCTTGCAGCATGCCATTGGAAGTATGGATCAGTACCACACCATCGCTGACAACCGGACGGGACAAGGCTTCGCCCGCAACCGCCGTCTGCCATGCAACCTTACCATCGTCAGAATTAAGGGCATACACCACCGCTTTCTCACTGCCGACATACACATGAGCACCTGAAGCGGTTACGCCGCCAGATAACATTGCAGAACGGTTACTGGAGAGGAAGTTGGTTTTCTCAGACAGGTCGGTTTGCCAAATTTGCTTGCCGGTATCGGCTTCCATGGCTTTTACCAGACCTTTACGGTCTGCCGCAAAGACAGAAGTCCCCTGCCAGGCTGGGCGCAGATGAGAGTAGTAATCACCAACACCACCACCAACAGAAGTGCTCCACACTTTAGTCGGTGTGAATTGATTCTCAACTTTTGGCAGTGGCGACATGGTAACCACATCTTCTTCACTGTTGAACAGTGAACAACCACTCAATAGGGCAACAGATACCAGTCCTACTAAGAGTGTTTTACGCAATTGCATGGGAATACCCCTTAGCTGGACAAATTATTCAATTTCATGCGCAGCAAAGCTTGCAGCGCCTGAGAAGCATTTGATTCGACGCCTTTACTGTAAGCTGCCCGTGCACCTGCGGTATCACCTTTGCTTAATAATGCATCGCCACGAACATCTTGCGCCATCGCAGTCCAGCCATCACCTTGCACTGCATCCAGAGTTTTCAATGCTTCATCTGGTTTTTTCAATTGCAGTTGCAAACGAGCAAGACGCAGATTAATCAGCGACAACAGATTTTCATCTTTTGTCTGGCCCAATGCTTGGGTAAGTTGCTGTGCCGCTTTATCAAACTCGTTTTGCTCAACAAAGTGGTGAGCCAGTTCTAACCCGGCCAATACGCCGTAGTTATTTTTATTGCCCTGAACAAATTTTTCAGCAAGAGCAACGCCATCAGCACTATTGGCTGATAAAGCATCACTGGCTTGCTGATAGGCAGAGGAGGCTTCCGTCAAGACAGTGTTCTGATGACTCTGCCAGTAACGCCAACCCACTAACGCACCAATCCCGAGCACCACACCCACGGCTAGCGCTTTACCATTCTCACTAAAGAAACGGCGTACTGCATCAACCTGGTCATTATCAGTGGTATAGACTTCCACGGTGTCTCTCTCCTTAAACCAACATCAAAGCCAGACGCGCAGCAACATCCGCTTGCGCCAGCGTTTCTTGTTCACCCGTTCGCAAATCTTTTACGACCACTTGCTGTGCAGCCACTTCGCTTTCACCAAGTATTAATGCTACGCGGGCACCCCATTTATCAGCGCGGGTAATTTGTTTTTTGAAATTACCGCCGCCGTAGTTAGTCATCAACTTTAGCGTTGGCAAATCATCACGCAGGCGCTCAGCAAGTTGCATAGCAGCACTTTGTGCCCCCTCACCCGATGAAATGAGATACACATCAATTGTCGCTGGCACTTGGAAGTCAGGATTAACTGCCTGTACCAACAGGACTAAACGTTCAAGCCCCATAGCAAAACCAACAGCAGGTGTTGCACGACCACCCAGTTGCTCTACCAAGCCGTCATAGCGCCCACCGGCACAAACTGTACCTTGTGCGCCCAAACTGTTGGTTACCCACTCAAATACCGTGCGGTTGTAATAATCCAAACCACGGACTAAACGCTCATTGACGGTATATGGGATACTGGCCTGGTCTAAAAGTTCACACAAGCCCGCAAAATGTTGTTTGGATTCTTCATCCAGATAATCAGACAGTTTAGGCGCGTCATTAAGTAACAGCTGAACATCCGGATTTTTGGAATCCAACACCCGTAATGGGTTGCTGTACATGCGGCGCTTACAATCTTCGTCCAGCACGTCAACATGTTGTTCCAAGAAAGTGACCAATGCTTCGCGGTAATCTGCGCGCGCATCCAATGAACCAATAGAGTTCAATTCAAGCTGTACATGCTCTGAAATCCCCAACGCACGCCACCAGCGGGCAGTTAGTAGAATCAATTCTGCATCAATATCAGGCCCTTGTAGACCAAAGACCTCTGCGCCCAACTGATGAAACTGACGGTAGCGCCCTTTTTGTGGACGCTCATAGCGGAACATCGGGCCGATATACCACAGACGCTGTTCTTGATTGTACAGCAGACCATGTTCAATGCCTGCGCGCACGCACCCTGCGGTGCCTTCCGGGCGCAGTGTCAGACTTTCGCCATTGCGATCGTCAAAGGTATACATCTCTTTCTCAACCACGTCGGTAACTTCACCGATAGCGCGCTTGAATAACGGGGTCTGCTCTACAATCGGCATGCGGATTTCGCTATAACCGTAGCCCGCCAGCACTTGTTTTAAAATGCTTTCAATACGCTGCCATATCGCCGTATCGGCTGGCAGGTAATCGTTCATACCACGGATGGCTTGAATGTTCTTTGCCACGTCTGTTCTCTGTAGTTTTATGTCCGGTCTACTTGATGTTGCAGCGGTGTCGGCAGCAACGCCAATGACATTGGGCATAGTGCAAAAAATAAAGCCGATTATAGAGGCTTGCCACCCACATATTCAATGGCGACAGTTTGTTATACCCGTCATACTTCAAGCTACATGTGCGTTGGCTACGTTCAATCACCCGAATCACTTACTGATGTAAGCTCATCGAGATTCCCTCGCTTGCCGCCTTCCTGCAACTCGAATTATTTAGGGTATAGCTCTACAGGCTCAATATAAAGCGGGCCACGCCCGCTTTTTTGTATTCATCGATGACAAATAGCCCGAGATACTTATTTATCATCCAGCATATTGATAACTATACGGTTATTCGCATCAAGCATCGATGCCTTTGCACGAATTTTCGCTTCTAACTGGTCGATCATCTTTTCGTTATCAAAACGTTCTTTCTGACGAACACCATCTTCGTAGAAACCACTCTTATTATGTGCACCCGTCACACCGATAGTCGACACCAATGCTTCGCCCGGCCCATTGACCACGCAACCAATAATAGAAACATCCATTGGGGTAATCAGATCTTCTAACCGCTGCTCCAGCGCATTTACCGTACCGATAACATCAAACTCTTGGCGGGAACAGGTTGGGCAGGCGATAAAGTTAATCCCACGAGAACGGATCCGCAGTGATTTCAGGATATCAAAGCCAACTTTGACTTCTTCGACCGGATCGGCAGCCAACGAGATACGCAAAGTGTCGCCAATGCCTTCTGACAGCAACAAGCCCAACCCAATAGCCGATTTTACCGAGCCACTGCGCGCACCACCCGCTTCAGTTATCCCTAAATGCAAAGGATTATTAATTTGCTTGGCCAACAAACGGTAGGAATTTACCGCCAGGAAAACATCGGAGGCTTTTACGCTGACTTTAAACTGATCAAAATTGAGGCGATCAAGAATATCAACATGCCGCATCGCTGATTCAAGCAGGGCTTCTGGCGTAGGTTCACCATATTTCTCCTGAATATCTTTTTCCAGCGATCCGCCATTGATACCAATACGGATAGGAATATTGTGGTCACGGGCACTAGCCACCACTTCCCGAATACGGGATTCGTTACCAATGTTACCGGGGTTAATTCGCAAGCAATCAACACCGTACTCAGCGACTTTCAGCGCAATACGGTAATCGAAATGGATATCAGCAACCAGCGGCACATTTGACTGCTGTTTGATTAACTTAAACGCCTCAGCCGCATCCATCGTCGGTACTGAGACTCGCACGATATCTACGCCAACACGCTCTAATGCCCTTATTTGAGCAACAGTTGCATCAACATCAGTAGTCTTGGTATTGGTCATTGATTGCACAGCAATCGGTGCACCATCACCAATGGGTACTTTACCGACGTAAATCCGAGTCGATTTACGGCGGATAATGGGGGATTCATTATGCATTACACACTCTCCTTTACAGTCGTGTAGTTTTCGCAACTAAGTGGTCTTCCAAAACCACGATCTTTCTCAAGACGTTCTCTCTCAAGACAATGGCAGTTTGTTAGAACCACAAAGTTGTTTGTCAAAAACACAATATTACTCTACACCGACAGTCAGGCGGGCTACGCGATTAGCTTTAATGTACTTGCTCAAATCTACTGGATTACCCTGATACATAATCGTCAATGCACTCGGTGCACCAATGGTCAGTTTATAGGGCGATTTTCCTGATAGATTGAGGGTCGCGCCTCCTTTTTGGATACCGCTAAATAATGTCTTTCCGCTCGCATCAACTACCTGTAACCAGCAGTCAGCGGTGAAATTCATGACCAATGAGCCGACAGATGAGGCAGCACCCGTTACCCCAGCATCTGCTGTAGGTAATGGTGATTGTGCGGTAGGGACATCAGGCATAGGTGCCTGACTGGGTGAAACGACCGCAGGCTCCGCTGAGGCCGTTCCTTGGGGATCAATTGTGGCAACACGGTTATTCACCGTATCTGCCGGTGCTGCACTGTTCGTCGCTGGTGCAGTACCGTTTTCTATTGGAGTAGATGGTTGGCTATTTGCGACCGGAGCTTGAGTCTCTGCTGAGGTCGCAGGTTCGCTATTATCATCAGTGAGCGGCACAGATTGACCGTCATTTTGCGACAACTGAGCAGAGGATTGATCAGCCATACTGACTATTTCTGCTTGCTGCGCCTGATGATTTTGCCACCACCATGCTCCCGTTAGGCCGAGCACAACCAACACAATAAGCCAGGTGAAACTCATCAACCAGCCATCACGTTTTTTATGCTTTTTACCCAATGAGAAACTTTGCATCGGAGCCACTTTTTCCGCTCTGATCGGTGCTTGTTTTTCCAACATTGGTAATAGTTCATCTTCAGGAAGGTGAACCAGTTTAGCGTAAGAACGAATGTAACCACGGTGGAATGTTGAGGCGAGATTAGCTTGTGCTTTATCCTCCTCAATATCACGGATTGTGGATACTTTCAGACACAGACGTTCTGCAACCATCTGCTGAGTTAGCCCTAGTGCTTCACGGGCTTGACGCAGGCGCACACCTGTCGTCTCTGGAACAGTTTGATCTTGGGAGGCTTCAGTATTCATTAGCTAGAAAATGCTGGTACTGTTTGGATTGTGGAAAACTTCGCGCAAGCTGCTTGCCATAGCGTTGAACACTATCTTGACGGCCTGCTAGCGCGGCGAAACGAATTTGTAACCATAAACTTTCAGCACTGGCTGGAAGGATATGTTGATAAACATCCAGTAATAATTGCGCCTGAGCGCGATTCCCTTCTCCAAAATGCCTTTCAGCTTCTGTGAGCAACGGCTCACCTTTATCCGGATCATACTTCAATGCCCGGCTCAACAATACCCGAGCCTGGTCATTTTGATTCGCCCGTAAAAAGCAATATCCCGCGTTTTCCAGACTATCTGCAACCTGACCGTAATCAGGCGACAGCACCGCTGCGCTAAACTGTTGTTGGGCCGGTACATACTGCCCTAAACTACACAGAAACGCACCGTAATTATTCAGTACAGTGCCATTTCCCGGTGCCAGTTTCATTGCTTGTTGATAACGCTGCTCTGCGGCGCTGTTTTCACCGATGCGTTGCTCATAAAAAGCCATACCTAATTGAGCACGATAATCCTGTGGATCTGCCGCTACAGCCTTCTCAAGGTTCTGCCGCGCAGCATTAAGATCACCTTGCGCCAGATACTCTAAACCCAGTTGCAAACGAGTCTGCCCTGCGGCGGATTGGCTCACTTTTTCCGGCGATGAACCAGAACAGCCTGCCACCAATGCGCCCGCTATCAGGCAAACTCTCCACAGTTTTATCAGCTTCATGCTTTCTCAATTATCCTTATATGTGAAGATACCCGTCATCTTTCAAATTGCTAATGTGTTAGCGGCTCTCATGATGCGGCCCATCCATGGAGTTCACGTCTACCTGACCACTGCAATTTTAAACTCTCTGGGTATAGAGCGCTCAACGAATTATAAGTTGAATAACAAATAGTTATACACAAACAATTAGCATTATGAATCAGACTGTTTTAATGGCGATAGGTTCACCCGCCATTTTCTTTTTCAAAGTGCGCTTAGTACGGTCAATGACTTCACCGGCCAATTGACCACATGCCGCATCGATATCATCACCACGCGTCTTACGAACTATTGTCGTAAACCCGTATTCCATCAATACCTTAGAGAAACGATCCACCCGGCTGTTCGAGCTACGGCCATAAGGTGCCCCTGGGAACGGGTTCCATGGGATCAAGTTAATCTTACACGGCGTATCTTTCAAACATTCAGCTAGTTGATGAGCTTGCTCGGTGCTGTCATTGATGTGATCCAGCATAACGTATTCAACCGTAACCCGCCCACCATTGGCATTCGATTTCGCTAAATAGCGGCGAACGGCGGCCAGAAAAGTTTCAATATTGTATTTACGGTTGATAGGCACAATTTCATCACGGATATCGTCTGTAGGGGCATGCAGCGAGATGGCCAAAGCCACATCAATCATATCACCCAATTTATCCAGCGCCGGAACCACACCGGAAGTGGATAATGTCACTCGACGTTTGGATAAACCGAAACCAAAATCGTCCATCATGATATCCATGGCCGGTACCACGTTATTCAGGTTCAATAAGGGTTCGCCCATCCCCATCATCACCACGTTAGTAATAGGGCGGTTACCGGTTGCCTTTACTGCACCAATAATCTTGGCCGCACGCCATACCTGGCCGATGATTTCAGACACCCGCAAGTTACGGTTAAAACCTTGCTGTGCCGTTGAGCAGAATTTACATTCTAAAGCACAACCCACCTGTGATGACACGCACAAGGTCGCGCGGTCCCCTTCAGGGATGTACACCGTCTCGACTTGCTGATCGCCAACTTTGATGGCCCATTTAATGGTGCCGTCGGTTGAGCGCTGTTCTTCCGCCACTTCAGGTGCGCGGATTTCGGCCACGCGCTGTAACTTGGCGCGCAGCACTTTATTAATGTCGGTCATTTGCTCGAAATCGTCGTAGCAATAGTGATACATCCACTTCATGACCTGGTCGGCACGGAAAGGCTTCTCGCCCATCTCGGCAAAAAACTCGCGCATTTGCTGACGATTTAAATCCAGCAGATTGATTTTGCTGGTGGCTGATGCTGCGGTGGCAACCGCGTTGTCAGGCTGAGGGGCAGCATCAATTGGCGTTGATGCAGTTAATAATTGTTCAGACATGAGTTGTCGTGGCCTCGTTATTACACTTTACGGCGCTGCGCTTTAAACCGGGTACGGCTTTCGAAACGGCGATGAATAAATAGATGAATAAATAATAGAACGCCCCAGCGGAGTTGTCTCCACCGGGGCGCGGCATTGTACGAATTTTAAAGCAGGGATTCCATGATTGGAAAGGCGCACAAGCAACTTTATTGTTTCAGTTGATTAAATAGCAGCCATTTCTACATCGAATCAATTAATTAGCTGCGAGGAAAAATTTCATTCGCAGCAAAGAAATAAGCAATTTCCCGCTGAGCTGATTCAACCGCATCAGAACCGTGTACGGCATTAGCAGTGAAACTATCAGCAAAATCAGCACGCAGAGTACCCGCCAGCGCGTTATCCGGGTTAGTTGCGCCCATAATATCACGGTGGCGCTGAACGGCATTTTCACCTTCCAAAACCTGAACCATGATTGGGCCAGAGGTCATAAACTCAACCAAGCCATCGAAGAATGGGCGGCCTTTATGTTCAGCGTAAAAACCTTCCGCTTGTTCTTTGGTCAGGTGCAGCATTTTTGCAGCAATGATTTTGAAACCAGCACTTTCAAAACGCGCATAGATGGCACCGATGTCATTATTGGCAACAGCATTGGGTTTGATAATGGAGAAAGTACGTTCTAAAGCCATGATAACCTCTATTGGATTTTTAATATTAACCGGACTCGGAACACGCCCCGATAAGTATCATAAATAAACACTTAAACTTGGCTGGTGGACAGTTCCTTTACGACAAAGTTATGCCGTCCTTTGTACAGTGGCCGCCGATTATATGTGCGCGCCTCACACTTGCCTACGGGAATTACAACATTTCATTAAAAAAATTTTATCTTAATTGCTCATTTTTATGCACAACTCACATTTTAGATACAAACCTGTTTTATCACTGCCCCCTATTAAAAGGCAACTCCCTGGCAGCACAGGTGAATTTGGGGTCAGAGCTCATCAATAAACTTAAATCCCACTTTCTTTTTGACAATGGCCGAAGGCTTACTGATAACGTCGGATACTAGCGCTCGTTTGCCTTTTTTACTCAAGTGCTCAGCCAAAGCCCGGATCGCTGCAGTTCCTGCTCCTCTTATTGTGCCTTCTGCCTCTGGGTGTAATACATAATCAGGATGAGTCAGTGAACCCGCAATCCCAACATCAAACTCATTGATATCAATAGCCATTGTGATGCTAATTATCTGCCCGGACAGGCGGGCAACCACATAGATATAGTCATCACTGCTGGTTCGCAACCAACTTTGAGCAACATCACTAACGATGCGCGCAGCTTCAATAATTCTATCATCAGTTGCGACCGCATCATTAATGTCGACTACCTCACCAATATTGCTACCAGCACCAGTTACAGCTTTATCATCCCGACTAACCTGATCATTCCCATGTTCATCGGATGCAGGTTCCGCTTGAGACCGTTGCTTAGCATGGCGATACGCCCCTCGCCATTCATTAATCACTGGAATGACATTTTGCCGAGCAACCAGTGTGTCATCCGTCGTTCCACTAATTACCTCGATATCAAAATTTAATTCAGAATCTTCTACCCAATCTCCCCCCCGGCGTATACGAGGTGGGGTCACGATAAATTGAAAGTTTTGCAGCGCTAATTCATAACGTCCTAACGGTAGCTCCTGTACTAGCACCGGTGAATGGGCGCTATTATCAGCATCATGGTGGCGCAAATAATCGGCATAAGTGAGTTGTGAAAAATCAAACGCCGTTTTGATGTGTAAAAAGTCCGCCGCATTTTCAGCGAGATGTGCCTGAACACTTTCAATCAAACGCGTTTCAACTGGGCTATTCGGCTGTGCATGGCCCATATCCCCTTCTTTAATTATGCGTTCAATCACCCGACCAAAATTTTCAGCATTCCAATGGTCAACACTATCACCAAACAGCGAAGTGAAATCAGTCAAAATACTTAATGTCCAATCAACACAATGCGAGGTAATATCACGCCGATAACGTAGATTAGGCAGTAATTGTTCTTTCATCGGCACCTTGCAGGCCAACGCAGTCGCTGGCATGGTTAATGCGTTACCCCACATATCGACATTAATATGTGTTAATTCCGCCTCAACTTTAAAAGAAGAACCTGTAATCTTCGTTGCAAACTCAACAGTATTATTAATATTTATTTTCGGTAAAGGTTTAGCGGAACCGGATAGTTGTAAAATCTTATTATTATCACTAGCAAAAAAGGCAGAGGTATCTTTTATAAATCTGTCGACTTGATTACATTTACCCTGGACTGCATAGTTATAAATATTAATAATGGGTATAACCCAGCAGGCTGCGGTTCCGATAAAACTTCGTTCCTGTCGAGGTAATGCTTTCTCTGCTGTTAGGACGATTTTATTAATAATCAGAGGTTTGGTTTCATATTCGTTTTCATTTCTAACCACTAATTTTATATTAGAAGATTCAAGATTAAACAAAGACCCGACTAAAGGAGATATATATATTGCTTTACTCTCAATAGACTCAATAAACTGAATTTCAGAATATCCGCCATTAAAACGCAATAGAAATGACAGTGTGTCACTATTCTCATTTAATTCAAATATATAACTATTCTCTTGGTGGTGTTTATGAGTCAATAGTATCACTCGCCCCATAACCCTGATAATTCCATCATCAAAAAGATTAATGGAATAATCATCGTCCCCACTAAGACTAAAACTAATCAACACCTCTTTATATTTAATCCTATCATCTAACCAATATTTTCCAAATTCACGCCCAAAAGGAATGGAAAATGTATCTTTCACAATACAATATTGGTCACAAATAAAGTATTCTTGTTGAGAGACTTTTATGCTGGTTATGCTTTTATTCATACCAATTTTTTCTAAATCACCAACAGAAACATCATTTGTTATTACATAATATCTCCCAGTGTAATTATCATCTTCATAAATAGTCACTTGAGTATCCGGTGGTAGCTGTATAGAACTTATATTATCATTAAATATATTGACGACACGATATTTACGGTCGGCAGGGTCACTGTCATGATAAAGATCTAAATTTTCATTACCGGACAGACAAAACGAATCACCAGCAAACGCATCAAGTTCATAAAAACATGCGGCGCTTCTGACCTTAAAAGAACTGATCTCATCATTTAAATTTGCCCAACGTAGGGAGGATAATGAATCTACATTATTTTTCAATGTTAATGTTCTGCCAGAAAAGTTGATATTTTTAAAAACAGAAACCACTAACCCATGAGGAACAGAAATTGATGATATACTATCATTCCACTTAAGAGGTAATTCATTAATAGCATTCCCCTCTGTAGTACAAAGAGATTCCCCCTGATAATTTTCATCAATGAAAAAACAAACTTTTGGCTTACTAGATAACACCTCAAAACTTAACATTGAAACCAATGATAACAATATAAATAAAAGCATCGTCTTTATCATATTCGCTCCAATACTTTATTTATTATAATTAATTTCACTTAATTAAAGTGAGGATTTTAAAGAATTAAGCATGAGAAAGTTTATAACTTAAAGATAATCATATGAGAATGGCTTCAAACATATTACATAAAAATAAAGAAATTCATTAATATAATTTTTATCACAAGCGTATTATTTTCGTGAAATAGATTATTATTTAAAGGAATAGTACTAATCCAACTTAAATACCAAATTACTGACCTGCCCACTCTCATCCAATACATTAAGTTGATAGCGGCCCGGTGTTGTAAATGTTTGTACCCACGACTGATTATTCTCAGTCACCGCCACCTGCTCCCCATTGAGGAACCACCATCTTTGTCCACGCCCGCCTTGTGCTTCTAAGCGGAGGTCGAGACGATTTTGGCCCGGCAAGCGCTTCACAACCGCACCATCACGTATGCCTAAAACCAACAATGGTGCCGCCTCAATATCACCTTGTGGTGGGCATTCACTGCTGGCTGCGGGGAGTCTTTGGCTACGGCGCTCTGCCAGCGGTAGCCAAGGCTCAAGCGGTAACGGCCAAAGCGTTAATTGTGCGGGCTTAGCACCAGGGCAATCTGCTGCAACTCGTTTGCCCTGAGGATTTAACCACACACTGAGTTGGCTGCCCTGCATATTTTCCTGGCCGGGTGCTGCCAAGGTTGGGGGCAAAGTGCCGTCAAGAATCCAGCTTTGCCGCCGCTGTCGGCAGTTACTATCCCCCGCAGCAAGCGGTTGCCCACCCGGCCAGCAAATTTCTTCGCGGCTAACAGAAGATGGGCGGGGATCAAGAGGCAACTGGCGGCCATTTTGCTGTAATCCCGTCATCAGTAAGTTATTGACCTGATTAAGAATAGGAATGGCAGTGGCATAACCAAACTGCCCGGCGACCGGTGTACCATCTGGCCGACCAACCCACACGCCAATGGTATAACGCGCGTTAATACCTATCGCCCAAGCATCACGATAACCATAGCTGGTGCCGGTTTTCCATGCCAGCGGCACAGTGGCCGGTAAAATATCATCCGGTAATGGCCGGGCTTCCCCCGCCATGATTCGCCGAGTAATCCATGCTGCGCCTGGCGAAAATAACCGCCGCTCCTGCACCTGCTGTTGGGGTTCGAACCGCAAGCTGGCCGCCATTCCGCCGCGCGCAAAAGCACTGTATGCCGCAACCAACTGATCCAGCCGTGACCCCGTTCCTCCCAGAATCACCGCCAAACTGGGTTCACTGTGCAGTGGAAAACGTAAGTTCAAACCGCCATTACGCAAATTAGCCGTAAAACGTTTAGGGCCATAAGCTTCCAATAATTGCACCGCCGGTAGATTTAATGAGCGCACCAATGCCTCACTGGCACTGACCGGGCCGTGGAATCCAGTATCAAAATTGCCGGGGCGATAATCACCAAAGCGGCGCGGCACATCTTGCAGCAATGACTCCGCATGGATCAGGCCATCATCCAAGGCCATCGCGTAGAGAAATGGCTTCAATGTTGACCCCGGCGAGCGCCAGGCGCTGACCATATCCACATGGCCGAAGCGGCGGTCGTCTTGAAAATCGACCGAGCCGAGGTAAGCACGCACTTTCATGCTGCTGTGCTCCACCACCAGCAATCCCAATGAGGTTTTCTCGGGAAGTTGATGACGCCAACCTGCGGCCATATCTTCCAATTGCCGCTGTAACCCGGCATCCACTGTGGTTTGAATCACTTCCCGCTGATTGCCCGTCGTCAAGCGCCGAGCCAATAATGGCGCTAATTGCGGCACCTGACGCGGAGCCAGCCAAATATCTTCTTGTTTTATATCAGCCACTTGCTTCGCCGGCCACACCTGGTAATCCGCCAGTCTACTTAGCACTTTATCGCGTGCAGCTTTAGCCCGCAGCGGATAGCGATCCGGGCGCAAACGGCTCGGTGCTTGCGGCAACGCGGCCAATAATGCCGCTTCTGCGGGAGTTAATTCAGAGGGCGGTTTGCCCAGATATGTCCAACTGGCCGCGCCAATCCCTTGCAGTGTGCCGCCGAAAGGGGCGCGATTAAGGTAAATTTCGAGAATTTGGTCTTTAGAAAAGTGCCATTCCAACTGAAACGTTCGCCAGACTTGGCGCAGTTTACCGGCTAACGTGCGGGGATGTGGGTCGATTAAGCGGGCAACTTGCATAGATAGCGTGCTGCCACCGGAAAGAATCTTACCCGCCCGCAAATCCTGCCAGGCGGCGCGGGCCAGCGCCAATGGGTTCACACCAGGATGAGCATAAAACCAGCGGTCTTCAAAGGTCAGCAGCGCTTGCAGATAATAAGGAGAAACCTGTGGCAGTGCCACCGGATAGCGCCACACCCCGTCAGCATCGGCAAAGCGCCATAGCGGCGTGCCATCTTCGGCGGTCACCACTCGCGCTATCTGTACTTCGGTCAGCGGAAGCGGCCAGCGTTTATCTGCCAGCCACAATAGGGCCGGAAACAGCACAACAATGAGCGCCAACAGCCAAACTTTACGGCGATGACGGGAAAAACCTGTTTTTAGCATCAAGACTATTTCGCTCCCCTTTTACCGGTACCGCAAAAGGGGAGTAAGTGTTTACTTCACTATTTCGAGCTGCGACACCGTGCTACCCAGTGCTCGCCAGTCCGGAACATACATAGATTCCACCTGTGGCGCAGGCACTTGATAGACTCCCGGTGTTACCGCGCGCGCCAGGTATAGCAAGGTGGTGTGGCGGTATCCATCGACATTGACTGCGGCAACATAGCGGTCATCGCGGAATTCCTGATGCTTGATATCCGACTGCTGCATATCTTGCATCAACTCCGTCACACTGCTGGCGCTCTCCCCCAGACTGGCGCTGCTGTCGCCCAAGTTTTGGTTTTCCAATTCCAAACCGGCGGGCAGTAAATCGACCACCAGCGCATCTGGCACTCGTTTATCGGCCCAGACATCTAAATGCACCAAAACTAACTCGCCACTTTTCAACTGTGATAAGCGCAGCGGCTGGCCATCAAGCCCAATATAACTGCGGGTGATATGTAAATTATTGCTAAATGGCGCAGGCGTTTGCTGCGGGTATCCCACGATATCCACACGGCTATACAAAGCAACATCGCCACGGTTTTGTAATTGCATTCCGCTCGCCAGCTGTTGCGCCGACCAGTTTTGGTTCAATGCCGTGCTTTGCGTCAATGTTGCTACCTGTTCGATCGGCTCAACCTGTGGAGCTATCGCCACCTGCCACGGCGTTTCTGCCCCACTCATCAATGTGCGGCCCGCAAGGAATACCGCATTGCTCTCCTGCGTGGACAGATAGTTGCGGCTGGTCAATGCATCAGACAGTGCCAACAGCCGGGTATCACGCGCTTCCGGCAGTAAATTGTTATCAGTTAACAGGGCTAAAATCAGCGCATCATCGCGCAGTGAACTGCCGTAATCTTCCAGCCAATAATCTTTATCACTGCGGCTGGTGTTCAGCCCTTGGGTAATGGCCTCTTTAGCTCGTGGCATATCCCCCATCAATTTCAGCGCCACGCCCAGTTGCACCAACGGCAAACCGGAGTGCGCATCATTGCTGCGGCTATACAATTGGCGCAAAGCCCCCAATGAAGCTTGCTGCTGCTGGGCTAATACCAAGCCCGCGTAGGCCTGCACCGCAAAACGGGTATGTTTAGTTTGTTCGCTGTAGCGAATTTCAATTTGGCTCGGGTCTTGTAAATAGCGCTGCAAACGATTATTCGCCGCAGTGAGCGCCGCTACTGGCACACTGTACCCTTGCTGGCTGGCGCGATAGAGGAAATCAGTGGCATAAGCCGTCAGCCAAAATTCTTCTGGGCTATTATTGCTCCATAAGCCGAAACCGCCGTTATAGCGCTGCATACTGAGCAAATGCTCGATACCGACATCAATGCTTTTGCGCCGTTTTTCATCACTGTCGGCCTTGATACCCAGCGCCGTCAATTGAGCATAATTACTGTATAAAGAGGGATATAGCCCACTGACTGTTTGTTCCAGACAGCCATAAGGGTAAGCATATAACTCGCTGATATAACGCGCTAAATTGAGAGGCGGTCGGCTGCTTATCAGCAATTTCCCTTGCAAGGTTTCAGCAGCCAGCCCTGCGGTAGCTTCTGCGGGTAAACTCCAGCTATCACCACTGTGCAACACATTGGCGAAATGGCGAGTCTGAGCCGGATACGCGGGCCGCACTCCAATTTTCCAATGATGCTGGTAATCCGGCAGCTTTTCATTCGGTAAAACCATCCCCGTGATGGTCAGGCCGATATCACCCTGCCCAAAGCCATTCAAGGCCCGCACCGGGATCAGCACCGTTTTGCGCTCGCCATTGGCCAGCGAGATAGCTTGGTTTTGTGCGCCATTGAGTGCCAGTAAATCGCTGGCGGCCCATTGAAGTGACAAAGTTTGAGGTTGGCCCGATAAATTGCTCAAATCCAAGGCCAGTTGGGTACTATCCCCTCCGGCCAGGAAACGCGGGGTGGCGAGTTGGGCGATCAATGGGGCCGCGACCACCACTTTAGCTTCCGCTTTACCGAAATCTTCTTCGCTCCAAGCTTGTGCCATCAAGCGCAGCTCACCGTTAAAGTCAGGGATAGCCAGTTCAATGGTGCCCTCACCCTGTGCGTTTAATGTCACCGGCTGGGCTTGTTGCGCCACAATAGTGACTTCCGTAATGGGCTTTTTACCACCACGGGAAAGCGCATCTTCGTCATCCCCATCCCCACCAAAACGCAGACTCGCCAACCGCCCCTGCCCTTCAATTAATTGCCCATAAACATCATATTGATCAGCACTGTAGCGTTTGCGACCAAAGAAAGCGTCATAGGGATCTGGCGTGGCGTAATCCGTGATATTGAGAATCCCGCTGTCAACCGCCGACAACAATACTTGCACTTTTTCGGGTAACGGCGCACCGGTGCGGCTAGCTTTCACCTTGACCGTCAAGGTCTGATTCGGGCGAATTCGCTCCGGTGATTCCAGCTCGAGCGCCAGTTTGCGGGTTTCATCCACCAGCGGCAGATGCAGCAAACCAATGGCGCGTTTGGGCGTTGCTTGCTGTGACTTATCACCAGGGCGAATTACTGTCGCGCTAAGATATAAATCATGACGATTCCATGCTTTGTTAATCGGCACTTCAACCTCAGTGCCCCCCGCCGGAATGGTCACCTCCTGCCACCACAATGGGCCGTCACTGGACTCCACCAGCAAATAGCCATTACCGGCAGCCGGGGCTTCAATGTGTAATTTTACTTTTTCGCCCGGGCGATAAGCCGGTTTATCCAGTGTCAGTTTGACTTGATCGGGCCGAACCGCGCCACTGCCGCCGGTATTATCCTGCCAGCTATACCCCGCCCAGAAACGGGAGCTACTGACTAATTCATTATCTGGATTACTCACCTCAATCCGATATGCGCCCCACTCCACCGGGAAGCTGACCTTGGCGCTGCCGTCGGCAGGAATATTCACCGACTGCTCTGCCAATGTCAGATCTTTTTTGTCATACAATGACTGCCAGCCATCACTTTCTGACCACTGCCAATAGTAATCGCGGCGCTCACGCACCAGTTTGACTTTCAAACCATTGACCGCCAGTTTTTCACCCTCGGCATTGGCATAGACAATGTCGAAATCAGCGGTGGTGTCTTGATCAACCATGGCCTGCGATTTATAGCTGTCACTGCGGTAATCATAAACTTGCTGCTTGTTAAACAACGGGCGAATCCCAACCAGCGCATCGGCTGGCCACAATGCTTGCTCAGCGCGTCGTGTGACCGGCCGCCCGCCGGATTCCAGCAAACTGGCCTGTAAAATCAGTTTCAGCGGCGATTGCGCATTCTGCCAACTGTTATCGACTTCGATGTCAGTTTGGCCATCACTGTCGAGTGTGGTATCAAACTCATCCAAGGTGCGCGAGAGATTTTCTTCAATAACTGAACCGAATTCAAAACCGGGTAATGATGCCACCGCTTCCCGCAATGGGCGCAGGAATAACTGCCCTTGCAACCGGTTACCGGATGCTGGAGCGCCATAAAGATAGCGGCCAGTGATGGCAAAGCTCGCTTCGCTGTCGGTGGCAATGGGTTCTTGACTCGTGGCAATCTCTAATGCCATGCGTTCTGGCAGAAAATCTTCGACTTTAAATTTATACAGGCGCGGCTGGTTATCGCCCAGATTCATGCGCAGTGACCATTCACCGGTGGGGCCGCCTTCCGGAATGGCGTATTGATATTGATACAAACCGGCTTGCGGCTGCCAAACAAAGCTGCGCACCACTTGGTTATCGGGCTTGAGAATATCCACTTTAACCGGCTGGGTGGTCAGGGGTTTACCATCAGCGTCACGCAGTAACCCATTGACAATTAACGTTTCTCCGGGGCGATAAAGGTCTCGCGGGCCAAAAACAAAAAATTGCTTTTGGAAACCTTCCGGCCCGGCGATATCAAACTCGGCCAGATCCAGCGCCGGTGTATTGAAATCAATCAAGCTGATTTGGCCGTTTTGCGAAGCCAGCAGCAATTTCGCCTTAGCATTCTTTTCCAACTGCGCATGGCCCTGACCGTCAGTTTCAACCTGTGCCAGCACTTGGCCTTTTTCATCCAGCAATTGCAGCTGCACCCCTTTCAAGGCCGCCCCGCCAGCTAATGCTTGGGTAAAGACATCCATCCGGTCATGGTAGCTGTGCAGCGAAACACCAATATCACTAAGCGTAAATAAGGTGGCCGCATTGGTGTAGCTGTAACGCCCGGCTTGTTGCATCACCGCCAAATAAACACCGGATTCTTGCAGCGGCTTGATTTCGGCTAATGGAAGCATCAGTTTTTCGCGGGTATTGGCGGTAGGATTGAGGTCAAAACGGCCGGTATAGACTAGATCGGCCATTTTCAACAATTCGTCCGATTCCCAATTCGACAGCGCGCTGCGGTACTGCCAGTTCGCCAGGAAATTAGCCAGGCTGCTTTGCTTAATGCGGAAAAAGTTAACATCAATGCTATCAACATTGAGCGCCATCACCGGCAAGCCCTGTGCCAATTTACCCGGTAATAAAGAACCTTTACTGGCAAACCCGACACTCGGCTTGATATCGCGGGTGGTTATTTGCTGCTGTTGTTGTTTACCCAGCTCAGTACCGCCGATCCCTTTCAAGGCACTGTCGACGGTCAGTAGCAATTTACGTTCAGGTTTAAGATGGCGTAACCGCAGCTCCATCAGATTGTCGGACAGCTCCCAAGCCCCGTCGATTTTGCCGCTAACAGTATCAACCAAATGCACCAGAGAGGAGAAATCTTGCTTGGGATCCAATGGCTGCGAGAAAGTCAGCACCATGGCACTGGCACCATCGAGTTGTAACTCAGAGGCATCCAGTAAGGTTAGTGGCTGACCCGCATGCTGTTTTGTCAGCTCCGCCAACTTATTTACATCGTCTATTTTGCTCACCGCAACTTTGGCTGCCGGTTCACTGGTCTGTGTCGTGACCGGGGTAGATGGAGCGGCAACATCCTTATTTTTACTCTCATCATCACAGCCCGCCAATAACAGCACGGCACTGACCAAGAGTGCCATTTGACGCCCTTTTATTTTCGACATTAACCGATGCAAACCCTTGTGATTCATATCTCTCTCCCTGGTTGATGGCAAGATTATAGCATTCACCGGAAAGGGAATATAGACAGATAAACCGACCATTTCTATATAGAGAATATTCTCATCTTTTATCGAATTAGTTTTAGATAAATAGAATAAAACAAAAAAAAACACACAAAAATCATATTTAATATTTTTTTAATAAAAAATTAAATTAATGAACCCATAAAATAACCAATTACAGAATGCAATATTTTATACAACAAAAACAATGAATTAAAACGATAAACCCAAATAGAAATAAAACAAAATATAAAATAAATATAAAAAACCAATTTTTATTTTTTAATAAGTAGGCATGGCAACCTCATGCCATTATATTTCACCCAACACCTTCCCGTTATTAAAAATCTTTATTCCATGTCTATAAAAATTAATCTTTAAATAGGAACCTATAAAACCATGAGTCATCACAACACTCTGAATACGCGTTTATTACCTTTATCTATCTTGATTTCTTCGCTGGTGTCAGGTGGGGCTGTAGCCGCATCAACACCAGCTGTCACTCTAAGTAAACTTCAGGATTATCTGAATCAAGGTGTAATGACCTCAGAACAAAAAGGAATGCTGGTAACCCAGTTAGCCGATAAAAAAATCAGATTAGATACGCAAGCAGTGGCTAAACAGGCGCAGGAAGCAGCAAAACAAGAAAACGTCAAAGCAACATCGGACAAACTCTCTCTCAGTGTTAAATCAAGCGTTCTTAAAGCCCTCGCTAAAAAAACTGAAACAGCAAAAACGAATGCTGAACTTGAGTTAACTAGACTTGATACAGAAAAAACGGCGGCGATTACAGCGGTAGACCCAACTTGGAATGCAAACACGCCAGATCTCGCAAAAGAGTTACAGGACTTGATTGATAACTCAGCGACTTCCCCTGCAGATAAAGCTAAAGCTAAAGTAGCCCAAGAGGCCATCGCAAAAGCAGCAGCTGCAGATCAGTTATTTCAAGATGCGACTACTGCACACACCACTGCCGAAAATTCCGCCCAGGATACAACCACTCAGTATCAAACTGCCCAGCAGCATAAAATTGACGCAATTGCTGCACTGGCAACCAAAACAACCGAAATGGATGCTGCAATAGCAGCAGTCGCTCAGTTAGATAAAGTGACGGATCCGACTATTGCTATGCCGGTATTTGAGCAAACTATTGCCCAAAGTGAGCAGCAAACCGTCGCGGCAAACACGCTTGCATTTGCCACTCAGGTGGCGGGTGGGACGCAAAATGTTGAAGACGGCGGCAAAGCCCTTGATAGCATTATTAGCGACGATGGCACCCTAAACCTGGCAACTGGCGCACTGGCGAATAACACGGTTATCACCAAAGGTATCATTAATAACAATGGCGGTACTGATCACGATTCGGTCATCAATGATGGCGGCACGTTGGTACTGACAGGGGCAAAGACACAAGATGCAAATGGCAAGGATGTCATAAACACCGCAGAGTCCCATGGCGCGAAAATCCTTAAAGGCGGTACAGCGACAGTTGGTGAATTTGCCGAAATTCATAACCTTAGCAGCACAGAAGGGACTGTTGAGCTAAATAACGGGGCCAAAGCTGATGGCACCAGCATTAAAGGTGGGACACTGACCATCGCCGCGGGCGCTAGCGCAGAAAATACTTCATTGACTAATGCCTCACTAGAGTTGGTCGATGGCGCAACGGCTAATAGCACTAAACTCGCTGAAGACGCAGTGTTTACTTTAAAGGCCAATGCTAAAACCAGCGGGACTGAGCTGCATGCTGACAATAGTGAATTTATCCTGGAGAAGGGTTCGTCAGCCTCCGCAACCTCTGTGACTAATGGCACGATGACCGTTAATGACGGTGCCAGTGCGAATGGAGTCAATGTCACTGATGAGGGTACTCTGATTCTCAAATCGGGTGCCGTAGTTAAAGGCGCTCAGATATTTGATAGAGCTGCCACATTTGCCCTCGAAAGCGGTGCCACAGCCTCTGACACTCAGTTGCATTTTGCCGAATTAGAGTTGGTAAAAGGTGCCACGGCGGATGACACCACACTGTTGGACGGTTCAACCTTTACGCTGCTCGAGGGCGCGGAAACAAAAAATACCTCTATTGGCAGTGATAGTAACTTTATTGCCAATACCAAGGCGACGGCGAATAACACGACAATAAATGGCGGTAAATTTAGACTGGAACAGGGTGCAATCGCTAACATCACCGCCCTTGATAGTGGCGAATTTATTGTTGATGGCACAGCCAATAACACCACGGTTAAAGGCGGCAAATTTGCGCTTAATCAAGGTGCAACGGCCAACACTACCACTTTGAATGACGGCGAATTTATTGTTGATGGCACAGCCAAAGACACCACAGTTAAAGGCGGCAAATTTGCGCTTAATCAAGGTGCGACGGCTAACATCACCGCCCTTGATAGTGGTGAATTTATTGTTGATGGCACAGCCAATAACACCACGGTTAAAGGCGGCAAATTTGCGCTTAATCAAGGTGCAACGGCCAACACTACCACTTTGAATGACGGCGAATTTATTGTTGATGGCACAGCCAATAACACCACGGTTAAAGGCGGCAAATTTGCGCTTAATCAAGGTGCAACGGCTAATATTACCACCTTGAATGACGGCGAATTTATTGTTGATGGCACAGCCAAAGACACCACAGTTAAAGGCGGCAAATTTGCGCTTAATCAAGGTGCAACAGCCAATATTACCACTTTGAATGACGGCGAATTCACCGTGAAAGCGGGTGCGAAAACCACTGCAACAACAGTCAATGGCGGCATATTTGATGTTCAAGCGGGTGCTGCTATCGAAGATACTGTGTTCAATGCAGTTGATTTCACACTAGTTGATAAGGCAACGGCTAATAACACCACAGTTAACGACAGCAAATTGACGATTAATGAAGGTGCCATTGCTAACAATACTAAAGTCAAAGGCGGTAAATTTGATCTGATGGCCCGAGCACAAGCGCATAAGCTGGTGGTTGAAAATGGCCACTCCCTGATTTCAGGTCATTTGATGGATGCGACATTCAATAACAGTACCGTCATTTTCGATAAAACCGCAGATATTAACGGCATTATTGATGCTAATAAAAACAGCTTCCTCAGTGTGCAGGGTGGCGCAACCACGCAAAATGCAGACCTGAATTTAGCCGGTAACATGCAGTTATTCGCCGTAGATGCCCCATTAACCGCAGTGCAATCTGCTTCCCGCGCTGCTTTTGCTGGCAATAATGGTAAACCAGCACAGTTTGCTTTTAAAAATGTCAGGCTGGCGGGTGGTAGTATTGATATGAGCAAATCTAATACTCAGCTAACCATGGCATCACTGGCAGGCCGAGGCCTCTTTAATTTAGGTTCAGCGCTGTTCTCTCAGTCAAGCGCGCCGCTAAAGGTTGCAGGCGATGCTGCAGGTACTTTTGATGTTCAGATCAATAACAGTGGTGTAGCCCCAGCGAATCTGAATGTCGTCGATGTAAAAGGGAAAAATACTGCCCACTTCGTTCTGGCCAATGGGCCGGTAGACTTGGGTAACTATAAGCACTCACTGGTCAGTGATGGCAAAGGCAGTTTCAAACTGGTCGCAGATAAAACAAAAGTGACGTCAAATACGGCGGGTATTTTGGCCGTCGCCAATACCATGCCAGTTATCTTTAACGCCGAATTAAGCTCAATTCACAATCGGTTAGATAAACAAAGCTCTGCGGCCAATGAAAGTGGTGTGTGGTTAACTTACCTGAATGACAGTTACGACGTGAAAGGTACCGCAACCAACTTCAATCAGAAGCTAAGTGGCGTAACTTTAGGTGGCGATAAAGCCATTGAGTTGGGTAATGCCGTATTCAGTGTGGGTAGCTTCGCCAGCCATACCAGCTCCAATATCAAATCTGATTACCAGAGCAGCGGCAGTGTGGAAAGCAACTCATTGGGCGCTTACGTGCAATATTTGGCTAACAGCGGCTATTACCTGAATGGTGTGTTCAAAACCAACCAGTTTAAACAGAACCTCAGTGTGGCGTCACAAGCTAATAACGCGACTGGAGCGGCTAACTTCTCCGGCATGGGGCTGGCAGTAAAAGCGGGTAAACATATCAATATTGATGCGATGTATGTTTCCCCTTATGTCGCCCTGAACACCTTTAGCTCGGGTAAAAGCCAATATAAATTGTCTAACGGAATGGAAGCGCAGAACCAAGGTTCACGTACGACAACCGGTACTCTGGGCATGAACACGGGTTATCGCTTTGTGTTGAATAGCGGCGCAGAAATTAAGCCTTATGCAATTTTCTCGGTAGACCATGACCTGATGGCAAGTAACAAGGTGATGATTAACAACGAGATGTTTGATAATAACCTGAAAGGGACTCGTGCTAACGTCGGTATGGGGATCAATGTAAACCTGACGTCTAACCTGTCTATCGGCTCAGAAGTTAAAGTGTCTAAAGGTAAAAACATTGCCACCCCAATGACTATTAATATGGGTGTTGCTTACACTTTCTAAATTACACAGTAATTTCTTCATGTAGCAATGATGATTATCTGTCATAAAAAGGGAGCCAAATTGGCTCCCTTTTCTCATTAATGGCTGGTCGAAGGAATAATATTCCTCAGCCAACTGCCCCATCTGCGCTGGTAAAATGCTTGGGTATGCGTCATCAGGTAATGGCTTACCCCCCGCTCTTTCTCATTCACCACGCAAAAATCTACCGGGCCATCATCCGGTGCATGGTCACTGGCAACATTACCGGCCTCTTGAATCAGTTGGTCAATCTCATCATCTGTGCCATCCACTTCCAGCCCAACCAATAAGTTAGGTTTATCATCCACGCTCTTATCATGCATCAGTGCCAAAAAAGCACGCCGCACTGGTTTACGCTGGCTAAACAGCTGGATCAGGGCATCCACCATTGCTGCGGGATATTCTTCCGGCTGCCCCAACAGAATTTGGCTCTCTTTATCCACCACCATTTCGGCTGATTGGGCTAAACCGCCATTTTCCAGCAGCATCGCCACTTCTTGTGGCCAAAACTCTTTACCATGCTCTGATTTTGGGTTCAAAAACAGATGCGCACCTTGGGTCATTTCAAATAACACCCGCACTGGCATGGCGATAAAAGGCTGTTTTACTGACAGTTTTTCACTATCAACCTGTTGATCTTCGGCGATATCCAGCGCTTGCTGGAGCACCTCTACCGAGGTAAAGAAGGGAATGACCGATTCACCATCCTGCTTTTCCCAATGCAGAATATTCACCCCATCGCCTGTTGTGAAGGCCATCTCACCCTCTTCATCGCCCTGCTCTGACCCGTCCACCAGCACCAAAACCGTGGCATCCAACAGTGTGCGAAAAAAAGCGGTGCGATGAATTGATTCCGTCGCCGCCAGTTTCAGCAAAGACTCCAGACTTTGGTCTTCATCATGATGGTGACTATCGTGGCTATCAGCAGCAGGGGGTTGTAGCAAACTCATGCTCTACTCCAGAAAAACATAAAATAGATCGAACAAAGGGACGCAAATGCGCCCCCGAGACTCTTTTCAAATCATTAAGATGATTATTTTGCTTTCGCCAACAACAAGTTAGCAATAGTACGAACCCCCAGGCCTGTAGCACCGGCAGACCACTGATCAACCGCACCTTTACGGTAAGTCGCGGAGCAGTCAATGTGCAGCCAACCTTGCTGATAGTCTTTCACGAAATGTGACAAAAATGCGGCGGCAGTGCTGGCACCCGCACTGTAGGCCGCCCCCGCGACATTATTCAACTCAGCAAAGTTGGATGGCAGTTGGCTGCGATGGAATTCAGCTAACGGCAAGCGCCAGAAAGGCTCATGCTCACTTTGTGCGCTGCTCAACAACTCTTGTGCCAATTCATCATCAAAACTAAATAGCGCGTGGTAATCATTACCCAACGCCGTTTTTGCCGCGCCGGTCAAAGTGGCAGCATCAATAATCAGCGGTGCATTCTGCTCTGAAGCATCAATCAGACCATCAGCCAAGACTAAGCGCCCTTCAGCATCAGTATTCATGATTTCGACAGTCTTGCCATTGCGATAGCGAATGATATCACCCAGCTTAAAGGCATTACCGCTAACCATATTATCCGCACAACACAAATACAGTTTCACCCGCTCTTTCAAACCACGGGCTGCTGCTAATGCCAATGCGCCCGTGACTGTCGCCGCACCGCCCATATCGGACTTCATAGAGTCCATAAATGCGCTCTGTTTCAGGCTGTAACCGCCTGAATCAAAAGTAATTCCTTTGCCAACCAAACATGCCATCACCGGCGCATCTGGGTTACCGGTTGGGTTATAGTCCAAAGCTAGCAACACCGGCGCACGATCAGAACCACGGCCCACAGTGTAAATCCCGGCATAGCCCTGTTCACGCAGATCTTCGCCTTTGGTAATGCGGTAGCTGACAGCATCACATGATACTGCGCACAGCAAATCAATCGCGTTTTTAGCCAGTTGCTCTGGCCCTAAATCTTCTGCTGGCGCATTAATGGTATCGCGCACCCAGTCAATGATTTTTAGCCGTTGTTTTAGCTCGGTTTTTTCGTTCTCTGGCAGTTCTGCCCACTCCACACTGCGCTGGCCTTTTGGCCCACGGAAACCTTGCCAAAATGCCCAGCTTTGCTCCAGACCCCAGCCTTCACCGGCCAGTTTTACCTGTTTGATACCTTGCCCATCTATTTTGCGGGCGGCGCGTTGAATGGTACCCAATTCATTTTTACCCGTCAGGTGGATAGTCATCCCCTCGGCATCGGTACTCAACTGGGCTTTCTCTCCCCAACGGGCGTCGGCTGGGGTATTTGATAAGGTTACTTGCATCATTTCTGTTGTCATGAACTACCTCTTCATTATTATTTTTTGCTGTTATTCAGCTGCTTATACGCGGCCCTGTGTTAGCCACGGCGGATCAAAACGTTCTACTCTAAAAAATACTGTCTGCTATACAGTAACAGCCAGCTATAAAGTAACAATAGAAAAAAGGGCCGCTCGTGCGACCCTCAGGTATTTATTCAAATTCATCTAACCAGACGAGCAGGATGGCTTCCAGCACTTTTTCATTTGATCCTTGCGGATCGTCATCGAAATCTTCTAAATCACAGATCCATTGGTGCATATCGGTGAAACGCACTGTTTTAGGATCGGTATCCGGAAATTGATCATACAGCGCTTCGCCAATTTCGCGAGTATCTTGCCAGGTTAAGCTCATATCATGTTCTCGTGTATATACTCTAAATAATTCGAGTTGCAGGAAGGCGGCAAGCCAACGCACATGCAGCTTGAAGTATGACGAGTATAATTAATGTTCTCGCGCATGGTTGATAGTATAACGCGGGATCTCAACCACCAAGTCTTCATCCGTCACTGTCGCCTGACAACTCAGGCGGCTTTCTGGCTCCAGACCCCAAGCTTTATCCAACATATCATCTTCCAGCTCACTGCTTTCTGGCAGCGAATCAAACCCTTCGCGCACGATACAGTGGCAAGTCGTGCAAGCGCAGGATTTCTCACAGGCATGCTCGATGTCGATTCCATTGCGCAGGGCAACGTCCAGTATAGTCTCACCTTGGGTTGCTTCCAGCACTGCACCATCCGGGCAAAGGTCTTTATGGGGCAGAAATACTATTTTGGGCATGATTAAACCTCATCCACTGAATGGCCAGCCAAAGCACGGCGAATAGAGGCATCCATCCGGCGCGCGGCAAAATCTTGCGTTTGTGCATCTAACGCTTTTATCGCAGCTTCGATTGCATGTGGGTCAGTGCCCTGCATCTGCTGCTGTAATGCCGCCATCGCCTGAGCGATAGCAGTACTTTCTTGCTCACTGAGTAGTGCTGCGTCTTGTGCCAATGCGCCTTGTAAACTTTCCAACACGCGGGAGGCTTCGACTTGTTGTTCCGCCAGCTTACGTGCGCCAATGTCGCTGTGCGCGTTCGCCATCGAATCTTTAATCATATTGGCAATTTCATCATCAGACAGCCCATAAGAGGGCTTCACCTGAATCGATGCCTCCACGCCGGTGGATTTTTCCATCGCCGTGACACTCAACAAACCGTCCGCATCCACCTGGAAAGTCACACGAATATGCGCGCCCCCCGCGGGCAGCGGCGGTAAACCCCGTAAACTAAAGCGGGCGAGAGAACGGCAATCTTGTACCAGTTCGCGCTCACCTTGCAGCACGTGAATCATCATCCCGCTCTGGCCGTCTTTAAAGGTGGTGAATTCTTGCGCGCGGGCGACCGGAATAGTGGTATTGCGTGGAATGATTTTCTCCACTAAACCGCCCATGGTTTCCAGCCCTAATGACAGCGGGATAACATCAAGCAGCAGCATGTCACTGTCGGGTTTATTCCCCACCAGAATATCGGCTTGAATCGCCGCGCCAATAGCGACTACTTTATCGGGATCAATCGAAGTCAGTGGCGTGCGGCCAAAAAATTGCCCAACCTGCTCGCGCACCAAAGGTACACGGGTCGAGCCGCCGACCATTACCACTTCCAGCACTTCATCGGCCGTGACGCCCGCATCTTTTAACGCGCGGCGACAGGCCATTAATGTGCGTTTAACTAATGACGCTATCAGAGATTCAAACTGCTGACGGGTGATTTGCCCTTGCCAGCCAGCCACGGAGACATCAGCAATCTCAGCATCACTCAAGGCAATCTTAGCCGCGATGGCCGCATCCAATAATTGCCGCTGGACACCATGGTCATCACGGGAATCAATACCAGCTTGCTCACGCAGCCAATCGGCTAATAGGTGGTCAAAGTCATCGCCCCCCAGTGCCGAGTCGCCGCCAGTTGCCAGCACTTCAAACACGCCGCGGCTCAAGCGCAAGATAGAGATATCAAATGTCCCGCCGCCCAAGTCATAAACGGCGATCACCCCTTCCTGACCTGAATCCAGACCATAGGCGATAGCCGCAGCGGTCGGCTCATTGAGCAAACGCAACACATGCAACCCCGCCAGACGAGCAGCATCTTTGGTGCCCTGCCGTTGAGCATCATCAAAATAAGCGGGGACAGTAATGACCACGCCGTCCAACTCCCCTTCCAAGGCCGCCTGTGCCCGCTGTGCCAATGATTTGAGAATATCTGCAGACACTTGCACCGGATTAACCAACCCGCTCGCCGTCTGGATCATCGGTAAACCATTTTCACTGGATTGGAATTGGTAAGGCAGATTAGGGTAGCGCTGCACGATATCGGCCAAAGAACGGCCCATCATGCGTTTAACTGAACTGATGGTATTGACCGGGTCCAATGCCGCTAAATTGCGCGCATTCCAGCCGACATCAATGCCATTTTGTTGATAGTGAACCACTGAGGGCAAAAGATCCCGCAGTTGTTCATCTGCCAGCGTTTGCGCTTTACCGCTGCGCACGGTGGCGACCAAAGAATTGGTCGTACCTAAATCTATCCCTGCGGCCAACCGGCGTTGATGCGGCGGTGCAGTTAAACCAGGCTCACTAATTTGTAATAAGGCCATGTTGAGATTCCATCAATCTATACTCGTCATACTTCAAGCTGCATCTGCGTTGGCTTGCCGCTTTCCTGCAACTCGAATTATTTAGAGTATATAAAACGTTAACGACACGCTCTAATAAGAAGTAGCCGCGCATTTCGCGCCATCAATAAATTTATTTTTTATTTTTATCAATCAGATACAATTTTATTGCCTTATTACGTTCTCAGGAAAAATCATCAAACAGGCGTTCTTCTAGCTGTTCAACCTGCTGTCCTAACTTATCCAGAAAACGTAATTTTCGAACCGTGTCAGCGGCTTGTTCCCACTGTTGTTGATCCAATTGCTCGACCATCAGTTGGCTGCGCGTTTTCGTCATCAGTGCCAAACGGCGACTGAATGCAGCAAGTTGCGCCTCAGCATCTGAGTGGCGTTCGATAGCATCAAGCTCTTCCCGCAGCTCCAATTGCTCCATCAGAAACGCGGTATCACGCATAGTATGCTGTTCGTTGCCTAAATCAAAACCCTGCAAAGATAGCATATACTCAGCCCGTTTTAACGGGTGCTTGAGGGTTTGGTAAGCATCATTGATGGTCGCGGCTTGTTGCAATGAGGCCAAACGCTCGCGTTCAGGCTGATTTGCAAAACGGTCAGGATGGAATTGGCGTTGCAATTCTTGATAGCGGGTCGTGAGTTGGTTGCCGTCAATCAGGTACTGAGCCGGCAGCCCGAATAATGTGAAGTAATCCATAGCATGCTCTGGGGTTATCCCCTTCGTCCTTGGAATTGCATGGGTGTTAGCTGCACTCACGCCCTCGAATCACTCACTTGTAGTTGACCTACTTGAATAAGCTCATCAAGATTTGTTTGCTGGCTATCTACCTGCAACTCCAATGACTTTGGGTATATAGGCATCAAGTTCCTGAGGCAGGAACAAAAACAGGGGTCAGACGTTAAAGCTTTCACCACATCCGCACTCATTGGAGACGTTCGGATTGTTGAATTTAAAGCCTTCGTTCAGACCTTCTTTGACGAAATCCAGCTCGGTGCCGTCAAGATAGACCATGCTTTTGCCGTCGATGATCACTTTCACGCCTTTGTCTTCAAAAACGATATCGTCATCGTTCATTTCATCAACAAATTCCAGGACATATGCCATACCGGAGCAGCCCGACGTCCGTACGCCTAAGCGCAGACCTAAGCCCTTACCACGGTGATTTAAAAAGGCGCTGACCCGTTGTGCAGCACTGTCGCTGATTGATATCGACATAGACCTTCCTCAACGCTGAAAACCAGCTCATATCCTCGTTATCTTTCAAACTGCACGTGTATTAGTATGCAGTATTTTGAAATCCTTAGGAAAAATGAGCCAGTTATTAATAACCTATTTTACAACTACTTGGCAGTATGTTTGCTTTTGTAGTCGGCGATAGCTGCTTTAATGGCATCTTCAGCCAAAATTGAGCAGTGAATTTTGACTGGCGGTAACTCCAGCTCTTCTGCGATCTGAGTATTCTTGATCGCTTCAGCCTGCTCGAGAGACTTACCTTTCATCCATTCAGTTACCAGAGAGCTGGAGGCAATAGCAGAGCCGCAGCCATAAGTTTTGAAACGTGCATCTTCAATGATGCCAGCGTCGTTAACTTTAATCTGCAACTTCATGACATCACCACAAGCGGGTGCGCCAACCATTCCGCTACCAATGGTAGGATCTGCGTTGTCGAATGACCCGACGTTACGTGGGTTTTCGTAGTGATCGATTACTTTTTCGCTGTAAGCCATGTGATTACTCCTGAGTCTTAAAATCTGGAATTAATGGTGCGACCATTCAATGCTGCTGATATCCACGCCCTGCTTAAACATATCCCACAGCGGAGACAAGTCACGCAGACGGCCAATGGATTTGCGAACCAGCGCAATGGCGTAGTCGATCTCTTCTTCAGTGGTGAAACGCCCCAGAGAGAAACGAATTGAACTGTGAGCCAGTTCGTCGTTCATCCCCAACGCACGCAACACGTAAGAAGGTTCCAGACTCGCGGAAGTACAGGCTGAACCCGATGAAACAGCTAAATCTTTCAGTGCCATGATGAGCGACTCACCTTCAACATAGTTGAAACTGATGTTCAGAATGCCAGGTGCGCCATTCTCTAAATCGCCATTCAGGTAAACTTCTTCGATATCTTTGAGACCATTCCACAACCGCAGACGCAGTGAACGCAGGCGCGCAGCTTCGCTTTCCATCTCTTCTTTGGCGATACGGTAAGCTTCACCCATGCCAGCTATCTGATGAACGGGTAAAGTCCCTGAACGCATACCGCGCTCATGACCCCCGCCGTGCTGCTGTGCTTCAATGCGAATGCGAGGTTTACGACGAACAAACAGTGCGCCAATGCCCATCGGGCCATAAACTTTATGGGCAGAGAAAGACATTAAATCGACTTTCAGTTGGCTCAGATCGATGGGTAATTTACCGACGCTTTGTGTCGCATCAACATGGAAAATGATCCCGCGACTACGGCACATTTCGCCGATTGCCGCGATATCCTGCACCACACCGATTTCATTATTCACGTGCATGATAGAAACCAGAATGGTGTCTTCACGCATGGCGGCTTCAAGCTGTTTCAGGTCGATAATGCCGTTAGACTGCGGTGCCAGATAAGTCACTTCGAAGCCTTCACGCTCCAACTGGCGACAAGTATCCAACACTGCTTTATGTTCGGTCTTACAGGTGATGATGTGCTTGCCTTTCTTCTGGTAGAAGTTAGCAGCACCTTTAATCGCAAGGTTATCGGACTCAGTTGCACCGGAGGTGAAGACTATCTCGCGAGGGTCCGCACCGACTAATGCAGCAATATCATTACGTGCAATATCAACAGCTTCTTCTGCTTGCCAGCCAAACTTATGAGAACGAGAGGCGGGGTTACCAAAAATACCGTCCAGAGTCAGGTACTGCATCATTTTTTCAGCGACACGAGGGTCTACCGGGGTCGTTGCTGCATAATCCAGATAGATCGGTGTCTTTATTTTTGATTCGGTCATTGCTCTTATGCTCCGTACATCACTTCCAAAACGTAAAATTCCGCAGATTCTGCTTATGCGCGCAGATTGACGTTAATCGTCTCTTGCGGTCGGCCATTGGCCGTACGGCGCGTATCGTTATTTTGACGATCCGCAACCTCAAGAATATCTTGGTTATTAACCAGTTCTGCCAATGTGATGTTGTTGAGGAAGCTGCTAATGCGCTCACTCAAATCACGCCACAAAGTATGAGTCAGGCAACGATCGCCACCCTGACAACCTTCTTTACCCTGGCAACGGGTGGCATCGACAGATTCGTCAACGGCAGTGATAACCGCACCGACCGCGATTACTGAAGCATCTTTACCCAGCAGGTAACCGCCACCTGGACCACGAACGCTGGCGACTAAGCCATTTTTGCGTAACCGTGAAAAAAGCTGTTCCAAGTAGGATAATGAAATCCCCTGACGTTCAGAAATATCGGCCAGAGGAACTGGCCCGTCATGGGAATGTAATGCTACATCAAGCATAGCGGTCACGGCATAACGGCCTTTGGATGTCAGTCTCATAGCTAAGATTACCTGTTGGTGAGAACAAGCCAGAACTTTGACATACCCGAGTGTTTCAGTCAACTATTTAACCTAGTAAATCGCTCAAGTATTATTTAACAATTTCATTTTCAATAATATGGAACAGTTTCTATAATAACCAATTGATATAAGACATTAATCTTTGTTGTTATGCTCACTGGCATCAGCACCACGCTGCGGGTATTTATCTTGTTTCTCAATGGATGTCAGCATCCCACGCAGAATATTCAGCTCTTGAGCTTCCGGGCGCGCACGGGTAAACAGGCGGCGTAACTTGCTCATAATCTGCCCCGGATGGGCCTGGCGAATAAAGCCAGTATGAGACAAAACCTGCTCCAGATGCAGATAGAAACGCTCCAAATCATCCACTAATGGATAAGGCGCTTCCTCTTCTACGACTACTGGCGCCGCTGCTTGCTGGCGGTCAAGGAAAGCCACTCGCACTTCATAGGCTAAAATTTGCACCGCCATGGCCAAATTCAGTGAACTGTATTCCGGGTTAGCCGGGATTGCCACATGATAATGGCACTTTTGTAGCTCATCATTCGTCAAGCCAACCCGCTCACGACCAAACACCAGTGCTACCGGCGCATGTTCAGCTTCACGTGCGCTGCGCACGCCACATTCACGCGGCTCTAGCATAGGCCAAGGCAAGGTGCGCGAACGGGCGCTAGTACCAACCACCAAGCTGCATCCCGCCAGCGCTTCATCCAGGGTATCCACGATGGTGGCATTGCCAATCACATCACTGGCACCCGCAGACAATGCAATAGCCTGAGAATCAGGTTTAACCAAAGGATTAACCAGATACAAATTGGTTAATCCCATTGTTTTCATGGCCCTAGCTGTCGAACCCATATTGCCGGTGTGTGAGGTTTCAACCAAAACGATACGAATATTGTGTAGCATACAAACTCTGAGGATAACGGGGAATCGGCATATCTTAACACAGACATAGGAATTTATCCGATCCCCTGCTATACTACGCGCCGTTTCTCGTTCTTTAACATCCTAGTGGAAGATACCCATGCATCCGATGCTGACTATCGCCATACGCGCTGCGCGTAAGGCCGGTAACCTGATTGCCAAAAATTATGAAACTCCGGACGCTGTCGAAGCGAGCCAGAAAGGCAGTAATGACTTTGTTACCAATGTTGACCGCGACTCAGAGAGTCTGATTGTTGACGTTATCCGTAAATCTTACCCAAAACACACTATTATTGGTGAAGAATGTGGTGAGTTGCTCGGCGAAGACGATGATGTGCAATGGGTTATTGATCCACTGGATGGCACTACCAACTTCATCAAACGTCTCCCTCACTTCGCCGTATCTATCGCCGTACGCATCAAAGGCCGTACCGAAGTTGCCGTAGTTTATGACCCAATGCGTAACGAACTGTTTACAGCTACCCGTGGTCAAGGCGCTCAATTAAACGGCTACCGTCTGCGTGGCACCAATGCCAAAGATTTAGACGGCACTATTCTGGCTACCGGTTTCCCATTCAAAGTGAAACAACATGCTCCCGCTTATCTGCGCGTTGTGGGTAAACTGTTTGAACAGTGTGCTGATTTTCGTCGCACCGGTTCAGCGGCGCTGGACTTGGCTTATGTCGCCGCAGGCCGTGTTGATGGTTTCTTTGAAATTGGCTTGAAGCCTTGGGATTTTGCTGGTGGCGAACTGTTAGTTCGTGAGTCTGGCGGTGTGGTAACTGACTTTGCAGGCGGCCATAACCACTTCAGCTCCGGCAATATCGTGGCCGGTAATCCGCGCGTTGTGAAAGGTATTCTTCAGTCTATCATTCAGGCCGAAGTGAGTGACGCCTTAAAACGTTAATTAAACACGATTAACGGATGCACATTAAAAAGCCAGTCGGCTAACCCTGACTGGCTTTTTTTATTGTGAGAATTAGCGACCGAATGGCCTTATCCCCCCCATCATGTCCGGCTGACTGGAAAGATAAAGCAGAGCGCCGGCAAACAGCAGAATAATTCCGCCAGTTAATGCCAATGTCGCCCAAGCTATCGCCCCCCATGCTGCGGGCGCCCGCTTACGGCTTAAATGCACCGCCAGCCGCCGTGCATAGTGAACAAATAGCGCCAGTAACGAGATGGTCAATGAGGTGCCGATGGCCATCGCAATGGCTGAAAAAATACCCCACCAATAAACTCCAATGACTTTAGCAAACAACAGCACCATAATCGCACCGGAGCAAGGCCGCATGCCCATCGCCAAAACAATCGCCAGACGAGTGCGCCAATCATTACCCGCTTGTAGTTCTTGAGAATTGGGCATATGGCGATGCCCACAGCCGCAACTTTCACTGTGAACATGAGTCGCACTCAATGGCTGTAGGCGCTGAATGCTGATTTTCTGCGGTTTTAATAACTTCACTTGATGATAAAGCCGCTTTATTGCACGGAAACACAATAAAACGCCGAGCGCGATAACCAACAGAAAACTGCCTTTCTCCAACCAAAAGCTGCTTTGGTGCAAATAGCGGGAGGAGAGTTGCAATATGCCCAACAGCACAGTAACCAGCAAGATAGCGACGCCCCCTTGCAATATCGACGCCGCAAACGTCAGTTTCAAACTGTTTTTAAGTTGCGCCGGGTGGGTGGCAAGATAAGTCACTATCACCACTTTGCCATGCCCCGGCCCTACGGCATGTAGCACGCCGTAAATCAGGCTGAACATCATCAGCGCTAAACCGGCCTGATGCGGATTGGCTTTCACCTGTTGCAGTAACTGGGCCATCTGCTGATGCATACTTTTTTGCCAAGCCACTGTTTTAAATAACAGTTCCGGCCAATAAAGCCATGCCACCTGCGCGGCAGCGGCCAGCAACACTAAAAACAGCACCAGTGGCCATAAATTTATTAGCCAATGTTTTGGCCGCGACACAGTGGCGAGACCTACTGGCATTGCACGGTGACCCGTTGGGCGAATTGTTTGCCAAGTTCCATATCTTCTCCTGGTGAATCACTTTTATCCAAAGACAGTGCGTAAGCTTGTAATGATGTATTGGGGTTGGGCGTGAATAAGGTTAATTTGCAGCTTTTCGCCATTTCATCCGACAGCCTTACCGCCTTATTACCGTCATAAGTCATATCCACAAAATAGGTAGGGTCGTAAGTCGAGATAATAAAAGGCTTTCCGGCCAGCGGCTGCGGTTCGGCCAAGGGCAAAATAAATTCTAGAACCGCCTGATGCCCCTTGCGCGACAAATGATATTCTGTCGGCAAATTTTTATATTTCACCGGCTTACCGTCACGGTAGATATCAGTGAAATAGTGCTGTCCCAGCACATTCGCCATCACTTCAGCCGCCAGTTTTTTCCAGATTTCCGAGTCACTTTTGGCATTTTCTGCGTCATATAACAGATCTGCGGAAGTAATTTCATCCATCGTCCACACCATTTTTATTCCCACCAACGTCTGTTTTTCACTGACGAAGCTGGCATCCATATCGATAAAACTATGAGGGTGGGCCTGAGCCAGTGGGCTGAAAACAAGAGCGCCCCCCGTTAACAGCAAGGTAATCAGTCGGTTAATTACGCCAGATTTGTTATAACATAACATATAGTGCATTAATCAATCCTTGGAAATTCCACGATAACTGTGATGTAAGTTGTAAGTCGATGTAAAAGCTCCCAGCCCTAACCTACTGAATGAATCTCTTTTGCTATGCTTAAGCATGATGAATAACAACACATCCATCACGGGCGGTTATATGCACTTGGACACGTCTTCTGTGCCGCTGTTATCCAGTCAACCACTGTCCGGGCAACAACGCCGCTGCCATATGTTACTGATGCTCTTCATGCCCACAAGCAGGGTACAACTGGAGGCTATCAGCCAAATCAACGGCGTCGAGCAGCCCACTACCCGGCAAGATATAGCCGAGGTTACTCATGAAATCCAGTGTTTCTACCATTTGCAACTGAGGGCCAATGTCGATGACATCTGTTTGATTCAGGGCAGTCGGCTCGACAAAAGGCTGTGTTTAATCCACTGGCTGCGCCGAGGCATTCGCTATTGCCCTGAGTTTATTGAACACTATTTTGCGCCTAGTTTATATCATGCTCTCTCATGGGATAATCGGCTGATTTCAGAGGATTTACCCAACATAATCGCCCAATGTGAACCCTATCTGAACCGCCATCTCAATGAAAAAGATCGCCAGTTTTTGCAACTGTATTTAGCTTATTGTGCTTGGGAAAATCGGCAGCATGCTCTGCCAGAATTATCCCTCGCCCAGCAACAATGGCTAACACGTAAACCCGCGCTGGTAGCTGCTGACAGCTTATTTGATTTATTTAATCCGCTGCTGGGCGACCCGCTCGATAAAATCGAACGCGACGTGCTCATCCTGATGCTGACCATGATTAAGGCGCATAATTATCACGGTTCTCAATCAGTGGAAGATTCACGTCTAAACAAGGCCATCGACCAGTTAGTCATGCATTTTCAACAACTTTCCGGTATGACACTGAGCAGCAATAAGCGGTTAATGAACCAGCTTTTTGCCCATCTCGCCCCAGCTATTGAGCGCTGTTATTTCAATATCGGCATTGATAATTCATCGCTGGAAGAAGTTAACCGCCAATACCCCCGGCTGTTACGAACCACTCAGCAAGCGCTGGCGGCGTTCGAACAAGAATATCAGATTCAATTCTCTGCCGACGAGGCGGCCCTGATAGCCATTAGATTTGGTGCCTGGTTGATGCAGGGAAATGCATTACAAGAGAAGCAAATTTTGTTGCTGACAAGGAATAACTCAGAGTTGGAACAACAAGTTGAACAGCAAATTCGCGAGCTAACTCTGTTGCCGTTGCATATTAAATATTTGCCCCATGATGTGTATTTGCAATCCGGTGCGCCCGCCGGAACTGCGGTGGTGCTGACCCCTTATGCCGTGGGGCAACCTGAATCAACACCTCCGCTGATTCAGGTATTATTACCCATGAGCGCGCAACAAAATCAGCAATTACGCCGCCTATTAGATTTATCCTAACGGGCGAGGTCTTCCGGGTTTGCCACCACCCGAGGGCGAATAAACAGTACTGGAATCACGATTAATGCCATCACCCAGAAAACACCGCCCTGATAATGTTCGAACAAGAAACCCGAGATAATGGTCATCACCGCAATTCCTCCGCCCATCGCCAGTGCAGAATAAACCGACTGCAAACGAATCACATCTGCCCCGCGCCGGGCGGCAATAAAGCGCATCGCCGCCAAATGGCACACAGTAAATGAGCCACAATGCAGAATTTGAATCAGAATAAGCCACGACAACTCCGTGGTGGAAGCCATCAAACTCCAGCGGATAATGCCACTCACAGCAGAAAGCAATAACAGGCTGCGGGCAGTCCAGCGGCGGAAAAGGACATTACTGAATGCAAATACCAGGATTTCGGCCACCACCCCCAAAGACCATAAATAGCCAATGGTTGCGGCAGAATAACCGGCCTCTTTCCAGTAAATAGAACTGAAACTGTAATATCCGGCATGTGCGCCTTGCAAGAGAGTCACACACAGCAAAAAGCGCCATACCTGCGGCTCAGAGAGCAATACTTTCCAGTCTGTGGCGGCCACATTACGGTGTTTAACCTCGCCTTGCGGCATCACACTCGGTTTCAGCAATGCTCCCAGTAACATGGCTGAAACGCCGAACAGCAAGCTGTAAAGAATCGCCGGATGGCCCCAAACCGAGACCAACTTGCCGGTTAATGCGGAACCAATAACAAAAGCCAGTGACCCCCACAGCCGGACTTTGCCGTAATCCATGGTTATCTGTTTTTGCCAGGTCGCTGCCAGCGCATCAGTCAGTGGCACTAATGGGCCAAAAAATAGGTTAAAACCGGCAATAATCACCATTAGCCAAGCCCAGCCATTGCCAAACCAAAAACCCACGGCGAAAGCCAATGTCAGAAGCGCCAGAATGCGGATTGCAGTCACCAGATGGGATGGGTCTTTAACACTGGGGGCAATAATTAAACTGCCGAGAAAACGGGAAATTAATCCAGCGCCCAGCAAAATACCAATGGTTTCAGGCGGGATCCCTTCCCCTTGTAACCAAATGCCCCAGAAAGGCAGGAAAATCCCATAAGAAAAGAAATAAGTGAAATAGCTGAGCGACAGCCAACGTGTTGATTGCAATACCATGAATCCCTCCGAGGTCAGCCGGTCACTGTGACAGAGGCCCCGCCTGCTAGCAAATTTGTCATTAGGTAAACATGTAATTTGAGATTAGCTTCACATTTACTTAACGCTAATCACAAAAAAACCCGCATTGTGCGGGTTTTTATTAGAAAAATTCAATCGGCCGAAATTATGCGTAAACCGGGAACCGGGCGCAGATAGCCAAAACTTTCTGTTTGATACGTTCGATAGTGGCTTCATCAGTGATGTTATCTAACACATCACACATCCAGCCAGCCAGCTCGCGAGATTCTTCTTCTTTAAAACCACGGCGAGTAATAGCTGGGCTGCCGATACGCACACCTGAAGTCACAAACGGGCTTTTCGGATCGTTTGGCACGCTGTTTTTGTTCACGGTGATATTGGCACGACCCAAAGCAGCATCGGCATCTTTACCGGTGATGTCTTTATCTACCAAATCAAGCAAGAACAGGTGGTTATCTGTACCGCCAGAAACCACTTTGTAGCCGCGTTCCAGGAAGACCGCCACCATGGCTTTCGCGTTCTTAGCCACTTGTTGCTGGTAAACCTTGAACTCAGGTTCCATAGCTTCTTTCAGCGCAACCGCTTTGCCCGCAATAACGTGCATCAATGGGCCGCCCTGGTTCGCTGGGAACACAGACGAGTTCAGTTTTTTGTACAAATCTTCATCGCCGCCTTTCGCCAAAATCAAACCGCCGCGTGGGCCAGCCAGTGTTTTGTGCGTGGTAGTGGTCACGACGTGTGCATGTGGGACGGGGTTAGGATAAACGCCCGCAGCCACCAAACCGGCGACGTGCGCCATATCGACAAAGAACCATGCGCCGATGCTGTCGGCGATTTCGCGCATTTTTGCCCAATCAACAATACCGGAATAGGCAGAGAAGCCGCCGATGATCATTTTTGGTTTATGAATTTCGGCCTGACGCGCCATATCTTCATAATCAATTTTGCCAGATTCATCGATACCGTAAGGAACGATATTGTACAGTTTACCGGAGAAGTTAACCGGTGAACCGTGGGTCAAATGGCCGCCGTGTGCCAGATTCATCCCCAGAACAGTGTCGCCGGGTTTCAGCAATGCTGAGTAAACCGCCACGTTCGCCTGAGAACCAGAATGCGGCTGAACGTTGGCGTAATCCGCGCCAAACAACTCTTTTGCACGATCAATCGCCAGTTGCTCAACAATATCGACATACTCACAGCCACCGTAGTAACGCTTGCCCGGATAGCCTTCAGCATATTTATTCGTCAACTGAGAACCTTGTGCTTGCATAACACGCGGGCTGGTGTAGTTCTCAGAGGCAATCAGCTCAATGTGCTCTTCCTGGCGCACCACTTCTTGCTCCATTGCACGCCATAGATCTGCATCATAATCGGCAATGTTCATTTCACGCTTTAACATCCGGCTCTCCTGACTTAGCTAACAAAATAGATCTGGTGGACTGCCCTTCTGGGCTTTAAGACACAGTGTAAACTGTTTCCCCCTCGTTAAGATAGGTCTTGACAGAGGTTTTTACGCAAACGATTGGCTCCAGACTGCGTAAGGCTTTGACCTGTTCAGACTTCATTCAATGCAACGGAATTATCCTCATATTCATTATGTGCTTTTTTCACATTCTGTGAACTGACACGGCGGAGTCATCTCAGGTAAGGGCAATGTGCATTTACAAATTACAGGGCATTCTATAAGATGCATTTAAAATACATGTATTGATTTGCACATTAATAACACCCAAGTCATTGGCATTGCAGTCAGGACGCAGGGGATAAATCTTTAAGGAGCATCACATGCTGGATAGCCAAACCATCGCCACTGTTAAATCCACTATTCCGTTATTGGCCGCCACCGGCACCAAACTAACGGCACATTTCTATGACCGTATGTTCGCGCACAATCCTGAACTCAAGCACATTTTCAATATGAGTAATCAGTTTAATGGTGACCAACGCGAAGCCCTGTTCAACGCCATTTGCGCTTATGCGGCAAATCTTGAAAATCTGGCCGTTTTATTGCCCGCAGTTGAACGTATTGCCCAGAAACACACCAGCCTAAACATTCAGCCCGAGCATTATTCGATAGTCGGTCATCATCTGATAAACACACTGGATGAGCTGCTCTCACCGGGCCAGGAAGTGTTAGATGCCTGGGGTAAAGCTTATGGGGTGCTGGCTGATGTGTTTATTACGCGGGAAAGTCAGATTTATCAACAAGGTGAGTCTGCAACTGGTGGCTGGCGAACCTTGCGCCGTTTCCGCATCATTAAAAAAGAGATGCAGAGCGAAGTGATTTGCAGCTTTTTATTAGCACCAGAAGACGGTGGTCGAGTGCTGGATTTCAAGCCAGGCCAATATTTGGGCATCTATATCGAAGATGAGCGGCTTGAATATCAAGAAATCCGCCAATATTCCCTGACCGCTGCCCCTAACGGAAAAACCTACCGCATTGCGGTGAAACGCGAAGAACAAGGAACGGTTTCAAACTATTTGCACCGTGAATTGAACGAAGGGGACAGTGTTCGCATCGCCCCTCCTCGTGGCGATTTCTTCCTGGATATTACGCCGGAGACACCTGTGGCGCTGATTTCTGCTGGTGTGGGCCAAACCCCAATGTTAAGTATGCTTAATACCCTGCATAAACAGCAACATTCCGCGCCGATTCATTGGTTACATGCGGCTGAAAATGGACAAGTTCATGCTTTTGCCGAGGAAGTCGCCGCGATAGCAGAAAATATGCCCAATATCAGCCGCCATGTTTGGTATCGCGAACCAACGGAGCAGGATAAGCGCGGGGAGAATTATCACAGCGAAGGATTAATGGATCTCAGTTCACATCAGTGGCTCGCAGCCGATCCCAACCGACATTATTACTTCTGTGGCCCACTCGCTTTTATGCAATTCGCCGGCCGCCAATTATTGGCGCAAGGGGTAGCATCCGAGCGAATTCATTATGAATGTTTTGGCCCACATAAAGTCATTTAACCATTGAATTTTATTTAACTTCACAGGGGATGCTCTCAGTGCTCCCCTGCATATCTGTTATAAAAAAACCTTCTACTTATTGCTTTTAAATGTGGTAGAACGTGATTTAGATCTCATATATCCTAATTTAATATTGCCACGATGAGGCATTCGGATGAATGTCTAAATATTCATACAACTGAAAATTAATAGTGTGGCTAACTTTGTCCCTCACTATTCATTGCCCTGTCATTCGGGGTGAATTAAGGCTGAATTGATCTACCATGAGCAAGAAATTCATAAAAAAAGAAGGATTGGCATTGGTATCCATGGCGCGCTATCTAATTGGTGAGTGCCCTGGCAATCGGCTTAAAACTATTGATGAGTTATCCGATAATTTCGGTATCTCCGTCGGAGTAGTACAGCATGCTTTAAAAGTGCTGGAAGCGGATGGCGCTATTATTGTTGAACGCCGTGGCCGTAATGGAACCTTACTGGTTGATCTGAATATGCCGCTGTTGCTGCAACAAGCGGATCTGGGCAATATGGTGTGCGCCATGCCACTGCCTTACACCAAGCTTTATGAAGGTTTGGCCAGTGGTTTAAGAGAGCAATTTACCTTACTTCCCCTTTATTTTGCCCATATGCGTGGGGCAGAAGTGCGGATTGAATGTCTGATAGACGGCATTTATGACATGGCGGTGGTTTCGCATCTGGCAGCTAAAAGTTATCTCGACCAAGGAAAAGTCGCATTGGCGTTGAATTTGGGCAATGGCTCTTACGTGGATGGTCATCAACTTATTTGCCGCCGTGGCGAACAGCATAAAATTCGTAGAGTCGGGTTAGATCCGCGCTCACCCGACCAATGTCTGCTGACTGAAATTAAATTTGCCGGGCAACCTATAGAATTAGTCGAATTACCTTATAGCGACTGTATCGCACATATAAACCGTGGTGATATTGATGCCGCCATTTGGAATCTGGCAGATAATATTTCCCATGAAGGTTTACAGGCAATAAAGCTGCAAGGCGATGAGCGTTATATTCAAGCCTCGCAAGCCGTTATTCTTATCCGGCCCGATAATCACCCCATCAAATTACTGCTGGAAAAAGGGATTAATGAAACATTGCTGCTTAACCACCAGAGAGCTGTACAGCACGGCGAGATAGAACCTCGCTATTAATTATATCAATCTGGCAGAAAGCCAAGCTATTTTCAGGAGGCCACTCTTTGAAGATTTGTATTAATGCACGTCTTAATATTTTGTGTCAGTCAGGGGTTATTGATCACGATATCGGCCAAGGATTAGACCAGGTTATCAATCGCTTAGAGAATTTTTGGCAATTGCCAGTGCAGAGTGAGCAAGGTGTTATGGCGATCACCCATATGGCGAATGCATTAATGCGTACCCGCCATGGTGAAGAAATCCCCCCGCTGGACCCAGCAATATTAGCGGAAATTATCCAAAGGGAAGAAATTCACTATATCCGAGAGATAAATCAGGATTTGTTGGCCTATTTCTCCCTAAAACCAGCAGAAAATGAAATTGGATATTTACTCGCTAACCTTTACGGTTTATATCTTTCTAGTGACACGCCCCTGCTGCGTTAAAACATATTGGTGGGGGTGATGTGCGGAAATACAACACTAGGTTTTTTTCATTATAAATACTCAAAATAATAATAATTTAACAGTCATTATTATGCAGGACGACCAAGAGAAAAAATATTTAAAAAATTCCATTAAAACAAATTGTTATGCTCATTTGTGCGGCTATCTCATTCTGACACCAGGGAAAATTTCAGCCCCGCAGCGATGTTATCGAGGTGGAACAAACTAAAGCCAATAACTTTAGCGTTAGAAATAAAAAAAGCCCGTATCGTTTTGTGACGATCGGGCTTTCTTATTGGATAACAGACTGAAGTTAAATAGCTTCTTCGTCTTGTTCGCCGGTACGAATACGCACCACACGGGAGACATCAAAGACAAAAATTTTGCCGTCGCCAATCTTACCGGTCTGAGCCGTTTGCATAATGGCTTCTACGCAGGTATCCACGATATCGTCAGCAACAACAATTTCGATTTTTACTTTTGGCAAGAAATCCACCATATATTCAGCGCCACGGTATAGCTCGGTATGCCCTTTCTGGCGGCCAAAACCTTTTACTTCTGTCACCGTCATCCCGGTAATACCGACTTCAGCCAGTGCCTCACGGACATCATCGAGTTTGAATGGCTTAATAATCGCGTCAATTTTTTTCATGGTGAATCCCTGTTTTACCAATTCTTGCGGCCAAAGCCTGATGTAATCGGATAGCGTCTATCTTTACCAAAGTTGCGGGCAGTGATACGCGGCCCGACAGCAGACTGACGCCGTTTGTATTCGTTGATATCTACCAGGCGGATGACTTTACGCACGATAGTTTCATCAAAACCGTCAGCAACCAAATCGGCCACTGACTTATCTTGCTCGACATACCCTTCGAGAATGGCGTCCAAAATATCATAAGGTGGCAGGCTATCCTCATCTTTCTGATCAGGCGCCAGCTCCGCTGACGGTGGCCGGGTAATCACCCGCTGCGGAATCACGTATGAAACGGTATTACGATATTCGGATAGTTTAAATACCAACGTTTTGGGCACATCTTTCAGCACATCAAAACCGCCCGCCATATCACCGTACAATGTGGCGTAACCGACCGCCATTTCGCTTTTGTTACCGGTAGTTAATACGATGCTGCGGCGTTTGTTTGACAAGGCCATTAGGACCACCCCACGGCAGCGCGCCTGAAGGTTCTCTTCCGTTGTATCGCGCTTGCTGCCAGCAAACATCGGTGACAATTGCCCCATAAAGGCATCGAACATCGGCTCGATAGAGAGCACATCAAATTCGACACCCAAAATTTCGGCTTCTTCTTTGGCATCAGCAATACTGATATCGGCGGTGTAACGGAACGGCATCATCAATGCCTGAACCTTATCTTTACCCAGCGCGTCCACAGCAATCGCCAGTGTTAATGCTGAGTCAATCCCGCCCGATAGGCCAAGAACCGCGCCATTGAAGCCGTTCTTCGTCACGTAATCGCGCACCGCCAAAACCAATGCCTCATAGACCTGGGCCAACGGCGGTAACTCTGCGGCAGGCGCTGTCATCGGCACCACTTCGCACTCATTGAGCTGCAATAAGGTGGTTTGCTCAGCAAATGCCGCCAAACGGTGAGTCATATTACCGGCAGCATCGAATACCTTGGAACAGCCATCAAAAATCAGTTCATCCTGACCTCCGATTTGGTTGAGATACACCAATGGCAATCCTGTGCGCTGGCAGTGAGCCGCCATCAGCGTTTTGCGGATATAGGGTTTTTCCCGATTGTATGGAGAGGCATTGATAGACAACACAATTTCTGCACCTGCGGCTTTAATCGCATCGACAGGGCCATCAAACCATAAATCTTCACAAATCAGCAGGCCAAGACGATAGCCTTTCAGCTCCACGACACAACTTTGATGACCGGCTGAAAAATAGCGTTTTTCGTCGAAGACACCGTAGTTGGGTAATTGCTGTTTGAAATAGCGCCCTTGCAATTTACCGTCAGCAAACAGTGATAGCGCATTATACAGTTCGCCCTGTTCGCGCCATGGGTGCCCGACCAACACCGCCGTCTGCTGCGTTGCCGCCTGCAAACGATTTAATTGCGCTTCGCAGCGTAGGTAGAAATCATCACGATACAGCAGATCTTCTGGCGGATAACCGGACAAAGCCAGCTCGGAGAACATGACTAAATCAGCTCCCGCCTTCTGCTGCTCATGTAAAGTCTGCAACATGCGTTCAGTGTTGCCTTCGATATCGCCGACCAGCCAATTTAACTGGGCTAATGCAATGGAAAGTGATCTGCTCATTAGGATTTAAACTCGGTTGTCAGTGTTGTCATTAATTAACAACAGTTATTCTTTGAAATCGTTGGCATCTAGCTCATGGCGCGACAACAATTTATAAAACTCGGTACGGTTACGCCCCGCCATCCTTGCAGCCTGAGTCACATTACCTTTAGTGATTTGTAGCAGTTTACGCAAATAATTCAATTCGAATTGATTTCGGGCCTCAACAAAGGTTGGTAATGCTGTATTTTCCCCTTCCAATGCCTGTTCAACCAAGGCCTCACTGATAACAGGCGCAGAGGTTAATGCCACGCATTGCTCAATCACGTTAACCAACTGGCGCACATTACCCGGCCAGCTGGCGGTCATGAGCCGTTTCATAGCATCGGTTGAGAAGCTACGAACAAAGGGCTTATGCCGTTTCGCTGATTCACGTAATAAATGGTTAGCTAACAACGGAATATCTTCTGAGCGCTCATGCAGCGCGGGGATCTTGAGATTCACTACATTCAAACGATAGTAGAGATCTTCACGAAATTCATTTTTTGCCATTGCTTTGGGCAAATCACGGTGAGTCGCTGAAATGATCCGCACATCAATACTTAAATCACGGTTACTGCCCAATGGGCGTACTTTGCGCTCCTGCAAGACTCGCAGCAATTTCACCTGTAAAGACAGCGGCATATCGCCGATTTCATCTAAGAACAGTGTCCCGCCTTCGGCGGCCTGAAATAGCCCTTCGCGGCTACTAACTGCACCGGTAAATGCGCCTTTAGCATGGCCGAATAACTCGGATTCCAGTAACTGCTCTGGCAATGCACCACAGTTGATGGCAATAAAAGCCTTTTTCGCCCGTGGGCTGGCAGCATGAATAGCTTGCGCCAACACTTCTTTACCTGTGCCGCTTTGCCCATTGATCAACACGCTGACATCCGATTGCGCCACCATTTTGGCTTGCTCCAGCAAGCGCAACATTACTGGGCTGCGGGTGACTATCTCTTCACGCCAAGTATCATCACCGGCAGGAATAGAAAGTTCTAGCGCTGCATCAATTGCTTTATATAAAGCATCACGATCAACTGGCTTGGTCAGGAAACTGAACACTCCCTGCTGAGTGGCGGCCACGGCATCAGGAATGGAACCGTGGGCGGTCAGAATAATCACCGGCATACCCGGTTGATGCTTCTGAATTTCAGCAAATAGCGCCATGCCATCCATTTCATCCATACGCAAGTCACTGATAACCAAATCAATTTTCTCACGCATTAACAAGCGCAATGCTTCCTGCCCGCTTTCGGCGGTGGTGACATTAAAACCTTCACTGGTTAAACGCATCCCCAGCAACTTCAGTAAGCTGGGGTCGTCATCAACCAGCAGTAGATTGGCCGGTTTGCGTGGCGTCATGAGATTCCTTATTCGTCGCAGGTGGAACATCAGTTGGGGGGACTACTGGCGGTGTATAAGTATCAGCCGGTTTTTCTCCCGGTTGCGGCGCAGGTTTATTGTCTGCTGGTGACTCTGTTGGCTTATTTTCAACCGGAGCAGGCGCGATAGGTTTAGTTTCAGTCGGTTTAGTTTCAGCCGGTTTAGCTTGAACTGGCTTGGTTTCGGCCGGTTTAACGTTCGCAGGCTTAGTTTCAACCGGTTTGACTGGCTCTACTTTTGACTGAGAATCAGCCTCGGCTGACTTAAGTGCCGCTGCGGCTGCAGCTTTGCTATCCGCATCAGTTTCAGGAATCTCATTTTGCATTTGCTTACGTGATGAAAGCTGCCGTTCAATATCGGTTAGATTTTCCAGCTTGCGGGTGGTATCTAATAAATTATATTGCAACCGAACCTGGCTTTCTCTCAGACGGTCAATTTGCGCGTCGGATTCCTCTTGCAAGCGCTGATAACGCGTGCGCTCTTCAGCCAGAGAAATGCGCAGCACCTGCTGCTCACGCCACAGTTGAATCAGTGGGCGCACAGCGCCGGGGAAGCTTTGAGTATAACTGTTTAAGCGCTCAACCACCTGACGGCGCTCAGCAATCGAAGGCTCAGAGCTGCTCACCAGAATACCCTGCTTAAAGGCGGCTGACCAGGTGACGACCGGTAAAGACGCGGCTAATGCTCGTGCTTGAGTTGAACCCAAACGCTCAGCACAATCCATCGCCCGCAGCCAATAAAGGGAGTTTTCCAGTGTCTCTTTATCATCAAGACTCCACAGCACATCGCAGGGTAGAGTTCGATAATCAATGATTTTCGTTTCCGGTATCACCATCTGAACTGCTTGGGAAAAACGGCCAACGGTCGGATTATCAGTACATCCCGTGAGTAATAGCGGGGCCAGCAATAAAGCTCGCCAAAAAATACCCGAGCCAGACTGACCCACCAGCTTATTGGCGGTAGTTGATGTCCGGCATGACAAAAAGACGGTCTTTTTCATTATGTTGCTCATAGACCATTTGTACATTATTTATTCATTCTCGGCGGTTAATGGCAATTCAACACGGAAGCAGACTGCGGCGTAATCCACTGACACCAATTGCAAGTCACCCTGCATACGTTTGATGCAGTCCTGAGCAATACTCAACCCCAGCCCGCTGCCTTTGACAGCCCCTTTTCGCTGATGGCTTCCCTGGAAAAAAGGCTCAAATATCATTGTTTCTTCAGATACCGGGATCGAGGCTCCGGTATTGGCAATATCAATTTGCACGCGGTTATTCACCTGACGGCTACGAATCCAAATGGTACCGGATTCCTCACCATAGTGCACCGCATTGGAGTAGAGATTATCTAATACCCGCATCAATAGTGTTGGATCGGCCCAACAAATGTCCGCCTTTAAGTCCGTCTCGGTGCGAATCATCTTAGCTCGTGCCGGTAAGCTATGGGCCGAAATCACATCTTCGACCATTTCTACCAGTTCAACATTTTCAAGCTCACCGGGGCCATCGGCCAGTTTACGGTTATAGTCCAATAATTGTTCAATTAATAATTGTAAATGGCGGCTACTATTATCAAGGATAGCCACCACCTCTTTCTGATCTTGAGTCAGCGGGCCGGCAACCTCATCGGCTAATAATTCAGTACCTTCGCGCATACTGGCCAGCGGTGTTTTCAACTCATGGGAGATATGGCGCAAAAACTCATGGCGCTGTGATTCAAGCCAAGCTAAACGTTCGCTGAGCCAAATAATACGCTGTGCCAGAGAGCGCAACTCGCGCGGCCCCTTAAACAGCGCGGTATTGCCCAGTGGCCGCCCTTCCCCCAGCCGATTAATCATTCGCTCGATGCCCTTAACCGGCCCGATAATCATGCGGGTGAATAACACCACCAACAGCACACTGACCAAAAACAGTAACAAGGATTGCCAACCAAAAAATTGGCCGCGTTCGGCAATATCTTTTTGTAACTGTTGCCCACGGGAGAAGATTACATCCCTCGTCGCCTGCACCATTTCGGCATTCGATCGGGAAAATTGCTCTAATAAAGTTGAAGCGTTTTGCTCTGGGCCGCTATTTTTACATTGGATATCAGAAAGTTGGGTCAGCAACCCACGCAACGTTTGGTAATAGCGGGCATCGGGCAGAATCGGGGCATGGGTATCCAACATTTGAGCGTACTGTTTACGCTGATGCTGATAGAGCTTAGCCAGCGTTACATCATCTAACACACAGTATTGACGATAGCTGCGCTCCATTTCGAGCGCCACGCTGGTCATCGCTTCGCTGCGGCGAGCATCAGCCAACGTAGTGCGGTTAATGTCAGCCGCTTGGGTGCTCAGATGGTCAAGACTTTGATAAGCCTGATATGCCAGCACCAATAAAGGGAGCAGCACCAACAGAAATGCCATGAGTACCAATTGCCGTAAAGAACGGGGGAACAAACGCCATCTTTTCAACGAAATCATCTCATTACCTATCATTCTGTTGTGATGCTAACTGACTCAGCCAGGATTACAATGCCTGTGACCCAATTTATGCGGGCATGTCCGCAACTTGTCCGTTTGGTTGGCAACTTGTCCGCTTGATTAAAGTAAAAAAAAAGCACTTAGCGTGAGCGAAGTGCTTTAAGTTAAGGCTGCTTATCCATTATCGTCAGAATCATCATCAGGCCTGCTTTTATCGTCAGTTGCCGTGAAAACGGGAAGCTTTACCTTATCTTTGACCATAATAAGATGTGACAACGGGGCAATAAATTGCCCCGTCGCAGAATATGTGGATGCCCTTAAATATCGTCTCCAGTTTGATGAAGCCGAGGCAATCATCGGGAGGATGAGACGAATAGCATCCAGATATGTCCAATATTGATGAACTACTCATCACAGTAGGACATAGGCGGCACCTCACTCAACGTGTCGTCCGATGTTTGATATGTGCATTCACACAATATCGGTTTAGGTGGACGATAGGTACCAGTCTTTGGCATCATTCGGTGGCTTATGAAGTGCATATTCCGCTTGACGGCGGGACTATCATAAAGAGGTGAATGAGCAACTAATAAAGATATTGCAGGTATCGTGCCAACTTCACACAAACAAACATAACACATTGATTTTAATTAATATTTAATTTAACCATTAAATGAGAAAATCAATATCACTCACCAAATAGGGGGATAAATCTTTGTTTTGTCGCTAATCCCCGACACTCAATGACTAAAAAAAACAAACCCATATAAATCAAATAATTAAATGTCTCCCATTTGAGACACACTAACCCGCCAGTGTCGCAACTTCCCGACAAAATAAATAAAAGCATTAATAATCAATAAATTAAAAACCGCATTCTTACTGCACCCTCTAAGCTTCAAAGCAAAAAACATTATCAACTCATTACCTAACAGCCAAAATTACTATCGCATTATAAATTATGATATTTAATCACCATGAAAAATAGGTCACGCTAATTATCTGGCTCTGGTCAATGTTAAAAATCGCCAAAAGTCAGAACACGCAAACACCGGTAACAGCTTATGCCGATAAAAGTGGCTTATCGTTTTTACCGCAGAGTTTCTCTATTACCCAGTCATTAGAGAGGTACTCACATGAGAATTATCCCTACCACATTCACTAGCGCCATGGGCCTCATAATAATTTGCTTTAATGCTAGCGCCATCAAGCCACCACTTGAGGTTATGAATGTAACGACAAAATTAATTAAACCAACGAGTAGTTTCATGATGTCTGACAATACTGTCCCCCCCACCTTTCAAGTCGAGGATATAAAAGATAGATATGCATTGGTGGAAGGGAGAGCAAAAGTTAAATTCAATATAAGCACAGATGAATATATCAATTACTTCGCTTATGTCAGAAAAAACAATACGTTATATGGAGAGGCTTCCGGATATATTAACCATTCATCAAAAGACGTTACCCTTTTAACGAATGAGGTTAATAGTGGAGATTACGAATTAGTTGTAGAGGTTTATAATAATGACCAAAAATCATCGCAACAAACATTTGATATTAGATTAGGGCAATAAGATAGAAAATTGCATTGTATAAAAGTAAAAAAGGGCATCAACCTGATGCCCTCTTCTATTAAGTCCATTTAGCCCAATTGCTTACGAGCATTACGGAACATACGCATCCATGGGCTATCTTCGCCCCATTCTTCCGGATGCCATGAATTACTGACAGTGCGGAAGACGCGCTCCGGGTGCGGCATCATGACGGTGGCCCGCCCGCTGACACTGGTTACTGCCGTAATACCATTCGCTGAACCATTCGGGTTAGCCGGATACTGTTCAGTGACCGCGCCTTGGTTGTTCACAAAGCGTAATGCCACCAAGTTGCTTTGTTCCAATATCGCCAGATGCGCCGCATCGCGCACTTCAACCCGGCCTTCACCGTGTGAAACCGCAATTGGCATGCGGGAACCGGCCATATCCTGCATAAACAGTGATGGGCTGTTTGCTACTTCAACCAGACTGAAACGCGCTTCAAAGCGATCAGACAGATTGCGAACAAATCGTGGCCAGTGCTCAGCACCCGGAATCAGCTCGCGTAGATTAGACATCATCTGGCAGCCGTTACAAACGCCCAACGCCAGTGTTTCTGGGCGGTGGAAGAAAGCCTCGAACTCATCACGCACGCGGTCATTGAACAGAATGGACTTCGCCCAACCTTCGCCTGCGCCCAATACATCGCCGTAAGAGAAACCGCCACAAGCGACTAAAGTCTGGAAAGATTGCAAATCAGTGCGCCCCGCCAGCAAGTCACTCATATGCACGTCAACAGCATCAAAACCGGCACGGTGGAAAGCAGCAGCCATCTCAACGTGGGAGTTAACTCCCTGCTCACGCAGCACCGCAACTTTTGGTCGCGCCTGTTTGATAATATAAGGTGCGGCGATATCTTCAGCGGGATCAAAGGTCAGTTTCACATTCAGGCCAGGGTCGCGCTCATCCTGTTTAGCTTGATGCTCTTGATCGGCGCAATCTGGATTATCGCGCAAGCGCTGCATCTGCCAAGTGGTTTCAGCCCACCACAAGCGCAGGGTGCTACGTTTTTCGCTGTATACCAGGTCAGTACCGCGGTGGATGTCAAAAATATCGCCTTCAACAGCACGGCCCAGATAATGGACACAGTTTGTCAGGCCATGGTCTGCCAGCACTTTCTCCACTGCGGCTCGCTGCTCGGCACGCACCTGAATCACCGCCCCCAACTCCTCGTTAAACAAGGCGGCCAGCGCATCGTCACCCAAGGATTGAATATCAACTTGCACACCACAATGACCGGCAAAGGCCATTTCAGCCAATGTCACTAACAGACCGCCATCAGAGCGGTCGTGATAAGCCAACAATGCTTGATCGGCGACCAAACGCTGCATCGCGTTGAAGAAGCCCGCCAGTTGTTGCACATCACGTACATCTGCCGGTTTATCCCCTAACTGACGATAAACCTGAGTCAACGCCGTGGCCCCCAGTGCATTATGGCCCGCACCCAAATCAATCAGCAGCAGCGCATTGTCACCTTTGTCAGTACGCAACTGCGGAGTAACGGTGTGACGGACATCTTCAATACGGGCAAAAGCAGTAATCACCAATGATAGCGGCGAAGTCATTTCGCGCTGTTCATTCCCTTCCTGCCAACGGGTTTTCATCGACATAGAGTCTTTGCCCACCGGGATGGTAATTTCCAGCGCCGGGCATAACTCTTCACCCACGGCGCGCACTGCTTCATACAAACCGGCATCTTCACCGGGGTGACCGGCGGCGGACATCCAGTTGGCTGACAGTTTAATGCGCTTGAGTTCGCCAATTTGGGTCGCGGCGATATTGGTCAATGCTTCGCCAACCGCTAAGCGGGCTGAAGCGGCAAAATCCAGTAAAGCCACTGGCGCACGTTCGCCCAGTGACATCGCCTCGCCATAGTAACTGTCCAGGCTGGCGCTGGTTACTGCACAATCTGCCACCGGAATCTGCCACGGGCCGACCATCTGATCACGGGTGACCATGCCGGTCACAGTGCGGTCGCCAATGGTGATCAGGAAGGTTTTCTCTGCTACCGCCGGTAAGTGCATCACACGTTTTACCGCATCAGCAATGCTGATTTCAGCCCGTTGCAGAGCCTCACCCTGAGCCTGTAGGCGGGTGACATCGCGCAGCATTTTCGGCGTGTTACCTAGCAGCACATCCAACGGCATATCAATAGGTTGATTATCGAAATGGCGATCATTCAAAGTCAGATGTTTTTCTTCAGTCGCTTCGCCGATGACGGCATATGGCGCACGTTCACGGCGGCAAATTTCATCAAACTGTGCCATCTGCGCAGGAGCAATGGCCATGACATAGCGCTCCTGAGATTCATTACACCACACTTCCAACGGGCTCATGCCCGGTTCGTCGTTAAGAATATCACGCAGTTCAAAACGGCCGCCACGACCACCATCACTCACCAGTTCTGGCATCGCGTTGGACAAACCACCGGCACCGACGTCATGAATAAACAGGATGGGGTTGTGGTCGCCCAACTGCCAGCAGCGGTCGATCACTTCCTGACAGCGGCGTTCCATTTCTGGGTTATCGCGCTGTACCGAAGCAAAATCCAGATCCGCATCAGATTGGCCGGAGGCCATGGAAGAAGCCGCACCGCCCCCCAAACCAATGTTCATTGCGGGGCCACCCAGCACCACCAGCTTGGCGCCCACGGTGATTTCCGCTTTCTGCACATGATTAGCACGAATATTGCCAATCCCGCCCGCCAGCATGATCGGCTTATGATAGCCACGTAGTTCCGTGCCGTTATGGCTATTGACGCGCTCTTCATAGGTACGGAAGTAACCCAGCAGCGCCGGGCGACCAAATTCATTGTTAAACGCCGCGCCGCCCAATGGGCCTTCGGTCATGATATCCAGCGCGGTCACAATGCGATCGGGTTTACCGAAATTCTCTTCCCATGGCTGTTCAAAACCGGGGATACGCAAGTTAGACACCGAGAAGCCCACCAAACCGGCTTTCGGTTTAGCACCGCGCCCGGTGGCCCCCTCATCACGGATTTCCCCGCCCGAGCCGGTAGCGGCACCCGGCCACGGTGAAATCGCCGTCGGGTGGTTGTGAGTTTCAACTTTCATCAGGATATGCGCCTCTTCCTGATGGTAGCCATAAACGCCATTTTCTGGCGCAGCAAAGAAGCGCCCGACTTGAGAACCTTCCATTACCGCCGCATTGTCTTTATAGGCCGACAGCACGTAATCCGGGGTGTGTTCAAAGGTGTTTTTGATCATCTTAAACAGCGATTTAGGCTGTTCAACACCATCAATTTTCCAGTCCGCATTAAAAATCTTATGGCGGCAATGCTCAGAGTTTGCCTGAGCAAACATATACAGCTCGATATCTGTCGGGTTGCGCCCAAGGCCAGTAAACGCGGCCAACAGATAATCAATTTCATCCGGAGCCAGTGCCAGGCCCAATTTAATATTGGCCTGATCCAGTGCACTACGGCCCTGCGTCAAGATATCCACCCGTTGTACCGGGGCGGGCTGATGGTGAGAGAACAGTTGCTCGGCTTGCTGTAAATCAGTGAAGACCGTTTCCATCATGCGGTCATGCAGCAATGCTGACAATTGCTGCCATTGGTTTTCACTCAGATTCGAGCCTTGTATATAGAAGGCCAGACCGCGCTCCAGGCGCAAAACCTGTGGCAGTGCACAATTATGTGCAATATCAGTCGCTTTGGAAGACCACGGAGAAATCGTCCCCGGTCTTGGCGTCACCAATAATAAACGCCCTTCTGGCGCATGTTCTGGGAGAGATGGCCCATACTTAAGCAGCCGCTGGAGTCTGGCGTGTTCGTCAGCACTCAAGGGGGCGCTAACATCGGCAAAGTGAACATATTCGGCGTAGACATCATCTACCGGCAGATGAGCATCCTGGCAGCGGGACAGCAGTTTGGTAATTCGAAAAGCCGACAAAGCGGGCGAACCACGCAGTATTTCCATAATCAAAGTTTCTCTCTCTTCGAAGCGACTGGGACAGCACTTCATTGGGCGCAGCATGCATTGACGCAAAACAGGGGAAAACGCGCGCTATTATAGTGAATCTGAGCCGCCGACGAAACCGTTTGCGTAGCTATTATTCATAATTGCGTCAGAAAGTTTTGTTAGAGATATACATCGAATACCTGATCAATAAGCTCGCAATAAAGTTGCACACTGACGAATTATTACGCAAAATGCCGCTCCACTGGGGATTTAACCATGTCGAATTATGCTTCAAAATACACATATAAAGAGCGCTGCCGAGAGATAACTATTTGACGCGCATAAAATTAAATTACTTTGTCATCGGGCTAGTTGCCTTACTTCTGGCTCTCGCGTTGTGGCCCAATATTCCTTGGCGCAATGGGCAAGAAGGGCAACTGGACCGTATAAAAGCCCGTGGTGAACTGCGAGTTAGCACAATAAGTTCACCACTGATCTACTCTACCGGAAAGGACGGATCTTCCGGCCTCGACTATGAGCTGGCACAACGGTTTGCTGATTATCTGGGGGTTAAGCTGGTGATGACCCCCCATCATAATATCAACGACTTATTTGATGCTTTAGATAGTGACGATGCCGACCTCATTGCTGCTGGGCTGATTTATAACCGCGAACGCCTTAATCGGGCGCGTACTGGCCCTGCCTACTATTCCGTGTCGCAACAATTAGTCTACCGTTTGGGTTCACCGCGGCCTAAATCATTTAGTGACCTGAAAGGCCAGCTGATTATTGCCTCCGGCTCGGCCCATATGACCACCTTGAAACAGCTTAAAAAGACCAAATATCCAGATCTGAACTGGGGGTCATCGGTTGATCGCTCCGGTAAAGAATTACTGGAGCAAGTCGCTGACGGTAAGCTCGACTATACCCTTGGGGATTCTGTCACTATTGCTCTGCTGCAACGTATTCACCCACAATTAGCAGTGGCTTTTGACGTCACGGATGAAGAACCGGTGACTTGGTATTTCCAGCAAAGTAATGATGACAGCCTGTATGCGGCGATGCTTGATTTCTACAGTGAGATGGTAGAAGACGGCAGTTTGGCGCGTCTGGAGGAAAAATATCTCGGCCATGTCGGCAGTTTTGATTATGTCGACACCAAAACATTCCTCTCCGCCATTGATAATGTACTGCCCTCTTTCCAGCCCTTATTTGAAAAGCATGCCGGTGAAATTGACTGGAAATTACTGGCCGCGATCGCCTATCAAGAATCCCATTGGAATCCGCAAGCAACCTCACCCACAGGGGTGCGCGGCCTGATGATGCTCACACGGGCCACCGCCAGTGGCTTGGGCGTGAAAGACCGAGTTGATCCTGAAGAGAGTATCAAAGGCGGTTCGATTTACTTACAACGGCTGATGCGAAAAGTGCCGGAGACCATCCCAGAAGATGAGCGAATTTGGTTCGCACTGGCGTCATATAATATGGGTTATGGCCATATGCTTGATGCCCGCAAGCTGACCAAAAAACAAAATGGTAATCCAGACAGTTGGGTGGACGTAAAAATGCGCCTACCGATGTTGAGCCAGAAGAGCTACTACCCGAGCACCACCTATGGCTATGCCCGGGGTCACGAGGCCTATAACTACGTCGAAAACATCCGCCGCTATCAGGTGAGTTTGGTGGGTTATTTGCAGGAAAAAGAGAGAAAAGCCGCTCAACATGCCGCGATTGAAGCCGAACTGGGTAAAGCCTATCCGGTCGTCGGCCCCGGCTGGTCAATCAATAACTAATATACTATTCTTACTTGAGTAAGCTCATCGGTATTAATGAGCCTCATCCTTGAGGCTCACCCTGCGGGCTAGCATAAATGCTGTTCAAATCGGTTCCCGACCGATTTGTCTCTCAGTTGCTGCCTACCAGCAACCCCAATGACTTTGAGTATGGCTTATTTATCAGTTGCGGCGCGTTTCAAGGCTTTTTGTTGTTCGCGCCGCAAGCGGAAAAAGGCGCTCAATTGGTGGGAACAAGCATCGGCCAACACTCCTGCCGTTATCTCTATCTGATGGTTCATTCCAGGGTGGCGTAAAATATCCACCAATGATCCCGCCGCACCGGTTTTTAGATCATTAGCGCCATAGACCAGCCGGCGAATGCGGCTGTGTACCATAGCACCAGCGCACATCACACAGGGTTCCAGAGTGACATATAAAGTGGCATCTATCAGACGATAATTCTGCACTGCTTGCCCCCCCTGGCGTAGCGCCATGATTTCAGCATGCGCGGTGGGGTCATTATCACCAATAGAGCGGTTCCAGCCCTCGCCAATTATCTGATTATCCAGCACTAATACCGCGCCCACCGGGACTTCGCCCTCTGCTTGCGCGCGCAACGCCAATGCGAGTGCCCGCTGCATCCAGTACCCATCACTATATTCAGTTGGCGAATCACATTCAGAAGAAAAATTATTATCAATGGACACATTAACCTCTCTGGCACTTTTGCGGCGTGCATTATACACAGCAATCACTATCGCCACTAAATTCACTATAAAGTAGCTCAACATATAATGATCAGTTAATGTTCCGTCAGAATAGGAATCGTTTCTGATGCATATAATGTGCAACTGTAGAGGGAAACCAGAGCAATGAAACTCAGCAAGAAAAATGCGGCAATTGTGCGCAAAACCCTTGATGGATGGGCCAAAGAAAGTGTTATTCCCGCAGAAGAACATCAGCGTTTGTTGGCAAATATTGATGTTCAACCTTTCGACTGGCGCAGGCTGGCGGGTTATGCCTTCCTTGCTGCACTGGCCTCACTGGTCATCGCGATTGGCAGCTTGATGGCTGATACTTTCCTATTAGCCTGGATCAGTCAATTTTTCCGCTTTGATCCTCCGGTTCGGGTGGCGGTCACCGCCATCTTAGCGGCGGCTTTTTACGGCTGGGGATTTCACCGCCGCCGACAAGACGCCAGCAAAATCTATAGCAATGAGGCCGTGTTGTTCCTCGGTGTCATTTTTACTGCCGCTGCTATCGGCCAACTTGGCGAATGGCTAGATAATGGCAGTGGCCGCATCTCGGTATTATTGTTGCTCGGCACCCTGATTTACGCGGCGGTCGGCTGGTTTGGCCGCGCCCCCCTTGTCTGGCTATTTGCCTTGCTGTCACTGGGGAATGCGTTTGGTGCAGAAACTGGCTACATGTCTGGTTGGGGCGCTTACTGGCTGGGAATGAGCTACCCAACCCGCTTTATCGCCTTCGGCTTACTGCTGTGCGCCAGTGCATTGGCATTACAACCACAACTCGCGGCACGTCGGCTGGACAGGGTTTCGCAGGCTATGGGGCTGCTTTATCTGTTTATTGCCCTGTGGCTATTGTCTATTTTTGGCAATTACGGCGATATCGACCATTGGTATCAAATACGCCAGATTGAACTGCTCCATTGGAGTTTATTATTTGCTCTCGCCGCCGCGGCAGCCATCTGGCTGGGGTTAAAGCGCGATGATGCCATGCTACGCGGCTTTGGTCTGACATTTTTGGCTATCAACTTGTATACCCGTTTCTTTGAATTTTTCTGGGATGCCATGCCGAAAACTATTTTCTTCCTGTTGCTCGGCATCAGTTTGTGGTTACTGGGGCGGCATGCAGAGCGGATCTGGCGGGTCGGTCACCATGAAAATGATGTGACTCACTAGAGAAACGTGATGAATAACTTCAGTGGGCTTTGGCACTCGGTGGCTTATTCTAACTGTTGTAATTCGCCGGTTTTACTGACTCTCCAGCGGTGTTCACAAAAATGCAGCAGCGGATTATCCTGCTTACTGTCACTGTAACCGCTGTGGAGTTTCAGTGGCGACCCCAAGCGCTGTTCTAATTGCAGCACTTTTTCTGGCCCTAAACAGCGCAGTGGCAATACCCACCCGCCATTGCGCCGTGCCATGCGGCTACCCACCAGCCGTAAATGCTGAATAAAGTCTGAATCGTGATAAACCTGCTCGACCAGCCGTTGCGGTGAGCCGGTAATCAGCCACACCTGAGCATCGCTGCTCTCGAGATATTGGCGCAAGCGCATCATCACCACCGGAAATTCAGTCACTTTTTGGCGAAAATCATTCACAAAGCGCAGTTCTAAATCTCTCAGATGGGCTTCAGGGCGGCCAAAAGTGATGGCCCACAGCAATAAACTTATTGGCCAACGAGCGCAACGCCCGCCCACCAATAGCCCCAATCCAATAACTGGCAGCAATGGAATGACCAACAATATATTCAGTGGCAAATGGCGCAGCAGAAAACGCAAAAAGCTGCCAAACATATCCTGTTGATGCAAAGTACCGTCTAAATCAAAGAAGACAACACGCTTGACACTTTCCGCTGGCGGTTCAGTCGTGTCAGTTTGCTCTGCGTTCAAAACCTTTATCATTGAAATTCCATACGTTTAATCAATAAGTTAATCAATGAGTACGGGGGCAATAGGGGGACAATCGCCCGATGCAAATCAGCCTCACAATGCGGCGCGTAAGTATCCATTATGCCGCTGTAAATCCTGATGAGCTTGCTCCGCACTGACTCCTTTTAGAATCATCAATATAGCCGGTTTGACTTCAAATTCAGTTTGCGACAATGCATTTTCCGCCTCTGTACGGCTGGCTCCGGTAGCTTCAACCACAATGCGGCATGCGCGATCGATTAATTTTATATTGGTCGCTTTTACATCCACCATCAGATTTTGATAGACCTTTCCGAGCTTCACCATCGCGCCAGTCGATAACATATTTAACACTAATTTTTGTGCCGTGCCCGATTTCATGCGGGTCGAGCCGGTCAGCGCCTCTGGCCCAACGACAGGCGAAATCGCGATTAGCGCTTCTTGCGCGATAGGAGAATCCGGGTTACAGGAAATGGCCGCAGTAGGGCACCCAAGCTGGCGGGCATACCGCAGCGCGCCAATGACATAGGGGGTGCGGCCCGAGGCAGCTAGCCCGACCACCATATCCGTCGAGGTCAACTGTAAATTTTGCAAATCCCGCTCGCCGAGTGACATATCATCCTCAGCGCCCTCCACCGCTTTGAGCAATGCGCCGGGGCCACCGGCAATTAAACCGATGACCATGCCATGCGGCACGCCAAAGGTCGGCGGGCATTCCGAAGCATCTAAAACACCAAGCCGCCCGCTGGTACCCGCCCCCAGATAAATCAACCGGCCTCCGGCCTGCAAGGCGTTAGCCGCTAAATCTACCGCCTGAGCAATACTGGGTATCACCAAACGAATCGCCCCCGCCACTTTACTGTCTTCATCATTAATGCGGGTGAGCATCTCCAAAGTGGAGAGTTTATCCAAATCCATCGTGGCCGGATTGCGACTTTCAGAAATCAAAGCGCCCAAGTTCATGATTTTTTCCTCATTGATAGAGTTTATAGCGCGCATAAAAATCATATCATTTAACAAATATGTCTTATAGTGCTTATCATAATTCAACGGCTAATCTTCTTTCTTATTCTAGCTTCTCTATTTATTTTCTCTCCTGAATATGGGTCATAATATCTTGTCGGCCATATTTCTGATGGATGAACGTCTAAGAAATCGGCAATGATATACTCGCCTTTAGGCCACGGGCGGGTTAGTGCATTGGTCAGGGTACTTGAACTTAAACCTGAATTTCGTGAGACCGCAGAGAGAGAAGATCCTTTTTTGCGTATCGCTGCTATTATATCCGCAGGATGCCAATCCGATATTTTCTTAATCATAAAGTCCTCTTTAAATATAATCACCAAATACAAAAAAGTTAATTTAAAACGCAGTGAATAATAAAGATCGCCATCAAAACCTTGATGCCAAATATCTCTATCAACTTATTATGAGTATTGTACACATATAGACAAACGATAGCAGTGGCACTAAGGTACAATCCAATGCTGCACTTTAAAATGTAACGTTATTTTTAATTAATAGAAATATTTTATTATTAGCCAGATTCTAAACATCACTTACCATATCAAATATATTTATATTAAAAAGTATTATCAGGGCGAATCCGTTCGGAATATTTATTACTATAACTTATCAGGCAGTTGATTATTTACAGATAAATCCACTTGGTATACTATCCCTTAATAAAAATGGATTTTATTAAGGATATGGACCTTGAATAAATTATTTTTCAAAAACGAATTAATTAATTCTACAATAAAGAAACAACTTGAACGAAAACTCGAAAAATACAATAATATCAAATATGCATATGCAATAATGAATAAGAGAAGCCCGTCTAATTTCTCGGTCATTTCAAACTGGGAAAGAAAATGGTGTGAGTTTTATACACAACATAACTTTCAGTTTACAGATCCTGTTCTTCTCGCCGCAGCGCATCGTATTACGCCATTCTCTTGGAGCGAAAATATTATATTAAAATTACCAAAATTATTTTATATGGCAAAGGAGTACAATGTAGTTAATGGATATACTTTTGTCCTGCACGATCAAAATCATAATCTTATCGTTCTTTCTCTTGTTGCGGATAAAGACAGTAGTGAAGATGCAAAGGAGATATTAGATAAGGATAAAGGTAATATTCAGTTGCTATTGATGACCACTCATGAAAAACTCACGTCACTTTATAAAGATCTCAATAGCAAGAGTGATTTTTATAACATGAATATAAATGAATTAATATTAGGCCATAAATCAAATAGATGAAGAAGTGCATTAAATATTAATAAAGATAAATTAATAAATAAAAATTTAGCCACACATGTAACAGATTACATTAACAGCAATTTAAAATACTACCAGCCCCGCAACGGCTAACCGAAAATTAAATGTCCTTATTGAGTTTTCTATTCGTAGTGATTGAGTTGTCATTGAAATGGATAAAACTGGATGTTTCCTTGACCTATTCACCGGACTCTCACAAAAAAGGGTGTTATGCTCCAACAATTGGCCTTTGATTTCATTATTTATGGGTATTATTAACCAACTTGGCAGAATAACCCCATATTCAGGAACTGATTTATGAGTAGTCTTCTTCGCATTCGTCAGCTCTATCCAACGCTGGCACAAAATGATCGTAAGTTAGCCGATTTCCTGCTGACTAACCCCGAACTGGCACGCCACCTCAGCTCACAAAAACTGGCACAACAAACTGGCGTTAGCCAATCTGCGGTGGTCAAATTTGCCCAAAAATTAGGCTATAAAGGCTTCCCAGCACTTAAACAAGCATTGAGTGAAATTGTGGCCACTCCTGAGCAGGCGGTCACTCTCCACAACCAAATTTTGAGTACCGACAGTTTAAAAACAGTGGGCGAAAAGTTATTAGCTGAAAAAGTTGCCGCACTACGAGCGACTTTGGATATCAATAGCGAACAGCGCTTAGCAGAAGCACTGGCGATGCTACGGGCGGCGCGAAGGATTATTTTGACCGGTTTGGGGGCATCGGGCTTAGTGGCGAAAGATTTTGCACATAAGCTATTGAAAATAGGCGTTATGGCGGTGTCTGAAACGGATATGCATGCACAACTGGCGGCGGTACAGACCCTGGATAGCCGAGACTTACTGCTGGCGATCTCCTTTAGCGGAGAGCGTCGTGAGCTTAATTTGGCAGCAGAAGAAGCACAACGCTGCGGTGCTAAGGTGTTGGCGCTGACCAGTTTTACCCCAAATAGCTTGCAGCAGCGGGCTGACCATTGTTTGTATACTATTTCGGAAGAGCCAGCCATTCGCAGCGCAGCCATTTCGTCGAGCACTGCCCAATACGCGCTGACTGACTTGCTATTTATGGCGATGATCCAGCAAGACCTTGAAAGTGCTCAGGAGCATATTAAGTACAGTGCGGCGCTGGTGAAAAAACTGGTCTAAGGATACCAGAGGGGTATAATCCACCGCTGTTAAGAACACCCGACCTAAGGTAAGAGGAACCATGGCCCTGTTGATCACTCGTAAATGTATTAATTGCGACATGTGCGAGCCGGAATGCCCTAACGAGGCAATTTCCATGGGTGCAGAAATTTATCAAATTGACCCGATGCGCTGTACAGAATGCGTCGGTCATTACGAAACCCCAACTTGTCAGTTGGTCTGCCCTATTGATAATACAATTTCTATCGATCCCGCTTGGGTAGAAACTAACGAGCAGCTATGGGACAAGTTTGTCCAATTGCATCACGCCGATCGTCTCTAACTTTATGAATGACTTTCCTATGAAGTAAATTATCAGTGCCTCCGCAGAAGCACTGATAATAAAATCAACTCAAAGCTACATTAAATAAACAAGCTGATCAGCAACACCATCGCCAAGCCAACCACTGAGTTAGTTAACTCTAGCAAGCCCCAAGTCTTCAGTGTGTCTTTAATCGACAGATCAAAATACCCTTTGAACAGCCAGAATGAAGCATCATTAATATGAGTGAAAGTATTAGAACCTGCCGCCGTTGCCAGTACCAATAGTGCCGGATCGACGGAGGTAATCGTATGTGTTACAGGGTCCATAACTGCGGCACCAATAATACCTGCGGCAGTCATTGCCGACACCACACCCTGCCCGGTTGACAGGCGGATAAGCACGGTAATCAGCCAGGCCATGATGTAAGGTGACACCCCACCAGCTGACATCAACATACCAATGGTATCGCCAATGCCAGTATCAATGATGACCTGCTTTAGCGCCCCGCCCGCACCAATGATCAAGATGACCATGGCTATGCCTTTCACCGCCCCTTCAAATGAGTGCATGACCCATTCCATTTTATGGCCGCGCCCGGTGCCAAACAGTACAAAAGCAACCAGCATGGCGATAAACATGGCAATGGGTGATGAACCCAAGAAGTTAAGGATGGTGTACGACGTTGTCCCTTTCACCAGCCAGATATTGGCAATGGTGGTAAAAATCATAATGAAAGCAGGGATTAACGGCACCAGAATCGAGGTGCTGAACGACGGCAGGTTGTTTTCATCAAGCGGATTTTCTGCTTTCAGGAAAGTTGGAATTGGTCGTTCCAAATTACCGAGAAACTTCGGCAAAATCAGACCCGCACAAATAACAGAAGGGATGGCAACCAAAACCCCATAGATATAAACCATCCCCATATCAGCACCATAGGCACTAACCAGTGCAACTGGCCCTGGCTGTGGTGGGAAAAGGGAATGCGCAGTGGTCGCGGCAGCTACTGCCGGGATCGCCAGTTTGAGGAATGGGATCTTGGCTTCAACGGCAATAGCAATGATCAATGGTGCCAAAATAATAAAGGCAACCTCATAGAACATCGCCAAACCAAAGATCAGGCCAATGATGATGACCGCAAACTCGACATACTTAAGCCCAAATTGGCGTAAGAGTGTTTGAGCTATCTGATGAGCAGCGCCGGAATCGACCATCAACTTGCCGATCACAGCACCAAATACGACAATTATTGCCAGTTCACCGAGCGTCCCACCAAACCCCGCTTTAATGGTATGCAGAAGTTTGAGCAGATCCATACCGGCGAGAGTGCCCACTAACAGAGCCGCTAACAGCAAGGCAATCATTGAGTTAATCTGATAGCGTATATTTAGCACTAGCATTAAGCCAATGCCCAATACCACCCATAGGATATTAATCCATTCCATCTTTTATTTTCCCCAGTTATGAAACATCAAATTTTTTCTAGTATCACTATTCTTATATTGGTCAGACCAATCCTAGTGATTTTTTGTTGATCGAAAATCGCTGTCATACTGCTATTTCTGTTTTAATTTTGTACTCGCATGAACAAACTGTCTGTGACGCCCAACAATTTGGTATTACAAGTACCATTAATTGGGCGACCAAATGAAGTATTGGTTAACCAACTTGTTGGGCTGATCGCAAAATTAAGATTTATTTCGGTGAGTTTTCGTCCGGCGGCGATGTATAACGTGCACAAATTTCAGACGGAGAATTGGAAAGAGGTATGGGAGTGAGAACTTACAATTAGATAAAATAAAGACAAAAAAGGGCGGTATTTTCATACTCGCCCTTCCATTCCCGTTCACCGCGTCTTGATGGCAATAACGAGTTTTAGCTTTCGATAATCACAGTGGCGCAGGCATAACGCCGTTCATCTGCCAAGGTTACATGCAAAGATTTGACTCCGAGTTCGGCCGCCAACTCTGCCGCTCGTTGATGTAAACGTAGCGTTGGTTTGCCCAATGCATCGTTAACCACTTCGAACTGGTTAAATGCCAAACCATTACGGATACCGGTGCCGAATGCTTTAGCGGCAGCTTCTTTAACGGCAAAACGTTTGGCCAAAAAACGGATTGGCTGTTGGTGCTGCTGATAATGTTGCCATTCCGATGGGCTGAGAATACGCCGTGCCAGCTTATCACCACTGCGTTCAACCACGGCTTCTATCCGAGAAATCTCAACAATATCAGTACCTAACCCAATAATAGCCATTACCGACGCGCTTCTCGCATCAATACTTTCATATCGGTAACAGCAGCAGCAAGCCCCGACATAACGGCCTGGCCAATGATTGCATGACCAATATTTAGCTCATGCATCTCTGGTAAGGCGGCAATGGGTTGGACATTATGATAAGTCAGGCCGTGACCCGCGTTAACTTTCAGCCCTTTGCTGGCAGCATAGGTCGCCGCTTTGGCGATCCGCATTAATTCAGCCTGACGAGCTAAATCTGAAGAAGCATCAGCATAAGCGCCAGTATGAATTTCAATGTAAGGTGCCCCGACAGTCACAGCGGCATCAATTTGGCGCATATCAGCATCGATAAACAGTGAAACCAGAATACCTGCCTCAGCAAGCCGTCTCACCGCGACAGTCATTTTATCAATTTGACCTGCAACATCCAGCCCACCCTCAGTAGTGACTTCCTGCCGTTTTTCCGGTACCAAACAGCAAAAGTGTGGGCTTATCTCACAAGCAATACCCACCATTTCATCAGTGACAGCCATTTCCAGATTCATGCGAGTTTGGATGGTTTGGCGCAGAATGCGTACGTCACGATCCGTGATATGGCGGCGATCTTCGCGTAAATGGACGGTAATACCGTCAGCGCCGGCTTGTTCTGCAATAAAAGCGGCCTGAACAGGATCGGGGTAAATGGTCCCACGTGCATTTCGTAATGTCGCAATGTGATCAATATTAACGCCCAGCAACAAATCAGCCATGACAGCCCTCCAGGTATGGATGCATCTTTGATAGATTAATAGGCATGCAAGAATGCTTGCCAATAAACGCGTAAGTGTCTGGCAGTTTACACCGAGTCAGTGGGCAGCGGATAGGCACAGTAAAGGAAAGTTGGTGAACCGCAATGTAAACAATGGGTTGCAGGTACTAGGGCAAGGGTTCTGCTGGCGGTTTAATCACAAATTGGCGGAACAGTTCGCGGCTTTTTAAGGGCTTCCCCCCCAAGTAAGGTTTCAGAGCAATTCGGGTAAAACGCTTGGCTGCACGCAACGTATCAGCATCAGGAAACTCACGGTTAGCCAGAGCCAATAATTGGCGGCCAGTAAAGCTGTAGTGATCAACCACCAAACTGGCAATAAATCCTTTTTCCTCGCGGTAACGGTAAGTCATGGTATCAGACACCGGCTGGCCACTCCCCGCGCAATGAAGGAAATCAACGCCATAGCCAAGATGAGCCAATATCGCCAATTCAAACTGGCGCAAAGCATATTCAGGAGAGCCATCGCTACCAGCCAATGATTGTAAACAATGCAGATAGTCGAAGAATAGAGCGGAGTAATTGGTTTGGTGTTCGAGGACGCGCGCGAGCAGCTCGTTGACATATAGGCCGCTGTACAACATTGAGCCAGTCAATGGGAGAGCCAGTGAAACCGGCTCGGCACTACGCAACGTTTTAACTTCACCACGCCCAGTCCAACGAACCAGTAATGGCGTAAAAGGCTGCAAGCAGCCTTTTAGATTGGAACGGCGACTTCGCGCACCTTTTGCCAACACCCTCATGCGGCCCTCCCCCTCAGTGAATAAATCCAGCATTAAACTGGTTTCACTGTAAGGTCGCCCATGCAGGACAAATGCGCGTTGCCAACCTTCCATCGGCGAGCTTATTTCAGGTCGTCGGTATAGCCTAAGCTGCGCAATGCACGTTCGTCATCTGCCCAGCCTGATTTCACTTTCACCCACAGCTCAAGATGCACTTTAGCTTCGAACATCTGCTCCATGTCCTGGCGGGCTTCGATACCGATAGTCTTGATTTTTGAACCTTTATTACCGATGACCATTTTCTTCTGGCCTTCGCGCTCGACCAAAATCAGCCCATGGATGTTATAGCCACCGCGTTCATTTGGTACAAACTGTTCAATTTCAACTGTCACCGAGTAAGGTAATTCCTCGCCCAAGAAGCGCATCAGCTTTTCACGAATGATTTCCGACGCCATAAAACGCTGGGAACGGTCAGTGATATAATCTTCCGGGAAGTGATGCACTGCTTCCGGCATATGCTTGCGCACAATACTGGCGATAGTGTCCACATTCATCCCTTTCTCCGCAGAGATCGGAACAACGTCCAGGAAATTCATCTGCTGGCTTAAGAACTGGATATGCGGTAACAGTTTTGTTTTATCAGTAACGTTATCGACTTTGTTAATGGCTAATAATACTGGACACTGCAAACTGCGCAGTTTATTCACCACCATTTCATCGTCGGCAGTCCAGTTAGTGCCTTCAACCACAAAAATCACTAATTCCACGTCACCGAGAGAGCTGCTTGCTGCACGATTCATTAAACGGTTAATCGCACGTTTTTCTTCAATATGCAGCCCTGGGGTATCAACATAAATAGCCTGATAAGGCCCTTCAGTATGGATCCCCATAATACGGTGGCGTGTGGTTTGTGGTTTACGTGAAGTGATGGAGATTTTCTGCCCCAGCAATTCATTCAGCAAGGTAGATTTACCCACATTTGGGCGACCTACAATTGCAATAAAACCACAATACGTTTTTTCTACTTCGCTCATTCAAGCTCCAACTTTATCAGCGCTGCTTCCGCTGCCGCCTGCTCAGCTTTACGGCGACTTGAGCCGGTGCCTATTACCGGTTCATTCAAGCCACTCACCTGGCAGTGGATAGTAAATTCCTGGTCATGTGCTTCACCGCGAACCTGCACAACCAGATAAGAGGGTAATGGCAGATGACGGCCCTGCAAGTATTCTTGCAAACGCGTTTTGGGGTCTTTCTGCTTATCACCTGGGCTGATTTCGTCTAACCGACTGCGATACCAGTCGAGAATCAGCCGTCCAATCGTATGAATATCGCTGTCTAAGAATATACCGCCGATTAAGGCTTCGACTGTATCTGCCAAAATTGATTCACGGCGGAAACCACCACTTTTCAATTCACCCGGCCCAAGGCGCAAACATTCACCAAGGTCAAACTCACGGGCCATTTCGGCTAGCGTATTGCCTCTGACCAATGTCGCTCGCATCCGACTCATATCCCCTTCATCAACACGGGGAAAACGGTGGTATAGCTCATTGGCAATAACGAAACTTAATATAGAGTCACCCAGGAACTCCAAGCGTTCATTATGTTTGCTACTGGCGCTACGATGAGTCAGTGCTTGCAGCAAGAGCTCCTGCTGTTGAAAAGTGTAGCCCAGCTTCCGCTGTAGCCTATTTATTACGATGGGGTTCATGAGTTACCAATAGATCAAGAATGCGTCAAAAACTACAGCATACGGAACAGGTCTGATTGGCCAATATTACCAAAACAAAACTGTTTCGTTTGCAGTGGCCCCCATAAAAGAGCCAACTGTTATCGCTCGAAAGGTTATTCTACAACGAGTGGAAATATAATGCTGCGTTTAAATGTCCTGCGAACTTGAAGTGACAGCGTATTTATCCCCACTGTCACTTCAATGACTCAATATAGATTAATGAATTCCGCCAATACGACTTAAACGTACACCCGTTGGCCATTCACCTTCTTGCTTTTCAAAACTCATCCAAATAGCCGTAGCTTTACCCACCAGATTACGTTCTGGCACAAAGCCCCAATAGCGGCTATCGGCACTATTATCCCGGTTATCACCCATCATAAAGTAATGACCTTCTGGCACAACCCACACGCCTAACGGCTGATTAGGTTGCTGATAATAAGCCCCAACCTGTTCTTGCCGGCCCGGCACTGTGAGGATCTGATGAGCAACTGGGCCGAGGGTTTCGGTCCGCTCACGTAGACGAACTCCACCATCTGGCACTGCCTGATTTAACGGAATTTGGAAGAAACCAGCAGAGGCCTCACCATTACCGCTATAACGGAATGTCTGTACGAAATCACTTGGTTCTGATGCACTGTAAGTAATCGGCAATGCACTGTCACAAGAAATCCCTGTATTACAAGCAGGTTGAACCGTCACTTCTTTACTGATTGGATTGTAACTTACCCGGTCACCCGGCAAACCCACCACTCGCTTGATATAGTCCAAACGAGGGTCTAGCGGATATTTAAACACGGCGACATCACCGCGTTTCGGATGCCCGGTAGGGATCAGTGTAGTTTGCGTAATAGGATCTTTAACTCCGTAAGCAAACTTCTCTACCAGAATGAAATCACCGATCAATAATGTGGGCATCATCGAGCCAGATGGGATCTGGAAAGGCTCGTAAATAAACGAGCGCACGATAAATACCAGAGCTAACACCGGGAAGACTGAAGCACAAGTCTCAATCCAACCAGGCTGTCTTGCAGCTGGCGCGAGAGTCTTGTTATCTACCGCACTCCCGGTTTGCGCCTTGATAGCCGCAGTTTGGGCGTTAACAGCCGCAACTTTTGCCTGACGGGCTGGCCCCCATTTAAACCGCTCGAAGCACCAGATAACGCCAGTCACCAACGTTGCTATCGCTAAAATCAAGGCAAACATGTTAGCCATCAAAACTCCTTATTTACTGTCTTTTCCGACATGCAGAATAGCCAGGAAAGCTTCTTGCGGTAATTCAACGTTACCGACCTGCTTCATACGTTTTTTACCATCTTTCTGTTTCTGCAGAAGTTTCTTCTTACGACTAACATCGCCGCCATAACACTTCGCCAATACGTTTTTCCGTAACTGTTTCACCGTCGAGCGAGCAATGATGTGGTTGCCGATAGCCGCCTGAATCGCAATATCAAATTGCTGACGTGGAATCAGTTCCTTCATTTTCTCAACCAGATCACGGCCGCGGTACTGCGCATTGTCACGGTGAGTAATGAGCGCCAGCGCATCAACTCGCTCATTGTTGATTAATACATCAACACGCACCATGTCGGAAGGCTGGAAACGTTTAAAATTGTAATCTAATGATGCATAACCACGAGATGTAGATTTCAGGCGGTCAAAGAAATCGAGCACCACTTCAGCCATCGGAATTTCATATGTCAGCGCCACTTGATTGCCGTGGTAAACCATGTTGGTCTGCATGCCGCGTTTTTCAATACACAATGTAATGACGTTACCTAGGTATTCCTGTGGCAACAGCATATGGCATTCAGCAATAGGTTCGCGCAATTCCTCAATGTTATTCAAGGCTGGCAGCTTGGAAGGGCTATCGACATAAACCGTTTCCTGAGCCGTTGTAATCACTTCATACACCACCGTTGGTGCTGTAGTGATAAGCTCCAGATCGTACTCACGCTCCAAACGTTCCTGAATGATTTCCATATGCAGTAAGCCCAGGAAACCACAGCGGAAACCAAAGCCCAGTGCTGTAGAACTTTCTGGCTCATAGAACAAAGAGGCGTCATTAAGACTCAGCTTGCCTAATGCATCACGGAAAGCTTCATAGTCATCGGAGCTAATCGGGAACAGACCCGCATAAACCTGTGGTTTGACTTTCTTAAAACCAGGTAATGATTTTTCAGCTGGGTTACGAGCCAATGTCAGTGTATCGCCGACCGGTGCGCCCAAAATATCTTTTATCGCACAGACCAGCCAACCTACTTCACCGCAGTTTAGTACATCACGATCAACACGTTTTGGTGTAAAGATACCCAAGCGTTCAGCGTTGTAGCTCTGCCCGGTACTCATAACTTTAACTTTATCGCCTTTACGCAACGAACCATTCTTGATACGGATTAATGATACGACGCCCAGATAGTTATCAAACCAGGAGTCAATAATCAGTGCCTGTAATGGGCCATCTGGATCGCCCTGAGGCGGCGGAATATCACGCACCAGTCGCTCAAGAATATCAGGAACACCTACGCCAGTTTTTGCTGAGCAACGCACTGCATCAGTCGCATCAATGCCGACAATGTCTTCAATCTCTTCAGCAACACGCTCTGGATCCGCCGCAGGTAAGTCGATTTTATTCAGAACTGGAACAACTTCCAGATTCATTTCCATCGCCGTATAGCAGTTTGCCAGCGTTTGTGCTTCAACGCCCTGCCCTGCATCAACCACCAATAAAGCCCCTTCACAAGCCGCCAACGAGCGGGAAACTTCATAAGAGAAGTCAACGTGACCGGGAGTATCGATAAAGTTGAGTTGATAGGTTTGACCATCTTTTGCGTGGTAATCAAGTGTCACACTTTGTGCCTTGATGGTAATGCCACGCTCGCGCTCCAGATCCATAGAATCCAGCACTTGAGCGGCCATTTCTCGCTCAGATAAACCGCCACAAATCTGAATAATACGATCCGACAGTGTCGATTTACCGTGGTCAATATGGGCAATAATAGAAAAGTTTCTTATGTGCTTCATTTATATGAATTTTTCTCTAGTCGTTGTCTTTAATTAATTATTGGTGGACACAGCGATGGACTCAAACCCAAAACTACCCACATAAATATGCACGCATCTTACACTGTAAGTCAGCCTCGTGAAAGGCATCACACTTAGCTTGTTATCTCATTTATGCTGTTAAAATGTATCAGCACCTCTCAATGGGCAGTTATCGTCAAGATGCCATCCTGACTCAACGACTCATCCCCCTTCTTATTCCATAAATCTTCATCAAAACACTTTAGGAAAATGCTCATTTACCCTCTTGATAAAGAGCCTAAAGTATTAATGTAATTCAATAATAACCGAGTGAAATATCTTCTCAGCGGCCGGATGGAGTATATTATGATCGACGAAGGAAAAATACTTAGCCGCCATGAGTTGAAAAATAAAAACTCAAAATTAACTATTGGCATAATAGTATTTATATTAGGATTGAGTTTTGTAGTAATTAGCTTATCAATGGCTACATCTATCTTTTCAACACCTTCAATCCTTTCAATACTATGCGTTGCTATTGCCGGTATATCATTAAGTCTATTAATTTATTCGCGTTTATACGAAAGCCCCATATTTACCTATTTTCTTTATGAAAAAGGTATTCGTGTTTTTAATCATAGTGATGGAAATGTTTATTTTATCTCATTTAATAAAATAGAAAATATTTATAAATATCACACAGGAATAAATCCTAATGGTAGAATTAATGCCATGGCATTCCGCACAACAAAAAACAAACCTTGGAATATTATTTTTAATAATATAACTAATGCATATCCACTCATAAACACGATAATTCATCAACAAGTTATGCAAGTCGGATTAATAAGCTTAAACGCATTATCGCGAGGTAAAACAATCGTATTTGATATAGTGCGAGGAAATGATTTTTGGTCAAAATCACTCCTATTTAATGTCAGTAAAATGAAAAGAATTCAGATGGATACGATCCCCCTGTCACTCAGCGCACACTCATTAGTGACAAAAAAAGGTACAATTAATATTGAGGATATATTGCGCATCGAAACCTTGCGTGAAGCACATCATGACAAGATAAGATTATTTGATGCGAAAGGTAATATACTATTTTCGATAGATTATTCATCAGTTATCAGTGCTGATCTTTTTATTGCCTTACTGGAGCATATGATACAAAACAGAATACCCGCCTATTATGGCTAATAGGTAGCGAAGAATTACTCTTGTTGAATACGCATAACTGCTGGCGGCAAACCAATTTGCAAGACAGTAGGTTGATAATCACTTTTTCTTTCAAAATTAATAGCCACAGCTCGAGCCAATAAAAAGCCTAAACCCGCACCTAAAATAGCACCAAGCGCTGTAAAAGCATCGGTGACAAATAAATTTTGAAACAAAGCCCCCCCCATTATTAAACCAACTAATGGGGTCAAATAAACCAAAGCAGCAGAACGCAATAAGCTACCTTCACTGATTCCAACCTCAACTTTTTGCCCAGGTTCGAGTGGTTGTGAAATCGCTATTTTTAATTGATGTTCAGATTCTGGCCCTAATTCATTCAATAAATGACTGCCACATCCTGAACGTGCATTACAGCTCCCACACCCCGAATGCGGTTCGCAACGTAAAAGTGCCACCCCATTTTCCCATGAGATAACTGTTGCCCATTCTTTCATCATTTAGCCGACTCCAAAACCACACTATCGGCAATACGTTTTGCCGTTGATGGAGGTAACTCACCGACTACGGTGATTTCTACATTATTACGAGTTTCAGAATGGACAGTACGACGCCCTTGGCGCAGTGACTGTTCGGAAAGCGCATCTTTACCCGCTGGGTTCACATTCACCGAAAAACTAAAAAGACCATCAGAATAGAGTCGTGATTCAGTTGGCGTATCCATATTAGGTAATGTACGGCGACTATGAGAAACCTCAGTCACCCCCTCAGGTAACCAACGCGGAACCCAACTAAAATCCACCTTGGTTTTTGCTGGTAAAGCAAGCAATGGCGGTAAGGATAGTTTTAATACTCCCCGCAGAATTTCCTGAATAGGCTCGCCGACAGCAAAAGAAATCACCCGGAACTGCTCGAGTGTTTCACCATCGCGATCTAACAAATCTATCCGCATAGGAAGTTTTGTTGTCTCATCCATCCAAATAATATAACTGTATCTCGTACTGTCACGGGCGACTACTCTGATAACCTGGCATGGTCTATCAGCTACACGAGCACGACCGAGTGCAATATAGTTATAATGTTTTGATAGTTTTTCAAAATCGGGGAATACCACAGAAGGCAAAGCATCAACAATATGCTCACCACTCAACGTAAAAGAGTCAAATCCTGGCTCGAAATAACTTATTTCATCACCACGTTGTATGATCTCAGTACGAGGGCCATCCATACGCAGCAATTGCGCTAACGTTTTTTTATCCAAGATGGCATGGCGATAGCGAAGAGAATCGATCCCTTGCTTGTTAACATTTATGTACGATAGCTCATAATTGAGCGATTGACTGGCAGCGCTCATACCCTGCAGCATTGCTATCGGCGCAGTATCCGCCGAAGCAATTGCTGGCATGAACAGGCTGCCCGCCATTAAACAGACGGAAAACCAAAATTGCTTCATTACTGCTGCTGCATTCCTAAGGACTGAGTTCCAGGGACCTGAATAGCGGCTTGTGTTGATGCTGAAGGCACCTGCGACAACTCAGTTTGTGGTAAACGGCGTTGTAATTCAAAATCTTGCAACTGCGTCATCATATTCACGCGACGACGTTGCTCTTGAACCTGATGCTGTTGAGTTGTCCCAAAAGAACCATCAGCAGGCACACCAAAACTGACCGGTGAAGCTTTACCCATCATCGGTAACGTATTAAAAGCAGGTGCTTCTGGCTGTAAATTACCAGATGCTGGTTGGTTATATTGCTGAACGCCAACAATAACGGCGAGAGAAACACACGCAGCAACCCCAACTTGGGTAATTTGGCTGGCCCATGGGCGAACTTTTTGCCAGAAAGGCATTTTTTGCCAAACATGTGGTTGCGGCTGAGATTCAGGTACAGCAATAGGAACAAAACGAGCTGGCTCATTTTTGAGCGCCTCTGCGACACGACTGGCGATATCCAGATGCAAGACTTCACCAACGTCCCCCCGCAGGGTATCACGGATTAAATGATAGCTCTGCCAGCTTTGCTGTAATGCTTTATCTTTCGATAAAGAACCCATCAGCTCACTATCAAGAGTTTCTCCGTCCATCAGAGCGGAAAGCTTTTCTTTCTGCATGCAAATACCCTTTGTGTGTCCGCTTATCGCTGAATCAGCGGCTGAACTTTATTATCGATAGCCTCTCTGGCACGGAAGATACGGGAACGAACAGTACCTACCGGACAGTCCATAATGACGGCTATCTCTTCATAGCTTAGACCATCTAACTCCCTGAGTGTAATCGCCATCCGGAGATCTTCAGGAAGTGACTCTATGGTTTTAAAAACTATCTGCCTCAATTCTTCAGACAACATTAAGTTCTCAGGGTTCGATATTTCTTTCAATGCACCCGCATTTTCGTAATTTTCAGCATCATTTGCATCTACATCACTGGATGGTGGGCGCCGCCCCTGAGCGACTAAATAGTTTTTTGCTGTATTAACAGCGATACGGTAAAGCCAAGTATAAAAGGCACTGTCGCCACGGAACGACTCTAGGGCGCGATAGGCCTTAATAAAAGATTCTTGAACTACATCAGGAACATCACCCTGAGGTACATAGCGGGATACGAGGCTCGCAACCTTATGCTGGTATCGAATTACCAGTAAATTGAACGATTGCTGATCACCTTTCTGGACCCGTTCAACCAGCATTTGATCCGTTAACTGCTCGCTCATCCGAGGTGAACTCTCCCGAAATCTATCCCCACGCTAAAAAGAGTACTGCCAGCCATATATTTATTTTCCTGAGCAAGCACACGCTTGGAGTTTATAAAGTTTGCAAAGTTCCATGATGCCAGATTATTTGTCTGAATATTCTTTAGACATCTTATAGCCATAGCTTTTGCTCTGGCAGATAGGCTAACATGAATTTCACTCTTCTTCTGCACACATCATACGATATGCCATCATCATCTGAACACGTTAGCGATGTATTGATCATCGGGAGTGGCGCTGCCGGTTTGTCATTGGCTTTGCGTCTTGCACCACATTGTAAAGTCACTGTTCTGAGCAAAGGGCCACTTAATGAAGGCGCCACTTTTTATGCTCAGGGAGGTATTGCTGCCGTTTTTGATGAAACTGACAGCATCAGTTCACACGTTGATGACACTCTAATTGCTGGCGCGGGGCTTTGCGACAAAGAAGCTGTCGAGTTTATCGCCAGCAATGCACGTTCTTGTGTGCAATGGCTGATTGATCAAGGTGTCCTTTTTGATACCGAGACCAATGCCAGCGGCGAAGAACGTTATCACCTTACCCGTGAGGGCGGCCACAGCCATCGGCGTATATTACATACCGCGGATGCTACAGGCAAAGAAGTAGAGACCACCCTGGTAGGCAAAGCAAGCACCCATCCGAATATTTTAGTCAAAGAGCGCTGCAATGCAGTCGATCTTATCACGTCCAATAAAATTGGTCTGGCGGGGACGAAACGCGTCGTTGGCGCTTATATCTGGAACCGCGAGCTAGAGAAAGTTGAAACTTTTCGGGCCAAGGCCGTTGTGTTAGCAACAGGCGGTGCCGCTAAAGTTTATCAGTACACTACCAATCCAGATATTTCCTCTGGTGATGGAATTGCCATGGCATGGCGTGCCGGTTGTCGGGTCGCTAATCTGGAATTTAACCAATTCCATCCTACTTGCCTGTTCCACCCGCAAGCTCGCAACTTTTTACTGACCGAAGCCTTGCGCGGTGAGGGCGCTTACCTTAAACGCCCTGATGGTAGCCGTTTCATGCTCGATTTTGACGCACGAGGCGAACTCGCACCACGCGATATCGTCGCGCGCGCCATTGACCACGAAATGAAACGCCTTGGTGCTGATTGTATGTACCTCGATATCAGCCATAAACCCACTGATTTCGTCATGCAACATTTCCCGATGATTTACGAAAAACTGCTGTCTTTGGGGATCGATCTAACCAAAGAAGCCATTCCAATCGTCCCAGCCGCACATTATACCTGCGGCGGTGTGATGGTCGATCAACACGGGCGCACGGATTTGGATGGGTTATACGCGATTGGCGAAGTCAGTTATACCGGCTTACATGGCGCTAACCGTATGGCATCCAATTCATTACTAGAATGCCTTGTCTATGGTTGGTCAGCTGCTGAGGATATTCTTTTGCGTCTGCCGACAGCTAAGCTGGCCCCGCATTTACCTGATTGGGATGAAAGTCGTGTTGATAACTCCGATGAACGCGTTGTCATTCAACATAACTGGCATGAATTACGCTTATTTATGTGGGACTACGTCGGCATTGTTCGGACGACCAAACGCTTAGAACGTGCCCTGCGCCGGATTAATACATTGCAGCAGGAAATTGATGAATATTATGCCAATTTCCGTATCTCGAATAACTTGCTGGAATTACGCAATCTGGTGCAAGTTGCCGAGTTAATTGTGCGTTGCGCCATGGAGCGAAAAGAGAGCCGAGGATTGCACTATACTCTTGATTATCCTGATCAAATTGACAATCCAAAACCCACTATTCTCCATCCGTAATACATTTAAGGGCGCAATATTTTTTGCGAATATAAAATATCGCGCCCTCCAGCACCATTTCCACGGTTTTGGCAACTTGCTAATAGTTTAGATAAAACTCACTGATTAACGCGCAAAACTCCGGTGAATACACACCTTCCGATTGACGCAAATCCAATTGCTGGAATTCAGTTTCGCCGGATTGAAGTGATAACATCAGCAACATGCGATGTAATGGTTTACCGGGACGATCTCTGATATCAACTTGGCAACGGATAAACCAATTTTGTTGTACTGCAAGACGGCTGAGCTCGACACCTAAATCGTGGGGCAAAACCACACAAAATAGCCCCTCCTCTGTGATAAGCTTCTCAGCGCAATTTAACAAAGCATCGTGAGTTAAGGATCCGGTGTAACGTGCGGTATCTCTAGCTTCATCGCGACAAGCAACTGCTGGAGCAAAATAAGGTGGATTACTGACAATCAGGTCATATTGATGAAGATGGTTTTCAGCAAACTGGTGTACATCTTGCTCATAAATACGAACCCGATCCGCCCACGGCGATTGCGCCGCGTTACTGATGGCTTGCTGTGCCGCCTCAGATTCCAGCTCTACACCGTCAATCATGACCTCAGATGCCGAGCGCTGGGCTATCATCAAAGCAATAAGTCCGCTGCCGCAGCCAATATCCAGCACTTTGCGCGCTTTTTCTACCGGTGCCCAAGCACCCAGTAGGACACCATCTGTGCCCACTTTCATCGCGCAGCGATCATGTGCCACAAAGAATTGTTTAAACGTGAAACCACCACTACGCAACGCCAGTTTTTTTTTCAATTGCTCGCCCACATTAGTCATCAAAATCTACAACTGGCGTAGCATAGGACAATATGATTGAAGGGAAAAGACATCATTACCGCTTAAACAGGTGAAGAATTCGGCTAACCCGTCTATAATCGGCGCCCCAAGTAGAGGAAGACCATGACTGTAACCACTTTTTCCGAACTCGATCTCGATGAACGCCTAATTGACGCATTGCGCGACAAAGGCTATGAGCGCCCGACTGCCATTCAAGCTGCGGCTATCCCCCCCGCTATGGATGGGCGTGATGTATTGGGTTCGGCGCCCACAGGTACGGGCAAAACTGCCGCCTTTTTGCTGCCCGCCTTGCAGCATTTGCTGGATTTCCCACGCAAAAAATCTGGCCCACCACGAATTCTGATCCTGACGCCAACCCGTGAGTTAGCCATGCAGGTTGCGGATCAAGCCCGTGAACTGGCTAAGCATACTCAACTGGATATCGCGACGATTACCGGTGGTGTGGCTTATATGAACCACGCGGAAGTCTTTAGTGAGAATCAGGATATTGTAGTGGCGACAACGGGCCGCTTGCTGCAATACATCAAAGAAGAAAACTTTGACTGTCGGGCAGTAGAAACCCTGATTCTGGACGAAGCTGACCGTATGCTCGATATGGGCTTCGCTCAAGATATTGAAACGATCTCGGCAGAAACCCGCTGGCGCAAGCAAACCTTACTCTTCTCAGCCACACTGGAAGGGGAAGCTATTCGTGAATTTGCAGAGCGTATCCTGACTGAGCCGGTAGAGCTGGAAGCCGACCCATCACGCCGTGAACGTAAAAAAATTCAGCAATGGTATTACCGTGCTGACGATATTGAACACAAAACGGCCTTGCTGGTGCATTTGCTTAAGCAACCGGAAGTGCAGAAATCCATTATTTTCGTGCGTACCCGTGAAAAAGTGCATCAGTTGGTCAGTTGGTTACGTGAAGCAGGGATTAACGCCTGGTTCCTTGAGGGCGAAATGGTACAGGCCAAGCGCACTGAAGCCGTTATCCGTCTAAGTGATGGCCGGGTTAATGTTCTGGTGGCTACTGATATTGCTTCACGCGGCTTGGATATTGACGATATCAGCCATGTATTCAACTTCGATCTGCCACTTACTGCTGACGTCTATCTTCACCGCATTGGTCGTACTGGCCGTGCAGGGCGCAAAGGTGTCGCTATTTCACTGGTTGAAGCACATGACCACTTATTGCTGGGTAGAATTGGCCGTTATCTGAAAGAGCCACTGAAGCCACGTGTGATTGATGAACTGCGGCCAACCAGCAGGGCTCCGAGCGAAAAAAGCACGGGCAAACCGTCTAAAAAAGTTTTAGCGAAGCGTAAAGAGCTAAAAGAGGCGGGCAAAGAGAAAGCGAAGGTTAAAGTTCGTCATCGCGACGCTAAAAATGTGGGTAAGCGCCGTAAGCCAAAAGACAAGCCAGAGACTAAGAGTTAACTCAACACTCTGACAAAAAAGCCGCTTATCAACAGCGGCTTTTTTATTTTTTATCAACTAGATAAAATCCTCAGAACTACATTTCTCAGTAAAGTATTTCAGCCCAAAACTAACAAATTGAACACTATTGCTGATAAACCGCTGCAAGTTTTTTACCTCGAAGCCAGGCATTCAATTGCTGATATTTTTGTTGTATTTCGACGCGTTGGATATTCAGCGGTGTCATCGCTAAATGCTGTTGCAATGTCGCCCCTGCTTATTGCACACCTCAGGATCAACACCTGGATCTCGCGCCCGGCTATGATCGCGGCAGCAAAACTTTCGGGTTGTTGCTATTGAGTCAGGCCCAATAGCTTTATCTATCGATACATCGGATGAGTTATTAAATAGATTTGATAATATTTATATAAGCTAAAGATGGTGATCACCGTCTGACTTCCCGACGAATAAATCACAGGAACAAAAAAAGGGAGCCGAAGAGGCTCCCTTAACATTTTCAAATTTAACGTTTTGAAAATTAATTACTATGACAAGAATTACAGACTTTCAGTGAAAGTACGCGTAATCACATCACGCTGTTGTTCTGGTGTCAGTGCGTTGAAACGTACGGCATAGCCGGATACACGAATCGTCAACTGAGGATATTTCTCTGGATGTTTGACGGCATCTTCCAGTGTTTCGCGGCGCAGAACGTTTACGTTCAAATGCTGACCACCTTCAACACGTACAGTTGGCTGCACTTCCAGCGGAACTTCACGATATTCGATCTGGCCTAACTCACTGGCCGGAACGATTTGGTCTTCTGCGTAACCAGCTTTAGCGCAAACACAGCGCAATTCAGATTTTTCATCATCTAACAGCCAGAAAGAGTTCAGCAAGGCTTCATTGTTAGCTTTAGTAATTTGAATACCAGTAATCATTTGGGGCCTCCGTAATACGGCTATAAATTCCAAGGGGGAAAAACTATCTTGGTTATTTGGTAAAACCATTGTTGTCTTATTGTTCTATATACCAGTCAGGCAGCTGGGTTTCTTTGACATAAATCAATCTTTTAACCTCCACAGCAATCGCGTCACTGGCAAATTTATGTTTTATATCAATTTTATCAATCTGACTCACAGCAATTATTTTTGTAAAATTTCAACATTTTTTGCATACAAAGGTCAAAAAAACATCATCACATCACAGACTCTGGTTTAACAGTTTCACTCACAGGTTTGAACCGGTAAGCTAGCGCATATCAATATATTAGAGAAACCAAGGAGAGTGATTATGTCCGCCTCCCTTAGCTGGCACGATGTGATCGGCCACGAAAAAGAGCAACCTTACTTTAAAGATACGCTGGCCTATGTAGCAGCAGAACGCAGTGCTGGCAAAACCATCTACCCGCCACAAAAAGATGTCTTTAATGCCTTTCGTCTGACTGAATTGGATCAGGTCAAAGTCGTTATTTTGGGCCAAGACCCATACCACGGCCCTAATCAGGCTCATGGATTATCATTTTCCGTCTTGCCCGGCGTACCCGCACCGCCCTCTTTGGTCAACATCTACAAAGAGCTGGCCACTGACATTCCCGGCTTCCAGCGCCCCAACCATGGTTTTTTACAAAGTTGGGCTGAGCAAGGTGTATTGCTACTCAATACTGTGCTGACAGTCGAAGCGGGTAATGCACACTCTCACGCCAACCTCGGCTGGGAAACCTTTACCGATAAAGTTATTGCAGCGCTGAATGAACATCGTGATGGTGTAATTTTTATGCTGTGGGGAGCACATGCGCAGAAAAAGGGCCGAATCATTGATACCCAGCGCCATTTTATTTTGAAAGCTCCACACCCATCACCACTCTCCGCACATCGCGGCTTTCTTGGCTGTAAACACTTTTCACACGCTAACCAACTATTGCAGCAGCATGGTCAGCAACCAATTGATTGGCAACCTAAGCTGCCAACGGCAGAATAATACGTCATTGGCTAAAGAGAAAATAAAAAAGGCACCCATCAAGGTGCCTTTTACCTATCAGGACACCTTTAATCTTTTGCTTTAGATACCGCGACCATCGCCGGGCGTAACAAACGGCCATTCAGCGTATAGCCTTTCTGCATCACCATCATGACGTGGTTTGGCTCGTGATCAGCAGATTCAAGCATCGTCATTGCCTGATGAACTTCAGGGTTAAACGGTACATTTGTCTCGCTGACAACTTGAATACCATATTTACCTACGGCATCGAGCAATGATTTTAGGGTCAGCTCGACGCCTTCTATCATCGCAGTCAATTCCGCATTGGTTTTGTCGGCAGTATCCAGCGCGCGTTCTAGATTGTCGATCACAGGCAATAATTCTGATGAGAATTTTTCCAACGCAAATTTATGCGCTTTTTCAACATCCTGTTCGGTACGACGGCGGATATTCTCAACTTCAGCCTTAGCGCGTAGCAAGCTTTCGCGCTCACGTTGTAAGGCCGCAGCCAACTGCACTTCAAGCTCGGCAACACGCGGTTCTATACCTTCACCCGTCTCTTGTGTCGCTTCCACTTGCTGCTCTGCTGCATTTTCCATTTCTTCCGAGACTTGCTCGTTTGGTGCTTTCTGTTCTTTACTACTCATGGATATCTCCGCGTTTTAGCATTAATCTCGCTACTTGGCTTATTATGGGGATCAAAACCGGGGATTCAAGGGAACCGGTCATAATCTGGGGTAAAAGACACCCCAGTGAGGAAAATCACGGCAATGAATAATAAAAGATTCAAATGTATTGGTATTGTCGGTCACCCACGCCACCCGGCCGCACTTGCCACCCATGAAATGCTCTACCGATGGTTAAACACCAAAGGGTATGACGTTATGGTTGAACAACAGATTGCTAACGATCTCAATTTAACCGACGCCGTTACGGGTAGTTTGGCTGATATTGGCCAAACAGCTGATTTAGCTGTCGTGGTCGGCGGTGATGGCAATATGCTGGGCGCCGCTCGGGTACTTGCCCGTTATGATATCAAAGTGATCGGCGTCAACCGAGGCAATCTGGGCTTTTTGACTGATTTAGACCCTGATAATGCGCTGCAACAACTTTCCGATGTACTGGAAGGCGAATACATCAATGAACAACGTTTCTTGCTGGAAGCACAAGTCACACGAACAGATCAGCAAAGCCGTATCAGTACCGCAATCAATGAGGTGGTTTTGCACCCCGGCAAAGTAGCCCATATGATCGAATTCGAAGTGTATATTGATGATCGCTTCGCATTTTCCCAACGCTCTGATGGCCTGATCATCGCCACTCCTACTGGTTCAACCGCTTATTCACTTTCTGCGGGTGGCCCAATATTGACACCAACACTGGATGCCATCGTCTTGGTTCCCATGTTCCCACACACCCTAACAGCTCGACCACTCGTCATTAATAGTAGCAGCACCATTCGCCTTAAGTTTTCCCAAATCACCAGTGACCTGGAAATTAGTTGTGACAGTCAGATAGCACTGCCAATTCAGGAGGCTGAAGAAGTTTTAATCCGGCGCAGTGATTTCCACCTCAATCTTATTCACCCTAAGGACTACAGCTATTTCAATACGTTAAGTACAAAGTTGGGTTGGTCAAAAAAATTATTCTGAAAAGTGCCTCAGGGCCTTTACTGTATATAAAACCAGTCTATACTGTATTCAAATACAGCCATGTGTTTATGTACAGGAGATTTACCATGCTGGCCCAGTTAACCATCAGTAATTTTGCAATTGTACGTGAGTTAGAGATTGATTTTCAGCCCGGAATGACAGCAATTACTGGTGAAACTGGGGCTGGTAAATCCATAGCCATAGATGCATTAGGGCTGTGCCTTGGCAGCCGTTCAGACGGCAGCATGGTACGTTTAGGGGCAACTCGTGCAGATATTTGTGCTCGTTTCTCACTAGCAGATACTCCATCAGCCCGTCAGTGGTTGGAAAACAACCACCTTGATGACAGTAATGAATGCTTGCTACGCCGAGCTATTGGCACTGATGGCCGCTCAAGGGGATTCATTAACGGAACAGCAGTACCTTTGTCCCAATTGAGGGAACTGGGCCAACATTTGATCCAAATTCACGGCCAGCATGCTCATCAATTGTTGCTAAAATCTGACCATCAAAAGCAATTATTGGATGCCTACGCAGGCCAGTCTACCCTGTTGGCAGAAATGAAAGCAGCTTATCAACTTTGGCATCAAAGCTGCCGCGCGTTGGCACTGCATCAACAACAATCGCTGGAACGTAATGCTCGTCACGAGCTATTACACTATCAGTTAAAAGAACTGAACTCATTTGCCCCACAAGCTGGGGAATATGAACAAATTGATATCGAATATAAACGCCTGGCAAACAGTGGACAGCTGTTGTCACTCAGTCAACAAACATTGCAGTTACTGTCAGATGACGAACAGAATAATATCCTCAGCCAACTTTACTCAGCCAAGAATCAGTTAACAGAACTAGCAGGAATGGATGAGCAATTTAATAATCTGTTGAATATGCTGGAGGAGGCCTCTATCCAAATCAGTGAAGCCAGTGATGAATTACGCCACTATGCCGAAAAATTTGATATGGATCCGAATCGTCTGTATGAACTGGAGCAGCGGTTATCTCGCCAATTAAATCTGGCCCGCAAACACCATGTTGCACCAGAAGAGCTACCGCAATTTCATCAGCAATTGCTCGATGAGCAAGAACAACTATCACAACAAGAAAATGATCACGAACAACTCAGCCATGTAGTCAATACTCACTATCAGCATGCATTGGCTATCGCCAAACGCTTACATGAAGAGCGCCAGTATTATGCTGACGAATTGGCCGGGCTGATCACTGAAAGCATGCGCGAACTATCTATGCCGCACGGCAAATTCGCTATTGAAACCCAGTTTGAACCGGAGCACCTGAGTGCGGAAGGTGCTACTCGAATTGAATTCGGTGTCACCACTAACCCAGGTCAACCGCTGCAACCACTGGCTAAGGTTGCTTCAGGTGGTGAACTTTCGCGCATCGCATTGGCTATTCAGGTCATTACAGCGCGTAAAATGGATACCCCCGCACTAATCTTTGATGAAGTCGATGTAGGTATTAGTGGGCCAACCGCCGCCATAGTGGGCCGCCTATTGCGCCAGTTAGGCGAATCAACTCAGGTGATGTGTGTGACTCATCTACCTCAAGTTGCAGGTTGTGGCCATCAACATTTCTTTGTGAGTAAACAAACTGATGGCACTGAAACCGAAACCCATATGCATCGGTTAGATAAAAAAGCCCGCTTGCAAGAGTTGGCGCGCCTTCTGGGTGGTAGTGAAGTGACGAAAAACACCTTGGCAAATGCAAAAGAATTACTCGCAGCGTAGAAAAGATTAACTTTTTTCCTTTCTAGAGGTCATACAGGTGCCCTGTAAAGGTTCCCAACTGCTGCAAGGTCTATTATCATCGTCATCCTACGCCCTAAAGGAATGTGATTACTATGCGCTGTAAAATGCTGACTGCCGCCGCTGTGATGCTTGCAATGCTTACTGCGGGTTGTTCAACGCTGGAGAAGGTGGTCTACCGGCCTGATATTAATCAGGGTAACTATTTATCACCTAATGATGCGTCCAAAATTCATAAGGGTATGACCCAGCAACAAGTGGCATATACCTTAGGCACCCCAATGTTGCAGGATCCGTTTGGAACTAAAACGTGGTTCTATGTATTCCGTCAACAACCTGGCCACGAAAAAGTTACACAACAAACATTAACGTTGACCTTTGATAGCAGTGGTGTACTAACTGATATCAAAAATGAACCAACGTTAGTAGGAAATTGATTTAACCGACGATTGCAGAACAGGTTGAGGAAAGGATTACTGATTAGAGTTTGGGTACACTGCCTATTAATACTTACGCAGCCACACAATAGTTCATATTCTTCTTCAATGGCAGTCTGGGGCTGCAACAAAAAATAAGGCGCAGATTGTGCCTTATTTTTTTGCTTGTTCAGCACGCTGCCGGCGCAATTCTTTAGGATCTGCAATTAATGGGCGATATATCTCAACCCTATCACCATCATTAAGCTTATCGCCAAGCTTAATCGGGCGACTATAAACACCCACTTTATTTTTTGTTAGATCAATATCTGGTCGTAATTCAAGCAGACCTGAAGCTCTGATAGCTTCCTCTACGGTGCTTCCTCCTTTAAGGGAAACAACCCGCAAATATTGGCGTTCGGGTAAGGCATAAACCACCTCAACGCGAAGATCAGACACTGTAAACCTCTTTAGCCCTCTGGGTGAATGCTTGCACCATATTGCCAGCTAACTCCTTGAATATTTTACCAAAAGCCAGTTCAATCAACTTATTGGTGAACTCAAAATCAAGGTGTAATTCAACTTTACAGGCATCTGCACTCAGTGGCGTAAAATACCATCCCCCCATTAACTTACGAAACGGTCCATCCACCAGTTGCATATCAATACTCTGGTTATCAGTTAATGTATTACGTGTCGTGAAAGTTTTACTTATTCCGGCCTTAGCAACATCGACAGCAGCCGTCATTTCATTTTCAGTAGCATCAAGGACCCGGCTTCCAGTACAACCAGGTAAAAATTCTGGATAAGAGTGAACATCATTAACCAGTTGATACATCTGTTCTACGCTAAATGGAACCAACGCAGAGCGGCTAATTTGTGGCATAACATTTCCTGTGAGACATAAAACGCGCTGATAATACCATTTATCCACCGCCAGACAAAAAATCTGCTAGGCATTCTTCACAACAAATGAGACAAAATGCATAGGCATCCTGCGGGAAAGGATTTCATTCGCCTCCGCATACAGTATAATGATCAATACTATGACAAAGAAAAAAGCATACAAACCCGGTTCCGCAACCATTGCGCAAAATAAACGCGCCCGCCATGAATACTTCATTGAAGAAGAGTTCGAGGCAGGTCTTTCACTGCAAGGTTGGGAAGTAAAATCTCTGCGTGCTGGCAAAGCCAACATTAGTGATAGCTACGTAACCTTTAGAAACGGTGAGGCATTTTTGTTTGGTGCCACCATTACGCCGTTAAACGTGGCATCGACGCATGTTGTCTGCGAACCAATGCGTACCCGTAAACTGCTACTAAACAAACGCGAGCTGGACTCACTGATAGGTAAAGTTAATCGCGACGGTTTTACCGTTGTTGCCCTTTCCGTATATTGGAAAAACGCTTGGGTTAAAGTTAAAATCGGTGTCGCTAAAGGTAAGAAAGATCACGATAAACGCGATGATATCAAAGATCGTGAGTGGAAGTTAGACAAAGCGCGCATCATGAAGCACGCAAATCGTTAAGTGACTGGCTTAGCAGGACATAGTTCTGTTATACTAGCGAAGTTCTTTGGGGCTGATTCTGGATTCGACGGGATTCGCGAAACCCAAGGTGCATGCCGAGGTGCGGAGGCCTCGTAAAAAACCGCAAAAAAAATAATTGCAAACGACTCGCAATACGAATCTGCTGCTTTAGCAGCTTAATCAGCCTAAGAAACTGAAGATTCCCTCTCTCCCTAGCCTCCGCTCTTAGGACGGGGATCAAGAGAGGTCAAACCTAAAAGAGATCGCGTGGACACCTTGCCTGGGGTGAAAGCGTTAAACCCAATCAGGATAGTTTGTTAGTGGCGTGTCCGTCCGCAGCTAACCGGCGAATGTAATGACTGGACTAAGCATGTAGTGCCGACGGCGTAGTAATTTCGGACGGGGGTTCAAATCCCCCCAGCTCCACCACTTTTGATAGGACAGTGACCGGACAGTATCATATAAACCAGTAACTTATGATAAATGACCGGACGAAGCGCTGACCTAGTTTGGACCAAAAAGGATACGCAAAAGATACGCGGCTCCTTTGAAGATTAAAAAGCCTCTGCTAACCCAGAGGTTTTTTTTCGCCTATAGAACGCCGTCATGGGGTGTCGAGGATCAAAGGTTCAAATCCTTTCATGCAGACCAAATATCCCAAAGAAAACCAATTCATTAGGGTTGGTTTTCTTGTTTGTAGGGTTTGGCTGGTGTGGCGGTGGTGTGAAACCGTTGACGAATTACATACAAACGGTCCTTAAGGCGGGTCAGTTACTATCAGGTCAATGCAGTTATTAAGCAGGGTTTTGATATAACAAAGAGAATCAGCGTTAATAACGCTATCACTGTTTAAATAAATAGTGTTTTTCATAAGCCATTCTACCGTTTCTTGGTAGGCTCAGACCTGCTTTGTGCACACACGCTTTGGGCCTTGGTTCGCCTGTGACTTTCCAAACAGGCGAATGGCAGAAGCAATGTTACCAGCACTTTTCTGCCGCCCATTCCACAAACAAAAAAACCTGACTAAAAGTCTGGGATTTTCATTTTTGGGCGACTTATACAACACAAAACCCCGCACAAACTAGAATTTAACAATCCAGATACGATCCCAAACGATAACCACGATCGGCAATAGTTTGTTTTAATGCTGGTGACGTAAGAATATCCAACTCGGTCAACCGTGGATAACAATAGCCACTGGTCATCAGGATTTTGTCGATAAATGCTGGGTGGCACATCACTTCAACAGAGTTAATTGTATTTTGGTCTGCATAATCTAACAATTGCAGAAATGACTGTTCCGTCAAATTCTCGCCATAAAAACCGGCATCAAACCACTCTGTGCTGCGGGGCTTGTGGAGCACAATGTTCTGCTGTTGTGCCTCTTGGCGATCAATTCGTAATGGCAGTGATTTTTCGTGAGCAAAAGATTCAATCAACGGATAAATCTGCGGCAACATATGGACATGGTGATGACTGTCAATATGAGTAGGGGGACGGCCAAACACAGTGACGAACGTATCAAACTGAGCTGTCAGTTCTTGGGCGATTTCATCCAGATTCAACTCGCCCGCCTCGGCCCGCGCCCACAACCACTTGCCCAACTCACCTTGGTCATCAACCAAGGATGGCATAGCCGTTAAGGGCCGACCATAAGTCAGCACAAAATGCATGCCCACTGGCAATGCAGGATTTTGCTTGCTCAGTTCTGCTGCATGATAGATATCTGCACAATTCATCATTGCGGTGGTTGATGAGACAATACCATGCCGAAATGCTTCAATAATCCCATAGCTTTGGCCTTTGCATAAACCAAAATCATCAGCATTAACAATAAGTAGCTTTTCCATTGAGAGCACCTTGTAAGGCCATTTCAATAACAGATATCTGGCCGGAAACTAATCGGATAACCCATCTCTAACGCAGTTGAATTTTTTACGGTAGTTCCCTGGCGTAAAAGAAGTGAGTTTTTTGAAGTTTTTAATAAATAACGTGGTATCACTGTAACCGGCTTCAAAGGCAATATCTGAGACTAAGTAGTTCGTCATTTCAAGCTGGGTTTTGGCAAAGTTAACTCTGATTTCATTAATAATCTGCATCGGCGTTTTTTGGTAATAACGCCGAGTCGCGCGAGTCAGATACTCTTGAGTTTTGCCCGAAAGCTCAATCATATTCACTAGTGCTTTTTCACCAAACATCGATTTGTCATGCATTTTGTCAATACTGGTTTTTAGCCACAGCGGAATATCGTCATTGACCTCAGTCTCTTTATAATGGCTAATGCGATTAGTGACATAAAATGTCAGCAGCTCAACCAACTCGGTTAATTCGTCTTCCCTAAAGTGCGGCGCAGAAATCGCTGATTCAATATAAGAAAGAAAATCACCTTTTAGTCGATAAGCTTGTGAGGCAACGATAGGTCTGGAGAGCAAATGAAAATAGTGTTCTTCAAAGAAAGATTTTCTGATCCCAACATTTAGAATTCGCGTCGCGCCAAAGTCATAGAAACTTTGATGATGGGAGCCCATGGGGATAAAAACAAAATCGCCACGTTCTAAAAAGACGCGTTTACCATTAATTTCCTGATAACACATGCCGGTTAATATCAGAGTGTATTCATAATAGTCATGCTGATGTAGACCTGTCGCACTCTCCGTTTTGTTATAAATAAATAGATGGAACTCTTTTCCGTTAAAAAAGTCTTTTTCACGTACTAATCTGACTTCCATCTTATTTACCTTCACTCTCTTATTTGAAAAAACGGGCAGATATTTGCGCGGTTCAGCTTACCTTTTGATGTAATTCGATCAACTCTGCAATTAACTCACGAGCTAACATCGCGTTCATTAAATGGTCCTGAGCATGCACCAATACTAGCGTGACTCGGGTTTTCCCCTCACCTTGATCGGCTTCAATAAGCTGAGTCTGTACCAAATGTGCTTCATTCAGCGCCATGCGCGATTGTGCCATTAACTCTTCTGCTTGAGCAAAATCACCTGTTTTAGCATGCTTCAACGCTTTATAGGCCAAACTCCGGGCTTGTCCTGCGTTGATAATCAACCCCATGACTATATCTTCCAGTTCATCAGTAGGTTGAACATCATCAACGATTTTATCTAAATCAAACATACTGTTGCTACTCCGTAAATTAAAGCTGTTAATTAAAGCCGTTTTGTCTTGCAACATTCGCAAACCAATAACCACTTTTCTTTATGACTCGCGATTGATCTGCGATATTCAATCGCACTAATCCATAACGATTTTTATAAGCATTAAGCCAAGACCAGCAATCAATAAAAGTCCACAGATGATAGCCTTTGCAATTACTGCCCTCTTGCAATGCTTGATGCAACCATTTTAGATGCTCGCGAATAAACTCAATGCGATATTCATCATCAACCTGACCGGATGGGGTGATAAATTGCTCTTCGCCCTCAACACCCATGCCATTCTCAGAGATATAGCAAGGTATGTTGCCATAATTTTGTTTCAGGTCTGTCAGAATGTCATACAGCCCTTTTTCATAAATTTCCCAACCACGATGCGGGTTAATTTTCCGCCCCGGCATCTCATAAAAACTAAACAAGTCTTCCGGCGTTTTCACCGGCCCCTGAGGCGTTGGAATATCTTTCGCTTTGACCCGTCTTGGCTGGTAATAGTTAACACCTAATAAATCGATGACCCCCTTAGCAATAAGCTGGCAATCATCAGATTCAATCTGCGGTAATAAGTCGTGCTCACGCAGCAACGCAATCAGTTCATCAGGATAAACACCTTTAGTGACGGGATCGAGGAAGCTACGGTTAAGCAGTAAATCAGCACGATTGGCGGCAATCTGGTCTGGTGCGCTGTCAGAGCGAGGATAGGTCGGGGTGAGGTTCAAAATGATACCAATATCACCGCCCTGCTTAAGTTCTCGATATTTTTCAACCGCTTTGGCGTGAGCCAGGACACTATGGTAGGCCACAGTTACCGCGCGGCCAAAATCTACCACGCAAGGATAATGTAAGTCGTTCAGGTAGCCCGCTTCAACTGGCACCACCGGTTCGTTAAAGGTAAACCAGTGTTTTACTCGGTCACCAAATAAGGTAAAACAGATTTTGGCATAGCGCGCATAAGCATCCACCACTGCGCGGCTTTCCCAGCCCCCTTTATCTTGCATGCACAGTGGCATATCAAAATGGTAGAGGTTGATAAACGGCGTAATACCGTTCGCCAGTAAAGAATCAATCACGGCGTTATAAAAAGCGACGGCTTTGGGATTAACCTCACCGTCACCATTTGGGATCAGTCTCGACCATGAAATCGATGTCCTGAAAGTGTTATGTCCCAATGCTTTTAACAGCAAGATATCCTGCCGATAATTATCGTAAAAGGTGGAGGTGTTTTCCGGGCCAATTTGGCCATGAAAACGTTCTGGTGCAATGTCATACCAATAATCAAAGATATTCTGGCTCTTGCCATCCTGCAATGACGCCCCTTCAGATTGGGTTGCAGAAGTGGCACTACCCCACCAAAAATCCTCGGGAAATTGATATTTCATTCCAGCCTCCAACCTTATACGCTAAATGGGTTTTACAATTAGAATTTCAAGCTGTCAGCGATTTCTTCTTCGCTTTGAACTTCACGATCTATTTCGGTTTGCGCTTTATTGGCAATAATCACAAACGGCAGATAAATCAGTGTTGCGATGCCAAGGTTGAACAAACTTAATAACATCGCAGCAATACTGCCGTTGGTGTTAAAGAAAGCTCCCAACCCGACTGGCATCGTCCACGGCGCAATATTGGTAATTGGCGGAATTAAACCGGTGTAATAGGCAATGGAAGTAATAATGGCTAATACCGGCTGAACCAGAATAAATGGAATGAAGAACAGCGGGTTCATAATAACCGGTAAGCCAAACAGAATCGGTTCGTTAATCTGGAAAATACTTGCCGGCGCGCCCAGTTTTGCCACTTGGCGATAATCTTCACGACGGGAACCAATAAAGATAGCAATAACCAGCCCAAGTGTTGCCCCTGTTCCGCCAAGGAATATATAGGAGTCAACAAAAGGTTTAGCCCACATGTGGAATTCTTTGCCAGCAGCCAATGCCGCCGCAACCGAGCCATATTGGGTATAGGTTGCCACGTTTTCTAGCGCAAATGGCATCATAATGCCACTTTCCAGCGCAGATAACGCCATCGCCCCGTGTATCCCGAAGAACCACAACAGTGAGGAACACATCACATACACCCAACCTACAACACTGCCCATTTTAGACAATGGAGCGGAGATGGTGTCCATAATGATCTGGTGGAAGTTAGTTCCGTGCAATGCAAGGGCATAGGAAATCACACCCATAATGGACAGAATAATAAAACCAGGAATCAATGCAGAGAAAGAGCGAGAGACTGATGTCGGCACACTATCAGGTAAGCGGATAACCCAGTTACGGCGCACGATAAAGGCGAAAACTTCTGCTACCACCAAGCCGATAATAATACCGGAGATAATATTCGCCCCCCCTAACCAATTAGCACCCACCGCATAGGCATCGCCAACACTGTATGGGGTTACGGTCATAAAGGCAGCAATCGCCAGCAATGCCGAAGCCAGAGGATCGACTCTTTTCTCTTCAGCCAAGGCCATACTGATAAAGAATGGCGTCATTAACGACATGATCCCGAGGGTACCGTTATAAACGTTACCGCCGATCGCTTTAAAACCATTGAGCGTGGTGATGGTATCTGCATCCAGACGAATACCCATCGAGAAGAAGAACGACCCTTCACCAAAACTTAAGAAAACGTTATTAATAAGAACAAACATGGCACCTGTCAGGGTTAACGGCATCAGCCGAATAAACCCATTCTTGATGGCATTAATATGTTGCTGTTTGCCAATTTTAATGGCGAAGGGCAATATGGCCCTTTCCAGAGAATTAATAAATGCGCTCACAGTGCTCCCCTTATTGTTTTGCTTTTTTTATTGCGGCAACAGCAGCTTTTAATACCCCTAGACCATCAACTTTGCCGTACAAGATAGAATCGATCACTTCAACAGGTTTGTTAGGGAACATTTTGGTGATTTCTGGCAGCATGTAAGCTATTTGCGGCCCTAATAGGATCACATCTGCTTCAGTGCCATGCTGCGCGGCCAGTGCTTCCGGGTAAGCATTGATAGTCACTGGCACTTCATACTTCTCTGCTTGCACTTTCATTTTGGAAACCAGTAGCGAGGTAGACATACCAGCAGAGCAAAACAGATAAATTTTTTTCTTTTCCATACCCAACACCTTTTGAGGTTCAAAAGACACAAGTTATTCATATGCCAGTGCAATGGTGAATTCCCTTTATCTGAACTTTATCGTGCCCCTTGCCCAGCTCCATTGTTTCTGGTTGTCGTCAGTATACGGAGTTAACAGACAATCCAGTAATTCAAGCATAACAATAATCGTCTCTAATTGACTTTTCACATTGATAGCCTTCACATTTCTTAGCTATTACAATGTGATGGTTATCGCAAAATGATTATTTTTTTGCTCGGCGAATTAAGTTTAATTCATTTGTATTTCATGTGGTTAGTTTTTATTGGCAGATTATGAAACAACAAAGCACGGCAATAAAACCTCTTGAAACCAATAAAAGGTTAAATTAGGAAATCTTATTGGTTTGATAATTGTTTCATCCAAACCTTCTCACTTTTACCCCAGTGTAGCGCGTCGCGTAAAATGAAAAAGTGTTTCACGTAATTTGGTAAACACCCATACACAGTGCATTTTATCAAATTACGTGGCGCGGATTATGTCCTGAGGAATTGCTGGCCACTCGATATCAGGGGCAGTCGATACATCGACTTTAGTCAGCTCATAACGATATTTTTGCCATTCGGCTAAACGCGGAATATCTTCATCATCAATATAACCGCCGTCTTTTGCATCACGCATCGGATCAATAACCTCTGATGCATATGCAATAAGTTCTGCCTTTTTTTGCTGTGCCAATAAAATAAGTTCTTCCGGAGTCGGCGGGGGATTAGTCATCAGCATGGCTTCTTCTTCTGTGATTGATGACAACCCCTTTTTAATAAACTCATCTACGCAATCATCTTCATACGCGTACACTTCATTTTTCTGGTCTTTGTAGTATTTCATTATCTCAATTCCTTCCAAATCCCAATGGTTCCAGCAGCAGTGACACGGTATGTATCGCCCGGCACAACGATAAATGTCGCATTGTGCTGTATGTACTCAGAACCCCCACCGCGTGGATAAGCAATCGTGCCAGCAGAGCCAGTCTGACAATTTAATGCTGAATTTGGCCCATAGTCCGTAGTAACCGATATCATGATCGGCTTACCGGTATTGTTTGTGTACCACGCCCCTGACACACGACCTGACAGGACATCTGTCCATGCCTGACCTGCACCAAATTTAGAATATCTGGCGTCAAAATTTGAATAGTCACCGGGCGTTATTGCGCCTGTTGATGATATTGGCCGTCTGAATGACATTAACGTTGGACTCAAATCTGCAGCGTAACCTGAATTGTCATTCCAAAAGTAAATTACTCCGCTTGAATGCAATCCAATACCTGCGCCGCCTGGGTTTGTGATGCCGCCATTTGCCGGGGTCAAGAGACAACTTCTGTATCCGCCTGGCCCCAACGGCTCACTATGTGTGCCGTTGATTGCTAACGGCCCAGTCAGTGTTCCGCCAGCGATGGGTAGTGCGCCAACATCATCAGCACCAATTGATATATTCGCTGTCCCATCAAACGATTTACCCGCAATAGTGCGTGGTGTGGCCAGTTTTGTCGCTGCTGCTGCGGTTCCGTTGCTCGGCAATGCTCCCACGTCCCCAGCGGCAATAGTGATGTTCGCTGTTCCATCAAATGACTTACCCGCTATCGTTCGCGCATTAGCCAGCTTTATTGCAGAAACAGCGGTGCCATTTGCCGGTAACGCCCCGATATTTGAAAGCGTTGTCGCGACTGACGCCGCGCCTAATGCTTTAATTTCTGCTAAACATCCAGCGGCCTTAAGGTAGCCTACATTTTCATTGGTAATAAGTTTTTTGATGGCTTTTGATAACTGAGTCAGGTCAGTTTTAATTGGGGCAATACCCGCATCAGCAAGTACGTTTAAAAGCTCGGCCTGAAACATATTAAACCAGTCTTGCCCCGGATAGCTCGGAGCTTGTCCGGCACCGCCTTCGGTAAACCATAAGGGGGTGGCGCTAACCTTAGGGGAGACTGTGGGCATGACGTTGATACCGCTCGTGTTATCTAGTCCGTACATGATTAATCCTCGTATATAAAGATGAATTCTGTTTCAGCAGGGGCATAACGCTCAAGCAAGCACTCAAGGTCTGCTGCATCCGCTACCCGTAAACGTTGTTTGCAATTGTCCAGTACAGTCGAGTAATGGGTGATTGTAGAGGCCACATAAACAAAGACGCGAAACCAGTTCGCTTCGGGGTAAATCGGATAATTACAGTCCCGTAGGCAGTGGTGTGGATACTGCTCAACTAACGTGATGTTGTAACCGCGAGAGGCGGCAAGTTGCTTATAAAACGGAAGGCATAAACTCCCGGCCATCGTCAGCTTAGTTTTGAGTGCGTTTCGACGGCTTTCAATCGTCGCTTCGCGGTCAAGACTGCAATCAGGCAAACCGGCAAAGTCTTCCCAATCATTCAGTAACATAAAGGCGCGGTCTGCGTGCATCTCATTCAACAGCGCATCATTGACGCTATCAATCCGTGCAAATTCTTCACCGGTGGCTAGCATCAGTTGTGCCATCTCGCCGCCCGGTTTTTTCGCCCAGGCTTTCCCATTCGGCAGCAGATTCAGCCCGGATTGCTGATAATCTTGCGCTGTCATCGCCATGCAATATTCCCCAGAACAAACAGCTCATTCTCAGCTGCATACTGGTCTGCAACAGGAGAAATAACGGTGTTATCGGTCTCTCCGGGGGCGTTCGATATCGTCGCCCTGAGCTGGGATAACAGAGCCGTACCGCCGCGCGGAAGAGTGGCAATATAGTTATTTAAACTGTCAATAACTGCCGCTCTTACTTCTTCGGTATTCGGGACAATTCGGATGACAGGATTTAAAGGTAGAGGTTTAGGGCTTTCAACAATCAATTCAGCGCCGATGGTCTTTCCCTCGACCTGATTGGTCACAGGGTTGATGTGCGCGGTCAGGTAATCTTTGACGCGGGCAATATCCTGCGGCGTTGGAAAGATATTCACCTCTTCATCAAGGACAAACATCACGCCCACTGTGCCGTAGCCACGGTAGCGAGGAATGCACCAGGCGCGGGTAACACCGGCACACTCTAGTGCCCAGCGGACATAATCAAACTGATTGCCACCGGATGGCGGATATTGCACCCTGAACAACAGACGCACACCCAGCGAGTCAATGCTCTCCAGTTCGGCACCGCCACTGATAGTGGTCTGGCTGACCAGTGCTTTGCTCTGAACAAATGCCACGGCGGAAACCAGTTCCAGCACTACGTTAGCGGCAGTATTGCCGTTCTTCCCGGCGTCAAGTGCCACCACAGCGACGGCCACTGTTCCGGCCCCGGCTCTGACTTCGGCGACTGATTCAAACAGCACACCGTCAGGGCGTTGCCAGCGGGTGCCCTGCGGAATAACGCTATTACTGACCAGTGTCACCGTCAGGAAGCCTGCGGCCGTCGCGGCGGGTTTACGCCACACACCCCAAAACTCGCAATGCTCTAACAACTTATCTTCATCGGCCAGGTGCGGGATGATTTGGCGTGATGTCCAGGCTAAATGGTGATGCAGCCCTGCGGTATTCCCGGCATTGGCAAACGCAATGGCTCCCGCCGTACTGAATCGGGGTTGTGCGAAAGTCCCCGGTAAACGGCTTTCGATATCCGCCTGGCCACGGGCCAGCAATGTTGATAGTGCAGGAGGTTTATACGCCATTTAAATACCGTTTAAATTGGTGTTAAACGACAGGGGGACGGTGCTGCCGTTGGGGAGGGTCAGGGTGATGGCCAGATGTAACACCCCTTGTCGGGGCGCAGTGGCGATAACCTGCACATGTCTGACATGCTGCTCATCAGTCAGCCAGCTTAATGCTTCGGCGGCGTAGGTCTTGGCCCGTGTTAGCACGGATGCCATTTGCTTCTCACGGGACAGCAGCCACAGGCGACTCCCCATTGGTCGGGATTGGAAAGCATCGCCCCACCAACCGCGCTTGTCTGTATTCGGCCCAGCGGGCAAGACATCAGAGTCCAACGCCCGTCGGTCAGTAAACAGGGAAATAATCACGGCAGTGCTCAGTGAGTCATCAAGCAGAATATCCGCGTTCCCCACGGCAATGTCAGCGCTATCGGTTTGCCAAATCAACGCAATATCAGTCATTTATTTGGCCCTCCGGTGCTGTAGCCATCATGTTCTGGGTGGATGTGGCCAGCGCCACTAATCCCATTGGATTGGTGGTCGCGAGCGTTACTGAGTCCCACAATATCAACATCACCGAGAAAGCGGGTTTGGGGTGAGTCAAACAGGATTTCGTTTTCAGCAACCACCTCCAGACGCTTGCAGACAATCTTGATAACGCCGTCTTTGGTGAGCAAAATCTTGTGACCTTCCAGGTGATAAACAGCGCTGTCACCGGCTTCCAGACTGCCCAGTCGTGAGTTTTTATCATCCACGGCGATGGCCACAAGATGCTGACGAATCCCCCCCACGGATAAAATAATGGCCTCACTGCCTGCGGGTGGCACACTGCTGTGGCCGTAGTTCTGGAAACGTTCAACATCGTCCGCTGTTTCATCAGCCATCATGGACACCTGAAGGTTCTGTGTCTTCAGGCTGTCGTTGGTCATGTTGACCACACCACGGGTGATAAGCAGACGCAGACGGCGCTGAAAACTGGCTGTGATTTTATTTATCTGTCTTATCATCGCCATAGCCCATCATTGAACTTCGCGTCAGGTTGTGCCGGTTCTTCGAAACCTTCACGGGGCATCAATTCCAGTTCGGTGACCGTGCCACCGTCTTGTGTTAAATCAAAGGTAACGGTAGTGATTAACAAATCCTGTTCGGATAATCCCGCCGCCGTGGCCTTGACGGTCACCAGTTGATTGGGTGACCAGAGCTGACCCTGTTGATCAAACCAATCCTGCACCGTGGCGCTGGCAGTGGTGGAATGGGCCATTGACCGCTTTTGTTCCCAGCTTCCCCGCGCGTTACCTTTGTCTTTGGTGAAGTTGTCATCGGCGATAATAATCGTCGGACGGTAGCGGGTGATATCAGGGTCAACCACATCAACATGCACGGAAGTGGACTGACTGGCTGTTTGCGTCTCCCCCCATAACCCACCGCCGCTGCACCCGCCTTTGACGCGAAACAGACTAAATCTCTCGGCCCATGACAGGTGAGTTTTAAGTGACAAGATGCGAGTGCCTGGTGCTTTTTTATCGCTACTGTCAGTCCCCAGAATTAACGTGCCCGCCCGGTTTTTACTGGCGGTGGTGAAAACCAGGTCACCATTCGCGTTGCTGGTGATCAACACGCCACGATGCCGTGCGGCCCGTGACAACATATCGAAGACGGTTTCCCCTGGCTCAATCTGCCAGACCTTGAATTTTGCAGCAGCAGCGGGTAGTTGAACCTGCCAGATAACGGACACGCCAAAAGGACGACAGACGTCTTGAGCAATGGTGGCCAGCGAGACATTACGCCACTGCCCCTTGCCGTGTATCGCGGCACAATCCACCAGGTCGCCGGTTTTATCGCGCCCGGTGACCGTCGTGGTGCGGCTTGTTCCCTCGACGTCTATCTCAACCGTATCAACGTAACCGGTAATAATACGTTGACCATTAATCTCCAGTTTGCAGGCTGTACCGGCTTTTAATACCAATGGCGAATCACCGGTGTTCACCGTGACGCCCAGCGTAAACTGCCCGGCGACCTCTTCGAGACTCCGGGTGATACTCAGTTCTTTCCAGCCGCTGTATATTCGGTTGCCTAAATACAACTCAATGCGATGTGTCATTGATTATCTCCACGTCAACGCCACCGGTGACAAAGGCCGGATGTCGAATACCGTTGCGGCGAATAAAGCGGTCAAGATTGAGAACGTCACCTGTATGACGGTACAGCGCAACCAGCGCCGGTTCTGTTCCCGTGAGGTGTACGGCCCTGGCTGTCGGCAAGTTTTGCGCAGTGGCCATCATGTGTTGGATAAAGGTCAAACGGTAGGTTCGCACCTGATTGGATGACTGAAACCAGCCCATGTCTCCTGTGTCTATTAGCGCGTCCAACAGGATATTCCCCAACTCGGTCACCGCTTTAATGCTGTCTTCCAGTGTTTCAATCGCGGCGGCTTTCGTCTCGGTATCAGCCTCAGCACTGGTCTTGGTGCTGGTTTTGGCCTCAGACGTGGAGGGGGACGTTAATGACAGCCCATAGTTGCCCCCCGTTAACGCTGCACCGCCAGGAGTCACCTGCGCGCTTTCTTTTGCTACCGCTAATGTCACCCCTGCCAGTTCAGCCGCGATATAGGTCGTCACTGCGGTATTCATGACCTGTTGAATATGAGCACCCGCAGGTTCATTCGAGGTGAATTGTGTCTGTACTCCGACCAGCGTTTTTTGCAATGCCCGGCTGGATACCGCAGAAGTGCCCGTTTGGGCTATTCCTTTAATGAGACCAAACATGTCACCAAAGAGTTGGCCTGGGGTGTTAATCAGGTTTTTGATTGACCCTTTTAATGCCAGCGCCGCCGCTAATAATGATGCGCCCCCCGAACTGGAGGTTAACCCGCGCACACCGTTAGTCAGGGTATTAACCGTTTTTTCCACTTCATTCATCGCCGCTGCCGCGTCTGCCATTTTTTCGGTAGCAGTTGTCCAGGCTGACTGGACATCACTCAACAAGCTATCCGCTAGGTTGTCACTGTTGAGCTGCGTATCCTCGGCCTCAATCGGTGCCGTATCATCCGCCGCTGGCGAAAAGGTAATAGAAAAAATGGCCGTACCCTGTGCTCCGCAGGACTCGCGCACCGTATAGCTTTCTATCTGGACGTTTAAGGTGCCCCAGTTCGGGTGGACAAGCTCGGCGACGCCCTCGGCCTCAAGAGCCTCAATCAGCGCATCTCGCAGGTCAAAGTAGTTATCGCCAAACACCACCGCCGTAAAGGCATACTGGCGCAGGGCTTGCCCCATGTCTTCGGTCTGGCCATCATCGCGCAACGGGTACTCATGGCGCACAATGCGACGTCCGCCCGTCAGTGTTGCGTCTTCAATCATCCAGAACGGCACACCCCGAAAAGTGCCTTTGCCGTCAGCAAGACGGCCCCGCCATGAGGTATCGTTAAACAGCGCAGTGATATCCATTACATACCCCCGCCGTAGGTGTAGCCGGTGTTGACCCGCAAATCGACGCCTTTGGATTTCACCTCAGTAGTTTTGACCTGTAAGCCACTGTCTTTTGACAACAGCTCAACAGTGATTTGGCCTTCCGGTGGTGTAATGGTCTGGCGAAAATCACGAGGGTCAGTGGGTGCCGCGGCTTGCGACTGGTTCCATTGCTCGCCCAGTGTTCTCCCCTGCGAATAAGGAGATGGTGTGGGGCCTTTCTCTTCGAGTTGCTTGTCACGGTCTTGCAACCAAATATCAATCGGGGCAGGAAGCCAGGTATGTTTCGCCTTGCGGCCATCGGGGTATAGCTCATCATTCAACTGTTCTACTCGTTGTTTTGATTCTTCATCTGATGGCATAAAACTCATGATTTCTTGAGCTGTCTTGATTGCCGAACCTACCAACCCCCCTTTATTAGATTTATCACCACTACTCGTTTCAGAGTCTTTATTACTGTTGCCGTCTTCCCAATTGGTGACATAGACCGGCACTACCGAACCATCGCCCCCCAATTCGCCACCGCCAGCACCTTTTTTACCTGGCCCCATCAGCAAGTCTTTACCCCATTTACCGGCCCGATAGGCATAACGGGCAGCAACTGCCGCACCAATGGCATAGGTGGCTTTTTCTAAAATACCGGTGTATTTGTCGAGTTCTTCAGGGGACAGGCCATTAATGGCATCGGCCAGGTCTTGCACCGGTTTTGCCAGCTTAAGTTGAGCGAACTTCTCACCAGCATTGGTGAGCGACGTTATTGCACTGTTTAACGTCTGGATATTCTTTGATGCTTTCTCATCTGTGAATCCGTCTTTAACATTCGTCGGGTTCATTAACCCGTTGAGTTGTTGTTGCTTATCTTTATCGGCTAATCCCATCATCATTTGCAGGGCGTTACCGTTAAAAATATCCTTAAAATTATGTTCTTTCTGTTTTGCTGCTTTACCTATTTCCAGAGCTAAATCTGCGGGAGGTTTATAGATACCCTGTTTTCTATCTTTATAAACTTCGACCCCATTTCGCCGCAGGATTTTTTGATTATCTTTGTTTTTGATTGAGTCAAAAAAGTCACTGGTCGCACTGGCCGCTTGAGAGGGATCATTAAACTGCGAGTTGGCCAGCCGCTGCATACCGACAATTTGCGCGATATCTTCAGGTTTTTTCCATGAGGTATTTTTGATGATGCCTGGCACAGACTGCACCTGATCGGATAGGTTGCCGGTGCCAATCAGAGAAACAGATGAAAGGCCGTCAAGGGCTTGGGTCATCGCCTTGACGTCTTTTGTACCGCTGGTATAGAACGCACTGACCAAATCCCCGGCATCTTGTGCATTCAGCCCGATCCCTTTCATCGCTAAGGCGATGTTATCCATCTGCTGGATGGAGCCATCAACATCATTCGTCCGCTCCAGAAACTTCTCTGTCGCGGTGATCAAGTCGGTATAGGTGGTCTTGCGGTTGCCAGCAGTTTGCCAGACCGCCTGATTAAAACTATTGACCTGATCTTCAGTCAGGTTGTAGCGCGTGCCCAGCTCGGTGAGCAGTTGGCTCTGTTCACCGACGCGCTTACCGGCCATGACCAGACCGCCGCCCGTGGCGAATCCCACCAGTTTGTTATCAAACTTGTCCAGGATACCATTCGCACCACTAACCGAACGCGACAACAGGCGCATGGACATACTGCCGTCAGCGCCTAACTGCCGGATGCTGCTACCAAAGTTACGGGCACGCTGAGACACGTTACCCACCAGGTCAATAATGAATTTCGCGCGGTTCTCAGTGGCCATTTATTTCTTCTTCGTCCAGTGCTGGTAAAGGGTGAGTTTTGACAGCGGGAGGCCCAACGCCCAAACCGGGCCACCCTTCAAGATAATGCCGACTTGCAAGGCAGTACGTTCGATGCTTTTGACGTACCGCAGACTATCGCCCCTCGTCTATCACCTGTTTTACCGTCGCCATGGCTGCATCGCTCTGCACGCTTGTGGCAGTCAGTAACAGTTCCAAATCATCCTGATGCAAGGTTTTCAGCAAGGTCATCGAGAGTGGCCCCTGAATAACACCGATGCGAGCAATGCTGCGGCGTACCATCTCATAGCCCATCGTGGCTGGACTGGAGAGCAGAGCTGGCCCTTTGGGCGTCATGACCATGCGTTCGCTGGCCTGTTCTGCCTCAATCAAGTCACCGGCATTCAGCTCCCGCAACTCCACGTCAAACTGCTTGACGTCTTCGTCACCTTTGCCATAAGACAATCCATGTATTAACTGGATATTCATCACTTAAATCTCCTTCGATTCACGGGCATCAAACGCAGTGGTAATGTCACCTGAGTCCGTCAGCGTGGATTCGCCGGTGTTCCATGCGTTGGCCATCATGAACCGCTGACCGGTATCACTTTCAAACTCCAGCGTGACATCATCCAGGCCGTTAATATAAAACAGAGAAATACCTAGCCCCTGCGGGATAGTACAAGTGAGTTTGGCCTCCTTCGGTTTCCCTTGCCAACCGTAAACACGGGCACCAACCACCGGCTGGCGACTGATGCCACCCGGTGTAAAGGTGGCCCCTTCTTTGGTGGGGTACTCTTTACCGTTCACCCGGACATAAGCCACGCCGGTGTATTGATATGGACTGCTCATTCAGCTCACCTTTACAAAATAAATTGGATAGCGTGCGCATAAATCCGGAACTGATTCACCAGGTCAGGATTATCACGCACGTTCACACGGTTACGATCATTGGCATCACGTTCAACCAACAACGATTTTTTATAGTCCTCAAACCCTTCAACCAGCCCGGCCCACTCGTGCTCAGTAAACAACGCCAGCAACTCGGTTTTCACCACTGCCGGGGTAACGATGGCTTGTCCCGGACTGACCCGAATACCGTCACTGGCCAGCTTGTGACGCGGGAACTTTTGCGTGATACGGGTGCGGGTGGAATAGCGCAGATAAGACAAGGTGGCGATGGTTTCCACATCCAGATAACTGGGGTCAGGGTCACCAAAGCTGTTTTCACGGTACATGGTGATCAAACGTTCAATCTGCACCACATTGCCCGCCGCCACGCTGTAGGTTGAAATTCCGTCATACAGCAACAGGTTGCGCTCATTCAACGCCCAACGTTCACCCATTGACGGCGGCAGCAGTCCGGGCAATTGCAAGGTTTGCAACGGGCGGGCGGGGTCGATACTCAGCGAGGCAACCGCCACCCCAGCAATTGTTGCAGCCCAAAGATACGGCGGTTGCGGCACTATCCCCGTACCGACAGTCGAGAACAGATAGTCATTGCGTTGAGTACCAAAGGTACTTGTCACCGCGTGGGTGCCACGGAACCCCATAAAGCACTGGCCATCAATCTGACGCAGTGGCCCCCAGCGGCTCACCAGTTCCAGCTTGAGCAAGTCGAGGTTAGCGGTATCGGTGAACGGGTTAACCAGGTAATTCCACCACGTATCACCAAAGGCCGCGATAGCATCGGCCAGGTCAGGATTACCGACCCCACCTGTCATGGCGCTACAGATACAGCCCACACCGGATGGCAGCATTTCACCGTCGTAATAGTTCACCCGGATATCAATATCATTGCCGGTGGCACCGCTCCAGTGGGCAGTCAGCGTCACGACACCCTCGGCGGACTCCGCCGTCACTGGCAAGTTTTTACGGGCATTGATGGCCGTCGTGATTTTGGTGGCCATCGCGGCGGCGGTGTCTCCGGCCAACACGGTCACCCGTACCGGCGTGCCGGCAATCATCAGCGCGATTTGCCCCGGAGCGGCACAAACACCGGACAGGGTGACCGTGCCGGTGGCCTTGACGCCTTCTTCATCGTCATCAATGGCAATGGCCCACAGGTCACTGTAGGCATTGGCCTGAATAAAGCCGCTGGCCATTGTGGCCAGCATCGAGCCACGACCAAATGCGTCTTCGGCAGCACTGGCGGAGGTGATGCGGAAGGGTTGACCCGCCGGAACGCTACCGGCTGCCAGTCGCAAGCCCAGTAGCAAGGTTTTATGCAATGCCTGCGGAGTGCCCTTGACCGCCGCGCTATTATCGAACTCGATATAACAGAGCGGCACACGAACATTGTTCGGGATTTCGGTAAATGAAATGGCCATTATTTATCGGCTCCTTTCTTCGGTGCGACGGTTTCAGCGGCGGCAGTCACAGTCACGACGTCGCCGTCTTTGAGTCTGCGCAACCAAAAACCGGTGCGCGGTTTCTTTTCACCCTTGGCGGCTAATGGCTCGTAAGAATCAGGGTCACGAACCATCAGCCCTGGGGCCGGTTTGAGATGTAACTCAGTCATGTGGTTTATCCTGGATAGGAAGGGAAATAAATGCCTCTTGCTCCGGCGTACCGGCAGGCTCCGCCCATTGTTGGTAGTGGGTGGCGTAGTCACCGATATCGTCATCATTGAGGTCAATCGCATCCGGCAACTGCTGCGGTGCCTCAAAATACAGACCGTAGACCGCCACACCGCCCGCACTCTGGATATCACTCCACAGGTTGCCCGCCTGTGTCAGCACAAAGCGACCCGCCGGATCAAGTCGTCGCCCGTGCAGCCAGCCAGTCAGACGCTCAACGATTTGATAGATACCAGGTGAATCATGGGTACGACCATTCAACACCTGAGCGCTGATAAATATCCCCCAGGTACTGACCATCGTCTGGCGGATGGTGCCTGGACGGCCCCCCAACCACGCCACATAAACAGCGGGGGCCGTGTTGATAATGGTTTTAACGGCGCTGTCGCTCCACTGGCCCGGATGGGTCTCCACCTTGCGTAAGGTTTTGCCAAACAACTGGCGGATACCGGCAAGCAGTGCGTCAGAGATTTCGGTGGTCACAGAAACAGGAACCGCCATATCAGATAAAACCTCTGGATTTGTCGCGACTGAAGACACTGCCCGCGCTGCTCATCATGGCCACATCGCCACCGTCGGGACGCTCGGCCTCTTTACTGAGGCCTAGGCTGATATCCCCGGCGGCGACTTTCTCCAGTAGCCGTAATACGTCTTCACTGTCTTTGGTGGCTTTATCCGTTGCTGCACCGTCTTCAAGGGCAAAACGGGCCAGCACACAAGCCACCCTGACCAATACCTGTGGCACGGTTTTTAACGGCAACGTGGCCCGGCTGTCGATATAACCATCAATAGTCGCGGCGGCATCATCCAGTGCAATCTGGATCAAGCGCCCCCGCTCAATAGTCAGTTCCGCTTCGTCCAGGTCGCCCCAGTTATCAATTTTGCTGTCCACCAGGGTATGCAGGGAACCCGTGCTGTAACGGCTGTAAATATCGGTCAGGGTGGCGTAACTCATGCTTGTGCGTCTCCCGTCAATGCCAGGGTGATCTCTTCGGCAGTCAGGTCATCGCCGACCAGCGAACGCCATTTATCCATGCGCGGCGTGCCACTTTTGGTATAGAAAACCAGAGGGTCGGTTTCCAGTTCGGCGCACATCACCGCACCCAACAACAGTTCGGCACGGGTGGGTTGTACGCCTACCACGTCAGGTAGTACGGAATCGTCCAGCCCCCGCGACGGCAAATCGTCCGTAGCTGCCGCGATAACCGACACAGACAGACGCGGGTCTGCTTCCAATGCATGCCACTGCTGCGCAGTGACCGGCGGCAAAACATTGTCACCCAAGGCGAGAACAAACCCCGCCCGGCGATAGCCGTTATGTGCCGTATTGACCACGCTAACGCCGACCATATCGACGTGTTCCATACTCGTTTCATTTGGGTTTGGCATGACATCCAACTTCCTTAAATAAGGTTTAAACAGGGTTTTCACCCTGTTTAAAAGGGCATTAAAACGGGTTTGTCTCGGCTTACAGATAGTCACCGATGATCAACTCCAGACGGCCTTTCATTTCGTTGCTAACGGTGCCGCCCTCACTGTCAACGGTCAGTTCACGCTCAAGGAGCTGCGTGGCCAGTTTTTCCATCGACGGTGGAACCACCAGGTGAGTGGGACGAATGGCCAACGGACGGCCCCCATCAGCACGCATCGAACGCTGAGACTGAATGACCTGCCACAAATTGTCGGCATTGAGCGGCGCTTTAGCGGCATACGCCAATTGCCAGAAGGAATAGCCTGCTTCGCAACGGGTATCGACCCCGTAACGGATGAGCTTGCGCATGAAATTATCTTCATCATCAACCTTATCCATCGCCACCAGTTCGGGTGATTTGCGGTTCTGGAAGATGACCGGTTTGATGGCGCGGGAGCAGTCCAGCACGAACCATGGCTGACCGGTGTACCCCTCAGCTGACAGGATATTGCTGATGCTGACAGCAGTGCCGGTGCCGTCCACTTTTGGATAGACCGGATGGTCGGTATCAAAGAAGTTCTGGCGGTCATAACACAGGGTGTCAAAACCCTGCGACAGCGCACCGAATGTCAGTTCGTCAGGTTGGACACCTGCCGCGCGGCCCATTTCGGTAAACAGCGGGGCGTAAATACCCACGTTGTCATCGTCGATATCATCGCGATTTACGCCGACGGTGCTTTCAAACGGACGGTTAACCAGTTGATAGCCGTGTGCCTGCATATCTTTAATGACACGATCGCCAATCCATTCTCGCATACCGGGGAACTGACCCAGCCAGCCATAGGTATTGGATTTCGTGGTGCTCGGTACAATGGTGGCGATTTTTTCATACTGACTGGCTGCACCATCCAGACCGTTCTGGAAGTCACCATTCCAGCCGGTAAACAGCGCCTTAATCAGTGCGGGGGTCACGATAGCCATTATTTAGCGGCTCCTTTCTTGCGTTTCAGGTATTCCGCTTCAGTTAATCCCTGAAGGCGGGCAGCGTCTTTTTCCACAGCGGAGAGAACGGCCAAACGGGCAGGCGGCTTACTGAGGCCGTTAGTCTGACGCGCTCTTAAGGCCACGACAGGCTTGCGGCCACCAATGGCTGCGGTTAGCTCAGCCACACCGTGCTGTTTACCCAGCGCACGCAGATAAGGCACTTCTGCGGCAGTGACACGCCCCGAACGGCGGGCATTCTGGATAACCGTTTCCACATTGCCGCCCCGTGAACGGGCCGACAGCACGGCGGCACGACGCGCCAGCAGTTGATAGGCTTTCGCCGGGACAAATTTGGTCAAGTCCACGCCATTCAGTGCGGCTTCTTCCAAAATCTGTTCGGCTTCAACGATATCTGTCGCTGCACCGTCCACCACGTCCAACACATCACTGAGGGCATCTTCAGGATTAGCCGCGTCTTCAATGGCCGACGATGCATCCACCGCCACTTCAGCCGCCGTCAGAATGGTATCCAGCGCACTGAGCGCTTGTTGCCACAGCTCACCCAAACCGTCTTCCGTGAGTGAGTCCAAATCGTCGGGGAGTTCAATGCCAAGCCGTTCTAACAGTTGGCGAATGTAGTCATTCATGTTGTTGGTTACCTTTTCCGGGGAGATATCTATCAGAGATTGCGCCGCGAGGGCGGCAAGTGAGGCCATGCCGGTCAGACCGGGGTCGTTGGTTAATGCACCCATCCGCAGGAACAGCGGATAGCCTTGTTCGTCATAGGGGAAAACAGCAGAGAGGTAGGCCCATTCGCTCGCATCAATGGCGGCCTGTGCGGCCGGGGTAAAGGAGAGGCGTACATACAACCCTTGACCGTCACGCCATTGCATATTTTCACGCGGATTTTTCAGCCAGGCAGCGGCAATGGCTTCGCGGGCGGCGGTGGCATCGTCGTCTTGTTTGAGGGTGACGTGGTTGTAATCGAACAGTACCGGCTGATTGACGGCTACCGTGGCCTGGATAAAGGCTTCAGCAATTGCGGCATCCATAAACCAGGTGCCACTTGCCACGTCATCAGGGCGACCATCGCGAGCGCTGAAATGACCGGCGGGCAGCAATTGATACCAGCCGTCATTCGAACCGGATAAGGTCGAATTGAGGATGGCTAAACGTGAGTGGGTCGGCTTTTTTGTTTTCATTCCGCCATTGTCGGCGGGTCTGATAATCAGGTGGGTTTGTGGTAGATCACACCATCGGCGAGAGGCCCATGAGGATAAAAACGGAGAATAACGGATGAGGTGGCACTATACCCCCTTTAAACCCCGTTTAAAAATGCTGTGGCACGTTTAACACTTTTTAAATGTAAACCTGCATCGATTACGCCTTTAATGCCTTAGCGTGCTGCTCATTGATAATGGCGAGGATATCAGCCACCCCTTGCTGAGATACCCCCATATACTCACGCGCGGGAACGGCTGCCGGGCCGGGGGGCATATGCGGCAAGCCGCCCCATTGGTGGAGAGGGCCATACACTTTATTGGTGCCGATAGCGGCACTGACGGCATCATATTCGGTAGACAGTGACATCGCCAGTCCGCCCTGGCTGCGCTGGAGCATATTACCGGTCTTGCCTTTTTTCTCCAGCCGGGCTTTATAACTATCCGTCAGCGGTGCCCACTTCTTACCGGTAGTCGGGTCGGTCTCACGGGCGAAAGCATCTTCGCTCTCGCTGGCCAGTACGGCGGCGATGGCGCGAGTAATGGGAGTGGTATCTTTCCCCAGTGTTTCCAGCCGCTTAAACGCCTTGACGATACTGCTGTCATCAAATTTGTAATCAATCTGCATTTACAGTGCCCCCTGTAACAATTCGTATTGCCCGCTGTCCATGCCTTTTTTCAGGGCAGACAAGGGGACGCGCTGCGGTGTGACCACCACATCCAACGTATCGACGCGCCCGGTTTGCCACGGTGCATTGACCACGGTTTTCAGCGTGCTGCCTGCCTCCCCACTGATGTACATCAGGCGCTGGGTCTGCGTATCCCACAGCACCGCCGACGGATTGGCTACCACACGGGGCAGTGCCTGATACTCGGCCAACGTCAGCGACAGTCCTTTCTTTTGGCGTTTCACACGGTCAGCCTGCACCAACTCTTTTTCACTGATGGCCAGCAGCCGCGCCGCCGGTTTGCCGGTTCTGGCTTCTACTGCCGTGGCGATATCCTCCGCCATAAACCCCAGCGGTTGCACGCTGTTGCCAATGCTGCGGGTGGTCAGCACATTACCCACCCACTGCGAAAAGGCGGCTTGTCGGGCCGGGGCATTGTTTAACGACTGGATAACCTGCTGACGTAACTGCCGGTTTTGTAGCTCAACCAGCTTACGAGCCATATTGACGTCAGCCCCCATGGCCAACTGTCCGGCGTTGTGCGCCCACCCCGTACCGGTGGTCATGCGCTGCTTACCGCGCGTAAAGGTGGTGACATCAGACTCATACACTTCACCGGTGTGCTTATCGACGCCTGATTCTACTGTTTGGGTGGTAATGGCCCCGACACTGGACTCCACCGTGAGGCCCATCCGCTTGACCTGCTCGGCGGTCAGTGCCCGGACACGGCAGCGACATCCCCAGTCGTTCGGCGGATACAAGGTATCCCAGATTGGATCATCGAAACGGAAGACCCGCCCATGCATGGCCGCATGACTTTTACGGGTATTGCCATCCATGATGGCGATATATTGCCAATAGGGATGGGTCTCAGTGCTGCCCAGTTGCTGCTGATAGCGTCCCGCCTGATAGGACGTGGCCAGATTGGTGCGGTAGATGGTCGCCAGCCGCGCCGGACTGCCCAGTTGAACCTCTTCAATGCCTCCGGCGCTGTCAACGATCATTTGCTTCCCCCACCATCCCTGCTCTTGCAAGCGCGGGGTGAGGGTCTTGATAAATTCACGCTCTGTAGTGCCTTCGCTCAATGCCCTGTCAACCTCACTGTTAATCGAGGTCAGCACATCCATACGCACCGCTTTGGCTACAGTAAAGGCCTGTGCATGAGTGGCGGCCCTCGTCTCCTGCCAGTTCCAGCTAATGACGTAGCCTTTAGAGCGGAAGTAATCGACGGCAAGTTTAGGCTCTAATGTCGCCGCATAACCCAAATCAACCGGCTGTGGCATTCAGTCGCCCCCAGGTCTCGGCCACAAACATGGCCCGGTGCAGGATGTCCGTGATTTGGGTGTCATCCATCCCCACATACAACTCATCAGCTTTGGCCCTGGCTGCCGTATAACCGCCGGTATTCAGCGCCTCAATTATCGGTGTCAACAGCGGGTCGATGGCGGCTTGCCACTGCTCACCACTCACCGCCTCTGGCATCACATCCGTTGGCTGTGGGGCGGCTGTCAGGGCTGCGACACCAGGGCGAACGGCATGAGCACTGAGTAATGCCTGGGAAAAGTCAGGAGCCGGTGCTATGGCCTTGAGACAATCCTCATCCTTGGCGGCAATCGGGATTTGCAGCTTGTCATGCGCCCACTGAACGGGGATTTTCATGCCCATGCCGACCAGCCCCGGTAATGCGGTGGCATAGGCGCTGACGTCTTCCGGTTCGGAGAGGTCAAATTCAAAGCGCGGATGACGACGCTGATTGTTATAGGACTGGCAGTTAAACACATACAGCGGGAACAACAGGTCACGGGTCAGGGTGGCGGAGAGTTGGGTGGCATCGCTGGAACGCACTTCAAAGCGCACCTCATTATGGACGTTGCCCAGTGCATTGGTGCTGCTGGCCCCATCGGCCTGACTGGTCAATGTACCGCCCAAAATGGCTTTTGACATACTGAGTTCTGCCCAGGACATCATGGCAAGGAACGGATCAGCTGTGCCATCGGCGGCGGCTTTAAAATCAATCAGCATTGAGCGGGGAATAATGCCCCCGGCATTATGGCCAATCGACATCACCGCTTGCAGCAGGGTCTGCTTCTCTTTATCGGTGGCTCCGGCGGGGTATTGGCCAACACGGATAGGTAAGCCGTAAATCTCCAGAAATTCGGCCAGATCACGAACAGAGTAGTTTTTAAAGATAAACGGCCAGACCAGCGTGCGAATTAAGCCGGTGCGTGCCAGATAACCGGATTTTGATTTGGCATAATGCTGTATCCAGCCGAACGGCTGGAGTTCGGCACCGTGATAGCTGCCATCACGCAACCGCAGATTATTACGGTCATCCGGATGCGTCTGGAACCAGGCGGGGTCGCGCCACTCAATCTCGCGCGGTATCAGTAACCCTTCGACATTCTCCCACTCGATTTCCTGACATGAGAAGCCTTTCAAAATAGCGTCAGTGGCATCAAAGATACAATCAGGCAAATATGACGCATCCAGCAGAATTTCAGTTAACAGTTCGGCGTCTCTGATTTCTTCACGGCTGGCGTTCGGCGGGGGCTTGATTGTCCACTTGAGAGACTGGATAGCCCGGCGACGCTTACCCAGTTCAGACTGAAGGTGAGAGTCTTTCTCTTCCATATCCTCGGCCAGGTCACACTGGTCAAGCAACATCCCCCGTTCCGCATCCACCAGAATTTCAGCGGCACGGGCAGGTGTCAGACCACTGACCGGATGGTCACTGTAATGGCGGCGCAACTGGCCCAACCGTGACTCATCAGACCCGGTTTGCGGTTCATTCTTGAACCAAAAACGACGCCCAAAGGCGTCAACCAATCGACTGAGTATTTTCACCAGCATCCCCTCCCAAAATCAGGTAAATCATCATCTTCGCTGGGAACGCTGTTTTTGCCCGGCAAAGGGGTAAATTCAATAATCTGACCGTCCATGTAGCTGGCCCTGACGGCCATCATGTAGGAGACGCAACTGTCGCCGTGTCGCTTGTTCCCATCCGCGCCGGTGCTGCGGTTCTTGTCAATTTTCGGGACACCTCGAATGACCTGAAGGTGGCGCTGGTCGGTGATGATGTCTTCATCTTTCGGGATTTCGATATAACCGGACTCAAACAGCGCCTTATACTTCGGTGCCCATTCGCGATACCAACTTTCACTCAACTGGATAGCGGCCACCATATCCTCCCCCCAGTGCAGCAATACGGCTTCAGCCAGATAGCCGCCATTGCCCCCGGCGTCCAGTGCCACTCCGACCAAGCGCGGTGTACCGTGCAGCATAAAGAAGATAATTTCCCGCTGCTGATTGTAGGGAACACTGCGTAATTCCACCGTCAAACGCAGACGGCGGCGGGTATCTTGCTCGATACTGGACACGCTGAAGATAGACAGGTCAGCGATACGGGCAAAGTCCCCGCCAACACTGTGACGGACATCCGAGTCAAGCAGCGTCAACAGTGTGGCCAACTCTTCTTCGCACCAGGTGGCCACAGTTTGATGACGTTCCTCTTCTGTCCACTCCATATGGCCATCTGGCATGGTAAAGCGCAGAACGGGATGCTCTTCACGGGTGGCACGGTCAATCAACACGCGGGGGATGTAGGCACCGGATCCTTGCTTCGGTACGCAGTAATATTCCTCCAGTGCGTCTTCTTCCGTGGCGGTGTCTTTGAGCAGGTTGGCTTTCCATTCATCCTCTTTCGCCTGTGACCAGACCTGTTTTGATACCTGGCAGATACGCCGATACAGCCCATCATGACAGGCATCATCGAGCGTAATAGTGTGGATGGAATAGCGTTTACGCCCGGCGCGGGAGTCCTGGATCAACTCATTGAACAGGTTTTCATTGCCATTGTGGGTGGAGATAATGCGGACTTTTGCCCCCCACATGGTCAGCGCCAGTGCGGATTTAAGCACCTCGGCCAGCCGCTCATGGTGACCGGCTTCATCGATGGTCACATTACCCTGCATACCGCGCAGGTTCTTGGGGTTACTCGATAGCGCCTGCACTTTGTAACCACTGGCGAAATAGATGATAAAGGTCAGGATATCTTTGTCTTCATCTTCAAAGACTTCCTCCCCAACTTCTCCCGCTGCCAGCCCATAAGCTTTGGCCCACATGGCGGCAGCATCGATAAACTCCCGCGCCATCTCTTTGTTAGAGCCAATATAAAAATGGTTGGTTCCGCCCGCTTCGCGGGACTTGGCGGCGGTTAACGAGGCATCCGCCGCCTCCGCCCAGGTCAACCCGGTTCGGCGCGATTTCTCGGCAATTTTTAACGGTGAGTCATCGGCAATCCATTTTTTTTGATACCCCAACAGGACATCGCTGTAATCATCGCTAAATGCCTGCGCGGTTGAGATAACAAACTGCGCGGCGGGTGTGAGTTCGGTGGTCAGCATCAGACGATCCCCAAAATTTGACGGCGAATATCCGCAGCGGCATCGGCTGTCAGGCCCGCCTGTTTAACTATTTTCTCGGTTTTGTCGGCGGCTTCAGCCGCGAACGCGGCGCGGATCTCTTTCTCACGTTTGAGGCTGGTCATCGCCGCCTGCTCAACGCGCTGGATGGCGAGAGCCAACTGGCTGATGGCTTTGGGTTCAACGGTTTCCCCGCCCTCGCTCATCTTCATAGAGGTTTCAAACGCCAGCGTTCTGACCACTTCTTGCAGCAACTTACCGACATCAGAGGTCGGGGCGTCGCCCAGTTTGGCGCACCACACTTCAGCCACTTCCCGCGACTGACGGATTTTTGAGCCGATCTCTTCCATCCGGCTGGCATAGCGGTTTAAGCCGGTGCGGCTGAGTTTCATGTCATCACCCAACCCATGACCGTCAATCAGTTCATTGACCGCTGCGCGGATATCTTCTTGCGTGTGCCGCTTATCCCGTAACAAACCGTGCAATTGGTCGCGAATGGCGGAAGGCAGGAGATCGATTTTAGACGGACGTCCACGGGTGCGTTTATCACTCATGGAGGTCTGCCTTTGCTCTTGCCAGTTGTTCTTTCCGAACCGCTATTATTTCTTTTTGCAGTTGTTTCCAGACACGATTGTGGTCTGGATGAGTGGCCAAAAAGTGATTAACAAAACTGTCTTTTGCCCGTGTGTTGTAGGGTTTGCCGCTCGTTTCTTCCAATTGGGGCTTAATGACATGGGTTTCAATTTCCTGGCAAACATAGATATTGGCCATCATCCGCACGATATTTTTTTGCCCGGAGGTTAACGGTTTAAGTTTCATTTTATCCCCTTGGCCGTGGGCGTTTTACGCCGGGGACGGTACTGCGACCCTCAGCCACATCAGCACCACGACCCGATAATGTGGCCACCAGGCAACCGGAAACATCTTTCACCGATAGCAACCCTTGCTCGGCTAACCAATGGCAATGTGTCCGCACTCTGTCGCGGCTGACACGGTGCCCATAGGCATCGAGGCAGGTCTGCAACACCGATTCGTTCGCATCGCCCCCGCACTCGGTCAACGTGCGTAACACTACCAGGCGTTGGTCTGCGTCTAAGATTTCCTGCATGTTCAGTCCTTATTCTTCAATTCGTTTTGCAACAGTAAATCGCTCATGTGCCGTAACTGTCGCAACTCCGGCACTGCCGCCTTTAAGTCACCGCGTAACTCCGCGATATCCAGTTGCAAGGCGTGCAGATCCTTTTGATTGGGCAGCGAGGAAAATGACGTTTCAAGCCCACTCAGACGGGTTTTGAGGATTTCAACCTCATCCCGTTTGGCGTAGGTTTTTGCCAGAGAAAACAGGATGACGTTGAAACCTACTGTTCCCAGCGCCCACAAGATGGCCCAGTGCTCTCTAATAATGTCTAACAACGTGGGCCTCCCTTTTCTCTTTCGACGCCTGGCAGGTAATGCAACGGGAAAACGTGGGGTCAATCGCCAACCGTTTGGGTTCAATATCGCCACCGCAATGGGTACAAATGCCATCACTGGGTAGCCGGTTACGGGTGGTGTGTGCCGTGATAATCCGGTCTCGCACCTGTTGTTCTAGTTCACTTGCATAATCAGCGTCGTCAGCCATGACTCTATTCCTGGTTAATTGCCTGCCAGTGCTGGATGGCTATCAGCCTGCTTTCCAACGTCTGGCTCCACTCCCCGTAGCGGCTGGCGTGCATCAGGAGTGCTTCGGGACTCCCCGACGTCGGCGGTGCGGGTTTGAGGGGGATTTGTGTCAGGGCGTTCGGTAGCCGTGGACACACGGTTATCACTGGGGCCGGTTCGATAGCCAAGAGCGGCGGTGTAGACCCGCAAGCTGTCAGGGCCAATACCGGTATAAGTCTTGCCATCTTTGCCAAGTGCATTGGGGATACTCCGGTCATGCTGCTGTTTTGCCTGGGCCAGCGCGGTGGTGGTGGCATACAAATCGGCGGTCAGTTGCTCATTGGTCGCATTCAGGGCCTGCTGTTTGGCAGCCGCTTCACGGAGTGCCTGATTATTGAGGTCAGCGGCATTTTTTTGTGCCTGAACAAAGGCAAACTGAGCATCGCTTAATGCGCGTTCAGCCGTTGTTATCAAAGGGGCTAATTTGGCTGTAGTGACGACCTGACCAAATGAGAATCCCAATGACATACAGGCAATGCAGAAGAGCAGCGACCAGCCGTATTGGCGTAACAGGTTAATCATTGGGGGTTACCTCGCGATCACGTTTGATAGAAGCCTGCTTTGATGCCTGAGTATTAAAGACCCAGGCAGTGAGATAGCCGATATAGAGCCACTCATCCATTCGCCCCAGCCAGGCATACCAGAGCAACACCGCCGTACTGGCGACGAAAGCCCCGCACAGCATGGTGTCAGAGGTGGAAAGGTGACCACGGGGGTTACTGATAAGTTGCTTGAGATTAGTGAGCATGTGGCTCCCGAAAGAGTTTTTCGATTTTTTGCCGTGCCACTTCAGCACTCATACCCACGGTTTTAGCCAGGCGAATATCTTGCTCAGTCACGCTCTGCCAGCCCTGACGATAAAAGGACTGATAGGTGGCGTTGTGGCTGTAGAGTGGCACCACATCAATTGACTCACCCGCCAGCGCACGGCGCAGACAGCCGTTTCTCGCCTCAAAATAGGTACGGCGATAGCGTGGATTACGCAGTTCGGGGATCAGCTTTTGCAACAGGCAAATAGAAGTGGTAGGCAAGGTCATTACAACACCTCCCAAACAGCTGTTGTCAGCTTATCCAGACGGTTAAACCATCCGTTCATGAAGCGGATTTGCACCGGAGAATTAGCAATAATGCGGGTGTAGGTCTGTGAACGCTGGTTCATCAGCCGGGCAAAGAGCAACCGTGGCATGACTGCCTCTACCGCCGCTAATGTCTTGGCACCGATGACACCATCATCGACAACCCGCAAGGCTCGCTGTAGCTGCTGGATAGCCGTTTTATAGCCGTGTTGCACCACGCCGTCGAACATGGCCAGAGAGATACCGGCAGGCAACTGGTCACAACGAACCTTTAACCAATAATCACGGAAGTAAATTTCAGTAGCTTGCTCTGGGGTCAGTGTGGCGATATTGAGAGTGGGATAGCTGCGCTTACTGATGCCGTATTTTGTTTCCCCGCCCTTATCGGTAGGGTCATTAACATAGCCACCTTCTGCCGCGAGCATGTAATCAATGGCATGAATAAATGTAACGCTGTAAGGGGTCATAATAGCTACCTGTTGATAATCGGTAGCTCATCATGATGTATGGGGGTAATTGGGTGGGTTTGTGACGGGTCAAACAAAACCCGCCGAAGCGGGTTGGATTTAGTCGAATAACTCGGCTTGGTAACGTTTGCGATGTAAAGAAAGTTGCTGTCGCAAAATAGCATAAACCGTCGAATTAGTAAGAGCGTATTTTCGCGCGAGGCCGTCAACATTTCCTTTTGAACTGCTCCACTCATTAAACAGCTTATTATCACGTAAAGCGGCTTTGAGTGCTTCTCCGGTTGGGAGATAGACGGCGCGGCCACCGAAATAATGCGCTAATGCTCCTGCCAGTTTACTGGCAGTCAACCTGGCGGCTATTTCATCGTAGCCCTGACGCTGTAACTCAACACCAAAGAGATCGATTAGGTCAGCCAGCAATTGAGGCCAACGTGCGTGTAATTCACTTGATGGGATATCATCCATTCTATCCAAAAGCTGACCCAACTCAGTATGATCATCAGCAAAGAGCGGTAAGTTTTCCATTAGATAATCCGTCAGTCTCTCAGGTGGAAAAACCAGAAAATGAACACACTCAGCGTTGCAAGAATAAGTATGCCCAAATTTTTGTCACTATTAACGGGGTGAGCTTTTGCGTTTGTGATCAGTTGACCACGTTGAATCAGATACCAGGGAAGATATATAAATACTATCAGTAGCACCGCAATCCCCCACCAAACTGGCGAACGGCCATGTGTTTTTTGCTGCTCATCGCGGTAAACACCAATGTGATTGGTGCAGGTATCAAAAAACACCCAGAATGAACATGCAATCGGCACCAGTGTTAATAAGAAAGAACTTTCCATCTAACCTCCAATTTGTACTATTTTGTAACTCCCTCTCTTTGCTGATAATGAGTTTATCACCAAATAACTGAGGGTGGCTTTTCATATGTTCGTTTGCGTTTTGAGCCAGTTGGCTCCTCCCGGCAGCGTTGCAATATCAACCCCAAGTCGCTGCATTCGTTTGAAATAATCACCATGATGCTCGGCGTTGCGGGCTTTCTCTTGCTGCTGTTTTTCCCTGGCGTTGACAGTGCTGGTTTGAGCGAAAATCTGTTCAGACGATTGGTATACCGTTTTCAAATAATTGTGGTTCGACAGCGGTTTCTTATCCCCCAGCGCGCGCTTCTCGCGGATACGTTCAACGGTTTCACTGAGCGCATGGGACAGAATGCGCCCCGGTGTATAGATTTCCAACACATCGGACATCAGCTTAAGCGCCCGGCTGTTGCTCAGATTGGACTTTTCACGGCGAAATAAACCGATATAAGCAACAAGGTGACGGCCACAACTCCCTGGTAAATCGGCGATTATTTTGAGGAGTTGGCGACTGGAATCATCTTCGCACAAGGCTTCCAGATGCCAGTCGGTATGGCAGATGGGGCAGCGGGACAGTTTCATAGGCTGGCCTCGTAGGCATTTGCAATAACCGGATAATCACGCGACTCATCACCGGTCACAGGATTAACCGGCAGAGCCTTGCGACGGTCTACCATAGACTTGAGCATGAGCCGGATATGCCATTGTTTGATGCATTCCAGCACTCGGAATGCCAGCCAGCCGTCAAGCCAACCAACTTCATCAACTCCCACACCTTTATTGAGCTTCGAGGTCATGCGCTTAACGTAGGCATTCAGTGCCAGCTCATCATCGCTACCCACAAAACCATGCAAGAACATGGTGTTCCAGATGGCACGAATTTTGGGTATTTCCTCCGCTCTTGAGCAGCCTTTTGAATCCGGTTTAACGCGCGTTGCAGGTTTTTTAAAACGGCGTTTAAATCCCCGTTGCTGGAATTCAGAATAAACATCTTGCAGCTCCTGATGAAACATAACAGAGCAGCTTGTTTTGCCGTTGGCGGCATTGGCCAGCAAGACACGATAGGTATCGTCATCGAGTTTTAATTGCCCTTTGGCAATGTGGATTAGGCGGATAAGTTGCGGCTTATTCATGGCCTTGTTCCTTATTCAGACGGTTTTCTAACCACTCACGCATATCCGGCCACGGTACATAATTGCTATAGCTAGGCCATCCGTCAGCGTATTCTGAGTTCTTTTTTAAGTCGGGTTTATTAACTTCCATAATATGGGCACCTCTTGATTTAGGCGTAAGCCAGCCCTGACGGGTTTACGCCATATTTAAAGTGATTTAATAAAGTTCTAAATTATCCTGCGGGAGTTAATGCCTTAATATTGGCAAACCAAGGTTCAAGACTTATTTCAACAATAACGCCCTGATTAAAGTCACCCGCCAGTGCAACCGTCCTGACAGCTTTGCCACCCCGTAATACTTTGTTGGGCTGATAAATAAAGCTGCTGCCAACCGGGTGTTTTTTATTAAACTCTTTAGCGTTCATATTTACACCGCCGCAATATTAATAGGGATGTTGACCAGCTTGCCCTCTGAGTTTTTCCTGCGAAAGTTGATATAGGTTTTTGATACCGCTACCTGTAACGACTCTGATATGGCTTCCATCGCCTGATGCCAGCGCGGGTCATCAATTTTGATACGACGCAAAGACAATATGCGGCTGGTGCTCAGTTGCCCCTCTTTATCCACGGCAAAGGCATCCAGAATAATTGCCCGTAAGTTTTCATTAGCATCTACAGACCATTCGCTAATGCATTCATCTATCAGTTCTTTGGCTATCTGTAACTCAGGGCCAAAGGTCAGTGAATCCTGTACCGCAATGCAGATTTGCTCGCTGCCATCGTAACTGGGAAAGGTCACATTGCCTTTAGCGCCACCACGGGTTTTTCCGTACTTTTCAGCAACCAAATCAAGCCAGGCGTAGCATTCATTAAAGGACTTGGCTTTAAACGCCTTGATACGAGCGTTTTCCTCTAACGCCTCGGCAACCTGAGCACGGACAAAGGCATCCATTTCAAGGTCGAAATCAGACACCTGACTAATGGGAACCAAGCGCGATTTGCGGTCTAACATATAGCCTTCAGGTAATGCTTTTTTATTTTCCATGGTGCTGATCTCTCAATGAACAATGGATTGGTTGGGACGAATATCGACTTCGGTTACTTTTTTATCGTTCACCTGGTCAAGGGTGTTATCTATTGCCACCGGGTGGAATTTGCCGAATGCATCCATATAGGCATCAGCAAAGTCGCTTGCAGCCTGTTGTCCCTGACATTTAATTTCTGACCTTATACCGTTCTCACCGATAAATATGTCAACAGTCAGTGTCATGACCTTAACCGGTTGTTTAATAGACATAATGAACCTCCGCACGCCAATGAATAATGCATCCCTGTACCATCGCGGTATACGCTTTGCGCACATGGCCATGACTGGTTTCAGTAATTTCCTTAGAGCGGCGAATCAAGTCAGGACAAGGGGTGACAATCTCCAGCATGGGTCTGGCCCGTTCAGCATTAACCCGCTTGATTTCAACGTTACGGCGTTCGAGCCAACCCACCGCATTTACTAACTGCGTTGCTTTACGTTTCATGCATGTACCCCTTCAAGGTCTTTGACGGCCGCACGAATGTGCTTTTCAGTCAGGGCTTCGTTACTGCCTTTGGCAAACATCGCCGCGAGGCGGAGTGTATGGGAGACGGTGCGCAATGCGCCGGGACGCTCGGATAAGGTCTGGATCAACGCGCGCTCGGCTTTACCCGTCAGGCCCCAGGCATCGGAAATAGCCGTGATGTCATCCCGTTTGGTTTTGAGAATGGCCACTTTCTTGGCGATTCGACTAAACAGACGGGCAAAGTCAACACTGCGAGAACTGCCGCCGGTCAGCTTGGCATACACCTGATGGTTCCCAACCAGCGCCAGACCAATGCCGGTTTCCTCCTGCAAGATACGCAACTCTTCCAGCACCGGATAATCAAGGTGGTCAGCTTCATCGATAATCAGCAAGCCATTCGTGCCGCGCAATTTACGGCGAACTGCGCGGCCCAGTTGCCCGGCACGGCGGGGGGCATCACCAACGCCCAGTTCCAATGCCAATTCATAGAGCGCTTCGCTGAGGCTGGCACGGGACGGGGAGACAGTGACTAACCAGACATTCGGGCGCTCGGAAACAAACTGCTGCAATGAGCGAGTTTTGCCGACGCCGGGACTGCCATAGATAACGGTGATGCATTGTGCCAACTGTGCATATTGCAGTGCAGACCATATCTGACGTGCTGTTTTGGTCTGCACAAAATCAGGGGCTTCCGGCATTTCATTCGCGCGGCGGCTACGATTTTCCAGCCAGATAGAGAGTTGCCCGGCGATTTTACTGTTATCACCCCGGTAACTTTCACTCATGAACTGTGACAGTGCGGTGCCTGAAATAGCACTTTCACGGGCGATAGTGCTATAGGTCACATCGTCACGCTCAACGATACCGCGTATCTCGGCGCGAACATCAGCCATTGCGGTTTGGGCATGGGCTAAATCCATTACATTACTCATGATAATTATTCTCCTACAGGCTGTTTTTCTGTGACTGCTCATGCAATTGAGCAACCGCATTTTCAAAGGCATAGTCATAGTCTGTCTCAGACTGTTCCTCTACCAGTTCACGCCGCACGGTATTACCGACAGGGCGATAGATTTCAACCACTCGGCTTTCAGGCGGTTCCGGTGGCAAGGTGTCAGGCATCAGCTCGGCAACTTCCAGCGCGGTCATGCGACTCTGTGCTGCTGTTGCCTCTTTGGTGCGTTTAACAAATCGGGTTCTGTTTCTGTGATGTTCACGGGCGGCTTGCGTGTCACCGAACCCGGCTTTCTGAATACAAGTGGCTTCACAGATGAAACGCCCATCAAGGGTGTAACACAGCACACTGGCGTGTAGTTGTGCCGGGTCAAACCGCACCACAATCTTATTGGGCTTGATACCCAGTAACTGTTCGTTGTAGTAGCGATTCTCACGGCCCTGCAACTTCCCGCCAGCCTTCAGCACAAAGGTGCCATCATTAACCGTGACCGCCTCAGATGGCAGCAGTAACAAGTGCCGTTGCTCTGCGGTAGCTTTGCGCACGGTGCTTTCCTGATAGCTTTGCTCAAAGGCGGCATCAAAGGAGAGGATACCCCGACATACCTCGGTATCGCGCTTAGGACGGCGATTCCAGAAGGCGATCCCTTCGGCCAGCGCTTTTAAAAAGACTTCGGCATCAACCACCCGTTCACCGTAATTATCCGGCTTGGCCATAGGGTTGGCACCGGTATACGCCCCCTCCAGTGAGGGGTGTTTATCGACAACCTCACCCAACCCACCGTGTGAGAATGCGCGTTCAATCGGCTTGGCCTGACCGTGCCCCTGACCGAATAGCACACTTGTCCAGTGCAGTTTGATACCCAATAAAGGAATAATGCCCTTCGGGTCATCCTCTTTAACTTTGAAGCGGTAACGGTTTGGCACACCACCGGTCATCCACTTGTTGGCTGCTGCGCGGGTGTTATCGATGGTGATATGTTTGGGTATGCCGTATTGCTCGACCACATCGGCCAATGCCAGACGAATAGAATCACTGTTTTCTGACACATCGGTGCGGTAGCCCAAAATCTTACGAGTACGAATATCCTGCCAGACCCATGTTTTAGGTCGGATAACTTCACCGTTAAACCAGCGTACAAACACGTTATGTTGGTAACCATCGCCGTTTATCCATTCCATGGCATCCAGTTCAAGCACACTGCGCTCCTGAGCCGGATATAGACGCATCAGGGCATGTTCCCCTTCGCGTAACAAAACGACTTGCTCTGCCGGAACTTCACGCTCTAGCTTGCGCCGCAGCGAGGATAAACTCGGAATCGTCCAGTTATGGGCGGCGGCAGCTTCTTCCAATCTCGCGTAACAGGTGCGTAATGCCGGTTGCGCCGGACGTAGAAAATCAGCAAGAAAGAAATCCCAAGCCTTAGGGGAGCACTCAGCCTCTTTCATTTTACGGGCGGTCAGGTTGTGGCCATGTTTACTGACCAGAGCCGCCAGCCAGTCAGTGCGGTCAAACGGCTTGGCGAGGTAATACCAGCGCCGAACGTTGGCTGATGACACCTTGAGGGCTTCACCCACAGAATCAAATGCCGTCAAGGTATCAATACTGGCATCAATCAATCCGGCCACCGCCATGACGGCCTCGCATTTCTCTTTTGCTTTTTCACGCTGTTTATTGCTGGCGTTATTCCAGTGTTGCCACAATGACTCGCGGCAATAGGCATCCGACGGGCGTTTGATGATGTCAAAATGTTGGTTGTTGATCTCAACCGTGCCCTGAGTTTTTAAGACTGAGGCGCGGGCGACGGGAGGCAGACAATTAATGTGATACTCAAATGCTTTAGACCCGGCACGCTTACGCCGTTGCTCTCCCGCTAATTTATCGAGATTGGCACGAATATTATGCTGCATGCTGGGTAAGCCGGGTAAACCCACACACTCTAGCGCTGTGACCCAAATATCCATTATTCACACTCCACGACAAATCAAGTCGTTTTACGGGTTCAGTTATGCGTGATTAAAAGTGTGAACATCAGTTGTGTTGTTCAGCTTTATATAACGGCTTGGCCAGATAACCTCTGGATTAACACCAATGGCATGAGCGATTAAACGCTCGCCTTTTGGCCAAGGCCGAACCAGGGCATTGCGTAAAGTGTCTTTGGACAGACCTGCTGCAACAGATAGGGTTCGTAGATTAGTGCCACTTTTTTCTAACGCCGCGCGAATATCTGCGCGATGCCAGTCTTGTCTGTTTGTCTGCATTGTGTGATCCTCATGGGTTTATCTGCGCCGATAATCTCTAGCGCTTATCGGTATGAGTACAAATATATGGCACAAAAAACCGAATGTAAAGCCAAGTTCGGTTTTTTGTGCAAATTAATTTAACCCTATTGATTTTGGAGCAAACCCTCTCGTGACAAGTTCTTACAAAGAAAAAACTGATATTGAGGCAAATAAACCGGAACAGTTTATTCCTGACCCTCGAATAATCCGGTTCGGTGAGCGGTTGCGACAAGCAATGAAGGGGGAGTCAAACAATTCATTTGCCAAGCGATGCGGGATGTCAGAGCGGGTGATTAGAAATTACTTGGATGGTTCTACCTATCCATCAATAGACAGATTGGCAATATTGGCCAAGGCTAGTGGGGTATCGTTGGAATGGCTTGTATCAGGTCAACCAGGTTCAGATAAAAATGCAGCATCGGATATAAGTGCCGAGAAAGAAGAAGCTACACCGCCATCAGAAAAGCAGTTACAAGCATGGGTTGAGATTCTTGAGAGAATGAAGCCAGAAGAGAGAGAGACGGTAATAGATAAGGTGTTCAGGCAAGGTATCAGTGTATTGCTTGCTGCTGTGCAACCCAGCACTCAGACTGCACAATCAAAATTGCCTTTGCCAGATGACCTTCCTGAAAGGCTTGGTATATCTCATGATGGAATGGCTATGGGAATGCTATATGACTCCCTGCCAAATAAGGATCGCCAAAAGATTTTAGCGGATATCGCAATGCAACAGTTGTTAGCATCTGGTCACGAACCAAGTGACAAGCAAGCTGGTTGAGGGGCTGCGTTAGCCCGTTGTGTAAAGGCCATTTAAAAATGTTTTAAACGGTGATTGGCGCAATCCCTCGCTTTATTAAAGTAAGTGAACCAAAACCAGATTCAGAAAATTTTTTCTCATTTCGAATCATGCAGTTTTCTTAGTAGACTTAATCTATAACATAGCGTTACAAGCCGCACCACAACTCGATTCTATTCCCGCGAAATCCCGTTTATTTTCGCCAAATCCCTATCTATCTTGGTTTCTCATTCTTGGTGACTCATAACACCCAGGTTCAACGCGATAGCTTTATTCGTGAAGCGAAGTTCATCGCCACTACTTCCTTACTCATTCGCTCCACGCACATCCTTTTAGGGCCGAAAATAGCCGATTTCTGATTAATACTCTAAAGTTAACAGGTGGTTGCCTATTTATGGAGTGAGTAATGACCTTATTGGGAAATAAAACACTGGCCTCTCGGCTGCGTTTACAATTATTCAAATCACTCTTATTGAGTGTATTTATCCCGCTACCGGCCCTAGCCGCCCCAACCCCCACAGTGACAGTGACTGAATTGCAAAATGGGCTGGATCACCCCTGGTCACTGGCCTTTTTGCCGGATGACGGGGGCATTTTAATCACTGAACGTTCCGGGCAATTAAGATTATGGCAACCAGAAAAAAACCTGTCAGAGCCTTTAAAAGGGGTGCCTGCGGTGTATGCCAAGGGGCAAGGCGGCTTACTGGAAGTGGCGTTATCACCGAAATTTTCCCAAGATCGCCGCATTTACCTCAGCTTCGCGGAAGAAGGGAAGGATGGAAAAGCTGGAACTGCGGTGGGCTATGGTCGTCTTAATCCGCAAGGAACCGCCATTGAAAAATTCACTGTCTTTTTCCGCCAACAGCCAAAATTATCAACCGGCAATCATTTTGGCGGCAAACTGGCTTTTGATGAACAAGGCCATCTTTTTATTACCTTAGGTGAAAATAATCAGCGCCTAACAGCACAAAACTTGAGCTTGCACCAAGGTAAAATAGTCCGCCTGACCCTCGACGGTAAGGTGCCGAAAGATAATCCCCTCACCAATCAGTCACCGGCAAGACCAGAAATCTGGTCTTATGGTCATCGTAATCCGCAGGGGTTAGCCCTGAATCCCTGGACCGGCGTGGTGTGGGAGAATGAGCATGGCCCTAAAGGTGGCGATGAAATCAATATCCCTATAGCTGGGAAAAACTATGGTTGGCCATTGGCAACACACGGAATGAACTATTCAGGTTTGCCCATCCCAGAAGCCAAAGGTACCCATATAGAGGGGACTGAACAGCCCACCTATTACTGGGAAAAATCACCAGGTATCAGTGGGATGGCATTTTATAATGCTACCCGTTTCCCGACCTGGCAACATTCGCTGTTTATCGGCGCATTGGCACAGAAAGAGTTAATTCGCTTACAACTAGATGGCGATAAAGTGATTGCTGAAGAGCGTTTGCTGGGAGATCGCGGCGAACGTATCCGCGATGTACGCATCGGGCCTGACGGCTATGTTTATCTCTTGACGGATGAGAGTGATGGTAAGTTACTGAAAGTAGGCCTTTCGGCTAACAACTAGTTTATGAGCAACAAATTCACTCTAAAAAAGCCGGAAAATCTTCCGGCTTTCGCATTATCACTGACAAAATTTATCGTGGCAAATTAGCGATCCGATGAAGCTTGCCACAAATTAAGTCGCCCATCAGTAACATGCTGATCAATAGCACGTAATTCTTCCGCACTGAAGCTCAAATTACCGAGTGCTGCACAGTTTTCCTCAAGCTGTTCTGGACGGCTGGCACCAATTAAAACTGACGTAACGCGGTTATCTTTCAATAGCCAGCTCAAGGCCATTTGCGCCAATGACTGCCCACGTTGTTCAGCTAATTCATTCAACCGCTTGATGCTGATCAGATTTTCCTCCGACAACATATTTTCTTTCAACGAGCCGCCAGCCTCTTTCTTCATTCGAGAATCATCCGGGATACCATTGAGATATTTCCCAGTTAATAATCCCTGTGCCAAAGGTGTAAAAGCGATACAGCCAACACCGTGTTTATCCAAAGTATCTAATAAATTCGTTTGCTCAACCCAGCGATTAAGAATGTTATAAGAAGGCTGATGGATAAGCAGAGGAATCTTCCATTGCTGCAATAATTCCACCATTTTGGCAGTCCGTTCAGATGAATAGGATGAAATCCCGACATATAAAGCTTTACCGCTTTGTACCGCCTGAGCTAATGCTGATGCGGTTTCTTCCATCGGCGTATTTTCATCAACACGGTGGGAATAAAAAATATCCACATAATCCAGCCCCATCCGTTTTAAGCTTTGGTCCAAGCTGGCAAGCAGATATTTTCGTGAACTGCCAGCACCATAAGGGCCGGGCCACATGTTATAACCCGCTTTAGTCGAGATTATCAGCTCGTCACGATAAGGCTTAAAATCGTCTTGCAATAACTTACCGAAATTTTGTTCTGCTGACCCCGGTGGTGGGCCATAGTTATTGGCTAAATCGAAGTGGGTAATTCCCAGGTCAAAAGCTTTGCGCAGTAAGGTCCGCTGCGATTCTAATGTATTGTTAAAACTAAAGTTATGCCAAAGTCCAAGTGACAGTGCCGGAAGTTGCAAACCACTTTTTCCACAAAAGCGATATTGCATTTGGTTGTATCGGGAGGGATCTGCGTTGTAAGGCATGATAGCTTCTATCTCCGTTTATTGTATTTTTTTGAAACAGCATTCCTATTTTAATACTATCCCTTGTCACTGCAAGCACCTCCCTCTATCTGCATAAATTCTCACCTTATAATTCATATATCCGAATACTCGCAGCGTCTATTTGTACTACTATTATTACCACTCTAGTAAATAACGATGGAGGGCTTTTTATGACTGCAATCGATGTAATGTGGGTTGGGCTAGGTGGAGGGATTGGCTCGCTATTACGATGGTGGATAGGGCTAGGTGTTGGGAAAATATACAAAGGGAATTTTCCCCTCGGCACTTTTCTAATTAATATTTCGGGTGCATTTGTGATTGGCTATCTAAGCATTCTTTTTAGTGTCGACTGGCGCGATCGCTATGGCGATTTAATTAATGCGGCGGTGTTAACTGGTATTTTAGGCGGCTATACCACCTTTAGTAGCATGCAATTAGATGCGGCAAAACTATCGACAACCCGGGGCAGAGCCATTGCTGCTGGATATCTGATTATTTCTGTATTATTCGGTTTAGCTGCGGCCGCATTGGGTGCATGGTTGGCTTATTAATCGGAGAGAATGATTATGCCAAATCTTATTATTTTAGTGTTTATCGGGGGTGCTTTTGGTGCTATGTGTCGTGAATTTATCATGCTGTCCGTACCACGGTTGGCAGATGGCTTCCCGATGGATATCTTTGTCGCCAATATCATCGCCGCATTTTTATTAGGGTTAGCTACCTCTTTCTTTAAAAACGGTAAAATTAACCAATATGTACACTTGATGGTGGGTACCGGTATCATGGGCGGCTTGTCGACATTTTCCAGTTTCGTATTTGGTGCTGTCGAAATGATGAAAACCCCGAGTGGCATTTTAGTTTCAATCTGTTATTTAGTTGCCAGCTTGATTGTCGGTTTTATTGCTGTCGAATTGGGTTTAATGGTCGGCCCTAAAGATAAACCTAAAGATCCACAAACTGCCATGGAATAATAGGATTCAGGGAGAATATCTACCAGGCATAAAAACACCCTCATGATGAGGGTGTTTTTATACATCTGATAACCCAATAGATTTAATCTAATTTCTGGCAATTACCAAAGAACATTTCGGCAATGAGGGAGTTATTGATTGTATCGCCATTTAAGGTTCTGACCAGCAACTCACTGCCTAGTAATGGCAGTGAGAACACCATATCAGGATTAACCCGTTTCACTTTCTGCATATTCTGTGTTTCATTGACTAACGCCAATGTTTTCGTCCCCTCACCAGCAATTTCTTTTGCCGCGAGAATAGTAAAGGTGTTGTCGGCATCATTGTTGCACAATGCAATAATATATTTTGCCTTGGCGGCCCCCGCCAGTTTCAGTGTTTCTACCGAAGAGGGGTCTCCCTCGATAATATCTGCATGTGGAGGAAAATTGTGTTGGCTGCCAACTGGGCAAACAACAGTGACATCATCACCCCGGTCACGCAGCCCATTATAGACATTGAGTGCCAAAGAATTGGAACCGACAATAATAAAATGATTTTTACGTTCCACGTGATAAATCCTACCTTTAACTATGCGTTTAATATTATTACTGATTATCGGGCCGGCAATCGAAGCAATCGAAGCCGCAAAGACAGTAATACCAGCAATAATCACCGTGAGTGTGAACATTCTCGCTACAGTGGTATGTGGAATAATATCCCCGAAGCCCACTGTTGACATACAAACAATCGCGAAATAGAACGCAGTGGGTAAATCGGTCACTGCCGGTGCGAACTCATCGCCCATGTAGAGTGTACCCAACATGCTATAGACGATTAATGAACAAATACTCGCGATCGCAAAGAATGTTGCACTTCCGAGACTGTAATGATCAAACTCACGCCAATAAAATAGTAAAGCGACAACAACAATAAGGGAATAAGTCGTCAATTTACTCTGATCTTTCAGAATAAAGATATTGATAGCAACAATAGTAAACAACAATAATACCGTGAGAAACCATGCCGTACGGATTTTCATCGCGACGGAAAATGACATCAATATCAATAACAGACCGATCATAAATCTCGGAATTTCAAATAATTCAAGAAAACTTAATGCCTCTTTCCAAGTGCTGAAATTGTTTATCGCCTCTGTTGAATGAGAGAACGCCCGGAAAAGCACGGGGCTTAACACCAGATACCCATTAATGGCCACTAAAATGGCCAACAAAAGTGGTATCGACACCTTAGTCTTAATTTCCTGTAGTATCTTCATCAATAAAGTGACTAAAATTGTTATAGGTAAATTAAGTATAGATAAAAAATGATAAAAATCATGGTCAAATATGATTATTTTTGACAAAAATCAAATGATTGTTCGGTCATCACCATAAATAATTTCACCACACAGCTTATGTTACATTCTGTAAAGTTATTTATACTAAATAATGAGTAAAATAATAAACCCACAGTTGGCATTAATACTGTTTTGGTTAATAATATAAGAGTTCCTCGGCATATCAGATATACCGAAGCTCGTAGACTTGAGTGATATCTATCACCCTTAATTTAAGTGTCTTAAATATTTAATCATATTTAACAGATAAATAAGGAAATAAGCATGTCCTACAAATCACTTCGTAATATTGCATTGACTGGTTTATTACTTTCCGCTGCCGCAGCCAGCTTTGCAGCGACCACTAGCGCAACAGCGACTACCCCGAGTGATATGACCTGCAAAGAATTCCTGGATCTGAATCCTAAGTCATTTACTCCTGTGGTTTATTGGGTATTAAATGATGATACTCAATATAAGAAAGGTGATTATGTTGATTTGCATGAGACTGATACTATCGTGACACCGAAAGTAGTCGAAGTTTGTAAGAAGGCACCTGAAAGTAAACTCTCTGAAATTAAACAGGATATTTTAGGTTTTGCTAAAAAACACATGTAAATTGTAAGTGTCATTTCTTATAAAAAAGGCGCTTGATAAGCGCCTTTTTATTAAATTATAGCTACCGAGTAATACTTAATTTATCATAACCGCGAATATAGTAATTAACTGCAGAAACAATCCAACACAATATAAACATCCCAATAATCCAGTAACCTATCTCGCCTAAGTTTTCACTGATATTATTTATTGGTTTCCATATCCCACCGGTTAAATTAAGTTTATCTGCAATAAGTCCTAATGCTTCAATCCCACCAATGAAGAATGCAATGATCACTGAAGCTGCCGTGATGGTAATGTTGTAATACAATTTCCGCACAGGTTTAGAGAAAGCCCAACCATAAGCACCAATCATGACAAAATTATCAAGTGAATCGATCAAGGCCATCCCAGAAGCAAATAAAACAGGGAAAATCATAATTGACCATAAATTCATACCATGAGTTGCACTGGCGGCTGAAATCCCTAAAACCCCAATTTCAGTGGCGGTATCAAACCCTAAACCGAATAAAAAACCAACGGGATACATATGCCAACTTTTATTCACCATGTTAAATACACGTTTGAATACTCTGGCCAGGAACCCTCCGTTATTGGTGACCAACAGGTCAAGTTCTTCATCTTTATAAACATGCCCTGCTTTGACCTGTTTAAATTTTTTATAGACTGAAATCAGAATAGTTAAATTAAGAAAACCAAATAACAATAAAAACAGAGAGGAAACGAGTGTACCAATTAAACCACCGGTTTCGTGGAACCACGCCATATTGTTTTTAAATGCCATCGCGGTCGCAGCGATGGCGAGTGATGCTAATATAACAATGGTCGAATGGCCGAGGGAGAAAAATGTTCCCACCGCAATCGGAGTCTTCCCCTGTTGCATCAGTTTACGGGTTACGTTATCAATGGCAGCAATATGATCAGCATCGACGGCATGACGCAAACCAAAGCTATAGGCCAGAAATGCCATCCCCATCAACACCGCATTATCATTAAATTCAGTAAAAGCCCAAACCCACGCCAGCCCATTGATCACCAGTAAGCCAATTAATAAATAAATGGCGCGGCGTTTAGTTTGCTGATTGCCAAAAGCACTCCGTTTCTCTATCCCAGTCGTCATGTTAGTACTCCAGAATAAAATCACTATTGTCTATGTGCTGGCATCACTTCTTTATTAGGGACCAGGAATAACCATGAAGCGAGAACAAAAGGCATGGTCAACGTAGGAATACCCACCGGGGCCAGGAAGATATTTAGCGCACCCTGTACGATAACCGTAAAAATAACGCCGACGATGGTATAAGCCAAAACACGCCAGCTCGGTTTATTAAATGTCGAACCTAAGGCAATCGCTGTCAGTACCGCACTGAATGCATAAAGTCCGACATCAATACTGCTGGGATTTGCCCCGAGGAATATGGCGGTAAAAAGTGCCAATAGCGAGCCACCAAGAGCAAAAACTGCTGCCCACAGTGATTCCACCGCCAGCCCAATGATAAAAAGAATGCCGCCAATTAAACTACTGAATAGAAATACCTGCGAAACACCATTAAACATGCTGACGAAAATATTGCCACCAGCCGCCGCGCTGGTCTCTAACATCAATTGATGGGGCAGTGCTGGTGCTGGTAATCCACTACTTTGCAGACCGGAAAAGGCGTAGCTGGCCAGCAATATCATCCAAGTGGTTAGAACAAAAGGTGCGGTTAATGCTGCAACTTTCCAGGTTTTTAAAATATCGGCGATACAAACCATGACAATGACCGACACAATACTGCCCAAAACAATACAGGCCCAGACAACCGGCGTGACGACCAAGAATGTCGGCAGTGCCGCCCCTACCAGACAGCCGTTATAACCGTATAATCCTGAGCGCCACGATTTACGGTCCCGCATGGTTAACCCCGTAAGTGTGGCAACCACAGTACCCAATACACAGCCATAGGCTACAGCTGGGTTTCCTTCGCCATAGGCTCCGACAAATATGGCAATAAAAAAGAATAGCCCAGTGAGTGGGTTATTCTGGAACATGACTTGAGCACAGCCGCGCAACGTTGTATCGATAAATTCAATGAAAACATTCGAAGCACTCAGTTGTGCCCAACCGGATTGGTGACCTGTTTTTGCATTCATTATTTTTACCCTTCTGACTTGAAGCTGTAAATGCATGAGGCCGATGACTAGGCCTAAGCTCTTAGCGCCACAAGAATTTTTCTGGCAATGTAATACCGAGAATTTCCTCTCGAGCTATTTTCCAGAACTCACGGATTTCATTCTTAACGCCAGCACTGTCGATACCCAGTGCTTTAAATACCAGACCGCAATCATTCGGTAGACGCGTCGCCCCACTGGCAATGCCGCCTTTCATATCAAAATGGGCCGGTACTCTCGCCAGAATTCGATCGTGATGCTCTTTAGGCGTTAATAAAATCACATTGCCAAACGCATCAAAGGATTGCATAACTCCGATGGCATCCAGGCTTTCTGACTTTGGTTCCAGCACATATTTTTCTACAAATAGCTCTTTACCCGCTGGCAGTTCTTTACCCAAAAAAACGTGTGCCGCCACTCGGGATGAATAAACATCAAAACCAAAGCGTTCGTCCGCATGGTGATATTTACGCCCAGACATCAGCACTTCCGAATAAATCGCAGTCGCCGTAGGATGAATATTAATGGTGGTGTCGGTAATAAAGCGCGAATTACGGTGTGGAATAAGCGGGTCCGGCATAAATTCCAGATAGCCGCCCTCTTCTACAGTAAAATTTTGTATCTGCGATGCATAGTTCGCATTCATCATGTGGACTTTAGTCGCCGACTGTGTGGTGACATGGGCACAAGCCCCCGCCTCCACAATCACATCAGTGGCCAGCCGGTCCCCTTGTAAAATGCACCCTGAGGTCGAAATCATAGTGACACACGGCAATTCTGGCATTTCTTCATCCCAATACAGCGCTTTTTGCACCATCGACGGCACCCGCCGCTCCATTTCTGCCAAAATACTGCGATGCTCACGTTTGGCAAATCTCAGCTTGAGATAGCCACTTTTCCCTACGGCCCCGCTACGCATTTGCGCCGGTTCATCTTGATATTCCGCTAATTCCGGCGCGTTAACACCTAATGCGTGAGCGCGAACCCGTGAAGGAGTTTCCACGATATTCTGGCTCTGCGATGTCATGCATGCTCTCCTTGCGGCTGTACGTGAGTAAACAAGAAATCGCGCATAATCATATCCACCAGCTCTTCAATGCCCTGACCCGTTTTGCAGTTGGTCAGAATATAAGGGCGCTCGCCGCGAACCACTTTGGTATCACTTTCCATCACATCCAGACTGGCACCAACATAAGGGGCGAGGTCAATTTTGTTGATAACCAGAATGTCCGCCTGAACCAAGCCCGGGCCATTTTTACGCGGAATTTTTTCCCCTTCCGCCACATCAATAACATAGATATAGAAGTCTGCCAGTGCCGGGCTGAAGGTTAGCGTGAGGTTGTCACCGCCACTTTCAATCATAATCAAGTCACTGTCAGGGAAGCGCTCTTCCATCTCCTCCACCGCAGCAATATTCATGCTTGGGTCTTCACGCACCGCAGTATGCGGGCAGGCACCAGTTTCAACGCCAAGGATCTTTTCTTCATCCAGAATGCCTTTCAGGGTGCGTTTTACCTGTTTGGCATCCTCGGTGGTGACAATGTCATTGGTAATGATCAGTGGCTTAATGCCCCGTTTGATCAGAATCGGGGTAATAACTTCGATAATGGCGGTTTTACCTGAACCTACCGGGCCACCAATACCAATGCGGGTAATCTTTTTGCGTTTATCGGTTGAATGGCTATTCACGGGGTCATCCTCTCAATTTAATCTGTTTTTGGCTCTGTACTCGGTTAGCAGAAAAAACCCAGCACTCAGAATTCATTTTTATCGGTCACTGAATGCCCGATCAGTTACTAAATAAGCGGACGTGCGCTTTCACGTGTACCGCCGCCAGAACATCCACAATAGGGACATAAGAAGACATCTGGTTAATATCGCCAATTTCGGCAATATCACAGAACTTCTCAATGTCGTGGTTCAATTCAAACAAGATATGTTGTGTGTCGAAATGGGTTACGCGCATCAACCGCATGGCCGCACTTAATATCGTCATCGCCACGCCATATTGGTGCATCACCACCACTTCGCGCTGCCCTATCCCCTGTGCTGCCATGACTACCGCCTGAGTGACCGGATAAGTCCCTGCGGTATTGCCACTTTTTATCTGCTCCAGCCACCAGCTGATCAGCGGATGCTCCACCACGTGGATTGACATCTCCGCCAACTTTTTCCCCATACGGGTTGCCATCAAGCGGCTTTCTTCATTTAATTTACGGTTATGCACGGCCCAATCAGCACGGATAATATCGTCACGAGAGTCGGCTACCACTGCTCGGTGGGCAACAACAACCCCCATTCCATCACAGCTGGCAGCCTGCTTTAGCGCCGTCAAAACAAAGCCTTTTAACGTCTGCACGTCATGCACGACGCCTGTTTGAATGGCAGATTCCACACCATTGGAAAACGTAAAGGCCCCGACCGGCAGAACGGAATCACCAAATTGCATGATACGAATGAGGTCTGATGCATTCATTGCGGTGCCTCCCTGCGTGAATCAGTGTTTATGGTCGTGGTCATGATCGCCGTGGCTATGACTGTGGTCATGGTCATGGTCATGTGAATGCCCATCACCGTGGGAATGAATCGCGTGAATATGTAAGCCGGAACCATGGGGTTCATCCAAAGGGCTGGCGACATGAACATGAGTATCGGTATCTTCAGCACCGCCAAATAGCAGGCGCGCTTCAGAATTACTGAGCAGCGGCAGAATTTCTGCCCCCTTAACAAAACGGAAAGGTAAATGCTGGAAGCCATGGGTTCTCATCACGGAATCCATCATGGTGGTGGCTACCGTCAGAGGCACATAAACTTCATTATGTTTCGTTACCGCTTTCCAGTGCTGGTTACCCAGTGCATGCCCCAGCTCAAAACAGGTTTTAATCAGTTCATCTGGAGAACGACTTTTCAGTTCACTCAAGTCAATCACCATGACATCGCGCAAATTGATTTGCACCACTACGGCGACACGGTTTTTTTCATCCCATGCCAGCACATCGCCATCAGCAAGGACGACGTGTCGATCGAGCGAAATACCGAGATCTAATCCCTGAGTGCTGAGTTTACGGCAGCGACTTTTTTGCGCTTCCCGTTGATCCAAAACCAAGAGATCAAAAGTGGCGTCTTTGAGCTTCTCTTGCCAAATCGGATCTTTTTTCACATTGCCAAGAATGTGCTCTATCAAAATCATGTTATTGACTCCTTGCCTGTATTTTTGGCAAAAGCCAGTTGCCCAAAGTAATAAAATCCGTTTATGTGCCACTCATCCCAGCCATTTTCGCGGCCCATCCTTGAGCCAGATGACACTTACCCTGGGCAAGCTGAATACTTAAGAACTGGATTTACATCCAGACTCATCCGTTAGCCAAAGCTTTTACTAACCAAAGCTTTCATTAACCAAAGCTTTCATTAACCAAAGAAGTAGCGTTGGTTCATTGACGCGGTCTCAATTGGCTCACAGGTGGCATGTACGCCGTTCACTTTCACCGCAAAGGTTTCAGGGTCCACTTCAATGTTTGGTGTTTGGTCATTACGCACCAAGTCATGTTTAGAAATGGTACGGCAGTTTTTAACCGCTATAACCTGACGATCCAGCCCAGCTTTCTCTTTCACACCGTCATCCAGTGCAGCCTGAGAAACGAAGGTGACGCAAGTGTCTTGCATGGTTTTACCCATGGCACCAAACATTGGACGGTAGAATACCGGTTGTGGCGTCGGCAATGATGCGTTCGGGTCACCCATCGCCGCCCAGTTGATCATGCCACCTTTGATAACCATTTTAGGTTTAGCGCCGAAGAAACGTGGGTCCCACAGCACCAGGTCGGCCATTTTGCCCACTTCAACAGAGCCGATGACATGGCTAACACCTTGCGTAATCGCCGGATTAATAGTGATTTTTGCCACATAACGCAGGACGCGGAAATTATCGTTGCCCGGCGCATCTTCTGGCAATTTGCCGCGAGATGCTTTCATCGCGTTAGCGGTTTGCATGACACGCAACCAGTTTTCCCCAACACGCCCCATGGCTTGTGAGTCACTGGAGAACATGGAGATAACCCCCATATCGTGCAGGACGTTTTCTGCCGCGATGGTTTCCGGGCGCACACGGCTTTCGGCGAAGGAGACGTCCGCGGGCACATTCGGGTTAAGGTTATGACACACCATAATCATGTCGAACAGTTCGGCTTGACTATTGACCCCATACGGCAGGGTTGGGTTAGTCGAACTTGGCAGTACGTTAGGCTGGCTGGCGACGCGAATGATATCCGGCGCATGGCCCCCACCCGCACCTTCAGTATGGAAGGTATGGATTGTGCGGCCTTCGAATGCATCAATGGTATCTTCAACATAACCACATTCATTCAGGCTATCGGTATGTACCGAAACCTGAATATCCATCTCATCTGCCATCCGCAATGAATGTCGGATCGCATTGGCTGTCGCACCCCAGTCTTCGTGGACTTTATAGCCGACAACACCGGCGATCGCCTGTTCTATCAATGGGCCACGGCCGTAAGAGTTACCTTTACCCAGAATACCGATGTTGACAGGAAGACCTTCGACTGAGCGCAGCATCTGGCGGATGTTCCACGGGCCAGGTGTTACCGTCGTCCCATTGGTACCATCGGTTGGGCCAATACCCCCGCCGAAGAAAGTCGCCACACCATTAGATAGCGCATGGTAAGCCTGCTGCGGAGAGATTAAGTGAATGTGACTATCAATACCCGCGGCGGTCAGAATCAAATGTTCACCGGAAATAGCATCAGTGCTGACACCCACCACCATGCCAGGTGTCACGCCATCCATCACGCCTGGGTTGCCGCTTTTACCTATCCCGGCAATTTTGCCATCACGGATGCCAACGTCAGCTTTAATCACCCCTAAGCGGGCATCAACAATAGTGACGTTGGTTATCACTAAATCCAGTACGCCATTATCACGGGTTAGATGGTTATTGGCGCCCATCCCATCGCGTAATGACTTACCCCCGCCGTAAACTGACTCTTCACCATATCCACGCAGGTCTTTTTCGATTTCGATAAACAGATTGGTATCACCCAAACGGATTTTATCGCCCGTCGTTGGGCCAAATAGACCCGCGTATTCTTGCCGAGAAATTTGAGGCATCTGTCGCTCCTTTTCCGGTGCGTGTAGTTGTTAGCTAAATAGTTTTATAACTAAATACACGTATGCGAATTTCGATGATTTTTATTGAAATAAAGTGTCATTTAGACGATTTGAAACCACGCTCAGCCGCGCGGCGGATAGCTTCGAGCTTATCCGGGCGCTCGCTATTAGGCACCACGCCCTCACCGGTCCAACCATCCACCAGGTTATTAAAGCCATACAGTGTTTGCTTGCCACCGAAAGGGATCAGCGGAACTTCGGTTTCATCACCGGGTTCAAAACGGATTGCAGTTGTTGAAGAGATATTCAGTCTTTTTCCGTAAGCCGCAGCACGGTCAAACTCCAGAGCGCGGTTAACTTCAAAAAAGTGGAAATGTGAGCCAATTTGTATTGGCCGGTCACCAGTGTTACGGACCTTCACTTTAGTAACAGGCTTATTCTCATTAAAGGTGATCGGCGTATCAGCTAAAATGCAGCCACCGAGCGGGGTATTTTGTTCTGAATAAGCGGTACTTGATTTCGTTCCTCTGTTCGTCTTTGTGCTCGTTGCCTTTGCGGTACTTGCCTTTGTGGTATTTGTTTTTGTGCTCATGCTTTAATCCTCTGCAATGTTCAGTTCAGGTTTTACTCGCATGCTGCCGTCATTCATTTAATGGGGTCGTGCACCGTGACCAAACGGCTACCGTCGGTGAAAATTGCTTCAACCTGAACATTTGGAATCAAATCAGCCACGCCGTCCATCACATCATCTTTTGTGAGAACTTTACTGGCTTCTTTCATCACATCTTCTACAGATTTGCCATCTCTGGCCCCTTCCATTGCAGTCACTGTGATAATAGAAACGGCCTCCGGATAATTGAGTTTCAAGCCACGCGCTTTGCGTTTGAACGCCACATCAGACAGCGTGTAGATCATGAGCTTTTCAACTTCTCTTGGGGTGAGCTGCATAAGCCCTCCTGTATCGTGTTAAAAAAGTGAAAGTGAGAAAAACAACCAACTGAAGACGACCAATAACCGCAGTGGCACAGTTGAGAATCACAACTGTGTTAGTCGGGTTATCCCGTCAGATTTATTTGTATGATGATTTGTTCGGATAGGTGTTTTTTACCGCTTTTAGTTATCTCAATCAATAGTAAAAGAGTGTTCATTAATAATTTCTTACTAAAACAGAAAAGAATAACTGCCTTTATCCATAGTGAAAGATACAGAGGAAAATCGATTAATCGTTTGCGTTCTATAGCTAATGTCATAGCTACTAAATCCCTGTATTCAACACCTAGTTTCGGTCTATTTTTTTGTAGCAGAGATGTCTATAAATCAATATTTTGCTATAAAAAAATCATCTCTAACCAATATAGACCAAAACCTGAAAAATTCATTACTAATTGAAAATTTAATAAAAATTGACGTGTAAAACACAAAGAAACCAAAAAATAACCATATAAAATCAATATGATATATTAAAATTTCTATTGGTTTATATTTGTCGCGAATGAAGTTTTCATGGAATTTAAATAGAGGGTTTATGCTAAAAAAATATTTAGGATAAAAAGCAAGCAGGATAAATCACAAGGAATATCAACCTTGTAAAATGATGTATAAAAACACACCCCAACATTAGAAATACTCTGGAATTAAGTTCACACTCATTACAAATGAATATTTACCGGCACATCATCGCAATGATAAAACCTTATCCATCCGCTATGTTAACAGTTACTCCTCCTATCTGGCAGATAACAGTTTTAACTATTTAAAAATAACATGACCCTAGTCAAGATATTTTTAATTTTATGTCTATAAAAACTACTTATTTAGTCAACCATTATTACTTTATTGTAGATTTTTTATTTACCTCCCATTAATGATCACCGAATTCAGCCTGTTTTTATCATGGACAAACCGAGATGAGGATTTAGCTCTGGCCGCGAATAAGGCGGTTTTTCATGCTCTCTTTCAGGTATCCATATACGTGAGCAGACTTTCTCCAATAGGGATTTATTGTGGCTGAAAACAATTAATCCTAACGGGCGGCGGGCGGCCTCCTCCAATAAAACTAGCCAAATTTGTGCTTGAACATGGGCATCTAATTGCGCGGTGACTTCATCGGCAATCAAATAACGGGTTCGGGGATCCAAAGCTCTCAACAGGGCAATGCGGGCTAATTCCCCGCCAGATAATTCATCAGGCCGCCGTTTTAGCCAAACCGGATTAACCACCATTCGCTCAAGCCACTGTGCATCAGGCCGCCAGGCATCATGCAAACTCTCACCTGTTGTCCGATAAGGATTGAAGCTTTGTTCAGGATGCTGAGGTACTAATTGAACAGGGCAATAACCCTTTTTAGCCAGTGGCGCGCCATTGATTAAAATTTGCCCTGATATTGCCGATTGCCATTGTGCCAACACCCGCCCCAAGGTGGTTTTACCAAAACCACTGGGTGCTGAAATCCCCAATCGCTCTCCCGGTTTCAACGAAAATGAGACCGAATCCCACAGCCGTTTTCCCCCTTGATCAATAGTCAGGTGGTCGACACTAAACATATTCTGCCACCTCCGCTGGCGATATCGGCTGGCTGACAAATTGCTGCTCCGGCAATGCCGCCCATAGTGATTGCAACCACGGGCTACCGCCGTTATTTTTCAGCTCATCGGCACTCAATGTTTCGTGCAATTCACCTTTATGTAACACCGCAATTTTATCGGCAAACCGCGCTGCCAGCGCCAAATCATGAGTGACCCATAAAATCCCCCGCCCTTGCTGGCAAAAAGCGCGCAAATGGGTCAGTAGTTGGCAGGCGTGCTCATCATCCAGCCATGAAGTCACTTCATCAGCCAGAATATAGCGAGCATGGGTCAGGGTTGCACAACTGGTCAGTACCCGTTTTGCCATGCCGCCAGAAAGTTGGCGCGGAAAGTCATGTATCAACCCCGGTGCGAGATTATAGGTTTGTAGTTGCATCGCGACATCTTCCAGCCGCAGTTTTACGCCACTGAGTTGTGCTGCACGGGTCATTTGCGACCCCACTTTTATCAGGGGGTTCAAGGCACTAACCCCTTGAGGGACATAACATAATGTTTTGCCGCGCCGCTCAATTTTGTCTTGCGCGCACAAAACGTCGCCATCCAGAATAATCTCGCCACGGCAACGCATGTTTTCTGGCAACAACCCCAGCGCACTTTGCAAGAGCAGACTTTTACCCTCACCACTGCCGCCGACAAGCGCGACTAACTCCCCAGGGTTCACCTCCAAAGAAATATTACTCAGTAAAGGGTGCCAGCTTTTTCGACCAAGCCAACGATAATGAGCAACATCAATGGCAAATTTTGAAAATCTCAACATCAGGCTATCCTCACCCAGAGTTGTTGCAGTGATCGGGCAAACTGGTCAAATATCAATACCAACCCGACCAAAATCAGACCTGGGAAAAATGCTAGCCACCATGCACCACTGCTCAAATAACGAAGTGCATCGGCCAATAAAATCCCCAACGACGGCTCATGAGGTGACAACCCAAACCCCAAGAAACTGAGTGCCGCGCTGTGTAACACTGCATGGGGGAACATCAGCAGCGTGCCAACAATCCACTGTGGCAGTAATAACGGTAGCAGATGATGACGCCAACGGTAGAAATTACTGTTACCTAAACGATGTGAAAGCATTACATAGTCAGTTTCACGAATACGCAAAATCTCGGCGCGCAAAATCAAGGCCAGTTTCGGCCAGTGGGTTAATGCCACCGCCAAAATAACGCCGTGCTTCCCTCCCCCTAAAGTGAAGCAAATCAGCACCAATAACAGTAAATGCGGCAGGGCCAACATACTGTCAACCAACCCACGAATCAGATAATCCAATGTTTTATTTATTGAACATAAACTGGCAGTAATCATCGCCAACAAACCACTGGCAAAGGCAGCAATCAAGCCAATTTGCAGGCTAGTGGTCATTCCCTGAAAACAGCGCAGCCACAGATCACGGCCTAAGCTGTCAGTTCCAAACCAATAGGCCAATGACGGCGGTTGGCGGCGGGCCATTAAATCCATTGGGATTTCAATAGGGTATATCGCCCAGCCATAGATAATTAAAATGGTTAATAGCGCTAATGAAACAAAAAGCCGAAATAAAGCTCGATTTGGGTTATAAGTCATAATTGCCGCGCAGCCCCTCTATTCAAGCGGTGTAACAGCACATTGGCAATGCTGTTCCCACAAAAGACCAAGATGGCGCAAAACATGACAATCCCCATCAATAACGGAATATCGCCGTGTAACCCGGCATCAATGGTCGCCTGCCCTAACCCTGGGTAGGCAAAGACTTTTTCTGCTAATAAAGAACCGCCCAATAATTCACCTACCGAGGCAAATTGCAGACACAGCGCCGGAGTAATGGCATGGCGCAAAATATGGAAATTGACTAAGGGCCAGCCTTTATCCCCTTGCGCTTGTGCATAGCGGATAAATTCACTGTTCATCACTTCGGCCACTTTGGCGCGGGTATGTAGCGCAATATTACCAACCCCCAACAATCCTAAGGCCAACATCGGCAGAATAAGATGATGCAGTTTGTCACTCCAACTGGCGGTTTCCGCGTTACTCCCAGGGGTCCATGCACAGCAAATGGGCGCCCAATTCAGTTTTACTGCAAATAATGACAACAGTAATAAACCAATCCAAAAAGTGGGTAATGACGCTAATAAATAGGACAAACTAGAAATCACACGATCCGGCCAGCGGTTAAGGTAGCGCCCCGCCGTCAGCCCCATCAATAGCCCGACAATGCCAGAGAATAACCAAGCCGAGAATAGCAATGCAAACGAGGTAGCAAAACGCTCGCCGATGACTTGTGAAACCGGCGCGTTGTACAACATCGAATAACCAAAATCCCCTTGTAATACTTGAGTAAACCAGTGCAGGAAACGCTGCCACAAAGGTAAATCCAGCCCCCAACGTGCAGCAATCAGTGGATACTGCTCCGGTGGAACATGCAGCAAATCACTACCAATATAGGCGCGGATTGGGTCAACTGGGGAGAAACTCAGTAACGTAAAGGTGCCGACTGCCGTAACCAGCAGCAGGCAAGCTAAACGCAGAGTAAATAGCGAAAACCCTTTCATTACTGACAAGTCCATTTCCAGCTATCAAGGCTATTGAGCAGCGACCACGAGCCGTGGATTTCCGGCGCTCCCTTACCTAAATCGACACATTTATTCGCCAGATAAGTATGCTGAATATTCAGTAACCATGCCCATGCCGCATCGCCACGAATACCGGTACCGGTCGTCCCATCCCAATCCACTTGTTGCCAGAACGGCACGGCTTGCTGCCAGGTTGGGGCATCCAGCGCTTGTTGCAGATGTTTATCCACTACCGGGTTCTGATAGTAGCCAGGATTATAATATTCCACACCCGCCGCTTTGCTGCTGTAATGATGATAAAGCTCCATCGGGTCGAGGCTTCCCCAACCAAACAGGGTAGGATTGGCATGCATATTCCGCTCTACGGTTTCCCAACTACCGGATTTCAAATCAACCTCAATACCGATAGGTTTGAGCATGGAACGTATCGCCTGCGCTAAGTCGCGGCGAGTGGTGTCCCCGCTGGTATACCAAAGTGTGATTTTGGCCGGGACGCCATTTTTCTCTCTGATACCCGCACTGTTTAGCGTCCAGCCAGCTTGCTCCAATATCTGTTTGGCTGTTTCAATATCACCATCTTTGATGGCAGAATCCGGATTATTCCATGGCAAACCCTGCACGCCGGTATAGGCGGGGATTGCATGACCCTCCATGATTTGGTCGGCCAACAGTTGGCGGTTGATGGCATAGTTAATGGCACGGCGAATCGCGACATCCGCAGTGACATCATTCCCAATCGGGTAACCCTGTGCATCCTTTTTACCTGCCGGAAGGGTCGGGAATACGATGCCGCGGTTTTCTACACTTGGCCTGACCCATAACTTCATATTATTAACCGGGCCAACCGCCATGGATGGAGGAATACGGACGACACCTAACTGCCCACTTTGGGCTGCTGCAAAAGCACTGTCTTCATCAAGGAAAACAAAAATTAGCTTATCGAAATCATTTTTATTACCCGAATAGTAAGGGTTCGCTTCGACAATCATTTGTTGGCCCGGCTGGAAGCTCACTAGGCGGTAGGGGCCAGCACCAATAGGCTTTTGTGCATAGGTTTTTGCGTCGTATTTATCCGCTGAAACAATACCCAGTGAACCCAAAACATTCACAAAAGTGCTTTGTGGCGCTTTCAGTTGAATACGAACATTAACAGGGTCAATTTCTTCTGCGCTAAGGAAGTTACCCATATCAACTTTGCCGCCGCTGGCCGCCGCATTATTGTAAGTAAACACCACATCTTTGGCTGTCAGAGGTGAACCGTCGGAGAATTTGAGGTCAGGTTTAAGTGTCAGAGTCCAGGTTTTGCCGTCATCGCTGGTTTTATAGTCATTCAGCAAAAAACTATTCCAGCTGAGATCTTCATTTTGTTTGAGTAAAGGGCTATGCAGCAGCAGATAACTCCCATGGCTCCAGCCGAGCATGGGGTCAAAACCTTCGGTCGGCTCATCACCGATAGCCAATTGTAGTGTGTGAGTTGTGGCACTCACTGGAACAGAAAAAGCACTTAATAAAGCGGCTGTCAGCAAGGTATTTCGGAGCCATAGACGTTTAGACATGAATCATCCTTTGATAAATTAGCTAGCGAATATAGGGCATTGCCTGTCAGACAAAGATTCAACAAGTAATTAAGCGTAGCACTAAACATTAATATGGGTAATACACACCATAATTAGCATTAATGACTAATCTTCACCTTATTTATTGGTGCATTAAAGTATTTATGTGACAAATATCAGGTTTAGATGAGGGAAATCAAAAAAAACCAAGGCAGAAATAAAATGCATTATAAATAAAATTGATCTACATCTATAAAAGTCACAAAAAACAGTGAGATCAAAAGGGTAGGAATAATCTTTCTCCTGCGAATTAGCAACAACATTTGCCTATTAGTCACCCCAAACCAAGAGACTCAACCTATTAGTTAGGCTGCTTACTAGTTAGGGGGGTAATCGAAGTGATGAATGACATCTCAATTCCTTTGGCTATCATCATTTATTCAAAATAATCAGCAAGAGCACGAAATAATAAAATTAGCCCCGGCGACACACGATTATCCACTAATTAAAAGTTATCATAGCCGGAATGAGAAGAGAGTGATTAAGTAGACATTCTTGAGTATAGAAATGTCTTTAGTGCCTAATCTGAAAGCAATTATCTTTTATTCCCCTCCACTCGATTGAACAAAAAATAACCATCACATTGCTCAAAAAGAATTCTAACGGTCAACTGAATACAAAAGACTGACTCTGGAGGTATGAATATTTGGAAGACAGGAAAAGTCCCCAATTTCGCTCGGATTAATCTGTTAGTAATAAATATTAACATAATGAAACTATTTAATAGTGACTTATATTAAAAATATTAATATAGCGCGAATATATTGGGTTTAGGGCTATTGATAGAAAAGTTTACTGTGGAGTTTGATATGTCATTTCGTAAAAATAATCACTAAATGGCAGTTCATAAATAGCATGGGTACTTTCCAATAGTGGAGGCAAAACTCTCGACTCGCAGTGTATCGAGTCTTCGGTGGGATATTCGCGCTGACAATAACCCCGAGGGCTATCAATAAAACCCATTTTTGGAGTTCGTTTGAGCACCAGAACTTTCCCTTCATTAACATTCGCCTGAGGCTCAATGAAAAAGAAGCTGAATTGTGATACCAACGCAGTGATGATAATTGCCACCACGACCACCCACAGATAAACAGAGCGCATACTGAATTCCCGAAATGAACTAAACCGCGACTACTCTACCAGCTACTCCATAATAAGTGCCAAGAATAATAGTGATAATGACAGCGATTCACAAGAAAGAGAGGCAAATTCAAAGATGGCAACCACAGCTAGCTGTATCACCGATTTTATCAGCCAAATCATTCAAAGATAGCCCCTCATCGCGCCATCCCGTCACCCCGCCGATCATCTCTTTAACCCTATAACCATATTGGCTAAGTTTGACCGCCGCACGGTGAACACCGTTGCAATGTGGCCCGGCGCAATAAATGACAAATAAAGTTTCTATTGGATAATGAGAAAGCAAAGTTGCATCCATTAATCGGTGGGGAATATTGATAGCGCCCGGCACATGTGCCGATGCAAATGCGGCCTCATTGCGCACATCGACCAAAACAAAGTCCACTGTCCCCTGTTGCTGGCTGGTGTATACATCCGAGCAATCAGTTTCAAATACCAAACGCTGAGAAAAGTGCTGCAATGCCCGGTCAGGAGAGGCCGGGGGAGTCTGGCTCACTAAGCTGCTCATATGATGTCTCCATTAAATATTTTGAAGCATCACTTTATGAAATAATATAAGCCAATTACAGTGGCAGAAATGACAATAAACCACTGAGATCCGCCAATGAATCATTTAGCTTCCCATGGTGTGAAACAAGATCCCGGTCTGGTCGCGACCTTGGCTTATGACGGACTGTGCTTGTTTGAGTTCGGTATTGCGCAGGAAATATTCGGTCTGGCTCGCCCAGAATTTGATTTCCCTTGGTATCAGCATCAAGTGGTTGGTGTCGATAAACATATTTCCACGGCCAATGGTCTTTTACACATTCAAGTTGATGCCGGGATAGCCTTGCTGGAACAGGCTAAAACCATTGTGATCCCCGGCTGGCGCAGCCCTGACTCCCGCCCTTCACCGGCGCTAATTGATGCATTACAGCAAGCGTTCGCACGCGGCGCACGTATTATTTCTATCTGTTCCGGTGTTTTTGTGCTGGCAGCGGCGGGGTTATTACGCGGTAAAAGCGCCACTACACATTGGCGCTACACCGACTATCTGGCGCAGCATTATCCCGATATTCGTGTCGATGCGAATGTCCTGTATGTCGATGAAGGACAAATTATTACCTCGGCAGGTAGCAGCGCCGGTATCGACGCCTGCTTACATCTGATCACCCGTGACTTTGGTACCCAAATCGCCAATCAGGTGGCTCGGCGGTTAGTGATGGCCCCGCAACGCCGGGGGGGACAACAGCAATTTATTCCCACGCCGGTCGTCAAAGAAACTCACCGCGATATGGCGAAATTGATGGAGAAAGTACGCGAAAGTCTGGATGAAAATTGGTCAATTAATCAGATGGCGGCACAGTTAGCGCTCAGTGAAAGAACCTTTTTACGGCATTTTTATCTGGCAACCGGCCAAACCCCTAAAGTTTGGTTACAACACGAGAGAATGCATAGAGCGAAGGAATTATTGGAAAGGGACCAAATCAATATTGCAGGTATCGCCGAACATTGTGGATTTCAGACTATTGAAGGTTTTAGAAATGCATTTCGCCAAATAGTGGGGATCACACCCGCAGTATATCGGCGGCAGTTTAAATATTCGGAATAATAAAAAAGCCACATTCAACTAAGAACGTGGCTTTCTATTACAGCGAAACGTGTATTACAGCAGTGTAAATTACAGTGCGATTACGTTTACAGCTGAAGGGCCTTTCTGGCCTTGCTCGATGCTGAACTCTACGTTCTGGCCTTCATCAAGAGTTTTGTAATCAGTACCTTGGATTGCAGAGAAATGTACGAATACATCTTTGCTGCCGTCTGCTGGAGAAATAAAACCAAAACCTTTACCTGCATCAAACCATTTTACTAAACCAGTCATTTTAGTAGACATAGAGATATTTCCTTCATTATTTTGTGCCAATACGTGGCAATTGAGGTCTGTTTATCAAGAGTTACTTATGGGGGCACTAAAGAAGGAAATTCGTCGGAGAAGTGATGTCTAAAAATATCGCTTTAACTAGGAACTGCTTTACTTAAATGGCTTACATAAATAGGTCTGTACCACAAACCGATGAAAGTATTAACGCATGCTAAGACATTAATAGCAAGGCTTATTTATTTCATGGATTAATGAAAGATTAAAAAAAATTGTGATAAAACATCACAGTTATGTTGCTAATACCTGCAATGAAAGACACATTCTAGCGGGTGAGGTTATGCTCAGATTTCGCTATACTGCCACTGAAAATCGGAAGCCGTCATAAAGGAAAAGCAATGATAATGCGTGAGATTGAAACCAAGTTTCTTAATGCAATGAGTGAGTTGCAGTCAACTTTTGAAAAGCAACATCAGACATGGCAGGCAAGTTACAACGCGCTGCAACATGAGCTGGAGCAGTCAAAAGCGCGGGAAACAGCATTGCGTGCTAAAAATGACATGCTACTGAGAAAGCTTAACACCGCGAATACCTTGCCCGAGCAACATTCTCTGGTCAGGCAGATCAAAATGCTGGGTGCTCACCTGGATGCACTAGCGAAAGATGCCGCCGCGTTTAACCACCATCTGAATAATCAGCAGAAAAATAGTGATAACTTCAGTGGCAATAATCAGTAATCATTTCGTTGATTTATCGAGGACGGCGATTTAACAGCCAGATAATTTTACGTTGTCAATTTCACCTTTTATGGCGCAAAGAAACACTACATGACGTGGATAATTATTGCTGTTTTAATCGTGGTTTTTATTGTGGGTTATCGTGTAATGACCTCAGATACTCGCAAAGCCGTGGATACGCTGGCTAATTTACTGAAGATAAAACCAATTTATATTGAATCAATGCTGCAAGAAATGGGGCAGCGTCAAACACAAATGTTTATTCGCTCCACCAGCAATGGTTATGCCGAAGATGTCAGAAAGGCGGCTTATCTGGTCTTTATCTACCAAACCTTTATCAAAGACCCTTCCGACGAAAATGTGATGCAATGGCGAAATACGCTGGTTCGCTCGCATATCTCCCCCATGCTAACAGCCGAACATACTGAAGCGGCTTTGTTCTATTTTGCTGAGTTGGATTTGGATGCCTTTGAATTAGCGCAATTTCGCCGCAATTATAATCTGCAATTTAACCAAGAAGCCGACGCCGTGCTGCATTAATGATGGCATTACGGCGCGCTGAAATAGAGTGCGGCAAGGATAGGAAAAATTTACGGGAACATACTGTTCAGGTAGCGCAATAACATTTCTCTTGAGCTAAAACCGTGGGCAATACCGTAGCGATCTTCTGTTTCCCCAGCAAGATAAAGCGGAAACTCGGGATACTTATCACTGATACGAAGTGTTGCCGTGGGTGTGGCAAACAACAAACTTTTCTCTTTTTTCGCTGGGTGGATAATTAATGCTGTCCTGCCCATGCGGGCTTCTCGGTTGACATAAACGTAATGCTCCGCTTTCCGATAACCGTAAGCCTGATCAACCGTATAATCCCGCATAAAGCCAGCACTCTCCAGGACTCTAGCCACTTCATCTGGCCGCAAATACATGTGTTTCCCCTTTTTTTAACTACTATTGAGCGACCTTACCGTAATAAATAAGGGAAACCACGTCTTTATTGGCTCAAACCGACTATTTCAGAATAGTCTACACGCCATCAAGCCGGATGGCGTTATCTCGGCGCTGTTGTTGCTGTAATAACCGCAGTATGAGCAATACTCCGAAAGCCACAATCAATGCCGCCCCCCAAATCAGTAACAAACCGACGATTTCTATCAGGAAAGAAACCACAGTCACTTTCAAACCACCATGACGGTCAATACTATTGCTGAATAACAGCCGGATCCCGACAAATGCGACACTGAACAACGTCAGAGAGAATGCAGCACCGCCCCCTTGCTATTGATTGACGCCTACTATTTTATTACCCCCAATGAGTCACTGAATCTGGGCGGCGAAATGGGAAAAATTGCATCAACAAACCGTGCAGCAAATCATAACCTATCTGTATCGGCAGCATATTTTGCCTTGATGTTAGATGACCGAATCGGTGAGAAACAGCGCACAGGCGAGTGATACACCACACAGTGTGATCACACTGAAAATCAGTTCGAACAGATAGCGATTGATCATGATGATTAGCCTATAAAAAAAGACACCCGGTATTAACCGGGTGTCTAAAGTTGGCTCGACTGTGCGGGGCAATATCGCCCGCCTTCCGGCGTTATTATGCAGCTGGCGCAGTTACTGATTTTTTAGCGGCTTTATGGTGTTTTTTAGCGGCTTGTGCTTTTTGAGCTGGTGCTTTTTTCACATGTTTTTTAGCAGCCTGTGCTTTTTGAGCTGGTGCTTTTTTCTCGTGTTTCTTAGCTGCTTGTGCTTTTTGCTCGGTAGTTTGTTTAGTTGCTTTGTGTTTTTTGTGATGAGTTGCTTTAGCTGGTGCAGCTTTTTCTGCAACTGGAGCAGCAGCAGTAGTGCTGGTTGCAGCTGGTGCTGCTGTAGCGGCCGCAGTTGTTTCGGCAGCGAAAGCAACAGAAGACAGACCCATGGTTGCAGCAACGATCAGCGCTAATACTTTTTTCATTTTAAAATCCTCAGAGTTTGTTTCGCTAAGCCCCCGGTGGGGCCGTTGGAAGAATCATAGAGGAATGGATTTTTTCTTTCCGTGAGTGATTGGTTTCGCTGAGTAACCAAATGTACAAAGCATGTTCTTACTGTTTATTGCCTATTCGGATGACTCCTGAAGCTGAGTACCGATGCTGTGATGGTCTATGCTTAATGTTCATCAAACAGAACGGAGAGTCAAATGTTCAGGAAATCAGAAAAAGTGGAAAGAGATCTCGATCAGGACGTTACCCTTCTGGCGGATACTCTCGACGATGTTTTGCGCTCATCAAGTGACAAAACAAAAGAGGAACTTACTAAGGTGCGCCACAATGCTGAAGGGGTCTTACGCGATGCCCGAGCGCGTTTCAGCGGCTCGACCAGTTTGAAACAACATGCGCGTGATGTTGCCGGTAATGCCGATAGTTATGTACATAATAAACCTTGGCAAGGTGTCGGTATTGGTGCTGCTATAGGCCTGGTACTGGGTGTGCTGCTGACTCGCCGCTGATATCTTTTTGCTGGCCGATAAACCCACAGCCCACCACCCTCATTGCTGTGTCTACGGTGGTTTTGCTGTTTGTTTATCGGTGGCCCGGGTGATATTCACGGCGGGCTAGGTTTTTATGACGCCGATATCTTATGCTCCCGCTAAAATCACTTTCGCCAAGTTAGCGACCTGTTTGTCGACCTCAGCTTCAGAAATAAAATTGGTAAACCCCATCAGCAGTGCATTATCCACCCGGCTGTTTCTTTCCAATGCCCAGTCTGACACGGCTTCAATCGCCAACCCTTGGCGCTGTGCGCGCGCGGCAACCATGCTGTCGGAAAAACGCCGATCCAGCCGAGCCAACAATTGAATTCCGCCCGCCTGTTGTTCAACATCTATAACCCCCGCCAATTGGCGCATTAGACTAACTGCCAGCATTTCACGGCGCTCAGCATACAAATGGCGCATACGTTTAAGATGGCGGTAAAAGTGCCCCTGATGAATAAACTCCGCCACACTGGCCTGTATCAGTGGCGGGCTGGCACAGCTGCGCAGTTGGCAGCGGTGATTAAAAACAGCCACCTGCTCAGGTGGCACCACCAGGTAGGCCAGCCTTAGCGCAGGAAACATCACCTTACTGAATGTACCGGCGTAAAGCACTCTCCCGTGTCTATCCAGGCTTTTCAATGGAGGAAGTGGCCGCCCCTGATAGCGAAACTCACTGTCATAGTCATCCTCAACTATCCAAGATTGCTGTTGCTCTGCCCACTCCAGCAGAGCAATACGCCGCGCTAAACTGAGCGCCACACCCAGTGGGCTTTGATGAGCCGGAGTGATGATAGCGAAGCGTGCATTTGGGCAATCATTGATTGCGGCCATCACATCCATGCCATCACTGTCGACATTGACCGGGTGCGGAAGAAGCCCAGCCTCGCGGATCAATTGCTGAGTGGCGGGATATCCGGGGTTCTCCAGCCAACCGCGATCGCCCGGTTTCAATACCGTATTGACCACAAGATCCAGCAATGACTGATAACCCGAACAAATAAATACCTGTTCAGCTTGGCAGCTAAATCCTCGAGATAACTGCAAATAATGGGCGATTGCCTCACGTAAAGCCGGTAATCCGGCCGCGGGAGGGTGTCCGAGAGAGGTGGCGGTCAGGTTATGCAACTGTTTGCTCATCAGCCGCCCCCATTGCGCCCGTGGGAAAGCATCCAGCGCCGGTAGCCCCAGTTGGAAGGGCCGCGCCATCATACGGTCGGCGGATAAAGAATGATTAACCACAATCGGTTGCTCGCATTGTTCAACCATATTTAGGGGAAGTAGAGGAGCATCGAGTAATTGAGCGGAAACATAAGTCCCCCCCTGCCCACGGCTTTGTAAAAAGCCTTCGGCAATTAATTGTGCATAGGCATTTTCCACTGTTCCCCGCGCCACGCCCACCTCGCTGGCCAGCACTCTCACTGAGGGCAAGCGCGTATCTGGCAACAGTGTGCCCTGAACTATTGCATCTTTAATCCGCTGATAAATCTGCCGATATACGGGTTCTTTATGTTGGCGATCCAGCTTAAACAGATGTGAAAATGCTTTCATCATGGCCCACTAAAATAAGTCATTTATGGCCCTATAGTATAGGCCATAGTGTTGCTAAAGTAGCATCCATTGCAGAGCCAACATCACAGGTAAATATCATGGTTGAACAACGTCTTTATTTTTCCGAACTCTCGCCAGTCACCTACAAAGCGCTGGTCAGCGCCTCTATGTCACTCGATAAAAGTTCGTTGCCAAAAACGCTGATAGAATTGATTTTTATGCGGGTATCACAGATCAACGGCTGTGCATTTTGCCTGGATATGCATGGCAAGTTCTTGCGCGATCATGGTTTTGACAATGCCAAAATGGATGTCATCGCTGGCTGGCGGCTCAGTAATCTGTTTAGTGAAGCTGAGCGCGCGGCATTGGATTGGGCGGAAGCAGTGACTCACATCACCACCAGCGGCACACCTGACAGCACATTTAATGCTTTAAAAGCGCATTTTTCTGATGCCCAAATTTCTGACTTAACTTTCGCTATCAGCATTATGAATGCTTTTAATCGATTAGCCGTTAGCCTGCGCCAGTAAAACGTCCGTGTTAGTAAATAGTCATCCCCACCAAAATCCTGCGCTATAAATATTTTTATCCTGCTGACTATCATCAAACTCTACCGCCAGCCCCGTGCTGGCGGTCTTGTCTCTGAGTTCCCCCTACCCCTGATCAAATTACTACATATAGTGTGGTTGAATTAAATAAACACTAGATATAGTATTTAATTTATCACCTGCGAGAATGAAATCGAGGTTGATAATCGGGGCAGGTAGTCGAGAGATACTAATAGTCTGCTAATTTTGCCTTTTCTCAAGATTGAACCGGAATGCAAATCATGATCATTATTATTTACAGTAAACCCGATTGTGTCCAGTGCAATGCCACTTATCGTGCATTGGATAAACAAGGAATTACTTATCAAGTTGTTGATTTAACTGAAGATCAACAAGCTTTAGACCATGTGAAATCTTTGGGTTATCAACAGGTTCCCGTGATTGTCGCAGGTGATGAGCATTGGTCTGGCTTCCGCCCAGACAAAATAAATGCATTGGTTCAGGCGGTCGGTGCCTGATGAGGGCAACACAATGAATCCGTTGGTGTATTTTTCCAGCTCGTCGGAGAACACCCACCGTTTTGTCGGAAAGTTGGCACTCCCGGCAATACGCATTCCCATTGCGGGGGCGCGGGAAAAGTTACGGGTGGAGCAGCCCTATATCTTGTTGGTACCCAGTTATGGCGGTGGCAGCCCGGTCGGGGCGGTGCCTATTCAGGTCATTAGATTTCTGAATGATCCCCATAACCGCTCATTAATTCGCGGTGTTATTGCTGCGGGTAACACTAATTTTGGCGACGCCTATTGCCTGGCGGGGAAAATTATCTCCCAAAAATGTCAGGTTCCTTATCTGTATCGTTTTGAACTACTGGGTACAGCAGAAGATGTGGCAAACGTTCGCAAGGGAGTAACTGAATTTTGGCAACGACAAAACTGAAAATCACCCATCCATCCAACAGTGACCTAGACTATCACTCACTGAATGCGATGTTGAACCTCTATGATGCCGACGGGCGTATCCAGTTTGATAAAGACCGCCTGGCTGCACGGCAATATTTCTTGCAACACGTTAATCAAAACACCGTGTTCTTCCATAATTTACAGGAAAAACTCGATTATCTGGTTGAAGAAGGCTATTACGAGAAAGAGGTGCTGGAGAGGTATGATTTCAGCTTTATCAAGAGCTTATTCCAACAAGCTTACAGTAAAAAATTTCGCTTCCCAACCTTCCTTGGCGCGTTTAAATACTACACCAGCTATACCCTGAAAACTTTTGATGGCAAACGCTATCTGGAGCGCTATGAAGACCGTGTTTGTATGGTTGCCCTAACATTAGCCGCCGGTCATCAACAAGTTGCACGAGATTTAGTCGAAGAAATCATCTCTGGCCGCTTCCAACCGGCCACCCCTACTTTCCTCAATTGCGGCAAGAAACAGCGCGGTGAATTAGTTTCCTGCTTCTTGTTGCGCATTGAAGACAATATGGAGTCCATTGGCCGCTCCATTAACTCGGCGCTGCAATTATCTAAGCGCGGCGGCGGTGTCGCTTTCCTGCTGACCAATATTCGCGAAGTGGGTGCGCCGATTAAACGCATTGAAAATCAATCATCTGGCGTCATTCCCATTATGAAAATGCTGGAAGATGCTTTTTCCTATGCCAATCAATTAGGGGCTCGCCAAGGTGCCGGAGCGGTCTATCTCCATGCCCATCACCCTGATATTTTGCGTTTTCTTGATACCAAACGCGAAAATGCCGATGAAAAAATACGCATTAAAACTTTGTCATTGGGAGTGGTTATACCGGATATCACTTTTGAGTTGGCGAAGAATAATGAAGAAATGTACCTGTTCTCTCCTTATGACGTAGAACAGATTTACGGCGTCCCTATGTCGGAAATCAGTGTCAGCGAAAAATACCGCGAGATGGTTGATGACAAGCGTATCCGAAAAAGCAAAATCAAAGCGCGTGAGTTTTTCCAAATTCTGGCAGAGATCCAATTTGAGTCCGGTTATCCTTATATGATGTTTGAGGACACCGTGAACCGCGCCAATCCGATCAAAGGCCGGATCAATATGAGTAACTTGTGTTCAGAGATTTTGCAGGTTAATTCACCAACTGAATACAATGACGACCTTAGTTATCGCCATATTGGCAAAGATATCTCCTGTAATCTTGGTTCGCTGAATATTGCCCACACCATGGATTCACCAGACTTTGGTAAATCGATTGAAACCGCCATTCGCGGGCTAACGGCGGTCTCTGATATGAGCAATATCCGCTCAGTGCCATCAATTGAAAAAGGTAATCAGGAATCCCATGCCATTGGCCTGGGGCAAATGAACTTGCATGGCTATCTAGCGCGCGAACGTATTTTTTATGGCTCAGAAGAAGCATTAGATTTCACCAATATCTACTTCTATACCGTGGCCTACCACGCCATTCGCGCCTCCAACCAGTTGGCGATAGAACGCGGCAGCTACTTTAAAGGTTTCGACGAGTCGGCTTATGCTTCGGGCCACTATTTTACTAAATATATAGAACAAAGCTGGCAGCCTAAAACAGCCAAAGTGCGCGCACTGTTTGCCGACGCAGGAATTTCCGTTCCAAATCAACAGGATTGGGCAGATTTGCGCCAGTCAGTGATGGTGCACGGAATTTATAACCAAAACTTACAAGCAGTGCCCCCGACGGGATCTATTTCGTATATCAATCACTCGACATCCAGCATCCACCCGATTGTCTCCCCAATTGAGATCCGCAAAGAGGGCAAGATTGGCCGCGTGTATTATCCAGCACCTTATATGACTAACGATAATCTTGAATATTATCAGGATGCTTATCAGATAGGGCCGGAGAAAATTATCGATACCTATGCTGAAGCTACCCAGCATGTTGATCAAGGGCTGTCACTGACCCTGTTCTTCCGCGATACCGCCACGACCCGCGATATCAATAAAGCGCAGATATATGCTTGGAAGAAAGGGATTAAAACCATTTATTACATCCGACTGCGTCAGATGGCGCTCGAGGGCACGGAAGTTGAAGGTTGTGTTTCCTGCTCATTGTAATAAATAAAATGGCTAATAAGGAAGTGATGATATGAGTGCAACAAAAATAATAAAACACGTTAGCGCCATCAATTGGAATAAAATTGAAGACGATAAAGATCTGGAAGTCTGGAACCGCCTGACGGCTAATTTTTGGTTGCCGGAAAAAGTCCCACTATCCAATGATATTCCCTCTTGGGCCAAGCTAACTGCCGAGGAGCAACAGCTGACTATCCGCGTTTTTACCGGCCTGACGCTGCTTGATACGATTCAAAATACCTTGGGCGCACCAGCGCTGATCAAAGACGCAATCACTCCCCATGAAGAAGCGGTATTTTCCAACATCAGCTTTATGGAGGCGGTGCATGCCCGCTCTTATAGCTCTATATTTTCTACCCTTTGTTCAACACCTGATGTAGACGAGGCTTACCGCTGGAGTGAGGAAAATAACTCGCTACAAAAGAAAGCCCATATTATCCTCGAGCATTATAATAATGACGACCCTCTGAAGAAGAAAATTGCCAGTGTATTTCTGGAATCATTTCTATTCTATTCTGGTTTCTATTTACCTATGTATTGGTCAAGCCGCGCCAGATTAACCAATACCGCCGACCTGATTCGGTTAATAATTCGCGATGAGGCCGTTCACGGCTATTATATCGGCTATAAATTCCAGAAAGGATTAGAGAAAGTTGATATTAGTCGCCGCCAAGAGATAAAGAATTTTGCCTATAATTTGCTGCAAGATTTATATGACAATGAAGTGCGCTATACCGCAGACCTTTATGATGGTGTCGGCTGGACAGAGGATGTCAAAAAATTCCTCCATTACAATGCAAATAAAGCATTAATGAATTTAGGTTATGAAGCCTTATTTCCAGCAGATCAGGCCAATGTCAACCCGGCTATTTTGGCGGCATTATCACCCAATGCTGATGAGAATCACGATTTCTTTTCCGGCTCTGGATCATCATATGTTATCGGTAAAGCAGTCAATACTGAGGACGAAGACTGGGATTTCTAAGCTTTCTTAACTTGCACATTCTCCCCTTTTCATTCGCACGACAAAGGGGAGATTCCGCCCCACTTGCCGTTATGATGAACTGGCCCGATTCAGCAGCCAAAACCTAAATTCTCATTGAGTGCCCTATTCGGCTACAGGCCAGAGTATCAGGGGGATTCAGCGCCGTTACCTCAGGAAATAACCCCCTTAATAATATTGGAAGTATATTGCCGATATATGGACAATATTTACTCTATTAACTTTCAAATTAGCCATTAGGCTCATCAGTCATATTAGGTAATTCATCAAACGTCAAAAACCACAATATTAACGCAAGTAAATTAACAGGTTAAAAAGATATATATTGACATGAGGAGCATCTCACAATTGATTATAAGAACATTGAGGGTTGTCTCAGATTCTCATTGTGTTAGGGTATATGGCGCTCTATTTTTTCATCAGGATAATATTGATCGAATAAACATAATTTAAAATTTACAGGGGAATACACCAACTGCATGGCAATTAAACTCGAAGTAAAGAATTTATATAAAATATTTGGTGAGCATCCAGATCGAGCTTTTAAACTACTTGAATCAGGTAAGAATAAAGAGCAGATATTTGCCAAAACTGGTTTGTCCGTTGGCGTTAAAGATGCCAATCTGGCCATTGAAGAAGGCGAGATATTCGTCATCATGGGGTTATCCGGTTCCGGTAAATCCACCCTGGTACGCCTTCTCAATCGTCTGATAGAACCCACCCGCGGTGAAGTGCTGATCGACGGCGAAGATATTGCCAAAATATCTGATAGCGCCCTGCGCACCGTACGCCGTAATAAGATAAGCATGGTCTTCCAATCCTTTGCCTTAATGCCCCATATGAATGTGCTGGATAACACTGCATTCGGTATGGAGTTAGCCGGCGTCCCGCAACAGGAACGTCACGAAAAAGCCTTGGAAGCATTACGTCAGGTGAGTCTGGAAAACTACGCGTATTCTTATCCCGATGAGTTGTCCGGTGGGATGCGCCAGCGCGTGGGTTTAGCCCGCGCCATGGCCAACAACCCCGATATTCTGTTAATGGATGAGGCTTTCTCCGCACTCGACCCCTTAATCCGTACCGAAATGCAAGATGAGCTGGTCAAATTACAGGCCAAACATCAGCGCACTATCGTCTTTATCTCTCATGACCTGGACGAAGCCATGCGTATTGGCGATCGCATCGCCATTATGCAGGGCGGTGAAGTGGTGCAAGTCGGAACGCCGGATGAGATCTTGAATAACCCGGCCAATGACTATGTACGCACCTTCTTCCGTGGCGTCGACATCAGCCACGTCTTCAGTGCTAAAGACATCGCGCGCCGCCGCCCGGTGTCCTTGATCCGCAAAACACCGGGTTTCGGCCCGCGTTCGGCATTAAAACTGCTTCAGGATGAAGACCGCGATTACGGCTATGTGCTGGAGCGCGGGCAGAAGTTTATCGGCGTGGTATCGATCGATTCACTGAAAAAGGCATTGGCAGAGAACCAATCACTGGATAGCGCCTTATTGGCCGATCCGGCACCGGTTCCCGCCGACATGCCCCTCAGTGAGCTGATTTCATTGGTTGCACAGGCCCCGTGCGCGGTTCCTGTGGTCGGTGAGGACAGCAGTTATATCGGTATTATTTCCAAAGCCATGCTGTTGCATGCCTTAGATAAGGAGACGCCAAATGAGTAATCAAATCCAAAGCGGCACCCCCGTAGACAGCAATCCATGGGCGACAGCTGCACCGGTAGCAACCGACTCTGCCCCTCAGACCCTGTCAGCGGCGGCTGACCCATGGGGAGCCAGCATGGCCGAGGGTAGCCAGCGCGCCGCCAATGCAGGCCACGAGGTTGCTTCTCAGGCCGTGCAGAGCCAAGCTGCACAAAGTACCGATTGGCTGAATAGCGCGCCCGCGGCCACTCCTGAACATTTCAGTCTAATGGACCCATTCCATAACACTTGGGTGCCACTGGATTCGTGGGTTACTCAGGGTATTGACTGGGTGGTACTGCATTTCCGCCCGCTGTTCCAAGGTATTCGCGTGCCGGTTGATTTTATTCTCAGCGGCTTCCAACACCTGTTACTGGGCATGCCTGCACCGGTGGCGATTCTGGTTTTCGCCCTGATTGCGTGGCAGTTTTCTACCTTAGGGATGGGCGTGGCGACATTGGTCTCCCTGATTGCTATCGGCGCTATTGGCGCATGGTCGCAAGCTATGGTGACACTGGCGCTGGTTCTGACCTCGCTGTTCTTCTGTATCCTTATCGGACTGCCGCTCGGGATATGGCTGGCACGTAGCAATAACGCCGCCCGAATTATTCGCCCGCTACTGGATGCGATGCAAACCACACCGGCTTTCGTCTATCTGGTGCCCATTGTCATGCTGTTTGGTATTGGTAATGTGCCCGGCGTAGTGGTGACGATTATCTTTGCCCTGCCGCCCATCGTCCGTCTGACTATCTTGGGTATCAAGCAGGTGCCGGAAGACCTCATTGAAGCCGCTGAATCCTTCGGTGCCAATCCGCGCCAATTATTGTTCAAAGTACAGTTACCACTGGCGATGCCGACCATCATGGCGGGTGTCAACCAAACCTTAATGCTCGCATTGTCGATGGTGGTTATTGCTTCAATGATTGCTGTAGGGGGCTTGGGCCAAATGGTACTGCGCGGTATTGGTCGCCTTGATATGGGGCTAGCCGCTGTCGGTGGTGTCGGTATCGTGATTCTGGCGATTATCCTCGACCGTCTGACTCAATCATTAGGCCGTGACCGCCGCAGCAAAGGCATTGGCCGCTGGTATGCCACCGGCCCTATCGGGCTTATCACCAAACCATTTTTAAATACCAAGTAATTTCAATTCATTACACTAAAATTATACCCAAAGTCATTGGCGCTGCGGCAAGGCAGCAAGCGAGTAAATCCCGATGAGCTTACATCAGTAAGTGATTCGGGTGCGCGAGCGCCGCTAGCACAGCAGCAGTGTCATGGACAAAGGGGATAGGGGAAAATTATGCGTAAGACCGGAGTTTGGGTATTAGCCCTCACCACACTGATCAGCACTCAGTTATCCGCCGCAGAATTACCGGGCAAAGGCGTTACTGTCCAACCACTGCAAAGCACCATTTCGGAAGAAACCTTCCAGACCTCACTGGTCAATAAAGCGCTGGAGAAGCTCGGTTACGACGTCCAGCCCACCAAAGAAGTGGATTACAATGTCGCTTACTCTTCCATTGCCGCAGGCGATGCCACTTATTTGGCGGTAAACTGGGATCCGCTACATAATGACCAATATGCAGCCGCCGGTGGCGATGCTAAGTTCTACCGTCAGGGTAACTTTATTGAAGGGCTGGCGCAGGGGTATTTGATTGACAAAAAAACCGCCGATAAATACCACATCACCAATATTGAGCAGCTAAAAGATCCGAAAATCGCCAAATTGTTTGATGCAAATAATGACGGCAAGGCCGATCTCACTGGCTGTAATCCAGGTTGGGGTTGTGAAGCCCCGATTAACCACCAAATCCAAGCTTATGGCCTAAGCGACACGGTAACCCATAATCAGGGTAACTATGCCGCGATGATTGCCGATACCATCACGCGCTACAAAGAAGGCAAGCCAATTCTGTATTACACTTGGACGCCGTATTGGGTCAGTGACGTGCTGGTTCCCGGCCGTGATGTGGTGTGGTTACAGGTGCCATTCTCTTCCCTGCCGGATAAGACTATCGACACCCAGCTTTCTAATGGTGCGAACTACGGCTTCCCGCCGAGTGTGATGCATATCGTCGCCAACAAAAAATGGGCAGAAGCTAACCCTGCTGCCGCCAAGTTGTTCTCCATCATGAAACTATCCATTAATGATGTGAATGCCCAGAACATGCGGATGCATGCCGGTGAATCTTCAGATGCCGATATTGAACGCCATGTGAATGGTTGGATCCAAGCTCATCAGACGACCTTTGATGGCTGGGTGAAAACTGCTGCTGAAGCCGGTAATGCGAAAGCTACGCAGTAAATTCTAAATGGGTTTATTGATCTGTTACCCAAGGGGGAGTTCTATTATTTTGCCCCCTGCGGCTTCAAGTGCCAAGGATATACCCAAAGTAATTGGAGTTGCAGGTAGGCAGCAAGCGAATGCATCCCAATGAGCTTACTCAAGTAAGTGATTTGGGTAAGTGAGCGTAGCTAACACCCCTGCGGCTTCAAGTACGAAAGGTATAGATACAACGAAGCCCTGAGTTAGCAATAACTCAGGGCTTCTGAATGTTGGCGGTGCGGACGGGACTCGAACCCGCGACCCCCGGCGTGACAGGCCGGTATTCTAACCGACTGAACTACCGCACCACGCTGCTGTTCCGGTTAAGAACGACTCGAATATTACGGATGCAATGCAATCTCGTCAATACTTTTTCCAGTAAAATAAGCCGTTTGCACAGTTTTCCATCTGGATGCCGTTTTATTCTGCATTCGCACTGTCTTCTGTCTCCAGCGGCATGCGCCATAAACAGCTACCGCCCTTTTTCATCACCAAATCCAGACGAGATTCATGAGCGGCTATTTCCTCTTCAGCGGCATAAATTATTTTCAACCCAGATGCTGGGCGAGTAATGCGCAGGATGTCGTCTGAGGAATTATTCTGCGACTGATCACCCTCCATTGAAAAAGAAAGCGACGTCTGGCCGCCGGTCATCGCCAGATAAACTTCCGCCAAAATTTCGGCATCGAGTAACGCGCCGTGCAATGTCCGCTTGGTATTGTCTATCAGGTAGCGGTCACACAGCGCATCAAGGTTATTTCGTTTGCCGGGGAACAGGCGGCGCGCCAGCAACAAGCTGTCAGTGATGGTGCAGAAAGTTTCCGTTTTCGGAATGTCCTGCTGCAACATGCGGAATTCATAATCCATAAAGCCGATATCAAACGCCGCGTTATGGATGACTAACTCAGCGCCACGGATAAACTCAAGAAACTCCGGCGCTATATCTGCAAAAGTAGGCTTATCCGCCAAAAACTCATCACTAATACCATGGATACCGTAAGCTTCTGGGTCTACCAGCCGGTCAGGTTTGATATAAACATGGAAATTTCTGCCGGTCAGACGGCGGTTGATCACTTCAACGGCACCGATCTCAATAATCTTATGGCCTTCATAATGAACGCCCAGCTTATTCATACCGGTGGTTTCAGTATCCAGAACAATCTGTCGGGTCGGTGTAACTTGCATATTGCCAGTGCTCATAGCGCTCGTTTATGTCAGACTTAACGTTTAAACAGATAGGAAGAGTCTACCAGAGATGACTAAACAGGTAGAAATTTTCACCGATGGATCTTGCCTTGGCAATCCTGGCCCCGGTGGTTACGGCGCAATTTTGCGTTACAAGCAACATGAAAAAACCTTTAGCGCTGGCTATTTCCTGACTACAAACAACCGCATGGAGCTAATGGCCGCTATCGTAGCATTGGAGGCGTTGACCTCACCTTGCGAAGTCACACTCAGCACTGACAGCCAATATGTGCGCCAGGGGATTACTCAGTGGATTCATAACTGGAAAAAGCGCGGCTGGAAAACCACTGACCGCAAACCGGTGCGTAATGTCGATTTATGGCAACGCCTTGATTTGGCTATCCAAACTCACGTAATTCAATGGGAGTGGGTCAAAGGCCATGCCGGTCATCCAGAAAACGAACGCTGCGATGAATTGGCGCGCGAAGGCGCAAATTCACCGACGATGGAAGATACCGGGTATATTCCTAATTAATACGTCACTGCCAACTCAGGGTTGATCACGATAGCTTTTGGTAGCGCCTACTGCCCGGCTGAACCAAGGTTTACGTGCGCCAAACTTCATCGGATTAAACGTCAATGGGATAGTGCGTTTACGAGCAACAATCAAGCTGACACAACCCAAGGCTGGCAGATGGGTGCTGATAAAGCGCCCACCTTCTTTATGCCACGGCAACACATGAAAACGCGACAGATGTAAAACTTCATAATTCAACAAACTCAACCAGTCCAACAAGCGCATCTGAGTAAACATGCGGCTAACATGGGGTTGTCGCTGGCGCAATAATGGCACCAGTTTCCCAGCGCCTAGTAGACTCATGGGGTTAAAGTTGCTGATAACCAGCCAGCCGTCATCAATCAGCACCCGATCCACCTCACGTAAAATACGGTGCGGATCAGCGGCATAGGCTAAAGTATGGGACAGTAAGCAAGCATCCACAGATTTCTCAGCAAAAGGTAACTGATATGGGCTGGCAAGCACCTGCATATTCTTGCCCTGCGCCCCCACATTCACCTGATGGGAGATTGCGCATTTATCGCTAGCAATTTCAGCGCTTAAATGGCCTATCTTCAATAAATGGAAACCAAAGAATTTCGGCCACCAGGGCTGCAATTGCTGCTCAATCGCCGCACGATAATACTCTCCCCAAGGTAACTCAGCCCAAGATGCGGGCGCATCGATCTTTTGGCGTGTTTGTGCTGGTTTCATGTTTTAACGTCTTCTTTCAAACTGTTGCCAATAAAAGAGGTATCTAATGAATCTTATCAGCATTCCGGCATTTCAAGACAATTACATTTGGTTATTGGCTGACGAACAAAAACACTGTGTCATTGTGGACCCCGGAGAATCAGCTCCCGTGCTGGCAGCTCTGAGCCAAGGCCAGTACCTTCTTCAAGCCATATTATTGACCCATCACCATAATGATCACGTCGGTGGAGTCGCAGATTTACGCCGCCATTACCCCGATATTCCAGTCTATGGGCCACAAGAAACCGCGAATAAGGGTGCGACAATTATTGTAAATGGGGGTGATAACCTGACCATTAGCGGCCAAAAATACCAAGTTATTGCCGTTCCTGGCCACACACTTGGGCATATCGCATACTACAGCAAACCTTATCTTTTCTGTGGTGATACGCTATTTTCCGCGGGCTGTGGCAGGCTATTTGAAGGCACTCCAGCGCAAATGTACAAGTCTATTCAACAGCTCGCGCAACTCCCTGACGAAACCTTAATTTGCAGCGCGCATGAATATACTCTCGCGAATCTTAAGTTTGCCCGTTTTATTCTGCCATCAGACAAAGACATTGCTACATATCAGCATGAAATCATGCAATTACGGGCAAAAGATCGACCTAGTTTACCCGTAAAATTGCAAATTGAGAGGAAAATTAATGTTTTCTTACGTTGTGATGACATTGATTTACAAAGGAAAATAGGCGTAATGTCACCGCCAGAGTCGCTTGTCTCAGTTTTTTCCGAATTACGTGCACAGAAAGACCGTTTCTGAGCTTTTAGTTGTGTTTTTTATCGAAGCAAAGTATGATTGCTCGTCTTTTAAGCAACTACATTGACACACACATGAAGACCAAAGCGATATTTCTCGCCTCAGTCTTGCTTGTTGGGTGCCAGACGTCCAAGACGGGCGTTCAGGCTCCTGTACAGCATGCACAGAGTTTGTCTTCGGCAGGTCAAGAAAGTGAAGCAGGAGAGTACACAAATAGCGCCCGAGAGGGTAGCGCGCGATGGCTGGATAGTGACAGTGGCCTCGCGCAGCAAGATTTGTGGAACTTCATTAGCGACGAGCTGAAGATGAAGGTTCCGGAAAATTCTCGGATCCGTGAACAGAAACAAAAATACTTAAAAAATAAGAGCTATCTCCACGATGTAACATTACGGGCAGAGCCGTACATGTACCTGATAGTCGAGCAAATTAAGAAACGTAATATGCCGATGGAGCTGGTACTGCTACCCATAGTGGAGAGCGCTTTTGACCCACACGCGACATCATCCGCCAACGCCGCAGGGCTGTGGCAGATAGTGCCAAGTACCGGTCGAAATTATGGCTTGAAACAAAACCAATGGTATGACGGCCGCAGAGATGTGGTGGCGTCTACCAAAGCAGCGCTTGATATAATGGAGCGCCTGAACAAGATGTTTGACGGTGACTGGTTGTTAACAGTCGCTGCCTATAACAGCGGTGAAGGCAGAGTTATGCAAGCGGTGAAAGCAAATAAGGCAAAGGGTAAACCGACGAACTTTTGGGCATTGTCGCTTCCTCGTGAAACGTCAATTTATGTTCCAAAAATGCTGGCCTTGGGTGATTTAATCAAGAACAGCAAAAAGTACGGTATAAACTTGCCTGACACCGACAAAGACCGTGCATTAGCGCGCGTTGATGTTGGTCAGCAGATAGAGCTAACTCAGGCGGCTGAGATGGCGGGGATGTCACTGACAAAGTTGAAATCCTTTAATTCTGGGTATAAGCGCAATGTAACGGCACCAGCTGGACACGGTCCTCGTTATATTATGTTGCCGAAATCCCATGCTGAGCAGCTTAAAGATTCATTGGCAGATACTGATATTGCCGCAGTTCAACCAACCAAGTTGGCACAGAACAGCACAAAATCAGCATCAAACTCGCAGTATAAAGTTCGCCCCGGCGACACCTTATCTACGATAGCCAAGCGGTTGAATATCAAGACCAGCGATTTGCAGAGTTGGAACAACTTACATGCCAAGAGCACCTTAAAAGTTGGGCAAACCCTGCAACTGGCAAGCAATACAACTAGCAGCAACAGCATCACCTATCAAGTTCGTAAAGGTGATTCTTTTGCCAGTATTGCCAAGCGTCACGGTGTAAACACCGACGATGTGATGCGATGGAATTCGGTAGTCAGCAAAGCTAATAAATTGCTGCCAGGTTTGAACTTGACGCTGTTCGTTAACGGCAAATCAACCCCGGACGCATAAAGTCAGAATCGCTATTAAAGCTGTTAAAAAGCACCCTTCGGGGTGCTTTTTTTATGGCCGAAACTCAACCAGAAGCGGATTATGATCAGAAGCTCGCGTCACTAATACCGAAGCATCTGCCAGCGTAAGGCCACGGTAAAAAACGAAATCGAGAGGCTTACCAAAAGCGCGGCTACGATTATCTGTAGGAAACTCAACTTCTTCCAAACCCGAACCCTGAGCAAAACACTGTAATGCGTTAACCCGCTGGCGACTCCAGGCATTGAAATCCCCAGCCAGAATAACCGGGCCACGGTGCATAGCTATTTGCTCTCCAATCGGCTCTAACTGTTTACTGTAAACATCGACACCAAGACTGAAATTCACAGCATGAATATTCACGACCATCAATAATCGACCATCATGAATGGGATAAACAGTGACTAGTGCCGACTTAGACAAGCGCAGCAGTGGTTCTCGCTCTCGCAATGGGCAACAGTAGACTGGGTGAGTGGCCGCTAACGTCATCACGCCAGAGGGGTGCTGAGGTAGCGCAAAGGCTGGAACCTGATCTGCCGCTTGATAATGGGACGTAGCAAACCTCACCAGCTCGGGTGTTGTTTGTGCTTCTTGCAGTAGCATCAGTTGCGCATCACTCCCGAACTCTTTGAGCACAGACAGCCATTCAGCCCGCTGTTGCTTAAAGATATTCCACACCATCACCCGTAGAAATTCCGTGGTCGGCAAAGGGGTGCCTGGAGGTAACCCTTGCCCCAATAATTTAGTAGAGCCAGGGAAAATCTGTTCAACCGGTTGACCTGCAACATACCGCATTGCATATGTTCGTTTCGGCACTTTGATGGCCTATTCCTTATTCGAAATCACTCTGGCTTGTAAGATAACCGCAGTGGATAGTTCACTGATTATACGCTCAGATGTTCCGGTCAGTAATGTCTTTTACCTATATTGCTTTTTTGATATTGGGATGCTCAAGGATAGATTCAATCTATGTTATTCATAATGCACTAATAAGACTTCTATTAACAAAGAAGCCCGCCAGGCGGGCTTAATGTGGAAACTAGTTTGTAGCAACCTGACTTGAGTGTTTTTTATCCAGCTCACCACTTAGTCTTACCAGTAATAATGCAGCGATGACGATAACTCCACCGATCCATGGTGTCTGCGCTAAACCAACTCGAGTAACCGCCTGCCCACCAAGAATTGACCCTAACGCAATACCTACGTTAAATGCTGCGATATTCAAACCAGAGGCGATATCAACCGCATATGGTGTATATTCTTCCGCCTTTTGCACCACATAAACCTGTAAACCGGGGACATTACCGAAAGCGAAAACCCCCATAATTAGCAAGGTAATCAGTGCTGCAATACTGTGGTTAGCACTGAACTGGAAAACAAATAACAAGCCAGCCAATGCAGTAAAGATAAAGCTCAAAGCAGGCACTGCACCATAGCGGTCAGCCAGTTTGCCCCCCCAGATATTACCAAACGCGACTGACACCCCATACGCTAACAAAATCCAGCTCACGGCGGCAGCCGAGAAGCCCGCCAACTCTTGCATAACCGGAGCAAGGAAAGTAAACATGGTAAAGAAACCGCCGTATCCTAATGCCGTAATAGCATAAATCAACAATAAACGTGGGTGGGTAACTACCTGAAACTGTTGTTTTAACGTGGCTGAAGCTTTATTGGGAATATTACTTGGCACCAAAATAGCACTGGCGATAATGGCAATAATCCCAATCAGTGATACTGCAAGAAAAGTTTCACGCCAGCCAAAATACTGCCCAATGAATGTCCCTAATGGAACCCCAGTCACCAGTGCTACAGTCAAGCCGCCAAACATAATAGCGATAGCCGAGGCGGCCTTCTCTTTGGGCACCAGACTGGATGCAATAGTCGACCCTATTGAGAAAAATACCCCGTGCGCCAAGCCGGTTAATAAACGAGCGATAACCAATGATTCATAACCCGGTGATTGCCATGCTAATAAGTTGCCTAACGTGAACAAAACCATAAGGCCAATCAATAACATTTTACGCGGAATCCGCCCTGTTAATGCAGTCAGCACCGGAGCACCAATCGCCACCCCCAATGCGTAAATTGAGACTAATAAACCGGCGGAAGGGACAGAAACGCCCAGTTGTTCGGCGATCGTCGGCACCAATCCGACAATAACAAATTCTGTGGTACCAATAGCGAATGCACTGATGGTCAGTGCCAGTAAAGCGAGCGGCATTATCGACTCCAGAAAACAGTTAATGAAAAACAAGTCAATTTGATAGCGGCTATTATGTGCCTATGTTTAAATGACAAAAATGCTCAAAATATCAAAATATTTTTGCTGGAGTGGCAACAATGAAAGCAAACTCAGATGAACTGATTACCTTTGTAACAGTGGTGGAATGTGGCAGCTTCAGCCGTGCAGCAGAGCAGCTTGAACAAGCAAATTCAGTAGTAAGCCGAACAGTAAAGAAGCTAGAGAATAAGCTGGGTGTCACTTTGCTCAATCGCACCACTAGGCAAATCAGTCTGACTCAAGAAGGTGAGCACTATTTTCGGCGGGTACAAAATATTTTGCGTGAGATGGCAACAGCAGAGAATGAAATCCTAGATAATCAATTGAATCCTAAAGGATTACTTCGTATTGATGCCTCTACTCCAGTAGTACTGCATATTATCGCGCCATTGATGGCTGAGTTTCGTCAGCGCTATCCTTTGGTGACTTTATCGCTGGTTTCGTCTGAGACATTCATCAATCTTATAGAGAGAAAAGTAGATATTGCTATCAGGGTGGGGACTTTACAGGACTCAACTTTGCGAGCCAGAAAACTAATGACCAGTTATCGCCATATTCTGGCCTCACCGGCATACTTGAAGCAGCATGGTACGCCACAGACAGTAGCGGATTTACAGTATCATTTATGCTTAGGGTTTAATGACTTACCCGCATTAAATCGCTGGCCTTTAGCTGGAGCTGATGGCCAACTTTATGAAATTAATTCAGATTTGACATCAAATAATGGAGAAACTCAGCGCCGCCTGTGTCTTGAGGGGAATGGTATTGCCTGCCTATCAGATTTCATGATCCAGCAGGATCTACAACGTGGAGATTTGATACCGATACTTCAAGAACACACTTTGCCAGTCGCAATGCCGATTAATGCCGTGTATTACAGTGACCAGGCTGTCAGTAATCGGCTGCGCTGTTTTATTGATTTTATCAATGATCGCCTGATATCAATCAGCTCTACAAAATAAAAAACCACCCCATGTGAGGTGGCTCAGTTTATTGCTGTAGTTAGTCCCACTTTGGTGCCAGACCATCAGGGCTAACCAAACGCTCCTCGCGATCTAGCGTAGCAATTAGCGCCATATCTTCTGCGCTTAGGTGTAAATCACGAGCTAACAGATTGCTGGCTAAATTAGCCACTTTCGTTGATGAAGGAATAACACTGTAGCCCAATTGCATTGCCCAGCTTAAAATGACCTGTGCAGGTGTAGCACCGCACTGCTCAGCAATGGTCTTGATGATCGGCTCTTCTAATGCCTTGCCATAAGCTAGTGTCATATAAGAAGTTATTGCAATGCCATTTATCTGAGCGAACTCAACAACCTTACGGTTTTGCAATAATGGGGATAATTCAATTTGGTTAGTTGCGATTTCCTCAGCCCCCACTGCTGCTATAGCCTGCCGCATTAAATCAATGGTGAAGTTAGAGATACCAATCTGGCGCGTTAATCCCAATTCTTTGGCTTTCATTAGCTCAGCCATAGACTCAGCAACAGAGACTTCATCATTTGGTGACGGCCAGTGAATCAATGTTAAATCTACATAATCAGTTTTCAGCTTCTGTAAACTCTCTTGCAGGCTCGGAATTAATTTTCCTTGCGCTAAATTCGCCACCCAAATCTTGGTCGTGATGAACAACTCATCACGTTTTACCCCACTTTCTGCGATAGCTTGACCAACTGCAGCTTCATTTTCATATATTTGTGCTGTATCGATTGCACGATAACCTAATTTCAATGCTTGGTTAACTGAATCTATAACAACTTGATCTTGAAGACGAAAAGTTCCAAGCCCGAATGCAGGTATGCTCATTATCATTCCTTATTTTTTTGATGGTAAGTGTATCTTGAAAAGCAATTAAGAATTTTCATGCCGTCGTAAATCATGGGGCTGATGAAAAACTAAATTAATTATGACAAGAGTTTTACCAACAAAAAATGGGGTATTAAGCATAATACTTATGATTATAAATCAAATATCACACTCAATAAGCTAAATGTATTCAGTTAAACGGAGTTATGTGGCCATTGCATAAGTGGGATATTCAGTGACTAAGATAAGAGAATACTTAGGAGTGGAAATCTAGAGAGGAAGAGGCAAAAAATATTAACAACTGTTGGAATGCAAAAAGACCCTGAATCTAGGATTCAGGGTCTTTGCAATAAGTGGCGGAACGGACGGGGCTCGAACCCGCGACCCCCTGCGTGACAGGCAGGTATTCTAACCAACTGAACTACCGCTCCACCGATTCTTTTACGTGTATCTTCCCGATACTTACCCTCTACAGGGCCAGCGCTCCGCGCTGTGCAAAACCGCCTTTGGCGATTTTGTTAGTCACCAGATGTCATTCTGATAACTCGTGTTTGATGCCTGGCAGTGTCCTACTCTCGCATGGGGAGACCCCACACTACCATCGGCGCTACGGCGTTTCACTTCTGAGTTCGGCATGGAATCAGGTGGGTCCACCGCGCTATGGCCGCCAGGCAAATTCTGTTTCAATTAACCCGCTATGTAATATCACACAGCCAGCCAATCCAATCTCGGAACTTCGCTGAAAATCTTAATTTCTCTCAAATCACCAAAACACCTTTGGTGTTGTAAGGTTAAGCCTCACGGATCATTAGTACTGGTTAGCTCAATGCATCGCTGCACTTACACACCCAGCCTATCAACGTCATAGTCTTTAACGTTCCTTCAGGGGGCTTAAAGCCCCAGGGAAGACTCATCTCGAGGCAAGTTTCCCGCTTAGATGCTTTCAGCGGTTATCTCTTCCGAATTTAGCTACCGGGCAATGCCATTGGCATGACAACCCGAACACCAGTGATTCGTCCACTCCGGTCCTCTCGTACTAGGAGCAGCCCCTCTCAATCTTCCAACGCCCACGGCAGATAGGGACCGAACTGTCTCACGACGTTCTAAACCCAGCTCGCGTACCACTTTAAATGGCGAACAGCCATACCCTTGGGACCTACTTCAGCCCCAGGATGTGATGAGCCGACATCGAGGTGCCAAACACCGCCGTCGATATGAACTCTTGGGCGGTATCAGCCTGTTATCCCCGGAGTACCTTTTATCCGTTGAGCGATGGCCCTTCCATTCAGAACCACCGGATCACTAAGACCTACTTTCGTACCTGCTCGAGCCGTCACTCTCGCAGTCAAGCTAGCTTATGCCTTTGCACTAACCTCACGATGTCCGACCGTGATTAGCTAACCTTCGTGCTCCTCCGTTACTCTTTGGGAGGAGACCGCCCCAGTCAAACTACCCACCAGACACTGTCCTCACCCCGGATTACGGGGCCGAGTTAGAACATCAAACATTAAAGGGTGGTATTTCAAGGTTGGCTCCATGCAGACTGGCGTCCACACTTCGATGCCTCCCACCTATCCTACACATCAAGGCTCAATGTTCAGTGTCAAGCTATAGTAAAGGTTCACGGGGTCTTTCCGTCTTGCCGCGGGTACACTGCATCTTCACAGCGAGTTCAATTTCACTGAGTCTCGGGTGGAGACAGCCTGGCCATCATTACGCCATTCGTGCAGGTCGGAACTTACCCGACAAGGAATTTCGCTACCTTAGGACCGTTATAGTTACGGCCGCCGTTTACTGGGGCTTCGATCAAGAGCTTCGCCTTGCGGCTGACCCCATCAATTAACCTTCCAGCACCGGGCAGGCGTCACACCGTATACGTCCACTTTCGTGTTTGCACAGTGCTGTGTTTTTATTAAACAGTTGCAGCCAGCTGGTATCTGCGACTGGCTTCGGCGCCGGGAGCAAGTCCCTTTACCTAATGCCAGCGTGCCTTCTCCCGAAGTTACGGCACCATTTTGCCTAGTTCCTTCACCCGAGTTCTCTCAAGCGCCTGAGTATTCTCTACCTGACCACCTGTGTCGGTTTGGGGTACGATTTAATGTTACCTGATGCTTAGAGGCTTTTCCTGGAAGCTTGGCATCAACTACTTCATCACCGTAGTGACTCGTCATCACACCTCAGCGTTGATAAGCAACCGGATTTACCAAGTCGCTCCGCCTACATGCTTAAACCGGGACAACCGTCGCCCGGCTAGCCTAGCCTTCTCCGTCCCCCCTTCGCAGTAACACCAAGTACAGGAATATTAACCTGTTTCCCATCGACTACGCTTTTCAGCCTCGCCTTAGGGGTCGACTCACCCTGCCCCGATTAACGTTGGACAGGAACCCTTGGTCTTCCGGCGTGCGGGTTTTTCACCCGCATTATCGTTACTTATGTCAGCATTCGCACTTCTGATACCTCCAGCAACCCTCACAGGTCACCTTCAACGGCTTACAGAACGCTCCCCTACCCAACAACACCTAAGTGTCGCTGCCGCAGCTTCGGTGCATGGTTTAGCCCCGTTACATCTTCCGCGCAGGCCGACTCGACCAGTGAGCTATTACGCTTTCTTTAAATGATGGCTGCTTCTAAGCCAACATCCTGGCTGTCTATGCCTTCCCACATCGTTTCCCACTTAACCATGACTTTGGGACCTTAGCTGGCGGTCTGGGTTGTTTCCCTCTTCACGACGGACGTTAGCACCCGCCGTGTGTCTCCCGTGATAACATTCTTCGGTATTCGGAGTTTGCATCGGTTTGGTAAGCCGGGATGGCCCCCTAGCCGAAACAGTGCTCTACCCCCGAAGATGAGTTCACGAGGCGCTACCTAAATAGCTTTCGGGGAGAACCAGCTATCTCCCGGTTTGATTGGCCTTTCACCCCCAGCCACAAGTCATCCGCTAATTTTTCAACATTAGTCGGTTCGGTCCTCCAGTTAGTGTTACCCAACCTTCAACCTGCCCATGGCTAGATCACCGGGTTTCGGGTCTATACCTTGCAACTAGACGCCCAGTTAAGACTCGGTTTCCCTACGGCTCCCCTATTCGGTTAACCTTGCTACAAAATATAAGTCGCTGACCCATTATACAAAAGGTACGCAGTCACACCACGAAGGTGCTCCCACTGCTTGTACGTACACGGTTTCAGGTTCTATTTCACTCCCCTCGCCGGGGTTCTTTTCGCCTTTCCCTCACGGTACTGGTTCACTATCGGTCAGTCAGGAGTATTTAGCCTTGGAGGATGGTCCCCCCATATTCAGACAGGATGTCACGTGTCCCGCCCTACTCATCGAGTTCACAGCAAGTGTGTTTTTGTGTACGGGAGTATCACCCTGTACCCTGCGACTTTCCAGACGCTTCCACTAACACACAAACTGATTCAGACTCTGGGCTCCTCCCCGTTCGCTCGCCGCTACTAGGGGAATCTCGGTTGATTTCTTTTCCTCGGGGTACTTAGATGTTTCAGTTCCCCCGGTTCGCCTTGCATGGCTATGTATTCACCATGCAATAGTGCAACGAATTGCACTGGGTTTCCCCATTCGGGTATCGTCGGTTATAACGGTTCATATCACCTTACCGACGCTTTTCGCAGATTAGCACGCCCTTCATCGCCTCTGACTGCCTAGGCATCCACCGTGTACGCTTAGTCGCTTAACCTCACAACCCGAAGGTGTCTTTACAGACAACTTGCGTTGCGATTATTTGAGAGACTCTAATACAGGTTAGTCCTTATCTCAGTACATCTACGGAGAGATAAGTTTCAGCTGTATTGTTTCAATTTTCAGCTTGTTCCAGATTGTTAAAGAGCAATATCTTAAACACGACTTGGTAAAGTCATCTTTAAGATATTCAGTTGATAATGTCTTTCACACATTATCGGATTGGCGTCCCCAAGGGGATTCGAACCCCTGTTACAGCCGTGAAAGGGCAGTGTCCTAGGCCTCTAGACGATGGGGACACGAAGTTCCGATTAAACCGAAATCTAACCGTTTCGCATCAGCATGAGTCGAAACTCACGACATCAACAGGTGCTCTTGCTCATTTACATTCATCAGACAATCTGTGTGGACACTACGCAATGCGTATCGTTAGGTAAGGAGGTGATCCAACCGCAGGTTCCCCTACGGTTACCTTGTTACGACTTCACCCCAGTCATGAATCACAAAGTGGTAAGCGCCCTCCCGAAGGTTAAGCTACCTACTTCTTTTGCAACCCACTCCCATGGTGTGACGGGCGGTGTGTACAAGGCCCGGGAACGTATTCACCGTAGCATTCTGATCTACGATTACTAGCGATTCCGACTTCATGGAGTCGAGTTGCAGACTCCAATCCGGACTACGACAGACTTTATGTGGTCCGCTTGCTCTCGCGAGTTCGCTTCACTTTGTATCTGCCATTGTAGCACGTGTGTAGCCCTACTCGTAAGGGCCATGATGACTTGACGTCATCCCCACCTTCCTCCGGTTTGTCACCGGCAGTCTCCCTTGAGTTCCCACCATTACGTGCTGGCAACAAAGGATAAGGGTTGCGCTCGTTGCGGGACTTAACCCAACATTTCACAACACGAGCTGACGACAGCCATGCAGCACCTGTCTCACAGTTCCCGAAGGCACCGAAGCATCTCTGCTAAGTTCTGTGGATGTCAAGAGTAGGTAAGGTTCTTCGCGTTGCATCGAATTAAACCACATGCTCCACCGCTTGTGCGGGCCCCCGTCAATTCATTTGAGTTTTAACCTTGCGGCCGTACTCCCCAGGCGGTCGACTTAACGCGTTAGCTCCGGAAGCCACGCCTCAAGGGCACAACCTCCAAGTCGACATCGTTTACAGCGTGGACTACCAGGGTATCTAATCCTGTTTGCTCCCCACGCTTTCGCACCTGAGCGTCAGTCTTTGTCCAGGGGGCCGCCTTCGCCACCGGTATTCCTCCAGATCTCTACGCATTTCACCGCTACACCTGGAATTCTACCCCCCTCTACAAGACTCTAGCTTGCCAGTTTCAAATGCAGTTCCCACGTTAAGCGCGGGGATTTCACATCTGACTTAACAAACCGCCTGCGTGCGCTTTACGCCCAGTAATTCCGATTAACGCTTGCACCCTCCGTATTACCGCGGCTGCTGGCACGGAGTTAGCCGGTGCTTCTTCTGCGAGTAACGTCAATCAATCGTGCTATTAACACGACTGCCTTCCTCCTCGCTGAAAGTGCTTTACAACCCGAAGGCCTTCTTCACACACGCGGCATGGCTGCATCAGGCTTGCGCCCATTGTGCAATATTCCCCACTGCTGCCTCCCGTAGGAGTCTGGACCGTGTCTCAGTTCCAGTGTGGCTGGTCATCCTCTCAGACCAGCTAGGGATCGTCGCCTAGGTGAGCCATTACCCCACCTACTAGCTAATCCCATCTGGGCACATCCGATGGCGTGAGGCCCGAAGGTCCCCCACTTTGCTCTTGCGAGGTCATGCGGTATTAGCTACCGTTTCCAGTAGTTATCCCCCTCCATCAGGCAGTTTCCCAGACATTACTCACCCGTCCGCCGCTCGCCGGCAAAGTAGTAAACTACTTCCCGCTGCCGCTCGACTTGCATGTGTTAGGCCTGCCGCCAGCGTTCAATCTGAGCCATGATCAAACTCTTCAATTTAAGATTTGTTTGATTTGCTATGAGTTAACATAGCGATGCTCAAAGATTACTTTCTGCAAATATGCATTCGAACCGAAGTTCAAATGTGTACTGCTTTGGTCACTCTTCAAGACTTTGATATTTCTTCTGCCTGCCGAAACAGGCTTCGATATCGTCTTGCGAGTGCCCACACAGATTGTCTGATAAATTGTTAAAGAGCGTTCGTTACCCGTTTGCCTTTCGGCGAATCTTACGGTAACGCGGGAGGCAGATAATACGCTTTCCCGCTGAAGAGTCAAGGATTTATTTGTTTTCTTTCGAAGTCAAAATCATTCTTTTCTCTTCCTGACCCGGCGAAGTATGTTTCGTTGTTCCCGGTCAGTGGAGGCGCATTATAGGGAGTTCCTGACAGGCTGCAACCCCTAATTTGAAAAAACTTTTCAACCGCTCATTAATACGGCAAAAACACCGATTCCGGCGAAAAAGACAACAAAAAGGGGGCGATTTCTCGCCCCCTCAAGCATTAACCATTACTGCTTAGCAATGATATGCCCATTTTCTACATCCAGAGTTACTGGAACTCCCGGTATTAATTTGCCGGAAAGTATCTGTTGCGCCAATGGATTCTCGATTTCCTGTTGAATAGCGCGTTTCAATGGCCGCGCACCATAAACAGGGTCGAAACCAGTTTCACCCAAGAACTCCAACGCAGGCTGAGTAATGGTGACCTGATAGCCACGTTCTTCCAGACGTTTGTATAGACGCGCCAGTTGGATGCTGGCAATAGAAGCCAGATGCGCGCGACCTAACGGATGGAAGACAACAACCTCATCTATACGGTTGATAAATTCAGGGCGGAAGTGATGAGTAACAACTTCCATCACCATTTCCTTCATTTCGGCATAACTTCTTTCACCGAAACGTTCCTGAATCAAATCTGAACCGAGGTTCGAGGTCATGATGACTACTGTATTACGGAAGTCGACCGTTCTGCCCTGCCCGTCAGTCAAGCGCCCATCATCCAACACCTGCAAGAGTATGTTGAATACATCCGGATGCGCTTTTTCCACTTCATCCAGCAGAATGACAGAATAAGGACGACGGCGTACAGCTTCCGTCAAATACCCACCTTCTTCATAGCCTACATAGCCTGGAGGCGCACCAACCAACCGAGAAACAGAATGTTTTTCCATAAACTCGGACATATCGATACGCACCATGGCATCGTCACTGTCGAACAAGAACATTGCCAGCGCTTTACACAGTTCGGTTTTACCGACCCCTGTTGGCCCTAAGAATAAGAAAGAACCAATCGGCCGATTCGGATCTGACAACCCAGCACGACTACGACGGATAGCATTGGAGACAGCTTCAACCGCTTCATCCTGTCCAATCACGCGTTTATGCAGGTCATCCTCCATGCGCAGCAACTTATCGCGTTCACTTTCCAGCATGCGAGATACTGGAATACCCGTCCAACGCGCCAGCACTTCTGCAATCTCTGCTTCAGTTACCCGGTTACGCAGCAACTTCATGGTTTTCCCTTCAAGCGCCGTTGCCGCCGCTAGCTGTTTTTCCAGCTCAGGAATTTTACCGTACTGAAGTTCTGACATCTGAGCCAAGTCACCCACACGCCGAGCCTGCTCTAAAGTGATTTTGGCTTGTTCCAGTTCAGTTTTAATATTCTGAGTACCCGTGAGGGCAGCTTTTTCCGCTTTCCACTCTTCTTCTAACTCAGAATATTCACGTTCTTTCTGCTCTAACTCAGTGTTGAGCATTTCGAGACGTTTTTTGCTGGCGTCATCAGACTCTTTCTTCAGCGCCTGCTGTTCCAGCTTCAATTGGATAATTCGCCGTTCCAGGCGATCCAATGATTCTGGTTTTGAATCCATCTGCATACGGATGCTGGAACCGGCCTCGTCAATAAGGTCGATGGCTTTATCCGGTAGCTGGCGATCCGAGATATAGCGGTGCGACAGCGTTGCCGCAGCCACAATTGCCGGGTCGGTTATCTGCACATGGTGATGCAGTTCATAACGCTCTTTCAGCCCGCGTAGAATGGCAATAGTGTCTTCAACAGTCGGCTCCGCCACATACACTTTCTGGAAACGCCGCTCCAGCGCCGCATCCTTCTCTATATATTGACGATACTCGTCGAGTGTCGTTGCACCAACGCAATGTAATTCACCGCGCGCTAATGCAGGTTTGAGCATGTTGCCCGCATCCATCGCCCCGTCGCCTTTACCTGCGCCGACCATGGTATGCAATTCATCAATGAACAAGATCACACTGCCTTCTTGTTTTGATAAATCATTCAACACGCCTTTCAAGCGCTCTTCAAACTCACCGCGATACTTCGCACCCGCAATCAGTGCGCCCATATCTAATGAAAGCACACGTTTATGTTTCAAGCCTTCCGGCACTTCGCCGTTGACGATTCGCTGTGCCAGACCTTCAACAATGGCCGTTTTACCAACACCAGGCTCACCAATTAACACTGGGTTATTTTTGGTCCGGCGTTGTAATACCTGGATAGTGCGGCGAATTTCTTCGTCACGACCAATAACCGGGTCGAGCTTGCCTTGCTCCGCACGCTCAGTCAGGTCGATAGTGAATTTTTTCAATGCCTGGCGCTGGTCTTCGGCACCTTGGTCATCAACTTTGTCACCACCACGCATATCTTCAATTGCCTTATTTATTTTATCTTTTGTTGCACCGACTGCTTTTAACATGTCAGTCAAGGTGCCGCTGCTTTCAAGTACCGCCAGCACAAACAGTTCTGACGAGATAAATTTATCTGCACGTTTTTGCGCTAATTTGTCACAGAGATTCAATACACGGACCAGCTCGTTTGATGGTTGAACATCACCGCCAGTCCCTTCGACTTGTGGAAGACGACCTAATGCTTGCTCAATGTCGCTGCGCAAATTAGCGACATTAACTCCCGCTGAGGTCAACAATGGGCGAACCGTCCCCCCATCCTGATTGAGCAGTGCGCTCATCAAATGTAACGGTTCAATAAATTGATTGTCGCGCCCAAGAGCTAAAGATTGGGCATCGGCGAGGGCAAGCTGGAATTTGCTAGTAAGACGATCCAGACGCATAACACCTCCAATATTGGTCAAAATTGCTACTGGAGATTAGATGAGGTCATCCCTCAAATTTTCAAGGTTATCTTGACACTAAATATTCAAAGTGAAACGTTATGCGCCAATGGATCGTCTTAATTCAATAGGTTATATCAACCAGACTAAACTTGCCATACGCCCGGTAATTCCATCGCGCCGATAAGAGAAAAATTGCTGATTTTCAGTCACAGTGCAATGGTCGCCACCATAAATAGCGTGAATCCCCACAGCCTGTAGCCGTAATCGAGCTAATAAATAGATGTCGGCGAGATATTTAGAGCCGGAAGGTGTGAATGCAACAGCGGATTGCGCGTCAAAATTGATAAAGGCCTGTTTAACCTCTTCGCCCACTTCGAACTGCTGCGGACCAATGGCCGGGCCTAACCAGGCAATAATAGAAGAAGGATTTGCATTGAACTGAGTGAGCGTTTGTTCCAGAACACCGGCACAGAGGCCACGCCACCCCGCATGAGCTGCGGCCACTTCATCACCCGCCAACGAGCAAAACAGCACAGGCAAGCAATCTGCTGTCATTACCGCACAAACTTGCCCAATAACATGGCTGTAGACCGCATCAGCCTGTACATCAGAAACAGCCTTGCCATCCAGATGCAGGACACGAGTGCCGTGCACCTGTTCAAGCCAAACGGGCATTTGCGGCAATCCCGCTTGTTCCACTAAATATTGGCGGTTTGCAGCTACACTCGCCGCGATATCCCCTACATGGGTGCCAAGATTTAATGAATCATAAGGGAATTCGCTGATACCACCATGACGAGTCGTGCTACATGCCTTAACGCCAGCAGGCAATGGCCAATCGGGGAGTATCAGCTTGTTCATTACCAATCCATCTGATCTTTGAATTCTTCGGTATCAGCTTTCAGCGCATTAATCAGCTCAACCATATCGTCTGGTAATGCCGCATGCCATTCCATTTGAATGCCACTGATAGGATGATACAAACGCAGCATAGTTGCATGCAGCGCCTGGCGGTCAAAGCCACGCAAAATAGCAATAAAGGAGTCCGATGCGCCGCGTGGTGGGCGCGGGCGGCCACCATAAAGCTGATCACCCACCAGCGGATGGTTGATATGGGACATATGCACGCGGATCTGGTGCGTACGGCCCGTCTCTAAACGTAAGCGCAGACGAGTATGGGCACGGAAGTGCTCCATAATACGGTAGTGAGTTGTCGCCGGTTTACCCATCGGATGCACCGCCATGTGTGTCCGCTTGGTAGAGTGACGAGAAATAGGCTCGTCAACTCTGCCGCCAGCGGTCATATTGCCGATGGCCACAGCTTCGTATTCACGGGTAATTTCGCGTGCTTGCAGTGCTTCAACCAAGCGAGTCTGAGCCGGAACAGTTTTCGCCACCACCATCAAGCCGGTGGTATCTTTATCCAGGCGATGTACGATACCTGCCCGTGGTACATCCATGATTTCTGGATAATAATAGAGCAATGCATTCAGAACTGTGCCATCTGGATTACCGGCCCCAGGGTGCACCACTAAACCGCGGGGTTTATTAATAACCAGAATATCGTTATCTTCATAGACGATATCCAGTGGGATTTCTTGAGGCGCCCAGCGGGCATCTTCCTCAATTTGCGCGTCAATTGCGACGAGCTCGCCACCCAACACTTTTTCTTTAGGTTTGTTAATTGTTTTACCGTCGACAGTGACTCGGTCTTCCAAGATCCATTCTTTTATGCGAGATCTTGAATAATCAGGGAACAATTCGGCCAAAGCCTGATCTAACCGTTGACCGAGTTGTGATTCGGCCACCGTTGCGCTGAGTTGTACTTGTTGTGCCATATGCAGCTTCTTGTTCGTTAACGTTGGGTTTTGACGGCGATGCCGTTTAATATAATGTGCTATTGTATCTAGATCTTTATCGGGAGCTTAACGGACAGTCTCCCGGAATAACACTTCGAGGATAATCAAAACGTCATGACGCGTATGAAATATCTGGTGGCTGCCGCCACGTTGAGCCTGGTGCTGACCGGTTGCTCCAGTAACAAGGACGTGGTTCCCGATAACCCGCCTTCTGAGCTCTATGCTACCGCTCAGCAAAAACTGCAGGACGGTAACTTTAAGGGAGCCATTACGCAACTAGAAGCGTTAGATAACCGCTATCCTTTCGGGCCTTACTCTCAACAAGTTCAGCTTGATTTGATTTATGCGTATTATAAATCTGCTGATCTGCCGTTGGCGCAAGCCTCAATTGATCGCTTTATGCGCCTCAATCCCACACATCCTAACATCGATTACGTTTTATATATGCGTGGTTTGACTGACATGGCTCTGGATGACAGTGCATTGCAAGGCTTCTTCGGGATTGATCGTTCAGACCGCGATCCGCAACATGCTAAAGCCGCTTTCCGCGATTTTAACCAGTTGATTCAAAGCTATCCGAACAGCCAATACGCAACTGACGCGCAAAAACGCCTAATATTCCTGAAAAACCGTCTGGCCAAGCATGAACTGGCCGTGGCGCAATATTACACTAAACGAGGCGCTTACGTCGCGGTAGTTAACCGTGTTGAACAAATGCTAAGAGATTATCCTGATACTCAAGCCACTCGCGATGCGTTGCCGTTGATGGAAAATGCTTATAAGCAATTGCAACTCAATGCTGAGGCAGACAAAGTTGCCAAGATAATTGCGGCGAATCCAGCCTGATACTGTTTGTAACGAAAATAGGTCTGGAACGATAAAATAACAAACGGCAGCTCAAGCTGCCGTTTTCAATTCTGCTTTATCGCCACAAAACGATGAGATTCATGTTGTTAGATTATCGCGCTGAGATCCTATCTAAAATGCAAAAATAATGCGTTTTATAACTATATCCAGGCAATATAACTTATCGATAATGCGGCATTACAATCAATGATTCAAGCCCCCGACACCCATTCCTGACGTTAAATCACAGTTCCCATGACCTTTGCAAAAAGTGACAAAAATAAGTGATCTTGATCATACATTTTGTGAAAAAGAGAGGTATGCTGAAGTTATCCAAGACGGAGCAGACAGAGAGGTAAGTCATATGACAGTCAACATTACCAGTAAGCAAATGGATATCACCCCAGCAATTCGCAAGCATGTTGAAGACCGTCTCACCAAACTGGATAAATGGCAGGCCCAGTTAATAAACCCACATATTGTACTGTCTAAAGATCCACAAGGATTCGTTGCCGATGCAACTATCAGTACACCGATGGGGCCCTTGGTTGCCAGTGCCAAACATGATGATATGTATGCTGCAATTAATGAACTTATCACCAAACTAGAACGCCAATTAAATAAAGTTCAACACAAAGGTGAAGCTCGCCGCGCAGCAAGCAGTGTTAAAGAGGCTAATTTGGAGTCAGCAGATTCAGTAGATGTCGAAGAAGAGTCCGAGCAGGAACAATAGCCGGGACAATCCATCTCATTTCGGATCTAACGCGCTTTCGGGCGCGTTTTTTATTGACAGCAATTCAGACTGGCGGTTATGTTTGTTTTGGCTATAACATGTTATTTCCGTCAGCATCAACAACAGGTAACCAGCAACGATGATCAATAAAGTGTTTTTCTTCGCATTCTTTTTTACCTTCCCCTGATTGGGAGGCGTTTCGTCGTGTGATAAATAATGCGAAGACGAACAACAAAGCCTCCCAAGCCGGGAGGCTTTTTTTATTTAGAAAAAATAATAAGGCCAACCCCTATGACCGATAATCCATTACTGGTGCTACGTGAGCGCATCAGCGCACTAGACTTAAAACTGCTGGCGTTGCTGGCAGAACGGCGTGAATTGGCGGTGGATGTGGCTAAAGCCAAACAACTCCATCATCGCCCGATTCGCGATAAAGAACGTGAACGTGATTTGCTGGATGCACTTATCACCGCCGCAAAACCTTATGACCTGGATGGATTTTATATCACCCGTCTGTTCCAACTGATTATTGAAGATTCAGTATTGACTCAGCAGGCACTGTTGCAGCATCAGCTTAATCAAACCGCCCAACACTCTGCCCGTATCGCCTTTCTTGGCCCCAAAGGCTCTTACTCACATTTAGCCGCGCGCCAATATGCTGCTCGTCACTTTGAACAATTGATTGAGTGTGGTTGCCAAAAATTCCAGGATATTTTTACTCAGGTAGAAACAGGTCAAGCGGATTACGCCGTATTACCCATAGAGAATACCAGCTCAGGTTCCATCAATGACGTATATGACTTACTGCAACACACCAGTTTGTCGATTGTCGGGGAAATAACCAATCCTATTGACCACTGTGTATTGGTCGCCACCGAAACTGATCTGAACCAAATTAAGACCGTTTACAGCCATCCACAACCTTTCCAGCAATGCAGCCAGTTCATTAACCGTTTCCCACATTGGAAAATTGAGTATTGCGAAAGCACAGCCGCTGCAATGGAAAAAGTAGCGCAGTTGAACTCTCCGCAAGCAGCGGCATTAGGGAGTGAAGCGGGTGGCGCGCTTTATAACTTACAGGTGCTGGAACACAATTTGGCGAACCAGCAGCAGAATATCACTCGCTTTATTATTCTAGCCCGTAAATCCATTGATGTTTCTGATCAGATCCCAGCAAAAACCACGTTAATTATGGCGACAGGTCAGCAATCAGGGGCATTAGTGGAGGCGCTACTCGTGCTGAGAGATCACGGGGTTGTCATGACCAAACTTGAATCACGGCCAATTAATGGTAATCCGTGGGAAGAAATGTTTTATATCGATGTGCAGGCCAATTTGCGTTCTGAATCTATGCAAAAAGCGCTGGCAGATTTAACACCGATAACTCGGTCATTGAAAGTATTAGGCTGCTACCCAAGTGAAAACGTGGTGCCAGTCAATCCAAGTTAACCAGCCTCTTGACCTTAATAGTCAAAAGCCACCTCGACACTGCCGGGGTGGCTTGGGGAAAACAGATAAGTTATAGATGGCAGTTATTGACGATTGTCATTCGCCTGACGCAATAATGAACGGCTCTCCATCAAGAAACGCTCCGCATAATCACCAAACCAGTGCTCAACTTTCTGGAAACTTTGCACAAAGGCTTGTTTGTCACTTTGTTCCAACAAAGTGATCGCCTCGCCAAAACGTTTGTAATAGCGTTTAATCAGCGCCAAATTATCTTCTGATGACATAATAATGTCGGCATAAAGCTGTGGATCTTGCGCAAACAGCCGCCCCACCATTGCCAATTCCAAACGATAAATCGGCGAAGACAGCGCTAATAGCTGTTCAAGCTGCACATTCTCCTCTGCTAAATGTAATCCATACGCAAAGGTCGCAAAATGGCGCAATGCTTGAATGAACGCCATATTCTGGTCATGTTCAACCGCACTGATACGATGTAACCTTGCTCCCCATACCTGTAGCTGTTCGAGTAGCCACTGATATGCTTGTGGGGAACGACCATCGCAATACACCACAACTTGCTTTGCCAAACTGCCAACATCTGGCCCAAACATCGGATGTAAGCCGACAACCGGCCCTTCATGGGCGGCGAGCATAGCTTGCAATGGCTTATTTTTGACAGAAGCGAGATCCAACAAAATACAATCTGGCGGTAATTTTGGTAATCGGGCTATCACTTCTTCAGTGATATGGATGGGCACACTGACAATCACCATCCCGGCATCTGCCAGAATAGATTCAGCCTGCGGCCAGTCCTCTTGTTCCAGCGTTTTTACCTGATAACCGGACAGAGTGAGCATTCGGCTGAATAGCCGCCCCATCTGCCCGTCACCGCCGATGATAACCACCGGGCGTAACTGAGGGCATAGCGTCTTAAACCCTTTGTCATTCTCGCTGGTGTAAGACTCTCGCATTACCCGGCGCAATACATCTTCAATCAAATCAGGCGGGACACCTAAAGCCTCAGCTTCCTGTCGGCGTGAGGCTAACATCGCCGCCTCACGATCCGGAACATAAATAGGCAAACCATAACGGCTTTTAACTTCACCTACTTCAGCCACCAAATGCAGGCGCTTTGCCAACAAATCCAGCAGTGCTTTATCCACTTCATCAATTTGATCGCGCAAAGCGGTCAGTTCAGCCACCATAACTTACTTTTCCTCTACAGTCCGGGCCGCCAGCGCTGAACGTAATTCCTGATGCATGCCACGTAACAGGGTTTCGGTACTTTCCCAATCAATGCAGGCATCGGTCACCGAAACACCGTAGCGCATATCGGCGCGTGGTTGCTCAGATGATTGATTGCCCTCATGAATGTTACTTTCCAGCATCACACCAGTGATAGAACGATTGCCAGCCTTGATCTGTTCAACCACAGATTCAGCGACCGCAGTCTGACGACGGTAGTCTTTATTCGAATTACCATGGCTGCAATCTATCATTAAGGATGGAACGAGTCCCGCATCCTGCATCTGTTTTTCACACTGAGCGACATCTTGCGCGCTGTAGTTAGGGGTTTTGCCGCCACGTAAAATCACATGGCCGTGCGGATTCCCCTGAGTTTGCAATAAGCAAACCTGGCCCGACTGATTAATCCCCATGAAGCGGTGTGGCATAGCAGCAGCGCGCATAGCATTGATTGCCGTACCCAAACTACCATCAGTGCCGTTTTTAAACCCAACCGGCATGGACAAACCGGAAGCCATTTCACGGTGAGTTTGTGATTCAGTGGTACGCGCACCAATAGCTGACCAGCTAAATAAGTCGCCTAAGTATTGCGGGCTGTTCGGGTCCAGAGCTTCGGTTGCCAGAGGTAGGCCCATGCCCACTAAATCCAGCAATAATTGACGAGCAATATGTAATCCTCTTTCCACATCGAAAGAGCCATCCATTGCCGGGTCATTGATTAAGCCTTTCCAACCCACAGTCGTACGGGGTTTTTCAAAATAGACACGCATAACGATATACAGGCTGTCACTCAATTCTGCAGAAAGAGTTTTCAAACGACGCGCATAATCCAGAGCAGCATCCACGTCGTGGATAGAACAGGGGCCACAGACCACTAATAAACGTGGATCATGTCCCTGAATAATATCAGCAATGGTTTTGCGGGCAGCTTCAATCGCATACTGATCATTTTCGCTCAATGGAAACTGGTTCTTCAGTTCTTCCGGGGTTATCAATACTTGTTCGGCACTGATATGGACATTATTGAGCGCATCTTTTTGCATGATCATATTCTTTACCTATCTCTGTTTAGCGGATGTCGTTTAGCGTGTTTATCGTTTGGGAGCACCACAATATCATGCTGTGTAAAGTTTTCAATCCATATGTGTAAATAAATAATTACCACTAATTTTACAGGCGCATTTATATCTGACTTTTGCGGTAAGTCTCAGTTTCTGCAGATGGTCCTAACCTCCCTCTGAGGCCATGATAAAATGCGGAAAATTTGTGGAGGCTGTATGTTAAGAGTCATCATTGTCGACGATGAACAACCTGCGCGTGAAGATTTACGCGAAAGATTAACTGAAGAACATGATATTGAGATCGTCGCCGAATGTAGCAACGCACTAGAAGCAATCCCCGCAATACAGCGCCTGCAACCCGATGTGATATTTCTCGACATCCAAATGCCAAGAATTAATGGCCTGGAATTAGCCTCAATGCTAAATCCAGAAAGCATGCCGCACATCGTGTTTGTCACGGCTTACGATGAATATGCCATCCGAGCTTTTGAAGAGCATGCCTTTGACTATCTGCTAAAACCTCTCGACCATCAACGGTTAGAAAAAACGTTAATTCGCTTAAGAAGAGGTGTTGGTGTAAATAATAATTTACATAAAATAGCAGAGCCGATGTTGCGTCATATCCCTTGCTCTGGTCACAACCGCATTTTTTTACTGAAAATTGAAGAAGTAGAATATCTCAGTTCTGAACTCAGTGGAGTGCATGTTATCGGAACCGTACAATCTGGCTATACCCAGTTATCACTCAAAACGTTGGAAGAGAAAACACCCTTTGTCCGCTGTCATCGACAATATATGGTCAATACTGAACAGTTGGGTGAGATACAATTGATGGATAATGGTTCTGCTGAAGTAATCACCCGCAGTGGTAAACATATCCCCGTGAGTCGCCGTTACTTAAAACCCTTAAAGGAGAAATTGGGAATTAACTAAAAGCTATTTGGGCCTGGAATATATTTATATGTTGCGTCATTGTGCTATTGGTGAGTTTTTTAAAAACAATATTAATACATTACTTTCACAACCAGATTTTATATTCTATTAATACCGTTCTATTCCACTTTAATTAGTTAGAAAAGTCCGGGCTGATATAAAAATAGAGGCAGATCTCAGATTTAATTAGTTACATAACTGAACAATATAGCCTTGATATTCGCAAGTTTTTAATCAATGCCAATTGTGCTCTGATAGATAAAACGAGTATGAGCCATGTTCATTGCTTAAAAAAGCCAATATACAACCTAATTTTATTCATATTGGAAGCAAGGTAAAGTTATGATAACACTACAATTTATAATTATAATTCTCTGTCTATTAGTCGGTACACGCTATGGGGGCATGGGGCTGGGGTTAATAAGTGGTATTGGCTTATTTATTCTGACCTTTATCTTTGGCCTCGAACCCGGAAAACCACCAGTCGATGTCATGCTCACAATATTAGCCGTTATTGGTTGTGCTGCTGTATTACAAACTGCTGGCGGATTAAATGTAATGATGCAATTTGCTGAGAGATTATTACGGCGACATCCTCAGCATATTACGCTACTTGCACCATTTACTACTTGGTCATTAACCTTTTTATGCGGCACTGGACATGTTGTTTATACCATGTTCCCGATTATTTCTGATATTGCGATTAAAAAAGGTATTCGTCCAGAGCGCCCAATGGCGGTGGCATCTGTTGCCTCGCAAATGGCGATTACAGCTTCCCCGGTCTCGGTGGCGGTAGTGTCATTGGTATCAATTATTGGTGCCAATCACGGTATAGGCCATGCTTATAGCATTCTAGAAATTTTGGCAATTTCTGTCCCAGCTTCACTTGTCGGTGTACTGGTAGCCGCCTTATGGAGCCTACGCCGCGGTAAAGATCTCGATAAAGACCCTGATTTCCAGGCAAGAATCAAAGATCCTGAGCAGCGCGACTTTATCTATGGCTCAACTGATACATTGTTAAATCAGGTTTTCCCGAAACAAGCTTATTGGTCTACCTGGATATTTTTCGCGGCTATCATACTGGTGGTATTACTGGGTGCATTTGCAGACCTGCGCCCTGCTTTTGAAGTTAAAGGCAAAATGCAGTCATTATCAATGAACCTGGTTATTCAGATGATGATGCTGATTTCTGGTGCAGTTATTCTTATTGGCTGTAAAGTTAAACCCAGCGATATCTCTAATGGCGCCGTATTCAAAGCCGGTATGGTCGCCATATTCTCTGTATTCGGTGTTGCCTGGATGAGCGATACCTTCTTCCAAGCCCACATGGGCGACTTAAAACTGGTACTGGAAGACGTGGTAAAAAGCCAACCTTGGACTTATGCCATTGTGTTGTTCTTAGTTTCCAAGTTGGTCAATAGCCAAGCCGCAGCATTGGCAGCAATCGCCCCCATGGGTTTGCAGCTCGGTGTTGAACCTAAAATGCTCATTGCTTTCTTCCCTGCAGCTTATGGCTACTTTGTTTTACCAACTTACCCAAGTGACCTTGCTTGTATCGGCTTTGACCGCTCGGGCACTACTAAGATTGGTAAATTTATTATTAATCATAGTTTTATCATTCCTGGCCTTATCGGTGTCGTCTGTTCGTGCATCACTGGCTACCTGCTGGTAACCACTTTTATGTAGTTAATGAGTAACAGTTGAGCTAAGAGCCAGAGCAATTCTGGCTCTTTTCATTTTTTCTTTTCGCCAGTATTCAAATACAAATTCATTTCTATTTATGACATTTTAAGAATGAACTCATCAAAAAATCCCTCTTATTATAATTAATTATTCAATCTGAAAGATCTTATGAGTAAGTAGGATCACAACTGCTACAATGCGGGCCGCATCACAAAAACCATCTTTTTTCACCATGGGCCTATTATGTTTTCTTTGCGTCATACCAGGGCGTTGCCGTTTTATATCAGCACACTCGCATTATCTCTCGTCAGTACCGCTGTTCTTGCTGACGCAACCGTTTTTACTGCTTTAGACGATCCTGCCACGGCCAAAAAGAGCTTCGATGGAACCGTTGAAGCAGGTTATACCGCACAATCAGGCAATACCAACAACTCAACATTGACGGCTAACTCAACGTTGACCTGGTTCCAGCCTAATACTGCTTATAGTTTGTGGGGGGCGGCGCGGAATACCAGTTCTAATGATCAACGCTCTTCTGAACGTTATCAATTGGGTGGCCGTACTCGATATAATCTGACGGATAGAAACTATTTATTTGGGCAGGCCGGTTGGTTAAATGATCGCTATAACGGTTTTGATTCCCGCTCTGTTTTAACCACAGGTTATGGTCGTCAGATTATGACCACTCCGCTGCACAATCTGCGAGTGGAATTTGGTCCAGGTGTCCGTCACGATGAATATTATCAAGGTGGCCGCTCGACGAGAGCCTTAGCTTATGCGGGTGGTAACTATACTTACCAACTGACTGACAACACCGTGTTCAGTGAAGGGGTTTCAGCACTGGCAAACGAAGAAACAACATTGAACTCAGAAACGGCGTTGAATGTTGCTATCAATAAAAGCTTCGCATTGCGTTTAGCCTATGTTGTGACCTATAACACCAAGCCACCAGCCAGCGCACCAAAGAATACTGATACTACAACATCAGTGACTCTGGTTTACGGCCTGTAATCATTTATTCAATATCCATAGCGTGGTGTGATGCCACGCTAATTCCCCTCTGATATCCCTTCTATTTATCTTCTATACCCTAAATAATTCGAATTGCAGGAAAGCAACTAACGCATATGCAGCTTGAAGTATGACGAGTATAGAAATAAAAAAAGGGGTCAGCCAATGGCTAACCCCTTCATAACTATTAACTTTTGGATGAAGCCTGAGCTGTACCTTAGTTAGTGCGGTTAAGACGCTCTTTGATACGAGCAGACTTACCAGTACGCTCACGCAGATAGTACAGTTTCGCTTGACGAACGGCACCACGACGTTTCACAGTAATGCTGTCGATTACTGGGGAGTGAGTTTGGAATACACGCTCAACACCTTCGCCGTTGGAAATTTTACGAACGGTGAACGCAGAATGCAGACCGCGGTTACGAATAGCGATAACCACGCCCTCGAATGCCTGCAGACGCTTTTTAGAACCTTCAACAACCCATACCTTAACTTCCACGGAATCACCCGGACGGAATGCAGGCACGTCTTGCTTCATCTGCTCTTGTTCGATTTGCTTGATAATATTGCTCATAATAAGTCTCTTACCCTAGGTAAACTGATATATCAGGAAGTTGGCACACGGCACAACGTTCCTTTCATAGTTCTGTTGCTCAGGGCTTGTGTTCCCGTTGGAACTCAGCCAGCAACACCATTTGCTCGTCAGTCAGAGCTAGGCTTTCTAGAAGTTCAGGTCTTCTAAGCCAGGTACGGCCCAGCGACTGCTTTAAGCGCCAGCGACGAATCTCGGCATGGTTGCCCGACAGTAAAACTGGCGGAACTTCCATCCCTTCTAACACCTCAGGACGAGTGTAGTGTGGGCAATCCAGCAACCCATCAACAAAGGAATCTTCCTCTGCTGAGGCCTGATGACCCAGCACGCCCGGGATAAAACGGGATACTGAATCTATCAGAGTCATTGCCGGCAGCTCGCCACCGCTGAGAACGTAATCGCCAATTGACCATTCTTCATCAATTTCAGTTTTGATTACGCGCTCATCAACTCCTTCGTACCGACCACACACCAGAATCATCTTCTGGTTGGTCGCCAGTTCGCAAACACCCTGTTGGTCCAGTTTGCGTCCTTGAGGTGACAGATAAATCACCTTTGCTCCCTCGCCTGCCGCTGCTTTTGCTGCATGAATGGCTTCCCTTAACGGTTGCACCATCATCAGCATTCCCGGGCCACCGCCATATGGGCGGTCATCCACGGTACGATGCCGGTCGTAGGTGAAATCACGAGGACTCCAACACTGCACGCTCAGCAGGCCATTTTTTACTGCCCGGCCAGTTACCCCGTAATCGGTTATTGCGCGGAACATCTCGGGAAATAGGCTAATAACACCGATCCACATTGTTTTGTTCCACTCATCTTTGCCGTTTAATTCGGAGGTCAAAAACCAGGATCCCAATCTACTTCAACACGTTGAGCAGTGAGATCGACATTCTTGATAACCTGCCCATGAAGAAACGGGACCAACCGCTCCTTCATACCGAATGCATCTTTCAGGTTTGCCTTTACTACCATCACATCGTTAGAACCGGTTTCCATCATATCGATGATTTTACCCAGTTCGTAACCCGTGGTTGTTACTACCTGACAGCCCATAAGGTCTTTCCAGTAGTAATCATCCTCTTCCAGTTCAGGTAGTTGTTGAGAATCTACGATAATTTCGCAATTAGTCAGTAAATTCGCGGCATCCCGATCATCAACGCCTTTTACCTTGATGATCAGATCCTGACTGTGGCGCTTCCAGTCTTCCAACTCGACATGCTGCCACTTACCACCCTGCTGGATAAACCACGGCTGGTAATCAAAAATACTTTCGGCGTTCTCGGTGGATGAAAATACTCTGAGCCAACCGCGAATGCCGTAAGTTGAACCCATTTTACCGAGAACAATCGGCTGTTCGGGAACCACTGGATTGAGTTGCTTGCTCATAATAACCACCACCGCGACAGATTAAGCTGCTTTCTTAGCGTCTTTGATCAGCACAGATACGCGATCAGAAACGGTTGCGCCCAGGCCAATCCAATGTTCGATACGGTCCAGGTCCAAACGCAGAGCTTCAGCCTGACCAGATGCGATCGGGTTAAAGAAGCCTACACGTTCGATGAAACGGCCGTCACGAGCATTACGGCTGTCAGTCACTACTACTTGATAGAACGGACGCTTTTTAGCGCCGCCACGAGCCAAACGAATTGTTACCATAACATCCTCTTTAGTTAATAAAACAACTGGACCCCATCGGGGAACGGGGTCCAGTTGCAATATAAAAAGCCCGAAAATTTTACTCATTTTGGCGCAAAAAGCAATCTAAAGCGTAGATTCCTATGCGCCAGTTTTGTAATAAGCACAATTTTCTTCGTTTACCGCTGTTTTCAGCGGGAAATCTTTACTCATTTCACACCGGTTAACATCACAGCGTGAAATATACCCTTCGTACTTGAAACCGCAGGGTTGTTGGCTGCGCGCACTAACCCGAATCACTTACTTGAGTAAGTTCATCGGGATTAGTTTACTGGCCGCCTACCTGCAACCCCAATCACTTTGGGTATGACCATCAACGGCCTGGGAAACCCGGTGGCATCATACCTTTCATGCCACGCATCATTTTGGCCAAACCGCCATTTTTCATTTTCTTCATCATGCGCTGCATATCATCGAACTGCTTCAGCAAGCGGTTAACATCCTGCACTTGCACACCAGAACCAGTGGCGATACGGCGCTTACGTGAGCCTTTAATGATTTCTGGTTTAGCGCGCTCTTTCAGCGTCATCGAGTTGATGATAGCCTCCATCCGCACGGTTACCTTATCATCCATCTGCGACTTCACGTTATCTGGCAACTGACCTGCGCCCGGCATTTTACTTAGCATGCTGGCCATGCCGCCCATATTGCGCATTTGTTTTAGCTGATCAAGAAAGTCATTAAGATCAAAGCCATCGCCTTTTTTCAGCTTAGTTGCCAGTTTTTCCGCTTGTACGCGGTCAACTTTGCTTTCGATATCTTCAATCAGCGACAGAACATCGCCCATCCCCAGAATACGTGAAGCCACGCGGTCTGGGTGGAACGGTTCAAGTGCATCTGACTTTTCGCCAACACCGAGGAATTTAATCGGCTTGCCGGTAATATGGCGGATAGACAGCGCAGCACCACCACGAGCATCACCATCAACTTTGGTTAACACCACACCGGTGAGTGGCAGCGCTTCATTGAATGCTTTCGCTGTATTGGCGGCATCCTGACCGGTCATGGCATCAACAACAAACAAGGTTTCAACCGGATTAATCGCGGCATGAACTTGTTTGATTTCGTCCATCATCGCTTCATCAACGTGCAAACGACCGGCAGTATCGACAATCAGGACATCATAAAACTTAAGTTTCGCCTGTTGCAGAGCCCGATTGACAATATCAATCGGTTTTTCCTGTACATCAGACGGGAAGAAATCAATGCCAACACCTTCAGCCAGAGTTTCCAACTGTTTGATCGCCGCAGGGCGATAAACGTCGGCAGACACCACCAGCACTTTTTTCTTCTGTTTTTCTTTAAGGAACTTACCCAGTTTAGCCACACTGGTGGTTTTACCCGCACCTTGTAGGCCAGCCATTAACACCACTGCCGGCGGTTGCGCTGCCAGATTCAGTTCGTTATTGACCTCGCCCATGGCGGCAATAAGTTCATTCTTAACGATTTTGACGAATTCCTGACCCGGCGTGAGGCTTTTGTTCACCTCATGCCCGACAGCACGCTCTTTTACCCGGTTAATAAAGTCACGAACCACCGGCAGAGCTACGTCAGCCTCCAATAACGCCATGCGTACTTCACGTAGCGTTTCTTTAATATTTTCTTCTGTCAGCCGGCCACGGCCGCTGATATTGCGCAGTGTGCGCGACAATCGATCAGTTAAGTTCTCAAACATTGTCTCATACTCAACGTGGAAACAGGCCGCTCTGGCGACACAATGGGGGGATTATAACACGAAGCTTAAACGATCTCTGCCCTCACATCGGAGAACGGTTGGAGAGGAACGCTCTCAACGCTATACTGGCTATCTAATTCACTTAGCCGATGCCCATATACCGCTATGCCCGTGTTCTCCATTTTGGCTTTGATTGCTTACTCGCTCAGTCTGGGCTTGATTGTCCCAAGTCTGGTGCAGAAAAATAGTGCTTACCGGCGCCTAGCGCTGATTTCTGCCGTCGTGGCGCTAGTGTGCCATGCTATTGCTCTGAAGCATCAGATTTTTGATGTCGGCGGCGGTCAAAATCTTACTTTATTGAATATCGGCTCCATTGTCGGGCTGATGATCTGCACTATTATGACTATCGTCGCCTCACAGGGGCGCGGTTGGTTCTTATTACCGATTGTCTACAGCTTTGCCATGATTAATCTGGCACTTGCCAGTTTGTTGCCAGGTGAATTTATTACCCATCTGGAAGCCAGCCCTGCCATTTTTGTCCACATTGGGCTAGCCCTCTTTGCCTATGCAACACTTATCATCGCAGCACTGTATGCCCTGCAATTAGCTTGGCTCGATTATCAGTTAAAAAATAAGAAAGTCACCTTTAATGCTGATATGCCGCCCTTGATGAGCATTGAACGTAAAATGTTTCATATCACCCAAATTGGGGTGGTCTTACTGACCTTAACGCTGTGTACTGGCCTGCTTTATATGGATGATATATTCAGTAAAGAAAACGTCCATAAAGCGGTGTTATCAATCATGGCCTGGTTTGTCTATATTGTCTTATTGTGGGGCCATTACCATGAAGGTTGGCGCGGGCGTAGAGTGATTTGGTTCAGTTTTGCAGGCGCATTCTTGCTAACTTTGGCCTATTTTGGCAGCCGCTTACTGCAGGAAATTATGATCTCTTAGCCGTAACCATCCGCACATGACCCTGTTGAACTGAACTAGCAGGGCTTTCATATCATTAAGGAACGCTGTGTTGGATCATGTTTCCACTAGCACGCTGATCATCATCCTGGTCATTATGGTCGTGGTTTCGGCTTATTTTTCTGCCTCCGAAACCGGCATGATGACTCTTAATCGCTATCGATTACGCCATTTGTCCAAACAGGGTAACCGTGCCGCACGGCGGGTTGAAAAGCTGCTGCGCCGCCCTGACCGCCTGATAAGTTTGGTCTTAATCGGCAATAATCTGGTCAATATTTTAGCCTCAGCACTGGCAACAATTGTTGGCATCCGGCTCTATGGCAATGCTGGGGTTGCTATCGCCACTGGCGTATTAACTTTTGTGGTCCTAATTTTTGCTGAAGTTATGCCGAAAACTATCGCCGCCCTTTATCCTGAGCGCGTTGCATTCCCCAGCAGTGTTTTACTGGCCCCATTACAAAAAATCATGCTGCCACTGGTATGGTTGCTCAATACCATCACCCGTGGACTGATGCGCCTGTGTGGCATTCGCGGAAATGTACACCGCAGTGATGCGGTCAGTCAGGATGAATTACGCAGTATTGTGAATGAATCACACTCACAAATTTCTCGTCGTAATCAAGATATGTTGATATCGGTGCTGGACTTGGAGAAGGTCACTGTCGGCGATATTATGGTGCCGCGTAATGAAGTGGTCGGCATTGATATCAATGATGATTGGAAATCAATCATGCGGCAGCTAACACGCTCACCGCATGGTCGCATTGTGTTGTATCGCCAATCATTGGATGATGCTATCGGTATGCTACGGGTGCGGGAAGCCTATCGGCTGATGACCGAAAAAAAAGAATTCAATAAAGAAAATTTGCTGCGCGCTGCCGATGAGATCTATTTTATTCCTGAAGGCACACCATTGAATGTGCAACTGGTTAAATTTCAACGTAATAAAGAGAAAGTCGGCATGATCGTCGACGAGTACGGTGATATTCAAGGGTTGGTCACAGTTGAGGATATCCTGGAAGAGATCGTCGGCGATTTTACCACATCCATGTCTCCTAGCCTGGCCGAAGAGGTTAATCCGCAAAGTGATGGCTCAGTGCTGATTGATGGCAGCGCCAATGTGCGTGAACTGAATAAAGCATTCAACTGGTCACTTCCTGTTGATGCCCGCACTATCAATGGCATGTTATTGGAGGAGTTGGAGGATATCCCCCAGATAAATACTCAGATTCGTGTTGGAAATTATCTGATTGATGTGCTGGATGTACAAGAAAACATGATTAAGCGGGTGCGAGTGACACCTATCCTACCGGATAATCATGTTGGGTAATCCCACGACTCGGTGATATCGACGGACATAAAAAAGACGCCTTTGCAGCGTCTTTTTTGCATTTATCTACCGAACATCAAAATCGACAACTGAAAACTAGATATGTAATTCAGTCAGTTTTTCTTTCGGCAATGCCAGTTCTTCGTTGTGATTGATACGCACGCCGCGGTCGATAATCCCTTTGGCAATCTCCTGCGCCTCTTCCAGCGAATGCATATGGTAAGTACCACACTGATATTCGTTCAATTCAGGAATTTTTCGCTGGTCGGTCACTTTCAATACATCAGCCATTGCCGCTTTCCAGGCGTCAGCAACGCGTTGCTCATCTGGCGTACCTATCAGGCTCATATAGAAACCGGTACGGCATCCCATTGGGGAGATATCGATAATCTCCACGCCATTACCATTGAGATGGTTACGCATAAAACCGGCAAACAAGTGCTCAAGTGTATGAATCCCTCGTTCTGACATCACTTCTTTATTTGGCACACAGAAACGTAAATCGAATACCGTTATCTCGTCGCCATGAGGGGTTTTCATCGTCTTAGCAATGCGTACAGCCGGAGCTTTCATAATGGTATGGTCTACGGTAAAGCTATCCAATAATGGCATTTAGTTACCTCCTCATAAAAAAATAATTTTTATTCGATCTTTTTTTCGCAACCGGTGAAACTTTTTGGTATCCCGCACGTCTTAATATGTGAAAGACGCGCATTTGTTATCATCATCCCTGTTTTCAGAGATGTTAATTTGGCCACAGCAATGTGGCCTTTTCTTTTTTATTGGCCGCCGTGAAGCGCCAAATACTCTTCAAAGCTTAGCTTATCTTTCGACTCCAGCTCACGTTGACGCACCCAAGAGGCTGTGCCCTCTTCAGATAATTGCTCTTCAGTTAGCAATTCCAAAGGTTCTGTTTGCAGCATTTCCCGGTAGCGTTCGGCTAACTCAAGACCAACACCACCAATACCACCTTCTTTCATTGCTTGCAAAATACGCGCTGAGAACGTCAAACTCGGATCATCAAAGAACGCGACAAGTTCGTCACAAACCTGTTGATATTCAGTGCTATCTTTACCATCCAATACTTCGGCAACACGGCGCAAGTCGGCAAACAGATCTTTACCCACTTTCTCCAGCGGCTCACGGGTATCATTACAACCCATACCGATAGTCTGACCGGGTTTACGCCCTTCCAAAATGACCCGATTCCAGTTTTTCCGAGTACACAGTAATTCGTCACTGCTCATTTCAGGCGCATCAGCCAACACACACCAAATCAAGAATAAATCGAGGAACCGCGCCTGTACGGCATCAACACCGATAGGTGAGAATGGGTTAATGTCCAAAGAGCGAACTTCAATATATTCAATCCCACCGCGCAACAAAGCATCAGAGGGGGATTCGCCAGCACGAGTCACTCGCTTAGGCCGAATTGGGGCATAGAGTTCATTTTCAATCTGTAACACATTGGTGTTCAGTTGCAGATGACGCTCACCATCTTTTAGCCCCAATGCTGCATATTCTTCTGATGGCGTTTTAATTGCGCGCTTCAGCCCAGCAACATAGGTATGCAGGTCATTAAACGTAATACCCAAATTACTCTGTGATTTATTGGTATAACCCAAGTCACTCAAGCGTAATGAGGTGGCATAAGGCAGATAACACATTCCTTTATCATTGCGTTCAAACGGCAAGGCAGTTTCACGCCCTTGCAGGAATGACGCGCAAATTGCCGGTGAAGCACCAAACAGATAAGGGATAACCCAGCCAAAACGATAATAATTGCGGATCAGGCGGAAATATCCGGCGGAAATTTCTTCCTTGCCACTTTCTTCATCGGTAACACCCGCCCATGCCTGCCAAAACTCTAGCGGCAAAGAGAAATTATAGTGCACACCTGAAATCGTTTGCATCAAGGCACCATAACGATTTTTCAAACCCTCACGGTAAAGTGTCTTGAAACGACCAATATTAGAAGAACCATATTTAGCCAGCTCAATATCCTGCTCTGCACCAATAAAGCAAGGCATGCTCAGTGGCCACATGCGCTCATCACCCAACTTACGGGCGGTATAGCGATGGATATCGCGCAAAAAAGCCAGCAGATGGTCAATATCGCCATCTACCGGTGTAATGAATTCCAGCAATGCCTCAGCAAAGTCGGTGGTAATCCACTGATGTGTTAATGCGGCACCCAATGACTCTGGATGGCCCGTCGAGGCTAATTGGCCATCGGCAGTCACTCTCAATGTTTCCCGCTCGATACCACGACGGATACCTTTCAGGGCTTTAGGGTGCGCTTCCAGCCAAGTTAGCGCGTGTGATACATCCGGGATCAAATCGACCTCCCGCTCTTGAAAACCATAACTCGCCAGCATACTGAAACTGCATAGATGTGACTATGTAAGTTTGTCACACTCTTTACTGCCACCAGGCAATTCCTTGTAGCGTGACTACCGTTAACACGATATAACGCAATGCTTTTCCCAGACACAGAAAAAAAACCACAAGACCCCAGGGCATACGCAACCAGCCTGCTAACACACACATCAAATCGCCCACCACCGGTAGCCAGCTCAATAATAAAGCTGCCGGGCCAAAACGTTGAAGCCAGCCAAGAGCTGTACTCATCCCGCGCTGTGGCTTTAGTTCCGGTAGTAAGCGGCCTATAACAACATTAGTTAGCCCCCCAAGGGTATTTCCGACGGTAGCAGACAACACCAGCATCATGGCCGGCGCACTCCCTGCCGTTAAGAGGGTGACTAACAGAATTTCCGAATTTCCCGGTAAGAGCGTTGCGCTAAGAAAGCTACTCCCAAATAATGAAGCAATAGCTAGCGTACTACTCACAGTAGACGCACATCAACTACTGCCATATTGGCTCTTTTTGCCGCCTCAACACCAAAATCAGCATCTTCAAAGACCACACATTTCTGTGCAGGCACACCGAGTAACTGCGCGCAGCGCAAGAATGTCTCAGGTGCTGGCTTATGTTGAGTAACATCATCGGCACCGACAATGACATCAAAATAGTCACGTAATCCTAAGTGGCGTAAAAGCAGCTCTGCCATGGCGTGTTCGCTTCCAGTGCCAACAGCCATAGGTTTACGCCCATGATAGGCTTTAACCACGCCTATGAGCGGCAGAGGCTTCACATTATCCATCAACAGTGATTTAAACAATGCGGTTTTTTCAGCAGCCAACAAATGGGGATCCAGATCCGATTGATGATTAGCAATAATTACGCTAGCAATTTGCCACGTAGGTGCGCCATTCAAAGCGACCAAGGCCTGCTCGTCAAAAGCCATACCATAAGGCGTCAGCACCTGCCGCCATGCCTGACGGTGCGTGGGCTCTGTATCCAGGATGGTGCCATCCATATCAAAAATCAGGCCTTCATAGCGATCGTACATCGTGACCCCACGACCAGGGAAAAAATGAAAAGCTACTTTATCGCAAACTAACTAAATTGTCGCTCACTGTATAATCAATTGAATTTAATCAAAAAAACACCACTCCCAAAAGGAAATAGCGCTATAACACATAGTGAAAATCAATGAGTTGAAAAGGGATAAAAGATAAGAAGCTGAAAACATTCAAATGGCAGTGCGGCGTAAGGTCTAAAAAGCAGAAAACCCCGCCGTAGCGAGGTTTCTTAATATGGTGCACCCAGGAAGATTCGAACTTCCGACCGCTCGGTTCGTAGCCGAGTACTCTATCCAGCTGAGCTATGGGTGCAATTTTTTATTTCTAATTTTACGAGGGTGTTTCAGCGAGTGAAACTTAACAACAAGATTGATGACCTAGAAGATGGTGCACCCAGGAAGATTCGAACTTCCGACCGCTCGGTTCGTAGCCGAGTACTCTATCCAGCTGAGCTATGGGTGCAATTAATTCTTTGACACTACCTGATGTTCATTTGACTATTTCACCATACTGCAAAATATGGTGCACCCAGGAAGATTCGAACTTCCGACCGCTCGGTTCGTAGCCGAGTACTCTATCCAGCTGAGCTATGGGTGCATAGTAAATGGCGGTGAGGGAGGGATTCGAACCCTCGATACAGCTTTTGACCGTATACTCCCTTAGCAGGGGAGCGCCTTCAGCCTCTCGGCCACCTCACCATACGCTTCTTTCGAATTGTGCCTAACTTGCTTTTGAAGAAGCTCATCGGCACTGCGTGGCGCACATATTACTTTCCCGCACTTATAAGTCAAACAATTTTTCCTAACTCACGTTCATTTGCACAATTCACACACAACATGGGCAGTTTCACGTCAAAAAGAGTGTTTTATCAACAGGGAAGATAGCGTTTATTGTGGTGTAGCTAGAGAGCGAGAAAAAAGAAATTATCCTGTTCACCCCATTAGATTAGTCGTGAGCAGATAATTATTACAGAAATAAGAACACAAAAAGGGGATGAAGAGCGAAATGAGGGGGAGAATAAACAGCAGTAGCGCCTCGTGTAACACGAGACGCTTCTTCAAAATCAGTAAGTCGTCGGTTGAGACTTTTCTGCTTGGATACGCTGGTAGATTTCTTCACGGTGAACAGAAACCTCTTTCGGAGCATTTACACCAATACGGACTTGGTTGCCTTTAACCCCTAATACAGTAACCGTAACCTCATCGCCAATCATGAGTGTTTCACCAACTCGACGAGTCAGAATAAGCATTCTTTGCTCCTTGAAAAATTAAAAGAGTCGGGTCTCTCAGTTTCCCCGCCATTATCCATCATACACCGTGAAAACGTAAGCTATCACATTCACATAAAATGTAAGTAGCTTGGTCAAGTCTCTAACTAATACAAGTTTAGCTGAAGTAAACAACTTTGCGTTTAACTTTGTTTTCGAACTATGACAGGAAAATTGAAAAACGCCATACCCAACATACAGATATGGCGTATTGATTTAATAGGCCATTACTGACTTATAATCGGGATGCTACCCATGCTTCAACACTGGCTAACGCTGATGGCAATGCTTGCACATCGGTACCACCCGCCTGAGCCATATCAGGGCGCCCACCGCCTTTACCGCCGACCTGCTGGGCAATATCGGCGATTAACTCACCCGCTTTTACTTTACCGGTGAGATCTTTGGTTACACCAACGATTAGGCTGACCTTATCATCTGCGGTAGTTGCCAGCACAATAATTGCAGAACCCAGTTGATTTTTAAGATCATCAACCATAGTACGCAACATTTTTGGCTCAACATTATCCAACTGGCTAACTAAAAGTTTCACACCATTGATCAATTTCGCACTAGACGATAATGAAGCACTTTCCTGAGCAGCTTGCTGATCTTTCAATTGCTGGAGTTCACGCTCGAGCATTTTACTGCGATCCAGCACCGCACGAACTTTATCGGCTAGATTATGGGTATCACCTTTGACCAAATGAGCGACATCCGAAAGCAGGTCACTCTGCTGGTGCAGTAGCGCAATAGCACCCTCGCCAGTGACTGCTTCAATACGGCGAATTCCCGCGGCAGTACCTGATTCAGACAGAATACGGAACAAACCGATATCACCGGTACGACTAGCATGAAGACCACCACATAGCTCAGTTGAGAAATCCCCCATGGTCAAGACTCTCACCTGGTCATCATACTTCTCGCCGAACAGAGCCATAGCGCCTTTTTCTTTCGCCGCATCCAACTCCATCACTTCGGTTTGAACGGGCATATTACGGCGAATTTGCTCGTTAACTATGTCCTCTACCAGGCGAATCTGTTCCGGTTTCATTGCTTCAAAATGCGAGAAATCGAAACGCAGGTATTTATCATTAACTAATGAGCCTTTTTGAGCAACGTGCTCGCCCAGTGTTTTGCGTAATGCTGCATGCAGTAAATGAGTTGCAGAATGGTTCAAACGAATACGGTTACGCCGTGCAACATCCACCTGAGCATCAATGCTGTGATTAACTCGCAATGTTCCATGAGTTAACTGCCCTAAATGGCCAATAGCCTGACCATATTTCTGAGTGTCAGCCACAGCAAAAGTTGCAGTCGCATTTTTCAGTTCGCCTTTATCGCCAACCTGGCCGCCAGACTCACCGTAGAATGGGGTTTGACTCAGAACAACAACAGCCTCTTCACCTTCATGAATCTCATCAACAGCTTCGCCATTGCGGAACAACGCGGTCACAGTTGACTGCTGCTGAGCATGATCATAGCCAGAGAACTCACTTGCTCTGTCAACACGGATCAAGCTGTTATAATCGGCACCAAAACCACTGGATTCACGAGCTCGGCGACGTTGCGCTTCCATTGCTTGTTCAAAACCGGCTTCATCCACTTTCAGATTACGTTCACGGCAGACATCTGCGGTTAAATCAACCGGGAAGCCGTAGGTATCGTACAGGCGGAAAGCAGTCTCGCCATCGAGGGTATCACCGGTCAATTTACTAAGTTCTTCATCCAACAGAGCTAAGCCGCGCTCTAATGTCCGCGCAAACTGTTCCTCTTCGGTTTTCAGAACCTGTTCAACCATCGCCTGCTGTTGCTTCAATTCATCAGCAGCAGACCCCATTACAGCAATCAGCGGAGCAACCAGTTTGTAGAAGAAAGTCTCTTTCGCGCCCAGCATATTGCCATGGCGGATAGCTCGACGAATGATACGGCGCAGTACATAACCACGGTTTTCATTCGACGGAATAACACCATCAGAAATAAGGAAAGCGCAAGAGCGGATATGGTCAGCAATAACTCGCAGCGACTTGCTAGAAAGATCAGTCGCACCAGTAACTTCCGCTACCGCTTTGATCAAATCGCGGAACAGGTCAATCTCGTAGTTCGAGTTAACATGTTGTAATACCGCAGCAATACGCTCAAGCCCCATGCCGGTATCAACCGATGGCTTAGGCAATGGCAGCATAGTGCCATCAGACTGGCGGTTGAACTGCATGAAGACGATATTCCAGATCTCAATATAGCGATCGCCGTCTTCTTCTTCTGACCCTGGAGGGCCGCCCCAAATATGGTCGCCATGATCAAAGAAAATCTCTGTGCATGGGCCGCAAGGGCCAGTATCACCCATTTGCCAGAAGTTATCTGATGCAAATGCACCGCCTTTGTTATCACCAATACGGATAATACGCTCACGCGGGATCCCGATATCATTAGCCCAGATTTCATAGGCTTCATCGTCGGTTTCGTAAACGGTTACCCACAGTTTCTCTTTCGGTAAATTAAACCACTGTTCGCCAGTTAATAACTCCCAAGCGAAACTGATGGCATCATGTTTGAAGTAATCGCCGAAGCTGAAGTTACCTAACATTTCAAAGAATGTATGATGACGCGCGGTATAGCCTACGTTTTCAAGGTCATTATGCTTACCACCTGCTCGCACACAGCGCTGAGAGGTTGTCGCCCGGGAGTATGCCCGTTTATCCAAACCTAAGAAAACATCCTTAAACTGGTTCATCCCGGCATTGGTAAACAACAGCGTAGGGTCATTATTAGGGACCAAAGAGCTGCTTGATACAACCTGATGTCCCTTGCTATGGAAGAAATCGAGAAACGCTTGACGAATCTCAGCGGTGCTCTTGCTCATAATTGCCCCGGAAACAAGCTAAAAGAATAGCCCGCGAGCGGATTGCGTTACTTTAAATAGCAACACAAAGGGTAAGCTCACGAACAAAAAGTGGGACTAAGATAAATTTTCTTCGAGGGGAAGTAAAATCCTGTGTGCATTCATTCGACAAAATCATTGTAAATCGACTGAATTTCCTCCTGGAGGAAACCTCGATAGAGCAGATAGCGCTGAACCTTAGCCTTTTCTTTCCATTCAACAGGTAAAACTTCACTAAATTTACGCTGCGCGATCTCTTTGGCCAGTAAGCACCAATCTATTTCACTGATTTCAAAAGCAACCTGAATGAGTTCTTTATCAACGCCCTTTTGTATCAATTCAGAGCGGATACGCTGTGCGCCATACCCTTTACGACTACGACTATTAATGTAACTGGTCGCAAAGCGAGAATCATCTAACCAATTATGTTGGTAGCAATAAGCAACAATTTGCTCAATAACTTTCGGATCGATTTCTGTGGCAGGTTCGCAATCCCCACTACCAGTACGTTTCCCCCAGTTTCCTTTTGCCGAAAATGGTTGTGCCGCTAGCTTGCGACGCAATTCAGATTCACTATGGTCACGTTGGGAGAGGAGCCTCATAGCACGGCTTAGTAGGTCATTCATAAATATCCTTTTTACTTGGGCCACAGCAGTGTTAGCAACTCTTATGACTCGGCCCGTCTATGGCCTCACGGCTGCAAGCTTATTCAATTCAGTCCCCAACGCTAATTGTTTCTAGAAGTTGTCACCCTAATTACTGACTAAAATATTCATTCGTTTGTAGACTTACTTCCACTTCGATTATGTTGGGTACGAACATAAATTGAGATTATCGCGCACACCCGGATTGGCGAAAACGGATACATCATTTACTAAAACGGCCCACCTATTTAGGCGAGCCGCATATTAAATACTTAATTTACTAACCAGGCCGATAGCCTTACAAATTAAAACTCTTCGCTGGTTTCATCAGCTTCATCAGCAAGTGCTACTGTGGCTATAGGTTGTTCACCATTACCACCATTGAGAAGCATTTCGCGCAATTTCTTATCCAACTCAGCAGCAACCGCTGGGTTTTCTTTTAAGTAGTTACTGGCATTCGCTTTACCCTGACCAATCTTGTCACCGTTATAGCTATACCATGCGCCAGCTTTCTCAATCAGTTTGTGTTTAACACCCAAATCAACCAATTCGCCGTTAATATTGATTCCTTCACCGTACAGGATCTGGAATTCAGCTTGTTTAAATGGTGCTGCGATTTTGTTTTTCACCACTTTAACGCGAGTTTCACTACCCACAACCACATCACCGTCTTTTACTGCACCAATACGGCGAATGTCCAAACGCACGGAGGCATAAAATTTAAGGGCATTACCACCCGTCGTGGTTTCTGGGTTACCAAACATAACGCCGATTTTCATACGGATCTGGTTAATAAAGATCAATAAGGTATTAGCGTTCTTCAGGTTACCTGCCAACTTACGCATCGCCTGGCTCATCATACGTGCCGCGAGGCCCATGTGAGAATCACCGATTTCGCCTTCGATTTCAGCTTTTGGTGTAAGTGCGGCTACGGAGTCAACGATAATGACATCAACTGCACCAGAGCGAGTCAACGCATCACAGATTTCCAGGGCTTGCTCACCCGTATCTGGTTGAGAACACAGCAAGTTATCAATATCTACACCTAATTTTTTGGCATAAATCGGGTCAAGTGCATGTTCAGCATCGATAAATGCGCAAGTTTTGCCTTCACGTTGTGCGGAAGCAATAACCTGTAAAGTCAGTGTTGTTTTACCTGATGATTCTGGGCCATAAATTTCAACAATACGCCCCATTGGCAGGCCACCAGCCCCCAATGCGATATCAAGAGAAAGTGAACCGGTAGAGATGGTTTCAACATCCATTGAGCGGTCTTCGCCAAGGCGCATGATAGAGCCTTTGCCGAATTGTTTTTCAATTTGGCCCAGTGCTGCTGCTAACGCCTTTTGTTTATTCTCATCAATAGCCATTTTTACTCCCTCTCTGGGATGCAGGATTGCCCCTATCATCACCACTGAATGTTGTTTTGTGCAGGAAATTACCACTAATTATACTGTACAATCATACAGTATCAAGACTAATTTTGCAGAAAATCATCTAATAGTGTTTGTAGTGCGAAAACAGCTGCTTGCAGCCTGACCTCGTCACGATCACCGGGAAAAATTTGTTTTGTAGCACTGACCTGACCGTCGCGCGTAGCAAAAGCAAACCACACGGTACCGACTGGCTTCTCTGCTGTGCCGCCATCAGGCCCGGCAATCCCGCTGATCGATACCGAGAAGTCCGCACTAGCTGCATGCAATGCGCCCTGTGCCATTTCCTGGACAACAGCTTCACTAACAGCACCGTATTGTGCCAATGTGCTTTCTTTTACACCCAGTAAATCATGCTTTGCCACATTGCTGTAAGTGACAAAGCCACGATCAAAATAGGCTGAACTGCCCGCGATATCCGTCAGAGCTTTGGCGACCCAGCCGCCAGTACAGGACTCAGCACAAGTCACCCAAGCACCACGGGCCTTTAACTTACGACCAATTGCAATACTGAGCTGACGTAATTGTATCTCGCTCATTGTTGCCCCTTATTCTTATCAAATCTTCTGGCGCTGATAGTAGCACTTCTTTAGCCCGTAACGGCAACCACTGTCAGTTATGCGAAACACTTCGCAAGGTACAATGAAAAAAAGCGCTTTTTCTTACAAAGCTTTACCTCAGAGACTCAGCTGTTAGTATCAAAATAAAGAAGATGCGCTGGCAATCAGTGGTACCGGTGATTTATCCGGAATGATGAACTAAGGACGTGGCAGTGAAAAAAATTCTTAATGCCTTCTTCCCCCTCTATAGCGCAACCGTGTTGATGTTATTGGGTTCAGGTTTATTGACTACCTATATCTCGTTACGGTTGACTGCCATACATGTCTCAGGTGCATTAATCGGGGCAATTATCGCCGCGAACTATATCGGTTTGGTTATCGGTGGCAAGGTAGGCCACTTCCTGATTGCTCGGGTGGGTCATATTCGCGCCTATGTGGCCTGTGCCGGTATTATTACGGCTGCGGTATTGAGCCATGGGCTTACCGAATACATCCCTGCCTGGGTGGTTCTACGCTTGATTATTGGCCTGTGCATGATGTGTCAGTTTATGGTACTGGAAAGCTGGCTTAATGATCAGGCCGAGTCCAATCAGCGCGGTACCGTATTTGGCTTTTATATGGCGGCAACCTATGCCGGTATGGCATTAGGTCAGGTGGTATTAATGCTTCAACCTGAATTGGGGTTAAGCACACTCATGATCATTGCTTTGTTCTTTGCTCTCTGCCTGGTACCGGTCGCACTGACGACTCGCAGTAATGCCCAGCAGATGTCACCAGCGCCCATGGAGCTAAAGTTCTTTATCCGCTCGATCCCCAAAATACTGGCTTCAACATTAGTCATTGGTATGATTGTCGGCTCGTTTTATGGCCTGGCACCGGTCTATGCCAGTTTACAATCGCTTTCAACGCAAGAAACTGGCTTGTTCATGGCGTTATCTATTTTTGCCGGATTGGTTGCTCAGCTTCCGCTCAGCTGGTTGTCCGACCGCTATAACCGCACGCTATTGCTCCGTATTAACGCATTATTACTGGCATTAACTGCGCTGCCACTGGCGCTAGTGCCCCATATCTCGTTTCACTTTTTATTGGGTTTAGGCTTTATAGTCAGTATGTTGCAGTTCACTCTTTATCCGTTGGTCGTTGCGTTAGCCAATGACCTGATTGCCCCAGAACGGCGAGTTTCTTTAGCCGCGTGTTTACTGATGTCATTCGGGGTAGGCGCCAGTATCGGCCCGCTTGCTGTGGGGGCGTTGATTGCACCTCTGGGAGGCAATATTCTGTATGCGTTTTTCTCACTGTGCGGTTTAAGTCTGATAGCATTCAGCCGAACGGTTAAACAGGATCAAGACGAATTTGTTAACGATGCTCCGGTGCCGCATATGGCAATACCCGACAGCTTGGTCAGTTCCCCATTGTCCCCGGCACTCAATCCTAGTTTTGATGAACAATTGATCCACGACATTATGCCGCCACCCGATCAATCTGAAGCAGAACAAGAGCCCGCAGAAAACCCGCCCAAGGATAATTCTCAACAGCCATAATACCTGCGCTGATATGTGGAGTGAGAACAAGAAAAGTAGCAGTTGGCCACCGGTGAGTCGATCGAGGAAAATGCTAACTAAAACAATAAAGAAAAGTATTGAGAAAAGGCGTTTTTTATAAGAAAAACCCATCATGAAGATGGGTTTAAAGAGATTATGTGGTTCAGTGATATATCTCAACCACTGCTGGAGTTACCTGCAATTCATGTTGCCAATGGGTAAGTGTCAAAGTTGCCAGTTCGGCCAACCCTTGATAAAACGGATGCCCAGCAACTGATTGCTGCAACGCCAAATAACGATACCCCCATGGCAATAAATGATCTGCCAGTAGCTCGGGTAAATCGGCGGGTTGATGTTCTGCCAGCCAGGCCGCCATCATGAGCATTAGACCGAACTGATCCTCCGGTTCCCCCTGCTCCAATGTTACTTCTACATGCTTCTGCGCCATCCAGTTACGCAGTTTTAAGGTGGAGTCGCCAAATAACACAATGTCTTTATCGAGATAGACGGAGCCCCAAGGCGGCGCGGGCAAAGCATAAGGGCCAATAAACAGCCGCTGCCAAGCTTCTTCCCGTGTTTCGTCATTTTCCAATTGCGCCAACAAAGCCGCAATTGGCAGCAATTGCTCTTCAGAACCATAAGGCCACTGTGCCGCCCATGAACCATTGCTCAATTGCGCCACAATATCACTGCATTCTGGGCTATCTGGCTCACAATAAAACAGTATCCCCAAGGCTCGTCCTGTCAGCTCAATATGCTGATAAATCATGTCATTCCCACCGTCATATGCAGCCCATAAAACACGCCACGGCCAATCAATTCAGCAATAATAATTAATAACATGGCAAAAATCATCCCGAGAGTCATCGGGGTGCGCCCTCGGATTAACGGGCAAATCCAGCATCCCAACCCCAATACCAACAATACCAAGCGCCAGACCATCAAGGTGCCATAATGAGGAATAAGCTCGGAAGCTTGCTGTACTGAGCTGTAAATCAGCGGCAAACTCGCCGCCTGCATAATGACACTGGCGATACTGATAATCAGCGCCAATACACTGATCATCGGCAATTGCAGCATTGCTCGCCCATGAATATCAGCCAATTGCAGCAGCAGATAACCCAAAATCGGCCCGCCGATAAAGACGGTTAGCACAAAACTCAGCGGAGTATAAAGATTATCCCACGTCGGAACCGTATCAATGGAATAAACCCGGCACATGGCATAAACGAATACCACGCCCAACATCATCGCCACCACTAGCCAGATCTTACCCAGTACAGCGGGCATCTTATCCAATACGGCCAGTAACCAGTAAAAACCCGCTACGGCAAAGAACAGCGAACCGGCCGCTATCTCATTGCTCAGTGCTGATTCTCCGATGCGATTTAATGAGTTGAATGCCCGCATCGGCGAGCCAAGGTGCAGCGTCGAGGCGATAAAGGCCAGCGCCATTAGCACCCACAAGACAAACATACTGCGGTGAACCCGCTGTTGCTGTCCGCGGCTCAAGCCGCCAAATAGCAGTGTCAGCCCCAGGACAATAAAGCCCCCGACCACGCACTGCCCCAGTACTGTAAAGACCATTAGTGGCCATTCATGCCATCCCATACCCATGTTATACCTCCTTCGGATTTGCCAGATGACCGGTGGTATCTCTGACCGGGCGGCTGTTGGCATTTGGTTTCACGACAATATTCGGTAAGGTAAAATGCGCGGCTGGCAGTGGTGCGACTTCGGCTAACTCACCATATTTCTCTCGCAATTCATCGATAGGGGCCATATCCAGCGCCCGCAATGGACAGGAATCAACACATATCGGTTTTTTACCTGCTGCCACTCGCTCGTAGCAACCGTCACACTTAGTCATATGCCCTTTTGCTTCGTCATATTGCGGTGCGCCGTACGGGCAAGCCATATGGCAGTAGCGGCAACCAATACAAATATCCTCGTTCACCACCACAAAACCATCATCGCGCTTATGCATCGCGCCACTCGGGCACACTTTGGTACAGGCGGGATCACTACAATGGTTGCAGGCGATAGACAGATAGTAAGCAAACACATTCTGATGCCATGCACCGTTATCCTGCTGCCAGTCACCTCCGGCATATTCGTAAATGCGCCGGAAACTGACATCAGTTGATAAGTTTTTGAAATCCTTGCAAGCCAGTTCGCAAGTTTTGCACCCCGTGCAGCGGCTGGAGTCGATGTAAAAACCATATTGCGTCATCAGTTAGCTCCTTAAGCCTTGGTTACTTGAACGAGGTTGGTATGGGATGGATTCCCTTTCGCCAACGGAGAGGGGCGCTGTGTGGTCAATACGTTAATACTGCCGGCCCTGTCGATGCGGTTTTTATCCGGGCTGTACCACGCCCCCTCCCCTAGCGCCACCACACCTGGCATCATGCGCGGTGTGACTTTTGCATCAATTTGGACTTCACCACGGCCATTGAAGATCCGCACAAGATCGCCATTTTTGATGTCGCGCTCTCTGGCATCGAGTGGGTTAATCCACATTTCCTGGCGGCAGGAAGCTTTTAGTACATCGACGTTGCCATAAGTCGAGTGAGTTCTGGCTTTGTAATGGAAGCCGGTGAGTTGCAATGGATATTTCTGGTTTAACGGGTCGTCAAAACTCTCGAAACCCGCGGCGTACACTGGCAATGGATCAATAATATCGTCCGGCTGCAACTCCCAAGTGGCGGCGATTTGTGCCAATTCGGCAGAGTAAATTTCGATTTTTCCCGATGGAGTCGTTAACGGATTAGCCAAGGGATCGGCGCGGAATGCTTTATAGGCAACATGGTGCCCTGCCGGATCGCGTTTTTTAAAGATGCCCTGCTCGCGAAACTCCTCGAATGAAGGCAACTCAGGAATAGCCTGTTGTGATTGCTGATAAAGATGGCGCAACCAACCCTCCTGCGTACGTCCTTCAGTAAATTGCTGCTCAACCCCCATGCGTTTTGCCAGCTCACTGGTCATTTCATAGATGTTTTTGCATTCAAAGCGCGGTTTGATGGCCTGATCAGCAAAAATCACATAGGCCATATTGCCGCTGGAAGCATCAAGGCAGAAATCCATCTGCTCAGAGGCGGTGCAGTCTGGCAGGATAATATCGGCATATTGGGCTGACGAAGTCATGTGGTTATCAATGATCACAATCATTTCGCATTTTTTATCATCTTGCAGAATGTCATGGGTGCGGTTGATTTCAGCATGCTGATTAATCAGGCAATTACTGGCGTAGTTCCAGATGAACTTGATTGGCACGTCCAGTTTATCTTTGCCTCGCACCCCGTCGCGGGTGGCGGTCATTTCTGGGCCGCGCTCAATGGCATCAGTCCACAAGAACATTGAAATACTGGTTTTAACCGGGTTTTCCAAAGTCGGCATACGGACAAACGGCAAGCTATAGGACCCCTCACGCGCACCTGAATTACCGCCATTGATCCCCACGTTGCCCGTCAGGATCGCTAGCATGGCAATGGCGCGGCTGGCCGTTTCACCATTGGCATGGCGCTGTGGCCCCCAGCCTTGCGCAATATAAGCGGGCTTGACCGAGCCGATTTCGCGCCCCAATTTAATAATTTTCGCCGCCGGAATACCGGTGATGGCCTCCGCCCATTGCGGTGTTTTAGCGGTTTCATCCGCACCTTGCCCTAAAATATAGGCTTTATAATGGCTATTTTTCGGCGCACTTTCCGGTAGCGTTTTCTCGTCATAGCCAACACAGTATTTATCGAGGAACGGCTGATCCACCAAATTCTCACTGATCATCACATAAGCTAGCGCAGAAGCGAGTGCGGCATCCGTCCCCGGTCGCAGCGGGATCCATTCATCCTCACGACCGGCGGCGGTATCGGTATAACGCGGATCAATCACAATCATCTTGGCATTGGATTTCTCCCTTGCCTGCTCCAGATAATAAGTCACGCCACCGCCGCTCATCCGGGTTTCGCCGGGGTTATTACCAAACAACACCACCAGTTTGCTGTTTTCAATATCTGAAGGACTATTACCGTCGGCCCAGCCGCCATAGGTGTAATTCAGGCCAGCAGCAATTTGTGCTGTGCTGTAGTCACCATAATGATTGAGATAGCCGCCACAGCAATTCATCAACCGAGCCAATAAGGTGGAACCCGGCGGCCACGAGCGGGTCATGGTGCCGCCCAGTGTACCCGTGCCGTAATTCAGATAGATGGCTTCGTTTCCATATTCCTTGATGATGCCTTTCATGCTGGCGGCGAGGGTATCAAAAGCCTCATCCCATGAAATACGTTTGAACTTGCCTTCCCCGCGTGCGCCGACACGTTTCATCGGGTATTTCAACCGGTCAGGGTTATACACCCGGCGGCGCATGGAGCGGCCACGTAAACAAGCTCGCACTTGATGCAAACCTTCAAAATTGTCGTCACCGGTATTGTCGGTTTCAACGTATTTAATTTCATCATCAACCACATGCATGCGTAATGGACAGCGGCTGCCGCAGTTAACGGTGCAAGCGCTCCATATCACTTTGCCATCATTAGCCGGGTTTATAGCAGATTGAACCGCGCGGGCAGTGCGCGAAAAGGGTAACGAAAATGCCCCAGTCGCCACGGCGAGGCCGCCGATAAGAGTGGTTTGGACTAGTTTTCGGCGAGAAACTTCTGCCGTAAACAGCCGGGATTCATTGGTCTCTTTCATAAGATGCCCACTTGGTTGCATTCCAGAAAATAGATAACACCCCAAGGGATGGAATCCGATTAATTCAAAAAAATGAGTAATTCAGCGGGAGGGAGATTAAGACTGAGCGCAGTGGCCCAATGACAGCAATTGTTATAATTAGGATAATAAATAGCCCGTCCCGCACCAGCAACCCTACCTCTTTTGAGTGGGGCGGGAGTTGTTTGGTATCAATAAAGCTCTGAGGATGACGTTATCTCCATGGCTTTATGGCCAATTTGTGACAGACACCCTTATTTATAGAATGGGTCATTGAACCCAAAAGCGCGGATCAACAGGTAGCGTTTAGCGGTGCTATAGCCAAAATAATGGGAGTTGTAGGCAGGCGGCAAGCGAATGAATCCCGATGAGCTTACTGAAGTCAAGTGATTCGGGTGAGTGAGCGCAGCCAACAACCCTGCGACTTCAAGTATGAAAGATATGTACTGGCGGTCGGCCAGTGTCCCACCAACGTCCTGCCAAAACCATCGATAAGTGCGGAAAATGAGACCCACCCTTTATTAAGGAGCTGGAGCCGTCGCCTCGCGTTAACAATCTATAGTAAGATCATCGCCAAAGTCAGAGTTAAAAAAATATCGACTTGGCTCAGCTAATGGTTCCACTAACGATTGTTTCTGTTATCGAACACTTTCGCTAACAGATGTTGAATGTGAGAAAAATATGTCAAACAAACCGTTCCACTATCAGGATCCCTTCCCACTAAAGGAAGACGATACTGAGTATTACCTTGTCAGTAATAATCACGTCTCGGTTACACAGTTTGAAGGCCACGACATTCTGAAAGTCGAGCCAGAAGCCCTGACCCTCCTCGCCCAACATGCTTTCCATGACGCTTCATTCTTGCTCCGCCCCGCGCACCAAAAGCAAGTCGCCGCTATTTTGGATGACCCCGAAGCCAGCGAAAATGACAAATATGTTGCCCTGCAATTCCTGCGTAACTCAGAAATTTCGGCCAAAGGAATTTTACCGACCTGTCAGGATACCGGCACCGCCATTATCCAGGGCAAAAAAGGTCAACGCGTCTGGACTGGCGGTAACGATGCCGAAGCCCTGTCGCGCGGCGTGTATAACACTTTTATTGAGGATAACCTGCGCTACTCGCAAAACGCGGCGCTGGATATGTACAAAGAAGTGAACACCGGCACCAACCTGCCAGCGCAAATCGATCTGTACAGCACCGAGGGCGAAGATTACAAATTCCTGTTCGTCACCAAAGGTGGCGGCTCAGCGAATAAAACCTATCTGTATCAGGAAACTAAAGCGCTGCTGTCACCGGGGAAGTTGAAAGACTATCTGGTTGAGAAAATGCGCACTTTGGGTACGGCGGCTTGCCCACCATACCATATTGCTTTTGTTATCGGCGGCACCTCGGCTGAGAGCACGCTCAAGACCGTCAAGCTGGCCTCCACCAAATATTATGATGGCCTGCCGACAGAGGGGAATGAGCACGGGCAAGCTTTCCGCGATGTTCAGCTTGAACAAGAATTATTGGCAGCCGCGCAAGACTTAGGTCTGGGCGCACAATTTGGCGGTAAGTACTTTGCTCACGATGTGCGCGTGGTTCGCCTGCCACGCCACGGTGCATCTTGCCCGGTTGGGATGGGAGTTTCCTGCTCTGCTGACCGTAATATCAAAGGCAAAATTAACCGCAAAGGTATCTGGCTGGAAAAACTGGAGCAAAATCCGGGGAAATATATCCCTGAGCATCTGCGCAACAGCACTGAAGGCAAAGTGGTCAAAATCGACCTTAATCGCCCGATGGCCGATATCTTAAAAGAGCTGTCGCAGTATCCGGTTTCTACCCGCTTGTCATTGACCGGAACTATTATTGTTGGCCGCGATATTGCCCATGCCAAATTAAAAGAGCGGCTGGATAACGGCGAAGGTTTACCGCAATACATTAAAGATCACCCGATTTACTACGCGGGGCCAGCCAAAACACCAGAAGGTTATGCTTCCGGCTCACTCGGGCCAACCACGGCGGGCCGCATGGATTCTTATGTCGATCTGCTGCAATCCCACGGCGGCAGCATGATCATGCTGGCGAAAGGGAATCGCAGCCAACAAGTGACGGATGCTTGTCACAAACACGGCGGTTTCTATCTGGGCAGTATCGGCGGCCCTGCGGCGGTGTTGGCGCAAAATAGCATCAAAAGTCTGGAATGTGTGGAATATCCTGAATTGGGGATGGAAGCCATCTGGAAAATTGAAGTAGAAGATTTCCCGGCCTTTATCCTGGTGGATGATAAAGGTAATGATTTCTTCCAACAGATTCAGGCAGCGAAATGTAACCGCTGCGGTTAACAGCAAAAGCCAACCTCGGTGATTTCGCCGGGGTTGGCTTTATGAGAAATGAAAAGATGACAAATAAAAATCTTACCGATAAAAACAGACAAAATATTGAATAAACTTTAAGCACTCCACTGGTGCAATTTATTAACCTCCACCGCCATATTCCACAAGTTTTTCCTGCCTAATCTCACCGCTTTGCTCTTCCTCACCCGCCGTTAGCGCTTGCGCATTAATGAGCTATTTTCGTGCAACAGAAAGCCCTGATTTAGTGCAACGATTTTCAATTTTACTATTTGATTTTTATTGAAAATTCTTCGTTGACAACCACTCGAAATGCTTTTTATAGTGGCCATGACTTCTCCGCAAGAACGCCAACGTTGTCGGCTTGTGGTTATGGCAATAGAGCCCTCGCAATGTCATCTGACTTTGCCGGGCTTTTTTTTTGGCTTTTTTTCAGACCCACTTTTTAACCAATGCCGGGGTACTTATGTTCAGAACAAAATGGTCCAAAATAAAGTGTCATCACACCACGCTGTCAATTGCGCTGGCAGCTGCATTTGCCGTGTCCTACTCAGGTATGGCGATGGCGGCAGAAACACCGGTGAAAATCGGTTTATTGGAAGATGCATCCGGTAACTTTGCCTTACCGGTGATTCCCAAAATTCATGCCACAGAGCTGGCTGTAGAAGAAATTAATGCTAAAGGCGGCATACTCGGACGCCAAATCGAGCTGGTCAAATACGATACGCAATCCGATAACACCCGCTTTCAACAAATGGCTCGTCGCTTAATTAAAAATGACAAAGTGGATGTGATATTCGGGGCATTTTCCAGTGCCTCGCGCGAAGCTATCCGCCCAATAATGGATCGCGAAAAGCAGCTCTATTGGTATAACAATCAGTATGAAGGCGGGGTGTGTGACTCCAATGTGTTTGTCACCGGTGCCGTGCCTGAACAGCAATTCTCCACCTTGATCCCGTGGATGATGGAGAAGTACGGCAAAAAAGTTTACACCATTGCCGCCGACTATAACTTTGGGCAAATCTCGGCTGAATGGGTGCGCAAAATTGTCGAAGAGAATGGCGGCACCATGGTGGGCGAGGAGTTTATCCCGCTGAGTGTTTCACAATTTGGTCAAACCATTCAAAACATCCAGAAAGCCAAACCTGATTTCGTGATGACCTTGCTGGTCGGGGCCAACCAATCCTCTTATTACGAGCAGCAAGCGGCGGCAAAACTGAACTTACCTATGGGCAGCTCGGTGAGTGTCGGCCAGGCTTATGAGCACAAGCGCTTTAAAGCCCCGGCGCTGAAAGATATGTATATCACGGCTAACTACATTGAAGAGGTGGATAGCCCCGCCAGCAATGATTTCAAACAGCGTTTCCATGCCAAATTCCCGAATGAACCTTACATCAATCAGGAAGCAGCCAATGCTTATGATGCAGTTTATCTGTACAAAGCAGCCGTAGAAAAGGCGGGTAGCACAGATATGGACGCAGTGCGTAAGTCACTGGAAAGCGGTGATATTTGTACCGATGGCCCCTCAGGAAAAGTCTGTATCGATCCGAAAAGTCATCATTTGAGCCACACCATCTATCTGGCTCATGTGAAAGACGACCACTCGATCGAAATCCCGAAAGTGTGGACGGACATCAAACCTTATTGGTTGGGTGAAGCGGGTTGTGATTTGCCGGTGAAACCTGATAACAGCCAATACACCCCATCATCTCCACCGAAAAAAGCCTAAATAGAGTCATTTTGTCGGGAAGTGACCGCCTCAGGCGGGCTTCCCTGTGTTCTCCATTTTCAATGGTGTCAATCAGGACACCCAGGATTGCCAAACAATGTTAACGCTATCCTTTCTCTATTCGGTGATTTATCAGTTTGGCGATAACTTCGCCTATCTGGTGCTGGCAGCACTGGGGCTGGCGGTTATTTTTGGCATGATGGGCGTGATCAATCTGGCGCACGGCGAATTCATTATGTGTGGTGCTTATGTCACCATTCTGATGAATAAAGCGGGCTTGCCTCTGCCTTTTGCCATGCTGGCCGGCACTTTGGCGGCGGCGTTCTTCGGCGGTGTAGTCGAGCGCCTGGTGGTGCGCCATCTCTATGGCCGTTTGTATGATTCGGTGGTCGCCACTTGGGCTATCAGTTTGATTGTACAGCAAAGTATGTTGCTGATTGCCGGCCCGTCACTGGAGGGGTTGTCGACACCTTTCGGCTCTTTCACCCTCGGCGACTACTCGTTTGCCACTTACCGTGCATTACTGCCCTTCTTCGCCATTGCCATTTTAATGGTGCTCTATTGGCTATTTTTCCACACCAATTACGGTGTTTGCGCCAGAGCCACTATTCAAAATGCCCGCATGGCTTCTTGTTTGGGTTTGGAAACTGACCGGATTTATACCCTGACATTCGCGCTAGGGGCTGGGCTGGCTGGATTAGCAGGGGCCATTTATGCCCCAACACTGACCGCCGTCCCCACCATGGGCAGCAGTTTTATCGTGCAAGCCTTTGTTTCGGTGGTTGTGGGGGGCGCAAATGTACTTGTTGGCACCATTCCTGCAGCGATTGCATTAGGCGCAATACAAACTGGGCTGAATTCCTGGTATGGGCAATTAGCTGGGCAAGTTGGCTTATTGGTTACCGCCGTCTTGGTTATCCGCTTATTACCTAACGGTATTGGCAGCCTGTTTACCCGTAACCGCTAGGAGCTGCATGTGACAACAACTTCTGTTCATTTATCGGCGGCAAAACAACGCACGCCGTCCACCACTCGGCTGGCTGCGCTGCTTATTCTGGCGGGCGCTCTCGCCCTGCCGTTGGTGGTCGATAGCGCCATGATCGGCGACTTTTCCTACTTCCTCCTGTGGACATTCTGTGCCATCGGGTTGGCGGCAATGTGGGGGCATGGCGGCATTTTATCTTTCGGGCAGACCGCCTTCTTTGGCCTTGCCGGTTACACCTACGGCGTGATGACGTTGAATTTCGGCGATGGTGTGCTCTCCACCTGGTCGGGCTTGATTATGGCCTTGCTGGTGGCCGCTGCGGTGGCTGCGGCACTGGGTTACTTGATGTTTTACGGCGGAGTGACCGGCATTTTTATCGGCATCGTGACCCTGTCTTTCACTCTGGTGCTGGAAACTTTTATGTCGCAGACCGCTGGCCCGCAATGGACTATCGGCAGTGCGCGACTGAATGGTTTTAATGGCATGTCCGGCATGCCGCCACTCTCCCTGCCGTGGTTCGACGGCAAATTGCTGACACTGGAAGGTAATGCCTTTTACTACCTGATTATTCTGCTGCTTGCTGGTGTTTACTGGGGGGTTCGGCGGTTATTGCGCTCTAATTTTGGCCTGACACTGGCCTCTATCCGCGAGAACCCGCGCCGGGCAGAAATGCTGGGGATTGATATCCGCCGCTACCAATTACTGGTGTTTGTGCTCGGCGGTGTGCTCTCCGGGTTATCCGGTGCGCTGTATACCTTATGGGGGTCTTATATCACGCCGTCCTCCATGGGGCTGACCGCCGCCGCAATGCCAGTTATTTGGGTAGCGACCGCCGGGCGTAAAAATATTTTTGGTACTGCGGTCATCACCGCCCTGCTGGTGTGGCTATCCCAATGGCTGGCTATTTACGGCAGCGAATACGCCATGATTTTGCTGGGTGCCATTTTGCTGTTTGTGGTGCTAGCCGCGCCCAACGGCCTCTTGCCTTGGTTGGCGGAGAAAATCACCCGTTGGTCTGCCGCTCGTCAGAAAAAAGGGGAATCGCTATGAATCAAACAGCGCAAGATTTGATCCTCGAAACCCGTGGGCTAAGCAAACGTTTTGGCGGCATTCAGGTTATCAATCAAGTTGATTTGCAAATCCGCCGTGGCGAAGTCCGCTGTGTGATTGGCCCGAATGGCGCGGGTAAAAGTACCTTTTTCAAATTGCTGACTGGCGAACATACGCCAAGCGATGGGGATATCCGCTTCTTTAATCGGCGGCTGAATACTCTGCCGCCCTTTCAGCGCATTCGCATGGGCATGAGTATTAAGTTTCAGATCCCCGGCATTTTCCCGGAACTGACTGTTGAGCAGCATTTACAGTTATCACTCAGTCACTTACGCCCAGAAGTTCGCTCGCAAGCGGTCAGTGTCGATGAGCTATTAGAGCGCTTTAAGCTCAGCACTGAATATCACCAACTGGCCGGTAATTTATCTCACGGCAAGAAACAGTGGTTGGAAATTGCCATGGCGGTGTCGCTACAGCCCACTCTGCTGATGCTTGATGAGCCAGTCGCCGGTTTATCTATCGATGAAACTTATCTCACCGGCGAACTTATCAAGCAGATGCAAAATGATGGCCTGACGCTGATGGTGGTAGAGCACGACATGACATTCGTGCGGCAAATAGCTTCACAGGTCACCGTCCTGCATGGCGGACAAGTTTTTGCTGACGGCAATGCCGCCGAGGTGCTGGCGCGCGAGGATGTGGCGGATATCTATTTGGGGAAAGCGGTATGAATAACGTGGTTTTGCAAATAGAGGGGCTGACTGGCGGTTATGGCGGCGGGCAAGTGCTCAATGGCGTCGTGCTGCAATTGCACGCGGCAGAAGTCTTGGGGTTGATTGGCCGCAATGGCGTGGGGAAAACCACCTTAATGCGCACGTTGATTGGCGCAGTTCCGGCGAAAAAAGGGCAGATTTTGTTAGGGGAAATTGACATCACTCAAGCCTCGCCGCAGCGCCGCGCCCGGTTGGGGATTGGCTATGTACCGCAAGGGCGGGAGGTATTTGCTGGCCTGACGGTGGCAGAAAATCTACAAGTCGGCATGCAATTTGTCCGTGAACACCGCGAGTTTGCCAAAGACTTGCTGGAGCGGGTACTGGATTACTTCCCGATTTTGCGTCAGAGACTCAAACAAAAAGCCGGCACCATGAGTGGCGGCGAGCAACAACAGTTAGCTATCGCCAGAGCCTTGGTCGGATCGCCAAAAGTGTTATTGCTGGATGAACCCTCTGAGGGTGTTCAGCCCTCTATCGTCAACATCATTGCCGACACTTTAGTGCGCATTGCCCGCGAGCTGCATGTGGCGGTGATTCTGGTCGAGCAGGATATCGCGATGATCCAGCGGGCCGCGCAACGTTGTGCGGTAATGGATAAAGGCCAGGTGGTAGAAAACCTTTCACAACAACAACTTGCTGATGATCTTTTAATGCGTCGTCACCTGGCTTTGTAGCCGGATACCCTAATTACGTGGAGAATTGCTAATGAAATGGCTGGAAGAATCAATCATGGTCAAACGCGGTGTCGGTGCGGGACGTAAACCGGTAACCCACCATTTGACGGAAGAGATGCAAAAAGAGTTTCACTACACTATCGGCCCTTACTCAACGCCGGTGCTGACCATTGAACCGGGCGATCGGGTGATTGTGGACACGCGAGATGCTTTCGAAGGGGCGATTAGTTCGGAGCAAGATATCCCAAGCCAACTGCTCAAAATGCCGTTTCTCAACCCGCAGAATGGCCCAATCATGGTCAATGGCGCGGAGAAAGGCGATGTTATTGCGGTCTATATTGAATCCATGTTACCGCGTGGGGTTAACCCGCACGGCATCTGCGCCATGATCCCGCACTTTGGTGGGCTGACCGGCACCGACTTGACCGCCATGCTCAATGACCCGCTGCCGGAAAAAGTGCGCATGATTAAGCTCGACAGTGAAAAAGTCTACTGGAGCGAGCGCCATACCCTGCCCTATAAGCCGCATATCGGCACCCTGAGTGTGTCGCCAGAAATTGACTCTATCAATTCTCTAACGCCGGATAATCACGGCGGGAATATGGACGTGCCGGACATCGGGCCGGGCAGCATTACTTATCTGCCAGTGCGCGCCCCCGGCGGCCGCCTGTTTATTGGTGATGCTCATGCTTGTCAGGGGGATGGCGAGATTTGCGGCACTGCGGTGGAGTTCGCCTCCATCACCACCATCAAAGTGGATTTGATTAAAAACTGGCAACTCTCCTGGCCACGGATGGAAAACGCCGAAACCATCATGAGTATCGGCAGCGCACGCCCATTAGAGGATGCCACCCGCATTGCTTATCGTGACCTGATTTACTGGTTAGTGGCCGATTTTGGCTTCGAACAGTGGGATGCCTACATGCTACTGAGCCAATGCGGCAAAGTGCGGCTGGGCAATATGGTTGACCCGAAATACACCGTCGGCGCGATGCTTAACAAAGAACTTTTAGCGTAATAATCCCTACCCCTCGGCATACGCCGGGGGGTTATGCGCATTCGCACAATCATCCTTTTAATAGTGTAAGCAGGTGCCTATGAGTTCAGATATCCCGGTCAATATTGGCTTGCTCTACTCTTTCAGTGGAGTGACGGCGGCACAAGAATTGTCGCAATGGCGTGGGGCGACACAGGCGATTGCTGAAATTAACCACCATGGTGGCATCAACGGCAGGCCGCTGAATGCGATTCATTTTGACCCACAATCTGATGATGCGCAGTTCCGTGCTTTGGCCGAGCAACTCATTGTCGAACATGAGGTTAATGTGATTTTTGGCGGCTATACCTCCAGTAGTCGCAAAGCTATGTCGCCGATTGTAGAAAAATATCGGCGGCTGCTGTTCTATTCGCAACTGTATGAAGGTTTTGAATTTTCTGACAATATTTTCTATGGCGGTGCTGCGCCCAATCAAAACTGCGTACAACTGGCAGATTATTTAACTGGGCAGTTTGGCGCGCGCGTGTATTTGATTGGCTCGCGCTATATTTACCCCTACGAATGTAACCGCAACATGCAGGAGCTAATTCTGCAACGCCATGATGGTGCGGTTATCGGCGAGCGCTACCTTGATCTGAATGCCCCTTATGAAGCTTTCTTGCCCATCATTGAGGAAATAAGCAAAAAGCAGCCAGATTTCATCTTTAGCACTGTGGTCGGACAAACTGTCCCTTTCTTGTATCAAGCTTATCAAGCCGCAGGGCTAGATCCTGCCCATATACCTATTGGCAGCCTGAATACATCAGAAACAGAGATTGCCATTATGGGGGCGGAAGTGGCACAGGGTCATTTCAGTTCAGCCCCTTATTTCCAAAGTATTGGCACCCAAGCCAATCAATCAGCACTCAAACAATTTCATCAACAGTTCGGGCCGGAACTCACCACCGACATGAATTGGGAAGCCACCTACAGTCAGGTGCATTTATTCGCCAAAGCTATGGCGGAGTGCGGCAGTGACCATATTTATCCGCTTTCTGCCGCCCTGCGCGGGAGCCAGTTTGATGCGCCACAAGGCCGCATTCGTATTGATCCGCTGAATCAACATACTGGGCTTTATCCGCGCATTGGTATGGCGAATGAAAGTGGGCAATTTACTATCGTGCAGGAATCTCGCCGTATCGTCGAACCCGACCCCTATATGACCCACCAGATTCAGGGCGATTGGGTCACGAAACTCACGACAGTGGGGTATCCACATGCGACCTAGCGATAGCAGAATCAGCCCAACCGCCCTCTTACTCAGCCGCGGAGTCCGCTGTGTCGTGTTACACCCCGACGACGATGATGGCGAAACGCTGACTAATCATTTGCGCCGGATGGGGTTTAAAGTTCAAGCTTTCTGGCCCATTCCCGAACAACTCCCCGCCGACACTGATTTAATTTTCTATGCATTACAGTCAGATAACCCAGAACCGGATGTTTCCTGGTTCGCTCCCAACAAACATGCTCTGATAGCGGTTATCGCCTATGAAAACCCCACATTCATTGACCAAGCACTCAAAATGGGCGCGGACACCACAATCACTACCCCCCTGCGCGCCTCCGGTTTGCTATCGGCGATGGTGTTTGCTTTGCACCATGCCCAACAGCAGCGACAGATGAGTGAACGTATTGAGCGGCTGGAGAAAAAAGTGCTGGGAGTCCGCCAGGTCAGTGAGGCCAAAGCCATCCTGATGCGGATGCACAGCATTGGTGAAGAACAGGCCTACGAGATCCTGCGCCATCAGGCCATGGACAAACGCATTACCGTCGAAGAGATTTCATGCGCACTGATTCAGGCCAATGATATTTTCTCCTGGACCACCCCAGGAGCCGCCAACAACCGGAAAAACTGAGTTTCGATTATTCGGAGCCACCCCAATACATCATTAAGAATTTATGAGGATAATCATGTCGATAGCCCCTTATCTTGCAGCCGTCATTCAGTTTGAACCCCTCATGTTTGCCAAAGAGGCAAATGTGCAGCAGTTATTGGCATTGGTAGAACAGGCGGCACAAAAAGGTGCTCGCCTGATTACTACCCCCGAAATGGCGACCACCGGCTACTGTTGGTTTGACCGACAGGAAATCGCGCCAATGGTCGAAACCGTCCCCGGCGAAAGCACCGCCCGATTCACTGAATTAGCCCAACGTTATCAATGCTATATCGTGTTAGGAATGCCGGAGGTAGACCCGCAAACCGCGCTGTATTACAACAGTGCGGTACTCATCGGGCCGCACGGGGTCATTGGTTGCCATCGCAAAAGTCATCCTTATATTTCAGAACCTAAATGGGCCGCCGCAGGGGATGTCGGGCATCAAGTGTTTGATACGCCGCTGGGGCGTATTGGCATGTTGGTCTGTATGGATATTCACTTTCCCGAAACCGCCCGTTTGCTGGCGCTGGATGGCGCTGATGTAATTTGCCATATCAGCAATTGGCTGGCGGAGCGCACACCCGCACCTTACTGGATCAGCCGAGCCATGGAAAATGGCTGCTATTTACTGGAAAGCAATCGCTGGGGGCTAGAGCGCGGAGTCCAATTTAGCGGCGGTAGCTGCATTATTGAACCTGATGGCAACATTGCAGCAGTGGTGGATGACGGCAACGGAATAGCTTATGCCGAAGTTGATATCAGCCGCAGCCGCCAGCGCCTGGTCTTGGGCGAATTGGTGTTTGAGCAGCGCCGCCCTGACTATTATCACTCACTATTAAGTGACAGTTTTTTATGGAATCCGCAGGATTTCTTTGGGCTTTACGGGCAGCAGCCTTTGCCTGCGGGCAAACAGAGCCGCATCACGGTGGCGCAGTTCTGCTCAACTGAACAGGTAGAGGACAATCTGGCGACCATTACCGCCATGACAGAAAACGCCGTTTTACAACAAGGTAGCGAACTAATTGTCTTCCCGGAATTAGCCCTAACCGGCTATCACGCAGGCGCGGCTGATGCTCAAACACCAGAAAGCCCAGCCGTGCAGGCGTTAGCTCGCCTGGCTATGAAATTGCGGGTCTATCTGGTGGTGGGGATGGCCGAAAAACAGCAGGATAAAAACTACAACACACAGGTTTTGTTTGGGCCAGAGGGGATAATCGGCACTTATCGGCAAATCCATCTTTCTCAACAAAATCAACAGTGGGCCAGCGCAGGGGAACACTGGCGGGTGTTTGATACGGCGCTCGGCAGGGTCGGATTGCTATTGGGCCATGATGCTTTGTTACCTGAATCAGCGCGCATTTTGGCCCTGATGGGTTGCGATATTATCGCCTGTTCCGCCGCCCTGCCGGCCGGTTTTACTGCCGCGCATAAGGGCAGTGCTGTGGTACAAAATTACCCCATTCCGACTGGAGCCGACCCACTGCACTGGCACTTATTCAGAACCCGCGCAGGGGAAAATAATCTTTATCTGGCCTTTGCTAATGCCGTCGATGACATCAATGAGCGCGGGGGATATAGCGGAGTATTCGGGCCAGAAACCTTTACTTTTCCACGGCTTGAGCGGCTGCTTTGGCAAGAAACGCAAGCCGTCACACAGACAATTGATACTCGCTCACTCGCGGGCAGCCCCTACCCTACCAATGTCGTGCGCCGTAAAGATTTGGTCGCCATGCGCCAGCCCCATCACTATAAACCGCTGCTGAATTAAGCCCCTGCCCAGATAACTCTCGGCTAATTATCGCCGGGAGTTATTCTGCAATAGACTTTATTTGCACATATGTGCAAATCCCACACTATTACGCAAAATAAAAATGTGATCAAAATCGAATATTTGTTCGGAATAAAGTAGACCGACACAAAAACCGCTTTTCCAATTATGTAATATAAATCATACCATTAAAGATAATTGCACAGGTGTGCGATATCTGAAGTTAATTTAAAGATGATAATTAGTGGATTATTGTACTGTTGTAATGAGATTCATTATTTTGTGCTTTTGACTTAAAAAATAGAAAGTGATTATATCAAGTCATAGATAACTTAATGAAATCTGCACAAATGTGCAAGAGGCTGAAATGGAAAAGAGCGATGATCTGCGCCTGATGGTGAAAGTTGCACAAATGTATTATGAGCAAAATTTCACACAAGCTGAGATAGCGCGGGCGCTGGGGATTTACCGCACCAGCATCAGCCGAATGCTCAAAAAAGTACGCGAACAAGGCATTGTCACTATTTCAATCAACTATAACTATAACGAAAATTTGTTGTTGGAACAGCAATTGAAATCGCGCTTTAAATTACGTGAAGCAATTGTTGTTTCTTGCGAACAGGACTCATCGCCAGAAAATCAACTAATACTGATGGCAAAACAATGCAGCGCATTACTGAATAGAATTATTGAAAATGGCGATATTCTGGGCTTCTCCTGGGGCAGTGCGATTGCCACACTGGTTGAGCAGATGGATACCTCGTCGGTATCGCGCCAATTAACCTGTATTCCTATGGTTGGCGGCCCTTCAGGTAAGTTGGAAAGCCGCTTTCATGTTAATACGCTGGTCTACAGCGCTGCGATGAAATTAAAAGGCGAGTCATTGTTGATCGATTTCCCGGCCATTCTGGAAGAAAGTGTTATCCGCGATGGCATTGTGCAATCTCAGCATTATCAGGCGATTGCTGATTATTGGCAGCGGTTGGATATCGCTATATTCGGTATTGGCTCTCCCAATATTTCGGGAAACTCTACCTGGCGCGCTTTTTATGGTAACGATGTTATTGACCACTTTAATGACCGGCAGGTCGCCGGGGATATCTGCTCGCGCTTTTATGATTTACAAGGTAATCAGGTAGAAACTTATATCTCGGATAAAACCATTACTATTCAATTAGACAAAATTAAGAAAGCCCGTTATTCCATTGGAATTGCACACTCTCACGATAAAATCAGCGGAATCATCGGCGCGATTAAAGGAAAGTATATTAATAGTCTGGTGACTACCAAAGAAACTGCCGAGGAGATATTAAAACTCACGGCGTAATTTATTCACTAATAATGACAGTGGGGTTAACGCCCCCTTAATACCTAAAGACCCTTTAACAAATCATACTTTCGGTATGTGGCCGAGTATTATCCAAAATTAGATAGACAGGGAAATTTCATGAGCGATTGGCTAAATTTAAAAGATAAAGTAGTGATTGTCACCGGTGGTGCGTCAGGAATTGGTTATGCCATTGTAGAAGAATTACTGGCGGCAGGAGCCAAGGTTCAATTAGCTGATGTTAATCCACTTGAGGGTGAGATCAAAAATAATCCACAGTTGAATTTTATTCAGCTGGATATTTCTGACCGCACCAGCGTACAAGCCGCAATAGATAATATTTTGGCTAGACATGGGCATATTGATGCACTGGTCAACAATGCGGGGATTAATCTCCCGCGTCTGTTGGTCGATCCCAAACAAAGTCATAGCCAATATGAATTGAAAGATAATGAATTTGAAAAAATGGTCAATGTGAATCAGAAAGGCGTATATCTGATGTCACAAGCGGTGGCGCGCAATATGGTGGAAAACAAAAACGGCGTCATTATTAACCTTACTTCAGAAAGTGGCTTAGAAGGTTCTGAAGGGCAAAGCTGCTATGCCGCCACTAAAGCCGCACTATACAGTTTCACCCGCTCGTGGGCTAAAGAACTGGGGAAATACGGTATCCGCGTGGTCGGTGTTGCCCCCGGTATTTTAGAAAAAACCGGTTTGCGCACACTCGACTATGAAGAAGCTCTGGCGTACACCCGCAATATCACCGTTGAACAATTGCGCGACGGTTATACCAAGAATGCCATTCCAATTGGCCGAGCCGGGAAACTATCAGAAATTGCCGATTTTGTGACTTACCTATTATCCGAACGCGCCAGCTATATCACTGGTGTGACCTATAACATTGCCGGTGGCAAAACTCGCGGCTAATAGGAAGCATAATGGTTAATGTCATTTTTTGTGCCCACGGTGATTTAGCTGTTTCAATGCTCAACTCCGTCAATATGGTGTATGGCGAAACACAGAATATTACCCCGTTGCTGTTTAACCGAGGTGAGAACGCCGAAGACTTAGTGAAGAAAATGCAGGATGTCATAGCAAAAAATCAAAATGATACCTGGCTGATTGCGGTGGATTTACAAGGTGGCAGCCCTTATAACGCCGCCGCGCGGTTAGCCTTTAGTGATAGCCGAATTCAGGTCATCAGTGGGTTATCTTTGCCCTTAGCACTGGAAATTGCCGATAACCAGCACGTGATGGCGGCAGAAAAGCTGACGGACTATTTACTCGATATTGGCACCCAGTGTGTGCAGTCATTCCGACACCAACAAAATAGCGAAGAAGAAGAGGCTGACTTTATATGAAAATCAATCTGGCAAGAATTGACGACCGGCTGATTCATGGTCAGGTCACCACGGTTTGGGCCAAAGAAGCCAAAGCCGGGCGTATTATTATTTGTAGCGACGACGTTTATAACGATGAAATCCGGAAAACACTATTAAAACAAGCTGCGCCTCCGGGAATTAAAGTAAATGTCGTGAATATTGAAAAGGCGGTAGCCGTTTATCACAACCCAAATTACATCAACGACACAGTTTTTTATTTATTTACCAATCCAACTGATGTTTTAAGATTAGTGGATCAGGGCGTGAAAATCTCCGTGATTAATATTGGCGGCATGGCCTTTAAACACGGGAAAACACAATTAACCAAGGCTGTATCAGTTGATCAAGATGATATTAATGCCTTTTACGCATTAGCTGAACGCGGCGTTCATTTAGATTTACGGGTAGTCACGTCCGATCCTGACGTGGATGTGATTAAAAAATTACGCGAGTTGGAGTCTAAATAACGGCACGTCAATTAATAGATAAATAATAACTCAGGTTTTATTAAAAATTTAAATCCGATTAATTAACCTGGGCAATACAGCCATTTAATTATGATTCATAGCTATAGCAGCGATGACGGCGTTGTATTGTCCAAAGGGGTCCACCATGGAAATAAGTTTACTACAAATAATCTTAATCTTTATTTTCTCATGCATTGCCGGTATCGGCAGCGTGCTGGATGAATTCCAAACTCACCGACCATTAATTGCTTGCACCATTACAGGCTTGATTCTTGGCGATATGACCACTGGCGTTATCCTCGGCGGTACGCTGGAGTTAATCGCCCTTGGTTGGATGAACGTAGGTGCTGCGCAATCTCCTGATTCTGCACTCGCCAGTATTATCGCCACCATTCTGGTGATTGTCGGTCATCAGAATATTGCCACCGGGATCGCCATTGCCCTACCAGTAGCCGCTGCTGGCCAAGTATTAACCGTCTTTGCCCGCACCATTACAGTCGCGTTCCAGCACGCAGCAGACCGAGCCGCAGAAAAAGCCAATTTTGCCATGATTGATTTTATGCATGTGTCGGCATTGTTGGTTCAGGCCATGCGAGTCGCCATTCCGGTATTAATCGTGTCTATCTTTGTCAGCGCCGATACCGTTAGCCATATGCTCAGTGCCATTCCAACGGTAGTGACCCATGGGTTGCAAATTGCGGGTGGATTTATCGTGGTGGTCGGCTACGCCATGGTGCTCAATATGATGGGCGTTAAATATCTTATGCCCTTCTTCTTCCTCGGTTTTATTGTCGGAGGTTACCTCGGTTTCAGCCTGCTCGCGTTCGGCGGCATCGGCCTGATTATTGCTTTGCTGTATATCCAGTTAAACCCGCTTTATCAGAAACCGGCAGCGCCTGTAGCCCAAGCCAGCCAAGCCAAACTTGATGAATTAGAAGATTAGGAGACGCCGACATGACCACATTAAACAAACGATTAACCCGGTCTGATCTGTTTAAAATGTTTTTACGCAGTAACTTGCAACAGGCCTCTTTTAACTATGAACGTATTCACGGCCTGGGTTTCTGCTATGACATGGTGCCAGCTATTAAGCGCTTGTATCCGCTGAAAGAAGACCAAATTGCCGCGTTGAAACGCCATTTAGTGTTCTTTAACACCACTCCAGCAGTTTGTGGGCCGGTGATTGGCGTCACCGCGGCGATGGAAGAAGCACGAGCCAATGGTGCTGATATTGATGAAGGGGCAATCAATAGCTTGAAAGTCGGGCTGATGGGGCCGCTGGCCGGGGTTGGTGACCCGCTGATTTGGGGAACTTTGCGCCCCATCACAGCAGCTTTGGGAGCCTCGCTGGCACTGAATGGCAATGTGCTGGGGCCGATTCTGTTCTTCTTGTCCTTTAACTCTGTGCGTCTGGCGCTGAAATGGTTCGGTCTGCAATACGGTTTCAATAAGGGCATCAATATCGTCAAAGATCTTGGCGGGAATGTGCTGCAAAAACTGACCGAGGGGGCCTCCATTTTGGGCTTGTTTATCATGGGGGTATTGGTCACCAAATGGACCAGTATCAATGTGCCGCTGGTGATATCGAAAACACCGGGTCACGACGGCACCACTGTGACCATGACGGTGCAGAACATTCTGGATCAGCTGTGCCCAGGTTTGCTGGCGCTTGGGCTTACCCTGTTAATGATGCGTTTACTCAAACGCAAAATTAACCCTATCTGGCTCATCTTCTCCCTGTTTGGCCTCGGAATTTTAGGCTCATGGCTTGGCATTCTTTCCTGATTAATGCCAGGGAGTTTTTTATTCGACCTGCTGTTTTTGTATTTAAAAATAATTGAGGTGGTTCCAAATGAAAACTAAAGCACTGCGTTTATATGGCAAGAATGACCTGCGGTTGGAAAGCTTCGACTTACCGGAAATAGGCGACGATGAAATTCTGGCCACTGTCGTGACCGACAGTATTTGCCTCTCTTCGTGGAAAGAAGCCAATTTGGGAGCTGACCATAAAAAAGTGCCGGATAATGTGGCAGAAAATCCGATTATTATTGGTCATGAGTTTTGTGGCGATATTTTGCAAGTTGGTAAGAAGTGGCAGCATAAATTCAAACCCGGCAGCCGTTATGTGATTCAGGCTAATCTGCAATTACCCGACCGCCCAGATTGTCCCGGCTATTCTTTCCCTTATGTAGGCGGTGAAGCCACTCATGTGGTTATTCCCAATGAAGTTATGGAGCAAGATTGCTTGCTGCCATATGAAGGCGAAAGTTATTTTGAAGGTTCATTGGTAGAGCCACTGTCTTGTGTTATCGGTGCATTTAATGCCAATTACCACCTGGTTCCCGGTACTTATCAACATAAAATGGGGATCAAACCCGGCGGTAATGTATTAATTCTGGGGGGCACCGGCCCGATGGGATTATTAGCCATTGATTACGCGTTGCATGGGCCAGTTAATCCGGAATTATTGGTTATTACCGACCGCCACCAGCAAAAATTGGATTATGCAGCCCGCTTGTATCCGAGCGAGCCGCAGACTCAAGTTCATTATCTTAATACCAAACAAACTGATGATCAGTTTGAACGTTTAATGGCACTGACTGAGGGCAAAGGTTATGACGATATCTTCGTTTTCGTCCCCTCAGCGGAATTGGTCACATTAGCTTCTAGCCTATTAGCACCGGATGGCTGCTTTAATTTCTTTGCCGGCCCACAGGATAAGAATTTTATGGCGTCGGTTAATTTCTACGACCTCCATTATTCCTTTACCCATTATGTCGGAACCTCAGGGGGCAATACCGAAGACATGCGCGAAGCAGTGAAGTTAATTGAAGCGAAGAAAGTGAATGCCGGCAAAGTGGTATCCCACATTCTTGGGCTAAATGATGCGGCGGAAACCACCTTGAATTTGCCGCAAATTATCGGCGGTAAAAAGTTGGTTTATACCGGTAAAAATATGCCGCTGACCTCATTAAGTGAACTGATGAGCACCGAGCAAGATTCGCCGTTATTACAGGAACTACAAGTCATTTTGCGCAAAACTGATGGGTTGTGGTCAAAAGCAGCAGAAGATTTTGTATTGGCACACGCCCAAGAGATTTAACCTGTTAATCGGGGGCGGTGAATATGATAACCGCCCTCAACTCACTCTCCCGGTAGATGTTTTGCCGTCGACTCATCGGTAGTAGCATCATTGGCTACCGCATTGAGCAACACATCCAATAAGCCGGGGAAGCGGGCATCAATATCATCGCGTCGCAGTGATAACAAACTCTCACGCCCGCAAGGCCGTTGCCAGATAACACCACTTTCCCGTAATACGCGCCAATGATGGGTTAAGGTCGATTTAGACAGCCCGTGTACCAAAGTGCCACATGCATGTTCCCCCCCCGCCGCCAGCCTACGCACTACAGCCAACCGCAGTGGATTACCTAAAGCCGTCAGCACATTTTCCAACCGAATCTGCTCACGCTCAGGATGATTCGCAATCATAGTGTTCCTAATAAAATAAATGACAATCCGCAGGGAAATTTCCCGTCAAACTGCCGGATTCGGCCATATCAAGCGGCCCTTGACGGGCGGCAATATAGCCTATACTCCATCTTGACCCTACTAATAATTCTAGTGCAATGATGAAAACCCCCTCAACCATTGCCCACCACTATTATTGCACAGTTTCAGAACAAATAATTAAATTGTACGTGTATATTAGTACAATGAGACTATACTAATGGCGATCAAGAGATCATGAGCAGTAATACTGAACATAAGCCCTAAATAATTCGAACGGCAGGAAGGCGGCAACTGAGCAAATCCCTACGAGCTTACATAAGTAAGTGATTGGGGTGAACGAAGGCAGCCAACACATATGCGGTTTGAAGTATGACGGGATAAACCAACAACTTCCCGGTAGGGCATAAAATCGCCCACCCCGAAATTGCCATTATCATTAAGGACTTAATATGGCACGTAAAACTCCTATCGAGCGCTATCGCAACATTGGTATCTCCGCCCACATCGACGCTGGCAAAACCACCACCACCGAGCGTATTTTGTTCTATACCGGCGTCAGTCATAAGCTGGGTGAAGTGCATGATGGCGGCGCGACTACTGACTGGATGGCACAGGAGCAGGAACGTGGCATTACCATTACATCGGCTGCCGTGACCTGTTTCTGGAAAGGGATGGACGGAACCTTACCCGAGCACCGCATCAACATTATCGACACCCCCGGACACGTGGATTTCACGATAGAAGTGGAGCGTTCCATGCGGGTGCTTGATGGTGCGGTCATGGTGTATGACGCGGTCGGTGGCGTGCAGCCACAATCCGAAACTGTCTGGCGTCAGGCCAATAAATATCGTGTTCCACGTTTAGCATTCGTTAATAAAATGGACCGCCCCGGCGCTGATTTTTTCCGCGTCCGCCAGATGATGATTGATCGTCTGAAAGCCAATCCAGTGCCCATTGTGATTCCCATCGGCAGTGAAGAGCACTTTACCGGCGTGGTAGATTTGCGGCTGATGCGCGCGATTATCTGGGATGAAGCTTCTCAGGGCATGACGTTTAGCTATGAACCCATCCCGGAAAACTTGCTGGCGACCGCGAATGAGTGGCGCGAAAAAATGGTCTCCGAGGCGGCTGAAGCTTCTGAAGCACTGATGACCGAATATCTGGAAACCGGCGACCTGACGGTGGATGAAATTACCCAAGGTCTGCGCATCCGGACTATTGCCGGTGAAATTCAGCCAATGATGTGCGGCAGTGCTTTTAAGAACAAAGGTGTGCAGCGCATGTTGGATGCAGTGGTTGAACTAATGCCATCGCCAATAGATATTCCGCCGGTCAGCGGCACAGATGAAGACGGTAACGAAGTGAGCCGCAAGGCCGATGATAATGAAAAATTCTCGGCGCTGGCGTTCAAATTGATGACCGACCCCTATGTCGGCCAGCTGACTTTCGTGCGCGTCTACTCAGGTGTATTGAGCAAAGGCGACAGTGTTTACAACCCGATTCGCGGCAAAAAAGAACGTATTGGCCGTATTGTTCAGATGCATGCCAATAACCGGATTGAAGTGGATGAAATCCGCGCCGGTGATATCGCCGCCTGTGTCGGCTTGAAGGATGTCACCACTGGGGAAACCCTGTGTGACCCAGATGCGGTGATTACGCTGGTGCGAATGGAATTCCCTGAGCCGGTAATTTCACAAGCGATTGAACCTAAGACCAAGGCCGATCAAGAGAAAATGGGGCTGGCACTGCAACGTCTGGCATCGGAAGATCCGTCATTCCGTATCCGGACTGACGAGGAGTCCGGCCAGACCATTATCTCCGGCATGGGTGAATTGCATCTGGAGATCATTGTCGACCGCATGAAACGCGAGTTCGGTGTGGAAGCCAATATCGGTAAACCACAAGTCACTTACCGCGAAACCGTGCGCAAAACCGTCACAGATGTTGAAGGCAAATTTGTTCGTCAATCCGGCGGTAAAGGGCAATACGGCCATGTGGTCTTTACTCTCGAACCGCAGGCTCCGGGCAGCGGCTTTGCTTTTGTTGATGCGACTAAAGGCGGTGTAGTGCCGCGTGAATATATCGGTGCCGTAGAAAAAGGCGTACTGGAAGCCACCAATACCGGGGTTCTGGCCGGTTATCCGGTGGTGGATGTGAAAGTGACCTTGACGTTCGGTTCTTATCACGAAGTGGACTCATCGGAACTGGCGTTTAAAATGGCCGCCATCTTTGGTTTCAAAGAAGCAGTCAAGCGCGCCTCACCGGTGATCCTTGAGCCAGTGATGAGTGTCGAGGTGGAAACACCGGAAGAGTATGCCGGTAATGTGATGGGCGACCTTTCCTCTCGCCGTGGCTTGGTGCAAGGCATGGAAGAGATGGTCGGTGGCGGGAAAATCATCCGGGCGGAAGTGCCGTTATCAGAAATGTTCGGTTATTCCACCGTGTTGCGTTCCATGTCACAGGGGCGCGCGACTTATACTATGGAATTCAAGCATTACGCTGAAGCACCACGTAATGTGGCCGATGCCATTATTGCCGCACGAGGCACTAAAGCCTAACTCAGCCCTACACGTAAAATAACAAACCAAGCCGCCAGTGGATCATGTTTCCGCTGGCGGTTTTTTATTGGCGAGCCACTTTATTATCAACTAAATAGCAACCCGGCGGCAGATCTCCACCCCTTTATCACTCGGCAGATGATAATAATTGGTCACATGAATGAAATTTCTGACCATGAAAGCAAAGCTGCTCCGTTCCAATGCGGGTAATCTCCTACCATCCTCACGGCCCACAATGGTTTTATGACCTGAAAAATAAGTCACATCATCCAGTTCAAACTGACAATCCATATCAGTAATGCCTTGTAATAACGCCGGAATATCCGGCCATTCCATAAAACCGTACTGTGCGGTGCCGCGCCAATAACTCGGCGTTTGCTCGGTAATTACCAACCGCGCTCTTATTCCATAGGCAAAGACTATCTCAATGATAGGCAAAGCTGCTCCAGTAGCTTGATAAAAGTCAACCATCCCTCAGCACAACCCAGAGATAATCCCATTAAATAAATAAGGTTATTAGCAGGGTAAATACATAAATGTGAAAGCGAATACCGCTTTCCACACAACAAAGGAGTGCTGCTGTGATAAGAAAATGGCTAATTGGCGGAGGTATATTAGTAATTGCAGGTTATCTGGGCGTAGCAGGTTATATCTACATGACGGATAACGCACGCAGTAACACATTAATCAACGGGGAAAAAAAACGATCTCAGGATACATCCCCCTCGGCAAGCAATACAAAAATAACTAACCAACAAATCAGCAATCTGTTTTATCAAAAGGGTTGCGATTATTGCCATACCAGCAGTGCATCTCTGCCTTTTTATGCTGTGCTCCCAGGCGTGAAACAATTAATGGATTACGATATTCAACAAGGTAGCCAATATTTCTCACTGGAACCTACCTTATTGGCGATTAAAGAAAATCGCGCAGTACCGGAGGCTGATTTAGCAAAAATCGAATCGGCCATTGCTCGCGAACAAATGCCACCACAGCGTTTTGCTGTTTTACACTGGGCTTCAGGTCTCAATGTTGAAGAAAGAAATCAGATTCTTGATTGGGTGAAAGCACAGCGGGCGGAACATTTCCCCTCCACCAGCAGCAGCGACATGCAACATCTGACATTACAACCGCTGCCAGATGCCTTGCCCATCGATAGTCAAAAAGTGGCATTGGGTTCCCGCCTCTTCCACGACCCACGGTTGTCCAGCGATAACACCGTCTCCTGCGCCAGTTGCCACCTGCTCTCCAAAGGTGGGGTCGATAATTTGGCGACCTCAACCGGCGTTGATGGTCAGAAAGGCGGAATAAATGCGCCAACAGTCTTCAATGCCGTGTTCAATGTGAATCAATTCTGGGATGGTCGCGCCGTTGATTTACAGCAACAGGCTGGTGGGCCACCATTGAATCCGGTAGAAATGGCATCAGCCTCGTGGGCTGACATTATTAATAAACTGCAACAGGATGCACAATTAACACAGGAGTTTGTTCAAGTTTATCCGCAAGGCTATTCCGAGCACACTATTACTGATGCTATTGCTGAGTTTGAGAAAACTCTGACCACGCCGAATAGTCCTTTTGATCGCTATTTGAAAGGCGATGTTAATGCTCTGACTGCCAGCCAAAAAAACGGCCTGGCTTTATTCCAGCAAAATAAATGTGACACTTGCCACGTGGGTAAAAATATTGGTGGGCAGTCCTATGATCTCATGGGATTAAAAAGTAATTACTTTGCAGATCGCTCAAAAGAGCTGACAACCGATGACCAAGGACGTTTTAATGTCACTAAAGATCCCCGTGATATGCACCGCTTTAAAACACCGGGCCTGCGAAACATTGCTTTGACAGCACCTTATTTCCACGATGCACAAGCCGAAGATTTAAATCAGGCTGTTGAAATGATGTTGAAATATCAAGTGGGGACTAGCCTGCCACCGCAAGACGTCAAAGATATCGTCGCATTCCTTGAAAGCCTAACTGGGGAATATATTCCACATCAATAGTCGTGATTAATATCAAAAAACGGCCAATCCAGAAAAACATCCGTAGTGTCGATAAACTACGGATGTTTCACTCATAAAATCATTGATTAAAAATAAGACATCACGTTATTCTCATTTTGAATTTTATAAAAAAGCAGGAATAAAATGAAGAAATTACCTCTGGGAATTATGGTCGTAGCATTAATTAGCAGCCAATCGCTTTTAGCGAAAAATTGGCAAGAAATAAAACAAAGTGGGGAATTACGGATTGGTGTTCCCGGTGACTACGCCCCTTTGGCCTTTCATAATAAACAGGGGGAATTGATTGGTTACGATATTGATATGGCAAAATCTCTGGGTGAAAGTCTGAAGCTTAAAGTCAATTTTGTACCAAGCAGTTGGCCAACACTTTCTGAAGATTTAGCGGCAGACAAGTTTGATATCGCGATGGGTGGCGTCACAGAAACACCCGGCCGCGCAGCGCAATTCTCATTATCCAGCCCGGTGGTGAAGAACGGCAAAATTGCCTTAGCTAATTGCCAGCAATCCAAAAAATTCCCCACATTGGCGGCGATTGATCGCGAAGCGGTAAAAGTTATTGTCAATCCAGGAGGTACCAATCAATCGTTTGTCGATGCCAATATCAAGCAAGCCCAAATCATCCGAACCCAAGATAACGTGGCTAATTTGCAGGGAGTCCGAGATCAAAGTGCGGATATTATGTTTACTGACTTAATCGAAGGGGATTATTACCAGAGCAAAGAGCCTGGCGTATTTTGTGTCGCAACACCGGAAATATTACCCGGCACCGGCAGCTACAAAGTGTATATGATGGCGAAAGATAATCAGCCATTATTGAAAGAAGTCAATCAGTGGCTGGCAGGTGAGACAAAATCCACATTAGCGCATAAATGGAATATATCCGAGTAGCGACTTTTGATTGCCAGCGCATATGGGCTGGCAATAGCCTATGACTTTGATGACATTGCCATCCATGGCAACTTTCATCACGCCGTTAACCCACCATCCAACACCAAGGTCTGGCCAGTCATATAGCGGCTATCATTACCGACCATAAAAGCACTGACACGAGCAACTTCCTGCGCACTTCCCAAACGCCGTAAAGGTATTTGTTTACGCAACCCTTTTAAGGCATCGGCAGGCATGTCGCGCGTCATATCGCTGTCGATCACCCCCGGCAATAGGCAGTTAACTCGAATATTAAAGCGGCCCATCTCAAGCGCCAGTGAGCGGCCAAGGCCAATCATCGCCGCTTTACTGGCACCATAAGCGCTCTGGCCGATATTGCCTTTTATCGCGGTCACTGAGGACATCAGCAACACGGCACCTTCGCCCTGCATCATCATTGCTGGCAAAACATGCTTATTCCAGTAGAAAACCGCATTCAGATTGGTATCCAGCACATTGCGCCAGTTATCACCATTCTGCTGAATATGTAAGCTGTCACCGGTAATACCGGCATTATGAATTACCGCGCCGGGTGGGCCATACTTCTCTAACAATTGCGGCGCAAGTGCATCGACATCCGCTTCATTGCTGCCATCACAGCGATAGCTGGTCACCTTACCGGGCAACCCTTCACAGCTGTCGATAACATCGCGGCTCTGTTGCTCACCATTGCGCCAGGTAAACACCACATTCCACTCTTTAGCCAGTTCTTCGACCAAAGCGCGACCAATACCGCGGCTGCCGCCGGTAATTAACACCCATTGCTTGCTCATAATATTATTTCTTTTGCTCGGCCAACTTCTGGCAAAGCTCTCCTAAAGTCATGTCCGGATTTTCCATAAACATTTCAGCATTCAGCGTCGCGCCGAATTCGCGCTTTGCCAGCACCATCAATTCGACATAATCCAGACTGTCGAGTTTTAACTGATGCAGTGGCATTTCAGGTGATAATGCAGACATCTCTAAGTCTTTGGCGTCACACAACATTTCACATACAGTGTCATAAACGTGTTGATACTTTTCCATGATCTTATCCTTTTTTAATGCGCGGCTAACGGCCACGTTTTCAATGTTACAGCTGTGGTAATTAATGGCCCTAAGTCGGAACGGGCCGCAATAGCCGCGCGCAATACCCAGCCATCAGTCGGGTTGCCGACAATCAGTGTCGGCTCGATGGCGTAGTGCAATGCACTGCGGACAAATAAATTCGGGTTATTGATGCGCAGTAAATCTGCACTGAAATGCACATCATGGTGAGTTTGGATAACCGGCACATACTTGAAAACATCAATCAAAGTTTCCGCCTCAATCCCCGGTAATACCTGTTTGGCGGTGGCCAGTGTTTGCGGCGCAGCAACCAACAATTTAAATAGCAGGGCATCAAAAAATCCCCAGCATTCAGCCGGTTGTGATGCGTCACCCAGGAATTGCTGGCTTGACTGGAAAACCTCGTCCGCAGACAAAGATGCCCACTGTTCGTTGTCAGTTTGTACCAGTGCGGGCGCACTGCGCAGCTTGCCGTTAAAGCAATTCTCACCGCTGCTAATATCAATCAGATTGCCACTCACCTGCTCTGGCGTTTGACTGACTTGCAGCTGATACGGCATATGGCACTGTACCGGTTGACGTAAGCGGGCGTTAAAACGTAGAAACTCCACTGGCGGCAATACCGGCAATAACGCCGTGCTGAGCTGATACTTGATATCCAGCATGGCGCGCATCCCGTGGACAGTCAGTTGTTCCTGCCCCAAATGCTGTGCATGTTGCAGATCAAAATGGATCGGGTTGTAATCGCCGGAAAACTCCGCCCAACGCTCCGCATCACTGAGGTTATAGTTATAGTTGTAGTTAAAAATCGAGTTAAACGTCGTGTTAACAGTCATGCTTAATCCAACCCGATAACCAATGCAGCATTCGCGCCACCAAAGCCGAAACTCAGGTTTAGCGTGTTGCGCAAAGCTTTTGGCCGATGCCCTTCGCTGATGTAATCAAGGTCACATTGCGGGTCAGCATTTTTCAGATTACAAGTCGCGGGCATTATCTGATGCGCCAACGCTTGCAGACAAATAATAGATTCAAAGCTGCCCGCCGCCGCAATCAAATGGCCGGAATAGGATTTGGTGCTGGACAGTGGCGTAGTATAAGCCGCAGCGCCAAAGGCCTGTTTAATGGATTGGGTTTCATTCAGGTCATTAAGCTGAGTCGAGGTGCCGTGCAAGTTCACGTAATCAATCTCGTCGGCGCTCAAACCCGCTTGCTGCAAGGCATGCTGAATAGTTTTCACCCGAGCAACCCTGTCTTCCGCCGGTGCAGTGAAATCAAAGGCATCGGAATAGTTACCGTAACCTTTAATTTCGCCGAGAATGTTGGCACCACGAGCAATCGCCCCTTCCCGCTCTTCCAGACACAATACCGCCGCGCCTTCGGATAATACAAAGCCGTTTCGGTCCAAACTGAATGGGCAGCTGGCTTTGCTGGCATCTTCTTGCTCGCGCGCCAATGCACCTAAAATATCGATATTCCACACTGCTGCATCACTGCGTAGAGATTCACCCGCTCCCGCCAACATCATTGATGCTCGCCCGCTACGGATGATTTCAAATGCATCGCCGATCGCAATGGTGCCGGTCGCACAGGCAGCAATCGGGGAATTCTGATAGCCGCGCAACCCCCAGTACAAACTACAGGCGGCGGTACCGGCATTCGGCATCGACAAGAAACAGCCGAACGGCGTGCCCAGCCCGGTTTCCAGATAGCCTTCATAGTTATCGTGGGTTTCATCCTGCCCAGCCCAGCCGCTGCCGATAATGGTGCCGCAATCGAGCAAATCATAATAATCTGCGACAGATTTTTCAGCGAACGCCATCTCCATCGCTTCGCGAGCAGCGGCCAATGCCAACCGGGCATAGCGCGGCAGGCGGCGGCGTATTGCCGCTGGAACTGACTTCAAATTGGGTTCCGCATCCAACAGGCCAAAAAAGCGCGATTTAATGCCCTGCTCGGATTTATCGTAATAGCGATAACCTAATTTGTTATCCATAATGGCGGCCCAGCTTTGCTGCGCGGTCATTCCCAGAGGCGTTACCGAGCCGTAACCGGTGACAACAACCCGGCGCTGTTTAACTGTATTTGTCATGATTTAATTCCTTTACTGTCCCTGCTGTTATCAACACCGCCACCTAATGCTAACCACAATTTCATGGTGGCATTCAGATAGTTATATTGAAGTTCGAGCAAACTGGTTTCACTGGTCAGCAGGGCATCCTGCGCATCCAGTAAGGTCTGAAATGAAACGGCACCTGCTTGATATTGGCTGTTCGTCAGGCTAAGCCGACGCTGGCTGAGTTGCAGGTTCTGCCACTGATTCTGTTTTTGTTGCTGATAACTCAACCGCCCTATCATGGCGTCGTCGACATCTTTCAGTGCGCTGTAGACTTTGGTGCGGAAATCGACAGCGGCTAATTTCACATCCAGCTTTGACTGGTCGATGGTGAGCTGCACCGTATTCCACTGCAAGAAAGGCAGCGCACTGTTGACACTGAGTGTCCGGCTCGGGTTACTAAACCATTGCGAAAACACCGAGTTACCGGCGTCCAATGCAGCCCCCAGCGAAAGTGTCGGGTAGAAATTCAGCTTAGCCACATCCGATCCCGCTAAAGCGGCGCGCAAACGCCACTCGGCAGCCTGTACATCAGGCCGCTGGGCAATAACTTCTAGCGGTAAACTGGCGGCAATCGGCACCTGTTGCTGTAAATCCAATGACTGGCGCTCCGCCTGACGATAATTAGGGGCGCGGTTAAACAGCAACGCCATGGCGTTACGCGCAACTTCGCGCTGCTGCTCGATATTTTGATACTGATTTTGCCTGTCCAGCAAAGCTTGCTGCGCCTGCAACAGCTCGATTTCACTGGCATCCCCCGCCTTCAGTCGCGCGCTCACAATTTTGAGAGTGTCTTGCGAGATAGCCAGCGCCGTCTGTTGGTAACCTAACTGCTGGTTAAATTTCGCAATCTGCCAATAAAGATCGGCCGTGGTTCCAATCAATAACAGGGCAGTGACCTGCCGATCCTGTTCAGTGGCATTGACCAACCAGGCGGATTGCTCACGAGCGCGGGCCAGTTTGCCCCACAAATCCAGCTCGTAACTCAACCCAAACGAGGTGTTATAGTTTTCACGCGGCTCGGTATTCTCATTCAGAGATCGGGTGTTACTCCCCCCTCCAGTCAAGGTGACATTCGGGGTCATATTGGTATTGGTCAGCCCAGCCGTCAAACGCGCTTGCTGTAACTTCAAGCCCGCAGTGGTCAAGTCATTATTACTGACCAACATGCGGCTGATGCTTTCTGACAATTGTGGGTCGTCGAAATTTTCCCACCAGTGCACACTGTGATGCAGGTAATTGCCGCCACTGTCTTTAATCCGCCATTCGTCGGGGATTGACACCATCGGGCGCTGATAGTCACTTTTCAGTAATGCACCGCAGCCCGCTAGCACCAAGCTGGTCATTAGCACTAAGCTTTTAAATAACATGGCGTTAATTAATCTTTTCATTCTCGTGCCAATGCCTCTGTGGGGTGCAAACGAGCGGCATTGCGCGCTGGGAAAAAGCCAAAACCTAACCCGATAAGTGCAGAGAAACTGCACGCCATCACTAACGGCGGCCAGGTGAAAATCATGGTGAATTCTTGGGTAACCCACGAGAAAACCACCCCCGCCAACGCGGAGCCAACAATACCAATCAAGCCACCGAGGGTGCAGATAACCACCGCCTCAATCAGGAACTGGGTCATGATGTCACTCGGGCGGGCACCTACCGACAGGCGGATACCGATTTCATGGGTGCGCTCAGTCACCGACACCAACATGATATTCATCACGCCCACCCCACCCACCAGCAGTGAAATCGCGGCGATGGAGGTGATCAGCAGCGTCATCGAATCAGAGGTTTTCTGAATCGCTCGGTTCATCTGGTCATTGCTCAGAATGAAAAAGTCCCGCTGACCATGCGCCCTGTCCAGCACCTTTTCGATATCGCGCTGCACTTCATTCAAGCTGTAGTTTTCACCAATCTGCACAGCTATAGATTCCAGCGGAATATCACCCGAAATACGCTCAGAGAGAGAGGTATAGGGCATCCAGGCCGTCAATAATCCGCCATAGGACGAACCGGCGCGCTTAGCAACACCAATCACCCGCAAGGGGATGCCGTCCAGTTGGACAATTTCGCCAATAGGATTTTGCCCGGCAGCAAACAGGGTATCGCTAAGCTCGGGTTGCAAAATAACCACCGGCTCGCGGGCATTAACATGCTGTTGTCTAAGGCTATCGCCGGTCATAATATTCAGCCCGCTCGCCTTGAAGAAACCCTGGCCGACCCCGGAGAGCAAAATCATCACTTGTTTGTCCCCATGAATCGCCGTCACCGTTTTACTGACCACTGGCGACAGGTTCTCGACATAGGGCTGGCGGCTGAGTAAATCGACATCCGCCACACTGAGGGCGCGCTCAAAATCAGGGCGCGGCTTATCCCAGCCAAGTCCTGGGCGAATTTCCATGTTACTGACACCCAGTTGGCTGATTTCACTCAGGATTTCCTGACGAGCACCTTCCCCGACCGCCATGGAAGAAACCACCGACGAAATGCCGATAATGATGCCCAGCATGGATAAAAAGGCGCGAATTCGGTGACCCAGTAGGGCGCGCCACGCCATCTTGATAGCTTCTCTCACACTCAACCACCAGTGTGGGCGGCCCGTGGCAACCGGGTTAGGTAACGCGGCGTGAATAGCGGTTGTGCCGATAGCCTCATTATTGCGATCTGCAATGATTTCACCGTCACTAATCTCGATGATACGCTGCGCCTGATTGGCGATATTGCGGTCATGAGTCACGATAATAATGGTGTGGCCAGACTGGTGTAGGCCGTGCAAAATGCCCATCAGCTCCTGCCCGCTGGCGCTGTCGAGTGCGCCGGTCGGCTCATCGGCCAGAATAATCCCGGCACCATTCATCAGCGCGCGGGCAATACTCACCCGCTGCTGTTGCCCGCCCGACAACTGTGCCGGTTTGTGCAACAAATGCTGGCCCAGCCCCAGACGGCGTAACAAATAAGCTGCGCGCTCCTGACGTTCGGCGGTGGTCATCGCGGTATAAAGTGCCGGGATCACCACATTCTCCATTGCCGTGAGATACGGCATCAGATGATAGCGCTGAAAAATAAAACCAATGTATTGGCTGCGTAATTGCGCCAACTGTTCACTGCTGGCCTGCCGCGTCGGAATGTCGTGGATTGACATCTCGCCCTGCGTCGGTTTATCCAGACAGCCGATGATATTCATCAACGTCGATTTACCCGAGCCGGAAGCCCCAATAATCGCCACCATTTCGCCACTGTGAATTGACAGCGAAATATCCTTAAGCACCGCCACCGACTCTGTGCCGGACGTAAAATGACGATAAATCCCCTTGAGTTGAATCAATGGGTTGCGGTTAGCATCAGCGGTATGAACAGCATTAATGTGCATTGTTAGCTCCCGACGGCATCCCCGTCAGCACGACCTGTTCACCCGGTTCCAGCCCCTCTTTTACTTCGGCATATTGGTCATTACGCAAGCCGAGCAACACCCAACGCACCGTGGTTTTCTGGCCTTTACTGCCGCCATTTTGACTCACAACAACGCGATAGCGTTTATCCGACTGTTGCTCACCAAGAGCCGCCAGCGGCACCCGCAGCACATTTTTTGCCTGTGCGGTAATGATGAATACTTGCGCAGTCATTGAGGTGCGTAATAACCGCTCACTGTTGGCGATATTGAATATGCCATTGTAATAAACCGCTGAAGGTTGCTGGTTTGTCTGTGGCACGGTGCTGTCTTCGCGCAAACTGTCGGTAGAGGCCGCCTGGATAGCCCCCATCTGGCTTTCATAGCGGCGCTCGGGGTCAGCCACCACATAGAACCACAATGGCTGCCCAACACTGACTTTAAGAATGTCGGTTTCTGAAATGCGGGTGTTGACCGTCATGGTATCGACATTCGCCAACACCAGAATGGTCGGGGCTGTCTGTGAGGAAACGATGGTTTGCCCCTCTTTGGTGACGATGCCCAACACTTCGCCGTCAATCGGTGCCATGATGCGAGTAAAGGCTAAATTAGCTTTTGCAGTTTCCCGCGCGACCTGATTTTGCTCAATCAATGCTTCGTTAACACGGACTTGCGCTACCTGACTTTCGTATTGCGCCTGCGCTTTCTCCAGCGCACTTTTCACGCCCGCGTTTTCCGAGACCAATGTTTGCTGACGGCGGAACTCCAACTGATATTGGCGTAATAGAGCTTGAGCCACCTGTTTTTGCGCCTGCGCACTTTGTAATTCGGCTTCTGATTTACGCAATTCATTCTGTTGCAAGGTCGGGTCAATCTCTGCCAACAGCTGGCCACGGGTCACGCGGTCGCCCTGTTTGACATAAAGTTTGGTTAACTGCCCGTTAACCTGCGCGCCCACATTGACCTGTAATGACGGTTTTAAACTGCCGGTCGCCATGACGTACTTTTCAATATCACCGCGCCCAATGGTTTCAGTGAGCTGCGGGGCATCCTGCTGATTGTCCGATAATGACAGCGCAATCCCAATCCCGCCGGCAACCAGCAGCAACACGAATATCAGCGCTAAACGCAGTTTCTTGTTCATCATATTGATACGCATCAGTTAACCGCCGCTGGGGTAAAGCGACTTGATGTCGCAGGCTGAGTAAAATGCGCCAACTGGCCGTCATCCAAGCGGACAACCTTATCAAACAGCGGCAAGACACTTTCACTGTGGGTCACCGTTATCAATGTTTTCTGATATTCACGGCAATGGGCCAACAAAGCCTGCATCACCTGCTGGGCGGTGTCTTCGTCCAGATTGGCGGTAGGTTCATCCAACACCAAAACCGGGCAATCGCTGTACATGGCACGGGCCAGTAACAACCGCTGGCGTTGTCCTAAAGAGAGTGCGGAGTGACTTTCTCGCACCAGCGCACTGAGGCCGCCGGGCAACTTATTGATAACTGAAGTTAATTGTAACCCTTGCAGTGAGCGCTCGATGCGTTGAAGTTTATCGGTGTCCAGATTCCCATCAAACAAAGTGATGTTTTGTAACACCGAGGCATTAAACAGGATGTCTTCCTGACTTTGTAGGAAAAACAGCGCATGGGCCTGTTGGAAATCGACAACTTCGCCATCGACCAATACCTGCCCTTGTTGTGGCGGCATCAATCCCGCCATCACTTTCAGCAAGGTACTTTTCCCGGCACCGGACTCACCGATGATCGCCACACTTTGTCCGCGTGTCAGTGACAACGACAAATCGCGCAATACCGGCTGGTTGGCGTCGTAGGCAAAACGGATATTCTGATAAACCAGCTTATGCGCAAATGTTGGCGGTGCTGCTGGGATAACTGAACTTTTCTCCGACGGCGTTGACTGCCCGGCAGGGAACAGGTCACGCGCGCGGATATCAATGACGTGCAACTGGTTTTTTTGCAAAATGGCATAGAAAATCTTGGTGATGTACGAGGTGAAAATCTCGCGCACGAAACTGTAGGCAAAGAATTCGCCCAAGCTCAGTGTCCCCTGCTTCAACAATGGCAAAGCCAGCAGCATAAAGAACACCATTTCCAGACTGCCAATCAGCTGATACAGGCTATTTTTAACCTGATCGTAGATTTTCTTTTTCTGTAACGCCGTGAACAATGACAGCGCAAGGCCCGCAAACATCCCTTGGCGTTGGCTGGATAAACCGGCGGATTTAATGGTGGAAAAACCTTGAATGGTTTCCAGAATAAAATCACTTTGCTCAGCACTTTTCACCTGTAACTGCTGAGTGTAATAGCGGTCACGATAGATGGCCCAAATACTGATAAGCCCCATCAACATAACGCCGATAGCAGACACCATCGCCAACAGTGGGCTCATATAGCACATCACTGCCAGCGCGATGGCACCGATTATCCAGTCGGTACGCAGGCCGTTATCCAGCTCTATTTTTTGGGTTGCGGCCATCTGCCAGTTCGAGAATCGGCTGAAGATGTCACCCGGCGCTCGCTTATCAAAGAAGTTAAGCGAGTGGCTTAGTAAGCGGGAGAAACCGGCAACACTGTTAAGCACCACAAAGTGTTTGATATATCGCTCGGTGATGTATCGCACGCAAAAAGCGAGTGAAGTGGACACCACAAAAGCCAAGAGGAAATAGAAATAAGGAAAATCTTTATCGCCCGCAGAAGAAAACACGTCATTAATGGCGCTGCTGACCATGGTCGGCATAATAAACAGTGTCAGGGAGATCAAAAATGCCAGCGTCATCAGCCAGTAAATACCCCGAACGCTGGCAGTTTCTTTCAAACTCATGCAGTCGAGCGCACTGAGCCGCTTGCTGTGTTCAATCTTCTTAGCCGCTTCAGGGTCCGCAGGTGTTTCTGGATCAAGCACCAGCGCGTAGCCGCTGATTTCTGCTTTTAACGCATCCATCGGCAATAATTGCTGCCCGATAGCCGGGTTCATGACACAGACATAATTGCCTTTACGGTAGGCGAGCAAGACATAATGGTTTGCACCATAGTGCAAAATAGCCGGCAGCGGTAAAGCCGACAATTCCTGATGTTCAAACACCACCGGATAAGCCGGTATGGCCAACTCAGATAAAATAGTACAAAGCGTAGCCAATGACGTGCCGTGTGCAGAGGCAGGATAGCGCTCCCGTAAGCTTTCCAGCGGTGCGTTGATGCCTTGCGTTTGTGCTAGCATCGCAATACAGGCCAAACCACACTCATTGGTTTCGCTTTGAAAAACTAACGTTGGGATTATCTTTTCCATTTTCTACTATTCTTTGTAAGTGACATTATTCATTAATAAAAAATAATGAATGTGAGTGCCATAACAGCCAATCTTGCGGATGCTGCGTCATTGATGTTTCAATCAATTCAGGTAATTTACTTTTTATCTCCCGCGCACTAAGCGCAGGATAAATGTGAATTTTTATTTCTTTGTCGTAATACAGATAATAAAAAACCACCTGCGCTGACAGTGCTCTGGCAAGGCGAATAATGCCGCTGTGCAAATTAGCAGGGCGGTTAAACAGCTGGCAGGACATTTTTGCCGTTTCTGCTGGCTGGTTATTGACGGTGTAATCCGGCGTAATATCCGGAAAAATCATAATATTCCGCTTATGCTCGGCAGCTTCCATGATGGCATCCATCAAGTTACCGGCGATTGCACGGCTGTCAGCATGGATAGAACAATAGGAAATATTCACTCCGCCCATTTGCCGCGCCTGCTCTTCATAAGCTTCAGCACTGGCTGAAACCACCACAGTGGCCTGCCCCGGATAAGTCCCCGCGCCCACCATACCCGCAAGCACATCAGAAACCATGTGCAGAGGCGCGAGAATAACCGGCGAACCAGCCTCATGTAGCGCACTCACCTGGATATCTAGCTGCTCAGTACAGGCCGCTAACTGCGCTAAAATCCGCCGATTTTGACCATAAGTTGCGGCCAACTCCAACACCTGACGGCGCTGTGCGGTACGAATAAAATTCTGTGCCGATGGGCGATTGTGACTGTCTAATAAACACTGGCTATTCGCCGCCGCCACCCGTGCCAGATTTTTCTGATGCCGTGAAACCAAACCTAAAGCCCGGCGCAAAGCGCCGAGCATCAGTAAGAAGCGATAATCACCGTGCCGCAACAACCAGATAGCTATTTTTGCCTGCCAGCGGGCGAGTAAACGCCCACTAAACGCCAGTTTGTCGAGCTGGTTTCTCCAGGCGAAATAGCTCCATACGGCTAACAGTCTCATTATTTCTCCAGCGCCTTATCGTGCTCGAGTAATGACAAGAGATGATCCGAAAACTCCGGGAATTGACGATCCTGTAGCGCTATCCATTTTTTACCGACAATAAAGGTCGGGGTGGCATCAATTTTGTAATGCGCGGTCACTGCCGTCATATAGGCTAACAATTCTTTCACTTCAGCTGACTGGCTGACTTGCTGATATTTGGCAACGTCAATGTCATTGGCTTTTAACCAAGTTTCGAGCTGGCTGTTATCACTCAGGTCGATGTTGTCTTCAAGCACCGCTTTGTAAGCACTTTGGCGATGTTGCGGTTCAATGCCCATGACCGATAAGGTCGCGAAAATAGGTGCAAAACGCCCCAAGCCGGTGGTTTTATCGCTGCTGATATGTAGGCGGACAAAACGCGTCCCTTCTGGCATGCGGTTTTCTAATTGGGTCACATTCTCTTCATTGATGGCGCAGTAATGGCAGCCATAAGAGAAGATCTCGATAATAGTTTTATCGTCTTTGATTGGGCTGTTTTCAACTTCACTGCTGCTGACAGCGAATAGGGTTTCCTGTTCATCCTGATTAAGAACGAAATAGTGGAAATAGGCCGTTGTTATCAATGAAGAAATAAGGATAACTAACAGTGTATAGCCTATAAAAAATCCCTTACTCCTAAACATATTTTTTTCAGTAGACATAGATTCAGTTCTATTCACAATCAGAGTTCAGGTAAGACATAAACAGAATTAAATAACATTTATGCCCACGAAATAGTCTTTCTAACACTCAGTTAATGCGAAAATTCTTGAATTTAAGCATCGGTGATACATTTGAAGAAATAAATCAGGCAAGTACAGAAATCCCTCCCGCACTTGCCTGGGATACTATTAAATATCGATAAAAATTAACGAATACTTAATTTATATCTTATTTACAGTTAGCAATGTTGGTAGCTGTAGCTGTACGGCTAGTCACTTTACCGTGCTTGTCAGTACAAGTAGTAACAGCCTGGCAAGTCAAAGTAGTGCTACCTGACAGCCACTCATAAGTATCTTTACAAGTTACGCCAGTACCGCCAACGATTGTATTTGCTTCAGCCATGTTCATTTTTTTCATGAGAAAGATCCTTAAAGGAAAATAAAAATTTATAGCCTATTATTTAATAGCCCATTGAAGTATGCGTTTTTAATTTCAGGTTTATTGCTAACACCTCATTAATCTAACGCAGTGAATTTATACTATATTAACGCAATGCATTACAACCAAAATATAACATTTATTTAATTTCAAAAAAAACACAAATAAATGCCACGGGCGCCCACTGCCATAATAAAACAACAGTAAAACGACCCGAAATACAAATATAAAAATAGCGAATTTAAAGCGCTATTTTATATTTATATTAATCATGTACTCAGCCAGTGAGTACATATAAATCTGTATTTAGAGGTATGACATAATAACCACTCCACTACCACTAAACGTACCCGAATCAGGTAATCCTACCGAATGCAGTGTTGATTCAATCGGGAAAGGCGTCTGCCCAACACCAGCGGTTACTGTGACACCATTGACATTGGACAAGTCTTGCCCTGACATTTTTAATGTTGATGTCAGCTTGCCATTTTGCCCAAGATTAATACTTTTACTTCCCACCAGAGTTAATTTCAACGATGTTGTGACCGTACATCTGATGTTTAATGGCTCACTTTTTATTGCACCATCAACATTTTGCTGATTAAGTGAACCATAATTGATATAGACATCACCGGTAATTTCACAGGTTTCTGGAGTCGGCGGGACCGCGCCACAATAAGAGCCGGGAATGACTCGGCCGGTAAGGTTATTACCCTCAGCCCCTTGCCAATACATCACACCAAAGCAGCTACCGGCGGCATATAACGGAAGAGTTGTATTTGTAGCCCAGCTTCCCGACACCCCATTTTTAGCAACAAAAGCCGCTCTCATAACCTCTGCAGTCGCCCCCTGAGAAACAACAACTCGCGTCAATGCGTTCTGCGGGTTACCACATATCTCAGCATTGGTCGCCGTCGAGTAGTGACATATCGCCACAGAGCAAGATGCAGCAGTACAAAGTACCCCCTGCATTTCTTCGCTCGGCCAAGAATATGTCCCTTGGTATTGTTGCCCTACCCGCGTTTGGGTCGACACCCAGGCACTGGCCTGGCTATAAAGTGGAAATAAAAACAGCACGCAAGCAATTAGCCAGAAATATTGACTACTTAAGCGTATATTAGGCTGTGTCATTCGTTTAAGTTCCATTGTCTCTATCCGCATATCGGCATTTAAGCTGTTGATAATAAATTTCAGCATTGAAATATTCTTATTGAAATAAAATTAGTGGGGGAACCCATTAATAATATTGCAGATTAAATGTTGCAACGGCACTGAACTCACCGCGTTTAATCGTGCGTTGAGTTATTGCATCTGGCTCACCCTGAACATAAGCTTTCAAGGTAATAATGTTGTTACCTGTATCAAGCGCAATATCATCACTTGACTGATTAAGGGGCAAAGCTTTCCCTGCCAATGTTTCAAGACCAATGGCTATTCCGACATCATTACCGTCGACAGACAATAATCCGGGTAATTTAAGGTTATCATTACCGGTAAACTTAATATTGGCGGTTGTACCCAGACTAATGTCACAATCAACCAAGTGTATTTGAAATTGTTTTCCCAAAGTACGCTGATTCGAATATAGATATTTGTCGACTACCGTACCAAAATTCAAACTAATGGCTTCATCGCCAGGACGAATCGTGCAAGGTTCGGCAACTAATGCACCATGAAAACGCATATTGTCAGCAGCCGATGCCGGTATAGCCCAAAAAATATTCAGAATCAGAATACTTAAAATGGTTCGCCCACGACGCATCAGCAGATTTAAATTAGTCATCATTTGATCCTATTGATAATCCACTAATAACGTGGCGGTAGCCTCAAAACTGCCTTCACTTAATGTTGCGCCCGTGGCCTTAATAGGAACGGCTTTCAGTACCGGCGGGTTATTTTTGTCATAAGCAACACGGGTATTCAGCGGAAAAGAAACACCATTTTTCAGAATACGGATACCCAAGTCCCTAACATCAGTTTGTATTGCTGCTGGGTCAAATGTGGCAACAGATGCACTCACAATTGTTAGACCCAAATCCAAACTGCTACTAACCGTTTCACAAGTAATGCTGTAAGGCACTGTCTGGGTATAATTGATGCCATCAATCTTGTTCACACCCAGATTTTCCCCAAAAGGTACATCAATAATTTTCCCCCCATTAATCACACAAGGGGCGGGATTGATTAGTGTGCCGGTGAACAGCATGTCTTCCGCATACGCTAATGTGCTACCCAGTGTCAGTACTACTGCAATGGAACAACGCAATACTCGTGAGACATTTTTCATTACTGATACTCCACAACCATGGTCGCGGTACCGTAAAAAACACCGGTACTCAGCGTCGCACCGGATTGCTTGACCGGTACTGCTTTCAGCACAGGAACCGTCGGATAGGAAAACGTGAACGCCGTATTCAGTGCCAATGCTTGATCATTGCGCAGCAGTTTAATCCCCAGAGCTGAATTATTGGTGCTCAAAACACTGGGTTCAAAATTTGCGCCATTACCCTTGATAGTCATTTTCAGTGCATTGGAAACAGCCCCAGTGCAGTTCAATGTATAAGTCACGGGTTTCATATACTGAGTACCGTCAACTCGCGATGTCAGAATATCATCGCCAAAATCAACAGTAATAGTGCCAGTATTGTTAATCACACAAGGCGGAGGATTAATTAATGTGCCCGAGAACAGCATGTTGTCTGCATGGGCCAACGTACTACCAAGAACCAGTACCGTCGCAACAGAACAGCGCGAAATAAATGAATTCATTTTCATTATTGATACTCCACAACCAGGGTTGCTGTGCCGGAAAAGTATCCCGTGCTCAACGTTGCATTTGTTTGTTTGACCGGTACCGCCTGTAATACTGGAACATTTGGATAGGTGAAACTGGATGTCGCATTAAGTGCCAGTGGCAGCCCATCACGTATCAATTTGATCCCCAAACCTGAATTGCTGGTTTTCAAGAGACTAGTATCAAAAGTCGCACCATTCCCCTTGATACTTATTTTCAGCGCATTAGATGCTGCCGCAGTACAGTTCAACGTATAGCCCACCGGCTGCATATAGTTGACACCATCAATATTTGATGTCAGGACGGTATCGCTGAAATCGACGTTAATCGTATTATTGTTGTTAATCACACAAGGCGGTGCAGCAAAAATAGTGACTTCAACCGTGACCGTTGCCGTCTTAGTTAGCGCCCATGCAGAGCTGCTTAACAATAATGTCATCACTGCGGTCGCCGCCCCTGCAATGGCTGTCATCTTAATGATGGACATCATGGCCATCGGAGTCAGCCGGGTAACTATTCCCCTAAAAACAACAGTCATCCCATATTCCTTATTCATTGTTCAGCCTGACATCCGCCCTGTCTTCTTATGCAGCGCCCAGAAATACGCTGTTACTTGATGCTTTCAACCACAGAACACGTGCTACCCGTGCAACCAAATACCAGTTTTGGTCGGCCACCGAAATCATTGACATAAGTCAGCACTGGTTTACTACCCAATGCGGCGGCACTGACATCCAACATACCCTGCGCTTTTGGTGCAATCATAAGTGGCTTGAAGCCCGCTGCTGTTTTCCCGGTTTTGCTCTCACTGGCATCGACCAATGTGATGTAATACGGTGTCGGGTTATTAACCTGATAACTATCGCCCTGACGAGTCAGCTGTAACTTCTCCTGCCAAGGTGTCGACATGTCGGCCTTTTGGGGCACGATGCCCACTGGGCGGTAGAAAAGTTTGATGCGCGTTTGCAAAGCAATTTGCAAAGTATTGGGCTTGTCCGAGCGCGGTGGAATTTCACGCAAGTTAAAATAGAACACGGTTTCCCGGTCTTGCGGTAACTGACTCACTGCCGGCAATGTCTGTATTTTTAACTGACTCATCGCACCGGGTTCTACACGCTGAACCGGTGGAACCACCGTCAACGGTGAATTGATCTTGTTACCCTGCTCATCTTCAATCCAACCCTGCGCCAGATAAGGTAGTTCCTTATTCTGGTTGCTGATATTCAAGCTGATGGATTTCTCGCCGCCATTAAGAATGGCCCGAGTTCTATCCAGTGCAATCGCTGCTGTTGCTTGCTGAGTCATAAGTGCTGTCACCAAAATCGTGGTGATACGCAGTTTGTTATTCAATTTCATTACTTTTTCCTTCGAATTAATTTTGTCAGAACCTGGTGGCACCGAATATTTTCTCTTATTAGAACCCGCGGTTATCCGCAGGTTCATTACCAAAGCTTTCTACTCTGATGCCGGGGGCTCATTCCCCGCCGCTATCGGCTGGCAAGGCAGCAGTAGATTCGCCAGTATTGCCGGAGAAAGTGCCTTCGGTAAGGTGATGCTGCATTGCGCCTTCCCATTCCAGTTTACTAACATAGTTTCACCGGCTTTTATCCCACTGAGATAAGTGGAACCGTCGTCGTTAACAATGCCGGTCTCTTGCTGATTTTTATTTAATACGGTGGCCCCAAATGGCGGTGATGTACCATCTGCCATGCGTATCATGGCCATCGTTTTTTCGCCGGAAATCACATTAAAGCGGCGATAACCAATAGCACCTTCAGTCAGTGTGACTTGTGCTACGGTTCCTCTGGCCTCAACATTATCCGCCAGGTTATCAATATCTATACTGGCCCGGTTGCGGTAATAACTGTTCACATCACCGACCACGGCTTTACCAAACCGGTTGGTGCGTATTGACGAGCCATATCCCTGAACCGGAACACCAGATACCCCTTGGGTATCAAGTAATAATCGGGTTCCACCAAGAGTATTCACCCGATGTAGTGCCCCGCCTTCAGCCGTGATAGTGGCCCCGCCCTGAACACCGACACCAACGGAAGAATATTGGCCTTCCTGATAACTGGCATTGGCGTTAATATCCATGCTATTACCGATGTGGTTATAGTTACCACTGACCAACGCGCCGCTACGTGCTACGCCGGTATTGATCTGGTAGTTGTTATGAGCATCTATGCGATCGGAATACCCCACTCGCTGGCTGTTTTCACGGCCATTGACAGACGCGCTATAACTGATTGTTGCACTGTTACCAATCGGCATAGACAAGGACAGATACACCCCATCATCATTGCTTTCGTTATAACGGTTCCGGAAAGCCGAGAATGTCATACTGACGTTTTTCACTTTGCCAATATCAAAATAGCGGGAGAGTGACAGGTTATAGCGGTCATTCGCCGAGCGATCCCAATATGTTTGATGGCTATAGTTCAAATACGCGCTCAGCCCCAGATCCTGAAATTGCTGGTTGAAGCTGATGGTGTACATCTCTTTATTGCCGCCCACACTATTACCGCGATAACGTGTGTCGAGATATTCCGTCATAGTCATAAAATTACGTTCAGAGAAGCGATAGCCAGCAAAGGTCACCTGACTGCCTGTTTCCTGAAAGTTTTTCGAATAGTTGACTCGATAAGAGCCACCACTCAAAGTGCCTTTCTCGGGTAAAGTGGCCCAAGATTGGGTCATATCAACCGACACTGCACCAAATTCCATCAAGTCACGGCCAATCCCCATGGATGCCGCTTGATATTCGTTTTCGCCACTGATCCCACCACCAAACAATGACCAGCCGCTATTGATCCCCCAAGAGAATTCCCCGGTACCAAATACCGGCCCTTCAGACCGATGCCCGATACTCGAAGGCTTACCCGCAGCCACTCGGTAGCGCACCATCCCAGGGCGGGTCAGGTAAGGAATACTGGCGGTATTCACCTGAAATCGTTGAACTTGTCCATCAAGCTCTTCGACTCGTACATCCAGCGTCCCAGAAACAAAACTGTTCAAGTTCTGGATGCGGAAAGGACCGGCTGCGACCAGTGTTTCACTCAACACACGCCCTTGTTGACTCACGATGACCCGCGCATTGGTTCGGGCAACACCGGTAATCTCAGGTGCATAGCCACGCAAATTCGGCGGTAACATATTGTCATCCGTCGCCAAGCTAGCGCCGTTGAAGCGGAAGCTATCAAAAATGGCGGAGTTCAAAAAGTCTTCGCCCAGTGTCAACTTCGCACCCAAATTCGGAATGGCGCGATAAGCGTAATAACGGCTCCAATCCCATTGGTGATTAGACTCTGCATCAGAATTCTGATCGATACGCGACTGCCAATCTGCACGCAGGCGCCAGGCACCTAAGTTAGCGCCGGTGGTTCCGTTCCCGCTCAATGTATTATTGCTGGTATTGCTCTTTTGCTGGCGGTTCAACTGGCCTAACAGGTTGTAGTCAAATAGCACGCCGGGAAGACCGTCTTCCCAACGAGACGGCGGATCCCAATTCGGTTCGCTGTATTCCAACCAAGCTTGCGGCACACTCAGGTGCAGCGATGAAGTGGCCAAATCGCCCTCCACAGTCAAGCCGGGCAAGCTGCTGATCTCCAGACATTCACCATCACGCGACCAGGTTAGCTTTTTGAAGCTATCTTCTTTCAATGCCAGTAATTCAATTAACTGAGGTGATAAACACGCCTCACTTTTTTTGGGATCATTCTCAGAAACATAGAATACAATCGGCTGTTCACTGAGTTCCTGCTTATTCATACTAACCAATAAGTTATAACTCCCGGGCATGATATAACCGCGTTGGGAGAACTGGCTCAGGTCAAAGTTAGCGCGATCCTTGGTATCCAGCACATCTGTATTAAACTGAATATCATCACTAGCAAACACACCATACGCATTGCCACTTAATGCAACAGCAATCAGAATTCGCAATAAATCACGACAGGCAATACCGGAGGTAATGGAACGAGCGGATACCATGGGATATGTCACCTTACTCATTGAAATCAGTAATAATCCAATTTGAAACGAACGCTAGAATGATAAGTTCCAGCACGCAGCATCTTGCCATTGCCCACTAACCGCAGGGCATAATTGAGTTTCAGATCAGCAGGGATGATATTTATTTCCGGTGATGCTATCCCTGGAGTTGAAGCAATGCCTTTATCATCAATAATTTGCATTGCTACTCCTTCAGCTTCTCCGTAAACCGCAAAATTATTACCGTCCGCAGCACCGTCAAATGTCACGGCAAAATGCTGCCGGTTCGACTTGTCAGGGTCGGCGTGAACTATCGTGCAATCTAGCAAACGGATGGCAAAGGGATGGTCATCTCCAACGCCGTTCTGAACCAACTGGCCGATAGGCAGAATCGCCATATCAATGGTCTGTTCCAAACTTCCGGGATCTATAGCACAAGCAGTATCAGTAATACTTCCTTCCATACTCACGCGGCCCCAATCTGTTTTTATGGGATCAGCCATTACCGGAAGACTCAGCAATGACGCCATCAGTAAGGAAGGAGGCACTATCAAAAAAAATGACTTGGACATAAATCACCTAACTCATCCAGCACGTATCTTTTTCAAGAGAAAAGACATGCGGAAAAATCCGCATGTCGAATTAGAAAATGATGCTTATTGGTAAGCCAGCGTGAAGTCAGCTACGCTTGAGAAGCTGCCTGGTTTGATAGCGTCAGCTACAGTGCTGCCCTGCAGGTAAGCAGAGAATGCCAGGGTGTTGTTACCAGCAACCAGAGTCTGCTGTTCAGTCGCAGTACCCAGTTTGATAACAGAACCAGTACCATCAACGATTGCGATACCAGCGCCTTCAGCTACACCAGTGATACCCAACAGGCCAGCTACTGCTGCTGATTCTGCACCGCCGAAAGTGGTGGTTACAGTTTTCAGAGTGGTGGTATCACAGTTTTCCAATTTGATTTTGAAATCATGTGCAGATGACTTGCCGCCATTCTGCAGTGCCACGTTAGAGATTTGGCCCATTTCAACAGTCTGTGCATCTGAACCTGCAGCGATTGAGCAAGGTGCATCAATGATAGAACCATTGAAAGTTACAGTACCTTGACCTTGGTCAGCAGCGTTAGCCACAGAAGCAAAACCCAATACCAAAGCTGCAGCCAAAATCGTTTTATTCATTTTCATTACATAATTCCTTTATACAAAATTGAAAGTTTTGCCCGCTGATTTACCTTAATAAAATCAAGGTAAATACCGCATCGAAGTTGTTTTAAACATAAATTTTCATGTAGTTTCTTGTTGTAAAAATACAAGAAGATAAACCACGAACTGCTTAGAGCTATAAAGTCACAATGCAGACATTGAAGAACGCCTACATCTTAATAAAATATTTAAATAACGATAAAGCCCTTTTTGTTCGACGCAGATAATACAAATATAGCGCTCAAGTTGATAGTTATTTAATTCAATAGTTCAAAATTCAGAGTGTTTATCTTAATTAACTAATTTAAAACAATAATATCGATAACTTTGATCGAAAAACATTGCACTATCGACATATACTACTACAAAAATGAGCAAATCGACACATTAGATCGCTAAAAGTCACTTTTTCAAAATTAATGATTGCTTATTCCATAAGTCAAATTATAATCGACATTAAATCCTTGTAACTTTAATGTAAAAAGCAGAAAAAGCTTAATAACAATACATTTAAACCTTGCCTTTACTTTGTAATCTTCAAAGTAAAGCGAGGTTTTTTTATATATTATTAATTGCAAGCCATTGAAATAAATGAATAATTTAACCAAACACCCCGTCATGTCTTTAGATATAAAGAAAGATATTTAACTAACCGTTTTAATTGAATAAAATAGTTATCCGACTCATTGTTTGGGTGTGATTGTTAAATTTCTGCCAACCCATTTTTAAAGTTAAAATAAGAATTTCAAAAACAATATAAAATAAATAAGAGAGAACACTAATGTCTGTATGAATAGTCTTTTAATTTGTAGGAAACGTCCTACTGATATGTATGAAATACAAACCCGATAGTGAGAATATAAGAAGTTAAAAAAAAGATATTCTTAATAAAATAAATTGCATGAGGAATTAATCAATGAAACCTAAGGATCAACGTAAAGAAGAAGTCATGGGTATATTGGAAGAAAAATGTAATGTTCTAAAGGAACAGTTTACTGAATCACCTCCCCCAGTTATCAATTGGCCAAAAACAAGAGAACTTGCCGATAAAGCACAGCTGGATATTTATACGGCAAGGTTGGTATTAATGAAGTTAGTTGATGAGAATAGAGCCAGAATGTCAGAAACCAAAGTAATGAACTCACTACGCTGGTTTATTGCTCATCCGACTGAAAAATAAATGAAACTACTCTTATTGAGTGTTTATTACTCAATACGCCAAATAATTAGTTAACCCTCTAATCGCCAACACAGCGCATAAAACAACAACATATTGAAAATAATGAAATTATTATTTCTTGCGTCGATAAAAACCACTTTTCCTACACGAAAAGTTAAGCTTATTGTTTTGCTGCTCATGGCCACTATGTTTGGGTACCAGAAAATATGTTGGTACCTATAGCCTCTCCCCCGCCTCAGTGGCGGCGCTGGCTACAAGGCATTATTGTGTTATCCGCATTATGCACCCTGTTCTTTATGGTTACAGGTTCAAAAACTGGCCGGATACTGAGTGAAAGGAGTGGAGTGGAGTGGAGTGGAGTGGTTGATATGCAGCCATTAGATAAGCGGATAAATCCCTATATACAGTGGGAAAGGTATCAATACATTCGGCACATCAATCTGTTACTGCAATTTAACCAAAATCCTGCTCCCGCGTTACTGACTCTATTCCGCGTATGGGCTGAGCAATACATCCAATTGCATAATGATCCGAATGTTTATCAAAGCCTTATCATGATTACCCAATATCAAAATGACCTATCTCAGGCCAACCACCTGCGAGATACAGCTCACGCGCTGTTCCCCCAAAATCCTGCATTCAGGTAGTCTCCACCCAATAAGCTGACAGATCAATGCATAGCCCCGAGTTCAGAGGCTAATCTGCTTTGTTTGCGAGTCGTCTCGAGTTTTTAGCTATGTCAGTTTCCGGGCCGCTGGGCTAGTATATCGGCTGGAAAAAGGACTTAACTAGAAAACATAACCGCATGAATAATACTGATAAGCTAGATTCCCATACCCCAATGATGCAGCAGTATCATCGGCTCAAGGCCCAACATCCTGACATCTTGCTGTTTTATCGGATGGGTGATTTTTATGAACTGTTCTACAGTGATGCCAAACGCGCGTCACAGTTATTGGATATCTCACTGACGAGACGGGGCTCTTCCGCCGGTGAACCTATTCCTATGGCCGGTGTTCCCTATCATTCAATAGAGAACTATCTGGCAAAACTGGTTCAATTGGGTGAATCAGCCGCTATCTGCGAGCAAATCGGCGATCCGGCCACCAGCAAAGGGCCAGTTGAGCGCAAAGTGGTGCGTATTGTTACCCCCGGTACCGTGAGTGATGAAGCCTTGCTGCAAGAACGGCAAGATAATTTGCTGGCAGCTATCTGGCAGGATGCGCGCGGGTTTGGTTATGCAACACTGGATATCAGTTCAGGCCGCTTTAGAGTTGCGGAACCCGCAGACCTTGAGACTATGGCTGCCGAGTTACAACGCACCAATCCCGCAGAGTTACTTTATCCAGAAAATTTCGAGCCCATGTCATTGATAGAAAATCGACATGGCTTACGCCGCCGCCCATTATGGGAGTTTGAGCTGGAAACAGCCAAACAGCAGCTTAATCTGCAATTTGGTACCCGCGATTTAATTGGTTTTGGGGTTGAGCAATCCCATCAAGCACTACGAGCTGCGGGCTGTCTGCTGCAATATGTCAAAGATACCCAGCGCACTTCCCTGCCTCATATCCGTGGTTTGACCATGGAACGCCAGCAAGATGGCATTGTTATGGATGCTGCGACCCGCCGCAATCTCGAACTGACCCAGAATTTATCCGGCGGAACGGAAAATACACTAGCCGCTATTCTTGATTGCAGTGTGACTGCCATGGGTAGCCGCATGCTGAAACGCTGGCTGCATATGCCAATCCGTGACACTAAGGTGTTGACCGATCGCCAACAAGCCATTGGCGGCTTGCAAGATATTACCGCTGAACTGCAAACGCCGTTGCGTCAGGTTGGTGATTTAGAACGTATTTTGGCTCGCCTGGCACTGCGAACCGCACGTCCGAGAGATTTGGCAAGAATGCGCCATGCATTCCAGCAACTACCTGAAATTCATCGTCTATTACAACCGCTGGATGTTCCCCATATACAAAATTTGCTGTCACAAGTCGGTCAATTTGATGAATTACAAAACTTGTTGGAACGCGCGATTGTTGAAGCACCGCCAGTATTAGTGCGTGATGGTGGCGTTATTGCGCCGGGATACAATGCAGAATTAGACGAATGGCGGGCGTTGGCTGATGGTGCGACCGATTATTTGGACCGGTTGGAAATCCGTGAGCGCGAAAAACTGGGTCTGGATACACTAAAAGTAGGTTTTAATGGCGTTCATGGCTACTTCATTCAGGTCAGTCGGGGCCAAAGCCATCTGGTGCCAATCCATTATGTTCGCAGACAAACCCTGAAGAATGCCGAGCGCTACATCATTCCTGAGCTGAAAGAGTATGAAGACAAAGTTCTGACCTCTAAAGGCAAAGCTCTGGCGATTGAAAAAGGTTTGTACGAAGAGATTTTCGATCTGCTGCTGCCACATCTACCCGAATTACAAATCAGCGCCAATGCGCTGGCTGAACTGGATGTGCTCGCAAATCTGGCTGAAAGAGCGGAAACACTCAACTATAACTGCCCTGTTTTGAGTGACAAACCGGGGATCAAGATTATCGGGGGCCGCCATCCAGTGGTGGAACAGGTACTCAGCGAACCTTTCATTTCTAACCCGCTAACCTTGTCACCGCAGCGGCGCATGTTGATCATTACCGGCCCCAATATGGGCGGTAAAAGTACTTATATGCGCCAAACGGCGTTGATCGTGTTGCTGGCGCATATGGGGAGTTACGTTCCGGCGGATCAAGCCACCATTGGGCCGGTTGATCGTATCTTCACCCGCGTCGGCGCCGCTGATGACTTAGCATCTGGCCGTTCTACCTTCATGGTCGAAATGACAGAAACAGCCAATATTCTACATAACGCTACCGAGCAAAGTTTGGTGTTGATGGATGAAATTGGCCGCGGTACATCAACCTATGATGGTTTGTCACTGGCTTGGGCTTGTGCGGAAAATCTGGCTAGCCGGATCAAAGCCATGACCCTATTCGCGACTCATTATTTTGAGCTGACGACCCTACCGGAAAAAATGGAAGGCGTGGTCAATGTTCATCTTGATGCACTGGAACATGGTGAAACCATCGCCTTTATGCACAGTGTGCAAGATGGCGCGGCGAGTAAAAGTTATGGTTTAGCCGTTGCAGCCTTGGCCGGTGTGCCACGAGATGTAATTAAACGCGCGCGGCAAAAACTGAAAGAATTGGAATCATTGTCGAATAATGCAGCAGCAAGCAAGATTGATGGCTCGCAACTCACACTGCTAAATGAAGAAGTCCCACCCGCCGTCGAAGCATTAGAAGCCCTGGACCCGGATTCACTATCGCCACGTCAGGCCCTTGAATGGATTTATCGCCTGAAAAATATGGTGTAACCCCGCCAGCTATTAATTTTAGCCATAAAAAAACGGTGAACATCAGTTCACCGTTTTTATGTTTTCTCAACTGCGCTTATTCGCGGAACAATGCTTCGATGCTCAGGCCCTGTGCTTGCAGAATTTCCCGCAAACGACGTAAACCTTCAACTTGAATCTGGCGCACACGTTCACGTGTTAAACCAATCTCACGACCAACATCTTCTAATGTTGCAGCTTCATACCCTAACAGACCAAAACGACGGGCCAAAACTTCGCGCTGTTTTGCATTCAATTCAAACAGCCATTTAACGATACTTTGCTTCATATCGTCGTCTTGCGTCGTATCTTCTGGGCCGTTTTCATTTTCGTCAGACAGAATATCTAATAAGGCTTTCTCTGAGTCGCCGCCTAAAGGTGTATCAACAGAAGTGATACGTTCATTAAGGCGTAACATACGGCTCACATCGTCGACCGGTCTGTCGAGTTGCTCAGCAATCTCTTCCGCACTCGGTTCATGATCCAACTTATGGGAAAGCTCTCGCGCTGTACGCAAATAAACGTTTAATTCTTTAACGATATGAATAGGCAAACGGATAGTACGGGTTTGGTTCATTATTGCCCGTTCAATCGTCTGGCGTATCCACCAAGTGGCATAAGTGGAGAAACGGAAACCGCGTTCAGGGTCAAATTTTTCCACTGCACGGATTAAGCCAAGGTTACCCTCTTCAATCAAATCCAGCAGCGCTAAACCGCGATTACTGTAACGGCGGGCGATCTTCACCACCAACCGCAAGTTACTTTCGATCATACGCCGGCGTGAAGGCACATCTCCGCGCAATGCACGCCGGGCAAAATAAACCTCTTCTTCTGCGGTCAATAACGGTGAATAACCAATCTCACCAAGATAGAGCTGCGTTGCATCCAGCACTCGCTGGGTAACACCTTGCGCCAACAGCTCATCTTCTGCTAACTCGCTTTCAGTAGGTTCATCTTCTACTGATGCTTTTTCGTCGAAAATTTCAGTTTCCGTACTGTTTTCATCAAAATCAGCATCTTCATGCAACTCGTTAACTTTCAGCGTATTTTGGCTCATATGCTGCTCCTACCCGTGAATCCGGCGAGCAGAATACAGCGTATTCTGCCCAATCTATCGCTGCGGAAGGTAACGCAGCGGGTTTACGGATTTCCCCTTGTAACGAATTTCAAAGTGCAATCTTACTGAACTGGTTCCGGTGCTACCCATGGTTGCTATTTTTTGACCCGCCTTCACTTCTTCTTGTTCCCGGACCAGCATTGTATCGTTATGAGCGTAGGCGCTCAGGTAATCATCATTGTGTTTGATGATAATAAGATTACCGTAACCACGCAGTGCGTTCCCAGCATACACAACTCGCCCATTTGCTGTAGCGAAGATAGGTTGCCCACGGGAACCGGCGATATCAATCCCTTTATTTCCCCCTTCGGAAGCAGAGAAACTATCGATCGTTTTACCTTCAGTTGGCCATTTCCAGTTACTGACTGGACTACCATTGCTGGTAGGGTCACTGATTGGACTGCTCGGCGCGATAACAGGTGCAGTTGTAGCGACAACAGCGCCTGACGCTGGCAACATTTTGCCAACATTCTGTTTACCCGAGTTTTCAGAATACGCGCTAGTTGATTGAGAATCAACCGTTGTAGTTGTGTTCTGAATATTTGCAGGCGGTTTTGCTATTCCACTCGATGTGGCATCAGTCGCGGCTAACATTCCACCACTAGAACCATTACCCAACTGAATAGATTGCCCCACATTCAGGCTATAAGGCTCTGCAATATTGTTTTTTGCCGCCAGATCACGGAAGTCACTCCCCGTTATCCAGGCAATATAAAACAGCGTGTCACCACGCTTAACGGTATAGGTATTACCGCTGTAGCTTCCTTTGGGGATATTGTCGTAACTACGGTTATAAACGATGCGCTCACCAGAACTATTGGTGTCCGAACCACTTAGCATGGTACCAGAGCGATCACCACCGACACTGCTGATTGGCGCGGATGTTGTATTATCATTGCTACAACCAACCAACCATAAACTCATAACCGTACATGCCGCTACCCGGCGTAATGTAATCATTGGGCTTCCCGTGCTCATGCTTCCCCCATGACAGCAATATTAAGCGATATATCCAATATAGATGCGCGCATGCTATCAATAGTGCCGCTGCCATACCATAAAATTTATGTTACTGATTTTTGTCCAATCTTTAGCACAAGAAAACTGTACTTCGACTTTAGTCAAAGGTTAAGACTGAAATAATGATATTTTTTCAAGCCAATTCCCCTTTAACTAAAGGAACAAAACGCACGGCTTCTACCGTCTCAACCTGGAATTCATTATGACGGCGCTGCACATATTTCAAGGTTTGAGCCTGTTCTCCCACAGGCAGGACCAATATCCCACCCTCATCCAATTGCTCAAGTAAAGCATTCGGTATTTCTGGTGGAGCAGCGGTCACAATGATCGCATCAAATGGCCCGCGTGATGCCCAACCTAGCCAGCCATCACCATGGCGAGTAGAGACATTATGCAGATCCAGCTGTTTCAGGCGACGTTTTGCCTGCCACTGTAACCCTTTGATTCGTTCAACTGAGCATACATGTTCGACCAAATGCGCCAAAATAGCCGTTTGATAACCCGAACCGGTGCCTATCTCTAATACGCGCGAAGTGGGTGTCAATTGCAACAACTCCGTCATGCGCGCCACCATATAAGGCTGAGAAATAGTTTGCCCAGAACCTATAGGCAAGGCTGTGTTCTCGTAGGCTTTATGGGCCAGTGCCTCATCAACAAAACGCTCGCGCGGCACTGCTTCGATCGCCTGTAGCAAGCGCTCGTCCCGAATACCTTGCTGACGTAACAGCATCAACAATGTTTGCATGCGCTTATTTACCATTCCCCGTCAACCTCTGCATTGGCTAACCAGTTTTCAACCACGTTTTGAGCCCCATAGGCTGTTAAATCAACCTGCAACGGCGTGATAGACACATAGCCTTGTTCAACCGCTGCAAAATCAGTGTCTTCCGCCACATCAAACTTCTCCCCCGGAGGCCCAATCCAGTAGAGATCTTGCCCGCGCGGGTCTTGTTGACAAAATACCTGCTCTGCTGGATGGCGGCTACCACAACGTGTTACCCGAATCCCTTTAATTTGAGATAAGGGTAAATCAGGTACATTAATATTCAGTATTTTGCCCGTATGCAACGGTTTATGTTGTAACGCGCGCAAGATACGGCAAGTGACGGCTGCCGCCGTTGCATAGTGCTGATGCCCATTAAGTGAGACAGCCAAAGCAGGGAAACCCAAATGTCGCCCTTCCATCGCTGCCGCCACGGTACCTGAGTAGATAACATCGTCCCCCAGATTAGGGCCAGCATTGATGCCGGAAACCACAATATCTGGTCGGGGACGCATTAATGCATTGACCCCCAGATAGACGCAATCGGTCGGCGTACCTTGCTGCACTGCAATGTCGCCATTAGATAAGGTGGTAATACGCAGAGCGCTATCTAGCGTCAAGGCATTGGAGGAGCCGCTTCGATTACGATCGGGCGCTACGATTTGTACCAGCGCAAACTCCCGCAATGCGGCTGCCAACGTCTGTATGCCCGGCGCAGTAATTCCGTCATCGTTACTCAGCAATATCCGCAGCATCGGCATTATCCTGATTCATGATTTCCCGCACCACACTGGTGGCAAAACTACCGGCGGGTAACCAGAAACTGAGTTCCAAAGTGACCTCATCCCACCAGTTCCACTGCATATTTTGCGGTTTGAGTAAGATAGCCCGGCGCGCACCTTCGACACGTTCGCGCTTAATCAGTGCCAATAGCTCGGTTTGATCAGCTAAACATGCTTGTTCGAAAGCTAATGCCGCGCCCTGAGTACCCAGCTCACCATCGCCAGGCAACGGAGCGGTTACATTCAATTCGCCCGCATCGACCCGCTGCTGTAACAAGGCCAATTCATCAGCCCCGGCCACAAACCAACTGCCGCGCCCTGATAGCTGCAAGGCATCACCGTCCAGTACAGTCGTCGCCTGCTGTTGAGCTAAACGGCTACTGCTAATCAGGTTGAACATCGCGCTACGGCTGGCGGATAAGTAAAAGCTGCGTTTACTGCGCTCTTTTACTCGAATTTCATTATTCGCCCACAAACGCGCCTGCACCAGATTATTGCCTCCGCGGCCAAAGCGCTGGCTACCAAAATAGTTCGGCACACCATGAGCGGCAATCTGCTGCAATCGCTGTTCGACGTCCTGATTATCAGTTATGTGGCGCAACACCAAAGTAAAAGCATTGCCTTTCAGTGAGCCAATACGCAGTTTTCTTTTCTGACGCACCGACTCCAACACTTCACAACCTTCCAGTTCGAAAGTAGCAAGATCCGGCGCTTCTTTACCTGGTAAGTGCAAACAGAACCATTGCTCGGTGACGGCGTGACGATCTTTCAAACCGGCATAGCTCACCAGCCGCGGGTGGATCTTGGCGAAACGCGCCAGATAATCCGCAACAAATTGGGTGTTACAGCCATTTTTGCGGATACGAACCAATAAATGCTCGCCTTCACCGTCCGGCTCAAATCCCAAATCTTCGACCACCACAAAGTCTTCTGGATTGGCTTTTAAAATGCCACTTGCCTTGGGTTTGCCGTGCAGCCAAGTTAGATTTTCCATATCCATCAGTTATGCCTTAAACCTGCTCAACTTTAATTAATAGCGCCACGGCTTCACACGCAATTCCCTCACCACGGCCAGTAAAACCAAGCTGTTCAGTGGTGGTGGCTTTTACGTTGATATCATCCATATGACATTGTAGGTCTTCCGCCAAATGAACGCGCATTTGCGGGATATGGGGGGCCATTTTAGGGGCTTGGGCGATAATCGTAATATCCAGATTACCCAGTTTGTACCCCTTAGCCAGAATGCGGCGGTATGCTTCACGCAATAAAGCGCGGCTGTCAGCACCTTTAAAGGCCGGGTCAGTATCGGGGAATAACTTGCCGATATCACCTAATGCGGCGGCCCCCAGTAATGCATCGGTGGCAGCATGCAATGCAACATCGCCATCTGAATGTGCCAATAAACCCTTTTCGTAAGGGATGCGCACCCCACCAATAATCAGTGGGCCGCTGCCATTTTCACCAAATTTATGAACATCGAAACCATGACCAATTCGCATTAATTGCACTCCAATGAATTTGGGGACTGCCGTTGGGTTAAATAAAATTCTGCCAGCGCCAAATCCTCTGGGCGCGTCACTTTGATATTATCCGAACGCCCTGAAATCAGTATCGGATGATAACCGCAATGCTCTAATGCTGAAGCTTCATCAGTGACCAGCGCGCCGTCTTGTAGGGCGCGGGATAAGCACATTTTTAATAACTCAAGCGGGAAAAGTTGCGGTGTCAGCGCATGCCACAGCGCTTGGCGATCAACAGTATGAGCAATGGCTTGCACACCTGGTTCACTGCGCTTCATGGTGTCACGAACCGGCGCTGCCAGAATACCACCGACCTTGCTGTGTTCAATAATTGCCAGCAATTTTTCAAGGTCGCTTTGGTGCAAACACGGGCGAGCCGCATCATGAACCAGCGCCCATTCGGCCTGCCCTGCTTGCTGCAAACCCGCCATCACAGAATCAGCTCGCTGGTCACCGCCGTGAACAATACTGATGCGAGGATCTCCGGCGATAGATAACCTTGAGAATTGCGTGTCTTGCGGATGTATGACAACAACAACCCGCTGAATTCGTGGGTGACTCAGCAAAGAAACAATTGCGTGTTCAATGATTGTCTTGCCCCCCACAATTAAATACTGCTTAGGGCAATCAGCTTGCATGCGGCTGCCAATACCCGCCGCCGGTACTATCGCTATAATTTCAGGCGCTATAATTTCAGGCGCAATAGCTTCGGGTGCAACGACGTCAGAAAGGGAAACTGCGAAATTACTCATTATTTATTGTTGTGCGTTATTTGGCGTCGAAGGGAGACTCGCATTACGTCTGGATTGGTCAGGAACCAGACGATAGAAACTTTCGCCGGGTTTAATCATACCCAGTTCGTTACGTGCGCGTTCTTCGATAGCCTCTTGACCACCGTTTAAATCATCGATTTCAGCAAATAGCTGATCATTTCGGGCTTTAAGTTTGCCGTTATTGCCCTCTTGGAGCGCCACGTCATCCTTAACCCGAACAAAATCATGAACACCATTCTTGCCCAACCACAATGAATACTGTAGCCAGCCAAGTAAAATCAGCAATAGTAGCGTAAGTTTTCCCATTCCCGCCCCCTGAAAAACTGCCTATACCGTAAATAATTCGAGTTGCAGGAAGGCAGCAACTGAGCGACAAATTGGTTGTAAACCAATTTGAACAGCGCCTGCGCTGGCCCGCAGGGTGAGCCTCTAATGAGGCCCATAATCCTCAGGAGCTTACACAAGTAAGTGACTGGGGTGAACGAAGACAGCCAACACACATGCAACTTGAAGTATGACGGGTATAATCATCCCACAACTTTTCGTCGGACTCCACTCTGTGACGGAAATAGGCCACAAGGCGCAGATTAAGGACGATTTCCGGCAAAAATACCACGTAACTCGACAAAATGTCATTAAATGCTAATTTTCAGCATTCTTTCCCCCGCCATTGTCGATTAATCACACAACAACACCACGCAGAGATAAACACTGGAAAAGGTATTTTTTCCATTGGCTTATGCCAGTCAGCAAATTAAATATGCATATTTAATGTCGCCATAAATAAATAACCCCCATTATAGTTGAGTTTACAGTTATAAAAGTTTATTTTTATGCACTCAAACTGCATAAATAAAAAATCATGCTTTCATTCATCTTTACCTTTTAACCGGGAGATTCACATGTTTAAACGTTTAATGTTGGTTGGGACTTGCTTGGCAGCCGTGTTGTCTGCGGGTACGGCTATTGCCGCTGAACCCACTTATGTGGTCGGCTCTGGGGGGACCTATCGCCCATTTGAGTATGAAAACAGCCAAAAACAACTGGAAGGTTTTGATATCGATATCATTAAAGCTATCGGTAAAGCTGAAGGTTTTCAGGTCAAATTAGTGAATACACCGTGGGAAGGTATTTTTGCCACTTTAGGTTCTGGTGATCGCGACATCATTATTTCCGGTATCACGATTACTGATAAACGTAAGCAAATGGTTGATTTCTCTGACCCTTACTTCCCGGCCGAACAAACCATTGTGGTTCCTAAAGGCTCTAAAGTTGATTCTATTGCCGCATTGAAAAACCTGAATGTTGGCGTCGTGAATTCCAGCACTGGGGATATCGTAGTTTCCGATGTTCTGGGCAAAAACAGTACCGCAATCAAGCGCTTTGATAATACGCCGCTGATGCTGCAAGAGTTATATGAAGATGGTATCGCCGCCGCAGTCGGTGATGTGGGTGTTGCCAAGTTCTACCTAAAAACCCACCCAGAAAAAGCTTTTGAACTGGTGGCTGATGATAAATTTGAGCGCCAATACTTCGGCATCGCGGTAGCGAAAGGTAACGAAGAATTACGCAGTAAAATCAACAGCGGCCTGCAAAAAATCGTGGCTGACGGCACTTATGCCAAAATTTATGAAAAATGGTTTGATGCTCAGGTTCCGACGCTGCCTACAAAATAACTTTTTTAATACATTTTTTAATACACTTTTTAGACCCAAAGTCATTGGCGTTACAGCAGTCACCATGCTGTAGCGCCAATGAATAAAGGTATTTGGATTGCTTATGTCGGGATTTCGTTGGGAAATCATTCAGGAATACGCCCCACTGTTTATGGACGGCGCCTGGATGACAATAAAGTGCACCATTATTTGTGTGATTTTAGGGACGACCTGGGGATTAACACTCGGTCTGGGGCGATTAGCGCAAGCACCTCATGGTATCTGGAAGCCAATACTGTATTACTTTGTTCAATGGCCGGTGCGTATCTATATCAGCGCCATTCGCGGGACACCGCTCTTTGTGCAGATAATGGTGGTGCACTTTGCTTTGGTGCCGCTGTTTATCAACCCTCGGGATGGCATTCTGGTCACCAATGGCATTATGTCCTCTGATTTTGCCAGAATGCTACGTTCTGATTACGGCGCGTTTTTATCTTGTATCGTGGCTATCACATTGAACGCCGGAGCTTATGTTTCTGAGATTTTCCGCGCGGGTATTCAATCTATTGATCGCGGCCAGATGGAAGCCTCCCGCTCCCTGGGTATGAGCTACGGCAAAACCATGCGCAAGGTTATCCTACCGCAGGCTTTCCGCCGTATGCTGCCGCCACTGGGCAACAACGCCATTGCTATTGTAAAAGATTCGTCGTTGGCATCTGCCATCGGGCTGGCAGACTTAGCCTATGCCGCGCGCACTGTTTCCGGGGCCTATGCCACTTATTGGGAACCCTACTTGGTCATTTCGGTGGTTTATTGGGTTATTACATTCATACTTTCGCTGTTAGTCCGGCATATGGAAACGAGGTTCGGTAAAAGTGATTCACGTACATAACCTGCAAAAACAATTTGGCGAAACCCATGTGCTGCGGGGGATTTCATGCGAAATTCAGCCAAAAGAAGTCGTCTGCATAATTGGCCCATCTGGCTCCGGAAAAAGTACCTTTTTGCGCTGTATTAATGCGCTAGAAACCTTGTCCGGCGGTGAAATCACCGTGAATGGTTTTGAGATCCATAACCCCAAAACCGATCTCAACCGCATGCGCGAAAGTGTCGGCATGGTGTTCCAGCGCTTTAATCTGTTTCCGCATATGACGGTGCTGGAAAACCTGATCATGGCGCCCATGGATGTCAAAAAACTGTCCCGCGCACAAGCTATTGAACGGGCTGAATTATTGCTGCGCAAAGTCGGTTTACTGGACAAAATTGATGCTTACCCCAGCAGTCTTTCGGGTGGACAACAGCAGCGGGTAGCGATTGCCAGAGCTTTGGCAATGGAGCCGAAAATCATGCTGTTTGACGAGCCAACCTCCGCGCTCGATCCGGAACTGGTGGGCGAAGTGCTGGCGGTGATGAAAGCATTGGCTCTGGAGGGGATGACCATGGTGGTAGTGACCCATGAAATGGGCTTTGCCCGTGATGTTGCCGATCGGGTATTGTTTATTGATCAAGGGGTTATTCAGGAAGAGGGTAAACCGGAAGAGATATTTACTGCCCCTACCAACCCGCGCACCCAAGCATTTCTTAGCAAGGTACTTTCTGCGCAAGGATAAGCAGATTGAACTTGTAGCGGGTTGTCATTGGAGCAAACCAAACAGCCCGCTGATTTAGCCCTCACCAACCGGTGAGGAATGTAAATAACATCCAGAATAAGCACACCACTGCAATCCCAGACCCGCCTACAGTGATAAGCACATTACCGCGCGATAGCATACTCAGCGTAATGCCGATCAGCACTGAAACGGGCATCAAAGCCAAAAAAAACGGCCAGGTGTAGAGCAAGAAAAAGACAGTATTGGGGCCGTAAACAAAGAATGGAATCGCGAACGCCAACCAATAGAAGACAAAGCCAGTAACCCCGCCAAGAAAGGAGTATGACGGTTCCTCCCGTTCCTGCTGTTCGTCGATAATAATTTGGGTGATATTTTGCATACAAATCCTGTGGGCACAGTTTACCGGCACGCTCTCAGGACGTTTTGCCAGCAGCTATATTAGGATTTGATAATAGCTCGACCACGCAGCACGTCTAACAATTGTTCAATCAAATTTGTTACTAATTGTTCACCTTGCAAGCGAGTATCAGGATGCTCAGGAAATTCATAAACAGAGTCGATACCGGTGAAATTTTTCAGCTCTCCGGCACGGGCTTTTTTATACAATCCTTTCGGATCGCGGGCTTCGCAAATCGCCAATGGCGTGTCCACAAACACCTCAATAAACTGGCCGGATGCCAGCATATCTCGCACCATTTGGCGTTCTGCCCGATGAGGGGAAATAAACGCCGTTAACACCACCAGACCGGCATCCACCATTAATTTAGCCACTTCCCCGACCCGGCGGATATTCTCGCGCCGGTCGCTATCAGAAAAGCCCAAATCACGACATAAACCGTGGCGTACATTGTCGCCATCAAGTAAGTAAGTGCTAACACCGCGGGCAAACAGCGCCTGCTCCAATGCCCCCGCCAAAGTAGATTTTCCGGAACCCGATAAGCCGGTAAACCACAGCACCACACCTTGATGCCCGTGCTGTTGTTCACGATCTTCTCGGGTCACGGCATGGGGGTGCCAGACGATATTTTCGTCGGCTGGCGTCACCTGATCAGCATGCACGTTATTTCCCTCCTAACAGGTCACGCGCACCCCAATGTGGGAAGTGGCGGCGAACCAATGCATTCAATTCCAATTCAAACTCACTGAATTCTTTGTTTTCCTGATAGACCGACTCCAGCGTTTCACGGATCAACCCTGCGCCAACAGTGACATTACTCAGCCGGTCAATAAAGATCAGGCCGCCGGTATCGCGATTACGCTGATAGCTGTCCAGCACCAGCGGCTCATCGAACGCCAATTCAACCAAACCAATGCCATTCAGCGGCAAACTTTCGACTACCCGCTGGGTCAATGAGTTGATTTCGACCTGATATTGGATATTTTCAACCCGCGCACGGGTCTTTTTCCCGGCAATCTTAATGTCATAGCTTTGCCCGACCACCAGTGGTTGCTCCGCCATCCACACCACATCCACCAGCGCGTTTTGCGCCGCTTTTAGGGTTTCACTGGCATCAACCAATAAATCACCACGGCTAATATCGACTTCATCTGTCAGCACCAGTGTAATGGCTTCACCGGGCATTGCCTGGGCCAAATCGCCATCAAAAGTGACAATCCGTGCAATGGTGGATTCCACACCAGAGGGCAGCACTTTTATTTTTTGCCCGACCCGCACGATACCGGCAGATAAGGTGCCAGCATAACCTCGGAAATCCAGATTTGGCCGGTTCACATATTGCACCGGGAAACGCAGCGGCTGTTGGCGACTGGCATTCACCACATCAACACTTTCCAGCACTTCAAGCAGCGTCGGGCCGGAATACCAATTCATTTTCTCACTTGGCGAGGCCACATTGTCGCCATCCAGCGCCGATAGCGGGACAAATTTAATATCTAAATCAGTGGGTAACTGCTGAGCAAAACTCAGGTAATCTTCTTTAAACTGCTCGAAGACACTTTCCTGATAATCGACCAAATCCATCTTATTCACTGCCACCACCAAATGGCGGATACCCAATAGCGTGGCAATAAAACTGTGGCGGCGAGTTTGGTCCAATACCCCTTTACGGGCATCGATTAACAAAATCGCCAAATCACAGGTCGAAGCGCCGGTCGCCATATTGCGCGTGTATTGCTCATGCCCAGGGGTATCAGCAATGATAAATTTGCGCTGTTCAGTGGAGAAGTAACGATAAGCTACATCAATAGTAATGCCCTGCTCACGTTCGGCCTGCAAACCATCCACCAACAAAGCCAGATCCAGTTTTTCACCCTGTGTACCAATACGCTTGCTGTCAGTGTGCAGCGTAGTGAGCTGATCTTCGTAAATCTGGCGGGTATCATGCAGTAAACGGCCAATTAACGTACTTTTGCCATCATCCACGCTGCCGCAAGTCAGAAAGCGCAACATGGTTTTGTGCTGCTGGGCATGCAGATAAGCTTCTACCCCGCCTTCATTAGCAATTTGCTGGGCGATAGAAGTATTATTTAAAATCATCGAGTTACTTTCTAAAATCGACTGATTTTCTGTTTTCAATTGGTCTTGAAATACAGATTGATCTTGAAATTTTGTGCTCATCGGGCGCTCCTCAGAAATATCCCTGACGCTTTTTAAGCTCCATGGAGCCGGATTGATCGCGGTCGATCATTCGACCCTGACGTTCACTGGTGGTCGAGATAAGCATCTCTTCGATAATGGCGGGCAAGGTTTCCGCCTCAGACTCTACCGCGCCGGTCAGTGGCCAACAGCCCAAGGTTCGGAAACGCACCATTTTCTGAGTAATCACTTCGCCCGGCTGTAGGTCAATGCGGTCGTCATCCACCATCAGCAGCATCCCGTCGCGCTCCACCACAGGGCGGGGCTTCGCCAGATACAACGGCACAATGTCGATTTTTTCCAGGAAGATATATTGCCAAATATCCAGCTCAGTCCAGTTGGACAGCGGGAAGACGCGGATACTTTCGCCTTTGTTAATCTGGCCGTTATAGTTGTGCCACAGCTCCGGGCGCTGGTTTTTTGGATCCCAACGATGGAAGCGGTCGCGGAATGAATAAATACGCTCTTTGGCGCGGGATTTCTCTTCATCCCGCCGCGCGCCACCGAAAGCGGCATCAAAACCGTATTTGTTCAGCGCTTGCTTCAGCCCCTCGGTTTTCATGATATCAGTGTGTTTGGCGCTACCGTGGACAAAGGGGTTAATGCCCATTGCCACCCCTTCCGGGTTACGATGCACCAATAATTCACAGCCAAATGCCTTGGCGGTGCGGTCACGGAATTCGTACATTTCACGGAATTTCCAACCGGTATCCACATGCAATAACGGGAAAGGTAAATGACCGGGGAAAAATGCTTTACGCGCCAAATGCAGCATCACAGAAGAGTCTTTGCCGATGGAATAGAGCATCACCGGGTTACCGAATTCAGCGGCCACTTCACGGATGATATGGATACTCTCCGCCTCCAATTGCCGCAAATGAGTGAGTCGTTTTTCGTCCATAACAGATCCTTTATGCCAAATTCACGACTGACGGGCTGATGGCCTGTTCAGTCTGCGGTTGTTGCCCAAACCAGGCAATTTGGTGGTGTAAATCCACCACTTCTCCGATGACCAGCAGGGCTGGTGTCGGGGCCTGATGCGCGAGTAATTCAAGCTCTGCCAGTGTGCCGGTCAGAACTTGCTGATCAGCACGGGTGCCCCGGCCAATCACTGCCACTGGCGTAGTGCTGGCTCGGCCATGGGTGATTAATTGCCGGCTGATTTCAGCCGCTTTCACCGTGCCCATGTAGATGGCCAACGTCTGATGACCACGGGCCAGCGCCTGCCAATCCAAATCATCGCCATCGGCGCGGCAATGCCCGGTAATAAATGTCACACTTTGTGCATGGTCACGGTGAGTCAGAGGAATTCCAGCATAAGCTGTCGCCCCGCTCGCCGCCGTCACCCCTGGCACCACCTGAAAGGGTATGCCCGCACGCGCCACAACTTGTAGCTCTTCACCGCCACGACCAAAGATAAAAGGATCGCCGCCTTTTAGCCGCACCACCCGTTTCCCGCGCTGTGCCAATGTGACCAGTAATTGATTGGTTTCTTCCTGAGTGACCGAATGCGCCCCCGCGCGTTTGCCAACACAAATCCGTTCAGCATCACGGCGCACTAAATCCAGCACTTCCGGGCTGACCAAATGGTCAAACAGCACCACATCAGCCTGTTGAATCACTTGCAGACCGCGCAAGGTCAATAAACCAGGATCACCGGGGCCAGCACCCACCAAGGCAACTTCCCCCTGAGAGATGCTCTGCCCCTCCAATGACAATTGCAGTTCCTCTTCAGCTTGGGCTAACTGACCACGACTGACAAAACTGGCAAAGCGGCCACTGAATGCATTTTCCCAAAAACGGCGGCGCTCACCCATTGAAGCGATTTGTAGCTTAACCCGGCCACGCCAGCGCCCGGCGATAGCCGCCATCTCACCTAAACTGCTGGGCAATAAGGCTTCCAATTTCTCGCGCAAGATACGCGCCAAAACCGGTGCCTGACCGGCGGAGGAGATCGCCACCACCAGCGGAGAGCGGTCGACAATCGACGGGAAGATAAACGAACAACGAGGTTGGTCATCCACCACATTCGCCAGCAGATGCCGCTTGTCTGCCGCCGCGAAAACCGCTGCATTCAGCGCAGTATCGTTTGTGGCCGCAATCACCAGAAATACCTCATCCAGCTGCTCGGGCAAGAAATCTAATGCCAGCCAGTGAATGCGGCCATCCTGAGATTGTTGTTCAAGTTCAGATGAGAGAGTCTGTGCCACTACCCGCACCTGTGCGCCCGCGCGGTGGAGTAAGTCAATTTTTCGCGCAGCAACTTCACCGCCGCCAACAACCAATACAGGGCGGCGTTTCAAGTCGGCAAAAAGAGGTAGATAGTCCACAGCATCCTTCAATTACATAATAAGCGTAGGGTGACTATAGGGGGGGGTTATGGCCTTATGAAATGACTAAAAGTAATTACAAGTTCCATAATGATATATAGGCGTGATGACAGGGTTCCCAGCTATGCTGGTTGATCATCACTGTGACTGATTTTCTTATCTGGTGACATAAATATCCGCACTTTAGGAAGTATACAAATTGTCTATTTCCCCGGAGAGTTTCATACTATACCGCGTTGTCCATGCCAGTAGGTGTGGCTCTGACTTTAACAAGGATATTTCAGTATGTTTTCCCGCCGTCGCCTAAAGTGGGCACTCTTTACGCTGAGTTTAACATTTACACTGAGTTTAACTGCCGTCCTGCCACTTCAGGCAGCGACATCGCCAGCCATCGGTCAAATAGCTGAACAACAAGTTCGCCACATCAGCACCTACTTTCCGGGCCGTATGGCGGGCAGCCCAGCGGAATTGCTGGCTGCTGAATATATTAATCACCGTTTTCAGCAGATGGGCTATCAGAGTAATTTGCGGGGGTTTAATACCCGTTATCTCTATACCAGTAAAAATGGTAAACAAAACTGGCGAAATATCAGTGCCACTTCAGTGATTGCTGCCCGAAATATATCAACAGATAAAGAGGATGCGGCCAACAAAGCGGATGATCAAAAACAGATAATCATCATGGCGCACTTTGATACTTACACCCCACAAAGCGATGAAGATTTAGATAAAAATCTGGGTGGTTTAACACTGCAAGGTGTTGATGATAATGCGGCGGGTGTAGGGGTAATGCTGGAACTGGCGGAGCGCCTCAAAAAAACGCCGCTGCGCTATGATTTACGTTTTGTCGCGCTCAGTGCTGAAGAAATTGGTGCGCAAGGAACAGAAAATTATCTGCAACGAATGAGCCCGGCTGAAAAAGCGAACACATTACTGGTGATCAATTTAGATAATTTGATCACCGGCGATCGCCTCTATTTTAATGCCAATAATCAGCCCGCCGCCATTACTGCAAAGGATCTAGCGCTGACACTGGCCCGCCGCTATGGCATTACTGCCACCACAGTAAAAGGTCAAGTGGCCGCCTCATGCAAGGCGGAGAAAAATGCCTTTGATGCCGCTGGAATACCGGTGTTATCCGTAGAAGCCAGTAATTACACATTGGGTCATAAGGATGGTTGCCAACAACGGGCTATCAGTAAACATTTCCCACAAGGAACAACCCGCCATCAAAGCCCACTGGATAACTTAAACTATCTGGACAAGTTCTTGCCCGGCCGAATAACTAAACGCACAGGTGACACGGTGCGGATATTGTTGCCGCTGATACAAACGTTAGCTGGCGCTAAAAAATAATTTCCACCGTGCGAAACATCACGCAAAACGAATAAAAAAGTCAATAAATTCAAAGTGTGGGCGATCATTATGGTCGCCCTTTTTCATGCTTTTCGCGTATAACTTTGAGTGGGTATGATACCCACAAATAATTGACTCAATCTTGCTGGTGGGTATGATACCTACTAGCAGCTCACCAGGAGATCACATGGAGAGTGGCGAATTAATAAAACGCTTACAGGATGCGGGGTGGCAAATCAGAGGTGGAAAAAAAACGAATAGCGGAAGCCATATTACTTTGTGCAAACCAGGCGTCCGTAAAATTATTACACTGCCCCATCCCCGCAAGGAGTTATCCAAAGGCATACTGCGACAAGCTCAGCAGATTTCCGGGATTAAATTGATTTAAACAATGCTTAGGGAGTTAACCATGATCTACCCTATTTTCATCTTCAGTACCTTGGACGGATTCGACGGCTATTTTCCTGATATTGACGGCTGCTTTTTTGCGGGTAATACCTTTGCCGACATTAGCAAAAATGCTGAAGAAGCCTTTGCTGTTCATATTGAAGCATTAATGGATGAAGGTTTTCCATTACCCCTTCCCCCCCAAGATCCTCACCGCTATATTGGCGATCCGCGGTTAAGAGAGGATGGCGGAATTTTAGGGTTTGTTGAGATCGATCCGGCCAAATATGAAAGTAAGGCCATAAAATTTAATCTGACAATGTCGCAAAATCTACTCACTGCGATTGATAAATTTATCGCCACCCACCGTGGTTATAAGAATCGTAGCCAGTTTTTGGCAGAGTTAGCGCGAGAGCGAATTGCCCGCTAATCACCGCAAAAAATGGGCGCTATTTGCGCCCCTATTCTCAATCAGTCGTGCTCAGCTTTCATGCAGACCGCATTCACGTTTTAGGCCAAAGAAGCGCGTTTCTTCTTCACTCATACCCGGCTCCCATTTACGGGTTGTATGGGTATCGCCGACAGATAAATAACCCTGCTCCCACAATGGATGGTAACTCAGACCATTTTGGGTCAAATACTGATAAACTTGGCGGTTATCCCAATCAATGATAGGGAGCAATTTGAAAACACCGCGTGCAATCGCCAGAACCGGTAACTTTGCCCGGCTGCCCGATTGCTCACGGCGCAGGCCCGCAAACCAAGTTTGAGCGCCTAAAGTTTCCAGTGCGCGGTTCATCGGCTCAACTTTATTCAGGTCGTTATAGCGCTCAATCCCCTCAACACCCTGCTCCCACAATTTGCCATAGCGAGCTTCTTGCCAGGCGGGGTTTTGAGGGGCGCGAAACACTTGCAAATTAAGCTGAAGTTTTTCAGTGAGAGAATCAATAAACTGATAAGTTTCCGGGAACAGATAGCCGGTATCCGTGAGGATCACCGGGATATCAGGGCGCTGCCGCGTCACCAAATGCAAACAAACTGCCGCCTGAATACCAAAACTGGAAGAGAGCACAAACTCACCGGGCAGATTTTCTAATGCCCAACTAACGCGCTCTTGCGCGGTTAAATGCTCCAGTTGCCCATTAACTAGCGCCAATGCCGCGGCTTGTTCCGCTTTTGGCAGCGCATTAAGTTCATTGAGATTGAATTGACTCACACCGCCTCCTGAACATCATAAAAGTCGCGGGCTGAATCTATCACCGGAGCAATAACACCGACACGAATAACAAAATCGCCGAACCCCTCATCAGTATGGCGTTCCTTAGCCCAACGCCCGACTAACTGGTCGATAATCGCCAGGATTTCATCTTCAGTAATGTTTTCACGGTACATGCGCGGTATCCGCGTGCCTTCGCGGTTGCCGCCCAGATGCAGGTTATAGCGCCCCATAGCTTTCCCCACCAGCCCAACTTCAGCCAGCAAAGCACGGCCGCAACCATTCGGGCAGCCGGTGACGCGCATCACAATATGTTCATCGGGCAAACCATGTTGCTGCAAAATACCTTCAATGCGGGTGACAAATTCCGGCAAGAAACGTTCAGCTTCAGCCATTGCCAATGGGCAAGTTGGGAACGAAACACAGGCCATCGAATTTTCACGCTGCGGGCTGACATTGTCATCCATCAAGCCGTGTTCACGAGCCAATGCTTCAATGCGCGCTTTGTCTTTTTCCGGTACCCCCGCCACAATGAGGTTCTGATTGGCAGTTAAACGGAAATCGCCCTGATGGATTTTAGCAATTTCCGCCACGCCGGTTTTCAGACTGCGGCCGGGGTAATCCAGCAAACGGCCATTTTCGATAAATAAGGTCAAATGCCATTTTTTGTCGATGCCCTTTACCCAGCCAATACGATCACCGCGGCCAGTAAATTGGTAAGGTTTGATGGCAGAGAAACTCACACCCGCGCGCTTTTCAACTTCGGCCTTAAACACATCAACACCGACGCGCTCTAGCGTATATTTGGTTTTAGCATTCTTACGATCAGTGCGGTTGCCCCAGTCACGTTGGGTGGTCACCACCGCTTCTGCAATAGCCAAAGTATGTTGCAACGGGATATAGCCGAATTCACTGGCTTTACGTGGGTAAGTATTCTTATCACCGTGAGCAATGGATAGCCCACCGCCAACCAACACGTTAAAACCGACCAATTTACCTTTCTCCGCCACCGCAACAAAGTTGAGGTCATTAGCATGGAGATCGACATCATTTTGCGGCGGAATGACGACTGTAGTTTTAAATTTACGTGGCAAATAAGTCGCACCGAGGATCGGTTCTTCATCCGTGGTCGCGACTTTTTCTGCATCCAGCCAAATTTCAGCGTAAGCACGGGTACGTGGTAACAAATGTTCAGAAATCTTCTTCGCCCATTCGTAGGCTTCCTGATGGAGCACTGACTCCACCGGGTTCGAGGTGCAGAGTACGTTACGGTTAACATCGTTTGCCGTCGCCAATGCATCCAAGCCCAATTGATTGAGCAACTGGTGGGCTGGTTTCACATTTCCTTTCAGAATGCCATGAAACTGGAATGTCTGGCGGTTAGTGATACGGATGCTGCCGTATAAAGTGTTATCCGCAGCAAATTTATCAATACCTAGCCACTGTTGCGGGGTAATAATCCCCCCGGGCAAACGGCAGCGCAGCATCATGGCATGACGAGGTTCAAGCTTCTGTTCCGTCCGTTCGGCGCGGATATCGCGGTCATCTTGCTGATACATTCCGTGGAAGCGGATCAGCAGGAAGTTATCGCCGTTGAAGCCGCCGGTCAGCCCGTCATTCAAGTCCTCTGCAATAGTCCCGCGAAGGAAATTGCTCTGTGACTTCATGCGCTCGCCGTCAGAAAGCTTTCCGGTCACGACCTGTTTTCCAGCAATAACTAATGGCCCTGGGTGTTTTTCATTCATCAGTACACATCCCGCTGATAACGGCGCGCCAGGCGCAGCTCACTTAAATATTCATCAGCCTGCTCAGCATCCATCGCGCCGTGCAGAGCCACCACGTCCAGTAAAACTTGCTCAACGTCTTTCGCCATGCGGTTGGCATCGCCACAGACGTAAATGTGGGCACCTTGTTGGATCCAGTCCCACAGTTCTGCACCTTGTTCGCGCAGTTTGTCTTGTACATATATTTTATGGGCTTGATCGCGCGACCAAGCCAGATCAATGCGGGTCAGCAAGCCGTCTTTGACATAGCGCTGCCATTCAACCTGATAGAGAAAATCTTCAGTGAAATGTGGGTTACCGAAAAGTAGCCAATTCTTGCCTGTGGCTCCATCGGCTTCGCGCTGCTGCATAAAGGCGCGGAACGGCGCGATGCCGGTTCCCGGCCCAATCATTATCACTGGCGTTTCTGGGTTAGCCGGTAAACGGAAATTATCGTTATGTTCGATAAAGATGCGAATATCGTCATCCACTGCCAATCTATCCGCCAGATACCCCGAAGCACCGCCAGTACGTGGACGGCCATCAATCTCATAGCGCACCACACCGACGGTAATATGCACTTCATTCTCAGTTTCAGCTTGTGAGGAGGCAATAGAATAGAGGCGGGGAGTTAGTGGCCGCAACAGTGCAACCAATTGATCGGCATTCAGGTCAGAGGGTGCCTGACGCACCATATCCACAATCGGAGTGTTCTTCGCATAGTGTTGCAGCGCCGGTTTATCCGCCAGCAAAGCAATCAATTTCTCATCACGGGACAGTGCGGCGTATTTATCGACAATCACCGTGGTATTTTGCGTCAGTTCAAGATGGCTACGCAGCGCTTGCGACACCAATATATTCTGCCCATCAATACTGACCGGCTCATCACCTTTAAGCCACAATAGCGCCAGCAACTCGTCGACCAATGCAGGGTCATTATCAAACCAGACCCCCAGAGCATCACCCGGCTGATAGCGCAGCCCGGAGTCCCCTAAATCAATTTCAATGTGGCGCACATCTTTTTCAGAATGACGCCCCGTCACTTTTTGCTGTACCGATAACTGCGCGGTAAGTGGCGCGGTTTTGCTATAAGGGCTAGAGGTAATTTCATCGACCACACCACTTTTTGTGGCCGCCGCCGCCGCGGTTGATTGGGCTGGCACTCTGGCTTGCAAGGCCGCAACAACCTGCTGTCGCCACTGTTGTGCTGATTCTTGATATTCCACATCAGCATCCACTCTCTCAACTAACCGCTGCGCCCCCAACTCAGCCAATTTGTTGTCGAAATCTTTACCCGCCTGGCAAAAATGCTCATAGGAAGTATCGCCTAAGCCAAACACCGCAAAGGCGGTTTCTGGCAATTTAGGCGCTTTTTTAGAGAATAAGAACTTATGCAGCGCCACGGCCTCTTCGGCTGGTTCGCCTTCACCTTGGGTGGAAGCAACAATCACCAGCAAACGTTCCTGCGCGATTTGTTTAAACTTATAATCACCGGCATTAACCAGATTGACATTAAGCTTGGCGGCCAAAAGATCGTCACGTAGCTGTTCAGCCAAACGCCGCGCATTGCCGGTTTGGGAAGCAGAAATCAGGGTAATCGCCGTTGCTGGAGCGGCCACAACAGGAGCAATAACCGCGCCAGGTTGTTGGTTAACCATGCCCCAAAAGTAGCCAGATAACCAGGCCATTTGGGTGGGAGAAAACTCACCAACCGCGGCTTGCAAGCGGGCCAACTGCTCCGGCGATAGCGGGAGTAAAGAAGTAGGAGGAACCTGAGTCGTCATTGCAGTACTAATTCCTTTATGCTTAGCCACGGTAGGCACGGACAGCTATCAGTGCGAACAGTTTGCGCTCAAAAGTCTTGATAGTTTGTAAGGTTAACCATCCCGATAATAACAATTAAAGAAGCAATGGAAATAATAAATAACCAAAACGACTAAGTGGTTTTTCAGGTAATAGATATGAGTTAAAGTGTTCAACTTATTAGGAAATTTTCACCCACTGATATCTCATCACAAATTAATTACATCTGTATAAAAATCAGTGGAATACGTGAAGACAAGCAAAATTCATCTAAGCCAATAGGGCACACAGTTACGTGCATTCATAGCCAGTATCCATGCTTTCGGGTACTATGCGGCGGTTTTTGAGTCAATAAGGTCAGAATGATGAGCACCACCCTATTTAAAGATTTTCAGTTTGAAGCCGCCCATTTGTTGCCTCATGTCCCAGAGGGCCACAAATGCGGTCGTTTGCACGGCCATTCATTTATGGTCCGTATTGAGGTCACAGGTGAAGTTGATGCTCACTCCGGCTGGGTGATGGACTTTGCTGATCTCAAGGCTGCATTCAAGCCAATTTGGGAACGTTTGGATCATCACTATCTGAATGACATTCCCGGCCTAGAGAATCCGACCAGTGAAGTGCTGGCCTGTTGGATTTGGCAGCAGCTTAAACCGCAATTACCAGAACTCAGCGCCGTCATGGTAAAAGAGACCTGTTCGGCGGGTTGTGTTTATCGCGGGTAATAAATCGCGGTGAATAAAATTGATCCCCAAAGTCATTGGCGTTACAGCAAGGCCGCAAGTAAATGAACCCCGATGAGCTTACATAAGTCAGTGATTCGGGTAAATGAGCGCCGCAACACAGCTGCAGCGACAAGGACGAAGGGGATTAAGCGATATTTAAATACTTATGTGTCTGCATCGACAGCCGCCAATTCTTGGCGATACAAGTTTCAATACAGAGCTTGGTGGCTTCTTCTTTCTGACTAATCGGCTGCAAAGCAATAATCCGCTTTTTGTCATCCGTCAGTGTTACCAGCAGTGCTTCTAGTGCTTCGATATCCCGTAAACGCCCCACCGGATGCTTAATTTCATCTGCGCGCTGTAATGCCTGTGGCAATACTTTTAGGCCGCCGCGCATATTCACTTTTGGCGAAACCGTCACCCACGTGGTGGTGGAACACTGCACTTCATGAGTACCGCTGGTTTCAATTTGACAACTGTAACCGGCTTGCTCCAACTGTGATGTTAAAGGGAGCAAATCGTAAATAGCAGGCTCACCGCCGGTTATCACCACATGACGAGCGGTATACCCTTGTTGACGGAAGATATCCAGTAGCTGCTGTTCACTGGCCGTTCCCCAAACATCACTTTCCGCCGTTTTTACCATGATGCGCTGCATATCGACTTCCCGATCGGCCGCTTTTTCCCAGGTATGTTTGGTGTCGCACCAGCTACAACCCACTGGGCAACCCTGCAAACGCACGAAAATCGCCGGTACGCCGGTGAAGTAACCCTCGCCCTGCAAGGTCTGGAACATTTCATTAATCGGGTACTGCATTAGCATCTCTATCGTCATTCAAACCAATACGTGATTATCGCAGATTCCCTGGCTGCGACCAAACTGGCAACACCGAGGCTACCAGTTTGTTTGTATCAGGCCGTTACTCGATGACACCACAAGCCATTCGCGCACCACCACCCCCCAAAGGTATGGGATGGTCGGCATAGTTATCACCACCAGCATGAATCATTAGCGCATGCTGTTTCACCTCTGATAACGATTTCAGACGTGGAGCCAATACTTGGTAAGTCGCAGTGCCATCGGCATTGACCACCAACCCCGGCAAGTCACCCAAGTGCCCTTTATCACTATAAGGCCCAAGGTGCGTCCCGGTTTTTTGCGGATCGAAATGGCCGCCCGCAGCCAATGCGGGCACAGCTTTACCGTCTTTCTGCCCCGGAGCACAACTTGGATTCTCATGGAGATGGAAACCATGAATACCCGCAACCAGCCCGGTCAGATTTGGCGTAAACAGTAAACCATAAGGCGTTTCGGTCACAGTAACAGTACCCAGCGCCTTTCCATTGCCAGTTGGCAGAGCTTCATTCAATGTGACGGTAACATCTGCCGCCAATAAACTGCTGGAGAAAAGCATCGCCGGTAACAGTAAATATTTCAATTTCATTGGTTATCTTCCTTTATGCATTGTTATTGAATCATTCAAGTAATCATTAAGGATAACGGCTGATAGGTTATCTGCACGGCAGCAGTGCAAGAGATGTGATTCAGGCGGGGCTTATAAGCGATATTCAGATTATTCTCGGCAAAATAAGCAAGTGATAACAATAGGTTAATCTGTAAAATAGCAGGTCAACCCATCGCTAATTAAATGCTGACGCCGCTCTTCGGGGGTATAAGAGGAGTGCGTCATGCTGACTGGATGCTGCGCTAATATTTCACCGTCGCCCAAGTTGGCTGCACGATAAATGAGCTGAAGCGCGTTCAAAAAAGCGACCCACGCCGCCATGTCGCCTTCCAGTATGGCAATACGGCGCTCCAATAAATATAATGTTGGGTTACTGATTCTTGAGTAAAAAGAACCTTTTTCTGTTCCGGCAAAACAAGCCCCGCCATATTCAGCGCTTGGAAATGTAGCGCTTATATAAACCGGTGGCGGTAATGCGCCTAAATTCTCTGGCAGATTATCACCATAATGTATAGCTCGGGTAGAAAAAGACTTTCTGATTGCATCGATATTAATATATCCTCATAAAAACAGTTTTATGACTTTATGGCGGCGGTATTTTTGTGGCATTAATTCTTTGGCCGATTATCTGTAACGTCCGTAATAATAAGGTAATCCCGACTAGCGTGTCACGATCACGAAATAAAGAGTACAACGAACGATAATTAACAGTTTCTTGATTAAGCCTCAGCTCAGTATTTGCCATTCTTAATGCATTGCCACTTTCCCAACCGACAGAAACAATACCTTCGAATATGCCAGAAAGTTTCTCAACTAAAGCATTATCTGCAATATCAACCACATCAGATAATAATGACAACATATCTACTACATTATTGAACCGTCCTCCCGCTAATAAGGGCTGTAACTTATTGAGCAATTCCGTGAAATCGACCTCAGGCGCTATTGCTTTATCAACATGATTTTCATCTGATTGATGCTCGCTCATATTTTCCCTTATTAAATAAGACCACGGACAGTGGCCCAATATAAGCCACGGTTAAAACCATTACGCAGCATTCCCCCCATCTTGGTCGGTGGTGTTGGCATCACATCATTACGGTAGTCGTACCACAGTGGCATACCCGCATTCAGCCCCATTTGGGCCAGTGCTTGTACTTTTCCATCATAGTAACTGGTGGGATAGCCGATGCGCAGTTCAGAGACAATATTGTCAGCAATAACAGGCGCTTGATTATGACAGGAACCGCCTGCTTTGCTAATCGGCAAGTCAACGGTATCACCAATAACATAGACCCCCGGCTGCCCATAGACTTGCAGAGTTTGATGGTCAGTCGGTAACCAACCCTCCCCGTTATCCCATTCACTCAATCCGGTGTTACGCACAGCATCCACAGCCGTAATCGGCGGAGTACTCATCAATATATCAAAGGGTTGCTCGTCTCCCTCGGCGGAATAGGCAATCTTTTTATCGGGGTCGACTTTTTGCAGCGTAAAACCGCGCTGATGTTTGATATCTTTAGCTGCAAAAATATTGGGTAGAACTTCTCCCGTAGGCCTTTGTAAAAAAAGGCAATTACGCAAAAGCTGAGAAACTGTGGGATAGGTATAAGCAATTTCAATGGCATTACGCACCCCACGACGGCGGAGATAGTCATCCAACATCAGTGTAGTTTCTATCGGAGCAATGCCACATTGATGGGGTACATTAGGTGTTTGCGGGAATGAGACCGTGATAAGAATACGGCCTTTCTCTATTTTAGCTAATTTATCAGCCAATTGACGGGAAGCCGCATATTGATAAAAATGATCGCCCGCTTCAGCCAGGCCTTCAATTCTATTCGGGCGAGGGATACACCCTGTTGCAAACACTAAAAAATCATAATTATATTTTTTCCCACTGCGACATGATATTTCTCTTTTAGATAAATCGAAATCCTCCGCTTTATCGACAATGAAATTGACTTCTGGCCGCAATAAACTTTGTTGTGAACGTTCCAACTCTTGCTTATAAAATAAATTAAAAGCGACATACATAAAAGCGGGTTTATAGTAGTGAACCGGAGAGTCAGAAATAAGTATTAACTCAACTTTATTATCAAGAATATCTCGATGCAATTTAGCTGCTAATAAATTAGCTAAAATAGTACCGCCAGTGCCACCACCGACAATAACAATTCTATTGAGCATGTAATTTTACCCCATTAGACCAAGATAAAAACTCTCCTATATCTATAACGTCCGCACTAATTATAAATAGCAATTATTTGCACGAAAATAAATAAGGAATTTTAATTCTTAAATCCATTAGATATTAATTGTAGTAATAAAAAATTAGACAGCAAACAATATTTAGTGACAAGTATCACACTATCAAAATTAATACATAATAAATATTTATATAACTTAACGGAATTATATAACTTTAAAGTAGTTATAATTAATCAAATGATTATCTCGCTACACACTGAGTATAAAAAAACCCGCCGTAGCGGGTTTTTCAATCAACTTTAATTAAAGCTAAAGCGCAGTAATTACTGGCCTTTTACTTCTTTCAGACCGTTGAATGGTGCGCGGTCGCCCAGCGCTTCTTCAATACGGATCAGTTGGTTGTATTTAGCAACACGGTCAGAACGGCTCATAGAACCCGTTTTGATCTGGCCTGCTGCGGTACCTACTGCCAGATCGGCAATGGTAGCATCTTCGGTTTCGCCTGAACGGTGAGAGATAACCGCGGTGTAACCTGCATCTTTCGCCATCTTGATAGCAGCCAGAGTTTCGGTCAGAGAACCGATCTGGTTGAATTTAATCAGGATAGAGTTAGCAACACCTTTCTCGATACCTTCTTTCAGGATCTTGGTGTTGGTTACGAACAGATCATCACCAACCAACTGGATTTTGTCACCCAGGACTTCGGTCTGGTATTTGAAGCCAGCCCAGTCAGATTCGTCCAGACCGTCTTCGATAGATACGATTGGGTACTGTTTGGTCAGGTCTTCCAGGAAGTGAGTGAACTCTTCAGAAGTGAAAGCTTTGTTGCCTTCGCCAGCCAGAACATATTTGCCATCTTTATAGAACTCAGATGCAGCACAGTCCATCGCCAGAGTGACGTCTTTGCCCAACTCGTAGCCAGCCAGTTTTACCGCTTCAGCGATAACGGCCAGTGCTTCGGCGTTAGAACCCAAGTTCGGTGCATAGCCACCTTCGTCGCCTACTGCAGTGCTCATACCTTTGGATTTCAAAACTTTAGCCAAAGTATGGAACACTTCAGAACCGATGCGAACGGCTTCTTTCAGAGTTTTAGCGCCAACTGGCTGAATCATAAACTCTTGAATATCAACGTTGTTATCAGCATGCTCGCCACCGTTGATGATGTTCATCATAGGCAATGGCATAGAGAACTTGCCTGGGGTGCCATTCAGTTCAGCAATATGCTCGTACAAAGGCATGCCTTTAGATGCTGCTGCTGCTTTAGCCGCTGCCAGAGAAACAGCCAGGATGGCGTTAGCACCAAACTGTGACTTGTTCTCAGTCCCATCCAAATCGATCATGATTTTATCGATGTTAGCCTGGTCTTTAGCATCTTTACCGATAACTGCCTGAGCAATTGGGCCATTTACTGCTGCAACGGCTTTCAGAACGCCTTTGCCCAGGAAACGGGATTTGTCACCGTCACGCAGTTCCAGTGCTTCACGGGAACCGGTAGATGCACCTGATGGTGCCGCAGCCAAACCAACAAAACCGCCTTCCAGATGAACTTCAGCTTCTACAGTTGGGTTACCACGGGAGTCGATGATTTCGCGACCGATGACTTTAACGATTTTGGACATTAGATTTTCCTCAGTACAAGTTAAACTAAAACTCCAGACAGAGGGGGCGACATCGCTGCCGCCCCTTCTACCAAATATTTTATTTCACCTGGCGCTTCTGATACTCACCAGCCGCTTTCACAAAGCCGGCGAACAACGGGTGACCATCACGTGGCGTCGAAGTAAATTCTGGGTGGAACTGACAAGCGACAAACCACGGATGATTTGGCAACTCGATAATTTCCACCAGTTTGTTATCCGCAGAACGCCCTGCTATGCGTAGCCCGGCGGCTTCAATCTGCTTCAACAACATGTTGTTGACTTCATAACGATGACGATGACGCTCAACGATGGTAGGTTCGCCATACATCTGACGTACCAGGCTACCTTCGGTCAGGTGGCACTGTTGCCCACCCACACGCATGGTACCGCCCAAATCGCTCTCTTCCGTGCGTACTTCAACGTTGCCGTCTTCATCACGCCATTCGGTGATTAATGCAACCACCGGATACTTACAGTCTGGCACAAATTCTGTGGAGTTCGCGTTTTCCATTCCCGCTACATTGCGGGCAAACTCCATCAGTGCAACCTGCATACCCAGGCAAATGCCCAGATAAGGAATATTGTGTTCACGAGCATAACGTGCGGCCAGAACTTTGCCTTCCACACCACGGTAGCCGAAGCCGCCAGGAATGAGGATAGCATCTAATCCTTTCAGCATCTCTTCGCCGCGCGTCTCAACATCCTGTGAATCAATTAGCTTGATATTCACTGTCAGACGATTTTTCAGCCCGCCGTGCTTCAAAGCTTCAATCACAGATTTATAGGCATCCGGCAGTTCTACATATTTGCCGATCATCCCAATGGTCACTTCGCCACCTGGATTCGACTCTTCGTATAATACCTGTTCCCATTCTGCGAGATTTGCTTCAGGACAAGTTAAGCTGAATCGTTTACAAATATAATCGTCAAGGCCCTGTGATTTCAATAGCCCTGGGATTTTATAAATGGAATCAACATCTTTTAGTGAGATAACCGCTTTTTCTGGCACATTACAGAATAATGCAATTTTAGCTCGTTCATTAGCAGGAACCGCGCGGTCAGAACGGCAAATCAGCACATCTGGCTGAATACCAATAGAAAGCAGCTCTTTTACCGAATGTTGCGTTGGCTTAGTTTTCACTTCGCCCGCAGCGGCCAGGTAAGGAACCAACGTCAGGTGCATGTAAAGCGTATGCTCGCGACCAACATCAACCGCCATCTGACGAATAGCTTCCAGGAATGGCAAGGATTCGATATCACCTACAGTGCCGCCAATCTCAACCAAGACAACATCGTGGCCTTCGCCGCCTTCGATGATGCGTTCTTTGATAGCATTGGTGATATGAGGAATAACCTGAATAGTGGCACCCAGATAGTCGCCGCGGCGTTCTTTGCGCAGAACTTCAGAGTAAATACGGCCAGTGGTGAAGTTGTTACGGCGAGTCATTTTAGTGCGAATGAAGCGCTCGTAATGTCCTAAATCCAGATCGGTTTCAGCACCATCTTCGGTGACAAAAACTTCCCCGTGTTGAGTCGGGCTCATGGTGCCCGGATCCACGTTGATATACGGGTCCAGTTTCATGATGGTAACGTTGAGGCCACGGGCTTCAAGTATAGCCGCCAGAGAGGCTGCGGCAATGCCTTTACCCAGAGAGGATACGACCCCGCCGGTCACAAAAATATAATTAGTTGTCATGCTGAACCTGAGAGTTTAGGTTTAAAGACGATGGAAGAACCAAGACGGGAAAGTAGTATACCCGAACCTTGGTTTCGCTACAAACACTCTCCGCACGAGTGGCCATTTTTGCCGTTTTTATCGAGCGAATTATCGTCTTGCTATCCGTTATAATTCAATATATTAACGCAATTAAAATTCAACAACCATTCACTAAATGAATTAAAACATCTTACATTTCAGTTTCTTGCTGTTTAACTTGCTGCCAGGCAGATTCCATTTCATCCAGTGTCGCGCTCTCCATGGTTTTACCTGACGCTGTAACTATTTGTTCTACCTGACGAAAACGACGTTCAAACTTGCGATTGGCCGCCTGTAAGGCATTTTCAGCTTTATGCCCTAAATGGCGAGATAAATTAACGGTGGCAAACAGTAAATCGCCAATTTCCTCACCCAACTTTTCTTCATCCACCACAGCTTGCCGAGCTTCGAACATCACTTCATCGATCTCTTCGTAGACTTTATCGAGCACTGGCCCAAGAGTGTCCCAATCGAAACCCACAGATGCACAGCGTTTTTGGATTTTATGTGCTTTCATCAAAGCTGGCAGGGCGTCAGGGATATCATCCAATGCCGAATACAGCGCTTTCTGCGCCCGTTCCTCGGCTTTACGCGACTCCCACCCTGCCAATGCTGTATCACTGCTAATTATAGCGTCTGAATCATTTTGCGGCGCATCAGGGAACACATGTGGATGGCGGCGCACTAATTTATCGCTGATGGCATGACAAACATCATCAAAGGAAAATAGCCCTTGCTCCTGCCCCATCTGCGCATAAAACACCACCTGAAACAGCAAATCACCCAATTCGTCGCGAAGATCGTCGAAATCCTTTCGCTGAATCGCGTCAAGCACTTCATAAGTTTCTTCTAGCGTGTAGGGTGCAATAGTGTCAAAAGTCTGCTTACGATCCCACGGACAGCCGTGCTCGGGGTCACGCAAGGTGCGCATAATATCCAACAAACGTTGTAGAGCTAAAGCTGTGGTACCAGGGGAAGTCACTGATTGGGTCATCTGAATTTATTCACTTTTTTTAAAAAAATTTGAGGCGTAGCGAGCGCAGGCGGATTGATTGCGGCCAGCGCACAGCCCTCCTCATGTACACGTAGTACATGAGGAGGGCGAGCACTGCCCAATATCAATATGCCAAAGCGCAGTAGCCGTTTAGAGATAACTAATTGCCGTGTAGCCGACGGGCGTCAATAACATCCGGCAACTGATTCAGCTTGGCTAATACTCTACCCAGCACCTGCAAGTTGTAGATCTCGATATCCATATCGATGGTCGCTACCATCTTTTTGGTATCGCTACGGCTGGCGACACCCAGCACATTGACTTTTTCGTTTGCCAAAATGGTGGTGATATCACGCAGCAAACCACTGCGATCATTGGCCGTGACTCGCACTACCAGCGAATAGCCACTGGAATAGCTTTCGCCCCAAACCGCATCAACAATCCGCTCAGGCGCATGGGATTGTAATTCAGCTAACTGCTCACAATCAGCACGGTGAATGGATATCCCCCGCCCTTGGGTAATAAAACCGACAATTTCATCACCCGGAATAGGCTGGCAGCAGCGAGCAATATGGTGCATCAGATTACCGACGCCTTCGACCACAATACGCCCGCTGTCTTTGCTGGCATTACGCGGCGCTGGCTGATGTTTATTATTCAGATGGCGTAAAGCCTCTAAATCCGCCTCTTCTGCCGTCGGCTTATTCAATTTTCCTTGTAGGAAATTGACCATCTGATTCAGACGAATATCACCGCCACCAATGGCAGCTAACACTTCATCCATAGAATTCATGTTATAGCGCGGAACCAGCAGCTTCTCAGCCTCTTTCAAGCTGATATCCAGGTGCTCCAGTTCGTCGTCCAACATCTGCCGGCCGGCAAGAATATTCTTGTCTCTATCTTGTTTTCTAAACCAGTTATGAATCTTAGAACGCCCGCGGCTGGTCGTGACATAGCCGAGGTTAGGATTCAGCCAGTCACGGCTTGGGTTAGGCTGCTTCTGAGTGATAATTTCAATCTGATCACCCATCTGTAACTGGTAAGTAAACGGCACTATCCGGCCACTGATTTTGGCCCCAATACAGCGGTGACCGACATCACTGTGGATATGGTAAGCAAAGTCCAGCGGTGTAGAACCGGCTGGTAAATCAATGACATCGCCTTTCGGCGTGAACACATATACCCGATCGTCAAATACCTGACTGCGCACTTCATCCAGCATTTCGCCGGAATCCGCCATTTCTTCCTGCCAGGCAATCAATTTACGCAACCAGGCAATCCGCCCTTCATAACCAGAGCGACCTGCAACTACCGCGCCTTCTTTATACTTCCAGTGCGCAGCAACGCCCAGTTCGGCATCTTCATGCATCTGACGGGTACGAATTTGAATTTCAAGCGTTTTACCACGCGGCCCCAGCACTACCGTATGGATCGATTGATAACCATTGGGTTTAGGGTTGGCAACGTAGTCGTCAAATTCGTCAGGTAAATGACGGAAATGGGTATGAACAATGCCAAGCGCGGCATAGCAATCCTGCAAGCGCTCCACCACCACCCGCACTGCGCGCACATCAAACAGTTCATCGAAAGCCAGCGACTTCTTCTGCATTTTGCGCCAGATGCTATAAATGTGCTTGGGGCGACCATAAATGTCGGCTTTGATACCCTCTGCCGCCATGGCTGCGTGCAATGAAGCTACAAAGTCATCAATGAATTGCTCACGATCAATACGACGCTCGTGGAGTAATTTGGCGATTTGCTTATATTCATCAGGGTGCAGATAGCGGAAGCAGAAGTCTTCCAACTCCCACTTGATCTGGCCAATACCTAGGCGGTTAGCCAGTGGCGCATAAATATTGGAACACTCTTTGGCCGCCAGTACGCGCTCATCTTCCGGCGCATCCTTCACTTCGCGCAGATGCGCAATACGCTCTGCCAACTTGATGACTACACAGCGGAAATCTTCCACCATCGCCAATAACATACGGCGCACATTATCCACTTGCTCAGAGCTCATGGAATCATTGTGGGTGGCTTTTAACTGGCGAATGGCATCCATATCGCGTACGCCATGCACCAAATAAGTAATACTTTTACCGAATTGTTCGGTCAATGTGGCTTCATCCACCACATTGGCATCCACCAGCGGGAACAGCAGCGCTGCGCGCATACTGTCATTATCCATGCTCAGGGTGGAAAGAATCTCAACCATTTCAAGGCCGCGCCACAGCAACAGCGAGGCATTGGGGTGGTTTTGCGTCTGCTGCTCACAGTAGCGCCAAGTCTCGGCTAATCGCTCACCTGATTGCGGATTAGAAAGTCCCAAACTGGCTATCCAATCGTCGAGAGCAAACTCGCCCGCTGGATTCAAATGTGCACTTCGTACCGCAACCATAACTTCTCCCTACTTTGCGACCCCTGGCTCCTGCATCAACAGCGCCATAGATTCAAGATGCCCGGTGTGGGGAAACATATCTAACATTCGCACCGAGCAAGACGGTAACCGGCGGCTAACAACACCTGACTATTTCGGTGGGATGACAGAAAATATACACCACCCGCTTTGACGCCAGTTTAACTATATGTGTTTAACTGTATGTGTTTAACTATTATATATTTAACTAGTATTTAACTATATGTGGCGATCTGGCGTGATCCCGGCAGCACCAGTGCGAGATCTAACAATATATTATCGAATACGTGTGTTGCCCACGGCTGACAATTGATGCCGGACTCCAAATTTTCGTGGAAAAAAGCACATTGGGCAACGCGTTATTCAATGCATTATACTGCCCATTCGCTACTAACGCCGCAACTCCTTCCACACCGGCCATTTCGCGGCAAATTTTGCTAATGACAAGATAAAATCTTCCCTACCGCAGAGCAGATCCAGCATCAGATCATCGGGCTACACATCCAACCATGCTATAGCCTGGCCCAACATTTGCGGGTTAACCGCCTCATTGACTTGAGTAAATTCTCGCGAATGAAACGCTCAATATAGACCCCAAATCAGGTAATAGGGTTCCGCGCCGATGCATTTTCCAGACGATTACTACCGCGAGCCAGATAGGCGACAACCTAATCTCGCTTGCCACCGGTAACACTTTTAACTTGCTCCTCTGGTAAAGCACCGGGGATAAAGATAGCTTTGCCTTGGTGGTACGCCCCTATTGAGCAAAGGGGTCGAGCGAGTTTACTGCCACTGTTAGCGTTTGTTTAGTCGTCACTCGTCGGTTTGGAGAGTAGAATTACGCCATATTGATTGATCAAACATCGGTTTTGTAAGCTGCTGATTCTCCCACATTGGAATACCATGACCAAATACAGTCTTCGCGCGCGCATGATGATTTTAATCTTGGCCCCCACGCTGCTTCTTGGGCTGTTACTTAGCACGTCCTTTATGGTCAATCGTTACAATGAACTGCAAAAACAATTGGTTAATGCTGGCACGAATATTATTGAGCCGCTAGCGGTTGCCAGCGAATATGGAATGACTTTTCGCAACCGCGATACTGTTCGTCAGTTAATTAATCTACTTCATCGCCGTCACTCGAGTATTGTTCGGTCAATTTCTGTTTTTGACGCAGATAACCATCTTTTTGTTACATCTAACTATAATTACAATTCCTCACAATTAAGATTGCCTAAAGGCACCCCTATTCCCACCTCACTGATGCTTTCCTATCGCGGTGATTCTCTGATTTTGCGGATGCCCATTGTGTCAGAATCCAACCTATCCAGTGATCGAACTTCCGATTCCGATATCACCAATCAGCCATTGGGCTATATCGCCATGGATTTGGATTTACAATCAGTTCGCTTGCAGCAATATAAAGAAATCTTTATTTCGACTCTGTTGCTGCTGTTCTGCATGTGTGTGGCGATTTTGTTTGCTTATCGGCTGATGCGTGATGTCACTGGCCCCATCCGTAACATGGTGAATACCGTTGACCGCATTCGCCGCGGGCAATTAGACAGCCGAGTTGAAGGGCAAATGCTCGGGGAGCTAAATATTCTGAAGAATGGCATCAACTCAATGGCCATGTCACTGGCGGCCTATCACGAAGAGATGCAACAAAATATTGATCAAGCCACGTCAGATTTGCGTGAAACGTTGGAACAGATGGAAATCCAAAACGTTGAGTTGGGGCTGGCGAAAAAACGTGCGCAGGAAGCCGCGCGGATTAAATCTGAATTTCTGGCTAATATGTCTCATGAGCTACGAACCCCGCTGAATGGGGTGATTGGCTTTACCCGTCAAACACTGAAAACATCGCTGACACCGACACAAACTGATTATCTACAAACCATCCAGCGCTCAGCCAACAATCTGTTATGCATCATTAATGATGTACTGGACTTCTCTAAGTTGGAAGCCGAAAAATTGGTTCTTGAACATATCCCATTCCCACTGCGTGGTGCGTTGGATGAAGTCATTATTCTGTTGGCACATACCGCCCATGAAAAAGGTCTGGAGCTGACCCTTCATGTTAATAATGATGTTCCGGAGCAAGTGATTGGTGATGCCATGCGTTTACAGCAAATAGTCACCAATTTGCTGGGTAATGCGATTAAATTCACCGAACAGGGCAATATCGATATTCTGGTGGCCATACAGGCAAAAACTCCGCAACAAGTGACCTTGGTGGTAGAAATTCACGATACCGGCATTGGTATTTCTGAATCTCAGCAAACCCAGTTATTCCAGGCTTTTCGTCAGGCTGATGCCAGTATTTCACGTCGGCATGGGGGTACCGGGCTTGGGTTGGTTATCACCGAAAGATTGGTGAAAGAAATGGGTGGCGATATTAGCTTCCACAGCCAGGTTGATCGGGGTTCGACTTTCAGGTTCCATCTCACCCTGGATCTCAATGAAGCCATTCCCTATCGTCATCCCGATATGTCGTATCTGGAAGGGAAAACGCTGGCCTATATTGAACGCAATGCCACTGCGGCAAGAGCAACACTGGATATTCTCAGCATTACGCCTTTGCAGGTCACTCATAGCCAAACATTAGCGCAATTGCCGTTACAGCATTATGATTTCCTGCTAGTTGGTGTGCCCATTCCATTCCGCAATAATATGGCAGTTCATCAGGATAAATTGGTGGCTGCACTGAAAATTGCTGAGCGAGTCATTCTAGCATTGCCAAGTCAGTCACAAGTGGAAGCTGAGCAACTTAAACAAATTGGTGCCAAGGCCTGCCTGATCAAACCATTATCATCTAATCGATTGATTCCTTTATTACTATGCGAAGAACCTCTTAGCGAATTAGCCGTGATAGAACAGCCCAGTAAATTGCCAAAATTGCCATTTAAAGTCATGGCCGTGGACGACAACCCGGCTAACTTGAAATTAATAGGGACCTTACTGGAAGAACTGGTTGAAGAAACCGTGTTATGCGACAGCGGGGCAAAAGCCATAACCTACGCCCGCGAAAATACACTGGACATCATTTTAATGGATATCCAAATGCCGGAAATCGACGGCATTCGAGCCAGTGAAGTGATTCATCAAATGTCACATCACCAAGACACACCGATCATTGCCGTCACTGCTCATGCCGTCCGTGGACAACAAGAACAATTATTAAAATTAGGTATGGCAGATTATCTAGCAAAACCCATTGATGAAGCTCGACTAATACAAACACTTTCGCGCTATCAAGCTGATTGTAAAAAAGAATTTCGGGTAGAAACGGACACTCATTCAATGCAGCTATCTGAGTGTCAGGGGGCAATCGACTGGCCATTAGCTGTGAGACAAGCAGCTAATAAAGAAACGCTGGCCAAAGACCTTTTAACCATGTTGTTAGAGTTCACGCCACAAGTTGCCGAACGCGTACAGGCGATTCTGGCTGGCACTAATGATGATGATATTCTGAATCTGATTCATAAGTTTCATGGCAGCTGCGCATGCAGCGGTGTACCTCGATTGAGGCAATTGTGTATGACGATTGAACAACAATTACGCCAACAAACGAGTTTACAAGATTTGCAGCCTGAGTGGTTTGAATTGTTAGATGAGATAGATAACGTTCGCTACGCCGCCCGAAATTATTTGGGCGTAGCCTAATATCAGCGCAGCATCGGGCATAAATAAAAAGGGCACAGCAATAAACAGCCGCGCCCTTTGTTACGATATTTATACTTTTTCTACATAAACACCGGTTACTGTATCAGTGACGATTACTGCATCAGCAAATAGAGTGAAGTATCACCACGCTGAATGCTCAACGCTAATACCGATGGTTTGGTATCAAGGATTTTCCGCAGCTCAGCCAGGTTCTGAACCGGTTGCTGGTTTATACCCATGATAATATCGCCTTTTTTCAGGCCGATACGCGCAGCAGCAGTGCCAGGTTTCACACTATCAACTTTCACGCCTTTCTTACCATTCACATCAGAGTTGCTCAGTTCCGCCCCTTCAATGCCAGTGTAGAGATTACCGGAATCAACCTGAGTTTGGCTGCTCTGCTCTAATGTGACGTCCACATTGACCGGTTTACCCTCTCGCAGCAGACCCAAGGTCATTTTGCTGCCGACTGGCAGGGTTCCAATTTCAGCACGGAAGCCAGCGAAACTGTTAATGGCTTTGCCGTTCATGCTAACAATCACATCACCCGCCTTGATCCCTGCTTTGGCCGCAGCAGATTTTGGCAGCACCTGGCTGATAAAGGCACCTTTCTGAGCATCAACATTCATAGCTTTCGCCAGCTCAGAATTCAATTCTGTGCCCATGATACCCAACTCACCACGTTTCACCTGACCAAATTCAACCATCTGCGAGGTCAGGTTTTTCACCATGTTACTTGGGATAGCGAAACCGATACCGATGTTGCCACCATCCGGTGCCAGGATAGCCGTGTTGATCCCAATCAGTTCACCGTTCAAGTTGATCAGTGCACCACCAGAATTACCACGGTTAATTGCCGCATCAGTCTGGATAAAGTTTTCATAGTTTTCCACATTCAAACCACTACGACCCAACGCCGACACAATACCAGAAGTGACGGTTTCACCCAGGCCATACGGGTTACCGATAGCGACGGTATAATCCCCGACACGCAGTTGGTCAGAATCGGCAATTTTAATCGCTGTCAGGTTTTTCGCATCTTTCAGCTGTAACAATGCAATATCAGTACGTGGATCTTTACCAATCACTTTCGCATCAAAACTGCGACCGTCGCTCAACTTAACATTGATTTTAGTCGCATTATCAACCACATGGTTATTCGTTACGACATAACCCTTAGCTGCATCAATAATTACACCTGAACCCAGTGCACGGAAATCTTGCTTGTTTGGGGCTCCCCCCTTACTACCAGGCCCCCCCTGACACATCGGCGAACCTTGGAACGGAGAACCGTCCTGGCAGAATGGTGAGTCATCACCAAAGAATTGCTGGAACTGTGGTGGTACGCCGCCAGCACCGGCATTACTGACCAGGGCACTCCCCTCCACATTAATACTCACAACTGAAGGCATTACCTTCTCTAGCATTGGCGCCAGGCTAGGGAGCTGCTGGCTGCTGGAAGCAGCCGTCTCTGCCGCAATGGCGGAAGAAACCGGCCCCATGGCTAAACCGATGCTCAATGCCAATGCACTTAACACTAAAGTTGTTTTTTTCATGTATTCTGGTTCTCGCTATACAATTAATAATGAGTCAATAAATGGTGTATAACAGACTTATCCCATCAATTTTGATATTGCTGCGGGTCATGCTGGCAAACCCGAGAATCTAACTCAATTTAGTGAATCGGGTGAATGCGAACCGCTAACACCACAGCAATTTCAAGTAAGAAGAATATAGTCGTCTTGCATAGTAAGATTAAATATGGGGGATGAAGTTCAGAGAGCCAATAATTGAAAAAGTAAAAAATATTGTCCGTCTTTACAAAACTACAGCTAATTAAACGGACATTTTATTTTTTTGCATACTATTCCGCAGCCATTAAACGTCGATATTCATCATAAGCATAAAGATCTGTCATACCACTGATATAATCTTGAATTAAACGCGCACGATAATAATACTCATATATCTCATGTTGTTCTGGCGATAAATTGCTTAGCCGCTCGACTGACTCCACATAAGCTAAACGATGTTTAGTCGACAATTTATGGAACAAACGGGTCTCAATCGGGTACTGACGATGGCTGTCTTCTGCCACTAATTGTGTAAACGCTGCTTGTGGCATAACTAATAGCGGACTATATATATCAAGCAACCCACTAATAACTCTATACCCTTGTAATTCAAGCTGTTCTACTTCCGGGTAGTTGAATACGTGTTTCACGGCGACTTTTTTAAATATTTGCAGTAATTTACACGCCGCACTGGAATCTTCTAATAAAGCTTGGTTAAACGAGCCTGCAAATACAGCAGGAAGATTATCAATAAAACGCTGTGCTGCATGGGGAACTAATTTCCCTACGGTATTAACCCGTAAATACATAAAGAATTGGTCTTCCGAACTGCGCCGCCCTTGCCCGCGCCCTAATTGGCGAAATGCACCGCCAACCACCTTATCAAACAAATCGCCATGAGCAACATTGCCCCACTCTTGCATCATATGATCATAAAGTTGTTCAACACTGAAGATATTCTTTTCAACCGCGTCTTCCAAGTCGGCAATACAATAAGAAATATCATCCGCAGCTTCCATAATATAGGTCAGCGGAAAACGGTTAAACTCTCCCATATTGAGTTCACGACGTAAATCTTTAACATAATCCTCTTCCGCGAGATAAAACCCTGGTTTCTTCATTAAATAATGATGAGAGGCGGGAATATCACCTGACCAATAAGCCGGTTTGGTATATTTAAGAATGCAACCAACCTGAGCATAGGTGAGGTTCAACTTTAATAAGCTATAAACCAAGCGAATTGCTTGCGCGTTACCCTCAAACTGGCTCAAGTCATGGCGAATTTTACTACGCAAAATATTGAGATCAGTTTCCCCCTCTCGTATCTTTAATACATTAACCCGACATTGATCTTTGCCCCGTGGCTCAGCACCACCGCCATTAGGATCCATTTGTTTAGTAAACCAATTATTGATTGCTGACTCGCCAAAATGCCCAAAAGGCGGGTTACCAATGTCATGCATCAGGCACGCCATTTCTACAATACTTTCAAAAGGATCAAGCAGCTTATCCAGCCCATAGGCACTGATTTTTTTATCTTGCTTAAAGCGATTGAGGATCTCTTTGGCGATATAACGGCCAACCTGCTGAACTTCCAGTGAATGGGTCAAACGGCTGCGAACAGCAGCATTGCGCTCCAAGGGGAAAACTTGTGTTTTTTGTTGTAAACGCCGAATAGCCGCGGAGTTTACAATCCGCCCGCGATCACTTTCAAAAACGCGGATAATCTCATATTCATCTTCAGCCGAACTGGGTTTACCAAATGGCCGCTGAAAACTAATTTTCTGTTTAAAGTCAATCCCGGACATGTTGCCCCCTGAGCATTCATCTAAATACAGTGATACCCACTCTCGGAAGAAGATGCAATTGATTACGTGTGAACTTTGGCTGATTGCGTATGAACTGCGGCACATTACGCATTATCTTGGGTGAACTACCCGACTATCTCACTTACCTGATAAACTGTGCATTGATAATTACAGATTAATCTATTCTTTAAAATCGGCAGGTATCCATATGAAAGTAGGAATTATTGGTGCAATGGAGCAAGAAGTTACGTTGCTGCGTGACAAAATTGAAAATCGCCAAACTTTGGCTCGTGCTGGTTGTGAGATTTACACCGGCCAACTCAATGGCGTAGATGTCGCCCTGCTCAAATCCGGTATCGGTAAAGTGTCTGCGGCAATGGGCACCACTCTATTATTAGAGCATTATCAGCCAGATATTGTTATCAATACGGGTTCGGCGGGTGGTTTGGCTCCTAGCCTAAAAGTCGGCGATATTGTGGTTTCTACTGAAGTTCGCTATCACGACGCAGATGTCACTGCGTTTGGCTATGAACCTGGGCAGATGGCGGGTTGTCCGGCGGCTTTCAGCGCTTCTCCTAAGCTGATTGAACTGGCTGAAAGTTGCATCAAAGAATTGAATTTAAATGCAGTTCGTGGCCTGATTTGCAGTGGCGATGCTTTTATTAATGGCGCCGCTCCTCTGGCTCGCATTCGCGCTACTTTCCCGACCGTTGCTGCTGTTGAAATGGAAGCTGCGGCTATCGGCCATGTTTGCCACCTGTTCAATACCCCCTTTGTTGTCGTTCGCGCTATTTCTGATGTCGCCGATCAGGAATCTCACCTGAGCTTTGACGAGTTTTTGGTGGTCGCCGCTCAGCAGTCGACATTAATGATTGAAGCAATGTTAACCACACTGGCTCATCGCGATTAATGATGCGGCTTAATATTACCCTCTTGGCACGAGCAGCAATAATCCTGCCTCAAGCAGCGATGTTATTGTTGTTCAGCCTATTTACCTCATCCTCACTGGCGGCTGAGCGAGTTATCAGTTTATCACCCAGTACCACAGAATTGGCCTATGCTGCTGGACTCGGCGATAAACTGATTGCAGTAAGTGCTTACTCTGACTATCCAGAAGCCGCTAAAAAACTGGAGCATGTTGCCTCATGGCAAGGAGTGAATGTCGAGCGTATTCTGGCATTAAAACCTGATTTGATCCTCGCCTGGCGCGGAGGGAATCCACAACGTCCGCTGGATCAATTAGCGTCTTTTGGTATCCCGATTTTCTATTCTGATCCGATGAATATTGATCAAATCGCAGATGATCTGGATAAATTGTCCCAATATAGCCCACATCCAGAGCAAGCACGCCAGGCGGCGGTTCAGCTGCGTCATGAGGTTACCGAGTTACGTCGCCAGAATACGCGCAACCAGCCGTTACGCACTTTCCTACAATTTGGCACTCAACCGCTGTTTACCAGTTCCGGACATACGTTACAGAGTGAAGTTGTTTCTCTCTGCGGTGGGGAAAATATTTTTGCTGGTAGCCGAGTTCCCTGGCCGCAAGTCAGTCGTGAACAAGTCATGACCCGCCAACCGCAGGTTATCGTGGTGAGTGGTGATAAGTCCCAGACAGATAATATCCACGCCTTTTGGCGGCCCCAATTTACAGTTCCTGTGATAACCCTGAATGAGGACTGGTTTAATCGTGCTGGCCCACGTATTCTGCTGGCCGCTAAACAGCTGTGCCAGCAAATGGCCAGTCTTCCATCCCCTGTGGCGGAGTCACATTAATGCTGGTCTATTGGCTGGATATTTTAGGTACTGCGGTATTTGCTATCTCTGGTGTATTGCTGGCGGGGAAGTTGCGCATGGACCCCTTTGGCGTATTGGTTTTGGGGGTGGTGACTGCCGTTGGTGGCGGCACAATTCGCGATATGGCCTTAGCCAATGGCCCTGTATTTTGGGTGAAAGACCCCACCGATTTAGTGGTCGCGATGGTGACTTGCCTGGCAACTATCTTGTTGGTACGGCAACCACGGCGGACACCTAAATGGATTCTACCCGTGCTAGATGCCATTGGTCTGGCGGTATTCGTGGGTATCGGGGTCAATAAAGCCTTTGCTGCGGGTGCCAGCCCGCTAGTTGCTATCTGTATGGGGGTTATAACCGGTGTCGGAGGGGGGATTATCCGTGATGTACTCGCACGCGAGATCCCGATGATCCTGCGTACTGAAATCTATGCAACTGCCTGTATCATTGGCGGTATTGTGCATGCTACAGCGTTTTATACTTTTGGTATGCCGCTGCAACAAGCAATGATGCTGGGCATGGTGATAACCTTAGGTATCAGACTTGCCGCTATTCGCTGGCGCTTAAAACTACCAACATTTGAAATAGAGCACTAATAACTATTCATCATTCTGATTGCCAATAAAAGCCTGTGTTTTGTACAATATACCTTGCTTGTAGACTCTCACCGGCTTTACAAGCTTTATTCATTAGAATGAAACATGGAGATAAGTACGAATTAAATCTTCAAGTTTTTAAATAATTGTCGGATACCTAGAGTCATCGCTGCCTGAACCAGATAGTGGCAGCTAAAAATGCAGTTATAAATTATGAAATGTTTTTTGTTGATGTTTTGGCTGGTCTTTCTTGCCAGCCCGTCGCTAGCCCAGGGGCTAAGCGGCACAATAGATTTACATCTGACTATCGTGCCATCTTGTCAGGTGCAATTGTCGAATAAAAATGAACACGTAGTGAATGACCCAAAAATGAATTATCCAGAAATACAGTGTCATAGAGGAAATGGATTGGTTACGGAACCTAGAATCAGCCATTCTTTTATTGCATCAAATGGCCTACATGTTAGCAAAACCAGTGCCGACCAGATGGCGCAATTGATTACTGTTGAATGGTAATATTCAGATAAAAAAAAACCGCGACTATGAAAGTTGCGGTTTTTTTTATCAAAATATTCGGTGATTCTATACCCAAAACATTGGTATTACAGCAAGGCCGCAAACGAGCAAATCCCGATGAGCTTACTCAAGTAAGTCGTTCGCGCTAACATAGCTGTAGCACCAAGGTTGGAGGGTAGGTTAGATGCTGAAAGAAGAACCGCACCCACAAGTACTCTTCGCGTTCGGGTTAGTCACGATAAAGCGAGAGCCTTCCAGCCCTTCGGTGTAATCCACTGCGCCACCAACCAAATATTGCAGGCTCATTGGATCCACGACCAGCTCAACACCTTGCTTTTCAATGGTCATATCGCCGTCGTTGATCTGATCATCAAAAGTAAAGCCATACTGGAACCCGCTGCATCCGCCACCGGTAATGTAAACCCGCAGTTTCAGATTCGGATTTTCCTCATCAGAAATCAACAGCTTCACTTTTTTTGCCGCTGCCTCGGTAAACTGCAGGGGCAGTACTGTTTCATCGCTCATACTCATCACTCCCAACCGGTGTTCGAGGTGCAGGTTACTACAATGGCAGCCTGATCTATCTTTTGATTATCCAATACCCGAGTAATTCATTCAAGTATTGTGGCCTAATGTTATATATTATCTACCTGTTTGAGTGCCACTTTCAACTGCGGCCTGTTGTTCCGCTACCTTTGCAGCCTGCTCTTGTCTTTGTAATGTGCGGGCTAAAATAGCTGAATACAAGGGCTTACCCCCCAGAAACTGCGCTATTAAGGTCGCCCCCAAGCAAGTCACAATCATCGGCAAAATAAGTTGATAATTATCGGTCATTTCCAGCACCAACACTATCCCGGTTAATGGAGCACGTACCGAGGCGGCAAACAGCGCCCCCATTCCGGCAATAGCAAAAGTGCCAGCATCAATACTATACTGTGGGAAAAAATGCGCGCAGGATAGGCCAAAAGCGGTTCCCAGAATGGTCCCCAAAGCCAACATGGGGGCAAATATCCCACCAGGTGCACCAGAGCCAAAACACAGTAACGTGGTAATGACTCTCGCAATAAAAATAAAGAGCAACATCCCAATACTGAAATTACCAGCGACTGCAATGGGAATTAGGGCAAAACCACCGCCGACTGCTTCACCATGAATCAATGCCAGTAAGCCGCACATCCCCCCCAACAGACCACCGATTAATACCAATTTTCGCCAGTCGCCGCCGTGGAAACGCATAAATAGATCTTGTGTACGAAATATCGACGCATTAAACATCACTCCCACAGCACCAAAAATAATGCCCAGCAACAGATAGAGCCATAAGGTATTCAGTGGAACATCACTGAGTTTTCCTACATCAATAATCGCACGCTCACCATTAAAATAGCGGTAAACAATGGTTGAAGTGATGACGCCCACAAATACCGCTTTGATGGAGACTAAGCTATAGCGGAACTGCGAACGCATCTCTTCAATAACAAACAAAATTCCGGCCAATGGCGCATTAAAAGCGGCTGAAAGCCCCGCCGCTGCACCGGTCGCTAATAATGAATGACGTGCTTCTGAACTGCGCAAACGGAAGATGTCGACAATCATCCGCCCACTGTTCGCCCCCATTTGCACCATTGGCCCCTCCCGGCCTAACACCATGCCAGCCCCGAGAGTACCAAGCCCACCAATGAATTTGACCGGAATGACCCGCCACCAGCGAACGGGGCGCATTTCTTCCATTGCCCCTTCTATTTCGGGTATCCCAGAGCCACCCGCCTCGGGCGCAAAACGGCGTACCAGAAAATACCCCAACATAGCCAATAGTGCCGACATAATAAAAGCCAGCGGCCAGACTAAAATTGCATTATCAGCAACCTTAGCAATGGTCGCTAACCTTTCTTGCTGGATCCAATCGACACCGAGATCAAATGCAACCCCCAACAAACCGGTGACTGCCCCAACGACAGCGGCCATGATAAGAATAACTAAGGGTGTTGTATCGCGGTTAACTAATGCATGAATAAAACGGCCACGTTTAACTGCAGAAATGCCTTCATCGGGTATATTTTGCGTTGAATCAGTCATGGTTTGTATGCTTGCCAGTTAAATAATAAGTAATACAAATGAGCAATATGAGTTTAGCTTACACATTAATAATGTGCCTGATTAAATGTCCATGAAATGATCTTGCTCAGAAAAGACTTTTTCTCAAATTTTGCGGCATGCCGCGCAAGCTGTCTGCTAAATATGCCCAATCATTTGATAACCGCAGCCAGTCCTTTAGAATAAGCAGCATTGTTGATTGCCAAGGCTGATGTTGCCAATGTTAATATCGCCTAATTCAGGAGCCGTTTATGAGTAAATCCGAAAGTCTGTATGCCCAAGCAAAAGAGCTGATCCCAGGCGGGGTTAACTCTCCGGTGCGTGCATTCACCGGCGTTGGTGGCAGCCCATTATTTATTGAACGTGCTGATGGCGCATATTTGTTTGATGTCGATGGCAAGGCTTATATTGACTATGTTGGCTCTTGGGGGCCAATGGTCTTAGGGCATAATCACCCGGCAATTCGTCAAGCTGTCATTGAAGCTGTCGAGCGCGGCCTGAGCTTTGGTGCCCCCACGGAGATGGAGGTCAAAATGGCTGAATTGGTCACCAATTTAGTCCCAACGATGGATATGGTGCGAATGGTCAACTCCGGCACTGAAGCGACCATGAGTGCGATTCGTCTGGCCCGTGGTTTCACTGGCCGCGATAAAATTATCAAATTTGAAGGCTGCTACCATGGTCACGCCGACTGCTTGCTGGTCAAAGCCGGTTCCGGTGCTCTGACGCTTGGGCAACCAAACTCTCCGGGTGTACCCGCTGATTTTGCTAAACACACTCTGACCTGTACTTATAACAATCTGGATTCAGTACGTGAGGCTTTCGAACAATATCCACAAGATATTGCCTGTATCATTGTCGAGCCAGTCGCTGGTAACATGAACTGCGTTCCGCCACTACCGGAGTTCCTACCCGGCCTGCGTACACTGTGTGACGAATTTGGAGCACTGCTGATTATTGATGAGGTTATGACCGGTTTCCGTGTGGCATTAGCTGGTGCGCAAGATTACTACAATGTCGTCCCTGACTTAACTTGTCTGGGTAAAATCATTGGCGGCGGTATGCCAGTAGGTGCTTTCGGTGGCCGTCGTGATGTGATGGATGCACTGGCACCCACTGGCCCGGTTTATCAGGCGGGTACGTTGTCCGGTAATCCAATTGCCATGGCTGCCGGTTTTGCTTGTCTGACCGAAGTTGCACAGGTGGGTATCCATGAAACCCTGACCGAATTAACCGATTCACTGGCAAGCGGCCTGCTGCACGCAGCTAAAGAAGAGAATATCCCATTGGTCGTTAACCATGTCGGCGGTATGTTCGGCATTTTCTTTACTGATGCTGAAACTGTGACTTGCTATCAGGATGTGATGAATTGCGATGTTGAGCGTTTCAAACGTTTCTTCCATTTGATGCTGGAAGAAGGTATTTATCTGGCTCCATCTGCTTTTGAAGCTGGTTTTATGTCTGTGGCGCACAGCAAAGAAGATATTCAGAAAACGGTGGATGCCGCTCGTCGGTGCTTCGCACAGCTTTAATATCAATTACTTAACCATCTCCCTATGCTGGGAGATGGTTAAAATCTAACTACCGCCCTTGCTTACGCAATAAATAAACAAAATATGGCGCACCAATAAACGTCGCTAACAACCCAGCGGGGATCTGATTTGGGAATAGCAACATCCGGCCGCACCAATCAGCAAACACCATCAATAAACCACCTAAAATAGCCGCGATAAATAACTGTGGAATAGCTCGGCGGAAGCCCAACATACGAGCCATATGAGGTGCCATCAGGCCGACAAAACTTAATGGCCCAACCGTCAATGTAGCTGCTGCTGTCATGGTGGCTGCCAGTAACAAAATAGCTAACCGACTAGGTGCCAGCGCCACACCTAACGCTCTGGCCGTCACGCTGCCCAAAGGTAAAATCATTAGCCAACGGCGGCACAGCGGAGCTAATGCAATCAGAATCAGGGCGATAACACCGGTACTCAGTGCTTGTGGAGCATCAACAGCATAGGTAGAGCCAGAAATCCATGTCAGCAAACCGCGCATTCTGGGGTCGCCGCTTGCGAGTAACATGGTAATTACCGTGGTAAAGGCGGTGCTCAGTGCAATTCCTGCTAATAACATTCTACCGGGAGAGAACCCTCCTCGTCCTGCAACCACCAGAATCAACAATAATGTCGCCGCCGCACCTAAACTCCCAGCAGGCAACAACCATGCTAGCGCATTGCCTGGCACGATAAACATCATAATCACGACACCGAAAGATGCGCCGGAACTGACCCCCAATACCTCGGGACTGGCCATCGGATTGCCCGTCAGCTTTTGAATTAATGTTCCCGCCACCGCCAGCATCACTCCGGCCGCTAATGCAGCAAATACTCGCGGCCAGCGCCAATGTAATAATGCCTGGATATCATTGCCGCTAATCCAACTCCAGCCATGGCTATCACGACCAAACATCAGCGCCACCGCCAAACCGGCCAGCAGTACCAGCAAACCTCCACTGATCCAAATACCCAAATTTTGCCGCTCAGCGGAAACCTGGTCGCCAAAATCCATACTCGGTGCCATCGCACTGTGTAAGCGGGGCAGCAACCATAATAGCAACGGAGCACCAATCAGCGCGGTGGCCGCACCGGTCGGAATTTCTTGCCAGACTTGAGCCAACCAGATAAGCCCTTGGTCCGTTACCCACAACAGCAATGCGCCTAATACCGGAGCCAACATTAGCCGTTGCGATAGCCGGCGAGCACCTAAAATTTTTGCCAACAGAGGAGCAAAAAGACCAATAAAACCAATGACGCCGACCGCATTAACCAACATTGCGCTAAACAATATGGCTATCCCCAGCGCACTAAGCCGAGCCAATGACAGCCCTAGACCTAAATTACGGGCGACACCATCATCCAGCCCGAGCAAGGTTAATGGGCGAATCAATAAAGCCGCCAATACACCGGTTATCAGCAAACGAGGTAGCAAAAACTGTACCGTGCTCCAATCTTGTTGATTCAGAGCGCCACTACTCCACAGGAACAACCCTTGCAGTTGGTCATAATTAAATAACGCCAGCAAGTTGCTGACTGCACTACAGTAAAGGCCGAGAACCAACCCCGCCAGTATCAGTGTCACTGGCGACATTCGTTTGCCCCAAGCCACACCAAATACCAGCACGCCAATAATTATCCCACCGGCCATTGCTGCCAGTTGGCGAGTCAATTCACCGCCGGGTAGCATCCACAACGTCGCAATGGTTAAGCCAAGCTGAGCGCCTGCTGCGACCCCCAAAGTGGCGGGTTCAGCCAATGGATTTCGCAAGACTTGCTGGAACAAAACCCCCACCAGTCCCAATCCAGCACCGGTTAGCAGAGCCACGACCAAGCGGGGAAGTTGGCTGTAATGAAATAACATTTGGCGCACGTCATCGCCGTCAGGTTGCCATAGCGCGGTCCCCCAGAGCGGGGCCGGTAATGTCTGACTAAAATTGTACAGTGTCAGCAACACCGCAAAAATCAGCAATAAACTCAGTAAGCTGGCAGGCAAAAGCCAGATTTTACGCGGGGTCTTTGTCATCATCGGAATTTATCCCACGCCGATTCTAATAGACGTACGAATCGCATGGCTGACAATGTTGCGCCATAGAACCACACCGCGGGCATTATCTGTAATTGATTTTGGCGCACGAATGACATGGATTGCCATAATGGTGTGCGGGTAACCTGTTGTAGTATTTCACTATTACCCTGGACGAAGCACATTGCCCGCCCCGGTTTTACTGTCGCTAAACGTTCGATGCCCACCACCGCGCTGCCCCACACATTGGTTTCACCCTGCCAGGCATTCTTAATATTCAATTCGTTTAATACATCCTGGAACAGACTGCCTTGGCCGATGACCAAGGCGTGGCGAGCATCCAACAGAGAAAACATCAATAATGACGTATTGTTGGTATTAAATATCCGCTGGCGAGCGGCTTGCATAAAATGGTTAAAATCGGCGATATGCTGCTCAGCCGCGGCCTCCAACCCCAGCCGCTGACCTAATGCACGCAATGAACTTTTACCGACGGCGAGCGGCGAAAGCCCCTGTTGGCTAAAAGCAAAACTCATCGATGGGGCGATAGGCGCGAGTTTCTCTGGTGAGGGGCCAAAACCTTCTGACATCAAAATCAATGACGGTGCCATTTGTTGCAGCAATTCCAAATTAGGTTCAGTGCGCAGACCAACATCAATGACACTGGCAGGTAATGCCGGTTCGTCGACCCATAACCGGTAATTATGAGTATCTGCCACACCATATGGCGTGACTCCCAGCGCCAGCAATAATTCTACGGGCAACCATTCCAGTGCAACGATCCTATCCGGAGCAACGCCCCCGCTAACATCGATTTTAGGGGGATTCACCGCCCATCCGGGCAATGAATATAATAATGGCGATAAGGCTAATGCGGCGAGCAATCTACGCCGAGTCAGGTTCGGGCGCACCGCTGCTATGGGAAAAGGCATTTTCATCAATACACGAAACTTACCGGCGCACCGCCGGCTGGATGCGGTAATATTCCCATAGGAATGCCGTAAATTTCCTCCAGTACCGCCCCCTGCATTAAGCTGTCCGCTGGGCCTTGCGCTATCATCTCGCCCGCGCGTAATGCCACCAAATGGTCGCAATAACGGGCCGCCATATTGATATCGTGTAATACCGCAATAACGGTCAGGCCGCGCTCACGGCTAAGCCGCTGAATCAGCCCCAAGACTTCGACCTGATGGGCAATATCCAGTGCTGAAGTCGGTTCGTCGAGCAGCAGACAGCGGCTATTTTGTGCCACCATCATCGCCAACCAAGCGCGTTGGCGCTCGCCGCCGGATAAACTGTCGACCAACCGATTCGCCAGCGGCTTTAAATCCACCAGCGCAATAGCCTCTTCCACCTGTTCGCGGTCTTCTTGACGAAAACGCCCCAGCGCACCATGCCATGGGTAACGGCCAATCGCCACCAACTCGCGCACTGTCATCCCTTCAGCTGCCGGTAATTGCTGTGGCAAATAAGCAACTTCACGGGCAAAAGCTTTATTGTCCCACTGTGGTAATGGCACATTATTGAGTAACGCTTCGCCACTGGCGGGCGGTTGGTGGCGACCCAGCATTTTTAACAGTGTCGATTTACCGGAACCATTATGGCCGATAAGCCCACAGACTTTCCCTTGTGGAAAGGTCAGTGACAAGGGATGCAATAAGATTCGGCCAGGAACCGAAAAACTCAACTCACGGAGTGAAAACACGCTGGATTGGCTTGCCTGTTGGTCCAAGATAGTGCCCTGCGATTGAATGTTAGCAACTTTAACCGTTACTGTGACCCAAACGTTATCGACAAATAACGAGAAAGTGAATCGAAACGATAATAATTATCAAAGCAGCTAGTTTATGCGTAACTCACGGCGAACTGCAAGCGCAAAGCCTGCTGATTACCTGAAGATGGCTGCGGGGAGTTTAAGTGCGGGGAAACGAAAAATTGGCACGATAACAGTAACCGTGCCAATTTTTTGAGTATTACTGGCCGAACATATCTTTGATCCAACCCGCGACGCCATCGCCATCAGGTTTAGCTTGCCCCGCAGGTTGAGCAGCTTGGCACAAGCTTTGCGGGTTTTCTGTCCAAACCGGGATTGAGCGCATACCGCCGCCATCACCACAGACAAAATTCCCAGCCGAATCAATATTCATCTGGCTAATCCCCTCCGGTGGCTGCAATACCAGCGGCAATGGAGTTTGATTCTCAAGATAGCGGCGATACAGAGTCAGCGCGCCGTTAGCTCCGGTCAACTTGGCCGGGCCGTTATTGTCACGCCCTACCCAGGCAATCGCCACTTCTTTGCCATCAATACCGGCAAACCAGCTATCGCGCAGGTCGTTGGTGGTACCGGTTTTGGCAGCCAGATTGTATTTTGAGAATTTCACTGATAATGAACGGGATGTCCCGCGGGCGACCCCTTGCTGCATGGCGTAAAGGGTCAGATAAGCCGCCTGTGCCGGTACCATGCGCTCCGCCTGCGGGAAGCTCTGATACAGCACGGTGCCATCTTCAGCAATTACCGAGCGCACTGCGGACAATGGCGCACGATTCCCACCACTGGCGATAGTCTGATATTCCTGCGCAACTTCAACCGGGGTCAAGTCAATCGCCCCCAGCAACATCGCTGGAACGGGGTTGATAACGTTTTTCGGAATACCCAAACGTTGCAGCATGGCGCTTATCTGATCCAACCCGACGGACATTCCCAGATTAACCGTCGGCACATTCAGCGAGTTCGCCAAACCATCAATTAGCATCACCTGACCACGGAACTGGCGATCATAGTTTTTCGGCTGCCATGATGAGCCGTTAGGCAATTTAATCGACAGCGGTTGATCCGCCAGCCAGGTATTAAGGCGGTATTTATCCGGCTCACTCAGGGCAGTCAGATAGGTCGGTGGTTTAGCGAGTGAACCCACCAAGCGGCGAGCCTGCATCGCGCGGTTAAAGCCGGCAAATTGCGGCTGCGCGCCCCCGACCATGGCACGAACTTCACCACTGAAACGGTCGACAATCACCATCGCCGCTTCCAAATCATCCAGATGGCGCGCCGCTTTCAGTGCCGGAATTCCATCTTCGATGGCTTTTTCTGCCGCATCCTGTGAAACCGGATCAAGGGTAGTGAAGATTTTCACACCGGACAAATCGTTAATTTTGTCGCCCAGTTTCTGCTGTAACTCCTGACGCACCATCTGCATAAATGCTGGCTGTGGTGTGATAACCCCGCCTTTCGGCTGCACGCCCAATGGTCGGGCGCTGAGCATGGTGTACAGCTCTGCATCAATCACACCCTGATTCTGCAACAAGCGCAGCACCAAATTGCGGCGCTCAAGTGCCAGTGTCGGGTTACGCCATGGGTTATACAGCGACGCTCCTTTCACCATGCCCACCAGCATAGCTTGCTGATCGAGGCTCAGTTCATTCACCGGACGACCAAAGTAATACAGGCTCGCCAAAGGGAAACCGCGAATTTGGTCACTGCCGCTTTGGCCGAGATACACTTCGTTCAGATACAATTCCAGTATCCGATCTTTGCTGTAACGGTAGTCTACCAGCAGGGCCATATAGGCCTCGTTGGCTTTACGCCACAGTGAACGCTCGTTAGTCAGGAACAGGTTTTTAACCAACTGCTGCGTCAAGGTACTGCCGCCCTGCACCGCCTTACCGGCAGTGAGGTTAGCCAACATCGCGCGGCCAATGGAATACGGGCTGATGCCGTCATGCTCATAGAAATGGCGGTCTTCTGTTGCCAGCAAAGTATCGACCAGCAAATCAGGGAAACCGGCACGCGGCACAAATAAGCGCTGTTCACCGTTAGGAGATTGCAGCATGGTGATAAGCTTCGGATCAAGGCGCAGGAAACCGAAATCGCGCTGATTATCCAGATTCTGAATTTGCGCCAAACTGTCATTTTTAAACACCAAACGCGCGCGGATTTGACCTTCTTTCGCGTCAGGGAAATCAAATGGGCGGCGCAAAATATCAATACTGTCGCCCTGCACGGTAAACTCACCAGGGCGAGTCATGCGAGTGACCTGGCGGTATTGCATCCCTTCCAGCAAATCGATCATTTCTTTCTTGCTGTAGGACATCCCCGGTTCAAGGCTCACCATGCGGCCATAGACGGCGGCGGGCAGTTGCCAAACCTTGCCATCAATCCGGCTGCGGATTTGCGAATCGAGGTAAACCCCATAAATTGCCAACACCACTGCGCCCACCAGGAACAGTTTGATGAATAACCCAAGCCAACGGCGTTTTTTGCGCGGGGGACGTGATGCTACCTTTCTTGGCATCGGTTCTTCCTCGTCATCATCGTAATCATCATCGTCGTGGTCTTCATCATCTAAATAGTCTTCTTCTTCGTATTCATCTTCATCACGCCGCCGGCGCAATGGCCGTTTTGATGCGACTTTGGGTTGGGCTTTCTTGCCCTTGCGCCCTATTGGCTCGCGGTCATCCCCAGACATGTCTTTTTCTCCACGCGCATTGGCGATTATTGCGGCTTAATGTGTTCCCCAATTCATCGGATAGAAAGGAGAAACATCTGAAATTATTGGCTGTTGACCATGTGATCTTATTTATCTTGGTACTTTTTAGTCCGGCGAGTCGGGCGGGTATTCGCGGGGTCGTCCGGCCAGACATGTTTGGGATAGCGCCCTTTCATCTCTTTTTGTACCTCGCGATATGCTCCCTGCCAGAAAGCGGCCAAATCACCGGTAATCTGTAGCGGCCGGTGTGCCGGTGAAAGTAACTCAAGCACCACTGCCACCCGCCCACTTGCTAGCATCGGGCTGTGCTGTTCGCCAAAAACTTCCTGCAAACGCACCGCTAATACCGGTGGCCTCTCGACATAATAACGGATGGGTAGGCGGCTACCGGTCGGCACAGTGTAATGAGTTGGCAGCTCAGTATCCAGCCGTTGACGTAACTGCCAGCTCAACAGGCGAGTCAGTGCTTCCACAATATTCACTTGCCGCAGACCACGTAAATCCCGTACCCCGGACAGAGACGGCTGCAACCACAGCTCAAGTTTACCCAGTAAATTGTCGTCATCTACCACAGGCCATTGTTCTTCGGGCAGCCAACGGCTGGCACAATGTAAGCGGGTGCGCAATTGTTCGGCATTTTCATCCCAATTGAGCACTTGCAGCCCTTGTTCGCGCACCCAGTTTAGCAGCGCGAATTGCAACGCTTCATCACTCGGTTTCGCTAAGGGCTGGGCCCGTAAAGTCAGACGTCCAATTTGCCAACGCCGCCAGGCGCGTAAAGTGCCTTTTTCATCATCCCACTCGACCACTGTCCGCTCTTCGACCAAGCGGGGAAGTTGCTGCGCCAGCGGTTCAATCTCAATCGGCAACGCCAGTAAAATGCGCGCATCCGGCCCACTGCTGCTTTGTAATAAGCTGGCGGCCACCAGCCAAGGCGCACGTGACAACGCCTCGTCTTGCGCCATAGCGGCGCCCATACCGTTAGCCAACAGATAGCGCCCATCCTGCCCACGTTGCTGCGCGATGCGATCCGGATAAGCCAACGCCAGCAATTGACCGGCAATATCACTGTCAACCGCGCCCACACGGGCATTAATTCTTTGTGTTAATTGCCTTGCCCGCCGCTGCCAGTGCGGTTGTGGGCGGCTGAGCCAATCGTGTAAATCAATTTGACCGGATCGCGGCGGCTCTTCCAGAATCGCCGCTAATAACCCCGCCGTGGCTAACGCGTCCGGGCTTTGCTCGGCGGCAAAACACAACATCGCGGCCAACCGGGGTTCACAGCCCAAACTAGCCATACTGCGCCCCATGCGGGTGAGTTGCCCCGATGAATCAATAGCCCCTAAACGCTGCAATAAGTCGCGAGCTACAGCCAATGCAACTTGCAGCGGCCTATCAAGCCAACTGAGTTGTGCCTCATCCTGGCATCCCCAGTTCAGCAACTCCAGCCACAAGCTGCATAAATCGCTGTTAAGAATTTCTGGTTCACTGTATTCCGCGGCCCGCTCGGCCTGCTCTTTAGCAAACAGATGCCAGCAGATCCCCGGTTCCAGTCGCCCGGCACGCCCGGCGCGTTGCACCATGGAAGCTTGGCTGATGCGCTGAGTCACCAGCCGAGTCAGGCCGTTTTTGACATCAAAACGCGCGACACGTTCCAGTCCGCTGTCGACCACCAGCCGGATGCCCTCAATGGTCAAACTGGTTTCCGCAATATTGGTCGCCAACACCACTTTACGCCGCCCAACAGGGGCCGGTTGAATGGCTTTTTGCTGTTCACTGAGCGGTAAAGCACCATACAGCGGGCAGAGGTCAGTATCACTGGCAACCTCGCCTTGTAGCCGCTCCATCACACGATGAATCTCCCCCACACCGGGTAAAAATAGCAGCAAAGAACCCTTTTGCTCATTTAATAAGCGCTTAACGCGATTGGCAACCCCATCCTCCAGCCGCTCATGGCCCGATAAAGGTTGATAGCAGCGCTCGACCGGGAAGCTGCGCCCAGCGGAGACAATAGCTGGCGCGGAGGGCAACAGCGCGGAAAGCCGCTGGTTATCCAATGTCGCCGACATTATCAGCAGTTTGAGGTCATCACGTAGCCCTTGCTGCACATCCAGCAAGAGCGCCAGCGCCAAATCGGCCTGTAAACTGCGCTCGTGGAACTCATCAAGGATGACCAAAGACACCCCCGTCAACTCGGCATCTTGCTGGAGCATCCGAGTCAGAATGCCCTCGGTCACCACCTCCAGCCGTGTCTCCGGCCCACTTTTGCTTTCGGCGCGCATCCGATAGCCCACCGTCTGCCCCGGCTGTTCACCCAATTGTTGGGCCAACCGGTAAGCGACATTTTTCGCCGCCAGCCGCCGAGGTTCCAGCATGATAATCCGGCCAGGCAAGCCCGCCAGACGCAAAATTTGCAGCGGTAACCAGGTCGATTTACCGGCACCGGTTGGGGCGTGGAGCAAGACTTGCGGTGAGGTTTGCAACGCAGACAATATCTCACTGAGCACTTCACCTACCGGCAAAGCAGCCCCCTGCGCATCACTTTCTCTCTGACTTACCACCACATTCTTCCCCACACTCTCTACTTTCATCGTCAGCCATTGTAACATCATGGCCGTATAGCGTATTTAGCCGAGTGATTATGCCAATCTAATGATTAAAACCGCCGATAAAACTATCGTTAATAAAACCAGCTTTCGTCGTCTGTTCTTTGCGCTGGCCCTGCCTGATGCCCTGCAACAGACTATTGTGCCATGGCGAGCGGATAACTTCCCGCCCGAGGCTGGCCGCCCTATTGCTGCCGCGAATCTTCACCTGACACTGGCGTTTCTCGGCGAGGTTAGTCACGCTAAAGCTCAAGTCTTGCAGGAACAAGCCGGGCGCATTAGTCAGTCAGGTTTTAACATAACGCTGGATGATATTGGCCACTGGCCTAATTCCGGAGTGATATGGCTCGGATGTAAAAATCCCCCGCGCGGGCTGTTGCAATTGGCCCAGTTATTGCGGTCCCAAGCGGCGCGCAGTGGTTGTTACCAAACACCGCTGCCATTTCATCCCCATGTGACGTTATTCCGTGGGGCTATTCGCCCAGTCGCCATACCGGCGAAAGCTCCCAACGAAAGCTTTCGGGCAGACTTTTTTTCGTTATATGAATCGGTATTCACACGCGGCCGCACCCGTTATAACATTGTACAAAGCTGGCCATTGGCTAGCACTGAAAGGAAACCTGATGCCATCTAATTCCCAGTTGCCGGCTTTGGCCCCTCGGTTATTATCTTTTAACCCCAAATTACAGCCCGCCACACTTATCCTGCGGTATAAACGCTTTTTAGCTGATATTGTGACGCCCGAGGGAGAAACATTAACTATTCATTGCGCTAATACCGGAGCAATGACCGGTTGTGCCACGCCAGGGGATAGGGTCTGGTATTCGACCTCGGATAACCCAAAACGCAAGTATCCCCATAGTTGGGAGTTAACTCAGACCCAAACCGATGATTGGATATGCGTAAATACCTTGCGTGCCAATGAGTTAGTCAGTGCGGCAGTAGAGAATAATTATATTTTTGAATTATCCGGTTACATTTCTGTCAAAAGAGAGGTTAAGTATGGGGATGAAAATAGCCGTATAGACTTGTTATTGCAGGCAGAAAATAGGCCTAACTGCTATATTGAAGTCAAGTCGGTTACTTTATTACAGCAACAATGTGGGTACTTCCCGGATGCCGTCACCCTGCGGGGTCAGAAGCATCTCAGGGAGTTACAAAACATGGTTGCCAATGGTCACCGGGCTGTACTTTTTTTTGCCGTATTGCATACGGGCATCAGGCAGGTCGCCGCTGCCCGACACATTGACAAACGCTATGCAGAATTGCTGGCCCAGGCTCAGCAAGCAGGAGTGGAGATTATCTGCTACGGTTTTCAACTATCGCCTGACGGTATTGCGCTTGATGCACGCCTACCGTTATTACTGGACGAAATGCCCCATCCATAGCGCTGAATAAAAAAGCGATGATTGGATGAAGTTGCTCGCCAAATACGCCTGCCCTCACACCATTGTCAAGCAGGCGACAGGAATAATTGCTAACCTTCCTTCCTTCTGTTATTTATAGCGGCCTGATTTTTTCCCCTATTGGGGATTTTGATAGTGCGTATGAATGTAGGAGAAGCATCATGCAAGAAGGGCAAAAACGTAAAACCTCGTCCTTGAGCATTCTCGCCATAGCTGGGGTAGAACCATACCAAGTGAAGCCTGGCGAAGAGTATATGAATGCCGCCCAGCTGTTGCATTTCAAGCGGATTCTTGAAGCATGGCGCAACCAGCTCAGGGACGAAGTAGACCGTACTGTATCGCACATGCAAGACGAAGCTGCTAATTTCCCCGATCCGGTAGACCGTGCTGCGCAGGAAGAAGAGTTTAGCCTTGAACTTCGTAACCGCGACCGCGAGCGTAAGCTGATTAAAAAGATCGAGAAAACCCTGAAGAAAGTCGAGGATGAGGATTTCGGTTTCTGCGAGTCTTGTGGCGTAGAAATTGGCATTCGCCGTCTGGAAGCACGACCAACTGCAGATTTGTGTATTGACTGTAAAACCCTCGCCGAAATCCGCGAAAAGCAGATGGCAGGCTAACACAGTAATAATCTGTATATCCAAAGACGTTGGGGTTATAGGTAGCAGCAAGTGAGAGACAAATTGGTTGTAAACCATTTTGAACAGCGCTTGCGTTGGCCCGTAGGGTGAGCCTCTGATGAGGCTCGTAATCCCGCTGAGCTTACTCAAGTAAGTGATTCGGGTGAGATAGTGTAGCTAACAACCCTACAGCTCCAAGTACAAAGGGTATGACACGGTGCCAGAGCCATCTCCGGCACCGCATTTACCACACTGGATTTATGTCCAAAGATATCATTACCGAGCAAACTGCGCTTATGCAAACCCCATATGTTGGGCGTTTTGCACCTTCCCCGTCTGGTGATTTGCATTTCGGTTCGCTGATTGCTGCATTGGGAAGTTACTTGCAAGCCCGCGCTGAAGGTGGGAGCTGGCTAGTTCGCATCGAAGATATTGATCCCCCCCGTGAAATCCCTGGCGCTGCAGACCGTATTTTAGCGACACTGGACCACTATGGCCTCCATTGGGATGGCCCGGTTATTTATCAATCTCAGCGCCATGAAGCCTATCGCGCCACCTTAGACTGGCTGGAGCAACAAGGGCTTAGCTATTACTGCGCCTGCACCCGTAGCCGCATCCAGCAAATCGGTGGTTTATATGACGGTTATTGCCGTGACCGCCATTTACCAGCCCAGAACTCAGCCATTCGCTTACGCCAAACTCATCCGGTTTATACCTTTTGTGATAAATTACTCGGTGAGTTGCACGCCGTGCCCGCACTGGCTGAAGAAGATTTTATTATTCGTCGTCGAGATGGCTTATTTGCCTATAATCTGGCGGTGGTGGTCGATGATGCCTTTCAAGGGGTGACCGAGATTGTACGCGGAGCCGATTTAATCGAACCCACAGTGCGTCAGATAGCGCTCTACCAGCAGTTACAGCAACCGGTGCCCCGCTATTTGCACTTACCGCTGGCGCTGAATCATAATGGTAATAAGCTCTCTAAACAAAATCATGCGCCGCCGCTGCCCAATGGCTGTCCGCGTCCGATTTTAGTCGAAGCTCTAAAGTTTTTGCGTCAACCGATACCAGAATGCTGGCAAGATCTTGATTTACCGTTATTATTACGCTTTGCCGTCGACAATTGGACATTGGCAACCATTCCGCATCACGGGGCGGAGATAGCCAGTGAAAACACAACGGCATTCTCAAAGACAGCACGGTGAGCTATGATTAGACGCTGTTTTTCTGTTGTTCTGTAATTTATTAGCCACTATCGAGGTGTACCATTTTTACCCGAGTAGCCAATTTCTGCCGTAAGGTACTGATTCGCGATAATAAATCAGCTGGCGATAGCAAAGCTGTCCGTGATGACACGGCTCGTGATAGCAGTGCCCGTAAAGATAAAGTGCCCGGTGAAGATAACGTGGCCCGCAAAGAGAAAAGGCCTGCCAGAACGAATACTGGCCGCAAGAATCATGCGGTGCCGACTTCACAACAGCTTTCTTCACAGCAAAGTGCGATGACGATTATTCCACGAGATCAGCACAATATTTCCCGTAGAGATATCAGCGATAATGCGCTGAAGGTTCTCTATCGCCTGAATAAATCAGGTTACGAAGCCTATCTGGTTGGCGGCGGTGTCCGTGACCTATTGTTGGGCAAAAAACCAAAAGATTTTGATATCACCACCAGCGCCACGCCAGAACAAGTGCGAAAGTTATTCCGCAACTGCCGCCTGGTCGGTCGCCGTTTCCGTCTGGCCCATGTCATGTTTGGCCCGGAAATTATTGAAGTCGCCACTTTCCGTGGTCACCACGAACAGCAGCAAGCGGAAGACAGCGACAAAAACTCTTCTCAGCAAGCGCAAAATGGCATGCTGTTGCGTGACAATATTTTCGGTACCATTGAAGATGACGCCCAGCGCCGAGACTTCACGATTAATAGCCTCTATTACGGCATTTCTGATTTTGCGCTACGCGACTACACCGGCGGTTTGCGTGATCTGAAAGAAGGTATTATTCGCCTGATTGGCGATCCTGAAACCCGCTATCGTGAAGATCCGGTGCGGATGCTGCGGGCAGTTCGTTTTGCCGCTAAACTGGATATGACGATCAGCTCGGAAACTGCGGAGCCGATCCCGCGCCTGGCCTCGCTGCTGCACGAGATCCCACCCGCGCGTCTGTTTGAAGAGTCACTCAAACTACTACAATCCGGCTACGGCTATAAAACTTATTTAAAACTGTGTGAATATCAGCTTTTCCAGCCGTTATTCCCACTGATTGCCCGCCATTTTACCGAGCATCATGACTCGCCGATGGAACGTATTTTGGTTCAGGTTCTGAAAAATACTGACTATCGTTTGCATAATGATAAGCGCGTCAATCCAGCATTCTTATTTGCCGCTATGCTTTGGTATCCGCTGATTGAACATGCGCAGAAGCTGACGCAAGAAAGTGGTCTGGCCTATTACGATGCTTTCGCACTGGCAATGAATGATGTATTGGATGAAGAGTGCCGTTCACTGGCAATTCCAAAACGTATCACCTCATTGGTGCGAGATATCTGGTTGCTGCAACTGCGGCTGTCACGCCGTCAGGGTAAACGTGCGCATAAGCTGATGGAGCATCCAAAGTTCCGTGCAGCTTACGACTTGCTGGCACTGCGTGCTGAAGTCGAAAATAACCATGAATTACAGCGCCTTACACAGTGGTGGGGAGAATTCCAGGAAGCCACACCGCTACAGCAAAAAAATATGCTGAATACTTTAGGGGCCGATCCGGCGCCGCGTCGCTCTCGCCCTCGCCGCCCACGTAAGCCAGCACCACGTAACGAAGGGGCATAATACGCACCATGATCCGGGTCTATATCGCGTTAGGCAGTAATCAGTCTATGCCACTGCAACAGGTTAAAACCGCACTGGAAGCGCTGGAGCATCTGCCGCGCACCCAGTTGGTGGCATGCTCGCCTTTTTATCGCACTAAACCGTTAGGCCCTCAGGATCAGCCGGATTTTCTTAATGCGGTCGTAGCGTTAGATACCTCCCTGCCCCCGGAACAACTGTTAGACAGCACCCAAGCCATCGAACGCAATCAGGGGCGGGTAAGGAAAGAACAGCGCTGGGGGCCACGGACACTGGATCTCGATATTATGTTGTATGGCGATCAAGTGATAAAAACTGATCGCCTCATTGTGCCGCATTATGGTTTGAAAGAGCGCGAGTTCATGCTCTACCCGCTGGCCGATATTGCCCCTGATCTTATTTTCCCCGATGGCGAATCGCTGTCAGACCGCCTTAAACTTGTAGATAAAAATGGCCTGGTACCTTGGTAAGGGTGCTTGTTTGCTAAATCCAACACATAATATACCTCTCTGATATTCCGCCATTTTAACCTACCGTCTCAGGAGAAAGAGTGATGAAAGCCACCACCATGAGCCATTTGCGCCAATGGAAACTCGAGAAGCGTAAGTTCGCCACACTGACTGCCTATGATGCCAGCTTTGCGCAATTATTCGTCGAACAGGGAATTGAGGTTCTGCTGGTGGGTGATTCGCTCGGTATGACGTTACAGGGCTTCGACTCGACATTGCCGGTCACAACTGCGGATGTGGCTTATCACACCCGTGCTGTGCGCCGTGGTGCGCCTCATTGCCTATTATTAGCAGACATGCCATTTATGAGCTATGCCACACCAGAGCAAACATTTGCCAATGCCGCCGAACTGATGCGGGCCGGGGCCAACATGGTCAAACTGGAGGGCGGTAGCTGGTTGTGCGATACCGTTCGCATGCTGGCAGAACGGGCTGTTCCAGTGTGTGGGCACTTGGGGTTAACCCCACAATCAGTCAATATTTTCGGCGGTTACAAAGTGCAAGGCCGTGAAGAAGTCGCGGCGAACCAACTGTTGAAAGATGCTCAGGCGCTTGAAAATGCGGGCGCACAATTGCTGGTACTGGAATGTGTTCCCGTGGAACTGGCGCAGCGTGTGACTGAAGCACTGGCAATCCCGGTGATTGGTATTGGCGCGGGGAATGTTACCGACGGACAAATTCTGGTCATGCATGATGCATTGGGCATTACTGGTGGACATACGCCGAAATTCAGCAAAAATTTCCTGGCGCAAAGTGGGGGAGATATTCGTGCCGCCATTAAGCTGTATATTCAAGAAGTTGAGAGCGGCGACTATCCCGCTGAAGAACATACTTTCCAGTAAGTTTTGGTTGATAAATATTCAGGGGAATTGGGATGCTGATTATTGAAACTTTACCACTATTACGCCAGCAAATTCGCCGCTGGCGGCATGAAGGTAAACGAGTTGCTTTGGTTCCCACCATGGGTAACCTGCACGAAGGGCATATGACATTGGTGGAAGATGCCAAAACTCGTGCCGATGTTGTAGTCGTTAGTATTTTTGTCAATCCACTGCAATTCGAGCGCCCGGATGATTTAGCCCGCTACCCGCGCACCTTGCAGGAAGATTGTGAGAAGCTGACCCGTCACGGTGTGGATTTAGTGTTCGCCCCGGCGGCGGCGGATGTTTACCCCGCGGGTTTGGACAACCAGACCTATGTTGACGTCCCTGCCCTGTCGACCATTTTGGAGGGCGCCAGCCGCCCCGGCCATTTCCGTGGCGTATCCACGATTGTCAGCAAGCTGTTCAATCTGGTTCAACCGGATGTCGCCTGTTTTGGCGAAAAAGATTATCAGCAATTGGCGCTGATTCGCAAAATGGTGACGGATATGGGCTATGACATCAATATTGTCGGCGTGCCCATTGTTCGCGCCAAAGATGGCCTGGCACTCAGTTCCCGTAACGGTTATCTGACCGCTGAAGAGCGCAAAATTGCGCCGCAGCTTTATAAGATAATGCAGGCGTTAGCCGAGAAGCTTGTCATGGGTGAACGGCAGATTGATAATCTACTGGCGGACACCGCAGAACAATTACGCAGTGCTGGTTTTACACCGGATGAGCTGTTTATCCGTGATGCCCAAACCTTACAGCCGTTGACGGTTGACAGCAAACAAGCCGTGATACTGATGGCCGCATGGCTGGGTAAAGCTCGCCTAATTGATAATCAACAAGTTGATTTACAAAGCTAATGTCAATGATGTCGATTGCCTTGAATCTCCCCAAAGAAATCTGAGTTGTAGATTGGCTCAGGGGAGATAAAGTCAGTCATAGACAACTGATATAAAATCAGCAAAACTGAGCGCTTCTCCCTAAATCGGTCGATGATGGGGCGGGTGCCAGACTTATTCTGGGCTATAACCGGGGTCAAAGGTAAGAGTTATGATACGCACTATGTTGCAAGGCAAACTGCACCGGGTGAAAGTCACTCAAGCTGATTTGCACTATGAAGGTTCCTGCGCTATTGATCAGGATTTTCTGGAAGCCGCAGGTATTCTGGAATATGAAGCCATTGATATTTATAACGTTGATAATGGTCAGCGTTTTTCGACTTATGCTATCGCCGCCGAACGAGGTTCACGAATTATCTCAGTGAACGGCGCAGCAGCACGTTGTGCTTGTGTTGGTGACAAATTGATCATCTGTTCCTATGTCCAGATGTCAGATGCTGATGCCCGCCTGCACCACCCAAAAGTGGCGTATTTTGAAGGTGAAAATCAGCTACAGCGCAAGGCTAAAGCAGTGCCCGTTCAAGTGGCGTAATGACCTTTCGTCCTTGAAGCCGCAGGGGTGTTAGCTACGTTCACTTACCCGAATCACTGACTTCAGTCAGCTCATCGGGATGCGTTTACTTGCTGCCTACCTGCAACGTCAATGACTTTGGGTAATACCTTTCGTCCTTGACGCCGCACAATAAAAAGGCGCTTATAATTAAAGCGCCTTTTTCCTATCTTCATATTACACAATATTCATATTATACAATGAAATAGCTAATCAGACTCCATCACCGCAGGTGCGGCGGCAACCGGCTGACCAGGTTCATTGGCGATACGCTCTGCCATTGTAGGAATTGAATCAGTTCGCAAAATATAAAGCCGCTTGAGGGTATACGGATTATCGCCGGGTTTAACCTTGCCCTGCATAGTCGTCACCGCCAGATGGAAACCCGCGTTTTTCGCCGCATCAATCGCGGTTTGGTTAAAGCCACCAAACGGATATGACAGAAAAATCACGTGTGGATTAAACTGCGACAAAGCCCGGCGAGAATGTTCAAAATCAAAAACAATATTATGATAAGAACGACTCAATAAAATTGGATTACGTTTATTGTCAGTCCGGTGTAAAAAGTGCGTATGAGACTGAATATCAAATACATCCTGAATGGCTTTTAATTCAGAAATACTCATAAACTGTAATGTGTCAGGATTCCATTTCTGAGGATGACGTTTAATGCGCGATGAAATAATAAATGCCGTTGCCCGGAAGCCATTTTCTTTCAGAATCGGATAAGCATAGCGATAGACTGATTTAAGGCCGTCATCGAATGTCAGCACCACAACTTTCGCGGGCAGGTTAATTTTGTTATTGAGATAACCTTCAAGCTGATAAAGAGAAATGGTGTCGTAACCGGTCTGCTTGAGATAAGTCATCTGGTTGCTAAACGCGGCATCAGAGGTTGTTGTTGAGGTATTGAGGAAGCGTTTATTTTCCTCATTTTTCAACATATGGTGATAAGTCAGAATAGGAATGCCGTTATCTATTTCAGCATCAGTGCTGCTGACATATCCCAGACGATCGCCAATATTCACCTGATACCAGGTGTTGCCTAGCCGGTCTTTCAATTTACCTACAATCGGGTAGCGTAAGTTTTCTGCTAAGGTAGCAAATTGCTCGCCATCGACATCTGCGACTAAATAAACCGGGGTCTCGCGTTTGATAATAATGTTTTGATTTGGCAGGGGCTTATTCAAGTCCCCCAATATATCATTGTTTTTTCGTACTTTCTTGATATCGCGTAAATCGTCTTTATCAATAAAGCCAATACCGTTACCAAATTTGAATTCATAATATTCTGCCGCCGCGGGCAAAACTTGGATAAGTTGATCTTCTTTAATCTCACCGACAGGAATCACCTGATCGCCAACCAATGAATACATTTCGCTATCGCGGTCTGTAACCATATATTTAGGGGTAAGAACCGCTTCGTCTGGCAGGAGGTCTGCATGGGTTGCCGGCATCATTACCGACATGACAATACCGAGTAGCATCCCAATAGCTATTCTGTTTTTATGCCACATTATCGTTCTACTTATGCGCATTCGGCGCTGAATTGAAAAGGGAAAAATCTGGTGCGCCAGCATAGCACGAGACACCCGAGGTTGAGAAAGATGATATTAGACGGGGACATTATTTATTACGATTAAATTCTAGTATTAACAACAATTAACTTACTAATAATTTACGAATAGCACTTAAAATCCGATCCAAAACCGCTAACGTTGCAGAGGTGAATACAGCCAACACCACTGCAACGTCCGGGCCGAAGAACATCCCAAAAGTCATTGGTGTTACAGCAAGGCGGCAAGTCAACGCATCCCGATGAGCTTACATTAGTAAGTGATTCGGGTAAGTGGACGTAGCCAACACCGCTGTAGCGCCAAGGCCGCAGGGGATTAGGTGCGTAGGCCGCGCCCACGCTCAATCAAATACCAAGCCCAAGCATAAAATACCGCGATAAACACCACTAGCACACCAATGGTAAAGACCAACGGCACATCAGTAATTCCGAGGAATCCGTAACGGAACCCACTGATCATATACACGATAGGGTTAAGTTTTGACACCGCTTGCCAGAAAGGAGGGAGCAAGGCTAACGAGTAAAATACCCCACCCAGATAGGTTAGTGGTGTCAGCACAAAAGTCGGCACCAGACTGATATCATCAAAAGTCTTAGCAAAAACAGCATTCAACAATCCGCCGAGAGAAAATAATATTGCCGTCAGCATTAATGTCAGTGCGATCATTGACCAAGAGTGGACATGCAGCGGCACAAAGAACAGCGAAATAATCGTCACCAGAATACCGACACAGATCCCGCGCGCCACACCACCGCCTACATAGCCAACAATCACGATATGAGTGGGTACAGGGGCGACCAACAACTCTTCGATGCTGCGCTGGAATTTTGCGCCAAAAAAGGAGGCCGCGACGTTAGCATATGAGTTTGTTATCACCGCCATCATTATCAGGCCGGGAACAATAAACTGCATATAATCAAAGCCCCCCATATCACCAATTCGGGAGCCAATCAGGTTGCCGAAAATAACGAAATAGAGCGACATAGTAATCACTGGCGGCACCAGAGTTTGAATCCAAATGCGCGCAAAACGGGTGATTTCTTTGATCCAGATACTCTGTAATGCTACCCAATACAGGCGGGTCATACTTTTTCTCCCCCGTTGCCATTAACCAAGGTGACAAATAGTTCTTCCAGACGGTTAGCCTTGTTGCGCATACTTTGTACCTGAATTCCCTGAGCGTTCAGTTGACTGAATAGACCATTTAGGCCCTGTTCACGTTTAACATCAACTTCCAACGTTGAGGTGTCCGTCAGACGATAGCTATAGCCTTCCAGCTTCGGCAGTGGGCTTTTAATACCCAAATCAAAAATAAATGTTTCTGATTCAAGCTTGCCAAGTAACTGCTTCATAGTGGTATTTTCCACCAACTCACCATTCTGGATAATGCCAATGTTGCGGCACAGCATTTCCGCCTCTTCCAGATAATGAGTCGTCAGAATGATGGTCGTTCCCTGCGCATTCAGCTCTTTGAGGAAGCCCCACATGGAGCGGCGCAGCTCGATGTCCACCCCTGCTGTCGGCTCATCCAGAATCAGTAACTTAGGTTCATGCATCAGAGCGCGGGCAATCATCAAACGGCGCTTCATCCCACCGGATAGGCGGATAGCGCGCTCATGACGTTTGCTCCATAAATCTAGCTGGCTGAGATATTTTTCTGCTCGTTGCAGGGCCTCTCGCCGTGTGACGCCGTAATATCCCGCTTGAGTAATCACAATCTGCAATACCGTCTCAAACGGGTTAAAGTTAAATTCTTGTGGCACTAGCCCAAGCTGGCGTTTGGCATTCACGATATCTTGGTCGATGTCGTAGCCAAAGACTTTCACCTTGCCAGAGGTTTTATTCACCAATGAACTGATAATACCAATGGTGGTGGATTTACCCGCCCCATTAGGCCCAAGTAGTGCATAAAAATCGCCTGCTTCTACGTGCAGATCAATGCCACGCAATGCCTGAACGCCACCTGCATAGGTTTTGGTCAGTTGCGTTATTTCCAGTGCATATGTCATAAGTAAAAAAGAACCTTATTCTATGAGTTCCCAGCGGTCACAGCATGTCCGTGACTTGTTTCCCCCTCACTGTCGGGGCCAGTTGCGGAGGCAAAGGGAAGCAGTTAGATACAGAGAAGATGTTGTGCGGACAAAAAACATGCATTCAACAAAGTCACTGTTCCGATTTTAAAATCGTGATCCTTGTCGTATATTATCCTATCGCAATCCGTTCATTACAGGCTATTTACATTAATGAAAGAAATAGAGAAGCTCCTCGCGAACAATGACCTCTGGTCAAAAGCCATCAGTAAAGACGATCCTGGTTTTTTTGAACACTTGGCGGAAGCCCAGAAACCTCGATTTTTGTGGATTGGTTGTTCAGACAGCCGCGTTCCTGCTGAACAGTTAACCGGCCTGAAAGCTGGGGAATTGTTTGTTCACCGCAATGTTGCCAATCTGGTTATCCATACGGATCTGAACTGTTTGTCCGTGGTGCAATATGCCATCGATGTTTTACAGGTCGAGCATATCATTATCTGCGGTCACCTTGGCTGTGGTGGTGTTGAAGCCGCAATGAAAAAAGACCTTGAATTAGGGCTTATCGACAACTGGTTACTGCACATTCGGGATCTTTGGTTCAAACACAGCACTCTGCTGGGTGAACTGCCAGCCGAAGAACGCAGCGATATGTTATGTAAAATCAACGTGGTAGAGCAAGTCTATAACTTGGGTCATTCGACTATTGTTCGCTCCGCCTGGAAGCGCGGGCAGAAAGCGATGATTCACGGCTGGGTCTATGGTATTGAAGACGGCAAACTGACGGATTTAAATATTTCTAGCACCAGTCTCAGCGAACTGGAAATCAAGTACCGCGAAGCAATGGCTAAAATACTGCAACCAAACAGACAAAACTAATGAGTCCTATGGGAGGGTGTTAAAACGCACCCTCTCCCATCCGTAAATGCTGCTAAAGACACTCGAACTCAAAATATTAACGTACAGTGATCATCTGCAAATAAGGCGTAGCGAGCTAAGTCAGTTTGAGTGCGCCCAGCACGCAAGAACCGGAGCGTACACATAGTACGTGAGGATTCTGAGTACTGCGTAATCTCAAAATGACGACGCGCAGTAGCCGATTACTCGTCAAACATCACAACTTTGCCGACATACGGCAAGTGCCGGTAACGCTGAGCATAATCGATACCATAACCCACTACGAACTCATCAGGAATGGTAAAACCGACCCACTCTACGGGAACTTGTACTTCACGACGCTCAGGTTTATCCAGCAGCGTACAGATAGCCAATGATTTTGGCCCACGCAGTTGCAGAATTTCACGAACCTTACTTAGCGTGTTACCGGAATCGATAATATCTTCGACAATCAGCACGTCTTTACCACGGATATCTTCATCCAAATCTTTCAGGATTTTCACATCGCGGGTAGTGCTCATGCCGTTGCCATAGCTCGAGGCGGTCATAAAATCGACTTCATGGGAAACGTCTATCGCGCGACATAAATCAGCCATAAACATAAATGAACCACGGAGCAACCCCACCAACACCATTTCACTGCCACTGTCGCGATAATGTTCGGAGATTTGGCGGCCTAATTCGACAATCCGGTTTTTGACTTCCTGTTCGGAAATCATGACTTCTACAGTGTGCTTCACAGCCAACATACCTATTTAAATTTATTGATTTTATATCAATGAGCAGCCGGTGCAGATAGCCTCAATGATACAGATTGATGCCCCTAGTTTAACACAATTCAAAGGACATCCGGCCACTCTCCCCGCTGAATAGCCGGGCAAAAGTATAACAAAGATAAACAGCAGACGTATTGAGAGATATACTAGCGCCATAAATTTGGCTCAGGTATTGCCTGTGGATAGCCCTCGACAAGGAATGTTTTAATGAATTATCAGTCAACCAGTATCTGGCTTTATTCCGTCACTTTTACGGTAATCGCCGCCATCAGCTTGTTTGTCGCCTTTTTTGGCTTGAGTGCCCCAATCTTTTACTACCTTATTGTCGGTTTGGTCTTCAGCGTCTGGGTTTCATTACATTTGCACCAAATGGCAGAGAAAGGGACTATTTATCTGATTACTGAAAAAACACAATGGATGGTTTATGTCCGGGGGATCCCGGTGCAAGAAACGCGTACGTCCTTAAAAAACCCCTGTTTTATCAGTGCCGCGCGTTTGGCATCTTTCTTTCGACGTTTTCTGATCATCAAACTGTTGCTGCAAGCTGTAACTTTGTATTTAGCCCTCAAACAAACCGTTGAACTTCCCCCTTCCGATACTCCGTATATGCTATGGGTGATAATAGGATTGGCGATAGTGATTATCTTCTTTCTTATCAGCAAGATATGGCTGACCGTCAAAAGTCTACTCGCACTCCAACGTGCAGAATGGCTGATAGAAGAAATACCGAGAGAGGGTTTTAGTTATTATCAGGGATATATCATTAAGAAAGATAAAAACGGTAATCAGATCCTCCAACCCGCCTTGACTGAACTGCTAAAAGTATAAAAAAGAAAACCTCCCCGACCAACTCGCCGGGGAGTGACTTAAGCGCTAACAGTAAAGCCCAGCATCATGCCGGTATCTTCATGCTCCAACAGGTGGCAATGGGCCATATAAGGGGTACTGGCCGGGGCCAGATGATTAAAGCGCACTAATATCTCACTGCGCGCGCCTTCCACTCGCACCGTATCTTTCCAACCACGGCGATGCTCTGCGGGCGGTTTGCCATTCTCACTCAAAATACGGAACTGCGTGCCGTGGACATGGAATGGATGGAGCATCATGTCGCCCTCACCGGAAATAGTCCATTTCTCGTATTTGCCCTGCTTGGCATCAAACGCCGCGTCGGTCATTGAGAATGCTTTGCCATTAATCATATTGGCGTGACTGAAATCAAAAGCCGGAGCCGCTGTCATCGCGCCATGGTTCATGCCTTTCATATTGCTGTGATCCATACCGCCCATAGCACCATTATCCATTCCTCCCATATTGCCGTGGTCCATGCTCATGCCCGCCATGGCCTGCATACCATAGCGGCTCATTAGCGCCTGCATACCCAACATATCCAATTTTGGGTCCATCATCAGTTGGAACCAGCGCTCTGGCAAAGCGGTGACCTCCACCAGCGGCGGCACGATGACCAGAGAATCCGGCAATGTTTTACTGCCCGCAGTCAATGAGGGTTGAATGCGTAATACCGGCAAGGGGTTATCAAACGGAGCCAATGTCATGCCCATTTGTTTGACCGGCAAAGTGACCAAATCAAGTGCTTTGCCGTCGGAAGTATCCACCAGCACCTCAAAACGTTCGCCCATCAATATCGGCAACTCGCGCACCGCGACCGGCTCTGCCAGTAATCCACCGTCACTGCCAATCACATACATTGGGCGGCCATCACTGAGGGCCAGATTCAGGGAACGCGCATTGCACCCATTCAATAACCGCAAGCGCACCCAACCGCGCGGCGTAATCTGCTGCGGATAGCTGGCACCATTAGTGAGCATCCGGTCACCAAACCAGCCCACCGCCGCCGTCATCACATCCAGTTGATAGTCAACCTGGCCATCTTTACCCAGCAATTTATCCTGCAAAATGACCGGAATGTCATCCACGCCCCACTGTTTTGGCAGCGGCAGTTTTTCACTGTCACTATCATCTATTAGCACCAATCCGCCCAGCCCCATCGCGACCTGACGGCCGGTTTTACCGTGGGTATGGGGATGGAACCAACAAGTGGCGGCGGGCTGTTCTGCCGTCAATGCCACCTGGCGTTTTGCTCCTGGCTGAATCAGTGCTTGCGGCCCTCCGTCAACATCGCCGGGGATTTCCAGGCCGTGCCAGTGCACCGTCGTAGCTTCCGGTAAGGAATTTGTTATATGAATAGTAACCGGCTTGCCGCGCTGCAAACGAATAGCTGGCCCTAATAAGTTGCCGTTATAGCCCCAAGTTTGCGTGGCGGCGGAGGGCAACCAGGCCATAGTGCCAGTTTGGATATTCAAATTAATATTGCCACTGGTATCCGGGAGCAGTAGTGGCGGGATAGGTAAAGGTGAAAAATCTGCGGCTAAAGCCGCGCGGCTCCATAAAGGCAGTGAAGTGGCGGCTCCAAGAGCTGCCGTTAACTTGATAAAATCACGGCGATGCATGGTCGTCTCCATTATGATTGTCGATAATGATAAGACTTATCGTGAGTAAGTGCTCGCTTGGCACAAGAACAGCATTATCCGCCAGCATAAACCTTCCCCTAAAGGGAAGGTCAAGCTGTAATCAATCACTTTGTGAATCAACCTCCGTATATGCCCACACTAAGGACATAATAAAATTTACTCTGAACCATCACAGTGTGATAACGTCTGTTAACAATGAATAAGCCTATTTCCGCGATGAAAAGAACAACATTAGTTATGCTGCTGCTTGCCCTGTGCGGATTCTCATCTGCCAGTTCTGCATTAAGTGAATCTGAAGCAGAAGATCTTGCCGATCTGACTGCGGTATTCGTTTATCTGAAAAATGATTGCGGCTATAAGGAATTACCTAATAATGAAATCAAACGAGCAATTGTCTATTTTGCTCAACAAAATCGCTGGGACCTGCGTAACTACAGTAGCTTCAATATGAATGCGTTGGGTGAAGAGAGCTATCGCGATCTACGTGGTATTGCGCTCCCCGTTCCGACCAAATGCAAATCTCTGGCTCGTGACTCTTTAAGTTTATTGGCCTACGCTAACTAGCGACCCCGCATTTACCCTATCAGTCTGAAATTCAACCGTGCAACCTCAGCCAGAGTTGGCTATGATGTTGCCCCCATTTTTCATGGCTGTTACTGCGAAGGAGAAGCCCCGAACATGTCACAGAAAGAACTATGGTATGAAACATTACATGCCAACTTCGGTCAGTATTTTTCGGTAGAAAATGTACTGTACCGCGAAAAAACCGAGCATCAGGATTTGGTGATTTTTGAGAACCCGGTGCTGGGTCGGGTAATGGCGTTGGATGGCGTGGTGCAAACCACTGAGCGCGATGAATTTATCTATCACGAAATGATGACGCACGTCCCTTTGTTGGCCCACGGTCAGGTAAGGAAAGTGCTGATCATTGGCGGCGGCGATGGCGCGATGCTACGTGAAGTCAGCCGCCACAAAAATATCGAACAGATTACCATGGTGGAAATTGACGCCGGTGTCGTCGAATTCTGTCGCCAGTATCTCCCGAATCATAATGCGGGTGCTTATGATGACCCTCGTTTCAAATTAGTGATTGATGATGGCGTCAATTTCGTTAATCAAACGCACGAAAAATTCGATGTCATTATCTCTGACTGCACTGACCCCATTGGGCCAGGAGAAAGTCTGTTTACCTCTGCTTTCTATGAGGGATGCGCCCGTAGTTTGAATGAGGGCGGCATTTTTGTGGCGCAAAACGGCGTATGCTTCCTGCAACAAGATGAAGCGGTCGACAGCCATAACAAGCTTAGCCACTATTTTAAAGATGTCAGTTTTTATCAGGCCGCCATTCCGACCTATTACGGCGGTATCATGACTTTCGCCTGGGCGACACAAAACCCACAGTTGCGCCAATTAGATATCGCCACGCTACAACAGCGTTTTGTCGAAGCGGGCCTGACCTGCCGCTACTATAACCCAGCGATTCATGTCGGCAGCTTTGCCTTGCCGCAGTATTTGCTGGATGCCTTAACCGCCAAATGTTGATAATCCGTAAGGAGGTGAACTAAATTGTCCAAGCTTAAACTACACGGCTTCAACAACCTGACGAAAAGCCTGAGTTTTTGTATTTACGATATTTGTTATGCCGAAACCGCAGACGACCGCGATGGCTATATCGCCTACATTGACGAACAGTATAATGCCAACCGCCTGACCGAGATCTTGACTGAAACTTGCTCGATTATTGGCGCGAATATTTTGAATATTGCCCGTCAGGATTACGATCCTCAGGGAGCGAGTGTCACCATTTTGGTCAGCGAAGAGCCCGTTGATCCGCGCGATGTTGATAACTCCGAGCACCCCGGCCCACTACCGAATGCAGTGGTCGCCCATCTGGATAAGAGCCATATTTGCGTCCATACCTATCCGGAAAGCCACCCTGAAGCAGGGTTATGCACTTTCCGTGCAGATATTGAAGTCTCTACCTGTGGCGTCATTTCACCACTGAAAGCGCTGAATTACCTTATCCACCAATTGGAATCCGATATCGTTACCATGGATTACCGAGTGCGCGGTTTTACCCGTGATATCAACGGTGTTAAGCACTTTATCGATCATAAAATTAATTCGATTCAGAACTTTATGTCTGACGATATGAAGTCGCTGTATCACATGATGGATGTGAATGTTTATCAAGAAAACATCTTCCATACCAAGATGATGCTGAAAGATTTCGATTTGAAGCATTATCTGTTTAACGCCAAGCCAGAAGAGCTGAGCGCCGCAGAAAGAGAGCGAATTACCCGCCTGCTATACAAAGAAATGCAGGAAATCTACTATGGCCGCAATGTGCCGGAAGTGTGATGTAATTGAGGGAATATCAGTCTTAAAATCCCGGTCTAACCGGGATTTTTGATTAAGGGAGCTGGGCAAGCAAAGGGGCAATATCAACCTTTACAGCGACTAAGGGCTAATCGCAGCGCCGATTTCGGCAAAAGGGATATTGAAGTCTCGACTTGTGGCGTTATCTCACCGCTGAAAGCACCGAATTACCTTATCCACCAGTTGGAATTCGATATCATCACCATAGATTATCTGGTGCGCGATTTTGCCCGTAATATCAAGACCTTTAATAGTGTGTTAATTGCCATTCATCAATTTTCTTCTTTTCTTCAAAGAATGTTCTCAAATCCTCAGATTCTCTCTCAAGAATACCTGTGTAATGAGACATTGATGTAACTAACTCAGAGTAACCAATCAATGCTTGAATCTTAAAGCTATCATGTAAAACTCTATAATTATCATCTATCTGAGTAATACAAATAGACCAGTTAAAATATAAGGTGCTATCTATAATTTCAAAAAAATCACTAGGTATCCACACCGGATTACCGCCCTCAAGAGAGACTAAATAATCTAGACGGCATGGAAAAAACATTACCCCATAGACTACATATTCATGACCAATATTGAGAAAACTAAAGTCAGTATTTTCAGTTTCCCCCATACAACGAAGGGATAAAGGCAAAGTATTTACGGAATCAGAAGTACATTTAATGAGCATGAAATTTCTCACTTAAACTTAAAGTCATCAATAGCCCCAGTTTTGATATTCCTTACATAATGGATTTCAATCCCATTAATGTTTTGGGACATTTTGACCCAGCCTTCGGAAGTTAACCAACGTTTATCCGCCATAGGAATTGATAATTGTCTTCCCGCCGTTGGGTTAGATATCGCTTGTTTAAGTGCTAATTGCTCCTTTAAATTCAGGGGGATATTTCTGCCTGTAGAACCTAATCCCAATGACTGATTTACAGTAGCAATCCTTGACGCCCTAAGCTTATCAATCTGCTTACTGGCAAGGCGCGTACTACCTTTTGCTACCGCGCCAACACCGACTACATAACCACCAATTTCTGCTAGCAGTTTACCGGCTTCTCGCCCTGAATCATAGGCACCACTGGGACCGGCTTGCTGGTAGTGAGCCTCCATTTTGTTAACCCGTGACAGCCAGTCCTGCTTGACACTTTGCGCTAGGGTTCCTATCCACTGAGTAAGAATGGTTAATAATTGAGACTGATATTAATTTCTGATCATAAAATAGAACCCCAGCTAACTATGGTTGGGGTCCAATACTATTAGCGATAGATAATTTCGTACTCACTGCCCAGTTCGTCACGTAAACGCTGAGCTAATTCATATCCATCAGCAATAAACATTTCCTCTTCACTGGCACTCTTAAACCCCGAAGATGCCGGATCATCCATATTAAGTATTGCTTCGAATCGATCTGCCCAACGTTTGAGACTATCTTGAAGTTCAGTAGATATAGGCAACTCATTAGGTGAAATATCACCAAAATCATTAGGAGTTGTTCCCCATAATGGATGGCATCCATAATCAGCCATTAATTTTATCGTTTTCACTTCACTGTCCCTCTCAAATTAGCGCCAACAATGTAACCATTATTTCCGACAGTAATTGCAATATTATATTTTTGTCCATTTATAACAGTTTCGTAAATTGGGCGACCAATACCAGAGCCTTGGTAGCCAACAATTTTTCCATCAGCAACAGCTTTCATTACTACTCTAGGTATTTGTACTTCAGAAACGCCAATTTTAGCAAATTGACTACCATGCTCCACTACAATATGTCTCAATCCTGCTGTAGCACTGCCTTTTTCAAGGAAAACAATCTGTCCACTTGGGGTACGAGCTGTTGCCAGAACATTTTCAGGCGTAAATTTCACACCATTGGTAGCTAGCTCTTCAAGCAAAGCAGGATGTACTGTTGGACCTTTTCCCCTAAACTTATCAATCTGCTTGCTGGCAAGGCGCGTACTACCTTTTGCTACCGCCCCAACGCCAGCTACATAACCGCCATATTCAACCAGTAGCTTACCGGCTTCTCGCCCTGAGTCATAGGCTCCACCGGTGCCCGCCTGTTGATAAAGTGCTTCCATTCTGTCAACTCGTGATAGCCAGTCCCGTTTGACACTTTGCGCTAGGGTTCCTATCGTATCATCACTGTTAATCAGCTCTCTGAGCGCCATAAATGTCTGTTTGGGTTCTTTTAATACTCCCAGTAATTCAATGCCACTGTCATACAGCCCCTCCGGTACGCCAGCAACAATACCCGCCGCAAAAGCGCCATCCTGACTACCGCTGGTCATTCCCCACCGAATGAAAACGTTACCTTTATCCGCCAATGTAGTCGCGGCAGTCATTTCTGCTTCCATCAACTTTTGTTGATGATGACTAAGGTAGTTATAGCGAAAAGTGGTTTCGGCGGCATTGGCTCCGCTGTATGCCCCCTCCGCCTTACCGGTAAAGACTGCGCCCGCCACGCCACCGATGAACCGGGATAACTGAGCTTGACGCTCCGATTTCTCCTGCCAGTTCTGCGAGCCAATAAAGTTCTCGCCCATCACCACGCCAGCCAACTCGGCAGCCAATGCCCCTGCGGCGGCACCTTTACTGTCGCCGCCGCCTATTTCAGCGGCCACCCCCGCCACTAATGCATGGCTTAGTGCTTTACCCGAAGTCCCCAATACGCGGCCATTATCGCCAATCAGGTTCGCCCCCTCGGCGTGCAACTGTGAGCCAATGTTGGCTAATAGCGCCGTGGTCAGGTTATCTTTAAAACTACCGCCATTAATGGTGGTATTCAGGCTGGAACTGATAAGTGATTGCCCAGCTACCCGTTGCGCAACCTTGCTCCAATCGCCGTGACTCAGACGCGGTAATCTCGCCGCACTGGCACCATCGGCGGCGGCATCAAAGCCCATCAGTGAATCAAATCCACTCAATGCGCCTCCCACCGCCATTGAGGTAGCCAGTGATTTTACCGCCTGTTTACTGCCTAATGTTTTGAATGTTTTAGATAAATCCCCTTTATGTTCAACCAACGCTACCGACGCCTGTGCCGCCAATGATGACATCCCCGCCGTCACTGCCCCACCAGCAACTCCGCCACCTGCCGCGGTGTTGGCACTGGCAACTAAGCTTGAGCCAGAGGTGGCCACGGCCACACCAATCGCAATCAATGCCGCCACCACTGGGTTCAGGTGTTCACTTTGGTGATCCCAACCGTGATAAGCATCCATCACTTTTTGCCACTGCACGTCGTCACGCAGATGCAGGTCTTTTAGCCATTCGTTGCCAGGAATGGTGGCCAGTTCATTAATCGCCGCCTGTACCGATTGGTTATTTTGCGCTTTAACATCGGCACTAATCCCATCAGCGGCCTCTACAGTAAATTCGCCCCCTGCTTGTACGCTGGGTAGCACCCATTTTTCTTCCTGATACCCCTTATCCTGATGTTTGATGTAAAAGCCTTTCGATAAGCTGGTTTTTTGCTCAAATGTGGTGTCTTTAACCGCCTCGAAAATGACTTTCCCATGGGTACTGGTCAGTTTGGCGTTCTGCCCTGCGGCGATTTTGCTGGCCTGATAGGTGCTGTCATCGCGGCTTAATAGGCTGATATCACCGTCAGCTATGAATTCCGTGACTTTATTGGTCGCCACATGCTGGATATTGTGGTGGTTTTTCTTCCTCCCCCACCACTTGCGGGTACTCCAGCGCTGTTCGGCATGGCTGGTTTCTTCCATTGCCTGGGCGAATAGATAGCCGCCCTCGGCAGCAATATCCATCACTTTTTTGGCCAGCAATTGGGTGGCTTGGAACAAGATGCTGCCATTTGAAATTAGCGTCAGTGTGCCGCTGCTATTGAGCTGAGTGGGTTGCTGGAGCTTGTTATAGCTAAAATTATCGCCGCCGCCCTGATGTTGTTCATTCAGTAGCGATTCAAAACGCATATTGCCGCCGGAGGTCAATGTCATATCGCCGCCGGAAAAAAGTTCTGCACCATAGGCAAGCAGTTGATCACTGGCCACCACATTAAGCACTTTCCCGGCCTGCAAACGTGTGACTGCATGTTTGTCCTGCCGCTGGCCTTCGCCTGCATACAGCTTCGCCGCCAGTTGGATATTTCGGCCCGCCAATAAGGTGATATTATCGTCTACAGCAATATTCGTGGCACCCGCCAGAATATCGCGACCGCTATTGATTAATAGGTTTCCTTTGGCATTTATCTGAGTGCTCAGTTCAGGGGTGCGTGAAGCAGGGAAGAATATGTGGTAATCATCCTCTGGATGGAAAAAATCCTCTTCTAGTGGCCCATCGGGCTTAAATGAAATATCACGCGATGTCAGATCAATATCGTGGGCGGCGTGCAAGTTAATATCCTGCCCCGCGTCCAATGCAATACTCTTTAATGTCAGGTTATTACCGGCATTAAAAGTAATATCTTGGTGACTTTTTATCTTCCCCGGCAAAGAGAACAATTTATTAAGATACTGTATATTCTCTTCTCGCGTAAAAACTCTGGCACCATTAAAATCATATAGCAATTTTTCACTGTGTATGATGTTAATATCTTGACCTGCCGACATCGTAATATTATTAACCGGATGCAGTAAAGTATCTATCAGGCTAATATTTTTACCGGCAATCGCGCTAAAATCCCCACTGGCATTTATTTGATTAATAATTCTATCTTGATCCGGTTGAAGATAATAATTGGGGGAGCCATCCTGTTTGAATTGAATGTCGCCTTGGCGGCTCAGCAACAGAATATCTCGCCCGGTAATTTCACCAAGCAATGAATCAATATCATTTAGCGCAGTAAGGGATATATCTCTGCCACGTAGCGCACTGTTATTTAAATCAATTGTATCATCCGCAATCAACGTGATGTCGCCACGCGCTTCTATCAAATCATTATTGGTGATGGTGTTAGCGTGCAGCACGATATTATTCCCTCGTACCGCTGGTAAGATCTTTTCTTTTAGGAGGATGCGGTGGCCCCATACATCAGGAAATTCTGGCGATAACATTTGTAAATGAATGCTATTATTAAAATCCAGTGCTAAATTACCACCCGCCGTGATGCTACCTGGGTATCTGTCAGCTTCAGTCCAATCGGTATACCACTCGGTTTGCATGGCACTACTGCGATGATGCATGCCTCCCTGTACTTCATAATCCTCAAAATCATCCTTTATCCAATCACTATGACTGCTATTTAAAAAATCATTTCCGGTGAGGAAAATATCTTTCCCTGCCCTGATACTACTGATTTCATTGTTTAGCTGGCTGGCATTGATATATAGATTACCACTGGCGTATATTCTTGCAGCAGGTGTTGAACCCGCTACTTCATACAAACTTCTCTCGGTATTAATTTTATATAAATGCCAATATGCATCCTCATGAATAATCCTAAAATCAGCGGTACCAAACCATTGTTCAGGGAAGCCAACGGGGTATATGTCTCCCGTTAGTTCGACTTCTTTCTTGTAAGGTTGATAATTTTCATCATAGGCATGAATCTTAATAATACTAGAGTCCGGTTCTAATTCAGAAAATTCCGTATTAAAAACTTGTCGGCTATTATCCAATCTTTCGGTGCGAATAATAACATCGCCAGTTTTAGTTTTAATCGAGCCGGATTTATTTTTGACGATTGTATTTTTATTTCCATCGGCATCTTTTTGTATCCACAAATTATCGCTGGCATACAGCGTAGCCGATAATCCAACATTACGGACTTGATCACTAAAAATACGCATATCACGTCCAGAAATTAATTTTCCGGAATTATTAAATTGCTGGCTAACCAGTGTAGTATCGCGGTTACTGAATAAATTACTGCTCGCCGTGACGGTAATTTCTTTCCCGACAATATTGAGATCTTTTTTCGCCAGAATATTATCTAATGTCACCTTTTCCGCGACATTAATCGCTGTATCCCCCTTGGTGCTAATTACATTTTTAAGGTTAGCGCCCACGCCTTTTTCCGTTGATACCAAACGGATACGATCAGCATACATTCCACCAAGAGCGCGGGTATCTATCGCCAGTACAGGGGCAGCTCCTGCCGCAGCTAAAGGCCGAATAGCCCCATTTTGATAATCAACCTGATTAACACCCAGGATAATATCAAGCTGATTTGCATGGATTTTACCGTCAAGGTTTAGAGTGCGACTGATGATGGCAGTATCATTCTGATTAAGAGTATTGAATCCTTTATCACCGATAGTGATAGCACCGCCCACGACATTTAGCTGCTCCAGCGCCCCTTGCCGATTCAGTATCGGGGTGCCGGTGGTTAACGTTATCGTGTCGATTTTGCTAAACCAGCTATTATTGGCAATCAGGCCATTGGGGTTGGCGATAATTACATTGGCTTTTTGACCAAAAATTGCCAGCATTCCTTCCAGAGATGAAGGCTGACGGCTCGTCACTTCGTTAATAATTAACTGAGCGCTATCACCCGTTAAATGTGGATTGGCCGCCAGATGGCCGATTAATTCCGAATTGACATCCACTTGGCCGTTATTTAACACCGCCCCAGCACGGGGAATATTAAAGTCATGATAGCGGTTATGAGATACCCCAGCAGCGTTGGGCGTGGCAATATTGACCACCGGGATCTCGCCGTAAAGTTTCACTGTTGTTTGGCGGTCTGCGGCTTGAATACCGGCTGCAATGGCCGGATGCAAAGGGTGAACCGCAGTCAAATAAATCAGTATCCAGCTCAGTATACGCACGCGTTGATAAGCAAATCCGGCCATAAATCACCTTCCTGGTGTGGTGGGGGATGCGCGGCTGATTTGTCACCTAACAGGAAATCGGCAAGTCAACCAGAGAGAATAACTCACTGGCTAGCCTACTTAATTTGAGGTGAAGATATTATGGCAGTTTGGCTGATTTACTGTTTTAACCCCTTACTCATTGAGCAAATAATTGGCTGCAACTATTCCCATCATCCTGACTGACGATGTATAAGAGGATCCTATTTTTCTGTCTGAAGTTGCATAAGGATAATGCCCCATGAACCGCCTCCCTACCCTGTATGGCATTATTGCGATCCTGCTTTGGAGCATGAGTGTCGCCTTGACGCGGGGGCTGTCTGAGACATTGGGGCCATTTGGTGCCGGAGCGGCAATCTACACTGTCAGTGGAATTTTGGTGTGGTTAGTCGCCGGGAAACCCACTTTGCGCGGGCAGCATCCGGCTTATCTGTATGGTTGTGGCGCGCTGTTTGTGGTGTATATGGTGGCTTTTGCCTTAGCCATAGGGATGGCAAATGACCGCCAGCAAACGCTCGAAATCGGCCTGATTAATTATCTGTGGCCCAGTCTGACTCTACTGCTGGCGGTGCCCTTACTCAAACTCCGGGCGCGTTGGTGGCTGTGGCCGGGGGCTGCTTTGGCGCTGTTTGGCGTTATTTGGGTGGTGAGTGGCGGAGATGGGTTGGATGTAAGTCTCTTGAAAACTAATATCAGCAGTAATCCGCTGGCTTACAGTCTGGCGCTAATTGCGGCCTTTACCTGGGCAGGTTATTCCAATTTGGTGCGGATATACAGCCACGGGCCAGGGGCATTGCCACTCTTTTTACTCGCCTGCGCCCTGTGTCTGTGGGTGATGTTTTTTATGCTGACCCCCGGCAAGTTGCATTTCACTCAGCGCGCCACTTTTGAGCTGTTACTGATGGGAGCCAATACTGCGCTGGCCTATCTGTGCTGGGATATTGCCATGAAAAAAGGCAACGCCACATTGGTCGCCGCCCTCTCTTACTTCACACCCTTGTTATCGATATTGATTGCCAGTTTGTGGCTCAATACCTTGCCGTCAGCCGCTTTCTGGCCCGGTGTTGCGATGGTGGTCGCTGGTTCGTTGCTGTGCTGGTCTGCCAGCCGCAATACCCTTCGCACTTGAAGCCGCAGGGTTGTTAGCTACGCTCGCTCACCCGAATCACTTACTGATGTAAGCTCATCAGGATTCGTTCTCTTGCTGCCTACCTGCAACTCCAAGTTCTTTGGGTATATATTATTTAGAAATGATGAAATTACGATAGCCTTTCAAGACTAAAAGAAAGTCTTCCAGGCCGCACAAGCAGAGGCTTTCTTCATCATAGTAATTCATCCCCTCTTCCATTTCGTCGCCTTCAATATCTAATTGATTGGCGCGCACCATCACTTCTTCGCCATCTAACCACAAGGTATATTCATGGCCCGTCAGTTGCCACTGGCGCTCACTGCCTTTGACTTCAGCCGCCGCAGCTTCTATTTGATCCAGTTTTGCCAAATCACCTTTAATCTCTTCATTGAGCCAGTGGCCGATTACTTCATGCCCCATGGAGAATCTGACCAGCACTTGTCCGGTTAAATCACGCAAGAATTCATAGTCCATAGCATGCCCTCCTGATGCTCTTTTAATGAGTGTAACCGTATTTATCTACCTGATTTGGCGCAAACTCGCAAAGCCGGCAAATAGCGGCAAAATTTCACTTCGATACGGGTTTTAAAATAGATACGGGAGGCCATTGGCCTCCCGTCGGGTGCGGAATATATCTTTTTACACAGCAGTTTGGAAGATCACGCCATCAGCTTTATCAGTATATTGGCTTAACTGATCAAAATTCAGGTAACGGTAAGTATCTTCTGCGGTCTTATCAACCTGAGCCATATAAGTTTGATATTCATCCGGAGTTGGCAGACGCCCCAGCAGTGATGCAATCGCCGCCAGTTCAGCCGAAGCCAGATAAACATTCGCCCCATTACCTAAGCGGTTCGGGAAGTTACGGGTGGAAGTCGAAACTACTGTAGCCCCATCTGCCACGCGCGCCTGGTTACCCATGCACAGAGAGCAACCTGGGATCTCAATGCGGGCGCCACTCTTACCAAAGACGCTGTAATAGCCCTCTTCAGTCAATTGCGCGGCATCCATTTTGGTCGGTGGTGCAACCCACAGGCGGGTTGGCAACTGGCCTTTGTGCTGATCCAGCAATTTACCAGCAGCACGGAAGTGGCCAATGTTAGTCATACAGGAACCGATAAAGACTTCATCGATTTTGCTGTTAGCCACATCAGACAGCAAGCGGGCATCATCAGGATCATTAGGCGCGCAAAGAATCGGCTGAGTGATTTCCGCCAGATCGATTTCGATCACTGCGGCGTATTCCGCATCCGCATCACCTTCCAGCAGATTCGGGTTCGCCAACCAGCTTTCCATGCCATTGACACGGCGCTCCAGCGTACGGCGGTCGCCGTAACCTTCAGCTATCATCCACTTCAACAACACAATGTTGGATTGCAGATATTCAATGATCGGCGCTTGATCCAGCTTGATGGTGCAACCAGCCGCAGAGCGCTCAGCGGAAGCATCCGCCAGCTCGAATGCCTGTTCAACTTTCAGCTCTGGCAGACCTTCAATTTCCAGAATTCGGCCAGAGAAGATATTCTTCTTACCTTGCTTTTCAACGGTCAGCAGGTCTTCTTGAATAGCGTAGTAAGGAATTGCATGCACCAGATCACGCAGAGTGATACCCGGCTGCATTTTACCTTTAAAGCGCACCAGCACAGATTCAGGCATGTCTAATGGCATCACGCCTGTTGCTGCCGCAAAGGCCACCAGACCAGAACCCGCCGGGAAAGAAATCCCGATAGGGAAACGGGTGTGTGAGTCACCGCCGGTGCCGACAGTATCTGGCAGCAGCATGCGGTTAAGCCATGAGTGAATAATGCCATCACCTGGGCGCAGCGACACACCGCCACGGTTCATAATAAAGTCAGGCAGTGTGTGGTGAGTGGTCACGTCAACTGGCTTCGGATACGCCGCCGTATGACAGAATGACTGCATCACTAAGTCAGCCGAGAAACCCAGACAGGCTAAGTCTTTCAGCTCATCACGGGTCATCGGGCCGGTGGTATCTTGTGAACCGACCGAGGTCATTTTAGGTTCGCAGTATTCACCTGGGCGCACACCAGCAACACCGCAAGCGCGACCAACCATTTTCTGCGCCAGCGAGAAACCTTTGTTACTTTTGGCAACCGGCTTGGCAATGCGGAAGACTTCACTGACCGGCAAGCCCAGAGATTCGCGGGCTTTGGTGGTCAAGCCACGGCCGACGATCAACGGGATACGCCCACCAGCACGGACTTCGTCCAGCAGCACTTCAGTTTTCAGCTCGAAAGTGGCGAGTATCTCACCAGTGTCATGAAGGCGAACTTCGCCCAGATATGGATAGATATCAATGACATCGCCCATATTCAGGTTGCTGACATCCACTTCGATAGGTAAAGCGCCGGCATCTTCCATGGTGTTAAAGAAGATTGGCGCAATTTTGCTGCCCAGCACCACACCGCCGCCGCGCTTGTTTGGCACGTAAGGGATGTCGTCGCCCATAAACCACAGCACGGAGTTAGTGGCAGATTTACGGGAGGAACCGGTACCGACTACATCGCCAACATAGGCCAGTGGGAAGCCTTTTTTGTTCAGTTCTTCAATCTGTTTGATCGGGCCAACACTGCCCGGTTGATCCGGATGAATACCTTCGCGAGCATTTTTCAGCATCGCCAAAGCATGCAATGGAATATCAGGGCGAGACCAAGCATCCTGAGCTGGAGACAGGTCATCGGTGTTAGTTTCACCGGTCACTTTAAACACGGTTACAGTGATTTTTTCTGCCAGCGCTGGGCGGGAAAGATACCATTCGGCATCAGCCCAGGATTGCATGACTTTCTTGGCATGGGGGTTGCCGGCTTTAGCTTTTTCTTCCACATCGTAGAAGTTATCAAACATCAGCAAGGTATGAGATAACGCCTTGCCCGCAATTGGTGCCAGCTTTTCATTATCTAACGCATCAATCAGCGGATGAATGTTATAACCGCCCTGCATGGTACCAAGCAGTTCAATTGCTTTTTCGGCATTAATCAGGGGAGAGTGGGCTTCGCCCTTGGCAATCGCCGCCAGAAAACCGGCTTTAACATAGGCTGCTTCATCAACACCGGGCGGTACGCGGTTAATCAGCAGATCTAATAGGAATTCTTCTTCGCCCGCAGGCGGATTTTTTAATGATTCAACCAGCGCGGCCATTTGTGACGCATCTAATGGCTTGGGGACGATACCCTCAGCAGCACGCTCGGCTACGTGCTTACGGTATTCTTCTAGCACGACTCTCTCCTCGCTTTAATTATCATATATTTTCTGGGCTATCGGTAGCCACCAGCCATCATCATGATGCAGTAGGTGTAAGGTAAGATGCCCAGTTTTGCTCAGCCAGCATACCAGTATTTGAACTCAGTGTTAATTCGTTCACATAAAAGCAACATTAAATTTTTGCTGAATCGTTGAGCGCAGTGTAATCATCTGACGTATTGATAGTGGCTCTCAGTTAGCCCTTTGCAGTAGGGTAATATCCGTAAAATACCTCGGCATAATAACCTTATTAAATGAATGGACACCATCTTGCAATGAGAATCTCGTGCTGCCGGTAGGATTTTTAGGACGAGGAATAACGAATGGAAGATATTGTGGCGATAAATGAAGCAGAAACAGCCGATAATGACTGTTTCTGCTTTAACAAAAGATCCTATGCTCCAAGTATGAAGGGCATTTAGAACTGAGTATTCAAGCTAACAAAATATGTCCGGCCTGACTCATTGTAAGTGGCAGCCCCTGCCCCGGCGATCCCCGCCACACTTTGGGCATTACCCGCGCGGAACTGGCGTTTATCGAACAGGTTTTCAATCCCAGTGGTGACACTGACATTTTTAGTCAATGTATAGCTGCCACTCAGGCCGAAGATAGCATACGGGCTGACTTCATTGCGCGCTGAGCCAGTGACCGGCAGACCTTGATAGTCATATTTCTTCGGCTTCTGACGCCCATACCAGGTCACTGTCGACAGTAAGGACAAATCATCTGTTGCCTGCCAGCTCAGTGAGCTGTTCAAGGTATATTTCGGCGTGATTGATAAATAATCACCGGTGGTTTTATTCTTCGATTCCAGCATGTAGGTCAGATTGCTGCTCCATTGCACCGCGTCGGTGAATGGCACGGTCAAGTTACCTTCCAGCCCTTCAACCAGCGCTTTCGGTACGTTTTCCCACTTGAAGATATCAGAATTAGTGTAAGCGCCGGTGCCGCCATTGGCCGTTCCGAGGGAGACGATACCCGGCTCAATCTTATTACGATAATCATTACGGAAGTAAGTTATACCGGCAATGATACCGTCGTTATGGAACTCGAATCCTATCTCTTTGTTGACACTGGTTTCCGCTGACAGCGCGTCATTGCCCATCAGGTAGCAACTGCCCCCTGCACCATAGCAACCCTGACCACGGCTATATAATAGATAGTTAGGGTTGGTTTGATAGAGATTTGGCGCTTTATAGGCGCGGGCAATCCCCATTTTCATGGTGAAGTAATCGCCCAGTTCTTGTGACAGGTTTATCCCCGGACTCCAATTGCTTCCCGCAGTGCTGTGATGATCAAAACGCAGCGCCGGGGTGAGCATGGTGGTCTCCGTCAACTCGATATTGTCTTCAACAAATACCGAGGCTATCTGTGCTGAAGTGCGCGTATCTCGCCCGACGCCCGTCAAACCACTGACACTGCCGCCCTCAGTCGTGGTCTGAGTATTGGAGGTCGGGTCATTCATTTTCTGGTCATTCCATTCCGCGCCGACAGTCAGCACTTGATTAACCCCTAACTCAAACGGCAGGTTAACCTCGGAATGGGCCAAATAGTTGTCCAATTTGATCGTGCTGAATTTGTTATTGGAGAAGATACCCTCGGTGCCGCCCGCCAGCCCCTCATTAATGCGTGAGTTGCGGGTATTTTCATATTGGACATAAGAGGTGGTGCTCACGCCGTTATCCCAAAAACCGCGATGTGTCAGTGAGAAATTACCACGATACATTACGTTGGTTTCTGCGCCATATAGGCTGCGCACAATGGCATTGCTGTTGGTGTTTTGTGTATCACCGGCATAAATATTACCCTGGCGGCTATAACCCGCCTCGAACGCCAGGGATTGGCCTTGAGCAAACTCCCAACTCAGTAACCCATTGATATCTTTATTACGAACCCCTTCACGACCGGCTGGCAAGGTGCCTACTTGATTTCCGGTACGGGCTGATTCATGGCCTTGGTTAATATTCCAATCATCAGCATCAGTTTTGTTGTATCCGCCGTATAAGCGGAAATTGACAGTATCACTTAATGGCCCCAACAGGCTGAAGTCGGTGCGACGAGTCGCGCCTTCTTCGCTATGCTGCGGCATATTCATGTAAGCATTCCAGCTACCATGCAGTTCTTTGTCCGGCTGTTTGGTAATGATATTCACCACACCACCCGCGGCACCATTGCCATAGCGCGCAGCGGCAGGGCCGCGTAATACTTCGATTTTCTCGACCATATTCGCCGGTACCCAGTTGGTATCACCACGGGTATCGCGCTCACCACGCCAACCATAACGCACCGCATTGCGGCTCGAAACCGGAATGCCATCAATCATGATCAGGGTGTTTTCAGGCCCCATGCCACGAATATCGATCTGGCGGTTGTTCCCGCGCTGGCCGCTGGCAGAGTTACCGGAAAGGTTAACACCGGGCATAGTTCGGATAATTTCGGACAAATCATTCGCCGGAGGGCGCTTGCGGATATCTTCTGCGGTGATAGTCGATGCGCCCAGCGCTTGGCGGACTTGTTGCTGAGCCGTGACCACCAAGGTATCGCCAGTTACCGCTTTGCTTTCTGCCGCGGTTGTTTTTTGTTGTTGTGTCGTGTCTGTATCAGACCCTGCCTGAGTGGTATCTTGTGTCTGCGCCCAAAGCGGAGTCGAAATACAGATACCAATCAAGCTCGCTAAGGTCGTCAGAGAGCGCCGCTGCCATTTTACTTTCATTACACTTTCCCCGATGCAAAAGCCCACAGCGAATGTCAGCAGAGGAAAGTCTCTACCAATCTATTCATGGGGCAACAAAAACGAACAAGATTGATAATTATTTTCATTATCAATTCATCTCGCTAATTGTTACATTTGCAATCAGAAAAAAGGTTTGTGTAAACAGCAAAACTCTTTGTTATAAAGTCAATTTGTTCACGACGTTAATGCCAGTGAAAATGTAGAGGTCATCATGTCAGCGGTGAAGAAAAGCAAATTACGCAATGTTTCGCCCTCAGCGAAACCGATTTATCGCGACCAAATTGTGCAACAGTCAAATCTGGTGGCCAGTGACTATCAGCTGAGCGGCGCTAAGTTAGCGCCCGCTGACCCTATATTGTATGGCGATTTTCAGGTATTGCGACTGAATCCACATCTGATCTTGCATACCGCGAATGTGACCAACCTTTCCGATATCAAAACGCAGAATCAGCTCAAACCTGCTTTGAAGCTAGCGATTGTGGTCAGCGGCAGCGCACATATTTCATTTGGTGGTCAGCAACTGCATTTGCAGGAAAAAGGCGATGCGTCACTGATTTCACTCACTGAAAACACGCTATTTACTCGCCACGGCAAAAATAATAGCCATGAGCGCACTCTGACCCTCACATTTGATCGGGAATGGTTATATGGCGATTTATTGCCGCAGTCTGGTGCTTGGGATACGTTATACAACTTCACTCAGCAGCATTTAGCGGTTCATTTATGGCGGCCATCAATTCATGCCCAAGCGATTGCTCAGAAAATAGCAAGTGCCCCACCTTTCACAACACCACTGGAGCGATTGCAGTGGGAAACCCAATGTATTAGCCTGATTATTGAAGCATTCAGCTCACTCGAGCAGCAGGTTCAGCAACCTAATAAGATATCCTTGCGCGGGCAAAACCGAATTCAACAAGTACGTGACTGGCTGGAAAGTGGTGAAGCCGACCATCTTTCAATGAGTGAATTGGCTCGTCTGGTGAACATGAGCCAAAGCACTTTGCAGCGGCGTTTTCGTGAAAGCTACAACATTACGGTATTTGAATATTTGCGCCATTGCCGTTTAAAACGCGCCATGTTGGCTATTCAGAAAGAAGGAATCAGTATTGATCAAGCCGCCACTGTTGCGGGTTATACTAGCCCGGCAAATTTCGCTACCGCATTGCGACGGATATTTAATATTTCCCCCAGCCAGTTACGCACTGGACAGTTTTTTTAACTGTTCCAGCCAATAAAATTTCACTCCGACTAATATAAAAAATAGCGATCTTTATTAATCGTCACAACATAAATATAAATAAAATTGCCAATAAGATTTCTCATCTTGATTTAGCATTCACTTTGGCTAAATATTTATCTGCATTCCAAATTTAAAAAAATGGAATTTGCTACAATAACTAATATTAATATGGAGTTTTTATGAAAATAAACCACGCTTTATTAATAATTATTTATACTGTTATCTCCATTAAAATAGTACACTCCCGCCTAGTAGAGCCTAAATACCAATCTAATAAAGAGAGCTTTAGCCAATATCAAGCCAGACATTGTCAATGGGAAAGCAGGCACTCTTGTAAAACTGTACCCGAAGACCAGGGAAAATCGCCGCTAAAGACAGGTGGAGAGGTTGCTCTGGAAATTGGTCTCGGCATTTTAAGTGGTGGGCCAACACCACAACCTAAAGGCTTTAAATTCCGTGTACCCGGAGTCAAACTCACTGCTGCAAAAATATCCCCGCCCAAAGTCCCCAGAACACCCAGCATCCAAGGTAGTGGCGAAAACATTCCATTACTCACAGGAAGTCATAAACCCAAAACGTCAGGAATGCTAGAAAGAGTTAATGGTAAAGTAGGCTATTTATTAGGTGATACTCGGCCCCCTACATTAGGTGACGAACCTATAGGTGCAGAGTCCAGCGGCTCAAGTTCACCGTGGCTCATCAATACTGACTTACCCTTCACAGAAGAAGAAATCGCGCTTGGCGAAGAAATTGGTGCAGCAGCCGCAACAGAACTGCATATTATTACCCGAGTTGAATCAATCGATGAAAGTAATTTTGACATGGTAAAAGAAGAAATTGAAAGTATTTATAGTAAGAAAACCCTCGACAGAAATCAGTTAGATATTGAGGAGGAAATAAATAGTTATAATAGAATACCTTTAAATGATGAGGTCAGTTTCAGGGAATATTATGCACTTAGAAATTATAAAGAGATTGGCTATGTCGGTATGAATAAAGCCATGCGTACCGGGGATGTGACACCAGATGTTGAAATAGAGATAAATGAATTTTATAGAACTCTGGATAAATTCTCTGATATTAATATCGCGGCCAGAGAGCAGGGCCACATTGCTACAGACGAAAATAGCACTATCAGCCAGGTATTCCGAGGAGAAATCAGAAACCGAGCAGAATTTTTGGCCAAGATAAAACCAGGAAAAAAAATTGAGGTGGATGCTTTTTTTAGTACCACTTCAAATGAAAAGGTCATTATGGATTTTAATAGCAATGATTTATCAGGTGATGATGCCAACATTAGATACACTATTAAATATCAACATGGCCGTACCAACAGTACAAATATTAGTAGAATTTTAAATGAGTTAGAAGAAGAGCGCATATTTTTGCCCCGCAGCCGCTTTTATATTGTTGAGGTGATTGAAGAAGATGATGGAGAAACAATAGAAGTAAGAATGTTTGCTATCGCCGAGAGACCGCCACAACAACCCATGCAGGTTAATTAAAAAGGGAGTTAATAAGCCATCCACTACTCATATTGCAGTCTCGTAATGTAAAACGGCCCCTATAAAGGAGCCGTTTCAACATTTATATCTGCAAATACCTCGTCAGCAAAAAATTATTTCTTTTTCGCTTTCGGGTTCGGCAAGTCAGTAATGCTACCTTCGTAGATTTCTGCCGCCAGACCAACAGATTCATGCAAGGTTGGGTGAGCATGAATAGTCAGAGCGATATCTTCAGCATCACAACCCATCTCAATGGCCAGACCGATTTCACCTAACAGTTCACCACCGTTAGTCCCGACAATCGCGCCACCAATGATGCGGTGAGTTTCTTTGTCGAAAATCAGTTTGGTCATACCGTCTGCGCAATCAGAAGCAATAGCACGGCCCGATGCCGCCCACGGGAAGGTGGAGGTTTCGTAGCTGATGCCTTTTTCTTTAGCTTCTTTCTCAGTCAAACCCACCCATGCGACTTCTGGTTCAGTGTATGCAATAGATGGAATGACTTTTGGATCGAAGTAATGTTTCATGCCGGAGATAACTTCGGCAGCAACATGGCCTTCGTGAACACCTTTGTGTGCCAGCATTGGCTGACCCACGATGTCACCGATAGCAAAAATGTGCGGTACGTTGGTACGCAGTTGTTTATCTACGTGGATAAAGCCACGTTCGTCAACTTCAACGCCTGCCTGACCGGCATCCAGCAACTTACCGTTAGGTACGCGACCGATAGCGACCAGAACTGCATCATAGCGCTGTGGTTCTGCTGGGGCTTTTTTGCCTTCCATCGTGACGTAGATGCCATCTTCTTTGGCTTCTACCGCTGTCACTTTGGTTTCCAGCATCAGGTTGAATTGCTTGCTGATGCGCTTGGTGAATACTTTCACCACGTCTTTGTCGGCCGCTGGAATAACTTGGTCAGCCATTTCGACCACATCAATCTTCGAGCCCAGCGCATGGTAAACAGTACCCATTTCCAGACCGATAATGCCGCCGCCCATCACCAACAGACGTTCTGGGACAGTTTTCAGTGCCAGCGCATCAGTTGAGTCCCAAACACGTGGGTCTTCATGAGGAATAAATGGCAGTTGGATTGGACGAGAACCTGCGGCGATAATCGCGTTATCGAAAGTAATTGTGGTTGGGCCGTTTTCACCCTCAACAACCAGAGTGTTCGCACCAGTAAATTTACCAAGACCGTTAACCACTTTGACTTTACGGCCTTTAGCCATACCTGCCAAACCACCGGTTAACTGATTGATAACTTTCTCTTTCCAAACACGTACTTTATCAATGTCAGTTTTAGGCTCGCCAAACACGATACCGTGTTCAGCCAATGCTTTGGCTTCTTCGATAACTTTAGCGACGTGCAACAACGCCTTGGAGGGGATACAACCGACATTCAGGCAAACACCACCCAGAGTGGCATAACGCTCGACCAGAATAGTTTCTAAACCTAAATCCGCGCAACGAAAAGCAGCAGAGTACCCTGCTGGGCCTGCCCCAAGTACCACGACCTGAGTTTTAATTTCAGTACTCATCATGACCTCTTAATTGTTTGTCCGGCGGATCAGACACCATTTTTTAGGCTAATTAATTGCATAACGCCCGCATCCACCGTGACGCTTGCACCGCGTGCAGTTTACAGAATTGTTAATAACCTGAAAAGCCGCATCGCGTGACGAGGGTCTCAACAACCTTGTCGACTTATGTAAAAACAAGGCCGGCGCGAAGCCGGCCTTAGCGATTACATCACCAAACGGCGAATGTCGGCCAACATGTTATTGATGATGGTGATAAAGCGCGCACCATCAGCACCGTCAATCACACGGTGGTCGAAGGAGAGTGACATCGGCATCATCAGACGCGGCTGGAACTCTTTACCGTTCCAAACTGGCTCTATCGCAGACTTGGAGACACCCAAGATAGCCACTTCCGGCGCATTAACAATCGGCGCGAAGTGAGTTGTCCCGATACCGCCCAGGCTGGAGATGGTGAAGCAACCGCCCTGCATTTCGCCAGCGGTCAGCTTGCCATCACGAGCTTTCTTGGAGATAGCCATCAGTTCACGGGACAGTTCAGTGATGCTTTTCTTGTTCACATCCTTGAATACCGGAACTACCAGACCATTTGGCGTATCTACCGCGACACCGATGTTGATGTACTTTTTCAGCGTCAGCTTCTGACCATCTTCTGACAGTGAGCTGTTGAAACGTGGCATCTGCTCGAGAGCAGCAGCAACCGCTTTCATGATGAACACCACTGGGGTGAACTTCACGTCCAGCTTACGCTTGGCAGCTTCGTCATTCTGCAGCTTACGGAACGCTTCCAGATCGGTGATATCAGTTTTGTCGAAGTGTGTCACATGCGGGATCATGACCCAGTTGCGGCTCAGGTTAGCACCAGAGATTTTCTGGATACGGCCCAATTCCACTTCTTCGATTTCACCGAACTTGCTGAAATCAACTTTCGGCCACGGCAGCATGCCTGGCAGACCACCGCCAGCAGCAGGGGCAGTTTCAGCACGTTTGACCGCATCTTTCACGTAAGTCTGAACGTCTTCGCGCAGGATACGGCCCTTACGGCCAGTTCCTTTCACTTTCGCCAGGTTAACGCCAAATTCACGCGCCAGACGGCGGATAACCGGCGTGGCATGCACATAGGCATCATTCTCAGCAAACTCACCTTTGCTTGCAGCTGGAGCCGCAGCAACTTTAGCTGGCGCAGCAGCAGGAGCGGCTTGCTGGACTGGAGCTTCAGTTTGTGGTGCTGGAGCCGAAGCTGCCGCCGGTGCTGCACCTGCAACTTCAAATACCATGATCAGAGAACCGGTTTTCACTTTGTCGCCGGTGCTGATTTTGATCTCTTTCACGATGCCAGCGAATGGTGCAGGCACTTCCATAGAGGCTTTATCACCCTCTACAGTGATAAGAGATTGTTCTGCGGCAACAGTGTCACCCACTTTAACCATCACTTCGGTGACTTCAACTTCATCATCACCAATGTCTGGCACTTCAACATTTTTCGCCGCTGATGCCGCAGGAGCCGCTGCCTGAGCAGGGGCCGCTGGTTTCTCTTCAGCTTGAGCAGGTGCCGCAGCGGCACCCGTAGCTTCGAAGATCATCATCAGCTTGCCAGTCGCGACAGTATCGCCGACCGCAATTTTGATTTCTTTAACTACACCCGCCTGCGGTGAAGGGACTTCCATAGAAGCTTTATCACCTTCAACGGTGATCAGCGATTGTTCAACTTCAACAGTATCGCCCACTTTCACCATAATTTCGGTGACTTCAACTTCATCCGCACCGATGTCAGGTACATTGATTTCGATAGACATTTGTTCTTTACCTCTTATGCCAGACGCGGGTTAACTTTATCGGCGTCGATACCAAACTTAGTAATTGCTTCTGCAACTACGCTGGTGTCGATATCACCGCGTTTAGCCAATTCACCCAGAGCTGCAACCACCACGTAAGAAGAATCAACTTCGAAGTGGTGACGCAGGTTCTCACGGCTGTCAGAGCGGCCGAAACCATCTGTACCCAGAACGCGGAACTCGCTGGCAGGAATGAAGTTACGAATCTGTTCAGCAAACAACTTCATGTAGTCAGTAGAAGCAACCGCTGGCGCGTCATTCATGACCTGAGCAACATAAGGTACACGTGGAGTTTCTGTTGGGTGCAGCATGTTCCAGCGCTCACAATCCTGGCCATCGCGCGCCAGTTCAGTGAATGAAGTTACACTGTACACATCAGAACCTACGCCGTAGTCGTTAGCCAAAATCTGAGCTGCTTCGCGAACGTGACGCAGAATTGCCCCTGAGCTCATCAACTGCACTTTGCCTTTGCTACCTGCAACAGTTTCCAGTTTGTAGATACCTTTACGGATACCTTCTTCTGCGCCCTGCGGCATTGCTGGCATGTGATAGTTTTCGTTCAGCGTGGTCAGGTAGTAATAAACGTTTTCCTGCGCGTCGCCATACATACGTTGCAGACCATCATGCATGATGACGGCTACTTCGTATGCATAAGCTGGATCGTAAGAGATACAGTTCGGGATAGTCAGTGACTGAATATGGCTATGACCATCTTCATGTTGCAGACCTTCGCCGTTCAGTGTGGTTCGACCTGAAGTACCGCCGATCAAGAAGCCACGTGCCTGTTGGTCACCCGCAGCCCAGCACAGATCGCCGATACGTTGGAAACCGAACATGGAGTAGTAGATGTAGAACGGGATCATTGGCAGATCGTTGGTGCTGTAAGAAGTCGCAGCAGCCAGCCAAGAAGAAGCGGCACCCAACTCGTTGATCCCTTCTTGCAGGATCTGGCCTTTTTCGTCTTCTTTGTAGTAAGCAACCTGTTCACGGTCTTGCGGGGTATACTGCTGACCATTCGGGCTGTAAATACCAATCTGACGGAACAAACCTTCCATACCGAAGGTACGGGCTTCGTCGGCGATGATTGGAACAATTCTGTCTTTGATAGACTTGTTCTTCAGCATCACGTTCAGCACACGCACGAAAGCGATAGTGGTAGAGATTTCTTTGTTCTGCTCTTCCAGCAAAGAGCTGAAATCTGACAACGCTGGCATTTCCAGCTTTTCAGTGAACTTAGGCAAGCGAGTTGGCACGTAGCCTTCCAGCGCCTGGCGGCGTTCGTGCAGATACTTAGACTCTTCGGAATCTTTCTCGAAAGTGATGTATGGCAGTTTTTCGATATCAGCATCAGCAACCGGCACATTGAAACGATCGCGGAAGTGGTGAACCCCTTCCATGTTCATTTTCTTCACCTGGTGGGCGATGTTTTTACCCTCAGCTGTTTCGCCCATGCCGTAACCTTTGATGGTGTGGGCCAGGATAACAGTTGGTTTACCAGTAGTTTCTTGTGCTTTTTTCAGTGCAGCAAAGACTTTCTTCGGATCATGACCGCCACGATTCAGAGACCAGATCTCGTCGTCGCTCATGTCTTTCACTAATGCAGCAGTTTCTGGGAAACGACCAAAGAAGTGTTCGCGCACATAAGCGCCGTCTTTGGATTTGAAAGTCTGGTAGTCGCCATCCAGAGTCTCGTTCATCAGTTGGATCAGTTTACCGCTGGTATCTTTACGCAGCAGTTCATCCCAACGACTACCCCAAATAACTTTCAGAACCTGCCAGCCAGCACCGCTGAAGATGCCTTCCAGTTCATTAATGATTTTGCCGTTACCTGTAACCGGGCCATCGAGGCGCTGCAAGTTACAGTTGATAACGAAGACCAAGTTATCCAGTTTTTCACGGGTCGCGATGGTGATCGCACCTTTAGATTCTGGCTCATCCATCTCGCCGTCGCCCAAGAAGGCGTACACGGTCTGTGCTGAAGTGTCTTTCAGACCACGGTGAGACAGGTATTTCAGGAACTTAGCCTGATAGATTGCACTGATTGGGCCAAGGCCCATAGAGACCGTCGGGAACTGCCAGAACTCAGGCATCAGTTTCGGGTGCGGGTAAGAAGACAAACCTTTACCGTCAACTTCCTGACGGAAGTTATCCATCTGTTCTTGCGTCAGGCGGCCTTCAAGGAAAGCACGCGCGTAAACGCCCGGAGAGATGTGGCCCTGGAAGTAAACCAGATCGCCGCCGTCTTTTTGGTTACGAGCACGGAAGAAGTGGTTGAAGCAAACCTCGTAGAAAGTAGCGGAAGATTGGAAGGATGCCATATGGCCGCCCAAATCCAGATCTTTCTTCGACGCACGCAACACGGTCATCACGGCATTCCAACGGATGGCTGAACGAATACGACGCTCCAGCTCCAGGTTGCCAGGGTAAGCGGGTTCGTCTTCTACCGGGATAGTGTTGATGTAATCACGGCTGGCTGAACCAGCTGCAACACTCACACCACCTTTACGGGCTTCGCCCAAGACCTGATCAATCAGATACTGAGCACGCTCAACACCCTCTTCACGGATGACCGATTCGATCGCCTGTAGCCAGTCGCGGGTTTCGATCGGATCCACGTCATTATTTAAACGTTCTGACATGGTGGTATTCCTTATCTGTTTCTAATGGTTTATTTGGAGCCTATCTTCCTGTGCTTTAACCTCAGGCTAAAGCACGTGCCCTGGTGAAAACACCGGAAGATAGGCCCATCAGTTTTTCCCCGTCATACTTCAAGCTGCTGGGGTGTTGGCTGCACTCTTGCCCCCCAGTCACTTACTCAAGTAAGCTCTTGGGGATTCACTCCCTTGCCGCCTACCTGCAACTCGAATTATTTTGGGTTTAGTTGCCGCGTTTCGTGCTCAAAATAAGCATATAGAACCGACCCAAATGCAGGATAAGTTCTTAGTCCTTGCGCTGCTGGAGCCGACGCAAAGATCGCTCACGGCGACTGTGCTCCCGACTGAGGTCCAACAGAATTTCCTCGATAAACGCCAAGTGACGGTGTGAGGCTTCGCGAGCTTTCTCTGGCTCACGAGCCACAATCGCCTCAAAAATCCCGGCGCGGTGACTGCTCACCGTTGCCAGCATTTCGCGGCGCGAGTAAAGCAATTCAAAGTTTTGTTTAACGTTTTGTTCCAGCATTGGCCCCATGCAGCGCAGTAAATGCAGTAAAACCACATTATGCGCAGCCTCTGTGACAGCAACTTGATACTGCATGACAGCATCAGCCTCGGCATCCAAATCACCGCGGTCTTGTGCTTGCTGAATAACAGTATGGCATTCACGAATGCGTTGTAGATCTTCGTCAGTACCGCGCAGTGCAGCATAATAGGCTGCTACACCTTCGAGGGCATGACGGGTCTCTAACAGATCGAATTGTGATTCTGGATGGTCGGCCAGCAGTTCAGCCAGCGGATCGCTAAAGCTTTGCCACAGATTGGTTTGCACGAAAGTACCACCGCCCTGACGGCGCAACAGCAGCCCCTTAGCCTCTAACCGCTGGATTGCTTCTCGCAGAGAAGGTCGGGAAACATCAAATTGCTTCGCCAACTCGCGCTCAGGCAATAACTTCTCTCCCGGACGCAGCGTCCCTTCCAAGATCAGGTACTCGAGCTGCTGCTCGATAACATCTGACAATTTGGGCTGACGTATTTTGTTGTAGGCCATAATTTGTTGTAAGTTGCGCTGTGCCGTATTGAGTGAATCGTCTCTGCGAGTAGCGCGGAGTCAATTGGTAATACCAATTTCAAAAACGTGACGATAAAGTAACAAAGTATTCACTACCTGTCCATACGGACCTTGACCAAAATCATGAAACCCAGCACATTTTAACAACTTCACTGATATAGCAATGCAAAGTGATAACCTAGTGGTGGTAATACCATTACTTGACGCCAGCGAGTTTTAACTTTTATGAAACGCGTATTTAGGCAAGCTGAAGCGTTATAGTTATTTTATTAGTGAATTTAAATCCTATTTTTGTGAATTTAAATTCAACGAAAAACAAGAAAAGTCTGTCTATCTCTCTCCTTCCAGCCAAATACTGGTTTGACCACAATAAAAATAGTCGACTGGTGAATTTTTGTGCAACAAACACCTATTACTGCTTTTTCTGAAAACAACAGCTTGATCACGCATCAACATTTTTATTGGCATTTTGCCTAAAAATTCAGCGGATAAAATAAAAAGCAGATGCAATAATTATCGCCTAGCACTATTCTCTTTTAAACGGTAGCCAATGGAGAAAACTCCATAAAAAGCAACCGTAAACAAAATAATACAAATAATGTAATCAAAATCTTACGCATAGCATGTGGCGCCCGTTTATACCCAATAGATTTATTGTAAGGACAACGGGTTTGCTAGCTAGAAGTGACAACGACAGAGGATGCAATAATGAGTGTTCAACAGGAAGGTGCGGAGCTAAAGCGGGGGCTTAAAAACCGCCACATCCAGCTTATTGCCTTAGGTGGCGCTATTGGTACCGGACTGTTTCTGGGTATCGCGCAGACTATTCAAATGGCGGGGCCTTCAGTGTTACTGGGGTATGCCATCGGCGGTTTTATTGCATTTCTGATTATGCGCCAGTTAGGGGAAATGGTGGTCGAGGAGCCAGTAGCCGGTTCTTTCAGTCACTTTGCCTATAAATACTGGGGTAATTTTGCCGGCTTTGCTTCCGGCTGGAATTACTGGGTTCTGTACGTGTTAGTCGCTATGGCGGAACTCACCGCCGTGGGTATCTATGTACAGTATTGGTGGCCGGAGATCCCAACATGGGTATCAGCCGCCGTCTTCTTCCTCGCCATCAACGCCATCAATCTGGCTAACGTGAAAGTGTATGGCGAGATGGAGTTCTGGTTTGCCATCATTAAAGTAGTCGCTATCATCGCCATGATTCTATTCGGTGGGTGGTTATTACTCAGCGGACAAGGCGGCCCAGAAGCCACGGTTACTAACTTATGGGCTCAGGGCGGATTCTTCCCTAATGGCATCATGGGGTTAGTGATGGCAATGGCGGTAATCATGTTCTCATTCGGTGGGCTTGAATTAGTCGGCATCACTGCGGCAGAAGCAGAAAACCCAGCCAAAAGCATCCCGAAAGCAACCAATCAGGTTATCTATCGTATCTTGTTGTTCTATATCGGTTCGCTGGCAATTTTACTGTCACTTTACCCGTGGGGCAAAGTGGTTGAAGGCGGTAGTCCCTTCGTCCTGATCTTCCATGCATTGAACAGTAATGTCGTGGCCACCGTATTAAACATTGTGGTGCTAACCGCGGCATTATCGGTCTACAACAGCTGTGTTTACTGTAACAGCCGCATGTTGTTCGGTTTAGCCAAGCAAGGTAATGGCCCGAAAATACTGCTGAAAGTCGATGGCCGCGGGGTGCCGGTTCTTGCTATCGCCGTTTCCGCATTTGCGACTGCTTTCTGTGTATTGATTAACTATCTGATACCCGGCCGTGCTTTTGAATTATTAATGGCATTAGTGGTTTCAGCGCTGGTGATCAACTGGGCGATGATCAGCTTGGCACACCTTAAATTCCGTGCTGCTAAAAACCGTCAGGGCGTCACTCCACAATTCAAAGCTTTCTGGTATCCGTTCGGCAACTACCTGTGTTTGCTATTCCTGACTGGCATTCTGGTCATCATGTCTCTGACACCGGGCATCCAGATCTCAGTGCTGTTGATTCCTGCCTGGTTAGTGCTACTGGCTGTCGGTTATATCCTGAAAAACCGCAACCAAAGAGCAAAATCCTAATAGCAGAAAGTATCTTATTATCTTTAGAAAGCTGACAATATTGTCGCTAACGGGCCAGCCATCAGTGCTGGCCCGTTTATTTTATTGAATTGAGACTGAGTTATTGAGGCCGCTCTTACCGGAAGTGGGCTTCTCTACCTGAGCTATGCTTCTCTACCTGAGCTATAAATAAAGTCGCTATACCAGTGCGCCATAAATAGTCAGTAAAGCAACCACTACAATCACCGTCAGCGTCACTTTTCGCGCTAAAGATACGGCGGATCTTGGCGTCTGTACTGGATCTAAATGAGGTTCTCGCGCCAGTGAATATTGCGCGAGCTGAGTTAACACTTGGTATTGCGAAGAACGGAAGTCACCCAATGAAGCAAACCAAGCTGGTAAAGCTCTTTCACCGTGTCCTAATAATGCGTAAGCAACACCCACTAACCGCACAGGTATCCAGTCCAACCAATGCAAGATACGGTCGATACCCGATTGAGAACGTTGTAACGGAGTGTTATGTCGTGCTAGCCACGTCTGGTATCCACGTAACATTGCGTACCCCGCCAATGCTACCGGGCCGTAATTAACACATACAACAAACCAGAAGATCGGTGCTAAATAGTAACGGAAGTTTATCCATAACAATGCATTTTGCAGCGATTCCAGCCTGATTTTCTCACCACTATTCATCGGTAAACCATGGATGAGCGCTAATTCTTCGGCCATTTTATCGGTAGCATGGGCATCACCCTGACGTGCTGCTTTCAGGTAGGCGCGATAATGTTTGCGTATTCCCCCCGCTCCAATGCACAGCAGGCAAATAAGTATCCACACCAGTAAAAGAGGGAGGCCAAACAAGATATTTTGCACTAACCGTAAAATCAGCCATACCAACAGCATCCACACAGCGGTCAGTAAAATTGTTTGTACCAATGAAAAGTGGCGTAAACGCGTAAATACCACTTCAAGACGATGATCTAACTGCCAATGTTCGCCCAGTTTAAACAAGCGCTCCCATGCCAGCACCAGCAACAGCGTAAACAGTGTCATTAGCTCTTACTCTCCCTTTGCACTTAACCCACCCAGAAACAGGGCATATGCCTCCCGGCATGCATGAACGACAATATCAGACGAAGTGACAAGCTAATACGCGCTTACCATAGACTTCAGGTTAATATTGCATCACTTTCGTATTACGATGGCAAAGATAACTTCACCAAACTCTGTTGATACAATTCCCAATTAAAAGCGGGACCTGGGTCGGTTTTACGCCCTGGCGCAATATCACTGTGACCCGTAACCAGTTCTGCAGTTATCGGATAAGCGGCAAATAGCAGCGCGCTAATTTCAGCCAAACTGCAATATTGTGCGGGCGTAAACGGTAACACATCCGTCCCTTCTAACTCGATCCCAATAGAGAAATCGTTACACCGCTCACGCCCAGCAAAAGTTGATACTCCCGCATGCCAGGCCCGTTTATCAAATGGAACATATTGAATAACTTCCCCATCCCTGCGAATCAGACAATGGGCTGATACTCTCAGATGAACAATATCGGCAAAATAAGGGTGTTCATCGGCGTTGAGTGTGCCAGTGAATAATTGATCGATATACGGGCCGCCAAACTCACCAGGAGGCAAACTGATGTTATGAATCACCAACAAAGAAGGAATTTCGCCTTCTGGCCGCTGATCAAAATGTGGGGACACAACCCGTTTGACCCCAGAAATCCAGCCATTCTCTAACTGCCAGTTATTTTCTAACTGCCCGCTATTTTCTAACTGCATAGTTTACCTAAGCCCCTAATGGTGACACTTCAACCCGCTCTTTTATGGCACTTCTGCTAGCAACAGAGTAGCATGTTTGGACAACTATCTATCCGCCATTTCGGAGTTTTCTATGCCGACCCGCAGCTATAATGCCGACAGCCGCCGTGCCGAGCTATTGGAACGAATTCAACGCGATATCCCGTCTACTGTTGCTCAGGCTTTGAGTGAAGACCTTGGTGGTGAGGTCAATGCAGATCGCGACCTTACAGCACAATTACTGCCAGCGGATAAGCAGGCAGATGCCACCATCATTACCCGAGAAGCCGGTATTTTTTGTGGTCAGCGCTGGTTGAATGAAGTGTTTATTCAACTTGGTGCCCAGGTATCTATCACATGGAAAGTTAAAGATGGAGATAAACTGGTAGCGGATCAGGTTCTTTGCCATTTGACTGGCCCCGCACGTATTCTGTTGACGGGTGAACGTACTGCACTTAATTTCCTGCAAACTTTATCGGGTGTCGCTACCGAAGTGAGCCACTATGTGGCCGAACTTTCTGGATTGCATACTCAATTACTTGATACCCGAAAAACAGTTCCTGGGCTGCGTACCGCCTTAAAATATGCCGTCCTCTGTGGTGGTGGCAATAATCATCGGCTGGGTTTATCTGATGCCTTCCTTATTAAGGAAAATCATATTATTGCTGCCGGTTCGATTAAAGAAGCTGTCGCCAAAGCATTTTGGATCCATGCCGATGTCCCTGTAGAAGTTGAAGTTGAATCCCTTGATGAGTTGCAGCAAGCACTAGAAGCTGGTGCCGACATCATCATGCTAGATAACTTCACTATTCCAATGATGCGTGATGCTGTAAGAATGCGCGATGAACTGGCCAAAACCCAGAGTAGTGCACAATTGGAGGTTTCAGGTAACGTCACATTGGAAACTTTGCGTAGCTATGCTGAAACAGGCATTGACTTTATTTCAGTCGGTGCGCTCACCAAACATATTACTGCCCTGGACCTGTCCATGCGCTTTAAATAATCCTATCAAACTATTCTCGGCGGGTAGCTACCAATTGCAGAATATCATTCTGTTCTGCGAGCACCGCCGAAATTATCTGTGACTCCACTGCAATAACCTAAATATCCGACAGTATGCTTCGCAAATCGCGCTGAACCCACTATTGCCCCTCATTTAAAAAGTGCACTCTGCTCACGTTTTCTCAAACACATGGAGAGTGTCAAATGACTAATCAACGAGGTTTTACATTAATTGAATTGATGGTTGCGATTGCCATTATTGCGGTTCTCAGTGGAGTGGGTATTCCTTCCTATCAGCGTTATATCCAAAAAGCAGCGCTCACCGATATGTTACAAACCATGGTTCCTTACAAAATGGCAATAGAGCTTTGTGCTCTGGAACATGCCAGCCTTGATAGCTGTAATGGCGGGAGTCATGGCATTCCTACGGGGGGATCATCCCGCTATATTAGCGCTACGACCATTGATAAAGGCATCATTACATTTACAGGCCAGCAAACACTCGCCAATCTGACTCTGGTTATGTCACCAACAATAAATAAGAGTGGAAATATCGTCTGGACAAAAACATGTGCCGCAACAAATGACAGTATTATTGATAACTGCAAAGCCGTGTTTCGTTTCAATGATAAGGACTAACTCATGACTGAATTCATGAAGTATCCATCTGAGACAATAAACAGTGAATTACACACGCTTTGCCGCCGCCATAGGTCAATCGCCTTAAAACTCGATGGTAAAAGCCTAACCATCGCGTCATCTGGCCCCGTAAATGAGGAGTTATTAGCTGCGTTGCGTTTTGCTTGTGGCCGTAAAATTAAGGTGGAAAACTGGCCAGAAGCCAAGATTGAACAATCATTAAACTTGGCCCCATCAGTAAAAGGCCGCTTAAGTAAAAGAATAAAATCTACAGAAGCCCATTACGACATATCCCAACAAAACAGAGAACGGAAAAAATCACTATCGCCAAACCCAGAGCAACAAGGTTCGGATGACACATTACTTGATAATGAAAGTGATATACCTGTTGTTCAATTTATAACTCAAACACTTAGGCTAGCGATTCAGAAACGTGCATCAGATATCCATTTCGAACCTTACCAATATCACTATCGTATTCGCCTAAGAATTGATGGTGTATTACATGAATCTCCGCCGCCAGCGGTCGAATTATCCAGTCGTATTAGCAGTTGCCTAAAGGTTATGTCCAAGCTGAACATTGCTGAAAAACGGTTAGCACAAGATGGTCAATTGGCTCTAATGCTAGACGGCATCCGCTACTCGATGAGAATAGCGACTCTCCCCGTGCAATACGGTGAAAAAGTCGTGCTGCGTATCCTCAATATGCAACAACAACCTACACTGGAAAAGTTGGGGCTAACCCCCGCGGCCCACCAACAGTTAACCCAAGCGCTATCAGCCCCACAGGGTTTGATTTTGGTCACTGGGCCAACTGGCAGCGGGAAAACCGTCACCCTCTACTGCAGCCTGGATCAACTCAATCAGCCGCAGATAAATATCTGTAGTGTTGAAGATCCTATTGAGATCCAGGTTAATGGCATCAATCAAACGCAAACTAACAGTAAGATTGGGTTAGATTTTTCCAGTGTCTTGCGTGCGATGCTACGACAGGATCCCGACGTGATTATGCTAGGTGAGATTCGGGATAACGAAACGGCAGAAATAGCGGTTAAAGCGGCTCTAACAGGGCATCTGGTACTTTCAACACTGCATACCAATTCCACGGCTGAAACACTGATACGTCTGACACAAATGGGCGTAGCACGCCATTTAATTGCCTCCAGCCTAACATTAGTCATCGCCCAGCGATTGGTCCGCAAATTATGCATACATTGCCGCCAAACATCACCCACCCCTTTCCAAGCTCCAAAAAATGTGTGGGAGAACCCACTGCAACACTATATTGCCGTGGGTTGTGAACACTGTTGCGCCGGTTATTATGGCCGAATCGGTATTTATGAAATGTTAAATGTAACACCACCAATCCAACAAGCTTTGCTCAATAACGCCAGCCCGTCAGAGCTAGCCCAAATCGCACAGGAACAAAAACAAATCACATTACTTTCGGCAGGTTTGGCATTAGTCGAAAGCGGCATGACCACTCTCAGTGAAATTAATCGTGTTGTCGGTTTTTTGACAGAAGCAGAGGCAACGCCATGAACTATCAACGCTTATTTAGCTGGAAAGCAATTAACAATTCGGGGCAGTTGCAAACAGGTGTATTACTGGCAACAGAAAAAAATATCGTTTATGAACATATGTTCCGCCATGGATTACAGCCACTAGGTATTAAAAGCGGGAAACGGTTATCGATGAGCTATTGGCGAGGAGAGCGTCTGATCACTGTAACTCGCCAATTAGCGACGTTGTTGCAAGCGGGCTTACCATTAGTGAGTTGTTTGCAATTATTGGCGAAAGAAATGGATGCCTTACCTTGGCAATGTTTATTACAGGAGATAAGTCAGGAAGTTTCACAGGGGCAATCATTATCTGAAGCAATGGCGCATTATCCTCACACATTCCCTCAATTATATCCCCCCGTCATTGCGATGGGGGAGTTGACGGGTAATCTTGAACAATGCTGTACTCAGTTGGTACAGCATCAGGAACAGCAACAAGCATTACAAAAGAAAGTGATTAAAGCGCTTAAATATCCGGCGTTTGTCTGCGTTATTGCATTAGCTGTCAGTATCATCATGCTAGTTTTGGTGCTCCCTGAGTTTGCACAAATCTATCAATCATTCGACACACCATTACCGGCGCTGACTGCCACCTTGCTGTTAATATCGGCATTTCTTACTGCTTATGGACCATATCTCGCTATATTATTAACATCATTTTTTATTAGCTATTTATATGTACGGAAACATCGAACTTACTGCCAACTATGGGAGCAAAAGCTTTTATTACGCCTTCCGCTAATATCAGCATTGATACGCGGCAGTTGTCTTAGCCAAATTTTCCAAACACTGGCTATTACTCAACACGCAGGGTTACCACTGACGGCCGGATTAGATGCCGCACTTCGTGCCATCAATAACGACAGTTATAAGCAAGCATTGAGAGGAATTCAAAAACAAATCAATCAAGGAGTTCCATTGTATTTGACCCTCTATCAGCACTCTCTATTTCCCCCCCTATGCCAACAAATGGTTCGTGTAGGTGAAGAATCTGGCGCACTTGATGTGCTGTTAGAGAAACTCGCCAGTTGGCACCAACAGCAAACACAGGATTTGGCTGACAATCTTACTCAGATGTTGGAACCACTTTTGATGCTAATTATTGGCAGTATCGTGGGGGTTTTAGTGATAGCGATGTATTTACCGATATTCCAGTTAGGGGATGTCATCGGGTAAAATGATGCTATTAGAGAAGATTATCTAGTGTCATTTTATTAAAAAGAGGCGTTGGTTTACGCCCCTTTTTATATCAAGAAATATGCCCGTCATACTTCAAGCTGAATATGCGTTAGCTGTGATCAATAACCCAAAATTAGTTACTGCCAAACACACGGTTTTCTTGTTCAGCTACACGAATAAAAGTGGTGCGTTTAGTCAGTTCTTTTAAATGCGAAGCCCCTACATAAGTACAAGCAGAACGCAAACCACCCATAATGTCGCGAATGGTGTTATCAACGGAGCCACGTAATGGCAATTTAACCGTTTTGCCTTCTGCGGCACGGTACTCAGCAACACCGCCGACATGACGCTTCATAGCAGATTCAGAGCTCATACCGTAGAACAGCATAAATTTCTCGCCATTCTCTTCAACAACTCGGCCTTCACACTCGTCATGCCCAGCTAGCATACCGCCCAACATAACAAAATCAGCACCGCCGCCAAACGCTTTCGCGACATCACCGGGTACTGAGCAACCGCCATCACTGACAATCTGTCCACCCAAGCCATGTGCTGCATCAGCACACTCGATAACCGCTGACAACTGTGGATAGCCGACGCCTGTTTTTACGCGAGTGGTGCAAACCGAACCAGGCCCAATCCCAACTTTAACAATGTCAGCGCCCGAGAGGATAAGCTCTTCTACCATCTCACCGGTCACAACATTGCCAGCACAAATCACTTTATCAGGGCAAGCTTCTCGAGCTTTTTGCAAGAAAGAGACAAAATGCTCTGAATAACCATTAGCCACATCAATGCAGATAAATTTCAACGCGGGTGATAACGCTAAAATTTGTTTCATTTTGTCGAAGTCGGCGGAGGAAGTCCCGGTAGAGACCATGACATGCCGTAGTACGGATTCAGGAACACGCTTCACAAACTCGCCCCACTGTTCAACAGTGTAGTGTTTATGAACTGCGGTTAGAACATCGAATGATGCCAGAACTTCGGCCATGCGGAAGGTGCCAACAGTGTCCATATTAGCGGCGATAATAGGTACACCGGACCAATTCCAACCTGAATGTTTGAAAGTAAACTGGCGCTCCAGCTCCACTTCCGAGCGGCTTTTCAGTGTTGAACGTTTAGGACGGATTAACACATCTTTAAAGCCTAACTTCAAACCTTCTTCAATACGCATGGCTTATTATTTCCTGGTTATTGGCGATAGATCGCAAAATGTGATCGGGCGTAAATCACGCCATCCCAGTGAAGCTATCATACGCATGAATAATTCTACGACAAGACTGCGAATCCACCTTTATTTACGCTACAATCCCACAAATTACCTGAAGAATAGCGATGACTCTTTTTATCACTGTATTCACTTCACTTATTTTTCTATATAGCTCAAACAGAATGCATAGCTTACTATGCCTTTCCTCCTGCTTTCAGATACAATTCTGCTACTCACTAACAGTATGCAAGGCTAGGCAATGACCTATATTGTGGCTCTCACCGGCGGGATTGGCAGCGGCAAAAGTACTGTAGCAGATGCATTCGCTAATCTCGGAGTGCCTCTTGTTGATGCTGATATTATTGCCCGTCAGGTGGTTGAACCGGGCATGCCTGCATTAGCCGCTATTGTTTCCCGTTATGGTGAAGTGATTTTACAGGCCGATGGCACATTAAACCGGGCTGTATTGCGCGAGAAAATTTTCAGTGAGCCGCAGGAAAAAGCATGGTTAAATTCATTGTTACATCCACTGATTCAACAGGAAACTCAACGCCAACTCGCCAGTATTGATGAGTCGTACGTTCTTTGGGTTGTTCCCTTGTTAGTTGAAAATGGTTTACATCACAGAGCCAATCGTGTGTTAGTAGTAGATGTTGCACCTGAAATACAACTCGCCCGGACGATGGCGAGAGATGGTATTACCCGCCAACAGGCAGAACATATTTTAGCTTCACAGGTTTCACGGCAGCAACGGCTGGCTTGTGCTGATGATATTATTGACAATAGCGGCGATCCATTAATTATCGCCCCGCAAGTTGCTTCATTACACCAGCAGTATTTAAAATTGGCAGCGGCGACCCAACAGGATCTACACCAATGAGTGACCTCACCTCAACAATACTTTTTGAACATCCGCTTAATGAAAAAATGCGTACCTGGCTGAGAATGGAGTTTTTACTACAACAATTAGAAAGCCAACGTTCGTTAGATAATATTGCCAGTGCACTAACCTTTTTCCGTACTGCATCTGATTTAATTGATGTCCTTGAGCGCGGTGAAGTACGCACTGATTTACTTAAAGAACTTGAACGCCAGCAACAAAAGTTACAGCAATGGAGTGATATGCCCGGTGTTGATATGTCACTGGTGGACTCTCTACGCGGCCAGTTAAAAAACCGAGCCTCAGTATTAATGTCTGCGCCACGTATTGGGCAATCATTAAAAGAAGACCGTTTAATCAGTGTTGTTCGCCAACGCCTGAGTATTCCTGGCGGCTGTTGTAGCTTTGATTTACCGACTTTACATACCTGGCTGCACCAGCCAGAGCAACAGCGTAACCAGCATATTAGTAAATTGCTTGAAAGCTTAACGCCTCTCAATCAGTCGCTGACCATCATTTTGGAGTTAATTCGCCAATCTGGCCCACTGCGCGCACAAATCAGTTTGAATGGCTTCTTCCAAGACAATGCAGAAGGTGCGGACTTACTTAGATTACGTCTGCCGCTAGACCCACAGCTCTATCCCCAGATTTCTGGTCATAAGACCAGATATGCCATTCGCTTCTTACCTCTCGACAGTGAAAATGGTACCGTGCCGGCACGTTTATCGTTTGAATTAGCCTGTTGCTGAGATAAAAATTGTTATACCCAATAGATTTCAAGATGCAGGAAAGCGGCAAACGAGAGACAAATCGGTCGGGAACCGATTTGAACAGCATTTATGCTAGCCCGCAGGGTGAGCCTCAAGGATGAGGCTCATTAATCCCGATGAGCATACAGCGGTAAGTGATTCGGGTGAGTGAGTGCAGCCAACTTGAAAGATGAAAGGTATAAGGAGAAAACATGGAAACTGAAGTTATTGAAGTTAACTGCCCCACCTGTGGGAAGTTAGTTATCTGGGGTGAACAAAGCCCTTATCGCCCATTTTGCTGCAAACGCTGTCAACTTATTGACTTAGGTGAATGGGCAGACGAAGAAAAACGAATTTCCAGCAGTGGTGAATTATCTGACAGTGATGAATGGAGTGAGGAAGACCCTCTTCAGCACTGATAATCACGGCCTGACCAGATGGAGCAAACGGCGTTTTGCTCCACTTCATTCATGTTAACAACTCATAGGTCTATGCTGTAAGTAATTCAATAATATCCACATTCGCGGGTGGAAACTCCTCAGCCAACAGTTCAGATTGCTTCACCCAACGCATCGGCTGCCCTTCGCGACCAAAGGGTTCACCATCCCACATTTCGACCATATAGAAATGTAATGTTACGATACGGTCAGTAAAAGTGTGTTCCAACACTTTAAGCAAAACAGCCTCTTTCACCACAATTCCAGTTTCTTCTAACAGTTCACGTTTTAAGGCGAGTTCCGGCGTTTCACCTTGCTCAATCTTGCCGCCAGGGAATTCCCAAAAACCGGCCATATGGGAATCAGCAGCACGCTGAGTAACAAAAATCTCCTGCTGGGCGTTGCGAATAATCCCTACCGCGATGTGTAAGTGCTTCAATTTGTTATCTCCTGAACAGTGCATAAATGCTGGCTGGAACACCCTTCTTTTATCTGTTCTAAAATAATCCGTCCTAAAATAGATGGACAAAAAAGGTCAAAATAAAGGGCGGTTTTTAAGCCGCCCTCATCATCAATGCTAATCATTACCTAAAATATTATTGCAGGCGACCGTGGCACTGTTTGTATTTCTTACCTGAACCACATGGGCACGGATCATTACGCCCAACTTTGCGCTCAAGGCTAGCTGCAACACTGGCTTCTTCTTGCGACATCAGCGCACTGTTATCAGATTCGTGGCTGAGTTGCTGCTGCTTAGCCAAACGTTCGGCTTCTTCGCGACGTTGTACTTCCAGTGCTTCAACTTCTTCCGGCATCCGCACTTGTACTTTGCTCAGCACGCTGATCACTTCATATTTCAGTGATTCCAACATTGCCGCGAACATTGCGAAAGATTCACGCTTATATTCCTGTTTAGGATCTTTCTGCGCGTAGCCACGTAAATGGATCCCCTGACGCAGATAATCCATCGCCGCCAAGTGTTCTTTCCACAAGGAATCAAGCGTTTGCAACATCACACCCTTTTCGAAGCTGCGCATCATATCGAAGCCAACAACCTCTTCTTTACGGTGATAATCCTCAATTGCTCTTTGAAGAATACGTTCACGTAATGTTTCTTCGTGCAGTTGTGGCTCATCTTCCAACCATTGAGCAATTGGCATATCCAGGTCGAAATCATTTTTCAGACGCTGTTCCAAGCCTTCGATATCCCACATTTCTTCCAGTGACTGGGTTGGAATGTAGCTGTCGATAACCGTTTTGAATACATCTTCACGAATGCTATTGATGGTTTCGCTCACATCAGCCACGTCCAACAGCTCATTACGCTGGCTGTAGATAGCCCGACGTTGGTCGCTGGCGACATCATCATATTCAAGTAATTGCTTACGAATATCGAAGTTGCGGCTTTCAACTTTACGTTGCGCATTGGCGATAGCTTTAGTTACCCATGGGTGCTCAATAGCTTCGCCCGGCTTCATCCCTAATTTACGCATCATGCCAGACACACGGTCAGAGGCAAAAATACGCATCAGAGCATCTTCCATTGACAGGTAGAAGCGTGAAGAACCGGCATCACCTTGACGACCCGCACGACCACGTAGCTGATTATCGATACGGCGTGACTCATGGCGCTCGGTACCAATGATATGCAGGCCACCTGAGGCCAGCACCGCATCATGGCGAATCTGCCATGCCTCTTTGATAGCAGTAATTTGCTCTTCAGTTGGATCTTCCAGCAAAGCAATCTCACTCTGCCAACTCCCCCCCAACACGATATCGGTACCACGACCCGCCATGTTAGTGGCGATGGTTACTGCGCTCGCTTGACCCGCTTGAGAAACGATCTCCGCTTCCATTGCGTGGAATTTGGCGTTCAGAACTTTATGCTCAATGCCCGCTTTAGTTAACTCAGCAGAGACCACTTCGGATTTTTCAATCGAGATGGTACCCACCAACACCGGCTGGCCGTTCGCAGTCCGCTCACGGATATCTTCGATAATTGCGCCGATTTTCTCTTGTTCGGTCATATAGACCAAATCTGCCAGATCTTTACGGATCATAGGGCGGTTAGTCGGCACAACAATGGTATCGAGTTTGTAAATCGAGCTAAATTCGAATGCTTCGGTATCCGCTGTACCGGTCATACCGGCCAGTTTCTCATAGAGACGGAAGTAGTTTTGGAAAGTAATGGAAGCCAGCGTCTGGTTTTCGTTCTGAATTTCCACGCCTTCTTTTGCTTCAACCGCCTGATGCAAACCATCTGACCAACGGCGGCCTTGCATGGTACGGCCGGTGTGCTCATCAACAATGATAACTTCACCGTCTTTCACAATGTAGTCAACATCACGGGCAAACAGTACGTGGGCGCGCAAAGCGGCGGTTACGTGGTGCATCAACATAATGTTGGCCGGTGAATACAGAGATTCGCCTTCCTCCATAATGCCCGCTTCTACCAGCATTTCTTCAATTTTTATCAAACCGCGTTCAGTCAAATGTACCTGACGTGATTTTTCATCCACAGAGAAATGGCCTTCACCTTGGAAGCTATCTGAGTCTTCTTTTTCCTGACGAATCAGCTTTGGAATCAGTTTGTTAACCCGAATATACATCTCCGAGCTATCTTCAGCTGGGCCAGAGATAATCAGTGGGGTACGGGCTTCATCGATCAAGATGGAGTCGACCTCATCCACCAGCGCATAATGCAGTTTGCGTTGCACGCGCTCTTCAGGACTGAAGGCCATATTATCGCGCAGGTAGTCAAAACCAAATTCGTTGTTTGTGCCATAGGTGATATCTGCGGCATAAGCAGCACGCTTAGCTGGCGCTGCCATATTCGGCAAGTTGATACCTACACTCAGCCCCAAGAACTCAAACAATGGACGGTTATTTTCGGCGTCGCGCTGAGCCAAATAGTCGTTGACGGTAACCACGTGAACGCCACGGCCACTCAATGCATTCAGGTAAGCTGGCAGAGTTGCAGTCAGCGTTTTACCTTCACCAGTACGCATTTCTGCGATGCATCGTTCGTTCAGTACCATACCGCCGAGCAACTGGACGTCGAAGTGACGCATGCCAAATACACGTTTACTGGCTTCGCGCACAACGGCAAAAGCCTCAGGAATTAGGGTTTCCAGCACGGCACCTTTTGCCAAGCGCTCACGAAACTCATCAGTTTTAGCGCGTAATTCAGCATCTGTTAGTTTTTCAACTTCAGGCTCCATGCGGTTGATAAGCTCAACCACTTTGCGCATACGGCGCAGTGTGCGATCGTTACGACTGCCAAAAACTTTGGTTAATAATTTGATTAGCATGATTCTTAATATCTCTTACAAGACCACCAAACCGGTGGCCAAAGGTTGTATAAATTTATATAAATCAATAAGATAACTAAATTAGATTGGCAGGCCCGGCACGGATACCTTGCACTTGCGCAAGCCAAAGCCCAGGTTTATGTAACGAAAGAACAGGCCGTTTAACCTGCTCAGTATAGCGAATAATAGTGGGAGGTTTGAACTCGTGGGTCAGTAGCGCATTCAGCGTATTCAATAGTGCAAGCTGCTGAATTTGTGATGGTTCTACTTGTTCGGCTTCAGCTACTTCTTGTACCCGTGCGTAGGCTGCTTGAGGTGCCAATGCAAATGAAAGGTGACGAATAACCGTGCGCAGTGCATGCTGTTGCCAATAGTCTACGCTGAATGAAGGGCGACGATGCATATCATGCAGCAATGCCAAACTGTTAAAGTTTGTCGCACCGTAATTCTGACGGCTTTGGCTTGATGATGTGTTCGGTATTGCTGCTTGATCTGGAACGCCAGACAGGTTTGATGGCACGCCAAGACTCGCCGCGACCATCCCCAACAGGAGATGCGGCCAGAAATAACGTCTGCCAAATTGTCGCCAACGATTTAGAATACCGATCACGAGTTTAAAATCCGCCGGAGCCTTGTCAATGCGTGAAAGCCGCCCACAATTATTAGATGTCCTGTTCGATGATGCCATTGCAGCTGAAAACGGGCCGCTGCATAACGTACAACAACGCGCTACTGCACTGTTAAAACTTAACCGTGCGGTAAAAGGATTGCTCCCTTCACAATTGCAGCCGTGGTGCCGTGTTGCCAACTATCGACAGAGTGTTTTAGTGCTAGAGACCGCCAACGCCAGCTGGTTAATGCGCTTACGTTATGAACAACCCGCTTTACTCTCCGCACTACGAGCACAAATTCTACCATCATTGTCTTCAATCGACATCAGGATTAATCCGTCGTTAATGGCCAAAGGCCATAACATTACGCAAGATGCCGCAAAGTCATCGCAAAATCCTGAGAAATCGCCGCCATTACGTCATTTAAGTTTGGAAAGCGCTAAGGAATTAAGAGGATTAGCGAGCCGTAGCCCTGAGAAATTGAGGACAATATTGGAACGATTGGCTGCGTTGGCCGGAGAGAGTGCCAACGCAACCAAAAGTGATAATGATAAGTAGCTTTAGTAAGCTAATACCGTAGACGGAGCTTTGAACGCCAATGGCATTTCGGCTTCGTCTTGGAACGTCACAAATTCCCATGCTTCTTGCTTAGCTAAAACAGCCTGCAATAGCTTGTTATTTAATGCATGACCAGATTTGTACGCAGTAAATGCGCCAATTATATTATGGCCGCACATAAACAGGTCGCCGATGGCATCCAGCATTTTGTGACGAACAAATTCATCTTCGAAGCGCAAGCCATCTTCGTTCAGCACGCGGTAATCATCTACCACGATGGCACAATCGAAACTACCGCCCAGGCACAAACCACGGGACTGTAAATATTCGATATCGCGCATGAAACCAAAAGTACGCGCACGGCTGATTTGACGGACGAATGAATCGGCCGAGAAATCTAAACGGTAACGCTGCGTACTGGAGTCAATCGCCGGGTGATTAAAATCAATGGTAAAATCTAAACGGAATCCATTGAATGGAGACAATTCAGCCCATTTATCACCGTCTTCAACCCGCACAGTCTCTTTCAGACGCAGGAATTTCTTCGCAGAGTTTAACTCTTCGATACCCGCATCCAGCAGCAAGTACACGAATGGGCTGGCACTACCGTCCATAATCGGTACTTCGGGAGCGTTAACTTCAATAATAATGTTATCAATCCCTAACCCTGCCAGAGCAGCGTTGAGATGCTCAACAGTAGAAATACGCACGTCATGCTCATTGACCAGGCAAGTACAGAGCATGGTATCACGCACGGATTTTGCATCTGCCGGAAAATCGACCGGTGGATTCAAGTCAGTGCGACGATAGATGACCCCGGTGTTAGCCGGCGCGGGTCGCATTGTCAGTGTGACTTTCTTACCGGTGTGCAAACCGACGCCTGTCGCCTGAACAATACGTTTTAAAGTCCTTTGTTTGATCATCGTTTTATCTCGCAATGTTATCCATCCTACCGACCAAGCTTATAACAAGATCGGCGGGACAGTTTAGCACAAAGAGCGGAGATTCCAATTTTTTCGGAAATTAGTCGGCTTGCTTACGCAAAAACGCCGGAATATCCAAATAATCGGGCTCTTTATTGGTTTGAGCAGTTGGGTCATTGACCACTTTAGCCGCAGGCTTAACTTCCTGAGGTAAAGGTGACATGCCATGCTGCTGGTAACGGTGGTCCATAACAGGCTGAGTCTGCTTGTTGGTAACCAACGTAATTTCAGGGCGTTTATCCATGCCGATACCGGTTGCAACCACAGTTACGCGCAGTTCGTCGTTCATTTCTGGGTCTAACGAAGTACCGATAACCACGGTCGCATTGTCGGACGCAAATGCACGAATGGTGTTACCCACAGTTTCGAATTCATCCAAACGCAAATCGAAACCAGCAGTGATGTTGACCAACACGCCACGGGCGCCAGACAGGTCGATATCTTCCAGCAACGGGCTGGAAATCGCCATTTCTGCGGCTTCTTCCGCACGATCTTCACCGCAAGCCACACCGGAGCCCATCATGGCATAACCCATTTCAGACATCACAGTGCGCACGTCAGCAAAGTCGACGTTCATCAGACCTGGACGGGTAATCAGCTCGGCGATCCCCTGAACAGCGCCTTTTAATACGTCGTTAGCAGCACCGAATGCATCCAGTAAAGAGATGCCACGACCCAGAACTTTTAACAACTTGTCGTTCGGAATAGTGATCAGTGAGTCCACATGCTTGGACAATTCAGCAATACCCTGCTCAGCGAATGCCATGCGCTTCTTGCCTTCGAAATTGAAAGGCTTAGTAACCACGGCAACTGTCAGAATACCCAGTTCTTTTGCTACTTCAGCAACAACAGGAGCAGCACCAGTACCAGTACCACCGCCCATACCTGCTGCAATAAAGACCATGTCCGCGCCTTCAAGGGCTGCGCGCAGAGCTTCACGGTCTTCTTCAGCTGAATTGCGGCCCACTTCTGGGTTCGCGCCAGCACCCAAACCTTTGGTAATACCGCTACCAATCTGGATGGTTTGGCCAACAGCCGTCTTACGCAGCGCTTGAGCGTCTGTATTAACGGCGAAGAATTCAACACCTTCGATGCGCTCGCGCACCATGTGTTCGACGGCATTACCACCGCCACCACCGACGCCGATGACTTTAATCACCGCGTCATTGGTTAGTTCCATAGGTTCAAACATAGTTTCTCTCCGTTTTGTGCCTGTCGCTTCGAGATCAAAAAATATGTTCAGCATGATCTCTTTGTTGAAACATTAAAACTCTTTTCTCAGCCAGCTATTGATACGTTTAAACCAATTGCCCACTGAGGCACGTTTTTCTACTTCTGACTCACCACTGAGATGAGATTCTTTACCGTAATGCAATAACCCAACAGCAGTGGAGTAATAGGGTTCCTGTGCATAATCCGTCAGCCCGGTGATGTTGAGCGGCTGGCCGATTCGCACTTGGGCATGAAATACCCGTTGCGCGCATTCAGCCAGACCATCAATTTGTGCTGCTCCGCCCGTCAGCACGATACCGGCTGCCAGATGATGCTTCACGCCTTGCTGACGCAGTTGCTCCTGCAATTGTAAAATCTCGTCATTAACTAAATTCAGCAACTCGGTGTAGCGTGGTTCTATAACCTCTGCGAGCGTCTGTCTTTGCAGACTACGAGGAGGACGTCCGCCAACACTTGGCACTTCTACACTTTCGTCCTTGCTGACTATCGACCCGAGCGCACAGCCGTGCCGAACTTTAATCGCTTCCGCATCTGTTGGCGGTGTCCCGAAAGCGTACGCAATATCACTGGTGACCACGTTCCCGGCGTAAGGGATAACTTTGGTGTGGCGCAACGCCCCACCGGTATAAACCGCCATATCCATGGTGCCACCGCCGATGTCGACCACACAGACACCCAGCTCGCGCTCATCTTCGGTCAATACTGCATAACTTGCGGCTAAACCGGCAAAAATCAGTTGGTCCACTTTCAGACCACAACGTTCCACCGCTTTAACAATATTCTTCGCCATATCGTTATGGCAGGTAATCAGGTGCACTTTGGCCTGCATCCGCACGCCAGAAAGACCGACAGGATTTTTGATGCCTTCTTGATAATCGATGGCATATTCCTGCGGAATAACGTGCAGAATACGATGTTCATCACGCACACGTACCGACTTCGCGGTATGCACTACGTTCTCTACATCTTCCTGAGTTACTTCCTCTTCTGAAATAGGAACCATCCCTATTTCATTCTGACAACTGATATGTTTACCCGATAATGCCAAATAAACAGATGAAATCTGGCAATCTGCCATTAACTCTGCCTGATCGATAGCGCGCTGTACGCATTTCACTACCGATTCAAGGTCGTTAACCCCACCCTTATCCATGCCACGGGATGGGCAACTGCCTACCCCAATAATATTGACCATGCCATCGGGCAGAACTTCCCCTACCAATGCGGAGACCTTTGCCGTTCCGATCTCAAGACCTACTACCAGTTTTCTGTCCGTCGACTTGATCATTGTTGTTTTGCCTGTGCCTGATTCTGTTGCGGATTACTGTTCTGCTGGCCATTTACCGGTGGCTCACCACCCTGACTGCCGATAAATACCGGAGCCCAACCTATTGCAGCCCCTGTCTCATATCGCAAATCAACATAACTGACCCGTTTATCTGGCTGCTGTTGCAACATCGGATATAACTCAATAAAACGTTGTAAACGCCCCATCCGGTTATCCCGTCCCAGCTCCAGCCGAACATCATTATCTAAGGCCAACTGCCAAGAATGCCTGGCGCTCATCGCCACCATTTTTAGCTGATACTTATTGGCCGCTAATACTTTATTTATTGCCCGGTAGCCTTCCAGAACATCCTGTTCACTGCCTTCCGGGCCATACAGCAATGGCAATGTCTGTTTGCCGACTCGCTCGGACGGCACACTGAATGACCGCCCCTGCTCATCAACCATATGCAAATCATTCCAACGGGCAAAAGGCACATACTCCACCAGATGGATTTTCAGCTCATCCGGCCATTGTTTGCGTACGCTGGCCTGCTGAATCCAGGGTAACCGTTCAATCTGCTGCTGGATGATGTTCACATCCTGCGTCATAAAGGTACCCGGTGCGCCCAATGATAAAATCGCCTGGCGAATATCATCATTGGTGGTGTAATGGCGCTCGCCCGTCACTACCAGCTTCGACAGGGGTAATCGGCTGGCATCTTTCATCCACCCCACCACGACCCAACCACCCCACAGTATTGTTCCCAAGACCATCAGCAGGAAAATCAGCCCCGCTAATTGGCCTCCGTTACTGCGCCGGGCTGCGCTGTTTTCAGCCGCGCGTTCACGCGCATTCAGAGCAGCTTGCGACATATCAGTCAGCCAACGTCAGAATTCGGGCCACCAACTGGGAAAAACTCAACCCATATTGGCGGGCTGCCATTGGCACTAAACTGTGGCTGGTCATCCCCGGTGAAGTATTCACTTCCAGCAGATAAAAACCGCCGTCGCTGTCTTGCATGACATCAACCCGGCCCCAACCGCTGCAACCTAGCGCCTGATAAGCCTGTAATGCTAATTCTGCTAATTGTTGCTCTAACTCAACACTTAAACCGCTTGGGCAGAAATACTGTGTTTCATCAGACAGATACTTGGCTTCATAATCATAAAACACACCGGGTGCTTGAATCCTGATGGACGGTAAAACATCCTCGCCAAGGATAGCGACCGTGAATTCCGGGCCGCTCAACCATTTTTCAATCAGCACATCGGTGTCATGACGGAAAGCTTCAACCAGAGCAGCATGCAATTCGCTAGCCCGGTCAACTTTACTCATGCCCACGCTAGAGCCTTCGTGACTTGGTTTAACGATTAAAGGCAGGCCAAGCTTAGCGACACATGCCGCTAATTCCTCTGACGAAAGTGTTTCAAACTGTTGACGGTTCAGCGCCACATAAGGCGAAATTGGCAAACCTAAGGCTTGCCACACCAATTTGGTGCGCAATTTGTCCATGGTCAGGGCCGAAGCCATCACGCCGCTGCCGGTATAAGGCAGTTGCAGGAACTCCAACATACCTTGCAATGTACCGTCTTCGCCACCACGGCCATGCAGAGCAATAAATACCTTATTAAAACCCTGTTCTTTCAATTGAGTGACCGGGAAGTCTCTGGTATCTACCCCATGGGCGTCGATACCGGCTTCTCTCAAACCGGCTAAAACCGCCTGGCCCGATAGCAATGAAACTTCACGTTCAGCAGAGGTTCCACCCAGCAGTACCGCAACTTTATCAGCCATGATGTTCCTCATCTTTTGTCTGTGGTTGCAATTTAAGCTCAGCCAATTTACGAGCAATTTTACCAATGTTACCAGCGCCTTGGACCAGAATCAGGTCATCGCCATTCAGCACTTGCGCTAATACTTCCGGGACAGTGTCACTGTCTGACACCAAAATCGGGTCCAGTTTGCCACGGTTGCGGATAGTACGGCATAACGAGCGGCTGTCAGCACCTGGGATCGGTGGTTCACCGGCGGCGTACACATCCAACATCAGTAAAACATCAACTTGCGACAGCACATTGGCAAAGTCGTCATACAAATCACGCGTTCGGGTATAACGGTGCGGTTGGAAAACCATCACAATACGTTTATCCGGCCAACCGGCACGCGCCGCTTTAACTGTGGCATCCACTTCTGTTGGGTGATGACCATAGTCATCCACCAGCATAACGCTGCCTTCTTTGCCGTTGACCGGTGCCAGCGGGAAGTTACCGAGGAAATCAAAACGGCGACCTGTCCCTTGGAACCCGACCAGCGCGCGCAGGATGTCATCGTCTTCGATGCCTTCTTCGGTTGCTACTGCAACCGCTGCCGCAGCGTTCAGTGCGTTATGACGGCCCGGTGCATTCAGGGTCACCGTCATCAACGGTTTATCCTGACGTTTCAGTGTGAAGTGCCCTTGTGGGCCTTCTTGCCGATAACTGGCAATCTGCACATCGGCGTCATCGCTGAAACCATAAGTGGTAATATGGCGACCAACACGCGGCAATAACTCACGCACCACGGGGTCGTCGATACACATCACGGCACGGCCATAGAATGGCAAGTTGTGCAAAAAGTTAATAAAGGTCTGCTTTAAGTTCTCAAAGTCGCCCTGATAAGTATCCATATGGTCGGCTTCGATATTGGTAACAATGGCGACCATCGGCTGCAAATGCAGGAATGACGCATCACTCTCATCGGCTTCTGCAATCAAGTAACGGCTGGAGCCCAAACGCGCATGAGTGCCCGCCGCTTTCACCAAACCGCCATTGACAAATGTTGGGTCCAGACCCGCTTCGGCATAAATACTGGAAACCATCGCCGTCGTGGTGGTTTTACCGTGCGTACCAGCAACAGCAATCCCATGGCGATAACGCATCAGTTCAGCCAACATTTCTGCGCGGCGGATCACCGGAATACGCGCCTCGCGAGCTGCGACAATCTCGGGGTTATCCGCGGAAATTGCCGTTGAAACCACCACCACACTGGCATCCAGCACATTTTCTGGACGGTGATGGAAATAAATCTGTGCGCCCAATGAAGCCAAATGCTGAGTTACCGGGTTGGGAGCCAAATCTGAACCGCTAATCTGATAGCCTTCGTTTGCCAACACTTCAGCGATACCACCCATGCCAGCACCACCGATGCCAACAAAGTGAATGTGCCGGACGCGACGCATCTCGGGCACGATAGTTCGTAGTTTCGCTAATTGTTGTGTATTCACGTTTTTCTTCACTTTTTTGTCTGTTACATGTTCGCAGCCCGCATAAATGCGAGCGATAACTATCTTTTTAGTCACTATCTTTTCAGTATCACTTACTGGCAGCGACCACTTCGGCGGCCACTCGCTCAGTGGCATCTGGGATAGCCACGGTTCTTGCCCGTTCGGCCATCGTCAATAAAGTTGCACGATCCCAATCAGCCAACAGGCCACTGACCACTTGCGCTGTAAATTGCGGTTGCTCGATAATTTTCGCCGCCCCCGCTTTCTCCAACGGCAATGCATTCCAATATTGCTGCCGGTCTTTATGCTGGAAAGGGACGAAAATCGCCGGTAACCCTGCCGCAGCCACTTCGCTGACCGTCAACGCGCCCGAACGGCAAACCACCACATCAGCCCAAGCATAGGCGGCGGCCATATCATCAATAAACTCAACAACTTGGTGTTTATCACCCTGCCCTGCTTGCTGGTAAGCTTGCAGGACATCGGGCAAAGCGCCTTTACCCACTTGGTGCCAAACAGTTATCTGCTCACCCAATGTCGCGGCAACCTGCGGCAAGGTTTGATTCAGTACCCGCGCACCTTGGCTGCCCCCGATGACTAACACCCGAATCGGCCCTTCACGGCCATGCAAACGCTCGGCCGGTAATGGCAGCGCCAATACATCGGTGCGCACCGGATTACCCACGACATCGGCATGAGGAAATGCCCCTGGAAATGCCTGTAAAACTTTTTTCGCGATTCTGGCCAACCAGCGGTTGGTCAACCCCGCAATGCCGTTTTGCTCATGTAATACCACCGGGATGCCACACAGCCATGCTGCTAAACCACCGGGGCCGGAAACATAACCGCCCATTCCCAGCACCACATCTGGCTGGTAATCACGCATGATTTTCTTCGCCTGACGCACTGCGCGGTAAATACGCACCGGGGCGGTCAGTTGGGCCATCAGCCCCTTGCCACGTAAACCAGAAATCTCAATGAAATCAATCTCAATGCCGTTTTTGGGTACCAATGACGCTTCCATTCGATCTGCGGTGCCTAACCAACGCACCTGCCAGCCTTGCGCCATTAAATGATGTGCCACGGCCAAACCGGGGAAGACATGTCCCCCAGTGCCACCGGCCATCACCATTAAACGCTTGGTTTCCCTACTCATCGGGCACTCCTTACAAACGCTTGGGCTTTAGCCAAACGTGTTTCAAAATCAATGCGTAACAACAACACGATGGCCGTTGACATAATAATCAGGCTCGAACCACCGTAACTTATCAGGGGTAAAGTCAAACCTTTGGTAGGCAACATTCCAGCGGCAGCCCCAACATTAACCAGCGCCTGGAAGCTAAACCAAACGCCAATCGAGCAGGCCAAAAAGCCGGAAAATCGCTGATCTATCTCTAAAGCGCGACGCCCAATGGACATAGCACGAAAAGCGACGAAGAATACCATTAACAATGCAAGAACCACACCGAAATACCCGAGCTCCTCGCCTAAAATCGCGAAAATAAAGTCAGTATGTGCTTCCGGTAAATATTCCAGTTTTTGCACTGAATTCCCCAGCCCTTGCCCCCAAAACTCACCGCGACCAAAAGCCATCAGTGATTGGGTCAGCTGGTAACCGCTGCCGAAAGGATCTTCCCATGGGTTCCAGAACGAAGTTACCCGGCGCATACGGTAAGGTTCCGCCACAATCAACAGGCAAACAGCAAAAATACCCGAGCCGATAATCGCCAGGAACTGCCACATTTTTGCGCCAGCCAGAAACAACATGGCCAGCGTGGTGATAAACAGCACCACCACGGTACCTAAATCGGGCTGCGCCAGCAGTAATACCGCCAGAATAACCATTACGCCCATTGGCTTACAGAAGCCCCAGAAGTTAGTGCGAACCTCTTCAACTTTGCGCACCAGATAACTGGCGAGATAACAAAACAGCGACAGTTTGGATAATTCAGCTGGCTGAATGCGTAGCGGCCCCAGTGAAATCCAGCGTGATGCCCCGTTGACTGAGCTACCCACCACCAACACCACCAACAGCAACACTATTGAAATCAATAACATAATATTACTGTAGCGCTGCCAAACCGCCATTGGGATGCGCAAAGTCACCAGCGATAAACCGAAGGCCAGCACAAGATACAGTGCATCGCGCTTAGCAAACAGGAAGGGGTCACTGGCCAAACGCTGACCAATCGGCATCGAAGCCGACGTCACCATCACAAAACCAATAATCGCCAAGCCAAATGTCAGCCACAGCAAGGTTCTGTCGTAAAGCACCATGCTGGTGGTATCGCTTTCGCGCGACCCCATCACAAAATGTTTTACGGTATTGAACAGCCCCAGCCCCGGCATACGCATCAGCCCAACTCCTCTGCCAGACGAGCAAATTCATCACCGCGTTGCTCGAAACTGCGGAATTGGTCCAAACTGGCGCAGGCGGGCGACAATAACACCATGTCTCGCGGTGCTAATGATTTCGCCAGCAGTGCCATAGCCTGCTCCATGGTCTCCGTCAGTTGAGAAACTTCCGGGCGCAGCTCAGCCAGTTGTTTACCATCGCGGCCAAAGCAATAAATCTTGATCTGGTCGCCTTGGAGGAAGCGAGTTAAACCAGAGAAATCCGCTGATTTCCCATCGCCACCTAATAACAGATGCAAAGTGCCATCCACTTGTAGGCCATCCAGTGCCGCTTCGGTGCTGCCCACATTGGTGGCTTTGGAATCATTAATCCAACGCACGCCATTGCGCTCAAGCACCAATTGGAAACGGTGTGGCAGACCGGTGAAGGTGGTCAACGCGGTCAAACTTGATGAGCGCGGAATACCGACAGCATCCGCCAGCGCCAGTGCGGCCAGCGCATTGGTGTAGTTATGTCGCCCGCTCAATTTCATTTCTCGGGTATTGAGCACTTTCTCACCGCGAACCCGCAGCCAGATTTCGCCCTGCTGCTTATTCAGATGGTAGTCACCGACATCCACCCCAAAGCTGATACAGCGGCTATCCGCACCACGCACTGGCATGGTGAGCGCGTCATCGGCATTCACAACACAAACTTTAGCGTTTTCATACACTCGCAGTTTAGCTGCGCGATATTGCTGCAAACCGAACGGATAACGGTCAGTGTGGTCTTCCGTGACATTCAATATAGTGGCAGCGCTAGCTCGCAGGCTGGCGGTAGTTTCTAACTGGAAGCTGGATAACTCCAACACCACCAATTGATTTTCTTGTTTTTGCGTGGTCAGCTGTTGCAATAATGTCAGCGCCGGAACACCAATATTACCACCGACCCCCACCTGCCAACCGGCGGCTTTCGCCATTTCACCAACCAGCGTGGTCACAGTGCTTTTACCGTTAGATCCCGTAATAGCCACCACTGGTGCCTGATTTTCACGGCAGAACAGTTCGATATCACCGACAATTTCGACACCCGCATCTGCCGCTTCACTCAATGCAGGATGTGCCAGCGCAATACCGGGGCTGGCGACAATCAAATCAGCATCCAATAACCACTGTGGGTTCAAGTCACCCACATGGTGCTCGACACTTTCGGGTAATTTATCCAAACCCGGCGGATTGATACGGGTATCCATAACACGTGGCGTAACGCCGCGCGCCATAAAGAAATCAACGCAGGAAAGGCCGGTTAGCCCCAGCCCGATAATGACCACTTTTTTACCCTGATAATCAACCATAATTACCGCACCTTCAGCGTCGCCAGGCCAATCAGCACCAGCATCAGCGAAATAATCCAGAAGCGCACGATCACCCGTGGTTCCGGCCAGCCTTTAAGTTCGTAATGATGATGAATCGGGGCCATACGGAAAATCCGCTGCCCACGTAACTTAAAGGAACCGACTTGCAAGATGACCGACAGCGTTTCAACCACGAACACCCCGCCCATAATCACTAATAAGAACTCTTGGCGCAGCAATACCGCGATGGTGCCCAGCGCGCCGCCCAATGCCAGGGAGCCGACATCGCCCATAAACACTTGCGCCGGATAAGTGTTAAACCACAAAAAGCCCAGCCCGGCTCCGACAATCGCGGTGCAGACAATCACCAGCTCACCGGCATGGCGCAGATAAGGAATATGCAGATATGCGGCGAAATTCATGTTACCGGTCGCCCAGGCAACCAATGCAAAACCCGCGGCAACAAACACTGTTGGCATAATCGCCAAGCCATCCAACCCATCGGTCAGGTTGACTGCATTGCTGGTGCCGACAATCACGAAATAAGCTAGCAGGATGTACAACAGGCCAAGCTGTGGCATGACATCTTTAAAGAATGGCACCACCAACTCGGTGGCCGACGTATCTTTGCCGATGCTGTACATGGTGAAAGCCGCAGCCAGCGCAATGATTGACTGCCAGAAGTATTTCCATCGGGCAATCAAGCCCTTGGTGTTTTTGCGTACCACTTTGCGGTAATCATCAATAAAACCGACAATCCCATAACCAATAAGAATGAACAGCACACACCAGACATACGGGTTAGACGGATAAGCCCACATCAGCACCGAAATAGTGATGGAGAACAGGATCAACAGCCCGCCCATGGTGGGGGTGCCGCGCTTGCTGAAATGTGACTCTGGCCCGTCATTACGCACCACCTGACCAATTTGCAACTTCTGTAGATAGGCAATCAGGTGCGGCCCCATCCACAATGAGATAAATAATGCCGTCAACAGACTGACAATGGCGCGGAACGTCAAATAGGAAAAGACGTTAAAGCCCGAGTAAAATTTTACTAAGTATTCAGCCAGCCAAACTAACATGATGCTTTCTCCTGTAACGCACGCACGACATTTTCCATGGCGGCGCTACGTGAACCTTTAATTAAAACAGTGATAACCGGATGTTCGAGCAGCAATTCACTGACTCGGGCTGCCAATGTGTCCTTATTCTGAAAATGCTCGCCACACTCACTCGCGTCACTCAGCGCCTGGCTTAATACGCCCACACTCAGCACTTTATCGACACCCGCCTGTTTCGCGGCTTCGCCAACCTGACGGTGGCAATCGACGGCGGTTTCACCCAACTCGCCCATATCACCGACCACCATCACCCGGTAGCCCGGCATTTCAGCCAGCACTTGAGCAGCCGCGGTCATGGAGCCGACATTGGCGTTGTAGCTGTCATCCAATAGCAACTTACCCGCGGCAAGTTCTATGGGGAATAAGCGGCCCGGCACGGCCTGTAGCTGTGTCAGCCCTTCGTGAACGGCGGCTAAGCTTGCGCCAACCGACATGGCTAATGCCGCGGCGGCCAACGCATTGGCAATGTTATGCCGCCCCGGTAGCGGCAACTCGATAGCTACAGTGCCGAGGGGAGAATGCAAAGTGAAATAGGTCGTTTTCGGTGTAATACGCACGTCACTGGCAAAAAAATCGATATCTTCTGCGCCATGAGGCGAAAAACGCCAGACCCGTTTGTTATGCAGAGTTTCCTGCCAGTGCGGCCAATCATTGCTGTCAGCATTGATAATTGCAGTGCCATTCGCAGGCAACCCAGCAAAAATCTCGCCTTTAGCTTGCGCCACACCCGCCAGAGAGCCGAAACCTTCCAAATGGGCGGCGGCTAAATTATTCACCAAAGCACTTTCTGGGCGGCTTAAATCGGTGGTGTAAGCAATTTCACCGATGTGATTAGCGCCAAGCTCAATGACAGCAAAATCATACTCGGGGGTCAGACGCAGCAAGGTCAACGGCACGCCGATATCATTATTGAAGTTACCGGCGGTATACAGCACCTTACCGCATTGGCGTAAAATGGCCGCAACCATCTCTTTTACCGAGGTTTTACCCGATGAACCGGTTAACGCCACCACGCGGGCAGGAACCTGTTCACGAACCCAGGCAGCAAGCTGCCCCAAAGCCAGGCGAGTATCTTTAACCACTAATTGCGGCGCGCCCACCAGTAAGCGTTTACTTACCAGCAAAGCTCCGGCACCAGCGGTAACAGCATCTTCTGCAAAATCATGTCCATCAAAACGTTCGCCTTTCAGCGCCACAAACAGACACCCCGGCGTGACCTGACGGGTATCAATGGTCACTTCGGTTATCTCGACGTTTTCACCCTGTTTATCACTGACAATAAGTTCAGCGTTAAGCAGCGTAGACAGAAAATGCAGTGAGACCTTAATCATGCCACCACCCCCAACAAGCGCGCGACAGTGACACGGTCGGAGTAGTCCAGACGGCGATTGCCAACTAATTGATAATCTTCATGTCCTTTGCCAGCGATCAGCACTACATCATCGGCTTTAGCTTGCATAATGGCGCTGGTGACCGCTTCAGCACGGCCATGAATGGATTGCGCATGTCCCGCATCCAGCAAACCGCTGAGGATATCCGCGACAATCGCCTGCGGCTCTTCACTGCGCGGGTTATCATCAGTGACGACCACTCTATCCGCAAGCTGCTCCGCAATACCGCCCATAAGTGGGCGCTTACCTTTGTCACGATCGCCACCGCAGCCAAACACACACCACAGTTGGCCTTTACAATGCAAACGGGCTGCCGCCAGTGCTTTTTCCAATGCATCCGGCGTGTGGGCATAATCCACCACCACCGTCGGTTTGCCTGGCGCGTTAAATACTTCCATCCGCCCGCACACCGGTTGCAAATTAGGTGCTGCGGCTAATAATTCTGCTAACGGATAACCCAGTGAGAGCAGCGTTGACAGCGCCACCAGCAGGTTACTGACGTTAAATGCCCCCATCAGACGGCTTTCTAACTGGCCTACGCCCCAGCTTGAATCAAAAGCGATGCTCGCGCCGTTATCGTGATACTGAACCTGAGTGGCAGACAACCATGGGCCATTCCAGCCCGCAGGAACATTATTTTCCATACTGACGGCGACAGCTTGCGGCAACTGCCCTAACCAGCGGCGACCGACTTCGTCATCAGCATTAATAATTTTGTGTTCGGATTGATGGGTGGAGAACAGCAGCCATTTGGCCGCTTCGTAACTCGCCATATTGCCGTGGTAATCCAGATGATCGCGGCTTAAGTTAGTGAACACTGCGGCAGCAAATGGCAATGCGGCTACGCGGTTTTGAATCAAGCCGTGGGAAGAAACTTCCATCGCAGCGAAAGACGCGCCTTGATCAACCAAATTGCGCAATAAATGCTGGATATCAACTGCTGAGCCAGTGGTGTTTTCCGTTGGGATAACTTGCCCTAACAGGCCATTGCCAACCGTCCCCATCACCGCACTGGTTTCGCCCAACATCTGAGCCCATTGCGCCAACAATTGGGTGGTCGTGGTTTTGCCGTTGGTTCCGGTCACACCGACCAAACGTAATGCGGCACCCGGCTGCTGGTAAAATTGCCCCGCCAGCTTGGATAAGTGCTGATTCAAATCACGCAGATAAATAACAGGAACGCCATGCATCTCGACCATACTGGCATCCGGTGCCACACCGTCGGCTTCCGCGACCACCGCCGCCACACCTTGGGCGATAGCTTGCGGGATATAGCGACGCCCGTCCGTCTGATGGCCGACAACGGCGACAAACAAATCCCCGGCAGCGGCAACTCGGCTGTCTAATGTCATTTCCCGTAGCGCACGCTCCGGGACGTCTAGCCCCCAAGGAGCGAGTAAGTCGCGCAAGTTACGATCTGCCACCTGAACCCTCTTTTGTATTAGTCACTAATTCGCTTTTATCACCAGTGGGTAATGCATCTGGCTCAATGTTCATGGTTCGCAAGACACCGCCCATGATGGCACCGAACACCGGTGCAGAAACCGCACCACCGTAATATTTCCCTGCCTGCGGGTCATTGATGACCACAACCAGAGCAAATCTAGGGTTACTCGCGGGCGCAACGCCAGCGGTGTAAGCGAGATATCGGTCCATATACTTACCATCTGGGCCGACTTTCTTGGCAGTACCGGTTTTAATCGCGATACGGTAGCCTTTAATGGCGGCTTTAGTGCCGCCGCCGCCAGGTAGTGCCACGCTTTCCATCATATGAACCACGGTACGCACCAGCGGTTCAGGGAAGATACGCTCACCCGCCACTGGCGGATCAACTTTGGTAATCGACAGTGGGCGATAAACCCCCATGCTGCCGATGGTTGCATAGACTCGCGCTAGTTGTAACGGCGTTACCATTAGCCCGTAGCCGAAAGAGAAGGTGGCCCTCTCTATGTCAGACCACCGTTGTTTTTTAGGATATAAGCCACTGCTTTCTCCGACCAACCCCAAATTGGTCGCTTTCCCAAACCCAAACTTTGAGTAAGTATCTACCAAAGCTGAGGATGGCATCGCTAACGCCAGTTTAGAAACACCGACGTTACTCGACTTCTGCAAGATCCCGGTCACGGATAGCTCTGCGTAACGGGCCACGTCTTTAATCTGGTGACCGTTAACAAAGTACGGCAAGGTGTTGAGCACGCTATTTTCTTTCACTACGCCGTGCTGCAATGCCGTCATGACTACCATTGGCTTAACTGTCGAGCCGGGTTCAAAAATATCGGTTATTGCCCGGTTACGCATGGCATCTTTCGGCGTACCGGTCAGGTTATTTGGGTTGTAGGATGGGCTGTTCGCCATCGCCAACACTTCGCCGGTGTTGACATCCACCAGCACTGCGGTACCAGACTCTGCTTTGTTGAATGCCACTGCATTATTCAGCTCGCGGTAGACCAGCGCCTGCAAGCGCTCATCAACACTCAACACCAGATTGTGCGCCGCCTGGCTATCCACAGAGGAAATATCCTCAATGACCCGGCCATAGCGGTCTTTACGGACGGTACGCTCGCCAGGCTGCCCGGTGAGCCACCGGTCAAAACTTTTCTCTACGCCTTCAATACCTTGGCTATCAATGTTAGTCACACCGATGATATGCGCCATCACCTGGCCTGCTGGATAGTAACGGCGCGATTCTTGACGCAAATAGATACCGGGTAATTTCAGCTTATGGATGTAGTCGCCAATCGCCGGATTAACCTGACGAGCCAGATAAACAAAGCGCCCTTTCGGATTAGCATTAATGCGGGTCGCCAGTTGGTCTAGTGGGATTTCCAGCGCATCAGACAACGCTTTCCAGCGCGTATCTAGCGTAATGCCACCGCGCTCGGTTAACTCTTTCGGATCCGCCCAAACCGCGTTAACCGGGACACTAACGGCCAATGGGCGGCCAGAGCGGTCACTTATCATCCCTCGGGCGGTTGGAACTTCCTGTACCCGCAATGAGCGCATGTCGCCCTCGCGCACCAACTTATCGGGGTTAATGACTTGCAGATAAGCGGTACGCAACATCAGGCCGACTAATGCCAGCAAAATACAGCCGCACAACAACGCAAAACGCCAGCTTATAAAGCTGGCTTGTTCTTCCTGGCGCTTTAACTTCCCGGGGCGCGCTGCTTTCATGCGTTACCTTGGCTACTCAGAGTCATGGTGGCGACAAATTCCTTTATTTATTGGAAAAAACCATTACTGAACCACAATATTTTCTTGTGATGGATCAACGTGTTGCATTTTAAGCTTGTCAATCGCAATACTTTCAACTCGGCTGTGATCACCCAATGCATTCTCTTCCAGAATCAGGTTACGCCACTCAATATCCAGCGCATCCCGCTCCAGCACCAGTTGCTCGCGCTCAGCAGTGAGCAAGCGCGTACGGTGGGCGGTGGTCACAACCAAAACAGCAGACACTAACACCGCGATCAGTAAAATTAATGGAATCTTCGCATTACGGATTAAATCACCGCCGATGACCCCAACTAAACCGTGGCGTTCGTTGCCTATCACTCTTTAATCCTCTCGGCAAAACGTAATACCGAGCTACGCGCTCGTGGGTTTTCAGCCACTTCGGCATCCGGAGGCATCATTTTGCCAGCGGATTTCAAGGTGCGCCCACCCATGCTGCGCAACTGTGCTTCCGTCAATGGCAGTCCCGCCGGCACTTGTGGCCCACGGCTGTGATGACGGATAAAGTTTTTCACAATACGGTCTTCCAGAGAATGGAAGCTAATGACGGACAAGCGGCCTTCAGGTGCCAGCACTTCAAGCGCCCCATCTAATGCGCGCTCTATCTCTTCCAATTCACTGTTGATATAGATACGGATAGCTTGGAAGCTGCGGGTTGCTGGATGCTTATGCTTTTCGCGGAATGGGCTGGCATTAGCGATCAAATCAGCCAACTCTTTGGTGCGAGTCATTGGCTGCGTGAGGTTACGCTCAACAATGGCCTTGGCTAAGCGCTTGGCAAAACGCTCTTCACCAAAGGTTTTCAACACCCAAGCAATATCGTCAGCACCGGCTTTCATCAACCAGTCAGCCGCTGATAACCCACGAGTTGGGTCCATCCGCATGTCTAACGGCCCGTCACGCATGAAAGAGAAACCGCGCTCTGGATCATCTAATTGGGGGGAAGAAACGCCCAAGTCCAGCAATACACCGTCGATACGGCCGACTAAATCCAATTCCCGCACATAATGGGCCAAATCAGAAAATGGGCCGTGCACGATAGAAAAACGGGGGTCGGTAATCGATTTTGCCGCTTCAATAGCTTGTGGGTCACGATCAATTGCTATCAGACGCCCTTCTGGCCCAAGTTGGGACAAAATCAGGCGCGAGTGGCCACCACGGCCAAAAGTTCCGTCAATATAGATGCCGTTATCACGGATGTTCAGGCCATTCACCGCCTCATCCAGTAATACGCTTGTATGCTTGTAGTTGTTATCTACAGTTTTGTTGTTATCTACCATGCTTATAGCGATAAGTCCTGTAGCCGCTCAGAAAGAGGTTCCTGAGTCGACTGTTCTGCGTCGATGTCATCCTTGACTTGTTGATACCAGGTCTGTTCATCCCACAGTTCAAACTTATTGAACTGCCCAACCAGCATCACTTCTTTATTCAGCCCGGCGTGCTGACGCAATGTTCCTGCAATCAGTAACCGCCCAGCTCCGTCCATCTGACATTCACTGGCATGCCCTAACAGCAAACGCTGAACTCGACGTTCAGCTGGGTTCATGCTCGACAGACGAGATAATTTTTGTTCAATGACTTCCCATGCGGGGAGTGTATAAAGCAACAGACATGGTTGGTGAAGGTCTATGGTACAGACCATCTGGCCCTGCGATTCCTCATTCAGCAAATCCCGGTAACGGGTAGGTACGGCAAGCCGCCCTTTGCTGTCGAGGTTAACCATCGTTGCCCCACGAAACATGACTGAGTTACCCCCTCATGACCTAATTCGCCACTTTATCCCACAAATCCCCACATTAAAGAGTTTACGGATGGTATGAAAACCTTGTCAAGCCAGAGAGGATGGGCTTTGACAATATTTATGGGTCATTTTTGAGATATATCTCGTATAAGGGGCTATTTTCGGGGTTGAAATAGAAATTAACGTCATGATAAACGGGCTATTTTTCCAACAGTAATTCTAGCAACTTAAATAAATAATAAATTGTCAATTAATTGACGCATTATTTCCTTCTGCAAGGAATGTCTCATTTTTAGTATAAAAATTGTGCGGTTTGATATTATACAGTTTGAGCACAAAACCCGCGGCCACTGGTGTTTCCTGAGAAAAAGTAGGGAAGTTAGCAGCAAAACCGACGGCAATACAATAATATCCTTGATAACAACAAGTGTTAACTGGCAGACATTTTACTTCAATTAACCGATGGGGATTAATCTATTTTGAAATAAATTATTAGTGCCTATTTTTAGGTATTGATGAAATATGAATATCTTCAGACAGATAAATCTTAAATTAGGAAAAGACTGTAAATAAATTTTCTTTCTTCCGATTACTTTAAATTTGCCTCTTGCTGCATAGCGTTTCCCTCTCAGCCAATGAAATAGCTAACCTTATGTTTTTCAACAAAAAACGAGTATCCCGCCATTTAAAAGACCACTAAAAGCCCAATTTCCCACAGTACAAAGTATAAAAACCAGCCAAATGTTAAAAATAAAAATTTTAAGCTGGTTATATTACCAGCAATAGCACTGTAAACTACACAAAAAGCAATATAGCAACATAATCACCTGCATTTTACATGATGAGCAATATATAAAATCTGCTATTAATTTCAATGTTTGCCATTCTGGCAGATTTTTCCCCCAATTAGGGAGTTAATGACAATGTTTTCTACTGAGTCCCGTCTGCGTAGTGCAGCAGCCGATACTTTTGCACTCGTGGTGTATTGTTTTGTCATCGGCATGATAATTGAAATCGTGATCTCGGGAATGACTTTCCAGCAGTCACTCTCTTCGCGGCTGGTTTCGATTCCAGTCAACATCCTTATTGCCTGGCCCTACGGCGTGTATCGGGATGCTTTCATCCGTTTTGCGCGTAGTCATGCGGGAGAGCATTTTTGGGCGAAAAGTCTGGCCGACTTACTGGCCTATGTCAGCTTCCAATCACCGGTTTATGCCATAATTTTATGGTCGGTCGGAGCTGATTTAGAGCAAATCACCACAGCGGTTGCGAGTAACGCCTTGGTTTCAATGGCAATGGGCGTGGCTTATGGTTACTTTTTGGAGTATTGCCGCAGGTTATTCCGTGTCGCGGGCTATGTCTGATAACCCCGTCATCTTTCAAGCTACAGGTGTGTTGGCCGCGCTTGCGCCCAGAATCACTCGACTTCAGTAAGCTCATCGGAATTTTCTTGCTTACCGCTTTCCTGCATCTTGAAATCTATTGGGTATAAAGTGGGATGAATAACACAAGCAAACAATAATCAGGGCCTGGGATGGCCCTGATTGGCTAAAACGTAGACTATTTGCGGCTTAAACTGCCGCGGCGGAACAGATTGCGGCGAATGCGGGTTAAGCCCGGTTTTGGTTTATGAGGTTCATCTAAGCTAGCTAATACTAACTCCAGCACGCGCTCGGCAACATCACGGTGGCGCTGTGCCACCGCCAATACTGGGCACTCGAGGAAATCCAATAGCTCATTATCACCAAAAGTAGCAATCGCCAGATTAGCAGGCAGACGGCCACTTTGTTTTAACGTGACATCCATAACGCCCTGTAACAGCTGGAATGAGGTGGTAAACAATGCCTGTGGCATTGGATGGGTCTTCAACCATTCAGCGAACAGCACACCCGCGGCGTCGCGCTCGTAGCTATTGGCATACAAGAAATCGACCTTACGCGGATCATCTTTCCACGCCTCACGGAACCCCATCTCCCGCAGGAAGCTGACTGACAGTTCTGGCAGTGCGCCCAGATACAAGACGGACTCCGCCGGGAAAGAACGCAGCTCTTGCGCCAACATCTGTGCATCTTCTTGATCCGCACCGACGACACTGATGAAATGCTCCCGATCAAGTGCGCGATCCAGCGCAATTATCGGTAATGGATCATTTGCCCAGCGCTGATAAAACGGGTGCTCCGGCGGCAAGGCGGTCGAAACAATGATGGCGTCAACCTGGCGCTGTAACAAGTGCTCAATACAGCGCATTTCATTATCTGGTTGATCTTCAGAACAGGCGATCAGTAGTTGATAACCCCGCTGGCGAGCCTGTCGCTCCAAATAATTGGCGATACGGGTGTAGCTGGTATTCTCCAGATCCGGGATAACCAAGCCGATCGAACGGGTTCTGCCCGCGCGCAACCCTGCCGCGACAGCATTTGGGTGATAGTTATGTTCCCTGACAACCGCCATAACTTTGTCTACTGTTTTATCGCTGACCCGATACTGTTTCGCTTTGCCATTAATGACATAACTGGCCGTAGTGCGCGAAACACCCGCAAGGCGCGCGATTTCATCCAGTTTCACATTGACCCCTTATTACCCTGTAAAGTGATGTTGTAGGTTAGACTAAGATATCTGTACGCTAAATAATTCGAGTAGCAGGAAGGCGGCAAGCGAGAAAATCCCGATGAGCTTACACGAGTAAGTGATTCGGGTGATTGAGTGCAGCCAACGCACATGCAACTTGAAGTATGACGGGTATATAGACATAGTTTAACCATGGATATGATCTAACCGCAGAACTCACTATTGAGCAACCGCTTTCACTGCTATATAACGCTATCCAGGTTAAAAAATAAGAAAAAAAAAGCTCAACATACCTGCTGAGCCTAACAATTGGAGATTAGTCAGTATTAATCACCATGATTAACGCATTATCTTGTCGCCACGGGAGACACCGACAATACCGGAGCGAGCAACTTCAACAATTTCGGCCACTTCCCGCACCGCATTCAAAAATGCATCCAGTTTGTCGCTGGTACCGGCAAGCTGCACGGTATAAAGCGTGGCGGTAACATCCACAATCTGCCCACGGAAGATTTCAGCGCAGCGCTTTACTTCTTCACGCCCGTAGCCGTTGGCCTGCAATTTCACCAGCATGATTTCGCGCTCAACATGTGACCCCGAAACCAGCTCGCTAACCCGCAAGACATCCACCAGCTTATGTAGCTGTTTTTCAATTTGTTCCAGAACTTTAGCATCACCCACAGTTTGGATGGTCATTCTGGACAGTGTCGGGTCATCGGTCGGCGCAACCGTCAAACTTTCAATGTTATAACCGCGCTGAGAAAACAGGCCGACCACTCTTGATAGGGCACCTGATTCGTTTTCCAGCAGAACTGATAAAATCCGGCGGCGCATAATTATGTCCTCTCCGTTTTGCTAAGCCACATTTCGTCCATGCCACCACCGCGAATCTGCATTGGGTAAACATGCTCTGTTTCATCGACAGTCACATCCACAAATACCAGACGTTCAGTCTTGGATAATTGTGTCAAAGCATCGGCCAGTTTGCTTTCCAACTCATCCGGTGTCCGAATGGAAACACCAATATGACCATAAGCTTCCGCCAATTTGACGAAATCAGGCAGAGAATCCATGTAAGACTGTGAATGTCGGCCAGAATAAATCATATCCTGCCATTGTTTCACCATGCCGAGATAGCGGTTATTCAGGTTCAAAACCAACACTGGCAAGTTGTATTGCAGCGCAGTAGATAATTCCTGAATATTCATTTGGATACTGCCATCACCGGTAACACACACCACGGTTTCATTAGGTAAAGCCAGTTTCACCCCAAGGGCTGCGGGCAGACCAAAGCCCATGGTGCCCAAACCACCGGAGTTGATCCAATGGCGTGGTTTATCAAAAGGATAGTAAAGTGCAGCGAACATTTGATGTTGGCCGACATCTGACGTGACATAAGCGTCACCCTTGGTCAGGCGATGCAGTGCTTCAATCACCGCCTGCGGTTTAATTTTGCCACTCTTTTTATCGTAGCCAAGACAATCACGGGCACGCCATTGTTCAATGGATTGCCACCAATCACGCAAACTATCGAAATCTTGTGCGCAATCAATCTGCGGCAATAAGTCCAGCATTTGCGTCAAAACTTGTTTGGCATCGCCGACAATCGGGATATCAGCTTCCACAGTTTTTGATATAGATGTTGGGTCGATATCAATGTGTACCACAGTCGCGTTCGGGCAATATTTCGCCAGATTATTGGTGGTGCGGTCATCAAAGCGCACGCCCACAGCAAAAATCAGGTCAGTATTGTGCATGGCCATATTGGCCTCAAACGTCCCATGCATCCCCAACATGCCGACACTTTGGCGATGAGTCCCAGGGAAGCTCCCCAACCCCATCAGAGAACTGGTGACGGGTAAATTCAGCTTCTCAGCGAATGTCAGTAGCTCTTGGTGGCAAGCCGAGTTAATCGCCCCGCCCCCGACATACATAATCGGCCTTTTAGCCGCCAGAATAGTTTGCAGCGCGCGTTTAATCTGCCCGCGATGACCTTGCACCGTCGGATTATAAGAGCGCAAGCTGACCTGCTCTGGATAGGCATAAGGCATTTTGACTGCTGGGCCAACAATATCCTTTGGCAGATCAATAACTACCGGCCCAGGACGGCCTGTCGACGCCAGATAAAATGCTTTTTTCAATACAGTTGGAATATCTTCGGTGCGCTTGACCAGGAAGCTGTGTTTGACCACCGGGCGGGAGATCCCCACCATGTCACACTCCTGGAAAGCATCATAGCCAATCAGTGAGCTAGGTACCTGACCAGAAAGCACCACCATCGGCACTGAATCCATATACGCCGTCGCAATACCGGTAATCGCATTGGTTGCACCGGGGCCGGACGTCACCAGCACCACACCAACCTCGCCCGTAGCTCGTGCATAACCATCGGCCATGTGAACCGCACCTTGTTCGTGGCGCACCAGCACGTGATCGATGCCTCCGACCGTGTGCAGGGCATCGTAGATATCAAGTACGGCCCCGCCGGGATAACCGAATACATGCTTAACGCCCTGATCGATTAACGATCGGACAACCATCTCGGCTCCTGACAACATCTCCATGGGTTTTGCCTCCAGGCTTAGTTTGCTCATTGGATAACGGGAAATCATTTCCACGAAACCCGGTAGGAGAGGCACAACGCCCCGTATTCCTATTCTTTGCTTGTTATTCTTTGCTTATAAGTATTGGGATATTTATTAACGTAACTAACTCATTAACATAACGTCAGAATTTCTGGCAGGCAAACAACAATTCTCTCACCTAAAGTCAATTCTGTCGGCCACACCCTGTATTTGACTTCATTCTGAAAATAAAACACTGCCTGAGGATGGGAATTCTTGTTTTTAACGTCGCATTAACACCCAATTATAGAACTAAATCAGGCTGATAATTTTTATCCATGGCTACAGCAAAATAATCGCTGTTACGCATGTAGGAAGGGGAAGAGAAACGGCTGGTTAGAAAAACAGCAAAACTGGCCGGTATCGTCAGACAAATACCGGCCAATGCAGTGAAAACGTGGATGGGTTAATCGCGGTACATGGAGTCAATTTCATTCTGATAGTTCTGGAGAATGATTTTACGCCGTAATTTCATAGTAGGTGTCAATTCACCTGTTTCCATCGTGAAAGCCTGCGGCAACAGAGTAAAGCGCTTAACTTGCTCGAACTTTGCCAGCTCTTTTTGCATATCTTTCAGCCGTTGCTCGAACAAACTGACAATATGACTATGACGTAACAGTTCGAGCCGGTCGTGATATTTCAGGTTTATCGAATGCGCATATTCTTCCAGCGATTCGAAGCACGGGACAATCAGCGCCGAAACAAATTTGCGGGTATCGGCAATAATCGCAACTTGCTCGATAAAGCGATCCTGATTGAGAGTGCCCTCAATCATCTGCGGCGCAATGTATTTTCCGCCCGATGTTTTCATCAAATCTTTCAGCCGCTCGGTGATGAATAAATTCCCCTGAGCATCTAGCGCACCGGCATCACCGGTTTTGAGCCAACCATCCTCAGTGAGAGATTCTGCGGTCTCTTGAGGTTTATTGAAATAGCCGCGCATGACAACCGGGCCGCGCACTTGAATTTCATTTTCAGCGCCCAAACGCACTTCGATCCCCGGTAATGGCTTACCGATAGAACCAAACCGGAAGTCTTTATCCTCCCAACAAGAAACCGTGGCGCAGGTTTCTGTCATACCATAGCCGTACTTGATATTGACGCCAATGGCCTGGAAAAACAGAATAATATTGTCATCCAACCGTGCACCGGCGGCCGGCAAGAAACGCACTTTCCCCCCCAGCAGGTCGCGCAATTTACTCAATACCAGACGATCCGCCAGCTTAAACATCTGCTCTGAGAGCCACGAGGAGGTTTGCCCACTTTGCAAAGCTTGGAATTTGCGCTCGCCACACCGAACCGCCCAGTTAAATAACATCCGGCGATGCCATTTTGCCGAGGCAACTTTATCATTTATAGCGCTGAACACTTTTTCGTAGAAGCGCGGAACCGCACACATAACCGTCGGTTTTACTGCCTGCATCGCGGCTCGCACCCAATTGGTGTCACTGATATACACATTTTGCGCGCCGGTATGCATGACATAGAAACTCCAGGCCCGCTCAAACACATGAGACAGCGGCAGGAAACTAAGAGAGGTATCTTCAGGTGTCAGGGTCAAGCGCTGGTCATGCAAATAGAGCTGAGCGGCCATATTCCGGTACTCCAGCATCACCCCTTTCGGCTCGCCGGTCGTGCCCGAAGTATAAATCAATGTGAATAAATCACTTAAATCGCAACCATCTATACGTGCGGTTAATAAATGTTGCAGAACCGCATCTGGCTGCTGTTCAAAATCAGCTAAATGTTGGGCATATTCACAGCCACGTAAATCTACATGGGGGTCTAATACCACAATTTGGCTCAATTGTGGGCATAGCGGCTTGAGTGTAATTGCGACATCAAACTGCGCTTGTCCACCGACAAATAAAATGCGCACATCAGCATCATTCATTACATAAACAGCTTGAGCGGTTGTATTGGTGGCATACAACGGCACGCTCACACCGCGAATTTGTAAAATAGCTAAATCGGCTAATGACCAAGCCATGCTGTTATTAGCAAAAATCCCAACACGCTCTTGGATTGCAACACCCAAAGACAACAAAGCCGCTGAAATTCGCGTCACATGAGTATCAATCTGCCGCCAGGTCAGTTGATTTTCGCCTTCTGGCGACCATTCACGGAACGCGACCTTGTCAGCTCTCTGGCTTATTTGTTGGCGCAACCGGCGCACAAGGTGATATTTATCTAATAGTTGAGTCATAACATCGCAGCTCGCTGAGAAATCATTTGTTAAAGTGTACTACCGCTTTTGCTTATGGGCTTTCAGCTTACAGTCGTTCACTTTTTTCGCGCAGTCTACCCACTCTATCGCTTATGGCAAACAAAATTCAGCGCAGAAGTGTGAGCTGAAATAGATTTTGACGAAAAATACAGCATTCAGGACGACGGAAAGAGAATCAAGATGGGTAAAAATATTTTGCTGGATGGGATACAAAAAGATTCATTTTAAATTAGGCTGTGGCCCTTGCCTGCCACTGAGAATAAAACCATTTCAGTAGCAGGACTTAACGATAATAATTAAGAAGGAATACTAAGCTGGCCGAGTAATTCTTTCATCCATTGATGTCCCTTATCTCTATCCGTTGATTCATGCCAAGTGAGATAACATGAGCGACATGTTTCCTCCCACGGTAACGGGATAAGTTTCAGATTAAGGGCCTCGCTGTATGTTTGAACTAACCAACGAGGCGCAATTGCAACAAGGCTAGTTTGAGAGACAATATTCAGCACACTGTTCATATCCGTGCTTTCATAAGCGATAGTTTGGCTACTGATGGTCGAATCATAATAAAGCTCACTGAAAGAACCTACTTTATCTAAGGACACCACCGCATGTAATTCAGAAAGAAGTTGTTCTTGAGTGATTGAATTATCAATACGCGGGTGATCTTTAGACACTGCCAAAACGGATTCATCCAAGGATAATGATATATCATGAAAATCGGAGCGTTCGAACTTGGTATAACCGATAACAAATTCGGTTTCTTGATAACGTAACTGATGTTCAATATTCTCATTAAGATAAGATCTAATAATGAGCTGAACACTGGGTGCTAATTGATTAACCTGCTGTATGATTTGTGCGGTTAGCCTAATATCCAGAGGGCTACAAATAGATAAATTAAATACTCGCCCACTACTTTTGGCTTCAAACCCCGCACCTGGCAACTCATTTTGCACTAATTGTAATGCCTGTCGTACCGGCCCAAAAAGCTGGCGCGCTCTGGCGGTTGGCTGGATACCTCGGCCATAGCGAACAAACAGCTCGTCATTAAACATCACTTTGAGACGAGCAACGGCGTTGCTCACTGCAGGCTGGGACATCCCCAGTGACTGTGCAGCACGTGTCACATTATGCATTTGCATCACAGCATCGAAAACAGTTAATAGATTGAGGTCGACACTGCGTAAATGGACGTCGCTCCCTTCCTTTTTAGTAACTTGACTGTCGATTCCTAAGTTGTGTTCAAACATGCTTAACTCCACTAAGCTTTATGCAGATGGCATGATTAATAAGTAATCTCATAGATATTCATTATTGTTTCAAAATATCTTTGAACACTTATCATTAATAATGCCAATATTCTCTTTAATACCTTAAGAGGTAAAATCGAGTCTCATCCTTGTATAAGTGTGAAAATATAAATCACACCTAATGCATTTGGTGATCAGTAAAACCCATAGACAAATATATAAACAAGAAGAATATGCAAAATATTTTGCATGGTAAATAAAATCAATCTAAATTGTCAATATTAAGGCCATACCTCATCAATATTAATAATAGAACTTTTGACATGTTCACATCACAAAATGAGAGGATTAACAACTATGACATTAATGAATAATAAATTCTTCACTTATAACTTATTAACCCTTAATTATATTAAGAAAAACACAAAAAACATAAAATACCTCACTAAATCTAATTATAATTAATATAAATAGTCATGAAGTATAAAAAACAAGAGCAAAGATATACATTAAGATAAAATAACTGCTGTGTAAATTCACTATCTGTATAAAAAATAAGACTGCCTGTGGTTAATTATTAACCTGTTAATTTAATTATCCCTGAACAGAGTTGAAAAACAACTCATCAGAGCCACAGAGAGAAAGTAAACAGGCTATCAATTCATCACATAGACAAAAAGCACAATCCCCCGCATTTTGAGTATTATGCCAAATAATGCAAAATCCACAGTTTAGATAGTTAGATTAAAAATCTTTAAAAATTAATTTTTAAGTTTTTTGTGCCGTTATACTGAATTCAGTATCCTCGTAACCAGTTGAACACGCCATTTTAAACAAATGTTGACACAACCATAGAATTCACGTATCAATTTAGGCAACGCAATATTTTAACTAATGAGAAACTGAAAAATTATGTTCTACTCAACCCGTCTACTAGGCCTACTACTCAACGCATCTCACTTGCGCGGTATGTTGGTGGACGGAAATCAGAACTGATTCAGCCATCAAGATTAACAAGCCCGCGCAAATGCGCGGGTTTTTTTTTACCCGCTAAGCGCAAATGTAAACACGACAAGGAACAACCCATGAGCCAACAAGTCATTATTTTCGATACAACCTTGCGCGACGGTGAACAAGCATTACAAGCCAGCTTGAGTGTTAAAGAAAAGCTGCAAATTGCGTTAGCATTGGAAAGAATGGGTGTCGATGTCATGGAAGTCGGTTTCCCGGTTTCCTCTCCTGGCGATTTTGAGTCAGTCCGCACCATTGCTCAGCAAGTAAAAAACAGCCGGGTTTGCGCCTTGGCACGCTGTGTAGACAAAGATATAGATGTTGCTGCTGAAGCTTTGCGTATTGCTGAAGCATTCCGAATTCATGTGTTTTTGGCGACCTCTACTTTACATATTGAATCCAAATTAAAGCGCTCGTTTGACGATGTGTTGGCGATGGCCGTTCACTCGGTAAAACGCGCCCGTAACTATACCAATGATGTGGAATTCTCTTGCGAAGATGCGGGGCGCACCCCCATTGATAACTTGTGCCGCATTGTAGAGGCCGCGATCAATGCCGGTGCCACAACCATCAATATCCCTGATACTGTCGGCTACACCACGCCTTATCAGTTCGGTGGAATCATCACTGATTTGTATAATCGGGTGCCCAATATTGATAAAGCCATTATCTCTGTCCATTGCCATGACGACTTGGGCATGTCAGTAGCCAACTCCATTACCGCGGTGCAAGCCGGGGCGCGCCAGGTCGAAGGGACTATAAATGGTTTGGGCGAGCGCGCAGGTAACTGTTCACTGGAAGAAGTGATCATGGCGATTAAAGTGCGCGAAAACATGTTAGGCGTGCATACCAATATTAATCATCAAGAAATTTACCGCACCAGCCAATTGGTCAGTAAGTTATGCAACATGCCAATACCTGCCAATAAAGCCATTGTCGGCAGCAATGCTTTTGCCCACTCCTCCGGTATCCATCAGGATGGCGTGCTGAAAAATCGCGAAAACTACGAAATCATGACCCCGCAGTCCATCGGCTTGAAAGAAGTGCAGTTGAATCTGACTTCCCGCTCGGGTCGTGCCGCCGTAAAACACCGTATGGAAGAGATGGGTTATCAGGATAAAGACTATAATTTGGACTCCTTATATGACGCATTTTTGAAATTAGCGGATAAGAAAGGCCAGGTTTTTGATTACGATTTGGAAGCATTGGCTTTCATTAATAAGCAGCAGGAAGAGCCAGAACATTACCGTTTAGACTATTTCAGTGTGCAGTCTGGCTCCAGCGTGATGGCGACAGCATCAGTAAAATTGGTCTGTGGTGAAGAAGTTAAATCAGAAGCGGCCACCGGTAATGGCCCGGTCGATGCAGTGTACCAGGCCATCAACCGCATTACCGACTACCCGATTGAACTGGTGAAATATCAACTGTCTGCCAATGGTCAGGGTAAAGACGCATTGGGTCAGGTTGATATCGTGGTTGACCACAAAGGCCGCCGTTTCCATGGTGTGGGCCTGGCAACAGATATTGTCGAGTCATCCGCAAAAGCATTGGTTCACGTATTAAATAACATCTGGCGCGCTCATCAGGTCGAAATCGAGAAGCAGCGCTTGCAACAAAATAATCAGGAAATGGTGTGAACATGACTCAGACTTATCATATTGCCGTTTTACCCGGAGACGGTATTGGCCCTGAAGTAATGACTCAGGCGGAAAAAGTATTGGATGCGGTGCGCCAGCGCTTCAGCATCAAAATCACCACCAGCAAATATGATGTGGGCGGTGCTGCCATTGACCGTCATGGCAGCCCATTGCCACCGGCTACCGTGAGCGGGTGCGAGCAAGCTGACGCCATTTTATTTGGCTCCGTGGGCGGCCCCAAATGGGAACATTTGCCACCAGCGGAACAACCTGAGCGCGGTGCATTGTTACCCTTGCGCAAACATTTTAAATTATTCAGCAACTTACGCCCTGCGCGTTTGTATCAAGGTTTAGAAGATTTCTGCCCATTGCGCAGTGATATTGCTGCTCGAGGTTTCGATATTCTGTGCGTGCGTGAATTAACCGGCGGTATCTATTTCGGTCAACCCAAAGGTCGTGAAGGCCAAGGTATGCACGAACGTGCATTTGATACTGAAGTTTATCACCGCTTTGAAATTGAACGCATTGCCCACATTGCTTTTGAATCTGCACGTAAACGCCGTGGCAAAGTTACTTCTATTGATAAAGCCAATGTGTTGCAAAGTTCAATTCTGTGGCGCGAAGTGGTCACCGCCATTGCCGCCGATTATCCAGATGTTGCGTTATCCCATATGTATATTGATAACGCCACCATGCAGTTAATTAAAGATCCATCCCAGTTTGACGTGTTGCTGTGCTCCAACTTATTTGGCGATATTTTGTCCGATGAATGCGCGATGATAACCGGCTCGATGGGCATGCTGCCGTCCGCCAGTTTGAATGAGCAAGGTTTTGGTTTGTATGAACCCGCTGGCGGCTCCGCACCGGATATCGCGGGCCAAAATATTGCCAACCCTATTGCGCAAATTCTGTCTTTGGCCCTGTTGTTGCGCTTTAGTTTGGGTAAAGACGACGCAGCTGACGCGATTGAAAACGCCATCAATCAAGCATTGGAACAAGGCTATCGCACCGCTGATTTAGCCGGTGATGGCAAAGCAATCGGCACCAATGAAATGGGCGATATCATCGCTAAATTTGTGGCGGAGGGGGTTTAACATGGGCAAGACGTTATATCAAAACAAGACGTTATATCAAAAGTTGTATGATGCGCATATCGTGCACGAAGCGCCAAATGAAACCCCGCTGTTGTATATCGACCGCCACTTAGTGCATGAAGTGACCTCGCCGCAGGCCTTTGACGGCTTGCGGGCCATGGGCCGCCCGGTACGTCAGCCGGGTAAGACCTTTGCCACCATGGATCACAACGTTTCGACGCAAACCAAAGATATCAATGCCAGCGGCGAAATGGCGCGCATTCAGATGCAAGAGTTGATCAAAAACTGTGCTGAATTTGGCGTTTCTTTATATGATTTGAATCACCCATTCCAGGGCATCGTGCATGTGATTGGCCCAGAGCAAGGAATGACTCTGCCGGGCATGACGATTGTGTGCGGAGACTCCCACACCGCGACTCACGGCGCATTTGGCTCATTGGCATTTGGTATCGGTACCTCAGAAGTTGAGCACGTGTTGGCCACCCAAACCCTGAAACAGGGCCGCGCCAAGACCATGAAAATTGAAGTTAATGGGGATGTTGGCCCCGGTATTACCGCTAAAGATATCGTGCTGGCAATTATCGGCAAAACCGGCAGCGCCGGGGGTACTGGCCATGTGGTGGAATTCTGCGGCAGTGCGATTGAAGCGCTGAGCATGGAAGGCCGGATGACTTTGTGCAATATGGCGATTGAAATGGGCGCTAAAGCCGGTTTAGTTGCACCGGACGACACCACTTTTAACTATCTGAAAGGCCGACAATTTGCACCAACTGGCGAGCAATGGGAGCAAGGTGTGGCTTACTGGCGCAGCTTGAAATCTGATGCTGACGCCAAATTCGATACTGTCGTCACCTTAGATGCTGCCGAGATAGCGCCACAAGTGACTTGGGGCACCAATCCGGGCCAAGTCATCGCGGTGAATGAAATCATCCCGGCACCGGAATCTTTCAGTGATCCGGTTGAGCGCGCCTCGGCAGAAAAAGCCTTGGCTTATATGGACTTGCGCCCTGGTATCAAGTTGACCGAAGTGGCGATTGATAAAGTCTTTATCGGCTCTTGCACCAACTCGCGCATTGAAGATTTACGTGCCGCTGCCGCCGTGGCGCAAGGGCGCAAAGTGGCGACCGGCGTACAGGCTATTGTGGTGCCCGGCTCCGGCCCGGTGAAAGCGCAGGCCGAAGCAGAAGGTTTGGATAAAATCTTTATCGAAGCCGGTTTTGAGTGGCGTTTACCCGGCTGCTCTATGTGTTTGGCGATGAATAATGACCGCCTGGAGCCAGGCGAGCGCTGTGCTTCCACCAGCAACCGGAATTTTGAAGGGCGTCAGGGCCGTGGAGGCCGCACCCATTTGGTTAGCCCGGCAATGGCTGCCGCAGCGGCAGTCAGTGGTCACTTTGCTGATGTCCGCGACTTATCCGCCGCCACCCACTAATCGGAGACACCACCATGACAAAATTTACTCAACACTCTGGTTTGGCTCAACAAACGGGTTTGGTTCAACATAAGGGTTTGGTCGTTCCATTGGATGCGGCAAACGTCGACACTGACGCGATTATCCCGAAACAGTTTTTGCAAAAAGTGACGCGCACCGGTTTTGGTCAACATCTGTTTAACGACTGGCGTTTTCTCGATGATGCTGGCAAAGTGCCCAACCCTGAATTTGTGCTGAACCAACCGCGCTATCAGGGCGCGACCATTTTGTTAGCCCGCGAAAACTTCGGCTGCGGCTCATCACGCGAACATGCGCCTTGGGCACTGACAGATTTCGGTTTCAAAGTGGTTATCGCCCCAAGTTTTGCTGATATTTTTTACGGCAATTCATTTAATAACCAGTTATTGCCGGTCACATTAAATGAAGCGGATATTGATACTTTATTCCAATTGGTTAAAGAGAATGAAGGCATCGAATTTATTGTCGATTTAGAGCACCAGACGGTAAATGCCGGTGGGAAAAGTTATTCTTTCGAAATTGATAGTTTCCGCCGTCATTGTATGATTAACGGTTTAGACAGCATTGGCCTGACACTACAGCATGAAAGTAATATTTCAGCCTACGAAAAACAACAGCCAGAATTCCTACGTTAATTATTTTTAATTCATTTTGTGAGTATATTGTTGGTGTCAGGCTTCCTGACCCAACAATTCAAACCCCATCTAAACTCTAATCAAAAAAAACAATCAAAAACCCTAATCAAAAACCCATTACCATTTTACCCCTTACCCGATAAGTAATAAAAATATGATAATAATCAACAAAATACAAATCAGCACCTTAATCTATTCAATTGCATAAACATTAATAATTATAATATATTCTGCATTGATTGTAATTTGTGCTGACGGTCACTTTTTATTTCTTCAACAACGCTATGCTGTAATTGACTATTTCCTCCCTAGAGGTCGCCTTATGGCACGCATTATATTGCGTTACGAAGCACGTATCTCCGGCGATAGCCGAGCTTGGTTTAATATAGATTACCGCCTCGCCAACGATTTCCCGCGTTAATTCCCCCATTGCTTATTCAGCTTCGGCTGAAAATCTCATTTCTTTATTTTTTTGCCGTCATAGGTGATGCGAATAATGACTTTCGCTCGTCACTAAATGACAGCATTTTTAATATATAGCCAAAGTCATTGGAGTTGCAGATCGGCAGCTAACGCCCCTGCGATTTCAAGTACGACGGGTATTTGGAGTTATAAGCCATGAAACGCATTCCTGAACCTTTCCGTATTAAAATGGTAGAAAATATTCGGATGACTAACCGGGAGGATCGTGAGAAAGCACTGATTGAGGCGGGCTACAACCCATTCTTACTCCCCAGTGAAGATATTTATATTGATTTACTGACTGACTCTGGCACCGGGGCGATGAGTGACCGCCAGTGGGCTGGCTTAATGATGGGCGATGAATCCTATGCTGGCTCGCGTAACTATTATCACTTGTGTGACCAGGTTAAAAAACTGATTGGCTACCCATTTACTATCCCAACACATCAGGGCCGCGGCGCGGAACAAATTCTATTCCCTTGCCTCATTGTCAAAAAACAAAAAGCAGGGGGAGCCAAGAATCCCGTTTTTATTTCCAACTTCCACTTTGATACCACCGCCGCCCATGTTGAGATCAATGGGGCGAAAGCTATCAACGTGGTCACCCCGAAAGCCTTTGATACTGTGACTTATTATGACTGGAAAGGGGATTTCGATTTAGACCAACTGAAAGCCACTATTGCCGAGCATGGTGCTGACAATGTGGTGTCAATTATTACCACCGTCACTTGCAACAGCTCCGGCGGGCAGCCAGTTTCAATGAGTAATATGCGCGAAGTATATCGAATTGCTCAACAGCATAATATTCCAGTGGTGATTGACTCCGCCCGCTTCTGTGAAAACGCCTGGTTTATCAAGCAGCGCGAGCCGGGTTATGGCGATAAGTCGATCAAAGAGATCATTCTGGAAATGTATCAGTATGGCGATATGCTCACCATGTCAGCCAAAAAAGACTCGCTGGTAAACATTGGCGGCTTATGCTGTTTCCGTGCCGATGAAGACCTGTTCAACGACGTTCGCATCCGTTGTGTGCCAATGGAAGGTTTTGTGACTTATGGTGGTTTGGCTGGCCGCGACATGGAAGCGCTGGCGATTGGGCTGGAAGAGGGAATGAATGAAGACTTCCTGACTTACCGTATTGGTCAGGTCGAGTATTTGGGCGAGCGCCTGCGGGCTGGCGGCATCCCCATTCAATATCCGACTGGCGGTCATGCCGTATTTGTTGATGCCAAAATCCTGCTGCCACATATTCCAGCCGAACAATTCCCAGCACAAGCCCTGAATAATGCCCTGTATCTGGAGGCGGGAATCCGCAGTGTGGAGATTGGTTCATTGCTGCTAGGCCGTGATCCGGAAACCGGCCAACAAAAACCATCGCCATTGGAATTGCTGCGCTTGACCATCCCGCGCCGGGTCTACACCAATGACCATATGGACTATATTGCGGATGCACTGATTTCACTCAAATCACGCGCCGAGGAAATCAAAGGTTTGACTTTCACCTACGAACCGCCAGTTCTACGCCACTTTGTGGCCCGATTAAAACCGGTCGAATAAACAACAATTACCCCCAAGATCACTGCGTTGGGTTTTGGGGGTATTCTCATGATTATATTGGTTTAACTGTCCGGGCGATTAACACCATCGCCCCTATCCTGCCCGAACCTGCGGGGTGCTAAGCTTCTCTGACTCGCGCACAAATGATAAGTGAGAGAATGGCGAGAATCATCGCCATGACATACACCGAATCATGTCCCCAAGTTTCCGTTAATACCCCTTGCAGCACCCCTGCCAGAATCACCCCGGTTGAAATACTGTTGGTAAACAACGTGGTAGCGGCTCCTGCCCTGCCGGGCATTAAATCCTGAAAATAAAGCATACCAATCCCGGCGACAATGCCGATGAAAATGGCATTAAAAATCTGCAATAACATCAGGGCGGTTTTGAATTTAAACAGCACCAATCCGGTATAAAACAGCACGCCAGCCAGCACCGCAAACAACATGATTTTGCGCTTACCAAAACGTCTGACTGAATACCCCGCCAACAACATGATAGGAATTTCCAGCCCGGCCGCCGTCCCCATCAATAAACCCGCTAACCGCTCAGGTAACCCCAAGTTTGCGGTGATATATAAAGGCATATCAATGATATACATGGTATTGCAAGTCCACATCAGCATTGAAGCAATAAACAATAACAACACGTTTTTATCAGCAAACAAGCTCACTTGCGCCACCGCTGGGGCATCCGCTACCGGCTCTGCCCGCTGCACCGACGGCAGAATAAACCACACCACCAGCGCGCTCAGCACAAAAACACCGGCCGCAATGCTGAACATCAGGGTAAAGCCATAATTCAGCGCCAGCATAAATGACAGCGGCGGCCCGATAACCCAAGCCAATGAGAGCTGCGCACGCATAATGGAGCTGAACATCACCACTTCGCGGGCCGAGCTATCAGCATATTCACGCGCTAGAGCGAAAATTTGCGGCATGGCGGTGTTAGCCACGGCGGCCAACACCACTCCGGCGGTGATCAAGGTCAGATAATCACGATTAAAGGCAAATAACAGGCAGTTCCCCACCGCCATTAAGTAGCAAACCATAATGAGTTTGCGCCGATCCCCGCGCGAGTCCGAGCGCTTGGCCAGCACAAAGCTGACGGTAATCCCGGCAATAGCATTCACGGTGTAAAACAGCCCAACCCATAGTGGCCGCACTTTGACTTCGGTGCTTAAAAACAGACTTAAGGTCGGAGCTTGCAAGGCACCCGCAATACCAGAAAGAAAAGCCACCACAAAGAAAGCGAGAAAAACCGGATTGATACGGCGGGAAAAGGTTAATGCAGATTTCATTCCAGGCTCCAGCGCCAGAAACAGCTATTGTGGGTATTATAATGACAGGAAATACTACGAGTATCTTTGATAGAGCATATTACTGTTATTCAACCTGTATGGTACTTGCCCATGCTAAAATAAATCAGAATGGCTTCCCACGCGGTATAACTTAAGATAACCGTCACTACGTTGATAAATTAACAGCAAATCTGGCATGCCATGGCATTCAAGATAACCAATATAGTTACCGATCAAGGGGTGTTCTTTGTATTTTTGCGGGAGTATTTCGCCCGTTTGTAATAGCGAAATAGTTTCTAAAATAACTTTCTGTGCTTTTTTATTGTTTGTATACCGTTTTGCATCTTTTTTAAAGCGGCTCTGATAAACAATCTCAAGCATGTTTACCAACCAAGATCGCGTTTGAGTGCATCAACCGTATCAACACGATGAACTTCTACCCCATTCTCTAGGTCACGGATAGCTTGTAGCGTTTCCTGATTAGGTTGGAGTAAATCTATGGGAAGCTCTGCATTAACAGCAAGGCGATTAACTACCATGCGGATCACGGTAGATAAATCAAGGCCAAGCGCTTTTGCATTCGCCATCGCAGCAGCTTTAGATGCAGGTGAGACTCGTGCGCGAACAACAGTATCAGTCATAATAACCTCCATTAAGTTATTTTATTGTAGCTACAACGTAGCCACGCGTCAAGCTCGTTTTTTAGACACCCGCCCCTAAATATTGTCATGCAGTTCATACCAAGGATAAAAAAAGCCAGTGGCATAAACCACTGGCTGGTGAAATACACCATTACTCAGAAACTTTTGCTACTCGGTAAAGCAAGACTAAATTACAAAGTATGTTCAGTGCGGGCGATAATATCGTCCTGTGCATCCGGCGACAGCGCGGTGAAGAATGCCGAGTAACCGGCAACTCTGACCACTAAATCACGGTAGCGATCCGGGTGCTGCTTGGCTTCCAGCAAGGTTTCACGCGACACAATGTTGTATTGCACATGCCAGCCCAGATACTCCTCAAAGAAAGTGCGCAGCATCATCATCAACTTTTCGCGGTCACGCGGATTATCCAATGTGGACGGGTTCAACTTTTGATTGAGCAACACGCCGCCCAGAATCGAAGCCGTCGGCAATTTTGACAATGAGTTAAACACCGCCGTTGGCCCCAGATGGTCAGTGCCAGAAGCGGGGCTTGCCCCCTCCGCCAATGGGCTGTGCGCTTTACGGCCATCGGGTGTTGCCATGGTCGCCGCACCAAATGGCACGTTGGCAGAGATAGACGAGGTTCCCGCATAATAAGTGCCGCCAATCGGGCCGCGACCAAAACGCGTATTGTGATATTGCTTCAGCTCATCAATGTAAGTCTGATAAGCCCGCACTAACAGTTGGTCGACATCATCAACATCATTGCCGTATTTCGGCGCTGAATTAATCAAATGCTGGCGTAGCTGCTCGCCATTCAGACCAGCAAAATCATTGGCTAATGCAGTGGCCAGCTGTTTTTGGCTGATAAGTTGTTGTTCAAATACCAATTTGCGCACAGCCGCCAGACTGTTACCCAAATTGGCAATCCCGACTTGCAAACCAGAAACCCAGTCGTAGCGCGCTCCGCCCTGTTTGATACTTTTGCCGCGCTCAATGCAATCATCCACCAGCGCTGAACAGACGATATCGTGGGCGTTTTCTTCCAATATAGTGTCCACCACACACTCTATTTCAATGGATTTGCGGGTGTAATAGCGAATCTGCGCATCCCATTGCGCCATGACTTGAGAGAAATCGCTAAAGTTACCTTTCGACAATCCTTGCTCTTGTGGCAAGAATACCTGGCCGGAAGTGGCATCGCGACCTTGCTCCAACGCAGCCAACATCACTCTGGCGAAGTTAATGAAACTCATGCCGGTGCAGCGGTAGCCCCACTTGCCGCCGACGGCGGTTTCAATGCAGCCAATCGCCGCGTAATCATAGGCATCCTGCGGCTCGACACCCAGTTTGATAAATTCGGGAATAACAATTTCGTCATTATTAAATGCGGGCATACCAAAACCACAGCGAATGACTTGCACGCAAGCATCGAGGAAATCATCACTGATACCGGCATGATAGCGAACACTGAGATTCGGCTGGGTTGAACGTAAGCGCCCACAGGATTCCAGCACCGCATAAGAGAGCGGATTCACCGCATCAATGGCTTTGCCCTGCACCAATTTTTGCCCGCCGATAGTGACGTTTTGATAAAGCGGGCTACCCGCCGAGGCCTTGGAGTGCGAACCGGAGCGGATTTTGTTCACTTCCAGCAATTTCAGCCAGCAGCTATGCAGCATCTCAATGGCATGCTCGCGGCTGAGGGTATTTTCCAACTCAACATCGCGGCGATACCATGGATACAGATATTGGTCCAAACGGCCAAACGAGACGGAATGACCATTGGATTCAATTTGCAAAATTAGTTGAATGAAATAGCACAATTGCAGCGCTTGCCAGAAAGTTTGCGGCGGCTGATGAGCAATCAGCTCACAGTTTTCGGCGATTTCTTGTAGTTCAGTGCGCCGCCATTCACGCGTTTCTTCTTCCGCCATTTGCCGGGCTACTGCGGCGTAGCGCTCAATATGTGCGCTCAGAGCAGCCAGCGAGATATCAATCGCTTTCAGGAATTGTTCTTTGTGCAGGTCACTCCAGTCAGTCAGTTGCAGCCGAGAGCGACGGCTGGCCACTTTACTGCGCAGACCATCCAGCCCTTTTTCTAGCAATAACGGGAAGTTAACCGCCAAATGCGCATCGCCGGAGGTCATATTGCCCTCGGCTTTTATAATGCCGGTCGCCAACAGCGCTTTTTGCTCATCAGTAAACATGCCGTAGCAGCGGTCTTGCACTGTTTGCCCGCGCCACCATGGGCACAGCTGGTGTAATACCGTTTTGTCGGCTTCACTGACTGAGAAACCGGCACCGGGGCGGTCGGCTAACGCGTCAATTTCACTCTCAATCCAGCCCACGGTGTATTCAGGAAAAATCGGCGCGGCGCGTAATTGGCTGGCCTGATTACCAATAATTAGCTCATCATTTTTAATCCAAACAGTGCGTTGCTGTAAGTGATGGGCCAGTGCCAGCGCCCGCCGAACCGGCAGCGGTTTATCCTGATGTTGTTGATAAGCCTCGGTATAATGCAACGCCCGCTCAGTACAAACCGGCGGTTTTACAATATGAATCAGCGCGTTTTTATGCTGTTTTGTCCGTTCGCTTAAGGTTACCAAATCGAGAGTCGTCATTGCGTCATCCTCTTAAGATTGCCGTCAGGCCCTTTTCACGGGCATAACTTTCCGCGAAGGCCAGCAGGGAAGGAGAGTCCAAAGGTGTACTTGCCGCCAGATACTTTTCACCCAGCAGCGAATATTTATTGATGCCCAGAGTGTGATAAGGCAAAAAATGAATTTCTTTCACGCCAATCTCATCCGCAGCAAAATCGACAATTCCTTGTACCGAGCGGCGGTCAGCATTGAAATCCGGGATTAAAGGCACCCGCACCGTAATATCGGTGCCCGCGGCCGCTAATTTGCGGAAGTTATCCATCACCCGTTTGGCAGAGCCGCCAGTCCACTGTTGAAAACGGCGCTCATCGGTGTGTTTCAAGTCTGCCAGCATCAAATCCAGCCACGGCAAAGAGGGGGCGATATAGCGCCACGGGGTGTGCAAACAAGATTCAACCGCGGTATGGATGCCCAGTTGATGGCAGCGCTGCAATAATTCAGCGGCCACTTCCGGCTGCATAAAAGGTTCGCCGCCAGATAATGTCACCCCGCCACCACTGCGCCGATAAAATGGCAAATCGCGCAGCAATATCGCCATAGTGCCGTCAATATCAATGGGGTCACCGCACACCGTCAACGCACCACTGGGGCAGCGCGTTTTCAGTGCTTGAAAGTCGTCTTCAGCCAATAGCTGGCGATGAATAACAATTTTATTATCAATATGTTGGATTGCTTGCGGGCAAGTCTGATGACACAAATCGCAGCCGGATAAACACAGACGCGGGTCAAATAACAGCTCCGGCTCACGTGAGCGGCTTTCGGGGTTTTGGCACCAGCGACAACTCAACGAACAGCCTTTGAGGAACACCACGCTACGAATGCCGGGGCCGTCATGAGTGGAATAACGTTGTAAATTAAAAATCATCTTATTCCTCCCATTCGCTGACTAACCCGCTTTCATTAACAAGCAGTATCCGCGTAATATAGGGAAAGAAAAATTGATGAAGTTTGCCGAGGAGTTCCCCTTTTATGTCTACCTCCCGCTTGCAACAGCAGTTCATTCGCCTTTGGCAACGTTTTAGCGGTTTGCCCACAGAAACCACCTTGCAGGAGCTGGCTGACGTGCTCTGTTGCTCGCGCCGCCATGTGCGTTCCTTATTGGGCAGTATGCAGCAAGAGGGGTGGCTGAGCTGGCAGGCGGAAGCTGGCCGAGGTAAGCGCTCACAACTGACTTTCCTCTGCTCCGGCCTGGCCTTACAGCAACAGCGGGCCGAAGAGTTACTGGAACAAGAAAGTATTGATCAACTGGTGCAGTTGGTCGGGGATAAAAAAGCAGTGCGCCAAATGCTGCTCTCTCAGTTAGGGCGCAGCTTCCGGCAAGGTAAACATATTCTGCGGGTGCTCTATTACCGCCCCTTACAAAATCTATTACCCGGCACCGCGCTGCGCCGCTCAGAAACCCATATGGTGCGGCAGATTTTTAATGGTCTGACGCGGATAAATGAGGAAAATGGGGAACTGGAGCCGGATTTGTCTCATCACTGGCAAGCCATTAGCCCATTGCATTGGCGCTTTTATTTGCGCCCGGCGATTCATTTTCACCATGGCCGTGAGCTGGAAATGAATGATGTGATGACCAGCCTGACTCGGTTAATCTCCCAACCGCTGTTTTCACATATCACCGCGGTGCGCTCACCCACCCCGTATGTGATTGATGTGCATCTCAGTACCCCGGACAGCTGGCTGCCGTGGTTGTTGGGCAGTGTACACGCCATGATCTTGCCGCAAGAGTGGGAAAATCAGCCGGATTTCCGCCGACATCCTATTGGGACTGGCCCTTATTCCGTGATTCGAAATCATCATAGCCAATTGAAAATTCAGGCATTTGATAATTATTTTGGTTTTCGCGCACTTATTGATGAGGTCAATATTTGGGTATTACCGGAGCTGTCCGAAGAATTGGTTTATTCCGGTGTGCAATTGCAAGCTGATGATACCAGTAAAAATGAGCTGGAAAGCCGGCTGGAAGAAGGCTGTTATTTTCTGTTATTCGACCAGCGATCTCCCCAAACCTGCAATCCTGATATCCGCCGTTGGCTCTGTGAACTCATCACCCCCGTCGCCCTACTCAGCCATGCCGATCCTTTTTACCAACGCTACTGGTCACCGGCTTACGGCATGTTACCGCGCTGGCACCATAACCGGCTCAGGGTACTGGAAGCGAAACCGGAAGGTTTGACCGAACTGACACTGACTTTTTATAGTCACCATTCAGAGTTTGATGCTATCAGCCAAACATTGGCCACATTATTGGCCGCACACGGGGTCAAATTGATCATAAATGTGGTGGATTATGCCAGTTGGTATCAAGGGGATGCACAGAGCGACATCTGGCTCGGCAGCGCCAATTTTTATCTGCCGCTGGAATTTTCCCTGTTTGCCACCTTGTATGAGCTGCCGCTGCTGCAATATTGCCTGGATGAAAAACTGCACCAAGATGTTGAATTATGGCGAAATAATACTCTGCCAATGGCGGAATGGAGCCAGCGTTTGGTCAGCCAGAATCAATTTCACCCACTGTTCCATCACTGGCTAGAATTATATGGGCAGCACAGTATGCGCGGGGTGCGCATGAACACACTCGGCTGGTTTGACTTCAAATCGGCCTGGTTTACGCCACCAGAGGATTAAACCCGCTTTCGCCCACTGCAATTAAACTCTACAATAGCGCCGTCTCAACGGGGTGCTAACTTGCAGAAAATCGCAAGTTAGCTGAGAGCAAACCCGTCGAACCTGATCCGGTTAACACCGGCGGAGGGATTTGAGAAAAATAACGCTGTATCTTCTTGATATTCATGTTATTTACCGCCTCAGATACCTTTGCCACCTTTATCTTTAAGGAGTGCAAAGTGTTTAAACGCATGATTTCCTGCTTGTTTTTTCTGTCTGCCGCTGCCGTCGCTGCTGATAAACCCACCTTGACTGTTTATACCTATGATTCTTTCGCGGCTGATTGGGGCCCGGGGCCGTCGATTAAAAAAGCCTTTGAAGCCGAGTGTGATTGTCAGCTTAAATTTGTGGCGCTGGAAGATGGTGTTTCCCTGCTGAACCGCCTGCGGATGGAGGGTAAAAATAGCCAAGCCGATGTGGTGTTGGGCTTAGATAACAATCTGCTGCAAGCGGCAGAGCAAACCGGATTATTCGTGCCAAGTCAGGTAGATACCAGCCATCTGACTTTGCCAGAAAAATGGCAAAATAAAATTTTCGTCCCCTACGATTATGGCTATTTTGCTTTTGTGTATGACAAAAATAAATTGAAAAATCCGCCGAAAAGCCTGCAAGAATTAGTCGACAGCAAAGAACCGTGGAAAGTGATTTATCAAGACCCGCGCACCAGTACCCCGGGCCTCGGTTTAATGTTGTGGATGCAAAAAGTCTATGGCGACCAAGCCCCGCAAGCCTGGCAGAAATTAGCGAAAAAAACCGTCACCGTGACCAAAGGCTGGAGTGAAGCTTACGGCTTGTTCCTGAAAGGTGAAGGGGATTTCGTGCTGAGCTACACCACTTCTCCGGCTTATCATCTGATTGCAGAGAAGAAAGACAACTATGCGGCGGCTGATTTCAGTGAAGGCCACTATCTGCAAGTGGAAGTGGCTGGTGTGGTCGCGTCCAGCAAACAACCGGAACTGGCGCAGCGCTTTATGCAATTTATGGTCACTCCTGCATTCCAGAATCATATCCCGACCGGCAACTGGATGTATCCGGTAATCAAAATGGACTTACCGGCTGGATTTGAAACACTCACCGTGCCGCAAAAAGCTTTGCAGTTTGATGCAAAAGACGTGGCTGATAATCGCGGTAAATGGATTCAAGCATGGCAATCCGCCGTCAGCCACTAATCCCCGCGTGGCTATGGCCGGGGCTACTGGCCGCCTTGCTGATAACCGGTGTCGCCTTACTGGCGTTCACCGCTATCTGGCGTCACGCGCCAGCGGCAGACTGGCAAAGCATCTGGCATGACAGTTATCTGTGGCATGTGATTCGCTTCACTTTCTGGCAGGCGTTTCTCTCTGCGCTGCTGTCCGTTATTCCGGCGATTTTTTTGGCGCGCGCCTTATATCGCCGCCGCTTCCCCGGCCGCCAATTGATGCTGCGCTTATGTGCCATGACATTGGTGCTGCCGGTGCTGGTCGCCATTTTCGGCATCCTGACGGTTTATGGCCGCCAAGGTTGGCTGGCGGCACTATTGGGCTGGCTAGGAGTGGATTACCGCTTCTCGCCCTATGGTTTACAAGGGATTTTGCTGGCGCATATTTTCTTTAATATGCCGCTGGCAACCCGCTTGTTATTGCAGTCATTGGAAAGCATTGCCGTTGAGCAGCGCCAGTTAGCCGCCCAATTGGGCATGAACGGCTGGCAGCATTTTCGCTGGATCGAGTGGCCCTATCTGCGCCGCCAAATTCTGCCGACTGCCGCGCTGATTTTCATGCTGTGTTTTGCCAGCTTTGCCACCGTGCTCTCTCTGGGCGGCGGGCCGCAAGCTACCACCATCGAACTGGCTATTTATCAGGCACTTAGTTATGACTATGATTTAGGGCGCGCCGCATTATTGGCACTGATTCAACTGGGTTGCTGTCTGGGATTGGTGGTGCTGAGCCAACGGCTAAGTTCAGTGTTGGCGGTGGGAAATACCCATGCTCAGGAGTGGCGCAGTCAGCAGGATAGTACCTGGTCGCGCATTAGCGATACATTGTTAATCGGGGCGGCGTTATTATTGATGGTGCCACCATTGCTGGCTGTTGTAATTGATGGCAGCAATAAAACGATATTGACCGTGCTACAACAACCGGCGCTGTGGCAAGCTTTCTTTACCTCACTGACTATCGCCATTGGGGCCGGATTATTGTGTGTCACTCTGACTATGATGCTGTTATGGAGCAGCCGTGAGCTGAAACTGCGCCACCACGCGGCTTACGGGCAAGTATTGGACATCAGCGGCATGGTGATTCTGGCGATGCCGGGGATCGTGCTGGCAACCGGCTTTTTTTTATTGCTCAATGACACTCTGGGCTTGCCGCAATCGCCTTATGCACTGGTGATTCTGACCAATGCGCTGATGGCGGTGCCCTATGCATTAAAAGTGTTGGATAACCCGATGCGAGACTTGGCTGAGCGCTATACGCCGCTGTGTTTATCACTGGATATTCGCGGCTGGCACCGTGTGCGCCACATTGAGTTACGGGCACTGAAACGCCCGCTGGCTCAAGCGTTGGCCTTCGCCAGTGTGCTTTCTATCGGGGATTTTGGCGTGGTCGCGCTGTTTGGTAACGAGCATTTCCGCACCCTGCCATTTTATCTCTATCAACAGATAGGGTCTTATCGCAGCAATGATGGCGCGGTGACCGCCCTGCTGCTGCTGTTACTGTGTTTCCTGCTGTTTACTCTGATTGAAAAACTGCCGAGCCGCCATGCTAAAGCTTGAGAAAATCACCTATTTATACGACCACTTACCGATGCGTTTTGATTTGCGCATGCAAGCCGGTGAGCGGGTGGCTATTCTTGGCCCCAGTGGGGCGGGTAAAAGCACGCTATTGAGCTTAATTGCGGGCTTTTTAGCTCCGGCCAGTGGTCAAATGCTGCTGAATAATCAAGACCATACCCTAACACCGCCCGCCCAAAGGCCGGTATCCATGTTATTTCAGGAAAATAATCTGTTCGCGCATTTGAATGTCGAACAAAACATTGGGCTGGGTTTGCATCCGGGGCTAAAACTCAATCATGAGCAAAAATTACTGCTCGGCCAGATTGCGCAACAAGTTGGGTTGGAAGAGTGTCTTGACCGGCTACCGGCACAGCTTTCCGGCGGCCAACGCCAGCGGGCGGCACTGGCGCGCTGTCTGGTGCGCAGCCAACCCATCCTGCTGCTGGACGAACCCTTTTCCGCATTAGACCCGGCACTGCGCAATGAAATGCTGCAATTGGTCGAAAACGTCTGCGAAAATCGCCAATTGACCTTGTTGATGGTGTCGCACAATCTGGATGACGCCGCCCGCATTGCCGAGCGCACTTTATTGGTGGTGGATGGCCGTATTTACTATGACGGCCCCACTCAGGCACTGGTCAACGGCACTGCGCCGGAAGCCAGGGTGCTAGGGATTGCTCCCCAGCGGTAGTTGATGGAACCGCTAACCCCCTGCGGCGTAAAGGCCGAAGGGGATTACCCAGCAAGAACCTTCCATAATAGATGACGATAAAGCGGCATGATGGGCTGCATATGGAGCCAGACAAAACTGGCTATCGCCAGCATAATGGACAGCACCGTCACCCAGCGCAAGCGGGCCAAAGGCAGCCATTTGCTCAGGCGGTCTGGGCTGCGTTTACCAAAGCGCCACCAGCGCCATGCCAACCACAATGCCAGCCAAATCAGTACCACCACGGCAAATAATAGCCACTTAAACATATAACTGTTGGCATTCGGCGGGATATCTATGGCGACGCCAGCCAGTATGCCAGGGAAGAAATAAAGCGGCGGCCAAGTGAGGCAACCAATCACATTCGGCAACGCGAATTTTACTGGCGGCAGGTTTAACATCCCCGCCACCATCGGGACGATAGGCCGCGTTGGGCCGATAAAGCGCCCCAACAGCACCGTTGCCATGCTGTGGTTATGCAAAGCATGCTCAGTTTTCGCCAACAGCGATTTATGCTTTTTCAGGAAAGACCAGCGATGCAGCGGCTCTTTGAAGCGGCGGCCAATAAAATACGAAGCCCAATCCCCCACCAGACAGCCCACAGTCGCTGCGGCCCAAGCAGAATAAAAGCCCACTTCCCCGCTGCCAATCAACGCGCCCACCGTGGTCATCATCACCGTGCCAGGCAGCAACATCCCCACCAAAGCTAAAGATTCGAGAAAAGTGACTAACATGACGACAAATAGCGTGAAAGCCAGCGATTGCGTCAATAAATGTAATAAATAGGCTTCCATAGATTTGTCCGTTGGGTTCAGGCGCGGGAGATTGTCCAGTGCCCCATGAAATGAGTCAATCAGGGAATTGTGTGAATTAATGGTAAGTCATCATTAAAATAGACAAACACTGTATAAATACCCATACTAAGATAGCATAATCCCTCAGGCGTTATTGTTGCAGTCAGTTTGGATGCGGACAGCGCGCAGAAACCGGAGCGTACACGTAGTACGTGAGGATTTCGAGCACTGCCCAAGTTCAAAATGACAAATAAAATAGCCTGTACATTATTAAAGGTTAGCACCGTGGGGAAAACCCGTCAGGGCTTCCTGCTCACCCGCCACTGGCGCGACACGCAGGCTGGCACCGAAGTTGAATTCTGGTTAGCCACCGATGATGGCCCGCAGCAAGTCAGGCTGCCGCCTCAACCCTCGGTGGCATTTATCCCGGCCGAACAACGGCAACGGGCTGAAACCGTGCTGCGCAATGAACGCCGCTGGCAACTGCGCCCACTTGAACTGACCGATTTCCATCAGCGCCCGGTTTTGGGGCTGTATTGCAGCCAACATCGCCAATTAATCCGCCTGGAGAAACTGCTCAGAGAAAGTGGCGTGAATGTCTACGAAGGTGATATTCGCCCACCAGAGCGCTTTTTAATGGAGCGTTTTATTACCGCACCGGTCTGGTTTAGCGGCGAAGATAATGGCAACGGGCCGCTGCTCAATACCCAAATGAAACCGGCCGATGACTACCGCCCGACCCTAAAACTGCTGTCACTGGATATCGAAACCAGCGAACACGGCGAGCTTTATTGCATTGGTTTGGAGGGCTGCGGCCAGCGGCAGGTTTACATGCTGGGGCCACCTAATGGCAATCAGGCCGATGAAGCCGCACTGGATTTCAAGCTGGAATATGTCGCCAGCCGCCCGCTGTTACTGGAAAAACTGAATCAATGGCTGGAACAGCATGATCCCGATGCCATCATCGGCTGGAATCTGGTGCAATTTGATTTGCGTGTATTACAAAAGCACGCCGACCGCTATCAAATCCCATTGCGCTTTGGCCGAGGCGGCAACCTGCTAGAGTGGCGGGAACACGGTTTTAAACAGGGGCATTTTTTTGCTTCTGCTGCCGGGCGGTTGATTATCGATGGGATTGAAGCATTGAAATCTGCCACCTGGAATTTCCCGTCATTTAGTCTGGAATCTGTCTCCCAGACCTTGCTGGGCGAGGGGAAAGCCAGTGATAGCCCCTATCAGCGAATGGATGAAATCAACCACCGTTTTGCTCATGATAAACCGGCGCTGGCCCACTACAACCTGAAAGACTGCGAGTTAGTGACGCGGATTTTTGCCAAAACCGAGCTGCTGAGTTTCTTACTTGAGCGCTCGACCGTCACCGGTCTGGCGGCGGACCGCAGTGGCGGGTCAGTGGCGGCATTTACCCACCTTTATATGCCACGGATGCACCGTGTTGGCTATGTTGCGCCCAACTTGGGCGAGTTGCCGGAGGAACATAGCCCCGGCGGTTTTGTGATGGACTCTCAGCCGGGCTTGTATGACTCGGTGCTGGTGCTCGACTACAAAAGTCTGTATCCCTCGATTATCCGCACTTTTTTGATTGATCCAGTTGGCTTGGTTGAGGGAATGTCTCAACCCGATGAACAACATTCGGTGCCGGGTTTTCGTGGTGCCTGGTTCTCACGCGAAAAACACTGTCTACCGGCGATTGTTAACCAGATCTGGCAGGGGCGCGAAGCCGCAAAACGCCAACAAAACAAGCCATTATCCCAAGCACTGAAGATAATCATGAATGCCTTTTATGGTGTATTGGGTTCCAGCGGATGCCGATTTTTTGATCCCCGGCTGGCATCCTCAATTACCCTGCGCGGCCACGACATCATGCGCCAAACCCGTGAATTGATTGAAGCACGGGGCTATCAGGTTATTTATGGCGATACCGATTCAACCTTTGTTTGGCTGAAAAGCGCCCACAGTGAAGAACAAGCTTCGCGCATTGGCCAAGAGCTGGTGCGGTATGTCAATCAATGGTGGCAAACCCATATCCGTGAAACCTATGATTTGCCCTGCGCGCTGGAATTAGAATTTGAAACTCATTATCGGCGCTTCTTGATGCCCACCATCCGGGGCGCGGAGCAAGGCAGTAAAAAGCGCTATGCCGGGCTAATTTCCACCCCGACGGGCGATCAAATGATCTATAAGGGGCTGGAAACGGTACGCACTGACTGGACACCATTGGCCCAGCAATTCCAGCGCGAGCTGTACCTGCGGATTTTTCAGCAACAACCCTATCAAGACTATGTGCGCGATTATGTCGCCCGAACCCTCAATGGCGAGCTGGATGAACAACTGATTTACCGCAAGCGCCTACGCCGCCGGCTCGACGACTACCAGCGCAATGTCCCGCCACATGCCAGAGCGGCGCGCCTGGCGGATGAATTCAACCGTAAGCTTGGGCGGCCATTGCAATATCAGAATGGCGGTTGGATAAGTTATGTCATGACCACCGCTGGCCCCGAACCCCTCGAAACCCGACAGTCCCCGATTGATTACGATCACTACCTGACTCGGCAGCTCCAGCCCGTGGCCGATGCTATACTGCCCTTTATGCATGATGACTTCACGACACTAATAACCGGTCAGATGGGGCTATTTTAATCGTAATAACGTTTTTTTACGGGTGACGAAAGGCTCTGCTTCCATTACCATAGCGCCCTTGCCAAAATTCGCATCAATCACATTTACATAACCGACTGGTTATAATTAACCGTGTAATCGAATCCTGTCATTTTCAGACAGACTCGTCAGCCACGTAAGCTGCGTGGGCGGTAAACTATTGCCAGTCATTTTATTTTTGTTCTCTATACGCTCTTAAATTTACAAAAACCTTTTTACTAATAACTGTCCAACAAAAAAATCGAGCCGATAATTTATGCCTTTTACACTTGGTCAACGCTGGATCAGCGATACAGAAAGCGAACTTGGATTGGGTACCGTCGTTGCCATTGACGTACGCATGATCACCTTACTGTTTCCCGCCACCGGTGAAAACCGCCTTTACGCCAGAAATGACTCGCCAATTACCCGTGTCATGTTCAATCCGGGTGATACCATCACTCACCACGAAGGCTGGCAGCTGAAAGTGGAAGAGGTGTCTGAGGAGAATGGGCTGATTACCTATATCGGCACCCGCCTGGATACCGAAGAAACCGGCGTTTCTATGCGTGAAGTGTTGCTCGATAGCAAACTGACTTTTAGCAAACCGCAGGATAGGTTATTTGCTGGACAAATCGATCGTATGGATCGATTCGCGCTGCGTTTCCGCGCCCGTAAATATCAAAGTGAGCAGTTCCGCTTGCCGTGGAGTGGCCTGCGCGGCATCCGCGCCAGCCTGATCCCGCACCAATTACATATTGCTTATGAAGTGGGCCAGCGCCATGCACCGCGTGTCTTGCTGGCTGATGAAGTCGGCTTGGGTAAAACCATCGAAGCCGGGATGATTATCCACCAGCAACTGCTGTCAGGCCGTGCTGAACGCATCCTGATTGTGGTGCCAGAAAGCTTGCAACATCAGTGGTTGGTCGAAATGCTGCGCCGCTTCAATCTGCGCTTCTCGCTGTTTGATGACAGCCGCTATTCCGAATCTTTGCTCGACAGCACCAATCCGTTTGAAACTGAACAAATGGTCATTTGCTCACTGGATTTTGTGCGCCGTAATAAACAGCGTCTGGAACAGCTGGCGGATGCCTCTTGGGATTTGCTGGTGGTGGATGAAGCACACCATCTGGCCTGGAGTGAAGAAGCCCCAAGCCGCGAATATCAAGTTATTGAACAGCTGGCCGAGAATATCCCCGGCGTGTTGCTGTTGACCGCCACCCCAGAGCAATTAGGCCAGCAAAGTCACTTTGCCCGTTTGCGCTTGCTTGATCCCGACCGCTTCCACGATTACGAAGAATTCGTTAATGAGCAGCAAAAATACCGCCCAATCGCCGATGCAGTAACATTGCTGCTGGGCGGTGAGCGCTTAACTGATGACAAGCTGAATCTGCTCGGCGAGCTGATTAATGAGCAGGATATTGAACCGCTGCTGAAAGCGGCAAACAGTCAAACTGAAGACAGCGAAGCCGCGCGCCAAGAGCTGGTGACCATGCTGATGGACAGACACGGCACCAGCCGTATCTTGTTCCGCAACACCCGTAATGGGGTGAAAGGCTTCCCACACCGTGTTTTGCATCAGATTAAGCTGCCATTGCCGACTCAATACCAAACGGCCATTAAAGTCTCTGGCATTATGTCGGCGAAGAAAACCCTGGAAGCACGCGCCAAAGACATGCTTTACCCAGAACAAATCTACCAAGAGTTTGAGGGCGAAAATGCCACTTGGTGGAACTTTGATCCGCGAGTTGAATGGCTGCTTAACTACCTGACAGCGAATCGCAGTGAGAAAGTGCTGGTTATCTGCGCCCAAGCCGCCACCGCCTTGCAGCTTGAGCAAGTATTGCGCGAGCGCGAAGCTATCCGCGCAGCCGTATTCCATGAAGGTTTGTCACTGATTGAACGCGACCGTGCGGCGGCCTATTTTGCTTCTGAAGAAGATGGCGCGCAGGTATTGCTGTGTTCAGAAATCGGCTCCGAAGGGCGCAACTTCCAGTTTGCTTGTCAATTGGTGATGTTCGATTTGCCTTTTAACCCAGACTTGCTCGAACAACGTATTGGCCGCCTGGACAGGATTGGTCAAAACCGTGAAATTCAAATCATGGTGCCTTATCTGGAAAATACTGCGCAAGCGGTGCTGGTGCGCTGGTATCACGAAGGTTTGGATGCTTTCGAGCACACCTGCCCGACCGGTCGCACCATTTATGACAGTGGCTATCAGGAATTGATTACCTATCTGGCGACGCCGAATGAGCAGGAAGGTTTGGATGAATTTATCCACGCCTGCCGCCAGCAGCACGAAGGCCTGAAGCTCCAATTGGAACAGGGTCGTGACCGCCTGCTAGAAATGCACTCCAACGGCGGCGAACATGGGCAAGAACTGGCGCAAATCATTGCCGACCAAGACAATGACGTCAATTTGGTCAGTTTCGCCCTGAATCTGTTCGATATTGTGGGTATCAATCAAGAAGACCGCAGCGACAATTTAATTGTGCTGACCCCCTCTGACCACATGCTGGTGCCGGACTTCCCTGGGTTGCCGCAAGATGGCTGCACAGTGACATTCGATCGCGAACAGGCGTTATCGCGCGAAGATGCTCAGTTTGTCAGTTGGGAACACCCGATCATCCGTAACGGTCTGGATCTGATCTTATCCGGCGACACCGGCAGTTGTGCAGTTTCTTTGTTGAAAAACAAAGCATTGCCGGTCGGTACTCTGCTCGCGGAATTGGTCTATGTGGTCGAAGCACAAGCGCCAAAACACTTGCAACTGACTCGCTTCTTACCTCCGACGCCGGTGCGGATGCTGATGGACAAAAATGGCACCAATTTGGCCGCGCAGGTTGAATTTGAAAGCTTTAATCGCCAACTGAATGCCGTCAATCGCCATACCTCCAGCAAATTGGTCAATGCGGTTCAGCAAGAAGTCCATGCAATGTTGCAGCAAGCAGAAGCCCTGATTGAAGAACAGGCGCGTTTACTGATTGAAGCGGCTAAACATGAAGCGGATGACAAACTGAGCACTGAACTTTCACGTCTGGAAGCCCTAAAAGCGGTTAACCCCAATATTCGTGATGACGAAATAGAGACTCTGGAACATAACCGTAAAATGGTGCTGGAAAACCTGAATCAGGCGGGCTGGCGTTTGGATGCTATTCGTTTAGTCGTGGTGACGCACCAGTAATGGAACCCTATAATCCCCCACGCGACCCTTGGCTGCTCGTCCTGTTTCAGGATGAGCACATCATGGTGGTAAATAAACCGAGCGGATTACTTTCTGTACCTGGTCGTGCGCCGGAGAACAAAGACAGCATCATGACGCGTATTCAGGCGGATTATCCTACGGCGGAATCTGTTCACCGGCTGGATATGGCGACCAGTGGCGTGATTGTCGTGGCGTTGACCAAAGCGGCTGAGCGCGAGCTGAAGCGGCAATTTCGCGAGCGTGAGCCGAAAAAATCTTATATTGCGCGGGTATGGGGCCATTTGGCGCAAGATGAAGGGTTGATTGACTTGCCTTTAATTTGCGACTGGCCGAACCGGCCCAAACAAAAAGTGTGTTACGAAACCGGTAAATCCTCGCAAACTCAGTATCAAGTGCTGTCTCGGGATGCTGACGGCAGTACGCGAGTGAAGTTATCCCCCATTACAGGCCGCTCACACCAATTACGGGTTCATATGCTGGCGATGGGTCATCCGATCCTCGGCGATGGCTTCTATGCCCATCCCGAAGCAAAAGCGATGGCCCCCCGGTTGCAGTTACATGCTCAAGAGTTATGTATTACTCACCCGGAATTTGGCACAGCAATGCATTTTAAATGCGATCCCGAGTTTTAACTTTTCACTAGCAGATCGCACCAGAATCAAACTAGATCGGAACAGAAGATCCGATCTAGTTTTGGTTTTGCTAACACCACAATTCTTACTTAAATCCTTTCTCGCGCTTAATCAAATCATACGCGGCTTGAATTTCTTGGGCTTTTTGCTTAGCCATCTCCATCATTTCCGGCGGCAAACCTTTCGCCACCAGCTTATCTGGATGATGCTCTCCCATAAGCTTACGGTAAGCCCGTTTGATGGTCACACTATCATCCGTGCTACTCACCCCCAGCACTTTGCAGGCGTCCTCTAATGTCGGGCCTTGTGGCGCTTGCTGATAGCCTCCTTGAGAATAACCACTCTGTTGGCCCTGCCAACCGCCACCACCAAACTGACGCCCGCCCTCAATCATGCTCAGGAACTGATCAAACTGACCACGGGAGATCCCTAATTCTTCAGCAATGACATACAAAACCTGCCGTTCATTAGGATGCAAAGAGCCGTCAGCAAATGCGGCTTGTAACTGAATTTCCAGAAACATCCGAATTAAATCAAAACGACCAAAGCAAACACCACGGAGTTCCTGCAATCTTTCACGCAACGGGAACCCACTCTCTTTCCCCTCGCGGAACGCTTGCTGTGCCGCTGTTCGCGCCTCGCCATGCAATTGCATTCTATCCATCAATTGGCTGGCAAGTTGAATATCGACCTCCGTCACGCGCCCCTTAGCCTTGGTTAAATGCCCCATGACCTGAAAAGTGGTGCGGAAAAAAATTAATTGTCGTGTTTGTTGATCGGCAAAATAGCCGCGGCGCTTTGTGCTACGCGCCTTGTCGACCATATGGCCAACAAGCAACCCCAAGATTGCACCCCAGACGCCACCGGACATAAAGCCCAATATCAGACCGAGCAGTTTTCCCCAATACCGCATATACTCCTCAATTCATCATGCCGTCAGTCAAAATTTGCATTATCATACTCGGCATTCAGCTCAGCGCCTAACAACGAGACGTGTAAACGGCCGGATTTAACACTAGCGCAACTGTGATGAGTAATATAGTCTCAGACCGTTTGCCGGCATGATGCCCCCCGATGACGGAACACCAAAACCGCGTATGAAAAAAAGATTCCCAACACTGCTGGCCACATTGATATGGACGGCACTATATAGCCAGCACACTCTGGCTGACCTTTCCGAGCAATGTATGCTTGGGGTACCGACCTATGACCAACCTTTGGTCACTGGCGATCCGAATCAGCTGCCGGTCCGTATTAATGCGGATAAAACCGAAGCCAATTACCCGGATAATGCCCTGTTTATCGGCAATGTTATTGTCCAACAAGGCAATAGAACCCTGACGGCTAATCAGGTCGAACTCAATCAAGTACAGAAACCGGGCGAAGCTATCCCGGTGCGTACCGTCACCGCGACCGGTGACGTTAATTATGACGATCCGCAAATTAAGCTGGAAGGGCCGAAAGGCTGGTCAAACCTGAATACCAAAGACACTGATATGGATAAAGGCAAATATCAGATGGTTGGTCGTCAGGGGCGTGGTGAAGCAGACCAGATGAAATTACGCGGCCAAAACCGCTATACCATTTTAGAAAATGGGACATTCACCTCTTGCTTGCCTGGCGATAATAGCTGGAGCGTAGTCGGCTCCGAAGTGATCCATGACCGCGAAGAACAAGTCGCAGAAATCTGGAATGCGCGTTTTAAAATTGGCAAAGTACCGGTGTTCTATAGTCCGTACATGCAATTACCGGTGGGCGACAAACGCCGGTCTGGTTTCCTGATCCCAAATGCTAATTACACCAATAATAACGGCTTTGAATTTATACTGCCGTATTATTGGAACATTGCGCCAAACTTTGATGCCACCATCACCCCTCATTATATGGAGCGGCGTGGTTTGCAATGGCAAAATGAGTTCCGCTATTTGCTGGCTCCCGGTTCTGGCACCATGGCGTTGGATTGGCTACCGAATGACCGCTTATATCACGGCGCTGACGGCACCGATAAAGATGCGACCCGCTGGTTGTACTACTGGAGCCATTCAGGGGTGATGGATAAAGTCTGGCGCTTCAACGTCAACTATACCCGTGTCAGTGACCCAGATTACTTTACCGATTTAACCTCACAATACGGTTCGACGACTGACGGCTATGCCACACAAATTTTCAGTGTGGGTTATGCAAACCAGAACTGGGATGCCACCTTGGCCTCCAAACAGTTCCAGGTATTTGCTACCGGTGGTAACAGTAATGCTTACCGCGCCCAGCCGCAGCTGGACATGAACTACTATAAAAATGATATTGGTCCATTTGATTTACACGTCTATAGCCAAGCGGTCAAATTCACCAGTGTCAGTCCGTATAATCCGGAAGCCAGCCGTTTCCATCTCGAACCCTCAGTTAATCTGCCCTTGTCCAATGGTTGGGGTAGCTTAAATACTGAAGCTAAATTACTGGCGACACATTATCAGCAAGATGTGCCAGACGGTTTTGCCAACTACTATAAAAGGCAAAATGGTGGTGCAACCCCGCCAAACTTGAAAGACTCGGTTGATCGCGTGATGCCACAGTTTAAAGTGGACGGTAAAGTGGTGTTTGACCGGCCAATGGACTGGGCGACAGGTTTCACCCAAACCTTGGAGCCGCGCGCACAGTATCTTTACGTTCCTTACCGAAATCAGGATGATATCTATATTTACGACACCACGCTGATGCAGTCGGACTACTCCGGCCTGTTCCGTGACCGTACTTATAGTGGTCTGGACCGCATAGCTTCAGCAAATCAGGTGTCTACCGGTTTAACTTCTCGCATTTATGATGATGAACTGGTTGAACGTTTTAACGTTTCAGTGGGTCAAATCTATTACTTTAGCCGTTCGCGTACCGGTAAAATCGAAAGCATTGATAATAGTGATGATACCGGTAGCTTGGTTTGGGCGGGTGATAGCTTCTGGCGCATTAGTGATCAACTGGGTATGAAAGGCGGCGCGCAGTATGATACCCGCTTGGGGAGTTTGACTCAGGGTAATGCGGTAATGGAGTATAGGAAAGACTCAGAGCGTATGATTCAATTGAATTATCGCTATGCCAGCCCGGAATATATTCAAGCAACAGTACCTAACGTGAGAAGCCCAGGTTACCAACAGGGTATTTCTCAGATTGGTACTACGGCCAGTTGGCCAATTGCTGACCGCTGGGCATTGGTTGGAGCTTATTATTACGATACCAAAGCCAATCAGCCTGCAAGTCAATTGGTTGGCGTACAATACAATACTTGCTGTTGGGCAATTAACTTAGGTTATGAGCGGAAAATTACGGGCTGGAATGCGCAAAATGAAACCAGTAAGTATGACAACAGAGTTAGCTTTAACATCGAATTACGTGGTCTGAGCAGCGACCATAGCCTGGGGACTACGCAGATGCTAGGCTCAGGTATTCTGCCTTATCAAAGTGCATTCTGATACTGTGTAACACACTGAATACAGTGAATTTTAACCCGCAAAAGCGGATTACATAAATGGAAAAGGTATGAAGAACTGGAGAACGCTTATTCTCGGATTGGTTGTCTGTGCCAATACCGCGTTCGCAGCACCACAAGAAGTTGATAAAGTTGCCGCAGTGGTTGATAACGGCGTCGTCCTGCAAAGCGATGTCGACGGTCTGTTACAATCAGTGAAACTGAATGCACAGCAAGCCGGACAAGAAGTGCCGGATGATGCGACTTTGCGTCATCAAATTCTTGAGCGCCTGATTATGGATAATATCCAATTACAGATGGCTAAGAAGATGGGCATTACCATCAGCGACGAAGCGCTGGATAAAGCTATTGCTGATATTGCCGCGCAAAACCGAATGACTCCTGACCAGATGCGTAGCCGTTTAGCGGCCGACGGTCTGAATTACGACACTTACCGTGAACAGATCCGCAAAGAAATGCTGACGTCAGAAGTGCGCAACAATGAAGTGCGCCGTCGCATTACTATTCTGCCGCAAGAAGTTGAATCGCTGGCCAAGCAAGTGGGTAACCAAACTAGCGGTGATGCGGAATTGAACCTCAGCCACATCCTGATTCCATTACCTGAAAATCCGTCGCAACAACAGGTTGATCAGGCTGAAAATGTGGCTAACAAGTTAGTATCTGACATTAAAGGCGGAGCTGATTTTGGTAAATTGGCTATTGCCAACTCAGCTGACTCTCAGGCGCTGAAAGGCGGCCAGATGGGTTGGGGTAAATTGCAGGAATTACCTTCTTTGTTTGCGGAAAGACTGCAATCGGCTAACAAAGGTGATGTTGTTGGTCCAATCCGTTCCGGTGTCGGCTTCCATATTCTGAAAGTGAATGATATCCGTGGGGCTGATAACACGGTTTCCGTTACCGAAGTTCACGCCCGCCACATCTTGTTGAAACCGTCACCTCTTATGACTGACGATCAAGCTCGTGCCAAATTAGCGGCTGCGGCTGCGGATATTAAGAGCGGAAAAGCCAACTTCGCCACTATCGCCAAAGAAATTTCTCAGGATCCGGGTTCTGCTATGCAAGGCGGTGACTTGGGTTGGGCTTCGCCAGATATTTATGATCCCGCATTCCGTGATGCGCTGATGAAACTGAAAAAAGGCGAAATCAGTACACCAGTTCATTCTTCTTTCGGCTGGCATTTAATTGAGGTTGTTGATACCCGTCAGGTAGACAAAACTGATGCAGCACAGAAAGATCGGGCGTACCGTATGCTCTTTAGCCGTAAGTTTGCAGAAGAAGCTCAAACCTGGATGCAAGAGCAACGCGCCGCAGCTTATGTGAAAATTCTTGATGGTAGTGATGCGAAAACACAATAATCGGATTGTTATCACCCCCGGCGAGCCTGCCGGGGTTGGGCCGGATTTAGTCGTCGCCTTAGCGCAGCAGGATTGGCCTGTTGAGCTGGTGGTGTGCGCTGATCCGGCCTTGCTACTTGCTCGTGCCAGTCAACTTAACCTGCCATTGCAGCTACGTGAATATCAGCAAGGTAAGCCCGCATTGGCGCAACAAGCGGGCACTCTGACTATCTTGCCAGTGAAAACTGTCGCTGAGGTGATTCCCGGTCAGCTTGATGTCAGAAATAGCCACTATGTGGTGGAGACACTGGCTAAAGCCTGTGATGGCGCAATCAGTGGCGAATTTGCTGCATTGGTCACCGGCCCGGTACAGAAAAGTATTATCAATGATGCGGGTATCCCCTTTATCGGGCACACTGAGTTCTTTGCTGACCGTAGTCTCTGCCCACGGGTGGTGATGATGTTGGCAACAGAAGAGTTGCGGGTCGCGCTGGCAACCACTCACTTGCCTTTACTGGCAGTGCCGGGGGCTATCACTCAGGCGAGTCTGCATGAAGTTATCACCATTCTTGATAATGACTTGAAAACCAAATTTGGTATTAGCCAACCACAGATTTATGTGTGTGGGCTTAATCCGCATGCGGGTGAAGGTGGCCATATGGGCCATGAAGAGATCGATACCATTATTCCCGCGTTAGATGCATTGCGTCAGCAAGGAATAAACCTTATCGGTCCGCTCCCCGCAGACACACTATTTCAGCCTAAATATCTGCAACATGCGGATGCCGTTCTTGCCATGTACCATGATCAAGGGCTGCCAGTACTGAAATATCAAGGGTTTGGCCGAGCTGTCAATATCACACTCGGGCTACCTTTTATCCGCACATCTGTGGATCACGGTACCGCTTTAGAACTCGCCGCAACCGGTTCTGCCGATGTCGGCAGTTTCATTACGGCATTAAACTTAGCCATTAAAATGATAAATAATAGCAATGAATAATAGAGTCCACCAAGGGCACTTTGCCCGCAAACGCTTTGGACAAAACTTTTTAAACGATCAGTTTGTCATCGACAGCATTGTCTCCGCTATCCATCCGGTTCCCGGTGAAGCGGTAGTTGAGATTGGCCCCGGTTTAGGCGCATTGACTGAACCAGTTGCCGCTCGTATGGATCATATGACAGTCATCGAGCTAGACCGCGATTTGGCTGCTCGTCTGGCCAGCCATCCTCAACTGAAAGACAAGCTCACTATTCATCAAGAAGATGCGATGAAAATCAATTTTTCTGAGCTAGCAGAGCAAGCAGGGCAATCATTACGGGTCTTTGGTAACCTGCCCTACAACATCTCTACCCCGCTGATGTTTCATCTTTTCAGCTATACTAATGCAATCCGCGACATGCATTTCATGTTGCAAAAAGAAGTGGTTAACCGCCTGGTTGCAGGGCCTAACAGTAAAGCTTATGGCCGTCTGACAGTAATGGCGCAATACTATTGCAACGTCATCCCTGTGCTGGAAGTGCCGCCAACTGCATTTACCCCGGCCCCGAAAGTGGATTCGGCCGTGGTGCGTCTTATTCCTCATGTGAATATGTCAAATCCAGTGGGTGATGTGCGAATGCTGACCCGCATTACCACGCAAGCATTCAACCAGCGCAGAAAAACCGTGCGTAATAGCTTGGGTGACCTATTCACTTCAGAGCAATTAATCGAATTAGGTATTGACCCGATAATGCGGGCAGAGAATATCTCGGTAGCACAATACTGTAAGCTGGCGAACTGGCTTTCAGCTCAATCGGCACCACAAGAATAAGCAGGAGCACATTATGATTGAACAGCCCCGCGTTTGTGTACAGGTACAAAGTATCTATGTGGAAACTCAGTCGATACCTGATGAAGAGCGTTTTGTCTTCGCCTATACCGTGACAATTCGTAATTTAGGCCGTTCAAATGTGCAACTTATTGGCCGCTATTGGTTAATTACCAATAGCAATGGCCGACAGACAGAAGTTCAGGGCGAAGGAGTCATTGGCGAACAGCCGTTGATCCTGCCAGGTAACGAGTTCCAATACACCAGCGGAGCTGTTCTAGAAACGCCGCTGGGTACCATGGAAGGGCATTATGAGATGGTTGACCACCTCGGTCAGGCTTTCCGTACTGTGATTCCGGTGTTCCGTTTAGCGATCCCCGCACTTATCCATTAACCCTGACCTCAACTATGTCTACTTATCTTATTGGCGATGTTCATGGCTGCCTTGATGAGTTACTCGCGCTATTAGCGCAAGTGAACTTTGACTCGCAGCAAGATACCTTGTGGCTGACCGGTGACTTAGTTGCCCGAGGCCCGGCCTCACTGGATGTATTACGTTACGTCCGCTCACTAGGGCCAGCCGTACGGATGGTTCTGGGGAATCATGACCTGCATTTGCTGGCGGTTTATGCTGGCATCAGCCGCAATAAACCCAAAGACCGCATCACTCCGCTGCTTGAAGCCCCGGATGCTGACGAACTCATTAATTGGTTACGCCGCCAACCGGTTTTGCAGGTTGATGACAAATTAAAATTGATTATGGCCCATGCCGGTATTACCCCTCAGTGGGATATAGAAACAGCCCAGATGTGTGCCCGTGAAGTAGAGGCCGTCTTAAGTAGTGATAGTTATCCGCTATTCCTTGATGCAATGTACGGTGATATGCCCAACAACTGGTCACCAGAATTGACGGGGTTAGCGCGTTTGCGTTTTAGCACTAATGCATTGACCCGCATGCGTTTTTGCTTCCCAAATGGGCAACTGGATATGATCTGTAAAGACACGCCAGAAAATGCCCCTGCCCCACTTAAACCTTGGTTTGAGCTACCGCGACTGGTCAGCCCTGAGTATTCAATTATCTTTGGTCACTGGGCATCGCTGGAAGGAAAAGGTGTCCCTGAAGGAATTTATGGGCTGGATACCGGTTGTTGCTGGGGAGGCAATTTAACCTTGCTCCGTTGGGAGGATAAACGTTATTTCACACAACCTGCTTTCAAAGTTGAAGCTGGAATAAGTCATGCTGATGAATTATCGCCAACAGCAGAGAATCCTCCCAACTATTTATAAATTACAACAAAGATAAAGGTGCATACTAAAATGTACCTTTATCTTTTATTAGGGTGTCGTCAATATTATTTTCTAACATTTCAATTTCCGCCGAAACCAACCCAATTACGCCACTGAGTAGCCCGACCAATCCCATATCACTCATACTAAAATCACAAATTTCACGCCGCTCAGCATGACATAATCTATCAACGTTCAATTTACTGTTAGTCATATTATGATTTCTCTTTTCATCACACCAAGACATCGCCATTAAACAGTTAAAAAATGAAGACATCCTAATAATAAGAATAGATCATGAAGGAAATATGACATTAAAATGTAGAATAAAATATCATTGTGACGATACGTTATCAGAACTACAATATGTTATCAGAACTACAATACGTTATCAGAACGTTGCTTTATAAGCCGATACAACATCATGGGTAAGCCGCTTTAAAATACATTGGTTAGTGTGAGTCGCAGTACACATATAAGCTTCGCTACCATATAATAACTCAGGGCTTTTTAACCAATTTATTTCCCCCTCAATCGAAAGATACATTCCGCCATCACCCAAGCTATCCTCATCTCGAAAATACATATCAACTGAACCAAACTCCAGAGAATATTTACAACTGGTTAATGTGCCAATTTTCTGATCGAGGTTTTTATATGGGATATAAATAACATGCATAAAAGAATTAATATACCCATTATTTTCAGTACCAAGAGAAACTCCCAGCCATTTACCATCATTACTGGTGTAAACACCTTGCTGATGGTTAATTTCAGATTTACTGGGGCATGAAAATTTTTCATCCGCTAATATATATTGACTAAATAAAAACAAAGATAGCGCTACTAGTTTATTTGTCATCTTACTCTCTCATGTTTTAGGTATGCAATATTAGGTTGATTTCATTATCTCTATTCATATAGCTATCGCTACGATTAAAAGATTAACATTCATGAGAGAATTGAAAACATCAAATAATAATAAAATATCATTATTAATAAGTAGTATTCCAAAAAACAGAAAGGCTCATCAATTAATAATGAGCCTTTCTGTCTGATCATATTGTTATCGCAATTAGCGGCGCTCAAGGATCTCGAAGCAATAGCTGTGTGAATTAGCCTCGTCTGCATCATGGAACTCACTAAAGGTGCTTTCCCATTCATCAGGCTCATAGTCTGGGAAATGAGTATCACCACCAACTTCAGCATCAATGTGAGTGAGATACATGCGGTTAGCGCGGTCTAAAAATTGCTTATAGACACGCCCCCCCCCCATCACCATCACTTCTTCTACATTCCCCGCCAAGGCCAGCGCATCATCAATAGAGGTAGCCCATGTCACGCGGTCATCAGTGCCCGGTTGGCTACTGATAACAATATTCAACCGCCCAGGTAGAGGGCGGCCGATAGATTCGAATGTCTTGCGACCCATAATTACCGGTTTATTTAGCGTGTTACGTTTGAACCACGCTAAGTCAGCCGGTAAGTGCCATGGCATGGCGTTTTCCATACCAATAACGCGATCTGCTGCCAATGCAGCGATCAGGCTGATAATCATTATTAAACCCTGTAGGCTGCGAGAGCCAGTCCCGAAAAATTGCTCACACTATACGGAAAGCCTAATCCAGCGTCGATAGCGATAAGCAGGCTAATCACACATATAAGACTGCTCCTAGCCCGATGCAAAAGACAGGGAAGAAAAAAACCCTTATACACCAGGACGTTTGCGATATAACCATAATCCAGGCAAGGATAAACCAATCGACAACGCACCGACAATAAATGATGCCTTCAAGAAATTAGTCACCATCGTGGACATTAATGCCTCGGTGTAACCCAGATGAGAAATCTCTACGACTGATATCATCGCGGTGTAAGCAGAAATCCCAGGGAACATCGGAATGACGGCAGCAACAGTGAAAACTTTCGGGTGCGCCAACAACCAGCGCGACCAATTAATTCCGATGACGCCAATCATAATTGAAGCCAATAATGAAGCTAGCTCAATATTCATGCCAAAATGAATCATCAACATGCGCGAGCCGTGCCCAGCGGCCCCCAGCAATGCGCAGTAGCGTAATGCCCGCACCGGCACATTAAATACCATAGCAAAACCCAGCGCCGGAATAGCCGCCAACACCATATCTTGCAATAATGCCCAGAGTAAATTCATCACCATCCGCGTAATCCCCACGCCGCCATCGCGAATATCACCCCAATACAGGTTGATAACGTCAATAAACTGGCCATTGCCCAACGAGCAAGACCCGTATTCACGTGCCCTTTAAACATATCGGCGACTGCATTGATCAGTGGGAATCCGGGAACTAACAACAGCACACTCGCCGCCATTGCTACACTGGAAGCCTCGTGGAAAAACGGTAAACGCATTAATAGCCCAGAAACGGATGTTGCGACAAACGCGGTAATACAGAAGTTAATCAGCGGGTTCATATGGCGTGCCGTTAAGCTTTGGCGCACAAACATCGCCAGCCCACTGGCTAAGAAAGTGATGGAAAATGCATCCCAACCGCCGCCATTTAACTTGCTAAAACAGCCGCATGATAAGGCGACCATCACCACCACTAGCCAGCGCGGATACCGCAGCGGCTTAATATGCTCAAGGCGTTTTTCCACATCTTTTATATCTAACAAATGATGTTCCGCCATAATCACAATATGCTGCACCTCCGTCACGACATGCATATTGATGCCACGGTCAATATTTTTGCGGGTAGATGTCAGGCAATTGCCCTGGCTGATGGTGGTTAACACCACGGCATTAGCTGAAATGGAACTTTCGACACTGTCCATCCCCAAAGCGATACCAAGGCGCGCGGATAGCTGCTCAACCAGCATACTTTCTGCACCGTGTTGTAGCAGCAGCAATGCACACTTGATACACAAGCGTGTGATTTCCCGCTGTTTCTGATTTGGTACGTCACTGCTTATCACATTGTCCAGACTCATATTCGCGCATCACTATCCATCAAAAGAGTAAAAGATAAATGCAGGGAAACCCCGGTAGCGCTATTATCGTCAAAACGCGCCACTCTCACTGGGTATCCCTTATGCTTGAAACCTCTTTATTCGTCGCAACTATTGCTACATTGGGGATGCTCTCCCCCGGCCCTGATTTTTTTCTGGTGATTAAAAACGCCGCCCGCTATCGTCGCCCCGCAGCAATGATGACAGCACTCGGCGTCATTTTGGGCGTCGCTACACATATGTCTTATTGCGTAGCTGGCCTGGCCGTGGTTATCACCACCACACCGTGGCTGTTCAATTTCCTGAAATATGCCGGGGCCTGCTATTTAATCTGGATTGGTATCCAGGCACTGCTGTCGCGCGGAGAAAGTAAACTCAGCATCGGTAGCACCACACTCTCCCCCATTACACTGAAAGCCGCATTTTTGCAGGGATATCTTTGCAATTTATTGAATCCCAAAGCAACTCTCTTTTTCCTCGCCGTTTTCACCCAAATATTGCAGATTAACTCCGGCGTGGGTGAAAAACTGTGGTACGCCTCAATCATCTGGGTACTGGCCGTCATTTGGTGGCCTTTGCTGGTTATTCTGATTCAAAGTGCACCAGTACGCCGTGGTTTGGCGAAAGCGCAAAAAGTTGTCGATAAGCTACTCGGTGGGCTATTAATCGGTTTGGGTATCAAAGTCGCTTTAAGCTAGTTAAACCGGCAGTGAGCCGCCGGACTATAAGCTACTCCCCACAACCCGCACGAACATTGATCTTCACCAATGTTGTTTATGAACAATACTATCGTTTATGAATAATACTTCTGCGTATAAGAAACACTGTATCGGTGAGTAAAAAGCGCGATTTTATAAATAATAAGCATAAAAAAGGGCGATGTTTCCATCGCCCGCTTTCTTACAATCTAAATTAACCTTTCATATTCTTAATCTTGGCGTGCATCTCTTGTACTGAAATCACTTGCTCGGTTGGGTCAGAATTCAGCGCCATTGCTGTCGCGAAGCCGCCATTCAAGGTCGTGTCGTAATGCACTTTGTATTGCAATGCACTACGGCGGATCAGCTTAGAGTCTTCAATCGCCTGACGCCCGGCTGTGGTATTCACGATATAAGTGTATTCGCCATTCTTGATGCGATCCTGAATGTGCGGACGGCCTTCATGCACCTTGTTGACCAAGCGCGGATTTATCCCCGCCTCGCCCAGCACCACCGCTGTACCGTGAGTTGCATCCAATTCAAAGCCCTGTTTCAGCAGCTTCGCGGCTAAATCAACCACCCGATGCTTATCCCCCTCGCGTACAGATAACAGTGCGCGGCCACTCTTTTTCATACCAGACTGGCTGCCCAGCATCGCTTTAGAGAAAGCTTCAGCGAAGGTACGGCCAACCCCCATAACTTCACCGGTAGAGCGCATTTCTGGCCCTAAAATCGGGTCAACACCAGGGAATTTGTTGAATGGCAGCACCACTTCTTTGACCGAGTAGTAAGGCGGGATAATTTCTTCCAGAACCCCTTGCTGTGCCAATGTCTGCCCCACCATCACACGAGCGGCAATTTTTGCCAGTGGCATGCCAGTTGCTTTAGAGACGAATGGCACAGTACGCGCCGCACGAGGGTTAACTTCAATCAGATAAACTTCGTTATTCTTCACCGCAAACTGCACGTTCATCAAGCCACGAACACAAAGCTCAAAGGCCAGTTTTTCTACTTGCTGGCGCATAACATCCTGAATTTCCTTGCTCAGGGTGTAAGCTGGCAATGAACAAGCTGAGTCACCGGAGTGAACCCCTGCTTGCTCGATGTGTTCCATAATGCCGCCGATTAACACGCGCTCGCCGTCACAAATGGCATCAACATCCACTTCTACTGCATCATCAAGGAAGCGGTCGAGCAGCACCGGCGCATCATTTGACACACTGACAGCATTTTGGAAGTAGCGGCGTAGGTCGACTTCGTCATACACGATTTCCATCGCGCGGCCACCCAACACATAAGAGGGGCGAACCACCAGCGGGTAACCCAAACCCGCTGCTTTTTCAACAGCTTGCTCGATAGTCGCTACCGTGGCGTTTGCCGGCTGTTTCAAACCCAGACGATTAACCGCCTGTTGGAAACGCTCGCGGTCTTCGGCACGGTCAATAGCATCCGGGCTGGTGCCGATAATAGGTACACCGGCCGCTTCCAACTCACGCGCTAATTTCAGTGGTGTTTGACCACCGTATTGCACGATAACGCCCTGCGGTTTCTCGATACGGACGATCTCCAACACATCTTCCAGTGTCACTGACTCAAAATAGAGGCGGTCAGAAGTGTCGTAATCAGTGGAAACCGTTTCTGGGTTGCAGTTCACCATGATGGTTTCATAACCATCTGCACGCAGTGCCAGTGATGCATGTACACAGCAATAGTCGAATTCAATCCCCTGGCCGATACGGTTCGGGCCACCGCCCAGCACCATCACTTTCGGGCGGTCGCTGGTTGGGTTGGATTCGCACTCTTCTTCATAGGTCGAGTACATGTAAGCGGTGTCGGTGGAGAACTCAGCCGCACAGGTATCTACGCGCTTATAAACCGGGTGCAAACCCTGTTTGTAACGTAATTTGCGCACTTCGCTTTCAGCCGCGCCGACCAATTTCGCCAGACGGGCATCGGCGAAACCTTTGCGTTTCAACTGGCGCATATACTCAGCATTCAGGCCATTGATACCGCACTCCGCCACGTTTTCTTCTAAGCGCACCAGTTCTTCAATCTGCACCAGGAACCAGCGGTCGACGTTAGTCAGGTTAAAGACGCCATCAACAGACATACCGGCGCGGAATGCATCGGCGATATACCAAATTCGGTCAGAACCCGCTTCTTTCAATTCACGGCGGATCTTAGTCAGGGCCTCTGGATCATCAAGGCTGACTTTAGGATCAAAACCGGTCACGCCAACTTCCAGACCCCGCAATGCTTTTTGCAGTGATTCCTGTAATGTGCGGCCAATCGCCATCACTTCACCCACAGATTTCATCTGTGTGGTCAGGCGGTCATTAGCGCCAGCAAATTTTTCGAAGTTAAAGCGCGGGATTTTGGTGACAACATAGTCGATGGATGGCTCGAAGGAAGCCGGAGTACGGCCACCGGTGATGTCATTCATCAACTCATCCAGCGTATAGCCCACCGCCAGTTTGGCGGCAATCTTGGCGATCGGGAAGCCAGTGGCTTTAGAGGCCAGAGCGGAGGAGCGGGACACGCGCGGGTTCATTTCGATCACGATCAAACGGCCATTCTTCGGGTTCACCGAGAATTGCACATTAGAGCCGCCGGTCTCTACGCCAATTTCACGCAATACCGCCATCGAGGCGTTACGCATGATTTGATATTCTTTGTCAGTCAGGGTCTGCGCCGGTGCAACAGTGATGGAGTCGCCGGTATGAATGCCCATGGCATCGAAGTTTTCGATGGAGCAAACGATGATGCAGTTGTCATTTTTGTCGCGGACAACTTCCATCTCATATTCTTTCCAACCAATCAGTGACTCATCAATCAGCAACTCTTTAGTTGGCGATAAATCCAGACCGCGCTCGCAAATTTCTTCAAACTCTTCGCGGTTATACGCAATGCCACCACCGGTGCCGCCCATGGTAAAGGATGGGCGGATAATGCAAGGGAAGCCGACGTCAGCTGCAACAGCCAATGCTTCTTCCATATTGTGCGCGATACCTGAACGGGCGGTATCCAGACCAATTTTCTTCATCGCGATATCAAAGCGACGGCGGTCTTCCGCTTTATCGATAGCATCAGCGGTAGCACCAATCATGGTGACGCCAAATTCTGCCAGAACACCTTCGCGTTCTAATTCTAATGCGCAATTCAGTGCGGTTTGGCCGCCCATGGTCGGCAATACTGCGTCCGGGCGCTCTTTTTCAATGATTTTGCGTACTACTTCCCAGTGAATCGGCTCGATATAAGTGGCATCGGCCATCTCTGGGTCGGTCATGATAGTGGCGGGGTTAGAGTTCACCAGAATAACGCGGTAACCCTCTTCACGCAGTGCCTTACAAGCCTGAGCACCGGAATAGTCAAATTCACAGGCCTGACCGATAACAATGGGGCCAGCGCCCAAAATCAGGATGCTTTTTATATCTGTACGTTTTGGCATGGTTTGACGCTCCTGATTATTTATGGGTATGGCTAGCAGCCGTCGCACGGTAAGCTTCAATCAGCTCAATAAAGTGATCAAACAGCGGGGCGGCATCGTGCGGCCCAGGACTGGCTTCCGGGTGACCTTGGAAACTGAATGCTGCTTTATCAGTGCGGTGAATCCCTTGCAGGGAACCATCGAACAAAGAAACGTGTGTAGTGCGCAAGTTAGATGGCAATGTGCTTTCATCGACAGCAAAACCGTGGTTCTGCGCGGTGATCATCACACAATCAGCACCCAAATCTTTCACCGGATGGTTGCCACCATGATGACCAAATTTCATTTTGATGGTTTTTGCGCCGCTAGCCAATGCCAGCAGTTGATGACCTAAACAGATGCCAAACACCGGAATATCGGTTTCGAGGAAGCGTTTAATCGCCGCGATGGCATAATCGCATGGCTCTGGGTCACCAGGGCCGTTGGATAAGAAAATGCCATCTGGATTGAGCTTCAGAACCTCTTCAGCCGGGGTCTGGGCCGGAACCACCGTCAGGCGGCAACCGCGATCAACCAACATGCGCAGAATATTGCGTTTTACACCGTAGTCATAAGCCACAACATGGAATGGCAGGTCTTCCGCTGGCTTCGCCGCAGGTAAGTCACCTTCCAGAGTCCAGCTACCTTGCAGCCAGTGATAAGCTTCTTTAGTGGTAACTTCCTTGGCCAGATCCATCCCTTTCAAACCGGGGAATGCTTTGGCTTTTTCCAGCGCCAGCGCAGCATCAGATAAGTCACCCACAATAATACAGCCGTTTTGAGCGCCCTTCTCGCGCAGCAACCGTGTCAGCTTACGCGTATCGATATCTGCAATCGCAACAATGTTGTGACGCTTGAGATACTCAGCTAAGCCTTCTTCATTACGGTAGTTGCTGGCAATCAATGGCAGGTCGCGAATAACAAGACCTTGGGCGTGTACTGCGGAGGATTCTTCATCGGAGGCATTAGTGCCGACATTGCCGATATGAGGATAAGTAAGAGTGACGATCTGGCGGGAGTAGGAAGGATCAGTAAGGATTTCTTGATAACCGGTCATCGACGTATTGAAGACCACTTCCCCCACTGCCGTACCTTCTGCCCCGATGGCCCGACCGTGAAATTGGGTTCCGTCTTCGAGAACCAATAGCGCTGACTTAATCAAAACATCCTCCAGGGAATAAACAGTCACATTATTTGCATATTAATTCATATCTAGCGATCTAAATCAATGCAAAAACCGCCCTCAGAGCCAATTTTTGGCAAATTGGGCGCATTTTAATGATGAGTGACGCTTTTGTCTAGCCAAAGTGCCTTTTTTTCTCTGTTTTTTACCGTTTTCATTGAAATGAGTGGATTGTAGTGGCAAAAACACATGCTAACTTAACATAGTAAACGGTTGCGAGGGTAAGTGACTGGAAAAAATCGTTCTGGCGTAATGAAATCAAACATTATCACTTAATAGAGAGAGGAAAAGATAAAAAAAAGTGAGAAAACACAATAAAAAACAGGATAATGATAACAAAAGAAATCAAAGCCATTATTTACAACAAGTATAAAAAAGGACAATAAAATATTGCCCTGTTATCATATGATTATGATAAAAACAACCACATCACGGGTTGTGCTTTACACCTTTAAAGTTCGTTCAAATTCAGCACATCGCGCATATCAAACAAACCATTATCACGCTCAGAGACCCAAATGGCAGATTTAACCGCTCCATTGGCAAAAGTCATACGGCTAGTGGCTTTGTGAGTGATTTCTACTCGCTCGCCGATATCAGCAAACATCGCCGTATGCTCGCCCACAATGTCACCCGCGCGAACGGTGGCGAAGCCGATAGTGCCGGGTTTGCGCTCTCCAGTGTGGCCTTCACGGGTATAAACCGCGCAATCTTTCAGTGAGCGCCCTAAAGATTCAGCTATCGCCTCCCCCATGGCCAACGCGGTACCTGACGGCGCATCAACTTTATGGCGATGATGTGCTTCAATAATTTCGATATCAGTGTAATCGCCCATGACTTTGGCCGCTTTTTCAAGCAGCTTAAGCACCACATTGACCCCAACACTGAAGTTAGCGGCGAACACAATGCCAATATCAGATGCCGCGGCACTGATGGCGGCTTTGCCGGCATCATCAAAACCGGTTGTTCCAATCACCATGGCCTTGCTATGTGTATGACAAATCGCTAAATGTTCCAGAGTGCCCTCTGGCCGCGTAAAGTCGATCAAAACATCAAAATGATCGATTACTTTAGATAAATCATCACTTACTGTGATATCTAGCAATCCTACTCCGGCCAGTTCACCCGCATCACTTCCCACCAAGGTGGACCCCGTGCGCTCTACAGCAGCCCCCAATACAACACCTTTAGTCTGTGTAATGGCCTGGATAAGCTGCCGGCCCATACGGCCACCCGCGCCAACGACGGCGATACGAATTGTTGAATCAGTCATGAGTTCTCCCAATATTGTGTCATCTACCCTGACAAGGTTTCAGATTAGCCGCCCGCCATGCACTCTGCCAGCCTATTTAATCTGTATTAGAAAAAAATGATATACGGCCGCTTTTATCAGTGAAACCACTTAATTCCTTACATACCCGTCATACTTCAAGCTGCATGTGCGTTGGCTGCGTTCAATAACCCGAATCACTTACTACAGTAAGCTTATCGGGATTATCTCCCTTGCCGCCTTCCTGCAACTCGAATTATTTAGGGTAAAATGCTTGGTAACACTTCACTTTGCATAGTGCAGTTATTTCGCATATTCATGCAGTTATGCCGAAATGCATCCATAAAAAAGCAGCCACTAGGGCTGCTTGATATGAGTTATGAATGCATATCTGAGATCAATCGATCTGCTTAACCTCAACACGCAATTCTTTTGGCACTTCAAAAATGATATTTTCTTCACGGCCACGCAGTTCAACAGACGCATCCGCACCGAGATCTTTCAAGCGAGCAATGACTTGCTGTACCAGAATATCCGGTGCCGAAGCGCCAGCCGTCACACCAATACATGCCGCATCCTGTAACCAGGACTCTTGGATATCAGCTGCAGAATCAATCAGATATGCCGCTTTCCCCATGCGCTGCGCAAGCTCAGCCAAGCGGTTCGAGTTGGACGAGTTTTTCGACCCTACCACCAAAACCACATCGGCATCATTCGCCAAATTCCGTACCGCTTCTTGCCGGTTGGTTGTGGCATAGCAGATATCATCTTTACGCGGGCCGATAATCTTCGGGAAACGCTGGCGCAAGGCATCAATCACGGCGGAAGTATCATCAACTGACAAAGTGGTCTGGGTCATAAAGCAGAGGTTATTCTCGTCTTTAATGTTCAGTTTCCAAACATCATCAGGTGACTCGACCAAATACATCCCCCCTTTCGGGTTGTTATATTGGCCCATAGTCCCTTCCACTTCCGGATGGCCAGCATGGCCTATCAGGATAGCTTCTTTCCCTTTGCGACTGGCTCGAGCAACTTCCATATGAACTTTAGTGACCAATGGACAGGTTGCATCAAACAGCATCGTCAATTCGCGCGCGCGCGCCTCGGCACGAACAGCCTGTGACACACCATGGGCCGAGAAAATCAAAATGGAACCATCAGGTACCTCAGAGATATCCTCGATAAAAATAGCCCCGCGATCGCGCAGGCTATCAACCACATAGCGATTATGCACCACTTCATGGCGCACATAAATTGGCGCGCCGTACATTTCGATCGCGCGTTCAACAATACTGATAGCCCGATCAACTCCGGCACAAAAGCCGCGTGGATTAGCCAGCAATATCTGCATGCATAGCCTCCTGTTGGGGGTCAATCTCCAGCACTTCAATATCAAAGCTGACGACATGCCCGGCCAACGGGTGATTAAAATCAACAGTAATGGACTCTTCTGCTACTTCCCGCACTACGCCCGGCATTTCACTGCCATCACGGGAGGTAAACAGCATAATAGTGCCCGCATCCGGTACGCCAGTTTGCGCAAAGTCACGCTGTGTAAAGTACTGAATCAAATCAGGGCTTTCCAAGCCAAATGCATCTTCAGGTTGTAAAGTAAAAGTGTGTTTATCACCCACTGTCAAACCAATTAACTGTTGCTCCAGCGCGTCGCTTAGGCTGTTATCGCCTAAGCGGAATAGCGCGGGCTTCCCGTGAATATGGGTAGATTCGGCCGTTGAGCCATCTTCCAATTTCAGAGTGAAATGCACTAATACGGCACTACTGTTTTGTACAAAATGGTCTTGTACTTGATGACTTTCTACCTGTTCAGACATATCACTCCCCTTTATTCATCGCGGTTTTTTCAGCCGGGCTTAAGAAGCCTTCAAAGATAACCAGCGCAGCACCGATACAGATGGCGGTATCGGCGAAGTTAAATGTTGGGAAATGCCAGTTATTGACGTGAAAATCGATAAAATCGATTACCGCGCCATGTACCATACGATCAAATAAGTTACCTAATGCCCCACCAATAATTAGGGCATAAGCGCAATTAAGCAGACGTTGTTTGGCCGTAGACCGATACATCATCACCATCAATAGGACTGAAATACCGATAGCTATCCCTGCAAAGAACCAACGCTGCCAGCCGCTTTTATCCGCAAGGAAGCTAAATGCCGCGCCAAAATTCTGCGCGTAGGTCAGGTTGAAAAAAGGAATCAGTGGCACGGACTCATACAGTGCAAAGTGGGTCATAACCCACTGTTTGCTGCCGAGATCCACAATCACCACCAGTACAGCCAGCCATAACCAGCGCAATCCGGTCGAACAAATAGGTTTACTCATCAGGCGTACTTACGCTCTTCGCCGTCTCCGGCAACGTTAGTGACACAGCGGCCGCACAATTCAGCATGTTCCGCCACCAAACCGACATCCTGAGTGTAATGCCAGCAACGCGGGCACTTCTCACCGTCAGCTTTATTAAAGGTAATTTTCAGCCCAGAGATCAGCTCGCTTTGCTGCGCATCATCACCGGCATCAGCATAATCTGCGACTTTCGCAGCCGATGTCAGCAACACAAAACGCAGCTCATCTTGCAAGCTGTTCAAACGCGCTGCCAATTCAGGTGTGGCAAACAAAGTCACGGCAGCTTCCAGCGAACCACCGATACGTTTATCGCTACGGGCTTGCTCCAGCACCTTATTCACTTCGCCGCGAACTTTTAACAGCTCGGCCCAGAAAGTATCGTTCATACTCTCATCGCCCGCCAACCCGAACAGCCCCTCATACCACTCTTCAGTAAAGACATACTGCGGGCGCTCACCTGGCAGTTGGTTCCAGATTTCATCTGCGGTGAATGACATAATTGGTGCCATCCAGCGAACCAATGCTTCTGCAATATGGAACAGCGCGGTCTGGCAACTACGACGGGCAACACTGTCGCCTTTGGCGGTGTATTGACGGTCTTTAATGATATCGAGGTAGAAAGAACCCATCTCGACCGAACAGAACTGCATCAAACGCTGCACAACTAAGTGGAAATCGTAATTTTCGTACGCTTCCATGATCTCGGCTTGTGCTGCTTGCGCGCGGCCCACGGCCCAGCGGTCTACCACCACCATCTCTTCTGAGGCCACCTGATGCAATGCTGGATCGAAGCCATTAAGGTTAGCCAGCAAGAAACGCGCGGTGTTACGGATACGGCGATAAGAGTCCGCAGAGCGCTTCAGGATTTCATCAGAAACCGCGATTTCGCCAGTGTAATCGGTAGAAGCCACCCACAAACGCAGGATGTCGCCACCCAATTTGTTCATGACATCTTGCGGGCTGATGGTATTACCGATGGACTTGGACATTTTACGCCCCTGACCATCAACGGTGAATCCATGAGTCAATACCTGACGATAAGGCGCTTTGCCTTTCATCGCGGTCGCAATCATCAATGAAGACATAAACCAGCCGCGGTGCTGGTCAGAACCTTCCAGATACATATCCGGGCTATGACCACCAAACTCTGGGCGGACGTCAACCACAGAAGAATGGGTTGAGCCGGAGTCAAACCATACATCCAATGTATCTGGTACTTTGACATAATCAGCAGCATCGGCACCTAAGATCTCAGCCGGGTCTAGATCCCACCATGCTTGAATGCCATCTTGTTCAACACGTTTGGCTACTTCTTCCATCAGCTCAGTGCTGCGCGGGTGAAGCGCTTCGGTCTCTTTATGAACAAACAGAGACATCGGCACACCCCAGGTACGCTGGCGCGAAATACACCAATCTGGGCGGTTTGCGACCATGGTTTCAATACGCGCCTGGCCCCACTCGGGGATCCACTGCACGCCTTTTATCTCTTCCAGCGACTGCTTGCGCAGACCTTTTTGATCCATACTGATGAACCACTGCGGTGTAGCACGGAAGATAATTGGCGTTTTGTGACGCCAGCAGCATGGGTAGCTGTGAACCAGTTTTTCAACTTTCAGCAATGCGCCTTTTTCGCGCAGCAGCTCAACAATCACATCGTTGGCTTTAAACACGAACATGCCGTCCAGCGTCGGGTAAGTCCCCGCCAAATAGCAGCCGTTCGGGCCGACCGGATTAGCCACTTCCAAACCGTATTTCTGACCAATAACAAAGTCATCCGGGCCGTGGCCAGGGGCGGTATGAACTGCGCCGGTACCGGCATCCAGTGTTACGTGATCGCCCAAGATTGCTGGGACATCAAAGCCCATAAACGGATGATTGAAGCGCAGCAGTTCCAGATCAGAACCTTTGCAACTGCCTAATACCGTCCATTCCGCAATGCCAGCGCGCTTCATAACGCTTTCAACCAGATCTTCCGCCAGAATCAGGCATTCGCCTTGGATCTGTACAAGCTGATAAATGTATTCAGCATTCAGTGAAATGGCGCGGTTCGCTGGCAAAGTCCACGGCGTGGTGGTCCAAATAACCAGTGAAATCGGGCCGTTAGCATTTGCTGCACCGAATTTAGCGCACACTGCAGCCACATCGACCGCGTTAAAACGCACATCAATGGAGGGGGAGGTTTTATCGTAATATTCAACTTCGGCTTCAGCCAGTGACGAGCCGCAGTCTGTACACCAATGCACTGGCTTCGCGCCTTTGTGCAAGTGGCCGTTATCAATGATTTTGCTTAATGCGCGAATGATATTGGCTTCAGTTTTGAAATCCATCGTCAGATAAGGATGGTCCCAATCGCCCAACACACCCAAGCGGATAAAGTCTTTTTTCTGGCCTTCGACCTGCTCAGCTGCGTATTTACGGCACGCAGTACGGAATTCCGCGGCGCTGACTTTTTCGCCTGGCTTACCAATTAATTGTTCAACTTTTAACTCGATCGGCAAACCATGGCAGTCCCAACCTGGAATATAAGGTGAGTCGTAGCCAGCCATTCCTTTCGATTTAACAATAATATCTTTGAGAATTTTGTTAACAGAGTGACCAATGTGAATGTTGCCGTTCGCATAAGGAGGGCCGTCGTGCAAAATAAAGGTCTTTTTACCCTTCTTGGCCGTACGAATAATCCCGTACAGATCCTGCTCATACCAACGTTTCAGCATGTCAGGTTCACGCTTAGCCAGATCGCCGCGCATCGGGAACCCTGTTTCAGGCAAATTCAGGGTATTCTTGTAGTCACTCATTAGATTCTCGGTTCCGTTTCGGCTAGAAATATTAAACCGGTGTCTTTAGCCCGAAAAATGTTCGGGCCGTCACCACATCATGGGCGATTTGCTGCTTCAAAGCATCGAGCGAAGCAAAACGCTGTTCGTTGCGCAGTTTCGCGCGGAGCACCACATCAATATGACGCCCATAAAGATCCATAGTTATATCAAGCAGATGAACCTCTAGCTGCTGGCGGACACCAGCAACGGTAGGCCGAGTGCCAATATTGGCAACACCGGGCAATGGCTTTGGACCTAAGCCATACACATCAACCGCATACACTCCTTTTACGGGAGCAACTAAACGTTTTAACGGCAAATTCGCCGTGGGGAAACCTATCGTCCGTCCCAGTTCGTCCCCGTGAACCACTCGGCCGGAAATACTGTATGGGTGACCCAGCAATGTCTCAGCCAACACCAAATTGTCGTCATGAAGTGCCTGACGAATCGCGGTGCTGCTAATGCGCAGACCACCATCACAAAAGCTGTCAGTGCTGATGACATCAAACCCAAACTCAGCACCCGCTTGTTGCAATAGCTGAAAATCCCCCTGACGCTCTGCGCCAAAGCGGAAATCATCGCCAACAGTTAAAAACTTAACACCCAACTTCTCTACCAGCAACTTAGCAACAAAAGCTTGCGCAGTAATAGCAGCAAAACGCGGATCAAATTTAACGCACAATAAATAGTCAACACCGGCATCGCTCAGATATCTGGCTTTATCGCGTAAACGCGTCAGTCGAGCCGGTGCTTTATCCGCTGCAAACAATTCCAGTGGTTGCGGTTCAAATATCATCACCATAACGGGCAGCCCCAAGCGCTGACCTTCGCGCTTTAACTGCTCCAATAAGGCCTGATGTCCGCGATGGACACCATCAAAGTTACCGATAGTTAGCACGCAACCATGGTGGCGTGCCCGGATATTATGTATACCGCGAATTAGCTCCATAGCTGGCTCAAAACAGTGGAAATCGCCGGATTATACCTTGTACCGCGGTTAAGGTTAACCCGCGATTGGTACCTTTAACCGAAAGTCATGCCATTTTGCTAAAAATACGCAGGTAAAATCCCTTTTACTCACTTTATCCTGTAGAATACGCACGCCGTTGAATACAGAAGCAGGCTGAGATTTTTACAAGAACCACCGTCGAATCCCTTCGAGGCAGTGAACTGTGGAATTTTCTTTCGAAAGACTGTATTCCGCAGCGCGAAGCTGGTAAAATCCCGCTCCATCACAACGTAGCAAGTGCCGCCCGTACAAACGGCGCTTATTTGCACAAATCCATTGACAAACGAAGGCTAAAAGGGCATATTCCTCGGCCTTTGAATTGTCCTCAATAGAATATATTTGGGAGTTGGACCTTGGCTAATATCAAATCAGCTAAGAAACGCGCCGTACAGTCTGAGAAACGCCGCAAGCATAACGCTAGCCGTCGCTCAATGGTGCGTACCTTCATTAAGAAGGTGTATGCGGCAATCGCAGCTGGCGATAAAGACGCAGCGCAAAAAGCATTTAATGAGATGCAACCAATCGTGGATCGTCAGTCCTGTAAAGGTCTGATCCACAAAAACAAAGCAGCGCGCCATAAGTCAAACTTAGTAGCGCAAATCAACGCAATGCAGTAATTGCATTATGTTGGCTGCTTCGTAAAAAGACCGGCCTAGGCCGGTTTTTTTATATCTAAAATTTGGCTAACTCATCAAATCGTAAAGCTAATGCTAGCTACGAATAGCTGATAGCGATGCCACTTACGATTCGAATCAATCGGTTTAACCGCTAAAAAGTGCGGAAAAATCCTTGTTACATACCCGCTGCACCGCAGGATGTTGAATCATGCGCTCGGCAAAAATAACGTAATACTCTTCCTGCACATTATCTAAACGGCCAATTTCTACAATTTCGTCATCTTTGGCATAGGTATCTGCGGCATACAGAGTTGGCGCAACGAAAATAGCATTGTTATAGATAGCAAAGGCTTTCATCAACGCCGCGTCATCAAATTCTCCCAGGATTTCCACTTGTAGGCCTTTGCTGTTAATCCAGTTTAATAATTTACGCCCCAACATTGAACGGCGACCGGGCACCAACAACCGTTTTTGCTGCAAACAAGCCGGGAAAGGCAAATCTGGAATGGGCTGGCGACAATAAAAACTCACACTACATTCGCCAAGCTTCACCGAAAATAGCCCCTCTTGCTGACTGGAATCCACCGGGCAATCAGACAGTATCATGTCCAACTTATGCTGACTTAATTGCTCCAGCAGCATTTCGTGGGTCGATTCAAAACAGCGTAAATGAATTTTTTCATGATCCACCACGGCAGTTTCCAGCACCTGGCTAACCAAGCGCTTGGATAAAGCATCAGCAACGCCAACATCAAATAACAAGTTAGATTCTTTACGATAGTTAACGATATCAAGCATTTCATGGCTGAGCATGAACATCTTATCAGCATAGCGAAAGACCAATTGCCCCAATTCTGATGGCACCAGCCCACGCCCCTGGCGCTTAAACAATTTACCGCCTAGACGCTCTTCCAATGCTTTAATTTGCCCGGTAATCGTTTGTGGCGTCAAAAACAGAGCCTCAGCCGCGCCCACGACAGAGCCTTCCTTGCAGACCTGCCAAAAATAATAAAGATGATTGAAATTGATGTGCGACATTCGCATGTTGTTATCTCCTTAACATATCGGCGAGCTATAAACTCGTCATACTTCAAGCTGCATATGCGTTGGCTGCTCTTGCTCACCCGAATCACTTACCTGTGTAAGTTCATCAGAGGCTCACCCTACGGGCCAGCGCAAGCTTTGTTCAAAATGGTTTACAACCAATTTGTCAATCAATTTCTGCCTTCCTGCAACTCGAATTATTTAGAGTAGATACAGCCCTATGCACGACTAAACATTCCCTGTTCTGAAACTTAGTCTAGAAATCCATCAGGTAGAACGCCAGTACCTTGACGAGCGGTACTGGCCATTCAAATATTAATCAATAAGTTATTTCTTCTTTGCCGGCAAAGCCAGGCGCAACAAGCTATAACCCACAATAGCTGCGGTGGTGGAACCTAGTAATATGCCCAACTTAGAATAGGTAAGCAAAGCAAGATCGGCCCCATCGAATGCCAGCGAGGCAATAAATATCGACATAGTAAAGCCGATACCGCATAACACTGACACCGCAAAAATTTGCTTAAAGTTGATGGCATCGGGCAGTTTAGCAATCCCTAACTTAACCGCGAGCCAACTAAAGAGAAAAATCCCCAGTGGTTTACCAATAAACAGGCCGCTCGCAATCCCCAAAGGCAATAGCGATGTCAATCCAGCGATTGAAATGCCTTGCAACGAAACTCCCGCATTAGCAAAAGCAAATAACGGCAGAATCAAATAGGCAACCCACGGGTGCAAACCATGCTCCAATGATTCCGAAGGCGAGCGCTTATCTTTGGTGTGCAGCGGGATCATAAAGCCGACAATCACACCAGCTAAGGTCGCGTGTACTCCTGATTTAAGAATACAGACCCACAGAACCAATCCGACCAGCAGATAGGCGGATGTTTTCCCCACCCCACGCCAGTTCATATAGCCCAGCAAAGCAATAGCGGCGGCAGCAATCCCTAAAGCTTGCAGCGAAACCTCATGGGTATAGAACAATGCAATAATAATGATGACGCCCAGGTCATCAATAATGGCCAATGCCAGTAAAAAGACTTTTAGGCTGGTTGGAACCCGGTTCCCCAGTAATGCCATCACACCCAATGCAAAAGCAATATCGGTTGCTGCTGGAATTGCCCAACCCTGGCGAGTGACTTCATCAGCCCCATTAAACAGTAGATAAATCAAGGCCGGGGCGAGCATACCGCCCAAAGCAGCAATCGCCGGGAAAACGGCTTTATCGCGCCCCGCCAGTGAGCCTTCCATCAGCTCCCGTTTAACTTCCAAGCCGACAACCAAGAAGAATACGGCCATTAAGCCATCATTAATCCACAACAGCAGCGGTTTGCTGATATCCAGTGACGCAATTTTTATCGATACCGGGACATCTAAAAATGATTGATAAGCCCCTTGGAGTGCGCTGTTAGCCATAAATAAGGCGACGATGGCGGCAAAAATTAAAATCAGACCGCCCGCGGCCTCTTGGCGTAAAAATTGACGAATAATGTTTGTCACAATGAATAGCTCCTTACATCAGACAATGAGCTGCTGCTCGACAAATCAATTCATGAATTTTAGGATAATCCTTAACTCGAAAAAAGTCGTTTTTATGGCAAGAAATACTCGGTAAAACCGATCGATTAAACATATGCATCACATATTTTTACACCAAATAATGAAAAAAAATCCCCGATATTTATCGAGGATTTTTAATTTTCATTTTTATTAGCAGGTTAACTGCTTAGCCATGATTAGCGGGTCAAGTCATCAAAGAATTTCTTAACACCGTCTAAAAAGCTTTTAGAGCGAGGGCTGTTTTTCTCACCCGCAGCGCCAACAAAACTTTCTTCCAGTTCGCGCAGTAATTGTTTCTGTTTTTCACTTAGGTGGACTGGAGTCTCAACTACAACGCGGCAGAGCAAGTCACCTTGGCTACCACCACGAACAGATTTAACCCCTTTCCCGCGCATACGGAACAGTTTGCCGGTTTGCGTTTCCGCAGGCACTTTCAGTTTAACGCGGCCATCCAACGTCGGGACTTCAATCTCGCCACCTAAGGCCGCCATAGCGAAGTTAATCGGCACTTCACAATACAGATTATTGCCTTCACGTTCGAAGATTGGGTGCGCTTTAACCTGTACCTGAACATATAAATCGCCTGCTGGTGCGCCGTGTTCGCCGGCTTCACCTTCACCACTTAAACGAATGCGGTCACCGGTATCAACGCCCGCCGGAATTTTAACCGACAGTGTTTTTGATTTCTCAACACGACCATGCCCATGACATTTGTTGCACGGATCTTTAATAATTTGGCCGCTGCCATGACAAGTCGGACACGCCTGCTGTACGGTGAAGAAACCTTGGCGCATATGCACCTGACCTGCACCACGGCAAGTCGAGCAAGTCACCGGTGAGCTGCCCGGTTTAGCACCGCTACCATGGCAAACATCACATTCATTTAGCGTTGGGATGCGGATTTCTTTGGTTACACCGCGCACCGCTTCTTCCAGTGTCAGATCCATGTTATAGCGCAAATCTGAACCACGGGAAGCTCGCTGACGACGGCCACCGCCGAAGATATCACCGAAAACATCACCAAAAATATCGCTAAAATCAGCACCGCCACCACCAAAACCACCGCCGCCCATGCCACCTTGTTCAAAGGCTGCATGACCATACTGATCATATGCTGCGCGCTTTTGTGGGTCGGTCAAAATTTCATAGGCTTCTTTAACTTCTTTGAAATTTTCGCCGGTATCGTTCTCATCCTGATTACGGTCCGGATGATACTTTACTGCCAGGCGTTTATAGGCCTTTTTGATTTCACGTTCATCGGCGCCCTTTGCAACGCCTAAAACCTCGTAATAATCTCTCTTCGCCATTCTCTTTTTTTCCTACCCTTAACATGCGTGCACGGGCGTAGAGTTTCCTCGACGCCCGTGCTGGTTCCCAGCAACAGTAAGGCCTACTGTTGCAGTGCCCGCTTAAGGGCTATTATTTTTTGTCTTTTACTTCTTCGAATTCGGCGTCTACGACGTCGTCTTCTTTCTTCGCACTGGTATCACCAGCATCACCGCCTGCGGCTGCTTGCTGCTGCTGAGCCATTTCCAGCAATTTGCCAGAAACTTGCACCAGAGCCTGAGTTTTGGCTTCGATCTCAGCTTTATCTTCGCTTTTCAAAGCCGCTTCCAGCGCTTTCACTGCATCTTCGATGACAGTTTTGTCTTCTGCTGGCAGTTTGTCACCGGCTTCTTCCAACTGTTTACGAGTACCGTGAATCAGGTGGTCAGCTTGGTTACGAGTCTGTACCAGTTCTTCAAACTTACGGTCTGCTTCAGCGTTTGCTTCAGCATCGCGAACCATTTTCTGGATTTCTTCCTCGTTCAAACCAGAAGATGCCTTGATGGTAATCTTCTGCTCACGACCGGTATTTTTGTCTTTAGCAGACACATGCAAAATACCATCGGCGTCGATATCGAAGGTCACTTCGATTTGCGCCATGCCGCGAGGTGCCGCCTGGATACCATCCAGATTGAACTGACCCAGAGACTTGTTATCCTGAGCACGTTTACGCTCACCCTGAAGCACATGGATGGTTACCGCAGACTGATTGTCTTCCGCAGTAGAGAACACCTGGCTGTGCTTAGTTGGGATAGTGGTGTTTTTGGTGATAAGCGGAGTCATCACACCACCCATGGTTTCAATACCCAGTGACAGTGGAGTCACGTCCAACAACAGAACGTCTTTCACTTCACCAGACAGAACACCACCCTGCACTGCCGCACCAATAGCTACAGCTTCATCTGGGTTAACGTCTTTACGTGGTTCTTTACCGAAGAAATCAGCCACTTTTTTCTGAACCATTGGCATACGAGTCTGACCACCGACCAGGATAACGTCCTGGATATCGGAAACAGACAAGCCAGCATCCTGCAGAGCCACTTTCAGTGGTTCAATAGAACGGTTGACCAAATCTTCTACCAGTGACTCCAACTTAGCGCGGGTCACTTTGATGTTCATGTGTTTTGGACCGCTACCATCAGCCGTAATGTACGGCAGGTTAACGTCGGTCTGTTGAGCGGAAGACAGCTCAATTTTTGCTTTTTCAGCGGCTTCTTTCAGGCGCTGCATGGCCAGTGGATCGGTACGCAGATCCATACCCTGGTCTTTCTTGAATTCATCAACCAGATAGTTGATCAGGCGGCTATCGAAGTCTTCGCCCCCCAAGTGGGTATCACCGTTGGTTGCCAGAACTTCAAAGGTTTTTTCGCCGTCGACTTCATCGATTTCGATAATTGAGATATCGAAAGTACCACCACCGAGGTCATAAACCGCGATAGTACGGTTACCGACTTCTTTGTCCAAACCATAAGCCAATGCAGCCGCTGTTGGTTCGTTAATGATACGTTTTACTTCCAGACCTGCGATACGGCCAGCATCTTTAGTTGCCTGACGCTGAGCATCGTTAAAGTATGCAGGTACAGTGATAACCGCTTCAGTAACTGGTTCACCCAGAAAATCTTCAGCTGTTTTCTTCATTTTCTTCAGCACTTCAGCAGAAATCTGCGGCGGTGCAACTTTCTGGCCTTTTACTTCAACCCACGCATCACCATTGTCAGCTGCCACGATTTTGTACGGCATGATGTCTTTATCACGCTGTGCTTCTTCATCCTGGAAACGACGGCCAATCAAACGCTTGATCGCAAACAGTGTATTTTGCGGGTTAGTAATAGCCTGACGTTTAGCCGGTTGACCAACCAGAATCTCACCATCTTGGGTATAAGCAATAATAGAAGGCGTGGTGCGATCGCCTTCGCTGTTCTCCAGCACACGTGCTTTAGTACCATCCATAATTGCTACACAAGAGTTGGTAGTACCCAAGTCGATACCAATAATTTTACCCATCTAAAACGCCTCCACTAAAAAGTCATATTCGGTCAAGTTACTAATCTATATGTGGGCGAATTGTTGATTTTCAACTGCCCGTATTTTCATAATCAATGCTTTCATACCCAGCATTCTGCTGATGTATGTCTCCATTGAAGAGTAATTAGTCCCTGCGGTTGGAAATAAGATGGGGCCACGAAACGCAGCATCAAGGGGGGAGATGAAAAAAAATTACTTTTTATTACTCTCCAGATCATTGTTTCCAACCGCGCGGATCATTATGATGCCGCGCGCACTGAGGGATATCGACGACTTCTTGGTCATTCAGGCGATTTATACTTATTCGGATAATTATCCATTTTTTTTAGCATTCTGTTACTTGCAGAGGACTTATGAACACCACCAAGTTGGCGAATCCTGGCCCATTAGGCCTGATGGGTTTTGGGATGACTACCGTCTTGCTTAACCTGCACAATGCAGGCTTCTTCCCCCTAACCTCGGTTATTTTGAGTATGGGGATTTTTTATGGCGGTCTGGCACAAATTCTGGCAGGTATGCTGGAGTATAAGAAAGGTAATACTTTTGCTGCAACCGCATTTACCTCATATGGCGCATTTTGGCTGAGTCTGGTCGGTTTGCTGATGTTACCTAAAATGGGTCTGGCAGAAGCCACCGACGCACAGTTCCTCGGCGTTTATTTAGGTCTATGGGGTATCTTCACACTGTTTATGTTCTTCGGTACCTTGCCAGCTAACCGCGCTTTGCAGTTTGTTTTCGGTAGCCTGACGCTACTGTTTGCTCTGTTGGCGGTCGGTAACTTCACCGGCAACCATTCGCTGCTGGTTTTCGCCGGTTTCGAAGGCATTATTTGTGGTGCCAGCGCTATTTACCTGGCCATGGCTGAAGTTTTGAACGAACAATATGGCCGTACGGTCCTGCCAATTGGTGAACCAAACCAGACTTTGCATGTGCAATCTGTAGCTTAATTACAGTCCACTGAGAAAGTTTATATTTAATGACACTCTGAACATTTATATTCAGAGTGTTTTTTTATATCTATACATTAGTTCTAAAAAATAAATAGCCTCATTAAAACCAATACAATAAAATAATAAATAAGAACAATAAAAATAAATAATGTGAAGAGGGATAGCATCATATAACATCGACCCCCTATAGATAACGCAATGCCTAAAATTAAGGATTCGCCTATGCGAATAGTCATAAAACTATTAATAATGATTGTATCAATAATATCGCAACCAGCCTATTCATATAAAGCTAAAGTTTGTTTTTATGAACTAGCGGATTTTGGTGGAGAATCATTCTGCTCCGCAGAAAGTGAATCAAACTCAGTTTTCAATGATGGTTTTAATAATAAAATAGAATCAATCTCTGTCCCGCCCGGGATGATTGTGACCCTTTATGATGGCGTCGATTTTTCTGGAAAAAAAACAACATTAAAGAATGATATTAATCTGCCAGAATTAAAGTTATCTGGGTTATATAACACAATAAACTCATACGAAATAGAACCTGCCATCTGTTTTTATACAGAAGATAAATTCCAAGGGGATAGCACCTGTTTAGCATCAAACCAACAGATAGATTTATATAATGATAGCGAACCCCTCATTGAGTCTGGCCGAGAAGTATTACCCATTCATAATGATAGTATTAAATCCATAACAGTCCCCCAAGGAATGATGGCTAAGATATATAAGAATGATAATTTCCATTCTCCTTTTTTTTCATTAACAGAGAGCATGGCTAATCATAGCTTAAAAGCCCTACGAATGAGTAATGCCATTACTAGCATCAGAGTATCAAAAAATGAAGGCCTTAGTTGCGATCAACAATGCGTTATTAGCGACAGCTATAGAATAGATCTTATCGATGCTTTTGGTAAGTATTGGGATGACGAGCGTTTAAAAAACAAACAGATTCTACTTGTTTTTAACACAAGCGATCTTGGGGAACACGATAATTATACGCTTAATTTATATAACGGCCCGAACATTACTTTAAATAAAAGACAAATTATACTCTCTGATCATAAAATGACTAATAAATTTTATTTTGACCGTTATATTAATAGCGACAATCTATCATTCATTATACAAATACAAAAAGATACGGTGCAAACTCAATTCATTCAAACACTGAAACATAACGTTGTGGATACGTCACCCATTATATCCTTTAATTGGGATTCCGAAACTAACATACGCCCAGAAATAATAATAAATAACTTCAATGAAGATACTCCATTAATTCTTGAAAAATCGATACTTACCGCAGATACTGGTGATAAAAGATGGGAAAAAAGAGACTTAACACAAATAAGTCAGATCATCTGTTTTTTCACCCCTTTTTTGAATATCTATAATTATCTTACGCAAGACAAGTGCCAACAATTGGATAGTATCGTATTCAGTGCGGATAAATTTTTTCACAGTAATACAAAAGGGAAAACATTACATATTGCAGGAAAGAGCACCCCACTAAAAAATAAGGATTCTGTAGATAAAGAAATATCCGATAGCATAAGCAACAACATGACTCTCACTTATATCGACAACACAACTTATAGCCAATCCCTCAGCCTACCGGCCACAATAAAAGCTTGCAATATTTCTATCTATTCTATTCTGAGTTCACGCCAAATACGACAAGTAAGGCCTCCGTGCATAGACTGGACATTAGATATAATGACTGACTTCACTTTATTATTTGGCAATAGTTTAGAAACTTGGAATTCGGATTTCTTTGGCAGGGTGATAGACTCTACTATAAGAACAGGAAGCACTGGAGTTGCAGTGCAAAACACAGAGTTAGAAAGTCGATTAATTAAAAATATCAGAGAAAAGATAACAGATAACAGTCATGAAAACTCTATCAGAAATGTTAAAAGTGCATTTGATTATGCACAACTGAGTTATATTAATTATAGTATTTATTACTCATCCAGTGAAAATCCGTCCGCAGTAGAACTATTACCACTTGGTATTTATGAGTTGTTACTCGATACCTTTATTTATACCCCAACAATACCAACCATTATGGAGCAAGGTATTGCAGTAGAACACCCTGAATTAGAATTTGAAGTGGAAATTATCCCCACACTCTCTCCCGAGGAGGAAAAAAGACTGTCGGATATCGAAATTGCCAATTCACAAGCTATGCGAAAAAAACTCAGGGAAACAATAGCTCAATGGGGACAAGAGTATCAAGGCACTCATATGGAAGAAGCTAGCGCGGCCAGTGCGAGCGATACAAATACCTCACTCAGTAAACTGCTACATGCCGGACACATAGTTACCAGTATTATTCACCGTAGGTTACTCATTCAGCGTCCTGGGGAAATATATATAGTCGTCAAATTGCGGGGACAAATTGTCACGATCATTGTCGCAGATAGGTTCAATAGTCGAAATGAGGTTGAACTAGTGGCATCTGCAACATTTCCAAATTTTGTATTATCACCCGATAGAGACGGAACAGTGAGAGGAGCAGGGACGGCTGCAGTCAGAGAATTGGCTCGATATTTACAGCAGCAAAGCGCCAGAACATTATATTCGGAAGTTATTTCCCAGCCCTCAGCTCGCGTTAAACAAAAGGTCGGATTCACGTTCATTGGGGCCGCTTTCAACGATGAATTATAAGAACATGAATATCGAAAGAGCTCATAATTTTTGATAAATTTATGAGCTCTTTTTATTAAAAGTGGCTTTGTACTTATTTCTGAGCGGCCTTTACTCAGCCAAGGCTTTCTTTGACATCTGAATTTTCACATCACTATTAATATCATTGCGTAGATAGATTCCTAACAAGAATCCCACCAGCGATAACAACAACATGTAATACGCGGGGGCCATAGGAGTCACCTTCATCAATAAGGTCACCACGATAGGTGTCAACCCACCAAAAATGGCATACGCCACATTGTAGGAGAAAGAAATTCCAGTAAAACGAATCTCAGCCGGGAATGCGCGCACCATGACATATGGCACTGCGCCGACGATACCGACACAGAATCCAGCCAACATATAATGTGTAAATAACTGACCAGGGTCAGTCAGATTAGTATGATAAAACGACCATGTCGACACCGCCAACATCAGGCTACCAACAATAAAGGTTTTACTCGCACCGAAACGGTCAATAACAAGACCCGCAATCACACAACCAAATACCAACGCGACAATAGCCAGACTGTTTGCTTGTAATGCCAGTGCTGGCAGTACGCCGAATTGCTTCTGTAAATAAGTCGGGGTCATCAAGATAACGACTACGATACCGGCAGACAGCAACCAAGTCAGCAGCATCGAAACCACTATTTCTTTCTTATGATTGACCACCACAGATTTCAGTGGCAGCTCCTCAGCCAAAGTTTTACGTGCCTGCATTTCTTTAAAGATTGGGGTTTCCTGTAACCAACGGCGTAAATACATGGCGAACAAGCCGAAAATCCCGCCGAGGAAGAACGGTACACGCCAACCACCATCTAAAATAGCCTGAGGACTTAAGGTCGTGTTCATCGCAGTGGCCACCAGTGACCCCAGTAAGATCCCTGCCGTCAAACCCGCAGTTAAAGTACCGCAAGCAATACCAATGCGCCGACGCGGTACGTGTTCCGCGACAAATACCCATGCACCGGGAACTTCACCACCAATTGCCGCACCTTGCAATACGCGCATTAGCAGCAACAGCAGCGGAGCTGCAATGCCGATAGAAGCATACGTCGGCAGCATACCAATCGCGAGTGTTGGCAATGCCATTAATAGAATACTGAGAGTAAACATCTTCTTACGGCCAACCAAGTCACCAAAATGCGCCATGATAATGCCGCCCAGCGGACGCGCCAGGTAACCCGCCGCAAAAATACCGAATGTCTGAACCTGACGCAGCCACTCAGGCATATCGACTGGGAAGAAAAGATCGCCGATAACCGCAGCAAAGAAGACGAAAATAATGAAATCGTAAAACTCAAGCGCCCCACCTAACGCAGCCAAGGTGAGGGTTTTATAATCTTGCTTATTTAGCCGACGATTATGATTATCTTGTTGGGCAACATGAGGTTGCGATAAGTCGACTTGAGATAGACTGTGTTCTTGAGACATATGACACCGTAATAAACCAGAGTAGGGGAAGAAAAATATTTTCAGCTTTTTGTAAAGTAAATATGACTATACCGTACAAAATTCCCCACACTCACAGAATGGTATCTTATGTTGTAAAAAGTTTTAATTTAGCTTTTTATATCGATAATTGCATTCTTCGGACGAAAAGCCGCTACCACTTTAGCATTGGTCTCTATATAAGGCCCATCCAGTAGTTGAATGCAATAAGGCACACTGGCAAAAATACCCGCAACGACAACCTTCGACTGAGCATCTTTCACCCCTTCAAGGGTCTCTTTGATGGATTTAGGCTGCCCCGGTAAGTTGATAATCAATGCCTGCTTACGGATAACCCCTACCTGCCGGGATAATATAGCGGTAGGGACGAAATGAAGGCTGATTTGGCGCATTTGTTCACCAAAACCCGGCATTTGCCGATCGGCGATAGCCAAGGTGGCATCAGGGGTGACATCACGCCTTGCCGGGCCTGTACCACCGGTGGTCAATACCAAGTGACACCCCATTTCATCAACTAATTCACACAGGGTTTGTTCAATCAGAGTTTGCTCATCGGGGATAAGGCGGGTTTCTATGTCAAAAGGAGTGGTTAACGCGCTTGCCAACCACTCTTCCAGTGCTGGAATGCCTTTATCCTGATATACCCCACTTGATGCGCGATCAGAGACGGAAACTAAACCTATACGCAATGTATTCATATAACTACCTCGACGAAAACCCTTTATCTGTGGCGAATAATAGCATACCCCATGTTACTGGAACTGCTGCTAGCCTCAGGTTATATACCCGTCATCCTTCAAATCTCATGTGTGTTCGCTGCCCTTGTTTACCCAAATCATTGAGTTATCTCAACCCATTGGGTTCACTCAGTTGCCAACTTCCTGCCACTCAAATTATTTAGGGTATAGGCAATAAAAAAGGCGGCTTACGCCACCTTTTTCGTCAAATAACTGCGGAGAATCAATCGCCGCCAGTCAAATTACAGCAGGTCTGAGATCATTTTCTCAAGCTTGCCCTGATCAACAGCAAATTTGCGAATGCCATCAGCCAGCTTATCAATCGCCATTGGGTCCTGATTGTGCTGCCAGTAGAACTCAGCTTCAGTCAGTGGCGTAGGTTTAGCCTGAACTTCACCGGTATAAGACAATTTACGTTCTACCGGGCCTTCACTTTCTGCTAACTCTTTCAGCAGCGATGGCGCGATAGTCAGACGGTCACAACCAGCCAGTTCGATGATTTCACCCAGATTACGGAAGCTTGCGCCCATAACGACAGTCTTATAACCGTGTTGTTTGTAATACTGGTAAATCTCGGTCACAGAAACAACACCTGGATCTTCGTGTGGTGCGAACTCTTTTTTGTCGCCATTGGCTTTGTACCAGTCAAGAATACGGCCAACAAACGGTGAAATCAGGAACACACCTGCTTCAGCACAAGCACGCGCCTGAGCGAAGGAGAACAGCAGAGTCAGGTTACAGTTAATGCCTTCTTTTTCCAGCTGCTCTGCAGCACGGATACCCTGCCAGGTAGAGGCCAGTTTGATCAGAATGCGGTCATTACTGATACCGGCTTCATTATACAGTTTGATCAAGCGCTTAGCTTTTGCCACGCTGGCAGTGGTGTCGTAAGACAGGCGGGCATCTACTTCAGTAGAAATACGGCCTGGGATCAGTTTCAGGATTTCCAAACCAATATTAACCGCCAGTTTGTCAGTGGCATCCACGATTTGCTGAGCGTGATCGCTGCTTTGTTCGCGCGCCCAAGCAATAGCGTCGTCAATCAGCTTGCGGTATTCAGGAATTTGAGCAGCATTCAGAATCAATGATGGGTTGGTAGTTGCATCTTGCGGCTGATACAGCTTCATTGCCGCGATATCCCCAGTATCTGCTACTACAGTGGTGATTTGACGTAGGGAAGTAAGTTTATCGGTCATGTTGTCGTTTCTCATCGTTTGTGCATGAACTTTTGGCATGTCGCAACTTTTATGCTTGTCGAAAGAGTATATTGCCGAAATGGCGCTTTATCTCATTCGGAATGTTAGCCGTTTCGCAATATTAGCGATTTCGACACCTGCCTTGTCTTGATAATAACATGCGTAAGCCTTGGTGCAAGGCAGTTAAACTGATTAAAAAAACCGCAAAAGCGCAGTATTCGGTTCGCAACCGTTTTCGCCTTTCAAAACAGCGTGAAACCGGTAGGTTAATAGCAACTTTATCCATTCCTAACGTGCTGAGACGATTTAGCTAAACTATAGCATCTCTGACAAAGCAGCCCATCTATCTCTGCAATCGCCCAATCTTCTTTTCGCTGGCTGGCGCTTTTTGCTACAGTGTCTTATTTGGCTCATTAGGATGTCGTTATGCTTATTGTAATTTCCCCGGCTAAAACCCTTGATTATCAAAGTCCGTTAGCAACCAAGAAATTTACTCAGCCAGAAATGTTGGATAAGTCACAACAGCTTATCGAGATCTGCCGTGAACTGACCCCAGTGCAAATTAGCAGCTTAATGGGAATTAGCGACAAACTGGCCGGCTTGAATGCCGCCCGTTTCGGCGAATGGCAACCCAATTTTACCCCAGACAATGCGCGTCAGGCCATTTTGGCCTTTAAAGGCGATGTCTACACCGGTATGCAAGCTCAGGATTTCAGCGCTGCTGATTTTGATTTTGCCCAACAGCATTTGCGCATGCTTTCTGGCCTCTATGGCGTATTGCGCCCGCTAGACTTAATGCAGCCGTATCGGCTGGAGATGGGGATCAAGCTGGCTAATCCGCGCGGCAAAGATCTCTATTCATTCTGGGGCGACCAGATAACCGAGAAACTGAATCAAGCACTGGAGCAGCAAGGCGATAACGTGCTGATTAACCTCGCCTCTGATGAATACTTTAAGGCCGTGAAGCCCGCCAAGCTGGCCGGCTCACTGATTAAACCGGTCTTTTTAGACGAGAAAAATGGCAAATATAAAATTATCAGTTTCTACGCCAAAAAAGCCCGTGGCTTGATGAGCCGATTTATTATTCAGAACAAGCTAACAAAACCAGAGCAACTGGTTGACTTTAATCTGGAAGGTTATGAGTTTGATGCCGGGTTATCGGCGAAAAATGAGTTAGTTTTTAAGCGGGCTGAACAGCACTAAAATGCAAAAAGGGCCAGTATGTGGCCCTCTGATTTTTATCTCTCAATGAGAGCCATTATTTCGGTAATGCCATCAAGAAAGTCCGCAGTTGCACAAAATCTGCCGGTAAATCATGAGATAACAAAGGTAATTGCGCCCGCACCGCCAGTGGTTTTGGCAGCGGTAATTCTTGGCCCAAAATCTCTTCAACACTTTCTTTGAATTTCGCCGGATGTGCCGTCCCGATGAATAATCCAAACTCCCCGTCTTGTAGCTGATCGCGCAACACACGATAAGCAATGGCAGCATGAGGTTCTGAGATATAGCCCAACTCCGCCAGCTCGCGCATGGTGTCTTTGGTGATATCATCACTGACCGCGCCGTAGCCCAATTCTTTTAATTGCCAGATTTTGCGACGATAAAGCTCTTCAACACGCGGCCAGTTATTCGGCTGACTGACATCCATGGCATTCGATAAGGTCGCTACCGTCTGTTTCGGCTGCCACTGCCCATTAACCAAGAAGCGCGGCACGGTGTCATTGGCATTGGTGGCGGCGATAAAGCGTTTTACCGGCAAACCTAAGGATTTCGCCAGCAAACCGGCGGTCAAATCACCAAAATTGCCACTCGGCACGGAGATAACCAACTGGTTACGTGCTTCTTGCGGTAACTGAGCCACCGCTTCAAAGTAATAGCAAATCTGTGCCAGCAAGCGGCTGATATTAATCGAATTAGCAGAGTTAAGGCTCAGTTCTTGTTTCAGTTCTTCATCATCAAAGGCTTGTTTGACCAGCGCCTGACAAGCATCAAAATCACCCTCAATGGCCACGGTGTGAATATTGCCACCCAGCGTACAGAACAGTTTTTCTTGCAGCGGGCTGATTTTGCCACGCGGATAAAGAATGACCACACGAACATTTTTCAGACCATAAAATGCATGGGCCACTGCCGCCCCGGTATCACCGGAGGTTGCTGTCAAGATAGTCACCGGCTGATCGCCTGCCACTTCAGCCAACATCTGCGCCATAAAACGGGCACCAAAGTCTTTAAAGGCTAATGTTGGGCCGTGGAACAGCTCCAGTACCGCGATATCATTCTCAACCTGAGCAACCGGAGCTGGGAACTCAAAAGCAGCCTGGACGCGCTTAGTTAAGACTTCCGGCGCAATTTCATTGCCGATAAATGCAGACAAGATACGGCTGCTGCGCGTGACAAAATCCAGATCCAACAGTTTATCAATTTCTGTCAGCTCAAACTCTGGCAACTCCAACGGGAAAAACAGCCCTTGCTGCTTGCCCAGGCCTTGCTTAATCGCTTGCGCGAAGCTGACCTGCTCGTTGTGATCTTTAAGGTTATACAGTTTCATGCGTTATCCCAGTAGTCGTGCGCCTGCGGTATCCAGACGGCAAATATGAACAAAACCTTCGTCGTTTTGCAGGTAATGATTTTGTAGCCAGTTAGCCATACGCTGTGCGGTCTCGGTATCATTGCAGACCGCAAACAGTGTTGGGCCAGAACCGGAAATACCACAGGCCAGCGCACCAATATCCTGCGCGGCTTGCCGTGCCGCAGCAAAGCCCGGCAACAATTGAGTGCGGTAAGGCTCGGCAATCACATCTTTCATCATTTTAGCAGCCAGATTTGGCTGCTGAGTGTGGCAGGCGTGAATGAATCCAGCCAAATTGCGCCCATGCGCGATGCAATCCTGACGGCGATATTGTGCCGGTAAAATCGCGCGGGCCTCGGCGGTAGAGACTTTAATGCCCGGATAAGCCATTACCCACAGCCAGTCGTCAAATCCGGGGACTCCTTGACTGATATAGCCGGGCTGCTCGAGAATCAGTTGCATCCCGCCTAAATAGCACGGTGCAACATTATCAAAATGGACGCTACCGGACACTCGCCCTTCCAGCTCGCCCATCATGCCCAACAGTGTCACTTTATCCAGCGGCTGACCACAAAACTCATTCATCGCCATCAAACCGGCCACGACTGAACAGGCGCTGGAACCCAGCCCTGAACCAATCGGCATGTTTTTTTCCAGCACCATCGCCACCGGGATCTCTTTGCCCATTTCCTGACAAAAACGCTCCCAGCACTGATAAACGATATTTTCTTTTGGGTCATCGGGCAATTTGCTGACAAAGCGGCCCTCGTTGCGCAAACTGAAGCTATCCGCCGCAGTCACGCTGACACAATCGCCCAGCAGAGTGCCGTCGACCGGTGAGACTGCCGCACCCAGCACATCAAACCCAACGCTGACATTGCCAATCGATGCCGGAGCATAGATCTTAACCATATTTAAACTCCCAACTTCCATGATAATGTGCGTAAAAGATCGGCAAACACCCCGGCCGCTGTCACGTCATTCCCCGCGCCATACCCGCGCAGCACCAACGGAATTGGCTGATAATAGTGGGTATAGAAAGCCAACGCATTCTCGCCATTTTTAACTTTATACAGCGGATCGTTACCATCTACGGCATCCATCCGGACGATACAGCGCCCCTCTTCAATCACCCCGACATAACGCAGCACTTTGCCCTGTTCGGCGGCATTTGCCACCAGGCGACTAAACTCGGCATCCAGTGACGGCAAGCGAGCGAGGAAGCTATCTACATCGCCGCTGGCATCAAAGTTGGCTGGCAGAACTGATTCAACTTCAATATCTGCCAACTCCAGTTTGTACCCTGCTTCGCGGGCCAAAATCAACAATTTACGGGCGACATCCATCCCAGAAAGGTCATCGCGCGGGTCTGGCTCGGTATAACCCAGAGCTTTGGCCTGCAATGTGGCCTCGGATAATGTCATCCCCTCGTCCAACTTGCCGAAGATAAAGGACAGCGACCCTGACAGAATGCCAGAAAAACGCATCAGTTCGTCACCAGCATTAAGCAAATTCTGTAAGTTTTCGATAACAGGCAGGCCCGCGCCGACGTTAGTGTCATACAAGAATTTACGGCATGATTTTGCTGCTGCTGCGCGCATCTGACGGTAGTAATTCATTGATGAGGTATTGGCTTTCTTATTTGGCGTGACGACATGGAAACCGTCCGCCAGGAAATCTGCATATTGATCCGCCACGGCCTGGCTAGAGGTACAATCGACAATCACCGGATTGAGCAAATGATACTCTTTAACCAAGCGAATCAAACGGCTGAGATTAAACGGCTCTTTCACTTCGGCCAGTTCATGGCGCCAGTTATCCAACGCGATGCCGTGCACATTGGTCAACATAGCTTTGGAGTTAGCAATGCCGCACACGCGCAAATCAATATGGCGCTGTTTCAGCCATGGCTGCTGGCGATAGATTTGTTCGATTAATGCCCCACCGACCCCGCCGACACCAATGACAAACACTTCAATAACCTGATCGGTGTTAAACAGCATTTGGTGGCAAACACGCACCCCGGTAGTGGCGGAATCATTGCTGACCACCACAGAGATAGAGCGCTCGGACGAGCCTTGCGCAATCGCGATGATATTAATATTAGCGCGAGCCAACGCCGAGAAGAAGCGAGCTGAAATACCGCGCAGGGTGCGCATGCCATCACCGACGACCGAGATAACCGCCAGATGCTCCATAACATCCAATGGCTCTAAGAGGCCGTCTTTTAATTCCAGATAAAACTCTTCTTCCAATGCTTTGCGGGCGCGGATTAACTCGCTTTGCGGCACACAAAAACTGATGCTGTACTCAGAAGAAGATTGGGTGATAAGCACCACTGAAATACCGCTGCGTGACATCACGGCAAAGACGCGGGCCGCCATACCGACCATGCCTTTCATTCCAGGGCCAGACACGTTAATCATCGCCATATTATTCAGGTTGGTGATGCCTTTAACCGGGAAGCCGTCATCACTGCTTTCACCACCAATCAGGGTGCCGGGGGCTTGCGGGTTAGAGGTGTTTTTAATCAAGCAAGGAATTTGGAACTGAGCAATCGGGGCGATAGTGCGGGGATGGAGAACCGAAGCGCCAAAATAGGACAACTCCATCGCCTCCTGATATGACATCGATTTCAATAATCGGGCATCAGGTACCACCCGTGGGTCGCAAGTATAGACCCCATCAACATCAGTCCAAATTTCACAACAATCAGCGCGTAAACAAGCAGCCAACACAGCAGCAGAATAGTCGGAACCATTGCGCCCCAGCACCACCAACTCCCCTTTGTCATTACCGGCAGTGAAACCGGCCATCAGGATGATATGGTCAGTTGGGATCTTGCTAGAGCCGATGCGGCGGGTAGATTCAGTGATATCAACCGTAGATTCGAGATAATGGCCCTGTGCCAGCAATTTCTCGACCGGATTAATTACGCTAACCTGATAACCTTTGGCTTGGAATAATGCTTCCATGATAGCGATAGAGAGTTTTTCGCCACGGCAGATAATGGCGGCATTGATGCTATCAGGGCATTGGCCAAGCAACGAGATACCATGCAGGACGTGTTTGAGTTGCGCAAACTCATGGGCCACCAGCGCTTTTAAACGCTCATAGTCAAAGCCCGGTTGAGCATCAGCCAATCCCCGCAGCAACTCGGAAAAAATTCGCTCAGCATCGCTGATGTTCGGCGAGATATCTTGCCCGGCCACCATTTTGTCGATCATCGCGACCAGATGGTTGGTAATTTTTGCGGGAGCGGATAATACCGTCGCCACTTGTCCCTGCCGCGCATTACTTTCGATGATATCGGCAACCCGCATAAAGCGTTCTGCATTTGCTACTGATGTCCCGCCAAATTTCAGCACTCGCATTTCTGATTCTCTCCCGCTTTCGCGCTTTTTTTATCGCAAACTTTTTTGCAAAGATTTGATTGAAAAAAAAAGCCCGCACTGTCTAGGTGCGGGCTTTTTTCTGTTGTTTCCTGTACGCGTCAGCCCGCCCCGTAACCTGTGGTTTCGGTGGTGGTAATAATTGTTGTATTCAGGCTGATGTATAGCATTTCGTCTGTCTGTCTCATTAATAATATGTTTCTACCTCTATTGGTTAAAGCAATCGGCCTCTCAAGTCAAATTTTTTCAGTCGCCCAGCTTAAGAAACCAACCATTCCTAGGTGAGTTATTATTTCATCATGACAGCAGAATTCGGTGATACGCACAAATAAAAAACAAATAATGCAGACAATAAAACCATGAAATTATATTTAACCAACATAATATATTTTGCGGTTTTTTTTACTTAGCTGAGAGCTTTTCACTTAACTAAGATAGAGAAGACGGTGACAGATAATTGATATAATTTTTAAAGCGAGCAACAACGCTATCTTTTACAGGGCCGCTTTTCACCCAAGTGATTAAAAAATAAACAAAAATAAAAACCTCGCCACCGCCCTTTACATTTAACTAACATTGATGATAATTCTTCTAATGTTTTTAGTCGAAATAGACCATTGATAAGAAAAGTAGGTTCATTGGTACTATGACGAAAGAATATTGATTTTTAACAATAAAAATCAACAAATTAGAAAATTCATTTTTTTGTTACGTCTGGCCTACGATTTTTAATATTAATAACACTGAATCGACCACATAATTTAACCCACTTTGGCTTAAGCTGGTATTCTTGTAAGTCTTTTTCACAAAAGTGTTAACGTGCTACAATTGAATTTGATATATGTCAACAAAGCGTAGTTTTGTTGGGTGGTACATTCGGCTCACACTGTTATATTGCTGTTAATAGGGTTAGGATATGCGCCGCTTTTGTCACCTTTGGGGCTGTAGGGAGTAACACCCCGACCAAGCTAGTGATGTTGTTGACGTTGATGGAAAGTGCATCAAGAACGCGTTTACGTACTTTAGTCATGTGATGAACGGGATGACGAGTAACTAGTCAATAAAAATCCTAATATAACAAAGACTTTTGTACTTCCTATTTCTATTTTGTTGGCAATTTTAGGTAGCAAACATGCAGACCCCGCACATTCTGATCGTAGAAGACGAGATAGTTACTCGTAACACCCTGAAGAGCATTTTCGAGGCGGAAGGCTATGTTGTTCATGAGGCCAATGACGGCGCAGAAATGCACCACATTTTGTCTGAGAATGATATCAACTTAGTTATCATGGACATCAATCTGCCGGGCAAAAATGGCCTGTTGCTGGCACGGGAACTTCGTGAACAAGCAAGTGTTGCCCTAATGTTCCTGACCGGTCGTGATAACGAAGTAGATAAGATCCTTGGCTTGGAAATTGGTGCTGATGATTACATCACCAAACCTTTCAACCCGCGCGAATTAACCATTCGGGCACGCAACTTGCTGTCACGTACCATGAATTTGGGTAATGTTGGCGAAGAGCGCCGCTTGGTTGAGAGCTATAAATTTAATGGCTGGGAACTGGATATTAATAGCCGTTCACTGATAAGCCCTACTGGCGAGCAGTATAAACTGCCACGTAGTGAGTTCCGCGCCATGCTTCACTTCTGCGAAAATCCGGGCAAGATCCAATCCCGTGGCGAATTGCTGAAGAAAATGACCGGTCGCGAGTTGAAACCGCATGACCGTACTGTTGACGTGACTATCCGTCGTATTCGTAAGCATTTTGAATCTACGCCGGACACCCCAGAGATCATCGCGACTATCCACGGCGAAGGTTATCGTTTCTGTGGTGACCTGGAAGAGTAACTCTCTGACATGTCTACAATAAAAAGCCAGCACTCACATGCTGGCTTTTTTATGATACTTACACAACTAATCGTCTTCACATAGCTATTCACGCCACGGCATAATAGGCACCGCGCTTATGGCGTTTTTCGGTGAACCGTCAACAATTCTGTCGGAGTAAGTCAGGTAAATTAAGGCATTACGTTTCGGGTCATAGAAACGAACTACCTGTAGCTTTTTAAAGACCAATGAAGTTCGCTTCTGGAAAACTACAGTACCGTCAGATTTCTTGTTCTTAATTTTGTCACTTAACTCAATCGGCCCCACTTGCTGGCAAGAGATTGCCGCATCAGAAGTATCTTCAGCTAACCCTAAGCCCCCTTTGATACCACCGGTTTTTGCCCGGCTGATATAACAAGTTACATTTTTAACATCGGGGTCATCAAAGGCCTCAACCACGATCTTATGGTCAGGCCCCAGTAATTTAAATACCGTGTCAACCGAGCCAATTTCCTCTGCATGGGCCATTATTGATCCCAAAGAAAGTATGCAACCAAGGAATATCCAATTTTTTTTCATACACTTACTCCAAACTACTGAATAACGTTATCCAATGTTAAAAGATTTCGCTAATAATAAAATACTGGTTAAAAAGTCACTTTATAAATCTTAGATGCTTTTTTAACACACAATGGCAGTAAATTCTTAAGCAGTCGGGAACATAAAAAGTTGCTACTATGCGCCAGAGCTATTCTTTTCATATGACTAATACCCTAAATTTAGGCCGCTTTACGAGGAAGATCTATGGATCAAGCCAGTATCATTCGTGATTTGCTTAGCTGGCTAGAAAGTCATTTAGACCAGCCTTTAGCATTGGACAATGTCGCCGCCAAAGCAGGTTATTCAAAATGGCATTTACAGCGAATGTTCAAGGATGTCACCGGGAATGCTATCGGTGCGTATATCCGTGCCAGAAGGCTGTCTAAAGCCGCTGTCGCATTGCGATTAACCAGCCGCCCTATTCTGGATATTGCTCTGCAATATCGTTTTGACTCACAGCAAACTTTCACTCGTGCTTTTAAGAAACAGTTTGCGCAAACACCTGCGTTGTACCGCCGGGCTGAAGATTGGCATTCAGCCGGAATATGTCCACCGATTCGGCTAGGGGAATATACGCTACCTCAACCAGAATTCATTACTTTACCTGAGCAGCATTTGGTGGGGCTAACACAGAGCTATTCTTGTACTCTTGAGCAAATATCGACTCATCGTACTCAATTGCGATCGCATTTCTGGCAACAGTATCTTGGTGATGCAGACCATTTGCCGCCCGTACTTTATGGCTTACATCACTCCCGACCAAATCAGGAGAAAGATGATGAGCAAGAGATTTTCTACACTACCGCCATTGAGCCACAACATGTGCCGGGTAATGTGCAGGAAGGGCAACCGGTTATCTTACAAGGCGGCGAATATGTGCAGTTTAGCTATGACGGGCCACTAGAAGGGTTGCAGAACTTCATCCTGACACTGTATGGCACCTGTTTACCACAGTTAGAATTAACCCGTCGGCGTGGATACGATATCGAGCGATTCTTCCCTCAAGGGAAGCCGAAAGATGGGCCTCCGGCCTCACTCAAGTGTGAATATCTCATTCCTATCAAGCGTTAACGCTGTAGTTCATCCAGTGCTGGCATATCCAAGTGGGCGGTATCGCCAGCACTTTCAATGACCCAACCCGAAGCCAGCCATGGGCTTTCCTGATAATCAACCCGTGATAGCGAACAGTTGCGCAAACGCAGCCGCCGTTCAGCATGTGCGGGCAACCCCAGCAAAGTGCTCAATAAGCAGCCCAGCGCCATACCGTGACTGACGAGTAATGGCTTACTACCCTCAGGTAACTCTCGGCAACTATTCAGGGCCGCATGCATCCGCCGCCCTAATTCGGCCATCGACTCACCTTCAGGAATTCGAGCACCTGCTGTGCCATTGACCATCTGCTTGCGCCACTGCTCTTCTTCCGGCGTTAAACTTTCTATCGGGCGCGTTTCCAGCACGCCCATGTTCAGTTCACGCAGACGTGGATCTTCGACTATCGTGAGCCTACAAGCATCGGCAATAATTTGGGCCGTTTGCTTTGTGCGCCCAAGGTCGCTGGTAATAATATGGGTGATCCCTTGGCTGCGAACCCGTTGCGCCACCAACTCTGCCTGACGAACTCCAGTGTCGGTCAGTGGACTGTCCGATTGGCCCTGAATGCGGCGTGCCGCGTTCCATATAGTTTCGCCGTGGCGCACGAGATATACCTGTAACATGTCATTTTTCCGTTATACTGCGTGAAATAAACACAAAACTTTTACATGGATTCTTAACTCATTATGTACCATGTTGTTGCCGCAACTACCAACCCTGCAAAGATTAAGGCTATCAGCCTCGCTTTCGATGACGTTTATGGCCCCAGTCAGTATCGCATTGAGGGTGTCAATGTCGATAGCGGTGTTCCCTTACAACCCATAGGCAGCCCTGAGACACGCACTGGTGCCAGACAGCGCGTGCACAATGCCCGTCAAGTGCGTCCTGATGCTGATTTTTGGGTTGGGGTTGAAGCCGGTATTGAAGATAATATGACCTTTGCGTGGATGGTAATTGAACACTTGCAGTTGCGGGGAGAATCCCGTTCTGCCAGCTTGATGCTGCCCGATATTATATTGCAAGGGATTCGCCAAGGCCGTGAGCTGGGCGACGAAATGGCAGATTTAACCGGAATATCGAATGTAAAACACCGAGGTGGTGCCATCGGCATTTTTACCGACGGCAAATTGACTCGCACCAGTGTTTATCATCAAGCGCTGCTGCTGGCGCTGGTTCCCTTTCATAATGAGATTTACCAGCGCCCAGCGCTGTAGGGTTAAGTATTGGTCTGCGGCTTATTTATTAACGACTTACTTTGTTAACGACTTACTTTGTTAACGATTTATTGGTTAATAACTGGGCTTCAAGCCAGCTCTTTAACTCTGGAGGTGCGGCTTTCAGGCTATTGGAGCCGCGCGTAATAGTCGCAATCCCTGCGCCCAACTGATTCTTGAGTTCCCGCTGACTTAATTCCCCCCGCATTAACTCCTCAATAATACGCACTCGCGTCCCTAGAGCTGTGCGCTCATCCGGTGTCAGCATCAATTGCAGTAGCGGTAAATGGAGATCTTGCGCAATGGCGTCTTGTAACAGCGCAACAAAAGTCAGCCAGTGCTGATTATCTTCAGTCGACAGATTCGGATCGGTCAATCGTAGTTTTGTCATGATAGGAAAAGCCGCCATACTATTTAACTAGTACAACAGCTTATCATAACCTCAGATATAGCCAAAGAACTTGGCGTTGCGGCAGGTGTAGCTGACACCGCCGCAGCGTCAAGGACGAAGAGGATCAGTAGCGCCGCTGCCACTCGGCATCACTCAGCACCTTAGCCGGGCGATTCATAAAGTGACGATAAAACGCATCATACGCCAAGACGTTTTTCACATAGCCGCGCGTTTCTGAGAACGGAATGCTTTCGATAAATGCCACGGCATCCACCTGTCCACTGCTATTTCCCAACCAGGTATTCACCCGCGATGGGCCGGCGTTATAGGCTGCACTGGATAAAATCCGATTGCGCCCAAATTGCTGATAAACCTCTTCCAGATAGCTGGTGCCAATCTCAATGTTAGTGACAGGGTCGAGCAACTGGCTGCTGTTCACATAACCAGGGATGTTATTCAGTTTGACTGTGTGTTCCGCAGTCCGTGGCATCACCTGCATCAGACCTGCCGCCCCGACGGGCGATTGTGCTTTCGGGTTCCAGGCACTTTCCTGACGAGCTATTGCCATTGCATAACTTGGAGTTATTCCTTTGCCTTCAGTCGCCTGACGGAATTCTTTTGGCCAAGCCAGTGGGAAACGCTCTTCCAGATGATCCCATAATTTGGCCACAATGGTCGCCTGAACACTCAAGTCGGCCCATTTTTGGTCAAATGCATAGCGCGCCAGTGCTTCCTGCTCCGGTTTGCTGCGGCTGGCGACCAAATAGCTCCACTCATTGCGGGCCAAATTGTCCATATTCCAATACATTAACTCGCGCACCCGGGCAATTTCAGGCCGCTGCGCCAGTGAAGCATCAGGTTTGGTGGCCACTTCAACATTAATCGGGTAAGGCACGCCCAGTTTTTGCGCGGCGACCATCGGATAGAAACCGCGCTCCTGCATCAGGCTACGCAGAATGGCTTCGCCCTCGGCTTTCTTACCCTGCTCCAGCAACAATGTGGCACGCCAGTAGCGCCACTCATCTTTATTTTGTGCCTCTGCCGGTAAACGGGCCATCCAGGCCGCTAATCCTTGGCGATCGCCAGTGCCCAGCGACATACGGATGCGGCGCTCCAGCAACGGGGTGGAATGGCTACGCAAAGTGACTTGATCACGCCATTTGGCTTGCTCGTAATTCGCATCATTGCCCATTAGACGCCAGGCCACTGCTTCTTCCAGTTCCAGCTTCTCGCTGTTACTCATTTTTTGCAGCCGCGCCAGCGTTGGGATCATTGCACGCGCATTTTCCACGTCCTGCCGTGCCAGCCGGGTAAAGGCAATGATAGTGGCTGAGCGGGTAAAATCTGTCGGCCCGACAGTTCGAGCAAAACTTTCGACACTGGCCGGGTCACTTTGCAATTTTGCCAGTGCCGTGCCCATGGTCTGATAATCGGCTGGCAGTTGCTTGAGTAAGTAACTCACCAAACTGGCATTACCTTCTTTCAGCGCCAGCTTCATACGCGCCAATGTTGCCAATGGGGTTTGATGCCCGGCTTGTTGCCAGACACTGAATAATTTATCGCAGCTACCCGGTAGCGTCTGGCCGTTGAGCCAAATCTCGCTGGCACCATCCCAGGCGACTTGCTGCTCGCCAGTGGCCCATTTAGCATAGTAATAATTACAGCGAGCTGCCGCCGGTTTAGGGGCTTGTGGACTGAACGCCAATAACCCGCGCCAATCCTCACGACGTGCCAGCTCGTTAACAAAACGGGATGATAGCGAACTTGCTGGCGGCAATGTGGGATTCCGAGTCAGAAAATCGGTCACTTGCGCCGCACTCAATTGGCTTAAATCTTGCGTTAACTGGCGGTATTCCAGATACGGATACAGCGGATATTCACGCAATGTGGGCATCAGTTGCGCCACGGTATCCATCTGATTGCTGTCCCAAGCCAGTTTAACTTGCTGATAGCGTTGCCGTTGGGCATCAATGGAGTCGGCAAATGCCACTCCTGAGGTCGTCACCAGACACACGCCAATCGCCAGATATCGCCACTTGTCCATACTCACTGTTTCCTCACTGGTTGTTGGCTACTGCATTTTGCTTACCGCAACTTCTGATTAGCATAGTCATGATTAGTTCCGGCAGCAGGACATACTAACTAAGAGTTTCACCTGATAGCCAGCGATTACACCTACAAATGGGCAAGGATAATTAATCTTTCTGAGTGATGATTGAAATGATGGATGATATTCAGGACATTGGGAAATATAAGTCACAGAAAAATTTTCTTAGAATTAACTTATTATTCAATATGTTATTAGATAATTATGACCGATAATTTCGATTTTATTATCTCAGATCAAGACGCTATTTTGATAAAAATCTACTATCCTTGCTTAATATAACTATGTTGATATAAACATATCATTCAGAATCATTTTTTTGTCTTTTAATAAAAATCAAATAATTTAGGAGCAGGATTTTTCACGGAAGAGCATTTGCTGCCCTGCGCCGTTACCTCGACGGTAATGAGATGAAAAACAGATAGATTTCAGATTTTTAATTTTTAAGAAGGTTCTTTCAATGCAAAACTCATCAAACCCCAAACCCGCCTCGCCGCCAGAAGGCCAGGCTTGGTATCAACTCACTGTGGAAGAATCTTTGCAGCAGCTAAAAAGCCGCGAAGAAGGGTTAAGCCAACAAGAAGCCGAAGAACGCCTTAAACAATACGGCCCCAATGCACTACCCGCAAAAAAAAGTAAGCACCCGCTACTGCAATTTCTCGCTCATTTTAATGATGTCCTGATTTACATTCTATTAGCTGCTGCGTTAGTCAAAGGCCTTATGGGCCACTCGGTCGATACCATTATCATTCTTTGTGTCGCCGTCATTAACGCATTAATTGGTTATGTTCAGGAAAACAAAGCCGAGAAGTCACTGAAAAGCATCCAAAATATGCTCTCCAGTAAAGCTGTGGTCATCCGTGATGGCAATGCAAAAACCATTGATGCACAGGATTTGGTGCCGGGGGATATCGTCACATTGAAACCGGGGGATAAAATCCCGGCTGACTTACGGTTACTCGAAGCTCACAACCTCCAGATTGAAGAAGCTATCCTGACCGGTGAATCAACCGTGGTTGAGAAGCAAATTGGGGTGATTGAAAATGAATCAGTGATTGGCGACCGCAAAAACCTGTTGTTCTCGGGCACCACTATCAGTGCCGGTACAGCAAAAGGCGTAGTCATCGCCAGTGGCGGTGATACCGAACTGGGTCATATCAACCAAATGATGTCGACGGTTGAAGCCACCCGCACCCCACTACTGCAACAAATGGACCGCCTGGGCAAAGCGATTTTCATCCTGATTCTGGTGATGATGGCATTCTTATTTGTCTTCGCCTTTATCCTACGCGACCTGCCAGTGGATGAGTTGTTGCTGGCGCTGATAAGTCTGGCTGTGGCCTCGGTTCCTGAAGGGTTACCGGCCATTATTTCGATTATTCTGTCTTTGGGTGTGCAAGCAATGGCGCGTAACCGCGCGATTATTCGCAAGCTGCCAACGGTAGAAACCTTGGGTGCCATGACCGTCGTCTGTTCCGATAAAACCGGCACCCTGACGATGAATGAAATGACCGTCAAAGCGGTGATTCTGGCTGACAATTGCTACCGGGTCACTGGTGAAAGCTATGAGCCAGTGGGTAACATTTATCCGGAAGGCAGTGACCAACAAGCCGTTCTCGCCGGGCCGTTAAAAACATTTATCACTGCGGTGAATTTATGTAATGACAGCCAGATTCAAAAGAATGACCAAGGCCATTGGATTATTGTGGGCGGCCCCACCGAAGGCGCACTGAAAGTCTTGGCGGCCAAATCAGGTATTGAACTGGGCCAGGTGACTCAGCACGGTAAAATTCCTTTCGATTCTGCCTATAAATACATGGCAACCAGCCATCAGGTTGAGTCTGAAAGCTGTATCTTCCTGACCGGCGCACCCGATGTGCTGTTTACTTTCTGCCAGCAAGAACTGACGGATAAGGGCGTAATTCCTTTCCGTCGTGATTACTGGGATGCCGAGATGACGCGCTACACCCAGCAGGGCCTGCGCATGTTGGCGGCGGCTTACCGCCCAACAGAACAGACTGTCAGCGAGTTAGAACACAGTGATATCCAGCAAGGCATGGTGTTTGTCGGCATCGCCGGCATGATGGACCCACCGCGCCCTGAAGCTATCGACGCCATTGCTACCTGCCAACAGGCGGGGATTCGCGTGAAGATGATCACCGGCGACCATCAGGAAACCGCGATGGCGATTGGTGCCATGCTGGGCATAGGCAATGGGAAAGACTCCATTACCGGTGGCCAGTTGGAGCATATGGATGATAAAGAACTGGCCGAAGCAGCCGTTCGCTATGATATTTTTGCCCGCACCAGCCCTGAGCATAAACTGCGTCTGGTCAAAGCATTACAAGAGAAAGGCGAAATCGTCGGGATGACCGGCGATGGCGTGAACGATGCACCGGCGCTGAAACAAGCCGATGTGGGCATTGCCATGGGTATCAAAGGCACCGAGGTGACAAAAGAAGCCGCCGATATGGTGCTGTCAGATGATAACTTCGCCACCATAGCCCACGCGGTTGAAGAAGGCCGCCGGGTCTACGATAACCTGAAAAAAACCATTCTGTTTGTGTTGCCGACTAACCTGGCGCAAGGGATGTTAATCATCTTTGCTATCTTGGCTGGTGCGGTGATTCCGCTAACGCCACTGCAAATCCTGTGGATAAACATGGCCACCTCCACCACACTTTCCTTCGGTTTGGCCTTTGAACCGGCAGAAAGAGGCATCATGCGCCGCAACCCACGTGACCCATCAAAACACGTGTTAGACGGCCATGCCATCTGGCGTATCGCGTTTGTCGGCACCTTGATTGCGTGCAGTGCATTCGCCCTGGAAGCCTATATGGAACCACGCGGCTACAGCACTGAATTTATCCGCACCGTGTTGATGCAAACCTTGGTAACCGCGCAGTGGATTTACATGTTTAACTGCCGTGTGATGGACAGATTCCCGCTGAACAAAGAAGTGTTTGTTAACAAGGGATTGTGGTTAGTTTCTGGTGTGCTGATTCTATTGCAGTTAGCTATTATCTATCTGCCGTTTATGAACACCGCTTTCGGTACCGAGCCATTACCGGCTTATTACTGGGGCATCACACTGTTGGTCTCTATCGCCATCTTCTTAATTGTAGAAGTCGAAAAATGGGTCATCGGGCGCTTCAAACGCGGCTCGAATCCTATCTGATATCAATCAGTTATCCCCTCAAGCCCGGCTATTCCGCCGGGCTTTTTTTATGCATCGCAAAGATAACTTAAGATAAATCTCACATTGCGGATGCCACCAACGGGAAGCGCAAAAAATGAAGGCGGCAAACGAGGAAATCCCGATGAGCTGACACTAGTCAGTGATTCGGGTGCGCGAGAGCAGCCAACACCCCTGCGACTTGAAAGATGACGGGTATAGTAAAACGGGCTACACTCCGCACCAGATATCCTAATAAAAACTGATCTAGAGAGGCTGAGGCAACGTGGCTCAATACGTCTATTCTATGCATCGTGTCGGTAAAGTAGTTCCACCGAAACGGCATATTCTGAAAAACATCTCCCTGAGTTTCTTCCCTGGGGCAAAAATTGGTGTACTGGGTCTTAACGGCTCCGGTAAATCCACCCTGTTGCGCATTATGGCTGGCATTGATACCGACATTGAGGGTGAAGCGCGCCCACAACCTGGCATCAAAATCGGTTACCTGCCACAGGAACCAAAACTGAATCTTGAACAAACAGTGCGCGAGTCGGTTGAAGAAGCCGTCGGCGAAGTGAAGCGCGCCCTGACCCGTTTAGATGAAGTTTATGCGCTCTATGCCGATCCTGATGCTGATTTCGATAAGTTAGCGAAAGAGCAAGGTGAGCTGGAAGCCATTATTCAATCCCACGACGGTCATAATCTGGATAACCAGTTAGAACGTGCGGCTGATGCTCTGCGTTTGCCACCTTGGGATGCAAAAATTGCCAATTTATCCGGTGGTGAGCGCCGCCGTGTCGCCATCTGCCGCCTGCTGCTGGAAAAACCAGACATGCTGCTGCTGGATGAACCGACCAACCACTTGGATGCTGAATCCGTGGCATGGCTGGAGCGATTCCTGCATGATTATGAAGGCACTGTGGTCGCCATCACCCATGACCGTTACTTCCTCGATAACGTCGCGGGTTGGATTCTGGAGTTGGACCGTGGTGAAGGTATTCCATGGGAAGGCAACTATTCCTCATGGCTGGAACAAAAAGACGCCCGTCTGGCGTTGGAAGCCTCTTCTGAAGCTGCTCGTCGTAAATCTATTGAGAAAGAGCTGGAATGGGTTCGTCAGAATCCTAAAGGCCGTCAGGCGAAAGGTAAAGCGCGTCTGGCTCGCTTTGAAGAACTTAACAGCGTTGAATACCAAAAACGTAATGAAACCAGCGAGTTGTTTATTCCGCCTGGCCCACGTTTAGGTGACAAAGTGCTGGAAGTTGAGCATCTGAGCAAATCTTACGGTGACCGCTTGCTGATTGATGATTTGACCTTTGCCCTGCCAAAAGGCGCGATAGTCGGGATCATCGGGCCGAACGGCGCGGGTAAATCCACCCTGTTCCGCATGTTATCGGGCCAAGAGCAACCGGACTCCGGCACAATCTCACTGGGTGATACCGTGCAATTGGCCTCGGTTGATCAGTTCCGTGACAACATGGATGGCAGTAAAACCGTGTGGGAAGAAGTTTCCGGCGGTCAGGACATCATGAAGATCGGCAACTTTGAAATTCCAAGCCGCGCCTATGTTGGCCGCTTTAACTTTAAAGGTATTGATCAGGGCAAACGGGTGGGCGAACTGTCCGGTGGTGAGCGCGGCCGTATCCATTTGGCCAAATTGCTCCAGGTGGGCGGCAACATGTTGCTGCTCGATGAACCGACCAACGATCTGGACATCGAAACCTTACGCGCGCTGGAAAACGCCTTACTGGAATTCCCAGGTTGCGCCATGGTTATTTCCCATGACCGCTGGTTCCTTGACCGAATTGCCACTCACATCATCGATTATCAAGATGAGGGTAAAGTGGAATTCTTCGAAGGTAACTTTACTGAATACGAAGAGTGGAAAAAACGCACTCTGGGTGCCGAAGCACTGGAACCACACCGTATTAAGTATAAGAAAATGACCAAATAGTTTTTGATTATTATCTAGACTAAGGGCCTGCAATTGCAGGCCTTTTTCATAGGAAAGGGGCCTATCTATCACTCAAGATATTTCCAGCCCTTGCACATAATCCTCAAATACCGGGTGCCCAATCACCACATCTATAAAGCAACTGAGTGCTGGAGAGTTCAGCTTGCGGCTCGGGTAGACCAAATACAGCTCATTTCCCTCCGCTTGCCACTGTGGCAAAACTTCAATTAACTGCCGACTGGCGACCACTTCGCGGCTTAGAAATGCGGGCAATAGCGTAATCCCCCCGCCATTCAGCGCACACTCACGGGCATATAACAAATTATCAGTCACATGCAGCGCAGGAACCTGCCAGCGATAAAACTCATCTTCATGGCGTAAAATCAGCGCCTGCCAGGCACGATGGGCAATGCAGCGGTGGGTATCGAGCTGCCGTGGATGAAGCAATGGCGGGTGTTGGGCCAGATAAGCGGAGGAAGCCAAAAGATAACGCGGCGCGTATCCTAATCGCCGACCAATCAGTGACGAATCCTGCGGTTTACCGGTGCGCAGCGCCACATCAAAGCCGTCCTCGACCAAATCAACCATAGTATCTGACACCAAAACCTCCAGCAGAACATCAGGATATTGCTGCTGAAAATCTGTCGCCAACTGTGCCAACAACGTTGCTCCCAGCCCTGCGGGGGTCGAAATACGCAGACGGCCGCTGGGGTTGTCTTTCAGCCGTTGCAGTGCCAAGTCCGCACGTTCGGCGGCTTGCAGCATCTCCTGGCAATGCACCAGATAGCGCTCACCGGCAAAAGTCAGGTTCAACTGACGGGTGGTTCTGTTGAGTAAGCGGATCCCCAAACTCTGCTCGAGCTGACTCACCCGCTGGCTGACGCTAGATTTAGGTAAACCCACCATTGCGGCGGCGCGGGTGAAACTGCCGCATTCCGCGACCTTGGCGAACAGCGCCATATCCTGTAATTGCTTAAACATAATTGAGTTGCTTAAACATAATTGTTTATCTCAGGCGAACACTGCGTTATTGATTGTCCATCTTATCACTCTGCTTATAAAGGTCTAGACTCAGTGGATAGGCTAAACAGGAGCAGGAAAATCACCATGTCAATTAAAGCTATTGCGGTAAATCCGCAACAACCCGCTGATTTTATTGAAATCACTTTAGATTCCCTCACGCCCGGCGCATTTGATTTGCTGGTTGAGGTCAAAGCCGCCTCCATCAATCCGGTGGATACCAAGGTTCATGGCGGTCTGAAGAAAAATGGTCTGCCACAGCCGCGCATTCTGGGTTGGGATGCCGCCGGTGTGGTGGTCAGTGTGGGTGAGAAAGTCACCGGTTTCCGTGTCGGTGACCAAGTTTGGTATGCCGGTGATATCACCCGCCCCGGCAGCAACGCCACTCAGCAGTTGGTCGACGCCCGCATTGCCGCCCATAAGCCGCGCTCATTGAATTGGGCACAGGCCGCCGCCCTGCCGCTAACCGCCATCACCGCGTGGGAAGCGCTGTTCGAACACCTGAAAATTCAACAGGCTAGCGCGGATCAAAGTCTGCTAATTATTGGTGGAGCCGGTGGCGTTGGCTCCCTGGCAATCCCTCTGGCGGCCTTGCGCAGCCCGGTCAAAGTGATTGCGACTGCATCACGCCCAGAGTCAGCCGCCTGGTGTCTTGAACGCGGTGCCGACCTGACAGTGGATTACCGCGACCTGAAAGCGCAGTTAGCAAAAGAGGGCATCGATAAAGTTGATTATATTCTTTGCCTGAATGATACCGACGGGCACTGGCCCGCTATCAGTGAATTGATCGCGCCGCTGGGGCAAATTTGTACCATTGTGGAAAACGAAAAACCGCTGGATCAGAATCAATTGAAGCTGAAAAGCGCCGCCCTGCATTGGGAATTTATGTTCACCCGTAGCATGTTCTCGACGCCGGATATTGCCCAGCAAGGGGAAATTTTAAAGCAAGTCAGTCAGTTAGTGGATGAGGGTAAACTGCAAGGTACTCTGAGTGAAACACTGCATGGCCTGACGGTTGAGAATTTGAAAGCTGCCCACGCGCAAGTCGCAGGCGGGCATATGCAGGGTAAAATCGTGATTGCCTATTAATGATCCTACCCTTCCCGCGCTTCAGTCAATACTGAGGGGCGGGCAAGTCTTTGCAAATCGGCGGCCAATAACTGTTGCACCAGTTCAACACAGCGCAGGAAGCGCGTATCGTAGTCCGCCGATTCAACATGGACATATTCGATGTTATTGCTGCGTAGCATCTGCTCGAGTAAGGTCTGGAAAGATTTGCGGTCGCGGTCACTACCCAAGCTCCGCAAACCATCAGCCACCCACGGCGTATTGTTTTCCAGCAAAATCACCAGATCAAAGCGATATTCATCAATCAGCGCCTGGACAAATGGGTGCTCCCGCCCTTCATATTTCTTACAAAATGCCTGCGTGGTGACAAAATCGGTGTCAATGAATGCTACTTTATTGGCATATTTTACCGCAAAATCAACATATTGCGCCTGCCCCAGTGCAATTTTGTCATAGTCGGAATATTGCAGCGCCATCTCATCGCCGCCCAAATGAGAGAAAACATAGTCACGGCCATATTCCCACGCACTGGTGGTGTTGAAAATGTTTGCTAACTTATTGACTAAGGTGGATTTTCCACTGGATTCGCCCCCCAATATCGCCACGGTGCGCACGAAAAAGGGCTTCACTTCGGTCGGAATATAATCCCAATAGCGGAAAGGATCACGGCGGATCTGGCGGCCACTGATATTCATAAAGGAGCGCTGCGGATCAATCAGAATAGTTTCAATGCCAAACTGCTCATTATAGTGCGGCGCATCTTGGCTTTCGCTGGAGTAAATGAAGTTCGGTACTATGCCTTTCTCATTCATAAACTTTTTGACGCCGTGGCTCCAGACATCCCAACCATGGGGATAAGGCTCAATACCATGCTCGTCAAATGAATGAATATGGATATTTTTCTGATACTTAAAAGTTTGTAATAACCAGCGCAAGCGGTCGCTGACTGTCGGCTGCTGCGACATAGAACTGTTCTCGAACAACTCGCGATCACGGGGTTCATCAAAGCAAAGAATAATATGCAGCTCATCAACCTGGCTACAAGCGCGCTGAATAAGATAGATATGGCCAGTATGCAGTGGGTAAAATTTACCAAACACTACGCCGACTTTTTTCTCGCGGCGCGGAAATTCCAGCTCAAGGTAGCGGTGTAGGGCTTCTAGCTTTTGTGCACTGGGGCTTTTGATTTTGTCATTGAGTAGCTGGCTTAAATAACCTTTGGTCATGCCGCTGGCATCAGCCACCTGCTGTAAAGTACAGCCTTTTTGCTTAATTGCTGTTTTGAGATAGTCGAATTGCAGCATACCGCCTCCTTGTTTAGCGCACTAAACAAAAATAACACAGTATGCGGCAAAATGAACACGACTATAATCAAAGTAATTCGAGTTTCTGGACACATGCAGCTTACTGTTTCTTATGAGTGTTTCTGGTTTATATAAAAGACATAGGTTTTTAATACATTTCATATTGATTCATCCCCCTTGCATTTAATCATTAAATATTGCTACGGCCTTTATATATTAACAATACAAGGTCTAACCAATAAAAATGATTATGCGAAACTGGAGAGTGATGTGCAATTATTTCTTTCGCCATTCTAGAACGGTGATATGCGATAAGTATTTTATTATATATGTCAAAGAGGAAATATATTAATTATATATCCGATAAATAAGTTATTTTTATACCCTAAATAATGCGAGTTGCGGTAAGGCGGCAATTGAGAGACAAATCGGTCGGGAACCGATTTGAACAGCATTTATGCTAGCCCGCAGGGTGAGCCTCAAGGATGAGGCTCATTAATACCGATGAGCTTACTCAGGTAAGTGATTCGGGTGAGCGAGAGCAGCTAACGCACATGCAGCTTGAAGTATGACGGGTATATATCCATGTAGTTTAAATCAATTATATCAGCCATGTATGGCGATAATAATTTAAAAGGAGTTTCATATGTCAACAGTACAAGCATGGGCCGCACCATTATTTTGAGGGCCGTGGGTAAATTTAGATAGCCATTCTAGTAGCAGCACTGTTTACACCGTGAGTTTTGACACGGAGTCAGATACGCCCTCATCTTTTGATGTGGAAATAGAATACACGACAGAATCGCATCTTGAGCAGGTTTTTACTATGGGGCCTGGTAATTATCAGATTAAAGCGAGTGGTATCGGGACAGACAGAATACGATTTAAAAGTCATTCTGTCGGTCAGGTCATTAGAGTTAACTATTAAGTAAAATAAAATCCCGTGGCTTATTTATGTTTATAAATAATGAAATTCATTTATATAAACACCACGGGATTTTTTATTGAGCATATCCCTTGACTATCTCTAATGCTATCTCCCTTTTAGTAACTCCCTGAGAAAGGATCCCACTGTCAAAGGGCATTGCAGTCATTATTCTAGCAGCAGGCGCTATGTCGTATCCATTAAATGAAGTATGTACTTGTTCACCAATATTCAAACTGAAAAAATCAGCGAATTGTTGCACACACTCTTTTTTGTTATCCAGTTCTATAATTACATTATCATTTAAATAAAATATAGGCCTGTTTTCGCGCAGGTATACGCGTTCAACACATTCTTTATCCAGAGAAAAATATTCATCATTGATTTTGTATACTAATAATTGCTGTTCTTTTTTTGTTGCACACGAAGATAACAAAGATAAACAAAGAATAGCAAAAGTGATTTTGTACCGCTTACCCAAATTTTCATCCATAAAAATAAACCTCATTGATGTATATAATTAATGAGCGCTATAAATCTTCCAACACCGCCAGCGCATCGGCCAGTTTTTTCACCCCGAAAACCTGCATATTAGGCAGCGGTTTCTTCGGCATATTGGCATAAGGCACGATAGCGCGTTTAAAACCGTGCTTGGCGGCCTCGGAAATACGCTCTTGACCACTGGGCACCGGGCGAATTTCGCCAGCCAGCCCGACCTCGCCAAAGACCACTAAATCCTGTGGCAGTGGGCGGTCACGCAAACTGGAAACCAGCGACATCAGCAAGGCCAGATCGGCACTGGTTTCTGTCACTTTCACACCGCCGACCACATTGACGAATACATCTTGATCCGACATCTGCAAACCGCCATGACGGTGTAACACGGCCAGTAAAATTGCCAGCCGATTCTGCTCCAGCCCGACCGCCACCCGGCGCGGGTTCGACATCATCGAGTGATCCACCAGCGCCTGAATCTCGACCAATAATGGGCGCGTCCCTTCCCACACCACCATCACTGAGCTGCCCGCCGTCACTTCATCCCCTCGGCTCAGGAAGATCGCCGACGGGTTACTGACCTCGCGCAGACCTTGCTCGGTCATGGCGAATACGCCCAATTCATTGACCGCGCCAAAGCGATTTTTGTGGCTACGCAAGGTGCGAAAACGTGAGTCGCCGTCGCCATCGAGCATCACCGAGCAGTCAATGCAGTGCTCCAAGACTTTCGGCCCCGCCAGCGAACCGTCTTTGGTCACGTGGCCTACCATCACGATGGCAACCCCGCGAGTTTTGGCAAAACGGGTAAGATAAGCTGCGGTTTCACGCACTTGCGCCACACTGCCCGGTGATGATTGGATATCCGCCATATGCATCACCTGAATGGAGTCGATCACCATCAGCCGCGGTTGTTCTTGTTCGGCAATCAGGCAAATCTGCTCAATGCTGGTTTCAGACAGCATATTCAGCCCGGCAGTGGGTAATCCTAGACGGTGCGCGCGCATCGCCACCTGTTGCAATGACTCTTCGCCAGTGACATACAGGGTTTTCATGGTTTCGGACAGTTTACACAGTGTTTGCAGCAGCAGAGTACTTTTCCCCGCACCGGGGTTGCCGCCAATCAGAATGGCGCTGCCGGGCACCACGCCGCCGCCCAGCACCCGATCAAACTCAAGAAAACCGGTTGAGAAGCGCGGTAATTCGTCCAGACTGATGTCGGATAATTTCTGAACCCGACTGACTCCGGCATCACCGGCATAGCCGCCAAAACGTTCATTGCGGGTCGAGGATGTCGCCGCCGCCAGCCGAATTTCGGTAATGGTATTCCAGGCATTACAGGCGCTGCATTGCCCCTGCCAGCGCGGGTAATCAGCGCCACATTCATTACAGACGAATGCCCGTTTTGGTGCTTTAGCCACGTTTCACCTCAATCAAATAATCAACATCTGCAGTTATTTTTCGTCACGCTTTAGACTGCCGGTCAGGATACACAGCACACTCAGCAAATCGCCGTGGCGGATAGCTACTTTTGCTTTGGCATAAACCTTTGGTTTAGCATGAAAAGCCAGACCCAGACCGGCGGCTTTCATCATTTTCAGGTCGTTGGCACCATCACCGATTGCCACGGTTTGCGCCACCGGGATATTCAATCTTTCGGCCAGCTTGAGCAGGATGTCGGCTTTGTATTGCGCGTCGACAATCGGCCCCAGCACTTTGCCCGTCAGTTTGCCGTCTTTGATTTCAAGCTCATTGGCGGCCACTTCGACCAGCCGCAGTTTATCGCGCAGATATTCGGCATAATAGGTAAAACCGCCGGAAGCAATTGCCACATGCCAATCTAACGCCTGAAGCTTGCACACTAAGCTGGTCAGCCCCGGCATCAATGGCAGTTCGTCACGCACCTGTTTGAGAATATTGGCATCCGCCCCTTTCAGGGCCTCGACGCGCTGGCGCAAACTGGCGGAGAAGTCCAACTCGCCTTGCATCGCGCGCTCCGTGACCGCTGCCACTTCTTCACCAACACCGGCCAACTTGGCAATCTCATCAATACATTCAATTTGGATGGCGGTGGAATCCATGTCCATCACTAACAGGCCCGGTGTGCGCAAATGCGGAATCGCGCCCAAGGGAGCCACATCCAGCCCGCTTTCATCGGCCAGCGTTTTAATGCGCGGAGTCAAACTACCCGCCAAACGGATAACTTGATAATCTTCCACACACCAGGCAGAGACAATCACCATTGCCGCGCCCAGTTGACGTTGGAAATCAGTAATGCGCTTTTTATCCAGTTTTCTGCCGTACAACAGCCAACCTGTATGACCAGCACGATAATCCAGCGGCATAACTTCATCGCCACTGAGTGAAAGTGGCAGACCCGGCCATTGATAGATCTCGGCGGGAAGATCGCAATAGGTCAGACTATTAGACATGAATGGCTCCTGTAAAAAACGGGGTAAAGGCAAGACAAAAGGACGCATCAAGCTATCCTATCGCCCTTGCTTCTGGCAACATAAAGTCATCAAATACGGCAAGGAACCTGCATGGCTAAGGCTAAATTAAAATTCCGATTGCACCGCACCGCCATTGTGTTGATTTGCCTGGCATTATTGGTTTTGCTTATGCAAGGTGCATCCTATTTCAGCCTCAGCCATCAACTCGCCCGCTCGGAGCAGGTTGAAGAGCTGGCAAAAACGTTGGCAAAACAAGTCACTTTCAGCCTGTCGCCGCTGATGGATACCAGTGATGATGATATTGATAGCCAGAAAGTCGATGAAATTCTGCAACAATTGACTCAGTCAAGCCGCATATTGGATGCCAGTGTATATCAGATTGACGGTACTTTGGTTGCCAGCGCGGGAGAGAATGTCAAAGTTCGTGACAGACTGGCTTTGGATGGTAAGCGCCCTGGCAGTTATTTCAATCACCAGATTGTGGAATTAATTCCTGGGAAGAGTGGGCCAACCGGGTTTCTGCGCATGACGCTCGACACCCACGTGCTCGCCACAGAATCCAAGCAAGTGGATAATACCACCAATTTACTGCGGCTGATGATACTGGTGGCGTTGGCTGTCGGCATTATTCTGGCTCGCACCTTGCTGCAAGGTCGCCGTAGCCGCTGGCAGCAATCGCCCTATCTACTGACCGCCAATACGCCAGTGAAAGAAGATGAAAGTGAGGATGAAACGGCGGAGTCAGACAAGAAACCGGATGATAAGAAACCGGATGATAAATAGATTCAGCGGCAGAGAGTTCTGCCGCTGAAGAGAAAAACTCAGTAATAAATTACTCTTTGTCGCCCAGCAAAACAGATTCCAATGCAATCTCAATCATGTCATTGAACGTGGTCTGGCGCTCAGCGGCGGTGGTTTGCTCACCGGTGCGGATATGGTCAGACACGGTGCAGATAGTCAGGGCTTTCGCGCCGAATTCAGCAGCAACACCATAGATACCAGCCGCTTCCATCTCCACACCCAGAATGCCGTATTTCTCCATCACATCAAACATTTGTGGGTCTGGTGTATAGAACAGATCCGCAGAGAAGATGTTGCCCACACGGACATTCAGACCTTTCGCTTTTGCCGCATCAACAGCATTGCGAGTCATGTCGAAATCAGCAATCGCCGCATAATCGTGGTCTTTAAAGCGCAGGCGGTTTACTTTGGAATCAGTACAAGCGCCCATGCCAATAACCACATCGCGCAGTTTAACGTCAGCACGAACCGCACCACAGGACCCCACACGGATGATTTTCTTCACGCCAAAATCAGTGATCAATTCTTTTGTGTAAATGGAGCAAGATGGGATACCCATGCCGTGACCCATGACTGAAATTTTGCGCCCTTTATAGGTGCCAGTGAAACCCAACATGCCACGCACATTGTTCACTTCGCGTACATCTTGCAGGAAAGTTTCGGCGATAAATTTCGCACGCAGCGGGTCCCCTGGCATCAGTACAACGTCAGCAAAATCACCCATTTCAGCATTAATATGTGGCGTTGCCATAATTATTTTCCTTAAAAATCATATAATTAAAATTTATATTACCGAACTATCCATCGGCAATCAAAGCATATTCTTCCCGTAATCCATTGGGGAAAGATCGAAATACTTGGCAACCGTCTGCCCAATATCAGCAAATGTCTCACGATGCCCCAATGAGCCAGGTTTCACTTTCGGGCCGTAAACCAAGACCGGAATATGCTCACGAGTATGGTCGGTGCCCGGCCAAGTTGGGTCACAACCATGGTCAGCAGTCAGGATCAAAATGTCATCTTCTTTTACCAGCGCCATCAACTCTGGCAGACGGCGGTCAAACAATTCCAGCGCGGCGGCATAACCCGCAACATCGCGACGGTGACCATAAGAAGAGTCAAAATCAACAAAGTTAGTGAAAACTATGGTGTTGTCACCGGCTTTTTTCATCTCTTCGATGGTGGCATCAAACAGAGCATCCAGACCAGTAGCTTTCACTTTCTGCGTGATCCCGACGTGGGCGTAGATATCGGCAATTTTACCGATAGAAACCACTTCGCCGCTCTTTTCTTCTACCAGTTTTTTCAACACCGTTGGCGCTGGCGGTTCAACAGCCAGATCATGGCGGTTACCGGTACGCTGGAAGTTACCGGGCTTATCGCCGATGAATGGGCGCGCAATCACACGGCCAATATTGTAGCCGCCTTCAGTCAGCTCTTCGCGGGCGATTTCGCACAGTTCATACAGGCGATCGAGGCCAAAAGTCTCTTCATGACAAGCAATCTGGAATACTGAGTCCGCAGAAGTATAGAAAATCGGTTTCCCGGTTTTCATATGCTCTTCGCCCAGTTGATCAAGAATCACGGTGCCAGAAGAGTGACAGTTACCCAAATAGCCCGGCAAATTGGCGCGTTTGACCAGTTTTTCCAGTAATTCTGGTGGGAAGCTATTCTCCACATCACTGAAATAACCCCAATCGAACAAGACGGGGACACCGGCAATTTCCCAGTGGCCCGATGGAGTATCTTTGCCAGAAGATAATTCGCTGGCATACCCATAAGCGCCAATGATGTCTGCATTTTTATCCAGCCCTACCGGGAATTTACCGGTAGATTCTTCGGCGGCTTTACCTAACCCTAAGCGGCTCAAGTTCGGCAGCTTCAATGGGCCGCTACGGCCGACATCAGCTTCGCCACGGGCGCAGGCCTCGGCGATGTGGCCCAGTGTATCGGCTCCTTCGTCGCCAAATTTCTTAGCATCAGCACTCGCGCCAATACCAAATGAGTCTAATACCATAATAAATGTACGTTTCATCATTTTCTCCTGCATAGGTTCACACGCTGTGCGGCACCTTTAAATAGGGTGTTTATTCAGTGATACGGCGATAAATTACCGGGGTTTCTTCTGGCTTTTTGTCGCCCAGAGTGATTGCTGCCCGCACCGCATCAGCCGCCTGCTGCCAGTCATCTTCATTATTGGCGTGAATCACGGCTAATGGCTGCTGGCCATCAACAGTAGCGCCCAAACGGGCCATATCGGTAAGGCCCACACTGTAATCAATCGGGTCAGTTGCCCGGCGGCGACCACCGCCGAGAGAAACCACGGCCATACCTAATGCTCGGGTATCCATGGCAGTGATGATTCCTGACTGTTCGGTAAATACCGGTTTGCTTAACATCGCGGCGGGTAAATAACTGTCATAACGCTCGACAAAGTCGCTCGGGCCTTTTTGCGCCGCGACCATGCGGCCAAAGATTTCCGCCGCTTTGCCGTTATCCAATACAGTTTGCAACTTAGCACGGGCATCGGCATCATCTTGCGCCAAACCACCGGACAACAGCATCTCGACACACAGCGCCATGGTCACTTCCAGCAGACGCGGATTGCGATATTCACCCGTCAGGAAGCGCACCGCTTCACGCACTTCAACCGCATTACCGGCGCTGGAAGCCAAAACCTGATTCATGTCGGTCAGCAGCGCGGTAGTTTTACAACCCGCCCCATTCGCGACACCGACAATGGCCTTGGCTAAATCCTCAGATAGCTGATAAGTCGGCATAAATGCACCCGACCCCACTTTGACATCCATTACCAGCGCATCCAGCCCTTCAGCCAGCTTTTTAGCCAGAATAGAGGCGGTAATCAGCGGAATGGAATCCACCGTGGCGGTGATATCGCGCGTTGCATAAAAACGTTTATCTGCCGGTGCCAGTGAACTGGTTTGGCCAATGATGGCGACGCCGACATCCTGAATAATTTTGCGGAATGCACTGTCATCGGGGAAAATATCAAAACCGGGGATAGCTTCCAGTTTGTCCAAAGTCCCGCCGGTGTGGCCCAAACCACGGCCCGAAATCATTGGTACATAGCCGCCGCAAGCCGCCACCATTGGGCCGAGCATCAAGGAAGTCACATCACCCACGCCGCCGGTGGAGTGCTTGTCCACAATCGGGCCGTTAAGATTTAAACTTTTCCAGTTCAGAACTGTGCCCGAATCGCGCATTGCCATGGTGAGCGCCACACGTTCGGGCATGCTCATATCATGGAAATAAATAGTCATCGCCAGAGCAGCAATTTGCCCTTCGGAAACCACGTTATCGCGAATGCCATTGATAAAGAAACGAATTTCTTCTTCGCTCAGTGCCTGGCCGTCGCGTTTTTTACGGATAATTTCTTGTGCGAGAAACAAGGTATCCCCCTGCTTATGAAATAAAAGCGGCACAGCGGACAACATAGCCCGCAGTGCATCTGCTCAGTTCAATGACTGAGATAATGATTAGTAGCCGGTGGTTTTGCTGTTGCTCTGATGACCTAACGTCGTCAATAAGCTACCTAACAGACTGGATGCGCCAAAACGGAAATGGCGCGCATCAGCCCAACCTTCACCCATTAATTGATCAGCCAGCTGTAGGAATTCCGCCGCGTCTTGCGCAGTACGCACGCCACCCGCCGGTTTAAAGCCCACGGTTTTCGCCACGCCCAAGTCACGAATGGTGCGCATCATGATACTGGCACTTTCCAGCGTGGCATTTACCGGCACTTTACCCGTGGAGGTTTTAATGAAATCTGCCCCGGCTTTGATAGCAATCTCGGAAGCCTGGCGAATCAAATGTTCTTGCTTTAACTCACCGGTTTCAATGATAACTTTCAGCAGCACATTGGCCGCTGCACAAGCTTCTTTGCACTGTTTCACCAGTTCAAAGCCGACTTTATCATTACCCGCCATTAAGGCGCGGTAAGGGAAAACCACATCCACTTCATCAGCACCGTAGGCGATCGCCGCCTGGGTTTCCGCCAGAGCGATGGCAATATCATCATTGCCGTGAGGGAAATTGGTGACCGTGGCAATGCGGATTTCAGGTGTTCCCTGTTCACGTAATGTTTTACGCGCAATAGGAATAAAGCGAGGATAAATACAAATTGCCGCGGTATTACCGGCAGGACTTTTAGCCTGATGACACAGAGCAATAACCTTATCGTCGGTATCGTCATCATTCAGGGTGGTTAAATCCATCAAACTCAGTGCGCGTTTGGCATAGCCGTTGAGATTCGCACAGGCGGTTAAATCGGTCATAAAACTCTCCAACACTATTTCAGCCCCGGCACCTTGCCAAAGCTGAGCATTTATTTATGAGCCGTATATACCCGTCATACTTCAAGCTGCATGTGCGTTGGCTGCCGTCGTTCACCCCAGTCACTTACTGCTGTAAGCTCTTGGGGATTCGCTCAGTTGCCGCCTTCCTGCAACTCGAATATTTAGGGTATAGCTCTGGCTCAATACGTTGGCGAGCGGACTTGGTTCCTTGAAGATAGCCCCGTATGGGTGGCAATTGAGATCCATCTCACCGCACTAACTTATATACTCTTCATCTTTCAAGTCGCAGATGTGTTGGCTACTCTCGCTCACCCGAATAACTTACCTATGTAAGTTCATCGGGACTCTCTCTTTTGCCGCCTTTCTGCGTCTTGAAATCTATTGTGTATCGCTCTATTTGAACACGTTATCAGCACATGAGATGTGTTCGGATTCACACTAATCAATAGTAACTTGTAACGAAACGAGATTATATGTGATTGGAATCACAAAATAACCTGATTTATGGCTTTATGCCAGTAAATGCCCACTTGCATCAAGGATAGCTTATGGGCAGAAATACGCAGGATTATGGGCCATCTTATCAAGACGGCCCTGTGGCAAAATTACAGGGCCAGGAAGAAACCGGCAATAGTGGCACTCATCAAATTAGACAGAGTCCCTGCGGCCACCGCTTTCAGGCCAAAACGCGCGATATCATGGCGGCGGTTCGGTGCCATACTGCCTAATCCACCCAACAAAATGGCGACAGAAGACAAGTTGGCAAAACCACACAATGCAAAGGAGATAATGGCTTTCGAATGGTCAGAAAGTACCTGTAAACCAGCCGCGCGCACCAACTCTTCGGCTTGTAGATACTGACCGAAATTCATGAATGCCACGAATTCGTTCACAATAATCTTCTGGCCGATAAAGGAACCAGCCACCATCGCCTCGCTCCAGGGAATACCGATCAGATAGGCAATAGGTGAGAACACCCAGCCGAGGATAAGCTCCATAGAGAGTTGTGGATAATCAAACCAGCCGCCAATCCCACCGAGAATGCCGTTTAGCAATGCAATCAAGGCAATAAAGGCCAGTAACATCGCCCCAACATTCAGTGCCAGTTGCAGACCGGAAGCCGCGCCCGACGCCGCAGCATCAATGACGTTAGCCGGCCGGTCATCTTCAGCAATTAAGGTGGCCGCATCCACATTATCGCGGGTTGTTTCAGTTTCTGGCACCATTAATTTTGCGAATAGCAGCCCACCGGGTGCGGCCATAAAGGAGGCGGCAATCAGATATTCCAGCGGCACGCCCATTTGCGCATAACCGGCTAATACCGAACCGGCGACTGAAGCTAAACCGCCACACATTATTGCGAACAATTCAGATTGCGTCATGGTGGCAATATAGGGGCGCACAACCAACGGAGCTTCTGTTTGTCCAACAAAAATATTGGCCGTTGCAGAAAGAGATTCAGTACGCGAAGTCCCTAGCAGCTTTTGTAGCCCACCACCTAATACTTTAATCACCAATTGCATCACGCCGAGATAATATAAAACGGCAATTAATGAAGAGAAGAAGACAATAACGGGCAATACTCGCAGGGCAAATACAAAACCGCCGCCGCCAAAGACTTCAAACATTTTGTCGGAAACCAAACCGCCAAACATAAATGAAATCCCTTCATTGCCATAAGCAATAACATTCGCGACACCTTCGGACATCCCGCCCAAGATACGACGCCCTAGCGGTACATATAACACCAGCGCACCGATAGCCACCTGGAGAATAAACGCCCCAACTACAGTGCGGATATTAATCGCCCTAAAATTACTTGAAAGAATTACAGCTATTAATATCAGTACTGCCATTCCGACCAAACTCATGAGCATGCTGATAATCCTGTTAATGATTTGTATTAAAATAATGTGGGATGGATTATACCGGCATGATCTGGCGTTCAAACAATCTCGGTCACAAATAAACACAACTAAAAGTAACCGTAAGGTAATTATCGTGACAGGGATCACATTAAAGTAGCAAGCAAAGTGTAGCTCGCTAACTATTAGTGCGATTTATTCAGTGAAATCCAAAATTAGCGTGCGGATTTATCGGCTGGCGGCAATTGAAATAAGCGCTGACTGTTGTGCAAAAGGTGAGCAGAAATCTCTTCTGGTGCTTCTTGCCGTAGCTGGCACAATGCAGCGAACACATTAGCTGCTTGCTCTGGCCGATTAGGTTGGCCCTGAAAACCGGCGAGAGGCATATCCGGCGCGTCCGTTTCCAGTAATAATGTAGACAGCGGTAATTCAGCCATGACATTTCGCGTTTTCTGCGCCCGTTCATAAGTGATGGTTCCGCCCACACCAATGTAATAACCCAAGCGAATGAATGCTTGTGCCTGCGCTAAACTGCCCGCAAAACCGTGTATCACCCCCGTGCGTGGTACCGCAGCTTTACGCAATGCTGAGGCCAGTTGATCATGCGAACGGCGCGAATGCAAAATAACCGGGAGATCATGCTGCTTGGCAAGCTTCAACTGGGCGTTTAAAAATGCCAATTGGCGTGGTAACTGCGGCTCATCCATATAGAGATCCAGGCCAATCTCCCCCACCGCCACCAGTTTTTCTGTTTTATCCGCCAGCGCTGTGGCCAGAGTGGCTAAATCAGCTTCCTGATGCTGCGCAATATATAATGGATGCAGACCCAGCGCGGCAAATAATGGCGGATAGTTAGCCGCCAACTCGAGAATACGTGGGAAATAATTCGCACTGACGGCGGGCACAATAATTTGCCGGACATTCGCCGCTGCCGCACTCATTAAGCTGACCGTTTCCGCGCCGCTGAAGGGCGGAAAATCAAAATGGCAGTGTGTATCGATAAAATAGGATGTATCGATAAAATAATGTGTATCGATGACATTCGACACTTGCCCGCTAATCAATGCCATTACGCGCTATCACCTTTGGTTCTCGCCACATCATCCGGCGGCAAGATAACCTCCGCTTGCAGTGACTTCTTTTTGCTCCGTGTCGCTGCCGGAATAATCAGCCCACTGTCTGCCACTGTCATCTGTGGCGGAAGAGCATGATGTGAGATTTTTGCGGCGTCGGCTGGCGCGGTAATATCCGGCGATTGAATGACATCAAATGAAAAATCATCATTATCAATCAACTCGGTCATATCTGGTTGGTTAATATCTTGCGGCTGAATAATTCGACGAGAAAGAGAAATCGAAGCTTTCTCACCGTGGATTTCAGACTGAGCCAACTGATCCCGAGGCAGCAACCAGTGGCCGACAGTGGCCAGAAAATAACGGCCACAACGACGCCCTAAATGATAATCACGATTCAACGCAGGGATCCGGCTCCCTAAAGCATTACTGGCCAGCGGCTTAGGCGGGAAAATTTCGAAAATGCGCAAGTCACCCGGCGGTTTTTCAATAAATTGCTGAATACGATGATAACTCTGCTCATGCTGCTGCATAATTCGCACCAATTGCTGCAAGCTACTTTCACTCAGCCAATGCTCCATCCGCTTCATCCATTGCGGCGTATAATAAGCCTGCGAAGGTACAGTGCGGATGACCACTATTGTATCGGCCCCACGGCGATAAGCTTCTTCGACCGGGATAGCATCACTAATACCGCCATCCAGATAACTAACGCCATCTAAATCAACCCCTTGACGATATAAACCCGGAATAGCACTGGAGGCTTTAATTGCCGGCAACCAACTTTCTCGAGTGGGGGATATATAGGTAGGTTCGAAATCATCACTGCGGCAAGCGCACATGAGAAACTCGCGGCCCTCACGTAGATGCTGTTCGGCTTGATCCATCGCCAGCGGCAATTGCTGGGAGGTGATATCCACCAGCCAATCGAGATCAATCAGGTGCCCACCACGAACAAAACGCAGTGGATTGAAGAAGTTGGCAGTGGTGGTGTAACGGGTAATGACACGGCGCGCGTAGCCAGGTTGGCCGCAGATAAAAGCAGAGAGATTTTGTGCGCCAGCGGAGGTGCCAATCATCAGATCAAAAGGGTTAAAGCGGGCGCGCTGGAATTCATCCAGCACACCGGCTGTAAAAATTCCCCGCTGCCCGCCCCCCTCGCAAACCAATGCCATTTTACCGGGTTGGTATGGTTTATAGGCGAGTGGCTCTATATTGCCGAGCGTGATAGGTATTCTGTATCCCACCATCCATCCTTAATTCCGTTACAACAGGTGTTGAGGATACCTCTTCTTGCCTGTACTGTAACCCTCGCCCCGGTCTAAAGGCGTTTACGTCCTGTAAACAAGCTGATGAGAAATAGAATAATACCGACGACAAAAACAACTTTTGCGGCCCAAGCTGCTGTACCGGCTAACCCACCAAAACCTAATGCTGCCGCGATTAGTGCAATAATCAGAAATATAATGCCCCAGCGAAACATAAGCTTCTCCTTCCCGTTTGAAAAAATGACTTCGTAAACTCACGTTCAAAAATCACTCTTTAACTCTTCTGTCTATTTAACAGTAGCGTATTTGACAGAAGTCGTATTATTTGGATTTATTGGATAAGTTATTTGGCTGACTAACTGACTTATTAACGAGTATTTCGCGGGCTATATTGTTGCCCCACGAAATACTCATCAGCCAGGTAATAATTAAGGCTTGATGCTGAGGTCGTTTTTAACGCTTTTTACGCCATCAACGGCTTTAGCAATACTTTCGGCACGTTCGGCCTGAGCTTTATTCTCAACATTACCGGACAATTGCACCACGCCATCAGTCGTTTCTACTTTAACTTTACGTGACGGTACGATGTCATCTGCCAGTAATTTGGCTTTAATTGAACTGGTGGTTGCCGCATCACCAGCATATTCGCTAACTGATTGGGTTTTCTGATCTTTCACATGTAACTTGTCACTGACAGATTTAACGCCTTCAACATTTTTGGCGATATCAACTGCGGTTTCAGCTTCAGCTTGAGAAGTGACAAAACCAGTCAGCGTCACCACACCATGGTTGGTTTCAACTGAGATATCAGTGCTTTTAAGGGTTTTCTCTTCCAGCAATGCGCTTTTTACTTTAGCTGTTGCGGCGCTGTCACCCATGTAATTATCGACTTTCTTCATCGAGCTATCGAGTTTCGCACCGGCGCTGTCCACAACGTTGTCAGCCTTATTAAGCATCGTTTCTTCAGCGAACACGCTACCACTTATCAGTGCGGTACCTAAAACAACAGCCATCATTGAACGAGCAAATTTTGTGTTTGTCATCGATTTCTTCCTTTTTGTTTGGAATCCAAAAACCGGAATAACGCCCCCAGATTTCGGATTCTTACGCCACCTTATATGGGCGGACATTTGATGAATACTTTACGATTATTGCAGGTTAACTGACTCGAATTTAGTACAAGCCTGTCCTGCCGGTACCTATAAAGATAGAGCATCCCAAGAGAACTACTGTCGGAATCGCCCTAAAATCAGAATATTGCTATTAAGTAGGAGTTATCTTAGAGAGGTAATAATGAGGAAAATTTATGAATCGGGGCACGGAGTACCCCGATAGAATGCAGCTTGCGGCTTGATTAATGCTCGCGCGTTTTACGGAAACGAACTTCCGGATAGCGCTCTTGCGTAATATTAAGATTAACCATGGTTGGCGCGATATAGCTCAAATTATCACCACCATCCAATGCCAAGTTAACCTCATTCTTACGTTTAAACTCTTCGAATTTCTTCACATCGTCACATTCAACCCAACGCGCGGTTGATACGTTAACGGATTCATACACCGCTTCCACGTTGTATTCGCTTTTCAGCCGTGAAGAAACCACTTCAAACTGCAACACACCAACAGCGCCAACAATCAGATCATTGTTGGTCAGGGGACGGAACACTTGCACCGCGCCCTCTTCTGACAACTGAACCAATCCTTTGAGCAACTGCTTCTGCTTCAATGGATCACGCAGACGAATACGGCGGAACAATTCAGGGGCAAAGTTCGGAATACCGGTGAACTTCATATCTTCACCTTGAGTGAAAGTATCACCAATCTGAATGGTACCGTGGTTATGCAGGCCGATAATATCTCCTGCATAGGCTTCTTCAAGGTGGGAACGGTCACCGGCCATAAAGGTCAATGCATCTGAAATCACCACATCTTTCTTGGTGCGCACCTGGCGCAGTTTCATGCCTTTGTTAAAGCGGCCAGAAACCACGCGCAAGAAAGCCACACGGTCGCGATGTTTCGGATCCATATTGGCTTGAATTTTAAAGACAAAACCGGTGAATTTCTCTTCAGCAGCCACGACTTCGCGAGTGTCAGTTTTACGTGGCATTGGCGCTGGTGCCCACTCAACCAGGCCATCCAACATATGGTCGACACCAAAGTTACCTAATGCTGTACCAAAGAATACCGGGGTTAAATCGCCCGACAGGAAAGCTTCATGATCAAACTCATGAGATGCCCCCTGAACCAGCTCCAGCTCTTGGCGGAACTGTTTAGCCAAGTCTTCACCTACGGCAATATCCAGATCCGGGTTATTCAGCCCTTTAACAATGCGTACTTCCTGGATGGTGTGGCCTTTACCGGTCTGGTACAGATAGGTTTCATCTTTATAAAGGTGGTAAACCCCTTTAAACAACTTACCGCAACCAATCGGCCAAGTAATTGGCGAGCAAGCAATTCTCAGCTCGCGCTCCACTTCATCCAGCACTTCCATCGGGTCGCGAATATCGCGGTCCAACTTGTTCATAAAAGTCAGGATCGGCGTATCGCGCAAGCGGGTAACTTCCATCAGCTTGCGGGTTCGGTCTTCGACCCCTTTAGCCGCATCAATCACCATCAAACAGCAGTCAACGGCGGTCAAAGTACGGTAAGTATCTTCGGAGAAGTCTTCATGCCCTGGGGTATCGAGCAAGTTCACCAAACAGCCGCCATAAGGAAACTGCATCACAGAAGTGGTGATGGAAATACCGCGTTGCTTTTCCATTTCCATCCAGTCAGATTTGGCATGATGGCTGGAGCCACGGCCTTTTACTGTACCGGCGGTCTGAATGGCGTTGCCGAACAACAACACTTTTTCGGTAATAGTGGTTTTACCGGCATCGGGGTGGGAAATGATGGCGAAAGTACGTCTTTTCGCAACTTCCAGTGCGTATTCACTTGGAGACATAGTTTGAAATTCTACTTTTAGGCCGCCCTGCTCTGGGCCACACATCTTATTGATACGCGGCCCAAGCAAAGCAAGGCATTGATTATGGCGCTATACCCCTTTACGTGAAAAGCCGCGTTATCAGCAGCGATTCCTATCACTTTTGGGTATAAGTGGTTATAGCGCGGTATTTTCCCTGATTTATGCGGGATAGACAATTTTTTCAAGACAAACAGTCGTTATTCAAGACAGAAAATCGGCAAAAAGGCGCTACCCCATCGGTAAGGCCATCATAATCGCGTCTTCACGGCCATCCGCACTGGGATAATAGTTGCGGCGCACGGAAACCTCGTTAAACCCGAGGCTCTCATACAAGGCTATTGCACGTGTATTTGAAGCCCGGACTTCAAGCCAAAACGTGACAATATTACGCGTTTCCAACTGCGCAATGACATGCTCAAGCAGCAAACGGCCACACCCTTGGCGCTGATACTGCGGATCAATAGCAATGTTAAATAAAGTTGCCTCATCCAATACAATTTGGGTGATAGCAAAACCCGCCATTTGCTCGCCAATATTCAGCTTGAAATTGAGGTAGCGCTCGCCTTGATTGCTGGCTAAGGTTTTCGCCGTCCACGGGAAAGCATGGCTGGCTTGCTCAATTTGGTACGCGGTGGCCAGATCGGCTGGCGTCAGGATAGAAATCTGCTTCATGATGACAAATCTGCTGCCAAAGTGTGCGCTTAGCGCTCGCGTCTTGATAAAGTCCGGTCAATGCCGGACTGTGTAACTGCACACCCGCGACCGCAAGCGGTTCACTGATGCCCAATCGCCAACTGTTGCATTGTGTCTCTTCGGGTAACATCGCTACCCTTTCCGGCGTCAGTGCATAAACTTGACGGGAAGTCAGCCCGAGGCTGCGCAACACATCGCACAACAACGGATCATCCTGATCAGGAAGCGGGTCTGCTACAATCAACAGGCGGGTATCGTCGGGTAAACGTATGGCGATTTCGCCCTGTAAAACGGCCGGGCGGCGCAATGTCCACTGCGTAATTCCAAGCTGTTTTAACAGCAAGTCTCGTCTTGATGCCATGCCCTTTCCTGTCAAAGCGACCCGAATTTCAGCGCTATGCTAGCAAACCCATCGAACATGCGCCAACAAACCTCTATAATCGCCGATTATATTCTTAAGGAGCCAAAGACTGATGTCTGCATTAACCCCAGCCAGTGAAGTGATACTGCGCCATAGTGATGAATTTATAGCCCGCCACGTGTTGTTTGCCGGTGATTTACAAGATGCGCTGCCAGCGCAATTTGATGCAGCCGGGATACGGGTTCACACCAATCAATATCACCACTGGCAATTACTGAGCAATACGCTGGAAGAGAATGTTCAATTCGGTCTTGTGGCGACCCCTGAAACAGTAGCAACCTGCGATACGCTGGTGTATTACTGGCCAAAAAGCAAACAGGAAGCCCAGTTCCAACTGGCGAATTTACTGTCTTTACTGCCCGTCGGTACCGATATTTTTGTGGTGGGTGAGAACCGCAGCGGCGTGCGCAGTGCAGAAGAAATGCTGTCAGATTTCGCACAATTGACCAAAATTGATAGCGCCCGCCGGTGTGGTCTCTACCATGGCCGTTTGGATAAACAGCCAGAATTTGATGCCGATGCTTGGTGGGAAAGCTATCAGATTGGCGATGTCATCGTAAAAACCTTACCTGGGGTCTTCAGCCGTGATTCGCTGGATTCTGGCAGCCATCTGCTGCTATCTACATTCAGTGAGTCGTTTAAAGGCAACATACTGGATGTGGGTTGTGGTGCCGGCGTGTTGGCCTCAGTGTTGGCGCCAAAAATGCCAAAAATCAAATGGACTCTGAGTGATGTATCCGCAGCCGCGATTGAATCCAGCCGGGCAACATTGGCGGCAAATAATATCGACGCACAAGTGATTGCCAGCAATGTCTATTCTGACATTAAAGGCCGCTTCGAGATGATTATTTCAAACCCGCCTTTCCATGATGGGATTCAAACTAGCCTGACTGCGGCTGAGTTGCTGATCCGCGGGGCTACCGCGCACCTGCATGTGGGCGGTAAATTGCGTATCGTGGCGAACTCCTTCTTGCCGTACCCTGCTCTACTGGATGCCGCCTTTGGTAGCCATGAAGTGCTGGCGCAGAATGGCCGTTTTAAGGTCTATCAGGCAACTGTCGGGCGTCCGCCACGCGATACTAAGAAAAAACGTTAATATTATCAATCAGTAATGTTAAGCGTTAAGATAAACCATCCCTTCCGCGCCGTAGCGTTCCCCTGCTGCGGCTTGGAATGGGAAGACTGCATCTAAAGCCGCCAACTCTTGCTCACTGAGCACCACATCCAATGACCCCAAATTCTCCTCCAGATAAGTGCGCCGCTTGGTTCCAGGGATTGGCACGATGTATTTCCCCTGCGCCAACACCCAAGCTAATGCTAATTGTGACGGCTTAACCCCCTTGTCTTGCGCCATTTTTGTTACTGTATCGGCCAATGCCAGATTCAGAGCAAAGTTATCACCTTGAAAACGTGGGTTATTACGGCGGAAATCATCAGCGGCTAAATCATTCGGGCTGCGTATTGCACCGGTCAGAAAACCACGGCCTAATGGGCTATAGGCAACAAATCCTACCCCTAATTTTTCGCAGGTCGCCAAGACGGAAGTTTCCACATCTCGTGTCCACAGTGAGTATTCACTCTGCACCGCAGTAATCGGGTGTACCTGATGGGCTTTTTCTAATGTTGCTGCCGAGACTTCACTCAAGCCAATGTAGCGAATCTTACCCGCGGTGACCAAATCAGCCAAAGTCCCAACGACATCCTCGACGGGAACCGTCGGGTCGCCCCGATGCTGATAATAAAGGTCAATAACATCAACACCTAAGCGCTTGAGACTACCCTCAACAGATTGGCGAATATAATCCGGGCGGCTGCTAACACCGCGAACCCTTGGATCTGTTGGGTCGCGCACAATGCCAAACTTGGTGGCTAAAAAGACCTGATCCCGCTTGCCCTTAATCGCCCGACCCACCAGCTCTTCATTAGTAAAGGGGCCATACATGTCAGCGGTGTCCAGCAGAGTGACGCCCAACTCCAGTGACCGGTGCAAAGTAGCAATGGACTCATTAATATCCTGATTAGTAGAGTAAAAATCACTCATTCCCATGCAGCCAAGGCCCAAAGCAGAAACCAGCGGGCCATTTGAACCTAATTGACGTTGTTGCATTGCGATACTCCCCATTAGTGGTGTCGGAAGAAAGTGTGGTTGTTTCGTGAGGAAAGATAAATAATGCAGATCACTCATCACTGTTCAAAAAACACCAACAATAGGCGAGCGCAGTTATGGACCAAATACAAGCCATGCAGATTTTCGTGCGGATTGTTGAGTTGGGCAGTTTCAGTCGCGCAGCAGAAAAACTGCAATTGCCGCGTGCCACGGTCAGCCACACCCTAAAGCGGTTAGAACAGCGGTTAGGAGTTCGCTTACTGGTGCGCACCACCCGGCAAGTGAATATCACCGCCGAAGGCACACTGTATTATCACCGTTGCCTGCAATTATTGTCGGCATTTGAAGAGGCAAACTCGCTGTTCAGCCACCAGCGGTTGCAACCGGAGGGGAAAGTTCGCATTGATATGCCACACTCACTGGCGCGCAATGTGGTCATCCCGGCTTTAAGTGATTTCTATCAGCGCTATCCTCATATCACACTGATTCTTGGCGCAAATGACAGCACCATCGACCTGCTACGCGAAGGAGTCGATTGTGTATTGCGCGCCTGGTTGCCCCACGATGAACAATTAGCTGCACGTAATATTGGTCAGCAACCACAAATTACCTGTGCGTCCCCGGCTTATTTGGAAAAATACGGTATTCCAATGTCACTGGATGACTTAGCGGGTCATCAAGCCGTGGGCTATTTCTCACAGTTAAATAACCGCGATTACCCGCTGGAGTTTGTTTATCAAGGGAAGGTTGAAAACCGTGTTTTGCCCAGTATTTTGAGTGTCAGTGGCGCAGATGCTTATATTGCGGCTGGAGTTGCAGGTTTGGGGTTGATTCAAGCGCCAACGGCGGGAATTCAGCATCAATTAGCACAAGGCGAATTGATTGAAGTGCTTTCCCACTTACCTCCGCCGGTAATGCCGCTGTTTATCATGTACCCTCCGGGCCGTTTTTTGGCCCCAAGAGTTAGGGTGCTAATTGACTGGCTAATCGAACTATTCGCCCATTATCCGCCCAAATCAGATGACTTTGGGGACAAAACATAAAATCAGAAAGACTTCAGTAATCAAATCAATTGCTCAACATATGATGCTTTTTACAGCAAACACCCAAATGAGGGGAAATAAGTATTGACCTGAACGCGAAAATCTCTAGAATTCGCCTCCGTAGTACAGATTTATATTGCACAGCACATGCGATGGTGGCGGAATTGGTAGACGCGCTAGCTTCAGGTGTTAGTGTTCTTACGGACGTGAGGGTTCAAGTCCCTCCCTTCGCACCAAGCTGGTGATATAAATCCTAAGTTTTACTCTTTTCAAGACATACCCTAAATAGTTCGAGTTGCAGAAAAGCGGTAACTGAGTAAATCTCCAAGAACTTACATAAGTCAGTGACTGGAGTGAATAAAAGTAGCCAACAAACATGCAGTTTGAAGTATAACGGGTACATGCAGTAAGAAATCATTTGGGCGATGGTGGCGGAATTGGTAGACGCGCTAGCTTCAGGTGTTAGTGTTCTTACGGACGTGAGGGTTCAAGTCCCTCCCTTCGCACCACGATGATTTCTAATTTCAGCACGACCTAACTTCCCCTTCCCTATAGCAATATTTTTCAATGCGTACTAATACCGCCACGTAAAATTAATTGTGCATCAATACTGCGACTATACCCGCCAAAAGCGCCAGACAAGATGGCAATAATAGAAAATGCCGTAACCGTGCGTGATACAGCATGCTCACAGTCGCCAGCATGGCAACTATAATCAAAACCCGCAACTGGCCCACAGTGATATCAGCCCACCCCAGCACCGGTAACAAAGCAAAAGGCAGTAACATCCCCCAACCACTGGACATCCCACGACTCAATAAACCGCTTATCCCCCATGAACGGTAAACTGCAAATCTGGCTGTAGTCATAATATCGCCCACCCAAGTGATAATGATAACCAATAGCATATATCACTCTGGCACAATCTGCATCATGAAGTTATTGCAAGAAAACACCTGATTCGACTGATCCGATGCCATTGACACCATCTATACATCAGATTTAGAGGAGTAAATTGATTAGTCGATCGACATCATGATGACAGGGTGAAACAAAAATGGTAATTTTGATTAAGAAAATTCCTAAATCAATGTAAAAACGCTTCAAACAAAAATAATTACTTAAAATAACTATTTATCGTGATGCTTAAATAAAAGGGCTTCATGAGGATATTGTTTATTTGTCTACTGACAACGCGGCATTATGCAGAGTGAATTGAATATGAATAGCCATTCCTACGATCAGCTTCTGAAAAGTAAGCATCGGCTCTCTTTGTTGCTTTTTCTATTTCTTAATGCGTCGTCAGCTATTTTTAGTATGATATTACCCGCCCCTGAAACACCGGCAGTGACATTACCTATCGTTATGATCACGTTTATCAGTCTCAGTGCAGTGGGGTATTTGGTTTTTATTTCGAAGAATTATGCCGATAAATTGAATTTATTTTCAATTACTCTGGGTGTGCTCTGGGCTTGGCAAATCATTCTTAAATACGAATATCTGGGTACTAATGAAAATAACTACTTATTGCTCAGCCTGTTTACCATTTTCTTTATCAGCACTATTGCGCTGTCCGATAACTTTCTCGCCTTTTGTCTACATACCGCCCCGCCTGCACTTACTGTTATTTTTCTGGATGATTTTCAAAATATTTTCCGCATCATATTCACCGTCATGTTGCCTCTGATTGGCTTTTCTTTACATCATTTGATGCTGCGCCGCAGTGATGATTTCACCCGCAAACTCGTGGCACACCTTTATAACGAAAGAGAAAAATTCAGCGATTTAAGCATGATAGACCCGCTCACCAGTTTGTATAATCGCCGGGGATTGGAAAATAAGCTTGAGACACTACTCGCACAGTCTCCCGGTAATCATTACGTGCTGCTACTCGATATCGACCACTTTAAAGCTTATAACGATAACTATGGCCATACTATGGGAGACCAAGCATTGGTGCGCGTAGCGGTCGCTATTCGTGATGCTGTCCGTTCGCGCGATATCGTGGTGCGCTATGGTGGCGAAGAGTTTTTAGTGTTGCTGACACATGTAAGTGAAGAATATGCCACACAGTTAGCTGAACGTGTAAGACAGAGAGTTTTAGGGCTTGATATTCCACATGTTTTCAATCATAAAGTGTCTACAACCGTCACTTTAAGTGCTGGGATTTCGCCGTTGCAATCCTATGATTTAGCATCTTCACTCAAAGCCGCAGATGAGGCACTTTACCGGGCTAAAAAAGATGGCCGGAATAAGGTTGCGTTTGCCAAAGATGAATTATCAAAAATTGAATCTTCGCCCTGACAAAATGACTGAAAGTGGCGCTTAATGATTAATTCTCATGTAAATGCATGGGTTGAATACTGCGGTATTATATTTTTCTTTTATTTTGTTATTAAACCCTTTCATTGCATATACAAAAATAGCTTTCTAACGCATCTGGTGATAGATAACATCTATCCCGTCATACTTCAGACTACATGTGTGTTAGCTGTTTCATTCCCCCCAATCAATAACTGTGTAAACTTTTGGGGACTCGAGCTATTGCCGCCTTCCTGCAACTCGAATTATTTAAGCTAATCATTCTAACTTTTCCAATCAAAACATAATGAGTTTGTGATTGACTCTATTATTCCCATCTTAGTGCCTATTACTCCTCCCAATGAAGCCCCCGTGTTGATAAAATCAATACGGGAATATAAGTAATGATTATCATTTATATTATATAGAGATAACTAAGGGAAAGTGCGCAAAATGGAACGAGAAGAGGACACATAAGTCCGGCAAATAACTCTCTTACAGGGTTTATCCTAAGCAGCTAAATTAGAAAGCAACTGCCCCTAGACAAAGAAAGTCCGTGGCTCACCGATATACATACCTGAGTTATTATCATTGGAGCGAGTGAAATAGCGCTGATCAAACAGGTTTTTTCACCCCCTGCGCCCAAGGTCAGGTTTGACCAAGCCGTCTGAGCTAATGTCACCGCCGGTTGGCAACATCTGTCACCATGATCGGAGCAGCTAAAACAGAAAATGATGCGGTGATCGCCAGATACACAGCGACTAATGATAAAAACCAGCTAACAATGCGACCGAGCATGAAATTTTCTTGGGTAAAGTTGAACGCTATGATAATCCATATCTTTTGAGAAACTAAATCATTGTCTGCGGTGTGACGATAAATTCTTTTCAAGAGGGGAAATAGGGCTTATTGGGTCATTTCACATAACTTGAGAACTGCGTATTACGTGACTCCGCGCATTGCGGCTATCTATCAAGGCCAGTTAGAATGAGTTAATAGTGACTAATTCACTCGGTGAAAGCATTAATCTGTGAAAACCAATAAACGTATTAGCATCAATGACATTGCCAAATCGGCTGATGGTATCGAAGAGAATTCTCTCCGGTTTTTCCCTCAATGAGCAGCACTGAGCCGCTTGCGACTCCGGCGCTAGTAGGGTCGTGGCAACGCTGCCAAAAACTGATGCAAGCCCAGCAATGGCGGGTTCCTCACCGTGCGGTGGGAGCAACTTTTCAGTCAATTTGTCAGCGAAAAAATGACTTACTGGTGTTAGGCCAAGCCGCACTGGAAGATGCCTATGAATACATGGAATCGCGCCACTGTGTTCTGCTAATTCTTGATGAAAGTGGCTGCACCTTGTGGCAATGCGGCCATCCACAGACCATCAGTCAGTTACAAAAATTGGGCATTGATAGTGGTAGTTATTGGGCTGAGGGATTAATCGGCACCAATGCACCCGCTCTGGCAATAGCTGAAGGACATCCAATACAGGTCAGCGGCCAGCAACATTTCAAGCAGGCGCTGCATCCGTGGCAATTTTGTGCCACCCCGGTGTATGACAATAGTGGCCGTCAACGGGCTGTGATTGTTCTGGGAAGTTTACTGGTTGATAACGCCGCCAGTGACTTGCCGCTGACACTGGCAATTGCCCGAGAAATTGGCAATTACCTCCACGCCGACACCTTATTGGCAGAAACTAACCGTCATCTGAATGAGCTCAATGCCCTGCTTGATGGGGTTGAAGATGGTGTCATGGCTTGGGATCAACGGGGGTGTCTGTTGTATCTTAACCGCCGTGCGGCCGCTATTTTGCAACTCGATGAAACCAGCAGCCTCGGCAAGCCCGTCACAGATTTACTCACCCTCCCCGCCTTGCTGACCCAAGCTATTTTGCACCGCAATCCTCTCAGCCATGTGGAAGTGACCTTTGAAAATCAGCAGCAATTTATTTCTGCCTTATTGACTCTCAAACCCATTCCCGATGGCGATCGCTGTGGTTTTATTGCACTTTTACATCCGCAAGAATTACTTCGGCAAATGATTCATAACCAATTAGGCCGAGCCAGTTATACCTTTGATGACATGCCCGTCGCGTCTCTAGAAATGCGCCGTTTGATTCGTTATGGCAAACAGGCTGCCAAAGGCCGACATCCCATTTTACTGCATGGGGAAGAAGGTGTCGGGAAGCAACAATTGGGGCAGGCAATTCATAATGCCAGCAATCGAGCCGCTGGCCCATATATCGTATTGAATTGTCAGGCATTGCCACAAAATCTTATGGCCCGAGAATTTCTTGGCTGTGATGCCAGTGAAGGCGAATCAGGGCAGCCCAGCAAATTTGAATTAGCCAACGGCGGCACTTTATATCTGGAGCAAGTCGAATACTTATCACCAGAAATGCAGTCGGCTCTGCTGCAAATGGTCAAAACCGGCATGGTCATGCGGGTAAACTCCAATCGGGTGATCCCAGTGGATGTGCGGATCATTACAGCTACTGGCGCAGACCTGCCTTTGTTAGTAAAACAAGGGCATTTTCGCCGCCAACTGTTCTATACCTTGCAATCTTTCGAGCTCCATATCCCCCCTTTGCGCCAACGTCAGCAAGATATTCCGCTGCTGGTTCAGCATACGCTGGCAAGTCTTGGGCAACATTTTCACTGCCAATATCAGCCAGACGAAAATGTGATTCGCCAATTGTGCCAATACCCATGGCCTGGTAATGATCAGGAGCTGAAAAGTGTGGTTGAGCGAGCCGCCATGGCCTGCCGCAACAACCGTATCAATCTCAATGATTTGCCAGAACATCTGCTAGGTGAAAAATTATTGTTGGAGCCGGATATGCCGCAACCTCAGCCAGTATTATCACTACAAGAATTAGAAAGGCAGGCTATTATTCGCGCCGCATTAGTCTGCCAAGGACAACTGAATGAAATGGCCGTTTTATTGGGAATAGGCCGTACAACATTATGGCGAAAAGTAAAATTCCACCGATTGGATATTCACCAATTCAAGGGTGGTGAATCGTTGCCAGTTTAACCTCTATAAATCCCCCTCAGTGACAAATCAGCACCAGATTAAACCCACACAACATTACTATCAATTTTGGATAAGTTTTGCGTTAACAGAGCATAAGACAAAAGTTAGAATTAATTCCATTTTGATGAATGGGGTTTAAATTATTATTGAGAAAACAAAATAATTACTTATCTTTTTAACATGATTTACAGAAATTAAAGATGATATTAAATATGCAGATGAATAAATAAAACCCGTTATTTATAACCGTTAGTCATTAAATATGTCTTTATAAAATCACCGATAAAAAACATCAAAAAAATATAGTTTGATAAACATGCATACCGATGCGCATTTATAAAAGCTTGCTGAAAAGAGATCTTTGAGATATAAAAAAAGAGAAATAAAAAAAGAGAAATAAAAAAATTTAACACACCCTTATAAAACAAATTAATTAATATATATAATTTTGTATTATTTATTTAAATTAATATCATTCATCAATAACAACCTAGTAAGGCAGGATATTTTTATCATGGGAATTAAATATAAAATAATTCAATTTAATATAAATGACTTTGGTGTGAATATAAAATCAATTCAAAAGGAACTATCATTTGAAAAACTAGATTGGGACACTAATGATATAAAATTATCTCAATTGAGATTTCTTATCAGTAAATGTTTTGGAAATAGAAAAGTAATTCTTCAGGAGGCACAACGCTATCTTGATGACAAGTTGCCCCCCAAGGGTATCCAGGCACTGATATCTACTTTATCGGTACCTGATAAAAAAATCTTTTACGCCTATAAGGCCTTTAGAAAAAGAGGAATCTGTCAATTCATTGTTGAATATATCGATAATAAATGGGTGATCAATAATATTGACCTGCCCGCATTAATCAACTTTACTCAACATGCTGACCATCAGTTAGATTTAAGGCAATTAATACGTCACTTTCCTCCTATGGATCAGGCCGCAGCCGAATCTCCGACATTAAAGATACTGATTAAGAGTTTTGTAGAAATGCTGTGTGAATGTGAACCTAAGCGAGAAATAAAAAAAATTGAAGTCACTTGTCATCAAGTATCGTTGATTATTGATAGCTCAATACACTCAGTGTCCAATTCACCTGAAGGTTTACATCAGGATGGTAGCGACTATATTGTATCCGCATTAGTTATTGATAAATATAATATTGAAGGCGGGGCGAGCAAACTTTACTGTACAGAAAAAGATGAAGTTATTAAATCACACACATTAGAACCGGGTGAGGGGCTATTCCACATAGATAAAAACTCAACTATTTGGCATCAGGTAACACCTATAAAGTTAAAGAAACCATCAATAAAAACAGGATATAGAAATATATTAGGATTTGATTTCAATTATATATTGTAATTATAACCTCATACAAAATAAATTTAATGACTATATAAAATGCAAAAAAAACAAAGTATCATATTATCGTTACTCTTTTTTATCCATGGTGTCACTTATGCCAGCTTGGTTCCATGGATTCCAGATTTAAAAGAAAAATTCAATCTCAGTAATTATATGGTTGGCATTATGATCTCAGCTATTCCAGCTGGATCAATAATTTTTGGATTATTCGCCAAGAAATTTATAAATTTCATTGGATTATATTTAGCAACAAATGTAACTTTTCTATTTTTAATCATTTTCATATCAACAGTCGCATTTTCATCATCATGGTATGAAATAACATTATTACTTTTTATATTCGGCGTTTTTGACTCTTGGGGAGACACTTGTATCAATGTACAGGCTCTCAATATACAAAAATCTTATGGGAAAAGTTTGATTAATCGGCTTCATGGTGCTGGCAGTATTGGTACAATCTGGGGAGGACTTATTGCAGTAACGGCCATTGGGTTAGGGTTTTCAATGGAGGAATTTAACCTTACATTACTCACTTTAAATTTAATAATGTTAGTTATTTATATTCTATTATTTAAAACAGAATATTTACAGAGTAAGTTTTCTCTTCGTAAAAATACCTCAAGAGGGACAAGACTATCAGAAATACAACTCTATATCATAGCCTTAATTATACTGGTATTTACATGCAGTATAGAGGAAACCGCGAGTATCTGGGGTGCAATATATATGAAGGAAATTTATAATGTTTCATCAGTCATTTCTGGTTTACCTTACCTTACTTGCCAAATATGTATAGTGATTGGTCGTATTTTAGGCGATCACTTTACAAATAAATTTGGTAAAATGACCATTTTAAGATATGGACTTATATTATCTATACTTGGGATAATTTTAATAATAAGCTTTTATTCCACAATCATTACAATCCTTGGTTTTTCTCTCATTGGATTAGGAATATCTGTTATATTCCCGCTAACAATATCTTTTATTGGACAATTACCTAATATAAATGCAACAAGTGGGATTACTTTCGCCACTTGGATGTCAAGAGTTGGTTTACTGATTACGCCTCCTTTAATCGGCTTATTAGCAGATTTGACATCACTGAGAATAGCGTTTATCGCCATACTGATTGTTTGCGTATTAATATTTTCGTTAATTAATATTTTAGCAGAAAAATCAATTCGACTGGATAGTTGATATTAGGAAAAGATAATGGACAAAATGAAATGGGCAGTTATATCCGGAGATGGTCTGCCAACAAGCGGTTTATTAACCATTTTTAGAAATGCGGCTGAAATAGCTATAAAGCATAATATGATAATGAATGAAATACCCACAGATCTTGGGTTTTCATGGCGACCAGATAAAGTTAATTTTTTCCCTCACGGTAATGCTGAGTCACACTACCCAACATGGATGAAACTCAGTTCTTTTTATCAGTACTCAATGTGTAATGAGGACTTTGGTAGTGATTTAATCAATATAAGGAAAAAAGTAGCTAAATATGAGCATTTAACTGAAGCAGAGATAATTGATGTTCAAAAGAAAATAAATTTAATTTCTGAATACTATAAGGATTATTTTATTAATTGGCTTGAGGATAATAGTGTTGACTGGGTTTTTTGTTTGAATATGACACTCTCTGATGCAGTCCCGGTTAACTTGGCTATCCATAATGCTGCAAAAAATTATTTTGAAAAAAAAGGCCATGGCGGTGTCATTTTCTGGGAACATGATATTTTTGGTAGCTATGCTATTTATGAGAATACCAAACGATTATATCCCCAAAACCCTAATATTTTGACTCCAATACCTCAGAATAACTCTCACACTAAATGGATAGTCGCGTCTGAAGCACTGGAGAATGAATGTAGAAACTATCCAACGAAACTGACAGCAGACATTATCCCCAATATATTACCTTCTATAGATAAATATTCTTTCAATAAAACTCATAGTGAGTTTTTAAATCAACATAACATAACCAAAGGTTCATCTGTTATTATTGTTCCTGTAAGGGTATTTAGAGTCAAAGGTATAGAGATATCAATTAATCTATTTGGCGCACTCATTGAGATTTATAAATCAAAAAATTTATGCTCTCCTAAGCTACTTATATTTGGAAGTATTAACGAAGATCCTGAATATGCAAGTTTCCTAAAGGAACAAGTTGATGTATTGCATCTTAATGATGACATTATTTTTTTAGATGAAGTCCCATTGCAGACTTATAAGAATAAAAATAATAAATGGTTTTTAGATGAAATAGATTTACTCATAATATGTCATGTTCTATCGGGTGCAGTTTTATTTACTCCAAATGTAGAAAATGTTGAAAGTGTCGGTTTAGGACCCGCGCTTGCAGCCATCGCTGGTGTCCCTTGTGCTGTGACAGAATATACCGCGTTCACTGAATTCTATGGTTCCGAATATCACCATATAAAAGTCAATCCGGCCTCCCCTGAAGATGCCGCACAACAGTTATTTGAATGGATGCGCATGCATGCGGCTGGAGATGCAGCTATTAAAATGCGTTTAGACAAAAATAAAATTCTTATTCAATCAAAATTCCCTAAAGGCCCATGGCTAGAGTTTATATATAAATTACAAAGAGAATTATATGGTTTTAATTTAAAACCATTGGTTTTTAAATAAAAACGTTCCTACTAGAGGATGCATAATGAAAAATATAGATTCGATAACACCCACAAAGATAACAGAGATCCCTGACAGAGTTAATATTCTGATATTAGGTGGAGGAATGTCAGGATTAGAATTAGCCAAACATTTAAACAATAGAAAAGTTGAAAATGTTGTTGTTATAGAGGCCGGCCCCGCTGACGATTGCAATCATATAAATGCAGGCGAAGAATATCAACGAGCTAATGAGTTTTGGAAGAATGAAGACTTAGATAAATATGCTTACCGCTCATGGTGCTCCTTAAGTGAACCTCATTTTTCAAAAGGAACATGCTTACGACGAAGAGTGGGTGGCCGATCACTCTATTGGCATGGTGTTATTTTACCAATAGAAGCCGAAATTCTCGAATATTGGCCTGCAATAATTGTCAGTGATTTAACAGAAAGCTGGTTAGAAGGCCCCCCTCTCTATACACAGGTACAGTCCGAAATATTAGCATGGGCAGAAAAGAGCTATGATGCTAACTATTCTTTAAATTTTGCTGGCTTTGAATTTAAGATAACCCCTCAAGTCACTAAAATATTGGGGGAATCTGGCCGTTGGGAGGCTTACTCCCCATTATCCTATTGGAAAGAAGACACCCCATACAGTGACCTCCCTCTTATCATATCTGAGTATGAAGCTGAATCCCTTATTATTAGAAATGGTAAATGTATAGGGGCTAAATTAAGAAATATAAAGAACAATAGGATATACGATGTGCTAGCGGATAAATGCGTTCTTGCTTTAGGCACCATTGAAAATTCACGCTTAGCCATTCAAGCACTTTACGACTCTGGTAATTTAATCGAGAAAAAAATAACAGGCGTTGTTGATCATATAGTACAGGGATTTAATGTCACCTTTGAATACAATAAAGCCCCAGAAAGAATTGGGAAGTTAATTGAGAGTCATCCCGACACTATATTTTTTAGCCCTAGTTTATCTGGGGAGAGATTTAATTTATTTTTTACTGTCAGTGAATCAGATTTTGGCATTGAATTAGAAGTATGGACAATGGGTGAGCAAATACCCTCCAATCATGGGAATATCAGTGTAGAGACAAGTGATGACGTCATGCCATTAACTATTGCGTGTGATTTCAGTGATGTTGACAACAGTCTAATACAAAAAGAAAAGGACGAATTAAATATATTCTGGCGTGATGTATGTAATGATACAAAAATCCCATTTGAACCTTTAGATTTTGAAGCGGGATTTATTATTCATGCCCGCACTATGGGAGATGTGCACAACCAGTTTTTTTCACCATCAAGGATCGCCAATTACAATGTGCCCATAACTTGGATTAGCCCTCTAGGGACAGAAAATCATGAAAGTAGCACTTTACCCTTAGGTGAAATATTAAATAACAATCATGAATTTAATCATATTAAGAATCTATTTGCTATCGGCCCAAGTACATTCCCACGACCAGGCGCAGCTAATCCATCATTAACAACACTCGCGATATCACGTAGGCTCGCTTATTTACTTAACTAACGACTTAACTAACTCTGTTATAAATTAATAAGGATATTAATTATGAAAAAACCAATTTACATTCTTGGTACAGTTTTATCCCACGATGGCTCAACCTGTCTAATGAAGGATGGGGAGATTATATTTGCAATTGAAAAAGAAAGAATATCAAGAATAAAGCATGATGGATTTAATGACAATATGACTATTCAGTATTGTTTAGATGCCGCAGGTATTGAATATAATGATCTTTCATTAATTGTAGAACAAAACTCTCACAACCCACTTTTTAGCGATCAATTAGAATATAGAAAAAACAGGGAACTCCCCCCCATGGTTCCTGTTGTAACACTTTCCCATCATTTAGCTCATGCTTATAGTGCAATAGGCACATCCCCATATGATGATATGGGTGTTGTCGTTATTGATGGACATGGTGGCAGTGTAGATAATTGTAATGACATGATTACGAGTATCCCCGGTACAGGTAATATTCATATTAATAATCGGTACCGCTACTGGGAAACATGTAGTTATTATGTCTATCAAAATGGGAAAATGATGCCGATATTTAAAGACTTTTCTCGCTGGGTTAACAGAAAGGACAGAAAAACCTATCCCGTTTCAACATGGGAAATAGAAAACTCTATTGGGGAATTTTACGAAGGAATAGCCCTGTATATTTTTGGTGAACTTGACTGTGCTGGTAAATTAATGGGCCTGGCTCCCTATGGAAGAGCAAATATTATTAACTGGCAACCTTTCTTTTTCAATTCAGGGAAAGTGATACTGCGTAATGATTGGTGGACAAATATAGACCCACTCCTGAATACTCATCCGACACATTTTCAAGATAACTTCCAATATTATGCAGATCTGGCGCATTGGGCACAAAATAAACTTGAAGAAGCCTTATTTTACCTGTTTAACTATTATTATCAACTTCATCCTATGGCGAACTTTGCTTATGCCGGTGGAGTTGCGTTAAATGCCACGGCGAATGAAAAACTCATTAATGAATGTAAGTTCGATAATTTATATATCCAACCTGCGGCTGGTGATAATGGGCTTTCTATCGGGTGTTGTTATTATGGTTGGCTGGAAGTCCTCAAGAAAGAGCGGGTTAAACATTCTGGTTCAACATATTTTGGAAAAAACTATAATGATATTAGCGTAGTGACAGAACTTGAAAAATATACTGATAAAATTGAATACACTTATTGTGAAGATATTGAAACCATGGCGGCCGATTCCATTGCATCTGGTCAGGTCATTGCCTGGTTTCAGGGGGAGTCAGAGTTTGGGCCACGCGCCTTAGGTAATAGAAGTATTTTAGCAGACCCCCGCAGCTCACAGATGAGAGACCACATTAATGCCAATGTGAAGTTTCGCGAGGATTTCCGACCTTTTGCTCCCGCGGTGTTGTGTGAGAAAGTGCATGACTATTTCCATTTGAGTCATGACAGTGACTACATGCTATATATTGCCGAGGTAAAAGAACAATACCGAGCTGATCTCCCCTCAATTGTCCATGTCGATGGCAGTGCTCGTGTTCAAACTGTTAAAAAGGATATCAATAGAAAATTTCATAAATTGATAACCTGTTTTTTTGAAGAGACTAAAATACCTATTTTGCTTAACACCTCACTGAATACTAAAGGTATGCCCATAGTAGAAACTCCAAAGGATGCGATTGATTTATTTTTGAATTGTGGTTTAGATCTTTTATTTATCAATAATTATAGAGTATCGAAGAAGATAAGTTCCTGACTAATAATTACATATCTATAAATCATATTTCTCGTTAAAATTCCGAGGTTTATATGCAAGGAAACATATTTCCACTTCACAAAAAAAACAACTTTAAAATAGGTGTTATTCATCTATCTACAGAAGGGGTTCAAATTTTTGTTGGTGGTGTCGGCTCTTATATTAGAGGGCAAATTCAAGCACTTCCTGATATTGTAGATTTATTGTCTATTCATGACATCTGGCTAGAACCACATTTTATTGAGATTGCATACAGCAAATATAATATTTTTTTTGATGCTGATAGTCACGCCCATTATATAGAGAAAATTCATGAAATGGGCGGTACATTCTCTACTGTACCAAACATGACATTAGGGAATGCGACGGGGTGTTTATGGCCCTACGGTGATGCTTTTCTTGGCGACATACAAAACTGGAAAATATCCTCGGCCGCTGCTGCTGCAAAAATTATTGATATCAGCGAAAATTACGATATTACCCTGGCATTCTGTCATGAACTGCCATTCTCATTTACGCCGTTAATTGCCAGCTTACATACCGCAGCAGAAGAGATAAATTTAAAGGTTATTTATGTTTCTCACGGCACCGCATTTAATCATGAAATGCCACTACCCAATCCCGAACGGCTTATGGCTGAATCATTACCCATTCAATGGGCAAAGGTTGATGCTAATATTAAAATCGGTACTATCAGCAACTTTTTGGCTAATCATTTAGTTTCACAATATGGTGCCGATCCACACACATTTATACCGGTTCCCGCTGGGATAAATATCAATGACCCCTGGTTCCGAATACGCAGTGAACAAGAAATCTGCAGCACTCTATCTTCTTATGGAATATCACTCGAATACCCACTGGCTATTACGTTAGGGAGAGGCGTGTATTATAAGCGCTATGATTTGTTACTGAAGGCAGCCAATTACCTGGGTAATGATATCCATGCCGTAATCGTGAGTGATCCTGTTTTACCGGAATTATCAGTATTAGCTAGCCAGTTGGATGTACGCACTTCGATTATAAATTCGTTTGATCGCGAACTGATGGCTTGCCTAATTCAGTGGCGTAATACCCGCGTGTGCGTTCTTTCTGCCGAAAATGAACCGAATGGATTAATTCCTATGGAATCACGCTGGTTAGCCAGAAAGCAGGGGGCTATATTAGTTGTCGCCGACTCAGGGGGGCTGAGTGAGCAAGTTGAGCACGGTATTAATGGGTTCCTACATATTCCAGGAGATGCTGCTCATTTAGCGGAGGTCATCCACCATATTGGCCAATTAACGGAGTTTGAAATAGAGACCATCCGGCATGCAAGCGCCACACTAATAGAAGAGCAATATAACTGGAAAACCCAGATTTTGACGCCACTGCGTAGTTTAATTCCACAAATAGCAGCCCTAAATTAAGGCTGCCATTTCAAAGCGTTAAGTTGAATCAGGGCAATGCCGCTCACTGGAGTTTAAGTTCTCCAGTGGCGGTATCTAATAGGGCTTTTTGGCCATTATGGCGGCTTTCAAGGCAACCAGTAGCACCCACTAACATCGGAATATCTAATTCGGTGGACAAAATGGCGCTGTGAGAGAAAATATTTCCCTTACTTAAACAAATTCCTTTTACTTGCTGGCGATTCAGCCCAATCATTTGTGACGGGAATAGCTCCTCAGCTAATAACAAAATTTCACGGTCTAGGGTAAGGGCGACTGGCGGTAGCCCCGTCAAATGGCCCAGAGTACGATTCAGAATATCGCGAATATCCAGTTCGCGGACGCGCAGATAGTCATCATCCAGAGCCAAATAGTCTGCCGCCATGCTCATTAACTCATCCTGTAATGCCGACTCTGCACACACTAACTGCTGTTCTATCCGCCGATCCATCGCCAGATAGAGCTCTTCATCATCAATTAGCATGGCATGCGCATTAAAGATAGCCGCCGCCTGAGCACTAATTTGGTGTTCTGCCTGCTGCGCCAATTGCTGTAAATCAGCCATGGTATGCGCCAGAGCCTGATGTAATCGCAGTTGCTCGTTAGCAATTTGCCCAGCATTAATTGTCTGCGGTAAGAATACCGGAATAGCAGGTAGCCACTGGAATATTGGCGCGCTGATAGTCCCACGCGGAACCATTACACCAGTAAATCCGCTGTCAGTGGTGGTGACCAATTCGCCAAAGTGCTGATGCGCCAGCAGCATAAAAGCATCCAAGGCTTCACCCGCTTGCTCGCCACTGGCTAGCAAACGAATAGTATCGCCTTTGCGTACTTGTAAAATGGCGAGCTGATTCAGGCTACGTGGATTCACACATTGACCATTTTTTTCTAGCAGTAAATCCGCTGTAAATGGCGCTAATACTTCAACCAATTTAGCCGCTGGCCGGACATGTAATCCATTAGGATTGCGCACCACCCAACTGACACTCTGTGCATCAGGGGCCACCTTGATAGCTTCAGTCTGGTTGGTACCAGGTGTGCTGACATTTTCACCGAGTTGCGCGGCTTTAGCGGCCAAAGCTTCCATGGCTTCAGCGCGAACCTCGCTCAATGAGGCCCCGGACGAGGCGGCAACCACCGCAGCCAAAGTCCCTTCGACCAGCGGAGCTGCGCAAAGCTGCACATTTTTTGCCATCTCTGGGTCTAATAACTCCAGCGCCGTTTCAGCACTGAGTAATGCGCTGCCTAAATCCATCAACACTAATACACCCGAGGAAGAGTAAACCGATTCAATGGCTTCCATCACTTTAATGGCGTCCGTGCCGATAGGATGATCCACATCGTCTACACCGGCGGCTACCGCTAACTGGCAGCCCCCTTGTGTCATTTGCTGTGCCAGTTCGGCCACACCCTGAGCCAGCAGCGCGCTATGAGAAACTACAACGAGATTGACCATCTTTCCTCCTGATAACCTTATCGGCTGAGCCACATTAGTGACTGGCAACCTGCCATAGCGCTTGCATCATCAACATCGCTGATGTCGCCCCAGGGTCTTGATGACCAATACTTCGCTCGCCAAGATAACTGGCGCGGCCTTTGCGGGCCTGCATAGTAATAGTCCCTGCCAATGCTTGCTGGGCACTTGCGACGGTTTGCTGCAAAGCATCCACCAGCGGCACACCCTGTTGATTAGCTTGCTCAAGTTGCGAGACCACTGCCCACCAAACATCGCACATGGTTTTATCGCCCGGCTCAGCTTTACCGCGCATCACCACCCCTTCGACCCCGTCTTTAAACATCTGGCAAACTGCTGGAAGATCAAGGCTTTGTTTAGCATTGGTACTTTGGGCTGCACGGATAAAGAAAGTCCCGAATAAGGGGCCGCTGGCTCCCCCGACACTTGAAAGCAGGGTCATACCGGTATTCTTCAAGATAAAACCAATGTCTTTATCGGCAAAAGAGGGCAGTTTTTCGACCACTTTATTAAAGCCGCGATTCATATTCAGGCCGTGGTCGCCATCACCGATGTCGGTATCCAACTGTGTCAGGAAATCCCGCTGTTCGCTGAAAACCTCAGCGCAGAGCTGTAACCAACTGACAATTTGTTGTTTGGTAAGTCCCATGGTTTTCTCCTGATGCATTATTTTTTAACCAGCGCCGGTGTATTCACCGGGGCATCCCACAATGACAGCAGCTCATCATCCACTTTCAAAAGCGTGATGGACATGCCCTGCATATCCAGCGAGGTGCAATAAGAGCCAATCAATTTGCGCTCAATGGTCAAACCAAAATCGGCGCAACAGGCCGCTAGACGATGCCAAACACCATAAAGTTCCGATAGCGGCGTCGCACCCAAATTATTGACCAGAGCAATGACTCGATCGCCTTTCGCCAGTGGTTGTTTGCTCTGGCGCGTTTCACTCCAGTCTTCTGCCTGTCTATCCCAATGACGCAATGTGCGCTGGTAGCTGCCGTGGTCAATTAGGGTCTGGAACATCGCATCCACAGTATCATTCAAAGAAATAAATGGCCGCCGTTCGATACCGGGTTCGCCATGGATCCCAACCCCAAATTCCATCTCGTTTTCAGCTAAGATAAAGGACGGTTTACCCGCTGCTGGCACCGTACAGGCTCCAAGCGCGACACCGATTGAATGCCCCTGATTATTAATTTTTTGACCGAGCGCCACACATTCATCCAGTGAATCACCACGAACCGCAGCGGCACCCAGTAGTTTTTCAATAATGACCGTATTGGCTACCCCACGCCGCCCGGCGGTATACAGGCTGTCTTTGACGGCAACATCATCATCAATCACCACGGTGCCAACCGCCGTTCCACCGGCATGTAGTAGCTCTGCCGCCGTTTCAAAGTTCAGAATATCGCCGGTGTAATTTTTAATTAGCATCAGCACGCCCTGCCCGCCATCAATGGCTTGGCCACACTCATACATTTGATCTGGCGTCGGTGAGGTGAAAATCTCACCAGGGCAAGCCCCATCCAGCATACCTTCGCCGATAAAACCACAATGCATGGGTTCATGGCCACTACCACCCCCCGACATCAAGGCGACTTTGCCCTTCACCGGCGCATCTGCCCGAGTGATAAAAAGCGGCTCCTGATGCAATGCCAGCTCCGGATGGGCTTCAACCAATCCCTTAATTTGTTCCTGCAATACACTCTCAACGCTGTTAATTAATTTTTTCATTTTATGCTCCGCGAACGGGAATGCTTGGAAAATAGGGCTGCCGATGCTGAGGAACACCGGCAAACTCAGTCAGTTAGTTTGTCTATCAATTAGCTTGTCTATCAATTAGCTGGCCTGCCACACGCGTTAATCGAGGAAAGCTTGGCCTAAACGGTCAGCCACAATAATAGCGGCATAAACGCTGTCTGCTGTGACGGCAAACGGCATGTTGTGAATAGTTTCACCTTCGGCACAGCTGGCCTCGGCGACCGCACGAATTTTGCGCTCGATATCCTGTGAAACACCCATTTCCGCCAATGTGATTGGTAGACCTAATTGTTGGCAGAATGAGAGCACGGTTTCGATCTCTTCCATACTGCTGTTCTGAAGCACGAGCTGCGCCAAGGTGCCGAAAGCCACTTTCTCACCGTGATACAGGTGATGACACTCTTCCAATACAGTAAAACCGTTATGAATAGCGTGGGCCGCCGCCAAACCACTACTTTCAAAACCAATGCCGCTCAGATAAGTATTGGCTTCGATGATGCGTTCTACAGCTTCGGTGACCACGCCAGCTTCCACCGCCAACTTGGCTTTGTAGCCCTCTGCCAGTAGGGTTTCGTAGCATAAACGGGCCAGAGTCACTGCGGCTAATGTCGAAGCGCCGCCGGCCATGCTGATAGCTTTGGCATCGAAACAAGCTTGAGCTTCAAAGTAAGTCGAGAGCGCGTCGCCCATACCGGCGACCAGCAAGCGCACTGGCGCTTTGGCAATAATCGCGGTATCCATCAATACAATGTCAGGATTTTTAGGGTAAATCAGATATTCAGCGAATTCGCCCTGCTCGGTATAAATCACTGATAACGCACTGGTTGGCGCATCGGTAGAAGCAATGGTGGGCACCACAATCACCGGGATATGCTGATAGTGAGCAATCGCTTTAGCTGTATCGAGAGTTTTCCCGCCACCAATACCAATCACACCATTGCAGTGATGTTTTTTCAGCTCAACCGTCAGCCGCTCAATTTCGTGGCGGGAACATTCGCCATTAAAGCGGCTAAAATGATTTTCTAGCTCACTCGCTTGTAGGCTGGTGCCAACCGCATCTGCCGTTAGCTTCATCACAAAATCATCGGCAATAATAAAATAGTTATTAGCCAGTAACTTAGCGAACTCGCCAATGGACTGTAGTGCATTGGCACCTTGAATATATTTAGACGGAGATTGAATGACTTTCAGCATATCTTGCTCCTGTTGCGTAGATATAATGTAAGAATGACTATTTTTTAGGGTCAATTTAATGAAACTGGAACCACTATAAGCGCAAAAAACAAGCTGAGAATCGAATGTGAAAACGTTCCATAATGAAACGTAGATAGGTGGATGACGTTTCATTATGGAACAAAATTGTGCGTAATCTGAGGAGGAAGAGAGGTAGTGCACAGAATGCTTTGGCGACATCAAAAGGAATCAAGGCCATTGGTGTCGCGCAAAAAAAAACAGCCCCAATAATGGGGCTGTTAAGGTTATTTCAGGCGCGGTAACACGCCACTATCCATTTGTTATTCACTGCACCCGTTATTCACTGACTGGCTCGTCATGCGAAGGTGTTTTAGGTTCTGGATTCATACAACTGTAAATCACTGGCAGCACCAGTAATGTCAGCACGGTAGCAAAGCCCAGACCGAACATAATCACCACCGCCATACTTTGGAAGAAAGCATCGCTAAGCAGCGGAGCCAGCCCCAATACAGTGGTAAATGCAGTTAGCATAATAGGGCGCAAACGCGCGGTGGAAGCATCAATAATGGCGTCGCGCAGCGGTTTTTCCTGCCGCTGTAAGCCTATCTCTTCCACCAGCACAATCCCGTTACGGATCAACATTCCACTCAGACTTAACAGCCCCAATAAAGCCATAAAGCCAAAAGGAATACCGGTCAGCAAGAAGCCCACTGTCACACCAATCAGCGCTAATGGCACTGTCAGCCAGATAGCCAGCGCGTTACGCACTGAGCTAAACATCAAGACGGTCACCACAAACATAATCAGGAATGCTATCGGTAAACTGATGAAAATACCGCGTTGTGCTTCTTTGGTACTTTCGTAGTCACCACCCCATTCAAGTTCATAGCCGCGTGGCAGTTGAACAGCTTCAACACCCGGTCTGATACGCTGCAATAACTCAGCTGAAGTTTCGCCGCCCTGCTGGGTCGGATCCGTTTGCACCGTCAATGTCCGTTTGCGATCCAAACGCATAATCAGCGGGTCTTCCCACTCAGTTTCAAAACTGGTGACGACGTTATCGATCGGGATAAAGGCAAGGCGCGCCTGACTCCAAACCATCACGTCATTCAACCGTTCGGCATTGAGGCGCTCGGAATCCGGCGTGCGCAGGACAATCGGCATCAGGCGGGTGCCATCGCGGTATAACCCGACAGGCAAGCCACCAAAGCTCATGCGCAAGGTGCCATCAACCTCGCGTTTATCCACACCCAACTCGCGGCCCAGATAGTCCGAGAATTGTGGCCGGATCATTTTGCTACGATCTTGCCAGTCATGCCGCGCACCATCCGCCATCGGATCAGCAATGATCGCTTTTTCCGCCTGGGCGGCCAAACTGCGTAATACCTCTGGGTCCGGCCCAATAAAGCGGGCTTCAATGGAACTGTTGTTTGACGGCCCGAACATGATGCGTTTTATTTGTGCATCAACTTGCGGGTATTCGTCATGCATATAGGCTTCGATTTCATCAATCAAACCCGGGATTTGGTCTAGCTGTTCAGTCCGAACCATCACCTGCGCATAGTTAGGATAATGACGCTGGGCGTTATAGGTCAGCATAAAGCGCATCGCGCCCTGACCTATCGTCGCCATGGTGTCAGCCACCCCTTTTTGCTGCTTGATATACTGCTCGACCTTATTGGCTACTCCTTCGGTATAACTGATATCCGTGCCATTCGGCAGCCAAATATCAACAAAGAAGATAGGCGTATTTGATGGTGGGAAGAAGCTCTGACGAACATTGCCAAAGCCCACCACCGACGCCACTAACATTGCTGCCAGTAGGATCAAAGTTACCGCACGGTATTGCAGTAACTTATTCAATACCACACGATAATAGCGGAACAACCAGCCATCATAAGGTTGCTTGGCGGGTTTATCGGCATCCACTTTCGCTGGCTTTTGGTTCTGGAATGCCCACTTGGAAAATACCGGCGTCAGCGTCAGTGCAGTAATCCAGCTCAACATCAGCGAGATCAACAACACTTGGAATAGCGATTTACAATATTCACCAGTTGCATCATTGGACAAGCCAATCGGGGCAAAGGCTAAAATGGCAATCACAGTCGCGCCTAACAGCGGCATCATCGAGCGCTTCACAACATTGCCGATCGCCGTAGAGAGACTTTCGCCGCGCTGACGGCCAACCACAATCCCCTCCACCACCACAATGGCGTTGTCTACCAGCATACTGAGCGCGATAATCAGCGCCCCTAACGATACCCGCTGTAGCTCAATATTAAACAGCCACATAATGAGCAAGGTGCCGAGTACGTTCAGTGCCAGCGAGATGGCAATGACAATACCACTGCGCACCCCCATGAAAATCAGCAAGGTGACAACAACAATCAATAGCGCTAACAGGAAGTTAAGGATAAAGCCGTTGACGGCCCCTTCGACTTCATGGGACTGGTCATAAAACACATTGATATGCATACCTGACGGGCGCTCGCCTTCCAACTGCGCCAGTCGAGCTTTAATGGCATTCCCCACATTCACCACGTTGACGTTCGGGGCGAATGAGATCCCCAGTGCCAATGCAGGCTTACCATTAGCGCGGTAAATATTGGTCGGTGAATGGCCAAAACCTTGTGTTACAGTCGCGATATCACGTAAATAGACGCTTTTCGGGCTACCGGGCTGACTAACTAATAAATTCCCCAGCTCTTGGACACTTTGGAATTCACCGGTTGGATGCAAACGAATCGACTCGCTGCCCACTTGTAGCTGGCCGGCATCGGACACCACGTTCTGGCGGGCAAGTAAATCGGATAACTGCTGCGGCGTAATGCCCGCCGCGGTCATCTGGGCGCGAGAAATCTCGACCTGAACTTCTTCAGGTAAGATACCGACGATCCCCACTTTACCGACACCCGGCACCAGTACCAGCTCACGCCGCAGTTGCTCGGCGAAGTTGCGTAAATCCTGATTGCTGTAGCCGTCCCCGGTGAGCGAGAAGAAGAAGCCGTAAACATCGCCGAAGTCGTCATTGACCATCGGCGCACTGGCCCCTGGCGGTAACCGCACGCTGTTATCATTTATCTTACGCCGCAATTCATCCCAGATTTGCGGTAATTCATTCGCACCATATTGCGCACGAATATTAATGGTGATTTGCGATAAGCCCGCGCTGGAAATGGAGGTCACGTCATCAACATAAGAGAGTTCCTGAATGGCATTCTCCAGAGGTAATGTGACTTCTTCCTCAACCTGCTGCGCCGACGCGCCATCATAACGGGTAACAACTACCGCCGTTTTGATGGTAAAAGCCGGGTCTTCCAACCTGCCTATATTGAGATAGGCAATAACACCCCCAATACCCAGCAACAAAATTGTTAGCCAGATACGGGTACTATTATTGATATAGTTATCAAGCAGTTTCATTAGAGACCCCGCTCACGTACCCAAGCCCGGACAACTTGATTTGGGCGAAGCTCACCGGTGCCTGCGGCGACAATCTGCTCACCATCAGCCAATCCAGAAGTGATTTGAATACCGTTCGCTGTCAATTGGCCCACTTGCACTTTGCGTTCTTCAACGTGCAACTGGCCTTCATCATTTTTGATGACCCAAACTCGAGCATCATTCAACTGGGTGTTATCAGGGTTAAATACGGCTTCGACTGGCACGACGATCGTCGGGTGGTCAGTACCTGACAGATTGCCAGAGTTAATTCTTACCCGCCCACTGATACCAGAAAGCAATGGCATATCCGCCGGGCGCTTCATAGTCAGTGTCACTTGGAAAGTCTGGGAAGCCGAAGTTGTCGAGGTGGTATGTTCTTTATATTCAGCAATAAATTCACGCCCCGGCATATGGTTAAGCAATACCGTCGGTTTGTAATTGCGGTTGCTGATGTCGAGTGTGGTAAACAGGCGCTCTGGTACACTGAAGACCACATCCAAGGTATCCAAGGCGCTTAATGTCGCCACTGCTTGGCCTGGGGCCATGACCTGATGGTTACGCGCATTAACATTGGCGATAATGCCATCAAACGGGGCGGTAATAGTGGCGTCACTGAGTTCTTTTTGCGCAATTTCTAATCCCGCACGTGCCGATTCCATCTCGGCGCGGCGAACATCCAACTCGGCGCGTGAGACTGCTCTTTGCCCTTGTAAGGTATTGAATCGGTTAAATTGATCTCGTGCCAGGTTAAAGGTGGATTGACGATCCCTGACGCGCAAAGTTAGGTCAGTGTCATTCAGTTTGGCAATCACCTGGCCTTTTTTCACCTGCTCGCCTTCGCGAACCAATAACTGTTGCAGCTGCCCACTGCGTTTAAAGGAGAGCTGGGTTTCATCACCCGCCTGTAACCGTGCCGGGAAATAACGAGTCCCATTTTGCCCACTGTCTTCGACGATAAATATTTTTACCGGGCGCACACTTTCCACGACTTCTGGGGGAGTTCGGTCGCAAGCTGCGAGAAGAAACGTTAAAAGCAAGGTGACGACTGTTTTTATCTTCACTATAAGATCTCGTTGAGTCAGGTTTTCAAAATTATTGCAGATTAGTTATTCACACTTTCGATTTATTTTCTGGACTACTGTTTTCTGGGCTACTTTTCTGTGACATATGTGACATACGGCGCACCAGCATTTTTAATCGTGTGATTAATAATCTCCCTGTAGATATTCCTAAAAGTAGATCAGCACAATTAGTGCTGAAATGGGTAGTGTTATTTGCATGAAAAGTGTTATTTGCGTGAAAAGTGAAGATAAGTTAATGGAGAAATAGCCAATAGCGAAATAGCATGACTCCGCTACTCACTATCGGCTATTTTTTAATCAACATTCCGCTGTGGCTTCAAGGCCGCAGAGCATCCCCAAAGTCATTGGAGCCACAAGTAGGCAGCCAGCAAACGAATCCCGATGAGCTGACTCAAGTCAGTGATTCGGGTGAGTGCGCGCAGCTAACAACCCTGTGGCTTCAAGGCCGCAGAGCATCCCCAAAGTCATTGGAGCCACAAGTAGGCAGCCAGCAAACGAATCCTGATGAGCTGACTCAAGTCAGTGATTCGGGTGAGTGCGCGCAGCTAACAACCCTGTGGCTTCAAGGCCGCAGGGGATTAGTAGTCCACAGGCTCTCTGATAATTGGACAAGTCATACAGTGACCGCCCCCGCGCCCGCGACCTAACTCACTGCCGACGATCTCAATGACTTCTACCCCTTCTTTACGCAATTGGGTATTAGTTTTGGTATTACGGTCATAAGCCAACACCACACCCGGCTCCAGTGCAACCATGTTATTACCGCTGTCCCACTGCTGGCGCTCGGTGTCGTAATCATTCCCCTCAGTTTCAACTACCCGCAGTTTTTTCAGGTTTAATGCCCCTGCCACCGCCTCGACAAAAGTGCCTTTATCGCGGCTTAATTTAATGCCGGTGGGGCCATTATCTGGGCGCAGTGAGAAAGTTTGAATCTGATTAACAATCGCCGGATAGAGGGTCACTACATCACGGTCACAGAAAGTGAACACGGTATCCAAGTGCATAGCGGCACGCAGTTTTGGCATAGCAGCAATCATCACGCGCTCAACTTGCCCTGCGCTATCTTTAAATAGCGATTGAGCTAACTGAGTAATGGCCTGATGAGATGTGCGCTCACTCATACCGATTAACACGGTTTTGTTGCCAATCGGCATCACATCGCCCCCCTCTAAGGTCGCGCTACCGTGATGCTGTGTTGGGTCACCCCACCACACTTTCACATTGGCGTCGCCAAAATCAGGGTGGAATTTATAGATAGCCGTGGTCAGGATAGTTTCTTCATGACGCGCTGGCCAATACAGTGGATTCAGGGTCACACCACCATAAATCCAGCAGGTGGTATCGCGGGTATAAAGGGTATTCGGCAACGGCGGCAACAGATATTCCGTGATACCAACCGCTTCGCGGATCAACTTCAGTTCTTCTTTGTCACATTTGCCATCTTTATGGAGTTCAGTGGTAGACAAGCCACCAATCAATACTTCAGCTAACAAGCGCGGTTCCAGACTTTCCAGATAGTTGCGGGTTTCTTGCAGAATGCCCAATGACACTTCATTTGGCACAATTTGCTGATCCAGAATCCACTTTTTCGCTGCCGGAATAGCTACGGTCTCAGCCAGCAGATTATGCATTTCAACCACATCAACACCGCGTTCGCGCATTTTAGTCATGAAATCAAAATGGTCGCGTTTAGCTCTCTCTACCCACAGAACATCATCAAATAATAATTCATCACAATTACTCGGTGTCAGGCGGTTATGGGCGCGCCCTGGCGCACAGACCATAACTTTATGTAACTTGCCAACTTCAGAATGAACGCCGAATTTGGTCTTGCCATGAGTTTTCTTAGCTTTATCTGACATAACAGCTCCAATAAATTATATGGTGATAATTCCGGTGGCGATGCTATAAATCGCCGCGACCGCAGCCACAATAAGAACAATAAACAGTATTCTTTCGTAGGTATTAAACGCTTTTTGATGCTGTTCACGTTTGGCAATCAGATACAAAATCGTGCCTGGGCCGTAAATAATGGCCGACAGCAGCAAGTATTTCATGCCACCTGCGTAAATCATCAGCGCAGAGTAGAAGGTCGCGATGATGGCAAAAATAAGATCTTTTCTGTGACCTTGTTTATTTGTTTCGTAAGTTTCACCGGTCCAGGCCAGTTTTAACCCATAGGCCCCGACCAACAAATAAGGGATCAAGGTTAATGAGCTGGTTAATTCTAATGCGAGCTGGAAAGCATAATCAGTAAACAGTGTCAGAATTAAGAACACTTGAATAAAGATATTGGTCAACCATACCGCCGCTGAAGGGACAGAATTACGGTTTTCAGTCGCGAACACTTTTGGCATGCTTTTACTCTTAGCCGCTGAGAACAACACTTCGGCTGCCAGCAATGACCAAGATAAATAAGCACCTAATACAGAGATAATCAGACCCACGCTGATGAAAATCGCGCCCCAGCGCCCGACAATAGCTTCCAGTACACCGGCCATGGATGGCTGACGTAATGCTGCCAAATCAGGACGTAACAGCACACCGTAAGACAACATGGTGATCAGCACCAGCAGACACAGCACACCAATAAAGCCCAGAACAGTGGCAATACCAACATGACTACGCTCTTTGGCATAACGCGAATAAACACTCGCGCCTTCAATACCTAAGAACACAAATACCGTCACCAACATGGTGCTACGAACTTGTGAGAATAACGACTCTGGTTCAGCCACCACTGGCATCACTGCCGCAGCATGGCCGACATAGCCGTAGTCATTCAGATGGGATAAATCAACACTCTTAACCACATCTGGCGTGCCCCAGAAATTCAGTGCAAACACATCACCTTTAAAGGCAAAAATCAGCACGATGACGAAGATGAAGATAGGGATTATTTTTGCAAAGGTCGCGATGGTATTAATTGCTGCGGCTTCTTTAACTCCTCGCAATATCAGGATATGAAATCCCCATAAAATAACGGAGGCCACCAATACGGCGGGGATAGTATTACCGTCACCAAATATAGGGAAGAATGCCCCTAAGGTTGATTTGATAAGTACAAAGTAAGAAACGTTACCAATACAAGTACCGGCCCAAAAACCTAATGCTGCTGCAAAACCAAGATAATCTCCGAAGCCCTCTTTTGCGTAAATGAATACACCGGAATCCAGATTAGGTTTGCGCTGCGCTAATGTTTGAAAAACAAACGCCAGCATTAACATACCACCACCAGCGATACACCAGGCGATAAGCGCACCAAACCCACCAGTTGCCCGCCCGAAAGTTGCTGGTAATGAAAATATGCCGGCACCGATCATTGAACCAACCACTAAAGACGTTAGGGCCGGTAGAGATAATTTATTCGTAGATGAATTGGCCATGATGTTCTCAATGACGTTGGATAAATTAAGTTAAATGTAGATTCGGCTTACCCTAAAAACAGATTCACCTGAACCCACTTACTGATATAAATACATATTTATCATAGCTTCATTTAAAACTATTGCATAATGTCCGAAAAGTAGACCAAACATTACAATTTGTAAATTGTTGCAGAAATTATCACATACCTCAGAATTTTCTAATAGTGATCTAAATCATCATTTCATATATTCAGAGAAAAACTCTCCAGTTTAATTCACTGAATAAAAGCTATTCCATTAGCATAGAAATCTGTTTTCTTTATAGGAGCCATTTGGGATTATTCCGGCATTGCCACTCTTTCAATTATGCAAGCACAAATAGAATTCATGCTATGTTGCACTTACTAATTTCATAGTCTAAGCTTAATGATTGACCCTTAAAAACTTAATTAAAAAACCCTTTAAATTCAACAAGTTAAATTAATGGCTCGGTATGAGAAAATAGTCCATTTCTTAGAGAAATTCTCTTTATTTTCTCATTCCCGAGCTTCTAACTTGTATTTTGGTTTTTATAAAACAAAGTCATATAACTTTTTTATCACTATGCCGCATAGCAACTCCGTCCTAAAAAATCAATAAAAGTCGTAATGGAATAATAAATTAATTACATTTCATTTAAGATTCATTTAGGTTTGCCCTTAAAATTGTGATTAAAACGTTAGTTTTTAATTTTTACATTCCCCCTAACAGAAACCATAGAAATCTAACACCAGGAAAAGATAAAAAGTTAGTGTTTTAATTTTAATAAAACAACGTAGTCAGAATAAAACACTGCCGTAACGAGTTAATTTAAATAAATAAAAACCGATTTTTCTTAATAGCAAGATTAGAGAGATTGATGTTTCATGTTGAAATGTCTGACGAGGGGAAAGACTATACTGATGAAAATCATGTAGGAATTATCCCCATTTAAGGCTCATTATTCTCATACTATAAAAAATAACGTAAATAAAACTGGTTAATTTAGTTTTAAAACTCACATTCCATTAAATAATTTACCATTCCGATATACATTTTGGTGGTCTCATTAAAGATATATCTGAAGCTTTAGAATCTCTATCATGACCCAATCCATGATAACGGTAGTAGTAGAAAAAAAAAGGCCCCCATAGGGAGCCGCGAGTTAGCCTGTAATATTGAATATGCTTATCACTCGGTCAGTCGCTTATCCGAACCTTGCTGAGTGCTTGCTACAGAATACCCCGCCAGGATGGCGACAAAAATCATAAATAGATGGCCTTCCGAAGAATCCAGCAGAAATGAATTAAAGAAGTTACACGCCATATAACTGGTCAATACGGCCAACAAGACATTACGCAGAACCGGTGTCTGTTGCCAAATAACACGGTAACAGCAGACAATCCAAGCCAGGAAAATAATTAAACCCACCACACCGGACTGGATGGTTTCCAACAGATATTGGTTATGTGGATTGTTGATTTTGTAATTTATTGTTGGATCTTCATAATAGAAACCACCAGCACCGTGACCCAGAATAGGGGCGTCTTTAATTAACCTGACGGCCTCAATAGCAAAAGCTGAGCGTTGCCCCATCGACGTGCGACAAGCGCCAGTGGCATTAGCCGCAGGCGCGGCCATGCAGACTTTAATCTCATCAATGCCCTGAGTTATCCGCTGCGTGGCTTTATTGGGAATCAGCAGCACGGCAACAAATCCAATGGCCCCCAGCACGACGAATAGCCAGCGTTGCCAGCGACCCAGCGAAAAGAACAGCCACACACCTAGCCCGACAACCAGTGCGACATATCCTGTGCGGCCCAAGACCACAAACAGAACACTGTAGCAGGCGGCGGCCACAAGCAGACCATAGCCCCAGCGTTTCCAGCCCTGATTTTTGAAGGCCAACATCAGCCACAGTATCGCCGACAAGGCCAAGAAGAAGTTCTGGGTAATTTGCAGTTTAAAGAGAGTTGGATTGGCGGGGTCGATATGTCCGATTGGAATGTGTAACACCCCAACAGCCAATGAACCTGCCAACACCACGGTGTTAGCGGCCAGGAAACCAATACAAAATAGTTTTACCCGCTGTGGCTGGTTAATAAAGAACAGAGCCAGCGGCAAGATATAAAGAAATTTCTTATCCTTACTCACCATTTCTGGGCCATAGCTATTGTGATGAAACAGCAGTGACAGTGCCAATAGCGCAAACATGGCGGCGGGCAGATAGACTAATGGATTCGTCAGTAAAGGCTTTAATTGCAGTGATTTACGGTTAATAATCAGGCTAATAAGGATTAAAACCAGAGATATATTAATCAGTGGATTCGACGTCGGCAGGGCAATACCTAACAGCAATGCAGCAAAACCGCTCAGTATTTCACTGCGCAGGTGAGCCGGGGACATGCCCGGCGCAGAAGTCGTTGGGGTTATCATAATTCTCTCAGCTTAAGCTGGTTGGAAGCCAAAAATTGGCTGATACAAATATGTTATTAAAAACAGGCCGTTATTAAAAACAGTCTGTTATTAAAAACAAGTCGTCTATTGGCTCATCACTGGCTTTGAGTCCGCCAATCATCAACGGCATCTATGACATCGTTCACCGGGATCGCGTTCAAATAACGATCGGTGGTGTCGGTATCTATCTCATTAGGATGCGGCAAAGTGCGGTAATGTCCGGCCCATAAAAGGGTATGTGGGGCTTGCCATGGGTGCCATTGGTTAAGGTTGCTGGGGCCAAATAACACCACTGCCGGGGTTTGTAATGCAGCCGCCATATGCATTGCCACAGAATCTACACCAATAAATAGCTTAGCGTTATCTATCAAGACAGCAAGTTCTGGCAGTGCCAAAAGGCCGGATAAATTAATCACTTTTTCAGGCTGTGTGCAGCCTGCAATGATGTCGGCGATATAATCCAGTTCAGCTTTGTCTTTACCGCCAGTTAGCAACACAGTTTCACCTTGTTCGGTGAGATGGTTTATCAATTGGCTGAATGACTCACTGGCCCAGGTTTTGAACTTCCAGCGCGCAGAGGGTTGAATCAAGATGTAATCAGCAATGTTATGTTGCTGACACAGTTGTTTTACCCGCTCAATGTCATGCGGGCCATAAGCCATCGTGACGTCAGTGCTGATATCCGTGAGATGTAACGGCGCGAGAATATCCAAATTATTGAGAACAGTGTGCCGTTCGGCTGCATTGGGAATATCGACTAATGTGGAATGACAGTAGCGCCATAGCCAGGTATCGCGTTTCGGATAATGAAAACCAATACTAAAGCCCGGTTTTAATAGACGACAATAGGCTGCGGCCCGCCATTGATCAGATAAATTGAGGATCAGATCATAATGGTGTGCTTTCAATGCATTAAACAGCGCTTTTTCACCGCTAATTTGCGCCTTTAAGCCCGCATGTTTGAGGCCGCGATCGACAATAAATGCATGATTAACTGTTTTGTTCTCTCGCAACATTTCTTGCGTTCCGCCATACAGCAACACGTCGATTTTCGCCTGTGGATAGTTGGCTTTCAACGTATTCAGCAAAGGAGTTGTCAGGAGAACATCGCCGAAATGGCGTAATTTAATCACTAAAATGCGCTTAACATTCTCTTTCTCCCGCAGTATGACCGATAAATTATCGGCAGGAGCAGAAAGTTGCCCGGCAGGTGATTCTGTCTTATTTGATGTATTCATCATAGGATGCGCCATCATCGGCAACGAAAGAGGGGCTGTAATGCTATACCAGCCGTTTACTGCATGGCAATTCTTTTATATCCGTCATACTTCAAGCTGCATGTGCGTTGGCTGCCCTCGCTCACCCCAGTCACTTACTTGAGTAAGCTCCTGGGGATTTACTCAGGTTGCCGCCATCTTGCAACTCGAATTATTTAGGCTATATCACGCCAATATCTTTCTCATTTAACTCTGTAGAGCCGCGAATGATTGTAATGATCATTCTGCCCCGAAGCTCAAACTGGAAAATTAAGGTGACCTATTAGAATTGGCGTCATCGGCGCAGGCAGATTGAGTGCGGACAGCGCGCAAGAACCGGAGCATACATCAGTATGTGACGGTGATGAGCACTGCCCCGAAGCTCAAGCTGGCAAGTGAGATAGCCAATAGAAAGAAATTGACGTCATCGGCGCAGGCAGATTGGGTGCGGACAGCGCGCAAGAACCGGAGCATACATCAGTATGTGACGGTGATGAGCACTGCCCCGAAGCTCAAGCTGGCAAGTGAGATAGCCAATAGAAAGAAATTGACGTCATCGGCGCAGGCAGATTGGGTGCGGACAGCGCGCAAGAACCGGAGCATACATCAGTATGTGACGGTGATGAGCACTGCCCCGAAGCTCAAGCTGGCAAGTGAGATAGCCAATAGAAAGAAATTGACGTCATCGGCGCAGGCAGATTGGGTGCGGACAGCGCGCAAGAACCGGAGCATACATCAGTATGTGACGGTGATGAGCACTGCCCCGAAGCTCAAGCTGGCAAGTGAGATAGTCAATTTTAAAGGCCGGGGGCTTTCCATAGAGAAGTCGTCAGCCCACTGTCTACTAATGTCAGTTGGTCGGTATACACCGCTTGCCAGTTGATTTTAGCCGCCTGATAAAGTGCTTTATGTTCAGGATTGGGCTGATATTCCCGCTCCCAGCGCACTAGACGCTCGCCAGTTTTATCGAGCGCTTCATATAGCCCGACCCCCACCCCCGCCGCAATAGCGCAACCTAATGCCGTGGCCTCTTTAACTACCGGTACACGGACTGGAATGCCGGTCACATCGGCTAGGATCTGGCTCCACAGTTTGCCTTTTGAACCGCCACCGGCAAATACCACCGAAGAAGCTTTGACGCCGGAGAACTCTGCAATTTGGGCCAAATTACAAGCCGAGACAATCGCGGCGTTCTCTTCCAGCGCACGGAATAAGGTCGCTTTGTTACATTTTTCAGGGTCGAGCGACAGGTTAATAAAGGAAGGGGCGGCGTGATACCAGGATTTAAAGCGCATGACATCAGAGAAAATCGGCATCACCCCGTAAGCGCCAGCGGGCACCCGCGCCGCCATATCTTCCAGCAAACTGTAAGTATCAATCCCCAGCCGTTGGGCGAGTAATTTCTCTTCGGCGCAAAATGCATCACGGAACCAGCGCATAGTCAGGCCAGTAAAGAAGCTGATGGATTCCGCTTGCACCATGCCAGGAATGACATGCGGGTTAATGCGCGTATTCATATTGGGGTCAGTAATCGGCTTGGGCAAGTTAACGACTTGCTGCCAGAAAGTGCCGCCCAACACCGCGGTTTGGCCCGGTTTTACCACGCCAAGTCCCAAGCAGCCGAGTTGGACATCGCCACCGCCCATGATGACTGGCGTCCCAACCTGCAAACCACACTCTTCTGCCGCTTGCGCGGTGACATGCCCGAGTAAAGTGCCCGTCTCTTTGACCGGCGATAAGATATCGGCGCGTAATCCGGCCATTTCCAACAAATTCGGTTGCCAGTTGCGAGTGACTAAATCCAGCATTCCGGTGGTGCCCGCATTGGAGGGGTCAACCGCCAGCTCGCCGCTGAGCATATTTGCCAGCCAGTCACTTATCATAGTCAATGTCCCGGCCTGACGATAAATATCTGGGCGGTAATGCGCCAGCCACAGTAACCGTGGCATGGCACTCAAGGCCAGGGTTTGACCAGAACATTGATAGACTTCGAGTTCAAATCCATTGTTGTGCAACTCTTTCAATTCGCTGACTTCACGGCTAGCACGCGCATCCACATTGGCACAGGCCCAGATAGGTTTGCCGCTGCGATCATAGAGCACGATGCCCTCGCGCATTGAGCATGCCGCTACCGCACGGATAGCACTGGCGGGTAGGTTGGCCTGATGCAGCGCCTGACGGATGCACTGGCAGGTCAACTTCCAGTTGGTGGTTAAGTCAAACTCCATTGACCCTGGGACATCGGGTACTGGCAGGTGTAGCCATTCAGCCTGTCCGGCGGCTATCTGATGACCATTAAGGTCAAATATCACAGCCCGGACACTGCCGGTGCCTGCATCCAAAGCCATCAGATAATCACCCGATGTGGTCGTAGAGAATTGACTCATTACGCTATCCTCTGTTTTATCTAAATTTATGAATAAATCTGTCCTCTACTGCTTTTTCTCGAAAAAATAAAAACTATTGGCGTGATTGTCGCGGTCAGATTGAGCACTGCTCAACCTCAAACCGGTAAGTAAAATAGCCAATTAAATCAGTTTGATAATAGCTCTTGCCGTCAATTCGTCCGTCACTAACGCGTTCACATACTGGCCTTTCAGCGCTGCAACAATCGCCTCTGACTTTTCAACGCCACCCGCGACCCCAATCACTGTCGGGATGTTGGTCAAGTCTGTCAGCGAAATACCAATTAATTCCTGGTGAATCTGCATATCTGCGGCCAGCGCGCCATCGGCCTGCATAAAGTAACCGAGGATATCGCCGACCGCGCCTTTGCGGCTAAACATCAGTTGCTCACCCTCACTGATATAGCCAGAGCGCAAAATAGTGGCTTCTTTTTGTTGATTGACCGAGCCAATCCCCACCACGGCGACATCCGCCGCACACGCCGCCAGCATCACATCGCGCACGCTATTTTCCTGGCGGAATGTTTCAGCGACTTTAGCGCTGGAAGCCCGCAACGGCGCAGGGATAATACTGACCTGACAGGCCGCATCAAGCTGCCCAATCCCCGTCATATAAGACCCCACTCCACCGGAAAGAGTGACTAAACGCACCTGCTGAGAGGCAATAAAGCCGCTCAAATGCTGCAAGGCGCACATGGTGGTTTCGCCAAAACCGACCGCTAATAGCTGCTGCGGTTGTATCAATGCCATCAATAAATGTGCCGCACCAATCCCCAACCGGCTGCTAATACTGAGGTCAGCCAGTGACGGCAAAATGCGGATATGCTTGAGGCCAAAATGCTGTTGCAGCGCGTTTTCCAGTTCCAGACAACCCTCATAGCGCGAATTGATCTGTACCCGAATAACCCCAGACTGACGGCCTTTCTCCAGCAATCTGGAGACCTTCAATCGGGTCAGCCCCAGCAGTTCGCCAATATCCCCTTGTGTTAAGCCATCGTGATAATAAAACCACGCAATGCGAGCGAGCAGTTCCTCTTCACTCATGCTATTACCCGGATATTTGTATTCATCGTTGGACGACATAAGTTTTTCTTTCATCATTAGCCGCGATCCCTATTGCCGCTTTCTCACTCTTCATTGTTCCATCATCGATCAGAAATCCACAGTCTGATAAATGCTATACCCAATAGATTTCAAGATGCAGGCAGGCGGCAAACGAGAAAGTCCCGATGAGCTTACATAAGTAAGTGATTCGGGCGATTGAGCGCAGCCAACACACCGGCAACTTGAAAGATGACGGGTATAAATCTTAATTGATAACTACGCTAACAGCTTAAACCACGATTTTGAACATATTTTAATTTAAATTTTTTTATTCACGATTTTGTGATCTTGATTACGCCATAAATGGGATTATGCAGCTATCTTTTTTGAACACTTTTAATTTTAATTTATTTTTGTTCACATTGCAGGAGCTACTGATGCCACAGACTAATCCGCCACCCCTGCTTCAGGTTCGTGGTATCAGCAAGCAGTTTTCCGGCGTCGTGGTATTGAAAAGTATCGATTTTACTCTGCTACCGGGTCAGGTTCATGCCCTACTCGGGGGGAATGGTGCGGGGAAATCGACACTGATGAAGATCATCGCCGGGGTGCTGCCCCCCGACAGCGGCACTATTGAGATAGATGGGCAACTTTGTTCCAACCTCACTCCAGCCAAGGCCCACCAGCTCGGTATTTATCTGGTGCCACAGGAACCCATGCTGTTCGCTAATTTGTCGGTGCAGGAAAATATTCTGTTCCGCTTGCCGAAGCATCAAGCTGATAAAAAGAAAATGACGCAGTTGCTGCACAGTTTGGGCTGCCATTTAGATTTGTCGGTCAGTGCCGGTTCGCTGGATGTGGCTGATCAGCAGTTAGTCGAGATCATGCGCGGCCTGATGCGCGACTCGCGTATTTTGATTCTTGATGAACCCACCGCCTCGCTAACACCCGCGGAAACTCACCGTTTATTTAGCCAAATCAAAATGTTATTGCAGCAAGGGGTCGGGGTGGTGTTTATCTCCCACAAACTGCCGGAAATTCGCCAATTAGCAGATTGGGTCAGTGTGATGCGCGATGGCGGGATGGCCCTGAGTGGCGCGACCGCTGATTTCTCCACCGAGGCGATTATTCAGGCGATGACTCCGCAAGCTAAAAACAGTGAATTAACCGATACCCAGAAGTTATGGCTCGAGCTGCCCGGTAACCGCCGCTCGCAAGCACGGGCGCAATCCAATCAGCCGGTGATACAAGTGAGCGACCTGAGCGGCGAGGGTTTTGCCCATATTTCTTTTGAGGTGCGCGCCGGTGAAATTCTCGGGCTGGCGGGGGTAGTCGGCGCGGGCAGAACCGAGCTGGCCGAAACGCTCTATGGCTTACGGCCCACCAGCAGTGGCCGCGTTATGTTGGAAGAGCTAGACATCACCGCCATGAAAACCGTCAATCGGCTGGCAACCGGCCTGGTTTATCTGCCAGAAGACCGGCAGGCCTCCGGCCTCTATCTGGATGCCCCGCTGAGCTGGAATGTCTGTTCGCTCACTCAGGGCAACCAAGGGATATGGACTCATCCGGCACAGGAAGCCGCTATTTTGGAGCGCTATCGCCGCGCGCTAAACATCAAATTTAGTCACCTCGAACAGCCGGTTCGGACGCTATCCGGTGGTAATCAACAAAAGCTGCTGATTGCTAAATGTCTGGAAGCCAACCCGCTGCTACTGATTATTGATGAACCGACCCGTGGTGTGGATGTGTCGGCCCGCAGTGATATTTATCAATTGATCCGCAGCATTGCTTCGCAGCATGTAGCGATCATTTTTATCTCATCGGATCTGGAAGAAGTGGTGCAAATGGCGGATCGCGTGTTGGTCATGCATCAGGGGGAAATCAGTGGCGCGCTGGAGGGCGATGCAATGAATGTCGACACCATTATGCATCTGGCCTTCGGTGAACATCAGACCGACGCCCATCAGTCTGCTGAAAATGAGGGCGTATCATGTTGAAATTCATTCAAAACAATCGCGAAGGCACCGCCCTGCTGGCGATCCTCGCCTTATTTGCCCTGCTCGGTGTGATTGATCGTAATTACTTCAATTTGCAAACTTTCACCATGATCTTCAGTAGCGCGCAGATCCTGATCCTGCTGGCGATCGGCGCGACTATGGTGATGCTGACCCGCAATATTGATGTCTCCGTCGGCTCAATCACCGGCTTGTGTGCGGTGACGGTCGGCATGGCGCTCAATGCCGGTTTCGGGCTGGCGGTATCTTGCTTGTTTGCTCTGCTGGTCGGCATGGTAGCCGGTTTCTTTAATGGCATTCTGGTGACTTGGCTGCGCATCCCGGCGATTGTCGCCACACTGGGCACCTTGGGGCTGTATCGCGGCCTGATGCTGTTACTGACCGGCGGTAAATGGATTGAGGGGCTGCCCGCTGACCTCAAAAGTCTATCAACGCCAATTCTGTTTTCCATCTCGCCCATTGGCTGGCTGATTATGTTGCTGATTGTGGCCATGGCCTTGCTGCTGGGCAAAACCGCCTTTGGTCGCAGCTTCTACGCGACCGGCGATAACTTGCAGGGCGCACGCCAATTGGGGATCCGCACGGATAGCATTCGTATTTTTGCTTTCTCGATGAATGGCGTGATGGCAGCTCTGGCGGGGATTGTGTTCGCCTCACAAATTGGCTTTATCCCCAATCAAACCGGTAGCGGCTTGGAAATGAAAGCCATTGCCGCCTGTGTTCTCGGCGGCATCAGCTTGCTCGGCGGCACCGGCACCATCATTGGTGCGATTCTCGGGGCTTATTTACTGACACAAATCGACAGCGTGCTGGTGCTGCTGCGCCTACCGGCGTGGTGGAATGACTTTATCGCCGGCTTGGTGTTGTTGGCGGTGCTGGTATTCGATGGCCGCCTGCGTTGCGCCGTGGAGCGCAATATCCGCCAACAAAAATATGCGCGTTTTACCGCCCGTCCGGCGGGGTCGGATAAGAAAGTAAAACCGAACAATAACAAAGCACCGAGTAGTAAATCATTTACTAAGAAGGAGGCGGCACGATGAATATTTACCGGCGTTATGGATGGGAGCTGACACTGGCCGCCTTGTTAGTGTTGGAAATTGGGCTGTTTGGTTTATCAAATTCGCGCATGTGGGACATCAATGTGCTGCTGTTCAGTACCAGTGATTTTATCTGCATCGGCATCGTCGCCCTGCCGCTCACCATGGTGATTGTCAGTGGCGGCATTGATATCTCATTTGGCTCCACTATTGGCTTGTGCTCAATATTTCTCGGGGTGATGTTTCAAGCGGGCATCCCCATGAGCCTCGCTATCCCACTGACACTGGCGGTGGGCGCACTCTGTGGTTTGATTAATGCCGGGCTGATTCTGTATACCGGCGTCAACCCGCTGGTCATCACCCTCGGCACCATGTATCTGTTCGGCGGCAGCGCCTTGTTGTTATCCGGTATTTCCGGCGCGACCGGTTATGAAGGCATTGGCGGCTTCCCAACCGCCTTTACCGATTTCGCCAATCAAACTTTATTCGGCCTGCCGGTGCCGCTGGTCATCTTTATGGTCTGCGTGTTGCTGTTCTGGTTGCTGATGCACCGCACCCACAGCGGCCGTAACATTTTTCTTATCGGGCAAAACAGCCGGGTGGCGCGATACAGCGCCCTGCCCGTCGCGCGCACCTTGTGCATCTTGTATGCCTTGACTGGTGTGGCCTCCGCCATTGCCGCGGTGCTGTTAGTTTCTTACTTCGGCTCGGCACGATCTGATTTAGGGGCATCATTCCTGATGCCTGCTATCACCGCCGTGGTGTTGGGCGGGGCCAATATCTATGGTGGATCCGGCTCCATCCTCGGCACGGCACTGGCGGTATTACTGGTGGGTTACTTGCAACAAGGCCTGCAAATGATTGGCACGCCCAACCAGATATCCAGTGCGCTGTCTGGCGCATTGCTGATTCTGGTGGTGGTCGGGCGATCCATTAGCCTGCATCGGCATTTGATTTATGAATGGCTGCAACGTCGCAGAAATATTGTTAATTAACCTGTTGTTTTTATTGAAATTGCCAACACCTCGATCCCATATCGGAGATAGCCATGAAAACACCAAGATTAAAAAAGCTGGCGCTGATTTGTGCCCTCGGATTTGCCGGTATCACTTTTAGCGCTATAAATGCCGCGCAAGCTGCGGAACGCATCGCATTTATCCCGAAATTAGTCGGGGTGGGTTTCTTTACCAGCGGCGGTAAAGGTGCCGTCGATGCCGGTAAAGAGCTAGGGGTAGATGTCACCTATGATGGCCCGACCGAACCGAGTGTCTCCGGTCAGGTCCAGTTAATTAATAACTTTGTTAATCAAGGCTATAACGCCATTGTGGTCTCTGCAGTTTCACCCGATGGCCTGTGTCCGGCATTAAAACGCGCTATGCAGCGCGGGGTCAAAATCCTGACTTGGGACTCTGATACCAAACCAGAATGTCGCTCGCTGTATATCAACCAAGGAACGCCCAATCAGCTGGGGTCGATGCTGGTTGATATGGCGGCCAATCAGGTGAAAAAAGATAAAGCCAAAGTCGCATTTTTCTATTCCAGCCCGACAGTCACCGACCAAAACCAATGGGTGAATGAGGCGAAAAAGAAAATCCAGCAAGAACACCCCGGCTGGGAAATTGTCACCACCCAGTTTGGCTATAACGACGCCACTAAATCACTGCAAACCGCTGAGGGTATTTTAAAAGCCTACAGCGACTTAGACGCGATTATTGCTCCCGATGCCAACGCCCTGCCCGCTGCGGCACAAGCAGCAGAAAACCTTAAACGCGACAATGTGGCGATTGTCGGCTTCAGCACCCCGAATGTGATGCGCCCTTATGTTCAACGCGGCACGGTCAAGGAATTCGGCCTATGGGACGTGGTTAACCAAGGCAAAATCTCGGTGTATGTCGCCAATGAAATGCTGAAAAAAGGCGACCTGAATGTCGGCGATAAGATTGATATCCCGAACATTGGTGTGGTCGAGGTGGTGCCCAACAGTGTTCAGGGCTATGACCATGAAGCTAAAGGTAACGGCATTGTATTACTGCCACAGCGGGTCATTTTCACCAAAGAGAACATCGACAAATACGATTTCTAATCTCGGCGGCCCGCCCGATCGGCGGGCTTGAACAGACCTAAGGGAGTAATGACAGATGGCTGATTTAGACGATATCAAAGACGGTAAGGATTTCGGTATTGGCGTACCACAGCAGAATCCTGCATTTACACTGAAAGGCTGCGGTTCGCTGGATTGGGGGATGCAATCTCGTCTGGCACGGATTTTTAATCCCAAAACCAACCGCACGGTGATGTTGGCGTTTGACCACGGCTATTTTCAGGGGCCGACCACCGGTCTGGAGCGAATTGATATCAACATCGCCCCGCTATTTGAATATGCCGATGTCTTAATGTGTACTCGTGGCATTTTGCGCAGCATCGTGCCCGCCGCCGCCAATCGCCCGATTGTACTGCGCGCCTCTGGAGCAAACTCAATTCTGACGGATTTATCCAATGAAGCGGTGGCGGTGGCAATGGAAGATGCCCTACGGCTCAACTCCTGCGCCGTGGCAGCACAGGTTTACATTGGCACTGAGCACGAGCATCAATCGATTAAAAATATCATCCAGTTAGTTGACCAGGGCATGCGCTACGGTATGCCGACCATGGCTGTGACCGGGGTGGGTAAAGATATGGCGCGCGACCAGCGTTATTTCTCTCTGGCTACCCGTATCGCCGCCGAAATGGGCGCTCAGGTGATTAAAACTTATTATGTCGACAGCGGGTTTGAACGTATTGCGGCCGGTTGCCCGGTGCCTATCGTGATTGCGGGCGGCAAAAAATTACCGGAACGGGATGCGCTGGAAATGTGCTATCAGGCGATTGATCAGGGCGCGTCCGGGGTGGATATGGGCCGCAATATCTTCCAATCCGACGCCCCGATTGCCATGCTAAAAGCGGTTCACGCCGTGGTGCATAAAAATGAAAATGCAGAAACGGCCTATAAGCTGTTTTTACATGAAAAAGGCTGAGTTAGCTGGCCGTTGACTGGCCAGTAATGACAAGGAAACCCTTGGTGATAAGGGGATTTTTTGCAATAAGGAGGAAGGTATGCATGTCACCCTCGTCGAAATTAATGTAAAAGACGACAAAGTTGAGCAGTTTATTGCGGTTTTCCGTGCTAATCACTTGGGTTCTATTCAAGAGTCGGGAAATTTACGTTTTGATGTCTTGCAGGATGAATCCATCCCAACGCGCTTTTATATCTATGAAGCTTATGTTGATGAAGACGCCGTCGCTGCTCATAAAAAAACGGCCCATTATCTGAAATGTGTCGAAGAGTTAGAGGGGTTGATGACCGGCCCGCGCAAGAAAACTGTCTTTAATTGCCTGATGCCTTAATCCATCCGGGCAGCGGCTCCCTCGCGCTGCCCTTTCTTCTATTTCTTGTTTCTTACTTCTTGCTCAATAAAAACATTCTGCTCAATAAAATACTCAATTTGCGCTTAGTAGAGGTTTATTATCGGCGAGCTAATAAGTTGAAGATCAATGCCAGCAATATCCGCGTTATCAGATAACACCTATCAATAAAATGTTTGCTTTGAGTTATTCTTAGTGCCGAAGATAATAATGACGGTATTGCTCACTCGGTGCTGTAATACCCACCGTAAACAGGAGTTTCTATGAATATGACTCATCGCCTCATGCTCACTTTGGCTTTCTCCGGCACTCTGTTAGCCAGTTCTGCTAACGCCAACAGCTTATTAGACTCAGTAAAAAGTGCCGCAGATCAGTACAGTAAATCAGGCGACAGCTCATCTTCACTGTCATCACTGACCGGTTTACTCAATGGCGGCGATAAAGCTCTCAGCACCAGCACTATGACCAATGCCGCCGGTATTTTGCAGTATTGCGTGCAAAATAATGTGTTATCAGCCAAGGGTACTACGGCGGTTAAAGATCAATTGATGAGTAAACTGGGGATCACCAGCACTGAAAATGCCAAGAGCCAAGACTATCAGGAAGGCCTCGGTGGATTGCTGAAAACCGGTGAAGGAAAGCAACTGAATTTAAATGACCTGGGTAGTGAGCAAATCACCGAAAAAATTAAAACTAAGGCCTGCAATTTAGTGCTGAAACAAGGTCAGTCATTCTTGTTGAAATAACAAAATGAGGAATGACAGAGCGCAGCTTACGGCTGCGTTTTTTTATACTGAGATAGCCAGCTAATCGGAGATAAATATGTTTTTATTTTTTCGCCGGTTCAGGATGAATATTTTTACTGGGTATTTATCTACCACTTAAGAAAATATTCTGGCGGTGATAGGCCATTTGCCCTTCATCGGGGAAGAACTGAATCGGTAACCGCAGTTTTCGCCCTTCATATTTAGCGAAATTCTCTTCACTGATACTGCTTTTGAGTTTTTTGATCTGAGGAGATAACACCATTTCCAGATGTTCATTAAAGGTTATTAATCCCTGATCAAAAGCCCGGTCATGCAAGCTCGACAGGCAGAGGCCATTACTGGGATTAAGCCGATGCTCTACACCCTGGCTCCAGGGGCGAATATGGCTGGCGACTAATAATGCCGGTTCTTCTAACTGCGTAATACAGCAGCGGCTCTCATAAACTTGCAATACGTTTTTACGAAATAGCTGCTGGCCAACCCGCGCTTTAATAATGGCGGTTCTTTCTTTGCCACTGAAATCTTTAATGCCGCTATCAAAGAGTTTGGTCACTGGTTTTTCTAACTGGCCGATGGCCTGCTGACATTGCTGCTCAAAAACTTCAGCATTTTCATTTAGTTCCAGCCATAAGGCACGATCTGCATTAGATGCACCACTCAGCCCTTTTCGGCCCGAGTCGATAATAAAGGGATCCAAACTAGCGAAATTAACTAATTTCATCGCCAATGCCGAGGGTGTTCGGCCAATTAATGCAGCGTAATGAATAATATCGGGATTCTTAGAATGTAATTTGCCAAAAGGAATTTGGCTATACAGCGTAAATGCCACTAACAGTTGATCCCGGGTCCAGTGATTTGCCGCCGCCATACATCGCCATCCAGAATGAGTGAACCGCCTTATTGAATGAGCTAACTATGCCAGGTGTGGGAGGGAATGGCTATGGGGTGTCCCCCGAACACATCACATGGAGAGATAAATATTATGGATAAACAAGACTGGCATCCGGCAGATATTATTGCAGCACTAAAAAGAAGAACGCGGGATTATTAAATCTTGAGCAAAACCGTCGATTGATTATCAATAAATTCCCCCCGCACATCGGGGGAGAATTTATATTATTCACTACAACATTAAACTGTTTCTTCTGATTCAAGCGGCTTTTGATTACGACTGACGACCACTTTGAACACCCAGTAGATAAAGCTGGCAGCAACTAATGAGTTGATAGTTGGGATTCCCCACTCGATCACTAGCCCGACAACACTGCCAACTATGCTGGCTATAATCGCGACCCAGCCAATGACAGGCGTTTGTTTTTCATCAGGTAATTTCCCTTCTTCTCGACTTTTATCCAGAATTTTTCGATGGGAGCGCAGCACATAATAATCCACCAACATGATGCCAATAATCGGTGGGAATACTACGCCGAGCACCGTCAGGAAATCGACAAACCGGTCGAGTATCCCCAACACTGACAATGTGGTGCCCAGCACGCCAATGACCAGTGTGGTTGATATATATTTCAGCCTTTTTCCCGTCAGCCCCTCGACCGCATTAACAATGCCGAGTGAAGAAGAGTATAAATTAAGGTCATTAACCCTTAAGGTGGAGAACACCACAACCAGCAAACCTACGCCACCTGCGGCTTGGGACATGATTGTCACGACATCTGCCGTCCCCAAGGTTTTCGCAATCATGATGGCCAACCCATTGACCACAAACTCGCCCGCAACAATAGTGAAAATCGTCACACCCAGAACATGTTTACCATTTTTGGAGTAGCGCGTCAGGTCTGGCGTCATCAAGCTTGCCACAATAGCGCCCCCAACCACGATAGTAATCCCCGCGCTAATAGACAAAGATTCGCCCGGCGGGATTAATTGAATAATTTCATTTAAATTATGGCCAGATAATGTGCTGATGGAGATATAAGCCACCAGTAAAATAAACATCGGCACCGCAATTCGCGCTGCAATGCGTAATGCTTTAAAACCAAAGGCAACCAGGATGGTCAATAAGCTCCCCGATAATGCAGCCGCTAATCCGAATCCCAGTTTATTACCGAGGGCGAAATCGAGTGATTTGGCAAAAATAGCGTTTTGAATACCAAACCAACCCAGCAAACTGACTGCCACGACAATCCCAATCAGTACCGATCCCAGGCGACCAAACCCACACCAACGGGCCAGTAAACTACCGGAAATCCCTTCGCGCATCCCCGCCAGCCCCAGGCCGTAAGTCACGACACCAAATATAATGCTGCCGATAAGAATTGCGGTAAATGCATCAATTAGCGTCATAGAATTACCGAGTACAGCGCCGAGCATAAATTGATCTAGCGCGGTCAGCATACCCATATGAACAATAGCGACACTTAGAAATGAAACTCTTTTATCTTGCGGTACCCGACTTAATGGATAATCTTCAATTTTGATCACGATGAGGTGTACCTTGTTGTCCAGATAGATTATTGTCCAGATAGCTTGTTGTTCAGATAGATTATTGTCCAGATAGCTTGTTGTTCAGATAAATTGGATTCCTTTTGCCACCAGGCGATCGGGAATGTAATTATCCAAATGCGCCAGTTTGCAAAACTCCTCAAACTGTTGCAGCGTGTGGACATCAGCCTTCTGATAAATTGTATATATTCTGTTTTCTATCGTTTTAGTGCTGATGTTATATATCTTTGCAATTTCTTTAACAGAAAATCTTTGCAGCATTAAAAATATAACATCAAGTTCAGCTCGAGTGAAAATACTGTTATTAATTTCAGTTGTCAGAATACTGGGCTTTTGTTGATTAATATATTTTAGTGGGGATAAGGTATTAAGTGGCTTAGCATTCCACATTACGCCAATAACTTCTTTTCTATCGTTATAGACGGGCAGTTTCTCGCTGATATACGGAGTCAGAGTATTTTTCCCATACCAATAATGGGTTTCTATGACAGTAACCCGATCCTGAGTTTCCTCTGTTTGTTTGTCGTGCTCTATCAGATCGAGAGAAAACTCAGTCCAATCCCCTGGGAAATCATGGTCCATCTTCCCCTCAACCTCAAAATCCAAAGGTGTATTGGTGTAGAGGTAAGCGGCCTTATTCATATAAATATGGCGGGAGTGCAGATCTTTAATGCCCCATGGTTCACTTAAGTTTTCCATCATGGCAATAAGGCCCTTGAAATAAATTTCATTATTTTTATCGGGCAAATCCATGGCAACCTCACCGATGAAGAATGGGTTAAATTTCTTTTGCCAGATAGTGCCGCGTATGCTTTTTAGCATACCCGTCTAAATTGCCATATGCGCGATAGCCTAATTTTTCATAAAAACCTTTGGCTTGAAAATCGAAAGTATCGACATAAGCCATGTGACAACCGCGCTTTAAAGCCTCTTCTTCAGATTTTTCCATTAGCTGGCGGCCATAACCGCTTTTACGATATTCGTCACTGACCCAAAGGTATTGAATTTCAAGCCCACCCCACCAGGTTCTGGCAACCAATCCCGCCACGATTTTGCCATTATCATCCGTCACAGTTAAGAATAGCGGATGGATATCTACCGGTTGTGTTTTATCATTGTGCGCCCAAAGACCATCAATAACATACTCTTCATCTTCTGGGTTTGGTTTATCGGTAACGTTGATATTCATTTTCGGAACATACCTTCCTATCTCAAGAGTTAAAATTGCCATCAGATTAATCGATCACAGCTGTCTGTAATATCATTTTCCTTAAAGTGTTACAAGAGTGGTTTTCACCCGTTCCCACCGCCCCCTTAAGTGTTTATATTTACTGCGACAGAGCTAAAAAACACCAATATGTATTGTAATGGCAATCTTTCTTTCTTGTTCTGTCTGCAAATGCTGATAACGCCTCACCAGGGCCTCATCGGGGAAATCTATACATAATTCACGGCTCCACCCACAGAGCAAGAGTCACTTGCCATAGGGGGAGCCGCTCATCTCTCTTCCAATGCATTAAGTTTATTTCTTAATATTGCCCCTTTAGCCAAGAATGAATTTTTGCGGAGCAAGAACTAAAAAGCCACCTTACGGTGACTTTCTTTTCATATGCATCATGCGAAAATAATACTCGCCAGTTAACGCCAATTAACGCCAATTAATTGAATTATAAGAATTATCTTAATCGAAAATTTAGTCTACCAAAGTGGGTAGCGGCTAATAACAACTTTCCCCACGTTCTGGCGTGGATCAAAGCGCCGCCAGGTCTGTTTAGATTCGGCAAACTTAATGGCTGGCTTGATACTCAAGCGCCTTAGCCAATTTAGAATCTGGTTTTGCCAACTTATTTAAACGTTTTTCATCTATGTTACTCATCTGCCCTAAAGCTGCCGCCGTTTGACCTGAATGCCCTATTAGCTGTTGCTTAGGTACATTGACCATCAATACTGCCGCGTCTTTCAGCGCCTTGATATAATCATCCTGCTTATGCAGGTTATAATGTTTTAAATCCATTTTGTTCTGTAATAGCTGGCCCCAATAAAACTCAAGGAAAGGGACTGCCGGATAAGGCTTACCCGTTTCAGGATTAAGGTTTTTATCTGACTTATCGTAAGAGATACCGCGTAAATAATAGAGCATTGAGCGATACGGATCGTCCTGAAAACCGCTCATGCCTAGGGTATTAGGCAATTGAGAAAAAGTAATGGGTTTTCCCTCAGCATCAATAGGAAGAAAGTGTTTGAGTTCCGTCATCTTTTGTTCGAACTGAGCTTGGGTCAGCGCCTTTCCGTTGCTGTCACGACTAACATTTTGCCCCACCAGGACACTTAAGGTCACATCGCCACCGCCACCAGGTACATCCCAAAAACTATTAAACGCATGATGCCCATCAGTCAGGTAAAGCTTCCCCGCCGGTCCGATATCAACCGTGTTCATATCCGCTTTTTTAGTGCCAATAGCCAGTTTACACCTATATGAAGAGGGATCTTTTGGTGTTGATGACGCATTCATTTCAGCCAGTTTTCCGGCCCCTTGAACTTTACATAACTCATTGAATAGACGCTTAGAATCGTGAGCATAATCAGCTAGATCGCCCGCAATCTGGAGTTTACCTACCGCGATTTGGGTCGGATGCAACTCGCTGAGTTTGATTTGAATAATATCGCCAGATTTAGCCTGTAAATCATTCTGGGAAAGGGATTGTGCTGCGTGCAAATTAACTGAGTAGAGCATCAGCCCAGAAAGCAGCAAAATGAAAGCCGAAAGCACCCCACCAGCCAACCTTGCTTGCATAGGCCCAGTCGGACATAAATCAATCTTATTCAAATACATATTTCACTCCTCAAGTCGGCAGCAATGTTTTCACCATTTCATTGGTTTTAAGCTATTCATGATATTACTGTCCTCTGTTTTTTACCATGAAGACACATGATGATTTTTACTTACTCATTCTGTATCTAAAGGTAATTAAATAATTACAGATTGCACATATAATATAAAAAATAATGAGATAACTTTTTATAAATTATGAAAAAAATTCAGATAATGTTATTTCACATTTAATTTAATAATAAGAAAATTCCACCTATCCATCTTATGTAGGATATTTCACATAATTGTAATGGATAAGTATCACCAGCTTATTTTATCGACAAAAAAACATTGAAAATAACGCTTTTATAAGCATGATGCGCACAAATTATCTTATACTTATCTACCCCAACATATTGGGTAAGGGCCTTTATTGTGTCGCATTCCTGTTATTTTACATTAATTGTTGGCGTATTATCACCAGCATTGACTATTCCGTTCGCCAGTCATGGTGCGGAATTGTCTCCTATTCAACAAAGTATTCATCAACAGGAACGGCAACGGGTACTGGAAGAGCGCTTGGCACCCTCACTTCAGTGCCATTGCTGACTTGCTCGTTGAAAGGCTTGTTTGGCGTAGTATCAGAACTGTGCTGCCCCCACTTTCCTTCTAAAGACAGACCAAAACCATTGGCAAAACGATTGGAAATCAGTAAACGATCTTTATGATCAGATTTACGTGTGTCTTTTATCTCATGTCGATAATCAATTGTTGTTGCAACAGAACTAAAACTGATAATAGAGACTACTACCAGTAGTAAGTGATTTTAATTTCATTTTTATATAATCCTGGTCGGTATTCTGAATTAAATACTGGGGTTTATTTCAGTAAAAAAAACAAATTAGTCGTCAAAAGGTATCTGACATAGTCATGTCAGATACCTTGGTCATAAATAATGGCTAATAGAGACTAAGGGAAACACTTTCGCTCTAGCGGTAAACACACTCAATAATTTCACATTTCTTATTGGTCATATCCCGATCGACCCAACTGCGATCGGCTATACCGGCCTGCGTGGCGGCCAATTTTCCACTGTCGTGTAGCTGATATTTTTGCGCTTCTGCCAATAATCGCTCTGCATCGTGCTGGGGAATAACGATAACGCCGTCACCGTCACCCACAATAATATCCCCAGGATAGATCTGTACGCCACCGCAGGCGATAGGGACGTTCACCTCACCTGGCCCGTCTTTATAAGGGCCAGCGGGTGTACTGCCAGTGCCATACACGGGCAGGGTCATCTGCTGAATGTTGTAGAGATCGCGCACCGGGCCATCCAAAACTACGCCAGCAGCCTGTTGCAACTGGGTGTATGTCAACATGATTTCCCCCATTAGCGCTTGGCTGTTGCCGCCGTCGTTGGAAACCACCAGAACATCGCCAGGCGTCAGCATGTTCAGTGCTTTGTGCACCATCAGGTTATCACCGGCACGTGCTTTTACGGTCAAGGCTACGCCGACCATGTTGTCCGTTAGCGCTGCTGAGAGCAGACGAATCTGACTGTTCATAGCACTCAGTCGCCCCATACAGTCCGCGATATTTGCCGCAGGAATAGTTCTGAAGGCCGCCACCAGCTCTGGGGCAGGCAGAGTACGCTGAGTAAATACTCGGAATCCAACGCTCATGATATTTTCCTTATTTTTTGATCGATGTCCTGAGAGTGATATTCATCCGTGTCATTCTGTTCAGGCTTGAAGGTCTGCTGCATCATTTTTCTGTCCAGAACGCCGTCCCACGCGGAGATAACAATAGCGGCAATGCCGTTACCAATCAGGTTGACAATCGCCAGTCCGGTGCCGACAAAACGGTGGATCCCGAGGATTAATACCATCCCTGCGACAGGTACAACGGGCAGGACGATCAGGGTACTGGTGAGCATCACGAAAGCTGCACCGGTCACGCCTGCCGCGCCTTTGGAGGTGAGCATGGCAACCAGCACCAAAATGATCTGGCTGGTGAGCGACAGCTCCGTATTGGTGGCCTGAGCGATAAACAGAATCGCCATCGTCATGTACAGATTGGTACCGTTAAGGTTAAAGGAGTAACCGGAAGGCACTACCAGCGCCACAACGGATTTCGGGCAACCCATCCGCTCCAGCTTTTCCATCAGGTGGGGTAGCACGACCGACGAGGATCCGGTGCCGAGGATAATCAGCAACTCTTCCTTGATGAATTTCAGATAGGCAAACAGACTGAAGCGGCAGAAGCTGGCAATCGCCCCATAAACGAGCAGCACGAAAACAATCAATAACAGATAAAACCCCAGCACCATCTTGATCAGCGGAATCAATGATGCCATTCCGTAGGCGCCGATCGTATAAGCAATAGCCCCGAATGCCCCGATGGAGGAGAGTTTCGAAATCAGGTGAACATTATGGAAAAATACTTTAGATGCGCTATCAACAAAATTAAAGACCGGTTTGCCTTTATCACCGATAGCGGAAAGCGAATAACCGAACAGAATGGAAACTAGCAGGATCGCCAGCACATTACCTGACGAGAAAGCACTGACGAAAGTTGTAGGAATAATATTCATCGCAAAATCGACCAGATTTACGTCCTTGGCACTTTCGGTATATTTGTTCAGCGCGGAGGTATCCAGTGTGGCGGGATCGATGTTAAACCCAAGGCCCGGCTGAATAATATGGCCGCCGAACAGGCCAATAATCAGCGCCACTATTGACATCACGCTAAAGTAGATTAGGGCCTTACCGCCCACGCGACCAAGTTCTTTCATGTCGCGCATACCAGCAATTCCCGAGACTACCGTACAAAAAATAATGGGGCCGATGATCATCGCAATCAGTTTGATGAAGCCGTCACCGAGTGGTTTCATTTTTACGGCGAGGTCAGGAAAAAAGTAGCCGAGAGAAACCCCGACCACAATCCCAATAATCACCTGAAAATAGAGCTCTTTATAAAATGGTTTTCTTTTCATTTTTATCATCCCATAGTAATAACCAAGCTCTGTACAGGAAGTTATAAAACCCTGGTGAACTGCACATCGCCCTTTGTGTCTATCAATGCTGAGCTTTCAATTATCGGTCAGGTCGTCAGAGCAGGAAAGCCATACAGGCGGGCTGGATTCTCGACCAACAGCTTATTGCGCAAGCTTTCATCTGGACAAAAATCGAGCATCAGATTGACCAGTTCGCCATCGTTGGGCATGTCGTTGCTGATATTCGGGTGCGGCCAGTCGGTTCCCCACAGAACACGGTCGGGTGCGGTCTCGATAAGCGCCTGAGCAAAAGGAATGGCATCATTGAAAGGGCGGATTCCCGCTGAAATACGCTCGGAGCCGCTGACTTTCACCCACGCTAACGGATTGTCACGCATCAACTGCAAGAGCTGCTGGAAGGGTTGTTGCTCGAGACCCTGCGCGGTTTTTGCCCGTCCCATGTGGTCGATAATAAACGGGAGATCGATTTTGCCGATGATCTCTTCATAGGTCAGGATATCCTGCGCATCAAGGTGCAGCACCACGTGCCAGCTCAGCGCTTTCACGCGTTCTAGGATAGAGAAGAAGGTCGGTAAATCGGGAGCCCCCCCGAGATGCTTAACGAAATTAAAGCGAACTCCGCGCACACCGCCCGCATGTAGGCGTTCGAGCTCAGCATCACTTTCGCTGCCGTCCACCATCCCAACGCCCATATAGCGACCGTTGCTGCGGGCGATGGCGTCCAGCATTGCGCTATTGTCTGTACCGTGGCAACTGGCCTGAACAATCACCGCGCGCGCGATACCCAACCAGTCGTGCAGCGCCAGCAGTTGCTCAAAGGGGGCGTCATCGGGAGTGTATTTGCGATTCGCACCGTAAGGGAAGCGCGAACCAGGGCCAAATACGTGGCAGTGGGCGTCGCAGGTTCCGGCTGGCAGCGTCATTCTCGGTTTGACCGGATGCGGATCCGGGGTTTTACATGTCTTCATAATTGATTCCTTGATTGACGTTGATGATTAAGCCAGCTCGCCGCTAACCTGTGGGAAAATACGCTGATAACCTTCGGCATATTTTATTTTCAGGTTTGAGTTACGCGATGCTTGCACACCGCGCTGTAACGCCACTCGGGTATAGTATTCCCAGAGATGTTCCTGTGCTGCCATGGATTCAAAGGCTTTACACTTCTTCTCCCAGACCTCAGAGATATCCAGTAGCACTTCGGGTTTCCATTCGCACTGCTCTGGCTGGTGGGGTTCAAAAAGAAATACCGGTGGTGCACCAATAATTTTCTTTTCCGGGCAGTGACCGTGCGCCTGCGCAATGATCCTTGCTTCCTGTGCTACGTGAGTCGCGAGCGGATGGTCGAAGTTATAAGGGTCTTTCAGGGAGTGGGTCAGCACAAATTCAGGGTTAATGTCTCGATAAAGATCAGCCAGATTGAACAGCACATTATCGCTGATACGCAACGGGTAGTCCCCGGCGTCCATGAACAGAATATTTTTCGCCCCAAGAATTTCAGCGGCTTGCTGCGCCTCTTTTCTGCGCTCCTGCTTCACCGTCGCCATCTCCATACCCGGCTGACGCCATAGTTTGGCCGACTCGCCGCGTTCGCCAAAGGAAAGGCAGACGATAGTAATATCCCAGCCGCGGGAGGCATAAAGTGCAATCGCACCGCCAGCGCGCCAGACGAAGTCAGCGGAGTGGGCACTGACGACTAATGCGGTTTTATTTTTGGTGTTCATAGTGACTCCTGGTAGAAACAAAGTAGAGAACAGGGTTATTTAGGCTTTAGGGAATAAGGGCTTCACCACGCATGATGAGCCGAGCAGTACGCATCAATGCGGCCTGTTCAACGTCACCCGTAGCACTGAGTTTGAGGAATACGCTGAGTTCACCGGAGGGGTGCTCAATAGAAAGGTATTGCTCGTTACCACCGGGTAAGTCGGCCAAATCATGTGCAACACTACCGGGAAGAACTGCGGCGGTCGCAACGGTAACGGCACCCAAAACACCGATTGCAGCGTGGCAGGTGCGGGGAATAAAGGTACGGGTGCAGAGGGTTCCCCCTTTCTGTGGCCGGGCAACCATGCTGATTTTTGGCACGGACTTATTGGCGAGATCCTTAATACCCATCATTGCTCCAGCTTGTAGCCGAAGACGTTCGATGTGGGCAGCCAGCTCTGTATCAGCATTCAACTGCTCTTTCGTTTCGTAACCCGAGATCCCCATATCCTCTGCGGCCACAATAATCACCGGCATACCGTTATCGATGCAGGTCACCCGAATACCATCAATGACGTCGCAAAGCTGGCCGGTCGGCAATAAAGAGCCACATACCGAGCCTGCCGTATCGAGAAAATTCAGCAGAACGGGTGCCGAGGTTCCGGGTACGCCATCAATGTGGGCATCGCCGGTATAGGCCGGTTTGCCGCCGGGGGTTTGCAGCGTCACTTCCGCAATCATATTGGTATTTAACGTGCGGATGCGGATCACCGTCTGATCACCCTGTGCCACGATCAATCCCGCCTCGATCGCTGCCGGGCCTGCCGCAGCCAGCATGTTGCCGCAGTTGGGGGTGGTATCGACGATAGCGTCGTCGAGAGAGACTTGGGCAAAGAGAAAATTGATGTCGGCCAGAGCGTCGTCAGCCAATGAGAGGATCCCGACCTTACTAGTTAACGTTGTTGCGCCACCCAGACCATCGATCTGACGCTCATCGGGCGATCCCATGACGGAAAGAATTATGCGATCGCGTTCGGCGATCTCTTTTGGTAGATCGGTGGCAAGGAAAAAGGGGCCTTTTGAGGTTCCGCCACGCATAAACCAGCAGGGTAATGTTTTCATTACGTCGTATCCTATTTAGCCTGTCAGGTTATGAGAGATAACCTTTCTATTGATATGGACACGTTAACAAGCGCCGAAGTAATGAAAAAGACGCAAAGCGTACTAGCTGATTTGCATTTTTCGCATAGCTGAATGCATGGCAAAGGAGACCCTACTCAGTACATGGCGCGAAGTATGGTGGAAGAAAAGAGAGAGGATCAGGGGAGTGCTTCAGCCCCAATGCTCTGGTGGAGGATGTCGATAGTACGCTGTGCCAAGGGCGTTAATTGGCGTTGGGCTGAGGTCGCCAATACAACCCGATTGAGAATGGGCGGTGACGTTGGGATCGCCACTAATCCTTCTGGACGATAGGGGGCATCCAACGCGTTTGCCGGTAAAATAGCATAGCCGAAGCCTTTTACTACCAGCGCCAGCAGGGAGGATACGGCATCAATCTCCATGACCACATTCAGGGCTACGTTATGTCGGGCGCACTCAATCTCAACCAGATTACGCAGCATATGCTGGCGACTGGGGATGATCAGCGGGTAACGAGCCAGATCCTGCAAAGGGATCACTGTTTCGCAGGCAATGGTCGCAGACGCCGGAGCAATAAGGCACAGTTTCTCCGTCCAGAGCAGTTGGTAATTCAGGTGGGTGCTCGGTAATGGGTTATACAACAAGGCGATATCTAGCTCGCCCAGTATCAGTCTTTTTTGTATCCAATAGGTCAGGTTTTCTGTAATCGCCAACGAAGAGTCAGGAAACTCCGCAAAGAAGGCGGTCACCAGATCCACCGTCAGCAACTTGCCCAGCGTCGGGGTCATCCCGACAGTTACGGTTCCTTTGAGGATCCCACATTCGCCTTGCAGGGCCAATTCAGCGACCTCCACTTGGCGCAAAATTCCCTTGCCGTGCTCCACCAATTGACGTCCCGCAGGGGTTAGCGTGACGCCACGACCATTGCGCTGTAATAGGGTTTGATTGAGATCAATCTCCAACTGGCGCACCTGACGGCTGACTACCGACTGCGACTGATCCAGCGTGAGAGATGCCTGAGTAAAACTCCCCAGCTCCGCAACCCGAATGAAACACTGTAGTTTTTTTAGATCCACGATCGCTTAAGTCCAGAAATAATATGAGCTAATTATCCTTAAGGATAAGCGGTTAATGAAAGACAACGTTGTGAAAGGGTTCACAGATGGCTCATGAGTTTGATAGTTCAGCGGCAACATTCGCTTTTGGCACCCCGCGCCCACCATTTACGGTTTTGTCGAACGCACCTTAGTATCAGTCAGGGCCATGATGGTAATCCTTCCATATGCCGCCGTGAGTATATAAACGTTATCGAACCAACATATATACTCACACGCAGGTTGATGTGGGGTAACTCAGATTGACGTCGGTTGACTGAAAAGAGAGGGAAAGCCTTGCGGGGACTGGATTTTAGGCAAAAAAAAAGCCACCTTACGGTGACTTGTTTTTCATACTAATGGTGCGAAGGCCGGACTCACCAATATCAGACAACCCACTGATATCAATGTAATTTATTTTTAACACTAAGAGCTTGTACCCGCACTTGTACCCACAAACACCATTTCGTACAAAAATTGAGCTATTTCAAACTATTGTTGATAAGAGCCCAAGACTCAAGATTATACTATTTTTTACCGACAAGTAATCGTCTGAAGGATTAACTCCTCTCTGCTAACATCCCCGGATAGTGTTTGGCGATAATGCCATTCATCTTGTCAATCAACTCAGGCTTCCTAAACGTCAGATGTGCAGAGCCTTTCATGAAGTACTTTATCAAAAAGTAATCATCTTGATAGTCCTTTGCCATGTGCGAATTGGCGTGAATATGCTCAGACAACCGGCTTGTCACATCGCCCCGGTTGTCTGGGATCGCTTTACCGTCCAGCAAGTGCAACATGCGCTCTAAATCCGCCAACTGGTCTCGCCGGTAACCCTGGTTCAGGGTAAAGCCCCATTGGTTGCAACTGACCAGATTGCTGATGATCAGCTTTTTACCAAATCGGCATGGGCTATTGGTTTTATAGTGCCAAGACAACCCTTTGAATAAATTGATGACGCCGCGTTCAAATACCTCGTCTTTCTGCTGGTGAAGTTGCTCAAAGGTACTGAGTATGTTGGCTTCGCTGACGGCAGGAATATTATCTCCCTCAAGGTTTCTGTACCACTGGTCACGGGCTTGGGCATCCATCAGGCTCAGCATCCCTGATTTTTTCATCAGGTCTCGCCATATACCACGATCGAGATTGCAGGTAATCACTTTCATGGCTGTTTCTGCTTTCTCCATGAACCAGCAGCCAGTACGGAAGTCTTGCCGCATGGCCCAGTCCTTTGCAATTCCACCGCCGATGCTGCTGGTAATGGCTGAAATATCCTCAAGCTGGTGGATAAGCGCGTCAATCTGCACCAGTGCGGTATTACGTGCGGTGATGATACGTTCAATGCTGGTGGAGCAAATCACATCGGTGTGGCCGGTTAGAATCTGCGGCTCGTCGATAACTGCGCTGAGTGAAGTAGACATCGTAGGAACTCCATAAAAGCAAAACGCCAACTCTTGTTGTTGGCGTCGAGGAAGAGGGATTTTTCAGGTGGCAGTGCCTGCCGTTCAAGACAGTTCCTGATACACCGCGATATAGACATAACCGTGACTGCCCAGCGTATCCGCTTCACAGACAAATTCTCCATGCCGAACCGTAATGCCTTGCTGACGGCGTGGATCCAGCGCCCCGGACAGCAGCTGCGATTCCAGTTTGGTTATCAGCGCGGGGAATACCGCATCAAGAGCCTGAGTGGCTTGAGGGGAAAAGGTGCCGACAATATTGGCTCTGTCACTCAGAAAGTGCAGGTGTGTTCCCTCCTGTACCAGCCTGGCTCCCAAACGTGGCGTAATGTCACGTTTCAGGCCCCATGTTGGGGAAGTAGTAATGTGGTTATTCATGTTAACGGTCTCTGTGGAATAGGATTTAGGGGTTCGGTTGGGTGCAGCAAGGTGGGCGGGAAATGTGCACGCCACAAGCCAGCAGCCTGGCGAGCCCGCACGATATCGCCCTTGCTCAACATCGGGTCTTGCGCCAGTGCGCTGAACCCGTTACGACCAATTCGCACTAATGCATATTTCTCAACCAGTGTGTTTATGGTGTCACCCACGGAAATCTCTTGTTCTATCTGCTGTGCAATCACCTGTTCATCGTGATAGGGCGTATCGTTGAGGCTCAGGCCGTAGTGGTGCTCCAGCAGGAAAGTGAGCAGTCGCTGATAAATAACAGGCACGGGTAATGCGCCCGATGTGATGGGACATGGTTTCATGGGGATGTTCTCAATGTGGATAATGCGGGATTACGTCAGGAGACGAGCGGTGGTATCACCAGTCGAATGTGGTGAAACCGGGCAACACATTGCCCAGAGCATCAATATGTAGGTAGGTTAGCCCATGACGTTTCATCAATGTGATGACCAGACAGCGGCAGGCTTTGGAGAGGCCCAACTGTCTGAGTCGCAATACCGGGTGGTTCCAGGCATTAAGTCGAATCAGGTAGCCTGTGCCGGTAAAATGGATCCATTCGCCATCGCCGAATGCCACCTGACAATGGGATATCCGGTACAGCAGCGCATTGTCACCCTCGGTGATATGTGCGGTACTGCATTGCAGACCGCGAAGGGTCAGGATGTGGGTTTGTTGGATAGTCGTTAACATGGCAGCCACCCCAACTCGGCTAACGAAACCGGCTCGCTCTCACCGATAATCAGGTGGTCCAGTACGCGGATGTCGACCATGTTCAGTGCATTAACCAGCCGGGCAGTCAGTGTACGGTCAGCCTGGCTAGGAGTGGGGTCTCCGGCCGGATGATTGTGGGCGATGACAACGGCAGCACAGCGGTGGTGCAGTGCCCGAATAACGACTTCGCGGGGGTAAACTGTGGTGGCATTAAAGGTGCCGACAGAAACGGTTTCACTGGCCATTAAGCGGTGGCGGTTGTCCAAAAAAAGCACCATAAAACACTCCCGCCCCTGAGGGCGAAGATGGAGTTGCAGCCAGGCTTTCACTGCCTCGGGTGAGGTCAAGGTATAGGGCCGGTGTCGGAGTTGGGTTTCCAGTATCGCCAGTGCCTGGCTGATAATCTGTTGCTGGGCAAAAGGCAAGGTGGGGAGTGAAGCACGCATAGGCTGATGTGGCATGGGGGAACTCCTGCTTGTCAGTCAATCAAGTCAAAAATGGCCTGGCTTTCAGGGTGTTGTAAAGCATATTTGCGCAATCGGTAGAAGTGTTCGGTCATCGCCTCACTTTCCGTTCTGCAGGCACAATGGCTGTAGGTCATCAGGCAGGCGATGATTCCGGCTGCTTCACGACTGACGGTGGCCCCGTTGCCATTGAGTCCGTTAAACAACGCGTAGTCTTGCTCCGTACCCGGCACCATAAATGCGCCGCCGTCGCTGAGCGTATAGTAGTCCCAGAAGTCGCCGCGATAGTCATCACACAATCGATCCAGCCAACCAAACACCTGTGGTTCAATCAAAATCCATTGCGGTATCTCACCAAAATGGTCTGGCCAGAAGTGAATGCGCTGAGAGTCGGTAACCGGCGTGGCGGTTAGTGTATCCATCTGAGTTGTCGTTGGGATATTCATGAGTAATGTCCTTCTTTAATAAAGATAAATAGCAAAACAGGCCCTCCGGGAATACCGGGGAGCCTGTTTATTTAATGAGTTAAGAATTTGATTCAATATTTAAAGTCGTGAGTGAAGATAGGACGCGGGGAGAGGCAGGACCTCTTAGATTAAAAACCCGTTATCGTCGGGATAACGGGCGGTGGTTTTCCCTGAATATTGGCATAAAGTCTGTGCCTGACTGCTGTTTTAAAAACCTTTTGCTGACAGGTAACCCTATCAATTTTATCGATGGGTAAAGAGAAAAGATAATGGGTTGTGCAGATCAATAACACGAAACCGATCGTTGAAATCGATCGTCACTGGAGGTGTAAGGCTGCATCATGCCACTGCTTGCTTAAGTTGTTCAGCCATGACCCACAGTGCCCGATTGAGTTTGATGTCACCATCAATACCACTGATAGCACGGGTCCGGGCACGTTTTCCTCCAGTGCTCTTACCCGATAGCCCGCCTTTGGTCAGATTCTCCTGCACACGCTGAAATGTTGTCCAGAGGTCATCTTTCTTATCTTCCCAGCGACGAGGCATCAGGATTTGGGACTCCGTGACTGGATGGTGCTCCTCACCGTAACGATAGGTCAGTGCGGCGTGGGCCAGTGCATGTTGGTGCTCCGCGGACAGCGTCAATGACTGCATACTTTCACGACTTTCTTCTATCTGGTCAAATATCCCCAGTACTTCGTAGGCCCCTTCAATCACCTTTTCCACCACATCCCCTTTATGCGGTACACGAATTTCGCCAAAACTCTGACCACAAACCAGACCGTTGCTACAAATTTCACGAAACATACCCGGCAGCATTTGATAACTACTGGAGCCATCATGGCTGTTGAGCAGAACAATCTCCTGCACTTCTCTCTGCGTGATTTGCCCTGTTCGGCGTAACCGCACCATATGCTTGGTATGCTCACGTTTATCCAGGTCTCGTACCCGGGTCTGGCAGGCAAAGAACGGCACAAACCCTTCTTCGCGCAATTTATCCAACAAGGTAATAGTGGGAATATAGGTATAGCGCGCACTGCGGGAGGCATGCTTGTCTTCGCCAAATACACTGGGTACATAGTAGGCCAGTTCATCATGGGTCAAGGGGCGGTCGCGGCGAACGGAGTTCACCCGGCCAAAGCGGGACGCTAAACGGGTCATGATTAATTCCTTAACAAAAAGTGGGCATAAAAAAGGCCACCCCGAGGTAGCCCTGATTGAATGACAAAATTGTTTACGGTATCGCGGGAGGTAAAATCGGTTGGGCAATGTGCTCCTTATCAGGCAAAGCTGCGGGCTCTTCAGCCCGGCTTCTTTCATCCCGATAAAGCTGCAGTTTCACCAGAAGCGGTGTCTTACGCGACTGCAGGTAGCTCAAACACCATTCCCGCTTCACCACCATTCTCACCGGTGCGGGTAAAAGCTCATAGGCTTTGGTGAAGACAGATTCAACAAAAATATCGTCGTTTAATTTATCTTCAGCGATATTCAACAGCCCATTGATAACGATATTTTCAAGCAACGGTTTATATTTTGATAAGCGAGAAACTGACGGTTCAACAGAGCTGTCCAGTTCAGGCTCTTCAACTGTTTCAATTGGTATATCGACAGGAGACGTCTTTCGGGCAAAGCTTAATTTATCTTTCAGCCTGCCGAGTTTCCCTTTGGTATTTTCAGGCATATGACTATTATCCTCCAGGCCAGCAGGTCGGGTGTTCAGGTAAGCGTGGCAAGTTTTTTGACAATCCGGATTAGGTGTAACGTCGTGAGCGCTGCCCCCATACTTTTGATTGTTATAGAGTCGCTGCGCATTAAAGTGACCCCTGTAACGATCAACACAACAGGCCAGGTAACATCCGGCATTTCAGGTTTGCAGGTGTCTTTCGGCATAAAGAGTTCCTTTCTATATACTGCTCTGCGGATTGAGGCATTGTTTCCAGGAGATCCCCTTTAACAGTTCAGATAAGCCATGACTGGAAAAACTCCCGTATTCATGACCCATTTGTAATACAACGATTTTACTGCTGGGTGGAAGGTGGCTGAGTGATTCAAAGAATGTCTGGTCCGGGCTAAATTCATCTGCTCCGACCTTCAGGGTCAGCTGTGACATAGGACCTGAAGACGTCCAGTGACCTTCTGTTCCGTATCGGACTGCAAAATCACCATTTTCACCACAGGCCAGTTCAAGCTGTTTACCCGATTCATTTTCTGTCGTGAATATTATTGAGCTTTCATTGCGGGCCATTTTCCAGTCACTGCTTTGTGTCGATGTGATAGAAGGCTGATTATTAGTGGGATCCTCAATGTCCACGGCATCAAAACTATCGCCATCTTTAAAACGAATTAAAGTCGTACCGCGATAAGTCAGCTTGACAGGCCATTGCACTCGCCAGCCAGTACCTGCTTCCGCATAATCAATTTCGTAAGACCTGACGCCGTCGCGATCCATGCCTTTCCCTGTAACCACTTCAATCACTGAGCCACACTGAGGGGGAGATTGCTTATATTTGTTGATGATTGCGCAGCCATTGGCTTTCAGGTCGGCAACGACTTTGCTCACAATTGCCGGATCAGTTTCCTTTGGTGCCGGTTCGGGAAGAGCTTGTGGTTTTAGCGGATGTACTGGAACGAAATTAACAGAATCATCCCGCACAGTGGGATCGTCGTTCTGCAGAGTCAGATAGACAGGGCAATCATTGTCACCCACACGGCAAGACTTGGCTATTGCACTGCGCAACGGCCACCCGTTGAAGCCAATGTATTCTGCACCCACTTCATCCTTGCACCAGGTTCTTTCCATTGTGATATGACGGCTAGCGTGTGGGACCGTGACAGTGGACATCAGGCAAGTCACTGCTTTTACAGGTTGATCGTCGTCACGTACCGTCGATTTCTGGATACTCTCAGGGACAAAAGATGCAATTCCGACCGAGTCATATCCTTCTTTCTGCAAATTACTCATGTTCAGGGCATCATGCATATTACCAGGACGAACCTTGCCAATAGCGCTGACCATCTTATTATTTAAACGCTTTAAATTGTCACCGCCTTTATCATTGAGAAAAAAGGTATAGCGTTCAGGATGAATTTCTCCATAGACATCCAGCGCTGAAGATACGGCGGGAATAAGCAACGTTACGCTGCTGAGTGATAACATAATGAATCTACGCATGAGATATCCTTTCAATTAATTAATGGCTGGTGCAATCCTGCCAGGTGATGTCCTGCAGAGCCTCTTTCAGGCCCTGAGCACTGAAGGGGGCTGATTCCCCACTCTGACGCGAGGAGAAAGTGATATTGTCTTTTGCACTGCTGTATTTGAGTGCGGAAAAGGCTGAACTGTTCAGGCTGTACGCCTTCTTGCCTATTAGCAATTGGACATCATTAAGGCCTTCGCTATTGACACGGTAATGTCCTTTCGTATCTTCATAAGTCACTGCCAATTGACTATCACTGCAACGCAGCGTCAGGGTTTCTCCTGCTTTATTGTTCGTGTTCAACGCAAACTCCATGACATCGATATTGCCGTACCATTTCCCCCACTGCTGCTCCCCGACGACGGCTTGTGTTGTTGCGCTAAAGAGCGTCATTCCTGCAAGTAGCAGTCCTGCACGTATAGTTTTAGTCATTGAGTCTCCTTAAACCCCGTTTAATGGGGGCATGTTGTCGATAGGCTCGATGGCCTAATGTAATGAAAATCAGAATATTCTTTTGATAGATACAGAGAATGCTTCTGTGCAATCGTATTCATTTTTCGGGAGATGGGATAATCGTTAGTGCAGATCAATAAGCTGAAACCGATCGTCATAACCTATTGATTATAACGATCGACTTGTAATAATTGATAGGTATTACCTATTTATGCGTGGTGTTTCGATCGGTGTGTTAGATCAATGAGTTACAAATATCTGGCTAATAAATTACTCAGATAGCATCACCTAAGTGATATAGAACTGAAAAAAACTGAGTTCGCTTTATTAAAAATTCATAGCACAAAGAAAAATAGATATACAAAATAGTATTATTTTCCCTTCTTCTTTTTCCTCTTACGTTTGGAAACTTTACTTCTAATTACAATTTCATTTTCTCTAACTGTAGAATCGGTAGAAGCACTTTCATTAATATGATCAAGCACATCAGGAATATCATGTAAATCAGTAGAGCTTAATATTTTTGGAGTAATTTTCTTTTTATTGATACTGATGAGTTTCCTGCTCTTATGGACCTCCCATGCTTTTTTGAATCGCTTAATAAAAAAATCATCTGCTACATAATTAAAGATATACATGAATTTTATGGCCATGTATTTTTCATAAGACCCTGATGGTCTAAAAATAGACAATAATTCGCCATGATGAGTGGGCGGTGAATTATATATTGCGGATGGAGTGCCATCCAATGTTCTTTTTTGTTTTGTATTCAGCCTGCTCCTGTCCTTCTGTATATAATTCCATGCCCATTCACATTTTTTCTTCTCTTTTGTTGATAACGGAAAGTTAACGTTTAAAGTATAGCGTCGCTCCCATTCCAGCCGGATTAATTTCATAAAATCAAGTTTTGCGCGTAAATTAGTAGGTACTCTGTCAAAAAAATCTATAACAGCTTGTGTGCGCTCTTTGTTATTAACTGGGTATTGAGTAAGTTGAAGTTTGCTGTAAATAAAATCGTGATCTTCTAAGTATGTGCCAGGTCTTAATTTAGAAACAATATTTATATCAGGGAGTAATAATGAATTTTGTTCATGAGGTATGGTTTTTATATAGACCCATGCAAAGTAACATGCGTCTGGACATTTTTTAATCCATGAAAATTCACTTTCTGGCACTTTAAGATTTTTGAAGATATCAAATAAAACGGTGTAAATTGCTTTTACTGATTTGTCCTTTATGGTTATTAATGCCTGATTAATTGCATTTTCCGCAAGTTCAAAATCCTGCCCGAACACATCATTAACATCATAAACCCCCTTAAGATCGGAAAGTATATTGAAGATTATAGCTTTGTCTTTATCGGATAAATACCAGAGAAATAATCTAAGATCTCTTTTGTTATTAATTCTCGCACTATGAATTGACTGAGTCATATCTATCTACCTTCACTATCCGGATTGCTCTTTACACTAAAAATTTAGTGTAATAGCTAGTTAATTAAGTAGTCAATTTTTTAGTGTTTTTATAGGCTAAATTGTAGTGCTTGATATCATTGAGTGACCTGTTTCTTCTGGCTTATCAGCTATTTTATGAATTCATAATTTCAGTGTTTAATGAAATTCTTCTACGCTCCTTCAATTCGATTCATATGTGCAGTCTATAAGCTAGCCACACTTAATGAGATTATGTAAAACCAAACATATTCAACCCATGACATGAAAGGATGCCGTCGGCGTCCTCCTGAATTACACCGGGACCTCTCATGAACATGATTGATATTTATAACGACAAAATGGTCGACATGGCTTTTATCGTCAACTTCACTGGTATGACTGATAAATGGTTTTATAAACTTATCCAGGATGGTAAGTTCCCTGCACCTATTAAAATGGGGCGTAGTTCTCGGTGGCTGGAAAGTGAAGTAGTAAACTGGTTTAAAGAAAGAATTAACGAATCCCGTGTTGAATAAAATTACTCTTTACATCCTGCAGTAATAGTCACTAACTTTATACATACCTTTTAGTCTCTCAAGCCTTTATCTTCCGGGATAAATACCTTATTTCAATTGAGGCTCTTATTTTATTGGTGTTATCATTGTTCATAATTGACATCATAGTAGGATTATGATTACACATTACTATTGTTATCACTATTTATTTCATAGTAGTAATAGTGATTAACCCATTAGTTCAATCGTTACTTAACCGTTCAGTTAAATTACCAGAAAAACAATATAAAGATGCAAGTGTGTATAAATACGTATAATCCTTACCACAATCACCCAGGTGTATTGTGGCTATATCACGGATATAAAAAGCATGAGTAAATCAAAAGATATATTCCTAAACTGCTCTGAGTTCCATAATGAAAACAACTCAACGGTAGTATCCTTAACAGATAACAGTATTAACATTGAAAAGCTCCATCACGTATATACGTTACTAAAAACGATAATACGTAAAAAGACATTGCCCTTTAAAATATTGCTTAATAACTCGAATTATAAACAAACCCATCATGCTATCGATGTATTGGATGTCATGCGTCTGCTTGACCAGATACCGGATACGTTCCTGCAGTTTCGTAAGCTTCATCCATTAATTACCTGTTTCCAACAAGTACGTAAACGCTATGATTTTTATTGCAGAGTTTACAATGGCGTGATGATCAATTCAGATACGACTAATACCGCTATCATGCTGAATAAGCTGGTAACCGAATATCGTGATGAAGAGAGTAAGTCTGCTTTCAGGCAAGACCTCAGGAAATACCAGAGAAATTCAATTAAGAATCTGAAGGGGGTAACGAATTATATTCAGCATCTTTTTAATCAACATGCACGGTTGCTGGTTATTCGTCTGGACCTGTCATGGGCAAAAATACATTCAGGCAGTATTACGCCAGAAATAGCAAAGCAACAACGTCAGCAGTTGCTTCGCAATATGAAAAGAAAGCGACTATTCAAACATGTACTGGGAATGGTATGGAAACTGGAATATGGGTCAGACAGAGGTTTCCATTATCACACCCTGTTCTTCCTCGATGGTAATAAAGCTCGCCAAGATATCCGTATCTGTAAACAGTTTGGTGAGTATTGGACGTCGGTTATTACAGAAGGCAAAGGCACGTACTTCAACTGTAATGCACAGCCTGAACGTTATGTGAAGCCAGGTATAGGAATGGTGAAACATGACGATATCGATAAGCAGGAAGGACTACAGCGTGCCGTGGGATATCTGACAAAGATAGATACCTTTGCACGACTGGCGTTACCCGGCAACGTAAGAACTTTTGGCAGAGGTGAAGTGAAAACCCTCAACAAAACTGGCAGGCCCGGCAGGAAGCGTGCTCAATCTTCGTAATACCTCTACAGACCAACATGATGCCTGCGGTTCTCGTGGGCATTTTTCATTCAATGCCGGAGTTCATCATGTCTGAATTTGTATTTGCGCCACACGCCATCACGCGCCACGGAGAATGGGTTACCCCCTTAACCGCAGCGCAGGAAGATTACGATATTCTGTTTTGTGAATATTGCAGACTGAAAATAAGCGTTGTTATTGATGAGCTTACCGGTGTGAAAAGTTTTGTTCATACACCTGGCAGTTTGGACGGTGTAAAGCGGTTGACTACCTGTTGTTTCAGTTCTGCAAATGACCGTCAGAAATCTAAGGCCGGTGAAAATGCCCAACAAACTGAGTGGGGGATAATCAAACCCCGTCGGCTTTCCTGTAATACCCTCAAACGACGCTGGAAGTGCTGCTGGTGCAATCATCACTGGTACGGGACCAAGCAGTGCCCCAAGTGCCAAGATTGGTTGTACGCGTTACCTGCGTGATGAGCGTTGGCCTTAAGCCGCTTTGCGTGAACTGGTGACGACTAGTAACTGCCAAAATGACATTAACATCTAGAAATATAATGAGTTGTATTGACCAAATATTCTTGGATAACATCTAAAGATACTCAACCTTATAATTTTTATAGCTTAAATTACTTACACAAGCCTGGCTGTGCCACCGATGCTGAAGGATAGATAAGATCCTAGAAATCAATTAGAGTAATCTTATAAAAAATACCGCCCTCCTCGTTACTTATGGTGTAAAAGATGGACATCTTGCTGGCCCCTGGCGTGCTGGTGCGTAATGGCATTTTGCATATTGCTTCAATATTGAAAAATGATGCGGCTCCCGGCTATGTGACTATTCTATTAGTCGCCGCTCTTTGTATTATCATAGTACGCTGGCGAAAGCTGGTTAAGCGCCGTCTTACTGCACTTGGCAGCATCCATGCCATTATTGCCAAAACCCCGGAAGATGAATTTAGCCAGCATGTAACTAATGTCGATGCCAGTATCGCTGCCTTAAATATGACAGAAGAACAGCAAAATGTGGCCGAGGCATGGAAGGAATATCGGGAAACCCATATTGTCGACGATCAGGACGGTAAGCTTGTCGTTCGCAATGCTGTTCGCCCTAGTCAGTTTTTTAATTTGGATGATTTGCATTTCACACAGGGATTCTGGCGCATCGTTCCGGGATTGTTTGTAACTATTGGTCTTTCTCTGACCTTCCTCGGCTTGATTTCTGCGCTTAATTCGATGAGTACCTCTCTGGACGATGGCGGTAGCGCGGCATTAGAAGGTTTACTTACCATCGCCTCAGCGAAGTTCATCATGTCGCTCACGGGCCTTTTCTGCTCAATAGTTTTTACCATAGGCTTGCGTAGCGGCACCTCACAGCTGGAAAAAACAGTTCATAGCCTCAATAGTTTGATTGAAAAACGCCTGACATTTATCAGTCTGGAAGATTTATCCATTCGTCAGCTAAAAGCTACGATTGAAAGTCGAGAACATTTCCGAAAGCTGGGACTTGAGATGGTGGCAGAAATTGGTCGACCACTTCGCGAAGATCTGCCAAGAGCGATTTCGGAATCCATCAGCTCAGCAATTACCCCAGTCATAGAACAAGTTAGCCGCTTAGGTAATGATGGTGTCGGCGAAATGGTACAAAGTCTCTCCTCGCGTTTTTCTGAAGATGTTGGCCGGGCCTTAACACAAGCCAGTGAGCGTATTTCGCTGGCAGGCGATCAAATCAAATTGCTCGCGGAAAGAATGGATCAAAGCTCAGGGAAAATGGGCAACGAAATGGAAAGCGCTATTGGGCGCTTAGGTCTGGCGGTTGAAACACTGCGGGAAGGTATGTCACAAACAGCTGAAACAGCAACGTCTGCATTTAATCAAGGTGCCGAAAATCTGCTGGCAACCATGAACTCAACGCTACAAGGCATTAAAGACAGTACGGGTGATGGCGCAAGAGCAATGGGCGAAGCAGCTGCAGATATGAAAGCCGCCGCCCTGGGGATCCGAACAGAAATGGAAACCGCAGCAAAACAGGGCGCAGAAGCCGCACAAGCTCGCATGTCAGAATCTGCCTCACAAGCGAGTGATGCTATCGGCCAGGCTGCGACAAACATACTGAGCGCATTTGATAATACCGCCGGAGAGATCACCAAAGCGACAGAAACGATGACTCAGAACGCCAGCAGCCAACTTCTTTCCCCTCTTTCTACCATTGCGGAAAAACTGGAAGGCGTCATGGGTATGCTTGACGAAACAAGTACCGCTTTACGTCGTGCTTCAGATGGTATTAAAGAGGGAGCCATTGCCTCTGAAAATGCATCAGGTAGCTTCCGCTCGTCGGCTCAATCACTCACTGACGCAGCTAACCCGATCCGCTCGGTGATGGAGCGTATTGAAATCAGCACGCGTCAACTACGTGAAAGCAGCGAGAATAGCCTTTCAGCTATTGCCAACGCAGCGAAAACGAATGCTGAGCAATCCGCTATGACACTGTCGGCAGCGCAAGAGACATTGGGTGGACAGCAGCGTGCGGTTGAATCCACTCTGACTAACCTTCAGTCTCTGATCACTGCATTACGTGGTCAGGGTGAACGGCTGGATAGTATTGATGAGAAGCTCGGCAAGGCGTTCGACTCTTATCAGGAGCAAGTTGCAACGTCTGTAGAAACACTGTTTGATCACGTTAAAACTATGCAGTCCGCGTTAATGCCAGCACTGGATACAATGCAGGGTATTGTCCACCAGGCCGAAAACTTTGCGCCTAAACAGGGACGCATGTCGTGAGAGGGAACGCCAATCGCAAGCGTTCAAATGAAGAGGAAGAAGAATCCGTCTTTGTTTCAATGACGGACATGACGGTGAGCTTCCTGTTTATCGTTATGGTGCTGCTCGCATTCTTTGCCAGCCGGTATAACGATAAAAATACTGTTCCCCGCGACGAATATGAACAAGCTGTTCAATCACGCGATAAAACGATTGAAGATCTCCGCTCTGAAATAGCAGCATTGAAGCGAGTTGATCCTTTGGAACAGTATATGTCTCGCGCAGCAACAGCTCGCCTTAACCTACTTTATCAGCTACGCGATAATCTCAAACAGTCTTTTCCATTGTTGCCAGTTGATGTGATTCCTGAGGAAGGAACTCTGCGTTTCCAAGGCGAAGGGCTATTTATCAGCAATAGTTTTGCCTTAAACGATGACAAGCGAAAGATTGTCGAAGCGCTGGCAAAAACCCTCGACTCACTCCTGCCCTGCTATACCTTTAACCAGAATACGGGTTGGAACAAAAGCTGTAATCCTTCATTCGCCATCATTGAGGCTGTTCAGATTGAAGGCCATACTGACTCGAAAGGTGATGGTGTTTATAACCTGAATCTTTCGACTAACCGTGCAATAACGACATTTACCAGCATGCTTGCGGCTGCACCGGATTTGGTCGCACATTTCAATATGCGGCATCAGCCGGTTCTTTCGGTTGCGGGCTACGGTAAAATGCGTCCTGTTCGCCCTAATGACACACAACAGAATATGGCAATGAATCGCCGCATCGATCTTCGCATTATTATGCATACACCAGCCAATGCTGCAGAAATTGAAGACATTCGCCAGCGTCTGATTGAACCGTTGAAGAAGAGCATGCCATGAAATTGAGCGATATCTTTCTGAAGCCAGTCGCACTTTTCAAGCCAGCAATAGCGGTATCAAAAGGTTTATCGGCCAAGATTCAAGCCATTCATGAGCGCTGGCCAGATGTAGTTAGAGAGATTGCCGAACACGATCGTGAAAAGGTTTTACGCAAGCTGCTCGGGTATGTAGAAAGCTGGCAATGGGATGAGGTGAAAATGTCATTCATCTGCTCTGGGGCACCGATTGTTTTTGATAAAGAATTCAGAACTCAGGACGACTTTGCCGCGCTGCAAGAGTTTTATCTGCGGGAAACCATTGTTACGGACTCATCATCCTTTATTTCCGCAATGATTTCGGCATACATTCGCAGTTACGAACCTGGTTCAGCGCACACAACCAAAATTAAAAACTGTCTTGATATCTCCAGCGAGCACATGAGCGATAAATGGAAAGATGTTATCGATCAATTACCTGAATTCTTTGACGCTAATCAGGCGCATCAAGCGTTGGCCGAAAAAATGGTGATGATGGACTCACCATGGAAAGAGCTCAAACAGTTTGGCATCACACACCCGCACGAGCCGGGTTTAATGTCGCATGCTCATCTAGCGTATATCGCGTTGCTTAGGCCTGAATTAAATGAAAAAGCAACCATTAAGAAACTATTTGCCTGGTTGAAACCCGATGGCAAAAGTAACGCGTTAATGAGTGGTGCTTCTGAGGCCATCAATGCGTTGTTGTCACATTGGCTGTATAAGCAACCCGACGAGGGGCTCTCACGTTTTCTGACTGAAACACTTGTAGCTTTTTACGAAGATCCACGCCTGAGTCGCGGGGGCGTATGGGGCAGCGTGGATGAAAAATGCCGTAATCTCATCATTAACTGGCTTACGCGTGAGAACATTTTGTTCTTCCTGGATGTGGTCTCGAAAGTGGAAGACAGCCATATGTGGGAACCACGGCGTGAATTTTGGTTAGGGCTTTATAACCAAGGAAAAATCACTGCAGCGTGGGTAGCGTTTAGCAGCATTGCCTCCCAAAAAGCAAAAGAAATGAAAGGTTCTATGAGGGACTCTTCAACGCTGAACTTCGGAATTCAAACGGCTCTTGGTAATCGTGATAAAACCTCATTGCTCATTTTACAAATTGGGAAATGCATCGTAATTGAAGGTTCACACAGTTATAAAGTTCATATTTTCAGAAATGATAACAAACGCAGCCCAGAACTGTACCAATTACAATACAATTGCGAACAAATCCGTATGCTACCGAATCCTGTTGCTATTCCACATTTCAGCGGCTGGCAGGATAAAGTGCGTGAACAAATTGAGTATCTGTCATGACATTTACCTTCGATCATAATGCAGAAACGATCACTCTGAATATTGCTGAAGAAAAACAGAGTTTAATCAACCGTCTGTTTAAACGGCAGCAATCCGCAACATTATCTGGTCTCACACATAACGATCGCGCCTTAGCTTTCGCTATAGCCGATCTGAAAGCCCTGGCGGAAGAATTTGAAGAACATTTGCACATAAGTCATGATTCTATAGAAATGAGTCACCGGTTGACTGGCCTACTTGACTCAGAAACAGCACAGAATCTGTGCTTACCTCCTCTTGTCGATTTGACATTAAAAACCGACATTGAAGGTTCATTAGGTAGCGATAATTTTCGTTTACAACATGAATGGCTACGCAACGGTGTTCGCCAAATACCACAACGAACAGGGGCAATTTTAGCCACATCTCAGGGTTTACGCCGGTTGCCATTATGGATGATGGAGGCCATTGAAGTCGCAGAAAAATTTACACCGGGCGGCGGTGAAGCATCCGACTGGGAATCGCTGGCTCGTTTCAGGCAGTCTCTCGATCCCGGCGTCCAGATGGGCAATGAGCTCAATGCCGTTCGGGTATCGATGACCGATTTTATGCAAGGTTTAGAAGTCTGTATTGCGGATCGTTTTTCTATTTCCACCAGCTCAAATGGCTCTGATGATTTCGAAATAGTCCCTTTCTCTGGCAGGAACATAGAAGAGCTAGAAAATAACGGAAAAGCTGTCAGCGAAGCTGCAGGTGAGCTACGTGAACAAACTTTACGTCGTTTCCAGCAACGTGTCAGAACTCAAGGGGCTCTTTCCGCTTATCGTGTTGGCGAAGGCAATTATCTGGTCATTGACCGAAGCGCACGCCCTATTCTTGACATCATGGTACAGAAGCAAAAGTCTGCACCTGAAGAGCGACGCGCTTTTATCGAAAACCCACGACCTGCAATTACCGATGCTGTTGAAAAATACCTGAGGCAATCAGGTAAGCTGGATGGGCTCGATGAGGTCGGCGAGGAAGAAGCAATTGAAGCCATTTCAGGTCCCGCTTTTATCGAAACCGTTGAGTATTCCGAACGCGTTAAAGGTATTTTGCATTACCGAAAAGGTGCTGTTTCAGCGCACATGACTGGCGAAACGGTCTGGTTACCAGAGGTAATTCCCGACGCTCTAGCCAAAATTATTGATGCGATGGATAGCCACGCGCTGGCAAATGTCTGCGAGCAGATACGTAATGCCATAGATGCATCGCAACAGGAAGTTGAAGTCGCTTCTTATCCAATTAAAGCCACCGAAGACACGTTAGGCGCACTTGAAAAGCGACTGGCTGATCTTAAACAGATCGAGGCCGCGACAGAAATAACAGAAAAGAAAGATAAGCCCACAGTTGATAACCCACATGCTGCTACGGTTATCCTTGATACCAAAGATAATTTTGAAGAAATATCTTGGAGGCCGGACCTTACAGAACGTCCTGTATTTATCGACGAGCAACTGCCTACAGGCGTTAAAACCGCATTGCGATCGCATCAACTAGAGAGCTTTAGCCTGCAACTTTCTTCGTGGAAGTCAGGAATGCCTGGCATCTTGAACGCAGATGAACAAGGATTGGGTAAGACGCTTCAAACCATTGCATTTCTTCGCTGGTTAAAAGAGAACAACCGCGTCAATACTGCCAGCAATAAAGAATGCGGACCGATATTAATTGTGGCGCCCACATCCCTCCTGGAAAATTGGAATGCAGAGGTAGTACAGCATACTGATGGCGAAGGGCTCGGCCATTTGCTCCGCCTATATGGTTCATCATTAAGTCAGTATAAAAATTTCGATGCTAAAGGTGTCGAGACAAAAGATGGTACTCACTTACTGAATTTTCGGCAGCTACATGAAGCGATCGAGGAGGGCAAAGGCCATCGCTTCTGGATATTAACAACTTACACAACGCTCACCAATTATCAGCATTCCCTTGCGAAAATTCATTTCTCAGCCGTTGTCTTTGATGAAATTCAGGCAATAAAAAATCCTGACTCGCTTCGCGCCCGTGCAGCTCGAGCCATCAATGCTGACTATCGAATTGGCCTTACAGGCACACCTATTGAGAATACAACAAGTGACCTATGGGCGGTCATGGATCAACTGGCCCCCGGGTCTCTCGATACGTTACGTAATTTCAATAGCCTGTACAGCGAACCTGATGAACAGAATATGCTTCAACTGTATCAGCTGGTTTTTGAGCCTCGCAATCAGCTACCGCCTTTAGCGTTTCGTCGTTTAAAAGAAGACGTTGCGAAAGAGCTGCCCTCTAAAACACGTTTTCTGCATCCTCGTTTAATGCCTGAAGGGCAGGCAATTGCCTACGAAACCGCCCGGCTCAAACTTTCGCAAGGTGGTCCTGGCGCCGCACTGAAAATACTACAGCATATACGTGGCGTTTCAGTTCACCCGGCGATGGAGATGAGTGGAAACAGTCAGAGTTTTATCGATGCTTCTGCTCGCCTGAATGCATGCTTCAAAATTCTGCATCACATTAAGGCAAAAGGTGAACGTGTTCTGGTTTTCATTGAGCATCGAAAGATGCAATTCCGTTTTATGGAGTTAGCACGACAAGAATTTGGCCTTGAGAAAATTGATCACATTAATGGCGATACGCCTATCCAAAAGCGTCAGACTATTGTACGTCGATTCCAGTGTCATCTTGAACAGGATGGTGGCTTTGACTTATTAGTTCTCGGTCCCAAAGCGGCAGGAACAGGCCTGACATTAACTGCCGCCACTCACGTTATTCACTTGTCTCGCTGGTGGAATCCGGCTGTTGAAGAGCAATGTAATGACCGCGTTCACCGCATCGGACAAAAGTATCCAGTTCAAATCCATATGCCTATGGCCATCCATGCAGGTTATCAGGAGCATTCTTTTGACTGTTTGCTTCAAGGACTAATGTCACGAAAGAGAAACTTAGCACGTGCTGCACTCTGGCCAATGGGCGACAGCGCAGGTGACATCTCGCAACTGCAAGTGGCCTTGAAAAAGGAACAAAGTAAGGCAAATGGAGATGTTCTGGAAATTAGTATTCGAATGATGTTTGAAAGAGATGCTGAAACTGATGGTGCGCAGATGCATGATGGCTCCTATCGGATAAGCTAATTTCCATGATTTGTTTAAATCATAATAGAGGTAACAAGGATGTAACGGTCAACTAATACCGTAGCTCTTACCATCGGAGTTATAGAGCTGCGACTTGCAGACCTATAACCCATTATTTAAATGTGGGAAATTTGAACAATCATAGCGATTGCGATAAAACATTGATTGGGAAAGAATCACAAAGGTGAGGTCAATGGAAAGGAAGCAACAGTCCGAGGTCTGCGTACATCGTCTTGAAAAAGAAAAACCCTATTACTTTCCACCAGAGCAACAAAAATCTACTCCAGATTCCTTTTTCCAGCATACGTTAAAGCTAGCTTGGGATAATCGCGATTACATTGCGACCTGCTGCTGTGATCCGGCTCAGGAACTTAAGCTTTATATCAGAAGCCACAAAGGCTCCGGTCCATTTACTCTCTGCCGTAACCCAAACACCGGCCCCAGGCACAAACCGTCCTGCTCATATCACTCTCGTGTAAATACTGATGGTGGTGCAAAAGCATATTCATCATCGGCTGTCAGGGAAGAGGAGGACGGGACTCTGCGCATCGGGCTGGATTTTTCGTTATACGTATCAGCGGCTGCCCCTGAACGCGCAGCTCCGGCTGCAGTGCATCCCCCAAGGGAAAGAAAGCAAGTCAAACGCCTTAGGAAAATGAAAATGCTAGGTCTTCTTCATTTGCTTTGGGAAAATACGGGGCTTAACGAATGGGCACCCTGGCTGGAAGGTAATAGAAGGCTTACAACAGTAATGAGCCGTTTGTATAAGGAAGCCAGCAACATTAAACAAGGCCGCACAGTTCTGGCCAATGTTCTGTTGTTACAAGGAAACGAGCATGGCAATAAGAAGGCTGTCAATTACGCCTGCACGAAAAGTCGCCGTCTGATCGTCATCTCAGAACTGAATGAGTGGTCTTCAGCTCTGAATGTTGGTAATAATCTGCCTCTGGCAGGAACAACGAAGAACGGCCCCCCTGTCGGGATGCCATATCTAACCATCGATTACTCCCGTTGGGAAAGTTCCTTAGCCAGATTTCCACGTGATGTAGCATGGTGGCGACGTGGTGGTAAAATTATCGCAATTGCAGTTACAGACGTGCCAGAAGAGAGAAAATCTGCGAAGTCTAACAGGGTATATTTTTCCGCAAGTGTTCGTCAGGTTGTTTTAATGATGGTGAGTGAACGGTGGATCCCACTCGATTCATCTTACGAAGGGCTTATTGAAGAAAAGCTAGCTAAGGAACGACGCCAGTTTATCAAGCCATTGATTTATGATTCTGCGGAAGATCAGTATCATCCCGATTTCATACTCACGGATGTTAATGGTTCAGACTTCGTTCCACTTGAAGTTTGGGGGCGCGACACTGAGGATTATTTACAGCATAAAGCAGTTAAAGAAGAATGGTATCAGCAGGAATTTGGTGACTCCTGGTGGTCATGGGACGCTGTAAGGGATCGGAGGAGTGAAGAAATACCGACCTTCCCACCGCGAAAGAAACACTACGAATTCAGATACCCTATCGAGAAAGAGTCTTAGGGAAGTATGTAAGCTGCTGATGTTAATCTAACCCTTTGATTAGCTCAATACAGTTGGAACCCATCACATTAGTCAAAGAATAAGTGATATCAGAGCAGAGGAAACATCACGATGGATCTTGTGGATAGTATTGAAGCAGGCAAACTGACACTCAGTGAATTGATTGATACCCTAGCCGAAGATGAAAGTTATGAAACATCCAAGTGGAATCAGCGATATCGTGAATTTACGGCGCTGCTACAGCAAGCCCCTACATTCATGGGGCCTGAAACGGATGATTTAGTCAAACGACTTTGGTATGAACGTGATAACGGTATCGCCAGCATTCGTCAGGGTGTTCCGTCTTTGGCGGAATATCAGCAAAGCCTACCACTGCTCAGAGAATTAACCGAGCGTATTCGCCAGCAGCCGGATGAAGCAACTTACCAATATGTTGGCGATGCTCTACAGCAGGCTAAAGAGACCGGACTCCTGAAGCGTATGTATTGGAGTTTGAGAAATCGTGTTTTTGCCGCGTTTTCGCCTGAAACCTGCACCAGTACTGTGGATGAGAATGCTTTTAATAAAGCGGCAGAATTCCTAAATAAGCAATTCCACCTCGGTTTGGTACTGACCGGAAATTGGTTACAGAAAAATCATGAATTGAAACAAGCCATACATGCCCAATCTCCCAATGCAGATCCTTATTACGTGAATATGGCTATTTGGCATTTCTATGAATTGCTCCGTGAACGCGATAATGAACAGAGACAGGAGAAAGCCTCCAGCAATATATCCACATCCGACACTGAGTTGACGGATGTTAAACCCCCTTCGCATTCCCCAACTAACGTGATCTACTTTGGTCCACCAGGCACTGGCAAGACCTTCACATTGCAGCAAAAGATGAAAGAGTATACCTCTCATGCTGTACCAGCCGATCGTGATGCCTGGCTGGATTCTCGCCTTGAATCGTTGAGTTGGATGCAGGTTATAGCACTGGTGTTGCTCGATCTTGGTAAACGAGCGAAAGTTCGCCAAATGACGGAACACCAGTGGTTCCAACGTAAAGCGCTGCTGAATGGCCGTAGTAGCAACTTTTCGCAAACTGCTTGGGCGACGTTGCAATCCTTCACCATACCAGGATCAACTACTGTTGCTTACAAAGGTCGTCGTGAACCTGCAATCTTTGACAAAACTGCAGATAGTGAATGGTTCTTGGTTGAATCTCAGTTAGAGCAAGTGGATGAGCTGTTTTCTCTTTATGCAGAGTTAAAGCAAGGTCCTAAATCTGCCGAAGCCATCCAGCGTTTTGCAGTGGTTACTTTCCACCAATCTTACGGCTATGAAGAATTTATTGAAGGTATCCGCGCGCGATCTGACGAAAGTGGCAATATCTCTTACCCTATTGAGCCGGGGATCTTTATGCGCCTGTGTCAGCGTGCCAATGCCGATCCAGCACATCGCTACGCCATTTTCATTGATGAGATCAATCGTGGCAACATCTCCAAGATCTTTGGCGAATTGATCTCGCTCATTGAAGTAGACAAACGTGCAGGTATGTCCAATGCAATGAGCCTGCAACTGTCTTATAGCGGTGATCACTTCAGCGTACCCGCCAATGTCGACATTATTGGAGCCATGAATACAGCAGACCGTTCTTTAGCTCTGATGGACACAGCTTTGCGCCGTCGCTTTGACTTTGTCGAGATGATGCCAGATCTCTCGTTGTTGAGTGGAACTAAGGTGAAAGGCATAGAACTCGAGTCGTTGTTAGAGAAACTCAACAGCCGCATCGAAGCACTTTACGATCGAGAACATACACTAGGGCATGCTTTCTTTATGCCGGTAAAAAATGCACTCGATGCCGGTGATGAAGAGGCTGCATTTAAACAACTGAAGATCGCATTTCAGAAAAAGATCATTCCGCTGTTGCAGGAATACTTCTTCGATGACTGGAACAAGATCCGGCTGGTGCTGGCAGACAACCAAAAGCAAAACGACAGCCTACAATTCGTGATTGAGAAAACCGACGATCTAGATACGCTTTTTGGTAACAATCATGCTTTACGACGCCATGATCAGCAATCGACAGCTTACGAGCTCGAAGCATTTGATGAAGAGATCTGGAATATGCCGCAGGCTTACCGTGCTATTTATCAGCCACAGCAGACCACTCTTAATGAGCGGGCAGTAAACCATGAGTGAAGTGATCTCTGTTTTTGAATATGATCTGTTAGGAAGCGGAAAAGCGGCATCAATTGGCGCAAAACCAATTCCTCAACAGGTCTTTGATTATTTAGAAGAGCTTAGCCTAACCAGTACTCAAGGAAGCCAGTTTCTCAAACTCACCTCCCGCTCAGGTTTCAAATTGCTGCAGGTGCAAAACTACGCGGGGATGCTTTCCACACCTCACGGTTTCCAGCTTGAGATACTGCCCAAGGTTGGTAAAAATCTCACAGCTGTGAATGCACGTGAAACATTGCTGACAATGCTAAGCCATCTGCCTGGGTTTCGACATATTCAAACCCAGCAAGCCACTCTCCAGGCTCAGCGCATGCCTTTGCTTGAAATTTTTATCAGTCAGTTTTTGCATAGCGTCAGCCAATTACTTAAACAAGGTTTACGATCCAACTATATGAGCGAGCAAGGTAACCTGTCTTTTATGAAGGGTAAACTAATGCTTTCCGCGCAGTTGCGACATAACGTGGTGAGTCGTCATAAGTTTTGTGTCGATTATGATGACTACATGCCGGATTGTGCAGCCAATCGGCTCTTACACTCCACGCTGGATAAGCTTCTTAGTCTGAAACTGTCATCAGAGAATCAGCGCTGGCTTTACGAGCTGCGCTTTGCGTTTGACGGTATCCCACTTAGCCGGGATATTGAGAGTGATATAAGCAGCTTACGCCTGGAGCGTGGTATGGCTCATTACACCGAGCCAATGGCTTGGGCGCAGTTGATTCTGAGGGGAATGAGCCCGAGTGCCTTGCAAGGAAACGCCAAAGCCATGTCTCTCTTGTTCCCTATGGAAGCGGTATTTGAGTCCTTTGTTGCTCAAACTCTTCCCGACGAATTGCCCTCTCACTTCAAAGTTAAATCGCAGGCTGCCACTTATTCCTTGGTGAAACATGGGGCTTACGACTGCTTTAAGCTTCGCCCCGATCTGTTGGTTCAATCACGCCAGCCGGTTCAAACCAAAATGGTGATGGATACAAAATGGAAGCTGGTGAATAACAGCCAGCAAAAAAAAACCCTGTATGGACTAGCACAATCTGACTTCTATCAAATGTTTGCCTATGGCCAAAAATACCTTAGTGGAACAGGCGAGATGTATCTGATTTACCCCGCGCATGATGACTTTAACCAACCGATACCGCAGCACTTTGCTTTTTCAGAAACCCTAAAATTATGGGTTGTGCCATACCAGATAACAGCAAAGCCCGGTGAGAGGATGATGTGGGCGGGGGATGTGTCCAATATATAGTGACTAAGCCAGTTGGAATGAGCCAGTCCAAAACATCGAAGCTGTCGCAGCTGAAGATGGCTGTCTTGGTAGGAATCGAGACTGCAGACTCCTCATTTACCCAGACTCGTAAAGCCTTGCCGCTAGCAAGAAGCTCTTATCAAACGTACAATCAAAACCCTAAAATAGCCCTTTCCAAAAAAGAATTGCTTTTAACAGGACTCATTGTGAATAAACAACAACTTGCGGCAAAAATCTGGGAATCTGCCAACCAGATGCGCTCTAAAATTGAAGCCAACGAATACAAAGATTACATACTCGGCTTTATCTTCTATAAGTACCTAAGCGACCAGCTGGTGCAGTTTGTCATCAAACAGGGTATGACGCCCGAAGATATCAAAGCCCTCAATGAAGAAGACGCCGACACCGTTAAATACGTGCAAAGCAACCTGGGCTACTTTATTGCCTACGATAATTTGTTTTCTACCTGGGTTGATTCCACATCCGACTTTGATGAATCTAACGTACGCGATGCGCTCTCGGCCTTTAGCCGTTTGATTTCGCCAACTTACAAAAAACTGTTTGAAGGCATTTTTACCACCTTAGAAACCGGTTTAAGCAAACTGGGTGAAAGTGCTGGCAAACGCACCAAAGCCATCAGCGATTTACTGCACCTGATCAAAAGCATCCCCATGAATGGTAATCAAGGGTATGACGTACTGGGCTACATTTACGAATACCTACTTGAGAAATTTGCCGCCAATGCAGGTAAAAAAGCCGGTGAGTTTTACACGCCTCATGAAGTCTCAGTACTCATGTCGAACATCATCGCCCACGAGTTAAAACACAAAGATACCATCAAAATTTACGACCCTACCTCCGGCTCTGGTTCGTTGCTGATCAATATCGGTGAGGCATTCGAGAAATACGCTAAAAGCAAAGACAGCATCACCTATTACGCCCAAGAGTTAAAAGCCAATACCTACAACCTAACCCGTATGAACCTCATCATGCGCGGTATCAAAGCCAGCAACATTAAAACCCGTAATGGCGACACCCTGGAAGAAGATTGGCCGTATTTTGATGATAGCGATCCTCAAGGCTCATACTACGCCTTGCATGTCGATGCCGTGGTGTCCAACCCGCCTTACTCACAAAACTGGGACCCCAGCTTTAAAGACAGCGATCCACGCTATTCACGTTTTGGCCTGGCACCTAAAACCAAAGCCGACTTTGCTTTTTTGCTGCATGACCTCTACCACCTAAAACCCGATGGCATTATGGCCATTGTTCTGCCCCATGGTGTCTTGTTCCGTGGCGGTGAAGAAGGTCAAATTCGCAAACAACTTATTGAACAGAATCATATTGATACTGTTATCGGTTTACCGGCCAATATCTTTTTTGGCACCGGCATTCCTACAGTGATTTTGATACTCAAGCAAAAACGCCAAAACACCGATGTATTGGTGGTCGATGCCTCCAAACACTTTATGAAAGAAGGCAAAAACAACAAACTGCAAGCCAGTGATATCAAACGCATTACTGATGCAGTGATTAACCGCGAAAGTATCGACAAGTTCTCGCAACTGGTGAGCAAACAAACCCTGCGCGACAACGGCTACAATCTCAACATACCGCGCTATGTGGATTCTTCTGCGGCGGCACCAAGCTGGGATTTACACGCCACCATGCTCGGCGGCATCCCCAACAGCGAAATTGCCGAGCTACATCATTTTTGGCAAGCTTTCCCACAATTGCACGATACTCTGTTTACGCCAAAATCCGCCGCTTACAGTGAGCTGGCTATTGCCAAACAAGACGTCAACGCCAGTATTAGTGGGCATCCGCAAGTGTTAGAGTTTATCAGCGCCTACAACCAAGCCTTTAATGGCTTTGATAACTACCTAAACACCCAGTTAATACAAAACTGGCAAAGCGTAAAGCGTAATCAACAAGAGGCGGTATTAAGTGCCGAGCTATTTACTCGCTTAGCCCCGATTGCCCTCATCGACAAATACCAGGCTTACCAATTTCTAAACAACCAATGGCAGCTCATCAGCGCCGATTTAGAAATGATGCAAACCGAAGGCTTTGCCGCCGCCAAACAAGTTGATGCCAATATTGTTATAAAGAAAAAAAACGGCCTGGACACTGAAGTACAAGACGGCTGGAAAGGCCACATACTGCCGTTTGATTTAGTGCAACAAACTTACTTAAGTGATGATTTACAAGCTCTGGCAACTCAAGAAACCCGCCTGGCAGAAATCGCCAGCACGCTGGAAGAAATTTTAGAATCCCTGACCGAAGAAGAAAAAGAACAAGATACGGTCAAAGAAAGCCAAGACGGCTTTGCCAATGCCGAAGTCGGTAAGGCAGCCAAAGTCTTCTTGAAAGAGCAAAAAGATGCCAAAACTAAATTTGCCGAAGACAGCTATGAAGCCAAAATTATTCGCGCGAACAAATTAATCGATGAAGAAAAATCCCTGAAAAAAACGGTCAAAGATGCCGCCACTGCCCTGCACTTAAAAACCAAAACAACTATCGAAGCATTAACTGATGAACAAGTGAACAACCTGCTGCACCTTAAATGGATTGCGCCATTAAGCACCGAACTCGCTGCTATGCCAAACTCCGTGATTAGCCAACTCACTAGCCAAGTGCAAGCCCTTGCCGATAAATACGCCGTCACTTACTCGCAAGTGGCCAATGAGATAAAAAACACCGAGCAAGCACTGGCACAGATGATGAGCGAGCTCACCGGCAATGAGTTTGATATGCAGGGCTTGGCTGAACTCACCCGCTTATTGAAGGGCGAATAAGATGAGTATGGATAATAAGGTGCCAGAGATTCGGTTTAAAGGATTTAGTGGTGAGTGGGTGGAAAATATATTATCGGAAATTGCAAACGTCATTGACCCACATCCAAGTCATAGAGCTCCTGATGCTGTAGATAATGGGGTACCTTTTATCGGTATTGGTGACATTTCAGATGTTGGTCTTGTCGATTGGAAAAATGTAAGAATTGTTCCTAGCCGTATTTATAGTGAGCATTCGGCGAGATACACCATTGAAAAAGGTGATTTTGCTTATGGTAGGGTAGCCTCTGTTGGGAAAATAATTGATTTATCGAATAATGTTGGTTGCGTATATACATACTCACCAACCATGGCAATAGTTAAGCCTACAAGTTTGTATCCTGCATATCTGAGATACTACCTACAAACGGAAGTTTTTAAGGATCATGTAGCTAACAAAACATCAGGCTCAACACGTAAATCACTGGGTGTTCAAGACTTTAGATGTTTGCCAGTTTGGCTCCCTTTAAAGGACGAACAAACCCAAATCGGCAACTATTTTCAAAAACTCGATGAGCTAATCAATCAACACCAACAAAAGCATGACAAGCTCGACAACATTAAAAAAGCCATGCTGGAAAAGATGTTCCCCAAACAAGGCGAAACCATACCAGAAATCAGGTTTAAAGGATTTAGTGGTGAGTGGGTGGAAAATATATTATCGGAAATTGCAAACGTCATTGACCCACATCCAAGTCATAGAGCTCCTGATGCTGTAGATAATGGGGTACCTTTTATCGGTATTGGTGACATTTCAGATGTTGGTCTTGTCGATTGGAAAAATGTAAGAATTGTTCCTAGCCGTATTTATAGTGAGCATTCGGCGAGATACACCATTGAAAAAGGTGATTTTGCTTATGGTAGGGTAGCCTCCGTTGGGAAAATAATTAATTTATCGAATAATGTTGGTTGCGAATATACATACTCACCAACCATGGCAATAGTTAAGCCTACAAGTTTGTATCCTGCATATCTGAGATACTACCTACAAACGGAGGTTTTTAAGGGGCATGTAGCTAACAAAACATCAGGTTCAACACGTAAATCATTAGGTGTTCAAGACTTTAGATGTTTGCCAGTTTGGCTCCCTTTAAAGGACGAACAAACCCAAATTGGCAACTATTTCCAAAAGCTCGACGCCCTAATCAACCAGCACCAGCAACAAATCACCAAACTCAATAACATCAAGCAGGCCTGCTTAAGTAAAATGTTTGTATAGGGAGAGTACATGACCATCTTTAAAACCGAAGCGCAATTTGAGCGGGCCTTTATAGAGGTACTCACCAACAAAGGTTGGGAGCCGGAGATACTCAAAAATAAAACCGAAGCGGATTTACTGCAAAACTGGGCGTCTATTTTGTTTGAAAATAATCGCCAGCGGGATCGCTTAAACGATGTGCCGCTTACCGCGACTGAAATGCAGCAAATTATTGAGCAAATCAAAGAACTTAAAACCCCGCTTAAGCTAAACGGTTTAATTAACGGTAAAACCGTGGCGATTAAGCGCGATAACCCCGCCGATACCTTGCATATGGGCAAAGAAGTCAGCTTAAAAATATACGATCGCCAGGAAATCGCCGCCGGCCAAAGCCGTTACCAAATTGTGCAGCAACCCAAATTTGAACGCGGCAGCCCTTTGCGCAACGACAGACGTGGCGATGTGCTATTACTGATCAACGGTATGCCGGTTATCCATGTCGAGCTAAAGCGCAGCGGCACTCCGGTTAGCCAGGCCGTAAACCAAATTGAAAAGTACAGTAAAGAGGGCGTATTTAGCGGCCTGTTTTCGCTTATCCAAGTGTTTGTGGCCATGGAGCCAAACGAGACCAAATACTTTGCCAACCCTGGGCCAGACGGCAAGTTCAACCGCGACTATCAATTTACCTGGGCCGATTTTAATAACGAACCCATGAACCACTGGAAAGACATCGCTTCTACCTTGCTTTCGATCCCTATGGCGCACCAGTTGATTGGTTTTTATACCGTCGCTGACGACACCGACGGCGTGCTTAAGGTAATGCGCAGCTATCAGTATTACGCCGCCAATGCGATATCTGACAAAGTGGCCAAAACCAACTGGCAGCAACTGGGTAGCGCTACCAATAACCCTGACCGCCTCGGGGGCTATGTGTGGCATACCACCGGTTCGGGTAAAACCATGACCAGCTTTAAATCGGCACAATTGATTGCACAATCGAAAGATGCCGATAAAGTGGTTTTTTTAATGGACCGGATCGAGCTGGGCACCCAGTCGCTAGCGGAATATCGCAATTTTGCTGGCGATGGCGAAGACGTTCAAGCCACCGAAAATACTCATGTACTCATTACCAAATTAAAAAGCACCACTCCCGCCGATACGTTAATTGTTAGCTCTATTCAAAAAATGAGTAATATTTTTGAAGAAGTTGATGATGAGGGAACAGCAACAAATTCGGCCGACATAGAAAAAATTCGCGCTAAGCGCTTGGTGTTTATTATCGATGAGGCGCACCGTTCTACCTTTGGCGACATGCTGATTATTATTAAACGTACCTTTCCGCGCGCCTTGTTTTTTGGCTTTACCGGCACACCGATTCAAGAAGAAAACGAAAAAAACGGCAATACCACCAGTACCGTATTTGGCAACGAGCTACACCGCTACAGCATTGCCGACGGTATTCGCGACGGCAATGTTTTGGGCTTTGACCCTTACAAAGTCTGTACCTTTAAAGATAAAGATCTACGCCAGGCCGTCGCCCTTGAACAGGCTAAGGCCGATTCGGTTGCAGATGCAATGTCTACGACTGCCAAAAAGAAAAAATTTAATTATTTTATGAATGATGTGCCAATGGCTGGCCATAAAGATGCAACAGGTAAGTATGTCAAAGGCATCGAAGATTATGTGCCAAAAGAGCAATATCTCACTGAAGCCCATCAAGAAAAAGTAGTAGAAGATATTCTGGCTGAGTGGGATGTGCTCAGCCAGGCCAATAAATTCCACGCCATTTTGGCCACTAGCAGCATTGCCGAAGCCATTGACTATTACCGCCGTTTAAAAGCCGCCAAACCTGAACTTAAAGTATCGGCTCTATTTGACCCAAATATTGATAACGACGGCAGTGGCGACCGTGGCCCCACCTTTAAAGGCGATGGCCTGGACGAAATTATGGCCGACTATAACGCGCGTTATGGCCAGGATTTTGATTTTGCCCGCCACGCGGCCTTTAAAAAAGATTTAGCGGCACGCCTTGCCCATAAAAAGCCTTACGAGCGCATCCATACCGAGCCTTCAAAGCAATTAGATTTATTGATCGTGGTGGATCAAATGCTCACTGGCTTTGACTCTAAATGGCTTAATACCTTGTATTTAGATAAGGTAATTAAATACCAAAATATTATTCAAGCGTTCTCACGCACCAATCGCTTGTTTGGCCCCGACAAACCCCACGGCATCATCCGTTATTATCGTTATCCACACACCATGGAGCAGTACATTAACGATGCGGTAAAACTCTATTCCGGCGACAGACCTATCGGCTTATTTGTTGATCGGTTAGAAAGTAACCTTAAAGCCATAAATGAATTAGTGGCGGACATTACCGAGCTATTCGTCAGTGCGGGTGTTGAGAACTTTGAAAAACTGCCAGACGATATAGAAACCTGCGCCCAATTCGCCAAATTATTTAACACCTTTAGCCAACACCTGGAAGCAGCTAAAGTACAAGGTTTTCATTGGGAACAGTCGATCTATTCCTTTACTGAAAATGATGTAGAACATGAGGTAACGCTGGCCATAGACGAACAAACTTACCTGAGCCTGGTTCTGCGCTATAAAGAGCTGGTAGGCAAAGGTGATGGCGGTGGCGCAGGTGAGGACGATGTGCCCTTTGATATCAGTGGTTATTTAACTGAGATAGATACCGGCAAAATCGATGCCGACTACATGAACAGCCGCTTTGATAAATATTTAAAAGAGCTGAACCAACACCAAGACTCTGCGAATATTGAAACCACATTAAATGAGCTACACAAGTCGTTTGCATCGCTCACCCAAAGCGAACAAAAGTACGCCAAGCTCTTCTTGCACGACTTGCAGCGCGGCGATGCGCAGTTAATTGAAGGCCATACTTTTAGAGACTACATCAACACCTACAAAAATAATGCTGAAAACGCGCAATTAAACGCCGTTGTTAATGCTCTTGGTTTAGATAAAGAACGGCTCATAGCATTAATGGCTGATAGTGTTAATGACAAGAATCTCAACGACTTTGGTCGCTTCGACGCATTAAAAGATTCGGTAGATAAAGAAAAAGCCAAGGTCTATTTTGAAAAACAAGACGGTGTAACCCTACCTCTATTTAAGCTGAATATTCGCATTGATCAGTTTTTAAAGCAGTTTATTTTGGCACAAACGGATGATTTCTTAAGTGACAGAGATGTTGTTGGTGATGTGATGGACGTCCCTCCCTCAGCGTAAGTCCTGCCACACTTATGCTGAGTGTTCTTTTTCAGAGGTACTGCATCATGAACTCAATAAAAGTCATTTGTATCGATCTGGCTAAATCTGTCTTTCAGATCTGCGTCTACCGGACAACAAATGTTATTTTCCATCATGATTTCCTTTTACGTTGATTAAAACGCAAAAAGCCCCTGTCTTTTGACAGAGGCTTTCAGTGATATAAAAACTATTGAATGAGACGTATTACAATAAAAGACTGGTGATGGTTATTTGAATAGATTATTTACTTTTGCATAATCAAAAGGTGAGATAGCTTGCTGCCTGTTTGCATCCAGATAATCCGCCCACCACTGAATCATCAGTCTACGTTCATCTAAGTGCTCGGCTTTATGAATATAAGCCGCACGCACAGAGTTACGCTCCTGATGGCTCATCTGCCTTTCTACTGCATCCCTCGACCACAATCCCGACTCTATCAATGAACTACAGGCCATAGTTCTAAAACCGTGGCCACAGACTTCAACCTTCGTGTCATATCCCATAACGCGTAGAGCCTTGTTCACCGTGTTTTCACTCATGGGCTTACGTGGGTCATGATCACCGATAAAGATCAGCTCACGATTTCCACTCATGCTTTTGATCTTTTCCAGAATGGCGAGAGCCTGGCGGGATAAGGGGACAAGGTGAGGAGTGCGCATTTTTGAGCCCCGGTGCGAATGTTTAACACCTTCCAGTGGTTCACGCTCTCCAGGGATGGTCCACATGGCAGTTTCAAAATCTACTTCTGACCAACGGGCAAAGCGTAATTCACTGGAGCGGATAAAGACCAATAAAGTCAATTCTACCGCTAGCCGAGTGAGTGGCCTGCCACTGTAGTAGTCGATGCGATGAAGCAACTCTGAAACGCGGTTTAACTCAAGTGCAGCACGGTGCTTTCTTTTACCAGTAGCAACGGCACCAGCCATCTCCTGCGCGGGGTTATAATCAATTAAACCGCTTTGTACTGCATAGCGCATTATTGCTGTGGTTCGTTGTTGCAGGCGGGAAGCCACCTCAAGACGCCCAGACATCTCTACGGCTTTGATTGGAGGCAAAAGATCACGGGTTCCGAGGTCTGCGATATTCCGTTTGCCAATGGCTTGAAAGAGATTGTCCTCTAAGCTTTTGAGCACTCGAGCACTGTGAGCTTCTGACCATTGACGATTACTGGCATGCCACTCTCTGGCTACCACTTCAAAAGTTATCGCTTCTTGCTCCTGCTCTACCTTAACGGCTTTCTTGCTCTCACTTGGGTCCACACCGTTAGCTAACTGCTTACGAGCTTCGTCACGCCGTGCTCTGGCATCTGCCAACGATATTTCAGGGTACTTCCCCAGCGCCAGCATCTTTTCTTTACCGCCAAAGCGATAACGTAGCCGCCAATATTTGGAACCATTAGGATGAACAAGCAAAACCATGCCTTCGCCGTCAGTGAGCTTATAGGCTTTTGCTTCTGGCTTGGCCGTACGAACCTTCACATCACTCAGAGCCATGTTGAGTATCCTTTCAAGGGTTCTGCGTGGGTACAAACATTATCGAACCGGGATATACCCGCAATTGTACCCACATCAGTAAGTTGATGTAGATTGAATCAGGTTGACTTATGTTGAGTGAAAAAGCGAGAAGAGCCTTGCGGGGACTGGATTTTAGACATAAAAAAAGACCTCAGTTGAGGTCTATTTACATACTGTTGGTGCCGAAGGCCGGAATCGAACCGGCATGCCTCGCGGCGGTTGATTTTGAGTCAACTGCGTCTACCGATTTCGCCACTTCGGCACTGAAGTAGTATGCGGAGAACGAGGTGAATTATACCTACCCGAAGTCCGCATGCAACTGTTATCCCACTAAGTTTAGTCTAAGTGTTGAAAAAACCGCCATCAACGCCGTTTTAGCAGCAAATAAACACTGATTAGGAGGAAAAGTATACTCGGTAACAGTGCGCCGATGACCGGAGGGATGCTGTAAACCAAGCTAAGTGGGCCAAAAATCTGATCCAATACATAGAAAACAAAACCAAAGAAGATACCGGTAACCACCCGAACCCCCATTGGTACACTGCGTAATGGACCAAAAATAAATGACAGCGCCATCAGCATCATCACGGCAACTGAGAATGGCGCAAATATCTTGCCCCACATATTCAGTTCGTATCGGCTCGACTCTTGCCCACTTTGTCGCAGGTATTTGCTGTAATCATGCAATCCGCTGATAGAAAGTGAATCTGGGTTCATAGCAACCACACCCAACTTCTCTGGTGTTAAGTTAGTTCTCCACTCACCGGTTAGTGTCTGTGAACCAGTCACTTTATTTGGATTGCTTAAATCAGATTCATCAACCTGCGATAAGCGCCACAGATTGTCTTCAAACGTCGCGGTAGCGGCATAACGCACCGAAAGCAGGCGATCCTGTTTATCAAAATGATAAATATTGACCCCGGTTAGCTCGTTATCACCCGAAACTCGCTGGATATAGATAAAGTCGGAGCCATCTTTTGCCCACAAACCAGATTGCGTCGATAACAATGACCCCCCGTACATCTGCTGTGCACGGAAGTTACGTGCCATCTGCTCACCTTGCGGGGCAACCCACTCACCAATAGCCATGGTCAGCAACACTAATGGAATCGCGGTTTTCATCACCGAAGCGGCGATTTGCATGCGGGTAAAACCTGATGCTTGCATCACCACCAATTCACTGCGCGTGGCCAAGGTGCCCAGGCCCAATAAGGCACCTAACAGCGCTGCCATCGGGAAGAATATCTCGATATCCTTAGGGATACTTAGCAAGGTGTACATACCCGCGGAAACCGCAGAATAATCGCCCTGCCCGACTTTGCGTAGCTGATCGACAAACTTGATAATGCCGGACAACGATACCAGCATGAATAAGGTCATCAGGATGGTATTGAGGATAGTCCGTCCGATATAGCGGTCTAATACACCAAACATCAGGCAGCCCCTCTCAATCGAGCACGTAACTTACGAGCCGGCAGGCCATCCCACAGGTTCAATATCACCGCCACTGCAAAGTAAACACCGTTCACAGTCCACATCCAAATCAAGGGGTCCAACTTGCCACTACTTGCATTAGAGCGCAGGGAGCTTTGTAACAGGAAGAAAATCAAATAGAGCAGCATGGCGGGCAACATACTCAGAACACGGCCCTGACGCGGGTTGACTACACTGAGCGGCACCACCAGCAATGCCATAATGACCACAGAGACAATCAGTGTTAAACGCCAATGAAACTCCGCACGCGCATCAGGTTTGGTAGAGTCCCACAGCTGTTTCATGGTCATCTGCTCAGCGACATTATTGTTTTGCTGTACTTCCTGATGACCGATAATAGCCTGGTAATCGACAAAATCGGTGATACGAAAATCGCGCAATAATGCCGTGCCTTCATAGCGGGTACCTTTGTTTAGGATAACCACTTGTGAGCCGTCAGGCCGTTTGGTCATATGGCCGCTGTCTGCTACCACGACAGAGGGGCGTTGATTACCGTTTGGCCGCAATTGTGCCAAAAATACACGGTTAAACTCTTTGCCCGTCACATTACCGATAAATAAGGCTGAATTGCCATCAGTTGAAGACTTAAACTGCCCACCAGCCAGAGCAGCCAAGCTAGGGTTAGCTCTGGCGTCATTCAGCACTTTGTCTTGATGTTTAGAAGACCAAGGGCCAAGCCAGATAGTATTGACTACCGCCAGCGCTGAAGTTATCAGTGCCAAAATTAATGCAGCCATAATCAAGGACTTTTTGCCCATGCCGCAGGCATGCATCACGGTGATTTCACTCTCCGTGTACAATTTACCTAGCGTCATCAATAAGCCAAGGAATAAGCTTAATGGCAGGATAAGTTGTGCCATTTCAGGCACACCGAGCCCTAAAAGGGATAAAACCAAGTTTGTTGGGATTTCACCGTCGACCGCAGCGCCCAATATCCGTACTAACTTCTGGCTAAAGAAGATTAATAGCAGGATGAACAGAATCGCAATTTGGCTCTTAAGTGTTTCCCGTACCAGATATCTAATGATGATCACGCTAATACGCCTGTGAAAACTTGTCTTTTTGCAGGAAAATCGATAGTTTCATCGTTAATCCGCCATTTATTCTCATCATATGGCAACCTTCACAGCTAAAATAGTATTACAACATCTAGCGTTTAGGTGTCCTATAGGAACATGCTTATAGTCGCCAAAACAAAACAACTTATGCCGTTAAGGTTAACACACGTCGTTAACACAACGGAGAGAGATCGTTGCGGAGTGCTACATTCTAGCGGTAGCTCCCGCCTTTGTCTTTAAGATTCAGGAGAGTGCATGGAGTTCAGTGTAAAGAGCGGCAGCCCGGAAAAACAGCGCAGTGCCTGTATTGTAGTCGGCGTTTTCGAACCCCGCCGTCTATCTCCCATTGCCGAACAACTCGACAAAATTAGTGATGGCTACATCAGCGCTTTACTGCGCCGTGGTGAACTTGAAGGCAAAGTCGGGCAGACGCTGTTACTGCACCATGTGCCGAATATTCTCTCCGAGCGCATCTTGTTAATTGGCTGTGGCAAAGAGCGTGAGCTTGATGAGCGCCAGTACAAGCAAGTGATCCAGAAGACCATCAATACCCTTAATGACACCGGCTCAATGGAGGCTGTTTGCTTCCTAACTGAACTGCATGTTAAAGGCCGCAATACTTACTGGAAAGTGCGCCAAGCGGTAGAAACAGCGAAAGAGACGCTTTATACCTTTGATCAGCTTAAAAGCAATAAAACCGAGCCTCGTCGCCCGTTGCGCAAAATGGTGTTCAATGTGCCAACCCGCCGCGAACTAACCAGCGGTGAGCGCGCCATCCAGCATGGTCTGGCAGTGGCGTCCGGCATTAAAGCGGCTAAAGATTTGGGTAATATGCCACCCAATATTTGTAATGCCGCCTATCTGGCCTCGCAAGCGCGCCAGTTGGCCGATGCGTTCAGCACCAACATCATCACCCGCGTGATTGGTGAGCAGCAAATGAAAGAGCTGGGAATGCACTCTTATCTCGCTGTTGGCCATGGTTCGCAGAATGAATCATTGATGTCAGTGATAGAATATAAGGGTAATCCAAACCCGGACGCTAAGCCAATTGTGCTGGTGGGCAAAGGATTGACCTTCGACTCCGGCGGTATTTCGATTAAGCCGGCCGAAGGTATGGACGAGATGAAATACGACATGTGCGGCGCTGCAACTGTCTATGGCGTGATGCGCGTGGTGGCTGAGCTGCAATTGCCATTGAATGTAATTGGTGTGCTGGCGGGCTGTGAAAACATGCCGGGTGGCCGTGCTTATCGCCCAGGTGATATCCTCACCACCATGTCTGGCCAGACAGTTGAAGTGTTGAATACCGATGCCGAAGGCCGCCTGGTGCTGTGTGATGCATTGACCTATGTCGAGCGTTTCGATCCAGAACTGGTGATTGATATCGCGACATTGACCGGTGCTTGCGTTGTGGCATTGGGCCATCACATCACCGGTTTGATGTCGAATCACAATCCACTGGCTCACGAGCTGATTGGGGCGTCTGAACAGGCTGGTGACCGTGCATGGCGCTTGCCGCTGGGTGATGAGTTCTATGAGCAGTTGGATTCCAATTTTGCCGACATGGCGAATATTGGTGGCCGTGCTGGTGGTGCCATTACTGCAGGTTGCTTCCTGTCGCGCTTTACTCGTAAATATAGCTGGGCACACCTGGATATCGCGGGTACGGCATGGCGTTCGGGCAAAAACAAAGGTGCAACCGGCCGGCCGGTCGCGTTGCTATCCCAGTTCTTGCTTAACCGCGCAGGGCTAAACGGCGACGATTAATCGTTTGATGTACATTACGTTACTTCAAGGGCACACTTTCGTGCCCTTTTACGTCGTAGAGAACTTATGAAAAACGCCACTTTTTATTTGCTTGAACACGACACGCCCGCTGGTGAGCTACGTGCTCATGAAGCATTGGCCTGCGAGGTTGCGGCTGAACGTTGGCGGGCGGGCAAACGGGTGTTGATCGCCTGTGAAAGTCAGGAACAAGCCCAGCGGCTAGATGAAGCCCTGTGGCAACGGGCACCTGAGCAATTTGTGCCCCATAATCTGGCCGGTGAAGGGCCAAAGTATGGTGCGCCAGTCGAACTGGCGTGGCCAGAACGACGTGGAAATTCTCCTCGCGACCTCCTGATTAGCCTACTGCCAGAGTTCGCAGGTTTTGCCACCGCTTTCCATGAAGTGGTAGACTTCGTGCCTTACGAAGAAAATTTAAAACAGTTGGCGCGCGACCGATATAAGTCTTATCGCAGCGTCGGCTTCCACTTGACCACGGCAACGCCGCCAACTAATTGAAATAAAAAGAAAATGGAAAACACACCTTCTAATATCGACAAAACTGAGCCGTCCCTCGATAAAACATACAGCCCGCAGGAAATCGAACAGCCGCTGTATGAACACTGGGAAAAACAGGGTTATTTCAAGCCGAACGGCGATACCAGCAAAGAAAGTTACTGCATCATGATCCCGCCACCGAATGTGACCGGTAGCCTGCACATGGGTCATGCGTTCCAACAAACCATCATGGATACCTTGATTCGCTACCAGCGCATGCAGGGCAAAAATACCTTGTGGCAAGCCGGGACTGACCATGCCGGTATCGCGACCCAAATGGTGGTTGAGCGCAAAATTGCGGCTGAAGAAGGCAAAACTCGCCACGATTATGGCCGTGAAGCATTTATCGACAAAATTTGGCAGTGGAAAGGCGAATCTGGCGGCACCATTACTCGCCAAATGCGCCGTCTGGGCAACTCTGTGGATTGGGAACGCGAGCGTTTCACCATGGATGATGGCCTGTCCAATGCCGTTAAAGAAGTGTTTGTTCGCCTACATAAAGAAGATCTGATTTACCGTGGCAAACGTCTGGTGAACTGGGATCCGAAACTGCGCACCGCTATTTCTGATTTGGAAGTGGAAAACCGCGAATCCAAAGGCTCTATGTGGCATCTGCGTTATCCGCTGGCCGATGGTGCCAAAACAGCCGAAGGCAAAGATTATCTGGTGGTCGCCACCACCCGTCCGGAAACGGTGCTGGGTGATACCGGCGTGGCGGTAAATCCAGAAGATCCGCGTTATAAAGATCTGATTGGTAAAGAAGTGATTCTGCCACTGGTGGGCCGCCGCATTCCGATCCTCGGTGATGAACACGCCGATATGGAAAAAGGCACCGGCTGTGTGAAAATCACGCCAGCGCACGACTTTAATGACTATGAAGTGGGTAAGCGCCACGCGCTGCCGATGATCAACATTCTGACGTTTGACGGCGATATCCGTACAGAAGCCGAAGTGTTTGATACCAATGGCGAAGCGTCCGATGCTTGCAGCGGCGCAATTCCAGAACAGTTCCAAGGTCTGGAACGTTTTGCTGCCCGTAAAGCCGTAGTCGCTGAATTCGATAAACTCGGCCTGCTGGAAGACGTTAAAGCGCACGATCTGACGGTACCTTATGGCGACCGTGGCGGCGTAGTTATTGAGCCGATGCTGACCGACCAATGGTATGTTCGCACCGCGCCATTGGCTAAAGTGGCCATCGAAGCTGTCGAAAACGGCGAGATCCAATTCGTACCGAAACAGTACGAAAACATGTATTACTCATGGATGCGCGACATTCAGGATTGGTGTATTTCCCGCCAATTGTGGTGGGGTCACCGCATTCCGGCTTGGTATGACGAGCAGGGTAAAGTGTATGTCGGCCGCGATGAAGCCGAAGTGCGCCGCGAAAATAATCTGGGCGCCGATGTGGCCTTGCGTCAAGATGAAGACGTGCTGGATACCTGGTTCTCATCTGGCCTGTGGACTTTCTCCACACTGGGCTGGCCAGAGCAAACTGAAGCACTGAAAACTTTCCACCCGACCAGTGTTGTGGTCAGTGGCTTCGACATTATTTTCTTCTGGATTGCCCGCATGATCATGCTGACCATGCACTTTATGAAAGATGAAAATGGTAAGCCGCAGGTGCCGTTTAAAACTGTGTATATGACCGGCCTTATCCGCGATGACGAAGGGCAGAAAATGTCCAAGTCGAAAGGTAACGTTATCGACCCACTGGATATGGTTGACGGTATCTCGCTGGAAGAGTTGCTGGAAAAACGTACCGGCAACATGATGCAGCCGCAGCTGGCAGACAAAATCCGCAAGCGCACCGAGAAGCAGTTCCCGAACGGCATTGAGCCGCACGGTACTGATGCCCTGCGCTTTACGTTGGCCGCTTTGGCCTCGACTGGCCGTGATATCAACTGGGATATGAAGCGCCTGGAAGGTTATCGCAACTTCTGTAACAAGCTGTGGAACGCTAGCCGTTTCGTGCTGATGAACACCGAAGGGCAAGATTGCGGGCAGAATGGCGGCGAGATGGTGTTGTCACTGGCTGACCGCTGGATTCTGGCCGAATTCAATCAGACTATCAAAGCCTACCGCGAAGCAATGGACACTTACCGCTTCGATTTGGCGGCCGGTATTCTGTATGAATTTACCTGGAACCAGTTCTGTGACTGGTATTTGGAACTGACCAAGCCGGTGATGAACAGCGGTTCTGAAGCTGAATTACGCGGGACTCGTCATACTCTGATTGAAGTTCTGGAAGCATTGCTGCGTTTAGCGCACCCTATCATTCCTTACATCACAGAGACTATCTGGCAGCGGGTTAAAACCCTGAAAGGCATTACTGCGGACACTATTATGTTGCAGCCTTTCCCAGAATATGATGCCAGTCAGGTGGATGAAAAAGCCCTGAGCGATTTGGAATGGATCAAGCAAACCATTATTGCGGTGCGTAATATTCGGGCAGAAATGAACATTGCGCCAGGTAAACCGCTGGAAGTGATGCTGCGCGGAGCCAATGCTGAAGCTCAACGCCGTGTGCTGGAAAACCAGAGTTTCATCCAGTCGCTAGCCCGTTTGTCTTCTCTCACTCTGTTAGCTGACGGTGATAAAGGCCCGGTATCTGTGACCAAATTGGTTGAAGGTGCAGAGGTGTTGATCCCAATGGCTGGCCTGATTGATAAGGCCACCGAACTGGAGAGGCTGGCAAAAGAAGTAGCGAAGCTGGAAGCCGAGATTGAGCGCATCGAAAGTAAATTGAGTAATGAAGGATTTGTGGCGCGCGCGCCAGAAGCCGTGGTTGCCAAAGAACGCGAAAGAATGGCGGCCTGTGCCGAAGCTAAGCAGAAGTTAATTGAACAACAGGCGACTATCGCCGCACTGTAATTCAATCTGACATGAAGTAAGCACTCACTGGGGGCCATAATAATTTGGCCCCCAGTTTTTTTTGCCATTGCATTTAATTCGAGTTGTCGGAAGGCGGCCAACGCACATACAACTTGAAGTATGGCGGGTATAGATGGTATTACAGATTATAACTAAGTTATTACCTTTGGGTTTATAGAGCATGACCACAGCCACACCTATCCGCCTGTTGGTGCGCCCCATCCTCGCCGCAGACAATCTCGCTATCGCTAATGTCATCCGCGACGTTTCGGCTGAGTTCGGCTTAACCGCCGACAAAGGCTATACCGTGTCCGATCCTAATTTGGATCACTTGTATGAGCTGTACAGCCAGCCACGCAGTGCTTACTGGGTGATTGAAGTGGATGGAAATATTGCGGGCGGCGGTGGCGTGGCACCGTTGTCTGGTGGCGAAGCTTCCCTTTGTGAGTTGCAGAAAATGTATTTTCTGCCGATATTACGTGGTAAAGGGCTGGCAAAACAATTGGCATTACAAGCACTTGAGTTTGCCCGCCAGCAGGGTTTTAGTCACTGTTATCTGGAAACGACAGCGAGCCTGACCAGTGCTGTCGGCTTATATGAAAGATTGGGTTTTGAGCATATTAATGGCCCGATGGGAAACACCGGTCATGTTGATTGCGAAGTCACGATGTTGAAAACATTATGATTATTCAGGGCGTATCAAGCGCCCTGAATAATTAGCGGAAACCTATAGCTTCACATGACCCAAAGTCATTGGCGCTATAGCAAGGCAACAAACAAGCAAATCCCGATGAGCTGACACAAGTCAGTGATTCGGGTGAGTGAGTGCCGCTAACACCGCTATAGCGTCAAGCACCAAAAAAATTACCCAAAGTCATTGGCGCTATAGCAAGGCAACAAACAAGCAAATCCCGATGAGCTGACACAAGTCAGTGGTTCGGGTGAGCGAGTGCCGCTAACACCGCTATAGCGTCAAGGACGACGGGGAATTAGTGGCGCTTGCCGTCGTCGTCCTCATCCACCGACTCTTCGTCGTCGAACTCGCCGTCTTCATCATCTTCTGCGTTTGGATCTTCGTAGTAAGTGCCCCAACCGTCGTAATTCACGCCACAGGTTTCAGCCAAAGCAATCAGCTGTTCAACCTGCGCATCAATAATTTCAGCATTTAGAGCAACTTCGCTAATCACATCACAGCACATCACCATTGAGCCGTCTTCTATTTCCAGCTCTTCAGCATCTGTCACTTCATAACCCAGCTTGAATGCTTCAACAGCCGCTTTCTCCAGAACTTCGAATTTCTCCGCAGAAAGATGGTGCTCAATGGTGTACAGCGCATCTGGATCGCTGCCATCGTCCAGCAGTTCTTCGATGATCAGGCGGGTTTCGTCACGTTGTTCGTCCAGCATTTCGCGGTTTGCCATGCCTTTATCCTCAGTCAATGGGCTTAGTATGGCGCTATTTTCCCACACCCACGCTATTGCCTCCACTATAAACGAGAAAGATTTATTGATTAGGGTTGTATTTGAATATTTATCCGTATAAATTGAATTTAAATTCAGTTTAACCCTTCAGGATGAAAAAGATGAACACGATAAGTCAGTTCTATAAACGTCACTTTCTAAGGTTATTAGATTTTACTCCCACCGAGATTATAGCTCTGCTCGATTTGGCTGTTGAGCTGAAAAAAGCCAAGAAATCCGGCTGTGAGCAACAAAAACTGGTAGGTAAGAATATCGCGCTCATCTTCGAAAAAGACTCGACTCGTACTCGATGCTCTTTCGAAGTTGCCGCATATGATCAAGGTGCGCGCGTGACTTACCTCGGCCCAGGAGGAAGCCAAATTGGGCATAAAGAATCAATTAAAGATACTGCCCGAGTATTAGGCCGCATGTATGACGGCATTCAGTATCGTGGTCACGGCCAAAAAGTGGTTGAAACGCTGGCAGAATTTGCGGGCGTACCGGTATGGAATGGCCTGACAAATGAATTTCACCCAACTCAATTACTGGCCGACTTGCTGACAATGCAGGAACACTTACCGGGTAAGCCATTGAGTGAAATGACATTTTCCTACTTGGGTGATGCCCGCAACAACATGGGTAACACTATGTTGGAAGCTGCTGCACTGGTCGGGATGGATTTGCGGTTAGTGGCACCAAAAGCATGCTGGCCGGAGGCCGAACTGGTGGCGGCTTGTCAGGCGCAGGCCAAAAAGACCGGCGGTAAAATCACACTGACAGAAGATATTGCCGAAGGTGTAAAAGGTGCCGACTTCCTGTATACCGATGTTTGGGTCTCAATGGGCGAACCGAAAGAAGTGTGGCAAGAGCGTGTTGCTCTCTTGAAACCTTATCAAATCAATATGGATGTAGTGAAACTGACCGGCAATTCGCAGGTTAAATTCCTGCACTGCTTGCCCGCATTCCACGATGACCAAACCACCGTCGGCAAACAAATGGCGGAGCTTTATGACTTACCGGGCGGCATGGAAGTCACCAACGAAGTGTTTGAATCCGCGCATAGTATTGTGTTTGATCAAGCAGAAAACCGCCTGCACACCATTAAAGCCGTGATGGTCGCGACATTGAGCAAGGCATAAAAACACTCAATTTTTTGCTGATGAATCGCCCCATCAATAGGCGTTATTGGCGCAGATAGTTTGGGCGCAACCAGCGCGGAGAAAACGGAGCGTACACGTAGTACGTGAGTATTTCGAGCACTGCTTGCGTCCAAAATAGCAAGTAAAATAGCCTATTTTACAGATACCTTCACAACAGCTTTGCGCACGTTGGTTGGCTCGCCCACCGCGCATAATGGCTTATGCACTTCCCCTGGGTAAAACACCACGAAATCACCGGTTTTCATCACAAACTGCTTCTCATCAACCCCCGCCGGTAAAAAGGCGATATCTTTATCTGCTAACCAGTCGGTGTCAGGTTTGCCAGCAGGTAAGCTACTGAAAGTCATCCCCTCGACACCCTCCAGGATGATTTGAATATCCAAGTATTTAGCATGATATTCCGCTCGGCGATTTTCCAAGTAGTCGGTGCAGTCATTGGAAATCAATACAAACATATTATTGCCATCAATATCGTGTTTGCCCAATGGGGTTTCTGCGGTGATGTGGCTTTTCACATATTCAATAGCTTCTTTTAATTGCGCAGGTAAATAAGGTACTAATTCCAAATGATGGATGTTTCCGGTGATCATGCTATTCCCTTTCTTATAAATTAAATGAAATGACGTTTCATTATAACCATTTCATTCTTTATTGAGTGAGAAGTCTCTGACATTTATTCATACCGACCACAGGTTTGAATCACCTCAGAATCATTACTTTTTTGTAAAGTTTTTTTATCACTAATTGTTATAACAAATAACTGTTGAGACTTTGACCACAGACAGCAAAGCTATTATCGTGAGAAAATGCGATGAAATAGTTTTAAAAACAATAATTTCCGCGCAATGTTTATAATTTCCACCCGCTATCCATACTTATATATCGATGGTCATGATCCATTTCAGGGAGTCTCAATGAAAGCTAAAATTCTGTCATTATTGGTTTTGACAGCACTATCTGGCAGTGCCTTTGCAGCAACGCCACCAGATACGCTGGTTGTCGTGCAATCCCTGGATGATATTGTTAGCCTTGATCCAGCTGAAAGTAATGAACTCTCCAGTATTCAGACCGTGCCAAGTCTCTATCAACGCCTGGTGCAAGCCGATCGTGATAATCCGGCAAAAGTCGTGCCTATTCTTGCTGAAAGTTGGCAGGGTGATGCCGCCGCCAAAACTCTCACAGTGAAATTGCGTCCAGACGCGGTATTCTCATCCGGTAATCCGGTGAAAGCGGATGACGTGATTTTCTCCTTTACTCGCGCGGTCAAAATGAACCGTTCACCTGCCTTTATCCTGAATGTATTAGGCTGGGATCCGAGTAATATCGACCAACACTTGAAAAAGATCGATAACAATACCGTGCAACTGAGCTGGGGCGCAGATGTCAGCCCTGCGGTGGCACTGAATATTTTATCAACGCCGATCGCCTCCATTGTTGATAAAAAAGCCGTGACCGCCAATGTTAAAGACGACGATTACGGCAATGCTTGGTTGAAAATGCATTCAGCCGGTAGTGGCCCATTCAAAATGCGTGTTTATCAGCCGCATCAGGCCATCGTACTGGATGCTAACCCGACGTCACCTGGCGGTAAGCCACTGATTAAAAATATCATTATTAAAAACGTGCCCGACCCAAGTGCTCGCCGTTTGCTGATTCAGCAAGGTGATGCTGATATCGCCCGTGAATTAGGGCCAGACCAAACCGCAGCACTGAAAACTCAGGCCGGTGTTAAAGTTGTCGAAATCCCGTCTGCCGAACAAAACTATTTAGTCTTTAACACCGCCAACCAGGCGAATCCGCTGTTAAGCAAACCTGAATTCTGGCAGGCTGCCCGCTATTTGGTTGATTATCAGGGCATTACCAAAGATTTGCTGAAAGGCCAGTATTTTGTGCATCAAAGCTTCCTGCCGGTCGGTTTGCCGGGCGCGTTGGAAAGCAATCCGTACACCTTTGACCCAGCTAAAGCCAAAGAGATTCTGACAAAGGCCGGAATTAAAGATGCCACGCTGACACTGGATGTTGAGAACAAACCGCCATTCATTACCATTGCTCAGTCGTTGCAAGCCAGCTTTGCCCAAGGTGGCGTGAAATTGGTATTACTGCCAGCCGCGGGTAGCCAAGTTTATGGCCGCGTACGTGCCAAACAGCATCAATCGGCTATCCGTCTGTGGATCCCAGATTATTTTGATGCGCACTCTAACGCCAGTGCCTTTGCTTATAATGACGGCAAGAGCAGCACGGTTGCCGGTTTAAACGGCTGGGTTATTCCTGAGCTGAATAAACAAACGCTGGCGGCAGTCGCCGAGTCCGATCCGGCCAAACGTATCGAACTTTACACTCAGTTGCAGGAAGAACTGCAAAAAAACTCGCCATATATCTTTATTGATCAAGCCAAAGCACAAGTTGTGCTGCGAGATAACGTAAAAGGCTATCAACAAGGTCTAAATGCCGATATGGTCTATTATGATCGAGTGAGCAAATAGCCCATGCCTTTCATACTTGGCATAACGGGTTGATATATAGATAAATGTAATCATGAAATAGTGAGTTGCTAGTTAATGTCTGTAGCACTAAATCAAACGCCGGGAACTCTATCCCGGCGTCGTCTTTGGGGGTTTTTACAGGGGTTATTGACCCTGGCCCTGACCTTGTTCGGTCTACTGGTTATCACCTTTTTCCTGTCGGCGCTGTCGCCGGTGGACCGGGTGTTGCAAATCGTGGGCGACCACGCCAGTGAGGCCACTTATCAGCAAGTTAAACACCAGCTTGGGCTGGATCAATCGCTACCCGTGCAGTTCTGGCATTATCTCGAGCGGCTGGCTCATGGCGATCTCGGCATTGCCAGCGCTAGCGGTCAGCCAGTGTTGCAAGACTTGCTGACCGTTTTCCCGGCCTCATTGGAACTGGCAACATTATCACTGGTGATTGGTGCCGCACTGGGGGTTATCCTCGGCTTGTTGTGCGCCCGCTGGGCCGGTAGCAAGCTGGATGCCACTATCCGCTTTATGACATTGCTGGGGAACTCCGTGCCCATCTTCTGGCTCGGTCTGTTGATGCTGTTGCTGTTTTATGCCCGGCTGCAATGGAGCCCCGGCCCTGGCCGCCTCGATGATATTTATCAATATACCGTGGAAGCAAAAACCGGTTTTGCCCTGATTGATACCTGGCGCTCCGGTGATGCCGGTGCCTTTGGCAATGCCGTCGCTCATTTGATCTTGCCGGTTGCCCTGCTCTCTTACTACGCGCTGGCCAGTATTACTCGCCTGACGCGCTCGGCCTGCTTGAGTGAGCTGAATAAAGAGTACATTACGTTGGCAAGAGCCAAAGGCGCGGGTGAGATGCGCATTTTACTCACGCACGTGTTGCCGAATATTCGCGGCACTTTGTTGACAGTGATTGCGCTGGCCTATACCAGCATGTTGGAGGGCGCAGTGTTAACCGAAACTGTCTTTGCCTGGCCGGGCATTGGCCGCTACCTCACCAGCGCGCTGTTTGCCGGCGATACCACCGCCATTATGGGCGGGACACTGTTGCTCGGTATGTGCTTTATTTTGATTAACAATGTGACGGATCTGCTGGTTCGCTTGCTGGATCCGAGAACGCGCTGATATGCCAATGACAAAATTCTTCCATGCACTGAAACGTTCGCCCTCCACCAGCATCGGGCTGTTTATTCTCTCCTTGCTGGTGTTCATCGCGATTTTCGCCCCGTGGCTGGCACCCTTTGATCCCAACTGGCAAAACGCGGCTGACCGCCTGCTACCACCGGGTCGCGATCACTGGTTGGGGACTGACAGCTATGGCCGCGATATGCTGTCGCGCCTGATTTACGGGACGCGCCCAACCTTGGGGCTGGTGCTGCTGGTGACCGTGATAACCCTGCCGCTGGGTTTGCTGGTCGGGGTGCTTTCCGGCTATTACGGCGGCTGGCTCGAACGTATTCTGATGCGCGTCACTGATGTGGTGATGTCGATGCCGCGTCTGATTCTGGCTTTTGCTTTCGTCGCCATGCTCGGCCCCGGTTTAATTAACGGCGCACTGGCATTGGCGCTGACCACCTGGCCGGCCTATGCCCGTCAGGCCAGAGCAGAGATTCAATTACTGCGTAAAAGTGATTATCTGGCCGCCGCTGAAATGATGGGAATCAAAGGGTTGCGCCTGCTGTGGGGCCATATTCTGCCTATGTGCCTCCCCTCGGCAGTGGTGCGGCTGGCATTAGATTTAGCCGGGATCATCTTAGCCGCTGCCGGGCTTGGTTTCCTTGGGTTAGGTGCTCGTCCGCCGATGTCAGAATGGGGATCTATGGTCGCCGACGGCATGCAGGTTATTTTTGACCAATGGTGGATTGCCGCGATTCCGGGCTGCGCTATCTTACTGAGCAGCATGGCATTTAATCTGTTAGGCGATGGCCTGCGCGATATTTTGGACCCTCACCATGACTGATAAAATTTTTGCCGTCGACAATCTCTGTGTCGATTTCCAACAACAGCGGGTGGTGGATAATATTTCATTCCATCTCGGCCACGAGCGGGTTGCGCTGGTGGGAGAGTCCGGTTCGGGAAAATCCATTACCGCCAGAGCGTTGATGGGGTTAGTGCGCACGCCGGGCAAAGTCAGTGCCAAAAAGCTGAGTTATTATGCGGATAACACCGACGTACAGGGCAATGCTGGTCAAGTTACTGAACACGATTTACTGCAGTTGAAACCGAAGCAATGGGCCGCATTACGTGGCAGTGAAATTGCCATGGTGCTGCAAGACCCGCGCTATGCACTGAATCCGGTGCGCACCGTGGGGAAACAAATTGAAGAATCTCTGTTGTTGCATAATGCGCTTTCCGGTGCGGATACCCGCGAGCGGGTATTAAATGCGCTCGCCTCGGTCGGGCTAAATGCCAGTGCCTATCACAGTTATCCCGGCCAACTTTCGGGTGGCATGGGCCAACGGGCGATGTTAGCCATCGCTTTGGTGAATAACCCACGGGTATTAATTGCTGATGAACCCACCTCCGCATTGGATGCCAAACTGCGCAACCAAATATTGGAGTTGATTGTCGAGCAGACTGAGCAGCGCAATATGAGTTTGTTGCTGATAAGCCACGATCTTCCGCTGGTTGCCGAGCATTGCCATCGGGTGTTGGTGATGTATCAGGGGAAACTGGTGGATCAAGGCGCAGCGGCTGACTTACCCCATTCAACTCACCCTTACACCCATACTTTGTGGGCCTGCCGCCCGAACGCCAGCACCTATGGCACTGATTTACCAGTATTAGATCGCAGCGCTGATTTCTCTGGAGGTTCCCGTGGCACTGATTGAAGTCAAAAATCTACGGGTCAGTTTTGCCCAAAAAAATCAGTTGAAAACGGCGGTTGAGTCGGTCAGTTTTACCGTTGAAGAGGGTGAAACTTTCAGTCTGATTGGTGCATCTGGCTGTGGTAAATCTACCGTATTACGCACTCTGGCGGGCTTGCAGCGCGAGTGGCAAGGCGAGATAACCTTGCTGGGCCAACCTTTGCAACCAGGGCACCGTTTTACCGGCCAACTGCGCAAAGAGGTGCAGATGGTGTTCCAAGACCCTTATGCTTCTCTCCATCCTCAGCATAATATTCAGCGCACATTGGGTGAGCCGCTAAAGATTCATGGCGAGCAACATATTCAGCAGCGAATTGATCAAGCTTTAGAGCAAGTGGGCTTACCGGCTTCTGCGGCACAGCGCTACCCTCATCAATTCTCCGGCGGCCAGCGCCAGCGGATTGCCATCGCCCGCGCCCTGTTATTGCGGCCCAAACTGTTGCTGCTGGATGAGCCGACTTCAGCATTAGATATGTCAGTTCAGGCAGAAATTCTCAACTTACTCAATCACTTGAAACGCGAACACGGCATGACCTATTTGCTGGTTAGCCATGACAGTGATGTGGTCGCACACATGTCCGAGCGCGCAGCCATGATGGAGAGTGGGAAGATTGTAAGAGAGTTTACGCGGCGGGATTTGGAGTTAGCGGAACATTTTATGGGGTAACATTTCTCCTTCAATTGCCAATCATGCTTCAAGTAAGCTAACAGCAGCTTGCGAAATATCAAATTTATACTGAATTTGTACACACAATCACATCAACTAAAAACCCTCAATCATCGCCACCAATCCGCAGTGGCGCTGACTTATGTCGTCCTGTGTAAAAAGGCGGCATAAAAATGCCTATTTTGGGGTGCTCTGAACAGGGAGTAACCTAACGCCGTTTTCCTTGTCCTAAGTCAAACTTGTTTACCGCCACCTATATATAGTGCTTCTAGTGATTTAAAAACCCATATGTAGTAGTTATCCACAAAATCATCCACACCCCCTCGCAACCCTGATGTGCTGCGGGTTGTCTTGTGGATAACCTTTGCGGCAGTACACAGGAGCGACATTGTGAAAACAGTAGTGATTAAACGGGACGGTTGTCAGGTACCTTTTGATGAGGTGCGAATCAAGGAAGCGGTCGAGCGCGCAGCGCTGGCAGTTGGCGTGGTAGACGCAGATTATTGTGCAACTGTTGCTCGTGTGGTCGCTCAGACGATGGAGAACCAGCCGAAAGTTGATATCCGCGACATCCAAACTGCGGTAGAAAACCAACTGATGGCCGGTCAATATAAGCAGCTCGCCCGAGCTTATATCGAGTATCGCCATGACCGGGATATCTCGCGCGAACTGCGTGGTCGCCTGAATCAGGAAATTCGCGGTCTGGTAGAGCAAAGTAACCAAGCGCTGCTGAACGAAAATGCGAATAAAGACAGCAAAGTCATCCCAACTCAGCGGGATCTGCTGGCCGGTATTGTCGCGAAACATTACGCCAAACAACATATTTTGCCACGGGATGTGGTTTTGGCTCATGAGCGCGGTGAAATTCACTACCACGATTTGGATTACGCGCCGTTCTTCCCCATGTTCAACTGCATGCTGATTGACCTTAATGGCATGCTGACCCAAGGTTTTAAAATGGGTAATGCGGAAATTGAGCCGCCAAAATCTATTTCTACCGCCACCGCAGTGACCGCTCAGATTATTGCGCAGGTCGCCAGCCATATCTATGGCGGCACAACCATTAACCGTATTGATGAAGTCCTGGCGCCATTTGTCACGGAAAGCTTTAACAAACATAAGGCGGTAGCCGAAGAGTGGCAGATCCCCGATGCCGCCGGTTATGCTATGTCGCGTACTGAAAAAGAGTGCTACGACGCATTCCAATCACTGGAATATGAAGTCAATACCCTGCATACCGCCAATGGCCAGACGCCGTTTGTCACTTTCGGCTTCGGGCTGGGCACTAGCTGGCAATCGCGCATGATTCAGCAGGCGATTCTGCGTAATCGCATTGCCGGTTTGGGCAAAAATCGCAAAACCGCAGTGTTCCCGAAACTGGTTTTTGCTATCCGTGATGGTCTAAACCATAAATTTGGCGATGCCAACTACGATATCAAACAGCTGGCGCTAGAGTGCGCAACCAAGCGCATGTATCCAGATATTCTCAATTATGATCAAGTGGTTAAAGTTACTGGCTCTTTCAAAACGCCAATGGGCTGCCGCAGCTTCTTGGGTGTGTATGAAGAAGATGGCAAGCAAATCCACGATGGCCGTAATAACCTTGGGGTTATTAGTCTTAACCTGCCGCGTATTGCATTGGAAGCCCAGGGCGATGAAGCAAAATTCTGGCAATTGCTGGATGAGCGCCTGTTGCTAGCCAAGAAGGCCCTGATGACCCGCATTGCGCGTCTGGAAGGGATCAAAGCTCGCGTGGCTCCTATCCTATATATGGAGGGGGCTTGTGGGGTGCGCTTGCAAGCGGATGATAATATTTCAGAAATCTTTAAAAACGGCCGCGCATCTATCTCTCTGGGCTTCATTGGTATTCATGAAACAGTTAATGCCCTGTTTGGTCATCATGCACATGTCTTTGATGACGAAAAATTACGTGAAAAAGGCGTGGCTATCGTCGAGCGTATGAGACAAGCCACTGATAACTGGAAAGAAGAAACCGGCTACGCCTTTAGTTTGTACAGCACGCCAAGTGAAAACCTGTGTGATCGTTTCTGCCGTCTGGATACCGCAGAATTTGGTGTGGTCGAGGGTGTCACCGACAAAGGCTATTACACCAACAGCTTCCATCTGGATGTTGAAAAGAAAGTTAATCCGTATGACAAACTGGACTTCGAAGCGCCTTATCCACCATTGGCTAACGGCGGTTTCATTTGTTACGGCGAATACCCGAACTTGCAGCACAACCTCAGAGCGCTAGAGGATGTCTGGGATTACAGCTACAGCCGAGTGCCTTATTACGGCACCAATACGCCGATTGATGAATGTTATGAATGCGGTTTTACCGGCGAATTCTCTTGTACCAGCAAGGGTTTCACCTGCCCGAAATGTGGTAATCATGAGCCGTCGAAAGTGTCGGTCACCCGTCGGGTATGTGGTTATTTAGGCAGCCCGGATGCACGGCCATTTAACGCCGGTAAACAAGAAGAAGTGAAGCGCCGCGTTAAGCATTTGGCAAACGGACAACTGGGCTAACCCACCAAAGACGAAGGCCCAAAGTAATTGGAGTTGCAGGTAGGCAGCAAGCGAACTTATCCCGATGAGCTTACTGATGTAAGTGATTCGGGTAAGTGAACGTAGCGAACACCCCTGCGGCTTCAAGTACGAGGGAGGCACTGATTATGAATTATCATCAATATTATAGTGTCGATGTCATCAACGGCCCCGGCACCCGCTGCACACTGTTTGTCTCCGGCTGTGTGCACGAGTGTGTGGGCTGTTATAACAAAAGCACCTGGCGACTGAATTCGGGTAAACCATTTACCCAAGAAATGGAAGATCGGATAGTTGCGGATCTGAATGATTCGCGCATCCATCGGCAAGGGTTATCCCTCTCCGGCGGTGATCCGCTACATCCGCAAAATCTGCCCGCCATTCTGCGATTGGTAAAACGTGTACGCCAAGAGTGCGACGGCAAAGATATTTGGGTCTGGACCGGCTATACACTGGCTGAACTGACCACCGAGCAGCTACAAGTGGTTGATTTAATTAATGTACTGGTCGATGGTAAATTTGTGCAAGACCTAAAAGACCCTTCACTTATCTGGCGCGGCAGCGGTAACCAAGTTATCCATCACCTGCGGTAATTTATTTTAGCCATTCTGTTCACTATTCCATTCTGTGCTTTCCAATGCGCAGAATGGTGGTGGCTATCGCTGTTCATATCTCCCCCCAAAATACACTTTCCCTTGTAAAAATCGCGTTATCAACCGCGTAAAACTTCATCGTTCTGCCATCTCAGCTTAACCCTACTGTCATTAAAAACCGCCAGCATAGCGGTGAGAAAACTTACGGGCTATCACCATGACACTCCGCCACCTGCTCATCAATATTGCTACTTTTGTTGTTTCAGTGTGGATGGCTGTCGGGAGTGTTGATACATAGAGAAGGGTTATCTGCCATGCACTTATCTAGACCACCGACCAGTTATCCCACCCGCTATCAACAAATTGCGGCCCAGTTAGAGCAAGAGTTGCGCGGCGCTTATCGCTGTGGCGACTATCTGCCTTCCGAGCAACAATTGGCTGAACGCTATCAGGTGAATCGCCATACTCTGCGCCGCGCCGTCGATGAACTGGTCGAGCGCGGCTGGCTGCAACGCCGGCAGGGCATCGGCATTCTGGTGTTGATGCGCCCTTATGATTATCCGCTGCATGCCAATGCGCGCTTTAGCCAAAACTTATTAGATCAGGGCAGTGACCCCACCAGTGAGCGCTTACTCGCGGTTTTACGCCCCTGTATTGAGCATGTCGCCAAAGCTCTGTCTTTGGATGAAGGGACGACAGTGATTCATTTGCGCACCTTGCGCCGAGTCAATGGTGTCCCAGTCTGTGTTATTGATCACTACCTGCCAGACCTGAATTGGTGGCCTGCATTACAGCAATTTAACTCCGGCTCACTGCATCAATTCATCGCCCAACATCTACAACAGCCATTAAGCCGTAGCCAAACTCGCATCAGCGCACGCCGTGCTCAAGCCAAAGAGAGCCGCTTGCTGGAAATCGCCACCCACGCCCCATTGCTCTGTGTGCGCACCTTGAATATTGGAGTTGCTAGCCAGCAGGTGGCGGAGTATTCCGTCAGTCTGACCCGCGCTGACATGATTGAACTGACCATGGAGCACTAAATGGAAAGTACCTCGAGCACGCGGCAAGGCTGGATGTCAGTGTTGGCCCACAGCCAACCGGCGCAATTACTTGCCCATTGGCAACCTTTGAATCTATCACCGCAATATCAAGTCATTCGTGCTCCCGAAATTGGTTTAAACCAATTGCAGGCGCGGATGGGCGGTACTGGCCGCCGATTTATTCTGGGCGATATGACCATCACCCGCGCGGTTATCAAACTCGACGATAGCGCGGACACCTACGGCTACAGCTACATTGCCGGGCGCAATAAGCCCCATGCAGAACTTTGTGCCGTGTTGGATGCGTTATTACAGCTTTCAATAATTAACGGTAAACCTGCTGGCCTGAGTGAATTGTTACTGAAAACCGTCATTCACCCACTGGCGGCGATACAGCAAGAACGGCGGGAATTACGCGCCCAAGCTATCGCCACCAGCAAAGTTGATTTCTTCACCTTAGTGCGAGGAGAAGATTAATGAGCTTATTAACCCATTTCGACCAACCGGTTGATGATGCCCAACATGCTTTTCGCCGTATTCTCAAAGCGTTAAGTGAGCCTGGGGTCTTGATTTCGCTACCCCATAGTCGCGGCTGGCCACCATTAAATCCCGCCGCCACCAGTATTTTGCTGACTCTGGCAGATCAGGAAACGCCGCTCTATTTAGCACCAGCGCTTAACAGTGATGCCGTGCAGCAGAATGTGCGTTTTCATTGCGGAGCGCCCCTGACGGCCAGCATCAGTACCTCCAGCTTTGCCTTATTTGACCATGAGATAACCGAAGATTTGCTGGCTAACTGCCCGGCGGGTAATGAACTTTCGCCGGAGCACTCCACCACGGTCATTCTTCAGGCCGAAAACCTGCATCACGGCGTACCTCTGCGCCTACGCGGGCCGGGAATTGAACACTACCGCACGGTCGCGCCGCAATTACCCTCTGCGGTGCTGAATTACTTGCTTAACCGCCCCGCCGCATTCCCTGCGGGACTCGATTTTCTACTCACCTGTGGCGAGAACCTAATGGCAATCCCACGCACTACCCATGTGGAGGTGTGCTGATGTACGTTGCCGTCAAAGGGGGCGAAAAAGCCATTGCCGCCGCCCATCAGTTACTGGAACACCAGCGCCGTGGCGATACACAAATCCCGGCGGTCGATTGCGAACAAATTGAGCAACAGCTAGGGCTGGCGGTGGATCGGGTGATGACCGAGGGCGGAATTTATGATCGCGAATTGGCCGCATTGGCCATCAAACAGGCCAGTGGCGATCTGGTGGAGGCCATTTTCCTGCTGCGCGCCTACCGCACCACTTTGCCGCGTCTGGCAGTCAGCCAACCGCTGACCACTGGCAATATGCGGCTGGAGCGCCGTATTTCCGCCATTTACAAAGATTTGCCCGGCGGCCAAGTGCTTGGCCCGACTTACGATTACACCCACCGGCTACTGGATTTCACCCTGCTGGCCGCAGGAGATGCCCCGCGCCCGCCCAATAGCAGGGAAGCATCGTCAGAAGATTTATCGCAAGTTTTTTGCGCCCATGTGTTTGATTTATTGGCCCAAGAACAATTAGCGCATGTTGAGCAAGATGACGATACCCCGCCGGAAGATATCACCCGCAATCCGCCGGTTTACCCATGCAATCGCTCGGCACGGCTGCAACAACTGGTGCGCGGTGATGAGGGGTTCCTGCTGGCGCTAGGATATTCCACCCAGCGCGGTTATGGCCGCACTCACCCATTCGCCGCCGAGATCCGCACGGGCTACCTGACAATTTCCATTGAGCCGGAAGAACTGGGATTTGCCATTGATATCGGCGAAATCCTGCTGACCGAATGCGAAATGGTGAATGGTTTTGTCAGCCCAGAGTCAGAACCGCCGCACTTTACCCGCGGTTATGGGCTGGTGTTTGGCCGTGGAGAGCGCAAAGCCATGTCGATGGCACTGATGGACCGCGCCCTGCAAAGCCGGGAATATGCCGAAGATGTCACCAGCCCGGCGCAGGATGAAGAATTTGTATTATCCCATGCCGATAATGTCGAAGCCGCCGGTTTTGTCTCTCACCTCAAACTGCCCCATTACGTGGATTTCCAAGCCGAACTCGAGTTACTCAAGCGCCTGCGGTGTGAGCATTTACTTACTTTACAACAGCCATCCACTCAGCCACTCACTTCACAACCGCAGGAGCCGCGCCATGACTGAAATCCTCGCCGGTTATAATCTGGGCTATCTGGATGAGCAAACCAAACGCACCCTGCGCCGCGCGCTACTCAAAGCCGTGGCCATTCCCGGCTATCAGGTGCCATTTGGCGGGCGTGAGATGCCGATGCCCTATGGCTGGGGCACCGGTGGAATTCAGCTAACCGCCTGTTTGATTGGCCGCTATGACGTGCTGAAAGTGATCGACCAAGGGGCTGATGACACCACCAACGCGGTGTCGATCCGCCGCTTCTTCCAGCGGGTCAGTGGGGTCGCCACCACGGAAAAAACCACTGACGCCACCTTGATCCAGACCCGGCACCGCATTCCAGAAACAGCGCTGACTGAAGATCAAATTCTTATCTATCAAGTACCTATCCCAGAGCCACTGCGCTTTATTGAACCGCGCGAAACTGAAACCCGCAAAATGCATGCTTTGGAGGAGTACGGCGTGATGCAGGTCAAACTGTATGAAGATATCGCCCGCTACGGCCATATCGCCACCACCTATGCCTATCCGGTGAAAGTGAATGACCGCTACGTGATGGACCCGTCGCCAATCCCGAAATTTGATAACCCCAAGATGCACATGATGCCCGCGCTGCAACTGTTTGGAGCCGGTAGGGAAAAACGTCTGTATGCCCTGCCGCCCTTTACCAAGGTAGAAAGTCTGGATTTCGACGACCACCCGTTTACCGTGCAGCAATGGGATGAGCCTTGCGCCCTGTGCGGTTCGCGCCACAGTTATCTTGATGAAGTGGTGATGGATGATAAAGGCAGCCGGATGTTTGTTTGCTCGGATACTGATTATTGCCAGCAGCAATTGGCTGAGGCCGCTGCACCAGAGGTAAATATCCCATGATTTCACAAGCCGCTATTTTAGCATCCATTACTTTAAAAACCCCCGTCGCCCATCCGCTGTTGTCGGTGGAGAATCTCACCCATTTGTACGCGCCGGGTAAGGGGTTCAGCGATGTCTCTTTCCAACTGTATCCCGGTGAAGTATTAGGGATTGTTGGCGAATCTGGCTCGGGGAAAACAACTTTGCTGAAATCCATTTCAGCCCGCCTGACACCGCAACAGGGGCAAATTATTTACCGCCCTGATGCACAGCAAGCACTTGATTTATATCAGATGGCAGAAAGCCAACGCCGCCGTTTACTGCGCACTGAATGGGGCGTGGTTCATCAGCATCCACTTGATGGGCTGCGGCCACAAGTCTCGGCGGGCGGCAATATCGGCGAACGGCTAATGGCCATCGGGCAGCGCCATTATGGCGAAATTCGCCAACAAGCAGGCCGCTGGCTGGAGGATGTCGAGATCCCATTATCCCGTCTGGACGACATGCCCACCACCTTCTCCGGTGGGATGCAACAGCGGCTGCAAATTGCTCGCAATCTGGTGACTCATCCAAAACTGGTGTTTATGGACGAACCGACTGGCGGTCTGGATGTGTCGGTGCAAGCACGGTTGCTGGATTTACTGCGCAATCTGGTGGTGGAAATGCAACTGGCGGTGGTGATTGTCACTCATGATTTGGGGGTTGCCCGCTTATTAGCTAACCGCCTGCTGGTGATGAAAGAGGGCCGGGTTATCGAAAGCGGCCTAACTGACAGGGTGTTGGATGATCCTCACCATCCTTATACCCAATTACTGGTTTCATCCGTGCTGCAAAACTGATTGAGAGCTGACTATGAACTCCCTGCAACTGCCCATGACTCCCCTGCAACTCAAAGTTGAAAATCTCAGTAAAACCTTTGTGTTACACCACCAGCACGGCATTCGTCTGCCGGTGCTACATCAAACTTCGCTGGAAGTCAGCAGTGGAGAATGTGTCGTGCTACACGGCCATTCCGGCAGCGGAAAATCGACCTTACTGCGCTCCTTATATGCCAATTATTTACCCGACAGCGGCCATATCTGGGTGAAACATCAGGGTGAATGGCTGGATATGGTGAGCGCCGAAGCTCGGCAGATTATGGCCGTGCGCCGCCATACTGTGGGTTGGGTCAGCCAATTTTTGCGGGTGATCCCGCGGATCAGTGCATTAAATGTAGTGATGCAGCCCTTGCTGGAGCTAGGGATTGACCGGCAAATCTGCCAACAGCGGGCGCAAGACTTGCTAACCCGCCTCAATGTGCCGCCGAGATTGTGGGATTTGGCCCCCTCCACCTTTTCCGGCGGCGAACAACAGCGGGTCAATATCGCCCGTGGTTTTATCGTCGATTACCCTATTTTACTGCTGGATGAGCCGACCGCCTCACTGGACAGCACCAATAGCGCGGCAGTGGTTAGCCTGATTGATGAAGCTAAACAGCGCGGAGCGGCGATTGTCGGGATTTTCCACGATGAAAACGTGCGAAATCATGTCAGTGACCGCCTACTGACCATGACCCCACCGCCCTCTAATGTCAGCACGGAGATCTCATTATGATCCTCAATAACATTAATCTTATTCTCGAGGATCAGGTGGTCAGCGGATCACTGGAAATCCAGCGGGGTGTGATCCGCAGTTTCAGTGATCGCCCGACACAACTTTCAGCGGCTCTTGATGGACAAAATAGCTGGTTATTGCCGGGATTGATCGAGCTGCATACTGATAATCTCGACAAGTTTTTCACCCCGCGCCCCAATGTGGATTGGCCCGCGCATTCAGCAATGAGCAGCCACGATGCGCTGATGGTGGCCAGCGGCATCACCACGGTGTTGGATGCCGTGGCTGTCGGCGATGTACGGGATGGCGGTCATCGGCTGGATAATCTGCAAAAAATGATTAATGCGGTGGTTGAGAGTCAGCGGGCGGGATTGAATCGAGCTGAACACCGGATTCATTTACGTTGTGAATTACCCCATGACAGCACCTTGCCACTGTTTGAAGAACTGATGATGCAGCCAGAGCTTTCATTGGTTTCTTTGATGGATCACTCGCCGGGCCAGCGCCAGTTTGCTTCACGGGCTAAGTACCGTGAATATTATCAGGGGAAATATCATCTTAATGACTCGCAAATGGCAGAATTTGAAGAAGAGCAAATCAGCCTTTCAGCCCGCTGGTCAGGGCAAAACCGGCAGGCCATTGCCGCTCACTGCCGCCAACGGGGCATTGCACTAGCCAGCCATGACGATGCCACTGCCGAACATGTGGCGGAATCACAACAATTGGGCAGCGTCATTGCCGAATTTCCCACCACCGAAGTGGCGGCCAGGGCTTCGCACCAACATGGGTTACAAGTTTTGATGGGTGCGCCCAATATTGTGCGCGGTGGCTCCCATTCCGGCAATGTGGCGGCGCACCAACTGGCGACACTGGGCGTATTGGATATTTTATCTTCCGATTATTACCCCGCCAGCTTGCTGGATGCGGCATTCCGTATCGCGCAGGACTCGACCAACAGCTTCACTTTGCCGCAAGCGGTCAATCTGGTGACACGTAACCCGGCCAGGGCCTTGGGGCTGGAGGATCGCGGTGTCATTGCCGAGGGAAAACGCGCGGATTTGATCTTAGCTCGCACCCATGATGGCCCGCAGGGTCAACATGTTTACGTGCAAAATGTCTGGCGGCAAGGAATACAGGTGTTTTGATGGCGCGCTTAATCTATCTAATGGGCGCTTCCGGTGCCGGTAAGGATTGCCTGCTGTCCGCACTACGGGCAGCAATGCCCGTCAATATGATGGTAGCGCACCGCTATATTACCCGCGAGGCCCACGCGGGCGCTGAAAATCATATTGCGCTGAGTGAGCAGGAGTTTTTATTGCGCGCCGAACAGGGATTATTTGCGCTGTGTTGGCAAGCACATCAGCATCATTATGGGGTGGGAATTGAGATTGATATCTGGCTGCAACGCGGGCTGGATGTGGTGGTGAATGGCTCCCGCGCTTATTTACCTGAGGCCCTACGGCGCTATCACCACCAATTACTGCCGCTGTGTCTGACCGTTTCGCCCGCTATTTTAGCCCAGCGTTTACAGCAACGTGGCCGTGAAAACAGTGAGCAAATCGAGGCGCGTTTACAGCGGGCGCAACATTATCAGCAACAACTGCCAGTTAACTGCTTGCAACTTTGCAATGACGGCGAGCTGTACCACACACTGGGGCAATTGCAGCAATTACTGGCAATCGGCTCGTCATCAGAACACACCAAAGAGAGTCAATCATGGAACTGACATTGTTAGGAACCGGATGCGCCCAACAGGTGCCGGTGTTTGGCTGTGAGTGTGTGATTTGCGCCAAAGCCAGAGTGCAGCCCGCGCTACGCCGTAAATCTTGCAGTGCAATGTTGCGTTATCAGGGGGAAACGACCTTGATTGATGCGGGGTTGCCGACACTGGATCAGCAGTTTGCTGCGGGGGAAATTCAGCGTTTTTTGCTTACACATTACCACATGGATCATGTTCAGGGGTTATTTCCGTTACGTTGGGGGTGCGCAAATGCGATCCCGGTCTATGGCCCTGCGGATCCTGACGGCTGTGACGATCTGTATAAGCACCCAGGAATACTGGCTTTTCAGCCGCCATTAAGGGCATTTCACCCGATTAAATTTGGCAATTTACGGGTCACGCCAGTGCCCTTAAATCACTCAAAAATCACCTTCGGCTATTTACTGCAAAGCACCAACAAAATTATCGCCTATTTGACAGACACCATTGGGTTACCGGCTGATAGCGCGCTATTTTTAACCAGTAAAAACATTGATTTACTGGTGCAAGATTGCAGCCATCCGCCACAGGATCTTTCACAAAATAATCCACCGCCACGTAATCATAATGACGTGACAATGGCGCTCGCCATCAGTGAGTTATTGCAGCCCAAAGCCACTTTACTGACCCACATTAGTCACCAGTTGGATGTCTGGGCGCTCGACAACACACTGCCCGCCGGCATCACTATTGCTCAAGATAATCAGATAATTAGCTTATAATAATTGCTCCCCAAAGTCATTGGAATCGCAGGTAGGCAGCCAGTAAACGAATTCCGATGAGCTTACGCCAGTAAGTGATTCGGGTGAGTGAATGCAGCTAACACCCCTGCGGCTTCAAGTACGAAGGGGATGTTGCATTTGAGCTGATGATAAAACCGTCACGCCCTCTTTCGGCGGAGCAAAAGCTTGATCCAGCAGCGCTTGCGCCACATCTTTGGCTTTAATTAAGCGCCATTTATCAGGTAATAAGGCAAATAGCGGGGCGCTGAGACTTTCCATTAATCGTGGTGCCGTGCGCTGACCCGCCAGCATGGAAGGCCGGGCGAAAGTAAGTTGTGGCCAGCCCTGAGCTTGCAAATCCCGCTCAGCCTCACCTTTGGTGCGGTTATAAAACAGCCATGAATTTGGATTCGCCCCTATCGCGCTCACTAGCAGGAAATGCCGCGCACCAAGCCGCAAACCGGTTTCACCCGCTGCCAGCACCAGCCGATAATCCACCTGCCGAAACGCCGCCTGACTGCCCGCTTGCTTACGGGTGGTGCCCAGACAGCAAAAAACTAAATCCACTGGCTCATTGAGTGTTTTTAGCAACTCGCCGATATTCTCGCCTTGCGGATTAATCAGTTTATTCATAGCAGCCAATGGCTTACGAGTTGGCGCAATAATAGATGTCACGCGGGCATCCAAACGTAGCAAGCGCAGTAATTCGCCCCCTACCAAACCACTTGCCCCCAGTAATAGTACCTTCGCCATCTAACCTCCCAATAAAAACACTAGCACCACCCAACATGGAGACAATCATCAAATCAATTGTTATGAATAATAAATACCAGAAACACCAAGACATAGCGAAGAAACTATGCCCAAAGTCATTGGAGTTTTGCAGGTAGGCGGCAAACGAACTTATCCCGATGAGCTTACTCAAGTAAGTGATTCGGGTAAGTGAGAGTAGCTAACACCCCTGCAACTTCAAGGACTAAGGGCATGTATTCCAATACAATTTCTTGCCAAAACCAAGGGTATTATTGGTCATCTTGATTTCCAGCAAATTGAGCTGCCAGAGGGGAGCGGAGGCGACTTTAGCCACCGGGAAACGGCGGCAATAGCGCTGGCGGGCGAGGTGTTCGGCATCGCCCGTTAATTCAGTTATTTCGCCGCGATATTGAATGCCTTTTATCAAGGCCACGGTACGCGGTTGGGTGGCAATGGTTCCGACAACCTGCGGGTTTACCTGCATCAGCTCGCCGTGGCGAGTGTGTTTTTCTGTCATCAGATAAAGCGCCATTTGGGCTTCATCAAAGACATAAAAACAGTTGGCGCACCACATATCCATACCGCTGCCAGCGCACAGCGTCAGGACATGTTGCTGGCGCAGGAAGCGGGTAATGGAGATCAGGTCATCAGGGTTATTCACGTCACTCATATTCACATCACTTTCCAGCTAAAAACAGCTTTCAGTGTACATCAACTTTAGCTCGATTAACTTTTGCCTCTATTAGCTTTTACCTCTATTAGCTTTGCCACATCAGACGGTCGCGTGATGTCAGGGTGTCTGCTGGCAAAGTGGCGAGCACCGCCTGATAGCGTTTGGCCTCTTGTGGATAGCCCCGAGCCGCCTGTAATAACAGCCGCAATGCGCTGTCATAATCAATGCCGCGCAAATCGCGGTAAGGCCACAATTCGGGTTCCGCAATAAAAGGCAGTAAATAATCAATGCCTTGCTGCACATTACGGCCATCCTGCACCCACTCCCAGCGGCCTATTTCTACATGCTCGCCGTAGCGGCACAGCAGCAAATGCGCCTCCATATTGAATAAGGAATAATGGAAAGGCACGGTGCGCTCCAGTTCCATCCATTGCTTACCGTCTTGCGCTATTTGTGCCGCCAGCCGTTGGGTTATCCCCTGGCGAATAATGGTGGAAACCAGCCCACGATCGCCATAGAACATCGCATTTGCCGCGCGCTGCACGTCATACCAGGTGCCGTGGTTGTTGTGCCAGACATATTCCGAATGGCCCACTTCGCTGTGGAACATCCAGTGGTTAAAGTCACGGAACCACTGCTGCAACACCGCGGTATCCTCGGTATCCAGTAGCTTGGCGGGCAATATCAACCCAATGGTATCAATCACCATCCACATCAGCCGGGTATCGATTAACCCCGTCCCACGGCCAGAAACAATGCCGGGGATGGCCTGACCATAATTCAAGTGCGGGTTCATCCGGGTTTTGGCATCTAAAAACCAACAACGGATCTGCTCTGCCGCCACCTGAGCATAGCGGCTATTTCCGGTAAAATAGTAAGCCAGTCCGAGGGTTAGGCAGCGGTCACACATCCGTTCAATGCGCTGCGTGTCGGTATCGTCATTCTGGCTCTGTGGATTGGTATGTCCATCGCGACGCACATAAGGCAATCCATTGGGCTTACGCGGATTCGGCCACCAGTAAGTGCCAAAACTGTAATAATCGTGAATGTCGCCACTGACGGGCAGTAGCGTTTTGTGTGTCACACTTTCCGGCGGTTGATCGCGCAATGCATCGGCTTCACTTAATAACCGGCGCAATGCCGGTTGTAATGGTGAAAATGGCTGCTGCAATACCGCTTTCGCTTTGGCAAGGCAATCCACATCGAGCGTGTACAATTTCATTGGCGTCATGGGCATTGCTTCCTTTATGCAGCCTGACTGGCAACCCGCACGCCAGTGGCGGCATCAAAAATGTGGATACCGGCCAGCTTAGGCTGCAAATACACGGTCTCCCCTGCATTCACCGCCAAACGCTGTTTGAACACCGAGGTAAAGCGGCCCCCACCAGTGCTGCAAAATAGCTGCATATCCGAGCCGGTATTTTCAATCGCGGTAATGGTTGCTTTCAGTGCGCTGGCGTGGTGCGTTTCATCCACCACATTGACCTGCTCCGGACGAATGGCATACACCACATTTTGCCCATCAGTCACTTGCAAACCGGCTGGCAATGTCAGCAAAGAGCCGTCTTCCAGCCGCAGCAGGAATTCTCCATCCTGTTGTTGATCTCCAGTATTGAGCACTACGGTGCCTTTCAACTGATTGATCTCCGGCGATCCGATAAAGCCGGCGACAAATAGATTGGCGGGACGATCGTAAAGATCCAGTGGCGAGCCGACTTGCTCAATGCGCCCATCGCGCAACACCACGATCATCTGCCCCATAGTCATAGCTTCAATCTGATCATGAGTGACATACACCGACGTGGTTTTTAGCCGCTGATGTAATTCGCGGATCTCGCCCCGCACCTGAGTACGCAATTTGGCATCCAGGTTCGACAAGGGTTCGTCGAACAAGAACACTTGTGGGTTACGCACGATGGCACGGCCCATGGCAACTCGCTGGCGCTGACCACCGGACAAATCTTTCGGGAGCCGCTCCAACAAAGCTTGTAAGCCCAGTAATTCCGCCGTGGATTCCACTTTTTTATTGATATCCGCTTTGGACATTTTGGCCATTTTCAGCGCAAAACCCATGTTCTCGCGCACCGTCATTTGCGGATACAGAGCATAACTTTGGAATACCATGGCAATGTCGCGCATCTTGGGTTCAACGTCAGTGACGTCTTTATCATTGATGCCCACCGTGCCGCCGGAGATCTCCTCCAGCCCGGCGATCATGCGCAGTAAGGTGGATTTTCCGCAGCCGCTCGGGCCAACTAACACGCAGAACTCACCGTCAGGGATTTCCAGCGATACATCGCGGATCACATGGGTGTCACCGTAAGATTTACAGACATTTTTAAGTACAACCGATCCCATTTTGTTTCTCCCTAGCCTTTAACCGCGCCAGACATGATCCCGCGATTGAAATGTTTTTGCAGACCCAGATACACGATGATGCTTGGCAACATCGCCAACAGAGTGATGGCAATAAAGATATTTGGTGTGATGGTCTCGTCAGTGCGTAATGTGCCGAGGATCACCGGAATAGTGTTCAAACTGTCCTGATTCACCACAATCAGTGGCAACAGGTATTGGTCCCAAATCATGATAAAGCCGAAAGTCACCACCGTGCCCAATGCCGGTTTAACCAGCGGTAAGATGACGTGGAAGAAGATTTGCCATTCACTGGCACCATCAATGCGCGCCGCCTCTTCCAGCTCTTTCGGGATAGCCGCCATAAACTCGGTCAGCACGAAGATAGAGAAAGCCCAACCCACGACCGGCAGGATCATGCCTAGATAGCTGTTGTACAGCGAGGCATCAATCACCGGCAGCCGCCAGTTGATTATCATATACAGCGGGATGGCGATAACTTCTTCCGGCAGCATCATGGTCGACAGAATAATCAAGCTGGTCAGCGAGACCCCGACAAACTTTTTACGGGCTAGCGCATAGGCCGCCAGAGCACTGACCGACACCTGTAAAATGGTGCCGAAGAACACCACGACGATGGAGTTCAGCAGGTATTGCCAGACGCCGATATCCATCCAGGCGAAGATAAAGTTATCCCACGAGAATTGATTGGGCCAGGCCAGCAGCTCCCCCGGTTTTACCGGTGTGCCGCTGAATGCGGTGGCAATGATGCCCCAATATGGGCCGACAAAAACCACCAGCAACAGACCATAAATTACCCAGCGGCCGATACTGTTCCAACTTTTACTTTTCATTACCAGTCTCCGGCTCGGGTTAGTAACGGGCTATACGCTTTTTCAATGTGAGATGACAAATAGTCAGCACCACAGTGAAAGCGAATAACAGGAAGGACACCGCTGACGCATAACCATAATCAAACTGTTCAAAGCCCAGCTTGTAGATATGAGTCATTATCATTTCTGTCGCATTAGACGGGCCGCCGCCTGTGGTGGCATAGACTTCAGCAAACACCCGGAAACCACGGATAAATGACAGCATCAGCACCACAGAAAGCGCGGGGATCATGCCCGGCAAAGTGACGTAACGCAGACGGTTCCACCAGTTAGCGCCGTCCACATTCGAGGCGTCGTACAAATCACGGCTAATCCCCACCAGACCCGCAATAAAGATAACCATGTTGTAAGGCACGGCTTTCCAGATATGCAGCAGCATCACGGTCCACAGCGCTTGGTCGGTATCGGCCAGAAAACCCTGCGCTTCAATGCTAAACCACGACAAAATGTGGTTGACGACACCGTTGCTGGTCGGGTTAAACAGAATTCGCCACATTTCGGCGACGATCGCTGCACTGGTCACCGCTGGCAAGAAGATTGCAGTACGGATAAAACGCAAATGCCGCGCTGGCCCTTCCAATAGCATCGCTAAGAAGAAAGCGATAAAAGCGGCCACCACCATGGTGACCACCACATATAACAGGGTGTTGAAAACCGCAGAATGCAGTGCTTCATCACCCATCGCGCGGGAAAAGTTGTCAAACCCGACCCACTCATTTGGCTGGTTAAAGTTAACCTTGTAAAAACTCATCACCAACCCTTGTAGCATCGGGATGAATTTAAACCAGGTGAAGATGACCAGTGCCGGGGCCAAGAACAGCCACGGAACCAGATTACGTTTTAGTCGGGGGGTTAGCGTTATCATGATTTACTCACTGCCCTAAGACATTCTGTTTAGCCAACTCATCATTCACTTTCTGATTCACTGCTTTTAATTCAGCAGGAATATCACCTTCACAGTTGGCTAAGATGCGGTTGAAACCTTCAGCAGTGACCTGACGAATTGGCGTCCAGTTAGGTACTTGCGGAATATAGCGGCCATGTTCGGCGTACAAATCTGCAAACATTGCCCAGCGTGGGTCGTTATAAACTGCTTTGGTATCAACCAGTTTATTAATGGATAAGCGCACGACCGGCATATTGTTGCTGCCCATGCCCATGCCGATTTGTTGGCCTTCAGGTGAAATCATGAATTCTATGAATTTCTGAGCAGCTTCTTTTTTCTCGCTACTTTTCATCATAAATACCGTGGTACCTTCGGCCAGTGTTGCCTGCCCTTTTGGCCCTTTTGGCGGCGGGATCACTTCAAAAGCATCTTTACCAGGATCTTTATCAAATAGAGCAATATGGTATGGGCCGGTGACGAACATGCCGCTTTGACCGGAGCGGAAAGAAGGGATGGCATCGGCGGTGGTGGCATTAATCGCGCCCGGCTGTGCCGTTTTGTCACACACCATGCCGCGAATGAAGCTCAGTGTTTCAACTGCTGCGGGTTCTTCCAGTGAGCCTTTAAATTTGCCCTCACCGGCCGGGCGAATGAAGTCACCACCGGCTTGCCACAGATAGGAGCTGATAAACCAGCTGGTGTAACCACGGGTGGTGGAGGCAGGCAAAATAAAGCCGTAAGTATCATTTTTGCCATTACCATCGGGGTCATTAAAGGTAAAGGCTTTGGCCAGAGTGCTGATATCTTCCCAGCTTTTCGGTAACTCTAACCCCAGTTTTTCGCGCCAATCTTTACGGATAAACAAAGCAAAAGTTTGTGCTGAAGTGGGTACGCCATAATATTTACCATCAATATATTGGGCACTCTCCCAAGCGGTATCTAAGATATCTGACCCGCCAATAATATTTTTCGGTTCAATCGGCTCAACAATACCGAGCTGAACAAACTGCCCGATAGCCGCCGCATCGTTGAAAATCAAGTCCGGCAAAGCATTACCGGCCGCAGCCCTTGCCAGGCGCTGTTCAAAATCGGTGGTGGCATTGAAATATTCAATTTTGATGCCGGTTTTCTTCTCAAAAGTTTCAGCTTCTGCTTTATAAATATTTTTTGAATCATTACTGGCGCGTATCCACACCTGTAATGTCTCTGCTGCGTGGAGAGAAGGAACTCCCATGGCTAAATAAGTTAACACCAGCAAAGATTTTATTTTTACTTTTGACATTATCATTTTTGTCTTCATCTTAGCGTCCTCGTTGAAATCTAATTTTTATGAATTTACCCAGAAGTTTAAATAACAGAATAAAATCACGAAACACTCGACAACATTAGAACTCAGAGGAAAACAAAAAACTACACCATAAAAAACAAAACTTAATTCCATTTTAAAATTTATGCTTAAGATCACACTTGAAAAATGAGACAAAATAACAATTAAGTTAAATTAACATTTAAAAACATGAAGTTATAATCTTCATTTAAAAAAACAAAAAAACCGTGTCATTATTTAAATTGCCTAAAAAATGTCTAAAATAGAGATTTAATTTGATGCCAATCACAATTTAAATCATTTATTCACAGATGATTTATAATATCGATCTAGATCACAAAAGTCCTAAAACTTTACCCTAGAATTCAAATCCATCTGAAATGAAACAGCGTTCTCTTTATTGATAATGCACCAATAAATTTAATAACCTTGTTTTTTGAAAGGTAAGGAAAACTATTCATTAAAAATGAATAAATTAATTAAATTAACCAAGACACTTTATTTTTAATCATGTAAATCATAAAAAATAAGGAAAGTATGATGAAAATGTTGGGTAAAAATAACCTATTACTGGCTATTCTTCTTGGCTCCTCGCCCTTTATTTACGCGGCAGAAAGCCACCCATTATTATTAAAGATGGATGATATAAACTATAGCATTGACCAAATTAAACAAAACAATCCGCTATATGAGAAATCCTATAAAAATCTGATAGCTAAAGCAGACATTGCCCTGAAAGCGCCGCTCTACTCTGTCATGGATAAAAGTCTGTTGGCCGCCAGTGGTGATAAACATGACTATTACAGCTTCCCGCCTTATTGGTGGCCGGACCCAAGTAAGAAAGACGGCATGCCTTATTTACGCAAAGACGGCGAAACGAATCCTGATGCCAATAGCGACGCGACTGATAAAAAACGCATGAACAGCTTCAGTGCCGATGTCTATTATCTGGCATTAGCTTACAGCTTTACCGGCAAGCCAGAGTATGCCGAAAAAGCACGCGATTTATTGGTCAATTGGTTCGTCAACCCTAACACCCGAATGAACCCGAATCTACAATATGCTCAAGCTATTCCAGGCATCAATGAAGGCCGAGGTATTGGCTTGATAGATAGCCGGGCACTGGTAGACGTGATTGATGCGGTGGAATTGATAAGGCCCGCAAATGTCCTCAATGACGCCGACTATCAAGCGATCAAACTTTGGTACAAAGATTTTTATCAATGGATGACCACCAGCCAAAATGGTTTCGAAGAGGATAATTGGCATAATAACCACGGCACCTATTTTGATATGCAAGCCGCCTCTTTTGCGTTATTCAGCGACCAAAAAGCCGCCGCACAAAAACGCTTAGAAATCACGCAACTGCGCCGAATTCCGTCACATTTTGATATGCAAGGCCGCCAAAATGCAGAACTGGAACGCACCCGCCCATGGCATTACAGTAATTTCCATCTGGAAGCCTACAACAAGCTGGGCCGCCTGGGTGAAGTCGCCGATAAAGATATCTGGAACTTTAGCCTTGATGAACACAGTTTGAAAAAAGGCTATCAATATGTCGCGGGCTTTATCAATACCGACCAGGTTTGGCCGTACAAAGACTTGGACGGGGTACAAGATAAAAAAGCCTTGGTCAATATGATAACGGCCGCCCGCGCCTACCCGGCTGACACTGATTTCCAACAGAAAGCGCAATACCTGATTGCCCAATATCCGGATGCCGTTGAAATCCTGCTTTACCCAATAACACAGCCATTGAACACAAAAAAATAAGCACCGCGAGGACACACCAGATATGAAGCAGTTTACGGATCGGCAGATGGCAAAAATCCGCCAGCGCGCTGTGCTACATCAGGAAAATACAGTGCAATATCAAGGAAATCCAGTGCAGCAGCCGGATATTATTGCCACGCTGATTGCGGGTAATCAGGTGATTTTGGACTCAAAAACACAAGTCCCGACCACCGGTATCGCCACCTGGAACCATTACTATTATTGCCCTGATCACGGTGTGATGTTGGAGTGGGATCGCCATTCACCGACTCAACACCGGTGCCCGATAGACTCGCATCTGTTTAGCGGAGAACCCTATGACGGCGCCTGGTGGCGGGCGCTTAATGGCCTCAATGCCAAAGCTTGTAATCAGCTCGGTTTACTGTGGCAACTCACTGGAGAAATACGTTACTTCGAAAAGGTGCGGGATATTCTGATCAATTACGCCCGCTACTATCCTGACTATGAAGTTCACGGGGGGATTCCGTACAACGGGCCGGGCAAAGCCAATGCGCAGACATTGTGTGAGGCCAATTGCCTGCTTGATTTTGCATTGGGTTATGACTTTATTGCCGATGCGCTCAGTCAGGAACAACGCGATTGTATCGCCGGGCGTTTATTGCGGGAGGGTGCGGATTTCTTAATGCAACACCGCACCCGCCAGTTGCATAACCATGAAGTGAAGATCAGCAGCGCTATCGCGGTGATCGGCTTGATCCTCGAAGATGAACACTATATTGAGTTTGCGGTGAATGCCGAGTATGGCCTGCGTTATCAGCTAGAACATGGGTTGTTCAATGAGGGATTATGGTTTGAAGGCTCGGTGCATTATCACTTTTATGCGCTGCAAGGCTTCTGGTCATTTGAAAAACTGGCCGCCGGTAGCCGCTACAGTCTGCTGGCGTTGCCTTATTACCGCGATATGCTCAGCTTCCCTTTAAAACTGCTGATGCCCGATGGCACATTCCCGCGCATCAATGATTGTACTGCGGGTCAAGAGCAACTCAATCATGCCCATTTGTATGAGTTTGCTTTTAAAACCTATGGTAATGATGAATATGCTGCCGCCCTACAGCATATTTATCGCCATGAGCCGCGCCTAAATTTGGATGCTCTGCTGTATGGCGTTGAAGAATTACCACCACAAATGATTGATGTCATTCCAACAGATACACTGCATGCACCGGATTGCGGGCTGACCATCTTGCGCCAACCGCAGTCTGGTCGTGCTTTGTTGGTAAAACACAGCCCTTACGGAGGTGAACACGATCATTATGATCGGCTAAATTTAATTCTGTTTGAGCAAGGGCAAGAAATTCTGCCGGATTTAGGCACCACTGGTTATGGCGCGCAGCTACATTATGGTTACTACAAAAATAGCGCCACTCACAATACGCTTAGTATTAACCAGGCAAATCAGCCGCCCGCTGTGCCAGTGATTCATAACTGGCATCAATCGGCAAAATTTAGTTGGTTGGATACAGAGGTAGATTGGCGTAAAAAAGCGCCCGAGTTAGACAGCCATACTCGTGTTCAATGGGATTGCGAAGCTTATCGCGATGTAAAATTCCGTCGCCGTATTTTGTGGCTGGATGACGCCATTATTGACCTCAGCAGTATCATTAATCCACATCAGCAAGAGTGGAGCTGGACACTGCATATTGACGGCATGGCAATGGAATCAGTCGGGGAAAGTACCACCTTCAGTAACAGTGGGCCGATGCAATATTTACATCAGGTTACCGCCCAACCACTCAATGGCGTGATTCAGTGCCACTATCAAACAGCAGCAGCACACCCATTATCACTTTGGCTCGCTGCGGATGCCACCCTATTCCAAGGGCTGGCACCAGCAAACCCGTCGGTGCGTGATATCAGTTATCTGGTTTTGCGTCATCATCAACCCGAGTCACTGGTCACTTGCGTATTTGATATGAATAACCACGACCCACTGTTGGATGTTCAAGTGGACAATAATGGCGAGATATTATCCATCAAATTAACTCGTCAACAGCAGGTTATACAGGTGAAAATTCCCTTTACCGACAGTAACCTACCGCTATTCAGTTAATTTTATTCCGGATGGGGCAATCATTGCCCCTCTGTGTCGATACTTATCTCTTTTAGCAGAGACATTCCCAGCACATCCCCCCATAGAAAAGGATTTATGGCGAGAAACAGCCTGATAACGTGATTTAGTTAGCATTTACTGCATAAGATACATATGAATTTATATGCAAAATAAGCGTATAAGTTCGGATGTAACAAATAATTATAGATTAACAAATAAAATACAAAATCTATTAAGAAGCCGCACTCATTGCTGGCAATCGCATAATAATAAACCCGCCAATGTATCCGCCATGTTAAATATAATCTTACTGTATTGCATAACATCCAGTACAGTTTTGAATAAATACCGTTAAAAACGAATAAAAATAGTTATTTATTCATTTTTTAGTCAAAAGGTATTTTAAAATCGGATAAAAACGTGACCCAAGTCACAGAACGAATGAGTGTTATGACTAGAATAGCCGCCATCAGTTCATTTTTTGAAAACCTTGTTTAAAACGGCAACCTTGTTTAAAACCAGAAATTTGTTTAAAAAACCAGAGACCTTACACAAATGGAAAATAACAACAAGAAAATGGCACATATAAGGCGAACAACGCATTTAATGATGCCCGCACACCGTAGTTATTTTAATTTTTCTTATTACCATTATAGATAATCTCCCTCCTGCGATGACATCCATTTTTATTGGATAGTCATTGTCTATGCTCAATTTTTAACAGCGACGAAAAGCGCGTTCTTGCCTTGGCGTAATGTTAACTATTGTCTGCGTTATTCGAAAAGACGAACAATCGTAATATTTTCATGCCTAACAGATGGGTGCATTTTATGACTCAATCTCTATTAGTGCGATGTTTACGTCTTTCAGCAGAAACATAGCTATCTCGTAAAAAATTAATGTCACCTTTGTCATCGATGCTTCATGACATAAGGACAACTGCGCCTTAAATTCAGTCCTTTTTTACACCAAAGAAATGAATGATATAAAGGCAACGTGTGCGCAGACAAGCAAACCATTTATTAATGAATATTAATTCATTGATACGGATTGCTATACACAGAATTTATTAAACGACTAAATCCAACTTGAAAAAATGTTGGACGGGTTCATATACCCTAAATAAAAAAAGAGAGAAAAATAAATGAAAAAGTTAAATATCGCGGCCAGTACCTCAGCAATACCCTGCTTTGAAACTCAACGCGAAGTAGTAGATGTTTTACACACAGACTTTACTGATGTTGCTGCTGTGGTGCTTTCTGTTCAGGATATTAATAATGATGTCATTGAAAGCATTCATTCATTAGGTCTGGATATTCCTATTTTTGCAGCGGTTTGTTGTGAAGAAGAACTAAATACTGATGTATTACCGTCTTTAAATGGGGTGTTTGAGCTGTGCGGTGACAATACTGATTTTTACGGTAAACAGCTGGAATCCGCCGCTGAAAAATATGAGAAAGAATTACTGCCGCCCTTCTTCAATACATTAAAAAAATATGTAGAAATGGGAAATTCCACTTTTGCCTGCCCAGGACACCAAGGGGGCCAATTCTTCCGTAAACATCCCGCTGGCCGTCAATTCTTTGACTTCTACGGCGAAACTATTTTCCGTTCTGATATGTGTAATGCTGACGTCAAATTAGGTGATTTACTTATTCATGAAGGCGCACCTTGTGATGCTCAAAAACATGCAGCAAAAGTATTTAATACCGATAAAACTTATTTCGTACTGAACGGGACTTCTGCCTCGAATAAAGTGGCCACTAATGCTCTGTTAGCCCGTGGTGATCTGGTGCTATTTGACCGTAATAATCACAAATCCAACCACCATGGCGCACTGATTCAAGCTGGGGCAACACCGGTATATCTGGAGACTGCCCGTAACCCATTCGGCTTTATTGGCGGTATTGACGCCCACTGTTTCGAAGAAAAATACCTTCGTGAACAAATACATAGCGTCGCTCCTGAGCGAGCCAATCAAGCTCGCCCATTCCGCCTGGCCATTATTCAATTGGGGACTTATGACGGCACCATTTATAATGCTCGTCAGGTCGTGGATAAAATTGGTCACCTTTGCGATTATATTCTGTTCGACTCCGCTTGGGTGGGCTACGAACAATTTATTCCGATGATGAAAGATTGTTCACCATTATTACTTGAACTGAATGAAAATGATCCGGGGATTATCGTTACGCAATCAGTACATAAACAACAGGCTGGTTTCTCACAAACTTCGCAAATTCATAAGAAAGATAAACATATTAAAGGTCAGGACCGTTATTGTAACCATAAGCGTTTTAATAATGCCTTTATGCTACACGCATCCACCAGCCCATTTTATCCATTATTCGCGGCATTAGATGTTAATGCCAAAATGCATGAAGGAAAAAGTGGCCAGCGCATGTGGTTAGATTGTGTTAAGACTGGTATTGAAGCCCGTAAAATGATTTTAAATACCTGTAAAATGATTAAGCCTTTTGTTCCGGTAGAGGTTGATGGTAAACCTTGGCAACAATATGACACCAATGCCATGGCACAAGATTTGCGCTTCTTTAATTTTATTCCGGGCGAAAAATGGCATGCTTTTGAAGGCTACGAAGAATCACAATATTTTGTTGACCCATGCAAACTATTATTAACCACACCTGGGATTGATACCAATACTGGCGAATATACTGCATCGGGTATTCCAGCGACTATTCTAGCTAACTTCCTGCGTGAAAATGGCATCGTGCCAGAAAAATGTGACCTTAACTCCATCCTGTTCTTATTAACGCCAGCAGAAGACTTGGCAAAAATGCAACACTTGGTGGCGCAAATTGCTCGTTTTGAACGTTTCATTGAAGAAGATGCATTATTAAGTGAGGTATTACCAACGGTTTATCGTAATAACGAAACTCGTTATAAAGGATATACCATCGGAAAACTATGTCAGGAAATGCATGATCTTTATGTCAGCTATGATGTGAAACAACTGCAAAAAGAAATGTTCCGCAAACAATATTTCCCTAAAGTCGTGATGAATCCTCAGGATGCCAATATTGAATTCGTCCGTGGACATGCCGAATTAGTACCATTGTGCAAAGCAGAAGGTCGAATTGCCGCTGAAGGCGCACTTCCTTACCCACCGGGAGTATTGTGTGTTGTCCCTGGTGAAGTTTGGGGCGGCGCAGCTCAACGTTATTTCTTGGCACTTGAAGAAAGTATTAATTTATTGCCCGGTTTTGCACCTGAATTACAAGGTGTTTATTTACAAGTCGATGAAGACGGATGGAACCGTGCATACGGCTATATGATGAAAAATAAATAACTCAAACCTGCGGGGAATTATCCCCGCAGTCTCTGAAATTTTAAAAGAGATAATAAAAATGAGTAAAACAAATAATAAGATGGGAGTCGTCCAGCTGACTATTCTGACCGCCGTCAATATGATGGGGTCCGGCATAATTATGCTGCCAACCAAACTCGCCGAAGTTGGGACGATTTCTATCGTTTCATGGTTAGTTACCGCAGTGGGTTCTATGGCACTGGCTTACGCCTTTGCTCAGTGCGGGATGTTCAGCCGCAAATCAGGGGGGATGGGCGGTTATGCAGAATACGCTTTCGGCAAATCCGGCAACTTTATGGCCAACTATACCTATGGTGCATCCCTGTTGATTGCCAATATCGCCATTGCGATATCAGCCGTCGGGTACGGGACAGAATTACTGGGTACCACTTTAACGCCACTCGGTATTTGTATCGCCACCATCGGCGTGTTGTGGTTGGCAACTGTGGCTAACTTCGGTGGCGCGCGCATTACCGGACAAATCAGCAGCGTCACTATCTGGGGGGTCATTATCCCGGTGGTAGGCATCTCTATTGTGGGCTGGTTCTGGTTTAGCGGCTCGGCCTATATGGCAGCATGGAATCCACATAACGTGCCGACCTTTGAAGCTATCGGCTCCTCTATCTCTATGACGTTATGGGCTTTTCTGGGATTGGAATCTGCCTGTGCCAACACCGATGCAGTAGAAAACCCTGAACGTAACGTTCCGATCGCGGTATTGGGCGGGACTTTAGGTGCAGCAGTTATCTACATTATTTCGACCAACGTCATCGCCGGTATTGTGCCGAATATGGATTTGGCGAACTCAACTGCGCCGTTTGGCCTGGCATTCGCTTATATGTTTACCCCAGCCGTGGGTAAAATCATCATGGCATTGATGATTATGTCTTGTGTCGGTTCATTGCTCGGCTGGCAGTTCACCATTGCTCAGGTCTTTAAATCCTCTGCTGATGAAGGTTTCTTCCCGAAAATTTTCTCTAAAGTCAGCAAAGCTAATGCGCCAATCAAAGGGATGCTGACCATTGTTGTCATCCAGAGTGTCTTGTCGCTAATGACCATTAGCCCGTCATTGAATAAACAATTCAATGTGCTGGTCAATCTGGCGGTCGTGACCAATATCATCCCATACATCCTATCTATGGCAGCGTTGGTGATTATTCAGAAAACTGCCAATGTTCCACCAGCCAAAGCGCGCAAAGCCAATATCATTGCCTTTATTGGTGCAATGTACAGCTTCTATGCGCTTTACAGTTCTGGTCAGGAAGCCATGACGTGGGGCGCGATTGTGACGTTCCTTGGTTGGACACTGTACGGCTTGGTTTCACCGCGCTTTGAGTTTGCAGCAAAGACTAAATAAGCAACAGAATGGCTCATATCGAGCAAGATAGGGCCAATTTAAACTGATCAGGTGCCAGCAGATAAAAAAGTCAGGATGCAATAGGAAATTCCGGTAATAATGTTCCTAACCGCCACCCCGGACTGGAATAAGATTATGTCGGACAGCCTTTGGCATCTTTATTTGCTGCGCACCGCCAGCGGCATGCTGTATACCGGCATTACCACTGATGTGGCCAGAAGACTCACGCAACATCAAGCAGGAAAAGGCGCAAAAGCGCTGCGGGGCAAGGGGGAGTTAGCGCTGGTATTTCATTGTGAAGCAGGGGATCGTTCAACTGCCTTAAAACTAGAATATCGGGTGAAACAGCTTAGTAAGCAGCAAAAAGAAAAGCTGGTGATGAGCCAGCCTTCTTCATTGGTATCTCTGCTAGAGGTTAGAACCGATTAAACGGCGCAGAAAACACCACTTCGCCATCAGCGTCAGTCAGTGCATCGTCTGCCAACGCATACACTTGAAAGGCTTCTTCAGTATCAGGCCAACGGCAGGTTAATTGATGACGGGCGGCCGGAACAAAACCAAAACGCTGATAATAAGCTGGCTCACCTAATACCACGACAGCGGCATAGCCAAACTCATTCAGAGAGTCGAGACCTTCATAGACCAGCTTCTCCGCCAGACCTTGCCGACGCAGGCCATCCTCCACTGCCAGCGGAGCCAGCGCAACCCATTGCCGGTCTTCACCGCCCACATCCACCGGGCTGAATGCGACATAACCAACCACACCGCCCTCATCATCCGTCGCCACAACACCCAGCGTCAGTAAGCCGTCCTCGCGCAGTTGTTGCACCAATTCCGCTTCATCATCTCGCTTGAATGCCTCGCGCAATAAGGTGTCAATCCCCGGCGCATCGACTGGAATTTCAACCCGGATCAGCATGATGCTAATGTACGGGAAGCACCCACCGCACCCTCTTGCTGACCTGCTTCAATAAATTCAGCCAATTGTTGCAGACCTACTCGCAGTAGCGTCGGCATGGATTCCAATTCAATGGCATCCATCAGATTTTTCACATACAGGCCCAATTCGGTATCCCCCTCAATTCGCAACCGGCGCTGAAAAAACAGTGTATCCGGATCTTCTTTACGGGCAGCGATCAAAATCAGATCGTTGGCATCACCACTAAAGCTAACATCTGCCTCAGCCTGTTGGCTGACCACCAGCCTACCGCTTTCTACCGTCATAAACCATTGCAATGCGAGATCGCGCACTTCAATTTTTAACCAGCGAGACTCTAAAAATTCCAAATCACCGTCCAGCAGTGCCTGACGGAATTGCCAACCCAACACCTGTTCTAGTACCTGGCGCTGTAAGGCAAATGGTGTCAATTTTAACGGACCCCGCAGCAGCGCAGGCCCTTGGCGCACAAGGCGCGCTCGTAGTTCTCCCAACACAGGCGGTGACTCCTCTAAATCCAGATAAATATGTTATATCGATAAATTTTGCACCAAGTTGTCTCTGAAAGTCTTGCTAAATATCAGGAGAATGGTGCCAATGCCAAAGAAACTGCCCTAAATCAAGGTCAGTTCACAGCAGGTTAACTAAAATCGCCCTTCGCTATATTCTAATATCATCTTCGGATAGGGAAAATTCTATGGAGCTGCTTTGTCCTGCCGGCAATTTACCCGCATTAAAGGCCGCAATTGATAATGGTGCTGACGCAGTTTATATCGGCTTGAAAGATGATACTAACGCCCGCCATTTTGCCGGACTGAATTTCACCGAGAAAAAGCTACAGGAAGCGGTCAATTACGTTCACAGCCGCAAGCGCAAATTACATATCGCTATTAATACTTTCGCCCACCCCGACGGCTATTCCCGTTGGCAGCGAGCGGTGGATATGGCGGCGCAACTGGGGGCCGATGCTCTGATTTTAGCGGATTTGGCCATGTTGGAATATGCCGCTGAACGCTACCCAGAGGTTGAGCGCCACGTGTCGGTGCAAGCATCTGCGACCAATGATGAAGCTATCCGTTTCTATCAACGCCATTTTGATGTGGCACGGGTCGTTTTACCGCGCGTGCTATCCATGCATCAGGTTAAGCAATTGTCCCGCACCAGCCCGGTGCCGCTGGAAGTCTTCGCCTTTGGTAGCTTGTGCATTATGGCCGAAGGCCGCTGTTATCTTTCATCCTATTTGACCGGTGAATCCCCCAATACCGTGGGTGCCTGTTCACCAGCGCGCTTTGTTCGCTGGCAGCAAACCCCGCAAGGGATGGAATCTCGCCTCAATGAGGTGCTGATCGACCGTTATGAAGATAACGAAAACGCCGGTTATCCGACCCTGTGTAAAGGGCGCTATCTGGTGGATGGCCAGCGCTATCATGCACTGGAAGAGCCGACCAGCCTGAATACCCTTGAACTGCTACCAGAATTATTTGCCGCAAATATTGCCTCAGTGAAAATTGAAGGGCGTCAGCGCAGCCCGGCTTATGTCAGCCAGGTCGCCAAAGTATGGCGGCAGGCAATTGACCGCTATCAGGCAAACCCTGCGCAATTTTCTGCTAAAGCAGAATGGATGGAACAACTGGGCGCAATGTCCGAAGGCACCCAAACTACCCTGGGCGCTTATCATCGTAAGTGGCAGTAGCCGGAGGAAGTATGAAGTACGCCTTAGGCGCAGTGCTCTATTACTGGCCAAAAACCGATATTGAAGCTTTTTATCAGGCCGCAGTCAGCAGCAGCGCCGATATCATTTATCTTGGTGAGAATGTTTGCACCAAGCGCCGCGAAATGAAAGTGGGTGATTGGTTAGCTTTAGCCAAAGAAGTTGCCGCCAGCGGTAAGCAGGTGGTGATTTCCACTCTCGCCTTGTTGCAAGCGCCATCAGAGTTAAATGAGCTAAAGCGCTATGTGGAAAACGGCGAATTCTTGCTGGAAGCGAATGATTTGGGTGCGGTGAATATGGCGGCCGAACGCGGTTTGCCGTTTGTGGCCGGTCATGCACTCAATTGCTACAACGCTTATACCCTGCGGATTTTACATCGCCAGGGGATGATGCGCTGGTGTATGCCAGTTGAGCTATCTCGCGATTGGCTGGCTAATGTGCTGCAACAGTGTGAAGAGCTGGGGTTCCGCAATCAGTTTGAAGTCGAAGTGTTGAGCTACGGCCATCTGCCATTGGCTTATTCTGCCCGCTGTTTTACTGCGCGTTCAGAAAATCTAGCTAAAGACCAATGTGAAACTTGTTGCATTAAGTACCCACAAGGGCGGCCAGTGCGGTCACAAGAAGAGCAGCAGGTGTTTATTCTCAATGGCATTCAAACTCAGAGTGGCTACTGCTATAACCTCGGTAATGATTTGATTTCCATGCAAGGTTTGGTGGATATCGTCCGTCTTTCGCCACAAGGTATTGATACACTGAATGTTATCGACCAGTTCCGCGCCAACGAGCAAGGTTTAGTTCCCCTGACCTTGGCCAATAAAGCCGATTGTAACGGCTACTGGCGGCGATTAGCCGGGCTAGAATTGGTGTCCTAATAGATTAGGCGGGGGGCCACGGCTCCCCATTTATTCACATTGATTATTCACGCAGACAATCTGTCCCCTTTCAGGCCGCATTTATTCCCCTCCCGAAAGACACTATTTCGATTATGCTCTTATTCATGCATGGCTGTTATGGCTGTGATTTATTCACATGGTGAATATAGTAATCCGTAGTTATCTCTTTAAAATCAATGCGGTTATCAATAAACGCGCTCGCCCTTCAAGCGACTCGACTAAGGTTAAGATGGACGATTCTATGAATGATAACAACGTTTCTATGGCGGATAGCTCGCCAGTACCGCTTTCGGTTCTCGATTTATCACCAATAGCACTGGGTAAGACCCCACGAGATGCATTTCATGCCTCGCTGGATTTAGCTCAACATACTGAAAAGTGGGGATATCACCGCTATTGGCTGGCTGAACATCATAATATGACTGGCATTGCCAGCGCCGCGACCTCCGTGCTGATTGGCTATATTGCCGGTGGCACCAGCACCATCCGCGTCGGTTCTGGCGGTGTTATGCTGCCAAACCATTCGCCACTGGTGATTGCTGAGCAGTTTGGTACCCTTGCCTCGCTGTATCCTGACCGCATCGATCTCGGCCTTGGCCGGGCCCCCGGCAGTGATCAGCGCACTATGATGGCGCTACGCCGCCATCTCTCTGGTGAGGTGGATAATTTCCCGTCCGATGTACGCGAACTGCAAAACTACTTTGCCGATGCGCAACCAGGGCAAGCGGTACAAGCCGTCCCCGGCCAAGGTTTGCATGTCCCGCTGTGGCTGCTGGGTTCTAGCCTGTATAGTGCGCAATTGGCCGCCGCCATGGGCCTGCCCTTTGCTTTCGCCTCGCATTTTGCACCAGACATGCTATTCCAGGCGCTCAAACTGTATCGGGAGAATTTCAAACCTTCCGCTCAGTGGCCAAAACCTTATGCGATTGTGTGTGTGAATGTCGTCGCCGCAGATAGTGAGCGTGATGCCCGTTTTCTGTTTACCTCGATGCAGCAACAGTTTGTCAATCTGCGCCGTGGCACACCGGGCCAGTTGCCGCCGCCTATCGACGATATGGAAAAAATCTGCTCGCCAGCCGAACAGTTTGGTGTCGACCAAGCGCTGCGCCTGTCTATCATTGGCGATAAAAGTAAAGTCCGGCACGGGCTTCAGTCACTATTGCGGGAAACTCAGGCCGATGAATTGATGGTCAATGGCCAGATTTTTGATCATCAAGCACGATTGTATTCATTTGAAATAGTTGCCAGTTTGCAGCAAGACTTGCAACCCGCCGAGCGGCTGTAATTCATTCACAGGTTGAATATCGCAGACATAAAAAAACCAGCCCGAGGGCTGGTTTTTTTTAATCATCAAAGATGACTAAGACTTATGCATCACCGAAACGACGGCGAGCGGGTGCGGCTGGCGCTGCGGCATCATCGCGACGTGGTGCTGGTGCAGCTGAGCGCTGACCATCACGATTGCCACGACGTTGTTCGCCACCACCAGCTGGAGCACGGTCGCTGCCGAATGAACGACGAGGAGGAGCACCTGCGCCTTCACGACGTTCGCCACCGGCTGAACGGCCAGCACCACCACGGCGCTCACCACCACCGTTACCACCCGCTGGGCGCTCACGGCGCTCATGCGGCTGTGCATCACCCAACAGCTGCATGTTCAGCGGCTTGTTCAGGATACGGGTGCGGGTGAAGTGAGATAACATTTCGCCCGGCATGCCTTTTGGCAGCTCGATAGTTGAATGCGAAGCAAACAGCTTGATGTTGCCGATATAACGGCTGCTGATATCACCTTCGTTAGCGATAGCGCCAACGATATGACGAACTTCAACACCATCATCACGACCCACTTCAATGCGGTACAGTTCCATCTCACCAACATCACGACGTTCGCGACGTGCTGGACGCTCGCCACCGTCACGGCTGTCAGAGCGAGGTTCACGACGGCTGTCATTGCGATCACGGCCGCGATCGCTACCACGGTCATCGCGAGAATTGAATTCACGCTGTGGACGACGCGGTGCTTCTGGAGGCAAGATCAGAGGACGTTCGCCCTGTGCCATTTTCAGCAGTGCAGCAGCCAGAGTTTCAATATCAAACCCTTCTTCTGGTTGCATCTTAGCCAGCAACGCACGGTACATATCCAAATCACTGCTTTCCAACTGTTTGCTGACTTTATCCGCAAATTTGGCTAAGCGACGTTCGCCCAGTACTTCTGCGTTTGGCAATTGGACTTCAGGGATAGTCAGCTTCATGGTACGTTCAACGTTCTGTAACAGACGACGTTCACGGTTCTCGACGAACAGTAACGCGCGGCCTGCACGACCCGCACGACCAGTACGGCCGATACGGTGAACATAAGACTCTGAATCCATAGGGATATCATAGTTTACAACCAAGCTGATACGTTCAACATCCAGCCCACGAGCAGCAACGTCAGTCGCAATCAGGATATCCAGACGGCCATCTTTCAGGCGATCCAGTGTCTGCTCACGCAGCGCCTGGTTCATGTCGCCGTTCAATGCAGCGCTGTTGTAACCACTACGTTCCAGAGCTTCTGCAACTTCCAGCGTCGCATTTTTAGTACGCACGAAGATGATGGCTGCATCGAAATCTTCAGATTCCAAGAAACGAACCAATGCTTCTTTCTTGTTATAACCACCACCGACTCTCCAGAAACTCTGGCTAATGTCAGGGCGGGTCGTCACGCTAGACTGAATGCGGACTTCCTGTGGCTCTTTCATAAAGCGACGGGTGATACGACGAATCGCTTCTGGCATGGTAGCAGAGAACAGTGCAGTCTGATGTTCTGCTGGGATCTGCGCCATGATAGTTTCGACGTCTTCGATAAAGCCCATACGCAGCATTTCATCTGCTTCATCCAACACTAAACCGCTCAGGTTGGACAGGTTAAGAGTACCGCGTTTCAGGTGGTCTAACAGACGACCTGGGGTGCCGACAACAACTTGTGGCCCTTGGCGCAAAGCGCGTAATTGAACGTCATAACGCTGACCGCCGTACAGGGCCACCACGTTAACGCCGTTCATGTGTTTTGAAAAATCGGTCAGTGCCTGTGCAACCTGAATAGCCAACTCACGGGTCGGTGCTAACACCAGTACCTGTGGCGCTTTCAATGTTGGGTCAATGTTGTGCAACAGCGGCAGACCAAATGCGGCTGTTTTACCACTACCGGTTTGTGCCATGCCGAGAACATCACGGCCGTTCAACAGGTGTGGAATACATTCCAACTGAATAGGAGATGGTTTTTCATAACCAAGATCAGTCAGAGCGGAAAGAATTGGAGCGGACAGCCCCAGATCAGCAAAAGAGGTTTCAAGCTCAGTAGTCATGTACACGTGCCTCATTAATAATGGCAGCCAGTCTACATAACTCGTCGAGAAAATTTTCAGTCATTTTCATTGAAAAGTGTGAACCGGCTCAAATTAGATTATAAAACGAACAAAAAGGCCATCACCTGTTAGGGTGATTAACGTTGGTAAAAACCAAGGTATATCAGGCTAATAATTGTTCGTCAGCTATTGCTGGTCCGATTCCGATAGGTCGTCTTGTTCTTGGCCCAAAAGCGCCAATTCCAACAATGCATAGCGGTGCTCAACAAAGTTATGAACGTTGTTAGCTACCGTCAGTTTGAACAGCGCCGAAGCAGTGTTCTTGTCCCCCAGACTTAGGTAATGTTTACCTAAATAGAAGTCAGTTTCACTGAGATGCTCAGCGAGCGAAGTGTTATCCATTGCATCTGCCTTGAGCCGTTCCATCAGCGTTTTTTCGCTGATTGTGCCCAAGTAGAATTCGACAATATTCCATCCCCATTGCCCTCTGTCCGATTTTTCATAGCGCTGTTGTAGCGCTACTGCAGCTGTCTTAGGATCGATTTCTCTTTCCACCAGATACAGCCATAACGAACGGAAGGGATCATTTGGATCGTCTTGATAAAACGCCTGCAGATCATCCTGCGCCAACGGGAGTCGACCGCCATAATACAGAGCGATACCCCGGTTTAAACGCGCGTAATTGTAAGTTGGATCAAGCTCTAGTACAGAATCAAACGCTTCATAGGCAGCATCAAAATTGCCTGCCTGCGTTAAATAAATGCCCAGATAGTTAAAAACTTCTGGCATATCAGGACGAATAGCTAACGCTTGCGAAAAATCATTTCGCGCTAGTGCCCGTAGCCCGAGGCTATCATACAGCACTCCGCGCTCATATAAAAGCTGCGCGCGCTCATCATCCGTAAGTGCCCGACTTGCAAGGATTTGTTCCATGCGCGCCAGAATCACTTCCTGCTGCAACGTAGGTTGCAACGGAATTGCCAACACCTCGTCTTTACGCCAATCATGGTTGCTGCATCCTGCCAGCATCAGTGCTGTCACAACGTAACACCAGCGCAAGAAAGGCTTCATTTCCTACTCCCGAAGACAAACATTGGATAAATATCCTTTCATCCATTTGTTTAATACAAGAGCATCCTGCCCTCGAGATAACACAGCCCCTCACTCATCAGCAAGGAGCTGTGGAATACTAATTACTCAGCTGCCGGAGTTTCTACAGCAGGAGTGGCAGTTTCTAAAGCTTCTTTGATACTCAGGCGAATACGTCCCTGACGATCAACTTCTATTACTTTCACTGGAACTTCCTGGCCCATTTGCAGATGGTCAGTCACTTTATCAACACGCTTGTCAGCGATTTGAGAAATGTGAACCAGACCTTCTTTACCGCCACCAATGGCCACAAATGCACCGAAGTCAACAATACGGGTCACACTACCATTATAGATACGACCTACTTCGATTTCGGCAGTAATCTCTCCGATACGGCGGATAGCATGCTGTGCTTTTTCGCTGTCGGTTGCCGCAATCTTAATGGTGCCATCATCGCCGATCTCAATGGTAGTACCGGTTTCATCAGTCAACGCACGGATCACTGAACCACCTTTACCGATCACATCCTTGATTTTCTCAGGATTGATTTTTATGGTGTAGATGCGTGGCGCGAACTCAGAGATATCGCCACGCGGTGTGCTGATAGCCTGTTCCATAACACCCAGAATGTGCAGACGCGCACCCTTAGCTTGGTTCAGAGCCACCTGCATGATTTCGCGGGTGATACCTTCGATTTTAATATCCATTTGCAATGCGGTGATACCGTCACGGCTACCGGCTACTTTAAAGTCCATGTCGCCCAAGTGATCTTCGTCACCCAGAATGTCAGACAGCACCACAAAGTTTTCGTCTTCTTTAACCAAGCCCATTGCGATACCGGCAACAGCGGCTTTAATCGGCACACCTGCATCCATCAAGGCCAGAGAAGCACCACAAACAGAAGCCATTGAGGAAGAACCGTTAGACTCGGTGATTTCAGAAACCACACGAATCGTGTAAGGGAATTCACTCGGGCTTGGCATTACTGCCAACACACCACGTTTTGCCAGACGGCCATGGCCAATCTCACGACGTTTCGGTGAGCCAACCATACCGGTTTCACCAACACAATATGGAGGGAAATTATAGTGTAGCAGGAATGAGTCAGTACGCTCACCCATCAGCTCATCAATATTTTGTGCATCACGTGCAGTACCCAATGTTGCAGTAACCAGTGCCTGAGTTTCGCCACGGGTGAACAACGCAGAACCATGAGTACGTGGCAATACGCCGGTACGCACATCCAGACCACGGATCATATCTTTTTCGCGGCCATCAATACGCGGCTCGCCAGCTAATACACGGCTACGCACGACGTTTTTCTCAACACTGCCCAGGATATCCTGAATTTCAGCAGCATCTAAAGTATCGTCTTGCGCTAACAGCGCTTCAGTCACGTCAGCTTTGATAGCATCAACTTGTGTGTAACGCTCTTGTTTCTCGGTGATACGGTATGCGTCACCCAGACGAGCAGCAGCCAACTCAGCAACACGCGCGTGCAGCGCTTCATTCACTGGTTCTGCATGCCAATCCCACTTAGGTTTGCCCGCTTCAGCAACCAGAGCGTTGATATTTTCAATCACAACTTGTTGTTGTTCGTGACCGAAGACAACCGCGCCTAACATTTGATCTTCAGACAGAATTTGAGCTTCTGATTCAACCATCAATACTGCAGCAGCAGTACCGGCAACAACCAAGTCCAGACGGCTTTCTTTCAGCTCGTCAGTGGTTGGGTTCAGCACGTACTGGTCGTTGATAAAGCCAACGCGCGCAGCACCGATTGGGCCGTTGAATGGAATACCTGACAGGCTTAGCGCAGCTGATGCACCAATCAATGCCACGATATCTGGGTTAATTTGTGGGTTAACCGAAACAACAGTCGCAATAACCTGAACTTCATTCAGGAAGCTGTCTGGGAACAGTGGGCGAATCGGACGGTCAATCAGACGTGAAGTCAGTGTTTCGCCTTCACTTGGGCGGCCTTCACGACGGAAGAAGCTGCCTGGGATACGACCAGCAGCGTAAGTACGCTCCTGATAGTTAACTGTCAGAGGGAAGAAGCTCTGGCCTGGTTTGGCTTTCTTTTGGCCAACAACAGTGACGAATACTGCTGTGTCATCCATGCTTACCATTACAGCAGCAGTTGCCTGACGGGCCATCATGCCAGTTTCGATGGTGACGGTATGTTGGCCGTACTGGAATTTACGAATAATCGGAGTCAGCAAAATAGTATCCTTATACTATGCGGTGCCGGATCGTATTGACGATCTCATCCACCTGTTACTAATACCTTCACACTGCATCCTCGCGACTAATGACAACCCTTAACTCCCATTGAGTTAAAGTCTCTCATTAGCCGCGCGAACCTCTGCACCGGAAGATCCTTTTTTTAAAATATAGAACAACAACAATATACTAACGTATTTTATCATTGCTTCTTAGAAAAAAGGGGCCAATTTGGCCCCTTTCTCCCGAAACTCGCAGACTTAGCGACGCAGACCCAGACGCTCGATCAGGGAAGCATAACGCGATATGTCTTCACGCTTCAGGTAGTCCAGCAGCTTACGACGCGTGGATACCATACGCAGCAGACCACGACGACTGTGGTGATCTTTTTTGTGCTCGGAGAAGTGACTTTGCAAATGGTTAATTTGAGCAGTCAACAGAGCAACCTGAACTTCGCTTGAACCGGTGTCATTGGCACCGCGACCGAAGTCAGCAACGATTTTAGCTTTCGCTTCAACACTTAGAGACATGATACAACTCCAAATATATAGATAAATTAAGACAGGCGCCGATCTCTAATTCAGCAACCCAATATGTAAGCCGCACTATTCTACTCTTTGAACTGCGGGATCGCAAGGTAGGCCGCTAGGCCCTACTCAGCATATTCCACAACCAAGCGCTTAGGAGCCACTCGGCCATCTTCTGCAATGGTGCCAATACCAATGAAATTACGCTCTTCGCCTTCAGTGATACGAACCATTCCTTCGCCTGGCGCACCGGCTACATGCACCGGCTGCCCTTGTTTTACATAAGCAGCAACAGCAGGTAACAGATTGACTTCAGGGAAATTTAATACTGCACTGTCCATCGGCAATAGCAGCGCATCCAGTTCCGCATTTGGCGAACGCTCTGCTGCTTGTGCCGCTTCAACCATCGCCGTTAACTGCTCTAAAGTCACCATGCGATCACTTGGATAAGTCGCTACCTGCAAACGGCGCAAATAACTGACATGCGCGCCGCAACCCAACAATTCACCCAAATCATCAACAATGGTGCGAATGTAAGTCCCTTTAGAGCAATGAATTTCCAGCTCCAGGTCATTACCTTCCCAGCGGATAAAGAGCAGCTCGTACACAGTAATACTGCGCGCTTCGCGCTCTACTTCAATCCCCTGACGGGCATATTCATACAGTGGCTTGCCTTGATGCTTCAACGCAGAATACATGGATGGCACTTGCTGGCTATCACCACGGAAACTGTCCAGAGCGGCATCCATCTGCGCCTGCGTGACATTAACTTCCCGCTCGCTGATTAATGCGCCTTCGGCATCCGAGGTATCAGTCCGTTGACCTAAACGGGCCACAACACGATAGCGTTTATCTGAATCTAGCAAAAATTGGGAAAACTTGGTCGCTTCACCCAGACAGATAGGCAACATACCGGTCGCCAAAGGATCAAGTGCACCAGTATGACCTGCGCGGTTTGCGCTAAAGAGGCGTTTTACCTTTTGTAAAACGTCATTAGAGGAGAGGCCCAGCGGCTTATCCAATAACAGAACGCCGTTAATGTCACGGCCGCGACGACGTGGACGACCCATTACTTCTCCTCGTCGTTTCCTGGATTAACCTGACGTTCTGCATCATTTTTGATGACGTTAGTCACCAGGTTAGACATCCGCATCCCTTCAATCAGAGAGTTGTCATAAGCGAAAGTCAGTTCTGGCACGATACGCAAGCGCATTGCTTTACCCAGCAGAGTGCGGATATAACCGGAGGCATCTTGCAGTGCTTTAATGCCATTTTTTACTGTATCCGGATCAGCATTGTCGGTTAACACATTCAGGAAGGTCACAAAGACTTTAGCGTAAGCCAAATCACGAGATAGCTCGATACCTGACACTGTCGCCATGCCAACACGAGGGTCTTTGATTTCGCGCTGTAAGATGAGTGCGATCTCTTTTTGCATTTCTTGTGAAACACGCTGAGAACGGCTGAATTCTTTTGCCATTTGGATTCTCCAGACAAATTGGGGGGCCAAGGCCCCCCAAATGGATATAAGCAGATCTAAGGCGATTAATCGATAGTACGTTTGATTTCGATAATTTCGAAGACTTCGATCACATCACCCGTACGGACGTCATTGTAGTTCTTAACGCCGATACCACATTCCATGCCATTACGAACTTCGCTAACGTCATCTTTGAAGCGGCGCAGAGATTCCAGCTCGCCTTCATAGATAACCACGTTGTCGCGCAGAACACGGATTGGATTATTACGCTTAATCACACCTTCAGTAACCATACAACCAGCAATGGCGCCAAATTTCGGTGATTTGAATACGTCACGAACTTCAGCCAAACCAATGATTTGTTGTTTGTACTCAGGTGCCAGCATACCACTCATCGCCTGCTTAACTTCATCAATCAAGCTATAAATGACTGAGTAGTAACGCAGATCCAAGCCTTCAGTTTCTACTACACGACGCGCTGAAGCATCAGCACGAACGTTAAAGCCAAGGATGATTGCGCCAGAAGCTGCGGCCAGTGTTGCGTCAGTTTCGGTGATACCACCAACGCCTGAACCCACAATGCGGACTTTCACTTCATCGGTAGACAGTTTTTCTAGTGAATCACAGATAGCTTCACAAGAACCCTGTACGTCAGATTTGATGACGATGTTCAGTTCAGAAACTTCACCTTCGGTCATGTTAGCAAACATGTTTTCCAGTTTAGATTTCTGCTGACGAGCCAGCTTAACCTCGCGGAATTTGCCCTGACGATACAGTGCAACTTCACGGGCTTTCTTCTCGTCACGAACAACGGTAACTTCGTCACCAGCAGCTGGAACACTGGACAAGCCCAGGATCTCAACCGGAATAGAAGGACCAGCAGACGTGATATCACGGCCTAGCTCGTCACGCATCGCACGTACACGGCCATACTCGAAGCCACACAGTACGATATCGCCTTTGTTCAGCGTACCTTGTTGAACCAGCACGGTAGCAACTGGGCCACGGCCTTTATCCAAGAAGGATTCGATAACAACACCACTTGCCATGCCAGTACGAACTGCTTTCAGTTCCATGACTTCAGCTTGCAGCAGAATTGCTTGCAGCAGATTATCAATACCGGTGCCGACTTTCGCAGAGACTTCGATGAATGGAACATCGCCGCCAAAATCTTCGGATATAATACCGTATTGAATCAATTCAGTTTTAACACGGCTTGGGTCAGCGGCTGGCTTATCGACTTTATTCACAGCAACCACAACTGGCACGTTCGCCGCTTTGGCATGCTGAATAGCTTCGATAGTCTGTGGCATCACGCCATCGTCGGCTGCAACAACCAGCACCACGATATCAGTCGCCTGAGCACCACGGGCACGCATTGAAGTAAACGCGGCGTGTCCCGGTGTATCCAGGAAAGTGATCATGCCGTTTTCAGTTTCAACGTGATAAGCACCGATGTGCTGTGTAATACCGCCGGCTTCACCTGACGCCACTTTCGTGGAGCGGATGTAATCCAGCAGAGAAGTTTTACCGTGGTCAACGTGGCCCATGATGGTCACAACTGGAGCGCGGTGCTCAGCTGCAGCTTCAGCGCCGGTATCACGGTCGCTCATCAGCGCTTCTTCCAGCTCGTTTTCACGACGCAGGATAACTTTGTGGCCCATCTCTTCAGCAACCAGCTGTGCTGTTTCCTGATCGATAACCTGGTTAATGGTTGCCATTGCACCCAGTTTCATCATTGCTTTGATGACCTGAGAGCCTTTAACAGCCATTTTGTTTGCCAGTTCAGCAACAGTTACCGTCTCGCCAATCACTACATCGCGGTTAACGGCAACAACAGGCTTGTTGAAGCTCTGTTGTAATGTGCTTGGTTTACGTTTGCCTTTACGGCCAACAGCACGTGCTTCTTCGCGATCAGCTTTAGACTCGGAGAGTTTATTGCCTTTCTTCTGTTTAGTTGCTTTACCACCACGAGTGCGGCTGCGGCGATCACCTTCAACTTTGGCGTCGTTTTCATCTTCCGCGGCGCGCGCATGTTGTGAGGTGGTCACATGGTAATCGGCAGATTCAGTCTGCTCAGTCACAGGTGCTGGCCATTTACCTTCATTTTCGGCTGCCATTTTACGGGCTTCCTCAGCAACGCGTTTAGCGTCTTCCTCGACCTTACGGCGTGTTTCTTCTTCTACAGAGCGTTTCAGCTCGGCAGCTTCAGCTTCACGGCGTGCTTTATCAGTCTGAGCTGGCTTGGTTTTTTCGTCGGTTTGTTGATTCGTCACTTTTTCTTTTTCCGCTGCTTGGCGTTTAGCTTTTTCAGCGGCCTCACGTTTGGCTTGTTCTTCGGCCGCTCGTTTAGCTTTTTCTTCAGCGATTTTCTGCGCTGCTGCTTCCGCTTCACGTTGTGCCTGCTCTTCCGCTTCACGCTGTGCCTGCTCTTCCGCTTTCGCTTGTTCAGCTTCCGGCGTATTTACATAAGTGCGTTTCTTGCGGACCTCTATTTGCACCGATTTACTTTTTCCGCCGGTGCTCGGAATATTCAAGGTGCTACGCGTTTTGCGTTGCAACGTGAGTTTATTAGGCGCACTACCGTGTTCACGGTTTAAGTGCGCCAGCAATGTTTCTTTTTCTTGCTGGGTAACTGAGTCTACTTCAGACTTCTTGATCCCTGCATCAGCAAATTGCTGTACCAGGCGATCAACTGGAGTCTGAATCTCAGCTGCCAGCGATTTTACGGTTACATCTGTCATGCTGTTCCTTCCTGCTACAGTTTATTACGCGTTATCGCCAAACCAACAGATATTACGTGCAGCCATTATCAGCTCGCCGGCTTGCTCATCGCTAAGCCCTTCAATATCTGCCAGATCATCGATACCCTGCTCGGCAAGATCTTCCAGCGTACACACACCGCGCGCAGCCAATTTAAATGCCATGCTACGTTCCAGACCAGCCAGATTCAGCAGATCATCAGCGGGTTTTTGGTCGCCAAGACTTTCTTCTTGTGCCAGGGCCAGCGTGGTCAATGCAGCTTTGGCGCGGTCACGCAGCGCTTCAACCGTATCTTCGTCAAGACCATCGATTTCCAGAAGTTCTTTCATTGGCACGTAAGCCAATTCTTCCAGAGAAGAGAAACCTTCCTCTACCAAGATGGTGGCAAAGTCTTCATCGATATCAAGATATTTGGTGAAGGTATCAATAGCGGCATGAGCCTCGGCCTGATGCTTCGCCTGAAGATCGTCCGCCGTCATTACGTTCAGTTCCCAGCCACTCAGCTGTGCCGCTAAACGCACATTCTGGCCATTACGGCCAATTGCCTGTGCCAGGTTACTGGCTTCAACGGCAACATCCATTGTGTGTTTGTCTTCATCAACCACAATTGACGCAACATCAGCTGGCGCCATGGCATTAATAACAAACTGGGCTGGATTATCATCCCACAATACAATATCAATGCGCTCGCCGCCAAGTTCGCTGGAAACAGCTTGAACACGGGCACCACGCATACCAACACAAGCACCGACCGGGTCGATACGTTTGTCGTTGGTTTTAACCGCAATTTTAGCACGCGAACCTGGATCACGGGCAGCGGCTTTAATTTCGATCAATTCTTCGCCGATTTCTGGCACTTCAATGCGGAACAGTTCGATCAGCATTTCAGGGCGTGAACGGCTGACAAACAGTTGAGCACCGCGAGCTTCTGGACGAACATCGTACAAAACACCACGGATACGGTCGCCTGGGCGGAAGTTTTCACGCGGTAACATGTCTTCGCGGTTAATAACAGCTTCGGCATTATGGCCCAGATCCAGTGCAATACTGTCGCGGTTAACTTTCTTAACCGTGCCGGTAACAATCTCACCTAAATACTGGCGGAATTGCTCAACTACCATAGCCCGTTCTGCTTCACGCACTTTTTGTACGATAACTTGCTTGGCAGTTTGGGTGGTAATGCGGTCAAAAGTGACAGATTCAATCTGATCTTCAACATAATCGCCCAACTGGAGCGATGGATCTTCATATTGAGCCGCGTCTAACGTAATTTCGCGAGTTGGCATCGTGACTTCATCAACGGCAACCCAACGACGGAAGGTGTCGAAATCACCGGTTTTACGGTCGATGCTGACGCGAACTTCAATTTCTTGTTCGTATTTTTTCTTGGTCGCTGTCGCTAGAGCGGTTTCCAACGCCTCAAAAATCTTCTCGCGCGGAAGGGATTTCTCATTGGAAACTGCTTCTACAACAGCCAGAATCTCTTTGTTCATCCTAGTTGCCTCATCCAAACTTTAAAAGTGGGGTACCAGGTTCGCTTTCTGGATGTTGCTCAGCGCGAACACTTCATCTTTTCCATCCACAGTAACCGTGATCATTTCACCATCAACGGCTTTGATAATGCCCTGCCATTTACGGCGGTTCTGCATAGCCATACGCAACACCAAAGTAACTTCTTCACCAAGGTAACGAGTATAGTGTTCAGCAGTGAACATTGGGCGTTCAAGGCCCGGAGAGGAAACTTCTAAGTTGTAAGCGACCGTAATGGGATCTTCGACATCCAAGACAGCGCTGACCTGGTGGCTGACATCAGCACAAGCATCAACAGTGATTCCGTCGTCACTATCAATATAGATTCGTAGCGTCGATTGGCGCCCCCGGATGAACTCGATGCCGACTAATTCATAGCCTAAGGCCTCTACCGGTGCTGAAATTATCTCTGTTAACTTTTGTTCTAATGTGGACAAGCCCACCCCCAAGACATAAAAAAAGGGCCTAATAGCCCAGTGATTCTGCTGTCAAATAACAAAAAACCCCGAAATTCGGGGCTTTATGCAACTGGACCCTGTTTGCCGCAAAGCGGTTTCGGTACAACTTTCTGACAAGTATTTTTTTCAAATTGAAATCGAAAGTATCTGAGGTCTACCGAATACAACATTTGAAAAAAAACACTTTAGGAAAGTGGTTGCGGGGGCCGGATTTGAACCGACGACCTTCGGGTTATGAGCCCGACGAGCTACCAGGCTGCTCCACCCCGCGTCCGAAAACGTGGCAAATATTACGTTGATAACGACAAAAAAGCAAGTTATCTGTCTGATTTGGTACCGAGGACGGGACTTGAACCCGTAAGCCCAATCGGGCACTACCACCTCAAGGTAGCGTGTCTACCAATTCCACCACCCCGGCACTGATTCAAATGGTTGTTTTTACTGATTAAGTCGTCACAACCACTTTAAAACTTTCTTTCTATTTCTGACTACTGACTTCTTTTGAAACATTACTGCGGGATATCACTACTCGGCTTAGTCGGCGCTACTGGTGCTGTAGTCTGTTCAGCTTTTGCTGGCTGACCCAGATTTTCCCACTCGCTGCCTTTATTGCCCTGGTTGGTGCTCATATTGCCCAAAATCAAGCTAATGACGAAAAATAGCGCCGCCAATACAGCCGTCATGCGGGTCATAAAGTTACCGGAACCATTCGAACCGAACAGAGTTGCAGAAGCACCTGCTCCGAATGAGGCTCCCATATCCGCGCCTTTACCTTGCTGCAGCATGATCAGAGCAACTAGCCCAATCGAAATCAGCAAGAAAATAACCAGAAGAGCTTCGTACATAGTTGTACCTGTATCCTTGCGGGTTCACCGCATGCCAAATGCTTCTCACCCATCAAGCGGGGGACTTATTCACCCACTTAAGCGGGTGTGAATACTAACCAAAGCGTCTAGTACACGCAAGGGCAATTTCATTACATAGGTTTATTTGCGGAAAAAAACGTCAAGTTATTCAACTTCAGCATAATTTACAGGGGAGAGAACCCCCTCCCCTGCTAAAAAATCATTATCCTGCCGCTTTTACCGCATCAGCAATCCGATTCGCCATTTCAGAAATCAGTGCCTCTTCAGCATCACCTTCAACCATCACTCGGATTAATGGTTCAGTACCTGACTTACGCAACAGAACTCGGCCACGGTCGCCCAGTTCTTTTTCAACCTGGCGGGTCACTTCTTCAACTGAATCTGATTTCAGTGGATTATGATCACCAGAGAAACGCACATTGACCAGAATTTGTGGCAATAACTTCATACCGCTGCACAAATCCTGCAAGCTCATATGGTTACGCACCATCGCAGTCAGCACCTGCAAACCAGCCACAATACCATCACCAGTGGTGGTTTTATCCAACAGGATTACGTGGCCTGAGTTTTCAGCACCAATTCTCCAGCCTTTTTCCTGCATAGCTTCCAGCACGTAGCGGTCGCCTACTTTAGCGCGAACAAACGGAATGCCCAGCTCCTTCAACGCCAGTTGCAACCCCATATTGCTCATCAGAGTGCCGACAGCGCCGCCTTTCAGCTGGCCTTGACGTAGACCTTCACGAGCAATGATATAGAGGATCTGGTCGCCATCAACCTTATTACCCAAGTGATCGACCATCATCAGCCGGTCACCGTCGCCGTCAAATGCCAGCCCAACATGCGCTTTTTCGGCAAGAACACGTTCTTGCAGCAAGCGAACATCTGTGGCACCACATTGCTCGTTAATGTTCATACCATCCGGCTCACAGCCGATAGTAATGACGGTTGCACCTAGCTCGCGCAATACGCTTGGCGCAATGTGATAAGTTGCGCCATTAGCGCAATCGACCACAATTTTCAGTTCATTCAAGCTGAGTTCGCTCGGGAATGTCCCTTTGCAAAACTCAATGTAACGGCCCGCAGCATCCACGATACGGTTGGCTTTGCCCAGCTCCGCAGATTCTACGCAAGTTAATGGTTTTTCCATCTCGGCTTCAATCGCCTCTTCCACATCATCAGGCAATTTAGTGCCGTCAATTGAGAAGAATTTAATGCCATTATCATAGAAAGGATTATGGGATGCCGAAATAACGATGCCCGCTTCTGCACGGAAAGTTCGCGTCAAATAAGCGACCGCGGGGGTCGGCATCGGGCCGGTGAATGAAGCGGATAGCCCTGCAGCAGCCAGACCGGCTTCCAGTGCTGATTCCAGCATATAGCCAGAAATGCGCGTATCCTTACCGATGATAATTTTACGAGAACCATGTCGAGCCAGAACTTTACCGGCAGCCCAGCCCAGCTTTAATACAAAATCTGGCGTAATCGGGCTGTCACCCACTTTGCCGCGAATGCCATCTGTACCAAAGTATTTACGGTTACTCATAATTTTTATTTATCCCTTCGCTGAAAGTGTTGCCTCGACGATACACATCGCCTCGACAGTTTCTTTGACATCATGCACTCTGACAATCTGCGCGCCTTGCATTGCGGCAATGACAGCGCAAGCGACACTCCCGATAACCCGTTGTTGTGGCGGAACATTTAATAGCTGCCCAACCATAGATTTTCGTGACATCCCGACCAATAATGGCAGATCAAAATGGTGAAGTTCGGCCAACCGTGCCAGTAGTTGATAATTATGCGCCAGATTTTTACCGAAACCGAAGCCCGGGTCGAGTAACAATTTACTTTTTGCGATACCGCCCGCAACACAACGGTCAATATGGTGCTTAAAAAACTGATTTATATCTGTCATAAGATCATCGTAATGAGGGGACTGCTGCATACTTTGTGGCTGCCCTTGCATATGCATCAGGCACACCGGCAAACCGGTTTTTGCCGCAGCTTCAAGCGCACCGGGTTCTTGCAACGAACGAATATCATTGATTAGGTGAGCGCCGACACGAGCTGACTCAGTGATTACCGCTGCTTTGGATGTATCTACAGATAGCCAAACATCAAAACGTTTCGCCAATGCTTCCACCACAGGCACGACCCGATCAAGCTCTTCTTGCTCACTAACTTCAGCCGCACCGGGGCGAGTGGACTCACCACCAATATCAATTAGCGTAGCACCCGCTGATAACATCAGTTGGGCGTGTTGTAATGCTTTATCAAGATTATTGTGATGCCCACCATCCGAAAATGAATCTGGTGTGACATTCAGAATACCCATAACCTGCGGGCGAGTGAGATCCAACTTCAGACCTCTAGCCGTTAAATGCATACTATTACGCCTCAAAAAAAGAAAAACCCCGAGCAAGCCCGAGGTTTATATTAATCACATCGCTTTTAGATGCCAACAGTAGACTTACTTATCGCCCAACTGCTCTGACATAGTATTGCCCGGCGTTGGTGTATGTGGCTCATCAACCGGTGTTGGTGCCTTTGGCGTACTATCGTTGTCAGATGATTTAGTCTTGTTTGCATCATCCCAACCCGCTGGCGGGCGGACTTCTTTGCGATTCATCAAGTCATCAATCTGTGGAGCATCAATAGTTTCATACTTCATCAAAGCATCTTTCATGGTATGCAGAACATCCATGTTTTCCATCAGCAAAGTACGCGCGCGCTGATAGTTACGCTCGACAAGTAATTTAACTTCCTGATCAATAATACGCGCTGTTTCATCGGACATATGCTTGGCTTTCGCAACAGAACGGCCAAGGAACACTTCGCCCTCTTCTTCAGCATACAGCAACGGCCCCAGTTTCTCGGAGAAGCCCCACTGTGTCACCATGTTGCGTGCGATAGACGTAGCGACTTTGATATCATTCGATGCACCGGTAGAAACTTTTTCCGGGCCATAAATGATTTCTTCAGCAAGACGACCACCATACAAAGTCGAGATCTGGCTTTCCAGTTTCTGACGGCTGGCACTGATTGCATCACCTTCCGGTAGGAAGAATGTCACACCCAATGCACGACCACGCGGGATAATGGTCACTTTATGTACTGGGTCATGCTCAGGTACCAAGCGACCAATAATCGCATGCCCTGCTTCATGATATGCCGTCGATTCTTTCTGCGCTTCTGTCATTACCATGGAGCGACGTTCCGCACCCATCATAATTTTGTCTTTCGCTTTCTCAAACTCAGACATTGAAACAACACGTTTGTTACCGCGAGCGGCAAACAGTGCGGCTTCGTTGACCAGGTTAGCCAAGTCAGCACCAGAGAAGCCTGGTGTACCACGAGCGATGACGGAAGCATCAATATCGGTATCTAATGGCACGCGGCGCATGTGGACTTTCAAAATCTGTTCACGACCACGAACATCCGGTAAACCCACCACAACCTGACGGTCAAAACGGCCTGGACGCAGTAACGCCGGGTCAAGAACGTCTGGACGGTTAGTTGCCGCGATGACGATGATGCCTTCATTACCTTCAAAGCCATCCATCTCCACCAGCATTTGGTTCAGAGTCTGTTCACGTTCGTCATGACCGCCGCCCAGACCTGCGCCACGCTGACGGCCTACCGCATCAATTTCATCAATAAAGATGATACAAGGCGCGGCTTTCTTAGCCTGTTCAAACATGTCACGGACACGGGATGCACCCACACCAACAAACATTTCTACGAAGTCAGAACCCGAAATGGTGAAGAATGGCACTTTAGCCTCACCTGCAATGGCTTTCGCCAGCAAGGTTTTACCCGTCCCCGGAGGGCCGACCATCAATACGCCTTTCGGAATTTTACCGCCCAATTTCTGGAAACGGCTTGGCTCGCGTAGATATTCAACCAATTCACTGACTTCTTCTTTTGCTTCGTCACAACCGGCGACATCAGCAAAAGAAGTTTTTATCTGATCTTCTGTCAGCATTCGGGCTTTGCTCTTGCCAAAGGACATTGCCCCTTTGCCGCCGCCGCCCTGCATTTGACGCATAAAGAAGATCCAGACCCCAATCAGCAACAGCATTGGGAACCAAGAAATAAAGATAGAAGCCAGCAAGCTCGGTTCTTCCGGTGGCTCACCAACAACTTTCACATTTTTAGTCAATAAGACATCTAACAGCTTTGGATCGTTGACCGGAATGAAAGTCGTATATTTGCTGTTATCTTTCTTACTGACGTTAATTTCACGTCCATTGATACGTGCTTCACGAACCTGATCTTGGGTTACGTCGGACATGAAAGTAGAGTAATCCACTCTACGACCATTCGATTCGCTGGGTCCAAAGCTCTGGAATACAGACATCAATACGACTGCAATAACTAACCAGAGTATTAGGTTTTTCGCCATGTCACTCAAGGGATTAACCTCATATTACAACTGTGTTAACAAACAGCGTTAGGGTACTACAGTTTCCGCCCTGTCGCTACAATGTACACTTCACGTGATCGCGCACGAGAAGCGTCTGGCTTACGAATCTTAACTTTCGTAAACAGGGAGCGAATTTCCCGTAGGTATTCATCAAAGCCATCTCCCTGGAACACTTTCACCAAGAAACTTCCGCCTGGTGCAAGTACATCACGACACATTTCCAAAGCTAATTCAACCAGATACATTGATTTAGGTATATCAACTGCCGGAGTACCACTCATATTCGGGGCCATATCAGACATGACCACCTGAACTTTTTTATCCCCAACGCGCTCAAGTAAAGCTTTCAGAACCAGTTCATCACGAAAATCGCCCTGAAGGAAATCGACACCAACGATAGGATCCATTGGTAGAAGATCACATGCGATGACTCGCCCTTTACCGCCGATCTGGGTTACAACATATTGAGACCAACCTCCGGGTGCAGCGCCTAAATCGACGACTGTCATACCGGGTTTAAAAAGTTTATCGTTTTGTTGTATTTCATCAAGTTTAAACCAGGCACGGGAGCGAAGCCCCTTTTTCTGTGCCTGAATGACATATTTATCGCTAAAGTGTTCTTGTAACCAGCGACTCGAGCTACCTGAACGCTTTTTATTAGACATCTCTTTTTCCAACTATCTTAATTAAGAGTCCGCGCATCTATTGCTTAGCTCGCGTAAACTCCCTCTCGGCGTAGACCGATTTGGTGATACACATGAGATGGCGGTAGAATGAACCGTTTTCAATCCCAACTTAAGCAAAAAAGACGATGAATCTGAATAACAAACAAAAACAGCACCTGAAAAGCTTGGCCCATCCATTAAAGCCAGTAGTCATGTTAGGCAATAACGGATTAACCGAAGGGGTGCTGGCTGAAATCGAACAAACGCTGGAACATCATGAACTTATTAAGGTGAAGATCACTGCTGAAGAGCGTGAAACCAAAGCCCTAATTGCTGATGCCATCGTGCGTGAGACCGGTGCCGTTAACGTCCAAATCATCGGTAATATTTTAGTGCTCTATCGTCCAGCAAAAGAGCGCAAAATTATTTTACCGCGTTAATGACGCTTGTTTTAGAGAAAAGGTGCCATGCACTTTGTTCTGATAAAAGGCCGCAAGCGGCCTTTTACTTTTCTTTACAACTTCATTTTTTATAAATAATGCATGCTTACTGTTCAGTTGAACAAGTATTACACATAATCTACGGTAAGAATTTCATATTCTACTTCGCCACCTGGAGTACGGATAACAACTACGTCATCGACTTCTTTACCAATCAGGCCACGAGCAATAGGTGAGTTAACGGAAATAAGATTTTGTTTAAAATCAGCTTCGTCATCACCCACAATCCGGTATTGCTGCTCTTCTTCAGAAACCACATTTAATACACGCACAGTGGAACCAAAAATAACGCGGCCATTATTTGGCATTTTGGTGATATCAATCACCTGCGCATTAGAGAGCTTTGCTTCTATTTCTTGAATGCGGCCCTCACAGAACCCTTGCTGCTCGCGGGCTGCGTGGTATTCCGCATTTTCTTTTAAGTCGCCATGTTCACGGGCAGTAGCGATATCAGCAATAATTTTAGGGCGACGAACGCCTTTCAAAAAATCCAGCTCTTCGCGCAATTTTTCTGCGCCATTTACCGTCATCGGAATCTGTTTCATCTTTTAAATACCTCTAAATCTATCCTGTTCAAAAAACCGTCATCCTAACGTTTTCGAATGAAAATGCGGCAAGTCAGATACTTTACCCGCCTCCAGGCGATAAACAAAAAAAATCACCCCCGGAGCTAAAACCCCAAGTCAGGATCGATTTTGCATTTTGATATGCATTTTAACGTAGAGTTCCTTTAGGGTCATCGTTTACTTTCGCCCTCGTTGCACCGTAGTATGGCAACACGTTATTCAGCAGTTATATCGAAATTATGCATTTTTCACGAATTGTCAGTGGATTGGCCTGTGCTATTGCGATCAATATCAGCATATCTAATGCCAATGCGGCTCAAGTTGAGAATTACACACAATATCTGCCTGATGGGGCAAATCTTGCGTTAGTCGTGCAAAAAATCGGGGCCACAACCCCGGTAATAGACTATCACGCTCAGCAAATGGCATTACCTGCCAGTACGCAAAAGGTCCTGACTGCGCTGGCGGCATTGTTGCAACTTGGCCCAGATTTTCGCTTTAATACCACATTAGAAAGCCACGCCACAATCACGGATGGTGTATTACGTGGCAATTTAATTGCTCGTTTTGACGGTGATCCCACCTTAACACGCCAACAGTTGCGTAATATGGTGACGACACTCAGAAAAGCGGGTGTAAAACAAATCGCCGGTGATTTGATTATCGATACGTCGGTTTTTGCCAGCCATGACAAAGCCCCTGGTTGGCCGTGGAACGACATGACGCAATGCTTTAGCGCCCCGCCAGCTGCGGCGATTGTCGACCGGAACTGTTTTTCAGTCTCCCTCTATAGCGCCCCGAACCCCGGCGACATGGCGTTTATCCGAGTCGCATCTTATTACCCGGTGCAGATGTTCAGTGAAGTCCGCACCTTAGCTAAAGGTTCGCCTGATGCACAATATTGCGAATTAGATGTGGTGCCCGGTGAGTTAAACCGGTTCACACTGACGGGCTGCCTGACACAACGCAGTGAGCCGCTGCCCTTGGCCTTCGCAGTACAAAATGGTGCCAGCTATGCCGGGGCTATTTTGAAGGATGAATTGAAGAAAGCTGATATCCAAATTGATGGCAGTTTGCGCCGTCAAACTACGCCAAATCCAGCAGGCACCCTGTTAGCTCAAGCGCAATCAGCGCCGCTACATGACTTATTGAAAATCATGTTGAAAAAGTCTGACAACATGATTGCGGACACGGTATTTAGAACTATTGGTCATCAGCGGTTTGGGGTGCCAGGTACATGGCGCGCTGGCGCTGATGCTGTACGCCAAGTATTGCGCCAAAAAGCGGGGGTAGACCTCGGAAATAGTATTGTCGTGGATGGGTCTGGCTTATCACGGCATAACCTTATTTCACCAGCAACCATGATGCAGGCGTTGCAATATATTGCTCAACACGATCAAGAGCTTAACTTTATCTCGATGCTGCCATTATCAGGCTATGACGGCACATTACGTTATCGTGGTGGGCTACACGAAGCCGGGGTTGACGGCAAGGTTTCAGCGAAAACAGGTGCTTTGCAAGGCGTGTACAATCTGGCCGGATTTATAACTACCGCCAGTGGGCAGCGTATGGCCTTTGTACAATTTTTATCTGGCTACGCGGTACCACCTGAAGACCAAAAAAATCGTCGGGCACCATTAGTTCGTTTCGAAAGTCGCCTGTATAAAGACATTTATCAGAATAACTAACATCCTTATTATGATAGCGAAAAACCATGAAACTACTGATTGTTGAAGATGACGAACTGTTACAACGAGGGATCGCCATGGCGCTGACTAACGCGGGCTATCCCTGTGACTGCGCGGGTACCGCCGCAGAGGCGCACAGTTTGTTGCTCACCAGCCAGTACAGCATGGTGATTCTTGACCTCGGTTTACCGGATCAAGATGGTGCCGTATTGCTTCGTCAATGGCGGCGCGAGCATGTCACGCTACCGGTGCTTATCCTGACAGCGCGAGATGCACTTGAGGATAGAGTTGACGGGCTGGATGCCGGTGCTGACGATTACTTAATAAAACCTTTCGCCCTCGCAGAATTGTTGGCCCGTGTTCGAGCGCTGATCCGCCGCTATCAAGGGCAAAGTGACAATCTGGTCCAGCAAGATGACCTGAGTCTTAATCTGTCTACCCAGCAAGTGTGTTTGCAGGGCCAACAGTTGGAAGTCACACCCAAAGAATTTGCGATTCTCTCGCGTTTAATTATGCGGGCTGGCCAAACTGTCAATCGTGAATTGTTGCAGCAAGACCTGTATACCTGGAATGACGATCTCGGCTCCAATACGCTGGAAGTACATATTCACAATCTGCGGCGTAAATTGGGTAAAGACAGGATCCGGACAGTCCGGGGCATTGGCTATCGACTGGAAGCACTATGATGATCAGTATGCGACGCCGTCTCATTTTAATGCTGGCGTTAATATTACTGATTACTCAGTTGATCAGCGCGTTTTGGTTATGGCATGAAAGCCAAGAGCAAATCAGCTTTCTGGTCGATGAAACCCTAAGTGCCAAAGTGCGCAATGAGCGGGTTGATACCGAAATCGCCGAAGCCATTGCCTCACTACTTGCGCCGTCGCTCATCATGATGGCTATCACCCTGCTACTCTCTTTCTGGGCAATCAGTTGGATTATTCGGCCACTGGACCAATTACAGCAGAAGCTAGCCGAGCGTTCCGCCGATAATCTGACGCCCGTCATTGTTAACAGTGACATGCAAGAAATTGTCTCGGTCACTTCGACCCTTAATCAGCTGCTATCCCGGCTCTCCAATACTATTCAACAGGAGCGCTTGTTCACCGCCGATGCTGCGCACGAGCTACGCACTCCGCTTGCCGGTATTCGGCTGCATCTTGAATTGATGGAACAGCAAGGTATTACTGAAAGCAAACCGCTTATCAGCCGGATTGATTTATTAATACATACCATTGAGCAATTATTGATGTTGTCGAGGGCTGGGCAAAACTTTGCCAGCGGCCTTTATCAGACTCTCGATTGGATAGAAAACGTGGTGCAACCACTGAAAGAAGAGCTGGAGGAAATGTGTGCTCAGCGCCAGCAAACTCTACTGTGGGCACTTCCCCCTGATGCTCAGACTCAGGGCGATGCTACATTACTACGTTTGATGCTGCGTAATTTGGTGGAGAATGCACATCGTTACAGCCCGGTAGGCAGCCAAATATCCGTCAAACTCGCGACCGAAGCTCAGGGCAACCTGTTGCAAATCATAGATGAAGGGCCGGGAATAAAGCAGGAACAAGCCGGTGAACTGACTCAGGCGTTTCGCCGTATGGATCAGCGCTATGGTGGCAGCGGCTTAGGGTTGAATATTGTGATCCGAATTGCCCAACTGCACCAAGGCCGTCTAACGCTGGAGAATCGCACTGATCGCTCCGGGTTAAAAGCGCAATGTTGGATACCGACGACCACCCATAGCTAAAGTCAGCAGTTCAAATATCAACTTTATAATCATCTGTTTTATAAACAAAAAGGCCACCATGAAAGGTAGCCTTTGTTTCAATTCTTTTTTACTGATGAACGATAATTCTTACTGACAAACTATAATTCTTACAGACAAACTACAACGGGCAAATTAGCGTTCGTAGATAAACTCGATGCCGTCATCGTCTTCTTCATCCCAATCATCGTCTTCATCTTCTGCTTCAGCTTCCACTTCAGCCAGTTGCTCACGGTGATAGTCATCCCACATGAATTCAACTTTTTCTGGCGCGCTTTCAGCAATAGCCATCTCTTTGGGTTGCGAGTTAATGAAGTTCATTACATCCCAGCACAGCGCATTCACGTTGTCGCGATTTGCAGCCGAGATCATATAATACTTATCTTCCCATCCCAGAGCTTCTACAATGGCCTTAGCGCGTGCTTCAGCTTCTTCTGGGTCTAGCAGGTCAATCTTATTGAAAACAAGCCAGCGTGGCTTCTTAGCCAGATTTTCACTGTATTGCTGCAACTCATTAATAATGACTTTGGCATTTTGAACCGGATCAGATTCATCAACGGGGGCCAAATCGACTAAGTGCAGTAGCACGCGGCAACGTTCCAAATGTTTTAGGAAACGGATACCCAGGCCAGCACCTTCTGAAGCGCCTTCAATCAGACCAGGAATATCGGCAACCACAAAGCTTTGCTCGTAATCCATACGCACCACACCCAAGCTTGGGATTAGAGTGGTAAATGGATAATCAGCAACTTTTGGTTTAGCAGCAGAAACCGCGCGGATAAAGGTTGATTTACCGGCATTAGGTAACCCCAGCATCCCAACATCAGCCAGCAGCAGCAGCTCTAACGTCAGGTCACGGGTCTCGCCTTCAGTACCCATAGTCTTCTGGCGCGGGGCACGGTTAACTGAGGATTTGAAGCGGGCATTACCTAATCCGTGGAAACCGCCTTTTGCGACCATCTGACGCTGACCATGACGGGTCATATCAGCGACAATCTCACCCGTTCCCTGATCCAATACGCGGGTACCCACCGGGACTTTAATGGTGATGTCTTTACCCCGTTTACCGGTACAGTCGCGGCTCTGACCATTCTGCCCACGTTCAGCACGGAAAGATTTCACAAAATGGTAATCAATCAGTGTGTTGAGGTTTTCATCAGCCAGCAGGTAAATATCGCCACCGTCGCCACCGTCGCCACCATCAGGGCCACCATTAGGGATATATTTTTCGCGACGGAAACTGACACAACCGTTACCACCGTCACCGGCTACAACCAAAATCGTAGCTTCATCAACAAACTTCATTTACTTTCTCCGTAAATCATTCACCAGGCTGCTATTTTTGCGCAGCAACCGGGTTTATCGCTGTCCGACGTGGCCACCAACGGTGCCCAATTGCGGAAAACATTGCACCTGCCACCACCACGAATGCGCCTACATATCCCACAAAGTTGAGAGATGGTGCGGCGAACATATCTGGCCAGGCCAGCGCCAATAAAATTGAAAAAAACAAGGTAAATAGCGGCGTCAATGTGACGAGCGCACTTACCTGCGCTGCCTGCCAGCGCGCCATGGCCTCAGCCAAAGCACCATAACCAACCAGGGTATTAACCCCACAAAATAGTAAACAGGCAAACTGCCACCCATTTAGCTGAAAAATAACGGCTGGCTTTGCTAATGGGAATAATGCAATTGCACATAAAGTGTACAACAATAATAAGATTTGTTGCGATGCCATACGCCTTAATAGCACCTTCTGGGCAACACCATAACTCACCCAGACAACCGCTGCACAAACTCCCAATACCACGCCAAGAGTGTAATCAGTCAAACGGGTAAAAATTTCATGCAAACTGGTGTTAAAAAATAACATCAGGCCACAAATCAGCATAACCGCACCAATAACTTGGTTGATGCGCATCTGCTCTTTTAAAATCAGCACACTGGCAACCATCATCCCGACGGGTGAAAGTTGCCCGATGACCTGAGATGTGGTCGGGCTGAGATATTGTAATGATGAACTGAAGAAGATGAAATTCCCCAGCAAGCCACAGGTCGCAATAATCAGTAATACCAGCCAGCGACGTTGGCGAAAAAGTTTAAGCGAGGGCAACTGACGGCGTGAAGCCAGAATAATCCCCAAGCCGATAGCCGCCATCATAAAACGATACCAAACAATGGTATAAGGCTCCATGACCTCGAGCACTTGCTTCATTGCAATCGGCAAGGCACCCCAGAATACGGCAGTGGTCAGTGCCAAAAAAATACCTAAACCAGCCTGCTGCTTCGTATCCATTTTTTACCAGGGGGGTTAACCCAGAAATGTAAAAAGCCCCGCAACGAAATTGCAGGGCTTACATCTATTTACAGGACGCGAAAAACTTATTCAGCTTCGATGCTGATAAATTTACGGTTTTTCGGGCCTTTAACTTCGAACTTGACTTTACCGTCAGCCAAAGCAAACAGAGTATGGTCTTTGCCGCAACCAACGTTGATGCCTGCATGGAACTTAGTGCCACGCTGACGAACGATGATGCTGCCTGCCAGAACTGCTTCGCCGCCAAAACGTTTTACGCCAAGACGTTTACTTTCGGAGTCACGACCGTTACGAGTCGAGCCACCAGCCTTTTTATGTGCCATTTATCCGCTCTCCTAAATCTTAAGCGCTGATGCCGGTGATTTTGACATCAGTGAACCACTGACGATGACCTTGCTGCTTACGGTAATGCTTACGACGACGGAATTTAACAATCTTAATCTTCTCGCCACGACCGTGAGCAACTACTTCAGCCTTGATCTTGCCACCATCGACTAAAGGAGCGCCGATACTGATTTCTTCACCGTTAGCAATCATCAGAACTTGGTCAAACTCAACAGTTTCACCAGTTGCGATGTCCAGCTTTTCCAGGCGAATGGTCTGACCTTCGCTTACTCGGTGTTGTTTACCACCACTTTGGAAAACCGCGTACATATAAAACTCCGCTTTCCGCGCACTCCACTTTTGTAGTCCAGAGCGCACTATAAATATTCACAATAGGGCGCGAATTCTACGCAAAAATGTAGTGAATGACAAGTATATAATCAGCTCAAGAGAAGAAAAAAAGCACAGTTTCTTACATCTCGTTTATTTGATGGATTTTTCAAGTACAATCATAGTCTCAGGGAACGTCATGTAATAATGTGGGCGGTAATCTCATCGCAGTTAAAGAGAAAAACAGCTGAATATAACAATGAACCTAGAAAAGATTATCGACTTAACCGCGCCAGATATGGCGGCTGTAAACACAACTATTCTCGACCAATTGAACTCTGATGTTGTTCTCATCAATCAATTGGGCCATTACATTATCAGTGGTGGCGGCAAACGCATTCGCCCCATGATCGCTGTCTTGGTGGCTCGAGCGCTTGGCTATCAAGGGACGAAACATATCACGGTCGCAGCATTGATTGAATTTATTCATACGGCCACTCTGCTGCATGATGATGTCGTCGATGAATCTGATATGCGCCGAGGTAAGGCTACAGCAAATGCCGCCTTTGGTAATGCTGCCAGCGTATTAGTGGGCGATTATATCTATACGCGCTCATTCCAGATGATGACCAGCCTTGAATCACTGCGGGTGCTTACATTGATGTCAGCAGCCACGAACGTGATTGCTGAGGGTGAGGTTTTGCAGTTAATGAACTGCAACAATCCTGACATCACTGAAGAAAACTATATGCAGGTCATCTATAGCAAGACAGCGCGCTTGTTCGAAGCGGCTTCACAGTCTGCGGCTATATTGTCTGATGCCACGCAAGAGCAAGAACTCGCATTACAGAATTATGGCCGCTATCTGGGCACCGCTTTTCAACTTATCGACGACTTGCTGGATTACAGCTCCGATGGCACCACTTTGGGTAAAAATACCGGTGATGACCTCAATGAAGGCAAGCCGACACTTCCCTTACTGCATGCCATGCGTAATGGGACGCCGGAACATGCTGCAATGATTCGGCAAGCCATTGAAGAAGGGAATGGCCGCCATTTACTCGAACCGGTATTGCTTGCCATGCAGCAGTGCGGCTCACTGGACTACACCCGCCAGCGTGCTGAAGAAGAAGCCGATAAAGCCATTGCTGCCTTGCAGGTTCTCCCTGAAAGCGAATATCGACTGGCACTGGAAGGATTAGCTCATATTTCTGTACAACGCTCATTTTAAGAAACCATTAGGAAACTCTGGCACCTTGCCGGAGTTTTTCTTTTGTTAGTCACCAAAAACATTGAGATACATATCAATCTACTGATATTAAAAGAGTTAAATAGCCTGTAACTGTTGTATTTCATTCATGACAAAAGCTGCACCTCGCCCGCCATTATCCACACTCATCTATCGTCAACCGCTCTATTAGGCTTTTAGCGCCCTCACGAAAAATAAATGCGATAACTTGCTCACGTTCGGCTTCTGTAAAACGATAATACGCTTCAACCCATAGCACCAGAGGATCCTGCCTCGTTGTAATATATTGGGCTGGTTCTTCTCTTAACTGTAATGAATTCAATATGGTGACAGGTAAACTTTCAATGTGATACTCGACAGCCTTACCCTGAACACCACGACGACGGCGCTGTTCCCATCCCTCACGTTTAGCCATGAGGTTGACTCCTTGTGGAGATGACGGTAACCCATCAAGACCTGCCAATTCCTTAGCGGCAAACCACTCTTTTTTCATGGTGTTGCTTCCTAATATGCGTTATGACACAAAAAAGGAATATTTAGAAAACATTTAAAATTTTTCAGAAAATAAATGTTAGTATACTTCTAAATGATTACTTTCTGTTCACCGTACGATTAACAATGTACCGTTATTTATATCACTAACACGTCAGCGGCTTAGAAAAAAAAAAGGATTAAAGATGATTTTAAGGAAATCTGATTGGCACCCTGCCGACATCATTGCTGCACTTCGTAAGAAAGACACCACTCTGGCGGCGGTCTCTCGAAAAGCAGGTTTAAGTTCATCCACACTTGCTAATGCATTAACACGCCCTTGGCCCAAGGGAGAATGGTTGATTGCAGAATGCCTGGACATTCATCCTTCCGAAATTTGGCCAACACGCTATTTTGATTCAAAAACCGGTGCCCTTATCGACCGAAAAGTGAGGATTCGCCAGCCTATTGTCCAGGCATAAAAAAACCGCCAATAAACTGCTTCGGCGGTTGATGGTGTCATTTCAGGGGCGACGTTAGCCCCTGCTACACAGATTTATTTGACGAACTGCTCGCCTAACTCAATATCTTTGTGCAGGACATCTAGCATGCTTTCCAGCGCTTGTTGTTCAAAAGCACTCAGTTTGCCGATATCTTTACGTTCTGCTACACCGTTTTTGCCCAATAGAATTGGCTGAGCAAAGAAGCGGGCATATTTACCATCGCCTTCAACGTAAGAACATTCCACAACATTGCTTTCGCCTTGCAGAGCGCGAACCAAAGAAAGACCGAAGCGTGCAGCAGCTTGCCCCATAGACAGAGTCGCTGACCCGCCACCGGCTTTTGCTTCAACCACTTCAGTACCTGCATTCTGGATACGCTTTGTCAGATCAATAACTTCTTGTTCTGTGAAGCTGATACCTGGAATTTGTGAAAGTAATGGCAGGATAGTCACACCCGAGTGACCACCAATAACTGGCACTTCGATATCCTGAGGTTGTTTGCCTTTCAGTTCAGCCACAAAGGTGTTTGAACGGATGGCATCCAGCGTAGTAATACCGAATAATTTGTTTTTGTCGTAAACACCGGCTTTTTTCAGCACTTCAGCGGCGATAGCAACCGTAGTATTCACTGGGTTAGTAATGATACCAATTAATGCTTTCGGGCAAGTGCGCGCGATTTGCTCAACCAGATTACGCACGATACCGGCGTTAACATTGAACAGATCTGAACGGTCCATACCAGGTTTACGTGCTACGCCCGCAGAGATCAGAACAATATCTGCCCCTTCCAGGGCTGGGGTAGCATCTTCACCGCTGAAGCCTTTAATATTAACAGCAGTCGGGATATGGCTCAGATCAACCGCAACACCAGGAGTCACTGGCGCGATATCATATAATGAGAGGTCTGAACCTGAAGGAAGCTGGGTCTTGAGTAGGAGAGCGAGGGCCTGGCCGATACCACCAGCGGCACCGAGAACTGCAACTTTCATCCTATACTCCTTATTATATTTAATTTAAATTTGCCGTGAATTCATCTATTTACGAACCATAATTTATTGCGATTTTAAACACAATCTATTAACAGTCAGATTGAGATATCACGCATCAAAAAGGCGCATAAGGTTTGTATATTTTAGAGTAAATCGCTTATTCATTAATGATATAGCGCACATTATTCTAAAATTCCTCGCAGTATTCATGACAGGTTAATCGGCGGTTACATTACACCCTTTTTTCACATCAAAACAACATCATTTTAATAACATTTTAGCTACCCAAACCAAATGTTAATAAAAGTATATTTAGCATAATTGTAACAGCGAGATGATGTTAACATTCCAGCGCACCTTGATATCAGGGCTTTTATCGCCAATACTCCATAGTCATGTTGCATAAAAATTCATTTATATGCATAATAATCCTATTCACGATTGACTGTTCAGGGCATAAACAATGCGTAACCCCGCCAAACAAGAAGATCTTATCAAGGCGTTTAAAGCGTTATTGAAAGAAGAGAAATTCAGTTCCCAAGGTGAAATCGTTTTAGCCTTGCAGGAAGAAGGTTTCGAAAATATTAACCAGTCCAAAGTTTCGCGTATGTTGACCAAATTTGGTGCGGTCAGAACACGTAATGCAAAAATGGAAATGGTTTATTGTTTACCGGCTGAATTAGGGGTTCCGACAACCAGCAGCCCACTAAAGAACTTGGTATTAGATGTCGATTATAACGATTCGGTAGTCGTGATTAATACCAGCCCAGGAGCGGCCCAATTGATTGCCCGCCTGCTGGATTCATTAGGTAAAGCGGAAGGTATTCTAGGCAGCATTGCCGGTGACGACACCATTTTCACCACGCCGGCCAGAGGTTTCACTGTCGAACAGTTACATGAAGCTATCCTCCGCTTGTTCGAGCAAGAGCTTTAACTCGGCACTTTATCTGGTGCGGCGTGATACGCCGCATTATGCTTTTGAGCCTGTTTCTCTATTCTCTCTATCATCTGCCTCTTTAGCTCTAAACCAGAGTATCCGACTTCCTATTCCTTTCTACACCACAAAATAATTCTGTTTTCCTCTTATTAACGGTCAAACCCACCAGACTCTTTCGCACTTTTAGTCAAAAATACTCATTTCATTGAAATTAATACCTTTTTTAACAAACCTGCTGTTTTTTAATCATTTTTTATTCCTTTTAGTTCTTAAAAAGTAATAACCAAGGGTAAAGTGACGCTAAATATTATTAGCGGACTATTAATATTCTCCGTTACTAGATGTATACTCATTTTCGTGACGTAAATCACACTTCCTTTGAAGTGATAAAAGAATAAATAGAGGCAATAATATGAAAGTTAAAACTACCATCGCGACCATTAGCATTCTATCTGCGCTGTCATTTGGTGTTTTTGCAGCCGATTCAATCAGCGAAAGCCAGGCCAAAAACTTACAGCCGATGGGCACTATTACCGTCAGTGGCCTGAATGGCGCACCTTCTGATATTCGTCAGGCGCTGTCTGAGAAAGCCGATGCTATGGGCGCTAAAGCTTACAAAGTGATTGAAGCTCGTGAAGAGAATAATTGGCATGCCACCGCCACTATCTACCAATAATTGTTGAGTTGGTCGTCATTTGTCATCGAGACATAAAGAATGGCGGCAAAGCCACAGTTGAGATTTAAGTTGAATCAGCAGTAAAACCAACAGGCCAAAAGCACCAAAATGCATAATAAGCGCTGTTGGATTGTTAAATTTTATCTAGGAAATCATTATGAAAATCAAAACAACGCTAACCGCTTTAAGTTTACTTTCTGTTGTCGCCTTCGGCGCATCAGCAGCACAATCAGTCGATGCTGCTCAAGCTAGCAAAATGACGGATTTGGGTGCGATTAGTGTTAGCGGCATTACTGGCGCACCTTCTGATATTGAGCAGGCAATTGCCGATAAAGCAGACAGCAAAGGCGCGACTGCTTACAAAGTCATTGGCATTAATGATGACAATGGCTGGCACGCAACAGCTAAGATTTACAAATAAGATTATGCGCTAAGCATGAAAGTAAATGCCCCGCTCGTAGGGGCATACTTTCCAGCATGATGGTTTATTCAATCTGTTGAAACATTCATTTCCAGCATATTGAATAGAGTATCGATTGAAAAAAGTTGGTGAATTACATCAGCACCGCAACAGAATAATCCCTCGTCGTCTATCCGACGAACCCTTTTACCCCCGCTATGCGGGGGATTTTTTTATCCGGCTTATTCCTGAGATTGAGCTTCGCACTCTGCTTTTTGGCTCAAAGTATTCAATAACTTGTCATGGATCCCGCCGAAACCGCCATTACTCATCACCAGAATGTGATCCCCTGGTTGCGCTGTTTTGACAACCATATCAACTAACGTATCAATATCAGCACTCCAATGCGCTGGCTGAATACAGGCTTCGGCAACTTCAACGACTTGCCAAGGAATATGCTGTGGCTGGAACAGAAATACTTCATCAGCACGGCCCAATGACGGCGCCAGTTCATTTTTACACATACCTAACTTCATGGTGTTAGAACGCGGTTCTAGTACAGCCAGAATTCGTGCGGTTCCGCCCACTTTGCTGCGCAGGGCCGCCAGTGTCGCGAGAATTGCCGTGGGGTGATGAGCAAAATCATCGTAAACCGTGACACCATGAGCTTCGCCGCGTAATTCCAACCGGCGACGCGCATTAATAAAATCACCCAGTGCCCGGCAAGCATCTGCTGGTAACACGCCGACATGCCGGGCGGCGGCAATGGCCATCAAACCATTATGCATATTATGCTCGCCCACCAATGACCAGCTGACCTCGCCCACTAACTCATTGTCGAGGAACACTTCATAGACACTGGCATCTACCGCAACTTTACGTGCAAACCAACTGCCCGTTTCGCCCACCATTTCTTGTTCGCTCCAGCAGCCCATTGCCATCACTTGTTTCAAATGATTGTCATTATCCGGCACGATAATTTTGCCTGTCCCTGGAACTAAGCGCACCAAATGATGGAATTGCTTCTGGATCGCCTTAAGATCATCAAAGATATCAGCATGATCGAACTCGAGGTTATTCATGACCAAAGTTCTTGGGCTGTAGTGAACAAATTTAGAGCGCTTATCAAAGAAGGCGCAATCATATTCATCCGCTTCAATAACAAAGAATGGGCTATTACCTAAACGGGCGGAGACATCGAAATTACCCGGCACGCCACCAATGACAAAACCGGGTTCATAACCGCAAGCTTCCAGTATCCAGGTCACCATCCCGGCAGTGGTGGTTTTACCGTGAGTACCGGCGATGGCCAATACCCAGCGCTCCGGCAACACATGATCATGCAGCCATTGTGGGCCAGAAGTATAAGGAATACCTCGTTCCAATACCGCTTCAACACAGGGATTTCCGCGAGTCATGGCATTGCCGATGATGACGAGATCTGGAGCAGGATCCAGTTGAGCCGGAGAGTATCCCTGGATCAAGTTGATCCCTTGATTCTCCAGCAATGTGCTCATCGGTGGATACACGTTAGCATCCGACCCCGTCACTTCATGACCTAATGAGCGAGCAAGCATAGCCAAGCCGCCCATAAAAGTGCCGCAGATACCTAATATGTGAATGCGCATAAATTTTCCGTATTAATAAGCTTCGAGTTTGTCACCATTCTACCGCTCAGAATCAAAGAGAAGAAATGGAATTGCCTATGAATCATTCTCACCTTTGGGCTACACTGCTGCCATTAAGTGAGTTGTTCGTTAATAAATCGATATTTAACCGTAGATTCAGGGATTGTGTCATGAAAACGTTAGGCGAATTCATCGTTGAGAAGCAGCTAGATTTCTCTCACGCCACCGGCGAATTAACTGCATTACTTTCAGCAATCAAACTCGGCGCAAAAATCATTCATCGCGACATCAACAAAGCAGGTCTGGTTGATATTTTAGGTGCCAGTGGTGTTTCAAATATTCAGGGCGAAGACCAGATGAAACTGGACTTGTTTGCCAATGAAAAATTGAAAGCAGCCCTAAAAGCGCGTGGCGAAGTGGCCGGTATCGCTTCCGAAGAAGAAGATGACATTGTTATCTTTGATGGTGGCCGCGCAGAAAATGCCAAATATGTGGTTCTGATGGACCCACTGGATGGTTCTTCAAATATTGACGTGAATGTGTCCGTCGGTACTATTTTCTCAATCTATCGTCGCATCACCCCATTTGGTACGCCGATTACTGAAGCTGACTTCCTGCAACCGGGCACCAAACAAGTTGCCGCAGGTTATGTGGTATACGGCTCTTCAACCATGTTGGTGTATACCACCGGTTATGGCGTTCATACTTTCACTTATGATCCGTCGCTGGGTGTTTTCTGTTTATCCGGCGAAAAAGTGCGCTACCCCGCAACCGGTTGCATGTATTCCATCAACGAGGGGAACTACATTAAATTCCCGCTGGGTGTGAAGAAATACATCAAATATTGCCAGGAGCAGGATGAAGCCACTCACCGCCCTTATACCTCGCGCTATATTGGCTCATTGGTCGCTGACTTCCATCGCAACCTATTGAAAGGCGGGATTTATATTTATCCAAGCACCGCCAGCCATCCGCAAGGGAAACTGCGTTTGCTGTACGAATGCAATCCAATGGCGTTCCTGGCAGAACAAGCCGGCGGGAAAGCCACCGATGGGGTTAACCGCATTCTGGATATCGTGCCGGAGAAACTGCATCAGCGCGCACCTTTCTTCGTCGGGACTAAATCCATGGTGGAAGATGCCGAAGGCTTTATCGCCAAATTCCCGGATGAAGAAGCTCAGTAATATCATAAAAGCCACCTATTGGGTGGCTTGATATTTACGTTTTGTATCCGAGAACAGCGGCCACTAAGCCGCTGTTTTTTTTATGCTACAACCGCCAGCTCATCACCCTGTAATTTAAATACCGCCATACTGGCTGACAATGCATCAGCTTGCTCCTCCAATGAACGCGTCGCCGCAGCGGCCTGTTCAACCAATGTCGCGTTCTGCTGCGCAACCTGATCCATTTGAGCAATTGCCACATTCACTTGTTCAATACCGCTACTTTGCTCATAAGAAGCTGCTGATATCTCGCGCATCAATGCCGTCACGCGACTGACTTCATCAGCAATCTCATGCATAGTTTTCCCTGCGGATTCAGCCATATCCGCGCCTTCCCGCACACGATTTTGCGATTCAATAATCAAATCTTTAATTTCTTTTGCTGATTGCGCACTGCGCTGTGCCAGGTTACGGACTTCGCCCGCGACCACCGCAAAACCACGGCCCTGCTCACCGGCTCTGGCTGCTTCAACCGCCGCATTAAGCGCCAGAATGTTAGTCTGAAACGCAATGCCGTCAATGACGGCAATAATATCGGAGATGCGGCGCGAACTGGTGGTAATTGCCTGCATTTTATCAACCACATGGCTGACGACTTTGCTGCCTTTATTGGCGATGTCTGACACACTCATCGCCAAGCGATTAGCCTGATCTGAGTTTTCAGCATTCATTTTCACTGTCGAGGTCAGTTGCTCCATACTGGCCGCAGTCTGTTCTAATGAAGATGCTGATTCTTCCGTTCGTTCAGCTAAATGGGTGTTACCTGCGGCTAACTCCCGCGAACCCACCCCAATTTGCCCACCAACATCACGAACATTACTGACCGACACCACCAGCGATTGCTGCATGGTTTCCAGTGCTCTTGCTAGCCGAGCCAATTCCGTGTTGCCTTCACTGTTAATACTGTGGGTTAAATCACCAGCGGCTATATATTCCAACTGGTGAATTGATTGCTCCAATGGCCGCAAAATAATGTATTTAAGCGCAAACCAGGCCAGTACCGCAGAAACTAAGGTAATTATCCCCGCAACCACAATGATCGTCAGTTTGATGTTGGCGGCACTATTGGCTTTATCAATTTGTAGACGGCCGGCATTCTGCGCATAACTGCGAAAGGCCACGACATCATTATTAAAAGCTTTACTGATAGCAGTAATGCTCTTTTCCAGCACCTCATAATACTCATCCGCATAGCCCGCTTTAATAGCAGCGAGCATGGGAGTCACGCCCTTATCTACATAATCTTTATAGCTTTTCTGGATATTAGTCGCCAGTGTCTGTCCATCTCCCCGCTCAGATACTGCGCTAATAAAATGGGCCATCTCCTTTTGTGATAATGCCAATGACTCTTCGGCCTGCTTTGCCGTTTCTAATGATTCATCAATTAGCCCAATTTCTAACTGATGGATTGCCAGCGCGGCTTCAGTTCTGGCGCTTAATGTGGCATTGAAGCTATTCGATAGCGCTCCCAGTTCCTCCCCCTGGATTTGATTGATAGCTTGCAATGCGCGTGAGCTTTCTCGAATTGAATTTACGCCAATGATACTAACAATTAATAAAATCAATGACATAAGACTTAACTGAGCAATAAGCCCATTTTTAATGGTAATCTTTTTTAACATCGGTTTTTTCCGGTTATATGCAAATGGTTAAGATTACAAAGTATTAGCAGTACAGAGGACGGTCTTATTGTTTGATTAAGTTATCGGCGGTCACAGAGTCGTCTTGAACTATCAGCGGAAAAACAGCTTAAAATAGATACATTTAGCTAATGACGGGATTTTATCTCAATGAAATAGCCCTGATTCAGGCAATCTCACCGCCATCAAGCAATGAAAAGGACAGGAATTCAGATAAGACTTGGCTATAATAGCCAGCACTCCATTTCTGGTTTGATAAAAGGAAACCGACATGAGCTTGAACGACGTACCTGCAGGTAAAGACCTGCCAGAAGATATCTATGTTGTGATCGAAATCCCTGCCAATGCAGATCCGATCAAATATGAAATCGATAAAGAGACTGGCTCTCTGTTTGTAGACCGCTTCATGTCTACAGCTATGTTTTATCCGTGCAACTACGGCTACATCAACAACACCTTGTCATTAGATGGTGACCCGGTTGATGTGCTGGTGCCAACGCCGTATCCGTTGCAGCCAGGTGCAGTGATTCGTTGCCGCCCAGTTGGCGTGTTGAAAATGACTGACGAAGCGGGCGAAGATGCCAAGCTGGTTGCGGTTCCGCACAGCAAACTGACCAAAGAATATGATCACATTAAAGACGTGCAAGATCTGCCAGAGCTGCTGAAAGCTCAGATCAAACATTTCTTTGAGCATTACAAAGATCTGGAAACTGGCAAGTGGGTAAAAGTTGACGGTTGGGAAGATGCCGCCGCAGCTAAAGCTGAGATCTTGTCTTCTTTCGAGCGTGCAAAGAAGTAACTCTCTGTTTTACATTGAAAAAAGCACATAGCAAAAAAGGCACCTTCTGAAAAGGTGCCTTTTGAGTGAACAGCAAAAAACACCGCCATTGCGCGGTGTTTTTATTTTTCTTTATGTGGATATCTAACTTTGTGGCTTTTCATTTTCGTCATTGCGCTTGAGCCAATCACCACTGTAAATGCGCGGTAACCCTTCAATCGGTAAACGATAAAGATATATCCAAGCACTGCCGTAAGGCGTTTGGATCAACTCACGCCGATAATCCTTGGTATTACTTTTTAGTTCATCTAACTCATTCATAATAGACGAGTTAATCCGATAAACTTCACAATGCACAGTGCCGTCTCCGGGAACAACTGCCGGATAATGACCTAAATTGTACATATCAAAGCCTTCAAGGTCATGTTCGCCCAATAACTGGGCGTCCGTCATCCAGTGACTATTACCTTGCTTGCGCCGTAAACTACCGTAGACAATAATTCGCATTGTTAGAACTCAAACTGATAAAGCACATCTAATGCCTGATCAATACCAGACACCGCTTCCAGATACAACCTTGGCATCAACCGATAACGTAATGTTAACGTAGCCAGCGAATCAAATATACCTACACCATATTTTACTTGTAGGTCTTTGGTGACATAGCCACTCACCACCACTTGTGAGCTATCGCCAACTCCTTGAGTGTCCAGCGCCAGGTTACTGACACCAAATGCCTCGCCGATTTTACCCACCAGTTTACCACTTTGCGCCACGCCCATGCCGACCAGCATTGAGGTCATCATGCCGCTGTCAGCCCCGGAATTGCCCAAGCCCTGCCCACGTAACAGATAGGATAATGCTTCTTGCTGCGACATCGCCGGGTCTGAGAATATTTCTAGCCGTGGTGAATCCGCCATGCCGGTCACCCGCACGCCCGCTGTTACGCCGTTGGCGGTCGCATCAGGGTTACGAATTGCCTCAATATTGAGTAACGGCTGATCCGGCGGCCCGGAGAACAGCAATATCCCTTTGTTAACAATCAAGTCTTGGCCATAAGCGCGGAAGCTGCCGGATGGGATATTAATCTGCCCATTCAGCCCTAACCCGCGCTGATCCTGCACCATTTTTAAATTGCCCTGTAAACGCGCTTTCAGGCCAAATGCATTCAGACGAACATCATTACCCACCCGAATCACCAGATTACTGTTAATCGGAATACTGGCTGAGCGCGGTGAAATTGGCTTCAAATCATTATTGAGCATCACTTCATCAGGCGAGACGCCGACCGCGCTTTCCGGCACTTCTTGCACGGTAATGCGCGCCCACGGGATATCAACCGAGCCATTGAGAGTAAACAGTTGCGGCGTGGCTTCAAAAACAATATCCGGCGAAACATCAATCCGCACCATCGGTGGGACAGTGACCCGCAACTTATCGCCTTTCGCCGCAATTCTGGCCCGCCAAGCATTAATATCACGCCAGTCGGCATCGCCAGAGAGATTAAGCTGCCCCTGAGAGGTGCGAATCAACCCCTCCAGTGTCGAGGTCATCCCGTCGAAATTCATCGCCAGACGCCCTTCAGTGATATCAAATGGCATCCAGCTACCATCGACATCCACGTTATCCAGCGCCAGACGGCCAAAGACTAACGGGCTTTTCGCATTGCCGCCCAAACGGAGGTTGGCGTTTAGTGTCCCAGCGGCTTTTTCACCGTCACTCAGAATCGGGTTAATCATTGCTAGCGAGAAATTACTGATAGCAATGTTACCGGATAAATTACGCCGCCCTTCCGGGTCAGCCACCTGCACCTGCCCGGAGAATTGACCATTATTCACCAGTTTAATCAACCAGTCGGCCCGCACCTGCCCATTCGCCAAACCGCCATTCAGATTCAGGGTTTCAAAAGCAATTGGCAGCGGGTTGCCCTGCACCATTTGCTGGACTTTGACGCCATTCCCACTGAGTGACACCCGCACATCCGGCAAGCTGCCACCGGCCTTCCAGCTCACATCAGCCCGCCCGCTGAACACGCCACTCATGGTGGTATCCGGGCCAAGGAAAGGTTTTATCATGGCTAAATCAAAGCGATTCAGTACCACCGCCGCCTGCCCACTCGGGCCTGCTTCAATGGCGCGCGGCACACAAAGCTCGGCATTCGGGTTAAGCCAACAATGTGGCCCGATGGTGACCCGCTCGAGGGTGTTTTGGTAATCCAATGCAATAGCACGGCTTAAGCGCCATTCACCGACCGGTGTATCAAAGCGCGTGTTATTCAGCGTTCCACGCCAGCGCTCTTGCTGCCGGTCGAAGCTTCCCTCCAACGCCAACTGCCCGGAAACCGGCTCGCCCTGCATATTGAGGCGTAACTGATGCTGTTTTTCACTGCCACGAGCATCCAACGTCAGGAGGCTGACCAGCAAGTCAGCTTGCTTGAGTTGCTCGACTCTGATGGCCAACTGGCCCTGAATTTGATCTGTCGAGCGAACATCGCCATCAATTTTGACCCGGTTAATGGTCAATTCTTGCCATTGCAGACGATTCGCCGTGAGATCCGCCAATAACTGCGGCGCTTTCAGGTTCCCACGCAATTTCAGCGTCCCTTTGACCACACCGCCCAACCCCGGCAACGCGCCATCCAGTTGTGGCGCATCGACATTGGCATCAAGCAGCCAGTTATCATTCAGGTCGCCTTTGACATCCAGCTTATTGCGCCCTAATGCCAGATTGATGCCCGGAATATGCCACTGACCCGCTGCATTGCCGGTCAATGAACCGCGCGCAGTGACGCGATTTTGTTTTACATTGCCGTCCAGTGTTAGCTCCGGTACCTGTAATTGCCAGCTACCGCCGTGGAGACTGCCGCGCGTCACAATCTTGCCATCCAGTTTTGCTGGCCATTCCGGCCACTGTTTGGCGGTATTAATGCCCGATAAAGTTAATACCGAGTTCCAACTGATCGCTTTGCTCCAATCCACCACCCCGGTCAGGTCAGAATTACCTTGCAGTGCCGCCAGACGTAAACGTGTCAGATTGAATTGCTCGACATTCCCTTTGCCATCCAAAGTGAAAATCGCGGGCGGCAAGTCGGTTCCTTTAAAATCCGAGCGAATGGAGAGCGCATAATCTGTCGCCGCCCCATTGAAGCGCATTCTAAGATTATCGAGTTGAAACTGAGGTTCGCCGCTCAGTGGCCAATGCAATTGCTTGCTTTGCAGAGTGAGTGCCATTGGCAAACCCGCCTGCGCCAACGCGGTTTCGGCCTCTAGTTGCGCACTGACCGGGCCGGACAAATTAAGCGCGACCTTGAGTTGCTCACGTAGTTCGCCGCCCACAGTCAGCTTCACTTTCTCGCCTTTCAGTGGCTCAATATTCAACCCACTATTGATGGTCATACTCAGCGGCCACTTATCCGCCAGTGTCGCCTCACCTTGGGCGGACAATGTCCCCTGCGGCGATTTTATATCTAGCGTATTCAGTATGATGCGATTTTCTTGGGTACTGGCTTGCAGTAAAACATGGGTGATAAGCACATCGGTATCACCGGTCAGCCGGAGCTGTTGCCCTGAAATTTCTTTAATCTGTAGATCCAGCGGCAGCCGGAAGTCCGGCAAATCGGGCAATAACGGCTTGGCAAACAATTCTTTTAAGGTGTCGCCCAGCGGAGTTTCAGGTAGTGCGGGAGCCGCGGCCTGTTGCTCAACCGCTTCTTTGACGGCGATGGCGGTTTCAACTGCAGGTTTAGCGGCATCAGGGACAATAGCGGGCACGGTTTTCGGCAATGCTATCAATAACCCACTGATTTTAGTCGGCATCAAATCTAACGCCCGTTGCTGCCAATGTGCGCCCGAGCGGAATTCATCCAGTGAAATCGCGGTGTCATCAATAGTCACTTTGACATTATTCAGCGATAGCAAACGTAAAGTTATGGGATACGGGGTACTCAGTTCGCCCATCGGCTCAGTGCTGGCCGGGGTTTCTGCCGCCGGCGGCATGGCTTTGGTATCCACCACCACATCCACATCTTGTGCGGTCAGCGCATTGACGCACAGTTCACTGCGTTTCAAGCATGAAAGCTGTAAAGACAGATGAAGCTGCCCGGCTTTGACACTAACACCCGGCATTTGGTACTGAATACCTTTGAGTGTCAGGTCACGCCAGCCCCCACTGACACTGGCTATATCCAAGCCAGGTACCCAACGCGCGGCGCTGTTGATCAAAAAATGCAAACCGCTGGTGGTGCCGAGTAAGCCCGCCACAGTTCCGACCAACAGCAGGATAATGAGCAGAAACGCAATACTGAGTCTCTTTACCCACCTCAGTCTCTTTACTGGCATCGGTTTCTCTACCGGCACCTGTTCCTCTATCTGCGTCGGTTCTTTTATCTGAGTCATAGTTCAGGCCCCAAACCGATATAAAATTGCACGCCACGTGCTTCGTTGTCACCAATAGGTTTCGCGATATCCAGCTTAATCGGGCCAACCGGGGAAGCCCAGCGCACCCCGACCCCGGCACCGGTTTTTAAATCACTCTTGCGAATATCATTTACCGCTTCACCGGTATCGACGAATACCGCCCCCCACCAGCGGCCGGTGACGTTATATTGATATTCGAGGGAGCCGGTGGCTAATTTAGAGGCACCGGTTAACTTACCTTCACTGTCGCGCGGAGAAACATCACGGAATTTATAGCCGCGAATGCTGCGGTCCCCACCGGCGAAGAAGCGTAATGACGGCGGCACGCGGTCAAAGTTATTGGTTTCAATCCAGCCCAAATTGCCGCGCACGACAAAACGGTTTTTCTCACCCAAGGTGCGTATCCACACGTTTTGTGCCTGGAAGATGCCGAAATCAACATCAGACCCCCAAGTGGTATCAGACCAATCAATGGAATAGCGCTGGCTATCACCCCAGACCGGCATTGCTCCACCGCGCTGGCGGGTGCGGTTAATGCTCACCCCCGGATACAGCAGCATGGTGGTGTCCGTCACACTGCCCTGAGTAAAGTGATCCAGACTCCAGCGCAAGTTGATTGCCCGCTGCCAACCACTGGATAAATCCCAGAAGCGGGCGACGTTAAGGGTGGTGGTATCTGATTCGGTGTCATTCAGATCCGTGCGTCTAAACCCGCCCTGCAACAGGTAATATTGTTCAAGCGGGTTTTTTAACAGCGGGATTCGATAGCTGAAATCCAGCGTCTGCTCAGGAGCCGAGAGAGTGGTGCTGGTGGTGAGGCTGTGGCCGTAGGAGTTCACCCAAGGTTTACGCCAACTGGCGGTCAAACGCGGGCCGATATCAGTGGCATAACCGCCCCCCAACTCAACGGTATTCTCTGTTCGTGGCGTCACGACTGCATCGAGCGGCAAAGTTCTGGTTTTTTTCGCATCGCGGAAATCGGGTGAGACGACCACGGAGTTAAACCAGTTAGTCGCAGAAAGACGGCGGTTCAGTTCAGCCAGATCATCTGCGGAATACAATTGCCCCTCATGAAATGGCACTAAATTTTGCAGAAAATCCTCGCGGATTTGTGAGCCTTGGAAGATAACTTTACCGAAGCGATAGCGCTCGCCACTGTCGAAATCAATATCCCAGAAAGCTTGGCGCAGTTCTGCGGCAACACCTAACTGGCTTTTGATCATATTGGCATCGAAATAACCCCGGCGTAATGCCAGACCGGTCAATGAACTTTTGAAATTATCAAAAGCGCCATGATTAAGAACCGAGCCAATTTTGGGCGTATCGCGGCGCACCAGTGCCAAATAGTCGGGATCTGTTTTCGCCCCGCCTTGCAGCACAATATCCACACCAGCAATCAAGACTGGCTCTCCGGGAACCACGGTGACGACTAAAACGGAGCGCGCGGGTGCTGGGCGCTGTTGTAAATCAAAAGTGATGGTGGGGTCGTAATAACCCAAAGCCCGTAGCCCCTGGCGAATGGCTTCATCCACCCGCGAGCGAAAACGCCCATCAGCCGTGATTTCATCAGTGCCAATTGTGGATAAACGCGCCCTGACGTTTCTCTCTAAATCCCCGCTAAGGCCCTCTACCTGCAACCGAACATTGGCCGCATAGGCGATGGGTGTGGCGAGCAATACACACAAAAAACATAGAATAGGGTATCGTGGCACGCGCACTCCTAGTGAATTGTACTTTCCTATAAAAAACGATCTTACGGGCATGTAAAAAAGTGGCATCAAACGCACTATACTCTAAATAATTCGAGTTGCAGGAAGGCGGCAAACGAGAGAAACCCGATGAGCTTACTGTTTTGTAAGTGATTCGGGTGATTGAACGTAGCCAACGCACATGCAGCTTGAAGTATGACGAGTATATTATCCCGCGTACAAAGACCGATTAAAGCCTGTTTCCCCTAAAACTCCACCTTAAGCCGCTACATTAACGTGGAATGGGTCTTATTGTGTGCAAACTCGCAATCAGATACAACTGTCTATAACCATTCACTGTAAACATCTTGTTAGTTATTTACTGTAAACTTTGGACTAACTGTAAACATTGGAGCCTATTGTGGTGCAAAATTTTGATAAAACTACCGTCATTGATGTGGCGAATGCTTTACCGGGGCGACTGACACCAATGCCAGTGGCAACTCTCCATGTGGTTAATGGGCACTCCATGACGCATGTACCTGAAAATAGTGAAGTTGCTATCTTCGCCATGGGCTGTTTCTGGGGTGTCGAGCGCCTATTTTGGCAGCAACCGGGCGTTTATAGTACCGCTGCGGGCTACAGTGGTGGATATACCCCAAACCCAACTTATCATGAAGTGTGCAGCGGGCACACCGCCCATGCCGAAGTCGTGCGCGTTGTTTTTGACCCCGCCGTGATTAGCTATAAGCAACTATTACAGATTTTCTGGGAAAATCACGATCCCGCTCAAGGAATGCGCCAGGGGGGAGATGTCGGAACTCAATATCGTTCAGCCATTTACGTGCTGACACCCGAGCAGGAAGTGCAAGCGCAAGAGAGCAAAGCACTGTTCCAGCAAGCCATGGAAAAAGCCGGTGACCGCCGGATGATTACCAGTGACATCACTGCCGCCCTGCCGTTTTACTATGCTGAAGATGACCATCAGCAGTATTTATACAAAAATCCGCAGGGATATTGCGGCCTGGGCGGCATTGGCGTTTGTATGCCACCTAATTTGTAAGGCTGGCGGCGCTCTCGTCGCAACTGCTAACCCTAATGACTTGGCGTTGCAGGTAGGCCGCAAGTGAATAAATCCCGATGAGCTGACACGGGTCAGTGATTCGGGTGACAAATCGGGCAGGAACCGATTTGAACGCGGCTTGCAGCGGCCTCGCAGAGGCGAGGCCCATGGACGGGCCGAGTAACGAACGTAGCTAACACCGCTGCAACTTAAAGTAAGACGGGTTATACTACTTCAGGCTGTTTACTCAGCCCGATAGCGGCTTTCTGCCGTCATCTTGAATTCAACATTGAACTCATTGAATTAACCCAATAAAACAGTATGGCCCTTCCTTACGAGCGCCGGCGCTATCGTCGGTACGACACGGACAGATTATGTTAAACAGTATTTTACTGATTCTATTTTTAATCGCAGTGAGTGCCTTTTTCTCGTTATCCGAGATTTCACTGGCAGCATCGCGAAAAATTAAATTAAAACTTCTGGCAGATGAAGGCGATATCAACGCCTTACGGGTACTTAAATTACAAGAGACTCCGGGGATTTTCTTCACCGTGGTACAGATTGGGCTGAATGCCGTTGCTATCCTCGGCGGTATTGTCGGTGATGCCGCATTCTCCCCTTCTTTCAAAGTGATATTCGAACGCGTTATGTCGCCGGAGCTGGCTGATCAAGTCAGCTTTATCTGCTCATTTGTGCTGGTGACCAGCTTATTTATCTTGTTTGCAGATTTAACCCCGAAGCGCATCGGTATGATTTCACCTGAAGCGGTTGCCGTTCGTATCGTCAACCCGATGCGCTTCTGCATAATGATTTGTCGCCCATTAGTTTGGTTCTTCAATGGGATGGCGAATTTGATCTTCCGCCTATTCAAGCTGCCAATGGTTCGCAATGATGACATCACATCGGATGATATCTACGCCGTGGTAGAGGCTGGTGCATTGGCGGGGGTATTACGCAAACAAGAGCACGAGCTGATTGAAAACGTCTTTGAGCTGGAATCTCGCACCGTCCCCTCTTCCATGACATCCCGCGAAAGTGTGATTTATTTTGATCTGCGGGAAAGTGAAGACAGCATCAAAGAAAAGATTTCGACCCATCCGCATTCAAAATTTTTGGTCTGTGATGGTCATATTGATCAAGTGGTAGGTTATGTTGACTCTAAAGACTTACTGAACCGGGTATTGGGCAACCAAAGCTTGGTACTCAGCAGTGGGGTGCAAATCCGCTCGGCGTTGATTGTGCCGGACACACTGACACTCTCTGAAGCCCTGGAAAGCTTTAAAACGGCGGGTGAAGACTTCGCAGTTATTCTCAACGAATATGCTTTGGTCGTAGGGATAATTACTCTGAATGACGTGATGACCACGCTGATGGGCGATTTAGTCGGCCAAGGGCAAGAAGAACAGATTGTGGCCCGTGATGAAAACTCGTGGCTGATTGAGGGCGGCACCCCAATTGAAGATGTCATGCGCGTTCTGCATATTGATGAATTCCCGCAATCCGGCAATTATGAAACCATCGGCGGCTTTATGATGTATATGCTGCGCAAAATTCCCAAGCGCACCGATTTCGTCAAGTATGCCGGTTACAAGTTTGAAGTGGTGGACATTGATAGCTACAAAATCGACCAGTTATTAGTGACCAGATTCAGTGACCAGCCGACCCCCATATTGCCAAAAGCGCCGCATGAAAGCAGCGATGCATAGCCGGCCAGCTAACCAAAATCGTGATTCCTGAAAACATTAGCGGCCCCTAATTAGGGGCCGCAATTAATTCTGTACGGACTGATGTCATACCCAAAGTTATTGGAGTTACAGCTAGGCAGCAAGCGAATAAACCCCGATGAGCTTACCCAAGTAAGTGATTCGGGTGAGTGAGTGCCGCTAACAACGCTGTGACTTCAAGAAAGAAGGGTATCTGTTTGTAGGCGCATCACTTGCCGGTTAACTTCCGACATCACCTCAAAATGGCGTTTATCCCTAACTTTCGGGATTAAAATTTTGCCCTTATCAAACTCAAAAGCCCCCATATCCTTGATATACAACCGGCCACGAAACAGTGTTTTGACATACATCGCGATTTTTGCCGGATTGTAACGTTGGAAGATCCTCATTGTTTTACTTTCCTCCCATAGCACTGATACGCACCCTTTGGCGCCTTAGCGACCAAGTGAGCAGGTAGCGTAAGATAATTGCAGAGTAATAGACCTAGAGTATCGTGTTAAGTTCCCGCAAAACCAGTCATTGATGCTGGACTTACACAATATTACAGTGTTATTGAGAGAAAGTGAGAGTTTGTAACAGAATAACCATCTAGTTACTGTCAGAAATAATTATTTTAGACAAACAGGACAGACCTCTGATCTGCACCTATTATTGGGTAGCTTGCCTGTTTACAGGAATAAGCACCGACATGATTCATAATAGCCATAAGATCCCAAAGGACATCCCATGATAAAAAATAGCCTGCTTATACTGTCGCTGCTGTTAACCCCCTTTATGGCTAGCGCGCTCACCATCCAAGTTGGCCAGCGGGTTCCGCCGGTGGGTGTCAGCGATAAAGGCGAATTAAATTACGATAAGGCTACTGATCAGTTTAGCTACAAAAACTGGAATAGCGCGCAATTGCCCGGAAAAGTGCGAGTTGTCCAGCATATTGCAGGCCGCACATCAGCAAAAGAACTGAATGCGCCGTTAGTGGAAGCTATCAAGCACGCTAATCTGCCACACGAACATTACCAAACGACGACAATCGTCAATACCGATGACGCTATCTTCGGTACCGCGGTGTTTGTGCGTAATAGCATCGAAACCAATAAGCGGGAATTCCCCTGGTCACAGTTTGTGGTCGACAGCAACGGGAGTGTCAAAAAGGCTTGGGGTTTAGCGCAGGGAGGCTCGGCTATTGTGGTACTGGATCAGCAAGGAAATGTTAAATTTTTCAAAGACGGCGCGCTGACCCCCACCGAAGTGCAGCAGGTCATCGACCAACTGCACCAGCTAGTGAAGCAATAGTATTAGAATATAGACACCCGAAAGCCGGGGTTCAGGAAAGATTCACGGGGGGTATAAGACAGTGGTTTACCCTGCCAATCGTGAACCTGCGCCCCAGCAGCCATAGCAACAGCATGTCCGGCGGCGGTATCCCACACATTGGTCGGCCCAAAGCGCGGGTATAACTGTGCTTTTCCTTCGGCTACCAAACAAAACTTGAGTGATGAGCCGACAGATACCGTCTGATGCTCGCCCAATTGTGCCAAATAATCTTCCAGTTCGGCATCACTGTGGGAGCGGCTGACCACCACCAGCGGCGGGACGGCGTCGCGCACCTCAATCTGCATGCGCCGACCACACTCTTCTTTCCACGCCTGACCGTTTTCCGCGCTGTACATCACCTCGGTCACCGGGGCGTAGACCACTCCCAGCACCGGCACCCCTTGGTCAATCAAGGCGATATTGACGGTAAACTCGCCATTACGGTTTAGGAATTCCTTGGTACCATCCAGTGGGTCAACTAGCCAATAGCGCTGCCAGTGCTGCCGCACCGCCCAAGTCGGGGGATCTTCTTCCGATAACAGCGGGATATCGGGGGTCAATGCCGCTAACCCGGCTTTGATAATCTGGTGAGCCGCTAGATCCGCCGCCGTGACGGGAGAATCATCCTTTTTGTGGGCCACATCCAGGGGCTTCTCGCCCTGATAGACCGCCATAATCGCCACGCCTGCCTCGCGGGCCAGTTGGCAAATTTGCTCTAACATCATCCACCCCTTGGTATTATGAGTCATGTCGAATATTGATAGTGATGCTTAAATCAATAAGGGTTCCTGTAAGGTCTCACTCTATATTCATTTTAGAACGTAAAACTAAAATAAAAATTAATCATGACAAAGCCGAGTCCCCCTTTGGCAGACTAATAATTTTCCAGCCAAATAGCCACCTTTGCAGGATAAGGCCCAATGAAATCAGGGGAATTAACCTGCTGCAACTGTGAGCATCTCGGCGTTATCCGAAACCATTTTCTGCCAAACTTCACACTTTGCTATGACGACCTATTAAATTTACATATTCTTTTGCGATACAGGTCGAATTGTTTTGTTAATGGAAAAGACACAATGGAGAAAGCCATGTTTAAACGTCCACTGACGTTATCCCTCCTTGCCAGCCTGATTGCTGTCGCAACCTCAACCGCGCAAGCCGCTACTGTTGATTTGCGAGTACTGGAAACCACCGACCTGCACAGCAATATGATGGATTTTGATTACTACAAAGATAAACCTACCGAGAAATTTGGTCTGGTTCGCACCGCGAGCCTTATTGAAGCCGCTCGCCAACAAGCCACTAACAGTGTGCTGGTGGATAATGGCGATCTCATTCAGGGCAGCCCTCTGGGCGATTATATGGCCGCCAAAGGGCTAAAGGCCGGTGAGATTCACCCTGTTTATAAGGCGATGAATACACTGGACTATACCGTGGGTAACATCGGCAACCATGAATTTAATTATGGTCTGGATTACCTGAAAAAATCACTGGCGGGGGCCAAATTCCCCTATGTGAATGCCAACGTCATTGATGTCAAAACCGGTAAACCGCTGTTTCAGCCCTATTTAATTGTCGACACCCCGGTCAAAGATCGCGACGGGAAAAGCCATAATCTGCGTATCGGCTATATTGGCTTCGTGCCCCCGCAAGTGATGATATGGGATAAAGCCAATCTCACCGGCAAAGTCACCGTCGATGACATCACCGAAACCGCCAAAAAGTGGGTGCCGGAAATGCGCCAGCAAGGTGCCGATTTAGTGGTCGCCATCCCCCACTCCGGCCTCTCCAGTGATCCCTATAAAACCATGGCGGAAAACTCGGTTTATTACCTCAGCCAGGTGCCGGGAATTGATGCCATTATGTTTGGTCATGCCCATGCTGTCTTCCCAAGCAAAGATTTTGCCGCTATCAAAGGGGCGGATATCGCGCAAGGGACACTCAACGGTATTCCGGCAGTGATGCCCGGTCAGTGGGGTGACCATCTCGGCGTGGTTGATTTTGTGTTGAATAATGACCAAGGCCAATGGCAAGTGACGCAAGCCAAAGCCGAAGCTCGCCCTATCTTTGATAAAGCCACACAAAAATCGTTAGCCGCCGAAAATACAAACCTGGTCAAGGTGTTAGCTGCCGATCACCAAGGTACCCGCGATTTTGTCAGCCAGCCGATTGGCACAGCCTCGGATAATATGTACAGCTATTTGTCACTGATCCAAGACGATCCGACCGTACAAATTGTCAATAATGCCCAACGCGCCTATACCGAACACTTTATTCAGGGCGATCCTGATTTAGCTGATTTACCGGTGCTTTCTGCCGCCGCCCCCTTTAAAGCCGGTGGCCGTAAGAATGACCCAGCCAGTTTTGTCGAAGTGGAAAAAGGCGAACTGACTTTCCGCAATGCCGCCGATTTGTACCTTTACCCGAACACCTTAGTGGTGGTCAAAGCCAGTGGCGCGGACGTCAAGCAGTGGCTGGAGTGCTCTGCCGCGCAATTTAATCAAATTGATGTCAACAGCAGCAAGCCGCAATCGCTGATTAATTGGGACGGTTTCCGCACTTATAATTTCGATGTTATCGACGGAGTTAACTATGAAATTGATGTCAGCCAACCTGCCCGCTATGACGGCGAGTGTGCGCTGATTAATGACAAAGCCGAGCGCATCAAAAATCTGACTTTCAACGGCAAACCCATTGATCCCAAAGCGACTTTCCTGATTGCGACCAACAATTATCGCGCCTATAGCGGTAAGTTTGCCGGTACCGGTGATAGCCATATTGCGTTCGCCTCACCGGATGAAAACCGCGCGGTTCTGTCCGCTTATATCAGTGCGGAAACCAAAAAACAGGGGCAAGTGACCCCGCAAGCAGATAACAACTGGCGTCTGGCGACTCTTGATAGTCAGCATCCGCTGGATATCCGCTTTGAAACCTCGCCAAGTGCCAAAGCCGCTGAATTTATTCAGCAAAAAGCACAATACCCAATGAAAGCAATGGGGACGGACGAGATTGGTTTTGAAGTGTATCAAATTGATTTACAGAAGAAATAACTGCTAGCAACAGCGCTTTACGGAGCGCTGTTGCTAGCTCGCTTACCTCTTTAGAGCTATATCGCGAACCATAACATGTATTTATTATGCATCTTATAGATATTTAATTACTCAATGAGGTGTCATCATGGATTACCGCAATCAGTCTCTGGGTGCTTTGGCTATCGCCATTCCACGGGCAACAAAATTATTTCGTCAGCATCAGTTGGATTTCTGCTGTGGTGGCAAGCAAACACTGTTACGAGCAGCCACTAAGCTAAATCTGGATATTGACGCGCTAGAGGCGCAGTTGAGCGCCTTGCAAACCGAGCTACAATCATCTGAAGATTGGCAGCAACAACCGCTGGCAAACATCATTGATTTTATTATCAGCCGCTATCACAACCGCCATCGCGAGCAACTGCCAGAATTGATTCTAATGGCTGAAAAGGTTGAGCGCGTTCATGGCGAAAAACCAGCATGTCCTCGGGGGGTGGCGGCCGAACTTAGCGCTATTTTAGAAGAACTTACCCAGCATATGTACAAAGAGGAGCAAATTCTGTTCCCGATGATCAAACGCGGTATGGGGTCACAAGCCGGTGGGCCAATATTTGTCATGGAAGCTGAGCATGATGCGGTAGGACAACAGTTGGAAGTGGTTAAACAACTGACACAAAATATGACGCCACCAGAGGGTGCCTGTAACACCTGGCGGGCGCTTTATACCGGTATCAATGAATTCATAACTGACCTGATGGAACATATTCATCTGGAAAATAATTTGCTGTTTCCCCGCGCACTGGATGGCGAATAACCTCACTGTAGATTACAGACCCATTCAATAAACGCAAAAAGGGCGACATCATGTCGCCCTTTCTCATGCCATTCTCTGTCTAACTTACAGAATTTCCAGCAGTTCCACTTCAAACATCAATGCGCTGAATGGTGGGATAGTCGCACCAGCACCACGCTCGCCATAGGCCAGGTTATGTGGGATATACAGCTTCCACTTAGACCCAACTGGCATCATGGACAGAGCTTCAATCCAGCCGGGAATAACGCCGCTGACTGGGAACTCGGCTGGTTGGCCGCGCTCAACTGAGCTATCAAATACCGTGCCATCAACCAGGCGACCTGTATAGTGCACACGTACACGGTCTTGGCGAGATGGAATTGGGCCATCACCCGCCTGTAATACAGAGAATTGTAAGCCGGACTCGGTGGTGGTGACATCATCACGCTTGGCATTTTCTTCCAGGAATGTTTTCCCTTCTTCTACCAAAGCCTGTTGGCGTTCAACGCGAACTTTATCAGCTTTTTCATGCACTTCTTGCAATGCGCGATGTATTACATCAACAGGGACAGTCGGTGTATTCCCTTCCATCGCGTCACGCAAACCTGCCAACAATGCTTCTGGCAATAAACCTTCCAGCCCGGACTCTTGCAATTGCTGCCCGATTTGTAAACCAATTCCGTAGCTCGCTTGCGCTTCAACGCTATCAAAAGAAGGGATTGTCATGGATTTTCCTTTAGTCACTAATCATGTCGAAGCCGCCAGCATAACAGCAGCAGGGGAGCGCGGTAAAATCTTGCTTCGTGAATGATGACTTTTATCGTAGAAAAAGAAACAATGGTAGCAAGCTAATGGGGAATATCCCCGTTTATACCCGTCATGCTTCAAGCAAGAAAGGTTATACTTAGAAGCCTATGGGTAAATTGCCCTTTTGTTATTTATGTTGTTGAAGAGAGGTCACCATGGGCAGAATCGCGCCCAGGAGAAGGAAAAACACTCGAGTTTATCAGCCATTGCTACACGCCTGGCTGAGTATCCGGCAGAGGGTATTGCCGGAGACTAAAAATGCTGATGATCAAAATCTGATGTCAGAAGTCAGTGTGTCTGAACACATTTCTCCTGCTGAGGATATCGCCTCGACTGAAAATAATGTGTCCCCGCAAACTGCCGCAGCAGTTGCACAGGAAAAAGGGATTAAAGGGCTGTTACTGAAAATCTGGCATTTACCGGACAGTTTTGAGTGGATGGAGCCGTTGCCTCTCTTTCACCGCCGCTGGGTCATTATTGCGACCACGGTATTACTGCTGGCACTGCTGTGGCCGGCTTCCCGTGATAATACCAATAACACCTTCCCGGTGAGTGCGCCGTCCACTGACGTGCCACTACAGGCCCAATTACAAGGTAATCTTGATGCTCCGCCACCTCCAACGGTGGCGTCTCCACAGATACCGCCGTTACAGGGGAACTGGCAGAGTTATCAAATTCAATCAGGAAAAACACTGGCGCAGTTGTTCCGCGATAATAACTTGCCGGTGAATGAAGTTTTTGCGATGGCGCAAGTTGAAGGGAATGATAAACCGCTCAGTAACCTCAAAGCCGGACAAGAAGTTAAAATCATGCTGGATGCAGAAGGCATGGTGGCGGCGCTGGCCATTGAATCTACCAAAGCCATTGAATCTACCAATAGTACGGAAGCGCTATTTACCCGGCAAAACGATGGCAGTTATCGTCGCGAACGTTAACCCCAGCCGCCCAGAACCACTTCTGTTTACCGCCTTATTTTCTTTGATAATGTTATCCCGCCGCTCCCGCAGTAGGTTGTTTATGGATGGTCCACACCATTCATAACACCAGCGAATACCCATACTCACAAGGGAGTGATTATGAAATATAAATTGCCTGTTTTATGGCTACTTTACGCCCCATTTAGCGCAGTGGCTCAGCACTGTCCGGCGATTAATACTATCCAACAAATAGGGTTATTTTATTCCGCCGAAGCCGACGGTGACGAGCAATGGACAGGCTCCTTGCAAGGGTCTATACCGCAAAACAAAACCGCGATTAAAGATTTCAGTGAGGCACTTTTAATTCTCAACAGTGAAAATGAGGAGGGAAACAGCGTCCATCAGGGGATATTTCAAAAGTGTATTTATAACTTGCAGGCCGAGGGTTGGCAGTTAGATATGTATTACGGGAATAAAACCTGGCCGGTCTCCATCAGTGGCAAACCTCATTGGCAATATCAGCAGACGGCTTTTCTTGAAATTTACCACTGTTCAAAAGTGGCGGCTGAGGAGTGTCAGTTTGATATTTTGCCATCGGAATCAGCATCCTAACGGCTATTTACTCTTTACCAGAAAGCCAGACACTGTCAGAAAACAAGACATCGCCAGAAAGCAAAACGCCAGCACAAGGCTGGCGTTTTAGCAGGTTAACAGCAGCGTAACTTACGCTTCTGCAACCACAATCACGTTCAGTTTAGCGAATACGTCGCTGTGTACCTGGAAGTGAACTTCATGCTCACCAGTGGTACGCAGAACGCCATTCGGCAAACGAACTTCGCTCTTGGCCACTTCAACGCCAGCTGCAGTTACAGCGTCTGCGATGTCGCGAGTACCGATAGAGCCGAACAGTTTGCCTTCATCGCCAGATTTAGAAGCGATAGTAACGCTAACCAGTTCGTTAATTTTAGCAGCGCGAGCTTCAGCAGCAGCCAGAACGCCAGCCAATTTGGCTTCCAATTCTGCACGGCGTGCTTCAAAGAACTCTACGTTTTTCTTAGTTGCCGGAACAGCTTTACCTTGTGGAACCAGGAAGTTACGAGCGTAGCCCGCTTTAACATTCACTTGGTCACCCAGGCTGCCCAGGTTTGCTACTTTATCAAGCAGAATAACTTGCATTACCTTATCCTCTCAAAGTCGTTAATGGACAGTGGCCGATTACTGATGACGATCAGTGTACGGCAACAAAGACAGGTAGCGTGCGCGCTTGATACAACGGGCGAGCTGACGCTGGTATTTTGCGCGAGTACCGGTAATACGGCTCGGGACAATTTTGCCACTTTCAGTGACATAATTTTTCAGCGTAGCGATATCTTTATAATCAATCTCTACAACGCCTTCCGCGGTAAAACGGCAGAACTTGCGACGACGGAAATAACGTGCCATTTGGCTAGTCTCCAGAATCTATAAATTCAATCTGCTCGGCATGCAGAACCAATTTGTTCAGCCCATTGCGACCTTGATGGCAGCTAATGAAGCCTTCAACGGTTAACTGACTGCCGACCGTTATGCTGTGAGTTAATGCTTGTGACTTTTGTCCGCTGACAATAACAGGCATTCTGCACCATGTTTGTCGGCTGAATCCGGCTTCCTGCTGTGTTGATCGGTGCTCAAGCACAAATTGACAATGCGGAATGCCAGAAGGACTGACTTTTCGAACCGGTGTCTTGCACACAGTGCCAGAGAGTACCAGACGATTAGTGGTCACCACGGCAATTACTCTTCAGAATCCCCAGCTTCAGAATCATCATTGGCTTCTGACGCGAAGTCGTGACGCTCACGGCGTTCGTCTTTCGCTTTAACCATTGGTGATGCTTCAGTTACCGCGTGTTTAACGCGCATAACCATGCTACGGATAACGGCGTCGTTGAAGCGGAAGTTTGTTTCCAGCTCATCGATCGCTTCCTGCGGGGCTTCAACGTTCAGCAGAACGTAGTGAGCTTTGTGCAGTTTATTGATCGGGTAAGCCAGCTGACGGCGGCCCCAGTCTTCCAGACGGTGGATCGTACCAGCAGCATTAGTGATTGTTGCACTATAGCGCTCGATCATGCCCGGAACCTGTTCGCTTTGGTCAGGATGGACCATAAAAACGATTTCGTAATGACGCATCGATTATTGCTCCTTACGGATTATTCAGCCTCCTGATAGGGTCAACCGCGGCCCATGGAGGCAAGGAACGTGTTTGTGTGCGGCTGAAAAATGACGCGTAACTATACTTGCGGGCGGATTGAAACTCAAGGATTGCCGGGGATTTATTCTTGTTCTAACCATTACTCTGCTAAAACCGCACTTTTTGTTCATGACAGAACCTATGGATGTTAATCCATTAGTCCGCTAAATCTTTCAATGAAATCATTAGCTCCGCATGAATATTATTCATTTTTTTTGACAAAGTGAATCAATTATCACGTATTTTTAAATTAACAAAAGAGACTAAAATTAATTACATCCACCGCAAAACAAGCGGCGCAGCTAACTGAAAGTTATTCAAAGTATATAAATAAGATATTGGAGTCACCGATGAAACATACACTCACCATCGCAACCCTACTCGGCTTGGTCTTATCGACCAGCACTTTCGCTGCCACAGAAATAACCGCCCAACAAGCTATGCAGCAACAGCGCGTCAGTATCGGCGCATTGTCACTGGGCCACAATGTGGTTTCTCCTGATGACGCCACGGCGCAAATCAGTCAATTAGCCGATGAACGCGGAGCCAGTTCTTATCAGATAATTGCTATGCATGAACCTGGCGATAACAGTTCCATACACGTTAATGCCGTTCTCTATCGCTAAGATTCAATAGATAAATACAACACCAGAGAAACACCCAGAAATACAGAGAAAGAAAAAGATTGCCCGCAGACCCATTCCCCCCGCTTGTCGGGGGTTTTTTATAGATATTGACTAAAGAAAAGCGTCCCCGCAGCCAAGGCGGTTGGGGTGATTTTATGCCCAATCCCTGCTTCGGTGAGATAGGTTAGGTGCTTATCGCGCCCACTGATTTGCAGAGCTTGAACCAACCGCGCACTCTCTGCCGCCGGTACCACCTCATCCGCTTCACCATGCCAAACCAATAATGGCCGATCAGCAATTTTTTCTAACTGATGGGTAAGGTCATAATCTGTCAAAGGTGCCAGACGGCGCTCAAACTCTGCCGCGCTGACCTCGCGTCCGCCCTCCAAGGGAGGAAACAGCGTGTGCGCCAGCGAGGTAAAATAACCCGACCCCATAAAATCGGCGGCGACACTGACCCACGGATAGCGGGCAAACGCGCCCAACGTCGTCATCCCGCCCATTGATGCTCCCGCAACACCAATCCGCTCTCCCTCAATCAATCCCGCCTGTTGATAATGTTGTTTAATCGCGGGCAACTCATCAATATTCGATTTCAGGATCTCCCAAAAATGAGAAAGTCGCCGAGTTTCATTACCCTCAAAACGCGCGCCATGCATGTCCGCATCCGGCACGATAGTGCGAAAACCTGCTTGTGCGAAAACATAAGCAAAATAGGAATAAACCTCTTTTGACGAGGTGTAACCGTGATAAAAGAAAATGGTCGGTAGCGGCTGCTGGCGCTTACCCGCAGGGGCCGCATGGATGACCTCAATCCCATTAATGTTTTCCAGCGACATCTCAATCATGGCGAGAATCCTTTATTTATCAAGCACAGCATCAATACGAAAAACTGATTTATAGACTTAAAAACTTAATGCAGTTTGAAGTATGGCGGGTATAAAGTCTTAAACTAATTTCTTCCAAGATATTCCCTCATCTTGGCGCTTGAGCGTTACACTTGAGAAATAATGGGCTGGGCGGTGACGGCCCTGCTGACAAAGAGGTAAAAATGAAGATAAAACGCGCAATGGTGTTCCTACTGATCACTCTTGGACTTTCAGCTTGCAGTGCTTTTCACGTCACCCCGGCTCCGCCGCCTGTGGCTCAGCCCTATGCTCAGGAAATTACCCGCGCACAGAGCCTTAATTTACAAAAAGTGGGCTCCGTCTCAGCTCAAGTATTTGGCAGCCCAATGGATATCGAAGCTGAAATTAAACGCAGGGCAAATGCCAGTGGCGCGCCCTACTATTTGATTATCATGATGTCTGACAGTATTTATCCGGGCATTTGGTATGCCAACGCACTGTTGTATAAGTAAATTATTGAATTGTCAGCCCGCAACCCCGGTGGCGCGGCTCAACAACCGCGCGCAAACAGCTTCCGGCAACATATATTGATCCCGATGATCGAGCGTCATATGGCACCAGGCATCGGCTAACGGCGGTGAGGTAAACCGCAGTAATTGCGATGCACAGCATAAATCAAACAGTTGCTGGGTTATTGCCCGCCCTTGTTCTTCCTTAGGATTTTTCAGCCGCTGCTGCAATTGCCGCCATGCGCGGTCAAATAGCCGGTTTTGCCCTCGTACGGGATAAAACTCTTGCTGAAGCATGTCTATCGCAGAGGGGAGTTTGCGGAATGTGCGCAGCACATCAAGACACATAATATTGCCGGAGCCTTCCCAAATACTGTTGACCGGCATTTCCCGATAAATCCGCGGCAACTCACTTTGTTCGCAATAGCCAATCCCGCCGAGCACCTCCATCGCCTCCGCAACAAACCCACTGCCCAGCCCACAGACGCGGTATTTTGCCGCCGGTGTCAGTAATCGACTGAATATCTGCTCATGAATTTCGCCGGTTTTTTCCCATGCGCTGGCTAAGCGCATTAATAGCGCGGTGTGGCCCTCTAAACGCAATGCCATGCGGCTTAAGACTTGCCGCATCAAAGGTTGCTCAACCAGTGCTTTACCAAAAGCCTGCCGCTGCCAGGCATGATATAACGCGACGGAAAAAGCGCGCCTCATCAGGCCATGGCTACCGAGCGCGCAATCAAAACGGGTATATCCGCCCATTTTTAGAATTTGGCGAATGCCGTCGCCCTCCTCCCCCAATAACCAAGCGGTGGCGTGATCAAATTCGACCTCGCTGCTGGCATTCGAGCGGTTGCCGAGTTTCTCTTTCAAGCGCTCTAAGCGGATGGCGTTGTCGGTGCCGTCCGGCAATATTTTCGGCAGGAAGAAGCAAGATAAACCGCCCTCAGCTTGCGCCAGCACCAGATGCGCATCACTTTGTGGCACCGAGAAAAACCATTTGTGCCCGACCAGTCGATAAGCTTCTCCATGGCCGCGCACTTCCAGCGGCTCGGCTCTGGTAGAGTTACTTAATACATCAGAGCCGCCCTGTTTTTCCGTCATGCCCATGCCAATCAATAAACCCCGCTTCTGGCTACCGACGGTTTGATGAGAGTCATAGCGGTCTGAAAGCAGTGGCGGTAGCCAATTTTGGAATAGTGGCGGAAGTGTTTGTTGCAGCAGCGGGATCGCGCCAAATGTCATGGTTATCGGGCATAACGTCCCTGCCTCCACCTGGGCATGCAGGATAAAGCGCGCCGCACGGGCAACAAAAGAGCCTCTCCGAGCATCTTCTTGCCACGGCAAATTATGCACCCGGTGGCTGACCAACTCTTGCATTAACACATACCAAGCCGGATGAAATCGCACCTGATCCAAGCGCTGCCCAGCGGCATCGTAGCGCAATAATTCTGGCGGATTAGCATTTGCCAGCCGCCCTAGCTCAAGTGACCCCTGCGAACCCAGTTGCAGTCCAATCCGAGAAAGATCTTCCCCATCCCAGCTAGCATGTTCCCGCAACACAGCTTCCCGCAGGGCCATATCAGACAGAAATAAATTACTGTTCGATAATGGCTCTGGTTGGTTGAAAACTAAGTGAGTCTGCCACTCCATACTTTCCTCCATTCCAATATTCATTATGAAACCGTCATTCATAAATCAGGGTTAAGTATGGTGCAGACGTGGCTTTTTGCTGGCGGACTTATCACAAACAGATATTGATCTACTCAATATCACTGATAGTGGTGAAAAATCCCCCTATCTGACAAACAAAAGGCCAACATCCGAAAATGTTGGCCTTTTTGACATGCAGGGATGAAATGAAATGAATATACCCAAGTTACTTCGAGTTGCAGGTAGGCGGCAAATGAGCAAGTCCCCAGGAGCTTACATAAGTAAGTGACTGGGGTGAGTGAAAGCAGCCAACACCCCTGCATATTGAAGGGCGACGGGTATATTAGATTTTCAGTGCTCGCTGACGCACTGCTTCAAACAAACACACACCGGTAGCGACCGACACATTGAGGGAGGAAACACTCCCCGCCATCGGGATGCTGATCAGCTCGTCGCAGTGTTCGCGGGTCAAGCGGCGCATACCCTCACCTTCGGCCCCCATCACCAGCGCCATCGGGCCAGTCATTTTGCTCTGATATAAAGTGTGGTCAGCTTCACCGGCGGTGCCGACAATCCAGACATTGTGCTCTTGTAACACCCGCAGTGTACGCGCCAAATTCGTCACTTTAATCAATGGCACGTTTTCAGCAGCACCACTGGCGACTTTCTTGGCAATGGCATTAAGCTGCGCCGAGCGATCCCGCGGCACGATAACCGCGTGTACTCCCGCAGCATCCGCACTGCGCAAACACGCGCCCAGATTATGCGGGTCAGTGACACCATCCAGCACCAATAGAAAAGGCGTTTCCACACTTTCCAGTAATGCTGGCAAGTCATTTTCCTGATACTGACGCCCTTCACGGACTCGCGCCACGATACCCTGATGGACACCGCCCTCAACCTGTGAATCCAACCACTGGCGGCTGGCAACCTGAATGACCAAACCGGCAGCTTCCAGTTCAGCAATCAAGGGTTGTAGGCGACGATCGTCACGGCCTTTCAGAATAAAAACTTCCAAAAAACGTTGTGGATCATTGTCTAACAAGGCTTTGACGGAGTGAATACCGTAAATAATTTCGCTCATGATGCTCTTTTATAAATGATTAAATATAAATGAATGTGGGCGACCAAGGCCGCCCGACAATCAACAGGCCATTATTGGTCGCTGCTAGTTTTTTTCTTCGCGCGCTTGGCCTTGGTGGCAGCAGCAATTTTCTTGGTCTTGGCGGATGCTCTTTTCGCTTTCGCTTTGGCCTTTTTCTCAGCCAGCGCTTTTTCATCTAACTTAGCGGCAGCATCTACCGGACGGAAAGCACTATCCGGCTCAAAGTTTGCCGGTTTTTTAGCACGACGAGGGCGCTTCTGCCCACTTCCTGCCGGTGCTGGTGCGCCATCACGGCGCGGAGCTCCAGATGAAGCGCCGCGCCCACCACGCCCGGTGGAGGTATCGCGCATAGTACGTTGGCCGTCGGCTTTCTTGGCTTTATCACGCGCCGTTTTGCCTTCGCCACGCGGTTTACGGGTGCTGGAGACCAGTGCAAAATCAATTTTGCGCTCATCCATATGGACAGCTTCAACCCGGATTTCCACGGTATCACCCAGCCGGTAGACCATGCCGGAGGACTCGCCGATCAAGCGCTGACCGATGTTATCGTAGCGGTAGTAATCATTATCCAGGCTGGAAACATGTACCAGACCATCAATAAACAAGTCATCGAGGCGCACGAAGAAACCAAAGCCGGTGACACTGGCAATAATCCCGGTGAAGACTTTACCCACCTGATCTTGCATAAAGTCACACTTCAGCCAGTCAGCTACGTTACGGGTCGCTTCATCAGCGCGGCGTTCAGTCATTGAGCAATGTTCGCCCAATTGCAGCATCTCGTCATATTCACTGTGCCAGCCACCGGTGGGTGTCCAGCGCTCTTTCACATTGCCGTGCTCTTTAGCGAGCTGGTATTTGATAGCCCGATGCATGGCTAAATCAGGATAACGGCGAATTGGCGAGGTAAAATGCCCATAAGACGCTAATGCCAAGCCAAAGTGGCCGCGGTTTTCCGGATCGTAAATCGCCTGTTTCATCGAGCGCAGCAACATGGTTTGCAGCATTTCATGATCCGGACGATCCGCAACTTCATCCATCAGCACCGCATAATCTTTCGGCTCTGGTTTCAAACCGCCGCCGAGGGTCAGGCCCAGCTCACCCAGCACACTGCGCAGGGCTGAGATATGGTCATCACTTGGGCGGTCATGCACACGGAACAGCGCCGGTTCGTTGTGTTTTTCCACAAAACGCGCCGCAGCAATGTTCGCCAGAATCATGCATTCTTCAATCAATTTATGCGCGTCATTACGCACCGTCGATTCAACACGCTCAATGCGCCGTTCGGCATTGAAGATAAACTTGGCTTCTTCGGTTTCAAAGGCAATACCGCCGCGTTCAGCACGGGCTTGATCCAGCGCTTTGTACATGGTGTGCAGCTCTAACAAATGCGGCACCAGCGGCTTATATTGTTCACGCAGCGACTCTTCACCATCAATAATCCGCCACACTTTGGTGTAGGTCAGACGCGCGTGGGAGCTCATCACTGCTTCGTAGAACTTATACGACGATAACTTACCCTGGGCGGAGATGGTCATCTCACACACCATGCACAGGCGGTCTACCTGTGGATTCAGGGAGCAAAGGCCGTTGGACAGCACTTCCGGCAGCATCGGAACAACTTGCGACGGGAAGTAAACCGAGTTACCACGGCTGCGAGCTTCATCATCCAGCGCAGTGCGCGGGCGCACATAATAGCTGACATCAGCAATCGCCACCCACAAGCGCCAGCCACCACCGCGTTTTTTCTCACAATACACCGCATCATCGAAGTCACGGGCATCTTCACCATCAATAGTGACCAAAGGTAGGTTGCGTAAATCCACCCGCCCTTTTTTCGCTTCTTCCGGCACTTGCTCTTTCAGATCCGCAACTTGCTTTTCAACTTGTGGCGGCCAGGTATGCGGGATTTCATGGGTGCGCAGCGCGATATCTACCGCCATGCTGGTACCCATATTCTCGCCGAGCACTTCAACAATCTTACCCACCGCTTTAGAACGGCGAGTCGGGCGCTGAGTTAACTCGACCACGACCATATAGCCCATCCGCGCACCGCAGATAGCATCAGGTGGAATCAGGATATCAAAACTCAAGCGGCCATCATCCGGCACCACAAAACCGGTACCGGCATCAGTAAAGTAACGGCCGACAATCTGGCTAGTTTTCGGGACTAATACGCGCACGATACGCGCTTCACGGCGGCCTTTGCGGTCAGCGCCAACCGGCTGGGCCAAGACCACATCACCATGAATCGCGGTTTTCATCTGTTCTGCGGAGAGATACAGATCGTCTTTACTGCCTTCAACACGTAAAAAGCCGAAACCATCACGGTGGCCAATAACTGTCCCGCGCAATAAGTCCAGACGCTCAGGTAAGGCATAGCACTGACGGCGGGTGAAGACCAATTGCCCATCACGCTCCATGGCGCGCAGGCGGCGACGCAGCGCCTCTAGCTGTTCCTCACCAGATAAATTAAGTTCATTGGCCAGCTCTTCACGGCTGGCGGGTGTTTCGCGCTTCGCGAGATGAGCCAAAATGAATTCCCGGCTAGGGATCGGTGACTCATATTTCTCTGCTTCTCGTTCCAAGAATGGATCTTGTGACATTGCGGTTCCTCCGTTGTCAGCAGCAGCCTTATACCCCGCGTACTTGAAGCTGCAGGGGTGTTAGCTGCGCGCTCTCACCCGATTCACTTACCAGTGTAAGCTCATCGGGATTCGTTTACTGGCTGCCTACCAGCAACTCCAATTACTTTGGGTATATATATCTTTGATTAAGCAAAAATCTACTCAACAAGTAATAGCTTATAGAGCGGGACATTATCTTGAACCATATCGGCTAAAGTATAGTTATCCAACTCATTAAGGAAACTTTGTACTGCCTGATTAAGCACTTGTTTCAGGCGGCAAGCGGGTGTTATATGGCAAAAATCACTACTGCAATTCACCAGAGAAAGAGGTTCTAACTGGCGCACAACGTCGCCAATTCGAATCTGGTCAGCCGGTTTACCTAACCGTATGCCGCCGTTTTTCCCCCGCACAGCGGTGACCAGCCCGACACGGCTCAACTGATTGATTATTTTAACCATATGATTGCGAGACACGCCATAGACCTCAGTTACCTGAGAAATGCTGGTCATTTGGCCTTCAGGTAGCGAGGCCATATAAGTCAGCGCCCGCAAACCATAATCGGTAAAACTTGTTAACTGCACGTATACCCCTGAGTATCAGTTTACTCGGCTTAAACCCATCTAAGATGACACGTTTTGGATAGATTATAAGTGCGATTCTAAGTGCTATTTAGAAACTTATAGTTTGAATGATAAACCAGCCATAAAGCTTGCGGCTAATCTTTTAGATGGAGGGCGAGTCTTTTGATGTAAAACGGCTTATCCGAGGTCACTTCTGCACACAGTCATACCCAAAAATCTTAGCTTTGCAACTAACAACACGGCAACATCAAGTAAGAAAGGTATAAACAATAAACCGGACGTAAGCCCGGTTTATTGGAATCTGAATTCTGATTATTTAGCTATCAGCTAACTAATCATGCATCAAATGGGTCGCGCAGGATCATGGTTTCTTCACGATCTGGGCCGGTAGAAATAATATCAACCGGAACACCTGTCAGCTCTTCTACACGTTTGATGTAGTTCAGGGCTGCCTGTGGCAACTTACTGTGTTCTTTCACGCCAAAAGTAACGTCTGACCAGCCTGGCATGGTTTCGTAGATTGGCTCGATACCTTCCCAACCTTCAGCAGCCAGCGGAGTGGTCGTCACTTCGCGACCATCTGGCATGCGGTAGCCAACACAAAGCTTAACTTCTTTCAGGCCATCCAGCACGTCCAGTTTAGTCATGCAGAAGCCAGACAAGGAGTTGATCTGCACAGCACGACGCACCGCAACGATATCCAACCAGCCGGTACGACGGCTACGGCCAGTGGTCGCACCATATTCGTTGCCTTGCTTGCGCAGGAATTCGCCGGTCTCGTCATTCAGTTCAGTCGGGAATGGACCTGCACCTACACGAGTGGAATAAGCTTTAACGATACCCAGTACATAATCAACATAACGTGGACCCAGGCCAGAACCTGTCGCTACGCCACCTGCGGTGGTGTTAGATGAAGTCACATACGGATAAGTACCGTGGTCGATGTCCAGCAAAGTGCCTTGTGCGCCTTCAAACATCATGAAATCGCCACGTTTGCGGGCACCGTCCAACAATTCAGAAACATCAACGACCATTGCGGTCAGAATATCGGCGATAGCCAATACTTCATCCAGCACTTTCTGGTAGTCAACAGCTTCTTCTTTGTAGTAATGCACCAACTGGAAGTTGTGGTAATCCACAATTTCTTTCAGTTTGATCGCGAAAGTTTCTTTGTTGAATAAATCGCCTACACGCAGACCGCGGCGAGCAACTTTATCTTCATAGGCAGGGCCGATACCACGACCGGTAGTACCAATAGCTTTTGCACCACGTGCTTTTTCACGCGCATTATCCAGAGCTACATGATAAGGCAGGATTAATGGGCATGCTTCGGAGAGTAACAGTCGCTCACGTACAGGCACACCGCGCGCTTCAAGTTCTGTCATCTCTTTCATTAAAGCGTCAGGTGCCAGTACAACACCGTTGCCGATGATGCTGATTACGTTTTCACGCAGAATACCTGAGGGAATTAAATGAAGAACGGTTTTCTCACCGTTAATAACCAAAGTATGGCCAGCGTTGTGACCACCTTGATAGCGCACAACATATTTAGCCCGTTCAGTCAGCAGGTCAACGACCTTGCCCTTACCTTCGTCACCCCATTGGGTGCCCAGTACGACGACGTTCTTACCCATCTCAAAAATCACCAGGTTGCTTAAAAAAGGATTCTAACATCTCATTCGGCTGCTTTCAGTAATTTTTAACACATAACTGCACAATTTTTGTGCTTACATTTAGCCACCCATGCGGCTACGCAACATGTAGTAGATAACGATGCCTGCAACCACTAATCCTCCGCCAAAACGACGTAAAGTGGCATCAGGTAATTCAGTCATTGCCTGAATCATTTTGCGCCAGGTTTTGGGGTAAAGCATCGGGCCAAGCCCTTCCAGCACCAAAACCAAACCCAATGCTAACAAGATGGTTGAATTCATTTTCTGTCTCAATCAAATGGAAAAGGCGGCCTAAAATAGAAAAGGCCCGCATAAACGGGCCTTACTGTTGCTGTCAAAAACCGGCTGTCACGGCAGTCGTTATGGACGTTTGCTAGAGTTATCCGGCGATTTCATGTAGCGGAAAAAATCACTTTCAGGGCTCAGAACCATCACATCGTTGCCGCTGCTGAAGCTATTTTCATACGCGCGCAAGCTACGGATGAAAGCATAGAAGTCTGGATCTTTACTGAATGCGTCAGCAAACAGACGAGCCGCTTCTGCATCACCGCCACCACGCGTAATACGCGCCTGACGTTCTGCTTCTGCCAGAGTACGCGTCACTTCATAGTCAGCTGTTGCACGCAACTTCTCGGCTTCTTCCTGACCTTGCGAACGGTGACGACGGGCTACCGCTTCACGTTCAGCACGCATACGCTGGAAGATAGCGTCAGAGACTTCTGCCGGTAAGTTGATTTGCTTGATACGCACGTCAACTACTTCAATCCCCAGAGCCGCCATGCTGTTCGGGTTAACCGCTGGCTGTTTGCCACGGGTTTCCTGTTCAACACGGGCTGCCGCAGAGGCAATAGCATCATCCGCTTCAGTAGTAACGGCTTCATCGCCCACACTACCGGTATTCAGCGCATCACGAACATCTGAAGTCAGACGACCGCGTGAATCTGTTACGATGTCGCGCACATTCAGGCGACCGATTTCAGAACGCAAACGGTCACTGAATTTACGTTTCAACAGCACTTCAGCCTGAGATACATCACCACCACCGGTGGCCAGATAGTAACGGCTGAAATCGCTGATACGCCATTTCAGGTATGAGTCAACAATCAGGTCTTTTTTCTCGTTGGTCACGAAACGGTCGGCCTGGTTGTCCATGGTTTGAATACGGGCATCCAACGTCTTCACTGTTTCGATAAATGGTATTTTGAAGTGCAGACCCGGCGCGTACACCAGCGGCTTGTTCTCACTATCACGTAATACCTTGCCAAAGCGCAGTACAATACCGCGTTGACCTTCTTGTACCACAAACAGCGAAGCGTAGAGTGCGACTAACACCACAACGACGATAAGTAAAATAGACTTACGCATTGGTTATTCTCTCCCTACGCGAGTGGAAGTATCACGCTGAGCATTCGCCCGGCGCTGATCCATGATAGAGCCACTGGTTGAACTGGTATTCGAGTTACTTGCACCAGATTCTTGGCTGCTATTAGCAGAGGAAGGCGGATTCAAACGAATCAGACTGGTGTCTTTGTTGCCATCCGTTTTCTCTGTAGCACCTTGTCCACGCAGCAGTTGATCCAACGGCAGCACCATCAGACTATTACCTTTGTCATTCGCCAGCACTTTGCGAGTGTGACCGAGGACTTTCTCCATGGTTTCGATATACAGACGCTCACGGGTAATTTCCGGTGCAGCCTTATACTCAGGCAACAACTTAGCAAAACCAGCAACTTCACCCTGCGCTTCCAGCACTTTACGTGCGGCATATGCACGAGCATCTTCTAACAGACGCTGCGCCTGACCATTAGCACGAGGCTGAACTTCGTTGGTGTAAGCTTCTGCTTCACGAATATATTGTTGTTCGTTTTCACGGGCAGCAATCGCATCATCAAATGCCGCTTTAACTTCTTCCGGCGGACGCGCTGCCTGGAAGTTAACGTCCAGCAAAGTAATACCCATTTTGTATGGACGAATAGTTTCTTCCAGTACACGCTGAGTATCGCTACGCACGATGGTACGGCCTTCGGTGAGGATTTTGTCCATGGTGTATTTACCAATAACACCACGCACTGCGCTGTCAGTGGCCTGACGCAGACTGTCATCCGGGTTTGTCACGCTAAATAGATAAGCGGCCGGATCAGTTACGCGGTACTGGACGTTCATTTCGATACGAACGACGTTTTCATCAGAGGTCAACATGACACCTGAAGCCGCCAATTCACGTACAGACTCGACGTTAACCGGAGTAACTTCATCAATAAAGGTCGGTTTCCAGTTCAAACCTGGCTGTACAATGTGGCTTAATTTACCCAAGCGAGTCACAACACCGCGCTCAGCTTCTTTAATTGTATAGAAACCACTTGCCGCCCAGATAACCACAACCGCAACCACAGCGATACCCACAATACGCCCACTGAAAGCAGGGCCTTGTGTCGCGCCATTATTGCCATTGCCGTTGCCGCCACCTTTGCCTGTGAGGCTACTTAGCTTTTTGCTCAGTTTCCGGAAGATATCATCCAGATCGGGCGGCCCTTGGTCACGGCCACCTTTATTATTATTGTTATTGTTATTTCCGCCAGAGTTGCCGCCATTATTATTGCTGCTCCCCCACGGATCGCGGTCCTGTCCGTTATTACCGGGCTGATTCCACGCCATGTTTTAGCTCCATTCTTCTATGATTGGTTTTCTTCAGGCCAAGAGCACACGCCAAAGAAGCTGGCTCTTAATCTCGCAAAATCAATCAGATAATCAATTAATTAGCCGTACTGGCTCATTAGTAATATAACTGACCAAATCTTGCTCTTGCTTACAGAGACGACGCCAATCAACGATAGGCATTCTTACCACCATACCGACGTTCCCGTCCTCGTCTATCCACTCTTTTTCAATTGCCTGAAGCTGGTAAAAACGGCTGCGTAAACGGCCTGCCTGAGGCGGCAAACGTAATTCAAAGTGTGCGATCTCACCTGAAAGACGCTCCGTTAACGCTTGAAAGAGCAACGGGATACCTGCGCCAGTTTGGGCCGAAAGCCAAACTCTGACTGGCAGATTGTCTTCGTTGCGATCAATTCGCGGGACGAAATCATCCAACAAATCAATTTTATTCATTACTAATAATGTAGGGATTTCATCCGCCTCGATTTCTGCCAATACAGAATCGACTGCGGCCATATTCTCGGCCACCCGAGGATCAGCTGCATCAATAATGTGTAGCAGTAATGAGGCTTGCCGCGTTTCTTGTAATGTCGCTTTAAAAGCAGCAACCAGATCGTGCGGCAAATGCCGGATAAAGCCTACCGTATCCGCCAACACTGTATCGCCCACATCAGCCACAGTAATACGGCGTAAAGTTGGATCCAGCGTAGCAAATAGTTGGTCAGCCGCGTAAACATCAGCTGCCGTAATTTTGTTAAACAGGCTAGATTTACCGGCGTTGGTATATCCCACCAAAGATACTGTCGGAATATCAGCACGGGTGCGCGCGCGCCGCCCCTGCTCACGCTGCTTTGCAACTCGCTCCAAACGGCTCAAAATCAAGCTGATGCGGTCACGTAGCAAACGGCGGTCGGTCTCCAACTGGGTTTCACCTGGCCCTCTTAGGCCGATGCCCCCCTTTTGACGCTCAAGATGCGTCCAACCACGTACCAAGCGGGTCGCAATATGACGCAATTGCGCTAATTCGACCTGCAATTTACCTTCATGGGTACGGGCCCGTTGGGCAAAAATATCTAAAATCAGCCCAGTACGATCAATAACCCGACACTCACACAAACGCTCAAGATTTCGCTCCTGCGCTGCGGAAAGGGCATGATCAAACAAGACAACAGACGCACCACTGGCTTTCACTGCATCAGCAATTTCTACTGCCTTTCCCTCGCCCACAAAAAACTTAGGATGTGGAGCTTTGCGACTACCCGTCACAATTTGCAAAGCTTCTACGCCCGCAGAAGATACCAGCGCTTCGAACTCACGCAGATCCTCTGAGTTTTTGTCTTGCGAGAAATAGATATGAACCAGTACGGCCTGCTCACCGCCTTCATAACGGTCAAACAAACGTGCAACCTCTCAAACGGATCAAAACCGCTAGTGCGGAGAACATAAACCCGAATCCGTTGCTTATGTTCCCCGTCATGGTTGACCAGCAATGCGCTTTATTCAGCGTCATCGCTATCCTGCTGCGGTGATTGCGGCGCAGATGGATTACTACCATGATAATTATTAGTGCTACCACTCGGACTATTGCTGTGATGCGAAACCGGGCGAGAAGGCACAACAGTAGAGATGGCGTGTTTATAAACCATCTGGCTGACTGTATTTTTTAACAGAATGACAAACTGATCAAAAGACTCAACTTGGCCCTGCAGTTTAATGCCATTCACTAAATAAATAGAAACCGGAACCCGTTCACGACGCAATGCGTTCAGGAACGGATCTTGCAAAGATTGCCCCTTAGCCATTCTGTATTTTCCTTATTTGCTTGTTGTTATTAACTAAGAACCTATCGGCTCGAAAATAAACTGCGTAAAAAAATCCGCGCGTTGAGTACTAATCAATTGTACACAATCATTCAACCTATGCACTAACAACCTGTATTACAGAGTCTAAAGCCTCTCCCGGCTTATCGCTGTCAAGCCACTGGACTGAACCCCAGCCCCGCAACCAGGTCATTTGGCGCTTTGCCAGTTGGCGTGTCGCACAGATTCCGCGGTAAACCATGTCGTCGTAATCAATCTCACCGGACAGATAAGACCACATCTGCCGATATCCCACACAACGAATGGCTGGCATATCCGTATGCAAATCACCGCGGCCAAAAAGCGCCCTAGCCTCGGTTTCAAACCCTGCATCCAGCATTTGACGAAAACGTAATTCAATCCGCTGGTGCAACAGTTCTCGGCTAACAGGCGCAATCGCAAATTGGTGAACCCGATACGGTAAGGTTTCACCCGAAATTTTAGTCAGTTCTGTTAGAGTTTTACCTGAAATAAAAAAAACTTCCAGTGCTCTGGAGAGCCGTTGGGGATCATTAGGATGAATTCGCGCCGCCGCGACGGGATCGATTTCAGCCAATTGTTGATGTAATGCTTCCCAGCCCAGTTCCGCTGCCTGCTGTTCAATACGCTGGCGCACTTGCGGGTCTGCGCTCGGCAATGGCGATAACCCATCCAACAGCGCTTTAAAGTACAACATAGTGCCGCCCACCAGCAGCGGAATTCGCCCGGCGGCAGTAATCTCGGCCATTTCTTTTAATGCATCTTTACGGAAATCAGCGGCGGAGTATGCTTGCGCGGGATCGCGGATATCAATCAGCCGATGTGGCGCTAATGCCAGCTCTTCTGCGCTGGGTTTCGCGGTGCCGATATCCATACCGCGATAAATCAGGGCAGAATCGACACTGATTAACTCCACAGGTAGCCGTTGTCTCAGCGCAATGGAGAGCGCCGTTTTACCCGAGGCAGTTGGCCCCATAATAAAGATTGCCGGTGGCCGGTCTAGATTTTCAATATCATTCATGTTTCAGGGTTGCCAATGCAGCCTTTATATCAATAGGTTGTAATAGCCCAGTTGGTGGTGATTTTACCAACTGTGGACAAAGACGTTCAACATCTGCCAATAATTGTATCGCTTGAGACACATTCCATACCTCATGTTCACTGCCAAGATGGCGAGAAATCCATGTGGCGAGAGCATCTGGCGATATCTCTTCATGCTGCGACAGATAGCCTAACAGTTCCGGTATCAGTTTTTGTAAATTTTGTTGGCGTAATGGTAAAGATACTGCGCGTAAAGTCGCCTTTTCGTGTTCCACGGCCAATTCTATTCCCATGGTCACTAACAATTTCTGATGACGCTGGCACGCGGCTGCTTCATTTTTATCCAATGTCAGTTTTAAGGGGATTAATAGCGGCTGAGGGCGCAACCCTTCCGCGGGCGGATTCAACTGAGCTTGTTTCAACCAACGCTCAGCAACCCTTAATTCCAGTAATGCCACGCCCTGTTTATATTCAATAAGAGCATAGCAAGGCGGAAACACGGTGAGCACCCGGCCAAAGCTGTAATTATCGCCGTGCAGTGGCTCGTCATTAAGTCTCTGACGCGGCGCAGGCGAGGCCGGAGGTTGACTGACCGCCGCCGGTTTATTCACTACGGTCGGTTGCACCAGTTGGCGATATAATTCACCTTGTTGTTTTTGGTAGGGTTGACCGGCGTTATAAGTCGGGGCGGGTTCACGAGCGACTGGCCGTGCTGTCATGGCAGCCCGCTCCGGAGAAGAAACTCGTGCTACTGGCGCGGTTTTCGCCGGTTCCGGTTGAGCATATTTATTCCCCCCCGCCGCCACGCGATTTTCTGGTTGCCAGCGCGGGGCGTCGATTTCTTCACCATCTTCATTGATGTTCAGAGTCGGAGTAGCGGCTTGCTGTAAAACCGTGGTAACCGCTTGATAAATAAAATCATGCACTAGCCGCGCTTGATGGAAACGCACTTCATGTTTAGCCGGATGCACATTGACATCCACCTGATGTGGGTCAATATCCAGATACAATACATAGGCGGGTTGCTGGTCATCTTTGAGTAAATCTTGATAAGCCTGGCGGATCGCGTGGTTAATCAGCCGGTCGCGCATCATGCGGTTATTGACGTAGCAATATTGCATTTCACCCAGTGTACGGCTGGCAGCAGGGTCTGCTACCCAACCGCGAATCGTCAAATCACCGTGCTGCCAGGAAATCGCCAGCGCATGCTGCAAAAATGCCGGGCCACAGATACTCGCCAGGCGGCGCTCATGTTGGGAAGGGTCAGGCGCGGCGCGATACTGCCGCATTAACTTACCGTTATGGCTAAGATTGATTGCCACATCAAAACGCGCCAGCGCAATGCGCCGCACCACTTCATCAATATGACCAAACTCGGTTTTTTCAGTCCGCATAAATTTGCGACGGGCCGGCGTGTTATAAAACAGATCCAGCACTTCAAGGGTGCTGCCGACCGGATGAGCCGCAGGTTTGATGGTCACCGCCATATCGCGGCCTTCAGCATACGCCTGCCAGGCTTCATTTTGTTCGGCGGTGCGCGATGTCAACATTAGACGCGAGACTGAACTGATGCTGGCGAGTGCTTCGCCACGAAACCCCATACTGAGGATGGCTTCCAAATCTTCCAGCGAGCTTATTTTACTGGTGGCATGGCGCGCCAATGCTAATACCAAATCGTCTTTACCAATGCCGCAGCCATTATCACGGACACGAATCAGTTTCGCCCCACCACGTTCGATATCAATATCAATCCGTGTCGCACCGGCATCCAAGCTATTTTCTACCAACTCTTTCACCACCGACGCAGGCCGCTCTACCACTTCACCGGCGGCAATTTGGTTAGCAAGCTGTGGTGGTAGAATCTGAATTGGCATAGCAGTTCCTTTCGCTTACGACTGTGGAATAGTGAGAGTTTGCCCCAGTTGGACATTACCTGACTTTATCTTATTTGCCCGCTCAATCTCACTCATCGACACACCATATCTGGCTGCAATAGCCGACAGCGTATCGCCGCGTTTTACCTGATGCTTAACCGGCTGGCTTTTGCTCGGCTTGGCTTTCGCCACAGCTTTTGGCGCGGCGATTCCCGAGGCGGGGACTTTCAAGCGCTGCCCCACCCAGACCACATCATTTTTCAGTGTGTTATTTTGCCGCAACACCGCCATGCTGACGCCGTATTGACTGGCAATGCCGGATAAAGTTTCGCCGCGTTGGACTTTATGAATCTGGCTTTTACCCGTCGCAGCCGGTTTGGCGGCAGATGATCTGCCGCTGCTTGCTATGCTGCTGACCACCGGCTCTGGCTGGCTAACACTTGAACGCCGTGAAGAAGAATCAACCGCCGCGGTTTCAATTAGCGGACGGTTTTCGACCTTTGGGTCGGCTTGTAGCGGATGCGCGAGGAAATAACTGCGCAAACCTTTATAAATGGCTTGAGCAATTTTCTCCTGATACGCGCTACTGCCAAGCAGCCGCTCCTCCGTACTATTACTGATAAAGCCGGTTTCCACTAACAATGACGGAATATCCGGTGAACGTAACACCCCAAGACTGGCGTGTTCAGGCCGACGTTTGTGAATATCGCCCACTCTTTGCAGCTCATTCAGCACCTTAGTGGCGACGTCATAACCTACCCGCTGTGAGTGACCAAATTGTAAATCCAGCACCGCCTGACTTAAATAAGGGTCAGAGGCGGTGTTGGCCAATACATCACCGGCCCCACCAAGCAGTTCGGATTGTTTCTCATGCTGCTCCAGCCAATTACCCATTTCACTGTTAGCGCGGCGATTCGACAATACCCAAACTGACGCCCCGGTTGCGCTGCGGTTAGGCGCCGCATCAGCATGAATGGAGACCAACACGTTAGCGCCCTGCTTACGCGCCACATCAGAACGGCCCATTACCGAAATAAAATAATCGCCATTGCGGGTCAATACTGGTTTAAACATCGGGTCACTGTTAAGCAGTGCTTCAAGCCGACGGGCGATGGCGATAGTGACACTCTTCTCTTGCAAGCCATTTTGCCCAATCGCACCGGGATCCTGACCACCATGACCGGCATCAATCGCCACCACCACTCGGGAGCTGTTCGCCGCACTGGCAGTGTTGGTCTGGCGGGCGGTTTTGATCGGCCGCGCAGTATTCGTCGTGATGTTCTCGCTGCTCACCACCACAGTCGGCTTGTTGTTAAACGGGTTTTTAGCTACTGACGTGGTATTGGCGCTCGTGATCCGTGATTCCGTATTCGCATTCGTCGCCGGTGAAGTTAACCGCCCTGCGTTAGGGCTAGGCGTATTGGTTTGGTTCAGCGGCGTATTATTTGGGCTTAAAGACTGAGTTTGCCGCACAGGGGCACTCGCCGACGCTGTCATGGTGATCACCACGGTGTAATTGTTACCCGACTGCTGAGTCACCGCGCGAGTTTTGACTTTTTGTGTCAATTCCAGCACCAGACGGGTACTTTGTTCATCTTTCGGGGTACTGGAGCGGATTCTTTTCAGCAGATTCTGCCCACTGAATTCCAGTGGTAATCCAGAAAGATTGCCGCTTTGACGGACATCAAGCACCACCCGCTCGGGTGAATTTAAAGAAAAGAAAGCATAAACCGGCTGACCATCAAAACTGAGTGTCACTTTGCTTTCAGTCGAGCCATTGTTCACCTTAATATCGGTAAGCTTGGCGGCGAATGCAGAAGGCAGAGCAAATAAACTCACCATAATCAGCATTACGGCAGCCAATGATGGTCGCCAGAAAGTCTTTTTCGTCCAACAACCTGGTCGCGTAAAGCTATTTATTAGTCGCGTAGAGCTATGCATCATTATTAAATCGTCCTTGCACAGCAGCTAAACGGCGCAATACATCCGCGCCGGCATCAGAAAGGGCCACCAGGCGGGCTTCGCGCCCCTCGGCCTGATAAGCCAAATGCAGCTCAACATCCGCTTGTGGTAAGAACCCAGCCCCTTGTTGTGGCCATTCCACCAGGCAAATTGCTTGCTTATCAAAGTAATCACGAATGCCCATAAACTCCAGCTCCTCGGGGTCAGCCAGACGATATAGGTCAAAATGGTAAACCGGCCTTGGGGCTAGCGCATAAGGTTCAACCAAGGTATAAGTCGGGCTTTTAACATGCCCTGAATGGCCAAGGGCCTGAAGAAAGCCACGGCTAAAAGTTGTTTTTCCGGCACCTAAGTCACCGAACAAATAAATAACGCTGGCACCCTCGAAGGCATGAGCCAACGTGCCCCCTAATGCAACAGTCGCTGCCTCATCAGGCAGAGGTAAAACGAGTTCTTTCATTCTGTGATATCTATTTTGCTAACTCAGGATTAACGTACTTCGGAATAACTGACAGCAAATCTGTGGCCAGTAAACCCCGGGTGCCTTGAACTTCAGCCAGTTTGTCTGCGGCAACGCCATGCACAACACAACCTGCACAGGCGGCATCATACAGCACCAGCTTTTGTGCTATCAAACTCCCAATAATGCCGGACAGAATATCCCCCATACCGCCGGAGGCCATACCCGCATTACCGACATCAGCAATCGCCATCTCGCCCTGTTCACTGGCAATAAGAGTACCAGCCCCTTTCAAGACCACCACACCACCATATTGTTTAACGATGTTACGGGCAGAAAGTAAGCGGTCACTCTCAATATCAGCAACGCGGCAACCGAGCAGGCGGGCAGCTTCGCCAGGATGGGGAGTTAATACCCGATTCTGACGCTTCAGCGGATTTAATGCCAGCAAGTTGAGTGCATCAGCGTCCCATAATGCTGGTTTATCACTTTGTTGCAATAAATTCAGAGCATTTCGGCCCCAATCAGATTGCCCTAACCCCGGGCCGACCACCAATACATCAGCCCAACTCATACTTTGCGCCAGGGTTTCAGGGGTTAACTCCTGCACCATTAGCTCTGGACGAGCGGCCAAAATCGGGGCCACATGCTCAATGTGAGTAAGCACTCGCACCAGCCCAGCACCGCTACGCAGGGCAGCTTCTCCCGCCATGCGTATCGCGCCGCCAAACCCTTTATCGCCCCCCACCAGCAATAACCGCCCATGTTCACCTTTATGGGCGCAAGGGCGACGCGGTTTCAACCATTGTGGCAAATTACCGGCGGTCAGGCGCTCAATTTGGACGGGTTGAGCAGCCAGCCAGGGTGTCAATCCTAAATCATTACAGTGTAAATGCCCGACCCAATCACGGGCTTGCCCAGTGAGCAAACCGGGCTTTAGGGTGACAAACGTCAGAGTGTGATCCGCGCGAATGACGGAGCCGGGAGCCGCGCCGCTATCAGCACTCAGCCCTGACGGGATATCCAAGGCGATTTTTGCTGCACGGTGGCGGTTTGCCGTGTCAATCAACGTAGCATAAACACCTTGCGGCGCGGCTCGCAGGCCAATACCTAGCAAACCATCAATAATTAAATCGATATGTTGTGGCCATAAGATATCAGGTTGATTAATCACGCCGCCCGCTGCCAGCCATTGAGATTGTGCCTGATGGGCTTCTGCGGGCAGGGGCCGATTGCCAGGGCAAGCAATCAGTGTCACATTCAGACCCGCGGCCAATGCCCGGCTGGCAACAATGTAGCCATCGCCACCATTATTACCGTGGCCGCATAAAATCAGCCAGTGGCGCGCAGCGGGGTATTGCTTTCGCGCCAGTTCAAATGCGGCATTTCCTGCTCTCACCATCAGGTCAAATAAGCTCAGGGAGAAGTGTGCCGCGGCAACCGCCTCATTCTGGCGCACCCAGTCCGCAGAAAAAACAGAGTGTGGTAAACTAATACCGATTTGTTTCTTACTATGGTCCGTCATGGCACACCCCCTCGATCTGAATCAATTAGCCCAACATATCAAGCAATGGGGGCAATCGCTAGGTTTCCAGCAAGTCGGTATCTGCGATACAGATTTGTCAGCCGAAGAACCGCGGTTACAGGCCTGGCTTGATAAACAATATCATGGCGAAATGGCCTGGATGGCCCGCCACGGTATGCTGCGCGCGCGCGCGCATGAATTATTGCCTGGCACTTTTCGGGTGATCAGCGTGCGAATGAATTACCTGCCTGCCAAGGCCGCATTTGCCAGCACATTAAAGAATTCAGAACTCGGCTATATCAGCCGTTATGCCTTAGGCCGTGATTATCATAAATTGTTACGCCAACGCCTGAAAAAATTGGGTGACATGATTCAAAATTATTGTCTGGAGCAGGCGGCCGGTGATGTCAACTTCCGCCCGTTCGTCGATTCTGCGCCAATAATGGAGCGTTCCCTGGCGGCTAAAGCGGGTATTGGCTGGGTTGGTAAGCACTCACTAATTTTAAATCGTGAGGCCGGATCCTGGTTCTTCCTGGGTGAGTTGCTCATTGACCTGCCGCTGCCAGTCGATAAACCGCAAGAAGAACAATGCGGGCGCTGCGTTGCTTGCATGACCACCTGCCCGACTGGGGCTATCGTCGCGCCCTATACTGTTGATGCTCGCCGCTGCATTTCCTATCTAACTATTGAGTTGGAGGGCGCGATACCGGAAGAGTTTCGTCCCCTGATGGGCAATCGTATTTATGGTTGTGATGATTGCCAGCTTATCTGCCCGTGGAACCGCTTCTCCCAATTAACTGACGAAGAAGATTTCAGCCCTCGCGCAGTGCTGCACACTCCACAGTTGCTGGATTTATTTAGCTGGAATGAAGAGAAATTTTTACGGATAACCGAAGGCTCCGCCATTCGGCGAATTGGGCACCTGCGCTGGTTGCGTAATATCTCTGTGGCATTGGGCAATGCGCCCTATCTCGACAATGTTGTATTGGCACTGGAAGCACGCCGCGGCATTAATCCGATGTTAGATGAACATATTGAGTGGGCAATTTCACAACAATTAAAAAGACGGTCTACACTGATTGGGGATGTTCAGTCACCGCAGAAAAAACGGCTGGTGAGAGCGATTGAAAAAGGCCTGCCACGAGATGCCTGATACCGCGGTTACCTAATATTGCCTAATCTTGAGCAGAGTTTTTTTAACTATTTTTATTATGAATAAACCCAGACTTTTCCTGTGTATAAAAATAAAAACACCTTGTCAATCAAGTGTAAAAAAAAGTACAAGTGATCAGCATAACGTTTTCACATAAATATATATGCAAACAAATCAAATATTTATAAAACAGGAAATTAAAGCGGTTGATTTATGAACTGAATATAAAAACAGCAGAATCTGTGGATAACTCTGTTGAAGAATTTAATACAATGTATGTGCAATGGGGCGCAGCGTATGATTGGGCTGTGGATAATTAAGATAAAATTGAATGAAACATTTTGGAGCGGGAAACGAGACTCGAACTCGCGACCCCGACCTTGGCAAGGTCGTGCTCTACCAACTGAGCTATTCCCGCATTGAGATGCCGTTAAAACAGCATTTGACTACCTGAAATGACCAGCACTAAAAAAATAAAATTTGGAGCGGGAAACGAGACTCGAACTCGCGACCCCGACCTTGGCAAGGTCGTGCTCTACCAACTGAGCTATTCCCGCGTCGCTGTCATGCACTATAAAGAAAAACAGCACATTACTTTTATACTTTTCTATTACTGATAATTTTTTATGACCAACTTCTTATGATTCAAGAAATTGGAGCGGGAAACGAGACTCGAACTCGCGACCCCGACCTTGGCAAGGTCGTGCTCTACCAACTGAGCTATTCCCGCTCTGTGTCACACTTTCCAGTACTGAATCTGTTTGCGCAAGCTCGCGAATTCTTCATCGGTACGGGGTGCGCATTATACGAGAAATCCGTTTTGCCGCAAGCCCCTGAAAGCAAAAAAATCATTTTTCGGTTTAAGTGCCGATTAAAACAGCAATATGATGTTTTTACCAGCACCATGCAAAGCATAAACCCAAAGTTATTGAAATTTGAGGCCAGGCTACCAGCTAACACCCCCACAGCTTCAAGGCCGAAAGGTTCCCCAAAGTCATTGGAGTTGTGGGTAGGCAGCCAGCAAACGCATCCCGCTGAGCTTACATCAGTAAGTGATTCGGGTAAGTGCGCGCAGCTAACACCCCCACAGCTTCAAGGCCGAAAGGTTCCCCAAAGTCATTGGAGTTGTGGGTAGGCAGCCAGCAAACGCATCCCGATGAGCTTACATCAGTAAGTGATTCGGGTAAGTGCGCGCAGCTAACACCCCCACAGCTTCAAGGCCGAAAGGGATTAAGATTGAATAAAATGTTCGCGATAATAAGCAAGCTCGGCCACTGACTCGCGGATATCATCCAGTGCCTGATGAGTATTTTTCTTTTTAAAACCCGCCAGAATCTCGGGTTTCCAGCGGCGGGCCAGTTCTTTTAAGGTGCTGACATCCAGATAACGGTAATGGAAGTAAGCTTCAAGCTCTGGCATATAGCGGAACAGGAAGCGCCGGTCTTGACCCACGCTGTTACCGCAAATAGGGGAAACGCCTGCCGGAACCCACTGCTTTAGAAATTCAATTGTTTGCAACTCAGCATCGCTATCACTAAAGGGGCTGTCTTTAACGCGCTGAACCAAGCCACTGCCGGTATGCGTGCGCACATTCCACTCATCCATTAGCCCAAGCTGCTCATCAGACTGGTGGACGGCCAACACCGGGCCTTCCGCCAGGATATTCAGGTTAGCATCGGTAACCAGAGTGGCTATCTCGATGATCCGATCCCGCTGCGGATCAAGACCGGTCATTTCTAGATCGATCCAGATTAGATTATTTTGATTTTCTGCCATGATTTTTCCTGCCTGTTAGCGGGTGAGACTACCGAACAAACGGTTAATTGATAAAATAATGTGTATCATAGCCCTTTTGGTCGCAACCAGCGATATACCCAAAGAAATTGGAGTTGCAGGCAGGCAGCAAGCGAACGAGTTCCGATGAGCTTACTCAAGTAAGTGATTCGGATGAGTGAACGTAGCGAACACCCCTGCGGCTTCAAATACTAAGGGTATTAATGCAGATTCAAGTGAGGCACAGTGAGTAAGAATAAACTGTCGAAAGGTCAGCAACGCCGTGTACAGGCTAACCATCAGCGCCGGCTACGCACTGATAGAAAACCTGAGTTAGATGACTCTCAGCTTGGCGATGCGCAAGAAGGTATCGTAATCAGTCGCTTCGGTCAGCATGCTGATGTCGAAGCTGCCGATGGTGTTCAGCATCGTTGTAATATCCGCCGTACCATCAAGTCACTGGTGACGGGTGACCGTGTGGTTTGGCGTCCCGGCCTGCAAGCGCAGGAAGGTGTGCGAGTTAAAGGTATTGTCGAAGCCGTTCATGAGCGGACATCCGTTCTAACGCGCCCTGATTTGTATGACGGTGTGAAGCCGATCGCCGCGAATATTAATCAGATTGTGATCGTTTCGGCGATTTTGCCCGAACTTTCGCTCAATATCATCGACCGCTATCTGGTGGCCTGTGAAACATTAGATGTCGAGCCGTTAATCGTACTGAATAAAATCGATTTACTGGACGCCGATGGCCGTAAATTCGTTGATGGCATGATGGATATCTATCGCCGTATTGGCTACAACGTATTAGAAGTTTCCAGCCAAACCCGTGAAGGGATGGAAGCCTTTGAACAGGCGCTAGCTGGGCGGATAAGTATCTTTGCCGGTCAGTCAGGGGTGGGTAAATCCAGCCTATTGAATGCCTTGTTGCCGCCAACAGATAATGAAATTTTGGTCAATACCGTGTCCGGCAACTCAGGGCTGGGCCAGCACACCACCACCGCCGCTCGTTTATATCACTTCCAGCATGGTGGTGATGTGATTGATTCACCGGGGGTACGTGAATTCGGTCTGTGGCATCTAGCTCCGGAACAAATTACGCAAGGTTTTGTCGAATTCCGTGATTATCTTGGTCATTGCAAGTTCCGCGATTGTAGCCACACCACCGATCCCGGCTGTGCGCTGCGCGAAGCGGTAGAGCAAGGTAAAATTGCCGAGGAGCGCTTTGATAATTATCATCGCATTCTGGAAAGTATGGAGCAGGCGAAGCCGCGCAAGACATCAGATAGTGATGAGAAATAGTGGCGAAAAATGATGTTTTAGTCGCAGCTTTCTATTCGATACAATTTATCACAAACAGCTTACCCAAGAGGTCTACGTGCTGGATAGTCTCAAAATCAGATTACAATATTTACTTCCTAAGCTTGGTCTGACCCGTTTGGCGGGCTGGGGCGCAGATAAACAAGGTGGCTGGTTGACGCAACTGGTTATCAAGGCGTTTGCTCGCTATTACAAAGTTGATATGAAAGAAGCACAAGCACCTGAATTCTCTGCTTATCGCACATTTAACGAATTCTTTGTGCGCCCGCTCCGTGCCGGTGCGCGCCCCGTTGTGGTTGAAGAAAATCTATTAGTTCAACCCGCTGATGGCGCTATCAGTCAGTTAGGCACCATTCATGATGGGCAAATCTTGCAGGCAAAAGGCCACGACTACAGTGTGGAAGCTTTGTTGGCAGGTAACTATATGCTGGCTGCTGAGTTCCAGAATGGGCAGTTCGTCACCACTTATCTGGCTCCGCGCGATTATCACCGCGTGCATATGCCATGTGATGGTGTGTTGCGTGAAATGATTTATGTTCCGGGTGATTTATTCTCGGTCAATCCATTGACCGCAGCGAATGTTCCTAACCTGTTCGCCCGTAACGAGCGCGTCATTTGTATCTTTGACACCGCCTTTGGCCCGATGGCACAAATTCTGGTGGGTGCCACTATCGTGGGCAGCATAGAAACCGTCTGGGCGGGCACTATTACCCCACCACGGGAAGGTGTGATTCGCCGCTGGACTTACCCACAGGCTGGGGCTGAAGGTGCTGTCACGCTGGAGAAAGGGCAAGAAATGGGCCGCTTTAAGTTGGGCTCGACGGTGATTAACTTGTTTGCTGAGGGCAAAGTACATTTAGCGCCACAGTTAAACAGCGGTTCGGTTACCCGCATGGGTGAAGTATTAGCCGAAGCTATCCCCGCGACCCCGCCGTGCTAGCTCTCGGCTGACAAGACATTGATGTTAAGGAACCCTTACGTGCGCCTAATAATTTCATGGTTTTCAGCCATTTTACTGTCATTAGTCATGTTGTTGTCCCTGCCGCTTCATGCGGCAACTCAGCCGAATGAAGATCAGCTCAGACAAGAGCTGAAACAGGCTGAAGCCAATAAAGGGATGGTAAATCAGGCAGAAATTGTTCAGGCGCTGCAAGGGGCTCTTAGTTGGTTAGCGGATGCCAAAGAATCTGATATCCGCGCCCAGCAGTATCAAAAAGCCATTGATGACTTTCCTAAGCTCACCCGTGAGTTACGCCAACAATTGGCGCAGGAAGGGGATAAACCCCTGCCAGTCCCTAATAATCTGTCCACGTCCGAACTGGAACAGCAAGTGCTGCAAGTCAGCAGCCAATTATTAGAGTTAAGCCGCCTGTCACAGCAGGAGCAAGATCGCGCACGGGAAATCAGTGAGTCACTGAATCAGCTGCCGCAACAGCAATCAGAAGCCCGGCGCATTCTGGCAGAAATCAGCACGCGACTTCAGGCGCAAAGTAGCCCCACCACCCCAGTAGCACAAGCGCAGTTGGCATTATTACAAGCTGAAGCCGTGGCCCGCAAAGCGAAAGCCAATGAGCTGGAGCTTTCCCAACTCTCCGCCAATAATCGCCAAGAGCTTTCCCGGCTACGGGCCGAGCTATACAAAAAGCGTCAGGAGCGGGTCGATGCTCAACTCCAGAGCTTGCGTAACAACCTGAATAGTCAGCGCCAACAAGCCGCAGAACAAGCGCTCGAGCGCACAGAATTACTGGCCGAACAAGGCGGTGATTTACCTGAATCTATTACCCAACAGTTGCAAATAAACCGCGATTTGTCTCAAGCGCTAAATCAGCAAGTGCAGCGCATTGACCTGATTTCCTCGCAGCAACGCCAGGCTGTCACACAAACTCAGCAGGTTCGTCAGGCACTTAGCACTATCCGTGAGCAAGCTCAATGGTTGGGGGTTTCAACCGCATTGGGTGAAGCATTGCGAGCACAAGTGGCGAGGTTGCCCGATGTGCCCAAAAATCAGCAATTGGATCGCGATATGGCCCAATTGCGAGTTCAACGTCTGCAATATGAAGACATGCTGGAGAAGTTACAGCAGCAAAATGTCAAATTAACACAAGACGATGGCACGCCACTGACCACTGAGCAACAGCGAATTCTCGATGCTCAGTGGCGCACGCAGCGCGAATTACTGAATTCTCTGTTATCCGGTTATGACACTCAGATTCTTGAGCTGACCAAGCTGAAAGTGGCCAACAGTCAGTTAGTGGATGCCTTAAGTGAAGTTCGCGAAGCGACCCACCGCTACCTGTTTTGGGTGGCGGATGTTAGCCCGATATCACTCTCTTATCCGCTTAACGTCGCCCATGACCTCACCCGCTTGCTGTCACTCGACACCCTTTCGCAGCTCAGCCAAGCCTTTGTCATGATGATGACTAGCCAAGAAACATTGCTGCCAATTATTGGCGCGCTACTGTTTGTCGGTTTCAGTATCAGTTCTCGCCGCCATTATCATGCTTTCCTGGAGCGCGCCAGCAGCCGTGTTGGCAAGGTTACACAAGACCATTTCTCCCTGACGTTGCGCACCGTATTCTGGTCCATTCTAATGGCGCTGCCGTTGCCTGTCTTATGGGCGGCGGTCGGATATGGTTTGCAAAATGCCTGGTCATATCCGATGGCTATCGCCATTGGTAATGCTGTCACCGCGACCGTGCCGGTGCTGTGGGTATTTATGATAAGCGCCTCATTTGCCCATCCACATGGCCTGTTTATTACCCACTTCCGCTGGTCACCAACCCAAGTGGGCCGGGCAATGCGCTTCTATCGCATGTCAGTGTGGTTGATTATCCCACTGATGATGGCGCTGATTACATTCGAGAATTATAACGACCGCGAATTCGCTGGCACACTGGGCCGGCTGTGCTTTATTTTGCTGTGTATTGCCTTAAGTTTGGTCACCAACAGCTTGAAGCGGGCGGGTATTCCACTCTATCTGGATAAAAAAGGTTCTGGCGATAATATTGTTAACACCGCGCTGTGGGGGCTTTTGCTGTCTGCACCATTGATGGCAGCATTGGCATCTGCTCTGGGTTATCTCACCACGTCACAAGCATTGTTAGCCCGTCTGGAAACCTCGGTCGCTATCTGGTTCTTCTTGTTGGTGGTTTATCATATTATCCGCCGCTGGATGCTGATTCAGCGCCGCCGCATTGCCTTTGATCGCGCCAAACAGCGCCGTGCTGATATTCTGGCGCAACGTGCCCGTGGCGAAGACGATACAATACCGCACAATAACAGCACGGAAGGTTCCATTGATGTTGAAGAACCGGTGATTGATCTGGATGTGATCAGCGCGCAGTCTCTGCGACTGGTGCGATCCATTCTGACCATGATCGCGTTAGTTTCTGTGATAGTGCTGTGGTCTGAGATTCATTCAGCTTTTGGTTTCCTGGAAAATATTCGCTTGTGGGACTCGTCATCGACGATAAACGGTATTGAGTCAGTACAGGCGATCACCATGGGATCACTGCTGATCGCTATTCTGGTGATGATCGTGACAACCCAACTGGTGCGTAATTTCCCAGCCCTGCTGGAGCTGGCACTGTTACAGCATTTGGATCTGACCCCCGGAACCGGCTATGCCATCTCCACGATTACCAAATATCTGTTGATCCTGATTGGGGGGTTGGTCGGTTTTTCTATGCTAGGGATCGAATGGGCGAAATTCCAATGGCTGGTTGCTGCTCTGGGTTTGGGGCTAGGCTTTGGTTTGCAGGAGATTTTCGCCAACTTCGTCTCCGGCTTGATCATCTTGTTTGAAAAACCGATCCGCATCGGCGATACCGTGACCATCCGTGATCTCACCGGTAGCGTCACCAAAATTAATACTCGCGCCACGACCATCTCAGATTGGGATCGTAAAGAAATTATCGTGCCGAATAAGGCCTTTATTACTGAGCAATTTATTAACTGGTCGCTGTCGGATTCCATTACCCGTGTGGTCTTGACGGTACCGGCCCCAGCAGAAACCAGTAGCGAAGAAGTGACGGAAGTATTACTGACCGCGGCGCGCCGCTGTACCTTGGTCTTGGATAACCCGCCACCCGAGGTCTATTTGGTCGATCTCCAGCAAGGGATCCAAATTTTCGAGCTGCGTATTTACGCCGCCGAAATGGGCCACCGTATGCCGCTGCGTCATGAGATTCATCAGTTGATTCTGGCCGGTTACCGCGAGCACGGTATTACTCTGCCATTCCCACCTTTCCAGGCCCGTCTGGAAACTTTGGGCCGTGGGCGCGTGGTTTCGTCGAATCGCAGCCGCACACCGGGCAGCTTGTAAGATCAGTGAGTAAGAAACAAAAATGCCCTGAACCTTCACAGGTCAGGGCATTTCTTTTAGCACCGCTGCGGCGCCAGGAACACTCGCATTCCTCAAAGTCATTGGTGTTGCAGCAAGGCAGCAAGTAAGCGCATCCCGATGAGCTTACTGTAGTAAGTGATTCGGGTGAGCGAGTGCAGCGAACACCGCTGCGGCGCCAAGAACACTCGCATTCCTCAAAGTCATTGGTGTTGCAGCAAGGCAGCAAGTAAGCGCATCCCGATGAGCTTACTGTAGTAAGTGATTCGGGTGAGCGAGTGCAGCGAACACCGCTGCGGCGCCAAGGACGAAGAGGAATTAAGCGATATTGACTGGGAAGGCAATAACATCACTCAATCTTTCTGCGCCCAACGCCAACATCACCAGACGATCGACTCCTAGCGCTACACCAGAACAATCCGGCAAGCCGTGCTTCAGGGCAGCAATCAAATTCATATCAATGGGATGCTGTGGCAAACCACGTTTTTCACGGCTGCGATTATCTTGCTCAAACCGTTTTAGTTGTTCATCACCGTCAGTCAGCTCATGGAAGCCATTCGCCAGTTCCATACCTTTAAAGTAAACCTCAAAACGTTCTGCTACACGATGATCTTCAGTGCTGATCACGGCGAGGGATGCTTGAGAGGCGGGAAAATGATAAACAAAAGCCGGTTTTTCGCGGCCAATATGAGGTTCAACCCCGACGGTGAATAACAATTGCAGCAGCGTGTCGCGATCTTCTTCGCTATCGGCAATATTGCTTAAATCCAGTTTTGCCGCCGCTTCGCGTAATTGCGCTTTGTCCGCCGACAAGGGATCAATATCCAAATGGCGCAAGAATGCTTGTTGATAAGACAAGGTTTCTGCACTGTTGCAATCCAAAATTTGCTGCAACAGGTCATCGACCTCATTCATTAAGCGGTACATATCATAATGCGGGCGATACCATTCCAGCATAGTGAATTCAGGATTGTGATGACGGCCAGCTTCTTCATTGCGAAAGCTGCGCCCCATTTGATAGATAGAACCGCTGCCCGCCGCTAGCAGGCGCTTCATGTGATATTCCGGGCTGGTCATCATGTACAGCGTCAAACCCTCGGCAGCGCCCGGGCCAACAAACCGGGTTTCGAATGGGACCAAATGAATGTCCGTCACTGTCGCTTGGCTCATGGTGGGCGTTTCAACTTCTAATACGCCGCGATCGGTAAAGAAACGCCGGATCTCTGCCATTATTGCTGCGCGCTTCAACAAATTGGCGATGGGTGCACTCGGCTGCCAGCTTGCCGTTTCGCTCATGGTGGTTAACTCCGAAATCAAACAGGGGATGCAGTCTACTCGCATCTACTCACTCAGACAAATCTGTCACTCACGACGCCGATTTCCGGCTCGGATTCAGCATTTCACTCTGCAAAAAAGACTTTTGCCCAGCATATCCTGTTTGGGATCACGTTTTTGTTAGTAATGCCCTTGAGGCGGTTCAAATAAAACAAAACAATCGATCACATCAAATTTCTACCACTTAGCATTGGGTATAATTATTCCCATGCAAAAAGTAAGAAATAGCTATTCTTAATAGCATCATGCTGGTTAACAGTTAATAAGTTAGCCAGGTAATAATATTAAAAACCATTAAGAGTAGTGATTCACTTTATATATTTTTCACTTGAACATTTGAACAATGGAGAAGCGCAGTGCAAACCTTTAACGCCGATCTTGCCATTATCGGGGCCGGGGGCGCTGGTTTACGTGCAGCAATAGCCGCAGCGGAAGCCAACCCTCAGCTGAAGATTGCTCTGATCTCGAAAGTATACCCAATGCGTAGCCACACTGTGGCTGCCGAAGGGGGATCAGCTGCTGTCACACAGGACCACGATACCTTTGACTATCATTTCCACGATACCGTTGCCGGTGGTGACTGGTTATGCGAACAGGATGTTGTGGATCACTTTGTCCATAGCTGCCCGGAAGAAATGGCACAGTTGGAAATTTGGGGCTGCCCATGGAGCCGTAAACCCGACGGCTCTGTTAACGTTCGCCGCTTTGGCGGGATGAAAATTGAACGTACGTGGTTTGCTGCGGATAAAACCGGCTTCCACATGCTGCATACCCTGTTCCAAACCTCATTAAAATATCCGCAAATTCAACGTTTTGATGAGCATTTCGTGCTAGATATTCTGGTCGATGATGGCCAAGCTCGCGGTGTTGTTGCCATGAATATGATGGAAGGCACGCGAGTGCAAATCCGTGCCAATGCTGTAATCATGGCTACCGGCGGCGCAGGTCGTGTTTATCGTTATAACACCAACGGCGGTATTGTTACCGGTGATGGTATGGGAATGGCATTCCACCACGGCGTTCCACTGCGTGACATGGAGTTTGTGCAATATCACCCAACCGGCCTACCGGGTTCTGGCATCTTGATGACGGAAGGTTGCCGTGGTGAAGGCGGTATTCTGGTCAATAAAGACGGCTACCGTTATTTGCAGGATTACGGCATGGGGCCAGAAACCCCGCTCGGCGAGCCAAAGAACAAATACATGGAATTAGGCCCGCGCGATAAAGTTTCGCAAGCTTTCTGGCATGAATGGCGTGCTGGCCGCACTATCGCGACTCCGCGTGGTGATGTTGTCTATCTGGACTTGCGCCACCTTGGCGAGAAAAAACTACTTGAGCGCTTGCCATTCATTTGTGAACTGGCAAAAGCTTATGTCGGTGTCGATCCGGTTAAAGAGCCAATCCCAGTGCGCCCAACCGCGCATTACACCATGGGCGGCATTGAAACCAACCAGCAGTGTGAAACCCGAATCAAAGGGCTGTTCGCCGTCGGTGAATGTTCTTCTGTTGGTCTGCACGGTGCAAACCGTCTGGGTTCTAACTCATTGGCAGAACTGGTGGTCTTTGGCCGTCTTGCTGGTGAACAAGCCGCTTTGCGCGCCATGGAAACCGGCCCGGCTAACGGCAGTGCGCTGGATGCCCAGGCCCGTGATGTGGAAACCCGCCTGAGCAACTTGATGAAGCAGGAAGGGACTGAAAACTGGTCTAAAATTCGCGATGAGATGGGTCTGTCAATGGAAGAAGGCTGCGGCATTTACCGCACACCGGAACTGATGCAGAAAACCGTGGATAAACTGGCAGAGCTGAAAGAGCGCTTCAAACGTGTGAAAATCACCGACAACTCCAGTGTTTTCAATACTGACCTGCTCTACACCATTGAGCTGGGTTATGGTTTGGATGTGGCCGAATGTATGGCTCACTCAGCACTGAACCGTAGAGAGTCCCGCGGCGCGCACCAGCGCTTGGATGAAGGTTGCACCGAGCGTGATGATGTTAATTTCCTCAAGCACACACTCGCTTTCCATAATCCAAACGGCGCACCACGCCTTGAACTCAGCGACGTAAAAATCACCAAACTGGCACCAGCAAAACGCGTTTATGGTGGTGAAGCCACCGCGCAAGATGCTAAAGACGCCAAAGATGCGAAAGATTTAAAGGATAAGGAGCAGGCGAATGACTGATATGAAACTCCTGAAAATGGAAGTCATGCGCTATAACCCAGAACGTGATAGCGAACCTCACTTCGAAACCTTTGAAGTGCCTTACGATGAGCAGACTTCTCTGCTGGATGCACTGGGTTATATCAAAGATAATTTGGCACCTGACCTGTCTTATCGCTGGTCTTGCCGGATGGCGATTTGCGGTTCGTGCGGCATGATGGTCAACAAAGTGCCAAAACTCGCCTGTAAGACTTTCCTGCGCGAATATACCGGCGGGATGAAAGTCGAGGCACTGGGTAACTTCCCTATCGAGCGCGATTTAGTGGTTGATATGACTCACTTTATTGAGAGTTTGGAAGCTATCAAACCTTATATTATTGGTAATGAGCGCAAACCAAAAGACGGCCCGAATAAGCAGACTCCGGCTCAGATGGCGAAATACCACCAGTTCTCTGGCTGCATTAACTGTGGCCTGTGCTATGCCGCTTGCCCACAGTTTGGTTTAAATCCTGAGTTTATTGGCCCAGCAGCCATCACTCTGGCCCATCGTTACAATCTGGATAACCGTGACCACGGTAAGAAAGAGCGTATGCCGCAGCTTAACGGCAAAAATGGTGTCTGGAGTTGTACTTTCGTCGGCTACTGTTCTGAAGTTTGTCCAAAACACGTAGACCCTGCCGCAGCTATCCAGCAAGGCAAGGTTGAGAGTGCGAAAGACTTCATGATCGCCATGCTGAAACCACAATAAGGGAGGGGAAACAGTAATGACTACTAAACGTAAAGCTTACGTCCGTACCATGGCCCCGAACTGGTGGCAACAGCTCGGTTTCTATCGTTTTTATATGTTGCGTGAAGGCACCTCCGTGCCCACAGTGTGGTTCAGTATCCTACTGATTTACGGAGTGTTCGCACTGAAAAGCGGCCCGGCTGGGTGGGAAGGTTTCGTCGGATTCTTGCAAAATCCGCTAGTGTTATTAATCAATATCATTACGTTATTGGCCGCCGTGTTACATACCAAAACCTGGTTTGAACTGGCACCGAAAGCCGCCAATATTATTATTAAAGACGAAAAAATGGGTCCAGAGCCAGTTATCAAGGCGCTGTGGGTTGTGACTATCGTGGCTACCGCGATTATTCTGGCCGTTGCCTTACTCTAACCCGGAGGAGAACAAGATGAATCAAGTCCCTAAGCGCTCCGATGAACCTATCTTCTGGGGTCTGTTCGGTGCGGGCGGCATGTGGAGTGCCATCATTGCACCGGCTGTTATTCTGTTGGTCGCTATTTTGCTGCCTCTGGGTGCTTTCCCCGGTGAAGCATTGAGCTATGAGCGGGTGCTGGCATTTTGTCAGAGCTTCATTGGCCGGGTATTCCTTCTGCTGATGATTATTCTGCCACTGTGGTGTGGTTTACACCGTATCCACCACGCCATGCATGATTTGAAAATCCACATCCCTGCTGGGAAATGGGTTTTCTATGGTCTGGCTGCCATTTTGACTGTGGTTGCTATCATCGGTGTTTTGACACTGTAATTGCCCAAGCTATTTCAGCGGCCCGTGCTTATGCCGGGCCGTTTTTTTGCTATACCGCCAACAGCCCATCCCGCCAATACCCATTTTGCCAATAACTCGGATTCATCCATTTGCCTCTTTCATAGATGATAGCTATTCTCAGTCACAGACTAATAATTGAAATACTAAGGAATACAGATGCGTCTGTGGTCAAAATTATCCGTAATAGCAGCAACATTACTTTCGGTCGCTTGTAGCGTAACGCCGCCAAAAGACGTGAAAGTCGTCGATAATTTCCAATTACCCCGCTATCTCGGCACTTGGTATGAAATTGCCCGGCTGGACCATTCCTTTGAACGCGGGTTAGACCGAGTCACGGCCAATTACTCACTCCGCGATGATGGTGGCGTAAAAGTCATTAATCGGGGTTATAACGAGAAGAAACAGCAATGGCAGGAAAGTGTCGGTAAAGCCTATTTCATTGGCTCGCCGCAGCAAGCTTCATTGAAAGTCTCTTTCTTTGGCCCATTCTATGGCGGCTATAACATCATTGATTTGGATGATGAATACCAACATGCTTTGATTGCTGGCCCTAGCCGCGAATATCTGTGGATTTTATCGCGCACACCGACGATTGATAACCAAACTCGCGATCGCCTGATTGCCATCGCGAAGAATTATGGTTTCCCGGTGGAACAATTGATCTGGGTGAAACAGGGGAAAGTTATCGCCGGGCAATGATATTGAACTCTATAATCGACTAAGGGGGGAAGCCCCCCTTGTCATTTATGACGCTAATTTCAACCCAATTATTCCCGCTAAAATCAGCCCCAAACTGAATACTCGCGCCAAACTGGCCGATTCGCCAAGCAGCATAATACCTAAAATGGCCGTCCCCACCGCACCAATACCAGTCCAAACCGCGTAAGCCGTGCCCGCCGGTAAGGTTTTCATAGCATAAGCCAATAAGAAAACACTGGCGGCCATCGCGATCAAAGTGATAATACTGGGTGTCAGCCGCGTAAAACCATGGGAGTATTTCAGGCCGATAGCCCAAATCACTTCCAATAAACCTGCAATAGCCAAAATAATCCAAGCCATGGTAAACCCCTTCACTCAGGCGGGGTCGTCCCCAGAAAAATAGATGCGTGCTAGGTCGTCCCAGACAGCAGATAGATAAGAATGATAGGTTAGCATGCTAAATAATAAGCAGCAATCTCTTACCCTGCCAAAGAAATCCGGCGGCAATGGCCGCCGATAACAATGCCTATATACCCTAAATAATTCGAATTGCAGGAAGGCGGCAAGTGAGAGAGTCCCGATGAGCTTACTGTATTGTAAGTGATTCGGGTGATTGAACGCAGCCAACGCACATGCAGCTTGAAGTATGACGGGTATAGCTATTTATTCAGCACTGCGTTCAATAGCACTACCCGCGCTTTGAACATCTTTACCGACACCTTTGGTGGTATTGCAGGCGCTCAATGAAGAGATAACTAATAATGAGAAAATAATAGCGATGCTTTTCTTCAACATGATAAAAATTCCTTATGGCGCGTGAGTATATTCACCCTATAAGGATAGTCAAAAAAACAATATTGCACTTTTTCTGACTTAAATAACTTTTATCAATGGGTCAAACCCAGATAGCAGAAAACCGCCGATTAAGCGGTTTTCTTTTGTTCTCAACGCAGTTTTATCACAGCTTAACGGCTGTAGCTTACTTAACGCGAGAAACGTATTCGCCAGAGCGGGTATCAACTTTGATGACTTCGCCAACCTGTACGAATAGTGGCACTTTGACCACTGCACCGGTGCTCAGAGTTGCAGGCTTACCACCGGTACCGGCAGTATCACCTTTCAGACCTGGGTCAGTGTCAACAATTTCGAGTTCAACAAAGTTTGGTGGGGTGACAGCGATAGGCTGGCCATTCCACAGAGTTACAATACATTCAGCTTGGTCAATCAACCACTTAGCATTTTCGCCAATGGCTTTAGCATCGGCTTGCAGCTGTTCGTAAGTCTCGTTATTCATGAAGTGCCAGAACTCACCGTCGTTGTACAGGTAAGTCAGGTTCAGGTCGTTAACGTCTGCGCCTTCCAGAGAATCTGTTGATTTGAAGGTCTTTTCAACGCGTCCGCCGGTCAGCAGGCGGCGCATTTTAACACGCGCGAAAGCCTGGCCTTTGCCGGGTTTTACGAACTCGCTGGACTCAACTGAATAAGGCTCGCCCTCGAACATGATTTTAAGACCGGGACGAAAATCGTTGCTATAATAACTGGCCATGATGGTCCTCAAGAAACTGGTAATAAGCCTAAAAAATGGCAAGTATTGTAACCCGAAACATGCCAATTAGAGAAGATTGGTTGCAACAACTCGCCGATGTAATTACTGATCCGGACGAATTGCTAAGAATTTTGCTGTTAAATGAACATCCTAGCCTACAACAAGGTACTGCTGCGCGCCGTTTATTTCCCTTAAGAGTGCCCCGCGCATTCGTTTCGCGCATGCAACCGGGGAACCCATCAGACCCATTATTGCTTCAAGTACTCACCGCACGGGAAGAATTTATTGCAGCTCCCGGTTTTACCAACGATCCGCTTGATGAACAGCGCAGTGTTGTTCCCGGCCTATTGCACAAGTATCGTAACCGCGCGCTATTGCTGGTCAAGGGCGGCTGCGCTGTCAATTGCCGCTATTGCTTCCGCCGTCATTTCCCTTATCAGGATAACCAAGGCAACAAGGCCAATTGGCGCCAGGCGCTGGATTATGTGCGCCAACACCCTGAACTGGATGAGATCATTTTTTCCGGCGGCGATCCGTTAATGGCAAAAGATAGCGAACTCAACTGGTTATTGGACGAGATCGAAAATATCTCTCACATCAAACGGCTGCGTATCCATACTCGCTTGCCGGTCGTCATCCCGGCGCGTATTACCACTGAGTTATGTCAGCGGCTGAGTGACTCGCGATTACAGGTGGTGATGGTGACACATATCAACCACGCCAATGAGATTGACGCATCTTTCCGTGACAGCATGGCGCTGCTGAAACAGGCCGGTGTGACCCTGCTAAATCAGAGCGTGTTGTTACGTGGGGTCAATAATGATTCAGAGGTGTTGGCAACATTAAGTAATGCATTGTTTGATGCCGGAATTCTACCTTATTACATCCATGTGCTGGATAAGGTACAAGGTGCAGCTCATTTTATGGTCGATGACGATGAAGCTCGGCAGTTAATGAAAGGATTACTGCGGCGCGTGTCTGGATATCTGGTGCCGCGCTTAACGCGAGAAGTTGGGGGGCAACCCAGCAAAACACCACTAGACCTCCGGTTAATGCAGGATGAATGATTTGGGTGACAAATCTGCCGGTTACAGCCAACACACCTGCAACTTGAAAGATGACGGCAAATATACCCTATAGATTTCGAGGTTCAGGAAGGCGGCAAGCGAAAGAACCCGATGAGCTTACTCAGGTAAGTGATTCGGTGATTGAGTACAGCCAACACACCTGCAACTTGAAAGATGACGGGTATAACAGGGGACGCCATTGCATCCCCTGTGCACCCTTAAAATATATCAAGGGCACTTGTAAACTTCGCCGACCATTTTGCTGTCTAGCGGTGCAAAGCTTGATAAGAAAGTTTCACTCGGGCTGGTTGCGCCATAGATAACATTACCGCCCATTGCCGCTGCTTTATTGCGTAGGTCATTTGCCGCACCGCGCATAGAGCTGCTTTCACCGCTTGAGATCCAATTGCTCTGAGTACCCGTCACCTGCCCAACCAACTGGCATTCACTACCCGGTTTGGTATCAGAGAACTTCACTTGCTCGCCCGCTGAACTCAATTGATTAGTGGAGCTACAGCCTGCCAGCAACAATGCCGCTGAAAGACCAAGTAACACTTTAATCCGCATTTTTTTCCCCATTCTAAGTTGAGAATCACGCTAAAGATTACCAGAAAGCACCGCTGCCGTTGGGGCATTCGCTGCCGAAATTATCCAAGTACCCGATGTCGAGACTGATGGCTAATGATTAACAGTTTACACATTAAATCTGTCCCGCAGATAAAAAAAGTCCTGCAATCATCACACCGAGCAAAATAAAACTGCTTTTGAGGCGCGAGTTTGCAAAATGTGAATCAGAAAAGGCTGAGTGTAAAACGTGGACGAGGCAAGGTTATGACAGGTATTGGCTGTATAGCCGTTTTTTTCCTATAAAAAAAGCGAGCAGGTTTCCCCACTCGCTTTAGGTTTATAGCTTAATCGAAGCTATAGGGTGGGGCATTACATCATGCCGCCCATGCCACCCATACCACCCATGCCGCCAGCGCCCATATCACCGCCTTTGTCATCACGTGGCAGGTCAGTGATCATGCACTCGGTGGTGATCATCAGGCCAGCAATAGAGGCTGCGTACTGCAGAGCAGAACGAGTCACTTTAGTTGGATCCAGGATACCCATCGCGATCATGTCGCCGTATTCTTCAGTGTAAGCGTTGTAACCGTAGCTACCTGAACCCGCTTTAACGTTGTTCGCGATAACTGAAGCTTCTTCACCGGCGTTAACTACGATCTGGCGCAGTGGAGATTCCATCGCACGCAGCGCAACTTTGATACCTACGTTCTGGTCTTCGTTGTCGCCTTTCAGGCCAGACTTAGTGATAGCAGATGCAGCACGAATCAGTGCAACACCACCACCCGCAACCACGCCTTCTTCTACCGCAGCACGAGTTGCGTGCAGAGCATCTTCAACGCGCGCTTTTTTCTCTTTCATTTCAACTTCAGTTGCAGCGCCAACTTTGATAACGGCAACGCCGCCAGCCAGTTTAGCCACGCGCTCTTGCAGTTTTTCTTTGTCGTAGTCAGAAGTTGCATCTTCAATTTGCTGACGGATCTGAGCAACACGGCCCTGAATCGCAGCTTCGTCGCCTACGCCATCGATGATGATGGTGGTGTCTTTGTTGATAACAACACGTTTCGCCTGACCCAGATCTTCCAGAGTGGTTTTTTCCAGTTCCAGACCGATTTCTTCAGAAATCACGGTACCAGAAGTCAGGGTAGCGATGTCTTGCAGCATGGCTTTACGGCGATCGCCGAAACCAGGTGCTTTAACCGCTGCAACTTTAACAATGCCGCGCATGGTGTTAACCACCAGAGTCGCCAAGGCTTCGCCTTCAACGTCTTCTGCAATGATCAGCAGTGGTTTACCGGCTTTCGCTACGGCTTCCAGAACTGGCAGCATTTCGCGGATGTTAGAGATTTTCTTGTCAGCCAACAGGATGAATGGGCTTTCAAGTTCAATAGAACCCGTTTCTGGTTTATTGATGAAGTAAGGAGACAGGTAGCCGCGGTCGAACTGCATACCTTCTACTACGTCCAGCTCGTCTTGCAGACCTGAACCTTCTTCAACAGTGATAACGCCTTCTTTACCGACTTTTTCCATCGCTTGTGCAATCAGCTCACCCACAGTTGAGTCTGAGTTTGCAGAGATGGTGCCTACCTGAGCAATCGCTTTAGAATCAGAGCACGGCACAGACAGTTTTTTCAGCTCTTCAACAGCTGCGATCACTGCTTTGTCGATACCACGTTTCAGATCCATTGGATTCATGCCGGCCGCAACTGCTTTCAGGCCTTCAGTGATAATGGATTGAGCCAATACAGTTGCAGTAGTGGTACCGTCGCCCGCTGCGTCATTCGCTTTAGAGGCAACTTCTTTAACCATCTGTGCACCCATGTTCTCAAACTTGTCTTCCAGTTCGATCTCGCGCGCAACCGAAACACCATCTTTGGTGATAGTTGGGGAGCCAAAAGACTTGTCCAGAACTACGTTACGGCCTTTCGGGCCCAGGGTCACTTTTACTGCATCAGCAAGAATGTTTACGCCGCGTAGCATTTTGATGCGTGCGTCGTTACCGAATTTTACGTCTTTAGCTGCCATTGGTATGATTTCCCTTAACTTGTTCAGTTCAGAAGATTAGAGAGCGTGCATTACGCTTCAACAATTGCCAGAATGTCGCTTTCGGACATGATCAACACTTCTTCATGGTCGATCTTCTCTGACTTCACGCCGTAACCATCGTTGAAAATAACGATGTCGCCAACTTTCACATCCAGTGGTTTGATCTCACCGTTATCCAGGATGCGGCCATTGCCGACAGCTAGAACTTCACCACGGGTAGATTTACCCGCTGCTGTGCCAGTCAGAACGATGCCGCCAGCAGATTTGGATTCAACTTCTTTGCGCTTGACGATAACGCGGTCATGCAATGGACGAATTTTCATTGATAGCTCTCCTATTGAGAAGGTCCGTATCAGGTTTAGGATGAGTACCGGCTTGCCTTCATAACCGATACCGTGGCTATCTTAATGGGGGCGACTTCACATCCCTTCAAGGGAGAGGACAAAAAAAAATTCAGTTTTTTCTTGTCCTGAGAGGGCTAATTTTAGCCATCTCTCCACCGACCAACCATAGAAAGCACTGTCATTTACTTTATGAATTTATGATTAATAAACAATAAATTAGAAAGTATCGCGAGTTACTTATCATCTTTAAAGCGGTTATCTGTCGATTTATCATCCTCTTCCGGATGATGCTCTACGATGAAGTGGTCATCGGCTTTGCGCTGAAACTCACCATCAAAGGTATTTCCGCCGCCCATAGGGCCAGAATTATTGTGATTAAAACCACCAGCACTAAAACCGCCACGATAAATATTCAAATGTGGCATCAACTTTAGTGTCAAGGATTTTTGAATTGGTGGTAATAACAGCAACAAGCCGATGAAATCGGTAAAGAAACCGGGGATCAATAATAAGAAACCGGCCAATACCAGTGAAACACTTTTCACCATTTCAGCCGCAGGGCTTTCACCCGCCGCCAGTTTTTGCTGCATCTGCATGAAAGTTTTTATCCCCTGATTACGCACCAGAGATATCCCCACACAGGAACTGAAGATCACCAGCAATAGGGTAACCATCACACCCAATACGGCTGCGACCTTGATAAATATCGATATTTCTATATATGCCAATAAAAATATCAGCGCTAACGGTAACCAACGCACCGCATTCTCCTTATTCCAATCATTCAGTACCTCTCATCAGGGTAAACCTGCCTGACAGATACCATGAAAACCTTGACCCGACTGGCGCTGACACTGTTTTTTTCCTTTTTTAGCGGATTTCAGCATCAGCAACCCCTTCAACGAGGGTCGACCTTAATAAAATGGTGATGGCTGAATCGCTTTTCAAGTTAGGGGAATACTTTTATTACTTATTAGTACAACTGTGAGAGAAATCACAGATATCAGATCATCTCAATTAATTCCGACCATATAGTGATCCTAGTTCAAGGCTTTTTATCATTAAGCAGCATATGATCCTGTCAGCAATAAGATGAATGGTTAATCTTTCCGTACTCAAGGTTCATTTCCGCATCATATTGCTCACGGCGGCATAATGTAGTTAACAAATACAAAACAAGACAGCAGATTAGAGAAGGTTCTCATGTCAAATAACATTCGTATTGAAGAAGACCTGTTAGGTACACGAGAAGTCCCCGCAGAGGCTTACTACGGTGTTCATACCCTGCGTGCGATTGAAAACTTCTATATCAGTAACAGCAAGATCAGTGATGTGCCAGAATTTGTACGCGGCATGGTCATGGTAAAAAAAGCAGCGGCGATGGCGAACAAAGAGTTGCATACCATCCCACGCAAAATTGCTGATGTCATTATTCAGGCATGTGACGAAGTTCTGGATAAAGGGAAGTGTATGGATCAGTTCCCGGTTGACGTGTTCCAAGGCGGCGCCGGTACCTCTTTAAACATGAATACCAACGAAGTTCTGGCCAATATCGGTCTGGAACTGATGGGTCACCAAAAGGGGGAATATCAATACCTCAACCCTAACGACCATCTGAACAAATGCCAGTCCACCAACGATGCCTACCCAACGGGCTTCCGCATCGCGGTTTATGCTTCCATCATGAAGCTTATTGATGCCATCAATCAGTTAAAAGAAGGCTTCGAAAGAAAATCCAAAGAATTCGAGAAAATTCTGAAAATGGGTCGCACCCAATTGCAGGATGCAGTACCCATGACGCTGGGGCAGGAATTCAAAGCTTTCTCGGTGTTATTAAAAGAAGAAACCAAAAATCTGCAACGTACCGCAGAATTGTTGCTGGAAGTTAACCTGGGTGCCACCGCCATCGGTACTGCGCTGAACACACCTGAAGGTTACTCACAGTTAGCGATACAAAAACTTTCTGAAATCAGTGGGTTGGCTTGTGTTCCAGCAGAAGACTTGATTGAAGCGACATCAGACTGTGGTGCTTACGTGATGGTGCACAGCGCCCTGAAACGTTTGGCTGTTAAGATGTCAAAAATCTGCAACGACTTACGTTTGCTTTCTTCTGGCCCACGCACGGGTCTGAATGAAATCAATCTGCCAGAATTGCAGGCCGGTTCTTCCATCATGCCCGCTAAAGTGAACCCGGTGATTCCTGAAGTTGTTAACCAGGTTTGTTTTAAGGTGATCGGTAACGACACTTGCATTACTATGGCGGCCGAAGCAGGTCAGCTCCAATTGAACGTCATGGAGCCGGTAATTGGCCAGGCGATGTTTGAGTCTATCCACATCCTGACAAATGCTTGTTATAACCTGTTGGAAAAATGCATTAATGGCATTACGGCCAACAAAGAAGTCTGCGAGCGTTACGTCTTTAACTCTATCGGTATCGTCACCTATCTGAACCCATTCATTGGTCACCATAACGGTGACATCGTGGGCAAAATTTGTGCAGAAACTGGTAAAAATGTGCGGGAAGTGGTTCTGGAACGCGGCCTATTAACTGAGGCCGAGTTGGACGATATTTTCTCTGTCGAGAACCTGATGCATCCGGCCTATAAGGCAAAACGTTATACCGATGAAAATGAACAATAAAATAATCATCCGGTAGCCCTATAAGGCACGCATGCTCCTCTGGACAGCGTGCCTTTTTACTTTCTAGCAAACACAACTTTTTAACTTTAATTTTTCATTTGGATCAAGGAGTAAACACTATGATAGCCGTAGAATTAGTCATCGTTCTGCTGGCCATTTTTTTAGGGGCCAGGTTAGGCGGTATCGGTATAGGTTTTGCAGGGGGTATTGGTGTTCTGGTATTGGCGATTATTGGTGTCAAACCCGGCAGCATTCCATTCGATGTTATTTCAATTATTATGGCTGTTATTGCCGCCATCTCTGCAATGCAGGTTGCGGGCGGTATGGATTATCTGGTGCAACAAACTGAAAAGTTACTGCGCAAGAACCCAAAACACATCACCATCCTTGCTCCGCTGGTCACGTATTTTCTGACCATCTTTGCCGGGACAGGTAATATTTCTCTGTCAGCCCTGCCGGTGATTGCAGAAGTGGCGAAAGAACAAGGCATCAAACCTTGCCGCCCACTGTCTACCGCGGTAGTCTCCGCGCAAATCGCCATTACCGCATCCCCAATTTCTGCGGCAGTAGTCTATATGTCTTCAGTTATGGAAGGTCATGGCGTCAGTTACTTACACTTATTGATGATAGTCATTCCATCCACCCTGTGCGCGGTGTTTGTGATGTCACTGATTGTTTCCTGGTGCTTTAACTCCAAACTGTCTGATGACCCAATCTATCTAAAACGTTTAGAAGAAGGTTTGGTCACTCTGCGTGGCGACACGGTCAAAGTGATTAAACCACGGGCTAAAACCTCCGTGCTGTTGTTCCTGGCCGGTGTGTTGTGTGTTGTGGCCTATGCCATCATCAACAGCCCAAGTGTCGGTTTGGTGGCTACACCGCTGATGAACACCACTAACGCCATCCTGATCATCATGTTGAGCGTAGCAACTATCACTACCTTAGTGTGTTCGGTTGATACTGATTCAATCCTGAATTCCAGCACATTTAAAGCAGGGATGAGTGCGTGTATTTGTATCCTTGGTGTAGCCTGGTTGGGCGATACCTTTGTACAGCACAACCTGGACTGGATTAAAGAAACTGCTGGTAGCTTGATTCAAGCTCACTCATGGTTGCTGGCCGTAATTTTCTTCTTCTGTTCAGCACTGCTTTACTCTCAAGCTGCAACTGCCAAGGCATTGATGCCAATGGCAATGGCACTGAATGTTTCACCACTGGCGGCCATTGCTTCTTTCGCAGCGGTTTCTGGTCTGTTCATTCTGCCAACCTACCCAACACTGGTTGCAGCAGTACAAATGGATGACACCGGCACAACGCGTATTGGTCGTTTCGTGTTCAACCATCCGTTCTTCATCCCAGGCACCATTGGGGTTGCACTGGCCGTTTGTTTCGGCTTCGTGATGGGCGGTCTGGTTCTGTAATCTATCAGCTGTAAATGGGGCGCGCGATGCGCCCCACTCTCATTTGCGAGCGTCATCGCATCTATTCCACTGCGATATAAATCATCTTCTGACCTACCCCTGCTTCAGGGTATAGTGCGTTTTATAAGCCGATGACTTCACACATTGCGCTATCTCGTAACTTCCCACGCCACCATAGAACAGCACTACCAATGAGGTTAAAATGTCTGATTGTGATGCAATTGTGGTATTGTGCACCGCACCTGATGAGGCCAGCGCGCAGGATTTAGCCGCGCAGGTTCTGGGTGAAAAACTGGCCGCCTGCGCCACACTGTTGCCGGGTGCGACCTCGATTTACTACTGGGAAGGTAAACTCCAGCAAGAGTATGAAGTCCAGCTTTTGTTCAAGAGCAATACTGACCATCAGCAAGCGCTTCTCAGTTATATCAAACAACATCACCCCTACCAAACACCGGAGTTACTGGTGCTGCCGGTACGGGACGGAGATAAAGATTACCTGTCATGGCTCAACGCTTCATTACTCTGATTCTACTGCTGTGCAGCATTTTACTCGCACCGCACAGCGCACAAGCGTCACTGCTTGGTGATAATGCCGCTTTTGGCCAAAAAAGCGCCCAGAGCCGATTTATTCCGGTCGATCAAGCGTTTGCCTTTGATTTTCGCCAACAGGGTGACCAGCTCACCTTAAGTTGGCAGGTTCATCCTGATTATTATCTGTATCGCCAGCAAATCAAAATTGTGCCGCAAGACGCCACGCTCGGGGTATTTACTCTGCCGGAGGGTATCGCGCATCACGATGAGTTCTATGGCGAAGTCGCTATTTTCAAACAACAGTTAACACTGACAATACCCATTACGCAGGCCGGTGAGCACGCCAGTGTCAGTGTGACTTATCAGGGCTGCGCCGAAGCGGGTTTCTGCTACCCGCCGGAAACACGGGTGGTTCCACTCTCCGCTATTACTGCCGGTTCATCCGCAGTCACTGCGCCGCCAATCACCGCCCCTGCAACTCCAGCGCCAGCTGAGTTGCCATTCTCCCCTTTGTGGGCGCTACTCATTGGTATTGGTATTGCTTTTACCCCTTGTGTCTTGCCGATGTACCCGCTGATTTCAGCTATTATTCTCGGGCGTGAAAAGCCCCATAGTCAGCGGCGGATATTGCTGTTGGCAGTGGTGTATGTGCAAGGGATGGCGCTGACTTACACCTTGCTCGGCTTAGTGGTGGCAGCGGCGGGTTTACAATTTCAAGCCGCGCTACAACACCCTTATGTGCTGATTGGGCTATCGGCGTTGTTCGTGTTGCTGGCGCTCTCCATGTTTGGCCTCTATTCGCTGCAACTGCCCTCGTCACTGCAAACCCGATTGGTACAGTGGAGTAGCAGCCAACGCGGCGGCTCACTGGCAGGCGTTTTTGCTATGGGCGCACTGGCGGGCCTGATTTGCTCACCCTGCACCACTGCCCCGCTGAGCGCCATCCTGCTCTATATCGCGCAAAGCGGTAATATGCTGGCCGGTGGTGGGACGCTATATTTATATGCTTTAGGAATGGGTATTCCACTGGTGATTGTGACGCTGTTCGGCAACAAGCTGCTGCCGCGCAGTGGCCCGTGGATGCAGTACGTCAAAGAAGCTTTCGGTTTCGTGATTCTGGCGCTGCCGGTGTTCTTGCTGGAAAGAGTGCTAGGCGATGTTTGGGGCTTACGTTTATGGAGCTTGCTGGCGATTGCCTTCTTCGGTTGGGCCTTTGTCTTGAGTCTGAAAGCCCACTCAGGATGGGCGCGAGCCTTCCAATTGCTGCTGCTGGCGGCCTTGCTGGTAGCCGCCCGTCCGCTACAGGATTGGGCTTTCGGTAATCACATACAACAGAGTGAAATTAAGCACTTAGGTTTTAAGTCAGTGGCCGATTTACCTCAGTTACAGGCGGCATTAGCCCAAGCAAAAGGTCAGCCGGTGATGCTGGACTTGTACGCCGACTGGTGTGTCGCCTGCAAAGAGTTTGAAAAATACACTTTCAGTGATGACAAAGTTCAGCGCCAGCTAGCCGATACTGTGCTGCTCCAGGCTGACGTGACAGCCAACAGCACCGAACAGGCCGCGATGTTGAAAAAACTAAATGTATTGGGCTTACCGACCATCCTGTTTTTCGATGCACAGGGGAACGAGATAACCGCCGCCAGAGTGACCGGTTTTATGGATGCCGCGCAGTTCTTGCAGCATCTACAAAACCAGCAGCGGTAGCCCGTTTAGCCCAGTAGTGACAGCTCTGCCGTTACTGGACCATCGCCGCATCGAGTAGCCGTTTTTTCAGCAGGTGATATTGCTGCTCGACATACTGCTCGGCCGCACTTTGATCGCCGATAGCCTCCACCTTGACCGCACAGTGTTTGAATTCCGGTGTTTTTGACACCGGATCAACATGATCCACCGTCAGCTCATTACAGGCACCAATCCACCACTGATAGGTCATGTACACCGCGCCGCGATTAGCCCTCTCCGTCACACTGGCGCGCGCAATCACCTTGCCGCGTCGGGAAGAAATCCAGATAAGTGATTGATCAATAACACCTAACTGACTGGCATCATCAGGGTGAATCTGAACATAACCCGGCTCATCAGCCAAAATTTTCAGGGTGGCGCAGTTACCGGTCATGGAGCGGCAGCTATAGTGCCCCACTTCGCGCACGGTACAGAGTGCCAGCGGATAATCGCGGTCAGTCTGCTCATGGGGCGGCTGCCATGGCGCACAGCTCAGCACACCTTTGCCATCCTCGGTCGCAAACTGGCTATCAGTATAGAGATAAGGCGTGCCGGGGTGATCCTCACTCGGACAGGGCCATTGTACATAGCCCAAACCGGCCATTTTTTCGTAGGTCGCGCCATAAAATGGCGGGCACAGGTTGCGCATCTCATCCCAGATTTGCTGGGTATTCTGGTAAGCCATCGGATAGCCCATCGCCGTGGAGATGAGACTGATTATCTCCCAATCCGGCTTCACATCCCCTTTCGGTTCAATGGCTTTGTTAAAGTGCTGGAAACCACGATCCGCGCTGGTATAGACCCCTTCATGCTCGCCCCACGATGTCGCGGGCAGTACCACATCTGCCAACTCGGCGGTTTTGGTCATAAAAATATCCTGCACCACCACCAGTTCTAATGCCGCAAAAGCGGCGCGCATGGCGGCCAAATCCGGCTCAGTCTGAATCGGATCTTCGCCAAAGACGTAATAGGCTTTCAGCTTGCCATCCGCCACTTTATGGGGGACATCGGTAATCGAGTAGCCCACATGGGCGGGCAACTCAGGCACCCCCCAAGCCGCCGCAAAACGCCCTCTGGCCGCATCGTCAGTGACTTTCTCATAACCGGGGAAGGTATTGGGCAAGACGCCCATATCACAGGCCCCCTGCACATTATTCTGGCCGCGCACCGGCCCGACACCCACATTGGGCCGCCCGAGATTGCCAGTTAATAGCGCCAGCGAAGATAGCCCTTTCACCACATCCACCGCCTGCCCCCATTGTGTCACCCCCATGCCCCATAAAATGGTGGCAGCCGGAGCGGCGGCATAGGTGCGCATCGCCAGACGAACCGCTGATGCAGGTAATCCGGTGATCTGCTCGACCGCCTCTGGGCGGTAATCCTCCACGCCCGCTTTCAGCTCCTCAAAGCCGCGAGTATGGGCGCGAACATAATTATCGTCGTAGAGTTTCTCTTCAATCAGCACATAAATGAAGGCATTTACCAAAGCCATATTCGCGCCATTGTTCAGCGGTAGCCATTGATCGGCAATGCGGGCGGTTTCAATGTGCCGTGGATCACAGACGATCAGTTTCGCCCCCTTGCTTTTGGCCTTTAAGATCCGCCGTGCGACGATCGGGTGAGAGTCGGCGGCGTTATAGCCAAAGACCAATACGCAGTCAGTATTTTCGATTTCGCCGATGGAGTTGCTCATCGCGCCATTACCCAGCGTTTGCTGCAATCCCGCCACCGAGGGGCCGTGACATAAGCGGGCGCAGCAGTCGATATTGTTGGTGCCGATGGCGGCGCGGGCAAACTTTTGCATCACATAATTGGCCTCATTCCCCGGCCCACGGGAGGAGCCAGTCATCATGATGGCGTCTGGCCCACTCTCTTTTTTGATGGTTTTCAGTTTAGCCGTGATGAAAGCAATGGCTTCTTGCCAGCTCACGCGCTGAAACGCCTCGCCCCGCTGACGGCGCAATAAAGGGGCTGTCAGCCGTGGGGTTAGCAGGCGGGTATCATTGAGAAAATCCCAGCCATAGTAGCCCTTCAAGCACAACTCGCCTTGATTAGTAACGCCATTGGCGGGCTGTGCGCCAACAATTTCGCCGCCTTCAACCAATAAATTCAATTTACATCCGGAGCCACAATAGGGGCAGACCGTGAGGATCTTGTCCATTCTCTTATCCTTACTTATGGCCACAGAAACTTATGACCACAGGAGCTTATGACCATAAAATTTAGCGGGTGATACCCGATGTCGCGCCACGAGCCGCTCGCCATTGCCGCTCCCGCTGTAGTGTTTCCAAGGCCATCGGCGTCACCAGTTTCAGTGCTTTGGTAGGGCAAACCTCAATACAGGCCGGGCCAGCCTCCCGCGTATGACACAAATCACACTTGTGCGCCCGCGCCCGCTCGGGGCTGTGATTATTCGCCTGCTCAATGATATTCATCGCCCCAAATGGGCAGACCAACATGCAGGTTTTGCAGCCGATACAGCGCGAAGCCAACACCTGCACCCCATGCTCGCCAGTAACAATCGCCCCATTTGGGCAAGAGTTCTCACAGGGGGCATCCTCGCATTGATGGCAGAGAATCGGGGTGCTGACCGCAAAACTTTTCATCACGCTCAGACGCGGGTGGAACTGTTCCGGCGTAAGGGTGCTGGCCCTATTATCCGCGCTGTGGGCCACCACACAGGCGATTTCACAGGTGCGGCAGCCAATGCACTGGGTCATATCGGCAATAACAAATCGGTTCATCTTCTCTCCTGGCCACCAGCTAAAAAACATTAATCACTTACAAAACATGAAGATAATAAGCAATGCTTTCGGCCGCTTTGCGCCCCTCGGCAATGGCAGTCACAATCAGGTCCGCACCGCGCACGATGTCCCCCCCGGCGAAGATTTTGGGATTACTGGTTTGATACGGATAGCCTGAGATGGTCGGCGCAACCACCCGCCCCTGTTTATCCAGCACCACATTGTGCTCGGCCAGCCACGACATGCGGTGTGGGCTGAAACCAAATGCCATGATCACCGCATCGGCAGGAATAATATGTTCGGAACCGGCGATAGCCTGCGCCTGCCTCCGCCCTTTGGCATCCGCCTGACCCATTTCGGTACGCACCATTTTGATACCCGTCACCTGCCCCTGTTCATCGACCTCAATCCGTTGCGGTTGGAGATTAAACATAAAATCAGCTCCCTCTTCGCGCGCATTTTTGACCTCGCGCTTGGAGCCTGGCATGTTCTTTTCATCGCGACGATAGGCGCAAATGACATTCGCGGCCCCATGACGCAATGAGGTGCGCACACAATCCATCGCCGTATCACCGCCACCTAACACCACCACCCGCTGGTTTTCCATGCTGACATAGGGGTGAGCGCTGCTGGCGGTATAGCCCATCAGATGTTGGGTATTACCAATCAGGAATGGCAGGGCATCGTAAACCCCTGAGGCATCTTCATTTTCCAGCCCGGAGCGCATCGAGCGGTAGGTGCCGACCCCCAGAAAGAGCGCGTCATAATCACTGAGCAAACTCTCCATCGTGATATCGCGACCAATCTCGGTATTCAGGCAAAACTCGACCCCCATCTCGCTGAAGATCTCACGCCGGCGGCTCATCACCCCTTTTTCTAATTTGAATGCGGGGATACCAAAGGTCAGTAAACCGCCGATTTCGGGATAGCGGTCAAACACCACGGGCGTGATGCCATTGCGCACCAAAATATCTGCACAACCTAGGCCCGCAGGCCCTGCGCCGATAATCGCCACCCGCTTGCCTGTCGGTTTGACCTGCGACATATCGGGCCGCCAGCCCGTGGCTAATGCGGTTTCCGTGATATGCCGCTCAATCTGACCAATGGTGACGGCACCGTCATGGTCATTGAGTGTGCAAGCCTGCTCACACAGGCGATCTTGTGGACATACGCGGCCACAGATCTCTGGCAAGCTGCTGGTTTGATGGGATAATTCTGCCGCTTCATGGATGCGTCCCTGATGGGCCAAAGCAATCCATTTTGGAATCGCGTTATGTAGCGGGCAAGTCCACTGGCAGATAGTTTTATCGCCACAATTCAAGCAGCGCTCCGCTTGCTCATTGATCTGACCGTCGGTGAACGGCAGATAGATTTCAGCAAAGCCGCTTTTCCGTTCCGCCAGTGGAATCTTTTTCGGCTCCCGCCTTGGGGTGCGTGGGCGCTGCAACAAATTGACGGGGGCAGCATCGCGGATATTTTTGCTTAGCGGGCTGAAAGAGTGCGTCACACCGGCAGAAGTGGCGCTGCTAAACAGGCGGCCATTGTGCTCATTCAGTGCCGTGCGCTGACGTTTTAGCCGCTGCTGGTTCAGCAGATAGTGCTGATCGACCAGTGTCAGCGCCTGAGTTGGGCAGGTTTTGATGCAGGCGGGGCCATCAGGCTGGTCAATACAAAGGTCGCATTTCTGTGCCTCAGTGCGCTGATAAGCATCGGCCAGACGATGGCTGGCGGGCTGGACGGTCTCAGTCACCACCGTCATCATGCCAAATGGGCAGGCAATCATGCAGGTTTTACAGCCGATACATTTTTCCTGAATAACCTGAATACTATTATTCATCTCAACAATGGCCCCATTGGGACAAGTGCTGGCACAGGGGGCGTCTTCGCAGTGATGGCAAAAAACTGCCGTCGCACTCAATGTGCCATTAACACTCCGCGGGTCATTAAAATCTTGCCGGCCCTTAAACACCTTAAGCCGGGGCGTGAAGTATTCCGGTTTATCAGGGAATTTGCCCTCATGATGTGCCACCACACAAGCAACTTCACAACTCCGACACCCAATACAGCTTTCGGCGTCAGCAACAATAAATGGATTCATCTTATTTTCCCAGAAGTCATACTATTGCCGGATAAATAGTTATTATTTGCAACAACGTTTCACAACTCTATCAATTCATTAACCTTACAAACATAGTGGCTATAATGCGATATTATTACAATTAATTTTTGATGCAAAAGAATTGGGCTAATGCTGATATTTTTGGTTAATTAAATTGGCAAACGCCCTAATGAAAAAGAATTAAATCCAGGAGGAAGAGATTCAAAATAGGCGATTACCCCGTTTATTCTTTTTTATAAAGGGGATTAATTGGTTCAGGATGAACTGACCCTTTAATTAATCTCGTAGTTTCACTGATTAAAGAGTGATCTAGATCACTTTAATTCCAGATATCAACCGGATTTTATTAAAATCAAGATGAATTGTGATGTTAAGCCCATTGTGCTGTACAGCCACACAACAATTAAATGATTTACCCACATTTTTTTGGGCCGATGCACAATGCGATTTATTGCCCATCTCCATATAATGTCCACAGCGCTAATGAAGACATTTTGATAATTAAATTTTGCACTTATATGACACCAAATAAAAAATAGGTTATTGCATCTGATTCATAACGAACATAAATGCGGCAACCTAAAAAATGATTTATAGAGGGTATAAAAATGAGTCTGGAAGCCGCTGTACCTGAAAAACGGACCCACGTCCGATATATAATATTATTGATTATCTTTATTGTGACGGCAATTAACTACGCTGACCGGGCAACATTATCTATTGCGGGCACCGAAGTAGCAAAAGAGTTGCAATTAGATGCCGTGGCAATGGGCTATATCTTCTCTGCATTCGGTTGGGCTTATCTGCTGATGCAAATACCAGGCGGCTGGTTGCTAGACCGCTACGGCTCCAAACGTGTCTATACCTACAGTTTATTCTTCTGGTCACTTTTCACCTTTACGCAAGGCTTTGTTGACATGTTCCCGATAGCTTATGCTGCTATCTCCATGTTTATCATGCGCTTTATGTTAGGTTTTTCTGAGGCACCCTCTTTCCCGGCTAACGCCAGAATTGTCGCGGCTTGGTTCCCGACGAAAGAGAGGGGCACCGCATCAGCCATATTTAACTCTGCACAATACTTCTCACTGGCTATATTCTCTCCACTGTTAGGGTATTTAACCTTTGCTTGGGGCTGGCAGCATGTATTTACCGTCATGGGCGGGTTGGGTTTTGTATTAACCATCGCTTGGGTTAAATTTATTCATAACCCAACGGATCACCCTGATATGTCTGCTTCAGAGCTTGAATACATCAAACAAGGCGGTGCCGTTGTTGATATGGATCACAAGAAACCTGATGGTCATAAAAGTGGTCCTAAATTAGATTACATGAAACAATTGTTATCCAGTCGAATGATGTTGGGCGTCTTCTTCGGGCAATACTTTATTAATACCATTACCTGGTTCTTCCTCACCTGGTTCCCTATTTATCTGGTGCAAGATAAAGGAATGTCTATTTTAAAAGTGGGTATGGTGGCCTCTATTCCCGCCTTATGTGGATTTGCCGGGGGTGTATTAGGCGGCGTATTCTCAGACTCACTCATTAAGCGCGGCCATTCACTGACCTTCGCCCGTAAACTCCCTATCGTGTTAGGGATGCTATTGGCATCCAGTATTATTCTGTGTAACTACGTCGACAGTGACGTTGTGGTCGTGGCATTGATGGCATTAGCCTTCTTTGGCAAAGGTTTCGGTGCCTTGGGTTGGCCGGTCATTGCCGATACCGCCCCTAAAGAGATTGTTGGCCTGTGCGGGGGAATGTTTAACGTCTTTGGTAATGTCGCTTCTATCGTCACCCCTTTGGTTATCGGCTACTTGGTGAGAGAGTTACACTCCTTTAATGCCGCATTAATCTTTGTGGGTTGTTCTGCCCTACTGGCGATGTTCTGCTACTTATTTATTGTCGGTGATATTAAGCGACTGGAATTAAAAACTTCCTAATGGCATAAAAATAGAATTTAAGACGAATAGTATTCAAGATAAATAATGGCTGTATTGAGAAGAATAACAGTTATATTATCGATATAAATATTATAAGGATAATATTATGAGCACTTGTAATCGTCCTGTAGATAACCCGCTTTATATTAAAGTACAGGACGCGGATAACGTTGCCATTGTGGTGAATAACAATGGGCTTTGTGCTGGCACCCGGTTTAAATGTGGCCTCGAACTGATTGAGCATGTCCCACAAGGCCATAAAGTCGCCTTGGTTGATATCCCTCAAGGCGGGCCGATTATCCGCTATGCCGAGGTGATTGGCTTGGCAGTCCGCGATATTGCCCGTGGTGGCTGGATAGATGAATCACTGGTCGAGTTACCTGCCGCCCCCGCGCTGGAAACTTTGCCCCTTGCCACCGCCGTCCCCGCCCCATTGCCGCCACTGGAGGGTTACACCTTTGAGGGCTACCGCAACGCGGACGGCAGTGTCGGCACCAAAAACCTGCTCGCCATTACCACCAGCGTCCATTGTGTGGCGGGCGTCGTCGATTATGTAGTCAATATCATTGAGCGCACGCTGCTGGCGAAATACCCAAATGTCGACGGCGTGGTCGCGCTCAATCACCTTTATGGCTGCGGGGTTGCCATCAATGCCCCCGCAGCGGTTGTGCCCATTCGCACCATTCACAACCTGGCACTCAATCCCAATTTTGGCGGGGAAGTCATGGTGGTGGGCCTCGGTTGTGAAAAGCTGCAACCTGAACGCCTACTGGAAGGGACGCCGGATGTGCAGGTTATCTCACTGGATGAGAGCAATATTGTGCGCCTACAGGATGAGAAACACGTGGGCTTCCGCTCAATGGTCGATGAGATCCTGCAAGTGGCTGAAAAGCACCTGCAACGCCTGAACCTGCGCCAGCGCGAGACCTGTCCGGCCGCTGATCTGGTGGTGGGCATGCAATGTGGTGGCAGTGATGCTTTCTCTGGTGTGACCGCTAATCCTGCGGTGGGCTACGCCTCTGACTTGCTGGTGCGCTGCGGGGCGACAGTCATGTTCTCGGAAGTGACCGAAGTCCGCGATGCCATCCATTTGTTAACACCGCGCGCCGTCAACGAAGAGGTAGGCAGACGGCTGCTCGAAGAGATGAAATGGTACGATGACTATCTCGAAACCGGTAAAACTGACCGCAGCGCTAACCCTTCTCCGGGGAATAAAAAGGGCGGGCTGGCAAATGTGGTTGAGAAAGCACTGGGTTCAATTGCCAAATCGGGCCGCAGCGCCATTGCGGAAGTGCTCTCTCCCGGTCAGCGCCCAACTCAGCGAGGGCTGATATTTGCCGCCACACCCGCCAGTGATTTTGTCTGCGGCACCCAACAATTGGCCTCTGGCATTACCGTGCAGGTATTTACCACCGGGCGCGGCACCCCCTATGGGCTAGCGGCAGTGCCGGTGATCAAAATGGCGACGCGCACTGATCTGGCTAACCGCTGGCATGATTTGATGGATATCGACGCCGGAACCATTGCCACTGGTGATGCAACCATTGAAGAGGTCGGCCAGCAATTATTTGAATTGATTCTGGATATTGCCAGTGACCGCAAGCGCACGTGGTCAGATCAGTGGGGGCTGCGCAATGCCTTGGCAGTGTTTAACCCCGCGCCTGTGACCTAAAACTTTCTGCACCGCGACTTTCTGCACTGCTCTTGGCCGGGTCACTGACTCGGCCTTGTTTGTTCACCCCACGACTTTTGCTCACCCCGCTACTCCTGTTCCCCCAACTGCAAGGCCACATACAGCAACAGACGGTCATCAAAGTTCGCCAAATCCAGCCCTGTCAGCTCCGAAATACGATTCAGCCGATATTCCAAGGTGTTACGGTGAATGAAAAGCGCTTTTGCCGTCGCCGTCGGCTGTACATTGTGGCGAAACCAACAGGCTAACGTCCGGCGCAGCAGGCCATTGCTGTCCATTGCCCGCAATTTGGCTAACGGCAACGCCAGCTCATTGGCTTGCCAGCCGCCGCGCAGACTGTCCAGCAGAACCGGCAGCACCAAATCCTGATAGTAATAGCTACGTTGCTCCGGCAACCGCTGTTTGCCCACCGCCATCGTGGTGCGGGCTGTTCGGTATGAGCGGGCAATGCTGCCGGGGCCAGTAAAAAAGTTCCCCAATGAGAGCCGCACCCGCAAGCGGCCTCGCTCCGTCATGCGGGAGAGTAACAACTCCATCCGCCGCCGATGGTCAATAGCATCCCAGCGGCCATGACTGTTCAGTGCCGGTTTCAGCACCACCATTTCAGTCAGGGAGACAATCGCGATCAGGTTGTTGCGCTCCGGCGTCGTCAGCAGGGTTTGCAGCTCCTGCAACTCCGACATGGCGCTGTCGACACTCAACTGGCCGCTGTCCACATCCACCACCGCCACCACGCGTGGCTCATTGATATCTACCCCAAGCCGCTGCGCCCATTCAATCAGCGCGGGTGATATCTCTTCAGTACGAATTAGGTTGAGTACCAGCTCTTCACGTAAACGGCTGTCTTGCGCCAGCAGATGCACTAGCCGCGCCTGCTCCATCATCATCTCTGCGGCCATGCAGACCAGTTCGCCATATTGGCGCAGTTGGCCCGGATTGCCAGTCAAACCAATCACCCCGACGATCTCCCCCTCAAGGCGCAACGGCAGGTTGATCCCCGGCCTCACGCCGTGCAACTGGCGAGCCACCGCGTCATCAATATCGACGATCCGGCCATGAGAGAGCGACAATAGCGCCCCTTCATGCAGCTCGCCGAGGCGCTCTTCATCGCCGCTGCCAATGATCCGCCCTTTGCCATCCATTACATTGATATTGGTATCAATGATCTTCATGGTACGGGTGACGATCTCTTGGGCTAGTCGGGGGTCAAGATTATATACACTCATGGAAGGGCCTCAATCTGGGCTGATGCACCAGCATATGAGGTCTGACGAGGGATTACATTGGACAAATGCCCAACTTACATCATGAAGAGAAAGAGTTGCGGTGAGGGTCACAAAAATGGCGAATACCAGCGGGGTGTTGTGGGAAATAGGGGCGGTCAGACAGGAGATCGGGGCCAATCCATCGTCAGCCCTGATCACCTGCAAATTAGGCTTTGCCCGCCGCCATACCTATCGCCAGTGTCGCGGCGATATTCCGTGCGGTTCGGAACACATTATCGGCGGCATTATCCAGCGCCTGCTCTAAAGTGCAAATACTGTAAATCACACTGAATACCGCATCCAGACCCTGCTCATACACCACATCCACATCGTCTGTCAGGCTACCGGCAATCCCAATCACCGGTTTGTTATAACGTTTAGCCACTCTGGCGACCCCAATAGGAACCTTGCCGTGAATGGTTTGGCTGTCGATGCGCCCTTCGCCAGTAATCACAAAAGTGGCGTCCCGCACCAGTGCGTCCAGACCGAGCGCATCCGTCACAATATTGATGCCAGGGCTTAAGGTCGCCCCACAAAATGCGAGCAGTGCCGCACCTAATCCCCCTGCCGCACCCGCCCCTTCAACCTGATCAACGTCAATATCCAGATAACGTTTTATCACGCCAGCATAGTGCAATAACCCCTCATCCAGTTGGGCGATCATGTCTGGTGTCGCGCCTTTTTGCGGCCCGAAAACTGCCGAGGCCCCTTCGCTGCCGGTTAGCGGGTTAGTGACATCACAGGCGACATCAATTTGGCACTGCTGAATACGGGGGTCGAGGGCGGTGATATCAATCACATCCAGATCAGCCAGTTTATCGCCCCCCAACCCCAGCGGCTGGCCCTGCTTATTCAGCAGCTTAACCCCCAGCGCCTGCGCCATACCTGCGCCACCATCATTGGTTGCGCTGCCACCGATACCGATAATGATATGTTTCACCCCCTGATTCAGCGCGTGCAAAATCAGTTCACCCGTGCCATAGGAGGTGGTTTTCAGTGGATTGCGCTGCGCGATGGGGACAAGCTCCAGCCCGCTGGCGGCGGCCATTTCAATAAATGCGCACTTTTCATCACCGGAGATACCGTAAAAAGCATCGACGTTATCCCCTAACGGGCCGGTCACATCGACCTTGATAATTCTGCCAGCAGTCGCCGCGACCATGGCTTCTACTGTGCCTTCGCCACCATCAGCAACCGGCAACTTGATATAGTGCGCGTCAGGAAACTGGGTGCGAAAACCCGCTTCAATCTGCACCGCAACCTCTAGCGCGGATAAACTTTCTTTATAAGAGTCCGGGGCGATGACTATTTTCATAAATGATTCAATCTCATGAGCTATCCGACATCACGCAGGCTCAGACTTTATCAATCAGCCGTTCAGGATATCGGGATGCTTATCAGTATAGCTTTGCTACTCAATGGTCGGCACCTGAGAGTGCCGACATCACTGATTAACGTGTCACTTCAACAACTAACGTGTCACTTCAACCTTGGCCAATTTCTCGTAATAACAGGCCAACGCGCTGTGGTCGGCATCACCCAACCCATCCGCTTTCAGTGCCTGCATCATCTCCATGACGGCCGCAGTCAGTGGCAATTGCGCCCCTACGCCGTGGGACGTGTCGAGAGCATTAGCCAAGTCTTTGATATGTAAATCAATGCGGAAGCCCGGTTTGAAGTTACGATCCATCACCATTGGCGCTTTAGCTTCCAGTACGGTACTGCCCGCCAGCCCACCACGAATGGCCTGAAACACCAGATCAGGATTCACGCCCGCTTTGGTCGCCAAGACCAGCGCTTCAGACATCGCTGCAATATTCAGCGCCACCACCACCTGATTAGCCAGCTTGGTCACATTACCAGCACCGATATCTCCGGTATGCACCACAGAGCCACCCATAGCTTTCATGATGTCGAAGCACTTATCGAACACCGCTTTATCGCCGCCGACCATTACGGACAAGGTGCCATCAATGGCTTTTGGCTCGCCACCACTGACCGGCGCATCTAACATGGCGACCTGTTTTACCCCCAGTGCTTCGCTGATTTCACGGCTGACCAAAGGGGCAATCGAACTCATATCAATCAGCACAGCCCCCGGTTTTGCCCCTTCAATCACGCCATTCTCACCTAACACCACCTCTTTCACATGGGGGGAGTTAGGCAACATGGTGATAATAATGTCACACTCTGCTGCTAGCGCTTTTGGGGTGGCCGCCGCAGTCGCACCGGCACTGAGCAGCTCATCCAGTGCCGCAGAATTCCGATCAAGGACCATTAATGAGTAGCCTGCTTTCAACAGATTTTTACTCATTGGCTTTCCCATAATCCCTAAACCAATAAAGCCGATTTTCATTTGTCACTCCTCAATTTAAGTCGCAAGGCCGTCAATACGGCAGCGCTGAATGCTTGATACAGACTCACTACTATTTCTTAAATTTGTCGCACAGCGCCTGAGTTGCACTGCGGAATACCCCCAAATCACTGCCGACCGCCACAAAAGTGGCGCCCCACTCCAGATAGCGGCGGGCATCAGCATCAACAGGGGCCAGAATACCGCTCGGCTTACCCTGCGCTTTGGCGCGGTCAAAAATATGACGAATCACTTTTTGTACTTCGGGATGGTTTGGCTGCCCCAAATAACCCAGCGCAGCGGAGAGATCCCCCGGCCCGACAAATATGCCATCCACCCCCTCGACTGCGGCGATAGCATCCAGATTGTCGACCCCTAGCTGACTTTCGATTTGCACCAGCACGGTAATGTTGTCATTGATGGTAGCGAAGTAGTCCGGCACAGTGCCGTAATGGTTGCCACGATGGGAGACGGAAACCCCGCGTATCCCTGCGGGCGGATAGCGGGTTGAAGCCACCGCACGTACCGCCTCCTCCTCACTCTCAACAAAAGGAATCAGGAAGTTGTAGAAACCGATATCCAATAAGCGCTTGATAATAATTGGCTCATTGCAAGGTGCGCGTACCACGGGGGCGCTGCCGCTACCTGTCAGAGCCATAAGCTGCGGAATAAATGTCGTGACATCATTCGGGGCGTGTTCACCGTCCAATACCAACCAATCAAACCCCGCCAGACCCAGAACTTCCGCTGAGATATGATTTGCCAGCGCACTCCAGCAGCCAATCAGGGTTTGCCCTTGCTGTAGGTTGCGGCGGAACTGATTAGGATAATTTGGGAGACTCATTTTCGATCCTTATGATAGAACGCCCGGCCTGAAACGAAGGCTCGATACAGGGCGTTATGCAATTCAGGTTGCCAGCGCACACAGCACGCATTTTGTGGCTTAATCTTGTGCCTGTTTCTGTACGATTCGGTATCGCTACAATTCACGGTAATCATTATAAAAACTACGTTCCAATAAACCATCGGGCAAAAGAACAAGAATAATAAGTTATTCGTGAATGCTTATAGGCAGATGCACAATACAATGCAGACTGCTTCACAGACTCTGGGCGCGGAAAATCACCTAATACTTAGGATGCTATCGATGAGCCACTAAAGAGTTCACCAGATCTCGCCACAGTAGTGATAAGGTACAGAGTCGGCAGGTGGAGAGTGTCAATCCGTTTTGAACTCTCTGCCGCTGGCACTATTTGCGCAATAGGCCAAGGTAAACCACACTTGCCAGAGACGAAGTTGGAGGAGAGCAACGTGCAACGTGAACAAGTATTAAGCAGTGCGCTCAATCTGTTAGAGCAACAAGGATTGGCAAATACGACTCTGGAGATGCTGGCAAAAGAGGTCTCGGTTGAAATCAGTGACCTAACCCGTTTTTGGCCCGACCGCGAGGCACTACTGTATGACTGCCTGCGCTACCACGGTCAGCAGATAGATACCTGGCGGCGTCAATTGCAGTTGGATGAGACATTATCGCCGAAACAAAAGCTACTGGCGCGCTATCAGGCGCTCAGTGAACAAGTACAAAATAAACGCTATCCCGGCTGCTTGTTTATTGCAGCCTGTAGCTTCTATCCCGATGATATCCACCCTATCCACCAATTGGCAGAGCAACAAAAAGAAGCCTCGCTGCACTATACTCTGGAATTACTGAGAGAGATGGAGGCTGATGATGCCGAGATGGTCGCCCAGCAAATGGAGTTGATTTTGGAAGGTTGTTTGAGCAAGTTGCTGGTAAAACGCCAACTGGCCGATGTTGACGTCGCTAAATGTCTGGCAGAAGATGTATTGGCCGTCGCCCAGTGCCGAAAAAATGGTGCATTAAGCTAAGCTGAGCCAGGGTAGGATTTCAGGCCAATTTGCGCAGAACTTTGCACTTTTGCCTGAAAAGAGAGCGATCAACACGCTTTTAGAGATTTTAAGCTATAAATTCGTTGACGATCAGCGCCCAATACGGTTTAATGCGCCCCGTTGCCCGGATAGCTCAGTCGGTAGAGCAGGGGATTGAAAATCCCCGTGTCCTTGGTTCGATTCCGAGTCCGGGCACCACCTTATTATCAATGGACGTCAACTGACGTCCATTTTTGCATTTAAAATCCTGCTGTTACTGCTATCATCCCACTACTCCATATCAACTGAATTCAACCTGATTCTACCTACATCAAGTTACACCTGTGGGCACAAATGCGGGTACAGTCGAGTTCGATAATTATTATACCCACAAAATCTATTCCGGAGGCCATCCATGGCACTCACCGATGTGAAAGTGCGGTCAGCAAAAACCGAAGATAAACCTTACAAACTGACTGACAGCGATGGCATGCATTTGCTGGTTCATCCCAATGGGTCAAAATATTGGCGGCTACGTTATCGCTATCTCGGTAAAGAAAATACCTTGGCATTGGGCGTCTACCCCGCCCTTTCACTTTCAGAAGCGCGGGCTAAACGCGACGCCGCACGCAAATTGATTGCCGAGGGCTCCGACCCCAGTGAGGTCAAGCGGGCAAAAAAGGCTTTACCCGATGCCACTCAAACATTCGAAGTTATTGCCCGGCGCTGGCATGCTGCTAATAAGCAATGGTCTGAGCAACACAGCGCAAAAGTGCTCAAAAACTTGGAAATGTATCTGTTTCCTGTGAACGGTACTCGCGATATCGCTTCACTCAGGACACCCGACCTGCTCATCCCTATTCGGGTAGCCGAAAATGCAGGTTTTCTTGAAGTGTCTGCCCGTCTACTGCAACGCACCACCGCCATCATGCGTTATGCCGTCCAGTGTGGGATCATCGATTACAACCCAGCTCAGGACATGGTTGGCGCTCTTACCACGGTTAAACGCGTTCACCGGCCTGCCCTCGAACTTAATCGCATCCCAGAGCTGCTGTCGCGTATTGAGGGTTATAAGGGCCAACCTCTGACTCGTCTGGCAGTGATGCTCAATCTGTTCGTTTTTATTCGTTCCAGTGAACTTCGTTATGCACGCTGGAGTGAAATCGATACAGAAAGAGCACTTTGGACCATCCCGGCAGAAAGAGAGCCTATCCCCGGTGTTAAATTCTCACACCGAGGTTCAAAGATGCGCACCACGCATCTGGTCCCACTCAGCCAGCAATCGTTAGCTATGCTGGAAGAGCTTCGCCTTTCTGGTGGTGAGAGTGGTCTGATATTTCCCGGTGATCATGATCCTCGTAAGCCCATCAGTGAAAACACCATCAACAAGGCATTACGTTTGATGGGGTATGAGACCAAGACGGAAGTGTGTGGCCATGGTTTCCGAGCGATGGCGTGCAGTGCATTGATTGAGTCGGGCTTATGGTCACGGGATGCGGTGGAGCGGCAAATGAGCCATCAGGAACGTAATAGTGTTCGGGCAGCGTACATTCACAAAGCCGAGTTTCTGGATGAGCGTAGACTGATGCTTCAATGGTGGGCTGATTTTTTGGATACTAATAGGGAGAAGGTAGTTAGTCCGTTTGATTTTGCAAAACAGTATGTTCCTAAGTAATAAAACTCCGGCTTGTGTATGCAGATAAAAACAGTATCCGGTGAACGGCTTTGTTGAATAAATCGGATTGAGGCAAAAGCTTTCGCGAATTGACGAGCTATCAGGCAATTCGCACACTTTCTGGCATCCCTGCACGCGTCATTTTGTTTAAGGCACGGATCCTCTCCGACCTGTGCATCATAGTCACGCAGCGTCAGGTGCCCGCCGAACAGTTGTTTTACACGATACATCTCCGTTTCCGCCACCGACCGCTGGTTGTAAGCTGTATTCCATTTCCACCAGGCGTTACTCCCCGTAAGCCGTTGCCGGGCAACCGCCTTATTTCTATCGGCATATTCAGCCGGCCAGTAACCCGCCCGGGTTCGCGGCGGGATAAGTGCTTTGATGTTCTTACGCCGCAGTTCGTCGTGGCACCGCCGGGTGTCATAAGCTCCGTCGGCTGAAGCGACCCTGATTTTCCGATGTGTCTGGCGGATAAGTCCCGGGAATGCCTCTGCATCAGTCACGTTGTTCAAGGACATGTCAGCCCAGATAACCTCATGCGTATCAGCGTCCACCGCCAGATGCAGTTTCCGCCAGATGCGGCGCTTTTCCTGACCGTATTTTTTCACCTTCCACTCCCCTTCACCGAAGACTTTTAATCCGGTGGAGTCGATAACCTGATGGGCAATTTCGCCGCGCGTGGGGGTTTTAAACGGAATGTTGACGGACCTGGCCCGTCTGCTGACACAGGAGCAATCCGGGCAACGTAGCGGAAGTTTCATCAGGGTAAAAATGGAATCAATAAATCCCTGCGCGGCACGCAGCGTGAGGCGAAAAACACGTTTGAGCATCAGTACGGTAGAAATAGCGAGTTCAGAATAATGTTGAGGACGGCCACGTGAAGATGTATTGGGCTTGTCATACCAGGCCTGAATAGCCGACTCATCAAGCCAGAAAATCAGTGAGCCCCGATTGACGAGGGCTTTGTTGTAGACGTTCCAGTTGGTGATTTTAAACTTTTGTTTTGCCACGAGATACCGCTACAGGATCGGGAATGTGGTGATCTGATCCTGATTACGGCTAAAAGTTCGATTTATTCAACAAAGCCCTACGGATACTGAGTTCCCCAATTCTAAAAGAGTTGCCAGTTGTATAAGTTTTCCTGAGTTTGAGCCTATTTCATCACATATTTCATCAATTATATTTTGCAAATTTGCGCTGCCAATTGAAGATGATATTTTTGTAATGAAAAAATAAATTAAGCTAACGATCCTCTCAATTGAGCGTTACAACCGGACGGTACGCTATGACTGGCTGGGGCAACACCTGTTTACATCACAGGATGAATTGTAGAACTATGCCACGCAGTGGCAATGGTTTTATAATCATGAACGACCCAATATGGCGCTGAATGGCTTTACGTCGATGCAACATATTCAATGCATGGCCTGATCCTACTTATCACCTCCGTTAAAAATGGGGGGATTACCGTGCAGAATATAAAATGGTGAAGGGGGCATACCGTAAGTGTGCTATGGCTCGCAAAAATATTATTTTTATCTCCAATTATACTTTTGCAGCTCATTCCATTTGTAAACCGTGATAATTTGATTTTAATCAAAAAATGGAGGTAGTTCTATGCCAACTCTAGCTATTAAACGTTGGGTCAAATGGGTTTTGCTGTCCTTGATAGTAATGTTAGTTACCATATTAGCGATAAGAATTTATGACACGCAACGTGGCCCGAAACTTGAGCTTTGGCACACGTTTGTCCCTCATGACATGCGGGCCGCTGAAATTGATAAAGCCAATTGGGCCGATTATATTAAAGCGGAAAACAAGGTTTTCGATGAAGTTCGAACGAATGTTACCGAGAAACTGGAACCAGGGACTCAGACTCCTTTAAACCGTTATTATTCAGGTAACGCAATTTATCCACCTCATTTTAAAAATGATTGGAATCGCTCTTATATTCTGCACCCTGATGGCAAACCCAAAGGTGCTGTTGTTTTGTTGCATGGTCTTACCGATACCCCCTATAGCCAGCGCCATATTGCTGAAAATTATCGTCAACATGGATATGTTGCTATTGTTATTCGTTTACCTGCTCATGGTACCGTCCCCGGTGCATTGACCGATGTTGAATGGCCGGACTGGTTAGCCGCTACACGGCTAGCTGTCCGTGAAGCTAAGGCGCTGAGCGGACCGGACTTGCCACTGCATATTGTTGGTTTCTCTAACGGCGGTGCATTGGCAATGAAATATACACTGGATTCTTTGGATGACTCTAAACTGGCAAAACCGCAACGGGTTATTTTGATATCTCCTATGATTGGTGTAACAAGTTTTGCGCGTTTTGCCGGAATAGCAGGTTGGCCCGCAATTTTCCCAGCGTTTGCTAAAGCGGCTTGGTTGGGGATAGTGCCCGAATTTAATCCGTTTAAATACAATTCATTCCCGGTTAATGCTGGTCGCCAGTCCTACTTACTGACGTCCGTACTACAACAGCAAATTGCGCGTGATACCCGAAACAATGAAATGGACAAGTTGCCTCCAATTTTGACCTTCCAGTCATTAATGGATTCAACGGTAAGTACCCGTGCTGTTGTGACAGCCTTATATAATCATTTACCGAAAAATGGTAGCGAAGTGGTATTGTTCGATTTGAATCATTCTGCTAATTTTGGGCCTTTATTGAGGACGTCTTCTTATACCGCTTTGGCTCGTTTATTGCCGCCACCACCACGTAACTATAGCGTCACTATTATTACTAACGCTTCACCACAAAGTGATGAAACGGTGGCGTTAACGACACTGGCAGACCAAACCAACGAGACGTCTACACCTACAGGATTGATTTATCCGCCGGACCTTTTCTCATTATCTCATGTGGCATTACCATTCCCAATGACTGATTCACTCTATGGTCGCTATCCTGAGTCTCCTGACCAATATGGTATCAGTCTGGGGACGATTACTGCTCGTGGTGAACGGTCCGTACTGGCTGTTGGACTGGATTCACTGATGCGTATCTCGTCGAATCCATTTTATTCATATATGCTGCAGCGTATTGACGACAAGATAGATAACTCAGCCAAATAAACTATAATTGTTGCAAACATTCGGCGAGGTAATGTATTCATTTCACGAGTTTTTGTAGCCATACAATATTTGTGGATGTAGCTAAGCTTTAGCTACATTATAAATCCTAACTATATAGTTGGTAACAGCGCATTATTTATAATACCAGGAGAATGTATGAGCGAGACAAAAAATTGTTGCAGAGAAGAAGGGCATTCTGAAAGTCGACGCAGTGTATTGAAATCAGCTCTGGGTATTACTGCTGCCAGTGTTATTGGCGGTGTAGGTTTAGGTTTACCCACAATATCTTATGCCGCATCTTTAAGTCAGGAAGAACGAGATAAGCTAACGCCAGATCAAATAGTTAATGGATTAAAAGAAGGCAATAAGCGATTTACCTCCGGTAAGATGCAACAGCATGATTATCTTGCACAAAAGCAATCTAGTGCAGATGGTCAATATCCAGCAGCGGTCATATTAAGTTGTATAGATTCCAGAGCTCCAGCAGAGATTATTTTTGATACAGGGATTGGTGAAGCATTCAACGCAAGAATAGCAGGTAATGTCTCTAACGATGATTTACTGGGTAGTTTGGAATTTGCCTGTGCTGCTGCGGGCGCTAAAGTGATTTTAGTTATGGGGCATACCGCCTGTGGTGCTGTCAGGGGGGCTATAGACGGTGTTGAAATGGGTAATCTAACAGGGCTCCTCGATAAAATTAAACCCGCTATTGAATTGACTCAATTTGATGGGGAAAAGAGTGGGAAAAACGAAAAATATGTCGATGCTGTAGCTATAAGTAATGTTAAAAACACAATGAATGAGATACGAAAAAATAGTCAAATAATCAAAAAGTTAGAGAAAGAAGGTAAGGTTAAAATAGTTGGAAGTATGTACCATTTAAATGGTGGTAAGGTTGAGTTTTTCGAATAATGTTAACTGCTTTTTGTACCCCCTTGATAAGTAAGCATTATCATGTCAATGCAGTAAGTTAGAAAATGGTAACTGCCTGAAAAATAGGCAGTTACCAGATAAAGCTCCCAACAAGGTGATAAATAGGGTTCTGTAGTATTCAGGTAACATATTATTTTTTATACTGTATCACCATGATTTTATTTAATTTCCTGTAATTAACCCTTCTCTGAGCCAGATATATACCAATAGAAAGCACATTCATCATAGTACATATAAACATCACGGTTTTTTTGAAGGCTAAATATGCTTCTCTGGTGAACCGAACTCTGCCAATCAGAGCTCCCAAGCTAAACATCGGCATTAAAATATTTTGATTCACAAACATGCAATAAAGGAACCTCTATCGTGGATTTGAAAACCTTATTTTTACATGCGGGAAGAACTCTGCTGTTTTCACTCATCACTCTGGTAGCAGTGCCGGTTATGGCCGAACAAGCACAATATAATATTGTGGCAAACGTGACAGAAAAAATTATTTTACCACCCAGAAATGGCCTGTCGGAAGCGGGTGGGCAATACCTGATACGCTACCGCTCCATCAGTGGAGTCGATGGTAAAACTCCGCGAGAAGACACCGCGGCAGTATTTCTGCCCAAAGGCGTAACGCCACAAGGTGGCTGGCCTGTTGTCATATGGGCACATGGTACTGTCGGTATAGCCACACATTGTGCACCGTCCCTCAACCCCAGAACTCCCCGCGATAGTCAATACCTGAATACTTGGCTATCTCTGGGTTTTGCTGTCGTCGCACCAGACTATGCCGGTCTTGGATCGGAAGGGCTGCACCATTATATGAACGCCAGAGCCGAAGCCTGGAGTGTATTGGACAGTGCTCGCGCTGCGCTGAGCGCTTTCCCACTACAAAATAGGCTGGTACTTGTGGGACAATCACAGGGAGCGCATGCGGCATTTGCCAGCGCAGGCTATCAGAAAACATATGCGCCAAAACTGAATATCCTGGCGACTGTTGTGACTGGGACACCTTATTTTAATGCGACAACGTCCGTCCAACAAGTATTTGGAACATCCAAGACCACCGGCCCAGACCCTAAAATTCCGTATGCGTTTTACATCTATCTGTCTGCCGAGGATACGAACCCCTACCTGAAGGCAGAAAATTATTTTCAGCCCATGGCCCTGCCTTTCCTTCAACAGGCACGAGAAATGTGTATTGCGCCTCTCACTGAACAAGTGAACAGATATTCGCTGAATGCGGCTAACACCCTCAAACCAGCCATTCAGACATTACTCGACACGCAAATTGAAACAATGTTATATCCGACGTTACATATTGAACACCCTGTGTTCATTGGCATCGGTGGAGACGATATTAATGTTCCTACGGCAATGCAGCAACGTTTTGCAGCTGCAGCCAAAGCAGCAGGAACAGCCACAGTGGTACGCGAATATCCGGGACTTGACCACAGTGGCACGGTAAATCCGTCGTTGCGAGATTCTGTACCCTTTGTACTAGAACAGATCCATGATAGATAATGAAAACCTTATTACTGGTAGCTAAACGGCCCCGGCGTCATCGCTGTCCACGCGGCGGAAAAACCGCTGTCGTGGCCGCTAATCTGTTGAACCGGCAGTTTAATCCAGAAACGGTAATGACTCCAATTAGTTGAGTTTGATGTACAATGCGAGCTTTTGAGGTTTGCTCATAGCTTGTGTTAACGTTCATTGTCCCCGTGGTGATCCTGCTTTGGTTTATCGCCATGGCCAGAACCCTAAAGGCCAAAGCCGTTTCTGCTGTCGTGAGTGCCGCTCTGTATTCCAACTGAGCTACACTTATCAGGCCAGAAAACCCGGAGTTAAAGGGCAAATCGTTGATATGGCCTTTAACGGCACGGGTGTTCGGGATACGGCAAGAACGCTAAAAATCGGTATTAACACCGTTATCCGCACTTTAAAAAACGCTCGCCGAAGCGAATAACGTCCTCGCCAGTCGCTCATGCAGATGAGCGCGACGTCTCACTGAGCGTTTATGTCGGCGAAACGCCTTATCCAGCAAGGGCACCAGGCGGATAACACCAACGGTGTAACGTGGAATGGTCAACGGCAATACCGTGCTCTGCCATCATCTCCTCGAGATTGCGTAAACTCAGTGAATAAGCCAAATACCAACGTACACACTGAGCAATAATATCGAGGGGATAATGCAGACGGCGGAAGACTTTTCGGATTAGAGACATGGGCCGGTAACATCATAAAAAAAACAGCATGTTACCGGACTGCGCCTTAATGCGATACAACCCTAATGACTGCCCACAGTTTATCATGATTTCCTTCACTAGAAATTGTATTTAGCCCCTAACATCACAGCAGTATCACTGTAGCCTTTGTTGCCAATTTGTTGGCCTACATTACCCCACAGATTCACTTGCTTATTAATCTGGCTTTCCACACCCACTTTCAGTTCACCAATATTGGCAGCGCCGTCTTGCTTCACTGAGATACCGTTCATATTAGCCTCAAATTTCTTGGTATTGTGGATTCAATTTGCCTCAACAAATGGCTGGAACACTCGGTCCTGACCTTTATCCTGATTGCTATAACCATTCATAAAGGCTTTCACGCCCAGTCGGGTTTGAATATTACCATCGCCTTCACCAGACACATTCGTCCCGTTGGCTTCTTTATGGCTATCAGCTTTGACGCCCATCCAAGTGACTTGCGCTTTGGGTTGGATAAAATAAGTCGCGTTTTTAGCCGTATTCTCACCGATTTTGAAGGTATAGCCACTCTCTATTGAGGCGGTCACCCCGTTGGAGTTGTAAGCTTCAGCCGTCAAGTTTTGACCGTCAACGGTGTTGTTGAAGCAGCTACATTGTGCCCAACTGTCTACATGCCAACCTGACTTATCAGCTTCGTTTGCGTACCAAGTACCATAGATAGCAGCGCTATAGCCATCGACAGAGGCACGAGCACGATAACCAGAGTAGCGAGATTCAGTGCGACTTTTACTGTTTGCATAACCGCCCATGATGCCTAGATGCAACCGGTTTTGGTCATCATTACTCCATTGAGCAATATCGCCCCCCAACTGCAACTGTAGTGGCACACTGAATTTGGCCACCTGAACAGAGGTGATATGCTCACCTCAGAACAACACAGGTGCCTCAATGAAAAAAAGAAATTTTAGTTCAGAGTTTAAACGCGAATCAGCTCAACTCGTTGTTGATCAAAACTACACCGTTGCTGACGCGGCCAGCGCTATGGATGTGGGTCTTTCCACAATGACGCGATGGGTAAAACAGCTGCGTGATGAACGCCGGGGAAAACGCCAAAAGCTTCTCCTATTACTCCAGAACAAATTGAAATACGTGAGCTAAAGAAGAAACTACAACGTATTGAAATGGAAAATTAAATATTAAAAAAGGCTACCGCGCTCTTGATGTCAGACTCCCTGAACAGTTCTCGTTAATCGGGAAACTCAGGGCGCGTTATCCTGTGGCCACACTCTGCCACGCGTTCGGGGTTCATCGCAGCAGCTACAAATACTGGAAAAACCGTCCTGAAAGACCGGATGGCAGGCGGACCGTATTACGAAGCCAGGTTCTGGAACTGCACAGCATCAGCCATGGCTCTGCTGGCGCAAGAAGTATCGCCACAATGGCAACGCTGAGAGGCTTCCGGATGGGGCGATGGCTCGCTGGCAGGCTCATGAAAGAACTGGGTCTGGTCAGCTGCCAGCAACCTGTTCATCGATATAAACGTGGAGGTCATGAACATGTCGCTATCCCGAATCATCTTGAGCGACAGTTCGCAGTCACAGAGCCAAATCAGGTGTGGTGCGGCGACGTGACATATATCTGGACAGGCAAACGCTGGGCATACCTCGCAGTTGTTCTCGACCTGTTCGCGAGGAAACCGGTAGGCTGGGCAATGTCGTTCTCACCGGACAGTAGACTCACCATAAAAGCGCTGGAAATGGCGTGGGAAACTCGCGGCAAACCAGCCGGAGTGATGTTCCACAGTGATCAGGGCAGCCACTATACAAGCAGGCAGTTCCGACAGTCACTGTGGCGGTACCGGATCAGGCCGAGTATGAGCCGACGTGGAAACTGCTGGGATAACAGCCCGATGGAGCGCTTCTTCAGAAGCCTGAAGAACGAGTGGATACCGGTGACAGGTTACTTAAGCTTCAGCGACGCAGCTCATGCAATAACAGACTATATCGTTGGGTATTACAGTACGCTCAGGCCGCACGAATATAACGGTGGGTTACCGCCAAACGAATCGGAAAGTCGATACTGGAAAAACTCTAAAGCGGTGGCCAGTTTTAGTTGACCATATATGGACGCCCCGGGTGTTACAAGTACTGGTTCGATACGGTTTGCGACCATATATCCGGCGTCAATAGTGGGTTAATTTACCCGCGCCATGATGTTATCCGAGCCCTGTTTCCTTATCACTACACCGGTATATGATTACCCAGGTCAACTTCAGGCTGTTACAGGGACGGTAGCCGTTTTCTTATCAGTGCCTGCAAACTCAGTTAAAATGCTTTCTGTAAATTGCTGTTTTTAGTTAATTCATCGAAACGGCCTTCTGCATATTAAAATCAACACCATCGGTCAAAATACGCCAGATAATTCTCGTCAGTTTATTCGCCAGCGCAACAGTGGTTTTCAGGAACCCTCGACGGCCCTCAAGCCTTTGCAGCCAAAGGCCCAGACTGTCATCGCGCTTTTTGACACAGCGCATTACAGACCGCGCACCATGAATGATTAATGTTCTGAGACTACGATTGCCATTTTTTGTCACGGAGGATAATCGTTGCTTGCCTCCCGAACTGTGCTGTCGGGGAACTAGGCCGCACCAGGCGGATAATTCTCTGCCGCTGGAAAATTGTCCTGCATCCACTTCACTGATAAATGCCGCCGCGATGAGCGGGCCAACTCCCGGGATCGTTAATAAATGGCGATATGTTGTCTGTTGTGAAGACAATGCAGCAATTTCTTTGTCCAGACCGGTGACGCGTTCATTTAGTGCCTGCATATCTTCCCGTAATGAATAAAGTAAACGGCGGAGAGTGAAAGTTAACTCATTCGACGCATCTTCAATAAGTTCAGGCAGATGCTGCTGGAGACACTGGATCCCAACAGGGATAATGAGGCCATATTCAGCGAGTAGAGAACGAAGCTGGTTAGCCAGCGCCGTTCTCTGCTCAACCATCAGTTGGCGTGTATTTCGAAGCGCCTTGATATCCTGTTGTTCCGTGGTTTTAACCGAAACAAAGTGAATACCAGGGCGGAATGCAGTTTCACAAATTGCCAGCGCATCATTGGCATCATTCTTCTGGCTGCGGACAAAAGCTTTCACGTATTGTGCCGGGATAAGTCTGACGGAATAACCCATAGCGGCGAAGGTTCGCCCCCAGAAATGAGAAGTAGCGCAGGCCTCCATCGCAATAAGTGTACCGGGTTCGAACTGTCGGATGGTATCCAGCAATTTGGAACGTGGGATTTTTTTATTCCATGCGACGGATCCATCAACATTCCAGACGCATACCTGAAATACAGATTTGGCGATATCGACACCAACAACTCTGATCGTGTTCATGTGATGTTACTCCCGGATTAATGCAGTCAGTAAAAGTATGGCACTGACTACCTTAGGAAGGGGCGTCCATCACATCACTACAACGGCTATTCTTTCCGGGCCAAATATGATTTCGCCAAAGCGCTGGTTGTCAGTCATCTGGGGTGGAGAAGAATATGCCCCCGAGTGGAAATCCAAGTATGAATTTACGCGCTTTATGAACCTCACCTTTCAGCACATGAATGACATTGCCGAGCGGCTTTGTTACAGCCCCGAGCAGTTTGCGCCGCTTTTAGAATTTCGCACTATAGAGAATAAAGAATATATCATCGCGGAAGAGTGGTGTTTCGGCTATATGAGAGGAGTCGCGCTGGATGACTGGTCGGCGTTGCCTGAAGCACATACCGCTGAGTTAGAAGCCATTGCCCTCCACGGCAAAGAAGAAAATTTTCCACTCCTTGAAAAAATGTCATTAGACGACATTCAACACCGCATCGAGAAGATACCACTAGCAGCACTCAGCCTACACGCACACTGGCTGCGCCAGAGACAACCAGTAACAAAGACGCCGTTGCCATCATCTGTTCCTTATGCCGCCCCGCCGAAAACGGGACGTAATGATCCCTGCTCCTGTGGCAGTGGTAAAAAATTCAAACAGTGCTGTTTACACTGATCGCGGTCAGCCCTGCACTGAATGCCAGAGCAGCCTTTGCCAAGTCTTCACCTCGGTAATTTGAATTGTGTAATCCCCTGTTTTGATATCGTTATACCCGAACTAAAACAGATTAACTTATGGCTGGAATAGTTGTTGCATCTGAACAAAAGCATGGCCGTTGATATACTCGCCAGAGATCTACATAAGACGTAATCCAATCCACCGAAACCGCAGAGAAATAGCCAAAGGGAACAGGCCTCAATGTATCACTAAGCTCAAATCCATCATGATTTTATATTTTTATTAAATTACAGTTAAATTATTGAGGAGATCCTGTTCAAATTAAGAAACCTAATAACGGTGGGAAATATGTCCTAAAAAAGTAGTCGGAATTGGGCTTTCCCGGTAAGCGACTAGGGTGTGTCCCGTAACTATTTTTTGTACAATATAGTTATGTTTAACCGACAGGAAGGGTAATCCCCCCATTTTTAACGGAGGTAATAAGTAGAATCAGGACATTCGCTGAATATGTTGCATCGGCGTGAAGCCATTTAGTGCCATATTCGGACGTTCGTGATTATAAAACCATTGCCACCGAGTGGCATAGCCCTGCAATTCCTCCAACGAGGAAAACAGGTGCTGCCCCAGCCAGCCATAACGCACTGTTCGGTTATATCGCTCAATATAAGCGTTCTGCTGAGGTTTACCCGGCTGAATAAAACGCAGGGTTATATTCTGCTGAGCCGCCCATAACATCAGTATCTTGCCGGTATATTCTGGCCCATTATCGCATCGTATTACTTCCGGCTTACCCTTCCATTCAATGAGTTGCTCGAGAGTTCTCACCACACGGTTTGCGGGCAGAGAAAAATCCACCTCGATGGCCAGGGCCTCACGATTAAAGTCATCGATAATATTCAGTAAACGGACGGAACGGCCATCCGATAGCTGATCATGCATGAAGTCCATCGACCAGCATTCGTTACTGTTTTCAGGCACCGCCAGCGGTTCAGGTTGATTCCGTTTCAGTCGTTTTTTCGGCTTTATTCGCATGTTCAGCGACAACTCGCAGTAAATCCGGTACACCCTTTTGTGGTTGAACCTGAAGCCCTTTACGTTGCGAAGGTATAAAAAGCACAGACCAAATCCCCAGTTGCGCTGACTGTCAGTGATGCGGAGCAGCCAGTCGGCAATAACGGCATTTTCTTCATTCAACTCAGGCTGATAGCGATAACAACTTTCGCTGACAACAAACAACTGACAGGCAAAACGTATGCTGACGTTTCGGCTTCTGACCGCATCCTGTGCCATCCGCTTTCGATGCGATGGCTTCACCACTTTTTTGCCATGGCCTCCTGAATAATCTCGGCTTTGAGCCGTTCTTCGGCATACATCTTTTTGAGGCGGCGGTTTTCGTCTTCCAGCTCTTTGAGACGGGCCATCATGGAGGCATCCATCCCGCCAAACCATGAGCGCCACTTATAGAAACTGGCATTGCTCATGCCATGCTCGCGGCACAATTCAGCCACCGGCGTTCCGGCCTCGACTTGCTTCAGGATGGTCATGATTTGACTGTCGGTAAAACGTGATTTTTTCATAGAGATCTCCCCGGTTCAGATTACGAGAAAATTCCACTTATAAACACACCGATTTTTCGGGGGGATTACCTTCCCGCTTACACCCCCTACATTAATGTATTCTTTGTAGGATAATTCTTACTTTAAATGGGTATTCAATCCTATATAACTATCCTACTATCTTGTTGTATATTAGTTACATAAATATATCTAGTATCACTGCTTTTTGTAACGATAGATGTGTTAAATTAAAAATAAGTAACTGGTGTTGCATTTCTAATTTCTTGTTACTAATCTTAAATAAAAAATACCGCTAAGATTATCAACGAAAGCACATTTTTTATTTTAATCAGATTCTTTTGATAAATATATCTAATATTAATTTCATACTTTGGCTTGCCGCATTCGGGAAAATCGAGTTGGCAATATTTCCAAAATAACTAATATATAATGAATTTTTGCTCTTTGCTTTTTAATTCAGAGCGAAATTCGCTATTGATGAGCGAAAATATATGATTAAGTATTTTATTTTTTTAAAGAAGCTACAGCCTACTGTTTCTACTTCATCAAAAAGATCCGTTGCTTATCTCCCGCGTCCCCATATCAGACGAGTTGCATGGGGCACGTTACTATTACAATTATTTATCCCGCTGAGTGCCTCTTTTTCTCCGGCTATTGCAGCGATGAAAGCTTCAAAGGCTGCAACAACATTATCTTATTCATCCTCTGAACCCTATGTGCTGGGTTTGGGAGAGACTGTCGATACAGTGGCGAAGAAATACGGTATTAGCGTTGATGAACTCAAAAAAATAAATATCTACCGTACTTTTTCTCGCCCCTTTACAACTTTGACTACTGGCGACGAGATTGATGTCCCCCGTAAAGCCTCTCCCTTCTCGATAGATAACAATAAAGGCAATATACTTTCAGTCGAAAACCAATTAGCCGGTCATGCGGTGGCGGGCGCCACAGCCTTATCCAACGGTGATCCAGCTAAATCCGGTGAGCGGGTGCTTCGTTCAGCCGCCAGCAATGAATTCAATAGCTCAGCACAGCAGTGGTTGAGCCAGTTTGGCACTGCACGCGTACAGTTAAATGTTAATGATGATTTCCATCTGGATGGCAGCGCGGCCGATGTTTTGATGCCATTGTATGACAATGAAAAGTCAATTCTCTTTACCCAACTCGGTGCTCGCAATAAAGACAGCCGTAATACAGTCAATATAGGCGCCGGAGTGCGTACATTCCAAGGAAGCTGGATGTATGGTGCCAATACCTTCTTTGATAACGACCTGACTGGTAAAAATCGGCGTATCGGCGTGGGGGCAGAAGCTTGGACTGATTACCTAAAATTATCCGCCAACAACTATTTTGGTATCACGGACTGGCATCAGTCTCGGGACTTTACCGATTATAACGAACGCCCTGCTAACGGTTATGACCTGCGTGCTGAAGCCTATCTACCGTCGTATCCCCAATTGGGCGGTAAGGTAATGTATGAAAAATATGTTGGTGATGAAGTTGCTCTGTTTGGTAAAGATAACCGCCAGAAAAACCCTCATGCTATTACTGCTGGGATAAATTATACCCCAATTCCATTAGTCACTATTGGCGCTGAACATCGCGCAGGTAAAAGTGGGCAAAACGATAGCAGCATTAATGTCCAGTTGAACTATCGCTTAGGTGAAACGTGGCAATCCCATATTGCCCCCTCAGCCGTTGCAACAAGCCGTACTCTGGCTGGGAGTCGGTATGATTTGGTTGAACGTAATAATAATATTGTATTGGACTACCAGAAACAGAATCTGGTGCGCTTGTCATTGCCAGAAAGTTTGGTAGGCGATCCTCTCTCGCTGCACTCCATCACTGCGCAAGTGACAGCGACGCACGGTCTTAAACGCATTGATTGGCAAAGCGCAGAACTGATCGCAGCGGGTGGCGTGTTAAAACAAACCAGCAAAGATGGTTTGGAGATAACGCTACCGGGATATCAGGTTAACCGAGCCAGTGGTAACAGCTACATTCTGAATGCTATCGCCTATGACAATCAAGGCAACGCTTCCCCTCAGGCAAGCATGCTCATTACGGTGAATGCACCAACGATAAACTATGCCAATTCGACTCTGGTAGCAGCCCCGGTCAATATTGAAGCCAATGGCAGCGACACCTCGCTGGTGACGCTGACGCTGCGTGACAACAACAATAACCCGGTCACCGGGCAGGCGGTGGCCTTGGCCACCACGCTGGGTACCCTGGGTACAGTGACCGAGCAGGCCAGCGGGGTGTATACCGCGACCCTGACCGCCGGTACGCTAGCCGGTACGGCCAGCCTGACGGCCAGTGTTGGTGGTACTGCACTGGGCGTGGCCCCGGCCACGGTGACGCTGAACGGCAACAGCAGTGATCTGAGCACCACCAACTCAACGTTAGTGGCGACCCCGGTCAATATTGAAGCCAATGGCAGCGACACCTCGCTGGTGACGCTGACGCTGCGTGACAACAACAATAACCCGGTCACCGGGCAGGCGGTGGCCTTGGCCACCACGCTGGGTACCCTGGGTACAGTGACCGAGCAGGCCAGCGGGGTGTATACCGCGACCCTGACCGCCGGTACGCTAGCCGGTACGGCCAGCCTGACGGCCAGTGTTGGTGGTACTGCACTGGGCGTGGCCCCGGCCACGGTGACGCTGAACGGCAACAGCAGTGATCTGAGCACCACCAACTCAACGTTAGTGGCGACCCCGGTCAATATTGAAGCCAATGGCAGCGACACCTCGCTGGTGACGCTGACGCTGCGTGACAACAACAATAACCCGGTCACCGGGCAGGCGGTGGCCTTGGCCACCACGCTGGGTACCCTGGGTACAGTGACCGAGCAGGCCAGCGGGGTGTATACCGCGACCCTGACCGCCGGTACGCTAGCCGGTACGGCCAGCCTGACGGCCAGTGTTGGTGGTACTGCACTGGGCGTGGCCCCGGCCACGGTGACGCTGAACGGCAACAGCAGTGATCTGAGCACCACCAACTCAACGTTAGTGGCGACCCCGGTCAATATTGAAGCCAATGGCAGCGACACCTCGCTGGTGACGCTGACGCTGCGTGACAACAACAATAACCCGGTCACCGGGCAGGCGGTGGCCTTGGCCACCACGCTGGGTACCCTGGGTACAGTGACCGAGCAGGCCAGCGGGGTGTATACCGCGACCCTGACCGCCGGTACGCTAGCCGGTACGGCCAGCCTGACGGCCAGTGTTGGTGGTACTGCACTGGGCGTGGCCCCGGCCACGGTGACGCTGAACGGCAACAGCAGTGATCTGAGCACCACCAACTCAACGTTAGTGGCGACCCCGGTCAATATTGAAGCCAATGGCAGCGACACCTCGCTGGTGACGCTGACGCTGCGTGACAACAACAATAACCCGGTCACCGGGCAGGCGGTGGCCTTGGCCACCACGCTGGGTACCCTGGGTACAGTGACCGAGCAGGCCAGCGGGGTGTATACCGCGACCCTGACCGCCGGTACGCTAGCCGGTACGGCCAGCCTGACGGCCAGTGTTGGTGGTACTGCACTGGGCGTGGCCCCGGCCACGGTGACGCTGAACGGCAACAGCAGTGATCTGAGCACCACCAACTCAACGTTAGTGGCGACCCCGGTCAATATTGAAGCCAATGGCAGCGACACCTCGCTGGTGACGCTGACGCTGCGTGACAACAACAATAACCCGGTCACCGGGCAGGCGGTGGCCTTGGCCACCACGCTGGGTACCCTGGGTACAGTGACCGAGCAGGCCAGCGGGGTGTATACCGCGACCCTGACCGCCGGTACGCTAGCCGGTACGGCCAGCCTGACGGCCAGTGTTGGTGGTACTGCACTGGGCGTGGCCCCGGCCACGGTGACGCTGAACGGCAACAGCAGTGATCTGAGCACCACCAACTCAACGTTAGTGGCGACCCCGGTCAATATTGAAGCCAATGGCAGCGACACCTCGCTGGTGACGCTGACGCTGCGTGACAACAACAATAACCCGGTCACCGGGCAGGCGGTGGCCTTGGCCACCACGCTGGGTACCCTGGGTACAGTGACCGAGCAGGCCAGCGGGGTGTATACCGCGACCCTGACCGCCGGTACGCTAGCCGGTACGGCCAGCCTGACGGCCAGTGTTGGTGGTACTGCACTGGGCGTGGCCCCGGCCACGGTGACGCTGAACGGCAACAGCAGTGATCTGAGCACCACCAACTCAACGTTAGTGGCGACCCCGGTCAATATTGAAGCCAATGGCAGCGACACCTCGCTGGTGACGCTGACGCTGCGTGACAACAACAATAACCCGGTCACCGGGCAGGCGGTGGCCTTGGCCACCACGCTGGGTACCCTGGGTACAGTGACCGAGCAGGCCAGCGGGGTGTATACCGCGACCCTGACCGCCGGTACGCTAGCCGGTACGGCCAGCCTGACGGCCAGTGTTGGTGGTACTGCACTGGGCGTGGCCCCGGCCACGGTGACGCTGAACGGCAACAGCAGTGATCTGAGCACCACCAACTCAACGTTAGTGGCGACCCCGGTCAATATTGAAGCCAATGGCAGCGACACCTCGCTGGTGACGCTGACGCTGCGTGACAACAACAATAACCCGGTCACCGGGCAGGCGGTGGCCTTGGCCACCACGCTGGGTACCCTGGGTACAGTGACCGAGCAGGCCAGCGGGGTGTATACCGCGACCCTGACCGCCGGTACGCTAGCCGGTACGGCCAGCCTGACGGCCAGTGTTGGTGGTACTGCACTGGGCGTGGCCCCGGCCACGGTGACGCTGAACGGCAACAGCAGTGATCTGAGCACCACCAACTCAACGTTAGTGGCGGCCCCGGTCAATATTGAAGCCAATGGCAGCGACACCTCGCTGGTGACGCTGACGCTGCGGGACAACAACGATAACCCGGTCACCGGGCAGGCGGTGGCCTTGGCCACCACGCTGGGTACCCTGGGTACAGTGACCGAGCAGGCCAGCGGGGTCTATACCGCGACCCTGACCGCCGGTACGCTAGCCGGTACGGCCAGCCTGACGGCCAGTGTTGGTGGTACTGCACTGGGCGTGGCCCCGGCCACGGTGACGCTGAACGGCAACAGCAGTGATCTGAGCACCACCAACTCAACGTTAGTGGCGGCCCCGGTCAATATTGAAGCCAATGGCAGCGACACCTCGCTGGTGACGCTGACGCTGCGGGACAACAACGATAACCCGGTCACCGGGCAGGCGGTGGCCTTGGCCACCACGCTGGGTACCCTGGGTACAGTGACCGAGCAGGCCAGCGGGGTGTATACCGCGACCCTGACCGCCGGTACGCTAGCCGGTACGGCCAGCCTGACGGCCAGTGTTGGTGGTACTGCACTGGGCGTGGCCCCGGCCACGGTGACGCTGAACGGCAACAGCAGTGATCTGAGCACCACCAACTCAACGTTAGTGGCGGCCCCGGTCAATATTGAAGCCAATGGCAGCGACACCTCGCTGGTGACGCTGACGCTGCGGGACAACAACGATAACCCGGTCACCGGGCAGGCGGTGGCCTTGGCCACCACGCTGGGTACCCTGGGTACAGTGACCGAGCAGGCCAGCGGGGTGTATACCGCGACCCTGACCGCCGGTACGCTAGCCGGTACGGCCAGCCTGACGGCCAGTGTTGGTGGTACTGCACTGGGCGTGGCCCCGGCCACGGTGACGCTGAACGGCAACAGCAGTGATCTGAGCACCACCAACTCAACGTTAGTGGCGGCCCCGGTCAATATTGAAGCCAATGGCAGCGACACCTCGCTGGTGACGCTGACGCTGCGGGACAACAACGATAACCCGGTCACCGGGCAGGCGGTGGCCTTGGCCACCACGCTGGGTACCCTGGGTACAGTGACCGAGCAGGCCAGCGGGGTCTATACCGCGACCCTGACCGCCGGTACGCTAGCCGGTACGGCCAGCCTGACGGCCAGTGTTGGTGGTACTGCACTGGGCGTGGCCCCGGCCACGGTGACGCTGAACGGCAACAGCAGTGATCTGAGCACCACCAACTCAACGTTAGTGGCGACCCCGGTCAATATTGAAGCCAATGGCAGCGACACCTCGCTGGTGACGCTGACGCTGCGTGACAACAACAATAACCCGGTCACCGGGCAGGCGGTGGCCTTGGCCACCACGCTGGGTACCCTGGGTACAGTGACCGAGCAGGCCAGCGGGGTGTATACCGCGACCCTGACCGCCGGTACGCTAGCCGGTACGGCCAGCCTGACGGCCAGTGTTGGTGGTACTGCACTGGGCGTGGCCCCGGCCACGGTGACGCTGAACGGCAACAGCAGTGATCTGAGCACCACCAACTCAACGTTAGTGGCGACCCCGGTCAATATTGAAGCCAATGGCAGCGACACCTCGCTGGTGACGCTGACGCTGCGTGACAACAACAATAACCCGGTCACCGGGCAGGCGGTGGCCTTGGCCACCACGCTGGGTACCCTGGGTACAGTGACCGAGCAGGCCAGCGGGGTGTATACCGCGACCCTGACCGCCGGTACGCTAGCCGGTACGGCCAGCCTGACGGCCAGTGTTGGTGGTACTGCACTGGGCGTGGCCCCGGCCACGGTGACGCTGAACGGCAACAGCAGTGATCTGAGCACCACCAACTCAACGTTAGTGGCGACCCCGGTCAATATTGAAGCCAATGGCAGCGACACCTCGCTGGTGACGCTGACGCTGCGTGACAACAACAATAACCCGGTCACCGGGCAGGCGGTGGCCTTGGCCACCACGCTGGGTACCCTGGGTACAGTGACCGAGCAGGCCAGCGGGGTGTATACCGCGACCCTGACCGCCGGTACGCTAGCCGGTACGGCCAGCCTGACGGCCAGTGTTGGTGGTACTGCACTGGGCGTGGCCCCGGCCACGGTGACGCTGAACGGCAACAGCAGTGATCTGAGCACCACCAACTCAACGTTAGTGGCGACCCCGGTCAATATTGAAGCCAATGGCAGCGACACCTCGCTGGTGACGCTGACGCTGCGTGACAACAACAATAACCCGGTCACCGGGCAGGCGGTGGCCTTGGCCACCACGCTGGGTACCCTGGGTACAGTGACCGAGCAGGCCAGCGGGGTGTATACCGCGACCCTGACCGCCGGTACGCTAGCCGGTACGGCCAGCCTGACGGCCAGTGTTGGTGGTACTGCACTGGGCGTGGCCCCGGCCACGGTGACGCTGAACGGCAACAGCAGTGATCTGAGCACCACCAACTCAACGTTAGTGGCGACCCCGGTCAATATTGAAGCCAATGGCAGCGACACCTCGCTGGTGACGCTGACGCTGCGTGACAACAACAATAACCCGGTCACCGGGCAGGCGGTGGCCTTGGCCACCACGCTGGGTACCCTGGGTACAGTGACCGAGCAGGCCAGCGGGGTGTATACCGCGACCCTGACCGCCGGTACGCTAGCCGGTACGGCCAGCCTGACGGCCAGTGTTGGTGGTACTGCACTGGGCGTGGCCCCGGCCACGGTGACGCTGAACGGCAACAGCAGTGATCTGAGCACCACCAACTCAACGTTAGTGGCGACCCCGGTCAATATTGAAGCCAATGGCAGCGACACCTCGCTGGTGACGCTGACGCTGCGTGACAACAACAATAACCCGGTCACCGGGCAGGCGGTGGCCTTGGCCACCACGCTGGGTACCCTGGGTACAGTGACCGAGCAGGCCAGCGGGGTGTATACCGCGACCCTGACCGCCGGTACGCTAGCCGGTACGGCCAGCCTGACGGCCAGTGTTGGTGGTACTGCACTGGGCGTGGCCCCGGCCACGGTGACGCTGAACGGCAACAGCAGTGATCTGAGCACCACCAACTCAACGTTAGTGGCGACCCCGGTCAATATTGAAGCCAATGGCAGCGACACCTCGCTGGTGACGCTGACGCTGCGTGACAACAACAATAACCCGGTCACCGGGCAGGCGGTGGCCTTGGCCACCACGCTGGGTACCCTGGGTACAGTGACCGAGCAGGCCAGCGGGGTGTATACCGCGACCCTGACCGCCGGTACGCTAGCCGGTACGGCCAGCCTGACGGCCAGTGTTGGTGGTACTGCACTGGGCGTGGCCCCGGCCACGGTGACGCTGAACGGCAACAGCAGTGATCTGAGCACCACCAACTCAACGTTAGTGGCGGCCCCGGTCAATATTGAAGCCAATGGCAGCGACACCTCGCTGGTGACGCTGACGCTGCGGGACAACAACGATAACCCGGTCACCGGGCAGGCGGTGGCCTTGGCCACCACGCTGGGTACCCTGGGTACAGTGACCGAGCAGGCCAGCGGGGTCTATACCGCGACCCTGACCGCCGGTACGCTAGCCGGTACGGCCAGCCTGACGGCCAGTGTTGGTGGTTCTGCACTGGGCGTGAATGCAGCTAGTATCGTATTAATGCCAATTCCTGTTGACTTAACTATGTCGGTTGATTCTGATCGAAAAAATATAGGTGATACGATCCAATTGACTATTAGTGCAAAACTTAAAAATACATCTGACCCAGCACCAAACACGAAAATAACCTTCACTAGTGTAGATGTTACTAATCGTCAAAATGCAGTAGTTACAAATAGCGGTGCATTGAAAATAAATGGTATAGATTATGATTTGTATACAGGCGTTACAAATTCGGCAGGGGAATTGGTTTTATCAATAACAGATCCGAATGGTATCGGTGTGAAAACGACACTTCAAGCTGTAGCAGAGAGTAATGATAGGCAACAAATAGGAGTCATTTTTAATATAGTCACCAGCCCTGATACACCACTGGCGAATATGTGGGGATATATGACAGAAACATTGACTTATTCTGGAGTGACTTTCACACGCCCATATTTGGCAGCAGAAAGAACAGGGGTTGATGTAGCTAGTGTGAACAATGAGTCTTGGGCTACTTTTACACAAAATCAGGCAGTGCTACTTTGTACAACATTACCAACCAGAGCACAATTGGTTGGTTTATATAACCTTTATCCAAACTCGACAATACAAACGCTTCAAGGATGGCCGCTTAATACCGTGTATCGTACTTCTGAGTTAAGCAGTCCTAGTAACGGTCATTTTTATGTTTATATGAATAATGGTACAGTTTCATATAACCCAGGAGGTGGTGATACAAATGGTTATAACGTGAGTTGTATCCATTAATAGAATTGAATAATATAAAGAGGGTTGTGCCACATTAATGGCGGGGCTCGGAAGTTGCACTTCCTCCCCTTTAAAACAGTCCAAAGGTAAAATTGCTCTTCCGGAGACAATCCGTTACCGGTAGAGCAACCTTTTTGGCTCTGTTGCATTAGTGATATGAAGTGGGCAAAAGTTGCGTTGTCGGTTATTTAGGCGCCAACTGATAAAATTGTTCCGCCGGTGACAATCCGTCACCGACTGGATGATGAAGCTGTTCTTTGCGTATCATGTGGACTAATTCAATACCCGCCAATATCGTCTGCGCACGTCTAAATGATTTGAAGCCCAGTATCGATCGTATCCGTCGTTTGATATTTCGATGATCCTGTTCAGGTATTTACTCTGCCTGATAGTTATGGCTTCTTCTTCTGGTTTGTCGGCATTGAGTGTTGACAGCGCTGCCGTGTTGGCACCACTTTTATCGATAGTAACAATTTCTGGCTCATCATGGTGTCGAATGGCTTTGCGGAAAAAACGCAGCGCGGCTGCTGCATCACGTTTGGTGGTCAGCAGAAAGTCGATGGTTTGGCCGTTGCTGTCAATAGCCTGGTACAGATATTTCCACTGACCTTTGATTTTTATATAGATTTCATCTATTTTCCACCGCCTACCTACTGTGCGCTTATGCCGGCGAAATACCTTATCAAGGGCACCAGGCGGATGACCCAGCGGTGTAACGTGGAGTGGTCAACAAGAATACCGCGCTCTGCCATTATCTCTTCCAGGTTGCGTAAACTCAGTGAGTAAGCCAAATACCAGCGGACACACTGAGCAATAATATCGACGGGATAATGTAAGCGACGGAAGGCGTTTGGATCAGATACATAGTTAGGCAGAATCGTAAATAAAAACAGCATGTTACCTGACGACGCCTTAATGCGACAGAACCTCTTAAACTCATAACGATAAGCATTGACATTATCCTCCCGCACCAAAGCCTCCCATTCGTTGCTCCTCAGCCCCAGAGTTCAGCGCACACCCGACCCCGGACAACACTTCAAGATAAAACGAAAGCTCCGTGCACTGCACAAATACCTGTTCCCCCAGCGTCAAACGAGAAACCGTTGCCTCTTCAGACGGCAGCATGAACATACCTACGTCAGCACATGGCAGGGGTTCGCATATGTGGCGTTCATCATCGATGTGTTCGCTGGTGTCATCGTGGGCTGGCGGGTCTCATCCACGATGGAAACTTCGTTCATCCGGGATGCACTGGAACAGGCACTGTGGGCCAGAAGGCCAGGCAGTGGCGTCATCCATCATAGCGATCGCGGGTCTCAGTATGTCTCTCTGGCTTACACGCAACGCCTGAAAGATGCCGAGGTGATGGCATCAGTGGGTAGCGTAGGAGACTCATACGACAATGCCCTGGCAGAAAGTATCAACGGGTTATATAAGGCAGAGGTTATCCACCGTCGAAGCTGAGAAAGCAGGCAGGATGTGGAGTTGGCGACGCTGGACTGGGTAGACTGGTTCAACAATCGGTGGCTTTTGGAGCGCATTGGTTATGTGCCCCCGGTTGAGGCAGAGCAAGCGTACTATGCTTCCCTGGTGAACAAGGATCTGGCAGCCTGAGTTCCCGGACTAAAAACTCTCCAAGAAAACCGGGGCGGTTCAGTATTGAAACGTTAACACAAAAAGCGACCGATTTAGAGCTGGCCGGATTCTGGCGTAGAGCTGCGACGCAGTGGCTTACTGTCATAGACCATTGCCTTGATGATGCTGAATCGGAACAGATTGCTCGGCGACGTGAACAGTGTTTACTGAAATCACAGGGGACACCAGAAGAGCGGCGACGAGCAGTCCGTAATCGTTACCGCAGTCAGGAACGATATAAAAACCGATATTAACCCTGGACACACAATAATGCGCATCCAGCGATACCGTAAGACGTGAGTTTTTATTGAGTCGTTGACCGGGTCAACTCGTCGGTGCTGCGGTGATAATTAATCAGGTAACGTTAAGAGAAAAAACCGATTTATCTGGCTGTTGTTCAGGTGGACTGCGTCGATAATGACCCTGGTGAGGCGCTGACGCAGTGCCTGAATTCACTGTGCGCTAACTCAGGGCACAGCAGAGTATGATTACTTAGAAGGCATACCGTACACCCAGCATAACATCATTCGACGTCACCGAAACTTTCGCTGTTTTACCACTTCCCTTAGGGGTCGTGTAATTTGCTTCAACATCTCCGGCATCGAGGTAACGGTAACTCAGGTCCATACTCACGTTATCCATGATGGCCCAGTTAACCCCCACCCCCACCGTCCAGGCAAAGTTGGTCGTACTGCCGGAGTGGTTACCGCTTCTTACCGAACCATCAACGATACCCGTACTGATTTGGGTATCGGTATCGACTGTATGGTGGTCCAACGACAGATGACTGACCCCAATCCCGGCAGAAACCCACGGCGTGAAGGGGGTGCTGTTACGCATATCCCAGTAGGCATTCATCAGCACGGTCTGGAGTTGAACCTCGAGGCTGTTCTCTGTTTTGCCTTCAAAGTCGGGATAGCCCCAGGAGGCTTGATTGTAAGTCAGGCTGTTATTGGAATGGGCTTTCCCGTAACCGGTATATTCCAACTCCACACGCACCGGCGCATTGAACTGCGAGTAAAAATCGTAACCCGCCGCCAGAGAGCCTGCAAAATTACTGTCACGTTGACGACCAAAATCATCCGAGCTCCCGTCTGATGCATAGCTCAGGGATTGATTACCGAGATTCATTATCCCCACCCCCACCTTACCCGAAAGGTAGACCCCGTTTTCAGGGGCGGCGACTACAGAGGCAGACACCAGTACCAGTAAACCCGACAGCAACGTTTTATTGAATATCATGACATTTCCTTGTGAGTAGAGTCATGGGCAGTGATAACACCTCGGGGTCCAGGCTCTGACAACAGAGCTATTGTCACAACGACAGGCATAAACGCTTAAAGAATCGACTGTCCTTGTTACCCATCATGTTATCGCCACCCCTTTATTGATAGAATATAACGATCGATAATATACTATCGATCGTTACTACCGATCAATTAAAAATGTAAATATCAATAAAAACATGCTGGTGTCGGAAAACTCACCACTGTCATACGAGGTTGCAGGGCATGTTCTCGCCCATCAGTGAAAGCGCTATTTTTTATTTTGGTGAAGGGGGGGTAATGGTCACCGAAACGGTACCAGTCGTGGGTAGTGATCAGTTGCTGCCCAGAGCACAGGGTTGGTTCGCTGCGTATTGGTCAGTCTTTCATTAAGTCATTCCGTGGGAAACCTCTGTCTGAGTTGAAAATAGCGCCAGTCAAAAGAAGGGAATACCACGTAATTAAATCGAGAGGCCGGGCTGAGTACTGGCCCATCTCACAGAGCCGGTCGTTATGGTAACGTCTCAGTACTGGCTGCAACCAAATGAGCGTTCTGCGCTGCTGTAGCGTTTGGTACGATGCTTTGCCATGTAACTCAGACGGAAAGTCAGTGCATCCAGTTTACCCATGAACTCCGGCTTATTGAGCTCCAGGAAAGCCAGAGGATTATCAACAAAGTGTACCAGCGTCAAATATTCAGGCCAGTCACGCTTATTCATTGCACTTAGCCAGGCGTTCTGAACAAGAGAGGCCAGACCTTTCCCCTGCTCGCCGTAGCTTCCCAGAGCATTGAACGTGTCTGTGTTGACGAAGAGGGCCATGTGATAATGCTTCTTGCCACCCAGTTCCGGTTGCTCCAGCACCCAGACGTAGCGAACTGAAGAGCGATGGCAGCGTTTACCTTCCCTGGCTTTTCTTTGTCGGTAAGCGACTATCTGAGCTTTCAGTGAGTCGATAAAGCGGGACATTAGCCCCGGGCTTAAGTCAGCATCACTGACAATACTGTCACCCACATCTCCGGCTTCCGGTAAGTGTAAATCCACCCTGATAACCGTGGTTTGTGGATGGTCCTGCAGTGCGTTACAGAGTACCCCTTCGATACGCTGTAGATATTTCTCGTTGAAAGGTTCATGGCGTTGGTCCACTACCATTGGGTGGATGATGTCATCGAACAAAAACATAATAGTTTCCTCCACCTGTCGGGAAACAGCAGGCATAGTACTGCCTTCCTGAAACACAGACAGGCATAGTACTGCCTTCCTGAAACACAGACAGGCATAGTGATTGGGAGATTTAGGGAGTAACGCTGATAGGGATATTGATTACAGGCGTTGTTTGTTGTTCAGCATATGGCTCAGATGATTACAGCATTATGCTCATTTAGGTATTTATTTAAGCAGCTGTATAATATGGATATTAATAGATTATTAGGTACATACTTAACAGACATATGGATGCCCATACTGATAATAGGTATATATTACCTATCCGACACTCACGTACGTTCACTGAACCTTACACCATACCGCTTAACACACTGATTTATTAGCTAAAATAACTCCGAAGTTAGCTGTTCCATATAATATGCCTTTACCCTGGAATGGCGGTCTACCCCGTCAGCATGTCGAGTGGCTTAAATCAGCGGATCGAGTACAGTGCGGTAGGCAAATGAGACATACTCATCCATCATGCTGGTGAGCCTGTGGTTCTCAGTCTGCCGGTCATTAACCCAGTTATTGACCTCCTCGCCTGATTTTAACGTCAGATTTTCAATCCAGTCAGCAAGACTATTTCCCAGCATCAAATCATACCAGCACAGCCAGACAAGCTTGAGACGGAGCTCAGTTCCTCTGAATTGCTGAAACAGGCTGGTGAGTTTATTTGCCAGTGAACGTTGTTTTAAACGGACACATTCGGAAAGTAAAATACCCTCCAGCATGGGGTGATGGACGAGTAAATGTTCCTGCGTACATAAACTAACGCTCAGGTCGTCCTCAAGGGATAATGATGCTGCCGATGTTTTACCGTAAATGATCCGGTGCAGGCATTGCGGAACAATCGCAATAACCGGGTCTTTCCCAGGAAATTGCAGACATCCTACGGTCAGAGCATGGGTGTAATAAATATTCTGATGACACATACCTTGGCGAACGGCCAGCTTTGTAAAATCCATCAGCCAGGTCTGGTAATATTTGTGAAGCTCTTCATAACGGGTTTTATAATCTTTCATGGTTTAAATATTCCTCGGGTATGAATGACAGGCAGCAGAAAATCTCCGGGTAGTCGGATAGTTATTTTCATGCTGCGAGTTTAGTTAGGGGAGAGGCCTATTTGCGGGACTGATTAATACGTTCCTGAAGCCAGGCTTCAACTTCGCTTTTTAACCAGCGAGAGCTACGACCCATCTTTATTGGTTTTGGGAAAACATCATCTTTAATTAGCTTATAGAACCACTTATCTGTTAACCCAGTCAGACTGGTGATAAATGCCATATTGACAAACTGGTCTTCTAAAAGAGAAGTATGGGTGTTCATTATTCGATTCTCCGGTTAAGAAAGGTAAGCCGGACTCGTGATGTTTGATAACGACCACGTGCTTCGGCATACCAACCGGGTATGGCGTAAAAAAGTAGAGGACTGTTGACCTCTGTTAGTACGCTGCGTACAAGCTGCTACCACAGACTCCAAGCAGCCATGCATTTATTCTCAGGCATCCAGAGCTTTCTGTTAAGGTTCACTGCATCGCTATCGCCTCATCAAAGGAATGACGTTTTGCAAAGCAGACGACTATAATGCGTAATGGTTACTGGGCCGGACGTAAAATTAGGGGTTAACGAGGTACAACCTATGCTAAGAGATCCACATTTCGGCGATTTAGTAACATAGACTCACGTTAAGGGAACTCATGAGAAATGCCGTAAGTCTAGGTGACTGAATGATTGGATCCTCGCACCACATCACTTAAGGTTGCAGCGTGCATAATTTGCAGACTTAGTCTCTGAAAACCTACAGCTATACATCATGAAAAAATCACTGTAAATTCAGTAGAATATCATTATTTTTTCAGTGGGAAATCAGCAATAGATGATGTTTTTTTAGTCATAAGTGATCCCTGGAGTCCCTTTCGAGTTTGTTTTTTCCCGCAACATTAGGAGGCTAAATGTTGTATTACGACGCAGTCAGAACTGACATTATGATTATCAGGTTGCTCCGATCTGGTTTCATTTACACCCCACATGACAGTGCTGGCGTACTAAGGAACAGTAATGATTCGCTCTGGGATGAGTTGCGTTGTGATACCTGGCAGCAGTGGAAAGCAATAGTTGAAAATGAAATCGGGGAGTATTTGTTAAGCGGTGCCACTCAAAGCTACTTTGTTACTCATTTGCAACAGGTAGCAGAAGAGCTGCTCATTGATAAAATCTACTTCCGTCGTTTGTCTGCTACTCCAAGGGCTGCATGGTTTGCGCTTTTGTATATTTGTGTGAATTGTATCGCTGACGATGAAAGTGCCCGAGGTGAACTACTTCGAGAAAGCATGCTTATTGAGGAGGCTTACGCAGCCTTAGAGGAGATTAATGCGGCTTCAGGTATAAATAAATACAAGGATAATCGCACGTTACACTTTGATGATTCTACAATATCGGTTCATCAGGAAAGTACTGGATTAGGTCATGGTCTCGAGCTAAAAAATAATAATAGTGATAGTGATAAACTCGACATTCTATTTTCATATTGCAACTGTATCACACCACCTCATGAAAAAATAAATACCAGCCCTCTTACTGGTCGAGAATTAATTGGTGAGATCATGCGTCACATAGATGATGCTCCTGTCTCACTAAAAAGGAAGAGAAATTATATTGCTGAACTTAATAACAGATGGCAGAGAAATTATAATGAGTTTTTGACTGACTTTGACTGGATAGATGCTAAAGACGACGATCAGGTTATATATTTGTGGACTTATCTCAAGAATAAAAATTTTATCCCTCCATATTTTGAGCCTTTTGATGGGGAGATGAGATATCAAATGCTGATATCTTGTCTGGATAATTGGTCTCCACTTGTAATCGGTGATAAGCAAGATTTCATCAGTAAAATGAGTCGGGCGTGGTCACAAAAAAAATCATCAGAAAAGAAATCAAAAGAAAAAGTTAAATCAAAATAATTTCAGACAGATATTATCCCAGTGAATCACCCCCGAAGCCTTCCTGGCTCGGTTTTTTTGTTTTTCTGTCTGAGGTCGTTTCATGAAAAAATCAGAAGGTCTGCAGGCCATCGAAAAGCCGCTGGCGTCACTCCCCCATGCCATTAGAAAACATATTCTTGACCATATTCAAAAGCTCACTCACTACGAGCCAGTCATCGGCATCATGGGTAAGACAGGAGTGGGTAAGTCGTCGCTGTGTAACGCATTGTTCCAGAGCGAGGTCACGCCCGTCAGTGATGTCGATGCCTGCACCCGTGACGTACTGCGATTGCGGCTGAGCAGTGGCGACCACAGCCTGATACTGGTAGACCTACCCGGTGTAGGTGAGAGTGAGCAACGGGATAGCGAATATGAATCTCTGTATCGCAATATCCTCCCTGAGCTGGATCTCATTCTGTGGGTCATCAAAGCCGACGATCGGGCGTTCTCCGTAGATGAACGTTTCTACCGGCGAGTGATGACGGGTTACCAGCAGCGGGTACTGTTTGTCGTTAACCAGGCAGACAAGATAGAACCTAGTCATGAATGGTATGTCACTGGCAATGCGCCATCACCGCACCAGTTGGTGAATATTGAAGCAAGGCTAGAATCCATTCGCCAGCTATTTTCACCGCATCATCCGGTATGTGTCATCTCAGCCAGGACTGAATGGAATCTGCCACCAATGGTAGAAACGATGATGCGCTGCCTACCTGACCGTGCCGCCAGTCCACTGGCAACTCAGTTGCACGGGAGGTTATGCAGTGAACCAGTAAAAAAGCAGGCGCGTGAGCGCTTTGGTGATGCGGTGGGAGAGGTCTTTGATTCAGCTGGATCGGCGTCATTCATTCCCGCACCACTCAAAGTGGTCATTCGAACAATCCGCGATACTGTGGTATCCGTTGCCCGCGCAGTATGGGACTGGATTTTCTTCTAAACAGATTCATTTGCCATTATCACCGGGACATACCCTGTCCATTTTGACGTTTTATCACTTACCTAATGGGGTCTGTTTTCTCCTCAGGCCCCGCCACGGCTGATATTGGCCACAGTAAAAAATACGTCTTTCGGTGTCCATTCCCTGTCCCACCCCCTCGTTAAAATAACCGCTTTATTTTCAACTTATTATCTCACCGGAGAACCTGTCTCATGACTCAAGCTGAACGTCGTCATGACCGGCTTGCTGTTCGATTATCGTTGATTATCAGCCGCCTGGTGGCGGGTGAAACGCTAAACATGCAAACGCTGGCAACTGAGTTTGGCATGTCGGTTCGTACCCTGCGGCGGGATTTTCGCGAACGTCTGATATATCTGGACCTGGAGTATCGCAAAGGTCAGTGTCGTTTGTTGTCCAGCAGTCGCCAACGGGAACTGGCGGTGATGACATTTGCTCGCCAGTCGGGGGTTGAAGCACTGTTTCCTGATATGGATAACCATCTGGTCGCCTCACTGTTGAGTGGGCCGGGGAGTCTCCCTGTCTTATCTGGCAGGGAGCAGCACAGCTGTCATCCCCAGACTCGGGCATATTCACCCAACTGGTGAGCGCGGTATCGGAACACCGGAAGGTGACGCTACTGGGAAGCGGTTGTCGTTGCACAGACCTTGCTCCCTATCGCCTGGTTCTACGTGAGGGCGAATGGTATCTGACGGGTGAGCATCAGGCCCGGATTGCCGTGTTTCCGCTGGCGGATATTCGGGCAGTCACGCTCCACAACGGCAGCTTCGCTCCAGATATGGCGATGCGCGACATCCTCTCTCACCCGGATTTTCTTCAGGCTTTACCCCACTTTCGCTTTTTTCATTCATTGCTTGTCGCAACTGACGACGGGCTTATACCTCAGAAGGAATAACCACGATGAAATTACTGACTACTACAATCCTGTCCGCCAGCATTTTCCTGGGCGCTGTTTCTCCGGCTGATGCCGGAAATATCGTTGGCTCTGTCAAGGCCTGGCAGTACATGCAGGCTGACGGCTGGAAATCTGCCGATGGCATGGATGACAACACATTGCACAATATGCTCTATCAGGCCAGCGTGATTGATAACTACCCCTGGACGAAACAGTTCCTGCTACGCGTTCGGGGTGGTGGTGCCATTTTCCTGGCCGACAAGAAAACCCACACTATTCGTCAACTAAAACTGAATCCTGCTGGTGAAACTTACAACGATATTGAAACGGTTTACCAGGGAGAAGATAAAGGAGAAGGATGTTATTTCGCCATCATTGATAACCAATCCTCAGTACGAGATAAGGCTATTGATGATCTGATTCGCCCTTCGTGGCCAGCGGTTCACGATACTGATGATGTTCTTAAGGCTAAAATTGCAAAAGTCAGGCAGCAGATAGCCCCGAAAGTCATCATGGTCATGCCTGATAACTGTACGAATAAACAACAGCAAGCCGCGCTGGCGGCTAAACGCTCGGAAAACGATCGGGAACTGCAGCAATGGGTGGCACAGCAGAGCCTGGCTGAGCTGTGTCGCCGTACCGGTAATTGTTGAGGCAATCCCTTGGGAAGAAAGGAATAGAAAAGTGAGTAAGGATTATCATAAGGTTACAGTAGTATTGATTCTGGGACTGTCTGCGCTGCTCTCCGGCTGTGATAACAAAGACAATGCCGAAGTGAAAGCCATTGCCGGGTTTAAAGACCTGACGGCACCCCGCTTTACCGATGTAGTATCAACACAAGCGGACATTGATAATCAGTGGGTGAAGAAAGACGCTTTTGGAACGCCGCAATACACGGTGATTAAAACCCGCAAATCGCCGGAAGGATGTAAGGCAGGGAATTATTACTATCTTGCCGATATGCGAGAAAAGACAGTTCAGCCGCTGATGGCATCTCTGTGTCTCGCAGACAACATCACCCTGAGCTTTCGCGAGGAAACCGACCGCTATACCAGTGAGAAATATGTCGTCTACTCTCACGACGGCAAGGAAATGGGCAAAGTTTATTTGCCTCAAAATCAGGAGCGCCACCAATGAGCCAATTTGCTAAAGTTTTACCTGTCATCGCCGGTTTAATGCTGTGCCATCTGTCATCCGCTTATGCGGATGAACAACGCTATATCAGCATCCGCAACACCGATACAATTTGGACTCCCGGTAATATCTGTGTATATCAGTTCCGCCTGGATAATGGCGACAGCGGTGTGGGATTCGGCCAACTGGCTGTTTCACTGCGGTTGAAAGACAACGCTGGCAACACGCTGGCGATGGGCACAATGGAAGTCGCCCCCTTTGGTGACAGCAATGCGACCCGCTCTCAGGAAGCATTTCTGGAACATGAATGTGTCGAAAACGTCAGTGCTGTTGAAATCATGAAGGCAACTGAAGAGCGCAGCGGCTATAAGTCTGACCTGCCACTGTCTGTATTCGACCCACAATATTACCAGCCACTGCCGATTTCGGTTGTCGGAAACAAGCCATCGTAATCTGGTTCAGGCTCGTATTTGCCAGACCTCTGCCCTCACGCAACACCGCCACTACACACCAGGCCATGCCTCCTTCGGGACGCATGGGCTTTTTGTTTTTAATCTCCCAATAAGGAATTAACGATGACCCGTTTAGCCTCCCGTTTTGGCCGGGTGAACTCTGTTCGCCGCGACCGCCCTCTGACCCATGATGAACTGGCCTACTATGTCCCCAGCGTCTTTGGCGAAGACAAGCATGTCTCCCGCAGTGCCCGATACACGTACATTCCCACTATTACCTTATTGGATAAATTGCGCGAAGAAGGGTTTGTGCCGTTCTTTGCCTGCCAGACCCGGGTACGGGACCCCGAGAAACGTGATTACACTAAACACATGCTGCGTTTGCGGCGCGTCACTCAGATAGCCGGTCAACAAGTGCCTGAAATTATTATGTTGAACAGCCACGATGGCAGCAGTAGCCACCAATTAATCCCCGGCATGTTTCGTGCAGTCTGTGCGAATGGTTTAATCTGTGGTGAGTCTTTTGGCGATATTCGTGTGCCACACAAAGGCGATATAGTGGATAAGGTGATCGAAGGCGCGTATGAAGTGCTGGGGATTTTTGACCGGGTAGCAGAACAACGTGAAGGTATGCAGGCATTAATGCTGTCAGCGGAGCACCAGCATGCACTGGCCCATGCTGCACTGACCTACCGTTACGGTGAGGAGCACCATCCCGTCACGGAGTCCCAAATCCTGATGCCTCGACGGTGGGAAGATAAAAAAGATGACCTATGGACAACTTTTCAGCGTGTGCAAGAAAACCTGAGCAAAGGGGGATTATCGGGTCGCAGCGCCACAGGCAAACGGGCACAAACCCGCGCAGTGAATGGGATTGATGGCGATATCAAGCTGAACCGCGCATTGTGGGTGATGGCGGAGCAACTTAAACAGGCAGTGACTTGATGCAACATGTTCCCGCCGACGCACGACAGGCAGACGAACATCCAGAGCCATTGGACAACAAACCTGGCTACCGTTCGATATCAGACGATGATATCTGTGCCTGGTGCAGCAATCTGTATTACCGACCCGGTGAAACCAGCCAGTGCCGGTTGATTAGCGAAAACAATGACTGGCCTGCCTGTTTTGATGCCAATGGCTACGCGCAATCCTGCCCCCAACTGCAACTGATTTTCACCGATCTCTGTCATCACACGACTGATAATTAATCGTACCTAAACGCACTCCCCGGTAAGTACTTACTCACTTTTATCCCCCCCACAAACAGGTTCCCCCGGTTTTCCGGTGGGGCCTGTTTTGTTATTAACCGATTATGGTACAAGGATTTTTCTCATGAACAGCCCCCTCAATACCGAAACAAACACACTCATAGCCACCCAGGTTTCTGATGCGCAACGCATCCATTTCTGGGCAAAACACTTTGGTCAGGTACCCAAATGGGCGTTGATTGAACCACAGTTTTTTCGTTGGCTGGACCGGTTGTGTGACGACTACCACGGCGACTTCTGGGACTTTTACACGCTCAGTAACTGTGGGGCATTTATGGTGCCGGGCACGGAGCAAGACTATGTGTTGTTTAACGCGCTCAATGGCAATGGTGCCACTGTCAGTCGTGAAGCTGCCGGTATCATCGCCTGCCTGATGGCTTACAGTCACCATGCCTGCCACACCGAGAGTGAGGCCATGACCGACCACTTTTACCGATTACGCGAATATGCCTTACAACACCCTGAAAGCCAGGCCATTTTTGACTTGATTGACTGACAAGCAGGAGTTCCCCCATGCCACATCAGCCTATGCGTGCTTCACTCCCCACCTTGCCTTTTGCCCAGCAACAGATTATCAGCCAGGCACTGGCGATACTGGAAACCCAACTCCGACACCGGCCCTATACCTTGACCTCACCCGAGGCAGTGAAAGCCTGGCTGCAACTCCATCTTCGCCCTCAGGGGCGGGAGTGTTTTATGGTGCTCTTTTTGGACAACCGCCACCGCTTGATGGCCAGTGAAACCGTTTCTGTCGGCACCTTTAATGCCACCACAGTTTACCCCCGCGAAATCGTTATTCGGGCACTGCACCACCGCTGTGCTGCCGTTGTCATCGCCCACAATCATCCGGCCGGAGACCCCACTCCGAGCCAGGCTGACCGTACACTGACTACCCGGCTGGTTAATGCGCTGAACATGGTCGACATCCGTGTACTGGACCACCTGATTATCGGTGAAAGCGAGCCGATTTCGTTAGCCGAGTTGGGGTGGCTGCCATGTTAACGACTATCCAACAAACCCACATCCTGACCCTTCGCGGTCGGCAATGCAGTACCGCACATATCACCGAGGACGACAATGCGCTGCTGTACCGGATATCCCATTGTCAGGTGGCATTCAGCGATGGCGAATGGATCCATTTTACCGGCACAGGCTATCTGATTCGACTTAATGCCTGGAACCACCCGGTATTGCGACTCCGACAGTTGGGCCTCTCCAAAGCCTGCCGCCGTCTGGTCACCACATTAATGAAACGCCATGGGCTAACCTACCTGCATATTGATGCCCTGGGGGATGTGTTGCCCGGTTTCGCCACATTCGACTGGTGATACCCCCGTTCGTTTCCTGACGTATCCCGCATTATCCACATTGAGAACATCCCCATGAAACCACGCGCCACAGCGCAGGATGCATTGCCCGTGCCTGTTATTTATCAGCAACTGCTCGCTTTTCTGCTGGAGCACCACTATGGCCTGAGCCTCAACGATACGCCCTATCACGATGAACAGATTATTACACAGCAGATAGAACAAGGGATTTCAGTCGGCGACACCATCAACACACTGGTTGAGAAGTATGCATTAGTGCGAATTGGTCGTAACGGGTTCAGCGCACTGGTACAAGACCCGATGCTGAGTAAGGGCGATATCGCCCGTGCTCGCCAGGCCGCAGGTCTGTGGCGTGCGCATTTTCCGCCAACGTTGCTGTACCCAACCGAGTCCCTCAATCCTATTCAATAGAGACCGTTAACATGAATAACCACATTACGACTTCCCCAACATGGGGCCTGAAACGTGATATTACGCCGCGGTTAGGGGCCCGACTGGTTCAGGAGGGAACGCATCTGCATTTTCTGAGCGACAGAGCCCACATTGTCGGCACCTTTTCCCCTCAAGCCACTCAGGTTCTTGATGCAGCGTTTCCCGCGCTGATAACCAAACTAGAATCGCAACTGCTGTCCGGAGCGCTGGATCCACGCCGTCAGCAGTGCCTTACGGTCCGGCACGGGGAATTTGTCTGTGAAGCGGATACGCTGGGTAGTCACGGCTATGTCTATATCGCGGTGTATCAAGAACTGTCTTGAACGGCAGGCACTGGCACCTGAAACATCCCTCTTCCTCGACGCCAACAACAAGAGTTGGCGTTTTGCTTTTATGGAGTTCCTACGATGTCTACTTCACTCAGCGCAGTTATCAACGAGCCGCAGGTTCTAACCGGCCACACCGATGTGATTTGCTCCACCAGCATTGAACGTATCATCACCGTGCGTAACACTGCGCTGGTGTAGATTGAAGCCCTTATCCACCAGCTTGAGGATATTTCGGCCATCACCCACAGCATTGGCGGTGGAGTGGCAAGAGACTGGGCCATGCGACAAGACTTCCGCTGCGGCAGCTGGCTCATGGAGAAAACAGAAACGGGCATGAAAGCGATTACCTGCAATCTCGATCGCAGTATATGGCGAGATCTGATGTTGAAATCGGGGATGCTGAGCCTGATGGATGCCCAAGCCCGTGACCAGTGGTACAGAAACCTTGAGGGAGATAATATTCCTGCCATCAACGAAGCCAACATACTCAGTACCTTTGAGCAACTCCACCAGCAGAAGGGCGACGTATTTGAACGCGGGGTCATCAATTTATTCAAAGGATTATCCTGGCACTTTAAAACCAACAGTCCATGCCAATTTGGCAAAAAAATAATCATTAGCAACCTAGTCAGTTGCAACCAATGGGGCTTTACCCTGAACCACGGTTACCGGCGAGACCAGTTGGCGGATTTGGAACGAATGCTTTATCTGCTGGATAGTAAACCTATTCCTGACAACCGTGGCGATGTGACAACTCGGCTTTATGCGCATATCAGTGCCAATCCGCATATAGCGAAAGTTTATGAAGACGATTACTTTTCGATAAAATATTTCATGAAGGGATCAGCGCACTTGGTCTTTAAACGATCAGACTTAGTGAATAATATGAATGATATTGTGGCGAAGCACTATCCAGAGATGCTGGCAACTCGCGTGTAAGTATTGCACCTAACATGCTACTGTCATCAAGTCATATCGCTGTTTGGTTACTACAACTTTTCTCCCATACTAGCCTGTGCAAAAGCCACAAAAGTTAGCGAGGGTACAAATGTGGGCACAAAAATAATCGAATTATATAAAATAGTTATATTACATGAAGATAATATCAAAGGGCGATTCCGAGTCCGGCACCATATTTAAAGAAACCAGCCTAAGGGCTGGTTTTTTGCTTTCTGGGAGTTCCGGTAGATTTCTGGTCGTCTTGGCCACAGTTACCACCACTCAGCCTCTTCCATTCAGCCTGAACATTTCCCCCTGACGGCACACTTAATCCTCCGGACACGGTGCCGGTACCTGCAGACCCTAAACTGGCATATAGATAGTATCTCTAACATGCTTACTTCTTTGATGGGCTTCATCACCGCCAAACTACGTCCGGTCTCTGTCTGGTCAGAAAAAGGGATTGTGTCACTCATGACGGTGACGAAAAGCACCTGCTATTGATAGACAAACGTTACCCCAATCACCGACTGAACATTACTATCAATAACCACTTCATCAAAGCTTGATGCCATTGCAGTGAGCTTTAATTGTTTAAGTATTTCAATACAGTTATGACGTTGCATTTGATATCCCTTTTAATAACGTGTTGTAACGCTGACAACTGGCTTGGGGTGGGAAGCATTTTATAACTGTCATCGCCCCCATTCAGCATAGGGTGGCGGAAACCGTCAAACTGCTTGCCGGTGAGCAACTATTTCCCCTTCTCTGATTTGAATAACGTTGAAATCGCCGATCTGGTCTCAAAATTCCTGAAAGATAAAAACCTTCAGTAATCAATAAGTGGTGGAGTCGTTGGTGACTCCACTATTGCTTATCCAATCAACCTGCTATGAACCTTGATTAGCTGCCAGGCCACGATTAGCTCGCAAAGTAAAAATGAATTAACAATAAATATGTCTTGGTGTAACATTCAATATGATTGATAATGCTTATCATATTGATATTGGTTATCATTGCCATGATGGTTATATGGATAAACAGTTGAACAAAACCCCTATAAGGAACGACGAGCCTACGACCATACATCCCGCGGGCAGTAAGCCGCTGTCTATCACCAGCGAGCAACTGCTGGGAGAACACAGTGTCGCTTTTATTATCCATCAGGGTGAATGTTATCAGCTACGTCAGACCAAGGCTGGAAAACTGATTCTGACTAAATAACATACCGACAGACCTAAGCTCCTCGGTGTTGTGACGCCGAAAGCTGAAGATATTAATGCAAGCCACCCAGATTTTCTAATCAAGGCAGCCAGCAAGCTATCTATTTGTTTTTGCATATTATTTTGCATAGAGAATATGGAGAATTGCCGACATGCCTCGTTTCACTTCTGACCGTTTCCGTTGGTCCCCACTCAGTTTGGCAATCGCTTGCACACTGCCTTTTGCTGCTCAAGCTGCTGATCCTACATCCACTCAAACCAACAGCAAAAGACATGCCGCCGACCCCATGGTCGTTACCGCGACCGGTAACGAGCGCAGCAGTTTTGAAGCGCCGATGATGGTGACGGTGATTGAAGCCAACACGCCAACCAGTGAAACCGCCACCTCCGCCGCAGACATGCTGCGCAATATTCCGGGGCTGACCGTCACGGGGAGCGGGCGGGTTAACGGGCAAGACGTCACACTGCGTGGCTACGGCAAACAAGGCGTCCTTACCTTGGTTGATGGTATTCGCCAAGGGACTGATACCGGCCACCTGAACTCCACTTTCCTCGATCCGGCGCTGGTAAAACGTATTGAAGTGGTGCGTGGCCCATCCGCCTTGCTGTATGGCAGCGGCGCACTGGGCGGGGTAATCTCTTATGAAACTGTCGATGCCGCCGATCTCTTGCAGCCGGGCCAAAATACCGGTTATCGGGTTTACAGCTCTGCCGCCACTGGCGATCACAGCTTCGGGCTGGGTGCCAGTGCCTACGGTCGCACCGATGATGTCGATGGTATTCTCTCCTTTGGTACTCGCGATATCGGCAACATTCGTCAGAGTGATGGTTTTAATGCACCGAATGATGAAACCATCAGTAATGTGCTGGCAAAAGGCACCTGGCGCATTGACCAGACTCAGTCATTGAGTACCAATCTGCGCTATTACAACAACAATGCAATAGAGCCAAAAAACCCGCAAACCAGCGCGGCGTCCAGCTCTAACGTCATGACAAATCGCTCGACAATTCAAAAAGATGCTCAGCTTAAATACAACATTAAGCCCCTTGATCAAGAATGGCTGAATGCCACGGCGCAGGTTTACTACTCCGAAGTGGAAATCAATGCGCGGCCACAGGGCACGCCAGAAGAGGGGCGCAAGCAAACCACCGAAGGTGGCAAGCTGGAAAACCGCACCCGCCTGTTCACCGATAGCTTCGCCTCACACTTGCTGACTTACGGCACAGAAGCTTACAAACAAGAACAAACGCCGGGTGGCGCGACTGAAAGCTTCCCACAAGCCGATATTCGCTTTGGCTCCGGCTGGCTGCAAGATGAAATCACCCTGCGTGACCTGCCGGTGTCCATTTTGGCCGGTACCCGCTATGACAACTATCGCGGTAGCAGTGAAGGCTACGCCGATGTCGATGCCGATAAATGGTCATCACGCGGCGCGCTCACCGTGACACCGACTGACTGGCTGATGCTGTTCGGTTCTTATGCTCAGGCTTTCCGCGCTCCAACCATGGGCGAGATGTACAACGATTCGAAACACTTCTCCATTCCTATCGGTGGCGGAAGATACATCACCAACTTCTGGGTACCGAACCCTAATCTGAAACCAGAAACCAACGAAACCCAGGAATACGGTTTTGGTCTGCGCTTTAGTGACCTGTTGATGGCCGAAGATGACCTGCAATTCAAGGCCAGTTACTTCGATACCAATGCCAAAGATTACATCGATACCAAGGTGGATATGGCCGCCATGACCACCACGTCGGCAAATATCGACAGAGCAAAAATCTGGGGCTGGGATGCCACTATGAGCTACAAAACCGCCCTGTTTAACTGGGATCTGGCCTATAACCGCACGCGCGGTAAAAACCAGGACACCAATAAATGGCTCGAATCCATTAACCCGGATACGGTCACCAGCACCCTAGATGTTCCCGTGGCTAACAGTGGTTTTGCTGTGGGTTGGATTGCCACCTTTGCTGACCGCTCTCAGCCATTAAGCACCGGCAAACGCCAGCCCGGCTATGGCGTCAATGATTTCTATGTCAGCTATAAAGGTCAGGAACAATTTAAAGGCGTGACCACCACGGTGGTGCTGGGTAACGCATTTGAAAAAGAATATTACGCACCGCAAGGTGTGCCGCAGGATGGTCGTAACGCGAAGTTCTTCGTGAGCTACCAGTGGTAATTGATTGAAAAAGTTAGTCTGAAATAACACTTCCGGTAATTCAATTAGCGAATTACCGGTTTATCATTCCTACCTATTACCTGCATATAAAAAATCAATCGAATGAGGAAATCATTATGAGCAATTCAATATATGAGCAATATCTACAGGCTAAAGTCGATAATCCTGGCAAATATGCGCGCGATCTCGCCACTCTGATGAATATTTCAGAAGCGGAACTGACCCACAGCCGTGTCGGCCATGATGCCAAACGGCTGAAAGCAGATGCTCGCACGCTGCTGGCTGCATTGGAGGCGGTAGGTGAAGTCAAAGCTATCACCCGCAATACCTATGCCGTGCATGAACAAATGGGCCGTTACGAAAACCAACATCTGAATGGTCACGCCGGTTTGATCCTCAATCCGCGTGATTTAGATTTGCGTCTGTTCCTCAATCAATGGGCTAGTGTATTCACACTGACAGAAGAAACTCGTCATGGTGTGCGCCACAGTATTCAGTTCTTTGACCATCAAGGCGATGCTCTGCATAAAGTGTATGTCACTGAACAGACTGATATTCCTGCTTGGGAAGCGCTACTGGCGAAGTTTATCACCACAGAAAACCCAGAGTTGCAGCTAGAGCCATTGAGCACACCTGAAGTGACTGAGCCCACCGCCACTGATGAGACTGTCGATGCCGAATGGCGCGCGATGACTGACGTGCATCAGTTTTTCCAACTGCTCAAGCGCAATAACCTGACCCGCCAGCAAGCATTCCGCGCCGTGGGTGATGACTTGGCTTATCGGGTTGATAACAGCTCACTAACACAACTTTTGAATACTGCTCAACAAGAACAAAACGAAATTATGATTTTCGTGGGTAATCGTGGTTGTGTACAAATTTTCACCGGTATGATTGAGAAAGTCACTCCGCATCAAAATTGGATTAATGTTTTCAACAAGCGCTTCACACTGCATCTGATCGAAGACGCCATTGCTGAAAGCTGGATTACCCGCAAACCAACAAAAGACGGTTTTGTCACCAGTTTGGAACTATTTGCTGCAGATGGCACCCAACTTGCACAGCTTTACGGCCAGCGTACTGAAGGGCAACCAGAACAAACCCAATGGCGTGAGCAGATTTCTCTCCTAAATCATAAGGATATTGCCGCATGAGACTAAGGCTACTGTCACTCCCTTTCATTCTGTCACTGAGCGCCTGTTTTCTGCCGTTAAAATCTTTCGCTGCAGAACGTATCGTCACCATTGGCGGCGATGTCACAGAAATCGCCTACGCACTGGGTGCGGGTGGCGAGATAGTGGCCCGTGACAGTACCAGTCTACAGCCTCAGGCAGTGCAAAAGCTGCCTGATGTCGGTTACATGCGCATGCTTAATGCCGAAGGAATTTTGGCGATGAAGCCGACCATGTTATTGGTCAGCGAATTGGCGCAGCCCTCACTGGCACTGAAGCAGGTCGCGGAGAGTGGTGTTAACGTCGTCACCGTCCCCGGCCAAATTACGCCGGAAAGTGTCGCGGCAAAAATTAGCGCGGTTGCCACGGCGCTTCATCAGCCGGAACAAGGGCAAAAACTGATTAAAGACTATCAGCAACGTTTGGCCGCCGTGAGCAATACGCCGCTACCGGTCAAGGTACTGTTTGTCATGAGCCATGGCGGCTTAACGCCCATGGCAGCAGGCCAAAATACTGCTGCGGATGCTATGATTCGAGCCGCCGGTGGTAACAATGCTATGCAAGGTTTCAGCCGCTATCGCCCGCTGTCACAAGAGGGCGTTATCGCCAGTGCTCCAGATTTATTGCTGGTCACCAGTGACGGCGTAAGGGCGCTGGGCGGCAATGAAAACATCTGGAAACTGCCCGGTATCGCCTTGACACCTGCGGGCAAAAATAAGCGCCTGTTAGTTGTCGATGATATGGCATTACTGGGCTTTGGACTGGAAACCCCACAAGTGCTGGCGCAACTGCGCAAAGGCATGGAACAAGCGCAATGAATTGCCGTATCCATCCGCGCCTGATGTTAAGCATCTTGCTGATGATTCTAATTATTTTAGCGCTCGGCTCGGCCAATATGGGGGCATTAACGCTCTCATTTCGCACTCTGTGGCACGCCTCGCTAGATGATGCCATGTGGCATATCTGGCTGAATATCCGCCTACCCCGTGTACTGTTGGCGGTGGTGGTCGGCTGCGCGTTGGCGGTTTCTGGCGCTATCATGCAAGGGTTATTCCGCAATCCACTGGCAGACCCCGGTCTATTAGGTATCAGCAGCGGCGCGGCCCTGTGTGTCGGGCTAATTATTGTTATGCCTTTCAGCCTGCCGCCACTATTAGCACTTTACAGTCATATGGTCGGCGCGTTTATTGGCAGTCTGGCCATTTCTGCCATTATTTTCACTCTCAGCCGCTGGGGGCATGGCAACTTATCGCGTTTGCTACTGGCCGGTATCGCGATCAATGCGCTGTGTGGTGCGGCGGTCGGGGTGCTGACTTATATCAGTGATGACCAACAATTACGCCAGTTTTCCCTTTGGAGCATGGGCAGTTTGGGTCAGGCGCAGTGGTCGACATTGATGGTGGCCACATCATTGATTCTGCCCGCCTGTGTGCTGGGTTTATTGCAGGCGCGTCAGTTGAACTTGTTGCAGCTAGGGGATGAAGAAGCGCACTACCTCGGTGTCAATGTGCGACAAGCCAAACTGCGCCTGTTGTTACTCAGCGCCATTTTGATCGGTGCCGCTGTTGCCGTCAGTGGGGTTATTGGCTTTATCGGGTTGGTGGTGCCGCATCTTATCCGCATGCGCATCGGGGCAGATCACCGCTGGTTACTCCCCGGAGCCGCACTGGGTGGGGCTTGCCTGTTACTCACCGCCGATACACTGGCCCGTACTTTGGTCGCACCGGCTGAAATGCCGGTCGGGTTGATAACCAGCCTACTGGGTGGCCCTTATTTTCTGTGGCTGATTTTACGTCAGCGGGAGCAACGCATTGGTTGATATGGCGATGGTTAATACGGCGCTATTAGAAGCAAATCAGCTTTCCTACCATGTTCAGGGACAAAAACTGATTAATAATGTTTCGCTACATATTGCCAGCGGTGAAATGGTGGCGATTATCGGGCCAAACGGTGCGGGGAAATCTACCCTGTTGCGCTTATTAACCGGCTACCTTGCGCCATCTGAGGGCCAGTGCCAATTGCTGGGAAAAAACCTCAATAGCTGGCAGCCCCAAGCATTGGCCCGCGCCCGAGCGGTAATGCGCCAATACAGTGATTTGGTCTTTCCATTCAGTGTCAGTGAAGTCATTCAAATGGGCCGCGCACCTTATGGGGCGGCACACAATCGCCAGGCGCTGCAAGAAGTGATGGCACAAACAGACTGTCTGGCACTGGCGCAGCGGGATTACCGTGCCCTGTCCGGTGGCGAGCAACAGCGGGTACAACTTGCTCGTGTACTGGCGCAATTGTGGCAACCGGAACCGGCCCCGCGTTGGTTGTTCCTCGACGAACCCACCTCCGCATTAGATCTGTATCATCAACAACATACCCTGCGCCTATTGCGCCAACTCACCCACCAAGAACCTTTGGCGGTGTGCTGTGTGCTGCATGATTTGAATCTGGCCGCACTCTATGCCGATCGTATTTTATTGTTAGCGCAGGGCGAACTTGTTGCCAGTGGCACGCCAGAGGAAGTCCTCAATGCCGAAACGCTGACCCGCTGGTATCAAGCCGATTTGGGGATTTCACGCCATCCGGAAAGCGCCCTGCCACAGATTTATTTGCGTCAGTAATAGCCAGCCTAAGGCTGGTTTTGCTTTTCAGCGACCTTAGGCTCTTCCTCCGCCAGTAGTTCATAAATCGCCGCGCCGACTTTTTGCACTGCGCGTTCAATTTCTACCGTCATCGGTTTGCTGTAACTCAGCCGTAAACAATTGCGGTATTTCCCCGAGGCTGAACTGATAAATCCGACGGCAACCTGCACACCTTGCGGTAATAAGCAGCGATTAAGCCGCAAGCTATCAAACCCATGCGGCAATTCAACCCACAACATAAAGCTGCCTTGCGGTCGGCTCAAACAAGTATTCGGCGGAAAATATTTCATCACCCAACTGGTCATAATGTCGCGATTACGTTGATATTGGCGGCGCATCCGGCGCAAATGCTGCATGTAATGGCCTTGTTTGATAAATTCAGCCATTGCCAACTGCGGTAATGTGGCAACCCGCCCGGCGGAAATATATTTCATGTGCAGCGCTTTATCTAAATAGCGGCCCGGAGCAATCCAGCCAATACGCAAACCCGGCGCCACTGTTTTTGAGAAGGAACTGCACAGCAATACTCGCCCGTCATCATCGAATGAAGCAATAGTCGGTGGCCGTGGATATTGATAAGCCAGTGCGCCATACACATCATCTTCAATAATCGCGACGTCATAGCGCTGGGCCAGTATCAGTAATGCTTTTTTGCGCTCATCGGGCATATTGTAGCCCAGTGGATTATTGCAAGTCGGGGTGAGCTGAATAGCCTTAATCGGCCATTGATCCAAAGCCATTTCCAGGGCCTCCAGACTGATCCCGACTACCGGATCCGTTGGGATTTCAATCACTTTCATGCCCATCCCTTTCAAGGTTTGCATGGCACCATGAAAGCTAGGGGAATCTACCGCCACAATGTCACCGGGCTGGCAAACCGCGCCTAACGCAATGGCCAGCGCACCGTGGCACCCCGAGGTAATAATGATATTTTCAGCCGATTGATGATTGCCGCTGTCCAGCATCACACGTGCAATTTGCTCACGTAGAATCTGAGTGCCATAAATATTATCGTAATCCAGCACTTCTTCACTCTGATGGAGGCTAACACGGCTCAATAAGCGGCTGAGGATTTTAAGCCCAGGGCCAGAAAGATCTGGCGAGCCAGCCCCCAGATGGATAATGCTCTCTGGATCGCCAGTGGTGAGAAACGCCAACAGATTTCCCCACTGCGATATTTCTAGTGGCCGCTGTGCATGAGTGCATACCGCGGGTAATGAAGGGAGATTTGAACTGCAACGCACGAAATAACCCGACTTCGCTCTCGCCTCAATCAGCAAACACTCTTCCAGTTGCCGATACGCCTGCTGTACGGTGCTAATACTCACCCCATGCTCGTCACTCAAGATTCTGACCGAGGGGAGTCGCTCACCGGCGACATAGAGCCCTTCTTTAATCCGTTGGCTCAAAATATCGGCCAGTTGTTGGTAACGAGTCATTGGTTTCACCTGATAAATAAGTAGCAGCCAGTACAGATGGCGCGAAATAACACCATTCAGTTCATATATCGCATATCTGTATGGAAATAATAGTCCTTATTTGCATCTGTAATGTTTTGCGCCAAAGTTTCATGCTAGTGACTCACCTACTGACGGGGAGTCGATAATGAATAATATAATTGAAGATCAAACAGATGGATGCTGCTCGTCAACTGCACGAGCCATCCAAAACCGCCCTAATATTTTTATTCGGTTATGGCTGAAAGCATACAGATATGTACATCAATGGAATGAACAGCGCAAAACTGCCAATCTCATGGCGAGATTGAATTCCGATCAATTAAAAGATATTGGCCTGAGCCGAGAGGATATCAAGCGAGATTACAGCCGCCCGTTTTGGCGCTGAGAAAATAGAATGTCATCATTAGCCCGCAGAAATTGCGGGCTTTATGATGAATATATTGAGCTTGTTAGAAGTCGTAGCCCACTGTTGCTTGTACTGAACGCTCTGCGCCCCAGTAGCAATAAGAAGTGTTGTAACAGGCGGCGACATATTTTTTGTCTGCGATATTATTCACATTCAATTGAACAAATGCGCCTTTCAATGAAGTTGCCCATGTTCCTAAATCCGCACGAACCGAGGCGTCACCCAGTGTATAAGAAGGGACGCGCAAGGTATTGGCATCATCAGCCCACTGCTTGCCAATGTAACGGATGCCCGCACCCACATTGATGCCATAACCCGCTTCATACTGCGCCCACAGTGATGCCATATTGGACGGCGCTAATACTGGTGTATTGCCATCATTACCATCAATTGCATCTTTGAATTTCACTCGGTTATAGGTATAGCCCGCAATCACACTCAGCCGATCATTAATCCGGCTTCTGGCTTCCAGCTCTAACCCCTGTGAATTCACCTTACCGGCTGGCACATAATAAGCGGCCGGTACTGCGCGGTTTGCCACATCATTTTGGGTCAGGTCATATAAAGCGGCGGAATAGAGTGAAGAGCTGCCCGGCGGCTGATATTTGATCCCCACTTCATACTGCTCGCTGGTCATCGGTTTCAACAGTTTTTGCTGTGCATCTGGGAATAAACTTGGTGTGACCGCTTGGCTGTAACTCACATACGGCGAAATACCACTATCAAAACCATACAATAATGAAGCACGTCCGCTGGCGTGATTATCCGTGCGCTCATCGGTACTGTTGGCAGTCTTATCAATATTTTCTGTTTTCATCCGGTCATAACGGCCAGATAAGTTCAAATGCCAGTTATCCAAGGTCATTTCATCTTGCAGATAAACCCCACTCTGCTCATAGCGGCGATTTAAATAGGATGAATTAATGCCGGGAGTGGTCAATAAGTCATCACGATACAAGGTACTGCCGCCAGAAACACCGGTGTAAGGGTTCAATGTGGTGGCATAAGCACTGTCACTGCGCAGATTATTGCGGAACTTCTGGAAATCCAGCCCCAGCATCACCTTGTGTTCCACTGCCGCAGTGGCAAAATCCGCTGTCAGTTGGTTATCTACCGCAAATGCATTGAGTGAAGACTCTTCACCGGAGTAATAGCGGTTCATCACGCTAGGGTCAACTTTACTCCATCCCCCTTGATAAACCTGCTCTAGTTGAGAATTAGAATGGGTATAGCTGGCGTTTTGGTGGAAAGACCAAACATTATCAAATTTATGTGAAAATTCAGTGCTATAGATTTGCTGCCAGCGCTTAAACACGTTGTGATTGCTTTCGCCATCAAAGAAACCACGGCTTAGTTTCCGCCCATAAATGCTGCCATCCGCCGGCACGGCACTGTGATAGCCACCGGAAGGGTCTTTTTGCAAATTGGCGCGCAGTAACAATGAAGTATTTTCATCTGGCTGCCACAATAATGACGGCGCGATCGCATAGCGCTCTTCGCGCTGATGGTCATACATGGTGTCACTGTTGCGGGTTATCCCGGTCAGGCGAAACGCCCAATGCTCGGATATTGCATCGGTATAATCAAATGCCGCAACTTGCGTATTGTTATTGCCGCCCGTCAGGCGGAAATGACCTTCCGAGGTAAACTGCGGGCGCTTAGAAGTCATCATCACCACACCGCCGGGAATGCTCTGACCATATAATGCAGAAGAGGGGCCTTTGATAACATCAACACGCTCAAGGAACCACGGGTCAATCTGCAACACGTTAAAACTGCCGCCATCACTGAGTAAACGCAGGCCATCGAGGAAGGTATTATTCACATCGCCGCCATGGAAACCCCGCAAGGCAATAGTGTCATAGCGGGTTGCGCCGCCGGAAAAACCGGTGAAAACACCTGGGGTATAATTCAGCGCCTGGTTCAGCGTGGCAACATTTTGATCATCCATTTGTTGGCGGGTAACTACAGATACCGTTTGTGCGGTGAGAATTAACGGCTGATCGGTTTTAGTTGCCCCCTTAGTGGTTTTTGCGGTGTAACCCAAGGTGGGTAAGTCGGCTTCGTGGCCTGCTTTAGCCGTCACTTCTATCGTATCGTCAGCAATAACGGCTAATGGAATAAAAATAGCCAATGAACATAAAATAGCCGAACGCTTTATTATAAAAGCCGAAAACATAGTTATCTTCCCCAGATAAAATAGATGGTTATTTATCAGCTTCCATTGCTATTTTCACCTGGCGAACCCCTTGCCTAGCCGCCACATATCGTGAATCCATAAATGCAGCGCACAATTTATTAAATGAGAGTGCTAATTACAATGATAATTATTATCTTTAATGATTGGTTTAGGTGAGTAATTATCGGAGTAAGATTATTCAGTAACTCGCAAGGTGTGTCACAATAACTGTCAAGCAGGCACCACTGCATTAATAAATGGGTTCATTGTGACACTCACTTTCGGGCTGACCGGTTTTATGAAAAAGAATGGGTACTTTGTTTTACATCGATATAACCCCCTACTCTGTCTGTTATTCACACTTTTTTGCGCGTCACTTATCGCGACTTCAACTACAACTTTTGCGGCGACAGTATCAGACACTACAACGGAAGGCAGTGAGGAACCGGTAAAACCTGCGGTATCAGTTCAATTAATTAGCTTGCAAAAACAGTTAGATAAACTCAAACAGAGTGTGTCAGTCAGTACATCGGACAATCAGTTAAGTACGCTGAATGAAACAGCATTGACACTGGTTCAGGATGTCGACATTCTGCTGGCCGATTTGAAGCCCAAGCGGGAACAACTGCAAACACAGTTGGATGTTTTAGGCCCACCGCCAGCCGCAGGAACACTGGCTGAAACTCCGATAGTCGCTCAACAACGCCGTGCGCTAAACACCCGAAAAGTCCAGTTAGAGGGCCAGAATGATCAAGCTCAGGCCATCAAAGTCAACGCAGAGAACTTGGCTGCACAGATTGTTGCGTTACGGCGAACTGCGCTGAAATCACAAATTGCCTTAAATTCCGGCAGCATCTTAGGGGCTAAATTCTGGGCGCCTATCGTCAATCCCAATGCCGACGATGACCAGCGGTTGAAAGGTTTTGTGCAAGAACTGGCGGATGCCTGGTATGCTGCTTGGGAGCCGGAATGGCGCACGGGCACGGTAATGTACCTGTTGCTGACCCTGTTGATCGGCGCATTTGGCTTTAAGCTCCTCGACAAACTGACGGCCTGGTTTTGTGCCAAGTGCTTGCCCCAAGGCCCACTACGCCGCAGTTTTATGGCCTCAGCCACCACTTTATACACGGTGCTGATTACCGTCACGATAGCGCAATGTATCACCCAGGTATTCACCCGCACGCCGGATGTCTCACCGCTGGTGATGAATTTTGCACTGGCATTTGTTCAGCTGATGTTTTTCTCCGCGTTGGTCGCGGGTCTTGGCCGCGCGTTTTTATCCAATCAGCGCCCCTCATGGCGGCTACCCGCCATTGCCGATGAAGTCGCCGCGTCTCTCAAGCTGTTTCCTCCGCTATTAGCCAGTTGCATCATGATTTTTGGTGCTATTGATCAGATGAATAACATGATCAATATCAGCGTATCAGGGACAATTTTTGGCAATGGTATCTCGGCCCTATTGATGGCGCTGACTGCCGCGATTATCCCATTACGCGCCAACCGAATACGCCGCCAGCTGATAGTCAATGGTGAAAAGCCGGAAGCTTATTCCACTCTGGCCGGATTAATTCACTTGGCCATCGGCATTACTGCAGTCGCCATATTATTGTCATTGTTGGTGGGATATATCGCACTGGCGAAATTTTTAAGTTACAAACTGGTATGGGTTTGCCTGGTGCTGGCCTGTTTATATTTACTGACCCATCTTTGTGTCGATTTAGCAGAAAGTCTCTTTTCCCCCACCAGCAGTGCTGGCAAAGCGATTAAGCAGTCGCTCAATATTGACGATCGCCATTTGGCGCAAGCGGCAACATTATTATCAGCGACCAGCAAAGTGACGCTGATATTACTGGCTATTATCGCGCTGTTTAATGGCACTTTTGGCTCGACAACCCCGGTTTCACTGCTGCAAAAGACTATGGAGCTCTTGGGTGGCGAGGGGTTGGAAAAACTCAATATCGTGCCAACCAATTTGCTTAATGCGGTTATTTGTTTGCTGGTTGGGTTATATGTGCTCAAAGCAGCACGGCGTTGGCTAAGTACTGAATTCCTGCCGAAAACTCAAATGGATTCCGGTATAAAAACCTCGGCAATCACCCTGTTCAGTAATATCGGTTATGTGCTGGTGATACTGCTGACCTTATCGGTGCTCGGTATTCAGTGGAATAAATTAGCCTGGATTGTCAGTGCATTATCAGTCGGTATCGGCTTTGGCTTGCAGGAGATTGTGAAAAACTTTATTTCCGGCATTATTCTGCTCACCGAACGGCCGGTCAAAGTGGGAGATTTAATCAGTATTAGTGGGGTTGAGGGGGATATTCGGCGCATCAATGTCCGTGCCACAGAAATCCAACTCAGTGACCGCTCGACGGTTATCGTGCCCAACTCTCAATTGATTTCGCAGAATGTCCGCAATGCGACTATGGCTAATGCGCAAGGGGTGGTGACCATTGCCCTGACATTCCCGCTAGATTTAGATATTGAACTGGCGCAAGCGCTGTTGATAGAGGCGTATGAAGAACACGAATCGATACTCGACACCCCAGCCCCATCAGTGAAATTTAGCCAGTTAAGCCCAGATGGCATTGTGCTCAGTGTCACCGGTTTAGTCCCCAGCCCACGAATGGTCAGTAACACCAAAAGTGAGTTGTTATTCAGCATATTAAAACGGCTGCGGGCCTCAGGGGTGTCTCTGGCAATGGCAGCGCCGACCAAAAGCATACCGACCGCGAATTAACCGGATAATTAATAGAGAGTGGGCCATAAGCAATATCAATACGATAAAACTTATGGCCCCTGAATGACTTATTTCGCCGGGCTGAGACTAAATACTTTCGGATTGCGCCCTAACCATTAAGCAGCTAACGCACTGTTTTTACTTACGCCCACTTCAGCGCTGGATCAAATAGCGGATGGTCGGGCCATCTTGCTGAATATCCAATACTGTATAGCCGTAATTTCGGGCATCTAACGGAATATTATTAATGGATTGTGGGCAGTCGCTGATCACTTCCAGAATTTCACCCGGTTTCAGTTGCGGCATAGCTTCGAGCGTCGCGACCGCCGGGTATGGGCAGGGTTCGCCCACCATATCCAACCGGTAATCCGGCACGATAGCGGTTGGGATTGCTGAACTATCAATGGCTAAATTATCAGCTGATGAAGAGTGGCTCATGATGGCTCCTTAACCAAAGTGGATGCGGCAGCTTTCTGTTGGCGGAAGAAGCGTTTTTCCCACCACAGCATGGCGGCAAACGCGATGGCTAACATCAGGTAAGTCACCAGCAATCCGCCGATCGGCCCGAAAGTTTCCAGCAGGTTAACTTTGTCATAATTGGTTGCCAATGCTGGGGCAAAATCGTCCCAATAATACGCCAAAATAGTCGCGCCAATAATATTCCCCAGCCCCACCCACCAATAGTGAATTTGCCCTTCTACCGCGCGATACATCCAGCCCGTTTCACAACCACCGGCGAGCACGATACCAAAACCAAACAGTAACCCCCCGATCACCGCATTTGGCCCTGCCCACAAAATCTTGGGCGCAACCCCCAGTTGGACATAACTGAATATCCCAATAGCACTGACCGCCATCCCCAGAATAATCGCCTTCGCCATGTGAGTGCGCCCGGTGATCCACAGATCACGGAATGCCGAGGTAAAGCAAATCTGCGCCCGTTCAATCAGCAAGCCAAAACCAATGCCACATAGCATGGCGATGCCCAGTTTCGGGTGGCGGAATAACTCAATCAACGACCAGCCCAACGCCAGAACAAACACCACCATGCCGAGACGAAAACGTCGTGCAGCCCTGGCGGGATGCTGAGTCAGCGGCGAGGCTGATGTCACTTTTTGCAATTTCACCGGGATACGAAACAGCGGCAACAAAGTGAATTTGGCACCAAAATAGGATCCTGCTGCCGTCGCGAGCGCGAAGAACCAGGCGTGCAGTGAAAACTGTGGAATGCCGGTAAAGAAAGCCGCCAGATTACAGCCCATTGCTAAGCGCGCACCAAAACCGGCGATAATGCCGCCCACCAGCGCTTGAGCAATGCGAATATTATGCTGGGGCTTTCGCAATTTCACATTGTTAGCCCACAGTGCAGCGGCGATACATCCGGCAAACATGCCGATGATCATCATGCCGTCGATGCGATCTAATGGCGTCCCTTCCAATCCGATAACTTTAAAATAACCCCACTCTTGCGGATGCGCGCCAAACAGTTGCATCAGATGGCCGCCCCAGCGCGTGAATTCGCCCGTCACCGCCCAAAAAGTGCCCGTCAAACCAAAGTAATAAGTCGATAAAATACCTGCGGCGATTACTGCCGGCAGTGGGGCCCAGAAGCGCACCAAATATTGAGATTTAAACATCTGCCAGCTCACACTGACACCTCCAAAATACGTGTTGTCGCCGACAAAATGAGGGTCATATGCCGTGACGAGGAAATAGACCTATCTATAATAAGCCAATTATTTGGTTAAGGGAGACACGACGTATTGAAAATTAGATGTTAACCAGAAGTTATCCTGCTCAAAGGGGAGTATTGGGCAAGGGATAAGTATTTCGAATCAAAGTGGGTCATCTTCATCCGAGGATTGATAATCCAGGGACAAAGCCAGGCGCAAGATAGCCGCCACCGGCTCAAATAAGGGCTCGGGAATGGTATCGCCACACACCACATCGCGGTGCAATGCCCGTGCCAGCGCAATATTTTCCACAATAGGAATTCCTTGCTGTTGCGCTAATTTGATAATCAATGCCGCTCGTTCGTCTTTACCTTTTTCAATCACGACTGGAAGCGGGGCATCATCAGGGTGATAAAATAGACACACCGCAAAATGGGTGGGATTACGCACCACCGCCGTGGAGCGCTGAACATTTTTAGCAAAACTGCCGCTTTGCACCTCTTGCTGCAACTGCCGCCGTTTTTGCTTAATATGCGGATCCCCATCGCTGTCTTTGTATTCTCGCTTGACCTCTTCATGAGACATTTTCAGTTGTTTCAGGGTGTTATAGCGTTGAAAACTATAATCCAGCAGAGAAAAAACGCCATAACAGGCAATCAATGCACCTAATAGCCAACTCATTAATGTGCCAAATACTGGAATAGCGCAGTGACTGCCACAATAGGCCAGATAACCAAAAGAGCTGGCATATCGCGCTAATAAATAGCCGAAAATTAGGGTTAACACCCCCACTTTCAGTAATGATTTGGTCAACTCAAACAGGCTACGCAATGAAAAAAGCTGTTTAGCATTATTGATGGGATTGATGTGTTCGCCTTTGAACGCCACCGCCTTAGTCGCTAATAACGGCCCGACCTGCGCCATACCGGCCATTATCGTCATTAAAATCAGTGCCCCGCCCAATATCCCCATAATGTGGATAACCACCGCCATGCACTCTGCCCCAATACGCGCCAGTGCGAAAGTGAAGGGTTGCTGTAATTGTTTGATTGAACTGCGAATAAGAGCGCCGACTTGCTCGAGCAAGCTGTCGCCCACCAGCAAAAAATAAGCCACCAGCACCACCAACTGTATCCCCGAGGTTATCTCGACACTTTTAATTACCTGCCCTTTTTCCCGAGCTTCTCTCAGCCGTTTAGCTGTGGGCTTTTCATTCTTTTCACTGCTTTCACCGCTCATTATTATCCCCTTTTATCAGCGGGATAAGTGTGCTTATTTTTTGTTCGGTTTGATTAATGCCGACCAAATAGTGATGCAATGCATAAGGCAGACTGATCAGTAACAACAGCAGGGCTAAGGCACTTTTGATCGGCATGGCCAGGAAGAATACATTCAGCTGTTGAGATGAGCGATTGATTAATCCTAAAGATAAATCCGCTAAAACCATTACCAACATCGCCGGTAAGGCAAAGCTTAGACAGAGTTCATACATCAGCCGCCATTCACTTTGCAAAAATTGCAGCATGGCCGATGAGGGCTGAATCCCACTGCCCGCAGGCAAGATTTCATAGGAGCCATAAAGTGCTAACAGCACCAGATTAAACCCGCCTGAAATCAGAAATAGGACGGTCAATATTTGTGTAAATAACACCCCAAAAATGGAGGACTCCATCCCCATGCTGGGGTTAAATAATGTCGACATGGTGGCACCGCGTAAGGTGTCAATCAGGAAGCCCGCCATATCAATCGCCCAAAAAGGCAATGCGGCGACAAAACCAATCATCACCCCAATCATTAGCTCGATGCATAACAACCAGAACCACCCAGTGAGGTTACCCTGATGCAGTAATGTGGTGGTGAAAAACAGCGGAGTGACTGGCAGGGCGATGGCAAAAACCACACTATTACGCAATAAACTACTGCCCAAACTGCGGGCGGTAAACAGAGGTAATATCAGCAACATACCGTAAGGGCGCATCATCGCCAGCCCCAAAGCCCCTATCCAATGTAGAGCATCATGCATATCAAGACCGCATACTGGTTATCTGCAAAAAGGTCTGCTGGGTATAATTCAGCAATGTCGATCCCATCCAATGATAGGTAATCAATAACGTGGCTGATACAGCCAGTAATTTAATCAAAAATTGTAATGTTTGGTCCTGTATTTGGGTTAACGCCTGTAACAAGCTAACCACTAATCCAACCACCGACGCCACCACCACCACCGGCATCGAGAGTAATAAAACTATCCATAACAATTGAGTCGCCAGATGAACCACAATGGCCGTGCTCATTGCTGCTTCCTTTGATGGAAATTCACAAGTAAGACCCTACTAACTGCCCTAGCAGTAGCCCCCAACCATCTATAAGTATAAAAATCAATAACTTGAATGGGAGTGAGATGGTAATGGGCGAAACCATCATCATCCCCATGGCCAGCAAAATGTTGGAGACAATTAAATCAATCGCCACAAAGGGCAGGTAAAGCAGCAAGCCAATCTTGAACGCCTCGGTCAGTTGGCTGAGAGTAAAAGCGGGCATTAATATCAGTAATGAATTGGATTTGATGGTGTCGCGATAGCGTTCCGGCCACTTAGTTTGGACAATATCATTGAAGAAATTGATCTGCTCCGCATCAGTATTCCGTTGTAAAAAATCGCGGTAAGGCCCCAGCGCACGCTCATCAATATGATGCAGCAAAGCCCCCATATCATTGGGCAGCGGCTCATCCTGGAGGCGAGCATGCACATCCAATCCGACCGGGGCCATAATAAAAATGGTTAACACCAGCGCCAGACCATAAATAGCAATATTGGGCGGCACCTGCTGGACACCCAAGGCATTACGCAGCAATGAAAAAACAATTGATAGCTTAAGAAATGATGTCCCCATCACCATCAGCAAGGGGAGCAATGACAGGATGAAAAGCAGGACAATTAATTGAGAGGACGAATTCAGCAACTCCATAATCTATTCCGCAAAAATCGGCCTGTTGGGTGAAGGAGAATGCCCCTAGTATTTATCGATTCACCGCGATCCCCTATCAGGTCATGGCCTGAATAAATCCCGATGAGCTGACTCAGGTCAGTGATTCGGGTGCATGAGCGCCGCTAACACCGCTGCGGCATCAAGTGTGCCGATTGTTATCCACAACAATTGGTGTTGCAGCAAGGCAGCCAGTGAATAAATCCCGATGAGCTGACTCAGGTCAGTGATTCGGGTGCATGAGCGCCGCTAACACCGCTGCGGCATCAAGTGTGCCGGATAAACCACTGATCGATACGCACCACCATCTGCCCATCACAACACAACAAACTGCCACTACCGACGGGCTGCCCCTGTAGCCGGATATTCACTTCACCATAAAGGTGGGTTTGGCAAACCAATGTTTGCCCGACATCTAACTGTTTGATGTCACTCAGCGGCAATGTCAGGCGGCCAATTTCCATGACCAGTGTTTGCGGTAATTGCTCAAGTTGCACCGCCTGTGGCATTTTCGGCAGCGCGGCAATATCCAGCGCGAGCAATGAGTCAATATCGTCATTAATCTTTTGAATAGTCATGTTATTTTCATCTTCCAGTTTGATGTGAATCTGCGGTAATTCCCTTTGCCATAACCAACAATTCCCTTGTTCCCATTCAGCGGCACAGTTGATTCGCACCCCATCCCCCGGCCTGATTTGTTGCAATTGATGCAGTGATAATCGGCTCCACCCCACCACTAGCTCCGCCTGCCACTGGAGGTCATGCTCGGTAACCCGCTCTTGGGGCCAGTCGGACAAAGTTTCAGCTAACGCCGCCAAAGGCCAGTCAAACAACACGCCACTGAGTGACTGGCCTTCCAGCTCGAAAGCCAACACTACCGCCCATTGGGGCAGAAGTGTCATCGCCACTGGCGCGGGGGCATCAATCGCCAACTCGGGCAGCACAGCAGACAAGGGGCTGACAGCCCAAGTAGCCATGGCACTGACCAATTCAGTCGCCAGTAAATGGGGATTATCGGTAGCCAATGAAGCTGCTAGCCAGTGGTTCCAACAAGTCTGTGATAGCCAGCAACCGCACGACTTGCCAGCATAGTGAAGTGGCAGGTAAACACCCTCGCCCTCGACCTGCGCCAATGTGGCGCAAACACCGCTGGAATGACGCCCACGCCCAATCACAGCACTGATATGGCGTAATTCAGCCGACAATATCGCCATCATGGGTCACCTCCAACACGCAAGGGAAGCCCAATTGATGCAGTTGTTGTTGCCAGCGAGATTGCAGGCGCTGTAGGCGCTCGGCCAAACCCCGGTTGCCGTGACTGAGCACAATAACCAAACCATGAGCCGCCAGACTGACATGAACCCGAGTGCCAGCCAGTGCCCCACTGACGATGCGGTAGTCCGTCTGCATCACATTTTCATGACCCGAGTTCGCCATTGCATAGGCCATATCCTGCATGGAAGATGAACGCAGAGGGAGATAGCGGGAAAATTGCTGTTTTTGTCTCTCATTACCTAAATTTTGCGACGGTTCGCCGCTAAAGTGTCCCTCACTGAGCGGCGGTATTGCACCTTCAACATCGATTCGACTCATCTTTGATTAACATCCGTAATTTTTCCTGCTCGCGCTGATTAGTCCGTAATAGCGCCAGTTGTGCTGTAATGGCGGCTTGCTGTTGCAGCCGTCGAGCCGCTAGCTCAGCGAGTGATTTTTGCAGCCGCCGCTCCGCCTGATAGGTTTGGTGCTGCAAAGCTCTTTGATCCCGCGCTTCGGTCGGGTTCAGCGTACCGCGCCATTGAGCAAGTATTTGTAATTGCTGACATAGCCCTTGGCGTGTTTGATGGAAGTGCGCCAATTGCTGTTCTTGTTGTTGCTCTTCTTGCTGCAAACTTATTAATTGGCGACGCAATCGGCGCTCTTGGTGTTGGCGCAATGCCAGTAAGCGCAGAAAAATCGCTAATGTGGGATGGCTTAACCCAGTGCTTGCGCGAGCTGCGCCAAGGTGTGAGTAAGCCCGGCGGTGTCGGTTTCGCGCGCGAATAATGCATTCTCCTGTTGCAAGAAAGCACAAATAGCCGGGTAGCGCTGTAGCGCCTCATCGGCTTGTAAATCTTGCCCTTCCTGATATTCACCCACTCGCACCAGCAATTCGATTTCCTGATAGCGGGCCTGTAGATGGCGCAGTTTTTGTGCCAATGCCCGATGCTCCGCACTGACAATTTGCGGCATGATACGGCTGACACTGGCGGCAATATCAATGGCCGGATAATGCCCGGCCCCCGCCAGTTGTCGCGATAAAACAAGGTGCCCGTCCAACAGCGAGCGCACCTCATCGGCCACCGGCTCATTCATGTCATCGCCCTCGACCAGCACAGTGTAAAAAGCCGTGATACTGCCGCGATCACTATTACCCGCCCGCTCAAGTAACCGCGGGAGAGCCGCAAAAACACTGGCGGGGAAACTGCCCATCACCGGGTGTTCCCCCGCCGCCAAGCCAATTTCACGCGCCGCCCTGGCGTAGCGGGTGAGCGAATCGGCCATTAACAGCACTTTCAACCCGCGCTCACGGAAATATTCGGCCACTGTGGTGGCGGTATAAAGACCTTTTAGCCGCTCCAGCGCGGGGCGATCGGAAGTGGCCACCACCACCACAGTGCGGGCGCGAGTTTGGGGCGTGAGCACTTGCTCGAGGAATTCCCGCACTTCTCGGCCGCGTTCACCAATCAGCGCCAACACGGTAATATCCGCCGAACAGCCGCCACATAACATGCTCAATAAGCTGCTTTTCCCTACTCCGGCGGCGGCAAAAATCCCCATTCGCTGCCCTTCGCCACAGCTCAATACGCCGTCAATGGCGCGAATACCAGTGGTCAATATTTGCTGGACGGGTTGGCGAGTGAGTGGGTCTGGCGGCGGGCAATCCAATTCACACCAATGTCCGCTCAGGGGCGGGCCACCGTCCATCGGCTCCCCCAAACCGTCCAATACCCGCCCGACCAAATCATCCCCAACTCTGACACGGTGCGCATACCCCAGTGGAGAAATCCATTGACCACATCGCAAGCCAACGGAAGAGGAAAACGGGGATAACAATGCCGTTTGCTGCTCTATGGCGACCACTTCAGCCAACCTATCCGGTGAGGCGATTTGGCATAATTCCCCCAGCGCCACACCGGGTAAATGGGCGCGTAACAGTGTTGGGCCGACATCTAAGATCGGCCCGCAAGACACCATGCCGCTTGGCGGGCAAGGCGGTAAGCGCAATTGTTGCTGCAACTGGGTGCTTAATCGTGCGATATCAGGCGGTTTCATCAAGCTCATCTCCGATAAGCTCGATGGTGCTTGCCACCTTAATATTCATTTCATCGCCCAATTCCTGCCAGGAAAGCACCGGCAGCGCAAAAATATCCCGCTCAACAATTTTGCGCAGAAAACGCCGCACATCAATGGTAGTCAGTAGCACCGCATCTGGGTTTTCAGCAAATGCGCTTTTTATTTTGTCGAGAATTAGCCGCGAGTGTTTATCTCCCAGAGCAGAATAGGTTCCCGCCGAGGTCTGGCGGATAGACTCGCGGATCAGGTTTTCAGCCCCTTCCCCCAACCGCAATACCGGCAGCCAAGCTTGGTTTTTGCTAAATCGGGCACACACATGGCGACGTAAGGCGATACGGACATATTCGGTCAGCATCACGATGTCTTTCTCTTTGGGCGCCCACGCCACCAGCGCGCCAAAAATAGTGCGCAAATCGCGGATCGAAACATCTTCCTCCACCAGCCGTTGCAGTATTTCTGCTACTTTTCCGACCGGCATTTGGCGCTGTAGTTCTTTGACTAACTCGCCGTAACGCGCTTCCATGGCATCCATCAGATAACGGGTTTCCTGCACGCCGATAAACTCGGCGGTATGCCGTTCAAGTACCCGAGTTAAGCAATGAATAATACGCTGATGCCCTTGCGCATAAGGGAGACCCAAAGTGCTGGCATGCCCCCCTTGTTCAGCGGCCAACCACTCAAAAGCGCCCATTTTCATGCCCAGAGTTTGGCTGCGAGTCGCCAGTGCCGCACTGGGCTGGAGCAGTAATAAGTCATCGGCAGGTAAAATCAATTTCAGCACTTGCTCCTGATAAACCCGAATTGACAGCTCATTTTCGGCCAATGTCGGAGAACTGCGGATAACTACCTCGGGCAATGGCACACCAAGATGCTCAAACCAGCGCCAGCGCAGGCCATCAATGTCCCGCCCCAAATGGGGATAATGTAAATTGGGGGCGCAATACAACATCAGCGGCACCGCGCCAGGCGTCATGGTGTTAGCCGACGAAAGCATATTCTTGCCGCTGGCACTGGCCCCGGCACTCTGCTGCTTTTTCCGATACAGTAAAAATGCTGGGGTGGCGACCAGCGCGGCTAAAGTGATAAAAATCAGGAAAGGGAAACCCGGTAATAGAGCAAAAACGGTCAAAATGGCTGCCGCCAGCCACAAAGCATCGGGTTGACGCCCCACCTGCACGGCTAAGTCTTTGGCCAAGCTCTGTTTATCACTGCCGGGAACGCGGGTAACAATAATCCCGGCGGTGATAGAAATCAGTAATGACGGGATTTGAGCACATAAACCATCGCCGACGGATAACACCGCATAAGTGGTCATCGCCTGTTCCGCCGACATATTATGTTGCAGCACCCCAATAGTGATGCCGCCAATAATATTCACCAGAATGACAATAATTCCGGCAATGGCGTCCCCTTTAACAAACTTCATCGCCCCGTCCATGGCACCAAACAGGCGGCTTTCTTTTTGCACCCGCTCGCGCAAGCGCCCAGCTTCGGCGGAGTCAATCACCCCGGCTCGCATATCACCATCAATGCTCATTTGCTTGCCCGGCATGCCGTCGAGTGAAAAGCGGGCGCTCACTTCGGCGACGCGCTCCGATCCTTTGGTAATCACGATAAACTGCACCACGGTGATGATGGTAAAAATGATCAACCCCACCGCCAGATTGCCCCCAACCACAAACTGACCGAATGCCTCGACAATTTCACCGGCATCGTGCTGGAGCAACACCAGCCGCGTGGTGCTGATGGTCAGTGCCAGCCTATAAAGTGTGGTGATAAGTAGCAGCGACGGGAAAACCGAGAATTCGAGCGGATCGCGCAGATAAATTGAGATCATCAGCAGGATAACGGAGAACGCGAGGTTAACAGCAATCAGCACATCCACCATGACGGTGGGCAGTGGCAAGATCATCATAAAGATCGCCACCAGCAACATGATCGCTAAGAAAACATCCTGCCGCGCTGCGATCATCATCAGGCCGCGTGTCAGGGCCGATTCTCTCATCGGTATTCTCCTGGCAAGCGGCGGAGTAAAGCGCACTGTTGCTGATAAAGCTGATACCAACACTCGGCTCCCGATGACGCCGGAGGGGAGCAACTGACCATCATGCCCATTTTCAATAAGTAAATACGCTGAGGAACCCCATTAAAACGTTCGAGTTGCCAACATTCCTGTAGCAGCAATAAGTCCTCATGGTGATAATGCCGATGCTGCACGCCCGTGGTCAGTAATAGCCGCGCATTGCGCCACTCAAGGAAAATTCGCTGCGGCCCTATGTGCCATTCCATGCACGAGGTGATTGCCGAGCAAGGTAATTCCGCCATTTGGATGAACAGCTGGAGGTTACGGGTCGCGACTAAATCCATTTCCATCACCCGAAGCCCATTGATATACATTATTGAAATAATAAACAGCCAACAATTCTCACACTATCGGGCATTCGCCTGAGTCGTAAAATCACATCTCCAGCAATACCGCCAAAACCTGCTGCTGCTGCTCTTGATCATTAAAACAATCAACCGGCATAAGGTTGAATAACTCATAAAATCGGCGAATAAATCTATTGCGGGTCTTGGTGTCCGGCCCAGTAATCACTTCAATCCGGGGCTGTAGCCAACGGCTAAATAGCCAAGGCTGGCCCACCACCGCCAACACTTCATGCAAAATCACATCCCCCGCCACGCCACAGGCCCTCCCCATGTGATTGCAATGATCTTCCAGCCCTAAAAACATCAGCAAACGACGAAGTTGATACAATGTGGCAGCCAGACGCTCACCACGTTGAGGGGGCGGTTGAGAAGCTAAATCAAATGCCACCGCGCGCATTAATACCCGCACACGTTGCTGGCGCTGCGGCCAGCGGCTAACCTGCGAAAACCACTCTGCAACGGACAACTCATTTTGCTCAATACTTTGTGCGAACAATTGCTTGATAGCACCTAGCCCTTGGCTTTCCTGACTGCCCAGTTCGAACAAACCAAATAACTCGATTTCCCAGCCGCCCTCTTCCAATAGCGGTTCAAGTAATTGCGATAAGCTGCGGCGGCGTAACGGATTATTTTTGCTGTAGGCCAGCATCGCGGCCAGCAACAAGATTTGCTGCCCTGCCGATAGCCCTCCCTGGCGGAGTTGGCTGGCAAGTGACGAAATATCCATATCCAGCCGGATATTCTGCGGTAGCAGAGAATCAGCGCTACCGGATAACTGGGAGATTAACTTCACCAGTAACTCTTGGCGACGTTGGCTGCGTTCCTCAGCTTCGACAGATTTTTGATCTTTTAATCGGGATCCCAAACTCAGCCCGATTTCTTCCATGGTTTCTTCCAATGCAGTTTGTCTGACCTCCAACAATTCCATGCTGGCTAACGCCATAATCGAGTGCGCGGGTGTTATTTCGCCATGAAGCTCAGATCCATGGAGTGACGAACCATGAACAGCAAGGGTTTCGGACACATTATGGGCATTTATCATGCTCGGCTCCTGATGAGATGAATTCCTGCTTTGGTGATTCCTGTAACCACTGAAGAAGTTGCGATAAATGGTGCTGAAGAGAAAGTGTGATTTGCAACATCGGCGAGCTTAATTGCGCCTGATCTGACGCCATTTTTTCATCTGCGATGCACCGCACTCGCGCCCCTAAAGCAGAGGCCACGGCAGAAAAATGCTGGGGATGAACACGCAGCATCAGCCCATGCAACACCTGCGCATCGTCGAGGGCCATTTTCTCGACTTGCGCGCCCAAGCGGTGGATGAGAATCTGGCTCGCCTCTTGCTCCCCGGCCCAAGCAGTTACCACCGACGCAATCGCCGCCAAAATAAGCTCCCGACCCTGTGTAATCAGTACAGATTCCAGTTGCTCTGCCGCCACTAACCAGCTGACATGCTGCGCTAACACATCAATTTCCAGTTGGCTCCGCGTGTGTTCGAGCAGCTTATCCACCTGTTGTTGCGCCTGGGCCAGTAGCCGCGCACTCTCGGCCTGCGCGCTTTGCACTATGTCTGCTGCTTGCGTGTGAGCATCTGACACCCTATCGCGACACTGTTCCATTTCCTGTAACTGAGCCGCTGGGATAACACCGCCAAGAGGCAGTGAAAAATCAAATTTTTCCACTCGAATCTGAAAAGGATTCACAACAAACGCTCTAACCGGGTTAACCAATGATCAACCGAAAGGGATAGCGCCCGCGGCAAAGATAACGCCCGTGTTAACGGAGGTAACGAAATAGACATTGCCCGCCACACCACATCATCACCGCGGGCACCATGAGTAAGACTCTGCCCCAACCGCAAAGCAACAGCGGGCAATTGTTGTGGATTTAATCTGGCAGGAAGGTGGCCGCGATACCCCATCCCCATAAGTTGCTGAATATCGCCCTCACTTAATAGCGGCGAGAGTGACTGCCGGTAACTGCGAAAGCGCAGATAATCATCACACTGTAAATGAACCAATCCCAACGCCAAACAGCGGGCCGACAAGCGCTCAGATGCCACTATTTGACATTGCTGTTGCTGACTCAAGACGGCGGGCAGCGCCTGTTGAGGAAAGTTTCGCAAGCGATTTAGCTCCGCATTCAACGCGGTATCCAGCAATTGGCTGCGGCCATAGCAATAACTTTCTGTGTTAACGCCAGCCGCCGCCAACCACAATGGATGGGCAAATTGAGCTGGCCGCCAGGCTAACTGATACAAATAACGAATATCGGAAGTTAACGGCAATATCATCCTTTCCTCCGGCCATTTATCGCCGCAGATAGCGCAATAAGCAGGCGGTCGACAGCCCGACCAACAACACCAGCAACGCGCCTAAGACAATTTGTAATGTCGCGGCATGACGTAATAGCCATTGCAGGGCCGCTTCTGAGTGGCTTTGTTGCCGTGTTACCGGGGCAGTGAATCGATAATTAGCGGGCTGCATCACCACACTAATTTGTGAAAAATCAATCCCAGGAATGCCATCGCGGACCAGGTTCTTAATTTGTGGCTGATAGCTCAGTAAATTGACCTCTGGCGAATATTTTATAAACACCGAGGCAGCATGGGGGACACTGCTTTTCCCGTCTGTCGGCGCTGGCATGGCAATGGTCACATCAGCTTGAATCACCCCATCCATATGGCTCAGCATACTTTCCAACTGTTGCTCTTTTAAATAGACCATTTTGGCCTGTTCTTGCCCCGGCGAAGTCACCAACTGATTCGACGGGAACAGCTGATCCACAGTAGCAAAGCGCTGGCGAGGAAAACCATGCTGGCGTAGCAGCTCCACCGCGTTAATAAACTGACTTTTATCGACATTCAGCCCGACCGTCCCGCCTTTCTCAGATTGTTTTTCCGCTTTGATTTGGTGCAACATCAATAACGCCAGCATCTGGTTAGCTTCCCCTTCCGACAGCCCGCTATACAACTCCATACCACAGCCAGAAAGCGACATCACGACCAGTAATAGCGCTACCGTGCGCCGCACCTGTTTCATTGCATATTGACCAATTTATTAATATTTTGCCCGATAACACCGGCAACTTTAGCCGTTAAATCAATGGCTAATGTGGCATGCATCCATTCAGACTGCATGGATAACAATGGGTCTGGAGACATCATGGCCGTGGCCGGTTCAGTCGGCTGCATTAACTGAGCAAACTTAGCGATGTGCTGGACGTCGGCAGGTGGCTGAGAGGGGATATTCAACTTAACGGCGGCTTTGATAGCATCAATTTCCATCGGATAATCTCGCTTTAATAAAAATGTTTATCGCGCAGGTTTACATCTTGGCAGAACAAGCAATCCCTTGTTGCAACAAAGCCAACATGCCCTGAGCATCCTGAGAGGAGGAGGTCGCCAATAACGCCAATGCTTCAGTTTGGCGATTAAGCCCAAATAACAGCATTGCCTCACAGACTAAACGCACTTGAGGTTCAGGAATTAACTGGGGCAATACGTTAAGAATATCGCGAGCCTCTGCCAGCAAGCTGTGGTTGACTCCCGCCAATGCGGCCTCCACCACTAACTGGCGACAAGGAGCTGAAAGTAAAATCATATTTTGGCAATAATCCCACTGGTCATATCCTTAATTCCCTTCATCAAAGCACTGCTGAAATTGATATAAGATGAATACTGCTGCATAGCAAATTGCATCTTTAGCATATGCTCAGGATCCGAGGGATTACCGGATGCCATCTGGCTTTGAAAATCCTGACCAATCTTATTGATGCTTTGTGCCAGCCCATTCACTAATGCGTTTATGTCCATTAATCCTCCTATTCCATTAGCGACCGCATATGTGACGGACACTGCTGAAAACGGCGACGAAAACTATCAGAGAAATGAGCGTGATTACTAAAACCACACTCTAGGGCAATATCTGCCACGCGTAATCGCGTGGATAGCAGCAGCTCGCACCCTTTTTTCAGCCGTTGCTCCAAAAGCCATTGCTTCGCAGACATCCCGAACTTTTCATAAAATAGGAAATTCAATTTACGTGTCGAAATACCTAATTCATTGGCATAACGCGCAACTGTCCAGGGATTGAGGCGGTTTTTATCAAAGAACTCCAATAATTCATTATTAGTTCCGACAATTGATTCTAATAGTCTGGAGAAATACACCGGCTCCAGGCCTAAACAATAAAGATAAAGAAATCGTAACGATGCACTTCGCTCAATATCAACTAACTGCTCAGCCGCGCAAATAATATCGTTATTAGCAGGTAATATCTTATAGCGTTCACAAACACTTGGGGGTAAGCGGAATTTATTCGGCTGCACCATCTTACTGGCTAAATCTTTGTATAGCGGTAAAAGATCGATAGAATGACATAATATTGAAATAAACGTACTTTGTGAAAAAGAGGACACACTCGCCTGCTCATCGGTAATCACTAAATTACCGGCAGGCACAGTATGGCCGACACCTTCAATGCGTAATATTCCCTCTTGCCGAAATAGAATAAATTTTATTGATTTCATCATATCCCTTCGAGTGTCATTGTCCTTGGACAAGAGTGACAAATAATACCGCTCAGGGTTATCCGGCTTAAACCTTAATCCCATTAATAATATTCTGTTGACTTTCTCCTGATAACTTAATGAACTCTTTAAGTGCGGCTAATATCTTCTTCTCCCCCGCAAGAGAGGCTAAGCTTTCGACAGTCTCTTTTTCAGTTGTGACCAATTTTGTTATAATAGCTTCTTTCGCATCACTGTCATGATTCATCCAGGTTCCTAAAGCCCCCGCCGCGACCACACTCATCATGGAGGTTAATATTGGGGCATAATTTTTAGCGAGTAAGCATAAACTATTATTAATAACCGGATGGATAAACCCTCCGATTACGCCGAGAGAAATCACAATTCCAGCTCTAATAAAATACGAAGTGAAGCGGGCAATTTTTTTAGAATTTATCGGTGATGCCTGGCAATGCCTAGCTAGCATAAAAACAGCTTGTTGTATGGCATCGCTGCCCATCGTCAGTTCTTCTTTATTTTGACTGGCGCAACTCCAGTTATGATAAGCACAGGCCAAGTTAGACAGTGAGAGCATAAGATTTAAGCCCGCAATAACAGCAACAGGGGTTGCTACACCACCGCTACAAATACTGATCCCAACCCCGACAACAAACGAAGTCAGAGAAATAATCGATTCAATCACATTAATAAAAAATTGTTTCTTAGCTAATTTTACTCTGGCACTTTTTAATTCATCAAGCTCACAGTCTTGAGTGTCACCTAATCTATTAACGCCAATATTTGCCTCTTTAATAGCATTATTCTCAAGCTTTTTCATCAATTCAGTTAAAGCAAGAAGAATAGGTTTTTTATCATCAGATGCCGGATTGACACTTGTTCCCATAGGATTAAATGTGGAGATGACCTCTGGACACTGATTTATTTCGGATGCAGTTATTAGGCTCATAGTTATCCACCTTAAATATGGCTTATACAAACTGTATTGTCTGTTTCAGATACTATTTAATAATTGATTGGCTTTTTCGGCCGTCGGAGCATATTCAGAGTTAAGATAGCTCATTTCAATGGCAGTTTGTAAGGCTTCTCGGGCATCCGCTCCATTTCCCATGGCCTGTAAACAAACGGCCATTTGATAGACTGGTTCAGGATCTTGCGCCTCTAAAAGTAGTGCACAAGCATAAGCACTCAGCGCTAATGTAAACTCCTGCTGCATTTGCATGGCACCCGCCAAAGCCAAATGAAATTGCGGTTCTAGCGGGCAATGTAATGTCAGCCAAGAAAACTCCTCTATTGCAGCAATATAATTATCCACCAGCCAGGCCTGATAACCTCGTTCATATCTTGTATGCACCTCCTGAGGAGAAACATCCTGACTATCATTCATCATTTGTGTATTAATAATACCTTTGCACGTCAATGTGACATTTATTTTTTCGCAAATAGACTGTAATTTTTCGATATTACCCTCACTCATATTCCCCCTTAGCTAACATCAAATAATAACCAATCATCACCATCAATATTTTTATTGAAAGCACCTTTGGCTATGAGCAACTTAATAAGGCGGCGACGTATTAACTGCAAAGTTGGGTTGGCAATATTATCAACAATCATCATTCTGATTATCGACAGGTCAGTAATACTCATACCTAATTGATGTAATAAATTAAATAATTTTAAAAAATCACCGGGCTGGCCATCATTATTTATGACCTCTAGATGGCAAATAATAAACTCACTGTGCTCAACCCGGTAAATGACACGATAGCCATAATGGAAAAACTCATGACCCATTTTAAATGCACTATTTTCAAAGTAAGCTATTTTGACTGTGCAGCCTTGATTACTTAAGTATTGTTCAGCATTACATGGGTTATATTTCATATATCATAACTTCACAGCCATGGAAATTTGGCCCATCATATTGCTTACGGTATTACACAAATCTTTCATGTTTTGGCGGGCTTCATTCATCTTATCCGACAACTCACTGATATTTTTACTATAAGATTGTGCACCAGTGCTTTGCAGATCACTGGTCATGCGTAGCAAATCAGCATTCCGCGCCATATCTCCTTCAACTAATTTACCGCTACCCGCACCAAGTTGCCCTAGCGCCGAGCCGCTATGTGTCGCAATATCACCGAGTTTTAAACTGGCCGCCGCCCCCACACCGCTAACCACACCCGAGAGAATAGTACAAACACCATTGGCAATGGCACCAGCCGCTGTTTTATCGATAGCTTCCCGCTTATTCTGCATTGAACTTACTTGAATATTCCAACCTAACATTTGTTGCTTTTGATTATAGGTATTCAATAAATCACGCATTTTTTTAAATAAAATATTCATTTGAAAAATGATATTGGACAAATCTGACAAGAAATTGGACAGGTCTGAGGTAAATTTATTTCCTATTTCTTCATTATCTTTTTCAGTGGCAATTTTATTTTGCTCAGGAAAAATTATTTTATGATTTACTGTCATATCCATAATAACCTCTCTATATCAATGAACTCGCAATACTGACCTGCAACATGCCATTCTGGCGGACATTGTCATTGAGTTTTGTCAATGTATCTTGCGCATCCTGGGACGTTTCTTTGAGTTGTTTAAGCTGATGCTGTTTATTTTTCTCTACCCATTCATCCATAAACTGAGTGAAATCTTGATCAAGAATTAATTTTTGAATCTCTTTTTGCAACCCGGAATTCTGAATAGATAACTGGCCATTATTAATTTGTACTGCCGCACTACTGCATTTTTGAATAATCAGTAAAGGTGACGTGGCAATATCTTTTAAAATGGTCTTAATTGATTTTTTCATAATCGCTTTGGTACATTGCCGGCCCAATTCTTCTGTGGTGAGAGTGACCCCTTTTTTTATTGCATCCTGAGCCAGTTTTTTCGTCACCCCACTCACCAGTTTTTCAATGCCTTCGTGGGTAAATGATTTAGTGATATTACGCACCAAAGTCATTTCCGCCTTTACCGCTTGCTTAGCCGCCGTCGACGCCATATTAGAGGCCTCAACCATTTCTATTTCCATCGCTTTCATTGAGATATTACGGCTGACCTGCTGACTCACATCTTTACCGAACTGCCCAGCCAACTGCTCAACTTCTTCAGTCGCTCCGCGTTTGATAGCATCAGTCAGTGCTTCGCCGCCGCCCTTTGTCAGCACATCACCCGCGCCTTGGGTCACCGCACGGGCAGCATTGATTGCGCGGCCCGCCTGAAACAGGTCAATGGCCATAGCAAAACATTCAAAACCAAGTTGGACTTTTCCTGCAACATCAATAACTTCCTGACATTTTTCCTTTGATGCACCCAATAACATTGCCGTTTCTGCTGCGGCTTTAACCAAACCTGCTGTGCCCGCCGCTAAATAAGCGACACCCGAGGTAATGGCGACGGGATCGCCAGTTAATACGCCCTCAACAACCTTCAGCGCGCCATAAACCACTTCGGCAGCCCCGATAATCCAATCAAATACGGCATTGAAAATGCCCGCTTTTTTGGCTTTATCTGCCTGTTCAATCGCCTTATCAATCTGTTTTTGATATTCAGCGACGCGTTTATCGCGCAAGAAAGCCTGCACATCTGTGGCACGTTCCATTTGCTTGCCGATCGACTTGCACAAATCAGAGAAAATCCCAAGATTCAGATTTCCGGCCATCGACATAATGAGTTGCATATCCGTGCTGCCCAGTCGGTCAAGCGAAAGTCGGTTATTGCCCACTTCATTTGAACCCGAGCGCGGTAAAGATGTTAGCAAGCGATCGAGTGCGCCTTGAGCATTTTGTCGCGTCACTTTAGGCGAGTTTGTATTGGCATCTATTAAGGGAGGAAACCCAGCAATACCGCGCCAGTCAGGCATTTTTACCGGCGATAAAGCCGAGCTTTTACCCGCATTCACTATTGCACAATCATTCAGAAAAGTGGCTTTAACACCTATCGCATCGGGCATGTCATACCTCCAACTGTAAAGCCGCTAAGCCGCGCTCGGCTCGTTGTTTCACTTCAGTCCATTCAGTGTGCGAATGGCACCAATTCAATGACATGCGGAAAGCTTTTTCCGCATAAACTCGGTTATTGCAGGCCACATAACATTCTGCAGCAGAACAAGATGGGCGGGGGTCATCGACCTGAATTTGTCCCGCACGACTAAAGCAATAAATTGCCTGATGGAAATCAGCCGTTTGCTGATAACAAGCCCCCAACGTCAGCCAATAAGAGAAATTCCAATGATCCAGTCGCACTAATAGATTTAATAGCTGCTTGGCGCTGTTATATTCCCCTCCCTGGCATAACTGAATGGTGTATTCATATACCAATGCCAAATCTTGTGGGTTCATTTTGGTTAACATGCGCAGAGAACCGCCGCGCCTCATAAAATTAATAACCTCATCACTGGGTTGAATACTCATTTCACACCATCCTTACCCTCGCGATTGAGTTAGCAGAAACTTCGAGCAATCGTCATCAGTAAATCTTTTAAGCCGGTCTGCAATGTACTGATGTTATTGGAGCAAACGTTATAACTTTGCATTATTTTCTGTAACTGCAATTGATCCTGGCTCATGGTGTCCGTGGCCCGGCTCTTCTCATTATCTAATGAAGCTTTCACCGCCTGTAATTGCCCTTTATCCAGCTCTGGGCCATTCTTTTTTAAATACTCATCAATACTCATTCCATCAACGGTAATGCTATTTTTCCGCATAAAATCAATCACCGAATCAGGTAGCGGCTCTTTGGTTTTATCATCCCCTTTTGTCGCTTCGGCAATAACTTCATCAACACGGTTAGACATCTCTTGCGTATCACTGGCATATTTTGAGCGCGCCTGCATCTCTTTAAAATTAGAGCTAGCAATATTAGAAAGCACATCAAGAAATGAGTATAAGACTTTCAATCCCAGACTAAAGATATCATCAGAATCATTAACCGTATAAGGCGAGGAATGTTTAATTACATCATTTTCAGATGGTTTGGCTGCATGTGCGGCAAAATACTTTGGCATATTGATATAAGTATTCGTTGGCATATAGATGCTCCTTCACTCCAATCGGAGTGATATTTAAGGAAATATCGTTACTGAGTATTCTCTGTAGCATTCATGTTTTTAAGCTGTGTTTCTAATTGTTTAAACTGTATGCTCATCTGAGAAATACAATCCATCATCTTGGCTTTTTCTTGTTTAAAACCATCAGGAAAAGCGGCATCCAGTCGTGATAATACTTCTCTTGCTTGACTATCATTATCTGCCCGCTGTTGTAGTAAGTTTATATGCTGTTGAAAAACCTTAAGTTTATCTAAGTCAGACTCTAACTTACTATACCTCCCCTGCAAATCACCCAGCATGTATTGAATAGGGTTACTATCATTCATATAATATATCCTTATCTATTCATGAGATATTAAATTAATTTTGTCTCATTCATTAATCAGTGTCTTTTATATTAACTGCATTTCTTTTAAAAATAGGCATAATAAATTGAATTACTTCTTGTAACGGAGAGTTAAGGTTTCTATGATTTTTTCTGCACTACCCAATGCTAATAACATATCATTAAGATACTTATAATTCTCCGGTGTTTGCTGGAGAGACAACTGATGAATAACTAATGATTTTTCTTTTATTAGCAACGACTTTTTCTGCTGAATGGATAAAGAGTCATACTTAACACAATCTTCCAGGTCCGTAATATGTCTCATCAATTAATTCCCTATTCTCAAAAATCCATCGGTATTTGTACTAAGTTAGATGCTTTTAATAGGGAGATACTCTGCTCTCCAATCAAAATAACCTTATAACCATTTCCCAACACAGCACCTTGCTGCAAACGAACACCATTAGCCAGTTGCACAAATTTTGAATGGCTATTTCCACCATAACTAACAATCGCCGCAGGGAGGAGTTGAGTGGCCTGATCCGAGGCTGGGATATTTTGATATCTGACTGGAAATACATCAGGTTGTTGACTGAGTGTCGCTAGCATTAACCTAAGATGTTGCTGCTGCTCGAGTGACAATACGCCGCTAATAACGATCTCTTTATTACTTTGCGTCATAGTTAGATAACTTAATAATCCCAATTCTTTGAAACGATCAATCAGAAGTGGGATTTGGCCATCATGAGGATTAATAACCGTCCAACCTTTTAAACCTACAATGGCTGCTAATGCTTCCTGAACACTTAACCATTTCGCCCCCATCTCAATAGCACCCTGGATAGCAACATATCCTGTTTTTTTACCGGCCTTAACGTCTATATCCTGATAACCATACTGGTGTAATACCTCACTGACACTGGCAATTAACCTATCATCACAAACTAGTTGATTACGAAATACCACATGGTTCGAAATCAAAAAATTCTGCAACTGGATAACTGCTGGGGATGATGCACAGTGACCGCTCAACACAACACTGCCATCAGCTAGCCAGGCGGCATTTACGCCCTCCAAAGTGGGCCTTTTTAATTGTTCCAATAATTGTGTTGGGATAGAGGGAGGAAGATAAGAAAAAAGCCGATTCGATTGCTGTGTAAACCAAAATATAAAAGAGAATAACAAGCCTAATAAGATAAATGTCGCCACAGATAAGCATAATAACAAGCGAGATCCTGAACGGCGGGTCACTCTTATTCCGCTCAAAACATCTTTCTCCTCGCCGAGCACCAATGCTAAACCCGCTGTTTCAATGACTTGCCGTAAAGGAACGGGTTGTTGTAAATCATGCCGCAAGCCATTAATCCAAACAACACCCGACACCTGTAGCATTATTTGGTTCTCGCTGATTATCAAGGTTAATATTTTCCCCTGATGTAATGGCAATAGCACATCAGCCCCCTGCTCCCCCAGAGTAAACACTCCCTCAGGCAAAATCAGTTCTCGGCCATTGAGTTCACCATCCAATATGCGAAGCTTGAATTGTACTACCATATTATTCCCCTGTGTTAATCGGTACGGCTTTGATTAAAAACAACCGAACAACACTGTGGGATTGCTTATTGGTATTACGAAACAACCCACCTAATAAAGGAATATCACCCAATAAGGGTATTTTATTTTGTGATTCAATTTGTTTATCTTGAATGAACCCACCCAAGAGTAAACTTTGTCCAACCCGCAATGTAGCTTGGGTTGAAATATCTGAGTTTTGTATTTCTGGTAAAGGCTCACTGCTACTGATTGATGCCTGTTGTTGTCCATCCTGAATATTAAGGTTAAGTAGGACTTCTTTCACACCATCAGAGTCAATCATCCTTGGCGTTACTCGTAATAATGAACCGGATGTTATTGACTCAAGTTTTGCCACCTTATCACCTTGCAGTTTTGTATAAAAAGTCACATTTTTATCTAATACTGCTTGGATATTATTCAAGGTAACTACTGATGGGCGAGATAAAACTCGCGCGCGTGAGTTCTTTTGTAACGCATTCAGGCGCACCATAAAGTTTCCGCTATCCCCTATCACGGTGGAGAATCCATTGGCATTATTTTGAGGTTCCCCACTGTTAAATGAGATACCGGTTCCACCAATGGATGTGGATGCTGACCAATCGATACCAAGCTGACTGATATCCCCGGCATCAACATCAATGATCGTCACCGAAATTTCTATTTGGACAGGCCGTAAATCCAACTGTGTAATCAAACTACGATAAAGCGGCATATTCGCCTGGCGATCGCGAATAATAATCGCATTCTGCCGAGGGTCTGCCGAAAAAAGTGGCGTGCTGGCAGGTACACCCTCTGTTTCTTTTTCGCCCCCCAAAGATAGATGATTACCTGCACTCATTTCTCGTAGCACACTAACAAGGCCCGGTAATTTAACTTGTTGGTCCCTATACTGGTAGTTAGAGTCAGCAGCAGAAGCATATTTTAACTGGAAGACTTTCACTGTTTCTTTATTTTGGTTTTGCTCACGAACTTTCGCGGAAAACATTTTAGTCAGAGAACTCACACGCTCAATGCAGACTGGCACCCCCGTAACTTCAATAACATTAAGTTGCGAAATAGCCTTTACAGTACAGTTTTTAGCCGCAGGTACACCACTTTGATTTAGATATTTTATTAAGGAAGCCGTTGACAGGCCTTCAGGAGATATAAGCTCCCTTTTAATAGATTGAGTTTTGTAGAAGTAGAGGATATCACCGTCATAATACCAAGTAATATTGTATAGCCCAGCCAGCTCGGACAATATTTTCTCGGGTGTTTTATCCCGTATTTTGCCACTAAATTTTTCAGTTATTTCTGGGCTAACGAACACAGGAATTCCATAATTTACCCCTAGATCTTGTAATAAATGAGTAACCGTCATACCTCGACTATAAATAAAAAAAGGTTCACCTTGCCAAGGAATATCTTTCCCATTGACTTGAAACATAAAAAAAAACAATATTAAGCCAGCAATTTCTTTCATACAGCCACCTTGCTGACATCTATTTTATGTTCACTTAGAATACGTTTTTTAGGTGCTTTAAGTGGAGTTGCCAATGAGCTAAAGATATCAACTAATTCATTGATTTTATGCAGTTTTATTGATAATTCATGATGTTCATCATCAATGTTTATTCTGTCACTAATAGTATGCCGATACCAAAGCCACCAATCGTTACTCTTAAGTTGTAATGCAAAGTCTTGCGTATCCTCAAGAGCCATTAACATGAGAGAAATATAATAAATCGTCGAGTCGGATATCATTTTTTTTTCAATAAAAAAAAGCCCAATACAAATAGAATGGTCATAATCCATCGCTTTGGCAGGAATACCATTCAATGTAAAGTGCATAATTTGAGTATCTGATAAATTAATATCTTTAATTAACGCCTGCATTTTCAATATTTCTAACATTGACAATAACTCCAGCAACACCACGATTCAATTATCCCCTATAATCAAATCTCCGTTATAAGGTTAAAACCTGATTTACTCATTATTCATAATTAAACGAATCTATAACGAGCAGTAATGAAATCAGTGTAATTCTTGATATCATTTTTAGGCTGTGGCGTACTAAAAAAAACAGTCAGGTGACTTCATGGAAAATTCATCATCACTCGTCACTCGATTGACATTCTTACTCGGTATAACCTTAACGGCTATTTGGCTAATTTCAATTGCCACAACAGCATTCTTTTCATATGAAGATATACGTCAACGGTTAGTAAATGAATTAACACACATGGCGTCATTACGCGCAGATTTAAGCAATTACCAATTTGAAGGGGCTGAACGGGATGCTATCTCGCTGATCAACCGTCAAACTCATCATCAAATGAACTGGGGATTCCCTATACCGCTTAAAGGCGAGAATATGAATAATACTCTCGTTAACTCAATAATATGTAATACCCCACAGTCGAAGCATGACCTTCAAGTAACACAGGCTTATGGCACTTCAGGTCAAACCTATTATCTTGATAGTTTTACGATTAAAAGAAATCAGGGGATTACAATATTTAAACCGCAAGACGCATCTAACGATTATTTGCAGCAACGCCGCAAAGAGCTAATTTTACTCCCTGTGTTTCCCACCCACGATAATATTTTTTGGGGTGCACCCACGTATACAAAAAAAAGTGGCTGGCATGTTTCTGTTGCCGCCTGTGATCAAGAAGGTTCGTTAGCCGGATTCTCATTAAAACTAAATGAATTAGTCACTAATAATCAATCAATTGAGCAGAGAGACATTAACTTATTGCTGGATAAGAATGGTGAGTTATTACCTCTTTATCAACAGAATATACCGTCAAACCAGTTATATGAAATTCTCCGTCAGTTGAAAAATAATCCCTTACATGATGGTTGGCAACAAACACCAGATTATTTAGTGCTAAGAACTCAGCTGAAAGGCCCTGGCTGGCAACAATTAGTTATTTATCCACGAATAGGTTTTGCCTGGGAAGCAGCAAAGCCCTCATTGCATCAACTCCCTTTTGCATTAGCTATTTTGCTGTTACTCACCCTGGCGCTTTCTTTATTACTACGATATTACCTGGCTATTCCCTTATGGAATTTTGTCAATATCATTGGTGCCACTGGCCCACATGCGATGGAGCCGAGATTACCCGTTAAACGCATGGATGAATTAGGTCATATTGCTCGTGCTTACAATAATTTACTAGATACATTGAATGAGCAATACGACACACTAGAAATGAAAGTAAAAGAACGTACACTGGCATTAGCAAAATCTAAATTAGTCGCCGAGCAGGCAAATCATCGTAAGAGTATTCATCTAACAACAATAAGCCATGAAATTCGTACTCCCTTAAATGGAACTCTAGGTGCAGTCGAATTATTACAAAATACCTATCTAACACCTGAACAATATCGGCTAGCAGAAACGGCTAGCCAGTGTTCGCACTCATTGTTGGCGATAATTAATAATCTTTTGGACTTTTCGCGTATTGAGTCTGGACAATTAACACTGTCCCAAGAGAAAACGGCGTTATTACCTTTGCTGGATCAGGCAATGTTAACTATTCACAGCCAAGTTCTCAGTAAGTCTATTGCTCTCTCTACTTATGTCAGCTCAGATATCCCTCTAGAGCTTGAGCTGGATAGTCAGCGCCTAAAACAGATCCTGATTAACCTATTGGGCAACTCGGTTAAATTTACACAACAAGGAAGTATTAGCCTCACTGTTGAACGCAAAGGCCAACAACTCTGCTTTACTGTTGAGGATACCGGCTGTGGCATTGATTTACAGGATCAACAAAAGATATTTCGCCCTTTTATTCAGACTTACGACCATAGGCAAGGGACGGGCCTGGGACTGACTATTGCGGATAATCTGGCCAAAATGATGGGGGGGCACATTACGCTTTACAGCAAACCAAACTCTGGGAGCCGTTTTTCATTAACTCTGCCGTTTAATGGAATAACCCCCGCGATGCCTTTTAAGGGGGAATTCTATGCCCCCCTCTCACCATTACAGACGCAATTATCTGCTTGGGGTATAACCTGCCAATCGAAGAATAGCCAATCTAATTCCCTCCCATTGACGCTGTTGGCGGAGAAAGAATTATGTTACTTACCAGGCCGTTTATATACCAAAGTAAAACAGTATTTGGATAATAAAAGACACGCTACTCCTTACCAGCCAGAAATACGACATACTCTCCCGCTACAACCTTGGCATATGAATATATTGCTGGTCGACGATGCAGAAACTAATCGTGATATTACTGGTATGATGCTACGGCAATTGGGGCATAACATTACGCTGGCGGAGAGTGGCGAAGTGGCGCTGCGTATCGGACAGAGTCAACATTTTGACCTGGTGCTGATGGATATTCGCATGCCAGGCATGGATGGCCTGATGACAACTCAGCGCTGGCGTAATGATGCAATTAATCTGGATAACCGCTGCATGATAACAGCGCTTAGTGCGAACACTAACCCTGACGAAAAAATAAGGGCTTATCATGCAGGGATGAATCATTATATTTCTAAACCCGTCACATTCAGTCAATTAGCTAAGGTTCTGGATCTGACGGCACAATTTCAACTCGAACGTGGGATTAATCTCACTCCACAAATAACTACGCCCCAACCATTATTGAATCTAGCTGACGGCTCACTTCGATTGAAAATATTAAAATCACTACAAGATTTACTGCAACAAGCAAGAAACTCGCTTACTCATACCCCCACATTATCAGACTGTCTTCACACTCTAAAAGGCTGTGCCGGGCAAGCAGGATTAATTGAATTGCAAGACGCCGTTATCCAACTGGAAATAGCCATTGATACTAAGAAAGTAATTACACAGGAAGATATTACCCACCTCGAAGAGATAACCCATTGGCTATTTCAGCCACAAGGCCCCGTGGCACTATTTAAATTATCAGGTAAAGGATTCACTTTATGAACACAAAACTATTAATTGTCGATGATCATGAGCTGATTATTAATGGCATTAAAAATATGCTTGTTGCTTATCCACGCTATCAAATTGTCGGCCAGGCAGATAATGGGTTGGATGTGTATAACTTGTGTCGTCAAACCGAGCCAGACATTGTCATTATCGATTTAGGACTACCCGGAATGGATGGTCTTGATGTCATTATTCAGCTTCTCCGCCGCTGGCCCACCATGAAGATCCTGGCATTGACTGCTCGTCATGAAGAGCATTACGCCAGCAGAACACTCAATAATGGTGCGCTAGGGTATGTTCTGAAGAAAAGCCCACAGCAAATCTTGCTGGCAGCTATTCAAACTGTCGCTGCGGGTAAGCGCTATATTGACCCCGCACTGAATAGCGCCTTACTGAGTAAATTGGCTCAAGGTGGTGAGGCTAATCAAACCATCTTGACGCCACGCGAGCGACAAATATTAAAACTGATCACCGAAGGTTCATGTAATCGTATTATCGCAACTCAACTTTCGATCAGCCAGAAAACCGTTGAAACCCACCGCCTTAATATGATGAAAAAACTGGATGCACATAAAGTCGCTGAACTGATTCACTGGTCATATCGCTTAGGTTTAAATGAATAATGTCCACGAATTAACTACATGCTCATCTTTGGTCGGAACGCCCAATAAAAACCCCCCTGTTAGTCTCGCTCCAACAGGGGGGTTTTAACTGATAAGTAATTTATGATAGGTAGCTATTTTGGGCTGCTAGCTATTTTTGACAAATAATAAAGGGCTTAACCGCTAGCTTTGAACCGGTATCTGTTTCGGCGCAAACAATGCCTTCTCATAAGCCAGGGCTTTCTTATCATCAAACTGATTTTCCCACTTGGCGATTACCAGCACCGCTAATGCATTCCCTACCACATTCAGTGCGGTACGTGCCATATCCAGAATACGATCAACGCCAGCAATAAAGGCCAAACCTTCCAATGGAATACCGACACTGCCTAATGTCGCGAGTAAGACAACAAAAGAGACGCCCGGAACACCGGCGATGCCCTTTGAGGTCACCATCAAGGTCAACACCAGAATAATCTCTTGCCCAAGGGACAGCTCAATACCGTAAAGTTGGGCAATAAATATCGCCGCAATACTTTGGTATAACGTGGAGCCATCTAGATTAAATGAATAACCGGTCGGTACCACAAAACTGGTAATCGCTTTTGGCGCACCATACGCTTCCATTTTTTCGATAATTCGTGGCAATACAGTCTCAGAACTGGCCGTGGAATAGGCCAGAATCAACTCATCCTTCAGAATTCGAATTAATGTCCAAATGCGCAACTTACATAATCGGGCTACGGTACCTAGCACCACCAATGCAAAGAACAGGATGGCGGCGTAAACCAGAACAACTAACTTGGCGAGTGGAATAAGCGATGCAAAACCAAAGTTGGCGACGGTCACCGAGATCAAACCAAACACCCCGATAGGCGCATAACGCATAATCATGTGTGTGACTTTGAACATGCTTTCAGATACAGCTTTAAACACATTCAACAGTGGTTCTTTGGTTTCTTTTGGCAATGAAGACAGCCCTAAACCAAACAACACTGAGAAGAAAATAATTGGCAACATATCGCCTTTTGCCATAGAGGCAAAGACATTGGCAGGGATCAGCGACAAGATAGTACTAACCAAACTGTGGCTACCACTTTGCACTTGTTCAGTGGTTTTTTCATATTGGGAGATATCAACCACGGTCAACGCAGACATATCAATACCGTGCCCTGGCTGGAACACATTCGCCAAGGTGATCCCGACAATAATAGCAACAGTAGTGATCACTTCGAAATAGATGATGGTTTTTAGGCCAATTCGCCCAAGCTTCTTCGCATCACCAACACCTGCGATGCCCACTATCAAGGTTGAAATAACAATCGGCACTACAATCATTTTAATTAAGCGGATAAAAATATCGCCCGCTGGACTTAAAATATTACTAACTAACCACTCTCTTGATTCAATTTGGCTATGCAGAATTGCACCAACCAAAATACCCAACACCAGTGCAATGAGTATTTGCCAGGCCAGACTTATTTTTAAACTTTTCATACCCTAAAAATTCCTCAAAGCATTCAATAAAAGGCAAGTTACCAAGCACCTCAAATAGAATACTTAATCATTAAATACGGGGCTATAGTTGATGAAACCTGTGGTTCAGCCTCCCGCCAGCCGTCCACGTTATAAATCAGTATCATTTCTAGGCACTCCTCTGCAAGCCTTGTTTACACTAAGCCTACATCAGACCTGCGCCGAGTTTCGGTGAAAATAATCATTAATTCCCAGTAAATATTTGTTATTTAAAAAGTAAAATTCATCAATAGCAAATAACAGCTTAACTGGGTAGTAGGAAAAATGAGCGAAATTAAATTACTGTATAATCCATTATTATGTTTGGTTTTATGCTTTATTTTGTTTGTATTTTGTTAAAACCGATTGCAGTAATTCTCCGCCTATTTGGGATATTACACAACCAAATCTGGCTGTTATTAAGAAAATTCTCAAAAGAGAATTAGAAAAATAAAGATATTAAAATGCATATTTATGCCATTCATAATTTTATTTTTAATGGCATATTTCAATCTGAAATATATATAATTTTTTAATTACAGAAAAGTATTAGAATAATATTTCTCATTCAGATGTAAATTAATACATTATTTTCTAGTTAACCATTAATACCATATCGTGTTAATCACGCTGCGTTAATATCCCTGATCAGGTAAGCCTATCAATATCCCCTTTTCATACTGAAAATGAGCCGATGAGCACATTTTCTTTCCTTTATAGCATGTCCAGATAGTGCCTCTTCTATCATTAAGATATCGATTCACCACTCAGCGCATTAAGTAAGTCTCTAAATCAACATCTTTTATGCGTGATCTGCCGCCCAAAAAAGAAACAAAACATCTATTCACACTATAACTAACTATTTATTGACATATTATTAACAATCTCAAGGAGAATGATAATGAGCCAAATACATAAACACCCTATTCCAGCTGCAATTGCAGAGCATGCCCTGATAAATCCAGAACAATATCATCAATACTATCAACAATCAGTGCAGAACCCAGATCAATTCTGGGGTGAACATGGCAAGATTATTGATTGGATTAAACCGTATAAAACGGTGAAGAATACCTCTTTTGACCCCGGTCATGTCAGTATCCGCTGGTTTGAAGACGGCACATTGAACCTTGCGGCAAACTGTCTAGACCGCCACTTGGCAGAGCGCGGTGATCAGACCGCGATTATCTGGGAAGGCGATGATCCTAATCAGTCTAAAACCGTTACCTACAAACAACTTCACCATGATGTTTGCCAGTTCGCCAATGTGCTGAAAAAGCTGGGAATCAAAAAAGGTGATGTTGTCGCTATCTATATGCCAATGGTGCCAGAAGCTGCTGTTGCGATGCTGGCTTGTGCTCGTATTGGTGCCGTTCACTCAGTGATTTTTGGTGGGTTCTCACCTGATGCTGTCGCTGGCCGTATTATCGACTCTAACTCAAAACTGGTGATTACTGCCGATGAAGGCATCCGTGCTGGCCGTGCAATTCCACTGAAAAAAAATGTCGATGAAGCACTGAAAAACCCTGCCATTACCAGTATCAAGAATGTTGTTGTATTCCAACGTACCGGTAATACCGGTTATTGGAAAGATGGACGAGACCTATGGTGGCATGACCTGATTAAAGACGCCTCGCCCGACTGCCCGCCTGAAGAAATGAATGCAGAAGATCCGCTGTTCATCCTTTATACCTCCGGGTCAACCGGTAAACCGAAAGGGGTATTACATACCACTGGCGGTTATTTGGTTTACGCCGCACTCACTTTTAAATACGTTTTTGATTATCACCCTGGCGATATCTACTGGTGTACCGCAGACGTTGGCTGGGTTACTGGCCATAGCTATTTACTGTATGGCCCACTGGCCTGTGGTGCTATTACCTTAATGTTTGAAGGTGTACCGAACTATCCCGGTGTCAACCGCTTGGGTCAGGTCATTGATAAACATCAAGTTAATATTCTGTATACCGCACCAACCGCTATCCGCGCTTTAATGGCCGAAGGTGACAAAGCCATCGAGGGGACTAAACGTACTTCGCTGCGCATCATGGGGTCAGTTGGCGAGCCTATCAACCCAGAAGCATGGGAATGGTATTACAACAAAATCGGTAACAGCAAATGCCCGATAGTTGATACCTGGTGGCAGACTGAAACCGGTGGTTTCATGATAACGCCGCTCCCCGGTGCTACGGAGCTGAAAGCAGGTTCCGCTACTCGCCCATTCTTTGGGGTTCAACCGGCGCTGGTAGACAATTTGGGTAATCCACAAGAAGGTGCAGCCGAAGGTAATTTGGTCATCACCGACTCGTGGCCGGGCCAGGCCCGAACTTTGTTTGGCGATCATGACCGCTTTGAACAAACCTACTTTTCAACCTTCAAAGGCATGTATTTCAGTGGTGATGGCGCGCGTCGTGATGAAGATGGCTATTACTGGATAACTGGCCGGGTTGATGATGTTCTGAACGTTTCAGGCCACCGTCTGGGCACCGCCGAAATTGAATCAGCGCTAGTTTCGCACCCAAAAATTGCCGAAGCCGCTGTTGTGGGTGTTCCGCACAATATTAAGGGACAGGCAATTTATGCCTATATCACCTTGAATCATGGCGAAGAACCCACGCCAGAGCTGTATACCGAGGTACGCAATTGGGTGCGGAAAGAAATTGGCCCAATCGCCACACCTGATATCTTGCACTGGACTGACTCACTGCCAAAAACGCGTTCGGGAAAAATCATGCGCCGGATTCTGCGCAAAATCGCGGCTGGCGATACCAGCAACTTAGGGGATACCTCAACGCTCGCCGATCCGGGTGTCGTAGAAAAATTACTGGAAGAAAAACAATCAATGCAAGCACCGTCGTAAATTATGCCGCCTGCGGGCGGCACCTTATTTAATGCCTCAAAGGAGAGACTCTGATGAATGACAACATTTATCAAGAGATTGAAAATAACCCGCGTTTCAAAGAGTTGGTGCACAAGCGCAGCCGCTTTGCCTGGCTACTGTCGCTGATTACCTTGGCGCTGTATGTCGGTTTCATTTTCCTTATAGCTTTCGAACCACAATGGCTCGGCACCCCGCTATATGCAGGTGCGACCATTACTCGCGGTATTCCTGTGGGCGTGGGCTTGATTATTATTTCTTTTGTTCTTACAGGTATTTACGTTATTCGTGCTAATGGCGAGTTTGACCGTCTGACGGCAGAAATTCTTCGTGAGGTGAAGCAATGAAGACTCGCCATTGGTCCGTACTTTCCCTATTAGCTCTGCCAGCGCTGTCACAGGCAGAGGCAATTACCGGCGAAGTTCAACGCCAACCACTTAATATTGAAGCAATTGTGATGTTCGTGCTGTTTGTCGGCGCAACACTCTATATCACCTACTGGGCATCAAAACGCACCCGTTCACGTGGCGATTATTACACTGCGGGTGGGCGTATAACGGGTTTCCAAAATGGTTTGGCGATTGCCGGTGACTTTATGTCTGCGGCCTCATTCCTCGGTATTTCCGCATTGGTCTATACCTCCGGTTACGATGGTCTGATTTACTCCATCGGGTTCCTCATCGGGTGGCCAATCATTCTATTTCTAATCGCTGAACGCCTGCGTAACCTGGGCCGCTATACTTTTGCCGACGTAGCATCTTACCGGTTAAAACAAAGACCTATCCGGACATTATCTGCCTGTGGCTCATTAGTCGTCGTGGCTTTATACCTGATCGCACAAATGGTTGGCGCAGGTAAGTTAATTGAGTTGCTATTTGGTTTGAACTATCACGTAGCCGTAGTGTTGGTGGGCCTGCTGATGGTGCTGTACGTCCTGTTTGGTGGCATGCTGGCCACAACATGGGTACAGATAATCAAAGCGGTATTGCTACTGGCTGGTGCATCATTTATGGCTATCATGGTCATGAAATCGGTTAACTTTAACTTCAATACATTATTCAGCGAAGCCGTTAAAGTTCACCCTAAAGGTCTATCAATCATGAGCCCTGGGGGATTGGTATCTGACCCGATATCGGCCTTGTCCCTTGGACTGGCATTGATGTTTGGTACTGCCGGTTTACCACATATTTTGATGAGATTCTTCACCGTAAGTGATGCCAAAGAGGCCCGTAAAAGTGTGTTCTATGCAACAGGCTTTATCGGTTACTTCTACATATTGACCTTCATTATTGGTTTTGGCGCAATCCTGTTAGTCGGCCCAAATCCAGCCTTTAAAGATGCCGCTGGCGCATTGTTGGGCGGCAACAATATGGCCGCAGTTCATCTGGCTGATGCTGTAGGCGGTAGCTTCTTCTTAGGCTTTATCTCAGCAGTGGCTTTTGCAACTATCCTGGCAGTCGTCGCCGGCCTGACATTGGCGGGTGCATCTGCGGTTTCTCATGACCTTTATGCCAGCGTCATCAAGAAAGGCAAAGCAAATGAGCGCGATGAGTTGAAAGTGTCTAAAATCACCGTCGTGGTTTTAGGGCTTGTCGCAATCGGCTTAGGCATTCTGTTTGAAAAACAAAATATTGCCTTCATGGTCGGTTTGGCATTCTCCATTGCAGCCAGCTGTAACTTCCCCATTATTTTCATTTCGATGTATTGGGAAAAACTGACTACGCGCGGCGCAATGATTGGAGGCTGGTTAGGGTTATTGACTGCGGTGATCCTGATGATTTTAGGCCCAACTATCTGGGTCAAGATCTTAGGGCATGCAGAACCAATCTATCCATATGAATACCCAGCATTATTCTCAATGATAGTGGCATTTGTCGGGATCTGGTTCTTCTCCATCACAGATAACTCAGTTGAGGGCCAGCAAGAGCGCCTGCGCTTCAAAGCCCAGTTTGTACGGTCACAAACTGGCTTGGGCGCCTCTCAGAGTAGTTCTCACTAATCCTCATTATTCACAAAAGGCCCTAAGGGGCCTTTTTTATGGTTTTAGCCAGCAGTCCAACCATAATAAATCATATTTTTCTATTCTCGGTAAAAGGCATGCCCCAATACCAGGCAAGTCGGATATCCAACTGTGACTCTGCATTTTGTGAGCGACAAGCATGTACTTGGTTACCCAAGTATTCTGTCAGCTTAGTGATAAGCTATGGCTGAATCCCGGTATAAGTGATTCATATTTCATTAAATCGCGACCAACTTTCCGATATAAAAAAAGCCCTCTGCGCAGCAGAAGGCTTTTCTCTTTTTCTTTTCCACATAGCAAAAACCCCACGCTTTTGGCATGGGGTTTCGGCTTTATTTGATGCCTGGCAGTGTCCTACTCTCGCATGGGGAGACCCCACACTACCATCGGCGCTACGGCGTTTCACTTCTGAGTTCGGCATGGAATCAGGTGGGTCCACCGCGCTATGGCCGCCAGGCAAATTCTGTTTCAATTAACCCGCTATGTAATATCACACAGCCAGCCAATCCAATCTCGGAACTTCGCTGAAAATCTTAATTTCTCTCAAATCACCAAAACACCTTTGGTGTTGTAAGGTTAAGCCTCACGGATCATTAGTACTGGTTAGCTCAATGCATCGCTGCACTTACACACCCAGCCTATCAACGTCATAGTCTTTAACGTTCCTTCAGGGGGCTTAAAGCCCCAGGGAAGACTCATCTCGAGGCAAGTTTCCCGCTTAGATGCTTTCAGCGGTTATCTCTTCCGAATTTAGCTACCGGGCAATGCCATTGGCATGACAACCCGAACACCAGTGATTCGTCCACTCCGGTCCTCTCGTACTAGGAGCAGCCCCTCTCAATCTTCCAACGCCCACGGCAGATAGGGACCGAACTGTCTCACGACGTTCTAAACCCAGCTCGCGTACCACTTTAAATGGCGAACAGCCATACCCTTGGGACCTACTTCAGCCCCAGGATGTGATGAGCCGACATCGAGGTGCCAAACACCGCCGTCGATATGAACTCTTGGGCGGTATCAGCCTGTTATCCCCGGAGTACCTTTTATCCGTTGAGCGATGGCCCTTCCATTCAGAACCACCGGATCACTAAGACCTACTTTCGTACCTGCTCGAGCCGTCACTCTCGCAGTCAAGCTAGCTTATGCCTTTGCACTAACCTCACGATGTCCGACCGTGATTAGCTAACCTTCGTGCTCCTCCGTTACTCTTTGGGAGGAGACCGCCCCAGTCAAACTACCCACCAGACACTGTCCTCACCCCGGATTACGGGGCCGAGTTAGAACATCAAACATTAAAGGGTGGTATTTCAAGGTTGGCTCCATGCAGACTGGCGTCCACACTTCGATGCCTCCCACCTATCCTACACATCAAGGCTCAATGTTCAGTGTCAAGCTATAGTAAAGGTTCACGGGGTCTTTCCGTCTTGCCGCGGGTACACTGCATCTTCACAGCGAGTTCAATTTCACTGAGTCTCGGGTGGAGACAGCCTGGCCATCATTACGCCATTCGTGCAGGTCGGAACTTACCCGACAAGGAATTTCGCTACCTTAGGACCGTTATAGTTACGGCCGCCGTTTACTGGGGCTTCGATCAAGAGCTTCGCCTTGCGGCTGACCCCATCAATTAACCTTCCAGCACCGGGCAGGCGTCACACCGTATACGTCCACTTTCGTGTTTGCACAGTGCTGTGTTTTTATTAAACAGTTGCAGCCAGCTGGTATCTGCGACTGGCTTCGGCGCCGGGAGCAAGTCCCTTTACCTAATGCCAGCGTGCCTTCTCCCGAAGTTACGGCACCATTTTGCCTAGTTCCTTCACCCGAGTTCTCTCAAGCGCCTGAGTATTCTCTACCTGACCACCTGTGTCGGTTTGGGGTACGATTTAATGTTACCTGATGCTTAGAGGCTTTTCCTGGAAGCTTGGCATCAACTACTTCATCACCGTAGTGACTCGTCATCACACCTCAGCGTTGATAAGCAACCGGATTTACCAAGTCGCTCCGCCTACATGCTTAAACCGGGACAACCGTCGCCCGGCTAGCCTAGCCTTCTCCGTCCCCCCTTCGCAGTAACACCAAGTACAGGAATATTAACCTGTTTCCCATCGACTACGCTTTTCAGCCTCGCCTTAGGGGTCGACTCACCCTGCCCCGATTAACGTTGGACAGGAACCCTTGGTCTTCCGGCGTGCGGGTTTTTCACCCGCATTATCGTTACTTATGTCAGCATTCGCACTTCTGATACCTCCAGCAACCCTCACAGGTCACCTTCAACGGCTTACAGAACGCTCCCCTACCCAACAACACCTAAGTGTCGCTGCCGCAGCTTCGGTGCATGGTTTAGCCCCGTTACATCTTCCGCGCAGGCCGACTCGACCAGTGAGCTATTACGCTTTCTTTAAATGATGGCTGCTTCTAAGCCAACATCCTGGCTGTCTATGCCTTCCCACATCGTTTCCCACTTAACCATGACTTTGGGACCTTAGCTGGCGGTCTGGGTTGTTTCCCTCTTCACGACGGACGTTAGCACCCGCCGTGTGTCTCCCGTGATAACATTCTTCGGTATTCGGAGTTTGCATCGGTTTGGTAAGCCGGGATGGCCCCCTAGCCGAAACAGTGCTCTACCCCCGAAGATGAGTTCACGAGGCGCTACCTAAATAGCTTTCGGGGAGAACCAGCTATCTCCCGGTTTGATTGGCCTTTCACCCCCAGCCACAAGTCATCCGCTAATTTTTCAACATTAGTCGGTTCGGTCCTCCAGTTAGTGTTACCCAACCTTCAACCTGCCCATGGCTAGATCACCGGGTTTCGGGTCTATACCTTGCAACTAGACGCCCAGTTAAGACTCGGTTTCCCTACGGCTCCCCTATTCGGTTAACCTTGCTACAAAATATAAGTCGCTGACCCATTATACAAAAGGTACGCAGTCACACCACGAAGGTGCTCCCACTGCTTGTACGTACACGGTTTCAGGTTCTATTTCACTCCCCTCGCCGGGGTTCTTTTCGCCTTTCCCTCACGGTACTGGTTCACTATCGGTCAGTCAGGAGTATTTAGCCTTGGAGGATGGTCCCCCCATATTCAGACAGGATGTCACGTGTCCCGCCCTACTCATCGAGTTCACAGCAAGTGTGTTTTTGTGTACGGGAGTATCACCCTGTACCCTGCGACTTTCCAGACGCTTCCACTAACACACAAACTGATTCAGACTCTGGGCTCCTCCCCGTTCGCTCGCCGCTACTAGGGGAATCTCGGTTGATTTCTTTTCCTCGGGGTACTTAGATGTTTCAGTTCCCCCGGTTCGCCTTGCATGGCTATGTATTCACCATGCAATAGTGCAACGAATTGCACTGGGTTTCCCCATTCGGGTATCGTCGGTTATAACGGTTCATATCACCTTACCGACGCTTTTCGCAGATTAGCACGCCCTTCATCGCCTCTGACTGCCTAGGCATCCACCGTGTACGCTTAGTCGCTTAACCTCACAACCCGAAGGTGTCTTTGCAGACAACTTGTGTTGCGATTATTTGAGAGACTCTAATACAGGTTAATCCTTATCTCAGTACATCTACGGAGAGATAAGTTTCAGCTGTATTGTTTCAATTTTCAGCTTGTTCCAGATTGTTAAAGAGCAATATCTTAAACACGACTTGGTAAAGTCATCTTTAAGATATTCAGTTGATAATGTCTTTCACACATTATCGGATTGGCGTCCCCAAGGGGATTCGAACCCCTGTTACAGCCGTGAAAGGGCAGTGTCCTAGGCCTCTAGACGATGGGGACACGAAGTTCCGATTAAACCGAAATCTAACCGTTTCGCATCAGCATGAGTCGAAACTCACGACATCAACAGGTGCTCTTGCTCATTTACATTCATCAGACAATCTGTGTGGACACTACGCAATGCGTATCGTTAGGTAAGGAGGTGATCCAACCGCAGGTTCCCCTACGGTTACCTTGTTACGACTTCACCCCAGTCATGAATCACAAAGTGGTAAGCGCCCTCCCGAAGGTTAAGCTACCTACTTCTTTTGCAACCCACTCCCATGGTGTGACGGGCGGTGTGTACAAGGCCCGGGAACGTATTCACCGTAGCATTCTGATCTACGATTACTAGCGATTCCGACTTCATGGAGTCGAGTTGCAGACTCCAATCCGGACTACGACAGACTTTATGTGGTCCGCTTGCTCTCGCGAGTTCGCTTCACTTTGTATCTGCCATTGTAGCACGTGTGTAGCCCTACTCGTAAGGGCCATGATGACTTGACGTCATCCCCACCTTCCTCCGGTTTGTCACCGGCAGTCTCCCTTGAGTTCCCACCATTACGTGCTGGCAACAAAGGATAAGGGTTGCGCTCGTTGCGGGACTTAACCCAACATTTCACAACACGAGCTGACGACAGCCATGCAGCACCTGTCTCACAGTTCCCGAAGGCACCGAAGCATCTCTGCTAAGTTCTGTGGATGTCAAGAGTAGGTAAGGTTCTTCGCGTTGCATCGAATTAAACCACATGCTCCACCGCTTGTGCGGGCCCCCGTCAATTCATTTGAGTTTTAACCTTGCGGCCGTACTCCCCAGGCGGTCGACTTAACGCGTTAGCTCCGGAAGCCACGCCTCAAGGGCACAACCTCCAAGTCGACATCGTTTACAGCGTGGACTACCAGGGTATCTAATCCTGTTTGCTCCCCACGCTTTCGCACCTGAGCGTCAGTCTTTGTCCAGGGGGCCGCCTTCGCCACCGGTATTCCTCCAGATCTCTACGCATTTCACCGCTACACCTGGAATTCTACCCCCCTCTACAAGACTCTAGCTTGCCAGTTTCAAATGCAGTTCCCACGTTAAGCGCGGGGATTTCACATCTGACTTAACAAACCGCCTGCGTGCGCTTTACGCCCAGTAATTCCGATTAACGCTTGCACCCTCCGTATTACCGCGGCTGCTGGCACGGAGTTAGCCGGTGCTTCTTCTGCGAGTAACGTCAATCAATCGTGCTATTAACACGACTGCCTTCCTCCTCGCTGAAAGTGCTTTACAACCCGAAGGCCTTCTTCACACACGCGGCATGGCTGCATCAGGCTTGCGCCCATTGTGCAATATTCCCCACTGCTGCCTCCCGTAGGAGTCTGGACCGTGTCTCAGTTCCAGTGTGGCTGGTCATCCTCTCAGACCAGCTAGGGATCGTCGCCTAGGTGAGCCATTACCCCACCTACTAGCTAATCCCATCTGGGCACATCCGATGGCGTGAGGCCCGAAGGTCCCCCACTTTGCTCTTGCGAGGTCATGCGGTATTAGCTACCGTTTCCAGTAGTTATCCCCCTCCATCAGGCAGTTTCCCAGACATTACTCACCCGTCCGCCGCTCGCCGGCAAAGTAGTAAACTACTTCCCGCTGCCGCTCGACTTGCATGTGTTAGGCCTGCCGCCAGCGTTCAATCTGAGCCATGATCAAACTCTTCAATTTAAGATTTGTTTGATTTGCTATGAGTTAACATAGCGATGCTCAAAGATTACTTTCTGCAAATATGCATTCGAACCGAAGTTCAAATGTGTACTGCTTTGGTCACTCTTCAAGACTTTGATATTTCTTCTGCCTGCCGAAACAGGCTTCGATATCGTCTTGCGAGTGCCCACACAGATTGTCTGATAAATTGTTAAAGAGCAGTGCGTTAGCAACCCGTGGTTGGTAACGCGAGGTGCGCATATTACGCTTTCCTCATTCAGAGTCAACTACTAATTTCGTTGATTTTCTCTGTTCTCTTCGCCGGTCACTCAACTACTTGATTCGTTGTGTGCCGTCTCGATGGATGCGCATTATAGGGAGTCGAATTTTTTGCACAACACTTTTTTCGCGTTTTTCTTCTGTTTGAATACTTTTCACTCCTTACGTGCAGATCTTGGTCGATCCGCTGTGTTTTCATGGCGATCCCCACCGCCGATTGGTTGTAATTCCACCAGCAAAGGCTAGTATTGCCGGTAAAGTACTTTCTTATAAAGAGGCTATTATTATGTCTGATGCTATTCGCCCTTATCTTCATTACTTACCTACGCTAGGTGAACGCGTCATGATCGATAGATCCAGTGTGATCATTGGTAATGTTATTTTGGGTGATGATGTCAGTGTCTGGCCGTTAGTTGCCATTCGTGGTGATGTTAATCAGGTTAGCATTGGCGCACGTTCTAATATTCAAGACGGTAGCGTGTTACATGTTACCCATCACTCAGAACATAATCCCAAGGGGAACCCGCTGATTATTGGCGAAGATGTGACTGTCGGGCATAAAGCCATGCTCCACGGTTGTACCATTGGCAATCGGGTATTAGTGGGAATGGGCTCCATCGTATTAGATGGTGCTATTGTAGAAGATGATGTGATGATTGGAGCGGGTAGTTTAGTTTCTCCTGGAAAAAAACTGGTTAGCGGCCACCTTTATATGGGCAGCCCAGCCAGACAAGTCCGCCCTTTAACGCCCGCTGAATTAGAAGGCCTACTTTATTCTGCGGGTAACTATGTGCGCTGGAAAGATGACTATCTGGCAGAAACCAAATAGAGATTAATTTCTGATGCAGGGAATTAACCATATCTTCCCTGCATTACTCAGTGACTTTCTATTTACCTAACTCATCACGCAGCTGATTTAATACAGGGGTAACTTCAGGTATCACACCATGCCATAACTGAAAAGCATGCGCTGCCTGCCCCACCAGCATGCCCAAACCATCGGCATAGTTCGTCACCCCCAAGCGCGTACTCCAGGTTAAAAATGGCGTAATATCAGCCTGATAGAACATGTCGTAACAACGGGTTTGTGGGCTAATAATATCTATAGGCAGGTTTGGTACTTCACCATGAATGCCTGAAGCTGTCGCATTGATGATTAAATCAAACTGCTGCCCACTCAGATCTTGCATCTCGATAGCATCTATATCCCCTAAATGATGGAATACTTCTGCAAGTTGCTGCGCGCGAGCATAAGTCCGGTTAGTGATAACAACCTTACAACCATAGGAAAGTAAAGGAAGGATAACACCCCGAGCCGCCCCACCAGCCCCCACCAATAGGATACGGTCGGTTGCTTGGATCAGACCCTGTCGCTCAAGATCACTGAGCAAACCAATGCCATCGGTGTTATCACCCAACAAGCGCCCATCTTTTAATTGCTTAATAGTATTGACGGCACCGGCCAGTGACGCACGATCGGTCAATTCGTCACACTTTGCATGAGCACGTTCTTTAAACGGTGTCGTTATGTTCGCGCCTATCGCTCCGCCCGCAAAAAAAGATGTTAATGTCTCTTCAAAAGTTTCATTAGGAGCCAAAACCATACCGTAACGATGTTCAATGCCCGTTTGCTCAGCAAAGAGCGCATGGATCCTTGGTGACTTACTGTGCCCAATTGGGTTACCAAACACTGCAAACTTCTGATCCATGCTATTTCCTATCCTTGACGAAATTGTTTACCGGTTAAAGCATCTCTAATCTCAGATGGATTCAAACGCCCGCCAACTAAACCAGTGAATACGGGCAGTGAAACACCAAACTGTATTCTGACTTCTTCAGTTGTACGGCAAGGTTCTTGGCCACTTAAGTTGGCGCTGGTTGAAACCAACGGTTTGCCATACTGCGAGCAAAGCTGCTGTACAAGTGGGTGGTCACTGACTCTCACGGCTAATGAATCAAAGCTGCCCGTTAGCCAGCGCGGTGTTTCAGGACGGGCAGGAATAACCCAAGTTACCGGCCCTGGCCAACAGGAAAAAATAGCCTCTCGCTGGGCGTCACTTAGTGCCGCGTCATTCACATACGGTTTTAACTGTTCATAATTGGCGGCAATTAGAATCAGCCCTTTCTGCCATGGCCGCTGTTTTAATGCTAATAATGCATTAACAGCCTTTTCACTATCAGGATCACAGCCCAGCCCGAACACAGCCTCTGTCGGGTAGGCGATAACCTCTTCTTGTTGCAATGCCCGCAACACATCCGCCAAAACGGCACTATTCTCTGGCTTACTCACGTTGTTATTACTCACTGACTACTGCCTTCCCGCATAACTTGCTGGCGCAAAAACGTTTTACGCCTTGTGCTGTTTTCTTTTCCATTAACAATGGATAGTGGCAATAAACACACTCTCCAGTAATGGGTTGCTGATTAATTGTAAACTGGCAATCGGGATAACGATTGCAAGCATGGAAGACTTTTCCAAACCGAGATTTGCGCTGTAGCAATTTTCCTTGCCCACATTGTGGACAGTCTATTGATGTTTCATCCGGTTTATCAATAACTTCAGTATGATCGCATTGCGGATATTGGCTACAACCAATAAACATACCAAAACGCCCTTGCCGCAACACCATTTCTGAACCGCATTCAGGGCAATGTTGCCCTTCCAGAACTTTCACGATATGGCCGTCAGATTGCGCTTTCAGCGGGCGCATGTACTGGCAACCTGGATAATGTGAGCAACCAAGGAATGGGCCATGACCGCCGCTGCGAATGACTAACGCCGCTCCGCATTCCGGACACGACCCATTATCCTTAGCAGTAACTGTTTTTGTCATAACGCCTTCTATATAAAGTTATTTGCCAGTGATATTACCACTTAGTGCAAATAACCTTCATTGACTTCAAAAAGTAACTCTTCCATCTGCTGATAGGCGCTTTCATAACCCGGAATGTTAAACAGCACCATTAACACAACCCATTTGAGATCCTCTAGGTCAATCTCATTCGAGTCCAATGCCATAATACGGTCGATAACCATCTCACGGGTATCAAGGTGTAATACCTGAATTTGTTCAAGAAACAGGATAAAACCACGGCAAGTGGCATCCAGACGTTGACACTCTTCCGCCGTATAAATACGCAGTGCTTGCGGATCAGCAGCATAGAGATAAGGTGCTTTCTGCCCCTCTTGTAGGTCGGCGAGAGCCTCTAACCAGTTCAGGGCGTTGTTGATATCCTCACGATAGAAACCTGCTTGTGCAAGATCATCAGTAATCCTGTCTTGATCAACAAGCATTTCCGACTCGTTATGCATATAAGTTTCAAATAAGTAAATTAGAACGTCGAACATGGCCTGCCCTCCTTAATCGGACATAGCCGCCGGGTACAGCTGCGATCCACCCTGCTAACTCCAGTTCGAGCAATTTGCTAACGATATCTGGCACAGGTTGGCCGGCACGTTCGGCGACGACATCAACGGGTGTCACCTCATCTCCTACGTTAGCCAACACATCGGCAAATGGCAATTCAACTTGCCCCTCAGATGAAGAAATAATTACTTTGTCGGGCAATGATATCCATTGCAGCGAACCGCCAACCTGTTCGGCAACCTCATGAGCAGATTTGGCCAAGTATGCCCCCTGCTGAATTAGCCAGTGAACCCCCTCACTGGTTGCGCTGCCGAGTGGCCCCGGAAGTGCAAAAACATCTCGGCCTTGATCCATAGCATAGCGGGCAGTAATTAAAGAGCCACTTTTCATTGTTGCTTCAACAACTAACACTGCGGAACTTAATCCGCTGATAATACGGTTTCTTCGAGGAAAATGAGCGGCGATAGGTAATGCTGTTGTCAGAAACTCGGAGACTAAAGCCCCACCTTGATACTCAATTTCGCGCGCTAATTGACTGTGACGACGTGGGTATATGTGCTCCAATCCACTACCTAATACAGCAATGGTTTTTCCTTTAGCATTCAGGGCCGCCTTATGGCAGATTCCGTCAATCCCCACAGCCAGACCACTGGTAATGACTAACCCAGTTTGAGCCAATTCTGAAGCGAAATATCGCCCCCACTGTTCGCCATAATGGCTAAAATGGCGACTGCCCACCATGGCAATTTGTGGCCGATAAAGGGCATCAAGTTCACCGGAAACAAAAATCATCAGGGGAGCAGTAGAAATATGAGCTAAACGCGGTGGATAGCCAGGCTCGCCGTATGTGAATAAGTAATGCGAGGGGTGATCCAGCCAGGTCAGGGTGGCGTCAATATAATGGGGATCGACCTGAGTAAATTGCTGACATTGCTGGGGATCTAACCCATAGGCGGCTAACCTCCCAAGGTGAACATCACCGCTGGCCAGTAACCGCCTTACCAATGCGCTGCTTTTTATTGCCCCGAGCCCTTTGACGTAGCTCATCCTGAGCCATAATTCTGCCGCTAGCATATCGCCTCCCTGGCATATTTCCTAAACTGACGCCGATTTGTTCAATTGGTAGACGATGCTGTCAATCATGGCCGGAAATGTCTAGAATAGAGATTGAATATCATTCACTACTCGGACGCAGATCTAGATATTTATGTCAGTATTACAAGTATTACATTACCCAGACGAGCGGCTGCGCAAAATTGCAGCGCCGGTAAAAGAAGTCAATGGTGAAATCCAGCGTATCGTGGACGACATGTTCGAAACCATGTACGCAGAGGAAGGTATTGGCCTTGCTGCAACACAAGTGGATGTTCACCTGCAAATTATCGTCATCGATGTCTCGGAAAATCGTGACCAACGTTTAGTGTTGATTAACCCTGAACTGTTGGAAAAAAGCGGTGAAACCGGTATTGAAGAAGGTTGCTTATCCATTCCAGAGCAACGCGCGTTAGTTCCTCGGGCTGAAAAAGTCAAAATCAGGGCGCTGGATCGTGACGGTAAACCGTTCGAGCTAGAAGCTGATGACTTATTGGCGATTTGTATCCAGCATGAAATGGATCATTTGGTGGGCAAACTGTTTGTGGATTATTTATCTCCACTGAAACGTCAGCGTATCCGCCAGAAGCTGGAGAAAATGGCCAAGCTAAATGCTCGAGCCGACTAACTGACTCTAATACAGGAAACCTATTAATTGCAGGAAACCAATGTGTCTGACTCTTTGCGGATTATTTTTGCCGGAACTCCTGACTTTGCAGCGCGCCATTTAGGCGCGTTGTTGTCTTCTCAACATCAGATTGTGGGGGTTTTCACACAACCTGACCGCCCAGCAGGCCGAGGAAATAAGCTTACCCCAAGCCCGGTGAAGGTATTAGCTGAACAACACAACATTCCCGTTTTTCAGCCAAAATCATTACGCCCGGAAGAAAATCAGCACTTAGTTGCCGATCTTAACGCGGATATTATGGTGGTGGTTGCTTATGGCTTGATTCTGCCGGCATCTGTTTTAACCATGCCGCGATTAGGCTGTATTAATGTCCATGGTTCCCTGTTGCCGCGCTGGCGTGGTGCTGCTCCGATCCAACGCTCATTATGGGCTGGCGATGCAAAAACCGGTGTGACTATCATGCAGATGGATGTCGGGCTAGATACCGGCGATATGTTGCATAAGATTGAGTGTGATATTCAGCCAGAAGACACCAGTGCGACACTGTACGATAAATTGGCGCAACTTGGCCCTCAGGGCTTATTAGTCACACTGCAACAGTTGGCCGAAGGCCGTGCACAGCCCGAAGTACAGGACGAAGCGCAAGTTACCTATGCAGAAAAACTGAGCAAAGAGGAAGCCAAACTAGATTGGTCACTTTCTGCTGTTCAGTTAGAGCGTTGTATTCGCGCCTTCAATCCTTGGCCAGTCAGCTATTTCGTTGTTGATGCGCAGCCGATCAAAGTTTGGCAAGCACAAGTGCTCGCGACTATTGACAATGCCGCACCTGGAACAATCATTCAGGCCGATAAGCATGGCATTCAAATTGCCACCGCTGATGGTGTTTTGAATATCACGCAACTGCAACCGGCTGGAAAGAAAGCGATGTCAGCAGCAGATTTGTTAAATTCGCGGCGCGAATGGTTTACTCCCGGTAACCAGTTAGCATAAAAGATCTATTTAATCATATACCCAACGGGTATAAGTTTCATCGCCCGATACTTCATCATCGGGCTACTTTCCCTTTATTTGCTGACGTTTGTCGGCTTTTTTGGTTATGAAAAACACATATAATCTCCGCAGCATCGCTGCCAAAGCAATTAGCCAGGTATTGGATCAGGGGCAATCGCTCAGTACCGTTTTACCTGGGCTACATAAAAATATTTCCGATAAAGATCGCGCATTGCTGCAGGAGTTGTGTTTTGGCACTTTGCGTGTTTTACCGCAGCTCGAATGGTGTATCAAGCAATTAATGGCACGCCCGATGACGGGCAAACAGCGCGTTTTTCATTATTTGATTATGGTTGGACTTTATCAGCTGATATACACGCGCATTCCCCCTCATGCAGCGCTGGCGGAAACAGTTGAGGGGGCTACCGCACTGAAACGCCCCCAATTAAAAGGGTTAATTAATGGGGTACTGCGCCAATTCCAGCGCCAGCAAGTGGAATTATTAGAGCGAGCTGCAAATAACGAGAGTCACTACCTGCATCCAAGCTGGCTACTGGCGCGGATTAAACACGCCTATCCGGATCAATGGCAGCAGATTTTGGACGCAAATAATCAAAAACCGCCAATGTGGCTGCGCGTAAGCCGGCTACATCATTCACGTAGTGAATACCTTGAGCTGTTGAAGCAAGCTAATATTGATGCTCTACCTCATGATCTTTATCCTGATGCTGTTCGCCTTATTACACCTTGTGCTGTCGGTGCTCTCCCCGGTTTTGAACTCGGCTGGGTAACAGTGCAAGATGCATCCGCACAAGGCTGTGTTGATCTGCTTGATCCCCAAAATGGTGAACAGATCCTCGATTTGTGTGCCGCTCCAGGGGGTAAAACAACTCATATATTGGAAGCAGCGCCAAAGGCCCATGTATTAGCTATCGATATAGATGAACAGCGTCTCAGCCGAGTTAAAGAGAACTTACAACGTCTGAAATTACATGCGGACGTGCGAGTCGGTGATGGCCGAACCCCGGATGAATGGTGCGGTGATCAGCAATTCGACCGAATTCTATTAGATGCCCCTTGCTCTGCAACCGGGGTTATTCGCCGGCATCCCGATATCAAATGGTTGCGCCGAGACAGCGATATTGCCGACCTGGCCCAACTTCAATCTGAGATACTTGAAGCTATCTGGCCTAAACTAAAACAAGGTGGCGTAATGGTTTATGCTACCTGCTCTATATTGCCAGAAGAGAATCAGCAGCAGATAGCCGCTTTCCTGCAACGGCACAGTGAAGCAGAATTGGTCGAAACCGGTACAACTTCAGCACCCGGTAGACAAAACCTGCCACATCCTGAGGATGGCGATGGTTTTTATTATGCAAAGTTGATCAAAAGATAGTCGTGGCCTTTGCTGCCTCAAACCTAATTTCAGTGTGAAACAGAGAGCGCTATGAAAATAATTATTCTTGGGGCGGGGCAAGTCGGCGGTACCCTGGCAGAAAATCTGGTAGGTGAGAACAATGACATCACGGTCGTTGATGTCGACTCTGGTCGGCTACGCCAGCTACAAGATAAATTTGATCTTCGAGTCGTGCAAGGGCATGGGTCGCACCCGCGTATTTTGCGGGAAGCTGGGGCAGAAGATGCCGATATGTTGGTAGCAGTGACTAACTCCGATGAAACTAATATGGTTGCCTGCCAAATAGCTTACTCGCTATTTAACACACCAAATCGTATCGCTCGCATTCGTTCGGCTGAATATATTCGTGAAGCAGATAAACTATTTCTACCGGAAGCGGTTCCTATTGACCATTTAATCTCACCGGAACAGTTAGTTATAGATTACATCTATAAACTTATCGAATATCCGGGTGCTTTGCAGGTGGTGAATTTTGCTGAAGGTAAAGTCAGCATTGCGGCGGTCAAAGCCTATTATGGCGGGCCATTAGTCGGGAATGCATTATCATCTTTACGTGAACATATGCCGCATATTGATACCCGAGTCGCGGCGATATTTCGTCAAGACCGGCCAATTCGCCCGCAGGGTTCGACAATTATTGAAGCGGGTGATGAAGTCTTCTTTGTTGCTGCCTCTCAGCATATCCGGGCCGTAATGAGTGAATTGCAACGGCTGGAAAAACCCTATAAGCGCATCATGATTGTTGGTGGTGGGAATGTAGGAGCGGGTTTAGCGTTACGATTGGAAAAAGATTACAGCGTAAAGTTAATCGAACGCGACCAGCAGCGAGCGGCCGAATTAGCAGAAATGCTGCATGATACTATTGTATTTTATGGCGATGCATCAGATCAGGAATTGTTAGCAGAAGAACATATTGAACAGGTTGATGTTTTTATCGCCATTACCAATGATGATGAAGCAAATATTATGTCAGCTATGTTGGCAAAACGTATGGGCGCTAAAAAGGCAATGGTATTAATCCAGCGCAGTGCCTATGTCGACCTGGTTCAGGGAAGTGTTATTGATATTGTTATATCGCCACAACAAGCTACTATTTCCGCATTATTAGGCCATGTCCGCAAAGCCGATATTGTCAGTGTCTCGTCATTAAGACGAGGTGTTGCTGAAGCAATAGAAGCTATTGCCCACGGTGATGAAACAACATCAAAAGTGGTAGGCCGAATGGTTGAAGATATAAAGCTGCCGCCGGGTACAACTATTGGGGCAATTGTTCGTGGTGACGAAGTTATTATTGCGAATGGTAACTCCGTTATTAAGCAGGGCGATCATGTAATAATGTTTATTACTCACAAAAAATTCGTCCCTGATGTGGAGCGGCTGTTCCAGCCAAGTCCGTTCTTCTTGTAATTAATGATGATTAAATTAAAACTATTCCCATTGAGAATGGAAAAATTTTCCTATAATTATGGCTGTATCCAGTTTTATTTAGCTAAGATTAAGTAGTTCATTTTAAAGGGGGGTGTTAGTTATGAGTTTTATGAAGGAATTTCGTGAATTTGCCATGCGTGGCAATGTGGTCGACTTGGCTGTCGGGGTAATTATTGGAGCTGCATTTGGCAGAATTGTCTCCTCACTTGTTGCCGATATCATTATGCCACCATTAGGTTTATTGCTCGGTGGGGTCGATTTCAAACAATTCCATTTCGTATTACGTGCCGCCGAAGGAACTATACCTGCTGTTGTAATGAATTATGGTAGTTTTATTCAAAGCGTTTTTGATTTCGTCATTGTCGCACTCGCTATTTTCTCAGCCGTTAAACTAATGAATAAACTACGTCGCGAAAAAGCGGAAGAACCTGCAGCGCCGCCAGCACCAACAACAGAAGAAAAACTGCTTGCTGAAATTCGTGACCTACTGAAAGCGCAACAACCAAAATAATTTCAGCTTTATTCAATGTAGAAAGCCATCAATATTGATGGCTTTTTTATTGCTTTCAAATCAGGAGGCCAGTGGTAATAAATCTATTGATTGCTTACCACTGGCCTCCCAGTTACCGCCTTTACCGTGTTTTTCTTTACGCTGGTAGCTTCCTTTGCCTTTAGCATTCTTCTCAATACGTTGCCTAAATAGTGGATCATGGAGCAGGGCTTCCAGCGCATTGTCTTTAATTTTTCCTTTAGTATGCCGATATGTCGTCATAGTAGTACCTCACCAATGAAATATTGATCAAAAAACACACGAATAATACTGCCTATAAATACGGATTAAAACCCATCCTCTAAAAAAATTTAGTCTCTAGCTAACTCTTCAGTTGCCCCTTGCTCCAGTGCCTCCAAAATTGAGCAATAAGTCGTGGCGTGCGTACTACCACAACACGCATTACTAAGCCGTTTTAAAGACTCCCGCATCTTTTTCAACTCTATGATCTTGCTTTCCACATCATGTAGCCGAGAATCTACAATCGCCTTAGACTCTTGGCAGGTGTGATGTTCCGGATCAACACGGATCGACAATAACTCAGCAATTGTTTCTAATGTAAAACCAAGCTGCTTTGCATAACGAATGAAACGTAAACGCTGCAAATCTTGTTCAGTGTAAAGTCTGTAGCCACCTTCCGTACGTTCGCCATGCTCCATCATGCCTTGCTTTTCGTAATAGCGAATAGTATCTGGCGTGACATCTGCAAGTTTAGCGAGTTGCCCAATCTTTAGCATGCATTACTCCTCTTTGGACAGCTTATCTGCCACTTTGTGCTGATACTCTTTGTGTAAAAAGTCCGTGCTAAACCCCGCTTGCTTTAATCTTAGTTCCAGTAGAACCAGTCTTTTATGCAAGTTAGGGTAATCTTGGTGTTGTTTATCCAGTTGCGATAATAAATCAGTGATAGTCAGTGCTTCCTGACGATCCTGCAATTCAGGAGGAAGATATCCGGCATTCTTCAATAATCTATAGCCAGCTCTTAGTTCAGGAGGAACAAGGCGGTCATCATCAAGCAACAAGGGTTTGCCATTTCCCGAAAGATTATCCAGCTCTCCATTCTCTTGAGCATTAATAATGTGTCTTTCAGCCCATTCATCGACTAATCCCATATATCCTCCAATCAGCCCCATAAAATGGAGTGCTAGCTAAGATTAATGGATTGGCAGATAAATAATAAGTGGCACGGTGTAAAGAGATGAAGAATGGAAACCATGTTGCTGAATTCTGGACGTAAAAAAACCGGGCAAGCCCGGTTTTTTTACGCGTTTACAGATTACTCTGCAGCAACTACTTCTGCTTGCGATGCAGCACGATCAACTAACTCGATGTAAGCCATCGGTGCGTTGTCGCCTGCACGGAAGCCACACTTCAGAATGCGAGTGTAACCACCGGCGCGGCTCGCGAAACGCGGGCCTAGCTCGTTAAACAGTTTTGCCACGATCTCGTTATCACGAGTGCGGGCGAATGCCAGACGACGATTAGCTACGCTGTCGGTCTTGGCAAGAGTAATCAGCGGCTCAACAACGCGACGCAGCTCTTTCGCTTTCGGCAGGGTCGTCTTGATTATCTCATGACGAACCAAAGAGCCGGCCATGTTACGGAACATAGCCTGGCGATGGCTGCTGTTACGGTTCAGTTGACGACCACTCTTACGATGGCGCATGACCTTATCCTTCTCAGTAAAACCTTAACCTGTGATCCGGTTACTCGTTATCAGCAATGCTAGCCGGCGGCCAATTTTCTAGGCGCATGCCTAAAGAAAGACCACGTGATGCAAGCACGTCTTTAATCTCAGTAAGAGATTTTTTACCCAGGTTAGGCGTTTTCAGCAACTCAACCTCGGTACGCTGTACCAGATCACCGATGTAGTGGATAGCTTCTGCCTTGAGGCAGTTAGCAGAGCGGACAGTCAATTCCAGATCGTCAACAGGGCGCAGCAGGATCGGATCAAACTCTGGCTTCTCTTCTTTAACTTCCGGCTGACGTACATCACGTAGGTCAACGAAAGCTTCAAGCTGTTCAGCCAAGATAGTTGCCGCACGGCGGATCGCCTCTTCAGGATCGATCGTACCATTGGTTTCCATCTCGATAACCAACTTGTCCAGGTCGGTACGCTGTTCTACACGCGCTGCTTCAACATTGTAGGCAATTCGCTCTACAGGGCTATAGCATGCGTCTACTAACAGACGACCAATCGGGCGCTCATCTTCTTCCGAATGAATTCGGGCAGAAGCCGGCACATAACCACGACCACGTTGAACTTTGATACGCATACTAATAGATGCGTTTTCATCGGTCAGGTGGCAGATAACGTGCTGCGGCTTGACGATTTCGACATCACCATCATGGGTGATATCGGCTGCAGTCACAGGGCCAATGCCAGACTTATTCAGGGTAAGAATAACTTCATCTTTGCCCTGAACTCTCACCGCCAGCCCTTTCAGGTTGAGCAGGATCTCCAGGATATCTTCCTGTACGCCTTCTTTGGTGCTGTACTCATGTAGTACACCATCAATCTCAACCTCGGTCACAGCGCAACCCGGCATAGATGAAAGCAGAATACGGCGCAGTGCGTTGCCGAGAGTATGGCCAAAGCCACGCTCTAACGGCTCAAGGGTCACCTTGGCATGCGTCGAACTCACTTGCTCGATATCTACCAGGCGCGGTTTTAGAAACTCTGTCACAGAACCCTGCATTGTGTCCTCTCTTTGGTACTAAGCTTTACTTGGAGTAAAGCTCGACGATCAGGTGTTCGTTAATGTCCGCAGACAGATCAGTACGTTCAGGAATACGTTTGAACACACCTTCCATCTTGACAGCATCAACTTCCAGCCAAGTCGGCTTTTCACGCTGCTCAGCCAGCTCCAAAGCTGCCTTAACACGAGACTGCTTTTTAGCTTTCTCACGGATGCTGACTACGTCATTCGGAGATACCTGATAAGAAGCGATGTTAACAACGCGACCATTTACCATGATAGCTTTATGACTAACCAGCTGACGTGATTCAGCACGAGTTGCGCCAAAGCCCATACGGTAAACTACGTTATCCAGACGGCCTTCCAGCAATTGCAACAGGTTTGCACCGGTGTTGCCTTTCAGACGTGCTGCTTCTTTATAGTAGTTACGGAATTGACGTTCTAGAACACCATAGATACGGCGAACTTTTTGTTTTTCACGTAACTGCACACCGTAGTCAGACAGACGCGGTTTACGCGCACCGTGCTGGCCAGGTGGTTGTTCAATCTTACACTTGGTGTCAATCGCGCGAACGCCAGACTTAAGGAACAGGTCTGTGCCCTCACGACGGCTCAGCTTGAGCTTAGGACCCAAATATCTTGCCATTTTCTCTCTCCAACAAACCTAAAAGCAGCGTTATACGCGGCGCTTTTTCGGCGGACGACAACCGTTATGAGGGATCGGAGTCACATCAGTAATATTAGTGATGCGAAAACCAGCCGCGTTTAACGCACGGATAGTAGACTCACGGCCCGGACCAGGTCCTTTAACCATAACTTCCAGATTCTTGATACCGTATTCTTTCACTGCGTCAGCGCAGCGCTCTGCTGCAACTTGCGCTGCAAACGGAGTAGACTTACGAGATCCACGGAAACCGGAACCACCTGCTGTTGCCCAACCCAATGCGTTACCTTGACGATCTGTAATGGTAACGATGGTGTTGTTGAAAGAAGCATGGATATGAGCCACACCGTCAGAGACTGTCTTTCTTACACGCTTGCGTGCACGAATAGGTGCCTTTGCCATTATTCAATCACCCCGATTATTTCTTGATCGGTTTACGCGGACCCTTACGGGTACGTGCGTTGGTCTTAGTACGCTGACCGCGAACTGGTAGACCACGACGATGACGCAAACCACGATAAGTCCCAAGGTCCATCAGACGCTTGATGCTCAGGGTCACCTCACGACGCAGATCACCTTCTACAACGTACTTGGCAACTTCGTCACGCAGCTTCTCGATTTGCTCTTCAGACAGCTCACTGATCTTAACATTTTCAGCAATACCCGCAGCAACACAGATAGCCTGTGAACGGGTCTTACCGATGCCGAAGATCGCTGTTAAAGCGATAACGGTATGTTTCTGATCAGGAATGTTAATGCCTGCTATACGGGCCACTATGCACTCCTACTATTTTATACAGCAATACCATTCTGAAAAGCCCGTTTTCAGGATACTCAAATAGCATTGCAGTCACATACAAAAGATTGGCTGGCTAATCTAGCCAGCTCAACCCAACTTTGCAAGAAAAATATGCAAGATAAATCAGCCTTGACGCTGTTTATGCTTTGGTTCGGCACTGCAGATTACGCGAACGACACCGTTACGCTTAACAATTTTGCAGTTACGACATAATTTCTTGACGGAAGCACGAACTTTCATTTTTACTCTCCGTAACTTCTCAAACATCCCTGAATTAGCGGTTATAGCCTTTCAGGTTTGCTTTCTTCAATGCAGACTCGTACTGACTAGACATCATCAGAGTTTGCACTTGAGCCATAAAGTCCATGATGACCACCACTACGATAAGTAGGGAGGTACCACCAAAGTAAAATGGTACTTTCATCGCGTCACGCATGAACTCCGGGATCAGGCAGATGAAAGTAATATACATCGCACCAATTAAGGTTAGACGCGTCATTACTTTATCGATGTACTTCGCCGTTTGCTCTCCCGGACGAATTCCTGGCACGAATGCACCGGACTTCTTCAGGTTATCTGCTGTTTCACGTGGGTTAAACACCAACGCCGTGTAGAAGAAACAGAAGAAGATGATTGCAGACGCATAGAGTAACACATAAAGCGGCTGTCCTGGCTGCAAATACATCGAAATAGTCGTCAGCCAGTTCCAACCTGTTCCGCCCCCGAACCATGATGCAATCGTGGCAGGGAACAGAATTATGCTGGAAGCAAAGATTGCAGGGATAACCCCGGCCATATTCACTTTCAACGGTAAATGTGTGCTCTGTGCTGCATAAACACGACGACCTTGTTGACGTTTAGCATAGTTAACGACGATACGACGTTGACCACGTTCAATGAAAACAACGAAGAAGGTTACTGCAAACACTAATACTGCAACCAACAGCAACAGGAGGAAGTGCAGGTCGCCTTGCCGAGCTTGCTCGATGGTATGGGCTATTGCAGGTGGAAGACCGGCAACAATACCAGCAAAGATTATGATTGAAATACCGTTACCGATACCACGCTCAGTAATCTGTTCGCCAAGCCACATTAGGAACATCGTCCCTGTGACCAAGCTAACAACAGCGGTAAAATAGAAAGCAAAGCCTGGATTGATTACCAGACCTTGCATCCCAGGCATATTCGGCAGACCGGTAGCAATACCGATCGATTGGAATATAGCCAATACCAACGTGCCATAGCGGGTGTACTGACTAATCTTACGACGGCCAGCTTCCCCTTCTTTCTTTATTTCTGCCAACGCTGGATGAACCACAGTTAGCAGTTGGATAATAATCGATGCCGAAATATACGGCATGATACCCAAGGCAAAGATAGAAGCACGACTGAGAGCACCACCAGAGAACATGTTAAACATTTCAATGATGGTCCCTCTCTGCTGCTCGAGCAATTTAGCAAGCACAGTGGCATCGATACCAGGAATCGGAATAAAAGAGCCGATACGGAAAACAATAAGCGCACCGATAACAAACAAAAGTCTGCGCTTCAGTTCGCCTAATCCGCCTTTAGCACTTTGAAAATCTAATCCTGGTTGCTTAGCCATCTGCTACTTATTCCTCAATTTTACCGCCAGCAGCTTCGATAGCAGCACGAGCGCCTTTGGTGACACGCAGACCACGCAGAGTTACCGCACGAGTGATTTCGCCTGAAAGCATAACTTTCGCGAACTCAATCTGGGTACCAACAACGTTAGCGGCTTTCAGCGTGTTCAGGTCGATTACGTCGCCTTCCACTAAAGCCAGTTCAGACAGACGAACTTCTGCCGTGATCATAGCTTTGCGAGAGGTGAAGCCGAATTTCGGCAAACGACGATATAAAGGCATCTGACCACCTTCAAAACCACGACGTACGCCACCACCAGAACGTGAGTTCTGACCTTTGTGACCACGACCAGCGGTTTTACCCAGGCCAGAACCGATACCACGACCTACACGCTTCGGCGCATGCTTGGCACCTTCAGCCGGAGACAGAGTATTTAAACGCATCTGTTACTCCTCAACTTTAACCATGTAGGAAACCAAGTTGACCATACCACGCACAGCAGGAGTATCCTCACGCTCTACAGTATGACCAATACGACGCAGACCTAAACCGATCAGAGTTGCCTTGTGTTTCGGCAAACGACCGATACTGCTTTTTGTTTGAGTTACTTTAATAGTCTTTGCCATGGTTATTTCCCTAGAATTTCTTCGACGGACTTACCACGCTTAGCAGCGACCATTTCTGGGGATTTCATATCTTCTAAAGCTGCGATAGTTGCACGAACCACGTTAATCGGGTTAGTAGAACCATATGCTTTAGCTAAAACGTTATGAACCCCTGCAACTTCCAAGACGGCGCGCATTGCACCACCGGCGATGATACCGGTACCTTCAGAAGCTGGTTGCATGAATACACGGGAACCTGTGTGAGCACCTTTAACAGGGTGCTGCAGAGTGCCGTTATTCAAAGCAACATTAATCATAGCGCGACGGGCTTTTTCCATCGCTTTTTGGATCGCTGCCGGAACTTCGCGTGCTTTGCCGTAGCCAAAACCAACGCGACCGTTACCATCACCAACTACTGTCAGTGCGGTAAAGCTGAAAATACGGCCACCTTTTACGGTTTTAGATACGCGGTTTACCGCGATCAGCTTTTCCTGCAGTTCGCCAGCTTGTTTTTCGATGTGAGACATCTTACACCTCTACCTTAGAACTGAAGGCCAGCTTCACGGGCAGCATCTGCCAGTGCCTGGACTCGACCATGATATTGGAAACCGGAACGGTCAAAGGATACTTTCGTGATCCCTTTTTCCAATGCGCGCTCTGCAACAGCTTTACCTACAGCTGCGGCGGCATCTTTGTTGCCGGCGTACTTCAATTGCTCATTGATAGCTTTTTCTACAGTAGAAGCTGCTACCAAAATTTCAGAACCGTTTGGTGCAATAACCTGCGCGTAAATATGGCGTGGGGTACGATGTACCACTAGGCGAGTCGCACCCAGTTCTTTGAGCTTGCGGCGTGCGCGGGTCGCACGACGGATACGAGCTGCTTTCTTATCCATAGTGTTACCTTACTTCTTCTTAGCCTCTTTGGTACGCACGACTTCGTCGGCGTAACGGACACCCTTGCCTTTATAAGGCTCAGGACGACGGTAGGCACGTAAATCTGCTGCAACCTGACCAATCACCTGCTTATCAGCGCCTTTCAGCACGATTTCAGTTTGGGTCGGGCATTCAGCAGTAATGCCAGCCGGCAATTCATGGTCAACTGGATGAGAGAAGCCTAAAGCTAAATTCACCACGTTGCCTTTAACTGCGGCACGGTAACCTACACCTACCAATTGAAGCTTCTTAGTGAAGCCTTCGGTAACACCAACGACCATTGCATTAAGCAGTGCACGAGTGGTACCCGCTTGGGCCCAACCGTCTACAGCGCCTTCGCGTGGAGCGAAAGTCAATGTATTTTCTTCTTGCTTAACTTCAACAGCGCTATGGACGGTACGAGTCAGCTCGCCGTTCTTACCCTTTATCGAAATAACCTGACCGTTGAGTTTTACCTCTACGCCGGCAGGAATGACGACGGGTGCTTTTGCAACACGAGACATTCTTTCCTCCCGAATTAAGCTACGTAGCAGATAATCTCGCCACCAAGACCAGCTTGGCGAGCTGCACGATCGGTCATAACACCTTTAGAGGTAGAAATAACAGCGATACCCAAACCGGCCATAACTTTTGGCAGCTCATCTTTTTTCTTATAGATGCGCAGACCTGGACGGCTGATACGTTGAATGCTTTCTACCACTGCCTTACCCTGGAAATACTTAAGTGCTAATTCCAGAACAGGCTTGGTGTCGCCTTCGATTTTAAAATCTTCAATAAAACCTTCTTCCTTCAGAACGTTGGCAATTGCCACTTTCAGCTTGGAGGAAGGCATGGTGACCGCGACTTTGTTTGCGGATTGACCGTTACGGATACGGGTCAGCATATCCGCGATCGGATCTTGCATGCTCATCTGTCTTTACTCCCGTGATTCAATTGGTGACAATTACCAGCTAGCCTTTTTAAGGCCCGGGATTTCACCGCGCATTGCGGTTTCACGGACTTTAATACGGCTCAACCCGAACTTCCGCAGGAAACCATGCGGACGACCAGTTTGGTTGCAGCGGTTACGCTGACGGGACGGGCTGGAATCACGCGGCAGAGACTGCAGCTTCAGAACAGCATTCCAACGATCTTCGTCGGATGAGTTCACACCAGAGATAATAGCTTTTAATTCCTCGCGTTGAGCGCGGTATTTGTTAGCTAGTTTCACGCGAACGACTTCGCGTGCTTTCATTGATTGCTTAGCCATCAGTAACCCTACCTTACTTGCGGAATGGGAATTTAAAAGCAGCCAACAATGCACGGCCTTCATCATCGGACTTCGCAGTAGTGGTAATGGTAATATCCAAACCACGTACACGATCGACTTTATCGTAGTCGATTTCCGGGAAGATGATCTGCTCGCGCACACCCATGCTGTAGTTACCACGGCCATCGAATGACTTAGCGGACAAGCCACGGAAGTCACGGATACGTGGAACAGCAATGGTAATCAGACGCTCAAAGAATTCCCACATGCGTTCGCCACGCAGGGTTACTTTACAGCCGATCGGATAGCCCTGACGGATTTTGAAGCCTGCAACAGATTTGCGTGCTTTGGTGATAAACGGCTTTTGACCGGAGATTGCTGCCAAGTCAGCTGCTGCATTATCCAGCAGTTTCTTGTCAGCGATCGCTTCACCAACACCCATGTTCAGGGTGATCTTCTCGACCCGAGGGACTTGCATGACAGAGTTGTAGCCAAACTGAGACATCAGTTGTTTGACTACCTCGTCTTTGTAGTAATCATGCAGTTTCGCCATCGTATTACTCCAAATTACTTGATAGTTACGCTATTAGATTTAAAGAAACGGACTTTTTTGCCGTCTTCGAATCTAAAGCCTACACGGTCAGCCTTACCAGTTGCCGCGTTGAACAGCGCAATGTTGGAAACTTGAATTGCAGCTTCTTTTTCAACAATGCCACCTGGTTGGTTCAGGGCCGGAACCGGCTTCTGATGTTTTTTAACCAGGTTGATACCTTCAACAATGACCTTACTAGCAGACAGGACATTCTTTACTTTACCGCGCTTACCTTTGTCTTTCCCGGTTAGCACGATAACTTCGTCATCACGACGGATTTTCGCTGCCATGGTTCGCTCCTTAGAGTACTTCTGGTGCCAGAGAGATAATTTTCATGAACTTCTCATTACGCAGTTCACGAGTTACCGGCCCAAAAATACGCGTGCCGATTGGCTGCTCGCTGTTATTATTTAAAATAACACAAGCGTTACCATCGAAGCGAATGACAGAACCGTCCGGGCGACGTACACCCTTCTTGGTGCGCACCACTACCGCCTTCAGAACATCGCCTTTCTTCACCTTGCCACGAGGAATTGCTTCCTTGATGGTGATCTTGATGATGTCGCCGATGCCTGCGTAGCGACGGTGCGAGCCACCTAGAACCTTGATACACATTACGCGACGTGCACCGGAGTTGTCGGCCACGTTCAGCATAGTCTGTTCTTGGATCATGTTAGTGCTCCGCTAATGTCAACTACTACTTTAGGACCCAGAATAGGTCGTTTAAAAGCCCCACTAATGAGGGCGCGGCATTATAACACCGGTTCCACATCCTTTGATAGGAAAAAGTGGGTAGAAAAAATAAGCGGCCCATTTTCAGAGCCGCTTATTATGTTCGAGTCGGCTACTCTATTACAGAATCGCTTTCTCTACAACGCGAACAAGTGTCCAAGACTTAGTCTTTGACAATGGACGGCATTCGCGGATTTCTACCACGTCACCGATTCCACATTCATTGTTCTCGTCATGTACATGCAATTTCGTCGTACGACGGATGAATTTCCCATAAATTGGGTGCTTCACCACACGTTCGATAGCAACAACCATGGATTTCTCCATTTTGTCACTAACTACGCGACCTTGCAGAGTACGGATTTGGTCAGTCATTACGCACCCGCCTTCTCAGTCAGTAAAGTCTTAACACGTGCGATATTACGGCGCACTTGTTTCGACAGGTGAGTTTGTTGCAGCTGGCCACTAGCCGCCTGCATGCGCAAATTAAATTGCTCACGCAGCAGGTTGAGCAGCTCAGTGTTCAGCTCTTCAACGCTTTTTTCACGCAGCTCTTGTGCTTTCATTACATCACCGTCTTAGTTACAAAGGTGGTTCCTACAGGCAGTTTCGCTGCAGCAAGCTTAAATGCTTCGCGAGCAGTTTCTTCCGGTACACCAGCCATTTCAAATAAAACTTTTCCTGGCTGGATCAGGGCAACCCAATACTCTACGTTACCCTTACCTTTACCCATACGCACTTCGAGCGGCTTCTCAGTGATCGGCTTGTCCGGGAATACACGGATCCAGACCTTACCTTGACGCTTAATTGCACGTGTCATCGCACGACGGGCTGCTTCGATTTGACGAGCCGTCAGGCGGCAACGGCCACAAGCTTTCAGGCCGAACTCACCGAAGCTAACATCCGTACCTTGCGCAAGGCCACGGTTACGGCCTTTGTGCATCTTACGGAATTTTGTACGCTTTGGTTGTAACATCAGCGATTCTCCTTACTTGCGGCCTTTACGCTGCTGCTTTTTAGGTTGAGCAGCCGGTTCCGGTTGTTCAACAGCAGCCATACCACCCAAGATCTCACCTTTGAAGATCCATACCTTAACGCCGATTACACCATAAGTGGTGTGCGCTTCAGATGTGTTGTAATCGATATCCGCACGCAGTGTATGCAACGGAACACGACCTTCACGGTACCATTCGGTACGCGCGATTTCAGCACCGCCAAGGCGGCCGCTTACTTCAACTTTGATACCTTTAGCGCCAAGACGCATTGCGTTCTGTACAGCACGCTTCATAGCACGACGGAACATAACGCGACGTTCCAGCTGTGAAGTGATGCTGTCAGCAACCAATTTTGCGTCCAGTTCCGGTTTACGGACTTCGGCGATATTAATCTGTGCAGGAACGCCAGCGATATCCGCTACGACCTTACGCAGTTTTTCGACATCTTCACCTTTCTTGCCGATAACGATGCCAGGACGAGCGGTGTGAATAGTCACACGGATGCTCTTCGCTGGACGCTCGATAACGATGCGAGAAACGGAAGCTTTCGCTAATTCTTTAGTCAAGAATTGGCGAACTTTAAAGTCGCTGTCCAGGTTGTCAGCGAATTCTTTGGTATTTGCGTACCAGGTAGAGTTCCAAGCTTTGACAATACCTAGTCGAATACCATTAGGATGTACTTTCTGACCCATTGCTAGTCTCCAGAGTCTCAGCGATCGGACACAACCACAGTAATGTGGCTGGTGCGCTTCAGGATGCGATCTGCACGACCTTTTGCACGAGGCATAATGCGCTTCATGCTAGGGCCTTCGTCTACGAAGATCTTCGTGACTTTCAGATCATCGATGTCAGCGCCATCGTTGTGTTCTGCGTTAGCAATGGCAGACTCCAGTACCTTCTTAACCAAACCAGCAGCTTTCTTGTTGGTATAGGCCAGAGTTTCCAGAGCTTGCGACACTTTCTTACCGCGAATCAGGTCCGCTACCAAGCGAACCTTCTGAGCAGAAGAACGAGCGTGGCGATGTTTAGCGATAGTTTCCATCTCTTCCTCCTACCTTAGCGCTTTTTAGCCTTTTTATCGGCCGCATGGCCGCGATAAGTACGGGTCGGCGCGAATTCACCCAGTTTGTGACCGACCATTTCATCGGAAACAAAAACGGGAACGTGCTGACGACCATTATGGACAGCGATGGTCAAACCGATCATATTTGGAAAGACCGTTGAACGACGGGACCAAGTCCGAATTGGCTTCTTGTCTCCGCTTTCCACCGCTTTCTCTACCTTCTTCAGCAAGTGCAGGTCAATGAAGGGACCTTTCTTGAGAGAACGTGGCATGGCTTATCCTCTAATTATTTTTTACTACGGCGACGTACGATGAACTTATCAGTACGCTTGTTGCTACGGGTCTTCTTACCTTTGGTTTGAACGCCCCACGGGGTTACCGGGTGCTTACCAAAGTTACGACCTTCACCACCACCGTGTGGGTGATCGACTGGGTTCATCGCCGTACCGCGAACGGTAGGACGAATACCACGCCAACGACTAGCACCTGCTTTACCCAGCACACGCAGCATGTGTTCAGCGTTACCGACTTCACCTAAGGTGGCGCGGCAATCAGCTAGAACTTTGCGCATTTCGCCGGAGCGCAGACGCAGGGTCACGTAGGAACCGTCACGAGCAACGATCTGAACGTATGCACCAGCAGAACGAGCCAATTGGCCGCCTTTACCTGGTTTCATTTCTACGTTATGAACCGTTGAACCAACTGGGATGTTACGCATAGGCAGGGTGTTACCTGCTTTAATTGCAGCATCAACGCCAGATTGAATCTGGTCACCAGCTTTCAGGCCTTTTGGCGCTAGGATATAACGGCGTTCGCCGTCTTTGTACAGAACCAGTGCGATATTCGCAGAACGGTTCGGATCGTACTCCAGACGCTCAACCACAGCAGGGATACCATCTTTGTTGCGTTTGAAGTCAACCAGACGATAATGTTGCTTGTGGCCACCACCGATATGACGGGTAGTGATACGGCCATTGTTGTTACGGCCACCGCTTTTGCTTAATTTCTCAAGCAACGGGGCATAAGGCTTACCCTTATGCAACTCCTGGTTAACCACTTTAACAACGTGGCGACGACCCGGAGACGTAGGTTTACATTTAACAATTGCCATTGTTTACTCCTCCGACTTACTCTGCGCCGCCGATGAAGTCCAGATTCTGGCCTTCTTTCAGGGTGACGTAAGCTTTTTTCCAGTCGCTACGACGACCAACACGCTGACCGTGACGCTTACTCTTGCCTTTAACCAGCAAGGTGTTAACGTCTTCGACTTCGACTTCAAACAGTTTCTGCACTGCAGCTTTAATTTCTGCTTTGGTCGCGTCTTTGGCAACTTTGAGAACGATGGTGTTATTCTTTTCCATCGCAGCGGATGCTTTTTCAGATACATGCGGCGCGCGCAGTACTTTCAGCAGACGTTCTTCACGAATCATGCCAGCATCTCCTCAACTTGCTTCACAGCATCAGCAGTCATAACCACTTTGTCGAAGGCGATCAGGCTAACTGGGTCAATACCAGCAACATCACGGACATCAACCTTGTACAGGTTGCGAGCTGCCAAGAACAAGTTCTCATCCAGTTCACCAGTGATGATCAGTACATCTTCCAGAGCCATATCTTTCAGCTTCTGCGCCAGCAACTTAGTTTTAGGTGCTTCAACAGAGAACTTTTCGACAATGATCAGACGATCTTGACGTACCAATTCGGACAGAATGCTTTTCAGCGCGCCGCGGTACATCTTTTTATTTACTTTCTGACTGTGGTCCTGAGGCTTCGCAGCAAAGGTCACACCACCTGAACGCCAGATTGGGCTCTTTACAGAACCTGCACGCGCACGGCCGGTGCCTTTCTGGCGCCACGGTTTTTTACCGGAACCAGTCACTTCGGCGCGGGTCTTCTGAGCACGAGTACCTTGACGGGCACCTGCTGCATAAGCAACAACAACCTGATGTACCAGCGCTTCGTTGAAATCACGACCGAAGGTAGTTTCGGAAACAGTCAGCGCGCCTTGCGCGTCTTTCAATACTAATTCCATTGCTATCCCCTTACGCCTTCACAGCTGGTTTAACGATCAGGTTGCCACCGGTAGCGCCCGGTACAGCACCCTTAACCAGCAGTAGGTTGCGCTCAGCGTCAACACGTACTACGTCCAGGCTTTGAACGGTTACACGCTCGTCACCCAGGTGGCCAGCCATTTTCTTGCCTTTGAACACTTTGCCCGGAGTCTGGTTTTGACCGATAGAACCCGGAACACGGTGAGACAAGGAGTTACCATGGGTAGCATCTTGGGTGCGGAAGTTCCAGCGCTTAACAGTACCGGCAAAACCTTTACCTTTAGACGTACCTGTAACGTCGACTTTCTTAACGTCAGCAAAAATCTCGACGCTAATTTCTTGACCAGCAGTGAACTCTTGACCTTCTGGAAGGCGGAATTCCCACAGACCACGGCCAGCTTCTACGCCAGCTTTAGCGAAATGACCCGCTTCTGGTTTAGTAACGCGGTTAGCTTTTTTAGCACCGGTAGTTACTTGTACAGCACGGTATCCGTCGTTCTCCAGGCTTTTGACCTGAGTTACACGGTTCGCTTCAATTTCGATAACAGTTACTGGGATTGAAACGCCATCTTCTGTGAAGATACGCGTCATGCCCACTTTCTTACCGACTAAACCAATCATTGTTTCAACCTCTCAATCGCTCAATGACCTGATTAACCCAGGCTGATCTGCACGTCTACACCGGCAGCCAGATCCAGACGCATCAGAGCATCAACGGTTTTCTCGGTTGGCTCAACGATGTCAACCAGACGCTTGTGAGTGCGAATCTCGTACTGATCGCGCGCATCTTTATTGACGTGCGGAGAGATCAGAACGGTAAAGCGCTCTTTGCGAGTTGGCAGCGGGATCGGACCACGAACCTGCGCACCAGTGCGCTTGGCAGTCTCGACGATTTCCGCAGTTGATTGATCGATCAAACGATGATCAAACGCTTTCAGGCGGATACGGATTCTTTGGTTCTGCATGAGACCAGAGCTCCAATTATTTATAAACGTAAATGATTACTCCTCGCACCCATTTCGATTGATGGGGGAGTGTAATCGTTCAACATATAACCCCCATATCGGGAGTATTGTTCAGTTCCAACACTAGGCTGTAACCGACAGATTAGTTTCAATCTGACCTATCAAGATTAGGTAGGCCCGCGCATTATACTGAAATACCGACAGGAAGCAAGCCAGTGTTGAAAATCTATGCGAAAACTTACCAGATAACTTAATTTGAGGGGAATAGGTCTATTTTTACAGGTCTGAAAATGAGAAGTAGAGTGAGGCCAAGGAGGTTCTCACTCTTTTGACTGAATATACGATGGTTGAGTAAACGACGGTGCAGTGAGGAAAAAACTAGTCTTTTGCCAATTGAGCCTGGGAGTAGTTCTGTATCCCCAAACGTTCAATGAGGCTCAGCTCTGTTTCCAGCCAGTCTATGTGGCCTTCTTCTTCCGCTAGAATTTCCTTCAACAAATCGCGACTGACATAGTCATGAATAGAATCAGCATAGGCAATGCCTTCGCGCAGATCCTTAGCTCCTGCTAATTCGAGGGCTAAGTCTGACTTCAATATTTCTTCAACGTCTTCACCGATATTCAGCTTACCTAAATCTTGTAAGTTAGGAATACCTTCGAGGAATAAGATGCGCTCGATATATTTATCCGCATGCTTCATTTCGTCGATTGATTCGTGATACTCCTTATCATTAAGGCGCATCAGCCCCCAGTTTTTAAACATTCGGGCGTGGAGAAAATATTGATTGATAGCAACTAACTCGTTTCCGAGTAGTTTATTGAGATGTGCAATTATCTTTTTATCGCCTTTCATAGTTATACCCTCCGCTTCCAGTACTAAAAGTGTAGTACCAGATGGCAAAGTGTGGGGAAAACTTCTCCCTGCTAACGATTAGGCAACATCATTCATTTCTGGAATGTTAGCGCGTTCCTCAATCAAGATTTCTCTGGCCTGTCGAATGCACTTCCCGCAGTCTGTACCAATTGGTACTAATTGGCGCAGTTGTTGAATGGTATGTGGATGGTGCTGACGCACAGCTTTACGGATAACTTTGTCAGATACCGCATTACACAGGCAAACATACATAAAATGACTCACTTCTTAACCAATATCCACAGTGTAAATAAGAATGCGAGTTATTTCAATTAAGATTATTTTCTTTAGGCAATAAAAAAGGGCGCCGAAGCGCCCTCTTACTTGATCAATAACGTAATTAATCAATAAAACAATTAAGCGATAACTTTAGCAACAACACCAGCGCCTACAGTACGGCCGCCTTCACGGATTGCGAAACGCAGGCCGTCGTCCATTGCGATTGGGTGAATCAGAGTAACAACCATGTTGATGTTGTCACCTGGCATCACCATTTCAACGCCTTCTGGCAGTTCGATGGTACCGGTTACGTCAGTTGTACGGAAGTAGAACTGAGGACGGTAGCCTTTGAAGAACGGAGTATGACGGCCGCCTTCGTCTTTGCTCAGAATATAAACTTCTGATTCAAAGGTAGTGTGTGGCTTGATAGAACCTGGTTTAGCAAGAACTTGACCACGTTCGATATCTTCACGTTTGATACCACGCAGCAGAACACCAACGTTCTCACCAGCACGGCCTTCGTCCAGCAGTTTGCGGAACATTTCAACGCCGGTACAAGTAGATTTAACAGTATCTTTGATACCAACGATCTCTACTTCTTCACCAACTTTAACGATACCGCGCTCTACACGACCCGTTACAACAGTACCACGGCCGGAGATAGAGAATACGTCTTCGATTGGCAGCAAGAATGGCTTATCAATAGCACGTTCTGGCAGTGGAATGTAGGTATCCAATGCTTCAGCCAATTCGATGATTTTAGCTTCCCACTCAGGAATGCCTTCCAGTGCTTTCAGAGCTGAGCCCTTGATTACTGGAATGTCGTCGCCTGGGAAATCGTAAGCAGAAAGAAGTTCACGCACTTCCATTTCTACCAGTTCCAGCAACTCTTCATCATCAACCATGTCACATTTGTTCATGAATACGATCATGTATGGAACGCCAACCTGGCGACCCAACAGGATGTGCTCACGAGTCTGTGGCATAGGGCCATCAGTTGCAGCAACAACCAAGATCGCGCCGTCCATCTGAGCAGCACCGGTGATCATGTTTTTAACGTAGTCGGCATGCCCTGGGCAGTCAACGTGCGCATAGTGACGTGCTGGGGTGTCATATTCAACGTGAGAAGTGTTGATAGTGATACCACGTGCTTTTTCTTCTGGTGCGTTATCGATCTGATCGAAAGCACGAGCGCTACCGCCGTAGGTTTTAGCCAGTACGGTGGTGATTGCAGCAGTCAGGGTAGTTTTACCATGGTCAACGTGGCCGATAGTACCGACGTTTACATGGGGTTTGTTACGTTCAAATTTTTCTTTAGACACGACTATATTCCTTACTCTTGTGCTCTCCCACTTATGAGAGAGCACTGGATCATTGTTTTAAACCCGAAAGCTTATTTGCCACGGGCTTCGATAACGGCTTTAGCGACGTTACTAGGTGCTTCAGCATACTCCAGGAATTCCATGGAGTAAGAAGCACGGCCCTGAGTCTGAGAACGCAGGTCAGTAGCATAACCGAACATTTCAGACAACGGAACCTTGACGCGAACGGTTTTACCGGTAGCAGTATCTTCCATACCTTCGATGATACCACGACGACGGTTAAGGTCGCCCATTACGTCACCCATGTAATCTTCAGGGGTTTCGACTTCAACCTTCATGATTGGCTCAAGCAGAACTGGTTTAGCTCGTTTGAACCCTTCTTTAAAGGCGATAGAACCGGCTAATTTAAACGCCAATTCTGAGGAGTCAACGTCATGGTAAGAACCGTAGTGCAGACGGATTTTAACGTCAACAACCGGGTAACCAGCCAGAGGACCGGCTTTCAGTTGTTCCTGGATACCTTTATCAACAGCAGGGATGAACTCTTTAGGAATAGAACCACCAACGATTTCGTTGACGAATTCATACCCAACACCACCCGGTGGCAACGGAGACATGTCGATAACAACATGACCGTACTGACCACGACCGCCTGACTGCTTAGCATGCTTACCTTCCACGTCCTTAACGGTATCGCGGATAGTTTCACGGTATGCAACCTGAGGTTTACCAACGTTTGCTTCCACGTTAAATTCGCGGCGCATACGGTCAACCAGGATATCCAAGTGCAGCTCACCCATACCAGCGATGATAGTCTGACCAGATTCTTCGTCAGTCCAAACGCGGAATGATGGATCTTCTTTCGCCAGACGACCCAGAGCCATACCCATTTTTTCTTGGTCGGCTTTGGTTTTTGGTTCAACGGCAACAGAGATTACTGGCTCTGGGAACTCCATACGTTCCAAGATGATCGGATTAGTTGGATCACACAGAGTGTCACCCGTCGTCACATCTTTCAGACCGATCGCTGCTGCGATGTCGCCTGCACGAACTTCTTTGATCTCTTCACGTTTGTTGGCGTGCATCTGAACGATACGGCCCAGACGTTCACGCTGTGAACGTACTGAGTTCAACACTGTGTCACCGGAGTTAACAACACCAGAGTACACACGGAAGAACGTCAGGTTACCCACAAACGGGTCAGTAGCAATTTTGAATGCTAGTGCAGAGAACGGCTCTTTGTCGTCTGAGTGACGAACAGCCGGAGTATCTTTACCGTCGTCCAAAATACCGTTGATTGCTTCAACGTCAGTTGGTGCTGGCAGATAGTCGATAACTGCATCCAGCATTGCCTGTACGCCTTTGTTCTTAAACGCAGAACCACAGGTAACCAAGATGATTTCGTTGCGCAGAACGCGTTGACGCAAAGCTTTCTTGATTTCTTCCTCAGTCAGCTCTTCGCCGCCCAAGTATTTATCCATCAGCTCGTCAGATGCTTCTGCAGCAGATTCAACCAGATTCTGGTGCCATTCAGCAGCCAGCTCAGCCATATCAGCCGGGATCTCTTCGTATTCGAAGGTCACGCCCTGATCAGCTTCGTTCCAGTTGATCGCTTTCATTTTCACCAGGTCGATAATACCGGTGAATTTCTCTTCCGCGCCGATTGCCAGTTGCAATGGAACTGGATTCGCGCCCAGACGAGATTTAATCTGACCAACAACTTTCAGGAAGTTAGCACCCATGCGGTCCATTTTGTTAACGAACGCAATGCGTGGAACTTTATATTTGTTAGCCTGACGCCATACGGTTTCAGACTGTGGCTGAACACCACCAACTGCACAGTAAACCATTACCGCGCCATCAAGAACACGCATGGAACGTTCTACTTCGATAGTGAAGTCAACGTGCCCTGGGGTGTCAATGATGTTGACGTGATGTGGTTCGTACTGTTTAGCCATACCAGACCAGAAGCAGGTAGTAGCCGCAGAAGTAATGGTAATACCACGCTCCTGCTCCTGTTCCATCCAGTCCATGGTGGCTGCGCCGTCATGAACTTCACCGATCTTGTGGTTTACACCGGTGTAAAACAGGATACGTTCGGTAGTGGTTGTCTTACCGGCGTCGATGTGAGCGCTGATACCGATATTACGATAGCGCTCAATGGGTGTTTTACGAGCCATTTGATTCCTCTATTCCTAGGGCGTTCATTCGGTTAACCCATGCGGGTTGGCTTAAAGCGCCCGCATGGTTAGCATGACTACTGCGTGGTGATTACCAGCGGTAGTGCGCGAACGCCTTGTTAGCTTCGGCCATACGGTGAACGTCTTCACGTTTCTTAACAGCAGAACCTTTGTTCTCTGCTGCGTCAGACAGTTCATTCGCTAAGCGCAAAGCCATGGATTTATCACCGCGTTTACGAGCAGCATCAACGATCCAACGCATTGCCAAGGCATTACGACGAACCGGACGAACTTCAACTGGTACCTGATAAGTAGAACCACCAACGCGGCGAGACTTAACTTCGACAGTCGGGCGCACGTTGTCCAGAGCTACTTCGAAAGCTTCCAGAAAATCTTTACCAGAACGCTGAGCCAGGGTCTCCAGCGCGGTATAGACGATTGCTTCTGCAGTAGATTTCTTACCATCTACCATCAGGATATTTACAAATTTAGCCAGCAATTCAGATCCGAACTTAGGATCTGGTAAAATTTTACGCTGGCCAATTACACGACGACGTGGCATGGAAATACTCCGTTGTTAATTCAGGGTTGTCCAAAACTCTAAGAGTTTATTTTGACATTAATGTGAAAATGTTTGGCCTTACTTAACGGAGAACCATTAAGCCTTTGGCTTCTTCACGCCGTACTTAGAACGTGATTGCTTACGGTCTTTAACACCTGAGCAGTCAAGCGCGCCGCGAACGGTGTGGTAACGCACACCTGGCAAGTCTTTAACACGACCGCCACGGATCAGGATCACGGAGTGTTCCTGAAGGTTATGACCTTCACCGCCGATGTAGGAGGTGACTTCAAAACCGTTAGTTAAACGCACACGACAAACTTTACGCAGTGCGGAGTTAGGTTTTTTCGGGGTGGTTGTATATACGCGGGTACATACACCACGTTTCTGCGGGCATGCTTCCAGCGCAGGAACGTTGCTTTTAGCAACCTTCATGCTGCGTGGCTTGCGAACCAGCTGGTTAATCGTTGCCATTATTAAAAAAGCTCCTGGTTTTTTGCTTCGTAAACACGTGATAAATCCCCCTCGTTTGCACTACTGGCAGAGAACGAGGACGCAGAATTTTATGGCTGACTATCTAAGGTGTCAAGAAATATACAGCATTGACTGCATTACCATGCCAGTTGCTGCTGATGTTTTAGGGTCAAATCCACAAAGCGAGTATAACCGATTAGCATGATTTTGTCTGAAATTTGACCACCCAAGCCACGGGCAATAACGTCATCTTCCAACACAAATAGCGAAGCGGGGTTATTTAACAACAAGTTAAGACTTTCACTATTTTTTAAAACCGCCATCACTCCATTTTGCAGAAATAGAATTTCATCTTCCGATGTGACGAGTTTCAGCAATGCAGATAAATCGCAGTGATAAGGTGAATGACTGACGGTATACAGCATTATGGCTACCCAAATCTCATTAGAAAGTCAGTACAACATCATAATTTGCCAATTGGCGGCGTAAATTTACCGGAGATAACACCGCAACATCAAGTATCCAATCCGTCACTTCACTCAATCCACGCTGCTGTAATGAGGCTTCACAGATATAACAATTCTCAACATCGTACAGAGGTAAGACACCGAAAGTTGCAATATAGTTTCTGGAGAGAATTTTTTCTGGCTGCTGCTGTGGCAAAAGCTGCAAAACACCATCCGAAATAAAGAATACCCCGATGTCTTCACTCAAAGCAGAAGTTGCCAGCAAGGCATCTAACCCTTCCCGTCCCGCTGAATTACCATGCGGGCTTTGGGTGAAAACAAAAGCAACACTATTCTTACCATTCTCTGCCATTAAAATTGCACCATGCGGTCACAGGTTAATGCGGCTTCAGCCAGTGCACCTAGCCCACTCAAGGTAAAACCGGGTTGCAGATTTGCTCCCGCCAAATCGAGTTGGTCAGCTTCATTTTGGTCAGTAACACCACGGCGCAATGCCGCCGCCACACAAACATTTAGCTCAATCGAATGGTTAAGTGCGAGTTGCTGCCACGCCCGTACCAAATCAAATTCATCACTAGCAGGTGCAGTTAATTGGTTAGCATTCAAAACACCTTCGCGGTAGAAGAAAACACTAACCAAATTATGGCCTGAACTTATCAGTGCTTGGGCGAACTGATAGGCGCTGCTGGCCTGCTGGGTGCCATAGGCTGGGCCTGTGACCATCAGACAATATTTCGCCACCTTTGCCCCTGACATTAACGCTCGTGTCCCACGAGATCGCCACTTTTGAACTGGCGAATGTAAAGATAAACCGTGTGTTTGGAAATATTTAGTCGCTCAGCCACCTGATTAATTGCATCTTTGATATCAAAAATACCTTTCTCATACAGATTGAGAACAACCTGGCGGTTCTTCGCATTGTTAGACACATTGCGATCAGCATTAACTTCCTCAATAGTAAATTCCAGTGTTTGCGCCACCAAGTCATCGACCGATGAAGCAAAGTTTACTGAGGAAGCAACCTCCTGAGTTTCCGGCGGCATGAAAGTCTTAATGATTTGCGAGAAAGGCACATCCAGATTTATGTTAATACATAACAGGCCAATAGCGCGCTGGTCGCGGTTACGGATAGCGATAGTGACAGATTTCATCAGCACACCGCTTTTGGCGCGTGTGAAATAGGCTCTTGAAACACTGCTGTCTGCACCCGCCATATCATGCAGCATCCTCAGGGCCAAGTCGGTTATCGGCGAGCCAATTTGCCGGCCGGTGTGTTCGCCATTAGCAATTCTTACCGCAGAGTTTTTCAGGTCTTCCAGTGAATGCAGGACAATTTCACAGTGGTTGCCAATAAGCATCGCCAAGCCATCAACGATAGCTTCGTATGATTTGAGTATTTCATGGTCCGTCTGACTGAACGGACGTTCATCCAGTAAATCCAGTTCACTGGTTTCGCTACTGAGAAGCGAATTAGACATCGAAGACACCATCCTCTACATAAAGCCTGTCTCAATATCGTCGGCAGACTCATAACTCAAATATATCGAATTTTAAGTCTAGCAAATATGCCGAGATAAAATCCTTGCGTTTGCGCGTGATCTTGACGTTAAGCCCACAAACCATAAATCGTCAAGTTATCAACGAGCAGAAGGTAGATATACCGCAAAAAAAACCGCCACGACAATTATCGCGGCGGTTATAGCAGAACCGGGTACTAGGTTACGACAACAAAGGCGCTAAATTATTTTTTAGCTTTTGCGTCCGTAGCAGCAGGTTGTTCTTCTTGAGCGTCAGCTTTAGGTGCCGCTTTAACATCCAACAACTCTACATCAAATACCAGAGTAGAGTTGGCTGGAATGCCTGGGACGCCAGTTTTGCCGTAAGCTAACTCTGGTGGGATAACCAGAGTGACTTTGCCGCCTTTCTTGATTTGCTTCAGGCCTTCGGTCCAACCAGGGATAACACCATCAAGACGGAAAGACAGTGGCTCACCGCGTTTGTAAGAGTTATCAAACTCAGTACCATCGGTCAGAGTCCCTTTGTAGTTAACTACCACGGTATCACTGTCTTTTGGTGCTTCACCGGTACCGGCTTTCTCTACTTTGTACAGCAGGCCAGATTCAGTTTTCTTCACATCTTTTTCTTTAGCAAAAGTTTCGCGGTACTTAGCACCTTTATCGGCGTTTTCTTTAGCATCTTGCTCCATTTTGGCTTGAGCAGAAGCTTTCACGCGCGCTTCAAAACCTTGCAAGGTTTTTTCGATTTCTTCATCAGTCAGTTTACTTTTGCTCGCAAAAGCATCCTGTACGCCGGCGATCAACTGGTCTTTATCCAGTTTGATGCCCAATTTTTCTTGCTCTTTCAGGGAGTTATCCATATAACGCCCTAATGATGCACCTAATGCATATGCAGATTGCTGGTCATCATTCTTAAATGCGCTATTTGTCGTTGCAGCCGCATCAGCAGTTTTGGCTGTTTCAGCAGCAAAAGTCGCAGAAGTATTCAGGGTCAGCGCCATGGTGGTAGCCAGTAGCGTTACTTTAAACAGTGATTTCATCCATTTCTCCATTGGCTTAAGGACACTTACCCCAAGCAACGATTATAAGTGTGTCTTGTACTATAACTGTCTGTGCGAACACAAAACAATCTCTATGCAGATGCTATTAAGTGATATTAAGACTTTTTTTACTACAAGAAGTTTCGTTTTATCGATATCTTGACCCTCTCAGGGCAATCATGGGGTTTTACAGGTAGTATTGCCCGCCCTTGTTTTATGGCCGTCGAGCTGTTTTATGGCCGTCGAACGGAAAGTGATCAGAGGGTATGGTTTGCAGTCATAAGAGGATATTAAGATGGAACAATCCCTGTTTGAGCAACGGCTAGAAACGCTGGAGAGCCGTCTGGCATTTCAGGAAGTGACGATTGAAGAACTCAATTTGATCGTGACGGAGCACCAGATGGAAATAACCAAATTACGCGAACATCTGCGTTTATTGACCGATAAGCTGCGAGAGTCTCAGTCTTCCATGATGGCTTCACCAGCAGAAGAGCCGCCGCCGCCGCACTATTAGTCGCTCGCGTAATTGCAATTCGATTGACATAAATAGCAAAAAGCCAGCCGCAAGGCTGGCTTTTGACTGACCATATCAAATGTGAGTGACAGGTCAGATGTTAGTGACAGCCGCAGCCGCCGCCTTTACCACAACCGCCTTTACCATGTTCGTGACCTTGGTCACTTTCATCATGGCCGTGGCCACCGCAGCAACCGTCACCGTGTTCATGGTGATGATCATGCTCACCATGGACGTGACCATGCTGCAGTTCTTCTTCTGTTGCTTCACGGATAGCAACCACTTCAACGTGGAAGTTCAAATCCTGACCCGCCAGCATATGGTTACCATCAACCACAACGTGCTCGTCTTCAACAGCCGTGATTTCGACTGGCACTGGGCCTTGGTCGGTATCAGCCAGGAAACGCATGCCAACTTCCAACTCGTCAACGCCCATAAAGACGTCTTTCGGTACGCGCTGCACCAGATTCTCATCATAGCTGCCGTAACCTTCGTCGGCGTTTACACGCACGTCAAAGCTGTCGCCCGCTTCGTGGCCTTCGAGCGCTTTTTCCAAACCTGCGATCAGGGAACCGTGGCCGTGCAGGTAGTCCAACGGTGCGCTCACCGGAGACTCATCAACTAACACACCGTCTTCTGTACGCACCTGGTAAGCCAGGCTGACCACCAAGTCTTTTGCTACTTTCATGATATCTCCTACCCTTGGAACAAAAATTGGCACAGATTGTAGCGGAAATCTGCACCGCTGTACTCTTCAGCATAAAAAAACACGAAGAATAACGCTACTCTGGATCGAAAATTCCGATCACTTGTTCATTCTCACGGACATGCTGATTGACCTGTTCATCCGTCTGACGCTGATGGTGACCGCACTTAACACACTCTACCACTTCCACTTGATCTTCACGCCATAAAGCCAGCGTATCCAGTGCCTTACATTGAGGACAAACAGCCCCGGCGATGAATCTTTTACGTGTTGCTGTCTTGTTATTTGGCGGAATTGTTTTGTTATTTAGCGTAATAGACATCATTTTCTCCGGCATTATTCGTATTCATCCCACCCATCTAACTGCCGACTTTCATGCAGCATTTCTCGTTGGAAAATATCTTCCAGCTCACGGCGGGCTTCTTTAATTCTGGAAATTTGCGCGACATCCCCATGATGCTGCGGTACCAGTTCACGCAACATTCGCATGTCGAGACGGCGGAAATGTTGCTGTGCTCGGTAGGCCTGATGCGGATGCATCCCTAATTCCAGCAGTGTTTTTCGCCCCAACTCCAACGCACTGGAGAAAGTCTCGCGCGTAAAATCTTTAACCCCATTTTGCAGCAATTCATGCGCTTCAACACGCCCTCTGGCACGGGCCAGGATGTGCAAGTTGGGGAAATGTTGCTGGCACAAATGCACCAGCGTCATAGTGTCTTCCGGCTCGTTACAGGTGATCACGATAGCTTTGGCTTTTTCCGCTCCGGCAGCCCGCAACAGTTCTAGCTCGGTAGCATCGCCATAGTAAACTTTATAGCCGTATTTGCGCATCACACTGACGGCACTGACATCGCGCTCCAACACGGTAATGCGCATTTTGTTCGCCATCAGTAAGCGCCCAATCACCTGACCAAAACGCCCGAAGCCGACAATAATGACCTGCGGGTCATTATCTTCAACAAACGGCTTCTCGTCGCTCTCTTCCTGCGCGTTGTAACGGCGGATCAAAATGCGGTCAATCCCCTGCATCAAAAGCGGCGTGGTCATCATTGAAAGAGTGACCACCACCAGCAGCAATGCCAGTTGTTCAGCATCCAACACGTGCTGAGAGAATGCTGCGGAGAATAACACGAAAGCAAATTCGCCCCCTTGACTTAGCACTCCAGCAAATTGCAGCCGCACCGAACGGCGCAAGCCAAATGTCCGCGCCAAACCATATAGCACTGCGCCTTTGATGAAGACTAAGGCCAGAACCCCCAGCAGCACATCCAACAAGTGAGTAAACAAGACGCCGAGGTTCAAAGCCATCCCGACAGAGATGAAAAATAGCCCGAGCAGCAGCCCTTTAAAGGGTTCGATGGCAATTTCCAGCTCATGCTGGAATTCACTTTCAGCCAGTAATATCCCAGCGATAAAAGTCCCTAGCGCCATTGATAGGCCCAGAGCATCCATAAACAGCGCCGACCCCAATACCACCAGCAAAGCCGCAGCAGTGAAAACTTCCCGCACACCAGAGGCCACAATGTAGCGGAATAATGGGCGCAGCAAATAGCGGCCGCCAATCAGCATGCCAGCAAAAGCCGCGATTTTGATGCCAATCTTGACCCAATCATTCGCCGCCCCGCCGCCACCGGCCAAAATAGGAATCAGCGCCAAGGCGGGGATCACCGCCATATCCTGAAACAGCAAAACCGAGAAACCGAGCTGGCCGCCTTCATTGCGGTTCATGCCCTTTTCCCGCATCAGCTGCAATGCCATCGCGGTTGAAGACATCGCCAAACCGACACCGCCAATCACCGCCGCCTGCCAGGCAAAATGGCTAAAGTAGAGCAATGCCCCCAGCACCGCTGCGGTTATCACCACCTGACCCGCACCAACGCCAAAAATAGAGCGCCGCAACTGCCAAAGCTTGGCCGGATTCAATTCCAAGCCAATGATAAACATCAGGAAAACAACACCCAACTCGGAGAAATGGAGTATTTCGTCGACATCACGAATAAAGCCCAATCCCCAAGGGCCAATGGCGATACCCGCAATCAAATAGCCCAAAACCGCCCCAATACCGAGGCGCTGGGCAATGGGAACCGCCACCACAGCGGCAAATAAAAATAATAAAATCGCGGTCAGTAGCGCCGAGCTTTCCATATTCAAAGCCCTCCGGTCGGTAGCGGTGACTGCAACCACTGCCCATAAGCTTGCGCATGACTGGCCAGGACTTCCGGCTTCTGCCGCCGTGCCCAGTAAATAATCATCGGATTCATCCAATGCATATGGCACATAGCTGCCGTCAATTCGAAAGGCCGCAAAATATCTTCCATCGGGTAGCGGTTATAGCCGCCAACGCGATAGGCTCCTTCTGGCTCGCCGGTGGTTATCACCGAACGCCAGTATTTACCGGTCAAAGCATGCCCCCCGACCCCATTAGCAAAGCCACGCGCCAGCACCCGATCCAGCCACTCTTTCAGTAACGCCGGGCAACTGTAAGTATAAAGAGGATGTTGAAAGACAATAATTTGATGCTCACGTAGCAATTGCTGCTCATGGTGAATATCAATAAAGAAATCCGGATAATGTGCATATAAATCGTGCACAGTGACATGCTCTAGCTGCTGCACCGGTTGCAGTAAAACCCGGTTAGCCACCGAGTCCTGTGATTCCGGATGGGCATACAGCAGCAAAACCTTGGGTGGCTGCGACATCATTCCCCTCCAAAGCGTCGTCAGGGTCCGGTTTTTCCGTTACCATGCTTCGCAAAGACCAAAAAATAGGGCGCTAAACACCCTGTTCAACCTCACATAATGACAATTTAACATACGGCACTCTATGATTGTTTTTTCCTCACTACAAATTCGACGTGGTACTCGTGTCTTGCTGGACAACGCAACAGCAACGATTAACCCTGGGCAAAAGGTCGGGCTGGTCGGCAAAAACGGCTGTGGTAAATCCACTCTGCTGGCGTTGCTCAAAGGCGAACTCAGCGCCGATGGGGGCAATGCCACTTTTCCCAGTAACTGGGCGCTGGCTTGGGTCAATCAAGAGACCCCCGCTCTGGATGTGCCGGCGATAGAGTATGTTATCGACGGCGATCGCGAATATCGTCAGTTAGAGGCCGAACTTCAGGCCGCCAATGAAAAAAATGACGGCCATGCCATTGCTACCGTGCATGGCAAACTCGATGCCATTGACGCCTGGACCATTCAGTCGCGTGCAGCCAGTTTGCTGCACGGGCTGGGCTTTTCTCAAGAGCAATTACAGCAGCCGGTGCGTTCATTTTCCGGCGGCTGGCGGATGCGCCTTAACTTGGCGCAAGCACTGGTTTGCCGCTCTGATTTGCTGTTGCTGGATGAACCGACCAACCATTTAGATTTGGATGCAGTGATCTGGCTGGAAAAATGGCTGAAAAGCTACCCTGGCACACTGGTGCTGATTTCCCATGACCGCGATTTCCTTGATCCTATTATTGATAAAATTCTGCATATTGAACAGCAGACTCTGAATGAATACACCGGTAACTATTCATCTTTCGAACGCCAGCGCGCCACCAAGCTGTCGCAGCAACAATCGATGTATCAGAATCAGCAAGAAAAAGTCGCGCATCTGAAAAGTTATATTGACCGTTTTCGTGCCCAAGCGACCAAAGCCAAGCAAGCCCAAAGCCGTATTAAAATGCTTGAGCGGATGGAGCTGATTGCACCGGCCCATGTGGATAATCCATTCCACTTCAGTTTCCGCACACCGGAAAGCTTGCCAGACCCCCTGTTGCGGATGGACAAAGTCAGCGCCGGTTATGGCGACCGCACTATTTTAGAATCCATCAAGCTCAATCTGGTGCCGGGCTCGCGCATCGGCCTGCTAGGCCGCAATGGTGCGGGTAAATCTACTTTAATCAAACTGTTAGCAGGGACACTGGAACCACAAAGTGGTGAAATCGGTCTGTCCAAAGGGATTAAACTGGGTTACTTCGCCCAGCATCAGCTTGAATTCTTACGAGCAGATGAATCTCCGCTGCAACATATGAGCCGCCTGGCCCCTAAGGAGCCGGAGCAGCAGTTGCGCGATTATCTCGGTGGCTACGGTTTTCAGGGGGATCAGGTTACCGACCCTACCGCTCGCTTCTCCGGTGGTGAAAAAGCGCGGCTGGTATTGGCGCTGATTATCTGGCAGCGCCCTAACCTGTTGCTGCTGGATGAACCGACTAACCATCTGGATCTTGATATGCGCCAGGCATTGACCGAAGCCTTAATTGATTTCGAAGGCGCATTGGTGGTGGTGTCCCATGATCGTCACTTATTAAGGTCTACTACTGATGACCTTTACCTGGTACACGATGGTAAAGTGGAGCAGTTCGACGGCGATCTGGAGGATTATCAACAGTTTCTGGTGGATGTACAGCGCCAGCAAAACCAGCAAGATAACCCCGGCAAAGAGTTATCCGGCAACAGCGCACAACAACGCAAAGACCAAAAACGCCGCGATGCTGAGTTCCGCAGCCAAACCCAGCCTTTGCGTAAGCAAATTATGATGCTGGAAAAACAGATGGATAAACTCAGTACCGAATTAGCAGCAGTTGAGGAGCAACTCGCTGATTCCGCGCTGTACGACATAGCTCGCAAGAGCGATCTCACCCAATGCTTACAACAGCAGACGCAGGTGAAATCCAAGCTGGAAGAAACTGAGATGCATTGGTTGGATGCACAAGAGCAGTTGGAGAATATCACCAAGCAATTTGAAGCGGGGTAACCCGCTTTTCAAAAAAGACCTATATTAAGGATAATAAGGTTATGAATAAAAAGGATATTACCGTCATAGTGCCGGTATTTAATTGTATGCCGTACCTCAAGGAGCTGCTCGACTCATTATGGAATCAGTTTTGTCCATCATTAGAGATTATTCTTGGGGTCAGGTACTGAGTGGTAAACAATGGATTATTGGGAGTGTTGAGCGCAATGAGTGGCTACATACATTATGTCTGGCTGCAACTGATTCGCCGTGATCTTATTCAAACCCATCAGCTCGCACCAATCCCAGTTCAATCACTCACTCCCATTCAACTCAAGATCTCTTGCTTCGGGCGAACAGCTATATCAATATTATCAAAGGATTAGTTGATATCGCTGACGCGGCAGAGCCAAACTTACGCCGTGCTTTGCTCCGCCATGCTAACCAAGAGAGCGGCCATTTTTTAGGGCTGATGCGCAAAAGATTGCCCACCTCACCGGAACGCAGCGTACTCGCCACCAAGTTCTGTCAATTGAAGTTACACTCAGCCCTGTTCCGTGGCATTGGTAACAAACATGAGTTCTGGCGGGCACTACGTTGCACACTGACTATCACGCGTTATGCATGGCAAAAACATTCATTACATAAATAGATATTAAATTGATGTTTATTTTTGTTATTGCTCAGAGGATTTTAATGTCTAATAAGGCATAAAACTATTTCTGGGGAAAGTATCAATGCAGCGCATTTTGGTCATCCGAATTGATTTCCTTGGCGATATGATCTGCACCACTGCTTTTTTACATGCACTAAAACAGCGGTGGCCTGCAGCTGAGATTCATGTCTTAGCGAACAAATACAACCGGGCAGCACTGGCACGCAACCCTGATGTCAGTGCAGTACACACTTACGTTTACAGCAAACAATGTGAACGAAATCAGCAGCCTGGCAGACTTAAAAGCCTTCTTGATCGCTTGGCCTTGATTTGGCAATTACGGCGTTTGCGTTTTGATTTGCTGGTAATTCCTAATGGCGGCATGAATAAAAATAGTATTCAGTTCGCCAAGCAACTTAATGTGGCCGATAGCCGCTGGCATACTCCTGTCAGTGAGTTTGATGACCGCAATCCTGACCATGTTGTTAACCGGCCGATACGCCACGAAGCACTCTCCGGTTTCGCACTGGTGCCAGAATTAGAGCAAATTGATACTGAAGCAGTGAAACTGCATATCTATCCTGATCCTGAATTGCAGGCGAAATGGCAGACAGAACTCGGTGAAAAAAAGCGGCCACGGGTCGGTTTTTTTGTTTCTAACAAAGCCCCGCAACGGCGTTGGAGTTGGGAGAAGTGGCAACAGTTGGCGCTGAAACTCAGTGATCAGGCTGATATCATCATTCTTTATGACCCTCAAGAGCCACCGAGTGAGCAACAGTTGGCAAGTATCGCAGCTCGCCCTTTGTTAACCCCTTCGGTTGATGAGTTTGTGGCCGCAGCCAGCCAGTTGGATGTGGTGATTTCCGCCGACAGTGCGCCGGTACATATCAGTTCAGCACTGCAAATCCCGGTGGTGGCTTTGTTTGAATCCCGACCAGAGAAATATCTGCGTTGGTATCCGCTAACCCGCCACATATTGCTGCACGCCGGCCCGCAGGTCGAAGACATCACCGTCGATGCCGTCGAAACTGCCGCTCGCACCCTGTTGGTTGACGCGCCGTCACTGCTGGAACCTACTGAGGCCGGAACACCGGCTTATCCCCGAGAATCGTCGCTCGGTGCATAATCCGCCGCTGTGGTAAATAATCCGCATTGGCATAGTGTTGGGTGACGCGGTTATCCCAGATAGCCACGTCATCCTGCTGCCAGCGCCAGCGCACCTGAAACTCGGGTTTTGTGGTGTGGGCAAACAGAAAACGCAGTAGCGCATCACTCTCTTTATCACTCAAATCAATAATTCGGGTAGTGAATCCTTCATTGACGAATAATGCCTGACGCCCACTCACCGGATGGGTGCGCACCACCGGATGGAGCAACGGCGGATTTTTCTCTTTTGCCAACAACCAGCGCTGATGATCTTCCGGCGTAGCGCGGTGTTTGTGCTCCGGAAAAGAATGAGTGAAATCATGCTCCGCCTGTAACCCCGCCAATAGCTGCTTAAACGGCGCGGAAAGGGCTTCATAAGCCGCAATCCCACTGCTCCATAACGTATCGCCGCCGGTTGTCGGCAACTGCTTGGCCGCCAGAATCGCGCCCAATGGCGGATTTTCGATAAACGTCACGTCAGTGTGCCAGTTGTCATTATCCGGTGGGTTATCATCGTGCGTGTCCAACACAATGATTTCTTCACACTCTTTAGCATGAGGGTAAACCGGGTGAATATGTAAATCGCCAAAGCGCCCGGCTAACTCGCGTTGCTGTAGAGGGGTAATCGGCTGATTGCGGAAAAACAGCACTTGATGCTTGAGCAAAGCATGATAAAGCTGCTCAAACTGGCTGTCTCCCAATGGGCGGGCGATATTAATATTCTCAACCAACGCCCCAATATATGGCCCCAACGGGGTCACGACCAAACGTTCATTCATTGCTGTGCTCCATACCAAGGCGTTAACCGGCGCTGAATCGCCCGCAAACTTAATTCCATCCCAAAGGCGATAATAGCAATCACACTGATGCCGGCAATCACCACGTCAGTCGCAAGAAACTCACCGGCGGATTGCACCATAAAGCCCAAACCCCGGGTGGCGGCGATTAACTCGGCGGCCACTAATGTTGACCAACCGACCCCCAAACCAATGCGGATACCGGTTAGGATTTCCGGTAATGCGCTGGGCAAGATAACAAACCATAAAACCTGCCAGCGGCTGGCTCCTAGTGCGCGGGCGGCTCTTACGCGCACCTGCGCTACACTGCGCACCCCGGCCACGGCGGCCAAGGTGATCGGCGCGAAGATAGCCAGATAAATCAGCAGGATTTTTGAAGTCTCGCCAATACCAAACCAAATCACCATCAGCGGCAAATAGGCTAACGGCGGCACTGGGCGATAAATCTCAATCAGCGGGTCCAGCACCGCGCGCACCCGAGTGCTGAGGCCCATGGCGATCCCCGTCGGCACCCCCAGCGCCACGGCGGCGAACAGGGCAATTAAAATGCGCCCCAAACTAGCCGCCAAATGCTGCCATAGCGTGGCATCCATAAACCCCTGCGGGCTGGCAATCACTAATAATTGATGCAAAACCTGCTGCGGCGCGGGCAAAAACAGTGGGCTGATAAGCCCAAGCGCGGTGACTGCCCACCACAGCGCCACCACACTCGCCAACGTCGCGATACTGAGCCACACCCCTTTATTACCCGGTAAAAAACTACCCAGTAAAAAACTGCCCGGTAAAAAACTGCCAGGGAAACGGCGGGTGGGTTTTTGAGTGGGCAAAGATACTGGGCGCAAATTGGCTTCGCGCACTGTACTGTCGCGTATGGTGCTGTCGCGTATGGTATTGTGCAGACTCATATCAGGGCCTCCCGCTGTTGGAAGACTTTACCTAGCACGTATTCACGGCGGGCGATAAATTCAGGATCAGATTTAATGCTGCGGCAAGCTTCACCGTCGGCATAGCGCTGACCAAAGTTCAGTGATAACCGCCCGACCACCTGCCCCGGCCCCGGCGACAGTAGCAATAACTCACTGGCCAAAAATACCGCCTCTTCAATATCGTGCGTAATCAATAGAATTTGCTTGCCAGTATCACGCCAAATCGTCAGCAACAACTCTTGCATCTGTTCGCGAGTGAAAGCATCCAGTGCGCCAAACGGCTCATCGAGCAGCAATAAACGCGGGTCAACCGCCAGTGCACGGGCAATCCCGACTCGCTGGCGCATGCCACCGGAAAGCTGCCAAATAAAGTGATGTTCAAAACCGGCTAACCCGACCCGATGAAGCATTTTCAGCGCGGTTGCCCGCCGCTGGGATTGACTTAGCCCCGCCAGTTGCAAGCCAAACTCGACATTACTGACCACATCGCGCCACGGCAGTAAACCCTCATGCTGGAACACCACTCCCCGCTCGGCACTGGGGCCGTGAACCGGAATATCATCCAGAGTGATGCTGCCAGCTGAAGGCTCCATAAACCCGGCAATCAAATTCAACAAGGTGGTTTTGCCGCAGCCCGATGGCCCCAATACCACGACTAACTGTCCGGATGCGATTTGTAATGACACATCCTGTAAAGCCGGTTTGCCCTGATATTCAGCCCACAGGCCGCTGACGTTTAGCATAATAACTCCTAGGACTGCGGTGCCGCCTGAACCGCTTTCACAAAGCGGTCAGTGACGAAATCATGATAATCACTGGCCACTTGCGGGATCTTACCTTGCTCTTTGAGGAACGCGGCAGTATCGCGGATAGCCTGATCCACTGGCTGGCCCAGCTGTGTTATCTGTTCAGCCACCGGCAGATAGGTATTGCCCTTCACCAACTCCGGCACTTGCTCGGCGGGTACGCCACTTAAGCGCGCAAGCTGTTTCAAATTTTCTGAGCTTTTAAGCCATTGATCCGGTTGGGCCAAATAAGCTCCTTGGGCAGCTAATGCACTGCGAGCAAAGGCGGTCACCACTTCGGGATGTGCTTGGGCGAAATCTTTGCGCACCACCCAAACATCCAGAGTTGGCGCGCCCCATTGACCCACTTGCGCGGAATCCGTCAGCACCGTGCCAGTTTTGGCTAATTCGTTTACGGCGGGTGCCCAAACATACGCGCCATCAATATCACCGCGTTGCCACGCTGCGGCGATAGCCGGTGGCTGTAAGTTCAGAATCGTGACTTGATCCGGCTTGATGCCCCAATGCTTCAGAGCCGCCAGTAGACTGTAATGAGTGGTGGAGATAAACGGCACAGCAATGCGTTTCCCAATTAAATCTTGCGGGGTTTTGATCTCTTTTTTGACGACTAATGCTTCCGAGCTACCCAACTGTGAGGCCAGCAAGAAAACCTCAATCGGGACATTCTGACTGGCCGCAACCGCCAATGGGCTGGAGCCGATATTCCCGATCTGCACATCACCCGAGGCCAGCGCCCTGACCACACTGGAGCCGCTATCAAATTTGCGCCAATCGACCTTAGCACCGGAAAGCTTGGCAAAACTGTTATCCGCCTGAGCAACCTTGGCCGGTTCGGCAGAAGTTTGGTAGGCCACCGTCACATCGACAGCATGCGCACTGGCCGCCACCAATGACAGAGCCAACAGCGCGCTACTGGGCCGTAAGAAGCCGCGAATGGCGGCGGCAATGTTTGCAGAAGATAAACGTGCAGAAGATAAGCTTGTAGAAGATAGGATTACCGCCATGGTTCACTCCGCTCGGTTAACAATGTCATTCGCTATTATTGCGACCTTTAGCGCACAGGGGCGCTGAGATGACAGTGATACCTGAAGGCGGAATGGAGACAAAGGAATAAAAAATTATTCTTTATTCCTTTATGTGATAACAAATTAACTCACGAGCGGATCATTATCTACAACAAATAGTTAACTAAAGGGATAATTCGCCTTTGAGGAAAATGCGAGATTCACCGGAGATAACCGTGCGATCTCCGGCTAACGTGCAGAATAACTCGCCACCTCGCGCCGATATCTGGCGAGCATGGAGGGACGACCTGCCCAACCGAGCCGCCCAATAGGGCATTAATGTGCAATGGGCCGATCCAGTCACCGGGTCTTCATTGCTGCTCAGGGTAAAGTAGCGCGAAACAAAATCGACCTCATCACCCGGCGCCGTCACAATGACACCACGGCCAGCGAAAGCAATGAGCGCAGCAATATCCGGCTGTAATTGCTGAACCTGTTGCTCATTCTCCAGCACTACCAGCAGAGATTTTGCTTGCCATACTTGTTGAATATCAACAGCTAGCAAGGTTTTCAACTGCACCGAAATCGCGATTTTCTCTGGCGGCAATGTGGGGAAGTTCAGCGACAACCGACTGAAGTTATCGGCATCGCGTTTGACATGTAAATCACCGCTGGCGCTACGAAAACAGATATCGTGCAAACCGGGATTAATCACATTGAACATCACATGCGCCGCCGCCAAGGTGCCGTGACCGCATAAATCCACTTCACGTTCGGGCGTAAACCACCGAATTGCCGATTTATCCCCTTCGTCCCAGACAAAACTGGTTTCCGGTAAATTGATTTCAGCGGCGATACGCTGCATTTTTTCTGCCGACAGTGGCTTTTTCAGTAAATACACCCCAGCCGGGTTACCGGATAACCCGCTGCCGATAAACGCATCAACATGGAAATAGTTGTAAGCCATCAATAGCTCCCATGATCGTACTCTAAATAATTCGAGTTGCAGGCCGGCGGCAATTGAGTAAATCCCCCGGAGTCTACTGACTTTAAGGTCAACAACCAGTAAGTGACTGGGGTGACAAATCGGCCGCGAACCGAGTCATAAAAACAGCCAACGCGCATGCAGCTTGCAGTATGACGAGTATTGTCAGTGCCAAATAAATCAGTGCCAAATAAGTAGTACACAGGCCGCTGTCAGCAACCCCATCGAGATATTAAAAGTAAACCAGGCCCGGCGGCTGCGCAGCAAACGGCCAATCAAAGTACCAAAACCCAGCCAAATAATACCGGCCACCAGATTCACCATAAACATGCCAAGGCTTATCATTAAGATGGAATGATTATAAGCCGCACCCGCCATACTGAAACTGGCGACTGACCCTAATCCCATCAGCCAGGCTTTTGGGTTAAGGAACTGCAATAGCCAACCCTGATACAATCGCAGCGGTTTTGGCGGGACGACATTGGTTTCTAATTTTTCATAGGCCGAAGTGGCAATTTTCCATGCCAACCACAGCAGATAAAGACTGCCGAGAATTTTCAGGATTAAATGCAGGGAGGGATAAACTAATATCAGGCCGCCGACACCAAATGCCACCAGCAACAGCATACTCTGCATGCCCAACATAATGCCTAACATCAACCAGATAGAGCGCATAAAACCGAAGTTGGCCCCGGCTGAGGTTAATAACATATTGTTTGGGCCAGGGGTAATTGCAGCAACCCAGAGAAAACCTACCATTGAAAGAAATAAACTCAGTTCCATGAGACGGGTGCCTCTCACCCAAAATGATGCGCGATATACCCATGAAGCTAACAGTGTGCTATTGATCACACAAGAGCAATGACATGATTTCCATTCACCATATGCATGAAATATTTCGTCCGCTGGCCGGTGCCAGTAACCCACATCTACAAACGCTGCTGCCCCGTTTGGTCAGGCGGCGCGTACAACTGCAACCTTTTTGGCAACGGCTGGAACTGCCCGATGGGGATTTTGTCGATCTGGCCTGGAGTGAAAACCCTGAGCTGGCGCGCGATAAGCCCAGAGTGGTGCTATTCCATGGGCTGGAAGGAAATTTTTATAGCCCTTATGCCCATGGGTTACTGCGCGCCTGGCAAGACCGAGGGTGGCTGGGTGTGGTGATGCATTTTCGCGGATGCAGTGGTGAGCCAAATCGCAAGTCACGCATTTATCACTCCGGTGAAACAGAGGATGCCCGCTTTTTTCTGCGCTGGTTGCGGGAAAGTTATGGTCAGGTGCCCACCGCCGCGGTTGGCATCTCTTTAGGGGGCAATATGTTGGCCCTCTATTTAGCTGAACAAGGGCAGTTAGCTCAACAAGAGCAACAGAGTTTATTAGAGGCAGCCGTGGTGGTTTCTGCACCGCTGATGCTAGAACCTTGTGCTGACCGCATGGAGCAAGGTTTCTCTCGGGTTTATCAGCGCTATTTGTTGAACCAACTCAAATTAAATGCCACCCGTAAGCTACTGCATTACCCCGGCAGCCTGCCGTTGGATCTGACTCAATTGAAAGGACTGCGGCGAATCAGAGAGTTTGATGATGTTATAACGGCTAGAATACATGGCTTCAATGATGCGTTGGATTATTATCGGCGTTGTAGCGCTTTACCTAAGTTGTCACAAATTAAGACGCCGCTACTTATCATTCATGCCAAAGATGATCCATTCATGACCGCCGAGGTTATCCCGAATCTCAACGAGTTACCGGACAATATTGATTATCAGCTCACAGAGCACGGCGGCCATGTCGGTTTTGTCGGCGGCTCCTTAAAACACCCACAAATGTGGCTGGAACAACGTATTCCAGCCTGGCTTTCCCCCTATTTGGAGCAATCATCATGATGATCCCTTGGCAACAAGTCGACAGTGAAACACTGGATAATCTGCTGGAAGCCTTTGTGCTACGTGAAGGCACAGATTACGGCGAGCATGAGCGCTCATTGACCCAAAAAGTCGAAGACGTCCGCCGTCAGTTGGTCAGTGGTGGGGCGGTTTTGGTCTGGTCCGAGTTACACGAGACCATCAATATTATGCCGCGCGGTGCATTTCGAGCCGGTGCCGAAGAGTTGCCATAATCCTCGCCGGATCACGACACTCGCCGAGTAAAATCAGAGTGACAAGCCGGACAATTTGCCCTAAAAATAGCCCTTAGCCCTAAAAAAATCAGCCATTAGCGCTAAAAAACAGCCAATTTCAGCCTGTCCACTGAGGATCTAACCCCATGGAGTTACAGCTAATATGTCAACTAAACATCCGGTTATAGCCGTCACCGGCTCAAGTGGCGCAGGGACGACGACAACCAGCCTGGCGTTTCGCAAAATTTTTCAGCAATTGAATATTCGCGCGGCGCAAATTGAGGGCGATAGCTTCCACCGCTATACCCGCCCAGAAATGGATACCGTCATCCGTAAGGCACGGGATCAAGGGCGTCATATCAGCTATTTTGGCCCAGAAGCCAATGACTTTGGTCAGTTAGAAGACAGTGTGGAAGAGTACGGCAAAAATGGCTCGGGGCGTTCACGTAAGTATTTGCACACTTATGATGAAGCTGTACCTTATAACCAAATTCCGGGCACTTTCACCCCTTGGGAGGCGCTGCCAGAACCCACCGATGTATTATTTTATGAAGGGCTGCACGGCGGAGTCGTGACCGAGCATCATGATGTGGCAAAACATGTAGATTTACTGGTCGGCGTGGTGCCCATCGTCAACCTGGAGTGGATTCAAAAATTAGTCCGGGATACCGGTGAGCGCGGCCATTCCCGTGAGGCGGTGATGGATTCCGTGGTGCGCTCCATGGACGATTACATTAGCTACATTACGCCGCAGTTCTCGCGCACCCACATTAACTTTCAGCGCGTGCCGACCGTCGATACCTCAAACCCATTTGCTGCTAAAGCCATTCCCTCACTGGATGAAAGTTTTGTTGTCATTCATTTCCGAGGTTTGGACCAAATCGATTTCCCCTACTTATTGGCAATGCTGCAAGGGTCTTTTATTTCCAATATCAACACGTTGGTTGTCCCCGGCGGGAAGATGGGGCTGGCAATGGAGCTGATTATGGCCCCGCTGGTGCAGCAATTGCTGGAAGGCAAGAAGATCGGATAATTCTTCTGTCTTGGAGCTGCAGGTAGGCGGTTAGCAACTCTGCAGCTGCAAGGGCGAAGGATTTATTTAGGCGATTTCGCGGATCTCAAAACTGTGGGTAATAGTCGCCGCTTTCCCTAACATCAAAGAAACCGAGCAATATTTCTCTGCTGAAAGCTCAACTGCACGCTCAACAATTTTATCAGTCAACCCTTTGCCGCTGACAATAAAATGCAGGTTAATTTGGGTAAACAGGCGCGGTGCTTCTTCCCGGCGCTGCGAGGTTAATGTCACTTCGCAATCGCGCACATCGTTGCGCCCCTTTTGCAAAATGGAAACGACATCAATTGCGCTACAGCCCCCCGCCGACATTAACAACATTTCCATCGGGCTAGGGGCTTTATCTCCTGCATTTCCATCCATTAAAACTTGATGACCAGATGCGGATTCACCTAAAAATGTCAGCCCTTCAACCCACTTTACACGTGCTTGCATAACTCATGCTCCCGGTTAAATTTTCTCATTCAGACTACCCTTTCATTTACAAACTGGCAATGTAACCCGATGTTCATCATGCTGAAGCGATACAACACAAGACACCGACCTCATCCTGTGCTACAAACAGAACCGAAAGTGTTGTATTTAGAATTAAATAGGGTAGCTTCTCAATACTCAGTGAAGGGTTTCTACTCGGTACGCATCTTGGCTATACCTTTCGGCAGTTGAGCAAATTAATATGCTAAATGAAAGTGTATTTTATAAGCACGCCGTACAGGGAACTCTGAGCCCTGTTAAGTTAGGCTGCGATAACAACAGAGGATAACAGCGAATGGTTCTCGGCAAGCCACAAACAGACCCGACTCTCGAATGGTTCCTGCCTCATTGCCATATCCACAAATATCCATCGAAAAGTACGCTAATTCACCAAGGTGAAAAAGCCGAAACGCTTTACTACATCGTGAAAGGCTCCGTTGCGGTGCTTATCAAAGATGAAGAAGGTAAAGAGATGATTCTCTCCTATTTAAACCAGGGAGATTTCATCGGCGAGCTTGGATTATTTGAAGAAGGCCAAGAACGTAGTGCTTGGGTTAGGGCAAAAACCGCCTGTGAAGTGGCTGAAATTTCTTACAAAAAATTCCGTCAGCTGATTCAGGTTAATCCAGATATCTTGATGCGCCTGTCGTCACAAATGGCGAATCGCTTACAGATAACATCTGAGAAAGTGGGTAACCTCGCCTTCCTGGATGCCACTGGGCGCATTGCACAAACGCTGCTTAATCTGGCAAAACAACCGGATGCCATGACCCACCCAGATGGGATGCAGATAAAGATTACCCGCCAGGAAATTGGTCAAATAGTTGGCTGTTCCCGCGAAACTGTGGGGCGGATACTAAAAATGCTAGAAGATCAAAATCTGATCTCCGCGCATGGTAAAACGATTGTCGTTTACGGCACTCGTTAATTCCCTATAAACTGGTGCCGATACCCTCGGCACCAGTTTTCTTCTATACCCGTTATACTTCAAGCTGCATGTGTGTTGGCTGCTTTCACTACTCGGCCCGTCCATGGGCCTCGCCTCTGCGAGGCCGCTGCAAGCAGCGTTCAAATCTGCTCCCAGCAGATTTGTCACCCCAGTCACTTACTGGTCGTTGACCTTAAAGTAAGTAGATTCTTGGGGACTCGCTCAATTGCCGCCTTCTGGGTATATGTTATGTAATTAATAAATCTCTGGGGCCTATATGAATTGGCAACGGCTTATTTATCATCCTGAAGTCAATTATGCACTCCGCCAGACACTTGTTCTCTGCTTGCCGGCGGCATTGGGGTTCGCGATAGGCGAATTGCGGTTGGGGTTGATGTTCTCCCTGATACCCGCCTGCTGTAATATTGCAGCGCTAGATACCCCCCATCAACATTTCTTCCAGCGACTGATTGTCGGCGGGGCTATCTTTACTTTCAGTAGTTTTCTGACTCAACAACTGCTGCTGTGGGATATTCCATTACCTGCGGTGATGCTTGGCTTGGCATTAATATTGGGTGTCAGTGGCGCTATCAGCCAGCTCAATGGCCGCCTGCTCCCCGCCGCACTTATCGCCGCTATTTTTAGCCTCAGCATGGTAGGCCGTACGCCTATCTGGCAAGCGCCATTGATGTGTGCCGTGGGGACTCTCTGGTATGGCCTATTTACCTGGCTATGGTTCCGGTTATGTAAAGACCAGCCGATCCGTGAGCCATTGAGTCAGCTTTATCATTTGTTGGCCGATTATTGTGATGCTAAATACAGTTTGTTGGGTCAACATGTGGCGCTAGAAAAGGCAATACCGCCGTTGCTTGACCGGCAACAAGGTATAATGGACAAGATTAATCAGATTTATCAGCAATTTAACTTGATAGACAATGCCACTAAAAAAGAGCGGAAACGGCTATTGAACTTGTTTCAGATGGCGCTCGATTTACAGGAACACATCACCGCGGCAGTGAGTCAGTCAGAAAAAACGCAAGAGTTAATTGACCAAAGCCCGATAGAGAAAGTCCTTAAGCGCAATATGCAGGTTATCTCGACGCAAATGCGCACCATCGCCGATGATATTCTCTATCATCACCGAGCGAAAAATCATTTCAGTGCAGATGATGCGCTGGTCGAACTGGAAGAGATTGCCCAGCAGCATCCGGATAACCCAGCGGCACAATTCTTCTATTACCATATCAGCCATGTTACCCAAATCCTGAGCGACCAACGCCCGCAGTATGAACGCGCTTTGATGTCCAGCCAGCTATCTCAGCCGTTCTGGCCAGCACTCACCAGCTATTTATCTTTTAAATCCAGTGCCTTGCGGAATGCCGCTCGCCTTGGCGTCACTTTGGCCGCCGGCAGTTACATCGGTACCTTGATTCATCTGCCTAAACCTTATTGGATTTTGCTCACCGTGATGCTGGTCACACAAAACGGCTATAACGCCACTAAAATTCGAATTCATCACCGCGCCCTTGGCACCCTGATTGGGCTGTTACTCGCGGCAGCTTTGCTGCATTTTCAAATGCCGGAAGGCACCACGCTAAGCATTATGTTGCTTATCACCCTGGGGGCCTATCTGGTTCAACGCAAAAACTATGGCTGGTCGGTCATTCTCAGAACCATCACTACGGTCTATATCTTGCAGTTATTGACCGGCGAAGGTGCGGACTTTTTAATCCCGCGATTGTTAGATACGTTAATCGGCTGTGCATTGGCCTTTGCCAGTACATTGTGGCTATGGCCGCAGTGGCAAAGCGGTTTACTGCGTAAAAATGCGCATCAAACGCTGGAAAGTTATCAGAGAATCCTGCGCATCCTGTTGAAACCTAATCCGAATATTGAGCAACTGTCGTTTGAGCGCATCCACGTGAACAAAGCCAGCAACGCCGTCCTCAGTTCACTGAAAGAAGCTATGCAGGAGCCGGGGTTCAACTCAGAATATCTGGCGGACATGCGTCTGTGGGCCACCCATAGCGAACTTATTGTCGGGAATATCAATGAGATGACTATACTGACGCGGGCTTATCCATTGGCAGAGTCACCGGCAGAATCAGATAAACACCACATTCAGCTGACGGTTAGGTTGGCGGAAGAGTATTTACAGCTCTGTGAAATGGCGATTCAACAATGTCAGCAACGGCTAGAGTCAGATACCCGTGAGGGGAATAACGATTTTGTTCAAATGCCAGATAGAGATACTGATACGCAAATCTCTGAACTTGAACGTAATTTACGGCGTATTTTGTCTCATTTGAGTGTGATGCATACCGTTTCATCGCTGGCATGGCAGCAACAGCCGCACCACGGTATTTGGCGTAGCCGGAAACTGCGGGGGACGGCATCGTAAAAAGGAGAGGCAAAAAACCTCTCCACAATCCGTTGACAAAAATACGATTTAACCTTTGACCAGGCTGGCAACCGCCCTTTCTAAACGCGCCATACCTTGCTGGATATCTTCGGGTTCAATCACCAACGAAGGCGCTAACCGTAATACATCTGGCCCGGCATTAAGAATCATTAAACCATTCGCTGCTGCTGCCGTCAGGAACTCCCGCGAGCGACCATGATATTGCGGCGTTAATTGTGCCCCTATCAGTAGCCCCATGCCGCGGATGTCATCAAACACCTGATACTTACTGTTAATCTCTTGCAAAGCCTGCACAAACAGGCCGTGGCGCTGTTCAATGCCATCAAGTACCTCTGGGGTATTAATCACATCCAGCGCGGCCTCTGCGACCGCACAGGCCAGTGGGTTCCCCCCATAGGTAGTGCCGTGGGTTCCTACCGCCATCACCGAGGCAATTTCTTCAGTCGTCAGCATCGCGCTGACCGGGAACCCGCCGCCTAACGCTTTAGCCGTGGTGAGGATATCTGGCGTCACGCCGTAGTGCATATAAGTAAACAGCTTACCACTGCGCCCCATACCGCTTTGCACTTCATCAAACACCAGCAGCGCTTTGTGTTGATCACACAGCGCGCGCACACCTTGCAGAAACTCTGGTGTCGCGGAGGTAATGCCCCCTTCCCCTTGAATAGGTTCCAGCACCACCGCACAAGTGTGGTCGTCCATGACCGCTTTTACCGCAGCCAGGTCATTAAACGGCACATGGATAATATCGGCCGGTTTCGGGCCAAAACCATCGGAGTACTTGGGTTGCCCACCGACCGATACAGTAAACAGCGTGCGACCATGGAATGCATTATGGAAAGCAATGATTTTAGTTTTATACGGGCTGTGGCGTTCAATAGCGTAATGACGGGCTAACTTAAATGCCGCCTCATTCGCCTCGCCACCGGAATTGGCAAAAAAAACGCGGTCAGCAAAGGTCGCCGCAATCAGTTTTTGTGCTAAACGCAGGGCGGGTTCATTGGTGAATACATTACTGGTATGCCATAACATGTCACCTTGCTGATGTAATGCCGCCACCAGCGCCGGATGGCAATGACCGAGTGCTGTAACCGCAATTCCACCTGCAAAATCAATGTATTCCGTGCCTTGTTGATCCCACACGCGGCTACCTTTCCCTTTGACCGGAATAAACTGCGCGGGTGCATAAACAGGCAAAATAACCTGGTCGAATGTACTGCGAGTCACTGCTAATTTATCTGCCATTGCACTGTCCAATCTGAGAAAATATTGAGCCGCCAATTACTGACGAGTGAGAATATAATCACAAAATATGCATAAAAAATCAAAATCAAGCAAACAAAAAATTAACCAATAGAGAAAATGCAATTCAACCAATTAATTTTTAAGGAAATTATCCAATAATTGATGGCCTTGTTCGCTGAGGATACTTTCCGGATGGAACTGCACGCCCTCCAGTGGCAAAGTGCGATGGCGGATGCCCATAATCTCATCCATCACGCCGTTTTGTTCAGTCCATGCGGTCAGCTCAAAACAATCAGGTAGAGAGTCAGTAGCAATCACTAAAGAGTGGTAGCGGGTCACAGTAAGCGGCTGATTAAGCCCACGAAAGACACCCTGACCATTATGGCGAATTGCTGTGGTTTTACCGTGCATCACTTGCCGCGCCCGCACGATACGTGCGCCAAAAGCCTGCCCAAGCGCCTGATGGCCCAGACAGACGCCCAATATGGGCAATTTACCGGCAAAATGACGGATCGCGGCCACAGAAATCCCGGCCTCATTGGGGGTGCAGGGGCCGGGCGAAATCACCAAATGGGATGGTGATAATCTTTCAATATCAGCTAGTTGTACTTCATCATTACGTTTAACAACCACTTCCGCGCCCAGCTCACAAAAATACTGGTAAAGGTTGTAGGTAAACGAATCGTAATTATCGATCAATAACAGCATATTTAACCTAACTGACTAAGTTGGTAGATTGTAATGCACTTTGGTGGCAATAAAAGAGTCATCAAATCTTGTAGGGATAAAGGTCACCAGTTCCCCTACTTTTAACTGAGCAAGTCCCACCAAGATGGCCTTATCTCTTTTATCTATAAAAAATTGCCCAGCATAATTACCATCAACAGCTTTTATTGATACTAAATCGCCCTGAATTGATGATATTGCACCACGTATACGTTCACTAAATTGTGCATGAGTATGCCAGTTTTTAATATTGAGTTGAGGAATTTCATGGACTCCCGCCGCGAGATTTTTATACTCTGCAACACATTGGATAGAACAAAGTGCAGTCAATGACGCATGACTATTCACCAAAGTAATGGCTTTGAGATTTGAAGGGTTGATTGCTTCAATCAATATCAAACACTCATTATAAAAATTGATGACTTTATTCAAGTATGCGGGTGTGCCATAAAGACTTTTTGAGTACCAGACTGGCTCATGATGAGCAATTCTATTCCGTAATCGGTTAACATTTCTTAGAATATTAATCAGTTGCGGGTGCTTCATTTTTCTACCGGGGAATGCATGGTAAAGTAAGTCCGGCCACAGTCGTAAAGATTGATCGGCATTTATATCATGGGACTGACACAAATGGCTCCACACCCCAAAGGTTAATTCTGGTATTAAATTATCCGCAGTGAGCTCTATTCCCCTCTTTTCCAACTTATTTGCTGCCGATACTATTGCAACCTTGGTATCTTTATATTGATTATCGGTGGCTGAATCATAGAAATTCTTAAGCCACATAGGGTCGAATGCAGCATCAATTTCAGCCGCATTCTTACCCTGTTGCTTTAGGCGTTCTCTGAATAAGGATTCATAGCCCGAACAGAGGCCATTGCGAAGAGAGACTTCCAGTATTTGTAGTACAGGCAACAGTTCGGCGCATACTCGCTTATTCCAGATATACATACCGAGACATTCCGATATATCAGTTGTTTCAAAACAACGCTCATATGTCGCAATACGTTTTCCTGATATTGACTCAATAATACGTTCAACTGACATACATAATATCCAGTAATATATTTTGTTATTTCAATTTGTTAACGTTAATCTCCACAGCGCTACATTTAAAGATTTATTATTGGTTCCTCAGAACTGACTCGCAACAATACCCTGACTAAGGTAGCAACTTGACAGCACCTATTGACTCTGTAATTTACGCGCTATATAGTCCCTCTCGTACCAATGAACCAAGGTACAACTTGATAGGCACATAGGGTAGGAAACTATGCCTTTGTAGCCGACAGATATTCGGGATAACCCGCCTTAATGGCGGGTTTTCTCGTTTTAGAGACTAGGTCATTGCAGTGTTTTTAACGCTTGCGCCCACCAGTAATTGACCCCAAAACACCACGCAAAATTTGTCGGCCTAGATCGCGCGCCATACTTTTGGCGGCAGTCTGGACAATACCATCGCGCTTGCCGCCACGCGGCCCGGTAGAGCCAAACAACAAATCATTCAGCCCATCCATCAAACCGCCGCCGTGAGCATCTGGTTGCTGAGGTGCCGCCTCCCCACCCGAAGCCGCATCTCCCAAGGTTGAGGAGCCACCGGCAGACAATTTCTCATAAGCTGACTCGCGATCCACCATCTCTTCATAGCGGCCATATAGCGGCGAATGATTAATGGCGTGATTACGTGCAGTGGCATCCAGCGCGCCCATTTTGGATTGTGGGGCAATCACCATGGCACGCTCAACAATATTGGGCCGCCCTTTCTCATCAAGGAAAGAAATAAGTGCCTCGCCGACACCCAGCTCAGTAATCACCTGTTCAGCACTGAATGCCGGGTTCGCGCGCATGGTTTGCGCAGCGGATTTCACCGCCTTTTGATCCCGTGGAGTAAAAGCACGTAAAGCATGCTGCACACGGTTACCCAATTGGCCGAGGATTTTATCGGGAACATCCAATGGATTTTGTGTCACAAAATAGATGCCGACCCCTTTTGAGCGAATCAACCGCACCACTTGTTCAACTTTATCCACCAGCGCCGCCGGGGCATCAGTGAATAATAAATGGGCCTCATCAAAGAAAAAGACCAATTTTGGTTTATCGACATCACCGACTTCCGGCAGTTGCTCGAACAGTTCGGCTAACAACCACAGCAGGAAAATGGCATAGAGTTTAGGTTGATTAATCAGCCGGTCAGCGGCCAATAGATTGATAACACCTTGCCCATTGCTGTCAGTTCGCATCAAATCGTGAATATCCAGCATCGGCTCACCAAAAAATTGATTAGCACCCTGCTGTTCTAAGGTCAGTAAACCGCGCTGGATAGCGCCTACCGAGGCGGGCGTAATATTGCCGTATTGGGTGCGGAACTGCTTGGCATTGTCGCCAACGAATTGCACGATGGCGCGCAAATCTTTCATGTCTAACAGCAGCAAATTATTGTCGTCGGCAATTTTAAACACTAATTGCAGTACGCCACTTTGCACTTCATTGAGATCAAGCAGACGCCCCAGTAGCAGCGGGCCAAGATCAGAAATGGTGGCCCGGATGGGATGGCCTTTTTCAGCGAAAATATCCCAAGGTACAATCGGGCAAGCTTGGGGTTGCCAGTCAGTGACGCCAATTGCCGTCAGTCTTGCTTGCAGTTTTTCTGATTCAATACCTTCCGCGCCAATACCGGATAAATCGCCTTTCACATCGGCCAGAAATACCGGTACGCCAATACGGGAAAACTGCTCAGCCATTTTTTGTAATGTGACCGTTTTACCGGTACCGGTCGCGCCGGTAATCAGCCCATGACGGTTTGCCAATGCCGATAAAATCACTAAATCCTGTGCTGGCTGCGCCTTCGCGATAAGCAATGCTTCACTCATGAACCTTTCCCCCAAGCTAAGACAGATAATTGATTATATGCAACCTGTTGATTAATTTCTGATGGGATGGGATTTTTAGGAGATAAACCAGCTTTCGGGGATGAAAGCTGGTTGCAGCAATTAAGGTAAAACTTTCGCCGACAGAATGGTGATAGGTTTCACTGGCACATTCTGATACGGGCCGACGTTTTCAGTCTGAACCTGGGAGATTTTCTCTACCACATCCATCCCCTTAACCACTTTACCGAACACGGCATAGCCAAAATCGCGCTGGCCGTGATCGAGGAAAGCATTGTCTGCCACGTTGAGGAAGAACTGGCTGGTGGCGCTGTCTTTATCTGCGGTGCGGGCCATGGAGATAGTGCCACGCAGGTTACGCAAGCCGTTATCCGCTTCATTTTTGATGGGGGTTTTAGCCGTTTTTTGTTTGAAATCGGCTGTAAAACCTCCGCCCTGAATCATAAAACCGGGGATAACGCGGTGGAATATGGTGTTGTTGTAATAGCCGTTGTTGACATAATCAACGAAATTCTGCGTTGAAACCGGTGCCTTCTGGCTATTGAGTTCCAACTCAATATTCCCAACCGACGTCGTTAACAACACATGAGGTTCACCGGCAGCCAAAGCAGCGGGTGCCACGGCGCTTAGAGAGCAAAGTGCGATGAAGGTCACTAAAGTACGTTTAAACATTAACGGTTCCTTTCTGTGGGATGCGAACAACGGAAAAACGCTTTGATTCTAAAGACCTGACCCACGCAATGCCACCCATTTACGGTTATTTATGTTACAGAATGCGCATTTTCGCTGAAAACTCGCCGCATCAGCAGTGAAATAGCGTAATGGCGATTAATTAATCATATTAACCCCTCTACCAAATCCTAGCCGACAGTGAAATTCTGTAACCGGGATCACGTCTTGCTTATTTTCTTACTCTCAAACTGCCATTTTTGCGAGCAGCATCCCATTTTGTTTTTGGTTAATCGTTAGTCTTTCTTCTCAAATGAGAGCGCTCTCATTTCTAATTTATTCATTTGGAGGCCAAATATGAAAACCTTTAAAATTACCATTATTGGTGGCGGCAGTAGCTATACCCCAGAATTAGTTGATGGATTAATTCAGCGGATTGACCAGTTACCGGTCACGGAACTGGCGCTGGCTGACGTCGAGTTAGGCCGTCAAAAAGTGGAAATTATTGCTGCACTGACCCGCAGAATGCTGGATCGCCACGGGCTGGAGCGCGTGAAAGTTAGTGTTCACTTCTCCCTGGATACCGCAATCGAAGGTGCCAGTTTTGTTCTGACACAATTCCGGGTTGGCCAACTCCCAGCACGGGCAGCAGATGAGCGCTTGGGTCTGAAATATAACTTGCTCGGGCAGGAGACGACTGGCGTCGGCGGTTTTGCCAAAGCGCTACGCACTATTCCGGTAATGCTGGATATTGCGGCTAAAGTTGAGAAACTGGCACCAGATGCTTGGATAATTAACTTTACTAACCCCGCCGGTATCGTCACCGAAGCGGTAACCCGCTATAGCAAAGCGAAAATTATTGGCCTGTGTAATGTTCCAATCAGCATGCACCACATGATTGCAAAACTACTGGATGCGCCTTATGAAGATATCCAACTGCGCTTCGCCGGGCTTAATCATATGGTGTGGGTGCATGAAGTATTGCAGCAGGGTAAAAATGTCACCGCAGATGTGCTGAACATGCTGTGTGACGGCGCTTCACTGACCATGAACAACATCAAGGAAGCACCATGGCCGCCGGAATTTCTGCGGGCAATGGGCGCAATTCCTTGCCCATATCATCGCTATTTCTACCAGACTCAAGATATGCTGGCAGAAGAGCAGGCCGCTGCCGCTGAACGTGGTACCCGCGCAGAGCAGGTGATGCAGGTAGAAAAAGAGTTATTTGATCTGTACGCTGACCCCCATCTGGACAGCAAACCGGAGCAATTGAGTTTCCGGGGCGGATCATTTTATTCTGAAGTAGCACTGGAACTTATTCGTGCAATTCATAATAATTTAGGGACGCAACTTGTAGTGAATACCACAAACCGTGGTGCGATTCGTGGTTTGTCTGATGGTTCCGTGGTAGAAACCAACTGTATTGTTGATGCACAAGGTGCTCATCCGCTCACTTTCGGGCCTTTGCCGGTGTCAATGCACGGGCTAACTCAGCAAGTCAAAGCCTATGAGCGCCTGACGATTGAAGCGGCAGTTCACGGTGATCGCCGCAGTGCTCTGCTGGCATTAGTGACCAATCCGCTGATTGGCAACGCCAGCATTGCTCAGCCACTGCTGGAAGAGGTTTTACAGGTCAATAAACCTTACTTGCCGCAGTTCGCAGATTTGTAACATTAACTCATTTTATTACCCACAGTAATTGGAGTTGCAGTTCCCCCTGCAACTTCAAATATGAAAGGGACTGGAGCAAGATGATGGTCACACTGGAAGACGTCGCGGTATTAGCCGGGGTTTCCCGCGCTACAGTATCCCGCGTGGTCAACGGTGATACCAATGTCAAAGCGCAGACGCGCGAAAAAGTCGAACAGGCGGTCGCGGTATTGGGCTATACCCCTAACCCTGCCGCACGGGCACTGGCCTCCAGCCAAAGTCATACCTTGGGGCTAGTGACCACCTCTTATCGCGGCGGCTTTTTTGGTGCATTGATGGATTGTGTCCAAACTGAAGCTGAATCTCAGGGTAAACAGCTATTAGTCACTCAAGGGCGGGATAATGCAGATAAAGAATGGCAAGCTATCCAGCGCCTGTATAACTTACGCTGCGATGGTTTAATCTTGCATGTCCGTTTTCTCAGTGATGAAAGGCTGCATCAGTTGGCAGCGGCTGGGCGCTCATTTGTGTTATTGGATAGGCTGGTTCCCGGTCTGGAAGCCCGTTGTGTTACTTTTGATCATCGTCGCGCCAGCCAAATGGCAGCACAGGCATTGATTGATGCCGGCCATCGCCATATTGCTTGTATCAGTGGCTCCGCACAGCGCCATTCCAGTGAATTACGCCGTCAGGGTTTTCTTGATGCTATGCAATTAGCCGGTTTAGAGCCGGTGGCCTGTGTAGAAGGGGTTTATGACTTGGAAAGTGGTCATCAGCGCGCCGATGAAATCCTCAGCCGCCCCAATCTCCCCACCGCCATTTATTGTTGCAACGAAGAAATGGCCATCGGCGCTTTGTTGGCTATCAATAAGCACCATTTACAAGTACCGCAGGATATTTCATTGCTTTGCTATGACAGCGGCGAACGCGCCCCATTTGTCCGCCCGGCCTTGACCAGCTTGCATTTCCCCATTGTAGAAATGGCGCGACATGCAACTCAATTGCTAATTAACCCGTTGATTCCCAACGCCAGTTTCCCACCGGCGATTATCATGCGCGAGTCAGTTATGCCGCCCAAGAAGTAGCTTTTCTGCCAACTCATACAGTACCCGACCACCTTCCTTGCTATCACGATGCTTACTATCACGATACTTACTACCACATCCGTCTTAGTCGCGCTCAAAGCGCGCTCACATCCCGGTCATATTCAGAATATTTATCCTCTGGCTCACTCCTGAACTGTGACACATCACAATTATTATCAATGACATTTCATAAATTACATTAAAAGTTGAATGTAAATCACAAAAAATCACTATGCCTATGCTAGGATCCGCGGCCTCAGTAGTGAAACTGGTTTGAACGCTTTCTATAAATGTTCTTACTATTATTGTTTAAATATTATGCTGACACAGGCCCCATCTATGAATAACAGCAATCGCCTTCGACTCACTTGGATCAGTTACTTTTCATACGCGCTGACCGGTGCGTTAGTTATTGTCACCGGGATGGTGATGGGAAATATCGCAGAGTATTTCAATCTGCCTATTGCCAGTATGAGTAACACATTCACTTTCCTTAACGCCGGTATTTTGATCTCTATCTTCCTGAATGCTTGGTTGATGGAAATCATTCCATTAAAACGTCAGTTAGTGTTTGGTTTTATTCTGATGTTAATTGCTATTGCCGGGTTAATGGTTGGCCATAATCTGATGGTCTTCTCCATCAGCATGTTCATTCTAGGGGTTGTCAGCGGGATAACTATGTCGATCGGGACATTCCTGGTCACCCATATGTATGAAGGGCGTCAGCGCGGTTCTCGCCTGCTGTTCACCGACTCATTCTTCAGTATGGCTGGGATGATTTTCCCGGTCGCCGCGGCAATGCTGCTGGCGCGCCATATTGAATGGTACTGGGTTTATGCTTGTATCGGCCTACTGTATGTCGGTATTTTCGTGCTGACATTGTGCTCTGAATTCCCGGTTCTTGGCCACAAAGCCACTGACCAGAGCAAGCCGGTGGAGAAAGAAAAATGGGGCCTTGGCGTATTATTCCTGGCGATTGCTGCACTGTGTTATATCCTCGGCCAACTCGGTTTCATCCAGTGGGTGCCGGAATATGCCACCAAAAACTTCAACATGGATATCAACCAGGCGGGCCAATTAGTCAGTAACTTCTGGATTTCCTACATGATTGGGATGTGGGCATTCAGCTTTATCCTGCGCTTCTTTGACCTACAGCGCATCGTGACCATACTGGCTGCGCTGGCGACATTGGCGATGTACATGTTTGTCAGCACCAATAACCCAGAGCACCTGAGCTACTACATTCTGGCGTTAGGTTTTGTTTCCAGTGCTATTTACACCACCTTGATTACATTGGGTTCACTGCAAACCAAAGTGTCTTCGCCAAAACTGGTGAACTTCATTCTGACCTGTGGCACCGTCGGCACCATGCTGACTTTCGTGGTCACTGGCCCGATTGTGGCTAACAGTGGTGTTCATGCCGCGCTGGCAACCGCCAATGGTTTGTATCTGACCGTGTTTGTGATGTGTCTGATTCTGGGCTTCTTCACTAAGCACCGCAGCCACGGCCATACAACCAACTGATTTAGCTGTTTTATTGCCCTGCCGCCATCTCGGTTGCAGGGCAATCACTGTTTTTTTATTTAAAGCTAACTATTTCTTCCTGCCCTAAATATATCCGACTTTCTGTCGGTTGCGTCTTGGCGATCACCACGCCATGGCGAATAGAATAATGCACAGGTACCTGTCGCCGTACAGCATCAAAACCATTGTCGGCGGGCAGAATAATCACGTTAGCGCTATTCCCCGGCTGCAAACCATAATCCGACAAATTCAACGTTCTGGCGCTGTGGGTGGTGATCAAATTCAGCCCATCATTGATTTGGCCATAGCCCATCAACTGACAGATATGTAATCCCATATGCAGCACCTGCAACATATTGGCGGTGCCCAGTGGATACCACGGGTCGAACACATCGTCATGCCCGAAACAAACATTAATCTCTGCCGCCAGCATCTCTTTCACCCGAGTAATACCGCGCCGCTTGGGATAAGTGTCAAAGCGCCCTTGCAAGTGAATATTTACCAGCGGGTTAGCAACAAAATTAATGCCGGACATTTTCAGCAGACGGAATAACCGCGAGGTATAAGCGCCATTATAAGAGTGCATCGCCGTGGTATGGCTGGCGGTCACCCGTGCGCCCATGTTCTCCCGGTGCGCCAATGCCGCCACCGTTTCGACAAAGCGCGACTGTTCATCATCAATTTCATCACAATGAACATCCACCAGCCGCTGATATTTCTGCGCCAATGCAAAGGCGATATGCAGCGATTCGACGCCATATTCACGAGTAAATTCAAAATGAGGAATCGCGCCAACCACATCAGCGCCTAGCCGCAGCGCCTCTTCCAGCAGTGCGGCCCCCTCGGGATAAGAGAGAATTCCCTCTTGTGGGAAGGCCACAATCTGCATATCCACCCACGGACTGACTTCTTCTTTGACTTCCAACATCGCGCTCAAGGCGGTCAAACTGGGGTCAGAAACATCAACATGGGTGCGAACATGCTGAATTCCATTGGCTATTTGCCATTTTAAGGTTTGCCAGGCGCGCTGTTTAACATCCTCGCGAGTCAGTAGCGCTTTGCGCTCGGCCCAGCGCTCAATGCCCTCAAACAAGGTGCCGGATTGATTCCAACTGGGCTGCCCGGCAGTTTGAGTGGTATCCAGATGAATATGCGGCTCAATAAATGGCGGCAAAGCCAGCCCACCTTGTGCATCCAATATCCCCTCACCGGCGACGGTCTGCTCCGGTTGTGGCGCAATCGCGGTGATTTTGCCATCTGCAATGGTTATCTGCCACAGCCCCGTTTGCCCACTAAGGCGGACATTATTGATAGTGTTTAATAAATGAGGGGTTAAAGATTTACCCGCCATAAAGGCCTCCATGATTGTTTTTCATTATTACCCTTTAGCTTACCCGACCCATCTCCCCTCGCCCGATTTTCTTTTAATAAAACACCGTTTTATTTTAATAAATCAAAAAACCAAAACTGAAACCATTCAGCTAAACATGAATGAAATCCACAACTTATAAAAAACGTTAAAAATCAGCCATCTACCACCTTAGAGGTATATAGGGAGCAAATTGATTTACATCAATAAGTGCGCCGTGCGGAAGATTAAGGTGAGGGTAGAAAATTAAAAATTGAGGCAAAAATGAGCAAAGTCAAGCTTGCCATCATCGGCAACGGCATGGTCGGCCACCGCTTTATTGAAGACTTATTAGATAAAGCAGATAAAGACCAATTTGAGATAACCGTATTTTGCGAAGAACCGCGCATCGCTTATGACCGGGTTCATCTTTCTTCTTATTTCTCCCACCACACTGCGGAAGAACTGTCACTGGTTCGCGAAGGTTTTTATGAAAAGCACGGTGTCAATGTGCTGGTCGGCGAACGCGCGATTACCATCAATCGCAAAGAGAAAGTTATCCATTCCAACAGCGGCCGTACTCTGTATTACGACAAGCTGATTATGGCGACCGGCTCTTACCCGTGGATCCCGCCGATTAAAGGCAGCGAAGGGCAAGACTGCTTTGTTTACCGCACCATTGAAGACTTAAATGCCATTGAAGCTTGCACCCGCCGCAGTAAACGCGGCGCTGTGATTGGCGGCGGGTTATTAGGATTAGAAGCAGCCGGCGCGCTGAAAAGCCTCGGTGTCGAAACTCATGTCATTGAATTTGCACCCGTATTGATGGCGGAGCAACTTGATCCAATGGGCGGCGACCAACTGCGCCAGAAGATTGAGCGCATGGGCGTCCGAGTTCACACCGGCAAAAATACGCAAGAAATTGTCCATAGCGGGCAAAACAGCCGCAAAACTATGCTGTTTGCTGATGGTTCGCAGCTGGAAGTCGATTTTATCGTCTTTTCCACCGGCATCCGTCCACAAGACAAACTGGCCCATCAATGCGGTTTAGCCACAGCACGCCGTGGTGGTATTGCTATCAATGATAATTGCCAGACCTCTGATCCGGATGTGTACGCCATTGGCGAATGCGCATCATGGCAAGAGCGGACTTTCGGGCTGGTTGCGCCGGGTTACAAAATGGCGCAAGTGACCGCCGACCATTTATTGGGCCGTGAAAATGCTTTCCACGGCGCGGACATGAGCGCCAAGCTCAAACTACTGGGGGTCGATGTCGGCGGGATTGGTGATGCCCATGGCCGCACTGAAGGCGCGCGCAGTTATGTCTATCTGGATGAAAGTAAAGAGATTTACAAGCGTTTGGTAGTCAGTGCCGACAACAAAACCCTGCTCGGGGCAGTGCTGGTGGGCGATACCAGCGATTACGGCAATCTGCTGCAATTGGCACTGAATAATATTGAGCTACCGGAAAATCCAGACAGTCTGATTTTACCGGCTCATGCCGGTAGCAAACCGGCGATGGGGGTCGACTCCCTGCCGGACAGTGCGCAAATCTGCTCCTGTTTTGATGTCACCAAGGGCGATATTATTCAGGCCATCGGCCAGGGCTGCCATACCGTGGCGGCGCTGAAATCGGCTACCAAAGCCGGTACCGGCTGCGGCGGCTGTATTCCACTCGTCACCCAAGTGTTAAATGCCGAACTCAGCAAGCAAGGTATTGAAGTTAATCATCATTTATGTGAGCACTTTGCCTATTCGCGCCAAGAGCTATACCACCTGATTCGCGTTGAACAGATTAAAAATTTCGATGCCTTGCTGGAAAAATACGGCAAAGGTTACGGCTGCGAAGTCTGTAAACCGACGGTCGGCTCACTGCTGGCATCCTGCTGGAATGAATATGTCTTGGAACCGCAACATACCCCGTTGCAAGACACCAACGACAACTTCCTCGGCAATATCCAAAAAGACGGCACTTACTCGGTTATCCCGCGCTCACCGGGTGGGGAAATCACCCCTGACGGCTTGCTGGCCATAGGCCGCATCGCCAAAGAATATAATCTCTACACCAAACTGACTGGCTCACAGCGCGTCGGGATGTTTGGCGCGCAAAAAGACGACCTGCCCGCTATCTGGGCGCAGTTGATTGAAGCGGGCTTTGAGACCGGACACGCCTATGCCAAAGCCCTGCGCATGGCAAAAACCTGTGTCGGTAGCACCTGGTGCCGCTTTGGCGTGGGTGACAGCGTTGGCTTTGGTGTGGCGCTGGAACACCGCTATAAGGGCATCCGTACACCACACAAAATGAAATTTGGTGTCTCCGGCTGTACCCGTGAATGTTCTGAAGCACAGGGCAAAGATGTCGGGATTATTGCCACCGAAAATGGCTGGAACTTGTATGTTTGCGGTAACGGCGGGATGAAACCTCGTCATGCAGATTTACTGGCAGCGGATCTGGACGAAGAAACCCTGATGCGCTATCTCGACCGCTTTATGATGTTCTATATCCGCACCGCCGATAAGCTGCAACGCACCTCGGTGTGGCTGGAAAGTCTGGAGGGCGGCATTAATTACCTGCGCGCCGTTATTCTCGACGACAAACTGGGCATCAATGATCAGCTCGAAACTGATATTGCCCGTCTGCGCGACAAAGTCGTCTGCGAATGGAAAGTCACCGTGGAAAACCCTGCGGCGCAAGTCCGTTTCGCCCACTTTATCAACAGCCCGCTGCGCGACCCCAATGTACAAGTGGTGCGCGAACGCGACCAACATCGCCCGGCCCGCCCGGAAGAACGCATCCCAGTCCGGATGCTGGAACTGGAGGAAAACCTATGAGCCAGTGGATCCCACTTTGCCCATTAAATGACATTTTGCCCGGTAGCGGCGTATGCGGTCTGATTGGCGAGCATCACGTCGCGGTCTTCCGGCCTTATACCGACGAACAGGTTTTTGCTATCAGCAATATTGACCCCTTTGCTCAGGCCAGCGTGTTGTCGCGTGGATTAATTGCAGAACATCAAGGTGATTTGTGGGTGGCTAGCCCCCTGAAAAAACAGCATTTTCGCCTGCATGATGGTTTCTGTCTGGAAGATGAAACGCGCTCAGTGACCCATTACGACGTGCGGGTTCGTGACGGCATAGTGCAAGTCAAAGCGTAATAGATAACGGGTTCTGGCAAATGCCGGATGCTGACAAAAATAACTTCAATTATCCCCAAGGATATTGGCGTCGCAGCGAACACTGCTGCGGCGTCGAGAGCTAGGGGACTGGGATAGAATATGTATACAGACACCATCAACAAATGCGCGGCCAATGCGGCCCGAATCGTCAAACTGGCGAAAGAAAGCCCGCTGGGCTTTTGGATTGGTTCGGCAATGGCCGGTGCCTATGTCGGCCTTGGCATTATTCTGATTTTCACACTGGGTAACCTGATTGACCCGGCTTACCGCCCATTAGTGATGGGAGCCACCTTTGGTCTGGCGTTGACCTTGGTGATTATTGCCGGCTCTGAATTGTTTACCGGTCACACCATGTTCCTGACCTTTGGTGTCAAAGCCGGCACCATCAAATCCAGCCAAATGTGGGCAGTTTTACCACAAACCTGGCTGGGGAATTTGTTGGGTTCTGTTTTTGTCGCCCTGCTCTATTACTACGGCGGCGGCAATTTGCTGTCCGTTGACACCAGTTTGGTACACACCGCGGCGCTGGCAAAAACCTCTGCGCCCGCTATGACCTTATTCTTCAAGGGTGTATTATGTAACTGGCTGGTTTGTCTGGCAATCTGGATGGCAATCCGCGTAGAGGGTGCTGCCAAATTCATTGCCATCTGGTGGTGTTTGCTGGCCTTTATTGCCTCTGGTTACGAACACTCAGTGGCCAATATGACCCTATTTGCGTTGTCGTGGTTTGGTCATCACAGTGAGGCTTATACCTTAAGCGGCATCGGCCACAACCTGTTATGGGTCACACTGGGCAATACCTTGTCAGGCGCGGTGTTTATGGGGCTGGGCTACTGGTATGCCACCCCACGGGAACAACGCCCACAGCCAGCGGCTATCAATGCGCCACAAGCAGTGCAAGAGTGAGTTATACGAAGTCGATTGATAGCTCAGTGAGTGAAGAGTTTACCGCACCGAGGGGCACTCCGGCGACTTACGTCGCTACGACCCCAACGGCACGATTCCCCTTCAATTGACTTTATCAGCAGTCTGATACCCGAATTCACCAGCTCTTAGGGGCTGGTTTTACCCCCTAGCGGCCTCAACCTGAAGGATTGCCCATGGACTACTTCCCGATTTTCTGCCAACTGCAAAACAAAGCCTGCCTGCTGGTCGGTGGAGGTGAAGTGGCCGAACGCAAAGCCCGCTTGTTGCTGGATGCCGGTGCCGCCGTCACCGTCAATGCGTGCGAGTTTACGCCGCAGTTTCATGATTGGGCTGATGAGGGGCGGCTTTCTTTAGTCAGCGGCGAGTTTGTACCCGGGCTATTGGCAGAAAAATGGCTGGTGATTGCCGCAACGGATCAGGTGGCCGTCAATGCTTTGGTTTATCAAAGTGCCAATCAACAGCGGGTGTTCTGCAATGTAGTTGATGACCCGAAACGCACCAGTTTTATCATGCCATCAATCATTGACCGCTCTCCTATCATGATTGCCATCTCCTCGGGCGGTAAAGCGCCAGTATTAGCGCGATTGCTGCGAGAGAAACTCGAGGCCATGCTGCCACAGCATTTGGGGCAGTTAGCACAGTTAGCGGGCAATTTACGCCAGCGGGTGAAACAGCATTTTGCCGCCATGACTGACCGCCGCCGCTTCTGGGAAAAACTGCTGACCCACGACCGGCTGGCGCAATCACTGGCGAATGAGGATCAGGTGCAAGTCGAGCAGCATGTTGAACAACTGTTCAATGCGCCACTGTCTGACCGCGGTGAAGTGGTGTTGGTGGGGGCCGGGCCGGGCGATGCCGGTTTGCTGACATTGAAAGGTTTGCAGCAGATTCAGCAAGCAGACGTGGTGGTCTATGACCGGCTGGTGTCCGATGAAGTAATGAATTTGGTGCGCCGCGATGCCGAGCGCATTTTTGTCGGCAAAGAGTCTGGCCGCCATAGTGTTCCACAAGATCAAATCAATCAGATTCTTTTGCAGCAGGCGCAGCAGGGGAAACGCGTGGTGCGCTTGAAAGGCGGCGACCCGTTTATTTTTGGCCGTGGCGGCGAAGAACTGGAAACACTGGCAGATTACAATATTCCGTTTTCCGTGGTGCCGGGGATAACAGCGGCGTCTGGCTGCTCAGCCTACAGCGGCATTCCCCTAACTCACCGCGATCACGCCCAAAGTGTGCGGCTGATTACCGGCCACGCCAAGAAAGACAGTCAGTTAGATTGGGCCAATCTGGCGGCAGAAAAGCAAACTCTGGTGTTTTATATGGGGTTATCACAAGCGGGCGAGATTCAGCAGCAATTAATTCGGCACGGCATGCCAGCCACCACGCCAGTTGCTCTGGTCGAAAATGGCACCTCGCGACATCAGCGGGTAGTCAGCGGCGAACTGAGCCAGTTGGCACTGCTTTCGCAGCAGGTCAGCAGCCCGAGCTTGATTATTGTCGGCAGTGTGGTCAGTTTGCGCAAAAAACTGAATTGGTTTTCCAGTGCGGAACACGGCAAAGCTGAGGTAAAGGAGCAAATTGAACAGGTGGGTTAAACTGAATTGACTCTGAAGGGGGAGAAATCCCCCTTCGACTGACGCACTGATTGATTCACTTACGGATGGGCAACAAAACCAATAGCTTCATACACTTTTGCCAGCGTTTCTTGTGCGCGAGCACGCGCCTTAGCCGCCCCGTCACGCATCACTTCCTGCAAGAAAGCCTCGTCTTCGCGATATTGATGATAACGCGCCTGTAGCTCGCTCAGCATGCCAGAAACCGCCTCCGCAACCGCACCTTTCAAATGACCATACATTTGGCCTTCAAACTGGGCTTCCAGCTCAGGAACAGACTGCCCAGTCACACCCGACAAAATATCCAGCAAGTTAGAAACACCGGCTTTCTTCTCTGTGTCATAGCGGATAACCGCTGGCTCGTCAGAATCCGTCATCGCGCGCTTAATCTTTTTCACCACAGATTTCGGATCTTCCAGCAATTCGATGACATTATTGCGGTTGTCATCAGATTTGGACATTTTTTTGGTTGGGTCCTGCAAAGACATCACCCGCGCACCGGCTTTAGGAATAAACGGCTCAGGAATTTTGAAGATATCGCCGTACAGATTATTGAATCGGCTGGCAATATCACGGCTCAGCTCCAGATGTTGCTTCTGGTCTTCACCGACCGGCACTTGGTTAGTCTGATACAGCAAAATATCCGCCGCCATCAACACCGGATAATCAAACAAACCGGCGTTAATGTTTTCAGCGTAACGGGCTGATTTGTCTTTGAACTGGGTCATGCGGCTCAGTTCGCCGAAATAGGTGTAGCAGTTCAGCGCCCAGCCCAGTTGGGAGTGTTCTGGCACATGGGATTGAACAAAAATGGTGCTTTTCTTCGGGTCAATACCGCAAGCCAGATACAGAGCCAAGGTGTCCAGAGTTCTTTTGCGTAACAAGGCTGGATCCTGACGAGCCGTGATGGCATGCAAGTCAACAATGCAATAAATGCAATCATAGTCATCTTGCATTTGTACCCACTGACGCAATGCACCCATGTAATTGCCAATAGTCAATTCGCCGGACGGTTGCGCGCCGCTAAATACGATAGGTTTTTGTTTATCGGATACAGCAGATATTTCAGTGGGTTTACTCATTTTATGCTTCCTGATCTTTTAAAGATGGCAGCCCGAGAGCGGGCAACAGACAGGCAAAGTGCTCTAGCACGCAGTCGGGATGACTGGTGGCAATAGCTTCACCATAGTTATATCCATAGGTCAGCCCGACACAGGGGCAACCCGCCGCCTGCGCGGCCATAATATCATTACGTGAATCACCAACAAACAGCATTTCACGGGCATGCAAGCCAAGCTTAGCCAGCAATAAATACAAGGGCGCGGGATGGGGTTTCTTCACCACCACATCATCACCGCCAATGATGACGGAGAAATAATCGGCAATACCCAAGGACGCTAGCAGTGGGGCGACGAATGGCGTGGGCTTATTGGTAATCAGGCCCATCGGCAAACCACTGGCCGCCAACTGCGCCAATGTCGCTTTCACTTGCGGAAATAGCTGGCTGCCCTGCTCGACTGTCTGGGCGTAATAGTGGTCAAACAGTTCACGAGTATGTGCCACTAATGGCGCATCTGGCTCGCGACCCGCCCAGCGTAGCGCGCGCTCGACTAATACATCAGCGCCATTGCCAATCCAGGTTGAGACCAAATCTTGGCCTGCGACCGGTAAATCTTGATGTGCCAGCGCCAGATCAATCGCGCTGGCCAGCCCCGGTGCGCTATCAACTAATGTGCCATCGAGATCAAAAGCCACACCGCGGATAGCATCAAATTTAGTCATGGGCAGATTTGGCCAATTCACTGCGCATGGCATCAATCACACTTTTATAGTCCGGCTGACTAAAGATTGCCGAACCGGCGACAAACATATCAGCACCGGCAGCCGCGATATCGCGGATATTATCCACTTTGACGCCGCCATCTACTTCCAGACGAATGTCATAGCCGCTGTCATCAATCAGCTTGCGCACTTGCTTCAATTTGTTCAGTGTTTCGGGAATGAAAGACTGCCCGCCGAAGCCGGGGTTCACTGACATCAGCAAAATAACATCCAGCTTATCCATCACATAATCAAGGTAGCTAAGCGGGGTGGCGGGGTTAAACACCAAACCCGCCTTGCAGCCACTCTCTTTGATGAGTTGCAAAGTGCGGTCAACATGCTCTGAAGCTTCAGGATGGAATGAAATATACGTGGCACCGGCTTTGGCGAAATCCGGGACAATACGATCGACCGGTTTCACCATCAGATGGACATCAATAGGGGCGGTAATACCGTAATCACGCAAAGCCTTGCATACCATCGGCCCGATAGTCAGATTAGGAACGTAATGATTGTCCATCACATCAAAATGCACAACATCAGCACCGGCAGCAAGCACCTTAGCGGTATCGTCGCCCAGGCGGGCAAAATCTGCTGACAGAATAGACGGGGCAATTAAAAACTTTTTCATCCGCTTCTCCAAACGTATCTCTTTGTTTTATGAGGTTTCAGCGTAACAAGCTTTTCTCACAAACCATGGGGTTTGAATCTTTACCGAGCGGCAGTTCCCGCTCAGCTATACAGCGCCAAAAGCTCGTTCACTTTACTACGGCCAAGGATATTACGGCTGATAGTTCGGCGCGCTTTGACCACATGCAGTGACGCCTGATGATACCAATCGCGCGTCAGCTCTGTGTCGTGATTAGAAATTAGAACCGGGATCTTATTTTCTGCTGATAGCTGGTAAGCCAGACGAGCCAGATTCTGTTGATCCGCTAAACCAAAATTACTGGTGTGATATGCCGTGAAATTAGCCGTCGCTGATAATGGCGCATACGGAGGATCGCAGTAAACCACCGCCCCGTGCACCGCTTTTAATAAAGTTTCCTGATAATGCTCACAAACAAAAACAGCATTTTGCGATTTTTCAGCAAACCAATACAGCTCATTTTCGGGGAAATAAGGTTTTTTGTAACGACCGAAAGGCACATTGAATTCACCGCTCAAATTATAACGGCACAGACCGTTATAACAATGGCGATTCAAATAGAGAAATAATAAAGCACGGCGATAGGTATCGGTACTGGCGTTAAACTCTTGACGCAGTTGATAAAAATTCTCGGAATTATTGAAATCGCCCGTGAATAAAACACGAGCATCCCGCACGAAGCCATCAGTGCGGTTCTTTACAATATTGTAGAGGTTAATGAGATCACTGTTGATATCGGCCAGTATGTAAGATTCATACTCAGTGTTAAGAAACACCGACCCCGCACCGACGAATGGCTCTATCAAGCAGTCTCCCGCTGGAAGATGGCGTCGAATGTCATCAACCAGCGGATATTTCCCACCAGCCCATTTTAAAAAAGCGCGGTTTTTCTTCATGCCGTCAGTTAGCTACTTAATAATTCAGAGCCGCAGATTGTACTCTGTTTCAGACAGCACATCAGCGCACAAATAAGAATGATTTATTTTTTAAGGTCTTGCTGTACTTGTTGTACAGGTTTAACCCACGGTTTTTTCGCCTGAACATCAGCGGGTAATGTGGCTATCGCCCTTTTAGCATCAGCAGAGGAGGCGTAATTGCCACTCACTAAGATGTACCAAGGCTTACCATCACGTTTAGTTTCATATACATGATAGTCAGATAGTTTTTGCTGCTTAGCATAGGCATTCAAGGTATCTGAGCGCGATGCGCTGCTCAGTTGTAACGTGAAGTGGCTACCAGGAGCATTTTTCAATGCGCTGCTGCTGCCAGCCGAACCTGACTTCGCCACCGCAGAAGCGGCTGGAGAGACGGCTGTTGTCGGATTTTTATGGCTAACAGCGGATGAATTCGTTGCTGATTGTTTAGTCGCTGCCGTGGCCTGTTTCTGCGTCGGATGAGTCATCGGTTCCCGTGCTACTGGCGCTTTGGCCCCTTTCGAGGTTGAAACGGTAGCTGGTGCCGTCGGCAGTGTGGAGGTCGGGCCGTCATTCATATTCTGAGACAGAGTATCGACCTGCCCCTGGGCCTGAGAAAGCGCATCAGACATATTCCCAGGCAATTCAACACGTTGAGTTGAATTATTGACAGAAGACTGCGGAGCGGCCTCGGTCGGTGTCGGAGAAATCGGCGGCACATTGATATCTTGTGGCTGAGCGGTATTCCTCACGCCATTGGCATCATGACCATCGGTGGTGTTATTTGCCACGGCTGGCTGAGTATTGCTGCCACTGGTCAGCGAAGATGAATCAGACAGATTAATATTTCGCGCAGCATCCACATTTGGATTTTGTTGCGATGCTTCATGCTCGGTCGGGGCTTTTAAGGCTGAACCAATGGCAATAATGATCAGCAGCAGCACTAAAATGCCAATACCAATCATCATATGTTGGCGTGAAACAGCAAGCTTAGGCCCAGTCGAGGACTTGCGGGCACGTGTTGGGCGACGGTCACTGCTATCTGGTTTCAGATCGTCTTCCGGCTTTAAATCATCCATCTAAACCCTCCAACTAGAGGCAAAAGCCTACCGCATTTATCATTGCAGTCCGGCTGATTGATTTTACTGACTGCTAACAAGCTAAAACGCCCGCAGCAAAGAAATATACTTATGCCATTTTCTATCACTGACAATCAGTGATAGACGCCAGTACCATATCATGTGCAACACCACCACGAACTTCTGACCGACCTATTGCGGTTGGCAATACCAGACGAAGCTCACCGGCTAGCACTTTTTTATCTCGCATCATGTGCGGCAGATAGGACTCTGGCGTCATTTCCTGCGGCCCGCTGACTGGCAGACCAGCACGTAAAAGTAGTTTCTTGATACGCTCAACATCTTGATCTGAAAGCTGGCCTAATCGACGGGAGGTATGTGCAGCCATCATCATTCCGGCGGCAACTGCTTCCCCGTGTAGCCAGACGCCATAACCCATTTCAGCCTCAATAGCATGACCATAAGTATGACCCAAATTGAGTAAAGCGCGCATCCCGCTCTCTTCCCTTTCGTCGGCGGCAACAACATCGGCTTTCAATTCACAGCAACGGCGGATGCAGTAAGCTAATGCTGACATATCCAGTGCTAACAAAGCGTCAATATTGTTTTCCAGCCACTCAAAGAAAGCGGCGTCAAGAATGATACCGTATTTGATAACTTCGGCCAGCCCGGAAGCAAGCTCACGTGGAGGGAGGGTTTTGAGACAATCAAGGTCAACCACCACCGATGCGGGCTGGTAGAAAGCACCAATCATGTTCTTACCCAATGGGTGGTTCACTGCGGTTTTACCACCGACAGAGGAATCCACTTGAGAAAGTAAGGTGGTAGGAACTTGAATAAAGCGTACACCGCGTTGATAACAAGCTGCGGCAAAACCGGTCAGGTCGCCTACTACACCGCCACCTAGGGCGACAAGTGTAGTATCACGACCGTGCGGTTTTTCCAGAAGGGCAGAAAATACCTGCTCCAGAACACTCAGAGATTTATACTGTTCACCATCAGGTAAAATCACCTGATCGACTTTAATGCCGCTTTGTTCCAGCACTGCCCGGAGCGAATCCAGGTAGAGTGGCGCTAGCGTTTGGTTGGTCACCAGCATTACCTGGTCACCCGCTTTTAGCGGCTTAAAAGAGGCCGGATCTTTGAACAATCCAGCAGCAATCGTAATCGGGTAGCTACGCTCCCCTAACGTGACAGTAATCTTCTCCATGTCGCGCCCTGTAACCTTCTTAACTTACGCCCGCGGGCATTAGTAAAATGCTAAATCAGTTACTTTCCAGCATGTTGATAATCTGGTTAGCAACAACTTTCGCGCTTTGATCGTCAGTGCGGATGGTGACATCTGCAATTTCTTCGTACAACGGATTACGTTCTTTTGCCAGTGCTTCTAACACCTCACGTGGAGGCGAATCAACCTGCAACAACGGACGTTTTTTGTCGCGCTGTGTGCGGGCCAACTGCTTCTCGATGGTGGTTTCTAAATACACCACCACGCCACGGGCTGACAAACGGTTACGGGTTTCTCTGGATTTAACAGAGCCACCACCGGTTGCCAGAACAATGCCCTGTTTTTCCGTCAGTTCATTAATAACTTTTTCTTCACGATCGCGGAAACCTTCTTCGCCTTCCACGTCGAATACCCAGCCCACGTCAGCTCCGGTACGTCGCTCAATTTCTTGATCAGAGTCGAAAAACTCCATATTGAGTTGCTGAGCTAACTGACGACCAATAGTGCTTTTGCCGGCACCCATAGGCCCAACCAGAAAGATATTGCGTTTCTCTGCCATGTTTTTGGTATTACTAAGACTATTCGTTAATGATAACCCGCCCCGCCAATCAAATTAGCAACGGGACCTAAACTGAAACCTCATGAGCGATAGTGCGAGATCAGACTGAAAATTATCTCAGCACTTCTGGTAGTTTGGCAACCGAATAAATCGTTGTACACGTCGTGGGAGGGAAACCATACGTTTTTATCGGCGTATCAACGTTATTAAAAACCTCGGAGCTCAATTCGGTAACCCTTGTAAGCTAAATCGGGGGCAGCGTCAAATTTAGAAGCCTCCTATCACACAAAAAGTTGCAGAAAGTCACCAAGATTGGCCTGTTTTCATCAATCGGCACCTTTTGGGGCTCAAGTACCTATCAACCTTGGGGTGATAAAAATAACTAACTCCCGACGACTTTGTTGCTGGGCGTCCTGTTTAAACAGCCCCCCCAACCAAGGAATATCGGCCAACATAGGCACTTTATTAACACCTTGACTGTTTTTTTGCTGAAAAATCCCACCTAACACAATAGTTTCGCCGTTATTGACGGTTATTTGGGTTTTTATTTCCTGCTTATCGATTAGCAAAGTTTCACTATCACCACGTTTCATCGCCATTCCCGGCATATTATGGCTGATTTTTAAGTTTAAAGTAATTTTGCCATTACGCAGTATTTTTGGTGTGACCTCCATTCCTAATACCGCCTCTTTAAACTCAATCGTCGTCGCCCCTTTTTTCCCCCGCGAGACAGTATAAGGAATATCAGAACCTTGTTTGATGCTGGCGGTTTGCTGGTGTGAGGCTACTAAGCGCGGGCTGGCAATAATGTCGACCTGATTTTCTTGCTCCAGAGCGCTCAACTCCAGCTCCAGCAGCCGCCCCCCGATGCGGGCAACATTAAATCCAGCACTGACTGCGCTGGTAGGCAGCGGCAAATTGACATTAAAATCACTCATTCTCAGCGCGGATGTAGGTTGTGGCTCCCCCATTCCCCAACGTACGCCAAGCTCCTGCAAGTTTTCACGGCTGATGGTCACTATATGCGCAGCTAACTGTACTTGCTGTAAAGGCAAATCCATCTCTGCCAACCAGCTTTTCAATAATGCTAATGATGCGGAAGTATCACGAATTAATAATGTATTTGTACGTTTATCTACCACCACACTGCCCAGTGGAGAAAGTAACCCGCCCTCGGCCAGATTCAAGCTGTCCGCAACTTGTTCAGCATCCGCATATTGCAAAGCCAGGTTCAAATTACTGAGTGATTCTGGGCCAGCTTTTTGTTTAGCTTGCAGCCGCCTGTCCTCAATATCCTGTTCAGTGAAAACCATCATCACCGCCCCTTCGCGCTCGACTTTCAAGCGGCTCATGCGCAAAACGATAGCAAGTGCTTGTTCCCAAGGGACATCCACCAGCCGGAGACTAAGATTACCGCCAATATCTGCCGCAATGACCAAATTCAATTGCTGATAATCCGCCAGTGCTTGCAACACCATGGGGGCAGGAGTGTCTTGAAACTCCAGTGAGATTGGCGAGCCGCCTTTTGCATTAATGGAAAAGGGCATGGTAAGTAAGGCACTGAGCAGCAGAAAAATAAATAATAGCTCTCGCGGCATACCAAACGCAGCCCATAGCCCGTCTTTTGATTTGACTATATTATTGATTTTAAATATATTTTTAATTTTAAATATATAGAAATCCATCAGATTCATTCCTTTTAATACTGATGATTAATATCTTAGCGCATCGAGAGCACCACAGAACCTGATGAACCCGAGCATGGCTTTTCTGGGTTAACATGCTGGAGGCGGACTTGCCGCGCACTGATGTCGGTCACTTGCCAATGAGCCAATAGGCGCGTTTCTATCGCCAGTTTTTGCCACTGGCCCTCCGCCCGCTGTACCCAAGCAGAATGGTAATCCGCCCCCCGGACAATGCCCTGTAATTGCCAATCGGCGAGTTTTTCACGGTCATCATCACAAGCCCCTGTTAATACTCGTTCAAATGGGTTGCGCCCAATCTCAGCCAGTATGGGTTCTGCGCCAACCGTCAAAGCCGGTAATGCCACCATCAACAGCCCTCCAAACATCCACTGTCTGTTGCGGCGATTATTCACTTTCACCTCCGGTAAGAGACTCTTTTAGGTTTAGTTTCACTGTCAGCGCATGCTTCTCTCGTGTAATGCCCATTATCTGGACTTGGACTGGCGATGAGGTTGCAGCTAACTGACGAAGTAAATGGAGCAATCCATAAAAATTAACCCGCAAGGTTGCATGCCATTGTTGTTGCTTGGTTAATTGTTGTTGCTCAGTTAATTGTTGTTCGGCTGAGTTTCCTCCGGCCGCCACTGACTGTTCAGATTGCCGCTGCCAACTCATCACCTGCCCATCAAACGGCACAATCCATTGCCCCACCAAATGTGCCATTGAGGCATTTGACGGCTGCAACGGTGCTTCAACCGCATTCAACACAGTAATTTGCTGCTCAAGAGAAATGAGCGATGGCAACTGCATCAGTGTGGATTGTTGGCGCTCAATCTGTTGTTGGTGTTGAATAATTTCCTGAGTAGCTAGCCGCTGCTGTTGCCATAAGGGCCGCAGCACCATGCCATAAACACTCGCACCAACCAGCGCCAGTATCCCCCATTGATATAAACAAAGCTGCCAGCCGGGCCTATCCATCCAGCGCTGAAGCTGTTTATTCATCATTAACCCCCTCCTCCTGCCAGTCGGCCTGCGCCATAAATCGAAAATGCCCATCATCCTGCTGCGCAATTTTTTGTAAGCGCACATTTGCCAATAGGGGCTGACGCCTTAACTTCACCAAAAAATCATGGATAGCGGCGTAATCTTGGCTAACAGCCTCAAAAACCAGATGTTCACCTTTAGGTATCAGGCTGATTAACCAGCAGTTCTCGGGGATTTCCTGTGCTAACAACTGCAATAATGTTGCGTAGCGGCGAGCGGATTGGTGCATTTTCCGATACATTTTCACTCGCTGCTCCGCGTGCTGTTTTTGTGTCATCCGCTGTTGCACCTGTTGATGATGCTGGCTTAATACCTTTTGCTGGCGCAAAAGCGCGGTAAGGCTGCTTTGCTGACTGATTTGCGCTAACTGTGATTGCCGCTGCACAACCACCAGTATGATGATAAAAAACAGGGCTTGGCATAACCCTAAGTTGCGCCAAAATCGGTAACGTGCAAGCTGGCGATCTGTGCGCCATGACGAGAAATTAACCTGATACATCAGTAATCTGCCGGGCGTAATGCCAACCCACCAGCCAACATGAAAGCGGCCGGTGATGAGGGCAAAGGGGGCTGATACTGAGCAAACGCAGCAAAGGGTGACCAGCGCGTGGTATTTTCCGGTGGGGATTCATCCATCATACTGCTGTAATACACTTTCACCGGATTATCATTTGGTTGGGGATGATGGGTATGCAACTGTGCCAGTAATGCAGTTAACGGATTAGCAGTTAACGGATTAAACGAGCGCACGCGGTCGCATTCCTGTATCTCGTCAATTTCAATGGGTACCACACCAAAGATAAACGGCATTTCACTGGAGGAAACCCACAACCACTCATGTGCCAGCCGATGAACTAACCAATAAGTCCCTGATAAACCAGCGGCCGTGGCCATATAACGCAGGGCGCAGGGGGTGATATCAATTACGGGGGATGGTAGGTTAGCCTGCTGTAAACATGCTTGCCATTGGTGAATTTCTGACTGGCGAGCGGCTGTGATTAATAATTCACTGCCAGCTTCAGCACGATAATCCAGCGCCAACTCCTGACTGTTGACCGGGAAAAGCTTGCTTGCCTCCGCATTGATAAACCCCGTGCGTTCGGGTTCACGCAGCCGCCGGTCTGGAAGAGGGATAGTCTGCTGCAATATACGCTGGGCGGGCAGTGCAATGCGTAATGAAATATGTCGTGGTAATTGTTTGCGTAATAATTTGAGTTTGTCGCTAACCACATCTGGCTGTTGTAAAATACCCTCCCGCAAAGCCCCAGAAGGTAAGGTTTGATGCCACCAATACCGCAGTTGCCAGCCATAACGGCGTCTGACAACGGCCAAGGCGCGTATAGCCTCCATTTGAATATCTAGCCCAACCTGCCAATATTGTGTGTGCATCTTTGTCGACCTCCCTGTCGAGAGAGAATAAAAGAACGTATCCATGTAACGGGCTTGCCTTTATACTACGGCGCGGTTGTTTATAAACTGCCCAATTGACATTGAATGGGAAATCTCAGGTGAAGTTCGTAAAGTATTTTTTGATCCTTGCGGTGTGTTGCATTTTACTGGGAGCAGCCTCGATATTTGGCCTGTACAAATATATTGAGCCTCAGCTACCCGACGTTGCCACACTGAAAGATGTCCGGCTGCAAACGCCTATGTTGGTGTATAGCGCCGAAGGCGAATTGATCGCCCAATACGGTGAAAAGCGCCGTATCCCGTTGACACTAAAACAAATTCCACCAGAAATGGTGCATGCGTTTATTGCCACGGAAGACAGCCGGTTCTATGAGCATCACGGTGTGGACCCAGTAGGTATCCTGCGTGCGGCTTCTATTGCACTGGTTTCCGGCCGTGCCTCTCAAGGTGCCAGCACCATTACTCAGCAATTGGCACGAAACTTTTTCTTAAGCCCGGAACGCACCTTGATGCGCAAAATCAAGGAAGCTTTCCTGGCCATTCGTATCGAACAGTTACTGACGAAAGATGAAATTCTTGAGTTGTACCTGAACAAGATTTATCTGGGTTACCGCGCTTATGGTGTCGGGGCGGCGGCGCAGGTTTATTTTGGTAAAGAAGTCAATGAGTTGACCCTCAGTCAAATGGCGATGATTGCCGGTTTACCGAAAGCGCCCTCGACTTTCAACCCGCTCTACTCACATGACCGGGCGGTTGCGCGCCGTAATGTTGTGCTATCACGCATGCTGGATGAAAAATACATCACCCAGGCGCAATACGAGCAAGCTCGCAGTGAAGAACTGGTCGCCAACTATCATGCGCCGCAAATTGCTTTCTCAGCACCTTATTTGTCTGAAATGGTGCGGCAGGAGATGATTAAGCGCTATGGCGAAAACGCCTATACCGATGGTTATCAGGTCTACACCACTATCACTAGAAAACTCCAATTGGCGGCGGTGGATTCCTTACGTGCCAATGTGTTGGCTTATGACATGCGCCACGGCTATCGCGGCCCATCCAATGTGTTGTGGAAAGTGGGTGAAAGCGCATGGAGCAATGAGAAAATTATTGATTCGCTGAAAACATTGCCGGTTTATGGCCCGCTGTTGCCTGCGGTCGTTACGCAAGCGAATGCCGACCAAGCGACAGCAATATTGGCGGATGGCAACAGTGTGGCGTTACCGATGGCCGGTATGCGTTGGGCGCGCCCCTATAAATCTGACAATGCTCAGGGGCCAACACCTAAGAAAGTCACTGATGTGGTACAGCCAGGTCAACAGATTTGGGTCAGAAAAGTAGGTGAGAGTTGGTGGTTGGCTCAAGTGCCAGACGTCAATTCCGCCTTGGTTTCTATTGACCCGAACAATGGCGCAATCAAAGCACTGGTCGGCGGTTTTGACTTTAACCAAAGTAAATTTAACCGTGTGACACAGGCGCTGCGTCAGGTCGGGTCGAATATCAAACCTTTCCTGTATACCGCGGCGATGGACAAAGGCCTGACTCTGGCAACCATCCTTAACGACTTGCCAATTACCCGCTGGGATGCGGGTGCTGGCACCGATTGGCGGCCCAAAAACTCGCCTCCAACTTATGATGGCCCGATTCGTCTGCGTCAAGGTTTAGGCCAGTCGAAAAACGTGGTGATGGTGCGGGCAATGCGTGCCATGGGTGTGGATTATGCCGCTGAATATCTGGAGCGCTTTGGTTTCCCGGCACAGAATATCGTGCATTCAGAATCATTGGCGCTGGGTTCCGCGTCATTCACACCATTACAGCTCGTCCGCGGTTATGCGGTGTTGGCCAACGGCGGCTATTTGGTCGACCCGTATTTCATCACCAAAATCACCGATGATATGGGCAATGTGTTGTTTGAAACGAAACCCAAAATTGTCTGTGCAGAGTGCAATTTACCGGTCATTTACGGCGATACTCAGCGCTCGGTCGTGCTGTCCGACGACAACACTGAAAACGTCGCAACTTCACAAACGAATAATGCTAACAATGTGCCAATGCCAGAGCTGGAACAAGTTACGCCAGCACAGGCCAAGCTCAATAGCGATGAGCAATATGCGCCACATGTGATCAGTACACCGCTGGCGTTCTTGATGCGCGATGCATTGAACTCCAACATCTTCGGGGAACCCGGCTGGATGGGCACAGGCTGGCGTGCTGGGCGCGACTTAAAACGCAAAGATATCGGCGGTAAAACCGGAACCACCAATAACTCGAAAGATGCTTGGTTCTCCGGCTACGGCCCGGATACCGTGACATCCGTCTGGATTGGTTTTGACGATCATCGCCGTGACTTAGGCCGCAGCACTGCATCTGGCGCTATTTCTGATCAGATTTCAGGGGCCGAGGGCGGAGCGAAAACAGCTCAACCGGCGTGGAATGACTTTATGAAAGCGGCCTTGGAAGGCCTGCCGGAAAAACAAGTTTCACCACCGCCAGGTATCGTCAGTGTCGTGATTGATAAGCAAACAGGCAAGCTATCTCCAGGCGGGCCGGGTAGCCGTTCAGAGTACTTTATCGAGGGGACACAACCCACCGAGTATTCAGTACATGAAGCGGGTACGACACTAATGGACAACGGCCAGACTCACGAGTTGTTCTGACGAGCGGTGAAGTGAGTGCTAATGGCGACTAAGCTGCTTTAGCACCAAAATAAAAGCCGGGAAATCGCAAGATTGTCCCGGCTTTTTTATGGCGAGCCGCTCAATATCAGGCCATACCCGCTTTGGTCAAAAATACCTGAGCCAAAAACAGGGCGCTGACATTGCGGGCTTCGCGAAAATTCGGTTCATCGAGCAGCGCCATCATATTCGCAATAGGCCAGCGCACTTGGGGCAGTGGTTCCGGCTCATCGCCTTCCAGACTTTGTGGATAAAGGTTTTGCGCCACAACAATGTTCATTTTGCTGGAGAAATAGGACGGTGCCATCGTCAGTTTACTGAGGTAATCGAAACGCTCAGCGCCAAAGCCAACCTCCTCCATCAATTCGCGATTTGCGGCCTCTAATACACCCTCTCCGGGATCAATCAACCCTTTGGGGAAGCCCAATTCATACTCTTCTATACCCACGGCATACTCGCGGATCAGCAATAGGTCATCACCAATAATGGGCACGATCATGACGGCTTCGCGATTTGATGGCCGCATGCGCTCATAGACACGTTGTACGCCATTACTGAACTCGAGATCGACGGCTTCAACCGTAAATAAGCGGGAGCAGGCAATCGTTTCTATTTTAAGTATTTTAGGTTTTTGCAGGTGTTCCATAATGGCCCCAAATTAAAACTTACCGCCTGTGTCGGGCACGTATCAGGGTAGTCAGGCTCATAATAAGGTTACTTCATAAGCGACTTTTTACCCACGCGGATTAACCCGACTCTTTATACTGGAATTTATTAGAACTTGATCACATTGTGCGTTAATGAGAACCTTTATCGCAACGCTAGTTAGATATAATTTACCTGTTTTTAACATGGCGGCGAGTTTAGTCAAGATTCAACTGGTTAATTTTCATCCTATTTCAGTGCAGTACTCGTTAAAAATTGTGTTTGAAAATAGGATTATGCTGATATTACCGAAGTTTTAGCCTTGCTATCCTTATCAGCCTACGGGCAGTGAAAGAGCACTTGCATTAAGTTATTTGATGAATAACTCTGTTATATGCCTCTGTAAGGTGTTTATGCATAATATATGCCCAAAATAATTCGAGTTGTAGGAAGGCGGCAATTGAGTGAATCCAGATGAGTTGACGCCAGTCAATGATTCGGGTGAATGAAAGCAGCCAACGCACATGCAGCTTGACGTATGACGGGGATAATGCGTTATTTCATAGAGTTGGCGTAAAACAGGGGCGTTCGGATGGGGATGGGATGAGCACAATAGTCATAATATTGGCCTTACTGTTGACCAGTCTGATCGCAGTAGGTTTGTGGTGGTGGTTCCGATTCCGCCGCCCTGCTCCCGTAACTGCAACTCTGCCGTTCGTAAAACCTACTCATCGCAAACTGACACCTGAAGAGCGGGTAAACGTTGAGAATTATCTCTTAAATCAACAGGATAAAATTGGGCTTAAACCCCAATCGACTTTTGATACTCATAGCCTGAGCAACAGCACTCCTTCACCCACGAAGCTTATTCTAACCCCTCAAAGCGACAATGTTTATTCGGTTACGCGCGCCATTACCCGCTATGGCGTGGCCACTGATGAACCCAATAATTGGCGTTATTATCTTGATTCTATTGAAGTTCATTTACCTGCTTCGTGGGAACAATATATTACTCAGGATAATGACGTAGAACTGATCCAAACCCAGCCGCTCCCTCTGGTTATTTCCCTCAACGGGCATACGCTGAAAAATCACCAGTCTGAGAATAGTTACCAGCCTATTTTACCTTCAGTGGCGCAAAATGCGTCAATTCGCAAGGCGGATAGCGAGCATATTGAGCTGCTGAATATCCGTAAGGAAACAGCGGAAGAATATGCTCTGCATGGCGCTAATGGCCTAAAAGAAGCGGCGGCTATTTGTTTAGCATTGCTATTGCTGTTCTTTGCACTGACTGGTCCAACAGTGATACTGCCCTGGCTTATAATTGTGGCAGCCATATTAACCGGTTGGGCTTGCTGGAATATGTTCCGCCCGCTATCTGAGAAAGACTTGCGGGAAGTTCATTGCTTGAGTGGTACACCAAAGCGCTGGGGCCTGTTCGGTGAGTCAAATCAGGGACAGATGAACAATATCTCACTCGGGATTGTAGATCTGATTTATCCGGCCCATTGGGGGCCTTATTTTGCTCATGATCTGGGTAAAAAAACCAACATTGATATCTATCTCAATCGTCAGGTTGTTCGTCAGGGGGCTTTTTTATCCCTGCATGATGAAATGAAACATTTTCCTCTACAGCGTTGGGGGAAAAACCTGACGCTGATGGCCGGTTCACTGTTAGTCATGGGATTATTACTGATTTATATCCCATTGGGTCTGCCGCTGAAATTAAGTGTTGCTTGGTTACAAGGCGCACAAAGCCAGCAGGTGACCAGCGTCGAAGCATTAGAAAAGATGCCACTCCATATTGGCGATATGCTGAAAGCGCAGGGGACGGGGATGTGCTATGTCCCACCGAATACCCAAAACCCACACAATTTTGTTTTTACACCTTTTGATTGTTCCGGTATCTATTGGAATAACGCTGCACCCTTGCCGCAACCTGAATCTGAAATTATTGAAAAAGCGGCCGCGCTGGTGGCGACCGTCAACCAACAACTGCACCCACAAGGCACGGATACCAACGTTAACCCACAGTTGGCAACTGCGATTGAAAAATCCGGCATGATTTTGCTGGATAACTTTGCTGATATCGTCCTAAAAACGCAGGCATTATGTGGTGGAGACGCCGATTGTATCCGTCTAAAAAATGCCTTGGTGAATTTAGGTAATGCCAAAAATTGGTCTGGGCTAGTGAAACGGGCACAATCTGGCACCTTAAAAGGTATGAATGTGCTGTTACGCCCAGTCAGTGCTGACACCTTGGAAAATCTGGTTAAGACGGCAACCTCATCATTTGTTTACCGCGAAACACATTTGGCGACAGAAGCGTTAAACAGCCCACCGCCGGGTGGGTTCCTGATTACCAGCGATGAAGGTAAACAACTGGTTAATCACCCTGCTCCATCGGTTCCACTGTTTGATTACAGTGCGCTTGAGCAATGGCGGGAGTTACAGCGGCTCTCTGGGCTGCTACTCAACACCCCATTTAAGGCGGAAGGGATCATTACCAATATCACCACCGACGCCAATGGCACCCGCCATATTGCATTACACAGTGAACCGGATATCGTGACACTCGGCCGTTATTTGGGTACCAGCCTGCTGTTACTGGCCCTGATGATTTGTTTCGCGGTGAATGCAACCTTATTCATTCAGCGGATACTGAAAAACCGTAGCCGTATGGATAATATTCAGCGCTATTATGATAATTGCTTCAACCAAACCCTCACTCCAACACCTTTCCTGCGTTAGCCATTTTTCGTTTATTATGAACTATTATTTATACCTTAAATAATTCGAGTTGCAGAAGGGCGGCCAACGCACATGCAGCTTGAAGTATGACGGGTTATCACCACTATTGTGATTGTGGAGCCGCTATGCCCCCTGAATTTAATTGGCAAGAAATTGATACCGTGCTGCTGGATATGGATGGCACTCTGCTGGATTTAGAGTTCGACAGCCATTTCTGGTTAAAGCAGGTACCGGAAACTCTCAGCCAACAGCGCGGAATCTCGCTGGAACAAGCGCATAAAATTATCCATGATGAATATCTGGCAGTGCAGCACACATTAAATTGGTATTGCTTCGATTATTGGAGTGAGCGACTGGATTTAGATATCTACGCCATGACCACACAAGCGGGCAGCCGGGTTCGTCTGCGCCAGGATACCCAGCCCTTTCTGACCAGTTTACGGGAGCGCGGCTTGCAAACTATTTTGCTCACCAATGCCCACCCGCACAGCTTGGCGGTAAAAATTGAGCACACCGCTCTCGACCAGCACCTTGATTTATTACTTTCCACCCATACATTTGGTTATCCAAAGGAAGATCAACGGCTGTGGCAAGCTGTCACACAGCATACTGGGCTGAATCCTGCCAGAACCTTATTTGTCGATGACAGTGAAAAGATTTTGGATGCCGCGCACGCCTTTGGTATCCGCTATTGTCTGGGGATAGAAAACCCAGATTCCAGCTGTGCTGATAAGGCATTTCACAGCCATCCTGCAATCAATGATTACCGTAAGCTATTGCCCGCATTGCAGTTACGCAAGTGAGTGGGGAAATTCAGCCTAACGACAGGAGTTTTCATGAAGGATAAAACAGCTTCGGATGAATCGGTTCGGCTGGATAAATGGCTTTGGGCTGCCCGGTTTTACAAAACCAGAGCCGTCGCGCGGGACATGGTGGACGGCGGCAAAGTCCACTACAACGGGCAGCGCGGTAAACCGAGTAAGTTAGTTGAAATCAATGCTGAAATCCGCCTGCGCCAAGGAAACGATGAGCGCACAGTACGGGTCTTGGCGCTACACCACCAGCGCAGGGGCGCAAGTGAAGCTCAGGCATTATATGAAGAAACAGAGGCCAGCATTGCTAACCGCGAGAAAGTGGCACAGGCGCGCAAGCTAAATGCTCTGACTATGCCGCATCCGGATCGACGGCCGGATAAAAAAGAGCGTCGCAACCTAATCAAATTTAAACAAGGCGAGCCTGAGTAAACTGCTTGCAGCCAGAAAGAGAGAAAACTATGTCTAATCACGACCTGTCTCATCACGACCAATCTAATCGCGATCAACTACATCGCTATCTGTTCGCTAACCATGCGGTGCGCGGTGAGCTAGTTTCAGTTAATGAAACCTATCAGCAGGTATTAGCCAATCATGATTATCCACCCGCGGTACAAAAACTGTTGGGCGAAATGTTGGTCGCGACCAGTCTACTGACGGCTACCCTCAAGTTTGACGGTGATATTACGGTGCAATTGCAGGGCGGCGATGGCCCACTATCACTGGCAGTGATTAACGGCAATAACCAACAAGAAATGCGTGGCGTCGCCCGCTTTAAAGGCGAGATCAGTGATGAAAGCACCCTGAAAGAGATGATGGGCAACAGTGGTTATCTGGTGATCACTATCACGCCAGCACAGGGGGAACGCTATCAAGGCGTCGTGGCATTGGAAGGTGAAACCATCGCTGCCTGTCTGGAAAATTACTTTATGCAGTCTGAACAGCTCCCTACCCGCCTGTTCATCCGCACGGGTAGTGTAGAGGGTAAAGCTGCCGCAGGCGGTATGTTGCTGCAAGTTCTGCCAGCAACCGATCGCAATGAAGATGAGTTTGATCATCTGGCACAACTGACCACCACCATTAAAGCCGAGGAGTTATTCACCCTGCCGGCCAATGAGGTGCTGTATCGGTTATATCATCAGGAAGAAGTGACACTTTATGAGCCACAAAATGTCAGCTTCCGTTGTACCTGTTCCCGTGAACGTTGTGCCGATGCATTAGTGACGTTATCCGAAGATGACGTTAAAGAGATGCTCGAGCTGGACGGCAATATCGATATGAATTGCGAGTATTGCGGCACTCACTACCTGTTTGATGCGGTTGATATCGCCACATTAAAAAGCGGCAATAGTCCGTCACCAGAACAAATTCATTAATTATTGTAATGCATAGTTGGGTGCTGACTCGTGCCCAGCTATTTCTCCTGCTGTTTCATACTTGCGACAATCCGTGTCCTATCTCTCATAACCTAGCGAAAAATAGGCCATATATTGAAATATTTGAACGCTATCGCTGTTAATCAGAGATGAGTAATTACAATCGCTGGTAGAAAATTGACGATCCAGGAGTTATGACATGAGTGTTAAAGGAATTACCCCGCAGGAGCTCGCCGCCTATGGCATCCATAACGTCAGCGAGATTGTTTACAACCCAAGCTATGATTTACTGTTCCAGGAAGAGACCAAACCCACACTCGAAGGATACGAGCGCGGAACCCTCACCACCACAGGAGCAATTGCGGTAGACACCGGTATCTTTACTGGCCGTTCACCCAAAGATAAATATATTGTCCGAGATGCCATCACGCAGGATACCGTGTGGTGGGCTGATCAAGGCAAAGGCAAGAATGATAACAAACCGCTGAGCCAAGAAACCTGGGCCCACCTGAAAGGGTTGGTAACCAATCAGTTGTCTGGCAAGCGCCTGTTTGTTGTTGATACATTCTGCGGTGCCAATGCCGATACCCGTCTGCAAGTTCGCTTTGTCACTGAAGTGGCCTGGCAAGCGCATTTCGTCAAAAACATGTTTATCCGCCCAATAGATGAAGAACTGGCCCATTTCGAACCTGATTTTATCGTCATGAATGGCGCTAAATGCACTAACCCGAACTGGAAAGAGCAAGGTCTGAATTCAGAGAACTTTGTCGCCTTTAACCTGACAGAACGTATGCAGCTGATTGGCGGCACATGGTATGGCGGTGAAATGAAGAAAGGTATGTTCTCAATGATGAACTACCTGCTACCACTGAAAGGCATTGCTTCCATGCACTGCTCGGCTAACGTCGGCGAAAAAGGCGATGTTGCTATCTTCTTCGGCTTGTCCGGTACCGGTAAAACCACCCTGTCCACTGACCCGAAACGCAAGTTGATCGGCGATGACGAACATGGCTGGGATGATGACGGCGTATTTAACTTTGAAGGTGGCTGCTACGCCAAAACCATCAAATTATCCGAAGAAGCAGAACCCGATATTTATCATGCAATTAAGCGCGATGCTTTGCTGGAAAACGTAGTCGTACTGCCAGATGGTACTGTTGATTTCAATGACGGTTCCAAAACTGAAAACACCCGTGTTTCTTACCCTATCTACCACATTGAAAATATCGTCAAGCCAGTATCTAAAGCGGGCCATGCCACTAAAGTTATTTTCCTGACGGCTGATGCTTTTGGCGTATTACCGCCGGTATCTCGCCTGACGGCAAATCAAACCCAGTATCACTTCCTGTCTGGCTTTACCGCCAAACTGGCCGGTACTGAGCGCGGTGTCACTGAGCCGACGCCAACCTTCTCTGCGTGTTTTGGTGCCGCATTCTTGTCACTGCATCCAACACAATATGCAGAAGTGCTGGTGAAACGTATGCAAGCGGTGGGCGCACAAGCTTATCTGGTCAACACTGGCTGGAATGGCACGGGCAAACGTATTTCCATCAAAGATACCCGAGCTATCATTGACGCCATTCTGAATGGTGAAATTGATAAGGCTGAAACCTTTACTTTACCTATCTTTGATCTGGCGGTGCCGATGGCATTACCGGGCGTAGACCCTGCCATCCTCGACCCTCGCGATACTTACGCCGATGTCGCGCAGTGGCAAGAGAAAGCCGAAGACTTAGCGAAGCGCTTTACCACTAACTTCGATAAGTATACGGATACCCCTGCCGGGGCCGCGCTAGTCAGCGCAGGGCCAAAGATCTGATTTAGATTTGGTTTTGTAAGATGACAAAAGGGGCACATTGGTGCCCCTTTTTGTTTTTCGCACATCAACAATGGATTAGATCTGGTTTGGTGGTTTAGTGATCAGGTTGGGTTGTGGTTGTTCGGTGATCGGGTTCGGTTGTGGTTGTTCGGTGATCAGGTTCGGTTGTTAAAGCAACTGAGTTTACTTAGTCTCCGATGAACCAACCGCCAAGGGGGTTACAAGCGCGTCACCCCCTTGGAACCCCTGCGCTTACGCACGTATCGCTTGTCCACTTCGTGGATTCCCTCACTCATCATTACGCTAACGGACCGCCGTGATTCGCTCATGCTCAAGCACGGCTCGCTCGGCTTCCCTGCCTCGCGTCCTACCTTCACTCTTCATTCGGCAGCTCAAATGTGCTTTAAAAATCAAAAGAGAAAATCAAAATCTTAGAGATAAGGTTTTGAATTGGCTTTTGATCTTGAGCGCAATCAGGGATATTACCGACAAAGACGATGGCCCGAGTGAGCCGCCATGGACGGCGGCGAAAAGCGCGCTGGAGCAGGACGCGACTCGCGCTGGCTCGATAAGGCCAACGGCTACCGGAGGGGACTGCGAATAGCAGTAATATTTCGCGCAAGCCGCAGGTGCAGGAGGGCCGGCTTGCCCTCCTGCTCGGTTGAGGCTACGGAGAGTAAGTTGAGCACTTAACTCATATCAACCGAAACATGCTCCGATACACCCACAACCAAAAAAATAAAACTCATACTACTGCTGGTGGCTTAGCCTTCACATCCAACGGCAACGGGATATAAGCCCGAATCCGTAATCCGCCCCGCTCACTGGTGCCGATATCCAACGAACCGGCGTGCGCATCAATAATCCGCTGCACAATGGCCAGCCCTAATCCGGTGCCGCTGGTGCTGCGTGCGCTATCACCACGGACAAAAGGCTGGAATAAATGCTTTAAATCTTCGGGCTTGATACCGGGGCCATCATCTTCCACCTGGAACCAGGCGCGTTGAAGTTCAGTGCCGCTACTCACTTTTATCCAACCATTACCGTAACGGGCGGCGTTCACCACCATATTTGCCAAAGCGCGTTTAATGGATAACGGATGAATATCCACCATGACCTCGCCTTGGCATAAATCTGTTTCAATTACCCGCTCATAGCCGCTTTCAGCCGCAATCACTTCACCCAACACCGCATTAAGATCACTCGATTCGGTCGGCATCTCCTGCCCAGTGCGCAGATAATCGATAAATTGCTCAATAATGGCATTGCACTCTTCAATGTCTTTATTGATCGACTCAGAGAGATAACCGTCGGCTTCACTCATCATTTCCGTCGCCAAACGAATCCGGGTCAATGGTGTGCGTAAGTCATGGCTGACCCCGGCCATTAGCAAAGTGCGGTCATCAGCCAGCAGCTTCACGCCAGCCGCCATTTGGTTAAATGCCCGGGTCACAGAACGCACTTCTGAAGCGCCATATTCCCGTAAAGGCGGCGGAATAATACCCTTACCGACCTGCAAAGCCGCGTGTTCCAGCTCGACCAAGGGACGATTCTGAATACGGATAAACAGCCAAGCCCCGCCGACCGCCAACAGCATGATGGCCAAGGTATAGCGGAACAGTGGCGAAAAATCGCCTTGATGGATCTCGGTTAATGGCACCCTCACCCAGATATCCGGCGACAACCATGTTTTTAGCCAGACAACCGGGGAGTTTTTATTCACCTCAACCCGCACATCGGTTGGCCCACCTAATTGCTGGGCCATTTGATCACTAAGAAATTTGTAATGCTGTGCCCAACGCAGGCCACTTTCCTCTGCCGCGGCATTGGTATAAAGCGAAATCCCCAATTCACGGTAAATCTCACGCCGAAACGCCGGCGGGACTTCAAGTAGCGTGCCATCTTCCAGTTGCAGTCGATCAGTCATCAGCATACGAACTTCATAGGCCAACACTTTATTAAACTGCTGCAAACTGGGCAAAATGGCGAAATTCAGCACCACCAAATACGTCGTGACCAAACTGACAAACAACAAGGTCACAATCAGTAATAAGGTTCGGGCGAATGAGCTACGCGGAGAAAAGCGCCATCGCCTCATGCTTTACTGCCGTCCGGCACGAATACATAGCCCAAACCCCATACGGTTTGGATATAGCGTGGATGCGCTGGATCTTCTTCTACCATGCGGCGCAGACGTGAAATCTGTACGTCGATAGAGCGCTCCATTGCGCTGTATTCACGGCCACGCGCCAGGTTCATCAATTTATCGCGAGATAATGGCTCACGCGGGTGACTGACCAAGGCTTTCAGCACCGCAAACTCGCCGCTAGTCAATGGCATAGGCTCATCTTCACGGAACATCTCGCGAGTCCCGAGGTTCAGTTTGAACTTACCAAAGGCAATAATCGCTTCTTCTTGTGAAGGCGCGCCCGGTAATTCGTTAGCCTGACGACGCAATACCGCACGGATGCGGGCCAGCAATTCGCGGGGATTGAATGGCTTCGGAATATAGTCATCCGCACCAATCTCCAGCCCAACGATACGGTCAACTTCTTCACCTTTCGCCGTCACCATAATGATCGGCATTGGGTTGCTTTGACTGCGCAGACGGCGGCAAATAGACAGGCCATCCTCCCCTGGTAACATCAGGTCGAGCACCATCAGGTGGAAAGACTCACGGGTCAGCAAGCGATCCATCTGTTCAGCATTGGCAACACTGCGCACCTGGAAACCTTGCTCTGTCAGGTAACGTTCTAATAGCGCACGCAGGCGCATATCGTCATCAACGACCAGAATCTTGTGATTCTCTTGCATTTTATTACTCCCAAAGGCCGTATTGCCCGAATCTGCACATTGTTAGAAAAACTTACTCTATACCCTAAATAATTCGAGTTGCAGGAAGGCGGTAACTGAGTAAATCCCCAAGAGCTTACATAAGTAAGTGACTGGGGTGAACGAAAGAAGCCAACGCACATGCAGCTTGAAGTATGACGGGTATAACAGACAGCTATTAATGGTATATATTCTAGTCGAAATTGTTACAAAGCTTATTGTCGGGCTTAATTATCAACACTTTCGTCAAATGGGCGATAGCGAATTTCTAAAATCCAGTAGGTTGCTTCGCCATTGGGTGTTTGCACCGTCACTTCATCATCCACCTGTTTGCCTATTAAGGCACGGGCCACCGGCGAATCGATAGAAATCCATTTTTTCGCGGGATCAAACTCATCCGGCCCGACCAAACGAAAGATGCGTTGTTCTTCTAATTCATTTTCTACCCGCACCCAAGCACCAAAATAGACTTTTCCTTCCTGACGAGGGTCGGGATCGACAACTTTCAGCACTTCAAGGCGCTTGGTCAGAAAGCGCACCCGGCGGTCAATTTCCCGCAGTCGCTTCTTACCATAGATATATTCGGCATTTTCCGAACGGTCACCCATGGCGGCCGCTTCAGACACGGCTTGTGTCACTATCGGCCGCTCTTCTCGCCACAGATAATGCAGCTCCCGATCCAGCGCCTGCCAGCCCTCGCGGGTAATGTAGTTGCTTTTAGCCATTCGCTCATCCAATCAATATGGTTGGGTCTAATACCACGCAATATAACGTAATAACGAAACTTTCTGCCAATAAGTTTATTTCCTCATTATCCAATGGGTTGCCCCCCACTCTCGCGTTGCGGCTTGTTCACAAGATATCTGTAGTTTCTCTCATTTGGAACTGGATATGTTGACTTTTTAACCAGTGAGTTTTAGAACAAGAAGTGGGTGGTCGACCACTTATCAGTATTTATTAACTGAATGTTGTATATGAATTTATTTACATAATGGAGGGTATAAAAATGGAAATAATTATTCTAGAAACCAAATTACCGGCACAAAACGTACCTCGGCCAGCCGCCGATCAATAACAACCGAAACCTCCCTGGAACATTAGGGAGGTTAGTTTATGTCTCAGTTCATATAACGTTACACAATGGAGCGAACACGTATGGAAGGTTCTAAGCCCTTACTGTTACCTCATATCACGCTATCAACCAATACAGCCTTACGAGCAGGGGTCTTGCTGACCATTGCCGATCTTGCTGAATGGGAACGTTTTAATCGCCTACTTGGGTGCTGTAATGGCAAACACACTACGGAACAAATCGCCACAATTCTTTCTCTTGATATCAATAAGTTGAATAACACTCTCGCTTCTCTGGAGGACGCTGGCTTTATCTGGTGTTTACCGGATTACCACGCCATTCCAACATCTTTATTTCTACAGGAATTTAACCGTTGGCTCCCTATATGGGTTCACCAAATGTACGACCAGCCGATGATATGGCAAGGTCTGTATGATGGTCATGAACCCGCATCGATAATGATTGGTTGGGCGCAGGAAAATATGCATTACACCCGCAGCGTAATGTCACATATGCCCCTCGCCGTCCAGTACGCGAGCACGGAAAGAGAACAGCAAGTCCAGTTCCGCCATCTCAGCGAAGAATGGGATCACTATCGGCTGTTTATGACCGCCTGTGAGGCCACAGCTATCAGTGCAGACTATCTAAATGAAAGCCGCCCACTGGCAAGCACATTAAATATCACTCTATTTATGCGCAGCGTCGCCCCTCTAGGGACACTGGTATACAACGCTTGCGAGGCGTTACTGGAAGCCACCACGGATAATGACCAAACAGTAGTGGATTTTTACCAAACCGTCGGCCAACGACACGATTTGCCTCAGGCATTCACTGATGAACTTATTCGCCACTTGATGGTTGATAAAGAATTTGGCCATATCGATATCTTTGAACAGCTGCTGGAGAACCATCCAATGCTACCAGCAGCAACCGTAGCCGCTATTTTTTCAAGCTGCCATCGGCTGGCAGATTGGTTTGAGGTGTGGAATGACAATATTTATCATCATTACCGCCTATCAGACCCTCCCTATTTAACTAACCGTCCGCCACAACCCCCCTATCATCAGCTTCAGTCGTCAGGAGTTGGCGGCTAATATTCATTATTTGAGGTCTATTTTATGGATAACACTGTCATCGCCCCAGCCATCCCCCTTGTATCACTGCATGATTTATCTATTGCCAGAGAACTTTGGGATGTTGTTCAACCCGAAGAGATAGATGAATGTCTGACTACCACACTGCATGTATTACGCGGCTGGCTGGAGGGCGACAAGCTAAGTGAATACTATGGGCTAGCGCCACACTGCTGCAAACTGATGGTTGAAATGTGCCACTTGTTATACGGGCTGGACAAAACCCTCGCACGATGTGCAGCAGAAACTGAGGATAAACAGTTGCAGGAATTGTTTATCCGCCACGCATTCCATTCACACCACATGCATAAATACTGGGATGCTATCTGCCAGGAATTGACCCACTCCCCGATCACGGAACTTGAGCCATTAACCTCAACTTTAATGTTCCAGTTGGCGCTGGAAAATATGGCGGTGAAAGACCCACTAGCATTCTCTTATGCCATGGGGCTTTTTGGTTCCCCAGGAGATACTGACGCGCTTAACGCCATGGCGCAATTTTTCGAACGCATCTCTAGTCATCAGAAAGTAACCCAACAACTTTCTTCATGGGTCGCCGAAGCGACCAGCAACGAAATATCATTTGCCAGTATTCCCGCGACTCAGCGCTATGGTTACCCCTATAGTGGCCGTTATGGCAAAGCCTGTGCCGATATTTTGGGGCCACGTTTACAACGGGATTTAGATACCAGTTTGATTAACCTAGCCTCGTTGGGGGATCAATTTCATCTATTTTACCGGGGAATAAGCATTTTTTATGTCAATAAAAAATTGCCTTTCCCCCGCCTAAAAATGGATTGGTTACACGGCGTGTAACTCTGGCGCATAAACCGAGCAAGGATAGGAGGAAAGTATGCTATTAAAAAACTCAATCAGCATTGAGCATGTTCAGGAACACAGGCTGCGCCTGACTTCAAGGCTACAGGTTGTCGAGTTGGTTGACACCGATATCAGCACTTTTTTTACCTCCCAGCTTTCAGCCCATAGAGATCCTGAACGGGCACTGCAAGAAGCGGGTTGTTGTGAGGCATTCAGCGACGATTTTATCGAATTTCTTGACCAGAATATGATGCTTTACCCCTTTCCCCCCGATGCCGATTACATTGATGCCAGCATGGCCGCTGAAGCCATTAATAAAGAACTGAATCTTTGGGCCGACGCCCTGTATTTTGATCCATTTTGGCAAAAAATGAATAATCCAGATTCGCCTAACAATCTCAATACTCTTTACGCCTGGGCAATCGAGAATTATCACCATACCCACAGTGTTATCCAACATTTGGGCACCGTATTAGCCCACACTAATGAGTTATTACTGATTAATAAGTGCATCATTCATTTATCAGAGGAATGGGATCATCCTTATTTGTTTAAAGTCAGCGCAACACGTTTTCGACATGCTCATCAATTGCCTCAATTAGAAAAAAACTTATTGCCGCTACCCAGCACCCAGGGAATTTGCCGATTCTTGCAGATGGCGGCTAAACAGCACCCGTTCGTCTATAAAAGTTGCGTGGCCGTTCTAGAGAAAACGGCGCGGCGAGTTGAGGAGACTCGCCAGTTTTATCACCATGTGGCGGCTCAGCATGCTTTGCATGACGATGTTGTCATGCCGCTGATAGCGCATGCCGAAACCGATGAAGAGTATGACCATCTCAATTCATTAAGTTTATTCTCAGCTTGCTATGGTGCCCTGCCGATAACTATTGCCGGGGCAGCATTGAGATTCGCCTATGGTTTTACTGAAGCGCTTTATCTCTGGCAATGCCACCTGCTGGATGTTTATTTGCATCAACCATTGGGTGAAGGCCACCGTAGCCGTCGATCTGCTTAGGCCACTCATTGATGCGGTTATGGAAACGCCCTCAACCGATGCAGCCAATTGCTATCATTTTTGTTGGCTCCTCTTTGGCTTATTACGTGCTGATGACGACGTTTTCCACTTATCTCCATGAACATTTACGTTTTCCTATTACCACTGTCAGCGCCATTATGTTTGGCTACATTTTAGTTTCACGGTTATCCAAAGTCGCACTGGGGCCGTGGTTTGATCGCCTGACTTTTCGTTCCGGCCTGATTTTCGCGCTAGGCATCGCCGCCAGTGGTTTTTTATTAGCATCGTCGAATGCTCTCATGGGGGAATTCGCCCCTTGGTGTCTGTGTATCGCTGGAGTGGGTGTTTCCTCGGTTGTCTTGCTGACTCAGTCATTTATTGCCAGCCAGAAACAGCTTCGGTCTCACAATGCGGCAACCTCGGCTGATTACTCCTTTCTCTATATCTTGATGAATGGTTCGGCGTTGATTGCCCCTATCATCGGCTTTGAAATCCTACGCTATGTACCCCAAGGGCTATATTGGATTATCGGTGGCCTCTATATATTACTGCTGGTCTATTGCCTGATATACATCTCGGGGACTGAGTGCAAACCGCCCCCAGCTCCGCGCCTGACACTCGCTGACTGGCTCAAGCCCTTTAAAAATCGCAATTACTGCCGCTTCCTACTGGTCAACAGTTTATTATGGATGCTGCATGCCCAGCTTTATTCCACCATCCCTCTCTATACCCGCGAGACCTTGGATGACGAAAGTAATCTGACACTGTTCTTTATCGTGGAAGCGCTATGCGTCATGGTGTTGCAGCATTGGGTCAGTCTCTATATTAATCAGTATATTCCATCTTATTATCCTGCTGTCGCTCTGATGTTATTCTCTGTTTCTTTTTTCCTGATTTATCTTGCTCAGGATATGGTACTGATTCTATGGGCGGCGGGGGTTTTCTCCCTGGCTCTTATGGTGTACATGCCCAGCGCAGATGCAAATAATGCTGCATTTGCTGACCATGGCAGTTTCGCGACCTATTTTGGTTTGCTATCACTGTCAGCAACATTGGGTGATTCGTTAGGCAATATTTTGGGAATGAGGTTGTTGGCTTTCCTGTTACAAAGTGGAAATGTCTCACAATACTTTTTCTGGCTCGCCGGGATAACCGCAGTGCTGGCAATTTTTTACCGCAATCCGTATAACTGTTCTCTATGATTTTTTCCCTATTCCTCTATCAAAATTGATATCAGACTTATGAATGAACAACTGAGCAGCATTATTGCAAGCGAAATACAGGCGCGACCGGAGCAAGTGATTGCTGCAATACGCCTGTTGGATGAAGGTAATACCGTGCCCTTTATTTCACGGTATCGTAAGGAAGTTACCGGCGGATTGGATGATACCCAGCTGCGCCAGTTGGAAAGCCGTTTGGGTTATCTGCGCGAACTTGAAGACCGCCGCCAAACCATTCTTAAATCAATAGAAGATCAAGGCAAGCTCACCGAGCAACTCGCCGGTGCCATTAACGGCACCATGAGTAAAACCGAGTTGGAAGATTTATACCTTCCTTATAAACCCAAGCGCCGCACCCGTGGGCAGATTGCTATTGAAGCCGGTCTGGAACCCTTGGCAGACAGCTTATGGCATGACCCACAGCAAGACCCAGAACAGGTCGCGCTCGCTTTTGTCGATGCTGAAAAAGGCGTGGCGGATACCAAAGCGGCACTGGATGGCGCGCGCTATATCCTGATGGAGCGTTTTGCGGAAGATGCAACATTGCTGGCGAAAGTGCGCCAATACTTGTGGAAAAACGCCCATTTAGTATCAAAAGTAGTGGAAGGCAAAGAGCAGGAAGGCGCTAAATTCCGCGATTACTTTGATCACCACGAACCTATCGCCCAAGTCCCTTCTCACCGCGCCCTGGCGATGTTCCGTGGCCGTAATGAAGGTGTGCTGCAACTGGCGCTGAATCCCGATCCCCAGTTTGACGAGCCGCCTCGCGAGAGTCAGGGCGAACAGATTATTATCAATCACCTGGATCTGCGCCTGAATAATGCGCCGGCAGACAGCTGGCGCAAAGCGGTGGTCAACTGGACTTGGCGCATTAAGGTGCTGATGCATCTTGAAACCGAGTTGATGAGCACCTTGCGTGAACGGGCCGAAGACGAAGCTATCAATGTATTCGCCCGTAACATGCAAGATTTGCTGATGGCGGCCCCAGCAGGGATGCGCGCCACTATGGGCCTCGATCCGGGCCTGCGCACCGGGGTAAAAGTGGCGGTAGTTGATGCTACCGGCAAGCTGGTTGCCTTCGATACCATTTATCCTCATACCGGGCAGGCGGCAAAAGCCGCCGCTGTAGTGGCCGCCCTGTGCATCAAACATCAGGTTGAATTGGTAGCGATTGGTAACGGCACCGCATCACGGGAAACCGAGCGCTTCTTTACTGAGCTGCAACAGCAGTATCCGGCGGTGACGGCGCAGAAAGTCATTGTCAGTGAAGCCGGGGCGTCAGTTTATTCAGCCTCGGAGCTGGCGGCACTGGAATTCCCAGATCTGGATGTTTCCATCCGTGGCGCGGTCTCTATTGCCCGCCGCTTGCAAGACCCGTTAGCGGAACTGGTGAAAATCGACCCGAAATCCATCGGGGTCGGCCAATATCAGCATGATGTCAGCCAAAGCCAATTGGCGAAAAAACTGGATGCGGTGGTAGAAGACTGTGTAAACGCCGTGGGAGTCGATTTGAACACCGCGTCCGTGCCATTGCTGACCCGAGTCGCCGGTTTGACCCGCATGATGGCGCAAAATATTGTGAACTGGCGTGATGAGAATGGCCGCTTCCATAACCGCGAGCAATTGCTGAAAGTCAGCCGCTTAGGGCCAAAAGCCTTTGAACAGTGCGCCGGTTTCTTGCGTATCAACCACGGAAATAACCCGCTGGATGCCTCAACAGTGCATCCGGAGGCCTATCCGATTGTCGAGCGTATTTTGGCCGCCACCGAGCAAGCTTTGCAGGATTTGATGGGCAATGCCACGGCCTTGCGTAATCTCAATGCCCGCGATTTCACCACCGAGAAATTTGGTGTGCCGACGGTCACCGATATCTTACGCGAGCTAGAAAAACCGGGCCGAGATCCCCGCCCTGAGTTTAAAACGGCGACCTTTGCCGAGGGCGTGGAAACACTGAATGACCTGACGCCGGGTATGATCCTCGAAGGCTCAGTGACTAACGTGACTAACTTTGGTGCGTTTGTCGATATCGGCGTTCATCAGGATGGTCTGGTGCATATTTCCTCACTGGCAGATAAATTTGTCGATGACCCGCATAAGGTGGTGAAAGCCGGCGATATCGTCAAAGTTAAAGTCATGGAAGTGGATTTGCAGCGCAAACGTATTGCTCTGACGATGCGCCTTGATGAGCAACCGGGTGAAAGCGGTTCACGCCGGGGTAATGGCGGTGAAAACCGTGCCAATGCCAATAATTCCAGTAATAACAGCCGACCACGGAATAATAATGAATCCAATAGCCGCCCAGCAGCCAAAGGGCGCGCAGACAGCAATTCTGGCAGCAACAACAGCGCCATGAGTGACGCGTTGGCTGCGGCGTTTAAAAAGCGCTGATATCGGAGCTGAGGGCCACATTTGTGACCCTCAGCTTGCTTTATTCACTTTCTGCATGGCATTTGTCAGTTAAAACTCATCCCTAACGGGTTATTGACCCTCTACGCTCATATTTTTTTCTTCTATAAGATTGCTGGGTTATCTTCTAAATTAATTAGCACGCAATTCTTTTATCCAGTGTTAAATCGAGTATCACCCTGGCTGATTTAACATCATAGTTAACATGCGGTTTAATTTGGTCCGCTATGGCTGTTAATTTATAAATAATTACCATAGCATTCTAATAGTTAATTAGAATGCGAATGTTATTTGATTCAAATCATAGTGAAATGATTATGTTAATAATCGGTATTTATCATTATGGATAACGGTTTATAGAAACATTCAGTTAACTGATTTAACTCATTGTTCGCATTTGCGATTGTGCTAATTTGATGGTAAAACAAGCGCAAATAAAAATCAGACTCATTAATTATAAAAATGAGATCGTAATGAATATTTACTTTTGAGTATTTAGCCTGAGTTGAATATGAAAACGATTCTTACTATTATTACTTTAATTATTACGTCTTACAGACTCTAAATAATTTGAGTTGCAGGAAGGTAGCCAATGCACATGCAGCTTGAAGTATGGCGAGTAGGGTGGAATCACTCTGAATACTGGTACATCAATAACGATAATTAATTACCTACATTTCAAGAGGCTCTTATGCATTTGATCCCACAACGTTCCTACAAAATTGTTGGTTTCTCACCTGAAATTAGCCCCGCTTACCGGCAGAAATTGTTGTCTCTGGGTATGCTACCCGGCTCTTCATTTAATGTTGTTCGCCTTGCGCCCTTAGGTGACCCTATTCAGATAGAAACTCGTCGGGTCAGTCTGGTGCTCCGTAAAAAAGACTTAGATTTGCTGACACTCGACCTGCAACCCTAAGATTTCAGGTCAATTCTTTATTTTTCAGGTCAACTTCTTGTTTTTCAGGTCAACTTCTTATTCTGGTTGCGGGGTGATGCAAGATAATCGCCTTGCGCAAGCTGACTTTCATTTATTGATTATCACGTTGGATTATGAAAACACTCACCATTGGCCTAATTGGCAACCCCAATGCGGGTAAAACTACCCTTTTCAACCAGTTAACTGGCGCTCGCCAGCGAGTTGGTAACTGGGCCGGGGTCACTGTCGAGCGCAAAGAGGGCCACTTCAACACCGCGCAACACCAAGTGACTTTGGTTGATCTGCCGGGAACCTACTCACTAACGACCATTTCAGAGCAAACCTCGCTGGATGAGCAAATTGCCTGCCACTATATTTTGAGCGGCGAAGCGGACCTGCTGATTAACGTGGTGGATGCCGCCAATCTGGAGCGCAATCTCTACCTGACACTGCAACTGCTGGAGCTAGGCATCCCCTGTATCGTGGCTCTGAATATGCTGGATATCGCCAAAAGCCAGCACATTGATATTGATATTGAAGCCCTTTCTCAGCAATTGGGCTGCCCAGTTATCACGCTGATCTCGACTCGAGGGCGCGGTATCAATGAATTAAAAACGAGCATTGATGAGTTTCAGCCCGTCACTTTTAAAGCTTTGATTAACTACCCGCCGGTGCTACTGCATGAAGTGGAGAAGCTGGTGCAGGAAATGCCGCCCTCCTTGCCGGTTCAACAACGTCGCTGGTTGTCCCTGCAAATCTTGGAGGGGGATATTTACAGCTTGGCGCGTGCGGGTATAACTGCGCCACGCCTTGAGCTGGCACGTGAAAACCTACGGAAAAATCAGCACGAAGACCCAGAACTGGTGATCGCCGATGCCCGCTATCAGAGCATTGCCCGTATCTGCGATATCGTCGGCAACTCACAGCAAGCCGAACCCAACCGCCTGACACAAGCACTCGACAAAGTGATCCTGAACCGCTGGTTGGGCGTGCCTATCTTCTTGTTTGTCATGTATTTAATGTTCGTCTTGGCCATTAATATCGGCGGGGCGCTACAACCGATATTTGATATCGGCTCTGCGGCCATTTTTATTCAAGGGATACAATGGGTTGGCTATACACTGCATTTCCCGCAGTGGCTAACTATCTTCCTGGCCCAAGGGGTCGGGGGCGGGATAAACACCGTGCTGCCGCTGGTGCCACAAATTGGCATGATGTATTTGTTCCTCTCCTTTTTGGAAGATTCTGGCTATATGGCCCGTGCCGCGTTTGTTATGGACCGGCTGATGCAGGCGCTGGGGTTACCGGGTAAATCTTTTGTGCCGTTGATTGTTGGTTTTGGCTGCAATGTACCCTCGATTATGGGCGCACGCACCTTGGATGCTCAACGCGAGCGATTGATAACTATCATGATGGCGCCGTTTATGTCCTGTGGCGCGCGGCTAGCTATATTTGCAGTATTTGCCGCCGCATTCTTCGGCCAGGACGGGGCCAGTATCGTCTTTTCTCTCTATTTACTGGGGATTGCCGTCGCCATTCTCACCGGATTGGTTTTGAAATACACCATCATGCGCGGTGAAGCATCACCCTTTGTGATGGAATTGCCGGTTTATCATGTGCCGCATCTCAAAAGTCTGTTATTACAAACCTGGCAACGGTTGAAAGGATTTGTCCTGCGCGCCGGGAAAGTCATTGTTATCGCGAGTATTTTTATTGGCGGTTTGAACAGTTTTTCTTTCAGCGGCAAAGCCGTCGACAGTATTAATGACTCGGCGCTGGCTTCTGTCAGTAAAGTATTAACGCCATTACTGTCGCCAATGGGGATTCATGAGGATAACTGGCAAGCGACTGTGGGCTTAGTCACCGGGGCCATGGCCAAAGAAGTCGTGGTGGGGACATTGAATACCCTTTACACCGCCGAACAAATTAAAAATGAACCTTTTGATGCTGAAAGCTTTAATTTATGGGGTGAATTGGCCGGAGCGGTTGATACCACCTGGCAGGGGTTAAAAGATACTTTTAGCCTCAGTGTGTTATCCAACCCTATTGAAGCCAGTAAAGGTGACGGCGAAATGGCGGCCGGTTCGATGGGGATGATGAGTAGCAAGTTCGGCTCCAGTATTTCAGCCTACAGCTACCTGATTTTCGTCTTACTGTATGTGCCTTGTGTCTCCGTGATGGGGGCGATTGCGCGGGAAACCAGCCGCGGCTGGATGACTTTCTCAATACTGTGGGGGCTGAATGTTGCTTACTCACTGGCCACTTTGTTCTATCAAGCGGCCACTTTCCGGGATCACCCACAACAGAGTTTTAGCATTATCGCATTGGTTATTATTATTAATGTTTTAATCTTGTTGGGTTTGCGCCGGGCGCGCAGCCGGGTCACCGTGAGATTACAAAACAATACGCCCACCAGCAAGTGTTGCCAGCGCTCTGGCAATGACTGTCATTGATGAGGAGAAACTATGGCAAGCCTGGTGCAATTGCGCGATGCAATCGCCCTTAGCGGCAACACTGATGCCAAGCAGTTAAGCCACCAATTGGCGCTGCCTTTACCTCTGGTTGAGGCAATGCTGGAAAAGTTGACCGCAATGGGCAAGATTGAACGTATTGAGCAAGATAATAGCGGGTGCCTCAGCGGCAATTGCAAGCGTTGCCCTGAGGGAAAAAATCAATGTAACACAGTGATTTATCACTTGAAAAATTAACAGCGCGCCAAATGAGATGCCCACTTGGGCATCTCTGCTAACATTATTTATAGACTTCTGCATCGGCCGCAAACTTCCCTTTCTCGCGCTCGGCAATAATCAGGTAATACTTACCGCCTTTCTCGTCTGCCAATTTTGACAGTTCATGCTTCACGTCCATTGGCGATGTTGCTTCACCCGAAGTCGAGATTGTGCCAATTTTTTCGTAATTTTTAGCTTCTTCTTTAGTAATTTCTTTAGCCGCCATCGCGCCAAAAGAAACCCCTGTCACCACCAGAGCTACCGCCAGATTTTTCAATAAATTCATACCGAATACCTCGCAAATGAATGATTAATGCTTATAAGTATTGTACTAATGCACTAACAATTATTAATTAAATTTAATATTTAGCCATTAAATCGACGATTAAATTTTATTTAGCCGCTCTTTTCAACCGGCTCTTATCGCCAGCCATGGTGCTTCGAAAGCCCAAAAAATAGAATGTCAGCGGCTATTCTGTTGCGCGAAATCGATAATTAGTTTTGAAAATTCATCGGGATGAGAAACAAATGGCGCATGGGCACATCCTTTCATCACCACCGACTGCGTGTGCGGCCATTTGCTATCTAACAATGAGGCGACATTGCGCGGCACCAGCCCATCCAGATAACCATAAATTCGCAAAAAAGGCAGAAAGCAGCCGGCTAACGCTTCGCGCAAATCCGCCGTGCGCAGGATATCTAACCCACCGGTCAAGACACTCACTTCCGGCATTTGGTGTTGCAATACAACCGCTTTCAACAAACGGGCATCCTGGCGTGCGCTTTCCGTCCCCAAAGTTTGCAGTGCCAAAAAACGTTCAACGGTGCGCTGGAAATCCTCACTGAGTTGTTGTTGGAAACCCGCCAAAACCTCTGGGCGGATACCCGGCCACTCATCATGAGCCGCAAAACACGGGGAAGAAGCCACCGTGATAAGCCCACTGACCCGCTCGGGGTGCTGTAAAGCTATCTGGCTAGCAACCAACCCGCCCATTGACCAACCCAGCCATATAGCTTGCTTAGGGGCTTGTTGTAAGACTATTTCAGCCATTTCAGACAGTGACATCGCACCAAATTCATTGCTGCGGCCATAGCCGGGGAGATCGACTAAATGCAGGCGAAAATGCGGCGCGAGTCGGTCAATTATGCAATGCCATACTCCTGCATTCAGCCCCCATCCGTGCAGTAACACAAGATCGCGATCGCCTTCACCGCAGACGTTCCAATAAAGTTGTTTCATACGTTAGTATCCTGTCGCCTTAACCTGTATAGCAAGGAAGATATACATGCTAACAATCATCAGCCAATGTTGGCTATGCCAGCAACCGCTGTATCACCCAAAGCACGGTATTTGTTGCTACTGCCGCCGCCACTTACCCCCATTACCGCCTTGTTGCCCTTACTGCGGCTTACCTTGCAGCAATACAGCTTTGCCTTGTGGCCGGTGTCTTCAGCAACCACGGCCCTGGATGCGCATGATATTTGTCAGCGATTATATTCCCCCATTGAATGGGTTGATAAAAAAGCTAAAATTTAGCGGGGCGACCTCACTGGCACCGGTATTGGCTCGATTATTCTTACTGCGCTGGCTCGATGTTTGGCGTCACGGTAACGTCATCAAACCGGACAGAATTATCAGTGTACCGCTGCACCGCTGGCGTTGTTGGCGGCGCGGGTATAATCAAACAGATTTATTAGCGCGCCCATTGGCTCGCTGGCTGGGTTGCGACTACAGCAATACCACCTTACGCCGCATTCGAGCGACGCCCCCTCAGCAGCAATTAAAAGCCACCGCACGGCGGAAAAATATGCAGGGAATATTTCGCTGTATGGAGCCTATTCGCGGCCAACATATTGCTCTGCTGGATGATGTTGTGACAACAGGCAGTACACTGAATGAGATTGCCAAGTTACTATGGGCTCAGGAGATCGCCTCATTGCAGGTCTGGTGTCTCTGCCGAACCTTGTAGTCACCCTAACAATGGGCGTATTATAACCGACAAGAATAGTCAACTATTGAGCAGATGCCATGATCACAATAACAGACGCAGCACAATCTCATTTTGCCAAACTGTTGGCAAATCAAGAAGAAGGCACCCAAATCCGCGTATTTGTTATCAACCCCGGTACGCCAACCGCCGAGTGCGGTGTGTCTTACTGCCCACCGGATGCCGTTGAAGCAACAGATACCGTACTGAAATTTGAGCAGTTATCAGCTTATATTGATGAGTTGAGCAAACCTTATCTGGAAGACGCTGAAATCGATTTCGTCACTGACCAGTTAGGTTCTCAACTGACACTCAAAGCCCCTAACGCAAAAATGCGTAAAGTGGATGACAATGCTCCGCTGATGGAGCGGGTTGAGTATGTGCTGCAATCACAAATTAACCCGCAATTAGCCGGTCACGGTGGTCGTGTCACCTTGATGGAAATCACGCCAGACGCATTGGCTATCCTGCAATTCGGTGGCGGTTGTAACGGCTGTTCCATGGTCGATGTGACCTTGAAAGAAGGCATCGAAAAAGAGTTATTACAGAAATTCCCAGAATTGAAGGGTGTGAGAGATTTGACCGAGCATCAGCGCGGCGAGCATTCTTACTACTAATTATCCTGCGTCTTTGGCGCTACAGCGGTGTTAGCGGCACTCACTCACCCGAATCACTGACCTGAGTCAGCTCATCGGGATTTATTCGCTTGCTGCCTTGCTGTAACACCAGTGACTTTGGCTAATATTAGATGGCTAACAAACCTTATCCTGCGTCCTTGGCGTTACAGCGGTGTTAGCGGCACTTGAGCGCATGCACTTGAAGCAATGTGACGAGTATATGTTTTGACGTTGAGCGCAATCAGGGATATTGCCGACAAAGACGATGGCCCGAGTGAGCCGCCACGGACGGCGGCGAAAAGCGCGCTTGGGCAGGGATGCCCATCGCGTTGGCTCGATAAGGCTAGCGGCTGCTGGAGGGAATGGCGCAGCCACAATATTTTGCGCAAGGCGCGGGATTGTTAAGGGTGTGTGCCCACACCCTTAACCGGTTGAAGCATCAAGAGTTAGGTGAGCGGCAATCTCATGTCAACCGAACCCATCACCTAATAACCCTTTGTACGACCTAAAAGGTCACCCCGCTGAAACATTCTTGCGGCGCTTATCCAAATCTTTCAATAAACGATTAACCTGGTCGTCGGCGAACATCTCTTCCAAAGTTGATGTCAACTTACGCCGCCAGTTTGGATACTCATCACTGGTGCCAGGAATGTTGACTGGAGCAGCCATATCCAGCCAGTCTTCCGGCTGCAAACCCAGTAACGCACTGGCACTATCAGCCACATAGCGCTGCAATCCGCGGTTGAGAACCGGGCTCATCGATAGCAACGATGCTTTATGACCCACTTTCTTTGGCACACAATCATAATGATGCAGCCCTTCCAGCAAACCTTGTTTCGCGCGCTCTCTATCAAGATAGAGCTGTTTCAACATCTGTTGGTCCGGATATAACCCCAACTTACTTCCTAACGTCAAATCATCACTTTGCCAATAACCGCGCAGAGTCGGCAAGTCATGGGTGGTGATGGTCGCCATCGCCTGTACCGGATAAGACTGTGGTGCGCGGAAGGTGTTTTCGCTGTCATGCTCAAAATAGAGCACTTTATAGGAATACACCCCACTGTCGCGCAGCTTGGCGACAATCTCGACCGGCACCGTGCCTAAATCTTCACCAATGACCATGCAGTTGTGACGCTGGCTCTCTAAAGCTAATATCGCCAGCAAATCATCGACTGGGTATTTAACATAAGCTCCTTGATCGGCGGTTTGGCCGTAAGGAATCCACCACAAACGCAATAACGCCATGACATGGTCAATACGCAGCGCGCCACAACTGGTCATATTGGCCCGCAGCAAATCAATAAAAGGCTGATAAGCGCGAGCGGCCATGACGTGCGGATCCATTGGCGGCAAGCCCCAATTTTGGCCCAGCGGCCCTAAAATATCGGGCGGTGCTCCCACAGAAGCTTTAAGACAATATAACTCGCGATCACACCAGGTTTCTGCGCCACCTTCTGCTACGCCAACCGCCAAGTCACGATACAAACCCAGCGGCATTTTTCGTGTTTGACTGATATGGAAACAGTCATCAAACTGGCTGGCGGCCAACCACTGCAACCACAGATAGAAATTCACTTCATCCGCATGCTCACGGCAAAAATCAGCCACACCACTGCTGTGCCCATCACGATATTTTTCCGGCCATACCGGCCAGCCCCACATCATCGGGTCATTTTCACTCAAATGAGCATGAAGAGCATCAAAAGCGGCCTGTTGATGCAGGCTACTGCCACCTTGTTCAACAAATCGATGGAAAGCCTGCACCCGCGCATCTTTTGCTTTGCGGGCAGTAAAAAGCGGGAAAGCCAAACGCAAAGCGGCTAGTTTGAGTTGCATCACTTGCGGATAATCAACCCATTCGCTAGCGCGCGCTTTCGCCAGCGCACTTTGTGTCTCGGGCTGGTTCCACCAAGTCTGCGCGGCTTCGCTGCTGTGGAATTCATCCACGCGATTGACGTCAATATAAATCACATTCAGCCAGCGCCGTGAAGAGGGGCTGTAGGGGCTGGCACTTTGTGGATTTGCCGGATACAGCGCATGAATCGGGTTAAGGCCAATAAAGGCCCCACCGCGCTCACCCACCTGCTCCAACATCTGGGTTAAGTCGCCAAAATCACCAATACCCCAGTTGCGCTCGGAGCGCAGGGTATACAGCTGCACACAGGCTCCCCAGAGTTTTTTCCCTGCCAACAAGGCATCCGGTTCAAAACAGCGCTTCGGCGCGACGATAACCGAACACTGCCACTGTTGTAAGCCTTGTTCCAGCACCAAACGGTGATAGCCCTGCGGCAGTGAGGCTGGCAAGGTCAGCGTCTTTTTGGCACTGATACGCCCTTGATGTAAATCACCTTTTTCGGTCTGTAGCTGCCAGTGATAATCGCCTGAACCCGCCATTGGCAGCTGCATTGCGCTGCCAAAAGTATTTACTTTTGGCAGCTGCATTGCGCTGCCAAAAGTAAATACTTTTACCGGTGGTAATGGTGCTTTTTCTGTCTGGGAGTCAGAGGGCACACTGGTGCGCCCCATGGCCGCCAACAACTGCTGCTTAGTTTGTGCCGAAATAGCCTGCGGCTTACCATGCGCATTAATATAGTTGGCGGCTATCCCTGCCAGTGTCGCTGCTTGATCGAGCGATTTACGATCCATGCAGTCTTCTCCTTAACGTTTGGCTTGCCAGATCCGCGTTTGATAATCGCGAATTGAACGGTCAGAACTGAACATCCCTACCCGAGCGGTGTTAAGAATGGTACGGCGGGTCCATTCATCCTTATCGCGGTAAAGGGCATCAATTTGCTTCTGTGCCTGACAATATGAAGCAAAATCAGCGAGTACCAGATAAGGGTCACCCCCTTCCAACAGGCTATGCAGCATCATGTCAAATGCGTGTTTATCACCTTGGCTGAATGCACCGCTGGCGAGCTCATCCAAGATACTTTTCAGATGTGCGTCAGATTTCAAATATGTCTGCGGCTTATAACCTTTCGCCAGAATGGCTTTTACCTGTTCAACGGTGTTGCCGAAAATAAAGATATTTTCGTCACCGACCTGTTCAGCAATCTCGACGTTAGCGCCGTCCAGTGTGCCCACCGTTAATGCGCCATTCAGCGCCAACTTCATATTGCCCGTCCCAGAAGCTTCTTTACCAGCAGTGGAAATCTGCTCGGACACATCTGCCGCCGGGATCATCAATTCTGCGACCGAAACACGGTAGTCAGGAATGAACACCACTTTCAGGCGATCTTTGACGATCGGATCATTATTGATCTTCTCCGCCGCCTGATTAATCGCATAAATAATATTCTTAGCTAAATAATAACCTGGCGCAGCTTTCGCCCCGAACAGGAATACACGCGGGGCAATATCCAGGTTCGGGTTGTCACGAATCTGGCGATACAGCGAAAGAATATGCAACAGATTCAAATGCTGACGTTTATATTCATGCAACCGCTTAATCTGTACATCAAAGATAGCATCCGGGTTAATAGTTATCCCCATAACGCGCTTAACATATGCAGCTAATTTAACTTTATTGTCATATTTGATCTGCTGATACTGTTGGCGGAAAGCTTTATCTTCGGCATAAGACTCAAGCCCGGCTAATGCATCCAGATTATTTGCCCATTCCACTTTTAATGTGTCGTCAATCAAACCTGACAAAGCCGGGTTACATTGCTTCAACCAGCGGCGCGGGGTAATACCATTAGTAACATTGTGGAATTTATTTGGCCATAATTGATAGTATTCAGGGAACAAATCTTTGATAACCAGATCTGAGTGCAACTGTGCAACGCCGTTGACGGCAAAGCCGCTCACCACGCACAGATTGGCCATCCGCACTTGTTTATTATGGTGGACTGCCAGCTTGGCCCAGACCTCTTCGTCGCCCGGCCATTGCTTATCGACCAACTTCTTAAACTGCGCATTGATTTGCTTGATGATGACAAAATGACGTGGCAGCAAGCTACGCACCAGTTTTTCATCCCAGCATTCAAGCGCTTCGGGCATCAGAGTGTGGTTGGTGTAGGCAAAAGTTTTGCTGGTAATCGCCCAAGCAGCATCCCAACTGAACTGATGCTCATCCAGCAACACGCGCAGCATTTCAGGAATGGCGATAGTCGGGTGGGTATCATTCAACTGAATGACTTCATAATCTGGCAATTCAGCCAGCTTGCGGCCCGCCAGATGGTGCTTGCGCAAGATATCGGCCACCGAACAAGCACACTGGAAATATTGCTGCATCAGCCGCAGACGTTTACCGGCCAGATGATTATCATTTGGATACAGCACTTTAGTCAGCTTTTCTGCTTCAACACCATTTTGCTCGGCAAGCAAGAACTTACCGTCATTAAAATTAGTTAAATCAAATGGATGCTGATGAGTGGCTTGCCATAAACGCAAGGGTTGAGTGACGCCATTACGAAAGCCCAGCACCGGCAAATCCCAAGCTTCGCCACGTAAGGTAAAGGCCGGACGCCATAACTGACGGCCATCCGCCTGTTTCTCCAGCTTGCCACCAAAGCCAACATCCACCGCCAGCGCGGCATTGTGGCGGAACCACGGGTAGCTTTCGCGCTGCCAATTATCCGGTGCTTCCTGCTGCTTACATTCACTGAAAGATTGGCGGAACAAACCATATTGATAATTCAGACCATAGCCAGTGGCGGGCTGCTCAACTGTCGCCATTGAATCAAGAAAACAAGCCGCCAAACGGCCCAAACCACCATTGCCCAATGCGGGGTCAGTTTCCTGTTCTAACAGGTCGCTCAAGTTAACCTGCTGCTCCGCCAACAGCGCCTCTACTTGGTCATACCACCCCAGGTTAATCAGATTATTGGCAGTTAAACGGCCAATTAAAAACTCCATCGAAATGTAGTTAACATGGCGCTGTACTTTTTTGGCTGGCTGTGGGGCGGGCTGAGCTGACAGTTGCTCGGCCAATGCCGCGCTGACCGCTTCCCACCATTGGTGTTGGGTCATTTGCTGAGCAGAAGTTAAACCAAAGCGCTGCCACTGGCGGGCCAGTGCGGCCAGGAAATCGTCCTTTTTAAGCATAAGCTGTGACATAGGGAAGTCTCTAATCCTGTGAGTGGGGTAATCTTACCCTTATCCTGCCAATGAGAATGGACAAGAGCATCATCCTGCCGGGTAGTTAGCTGGGGATGAGTCGCAGGGCGTAGCTAAAATTGTGATCCGGTGCAACTTACAGCCACAGGAAACATTAACTCTATTGCAATAAGATGGCCGTTATCAGACCTTAGCAGTGCTGATTAATTACGAGGCTAAAAATAATTACTCTTATGAATGCCTGTAACAACTCATTAAAAATGGATATGTCAAACGCCAGGACGTTTTCTCACCGGAACCCTTTTAAACCGGACACAGCATGCTTATCCCATCAAAACTGAGCCGCCCGGTACGGCTGCAAAATACCGTGATACGCGATCGCTTGTTAGTGAAGTTATCTGGCGTCGCAAATTACCGCCTGACATTAATAAATTGCCCGGCGGGATATGGTAAGACGACGTTAATCGCTCAGTGGGCAGCCGATCAATGCGATCTAGGCTGGTATTCTCTGGATGAAAGTGACAATCAACCCGAGCGTTTTGCGACCTATTTAATCGCAGCCATACAATTGGCGACCAGAGGCTATTGCAGCAAAAGTGAGGCCCTCAGCCAGAAGCATCAATATGCCAGTCTCTCTGCGCTGTTTGCGCAATTATTTATCGAGCTGTCCGATTGGGACGGCCCGCTGTATCTGGTGATTGATGATTATCATCTGATTACCAATGATGCCATTCATGAAGCCATGCGCTTTTTCCTGCGCCATCAGCCAGAAAATCTGACCCTGATTCTGCTTTCTCGCACCTTGCCACCACTGGGTATTGCTAACCTGCGGGTGCGCGACCAGTTGTTGGAATTAGGTATGCAGCAGTTGGCATTTAATCATCAGGAAGCGCAGCAATTCTTTGATTGCCGCCTCTCCGTTCCACTGGAGCAAGGTGATAGCAGCCGCCTGTGTGATGAAGTGGAAGGGTGGGCGACGGCGCTGCAATTGATCGCGTTGTCATCGCGCCAGCCCAATTCCTCAGCACAAAAATCAGCAAAACGGTTGGCCGGGTTAAATGCCAGCCATTTGTCAGATTATTTAGTCGATGAAGTGCTGGATCAGGTCGATAGCGAGGCGCGCGCTTTCCTGTTGCGCTGTTCGGTATTGCGCTCAATGAATGATGCCCTGATAGTGCGCCTGACCGGTGAAGATAACGGCCAACAACGGCTGGAAGAATTAGAGCGTCAGGGACTATTTATTCATCGAATGGATGACAGCGGTGAATGGTTCTGCTTCCATCCATTGTTCGCCACTTTCCTGCGCCAACGCTGCCAATGGGAACTGGCATTAGAATTGCCAGAATTACACCATGCGGCGGCTGAGGGCTGGCTGGCTCTGGGCTATCCAGCGGAAGCTATCCACCATGCATTGGCGGCGGGCGATGTCGGCATGCTACGTGATATCTTGCTGCAACACGCCTGGACTCTGTTTAATCACAGTGAGTTAGCCCTGTTGGAGCAATGTCTGCTCGCCCTGCCCTACTCTTTATTGGTGCAAAATCCTGAACTGGCATTGCTACAGGCATGGCTGGCGCAAAGCCAACATCGCTATGGTGAGGTCAATACCTTGCTTGAGCGCGCTGAATCAGCAATGCAGGAACGTAAAATTCCTATTGATGATATTTTGCGGGCTGAGTTTGATGCTTTACGTGCTCAAGTGGCTATCAATGCCGGTAAGCCGGAGGAAGCCGAGAAGCTGGCAACCGATGCGCTGAAATATCTACCGATGGCAAACTTCTACAGCCGCATTGTCGCGACCTCGGTCACCGGGGAAGTTCATCATTGCAAAGGCGAACTGAGCCGCGCACTGCCGATGATGCAGCAAACTGAGCAAATGGCACGCCGCCACGAAGTCTATCACTATGCTTTATGGGCGTTATTGCAGCAGAGTGAAATTCTGATTGCGCAGGGATTCCTGCAAGCAGCTTATGAAACACAAGATAAAGCCTTTGATTTAGTTCATGAACAGCATCTTGAACAGCTTCCGATGCATGAATTCCTATTGCGCATTCGCTCCCAGGTATTGTGGTCGTGGTCACGGCTGGATGAAGCTGAAGAAGCGGCGCGCAAAGGTATCGAAATTCTGGTCAACTATCAGCCACAGCAGCAATTACAGTGTCTGGCGATGTTGGCAAAATGTTCGCTGGCCCGTGGGGATTTAGATAACGCCAACATGTACATTCAGCGCTGCGAGGCGCTGCAACACGGCAGCCAATATCATCTCGATTGGATTACCAATGCCGATAAACCCCGGGTTATTCATTGGCAAATGACCGGAGATAAAGTCGCGGCGGCAAATTGGCTACGCCAGGCCGAAAAACCGGGGATGGCCGATAACCACTTTTTGCAGGGGCAATGGCGCAATATTGCACGCATCCAGATTATGTTGGGCCGGTTTAATGAAGCGGAAGTGGTGCTGGACGAACTTAATGAGAATGCCCGCCGCTTGCGTCTCACCAGTGACCTTAATCGTAATCTATTGTTAAGTAACACTCTTTACTGGCAAACCGAGCGGAAAAGTGAAGCACAAAAAGCACTGATTGAATCCCTTTCATTAGCCAATCGCACCGGTTTTATCAGCCATTTTGTGATTGAAGGCGAGGCGATGGCGCAACAGTTGCGCCAGCTAATTCAACTCAATGCATTACCCGAATTAGAGCAGCATCGCGCCCAACGAATCTTGAAAGACATTAATCAGCATCATCGGCATAAATTTGCTCATTTCGATGAGATCTTCGTCGATAAGCTGCTAACTCACCCGCAAGTTCCGGAGCTAATCCGCACCAGCCCGCTTACCCAACGCGAATGGCAGGTCTTGGGGTTGATTTACTCCGGCTACAGTAATGACCAAATAGCGGGCGAGCTAGAAGTGGCGGCCACCACCATTAAGACGCATATTCGTAATTTGTATCAAAAGTTAGGTGTCGCCCACCGGCAAGACGCAGTACAACAAGCGCAACGGTTATTACAAATGATGGGGTATGTTTAACGAAAACTCTGTCATTAAATTTAAATATCAGTGAGTTAAATTGAATTTTATCTCTCTGGTAGATTGACAATCATTGGCCTAGATATTAATGACCGACCGCCATTTATCCTGAGAGTCTCTCTCTGGCGGGGTAAGGCGGCTAATAACCACTCTATTTAACTGGTCTTTATTGGCGAAAAATTGATTACAATCTCGCGATTGAACATTCAATCGCGATTAGATTAAAGGTCATCAGCAGTATGGAACAGTTTGAAACAATCAGTATTGAGCAGGCCTATAACCGCCTAAAAGAAAACAAAGCAGTTTTAGTTGATATCCGCGACCCACAAAGTTTTGAAGCGGGTCATGCGCCGGAGGCGTTCCATCTGACCAACAGCAGTTTGCACACCTTTATGCAACAAACTGATTTTGAACAGCCGGTGCTGGTGATGTGCTATCACGGCAACAGCAGCAAAGGCGCGGCGCAATATCTCCTTCAGCAAGGTTTTGAGGCGGTTTACAGCATTGATGGCGGTTTTGAAGCTTGGGCCAGGAGCTACCCGCAAGAAATCACTCGTGAAAATGTCTGATTCTGTTGCCTATTTGTAACCTGCTATTCGCCACAGCCAACCAGATTGTGATATTTTTAAACACCTAGATTAAAATCTCGTTAGACGGTGATAGACAAAATGGTTCGTGTGATAGCAATATCTAATCTACGTCTGGCGCAGGCCTTTGTTGATTATATGGCCACTCACAAGGTGGCGCTGGAAGTGCGGCCAGATGCTCAGGGTGCTGAGATTTGGTTAGCGGATGATGAACAATTGCCCTTGGTGCAGCATGAGCTGGAACAGTTTTTACTCGACCCCCTCAATCCGCGCTACCAAGCGGCCAGTTGGCAATCGGGCAATCTGCATTCTAATTTGCCGTACCAACGCTTTTCCTACCTCCAGACTCTCCGCAGTCAGGCTGGCCCACTGACGCTGAGTATTATGGTGCTGTGTATCGCCATCTATATTCTGATGCAAATCGTCGGTGATGCCGCAGTGATGTCTTGGTTGGCGTGGCCTCGTGACGAGAGCCAATATCTGCAAGTATGGCGTTGGGTCAGCCATGCTTTACTGCATTTTTCCCTGTTGCACATCCTGTTTAACCTGATGTGGTGGTGGTATCTGGCCGGGCAGATGGAGAAACGGCTTGGCACCGGTAAATTGCTGGTATTAACTATTGTTTCCGCCTTATTTAGTGGTTGGGGTCAATCGCTGTTTAGTGGTGTGAATTTTGGCGGCCTTTCTGGTGTGGTATATGCCTTAATGGGTTATGTTTGGCTGACTGGCGAGCGCGCACCCGAGCGCGGTATTTCGTTGCCTCGCGGCTTAATGGCTTTTTCTGTTCTCTGGTTGGTTGCTGGGTATTTCGATATTTTAGGTTTGTCGATCGCCAACGCAGCGCATGTTTCAGGCCTGATTATTGGGTTACTGATGGCATTTTGGGATACGCGCAACAGCGCAAGAACCACACAATAACTGTCTGGAAAAACCAGGCGAATTAGGGGATTACCGTGAAGCAAACGCAGCGGCATGATGCGATTATTGAATTGGTACGCCAACAAGGCTACGTCAGTACTGAAGAGCTAGTGGAGCATTTTGCCGTTAGCCCGCAAACCATCCGACGCGATTTGAATGATTTGGCGGATCAAAACAAGATTCACCGCCATCATGGTGGTGCCGCATTACCCTCCAGTTCAGTCAACGCGGCTTATAACGACCGTAAAGTAATGTGGTCGGAAGAAAAGGCGCGCATTGCCCAACGTGTTGCCAGCCAGATCCCCGATGGCGCGACACTGTTTATTGATATCGGCACCACACCAGAAGCGGTCGCTCATGCTTTAATGAATCATAAAGGCTTGCGCGTGGTGACCAATAATCTGAACGTGGCGACATTGTTAACCGCCAAAGAGGATTTTCGGCTAATTCTAGCCGGTGGTGAAGTTCGTACCCGTGATGGTGGGATTATTGGTGAAGCCACGCTGGACTTTATTTCCCAGTTCCGCCTCGATTACGGCATCCTCGGCATCAGCGGTATTGATATGGACGGCTCTCTACTGGAGTTTGATTATCATGAAGTGCGGACCAAACGGGCGATTATCGAAAACTCCCGCTGCGTGATGCTGGTCACCGACCATTCCAAATTTGGCCGTAACGCGATGGTGAATCTGGGGAACATGAATCTGATTGATTATTTGTTTACCGATCAGATGCCACCAGCCAGCGTGATGAAGATTATTGAGCAGCATAATGTTCAATTAGAGTTGTGTTGAGGTTTTAGTTTTGGTGATCCGATTCGGTTGTTAGAGCCCCGAGTTAACTTAACCTCCGATGAACCAACCGGCAAAGGGGCCATAAGCGTGGCCCTTGTGCAATCCTGCGCTTGCGCACGTATCGCTTGCCCACTGCGAGGGTTCCCTCACTCATCATTTCGCTGACGGATCGGGCCGATTCGCATCCATGCTCAAGCGGCCCTCGCTCGGCATCCATGTCTCGCGTCCTACCTTCATTCTTCACTCGGCTGCTCAAATGTGCTTTTAACATCAAAATCTAAAGGCAGGGTTTTGACTTTCTCTTTTGACCTTGAGCGCAATTAGGGATATTACCGACAAAGACGATGGCCCGAGTGAGCGGGCATGGACGCCCGCGAAAAGCGCGCTTGGGCAGGGATGCCCATCGCGCTGGCTCGATAAGGCCAACGACTACCGGAGGGGACTGCGAATAGCAGTAATATTTCGCGCAAGCCGCAGGTGCAGGAGGGCCGGCCTGCCCTCCTGCTCGGTTGAGGCGGCGAGAGCCAGGTGATCACTGAACGAATATCAACCGAAACAATAATCCAATTTGCTCTTGACTCAAATGCTCTAACAACCAAACCAGATCAACTATTCACCAAATCCAAATCCAAATCCAAATCCAAACCTCCCCCCCACATCCTGATAACAAAACTGTTACTTCCATCACGCATAAATGTTTTTTTTTGGTTAAGTCTTGGCTTGTTTGTTGGTTTTTGATTACAATCATGAGCGAAAACGAACATTAAAGAGCTGTTTCGAACATCCGGAGGAGGTAAGCATGGAAACCAAAGACTTGATCGTGATCGGTGGCGGCATTAATGGTGCCGGTATCGCTGCTGACGCTGCAGGGCGTGGCCTGTCCGTTCTGCTGCTGGAAGCACAAGATTTGGCCTGCGCTACGTCTTCCGCCAGTTCCAAACTCATCCACGGTGGCCTGCGCTATCTGGAACATTATGAGTTCCGCTTGGTCAGTGAAGCATTGGCCGAACGTGAGGTTTTGCTGAAAATGGCTCCTCATATTGCTTTCCCGATGCGCTTCCGCCTACCCCATCAGCCCCATCTGCGCCCGGCTTGGATGATTCGCACCGGCTTATTCTTGTACGACCACTTGGGCAAACGCACCAGCCTGCCAGCCAGTAAAGGGCTGCGTTTTGGACCAGAATCAGTATTGAAGCCCGAATTAGTGCGCGGTTTCGAATATTCAGACTGCTGGGTCGATGATGCCCGTCTGGTGGTATTGAATGCTCAGGAAGTGGTCGAGCGCGGCGGCGAAGTGCGTACTCGCACCAAAGTGACTCGCGCCTGGCGTGAGCAAGGTTTATGGATGGTGGAAGCTGTGGATGTCGACACCGGCCAAACCTTTACCTGGCGTGCTAAAGGTTTGGTGAATGCCACCGGCCCATGGGTTAAACAGTTCTTCGATGATGGCCTGAAACTCAAATCACCTTATGGTATCCGCCTAATTAAAGGCAGCCATATTGTGGTGCCGCGAGTTCATAACCAACCACAAGCCTATATTCTACAAAACGAAGACCATCGTATTGTCTTCGTCATTCCATGGTTGGATGAATATTCCATCATCGGCACCACCGACGTGGAATATCACGGCGATCCTAAAGAGGTGAAAATAGATGATCAGGAAATTGATTATCTGTTGAAGGTCTATAACGACCACTTTAAAAAGCAGCTGGGTCGCGACGATATCGTCTGGACTTACTCTGGTGTCCGTCCGCTATGTGATGATGAATCAGATTCGCCGCAAGCGGTTACCCGCGATTACACACTGGATGTCGCGGATGAAGGCGGCAAAGCGCCGCTGCTGTCGGTATTTGGCGGCAAACTGACCACTTACCGCAAACTGGCAGAACACGCGCTGGAAAAACTGTCCGGCTATTATCCAAATGTTGGCCCGGCGTGGACGAAAACTGGCTCTTTACCGGGCGGAGATATTGGCGGCAGCCGTGATAACTATACTGTGCAGTTGCGCCATCGCTATAACTGGCTACCAGAAGGGTTAGCGCGCCGCTATACCCGTACCTATGGCAGCCACAGCGAACTAATTTTGGCGGAAGCCACCAGCCTCGACAGCTTGGGCGAACATTTTGGCCATGGTTTGTATGAAGCAGAATTGCGCTATCTGGTTGAAAAAGAGTGGGTTATTGAACTCGATGATGCCATCTGGCGGCGCACCAAGTTAGGTATGATGCTAGATGAAGCGCAAAAACAGCGGATTGCCGAATGGCTAGCGCACGTTCAGGCGAAGAAACAACAGACATTGTCCTTAGTTTCCTGATAGCAAATACTCATCATTAATCTGTTAAAAAAACCTCTTCACAGTTCGCTGCTGAAGAGGTTTTTTGTTATTAACTCACCGAATATTTAGAGCTTGATTGGCTTAATATGCCAAATATCATCGGCATACTCTTCAATGGTCCGGTCTGACGAGAAATAGCCCATATTGGCGATATTGAGTAAGGTTTTACGTGTCCATTCATCCGGATGGCGATAGAGTATATCGACTTGCTCTTGGGTATCCACGTAGCTGCGATAATCTGCCAGTAATTGATAGTGATCACCCAGATTAACCAGTGAATCAAACAAGCTGGTGTATCGCTGAGGTTCTTCTGGGCTGAAAGCGCCGGTGGCAATTTGCGTCAAGACCAAATGCAGCTCCGGATCTTCGTCGTAATATTTCCGTGGGTTATAGCCACTGTTACGCAGCGCCTCAACCTGCTCGGTAGTATTACCAAAGATAAAAATATTCTCCTCGCCCACATGTTCGCGGATCTCGACATTCGCCCCATCCAGAGTGCCAATCGTCAGCGCCCCATTCAGCGCAAATTTCATATTACTGGTTCCTGATGCCTCGGTACCCGCCAATGAGATCTGTTCGGAGAGATCCGCCGCCGGAATGATCAACTGCGCCAGGCTGACACTGTAGTTCGGGATGAATACCACTTTCAGTAGATTATTAATCCGTGGATCATTATTGATCACTTTCGCTACATCATTGATCAAGCGAATGATTTGCTTCGCACTATAGTAGGCTGATGCCGCTTTCCCGGCAAAAATCACCACGCGCGGCACCCATTTCTCATCAGGAGCTTCGAGAATGCGGTTATAGCGAGTTATCACATGCAGCACATTCAATAACTGCCGTTTGTATTCATGAATGCGCTTGATTTGCACATCAAACAGCGCCGCAGGATTCACCACAATATTCAGTTTTTCAGCAATATAGACAGCCAGCCGCTTCTTGTTCTCCAGCTTGGCTTTCTGTAGCGCCTGCAAGAAACTCGGGTAATCGAGATTCTTTTCCAGCTCGCTGAGTTGGCTCAAATCAGTGCGCCAGTTGTGGCCGATGCTGTCATCCAACACCGCCGCCAATGGCCGGTTAGCCAGCCCCAGCCAGCGCCGTGGGGTGACGCCATTAGTTTTATTACAGAAACGATTAGGGAAAATACGGGCAAAATCGGCAAACAGCGATTGCACCATTAATTCTGAATGCAGGGCCGACACGCCGTTCACTTTATGGCTGGCGATCACCGCAAGCCAGGCCATACGAACTCGCCGGCCATCATGCTCATTAATAATTGATACACGCGGCAGCAATTCTGGCTCATTCGGATATTGTTCCTGCACCAGTTTGAGGAAATGGTCATTGATATCAAAGATGATTTGCAGATGGCGCGGCAGGATCTTGCCAATCATGTCGATGGGCCAAGTCTCCAGCGCCTCACTCATCAGGGTGTGGTTGGTGTAGGAAAACACTTGCTGCACCACATCCCAGGCGTCCATCCAACTAAATTTATACTCATCAATCAGCAAACGCATCATCTCAGGGATAGAGAGCACCGGATGAGTATCATTGAGGTGAATAGCAATCTTATCAGCCAAATTATCGAAGGTTTGATGCATCGCCCAATGGCGGCTGAGAATATCCTGCACAGTGGCGGAGACTAAAAAGTATTCTTGCCGCAGGCGCAGTTCGCGCCCGGAGTAGGTCGAGTCATCGGGGTAAAGCACCCGAGAGACGTTTTCTGAATGGTTTTTATCTTCAACCGCCGCGAAGTAATCGCCCTGATTGAATTTCCCCAGATTGATTTCATTACTGGCCTGCGCAGACCATAAGCGAAGTGTATTTGTGGCGTCGGTATCAAAACCGGGGATGATTTGATCATAAGCGCAGGCGAGGATTTCTTCAGTTTCCAGCCAGCGGACTTTGCTGCCTTCTTGCTGAATCCGGCCACCAAAACGCACTTTATAGCGGGTATTGTGCCGCGGGAACTCCCAGGCGTTACCATATTCCAGCCAGTTATCCGGCGATTCCATCTGTTGGCCATTGACGATTTTCTGGCTGAACATGCCATATTCGTAGCGAATGCCGTAGCCGCGCCCCGGCAGTGCCAATGTGGCCAGTGAGTCCAGAAAACACGCCGCCAATCGCCCTAACCCGCCATTGCCGAGACCGGGGTCATTTTCTTCTTGCAACAGCTCAGATAGATTGAGGCCCATTTCATCCAGCGCCTGCTCGATATCCTCATAAATTCCCATCGATAACAGGGCATTAGAGAGCGTTCGCCCCAAGAGAAACTCCATCGACAGATAATAAACCTGCCGAACATCCTGTGATAATTGTGCGCGATTAGAACGCAGCCAGCGTTCAACCATCCGGTCGCGCACGGCAAATAAGGTCGCATTCAGCCAATCGTGCTGAGTCGCAATAGTGGGATCTTTACCCACAATAAACATCAATTTGTAGGCAATGGAGTGTTTCAGCGCGTCCACACTGACAACAGGTGAGGTATAACTGAACGGTGATGTCATAGCGTTTTTCCCAATTCGTGGTTACAACAAATCGACAATTAAAGACGCCGATAAAGTGACAGATAATCTGCCGCTGCTACTTGCCAACCAAAGTCCAACCCCATCGCGTGGCGCTGAACATGACGCCAATGTTTTGGTCGACTCCACAGCACAAAAGCACGGCGAATCGCCCGCACCAATGCCTGTGCATCGCATTCATCAAACACAAACCCCGAGGCGCTGCCATCAGCCAGATTTTCTAGCGCGCAATCCACCACGGTATCTGCCAACCCGCCCGTATGCCGGACCAGCGGCAATGTGCCATACTTCAAACCATACAACTGTGTTAGCCCACAGGGTTCAAAACGGCTGGGTACCAGAATCACATCCGCACCAGCAATGATTCGGTGCGAGAATGCTTCGTGATAACCTATTTGTACCCCAACCTGGCCGGAATAGTCTGCCGCAGCCGCCAAAAACGCCTCTTGCAAAATGGCATCCCCCGCGCCCAGAACAGCCAATTGTCCGCCCAATTTCAGTAAATCAGGCAGCGCCTCCAGCACTAAATCTAACCCTTTTTGCTCCGTCAGCCTGCTGACTACGGAAAAAATAGGTTTCTTTTCAGTGACTTCCAAGCCCATAGTGGTTTGCAAGTGTGCTTTATTCACCGCTTTCTTTTGCAGGTTTTCTGCATCATAGCGAGCATGGAGCAAAGCATCTGTTTGGGGGTCCCAAATATTGCTGTCTACGCCATTGAGGATCCCGGTCAATCGTCCCTGACTGGCCCGCTCTTGTAGCAACCCCTCCATGCCGTAGCCAAAAGCGGGTTGGGTAATTTCCTTAGCATAGGTCGGGCTGACCGTGGTGACATGGTCAGCAAAAAACAGCCCAGCTTTCAGATAGGAAATTTGGCCGTAAAACTCCAGCCCGTACATTTGGAAGAATGCAGCGGGTAGTTGTATTTCAGCCAAATGATGACCAGAAAACAACCCTTGATAAGCCAAATTATGGACGGTAAATACCGATCGCGCAGGGCGACCGCGTGCGGCGAGATAAGCACAGGCTAGCCCAGCATGCCAGTCATGGGCATGTACCACCTCAGGACGCCAGTAACCATCCAGACCACAAGCCAGTTCGCAAGCCATCCATCCCAGTAATGCAAAACGACGATAGTTATCGGCATAAGCATGTAAAGATTGGTCGTGATACGGGCTACCTGCCCGGTCATAGAGACCCGGTGCATCAATCAGGTAAATACCAATACCCTGATAATGCCCATAACGTAATGAAACACGGCCTGCAAAGGTATCAATCTCCCTGACCAAAACCGTGTCTGGAATGCCCCGGCGCAAATCAGGAAAAGCCGGCAGCATGACCCGAACATCGGCCCCCTCAGCAATTTGGGCGGCAGGTAAAGCACCAACAACGTCGGCCAATCCCCCGGTTTTTAACAATGGGAATAGCTCAGAACATACGTGTAGAACCCGCATCATTTTTCCTATTCACTTTTAAGTTTAGCGAGCATTGCCCGCGTCACTAACACCACCCCACCTTCCGAGCGGTAAAAACGCTTACTATCTTCTTCGGCGTTTTCCCCAATAACCGTCCCCTCGGGTATTTGGCAGGCACGGTCAATAATGCAGCGGCGTAGCCGGCAGGAACGGCCAACATTGACATCCGGTAGCAGTAATGTGGAATCAATGGTGCAGAACGAATTGACCCGCACTCGTGGGAATAACACCGAATGCACCACTACCGAGCCGGAAACAATACAACCACCGGAAACCAAGGAGTTCATGGTCATACCATGGCTACCGGAGCGGTCTTGCACAAACTTGGCCGGCGGCAGTGGTTCCATATGGGTACGAATCGGCCAATCGCGGTCATACATATCCAGCTCTGGAGTGACCGACGCCAAATCGAGGTTGGCTCGCCAATAGGCGTCCAGCGTCCCGACATCACGCCAGTAAGGGGGCAATTCAGCATTCGAGGTCACACAGGAAAGGTCAAACGGATGCGCCCAGGCCACTTTTTGTTCCGTCAATTTCGGAATGATATCTTGACCAAAATCATGGTTAGAGCCGGGGGTACTCTGGTCGTCTTCTAAGAGTTTAAACAGATAATCGGCATTGAAAATGTAGATGCCCATACTGGCGAGCGCCATATCCGGGCGGCCTGGCATCGCGGGAGGATTAGCCGGTTTTTCATAGAAAGCGGTTATCTGATAATCCTCGGCAACTTCCATGACACCAAACTCAGTGGCTTCTTTAATTGGCACCGGGATACACGCCACAGTGCATTGCGCCCCTTTTTCGGCATGGTCGAGCAACATGCGGGAGTAGTCCATTTTGTAGATATGGTCACCCGCTAGAATGACGATGTATTCCGCTTGGTAGCGGCGGATAATATCCAAGTTCTGGTAAACCGCATCAGCGGTGCCTTTGTACCACTGCTCAGTGCTCAGGCGCTGTTGAGCGGGCAATAAGTCGATAAACTCGTTCATTTCCTCATTGAGGAATGACCAACCGCGTTGAATATGCTGAACCAGACTATGGGATTGATATTGTGTTATCACGCCGATGCGCCGGATACCGGAATTCAGACAGTTGGATAGCGCAAAATCAATGATGCGAAATTTGCCACCAAAATGGACAGCGGGCTTTGCACGGGTAGCTGTTAAATCTTTCAGCCGTGAACCACGACCACCCGCCAAGATTAGTGCCACCGATTTATTCGGTAATAATCTGGCTAACATCAGCGGGTCTTTGCTCTCAAACTTAACCATCGAGACTCCTTAAAATTTCTGTGCGAGCACGCAAACGGCATGTGCAGAGCCGTTCCACACGGTTAATAATTCCGTATGCTCTGACGGCTCAAAAGGAGGAACCACCACCCATTCCCCCGCAGGTAAATGCATTTCACACTGTTGATCCGTGGCATTTATCACCACCAACCAGCGCTGAGATAACAGGATTTGCAGTTGTTTCTGGCAGCCATGCTCCCAAGCCGAATCACTCAACGCTTGTCCCCGGCTATCCAACCATTGCACATTGCCATCGCCGTCCTCCCACCATGTGTCTTTAATCAGCGCAGGAATTTGCTGGCGTAACTGAATCAGTGCGGCGGTAAATGCTGTTAATTCACGATCGCGACTCCCCCAATCAAGCCAAGTGAGAATGTTGTTTTGACAGTACGCATTGTTGTTGCCTTGCTGACTATGACCATGTTCATCGCCAGCAAGCAGCATTGGCGTTCCCTGCGAAAGCAACAAAGTCGCCAGCAATGCCCGCTGGCAAGCTTTGCGCCGTTGCCAGATAGCGTCATCCGCGACCAAACCCTCACTACCAAAATTATTGCTAAGATTGTTATCACTGCCATCACGGTTCTCTTCGCCATTGATTTCATTGTGTTTTTGGTTAAAGCACAGCAAATCCTGCAAGGTAAAACCATCATGGGCGGTAATTTGATTGATACTGGCGGAAGGCAAACGCTCCCGATGTCTGAATAAATGGCTGGAAGCGGCAAAATGCTGGGCGAATTGCCCTAAAGGTAAATCACCGCGTAACCAGAAGCGGCGCATGGCATCGCGATATTGGTCATTCCATTCGCTAAAACCAGTCGGGAAGTTCCCCAGTTGATAGCCTCCCCAGCCGATATCCCAGGGTTCCGCAATCATCTTGCAGGCACTGAGTTTTTCATCCGCGGCCAGTGCGGCAAACAAGGGCGCATGCTGATCAAAATCCGGTGTGCGGCCCAAAACTGTGCCCAAGTCAAAACGGAAACCATCAATGTGGCAGCTATCAACCCAATAACGCAGGCAGTCAAGCACCCACTGCATCACATAAGGCTGACTAAGACGCAGCGCATTGCCACAGCCGGTCATGTTGTCGTATTCGCCCTCAGGAGTCAGCCAGTAGTAACTGGCATTGTCGATCCCCCGCTGGCACAACGTGGGGCCGAATACATCTAGTTCAGCCGAATGGTTGAACACCACATCCAAAATGACTTCAATGCCGGCCTTATGCAGGGCTTTAACTGCATCGCGCAACTCTTGCAGCGGGGAGATGCCCTCGCGACCAGAAACATATTCTGGATCAACCGCATAGGGCGCTAATACGTTATAGCCCCAGTAATTACTCAGCCCCATTTTCTGTAACCGTGGCTCATCAACATGAAATTGCACCGGCAACAGTTCCAAGGTGGTAATACCCAGTTTTTTCAAATAGCGGATCATGGCGGGATGAGCCAAACCGGCGTAAGTACCGCGCAGGTTCGCGGGAATATCCGGGTGCAATTGGGTTAAACCGCGCACATGGGCTTCATAAATGACGGTATTGCCCCAAGGAATCGCTGGAGGACTATCCCCCTGCCAGTCATATGTTTCGTGCACCACAATACACTTAGGCGCGGCGGCAGAACTGTCGCGATCGTCGGGCTGATTCACCCCGCCATTTAATCTGGGGTCATCGCCTACTTTTCGGTCTAGCGCATGGGCGCAAGGGTCTATTAATAACTTATGCGGATTAAAACGGTGGCCTTGTTGCGGGGAAAATGGCCCGCTGACACGGTAACCATAGCGCTGCCCCGGCTTTCCTCCGGGAAGATAACCATGCCAAACATCCCCACTGCGGGCCGGTAACGGAATGCGGAATTCCTGATTATCATCATCGAACAGACACAGTTCGACCTGCTCGGCATTGGCCGAAAACAGGGTGAAATTTATCCCGCTCCCATCAAAATGAGCGCCAGCCGGTGTCGGAGAGCCACTCGTCAACCTCGTCATCCTAACCCTCCCGCACCAGATAAATAGTCGACAGCGGCGGCAGAGTTAACAGTAATGAATGGGGGTGATGATGGCTGCCTACATCATGGCTATGAATACCGCCCTGATTACCCATATTGCTACCACGATAAAACTCAGAGTCAGAATTCAGCACTTCGCGATAATGCCCGCCCTGCGGGATACCTACGCGGTAGTTATAGCGCGGAACCGGTGTGAAATTGCTGATAACAATCAGTTCGTTACCATCAGCATCACGGCGCAGGAAAGCAAATACCGAGTTTTCATGGTCATCCACCACCAGCCATTCAAAACCGGCAGGTTGGTAATCCAATTCATACAATGGCGCATGTCTTTGATAACAATGATTAAGATCGCGAACCCACCGCTGCACTCCCTTATGCCAACCATTTTCATCATCCAGCAGGTGCCAGTCCAAGCTGGTATCGAAATTCCACTCGCGCCCTTGGGCAAACTCACACCCCATAAACAGCAATTTCTTGCCCGGATGCGCCCACATAAACCCATAATACGCCCGTAAGTTGGCAAATTTTTGCCATGCATCGCCGGGCATGCGGTCGAGAATCGAATGTTTGCCATGGACGACTTCATCGTGCGAAATCGGTAAAATAAAGTTCTCGGTATAGGCGTATAACATACCGAAAGTCATGAGATTATGGTGGTATTTGCGGTGAATAGGGTCACATTGTAGGTAATTGAGCGTGTCATGCATCCAGCCCATATTCCACTTATAATTAAAGCCCAATCCACCCGCATCAGGAGGTAATGTCACCCCAGGGAAGTCAGTAGACTCCTCGGCCATAGTGACGCCGCCGGGGCGCTCAACACCGATGGTGTGATTGGTGTAGCGCAGAAAGGCAATCGCCTCCAAATTTTCGCGCCCGCCGTAATAATTGGGTACCCATTGCCCTTCAGCACGGCTGTAATCGCGGTAAATCATTGAAGCAACAGCATCAATACGCAATGCATCGATGCCAAAACGCTCCATCCAATAAAATGCATTTCCCGCCAAATAGTTACGAACTTCATTGCGTCCATAGTTATAAATCAGGGTATTCCAATCCTGATGGTAGCCTTCGCGCGGATCGGCATATTCATATAAGGCGGTGCCGTCAAAAGTTGATAATCCATGTTCATCACTGGGGAAATGACCGGGAACCCAGTCAAGAATGACGTTAATTCCTGCTTCATGGAATTTGGCGACGAAATCTTTGAAATCCTGCGGCGTACCAAATCGGCGGGTCGGCGCATATAAACCTAACGGCTGATAGCCCCAACTGCCATCAAACGGATGTTCATTAATGGGCAGTAATTCCACATGGGTAAACCCCATATATTTAACGTATTCAACTAGTTGTTCAGCTAACTCGCCGTAACTGAGCCAAAAATTGTTTTCGGTATGACGTCGCCACGAACCGAGATGCACTTCATAGATAGAAATCGGTGAGCGTAAGTCATTGGCTTTTTGCCGTGCAGCAGTATTTTCCACCACCTCCGGCAATGGGCTGATTAACGAGGCGGTTTCTGGCCGCATTTGGGCTTTAAAGGCATAAGGGTCCGCTTTTAACCGCACCTGACCATGGCAATCTATTATCTCAAATTTATATAACTGCCCTGCTTGCACACCGGGCAAGAATAGCTCCCAAATACCATTTTCACGCCGTAGCCGCATAGGGTGACGGCGGCCATCCCAAAAGTTAAATTCACCGACCACAGAAACGCGCTGAGCATTAGGTGCCCAAACCGCAAAACTGACACCCGGCACGCCATCCAGACTCATCAAATGCGCCCCTAAGCGTTCATAAGGGCGTAAATGGGTGCCTTCAGCCAATAACCAAGCATCGATATCCTGCAATAAGGTGCCGAATCGGTAGGGATCGTCGAGGATTTGTGTGCTTTCTTGCCACGTAACCGCTAACTGATAGCGGAATGGCGTTTTACGGCGAGGGAGTTTGGCAAGGAAGAAGCCGCGCGGGTCTTCACTCTGAAGTTGAACCACATTACGCCCAGTGTCTGTTTCAACCAACCACACTTCTTTGGCATCCGGCAACAGCGCACAGACCTGTAACCCCGATTCAGTTTGGTGCATACCCAAAACGGCGAAAGGATCAGCATAATGGCCGGAAATAATCTGATTAATCACCTGACGGTCGGGAAGTACTGGCATATCCTCTCCATTTGATTAACTTAATGATTTTTATACTTAATTTTAGATGCACGGCTAAAATTAAGCCTATTAATCATGTAATTTATTTAATGAATGGGGCATGATCAAGGTCAATAAATAGACTTAATGCCTTAACCTGTCTTTATGATTGCGCACTTAGCTATAGGATTTTTCGCCCCAAACTATAAGCATAGTCAATGAGTGCTAAAAAAATTGGCTTATGATTAATGAAATTTTTTCTCACGCAAATAAGTGAAAAAAAGGAGATTAAGCTGTGTAAGAAACACATATGTGATGGAAATGCTTTTATGAGTCACACAAAGAAAAAGTGACACCCGCCAGATAAAATGTGCAAAACAAGAAACTGACACGCTATTTGGCCCCATAGGGCTTTTTTGCTAAAAAAAGGGGCTGGTTAACTTCTCAACAGAGAAATCTGGATACAATAGCGGCAGAAATAAATAATCGTAGTCATTACAGTGGTTATCCAACATGGGCGTTAGCCAGGTCGAACTGATTTTTTCCCTTTTACAACAGATGTGTGTCTATCTGGTCATTGCCTATCTGTTGAGTAAAACACCGCTTTTTATCCCCTTAATGCAGGTTACCATTAGGTTGCCCCACAAACTGGTGTGTTACCTCACGTTTTCCATGTTTTGTATCATGGGAACCTATTTTGGTTTGCATATTGATGACTCCATCGCAAATACCCGCGCTATTGGCGCTGTATTGGGGGGGGTTCTGGGGGGGCCATCAGTCGGGTTTCTGGTTGGGCTAACCGGCGGTTTACACCGCTATTCCATGGGGGGAATGACCGCTACCGCCTGTATGTTATCCACTGTAACCGAGGGGTTATTAGGCGGGCTGCTCCACAGTTACTTGATCCGCAAAAATCGCCTTGATCTGCTCTTCCAGCCCCTGGTTGTCGCCGGTATTACCTTGGTGGCCGAAGTTCTGCAAATGCTGATTATCCTGGCGGTGGCTCGCCCATTCCATGAAGCCGTCGAGTTAGTTGAGAACATTGCCCTGCCAATGATGATAACCAACACCATCGGGGCAGCAATGTTTATGCGTATCTTATTGGATAGACGGGCTATTTTCGAAAAATACACCACGGCATTCTCGGCTAAAGCTTTACAAATTGCCGCGCGAGCGGAGGGGTTATTGCGCCATGGTTTTGACCAGCAAAACAGTATGCGGGTGGCGCGTATCTTGTATGAAGAATTGGGTGTGGGCGCAGTGGCCATTACTGACCGCGAGAAGTTGCTGGCATTTATTGGCACCGGTTCTGACCACCACCTGGTGGGCGGCGCTATTACTTCCGACCATACCCACCGGGCGATTGAGCTAAATCAGGTGGTCTATGCCGACGGCAACGCCGTGCCCTATACCTGCTCAATTTCTCCGACTTGTAAACTGGGTTCCACCTTGGTTATCCCGCTGCGCGGTGAAGAACATCGGGTGGTGGGCAGCATCAAGCTGTACGAGCCGAAAAGTAAGTTATTCTCCAGTATTAACCGCACATTGGGTGAAGGTATTGCTCACTTGCTGTCGGCGCAAATTCTGGCCGGTGAATTTGAACAACAAAAGCAAATGCTGGCGCAATCAGAAATCAAACTGCTGCATGCCCAGGTCAACCCCCATTTCCTGTTTAATGCGCTTAATACTTTGTCAGTGGTAATCCGCCGTAATCCCGACCATGCCCGTAAACTGGTGCTTTCACTGTCGACATTTTTCCGCAAAAACCTTAAACGCAGCCACGATGTGGTCACACTGAGTGATGAAATTGAACATGTGAATGCGTATCTGGAAATCGAAAAAGCGCGCTTTGCTGATCGTCTGAGTGTCGAAATTTCATTGCCCAATGAGCTGATGGATGCGCGGTTGCCCGCATTTTCCCTGCAACCGGTGGTTGAGAATGCCATCAAGCACGGTATCTCACAGATGTTCAGTAATGGGCGCATCACCCTGCGCGGCAAGCTGGATGACCATATTCTGGTGCTGGAAGTTGAGGATAACGCCGGATTGTATCAACCGCAGCCTAATGGCGATGGGCTGGGTATGAACCTGGTGGATCGGCGGATTAAAGTGCGTTATGGCAATGAATATGGCGTGACAGTGATAAATAAAGCCGATGAATTCACTCGCATTATCATTAAGTTGCCGTTTATTACGGCTAGTGAATGATCCACTCAAGCTAATTATTCATTCAGACTAATGTAATAACCCGATCAGCCGAAGCAATGGTTGAAGGCCGGTGAGCAATAATCACCCGGGTTATTTTCAATGCGGCAATACTGGCATTGATATAATCTTCATTATCCAGATCCAAATGGCTGGTCGCTTTATCCATAAACAAGATCCCAGGGCGGCGATACAGCGCACGCGCAATCAATAAGCGCTGTTTTTGGCCGCCAGATAAACTGCCGCCCAACTCCCCAAGTAAAGTTTCATATCCCATTGGCATAATATCATCATGGATATTGCAATAGCGGGCGCAACTAATAATGGATTCTCGATCGAGATAAACATCAAAACTGGCAATATTCTCTGCAATAGAACCCGCGAACAGTTTGTCATCCTGCAAAACACAGGCAATATATTGGCGATAATTGTTGATACCAATAGTATGAATATCCAGCCCATTAGCGACACTCTCTCCTGATTTAATATCAAGATTAAGGCCATTAATAATAGGTTTAGATAAATTGTCATATTGATAAACCAGATTACATATTTTATCAGAACATTCAGAGAACTAATAGCACGATCTGATATTTTTATATTAACTTCCGCTGAGTTAAATTAAAACCCAGAGTATGGCATTAAACTCTATATTGCAATAAACACCTCAGCACATATAAAATGCGCATTCAGCCGTATTAATTTAAATAAAAAATTAATATAATATAATAGTTATTTTAATTATTTAAAATTAGAAATGTATAATTTAAAAAACCGCCCTAATCATCAAATTAGGGCGGTTTCTATTCTATCCGTTAAAGCTGGATAATAAATTACAGCAAAATTCGCAGCATACGGCGCAGTGGCTCTGCCGCGCCCCACAGCAACTGGTCACCGACGGTAAAGGCGGAGAGATATTCCGGCCCCATGTTCAGTTTACGCAGGCGGCCCACTGGCGTGTTCAAGGTGCCGGTTACCGCTGCTGGGGTCAGTTCGCGCATGCTCAGCTCGCGGTCATTCGGGATGACGCGAACCCAGTCATTGTGAGTGGCCAGCAATTGCTCGATTTCAGGTAGCGGCACGTCTTTTTTCAGCTTCAGTGTGAAAGCCTGGCTATGGCAACGCAGTGCGCCGATGCGCACACACAGACCATCAACCGGGATAACACTGCCGGTATTCAAAATTTTGTTGGTTTCGGCTTGGCCTTTCCATTCTTCACGGCTCTGGCCGTTATCCAGCGCTTTGTCGATCCATGGAATCAAACTGCCCGCCAATGGCACGCCAAAGTTATCGGTCGGCAATTTGCCGCTGCGAGTGGCCGCCGTCACTTTGCGTTCAATATCCAGAATGGCCGAAGCCGGGTCTTGCAGCTCTTTTGCTACATCGGCGTGTAACATGCCCATTTGGGTCAGTAACTCGCGCATATGGCGCGCACCACCACCGGAAGCCGCCTGATAAGTGGCCACAGAGGCCCACTCAACCAAATCATTAGCAAACAAACCGCCCAATGACATCAGCATCAGGCTGACGGTACAGTTACCACCAGCAAAGGTTTTGATACCTTTATCCAGCCCCTGCTGAATAACACTGTGGTTTACCGGGTCCAGAATAATAATTGCGTCATCTTGCATACGCAAAGAAGAAGCGGCATCAATCCAATAACCTTGCCAACCCGCTTTACGCAGCTTTGGATAAACTTCGTTGGTATAATCTCCCCCTTGGCAAGTGATGATAATATCCAATGCACTCAGCGCATCAATATCATAAGCATCTTGCAATGTACCTTGCTGGCCGGTGAAAGACGGGGCGGCTTGGCCATGTTGAGAGGTAGAGAAAAAGACCGGGCGGATACCGTCAAAGTCGCGTTCTTCAATCATGCGCTGCATGAGTACTGAGCCGACCATACCGCGCCAGCCGATAAAACCAACGTTTTTCATGTTTACTGTCCTGCCTTGGAAGGTGACACTGATTAATGGATGTCTGTCTCGCATTACTGCTGGTGCATACAGCGCACTGACGAGGGAGACCTGATACCACCTTACGAAATATGGACAAAGTGGCAAGTTAAATTATTCGATACCAGAATGATTCAAAGCAATCTTTCTAATATGTGGCTTTGACTGGCGGGAAACGCCAGTCGTTTTGATTATTTTGAGGTAATAATGACAGAGATGATTGCAGCAACTGTATTGCTGTTTTTGATTATGGACCCGCTGGGTAATTTACCGATTTTTATGTCGGTGCTTAAACATCTGGAACCCAAACGCCGTCGAATAGTATTGATTCGCGAATTGCTGATCGCACTCATATTGATGCTGATTTTCCTGTTCGCTGGCGAGAAGATCCTGGCATTTTTGAATCTGCGCACTGAAACCGTCTCAATATCCGGCGGTATTATTTTGTTTTTAATCGCTATTAAGATGATTTTCCCCTCTCCCGAAAGCAATGTTACCGGGCTATCGGCAGGGGAAGAACCTTTCCTGGTTCCGCTGGCAATTCCATTAGTGGCAGGCCCGTCTATTCTGGCGACCTTGATGCTGCTATCCCATCAATATCCTAATCAGCTTAGCCATTTGGTACTGGCTTTGATGATTGCCTGGGGTTTATCGGCGGCTATTTTACTGATGTCGAACCTGTTCCTGCGCTTGTTGGGCAATAAAGGTGTCAGTGCTTTGGAGCGGCTGATGGGGCTAATTTTGGTGATGTTATCAACGCAGATGTTTTTGGATGGCGTGCGCGCCTATCTAACTAAATGACTAAATAAGTTTACGCGCCGGTTATATGACCTCAGAGGGGCAATAACCCTTTGAGGTTGCTGACAAACCTATTTTATAGCTCGGAGACTCGCGGGGCGACTGCACCGATGGGCGCTCCGGCGGCCTAAGCCGCTACGACCCATTCGGCACATTTTCCCTTCATTTGACCTTATTAGCCGTCTGAATAACCCTCTTTGGGTTTGCATCACTCACTGATTAGCCCTGTTTTTCCAGCGCTAACACACAGCGCTGCACGACTTCATCAATATCCGCATCAATATCCACACAGATAACGTCCGGTTCTTCTGGCCCCGGTTCTTCCAATGCATCAAACTGGCTTTTTAATAAATCAGTGGGCATAAAATGGCCGGAACGGGCTTTTAACCGCCCCATAATGACCTCAAAACTGCCTTTCAGGTATAAAAATACCATTTCCGGATTACCTTCCCGCAGCCGATCGCGGTAGCGGCGTTTCAGGGCCGAACAGACAATAATGCCAGTTTCATTTTTATGATTCAGACTGTAGGCCGCATCACTCAGGCGCTCTAGCCACGGCATGCGGTCCTCATCATTAAGAGGGTGTCCGCTGCCCATTTTCTGAATATTAGCACGGGGGTGTAGGTCGTCACCGTCAATAAATTTGGCATGAATTCGCCGGGCCACTGCCTCTCCCACAGTGGTTTTACCGCTACCTGATACACCCATCACGATAATGCTACGTCCAGCCATAATGTTGATCTCTATCTCAGAATAGGAATTTTACTGCTCTCTATGGTTCCGTATTTTACCATGTTACCGGTATCATGATACCGGTAACAAATGGAGATGTGACTTTTATCACACCGGATAGAACATCGTCATTGGACTCAATCGCGCAATCACGCTGGCTCCAGCTGACTGTAACCATAATAAAAAGCGATACATATACTCTAAATAAATGGAGAAATACTATGCCATTAGTCATTGTCGCGGTTGGCGTTGCCATGCTGCTGTTACTAATGATCCGTTTCAAGCTCAACGGATTTATCTCGTTGATACTGGTCGCGCTAGCGGTGGGTGTCATGCAAGGGATGCCGGTCGATAAAGTTGTCGGCTCAATCAAAGCAGGGGTCGGTGGAACACTAGGTAGCCTAGCGCTGATTATGGGCTTCGGCGCCATGCTCGGTAAATTACTGGCGGACTGCGGTGGCGCTCAACGAATTGCCACAACCTTAATTGATAAATTTGGTAAAAAACACATTCAGTGGGCGGTGGTACTGACCGGTTTCACCGTCGGTTTTGCTCTATTCTATGAAGTCGGCTTCGTGTTGTTGTTGCCGCTAGTATTCAGTATCGCGGCATCAGCCCGCATTCCATTATTATATGTGGGTGTCCCGATGGCCGCGGCGCTGTCAGTGACTCACGGTTTCTTGCCCCCTCATCCTGGCCCAACCGCTATTGCCACCATCTTCCATGCCGACATGGGTAAGACCCTGTTATATGGGACATTATTGGCTATTCCAACCGTGATTCTGGCTGGCCCGGTGTTTGCACGATTCCTGAAAGGGATTGATAAACCTGTGCCGGAGGGGCTGTATAACCCGAAAACCTTTACTGACGAAGAAATGCCAAGTTTTGGTGTCAGTGTCAGCACTGCGTTGGTGCCGGTTATTTTGATGGCATTGCGGGCTGTGGCAGAGATGATTTTGCCCAAAGGCCACCCGGTCCTCTCTTATGCTGAGTTCTTGGGCGACCCGGTAATCGCCACACTGATCGCCGTGTTAATCGCGATTTTCACCTTTGGTTTAAACCGTGGCCGCTCAATGGAGTCCGTGATGGACACCGTGACTGACTCCATCAAAATCATTGCGATGATGTTGTTGGTTATTGGCGGTGGCGGGGCTTTCAAGCAGGTTTTAGTCGACAGCGGCGTTGACCACTACATTGCCAGCATGATGAACAGCAGCGGGCTATCACCAATTCTGATGGCATGGTCAATTGCAGCCGTCCTGCGTATTGCGCTAGGTTCTGCGACTGTGGCCGCCATCACGGCCGGGGGGATTGTCGCGCCACTCATTGCCACCACTGGTGCCAGCCCTGAATTGATGGTCATTGCAGTGGGTTCGGGCAGTGTGATTTTCTCTCACGTCAACGACCCAGGCTTCTGGTTGTTTAAAGAATATTTCAACCTGACAATCGTCGAGACTTTCAAATCATGGTCAGTGCTGGAAACTATTATTTCTGTCTGCGGGTTAGTCGGCTGCCTGTTATTGGCAACCATTATCTAATCATAACAGTGAGTTAAATACTGCCACCGGGGAGGATGGTGAAGCCCACATCGACCATTTTGGGTGTGACCACCTCTCCGCGTAGCCGCGCCAGCAAGCGCTCGGCACCAATTTGCCCCATTCTTTCGCGCGGGGTCAGTACACTGGCCAGCTTCGGCACCATCGACTGGCCAATATCATGACCATGGAACCCCGCTATCGCCATATCATGCGGAATAGAAAGCCCCTGCCGCTGACACTCGAATACTGCGCCAATCGCCAAGTCATCATTGGTACAGAAAATGCTGTCGATCTGCGGATAATTCACCTGGGCTTCGCGCAATAACTCCGCGCCAGCAGAATATGATGAAGAACGGCTAGTCATCACACTCATCGGTTCCAAACCTGACTCGCGCATCGCCTGCTCATAACCTTGCTGTTTAATCACCGTCCGCTCATCCTGACGCGCGCCAAAATACACCACGTAACGGTGGCCTTTGGCGATAATCTGCTGGGTCATTTGTCTTGCAGCTTCAAAGTTATTAAAGCCCACGGCCAAATCAATGCAGGGCGAAGAACAATCCATTAGCTCAATAACAGGAATGCCCGCGACCTCAATCATTTTCAATGTACGCGCCGTGTGGTGCCGTTCGGAGAGGATTAATCCATCAATATTGTAGGAAAGCAGAGAGGTCAACCGCTGCTCTTCACGTTCTTTCTGGTAGCCATAATGTGCCAGCATGGTTTGGTAGCCATGAGCATCCGTTACACTTTCAATCCCCCGCAGCACCTCGGCAAAAACCTGATTGGTTAATGATGGCAGCAAGACACCAATAGCATGACTGGTGGCATTGGACAGGATATCGGGAGCACGATTAGGGATATAGCCCAGTTCGTCTAGCGCCAGTGCAATTTTTTCCTGCAACATCGCAGAAACTTGCTCCGGATTGCGCAAATAGCGGCTGACCGTCATTTTAGTGACCCCAACCATATCAGCAACATCTTGTAGCACTGGCCTTTTTTTCTTCATTATCAATGAACTGAGGCAAAGTAAACGGGGTGCCATTCTAGCAAATAAAAGGGTATGACGCGATGCATACCCTTTTTTACTTAGGACGATCAAACTTAAACTGGCGGTAAATCAAACAGCAAGATTTCACTGTCTTCATCGGCATGAATAGAAAGAGCTGCTTCATCCCAGATAGCGAATGCATCGCTGGTACCCGCATGGCGGCCATTGATAGATACCTTGCCGCGCACGACCTGTATCCATATACGGCGCTCTGCCTGAATCTGATAAATTGACTGCTCTTCACGTTTCAATGCCCAGCGCCATAGCGTCATGTCCTGGAACACTTTTAGCGAGCCATCACGAGCATCCGGTGATAACACCAGTTGCCGCCCTTGCGGAATGTCGAACATTTGTTGTTCATAACGCGGCTGCAAACCGGTCTTATTCGGGATAATCCAGATCTGGTACAAATGCAGCGGCTGATCATCACGGCCATTATATTCTGAATGACGGATACCCGTGCCAGCACTCATAATCTGAAACTCACCCGCATGAATTTGCTCTTTATTGCCCATGCTATCCTGATGTTCAACAGTTCCGGACAGCACATAAGTCAGAATTTCCATGTCCTTATGCGGGTGAGTACCAAAACCCTGACCAGCATCGATGACATCTTCGTTAATCACCCGTAGTGCTGAAAAACCCATAAATTCTGGATCGTGATAATCGGCGAATGAGAAAGTATGCCAGCTGTCCAGCCAACCGTGATTAGCATGGCCACGTTCTTCTGCTTTGCGTAAATAAATCATGTTCAGTTCTCCTCAACGTTTTCTTTAGTCTAGATGTCGCTGAAGAATATGAAAGCGCAAAAAACTCATCCCTCTGTTCAAAAAATTCGACTAATTAATCAGTGAAAAGACAAATGATTTAAATTTGAAGCAATTAGGCTGCAAAGGCATGCCAATCTCTGAAAAAGGTGTGTTTTGGCCGAGAATAAACAAAGGCGGATGAGTAAAAACAGACAAAAAAAAAGCCAGCACCCGGCTGGCTAAGTAAACACTGGAAGCAATGTGAGCAATGTCGTGCCTTCGTAATGTGAACACCTAAACTTTGATGGCCTCACCTGAAAGCACGACAATGATAATCATTATCACTCTCACTTGTAAAGTGTTTTTTTTAGCCACCACCAATATTATTGACTCAGTTAAATAAATAGTTATTTTATTAGGTAATTCAAACAGTAAGAGTAGGGGTATGTTTATGAAAAATGTGCAGATACGCCATGTGGAACTCACTGATTATCCGGCCTTGCAGCAGCTATTTTCTCATCCACAGGTTTATCGCGACACATTACAGCTCCCCCTACCGTCTCAAGATATGTGGGCGAAAAAGCTCAGAGAAGCACCCACTGGGATGCATAATCTGGTGGCATGTATTGATGACAAAATTGTTGGTCAACTTACTGTCGAGGCAAATCAGCGAGCGCGCCGTCGTCATGTGGCTACTTTCGGTATTGCTATTGATGCCGACTTTTGCAGGCAAGGTGTGGGCAGCATATTAATGGCGACCATGATCGACTTATGTGATAACTGGCTGAATATACAAAGGATTGAATTGACTGTTTTTGTCGATAACTTAGCCGCCATTGCTCTTTACCGTAAATTCGGCTTTGAAATTGAGGGCACCAGCCCATGTTTTGCTTTCCGTGATGGGCAGTTTGTTGATGCCTATCATATGGGACGAATCAAGCAATCAAGCTAACCATCGGGGGATAAGGCCTATACCCCCTGCGGCGACTGTTTGCAGGTAGACGGCATACCAGAGCAGTAAATACTCCTGCCATTGGCAAGATGACAAATATTGCTAAATACCCGCTGTTTCTTTGATATAACGGCGGGCTTTCACCGCATATTCAAATGGATTAGCAATGGCTGGATCTTGCTCTGCCTCCACCACCATCCAACCTTGATAGCCTTTTTCATCCAGTAATTTAAATACTGGACGGAAATCGATAACACCATCACCGGGTACTGTAAAAGTGCCTTTTTTCACACCATCAAGAAAGCTGAGTTTTTTCACTTTAACTTCCGCAACCACCTCATCACGAACGTCTTTCAGATGAACATGATTAATACGCGGCAAGTATTTTTCTAAAATAGCTAACATCGCCTCCTGGCTACCCTCGGAATAATAAGCATGCCCTGTATCAAATAGCAGATAAACATCATCGTTAACCATGCTCATATAACGATCAATTTCGTCACTGGTTTGAATACCGGTCCCCATATGATGATGTAAACACACTTGCATCCCTTTAGTGGCAGCGATTTTGGCTAACTCGTTATAACCATCCGCAACACGTTGCCACTCAATATCAGTAAAATAAGGCTTTTCTTCAAAAACAGATTTTGTCGTCCCTTGAATACTTTTACTTTGTTCTGAACAACCAATCACTTTGGCCCCCATTGTATGGAGAAAATTCATATGATTAGTGAATTCATCAATCGTTTTAGCGCGCTGATCATCGGCAAAAAAAGTGCTGAACCAAGCATTGCAAATCTGTATACCACGGAGTTCAAGCATAGGTTTCAATACGTTAGGATCTCGTGGATATTTACTACCAACTTCACTACCGGTAAATCCAGCCAGCGCCATTTCACTGATACATTGTTGGAAAGTATTTTCTTTGCCTAAATCTGGCATATCGTCATTCGTCCAACCAATAGGAGCGATTGCCAACTTCACACGATCTTTATTCATAATAAACCTCTGCGACATATCTTACTTATCCAGATGAATACAATTAAAAGGTGATTAATTACCCATCCTGCAAAGCCAAAAATAGTCTTTATTTATGTTTTAAATGATGCTTAATATTCAGGTGGCTATAGGGTTTTATTTACCTAACAATTCGCGCTCAATATATTCGCGAGTAGCAACAGCCTGATGCACCATTTTTTCCGGATAACCAAAAAGAGAAGTCGCAATAATTGATTCACCACCGACTTTAAAAGTACGGTTGGCGAAATCCATATCACGTAATGTCTGGAACAATGTGGAGAAATCAACTTCTCCCTCGCCAATACCCACGTGTTGATGAATAACAGCATCAACACCCGGCGGATTCACAATATAACGACAGTGTTTAGTGTGATTCATAGTATCGGCAATCAATACATGAGAAAGATCATCACCGGCATATTTCAGCATACTGGCGACATCGCCTTTGCCTTTATCATAGAAAAAGGTGTGGGGGACGCTATAAAGGTATTTCACGTTATCACTGCGTAATGATTTCACTAAATCTGCGGTTTCATTGTTTTCTTCACAGAAATCCCATGGATGAGATTGAATCTCTACCCGAATACCCTCGCGCTCAATAATTGGCAATAGATCTTCCATTGAGCGATACCACATCTCTTCGCAAATTTCTGGCTCATTCGGATCGCCAGAAAGTTCAGTGTTAATCACAGGAACACCCATCTCGACAGCAATTTCAATCATTCTCTTCCAGTTGGTAACCGCAGCCTGTCGCCGAGCTTCAAGTGGCCCAGCCCAGCGATATACCACGATAAAAGATGATATTTCGACTCCAGTTTCTTTTAATGCTTTCTTATATTCAGCAATAACTTCACGGCCCGCTTTGGGGTGCTTATAAAATGGGTTCAGCTGCGGATGCGGTGACTGCTCAATATAGTCATATCCCCATTCTGCCACTTGACGGACCATATTAGTGATACCCAGGTTTTTAATGACATCAACATCAAATGCAATCTTCATAGCCCCCCGGTTTTGCGTGAAATATGTACAAACTTGAAATAGACCGACTCTGCAACAAAAATATGGCCACACCGCAGCTTATTGGCTAAAGCACAGACAGCAGATATTGATATTATTTGTTATAAAAAGCGGGCCGTTGCGGTAAGTCTATTGGAACAATCTCACCATTCTCCTGCGCAGCAATACAGGCATCAGCGGTGACTGCAGCCGCAAAACCATCCCAAGCAGAAGGCCCGGTGAGTTTTTCAGCCAGAACATCGTTGATAAAGGCTTGCAACTCGACATCATAGGCATCAATAAAGCGATCTTTCCAATCAGTGAGGATTTCATGTGATAGTCGAGCTTCGCTACGCAGCAATACTGAAGATGGCTCAGGTAATTTCGCAATACCAATATCACCAACCACTTCGCATTGAATATCATAGCCATACTGGCAGTTCACAAAGATTTCCACATCAATACGCGTCCCTTTTGCCGTTTCAAATAGCACGACTTGTGGGTCTCTCAGATGTGCTTTGGCATGTTTGGCTTTTCGCGGGAAAACAACCTGAACAGAGACATAATCGTCATCTAACAACCAGCGCAGTACATCAATTTCATGAATTAAGGTATCTGTAATAGCCATATTCGTGGTGTAGTTATCGCCGACTCTCGGGTTGCGATGAGCGCAATGTAGCATTAATGGCTCACCAATTTTCCCGCTGATAATCACATCTTTCAGTGCGCGATAGCCTTGGTCATAAGGCCGCATAAACCCGACTTGAACCAAACGCTTACCTTGCGCCGCTTCAGCTTCGACAATCCGCTTGCAACCCTCTGCGGTCACAGCCAATGGTTTTTCACAGAATACATATTTACCTGCCGCAACCGCCGCCAACACGAACTCTTCGTGACTTGGCCCCCAAGAAGTCACTAACACCGCATCCACTTCTTTTGCATTAATCACTTCATAGCCATCAGTGTATATATTCGCCTCGATACCCAAATCACGAATAACTTTGGTGGCATGCTCGCGATTAATATCAGTCACGGCAACAATACGGCTCCCCTGTAAAACTTTGCTACAACGGCGAATATGATCCTGACCAATTGCACCCGTGCCAATCACACCAATATTTAACGACATATTATTTCCCTCATGAAGTTTTGGTTTGCAGGTGATTCCTGCTCGTTTTACGACTTCACATTCAGATCAAATGTACCCGTCATCTTTCAAGTTACAGGTGCGTTAATAATCACGGGCTTTGGCAATATTTTGTTCCAACAGCCGAACCACTGCGTCCGTCCTTTCACTGTCAGAAACTTGAGCAACCCCGACTCGCCACCAACTCAGGTACTTATGCACCATAGTTTTTGGTAGAACTTTTATATCGATAAGGGTTGAAATCGTCTGCATACGGGCATCGGCCAATGCATCGACCAATTGCTGCTCAGTGGAAACACGATATGTCTTACAGCCATAAGCAGCGGCCAACATGGCAAAATCTACTGGAACAAAATCACCGTCTAATTGACCAGTTTCTTGATTACGGAAACGGAATTCAGTGGCATAACTGTCCATTCCATGTTCCATCTGGAGGTTATTAATGCAGCCATTTGTCATGTTATCGAACAACACAACGTTAATTTTGCAGCGCTCTTGAATGGATGTGACTAACTCAGAATGCAGCATCATGAAAGCGCCATCACCCACCAACGAATAAACTTCGCGATCAGGTTCAGCCAGTTTCACACCCAACGCAGCGCTAACTTCGTAGCCCATACACGAATAACCATATTCGACGTGATAGCCATTACTGCCTTTTGTGCGCCACACCCGCTGCAAATCACCGGGTAAACTCCCTGCAGCAGCAACAATGACGGCATCTTGAGGTAATTGGCTATTCAGTACCCCCAGCACTTGGCTTTGTGTCAGGAAAGAACCGGTTTTATTGATAAACTCAGCAAAAACCTGCTCACGATCCAAATGGTCATTTATCTCAGGGGTAAAATCATCGGCATTGTATTCCACCTGATAGACCCGCTCCGTCTCCGCTAATTGTTCAGCGCGCATCCGAGCAATTTCGCCCCCCCAACCGGCCTGGTAGCCAGAGCTATTAAGCTGTTGATGCAATGCTGACAATGCTTCACGCGCATCAGCCAGTAATTGCAAACCATCGAGTTTGCCGGCATCAAAAGCACTCACATTGATATTGAGGAATGAAACATCAGGATTCTGAAACAACCACTTAGATGATGTAGTAAAGTCGGTATAACGAGTACCAATGCCAATCACAAGATCAGCCTGTTTCGCCAATGTGTTAGCCGCCAAACACCCCGTTTCACCAATACCACCGAGATTCAGTTCATGTTCTGAGCTGAGTGTGCCTTTACCGGCTTGTGTTTCTACCCAGGGCAAACCGAAGCATTCGGCAAATCGTTGTAATGCTTGACCGGCTTGCGAGTATTTCACGCCCCCACCACAGACCAAAATCGGCTTACGTTTGGTGGTCAATAAAGCAATCGCATCAGCCAGCATTACAGCGCTGGCTGGCCTTCGGTCAAGACGATGAACGCGTTTCTGGAAGAAATAATCAGGATAGTCATAGGCTTCAGCCTGAACATCTTGCGGTAAACAAAGTGTCACAGCCCCGGTTTCTGCTGGATCAGTGAGAACTCGCATTGCATTAATACACGCGCTCATCAGTTGCTCTGGCCGCATAATGCGATCCCAGTATTTACTGACGGGTTTGAATGCATCATTGGTGCTGATACTCAGGTCATGGGATTGCTCAATCTGCTGTAGCACGGGGTCTGGTTGACGCGATGCAAATACATCACCAGGAAGCAAGAGTAGTGGGATGCGATTAGCCGTTGCGGTAGCCGCGGCAGTAACCATATTGGCACTTCCTGGCCCAACAGATGAGGTACAAGCATAAATTTGCTGGCGTAGTTTCTGTTTTGCAAAGCCCGTCGCGGCATGGGCCATTCCTTGTTCATTACGCCCTTGATGGACGACTAATTCGCCACAATCCTGTTCCAGTGCTTGCCCGATCCCCAGTACATTACCATGGCCAAAAATAGCAAAGATCCCTTTGATAAATTTGATTTCCTGACCATCAACTTGCAGGTATTGATTGTCCAAAAAACGAACTAATGCCTGTGCCGTGGTTAGCCGAATCTTATTCATTTACCCATCCTTTGCTATGTTTGCGCGATACCATGGAACTGAGGTACTTTCAGCCCCGAAGATACGTTTGCCACACAGAAGAAGCCGGCTTGATGGTTTCCGCTATGCTGACAACAATGAGGTGAAACATTGCAGGGATTATAAACAAATATTTTTTTCATAAAATCACATTACAGAAGAAACATTTCATTATGCGATGAGGATCAAATAATCAGGTAAACACTGAAACTGTCATACCCACATTGACCCACTTAAAAAAGGATCATTTTAATACCTTAGAATAGATATGTAATTTATTGATATCTTTGGTTTATATTGATTTCCAATATCGACTAGCCCCCCTAAGAAAACCATTAATAATTTGTACTATCTTTTGGCTTGGACTCTATTTCCGAGCGTCATACAAGGCTTTTAGCCCCGTCACATATTCGGGGTGTAAATTTCATTTAACCTTGAGTTTGAAATATTTATTCCTCATACTAATTTCAGAAACGTCATTACAGTTCATTTCATTGGACATTGTCGGGGTTTTAAAAGAAGGAAATGGGGATGGGTACACAACACAAAGTGCTGGATGTCATATGTATCGGGCGAATTGCCGTCGATTTTTATGGACAACAGATTGGTTCCCGACTGGAAGATACCAGTACATTTGCCAAATATTTGGGCGGTTCATCAGGTAATGTTGCCTACGGCACGGCAATCCAAGGTTTGAAGTCAGGGATGCTGGCACGTGTAGGTGATGAACATATGGGCCGCTTCCTGCGCGAGGAATTACAACGTGTTGGTGCTGATACCCGTTTTCTTATTACTGACAAACAGCGTCTAACCGCATTGGTTATTCTAGGGATTAAAGATCAAGAGACTTTCCCACTGATCTTTTACCGTGAAAACTGTGCGGATATGGCCCTCACGCAAGATGATATAGACGAGTCTTATATTGCATCATCCCGAGCATTGGCTATCACTGGCACACATCTTTCGCACCCCAATACACGCGATGCCGTACTGAAAGCATTGGAATATGCACATAAACATGGGCTACGAACCGCTTTGGATATTGATTATCGCCCAGTATTATGGGGTCTGACCTCACTTGGCGATGGTGAAACACGTTTCATTGAGTCGGAAAAAGTGACTCAGCAATTACAGGAAGTCCTACACCATTTCAATTTAATTGTCGGCACGGAAGAAGAGTTCCATATTGCCGGTGGCAGTACAGATACTCTGATAGCGCTACAAAATGTGCGTAAAGCAACCCAAGCGACGCTGGTCTGTAAACGCGGAGCACAAGGTTGTTCAGTGTTCGAAGGGGAAATTCCCACCCGTTGGGAATGGGTCAAACTCCATTCGGGTGTTCGCGTTGAAGTTCTCAATGTATTGGGAGCTGGTGACGCCTTTATGTCTGGCTTGTTGCGCGGTTATCTTAATGACGAGAACTGGGAACAAGCTTGCCGTTACGCCAATGCCTGCGGTGCACTGGTTGTTTCCCGTCATGGCTGTGCGCCTGCTATGCCAACCAAAATAGAATTAGATAATTACCTCAGCCGTGAACGCTCGATTCTACGCCCAGATCGTGATGCCCATCTTAACCATTTGCACCGGGTGACTAGCCGTAAACAGCAATGGCCGGAACTTTGTGTCTTCGCTTTTGATCACCGCAAACAACTGGTTGATATGGCTCGCGAGGCGGGGGTTAGTGAAGAACGTATCCCCCAGCTCAAGACATTATTGCTCCAAGCTGCGCAGCAAGCTGCTCAAGAGTCTGAGCTAACACAGAAGAGCGGCATTTTGGCAGATACAACTTATGGTCAGGAAGCACTTAACACTATTACTGGCCAAGGGTGGTGGATAGGTCGCCCGATTGAGCAACCCAGCTCAAGGCCATTACGTCTGGAACACGGCAACATTGGCTCCCAACTTATTGATTGGCCACTGGAACATGTTGTGAAGTGCCTGATTTTTTATCATCCTAAAGACAGCATAGAGCTACGCCAGCAACAGGATGAGTTGATTCTGGATGTTTACCGTGGATGCTGTAAATCAGGGCATGAATTACTGTTGGAAGTCATTTTACCTGAAGATAATAAAGACAAAGATGAACGTTATTACATTGAAACTATGGCACATTTCTATGCGCTAGGTATTCAACCAGATTGGTGGAAACTACCACCACTAAGCGCAGAAAATTGGCAACAAGTAGGTAATTTGATTGAAACTCAAGACCCCTATTGCCGAGGTGTATTGATTCTTGGGTTAGACTCTTCAGAAGCTATATTAAAAGCGGGTTTTGCCGCAGCGGCTCAAGCTCCTTGGGTTAAAGGTTTTGCTGTCGGCCGCACCATCTTCGGTCAAGCATCTCGCCATTGGCTACAAGGTGAGTTAAATGACGCAGAGTTGATCGCGCAAGTGAAACAAAATTATCAAACGCTGATAGGTTATTGGCGAGACTATCGGCCTGTCATCTGAATTTAATACAGCTTTACTGGCGCTGATGTGAAAAACGTCAGCGCCATTGTGCTGCCATCTGCACGATTTATTCCTTATTAGCCTGAAAAAATCCTGATTTTTGTCAAACTTGATAAAGTAATACCTTTTGCTTATAGCCGTTTCCTTTATTATGGCTTCGTGAACAGTTTGAATTCGCGATGAAATAAAAGTAAATGCGGATATCAGCAAATGAAATTTTCCAACCATCTGTTAGAATGCCTGACAGATAACCCCTGAATTTTCCTCTGCCGTGGGCCGAATGGATGAATAACCCTACTCAACTATCATTGTTACAAGACCAGATTCGTCATCGTTATGAGACGTTAAGCAAACGCTTAAAACAAGTTGCCCGTTATATCTTGGATAACAGTAACAGCATTGCATTTGATACAGTTGCTTCCATTGCAGCCCAAGCTAGTGTGCCTCCATCAACATTAATTCGGTTTGCAAATGCCTTTGGTTTCAGTGGGTTTAATGAAATGAAACAGGTATTCCGTCAACATCTGATGGAAGAAACCGTTAACTATACCGAGCGCGCACGGTTATTCCGTCAAACCTCAACTGATGGCAATACAGCACCAGAAAAACCAGCTGAAATACTGAATGTATTTACGATGGTCAATGCACAAGCCCTACAACAACTTGCAGTGCAAACCAGCGCAGAACAGTTGGATAAAGCAGTTGAGCTATTGAACAACGCTGAAAATATCTATGTGATTGGTTTGCGGCGCTCTTTCAGCGTTGCTTCATACCTGACCTATGCATTACGTCATTTGGAACGCCGAGCTTTTCTAATTGATGGGCTAGGAGGTATGTTCGCTGAACAATTGAGTATGGTGAAACCCAAAGACGTAGTTATTGCCATTAGCTATTCACCCTATGCACAAGAAGCATTAGAACTGGTCGAATTGGGTGCGAAAAGTGGTGCTCAACAGATTGCAATTACTGACAGCCAAGTCAGCCCATTAGCGGCTTTCAGTGATGTGTGTTTTGTGGTGCGAGAAGCACAAGTCGATGGATTCCGCTCACAAGTTGCTTCTATGTGTCTGGCGCAAACTTTAGCGGTTTCATTAGCACTGAATAACGCAAAAGAATAATCTATAAATCAGTATTATCAATAAGCTACAAACCAAGTGTAAACTTTGGCAGATCAATAAAATGGGTAGAATCCCACCTACCCATCAATTCGTTTTTAACAAAAGCACTTTAGCTTTTTCCTGTCGGATATTGATCACTATTGATCCACGCATGATCTTTTTCCCAGGTAAACTTCCATAGCCGTACCGGCCCTGCCATGACATTCAAATAATAGCTGTTATAACCTGCCAATGTTGCCACGGGGTGGTAGCCCTTTGGTACTTTCACGACATCCCGGTTATAGACTGGCATACATTCATCCAGTGAACGATCGTCGGTATACACTCGCTGCAGGCAAAAACCTTGTTCTGGACTCAGCCGGTGATAATAGGTTTCCTCCAAATAGGTTTCATCTGTAACATTTTCCTGGTCATGTTTATGACTTGGGTATGAACTGGTATTCCCTTCATCAGTATAAACCTCAACCACCAGCAAGCTATCGGCGGGTTGGTTGTCAGGTAAAATATTATGTACTAACCGCTGGTTACGCCCCTTACCTCGCCGTTCCACACCCACATCCGCCGGTGTAATCAGCCGGGAAGGTAAATAACCATTACCGGGGGCGCGGCAAACAGCCAATTCCAAGTCGGTCTCTGCCACAACTTTCACATGATCATGATGTGGAACATAAACAGAATAAGGCGGTATTCGTTCGAATGGACTCATGCGTTTGCCAATGTGCGGATATTCAGCCCGGCGTGTTGATACCGAGGCAATTCCAGCAACCAATACCAGGCAAAGTTCATTATCAGCACTGTCTAGAACCAACGTCTTTCCAGCCGTCAAGTGATAGACATCAAACCCGACAAAACGCCAGCCCGCGTTCTCTGGAGAAATATGCTGAATACGCCCATCCACATCCGGTAGCTGACATTTGGCAAGTAGTGTCGACATGATGACTCCCCTGTTGGCAACATGAAATTACTCTAACGAACACTCTCAAGCAGCATTAACCCAGTGTTGGCATACTGTATTCGGAAACAGTTTGCTGGCCGGTTGGCCAACGGGCCGTGGTTGTTTTCATACGGGTGTAAAAACGCACACCATCAGTGCCATGAACATTTAATGCACCGAATACAGAGCGCTTCCAACCACCAAAACTGTGAAATGCCATCGGCACAGGAACAGGGACATTAACGCCAACCATCCCTGCCTGGACTTCATGTACAAACTGTCGTGCATAATGACCACTACTGGTAAATATCGCACTCCCATTACCAAATTCATGGCTATTTACAGTATTAATTGCGGTTTGGTAATCAGGAACTCTGACAATCCCCAACACTGGGCCAAAGATTTCTTCCCGATAAATTTTCATATCCGGAGTGACATGATCAAACAGCGTGCCACCAACATAATATCCTTGCTCATAGCCAGTGACATTATAGTTGCGACCATCTGTGACTAATGTCGCGCCTTCTTTAACACCTTGCTCAATATAACCAAGAACTTTTTTCTGATGGGCTGCTGAAATCAACGGCCCCATTTCATTTTCTTCCCCACCTTGTTGTAAACCTGGGCCGACACGCAAACGAGTAATAAGTGGTTTTAACTTTTCAATGAGCTTATCCGCCGTGCTATCACCGACGACAACGGCAATAGGCAACGCCATACAACGCTCACCGGCAGACCCAAATGCACCACCCATCAATGCATTAACTGTCGCATCCAAATCAGCATCTGGCATGATAATCGCTTGATTTTTTGCAGCACCAAAAGCCTGTACGCGCTTACCCTGTGCACTGGCAGTGGTGTAAATATGTTCAGCAACAGTAGAGGAACCCACAAAACTTACAGCTTGAATTCGTGAGTCGGTGCAGAGTTGCGCAGCATTTTCATTTGAACAGTGAATAACATTGAATACGCCATCAGGTAAGCCCGCCTCTGTCAGCAATTCAGCTAAACGAACCGATGCTGAAGGATCGAGCGCAGGGGGTTTCAGAATAAAGGTATTACCACACGTCAATGCAATGGGGAACATCCACATTGGAACCATCGCAGGAAAATTAAATGGGGTTATCCCGGCCACAACGCCCAAAGGTTGCATCATCGAGAAACTATCAACCCCGGTGCCCACATCTGCGGAATATTCGCCTTTCAATAAATGAGGGATACCACAGGCGAATTCGACCACCTCCAGACCGCGAGTGATTTCGCCCAACGCATCTGAATAGACCTTGCCGTGCTCACGAACAATCAACTCAGCCAATTCATCACGGTGTTGTTCAATTAATGTTTTAAAATTGAACATGATGCGAGCGCGGCGCAAAGAGGGAGTTCGTGACCAATCGACAAAAGCCTGATGAGCAACGCCAATAGCCTGATGAACTTCTTCAGCAGTGCTTTGTGTAACCTGACTTTCAACCTTGCCGGTGGCTGGGTTATGAATATCGACAGTCTGATTACTGGAACTCAAAGAATTCTTCCCGCCGATAAAGTTACTCACGATTTTCATGTCTCACCCTCTTCTTAATAGCGGCTATCGCAAGGGTCATTGAAAATGGCTATATGCCAGACACCTAACGAACCATGCGCTTAATCAGTAAGAGTTATCTTGGATAAAGCCAATATAACCCACAAGGCGACCAACCGCCGGAAAGACGAAAAGCCAGCCGATATGCAGACTCTATGCTATTGAAAAAAAAGTTTCAAATAACTTTCTTTGAAAATTTTATTTTGTGCGATGCATCGCAAGTTCCTGTAAAGAGTTCGTGTCACTATCAAAATCCTCAGAGCATCAACGCAATACCCCATCCATCTGCAATATCTCACTTTTTATACTAATAAAAACTGCCAATATAGAAAAAATATGTATGTTAACTTGGCAACACCTCATATTAAATGATTTCTATTCGACATTTTTCAGCTTAATATTTGAGCTAGATCGAAAAATTAATTTTTCGTTATTTAAGTTAAATGAAATAAATGTTTTCATGCTGAACAGTATGCAAGTGACTTTAATCTTCGTCCGCTGGAGACAGGTTGGCAGTCTCCAATGTCGTCATCGGCTGTATTTATCGGCAGTTTGGCCGTCGGGCTATCATTGCAGGAGCAAAGCTATGCCTATTGCACAAGATCGTTTCTGTATTAATCGCAAAATTGCCCCAAACTTAAGTATCGAAAGCTTTTTTTGTTTAGTTAAAAAATGTGGGTTAAATAAAGTTGAATTACGCAATGATATGCTGGGCGGGAAAGTGACGGATGAGTTGAGTTCAGCGCAACTCAATACTCTGGCTGATGAATATGGAATCGACATTATTACTATCAATGCGTTGCAATATTTTAATCTGCCAGAACACCGTCCAGCACTGCTGAAAGAAGCAGAAAACATGCTAAAACAAGCAAAAGCGATTAACTGCCGTGGGGTTATTTTATGCCCAAACTGTAGCGCCAATGACCGCCGTTCAGCCGAGCAAAAAGAACAAGACACACTAGATGCTTTAGTGCTGTTAGCCCCGCTATTTAAAAAGTATCAAGTAACCGGGTTGGTAGAACCTTTAGGCTTTAAAATCAGTTCATTACGTTCCCACCTGCTAACACAATCTATTATTCGCAAGTCAGCCGCGCCCTATAAAATGGTGTTGGATACTTTCCACTACTATCTGAGCGATGTCGCACAGGCCGAGTTCGACGCACATATCGATATCAATACTATCGGGCTAGTGCATCTTTCCGGCGTCGAAGAAATGCGGTTAAAGTCCGCACTGACTGATGAAAACAGAATTATGCTGAGTGAACAGGATAAACTGAACAGTAAGCAGCAAGTGGCTAACTTGGAACGACTGGGTTATCAGGGAATATATGCTTTTGAACCATTCTCATCACAATTGAATACTTGGTCAGAGGCTGATATTGAAAGAGAAATTCATCAAAGTATTGCCTGCCTACAAAACTAATATGCGGAACCGGTATCGTTCCGCCAAGTTGAAAGCATGAAAAGCCCCATCAAGAAATGATGAGGCTGATTGTCATACATCCGCAGGATGGCTCAAGTGAACATTTTGGCTTAACCAACCGCGGTTAGCTTTTCGGCGGTTTTTCCCGGCCACGAGAGCTGAAAACGCGGGGATCCATTTTTAGCCCGATTGGCCCTCACCCCAAATCTAGCAAACTATTAAGCTGGTCGATTTGTTGCCGCCACTCACGTTGTAATGTAATTTTTTGGTGTTTAGGTTTACGCGCCAAATCCTCGGCCAATTTAGCTTCCAGTTCCAGTAAGGTTGCCAGCAGGTATTCCTCCTCACTCTCCATTGGTGCGGTAATGGCCTCAGTTATAATGGCTGAAATCGGACTCGGTGCCATAAACGATTTATCGGCCAGAATGTCGTAAACCGGAGCCAGGTCGTGCCACTCCTCAAGCCGTTGTTGGTGAATTAACCAGAAGCGATTACAACTTTGCTCAATTAATGTGCGGTCATGGGACACTAATAATACTGCGCCACTGAACGTTTTTAGCGTTTCCGCAAGTTCCTCCTTACCCTCCATATCAAGGTGGTTGGTCGGCTCATCCAGTAGCAGCAACGAATAGTTTGCTAGTGTCAGGCCGATAAACAGCAGCCGCGAACGTTCACCACCGCTGAGGGTGCTGACCTTTTGCTGATGTCGCAGATAAGGGAAACCTGCGCCGATCAGCGCCATTTTTCGCTGATCTTCCGTCAATGGTGCGAAAGGTGCTAGCGCGTCACTGAGCGAATCATCATCATGTAATTGATGTAGGCTTTGATCGTAATAACCTATATGTACTTTGGGATGGAAAACCATGCCCACATCGGCGGTATCTGGTTGGTTGAATGCTTGCCATAAACTGTGTAATAACGAAGACTTACCGCAACCATTGCGCCCAACCAGCGCGATACGGTCACCGCTTTTTACCCTGACTTCACCCAGTTCGAATAAGACAAGCGCATCCGGCGCAGGGCGCACCTGCAAATCAGACAGCGCCAGCACGCGGTCAGCGGGCAATGCTTCGCCATTAAGCCGCAATTGCCACTGATTACCAGCCGTCAGCAAGGTTTGATCTTCCTTCATCCGGTCGACCTGTTTCTCCATCTGTTTGGCTTTACGTGCCAACTTTTCGTTGTCATACACGCTGCCCCAGATAGCCAGCCGTTTGGCGCTTTTCGCTACGCGGTCGATCTCCTTTTGTTCAGCTTGATGGCGATGGGCATCGGCGATATCTTTCTCCTCCAGCGCTTGTCGAGCTTGTGTGCAGGGCAGACGAATAAATTGTAGAGTTTTATCGCGCAGGATCCAGGTGCTGTTGGTTACGCAATCCAGCAGGCTGCGGTCATGTGACACCAACACAAAGCTGCCGCCCCAGTTTTGCAGAAACTGTTCAAGCCAGAGCAGAGTCGGCAAATCCAGATGGTTACTGGGTTCATCCAACAGCAGTAAATCCGGTTGGCGGATCAGCGCACGCGCCAATAACAGACGCGTATGCTGCCCGCCACTCAGGGTTCCAGCAGTCAATGACCATGCGTTTTCATCAAAACCCAGTGTGCCGAGCAGCACTTCAGCTTGCCAGCGCTCAGGTTGGTGCAGGCTGTCCGGCAGATAATTGAGTACCGCGTCTATCAGAGTGGCATCGTTCAATACAGAGGGCAGATGTTGTTCCACCATTGCCATCAGACATTGGTTGGCGGTGGTGATGGTGCCGGAGGTCTCAGAAAGTGCGCCGCTGAGGATTTTCAGCAGAGTGCTTTTGCCACAGCCGTTATGGCCAATTAGACCAATGCGATCGCCTTTTTTCAGGCTAAAGGAGATCTCAACCAGCAATGGGCCGAAGGTGTTGTCGTAGCAGACAGATTGTGCGGAAAGTAATATGCTCATGATGCTTATCCAGATTTTCAGGCATAAATATGCCTATCGTCGAAAATTGCTGACGATAACCGGTAAGCCGGAGGGAAGTTCTCAGATTGTTAGTTAGCTTCGCTCAAGCAGGTTATCGCAGCACGATACCGGTAATGCTTGAGCTATGACGATCGCTAAGGACAAGCGAAATTAAAAACATTTCACGGGTCAACATGGCAATCCTCCTTATATAACATTGGCGTATGAATAATATGATTATATTGAGTAGCTTGTTATTTAGTCTACTTTTTTTATAGCTCATTATTATTCCCGAGAACTTCAAGTTTTCTAGCTCTCCCCATAAGGCTTCCACTGCATTTAATATGGTTTAAATTTAGCCAAAAAATCTAACCGAATGATTTTATTAACCATGAGCCGCCGTGTGAGGCGAAAAAAGTCTGAACACTCGTTAAGATAAAGTTTGCACGCTAATATTTAGAAGCCTCAACCACTCGGTTCAGGCTCCTTTTGGATTACTGTTTAATACTTATCTATTGATAAGAGAATGTTATGCTGGCAAGCGCATTTGCAGTGCCCGGTTGTAAATTCCCCGTGCGGATATAACGCGCCTGGAAAGGCAGTGTCAGTGTTTGTGCCTGACCCGTGCTTTGAACAAAAAATTGATTGAGCGTTCCAGAAGCCGAACTGTCCGGGCCTAACATCAGCGGGCCATTACCGTTATAGAAAAACTCCACACCGACACCAGCGGCAGTTGAGTTACTGGTTAATGACACCACAGAGGAGCTGTTTGCCGGTTTAGCTTGATCTGTCATCACTGCGTTAACGGCAATATTTTCATCACAACTCAGGGCAATATCGAAATGACCAAAAGCAGATGTGCTGCCAACCGAAGGTAGCGTGCGGACATCAATCACCCCAAGATCCACATTTGCAGCCTTGGTGTTAACAGTACACCCTGATGCTTGCACAGTGATACTGACAGGGTTGATGATCACTCGCGCAGTTTTCACCTCATTGTTGTAAGCCGTCAGCACTGCGGCATCAATAGAACTTGTCTGGTACACACCGGATGAGAGTGTATGACCCGTTTTGATAAACGTCACTTTCGCCGACCAGCCCAAATCCGGACTGGAGCCGCTATATGTCTGAGTCTCTCCATCCAGTAGCGGTATATAGACGGAGCTCTTGAAATCTTTCAGCCCAATAATAAAACCCACGCCAGCCACCCCGGTTTCAAAAATAGCGTAATTAACGCCATCGACATTTACCGACATACCTGTTGGGATTGCACCGCTGCCCGGCATCATCGTGCTTTTATTGCATTGGAAGATATAGCCGCACCAAAATACTTGCTGCACTGATGCAGTAGCACTCCAAGTGGAACCGATAATATTACCGGGCCTCACTGAATCAGCAGGGCCGACATAATTCATCGGCTGGGGCGATAACGTAATATTTGATTTCCAGTCCAAAGCATAAGCCTTACTTGCGCAGCAAAGCACAAAAATAATAGTGACAAATAATCGTATCATTGATACTCCAATACCCAAGTGGCTATGGCCGATACAGGGCCGGGGCTGACCGGAGAGCCGGTGGCAGTAAGGCGGGCGTAAAATTTCATCTGAACATTCTCCGCGCCAGGTGTTCCCAAAACTTCTGTTTGCATATTTAGCGCCAGAGGCTTTTCAGCTTTATTCAATAACTCAACAGCAACGCCCGTAGCACCACCGTCATCAATTTTAATCAGATCGGCCCCAGAGCCATCCGGCGTACCGACAAAGCGAACTTTGACTCCGGTAAATGTCGGCCCACACTCTTCCAGATTGATGAAAAAGGGGGTTTTAATATTGCTGATCCCGTGCCCAGCACCGAATTGTTGTGTGCCGATATTTCCTAAAGGAACAGTCTGCATTGTCGAATCAGTCGAAACTGTACAGGTGTTGCCAATCAGTTTTCCCGTCACTGAGACCAGCACATCGTAGGCCTGCACCGGCGCGGGTAAAAATGAAAGTGCCAGTATTGTCAGTAATGACTGCCTTAAAATTATTGACATACCAACTCCTGCGAATAGAGACCCGTATTAGGGTTATGATATTTTTTATCCAATTTGAAACGTGCGGTGCAGGTTTTATCATTGCCTGTTCCCCATACCGCCCGTAGCACTCCTTGCTGAGGTAGCCCGGATAAATAAAGGCTCCCTTCATCACCAACGATACCGCTGTTAGTGCTTTTGTCATTCAGCGAGACAATCGTCCCAAATGGAAGAACGCCGTTTTTATGGCGAATAAAGAACATCGCTTTCATGCCAACCTTGGTCGAGATTGTTGCTCTTACCAGGGCACCTTCGGTCGGTGTTTTACTCACCATTGTATTGTCCAGCTCAACACTATCCCCTGCCGTCGTAACGTCCATTTCTACCCGGTTCATACGGTAAGGGGTCGCATAGGGGATAACTGCATAGCCGCGACTGTCGGTTCTAACACCTCGGTGGCTACGGATGGCAACATCACTTGCTCCCTCAGCTTTAATCAGAATGTTGGTGTTGCCCAATGGCTGGCTGAATGTCAGGCCATCTTCATGCAACACTACACCGCCACTCATACCGTAACTTAGGCTACGAGCGTTCTTCGAATAGCCGTAGCCAAGGTTGTAGTCACCCCTTGCCCCTTGGTAACGAAGGGCAAGATCACCACCAGACTGTTGCTGGGCACTGTAACGCTGGCTGGCGCTATAAAATAAATTTTCCTGCCCTGGCACGTAGCCATTAAGACCTATATTGTTAATAGAACCTGATGAATCAGAGTTCGTCAGCGCATAATTGGCACGAGTGGACAGCGCAGGATCGCCTAATGGCAATGAGAACGAAAAAGCGAAAATATTATCTTTTTTCCTGTCATACAGGCTGGTGCTACGCTGGTAGCTAACCCCGTAGGAAACTCGACCAAATGTGTTATTCCATGCAAATTGAGCGCTTTCAGCCGATTTATCTGATTTCCAGTAAGTTTGTTTATCCCACGACAGTGATAGCGCGCCAGCATCACCCATACTTTGTGACAAAACGACCTGGTTTCTGGATTTACGGGATAAAGCCAAATTGTAGACATTCTCATAATTAGTGCTGATAGAGCCATCAGCCTCCTTTATGAAATCCACATTTCCACCTTGCATCCGTTTGTAGGTGGTATCACTTAATTCATAGAAACCATCAGAGGAGAAGAACCATGAATTTAGATTAAACCTGGTTCCATAATTATTAACTAACTTGTTGTAACGCAGACGTAAAGCGTCACCACTGTAACGATTGCTATCGGCCAGCAGGCTTTGGGCATGAGTCACATCAATTGAATATGCACCCAAACGCCCAACGTTTTGTCCAATTCCCATCGCCAGGCCGGTGTAATTTTCTGAAAACTGAGCGCCACCGTAGAGCGTCAAACCATATTGCCAGCCCCAAAATGCTTCAGTTTGTATAATAAAAGGAGAGTCCTGGTTTTCATTCGAGCGGAAATACCCGACCCCAGCAGCATATTTAAATTGCCCCGGACGTACCAAATTCGGCACGCTGGCAAATGGCACTGTGTAATGCGATTCCGTACCATTGGCCTCTTGGATCGTCACGGATAAATCACCGCCGGAGGCCGTCGGATATAAGTCATTTAATATAAACTCACCAGGGGAGACGGAAGTCTGATAAATAATATTGCCATTCTGGCGTACAGTTACAGTGGCATTACTGCGAGCAATGCCACGGACTTCAGGAGCATAGCCCCTCAGGCTAGCTGGCAGCATATTATCGTCGGTATTCATTGCCACACCTCTGAGCCCCACAGAGTTAAAAATTTGTGCGGAGGTGTTGGTTTCACCCAAATAGAGCTGAGACTGTAATGGGGGTAAATCACGCTGCACCCACGTTTGAACATGCGTTAAGCCATCATCCGTATTTTTTGTCCATGTTGAATAATCGCGAAATCGCCACGGGCCAAAATTCATTCCGCTGTTCAAGCCAATAAACATCTGATTGTCTATTCCCCGACTTTCGTGACGATATTCATTACGAGCCCCATTGACGACGTAATTCAGCCAACCAGAATTAATACCATGCTCCCAACTTTTGGGATTAATATAGTCACGAGGCACATTTAACATATACCGCTGAGGCAGATTAAAATAAAGAGATAACTTATTTTTCTCAAAAGAGACTTTTGTGTCGGGGAAATAGTCCTCCAGAGAATAACACTGATCATCGGATAGAGAAAAATCACCCTTAGCCTGAGTCACATCAATGAGCATTAATTTAATCTGCTCCAATGTCAGACATGGCTCAAGTGCGGAATTATTACTTTTCTGATTAACGTTAAATTTCACATCTGTAGTAAATGCGTAACTTTCGTTTACATAGATACTGACGTTATACACGCCTGAAGGTAATTCACCACCATCATTAACCCAAGATAGATCTGCAACGCTATCATTTTCGCCATTAAGAAATGCGGGATTAAAATGAATATCATTCTGTGCGTGAACTACGCCCCCCAATAAAAAATGGGATAGCAGAACGCAATTTATTTTAATTTTCACTCTGCACACTCTTATATATTCTGAATTATTTCATAATAAAAACAACTCAACGCATTGTTAACGCTATAGAAATTTCCGGCGTCCAAGCACCATAATCATTGATTGCCTGATAACTAAGCTGACGAGCGTTGCTGAATGATTCTTCAAGCGTCACTGTATCTCTCGGCGGGATCATGACCGACGATACTGCTTTCCCATCCACTTTCATATTTATAGTCGTAATATAAAAAGGAGTCGGATTAGTAATATTTATTTTACCATTATGAAATTCGCCACTAAGACTTCCCCACACTTCATTATTGATTTTTTTTGTCAGCGCGTCTGGTCGATAAAACAACTTAATACGACTTGCCGAGGCAAACTGTAAAGTATTAGCATGACTTTCCTGACCAGATTGAGGAATTGCTTTTACGGTTATCCAATAAAGCGTTTCACGGTCTTGAGGTAGCTGTTGGCCATTAAACATGACCTTAACTGAATTTTCTATTTCTGGTTTAAGAACGAATAGAGGTGGTGTGATAACAAAATCACTAGAGCGTTGCCCTTCAGCATTTTCAACCCACGACTGAATAAGAAAAGATGATTCTTTATTTGTATTTCTGACGTCTAATAAAGATTGTGAGGTTGAACCTGAATAAACCATTCGGGTTACACCTAACCCAACACCTCCGGCATATACCGTAGATGTGCACAGCGAAGTGACCAATAAAATAAATATCGTCAGAATACGCATGATAAATACCTGAATGTTGAAATAAAGTTTAAGGTCCGGCGATCCTTGCCAGACCTATCAATTAAGAGTAAGTCAGGGTGTAAGTAGCAACAGTGCTTGCATCACCTGCAGTAGCTCCACCTTTAGGTGAATAGTATTTCGCACCAAAGATTATCGTATTTAAACCATCGCGTAAGGCCACAGCGCTGGATGCCTCACCCAATTTAATGACCGTGCCCAGTTCGCTATAAAGACGAACAGCTACATTCTGCGCAGTACCCGTTCCACCATTTGAACCTACCGCCAAGCTAGTAGGATCATCATTGTTTGGTGTACCACTAAAGGTCACTGCAACATCTTTAGATACTGTGGAGTCACAATCTTCCAAAATAATAGAGAATTTCTTCATCGTTGATGCTTCACTGGCTGCTGCACTCAATGCAGCAGTTCTTACCTGCCCCATTTCCACGTTGATGTTAGCGCTATTGCTGCTCACAGCGCAGGCTGCGGTTACAACAGAACCATTGAAATTAATGGTGCCACCTGCAACTTCCGCAGCATATGATGAAGTCGCCAGCGGAATCAGTGCTAACAAACTGAACGGTAACATCTTCAGTGTTGAAAATTTATTATGTACTTTCATGTTAATGCCTTCTATATATTGACGTTGTGAAAATAAGATAAAGTTAGTCTTAAACAATACAGAGACCTGTTTTGCTTTTTGATCTATTTATATCATCGGTGTGTATTTAAAATACACTGGGTTAAAAATCATGCACACAACTCTCGCGTATAGATGTGTGTAAACTTCAAAAGTTATCATCGCGCTAATAGATATATACTTAACCAGCTATGATAATTAACTCTCAATTTTATAACATCATTGTTATCTGGCTTAAAGTTACAACTAAATAGCATGATGAAAAACACTATTATGTATAATTTTTTGATAAAACGAGAATCTTGTAAGGAAAGTATCTCAGCCAACTGGAAATTTCATAACTTCTACAAGATTAGGCGGTAAAATAATGGTGTAATAGCATGGGATTTTAATGCATAACCCACCTTTCCAACATTAAAAATAAAATCCTGGTTCAATCCAATTGAGATTAATTTAAATCTTAATTCTCTTATCGTTTTCCATAATTGTTGGCTAGATGCAACGAGGTTGTGGTCTTCCCAGACTTCCTTGAGGAAAATTTCTTTCGAAACCGTCTGTTCCCCTTTAGCGACTCGAGTGAACAAGCACTTCAAAAATCTAACCATCACATCATTGAGAGCAACGGCACCCATAATCATTGAGCGCTCAGGATAAACTGCTGAGATTCTCGTTAATCTTTTATTAGCAATATCAAATTGAATATCATTATCAATGATGAAGCCAAAAAGTCCGTTTTCCATAAATCATAAAGCCTTATTCAAATGCATATATTTTATTTTTACTGCCGATTGATTGTTGATGATATAGGTTATCCTAATCTCAAAGCAATCATCTACACATAGCAAAGTATTTTATTACCAGATTGTAAATTTTAGTATTTTTTTACATCCCGCATTCATATGGCAGTTAATATGTTCATCTATGTATGCTTTATTAGTTTTTTCATCTTAAAAACTCACTATTTTTTTTGCTAGCATTAAAAGTTATTTTAATGCATATTTACAGATTTAAATTCCAGTGAATTTATTGTCATTATAATGTAAATACTATTCTGCGAACCCTAGAATTAGCCGATATAGCAAACAGTATCTTTGATACAATATATTTTATTCGACTGTGTTACCTATCCTATATCCTTCTGTCATAAACAATGTTCGTACTTGTTCTGTTGGGTGAGATAAATACTATTGAACAATCTCGAATTATCATAATTAACTTTGTTTATTTAATTTTATTTATGTTTATTTACTTAAGAAGTGCCCTACCGACAACGTATTGAAAAGATTGTTAAAACAATGGTGTAAGCCAGTCAGGCTGGCTAACTTAAACCATTGTTTTTATTGTGTTAATTTACATTATTAAGAAAAAATATTTATTGTCATAAAATATTGAATTACACTTAAACGAATAAAGTAGCATTGACACACAAAAGAATGATCTATTTTTAATCAGGGTATTAAAAATGCACACTAAATTTATTATTAATGGACAGGTTTGCTTCTTTTCTGAAGAGCATCGATTGGAACCAATGGGACAGCAAGGGTCTGGCGTTTCCTTGAATGTGCCTGTTAGTCGATGTTTATTATTGCTACTGCAACGTAAGGGAAACGTTATCAGTCAGAGTGACTTTGTTTATGAAGTGTGGGAAAGCAAAGGGCAGTTTGCTAATGCCAACACTTATTTTCAAAATATACATCTATTGCGTAAGGCGTTGGCAACTTCAGGTATTAAAGACAACATTATTAAAACCATTCCGAAGGAAGGGGTTCGATTTACAGGTACAGTGACATACCCCTGTGAAGAAAACGCTGAATCTAGTGCGGAGGCAACTCAGGATGCAACAAGTCACATCACCAACGAAGCATTGACTGATACACTTACCCCCGAAAAGATTAATGGAGAAATACAGCCACCACCCGAACCTTTTTTTTCCAATCGGATTACTTTATATATCAAGATTTTTCTTATATTCTGCCTATTAAGTTTGTTTATTTTTCTTTGGTTAAACTTCCATGAAGATACCAGTCAAAATGTAGATTTCTTTTCAAACTATCAGCAAATTGGGGAAACGAATCATTGTAAAGTATATGCCAGCAGTTCATCTATTTTGTGGCCACGTGACGAGTATCTAAATTTTATCCAAAAAAGAGACATTCATTGTCAACCCGGACAGGTAATCTACATCGCAATGAATATATTCCGAACACGCTCACTCATCCATATTTGTGATAAAAATGTGAACAATACTTCATCATGTTTAACGAAATTGTATATTGTAGAGCGTAAAAATGAACGGTAAAAAAACGCTTATCCTGTTCGTCTTTTTAACCATGCTCGCCTTTTCTCCCCTTATTGCAAAGGTAGTTCATCGCTATAATTCAGACCATTTTTCTTGTTTGGGGCGAATCAACATCATATCTAGCGAAACAAACTTCAATGCACAGGCTAAATACTCTTTTGACGGCGATCATGGTGAAGTCGCCGTAGTGGGAGAACTCAGTAAATTAGGAGAAAGAACCCAGAGCATATCGCAACAGTTATTATTTAATTATACTCGTAATGGTAATGAGATTATCATGTTATCGAAAAATTCAGCGTTGAGCGATAACCAGGCTAGAATGTTGGTTTCGTTAGTTCCTGATTTTTATCTTTTTAAAGATAGAGGATTACGGATCCGAATTTATCAGCAAGGTGATGGATATGTCTTTACTACTTTCAATATCCCTGTATTTATCTGCACTAAAATATAATAGAACATCATCATTCTATAACACGAATACTGTTGATAACTCATGGTGATTTCTATCAGCTAACTGAAAATCAGCCCGCTTTCTGGCTACCTTTTTGCTCTAGCAGCATTAGCTGCTGAGCACAGCATTGATGTTTTACTGTTTCACAGCCGTGTGTAGCAAAAATAAAGTTTGTACACTAATAAAAATAAAGTTTGTACACTAACTTTTGCATGTAAACTCTCCATAGTTGATTTCGTGTTAAGCATCATTTCTCACATAGTTACAATCTTCTTACTTGGTTAAATTAGCTTATTGCATAAGCATGAAACTAAGTTGCCCTAAAATATATAAGCGAATATAATATCCTAGTTACCACCCCGGGCGTTCTCTATCCCAAACCTGTCGTCTCGCTTGTACACAGTGTGCAGGGACTTGCCGCAGTTTGTCGGTACTGTAAAGGAGAGACGTCATGAAACAGAAAACCGTGCTGGTTCGCCAGTATCAACGTTTTCGTTTTGGTCGTTGGGAAGACGTGTGCATGCACATGCGCTCACAGCCGAATCGTTAATTGACTATGCCCGCCGGTGGTAACACACAAGAGATGAGTAATAATATGGACAGTAGGAATCACTATCCATATTATAAGTATAAAATTAACCTTTTACTTCTTCTTGTGTTTTGATTCCCATCATTGCTTCGAAATGGCCATAATCGTCAGTACGACGGAATATATCCTCAAAAAGCTGCATATAGTGATCGATAGAAATACCTTCTAGATGATTTATGTTCCGACCATCTGCATGAGAGTTTCTATTGATGTAACGATAAAAACTGTTGAATCCATGGACACCGTGTTTTTTTGCTAAGTCATCTAGTGCCCTGTAGAGGGTTTCATTTTTACAGGAGAAGCTGAAATAATATTCCAAAATCTGGCGCATCGTGTTAGGAACAATTATTGTATTATTTTTACTTTCTTTGGCCTCTCTTAATGAATACCACAATGCTTGATAGTCATTGAGGATATCATGGCGACTTATCGAATTAACGACACTAGATTCATTCTTGGATATTCGTAAAAGCCCCCAATTCCGTGGGGAATCTTCGCTTGCACGAACACCGGAGGAAAGGATCATTTCTTGAAAGAAGAATAAATTATGAGTTAATATTATTATCTTTTTAGCTAATTTTGTTTTAATAATATTATGTTGGATAAGTGAAGCGATTTCAAAAATATAGTTATTTGACAGACTAGAAATTGGATCATCAATAACTATAAGTTTATCTCGAGTATCTATATCATCTCTTCGATCTTTTCCTCGACATTTCTCAAGGAAATATAGAAATGCAATTAGTGTTTTCTCCCCCTCACTAAGGCTACGAAAAATATTGTCATCATCTTGATTTTCTTGTCTTCCACGGGAAAGACGATACATTTCTCCCCCCGATTCACATCGAGTAATAGTGAAACTAGTAATTCCCAATGTAACCAACATATTATTAATATTTAATATAGTGGTGTCAATATTGGATACTGATCTTGCTTTTTCAGTGCTATCTTTTTGAAATGCAGAAATTTCGATATCTAATTGAGTTATTTCTATGTTCAACCTCTCTATTTCCATCTGGAGCTCGTGAAGTTGCTTGTTTTGGCTATTTATTTCATTTTCGGATATTTTCTTTATATGGCTAAACAACTTAATCGTAAAATTCTGTTGTTCTTGTACGAAATTTTCCGCTTTTCTATTATTCTCTACTATTTCTTCATTAATTGATGAAATAGTATCTAATAACAAATTAATATGTTGTGTAACATCTTCCGGAGTTTCATCTGAAGAAGGTGACACTAATTTATTTGCTATTTTTCGCTCATTTCTTTCATAAATTTGCTCCAACCCAACCAATTGCATATGACTACTACTATGTTCATCCACAAGTTCACAGTCATTCAAAAAAATACGGATTTGATTGAGTTCATTCTTCCATAAACCATAGCGCTGTGAAAGTTCATTTAATAAACTAATACTTGAAGAGTAAGAGGCGTCAAATAATGCCTCAATTTCGGATCTCAAATGCGCACCATCTACCTGACTCTGACAGAAGGGACATATATCTCCTGTAAGGTAAGTTTTCCCTTGGCTTACCCAATCAATATTACCCAATTGCTGAATCGCACTTGAAAGTTGACTGTCACCGATAGGAATAAGCGGGGTACTAAGTAAAACTAACTCCTTATAATCTATCTTCGGTAGCTCTCCTATCGAAAACGTCTGGAGTGAATTACCCTTGCTCATATTTAATTTATCAAGTTCTTTTATGAGCTCTGAAGTAGTGGTCTCTACGCTTTTTTGATGGTTGATTACCTTCTCATACAAGCTATCTCGTTGTTTGGCACCAACCATGAGTGAGCTAAGATTGCTTTTTCTAATCTCCGCTGAGCGATCAAAAATCTGTTTAGCGCACTCATTTTTAATTGTCGATATCATAGCTATTTTATCAACAAGTTTTGCTTCATTTTGCTCACGCTGAATAGTTCTATCACTGACATTTTTTTCATTTAGATCAATGGCTGCTTGTATGTCGGCATTCTCACTACTAAGAGTAAATATACCTGGCTGGGTATTGCTTAAATGGAAGGTTTCTTCAATGTATTCTTGATTAAATACTAAGTACTTCATATCTAGTGGTGGATTGACACTACAGTCGCGATATTTTCTATGATCTGGTTGATAGAAATAACCAGATACTGTTGATTTTCCGGAACCATTTTGCCCATATATTAATGTAACATATTTACTCAAATCAAAATTAGTGGAATGATCAGTAGCGTAACTTCTAACACCTTGGATGGAGAGAATGCTCATTAATCGGATCCTATCAAATGAATAATTTCTGTACAGTCTAATAATACAGTGAAAACATTTAAAAATGATATCTATCAGTAATTTTCAAGATATCTCACAAACTAGTCGACTATCTAATAATAAATCCATTTAACAACTGCTATTTCAGTGACACAGGTCACATTATTCCTTTTATACACCATAAGCTCTTTATTCTTTACATATTAAAAAATGCGTGCACATCAAATATTATTCACTAATCTAATAACTTTAAATATTTTTCATATGAAAGCAACAAAACAGTTCGTCCTTTTATTAATGTGTAGCAAATAACACTTTTCAAAGCAGTAATAAAATTAAATAAAAATTTCTTTAATCTATTTTTTTCTTCTTTACTTCTAGTATCGATATTCATAATTTTGACAATTATATTAGCCACCTTACCACCAATAATAAAAGCTAAAAAAATAAACCATATCCAACGATAGTGTTTATGAAAAGCTGCATCTGAAAGTTGCTCGCTCATTTTTTTTTGCATTTTTGTATATGTTACCAAAGTTGGAATAACACATTCACTTGATAGTGCAGTTCTAGTACTGAGATAAGTAATTGACTCCATATTAGGAAACGAAAAACAATAGTTAACCGGTGTTTCTTGGCATAGTTCTGTTGGCAAATGCATAATAGCAATTCGACTATTAATATTTTTTTCAGGACACATTTCAGCATTATAAGATGCTATTTGTTTGCGTACTAATAATTTTTCATTTTCTCCATTTTTACTATTACTAGTTAAATATAATGAAGATGTATCATCTGGCCCATCAATACTGAATTGAGTTGACGACATACTTGCTAGTTCATTCAATTTTTCTTGAACACGAGAAGACCATTGACAAGACTCAGTAACAAGAGTATTCGCACGACACCATTCATAATATTTATTAACCTGTGCTAAAAGATAGCCACTTGCGTTACGCGCATTTTGATTTACTTCATTTTGTTGAGAAATAATTGCATTGTTTGCTGAGTCAGCAACCCAGAACACCCCTGAGACAAGGGCTGTCAATAAAAGCATAATATCGTAATACTGGCGAAAATTTTCTCTTAGATCAAAAATATCGTTTAACAAAATTATAAAACACCATCCAACTAAGAAACCCATAAGTAATAAAATGATCAATCCTACTTCCCCACCTAGATAACCAGTTCCTGAGATAACAAATGAATTAGGAAGCCAGTTAAAATTGGGGAATATACCAAATAGAGAAAGTAAACCAGGAAATATAATAATGGTGAAAATAAGAAAAAGTCCGTAACGTTTACCCAATAACCAACCACAGACCAGCATACATATAAAAATACAAGTAAGTATGAAAATTAAGAATAAGGTAACAGGTAAAACAGCCTCAGATACTGACCAATAACTGCTAATTGCATTGCCAACACTGTCATAGACTATAAAATTTGAGCTTGCAAAGCCTAATCCCTCAAGTGCCTGCTGCACACTATAAGCCGCAGCATAGCAAGCCAAAAAATATGGCAAAATAAAGTTAATAAGCATGAATAGTTCCTTCTATTGTCAATAGGTTCTAATTTTGTACATTAGATTCTTTATTTTGTATTAAAATCTATGTATTAAAAATATATCAGTATAGCCAAAGGGATGAGAAAAACTTTTCAACTAGTACATTTATTTCATCTTAGAGGTGCTATCACTATATATATTACTTCAGCTCTAGATATAGCATCAGATCTATTCTGACATGCATATAATGTGAATGATGAGGTATTTCTAGATTGAATAAAGGTCAACATTCTGTACCAAACCCCTTATAATATTCCCGAAAAAATATTATAAGGGGTTTGAATAACAAAGACTATAAATGTACATTAGGCGCCGTTTCATTTGTCAAGTTCATGATTTCATTTGCGCATAATTTGGCCTATGGTTACTTGTACAGAAAAATCCACCAGAAGACGAACCAGTTGGCTTAGCCTGCCCTAACTTTCCGGGTGGCGCCAGCCATTAAGCTGTGCCTCTGTTCAAGAGCTGCATCAGGTTTCCAGTCACGATAACTACGGTCTTTGCGGCCTGATAGAGCGACCATCCGTTTAAGAACGCGAGGAGGAATGTTCCGCGCCTGTCCAGCCAGAATAAAATTTTTTAATGCAGTTTCGACTGTCTTTATCACTACGTCTGAAAGAGGCTGACCGTTAGTCCGGTACTGACGTTTATTAAACTGAATCGCGAAATACAGAACATCGTTATATTCAGATTTGATTGTATCATTGCTGATAATCTCCTTGGCTCGGCTCCGGACAGAGGAAGACCGTGCAGGGCGTTTAGCAGCTGTCGGTTTTCTAGTGCTCATCTAAGCCTCCTCATATTCATCTCTGTATATTCTAACATACCTGATTAAAAAACACTCACTACGCTATTGGCTAAGTGTCTTAGATATGAGTTTAGCCCGAGGTTGAGAATTCCGTTTCTGTCGCTCTTTATCTGTAGCACTGAGTTCATATCCATGGGAAACATAAACAGGAATTAGGCTTTTCTCTGGCCTACTCACACAAACCTGCCGGATCTTGTAGGCATCCGCAAAACTTTCCGCGACAATCAGTGCGATGGGAAGCACATACCCGGAAAGAGGGTGCTTGGCAGGATTACCTTCAAGGTAACGAAGCGTGATGCAGAAACGATTTCTCGATCGCCTCGCCAACATCAGCCCACATAAGAATCTGCGACACCGGATAGTGACATCAATACGGTTAGCCTGACTTCTACGTAACTGCCACCAGTCAAGTTCAATCCAGTCACGATGAACAGGCAGTCGCCACTGACTGGACACTTCCTCACTATCTTCATAATACATACGATCCAGCTCTATTTCATCGACAGGGAGTTTTGAACCAAAATCTTTTGCAATCCTGATTATAGCCTCAGCAACAGCCTGAATTCTGACCATCTCATGGCACAGTTCCGGTTCCATCATCCTCTCCTACATGGGCAGCCGATAAACCGGGTAATTTTATACGCCGGAAATTCATCATATATTACATTTATATCATATTGTTAGCTTATTGAACCTTTAGCCGACATCATGATGTGCGCGCCATTACTGCATTCATAATAAAGTGGGCACTTCACCGCCTGTTCATTGCATGAGAGAGATAGAGGAGGATGAGTATCTAGAAATAAAAATTCACAATCAGAAGTAAATTGAAAAAATTTCTTATCCTTACCTTGAAAAAAGACTTCCTTCACCAAATATCCTCTGTATACGTATGGTTAATTTGGAGAGCAGGATGAGTATTCAGAGTAAGTTCAGAGCATTCGACGATAAAATTCGGTTAGGTAGAAAAGATGTAGCCTATGCGAATGCCCGCGCGAAAGATGACAGCATAACAGCCAAGATTAAAGACGTGTTTAAAGAAAATGGCTATCCTGTCATTGAAGATTTCATCCAAGGTTCTCTAGAAACGTGGACGACAATTAAACAGCAGGGGCAAGATTTTGACATTGATCGTGCCATAGTTATTGATGCTGATGACTCCCCCAATGATCCAATCATTCCCAAACGTGTTGTTCTAGAGATTCTTGAAAAACGTGGTTTTAAAAACGCTAAGATTAAAAAACCCTGTGTCACCGCTGATTACAAAACTGAAGACTTACATATCGATATTCCTATTTATCGGAAATATCAAAACGGTGAATATGAACTTGCGGTCGGGAAACTGAACTCAAGTGAGGATAACAAGGAGTGGTCACGCTCAGCACCGAAGGAATTGATACATTGGGTTAATAACTCAGATATCTATGACAACTACAAATCGGAAAAACTTGCACAGTTCCGCCGCCTTGTGCGGTATGTTAAACGCTGGAGAAATGAAAATTTCAGTGAAGATGTTGCTCGGAAGGTCTTTTCTATTGGTTTAACTGTGATGCTCAAACAACATTTCAAACCGAAGATTAATGATGAAGGTTTTGCTGATGATATTACAGCGCTTAGCGCCACTATTTCGTCAATCTTGAATACCGGCGGATACTTCAAGTACAAGTCTATCGATACCTATACTGTGCATGTAACACTGCCGGTGAATCCATATCGGGATATTTTCAAAAATAGCAGTACAAGCACTGCCACTCAACTAAGAAACAAGTTTTATTCCCTTAATTCTACTCTTCAGCAAGTGATTGATGAAGATAACGAATCGAAACAGTGTGAAAAGCTTATTAAGACTTTTGGTGAGGATTTCCCGACATGCTCGTCATCTAATTCTTCAGCATCAAGTGGGAAAACTATATTTTCTTCAGCAGGAGCAGTCGGAACATCCCAAGGCGCATGAACTATTCATACATACTTGAGCACTTAACTGCATGCGGATATGAAGTATCCGCAGTTTCTTTTGGCCCAAATAATGCTGATGCCCTAAGAATTAATATTAGAGTTGCCGAACATAATCTTTCATTGCTGCATTTATGTATTAATGAACTAACTGAGTTACCCGATTTTATCCTAGAATCATCCTCTCAATACGGTAGATTAGCCCATACTACAGTTCATGAACAATTTGATCTGGCTACTATTTGTGTCAACGTGCCAGACTCGGTATCTGTGAATTATGATCGCCCAGAGCTTGCTTTCGAAGAATCTCTAACCAGATACACTAAACTCTTAACTCAACTTATTCAGGATCCTGAGTGGAATAAATATGAACTTATTCGAGAATTTCAGGCCGGTTGGTATAATATTGTTGAGAGTGCTGATGATCATTTCCTATGCCTCTCAGAACGCGGAGAAGTCGAAGAACTAAAAATACTAAAACCTCAGCCTAAAGCTCATATGGGCCTGGCAACTTACTATTTTGGTATTCCCTTCAACTGGACAGAGGATTACGTATTCTCTCCTATCGCCAGACAGCTCAACAGTAGGGAGCGCTCAAGTGGACGAGGATATGTAATACCGCTGACAAATGTAGATCCAGCACCTCGGAGTAAGGAAGAACTGGGGGCATGGTATTTAAACTTGTTAGCATCATTGTCCTCAGAAACCTATACACTATTGAGCCAGAATATTACACAATGGCGAGAAAGAGAGTTCTGGGTCATTTTTAACGCACAAACACCTTCCGGAAAGACATGGTTTGGAATTCACTTTGCGCGAAAAAATTCATCTCAGGGCAAAAAACGACTTCCATTGTCAGAACCAGAGCTCACTTCTTGGACACTCAAAGCAGTCGCCGTTTCACTTTTTAATAAAGAGCGACTCATGCCTCGTAGTGGAGCTAATCAGGAATTACAAAACAAAAAAGTTTTGCTAATTGGTTGTGGTTCTGTGGGCGGAGAAATAGCAGATAAGCTTGCAGCTTCAGGTGTTGGTGAAATAACTCTTAGTGACCCAGACAAATTTTCAATGGATAATATTTATCGGCATATATTATCTTTAAATTATGTTTCACACCTAAAAACTATCTCCTTAAATTTGCATCTTACAAATAAATATCCTTGGTTACGTGTTAAAAACTTTAACAAATCATTACTAGAATTACGCAATGAACGTTTCCTTGAAAAATTTGATATTATTGTCATCGCAATTGGAGCCCCAACACATGAAAGATTATTTCATGACTTTCTTCTAAAGAACAAAATAACCTCTGCTGTAATTAATACTTGGGTTGAAGGCTATGGGGTTGGGGGTCATGCAATATTAGATATCTCGTATACTCAAGGGTGCCTACATTGTGCCTATGTTGATCCTATGGATCTTTCACGTGGATTAGCATCAAATCTAAATTTTCTTGAAAAAAATCAAGATATCACAAGAAACCATGCTGGTTGTGGTGATACTTTTCTGCCATATACCTATATTACCTCAACACAAACGGCACTCATCGCGGCTGATTTAGCGATCAAATACTTATTGAAGCGAGTGCAACATTCATCAAAGGTGAGCTGGAAAGGAGATGCCACAGAAGCACTCCAAAATGGCTTTAACCTCACTGAACGTTATAATGTATTTAATCGTTCACTAGAGATCACTCCGCTTTACAACAATGAGTGCGATATCTGCAATGAAAAATAATGAACTCATATTTACCACTCCCGAATTTGAATTGTGTATCTCACATAAGGTTAATGATATTTGGAGCCACCATAGCCAAATAGAGGATAACTCATATGAATCATTCGGAGTACTCATTGGTAATAAAGATCATGGTAGTGAGACTTATTGGATAGAAGACGTTACGGAACCAAAACCAAACGATATACAAACTCGCTTCAGTTTTGTATTAAAAGATTCAGGCCATCAGAAGAATGTAGATGATGCGTTTCAGCAAACTGGGGGAAAGCTCATATATTTGGGGACATGGCATACCCATCCTCAACCGGATCCTCATCCTTCAAATATTGATTACTATGACTGGAAAGCTTGTATCGAACGCAATAAAGATCGTCAACTTTTCTTTATCATCGTAGGTACACAGAAAATAGCTCTTTTTCATTTACAGGGGAAATTTTTTGTTAAAACATATCTTAATAAAGACACACAGGATTGTGATAAATGAAAAATAATGATATGGACTTTCTTAATCAAGCAATAAATGATCCTATTGATAAAGCGTCTATAGTCTCAGAATTTATTTGCTTAATAAAAAAACATATAATATGGGATGATGTCGGATTACTAACCGATCAAAACAATAATAATCTTATAATTCTTTTATTGAAAAAAGATGAAGTTTTATCATCTATGCGTTTTAACCTAAATATAATTGATAGTATTAATATCATTGAATCTTTTAGTGAAAATGGAAAAAACATTATCCTTAGAGTTTGGCAAGGAAATAGCATTACTCAAGAACACTTAAAATCATTAGCATGTATACAGAATGTTTGGCAATGCACTTATGGACAATCTTCCAAGCTAACGAAAACACAAGTTGTAGAATTTTTCAATCGTATCGATTCAGAACGATTAGTAAAAGGAAGAGGTAAAAAATTTAGTGCTGAAACTATTCGGAAGGTAATGTGTGATAGCCACAGTCGGTGCATGTTCCCGGGATGTGGGGAGCAATTAAATATTGATATGTTAAGTGGTCAAGTCGGAAATTTTTCATATTTAGCACACAATGTTGCCGCATCTGAACAAGGCGAGCGAGGTATTCCGCTACTTTCATCGTTACTATCAGATGAGCCTGAAAATATACTACTTCTTTGCGACAAACATCACAGACTTATAGATAGAGTAGCTGCTTGTGATTACACTGCAGAAAAGCTATCGATTATACGTAAAAATTTCATGTTAGAAGTATCCCATCTTCTCGATGGCTTGTGCTACCAACCAATTCCCGTGTATTCTATTTTATGGCCCGTAAACTCAAATGTTGTGGCATCACCTGAATCAAGGGAAATAGCCTCAAGTCTCTCATTCCTCAAACTCTGCATGAAAGGACAATTAAACCATCTTTCTGACTGTGAGGGGTTATTGCGTTCAAATCCTCAACTTTTTGGCCAGATGATTACTCAAATAATAAAAGATGAGGCCGAAAAAATAATTCAGCAGACAAAACATCATGGGTATAAAGCAGCACTATTTGCATTTGGGCCAACACCAGCGTTAATTGGGTTAGGTGCTATTTTAGGTAATAAAGGCCAATATATACCCATGCTAAGATATCGAGATGGTAATTGTTGGATGTGGCCAAAAAATATGCCTGTCAGAGATTTTTATAACATAATTGGTATGGAGTCACTAGAATCAAACAGCGACTTTATTATCTGTATAAACTTTACTGCAAAAACCAAAGCTATTGAAGAAAAAGCGATACAGCTCAGTGAGAAATTTAAGGTAAATATTATAAATATAGATGCAAAGCCAGAATTTTTAGGAAATGGTGCCATCCCACACCCACAGGATGGAATGAGTTTTAGTGCTAAGTTGCAAACTATATTTCATCAACTAAAATCAAAATATAATGCAGAAAGAATCCATCTTCTTGTCTGTGCATCTAATGCAGCATCTATATTTATTGGACAGGCATATGACCTTCATCATCCGGAGATTATTGTTTATGACTTCACGGCTAATGGGATGGAAACTAAACTGGTAATAAAAAATAATTCTGATAAAACAGAGTTATATCTCCCATAAAGTTAAGCCACATTATGATCCATAATAAATTTATATTATAAAGGATAGGGGTAAAATGAGAGTATTTATAGATACAGAATATTCCAATGAAGAAGATCCTAAGCTGCTTAGTTTGGGGATGATAACAGAAAATGGGGAGAAGCACTTTTACAAACAAATTCATGGTGTTGATAGAAAATATCTTTCTGATTTTTCATTAAACTATGTCCTGCCTAACTTCTCTTCTGAGCACTTCTTATCCAAGGAATGTTTTAAAAATGAGTTGATGGCTTGGTTTGCAAACTTACCGCGCGCAGTAATACTTGCCGCTGATAGTATCATTGATATTAAATTTGTTATTAATATCATTGGACACCCTAATAATTTAAGTCCTATGTGGCTTGATTTAAGAGGTTTAATAGACTCCACTGTTTATCACAACGCAGTATGTAAATATCATAATAATAAACGGCCTTGGCATCATGCTCTATATGATGCAGCTGCACATAGGCAAGGTTGGCTAGCATGGATGGCGGAAAATAAAAAATCAGATAAATACATGCTTAGAAAAATATAATTACCATCTGTTATCTGTAAAAGAACTTCTATATCTAACTTGATAGCTATTTATCAGATAAATCAAACCGTTGTATCAGTAACATTTTAGGGCATGTGCTATGGCTGTTATATCCAATACATTTTGAACAATTTGCTCCTTTCTTTTTACGAAGTACTTCTGAAAATGAATAACATTGATTAAAACCAAATTTAAAATTTACTGATTCACTATATAAATATAAAAAATTTGTTAACTTCTCTTGCCCGATCATGAAAATTTTAATTGCAACATCTAAGTTATTTAAGAAAGCATTATGATCAATATCTTTTATTAATTCATGGTAACATCCATAACTTATGGAGTTTTTATGTCTTTCGTCTTCATACTTACAATGAGAAAATATCTTATTGAACAAATACATTAGACAAGGCATTATATAGTATGGCCGACTTATTTTTTCATTTATTCCGGAGAGAATTATTTCCATCTCATTTTTACCATTAAAAATAAGATGCCTATTTTTAAGATATTGCCTAGAATAAGACTCTAACGTGTTTTTTTCACCTCTATACACTTTTAAAAGGGCTTTTAAACTTTGGGAGCGACGTCTAGCAGATAAATAAGTTAGTGGGGTATCATGCGCAGCACATATATTATCATATAGCCAATTATATTTTAAATATCCAAATCCATTTTCTTTTATTGATTCAGATATACAGCGTTTACAATAAGCAATAGGTATATGACAATTTGGTTTGTTATTCTCTCGGATACCATAAAAAACGCTACGCATCTCATCAATAAAATATGCTGGATTATCACAGACTCCTAAGGCTCGGCTACCAACACCCGAGTTTTGCATCAACATCCATAAATGACCATCATCAAAACGAGTAAATAGCGATGAAAAATCTTTAGTAACATTGGGTTTAACAAGCCAATAGCCATCAATGGAAATAATAGAATTAAATTCGCTAACACCATTGAGAATGAAAACCCTAAATATAAAACTTTGTATAGACTCATCTTTTATAAAATACAATATTATCACCTCTAGATCCATCAATAAGTCGTCACTGCGTTCTTATCCGCCCCATAGATTTAACGGCTAATGGTAATATGTTATTCATCCACTCATTGTCATTGTGATATAGCCAAAAATATGCTGCATTACAAGCTTGCTTTATCTCTTTACGTATTGCTGTAGGATGAGAATCTAAATACGTTACAAGTATATAGCGAGAACGCCGCCGCATTGAGTCCATATGGCACTTTTTACGCCATTTGACCAGCCCCGGCGTACTTGAAATGACCTGTTCAACAGATCCAATGCTAATTCCGAGCATTAAGGCGATACGCTTACGATGAAATCCAGCTAAAGCTAATTGACAAATACGTTGCTGAATACCATATGTCAAAATGCGTGGTTTCAAACAAATGAAAATATCATTCATCTTTGCTAGCCGTTTTAAATAACAACGACTTTTTCCTGTCAGTCGATATATTTCCTCTAGTGGCAGACCATCCTTAAGCAAAACTATACATTTAGCTTCATCTGATTCATTTCGGAAAAGGTGACGTGGAATAGCATTAGTGATGCCATTATTTGAAGCACTAATAAATTCACTGAATGATTCAAATAGCCAGCTTGAAAATAGTAAATGCCTAAAAGGGTGATAACTAGCTCCTTGAGTTAATAACTGTGTTAAGTAACGATAATCCTCACTATTTTTTGGTAACGGAGCATTTATTACACAACGATAATGTTCACAATAAGTAATAAATTCTCTCATCAGCTCTTTTCGACGTACTGAGTTATTTTCTGTAATCAAGTTCAATTTGACCAGTTTCGATCTGTATGCTTTTGATACATTATAGCCAAGATGTTTACAGGTGAGCTTTTCCACTAATTCAGCACTGAATATGGCTACCTTGTATTCTACGGAACTAACCTTAGGGCTGGGGGAATCGGGGGACGGTAAAAGATCTAACAAAATTCTTTGACGACATTCAAGGGTGACCTCTTGCAATAATACCTCGTGCATAAAGCATGCCGTTATTCCGGGGATCTGATGTATGCGGTGCCAATAAGATACCCCTTGTCGGTATAAATCTTCCTTAGCACAAAGCGAACACCATTTGAGATGCAATGTTGACCCCTTCCCAAAAGAAGGGAGCTGACTTTCCCTCAATGCTTTTGCCCCTTCATTAGCTAACATCAATTCCCACAGTTTCTTGGCATGTTCGGGCTCAAAAAACATAAATAACGGTGCTAATGTTTGTTCCCAGAGGATTGTTTCAGGATTTTCGCCAAACACATTCGCCATGTTCTCCAGCCCTGCAGTGAGAAAAGGGTGGATAGACGAACGTTCAGACCCAAAGGTTTTTCTTGTAAATGCAGGAATATTATCACCAGAAACCATTACATGACGAATCAAGCGGCTTAGCAGTAACTCATCGGGCAAACAATCAGGTAAACACATTTCATATTCCCCCAATTTTACATAAACGTATCTAGCGGATCCTCACAATATATCCCGGCTTGCTGAAGTAATTTCAGTGGATTTTCCTCACCTGCAGCTCTTTGAAATACGTCTGGTTCAACAATCCTATGGGAAAGATCCTGCGTTTCGATTAGCGCCAATAAACCTTCAGAAAATTCGGGGTGCTGCGGACGACTGATATCACCAGGTACCGTTTTTGATGTTTTACTTAATTCTGGCGATAAGATCGATTCTGTCGGATTTTCTATGATAGTTTTCTTGCGCTGAGTAGACCTAAGCTTAGCCCTTCGGATTAAAAACATCGAGGGAGCAGATGCTTGACTGGCTATTGTGGCCGCATGTTCAAGTAATGCTGATGTAATTCTTTCATCATTGCTACCAATAATATAGCGCTGTGCTTCTTTGTAGATTCTTACAGCTAAGTCGATATTACCCGCTGATAACTCATACAGAGTACTGCTCAATTGATTGGTTACGGGTGTTACAACGTTTGTCCATTGTAACTGCCATAATTCTTCTACAAATAGCGTCCACATTTCATCATTATCAAGCAACTGCATTTTAAAATAACCTCCATTCTCAGCTCTCCTCGCAGTTCTTAGTGTTTTGCTTAATAAATCATCAAAAGGTGGATTACCACAAAATAATACTGGCACACCTAAATTATTAACTAAATTATGGATAAACCTAAGCAATCTATCTTCACCTCGTGTTTTTCGTGCTGTCATATTCTGCATTTCATCTATGACCAATATGCCAAGAAAACTAGATTTAATCTTAGCCTCAATCTGCCGGAATAACATTGGGATGGTTCGACCCGGCATTGTTGGTTCTAGACCGAGTTTTTCATCCAGCATGGTTAGGATACTCTCACAGAGTTCACGTACGCTACAGTCATATGGGCAATCTGCTTTTAGCCAAATAACCTGTAATAGAGATAAAGGTTGATGTTGGTAATTAGAATGAATAATAACATCAGGGAATTGTCCAAGAACCTGCTCCAGTAACGTTGTTTTCCCCACACCACTTTCGCCGATCAATGTTACTCCACAACCCTTTGGCTTAAAGAAGCCGGTTTTAGGTTCGATATTTGGACGCCCATCTACGGGATAATGGAGATAATTCATTGTGGTGGGCGATAGTGGGTTTTTTGCCGAATATCCTGACTTAAGAGCACTTTCGATAGCCCTAAAACATTTGATGTAATCAGGAAGTGTTTGTCGAAAGTTATCTAACCGGGAAAGGTAATCTACGCGAACTAATGCATTGAGCTTTCGCTCTTCATATGAGCATGTAGGGTAATAAGCCATCCCATCCCATAGCTCTTCATCAGTCTTCTTAAAACCTAAAGCCTCAATAAGTGGATTTCCCCTATGTTCAGGTAAGAGCGCTATTGTATAAACAGCCGGCTCGCATTTCATTTTCGTTTATCTCGCTGCCGCTGTATCAGCGATATTATATTTTCAGGCACGGCTTCAAGAATATTACTCTCTTTATTATTATCAGAAGTAGCTAATATCAATCCTTTTTTAAATGGTATTTGCTCAACTCCTCCTAATGATCTTTCTGTCTTAATGACCTCGTTTCGCCGTTCCGTCATGTTAAGAATACGCTCTGATTTGCGCGATATTTTTGGCAAAATCGACATCTCATTTAATGCATTTTTCTCAATTTTCTTTCTTCTATCATATCGCTCCAATGATTCTGATGTCGGTAGGAAATTTTTATTCGCCAGCATCTTCCAATCTTTAAAATAAGATATATCAGCTATATGTTGGTCTTTTAGATTGTTAGAGCACCTCATAAGTGCACATCGCGTAAATCCCTCGTTTGGCTGAAGTCGAACATAGATAAAGGAAGAGTTATCCTGATCAATGCGTGCCTCAAGCCCCCATCGACCGGATGATCTAGCGATAACTTTCCACCCATCAAATTCATCTCTTTCACACTCATAATACATATCATCATTGAGCCGAATTCCTAATCGCGTCATAGAGACTTTCGCAATAGGAAGAAGCTTTGCACGTATTTCATCCTCATTGGCTACTGTCAATGCATGCCTATGTTTATCAATATGAATATTCCAATAGTTGAACGGAGTTGGGGGAAGATCAGCTTCCATAAGTAGTCGCGTTTGTGATGCTAATCGACTCAGGATTGAGCAATTATGTTCAAGAACTTGATCAATTAATAACTGAGTCACTTCATTAAGCGTATAGATAGCCTCTTGCCTCGGATCCTTATCTCCCCTAATATAATGTCGTCCTCTAGTCGTACCTTTCAGCTCATGAATTAATTCTTCATTTAATATACGAAACCGCCGTTCAACTATCCCTTTTAAATCTGCTCTATATGGTGGTGCAATACTTAAATGTCCGATCAAGGGAACTGCAAGCTCTTCGGGCTTATTGCAAATAAATTCCCCCCTGTCACAAAGAAGTCGTTGAGGAATATGATGGCAAGGCCAATCCTCCTCTTTTATATCAATACCAAACCTTGCACAATATTTTTTCTTCGATGTGAAAGTGTTAACCAATGCTTGGCGACCAGCACGCCATGATGCGTACTCCATTGAAACATGTAATCCCGTTATCATTCTGCTTTCTTTATCAATAACACAATAAAGAGTTGGTCTACCTAGCACATGATTTCGGTTAAAATCAGAAACAATATGTACATCCAAAACGGTAGCATCTAGCTCAAAACAACTCCCGGGTACGAGAGTATGGTCCGTTGCTGCCCCTATAAGACTACGCTTATTACGCTCGAAGTATCCTGTATTATTTTGTTTTCTAATGATTTGGTTTTCAGGAATTAGCTTCTTTATCCAATAACAAAACATTGAATACGAAGGAAGTCTTGCAGGTCGTTTTTCTACCTCCGCATTGCAAATTTCCTCGCGGTAAAATTCTACGAGAATCTGGTCATACACACGCTTCAATGGAACATGGCGGCCTTTTAGACCAAATTTTTTCATGCCTTTTATAAATATATTTTTATCCCATTCTGTCGTATTGATACCAATAGGTACATTAAAGCAGCCTTGGTAAATTCGACCGGGGAATCCTCTTTTTTTTTCACCAGCAACTCTACTTTGACCAACACCACCACTATTTTTGTAGGCAGGAATTAAAGCATTTCTATCTTGGCCAAATCGCCAGTATTGATTCAGAATCCTATAAATATTCTGAACATAAGTACCTTTTTTCTTTGCATAAGTACTCACCAATTTAGAACGCTCAAATAGACTAAACTCCCAAAGAAAATTAGGACTAGATAATAATCCGCTCACTAGCTCATAACGTTGGTCACGTTTCTTACGATAACTATCAGGAATATCTTGATCGGAGACTAATTGATAAAAAGGCAAAGGAAAATAGCTTTCAACACAGTAATTATTCTTTATTGATTCTAGAAAAAATGAAAAGATAATTAAAATAGGTTTTTGTAACTCTTTTGTATTAATTAAAGGGAAAACGATGATGCTGTCTTGTTCTGAATAACACTCCAATACGCGATATCTACCCGGTAATAAACCATCTAGGCCTTCTATTTCCCAAACGCTATTCCGGCTAACTAACATAACGTATCTCCAATGATGAAAGTTTTATATCTTTAATATCAATTATTCCTGAGTCAACAACCATCTTATTTAAGTCGACAACAATTCGCTTAGTTCCAATTAAAATGCGCAAGATCATTAAAGCCTCTTCACGACCGGCCCCCAATTTTTGTATGAACTGGCGACAAAGCTCTTCAGTCAACCATTTCCCTTTTGCCATTAATAATACAGCTTCATCAAGTAAGGAATCAGCTAATAGAACGCCATGCCGCAATGGCCATGTTGCCCATTCGATATTTTGAGATTGTGTACGGTTTTGCTCTGTAGCAACAAACAAATGGAATGGGATTCCCTGTAGCTGCCACCATAATCGTTCTATCTCGAGCTTTTCCGCAGTGCGCTTATCGGATAATTTATTTATTGGCTTAACAGATACAGCATCATAAGATATGAGCCCATCACGTTGGATCGTAAGTACAAAATCCGTCGACATAACGTTATAACTTGAGGTATTTGGTATTTTAGGATGCTCAATACCAAGTGTTTTAGCGATTTTTAGCGAGAGGCCTATCGGAAGGAGGGGGAATTGTTCTCTAATATCAATGACCGAATCACAGAATTCGGCGATGTAGAAAAAACAGGTTTCATGCTCGGAAAGTGTGTGATGTTCTCTATTCGTCTTGATACCTCGAATCTTGGCACTGTTACCGTAAGAGGATACATCCTGAACTCGAAGCCAAGGTTTGTAACTGTTCCCTTCACCCAAGCCATAGCGATTTTTAAGAGCTCGCTGAAAATCAGCCTGCGTTTCTAGCTGCCTTTTTTTGCTCAAGATGCTCACTCCCAGCGTTGGCTACTGAGTGAAGTATAGAACAATGTACAAACTTTATTTATGGCAATGTACGAACTTAATTTTTAGTGTACAAACTTTATTTTTGCTGCACAAGCCGCCAATGCCTGCGCACAGGCCCAAGCTGAGCTCCAGGCCCATTGGAAGTTATAGCCCCCTAACCAGCCGGTGACATCAACAACCTCGCCAATAAAGTATAGCCCCGGTACTTTATGGGCCTCCATCGTCTTGGAGGAGAGTTCTTGAGTATCTACACCGCCAATTGTAACTTCAGCAGTACGATAACCTTCCGTTCCATTAGGCTGCACGCGCCATTGTTGCAAATTGGCCACTAACGCGGCCTGCTGCGGCGCATTTAATTGTTTCAAGGTGACATCCGGCAGCTGATCCAAGGTCTGGAGACATTCTACTAACCGCTTAGGGAGCAACTGAGCTAATGTATTTTTTAAGGTCTGATTGGGGTGTGCTTGCCGCTCATTATTGAGGAAAGTATCTAAGTCAGTGTCAGGAAGTAAGTTAATGCTCACATACTCGCCAGCTTGCCAATAGCTTGAAAGTTGTAAAATGGCCGGGCCAGAAAGGCCACGATGGGTAAATAAAATGCTCTCACGGAAACTGACACCATTCTCTGCCGTCACTACCGCCGGTACTGAAACACCGGAAAGTGTTTGCAAGTGCTCCAACAAAGGCTTATGCAAAGTGAATGGGACCAAAGCCGCGCGCATCGGCAAAACTTTCAAGCCAAACTGTTCTGCCAGTTTATAGCCAAATGGAGAGGCTCCTAATCCCGGCATAGACAGCCCACCTGAAGCCACCACCAGTGAGTGAGCGCTCACTTTCACATCATTAATCTGCAATAAGAAACCGGCATCGTTTTTTTCAACTGACAGAATATCGCTGCGTAGTCGAATCGTAACTTGCCCCAATTCGCACTCTTTCAGCAAAAGCTCGACCACTTGTTGAGCAGAATCATCACAAAACAGTTGCCCCAGTGTTTTCTCATGCCAGGCAATATTGTAGCGATTCATCAAATCAATGAAATCCCATTGGGTGTAGCGCGCCAAAGCAGATTTACAAAAATGAGGGTTTTGTGAGAGATAGGCTGCGGGTTCGACAAACATATTGGTAAAATTACAACGGCCACCGCCGGACATCAGTATCTTGCGCCCTGCTTTTTTACCATTATCAACCAACAATACCCGGCACCCAGCTTGCCCGGCCTGAGCCGCACAAAATAAGCCCGCAGCACCTGCGCCTATCACTACCACATCAAACTGTTCCACACTGGGCCTCACTGAGTAAAATCATCATCACTGCAAAATTGTTCGCTTTATCGCCAATACGCATACTGTTTATTCATTCAACTGATAAATTAGCGGCGGGAGATTGTAAGTCGCCCGCTGACAGGAAGCTATAGTAAGAAAATGTCTCATACGGTAAAACTAAGTAACCTGCTGATATAACATGCATATGTTGCTCAAAAAGACGAATTCATATGCGGTCATGTCAAAAAAAGGTCATATTTTCCTTTTCCCCACCCCCATTGTCACTGATAATGCGCCGCGTTCATGTCCACAAACTGGCGTAACGCTTATGCTGCATCTTTTCGCTGGCCTGGATTTCCATACCGGCCTAATGTTAGTTCTTGCTTTGTTGTTTGTGCTGTTTTACGAAGCCATCAATGGTTTTCATGACACAGCCAATGCGGTTGCAACCGTAATTTATACCCGCGCCATGCGTTCACAGGTGGCTGTCGTGATGGCAGGGGTATTTAACTTCCTCGGCGTGATGCTGGGCGGTTTGAGCGTGGCTTATGCCATTGTTCACTTATTGCCTACTGATCTGCTGTTAAATGTCAGTTCAGCACATGGGTTGGCGATGGTCTTCTCTATGCTGTTGGCGGCGATCATCTGGAATTTGGGCACGTGGTATTTCGGTATCCCCGCCTCCAGTTCGCACACGCTGATTGGTGCAATCATCGGTATTGGTTTAACCAATGCATTAATGACCAGCACATCTGTTGTTGATGCGCTGAATGTTCCTAAGATGATTCAAATCTTCCTGTCATTAATCTTATCCCCGATTGTGGGTTTGGTTATTGCCGGTTTGATGGTGTTCCTGTTACGTCGTTACTGGAACGGAACCAAAAAGCAGCAACGTATTCACTTGACACCTGCGGAACGTGAAAAGAAAGACGGTAAACGTAAACCGCCATTCTGGACCCGTACAGCACTGATTATATCGGCTATTGGCGTGAGTTTCTCTCACGGCGCTAACGATGGTCAGAAAGGGATCGGCTTGATCATGCTGGTATTAATTGGCGTGGCTCCGGCAGGCTTTATTGTGAATATGAATGCAACCGGTTATGACATTGCCCGCACCCGCGATGCAGTGACTAACCTGCAACAATATTATCAGCAACATGTTGAGGTATTGCCGCATGCCGTCGCACTGAAACCCTTGGTGCCTGAGCCAGATACATTGCCGGGTACACCAGCGCAGTTCCATTGTGACAACTCACGCGCCATGATAGCGATTGACCGCGCACAAACACTGCTGGCCAATTTGCAAAGCTATAGCGACCTAACGGTCGACCAACGTGGCCAGATGCGTCGCTTGTTGATGTGTGTTGCAGAAACCGCAGGAACTGTTGCCAAACTGCCAGAAACCAGTGCTGAAGACCGCCGTTTCCTCAATAATCTGCGTACAGATTTGTTAGAAACTGTGGAATATGCACCCACCTGGATTATCGTTGCCGTCGCTCTGGCCCTGTCTTTGGGTACCATGGTTGGCTGGAGACGTGTGGCAGTGACTATCGGTGAAAAAATCGGTAAGAAAGGCATGACCTACGCACAAGGGGTTTCTGCCCAGATGACTGCAGCGGTCTCCATCGGTATTGCAAGTTATACCGGTATGCCAGTATCGACAACTCAAGTGCTCTCTTCAGCTGTTGCCGGCACCATGTTAGTGGATGGTGGTGGTGTGCAGAGTAAGACGGTGAAGAACATTATGTTGGCGTGGGTATTAACCTTGCCAATCTCTATTCTTCTTTCCGGTGGCTTGTACTGGATAGCGTTGAAGTTTATCTAAATCCAGCGAAACAGTTATACTCGAATTTGGGTAAAGTAAAAGGCGGCCTTTTCAGGTCGCCTTTTTACTTATTTTTATGCCAAAATTTCATACTAATACCACAACATTAAGCCCACTAGACTGACCACGACCAAACCACATAATGCGCTGGTCAGGATAAATTGCCCACGCAACCTATCACAACGACGAATAAACTCCGGATCGTGATGGTCCAGATAACGTTGAGCGAAGATATAGCCGACTAATCTAATCTGCTTACTCGGCTGACCGTGGGAGGTAAAAAATCCACCGCCATCAACATACTGATACAACAACGGGTCGCAACCCCGTAATACCACTAATAAAGCACGCAATGATGAATAATAACGCGCCATATTAATCACACATACCACACACAAAGCCCAAAAAAGCGCGACGGTACTGATCATAATCATCCTCCCAGCGATATTACCCGCATTAGGTCAGTTCCCCTGAGCCTGTGCGCCATCGCTCACTCTAGCTGATACAAACACCCCCAGGGCTTCAAAAGCCACCCCCTATCGTTCGCTTTCTGATTGTGGCTCGATGCATTATTCCCTCGACACACTATCCGAACGTGTTGGACTCCCTTTATGAGTGTAGGAAATGAAATGAAAAATAGCCTGATAATCTCTAAATTAAGCCTATTTTGGCGTTTATTAAGTATCGATTAGTATTAACTTATAACAAACTTTTCTGGTACGAAAATGCTGTTATCCCCTCCTAAAGCTGGCTAAATATTAAACTTTCTTAACTAAATTACATTAATTCAATCGCCATTTCTTATAGGTTATGTTTGCGCAGAAAATATGGAATTACGTCAATCACAATGTCTAATCCGCGCTATACTTAGGGTAATGAACTGCTTTAAATTCAATCAATATGACCTTATATTAGGGCAATGCGCGGTAGAGATTGATGGGACATTGGTGTAAAAAGACATACGCTAATTTTAGTGATCATCATCAAAACAGTGTGTTGTGATCCGTGAAACACTTCAGTTAGGGGTCATAATGGTACTATGTCGATATCGCGTTAGCACCCGTTCAACGGTTGAATGTTTGCTTACCCATTAATTAACATTATGGAAGGAGTTTACTTATGGCTTACAAACACATTCTGATTGCGGTTGACCTATCTCCGGAAAGTAAGGTGTTGGTGGAAAAAGCGGTCTCTATGGCCAAGCCGTACAATGCCAAAGTTTCCCTGATCCATGTTGATGTTAACTATTCAGACCTTTATACCGGCCTGATCGACGTTAATCTTGGCGATATGCAGAAACGCATTTCTGAAGAAACACACAATGCATTGACCGAACTTTCTCAAAATGCCGGTTATCCCATTGAACAAACACTGAGTGGCAGTGGTGATTTGGGTCAGGTCTTGGTTGATGCCATTAAGAAATACGATATGGACTTGGTATTATGCGGCCATCATCAGGATTTCTGGAGCAAGTTGATGTCTTCAGCACGCCAGTTGATCAATACCGTTCATGTCGATATGCTCATCGTACCACTGCGCGATGATGAGAATGGTGAAGACGATTAAGCTGCTGAGTCTCATTAGCTTAGCATCAATCACCTTTGACGCCCGCCTTTAGCGGGCGTTTTTTATGCTGAATCCCATACCCACCCTATATCTCCACACATTAATAACCCTACTAAGTTTTTGTCAAAATCCCTTGCGGCATGAATATAAACCAGTGATATAGTCGAAGATGCACAACATCGTCTCCTCACTATTTTGGATAATAATAATAGACCGCAAAAAATCTGTTAGGAGAGTCTCAATGGGTACAAGGAATTATTAGTGATGAATTGTTTAAACTCTCTGGAGTCATTTTTAGAATCTTTACAACAACGTGATGCCAACCAACCAGAATATCTCCAAGCTGTACGTGAAGTTTTCACCTCACTTTGGCCCTTTCTGGAGCAAAATCCTCACTACCGTGAACAAGGCTTATTGGAACGTTTAGTCGAGCCAGAGCGAGTCATTCAGTTCCGTGTTGCCTGGACTGACGACCAAGGTAAAGTTCAGGTTAACCGCGCATGGCGTGTTCAGTTTAGCTCAGCGATTGGCCCTTATAAGGGCGGGATGCGCTTCCACCCGTCAGTAAACTTATCCATTCTTAAGTTTCTGGGTTTTGAACAGACCTTTAAAAATGCCCTAACAACACTGCCAATGGGTGGCGGTAAAGGCGGTTCTGATTTTAATCCGAAAGGGAAAAGTCAGGCGGAAGTTATGCGTTTTTGTCAGGCATTGATGACCGAGCTTTATCGTCATCTCGGCCCGGATACTGATGTTCCTGCGGGTGACATTGGTGTTGGCGGCCGCGAAGTTGCCTTTATGTCCGGCATGATGAAGAAACTGTCCAATAACACCGCCTGTGTTTTCACCGGCAAAGGGCTTTCTTTCGGCGGCAGCCTTATTCGCCCGGAAGCCACGGGTTACGGCTTAGTTTATTTCACCGACGCCATGCTCAAGCGCCACGGTTTAGGTTTTGAAGGTAGAAGAGTCTCTGTTTCTGGCGCAGGTAACGTGGCTCAATACACTATTGAAAAAGCTATGGAACTGGGCGCTCGAGTCATTACCGCCTCTGACTCCTGTGGCACTGTGGTTGATGAAGAAGGCTTTACGCCGGAGAAATTGGCCCATTTGGCTGAGATTAAAAACAAGCGTTACGGCAGCATCGAAGATTATGCCCGTGAACGTAATCTGGTCTATTTAGCGGGCCAACAGCCGTGGAGTGTCCCGGTTGATATCGCCTTACCTTGTGCAACACAGAACGAGCTGGATTTACCTGCCGCCCGTCAGTTGATTGCCAATGGGGTAAAAGCCGTTGCTGAAGGCGCTAATATGCCGACCACCATTCAGGCAACTGATGCTTTCCTTGATGCTGGCGTTCTGTTTGCGCCGGGTAAAGCAGCCAATGCCGGTGGCGTTGCGACCTCAGGTCTGGAAATGGCACAGAATGCGGCTCGCCTGAGTTGGAAGTCAGAGAAAGTTGACGTCCGTTTGCACCACATCATGCTGGATATTCACCAATCTTGTGTCGAATATGGTGGAGAAGGTAAGCAAACTCACTATGTTCATGGCGCTAATATCGCCGCCTTTGTCAAAGTGGCAGATGCAATGCTGGCCCAAGGTGTGCTGTAAATAATAAAACGCCCATATTCTTTGAGATAAATATTGATAAGGATATGGGATGTTTCTATAAATTATATTCAATAATCGTATTTATATTAGTTAATAAATACATTTTGAAATTTATATTTAAGATTTCGCCCATTTAAAATATATAAAAAATCAGTAATATCTCATCATATCAATAAATATGAAATCATATATTAATCAACAATTATGAAGTGAGATATTCATGGAAGAAATAAAAAACATCTTAAACCAAAGCCCAAGAAATATAAATCCCGCAACAATAACTTACAATGAAAAATGGGAAGTTAAAAATGGCGATAACGTTACCATAGTGAGTTTTTCATTTAATCAGAATATTTCTCAAGAGTATCATTATTATAGACTTAAGAGTGACAACCCGACTTCTGCTTTTAATCAATTGCAAATATCTCAAACAAGAATAGCGATGCAAAGTATCTCAGATGTGGCAAATATAAAATTTATTGAGGTTAACGACACTAACGCGAATATCCCCATTGTCAATGTTCATCCTGAAAAACCTACCCGTGTCGCAGGTTATGCCTATAGCCCTAGTGGAGGAAATCTTAGCCCGGTGTGTATTAATGCTGATACCCCCGAGAATCTTACCCCCACCCAGTCAAACCATGGTGGTCGCGTTATTGTCCATGAAATCTTGCATGCTGTTGGTCTAAAACACACTCATGATACTGTTGGGCTAACACAGCAAGAGAGTGTCATGAGCTATACCTCGGAGTGGAACTCAGGTGGAAACTATGCTGGGTATAACGCATCCACACCACAAATGTACGATATCGCCGCGCTCCAATATCTTTATGGCCCCAATATGAACACCCGAACCGGGAATAATATTTATACCTATTCCCACCATACACCAATACTTTGTATATGGGATGCTGGTGGTATTGATACCCTTGATTTTTCTCATCAAACCCAAGATCAGGTCATTAACCTTGCCGCAGGCAGCTTCTCTCATATCGGGGGACTAAAAGGCAACATCTCCATTGCCTATGGCGTGGTGATAGAAAATGCTATTGGCGGTAGTGGTAATGATCAATTATGGGGTAATAAGGAAATTAATGTCCTGGCGGGTGGGGATGGCGATGATAGTTTATCAGGTGGTAACGGGGCCGATCATCTTTGGGGAGGTAAGGGAAATAATACTTTTATCTACCACCATGTTAAAGATTCTTTAACAACCTCTGCTGACACTATTCATGATTTTAACGCAGGTGACGATAAAATAGATTTATCTCCACTTATATATGGTAATGAAGATATTGCTCTAGTCGACAAATTCAATTTTAGTGGTCAGACAGAAATAATGCAGAAATATGATGAAGTCAGGGACATAACTTATTTAATGGTTGATTTTGATAATAAGGTGCATGAAGCCGACATGATGATCAAGCTCACCGGCAAGCATCAACTTACATTAAATAACTTTATCATCAGCCCGCTGCTCACTGCCTAATAATGAATGTTTAAAATCAAAAGCGACAGCAATAGTTTGCCGCCGCTTTTTTAACACTGGCGTACCCAGCATCAAGTCAGTGACTCGGGTAAGTCAGTGATTCGGGTAAGTGAGTGCCGCTAACACCACTGCGGCGTCAAGGAAGATCGGTATTACCAAAAGTCATTGGCGTTGCAGTAAGGCAGCAAACAAACGCATCCCGATGAGCTGACACAAGTCAGTGATTCGGGTAAGTGAGTGCCGCTAACACCACTGCGCCGTCAAGGAAGATGGGTATATAAATCGAAACGGTGGCTTTTAGTGGTCACTGCGCCCTGCGCAGCAATCCCCGCCAGAGGTTCTGCATAATCCGGGCGCTTAACCACCACGCGTTTGGTCGCCAATGCCCGCGCCGGTGCCAATAGCCCATCGGCATCTTCGTCAGCGCCCACTAGCGATTGGAACACCCGCATTTCCTTTTTAACTAACGCACTTTTTTGCCGGTGCGGATACATTGGATCGAGATAAACCACTTCGGGCCGAGGTTCAATATCCGCCAACGCGGTTAAACTGGACGCATGCAACAATGTTAGCCGCTCGCGTAACCACGGGCCAATCTCGGCATCCTGATAACCACGGCGCAAACCATCATCCAGCAAGGCGGCGACCACCGGATTGCGTTCCAACATTTGCACATGGCAGCCCAGTGCCGCCAATACAAAAGCATCCCGCCCAAGGCCGGCGGTGGCATCCACCACGCGCGGAAGATACCCTTTTTTGATACCAACCGCTTTGGCAACCGCCTCACCGCGCCCGCCACCAAATTTACGGCGATGGGCGAGTGTGCCGTCGACGAAATCAACATAAATTCCGCCGAGTTTCGGCTCATCGCGCTTGCGCAGCTCAAGGCGCTCAGGGGTTAGCACCAGCGCCATAATGGACTGTTCGTCAGACACCAAACCCCAGCGTTCCGCCAGAATAGACAAAGCGCCGGGTTCGGCGCCTGTTTCAGACAATAAACAAATACTTACCTGTGACACATTCTAGCCCTTAATACCGTAATGGCGCAGCATAGCATCCAACTGCGGCTCACGGCCACGGAAGCGCTTGAACAGGGTCATTGGCTCTTCGGAACCGCCACGGGACAGAATATTGTCGAGGAATGACTGCCCAGTTGCCGCATTGAAAATCCCTTCTTCTTCAAAGCGCGAGAAAGCATCTGCCGAGAGCACTTCCGCCCACAAGTAGCTGTAATAACCCGCAGCATAGCCACCGGCAAAGATATGGCTAAAGGCATGTGGGAAGCGGCCCCAAGTTGGCGATGGCACCACCGCCACCTGTTTTTTCACTTCATACAGAACAGGCAAAATCTGCGCGCCGGTCAGCGGATCAAACTCATAATGCATGCGGAAATCAAACAAGCCGAACTCCAGTTGGCGCAGGATAAACAGCGCCGCCTGATAGTTTTTCGCCGCCAGCAGTTTATCCAGCATCTCTTGTGGCAATGGCTCATGAGTTTCGTAATGACCGGAAATAAACGCCAGCGCCTCCGGCTCCCAGCACCAGTTTTCCATAAACTGGCTTGGCAGTTCGACCGCATCCCACGGCACACCATTGATGCCGGAAACACCCGCTGTATCAATCTTGGTCAGCATATGATGTAAACCATGGCCGAACTCATGGAACAAGGTGGTCACTTCATTATGAGTAAACAGCGCCGGTTTGCCGCCGACTGGCCCATTAAAGTTACAGGTCAGATAAGCGACCGGCTTTTGTAATTGGCCATTTGCCAACCGCAGGCTGCCGACACAATCATCCATCCAGGCCCCGCCGCGCTTGTGTTCACGGGCATATAAGTCCAGATAGAAGCTACCGCGCAGTTCACCGCTGGCATCATAAAGTTCGAAGAAACGCACATCTGGATGCCAAGTGTCGACATCATGACGCTCTTTGGCGGTAATGCCGTAAATACGTTTCACCACCTCAAATAGCCCTTCAACCACGCGCTGTTCTGGGAAGTAAGGCCGCAATTGCTCGTCACTGATGGAGAACAAATGCTGTTTTTGTTTTTCGGAATAATAAGTGATATCCCAGGCGGCTAACTCACTGACACCGTAATGTTTTTCAGCAAAAGCACGTAACTGCGCCAGTTCTTCTTCTGCTTGTGGGCGCGCGCGTTTTGCCAAATCATTTAAGAAACCCAGCACTTGCTGTGGATTTTCGGCCATTTTGGTTGCCAGCGATTTATCCGCATAGCTGCTAAAGCCCAACAATTGGGCTAATTCATGGCGCAAGGTCAGAATTTCGGCCATGATTTCGCTGTTATCCCATTTGCCCGCATTCGGCCCCTGATCAGAAGCACGGGTGGCAAAGGCGCGGTACATTTCTTCGCGCAGTTCAGCATTGTCGGCGTAAGTCAGCACCGGCAAGTAGCTCGGCATATCTAGCGTCAGTAACCAGCCATCCTGCTCTTTGGCTTCGGCCATGGCTTTAGCGGCGGCCAATGCACTTTCCGGCAAGCCTTTCAGTTGCTCGACATCAGTAATCAATTTGCTCCAGCCCATGGTGGCATCGAGCACGTTATTGCTGTAAGTCGAGCCCAACTCAGACAAGCGGGCCACGATTTCGCCATAACGTTTTTGTTGTTCTGGTTCCAGACCAATGCCAGATAACTGGAAATCACGCAGCGCGTTTTCTACCGCTTTGCGCTGTGGCGCACTTAAAGCAGCAAACCCCGGCCCTTCTTTCAAGCTGACATAGGCCTGATACAAACCTTTGTGCTGCCCGACCCAAGTGCCGTATTCCGACAGCAGCGGCAAGCTTTGTTCATAAGCCGCGCGCAATTCCGGGCTGTTTTTAACTGAATTTAAATGCCCAACGGGCGACCAAATGCGCGATAAGCGGTCATCGGACTCCGCCAATGGCTGGCACAGATTTTCCCAGGTAAAAGGGCCTGGCTGGGCGACGACCCGCTCCACCGCTTGACGGCATTCATCCAGAGCGGATTTCACCGCCGGCACGATATCTTCAGGGCGAATAGCAGAAAATGGCGGCAGGGAGAACGGGGTCAACAGCGGATTTGTCATAGGGTTGTCCTGATTATTTTTTTGAATATCAGCGCCAGAAGCAGTCCAGCGACGAATAATAAATTATGTATGAATCTATGGATGAACAAATAACATGAGGTCTGCCAGCATGAAAATCAATGGCTGGCGGCTTAACTGCCATGATTATATCCATTGTGTCGAGGGCGGTCGTCACCACAAATTAATGCTTTTCACTTTTTATCCACCAGACAGTTTATACTAGTTGCCATAATGTGTTGGCTGCGGTTTCTGACGGCGATGCTTTGTCGCATCCACCGAGAAAGGCCGTAAGAAACACTGCCGCAATGTGCTAAATATCAATTGGTTAAAATAAAATGCTCAGTTACCGCCATAGTTTTCACGCTGGCAACCATGCCGACGTTCTTAAACATACTGTTCAAAGTCTGATTATTGAGTCTTTGAAAGAAAAAGAAAAACCGTTCCTTTACCTGGATACCCACGCCGGTGCTGGCCGCTATCAATTAAGCGGCGAGCATGCTGAACGCACCGGTGAATACCTGGAGGGTATCGGCCAACTGTGGCAACGCGATGACTTACCCGCTGATTTAGCACCTTATATGAGTGCAATCAATTACTTTAACCGTGGTGAGAAATTGCGTTATTACCCCGGCTCACCGTTGATTGCCCGCCATTTACTGCGTGAATATGACAAAATCCATCTGACTGAGCTGCACCCGAGTGATTACCCGCTGTTGCGCAATGAATTTGCCAAAGATGAGCGCGCTAAAGTCCAGCGAGCTGATGGTTATCAGCAACTTAAATCACAGTTGCCGCCGCAATCACGCCGTGGTTTGATTCTTATCGATCCACCGTATGAAATGAAAACTGATTATCAGGATGTGGTGAAAGGTATTCAGGAGGGTTATAAACGCTTCGCAACGGGCACCTATGCGTTATGGTATCCGGTGGTTTTACGCCAGCAAGTCAAACGGTTATTGCGGGATCTGGAAGCCACGGGCATCCGCCGTATTCTGCAAATTGAATTGGCCGTCCGCCCAGACAGTGATCAACACGGCATGACCGCCTCTGGCATGATTGTGATTAACCCGCCATGGAAGCTGGAACAGCAAATGAATACGCTACTGCCGTGGCTGCACAAAATATTGGTGCCGTCTGGCCATGGCCATACGCTGGTGAAATGGGTCGTGCCGGAATAATTTTTTTCTGAACGAATAGCCTATCAGAGCCATTGATGCACAAAACACTTTCAAACGCTAAACTGTAAGGCAATTTTTTAAACGACTCTCATGGGAAATCCTGATGACCAAACATTACGACTATCTGGCAATTGGCGGTGGCAGTGGCGGGATCGCGTCTATCAACCGGGCAGCCATGTATGGCAAAAAATGCGCGCTAATTGAAGCTAAACAGCTCGGTGGCACCTGTGTAAACGTCGGTTGTGTGCCGAAGAAAGTGATGTGGCATGCAGCCCAAATTGCAGAAGCAATTAAATTGTATGGCCCAGATTACGGATTCGACACCACCGTGAATCATTTCGATTGGAAAACGCTGATTGCCAATCGTACTGCTTACATCGATCGTATCCATCAGTCTTATGACCGTGGTTTAAGTAATAATAAAGTTGATGTTATTCATGGTTTTGCGCGTTTTGTTGATGCGCATACCGTGGAAGTTAACGGTGAGAAGATTACTGCCGATCACATTCTGATCGCCACCGGCGGCCGCCCAAGTCACCCGGATATTCCAGGGGCTGAGTATGGTATCGATTCCGATGGTTTCTTCGAATTAGACGAGATGCCAAAACGGGTTGCTGTGGTGGGTGCCGGTTATATCGCGGTCGAAATCGCGGGCGTTCTCAATGGCTTAGGCACAGAAACGCATTTATTTGTGCGCAAGCACGCGCCACTGCGTACTTTTGATCCGTTGATTGTTGAAACCCTGCTGGAAGTGATGAACACCGAAGGGCCGAAGCTGCATACTGAAGCAGTACCGAAAGCTGTAATTAAAAATGCAGATGGCAGCCTGACACTGCAACTGGAAAACGGCACTGAAGTGACTGTCGACCATCTGATTTGGGCCATTGGCCGTGAACCGGCAACAGATAACCTGAATCTGGCCGCCAGCGGTGTTAAAACCAATGAAAAAGGCTATATCGAGGTTGATAAGTTCCAGAATACTAACGTTAAAGGCATCTACGCCGTCGGCGATAATACCGGTGCCGTTGAGCTAACCCCGGTGGCGGTTGCTGCGGGTCGCCGTTTGTCCGAGCGCCTGTTCAATAACAAGCCGGACGAGCATCTGGATTACAGCAATATTCCGACCGTGGTGTTCAGCCACCCGCCAATCGGGACTATTGGCCTGACTGAGCCGCAAGCGCGTGAGAAGTTTGGCGACGACCAAGTGAAAGTGTACAAATCGTCCTTCACCGCAATGTACAGCGCCGTCACTCAGCACCGCCAGCCATGCCGGATGAAACTGGTGTGCGCAGGGCCGGAAGAGAAGATTGTCGGTATTCATGGTATCGGCTTTGGTATGGATGAAATCCTGCAAGGGTTCGCGGTCGCCGTGAAGATGGGCGCAACCAAGAAAGATTTCGACAACACGGTCGCTATCCACCCGACGGCCGCCGAAGAGTTTGTTACTATGCGCTAAGGTTTATTAAAAAACCTTAAAAGGCTATAAACCGCAGGGTTTGTAGCCTTTTTTATTGTCTTGAATATTATCCTCAAGAATATTTTTTACTTTCGCGCAGGCGTCCGCCATTGGCTCGTGAGGTTGTGATAGACCTCGACTCTGCTATCATCAACAGATTAGCGGCTATTTTATGTCATATTCTTTAGCATAATCATCTGCATAAAGCATGGATTAACATACTCAAGGAGAATTATGCCGAACGCACCGCGAGACAACCCAGCACCGCTGACTGCTGGAATTGAAACGGGTAAAAAAGCAATTTCCTTTATGGCACGGGAAGTTGACCTATGATGAAAATAATTGACCGTGTGAAAGCTTATCCCCCTGTTGCCCATATTATCCGCGCCACAGACCGCTTCAATGACCGGCTGGGCAGCCAGTTTGGCGCTGCTATTACTTATTTTTCATTTTTATCACTGATCCCTATTTTGATGGTCTCTTTTGCCACAGTGGGTTTTGTGCTGGCCTCTAACCCCGACTTATTGGCTGAATTAATTAACAAAATTGTTAATACCATCAGTGACCCAAGTCTGGCGGCCACCCTTAAAAACACGGTGAATACCGCTATTCAGCAACGCACTACTGTCGGGTTAACCGGTTTGGCGATTGCGCTTTATTCCGGTATCAGTTGGATGGGAAATCTGCGCGAAGCCATTCGTGCCCAGTCGCGCGATGTCTGGGAGCGCAATCCACAGGATCAGGAAAAATTCTATTACCGCTATGCCCGTGATTTTATGTCACTCACTGGCTTAGTTATCGCGCTCATTATTACTCTTTCGCTGACCTCTATCGCCGGAGCGGCGCAATCCGCGATTGTTAATGCATTAGGATTAGGGGGGATCGAGTGGTTGCGGCCCGTGATGACACTGATTGCTCTGTCTATCTCTATAGCTGCTAACTATCTGTTATTTTTATGGATATTTTGGATTCTTCCGCGACATAAGCCGAAGAAAAAAGCGCTATTGCGGGGCACCCTGATTGCGGCAATTGGCTTTGAAATCATCAAATTTATCATGACCATGATGCTGCCGCGCCTTGCCAGCTCCCCCTCAGGGGCGGCCTTTGGTTCGGTGATTGGTTTAATGGCCTTTTTCTACTTTTTCGCCCGTCTGACCTTATTTTGCGCCGCCTGGATAGCGACCGCCCGCTATGCCGAAGACGGCACTCTGCCCTCAGAACCGGGCAATAAAAACCCACAATAGCCCTACATTCCGGTTTAAGGTCAACACCCCATAATGATAAATAAGCATTATGGGGTTTGCCCGCCCCACGGATATCTCACTACACTAGTGGCTCATCATGGAAAGTGAAGGGAAGCCAATGTTTCGTTATCTAAAAAAGCCGTGGTTTTTACTGATATTGCTGGTCATTATCCTGCTGGGCATTGGCTATAAATTGCGCTTCAGCAATGCGGATGCGCTGTGGAAGATTGTGAGTCAGCAATGTGTTCCCCATATGGAAACGGCACATAATCCGCAACCTTGTGCAGAGGTTGATACCCTCGCTGGGTTCGTGGTGTACAAAGATATTCACGGGCCATTACAGTATTTGTTGATGCCGACGGCAAAAATCAGCGGCATAGAAAGCCCGCAGTTATTGGCCACCAGCAGCCCCAACTACTTCTTTGATGCCTGGCAAGCTCGCAACTTTATGGCGGATAAATACGGAGCACCCATTGATGATGCGGATATTTCGCTAACTATCAATTCAAAATATGGCCGCAGTCAGGACCATTTACATATTCATATTTCTTGCCTAAAACCAGCAGTCAAAACCGCTTTGGCGGCACAGGAAGCCGATTTTCACCAACAATGGCAGCCCCTACCCGGCGGTTTATTGGGGCATGATTATCTGGTGCGGCGGACGACGGCGGCAGAATTACAGCAATCAGGGGCATTTCGCTTGTTAGCGGATGAAGTGCCGGGCGCGAAAGATGACATGGGCCGCTATGGTCTCGCCATGACGGCATTGCCCGATGGGCAATTTTTATTGCTCGCCAGTAAAGCCCGGCTGATAACGCTACATCGGGCATCGGTGGAGGAGCTGCAAGATCACAGTTGCCAACTGCTGCCCCAACCACCGATACATTAACGCGCTATTTCTTTTGCTTCATTTTTTGCAGCAATGGCGTGCACTGGTTTTTTTCAGCTTCACTGGGGGAAATCAGTGCCAGTAATGCGGCGGCAGGAGTGAAGGCCACACCTAACACCGCAGCAATCGCGCCACGGGCCAACAAAGGCCCGGCTTTGACTCCCGCATCTGGGCGTTTAAATGTGCCTTTCACATACAGCGGTGAGCGCAGGGTTAAAATTCGCAGCCCTTTGCTTTCCGGATCAATAGATAAATCCAGCCGCTCGGTAGCAAAATTGATATTTCCGCTAATATTGATAATGGCATTCTCAGTATCAATCACAAACAGCCGTGGCGTCGCCAAACCATTGCGTAACTGAACATCAGCCACCGCGCAGTTAATTTTGACCTCATCGTCACCAAACAGCTTCGCCACCAAGTAGTTACCGACATTCAGGCCGAGTAACTCCATCAAGCTGCGGCTGATTAGCCCCTGATTGAGTAACAAACGCAGATGACCATTACTGGTTGCCAACAGAGCTGCAACCGAGTTGCCGCTGGCGGTAAATGATGCATCGCCATTCAATTGCCCCAAGCTGTTGCGCATCGCCTGCACCTGCGGTAATAGCTCTTTTAGTTGCAAGCGGCGGGCATGCAAATCAACCTTGCCTTGCATAGGGTTTTTATTGCCATTCAGCCGCAGAATGGCATTGAGATTCCCCCCTGCCATGCCAAATCGCAGCGGGTCGAGCAGCAACTCACCATTATTGAGCACCACGTGAGTCGACAGGTCGGTTAATGGCAATGATTTATCCCGATCGATACGTTTAGCTGCATAGGTGACATCGGCATCCATCACGCCCCAGCTTTTAGTATCAAATTTTTCAGTCGGCAACACCTTATTACTGGGTTGTCGGCTGCGCTCACCGCGATTGGCTTTTTCCTGATTGGAATCCGCCCCGATCAACGGCGCTAAGTCAGCAAAACGTAATTTTTCCGATGACATGTTGCCGGTTAATTTTGGCCGTGGTTGGCTGGCGGTATAGGCCAAGTTGCCATGAATATCACTGTCGCCGATTTTGCCGTTAAAGTTTTCGTAGCGATAAACCGCCCCACCGACCTGCTTGAGACTCGCGATTAAGCGGCCATCAGTGTTGTAAGGGGGGGTGGCCGGCAATAACACGCCCAGCAGTGGATAGAGATTATCCAAACTGGCACCGGATAATTTCAATTGCAGATCCAACCCCGCCAGATTGCCGGGATCCGTTAATGTGCCCGCCACCGCCACTCGGGTAGTGCCAGAACGGATATCCGCCTGCAAGGGGAAAGGGGTACTGGCATCATTCATCGACAACATGCCGCCAATTTTGCCACTGCCGGTTAAAGGCTGGCCCTGATACTTACCGTCAACTTTCCAGCCAAAGATAAAATCAGGCGCATTATTCTTTGCCTTTTCAGCCGGTTGCTTATCTTTTTTCTCATTACGTGCGCCCGTCACTTCAACAAACGGCAACGGCTTGCCCAGCGGGTCAATCACCGCCTCCAAGTCTGCTTTCAGCACCGCATCTTTCAGGTTTATCTGACCGCGATCAAAGACAATATCATCAATATTAACCGACCAATCAGAAGCGGCGCTCTTATCATCCGCAGAGCTATTCGCCAGATTAAATGTCCAGTTATTCTCGCCATTCGCCAGCCGCAGCAGGTGGGCATCCGGTTGTGTCAGCCAGATACGCGGTATCCAAACTTCTTTCGCCAGTAATGCCAACGGCGCAATGCTGGCATCGACCCGTTTTAAAGTGATCATTTCCCCGGCAGGGAATGCGGTAGATTCTGCGGTGCCCGCAGTGGCATTAGCTTTATCCGCGGTTTTCTCACTGACTAAATTTGACGGGTTACCCAGCACCAAGTCTTCAGCGTGGATATTCGGCCACGGCACCCAGCCCCGCCAACCCGGTTCATCACTTTTGCGTGACCAGTCCACCCCGAGATTGCCTCGGATGGCGAAAGGCCGTTGCAACTCAGTCGAGACTTTTTCATTAATAGTTGGCTTTAGGCGATTCCAGTCGAAAGTCATAATAAACACGATGGCGGCGACCAGCAGCAGCACAATACCCCCGCCAATGCCCGTCAGCACTTTTCCGGTTTTGGTCATAACAGCTCCATGCCAATACTCATGATCTTAAATTAAAAAACCACTTTAACCATAGTCGAGAATAGCGAAGGAAGGCGGGTTAGAGGAGGGGGATGGGCATTTATTAACCCTAAAGATTAGCCACAGAACAGCATTGGGAGGGACTGTAAACGGTCAAATGACGTCGGTCGGGAGAGATAATAACCTTGTGCGGCAACGGCGTCAGACTGCTGCACCATCGCCCATTCTTGTGAGGTTTCCACCCCTTCAACAATCACCCCTTTGCTATAGCTGCCCATTAAGGTCACCAGTTTGAAAAATAGCTGATTCCCGACATCACTTTCTTGCAGCACGATAAATAAGTCTCGGGCAACTTTGATGTACTCATAGCGCCAACTAATGAATGATGTGAAATTCGCTAGCCCGCTGCCAAAATCATCCAGCCATAACCGGTCTGCCTCGGCAATACGTGCAAAAGGGGTATCAAGAGAGGTGTCGACATGCTCCAGCAATTCAAAACGAATGTAAGGCATAGCATCAATTAACGCCTTAGCCTGCTGATCATCCTGCATTGCCATTAGCGCCTGACCATCAATGTTGATTGAGACCAACACCGAGTGATGTACAAATATCTCATGCCACTGCTTAACCATACTCAACTGCTCGAGCACCACATCCAAACGGGCGCGGATACTAATGGCACTAAAATAATCCTCCGGATTCAAACGGGTATCCGGTGATGAGGGATGAAAAACCGCCGTAAGCAACTCGATAGCCAGCAGCGCACCAGAGGTACGATAGATAGGTTGAAAAGTATACCGACGCTGACATTGCCGCCAGAAGCTCTGTCCTTTATTTCGATCAATAGCGGCAAAGGATGGCGCAAGTAAACCTGATATTTTATTGGTCATCATCAGTTTAGTCGCCATATTTTAGGGCATCAAACAGCTACGGCAATAGGGATTGCCAACAACTGGGGGCACCCGGTGATAAACGGTTTTTCTTCTGAAGATGTTATCGACTCAGGCGACCAGAACTTTATATAGCAGCATGATAGATTATTCCTCCTAAGCGAGCTGGTGCGGCACATTTAAGCCATCTATAGTTGTTAATCAATGCCATACCCAATAACTTAATGGAGATGAACATGCCTTACGTCAATATTAAAATTACGCGCGAAGGGGCGACGGCGGAGCAGAAAAAACAGCTGATCGCCGGTGTCACCCAGCTATTAGTCGACACTCTGGGTAAAAACCCGGCCACTACCGTGGTGGTGATTGATGAAGTCGATACCGATAACTGGGGGATTGGCGGCCATAGTGTGACCGACCTGAGAAAGTCATCCTAATTGTTTTTAGAATACTTATTTTCAGCATCATTGTTTTTAGAGTGAAGGTTTTCAGGGCCATAAATGTGTTCAGAATAACGGGAAACTTGTCAGTTTCCCGACTTACATCATAAAAAATTTAAAACATCGTTTTAATACTATTGACTCAGACTAAGCCAGCAGTGAGACTAACCTTATCTTCATTATTGACTCACAGGCCAGCTTTCCATGACCAGCAAAAATATTGCCGTTATCGGCGAATGCATGATTGAACTGTCACAAAAAGGTACCGACCTTAGCCGGGGCTTTGGCGGCGATACGCTGAATACTGCGGTGTATGTTGCCCGTCAGGTATCCAAGCAGGACTTGAATGTACATTACGTCACGGCGCTGGGGACTGACAGTTTCAGTAACGAGATGCTGGCCGCCTGGCAGCAAGAGAACATCGACACCTCTCTCATTCAGCGTCTGGATAATAAATTGCCGGGGCTGTATGTCATTGAAACTGATAGCACCGGTGAGCGCACTTTCTATTATTGGCGTAATGATGCCGCCGCACGTTTTTGGTTGACCAGCCCACAGGCGGATGAAATCTGCCAACGCCTTGAAAAATTTGATTATCTGTATCTCAGCGGCATCAGCCTGGCGATCCTCGACAGTGCTTCTCGCCAGCGTTTGCTGACATTGCTGCGCGCCTGTCGGGCTAACGGGGGCAAAGTTATCTTTGATAACAATTACCGCCCTCGCCTGTGGCAGAGCAAAGAAGAGACACAAGAAGCCTATCGCGACATGTTGGCCTGCACGGATATCGCTTTCCTGACATTGGACGATGAAGATATGCTGTGGGGCGAGACGCCAATAGAGCAAGTGATTGAACGCACTCAAGATTTAGGCGTAAGCGAAATTGTTATCAAGCGCGGCGCAGATTCTTGCATCGTCTGGGTGAAAGAGGGCTTTGAAGCCCACCAGTATGATGTTCCAGCGGTTAAACTGCCGAAAGAGAAAGTGGTCGATACCACGGCGGCTGGGGATTCGTTCAGTGCCGGTTATTTGGCAGTTCGCCTGACCGGTGGCAGTGCGCATGACGCCGCTGTGCGCGGACATTTAACCGCCAGCACCGTGATTCAATATCGTGGGGCAATCATCCCACTGGCGGCAATGCCAGCGGTGTGATTCAGCATTCAGTCCGACGGATTTATCGCACCTAGGGGCGCTTCCCCTTCTTTCAGGACAACACCAATAAGCCCGGTACATAGTGTCCGGGCTTATTCATAACGACTCAATATTTTACTTATTGAGCTGTTGTGGGTGTCGGCGGTGCCGTCTCCGCAGCAGCCACTGTAGGCGCAGCATCTTCTGGCACCACTGTGTGTGGTGTCATAATTGCGTTATATGCATCCTGCAATGCTTTTACATTCACTTCTGGCTCGCCTTTTGGCTGCGTCAGAATCAGCGTGGTATCTTGTGATAATTGCTGCTTCAATTCCTGATTCAGTACCGTCAAAGTCAGACCTGACAAGAAAGCCTGTCGTAGCTTCTGGTACTGCTCCGGGGCGATATCCACCACACCACTTTGTTGTGAACGCAGACGTTGGCTCATCAGAATATCAGTATCTGTGCGGGCATAGGTGGCAAACAACTTACTGAGCTGATCGTTTTTCTGCGCCATCAAAGCATCAAACTCTGCCTGACTCAGGCCATTGGCGCGCAAGCTCGCCAGTTCACGAGCAATGAAATTCATACCCGACGTCAGATTTTCTGCCGGTGTATTCAAATGAATGGCACATTGAGCGCGCTGATATTGCACCCGGCAATCAAAGCCCAATTTCAGGTTTTTCTGATCACTTTTTTCCAGCACTTGCTGAACATGCCAGAACAATGCCTCACGGGCTAAATCACTGCGCCAGTAACGGCTTAACGCAATAGAATCCTGAATCGGATGCCAAGGGGTATCCCACATCAGTGATAACGTGTCTTGCGTCGCCTGCTCATTCATCAAGCTCACCGGCTCTGGCGGCAATGGCGCTAACATCGCGACAGGTGCTGGTGTCGCCCGCTTCCCTTTCAACTCAGAGAATGTTTTGCCGATTTGGGCGGCAATACTGCGGCTGTCGACATTCCCCACGACATACAATGTCATGGCATCCGGGGTATACCATTGCTGATAAAACTGTTTTAGCTTCTCAATATCTACCGGTTTTGCCACTGGCTGGCCGGGATCATGCCCCATCAGAGAAGAGCCTTTTAGCCGATAACGCCACCAAGGTTCCTGAATATTTTGTGGGAACGTAGCAATAGGATCGGTAGCACTATTCAGCGCCGCATTAACGGTCTGTTCACTGATGGCCAGCTTGCCACTGGTATCGGACAACCATGCCAAAGCTTCTTTCAGCAAGTCAGGGCGGTTATTGGGCAAGCTCAAGCTATATAAAGTGAAATCATAAGATGTAATAGCCGGTGGCAACGGACGATCTTTATCGACCCCTTGTTGCCATAGCGACTGAAGTTGGGCAGGAGTAAAACTCGCGCTACTCATTAATGCCAGTTGCGGTAACAAATGGGCAAAGCCAATTTGCGGCGCACTCTCAACTAATGAGCCTGTATTAACCACCAGACGTAACTCGATCCGGTCGCTAGGGCGCTGTGGCGTTGCCAACAACTGCCATGAAAACCCGTTTTCTAATTTCCCCTGCTGCCAGGCAGGATCGGGTTGTAGTGCTTCAGCCTGCACATTACTACTGGCGGCGGCCAGCAATAACCCACCAACTATAAGACGAATTCTGGTGCCCTGCATGTGAACCCCTACTTAATAAACTATCCAATGTTAAAACGATGCAACGTCATGTCATTCATGTAAGCCATCTGTACTTTCACGCCAACCGCCAATGAGTAACATAGCGGCGTCATGCAATAGGGTAATCATGAAAACATAAATAAATAAGTCCAGCTTTCAAACACGCATCGTTATGCCGTCATTATTGGGCGAAAAATCAACGGTTATCACTCGCGTAAAAACTGAAGCTGGGAGTGTACCATTCTGTTAGACCGCATGCTTTTGCCGATGTCACTCATCAGAGTAAAAAATAGTATCTAAATGGTAATTAACACAATAAAGGCTATCAAGGGGCATAATGAAGAGATGCTACCGGTGACAATTCGCCACCGGTAGTTTTTAGAATGTAGAGAGTTAGCGGGGTATTAAGACGGAGAAACGCTATTCTTTATCTCATTATTCGGTAAGGTTTTATTTGATAACACCGCTTGCAGTTGGTCGTTATCCAATTGGTTGCACCATTTCGCTACCACGATAGTTGCAACCCCATTACCCACCAGATTGGTCAGCGCACGAGCTTCAGACATAAAGCGGTCGATACCCAGAATCAGCGCCAAACCTGCTAATGGTAAATGCCCAACCGCAGAAATGGTGGCGGCCAAGACAATAAAGCCACTGCCCGTGACCCCTGCCGCACCTTTTGAGGAGAGCAACAACACCACCAGTAAGGTAACCTGATGAATAACATCCATTTGGGTATTGGTTGCCTGAGCAATAAATACCGCCGCCATGGTCAGATAAATAGAGGTGCCGTCCAGGTTAAACGAGTAACCGGTCGGAATAACCAAGCCCACCACGGACTTCTTACACCCGGCTTTCTCCATCTTATCCAGCATGCGCGGTAGCACAGACTCCGAGGAGGATGTCCCGAGCACGATCAGCAATTCTTCTTTTATGTAGCGGATGAATTTGAAGATGTTAAAACCATTAAATTTCGCAATGGACCCCAGCACGACCACCACAAACAACACGCAGGTAATATAGAAGCAGATAATGAGCTGGCCCAGTTGCACCAAGCTACCCACACCATATTTACCGATGGTAAAGGCCATGGCCCCGAAAGCCCCGAGAGGTGCCAAGCGCATGATCATATTGATAATGCCGAAGATAACGCGGGCAAAACTCTCAATAACATTAAAGATAATCTGACCTTTTTCACCCAGGCGGTGCAGGGCAAAACCGAACAACACAGCAAACAACAGGACTTGCAGAATATTGCCGCTGGCAAAAGCGCCGACTACGCTGCTGGGAATGATATCTAGCAAGAATGGCACAATCCCTTGCTGCGAAGCTTGTTCAGCATAAAGTGCAACCGCCTTTGCATCCAGTGTCGCAGGGTCGATATTCATACCTGCACCGGGTTGCACCACATTAACAATCACCAAGCCAATCAGTAGCGCAATGGTACTGACAATCTCAAAATAGAGCAGCGCAATGGCACCAGTGCGGCCCACGGCTTTCATACTTTCCATCCCCGCGATACCGGTCACAACAGTACAAAAAATCACGGGTGCGATAATCATTTTAATTAGTTTAACAAACCCATCACCCAGAGGTTTCATCTGAGCACCGAGTTCCGGGTAGAAATGCCCCAGTAACACACCCAAAGTAATCGCCGTTAACACCTGAAAATAAAGACTTTTAAACACTGAAGCTTTCATAACTATGTCCTTTTGGAGTAATACACGGCAGCCTGTCGCTTTGCTCTCTGTGATAATTGAGTGACACTTCTTTTTTATCCGTGCTTGCGCGGAAAATAACACCCTCATAACAATATGGAAATTATTAGTTGCACTGGATTGCACCCTAAATGCGAAATTAAGAACTGAAACGCTTCAAGCGGCAGCAACAATCGGAATACGGTCAAATCAACCAGACAATTAACCCAAAATGATTAGCAATAAGAAAGGATAAAAAAGAAGCAATTTACGGTTGTGAAGTATGCAAGGAGTGAATGATTTTTGAGCGGAATATTGAGTGGGCGGTAGCCCCCTTTTGAGGGTGAAATCAAGGGGGCGGTTTAATACGACGATGAAAACCCGTGGGTAAAAGCACCGAGCAAACAGGCCCTGGGAAGCCGCTGCTCGGCACTTTTTACCAACAGCGGCCCCAGCACGGGCCGCTGTCGGGACTATTTACGGCCGTTCGGTTGTAGCTTCTCGCCCACATTGAGCAAGAACAGTTCATTATCACGAGTTGAAATTCGCGCCGAACCATCGTCCATTCTATAAGCCCCCTCAGTGAAGCCCGCACCATTCAGGAAAGGTGCCACTGCCTGGGGTTTATTGCGCAATGATGCTTCCAGAGCCAGCAGAGCGTAAGGTTCTATGGCATCAACATCAGCATATTGGCGGTCAGGAGAAGCCATGAAGAAGCCGTCTATATAACGCGTTTTAATGATGTTATCGCCGATTTTCTCTGCCAATAGCCGATAATCTGCTACCTGGCTGGCCTGGTAAAGATCCAACAAAGCAAACAAAGCGTAAGGATCACTGTTGGTGGTATCCATTTTCACTTTGACATCTTTGCCCGGCGCAGTACCGATATCGCCCAACCCTTGGTCATTAGCAATACCGCGGGCAACTTTCCATAGCAACGGATCATTGTCGATAGCATAAGCACGCGCATAAGAAATCAGGAATTCATTACCTGCTTTGTATGGTTTGATCACCGTGCCTTTTTTACCGTAATAACCATCACGTGGGAGGGTGTAATTTGATAAATCTTGCCCGTTGGCCATCATCGGGCGGAAGGTATTGTCTTGATCGTTATAGGCATATTGAGCAAATGCTTTCAGGCCATCCACTGTCCACTTCAATAAATCCTGGCCCTGAGGCCCCAAATCTTTGCCCAACTGCAACTGCATCAAGGCATTTTCAGAATAAAGGGTGCTGGTACGCCCTTTGAGCATCATGTTGCCTTCCAATGCTGTCGGGCCGAACTCCGGCCCAAACTGGCGCTGAGCGCGATCGCCAAATTTGGAATGGGTATCGGCATCATCCGTTGGCTCTTCGCGTTTCAGAGCTTGAGTAAACTGATAAACGCCAAGGCCCGTTTTGGCATCACGCGGCAAAACATACTGATCAGCCAAGCGCTTAGCCCAGACTAATGCGCCGGGTTCTTGCTGGTGTTTGTAGAGCAAGGACGCAGAATAAATCAGGTCATTGCCCGCATTGAGGAAACTCAGTCCTTTGGTAGCAAAGAAAGGTGGCTGCTGCTCAAATTTGCTTTCCCACAGTGCGCTCATCGGTTTGCCATATTCACCGTGGCGACTGGTTTCAAGAATGCGCCAATCATAAACATGGGCATTCCAAAAGCCGCGAATAAACCGCGCTGTTGCATCACTGTCGACGCTAAACATCAGATCATAATAGGGATAAGCATTTTTCAGCTCGTGCACCATCTCTTTTTCGCTTGGCCCTTCTGGTTGAAGCGTTTTTAGATCAACAAACCGGTGGCCGCCCCAATACAGTAAACCACTTGGGTCTTGATAATTCTGGAAGTGATAGCGAACAATATCTTCAGCGCGCTTCTGATAGCGGGGATCGCCACTCAGCTCGCTCAACCCACTCATAACGCGCATGAGATTTTGTTGTGCTGAGAAATTTGATAATACTGCCCGGCGGCCATCAGGGAATATCCATTCCAGTTGCTGCCCAGTGCGGGGGTCAACACCATCCGCCAATAGCGGGCTAGGTTTATCACCGTGATAGGTATCGGATGCCTTATTTAATACATTATCGACATACTGTTTTACCACTGTCAGGCGGTCGGTATCCGCGGCCTGTCCGGCGGGAATATATAGCGTGGCTAGTGCTGCCATACTCAAAAATAACGCTCTTTTTTTCATGACTTCGTTACCTGTCAAAAATCGTTATAGCGAGGTGTGACCCCAAAGGTCAGAATGTAATGACTTCAGTAATGGATCAGAAACTGTATTTGACGCCTACGCGATAACGAGTTTGGCGTTCATCGGTATTTTTACTGCCAGAGACATTACCGACAGCCATATAAGGAGACCAGTTCTTATCCCACTTATACGTCAATTTAAAATCATGGGTCCAATCGTAATTTTCGTTATCCGCTAGAATGACCCCGGCTTTATTAGCTTGTTTGTAATCCAGCTCGTAGTCTAATTGGAATTCTTTGTTGATTTTATAACTGAGAACACTCGTCAGATTATAACCATTTTCAGACGTGTCTTTTTTTGTATTAATATTGGCGCTAGTGCGCTTGTAATAAGGGCGATAACGTAATGAGATAGAGAGATCATCAACGATATTTGCCTTGCCACGTAAATAAGGGCGATAACTGTTAGCACTCGAGCTTGAATCTAATGAGAAACCCGGTTCGATAGAGAATGTTTTATCAATTTTATACACATAGCTGGCAACCACTTCAGTACCATTACTCACACCTTCATGGAATGGCTTATCCTTGTCACTGGCGCTTTTCCACTTGCCTTCCAGAGATAATCCGAAGCCATTAGCAAAGCGGTGGGACATTAATAAGCGGTCTTTGTGATTATTACCACTTTGATCTTGTGTTTCATGACGATAGTCAATAGTAACGGCAATTGCGCTGGTGCTGATAAGTGATGCCACTGCCAGAGATAATAATTTAAATTTCATTACAGATACCTTATTTTAATAAATAAAATTAATTATTATGATAAATACAGATTTCATTTATGAAACATTATTCTATTTATTTTGATATTAAGTTCCGAGATCTATGACTGATAGTTCGAAATTAATAAAACTAATATCCATTTATGTGATTTGGTTCAAAGTAAATAGTTTTAACTAATGCACTGACACTGTGGTTTTTTTTGTTCTATCGCAGGTGTAGTAAGGGATTAAGGCTATTTCGGAGGGGTTTTATTTCGAATTAAATAATCTTGACGAGATAGGTGTTAATATTGTAGGCGCGACTTAAATAAGAAAATAGATGCCAACAGAATATTTACTTATGGGTATTATTAATAAATGCCGCTAACACCGCTCTAGCATCAAGGGCGAAAAATATTACCCAAGCTATTGGCGTTACAGCAAGGCAGCAAATGAATGAATCCCGGTGAGTCTATTTATTTTAAGGTCAACGGGCAGTCAGTGATTCGGGTCAGTGAGGGAAGCTAACACCGCGGTGGCGTCAAGGGCGCAGGGTAAAACGGGCTTCAAACTCCTCACGGGGTAACGGCTCCGAAAATAAAAAGCCCTGCCCACATTGAATACCCTGTTTTAACAACCATTGCCGCTGCTCATCCGTCTCGACACCTTCAGCCATGACTCGGAGTTTCAGCACGTCGGAGATGGTGCTAATGATTCGCGCCATCGCATCATCTTCGGGCAAATGCTTCACAAAACTTTTATCCAGTTTAATGATATTGATCGGCAAGCTTTTTAGGTGATTGAGATATTGCAGGCCTGAATACCCGGTACCGAAATCATCCAGGGCGATAGACAAGCCAAGCCCCTGTAACTGGCGCAATAACATGAACGCTTTATCGAGATTCTGAATACGCGCAGTCTCAGTAATCTCCAACACCAATTGGTGTGGGTCAATGTTATTGCGGCTAATAATGGTTTGCAGGTGCGTTAGAATACTCTCACATTGAATTTGTAAGCCGGAAATATTGACCGCCAGTGACAAGGTAATTCCTTGTGCTTTCCAGTCAGCCAGAATGCGGCAAGCTTCCTCGAGCACCCAATGACCCAGCGGCATCATCGCGCCACTTTCTTCTGCGTCAGTGATAAACTCTGAAGGTTGACGATAGCTACCATCCGCCTGCCGCCAGCGTAGCAATGCTTCAGCACCAATAATCCGCGGCTCTTCCATATCCCATTGCGGCTGTAAAAACAGGACGAAATCACGATTTTCAATCGCCCGCAAAATGTCATTTTCCTGCGCCAACTGTTGCGGGGTTTTATGTAGTAAAGGTAATTCAGTCCCCAGCGGACAGCTCATGCCCGCATAAGCCTCAGCTAACAATTGTTGATTGCGATTGTAATTGTGAACCAACATACCCAGTTCATCATCCTGATGATGAGCAGGTAAAGTCAGTTGGTGATTCAGTACCCCTTGCTGACCTATCTTTTCCAGCTCTTTGGCCACCGCACGCAGTGGGTGAATAATGAGGCGATTAATACACCAAGCGAGTGATACAGAGAGTACCAATGCCAGCAGCAAATAAGTCGAGAGCATCGCCGACAAGGTGCTGAGGATAAACTGATACATGCGAAATGAGTCGGCCCGTAACACCAAATGTGCCAGTGGCTGCGGATTGGCGGATACCCGCTCCAGAGAATATAACGGCACCGTTATCTGCACCGGCAGGGAAAAAATACGTTTAGCCCAGCGGGGTACGGGCCTTTCCGTGGGGAAGTTTGCGTGTAATACCTGAATTTGATTAGGTAAAATCACATCGGCACGGCTAAGGATGCCAATGGGGAGTAAATTATTGAGGATATTTTTGGCTTGGGGGATATCGACACTCAAGATTGCCGCAGACAGCGGTTGGCGAACTGAATAGGCGATACTCTCCAACTGCTTGGCGTAATCGTCCTTGCGCTGCTGCACAAAGTGGAATAACTGAATGACGATAAAAATACAGATGGTGACCAGGGCAACCACTGCCACCGCCGCCATTTGCTTAATCGTTAATGAACGCCTTACCCGCAAACTCACTCCCACCCATTCCGACTGAATAAAATAAAATGGTTGCCACAGTGATGCGGCGACTCATCGATGCTGTCCGAGTATACTCGATCGCCCTGAGATTTTATCTTATGAAACCAAACCGGTTGGGAAGAATACCGTGGGTTTCAGTCTTTTCCTATCAGGGAAGCAACTTCAAAGTGCTATTTATCACTGTAAAGTTGCTTTTTTTATCTAAAAAGCGCCACTGGCTGTTACTTAAAGTCGGAGTAAGGCACCAATGGCTGAGGCGGCATATCCAAGTCACCTTGCCACCCCGCCATAGAGTAGCGCAGGTAAATCAGCGCATGACTTGGGGTATAATCTTTAGCTTGCTGGATATCAACTCCGGCCCCCAGTGTCCAGTGCGAACTCAGGCGGCGCTCAATCAAAGCTCGCAAGGTGTAACCCACGCCATTGCTGCTGTCACCATAATCGGGATCACCGCGATCTGGAATAGGCTGCAAGCTATTATTGAGCAGATTTTGCAGTGGGTAACGCGCCCGATCATTGGTCGCAGAGTGTGAAACAGACACCGACCCACCCAATTCCCACGACCAGTTATCTGTCCGCTCCCGATAATTTACCGGGATAGCCAGTGACAGATACTTTTGTGGGCTGTAATACCCGCCCTGGCCCAACGTGTAGCCGCTGAGATCTTTTTGGTAATGCCACCACATGCCATTCAAACCGACGGTAAAACGGCGGTTATCTTCATTGATTAGCTTGTAGTAATAGCCAGTCATAAAGCGCAGCCGCTGGTTATCGGCCACATTTTTCCCGGTGAGATAATGATAGCTCAAATCACTCCAGACCCCGTTAGCTTCCCCGCGGTCATAACTGGCTCCCAAGCTGACACCACTGGCGCGCACGCCCCCCCAAGTGATATTGGTATTGGGGTCTTTGCTACCGGCAAAAGCTAATAATGAGTTGGATATCGGCCGCCGCGAAGCCGTTGCCGTCCAACCAATATGGTCCCAACTGTTGCTGTACGCCAGCCCCCCCACCACATCGACCACCTCAAAACCCATCGGCGTGGTGCCAATATCTGTGGCCCAACTGTCATTTTGCCACCCCACCGCGACACTGGTGCCAGTGGCCCGTTGATGTAAATTCGTCTGACAAGGAATCTCAGTTTTGTAGCAAGTGCCTGCTTTGTAACGGGTATTTTTGTCAAAGGTGCCAGCATCCATATGCACGGTGTCAGTGCGGAAGAACACCCGACCATCAGCTAGCGAAGTATCCACTTGCAGCATGGTGTTGTAGGCGCTGAGATCTGAAATCCCTTCAGTGCCACTTGAATGCAGATAGTCTTGATCCAATGTGACGCGGGTATCCTGCTGACGATACAGATCCGCAGCATCAGCACGAATCCCGCGTTTGAGCCAATCATCCGTGGCTTGATTACGAGTCAGTAAAGTATAACTGTCATTATCTGCTGGAAGCTTAGCCGCTATGCCGCTGGCCACCATCGCCTGCTTGAAATCATCCTGAGCGGCAGCGGGTTGGCCCTGTAATTGCGCCAGCCGAGCCGAATCACGGAATATTAAAGCATTATCCTGTGATGGGGTGCCTTTGGCGGCGGCTGGTTTTAACCGCTGGAAAATATCTGCCGCTTTGTGTGGTTCACCCACACCACTCCAGGCATTGGCGACCCGCCGCTGAGTATTTAAGCTCGCCCCGTCACCCGTCAGTGGCTCAGTTTGCAAATGCTGACGCGCCTCGCTGAGGCGGCCCTCGGCGATATAGGCTTCAATCTCGCCCAAACGCGCATCAGGATTTTGCGGTTCACGCGCCCGGACATGCTGATAACCCGCCAGCGCTGCGCTGTAGTCGCCGCGCTCCAGCGCCCAATCTGCCAGTGTCAGGTCAATTTGTGTGTTAGCGGGTTGCTGGCGCAAGGCGGTGATGGCCCCCGCTTCATCGCCACTTGCCCGCAATTGGCGGGCCAAAGTCAGCACTTGACCCAATTTCAAGCGCTGGTCTAATTCACGAATATTATCATTCCATTGCGCCGTGGGCAGTGTGGTTAAATGCGCCAATGCCTGACTATCCCGCTCGGTGCTGGAAAGGTAAAGCGCATAGGCATAGACCTGTTCAGGATCGCCCGGTTTACGGCTGGCCAGTTGGTGGAATTGTGCATCCGCTTGCGCCGTCTGGCCCTCTTGCGCCAATGCTTGTGCCAGCCGATAAGTTATCCAGACATCGTCCGGCGCTCTCTGTTGCGCCTGCCGATATTTCTCTGCCGCCTGCTGCCACTGCTGCTGTGCCGCCAAGGTTTCGGCTTGCTGTTTCAGACTTTCTAATTGCAAGTTATCTAATGTGTCGCGCATTTTGGCTTGTTGGCTGCGGGGCAAATTATTCAGGTAATCCAGTGCTTTTTGTGGTGATTCCCGCTGATAAATATTGGCAAGCCCGCGCACCGCGCTGCTGTTGCTGGGATCGAGACGCAATGCTTGCTGATAATGCTGCTCGGCACTTTTATCATCATGACGGGCCACTGCCACATCACCCAAACCAATTAATGCATAACTGTCGCTGCCGTCGATTTGCCGCGCTTGTTGATATTTTTGCTGTGCCAACGCAGTGTTACCGGCTTTCAGCGCCTTATCACCGGCATCATTCAGCAGCCAGTAACGGTTGGTTTTGATCAAACTGGCCCATTTATCACTTTTCAGGCCGTCTTTATCCGATTTTTGCGCCTGTTCAAATAACTGTAATGCTTGCGCGCGATCGCCACCGCGAGCATACGCCAGACCCAGCGCGCCCAGAATTTCCGGGTCATTGGGTGAGGCGGCCAATGCTTGTTTCAATGCAGGGATGGCACCCGTCCCTTCGCCACTGTCGACTTTTTCCAGCCCGCTCAACCGCGCCTGATAGGCCGGATCGGCCAATGTAACCTGCTGATTAGCCAACTCTTTACGAGCAGCATCCGCTTGAGGGCCGGTGGAAAAAACGTCAAGAAAATGGGTCAATGCAGCAACACTTTGCGGGCTGACGGTCATCGCTTTGATGGTGTCCATCCACAAATCAGCAGCATCTGAAGCCCCGGTAGGGTCTGCGGCCACTTTTTCCAACATGGCGTAGCCAAGTACGGCCTTTTGTTGGCTGAAATACATACGCGCCAGCGCCATGCGCAGGGCAACATTGCCGGGATATTGTTGGTCCAGAGAGGCGAGTTTCTGGGTCGCAAGGGCTTCCTGACCGGGTAATCTCGCCACCAGCCGCCAATACTCAACCGCCAGATCCAGAGTCGGTGGATTGCCTTGCAGCAATTGATCATATTTAACTTTAGCTTCAGCAACCCGCCCCGCCGTTGCCAGTAGACGGGCCTCCTGCAATTGCTGACGAACTTCAGGTTTTGTCATGGCTAACATCAACTTAGCGCGGCGATATACTTCAGTGTCGGGTGCCAATTGTTGCAACTTATCCAGTTGTTTTTGTGCTTCGGCCAGATTCCCTTGCCGTAGCGCCTGGCGAATTCCTGCCGCGATAACATCCGGATTATTCGGGTCCATCATGTTTAGGCGATACAGGGATTGCTTCACCAACTCATCTTTATTGGTCGCCTCCCCCAATCGCACCTGCTCGAGTAAAAATTGAGTCGGCGACACAGCTTCAGCCCCCTGCGCCATACCGACAAAGGCTTGAGGCAATAACGCCAAACTTAATAGCCAGTTTATTTTAATGTTGCGCATTGACTGTTCCATGAAGGCTGAAGTTCCCCCTGACGATTAAAGCTATAGCGATGCTCTGTCCATCCCTGACCAAACAATGTCAGCACCGCGCTGTAGTAGGCATCAGCGCCCGGAGGTGAATCTTGCACACGTTTTTGTTGCTCGCTAAGCACCTGCTGATTAAATGGCGCGGGGTTGCTGGCTAAAAACGGTAATAATGCTGCCGAAAATCCGACCGGCCCATCGCCACTGGTTTTGCCGGTGAGGGCATCCGTTTTCTCCGGTGGTATGCCCTGTTGCTGGGTAATCTCCGCCATTGGCTGGAAACGCTGGATGAGTGCGGTCTTTTGCGGGCTATCATTGGGCAACATTCCGGCCCACAGATAACTGCGAATCGCGTCATAGCTGCCGATGTTCGGCTGGGTTTCATCCGGCTGCCAGCCTTTATCCTTTTGCCACACAACCCAATCAGGGCTGAAACCATGAGGTGCCGTTTCCAACCATAACCGCTGATTGGCATCAACCATCTCTTTCCACGGCCCCGCCAGAGAAGCAAAACGCGCCAGCAATTGTGGTGGCAAATAGCTTGGATTGAGCCGCCAGCGGTCTTCATTACTAAACCCAATTTTGCCCGGCAATAACATTTCACCGAGGCCCGGAATATTCACCACTTCTTCTTTAGCAATGCGTTGCAGCAACAAGGTGCCCATGGTCTTATAACGACGGATATCCCACAACCGGCCGGCCTCTAACAAACTGTAAGCAATCCATAAATCAGCATCCGAAGCCGAATTGGGGTCCAAAATATCCCAGCTATTTCCATTGCGTTGTCCCCATAACCAGGCGGGTAGGCGGGTGGTTAAATCCCCCGCCGATAAGTTGTTTTCTGTCCAACTTAATAGCCGGTCAAATGTCTCCCGGTCATCGGCCACCAGAGCAAAAAACAAGCCGTAACTCTGCCCCTCCGACGTGGTTATTTGCCTCGGGTTACTGGGGTCGATAACTCGCCCCCCTTCACTGATATAGTCTTGTTTGAACCGCTGCCATGCAGGCCAATCACACGCGGCTGTCGAACCAAAGCTGGCCAGCAGCAGGATGCATACCAGCCGTTTAAACATGGCGACCATCAAAATTAATCTCTCTCATCAGGTGATAACCGACGACGGCTAATCAGACGGAGCAAGCGCCAAGCCATCATTGCGGCGATAACAACCACCAACACGGCGACACCGGCCAGCACTACCGGATGGGTGGATAAGGTATGCCAGATGCGCTCCCACCAAGGTAAGTGGCCGACATAATAAGTTTCGCCGACCCGCAAGCTATTGACACCCGACTCACGAATAACCGCCACCGAGCCAAATACCGCCTCGCGTTTGCCACTGTCGAGCAAAGCATTATTCAGCAAGTTATAGCCCCGTGGGCTATCCGCCAATAATGCCACAATACTGCGCTGTGGGAAGTTCGGTGACTGCACTCCGATAATCGCCGACATCGCCCCTTCAGAGCTGATGGTCGCTTTGCTATCCGCAACCCAGTCCGAATCCGGTGCCATCATGCCGGGCAAGCCCGTTTGGCGGTTTGGCATTTTTACCCAACTTTGGGTTTGATCCACCAGCAGGTTAATCTGCCGATCATCACGGAGTTCTGGCGGGATCGGGCCGATAATCAGCACATCGGCGTCTTTGTCTTTCGCCTGTGACCAGTCATCGGTAATGTTGATACCCACCGCCGGATAACCCACTTGCGCCCCGATATTTCCCACCGCATTCAACAGCGTCGTCAGCTGTGACGGCGCAGGTTTTGGCGGCACTAAGACCAGGGTTTCGGAGAGATCCGCCATCCGGCTGAAAGGGAAGCCCGCATTGGCAAATGCCCGTAAATCCGGCATTTCCATAAAGTGGCGATAGCCGGAGAAGTCGATAGTGGAGTTACCGTCAATCACCGCGTGGTTCGGGGCGGTAGAGTAAGTTTCACAGCGCCCTTCCGCGCCACTCGCCAGCAAGGTGCTGTAATCAAAATCAAAGCGCAGTTGGTTGGTGGCCCCCAGTCTCAATGCCGGAATGGTTAACTGCTTGGTTGAATCTTGTAAACCTTGCAGTAGCGGCAGCCGCAGGATTTTACTGTCTTGCGGCATATTCGGCGACAGCGGGTAGTCCTGCACAAATTGATTATTCAGGCTAATACTTAAGCGAGAACCATCCATCAGGTGCGTTGAGGTGTAGCGGTATTTCAAGCGCATATCAATGCCCGCACTGCGGATCAGGAATAAATCCGGCGGCAGGTTCAGTGATAAGGAAATAGGCGGCGGCAACAAACCGGTGGTTTGCAACTGATCCGGATATTGCTGTAACTCAGCAAAGGTCATTGGCCGGTCGGTACGCACCCAGTTTGGCGCATCATAGGGCTGTCTTGGTGCCAGTTGCTCGACGTTATCCACCGTCACATTCTGACCGCTGAATAGAATATTACCTTGCGCAATCCCTTTCGCCGCCGTGATTAAGTCATTGTCATCGCGCCCCAAAATCAGCAACAGCTTCACATACGGATCATCCGGATGGCTGATGATTTCCACCGTCGGTGCTTTGACCGGCGGGTAATCTTTCAAAAAATCAGGGCGTTGGGTATTTGTCGCAAAAACCACCGCATGCTGAGTGGGCAGTTGATTATATAAAACCGGGAAACTCTGCCCACGCCATTGCGCTTGGTCACCAAACCAGGATGCCAAAATAGAGGCCGCGCGTTGTTGGGCCACGTCAGGTACTGCGGCAAACACCACCGGCAAAGTCAGCGGGCGGTTATCCCGCGCATCAAAGAAAGGCTCAGGGAAATGGGATAAATCATTTTTGACTGACAATGATTGATAGCGCAAATCCAACGAGCTGGATTTACTGATATCCAGCCACAGCGTATTACTGGCCGGGTTCTCACAAATACTCTGATAATGGCCGACAAACACTAACCGCAATCGGTTGAAATCACTGATATAAAGCGGATCAATCGGCAACTGGATCCGCGTGGGTTTACCCAGTTGATCTTTAGTGATCGCCGTGACGCCCATCAGCTCGTCATTCAGGAAGACTTTGACCTGCGACTCCACCGGAATCAGTGACGGCGACGGAGTAAATTCGAGATTTAACATAGCATGAGTGACCACTTCATCACTGCGCACGCCAAATTCAATCACCCCTTCAGGGTTAGTGCCATGCAAGGCGAATGTCCCCGGTGGCGGGGCAATTTTCGCAAAGGTGTAACTCACATCGCGAACCGGCACATTCGGCTGTACCGTCGGGGCGGCAGGGGCCAGCTCCACGGTTGCTTCAGCGGCAGGTGTCGAGTCCGCCGATTGAATTGCCGGAACAGCCAATGTTTCGGCTTGGGTAAATGGTGCTAACCCCAAAGCCAGTGCGGTAAACCAGGTTATTTTTCTCGTCATCATATCATCATCAATGTTGAGCCATTGTCTGGCCCTGGCTACTCGGAGCCTGATTTTTATCCACGCCATGGGGTACAAATGAGGCAATCCAGGCAATCAGGGAGGTAAATCCTATCAATACATTTCGAATCACCGGCGGAGCATAGCTGGCCATCCGAACATAGCCTCTAAAGCCCAGCGCCAAGACATCGCGCAGACTTTCAATCGGTTTATCTTCTGGGAAACTATCCTGCCACAGTGCCCATGTGTCAGCGCGAGCAAAGGTACACTGTATAAAATCAATATGTTGGGCTACAGTCAGCTGATGCATCCGCATGCCGACTTTGGTGCCGAAAGCGCGGGTGACTTCACACGGGAAGGTGTATTCCTGTGCGCCGCGTTTAAGCAGCAAATGCACGGCCTCGCCATCTTTCAGTAGCCCGGCTTCGCGCATCTCAACCCCCACCCCGCCATCGGAATAATCGCGCAGAGTACAGGAGAACAAATGACCATCAGCACGCGCTACCCCAGCGGGCATGGCAATTTCGACTCGATGGGACTGCCGCACTTGTTTGGCTTCAACCGCCACCGCCACCGCCCCGCCTAAAATCGTCATATTATAAATGACCCACACCAAGCTAATGACCACGGTCATGATTTCAGTGGCCGGGCCATAGCCCAAGCGCCACAAGCCCGCAATCAACCCCGCCAGATTGAGTAGAACCAGCGCCATATAAGGGCGGGTAATCACCCAGTCCACATGTTGCTCTTCGACCAAACCGCCTTTTGCCGTGACATTAAATGTCCCTTTGTGGGGGTTGAGCAGCGCCACGGTGGTCGGGCGGGCAATATACCAGGCCAGTACTGTTTCATAGATTTCACTCCAGAATGAATGGCGATATTTACCTTGTAGACGGGAGTTAGTCAGACTGGCGTGAATCATATGCGGCAGCACATAAAGTGCAATCGCCAGTGCTGGCGCGAAAATGATGTAAGCATGCAGCAGCAGGAATGCCAGCGGAGCTGTCAGGAAGATCAACCGCGGAATGCCCGATAAAAAGTGCAACATGGCGTTGGCGTAGCACAAGCGCTGGACAAGTTTTAGCCCTTTGCCCAGCAGCGGATTATCCAGCCGGAAGATTTGCACCATGCCCCGCGCCCAGCGGATACGCTGCCCGATGTGTGCTGACAAACTTTCCGTTGCCAACCCGGCGGCTTGCGGAATGCGGATATAAGCGGAAGTGTAGCCTTTGCGATGCAGGCGCAATGAAGTGTGGGCATCTTCGGTGACAGTTTCCACCGCGATCCCGCCCACTTCATCTAAGGCGCTACGGCGTAAAACGGCACAGGAGCCACAGAAGAAAGTCGCATCCCACATATCATTACCGTCTTGAACCAGGCCATAGAATAAGGTGCCTTCATTGGGTGTTTGACGGAAGCGGCCTAAATTTCGCTCAAAAGGATCGGGAGAGAAAAAGTGGTGCGGCGTTTGAATCATGCCGAGCTTTTTATCTTTAAAGAACCAGCCGACGGTCAGTTGCAGGAAAGAGCGGGTGGGTACGTGGTCGCAGTCAAAGATAGCGACAAACTCACCAGTGGCCTGTTTCAGCGCATTATTGATATTACCGGCTTTGGCGTGTTCATGAGTGGGACGGGCAATGTAGTGCACCCCGACTTCGGCGGCAAAATCGCGAAAAGCGGGCCGGTTACCATCATCCAAAATATAGATGTTAATTTTGTCTTTCGGCCAATCAATACCCAATGCCGCATAAATGGTCGGTTTGACCACACCGAGGTCTTCATTATAAGTCGGCACCATCAAATCAATGGTTGGCCAGCTATTGATATCTTCCGGCATAGGCACCGGCTGGCGGTTTAGCGGCCAAATCGTCTGGAAGTAGCCCAACACCAGCACTACCCAAGCATAGGTTTCGGCTAACAGTAATAATAAACCGCACACCAAGCTCACCGGGTCATCCCAGTTAAGCGTTTCGGTATAACGCCACCATAGGTAGCGGCAGGAAACGGTTAACGACAACACAATCAGCATCAGGGTAGGTAAGCGCCCCGGTACCCGCCGCATCACCATGGCAATGGCCCATAACAGTAAGACAAACACGAATTGCGCCATCATACCGAAAGGTTGCGAAATACACAGCAAGGCCAAAATACTGGTGAAAATACCCAGAATAATAAACAAGATACGGCGAGCACGTCTTGGTAGTTGGCTTAATCGGTTGGCAACTGATTTCTCTATTCGCTGGAGTTCAAAACGCTGGGGAATTTCCCCCAACCAACTGATATAGCTCTGTCTTTTGTTTTTTACCCAGCCCTTACCGACCGCCGCTGGCCGGCGTTTTTTATTATGGTCTGATTGTGGACGGATGAATAACAGCCACAGCCCTTGCAGCAGATAGCGCAAACCATCCCCCAGGCGCGGGCGATTAGGTGAAATCTGCGGGAACCAGTAAGTCCGGTGCTGTATCACATACTGCCAGCTTGGGGACTCCAGGCGCAGGAATACCCAGCACAGTGGCAGCGCCATCGTGGTGAGAAGGGCCGTGAGCACGGTACAGCCTTGCTGCATATAAAGATGATAGCGGCGGCGCATCGCCTGATAAGCCGGTGTCTGAAATAACATCCGCATCAGGCGATTCATCGGCCGCTGTCCGCCACATTAATCAGGCACCAATTTGCCAAAGTCATCACCTCTTCCGCTGCCAGACTTTGCGCGCTGTACTCGCCCAAAGGCTGTTTGGCGGCCAATGCTTCGGCCATCGCTTCATCGCGATGAATAAAGGTCGGCAATAAACTATCCAAACTTTGCAGCCAGAGCTGATGCAAATCCTGTTGTAGGCGGCTGTTGGCAGTAAACTGATTCAGCAGGAAATGACAGCCAACAGGTAAATTTTGCTGATGCAGGCGAATATGGCAACTGGCATCCGCATGAATCAGAATCAGAGTTTGATCCGCCAACGCTAATGCTTGGCGGGTGAACACACTGTCACCGGCGGGGATATCCAACAAAATCCAACCATAGCTCGCGCTGGCCTGCAATGTGGACAAGTTCTCCTGCCATTGACGAGGGTTTTGCTGCAAAAACGTGCTGATTTGCTCATTTTCAGCTTGAGTTAATTGGCCAAATGGCACGAAATCCAGCTTCTCGGTGTAGCGCATGGCACCTTGCTGCCAGCCTTCACCGTCAATTTCAGCTTTAGCCCAACCACGGGATTGCTCAAAACTCATGTTGAAATGCAACCGCAGTAAATTATCCGGTGAAAAATCAATCACCAAAACTGATTCGTCCAATTGCTGTAGCGCCCATGCCAGAGCCGCAGTTACCGAGGTTGTGCCAACGCCCCCTCTTACACCTTGTAACGCCAATACCGGCATAGGCTATTCGCTCCCTGTAGATTGCGCTAATTCTGCCAACAATGGCCAGCGAGCCATCATTTGGATTAATCGTTCCTGACGGACAATATCGATATAACTTAACGTGGGTAACGAGAAAGCCTGACTTAATGCAAGCAGATCATCCTGAGCCTCAAGTGAAGTTTTTTCATGAAATCGATTTATTATAGTCTTCATTTATCCGCCTTGAGAAAATAGACTATGTTAATTAAGTATAATAATGATCGTTTTATACTTTACTTGATAAGAAGAATCTTAGATTAATATTCAGGCAAGGACATTGGTTAATACTTATTGCAATGTTACAATTGTTTTTTAACTTTATCCAGTTATTGGCCCAATAGCACTTTAACGAAAGCAGATAATGAATCTATGTCACGATGTTTCTCATTAGGTGTTCGCGAAATCTGGGATGAATTGGCCGTAATACAGGCTCCCGGATTCTATTGGATCAATATTGAACGTCAAATAGATGCCAACTTATTCTGCCAGCAAGTTATTCGTAACCAACCCGAAGATACCCGGGCGGCATTGATTTGCTCAGGGCAAAAACCTGAAAACCTCCTGACTAATATCGGTCATTCTGGCCCCAAGAAATTACCGCTATTTACATTACCTGCTCAAAGAAATGCCTTAAAATTTTTAACCCATGATTTGATGCGCTCATTGCGCCCACAACAGCGGCTTTTCATTCTGTTTGCTCCCGCCAGTTTGTGGCAAACCTTTACCAGTGAAGAGATGCAGCAGTGGCTACAGCAGATTCAGCAATGGCTGGAGGCCCAGAACTGCACACTATTGGTGATTTGTCACAGCTCCGGCATTAATAAAGTTAAAAATCAGTTAGTCAGTCAGCACCGTTATTTACAAGGCCTGGCTAATCTGCAATGGCAGCAGGATAATGCACAATATATGGTTGCCTGGTGGAGCACAGCAAAAGGGGTGACCGCCAATCAATTAGTCTTGCTCGAAGCCGATGAACAAGGCTGGAGCATGGCGGATGAAGTCCAGCAAGCTCTGCCGCAATCGCGCAATGATGAGCATCTCTATTTAGCCCATACCCACATTCTGGAAGGCGCCCCCCCGCTTTCTAGTCACTGGCAATTGCTGGAGTCCAATGCGGCTTTAGCTCAGCGGGCAATGACGGCGCATGCCGCAACACTGATTTTTGCGCTGAATCAAAGCGAGCAAATTGATGAAATGGCGCATCAAATCCATAACATTCGCCGTCAACGCGGCAATAGCGTGAAAATCGTGGTACGCGAAATGCACGCCAGCCTGCGCTACAGCGATGAGCGCTTGTTACTGGCCTGCGGTGCCAACCTGATCGTCCCACAGGTTGCGCCATTATCGCGTTTTCTGACAATGCTAGAAGGGATTCAAGAGCAGCAATTCTCTCGCCATGTTCCCGAAGATATCAATGCGTTACTGGAAGCATTGCGCCCACTTCAGCTCAAAGGCTATCTACCACCGGCGGAGTTTTGCCACTCGGTGTTGCAGTTGATGAACAACACCTTGCTACCGGAAAATGGTAAAGGCGTATTGGTTGCGCTGCGGGCCGTGCCGGGGTTACAGGCGCGTCAAGCGCTGACACTGTGCCATTTACGCCGCTATGGCGACGTGGTGACGGTGTCTGATAATCGGTTGATATTGTTCCTTTCCACTTGCCGCATCAATGACTTAGACACTGCTCTCAGTCATATTTTCCGCCTACCCGTGGCCGAAGCATTCAGTAATAGGCTGGTGTGGTATCAGGATCAGGAAATTATTTCGGAGGTTAACAGAATGATTAATACTCCCGAAGCATGGCAAGCTGCTGGTGATAAAAAGACTTATAAACAAGAAGTTGATGCACCAGACCAGGTGGAAGCCACCCGGCGCACACCCGTGCCATTGACACTGACCACCCGCCACCGTCAGGAGAATACCCATGAATCTCAATGATATTTGGCAAATTCTGTTGCTGGGCGCGATTATCTTTTTCCCGCTGGGCTATAGCGCTCGCCGCTGGTTTCCGCGGTGGTGGGAGAAAAAACAACATTTGTTCTTATCCGCGCGCTATTTAAAATCAGAAGGGATTTGGTTGCGTGATGGCTCCTCTTCACAGACTAAGAAATCACCATGAATGCAAAAAATAAACAGCAAGAATCGCAGAGTCCGTGGCGCTATTGGCGTGGCCTGGGCGCATGGAACATCTATTTCCTGTTCAAGTTTGCCCTGCTGTGGTTTGGTTACCTGAATTTCCATCCCTTAGCAAACTTGGTATTTTTGGCCTTTCTGCTGTTCCCAATCCCGGCGTACCGCGTCCACCGCTGGCGTCACTGGATAGCCATTCCCATCGGTATTGGCTTGCTCTATCACGATACCTGGCTGCCGGGCATCAACAGCATCATGAGCCAAGGCTCCCAAGTAACAGGGTTTAGCTTTAGCTATCTAATTGAATTATTTGGCCGTTTCATTAACTGGGCCATGATAGGAGCCGCCTTCACCATTCTGGTGGGCTACCTGTTTATTTCGCAATGGATTCGCGTCACTGTTTTTGTCGTCGCAGCCATGATTTGGCTGAATATCGCCGGTATTGCCGGGCCGGCATTTTCTCTGGCCCCAACAGTGGAGACTGCGACAGCAACAGCCGCGCCAGCCAGTACAGAGCAACCCACAGCCGGGGGCAGCCCTGTCGAAGCGGGTGGCCCGCCCACTGATGCTAATCTGACCGCCCATTTGAATGTTTTTTATGAGCAAGAAAAAACTCGCCGCACCACATTCCCGGCATCACTACCCGGTGACGCACAACCATTTGATTTGTTAGTGATTAATATCTGTTCATTGTCATGGTCAGATATTGAGGCGATTCAACTGGATAAACACCCGCTGTGGGGTAAGTTTGATATTCTGTTTAAAAACTTCAACTCAGCCACCGCCTACAGTGGCCCGGCGTCTATCCGCCTGTTACGCGCCAGCTGCGGCCAGTCATCACACAAAGATTTGTATCAGCCGCAAGACCAGCAGTGTTATCTGTTTGATAACTTAGCCAAACTTGGGTTTACCTCCCAACTGGTAATGGATCACTCCGGTGTCTTTGGTAATTATCTGCAAAACATCCAAGACGACGGCAATATGCGCGCGCCGATGATGTCGCAAAAAGGCATTAGTAATCAATTAGCTTCCTTTGATGGCGAGCCGATTTATAACGATTTGGAATTGCTGAATCGCTGGCTGGAGCAGCAGAAAAACGGGGGGGATACCCGCAGCGCAACTTTCATGAATATCATACCGTTACATGACGGTAACCGCTTCGTTGGTACCAACAAATCTGCGGATTATCATGCGCGCGCCCAAACTCTATTTGACCAGTTGAACACTTTCCTTGAAGAGTTGGAAAAGTCAGGTCGAAAAGTCATGGTGGTGGTGGTGCCAGAGCACGGTGCCGCCTTGGTTGGCGATAAAATGCAGATGTCTGGTCTACGCGATATCCCCAGCCCCAGCATTACTCATATCCCGGTGGGGATTAAATTGATTGGTATGAAAGCGCCATCACCCGCCAGCCCGGTGGTTGTGAGTGCGCCCAGCAGTTATCTGGCTATTTCTGAGTTAGTTTCACGAATGGTTGATGGCAAAGTATTTACCGCGCCAAGTGTTGACTGGCAGACCTTGACACAAGGTTTACCAGAAACCGCCGTCATTTCAGAAAATGATAATGCTATTGTGATGCAATATCAGGGCAAACCTTATATTCGACTCAATGGCGGTGATTGGGTACCTTATCCACAATAATAGAAAGTATTGATGTTATTTAATTCAGGGTGCATCTATTGCACCCTTTTTATTCAGATGTACAAAAATAATTAATTTTATTTTCAGTTAAATCTTGCGGCATTAATTACCAATATGGTCTACGACATAATAATTCAAATAAATTAGCTCGAAATTAATTATTATCTAATCATTTATAAGCCAACTATCTAGTTTAATTAGGTTATAACTCAAAAATAAATGCTGCTATTCAGTTATAAAAAAACGCCGGATAACCGACGTTTTTTATTGATGTTATACGGCTGTATTCCCGCTTTAACTCGCTTTTCCCACTTCATCCTGATCAACAGCAAAGCAAGCTATCATTTGGTCGCCATACTGCTTCAGTTGGGGTTGCAACTGTGTACAAGGGCCAAACGCCCGGCGGCAACGCGCATTGAACGCGCAACCTGGCGGTGGGCTCATTGGGCTAGGCAATTCGCCAGTCAACTTAATACGCTCACGGCGCATATCTGGATTCAGCCGTGGTGTGGCAGATAATAATGCCTGTGTATAAGGGTGACGCGGATTATTGAAAATGGCCGCTTTACTGCCTTTTTCAACACAACGCCCCAAGTACATCACCATCACTTCATCGGCAATATGCTCAACGACTGATAAGTCGTGGGAGATAAAGACATACGATAAACCCAGCTCCTGCTGCAAATCCATCATCAGGTTCAATACCTGCGCCCGCACTGACACATCCAGCGCCGACACTGGCTCATCAGCAATCACCACATCAGGATTCAACATTAACCCGCGCGCAATGGCGATACGCTGGCGCTGACCGCCGGAGAACATATGTGGATAGCGGTCATAATGTTCAGTTTTTAGCCCGACTTTGGCCATCATCGCCAACGTTTTTTCGCGGCGCTCTTTGCTATTGAGCTTAGTATTGATTTGCAGCGGTTCTTCCAGAATCTGCCCCACTTTCTTACGCGGGTTCAGTGAACCATAAGGGTTCTGGAACACAATCTGGATTTTCTGGCGGCGCAGTTTTTCCGCACTTTCATCGGGCTTGAGCAAATCCTGACCTTGGTAGTAAAGCTCGCCACCAGTGGGGATTTCTATCATGGTCAGTAAGCGGCCCAAGGTGGATTTACCACAGCCGGACTCTCCCACCACCGCCAGCGTTTTGCCGCGCTCCAAAGTGAATGAAACGCCATCCAGAGCTTTAACCAGCCGCTCCGGTGCAAATAACCCTTTTTTGACTGGATAGTATTTCTTTAAATCAATGGCTTGCAACAGCGGCTTAGCTGCCGGTGATTCATTTTTCATTTCAATAGGTTGACTCATAGGGTCGGCCTCCCCGCATCATCGAGCGGTGTATGGCATTTAACCTGACGCCCCGCTGGCCCCAGCAGTTCAGGTTCTTCACGGCGGCAGCGATCATTAGCATACGGGCAACGCGGATTAAGCAAGCAGCCTTCAGGACGGTCATATTTACCCGGAACCACACCCGGCAGGGATGCCAACCGCGCTTTATCCTGCGCAAATTCCGGCAATGCCCGCAACAGTGCTTGAGTATAGGGATGGCGCGGCGCACGGAAAATTTCCGCAGATTTACCGGTTTCCACTACCTGACCGGCATACATCACAATAATATGATGAGCCGCCTCAGCAACCAATGCCAGATCATGGGTAATCAGCAACAGCGCCATATTTTCACGCTGTTGTAATTCCAAAAGTAATTCAATGATTTGCGCCTGAATGGTCACATCCAGCGCAGTTGTCGGCTCATCAGCAATCAGTAATTTAGGCCGACAGGCAATCGCCATCGCAATCATCACCCGCTGGCTCATCCCACCGGAAAGCTGGTGCGGATAGACATCCAACCGCGAGGCCGGATCAGGAATGCCGACCAATGTCAGCAAATCCACCGCCCGCTGGTGACGAGTTTTACGGTTGCCGCCCTGATGCACCTTCAGCGCTTCCATTATCTGAAAACCGACGGTATAGCACGGGTTAAGGCTGGTCATCGGGTCTTGGAAGATCATCGCGACTTCCGAACCCACTAATTGACGCCGTTCTTTTTCAGATATCTTGGTGAGGTCGCGGCCATTAAATTCCAGCTTATCGGCCATCACTTTGCCGGGGTAATCAATCAGCCCCATGATTGCCAATGAGCTGACTGATTTACCAGAGCCGGACTCACCGACAATCCCAATCACCTGACCTTGCTCAATACTGTAACTGATGCGGTCTACTGCTTTGAACGGCGCGCCTTGGTCACCAAAGTGCACCGACAATTTGTCTACATTTAAAAGTGCCATCTCTCTCTACCTCTGTTACTGCTTGAGTTTGGGGTCGAGAGCATCACGCAGGCCGTCCCCCATCAGGTTAAACGCCAGAACCGTCAGCAGAATCGCTACACCGGGGAAGGTCACGACCCACCAGGCGCTTTGGGCGAACTGCAACACATCAGAGAGCATGGTGCCCCACTCTGGTGTTGGCGGTTGCGCACCCATCCCAAGGAAGCCGAGAGCCGCCATATCCAGAATGGCGTTAGAGAAGCCGAGAGAAGCCTGCACGATTAACGGCGCAAGGCAGTTTGGCAAAATATTGATAAACATTTGGCGCATTGCGCCCGCACCGGCCACTCTTGAGGCCGTGACATAGTCGCGATTGACCTCAACCAACACGGCAGCTCGCGTCAAACGCACATAGTGCGGCAAGGCCACAAAGGTGAGCGCCAGCGAGGCATTGACAATCGAAGGCCCAAATACCGCCACCAACACCAATGCCAGTAATAAACTTGGCAGTGCCAGCATGATATCGACAACACGCATGATGATGGCGTCAACTATGCCGCCAAAATAACCGGCCAGTAAGCCGAAAACCACGCCCATCACCAGTGACAACACCACCACCAGACAACCCACCAACAGTGAGAGGCGGGCACCGTACATCAGGCGGGACAAGACATCGCGGCCCACATCATCAGTACCAAGAATGAACTTCCAACTACCGCCGGCTTCCCAAACAGGGGGTTTTAGCAGTGCATCGCGAAATTGCTCTGCTGGCCCATGTGGGGCGAGCCAGGTGGCACCCGCGGCAATCACCAGCATAATAATGATATAAAACAGGCCGATAACAGCCCCTTTATTGCGCTTGAAATAGTGCCAAAACTCCTGCAAAGGAGTCATCGGCTTCGGCGCACTTTTTACTGTCGACTCAATAAGTTGAGACATTTTGCGCCCCTTATTTCTTGTGACGAATACGCGGGTTAACTACGCCATAGAGCACATCTACCAGCAAGTTAACTAAAATAATCATGATCGCGACCAGCAACACCCCACCCTGAACGACCGGGTAATCGCGGCGTTGCAATGCATCCATCAACCAGCGCCCTAATCCCGGCCAGGAGAAGATGGTTTCCGTCAAAATCGCGCCCGCCAGCATAGTGCCGACCTGTAAGCCAATCACGGTGACCACCGGCAATAAGGCATTGCGCAGGGCATGAACCACTATCACGCGCATCCGGCTCAGGCCTTTAGCGCGCGCGGTACGGATATAATCCTCGCCCAACACTTCCAGCATTGAGGAACGGGTCATCCGCACAATCACGGCGAGGGGAATCGTACCCAAGACAATGGCGGGTAAAATCATATGCATCACGGCGTCTTTGAAATCGCCGGGCTCACCCCAAACAAGGGTGTCTATCAGCATAAAACCGGTCAATGGTAAGCTATCATCGAGGAATACAGTGTCGCTGACTCGCCCCGAAACCGGGGTCAGGTTCCATTGCACCGAAACCAGCATGATCAGCATGATGCCCCACCAGAAGATAGGCATCGAGTAGCCGGTGAGAGAGATCCCCACGGCGGTGTGGTCGAATATTGAACCGCGTTTGACTGCTGCCAACACCCCGACCGGGATACCCACGGCGATAGCAAACAGCATCGCGCAGATCCCAAGTTCCAGAGTTGCTTTAAAGCGGGGAACAAACTCTTCCCAGACAGCAATACGGCTTTTCAGCGAGATGCCGAGGTCGCCATGTAATACGCCATTCACATAATGGAAGTATTGTTGATAAAGAGGCTTGTCCAGCCCCATTTCCGCCATGATTTGAGCATGGCGCTCGGTGGAGATACCGCGTTCCCCGGCCATGATAGTCACCGGGTCACCCGGGATCATATGGACAAAAGCGAAGGTCAGCAAAGTAATGCCGATAAACGTTGGGATAACTAACCCCAAACGTCGGAGTATGAACTGCAACATATCCCGAACTCTCTGTGTAGAATGCCGGGCCGCTCGTGGGCAACCCAGCTTATTAAACCTCCCCAATATGCTATTTTACTTGCCATTTTGACCTAGGGCAGTGCTCACCAACGTCACGTACTGCGTGTACGCTCCGGTGCTTGCGCGCTGTCCATGCCCAAAATTTCTGCGACAATAACACTTATTGGGAGAGGTTATATGGCTCACATCTGTATCTGTCTTAACCTAAATGCGAAACCGGCGAACATGCTTTTACACACATTCACCGGTTATCTAACAGGTTAAAATTAATCCAGGGACACGTTCTCGAAATGGTGTTTACCCAACGGATCAACCACATAACCTTTCACTTCTTTACGCACTGGCTCATACACGGTTGAGTGAGCAACAATCAGCGCTGGCGCTTGATCATGCATAACAACCTGAGCTTGTTTGTAAAGTGCGACACGTTTGTCATGGTCAGACTCAGCACGCGCTGGCTGGATCACGTCTTCAAACGGCTTATAGCACCACTTGGAGTAGTTGGAACCTTGTTTGGCCGCATCACAGCTGAACAGAGTTGCGAAGAAGTTGTCCGGGTCCCCATTGTCCCCAGTCCAGCCCATCATCACAGTTTCATGCTCGCCGTCTTTAGCACGCTTGAGGTATTCGCCCCACTCGTAGGTCACAATTTTGGCTTTCACGCCAACTTTCGCCCAGTCGGACTGGATCATTTCAGCCATACGACGCGCATTTGGGTTGTACGGACGCTGAACTGGCATTGCCCACAGGTCGATCTCGAAACCATCTGGCAGGCCAGCTTCTTTCAGCAACTCTTTCGCTTTAGCTGGGTCGTAAGCATAATCTTTCACGTCATCGTTGTAGCCCCACATAGTCGGTGGGATCAGGTTTTTGGCCGCTTGGCCTGCGCCCTGATAAACCGCTTCGATAATCGCTTCTTTATTTACCGCCATGGTCAACGCCTGACGGACTTTGAGGTTATCCAGTGGTTTTTTCTCAACATTGAAAGAGAGGTAACCGACGTTCAGGCCAGGTTGCTCCATCAAGTTGATAGTTTTGTCTTCTTTCATGCGAGCAATGTCGGCCGGGTTAGGGTACGGCATAACCTGACATTCATTTTTCTGCAATTTCGCATAACGGACTGACGCATCTGGGGTAATTGAGAAGACCAGACGATCAATTTTCGGTTTGGTGCCCCAGTAACCCTCAAAGGCTTTGTACAGGATGCGGGAGTCTTTTTGGTACTGTTGCAACTGGAATGGGCCGGTACCGATTGGGTTCAAATCGACTTTTTCCGGTGTGCCCGCTTTCAGCATGTTGTTAGCATATTCAGCAGACAGAATTGACGCGAAGTCCATTGCCAGGTCAGCCAGGAATGGAGACTCTGGACGCGCCAGCTCAAAGCGCATGGTGTTATCGTCAACTTTAACGATATTGGTGATCAAATCACCCATACCCATACCCTGGAAGTATTCATAGCTGCCGCCAGACACTTTATGGTACGGATGTTTATCATCTTTCTGACGCATGAATGAATAAATCACATCGTCAGCATTAAAATCGCGGGTCGGTTTAAAGTCTTTATTATCTTGCCACTTCACGCCTTTACGCAGGTGGAAAGTGTAAGTTTTACCATCTTCACTCACTTCCCACTTTTCAGCCAGACCGGGTTCAATTTCGGTTGTACCGAGTTTGAATTCAACCAGACGGTTGTAGATAGGAACCGAACTTGCATCATAAGTTGTGCCAGAGGTGAAAAGTTGTGGGTTGAAACCTTCCGGAGAGCCCTCAGAACAATATACCAATGTCTTCGCTTGTACACTGGCCGCTACGGTCAGTGCAATCAGCCCAATACCGAATTTCAGTATCCCTGTTTTTCCCAAGGAAATCGTCATCGCTTGTGCTCCATTATGGTGATGTGTGTTGTGTGTACGGCCAAGCCCTATAATTTTTTAGTCAGTGGACTGTACCGTTTTGGCCTATTTACCGCAGGGATGCGGGATTGAGATGCCGGATAAATGCTATCGCGACGGCAATGTAGAATGTATGGAATAACCCCAAATTGCTCTCGATTACTACCCCTGAGGGTACCAATTTGGCAACAGTTGGTGACAACGTCAATACGATCTGAATGGATTTATTAAGACAATGAGAAACAGCATACAAACATAAAAAAAACTTTCCATTAACATTATCAGCATTAAAATTTATGCTATTAGGAATAATCCAGCGGTATAAACTGGCTAAGAAAAATAAAGCAGTTGTAACAGCTAATGACAAACGAAAAAACTTTGTTGCTAAATGAGGATTATCTGTTCAGATTTTTTTGTAATAACGATAGAAAATAGAGAGAAATGCGGCTGTGACAGCCGATAAGTGACGTGAACCTTGTCACACACAACCGGAATCTCAAACATTTTGCGTGCTGTTAAAAAAGCGAAAAACTCGCTGAGTCATTCGTCCGAGCCAGAGAGAACATAGCTTACAGCTATGACGCCCTATAGTGAGGCCCCAAAACAGTGCATTCATACTGAGAAAGATAAAATTACACATTTTATCTGTTACTTTATGGTCCTTTTAACCCCCATTCCCCCGTGTAATACTCCCGTTGTATCCTCTAGCGTTTTATAGCGCAGAGTCACAGTCCCAAAAGCACTGACAACCCGCCCTTGATTGTTTTTTAAGCTACCAGCATTGATTAATATATTATTTGAAGTGATGACCACTCCATTAAAATTATTAACTAATTTCGCTTTAATTTTAATATCAGCATGACCATATGAACCCACAGTCTTTATCAATCCACCACTATTATAAAAATCACCATCAGCCGTCATAAGCACATCACCAATATTTGAGTGAATATACCCTTCTTTATTATTAAGGATTTTTCCCGTAATATTAATGCCAAATCTCTCTTCAGTATTAGCAAGTGGAATCGGTCTTATATTTTTTATCGTCCCTTGTTGATTATCAATTAAGGAAAAACTCCGTAATATTATGTTTCCAGAAGATATTCTCCCATGATTGTTCTTAATAAATCGGTTTGAAGATATTATCAATTCATTCGTTGCATGAAGAACCCCAGAGTTTTTTACACCACGATTCCTAGAAAATACAAAAATCTTGTTGGCATACATCCCCCCCAAATGGGAAACATCAACACCTAGATTATTTTTATTACCAGATGAAGCACCCACTAATGATTTTACATTTACCTTTCCATTTATTGGTGCATAACTTATGCTATTTTTACCTATAATAGCGAGAATATCACTTGACCTTATTTCTCCTCCTACTTTTAATGAGTGAGCGAAAAGGTCTAAATAAGTATCATCACTGTCATTATGTTTCAGGCCACGAGTGCCAATATCAATGACACCACTACTCACTTGGTAACCACCAAGCTGTCCTTCCCCGTTGAACACCGGTAACCCAGTGGTTAAAGTCACATAATCAATATTACTAAAATAACAACCATCACAACTTATCCCTGCAGGGTTCGCGATAATGACATGTGCTTTTTCACCGGCAACAATAAGCTCGCCATTCAATAGACTTTTATTTCCTGAAGTCACTTCATTCAAAATAACCTTTGCTGACACCGTTGTTAAATTTGGATTTCCTGTCGCACTCGAAGCGGGAAAATTATTAAGCGATACTTTATCGTATCCACTACTATTTATTACATCAAATTTCACATATTTATTGTGAGATATACCTTTATCATTGGGGGTTTGGATATTTATCGCAGTATAATTAGCTCCAAGACAATGCGCATCTAATGCCTTACAATGTGCTTCACTCCATTTTATATATATTGAAGAAACGCTAGGTTGTTGATGTAAAGGAGCATTTTTATCAACAACAATCTCAGCATATGATAATGGAATTGTGAAATATAAAAAACAACATGGTATTATCATGCCATTTTTAATATTAAGATCAGAGTATATATATGCATTAATCATTTCATTCACCTATTTTATAAAAAAATAAAGTGATTTTAATACTCAAGCAATTAATACATAACTACAACCTTAAAAATACAATATCTATATATTAATTATGTTTATCCATTATATATAAAGACTAATATTTCCAGTTCACTACGAAACCAAATGCTAGAGGGTCAGTATTTAACTCCCTCGGCTTATCGAGTGGTAAACCGATATTAAAGTCATATCCAAACTGGTGATAACTGCCCCGAATACCCAATACCCCCCCGACTAAGCGGTTACCTAATAAAAATTGCCCCCCTTTTTTACTCACTTCGCCATAATCTACCCCTACATACAATTGGCTAGCAAGACGCTGATTTACCCAAGCAATATCATTTTTTAAAAACCACCCTTGCGGCCCAGCAAGTGCCCTACCGGTAGCAAATCCGCGCACTGAGCTTCTCCCACCAATGGAAAAGTTATCCTGTATCGCAAGATTTGAGCGAGTATATTGCTGGCTAAATGTCGGTTGATAATGAAAACGCTGCTCCCCCAATATAAAAGGAATATCCAGTGAAGCCGTGAGATTAATCAGTCTGCTCGCTGAAAATGACTCTTTATCCGGTGATGGTCGTGCCCCAAACCATTGGGTGCCTTGCTGATAACTAACCCCACCGCTCATGGTCGCCCAGCGGGTATAGTAGCGATGTTGTAATCCGAGTTGCCAGTCAACAGTATCCGACCGCTGAATCTCCACTTCTGAATCAGCAAAAAAACGGTTGGATTTTCGGATTAATGCCCCAGTGTAGCCCACGGTTTTATAATTGTAACCTCGCATCAACAGCCGTTGAATTTGTATATCCAATGATCGCCAGCGTGAGTGATATTTAAACGCAGTATTGCCCATCAACAAAGACTGATAATAATCCCCCCGGCTACCCGTCATACTCAATAACCAATAACCAACAGGGACGGAGTAATGTAGGGTAAGGTTACTGTTACCTTTATCATGATGATTATCCAGATCGCGCCCAGCAGAGAAATAAGCTAAATCACTTAATGATAATGGGTTATCTAAAAATAATGTTGCACCCACACGATAGCGGCCAACAGCATAATGCCCCGCATTATCGAGAAAAGTATCGATTCGCCAAAAGCGCGATTGCTGGCGTTTCACCACAATTTGGCTAGTTAAATCCTCGCGATTTAACACCACATCCATAGTCGCACTCACTGAGGGCAAACGCTGTAAATTCTCTAACCCCTGCTCGAGGTTCTGTAAATTAACCATTTCACCTAATCTACCGGGAAAGACTGTATTTAACTGTGCATAGTCATGACTGTCTTCATGGTGATCAATGCCACTCAAATTGCCAGGAATTAAGGTTAGGAATAAAGTGCCTTCCACATAACTGTCTTCGGTGAAAGTCACATGTGAAGTGATATAGCCATCAGTAACCAGTTGCCATTGAAGTGTCTTGCGCAGAGATGATAACCCTTTCTCATCCAAACAATGCCCCTGAGCCTGCTTTGCCCATTGCATTAAACGCCCCGCATTAGGAAAGGCATCAATATTAATCAGCTTTACTTGATTAATAACCAAGCATGACGAATCATCTGAAGAGCCAGTTTCTGCTGGTGTAATGGGTTTGCTATCCATCAGTGCATGTTTCAGTGGAGGTATAAGATTATTTTTTAAATTTATTTGTTGTTTTTCTAATATCGCTGTTTGAGTTGGATTAGTATCCGCATAAGCCGCAAGAGGTAAAACAAACATGAAAACCAAAAAAGAAAATAATACAGTCATAGCTCGTGAAATATTATAATATTTTAAAACATCTCTGGTTATTATTTTAAACTTCATGCAACACTCTCCATCTAAACTAAACCATAACTGGGTCATGCCATCAGAAAAGTTAGCCACAATACGTGGCTAACTTTTTAAAAATACACACGAATTTATTGAAATTATATTTAGTGGAAAGAAGTAATTTTAAATTACTAACCGTTTTGTTTTTTTACCGACAATAGATATATCACCATTATTATTTTCGATCGGATTATCAAGCATTATCTTTATACTTCCCCCCTGAGTCTGTATTTCACCGCTATTATTATTCAATCTCGCCGCGTCTATATATATCGATAGCTTATTGTTAGAATTATTTGATTTTATTTTCCCATGTGAATTATTGACTATACCATCACTGTATAGCTGTACTGTCCTGCCGATAATCGCTCCGCCCAGAGAATTGTTGATATTCCCTCTAGTAAACATCTGGAGTGCGCCAGTTGATTCGATGTCTCTGTTATTATTTATATTACCTTCGGAGATTATGCGTATTTTGTTAGCATACATTCCCCCCATCTGATGGACATCAACACTATCAAAGTAATCAGGGGTGCTCAAATAAGCGACTAGCGGTGATATTCTCATTTTTTCGCCCGGGGCCGCCACACTTACTTTATTTTTACCCGCAATAACAAAGAGGTCATCCGCCTGTACTTTACCTCTTATTTTTAATGAATTAGCGAATAAATCAAGATAGGCGGGATCTTTATCTTTCCCTTTATGGCTTAACCCCTGGTTATTTAATATTCCGCTATTAATATTAATGTCCCCACCCCAGACATTAAAACCTTGTAGTTTATTATTATCACTGAAATATGATTTACCTGTTGTCATGGTCAAATGAGACATATTGGAAAATGAACACCCATCGCAATCAATACCTGATGGGTTAGCAATAATAACATGGGCATCTTGACCTGAAAGTATTATATTTCCTGCTAATTGGCTTGCATGCGAGGATCTTACTTCATTCAAAATAATCTTTGCCGTAGTGCTTTCCAAATTCGGGTTACCATTATTCTCTTTGATTGAGTTATTATTCAGGATAACAACATCCTGAAAATGAGGCACATCGAATTTAGTATATTTATTATGTGACAATCCATTTGTATCTGGTGCCTGGATATTTATCGTGGTGGTTTCACCACAGCCCATCATAGAGCGACAAGGGACTGGCAAGGACAAGTTTGGCTCTATTTTTATATCTGCTTGCTGTCCCGCAGGTGCGGCCTTATCAGCAATGATATTGGCGGCATGAGATACCGACATTCCACATAACGACAGCATGATAGAGAGTGGCAACACGGATAATTTTCTTCTATTATTCTCATTTATGAAAATCATATTATTCCTCTTATAGAATAGTTGATATGGTTATTATATTAGTTACATAATGGTTATCATCTTGGCCGCATTACCGATGAAACCGATATCCATTAGCGGTTTTAAATAAAACAAAGTCAATATGATTAAATACATATAATAAATTAGAAGAATAAAAAAAATATATTGTCAAAAATTAGTAATACACATGAGATAAAATAAGATTATTGATAATATAAAGATAATTTAAAATTGAATACAATGAGACTAAATGAGATGTCACCGAGAGATAAAAAGATAGGGACGAAAAAAAACCCTGATATTGCTATCAGGGTTCTTAAATTTGGTCGGCGAGAGAGGATTCGAACCTCCGACCCACTGGTCCCAAACCAGTTGCGCTACCAAGCTGCGCTACTCGCCGAATCGGGGCGCATCTTACTGCTACGCGTCTGGGCCGTCAATCACTTTTTAACAACTCACGAGTGACTGTTGTTAAAAGCATCATTCGAGCACAATCAAGCTTCAGCTTGTTTCAACTGCGGTGATTGCGCCCGCAAGAATGGCAACAAGAAGAAAGCGGATAAACAGGCAGCAATGGAAATAACCACAAAGAAACCATTCCAGTGCCAAATTTCCATAATGCGAGCAATAGGATAGCCTGATAAGGCAGCACCTAAATAGGCAAATAACCCAACAAAACCGGTAGCAGCCCCCGCAGCATCTTTATGTGAGCATTCAGCGGCAGCCATACCAATAAGCATCTGTGGGCCAAAAATAAAGAAACCAATGGCGAAGAAACATCCGGCCTGCAAGACATAACTGACCCCTGGCATAATCCACAATGAGGCGACAGAAAGGAAAATACCAATAGCGAATATCAGGTTCATCGGCCCACGATTACCCCGAAACCACTTATCCGACCCCCAACCCGCAACCAGAGAACCGATAAATCCGCCCACTTCAAATAATGAAATTGCCGAGTTAGCTGTCATTAATGAATAGCCTTTCTCTTGCGTCAAATAGAGATTTCCCCAGTCATTGATCGCGGTGCGGACGATATAAACCAGTACATAGGAAGCCGCCAGCAACCAAAGATATTTATTGGTTAACACATAACGCTTTACAATTTCTTTGTTTGAAAGCCCTTGGCCTTCAGATTCTTGCACCTGTTCCATGGCATCATTACGCCATTTGCCCACACTTGGCAGCCCCATGGTGCTAGGTTTATCACGCAGTCGCCAACACATCAGCAAACCCACTACCACCCCGACGATGCCGGGGATAATCATGCCGTAACGCCAGCTAAAGTGCAGAGAAATAAAACCAACCAGCAAGGGAATTAATGCACCGCCAAAGTTATGTGATGTATTCCACATCGCCCACCAGCTACCGCGTTCTGAGCGAGAATACCAACTGGTTAATATTTTAGAACATGGCGGCCAGCCCCACCCTTGGAAGAATGCATTAACTATCCACAAGGTACCAAACACCAGCAATGAAGAACTCATCCCGAACAGGATATTAATAATCCCGGTCATGACCAGCCCGATACCCATAAAGTAACGTGGATTTGAGCGGTCGCTGATCATTCCGGAAATAAACTTGGAACAACCATAAGTAATATAAAATAGCGTGCCTAAAATCCCAACATCTGACATTGTCAGACCCAAATCGCTGAGCATGGCCGGCATAATAAAGTTGAAGCTTTTACGGGTAAAATAAAAAGCGGCGTAGCCGATATACATCGTCCACATTAATTGAATGCGCCAGTATTTATAAGACGAGTCAATTTGCGCTTGATCCGTTACCGCTGGTACGTTATCGCGACTTTTGAGGAAAGACCACATGTGAACCTCAGAAAATTTATCAAGTAGAGTCATCATGTCCCTCGTGCGTACAAAACCAATGAGAAAAACACCTGCAGAAAACGAGAATATTTCCTAGTTTTCATTAGCTGACAAAGAATTTGTGGGCAGGGTCACACTTAAGCAGGTACCCTGGTCCACACTAAGGCTAAAGCTTCCCCCCAATGCACTGACGCGTGATTGCATACCATGTAACCCATAACCTGGCGTTAATGTTGCCAAATCCATGCCTTTACCATTATCGCGAATGGTCAGGTATATCTTCTGTTTATCTTGCTTAGCATTAATCTCAATCCGACTGGCCCCCCCATGGCGATAGGCATTGGTGACCCCCTCCTGACAAATGCGGTATAGCGTAATTCTCAGAGTTTCGTCTACCGGAGAATCATCGAGCTGCCAATTAAGCACTCCAACTACCGATTGATCCTGTGGAATAAGCTCTCGCATCAATGCCGCAACAGCGGCTGATAAAGGTAGGTTATTTAATGCTGCTGGCCATAACTTCGCCAAAATATCATGGACGCCGTCGTAAACGCGTAAAGCCAGTGTTTCTATCATGTCGGCACTGGTAGAAATTTGAGGTTGTGTGGTGAGCCGTTTGATAATACTGGCTTGGGTGCGAATAACTGTTACCGTCTGCCCGACCTCATCGTGCAACTCGCGTGCGACATCACGCCGGGCATGCTCTTCAGCCACCACCAACGCTTTGGCTAGTTCACGGTTTTCATTCAGCCGTATTTGTAATTGTTCATTCAGCTCCCGCTGCCGCTGAATACCAGCCCCAAGCAATAAACCCGTTAAACTTTGCGCTAATAGTGATAATAATAAATCACGGTGTGAATCTAACCCTGCCGGAGTAATAATCAATAACACCATGCCATTGAGTAGAGTGGCCACTACCGCCCCTTGCCAGCCATAGCGGTAAGACATAAATACAATGGGAATCGCCAGACAGAAAGGTGCAAATAAATACAAATCTGATTCGGTGATATGATGTTGTAGCCAAATACTCAGGGCAAACAGCAGCAAATACCACATTATATGATTCAAACGCAGGTTAATTGGCTTATGTATTAGCCCCGGTTCCAGTGGAGCCCAGATCTGGCGCGCCAGATAATGCCACAATAACAGGCAAATCGGCGCGATAGTAAAGCCGCCAACCAACCCCAATAAGAGTGCCATCGCCCCCTGTTGACTGGCAATTTCCCATCCCAACGCTTGTATCAACGCCGCACCAATAATGACAGCGCCCTGCATCAAGGGCCATTTCCATTCATTGTCATTTTTCTGATGGCGCAATAACCAAGGGGAGGCGAAAACAGCCAACAAGGTGGTCGCCAGCAGGAGGGGAAGAGCAAACCACAATAACTCGGGGTAGCCAAATTGATCCGTTAGCAGCCACCAGAGTAACGCGTCACCCAACAAAATTCCCGGCCAATATTGCCGTGGGCTTTGTAATAAAATACCCATACGCAGGCCAAAAGGGAATAACAGCATGGCCTGTAACGGCCTATCAACCAATACAGTGCCAACGGACCATAAACAGAAAGCGGCAGTGATATAAATAAATAATAATGCCAGCAGCATAATCAAACGCTGCATCATAGATTCAATACCTGCTTGGCTAACTCAACGTTATTACTGACACCAAGCTTGGCAAATAAGTTAGCGCGATGAACATGGACTGTTTTCGGTGACAGGGCGAGTGCCTCGGCAATATCACGCACTTCCATACCTTGCGCCAACAACACAGCAACTTCTCGCTCACGACGAGTTAAAGGATCAACCGCAACACGGGCTAATTTTTGGGCAATTTCCGGCATCAGATACACTCCGCCACTGCCCACCGTACGGACAGCATTAACCAAGTCTTCTGGCTTACAACGTTTGGATAGAAACCCCCGTGCGCCGCGCTCTAGCGCCATTTCAACTAACGCCGGACTGTCATGCATCGAAAGCATAATAACCCCCATCCCTGAGGGGAGATCTTTTAATAAATCCAATCCGCTCTCATCAGGCATGGAAATATCACAAATACAGATATTCGCCTGTAAGCCCGGTAATCCAGCTCTAGCTTGCTTCGCGGAGCTGAATTCACCCACAACCTGGATATCTTCCTCCAAAGAAAGTAATTGGGCAAAACCTGAACGCACGATGTCGTGATCATCAATAAAGGCAACACGATAGGTCACGGTATACTCCAGCTGGCGGGGATTAGGTTGAAGTATACCGTAACATTAAAGCAACATTGCGATTGGTATCAAAAATCATCCTATATCAGATTATCCTGTATTAATTCGGCTGAGTCTGCCGTGTCGGAGTCTGACACCAGTTATTTTCTGCATTAATTCCGCCATCGGGTGAGGTATAGCCTAAACATCCGAGGACGGAGTCAAACAACTCAACCTGACGGTGACTTTTGCCGATGCGCTGTTCGGCTTGCAACTGCTCAAAAGCCGTGAGGTTCGCCGGTTGCGCCAGAAACTTATCTGATGCCCAAACCATCAATGGCACACGGAATTGCTCCGGCGGAGCCATCTCCCGTGGCGTGCCGTGGAAGTGGGAATTATCGTCGATAGATTCCCCATGGTCTGCGGCATAGAACACCAGCGCTTTCTTATCGCGCATTTCATCGATCACATTCGCAATAAAGGAATCGGTGTACAGCACACTGTTATCAAAAGCATTCACCAATTGCTGTTTGCTACAAAAGTCATCAACTCCCATACATTCAGGCTGATAGCGGGCATAGCTGCGGGGGTAACGTTGGGAATAGAGGTAATGTGAACCTTTGGTATGCAGTATCACTAAATGCTTACCGACAGGATAGCGCCCGAGTGATTCTTTCAATTCATCAACCAGCAGCATGTCATCTACTGGCTTATCATCGTTACGTTTCTCAGAAGCAATCAATTCCCGGAACGAATAATTATCGACGTTCGCATTATTGTAGAACCACATTTCGCTTTGCATCGCGAATAATTCGGAAGAAAAACCCAAAGATTTCATTACTGCGAACACATTTTGCTCTTTCAATGTGCGCTGTGGGTTTTCTTCCGTCCCCCCTTCCCGTACAAACATGCAGCGCAATGAAAGTTTGGTCGAGGTATCACAAGATATGCCACGAAAAGCGACTAAGTTCTTTTCTTTACTTAGGCGCGGGGTGGTATCCCGTGAATACCCCAGCAGCCCCATATGGTCCCAACGGGTAGTTTCACCAATGATAAACACAACATAAGTGTCATCAATACCTGCGGGGGCAACATAAGTATGGTGTTTCGCGGGATCATACATTGTCGCCGCATCATACTTTTCGTCGTATTGTGTATAAGCGTATAAACCCAATGCTGCCAACCAGTTAGAAGGCAGATAGGAGTGAGCAACCACCCCACCATAACTCGGTAAGTCTACAGTTTTCAGTTGTTCATCCGCGTGTTGTACTTTGTCCAGATAGCGAATCGGTAACCACACCAATGCCACAACCGCCACCATCAATAATAGAGGTTTGAGGCGCTGGCCCGGCGTTCGAAACTGCTCCAGTAAGGTGAATCGTAAGGTATTCTTCCAGATAAGTAACAAAGGTAGGGCGCTGACCACAATCATCCATATGACAAAATGCAACCCGATGACCTCTTTCGAGAGATCAGTATCCGTGGTCAAGACGGAAATGACGATGCCATAGCCAATCACAACATTGAAAAAAGTCATGTAATAGCTGGCAGCAACAGAAATCAGCACCAAAAGGGTTGCGGCTACGCGATAAAACCACCGGCCACCGAGGGAAATGACGCGCATGACAAAGAAAGTAAACAGAATAATCGCCATCACTTCGATGATAGCAGACACGACTTTTATGCTTTGAATACCTTGGCTAAAGGTGTCAAAACGACGATAAAAGACAGAGATATTCAGGAAAACACCAATATAAACTGCCAACAACAAAGAAATACTTTGCTGGGATAAAGATTTAACTCTGTCCATATAACGCAAGGTCTCCAAAGACACTATTTGCGGTGTGAATCAATCAGACAGTGAACCCCTCCTCAGGTTCAGTGTAAAACTAATAAGCACGCTATTGATCTCAGTTACAAGAATTACCTTAACCATTTTTAGTGGTTTAGTCTTCAAATTAACGCATAGTCCAGGCAGGAGATATCTGCTTATTTGTCGGTTAATGCGAGGAAAAGGAGTATATGCCCACAAGATAACTCTCATGGGCTGGCAAGTGAGGGTGATGATTTATTTGATATTCAATGTGACGTCAATATTGCCACGGGTTGCATTGGAGTATGGGCAGACAACATGGGCCTTTTTCACCAAATCTTCTGCTACGCTGCGCTCAACACCCGGCAAGCTAATATCCAGTTGAACCTCAATGCCGAATCCCGTCGGAATAGCACCAATACCGACGGTCCCTTCGATACTGGCGTCATCGGGTATTTTCACCTTTTCTTTTGATGCTACGAATTTCAGTGCCCCAAGGAAACAGGCAGAATATCCCGCAGCAAACAACTGCTCAGGATTCGTCACGGCCCCTCCTGCGCCGCCCATCTCTTTCGGGACACCCAATTTCACATCCAATACGCCATCCGAGGATGTTGCCCGGCCATCACGACCCCCCGTCGCTTTGGCTTTGGCACGATATACCACTTTTTCGATAGACATAGTGCTTTCCTTTCAGGGTCAATAAACATGAAGAGCATGTACGATTTGAAAGTATGGCACTCATTATGAAAAAGCCCCCAAATTGGGGGCTTTAGAGGCACTATTATTGAGAGAAACTGTCATTTATAAAAACAGTCATTTGGCTGGGGCGTCTATCTTGTCGTCTATCCGTTGCAACATATATGGATAGAATGGGTTCGATGAGATACGCATCAGTGAATCCAATCCAACCACCAAGACGGCCCGCTCACCGCGTGCAGCGAACGTCCCCAAACTGATACCGTATTGATCACGCGGCTCAGGATAGCGCCCATAAAGTGAGTCACTCATTGGGAATGGTAATGCCACATGAGATAACGAGAAGATATCCGGTGGATAAATCAGCCCCGTTGGCGTTGAAGTCTCATTGGTTTGACCCGCCAGTGTGGTTAATGCCACCGTTTCATTACTCTGCGGTGAAACATTACTAATAACAGTTACGCTGTAATTACGCGGTGGTGGCGGTAATAAACGGGCCAAAGCCGTATAAGAAGATGTTCTCAGTAATGGGCCGAAACTGGCGGCGCGGTTCAAGTCAAACAGCACCACTTCACTGCCATTCTTCGGCAAGTGGTTATAGAGGGCTGTAACAACAGCACGGGTACTGACCGTTGAATCCATTAATGACTGGAAAGTCAGAATTGGCGGCAGTTCATCCATTTTATTGTTTCTGGCATCACGCGCGATTTGCTGCTGTAACACAGAAGTAAGCAAATAAGACTGACGAGCAGCATTAACCGGGAATGAATTATATTTGAATGGGTTAAACTCGGGCACGATCCCCAACCAGGCCGCTTTTGCAAAGGCTGGGAAGATAGCTGGCCAACCCGCAACACCGGCAAAACGTGCGAAACTTGTTACACCAATCATTGGAGATATCAAGATAACCCGTTCAGGTTTTGCCAGTTTTGGGTCCTCCAGGGAGTCCAGCGTATATTTCATTGCCAGTGCCCCCCCGTTAGAGAAACCAACAACATGCAGCGGCAAATCAGGGCCACTTAGCGCTTTAGCCTCACGAACAGCCAGGCGGGTAGCTGCTAACCAGTCCTGCCATTCAACATCGGTCAAAGCGCCAGGTACGGTGCCATGCGCAGGTAAACGAATACCAACAGCAACATATCCACGTTGACGATAATTTTCAGCAATATGGCGCAAACTGTAGGGGGTATCAGTCAGGCCATGCAGTAATACGACCGCACCTTTAGGTTTACCATCGGGCTGCAGGATATAAGAACGGTTCCAGTCATTTTTAAAATGAGGTGGATAAATCGAGCTACCAGAATAATAGCGATTTAATGGAACCTGGGTTCTTGGTTCCAGTTTCTCGGTAACATTGGTCCGAACTTCATCGAAAATCTTGTTTTCAGCTGTAATGTAATCGGCCCAATTGGCTTTATCAATTTCAGCTGCGCGCATGTCATGCGGGACAAACGTATGCCAAAGTTCAAGCTTCGGGCCACGTTGTGTATCATAAATTCTTATCGCCAGTATGGTCACTGACATGACCACCAAGACCAGTATAATCCGTTTAATCCACCGCTTAATGGCTAGAGCTGTCATGGGTAATTACTCCGTAGATATATAATTTTCATTATTAAGGTCACTTTATCACCACCTGTCATGCTGTTACTTTAAACGCAAAGTATTAACTTGGTATATAGCGCGATATTAATAAAATTAACATCCAGTTCTTACTGTCAAAGAAATAGCCTTAAACAGCTTAATTCCCCGTTATCCATCTCATTTCACTATAGTATTAAATGACTCCGTTTAACTTTATTGCGGTTCTTTCGTGCCAGAACCGCTCATTTGTAGGATGGGATTCTATGAAAACGACTGAACCGATGGTCAAACAACAACCCGCGCATCAGCGAAAAGTGGATTATCTTCGTTTCCATCGCCCTCATGAGCATTTGTCTAATCCTTTCGGTAATGGTTGGTTTGCGCTGAAAGCAGAGGCCTTTGCACGTTTTTTTGGCACGCCGGTCTTCCTCGGAGCACAAACACTCATTGTCGTGATATGGATTGGGTTGAATGTACTGGGCGTGGTCAAGTTTGATGTATATCCCTTTATTCTGCTTAATTTGGCTTTCAGTTTACAGGCGGCCTATGCCGCACCGCTTATTTTGTTAGCTCAAACTCGCCAAGCGGAGCGCGATAAAGCCCATTCCGATGCCGATGCACAACACCGTGAAGCCTTGGCTATCGCAAATGAGGAACGACAAAAGATAGCAGCCCAAAATTCCGAGATAATGCTGGAATTACTACGCCAAAATACCGAATTAACGACTCTGACTAACCAATTAACCACTCGCCTTGAGAGTATGGCGTTGGAGTTGCACCAAAAGTTGGTGCTCAATACACCACCGCGATCCCATATCTAAAAATAACTCAGGCTAAAGATAATAATAGTGTTATCAGTAGCCTGACTTGAGGTAATCACGGCTATGCTTCGCTGTTTTCCACTTGATCTGCAATAATATGAACGGGTGCTTTACGCAACCAAACCCACCAGGCAAGTGTCATTAATGTTACCCAAACCAGACCAACATACATGGCAATCCGAGTATCAGGAAAATACCCCAGAACCGCGATAATGAAAGCCATAAAGATAATAGTGAGAATCGGTGCCACTGGCCAGAAAGGCACAGGGAACGCCAGGCGGGCAACATTTTCTTTGCTCATTGAGCGACGCATAGCCACTTGTGAGATAAGTATCATTAGCCATACCCAGACCGTCGCAAAGGTCGCAATCGAGGCAATAATTAAGAACACATTCTTCGGGATCAAATAATTCAAAACCACCCCGCATAACAGCGCTATCGCCATCACTAAAATAGTCATCCATGGCACGCCATTGCGGGTTAAACGGCTAAAGCACTTAGGTGCCAACCCTTCCTGTGCCAGGCCATACATCATGCGACCAGCACCATAAATATCACTATTGATCGCTGAAATAGCCGCGGTAATAACCACCAGATTCAGAATATTTGCGGCAGAACTTATTCCTAACCTACTGAAGATCTCAACAAAAGGACTGCCGTTTTGTCCAATACTGTTCCACGGATAAATCGCCATCAAAACAAATAAGGTCAAAACATAGAACAGTAAAATACGCACTGGGACAGTATTGATAGCACGCGGTAATACCTTTTCCGGGTCTTTCGCCTCACTGGCCGTCACCCCAATGATCTCGATACCACCAAAAGCAAACATCACTACAGCAAATGAAGCAATCACCCCCGTAATACCGTTTGGCATAAACCCTTGATGAGACCATAAATTACTGACCCCAGTGCTCTCATGACCGACACCAAAGCCAAACATCATAATGCCCAGCCCTGCCGCAATCATGACAATAATCGCGGTCACTTTTAGTAGTGATAGCCAGAACTCCATTTCACCAAAAACTTTGACTGAACACAGATTTAGCGCACCAATAAAGAAAATAATACTCAGTACCCAAACCCACTGTGGCGCATCTGGGAACCACAACCCCATATAAATACCGAACGCCGTGACATCGGCCAACGCCACGATGATCATCTCAAAGGTATATGTCCAGCCGGTCAGAAAACCTGCCAATGGGCCAAGATAGCGGCTGGCGTAGTGGCCGAAAGAGCCGGCAACCGGATCATGCACCGCCATTTCACCCAATGCGCGCATCACCATAAATACAGCAGCGCCACCAACCAGATAAGCGAGTAATACCGCGGGGCCAGCCAGACGGATGGCCTCAGCGGAACCATAAAATAAGCCAGTGCCAATGGCGGAACCTAACGCCATGAACCGGATATGCCGGGCGCTAAGCCCGCGTTTGAGCGTGGATGAATCATTCTTCATGGTACATTCTCGCAAGATTTGTGCCCTTTCAGGCAGGAGTTCAGAGAGGGTGATTCCGGTTACCGGAATCACCTACACATCACTGTTTTGTAGTGATTATTATTTATTGAAACTAATGATTTATTAAAGGCTAGGAAGTAGATGCGGGGGCATCAGTTCATTCATATGAAGCTGAGCAATTAGCTGGCTTGCAGCTTCAATATCGGGAGCAAAAAATCTATCTTTTTCGTAGTAAGCCACATGTTTACGCAGTAACAAGCGCGCAGGTTCCAAAGTCTCTGATGTTTTTAGGCCTTTTCGCAGATCCAGCCCCTGGCATGCTGCCAACCACTCAACAGCCAGAATGCCGCGCACATTTTCCGCCATTTCCCACAAACGCTTACCGGCACGCGGGGCCATAGAGACATGGTCTTCTTGGTTCGCCGAGGTTGGGATGCTGTCAACACTTGAGGGGAATGCCAGCCCTTTATTTTCGCTGGTTAGCGCTGCCGCCGTAACTTGCGCAATCATAAAACCAGAGTTTACCCCGCCATTTTCCACCAGGAATGGTGGTAGCTGCGACATGTGTTTATCCATTAATAGCGAAATACGGCGCTCTGATAATGAGCCTATCTCCGCCAGTGCCAGCGCCAGATTATCTGCCGCCATAGCAACCGGTTCAGCATGGAAATTCCCACCAGACAACACATCGCCCTGCTCAGCAAATACCAATGGGTTATCTGACACCGCATTCGATTCAATCGCCAAAACTTCAGCTGCCTGTCGCATTTGGGTCAGACAAGCCCCCATAACCTGTGGCTGACAACGCAGAGAATATGGGTCTTGAACTTTGTCACAATTACGATGAGATTCAGAGAGTTCACTGCGCTCGCCAAGCAGATGACGGTAAGTACTGGCAGCATCAATTTGCCCACGTTGACCTCTAACGGCATGGATACGGGCATCAAATGGGCTACGAGAACCTAATGCTGCTTCCACCGTCAAGCTACCAAAGACGGAGGCCGCTGCATAAAGGTCTTCAGCTTCAAATAAACCGCGCAAAGCATACGCGGTGGAAACCTGAGTACCATTGAGGAGCGCCAGCCCTTCTTTGGCTGCCAATGTCAGCGGCTGCAAACCTGCTTTAGCCAGTGCCGTACCTGCATCCAGCCATTCGCCCTGATACCGAGCTTTACCTTCTCCAAGCAGTAGTAAACTCATGTGTGCCAGCGGAGCTAAATCACCAGAAGCACCCACGGAGCCTTTTAGTGGAATATGCGGATAAACTTGTGCATTAACTAATGTTATCAACGCTTGAATGACTTTAAGTCTGATACCTGAGAATCCACGTGCCAAGCTATTGATTTTCAATACCATAATCAAACGTACAATAGCATCATCATTGGGTTCCCCAACACCTGCGGCATGGGAAAGCACAATTGAGCGCTGTAGGTTTTCCAAATCCTCCGTTGCAATACGTGTGGATGCCAACAGGCCAAATCCGGTATTGATACCATAAGCTGTGCGCTTCTCTGCCAATATGGCTTGCACGCAATCCACACTTTGCTGAATAGGTGCGTAAGCACTTTCATCCAAAGTTATCTGTACGGGATGCTGATAAATATGTCGCAAATCAGCCAGAGTCATCTGGCCAGGGCGCAGTATCATTGTTGTTTTCATGCTTTCTTCCCTTGAGTTGCGGCAATCATTGGTAGATTAAGGCCTTGTTCTTGCGCACAATTAATCGCGATATCATAACCCGCATCAGCATGACGCATCACACCAGTTGCCGGGTCATTATGTAAGACTCGTGCGATACGTTCGGCCGCATCGTCGCTGCCATCACATACCACCACCATGCCTGAATGTTGCGAGAAGCCCATTCCCACACCACCACCATGGTGCAGTGATACCCAAGTCGCGCCACTGGCGGTATTCAGCAATGCATTGAGTAGCGGCCAATCCGAGACAGCATCAGAACCATCCTGCATAGCTTCGGTTTCACGGTTAGGGCTGGCAACTGAGCCGGAATCCAGATGGTCGCGGCCAATGACAATCGGCGCTGACAATTCACCACTTCGGACCATCTCATTAAAAGCCAAGCCTAATTTAGCGCGCTGGCCCAAGCCAACCCAACAAATACGCGCGGGTAGCCCTTGGAAGCTGATGCGCTCACGGGCCATATCTAGCCAGTGGTGTAAATGTTCATCATCCGGGATAAGTTCCTTGACCTTCGCATCCGTTTTATAAATATCGTCGGCATCACCAGAAAGCGCCGCCCAGCGGAATGGGCCAATCCCACGGCAGAATAAGGGGCGAATATAGGCAGGAACAAAACCTGGGAAATCAAACGCATGGGTAACACCCATATCTTGAGCCATCTGGCGAATATTATTGCCATAATCAAAGGTCGGGATGCCCATATTGTGGAAAGCCAACATCGCTTTGACATGTTCGGCCATTGAAGTTTTGGCGGCATTCACCACTAACGCTGGCTCGCTTTGGGCTCGTCGACGATACTCTTCCCAACTCCAGCCAGTCGGCAAATAACCATTCAGTGGATCATGAGCACTGGTTTGGTCGGTCACCATGTCAGGGCGAACCCCACGGCGTACCAGCTCAGGTAAAATTTCGGCGGCATTGCCGCATAAGGCGATAGAAACAGCGGAGCCGGCAGACGTGTATTTTTTAATCCGTGCCAGCGCATCATCCAAATCAGTTGCTTGTTCATCGACATAACGGGTTTTGAGACGGAAATCGATACGGCTTTGCTGGCACTCAATATTCAGCGAACAAGCACCAGCTAAGGTTGCCGCCAGCGGTTGCGCGCCGCCCATACCGCCCAAGCCCGCGGTTAATACCCAGCGCCCTTTCAAGCTCCCGCCAAAGTGTTGCCGACCCGCCTCGACGAAAGTTTCATAGGTACCCTGCACAATGCCCTGGCTACCAATATATATCCAACTGCCCGCAGTCATTTGGCCGTACATAGCCAAACCTTTGGCATCCAGCTCATTAAAGTGTTCCCAATTCGCCCAGTGTGGAACTAAATTAGAGTTAGCAATCAATACCCTAGGTGCATTACTGTGAGTCTTAAAGACACCCACGGGCTTGCCAGACTGAATCAGTAGAGTTTCGTCATCATTCAACTGAGTGAGACTTTCCACAATTTTGTCATAGCATTCCCAGTTACGGGCCGCACGACCAATACCACCGTAAACTACTAATTCTTTTGGATTTTCGGCCACTTCAGGATCGAGATTATTCATCAACATACGCAGCGGGGCTTCGGTCATCCAACTTTTAGCAGTTAGTTTTGTACCACGCGAAGCTCGAATTTCAGTATCACGGAATCTATTTTGGGCAGTCACGGCAATTTCCTTCAACCAGTTTTTCAGGTATCAACGACATTACTTAGTTTTAATATTTATTAACATATACTCGTATAGACAAGTACAATCAAGCGCCAAAAAAACTGTAATAACCCACCACAAACCTAAAAAAAGATGACATTAATAATGTTTAAAATTAATCAGTTATAAAATTTCTTATTGGCCATTAAGACAAGGTGGGAGAATTTTCGACGTGGTTTTGCCGATAAAACCAGCATAAAATCGGTCTGTTTTTGCGCACGGAGTCACATATATTTCACACTAATTTTACATTGTGACATGCAAAATGCGCGATATGTCTCCATCGCTTAATCACATTTCCATCACACTTCCCCGACCCAATATTCATATTCGTCAGATAAATGTGATCAACTCCTGATTATTATTTGGTCTCCTGAATGACTACTTCTGCATTACTGAATGCAAACGTTGTCATTGAGATAGGAATTGCCAATACAATTGATCTTGCAAAGAAATTCGCTCTTTCTGCTTCAACTGTATCGCGCACTCTGACCCGGCCCGAGAAAGTCGCCGCAGCAACCGGTGAGCGCGTGATGAAAGCTATCGACGAGCTGGGTTATGAGGCTAATATTTTTGCGCGTAATCTTCGCCAAGGGGAATCGCAAGTTATTGGTTTGGTGGTATCTGATATTCTCAATACCCGCCATCTGCTGGAATTAGAACACACACGGATCGCCTATATTGGCGGTTATCTCACTGGTGCTTAGTTTCTATTTCATGTCGATAATGTTCTCAACTATCATTGCTCTGGGTATTTTCGGCTTGGGCGAACAAACCAAAAAAGCCTCTCCCTATATTGTAATGTCAATTGTGGGTGGAGCCGTGATGCCATTGCTCATGGACGGCATTGCTGATGCCTATTCAATGGCTCAGGGCTTTATCATGCCATTAGGGTGTTTTGTTATTATTGGGTTGGACGAGTTATTTTGGACAAAACTACATGCACAAAGCATCAACCAAAGTAATGGCTAAAAGTTCATTGTAATAGAAAGAAAAGTTATTATTTTTAGCATGTTAATGCCACCGACAAGATTCATTCTTGTCCGGTGGTTTCACGGATATATCACCATTTTTTTGTCAGAATAAAGCTCATTTACAGATTATAAATGGCAGAACATATCCATGCATCTAAGGTTGGTTTGTGCCAACTGTGATGGGTAGAAACTCTCGCCGAGTAGAGTAAAACCATTTTTTTCATAAAATGCCGATGCATTCGGTGTCGAGGAAAGGGTTAATTTTGTGAATCCTCGATCTCTGGCTTCCTGCTTGATAGCATCCAAAATCCGAGATGCCAAACCACGGCCTTCAAATTCTGGTAAGGTGAAAACTGCTTCGACACTACCGGATGAAAGATCTAAAAAACCTGTAGCAATAGCTACTTGGCTGATCGGATCATTAATAACAAAAAATGGATTACTCGCCACAGCCTTGGGATATCCCTCGGGCATCTGATCCGGTGTCCATGCGGTTAGTGTTTTCTCATCGTACACATTTCGACACCCATGTCTGATAGCCTGATTCCTAACCCACCATAATTGCTCGGCTTCACTCGGTGATGCTAACCTGACCTCCATCCACCCTCCTGTTTTTATTTGGTATACCCGTGGCCCCAAAATGATAAAAGCCCCGACTACACGAGTTAGTCAGGGCTTTTAAGGTACTACACATTTAAAATTAAACATTAATCAACTTAATAACGTAATACATATCTTGGTACTTTTTATAAAGATGTACATGTTTTTCAGGAATGTTTTCGTTTAAAACTAACTCTTCCCTCCAATATATTAACTGAATGGTAACATTCCCAGTTTATTACATTTAGCCATGCTTTTGATAACACTGGCTAAATCAGTACATCACCCTCGCGATATATACTCTTTGTTACGTGGCTTTACTTTCGTCGCGATATCCTCGATCTCATACTGATGCACACAAATCGCGAACATTACTATTAACAACAAAGCCTTACATCATCGCGTATCGTCCACAAAATGCGATTAAACAGATTTACTACATGGCCTTAAAGCATCATCGCATGAGTCAATTATAAGAAAACTCATAACGAATCTCACATAAAAAAATATTTCGTGACCTTTATCGCATTATTTCAAATTCGCTACATGGACACCGGTTAAATAAAAAGTTATCTACTCATTGCACCGGTGTTGAATTCCAATCTACGTGTTCTATATCAGATGTCAATACTGTTTTTAAGCACATGTCTTTATTATCAGTATTATTGAATTTTTATGGCTATTTATTGATTTAGACCGGTATAAAACTACCCATAATCAAAGGAGCATGTCGATAGAAGTATTCGGTCATAAGTGCATTTCAGTACGACAGGCATGGTGACTGTAAGCCATCAGGCAGATATCCGCGACTGCACTGCTGACTGCTGACTGCTGTGCTTGTCATATTTGAATTAGTCTATGCCCCAAATTCCATCACGTATCATGGTAAACGGGTCACATCATTGAACAACGCACGTTTTACTAATCGTAGGCATAACTATAATTATAATAAAAATCTCAACTCATTTATAATCAATTATCTAATAAGAAGAACTATAAGATGATTTGAAGCAAGGCATAAGTAACAATATTCTCTTGATAATCAATCATTAGAGATTAAAATCTTTGAAAGAGGACTGAATATAACTAGCGCTTTAGATATTGGCAGTAACAGTTATTGTTTATCTCGTCTTGGGTAATCATATGAAGTTGTTCGATGAGAGCGAGGGGCAGTGAATTAACTCTGCGAATCCCAAGAAATAACGATTTACGGAGATAGCATGACAAATTCAGCAATGATAGTTGATGACCACCCAGCCATTCATGAAAAATCATTACAAAGCAAAGATTTTTCAACTACTTATGAGTCAGCCGATAGCAATAAAGCTCTCGAAACATTAAAAGACAATACTATTGATCTGGTTATTATCGATATTGAATTTCCAAACTTTGATGGTTTTTTATTGCTAAAAAAACTGCAGCAATGTGGTTTTACCGGTAAATCATTATTATTTTCCGCTAAAAATGAGCATTTTTTTGCAGTGCAAGCACTACAGGCTGGTGCAAATGGTTTGATTAGTAAAAATATCAGTGAAATTCTTTTTGCCGCACAGAATATATTACGTGGATATTCTTTATTCCCATCTGAAACTTTGAGTCAATTAGCCGGGCAGCCTTCAAGCTATAAGCTCATCAATGGGACTCGCGTGTTGTCAGAATGGGAAATTAATGGTTTTGCTGATCTGACCAATGGTCTGGAAAATAAACAGATTAATGATGAGATATTTATCAGTAACAGAACTGTCAGTACCAATAGGATGCATATCCTAACTAAATTAAGGCTAAATTCTGTCATTAGACTGCCTGTGCCCATACCTATAATTTGCTCTAGTTCAGCAATCTCTGCTTTACCGCGCAGGATATTATCGCTACATCGTTGGTTTTCTTTACGCATTTTACTGTGTTGTTTAATGTTACTTAGCGGGCAACTTCATGCTGAAACCAAGATGGCGAGCCGTCAGGGGTGTGATGCCGGTCAACCATTGACAATACACAGCATTGCGAACAGTTACAGTGAAGACTTATTACTTCCTCCGCCCACGGACACCCGTCAAGCAAGCATCCGTACAGTAAAAGTGGGCGTGGTTATTGATGCTAATAACCCTTTTATTGTTAATCGTGATGATAATGCCATTGAAGGCATTGTCGCTGATTATCTAAAAATCATCAGTGATGCCAGCCAACTCTCTTTCCAGATGATTGGTTATTGTGATTACGGCTTAGTATTGAATGCATTGGAAAATGGTCAGGTAGATTTAATGGCCGGCACCCCGATGCCCACTCAACTAGGGATGATTGCTTCCCATGCCTTCTTTACTAACCGACATGTGGAAGTTCGCAGTAAGAATTGGGACCCCACTAAACGCACCCATCCGGAAACCGTGGCCATCGTGAATAACGAGCCTCTCTCACCGGAGTTTTTGTTTAACTATCATGCGGATAAAACTGCCGTATATCCTAACCAATTACAAGCGTTGCTGGCGGTTGCCTATGGTAATGCCGATGTGTTTGTCACTAATGCCACATCAGCCAACTATTTAATTGACCAATTACAGCTGCTGACACTGCAAATTCGTAACTTTGCCCCTTATCATTCGGCCCCTTACACCTTCCTGGCACTGGAAAAAAATCAAAAACTGATTAATGACATTAATCAGATTCAAGAGTTACTGTCCAGCCGGGCCACGGGCGAGATTCAACAGCGCTGGTTTGGCAGTAAGCATCATTACAATATTGATGCCAAATTACTGTTGACGGAACAGGAAGTTACCTGGATTCAAAGCCATCCTGTGGTGACCTATGTGGCACCACAGGATCTGGCTCCATTGGTTTTTCGTGATCGCCAAACTGGCAAGATAGCCGGTTTTTCTGTCGATTTGATTGATATTATTGCGCGCCAAACCGGGATTAAATTTGAGCCGATTTACACCCAAGATACCGGTGAAGGTATGCGGAATTTTGTTGACGGAAAAATAGATATGCTGCCGATTGTCGCGGTACGCAATGGCCAATACGGCAGTAACCTTTACTCCTTATCCGTCGCTCAATCTTTGTGGGGCATATTGACGCGAGAAGATCGCAACGATATCAACAACGTAGCAGATTTGGCAGGAAAGCGGGTCGGTATACCTGCGGGCAGTACCTCTAGTGGAACCATTAGCAACCCTCTTTTAGCTCAAAAAATCACCTTTGTAGAGGCGCCCGACACCATAACGTTGGTAAATTGGTTACAACAAGGGAAAATAGACGCGATGATCAAGATAATGATGACCGCTAACTACCTGTCAGCACAGAACTTTACTCCTAATATTAAAATAGTCGCTGTTACCGGAGAAGAGCCATTGATGATGACATTTGCCATCAATCCGGCACTGCCTGAATTAAAAACCATCATTGATAAAGTCATTGAATCTATCCCACCGGAAGAGTTAGACAATTTGATCAGTGAATGGAGTACATTCAAACCTAAACCGACCTCCTTTGATAATAATTATTTAGAAAATGAATGGCTGATACCGGCGCTGAAAATAAGCTCCGGCCTACTGCTGGTTTTCGGCTTGTATCTTTGTTATCTGGTGTTCAATAAACGCCGCCAGGCCAAGTTGTTACAGGCTCGTTTGCGGCAACAAGAAACCATTATTAATGCCCTGCCATTTGCCGTTTTTATTCGCACCACAAATGATGAGTTAGCCGTTTATAACAGCCACTTTGCCAATGCCCATCAAGATAAACTGAACGGCATGCTCAATCAGAAAACTGAGCAAGCCCACTGGCCAATGACCAGCCCACTTAATCGTGAGATAGATAAGTATTGTCACTATGTCTTACAAGACAGACAGCCCCAAATGGTAGATTTGTCTCTTGAAATAAACGGTGAGTTGCGTGATATCTTCCTGTGGATTATTCCGCTAGATAATGCGGAACGCAGCCTACTCGGTGGCTGGCTGGATATCAGCCAACGCAAAACTGTTGAGCGCGAACTGGAAGCTGCCCGTGTCGAAGCTGAAGGTGCTAACCGCACTAAGAGTACGTTCCTGGCGACGATTAGCCATGAACTGCGCACACCAATGTACGTCATTATGGGATTGCTAGAGCTGGAACTACGCAGCAACAAGCCGGTGGATAAAAAGACGCTGGCAACGGTATCTAATTCTGCTCAATCTTTGATGCTGTTGCTCGATGACATTATCGACTCCGCCAAAATCGAAGCCGGGCAACTGAGTGTCCACCCCGCTGTCGTTAATTTCAGTCAAGAAATAGAGCAAATCTTCTTGATTTATCGACCTATTGCCGATGAACGCCATCTAAAGCTCTCAAGCTGGCTGGATCACCAAATCCCTGATTTGGTGATGGTGGATATGCTGCGCATGCGCCAGGTGATGGGAAATCTATTAGGCAATGCTCTGAAGTTTACCGAACAGGGTGGAGTATCAGTGGATATCACCTGGGAGGCCATTGACGAGAAACATGGCGTAATGAATATCGATATTACGGATACCGGTATTGGTATTTCCCCTGCGGCGCAGGCCACATTATTCCAGCCATTCAGCCAAGCCAATGAGGGTAAATCACCGCGTTTCGGGGGGTCTGGTTTAGGGTTGTGGATCTGTCATCAATTGATTCACAAAATGGGTGGAGAAATAACATTAGAAAGTCAGCTTGGCAAAGGAACCAGCCTGTTTGTCACATTGCCACTGGAGGTGGCGACTGCAATTGATGTGCTACAGGACTCAACCCTTGTGCATGCAGATGAAATGCAACTTAATCAATTGAAAAACTTGCGTATTCTGGTGGTAGATGATTTACCCGCCAACCGTCAGTTACTTCAACAACAGCTAGTTTTTATCGGTATTGAGCAAGTTATGAGTGCCAAAAATGGTGCTGAAGCTTGGCAGATATTGCAGCAGTATAGTTTTGATGCCGTCATCACAGATTACAATATGCCGTTGATGAATGGCTATGAACTGGCCACCCATATCCGAAATAGAGCCGCCATGAAAGATATGGTTATCATCGGTTGCACCGCCGATGCGCGGGAAGAAAGTACCACTCGTTGCATTGAGGCCGGTATGAACGATTACATAGTGAAACCCGTGTCTATTGATACACTGCGTACCACCCTGCTTCGCCAGGAAATTATTATCAATAATATGGATATTATTCATCATCACACCGTCATTGATGTCACCGCACAAGATAATCCATATCAAGAAGTGATAATGGCGGCTGATAGTAAAAAACAATCCCCCCTTATAACGGCGCAGAAAAAGCTAAAATCACTCTCAAGGGGCAATAGCGAGGTGGAGTTGAAGTTATTGCAATCATTGCTGGAGAGTAATGTGCAAGATACTGCGGCGCTGACACAACTGTATACGCGCCTTACTGTCGATAAAGACAACATCATTTCTGCTGATATTTATAAAGAAATGGCGAGCTTGGTTCATCGAATTAAAGGCGGTGTACAGCTGATTGATGCCCTGACACTGGTGGAAAGCTGTATTAAATTCGAATCCCTACTACGCGCGCAGGATAAATATGCTGTCATTATACATGGCATCGATTACCTAATGTTATTGACTGTGACAAACCAATTATTAGTAGAATTAATTGCCTCATACACAGAAATAGTGAGTTCGCCACAATAGTGCAATGACCTAATCAAACAGGACACTTTGTTAGAGAGATAATAAACAACACAAACGAGTTGAGAATGCGAAGAAAAGTGTTTTTCCATCAGTTCAGCCAAGAATGTGTCCATCTGATGCTTCATGGTCAGGCTGTTGGAATGGTGAATACTTGAAGCCGGTATGCCCCACTAAATTCCGCAGAGATAAGGCAACTCTTGAGCGCCGAGCATTGAGCTTCATTTGGGGGCATCTCTAAAAGGACAGTATTTTTATGCCCCCAATTATGCCCCCAGCACAGGGTAGAAACCAGTAGACCACGGTAGATTCAGACAGACTATTTTTATTGTAACCAATGGATTATAAAAGGATTTATTGAGGAAGAGAGAAAGCGGGAGATAGGCTTTGGCGGAAGATCACAGGAGTCGAACCTGCCAGGGACCGCTGGCGGCCCCATCTGGATTTGAAGTCCAGCCGCCCCACCGGGGACGATGATCTTCCATCTGGAAGATAGATAGTAAGTCGGTGATTATAGCGTGTTTATTATATGACGCTATTCATTCAATAGGCGCAGTGAATAAATCTCCCTGAAAATTGGATGATAGAATCATCATTAGCGGCTCAAAAACAGTTAATAGCTGACTTCGCCATATTTATCACGATGCTCTTTCGGGGTAATTGAATAACCTTTTTTGAATACCGAATAGAAATATTGCAGCGAGGGATAACCACACATTTGTGAGATTTCATTAATAGGTAATGAAGTTGCAGACAACAAATTGCGCGCCCGATCGAGTTTTTCTTCATGGATAACGCCATGAATAGTCTGCCCAATATCATCTTTAAAGCGCTTTTCCAGATTCGATCGCGACATCCCAACGGCATCTAGCACCTGTTCAACCTTAATCCCTTTACAAGCATGATGGCGGATATAATGCATCGCCTGAATCACTGCGGGATCGCGCAATGAGCGGAAATCCGTCGAGCGCCGCGCCATTACTTTCACCGGCGGCACCAAAATGCGCTGTAATGGCGGGGTTTCTTGTTGTTTCTGGCGTTGATTGAGGCGCTGGTGCAGTAACTTAGCCGCCCGATAGCCCATTTGCCGCGTCCCTTGCACGACCGATGAAAGTGCCACCCGCGATAAATATCGAGTTAACTCTTCATTATCAATGCCAATCACACTCAATTTCTCCGGCACAGCAATATCCAAATGCTCACATACTTGTAATAAATGCCGCGCCCGAGCATCTGTTACCGCAATGATCCCCGTCTGATGTGGCAGCGTTTGTACCCAGTCCGCCAACCGGTTTTGGGTATATTGCCAATTAGCCGGAGCAGTGGCCATTCCCTGATAAACCACCCCTTGATATTGCTCTGCCGCCACTAATTGCCGGAAAGCATATTCCCGCTCCTGCGCCCAACGCTTATCACTACTGGCGGGTAGGCCGTAAAATGCAAAACGGTTTAAACCCTTTTCTTTCAAATGCATAAAAGCGGCTTCAACCAAGGCAGTATTATCGGTCGCGATATAATCCACCGGTGGATAATCTTCTGGTTGATGATATGACCCTCCGACGCCGATAATCGGTACATCGACATTTTCCAGCAATTGCTCTATTTGCCGATCATCAAAATCAGCAATAACACCGTCACCCAACCAGTCCCGAATATTATCAATACGGCAGCGAAAATCCTCTTCGATAAAAATATCCCAATCACATTGGGATGCCTGCAAATATTCGCCAACACCTTCCACCACTTGCCGGTCGTACACTTTATTAGCGTTAAATAGCAAAGTTATCCGGTAGCGTTTCTCGAACATGGAAATGGCTCCTGAAATAGATGGGAAAGGGATATAACAGACAAAGAGATCAATGCAGTATGGCATTGATCTCTTTGCAAAGATGGGATCAGACTCGGCGTTTGGTGGCGGAATCCATCCACACCGCCAGCAGCAAAATTGCGCCTTTAACAATGTACTGCCAGAAAGTCGGTACATCCAGCATGCTCATCCCATTATCGAGAGAAGCCATGATAAATGCGCCCATGACCGCACCGGCTACACTACCAATCCCGCCGGCTAGACTGGTGCCACCAATGACACAGGCGGCAATCGCATCCAGTTCAGCAATATTACCGGCAGACGGCGAACCGGCCCCCAGCCGTGAACTAAGAATCAAACCCGCTATTGCCACCATCAATCCATTGATAGCAAATACCGCGAGTTTGGTGCGCTCTACATTAATCCCCGACAAACGGGCGGCATCGATGTTGCCCCCAATGGCATAGATCCGGCGACCAAAAGCGGTGCGAGTGGCCATAAAAATACCTGCCAGCATCAGTGCTGTGAGAATCAATACCGGCGTAGGGACACCCCGATAATCATTCAGTAAATATATAGCGCCAAGAACGATAACGGCGGTAATAGTTTGACGAGTAACATCCCCTTGTGGAGCCGCAACCGGCAAGCCCAGCCGGATACGATGGCTGCGCCGACGCCATTGCCACACCACGAACAACATTAACCCAATGGCACCAATACCAAATCCGAAGCCATTGGGCAGATAACTTTGACCAATCTGCGACATAGCATTACTGGTCGGCGACACCGTGGTGCCGTTGGTGATTCCAATTAAAATGCCGCGAAAAGCCAGCATCCCCGCCAAAGTAACAATAAATGACGGCACTTTGCGATAAGCAACCCACCAACCATTCCATGCGCCGAGTACTAGCCCCAATCCGAGGGTGACAACAATAGTCAGAGGTAGTGGCCAACCGAGCCACACATCAAAAATGGCCGCCGCGCCACCCAATAACCCCATCATCGAGCCAACCGACAAGTCAATTTCTGCCGAAATAATGACAAAAACCATTCCCACCGCCAAAATGCCGGTGATTGCCGTTTGGCGAAGTAAATTCGAGATATTCCTGGCGCTGAGATAGGCCCCTTCAGTGGTGAAAGTGAAAAACAGCATAATAATGGCGATAGCCGCCAACATGACAAAAACTTGCAAATTGACCGATTTTAGTCGAAATAATGGCTTTTTATCGCCATTTTCGGGTGTATTTACTTCAGTTTGATTAGCTTGCGACATGGGTTTCACTCCTGAGTGCGGCTTCCATGACCTTTTCTTGCGTCAGATTATGGTTAATAAGATCGGCTTTGATGCGCCCTTGATGCATGACCAACACCCGATCGCTTAATCCCAAGACCTCCGGTAATTCAGAGGAAATCACAATGACCGCAATTCCCTGCTGGACCAATTGGTTGATAAGTTTATAAATTTCATATTTTGCGCCGATGTCTATACCACGCGTCGGTTCATCGAGGATCAAAATCCGTGGGTTCAGCAGCAAGCATTTGGCTAAAATAGCTTTTTGTTGATTGCCCCCACTGAGTCGGGCAATCGCCAGCTCTGAAGAGGAGGTTTTCACCTTTAACCGGGCCAGAGATTGCACAATTGTCGACTGTTCTTTGGCATCATCCAGCATGCTAAAAGAGCCAGTGAAATCATCTAACGCAGCCAGTGTGATATTAGCCCCCACACCCATAACCGGTATGATGCCGTCTTTCTTGCGATCTTCCGGCACCATGGCAATGCCGAGTTTCATGGCTTGCTGGCAATGATTGATGGTCACCGCTTTACCATCAATGAATATTTCTCCCTGCCAGCGGCCTGGGTAAACACCAAACAAGCATTGCACGGTTTCTGTTCGACCAGAGCCGACCAGCCCGGCAATGCCCAATATCTCTCCGCGTCTCAGAGAGAAAGAGACCTCATCCACTCGGCGAATATGGCGGTTTACCGGGTGCCAGGCGCAGATATTTTCCACCCGCAGAATTTCCTCACCAATGTGGTGGGCTTCGTGTGGATAAAGCTCTTTAAGTTCGCGGCCCACCATCATGGCGATGATGTCATCTTCGCTCATGGTCGCCGCAGGGCGAGTCCCAATATGGCGGCCATCGCGGATCACACAGATATGATCGGATATCGCTTTTACTTCATTTAATTTGTGTGAGATGTAAATACAGGCAATGCCGTGATTCCGTAGATCACGGATAATATCCAGCAAAATAGCGGTTTCACTTTCTGTCAAAGACGCTGTCGGCTCATCCAATACCAACAACCGGACTTGTTTATTCAGCGCTTTTGCAATTTCGACTAATTGTTGCTGCCCAAGCCCCAATTCCCCCACTGGAGTATTCGGGTCTACCACCAGTTTTACTTGTGCCAGCATCCGTTGACAACGCAAGTACATGGCGTCGTAATCCATAATGCCAAAACGCCCCCACTCAGAACCAAGGAACATATTTTCCAGCACCGACATTTGCTTTACCAAAGCTAATTCCTGATGAATTATCGCAATACCTTTTTGTTCCGTTTCACGAATATTTTTAGCTTGAAGCGTTTCACCTGAAAAAATTATTTCTCCCTGATAGGAACCTGTGGGGTAAATACCACATAACACTTTCATTAGTGTGGATTTTCCAGAGCCATTCTCACCACACAACGATAATACTTGCCCGGCTTCCAGTGTCAGGCTGATATTATCTACCGCCTTAACGACACCGAATTGCTTAGTAATATTTTTCATTTCCAGCAGGTTGGGCATAATTCCCTCCATATATCTTTTATTCTTGAAGTTGCAGCATGATTAGCTACAACCTCAAGAAATTCGGATATATTAAACATCGAAAAAGCAATTAATAAACATCAGCTTTTTTGTGGAAACCATCAGCAATAATTGTGCTGTCGATATTGTTTTTATCCACTTGAATCGGTGTCAGTAAATAAGCTGGGACATCTTTTATTCCGTTATTTAATTGACTATTTGCTTTCGGCGCTTCGCCTTTACCCAAAGACACAGCAATTTCTGCGGCATCATTGGCTAATTTACTGATGGGTTTATATACGGTCATGGTTTGGGTGCCAGCAACAATACGTTTTATTGCTGCTAAATCAGCATCCTGCCCAGAAATAGCCACTTTTCCCGCCAGTCCTTGTGCTGCTAACGCCTGAATAGCCCCACCGGCGGTGGCATCATTAGACGCCACAACAGCATCAATTTTGTTATTGTTAGCTGTTAGAGCATTCTCCATGATTTTTAAGGCATTTTCCGGTAACCAGGCATCAACCCACTGATCACCAACAATTTTTATTTTCCCTTCTTTTATCAATGGATTAAGCACTGTCATCTGCCCCTGGCGGAACAGTTTGGCATTGTTGTCGACCGGCGAGCCACCCATCAGGAAATAATTACCCTGAGGTACCCGCTCAACCAAACTTTTAGCTTGTAACTCACCCACTTTTTCATTATCGAAAGAGATATAAAAATCAATATCAGCATTATTTATCATACGGTCATAAGCTAATACTTTTATACCTTCTCGCTTTGCCTCGGCGATCACATTACTTAATACTTGCCCGTTATAAGGAATAATAACCAGCACATCGACACCACGGTTAATCATATTTTCAATCTGTGACATTTGGGTTTCTTCATTGCCATTTGCCGATTGAACAAATACTTTAGCGCCGAGGGACTCAGCTTTGTTAACAAAAATATCGCGGTCTTTCTGCCAACGTTCAAGACGAAGATCGTCTATCGCCATCCCAATTTTAATTTCTTTACTGAATCCGGGCTGGCTAAACATTACCAGAGCGGCGCATGCGGAGAGTAAAATGTTCTTAAATTTCATCTTTCAGTACCTTTCTTATTGTGCAAGCAGGGTAAGAGAAACGGTAAACATCAACTGCAATAGGGATTGTTATCGCTTATTTGCACATCGGCAATTACAGATTTTCGTCCGCCAATTATGTTTTTTGGTTTAATGTTAATTTTATGATAACGATCATGTTTTCTTTCCTGCAAAATGCATAATTCCAGTCAGAGATGTTATCCATATAATGAATATCAGAAAGTTTCTATAATTAATCGGGTATTTATGAGATCTACACCACAATTAATAATTCTCTGAATTTAAGTGTGAAATAACGTAATTGTGAGAATCGCCAACAACTCCGAAGATAAAAGCTCATTAGCCCGATAACGCGGGTCAGCTTCCAAGGAGTATTGCATGCAATCTTATTTTAATGAATTAGAACAAGTGCGTTACGAAGGCAGCCAGAGCACTAACCCACTGGCATTTCATCACTACAATCCGGATGAAATTATCCTTGGTAAGCGAATGGCCGATCACCTGCGGTTCGCCGCCTGCTACTGGCATACTTTCTGCTGGGGCGGGGCGGATATGTTTGGCAGCAATGCGTTTGAACGCCCATGGCAGCAGGCCGGCGATGCACTCACACTAGCCAAACGCAAAGCCGATGTGGCTTTTGAATTCTTCCATAAACTGAATGTGCCTTATTACTGCTTCCACGATGTGGATGTTTCACCCGAAGGCGCATCATTAAAAGAATATCTGAATAATTTTGCCGTCATGACGGATGTATTGGCCGAGAAACAAGAGAGTAGCGGCGTAAAATTATTATGGGGCACAGCTAACTGCTTCACTCACCCGCGCTACGGTGCTGGGGCCGCGACCAATCCAGATCCAGAAGTTTTTAGCTGGGCTGCGACCCAAGTCTTTACCGCCATGAATGCCACCCAAAAGCTCGGCGGTGAAAACTATGTATTGTGGGGCGGCCGTGAAGGTTATGAAACGCTGTTAAATACCGATTTACGGCAAGAACGTGAGCAAATTGGCCGCTTTATGCAAATGGTGGTCGAACATAAACATAAAACCGGCTTCCAGGGCACCTTGTTAATTGAGCCAAAGCCACAAGAACCGACCAAGCATCAGTATGATTATGATGTTGCTACTGTTTATGGTTTCCTTAAGCAGTTTGGGCTGGAAAAAGAGATCAAAGTTAATATTGAAGCCAACCATGCCACTTTGGCCGGGCACTCTTTCCATCATGAGATTGCCAGCGCGATTGCATTAGGTATTTTCGGCTCTGTGGATGCCAACCGTGGCGACCCGCAATTGGGTTGGGATACCGACCAGTTCCCAAACAGTGTGGAAGAAAATGCACTGGTGATGTTTGAAATCCTTAAAGCTGGAGGGTTCACTACCGGCGGGTTGAATTTTGATGCCAAAGTACGCCGCCAAAGCACCGATAAATACGACCTGTTCTATGGTCATATCGGGGCGATGGACACCATGGCATTAGCCTTGAAAATTGCAGCGAAAATGATTGAAGATGGTCAGTTAGATCAGCAAGTTGCGAAACGTTATGCCGGTTGGAATACAGAGTTGGGCCAGCAAATTTTGAAAGGCAAACTGTCGCTGGAAGATTTGGCGCGCTATGCCGGTCAACATAATCTGAACCCACAGCACCACAGTGGGCATCAAGAGCAACTGGAAAATCTGGTTAACCGCTATATCTTCGGCTGATAGTTTTATTTATCTGATGTCTGCATCGAATAGATGAGATTTTGTTGAAAAATAGCTGATAGGCGTTATTGGTGCCAGCAGTTTGGACCTGACCAGCGCACAGAAACCGGAGCGTACACGCAGTACGTGAGGATTTCGAGCACTGCTCAGGTTCAAAATGGCAAGTAAAATAGCCTATTAATATGAGGAACACATATGTACCTTGGCATCGATCTAGGCACCTCCGGCGTTAAAGCCATTCTCCTGGCCGAAAACGGGCAAGTTATTGCCAGCCAAGGTGCTGCATTATCCGTTTCCCGCCCACATCCTTTATGGTCTGAGCAAAACCCCGCCGATTGGTGGCAAGCCACTGATCAAGCTATGCAATCCTTAGCCGCAGACCATGATTTAAAACAGGTAAAAGCCCTCGGGCTGACCGGCCAAATGCACGGCGCAACCTTGCTGGATAAACAGCATCGGGTGCTGCGTCCGGCTATTTTATGGAATGATGGCCGCAGTTTTGCCCAGTGCCAAGTACTGGAAAAATCAGTACCAGAATCTCGCCAGATTACCGGTAATCTGATGATGCCGGGCTTTACCGCACCGAAGCTAAAATGGCTGGCAGAATATGAGCCAGATATTTTTAATTGCATTGATAAGGTGCTCTTACCCAAAGATTATTTACGTTTTCTGATCAGTGGTGATTTTGCCAGTGATATGTCCGATGCCGCCGGAACAATGTGGCTCGATGTAGCAAAACGCGACTGGAGCGATGAAATGCTGGCGGCCTGCGGCCTAAATCGCCAGCACATGCCCGCCCTCTTCGAAGGTAGCCAAATTACCGGCCATGTCAGTGCCGATATTGCGCGCCGCTGGGGCATTAACCCGGTTCCGGTGGTTGCTGGCGGAGGTGATAATGCTGCCGGAGCAATCGGGGTGGGCTTGTATCAAACCGGGCAGGCGATGTTGTCGCTGGGCACATCTGGCGTCTATTTTGCGGTCAGTGAGGGTTTTTTGAGTAACCCTGCCAGCGCCGTGCACAGCTTTTGCCATGCTTTGCCGAACACTTGGCACTTGATGTCAGTAATGTTGAGCGCTGCATCATGTCTTGATTGGGCTTGCCAACTCACTGGGGCCGAGAGTGTCCCTGCGCTGATTGATGAAGTGGAAAATACGCCGCAAGCCGCCACGCCAGTGTGGTTCCTGCCCTACCTTTCCGGCGAACGAACTCCCCATAACAACCCAAATGCTAAAGGGGCTTTCTGGGGCTTTACCCATGAACATCGCCGGGCAGATTTAGCCCGTGCGGTATTGGAAGGAGTAGGATTTGCTTTAGCCGACGGAATGGATGCCCTGCATGCCAGTGGATTACAGCCCAAATCGGTCACATTAATTGGTGGCGGAGCACGAAGCCCTTATTGGCGTCAAATGCTGGCAGATATTAGCGGCCAAACGTTGGAGTATCGAACTGGAGGTGATGTCGGCCCTGCTTTAGGTGCCGCCCGATTAGCCCAAATTGCTCTCAATCCGGATATTCCATTAGCTGATTTATTGCCTGCACTGCCACTGGAGCAAACACATTTTCCAGATGCACTGCGCCATCAGAATTATGCTGCTCGTCGCGTCATCTTTAAAAAGCTTTATCAGCAATTACTGCCACTATGTCAATAAGCTAAATTGTGTGAATAAGCTAAAGTGCAGGCTATAAGGCACCACAGGTTGTGGAGAGAATTATTTCTTTTCCACAGCCTGAATCTGGCAATGACCTATCGAGCAGTTAACATGACGAATGATCATCTGACCAAAATCATCTATATAGCCGATGCTATAATGGTCGCCACTATATCCGGGAGTCTTGATGGACTCAGTGTTAAATGGCGCAATCATGACACTGTCAAAACCGGGGAAATTACCGCGATTATCCTGATTTAAATGCCCTAGCGTGACGTAATACGGCGTAGGGTTATGAATTTTAAGCATTTCTCTTTGCTGGCTGAACTGCAATTTCTCCTGCCAGACATTCTTATTATCCGCTTTAATCGCCGCTGGCCGATAAAATAATTTTATTTTGCTTTGGATTGCTATTTGTACCGCATCAGTTACTTCACTCTTCGGCGGTATTTCCCGTACATTAAAATAGAACAAAGTTTCACGGTCAGTGGCTAACTGTTCCACATCCGGTAGCGAGATAATGCGTACTAAGGTTTTTTGACCCGCATCAATCCGCTGTATCGGGGGCAACACAGATAATGGGCTTTCCACTTTTTGTCCGGCTGTATTTTCTAACCAAGCTTGCGCCAAATAAGGCGATTTCTCGCTTTTATTTTGCAAAACAATGCTGGCTGATGTGTCCGCACTATTGAAAATAATCCGCGTTCTATCCAGATTGATTGCCGCCTGACTCACTCCCGTGACAAGCAAAAGTGCTATTCCCACCAGGACGTTATTTAACTGATAGCTTTTCTTTATCAACATCGCGTTATTAAGGTCTTTCATGGTTTATTCCATTCCAATGTATATCGTCTTGCCGTGAATAACGTTTTTCCTTAATCAGTGTTTTCGGCCAATAAATTATTTTAATGAATATTTTTCTTATTAACTTTTTAATCTACTGGAGCGGAAGTGAAATCTGGTCCCTTTTATCCCCTATGATGGCCGGATTTGGCATTCCGTTCAGCCTAAAACCCACTAATAATGGAGCCATACCCATATGGCGGAGGGCCGAAAATGACTAACAGCGCATTACTGATCATTGATGTTCAACAATCTTTCGAACATAAATCTTTTTGGCAGCAAGAAGACTTACCCGCTTTCTCTATAGCGCTGAACCAACTGATTACGGGCTGTAAACAGCGGGACATTGCGCTAGTGGATGTCTTCCATGTTGCTCCTGATGGCCCGTTTTCATTGGCTTCTGGCTATGTTAAGCCCATGTCGCTGGTATCCCATCAAGCGGATGTCACCGTGCATAAACGGGTGCATAATGCACTGACCGACTCAGGGCTGGATCAATGGCTTAAAGAGCGGCAAATAAATCACCTGATTATTGCTGGCATGCGCACTGAACAATGTTGTGAAACCACAGCGCGCGTGGCGTCAGATTTGGGTTATCAAGTCACTTTTGTCACGGATGCCACATTGACATTCCCTATGACTCAGCCTAATGGCATTGTCTTGAGCAGTGCTGAATTAAAATTACGCACCGAAACCGTGCTCATCGACCGGTTTGCCGCGGTTCGTACCGTAGCAGAAACATTGCATGCCCTGGATGAATCATGCAATAAATGATATTCAACCAGAGCACCTGATATCCCCTATCGCCAAAAGGGGATATATCAATCGGTAACTGTAGATTAATAATGCAACGAAATGTCTATTTTCTCTTGCTGCCCGGCGTGTTATCGCTGGATTTAACCGGCCCCGCTGAAACGCTACGGCTGGCGGGGGCATTTAAGTTGTTTTATATCAGCCCGTTACCAGAAGTGATGTCTTCCACGGAGATGATGTTGGGCCAGTTGCAGCCACTGCCAGACAGCTTACCGGAAGGCAGTTTACTGGTGGTGCCGGGTGTGAGCGATTCGCACCACTATTTTGCGACCGAAACCGCAGCAATAGCTCGCCGCTGGCTACAACAGCAAAAAGCCGCCATTACACAGCAAAAAACGACGCTGGTTTGTGTCTGTTCTGGGGCGTTGTTAGCCGCCCAAGCCGGGCTACTGGATGGCTACCAGTGCACGACTCATCACCATGTGCTTGAACGGCTGCGCCAACAGGCTCCGGCGGCCCAAACCAAAGAAAATCGTATTTTTGTGGAAGATCGCGGGGTCTACACCAGCGCAGGGATTACCGCCGGCATTGATCTCTCGTTGCATCTGATTAGCCGCTATTGTAGCCCGCAAACCGCGCTGGAAGTGGCCCGTGAGATGGTGGTTTATTTCCGCCGTTCCGGTGATGACCCCCAACTGTCGCCGTGGTTACGTTACCGCAACCATCTCCATCCGGCGGTACATCGAGCGCAGGATGTGATGTCCGCAGCCCCCCAAGCGGAGTGGTCGCTGCTTCAGGTCGCGCAGAAAGCCCATGTCAGCAGCCGTCATTTAACCCGGTTATTCCGCGAACATGTCGGGATCAGTGTGCGAGAGTTTCACGAGCAACTACGGGTCGCCGTGGCTGAAGTCCGCCTGCAAGAGGGGTTTAATCTGGAGAAAGCGGCACTGGCGGCGGGTTTCTCCTCCACTCGCCAGCTTCGACGCGCACAACAGCGCGGGCAGGCCACAGCTAACTGACTAATCGCCGCCGGTCAATGCGCTGTAATCCCATGGATAGTAAGGTACTCAGCGCCAGCGCTAACGCGAAGACATAGAAAATATCCAACACCGGATAGCCAGTAAAATCATAATGATGGGTGCGGATAAAATGAATAATAAGCGCATGGAAACCGTAAATCGCTAGCGAATGCCCGGCAAGCCAACTCAACCAAGCAATGGGCTGATTCAGACAATTTTTAAACCATACCAGCAGTGATACCGCCGCAACAAAAACTAACGGGCCGCAGTACATATAGAATGTATCCGCAAAGCTGCCATTGATTCGCGTCTGTTTCTCCGTTGAGACAGCAATAAATATCACGCTCATAATAAACAACAATGCAGCGCCCCAACTGATGGCCCGTCCCCGCGTATCAAGCATGCCAATGGCCCGCCCCAGCAACGCATACAACAAGTAATAGAAGGTATCGCCGTAGATATAGAGATTGATTGGCAATAAATGGAAGTGGTCAAAGGTGTATTGGCTGGTCTGCGGGTTAGCCACCACCGCTAGCAACAGAATGACCACCGCCAGATAGCGGCCTGATACCGGTTTAACATTAATCAGCGGTGAAACCAGGTAAACCACGATAATGGCGTAGAAAAACCATAAATGATAAAACACCGGTTTTTGCAGGATATTGTTCAGCGCCGCCCAACCATTGATGGGAGTCAGCGTCGAAATATAAATCAGTGCAATCAAACTGTAGAACAATAAACACAGCCCAATGCGGGTAAAATGCTTTTTCTGTGCGCTTTTTTCACCAAAAAATAGATAACCGGAGATCATAAAGAACAAAGGCACACAAGCTCGGGAGGCCGAATTCAGCAGATTGGCAATGTCCCAATTCATTTCTCCCACCTGCGCACCACTGGTGACGTAATAAGTCGTGGCATGGATCATGACCACCATAATGCAGGCGACGGCCCGCAAGTTATCAATCCACCCTATCTTATTGGTCATGCATACTCTCAATCACCTATTTTTATACTTAGAAGCGCCTAGTTATTTAGGGCATCAATAATCAGGTTGCAAACAATAACGTAAATTCAACTTATACCCAAAGTAAATGAAACTGCGTCAAGGACAAAGGCATTACCCAAAATCTACAAAGGGTAATTGTTGCTAAAACGTTATATTGACGGCAAAATAACCGCCCTAATACACTCAGATGCTATACTTTATCTGAGTGCCTCCATTTTTTATGTTTATTATTAATAGCTTAACTTATGCAAACTTCATTTTCACCCGCGACGCGTTTAGGTCGACGGGCGCTTTTATTTCCTCTGTGTTTGGTATTATTCGAATTTACCACCTATATCGCCAACGATATGATTCAGCCCGGTATGCTGGCGGTGGTTGCCGATTTTAATGCCAGCATTGAGTGGGTTCCGACCTCCATGACCGCTTATCTGGCTGGCGGGATGTTTCTGCAATGGTTGCTGGGGCCATTATCGGATCGCCGTGGACGTCGCCCGGTGATGCTGGTTGGCGTCGCATTCTTTGTGGTGACGTGCCTTGCCATATTATTGGTCACGTCAATTGAACAGTTTATCGCCATGCGCTTCCTGCAAGGGATCGGCCTGTGCTTTATCGGCGCTGTCGGCTACGCCACTATTCAGGAGTCATTTGAAGAAGCGGTCTGTATTAAAATCACCGCGCTGATGGCAAATGTGGCGTTAATTGCTCCGCTGCTCGGCCCCTTGGCCGGTGCCGCCTTAATTCATGTCGCCCCGTGGCAATCCATGTTTGTGATATTCGCAGTGCTGGGTGCCATTTCATTTGCCGGATTGTGGCGCGCAATGCCAGAAACCGCCTCGCGCAAAGGGGAGAAACTGTCAGTAGGGGCGATGTGGCACGATTATAAGCAAGTGCTCGCCAACCGCCGTTTTCTGTGCGGATCCCTGGCATTGGGCTTTGCCAGTTTGCCCCTGCTGGCATGGATTGCACAATCGCCAGTGATTCTGATCAGTGGTGAAAAATTATCTACTGTGGAATATGGCGTTTTGCAGGTGCCCATTTTCGGCGCACTGATTATCGGTAACCTGGCACTGGCGAGGCTGAGCGGCAAAACCTCAATTCCACAGCTTATCCGCTATGGCGCAGGCCCGATGATTATTGGCCTAATGATTGCCGCTGGCTCTACCCTCTATTCATCCCATGCTTATTTGTGGATGACGGCGGGATTGAGTCTTTATGCTTTTGGTATCGGCCTGGCAAACGCCGGTTTGGTGCGCCTAACCCTATTCTCCAGCGATATCAGTAAAGGCACGGTGTCGGCTGCCATGGGGATGATCAGTATGATGGTCTTCACCTTGGGAATTGAGTTCGCCAAAGTGGCCTATTTGTGGGGCAACAGCGGAATATTTAATCTGTTCAATCTCATCAGTGGCCTGCTGTGGCTGGGCTTGGTGATGATTTTTATCCGTAAACAGCCGGATACAGTGGTCGCGGAGTAAATTCATATTGCGCTGGAGAAGAAAAATGAAGTGCTTCTCCAGCTTCAATATCAGTCATGTACAAAAGCCCCCAGAAATATTTTTATATAAAATTAATACCATAAATAGTCTAGTCAAGTTGGTTTGACCAACTAACTATGATGATCTATATTGAGTACAGGCCAACAAAAAAGGGGGGTCTATGGAAAAGATCAATATTTATGATGCCAAGACCAACTTATCTAAGTTGATTAACGCAGTGACAACCACTGGCGAACCTTTCTTGATTGCCAAGAATGGCAAAGCATTGGTAAAAGTCATTCCTTATATTGAGGAACAGCCAAAACGTAAATTAGGTTTTCTGGCTGGTAAGGTCTCTTGCCCTGATAATTTTGATGATGAAGACAAGGCTGTCATTAATCTGTTTGATGCTAAGGATGAAGATGATTTATTTACTTGATACTCATATTCTAATTTGGCTTGCCGCCAAACCAGAGAAACTCAACAAGGAAGTTGAAAACATCATCACCAATTATAATAATGAAATTTATTTCAGTGTTGCCAATATCTGGGAAATTGCGATAAAAAAAGCACTTAATAAAATAGAGATTAACCCAGAAATATTACGCAAGGGATTGTTTGAAAATGGCTTTAAAGAGTTAACAGTAAAAAGTGAGCACGTGCTTAACACCCTCAAACTCCCTGATATGCATCAAGATCCTTTCGACCGAATTTTAGTTTCACAAGCCAGAGTAGAGAATCACATTCTCATTACTGCCGATAACAAAATCATCGATAGCAGCGCTGGCTATATAAAAATCCTCAAAAATTAGAGATGCAGTTAAAACATCATGACAAATAAACTATAACTAATAGGCATCTGTAATGATGTTGAATGAGCAATATATTAATTCCCAGAAGAAAACAGCCCGCTGTCACGCAGGAAATGGTCATTGCCCCGGCGGCGGGTGAAGCCACTGCGGTCAAAGAATTCAAGAATTTGAATCGCCAATTTGCGACCGATACCCAGTCTATCGCGAAAATCTGCTGCACTGGTACTGCCTTGGCTGGCATCCAGCTCACGAATTAAATCAGCAAACTGCTCAATACGCTGGCTCAGATAATAGCGGTCGGGAACAATTGCCGTGATATAGCCCAGCTGCGCGGCCTTGCGTAATAAGTTGCGCATTTCGCCTTCATCCATTGCCAACTCTGCGGCTAAATCACGTACCCACCATGGCAAATCAACAAAATAGTGGGAAACTTGCTGCCATCGTGCTTGTTCTTGCGCGGTAAATCCTAATCCATGTTCGGGCAGGTGCAGCCAGCCGCGAGTATTCTTTAGCGCGCCCTGTTTTAGCAAATTATCAATCAAACGAAACACTAAATTTTCATCCAGTGTCGGCAATGCCATGCGCCGCAAACGCGCCCGGCCTAGCCCTAACTGATCACTATGCTGTTGATGATACAAACATAAAACATGCAATAAGGTTTGTTGCGCTTGCTGGGCATGCGGATTCGACAATGCAATATCGCCCGCAATAACACAGTCGGTATCTGCCAATAATGCGGCCATATCATGGCTGCTAAGCTGGCGCGCCCAACTGAACTTACTCACAGAAATCGGCCCTTGCGCCAAATGCAGATCCAGCACTTCACTGTCTGTTATTGCTTGCGCTAATGCGGTTAACCACGCCAAAAAGGCTGGTTGCCGCTTACCTCGTTTTGGCACCGCCAGGTGGAGAACCCGCGCGGCACCCAATGTCTTTTTCGCGGCAATATCCCGCAGGATTAGCCGGTCATTCTCAGCCAGCCATAGGGGGGTATCCAGCAATATCTCGGCCAGTATCGATTGGGATTTATTGCCCTCCGGCTGAGAGCTGCTCAGCAGTGAAAAGCGCCCAGTAATATGGCTGGCGGCATGATGTAAATGCAGCGGTTGCCAATGCTGTATGGGTTCATCGGCATCGACAATAACCAACACCCGACCAACGGATTCTGGCGGCTGTTGCGCTAAGAGCCAGTCGCCGCGATTGATTTGTTGTTTGCTAATATCGCCGGAGATATTCAGCGCAATGCGCTGCCCCACTTGCGCCTGTTGCGTATCTTGGTTTTGAGCATGGATGCCCCGCACCCGCACCGGGCAATCGCTGCCAGTGAGCCATAGGGTATCGCCCACCGCCACCTTGCCCGCTAACGCCGTCCCCGTGACCACTAAACCTGCGCCTTTCACACTGAATGCGCGGTCGATCGCCAGCCGAAAACGCCGCGGTAGCCGGCTATTATTTTCATCTTGCTGGTGACATTGCGCCAGATGCTCGCGCAATTCGCTGATACCTAGCTCGGCCGTAGCCGCAGTGACAAACAAAGTGACTTGCTCTGCCGGCCAACCTTGGGCCAACAGTTCAGCCATCACCTGCTGGCGAACGTGCTCAATCCGCTCGTCATCCACTCGGTCGGCTTTAGTGAGCGCGACAGTCAATATCGGCCGCCCCGTCAGCCGTAAAATCGCCAGATGCTCACGAGTTTGCGCCATGACGCCATCATCACAAGCCACCACCAGCAAAGCATGATTGATGCCGCCCACGCCAGCCAACATATTGGCGAGAAATTTCTCATGTCCGGGGACATCAATAAATCCAATGATGCTGTTATCAGGTTGTGGCCAATAGGCATAGCCCAAATCAATGGTCATTCCGCGCTGCTTTTCTTCCGGCAAGCGGTCAGCATTAATCCCGGTAATGGCCTGTAAAAGCGTGGTTTTACCGTGGTCGACATGTCCCGCGGTTGCAATAATCATGGTGCCAACTCCCTGAGCAACGCCGCCTCATCCTCCAGACAGCGCAAATCTAACCATAAACGCCCATCGGCCACACGGCCAATAATGGGTTTAGCCAAGCTACGCCAGCGTGTCGTCAATACTTCCAGCGCACTGCCGCTGCCATCTTTAGGCGTAAATGTTACCGCCCAACTGGGTAACCGGTCTACAGGTAATGACCCACTGCCAATCTGCGACCAGCATGGCTCAGCAGCCAGTGTAAAATCGGCACCATAGCTGCCATTGAGTGCCGCCAACACCCGCTGTGCGCTCTCGGCAATCTCCTGCGCCGGACGAGTCAGTAGCCGCAGGGTCGGTAACAACTCACTCAAACGGTCGGGCTGCTGATAGAGACGTAAAGTGGCGTCCAGCGCCGCCAATGTCATTTTATCGGCTCGCAGCGCCCGCTTGAGCGGATGCTGCTGCAATTGCTCAATCCACTGTTTTTTACCGAGAATTATCCCCGCCTGTGGGCCGCCAAGCAGTTTATCCCCCGAGAACGTTACCAAATCGACACCCGCCGCAATCAATTGCTGTGGCATCGGCTCAGCCGGTAAGCCATAGCGAGTCATATCCACCAGCGAACCGCTACCCAGATCTGTCGCGGTCGGGATGGCAAATTCATGCCCCAAAGCCGCCAATTGTTGCTCCGTCACTGAGGCCGTAAAACCCTCAATACTGTAATTGCTGGTGTGCACTTTCATCAGCAGGCCAGTGTGTTCATTAATGGCCTGGCGGTAATCTTTCAGATGGGTGCGGTTGGTAGTGCCGACTTCAACCAGGTCACAACCGGCCTGACGCATCACATCCGGAATGCGAAAAGCGCCGCCAATTTCGACCAACTCGCCACGAGAAACCACCACCTGCTTCCCGGCCGCCATGACCGTCAGCAGCAAAAATACTGCGGCGGCATTATTATTGACGATGCAAGCATCTTCCGCCCCGGTCAGTTCGCAGAGTAAATCGGCCACCGCGCGATCACGATGGCCGCGACCGGCACCACTCAGGGAATATTCGAGAGTTACCGCGCCACGCATGGCGTCAGTCACCGCAGCAATAGCGGATTCCGCTAAAGCGGCTCGTCCTAAATTAGTGTGTAAAACCGTGCCGGAGAGGTTAAAAACGGGTTTCAATGCGGGTTGACGTTGGTTTAATCGCTGACGTAAAGCCGCTGGCCAGTCCGCGCACCAATCAGCCAATGTATGGAATTGACCAATATATTCACGGGCCTCGGCCTGCATCAAACGCAGGGTTTCAGTTAACAGAGCTGCGCCATATTCATCAAGTAAAGGGGCCATTTCTGGCGACCGCAACAAGCTGTCTATGGCGGGTAACTGGCTGTAAAGATGATGGGATTCTGCGCTCATAGTCACTCAGCGGGGTTATTAAATGATACTGTAACCAATATTATATATGACTCACCGGGAAGCTGACTCCCCGGGATACTTATTCCCCAGAAAACCTATTCACTCGGAAAAAGTTACTCACTTGGAAAAATAAAGGGATTAATACTGCTGCGAGCAAAACCTTCGCCTTCCATTTTTGCATCGAGGATCAGCGAGGCTAAATCGTCCGCCACCGCTTCGACCATCGGGTCTTTTTCCTGATATAAGATTTTCAGGTAAGTGCCACAATCGCCACAACTTTCTGCTTTTACGGCGGCCAATTCACTGTCTAGCGACCAGTAGTTCAAATCACGAGTTTGCTCGCAATTGCTGCATTTAATCCGCACCACATGCCACTCGCTTTCACACAAATTGCAGTGCAAATAACGCAAGCCGCTGTGGGTGCCAATGTGTACCACACTGGAAACCGGAATACTGCCGCACACCGGACAGAATTGGCGGTGTTCACCATATTCAGCTCGGGCTTTACCGGGGATTTGGCTGGCCATTTGCGCCCAATACAAGGATAGCGCCGCCCAGATAAAGGGCGCTTTTTCGCTACCAACATTGGCAAATTCGCGGTTTAACAGCGCATCGGCGTCCAGCTCCAGCTCATGTACCGACGCCTTATCCAGATTATCCAGCACCGCCGCAATATGGTCGGGCGCATCAGGGCGCAGTTCAGCAATCAGCGCTGACAAGAGCTTGCGCCAGTGGTCAGTGCGGGGAAAAACGCTTAAATCCAGCGGCGGTTTACCACTGGCTGCGGATTGCGCCAACTCAGCCTGCATGTCCAATACCAGCGGGTGGTCATGCAGTGCATTCTGCTGCGCTTGCGTAATTTTAGCCGCAAAATCCAGATAGTCAGCCAGCGGATTATCCAGCGCTAGCTGCTGCAAACGTTCGGTGCGCCGGGTGTACAGGCTTTTTAAATTCGCGAAAAGTAACGGCGGGATATTCCCCGCCGTCGTGCCTTTTTCGCTCTGTTTTCCTAATTGATCTTTAGGGACAATGCGAATACTCATCAGGGTTTCTCTTCCTGTTTGTTCCGAAGCTGCCGTTTGGCGTTAACTTCACGATACCAACGCGGATGGTGCTTTTTAGCCCATGCTGCCGGTACCCAACCTTCCACCATCGCAGTAATCGTGCCTTTCACCCACAGGGCGGCATAAATATGCACCATTATAACGATAATCAATCCTACCGCCGCTAGCGAATGCACCAGCAGAGCCAAACGAATCAGCGGGATCGGGAAAGAAGGCGCAAAGTAAGGCCGCCAAATCACTACGCCACTGGCCAGCAATAACACCAGGCTGATAATAGCAGCCCAGAATACGCATTTCTGACCAAAATTATAGCGCCCCGTGTCACCCACTTCCTCATTCATGGCGATTTTATGGATATTTTTAGCCCACTCGAGGTCTTCCTTGTTGATCAAGTTATGTTTCCAGTAACGGAAAAACATGATCAGGAAGGCGGCGAACATAATCACCCCCGCGAAGGGGTGAAGGATGCGTGCCAACTGCGGCGAACCAAAAATATTCATCAGCCAGTTAAATGACGGGAAGAAGAACCCCAGGCCACTGATGGCGGCCAGCATAAAGCAAAAGGCCACTATCCAGTGGTTGATTCGCTCCGGCGCACTGTAGCGCTGGATCCGCTTTTCTTTTTTCATTTCCGCGTCTCCCCGTCGTCTGAGTGTTCAGCGGTGGTTGGCTCAGGAGCCTTGGATGCCGTATCGGAAGGTGTGGAATCCGATTTATCGTCTTCGTCCTCTTCTTCCTCAACCCGGTTCGGGCCGACGCCCACGTAATGGAAGATACTGGCAGCAAAGGTCGCAGCAAAGCCGATCGCCGCCAGCGGTTTCCAGATGCCTTTCCAGAAAGTGATGGTCGGGCTGATAGTCGGGTTCTCCGGCAAGCCATGATAAAGCTGAGGTTTATCCGCATGATGCAGAACATACATCACATGGGTGCCCCCAACACCCGCTGGGTCATATAACCCGGCGTTATCAAAGCCACGCGTTTTCAACTCGCTCACTCGGCCCGCGGCCACTTCTTTCATTGCTTCTTTGGTACCAAAGTGAATAGCCCCAGTCGGGCAAGTTTTCACACAAGCAGGTTCTTGACCAACTCCGACACGATCGACGCACAGAGTACATTTGTACACCCGATTGTCGTCTTTATTCATGCGCGGCACGTCAAATGGGCAACCGGCGATACAGTAGCCGCAGCCGATACAGTGCTCTGATTGGAAATCGACGATGCCATTCGCATACTGAATAATTGCACCCTCTGATGGACAGGCTTTCAAGCAGCCCGGATCAGCACAATGCATGCAGCCATCCTTGCGGATGAGCCACTCCAGCTTGCCGCTATCTTCGTCTTCAACTTCAGAGAAGCGCATCACCGTCCAGGATTTAGCGGTCAAATCGGCGGGGTTATCGTACACCCCGACGTTATGGCCCACTTCATCACGGATATCGTTCCATTCCGAACACGCCACCTGACAGGCTTTGCAGCCAATACAGGTGGTGACGTCGATAAGCTTGGCAACCTCTTCCTGGTGGTTACGAGCTTGCGGCGGCGGCGTAAGGGAGTTGGTGCCGGAGCGCCGGATAATGTCTTGAGTTTGCAGTGACATAGATTATCTCCGTTACACCTTTTCCACGTTGACCAGGAACGCCTTGAACTCTGGCGTTTGTGTATTAGCATCACCGACAAAGGGTGTCAGGGTGTTGGCAATAAAGCCTTTTTTCGCTACCCCTTCATAGCCCCAGTGGATCGGGATACCAATAGTGTCAACTTCTTGCCCATGAACATTCAGCGTACGAATACGTTTGGTCACTACCGCCTTGGCTTTGATATAACCCCGGTTGGAACTGACTTTCACGGTATCGCCCTGCTTAATGCCTTTTTTCGCCGCCAGTTTTTCGCCAATCTCGATAAACTGTTCCGGCTGCGCGATAGCATTGAGCAACGCATGCTTAGTCCAGTAGTGGAAATGCTCGGTCAGACGATAAGTGGTGCCGACATACGGGAACTGCTCATGAGAACCCATAGCAGCCAAATCGTCTTTAAAGACGCGCGCGGCTGGGTTGGATATCACATTCGGATGCAGTGGGTTGGTGCCCAGCGGCGTTTCGAACGGCTCATAATGTTCCGGGAATGGCCCTTCCGCCATTTTGTCGATGGCAAACAGGCGGCCCATGCCCTCTGGCTGCATGATAAATGGCCCGACATCACTGCCCGGTGCGGCGGCGCTGTAATCAGGAATATCCACGCCCCCCCATTTGGCCCCATCCCACTCCAACAACTGGCGTTTCGGATCCCAAGGTTTACCCTGTGGGTCAGCAGACGCGCGGTTGTAAAGAATGCGGCGGTTGAGCGGCCATGCCCATGCCCAGCCCAAGGTATTGCCCAAACCGGATGGATCAGCATTATCGCGCCGTGCCATCTGGTTGCCCGCCGGTGTCCAGCTACCGGCAAAAATCCAACAACCACTGGCGGTGGTGCCGTCATCGCGCAAGTGAGCAAAGGTACTGAGCTGCTCGCCTTTTTTGACCAACACTTTGCCGTCGGCATCGGTGAGATCCGCCAGCGCTCGCCCATTGCTTTCCATTGCCACTTCTTCTGGCTCTGGATTATCTGGCGTCAGGTAATCCCAAGTCATATTGAGCACTTGTTCTGGCACCGCACCACCTTCCCGGCGGTACATATCGCGTAGACGGCTAAAGATACCGGCCAAAATAGCGCCGTCGTTCAATGCTTCGCCCGGTGAATCCGCACCTTTCCAGTGCCATTGCAGCCAGCGGCTGGAGTTAACGATGGAACCGTTTTCTTCAGCAAAACAACTGGATGGCAAGCGGAATACCTCGGTTTGAATTTTCGATGGGTCGACATCGTTAAATTCGCCGTGGTTTTGCCAGAAATTCGAGGTTTCCGTATTGAGCGGGTCAATAGTTATCAGGAACTTCAGTTTCGACAGTGACGCTACCACTTTGTTTTTGTTCGGGAATGAAGCGACCGGGTTAAAGCCTTGGCAAATATAGCCATTCACTTTGCCCTGCGACATCATCTCGAAATACTGCAATACGTCGTAGCCTTTATCCCACTTCGGCAACCAGTCGTAGCCCCAGCCATTTTCTTTCTGGGCATTGTCACCGTAGAAACTTTTCATCAAGCTGACGAAGAATTTCGGGTAATTGCTCCAGTAGTTAACCTGGCCTGGCAACAGAGTTTTCGGCGTGTTGGCCTTCAGGTAAGTGTCAATATCCGGCTGTTTTTCTGACGGTAAGTTCAGGTAGCCCGGTAAGCTTTGCGACAGCAAACCCAGGTCAGTTAAGCCCTGAATATTAGAGTGACCGCGCAAGGCGTTAATCCCGCCCCCCGCCATGCCCATATTGCCGAGCAACAACTGGATCATCGCCATGGTACGAATGTTCTGCGCGCCAACTGAGTGCTGTGTCCAGCCCAATGCGTATAGGAATGTGGCGGTTTTATTGGACACACTGGTTTCGGCGAGATATTCGCAAACCTGCAAGAAATCTTCTTTTGGTGTGCCGCAAATGTTGGAAACCACATCCGGCGTGTAACGGCTGACGTGTTCTTTTAGCAAGTTCCACACACAGCGCGGGTCTTGCAAGGTGACATCGCGTTTAGCAAAGCCGTTTTCATCCAGCTGGTAATTCCAGGTGGTTTTATCGTATTTGCGATTTTCGGCGTCATAACCACTGAACAAACCATCGTCGAAAGTATAGTCTTCCCGCACCAGCAAGCTGGCGTTGGTATAGGCCTCGACGTATTCGCGGTTAATTTTGTTGTTGGTCATCAGATACAACAACACGCCGGACAGGAACGCGATATCGCTACCGGAGCGGATTGGCGTATAGAAGTCAGCCACCGATGCAGTACGTGTAAAGCGTGGGTCGATCACCAGCAACTTGGCATTGTTGTGGATTTTGGCTTCCATCGCCCAGCGGAACCCCACCGGATGCGCTTCTGCCGCATTACCGCCCATGACAATAATTAAGTCTGCGTTCTTGATATCAACCCAGTGGTTGGTCATCGCACCGCGACCAAATGTTGGAGCAAGACTTGCTACCGTTGGTCCGTGTCAGACACGTGCTTGGTTGTCTACGGCAAGCATGCCGAGAGCGCGACTAAATTTCTGGGTCAAATAACCCGTTTCATTGCTGGATGCCGAAGCACACAACATACCGGTACTCAGCCAACGGTTGACGGTCACACCCGCGTCGTTGGTCTTAATGAAATTAGCGTCCCGGTCTTCTTTCATCAGCTTGGCAATGCGATCAAATGCATCATTCCAAGTGATTCGCTGCCATTTATCTGAACCTGGCGCGCGATACTCTGGGTATTTCAAGCGGCTTTCGCTGTGAATGAAATCCACCAGCCCCGCACCTTTAGGGCACAGTGCACCACGGTTTACCGGATGATCCGGGTCCCCTTCAATGTGGAAAATACTCTCTTTGGCGTTTTTAGCACCATCGCCGAGGCTATACATCAAAAGCCCGCAACCGACGGAGCAATATGTGCAGGTATTCCGCGTTTCGCGGGCGCGCAGCAACTTATAATTGCGCGTTTCCGCCAGCGCCACAGACGGCGTAAAGCCGAGTGCCGCGACCGTGGTTCCTGCCATACCGCCAGCGCAGATCTTAAAGAACTGCCTTCTGCTGACCTGCATGGGTCTCTCCTTCATTCATTGTCACATTGTATGAATTTAAAATTCAGTTCGCGCTTCCCTCAACAAAACCAGAAGCGCTAAAATCGCTAACGCGATATCACCTTTATCGGGATGGGATACATTCCTATTGAAATTGAATCATACCCATACCATTCTTAATGCGAATGTTACCACATTGTGATTATGGGTTATAACTTTCAGGGCTGCATAGTGAGCCAGATCAAACCTTCAGATATTGACCTTTCCACCGGAATTTGCGGCGCCCGACAACTTAACGTGCTACAGCGCCATAAAATGGCCGAGCCACAGTTGGATTGGTTAGCGGAGGAAGTGCCGGTAGCACTGGTGTACAACGGCATTTCTCATGTCGTGATGATGGCCACCCCCAAGGATTTAGAGGCTTTTGCGCTGGGGTTTTCATTATCAGAGGGAATTATTAGTGCGCCGCAGGAAATCTACGCCATTGATGTTAATCCTGGCTGTAATGGCATAGAAGTTAACATTGAACTCTCCAGCCGCCGTTTTGCCGGTTTAAAAGAACGCCGCCGGGCGATGGCCGGCCGCACTGGGTGCGGTGTTTGTGGTATCGAGCAACTGGACGATATCTTCCGCCCAATCACGCCCTTACCATTCACGCAAACTTTTGATTTCAACAACCTCGACCGCGCCCTCGCACAGCTCAAACAGGTACAAACCGTCGGCCAACTGACCGGCTGTACTCATGCCGCCGCTTGGATTAATCCTCAAGGCGAATTACTAGGGGGCTGTGAAGATGTTGGCCGCCATGTCGCGCTGGATAAATTGCTTGGAATTCGAGCCAAACAGCCGTGGCAGCAAGGCGCGGTGCTGGTTTCCAGCCGCGCCAGCTATGAGATGGTACAGAAAGCCGCCATGTGCGGGGCCGAGATTTTGTTTGCTGTTTCAGCTGCAACAACCTTAGCAGTTGAAGTCGCCGAGCGCTGTAATCTCACCTTGGTTGGTTTCAGTAAACCCGACCGGGCAACAGTGTATACACATCCGCAGCGGATTCAGGAATAGAAAGACCGCACAATAAGTAAGGCATTGATAATCATTTTCAATATCATTTAATTAACTATAATGATCCGAATGCTTACGCGGTGCTTACTTTTTTTGCGCCGCTCTACACCTACGGAGACGATGATTATGAGTTACTCACTGCCATCCCTGCCTTATGCTTACGATGCTTTAGAACCCCATTTCGATAAGCAGACGATGGAAATCCATCACACCAAACACCACCAAACCTATGTTAATAATGCAAACACGGTGTTGGAGAGCTTCCCTGAGCTGGCTAAATTCAGCGTTGAAGACCTGATCAAAGATCTGGACAAAGTCCCGGCAGAAAAACGCACCTTTATGCGTAATAACGCCGGCGGCCACGCTAACCACAGCCTGTTCTGGAAAGGCCTGAAACTGGGCACCACTCTGACCGGTGACCTGAAAGCCGCTATCGAGCGCGACTTCGGCAGCGTTGACAGCTTCAAAGAAAAATTTGAGCAAGCTGCGGCAACGCGTTTCGGTTCAGGTTGGGCTTGGCTGGTTCTGAAAGATGATGGCAAACTGGCGGTTGTTTCTACTGCTAACCAAGACAGCCCGCTGATGGGCGAAGCTGTTTCTGGCGCGTCTGGCTTCCCAATTATTGGCCTGGATGTGTGGGAACACGCTTACTACCTGAAATTCCAAAACCGCCGCCCAGACTACATCAAAGCATTCTGGAACGTCGTTAACTGGGACGAAGCCGCCGCGCGTTTCGCTCAAGCTAAGTAATTCTCAGCTAGCAACGCTGCGGCTTCAAGCCCGCAGCGTATAAAACTAAAACCATGCCAGCAAGGCCTTCTTGCTGGCATTTTTATTGCTTATTGTTGGCATTTATATTGTTAAAGTTTGCTTGATTCCTGCCGATAGAATGTACAAGAAGGTCACTGGTATTCATGGATATTAAGTCCATGAACTATAACCCTAAATAATTCGAGTTACAGGAAGGCGGCAAGCGAATGAGTCCCGATGAGCTTACTCAAGTAAGTGATTCGGGTGAGTGAGAGCAGCCAACGCACATGCAACTTGAAGTATGACGGGTATTACGTTTGGGAAAAGCACTCTTGCCAAGGCTGCCCCACCTATCACCAGTTCCCCGAAATCCTCTAATAATTAGACCGACCCCCCACTCACCTACACTGATTGATTTGCATCAGAAACACCGTATAACGGAGCAGAACATGGCAGGATTTAGCAAAGTTTTTGGTAACTTTGACAATGTGAAAGTCGGTAAAAAGCTGGGATTAAGCTTTTTCCTGATGTTGTTGTTAGTTGGGATCATCGCTGGTACCACTGCATATCATTTTTCCGTCATTGAAGAACATGCTTATAAAGTCGACTTGAGTTACAAAATTAATGATGAAGCCAACCAGGCAAAATATAATCGTGCGTTATATGAACGCACTTATGACCTGAAATACATCGAAGAAAATTCTGAACATATCAATAAGATAAAAAATCTTCTCACCCAAAGTGAAGGTCTTGTTTGGTCGGAAAGTAACCGTAAAACGATCAGTAGTATTGCCGATGTGGTAGAGGAATATCTGCAACAACAAAGCAACTTTGTGAATGCAGTCGCCCATAAAGATGATGTGCGTAAAAGCTGGAATATCTCTGAAACTCAAAAGAATCTCAATGAGTTACAACAAAGCTTGCTCAGTGAGGGCGCAGATACCAACACCCGGATTCTACTGGCAGAAATGAACCAAAAATTAATGACCGTGCGCTATAACGCGCGGGGTTTATTGCTGGAGCGCAACCAAGAGGCAGAATCTTCGTTGATAACCTCGATCAATATTGCCAACAGTGCGGCGAATGCTTTCATGCCGGTGTTATCCGCCGACCAGCAAAAGTTATTAGCCCCGGTTATCTCCAGTCTCAACACCTATAAAGACAATGTGCTGGCCTATTTACCGGCTTATCAACAAGAGTTGGAAGTGGGTAAGGTGATGGAAGATAATGCCAATGAATTGAATAAGTTGGCGACACATCTTTTCACCCAAGAACTGCAAGGCACCCATGACGAAATCAATAATGCGCAATTGCAGTTAGCCATTACTGTCATTGCCGCGTTGCTATTTGGCTTACTGATTTCATGGCGCATGACCCGCCAGATTACCGTGCCATTGCGCACGACGTTGGCGATGGCTGAACGCATTGCTAACGGCGATTTAACCGCAGAGACAACATCAAACCGTACTGATGAACTGGGCTTGCTGATGAATACCGTCGCCCGGATGAATGAAAACCTGCGCGCCATGATTGATGAAATTCGTATCGGCGTCAGCCAGGTGTCTCATGCTTCCGGCGAGATTGCGGCCGGCAATACTGATTTATCATCCCGAACAGAGCAACAGGCCGCCGCTGTAGAAGAAACTGCCGCCAGTATGGAGCAATTGAATGCCACGGTTAAACAGAATGCCGATAACGCTCACCACGCTAATCAACTGGCCACCGAGGCATCAAAAACCGCGCAACAGGGTGGCAAGCTAGTTAATGATGTGGTGCGTACCATGAATGATATCTCCGGCAGCTCTAAACGCATTTCTGAAATCACCTCGGTGATTAACAGTATTGCTTTCCAGACCAATATCTTGGCGCTGAATGCCGCAGTTGAAGCCGCGCGCGCCGGTGAGCAAGGCCGGGGCTTTGCTGTGGTCGCCAGTGAAGTGCGTAATCTGGCGCAGCGTAGTGCGCAGGCGGCGAAGGAAATTGAAGGGCTGATTGGCGAGTCGGTATCTCAAGTCAATGCCGGTACCTCACTGGTACAAAATGCGGGTCAAACTATGGAGGATATCGTCCGCTCAGTCACCCATGTGCGCGATATCATGGCGGAGATCGCCTCAGCCTCTGATGAACAAAGCCGGGGTATCACACAAGTCAGCCTGGCTATTTCCGAAATGGACAGCACCACTCAACAGAACGCCGCGTTAGTGGAAGAGTCCGCCGCCGCCGCTGATTCACTGGCTGAACAAGCCATCTTACTGGCGCAAGCGGTCGCGGTATTCCGCCTGTCCGAAGCTGAAACTGAAGCTGTTCAAAGTAATACTAGCGCCCCGCGCGTAACCACACCGCGCCCGGCCCCAGAAGCTAGCCGCAGCAATCAGCAGGATAATTGGGAAACTTTCTGATTATTTATTTCGAGTACAGACAAGGAGAATAGTCAGTCAAAACAATATTGCCAAGGACGGCAAAATTATATGGGAGATATGCTTAGCATATATCAAGAGTCATACAAATCCGCAAAAACCGGGGGTGGCCATGCCACATCCCCGGCTCTATCGAAAATAGCAATCAGAATGCTTTTTTGGCGAAACCAGTCACTTCTTTCAGGCCCATCTCGCGACCTAATGCTGTCATTGGGTGAACCACCACAATGCCGCGCACCGCTTTCTTCAAAGTGCCCATATCCGCTTGCTCTTTCTTGGTAATCGCTCGGCTGAATGGCAGTTGCGCCAGCTTCTGAGCTTCAGCACTCAGGTTTTTAACCCGCACTTCTTTCAAACGCTGAATTTCAGCAGCCAGTTTCTCTTTTTCCTTCATATGCTGTGCAATTAACTCCACATTACCCTGCTGTATAACAGTCGGATCTTTGTGGTTCAGCGCATCCAGCATATCGCTTAGACGTTTGATTTCTGCATGTTCTTTCATAGTATTGGCCCGTACATGCCGCTGATGGGCACGATATTTCGCTAAAGTTGGAGATAGGATAGCACTGATTGTGCATCAAGATGGATAGTGTATCAGGATGCGGGCCTTTCGACAGCAGCCTCCTGTGCCGATTGCCACTGCATTCCGGCGGGTAAGCCGCTAATTTCACATGCAACCGCCCCCAACCGCTCCAACGCCCCGGTATAGCGGCTATTGAATGGGTAACAGCAAGATAGGCGAAATGCATTGCGATACCGGCCGCTGGGTGAATAAAGCGTCCCCGGCGTCAGGCAAATCTGCTCTTGCAGCAATTGATGGAACAGCGCGACGGTATCGACACTATTAGGAAATTCGACCCAAAAGACAAACCCGCCAGCCGGCTGTGTCACTGTGGTTCCTCGCGGAAAGGAGCGGGTAATCAGTTGTTGAGCTTGCTGAACCTGCTGCGCATAACGGCGGCGCAAACTGCGCAAATGGTGGTCATAACCGCCAGACTCAAGGAACAGTGCTAAGGTTTCTGACAGCAGCATCGGCTCCGCCATTGACGATACCGCTTTTAGCTTGTGCAATGCTTCTGCGAAGCGGCCCCCATCAATCCAACCAATACGGAAATCCGGTGCCAGCGTTTTAGTAAAGCTGGAGCAAAACAGTATCCAGCCGTCACGATCGAATGCTTTGACTGCCGGAGATAAAACCGAGCCAAATTGAATCTCGGCATATAAACCATCTTCAATTAATGGCACTTGATGATCGTTCATCAGCTGCGCCAATCTTTTTTTCGCGGCGAGCGGCATGGTATACCCTATGGGGTTTTGCACCGTCGGCATTGCAATCAGTGCATTCAACCGCCCTTCTTTAAGCAATAACTCCAACACATCCAATGAAAGTCCCTGCTGCGGATCAGTCGGAATCTCCACGGCTTTCAGCCCGAGGCTTGCCAATAATGGCATCAGATAGAAATAAGTCGGCGACTCCAGCCCGACACAATCCCCTGGCTTGGTGGTCACCCGGAGCGCTAATTGCAGCGCCTCCATACACCCATGGGTAATAGTGATTTCTGCTGGATCGGCCAGCATTCCCAACGTCATAGCGCGGCGAGCAATTTGCTGGCGTAGGCGCTGACTGCCGGGTGGCAAAGCATATTGACTGATCAACTGCGGCTGACGGCGTAATAAAGAAGCCATAATGCGCCCCAACTTGGCGCTGGGATAGAAATCGCCAGTCTGCGGGCAGGCCAGCGAAATATTGGTAAAACGCGGATTTTGTTGCGCAGCAAATACGGTATCAATCAAATCCAGCACTTCATCCACCGGTTTCCCCACTGTAGCGGTTGGCACCACGGCGGTTGACGGGCTACAGACATAAAAACCTGACTGCGGGCGGGCCTCAATCAGGCCACGGTCTTCCAATGTGCGATACGCAGCCACCACGGTATTGACACTCACCTGATGGCTCTGCGCGTAGCCCCGCACCGAGGGTAAGCGGCTGCCCGCCAGGAGACTGCCATTCTTAATGGCTTGTGCCAAATTGTCAGCCACTTGTAAGTAGCGAATTTCATTCATAACAAGGGACATGGTGACAGTTCTCTAGAGAATTGATGGGTACAGTTCAGCATCGTGCAAACTGTACCCATAACAATAGATAACTTCTGCTTCTGCCGCTAGCGCCGATTGCTGTTTATGCTGAATCTCTTGGCAACATTAATAATATAATACCCAAAGTAATTGGAGTTGCAGGTAGGCAGCAAGCGAACGAGTCCCGATGAGCTTACTCAGGTAAGTTATTCGGGTGAGTGAACGTAGCTAACACCCCTGCAGCTTCAAGTACGAAGGGAGAGGGATTCCCATGCTGGACAGTGCCTTTATCAGTTACGTCACCGTAATGTCGATCACCCCAGGCCCAAATAACCTGCTATTGGCCGCCTCTGGTGTCAATTTTGGTTTGCGCCGAACTTTCCCGATGATGCTGGGGATTACCTTTGGTTGTGCATTGCAATGCGCATTAATGACCACGCTATTGGCATTTATCCTCAGTTGGGTCGGGGTTGTTCGCCTGCCATTAGTAACATTGGGCGGCGGTTATTTACTGTGGTTATCCTGGAAGATTTTTAATTCTGGCAGCCCCAATGCTCGGGATAGGGAGCAGCCGATGGGGTTCATTCAGGGGGCATTATTTCAAGCGATTAATCCAAAAGCCTGGCTGATGGCAATGAATGTCGCCATCTTATTCACCCCACGGGAAGGCGCGACACTGAGTCATACTTTGTTGATTGTCGGTGGCTTTGCTTTATTGAATCTCCCTTGCGTGGCGGTTTGGGCGGTGATGGGTGATCAATTGCGTCATGCGCTGCGCATTAATTGGAAGTTGCGGCTATTTAATGGCGTGATGGGCGGCTTGATGGCAATAACAGCCCTGTGGTTGTTAGCTGAGGAATGGCTCAGTGTTTTCAATAATTAAACATGGCCGAGTGGCGAGAGTTTAGAAACTTGTTTTTGACTGATACGGGAGAGTAATTCAGTAATCGACAGCACCATAGTGGAGCGCACCATTTGCTGATAACGCTGGCGTTGCATAGCAATCAGCGAAGCATCGGCTTCATCCGGGCGTAAGAATGTCGGGACTGGCGGCAATTCAGCCACACAATGTAGTTCACCAAATGGCCCGAGGATTTCGTCATCAGTAAAGCGATACTCGGTGCCATCATGGTTTAGCTCTTCACGCAGCGCCATCAATAGCTCGGCATCTTCATATTCATGCCGGGTTATGACGCCCAAGGCATAAACCAACTTCAATCGTACCGATAACTCACCCAACGGCCCATCCCCGACCAGCAATGGCTCCACGGCATATTTCACCGCATAGTCATCTTTACGGAAAACCTGCACCACGAGAATGTTCAATGCTTCTGCCAATAAGTCGACAGCAGCCATCAAGAAACTCCGAACGGTCTTCCCCGCGTTCAGATGTTCAAGTACCCGATTCTCAAATGCCTGTGTTTTTTCAATCATCGCTGGTCACTGGGGTGGTTAATGAGTATCCGTCCAACGGGTTTGGAGAGCCGGCCAATACAACAACCGGCTCATCTGAGCACTGAGCATCAGTGCGCCAGCTTGTCCTGCATGGCGTTATACACACTCACCACCTGTTCCACAACCTCGCTATCAGCTGGCAGACCGGAAATTTGAGCAAGAGTGGCTTTTGGCCCTAATTTAGCCAGTAATTCAACCAGTTCCTGCGCTTGCGGATCTTGCTCACTGCGATAACTCATCGCAGCAGCAATACCGGTCACCAGGTTATTATGTGGCAACTGATATTCCAACGTCCCCAACAGCGGCTTGATCAAACGGTCACCAGCACTCAGTTTACGCAGTGGCTGACGGCCAACGCGCTCAACATCGTCATGCAGGTAAGGGTTTTCGAAACGGGAGAGAATTTTATTGATATAAGCTGCATGTTTCTGCGGATCAAAAGAATAGCGCTTGATCAGCACTGCCCCGCTCTCCTCCATCGCGCCTTTCACGCTCTGGCGAACGGCTGAGTCAAGAATGGCATCACGAATGGTTTGGTGCCCTGCAAGCTGGCCCAAATAGGCGGTAATGGCATGCCCGGTGTTCAGCGTGAAGAGTTTGCGCTCCACAAAGGCCATCAGGTTATCCGTCAGTTCCATACCGGCGATTTGCGGCGGCTGCCCTTTAAATTGGGTACCATCAACAATCCACTCGCTGAATGTTTCTACTGTCACGGCCAGAATATCAGTGCTGCCCGCTTCTGATGGCGGCACAATCCGGTCTACCGCAGAATCAACAAAACCAACATGTTGCTCAACCCACGCTTGCTCACTTTCTGGCAAGACGGCAAACACATGCTGTTTTAACTGGCTAGTGCCGCGCACCATATTCTCACAAGCAATAATATTCAGTGGGCGGGTATTACCTTGTTGATGACGGGCCACCAAACCTTGCGCCACGGTACTGGCGATGCGGGCCAAAATTTGTGGGCCAACAGCGGTAGTGACAATATCAGCATCAGCAATCAGTGCCACCACTTCCGGGCTGCCACTGTTCACTGCGCTAACATTCTTCACTTCTTCAACACGGGCTTGCTCACCCACTACATTAACTTGATAACTCTTACGCTTATTCAGCTCATCCAATAGCGGCTGATTAACATCGGCGAAAGTAAGTTGCGCGCCGGCATCAGCAAGAAGTTTACCAATGAAGCCCCGGCCAATATTACCCGCGCCAAAATGTAATGCTTTCATATTTTTTACCTTTTGCTGTGTAGCTGTGAAAGGGCCGCGTACTCCCCACGGCCCTATTCAGGTTACGGCAGTTATCCGTCACAACCGGACAACACTCATCGCCGTTCAGTTACTCACACCTATCAAGCGGATTTTTTACCGCCGAGCAAATCCAAGACTTCTTGCACACTGGTGGTTTTGCTTAAACGCTCAATGACAGAATCATCGTCCAGCGCGTTGGTCAGGCTGGTAATGACATGAATATGCTCATTGTTACGGGCGGCAATACCAATCACCAAGCGAGCCACTTCATCTTCTTCTTCGCCAAAGCGCACACCTTCAGGGTATTGGCAGAACACCACACCAGTCTTCAGCACACGGTCTTTAGCTTCGATAGTGCCGTGTGGCACGGCGATAGATTCGCCCAGATAGGTGGAAGTCAGTTTTTCACGTTCCAACATCGCTTCAACATATTCTGGCTCGACATAACCGCCTTTTACCAACTGCTCACCGGCGAAGCGAATGGCTTGCTCTTTGTTCGTAGCATGTTGATTGAGGAAGATATTCTCCGCACTCAGTTTGAACAGGTTGGCTTCTGATGGCTCAAAGCTATCATCCAGCGTTTCAATCACTTTTTGTGTGGTCGCGGTCGCGTTACTCACTTCGACTAAACGTACCGTCAGGTTGGTATACAACTGGCTGTCGAGGAAGTTAGTCAGCGAAATATGCTGTGCTTGCGGTGCATGACGCATTGCTCGCTCAGTCAAATCACGGTGCGTGATAACTAAATCAACATCTTCCGGCAGGTTGTTGATGGCGCAGTTCGTGACCGAGATGTACTTCAAGCCCGCATCTTGCACTTTCTTACGCAACACACCAGCACCCATCGCACTGGAACCCATACCAGCATCACAGGCGACAATGATTTTCCGCACCGTGCTCAAGTCGCCCGCAGCAGCAGCTGCATTGGCTGCTTGTGCGCCTTTAGATTGCGCTTTCATGTCTTGCATACGGCGAGTCGCGTCTTCCAGGCTGTCTTCTTCTTCGTCTTTAGCTTTAGACGTTTTCAGCAAGATAGCTGACACGACGAAGGACACCGCAAACGCAGCAGCAACCGCAGCAATGTTGGCAAAGTAAGCACCTTTTGGTGTCATCGCCAATACTGCCAGGATAGAACCTGGAGAAGCTGGAGATACCAGACCGCCATTCAGCAGGGTCAGAGTAAACACGCCAGTCATACCGCCCAGAATCACCGCCAGCAATAAGCGTGGGTTCATCAGAACGTATGGGAAATAGATTTCGTGGATACCACCAAAGAAGTGGATGATAGCCGCGCCGCCAGCAGATTGCTTGGCGTTACCTTTGCCGAAGAACATATAAGCCATCAACACACCCAAACCTGGGCCTGGGTTAGCTTCAATCAGGAAGAAGATAGACTTACCGGTTTCAGTCGCCTGCTGGATACCCAGCGGTGAGAAGATACCGTGGTTGATAGCGTTATTCAGGAACAGGATTTTGGCTGGTTCAACAAAGATTGACGTCAGTGGCAGCAGGTTATTCTGCACCATGATGTGCACGCCAGCAGCCAGTGCTTTAGACAACACTTCTACCAATGGGCCAATCGCCATAAAGGCTAGAATAGCCAGCAACATCCCGATAATACCGGCTGAGAAGTTGTTAACCAGCATCTCAAAGCCGCTTTTGATTTTACCTTCAACCCAGCGGTCAAAGTGTTTGATTGCCCAACCACCCAATGGGCCTGCAATCATCGCACCGAGGAACATTGGCATATCAGCACCAACGATAACCCCCATGGTGGTGATAGCACCCACCACACCACCACGGTCACCACCGACCAAGCGACCACCGGTAAAACCGATCAGCAGTGGTAACAGGAAAGTGATCATCGGGCCAACTAATTTGGCTAGCGTTTCATTCGGCAGCCAACCCGTTGGGATAAACAGTGCGGTGATAATACCCCAGGCGATAAATGCGCCGATGTTGGGCATGACCATGTTACTGAGGAATCGGCCAAAATTTTGAATTCTGACCTTTGCATCTGGTGAAAACATAAAACACCCCTATTGGTACGCGCTAACAATAAGAGCGCGATATAATTGTTTTGTTGAGGCAGTTCTGCAAAACCCGCCGGTGTTATCGAATACAAACCCGCTGTATGCAAAACAAACTTTAGCATGCTCCTTTACTCTCGCGTAGCTCACTCCCAGCATGTGACGAATGTCACACTAAAACCCCCACTACAGGGGTGGATTTGTTGATCAAGGTCACACTATTGAGGTGTAAGAAAGCCACACCGGAGAATTTTTAAGCTAAAAGCGGCCAATATAGTGATTCATATCACACTTTCGTGGCGGCCCTTTGTTTTGAAAATGTGATGTTAATCACAAGTTATTTTTGCTCGTAGAGGAAGGATGAGACATTCACCCATCTTATTCTGATCGGACTGCCCAGTTGCGTGGCAAATGTGTAATAAAAAAACAGGGGGAAGGGGGAGATGTTTTTGGGTTTTGGTTGATATGGTTTTAGTGCTTAGGTTCGGATCAGGTTTCGGTTGATAAACACTCAGAGGTCATTTTTAGCTCAGTCTCCTCAACCGAGTTAAGGCCCATAAGCGTGGGCCTTAACAATCCGCGCTTGCGCACGTGTCGCTTGCCTGCTGCGCAGGTTCCCTCGTTCATCATTACGCTTGCGGGACGGCTTTATTCGCATCCCTGCTCATGACACCTAAATCCGCCGTCCATGGCGGATTTCCCTGGCTTCATTCTTCACTCGGCAGCTCAAATGTGCTTTTAAACATCAAAACCTAAAACCATGGTTTTGACGTTGAGCGCAATCAGGAATGTTGCCGACAAGGAGAGAGGGTAGAGTGAGCGGCCATGGACGGCCGCGAAAAGCGCGCTTGGGAAGGGATGCCCATCGCGCAGGCTCGTCAGCCCGAAAGACGCAGACGGTTTACCCGCAGGGCAATATTTCGCGCAAGCGCGGGATTGCACAAGGGTGCGCGCCCGCACCCTTTGGCGGTTGGTTCATCGCAGGTTAAGTAAACTCAGTTGCTTTAACAACCGAACTTATTCACTTATCAAATATCAACCGAACCCAATCACCTACCCCATCAACCCATTAAAAAAACCTACTGAATCACACTCATGACACTCTTCTGTGCCGCCATCATCGCCGGGTACTTGGCGACCAAATTAGCCATCATCGCGTTGTATTGTGCCGCTTGTTGCGCAGTCTGGAACTGAACACCACCATTATTAAAGGTCACTTGAGTCCCCTGCTGTTGCAGGAAATCCCCAACCTGCGCCAGATCCTGCACAAAGGCAGAAACAACGGGAACAGCCGGAATCAGCACATTGGTAGGTTGAGTCACAATATTATCAAAAGCTTTATTGAAAACGACTTTCAAATCATCTGGCTGCTTCAATGCGGCTACAGCGGCATCTGCCTGTGTTTTGGCGGTACGAATCTGCTGTACTAACAGATTCAACGCACCCGCTGACTGCTGCAATGCATCACGCTTATTAAGATAATCCTGCGCCATACGAATCTCATTGATTTGCGCAATAGCGGGGCTCAGGCTAGCATCCACAGATTTACTGAGTTGCTGAGAAAAAGTCACTAAAATCGCATAATCGCTGACATAAGGGCCAAACTTCTGTTTTTGATCTTCACTCAGCGTTGGCAGTTTCATCCCACTGCGCATCACTGTATTTTGCAGATAATCAATAAAAGCCTTACGTTGCTCTGGCTCTTTATCCCCGCAGGCGGTCAATTGGAACACCACCAGCAACGCCAGAAAAGGCGCTAACCAACGTGAATATCGGGTCGTATTCAGTGCAAAAGTCATGTGAAGCTACTCCTGTAATAAGTACTTATTTTCACCAAATCCTATTCTTACCCAGTAAGAATAGCTAAGGGGAGCGCATACCCTCTTGGTAAATACGCTCCCCTGTGACGAGCCGAGTACAGGATTACTGCAACAGCGAAATATCAGCAACCTGTAAGAACAGCTCGCGTAATTTGCTCAACAACGTCAGGCGGTTAACTCGCACAGCATCGTCTTCGGCCATCACCATCACACTATCAAAGAACTCATCGACGGTTTCCCGCAACGCTGCCAGTTCAACCAGTGCTTCCTGGTATTGACCCGCAGCGAATACCGGCTCCAGCTTATCGCGCAATACCACCAAATGAGTGGCCAGTTTCAGCTCCGCCGGTTCTTTTAACACCGAAGCACGAACATGGTCATTCAGGGTATCAGTGGATTTTGCCAGAATATTTGATACACGCTTATTCGCGGCAGCCAATGCGGCGGCGGCATCCAGTGTGCGGAAATAGGTTACCGCTTTCACCCGAGCATCAAAATCAGCCGGTTTGGTTGGTCGACGAGCCAATACCGCCTGAATGGTATCGACGCTATGACCTTCATCCTGATACCAGGCGCGGAAGCGGCCCAGCATGAACTCAATCACTTCGTCGACCACTTTGGTGTTGGTTAGCTTGCTACCATATAGGCTCACGGCCTCTTCGGTCAGCGTTTGCAGGTCCAGCGGCAAATTCTTCTCAACGATAATACGCAATACACCCAACGCCGCGCGGCGCAGAGCGAATGGGTCTTTATCGCCTTTCGGATGTTGACCGATACCGAAAATCCCCGCCAGCGTGTCCATTTTATCGGCAATAGCCAATGCACAAGCAACCGGATTTGACGGCAAATCATCGCCCGCAAAACGTGGCTGATATTGCTCATTCAGCGCAACCGCAACGTCTTCAGCTTCACCATCGTGACGGGCGTAATGCATCCCCATCACACCTTGGGTGTCAGTGAATTCGAACACCATATTGGTCATCAGGTCGCACTTGGACAGCAAACCGGCGCGCGTGGCATGGTTAACATCAGCACCAATTTGCGCTGCAACCCAACCGGCCAGCGCTTGAATACGATCCGTTTTATCGCGCAAGGTGCCCAATTGCTGTTGGAACAGCACGGTTTCCAGACGCGGTAGATTGTCTTCAAGGCGTTTTTTACGGTCGGTATTAAAGAAGAACTCGGCATCTGCCAGACGTGGGCGTACCACTTTCTCGTTACCCGAAATAATCTGCTGAGGATCTTTCGATTCAATGTTGGCAACAAAGATAAAGTTTGGCAGCAAATTACCGGCAGTGTCGTAAACCGGGAAATATTTCTGGTCACCCTTCATGGTGTAAACCAGTGCTTCCGCAGGAACTGCCAGGAATTTCTCTTCAAACTTGGCAGTCAATACCACCGGCCATTCCACCAGTGACGCCACTTCTTCCAGCAGGCTTTCACTCAGATCAGCAATACCGCCAATCTTTTGTGCCGCCAATTCTGCATCGCGCTTAATGATAGTTTTGCGCAATTCATAATCAGCAATGACTTTACCGCGCTCCAGCAAGACTTGCGGGTATTGGTCAGCGTTATCGAGCGCAAACTCGGATTCACCCATAAAACGGTGACCACGAATAACGCGGTCTGAATCAATACCCAACACGGTGCCAGGAATCACTTCAGAACCTAACAGCATGGTCACGGTATGAACCGGGCGAACGAATTGGGTTTCTTTATCACCCCAGCGCATCAATTTAGGAATTGGCAATTTACTCAGCGCGGTTGTCACCATCCCCGCCAGCAATAATTGTGCTGATTGCCCTTTTACATGGGCGCGATACAGCAGCCATTCGCCTTTATCAGTGACCAGACGCTCCGCCTGATCCACAGTAATACCACAGCCACGCGCCCATCCTTCGGCCGCTTTGCTTGGTTTACCTTCAGCATCAAATGCTTGCGCAATTGCCGGGCCGCGTTTTTCAACTTCACGATCAGCCTGAGCAGCACTTAAATTAGCGACTTTTACCGCCAAACGGCGCGGCGCGGCATACCAAACAACTTCGCCGTGTGGCAAGTTGGCGCTATCGAGTTCAGCCGTAAAATTGGCAGCAAAAGATTCGGCCAGAGAACGAAGAGCCTTCGGCGGCAGCTCTTCCGTGCCGATTTCCACCAGGAAAGTCTGTTGAGTCATGACAGCCTCTTAGTTCTGATTCTTTTTGCACATAGGGAAGCCCAATGCCTCGCGAGAAGCATAATAAGCTTCGGCGACCGCTTTGGTCAGCGTACGAATGCGCAGAATATAACGCTGACGCTCAGTCACCGAGATGGCTTTACGGGCGTCGAGCAAGTTAAAGGTGTGGCCAGCTTTCAGAATGCGTTCATAGGCAGGCAGCGGCAGTGGGGTTTCCAGCGCCAGCAGTGACTGAGCTTCTTTCTCATACTGTTCAAAGCAGGAGAACAGGAAGTCCACATCGGCGTATTCAAAGTTATAGGTGGATTGCTCCACTTCATTCTGATGATAAATATCGCCGTAAGTGGTAGTCCCCAGCGGGCCGTCACACCAAATCAGGTCATAAACGCTGTCAACGCCCTGAATGTACATGGCGAGACGTTCCAGACCATAAGTAATTTCGCCAGTAACCGGTTTACATTCCAAACCGCCCACTTGCTGGAAGTAAGTGAACTGAGTGACTTCCATGCCGTTCAGCCACACTTCCCAGCCCAGACCCCAAGCACCCAGAGTTGGGTTCTCCCAGTTATCTTCGACAAAGCGAATGTCGTGGATCAACGGGTCAAGGCCCAGCTCTTTCAATGAACCTAAATAGAGTTCCTGAATGTTGTCTGGTGAAGGTTTGATAATCACCTGGAACTGATAATAGTGTTGCAGGCGGTTCGGGTTCTCACCGTAGCGACCATCGGTCGGGCGGCGTGAAGGTTGTACATAAGCGGCAGCGATTGGCTCTGGGCCAAGTGCACGCAGGCAGGTCATTGGGTGGGAGGTACCCGCGCCGACTTCCATGTCCAGTGGTTGAACAATGGTGCAGCCTTGGCGCGCCCAATAGTCCTGTAACGTCAGGATCAGGCCCTGAAAGGTCTTGGTATCAAACTTTTGCATGTTGGATTCGCACGCGATACAAGTGAATTAAAATGGAATGAGTCAGTATACCCGTTGACCGTAAGATATACAGCTTGAATCCGGCAAGATGCATGAATGAAAGTTAATTTGTTGATTAATTATCCGAATGAGAGAGGGAACCACGCGCCGTGGCTGACATAACCCATAGCGGGGTATAAAGAAAAATAGTTCTTTGGTTATCGCATATACGGTTGCTGACAACAACCTGCCCAGCAACCGTATATATGTAAGATTTTGAGAGGTTAACCCGCGCCGTCAACACTCAAAATTTTACACCTAACCTAGTCTTACACCGTTGGCGTTGTTGGCAAGGTTGGTGTTGATGGAAGGTGACTCATCGTTTGAGTCAGTGTTTTCATCATTGAGTCAATGACGCATTTCAGGTCCAGCATACTGCCAGCACTCAAACAACTTACAACCGGTGGAGTTGGCGGTACTATTGTATCTATGCCCGGCACTGTTGGTGTGGTCGGTAACACAGAGGTAATATCAGTGGCCATTACCTGCCCGGAACTTAATAGCAGAGCAAAAGCAGCACCTGTCAGAAGAGATTTACTGGAGTGTTTTATATTCTTCATCATATTAATGATCCTATAAAGTATTTAAAGAAATACCAAAAGCAGCGTTTTATGCTTGTGGCAATACAATTATTGCCCAAAAAAGATAATGTTCAAGAAAATAACTCAATAAAAACATATAGATGACTAATAGATATATGATTAGTGATTATCTTTAAAAATATTGTTTACCTAATTAAAAGCATTTCCTCAGTGGAAAAAATTCAAATAATCAGATAACTAACGCAGATTATAGGTGGGTTCTCTCACCACACTTCCCCCCTATTTTTCAGGGCAAAGGGCAGCCAAACCAACATTTCCATTGCACCGGCGGGGGCACAGTGAAAGAGGCCATTGAGGAATAACTGCCTGTCGGATATAAAACAGCATCGTTGAGGGGGCACTCGTCGGAGGTATCGTCATCACACTTGTCACTACAGGGGTGGCATAAAAGCAGCTCCTCACTCGACAGATGTGACATTGCCGTAGGAACAACCGCAAGAAATAATCCCAGACAGAATGAAGCTGCCAAGAATGACTTCAGAGTCTTTTGCTTAATTTGCATGTTATTAACTCCAATATAATTTAAAATAACAAAAATAACAGATTATTATTCTGTACATGGTTAATTATTAAACAATAACTGCCTGCGTCAAATTTATTATTCAATATAAAATTACGTTGGTTGCTTATCGTTATCTGAACCGCCATTATTCTTCACTCAGTCAGACAATAAACAGGAAGTCAGGTTATGGATTTACAGCGCTGCGGTTGGGTCACCTCAGATCCCCTTTATCTTGCTTATCACGATACCGAATGGGGAATTCCGCGTACCGATAGCCAAGCATTATTCGAGATGCTTTGCCTCGAAGGTCAACAAGCCGGGCTTTCGTGGATAACCGTGCTGAAAAAACGCGAACACTATCGCAAATGCTTCCATAACTTTGATCCCGTGCGTGTGGCAAAAATGGGGCCAGAAGAGGTCGAAAAACTGGTGCTAGACAGCGGTATTATCCGCCACCGCGGTAAGATTCAGGCCATTATCACCAATGCTCAGGCCTACCTGGCAATGGAAGCCAACGGCGAAGATTTTTCGCGTTTTATCTGGAGTTTTGTCGACGGTGAGCCAAAAATTAACCATTGGTGGTGTTTGGCTGAATGCCCGGCAACAACACCAATCTCAGATGCGATGTCAAAAGCACTCAAAAAACGAGGTTTTAAGTTTATCGGCTCCACCATTTGCTATGCCTTTATGCAGGCCAGTGGGCTGGTGAACGATCATCTGGCGAGCTGTTTTTGCCACCCGGATAACGTAGTAAAATGATAAGAACTTACCAACCGGACGATCTTGATGCCGTCATGCAATTGTGGTTGAGCAGCACAATTGCTGCGCATCCTTTTGTTACCGAACAATATTGGCACGAGAGCGCCTCGTTGGTGCGAGATACCTATCTTCCGGCGGCGCGGACTTGGGTGTATTTATCGCAAGAAGTACAATTGGAATCCACTGCCGGCGGAAACGCTATTGTCGGATTTATTAGTATCCTCGAAGAACAACTGGTAGGCGCATTATTTGTTGACCAATTCTATTACGGTAAAGGGGTAGGGAAAATACTGATGGATGGCGTTCAGCAACACTATAAAGCGCTAACCCTGGAGGTTTATCAAAAAAATTACCGGGCTTATCACTTTTATCGTAAGCAAGGTTTTATTGTCATCGCGCGGGCCTATAATGCGGAAACTAAAAACGTTATTTTAACTATGCAATGGCAAGGCCATCAGTAAATAAACCATCGAATATTCCAGCATGTTTTAGTCTAATTAAATACTCATCATCTTCGCTTCACATATTTAATATAACATTCCCAATAAAAAAAATTCACCCCATAAAAGAACAAAAAATAAATAAAGAGATGATTAAAGAGCTTATTCACTTTCTATTCTCTATAGTAGCCATTGGACTTGTCGTTTTAAAAAACATTAATAATATAACACAAGAATGACACGGAGTTATTATGCATAAAAAACATAATTTGTTATTTTCACTCTGTATATTGTTACCTCCACTAGTTTACTCTGGGTTGGAGATATCTTTTGATTATGCCACTTCTCCAATGCAAAATAACACTGAGTGCCATCATGATTTAATTGATGAAAAAACCCATTTCTATCAAGAAGATAATATCAATTCAGATATCAAAGATAATAAAATAGAAATTATTACAGAAAATAATAATTCTTGGGTCTGTGAAATAAACTGCATAATATCAAGTAAAATGATTATTCCTTTGAACGATCTATTTTCCACTGTTACTGATCAAGAACGTCAAAATAAAGTGGCGTTATTTAATTTTGAATTAAATCTTCATTCTACATTTAACATAAACCTGGAAGATAACGTCGACATTACTATTGATGAAGATGAGATGTATATTCTGGCCTCTGACATAAACAGTCAGCAAATTAATTATAAACTTCATCCAGATACCACGGCCATTGCATTTATTTTCGAGATTTCAAATGGAAGGTTAGCAATAAATTACCTGGAAAGTAATTCTGCTAAACAGGGCTATCTATCTCCCACTCTTATTTTTAACGCCGAACGGACAAATAATCCCACTGTTTTCCCCGACTTGGCTATTTATAACAATCTCCTCAACGGCCCCTTAGTTATGAATCGCTATCTGATGGCCACCATGAGTGATAACCACCGCACCAAACGGGGGGCGGTGGGAGTTATGGGCTGTCTGTTGTCCGGCCCTTTGGCCCTTTACAATGTAGTGGTGCATGGGCGTTGTGATCAGGTGGAGTCGGCCTGGGCCAGCATTAAGTCATTTTTCAGCGGTAACGATAAAGCAAAAATGCGGTTGGTTGCCGGTTCGGCTACAGTCTTAAAACCGCGCCCAACGGCATCTGAAGAAGCAGAAAAACAATCTGAAATATGGGCATTAACCCATATCGACCTCCCTTCATTGTACCAACAGAGCTTAACCCTGCCCGCCGTGGCGAAAGCCTGCAACATTCCGCTGGAAAATTTAGTTAGCAGTCGTTTTCCTCGCCAGTTAGATGGGCCAGCCTGTGGTTCCTGGCTATCACGTTTGCTGGCTGATTTTACCTTATTGTTTGGGAATAGTTTACGTGACTGGTCGGCCGAGCGCTTACGCCAGGTATTGGACAGCGCAATTGATGCGGATAGCACCGGGTATGCAGTCCTTGATACAGGGACGGAGCTACGATTGATGCAAGGAATAAGAAGGGGCGTGAGAGAGCTTGGCCGGGTAGAGGCTATCAATCAAATTACTCGCTCATTTCATTATGCAGAAAGGGAACTTGCCCACTATTACTTGCAAACAAATGGCGAAGATACCCTGCCCTCGGCGGTCCAAAATCTCCCTTTAGGTCATTATGTACTATCTCTTGATGCCTATACTCCCATTACTGACCCCATCCCAGTGCGTATTCGTAGAAATGGTGAATTGGAAGCATCGGATTCATTGGCTTTTCAGATAGAAATCATCTCGGGAGAACATCAAGAAGAAGAGAGGGAGCTGCGCGCCGCCTCTCTGGAGGTTATTAATGAATGGTTCGAAAAATATTACACCCTGACCTATGGCACGATGTTAACAAAAGACCAAGAAACTCATAAAGAAATCAGAGTCCCGGTTACCGCCGCAGATAGAATCATTTACGCTGCACGCATTACGAGCAATTCATTGAAAATTCACTTGGAAGAAAATACACCGGGTTATTTATTTGTCATTGTGAAAATCAATGGAGAAATTATCCACATGTTAGAGGCGGTAAAATATTATATTAACGATGAGCCACAAGAAGGACATTATTATCTGGCAAACTTTCTCACCGTGCCAAAATATATCATAGATGCAGATTCTGACGGCAGTATTCGAGGAGCCGGCACTGCCGCAGTTCATGGATTAGCTCGTCACCTTAAAAATAAAGGCGTTAAATTTATCCACTCTGATGTACTTTCCCATCCCTCCGCCAGAGTGAAAAAAAAGCTGGGCTTTGAGCATGATGAACTTTAAAAAACAGTAGACTTTATTAAGGATCTGGCATGAAAAAATTATTATTCTTACCTTTGTTTATTGTAATAATTTCAGGGAGTGCTAAATCAAATGGAGTTTTACCTGATGAATCAAAAAACTATTCTTTTCCTTATGAAGAGAAAGTTCAAGAAATTGAAGCCACCTGTTTCTACTCAGAAGATAACTATCAAGGTGAAGCTATTTGCCTGAATGGATCTAAAAAAATAGATCTCTATAACGCTAAAGATAATTACTTCAATGATCAGATATCTTCAATTACAATTCCTAAAAATTTATCCACCACTATTTATAAAAACGATCATTATAACCCCCCTTATTACACGCTTATGGAAACTATAAATGGAGAGCAACTAAAAAGTATCGGGATGCATAAAGAAATCAGCGGTATCAGTATAGAAAATAGCGGGGTACTTCCTTGTATTCATAACTGTGTTATTTTAGAAGGGTTTAATTTATCTCTTAGCGATATTTTTAAAAACTATTGGAATCTATCAGACAAGCCAAATAAACAAATACTATTAAACTTTTTGATTAACAATCAAACAGACCTATTCATTGACATAAAAGGCTATTTTTACTTTATGCTAGAAAATAAGAAACTGACTATTTCAGCACCAAATAAAACCTTCAGCTTTTACCTGAAAGATAAAACCCAAGATTTATCATTACTGTTTAAAATTGAAAATAATGTCTTCAGCACTCAATATATTGAGTCTATTGGCACGAACATGACCAATAGTTCACCCATGATAGATTTCCACTGGCCATTTACTGGATGGTCATCTACTCAATTGTCTATTTTAAATTTTAGCGATACCCCGCAAATATTACGCAATATAACTATGACTGCTAATACCAACAATACCAGAGTGAAACGAGACCTTATCAGTAAGCTTGCTTGTTGGGGTATCCCGGCATTAGCCATTTACAATTATGTGGTACAAGGGCGCTGCAACCAATTAGATAAACTTACCCATAAGCTTAAAGATTTATTTCATGGTGACAGCATTAAAATTGCTGGCCATGCTGACATGCTGCCTTTAGCAGCTGACGTCAATATTCCTCCATTATCCGAAATAGCGCCTGGAACCCAGATCCTCGACCACATTGATACCAATATAAAAGAAGAGGGGCTGACCTTGCCGGCCACCGCACGCTATTGTGGTACAACATTAGCTGCGATTATTCATGAGCGCTATCCCCGTCAACCGATGCACCCCTGCCCCCAATGGGTATCACAGTCATTGGCCGATTTCACCTTACTTTTTGGTTATAATCTACACACTTGGTCTGGCGATTATTTACATACTCTAATAAATAACATTATTACCCATCAACGTATTAATATTGACGATGAAGCGCTACCTGAATATCACCACCATGATACCGAACAACGGTTGATTCATAGTATTACCACTCAAGTTAGAGAGTTAGGACAGGTTGAGGTACAAAATACCCTGGCTCGAGCCTTTGAATATTCACAACAAAATTATGCTAATTATTTAACCCATGCAGTGGGGGCTAATGCCCAACCTTTATTGCCCCCTCAAGCAGTACAAGAATTACCCCTCGGTTATTATGAACTGGATTTACTGTCTTATAACTTTCAGGATACTCAGGTAAGAGTTTTACACAATAATCAGTGGGTAGCATCTACTCACCATTTCGAAGTAGACGTTATTGATGGCTCGCGAGAAGAAACACAATCGGTCAGAGATGCGGTATTAACTGTTATTAATCAATGGAAAGAAAAATACAGTAATCAGATTATAGAACGCGATGGAGCAAACGGTGAATTAACGCCTGAAAGTGCAATAATTGAGGCAGGGCAGATATTAAGTCACACCATCGCCAGTGGGTTAACTTATTATTTAGGTTTGGGTACTGATCAGTTTTTTATTGTTCGCTTAAATGGTGAGATAGTCAGTATTTTACAATCTGACAGTATTCATAACTCTGATAATGCTGAAATTACTGCCTCACTGACTCACCCTGATTATGTGCTGAGACCGAATGCAGAGGGTACCATTAGAGGCGCAGGGACTGCCGCTGTCAGAGAAATGGCCCGTTATATGCAGGCCAAAGGACGCAAAAAAATTATTAGCGATGTACTATCACAGCCCTCGGCGATGGTGAAAAGTAAGCTAGGTTTCCACTCCATAGAATTATAAATACCCTGATAATAAAAACAAACTCTATATCCTCATATTTTGATCGAACGCCATAGGCTTAAACAATGGAGAAATAATCTATATAAGTTAATTATCTCGGGAAGCTAGCCATTCCATTTATTGTGATACTGCCAGTGAAATACCACAAAAAAAATAACACCTATAAGTAACACGTTTCCCAGCAATAATATTTATGTAGCCAAGGAACATTGATAAATAAACGAATAACAGAAAAAGGAACCAGTATGAATAAACTATTATTTCTATTTTTATTATCTATCACTTTTATCGGGGATGTTAAGTCCAATGAAGAACATATTCATGAACCAATAGGTAAGCCATTATATTTTACAGCAAAAAAATATGCTCCGGCTTGTTTCTACACCGAAGATAACTTTCAAGGAGAATCCGTTTGCCTGACGCCACCTATGATGATGGATTTTTATAATACTAAAGATCATCACTTCAATGATAATATATCTTCTATTAAAATTCCTGAAGATGTGCATGTTACTATTTATAAAAATGATAATTATAATCAACCGAGTTATAAACTAATGGAGTCTATTAATTTAAGTGAGTTAAAAAAAATAGATATGTCAGGTGAAATTAGTGCTGTTATCACGGCCCAATCGCCTGGTTTTTGCGATGAAAACTGCGTTATCCTAACAGAACAAAAAATAGAATTAGAGGAAGTGTTTAACAAATATCACGGGATTAAACACAACACTAATAAACTTATATTAATGAATTTTGAAGTAAATAAAGACAGTGACTTTTTCGTAGGATTTATTGACTACCCTTTGGCCCTAGTTATTGGCAATGATCTGTTTTTTTATACTACAGCACACAACAAGCCCCTCAATATGAGGCTTAGAGAAAATACTGATAATTTATCTCTCTTATTTAAATTAAATGAAAATAGTTTACAGTTTCAATATCTGGCAGCTAAAGGGACTGAACCCCTTAATACCCCATTTTGGATTAATGCAAAATATTCGTATGAAAAATTGCCAACTTTATATATCAGTAATGGCATCCCCACGGATGATGAGGATAGCTCGTCTGAGCATCTCACCCCATTAATACTGAATAAAACGATTATCGCACTCAACAAACACCCCCAACGCAGTAAACGAGGGTTATTGGGACTTGCTGCCTGTGTAGGTATTCCAGTGCTGGCAATTTATAACCTTGTTACTCATGGGCACTGTAATCAGCTTGATAGATTGGTTGGCATGAATGAATTTTCTCATGACGATGGCGAGGGGAAAACACTGGTGGTGGCCGGCCCGGCAACTCCGCTGCCACCTGTAAAACCGAGTACTGGCTCCCCCTTAGAACAACCCACGCCCGCGACATTGGTATTAACTCATCTCAATACTCACCTGCATAACCAAGCACTGACGCTACCCGCAGCAGCAAGAGTCTGTAACACCTCAATAGATAATATTATCGCCGCTCGCTATCCGCGCCAAACAGGGATTCGCTGTGGATCCAGACTCTCCATGCTGCTGGCTGATTTTACATTGCTCTTTGGTGAAAGCTTATTGGATTGGACCACTGATCATTTAATCCATGTATTACAACTGATTAATGAACAGGGTACTACTGGCTATGCTGGCTCTGATCAGGAAACGGAGTCCCAATTAGTCGAGGGGGTGCAACAAGCAATATCCGACCTGGGTATTCAACCATTGACCGAGATGTTGCAGGATGCTTTTAATGACGCAGTACTCAATTACACTCAGTATTTGATGCAAAATGAAGAACAAGAAAGTCTTGCCACACCTCTGGCCGCGCAAGACTTGCCTATGGGGGATTACACTCTATTTTTAGAACAATATACTCACCCAGAGGAACGTCCAACACCATTAATTATGGATGATAATCAATGGATTACACCAGAAAACCTTTATTTTGAGGTAATGGTTATTCCTGGTGGCGATCATCATCTTCCGACTAATTTAACTGAAGAAATACTTGAAGTTATTGATACGTGGCGGACACTTTATAGCCAGGTCGGATATAAAGCGGATAATACGGGTAGGCCATTAACCAGCCGAGACAGAACTATATATGCCGCGAGAGTGACAAGCTATATATTATCGGAGCTTTTATCTGCTAACCCGAGCGATTATCAATTCGTCATTGTTAAGCTAAAAGGAAAAATAATTAGCGTATTAGCATCGCAGAATAATGAGAATGGTGAAGATAGTTATCTCAATTTCTCGGTAACTGCCCCCCAACATGTCTTAACTCCAGATCAAAATGGCAGTGTTCGAGGCGCAGGAACTGCGGCGGTAAGAGAGTTAGCGCGATATCTTAAAGAAAAAGGGAAAAAAACACTGAGTGCGTATGTTATTTCCCAACCCTCAGCCAAAGTGAAACTCAAAATTGGTTTTGTTCGTAAAGATGAGCTTTAACTCCATCACAGGGTCATGCGTACTTATTCCGTGACGACACGATAGACACAGCGGCGGGAGCCAGAAAGGATATGCTCAGTTCGCTCAACCGGTGCTTGTAGCGCCTCACGAAACACATCCAATTCTGCCCGGCAAAAACCCTGACAACTGGTGGCTGCCGCGCAAATTGGGCAGTGATTTTCAATCAGCAATATTGAGCCATCGGCCTGAGTTTGACACTCCGCCATGTACCCCTCCTGAGAGCGGATCGCCACCAGCCGCTCCACCCGGTCATCAATACTATTGGCCCCTTTCATCGCCTCGCAATAGAGTTCGCGCGTTTCCTGCTCACGGGTATCTATCAGTAAATTAAGCGCTTCTTCGCCTAATTTGGTGCGCACCATCCGCAATAATTGCACCGTTAACTCGCCGTGAGCATCCGGAAAGCGGGCATTCCCGGCCTCAGTAAGCTGCCAAAGTTGGATAGGCCGCCCTACGCCTTTGGCCTGCGCCACGGCGACAACCAGCCCGTCTTTGGCTAATTTTACAAATTGTTGTCGGGCTGCTTCCCCCGTGGTGCCGAGGATCTTGCCCGCATCTGTGGCTTGCAAGGGGCCACGAGTCTTCAGCAACATCAACAGACGCTCAGCAACAGACTGTGGTTGACTGGTAGAATGGTCGATATTCATATCTTCCCCGCTATCATGGGTGCGCTTTCTATTTTAATGAATGATTGCCAGTATAACATTTTACAAGCTTATGCTTGACTTATTATCAGTGCCCAGCCTAAATTATTCCAAGAATTTACTTGTTTAACTTTATCGTAACAACACTTTGTCGTAACAACAACAGCAACTCAACAACCAGATTTCTGGCAGGATGGAAAACGTGATAATGAATGATGCAAGCCGTTGGAGTGATTTGTTCTCCGGCAAGAACGCGGCTTTTGCCATAGCCCTGTCAGGCGGCGTAGTGTTACACGCCATCAATATTTATATCGCCACCACTATTTTACCGTCCGTGGTTCTGGAGATTAATGGCCTGAGTCTCTATGCCTGGAATACAACTCTGTTCGTCACCGCCTCAATCCTCGGCTCAGCGCTATCAGCCCGATTGCTCAGTGGCTACGGCCCGCGCAGTGCATATCTGTTGGCTTCATTGACCTTTATGTTAGGCAGTGCTTTGTGTGCGATGGCACCCAATATGCCACTGATGCTGGTTGGCCGAACGGTGCAGGGTTTGGGCGGCGGCTTTCTGTTCGCACTCTCTTACGCCATGATCAATCTGGTATTTCCACAATCATTGTGGCCGCGAGCTATGGCGCTGATTTCAGGGATGTGGGGCGTGGCAACCCTGATTGGCCCCGCCATTGGCGGCATCTTCGCGGAACTGAACGCCTGGCGATTTGCCTTCTGGACGTTGCTGCCCGTGACCCTAATTTATGCTATTTTCACCTGGCGCATCCTGCCGAAAGGGAGATCCAGCACCGCCGTCACCTCGACATTACCAGTAACCCAGCTGGTGCTATTAACCGCAATTGTCCTGACGATTTCCGCCAGCAGTATTGCTAGCAGCGGCCTGACGAATCTGCTGGGAATCGGATTGGCGGTTTTACTGTTAGTGCTGTTATTGCGCATTGAATCCCGCGCCACTTCGCGCTTACTGCCAAAAGGTGCATTGCGCCTAAATTCCCCCTTGGCGGCGCTCTATATCACCATTTCTTTACTGGCGATCGGCATTACCTGCGAGATTTTTGTCCCTTATTTCTTACAAACCTTGCACGGCCAATCACCGCTGATTTCTGGCTATATCGCCGCCACGATGGCAGCGGGCTGGACAATTTCTGAAGTCATGAGTGCTGGCTGGAAGAAATCAGGTGTTCGTTGGGCGATTATCAGCGGCCCAGTTATTGTGCTGGTAGGGATAATTGCGCTCGCCATTCTGATGCCGGTCAGCTCATTGGGCGGGTGGGCGCAGATGGGCCCTATCGCCATCGCGCTGACATTAGTGGGCTTTGGTATTGGTTTTGGCTGGCCGCACCTGCTGACCCGCATTCTGCAAGTGGCTGCTGAAGAAGATAAAGATATTGCCGGGGCCTCGATTACCACGGTACAGATGTTTGCCACCGCAGTGGGGGCGGCAATAGCCGGAATGGTAGCCAACCTTTCGGGGCTTAATTTCCCCGGCGGGGTCGCGGGTGCCGAAAACACCGCTCATTGGTTATTTACGCTGTATGCCATTGCCCCAGCACTGGCGATTATCACCGCGCTACGCTGCGCCGCCATTCGCTTGCCCGGCTTTGCTGTTAAAAGCACCGCCAGTCACGAAGCATAATAAATGATGAGAGCCAACCTGCTCAAACAGGTTGGTTTTTTCATTGCTCGTAACATTATAAGGGCGATTAGCGCTTGATCCCGCACCACTCTTTGCTGTTATTCTGGCTTTAAATCTTAATATTAATCCTATTGACCCAAAGTCATTGGAGGTTGCGATGAAGCCGTCTATTGTGCTGTACAAAAGTATTCCCGCTGACCTACATCAGCGTTTAGAACAACATTTTACCGTAAACAGTTTTGAGGGTTTATCTTCAGATAATCAGCCTGAGCTATTGGCTGCGCTGCAACAGGCGGAAGGACTTATCGGTTCCGGCGGTAAAATTGATCAGACTTTCTTGCAATTAGCACCTCGGCTGCGCGCTGCTTCAACCATTTCTGTCGGTTATGACAATTTTGATGTCGATGCGCTGAACCAGCGCGGAATTGTATTAATGCACACGCCGACCGTTTTGACTGAAACAGTGGCCGACACCATGATGACGCTGGTGCTTTCCACTGCTCGTCGGGTTGTCGAGTTGGCTGAGCGCGTGAAAGCCGGTGAGTGGCAAGACAGCATTGGTGATGATTGGTTTGGCGTCGATGTTCATCATAAAACTATTGGCATTCTCGGCATGGGCCGGATTGGCATGGCGCTAGCCCAACGGGCACATTTTGGTTTCAGCATGCCGGTGCTGTACACCAGCCGTCGCCCACATGAAGAAGCGGAAAAGCGCTTTGGTGCTCGCCGCTGCTCACTCGATACATTGCTGGCTGAGGTCGATTTCCTCTGCATTACCCTGCCGATGACCGAGCAGACTTATCATATGATTGGCCGTGAACAGCTGGCTAAAATGAAATCCAGCGCCATTTTGATCAATGCAGGCCGTGGGCCAGTCGTGGATGAAAAAGCACTGATTGCGGCCCTACAAGATGGCACTATTCATGGCGCGGGCTTGGATGTATTTGAACAAGAACCTCTGCCGGTGGATTCGCCATTACTCACATTACGCAATGTGGTGGCCGTGCCGCATATTGGTTCCGCCACCCACGAAACTCGCTACAACATGGCCGCCTGCGCGGTGGATAACCTGATTGCCGCACTGACCGGCACTGTCACAGAAAACTGCGTCAATCCGCAGGTATTGCAGAAAATATAAGCGACTCGATTGGTCTGCTTGCAGGCCAATGATAACTACCCTCTGACTTTAGGTGGTTCTCGATAGGTATGAAATACACGGAGTATTTGGATTTCCTGACTTTTGACTCGATAAGGCAGCAAATAAGGGAAGTTATGCAAAACTAATTCTCGTGTGCCCATGACTCTTCCTGCACGCCCCATTGAAGGTTGAGTGGCTAATAATGAGGTTAATTTATGGACTTCATTGGCAAAATTTTGCGCCGCGATAGGGTTTCTCTCATATAACCTCTGATACTCGCGTTGTAAGTTTGCAGCAGCTTTCCTTAGCCATTTCACATTCATTATTTATCCTTATCCTGAACGAACACACCCATTTTTTTAAACAGTGTACTCATCTCATTTTCAGAGACAAAATCTTGCTGATCAGCTTCTATAATGGCTTGTTTTATCTCTGTAATTTGCCATGCCTCACGATCCAGAAAATCCTGAATTGCTTGTCCAGCCAAATAAGACTTGGTACGCCCGGTAGCCTCTACCAATAACGACAATTGGTTAGCAAGCTCATCAGATATTCTCACTGATATAACACTCATTTTTTCTCTCCACCTAGAGAATTACAATGTATACATTGTAGTATAGACGAAAAAACAGGCAATCCAAAGTGCCAAATCCCCCTCCTCCATCGCCCTCCTCCCTACAATAATCCCTAGAGGATGAGGCTATTTCTTCGCCGTCTGGCACTCTGATATTCATAAAGATTTATACGTTTCTCAGACCCAAGGAAGACGCGCGATGAAATATCTTACTTTCCCTCTGCTTCTGGTTTTGTCACCAGCAGTGATGGCGAACTGGTCACTGCCCCATTTCCCGGCTTTTACTGAACAAGACAGTGGCGTTTTCCTGAGTAGCAGCGCCCTAACAAAAGGGGAATACACCCTTAAATTTCATCAAGATAAACAGTGCTGGCAGCCCACCGGCCCAGTAAAATTGAATCAGACATTTTCGCTGCAACCTTGCCAAAATCAGGCCGATATCCAGTGGAAGCTGTTCCGCGATGGCCAATATCAGGTGCGGATTGATACCCGCAGCGGCACCCCCACACTCACTTTGAGCATCAAAGAACCGGTGGCGGAAACCGTCAAAGTCGTAACACACAGTTGTCAGCGCTGGGACGGCAAACCGGTGACAATTGATGTCAGCAAAACCTTCTCTGAGGGGGAAATGGTGCGGGATTTCTACTCCGGGCAAACGGCGAAAGTCTCCCTCGGTAAAATTACGCTGCAACCCACTCCCGAGAGCGGGGGCTTATTGTTATTGGAATCAGCCCAAACCCAGCAAGCCGCGCCATTTAGTTGGCAAAATGCCACCGTCTATTTCGCCCTGACTGACCGCTTTAAAAACGGCAACCCCGACAATGACCATAGCTATGGCCGCCATGGCGATGGCATGGAGGAAATCGGCACTTTCCACGGCGGAGATTTGGCCGGATTAACAGAAAAACTTGATTATCTCCAACAGCTTGGAGTCAACGCACTGTGGATAACCTCCCCGCTAGAGCAAATCCACGGCTGGGTCGGCGGCGGTACCAAAGGTGATTTCCCACATTATGCTTATCATGGTTATTACGGCCTGGATTGGTCACGTTTAGATGCCAATATGGGTACCGAACAAGATTTGCATAAACTGGTTGAGCAAGCCCATAAACGCGGCATCCGTATTCTATTTGATGTAGTAATGAATCATGTGGGATATGCCACTCTGGCAGATATGCAAAGCTACCAATTCGGCTCGCTGTATCTGCAAGGCGATTCGTTAGAAAAAACACTGGGCAAAAACTGGACTGACTGGACTCCTGGCAAAGGGCAAAACTGGCATAGTTTTAACGATTATATTAATTTCAGTGATAAATCCGCCTGGGATAACTGGTGGGGCAAGAAGTGGATCCGCACTGATATTGGCGATTATGACTCCCCCGGTTATGACGATCTGACCATGTCGCTGGCTTTTCTGCCGGACATCAAAACAGAATCCACTCAAGCGAGTGGCTTGCCGGTGTTTTACCGCCATAAACCGGATACTGCCGCGCGGGAAATGGCTGGTGCCACTCCACGTGATTATCTAACTCATTGGTTGAGCCAATGGGTTCGCGATTATGGTATCGACGGTTTTCGTGTAGACACCGCCAAGCATGTCGAGAAACCCGCCTGGCAACAACTAAAGCTGCAAAGCGCGGCGGCTCTGGCCGAGTGGAAAGCGGCTCACCCTGACCAAGCACTGGATGACTTGCCATTCTGGATGACGGGAGAAGCTTGGGGCCACGGGGTGATGAAAAGTGATTATTACCAAAATGGCTTCGATGCCATGATTAACTTTGATTTTCAGGATCAAGCTAAACAAGCGCTGGCGTGCTTCTCATCGATTGACGGCACCTATCAGCAAATGGCTGATAAACTGCAAGGTTTCAATGTGTTGAGTTATATTTCATCCCATGATACCCGGCTATTTTTTAAAGATGACGCGCAACAGTCATTGGTGAAACAGCAACGCGCGGGCGACCTGCTGCTGCTGGCTCCAGGGGCGGTGCAAATTTTCTATGGTGATGAAAGCGGGCGAGAATTTGGCCCCACCGGCTCAGACCCATTGCAGGGAACCCGATCAGATATGAACTGGGATGAACTGACGGGTGAAAAAGGCGCGCTGTTGGCGCATTGGCAAAAAGTCAGTCAGTTCCGCGCTCGCCATCCGGCCATTGGTGCTGGTGTGCAGCAATCTCAACAAACTTCTGATTACTATGCTTTTAGCCGCCAACATCAAGGTGATAAAGTCTTGGTCGTTTGGGTTGGCGACAAAAAAGAGTAATTAAGTATATTATTTCGAAATAACACTTCCTACCGATATTTTCGCGCGGTAGGAAGAAACCTTTCCGCATTGCGTCCGTTTTTATCTGCGAGTATGGTAGTTGTTCACTTACGGATAACAATAAATTTTCATTTATGAAGTTTTCACTTTTCGGCGACAAATTCACCCGCTACGCGGGCATTACCAGATTGATGGACGACCTCAACGACGGCCTGAGAACCCCAGGTTCTATCATGCTTGGCGGCGGTAATCCGGCACATATTCCTGAAATGGATGCTTACTTTCAGCAACTTTGTCAGGACATGCTGGAAAGCGGGAAGCTGACCGAGGCGTTGTGCAATTACGATGGGCCACAAGGCAAAGATTTACTGCTGAAAGCATTGGCAACAATGCTGCAAGATGAGCTGGGTTGGCAAATTGAGCCACAGAACATTGCACTGACAAATGGCAGTCAAAGCGCGTTTTTCTACTTATTTAATCTCTTCGCTGGCCGCTATGCCGATGGCACCCGTCGGCGGGTATTATTCCCACTGGCACCAGAGTATCTCGGATATGCCGACGCGGGCCTCGACGAAGATTTATTCGTCTCCGCCAAGCCCAATATTGAGCTACTGCCCGAAGGGCAATTCAAATATCACGTCGATTTTGAGCATCTCAATATTACTGATGATATTGGCCTGATATGCGTCTCGCGGCCCACCAACCCGACCGGGAATGTGATTACTGACGATGAGTTAATCGGCCTTGATGCTATTGCTCAGCAACGTGGTATTCCGTTATTGATTGATAACGCTTATGGCGTGCCATTCCCCGGCATTATCTTTACCGATGCGACCCCACTGTGGAACCCGAATATCATTCTGTGCATGAGTTTGTCGAAGCTGGGCCTGCCGGGTTCGCGCTGCGGGATTGTGATTGCCGATGAGAAAGTCATTTCGGCGCTCACCAATATGAATGGCATTATCAGCCTGTCACCGGGCAGCATGGGGCCAGCTATTGCTGCCGAAATGATTGCGCGCGGGGATTTGCTGCGTTTATCCAAAGAGGTCATCCGGCCATTCTATTTTGAGCGGGTACAGCAAACTATTGCTATCCTGCGCAAATACTTACCGCCGGAGCGCTGCTTGATCCACAAACCGGAAGGGGCGATATTCCTCTGGCTGTGGTTTAAAGATTTGCCGATCAGCACTGAACTACTGTATCAGCGCCTGAAAAAGCGCGGTGTGTTGATGGTGCCGGGCCACTATTTCTTCCCCGGTCTGGAATATGATTGGCCGCATACCCATCAATGCATGCGGATGAATTATGTTCCAGCACCGGAAGATATCGAAAAGGGTGTGGCAATTCTGGCCGAAGAGGTTGAGCGGGCGTTTCAGGAAGCAAAGTGATTGGCTGAGAATAAATAGCTAAGGGCCGCTTATTCGGCGGCCCTCAGTTTTATTTTAAAACCATCTAAAAGTTATTATCTAACCCAACGTCACTATCTAACCCAAGGTCATTAGCGTCACATAGTTGTCCAAAACAATACGGCCAATATCTGCGGCGACATGATTCGTAAGAACATCGCCAGCGGGTAAACTGTTGCATAAGACAGTGCCGCTGCACCACTGGTCGGATGCAGACCATTGGCAAAAGCCAGCGCCGGTGGATCGGTCATTGAACCGGCTAACATGCCGCACAATGTCAGGTAGTTCATCTTAGCCAACATACGCGCTAAAATCCCCACCGTTAGTAATGGAATCCCGGTAATCATCGCCCCGTAGCCAATCCACGCCAGCCCATCACCATTCACCAAAGTATTGATAAAATCACCGCCTGACTTCAGCCCGACCACTGACAAGAACAATACAATTCCCAGTTCACGCAGTGCCAGGTTGGCACTCGGCGGCATAAACCAATACAGTTTTCCGATGCTGCCAATACGCCCCAAAATAAGTGCGACAACCAGCGGGCCACCCGCCAAACCCAGACGTAAAGCCGCAGGGAACCCCGGAATAAAGAGCGGAATTGATCCTAACAACACCCCCAGACCGACACCGATAAATACCGGAAGCATCTGAACTTGCTGTAGTTTCTGTTGCGCATTACCGACGACAGCAGATACCGCCTCAATAGATTCCGGGCGGCCGACCAGATTAAGAATGTCGCCGAATTGCAGGCTGGCACTATTACTGGCAACCAGTTCAATACCCGCACGATTTAAGCGGGTAATGGCCACGTCATACTTCTGCTTCAGATTAAGGTCGCGGATTTTTTTACCCAGCACCGCCTCATTGGTCACCACCACCCGGGCAGTTTGCAATGCCGTACCGGCGGTAGATAAGGTGACATCCACCTCTTCCCCGACCACCAGTCGTACTTTCTCCAAAGCTTCGCGCTGCCCGACCAAATGTAGATAATCGCCCAGTTCAATCACTGTGGCCGACAACGGCACCATCAGTAAGTCACCGCGTTTCAAGCGGGAACAGACCACTTCATCACTGTTGAGCAGCGGCACATCTTGTACGGATAGCCCATGCAGATTAGGGTTACGAACCGCCACATTCATAGTTTGCAGCAACTCGCGGTTCTGCCCGTGGCTACTATCAAACTCTTTTGCTTCGCGATCGACATTGATTTTAAAGAATAAACGAATCAGCCACATCACCAGCAAAATACCGCAAATGCCGAATGGATAGGCCATGGCATAACCCATCCCCATTTGGCTGACCAATTGCGGTGGCGAGCCTAAATCAGTGAGGATTTGCTGCGCCGCCCCGAGAGCCGGGGTGTTGGTGACTGCACCTGAAAATATGCCCAAAATGATAGGCAGTGGCACGGCAAATAATTTATGGATAATTGCGGTCACTAACCCGCCGACAATCACCATCAGAATAGCAAAGCTGTTAAGCCGCAACCCCGAGACCCGCAGTGAGGAGAAGAACCCCGGCCCCACCTGAATACCAATGGTGTAAACAAACAGAATCAGGCCAAATTCCTGAATGAAGTGCAGCATGTCCCCATTGAGAACTAATTGATAAGTTTGTGCAAAATGGCCCACGATAATGCCGCCAAATAACACCCCGCCGATACCTAACCCCACACCATAGATTTTCCAATTACCGATCCATAACCCCAATACGGCGACCAGCGCCAACATACTGACGGTAAGGGCGATAGCACTCATAAATCACTTCCTTGCCTAAGTTTAAAAACTGGCGGCCATGTGGAATCTCATTTGGGTCAGTCATGGCCTTAAATTCCTACAATTAGTAAGGATTCTGTCAGAAGGGGAAATGATTGACTGTGGGATACACCACAAAATGCACCGGAGAGTGGGGAAACTCTCCGGTGAAAAAACAAACACGGAAAAGCTTAATACTAAAAGGACAAAACAAGGAGAGGGTAATCTTTACCGATACCCCGGAGTGGGGTACCGGTCATCATAATTACTGCTGTTCAGATTGCTCAGTTGCAGCCGGATTATCTAATACCTGGTGCTCTTGTGGAGCAGCACTGCCAATGCTAATACGCTGTGGTTGCAGCGCTTCTGGCACTTGGCGCAACAGATCAATATGCAGCAGACCGTTTTCGAATTGAGCATTATCAACATTCAGATGCTCTGCCAGCGTAAAGGTCAATGAGAACTCTTTATGAACCAAGCCTTGATGCAGGTATTCAACCTGTTTTTCAGCTGGTGCTGGCTTACCGCGAACAGTCAAACGCGGGCCTTCAACTTCAATATCCAGCTCACTCTGTTTAAAACCGGCTAATGCCAGTGAGATGCGATAATGGTTATCGTCAGTTTTCTCAATATTGTATGGCGGGAATCCCTGAGAATCCTGACCGCCCTGCATTGAGTTGGCTAATTTATCAAAACCAATCCACTGACGAAGCAAAGGTGACAAATCATAATTACGCATAGATATAACTCCTTCTGAGAAGCGAGATAAGATAATAAACAGTCACGAATTAGCGATATAAAAAACCTGAACGCAAGATACTGGCGTTATATTATTTCTCGCTATCAATCCGTGACTGGTCAGCCCCCGATTACGGCAGGCTAAACTCCGTTAAATAATGTAAATAACTTACACTGTTAAGTAGATTACTTAATTTCAATACGGCGTGGTTTTAAACTTTCCGGTACCAAACGCTCAAGGTCGATATACAGCAAGCCATTCACTAAATTGGCACCTTTAATTTTAATATGCTCCGCCAACTGGAATTTACGCTCGAAGTTACGCTCAGCGATACCCTGATACAAATAGGTGCGCTGCGCTGGCTCACTGGCATGAGAACCACGTATAATCAACAGGTTATCTTGTGTAACAATCTCCAATTCCTGCTCAGCAAAACCTGCCACCGCGATCGCGATGCGGTAGTTATTTTCGTCGACTAACTCGACGTTATAAGGAGGATACCCGCCATTACTTTGGTTCTGGCCGGATTCTAAAAGATTGAACAACCGGTCGAAACCGATAGCTGAACGATACAGTGGTGCAAGCTCGGAATTACGCATAAAAACTGCCTCCTAAATATATTAGCAAGGGTGTTATCATATTTTGTATTAAGCCTTCCACTATGGACAGGCTTATGGCCCGAATACCCTGTCGGCGTATTCTCTCTGGCCTGATAATAAAGTGGGACCGGTATTTTTCTTTTCAAGAGCAAAACAAAAAATTTTTTCGTGGGAAATATCCCAATAAGACGTTTATGACTCTAATTATTCGATAAATGCGCTGTTATAACTTACACTTAGCTCAAGTTACCCACAAGATTGAATTTTTGACCATAGGAACTGTCTGTAAGGTAGTGTAAAAATCATGTCAAAACCTGACACTGTTTGCTGGCTTATCGCGGTAACTTGTTACTCCCCGGTAGAATGAGAGCTGAATAAAATAATGAAAAATACAGTTATCCCTTTTGTTACCGGCTGTTCGCTGCTGTTGTCCGGCGGTTGTTCCAGTATTATGACGCACACCAGCAGCAGCCAGGGCTATTACTCCGGCACGGCTGCCAATGTGGCGATGCTCAAAGATGATAATACCGGTTGGGCGCTGCGCCCCTTATTGGCAGTGGACCTGCCTTTCTCTGCGGTGATGGACACCCTGCTCCTGCCATATGATTATTTGCGTTCTGATAGCGAAGACAAAATGGCCAACTCCCCGCGTGAGCGCATTCGTCAGTCAGAAGCGCAGAGTCCGCCAGCCGTTTCTCCTGCGGCGGCGGCCCCGCTACCATGACCTAACCAACATCCACGGTAACTATATTCACGGTAACTATATCCACAGTAAATAGTTGCGCCAACCCGTCGATTTCCCGCATAAACGCGACTTTGGTGCCATCAGGTGAAAACACCACGGCATCCGCCAGTGGTGCAATTGCGCTCCGGGTGGTCAATCGCTGTAACCGACCGGTGGCACTATCACACTGCATCACACTGTTATCACACACAAATGCCAAACTGTGCCCTTGTGGATGCCAACTAAATGCCGACTGAATTCCCTCCTTCGTAAAAGTCAGTTGCCGCGGTTCACCACCATTCGGTGAAACCAGCCACAGCTGCACCACACCTTTATCATCTTTCATTAAGCAAGCAATGGCACTGCCGTCAGGCGAAGTGCGCAGCCAATGCCGTGGACTGGTCGCCAGCCCAGGAAAACGCCTGTTAGCCGTAAAAGTTATCCGCCGCTGGCTGACACCCGCAGGTGGTGCGGGCAAGGTAGTTTGCGTACCTTCCAGTGGCGCAGTTCCGGCGCGGGCGTAATCCCTGTCATGCTGCGGTAAATCAACAATAAAGACTTCCGGGATTTTTTCTCCCTGCGCCGAAAGTGTGTCGCCAATAAATGCCAATGCCCAACGCTGGCGAGTGCCATCCGCTTTCAGATAGCCCTGAACGCCCACCCAGCCCTCTTCATAAGCGCGGTTTATTTGGTCACTGCCCGCCAGGGGCTTGGGAGTGGTTCGAGTCACTAACACACAGAAATGGCTGCCATCATATTCACGCGGATGTTGCTTGGGCGGATTAACCCCCTGCAAAGGCAGGGCAACGCCGACATTGCGGCAATCCAGCGCGGGATCCCATTCATGCAGCACATGGTCGTTATAAGTAAAACTCAGACGGCTGCCGTCAGGACTGAAAACATGCACATGGCTGCCACCGCGCAATGCGCCGGGAGTATATGGCGCGGTGATGTCCATCGCATCCAATGTTACCGCCAGTTCTCTGTCCGGCTCAGTGACAATCACCCCTCGCCGGTGATGGAAATCATAATGCCAGTGATTATCTGGGTGCTCCGGGCCATGGATAAAGACATAGCGGGCGGGTTTATCAGGGCTTACCGTCACCACCCCGACATGCGCACCATGCTGAGCACGATAAATGACTTCAATATCACCAGTTATACAATTCACCCGCTCAATGGTTAAACCACTAAACGTACTGCCGTTAGGCCGCACATCATATGCCAGCCATTGGCTATCCGGCGTCCAAACATTGATATTAGTGAGTTGATGACCTCTGGGATCAAAAGTGAGTTGCTGTTCCTGCAAGGCCATGCTGGCTCCGGACGCGATTACGCTGATAATGATTCATTATGCTGAATTATATCATCAACAGTTTTTCGTATACCCCTGTGAACAATATCAATCGTTATAGCAGCAGACTAATTAGTGATTAAAATGAAATCAATTTATTAAAATGGTAACTCCAGATAGCATGACCTCAACTTAATATGTTATAGATACTAAATTGCTGTACTCATTTACTGTAACTTACTGATTAACTTTAAAAGACTCACTAAGGGGCATAGTTGTGTCTGCTTTCCATAACTGGTTATCTGAAAAATCATCTGGCGATTGGTATATCTACATTAAGCGCCTTTCCGGTAATGATACTGGTGCAACAGGCGGACATCAGGCTGGGGTCTATATCCCGACTGAAGTGATTGAGAAACAGTTCTCTTCTATTCTACGAACTGATGTGAGAAATCCTGACATTCTTTTGCCTGCCAGAATAAGTTCTCATGGAAATCTTGAGAGTGTAGTCCGGGCTATTTATTACAATAATCGTCATTTTGATGGTACACGTAATGAAAAGCGTATCACTCGTTGGGGTAAAGGTAGCCCGCTGTTAAATAAAGAAAATACTGGCGCACTAACTGTTTTCGCTTTCCATAGTCAGCCCGAGAGCATCTGTGATTTTATTGATGTATGGCTATGCAATTCTCTGGTAGAGGAAGAATTGCTGGAATCCATGACAGGTGAGATCATTCCTGGCTTCTCAGTTTCTGGTCCATCTAATCAGGTTCTTGGCGGTTTTGCTGTAACAAACGATGGTTGGACGTCTGGCAATTATCCTATCCCAGAAGAATGGTCTGTTTCATTTCCATCGGGGGTGGAGATCATTAGTTATCTCCCTGAAGTATTCCAGTTTAAAAGCCAAACTCCTGATGAACTATTACTTGAAAAACGCGATGCAGAATATTCTCTGTTTCGGCGCATAGAAGAATTACATGTTTTGGATCGGGTGAAGGCAGGTTTTTCGTCAGTAGATGATTTTATAAACTTAGCTAATTCAGTAAGTAATCGACGTAAATCACGAGCAGGAAGATCTTTGGAATTACATCTGGAGCATACATTCGTCGAGAATAATCTTACTGATTTTGCAACTCAGTGTGTTACTGAAGGAAATAAAAAACCTGACTTTTTATTTCCTTCCTCTGAAGCTTATAATGATGCGGAATATCCTTCAGATAAATTGAGAATGCTTGCAGTAAAAACCACCTGTAAAGATCGCTGGCGCCAGGCTCTGAATGAGGCTAACCGGATTAAAAAAATTCATCTTTTTACTCTTCAGGAAGGTGTCTCTGTTAATCAGTTCCAGGAAATGAAAGATGCTGGCGTTCAATTAGTCGTTCCGAAGCCTCTTCACAAAAAATATCCTGAATCCATTCGTGATGAGTTAATTTCTCTTGATGATTTCATTCAAGAAATCAAGAAAATATATAATCATTAATTAAATAGTATGGCCGAATTTGAGTTATTTATAACCTGTATTCGGTCAACTAAATATTACCTGACTAATGCCTTTTGTATCAATTTGAGCATTTACTTCACTACTACAAACCCACTCCTCCACTCTCACTGAAATATCATTATCTGTTAGTTTGTACTTACCCCGTAATGCACATTCCCAGACGACTAAAACTTTCCAGCCATCGGCTGAGAGATGTTTTATAACGTCATTGTCTCTTTTTACATTCTCTTGTATTTTTTTAAGCCAAAAGTCAGTGCGTGTCGCTGGGGTCTTGAACAAATAGCAGTTATGTTTATGCCAAAAACAGCCATGAACAAAGATTATCGCCCGATAATCATCGATAACAAAATCGGGCTTCCCTGGGAGTTCTCGGATCTGAACCCTGTAAGAAAGCCCTAACAGGTCAAGTATTTTGGCTAATTTAACCTCTATGGCCGTGTCTTTTGTTCGGATAGCCCTCATGTTTTTACTGCGAGTTTCCGAAGAGTGAACATCAGCCATAATGATTAAGCCGCCTTATCTTTTCGCACTTTTACTGCTTCTGCTATAAATGGCGCGAGTAGCTGAGCAACAGCTGCAAAAACAGGAACGACTACGGAGTTACCAAATTGCCGATAAGCTTGTGTATCAGATACAGGAATGCGGAACGATTCCTTGCCCAGTGTTTCAAACCCCATCAGGCGAGCACATTCTTTTGGTGTAAGTCGACGAGGGCGATTTTCCTGATTATTTTTATCATCAAAATCTATTTCCCCTAAAGCTTTATCCCAACCTCGATCAATTAAAATCTCAGAGCCATCTTTATGGTAACGAGCTGATAATGTTCTGGCCACGCTCTCGCTGTTTGTTGGGTCAACCAGCCCAAAACCAAAACCGTTACCTTTCGCCTGATGCTTTTTGGCGTAATTGTATAAGTATTTCCACAAATGCGGAGTCAGTATGTATTTATCATCAACTACAGGTTCGAGTAATTCACCAAATGTCAGACGTTTTTCAGGGAAATACTTATGGATATCTTTTAATGTAAAACCTTTATCAATATTAAGGTCTCGACGAAAACCAACTAAAACAATACGTTCTCTGTGTTGAGGCAAGAAATTCTTTCCATCTACAATCTTAGGATCTTGTGATCCGACTGCATTTGCATCAGCGACTGAATAACCCAGTTCATCGAGCGTATTCATAATAACGCGAAAGGTTTTGCCTTTATCGTGGCTTTTTAGATTCTTAACATTTTCAAGCAAGAAAATAGCTGGTTTCTTTGAGGCAATAATTCTAGCGACATCAAAAAATAATGTCCCTTGGGCTTCACACTCAAAACCATGAGCACGGCCTAACGAGTTTTTCTTTGAAACCCCTGCTAATGAAAATGGCTGACAAGGAAAACCAGCAAGTAAAACATCATGATCAGGAATCTGCTTATCTATATTCTTATAAGCTTCTTCATCTGATATTTCCGTATTTTCACTTAACGTGATTTCACGTATATCAGAATTAAATCGATGCTCTACTGGGTCGCAATACCAATTGGCTTTATATGTGCGTACCGCATAAGAATTCCATTCGCTGGTAAAAACACACTGCCCGCCAATAGCCTCAAAACCTTTTCGAATGCCACCAATACCCGCAAAGAGATCAATAAAACGAAATTGGTAGTTAGGGTGGTTTTTCGGCGGGGAAGGCAACATCTCCTGTAGCATGTTAATTTCGGCCTCAGTTAGAGGCTTTTGTATGGATTTCCCGTTATACCAGCGATTAAGAGCTTCACGAGTCCATTCACACTTACTGACTTTTCTCAGAATTTCAGCAACAGCTTTTTGATCGTAAATTTCCAGCACACGTCGAACAAGTTCTTTATCTTGTTGTAATCGTTGTTGTTCTTTATGTTGTGCTTGTTCGGCAATCTGATTTGCGATTAAATCCAATTCTTCCATCTTAGAATTACTCATTCTGGGAATTTTCAATGTAAGAGTATCACTCATTTTACCCAGATAAAAGGATGGCTGTATAAAAAAACAGTATTAATGCTACAAATGTATCCAACTACTTCCCTAAAGAAACTATGTTTTTAGAAAAAATAGTCTAATATAGATTTTTATTCTAAATAAAAGTTCTCTATGCTTAGCCGATACCAGCCCATTGCCGATGCGATAGCCACACTTTTCTCTCCTTATGCGGAAGTTGCCCTCCACGACTTAGCCAGCCAAACACTGGTTTATATCGCGAATAACTATTCACAGCGGGAATTGGGGGAAGACTCCAACCTCAGCGACCTGCAATTTGATCAACACTCGCAGGTGATTGGCCCTTACCAAAAGCGCAACTGGGATGGCCGCCAACTGCGCTCCATCAGCACTGTGCTGCGGGATGACCATGGGCAACCTATCGGGCTGCTGTGCATCAATCTGGACATTACTGTCTTTGAAAGTGCCAAAGCGGCACTGGATATATTCCTGTCGGGCCATCAATTGCAACCGCAACCTGATGTGCTGTTCCAGGATGACTGGCAGGAGCGCATCAATACTTACATACACCACTGGCTGCAACAGCAAAAACTCACTCTGGCGACATTGAACAATGTTAACCGCCGAAAGTTGATTGAGGCACTTTACCAACAGGGAGCATTTAACGGCAAAAATGCTGCTGGCTATGTCGCAAAAATCCTTAACATCGCCCGTGCCACTGTTTATAACCAACTAAAAAATATAAAAAATACATAAACTTAAAGGAATTAACATGAACACATTATTTGATGCTATTAAAGAGGCCCATCAGGTATTACGCCCTCAAGTGAGAGTGACGCCGCTGGAATATAGCCCATTGCTGTCCCAGCACAGTGGTTGTGAAATCTATCTCAAATGTGAGCATCTACAGCACACCGGTTCCTTTAAATTTCGCGGAGCCAGTAACAAATTGCGTTTATTAACTGACGAACAGCGCCAACAGGGCGTGATTACCGCGTCGACCGGCAATCACGGACAAGCCATGGCACTGGCAGGGAAACTGGCGGGGGTTAAGGCCACTATTTATGCACCGGAGCAGGCGGCGGCCATCAAATTAGAGGCTATCCGCGCACTGGGCGGAGAGGTTGAACTGATTCCAGGGGATGCATTAAATGCCGAGCTGGCGGCTGATAGCGCCGCACAACAGCAAGGCAAAATCTATATCTCACCTTATAACGATGAACAAATTATCGCCGGACAAGGGACTTGCGGCATGGAGATGGTTGAACAGCAGCCGAATCTTGATGCTGTCTTTGTGGCGGTCGGTGGCGGTGGGCTGATTTCCGGCATTGCAACCGTACTAAAGAAACTCTCTGATAAAACTCAAATTATTGGGTGCTGGCCCGCCAATGCCACCAGTATGTATACCAGTTTGGAAAATGGCCAAATTCAGGAAGTGGCGGAGCAAGAAACCCTGTCTGATGGCACGGCCGGAGGGGTTGAACCGGGGGCGATAACTTTCGCCCTTTGCCAGCAATTAATTGATCAGAAAGTGCTGGTGAGTGAGCAAGAAATCAAAGATGCGATGCGCTTGATCGCACGTACTGACCGCTGGATGATTGAAGGCGCTGCTGGGGTGGCGTTAGCGGCAGCGCTGAAACTGGCACCGCATTGGCAAGGCAAGAAAGTTGCGGTGGTATTGTGCGGGAAGAATATCGTGCTAGAAAAATACCTGGGAGCGGTCAGCGAATGATTATTCTGAGTAAGCAGCAGATTCTCGACAAGTTCAATGCTAATGCCATCACGTTACTGCTCAAACAAGGTTTTATTGCTTTTAGTCAAAAACAGGTGCAAATGCCCCCAGTGCAGCACTTGCTGTTTGAACAGACCAATGGCGATTGCTGTATTAAAAGTGGCTATTTGCAGGGCGATAGACAATTCGTCGTGAAAGTTTCGGGCGGTTTTTATGATAATCCCGCTAAAGGGCTAGCGAGTAACCAAGGGTTGATGATGGCGTTTTCTGCCCAAACCGGCGAGCCGCAAGCCCTATTACTGGATGAGGGCTGGTTGACCGCGCTGCGCACAGCATTGGCTGGGCGAATTGTTGCCGAGCTATGTGCACCAAAACATATCAGTGCCATAGGCATCGTCGGCACCGGCATGCAAGCACGGCTGCATCTGACGTACCTGAAAAGTGTCATTCCATGCCGCCAGCTATGGGTCTGGGGCCGCAGTGAGACAGCATTAGAGGAATACCGTCAATATGCTCAGGCGGAGGGTTTTGAGGTCAATATCACCTTGGATGCCGCGGTGTTAGGCCGTCATTGCCAGTTTATTGTGACCACCACACCCAGCCGAGAAGCTATTTTACAAGCTGTAGATATTCAGCCAGGAACTCACATTACGGCGGTCGGTGCTGATGGTGCAGGTAAGCACGAACTGGCCCCTGAACTGGTCGCCAAAGCCGATAAAATATTGGTGGATTCATGGGAGCAATGCACTGAATTTGGTGAAATCTCATCAGCATTTCAACAGCGACTATTAGCGCATCACACCTTAACCGAGATGGGTACAGTTTTAGCTCAGGGCGTACCTTTCAGAAACAATGAACAGCAGATTACCTTAGCTGATTTAACCGGATTAGGGATTCAGGATGTGCAAATAGTGAAAGGGATTCTGGGGCGATAAAAGAGAGGGTAGGCTTTTATATTCTCTCTGTTGACTCTAAAAGCACATTTGAGCTGCCGAGTGAAGAATGCAGCCAGGGAAATCCGGCAGGACGCCGGATTTAGGCGTGCTTGAGCAAAGGATTGCAAATCACGCCGTCCCGCCAGTGTAGTGATGAGCCGAGTGGCACCCACGAAGTGGGCAAACGATACGTGCAAAAGCGCAGGGGTTCCAAGAGGGTTACGCGCTTGTAACCCCTTTGGCGGCTGAGGCATCGGAAGTAAGCTGAGCGCCGATCTCATATCAACCGAACCGAGCACCTAATTTGTAATAGAGCAGACCCAATCAAAACTCAGAGCACATATTTCTCAATGGCCAGCGCGACACCATCTTCAATATTAGTGCCTGTCACAAACTGCGCTATCTCTTTCAGTTCGGGAATAGCATTTCCCATTGCAACACCCACGCCGGCATAATTCACCATCGCAATATCATTACCTTGATCACCCAGTGCCATTACATTTTCCTGCGCAATGCCTAAATGATCAGCCAGCATTTTCACCCCCGTCCCCTTATCGACTCGTTTACTCAGAATCTCCAGGTAAAAAGGCGCACTTTTCATAATAGTGAAACGCTCAAAAGCTTCAGCGGGCATCATTTTCAATGCACGGTCCAGTTTTTCTGGCTCATCAATCATCATCACTTTCGGGAAGCGTAACTTAGGATCCATTTCCTCTACCGCCCGATATTTCAATGGGATACCGGTTATGAAAACTTCATGTAGGGTATATTTGCTGATGTCTTTGTTGGCGGTATATAAAGTCTCAAAATCAAAAGCCTGGAAACTGACCCCCATTTCGCGCGACAAAGCTTCGAAATAGAGATAATCCTCGAAATTAAGGGTTTCCTGTAAAATACACTCACCCGTGGCCGCTTTTTGTACTAATGCGCCGTTATTGCTGATGCAATAATCGCCACTATTTTCCATATTCAGTTCGCGTAAATAACGTCGGATTCCGATATAAGGCCGCCCCGTCGCCAGTACCACACAGACCCCTTTTGCCCGAGCGGCATCAATAGCCTGCTTTACTCGTGGAGTGATTTCATGCTGTGTGTTCAACAACGTGCCGTCCATATCGATAGCAATTAATTCAATAGCCATAGGCCCTCACATTTTCTTGGCGAATACTCCATGCTAACGCGATTCAGCGCTGAAATGCTAGTAAGTCCGCGTCCGTATACAGCACAAATACTAGCAAGATAAGAATTCGCAAGATTACGATTATCAAGTAAAAAAAAAGCCCAGAAACAGTTTCCTGTTCTGGGCATTTCTATCTGACCTATAAATTATCAGGTCAATAACTTATCTGATTAGATATCGATATTCGCTGCGCGCAACGCATTCTCTTCGATAAAGGCACGGCGAGGTTCAACCGCATCCCCCATCAGCGTGGTGAATAACTGATCGGCAGCAATGGCATCTTTCACCATAACCTGCAGCATACGGCGGCTGGTTGGGTCCATGGTGGTTTCCCACAGCTGCTCTGGGTTCATTTCACCCAAACCTTTATAGCGCTGGATGGCCAAACCGCGACGAGACTCTTTCACTAACCAGTCCAGTGCATCTTCAAAGCTTGAAACCGGCACACGGCGCTCGCCACGTTCAACAAAAGCACCTTCCTCGACTAAGCCACGGAGTTTATCGCCCAACAGGCAGATTTTGCGATATTCACCACCGTGGATGAAATCAAAGTCCAGATCATAATCGGTATCAACCCCGTGGGTACGAATACGCAGCACCGGCTCGAACAGTTGACGCTCACGGTTTTCGCGCACCACTGAACTGTAGCTGCTGCCGTGCTGTTCTTTCTCGTTCAGCAACACCACCAGCGAATCAATCCATTGCGTCACAACCTCTTTATCGGTCAAATCCTCTTCTTGCAAGGTTGGCTGATAAATCAGGTTATTCAGCAAAGCACGCGGATAACGACGTTCCATACGGCCAATAGTCTTCTGGACGCTGTAGTGCTCGGCAACCAGTTTCTCAAGATGTTCGCCCACCAGCGGTGGGGCATCAGCATTGATATGCAAAGCCGCGCCATCCAGTGCCAGAGTCATCTGGTACTGCTCCATCGCGTCATCATCTTTGATGTATTGCTCTTGCTTACCTTTCTTCACTTTATACAGTGGCGGCTGAGCGATAAACACATGACCACGCTCAATAATTTCCGGCATCTGACGATAGAAGAAGGTCAACAACAACGTACGGATGTGCGAACCATCCACGTCGGCATCGGTCATGATAATGATATTGTGATAGCGCAATTTGTCCGGATTATATTCATCCCGGCCAATACCACAACCCAGCGCGGTAATCAGCGTTGCCACTTCTTGTGAAGAAAGCATTTTGTCAAAGCGCGCTTTCTCGACGTTCAGGATTTTACCTTTTAGCGGCAAAATGGCCTGATTTTTACGGTTACGGCCCTGTTTAGCTGAGCCGCCCGCAGAGTCCCCTTCCACTAAGTAGAGTTCGGACAATGCCGGGTCGCGTTCCTGACAGTCAGCCAGTTTGCCTGGCAAACCAGCCAAGTCCAACGCCCCTTTACGACGCGTCATTTCACGGGCTTTACGTGCCGCTTCACGAGCACGGGCAGCATCAATAATCTTGCCCACGACAATTTTGGCGTCAGTTGGGTTTTCCAGCAAATACTCAACCAGCTTCTCGTTCATCAGCGTTTCGACCGCCGTTTTCACCTCAGAGGAGACCAGTTTATCTTTGGTCTGTGAGGAGAATTTAGGGTCTGGTACTTTCACGGAAACCACGGCAATCAAGCCTTCACGGGCATCATCACCGGTGGCACTGATTTTCGCTTTTTTACTGTAGCCTTCTTTATCCATGTAGCTGTTCAGGGTACGGGTCATCGCCGTACGGAACCCCACTAAGTGAGTCCCCCCATCGCGCTGTGGAATGTTGTTGGTGAAGCAGTAAATGTTTTCCTGGAAACCGTCGTTCCACTGCAATGCCACTTCCACACCGATATCGTCTTTCACGGTAGAGAAATAGAACACTTTCGGATGGATCGGGTTTTTGTTTTTGCTTAAATATTCAACAAATGCCCGAATACCACCTTCATAATGGAAATGGTCTTCTCTATCGTTACGTTTGTCTTTCAGTTTAATTGAAACCCCGGAGTTCAGGAATGACAACTCGCGCAGACGTTTAGCCAGGATTTCATACTGGAATTCGGTGTTATTGGTGAAGGTCTGGAAACTCGGCCAGAAACGCACGGTTGTCCCGGTCTGATCGGTTTCACCCACCACTTTCAGTGGTGCCTGCGGCACACCCATTTTGTAAGTCTGCTCGTGAACTTTACCTTCACGGCGAATCACCAGCTCCAGTTTTTCAGACAAGGCGTTAACAACTGAGACACCCACGCCGTGCAAACCGCCGGAAACTTTATACGAGTTATCGTCAAATTTACCGCCAGCATGCAACACGGTCATGATGACCTCAGCTGCCGATACCCCTTCCTCGTCATGCATACCGGTTGGAATACCGCGGCCATCATCCTGTACAGAAACCGAGTTATCCGAATGGATGGTGACAATAATTTCTTTACAGTGACCAGCGAGGGCTTCGTCGATAGCGTTATCCACAACCTCGAATACCATGTGGTGCAGACCGGTACCGTCATCAGTATCACCGATATACATGCCCGGACGCTTACGAACTGCATCCAGCCCTTTTAATACCTTGATACTTGAGGAGTCATAAGTATTCGACATCAACGTTTCTCGCTCATTTTTAATCCTGTGGTTGAACCTCTATTTTGCCATGTTCCACGCGGAACATCTTGCCCTTTTCGCCTACCATGTCGGCCACTTGCTCAGCACTCACTGCGCTGACAAAAACCTGTGCCCGGGTAGCTTTTAAACGCTCGGCCAATAAACGACGACGGCCGGTGTCTAGTTCGGAAGCAAAATCGTCAAGCAGATACAGGCAACGCCGCCCGCTCTGTCGGGTGAGAAACTCACCCTGCGCTAACCGCAATGCGCACATCAGCAATTTAAGCTGACCACGCGATAGCAAATCTTCTACCGGCGTACCATCGGCCCGAATGCGAAAATCCGCTTTATGTGGCCCGACGGCGGTATAGGTTAGCGCTCTGTCACGCTCAAACTGCCGTTCCAGCAACTCACCATAGTCACTCTCTTTATCCCAGCCGCGCTGGAAAGAGAAACTCAGGGCGAACTCTGGCAGGAACAGCGCGCATGTGGCTGAAATATCTGCCGCAATGGCGTCACTGTATGCCGCCCGCCACTCACTAATACGCTCAGCCAGCGGGATAATTTCCTGATCCCAGGCCCGGATTTGCGCATAGCGACTCACCTGGCGCAGCGCGGCGTTGCGCTGCTTAAGTAATCTTTTCAGATTGCTCCAGGCCATAAAAAAACCGGGTTCATTATGAAAGCAACCCCAGTCTAAAAAGGCACGCCGAAATTTTGGCCCGCCATTCAATAAAGTAAACCCTTCAGGAGTAATCAGTTGCATTGGCAACAATTGCGCCAATTCAGCCACTTTATGACCATCAGTGCCATCAATGCGCACCTTGGTATCACCTTGTCGGCTTTTGCTCAGCCCCACGGACGACTCACGCTCATTAGCATCAACCCGACCGTGCAATATAAACCCGGCACATTCGTGACGAATCACGCGGCCCGCCTGCAAACTACGAAAAGCGCGGCCATGACCTAAGGTATAAATCGCCTCCAGCACACTGGTTTTACCACTGCCATTGGGACCCACTAAAAAATTAAACCCCGACGCCAGTGCCAAGTCTGCCGATTCGATATTACGAAAATCTTTAATTAATAAACGCGTCAGAGCCATGCTTTACAAACGCATTGGCATGACAACGTACGCCGCAGCCTGACTGGCGCCATCTTCAATCTGCACGCTGGAGACCGAGTCGGTCAGTAACAGACTAACATCTTCGCACTTGAGCGCATTCAGCACATCGAGTACATAGCTGACGTTGAAGCCGATCTCCATTTCTGCCCCATCGTAGCTAACATCGAGGATCTCTTCCGCTTCTTCCTGTTCAGGGTTATTCGCGGTGATTTTAAGCTGATTTTGACTGACATAGAGCCGAACGCCACGAAACTTCTCGTTGGACAAAATCGCCGCGCGAGCAAAGGCTTGTTTCAGTAAATCACAGCTCGCTTTCAGTGTTTTGTCCGGGTTTTTCGGCAATACACGGCGATAATCAGGGAAACGGCCATCAACCAGCTTGGAGGTGAAAATGAAATCACCCACATGGGCGCGGATATTGTTACTGCCAATTTGCAAACGTAATGGCGTGTCGCCACCATCCAGCAACCTGACCAACTCCATCACGCCTTTACGCGGCACGATAACCGAATGTGACGGTAATGTCTGGCCAATGGGCATCGCACAAACCGCTAACCGGTGACCGTCAGTTGCGACAGTGCGCAGTTCTTCACCCTCAGTCTCAAACAACATGCCGTTCAAGTAATAACGCACATCCTGATGGGCCATTGAGAACTGAGTGGACTCAATCAGACGCTTTAAAGTTGCCTGCGGTAAAGTGAATTCAACTTCACTCTGCCAGTCATCCAAATTCGGGAAATCTGCGGCTGGTAAGGTAGACAGTGAGAAGCGGCTACGGCCAGAGCGCACCAATAGGCGGTCACCATCAAGTGCGACTGTAATCTCCGCGCCTTCCGGCAAACCACGCCAGATATCAAAAAACTTCCGTGCGGGCACAGTGGTTGCACCCTGCTCATGAGGCTGGGACAGGGCAACACAGGCCACCATCTCCATCTCCAGATCGGTACCGGTCAGGCGCAAAGAACCTTCGGTGACTTGCAGCAACAAGTTACCTAAGATTGGCAACGTAGGACGTCCACCCAGCGGGCTACTGACCTGTTGCAGCGGTTTTAGCAGATGCTCACGTTCAATGATAAATTTCATAGCGCTAGGAGGATAATGTTCTGATTAAGTTAGAGAAATCTTCTTTGATGTCGTGACTTTCTTCACGCAATTGTTCAATCTTGCGGCAAGCATGCAACACCGTGGTATGGTCGCGGCCACCAAACGCATCGCCGATTTCAGGCAGGCTGTGGTTGGTTAACTCTTTCGCCAACGCCATCGCCATTTGGCGCGGGCGAGCTACCGAACGGGAACGCCGTTTGGAGAGTAGGTCTGCGACCTTAATTTTATAATATTCTGCGACAGTTTTTTGAATATTATCAATAGTGACCAGTTTTTCCTGCAATGCCAGTAAGTCACGCAGAGCTTCACGAACAAAATCAATGGTGATTGCTCGGCCAGTAAAATTGGCATTGGCGATCACACGATTCAATGCCCCTTCCAGCTCACGCACGTTGGAACGCAGACGCTTGGCAATAAAGAACGCGACCTCACCGGGCAAGCGAATATTATTTTCATCCGCTTTTTTCATCAGAATCGCGACCCGGGTTTCCAGTTCCGGCGGCTCAATCGCCACCGTTAGGCCCCAGCCAAAACGCGATTTCAAACGATCTTCTACCCCATTGATCTCTTTTGGATAGCGATCTGAGGTCAGAATGATCTGCTGATTACCTTCCAGCAAAGCATTAAAGGTGTGGAAAAACTCTTCCTGGGAACGCTCTTTATTGGCAAAGAACTGAATATCATCGATTAATAACGCATCAACCGAACGATAATAGCGCTTAAACTCTTCTATTGCGTTGTTCTGCAAGGCTTTTACCATATCTTGCACAAAACGCTCTGAATGCATATAAACCACTTTGGCATTCGCTTTACGGGCGATAATGCCATTCCCCACGGCATGTAACAGGTGGGTTTTACCCAAACCTGTGCCGCCATAGAGGAATAGCGGGTTGTACGCGCCACCCGGATTATCCGCAACCTGACGTGCTGCTGCGCGGGCCAGTTGGTTAGATTTACCTTCAACGAAGTTATCAAATGTGTGTTTCGGGTTCACATTCGAACGGTAAGAATGTTCAGGTTGAGCGGGCGAACTGTCCCAACTCGGGCGTACAGGTGCGCTGCGGGTAACCGGAGCAACAGGCGCGCTAACGCTGGCTGTAACTGGATGACTGTGTGCTGCTCTTACCGCGGGTTTACTCCCGACTTCAAAACGCAGTAAAGGAACCTCGCTGCCACAGAAATCATTAAGCAAGCCATTGATATTGTTTAAGTACTTATCACGGACCCAGTCCAGTACAAAACGATTAGGTGCGTAAAGCGCCAGAGTATTGTCACTCAGTTCCGCCTGTAGGGGGCGTATCCACATACTAAATTCTGTGGCAGGTAACTCATCCTGCAATCGGGCAAGACACTGCTGCCAAAGCGAAAGTGACAC